>CAWKOR010000002.1:0-941310 GCA_963851325.1 uncultured delta proteobacterium | reverse complement strand
CGAGTCGGCGCACGCAGAGATTTTTCGAGAGAATGCCGATTCGTCCCCCGAATCCGGGGATATTTCCGGATCAAAAGGGACCGGAGGATGCCTCGAAAAGTCCTGTCAACCCCAATTCCGCGGATTTCTCTCCGGCGGAATTTCGGCGGTTCCGGTTGCGCGATATCCGGAGATCCGTAGCTGCCTAGCGCTCGATGCTCGACGAGTGGTCAGGAAGCAGATCGCATCCTGTAGCACAGCACCTGTATCTTGCTCACAAGGGCTGCGACGATACCCACATCCGAGAGCTTGAGCCGCCGGTTCATCATTGGGGACATCGGGGGGGACATCGGGGGGACATCGGGGCGAGCTTGCCTTGGCTTATAGCCCTTCAGTCAGCAATGGTAGATGCCTGTGCTATTTGTGGTGCCACAATCCGTTGGCCGTTCGCGCGGTCATCTGACGTTGGAACTGAGGGCGCTAGAGGCGGCAGAATCGAAGCGCGCGATCGGATGGCGTACCGGAGAAGGTAGCGGGAAATGAAAGATGTTGTGAAAGTTACAGATGCGGGCCATGTCAGGACCATAAGGCTTAATCGCCCGGACAAGAAGAACGCGCTGAGCGACGCCCTCGCGTGGGGAGTCATTGCGGCGGTTGAGGATGCTGCCCGCGTCGATGATGTATGGGTGGTCGCGCTCACCGGCAGCGGTGATGCGTTTTGCGCCGGTCTGGATTTGTCTGGCGGCGAACGCTCTTCTCCGCTGTCCGCGCAGTCGGCTCAGCTCGATGATATTTCCTGGGTCGGGCATTTCCTCCTGGCAATCCGCAAGCGATGCGACAAACCCGTAGTTGGGGGCATCAACGGAGTAGCCGTGGGCGCCGGCCTCGGTCTCGCGATGGCGACCGACGTGCGGTTGGTCAGCCGCGGCGCGAAGCTGATGGCAGGCTATACAAGAATTGGGGGATCACCGGACGCCGGGCTCACCATCACACTGCCGCAAGCCATGGGCTACGAACAGGCGATGCGCTTCATGATGGAAAACCGCACGGTACTGGGCGAGGAGGCGGTCGCGCTGGGGATGGCGGGCGAGGTCGTGGACGACGCGCAATTCGGAGATCGGCTGGCACAATATTGCGAGGAACTCTGCCACTGGTCTCCCATCACGCTACGGCTTCTCAAGCGTGGCATGGTGAAATCCCTCGAGGGTAGCGATATGGAACAGCAACTACGCTACGAGCTGTCCAACATTCGCATGGCCTTCAGCAGCGAGGACGCAAAGGAAGCCCGCAAAGCCTTTTTCGAGAAACGCCGACCCGTCTTCAAAGGAAGATAAGTCGTTCACACTAGTGGCGATTTGCGAGTACACCCCTGAAGACGCGACGATTTTGTGGGGAAGTGTTGGGCCTGGACGTTTTTCAGACCAGCCCGATCTCGCTGATGGTTCGCAAGGATACCAACCATACCTATGCGGTCCAGCCGGCTCATCGTAAGTCTAGTCGGTGGCCTCTGCATTGACTGAACGCAACAAGTCCATCGCACGCCCGAGCGTCGTGAGCCTCTCGGCGATGTCCCGCCCCGCCGGGGCGACTCGCAGCGTCGTGACGCCCGCGTCTCGGTAGGCGCGGATGCGTTTGCGCACCATCTCGGTGTCGCCCAGCAGATTAGCCTGGATGACCATCTCGGGCGGCACCTTGGCAATCGCTTCGGGACGCTTACCGGCAACCCACAGACGCTGCACCTCGCGACCCGCCGCCTCCCATCCACCGCGCTTGAATGCATCGTTGTAGAAATTCGTGGTTGGCGAACCCATCGCGCCCAGGGTGAAGGCCATCGCGGGCTTCAAAGGTTCCACCAGCGCATCAATGTCGTCACCGAAGGCAACCGTGCCACCCACCTCAATCGCGACGGCGGCCAGACTGCGCCCGGCCGCCTCGGCGCCCCGGCGGATAAAGTCGAGATGCGCAGCGGCATGTTCAGGCGTAAACGAGGTGCCGAGCCATCCATCGGCGGCGGCGCCGGTATATTCCAACGCACGGGGTTTAAGGGTCGCAAGATAAATCGGAATGTTCGCATTGCCGGGCTGCGACAATTTCAGCGCCTTGCCCTGTCCGCCCGGCAGCGGCAGTTCGTGATACTTACCGTGGTATTCGATCTTTTCCCCGGCCAACGCCAGCCTGATGATCTCGACGGTTTCCTTCAGCCGAGTGAGCGGCGCGGTGAAGGGCCGTCCTTGCAGCCCTTCGACGACCTGCGGACCGCTGGTACCGAGGCCCAGGATAAAGCGGTCGTTGCTCAGCGCAGCCATCGTCAGCGCCGTCATCGCGGTCATGGCCGGCACGCGCGCGCTGATCTGCATAATGCCGGTGCCGAGCCGGATCCGGCTGGTGCGCGCTGCCAGGTAGGCGAGCGGCGCAATCGCGTCCTGCCCCCACGCCTCGGCGCTCCAGACCGCATCGACGCCGAGCTTTTCCGCCTCGACGACAAAGTCGACCTGCTCGTCGAAGTCGCGCTTGCGTCCCGAGGCCGCGCCGCCGATCCCGATGCTGACTTTCATGTTAGTACGCGCCGCCTTTGCCGAAGCCTTTTTCGAGGCGATCGATTTCCTCTTCAGTGAAGCCCGCGAGCAGACGCGCCTCGCGCGCGATGGTCGTCACCGATTCGATCTCGACTTCGCGATCGCCCACCTTCTGCATGATCTTACCGGCCTTGTCGAGCGAGGTCCGGGTGCCGAACGAGAACAGCTCATCGATGCTGTCCTGGAACGCCTGCGCCTTCTTGAGGCGTTCGGGGTCGCCCTCGGTCAGCTTGCGCATCCATTTCGATCCCATCCGCACATGCGTGATTTCATCGGCGAGCACGTAGTCGATCGATCGCTCGATGACCTCGTCGCCCATCTTCTGCGCCCATCGGATCAGCTGCTCGAAGACGTCGCATGCAAGACCCTCGAGTCCGCGATTGATGCCCGCGACGCGCGCGGCAGGATCCTCGGCTTGCGTGCATGACCAGAGCACTTCGCCCTCGGGAAATTCGCCGTAGAACGATCCCGCGTATTCGAGCAGCTTCATGTAGATTTCGGCGTGGCGCGACTCGTCCCAGACCTGGCGCGCCATGTCGAGGACGAACTCCCACGGCGCATCTGGAAAGTCGTAGATGGTGCGGCCCGCGGCCTCCATCGCCTGGAACTCGCCGGCGCAAATGCCGTGCAGGCGCGACTTGAGGAAGTCCGCCTCAAAGGGTGTGGCGTTGCCGGGCGCGAGGCCCTGGTCGACGCGCGCGCGCCGGATGCTGGTAAACGGCAGCAGGACGTGGTCATCGGGTCGCGCGAGCTTGTCGACCGGAATCATTTTTTGCATGAGAAGGGCTCCGTTGGAGATAATCTGTAGCAGATTTTCCGCGCCGCGATGAGCAGCTCATTCAACCGAAACGACGATGCTGAAGGTCTTCGCCGGCGCCACGTCTTTTTCCCATGGCCGAAAATAGCCGAGTTCCACTGCGTCGTGGCCGGGCGCGATCGCCTCGAACGTGAAAAGCTGACGGCCCGGCGTTCCCGGCATCTGATGGGCTGGCGGCTGGAATTCCGGCTTCCCGACGAGCTTGAGGATCGCGTTGTCATTCTTGCCGACCTGCCAGCTATATCCTGTGCTTGGATTTGATTGGAGCGAGATGACAAGCGACGCTCCCTTGGCGATGGCAACGGTCTTTCCGTTCTGCGCTTCGGTCGCGAGGACAGGCGCCGCCGACTTGGCCGAGGTGGAAACCGCGAGCGCGATCGACGCCAAGATCAACAGCGCGGCGAACTTTGTCATCTTGCGAATGGGCCTCCGCTGCATAAGCATGATGGGTTCAAGCGTACCGCAAACCATCGAACTCGGAGAGTCTCAATGATGTTGGAATTTCGGAGGGGCAGGATAGTCGTTATTTCACTTGCGATGCTCACGCTGGCCGCGACTTTGGCGTATGCGGCTAGTGATCCTACCGCGCCCGATCGGCAGCGCAATTTCCGCTTCACCTATCATTCCGATATCGCAATCGATCCGGCGGCGCAGCATGTCGAGGCGTGGATTCCACTCCCGCGCGCGGATGCATTCCAGCGCGTCAGCGGACTCGAGGTCGAGACCCCGGTACATCATGAGATCGTCGACCAGAACCACAACGGCAATCGGGTCCTCCATCTCGATGCTTCGGCGCCGCTGCCCGCCACGATTCCGTTGACGATCAGCTTCGAGGTCAAGCGCATCGAGGAAGCGCCCGACCTGGAACGCGCGCGACGCAACATTCCCGAGCCCAGCGGCGGCAGGTTCGCCGAGTTTCTTGGGCCCGACAAACTGGTGCCGCTTACCGGACGCATCGCGCAGGTCAGCGACAAGCTCGGCGATGAGACCGCATCGCCATATCGACAGGCGCAGATCATCTACGAGTACGTCGTATCGGTGATGGCGTATGACAAAACCGGCACCGGATGGGGCCGCGGCGACGCGCTCTACGCTTGCGACGTGCGGCGCGGCAACTGCACCGACTTCCATTCGCTGTTTATCGGACTGGCGCGCTCGCGACGTATTCCTGCGCGCTTCACGATCGGATTTCCGATCGGCAAGGCGGGCCGCGGCGAGATTCCCGGCTACCATTGCTGGGCTGAATTCTACGCCGGCGGCCAATGGGTTCCGGTCGACGCCTCCGAAGCGTGGAAGCATCCCCAGCGGCGCGACTACTACTTCGGGCATCTCGATGCCGCACGCGTCGCATTCACGATGGGTCGCGATCTCGAACTGACTCCGCGCCAGCACGGCCAGCCGCTTAACTTTCTCATCTACCCGTATGTCGAGGTGGATGGGAAACCGCTGCCGAAAGATTCAATCAAGAATCATTTCGAGTACGCGGATCTGGCGAAGTAGCAAGGCCTCAAAAGAACGAGCATCGATTGCACGGCTCGGCATCTTGCCGGCGCGCGGTGAGTTCGCGCAGCCGCCGATAGGCCGGAGCATTGTAGATTTCGAGGACGTGCTGCGTGGTGACGTCGCCAATCGGATGGGTCGCTGCGCCATCCATGCAGCAATGCGCGACTACGCCGGTCGAAGTGATGGACAACTCGAACCATCGCACGCACCCGACCCGCGGCACCGGCGAGGTCGGCGTATCCACCTGATTCAGCCAATTGCCGCGCTGAAAGACGCTCGCTTCGAACAGCGGGAACTCGCTCTTTACCCAGCGCACGAAGTCGAGGTCTGCGGCGCTTCCGTCGCCGACCCGCGACAACACGATTCGCAACGGCAGGCGATTGGAGGCTCGCGCCGCGTGGATCATCCGGATCCTTTCGATGGTCCGGCGATATGGCAACTGCATCGTCGCTTCGTATTCGGCAGGGCGATGATCGTTCATCGAAATCCACAGGTACGCGAGGTTGCGAACTTTCGCGAGCCGGGTCAGTTGCTTGTCGGTGAGCGCCGAGGCGTTAGTGGTCAGCGTCAGCGCGGCGTTGGGCAGCCTTTCATTGATCTGCTCGAGGATGGCGAACAATCGCGTATCGAGAAACGGCTCGTTGACTTTGAATGGCGAGAGCTGAAACGGCAGGGTGCGCGGAATGGCGCACAGATCCTCGATGATCTTGGTGATGAGCTGATCCGGCATTTTAGTGCCGCGCCGCTCCAAGGTCGGATAGGGGCAAAAGTCGCAGGCCGCATTGCATAGCGCGTTGGTTTCGAGATGAACGTGCGCGGGAAAGTTGAGGTAAGGACTCTTGCGCATCGCCTCGACTTGATTCTGATACGCGGCGAGCGAACGTTCATCGATGGCCATCCTTCATGAATCGGAGCAACGTGCATGCCGATGGGCTTGAGTGACAGATGGCCGCTATTGCCGGCAGGGCACGCGAGGACGCCAAACGATTGTCACAATTTGTGACCATTTGGAGGCGGGGGAGGATCGGCTGAAAACAAAAGGGCGACTCGATGAGTCGCCCTCGTCATTCAGTCACGCGAATTTTAGTGTTTGGTTTCGATGCGCCTGCCGTAAGTCACTTCACCCTTGTCGACACGCAGACTGAAACCGCATTCGGGGTTGGTGCAGACCCAAGCCTTGAACAACACGGAAGCGCCTTCCTGTCCGTAATCCGAAAGAGGAATCAGGTTCCCGTTGTTGCACTTCTGGCACTTCGGCCAGTCCATCAGCCGCTCCTCCTTTAGCCACGACCCAGTCCGCGTCGTCGTTACCAAGGGTGAACCTATCCGACGCCGAAAAGTAAATCAACGAGCCCGGACAGGAGCGCGGGAATCGCGGCCCATCAAGGAACTGCTCGCTATGAGCCGGTTTGTTGGACCAGGGATCCGGCGATTTTTGGCGAATCGGCTTATCGGAGGGAATCGGAAGTCCGTCGTCCCGGAGACTTTCCAAATACAAAGGCGATCGCATCCTTTGCCATCGCGCGCGCGTCTTTCAGCGTGTCACCCTCGGTGACCAAGCCCGGGAGTGCAGGGCAAGTGACCACGTAACCGCCTTCTTCAGCAGGCTCGAACAGAACCGTGTAACTGTCGACGCTTGCCGATTTATGTCTCATCGGTTTCGGTACCGGTTAATTGTACTGCGCCCCGGTCACACTTAGCCATCGGGATCATTTCGGGCGGGCTTTCAGGCGCGAGAGTTTATGCTCGACGGTGCCGGTGTTATGGCGCATCGCGGGGAGCTCGGCGAGCAACTTCGCGGCCGCGGCATCGTCCTTGGCGTCGATAGCGTCGCGCAACCCGATCACCGCGGTTGCGATCGCAGCCCATCGTGCGCCGCCATACTGCGGGAAGCGCCGCCACGCAGTGTGCTCGAACATCTTGCCGATATCGACCAGCGAGCATCCGAAGTCTTCGCGGAAGAGTGCTTCGGCGTCCTTCGCGGAGGCGGCTTCGCTCGCGCGCTGCTGCGAAGGGATCAGCAACTGCCACGCTCTGCTGTCATCGGGTGGCAAGTCGGCGAGCTTACCGAAAGTTTTGGTGGAGGCGGCGTTGAGATGGAAGATGCGGCTGACGTTGCGGCCCTCGTGATAGACCAGCGCCATCAACTCGACGAACTGGGGAAGCGAAGCGGACGATGATTCCATAGAGTCACTATTGTGCCCTGCATGAGCACAAGAACCCAGAGCGCCTCAGCGGTCGAGGTCCGCGGTCATAGCGAAGGCCCCGCCTACGGCACGAAGATTTCGTCAGACTTCGGACAGGTGCAGCTGCCAGCCCCCGAGCCGTTACCGAGGATCGCGCCACACTGGCTGAACAGGTACGGCGCCTCGATCTGATCCGCCGATCCGTTGTCGGTCAGCGGGACCTCGGTCAGACCGGTGACGCCCACCACCGTCTGCTCATGGGTGATCCAGCCATTGAGTTTTGGAGTTGTGACATATTCCCGGTTCGCGGCGCACAGATTGCCGTTGTTGGGCATCGCGCTCACGACGTGAATTACGCCATGAGTAGGGGTTCCGCCGGAGAACACCCACCCATTGCCCAGCAACGACTTGACGCTGCCCTGTCGCAGTTGGTTGGGGGTCAGCAGACAGCCACAGCATTCGCCCATCGCCTCGGCCGAGTTGAAGACGTAGATCATCGCGCACAGGTTGCCATTGGCCGCAGTCGGGTTCTCGAGGCGCAGCACGTTATCGCTCGATGGACCGAGGTCGAAGTAGCCACTGATGAGCATTCCGCCATAGCCGGACCCGTACGCTGCGGCTGCCGAACCCCGCCGCAGCGTATTCGCCTGGGCCATCGGAGTCAGCATGATCGCGGCACCGAACAGCATCGCTATCGCGCCGGTCCATGTCAGAACCGTCCGCGCAACTGGCCTGTTGCTCATTTGGCGCCCTCCCTCGTGACGGCCAGCACCATCATTAACAGGCGAACTGGCGGGCGGATGATAGCAAGGCCGGTCATGGTGCGCTAGGTGGCGATGGAGAGAACCGTCCCTTCAACGATAGACCTCGCGCCGATGCTGAATTCGCTTCACCGAAACGAGACGCGCCGGGTCATCAACTTCGTATACGACTCGATACTGGCCGATGCGGATGCGATATTGGCGTTCTTCGCCGGTCATCTTTAGGCAACCATGCGGCCGCGGATTTCCTTCGAGCTGGCGCAATCGGGATATTGTGCGCATGCTGATGGAACTCTCGAGCCTCGCCAGATCACGCTGAGCGCTGGGATTGAGCTCGACCGTGTATCGCATTGGAATGCTGCCGCAGACCTAGTTGGCGTATAACTGCATCGAGGGTTTTCGCCCCTCCCGTCCTGCGTGCTTCGGCATCCGAAGCTTTGGCCGCCTGGATGTCGTTCCAGTCTTCCAGCTCCTCGAACTTCTCCATGTCACTGGCGGAGATCAGCGCGGCGACCGGCTTGCCATGCCTGGTAATGACGACGCGGTCGTGCTTGTAGGAGACGCGGCTCACGAGGTCGCCGAGGCGCGCGCGCAGGTCGGCGATCGAGATGTCCTCGTCACCGAGTCGGCGCGGAGGTTCGACGATTTCTTTGATCTGCTTGCGGGGCCGCTTGCCGTTTTTATGTACAATTCGTTTCATTGGTACAAATTGTACAATATGTACCAATGGCGCGCCAGAGCGACATCGTGGTATGCGAGATCCTTTGCTGCGCTCAGGATGAAAGTCCGGACGATGTCCGAACTTTCACTTCAACGTCCGCACCGAGAAGCCGCGGTCGTTCGAACACAACAACGAGCGCTTGCCGTCCAGCGTAGTTTCCAGCACCACTTCGCGGCCCCACAGCTTCTGCAGGTACGCCATGGTTTTCTCCGCGTATTCGAGCTGCAGGTCGCGCCCATCGTGCGAATGCTTCAGGTACAGCGTGCGATTCTGCCCGAAATCCGCGTCATCGACCTTGATCACCGGAATCGACGAGGCGCCGACATTCTTGATGATGGTTTCCTTGACGGTTTTCCATCCTTCGTCATCGGAAACTTTGCTGATGACGTATTCGTCGCCGCGCTGCTCGTATTCGAACATGTCCATCTCGCGCATCAGGTCTTCGGTAAGGTAGCGGCGCAGGAACGAGGCGTCGCGCTCGGTCTCGCGAACTTCGAAAATTTTCGCGTCGCCGTTTTTGTTGGGCGGACCGTCGCGCTTGATTTCCTCCCTGGTCGGACTCTCCCAGCGCCGATGGATGTCCTCCCAAATCTTGAGCCCCAGATGGTACGGATTGATCTGCCCCGGATGCGGGGTCACCACCTGGTTGTGGCGGATCATGAATTCGATGTGGAGACCCTGCTCGATGCGCAAGGCTTCCAGGATCCGATGGTGCCAGTAGCTGGCCCATCCTTCGTTCATGATCTTGGTTTCCATGTTGGGGATGAAGTACTTCGCTTCTTCATCGGCGATGGTGAGCAGATCCTTTTCCCATTCGGCGAGATACGGATTGTGATCGCGGATGAAGAGCAGCACGTCCTCATCGGGCTCGATCGGAACCTTGTGAACTTCCGCTTCCTTGAAGTTCTCGCGCGCATGGATTTTCTGGAACGGATCGAAGCGCGGCTGCGAGGCTTCGATAGCGCGCTCGACCTGCTCCTTGGCGCCGACCTTGCGGATCGCGAGGTTGCGCCGGCAGTTGAATTGCAGCGCGTGCGCGGCGTCCATGATGCGCTCGACCTTGTCGTAGCCGATCGAGGGATCCTCGACGTAGCGCCGCACCCGCATCGCATGCGCCTTGAAAATCTCGATGGTGAGTTCGGCGCGGGTGGAGCGGAAGGTGAAGTTGTTTTTGAAGAAGTCGTTGTGCCCGTACACGTGCGCCATGGTCAGGATTTGCAGCAGCAGAGTGTTGTCGCGCATCAGGTACGCGATCGCGGGATTGGAGTTGATGACCAGCTCGTAGGCGAGCCCGGTGACCCCGTGATCATACAGCGTCTTTAACTTTTCGTAGGATTTTCCAAACGACCAGTGCGGGTAGTGCGAGGGCATGCCGTGATACGACATGAAACCGATCATCCCGTTGTGGTCGCACAGCTCGAACTCCTGCGGATAGCAATCGAGCCCGAATTCATCGGCCTTGGCGCGGATTTTCGAATCCCATTCTACCAGTTCGCTGATTTCGTAATTGGCCATGACTCAAACACCCTGCTGCTCGCGCTCTTTGGCGAGAAACGCCTTGAACGAAGGCCAGATGTCTTCCTTGCGCTCAATCAAAACGGTGTGGAAGTTCGGATTCTGGATGCGCCGGAACACGTTCAGCATCGAGGATTCATAGTAGCGCGAGCCCAGCGGCTTGATTTCGCCGTAGCCGAACAGGTTGCTGATTTCCGAGAGCTCCTCGGCCGCCTTCAGCGCCGCGGGATTGTCGGATTCGAAGTTGTCGCCGTCGGAGCAATGGAACGCGTACACGTTCCACAGCGACGGATGGTAGCGCGCCGCGACGATCTCGAGCGCCTTCTGATAGCCGGACGAAATGAAGGTGCCGCCCGATTCACCCTTGTGAAAAAATTCCTCCTCGGTGACCTCGTTCGCTTCGGTGTGATGCCCGATGAAAACGATTTCGACATTGCGGTAGCGAGTCGAAATGAACTGGTAGAGCAGGAAGAAGAAACTCCGCGCGAGGTACTTCTTCATGGTGTCCATCGAGCCCGAAGTATCCATGATGCAGATAACCACGGCATTGGACTCCTCGCGCGTGTCGGTCTCGATATGCTTGTAGCGCAGGTCGCCCTGATGGAACGGGAAGCGCTTGCGCACGCGAGTGGTGACCAGGCCCGGCGCCGCGCCGCCGTTGAGCTGCTCGGCGTTGTCGTCGAGCTCCTCGCCGTCTTCCTCGAGATTCTCGGGCGCAAGATTTTCCGCGATCGCTTCGCGGCCGCGCTGGGTGGCCAGCATCCGCATCACGCGCTGCTTGGCGCTGCGCCGCTTGTCCAGCCGCACCCGAATTCCGACATGACGATAGCCTTTGCGCTTGCTGGATTTGTCGGACAGCACCTCGCGCAACGCCTTGCGCTCGAGGTTGGGCAGTTCGAGGTCCTCGAACATGATGTCGATCAGCTCTTCGAGGGTGACATCGGTTTCGTAGTAATCGACGCCGGGCTTGTCGCCGCCCTGGCCATCGGCGCCCTGACCGGGCTGCTGGCCGGCCTTGCCGACCACCTGGCCTGGTTGCGCATTGCCATCGCCGGTGCCCGCGCCCGGGGCATTTTCGCCGAACACGAAGCGATACTCCTTGATGCCGCGCAGAGGGACCTTGATGACGCGGTCCTTGTTTTTGCCGATGATGGATTCCTCGGCAATGATGTCGGCGATATTTTCGCGGATGGATTCTCTGACCTTCTGGCGATGGCGCAGGCGGTCGCCGGCGGAGCGGTCGGAGCGTTCGGCCTCCGACGGTTTGTATTCGCGAAAGATGGAGTCTGAGGTAGGCATTCAAATCACCTCGGAAGGATTATACGCAGTCTGGAGGATGGTGGCGCGGTTTGCGACCTAACCCCTAACCCCTCTCCCTTCAGGAGAAGGGGAACCGGAAAGAAGCCTGATAGATACGGGACTATTTGGCTTCGTTTGGTTGAATTCGCAGGCGTTTATTTGTCCCCTCTCTCGCTGGCGAGAGAGCGGTGGATGGCGCGCTTCTCGCGATGGCTTCGATGCGAGAAGCGTGACAGACGGGTGAGAGTGGGGTTGGCGCGGCAGACCTAACCCCTAACCCCTTCCCCTGAAGTGGAAGGGGAACCGGAGGGGAAAACCCATGTAAATCGGGCATTAAGTGGGTTTGTTTTTGCGATTCGGACTTCATCACAGGCTTCAGCCTGTGGTTCTGAATTGATGGCGCGCGAAGAGTCTCGAAACGCGGATTCGCTATCGCTAAAGAACGAACCCCAGCAAACGCGGGGACTATTTGGCTTCGTTTCGTCAAACACGCCCTCGCGGCAGCCATCCGGACACCGGCTGAAGCTTGCGCTACCAGGAGCGAGGCGAAGTGGGTTTGTTTTTTCATTCCAGGATTCGCCAACTGAAGCTACCGACCGATTTTTGCCGTTCCTCGCCGTGCATCGGGACGCGTCGATGAGAGGGCTCTTGAGGCAGGCCGCCGGCAAAAAAGCCTCTAAAGATGGGCATCAAATGGCTTTGTTCCGCTCGATCAACAGAGCGAAAACTCGCTTCGATATTGATACCCGCAACCTTCCATTTCAGCGAAACAGGAATGTGAGGCGATGAGCTCTCCATTTCGAGGCTGGAGGAAAAAAAGCCATCGGAATCGTAGGTATTTTGGCTTTGTTTTGTCATTCCACCGATCGTTATCGCGTTATGCCTTTCTGCTTCCGCCTCCCCTTCCCCTTCAGGGGAAGGGGTTGGGGGTTAGGTCTGCGCACTCGAAATCGCTGCGCGGAGGTCCTTCGCTTCGCTCAGGATGACAAACCAAAGAACAGCGCAAAGAAAAGCGCGGCCGGAGGCTCGGCCTCCGCCGATACCCGGCCGCGCTCGATGCGCTCATTATGCCGCCCCTCAATCCTTCCAGAGGTTGTTGGCCGCGTACTTCAACACCACATCGACGCACGATTCGCAGTATCCGTTTTCCAACAGATTCTGCACCATCGCGCTGTACTTGGTGCTCTGCTCCTCGTCGCGGGTGCGCGCCTTGGTGATGATGCGCGAGATGTCGCGGACCGAGGTCATCAGCTTCTTCTCGATCGCCTCCTTCAAAGGCTCGTAGCTCTTGTAGCTCACCTTCTCGCCGCGCCGCGAGGTCGCCCATAGATACGCGATGACTTCCTGGCGGAACCCGTCGGCCGCCGAGCCGATGATCGCGATCTGCTCCTCGATCGACTTCAGGAAGCCCTCATCCGGCGGCAGCTCTTCCTTGGTATTGCGATCGCGGACCTTGGTCTTGTTGACGTAGGCCTCGGCATGGTCGAGGTAGTTCTGGAACAGCGCCTCGGCCTGCTCCTGGTAGGAGTAGACGAATGCGCGGGTGATCTCCTTTTCGAGCAGATCGAGATATTCCTTATGCAGCGTGTCCTGCAGGAATTCGAGATACTGCTTGCGCTGATCGTCGGGCATGTCGGCTTCTTTGGTCATGCCGATGAGCGACTCGCGCACGTTGATCGGATTGATGCAGTTGCCCACCACGTTGTCCGAGAGCGCGTTGTCCAGCGCCTTCATGATGAAGCGGGTGGAAATCCCCGACATGCCTTCGCGCTTGGTGTCGTCCTTCAGCTCCGCCACGTCGATCTTCTTGGTGCGACCCTTCTCGACGACTTCCTCGCCGTTGTAGAGCCGCAGCTTGGTCATCAGATCGCATTTCGAGGTCGGCTCGAGGCGCGACAGAATCGCGAACATCGAGGCGAGTTCCAGGGTATGCGGCGCGACGTGGGCGCGGAAATCCGAGTTGCGAATGATCTTCTGATAGATCTTCACTTCCTCGGACAGGCGCAGGTTGTAAGGCACCTTCACCACCACGATACGATCGAGGATCGCCTCGTTGGTGTGATCGGCCTTGAACTTCTGCCATTCCGCTTCATTCGAATGCGCGATGATGGTGGTGTCGACATAGACCATGCCGTGACGGCCGGGCGCGGGAATCACTTTTTCCTGGGTCGCCGTGATCATCGCATGCAGGTATTCGGTCTCGTTCTTGAAAACTTCGATGAACTCGACCATTCCGCGATTGCCGACGTTGAGCGCGCCGTTGAGCTCCAGCACGCGCGGGTCGCCTTCGGAATATTGATCGAGCTTCGAGATATCTTCCGAGCCGATCAGAACCGAGGTGTCCTGGTTGTTGGGATCGACCGGAGGCACCACGCCGACGCCGACTCGGTTGCGCTTGGAGAAGCTGCGGGTGATGACCGGGAACTCCTCGTAGCGCTGGCCGTATTCCTGCTTGAGGCGATAGCGGCAAACCGGGCACAGATCGCCCTCGATGTGAACCCCGAGCATCTTCTCGAACTCGCGCCGCAGATGGCGCGGGATGAGATGCAGCGGCTCCTCGTTCATCGGGCATCCGTCGATGGCGTATACGGGAAGCGCCTGCTCGAGGCCGCGCTGAACGCGCTCGACCAGTGAGCTCTTGCCGGAGCCGACCGGACCCATCAGGTAGAGCACCTGGCGGCTCTCCTCGCCTTTGAGCGAGGCGGAATGGAAAAAGCGGACTATCTGGGAGACCGTCTTTTCTATTCCGAAGAACTCGTCGGCGAAGAAGTTGAACACCTTCACCGGCTCGTCCTTATGCAACCGCTTGGAGCGCGGGTCGTCGCTGTCCTGCACACTGCGCACGCCGACCGACATGATCATGTCGTAGATTCGCGCATGAGAAAGTTTGGTGATGATGGGGTCGGCTTTCACCACGTCGAGGTATTCGAGGAGGGTGCCTTTCCAGCGAGTCGACTCGCGCGCCGCCCTATCTTTCTTGATCACTTGTTCGAAGCTGCTGTCCGCCATCCGCTGACTCCTAAAACAAAAGATTTAAGTGCGTTGGGGGAAGGAAGATGGTGTCGCTAAGGGGAAGTTCGATCCTCGGCCTCGGAAGCGTTGTGCTATTTTCAACACGCATTCCGAGCGCTAGTATAACGGACCATCGGCCTTGCAACAAGGTAACTAACTTTTTCTCGCCTAGACATTCCTGCTCACCATGATGCCCGATCATTTGACGGCCTCGCCTTGTGGCGCATTCAGGCGGGAGTGACCCGATTTTGCCTATGTCGCTTCAAATTCGCCCCTCACCGGGACGCTGTCGCCCAGCATCAGCTTGCCTCGATCATTAACCACCTTCGCCGCATACACATGATCGTCATGCGCGAATGATACCCACCACTTTTCCTCGGCCGCGCGATGCAGGTAATGCGACTTCTGTTCCATCGTGCGCAGCGCATCGAGGTCGTAGGCCTGATTCCACGGCCCGCGCATGTGCGAGCGGGTCGGCACGATATCCGCCAGATGCACAAACGCATCGCCGCCGTCGTGCACCATCGCCACCTGATGATCATACGTATGCCCGCCGGTAACGGATGTCGTCACGCCTGCGATAACCTCGGTGTCGCCCTCGATAGCCTCGATCGAGGTCTGCGTCGGCGCGAGGATCTCATGCATATGGCGATAGGCGGCGCGCAATCGCTCGTTGTGGGAATCGCGCGCGGTCTCCAGTTCGCCTTTCTGCACGATGAGCTTCGCGTTGGGAAACGCGGGAATGACATGGCCGGATTCGCTTTTGCGAATCAGTCCACCGCAGTGATCGAAGTGAAGATGCGACAGGATCACATGCGTAATATCGCCGGGTTCCATCCCGAGCGCGTGCAGATGATCCGGCAGCCATCCTTCGCCATGATCGAAAATTTTGCGCTCGACTGAGGAGAGGCGATTGCCGATGCCAGTGTCGACCAGGATCGCATCGCGACCCCTGATGATAAGCGGGCAAGTCAGGTTGAGGCGGATGCGATTTTGCGCGTCGGGCGGATGCTCGCGCTTCCAGAGTTCGCGCGGCACCACCCCGAGCATACATCCGCCGTCGTTCCACCACAGCCCATCGGTGAGAAACGCGACGGTGAAAGAACCGATCGCGATTTTTTCCGGCACCACCACCTGGGCAAATCATTTCGCACCGGCAGAGTTGTCACAAGTAGATCATGAGCCAAGTAACCACAGGCCCATCAACAGCGCCGCACCGCCCAGCCCGATCACCGCGAGGTTGAAGATCATGAGCCGCCGCGCCGCGCGTCGCACCTGAGCATGATCCTTCGATGCGAGCCTCGCCTCGGCGCGCCACGATCCGGTGAGTACCACGAACATGGCGCACAGGATGGCAATCTTCACCGAGAGCAAAACGATAAATTGGTTGGAGAACGCGAAGCCTCGCGCCACGCCCGCGATGTAGATGTTGACCACGCCGCTGACGATGATGAAGAGCATTGCCGCCAGCCCGATGCGATTGATCAAAGGCGCGACGCGCCGCACCATGGTTAGTCGTTCGGCGAGGCCGTCTTGATCTTCGAGGCCTACTGCGCTCGTTGCGATCACGAAGACCGCGGCCGCGCCAACCCACGCAACACCGCCGACAGCGTGAATCCATAGAATGGTGGTGCGCATCGCGGGGTTCATCGCGGATGGTTGTATCACGATCTGAAACCCTCGCCCGATGGGTGAGGTCGGTTCCGAGTCTTCGAGGAACCTGGAGTGGGACCTTATGCAGCGTGTCCTCGCGCGACTATGGAATTCTGTGCCCCGTCTGAAGCTTGATGTCGTTGCGAAGCCTGTCCAGAAGCAGAATTCCGAAATCGCGCGCGGGGACGCGCTGGATAAGGTCCCGCATCGGGTCGCTCGCGATGCCTCGCGACCGCCCTCACCCATCGGGTGAGGGTTTAGGAGGAACCAGCTCTGGCGATTTCTTTTAAACTGGGCTACGGCAGGCGATGGAGAATGACGAAGATGCTGAACCCCTACATCGAAGCATGGCAAGTGCGCGACCTGATCGCGAAGAAGGAAGTGAAACTGAGCGAGGTCGCGGAATTTTTTAATCGGCGGATCGACAAGCTGAATCCAAAACTCGGCGCCTACATGACCGCGACGCCCAAGCGCGCGATGGCTGATGTTGCGCGCCTCGAGAAAGCCGGTGCCGCTGAAATCGCGAAAATGCCGCTCTATGGCATCCCATATTCCCTCAAGGATCTCACCTGGACCGCCGACATCAAGACCACGATGGGGTCGAAGAACTACGAAAACTTCATGCCACCGGTCGACAGCGAGGTCACCATTCGCATGCGCAATGCCGGCGGCATCCTGCTCGGTAAAACCGCCACTCCGGAATTCGGCGGACGTCCCACCACCGAGGGCGGACTATGCCCTCCGGCGCGCAACCCGTGGAACCTCGAACATACTGCGGGCGGATCGAGCGGCGGTGCGGCAGGCGCCACGGTCGCGGGACTCTCTCCGCTCGCGGAAGGCAGCGACGGCGGCGGCTCGATTCGCATCCCGTCGAGTTGCTGCGGCGCGGTTGGCCTCAAGCCCTCGCGCGGCCGGGTCTCGTTCTCGCCGGTGTCGGGCGAAGCATGGGCGGGCTTCGCCACCAGCGGTCCCATCGCCAGATCGGTGCGCGACGTTGCGATGTTCCTCGACGTGCTCGCGGGTCCCGTGGTTGGCGATCCGTACTGGGCGCCGCCGCCGAGCGAACCGTTCAGCGCCGCGGTCAGCAAGCGACCCAAGAAGCTGCGCCTCGCGGCAATCCTGGAAAGCGCCGAGAGCAAAGTCGATCCCGAGGTGACGGCCGCCACCGAATCGGCACTCAAGGCTTTCCAGGAGATGGGCCATTCGGTTGAGTACGTGAAGCTCGATCCGGCCAATCTGCTGCTCGGCGTTTCGGGCATCATCATTCCCGCGGGCGTCGCTTCGGTGCCGGTTGAAAATGTCGAGCTGATGGATCCGGTGGTGCGCTCGACATGGGAGGCGGGTAAGGATGTGAAAGCCGCCGACTACATCAACGCGATCGCGCAGATGCACAACATCTGCCGCGACATCATGCAGAAGCTCGCCCCTTTCGATGCGCTCATCACGCCGACGCTGACGCGTCCGGCCGTGCGCCTGGGAACGCTTCCATCGAACCTCAAGGAAGGGCTGCGCGAATTATTCGCATGGCTATCGTTCACCTACCCGTTCAATGCGACGGGTCAGCCGGCGTTTTCGCTGCCGAATGGATTTTCCAAGGCGGGTTTGCCGATCGGGCTCCAGATCGTTGGGCGTCAAAACGACGAGGCCGGCATCATCTCGATCGCCGCGCAGTTCGAGGAAGCGCGCCCCTGGAAGGACAAGCATCCGCCGGTCGATTGATTTTCTCGTATCAGAAGCGCGCCTCTCTTGCGTGAAGATCGCGCGGGAGAGGCGCGCTAATCTTCCACCGAGACATAGCGGCGTTTTCAGGCACCGCGTTTGCTGTGTAGATCGCGAGTTTCGCGGACATAGCTCGTGAACCCTCGCGCATCTCTGAAGAGACGGGGCCAGGACACGAAAATGGCGAGTGCAAGCGTCGCGGAAATGGGCACTTCGGTGCCTGTTTGGTCAGCATATCCACGTCGCGAGGGGCTATTCGATGAGATGGTCGAACTCGCGAATTCGCCGCGCCCGGTGGGTAGCCACATCACCCGCGCACTCCTCTCGATGCCTCCGAGGCAGTTGGGTGAACTTTGCTCGCGGGCCGAAATAATGTTTCGCCGCATGGGCGTCACCTTCAATGTCTATGGGGAACAGCGCGGCGTCGAACGAATCTTTCCCTTCGATCCAATCCCCCGAGTGATCGATGCCCAGACCTGGGCCGGGCTCGAGGCCGGCTTGATTCAGCGCCTGCGCGCCCTCAATGCATTCGTCGCCGACGTGTACGGCGCCGGCGCGATCATGAACGACGGCATCATCCCGCGAGACCTGGTGCTCGGATGCCCGCAATTCCGGCGCGCCGCGGTCGGCATCAAGCCTCCGCTGGGCAATTTTGTCACCATCGGAGGCATCGATATCGTGCGCGGCGCCGATGGCCGCTTCATGGTGCTGGAGGACAACGTTCGCACCCCGTCCGGCGTTTCATATGTCATCGAGAATCGGGTCGTGATGACGCGCCTGATGCCCGATTTGATTCGCGCCAGCCAGGTGCGCAGTGTCGAGCGCTATCCTGCCGACCTGTTGCAGTCGCTATGCGAGATGGCGCCGCATGGCAACTCCAGGCCGACTATCGCGCTGCTCACGCCCGGTCCGTTCAATTCGGCTTTCTTCGAGCACGTGTTCCTCACCCAGCAGATGGGCATCGAGCTGGTCGAGGGCCAGGACCTCGTCTGCATGGATCACAAACTCTACATGAAGACGGTCCACGGCCTGCGCCAGATCGATGTGCTCTATCGGCGCGTCGATGACGACTTCCTCGACCCGCTGGTGTTCCGTTCCGACTCGATGCTGGGGGTGCCGGGACTGACCGCGGTCTTGCGCGCGGGCAATGCCGCGATCGCTAACGGAATCGGTACCGGAGTCGCCGACGACAAGGCCATCTATGCATACACTCCCGCGATGATTCGCTACTACCTGGGCGAGGAAGCGATCCTGCCGATCGTCGAAACTTTTCTGATGAGAGATCGCGACCAGCGCGAAACCGTGCTGAGCAACATCGATCGCTACGTCATCAAGCCGACCGGCGAGTCTGGAGGGTACGGCGTGGTGATCGGGCCGCATGCCAGCGAGAAGGTGCTGGAAGAAACCCGCGCGAGGGTGCTGGCCAATCCGGGTAATTTCATCGCGCAACCGGTTATCAGCCTATCGGTGCATCCGACCATGATCACCGACGCCGAGGGAGTGCCGCATCTGCAGCCGCGCCATGTCGATTTGCGGCCGTTCGTCTTGCTGGGCGCGAAGCCTCGGGTGTTGCCGGGAGGACTGACGCGGGTCGCGTTGCGCGAGGGATCGCTGGTGGTCAATTCATCGCAAGGCGGCGGCAGCAAGGATACCTGGGTGCTCGGCGCATAGTGCTGCGACGAATTGCCGACCATCTGTTTTGGGCCGCGCGCAATCTGGAACGCGCCGAGTGGCGCGCGCGCCTGGTCGACGTCAACTATCATCTGCTGATCGAGACGCCGCCGCGGGACAGCGCGCCATGGGAACCGCTGCTGGCGATTTTCGGCGAGATCGAGCCGTTCGCGAAACGTCATTCGATCGCCGACGAGAGTTCGGTGCTGGACTTCTTCACCCTCGATTTGGAAAATCCCAACTCGATTCGCAGTTGCATCAACGTCGCGCGCGACAACCTGCGCTCGCTGCGCCACTACGTCTCGTCGGAATTCTGGCTCGACGTGAATACGCTCTACCTCGCGGCGCAGACCTGGACGCCCGAACTGTTTGTCGCCCCGGGGGTCTATTCGTTCTTCTCGGACTTGAAGGATTGCTTCTACCGGATTTCCGGCATTCGCCAGAGCACCCTGCCGCGTGACCTTGCGTACGATTTCATGCGGCTGGGCATCATGCTGGAACGCGCCGAGGAAGTATCGCGGATGCTGGATGTCAAGTATCACTTCCTGATGCCGCGGCTGGAGGACATTGGAGGCGCCGCCGACCTTTTGCAATGGGCCGGGGTGTTGCGCAGCGCCTCAGCGCTGGAGGCCTATCGTAAGCGCTTCGGCAACGCCATCAAGCTCGACAACGTGATCGATATCCTGCTGTTCGATCCGACCTTTCCGCGTTCGGCGCGCTACTCGATCGAATCGCTGGAGGTTTCATTGCGGCGCATCGCGAGCAAGGGCGAGGCGCCGCGCGAGACTCCCCGGGGCGTCCGCGAGCTGCTCGACGATTTGCAGTTGGAGAAAGCGCCCGAGGCAGTCGAGCGCGGACTGCACGAATTCCTGCTGCATGTGCAGGAATCGTGCGACGGAATCTTCGCGCAAATTTATGATATGTATTTGAAGGCCGAGTAGTCGCTTTATGAAGTCGGTGTAAATGCTCCTGCGGATTTGCCATACCACGCGCTTCACCTACGACGCTCCCGCCTACCAGTCTCACAATGAAGCCCGGATGCGCCCCCTCGATAGCGCCGGGCAGAAGTGCCTCGAGTTCGCGCTCGAAGTGGAGCCCGCGGCGTCATTCTTTGAATTCGACGACTACTACGGCAACCACGTCCACGCATTTTCGATCCATGAGCAGCACGAGTCCCTGACGATTGTGGCGCGCTCACTGGTGCAATCCACTATCGAGCAGGGCGCGCTGCCGCCCTCGATGTCATTCGAAGAGTTCCTGCATGACGACCTCGCCAGGACTCAGTCCGAATACGATTTTCTCGGCACCAGCCCCTTCGTGCCGTTCAGCGAGCGGATGCGAAAATTTTTCTGGATTGCGCGGCCGCAGCGCACCGACGATGTCGGAGCATATGTCCAGCACGTCGCAGCCTTTGTGCGCGATCAGTTCAGCTACGAACCCGGTGTGACCCGGGTTCACTCGACTGCCGACGAAATCCTGACCACCGGCGCCGGG
The DNA here is from genome assembly GCA_963851325.1 of uncultured delta proteobacterium. Taxonomy (GTDB): domain Bacteria; phylum Desulfobacterota; class Binatia; order Binatales; family Binataceae; genus DATGKG01. The sequence continues at coordinate 920,404 of CAWKOR010000002.1, read as the reverse complement.
GTATGCCAGGACTTCGCGCATCTTACCATCGCGATCCTGCGCCTGGCGGGAGTCCCGGCCCGCTACGTTTCGGGCTACCTGGCGCCGTCGGCGGGGGCCTCGCAGCAGGTGCCGCTGGAATCGCAGGCGAGTCATGCCTGGATCGAGGCGCAGTTACCGACCCACGGATGGGCGGGATTCGATCCCACCCACGGTTGCATTACCGACGCGCGCCACATCAAGGTTGCGGTAGGCCGCGATTATTCCGACGTGACTCCGCTACGCGGGGTATATAGAAGTTTTGGGAGCCGGCAGACCATGACGGTGGATTTGAAGCTGGAACGGGAGCCTTCGGGGCAACTGCAGAGCCAGAACGGGTGCGCGCAACAGTAATCATGGTTATGCTCAGATACGGTGAATCTTTGCTGAATTCTTCGACGTTGGCAGGAAGCATGAAAAAGGAAAGCGAGCGGGATTATCGGCTCGATTTTTGTCGCGGCCTGGCGCTCATTTTCATCTTTATGGATCATGTGCCGGGCAACCCGGTTTCGCATTGGACGCTGCGCAAGTGGGCGTTTTGCGATGCGTCCGAGGTGTTCGTCCTGATTTCAGGAATCTCTTCCTACCTCGCCTATGGCTCAAAGCTGGATCGTTCCGGGTTCAAGGCATGCTGTGCGGCGGTCGGCCGACGGCTTTCGAAAATCTACGGCGCGCACCTGCTGTTGTTTTTCAGCGTGGTATTCCTGGTACGGCTTGCGGCGTTGCATTTCGTGCGCGTTGACTATGTGGATTTTCTGCAGGTGAAGCCGCTGTTTGCGGATCCACGCCATTACGTGGTCGGAGCATTGACGCTTTCGTATCTGCCCAAATTTCTCGACATCCTGCCGCTCTACCTCATCCTGCTCGCCGCGGCGCCGGTCATCATATATTTCGTGAAGCGTGATCCCTGGGCCGCGCTGCTGGTTTCCGGCCTGATTTACGCGATAGTCCGGATGACGGGTTTCAACCTGAGCGCCGGTCACGACGGGCTCGGATGGACCTTCAATCCGTTCGCGTGGCAATTCCTCTATACCATCGGAATTGTGACCGGACATTTCGGAAAAGTCGGCTTCGAAACCGGAAGCGACCGCGAGCGGTATCAGTGGGTATGGTTGACGCTGGCGGCCGGATTCACGATTTTCGCGCTCTTTGCCGCGGCGCCCTGGACGGCCAGCGAACAGGGTAGCGCATTGTTTAACATCTATTTGTGGCCCGCCGAGAGAACCTTCCTGTCCCCATTGCGGGTGGCGAACGTGGTTGCGCTGCTCTACCTGTTCGCATTCGTGGTTCCCAAGCAGGCGAAGTTCTTTTCGACGCGCGCCGCGAGCCTGTTCCTCGCGTGCGGGCGAAATTCGCTGCCGGTTTACGGGGTCGGCATCGTGCTCAGCGTCCTGGGATACGTCGCGGTATCGGAGAGTGATGCAACCAGCCCGACACTGGTTGCCATCAATGTGCTCGGCGTTTTAGGTCTGTTCGGACTCGCCCGCGCGCTGGATTGGAAACGCCGCCAGACCGGCACCGCCGCGCGCTCGTTTGCCGCCTCCGCGCGAGAATTCGCCTAGCGCCACATCCAGGCAACTGCCGCGCTGCCCGCTAGGGCGATCAGCAAGGGAATCCACACCAGAACTGCGGCGCGCAGTCCCGCGATGAACGTCATCAGCGCGGGTTTCACCAGAGTGTTGACGCCCGCGGCAATCAAAATTGCGATCGCGGCCGCCTCGAGAACCGCCTGACCCTGGCTCACCATCGACGAGACCGAGAGCGTGATCGCATCGACGTCGGCCAGCCCCGAAATAGTGGCAACGGTGAACAGCCCGCGGTCTCCGAGCAGGGTTTCCGCCGCGCGGCTGGTGACCATGATGGCGGTGAGCAGCAGGCCGAACTTCAGCGCGAACCAAAAATCCAGCGGATTGCGGATGAGTAGTTCGGTGGTGGGTGGCTTGAGTTCGGCGTTGCGCGATTTCCACGCGAACCATCCGGCGCCTGCACCGGTCAGCAGGGTGGCAACTGCCAGCGCAGGTGCGATCCTCAATGCAACCGCGCGATCCACCACAGCGGCGATGATGAGCATCCGCGGGAACATGATCGCCGACGCGGCCAGAATGGCCGCCGCCACCACCTCACGCTCCTGCTTGCGCGCTTTAGCGATCGGCGAAAGGGTCAGAGTTACCGCGGTCGAGGAAGTCATTCCGCCGAACAGTCCGGTGACGATTAAGCCGCGCCGCTCGCCCAGGTATTTGTTGGCGAAGTAGCCGACGTACGAGATGATGGCGATCATCACCACCATCCACCAGATTTGATAGGGATTGAATGCCTGCCACGGTCCCATTGGGCGATTGGGCAGGATGGGCAGTACCACCACCGTGATCAGCAACAGCCGCAGCGTCGCGGTTAGTTCCTCCCGTTCAATATGCGCGACCAGGCTGTGCAGCTCGATGCGGAAGCCGAGAATCATCGTCACCACCACCGCGGCCGACGACGCCATCGTCAGATGACCGAGCCCGGCCAACGCGCCGAGGCTGAAAGCGACCAGCGCGGCGATCGAAGTGGTGATGCTTACGTCTTCGGAGTCACGCGCGTCGCGCCAGTACCCGATTCCCATCAGCATCGCGACCGCGAGGACGGCGGCGGCGAGAAAGAGTTCGTGATAGGGGCCGCCGAGCTGAACCGCGATCGCGCCGAGCAGCGCTATCAACCCGAAGGTGCGGATGCCGGCGACGCGGCCGCCTTCGGGGAGCTGGCGATATTCCCATCCGCGCTCGAGGCCCATCAGCAGTCCGATCGCGAGTGCGACTGCGAGTCGCCCCAGCAAATGTAAATCTTCAGTTGTCATGGTCGCTTCGACAGTGACCTAAACGAACGGCGCTGCCATCAAGAACAGCTCGATCAGGATCAGCAGCGCGACCACCAGCTCGAGGGTCACCAGCCGGCGATCGCGCGCCACGTCGAGCACTAGTTCGAGCGCCTCCTGGATACTGCGCAGTTTCGACTCCAGGGCTGCATAGCGATCGATCAGATCGAATTCCGCACGCAGATCATCGTAGATGCGATCCATTGCCGGGTCGTCCCAGGTCGCATCCGGCTTGTCGAGCAGATGCAAAATCGAAAGCACCTCGGTGCGGGTCGTGATCGCCTCGCCAATGAAGCGATGCAGCGGGCGTGTACTGAACGGCACGGTGCCTTTCTTTTCGAGCCGCTCGGCCAGCACGTTGGTGCGTTCGAAGAGCGCCTCGACGATGCGCTCGTAATATTCCATCGCGGCGCTCTGCGCCATGGTAAGTGCGACGATCGCGGCGCGGCCGGGGGTAAAGCGATCGACGTGCAAAGTGCCGTCCTGGATGCCGGTGGTAAAGGAGGGATCCTCGAGTACCGAGTAGTCTTCGCGAATCACCTGCGCGGTCAGGCCGGGGCGCGCACGCTGAAGCTTGGCGAGTTCAGCCTCGCGCCGGTCGGGTGGAACATCGTGCATCACCACCGCACCGAATGGGTAGATATAGACGCCGCCGTCCGGGTCTACCCGAATGTAGATTTCGTGGGGCGAAACCCGCGCGGTCGGAAAACTTGGCGCGATGGCGCGTAGCGAAAGGTTTTCCACGAACGCGATCGCGTAAAACTGGTGGACTCGTGGCGGCATCGGCTAGCGGCCGGTGAACTTCGCCTCGCGCTTCTCGAGGAAGGCCTTGATGCCCTCACCGACATCCTGCGATTTGAACAGCAGCATCAATTGCATCAGCACATGATGCGTATGCGATTCGAAATCCTCGCTCAGGCCGTGACGGAACAGCCGCTTCATCGCGCGGATTGCAAGCGGAGCGTTGGCGGCGATTTTCTCGGCCCACGCATGTGCTTCGGTCATCAACGCATCGTGCGCAACGATCTTGTTGACCAGGCCCAGCTCCAGGGCGCGCTCGGGTGAGATCTCCTCGGCGATGAAACCGATCTCGCATGCGCGCGCCCATCCGATCAGCCGCGGCAGATACCAGGTGCCGCCGCTTTCGGGAACGATGCCGCGCTTGGCGAACGCCGGAGCGAGCTTTGCGCGATCGCTGATGAGGCGCATATCGCATCCGAGCGCGAGGTCGAAGCCGTAGCCGGCCGCGGGGCCATTGAGCGCGCATATCACCGGCACGTCGATGCGGTTAAGTGTGACGGTCGGGATTTCAAGGGTGCTGATGTGGGATGCACCGCCGGCTCCGAGCGAGCCGCCGATCCCGCGTCCGGCCGCAGTGTCTTTCAAATCGAGCCCGCTGCAGAAGCCGCGTCCTTCGCCGGTCAAGATGATGGCGCGGACCTGCGAGTCCTTGTCGAATTCCGCGAGGCTGGTGCCCAGCGCGGTCAGCATCTCGGCGCTGATGGCGTTCATCCGGTCGGGCCGATTCAGTTTGATGACCGCGACGTGATTTTGTTTTTCGCAAACGAGATCGCTCATCGAAATTCCCTCCGCGCCCCAGAGAGTATCGCGCGCGCGGCAGGCGTCACAGGTTCGAAAGCGAAAAAAAGGCGGTTCGCGAATTGGATCCGCGAACCGCCTTGCGGTCTGACCTACAACCAGGGCGCGGCGTTCATGATTCGAATCAGTGCGCCCAGGCGCCGGAGGATTAGTGCCTCATGCCGGCGTTGTCTTCTTTCTCATCCATGTAGCGATCGAAAAATCGCTGGATTTCCTCTTTCTTTTCGCCAGTCCGCTCCTGGATGCGACCGATCATCTTGTCGACGTGGCCCTCGCCGTACGTCAGGTCGTCGTCGGTGAGCTTGCCCCACTTTTTCTTCAGTTCGCCTTTGATCTGATTCCACTTGCCCTTCAAACGATCTTCGTTCATTGCGTACTCCTTTGTCGATCTCCCTCGACTCCGCTTCGCTTCCCTCAGGTACGGCTGCGCCGTGGCGCGGCGCGACCCCTTCGGGCCTCGATTTGGGCGTCGAGGGCGGTATGTGATTTCGACGAACGGGAGCACCGGGGAATTCTATCGCGCGAGGTTTAAGTGACGGATTGGAATATTTATGACATCCATGCGCGTCATTTCGGCATTTCGGCCAAGCCGGTACAATTCGCGCAAATTACACCTCGAAAGCGAGATGAATTCATGATTCTGAAAGTCGCGCGTCTCGGTCATCCAGTAATCAGAACCAAAGCTCAGCCGGTCGCGGTGGATAAAATTGCCACCCACGATTTTCAGAAGCTGCTCGACGACATGGTCGAAACGATGCACGAGTATGTTGGCGTTGGCCTTGCGGGCCCCCAGGTGCATCTGCCGCTGCAGGTCGCGGTGCTGGAAGTCGAAGGGCATCCGCGCTACCCCGAAATGCCGGTGGTGCCGCTCACTTACATCATCAACCCGGTAGTTACGGTTCTCGAAACCGAAAAGATCGACGACTTCGAAGGATGCCTCAGCATCCCGGATATGCGCGGCAGCGTGCCACGGTTCAAGAAGGTTCACGTCAAGGCGCTCGGGCGCAACGGCGAGACGCTGGATTTCATCGCCGAGGATTTTCACGCGCGGGTCATCCAGCATGAGACCGACCATCTCAAGGGCGAGGTTTATCTCGATCGGATGCCCGACCTGCGCAGCCTCGCTCATCTGGCGGAGTGGCAACGCTACGTGCTTCCCGAGCTACATCGGAGGGACGTGGAAAAGTGAAATGGCTTCCTTAACATTGAGGCAAGCGATGTGGCACTTCCCTATTGGCGGTTGCGCGGATCCCGCGTTTCGGCTTGTTGATCCGAGATTCTCCGTCGACTGAGAAGCAGCGCTTCGTTGATTCCGGAAATGAATCGGAAGGCGTGATGCGGGGGCTTCCGATTTGCCCGCCTCGAGTGCATCGACTAATGTGACCACATGAGCGACCACATTGCGTCCCGCAAGAGAAAGCCTCGACAGCCGAGCGTCCAGCAACCGGTCGGGGTACGCGAATTGAAGACGCATGCGGCGCGCATCCTGCGCGAAGTACGCGATTCGGGCGCGTCATTCGTCCTTACTCATCGCGGCAAAGCGATCGGCGTTATTCTGCCGCTGGAACGAACCAACGGCGTAGTTCCCGACGTCGACGATGAGGAGAGGGCCTGGGCCAATTTCTGGGAAGCCGGACGCCGACTCGAAAAAGGATTTCGTCGCGGAAAAAGTGCGATGCGCGAACTTTTCAAAATGCGAAGTCAGCGATGAGCCCGAGCCGGACAATTGCTCGAGGTTTTCCCAAGGAAGCAAGGCCGAGAGGCTTCCGCTACACAATCGACGCAAGCGTGTTCCTAAATGCTTCCAACGCACATGAACCGGGACATCCAGAGAGCGTGCGGCTCTTGCGCGCGATCGAACAGGCTAGCGCTCCGTTGGTTGTTCCCACTTTGGTGGTCGCGGAGATTGCTTCCGCCATCGCCCGCACTACCGATGACAGGGACGCAGCTCTCCTTTACGCGAGTACGATCGCGTCACTTCCTCATATGATGCTCGTCCCGCTCAGCGCGAGTATGGCGCGGCACACGGCAGATATCGCCGCGACGTATCGTCTACGCGGGTCTGACGCGACTTACGTCGCGGTTGCCGATCGATACGCGACGACCCTGGTTTCGCGCGATCGGGAACAAATCGCGCGAGGATCTCGTGTCGTGGCTTGCCAGACGCCCGAGCAGGCGCTCGCTCACTTCGGCGGATAGGGTAACTTTAGTTCCGGCATCTTGCCGGTTGACTTATAGGCTCCGATGGCTTTGTTGAGGGCGTCGTTTTGCGCGGCGAGGCTCGCTTGTTCAGCTTGTACTTTTGCCAGCTCGGACTTGAGCCGTTCGTTTTCGGTGCTCAGAGCCTCGGTCTGTTGTTTGAGCGCCTCGGTCTGCTGCTGAAGTTCTGAGATGCGCTGCTGATCCTTTTTGTATTCTTCGCCCTGGGTGTACCAATTCCAGTAGAAAATTCCGCCCGCAATGGTAGTGACGATGACAACCGCCGCGATTACTCGTCCCATGCGCCCAGAATAGCCTGCGACGACCAGCTTAGAAATCGAATTGACAGTTCCGGTTTTCAGTTCATAGAATGAAAGTCTCTCACGGGGCAAGAAAAACAATCTGATGATAGAGGTCCAGGGCCTTACCAAGTACTTCGGGCCGACCCTCGCGGTCGACCACGTCTCTTTCAAAGTCGAGAAGGGCGAAATCATCGGGCTGCTCGGGCCTAACGGCTCAGGCAAGACCACCATGATGCGCATCCTGACGGGGTTCTTTCCGCCCACTTCAGGTCGCGCGCTGATTGGCGGCCTCGACGTCGCGGAGCATTCGCTGGAAACGCGACGCCGAGTCGGATACCTGCCAGAAAACATGGTCCTTTATCCCGATCTGAGCGTGGTGGCGTTGTTGGAGTTTGCAGCGCGCGTGCGCGGACTCGATTCCAGGACTACTCGCGATCGGATGGAGTTTGCGATCAAGATTTGCGGGCTGGCCGAGGTCCGCAAGAAACTGATTGGCAAGTTGTCCAAGGGATATCGACAGCGGGTCGGCATCGCGCAGGCGATCCTGGCCGATCCCGAGGTTTTGATCCTTGACGAGCCAACGGTAGGACTCGATCCGCGTCAGGTGGTTGAGATTCGCGATTTGATCCGTTCGCTCGCCGGCCGCTCGACGGTGTTGCTCTCAACCCACATCCTGCCCGAGGTCACGATGACCTGTCGCCGCGTCGTCATCATCGACAAGGGCCGGATTGTGGCGCAGGACACTCCGGAAAAACTCACCGCCAAACTGCAGGGTAACGAGCAGAGCATCATCACGGTTGCGGGCCCCAAGGATTCGGTGCAAAACGCTCTCCGCAGTATCGCGGGGGTGCAGAAGGTCGAAGAGCGCGTCGGCGATGCGCCGCAGAATGGCGTGTGCAGCTTCGTGGCATTTTCCAGCGGGCAGGGCGATCAGATTCGCGGAGCGATGGCGGCCACTATCGTGCAGCATGGATGGAACCTGCTCGAGATCAAACCGGTTGCGCTAAGCCTGGAAGATCTCTTCATGCGAATCGTCACCAGTGAAGAACGGCCCGGGGCGGGACTTTAGGGAAATCGGAATTCCAGTTTCGAGGTAATCGATGGCAGATACTGCAGTAACGCTGGGAGCCGCAGCCGCGCGCGAGGAACGCGCCGGAGTGGGTGCGACGCGAACCGGCTTTTCCTTCGGCAGGATGTTCGCGGTGATGCGCAAGGAGCTGCGCTCCTACTTCGCGTTCCCGCTGGTGTACATCATCGGAGGCATCTTCCTCCTGCTGGCAGGATGGTACGCGTATACCGACCTGAAATTCTTCATCACCATCTCGTTCTCGCGCGATATCATCCAGAACTACTGGACGTTGCTGTTTACGGACATTCGGCTCGGCCTGCTGATGACGATTCCCTTCATCACGATGCGGCAATTTGCCGAGGAGCGGAAGCTCGGCACGGTCGAGCTGCTGTACACCTATCCGTTGCGCGACAGCGAAATCCTGGGCGGAAAATTTCTCGCGTCAGTGGTGATTTTCCTGCTGATGCTCGGGCTGACGTCGCTGTATCCGATCTTCATTTATTCCATCCATTCGTTTGCGCTGTTTCCGATGCTCTCGGGATACGTCGGCCTGGTGCTGCTCGGATGCGCGTTTATCGCGTGCGGACTGTTCATTTCCTCCCTGTGCGAGAGCCAGGTGATCGCGGGAATCGCGACTATCGTGCTGCTGTTCCTGCTGTGGATCCTCAATTGGAACGAATCCGCCTTCCAGTCCGGCACCCTGGACGTTTTGCGGATGCTGTCGCTGTTCGATCAATTCAACGGTTTTGCCAAGGGCGTTATCGAGTTGTACTCGGTCACCTACTTCATATTTTTCACCACCTTCTTTTTGTTCCTGACGATGCGTTCGATGGAGGCACGCAAGTGGACGGGACGGAGGTAACCACCGCTCAGGGCCGCCACGGATTGTGGCTGAACTGGGTCATCGTGATTTACACCGCGGTAGCGCTCGCCGCGCTATTCGGTATCGCCAACCTGATCATCTTCGATCACAACATCCGATGGGATCTGACACCTAACAAGCGTTATTCGCTATCCGACTTCGACAAGCGTGTGCTGGACGGAATCAAGCAGCCGGTCAAAGTGATGGCGTTCATCAGGACCGAGGACGCCTCGTACCTGGAGCTCGCGGACCTGCTGTTCCAGGTCGCGGCCTATACGCCGCTGGTGACCTATCAGGTGATCGACGTCAACAAATCGCCCGGACTGGCGCGCCAATACGGCGTATCGACCTACGGCGAGGTGATCGTGGAATCGGAAGGACGGCGGCGCGATTTCGACAACTCGCGCTCCGAGCTGCTGATTCCGGCGCTGCTGCAAATTTCGCACGTCGCCAACAAGCACATCTATTTCACCGTCGGCCACGGTGAGCGGGACTTGTTCGACACCGACCACACGCTGGGCTATTCGCAATGGCGCGGACAACTCGAGCAGAACAACTACCAGATCGACAATGTCTCGCTGTTTGCCGGCGGGGTTCCCGAGGATGCCACGGTGGTCGTTGCGCTCGGACCGCGCAAGGATTTCCTTCCCGAGGAGCTGGCCTCGCTGGCGAAGTATCTCGCCAGGGGCGGACACTTCATCGCGTTCATCGATCCCTACGGCTCGCCTAGCCTGGTGAAGTTCCTCAAGACCTACTACATGGATTTCCTCGATCAGGTGGTGGTGGATCCGGCCTATCGATTGTCGGCCGGCGAAATCCTGACGACTCAGATTCCCCTTTTCTCAAAGGAGAATCCGATGACGCGCGCGATGACCGCGCCGGCCGTGCTCTCGATGGCGCGCGGCATCGCCATCACCGGCAAAACCGGAGACAAGGCGCCCGACGGGCTGGTCTTCGATCGCAGCAGTGACTTCCTGCGGTCCTCGCATGAAAGCTGGGCCTCGGGAGATCCCAAGGCGCTCACCACCGGCATTACGGAATTCCAATCCGGCCGCGATATCAAGGGACCGATCGCGGTGGGATGCGAGGTCGATTTCGCAGTCAATGGCGAGATGCACGTGCCGGTGCAGAATATGGCGCGGATCGTCGGATTCGGCAGCACCGTGTTTCCGTCCAATCAGTTCATCGAGATGCTCGGTAACCGCGACATGGCGGTGAGCGTGATGAACGAAATGGCGAATGACGAAATTCTCATCGCCAGCCGCGAACGCCTGAATTCGGGAGGCACCGCGGGATTCTTCATCAGCGAGCAGAACGCCAACCACCTTATGTATCTAGGCGCCATCGCGCAGCCGCTACTGCTGTTTCTAATCGGTGCGACGGTCTTCGTGCGCAGGAGATTCTTCGTATGAGCCCGCGCAGCGCCATCATCTTCACAGTTCTGATCGCGATCCTGCTGCCTTACTACTACCTGGTTGATCGCCCCGAGCTGCGGCTCAGAGACATCGCCGCGGTGTCACAGACGGAAAGTCTGCTCGATCTACCAGGCGGTATCGATTCGATCACGGTGACGCGTGGCGCTGAGAAGGTGCATTACGCGCGGCGATCCGATGGTCAATACAAGGTAGTCGAGCCGGATGGAAAGTTTGTGCCGCAGGATCTCATGAAGGCACTGGCGGATCTGCTGCAGGGCGCCAAGACGGTCGAAGTGGTTTCGACCAATCCCAACGACCTCGCGGAATTCGGACTCGATCAGCCCAAGGGCGAGTTGATTCTCGAGACTCCGAAAAAGCCGCCGATAAACATTTTCTTCGGCAACGAAAACCCGACCCATACCGCGGTGTATGCCAGGATCGAGGGCAACCCGAAGGTTTTCCTGCTCGGCGCGAACCTGCAGTACTACCAGACCCTGATGTTTCAGTGGATCGAGGGCAAGCAGGGCAAGAACGCCTAGTGGTCGGAGCGTCGTTCGCGTGACTTAGTGATCGTGATCATCGTGATCGATTTCGCCGATCTCGCGCATCTTCGCCTCCAGTGCGGAAGCATCGATGATATTTTTCTCACCTAGCAGCTTTTCCAGCGCGCGCAGAAAATAGGTGTAGTAGCCTTCGCCATCCTCGACCCATCCGTGGGCGCGCACTTTGTCAGCTTTGCCGATTTCCGCAATCAAATGAGCGCGAAATTCATCCCAGGTGCATACGCCCGACTCGCTCAGCCGCACCGCCATCGCGAATGCACGCGCTTCCCATGGCGCGCTGAAAGTGAGTTCCTTCTCCAGCGGTGTGCCCGCGAGCAATTCTTCAAGGCTGCCAGGCTTCATGCGCGCGCCTTCACCAGCGCCACCCCGATCATCGAATCGCGGGTGACAAGTTCGGCAAGCTGTTCCTCGGTCATTCGTTCGGTGCGCGCTGGACGTTGCGGAATCACGAGGTAGCGCTGTTCGGCGCTGCTATCCCAGACCCGGACCTCCACCCCCTCGGGAATTTCGACGCCGAACTCCTTGAGTACGCCTCGCGGATCGCGCACCGCGCGGGAGCGATAAGCGAAGCTCTTGTACCAAACCGGCGGCAGCCCCAGGACCGGCCACGGGTAGCATGAGCACAGCGTGCACACGACGAGATTATGCACCTTCGAGGTATTCTCTACCGCCACCAGATGGCCGCCTTCGGGTCCGCCATAGCCAAGTTCCGCGACCGCGGCGGTGGCGTTCTCCAGCAGACGCTTGCGAAATGCGGGATCAGTCCAGGCCTTGGCGACGACGCGTGCGCCGTTGCGAGGGCCGACCTTGGTCTCGTACATATCGACCATCGAATCGAGCGCGGCCGCATCGATGAGGCCCTTCTCTTCGAGGATGGTTTCCAGCGCTTTCACCCGCAACGCGGCGCCGGTCGGGACCGTGACATGCTTTCCGCTCATCGTTGCTTTCCTCGTTTCGATCGCGTGACGACGCGAGGCCTCTTCTTCGCCGGTTTGGCGGCGCCATCGGCCTCGAGGTAGTCCTCCCACAAATCGATGCGCAGGGTATCGCGAGGCGACGCGTCATTGCCCCATAGCTCGCGCGCCGTGAAGGTCACCGAATAGACGTGCTGTGCGCGATCGCCGCCATGATGCGCGTTGCTGTCAGCGAAAACATACACGCCCCAATCCCGATAAATCACCCCGCGCTTCCCGCGTACGTAGCGGGGCAACCTGGTATGTCCGGTCGGATTGATGTTGCGTGCGACGACGCGGTCGCCTTCCGCAAATCGGGCCTTGCGTGGCTTGGCCGAAGGCGCGACGCCGCGAAACAAATTCGCGTCCTGGGCAGGAGCGACCGGAGCCGCACCTCCCGCGATGAGCTCCTCGCGGGTGACGCGCTTCTTCTCCACCAGCAACGTCATCAACGCATTGAGCCATCGCTCGTAGTAGCTGGAATCGAGGTAGACCGGCGCGGGAATCCGCTCGATCGCATGCCGGAACTCGTCAGTGTTGCGGAACTCTAGCCCCGCCAGCGTCGCCATCGCGATCCCGTACATCCGTTTTTCCCAGGCTTCGTGAAAGACCGGCTCGTTCGGTTCGATCTGCATCGGACCGAAGCCGTCCATGCCGCCCATGTCATGCACGCCGTTCATGCAAGGACCTCTCGCGCGAATTATCATCGAGCCCCGGCGCCTCGGCAAGCGACGCGCGCTTGAACCCGCTCCCTTGAACAGACTCGGATGTCTGATAGAAATGCCTCGCCAGCATGGCCGCCTCCACCGACAGAAAACCCGCGCGATGGCCTCGCGATCTGAAGCTCGTCGCGCTTCTCGCGGCGCTCTGGGCGGCAGCATTGGTCGCGCAAATCGTGATCCGCGATATCACGTTCTCGCCGATGCCGCTTCAAACAATCGCGCTGGGGATGAAGTTCGAAGGCCTCGCGGCGCGAATTGCGATGGTAGCGCAGGCAGCCGCAATCTCTGCGATTGCGTTCGGGCTCGCGGCTGAAAGGAAATCGGGACTCTGGTTTGCTCTCATCTACATGCTCGAGGTGGTGGTCAGCCGTCTCATCTTCATGATTTCGTACATGGATGATATTTCGCAGGCGCACAATGTGCGGGTTTCCGGATTACTCGGTATCGGGGCGGTGCTGATCCTTCTCTATCTGTGGATTCGCGCGCGCGAGGTCCTGTTCGACGAAAATCAGACCGCGACATCGAATAGGATTCCGAGTTAGTATGCGGCTATGGACGAACAAACCGGTGGCAGGCTGAAGAAGCTCGATGAAGCGATCGCGCGCTATGTGAGGCCGGATACTTTTCCACTCGCAGTCCGCATGCTTCGCCCTGGCGAAGCTGTTCCGGAGGGCGTCAAGGTCCCGAGCCGTAACTTCAATGAGAACTGGATCGTATGCCAATCGATCGGCGTCGCGCGCCGTTATGGATGGGCGATTGCGGTCGGCAAGGACGATGTGATTTGCCCGCTGTCGGCAATCGCGTTCGGCTTTCGCAAACCCAACGACGCATACCTCAAGGGCTTCGCCGCGGTCGGAATGTATTGCGAGGACGAGTCAGCCGCGACCAAGCTCGAAGCGGAGACCTGGAAGTTCGCGCCTGGCGCCTACGACTACGTATGCATCGCGCCAATCGCGCGTGCGACCTTCGAGCCTGACGTCATTGCGGTATACGGCAACAGCGCGCAGGTGATGCGAATGGTCAATGCGGCGCTCTTCAAGCGCGGCGGCAGAATCGAGAGCACCACTGGCGGGCGCCTGGATTGCGCGGAAATCGTCATCCAGACCATCATGACCGGCGAGCCGAAGGTGGTGTTGCCATGCAACGGTGACCGCGTTTTCGGTATGGCGCAGGACACCGAGATGGTTTTCACGATGCCATGGAATCGCGCCGACGAAGTTCTGGAGGGCCTCGAGGGGACGCAGAAGGGCGGGGTGCGCTATCCGATTCCGGTCGCGATGCGCGGCACCGTCACGCTCCCGAAGCATTACCAGGATCTCCTCGCGATGCTGAAGAAGGAAGAGCAACCTGGTTGAACCGTATCCTCGCCGCAAATGATGTCCTCCATCCTTTAGCCCTTTCCACTTTGGAGAGGGTGGCGGCTTCGCACCAGGTGTGGCGGGGGAGGGCTCTCGGATGAGAATTGGGCAGGTGGTGGCGACGGTAGGAGTCGAACCTACGACACTGCGGATATGAGCCGCATGCTCTGACCAACTGAGCTACGTCGCCACGAACCCATCACAATAGCGAGAGCATTGCGCCCGAGAAAGAGCACGCTCCGCTTCAGCGCAGCGGGGTCTGGCGCGCCTTTACCTTCATGCTGCCACGTTCGCATTGGTAAATGACGCCTTCGTTCAATTCCAGGCAGGTCAATTTGCCGCCATAGACCAACCCGGTGTCGATGCCCAATTTGTACGGCAGATCGATCATCACACCTCGCATCGGAGTGTGCCCGAAGACCACGATCGCGCCGACCTCGTGTGAGTTGACGATGAACTCCTGTCGAATCCAGAGCAGATCTTCCGGGTCCTGTTCCTCGAGTTGACGCGCGGGAAGAATCCCGGCGTGCACAAAGAAATACGGAGGGCGCCAATAGCTGAGTGATAGATTGCGGTAGAACTTCAGGTGCTCATCGGGGATGCGTTCGACCGCATGATCGAGGTCGCTCTCGCCGATGCCGTAGCTGTCCATCGTCGCCGCGCCGCCGTTGAATAGAAACGATTCGCCATAATGGCCGGGGAAGCCAAGGTAGGACAGCATCATGTCTTCATGATTGCCCTTGAGGGTCACGACTTCGGCGGGTCCTTTTTGCGCATCGAGGACGATCTCCACTGCGTCGCGCGCGGAGGGGCCGCGATCCACGTAGTCGCCGACAAAAACCACCGTGTCATCTTCGCGCGGTGCGATGGCCTTGATGATTGCGGCAAGCTCGTCGGGGCATCCGTGAATGTCGCCGATCGCGAAGAGCCGTCCCCGGGATTTGCGCTTGTCCTCGGCCATCCTACTGACGGCTCCCGTTATTGTCGGTCGCGAGCAGCTCGACGAGCTTGGCGGGATCTTCGAGAATTTTGCGCGCCGCGCCGTAGGGATTGGTCTGCCCCGCGCGCACGGTGGCCATCAAGCCGTCCTCACGGCCACTCTTGAGCGCGCGCACCGCGCGATCCTCGAGTTCGCCGCTGAGTACTTCGATAAGTTCAACCGTGCGGCGCTCGGCGTCGCGCGCAGGATCCTGGTGGGCAGCCAGGTACTCGCCATGTTTCGCGATCGACTCCACCAGGCGATCGACGCCTTTGTCTGCCGCCGCTTGCGTCATCAATACCGGCGGGCTCCATCCGCCCACGGGGCGCAGATGAACGTTGAGCTCCAATTCCGCCTTGATGCGATCGGCACCATCGCGGTCGGCCTTGTTGACCACGAAAACATCGGCGATCTCGTTCAGCCCGGCCTTCATCACCTGGACCGCGTCGCCGCCCTCGGGCACCGTGACAACCACGGTGGTGTCCGCCAGATCCATGATTCCGAGTTCAGTCTGTCCGACGCCAACCGTCTCGATCATGATGATGTCGTGGCCGAACGCATCGAGCAATTTCACGATCTCGCGCGCGGCGCGGCTCAGCCCACCGTGGCTTCCGCGCGATGAGATGCTGCGGATGTAAACGCCGGAGTCCTTGTAATGATCGGTCATACGGACCCGGTCGCCCAGCACCGCGCCACCGGAGAATGGACTCGATGGATCGATTGCCAACACTGCAACTTGCTTCCCGACCGCCCGATACTTGGCGATCAGAACGTTGACCAGCGTCGATTTGCCCGCGCCCGGCGGCCCGGTGATGCCCACGATGTGCGCGTGGCCGGTTTTCGAGTAGATGCGCTCGATTACAGCATTGCGTTCCGGAGCATGATTCTCGATCAGCGTGATTAGGCGCGCGAGCGCGACCTTGTCGCCGCGGTCGAAACGCTCCAGCAGCTTCTCCAGTCGCGGGCTCACGTCCGCCTGGTCTCGCGGGTCACCTTGATTCTGCATTCTGATTCCGAAGCAACATGATAGCCGTAGCGGTTTTACGCACGCAACGCGCAACTCGCGGAGACGCAGAATGGATGCGCTTTGCGCGATCAAGATTCGACGGGGCGTTCGCGAACGCCCCCTACCCGGAGATGCCCTCGGCCCGCGTTGTTTTCCAGATGCTGCCGCCTTATCCTCAAAGGATCGTGAAGCTGCCCGATGTCTACAAGGATTGGCGCATCATGGCCGGTCTGATGCTGGTTTTCCTCGGTGCCGGCAACTGGATTATCGGGCTGAACCGGACCCGCATCGCCAGCCAGATGATCGCACAGGCGACGCATACCTTGCCGAGCAGCGACTATCGCAGTTTCGATGAGGTGGACTCGGCCGCCGGGGTGCTGAAGCCGTTTACCGAGGAGGAAGCCCGCGTTTCCTACGCGACAGCGCGGATGGACTTTTATCATGCGACGTTTCTCACCGGTCAGGTACTGGTGATCTTCGGGTTGATTGTAACTTTGATCGGTTTCATCAATGTGATTCAGCGCGACACCCGCCGATCGATCCGGCGCATTTCCGATGACGTTCCGCTGCACATCCGTGAGCGAAAGGGATAGCGCGCTCCGCGATGGTAAAGCTGCTGGCGGAGCGCGCCTGCGCAAAGATTAATCTGTTCCTTCGAGTCACCGGGCGTCGCGCCGATGGCTATCATGAGTTGGATTCGATTTTCGTACCGGTTTCGATTAGCGATCGCATCACTATCGAAGTTCGACCCGCGCTAACTTCGAGCATCACTTTACGATGCAACCTTGCTTCGCTCGGCGAGCCCCATTCGAACCTGGCCGCGCATGCCGCTCGCGCATTCCTGGATGAGTTTGGAATTTCCGCTCAGGTTATAGTCGACCTGGAAAAGACGATTCCCACCGGCGCGGGCCTCGGCGGCGGATCGAGCGATGCCGGCACGGTGCTGCGAATGCTCCGCTCGATGATGGCTCCGAGTCTCCAGCATTTGAGCGACACTCCCGCGCGGCTACACGACATCGCGGTTGGCCTTGGCGCCGATGTGCCATTTTTCCTCAACCCGCAGCCCGCCCGCGTTACGGGGATCGGCGACCGAATCGAGCTACTCGATAAATTCCCATCGATGCACCTCGTGATCGCGGTGCCGCCGATCGAGGTGCCGACCGCGTCGGTCTTCAAGGCGCTAGAACGCCAGGGCTGGAGTGGGCCGGCCTCGGAGAAGGATATCCAGGCAATCCTTCTCGGCCAGACCGATGCGCGGCATCTGGTCAACGACCTCGAAGCTCCGGCGACACGACTCTATCCACAGATCGGCAAGCTTAAAGTATTACTTCAAGAATGCGGTGCGAGCGCGGTCTCGATGAGTGGGAGCGGCGGTTCGGTGTTCGGTTTATTTGCCGACGAAAAGGCCGCATCGCGGGGAGCGGCGTCATTGCTAGCCAACGCGCCGGAAGCTCACGTTTTTGCGGCGAAAACCCTCCAGGTTGAAGTTCTTCATCAGGATTGACAGCGAAAAATTGTGCCCATAACATCGCTTATCCGCGCAGCGCTGATGAAGTCTGGCATTGTGCCGAGTCGTCCGCGGCCTGACTCGGGGCCCGACGGCTCCGATGCCTGTTATCAAGAGCGCGCGCCTCACATTGTGAATCAAATGATGCGCCGGACGGGGCCAAGTCTCCCGTTCGGCGCTGATATTGAGTACATTCAGCGGCGCAGGCTTCAACCACAGTGAACCACGGAGCCCGGCAAGTCGCTTCGCTGGGCGGTCGCCAAGCTGGTAAGGCACCAGGCTTTGGACCTGGCATTCGAAGGTTCGAATCCTTCCCGCCCAGCCATTGGAGACGTTCAGCGGTTTTCAGGAAGGGTCGAGCAGGACACGGAGCAGATGTCGGAACGCGCTAAAGACGAACTCGAGATTTTTACCGGCAATTCCAATCCGGCGCTCGCACGCGAAGTTTGCGAGCATCTCGCGGTTCGCCTCTGCGATGCCGAGGTCGGCCATTTTCCCGACGGCGAAGTGATGGTCGAAGTGAAGGAAAATGTCCGTGGCGGCGACTGCTTTGTCATCCAGTCGACCTGCAGCCCTCCCAACGACAATCTGATGGAGCTACTCTTGCTGATGGACGCGCTGCGACGCGCATCGGCCAAGCGCGTCACCGCGGTGGTCCCGTACTTCGGTTACTCGCGTCAGGATCGCAAGGTTGCGCCGCGGGTTCCGATCAGCGCGAAGATGGTGGCCGACCTCATCACCACCGCCGGCGCATCGCGGGTGCTTACCGTCGATTTGCATGCGGGACAAATCCAGGGCTTCTTCAACATTCCGGTCGATAACCTCTATGCGATGCCGGTGCTGATCCAGTATCTGCGCAAGCGCGTCGATGGCCAGAAGATCGTCGTGGTCTCGCCTGATGCCGGAGGCGTCGAGCGCGCCCGTGCTTTCGCCCGTCGCCTCAATGCCGATCTCGCAATCATCGACAAGCGCCGCCGCCGCGCCAGCGAGGTTGCAGAGATGCGGCTGGTTGGCGAAGTAAAGGACTCGGTCGCCATTTTAGTTGATGATATGATTGATACCGCAGGCACGATTACCGAGGCTGCCAAGGTAGTCGCGAACGCGGGCGCCAATGAAGTGTTCGCGTGCGCGACCCATCCGATTCTCTCGGATCCGGCGTGCGATCGGCTCAATCGTTCCGTCATCAAGGAGTTGATCACGACCAATACGATTCCCCTGAAGGCCAAGGCCCAGGCGGAGCTGCCGCGGATCAAGGTTATCTCGGTTGGACAGTTGATAGCCGAGGCAATCCGCCGCATTCACAATGAAGAATCTGTGAGCTCGTTGTTCAGTTAACGAGCCGCGCGAGGAAGCAATGGAAACCGGAGAATTACTTTGCGAGAAACGACCGACCACACCCAAGAGCGCGCGTCATCAGGTGCGCCGCGAGGGCCGTGTGCCGGGCGTGCTGTATGGACCTACGACCACCCCGATCGCGGTGGCCGTTAATGCCCTCGATCTGCGCAATCGCGTGGCGCATGCTGCCAGCATGCGCATCATGCGCCTCAAGTCGTCGGCGTCGGAACTTGACGGCAAGCACGTGCTGGTCAAGGACCTCCAGCGCTCGCCGGTTTCGCGCGAGATACTGCACGCGGACTTTTACGAGGTCGACCTGACCCGGGCGATCCGCGTAAGCGTTCCCTTGCGCTTTGTCGGCAAGGCGGCCGGCGTCGCCGAAGGCGGCATTCTTCAGCCGCTGGTGCGTGACGTCGAAGTGGAATGCCTCCCGATGGAGATTCCGGAATTCTTCGAGGTCGACGTAACCGCACTCGGCATCCATGACGTAATCCATGTTTCCGCAATGCAGTTCGCGGGCAATGTGAAGCCGATCTTCGATACCGACTACGCTGTCGTCAGCGTACTTCCGCCGACCGTCGAAGCAGCTCCGGCTGCTGCCGCCGCCGAAGCGGTCGCGGGCGCCGAGGCTGCCGCACCTGCCGAGGGTGCCGCCGCCGCGCCGGCTGCGGAAGCCGGCAAGGAAGCCGCGCCGGCCGCAAAGAAGGAAGAGAAGAAGAAGTAACCCGCTCGCGAGGATTTGGACTCGCGAGAGAAGTACAGGCCTGCGCCGTATAGTTTCCGATCGGCGCAGGCAGCGGTGGCAGAGAGACCGCTGAACATGCGATCGCTCAAAGCGATTGCTGGTTCAGACGCGGTTTCGCGGCAGTGGCTGGAGGGTTGATTCGCCATGAGTTTCGCGCATCTTCACGTACATACGCAGTTCAGCCTTCTCGATGGCGCCAATAAAGTCGGTCCGCTGATTGACCACGCCAAGGCCTCGGGGATGGACGCGCTGGCGATTACCGATCACGGCAACATGTTCGGCGCGGTCGAGTTCTTCAAGAAGGCGAAAGAGAAGGGCGTCAAGCCGATCATCGGATGCGAAGCCTATCTTGCGCCGGGCAAGCGCACCGATCGCACCCAGCTCGCGAAGAGCGACGATTTCGAAAACGGCGGCAACTTCCATCTCATCCTACTGGCGCAGAACCAGATCGGTTACCGCAACCTGTGCCGCTTGCTCAGCGCCGCTTATAAGGAAGGCCTCTACTATAAGCCGCGCATCGACAAGGACATCCTCGCCGAGTGCAATGAGGGGCTGATCGTTTTGTCGGGATGCCTCTCCGGCGAGATCGCGCGGTTTCTGCGCGCCAACAAATTCGACAAAGCCTGCGAGGCAGCCGAATGGTACGCGAGCATTTTCAAGGATCGCTACTATCTCGAGTTGCAGGACAACAAGCTGCACGGCCCCTACAACCAGGCGATCGCGGATATCGGCAAGAAGCTTGGTCTGCCGACCGTCGCGACCAATGACTGCCATTATCTCCATCGCGACGATGCGCGCGCGCATGAGGTTCTGCTCTGTATCCAGACCGGCAAAACCATGGCGGATGAGACGCGCTGGAAGTTCGACACCGACGAATTGTACGTAAAAACCCCTGAAGAGATGGCGGCTGCTTTCGGCGCCGATTCCGAACCGTACCGCAACACCATGGAGATCGCGCGGCGGGTCGACTTCGAATTCGAATTCGGCAAGTTCCATTTCCCGGTCTACAAGTCAGTGGGCGAATCCGAACAGCAAATGGACTACGAAGCTGAGATGACGCGGCGTGCGCGCGAGGGCCTCGAGAAGCGCCTCGCCGAGATTCGCGATCGCAGCGGCGCTGACCTCGATCCCGCGCCCTACTACGACCGGCTCAACCAGGAGCTGCCGGTCATCTGCGACATGGGCTTCGCGGGCTACATGCTGATAGTGCAGGATTACATCGGATACGCACGCGACAAGGGTATTCCGGTCGGGCCCGGCCGCGGCTCGGTGGTCGGGTCGCTGGTCAGCTACGCGCTCGGCATCACCGAACTCGATCCGATCGAGCATCGCCTGCTGTTCGAGCGATGGCTCAATCCGGGGCGCAAATCGATGCCCGATATCGATTCCGATTTCTGCTTCGAGCGCCGCGACGAAGTGGTCGACTATGTTCGCCAAAAGTACGGCGAAGAACGGGTCGCACAGATCATCACCTTCGGGACTATCAAGGGGAAGCAGGCGATCCGCGACGTCGGCCGGGTGCTCGGCCTGTCATTCGGCGAGACCGACAAGATTGTGAAGCTATACCCCGCGCCCAAGCAGGGCCGCGACTTTCCGCTTGCTGAAGCGCTCGAGATGGAGCCGCGTCTCAAGGAAGAACGCAAGACGCACCCCGAACTGTTCGCCAATGCGTTCAAGCTTGAGGGTCTGCTGCGCCACACCTCGAAGCATGCCGCCGGCATCGTCATCTCGGATGTGCCGCTCGATGAAACGGTGCCGCTTTACGTCGACAAGGAGCGCGAAGAGGGCGGCCTCGCGATCACGCAGTACTCGATGAAGGGCGTCGACGAGATCGGCCTGATCAAGTTCGATTTCCTCGCGCTCAAGAATCTGACGCTCATCGCAAATACACTCGACATCATCAAGGCCAGCGGCCAGGAGCCGCCGGATCTCAATCGCCTGAGCCTCGATGATCCGGACTCCTATCGACTGCTGGCGCGCGGCGACACGGTCGGGGTTTTCCAGATGGAGAGCTCCGGGATGCGTCGCTTCCTCACCGACCTCAAGCCCTCATGCTTCGAAGATGTTATCTCGGCCGTTTCGCTGTTCCGACCCGGGCCACTGGACGCGATCGAGGACGGCAAGACGATGGTGCAGCACTTCGTCGATCGCAAGCATGGCCGCGAGAAGGTCGAGTACGATCATCCGCTCCTGGAGCCGGTCCTGAAGGACACCTACGGCGTCATCGTATACCAGGAGCACGTGATGCGCGCAGCGCAGGCGATTGCCGGCTACTCGCTTCAGCAAGCGGATATCCTGCGCGCCGCGATGGGCAAAAAGAACAAAGCCGCGATGGAGAAGGAGCGCGAGGGCTTCATCAAAGGCGCGGTGAAGAACGGCCTGTCGAAGGATCTCGCCGCGACCATCTTCTCGAAGATCGAAACTTTCGCGGCGTACGGATTTCCGCGTGCGCACGGCGCTGCATACGCGCTCACCAGCTATCGCACCGCGTATCTGCGCGCGCATTTTCCGCGCGAGTTCATGGCGGCGTTGCTCACGCTCGACATGGACGATCAGTCCAAGACCTACAAGAACATCGCGGCGCTGCGCGAAATGAAGATCGGCGTCCTGCCGCCCGACGTTAATCAGAGCGGCGTCAAGTTCACCGTCGCTGGAGAGGCGATTCGCTTCGGGTTGGCGGGAATCCGCGGGGTCGGGGTGAAGACTTCGGAGGCCATCATCGCAAATCGCGACGAGAAAGGCGCCTACGAAAACCTGATGGACTTCTGCACCCGCATCGATGGGCAGTCCATCAATCGGCGCGTGCTCGAGGCGCTGGTGAAATGTGGCGCCTTCGACTTCACCGGTGACAGCCGCGCCGTGCTCTTCGCGCAAATCGAGGACTCGCTCAAGATCGCGCAGCGCGAGCAGAGCGATGCGGTGAAAAATCAAATCGGACTGTTCGGAGCTTCTGCCGCGAAGCTCCCGCCGCCGCCGCGTCGCGAGGCCATTGTGGAATGGAGCGCCAAGGAAAAACTCAAGCTTGAAAAAGAGACGCTGGGGTTCTACATCACCGCGCATCCACTCGATGCCTACGAGCGCGAGCTCGCCCGGGTCAGCAAAGTCACCACTGATGATTTAGCGGCTGCACCTGACGGCAGCATGGTTCAGCTTGCCGGCGTGGTGCAGGCGGTCAAGCTCAAGAACAACAAGTCGGGCAAGCGCTACGCCACTTTCGCGCTCGAAGATCGCAGCGGCGCGGTCGAGGTCATCGCGTGGCCGGAGACCTACCAGAAGTACGAATCGATCATCACCGGCGACGAACCGGTGATGGTACGGGGCAAGCTCGATGTCGACGAGGAGCGCGCGCAAATCATCCTCGACGAGCTGAAGACCCTCGATGCCGCGCTGCTGGCCTCGATTCGTGAGGTGCGAATTCGCACGCCGAAGAGCCGGCTGGTCAATGGCGGCCTCGATCAGTTGCGCGACACGATTTCGAAGTTCCCCGGCAAATCGATGACCTATCTGCATCTCGACGTGGAAGGCGGCCGCGAAGCGGTGCTGCTATTGAGCGATCGCTTCCGGGTAACGCCGACCGAAGCCTTCGTCGCCGCAATCGAGCAAGTGCTCTCGCCGGGATCGGTGGAGCTGCGTTAGAGGCTCCTCGGCGTCGAGCCGTCGCGAGGTTTTTGCTAGGGTGGTCATTAGCCTACTCGAAGGTCGAGGTCTTTTGTCTGCGCAATTCCAACAGTCAATCGCTACGACAGATCGAACGCGCGATCCTGGTCGGAATCGAACTGGGCTCGCGCGACGAAATTCCCACCGAAGACTCGCTCGCCGAGCTCAAGGCACTTGCCGAAGCGGCCGGCGCTGAAGTTGCCGATACGGTCACGCAACGGCTCAAGTCTGCCGATCCTCGAACTTTTATAGGTAAGGGCAAAACCGCTGAGGTCAAGGAAATCGCGCAACGGACCGGCGCGCAGCTCGCGATCTTTGACGACGCGCTCAGCGCTGCGCAGGCGCGTAATCTTGAAAAGGAACTCAACCTTCGCGTCATCGATCGTAGTCAGTTGATCCTCGACATTTTCGCGCAACGCGCCCGCACCCTGGAAGGTAAGCTGCAGGTCGAGATCGCGCAGCTCAGTTATCTCGCGCCGCGACTCACGCGCCAGTGGTCGCATCTATCGCGTATGACCGGCGGCTCGGCGGGTGGCGGCGCGGGCGGGGGGATGGTTGGCACTCGAGGGCCCGGCGAAACGCAGCTGGAAGTCGACCGGCGCAAAATCCGCGAGAAGCTGACCCGACTCAAGGCGCGCTTGCGCGATGTCGAACGCACCCGCTCGATTCAACGACAGCGCCGCCTCGATGTGCCATACCCAACCGTCGCGCTGGTCGGCTACACCAATTCCGGAAAATCCACCTTGATGAACGCGCTTACCGAGGCGGCGGTCGAGGCCGCGGATCGTCCCTTTTCGACGCTTGACCCCACTATTCGGCGGCTCCGACTGTCCAACCAGATGAACGTGATGCTGGTCGACACCGTCGGCTTCATCCATCGGCTACCGCATATGCTGATTGAGGCGTTCAAGGCGACCCTTGAGGAGGTCCGCACCGCGAGCTTGTTGCTCCATGTTGTAGACGCCAGTTCGCCGTTGGCATCGGATCGGATGAGAATCGTCGACGGAGTGCTGGAGGAGATCGGCGCCGGCGCGACTCCCCGAATCATGGTGATGAACAAGATCGACTTGATGCACGATGGGATGCGCCCGCACCTTGATCACCAAGCGGTCGCGATCTCGGCGCGCACTGGCGACGGACTCGACGATCTGCTGGAGGCGGTGGCGCGATTCTTTGCGGCCTCGCGCGAGGAGGTTTCGGTCACCCTCGAAGCGAGTCGCGGCGACCTCGTGGCGATGGCGCGGCGCGATGGTCAAGTGCTAAGCGAAGAGTACGAAGACGGCCGCGTCGCGATGCGCGCCTTGGTGAGCGCCGCGGTGGCGGGCAGGCTGCGCAAAGCGGCGCTGACTTAAAGAGTGAAGCGGCGAGAATCGAAATCATGGCGACTCCGTTGAATGTGCCGTCGCAAAAGAAGACGCCCCCGGCCTCGGGCTTTGTCCGGGTGCCGTTGCGCGATTTGCTCAATCTTCCCAACTCGCTGACGCTGCTACGGCTGTTCTCGATCCCCCTGTTTCTCGGACTGCTCGGCTATCGGCATTATCGGGCGGCGCTTTGGGTATTCGGATTCGCGGCGCTGACCGACAGCCTCGACGGCACCGTCGCGCGATGGTTCGACGCCCAGACCGAGCTTGGCTCGTTTCTCGATCCATTCGCGGACAAGCTGATGCTGGTCAGTGCGTTCGTGGTGCTCACGATGGACGGCGACTTCCCGCCGTGGCTGTTCGGCATCGTGATCATTCGCGACGTGATCATCGTGTTCGGATATTTCCTGGTGGTATTCCTGACCGGCGAACGCATTCCGGTGCGACCGAGTTATGTCGGGAAGGCGAGCACCTTTTTCCAGCTCGCGTGTGTGGTAGCCGCTTTGGCGCGGCTCAACCAGATCTCGCCCGACTACTTCAGCTATCTGCTCTACACGACCGCAGGCTGCACTGCGGCTTCGGGTGTACACTATATATATCGAGGACTCGAAATCCTTTTTTATCGAGAACCTGGCATGTTCGAGTAATCAATTCCCTAATCGGGGACCCAATCCGGAGGCACCTCATGAAGCCTGTAACTTCCCCATTTCTCATCGCCGCGATGGTCGCGGCATTCACGCTTGCAGTACCCGTCCCATGCTCGTTTGCGCAGCGGTCAACGACCGTTACCGAGACTACCGTCGAGAAGAAGGTCACGGTCGAAGAGGCGAGACCGAAGGAACGAGTCACGACCGAATTGGAATTTCAGCCCGCCTCCACCGCCAACGATATCAATGTGCAGATGTTGCGTGATTTTACGGCCGTGAAAAACAGCGATCCGAGCGTCGGGACCGAGATCGCGAAGAATCCAGCGCTGGTTCAAGACGCAGGCTTCGTTGGCAAGCATCCGTCGCTGCAGGCATTCCTGGAAAAGTATCCGGACGCGCGGCAGGAGATCGTTAGTAGTCCTGGGAACTTCGTGCTCCCGGTTGCGGGCTCGAAGTGGAACAGCCACGAAGCGGCCGGCATTCCGCGCGACTAGCCATTTAGTAGGATATTTCGACCGATGATAGCGCGAGCCATCCTGCTGGTCCGCGGCGTTCATTTTCAGGCGAGTCGTCGTTAGTCATTTCCCGCCGCGATTTGACATCGCATCCGCGAAAATCGTACTGCTCAAGGATTGTCGAGAAGTATGAGACCGGAGGGATAGATGAGTAACGATCGCGCATTGGTACGCGGAGTTCTGGATCAGGTCAAAGCTGCGGGCCGCACTTCCCTGACTCCCGCCGAATCCAAAACGCTCTGCGCGTCATACGGAATCAGTCAGCCGAAAGAGGCGATCGCTACTTCCGGCGCGGAGGCGGCGCGCATCGCCGCCGAAATCGGTTTCCCGGTGGTGATGAAAATCGTTTCGCCTGACATCCTGCACAAGAGCGATGCGGGAGCCGTGATGGTCGGGGTGAAGACAGCTGCGGAAGCCGAGCAGGCTTACGCGATGATTCTGAGCAGCGCGAAGAAGTATAAACCCGACGCCAGCGTGAGCGGCGTGCTCATCCAGCAAATGCTCGCCGGCGGCCACGAGGTTATCGTAGGCGCACTTAGTGATCCGAGCTTCGGCAAGGTGGTCGCCTTCGGACTCGGCGGAGTGCTGGTCGAGGTGCTCAAGGATGTCACCTTTCGCCTCGCGCCCGCGACCGAGGCCGACGCGCTCTCGATGCTCGATGGAATCGCGGCGGCGGAGATCCTGCGCGGCGTGCGAGGCGGCGCTCCGGTCGATCGCGCATCGCTCGCACGCATCATCGTCGCGGTCTCGCAACTGGTCACTGATTTTCCGGAAATTAGCGAGCTCGATCTGAATCCGGTCTTCGCGACGAGTAGCGGCGCCGTTGCCGCCGACGTTCGTATTATCGTTGACTTCGAGCCGCATCGAGAGCGCTATCGGCCGTCGCAGGACGAAATTCTGCGCGCGATGAATCGCATCATGCAGCCGGACGCAGTAGCAGTGATTGGCGCCTCGCCGGAAGACGGCAAGATCGGCAACTCGGTGATGAAGAATCTTATCAACGGCGGCTATGCCGGCGCGATTTACCCGATCCATCCGAAAGTGCCGGAAGTGCTGGGGCGCAAGGCATACAAGAGTGTCAAGGATATCGAAGGCTCCATCGACGTCGCGGTGTTCGCGATTCCTGCGCCGCTGGTTGCGGGCGCGTTGAAGGAATGCGGCGAGAAGAAAATTCCCGGTGCGGTGCTGATACCTTCGGGCTTCGCGGAGACCGGCAACGTCGAGTTGCAGGATCAGATCGTCGCCGTCGCGCGCGAATACAACGTGCGTCTCATGGGCCCCAACATCTACGGCTTCTACTACACGCACAAAAATCTGTGCGCTACTTTTTGTACGCCCTACGACATCAAGGGCAAGGCCGCGCTGTCGTCGCAGAGCGGTGGAGTCGGCATGGCAATCATCGGATTTAGCCGTTCCGCCAAGATGGGCGTTTCGGCGATCGTCGGGCTGGGAAACAAGTCCGACATCGACGAGGACGACCTGCTTACATTTTTCGAGCAGGATCCCAACACGCAAGTCGTCGCGATGCACGTCGAGGACCTCAAGGATGGCCGCTCCTTCGCCGAGGTGGCGCAGCGCGTTTCGAAGCAGAAGCCGGTTATCGTGCTGAAGGCCGGACGCACCGCGATGGGTGCGCGCGCTGCGAAGTCGCATACCGCGGCGCTGGCCGGCAATGATCGCATCTACGACGACGTCCTGCGTCAGTCGGGTGTGGTACGCGCGATGAGCCTCAACGACATGCTCGAATTTGCGCGCTGCCTGCCGATCCTGCCCTCGCCCAAGGGCGAGAACGTTCTCATCATTACCGGTGCGGGAGGTTCGGGTGTTCTGCTGTCGGATGCGTGCGTCGACAATGGGCTTACGCTGATGGCAATGCCGCCCGACCTCGACGCGGCATTTCGCAAATTCATTCCTCCGTTTGGCGCGGCCGGGAACCCGGTCGACATCACCGGCGGGGAGCCACCGCAAACCTATCAGAACACGATCAAGCTGGGCCTCGATGACCCGCGCATCCATGCGCTGATACTTGGCTACTGGCACACCATCATCACGCCGCCAATGGTCTTCGCGAAGCTTGCCAGCGAAGTCATCGAGGATGGGCGACGGCGCGGCATCGACAAGCCGGTGGTGGCGTCGCTAGTTGGGGACGTCGAAGTCGAGAGTGCATGCGAATATCTCTTCGATCGCGGAATCCCCGCGTATGCCTATACGACGGAGAAGCCGGTCGCGGTGTTGGGTGCGAAGTATCGATGGGCTCGCGCGGCGGGCTTACTGTAGCCGCTCAATTGATTACTTTGCCGGCGCGAAGCTCCTCGATTTGGGTGCGATCGATGCCGGCCTCGCGCAGCACTTCCTCGGTATGCTCACCCAACTTCGGTGGTGTCCGAAAGAGCTTGGCCGGCGTCTCGCTGAAGCGCGGACCGGGCGACACGGTGCGAACTTTGCCGGCCACCGGATGCTCGTAAGTCGTGAAGCTGTCGTTCGCGACGATCTCCTCGTCCTTGAAGAGCGAGTCGTACGTATGCACCGGTCCACATGGGACGTCGGCTTCTTCAAGGATCGGTAACCATTCGGCGGTGTTCCTTTCCGGAAACAGCTTCGCGCATCCCCGCATGATGCCACGCAATCTCTCGGTGCGATCCGCCACGCCTGTCCACCACTCAGGATGACCAACCCCGCTACACATTCGCTCGAACTGCGCGTCGGTGAAGGGCGCGATCGTCAGCCATCCATCCTTGGTGCGGAATGGATCAAGCGTGGTGCTCTTAGGCGCTTGGCCTTTGAATTCCTCTTCGGGAAGAAACGTGTATCCATAGATGGTGTCGTTGGCCGCGAAGTTCATCATCGCTTCAAGCATCGGCACTCGGATGAATTGTCCGACGCCGCGCACGCGCGCCGCATGCAGCGCGCTGACGATGCCGAGCGCCGCTGTCATCCCGCTGACTTTGTCCGCGAGCGCCATCTTCACGGCGGTCGGCTGCCCCGATTTCCCGCCCTGCAGATTCGCTACCCCCGAGTATCCCTGGATGACCGGATCGTAGGCGGGATGATTCGCCCTCCGGCCCTTGGGGGCGAAGCCGCAAATCGAGCAGTAGACGATTTTCGGGTTAGTGCGGCGGATGTCTGCATAGCCGATGCCGAGTCGATCCGCGACGCCGGGGCGATTGTTCTCGACCAGTGCATCGGCGCGCGTCGCGAGCCGGCGCACCAGGTCGCGCCCATGTTCCTTCTTCACATCGATGACGATGCTGCGCTTGTTACGATTAAAGTTGATGAATGCCGCGGAGAAGCCCGCTCGCTCGGGGCGCCCGTTGCGGCGCATCGAGTCGCCCTCTGGCGATTCGATCTTGATGACGTCGGCGCCAAGGTCGCCAAGCAACTGCGTGCAGAAGGGTCCCGATACGACCTGTGTGAGATCAAGAACTCGAACACCAGCGAGAGGGCCGTCGGCCATACATTTGTTTCCTTAGCTTCGCATTTTGAGGAAGCAGGGATTCTATATCGAGCGTGACCATACGTCACGCGGGTGCGCGTCGTCGAGTCGTCGTGTCGGGAGGGGCGCGCGATGGCTACCGCGAAGCGCTCGCGGTAGTGGCGGCTGGCTTTGGCACCTCCATCCCGTAGGCGACCTTCAAGTCGTCGCCCGCGAATGGGTAGACATGCACCATCCAGCCGAAAACCTGGTCATAAAACTGACCGCCCGCGGCGGTACATTGTCGGGCATCGGAGATCTTTCCCTCGAAACCGAAGCGCCCATCCGCGAGGAATCCGTACCGATGATTCAGCTCGGCCGCATTTGGGCTCGCTGATATCGGTAACAGTCCGGGGAGGCCGGGCCGATCGGCGCCGAGGTCGTTGCGAAACAGGTCCCCGATCGTCATTTGCTCGGGCAAGCAAATGTTTGTATGCACGTGCCATCGCGCGATGCTCAGTGGAACGATTGCGTCGAGGTCGTCCATCGTGGCCTCGGGCGGCGCGCTGTACATCGCGCCGACCAGTGTGTAATTCCCGGCCGCATCTCTCGTATAGAGCAGCGAGCCTGGATGCGAGAGGTCGAAGCGCCCCTGATATTCCCTCCCCGCCTGGGCGAAATCGGTGAAGTGGTAGTCGTCCTGCGGAATCCCCGGCAGGAAGATGCGCATGCCCTTGGCGAGAGCGATTCGATAGTCACGGAACTTCGCGATCGACGAGCGCAGCGTTTCGAGGATATCGCGAGCGCGTGCCTCGTCGCCGGCCGCGGGCGAACGCAACTCGGTCATGTGCATATGGTTTTCCATCATGCGCATGTGGCTGCCCATCCCGCCGGGCGCCATCGTATGGTCCATCGCGCTCATGTCGTGCGCCGAGGCAATGCTGGCGGCAAGCAGAAGTCCCACTGTGCCCGCCGTGGCAGCGATAGAAAGCCCTCGGATACCGCTGAATGTCGTCATGGCACTGCCTCGCTTAAGCTTTTAGTCTCACGTGCGTCAGCGCGGGTAATTCGCTACGGACGCGATCAAGATAGTGAAGGTCGATCGGAGCTGTCACCACGCCTTCCTGATCCGATCCACGTCCGAGTACGCGTCCCCACGGATCGATGATCATCGAGTTTCCGTAATCCGAAAAGCCATGGACATTGATGCCGAATTGCGCCGGTGCGATGACGTAGGCCTGATTCTCAATCGCGCGCGCCCGCAGCAGCGATTCCCAATGCGCCTCGCCGGTAGGAAAGGTGAAGCAGCTGGGCACGACGATGATCTTGGCGCCCTCGAATGCGAGCCGGCGGTACAATTCCGGAAAGCGCAGGTCATAGCAGATGCTGAGTCCCACTGCGCCGACCGAGGTCCCGACGCATACCACTTCCGAACCGGGCACTCGGACGGCGGATTCTTTTGCCGTCACGCGGCCGGGCAGATCGATGTCGAACAGATGAATCTTACGATACACGGCCATCCGGGCGCCGTCAGGTCCGAGCATCACCGAGGTGTTGTAGGTTTTTTCGTTGCCGGGCACGTGTTCTGTGATTGATCCGGCGACGATGTGCACCTTCAGTTCGCGAGCCAACTGCGCCATCAGCGATAGCGATTCGCCTTCGAGGCTTTCTGCTGCCGAAGCTTCGGCTCCGCGTTTGCCTCGCCAGTTGAACGTCTCCGGCAGTGCGATCAGCGTCGCGCCATATGAAACTGCCACGCGAACCAGCCGCTCCGCCCGCTCCAGATTTGCGGGCTTTTCGGAACCCGCGCTCATCTGGATTGCTGCGGCTAGGTACGACACGTGGTTGCTCTTAGCGGGGTCAGTAGCGCGGAACCGACGGATCGATTTCCGACCATCCATCGATGCCGCCGGCCAGGTTGAGCACCCGCTCGAAGCCGCTGCGGGTCAGGAACATCGCAACCTGCGCACTGCGCACTCCGTGATGGCACATTACGATTGTCTCGCGATTTGGATCGAGCTCGGCAAGCCGTGATGGAAGGTCGCCCATCGGAATGTTCAAGGTCCCGGTGATCGAGGCAGTCGCGATTTCCCACGGCTCGCGGACATCGAGAATGACCGGCTTGTCACCCTTGCCAAGTCGCCGTTTCAGCTCAATTGGATCTATCTCGGAGGGCCCCCGCATTGGTTCTTCCTGACCGGCCCTGCAATCGATCAGGGCCGCGTGTCGTTAGAAAACATCTCGACCTTGGCAAACTTCGGCAGCATCATCAATGGCACCGACATCGAGAAGGTATCGGTATCGCCTGGTTTGAGCGGGGTAAAGTGAGGTTTTTCCTTAAGGATTTGCTCGATTTCCTCGTCATCTCCCATGCTTACGGCCTGCTTGTTGTAGGTGCTCTCAGCATGCAGCACCTTGCCATCCTTGTCCTCGAAGGCGAACAGGATATGGACGTAGTTGATCGGACGCGCCGAGGCGTTGGTGAGTTTCCCGGCAACCACCAAGTCCGGAGGCCGGCAGCAGGAGCGGATGATTCGATCGGTGGTGATGTCGATTTTGAGTGCCGAGTTGTCGATCGCTTCGGTCTTTGGGTGATCGTTGAGCAACTTGTCGTACATCGCCTGGTGTTGGGCGTTGCTGACCTCCTCGCTAGGTCTGATATCGACCCGAGCGCCGGCAAACGCGGATGCTGTCACGGTCAGAAAGAGTGCTGTCATCAGCAGCTTCTTCATTTGGATAGGCCTCCAATTGGCAGGTCTTTCGCTTGTCCCCTGACAATCTGCTGAGGCGATCCTGAAACGCGCGACCCTATAAGTCAACGTGCTATTACATCGGGAATGAGTCCCTCGCCACCTAGCGCCCAAGACACCATTTTTATGCGAGAAGCCATCGCCGAGGCATCGCGCGCCGCGTCGAAGACGGAGGTGCCGGTCGGCGCGGTGGTAGTACTCGAAGGCAAAATCGTCGGGCGCGGCCACAATCAGCCGATCTCGAGCAAGGATCCGACCGCCCATGCCGAGATCGTCGCCATCCGGGAAGCGGCCACCACGGGTGGCGCATATCGGCTTCCCGACGCAATCCTTTATGTGACCTTGGAGCCGTGCGTGATGTGCGTCGGCGCCGTCGTTCATGCGCGGCTCGCGACGATCAAGTACGGTGCTCGCGATGAGAAAGCCGGCGCGTTGGGGTCGGTCTACGACATCGGGCGCGACGGCCGCCTCAATCATCGTATCGAGGTGATTGGCGGCATCATGGAGGAGGAGTGCGCTTCGATGCTGCGGGAGTTTTTCAAGCAGCGCCGCACGCAGTGAATGAGGAGAAGGGGCATCGATGGGGTTGCGATTCTACAAGCGAGTGCATCTGTTCCCTGGAGTATCGGTCAACGTCTCGCGTTCAGGACCTAGTCTCACGGTGGGTGTGCGCGGGGCGCATGTCACGGTCGGCCGCAAGGGGATGACCCGAACGGTCGGGCTGCCCGGAACCGGCATCTACTACACCTCGCATCGCGGCTACCACAGCGGATTTCATTCGGCGCACAGCGAAACGCCGCTGCCGCCACCGGAACAGGCCGGCGCCGATCGCAAGGCCGAGCGGATGATGACCATCCTGACGATGGTTATCGTGGGCCTCATAGCGGCGCTCATCGGCGCGTTACGGTCGCACTGATTCGTCGTTCGACAGCGTACCCGCCGCTAGGTCTTGGTCGGATGAGGCGTGCCGAGGTACGGGAACTCCTTAAGGACGTCGGTATGCGGTTTGAGGCCGCTGGGCGGACATTGATTTTTGGTCATCGACGCAAGCCGGATATCGATGACGTCATCGATGAAACTTCGACCGTTGGGATACTTCGCCGGCTTCGACGGATTGAAACTAAGCATATCGGGTAGAATGCCTTCGGCATCGATCGCGGCGATCGCTTCGTCGCGCGTGTAGCCGCCGGTGTGCCCCAGTAGGTGGACGAACTGGTCTGTCCAACGCTGGCGATCGTTGACCGGCTCGCTCGCGTTGTACTCCAGCTTGGTATCGTCGGTGTTGAAGAAGCTGCTGACGCTCGGATGGCCGGCGCGATCGGCATGCACCAGCTTGCCGTCCTTGCGCACACTGCATCGTCCCCAGATCCGGATCGCAGGGTTGGCGCCAAGCTCACTCGTCGGCAGCTCGATCACCGTCGAGAAAACATTGGCCTGCGGTATTTGAATCGACTCCGGTCCATGGCGACTTGCTGCCCAGATGTGGTTCGGTAAAGTTTCGCTTGCCACTGATGTCGAACAGATTCTTGATTCCATCGAAATCGAAGAAGAAAGCGTCGCTGCGAGCACCGGCGAAGAATGTATAGGCGCCGGACTTGACGACGTTGGGTTGAGGGCCGAACGAGACCTCGGCGTCGGCGATGATCTTCGTCCCGACCGCTTCGACCTCGCGAGACTGCGCGCCCTTTGCGACAAACACGCTTACCGTCTGCTTGCCATTACGCGGCGGTGAGAACACGTAACTGAACGCGATATCGGTCAGGCAATCACCGTCATTGTCGATGTTGAGGCGGTAAATGGCGTCGGGGTGCAGCGCGTCGGCGTTGGGATTCGCATTGAGGATGATCGCGGTCCGGGCTGGATCCACCGGTGACTGGAACGCGTAGAGGTCGCAGAGGTCGAGTCTTTGGTCTCCGAGAGGGGGACCGAGGCTGAGTCCGGTAAAATGGTTGGACATTTTTTATCCTCCTGCGAAAATCAAGAGTAGGATCCTGTGGTCCGAGACGATCGCGTGAAGCGTAGTCTCCTCACCGCCAATGATTTTCGACAATTTCACGGTGTATGTCCAAGCCCGCGCAGGCCATCCTTAGCTTGTGCGGACGCCCCTAGCTCCAGCACCTCAACGGTGGGGGGATGAACGCCGATTTCGAGCGGAAGACGCCAGGAACAGCCGCATCGGGGAGACTTCGCGGGTGACAGGGTTTACCATCAAGCCCAAACTCTCGAGGGTCAATGCCCCGAGCAGCGGTGTTACCCCTGATGGTCCGAACACGACTTTGGAGGTGCCGCGACGGTCGCCGAGCTCAAAGAATGCCTCCCCGACGTCATATTGATGGTGCGTGCCGTCGGCGAGGGTGAACTCTTCACGCTCGAGTTTCGGGAGCGCGAGTTTGCGCGCGATGCGCGATGGAAGCACGCTGTAAATTGCACCGGTATCGATCAAAAATTCCAGCTCGATAGCCTGCCGCGGCCGGCGCGGATCTGAAATCTTCGCCTTGGTGAAGGTAATTCCCATCGCGTCGTGCTCCCGATTCCTGATGCTACGCCCGCGCAGTCTCAATTTCACCCGCAGCGGCGATACGCTCTACCATACGGCAATGTGATGGACGACCTTGGGCGTGTAAGAAATGCTTCTCTACCGCTCATGCATCGATTGACCGAATGCTGTAGGCTAACGAGCGTTAGACATCATTTTGGGAGTAGAGTGTTCGACCAATGAGTGCTGCGAACCTGATTGTCGATTGCGATTCGCATGTGATGGAGCCCCCGGATCTATGGGAGCGATACATCGAGCCCAAGTATCGCGACCGCGCGATCAAGATAGTCCGCGATCCGGCCGACGGCCTCGAAGTGTTGATGATCGACAATCAGCCGATGCTGCGCGGGATGCTGGCGGGACTCGGCGGCGCCAACCTCGATCGGAAAACGCTTTTTGTCCCGGGGGCGGTCTCCTATATGGAGGGATGTCCGCCTGCCAGTTATCTGCCGGAGGAGCGCATCCGGATGCTCGACGCGTGGGGCGTCGATGCCGGCGTGTTGTTCCCTACCGTCGGAATCCTGTGGGACGTCGCGGACAACGGACTCGCCTCGGCATATGCGCGCGCCTACAACAACTGGGTCAACGACTTCGCGGCGCATAATCGACGCCGCATCATTCCGATCGCGCATTTGGCGCTGCAGGATCCGAAAGAAGCGCTGTCCGAGCTACGCCGATGCCTCAAGCTAGGCTTCAAGGGGATCTTCCTCGCGCCCGAGACCATCAACGGCAAACGCTTCTCGCATCCCGACTTCGATCCGATTTGGCATGAGTGCGAGGAAGCGGGAATTCCGGCGTGCCTGCACGTCATCGTGCGCTTCAACCGGAGGCCGGGAATCCTCGGCGACTTCTACCAGGTCGGCGAGTTTCGCGCAGTTTGGGGCTTCGCACTCGGCGGTTTCGCGCAAGTCGTGCCGGCCGCGATGACGATGGTGGCGGACGGGCTCTTCGATCGCTTCCCGCGCCTGAAGGTTCTGTGCGTTGAGGCAGGATGCGGATGGGCGCCATACATGATGGATCGCCTCGACGAGAAGTATGAACACCTCGGGTGGACGTATCCCACCAAGCTAAAGCCGAGCGATTACTTTCGTCGCAACCTGTGGGTGGTCGCCGAGCCGGAGGAACGTACTATAGGTGCGGTGATGGACCTGATGGGCGAAG
Source organism: uncultured delta proteobacterium (assembly GCA_963851325.1). Classification (GTDB taxonomy): domain Bacteria; phylum Desulfobacterota; class Binatia; order Binatales; family Binataceae; genus DATGKG01. Next base: position 884,882 of record CAWKOR010000002.1, on the reverse strand, counting down.
AGCGCGTGCTATGGGGCTCGGACTTCCCGCACATCGATTCGACACTGGAAGCGCCGAAGCTGATTCGCGCGAGCGTCGCGGCGCTCAGCCCGGAGCGTCAGCGTAAGCTGCTCGGTGGCAACGCATCGGGAGTGTTTCCAATCGGCTAATGATGTTGCGGACGTTGCCGGTTGCAGCTACAGAGATTTCGGGGAGAGCGGATGCCGAGCGAAAAAGCCAAGGAAAACAAAAATCTCGTCGCAACCTGTGTCGCGTGCAGCAAGCCCGTCTCGACGGAATCGATGGTGAGCCTGCGCGGACGCGAGAACGCCGTCGCCAAGAGCTGGAGTGTGTGCGTGACCTGCGCGAACCAGGGATGGCGTCCGCCGGGTTTCGCGGGCGTTTATGCTTCGCGCCCGGAGTAGAGGTCCGAGGGCGGCGCTTAGCCGTACATCTTCCTGGCCTCAGCGCGAAGCTCGTTGCGAAAGTCGGGATGCGCCACCGCGATGAGTTCGTTGGCCCGCTCACGGATCGATTTTCCCTTCAGCCTCGCGATGCCGTACTCGGTCACGACGTTATGCACGAACGTCCTCGGCGAGGTGATCACGCTCCCCGGCGGCAGACCCGGCATAATGCGCGACACGCGCTGACCTTTCACCATCGAGGTTGACGGGGTGACGATGATGGTGGTTCCGCCTCCCATCGACGCCCCGATCACAAACGCCGTCTGACCGCCCGTCCCGGTGTACATCATAGGCCCGAGGCTTTCCGCATTAGCCTGCCCGGTTAAATCGACGCTCAGCGCATTGTTGATCGAAATTAACCCTTCTTCCTTCGCAATTAGCCGGATGTCGTCGGTGAAGTTGAAATCGTATAGCTGATAGCGCGGGTCCCCATTGGCGAGGTCCAATTCCGCCTGCGGGGTAAGGACGGCAAACGCCGACCCGACCACCAATTCCGGAAAAATCTTCTTGTATTTGCCGGTCACCACCTCGTTGCTCACCAGCGGCGTCGTACCCCACGGAATGATCTCGGTCTGAATCCCGAGGTCGCGATGATTGCCGAGGTGATACATCAACATCCCCGACATCGAGCCGACGCCGATTTGGATAGTGTCGCGGTCGTGGATGAATTCCTTCGCCACCGTCGCGCATACCGTAGCGATGGAGCGTTGCTCCTCCTCGTTGACCGGCGGCAGGATACCCTCGGGAAAATCGAGCGCGCGCTCGACAAAGTAATCGATCTCCGAAAAATGCATCTGGTTGTCGCCGCCGATCCGGATCAGGTTCGGCTCGATCTCCGCGACCACCAGGTCAGCGTTGCGCGCCAGCATCTTTTGCATGATCTGGATGTCGCCGAAGTTGACGAAGCCGTTTTCATCGGGCGGGCTCACTTTGACGAACGCGACGTTGAAATTTTCCAGTCCCGGCGGCAGCGAGCCCTCGCGATAGTAGGAGATTGGCGTAAACTCCGCGCGCCCGGCCGCATACACCGAGCGGTCGTACGGTGAGCAGTACATCGACTCGAGGCGATATCGTTCACCGAGCCCCGGTAAATCCCAATTGAAGGCTGCTGCGCCATGGTTGACGACGACGTTTTCGAGTTCCATCAGCCGGCCCGAGAGCGCCATGCACAAGGTCAGCGGCGTCGCCTGCGCGATCGAGATGACAACGCGGTCGCCCGACTTGATGTGGCCTACTGCTTCATCGGGCTGAACGAGACGCGAGCCGAGCTGCGCTCGCCAATCATGGGAAGGCTGAACGTGGGTGCTATGGGTGCCGGTGGGCGCTGTTGCCATCGCGATGTCCCTCTTCGTCAGACGTTGCTTGCGTCAGATGGTGACGAAAAGAGCACACAAATCGCGCCTCGCGCAAACCCCGCAAAGCTTCCTATGAATAGCGGCCCGGACGGTTGATATTGCTTTCGCCGGCCGTCAGGATTGCCGCAATGGCTTTCTACTCGCTGTGCGACACCCTCATCCTATTGCGCGTCCGAGCGGGAACTCACTGATCTTTCCCGCCGTCCAAACGGCCCAATGAGCATGGCTCATTCGAAATCGGGATTGCCCCTCGGCTTGCGGATTTATCGATGGGCCTGTTGCCCACCCTATTCCTGGCGCAAAGGTTTGGTTGAACGCCGGATGCGGAAGGTGCTGTTTCGTTCACAGACTTGGCCCATGGTCGACGGAATCCAAATGAGGCTTGGACCCGTCGAATGGGCCCAGGTCATGCTGCTTTGCAAAGGCTGCCTGGAGCCGCTCACGGTGGCGCTGTTCAAGCGGATTTTGAAATCGGGAGATACCTGCGTTGACGTGGGTGCCCACATCGGGTTTCACTCTATGGTTGCCGCGCGGCTCGTCGGCGCGCAAGGCCGGGTCGTCGCCATCGAACCTCAGCCGCAAAACTGTGCGGATCTGATCGAGAATTCGAAAATTAACAAATTCGAGAATATCGTGGTCGTGGTTGCGGCGGTCGGCGATCACAACGGCCAGGTCAACCTCGCAGTCCAGTCCGCGGGCGACCGCAGTCGCCTCTCGTTGGCGACTCCCTCGCCGACCGATCCGCTGCAGCGCTTTAGCGTGCCCATTCTTCGGCTCGACGGCATCTTCGCGGAACACCACCTCTCGGACGTCGCGCTGCTTAAGATCGACGTCGAAGGGTACGAGCGAGAAGTGCTGGACGGCCTCGGTGATGGTATCGCGAACGTGCGACACCTGATTTTGGAATTGCTCGGAGCCCCCGACCGTCTCACCGATCGAGAGCGTGCACTTCTGGAGGGGCTGCGACGGCGAGGATTGAACTTTCGCGACGTCCTGGGCGAACCTTGGCGCGAGGATCGCCCTCTACCCGAAAACAATCTCTGGGTCTGGCGGGAATAGGCCGCGTACTGGCGATACGCAGAGCCCCAAACCGCCGCGCGGACTACGCCGCCGTATTTTGACCGAGCGTCGGATCGATGCCGATATCGCTCAGAAAGCCCGAGGTCCGCTCATTCAGCAGTCCCACCTTCTTGATGTTGGTCACCACGGTGGTGTGCATCTCGCGCTTGAACAGTTTGCGGAACATGGTCTGATCGTTACCATCCAGTGCGGCCTGCTTGCGGACCTTCTTGACTTTCTCGATCTCAGCCGCGCTCATCCCGATGGTCTCGTACGCTTCTTTCGGAAACTGACCGCCGAGCACCAGCTGGATGGCGTCGCGGGTGAAGTCCTCGACCTCACGCAGATCACTCGGGTTGAGCGAGCGGATCTCTTCGGGAAGACTCAAAATTGAAAATCCCATGTGCCGCGATTCATCGGCAAGGATGCGTTTGCAGATCTGGCTCAAGATCGGATCCTTCGCCGTTTCGCCGAGGAGGCGGAACAACGCGACCGCGAAAGTCTCCGCGATCAGTTGCAGGCCCACCGTCTTGATGAACCATTTCCCCTGGCCAAGGATGAAGTCGAATAGCGTCTTCAAGTTGGGCGAGACCGGGTAGATCTTGCCGTCGCACTTCTCGATGAGATAGCGGCTCAGAACTTCAGTGTGGCGCGCCTCGTCGACGACCTGGGTTGACTGGAAAAATTTCGCGTCGTTGCCGGGCACCATATCCACCAACTGGCTGCAGGCGAGCATCGCGCCTTCCTCGCCATGGAGGAGCTGGGAGATCCGCCAGCATGAAAACTCTACATTGAGGCGCTGGAGGGTTTTGGCGTCAAGATGGGCTAGGGCGTCGCTGCCGTAGCCGTCGATCAACTCGTCGGCGAAAATGCCTTTGTCGAGGTCGAGCGGAGTTTCCCATGCGATATCGCGCGAGGCATTCCACTGGTCGCGCTTGGCTTTTTCATAGAGACCGCGCAGGTCGGGCGCATCGACCGTGTAGGAACGCTGCCAGAGCGTATCGAAAGTAGTTGGTATGAGGTCAAACGTCGCGACTCCCATCCGAATTTTTCTCCCCTCGACCAAACGGTCGGTAATGGAGCAACCGTATCAAATTATCCGTCCCTTCGAAACCCGACTTTTATTAGGGAAGTTACCGCCTGCCGCGAGCTTTCAATTTTGACGGCTTCGCCGCGCGCTTCGGTGCCGTGCGTCGGGCGGGTGCGGGACGATTCACCTTCTTCCACAATTCGCGCGAGGCGATCCGCGCTCCTTCGGCCATCGCCTTCAACTTGGCCCACGTGATCTTGGGGTCGACCACACTCATTCCGGCGAAAGTTGCAAAACCGCAATCACTCCCTGCCATCACATTCTCTCGTCCGACCACATTCGCGAAGCGCACGATACGTTCCGCCACCAGCTCGGGATGCTCGATGAAGTTGGTTGACGAATCGAGAACTCCGGGAATCAGGACCTTGCCGGCCGGCAACTTGATGTCTTTCCAGATTTTCCATTCATGCTCATGGCGTGGATTGGAGGCCTCGAAAGAAAGCCCAACCGGCTTTGCCTTCAGCACTACATCAATGATGTCCTTCATCGCGACATCACGGTGATGCGGTCCCTCGTAGTTCCCCCAACATAGGTGCAGTCGGACCGCCTCGGCCGGAATGTTGGCGAGCGCGTGATTGAGCGCCTCAATCTGCATCGCCGCTTGCTTGCGGAACTCCGACGTTTTGAGGTCGGCGAACTGGATATGCCGATTCATCGCGAGGTCCGGGCAATCGACCTGCAGGAGGAACCCCGCGCGATAAATCGTCTCGAACTCGGTCCGCATCGCATCTGCGAGCGCTGCCAGATAGGCCTCGCGGGTTTTGTAGTGCTGGTTCGCGAGGAATACCGCGATCACGCCGGGCGAGGCTGCGCTCATGAAAACCTCTTCAGCCTTGATGCCTGCGGTCGCGGCCTTCAGATTTGCGATGTCCAGTTCAAGATCGTGCGCATCGCGATATCGAATCGGCCCGTTGCAGGCCGGCATCTTGAGCAAGGCGGCCGGGCTCTGCGAAAACAATCGCGCCCCATACTCGGGAAAATCTCTCATGTCGGCGAGCATCCCGGTAAGCGGCGTGGATTCGCCCTCAAAGCCGCTAAGCCGATCCTTCACGTAGGTCGAATACCCAGGCTTGCTCATCTCGCCGTCGTTGATGACGTCGACCCCGGCCTCGACCTGCTTTCGCACGGTTTCCTTCACCGCATCGCGAACTGCGGCGTCAAACTCAGCGCGATCGGTGAGGGTGCCCATCTCCTTCGCGCTGAGCAACGCCAGCAATCCTTCGGGCCGCGGCAGACTGCCGGTATGAGTGGTGAGAATTTTCTTGATGCTGCGCTTCATCGTAATCCTCCCGGGAGATCTCTGGTGCGCGAGACTAACTCGCGAACGCGATTTCGTCCAAACGCCCGCAACGGACCTACTCACCCGGAATCGTCGCCGCAAACTAGCAGCGAGTCTTTGAGAACAACAGGCTTCAGGAGCTCTGCCTTGGGCGGATTCGCTCTAGGGGTGCTCGCCTCCGCCGGCATCGCCACCAGGATTAGTGAGGCTGCTTCATAGACCAGTCGGCAATACTTCGATCTTGGTTGGATGCGCTCCCGCGGCGCGGCGAGAACGGCGTCAATAGATCAGACTAACGCTCGTGTGTGCTGCTGACTGCGGCGTTCGGTGCGGTGATACGGACCGACGCGCTGGGCGTCGCAGGCTGTTCCAGGACGATGGTGCCCTTGTGAGGCTCGGCCGGCTGCGGGCGGAAATTTTTCGCCAACGCCTGCAGCTTGTCCTGCAATGGCCGGAGACCGTCGAAAATTTTAGCGAGCTCGGAGATCCGCGCCTGGAACTCGCGCGCCGGATCCAACAGTGCGGCAGCGATGGACAGGTTCTCATAGAACGTCCTCTCGATACCGTCGAACTGCAGGCGCAGCTCGCGTGCCGCGTCGGCATTCAGCGCGGCCTGAAAGGCGCGAATGCCCTCGTAGGCCTTTGAAAGACGCTCCATCTCAGTTGCAAAGACTTTGATCTCATCGAGCGTTCGCGCGGTTTGATTGAGAACGCGCTCCAGCGGCTCGGCGACTTTGGTGATCTCGGAAACCTGGACCTCGAACTTTTTCAATGGATCGAAGATCTTGAGCGCCGCACCCGCCAGTACCGACGCCGCGGCGCCCGAGGGGCCACCGTCCTCGGCCTGATTCATGGAAGCTTTTGCGAAGCGCTTTCTAATTTCATCGAGTGATGCCATCAGAGAATCTCCCTTTAGGACGAAAGTGAGGAGCAAACGTCGTGCAGGTTACAGGCAGCCTTCGAGCGGGCTCTCAACCGTTAGCCTTCCCATTAGACGAGCCTCGAACACGAGCATTCAGAAAAAAACCGGCGCGCGAAAAACCAGCCAAAAACAGTTAGTCCGAAGGTGTCAGAATTACCGAACCGCTAGTGGTGAGAGCGTGATTCGCACCTGAACCCACCGCTTCGCCGGCGCAACCCGCGATGTTCAGTCCGCAGCCTGGCATTGCGATCACATTGCCAAGGCTGCTCGAAACCGGCGCGAGGTTGCTGAGCTCGCAGCCTTGGATGTCGTCTTCGGGCGAGTGCAGCTTGAGCGAGTATGTATTTCCCACCCCCGCGGTGATTTCGCCGATGACGTTGCGCGTCGTGTTGAATCCGAAAAAGCTCATCGAGCCGCGACACGTCGACGCTGATTTGGTTTCCGGGTCGCTGAGGCACTGCACATTAAAGCCCACCTGCGTGACGGTGGGCGTGCAACTCGGCGCCGGGGTCGGTCCCGGCATCGATCGGTTGTAGTTGCGCGGCATGAAAGTGGCGCTGCCACTTCCTGAAAATCCGACCTGCGTACGTTTTGGAAGGAGCGGATTGCTCCCTTCGATGGCCTGTTGTTCCTGCGCTCTGCGCTGATCACTCACCCCCTGCGCGTGCGCCGAGCGAGCAATCATTGGTGAGGCGAGGAGGAAAAATACTGCGACAAAGTGGTAGCGATTCAGCATAGGAAGGCCAGCGAGCGTCGAGTGACGGGCGGCAGTTGAGAATTAAATCAGAAGCTGTCGCTCAGTTCGAGGCTCTGCGATGCGCGAGCAGAAGCCGGCAAGCAGTCGTCATGTTTTCGTGGAGCCGTTCGGCGGGCATTCTGTCATTCACCCACAGCAGCAGGTTCGCGTACCAGACCTGTCCCAGGATATCGCGGATGCCGATGCGATCTTCGTGCGCTATCTCGCGCAACTCTTCCACCACCACCCGCCCCATCACCGCGCTAATTTCAGCGCGCGGCGGCTCCGCACCTGGGTCGGACACCAGTAGCGATTTCAAAAGTGCGCTGGCGAGGCGGGGTTCGCGCTCAAGGGCCCGGGTAGCGCGCCCCACGAAATCCATGATCCGCTCGGCGCTGCTTGCGCCGCGCAGCGGACGGCGAAGCATGTGCGCCTCGATCTCATGCGACCAGTCAGCCCAAGTATGCGCGAGGAGCTGGTCCTTCGACGCGAAGTAGCGATACAGCGTGCCGAGCGCGACCTCGGCGCGCGCGGCTACGTCGCGCATCTGGACCGCCTCGTAGCCACCACGCGAGGCGAGATCCATCGCCGCTGCGATGATGCGCTTGCGCCGCGCGAGTTGCCGTGGGCTTGGCGACGCCTCAGGAATCCCTCGAGGAATCCAGCGCGCTTCGCGCTTGGTTTGCGTAGCTGCCTTCATCGCTCAAGCCGCGGCGTGATGCGTGGCACGACTCAGGCGGACCGGCAGATGCTTGATGCCGTTGATAAAGTTCGAGCGCAGCCGCTTGACCTCGCCGATCAGCTGGACGGAATCGACCCGGCGCACCAGCTCATCGAACATCATGTTCATCTCCATCCTTGCGAGGTTGGCGCCGAGGCAGAAGTGCGGACCGCCGCCACCGAATGCCACGTGCTCATTGGGCGTGCGTTTGATGTCGAAGGTGAACGGGTTATTGAAAATGCTTTCGTCACGATTCGCCGAGATGTACCAGATGCTGATCTTGTCGCCGGCTTTGATCGGCTGACCGTGTACTTCGGTATCGCGCGTAACGTTGCGGCGAAAGTACATCACCGGCGATGCCCAGCGCAGGATCTCCTCGGTCGCCGATGGCACTAGCGCCGGATTTTGCACCAGCATCCGGTACTGATCGGGATGATCGATCAGCGCATGCATGCCATGCGAGAGCGCGTTACGCGTCGTCTCGTTGCCGGCCACTGCAAGCAGCAGGAAGAACAGGTTGAAGTCCATCTCGGAAAGTTGGTCGCCATCGATATCGGCCTTGAGCAGCGCAGTGACGATATCATCACGCGGTTCGGCGCGGCGCTGACGGGCGAGTTCATTGGAGTACATGTACATCTCCATCGCTGCGCCACGCGCCTCGTCTCGGCTGACTCCGTACTCGGGATCCTCGCTACCGATCATGCGATTGGTCCACTCAAACAGCTTGTGGCGGTCCTCGTACGGTACCCCGAGCATTTGCGCAATCACTTGCAGCGGCAGTTCCGATGCGACATCGGTCACGAAATCGCAGTCGCCCTTTTCGAGTGCCCGATCGAGGATCTCCGTCACCATCGCGCGGATCGGAGCGTCCAGCATGCTGATCATGCGCGGAGTGAAGCCGCGATTGACCAGCGAGCGATAGCGGGTGTGATCCGGCGCATCCATCGAGAGCATCATGCGGCCTTCGGCGGACAATTGCTGGGCGGCTGCGATCTCGTCCAGCGCGACGACTCCGCCGCGCGATTGTTCGGAGGAAAAGGTCTGGCCATCGCGATTGATCGCAACCACGTCGTCGTAGCGAGTGACGACCCAGAAGCCCGGGCCGTCGCCCGGCTCGGCGTGTTTGAATATCGGCGCGTTATCCCGCAGGTAGGTGAACCAATCGTGCGGTACGCCCTCGACGAACCGATCCGGGTCGAGCAGATTGATCTGAGAAAGGTCCATGGCCTTCCCTCCCAGGAAATAGAATCGGTTCTACTTTGCAGCGGTCTCATAGGCGGCGTCAATCCAACCGATCAGCCGGTGCTGAGCGTCCTGACCTGACACGCATCAAACGATCGCGAGACGCCGGTGTCACATTTTGCCGCAGTCTGAGGAGCGGCGCGGCGACCGGATCGACGGCACTAGGCTCCAGTTGGGTCACAATCGCACTATTCGGCGTGGTTCCTCTCTTGCGTGTTAGCCGGCCATATGAAGACGCCGGTCCATTCCCATCGTTTTGATCGTGCTGCGATGATGCTGGCGCTTGCCGCATTCTCGTGTGCCATAAGTCTTAGCGGAGTCATCTACTTTGCAGCACTTGGTCGTGCCGACGACAGCGCGGTTCTGGCAGGAAATCATCCGACCGAAATTGAAAACCTGATACAACGCGGCGAGGCTGAACCGACGGATATGCTGGATATGCAGATTCGTTTCGCGCTGCGCCAAAAAGCAGCGCTGGGGAAGCTGCTCGCGGCACAACACAACCGGCGGTCCCGCTACTATCACAAATGGCTTACCCCCGCTGAATTCTCACGGCGGTTCGGTCCCTCCAAAGGACATCTAGATGCGGTCGCGGCGTGGCTTACCGGCCAGGGGTTCACGGTTACCAGCCGCGAATCATTCGCCGTCGCATTTAGCGGCACAGTTGAGATGGCACAACGTGCGTTCGCGGTCAGGATCGCGAAGTTCGGCGACGGGAGCGTCTACGCAAATACTTCCGATCCAGTCGTACCGAAGCGATTCGTTACCGTTATCGGGTCGGTGCTCGGGCTTGACAATATGGCCCATGCTGCACCGATGGCTGATTCGCGCGAGTTGCTGGCGAATCTGAACGAAGAAATCGCCCTCACTCCGGTGCAGGAGGAGACTGATCCGCTTAGCTCAACCCCGCAAGCAATCGTCAACGGCTATCAGGCCTTTGGGCCGAATGACTTGCGCACCTTCTACCATCAGACGGTCGGCGCGGGTAAAGACGGCACCGGAAGCTGCATCGCAATCGTTGGAGTCTCGGATTTCGTAGATTCGACGATGGCTGCATTTACTACCCAGTTCGGTTTGCCGCCAATCAGCTATACGCGCAAACAGCATGGCCAATACCCTGGCTTCAATGGCGCGGCAGCGGAAGCTGAACTCGATCTGCAATGGGCGCACGTGTCTGCTCCCGGAGCATCGATCGTCTATCACCTTGGTCCGGACCTGGTGAGCGACATCGCGGGCGCGGTGAATGACAATAGCTGCTCCACTATCAGCATCAGCTATGGACTATGTGGCGTATCCGCTTCCTACATGACCAACGTGCTCGATCTGATTCTTTCGCAGGCTGCCGCACAGGGGCAGAGTGTGTTCGTTTCCTCCGGCGATCAAGGCGCCGCCGGGATTGCGCTCAACTCCAGCGGCACCGCATGCGTGATCAACAACACGCGCTCGGTTAACGAAATGTCAGCCGATCCGAATGTTACCTCGGTTGGAGGAACCCAATTCACTCCCTACTACTCAGGCGGCAACGACTATGGTTATGCCCCTGAGAAAGTCTGGAATGACGCAAGCGGTGCGACGGGGGGCGGCGTAAGCGAGGTTTTCGCCAAGCCTACCTACCAGGTCGGCAACGGAGTTCCCAATGGCGGCCTGCGCGACGTTCCGGACATCAGTCTCATCGCAAGCGCATATTCACCCGGCGTCTTTTTCGCTGACTACGGTAGCGCAGGCGCGCGCGTCGTATGTTGCATCGGCGGCACCAGCTTGTCGGCGCCGGTTTGGGCGGGCTTTGCAACCGTCCTTGGCCAAATCACCGGGAATCCACGCCTCGGGAACCTGAATCCGCTCATCTATGGGATGGCCAACACTCAGTACACCACCTCGGGATTCCACGATGTTACTGACGGCAACACCAACTTCAATGGCGTGACCGGATACACCGCAGGCCCAGGGTTCGACCTAGCGACCGGATGGGGCACCATCGATTTCGATGTCTTTTCGAACGCCGCCAGAGCATTCCTCTCCGGGTCATCGACCCCTACACCGTCAGCGACGGTTACTCCATCCAGGACCGCGACCCCGAGCCCGACGCCGGCCGCGACCAAAACTGCGACGCCCACTGCGACCAAAACCGCAACCCCGACCCCTACGGGCACTCCGACTCGAACAGCTACGACGACACCGACAGCTACCGCGACTCACACCGCGACGCCTACTGCAACCAGAACCGCGACCCCGACACCTACGGCAACAGCAACCCGGACCACCACCGCCACTCCGACGGTCACGCTCACGCCAACTCGAACAACGACGCCGACGCCCACGGCCACCGCGACCCCGATCGCGAAAGTCTCGGTGACGCCGGCATCACTGGATTTCGGGCCTTCAACGCTGGTTGGGAAATCGTCGACCCTGATCCTTCAGGTCCACAATGCCTACGGAAGCGCGACGCTATCGTTCACCGTGCCTGCGCTTAGCGCGCCGTTCTCGGTCTCAGCGGGAACCTACAAAGTTGCCGCTGGAGCGGCCTATCAACTACCGGTTTCCTTCGCGCCCACGCAGACCGGCACCGCCAACGCTCAATTGCAGATAACCACCAGCGATCCGAGCAAACCGACCGTGACCGTACCCATCGTTGGGGTCGGAACTCGCCTGCCCACTGCGACCGCGACACCTACGGCGTTGCCTACACCCACGCGCACCACGACCGCGACTGCGACGCCGATACCCACTCGGACCCGAACCGTGACGCCAACCCCGACCGTAACCGCGACCCCGATCGCGAAAGTCTCGGTGACGCCGGCATTACTGGATTTCGGGCCTTCAACGCTGGTTGGAAAATCATCGACCCTGATCCTTCAGGTCCACAATGCCTACGGAAGCGCGACGCTATCGTTCACCGTGCCTGCGCTTAGCGCGCCGTTCTCGGTCTCAGCGGGAACCTACAAAGTTGCCGCTGGAGCGGCCTATCAACTACCGGTTTCCTTCGCGCCCACGCAGACCGGCACCGCCAACGCTCAATTGCAGATAACCACCAGCGATCCGAGCAAACCGACCGTGACCGTACCCATCGTTGGGGTCGGAACTCGCCTGCCCACTGCGACCGCGACACCAACGGCGTTGCCTACACCCACGCGCACCACGACCGCGACCGCTACGCCGATACCCACTCGGACCCGAACCGTGACGCCCACTCCGACCGTAACCGCGACCCCGATCGCGAAAGTCTCGGTGACGCCGGCATCACTGGATTTCGGGCCTTCAACGCTGGTTGGAAAATCATCGACCCTGATCCTTCAGGTCCACAATGCCTACGGAAGCGCGACACTATCGTTCACCGTGCCTGCGCTTAGCGCGCCCTTCTCGGTCTATTCTCCTGGAACCTACAAAGTAGCGGCCGGAGCGGCCTACCAACTGCCGGTATCCTTCGCGCCTACGCAGACCGGTACCGCCAATGCTCAATTGCAGATAACCACCAGCGATCCGAGCAAACCGACCATAACAATCGCGATTGTCGGGATAGGAACCCGCCTTCCCACTGCTACCGCGACACCAACGGCGTTGCCTACACCCACGCGCACCACGACCGCGACCGCGACGCCCATACCGACTCGCACCCGAACCGCGACGCCCACCCCGACCGTGACCCCGACCCCGCTCCCAAACGTATCGGTGACTCCCGCCAGTCTGGATTTTGGTTCCGTGAAAGTCGGAAAAGTATCGACTTTCGTGCTGTTAATTCACAATGGTTACGGTGGTGCGATACTCTCAATGAGCGTCTCTGCGCCGAACTCGCCGTTCTCGGTTTATTCGCCGGGCATGTATAAGGTCGCACCGGGAGCGGCCTACCAACTGCCGGTATCCATCGTCCCTACGCAAACCGGCGTAGCAAACGGCCAGCTACAGATAACCACTAACGATCCAAACAGTCCGAGCATCACAATCCCACTCACCGGGTTTGGAATTTAGAGATAAGTGAAGCGCACCCAGTCAGGCTCCTCGGCTTTCCGGCGCGACAGGATCGCTGCATCTGAGCGCGCTTCACCCTCGGTTGAGTAAGGCTGGGTTCGCGAAGTTAAAGATGTAGGCTCGTCGGCGCCGATCGGAACTGCGATTGCCGGGAGTGAAATGCGGCGTGCCGTAGCCGTGGACGGTCGCACCGCCGGCCGATAGGGGACATGCTACAGCCTTGGCGAGATCGAATGCTTTCTCGGGCTCTTTGATCGCGAGCATCCGTCCCTCCGCAGTCGGTTCTCCGGCCGCCACATAGTGTTCCAGCAACGGCTCACGATGCTCCCCGGGCATAAAATGCATGCATCCATTCTCGACATCGACATTGTCCAACGCGAGCCAGAACTGGACAAACATTCCCTGCTTCATGGAGACTCCCGCACGCACGAATGGCACCGCGGCGTACGCCATATCCTGATGCCACGGAGTGGTCGCGATCTGGCCTGGCTCCTTGTAGATGAGCATGTCGTAGACGAAGGCTGGCTCTGAAGTCGCGAGAAGCTCGATCGCGATTTGGCGCCCCGCCTCGCGCGCCGCATTCTGTTGAAACGTCGCGTGATAGCGCGAGGGAAACATGATCTGACGAGTGATGCTTCCGAGCTTTCGATCGGTCAGTGAACAATCGATCTCCCCCGAGAGCATTTGGTCGTAGCGCAACGCCAGTTCGGCGACCGTATCATCATCGGCGATGCGATCGAAGGCGAGAAATCCATCCGCTTCGAACTTTGCGACATCCACCTTCATAGGCACGACCTCCAACCCGCGAGAGTCCACTCTAACCTCGCCACTGCGCTATCGACCACACCTTCGCTAAATCTGGCTCGAACGCGAGCCGAGCGAGCGCCATCCAACCGCAATCGCAGCCAGCGCGATTGCTATCATCCATGCGCGGGCGGACGGAGGGTCGAGTTGAAGCAACCGCGCAAAGGATGGAACGTTGGTGAACAGAACCGGCGTCGCGGCGACCAGCACGATGATCGACCAACTGCGAATATCGCGCGGCAGCGGCGAATTCCACCATTGGCGATCGCCGGCGAGTTCCGCGAATACCAACCACAGACTGCCGATCACCGCAGTCGCCATCGCGACACCGCGGGCGTACGGTTCACCGCGCGGCAGATTGAGAAAGTCAAACCCGAGCGCGAACGCGGCGAGCAATGCGCCGCAGATTGCCGAGCGCAAGGCGGCGCCGAGAGGTAGAATCGAGCGTTTCGGATCCAACGGAGGCCTTGCCATCACGTCCTCGCCTGAGTCGCGTCCCTCGAACACCAGCGCCGATATGGGATGCACGATCAATTCGAGCCATACGACATTGAGCGGGGTCAGCAAAATCGGCATAGCGAAAAGCGGTGGAGCAAACGCCATCGCTACCAGCATCACCTTGAATCCGATCAGATAGCGAAACGCTTGCTGGATGTTGCCGAACAGCAATCGTCCCTCGCGAATGGTCGCGACCAGCGCCGCGAAGTCGTCCTCGAGAAGAATCAGGGCCGCGGCGGCGCGTGCAACCTCGGTGGCGCGCCTGCCCATGCTGACGCCGATGTTTGCGCGGCGCAGCGCCGGGGCATCGTTGATGCCGTCACCAGTCATCGCGACGACCTCGCCCGATTTGATCAGCGCGTCGACAATCGCATACTTTTGCGCCGGATCGGTGCGCGCGAAAATGCTCTTCGTGCGCGCGAGCTCGCGCAATTGCTGTGCATCGGCAGACCGCAATTCAGCACCAGTGACAATGCCGTCGTTCTCATGCGCCAGGCCGGTCGCGTCGGCGATCGCATGCGCGGTCAGAGCGTGATCTCCGGTGATGAGTTTCAGCGTGATACCGGCGCGCTGGCATTCGGCGATCGCGGCCGGAACCCCTGGTCGAATCGGATCGTGGAAGCTCAGCAGGCCATAGAGCGTCAGATCGGATTCGTCGTGTGAACGAGTTCCGTTAAAGTCGGAAACGTTGCCGCTCGTACGACCTGCGACCGCCAGCACGCGCATTCCACGCGCCGCGAAATCGGTGTTGGCAGCCAGCGCGCGAGCCCGATCGCTGGCATCGATCGTACAATGCTCGAGGATTCCCTCCAGCGCGCCCTTCGCGACGATAGTTGCCTGACCGCCATCCGCACGACGCCACACATGCGACATGTGCTTGCCCCGAGGATCGAAGTCGTAATCAAATACCAGATGCCAATCGCGATAAATCCGAGCGAGGTCGACACGATGATCGGCGCAATGCCGCACGATCACTGCCTCCATCGAATCGCGCGCCTCTGGTTCGCAGGCGAGCACGGCAGCCACCAGCAGAGCAGTCTCGCTTACGCCGCTCGCCAGCGGCAGGTGCTCGGCGAGTTCGTATGAACCCGCAGTCAGAGTGCCGGTCTTGTCGAGGCAGATGACGGTGGTCGAGCCGAGCGTTTCGACCGCCGAAATTCTCCGCGCTAGCACGCCGTGGCGCCCGAGCCGATACGCGCCAACGCTCAGGAACAGCGTCAGAACGAGGAGGAATTCTTCACCAACCGAAGCCATCGCGAGCGTGATCGCATAGAGAAACGCCTGCGCAGGGGTGGCGCCGCGAATCAATTCGAGAGCGAAAACGGCCACTGACGCTGCGAGGCCCGCGGTCGCCGTCCATCGCACGATTGCACCAACTCGCTGCTGCAGCGGTGTGCGATCGGATCTCGCATCTGCCACTAGCGCGGCGATTTTCCCATATTGCGAAGATGCACCGGTGGCGATGACGCGCCCGATGGCATGTCCCGCCAACACTCTCGATCCGGTGTAGACGCGCGATCCATCGAGGTCCTCGTCGGCTCCATCGTTCGCGTGTTTGCTCTGCGGTTCTGACTCACCCGTCAACTGCGACTCATCGGTCGCGAGGTTCGACGCACTGATAATAGTTGCATCGGCGTGGACCAAATCGCCTTCGTCGATAATCAGCAAATCGCCAGGTACGAGGTACTCCGCGGAAATCTCCTGTTCCACGCAATTGCGAACGACGCGGGCCTTCGCGCCCATACTCGCAGCGAGTTTCTTCAGGGCGCTGCGCGAACGAGCTTCCAGCAGCACGTCGATGCCAAGCACCGGTATCAGGGCGCCGAGGAGGACCGCGCCCTCCAGACGCTCACCCATCGCGAGGTAAGCAGCACCGGCGATTGCGAGCATGATCGCCATTGGATCGGCGAGCATCGAAAAGAGTTCCGCCAATCGCTCGCCGCGCCGAGGTGTAACTGCGAGGTTGGGCCCGTACGCGGCGAGCCTGCGCCGCGCTTCGTCGAAAGTGAGTCCTTGCGGAGATTGAGGCGAGAGGCGCGTCATCGGAAGGTTGCCGGGCGGCAACCTCTTTAGTGAGATGGCGTGCGCGGTCCGGCCGCGTCGCTGCATTCGGCGCGTTTGACCACCGGGGCGCCATCGCCGAAAGTTACGCCTTTTTCCAGGATCACTGTGCAGGTGCGGATGTCGTTGGGCAGCTTGCGACGAAGCTGGGCCGTGGTGTTGCTGTAACCGCACACGATCCAGTAGCCGCGTTTGCCGGGTGGGAGCTCCCAGGTCTGAACGATCTCAGTCTTGGTTGTGGTTTCGTCGTCATACTTCAATGATGCACGGTCCTCAGGAGGTCCGTCGAAAATGGTCGCGGACGAGAGCTCTGCTTGCTCCCTGGAATAGCCGACGGTCCACTGATCCGGCGGGTCGGCTTTCTGCTCAACCGGAATGTTGTGCGGGCACCCGACAAAGGCCTGAGCCACGTCGCTCAGAGCCAGAATCAGCGCGCACACGGTGACGATCGTTCCGAATGCGACCTGGTTTCTCAGCATGGCGCCGTCATTCGGCATCGAGGCCTTCGATCAGCGGCAGACCGAACGCGCTTTTACCGAGGAACTCGAGGCTCTCGTCGCTATCGAACGGATGATAGAGTCCGGCGCGCACGTCGCGGAACAATCGCTCCAGCGGCAGCCGTTTGAAGTATGACGAGCCGCCGACCGCGCGCAGCGCGAGATCAACCGCCCTCACAGAGTTCTCGATGGCAATCATGCGCGCAGCCACCGCTTTGCGCGACCAGCTTCGAGGATCATCGCTGTCTACTTCCGCCGCCGCCTTCCACATCACCGCCCGCGCGCCCTCAATGAGCATGTCCATCTCGCCAACCTTGTTGTAGACGCTGGGCAGATGGCTCATTGGATGCTTGAGTGGGAAGCGCTTGCGATCCTTCATGAACTCGACGGTAAAGTTTCGCGCGGCTACCGCGATGCCGATATAGGGCGCGCCAATCGTGAACGGCGCCTTGGCGAAAACCTTGGTCACGCGGCCGCTGCGCGAGACCGGACGCTGCAGCACGATCGCCGATTCCGGAATGAATGCGTCTTTGAACTCTGAGCTGCGCGACGCCGTCGATCGCATGCCCATCACGTTCCAGTCGTCCTTGAATCCGAAGCCGGAGGTTTTTTTCGGCTCGATGAAACAGGTCAGGATCGTGACTCCGTCGGGCGCGTCTTCCCACGCCGCTTCGAAGAAAAACATATCGGCCGCGATGCTCTGGGTGCCGAAGATTTTGCGCCCGTTGATGATCCATCCGCCGTCGGCGCGGCGCGCCGTAGTGCGAGGACGCAGATTGATCACGGCATTGTCAGGCTCGGAGCCGGAGCCCGCACAGATCAGCCGCTCGCTCGCGATGCGACGGAGCTTTTCCTCGACGTGGGGTAGCTTGAACTTGCGATGCAGATCGATGAGCAACCCCATGGTGTTGAAGTGCATGTTGATCGCGAGCGCGGTCGCGCCGCAGCCTTGCGCCAGACGTTCCTGGGCCTTGATGCGCTCCAGCAGCGTCGCGCCCAGCCCGCCCAGCTTCTCGGGAATTATCAGGACCGTGTAGCCGGTCTCCTTGAGCCGCGCGTAGTTCTCGTAGGGGAACGAGGCATCCTCATCATGTTGCGCGGCGCGCGGGGCGAATTCATCAGCGAGTCCAGCGGCGAGGTTGACGAAACGCTGCTCACGCTCGGTGTTAAGCTGGTTCATCGCCGATCTCCTCTTTCCGCGGGTTCAGATCCATGCGTCGTGGCCGGGCATGTAGTTCATGTTGTTCTGCGCGGGGTTGCGATTCACCAGTGGCCGCATGTAAAGCGGATGCTTCATGCTGCGGACCTCGTGCTCGATGGTAAACAGCGGAGCGCCGGTTTCCGGATCGACGATGTCTCTGAATCGATACTGATGCTGATCGCTCTCTTCGAAAACCAGTCCTTTTTCGACCAGGGCGCGATGCGGTCCTGAGAAGTCGGCGACATAGACCTGCACGTGATGCCCATCGTAGTCGGGAATCGCTCGGTCGGTCTCGCGATAGCGTAAGTGCTGCGCCAGACCCACGGATACTTCGGCATAGCGACCGGACTTGTCGTCAGAGACCACCGCCGGCGTTCCCATCATGCGCCGGTAGAAGCGTGCGATGCCATCGGCGTTTCCGATCGGCACATCGAACTCGACGTATGCGATGCCAAGCGTCATCGGGCCAAAGGGTGGAGCGGGCGCATAGCACCGGATGCGATTCCCCCACGGACAGCGCGCTTCGACGTAGCCCTCGTGCTCGCTGAAATCGTAAGCGGTGCCATCCAGGCGTTTACGCAGGCGCGTCAACCGACTCACCAGCGCCTCGCGATCGGGGACCACGATACCGACATGGCCACGGACAACCTGTGGCTTGGCGGTGGGGAGGTGAAACTGGCTCCGTCCGACGTTGACCCACATGTTACTGATGCTGGTCATCAGGTAGGGATCGCGCGTGAGTCCGAGCCCTACCACGTAGAACAGAGTCGCGAGCTGCTGATCGGGTACCGTGACATTGACATGCTCGAGCGCGACAATGTTGCCAAGGTCCTCGGCAGCGCGATCGTACTTGCTGTCCATATATAAACCTCCACTCGCTTGCGACACCGCACTGGTCATGCGCGAGCCGTTGCGCTTAATGCCGATTTACCACGAAGCAAGCCGCCCTGCGAAGTGCTTCGAGAGTTTGCCCGTTTTGCCGGTAGCATGAAAAACGGCGCTCCTTGGGCTCGCGAGCGCGCTCGTGACAGCGCGTGCCGGCTGTGCAATTCTCACCCACGGCGCCGGCAGACGTCGCATCCCAACAAAGTGAGAAGCAACTAATGAGTGAAGCCTGGATTATCGATTGCGTGCGCACTCCGCGAGGCCGCGGCAAAAAGGAGACTGGCGCGCTGTACAACATTCATCCCCAGGAACTGTTTGCCCAGACGCTCAACGCGCTGGTCGAGCGCGACGGACTTAAGCCGAGCGACGTCGAAGACGTGGTGGTTGGCACCGTCAGCGAAATCGAGGACCAGGGCGGGTGCATCGCCAGAATGTCAGTGCTCGCGGCAGGATGGCCGGTGGAGGCGACCGGAGTGTCACTCAACCGCTTTTGCGGCTCGGGCCTTCAGGCGGTCAATTTCGCTGCGATGGGTGTGATGTCGGGTCAGCAGGATGTGGTCGTCGGCGGTGGCGTCGAGAGCATGTCGAGGGTGCCACTTGGCTCGGACAAGTCAGGGCTCGACGGACACAATCGACATCTGCGCGAGCTCCATCCCTTGGTGCCGCAAGGCGTTTCAGCCGATCTGATTGCCACCATCGAAGGCTTCTCGCGTGAGGACTGCGATCGCTTCGCGCTGGAGTCGCAGAAACGTTGTGACAACGCCGTCAGGAATGGCTACTTCAAAAAGAGTCTCCGGGCGGTGAAGGATCTCGACGGCAAGACAGTCCTGGAACAGGACGAATACCCGCGCGCCGGCACTACGATGGAGGGCCTCGCCAAGCTGGAACTATCATTCGCCGGGATGGGCGCGTATCGCATGAAGGACGGGCCGCTCACCTTCGACCAGAAAGCCAAGCAGCGTTATCCGCAAATCGAGTTCGTCAACCATGTTCATACCGCAGGCAACTCGAGCGGCATCGTCGATGGAGCAGGAGTCGTTCTGCTGGCGTCGCCTGACTATGCGAAGGCTCACGGATGGAAGCCTCGTGCGCGCGTAATCGCGACCGCAACCTATGGCGACGAGCCGGTCATCATGCTCACTGCGCCAGTACCGGCGACCAAGCGATGTCTCAAGAAGGCCGGGATGACGGTGAGTGACATCGACCTCTTCGAGATCAATGAGGCCTTCTCCGCGGTGCCGCTCAAGGTGATGAAGGATCTCGAAATTCCGCACGACAAGGTTAACGTGAACGGCGGCGCGATCGCGCTCGGGCATCCGCTGGGTGCTACCGGTGCGATGCTGCTCGGTACGGTACTGGATGAGTTGGAGCGGCGTGACCAAACCACCGCATTGATCACCATGTGCATCGGCGGCGGCATGGGCATCTCGACGATCATCGAGAGAATCTAGATTGCCCAGATTGCAATGTCCGTTGGCGGCGGATCGCCCTGGGGTATCGAGCCTGGCGCGACCCGCCGCGTTGTTTCGGCTATTGCGAGATCACCATTGCAGCGGTTTGCGACAGCGTAATGTTAACCTTTGAAACCAAACCTGTAAGAGGCTTGAAGGTGTAGCCGACTCTCACGGTCACTACGCTGCCCGGCTTGTTGTTCGGCGACCATGTTGTATTTACGGTAAGCAGATTGGTATCCATCACTCCCGCAACGAGGCCTCTGACATAGGTCTGAACGTCACCGGCCGTGACGACTTGCGTGGCGGTGGAGCCGTGAACTATCGCATAGCGCACCCCCTGTTGGGCGCCATAGCCAACAAAGTCATAGCAGTAGAGAGCCATCGCGAAATTCATGATGGCGAAGAACATAGTCAGGCACGGGATCGCGATGAGGCTGAACTCCGCCATGGTAGTCCCGCGCTCGGTCCTGCAAAGCCGATTGGGCGCCATAGCTCGCGCGGCGCGCATCATTGCGCGACCCGCATGATGGCCTGACTGGTGAGGGTAGTCGTCGCGGGTATGCCGGGCCAATTGAACCATGGGCTGTAGGTGGCGCTCGTATCGGTTTGGACGTACATGAGTCGATGGCTGGTTGCGCAATCGGTTGCGAGGCAGGTTGAGGCAGATCCATCCGAGCATTTGCAAAAGTAGCTCCCAGCGGCGGTCATTCCAACAAGGCCGGGCGCATCAGCTTTTGCAGCATTTTGCATCCCAACGATGTCGCTGACGGTGGTCAGGTTCTGCGCACCGTACTGAACACCGGCACGCGCTGCACTCGCGAGTGCGATCGCGACCAGGCAAATTCTACCGGTCTCCACTACCACCAGCAGAAGCGCGATCAGAAGCGGAAGGCTTAACGCTAACTCTACCGAGGACTGACCCTTCGATTGGTGGCCACGATTGCGATGCGAGTGGAACGTCATAATTCATTCCGACAGTACGAGCCCCTTGATGGGTGAGCCATTTGCAAGCGACGAATAGTTATTCCCCAAACTGCTATTGCCGTTGGCGATCCACTTGTCCGCGACTACGATGCTGTAGCCATTGACGCTGCTATTGCCGTTGTACGTTAGTGTCGTGGTTGGAAAGTAGAGTGCGCCATCGATAGTTGAGCCGGAATTGCCGTTGATGGTGCTGCCTGCTCCACCAGAAATCGAACGATCCTGAAAAAACAGGATGCCCGCCAACCCTCCCGAGGTAGGCGCGCTGAGAGTCAAGACTATATTGCCATTCAGAATGATGGCTCTGTATCCGCCAGACCCCGTGGTGTTATAGAAGGTCACTCCAGCTCCGGTCATGGTAGCATTGCCGTTGATGGTCATACCGCCACCAGCAATCACGTAGGTACCGGCGTTGAACCTCAGATAGGAATTGCCGTTGACTGAGATACCACCGCAGTAGACACCTGGATTCATCTGGTAAGGGTTTCCCGAGGTTCCATTGTTGCCGTTTAATGAGAACGAGTTATGACTGCATGCGCCATAGCTGGGAGCTTGCACGTATGCGAGCGGATCGGCCGCCGGTAGAATTCCTCTCTTGGGCTGCGGAGTAAGAGTTACATTTCCGTTTGAGGAGTATCCCCCCACAACTCCAATGTTAGGAGCAGTGACGGTGACGTTGCCGTTGACTGAAAGGCCGGTCGAACTATTGGAATCTACCAACAAGCCGCATCCGCTATGGATGTTGACGTTGCCGTTGATATTCATCGCAGCGGACGCAGTTGGATTCATCACATAAATGCAATTAGGTCCATCGCCGACCGCTGATACCGCACGAGCCTTCAGGGTAATGGTTGTCAGCCCGAGGACGCGTAAAAAAAAGGTCGGCTCAGGCCGTGAAACGATAGCTTCGATGTAACCCGGCTTACCGGCATTGGGACCGCTTAGCGGTGGGTTGTTGATCTTTACTACAATCCCGTTTTGACCGTTGGTGAATCCGTTGCTGGCGGCGTCGGCCTTACCCGCCGATGCGCTGTCACCATAATTTAGCTCCTGCGCGGCGGCGAGCGCGGCGCTGTCTGCTGCCGTTTGCATCCGTTGCTTTTGCGCTTGCAGCGATCCCACATCCGCAACCAGCCCCACTATCCCCATGATCGTTACGATCGCGAGACAGATCAGAACCATGACCTGGCCGGCGTCGGAGCTGCGAGTGCCTGTTATGGTTTTTGTTGCCTCAGACTTCGATGGAATTGTTTGCATGTGTCAGCCGATGGCTCCACCCACACCAGCATCGCGCATGCCACCAGATTTCTGAGCCTCGGGCGGAAGCTCCTGCACTAGCTATGTTCCAAACTGATTCGTGGTGCCCGTGACTGGGACAGCGCCCGCGAGGCTCTTCGTCAGTTTGCTACATCGCAAAAATGGCCGGCCGGGAGCGATCCCGGCCGGCCATTACCTCTATCTATGTGGCAAGTGACTATGCGCTAGCGAGCGGGCCTCGCAGAAGCTGACCCGGCAGCGCGCCGGTGTGCTCGTTGTTCTTCAGCAGCACCTGGCCGTTGACGATGGTGGTCTTGAGGCCAGCCGCTTTCTGCTTCAGGCGGCGCGCGCCCGCCGGAAGATCATGATCGAGCGTCGGCAGCATCGGCGAGATCTTTTCCGGATCGAAAACGATCACGTCCGCTGCCCATCCCGGACGCAGCATGCCGCGGCCTTGCAGGCCCCAGTTCGAGGCCGGCACGAAGGTCAACATGCGGATCGCTTCCTCTAGTGTGAGCGCCTGCTTCTCGCGCACCCAATGGGCGAGCACGTGCGATTGCAACGAGGAATCCATGATCTGCGAAACGTGCGCGCCGGAATCCGAGAAGGTCACTACCGAGCGCGGATGCTTCATCATCGTGAGGACGTGATCCTGATTCTCGTTGGCCAGCGGCTGCAGGAAGAACTGCTTCAGATTCTTCGCCAGCGCGAGGTCGATGAAGGTATCCACCGGATCCTTGCCCGCGGCGTCCGCGATCTCCTGCACCGAACGATGCGGAGGATTGGCCTTGTCCATCACGTACAGATACTTGAAGTTGACCCCACGCGGCTCGGCGCCGACCGCCTCGCGATTGCGCGGATCGTTTTCCTTAGTGGCCTGCACCAGCGCGCGACGGACTTCCGGATCGCGCAGTTTGGCTTCCTGCTCGGGCAGCGAGAGCTTGCGGATTTCGCGCCATACCGGCATGCGATCGAATGGGGTTACGGTCTCGAATGAGAGCACCAGGTTGAGCGAGCGGCTGTGGACCTGGATGAACATGCGGCCGCCGGCCTCGGAGGCCTCGTCGGCAAGTTTGAAGAACGGACGCCAGTAGTCGGGCGCACGACGCGAGCTGAACATTCCATAGGTCACCGGCACGCCGGTATCGACCGCCAGCGCCTTGAGGCGATTCAGATAGTCCTGGATGTGCTCGGGGTTCATGCCGGTGTCTTCGCCGGCGATCTCGAACACGCCCGCGCCTTCCTCGCCCATCACGTTGACGATCTGGCGCACTTCGTCCCAGGTCGCGAGCCGGCTCGCAACCGGTTTTCCATCGGGGGTCTGATGATTGCGCGTGCGCGAGGTGGTGAAGCCGATCGCGCCGGCGCGAATCGCGGCGCGCATTTCGCGCTTCATTGCCGAGAGATCCTCGGAGTTCGCTTCGCTGTCGAAGGCGCGCTCGCCCATGACGTAGGTGCGCAGCGCCGAATGCCCCATATACGCGGCGTAGTTGATGCCCTTCGGAGTGCGCTCGACTGCATCGAGGTACTGCGGAAAGGTTTCCCAGCTCCACTTGATGCCGGCCTCCATCGCTTCGGGTGCGATGTCTTCGGCGCGCTCCAGGTTGCGCATCACCAGCAGCTTGTCCTTCTCGGCGCAGGGCGCGAGCGAAAAGCCGCAGTTGCCCATCACCACCGAGGTAATGCCATGCCAGCACGAGCAGGTGCCGATGGGATCCCAGAAGACCTGCGCATCCATGTGGGTATGGGCATCGATGATGCCGGGCGATACGACATGGCCGTCGGCATCGATGGTCTCGCGCGCGTTCTCGTGGAGCCTCCCGATCGCGGCGATCTTGCCGTTCGCGATCCCGACGTCGCCACGAAAGCGCGGCATCCCCGAACCGTCGACGATTGTCCCGTTGCGAATGATTATGTCGTACATGGATCCTCCGTGCCCTCAGCGCGTCGAGGCGAGATGGCGGTGCGGCGTCGCGTGGGCGTTATGGTTAACCGATCGGTATGTTCTCTACTTGCAGTTATTTCACGAAACGAGATTAGCCGACAAGCGTCCGAGTGTCAGCCCCAGCTAATGAATCTCCACAAGGTTCCGGTCATCCGACTTTTGGATACGTCATCCGACTTTGGCGCCCTGGCCGCCGTCGACCGGCAGCACGATGCCGGTGATGAAGCGCGCCTCGTCCGAATGCAGGAACAGGCTCGCATAGCCGATGTCCCATCCGGAGCCCATCTTACCGCGCAGCGGAACTGCCTTATCACGCTGAGCGCGCACTTCCTCGCGCGGGCGGCCGCTGGCGCGTGAGATGCCCTCGATCGCCATGGGCGTGTCCATCAGGCCGGGCATGATGGTGTTGACGCGGATGCCGTACTTCGCGTTGCTCAGCGCGAGTGACTGCCCGAGCGCATTCATTCCGATCTTGGAAATCTTGTATGCCGTCAGCGGCACCGCGCCGGCCGTCGCCGCGAGCGACGAGATGTTGACGATGCTGCCGCTCTGCTGCTCGCGCATTACCGGAATCGCGGCTTGGCACGAGAACAGGCAGCCCTTGAGATTGACCTGGATGATGCGGTCGAAGGCCTCCTCGGTGACGCGCTCCGGGCTCGCGTCATTGGCGCCGATGCCGACGTTGTTGTGCAGAAAATCCACGCGGCCCCACGCGTCGACGCATGCCTTTATGTAGGCTTTACAGTCCGCCGGGCGAGTCCAGTCGCCCGCGATGCATTTGGCGGTGCCGCCTTCCTTGGCGATCATCGCGGCGGTGTCCTCGGCCGACTTGATGTCGCGATCGACCAGCAGCACCTTGGCGCCCTCGCGTGCGAGCAGGATCGCGGCCGCGCGTCCATTGCCGATCGTCTCGCCGGGCGTTTGCCCCGCGCCGACGACGATACCGACTTTATCTTTCATCCTCATATGGGTGATCTCCGGAGTTTCGCGGCGTCGCAATCTTGATGACGTATGCGAGCTAGTTAGCCCGTTTGTCAAATGCCGCGCGCATCGAATAATAGCGATATAGAAAAATGGAAAGTCCGAACAGTCTTCTTGTGGCCCCGCTGTTGCCAATGATCGCGGCGCAGGCGGCGGAGGCCGACGCCACTCGCTCGGTAGCGCCGGCCGCAATTGCGGCACTGAAGGGCAACGACGTCATGCGCATGTCCGCCACCCGGAACATCGGCGGCCTCGAAGGCAGCGTCACCGCGATGGGACGTGAGCTGGAAGCGGTCGCCGCGGCGTGCGGCTCGACCGGATGGTGTCTGTGGAATCACCTGTGCGTGTTCCATTTCTACTGCGGGCTGCTCGGGCCGGCTCAGATCGAGGTGCTGCGCGAGATCACCGCCAGGCGGCATTGGGTCTGCTTCCCCGCCGGCGCAGGCAGCGGAGTGATCGGCACCATCGAGGGCAAGGAGGTGGTGCTGAATGGCGTCACTTCCTTCGGCTCCGGTGGCCGCTACGCCGACTACACCGGGGTCAGCTTCGTCTTCGAGGGCGAGCGGGTGCCTCACTTTGTGCTGGTCAGCACGCATCAGGACGGGGTGCGAATCGATCCGACCTGGAAAGCGATGAGCCTGCGCGCTTCGGCTACCGACCACGTTCACTATGAGAAGGTTCGCGCGCCGCTCTCCAGCGTGGTGCAGTTCCCGCTGCCGTCGCGGGTGGCTTTTCGCGATCCCGCGTTTCCGGTCATCGAAGATCGCTATCGCGAGGATTGGGTGGCGCTCTCCGATCTGTGGCTCGGATGTATGGCGGTCGGTGTCGCCGACGCCGCATTCAAGGAAGCGTGCGCCGGTATCCAGGGCCGCGTCGCCATCATGGGAGTCAAGATGACCGAGCGTCCCACCATCCACGTAAACCTCGGTCAGGCCGCCGCGCTCATCGGTGCGGCGCGCGCATCCGTTTATGGCTCCTGCGCGCGCACCGACGCCCGCATCGCAGCGCATCAGATTCCTACCGAGAGCGATTACCTGGAGCAGCTTGGCGCCAGCATGATGGCGCTGCGGTTGTGCGATGATGCGATGCGGCTGATTCTGCGCGTGCTGGGCGGCAATGGTTTGCGCGAGGGGCAATCCTTCGAGCGGCGCTATCGCGACTTCCAGGCGATGCCGCTGCATATCAATGCGCATCCGGACCGGGTGTCCGAAGCGCTTGGCCGTCACGCCCTCGGCCTGCCGACCGAGAACCCGTTTTGATCCGCCGCTGACCGATGAACGCAAGACAGTCGGTTTGTCAAACCGTACGGGCATCCGGTATTAGGATCATGAGAAAAAATTCCCGGTAAGTTTTCCATCGCGGAAAAAATCGAGGAGCAAAATGCAGAAGCCAATCATCTCAGCAGATTCCCACATCACCGAGCCGCCCGGTACCTACGTGGACCGGATCGACCACAAGTACAAAGACAGCGCGCCGCACATGGTGCGCGACGAGAAGCTCGGCGATGTCTTCATGGTCAAGGACTTCCCGCGTCCGGTGACGATCGGGCTCGCGGCCGCCGCGGGCCTCGACGCCGAAAAGCTGCGCGTCTTCGGCGCCAAGTTCGAGGACCTGCACAAGGGTGGATGGGATCCCAATGCGCGGATGGCCGATCAGGATCGCGACGGGGTCGCCGCCGAGGTGATTTATCCGACCGTCGGGATGATCCTCTGCAACCATCGCGACTACGACTACAAGAAGGCGTGTTTTGATGCGTACAATTTGTGGATCGCGGAATACTGCGACGCGCATCCCGATCGCCTCATCGGCACCGGCCAAACTGCGATGCGGTCGGTCGAGGAGGGTATCGAGGATCTACGCAAGATGAAGGAGCTCGGGCTCAAGGGCGTCATGATGCCCGGCAACCCGCAGGTCGAGGACTACGACAGCCCGGTGTACGCGCCCTTCTACGAGGCGGCGATCGACCTCGGCATGCCGCTCAGCTTCCACATCCTGACCAGCAGCCAGGACAACTTCAAAACCCGCGGGCCCAAACTCAACGGGTTCCTGTCGATCATCCGTGGATGCCAGGACATCATGGGCACCTTCATCCTCGGCGGCGTGTTCGAGCGCCATCCGAAACTCAAGGTGGTGTGCGTCGAGGCCGACGCCGGCTGGGTTCCGCACTACATGTACCGGATGGATCACGCCTACGATCGTCATCGCTACTGGCTGCCCGCGGGCGCGCTCTCGAAGATGCCGAGCGAGTACTTCCGCGAGAACATCTACACCACCTTCCAGGATGACTGGGTCGCGTTCCAGATGAAGGACATGTGCAACATCCGCCGCCTGATGTGGGCCAACGACTTCCCGCATAGCGACTCGACCTGGCCATGGTCACAGGACGTGCTGGCCAAGCACACCAAGGGCTTGAACGAGGACGAGAAGAACTACGTGCTGCACGACAACGTCGCGGAGCTGTATCAGCTGAGCCTGTAGGCTGCGCGACTCGGCGAACGAACTGGAAGGCGCTCGGACCACCTCGGGTCCGGGCGCCGTCGTTTTGTGCTAGAACCATCGACGCGAGCCCATACGCCGGGGATAAAGCCAGGAATGCTCGGCGAATCCAGGAAGGTGCTTGACGGCCGGTTTTGACGATAGCAGACATTCACGGACTCCTCGGAGCGGTTCCGCAATACGCACTGATGTTGCGATCGCAGTACTGGGCGCCGAACAAGCTCCATCGCTATGTCGACGCCAACCTAGCCCGCAGTCTCGCCGCTGCCTCGCAGCTTCCTTTCTATCGTGAACGATTCGGCGGCGACGCGATCGAGCCGCGCAACCTTCAGCGGCTTCCCATTCTGGCTCGCGCGCAGGTGCCGCATCTCCTGAATTCAGTGCGCGCAATGGATCCTTCCCGGAGCAATCTCATCGCGGCGCGTTCCGCAGGATCCACCGGGATGCCGGTCGACTTTGTGTGGAGCGCTCGCCATCAGTCGAGCCGAATTGCCGCGCGCGTCCGTTATCTGCGAGCCAATGGATGGAATCTCTTCGCACGCAGCGCGTGGCTGGTGTCGACCCGGCCCGAGAGTACCGATGCGTGGGTTGTCACGCGCGGCCGGTTCCTGGGGGCGCGATTCGCTTCTCATCTCGGCGACCTGGAGCAGGAGGCCGAATGGCTGCGAAAGCTCGACCCGCTTTATCTGTATGCGTTCCCGGTAAACCTCGATGGGCTCGCGCGGGTGTTCGAATCGAGCCGATGGCGGCTTGGCTCGCTGCGCAGGATTTTCTCGGGCTCGGAGATTCTGGAGGACTCGATGCGTGAACGGCTGCGCCGCGTCTTCGGTGTAGAGGTATCCGACAACTACGGATCGACCGAAGCCTTTCTCGCCTGGGAATGCCCGCAGGGGAGTTATCACGTCAACGCGGAACACGTGCTGCTTGAGATCGTCGATGAAGGCGGGCGTCCTGCCGCACCCGGAGCAATGGGCCGTGTGTTGGTGACCACACTGCACAACTACCTGATGCCGCTTATCCGCTACGAGATCGGAGACTACGCCATCGCGGCGCGGGGAAGTTGCGGATGTGGACGAACGCTTCCGCTGATTGGACGAATTCTCGGGCGCGAGATCAATCTCTTCCTCGATGGCAATCGCAAACGGTTCGTTCCGTGGCCGTTGTTCAAGCCGCTCACGGCTCGGGAGTGGATAACGCAATATCAAGTGGTCCAGCGCGACGTCGGTCGCTTCCTAATCCGCTTCGTGTCGGATCGCGAACTGACTTCACAAGAGGAGACCGAAATCCGCGCTCACTTCGAGACAGTCACAGGTGCGCCCGCGGTCATCGAGTTCGAACGGCTTGAACGGATTCCAAGGGCGCCATCGGGCAAGTTCATGATGGCGTTGTGCGCGATCGCGGAGCAGTCGAACGCAGCGACGCGCATTCAAACCGGCGGAATCGCTTGATCCGCACCTCGCCGCGAGGTTTTCGGGTTCTTGCATCGTACTTCCGAGGCCGGGGAACTTGCGATAAGCTGGTGCCGGAATCATCGAGTCGAGGAGATTGGAAATGAGACCCTTCAGCAAAGCACATTCTTTGCCTCTGTTGCCTCCGCCTCCACCGCCCGGACAGAAGGAAGGAAAGAGTCCTCGTTAGGCTCGGCCCCGGATTTCGAATTGGTCCAGCCGAGAGGCGAGCGGCGTGAAGCTGATCTGTTATCCGACCTCCGGCGAGCGCCCGAAGATCGTGCCCGCAGCGCTCGAACGCGAATGGATGGATGCGACCGAAGACGGGTTCGCGTACCGATGTCTTCCGCTGAATATTGCGAATGCGCATGGCTGGTTCATTCTCAATACCGTTCCGTTCGTAGCGCAATGGGACGGCGGCGATCTCCTAAGCTCCATCGATCTCCGACCGCTCGAGAAGGAGAGCGACAGACCCCTCGCGCTAAGCCATTTCGGGCACGGCGTATTGACCTTTCACATCCAGGGCCTGTTCCGCACCGAACCCGGCTTCGACCTCATTGTTACCGGGCCCTATAACGCGCTCAAAGACGGCATCCAGTCACTCACCGGCGTGGTCGAAAGCGACTGGGCTCCGTTCACCTTCACGATGAACTGGAAGTTTACCCGTAAGCATACGCCGGCGAGGTTCGAACGCGACGAACCGATCTGCATGATCTACCCGATCGCGCGCGGAGCGATCGAATCGGTTGAGCCGGAGTTTCGCTCGCTGGATGACGACCCCAGCTTTCAGCAGGCGTACCTGGATTGGTCCGCGCGCAGGTTAGCCTTCAATGCGGCCCTCGCCGAGGAAGGCTCGCAAGCGCAGCGCGAGAAGTGGCAGAAGGAGTACTTCCGCGGATCTTCCAGCCGATCAGGCGCGCCACCCGATCATCGAACCAAGCTCCGGGCCAAACCGTTCAAGTAGATCCCATCGAGGCGCGCTGTCGCCGCTACACGTTCACTGTGCTCATGTCGTGGTAGCGGCCGCCGGCGGCGAAGCCCTTAGGCGCCACTTCCTCGATCCGCGCGAGGTCGCTCTTCGATAACTGCACCTTGGTCGCGCCGACGTTCTCCTCGAGGTAGGTGCGGCGCTTGGTGCCTGGAATCGGCACTATGTCGTCGCCTTGCGCCAGCACCCATGCGAGTGCGAGCTGACTGGGCGTAATGTTTTTCTCCTTCGCGATAGTGGTTATCCGATCGACCACCTTCAGGTTGGCCGCCATATTCTCGGCGGCGAAGCGAGGAGATATCGTCCGGCGCATGTCCTTGTCGTCGAGCTCGCGCAGGTTGCCGCTCAGAAAGCCTCGTCCCAGCGGGCTGAACGGAACGAAGCCGATGCCGAGTTCGCGCAGGGTCGGGATGACCTCGTCCTCGTAGTCGCGCGTCCATAGCGAGTACTCTGATTGCAGCGCGCTGATGGGATGGGTCGCGTGCGCGCGCCGAATGGTGTTCGCGCCGGCCTCGGACAATCCGAGGTAGCGAACTTTTCCCTGCCGCACCAACTCAGCCATCGCGCCGACGGTCTCCTCGATCGGCACGTTCTTGTCCACCCGATGCTGATAGTAAAGATCGATGCAGTCGATGCCGAGGCGCTTCAGCGACGCGTCGCAGGCCGAGCGCACGTACTCGGGGCGCCCGTTGATCGCGCGCTTGCCGTCGGGCAGCACCTGGTTGGCGAACTTGGTCGCGATGATGACCTGGTCGCGATGCTTGCGCAGCGTCTTGCCGACCAGCTCCTCGTTGTGGCCGACGCCGTAGACGTCGGCGGTGTCGAAGAAGTTGATTCCGAGCTCGATCGCGCGCTCCAGTGTCGCGGTGGATTCGTTGTCGTCGCGCGGGCCGTAGAACTGCGACATCCCCATGCATCCGAGTCCGAGCTCCGATACTTCGAGTCCCTGGGTTCCGAGTTTTCGCTTTTGCATAAACCTTCCTCCGGACGACGGCTTGGTTGAATGGTCCTCGATGAAACATACTCAATGGCGATGGCGTTTACGAATTCCAAACGGAAGGCCGCGGACCATCGCGCGTTGCTGGTGGTCGATGTCCAGAACGACTTCCTGCCCGGCGGCGCGCTCGCCGTTCCGCATGGCGACGAGATTCTTGAACCTCTCCGCTTGCTGATGAACTCCGGCGCATTCGAGATGATAGTCGCCACCCAGGATTGGCATCCGCGCGGTCACATCTCGTTCGCGAGCAGCCATCGCGGTCGTCAGGTGATGGACACCATCCACCTGTATCATCACGACCAGACGTTGTGGCCGGACCATTGTGTGCAGGGTACGCAGGGCGCGCGGCTGCAAGCCGATCTCCCGTGGGACAAGGTCGCGGCGATCATCCGCAAGGCGACCGACCCGCTGGTCGATTCGTATAGCGCGCTGCGCAACAACTGGAACTCGCGCGGACGCCGGCCGCCGACCGGGCTCAGCGGCTATCTCAAGAACCACGGCGTACGCGAGGTCTTCATCTGCGGGCTGGCGCGCGACTACTGCGTCAGATGGAGCGCGGAGGATGCGGTGAAGGCCGGCTTTCGCACCATCGTCATCTGGGATCTGTGCCGCTCGATCGATCCTTCGGCCGACGAGCGCTTGCGGCGCCATCTCATCAAGCGCGGTGTGAAGATCATCGACCGCGTGGAAGTGTAGAATCAAATCAGGACCGCCACTGCCGCCAACCCTGGAGCAAGCCATGGCAAAAATCTCATACCGCGTAAGACCGGAAACCGCCGTCCTGACTCGAGGCTTCGATCCCACCTTATCGGTCGGGTCGGCGCGGCCGCCGGTCTACCGTACTTCGACATTCGTCTTCCCCAGTCCCGAAGCGGCGGAGCGCGCGTTTGGAATAGTGCTGGGAAAAGTTCGCGCGCTCGGCGAGGATCGTCCGGATCTGATCTACGCGCGCCTCAATCATCCCAACGCCGAAATCCTCGAAGAGCAACTGGTGCCGCTGGAGCCGCGCGCCACTACCGCCGCGGTGTTCAATTCCGGGATGGCGGCGATTTCCAGTGTACTGTTCACTTTCCTCGAACGCGGCAGCTCGATGATTTACACCCAGCCGTTGTATGGCGGCACGCAGCATTTGATTCATCAGCTGATCGAGCCGCTGGGATTTTCGGCGCGTGGGGTGCCGGCCGGCGATGGCGCTGCGTTGAGCCGCGCGATCGAGGAGACGGCGGATCTCAAGCTGGTGCTGATCGAGACTCCGGCGAATCCCACCCTCATCATGACGGACATTCAACAAGCCGCTGATGCGGTGCGGCGTCACCCGAAGCGGCCGCTGCTCGCGGTCGACAACACGCTGCTGGGACCGACCTTTCAGCATCCGCTCGCACGCGGCGCCGACCTGGTCATCTACTCGGCGACCAAGTTCCTCGGAGGCTTCAGCGATTTGCTCGCGGGAGTGGTGATGGCTTCCGATCCGGAACTCATTTTGAGTCTCACTGGAATTCGAGCGTTGTTGGGCAACATCTTGCAGGCCGACGAATGCTGGATTCTCGATTCGCGGCTCTCGACGGTCGGGTTGCGGATGAACCGGCAGAGCAAGAACGCGCAACGCATCGCTGAAGCGCTGGCGAAGCATCCGAAGATCAAGCGGTTGATCTATCCGTCGCTATTCACCGATCCCGAGCAAATAAGGATTCGTGACGCACAGACCGACTATCCAGGTTCGTTGATGTCGCTGGAAATTCAGGGTGGTAAGACCGCCGCGTTCGAGTTTCTGCGCCGCCTGCGAATCGCCAAGAACGCCGTCAGCCTTGGAGGAGTGGAGACGCTCGCATGCCATCCCAAGACGACTACCCACAGCGAATTTTCCGAGGAGGAATTTGCGCGCACGGGAGTTACCGATTCGCTGGTGCGCATCTCGATCGGCACCGAGCACTGGCGTGATCTGCTGGAAGAATTTACTGGCGCGCTTGACGCGGTATGACGCGGGTCGTCGCCGCTATCGTCGCTCCGACGGCTTTCGGCGAGTGGTTCGCGAACCGCCCTTACCGGACGAAATGCCTTCCGCGCGATTCTCTTTCGAGGCGGCATCGAGAGCGATTCGTCCGCCGGTATCGGGCCGCGAGAACTTCCGCAACTGGGCAAAACACGCTCGGCAAAACGGCATCGCCTGTTTTTTCCAGTGTGACTTGGCGCCCTCGACGGAAGCGAACAGCAGCAGCGCGGCGATTGGCTTGTCAGCCTCGCGGCATCGCGCGCAAATGATGCGCTGGTGGCCAGTCCGGTTCGCATCGACAAACGGCCGCACCAGCGCGGGCCGACTGATCGCGAGAGTCTCCAACAATTTTTCTGGAGCAAAGGTCGCGCCGCGCCGGTATGCGACGTATTCCGCCGATGACGCCGTCTTGGGTTTGCGCCGCCCGTTCCCCGGCTCGACTTTGTATTGCTTGGCGCGGATCCACTCCTCCAGTTGGTCGGCGTCGAAGCGCAGCACTCTGCCGATGCGGAAAACCGGGAGCTTGCCTTGCTTGATCATACGATAGACGGTGATCGGATGTACCTTGAGGAGCTCCGCCACGTCTGCGATCGTGAGTATCTTACGAGTAGCCATTGCGATCCCCTTTTTTGGCCGTCGCCACTCATCAGGCGACACTATGCTTCTTGACGTCACCGCGCATTTGCCGAACGTAATCCTGCAGCTTGCGGCGGGCAGAATCGAAAGCGTTGCGCACCGCGATCGACAGGTCCTCGCCATGCTGGCGGTTGACCGCCAACTCGCCCCCGGGCACGTGCATGACGATACTGACATCGAACGGTCCGCCCTTGTGGTGGTGCTTGACGGTCGGCGCCGATAACACCACATGGCAACTCGTGATGCGGTCGAAGTAACCATCGAGCCGCTGCGCCCGCTTGCGAATCAGAGTCTCGATTGATGCGGTCAAAGCGAAATCCCGCGAGGTTATTCGAACCTGATGTTCCATCATCTCCTCCAGTCCCATTCTTCTTTCTAGAGATAGCCGATCTCCTTCGCGCGTCGCTCCAACTCGGCTCGGAACTTCGGATGCGCCAGTCCGATGAGCGCTTCGGCACGTTCGGGGGTCGACAAATCGCGTAAATTGACCACGCCGTATTCGGTCACCACGTATTCGACTTCCGAGCGCGGATCGGTTGCCGGCCCTTCGATCTGCGGCACGATGCGTGAGATGGTTCCGCGCGCCGCAGTCGAGTAGGCCGTGAGAATCGATTTGCCGCCGCGGGAACGCTGGGCGCCGCGCACGAAATCGAGCTGCCCACCGGGCGCACTGTACTGGCGTCCGGCGGCGACCTCGGAATTGACCTCGCCGTCGAGGCCCACTTGCAGGAATGCATTGATCGAGACGACGTTGTCGTTGCGGCCGATCACCTCGGAGCTGTTGACGTAGTTGACCGGATAGAGCTCCATGCTCGAGTTATCGTTGAGAAACTCGTACATCGCGGTGTCGCCCAGCGCCAAAGTGTAGACATTCTTGAACTTGTTGATGTTCTTGTAACGATTCGTCACCGCGCCCGACTGGATCAAGGCGACCAGCGGCGGGGTCATCAGCTCGGTGTGGACGCCGAGATGCTTATGACTCGTGAGCGCCGCGCAGATCGCGTTGGGAACTCCGCCGACGCCGATCTGCAAGGTGGCGCGGTCCGGCACCATCTCAACGATCAGCTTGCTGATCGCGAGATCGTTGTCGGTCGGCGGGCGCGCCGGAAACTGGGCCAGCGGGCTGAGGTGTTCGACGATCGCATCGACGTCGGAAATGTGCACCGCCGAGTCCCCGAACACGCGAGGCATGTTGGGGTTGACCTCGACGATCAGTTTTTTGGCATTCTGCGCGGTGGGGATGGTGTAATCGCCGTTGGTGCCGCAACTGAAGAAGCCGCCCTTGTCCATCGGCGCCACCATTACGACGAAAGTGTCGATGCCGATCTCGGCCAGCATACGCGGCATCTTGCTGAAGTTACCGGGCATGTAGAACACGACTTTCCTGCCTTCCAGCGCGCCCTGGCGCATCAACTCGCGTTCCATCGCGACCGGGAAGAACGGATGTGGCTTGATGACGTCCATGTATTCGTATTTGAGAATCGCGGACGCGGCTGCGACCGAATGCGAATAGTAGACGCGCAGATTCTCGATCTCATGGCGCAGGATCCGCTTTTCCAGCGCGCCCAGCACCGCCGGCGGCTCGCTTACGCCCATCCCCATCGAAAGCGTGCCGCGCGAAGGAACCAGTTCGACCGCTTGCTCCGGGGTCATCAGCTTCTGCTTGTATTCGGCTTCGAACATGAATCCTCCTATCGACGGTGCAACCCTTCGGCGACGACGTGCGTCCCCTTCGCGGTATCGCCAAAGTCGTGCCACAGCGAGGGATTGGTTAAGAACGGAAAGTGCTCGCGAAGATGCCCTTATCCAATCTCACTGGCGCGATCGGAGACAGCTTCCTGTCACCATGGGAGCCATTTGATCGAATCGTCGTCGCCATCCGTCGAATCCAGTGGTACGTCATTCGGTCCATTGATGGTTTAGCCCCGCTGGGCTGACTGGCGCGCCTCTTGCGTTATGGCTGAATCGCAAAAGGCCAAACATAGAATGAGAACTTTAGCGAAATTTGCAGCGGCTCTTCTGTGCTTGCTCGTACTCGCAGCACCCGCGACCACTTCGGCGT
Organism: uncultured delta proteobacterium; assembly: GCA_963851325.1. Taxonomy (GTDB): domain Bacteria; phylum Desulfobacterota; class Binatia; order Binatales; family Binataceae; genus DATGKG01. Next base: position 848,891 of record CAWKOR010000002.1, on the reverse strand, counting down.
GGAGACTGCCGAAGCTGGTCGACGCGAAAAACAAGGTAGTGGGAGAAATGATTGGTCCCGACATGGTGCTGATCAAGATCAACTCGACCTGGTTCGGCCTGCCGGTCAACGCCGAGGGATTTGAAAACACCAACTCCCTCAAACTCCTGTATGAACTTCCTGGTTGTCAGGGAGCGCCGTACATTCGGGCGGCTGCTCCGCATGCGCTCATGATTAGAGCGGACGGCGATAACTCGATCGTGACTACCATGGGCATTCTGTACTACCCTGATCAATCGGTCGGTAAGCAAATAACCGTTATGTCAGCTGCGCTGATGAACAACTCGGACGGTTTGTGTGAGTCAGCCCGCTACACCGAAACCGTTTCCCGGATTAGCTCAATTCGCCTCGACGAAACCAGATTCTCGACGCCGTTTAGAATCAAATGACACTCTGGTCGCAACTGTTGGAGATATCGCATGACCACTCGAACTGAGAAAGACCAAGCCGATCGCCGCGACCATCTGCATACCATGCTGGTGGCGCTGCGAGACGAAACCTACGAGAGAGTTCATGAATTGCGTCATGAGCAGGCCGATGACGCCGATCAGGCGCCTGGCGACGAAATGGATCGTGCACGCGGCACGGCCGACGTTGAAACTCATGCAAGCTTGATTGCGCGCGCGGAAGAGCGATTGCGCTACATCGATGAAGCGCTCGCCAGGGTGGACGCGGGCCGCTATGGAATCTGCGCCGGATGCCGCGAGCCGATTCCTCTGGAGCGTCTGCGCGCGGTGCCATTTGCGGTGTATTGCGTCGAGTGCCAACAGAAGCCGAATCGTGCCGGGCGCGGATGGAACGACGGCGGGACGATCCAGCCCTACGATCAACAGTGGACATTGCCCGAGGAGATGAAAGAGGCGCCGGAATACAATAGCGCCTCCGAGGAAGTGCTCTCGGTGACGACCGGCAGCCCCTTCGCGGAGGGCAAGGCGAGTGAGAGCGCACGGCCACTACCAAAGCGGCAATCGCGTTCCGGCAAGAAGTAAGTTGCTCTTCAAACCGCTTTGCGGCGCCAGAAGGTCATGCTCCACAGCAATAGTGGGAAGATGAAGCTGCCGATTACTGCCGCCCACATCAGTAAATCGACGCGCCCGAATAGCACGAACGGAAAGCAACCGTATACGAAATCGCGCGAGGTCACCTTCTCCAGCAGCGAGAGCGAATCATCCGCGCGCGTTTTGAAAACCCAGTACGCGGTCCCGGCGCACAGGAAGCATCCCAGCATGAACACCGCGAATAACTGCCCATAAAAAGCCCCACCGGTCCGGTAGGCCGCGACCGCCACCCCGACGAACATCGCGAAATTGACCACCGAGTCGGTAATGGCGTCGAGCCTGCCGCCGAACTCGCTTTGCGCGAGCTTCATCCGCGCCAGCTCGCCGTCAACCCCATCGACGGTGATTGAAATCAGCATCAAGGTCATGCCGAGGAGAGGGGGCCAATAGCCGCCGATCGCGATCACGCACGCGGCGACCAATCCCAAGGCGGTGTTCGCGAGGGTGACCTGATTGGGAGTGACTGCGGTCCGCGCCAACGCGAGCGCGATGCGCCATGAGATTCGGCGATCGAGATGATGGGCCAGGAAGCCGTCCTTCCAGGCCGTCTCGTGCCGCAGCGTGGCCCCGATGCGGCGCTCCGCCTCGGAAGGATCGTCCGGGCGGCCATCCAGCGCGAACGGCAGCAGGCCTGCCAGCGACGGCGCCGCGCCCAGCACGGTGGATGCGTCGAGCAGATCGCCTAGCTCGCCGACAGCGAGGCCGGCGTTGACGTCGCCGCCGGTACTCGCCAAACGCACCACGCGCGCAGCACCGGAGTCATACTGCTCGATGAGACGCGTCAACTGGTCGCCGGTGAAAATCAGGTTGCCTTCGAGCGCGACGCAAGGAGCGGAACCCGATAGCCCGGCGCGTCGCGATGTTTCCGCATCGAGCGAATCGAGCAGCACCACCTCGGCGCGATTTCGAAACGATCCGAGGGTCCGTTTTACTGTTTCGCGTGGTGTCCCATTGCATGCGATGAAGAAGCGATCGATTCCCGCCCGCTCGCACAACTGCAGATTTCTCTCCAGCAGCGATTTCCCAAAAACCGGTTCGCCTCCCCTGCCATGCGCGTATATCAACGCTGTCTCGACCAAATCAGCCTCCCCAACAACATCGGTCCACTAGGTGTAAGGAAAATGCGTCGTCGACGCAATTCATGCCGCGCCAGTAGCGGGCACGGCATTGCGTTTCGATCGCCTGCGAATGTTGCGCGGCGGTTGCTGCGCGCCCGATCAAATTAGTCGGAGAATCGCTACCGGTACCGAAGCGCTGAGCACCATTGAATCGCAAAACGCCTCAGCCACTCGAGCTCGCTTCCCTATTCGACCGAAAGTAATCGCGACCTTTTTCGGTTCGAGCTGAAATGTCTTTCTAACCTTCGTATCCGGCATATGCCTTAAACTGCATGACAGCTAATAGTGGCTGAGACGATCAGCGGTTATCCGCCGCCCCCTTTACTCGCGTGCTGAAACGGTAAATGCTTATTAAGCCCCGCCCGGCAGCGCGCTCCTCTCGTCCGACTTTGAGTCTATGAATCCAGTCAAGGAGTTCGCATCGCTATGAATGACCGTTCCGCAGCCAACGCCTCCGGCAAAACCTCCCAACGCAAGGTCGAATCGAACCGCTGCAATGCGCAAAAATCGACCGGACCTAAAACCGCGCGTGGCAAAACCTGGTCACGCCTCAATGCCCTCAAGCATGGTGTCCTCGCCTCGCAGGCAGTGCTCACTACCATGGAGGGACGCGGGCAGCGCAAGGCCTTCGAGGAGATGGTACGTTAAAAGCTTCCGGTGTATGACGCGCAGATCGTCGCCGCTGCAATCTCGGCGAACCGTACGATCATACGGACGGCGGATTTGCAGCACAGAGACAGAAGATCCGGCGTCTGACAATCCGAAACCCGTTGTGACTCATTGGCGAGCAAAGCGGGGTCTGCTCGCAAATCCAACACCGATTTTGTGTCTGCCGAAGAGACCCCTCGGCATATGAAGCGGGCTTAATTTTTGAAAGGAACCCTATGTATAGCTTCGTTCGGTACGTTCGCTTGCGTCGACCATCTTCGCCACTTTATCAGTGCGACGATTGCGCGCACCGGAGTAAACATCACGTTGAGCGCTTCCACCGCGGATCTAGTGAATGATTCAAAGGTGAGGTCGACCTTTTCTTCCGATCGGAATGTGCTCTTAAGCTCCATAGACTCCGCCATCAGCCTACCAGATTTTCCTTCACTACAGCAGAGCGGTTGTATCTCTGATGAACCGGATCGTTTCAACCACGAGGAAATAGCCGAAACAGAGAGCATCAACACCGAAAATCAGATACTCAAGCACCGTCATTCCATCCAGGAGATAGGCTGGAAGCAGATTGCGCTCGGCCGCAAAAGAATTGAACAGGCTGATAGCGATTGCAGCACCACCCAACGCCAAAAATGCAGCGGCGGCGACGATCACCTTGACCACGAAATCTCGAACGATCTCCAGCGATTGAGGTATCTGCATTGGGGTTCTTGGCCCTGTCCTTATCACCCACGCGCTATCAATTGTCTAATCTGGTCGAGACAGGAGAAAACCCGCTTTCGCCCCCCCCTTTACTCGCGCGCTGAAACGGTAAATCCTTATCAAGACTCGCCCGCCTGCGCGCTCCTTCCCGTCCGACTTTGAGTCTATGAATCCAGTCAAGGAGTTCGCATCGCTATGAATGACCGTTCCGCAGCCAACGCCTCCGGCAAAACCTCCCAACGCAAGGTCGAATCGAACCGCTGCAATGCGCAAAAATCGACCGGGCCTAAAACCGCGCGCGGCAAAACCTGGTCACGCCTCAATGCCCTCAAGCATGGTGTCCTCGCCTCGCAGGCAGTGCTCACGACCATGGAGGGACGCGGGCAGCGCAAGGCCTTCGAGGAGATGGTGGATGGATTCGCGGCTGATTTCGCGCCGGTCGGCGGCTTCGAACAGGCTTTGGTCCAGCAGATCGCCGCGTGTATCTGGCGCCAGCGTCGCTTGCTGATGTTCGAAAATCGTGCGGCGGCTCGATCTCGCGACGATCGCACCTATCGCGCCATGAATCAGCGGTTGCAAGGGACGCCCCCGCTGTACGTTCTGGACGGGGAAATTGTGGAAGCTGACGACCTCCTCAGCCAGGCCGGGCTGGGCCTCGACCTGCCCAGCGAGCGCGATACCATGCGGCTGGTGAGGTACGAGGGCTCGGTCACGCGCAGTCTGCGCAACGCGCTCGCGCAGCTAAAGGCGATGCAGCACGCGCGGCGCACCGCCGGCGGCGAGACGGCCTCCATCGCTCCGCGGCATGAAGATCGGCCGGTGGTGGTCGACCAGCGGGCGATCAAACGCAATCGCGGGCCGGAAGGATATGCGATCCCGGCCGAGATGGCGCTGCAGGTCCACGACGACAAAATGAAGGATGGGGAAGCGGAGCGGGCGCGGCAGCGCGCGGAGGAAGCGGCGGCCGAAGGAAACCCGACAACCGCGAAAAATTACCAAACGAAGCCAAATTACCCACAGGATCCAAAGGCTGTCGAGAAACATCAGCGCCTGATGGAGACCGTGGATAGCATCGTGAAGCTCAGCGATCGGCTGATGCCGAAGCGGCCCCCGTCCCAGGATTAGCGGACAGGCTGATTTTCCTACATTTTGGCGGGCGTTGGCGATGGGTAATCCCGCGCAATCGCCGAGATCGGTCCGGGACCGGAAAGACGAAGCTGCCGATCAGCGCCGAGTCATCGGCGCGGTGGCATAAACGGGTAGACGGCCGCTGACGCAGCGGCGGAATCAACCGCTACGCTCGGATGAGCCTGAGCCTACGACGCGGCGCGAGTCGGCGCTGCGGGCAAAGCATCGACGGTCGCCTCGCGAGGCAGGTGCACGTAAAGCTCGCCGGCGGCTAGTTTGCCCGGCTTGGCTGCGACACGCGGCGCGGCCATGTGGTACTTCACTTCACGGAAGTGCTCGGAGTATAAACGATCAGCGTTGTACACCTGGTTGAATTTCCACATCATCCTGATGAAATTGGTTTGACCCTTGAGCAACAGCCGCAGCGCAATCGACGCCGCACCGCGCATCGCGCTGAAGGACATGTGCTTGGTGCCCAACACCTGCTGCGTCCTCACCAGCTCTTCATAGAACTTCTTAAGCGGCAGGCGGGTGGGCGTCACGGCGTGTTGAATGTCGAACAGCCGGTAATCAAGCGTGGTGAGTTTGCTTGGCAACGTCAGCCAGGTCTCAGTGCCGGGGTAGGGCGTCGCAACGGTGAGATGCACCATCTCCGGAACTTCGAGGGCCCACTGTCGTACGATCTCGAAGCGGCGTTCATCCCAGTGAGGCTCGACGATCAAATTGATCGCGACCGGAATATCGAGTTGGCGCGCGATTTCAAGGGCCTCGTTGTTGGTGGACGACTTGGAGCGCTTGCGATGCGCCTTAAGGGTTTCCTCGTCGATGGCCTCCAGTCCGATGAACATGTAGACCAGTCCGAGCTTCTTCCAGTAAGCGAATACCTCGCGATTGCGGCATAACACATCGGCGCGAGTCTCGAGGTAGTACTCCTTCTTGATCTTGCGCTTCTCGAGTTGCGCGCCGATCGCGAAGCCATGCTCGGGATGTACGAACGTGACGTCATCGACGATGAAGACGCCGGGTTCCATGATGCTGGCCATGTCGTCGGCGATAACCTCCGGCGACGACTTCCGGTAGCTGCGCCCATAGAACGTCCAGGCACTGCAGAACGAGCAGTCCCATGGGCATCCACGGGTGAACTCGATCGATGCGCAGGGGTCGAGCTGGCCGATGAAGTATCGATGGCGACTGCGAGTGAGATGACGTGCGGGCAGAAACTGGTCGAGATCGGTCATGAGAATTGGCGCCGGTCCCATACCGCTGGAAGTGATGGAGCCCGGAACCTTGTCGAGGTGCTGGTCTCCGATCGCTTCCAGCAACGGTGCGACGGCCAATTCCCCCTCGCCACGGAGGACGCAGTCAATCGCGCCGGCGCCATGCGCAAGAACATCGTTTGCAACGAACGAAACGCTATGCCCTCCGACGAAAACGAAGCAGTCCTTGCGGGCGAGCTTGGTGCCCTTGGCCAGATCGATAACCTCGGGAACGTTGGCAAGATAGTTGACTGAAAAACCCACCGCCTGCGGACGAAAGCTTTCGAGTTCGCGGAAGTAATCGCGATGGTTAAAGATCTGCAGATCGAGAATTCGTACTTCGTGACCTGCGGCGACCGCGGCGGCGCCGATGCGTTCAAGGCCAATCGGTTCGAGGCACAGAAAGACCTCGCTCATCATCAGGCGGCTGGGATGAACCAGTAGGACGCGCATTGCTACCTCCCAAGAGATTCAAGATTGGAGGGATTTGTTCCTCCATGGTGCATGCGTAAGCGAAAGGGTATTGGAATGTCCGGCGCACGGGCTAGTTGTCGTAAACCTGACGTTGAAAGGCTCACGACAACTAGCCGCCATCGATCTAGTAGTAGTCGACCGGATCGATCTGACGCTTCGCGCCATACCAGAATAGCATGTTCTCGGTCAGACCCTGCCAGGTGAACTTCCCCGGCGGAAGCAACAGGCGTTTAGCCATCGACTTGAACGAATAGAATTCCTTGGTGCATCGCCACACACCTTCTTCGACCTGCTGAGGCGAGAGATTCTTGGGCACGAACATGCAACGGAAGTTATTGGTATAGAGGTCGGCGTCGGGAATGATGACGCGGCCTTCGTTCTCGAGTTGCGTGCGCATCGGGGTGCCCTTGCGCGGCGTCACGGTGTTGAAGAATGCCTCGGGCGCCCTGACCTCGTGCAGGAACTGCAGCGTATCGTCGAAGATCTTCGGATGGTCTTCTTCCAGACCAAACAGGAAATTCAGCGAATAGTAGATGCCGTGCTTCTCCATCTTCTTGAGAAGCTTCTTGTACTGATTGGCGTGGTTCTGAATCTTGTTCATCGACAGCAGGCTGTCCTGGCTGATCGATTCGACCCCGATGTTGACGTGGAAAATGCCCGCCTTGGCCGCGAGCTCGAGCAACTCGTCGTCGTGGTTTGAGTTGACCGTCCAGAGGCACGAGAAGCGGATGTTGAGGGGCTCCAGCGCCTTGAACAATTCCTTTGCGAATTTGTGTTTGCCAGTGATCTGATCGTCGATGAACTGGAAGCGTCGGAAGCCGGTCATCTGGATGTTCTGCTTGATCTCCTCGACGATGTCGCTGATCGGGCGCGTGCGATAGCTACCCTCATAGAACACCGGAATCTCGCAGAACGAGCATCGATACGGACATCCGCGGCTGGCCTGGATCGGAATCGCCTTGAACAGGTAGCGATTTAGTTTGAGCAGCTCGTGGCGCGGGCGCGGCAGGTTCTTCAGGTCGTGAACCTTGTCGGCCTTGTAGATGCGCTTCATCTTGCCGTCGCGCCAGTCCTGCAGAAGCTCGGGCCACACCAGGTCGGCCTCGCCTTGGACGACCGCGTCGGCATGCGTCAATGCTTCCTCGGTCTGTAACGTCGCATGAAAGCCGCCGAAGACCACGGGCACGCCTTTCTTGCGGAATTGATCGGCGAGTTGATAAGCGCGCAACGACGCGCCGATGGTGGTGGTCATGCCGACCAGATCCCATCCGGCGTCGAAGTCGATGTCCTCGAGACGCTCATCGCATAGCGTCACGTCATAGTCGTCAGGGGTAAGGCCGGCCATCAGGGGAATCATCAGCCCCATGATGAGGCGCCAGCGGCTTTTATGCGGGGTGCCGTCGAGATGAACCGTGGTTGGTTGGACCAGGAGTATGCGAGGTTTCTTGTTCATAGAGCCTCATGCTGACTCGCGAAGGTTTTGATCACTGGAATCGACTTCGGGTGCGTCGCTATCGCGCCACCATCGCCGGTAGGTCACCCACATCAAGATGAAAGCGAACACGTAGGTGCCGAAGGCGGCGCCCCACGCGAAAAAGCCCAATCGATCGATCAATGCGAGAACTACGAGCAGGTACGCGAAATCGCGGCCGCTGATCCGATCGATCTGTCCAAGCCATTGCTCGGCGCCCTTCTGATTTATCGACAAGGCGAGGTAGGTGCCGAGGCCGCACAGCGCAAAGCCGCCCAACACGATCGGAATCAGGTACAGGTACCAGGAACTGCCGGATTCCCGATAGCAGCCCAAAAAGATGCCCGCAAAAACCGCCACGTGAACGATGTTGTCGGTGGTGATATCGAGCATACCGCCGAACTTGCTCTCCGTCATCGTCAGACGCGCCAACTCGCCGTCGACGCCGTCCACCATGATCGAGAACAGGAACAACAGCGAGCCCACCACCCGCATCCAGTATGAGGGCGAGGCGAACATCCAGGCCGCCGTCAATCCAACCATCGTGTTGGCGATGGTGACCTGGTTGGGTGTGATCGAGGTCCGCGCCAGGCGCTTGCTGATGCGCCATGAGAGGTTGCGATCGATGTAGCGGGCCAGAGGCGCATCGGTTTGCGCGGTTTCGTCCTTGAGCGAGCGGGCGAGGCGATCTTCCGCCTCGTCGCGATCCTCGACCCGGCCATTGAGCGCGAAGGGCAGGTAGCTCGCGGTATGCATCACCGAGGCGCGATTCTGGTCAGCCCGAATCAATTCGGCCAGCGGTCCAGTGGCGATCGAACCGCCGCGCTCGTAGTCAGCGCTGACGGTGTTCATCACCGGGCCAGTCCGGCCGCCGTTCTGCTCGATGATCCCATTGAGGTGCGAGGTAGCGAAGACCAGGTTGCCGCTCAGGCGCACGCACGGCTCGGACGGGTCCAGCCCGAACGGACCACGCAATAGTTCATCAAATGAGTCCACAATCGATACGCGGCGATCGCCGGCGAAACGTCCCATCGAGCGGCTGACGCGGTCGCGATCGTCCTTGGGAGCTTGAACATACACGCGCTTGACGCCGGCCCGTTCGCAACTGACCAGGAGGCGCTCGATGAGGGAGCGGCGGAAGATTCGATCGCTACTGCGCGGAGGCGCGCTAATTAACGCTGTTTCTATCAAAATGTTTACGTATTAACCGGTCTTATTAAAACCTAGTTAAATATTCTAATCGGGACGCGAGGTCAATCGACCCTGTTGGTGAAAATTATCAAGTGATATGCAGATTTTTTGTCCGCCTCAATGACTCTTCGGAGGCTCGGCCGTCTGCTTCTGCAAATCGTCGACCATCTTCCGATACCCCTCCTGTTTGAGCGCAGCTTGTATGCGCGTCGACATCGCGTCCGAAAGGCTTTCGCCGTCCATCACGACGTCGATAATCTGCCATCGCGCGCCGCGCTGGGCCACCCTAAAATCGACCGGCACCTTGCCTCTGCTTTCGTTACCGATGGTCGTCCGGACCACCTCGCCCGCCGGCTTCTTGTCGGTCCCCAGGTAGGTCAGTTTGAGCTGGGATAGCGCGGCGGCGGCCCTGGGGAACGCCAACTTCTCGAGACTAGTGGTGAAGATGGCGATGAACCGGCGACGCTCCACCGCGCTCAGCTTCGCCCATTCGGGACCCAATGCGTGCTGAGCGAGCAAATCCAGCGCCAGCGCATTGTCGATGGAGTCCAGCACCTTGCGCTGCTCCGCTGGTTTTCCCGCAGTGGCGGGCAGCGCCTTCATCGCATCGATGGCGCCGCGCACTACCGCCTCGCCGGGCGAGGCTGCCCATGCGGTCAGCACCGGCATCATAGCCAGCATCGCCCACAACGATGCGAGGGCAGTCAAATTCATACGGCTGTAACGCAATTCCTAAGCTCCCTGTATCGCGCTGAATTCCGGCAGACTTCCAATTCGACGCTTCATTGTAGAGGGGCAGGGGGAGCGGCTGATAGACTCAATGCGATGCCGAAACCCACCGCTATCCTGTTCGACTTCGGAGGCACGCTCGATGGCCCGTCGCATTGGCTCGACCGCTTCCTCACCCACTATCGCGCGGCCGGATTCGACATCACTCGCGAGGAACTCGATCCTGCCTTCGAGTTCGCAACCAAGGCCGGATACGCGGCGGGCAAATCGATGGAGCGCTTCAAGCTCGGCGACCTTATCCGTTTCCTGGTCGGAAATCAGTTCGAGTATCTTCGTGGCGAGGGGCCGGATCGATTTCGTGAATCGCTCAGCGAGATGGATTCGCGCGAGCGCTTTAAAAATGTCGAACGCGTGCGCGAATCGTTCCTCAAGGAAACCATCGCGGGCCTCGCGCACAGCAAGCAGATCCTCGCGCGCCTGAAACCGGATTTCAGACTCGGCGTTATATCGAACTGGTACGGCAACCTCGAGGCAATCATCGCGGAGGCTGGGATGAGCCGGTTGTTCGATTCGATTACCGATTCGACGCGAGTTCGCGCATTCAAACCGGATCCGGCGATTTTTCGCGCCGCGCTGAAGGCAACTGCAACTACCGCGGAACAAACTGCGATGGTGGGTGATTCTATGAGCAAGGATATGGCACCCGCTCATCGGATCGGCATGCGCACGGTTTTCTTGCGATCGCTCGGGCATCAGCACGAACCCGCAGCATCGGCTGCGCAGTCATCTAATGGCATCGGGCGCGGATTTCACGCCGGATCATATGCCGGATCATATGATTGATTCACTCGACGAGATCGCGACCCTTCAGTGGTAAGCGAATTGCAAGGAGCCATCATCGCCGCCGGAAGAGGTGAGCGATTGCGTCGCGATGGCGAGGATATTCCGAAACCGCTGGTGCGTATCGATGGGGAAACTCTCCTCGCGCGGCAGGCGAGTGCGATGCTTCGGGTTGGTGCGCGGGAGGTGCTTGCAATTGTGAATTCGGAAACCGCAAATATCATCGCGCGCGACCGAATCGAGTTGCCCGCCAAATTGCGCATCATTGTGCGCGACACCGCCAACTCGATGGAATCACTGCTGGCGTTGGGCGAAGCGCTTGCGCCGGGTAATTTTCTCCTCGCGACCGTCGACGCCATCATTGCCGACGCGGAGTTCGCAAAATTCATCGAGCAAGCACGCGCCCTTATCACAAAAGGTGAGGGTGGGGGTTTTGATGGAATACTCGGAGTCGTAAAATGGCGCGGGGACAGGAAACCATTATTTGCGAAAATCGCCGCTGATCGCGAGATCACCGCATTAGGCGACGATCCGATGCCGATAGCTACGGCGGGAGTGTATCTGTTGCCAACCTCGATTTTCGCATTCACTGATAACGCGAGGCGCGCTCGACTTTCTGCGCTACGTCGATTTCTGGCCATGCTGATCGATAACAGGATAAGGCTGGGCGCGGTCGAGCTCGCTGATGTGATCGATGTCGACGAGGCTGCGGATCTCGCGGCCGCGCGCGTCGCGGTGGAGGTACGGCGATGAAGCGTCGTGCGATTGGAGTTTATCGCGAAGTAGAATTTTCTCCCGGCAAGGTCGAGGCCGACGCCGCCATCCTCGACGCGGTGCTCGCCGAGCTGGCGGCCCATGGCATCGAGACCGCGGCCTTCGACGCGCCAACTTTTGCCACGAGCACTGCCGCAGCAGACGCGGAAATCATCCTTGCGATGTGCCAGAGCGAGAGCGCGTTGCGCCGTCTCGCCGAGCTCGAGAGCTCCGGCGCGGTCGCGGTTAACTCCGCGCTTGCAATCCGCAACTGCTATCGTGACCTGCTCGGCACCGGGCTTTTGCGCGCAGGTGTGCCCTCGCCCGATGGCGTCCTGCTCGCGACTGCGCCTCCGATCGACCTGCGACGGCTGTCGGCGCTCGACCTCGATGCCGGCGTATTCGTCAAACGCGGAGACGTGCACGCGCTCGGTCCGGACGACGTCCAACAAGTGGTTGGGCGCGCGGCGCTGGCAGCAACGCTCGCCGACTTCGCCCGTCGCGGCATCGCGCTGGTGTATGTGCAGCAGGCGGCGACCGGGCATACCGTAAAGTTTTATGGGGTCAGCGGCTCCGAGTACTTCAATGTCATCGCGCGAGAGGGCGAGGTTTCCGAAGAAGTGGCGCGCGCACTGGCCGAAGCAGCCGGCATCGGAGCTACCGCGCTCGGCCTGGAGGCGTGGGGCGGTGACGCGATCGTCGATGGCGACCGTTTCGCGATAATCGATTTCAACGATTGGCCGAGTTTCAGCCGCGTGCGCGCTCCGGCCGCCCGTGCAATCGCTCGTCGCGCGTTGAAGCTGTTGGGACGCCCGCGCCCCGCCCCCGCGTATCCGTAGTATCGCCTTTCCTGGTAGAGGTCGTTCGCGAACGACACGCAACGATGCCGCAATCGCGAAGATCCTCCGCAAACGCAACATCGCTGCGGGCGGTTCGCGAACCGCCCCTACCAAGACGTTTCGGAGCAAATGGCGAGAGGCTCCATCCCACCTGCGTGTAAGGAAGGTACCGATTAGGCGAGGTGGGTAATAAGGCTTTTGAGAATCAGCCACTGGGCCAGCCAATCAATCTCGACCCTTGTGAATCTTGTTCTGGCCGGAGGTTTCGGTGATGCGCATCGCGATCGTCGCCACCAATGACATCGTGATTCCTTTCTGGCGCAAGATGGGATTCGTCGACACCGGCATCCGCGCACGATATCTATCGGGCCAAATTGTCTCCGAAACGATCGTAATGGAGAAGCGGCTCGTGTGACCTGAGACTACGGCGCTCGAAAGCTCGGATCGAATCTGCTTCCTGGTAGGGGTCGTTCGCGAACGACCCGCAACGATGGCGCAATCGCGAAGATCCTCCGCAAACGCAACATCGCTGCGGGCGGTTCGCGAACCGCCCCTACCAAGACTGTCCGCGGGCCAACCGGGAGAGGCAAAAACAGTGGCCGCCTTGTCTCGGATTTCTTGCGCACATTCGCTACGCTCTCGTATCTAATCGAAAGGATCTGTAAAACCATCTTTGATGACAAATTCACCGGGAAAACTTCCTTCCGTAACAACTGAAATTCCAGGACCCAAGTCGCGCGAAATCTTCGAGCAAGAGCAGACCTATGTCGCACCCGGCCGCCAGCGCGTTTCGCTGCTCGCAGGCATCGCAATCGATCACGGTGAAGGTGCCACGCTCACTGATGCCGATGGAAATGTCTACGTCGATTTTTTCGCCGGCATCGCGGTCGCCAGCCTTGGCCATGGACATCCCGGACTCGCGCAGGCGCTATCGAAACAAGCCTCGCGCCTGATGGTCGGTACGCTCGCCAATGCGGAGCGTGCCGAGGCCTTCAAGCTGCTCAGCGAAATTGCGCCGGGAAATCTCAAGCGCGCACATCTCTACAGTGGCGGCGCCGAGGCGGTCGAATCCGCCCTGCGCCTCGCGCGCTCGAAGACCAAGAAGTTCGAGGTGGTGAGTTTCTGGGGCGGCTTTCACGGCAAGACCGGCGGCGTCATCGGGCACATCGGCGACGAATGGAAGCAGGGTTACGGACCGCTTCCCGGTGGCCGCTACCTCGTGCCGTATGCGGATTGCTATCGATGCCCGTTCAAACTGAGCTACCCAAGTTGTGGCATCGCGTGCGCTGATTTTGCGCGACAGCAAATCAAGAACAGCTCCGCGGGCGCTATCTCCGCAGTCCTCGTCGAGCCGATCCAGGGCACTGCCGGTAACGTCATCCCGCCCGACGATTGGATGCATGCGATCAAATCGATCGCGAAGGAAAACGGCGCGCTGCTGATCGCTGACGAGATGATCACCGGCTTCGGACGCACTGGAAAAATGTGGGGCGTCGAGCATAGCGGCGTCGAGCCCGACATCGTCACCGTCGGCAAGGGCATGGGCTCGGGCTTCCCGGTTTCAGGCGTCATGATGAGCGATGAGCTGAGCAAGGCCGAGCCGTTCTCGAAGCCGAGTTCGTCGTCCTCGAGCTATGGCGGCAATCCGCTCGCCGCAGTTGCGGTTGCAACCACCATCAAGACCATTCTCAAGGACAAGCTGGTGGAGAACTCGCGCAAGGTCGGCGCGATGCTGCTGGGCAAGCTGCGCGGGTTGCAGGAGAAGTACGAATTCATCGGCGACGTGCGAGGCAAGGGATTGCTGATTGGGATGGACCTGGTGCGCGATCTGAAAACTCGCGAACCACTTTCGCGCAAGGTCAGCGAGCTGATCTTCCAGGAGGCGCTCAAGCGCGGCCTATTCACGATGGCGTACTTTCCGCGCGTGCGAATCAATCCTCCCCTCGTCATCACCGATGCGCAGGCGGAAGCGGGAGTGGCGATCCTCGATGAGGTCTTCGCGCACGTGCGCGATCATGTCGACTGGCGCGCCGCCGCCTGAGTTCTGCAGATGGCTGAGAACGGCAACGCGGCGTTGTTCCTCGACCTCGCGGGCACGCTGGTCAAGATGGATGAGACGCGGCAACTTCCGCTCGACCACAACGGCAACATCGTCATCGAGTTGCTGCCCGGCGTATTGGAAAAACTTTCGCCGATTCGCGACCACCTGATGCTGGTGTTTACCAATCAAGCCGGCATCAAGCGTGGACGGCTGACGATGGCGAAGATGGAAGCTGCGCTCGCGGAATTAGATCATCAGCTCGGTGACATCCTCAGCGGATGGCTAGTGTGCCCGCATGACGACTCCGATGGCTGCGAATGCCGCAAGCCCAAGGCCGGAATGATTGCGGAACTAGCCGAAACATTCGGGGTCGATCTTCAAGCCTCGACCGGCGTAGGCGACCAACTGGTTGATGAGCAGGCATGCGAGGCTGGTGGCGTCGGCCGGTTTGTGTACGCGAAGGATTTCTTCGGCTGGAAGTGACCGTCGGGAGAGATCCGGTCGCGACAGCGACGTGCCTGCGACATGCGATGATGCATGGATGCCTTACCGGCCCTCCGCATCGAAGCTTTTTGCAACCCACGCAAGCGCGCCCGCAGTGGCCCTCCAGGCCTCGAGGTTTTCGGCGCTGTAGCAGATGGCCTCACTCTCGTCGCCCAAGCCGATCAAATCCGGCAACCTGCTCGGTATTTTCTTATGACCGAACAGATACGCGGGAATATGAGGATTGTACTCGAGCGCCGTCGAGAGATAGCGGCGCGAGTCGGCGGTATCGCCTTGTCTGCGGAAGCTGAGCAAGGCTCTTGTCCAGACGATTTCCGCGCTGGCATCGTCCTCGAAGCGGTTGATTAGTGCGGCGAGTTCTTCGTCGTGGCCGAATTCGAGCAGGCAGGACGCGAGAACGAAGCGGATCCCTTGATTGTCAGTGGGGTTAAGCCGGAGCATATCGCGGTAGTGGGCGAGCGCCTCGTCCTGCTGGCCTTTTTCCCATAAGCAGCGTGCCAGGCCCGCACGTGCGCGCATATACGGACGGGTTTCGAGAGCACCCCAGAAGTAGCCGGCCTCGTCCGCAAAAACCTTCTTGCCTAGCGCGCGCTCACCGGCCTCTACTCCCTTCTGGTAAAGTTCTAGCGCCGCATCCAGCCCTTTGGCTTCTCCGGCCAGCAGGGCATACGCGTCCGCGCAATCGCATGAGAGCGTGAGTGCCTCTTCAGCGAGTGCGATACGGCGCTTGCGGTTCGCGCTCTCCCACGCTGTGTAAATCAGGTCCTGTGCCTGCTCCAGGCGAAGCTGGCGAGCGCGTCGCGCGGAGATCATCCCGGGTCGGATCGTTCGCTTCGTCAGTTTGGCCATCGCATCATCTCCACACCATCCGCACGATTGCATCCTCAGAGACTCTATCGAAGAAGGGCGCGCCAGCTCTGCAAAGGTCGACCCGCTGAAACATATCCAGCTCTCCGGTGGTATCCAACGAACCACTACTGCAATCATCCACAGAGTACCGGCGAGGATTGTTGAAGCAGTCAGTCGGTTGGAGCCGAAGTTCGCATGATTTGACGACAGGCATTATGATGACCGCATGAACGTCCCGATGGGAAAATTCAAAGCCCGGATGTCGCGCTATATCCGCGCGGCGAACGCGGGCAAAGAAGTAGTGGTCACCTCGCGAGGGAAGGCACTGGTGCGCCTAGTTCCGATTGTCGAGGAGCAGTCCGACAACCGGCTGGAAGAGTTGCGGGCCAAACTCAAAGCGGCGATGCCAGGAGTGCGGCTCGGCAAAGGGAAGTTCACGCTTGGATCGTTCCGTCCCATCAAGCTTAAGCGGGGTACAAAGACGATGGCGGAAACCGTAATCGAAGGCCGTCGGTGATCTTGTATCTGGACACTTCGGCATTCGTAAAAATTTACATCGATGAAGCGCATACCAAAGCGATGCGTGCCGTTGCTAAAGATGCCGAAATACTTGCTTCCAGTATCATAGCCTATGCCGAGATGCGTTCGGCTCTTGCTCGAAGGACGAGAGCCGGTGACCTCTCGATGAATGATCTGGTTCGGATTAAATTGCAGTTCGAGCAAGACTGCAAAGAAATGGAAGCATTGCAACTTGACGATCGAACCGTCCGGCGCAGCGGCGAACTCGCCGAAACATATTCCCTCAGGGGATTCGACGCGGTCCATCTGGCCGCTGCTGAGTCGCTGCGTGATATTTTCGGCACGATAACCTTTGCCTGCTTCGATGCCGAGCTTTCTCGCGCCGCGTCGGCATCTGGGATGTCACTACTTCCTGCCCTATGACTTTCGGCTTTCGATTTCATCCACTTCCGCGCTAGATAAGATCCTTCCACATCGAATCCGACGGAGGCTTTATGAAATTTGGAGTGCTCGCGTTCATCAGCGAAACCAGCGCCCGTCCCGAAGCGGTCGCACGCAAATGCGAAGACCTCGGCTACGAATCTTTCTGGCTCCCCGAGCATGCGATTATTCCCGTCAAGCACAAGACGCCATATCCCGGCAGCCGCGACGGCGTAATTCCCGAGCCTTACTCACACATCATCGATCCGTTTGTAGGACTCGGGATCGCGAGCGCGGTGACCAGCAAGATCAAACTCGGCACCGGCATCTGCCTGGTCCCGGAGCGCCACCCGATCGTATGCGCGAAGGATGTTGCGACGGTCGATCATTTTTCCGGCGGACGTTTTCTGTTCGGCATCGGCGCGGGATGGCTGCGCGATGAAACCGAAATCATGGGCGTCGAATTCAAAAAACGCTGGCCGATGACCCGTGATTACATCCGCGCGATGAAGGAGCTATGGACCAAGCCCGAGTCCAGCTACGAGGGCGAGTTCATCAAGTTCCCGCCGGTGCGAAGCTATCCGAAGCCCGCGCAGAAGCCGCATCCGCCAATCATCATCGGCGCAGGAGGCATCGGACGTCCCAACGATCGCGCGATTGCCGACACGGTCGCGATTGGTGACGGATGGGCTCCCATCATGATGACGCCCGAGCAGCTCAAGCCGGAGCTGGAGAAGCTGCATAAGGCGTGCGATCAGGCCGGCCGCGATTTTCGCAAGATCGACATCACGATGTTCTCGCCGATCCCCGGCGCCGATGCGAAGGTTGCGATTCGCGAATACGAGAAGGCCGGCGTCCATCGCGTGGTGCTGTTCCCGACTTGCGCGGCCGATACCTATGCACGTGAGCTGGAAGACCTCGCGCGCATCTGGATGTGAAACTGCGCGGCGCGATTTCGGGATTCGGCGAAGTTGCCGCGCGAGGCCATCTCCCTGGATGGCTGGCGCGCGCGGGCGTGAGCATCGTCGCGGTTCACGAGCCGATTGCCGAGCGCCGTCAGCTCGCGATGCGGATGCTCAAGGGCGCGCGCATCTATGACGACCTCGGCCTCATGCTCGATGGCGAGGCGCCGGACTTCGTTGATATCGCCAGCCCGCCCGCCTTCCACGCGACCACCATCCGCGCCGCCCTCGATGCCGGTGCGCATGTCTTATGCGAGAAGCCGCTGTGCCTCGACCTCGCGGACTTCGACTCGCTCGCCAGCCTCGCCGCTGAGCACGCGCGCGTCTTGATGTGCGTGCATAATTGGAAGTATGCGCCAGCGTTCGCGATCGCGCGCGAGGCTCTCGCGTCGGGTCGCCTGGGCACGCTGCGCTTCGTCAGCATTGATAGATTGCGCACCGAGCCGGCTGGAGGTGCGGGTAAGTGGCGCTCCGAGGCGTCCTCGGGCGGTGGCATCCTCATCGACCACGGATGGCACGCGTTCTACCTCGCGCAATGGCTGATGGGTGACGCGCCGATTTCGATATCCGCTTCGCCTCGCGTCATCAAGATAGCACCGAGCCTCGACGACCTCGCCGATATCCGCGTGAGGTTCGCCGGTGACCGCTTGGTCAGGATTCATCTTTCATGGCGCGCGCCCGTCCGTCGAACCTCGACGATGCTCTATGGCGAGGAGGCGATGCTCGAAATCGAAGGAGACCGCGTCATCCTGACCGAACGCTCAGGCAAGATTGAGGATTTATCGGTGAGGGACGCGCCCGATGACTCGTATCACTCCACCTGGTTCGGCCAGGTAGCCGAGGAATTCGCGCGTGCCGTCGGCGAGGGTATGGCGAGTGAAATCGCGACCCGAAATCTGCGGGAAGCTCGAATCGCCCTGAATCTGATATCGACCGCCCGTCAGTCTGCTCTCGCGGGAGGCGTCGGGCTCCGTCTCCAAGTGTAGCGAAGGGCGCTTCCGTTGGTCCGGCGCCCTACCAATTGGGCAGTTGAAATGGTCGCATACCCTGTATTGACTTTCCTCCGCTCCTCAATAAAGTTACATCGTAGTTAATTGACCGACAGGTTAGGGCACCAATCGGTGCACTATTTATAGGCATCGGATCGAGCCTGACCGAGCGGTCGTGACGGTGGTGTGGAAGTGGCGGAGACGGGAAGAGGGCGCCTCGGGCCGACCGCGACCGGGCGTCGGATGATGGAACGCGGGCTGGTCCCCCGCGGATTCGAACTACGATTTTTTATGGGAGCATCTCAAGCCAAGGTGTCATCGCAAGAGACCCAAGCGCAGGATTCACGCGACGAAATCCTCAAGGCCGCAATGCATCTGTTTGCCAACCGCGGTTTCCACGAAACCTCGATGTCGGAAGTCGCGCGCGAGGCGCGGGTCAGCAAGGCGCTTATTTTTTGGCACTTCAAAACCAAGGAAGAGCTGTTCCTCGCGGTGCTCAATCGCCTTCTGGAGCCCTATTTCATCGATTTTGCCGAGGAGGCGCAGGCGCTCGATGAGCGTCAGCAGACCCTCAAGCTGGTCGAATTCTATCTGCTTTTCGTGCGCGACAACGCCAGTTCGGTCCGCTTCTTCCTGGCCCAGCTATTGCGCGAGCAGAAGATTTCCGACGCCCTTAGCGAGCAGGTCATGAAGCTATATTCCAGCTATCGCGCGATGCTGGTTGAATTGATCACCCAGGCTCGCGCGAAGGGCCTATGCGAAACTGGACTGTCGCCCGAGACCGCCGCGGCGTTCATTGTCTCCGCCCTCAATGGGCTGTTGATCGAATTTCTATTCATGGGCGGCAGCGCCATCAATCCGGATTCAGCCATCGAGATGGTCGACGAATGGCTGTTCCGGGAAACCCACAATCATACTCCCACCGGCGGCAAAGCCGTCGCCTGAACCAGCTTCGCTGAACCCTCAAGGAGCCGATCACGATGCGCATACCGCTCAAACAGATGATGGACCTCGGTCGCTATATGCGCACCCAGAAGCGCAGTGGCGAGAAGTATTTCCCGCTGGTCCTGATGCTCGAACCGCTGCACGCCTGCAACCTCGCTTGTGTCGGATGCGGTCGCATCGTCGAATACAAAGAAACTATCCGCGACATGATGCCGCTCGAAGACGCGCTCTACGCCGCCCAGGAATGCAACGCGCCCATCGTCTCGATCTGCGGCGGCGAGCCGCTGATGTACAAGCACATCGCGCCGCTCACCAATCGCCTCATCGAAGAGCAGAAGCGTCACGTCATGATCTGCACCAACGCGATTCTGCTCGAACGCTTCGTCAAGCAGGTCGCCCCCAGTCCGTATCTCAGCTTCAACATCCATCTCGATGGAATGAAGGAGACCCACGATCGGGTGGTCGACAAGCAGGGCGTCTTCGACACCTGCGTCAAGATGATCAAGATGCTCAAGGAGAAGGGCTATCGCGTGCAGACCAACACCACGGTCTTCCGCGAGACCACTGCCGATGAGCTGGAAGAGCTGGTCAAATTCCTCACCAGCCTCGGCGTCGATGGCATGCTGCTGACCCCCGGCTATCACTACCAGGTGCTGACCAACGACGACATCTACCTGACCAAGGATGAGATGCCGTACAAATTCAAGCGGGTGCAGAAGCTGGCCGATAGCTACAAGATCATCAATACGCCGCTCTATCTCGACTACCTGGCCGGTGACCGCGACTTGAGCTGCAGCCCTTGGACCACCGTCACGCGCAATCCGCAAGGATGGAAGGGCCCCTGCTATCTGATCACCAACGGGCACTACAAGACTTTCAAGGAACTGCATGCCGCGACCGACTGGGAGTATTACCGCACCAAGCAGGACATCCGTTGCCGCGATTGCAAACTGCATTCGGGCTTCGAGGGCACGGTAGCTCTCGACTTCGGGAAGAATCTTAAGGACTCGTGGCGAATGGTGCGCCATTACGTAGCTTAATGCGTTTTCGATCTTTCTGGTCCCCCCTTCCCAGAAGCGGAAGAGGCTGGGGTTAGGTCTGTTCGAGCTGCATTCATATCTCAAGGATCGCGCCGCGCTCATCGAGCGCGCCCTCGAAAGCACCGTCAGTCCGCATAGCGGCCTGGAAGCGCGGCTGTTCGAGGCGATGCGGTACAGCCTGCTCGACGGCGGTAAGCGCTTGCGGCCGATCCTCGCGCTTGCCTCATGCGAAGCGGTCGGCGGCGGTGTCGAGGACGCGATGAACTACGCCTGCGCCCTCGAGATGATTCACACCTACTCGCTGATTCACGATGACCTTCCCATCATGGATAACGACGACCTGCGCCACGGCAGACCGACCAATCACAAGGTCTACGGCGACGCGATGGCGACCCTGGCTGGCGATGCGCTGGTGACCGACGCGTTTGCCACGGTGGCGCGCTCTCGGCTCGCCAGGAAACATCCCGAAATTGTGCTGGAGATCATCGCGGAGCTTTCCGACGCCGCGGGCTCGCGCGGAATGGTTTCCGGACAGGTCATCGACATCCTCGGTGAAGGCCGCACCATGAACCTCGAGCAGCTTGAGTATCTCCATAGCAAGAAGACCGGCGCGTTGTTCCTTGCCAGCGTGGTCGGCGGCGCGCGCCTGGGTGGGGCGGGCGCACTCCAAATCGATGCGCTTTCGAAATATGCGCGCGCGCTGGGCCTCTGCTTCCAGGTCGTCGACGATCTGCTTGACGTTGAAGCGTCGACCGAGCAGATGGGCAAGCGAACCAATAAGGATGAGGCCGCCGGCAAGAACACCTATCCGGTGCTGATGGGAATCGCGCAGTCACACGCGCTCGCGCATGAGCTCGAACGGCGGGCGCAGGCCGCGTTGGCAGGGTTCGACAATCGCGCGGAGCCGCTGCGCGCAATCGCGAGTTTCGTAGTGGAGCGAAAGCATTGAGCGCGCAACCCGCCATCACGCCGAATGCGACGGACCATGCGCTCTCGCGGCAGGCGTTTCTGGTGAAGCCTCGTGAGCTGGTGCTGCGCGATTTCGCGCCGCCACATCCGGGGCCGGGCGCGGTGCTGATTCAGGTTAAATGCGCGCTCAGTTGCGGCACCGATTTGAAAGCATTCCGCCGCGGCCATCCAATGTGGCCGATGCCGACCCCATTCGGTCACGAATTTTCCGGCGTGGTGGTGGAAGTCGGCGCTGGGGTCGAGAATTTCAAAGTCGGCGATGCGCTGATGGCGGCCCCGACCGCTCCCTGCGGGCATTGTTTCTATTGTCAGCGCGGTCAGGAAAATCTTTGCGCGCAAGCGATGGACAAGATGCTGCTGGGCGCCTATGCCGATTTCCTGCTGATCCCGCCGCACATCGTGAAGCAGAACGCTTTTCGCAAGCCCGAGAATTTGTCGTTCGAGGAAGCCGCGCTGCTCGAGCCGCTCTCATGCGTGGTCCACGCGCAGGAGATGGCGCAGCCGCAGCCCCTCGAGAGCGTGTTGATCGTCGGAGCAGGTCCGTTTGGACTGCTTCATTTGCTCGCACTTCGCGAACGAGGCGTTCGCGAGATCGCGATCGCCGGCCGCGGCGACCAACGTCTCAAGTGGGCCGCGGCGCTTGGACCGGATCGCGTCATCGACGTGCGCCTCGGCGATCCTGAACGCGAGGTGGCTGCACTTAACCAGGGCTTCGGGCCCGATCTTGTAATCGAATGCACCGGGCAGCTCGACGGATGGCAGCAGTCGCTCGCGCGCGTGCGGCGCGGCGGACGGGTGGTCTTCTTCGGCGGATGCGCTCCCGGCACCACCCTGAATGTCGACACCCGCCGAATGCATTACGACAACCTCACCCTGCTGGCGCCGTTTCATTTTCGCCCGCGCGACGTGAAGCGCGCCTTCCAGATCCTTGGCGCTCGCGCGATCGGCGTGGGCGCGGTCATCAACGCGCGTCGAAGTCTCGGTGAACTGGCGGAGGTTTTTTCGCTGCTCGAAAGCGGCGCCATCCTCAAGTGCGCGATTATTCCGTAACCAGAATTGGAACGCCGCTCCAATCAGTACCTGGGCGGCCATTGGTCGGGGACCACCGGTAATTTTATGAATCAGGCTCTACAAGATGTAACTAGTGGCGCGGCAGGCGCCCTCCGTTTCGAGCGCGACGAATTCGCCGCCAAATTGAATTTCACCGTCGACCGGGCGCGCCGCTCATTGGTCGAGCAGCAGCATGCCGAGGGCTACTGGCATGCGGCGCTCGAAGCGAACGCGCAGATGAACGCCGAATACATCATCTTTCTCCACTTCATGGAGACGGTCGACAAGGACCTCGAAGGGCGTCTCAAGAAAGTGCTGCTGGATTTGCAAAACGCCGACGGCAGTTGGTCGATCTTTCCGGGCGGCGATGGATACCTCTCGACCAGCATCGAGGCCTACTTCGCGCTGAAGCTCTGCGGGATGCGCGCCGGCGACGAGCCGATGATGCAGGCGCGGCGCTGGATCCTCTCCAAGGGCGGCATCGAGAAATGCGGCACCCTGGCGCGTTTCTACCTCGCGTGCATGGGCCAAGTGCCGTGGGAGGCGACCGCATCCTTGCCGATCGAAATCTCGCTGTTCCCGAACTGGTTCTTCTTCAACATGTATGAACTCGCGTCATGGGCGCGCGGGACTGCGTTCGGCTTGATGCTGTTGCAGGCGGTCAAGCCGGTGGTGCAGGTGGATTATCGCGACGGAGTGCTCGAGCTGTATATCCAGCCGCCGCACTTCACCAAATTCAGACAGCCCCCGGCGGCGAAGTTCCTCTCGCTCCGCACCCTGTTCAACTTCACCGACGCGATGCTTCGCATCTACGATCGCAAGCACAACAAGGCGCTGCGCGCGCGCGCACTCCGCCATGCCGAGAAGTGGATTCTCGATCGCCAGGAGGCCAACGGCTCGTGGGGCGGCATTCAACCTTGTTATCTGCTCAGCACCATGGCGCTCAAGGCGCTGGGCTATCGCAACGAACATCCGGTAGTTAAGAAGGGGCTCGAAGCGAGCCGCGAACTCATTTGGGAGCAGGGCGATCGCGCACTCTACATGCCGTGCGTTTCACCCAATTGGGACACGGCACTGGCGGCCAAGGCGCTGCTCGACGCAGGCATGAGCGGCGACCATCCGGTGCTCAAGCAGTCGGCCAAGTGGCTCATCGATCACCAGATCTTCAAGAAGGGTGACTGGTCGGTGAAGCGTCCCGACCTGGAGCCGGGCGGATGGGCGTTCGAATTCCACAATGACAACTACCCCGACGTCGACGACTCGGCGGTGATCCTCGAAGTCCTCGCGCGGACGGAGGTCGACAACGAGGCTGCGAAAGCGCGCGCGATTCTGGCCGGCGCCAACTGGACCATGGGCATGCAGTCGAGCGATGGCGGCTTCGCCGCCTTTGATGCTGACTGCCAGAAAAAGTGGCTCAATCAAATCCCGCTCGCCGATGTCGAGGCGGTGATCGATCCGTCGTGCCCTGATTTGACCGGACGTGTTCTCGAGATGATGGCGTCGGTCGGTTACAGCACCGATCATCCGGTCGCGCAGCGCTCGATCGCGTGGCTCAAGAAGAATCAGTCGCACGAGGGCGGATGGTGGGGGCGCTGGGGCGTCAATTATATCTACGGGACCTGGTCAGCGCTGATGGGTTTGCGCGCGATCGGCGTCAACATGAAGGAGCCGTGGATCCAGAAAGCCGCTTCGTGGATTCGTTCCAAGCAAAACGAAGACGGCGGATGGGGTGAAAGTCCGCTCAGCGATAAGGAACCGTCGTGGCGCGGGCGCGGCACCAGTACCGCTTCGCAGACCGCGTGGGCGATCATGGGATTGCTGGCGAGCGAGGAAGAAGTGAGCGACAACGTCATGCGCGGTGTCGCGTGGCTGCTCGAACGTCAGAATGACGCGGGCGCGTGGGACGAAGCGGAATTTACCGGCAACGGATTTCCGAATCATTTTTATCTGCGTTATCACCTGTACGCGCACTACTTCCCGCTGATGGCGCTCGGACGCTTCAGCCGGCGAATCGGCGCAACCACCAATGGCAATGGAAACGGCAACAATGGACACGCATAGGTCGGCATGAAGAGCATTTCGATTCTCGGCTCGACCGGGTCCGTCGGCGTCACCACGCTCGATGTGGTCAGCCGATTTCCCGATCGCTTTCGAGTGGTCGCGATGGCGGCTGGAAAGAACCTCGATCTGCTCGTCGAGCAAATTAAGCGCTTCAAGCCCGAACTGGTGTCGGTGGCGACGGCCGACCTCGCGCGCGATCTGAAGGATCGCCTTGACGGCGATAAAGTCGACATCCTGTATGGCATGGACGGGGCGATCGCCGTCGCGACGCATCGCGACGCGCAGTTTGTGATGTCGGCGATCGTCGGCGCCACCGGCCTGCGTCCGACCCTGGCGGCGGTGAAGGCCGGCAAGGACGTCGGCTTCGCCAATAAGGAAACCCTGGTAATCGCGGGCGAGGTGATGACCCGCGCCGTGCGTGACAGTGGGAGCCTGCTGTTGCCGGTCGACAGCGAGCACAACGCGATCTTCCAATGCCTGGAAGGGCGGCAGCGCGGAAATGTGAAGCGCATCATTCTCACCGCTTCGGGCGGGCCATTCCTGAAACTTCCCCTCGAACGATTTGCGACCGTGACGGTGGCCGAAGCGCTCAAGCATCCCACCTGGCGCATGGGCGCCAAGATCACCATCGATTCGGCCAGCCTGATGAACAAGGGGCTGGAAGTGATCGAGGCGCGCTGGCTGTTCGACTTGCCGGCCGAGCAGATTTCGGTGGTGATTCATCCGCAGAGCGTGGTGCATTCGATGGTCGAGATGATCGACGGCTCGGTGATCGCGGAAATGGCGATCCCGGATATGGCGATTCCGGTCGCATACGCGCTCGCATATCCCGAGCGCCTGCCGATGACGCATCTCAAACCGCTCTCGCTCGCCGAATGCGGCGCGCTCACCTTCGAGCAACCCGACCTCGGCCGCTTCCCGTGCCTGCGCCTGGCGTTCGAGGCGCTCAAAGCGGCCGGCACCATGCCCTGCGCGCTCAACGCCGCCAACGAGGTGATGGTCGCGGCGTTCCTCGACGGCGAAACCCGGTTCCTCGACATCGCGCGCAACATCGAAACCGTCATGACACGTCATTCGAACCAGCCCGCGCGGACGCTGGAGGATCTCATCGAGACTGACGGCTGGGCCCGCGCGCAGGCGCGCGAGCTCATCGGGCGGCAAACCCACGCGGCGTAAAGCCATGAGCGCAGCGTAAAACTATGAGCGCAGCCTCCCTCAACGCGCATTCGGAACCAGTCATCACCGCATCGCAAAAGGTTCATAGCCAGGCGGACGTAAAATCCGCCTACGAGTATTGCGGACGCCTGGCCAAATCGCATTACGAGAATTTCACCATCGCCTCGTGGCTGATGCCGCGAAAGATGCGCCCCTCGATGCACGCGATCTACGCATACGCGCGCATGGCTGATGACTTCGCCGACGTGGAACACGACCCCGCCAAGCTCGACCAATGGGAGCATGAGCTGGATCTTTGCTATGCGGGTACGCCGCGGCATCCGGTGTTCGTCGCGCTCGCGGACACGGTGCGTCGCTACGACATCCCGCGCGAGCCGTTTGCGGATCTCCTGGTCGCGTTTCGCTCCGACCTGAACTTCCGCGGCTTCGACACCATCGACGACATCCTGGGGAATTACACCCGCTATTCGGCCAATCCGGTCGGGCGGCTGGTGCTATATCTGTTCGGTTATCGCGATGCCGAGCGCCAGCATCTGTCGGATCTGGTTTGCAGCGGACTGCAGTTGGCCAATTTCTGGCAGGACGTTTCTTTGGATTTGGCAAATAATCGAAACTATTTTCCGCGCGCCGCGATGCGCTCTTTCGGCATTACGCCGCAAGATCTCGAGCGGCGAATCGCGACGCCGGAGTTCCTTGCGCTGATGCGTCATGAGGTTGGTTTCGCACGCGATCTGCTGCGTCGCGGCGCCGAGTTGCATCGTCTCGTCGATCGCGGTCTGGGGCGTGACATCCTGATGTTCGCGGGCGGCGGCCTCGCAATCCTTCACGCGATTGAGCGCGTCGGTTACGACGTCTTCAATCGGCGTCCGACGCTGACCAAGCTTGATTACTTCGACATCGGGTGGAAGGCGATAACGGGACGCTTGCCGGGATGAGTGCGGAGGCAGAAATGGCGGGGGGTAATGGTACCAGCCTGGAGGCCGACTACGCGCGCTGTGCGGAAATCACGCACCGGTCGTCATCGAATTTCTACTACGCATTCATGTTGCTGCCGGTCGAGCGCCGGCGCGCGCTCCACGCGGTCTACGCATTCTGCAGGTTCATCGATGATATTGCCGACGACGACGCGGCCGGAGACGCCGCTTCACTGTTGCGCCGATGGCGCGAAGAGCTGGACCGCGTTTATGGAGGCATGCCGACTCGCGCAATCTCGCGCGCGCTCGCCGACAGTGCCAGGCGCTTCAACATTCCGCGCAACTACTTCGAGGAATTGATCGCCGGCGTCGAGATGGATCTCACGCGCAAGCGTTACGCCAGTTTCGAGGAGCTGCGGCTGTATTGCTATCGCGTCGCATCGGTGGTGGGCCTCATCTGCATCGAAATTTTCGGCTACACCAATCCGGTCGCGCGAACCTATGCGGAAAAACTCGGAATCGCGTTTCAAATCACCAACATCCTGCGCGATGTGAAGGAAGACGCGGGCCGCAACCGCATCTATCTGCCGCTCGACGACCTCGCGCGCTTCGATGTTTCCGAGGACGAAATTCTGCGCGGCGTGTATAGTCCCAACTTCATTCGGCTGATGGAGTTCGAGGCGGCGCGCGCACAAGAGTTCTATCACGAGGCCGAAGCTGCGCTGCCGGCGGAAGATCGATCCTCGTTGCTCACCGCGGAAGCGATGCGCCTGATCTATGGCGCGCTGCTCGATCGCATCGTGCGCTCTAACTATCGTGTACTCGATCGCCGTCACAGTTTGCCTACTCCGTTGAAGCTGTACCTGGTCGGACGCGCGTGGGCGTCGGGCAGGCTCGCTTCGCTTCGAGGCTAAAGTGATCGAGGCGAAGGATGTCATCATCATCGGCGGGGGATTCGCGGGTCTCAGCGCCGGCGTTGAGTTGGCGGACAAGGGTTTCCGCGTCGCACTGCTCGAGAGCAAACCAGCGTTAGGCGGTCGCGCTTACTCATTCGCCGATTCCGAGAGCGGCGATTTCGTCGACAATGGCCAGCATGTACTGATGGGTTGCTACGCGCAGACCCTGGATTTTCTCGCGCGCATCGGCGCCACCAAGGACCTGGTTTTCCATCAGGACCTTGAAATCGAAATGCTCGACCGCGGTGGCGCGCGCGCGATGCTCAAGACGGCGCACCTGCCGGGACCCTTGCACATGAGCGGTGCGCTGTTGCGCTATCGTCATCTCACGATCAGGGAGCGCATTCGTGCCATGACCGGCGGACTCAAGCTGCTTGCGATGCTCCGCCGTGATCCCGCTGCGCTTCGGCAAATGACCGTCGAGCAATTGATGGACGCGCTAGGGCAGGGTGAACGCGCGTGTCAGGCGTTCTGGTATCCGCTCTCAATCGCGACCCTGAATGACGAGCCGGAGGTTTCCTCGGCCGCGCTGCTGGCGGAAGTTTTGAAGCGGGCCTTTTTTTCAAAACGCTCCGATTCCGCTTTCGTCTATTCGCGCGTTGGCTTGAGTGATCTTTATTGCACGGGAGCCGCGGATCTCGTTGAGCGCAGCGGGGGCGTGGTATCGATGCGCACTCCCGTCGAGTCGATCGATATCGAGAATGGAAGCGCGGTCCGGGTGAGGATGCGCGACGGCACACGGCTAGGGGCGGCAAACATCATTTGTGCTATCCCCTCCCGCCAGATTGCGCGATTGCTTCCCAGCACTATGGGTACAGATCCGTTCTTCGCCCCGATAGCAGAGCTCCAAAGCTCTCCGATCATATGTGTTCATGCCTGGTTCGATCGTGACGTAACCGAGTCGGCATTCGTTGGATTCATCGGCACCACCACCCAGTGGCTATTCAACAAGCGGCGCATTTTCGAGATGCACGGCGAGCGCCATCCGGGGTATCTCAGTTTTGTGATTAGCGGCGCGCGTAAACTGGTCGATCGATCCAATGAGGAACTGATCGAGCTGGTGCTGGATGATCTTCGAACGATGATTCCCGCGTCGTCCGGCGCGAAGCTTGCTGCGCGCGCTGGTCCTTAAGGAAAAGCATGCGACGATGGCGCCTGCGCCTGATACGTTCCGGCTTCGTCCAACCACGCAGACCCCCATTTCAAACTTGTTTCTCGCCGGCGACTGGGTGCAGACTGGCCTGCCGGCGACAATCGAGAGTGCGGTAATTTCCGGGCGCGCGGCGGCATCGGCGGTTTTGAGTCGCACAACCGAGACCATCGCCGCGGCTGCCTAGGACGGAGGTGATCCGATGTCGGCGAAAGTCGCTCTGGTTACCGGTGCGAACGGATTCCTCGGATCCCATGTGGTCCGGGCGTTGATTGCGCGGGGTGATCGGGCACGCGCGCTGACCCGCGAGAATGCAGATATCTCCGCACTTGCGGGGATCAATTGCGAGATCGTTCGCGGCGACGTTCGCGACCGCGACTCACTGCGCCGCGCGGTCAAAGGATGCGACGAGGTTTACCATGTAGCCGCCGACTATCGGCTGTGGGTAGTCGACCATGCCCCGATGTATGCGATCAATGTCGAAGGCACGCGCAATGTGATCGCGGTGGCGTCCGAGGCCGGCGCCTCCCGCATCGTGCATACCAGCACCGTCGGCGCGCTTGGTATTCCGCATGGCGCCTCCGGTCGTGAAGACACTCCAGTTACCGTCGATGCAATGGTGGGACCCTACAAGCGCTCGAAGTTTCTCGCCGAGCGAGTCGCCGAAGATGCGGCGCGTGCGGGTGCCCCGGTGGTGATCGTGAATCCCTCGACGCCGATTGGTCCACTGGACTACAAGCCGACCCCGACCGGCCGGATGATCGTGGATTTTCTCAATCGCAGGATGCCTGCATATCTCGACACTGGGTTGAATCTCGTCGGCGTCGAGGACTGCGCGCAGGGGCACCTGTTGGCGGCGGAGCGCGGGCGAGTCGGCGAGAAGTACATTCTTGGCGGTGAAAACCTGAGCCTCGCGGAGTTGTTTACCCGGCTCGCCAGGCTATCGGGAATGCCGGCGCCGAAGATGCGCATCCCTTACGCGGTGGCATACGGATTCGCACTCGGCGCGGAGGCGTTTTCGCGTACCGTCACTCACAAACCACCGCGGGCGAGCCTGACCGAGGTCAAGATGGCTCGCAAGAAGATGTTCTTTGATTCCTCGAAGGCGCAGACCGAACTCGGCTACGCGCCGGGCCCGGTGGATCCTGCACTGGAGCGCGCCATCGCGTTTTTCCGCACGCTAAATGACCGCGCACGCGGCCGCCTGACTCGCGATGCATCTTCTGCTATCGACAATCGCGCTGCGCCCGTATGTCTTTATTTTTCTCGCCAGCTTCCTTTTCATCTCGATCAGCAACTTCGGATTGCGCACAACGATCCTCTTTGCGGTCATCACTTATATCGTCGCGCTCGCGTGCGAGTGGTCGTCGGTGCATAACGGATTTCCATTTGGCTTATATCACTACATCGAGGCGAGCCGAGGGCGCGAGATTTGGATCTTCGGCGTGCCGTTTATGGACTCGCTCTCGTTTACTTTCCTGTCGTTCGCAAGCTACACGCTGGCGCTGTTAATCAGCTCTCCGTTGTACCGGCGCGGCATCGATATCCGCCTGCTCGATACCCGCGACCTTCGCCGCGCCCCGCGTGTCTGGCTCATGGCGGCATTGTTCATGGTGATGATCGATTTGGTGGTCGATCCGCTAAGCGTGCTGGGCGATCGATGGTTCCTCGGCAAGATTTTCTGGTACGACCCGCCAGGTCCGCATTTCGGCGTGCCGATCAGCAACTACCTCGGTTGGTATTTCGTCGCAGCGGTGACGATTCCGATTTTTCAGTTCCTCGACGCGCGGCTCAACCGCGGCGCTGTCAAGCCTGCCGGACTGATGCTCCATCTTCCGTCACGCGCGCTGATGGGTCCGGCGCTGTACGCGGGGATCGCGCTGTTCGGAATCACGATGCTGTTCGTCATCCGCGCCTATGAGATCGCGTGGGCGAGCGTGTTCATCTACCTGCCGTTCGCGGTGCTGATTGTGCACATCGTCACGCGCCGCGACAGCTATGGCGACGACTCCGCGATTGAGCGCCATCTCGCGGATTTTCCCTACGAGCGATCGCTCGAATGGAATGGGACGCGTGACGCATCCGGCAGCTCGCGAGTTGGAGCTCGCCGCGCAACAATCTAGTCATGGCGCAAAACATCTACGACGATGAAGGATTCTTCGCAGGGTACAGCCGCCTGCCGCGTTCGATCGAGGGTCTCCTGGGCGCGCCCGAATGGCCGGCGCTTCGCGCAATGCTTCCCGACTTGCACGGCCGCAAGGTGCTTGATCTCGGATGCGGCTTCGGCTGGTTCTGCCGATTCGCAGGAGAGAACGGTGCGGCGCAAGTCGTCGGGATCGATGTATCAGAGAAGATGCTCGCTCGCGCGCGTTCCGAAACTCATGACGGTGCGATCACATACACCAGGGCCGATTTGGAGAGCCTGGAACTTCCGGCTGCGTCCTTCGACCTGGTCTACAGTTCGCTAGCACTTCACTATATCGAGGATTTTCGCCGACTGATGTCGCAAGTGCATCGATCGCTGGTCGCGGGAGGTCACCTGGTGTTCTCGGTCGAGCATCCGATTTTCATGGCGCCATCGGATCCGCAGTTCTCGATCAACGCCGCTGGTCGTACTACCTGGCCCATCGACGGCTATCTCGACGAGGGTCCGCGCTCTACAGATTGGCTTGCCAAGGGTGTGATCAAGCAGCATCGGACGATCGCCACTTACGTCAACTTGCTAATCGCGGTTGGGTTTACGATAGCGCGCCTCGAGGAATGGGGTCCGAGCAGAGACCAAATCGCGTCGCATCCTGAATGGGCCGATGAGCGCGAACGGCCACCATTCCTGCTGGTGGCCGCGACCCGTTAGTGCACGTGTTCCCAGGCGTGGTACGAGCTGCGCACCAGCGGTCCAGATTCGACGTGGCGGAAGCCGAGCTTCATCGCTTCGGCTTTTAGCTCGGCAAATTCGGCAGGCGTGACGTAGCGCGCGACCGGCAGATGCTCGAGCGACGGACGCAAGTATTGGCCCAGTGTCAGAATATCGCACTCGACTGTGCGCAGGTCACGGATCACCTCGAGCAATTCGTCGTCGCGCTCGCCCAGTCCCACCATGATGCCCGCTTTGGTCTGCATCACCTTGTCGCTTGCGCGCGCGGCATCCTTCGCGTGTCGCAGGACCGCGAGCGACTGCTGGTAGCGCCCGCCGGGGCGCGCGGTTTTGTAGAGGCTCGGCACCGTTTCGATGTTGTGGTTGTAAATGTCGATCGGCGACGCGACCACAGTTTCGACGCTCGCGAGCGATCCCTGGAAATCGGGAACCAGCACTTCGACACGCGTCGACGGCAACATCGATTTGATCGCGCGGGCGGTGGCGGCGAAATGCGCAGCGCCGCCGTCGGGCAGGTCGTCGCGATTTACCGAGGTTACCACCACATGCTGCAAGCCGAGCTTCGCTACCGCATCGGCGATTCGGCGCGGCTCGTCAGCATCGAGTGGGCGCGCGCGGCCGTGCGTCACGGCGCAGTAGGGGCAGTTGCGCGTGCACACATCGCCCATCAGCATGAAGGTCGCGGTGTGATGCGAGAAACATTCGCCGATGTTGGGGCACGCAGCTTCCTGGCACACCGAATGGAGTTTCAGTTCGGCGAGAATCGATTTGGTGCGGTGATACTCCGGTGAGGTCGGTGCACGCACCTTGATCCAATCTGGATGTCGTCGTTCAGGCATTGCGATGCGCTTCTGGTGCCGTCGCGTTTGATACGACGAATTTCCACAAAGTCGAAGGGTCGGCGGTCATGGATTTCGCATAACCGAAAACTTCAGCGAAACGCGATCGCATCGATCCGGCGAACTGCTCGACGCTGAATTCCTTCCGAGCCAGTACCTCGACAGAAGTCATCTCGCATCCATCGATACCGCATGGAACGATCCCGTTGAAGTAGCTCAGGTCCGGACAAACATTGAGCGCGAAGCCATGGCAGGTTGTCCAGCGCTTGATGCCGACGCCGATCGATCCGATTTTTCGTGAACCGACCCAGACGCCGGTTAGTCCTTCGCGCCGCCTCGCTGCAATCTCGCAATCGCCCAGCGCCCGACTCATCGCTTCCTCGAGGTTCCGCAAATAGCGATGGACGTCGCGGTCGCGTCCTTCCAACTTCAGGATCGGATAGCCGATGAGCTGCCCCGGCCCATGATAGGTCACCTCGCCGCCGCGCGAGACACGGTAAACCGGAACATCGCCCGCGCGCTGCGAAAGCAGGAAGCGTTCATCGGCGCCGCGCCCGAGCGTGAACACGTGTGGATGCTCCAGCAATAGCAGCGTGTCGGAAATCTCGTCAGCCTGACGAGCCGCAACCATCGCGGTCTGGAGCGCGAGCGCCGCCTGATATTCGACGGTGCCGAGATTCGCGACGCTCAGTATGCGTGGGTCTTGCGTCATTTATATATCGATCGCTTCGCCGTCAGCCGCGAGCGCCGCTTGCATGATGGCTTCGGACATCGTGGGGTGCGGATGCACGGTTTTGCCGAGCTCGATGTTGGTGGCCTCGAGGGTCTTTCCGAGCACCACTTCGGAAATCAGATCGGTCGCGTGATGGCCGATAATCTGGCATCCGACTACCTCGCCGTATTGGGTGCTGATAACGAGCTTCACGAATCCCTCGGTGGCATTGGTTGCGATCGCCTTTCCGAGGGCGCGGAATGGGAACTTGCCGACCTTGACCGCGATGCCGTGCGCCTTCGCCTCGGCCTCGCTCAGACCGACGTTCGCGACTTCGGGTTCGCAGTAGATGCATCCGGCGATCGAGAGCAGGTCGAATCCGGGCTCGCGCGCACCCGCCATGATCTCAACCGCCGCAACGCCTTCGGCCGAAGCTTTGTGCGCGAGCAGGGGAGGCCGGATCACATCGCCGATTGCATAGATGGTCTTGGCGGTGGTGCGGAAGGAATCGTCAACCTTAATGAATCCGCCGCGCTCAACTTCGACGCCGAGCTTTTCGAGGCCGATGTTGATGGCGAGCGGTACGCGTCCTACCGCGACTAGGACGTTTTCGGCTTCAAGCTTTTTCTGGGCGCCATCGGCTTCGACGGTGACCGACCACTTGTCGCCGACTTTTTCCATCGATTTGTACGCGTGCCCGAGCAGCACGGTGACTTTGCGCTTGACGAAGCTGCGACGCAGCTCTTCAGCGATTTCGGCGTCGAAGCCGGGCAGCATCTGCTTCTCGAGTTCGACGATCGTGACCTGCGATCCGAAGGCCTGGTAGAAGTAGCCGAACTCCAATCCAATCGCGCCTGCGCCGATGATAAGGATGCTCGATGGTATGCGGTCGTGCAGCAACGCTTCCTTGCTCGTCATGACGCCGTCGCCGATCTGCATCCCAGGAAACAGCCGCTCACCCGAACCGGCGGCGATCATGATCTTGTCGGCTTCGATCGTCGAAGCCGATAGTGCAGGCTTTCCCTCAACCGCAGCGAGACCGATGCTGTGCGGTCCCGTGATCGTTGCGCTCGCCTCGAACAGGTCGACGTTGTTTTTCTTGAGCAGGAATCGCACCCCGCGCTGCAGCTTGTCGGCCACGTCGCGTGAGCGCGCGATGACGCGTTTGAAATCGACGCTGACCTCACCGGTCTGAATGCCGTGTTCCTTCGCCGCGCCGCGAA
This sequence comes from uncultured delta proteobacterium, assembly GCA_963851325.1. Lineage (GTDB taxonomy): Bacteria > Desulfobacterota > Binatia > Binatales > Binataceae > DATGKG01. The sequence continues at coordinate 814,436 of CAWKOR010000002.1, read as the reverse complement.
TCTCCTCCATCACCTCGGCCGAATTCAGCAGTGCCTTGGACGGGATGCATCCCCAATTGAGGCATACGCCACCAGGGCGATCGCGCTCGACAATCGCAACCTTCATTTTCAGTTGCGAGGCGCGAATTGCGGCGACATAGCCGCCTGGTCCGGAGCCGATGATTGCGAGGTCGTATCGAGAATTGGCCAAGACTCGCTCCTGTGAAAATGATCGTGCGCCTTCGCGCACCTGACAACTTTGTCAGAAACTCAGGCGCTCAGACCAGAAGGCTGGCAGGATTTTCCAGGAAGCGCTTGAGCTCTTGCAAGAAGCGCGCGCCGACGATGCCGTCGATGATGCGATGATCGCATGACACTGTCGCCATCATAGTCTTGCTGATCGCGAGGTGGCCGTCGCGTGCGACCGGGCGATCCTTGATCGCGCTGATCGCCAGAATCGCGCCCTGGGGCGGAACAATCACCGCCGCGAAGTGCTCGACCCCCGCCATGCCCATGTTCGAAATCGAAAAGGTCGCGCCTGAAAGTTCATCGCTGGTGAACCCCCCGCGCGAGGCCTTGGTCACGAGCTGATGCGCCTTGCGCGCGATGTCAGGCAGCGTCAGCTTTTCGCATTGCTTGATCACCGGCAGAATCAGTCCGTCTTCAACCGCGACTGCGATCCCGATGTTGATATTCGGGTGAATGACGATGCCGTCGTCGACAAAGCTCGCGTTCATGCGCGGGAAGCGCGCCAATGAAAGCGCGACGGCTTTCAAAATAATGTCGTTGTAGCTGATGTCGACGTCGAAGACTTCGGTGGTCTCGAGTGACTTCTTAAGCCGCACCACTTCTTCCATGTCGATTTCGACGGTGGCGTAAAAGTGTGGGATCTCGCGTTTGGATTGTGCCATCCGATGCGCGATGGTTTTGCGCATTTTGGAGAGTTCTTCACGCGAGCCCGGCGCGCCTTCGTGCGGTTGCACGAGCCGGCGAAACTTGAACGTCTCCTGCTCGCGCACAAAGTTATCGAGGTCCTTTTTAGTTATGCGCCCTTCGGGTCCGGTGCCGCGTACGTGCGCGAGATCGATCCCGGCCTCCTCGGCGGCGCGACGCGCCAGCGGTGAGGCGCGGAACTTGTGCCCATCATCGGCGATCTCGCGCGCGAGATCCTCACGCGCCTGTGCCGATTGCTCTTCCGGCGACGGATGCCGCGGCGGCCGCGGCATCGAGGTCGGCGCCGCGGACGATGGATGAATGCTCATCGCGGGGTGATGCTCAGCCGCGGCGATGCCGTTGGCGTGATCTTCTGTCTCGCCGGAAAATTCCTGCGGAATGTCCGCCTCTTCGGCCGGCTCGTTGGAGGTGCTCTTTGATGCGTCGCCACCACGCTTCGGTCGCGCGGCCTCCGCCTGCATGGTCTTCGCCGGCGCGGCGGCCAGCTTGGGGCGCGGCCTGGGCGCTTCCCCGGCTTTGCGCAATGTCGCGATTACCTCGCCGACCTTCGCTGACTCGCCCTCTTTGAGCTTGACCTCGTCGAGCACGCCATCTTCGAATGCTTCGAGAACCATATCGGCCTTGTCAGTCTCGACCTCGGCGAGCTCGTCGCCGTGATGAATCTCGTCGCCGGCATGTTTGAGCCATCGAAGAATCTTCCCCTCCTCCATCGTGTCGGAGAGCTTCGGCATCGTGATTTCGCTGCTCATAGTCTTCTCACCCAAAGCAATCGTGCGCGCTACATCATGCGTTCAGCGACCTTGACGATATCGGCGGGGCTCGGCAGCGCCGCCTTTTCAAGATGCTTGTTGTACGGAATCGGTTGATCGAGTGTCGCGATGCGCTCGACCGGCGCATCGAGGTGATCGAACGCCAGCTCATGAATCTGCGCTACGATCTCCGCACCGGCGCCGCCGGTTCGCCATCCTTCGTACACGACGATTGCCTTGCCGGTCTTCTTCACCGATTCCACCACGGTCGTGATGTCGAGGGGGTTCAGCGTTCGCAGATCGATGACCTCGGCGTCGATGCCTTCGTTCTCCAGCGCCTCCGCGGCATGAATCGAGTCGTACACACACTTGGAATACGACACGATGGTGACGTCCTTGCCCTCGCGCATGACATTGGCTTTTCCGAACGGCACCAGATGCTCGCCACCAGGCACCTCGCCCTTCATGCTGTAGAGCGATTCATGCTCGAGGAAAATCACCGGATCCTCCTGGCGCAAGGCGGTCTTGAGCAGACCCTTGGCATCGGCAGGTGTTGCCGGAATTACAACGCGAAGGCCGGGGCAGTGCAGAAAATACGCCTCCAGGCTCTGGCTATGTTGCGCGCCAAGCTGATGCCCTGCGCCCTGGGGAGTGCGAATGACCAGCGGCACCTTGGCTTTGCCTCCATACATGTAGCGGATCTTCGCGGCATGATTGACGATCTGATCGATCGCAAGCAACCCGAAATTTACCGTCATCAGCTCGACCACCGGGCGCAACCCGCCCATCGCGGCCCCGACGCCCGCGCCGACAATCGTGAGTTCCGAAATTGGGGTGTCGCGCACGCGCTTTTCCCCATAGACCGCCAGCAGGCCGTCGGTGACTTTGAAGGCGCCGCCGAAATAGCCGACCTCCTCACCCATAATGAAGACCCGCTCGTCGCGATCCATTTCCTCGCGCAGCGCCTGATTCAATGCTTCCCGATACGAGATTTCCGCCATCGCCTTCGAACTCCTGAGAACGACCTACGGTCCTCGGTCAATCGACGTAGACGTGCTTGCCAACGTCCTCAACACGCGGCTCGGGACTTTCATCAGCGAAGCGGACAGCATCTTCAACTACATCTTCAACCGCAGCGTCGATTTCTTTTAGGTGAGCCTCGTCCTGTCCGCGCTCGGTCAAAAGTCGCTTGCGCAGATTCTTGATGGGATCGCGCTCCAGCCAGATGCGCTCCTCCCGTTTGGAACGATACTCCACTGGGTCCGACATCGAATGCCCACGGAACCGATAGGTGACCGCCTCGATCAACGAAGGGCCATCGCCCTCGCGCGCTCGCGCCGCAGCTTCAGTCACCGCGCCGTAGACTTCGAGCACGTCCATCCCGTCGACGCGCACGCCGGGAATCTTGTAGGGCTCCGCGAACTTATACAGGTGCTCCTGCGAGATCGCGTTCTGCACCAGCGTGCCCATCCCATAGAAATTGTTCTCGCAGATGAAAATGACAGGAAGATTCCACAGCGCCGCCATGTTGAGCGATTCGTGAAAGGCACCTTGCGGAAGCGCGCCGTCGCCGAAGAAGCAGGCGACGATTTCCTGTTCCTCTTTATACATCACCGAGAGGCCGAGACCGACGGCGATCGGAAGACCCCCACCCACGATCGCGTAGCCGCCCATGAAGCGCAGCACCGGATCGAACAGATGCATCGAGCCGCCGCGCCCGTGCGAGATGCCGGTTTCCTTGCCGAACAGTTCGGCCATCACGACGCGCGGCTCCGCGCCCTTGGCGATGCAGTGGCCGTGCTCGCGGTAAGTGGAGACGACGTAGTCCTTGTCATACAGCGCCTGGATAGCGCCGACCGCAACCGCCTCCTCACCGGCGTAAAGATGGCAGAATCCGGTGATCTTTCCTTTGGTATACATTTCGGCGGCTTTTTCTTCGAAGCGACGAATTGTCACCATCTTGCGGTAGACATCAAGCAGCTGCGCCTCATCGAGGGTGAGCAGCGCGCGCTGCGCTACGTGCTTGTCGCGTTCCAATGCCATAAAGACCCCGTGCCCTATCTGGACTAACTTAAAACAAATTTACTCCGATAAGACGGTTCAAACAAATCAACATATATGAAGTTCACGCGGTTGATTCTCGACGAGCCGGAATTTCAGGAAAGCGCTTGCTTGCCGAACAACTTCAATTGCGACGCGAGCGCGACCGGCGAAAACGATCTGCGATGAATCGGCGAGGGTCCGCGTTCTTCGACCATACGCATGTGACCCGGCGTACAGTAGCCTTTGTGCGCGGCAAAGCCGTAGCCGGGATAGAGACGATCAAAATCCTGCATTAGACGATCGCGCGTGACCTTGGCGATGATCGAGGCCGCCGCAATGCAGAAGCTTTTGCGATCGCCCCCCACGATTTTGGTCTGGGGAAGCTTCAACCCTGGAATCTTGCGCCCGTCTACCAGCACGTGTGCCGGCGTATGCGTCAGCGCCGCGAGCGCGCGTTTGAAGGCCAACATCGTGGCCCAGTAGATATTGAGGCTATCGATTTCGTCGATGCCGGCGCTCCCGACCCCAACCGTCAGCGCGCGTTCCATGATTAGTGGATAGAGCTCCTCGCGCTTTTCCGGCGGAACCTGTTTCGAATCGTGCACGCCCTTGATGAAAACTTCCGGCGCGAAGAGGACCGCGGCGGCCACCACCGGGCCCGCCATCGGGCCCACGCCGACCTCATCGACACCGGCTACCGCGTGGATGCCTTCCTTCCAGAATTTGCGCTCGTAACGCAGGTCTGCCCGTTTACCCATCGCGCCCTTTCCTCTACATCACCGGTTTCAGGCGAGGCGCTTGAGCCGCGCCTTGCGCACCGTTTCCGCCACTCCATCCGGGTCGTACACGTCGGTCATGCGAATCATGTAGTCCGCGCTCGCTGCGGATGCGATTACCACGTCGCCGAGTCCCGCCAGGCGTTGCTTCAAGCGCCGCGTCACCTCGATCGATCTTATATCCTGAAGTTCCACCTCTCGGCGGGAAGTTGCAACAATTCCGCGCTGTTCCATCAACCGATCCGAGGTGATGCGCCATGACACTGAGCGGTGCGCGAGCGGAATGATCGCCCAGGTCGCGATCCCGATAATGAGCAGCGCGAAGCCCAGTTGCATCGGTTGCGCACCCTTGAGGATCAGTGAGGCGCCGAGGCAGGTGAGAACCGCCCCCACCATGATTTGTCCGGCGTAGTACCAATAGGAGCGGCGGATCATCGCGATGGAATATTCCCGCACCGCGGCCGGCTTGACCTCGAGAATTTTCGCTCCGCAGCGCGAGCAGAACGCGGCCTGCGGATTCGATTCGGTCCCACATTGCGGGCATCTCATCGAGGGCGATTATCCGGTCGCAATGGAGGATCGTCAAATGATGCTTGTACGGGTCCCCTCTCTCGCAGAAAAAAGCGAGAGTGGGGACACTTCGGATCGGAACACCTTGCAGATTGGAACAACTGAAATTTCGTGGTAGGACCGCCTTATGAAATTCGGACTATTCAGCATCAATAACGGACCGTGTGCATCTCCCAAAACCGCCGCCGCTGTCGCCAAGGCCGCCGAGCAAGCAGGCTTCGAGAGCGTATGGACGGGCGAGCATGTCATTGTTCCCGATCCTCAGGTACCGCCCTCACCGGTTGCACCCGACTATCCGATGCTCGATCCCGGTATCGCTCTTTCGTTCGTCGCGGCGAACACCTCGACGATTCGCCTCGGCACCGGAATCATCATCCTGCCCCAGCGCAACCCGGTCGTTCTCGCGAAGGAATTTGCCTCGCTCGATGTGCTATCCAACGGGCGACTGATTTTCGGCATCGGCATCGGCTACCTGAAGCCGGAGTTCGATGCGATTGGTGCGCCATTCGATCATAAGGGTCCACGCACCGAGGAATATCTCAAGGCGATGCTCGCGCTGTGGACGATGCCAAAGCCGGAGTTCAACGGCCAATGGGTGAAGTTCAAGGGCGTCAACACGATGCCACGGCCGGTGCAGAAGCCTCACCCCGAGATTGTTTTCGGCGGTCACACCAAGGAGGCCTACAGCCGTGCCGCGCGTCTCGCCAAAGGGTGGTACGGATTTGCGCAGGACCTCGAAAGCACCGAAAAATGCCTCGCCGGCCTGCGCGATGCGTGCAAGGCGGAGGGAAAGAAGTTCGAGGATATCGAGATCAGCATCACGCCCAGGATCAAAGTTGATCGTGATACCGCCAAACGCTTCGCTGACCTCGGCGTGCATCGGCTGATTTTGCTGCCGCGTGGCAACGATGAAGCGTCGATTCTACAGATGGTAAGCGAGACCAATCGTGACCTCATAGGGAAGGTTTAGGGCGCGGGCTGGCGTCTTTAAGCAGAACATCTTTGCCAGATTGGGACGGCTCGCTGTTCAGAAATGTGACGGCGAGCCGTTTGCTTTAACGCGACAAATTTCAGACATCCGCCAAATAACTATCAGTTAACGCAGCCTCACCTGTGGATAAAACCTCGTGGAGCCAATGTGCTTCCGCAGATTGCATCGACGGCACGCCGCTTGCGTTTAAAGCAGAATGAACGATGCGGCAGGCCGCCAAAACGGAACAGGGAGGACATTTGACGGATGAGGAACGAAAGCAGTCACGTCATGACGGTGAAGGAATTGTCCGATTATCTAAAGGTGCACCCCTCGACGATCTATCGTCAGCTCAAGCGCGGCCGCCTTCCAGCCTTCAAGGTCGGAAGCGATTGGCGTTTCAATATCGAGTCGATCGATCGATGGCGGCTGGATCAGGATAACTTTGCGGCGTGAGGCGAAAGGGGTCCGCCTCCTTAAACGCGGGAGGCTATGGGGCTTCCTCGATAATTTCGGAAGCTGGCCGCAGGTAGTCCATGGTCAGCCAGCCCCGTAGCGGATCGACCCTGCCAATCTGAACCATGATTTGAGTACCGGTTGGCACGTGTGGAGCGCCATGCAGGGTCCCGCGCACACCATAATCGGCGAGTTCGGCGCTGGCGCCTTCACGCGTGACGATCGCGCTAAGTTCGGCGTCGAGACCGTGCTGCTCGAGGTAGCGCAGAGTCCAGTAGCGCTTGGCGCGGCGCTCCAGCTCGCGCCACTCGGCCTCGGCATTTTCGGCGCCGGCCAGCACCGCCAGCAATTCCTCCTGCGAATATGCGAAGTGGTCGGGACGCGCGAGGGCAGCGATCAATTGCCGCTGCAAAACCAGGTCCGCGTAGCGGCGAATCGGTGAGCTGAACTGTGCATAGTAATCCAACCCGATTCCGGCGTGATACTCAGGGTAGAGCGACAGCCGCGGCCGCTGGCCCGCGAACTCGCCATTGGTGCGCGGTTGCACCCGGTAGATGATCGGGATCCGATGGTCGGCGGCGTATCGAGCCGCGACATAGTTGCTCAACACCATGAATTCGCCCACCAGGAGCCGACTCGGCGAGCCCGTATCGAGCACCTCGATCTGGATGTCATTGCCGCGAACGCGCACCTTGGCCTCGCGCCGCTGGATGAACACGGCGCCGGCCCGGCGCCTTCGTTCGCGCAAGCGGTTGGCCGCCAGGTTGAGCTTGCCCAGCGTGTCGGCGAGTTCGCCCGCGAATTCGGCATCCGCGAGAATCTGATCGGCGTGATCATAATCGAGTCGTCGACCGATCCTGATTCGCGCTGGATAGATCGTGGCCTTCAAAACTTCACCATCGGTCGAAATGACCACGTCCGTCGTCAGCACCGGCCGGACCTCGCCGGCGATTAAGCTCGCAGCCTCACAGGAGACAGGATCGGGCAGCATGCGCACCGTGATCTCGGGCAGATAAACGGTGGTGGCGCGGTGCGCCGCCTCGCGATCCATCCGGCTGTCCTTGGCGACGAAATCTGCCACCAGCGCGATATGCACACGCACCCGCAGAGACCCGTCGGGGAGACTCTCGCAACTGAGTGCGTCGTCGATCTCGACCGTTTCCTCGTCATCGATAGTGATGCTGAATCCGCCGTCGGTCTCCGGACGGTCGGGGGCAACGGCATTCACAGCATCGGTCAAGACCGGCTCGGGAAAGTCTGACTTGAGTCCCGCAATGGTGGCGAAGCGTGGCAGCTTGGGCGCCTCGCCCAGGCGATCGAGGATTTCGAAGGCGGCCTCGACCGGCTCGATGTCGGACGCCGCCTGCTCGAGCATCGCGATCACATCGCGGCTGCGGGTGAACGGATTTTCGATGAAAGGTTTGAGCTTCGCGACCAGCGGCGCCGCCTCGTCGGGCGAGGCGTTGGATGCGCCATGCAGGATCTGACGAATGACGCGCTGCATCTCGCGGAACTCGTCGGAGCGCATGCGGATCTTCTCGGCCTGTACTCGCAAGCGCTCGACCTGCTCAGGTGCGCGCGCCTCGAAGTCCATGTGTCGGCGCGTGAAGTAGAGGCGATCATTGAGCAGCGCCTCCAGCATCACCGAGGAAGCGGCGGCGGAGCGACGGCCAAAAAACAGTTCCGCGAGCTCCTCGGCGCTGAAGGTGCGGCCTTGCTCATGAACGACTTCCCATAACAAATTAAGATCGAGTTCAGAGCCGAGTTCGGCGCGCTCCGCCTCCAGTTCGGCCAGCACTTCAGTCAGATTCGAGGGATCAGCCTTGCGATCGGAGTAGCGCACCAGTATGAGGTCGCGCGCAATCAGCCTCTCGCGCCCTCCCGCATCCAGCAGCGCGACGTGGCGATCCTGGTCGCGCACGACCAGCCCCGCGCGAAAGCGACCTTGATCGAGATACTCAACCAGCGATCCCAGGTATTTTGGCTGTGGAGTCACGGACTAATCATTTTGACGGGGCGGGTTTCAAAAGACTATATGACAGGTGCTAACAATGGCGGGAAGAAAAATTCAATTGGAACTGCCCGATGAGCTATTTGCGCAACTGGAGCTGGTTGCTGGCGCGCTCGGGATTTCCGATGCGGAGGAGGCGGCTGTTATCGGTGTTGCGGAGTGGGTTTCGCAACGCAAGGCGGAGATGGACGATCGTGACCCGGGACAGAGATATTTCATAAACGAGGCGCTGGATGAACTGGACAAGAAAAAATAGCTGGTGGGGATTTATGATGGCGGCCGGGGTGGTGGCTGCCGTGGTGCTCGCATCATCGGGCATTTTTGGTGCGCAAATCGCGAACGCCGCCGCCGGTAAGGGACTCGATGTCGAGATCGCTTACGAGATTAAAGCGCTCAAGATTGCGGGCGCGACCAGTCCCCTCTACGTCCAGGTGGATCACGGCAAGCTGATTTTCTCCGACGCATCGGGCGCGGTGATGTCGGCGCCGATGAGCGGAGGAAATTCGACGACGCTGGCCAAGGTTGCGAATCCGGCGGGCGTCGCGATCGCTCCGGCAGGATTCGGAGCCTACACTGGGCAGGTCTTTGTTGCGTCGGGTGCAGATGAGAAGGCGCCGTGCGAGATCATGCGTATTGGAGGCGCCGCCGCCACATCGTTCGCGAAGCTTCCCGATGCCGGCAAGCTCAACGGCGGCAAGGCCAGCGAATGCCGTGACCTCGAGTTCGGTGCAGTCGGAAGTCCCTTCGCCGGCAAGCTCTACGCGGTCTCCAATGGCAACGCAACGATCTACGAGATTGATTCGAGCGGCAAGGCAAAAGCATTTGCCACCTTCGATAGCGCACCGGTGTTCGAGATCACCAACGTTTCCTTTGCCGCACCCAACGATCCGAAAGCGCCAAACGCTATGTTGGTCGGTCTGCGTCCGCACATGGAAATCGCTGCCAAGGTCGGACGCATCAGCGTCTTTGGTCCCGACGGCAAACCGAAGACCGAGTACCTGGTGGGATTCGTCAACCCGACTGGCTGGGGTTACGCGCCGTCAGGGTTCGGCAGCTATGCCGGAAACTTGTTTGTCCTCGATTCCGGCAAAGCCGCGGCCAAGAACAACGCCGATCGCGACGGGCAGGTCTATCGCGTCGATAACAAAGGCGTTGTGCGCCCCTTCGCCAGCGGTCTCGTCGATCCGAACTGTCTGCGAATAACCGGCAGCGCGATGGTGATTGCGGATCCTTCGGAGCAGGGGAAGCCGGGCAAAGGCGCGATCGTCGTGATCAGCTCGATGTTGTAAAACCAATCGCGAAGGAAGTTGAGAAGGCGGCTTCGCGAGTTCGCGAGGCCGTTTTCTTTGACGACGTTTCATCGTGGGCCGCTTTCAGGGCATGCTAATCGAGATTCGGTGCGACGATGACGGAGTATTCGAAACTCGCCAGGATTTACGATGCGCTTTACAGCTTCAAGAATTATGAAGCCGAAGCAAAGCGGCTGCACGAGATCATCGCGGAAAAGAAAACTTCGCCGGGCAACGCCTTGCTCGACGTCGCATGCGGGACCGGCACGCATCTGTCCTTTCTGCAGAAGTACTATTCCGTGGAGGGAATCGATCTGACGCCCGAGATGCTCGAGGTCGCGCGCACCAATTATCCGCAAACCACCTTCCATCAGGGCGACATGCGCAATTTCGATCTCGGACGCCGATTCGACATCGTGACCTGTCTCTTTAGTTCGATCGGATATTTGAAGTCGCCGATGGAATTGCGCGATGCGACCATCAACATGGCGCGTCATATGCAACCTGGCGGCGTGTTGATCATCGAGCCATGGCTAACCGAGGAGACCTGGAAGCCAGGCGGCATTCATGCGCTCTATGTCGACAAGCCGAACTTCAAGATTGGGCGGATGGACATTCCAGCCGCGAAGGGACGGATGTCGCTATTCAAATGGCACATGCTGGTCGGAACGCCCGAGGGTATCGAGTACCTGACCCAGGAGCATGAGCTGTTCCTGTTCAACAATGCTGAGTATATCGAGGCCTTCAACGCGGCCGGACTGGATGTGACATACGATGAAAAGGGGCTGATGAATCGCGGTCTCTTCATCGGCACCTCGATCACGCTCAAGCCGCGGCGACGATAGGCACGATCCACGGAGGTGCGCGAATGGAAATCAACGGAATGGCGCATGTGATGCTGACCGCGGCGAATTTCGAGGCTTCGCGTGCGTTCTATGAAAAGCTGTTGCCGTTCCTCGGACTGACGCCGGTAATTCAGAATCCCGATACCTACTACTGTGTCGGCGGGCGCACCGCGCTCGGCATCATGCGTGGCGACCAGCAGTACCGCGGCGAGAAATTCGCGCAACGGCGGGTCGGGCTGCATCACCTGTGCTTTCGCGCGCGCACTCGTGAGGATATCGATGCGGCATATCAATCTCTCAAGGAGTTCGGCGCGAAGATCGTGCATCCCCCGGAGGAGGGTTCCTGGGCGCCAGGATATTACTCAGTGCTGTTCGAAGATCCCGATGGCATTCGTCTTGAGATCAACTTCGTGCCGGGCAAGGGATTGCTCGCGCAGAAGTAAGAAGACAGCCAAAACCACCGTGACATCGAGGCACGGTCAGAAAAAGATGCGGGCCTCGGATCCCCTCCGGGAAGGTTTTCTGAATAGGACCGCTGCGATCCGCATCTGATTTCTTCTCTGTGCTCTCTGTGCCTCTGTGGTTTTGCCTGATTCCTAAGGCCAGGGACGCGTGACGACTTCGGTATCGCCGGTTTCGCGGTTTATCATCAGCACCTGGATCTGCTGATAGTCGCCCTTGGGAAAGAAGACGTAACCGCTCACCGTGAAGTTGTGCGCGACATCCTGCTGAGGCAGTGCCAGCGAGCCGAGTTGGGCGCCCGCCTGCGAATCAGCACGGTCCTGGCCGCGCTGGGCCCCGCTGAACATGCCCCATCCTGCGCCAGTCGCGGCGCCGATGATTGCGCCGGTGCCGAGTCCTCCCGTGACCGCGCCTACTGCCGCGCCGAGTCCTGCGCCCAAAGCGCCTCCCGCAACGCCGCTCACCGCACCGCTGGCAAGCGCACCCTTGAGTTCATTCGCGCCGCCCGCCTGGCGCGCCGCTTCACCCGGAGGAAGTGGCGCGACTCGCTGACCCGATTGATTGATTGCGAAAATCTGGCTCGGGACTATGGTGCGGGTTATGTCAGTGCCGTTGGCGACCGATACGTTGACCGGCGTGACATCTCCGACGACCGGCGCCTTGTTCACTGCTACCGAGAGCTCTCCCTTAATGGGAGTCGCCACCACTTGCGAAGTTTGGGCTATGGGCGCCGGGGCCACCGCACAGGCAGAAATCGAAACCGCTGTCAGCACGATCGCGAATCGACGCCCAAGGTTCGAGTGCTTGCGACTCATCATAAGAAGGATAGGCTGCCGAGGCATCGCTGCATATACAGCCTGCAAGGACTGGCTGCCCGGGCAGAACATTTTCGATGCATTGAAGCATGCGCTGCGATAGATTTTGCACTATGCGGCTCGTCATGCCGGGGTGATGGAATGGCAGACATAGGGGACTTAAAATCCCCTGGAGGGTAACCTCCGTGCGGGTTCGAGTCCCGCCCCCGGCATCCGAGTGGACCGATCTGGCCAGCACGGGAATCCAAAAAGAAATTTCGGAAAATGAATCCTGGACTGGCGGTCAATCCATCGAGGCCACTATGCCTGCCGTGGTGAGAACTTCCAGCGCGAGGGCTGCGTCGTTGGAGGAGGAAAGCAGGATCACACCATACGCAGTACCATCGCGCTCCACGGTACCGCCTCCCGAGACAAGGATAAGGGCGATGCGTAACACTTCTATCGCCCGGCGTACTTCGTCGCCGATATCGCGGTCTGCGGCCGCGGCTTGAATGATGATTCGCATAGGCTCCCCCGGTCAATCCCGTCGCGCACCATAGCGGGGACAGTCTGTGCGATGTTAGCCTCCACGCTTAGATAGCTCGTCACGTTTCTGACCAAACCAATCGTTTGTTAGAACGGTGCTAACGAGAGTTAACCAGGAGGTGAGATTGTTTAACCGTACCTTTTTGACTTCCAACCGGTTAATTCCCACAATCGTCGACATCATCTCATCAAGGAAGCTTGCGACACCTATGCAAATCCTGCTTGAGCTGCCCAAGCCCGACGCCAAAACCTTCGAGGTCGATCATCAAATCCAGACCGCCTTGGTTGCGCTTCACCGATCCCTAATCCGGATTCGTGGCGCCGGGCGATTTGGTAACGGTGCCGCCGGGATAATCCTCGAGCGCGATGCCGACGCGGAAATCGCAGTCGCCGCGCTCAAGCACGCGGGGATTCGCGCGTCGGCCGGGTAGCATCTCGGCCGCAGTGTCGAAGCTCGCACGACGCCGGCACGCTCCACCTCAAAAACAGGATCTGCTCATCCGAAGCCACCAGCAAAGGCGAAGTCACCCGCCAAGGTATGCCCAGGCACTATCCCAAGGCGGTCTCAAGCAGCTCCGGAATAAGTATCAGGTGGCGTCCATCACGAATCAGAAATCCGCCACGCTCAAAGTCTTTCAATTGTACCGTGACGTGTTGCCGCGACGATCCCACCAGGGTACCGAGCTCGGCGTGGCTCATTGATAGCGGCAGCAGGACGCCGCGGGAATCACGCACTCCGAATTTACGCGACATCTCAAGTAGCGACAGCGCAAGCCGGCCGCGTGTGCCGAGGCGGACGAAGTGTGTGTAACGCGATAGCAAATCAAACCAATGGCCTACAGTGTTTGCGAGCGCCGGTCCGACCCGGTCCAATGAGGTTCCGAACACAGCCTCGGAAAAAGTCTGGGGTTTGATACTCAGGGCTATGCAGTCTCTGACCGCCTCGCATGAGTAGCGGCGCGTGCTCTCGGGAAACAGACCGCCGATCCCGAAGGTGTCACCGGGCCCAAGCAATGTAACGAGAGTGCGTTCCTTATCGTGGGTGTTATAGATTTTTGCGATTCCGGCCAGCAGTAGAAATATCCGATCGGCGGGGCTGCGCTCGCGGTAGATAGGTTGGCGCGCGCGATACCTGATCAAACGTCCTTCGTCGTTGAGCCTGCTTCGTCCGGAATCCGAGAGCCATGCTATCCGTTCCAGCAGCCGAGTCTGTTCCGAAACCGCAGTAGCGGGAATTTTCTGGCGATGCCGCATACAGCACCGATCTTATTCGGTTCGAGCAGCGCGGCTGGCACGCGGCGGCTTCACCTTATGTCACAAATCCGACCAACTACCCTTTTTTGCTCAGCGGGACACGCTAGCTGGCGCGCCAGTTGCTGGGAACCGAACCGGCTCCTTACTATCCGTCGAATGGATGCGGGATCGCGCGAAAGCTATGGGTAGCAGTCTTGGCTAGGGAAACTTGAGCCCGGTAGCGCTCTCCAGGTCGGCCAGGGCTTGCTCCTCGCTGACCACTTTGATGGCCACCATGCCGAGTTTTGCGGCTGGCTTACAGTTGATCCCAAGGTCATCAAGGTAGACGCACGCCTTCGCCTCCACGCCGAGCAGTTCGCACATCATGAGGTAAATGCGAGGATCGGGCTTGCGTACGCCCGCCTTGGAGCTTTCGATGATGGCGTGGAAATGGCGCATGATGTCGCTCGCACGCGAGGCGCGCTCCGGACTCGCGGCCATGCCTGGTCCGTGGCCATGCACCATGTTGTTGGTGATACAGCCGACTTTGAAGTGGCGCTTGCAAACCAGCAGCGCTTCAACCATGCGAGGCCGCACCTCGCCCGAAAGGAGGGGAAGAATTTCCGCCCCGCGCACCGGATGGCCAAGCGCGGCCGACTCTTCGAGGAACTTGCGATCGAAAGCGTGACTATCGATCTCGCCGCGTTCGAAGAGCGCCCATGCATTGGAATCAGGATGGGTGGCGTTGATAGTTCGAATGAGATCCGCGGGCAACCCGCGTTGGATTTCGTGGCGCCTGAAAGCCTCAAACGGAGAGCTGGTGAAAACACCTCCGAAATCCCAGAGCACCGCTTCTATCGCCACGCCTTCATCCTTTCTGTTGTCGCGCTATCCGGCATGAGATTCTGTGAGTCCGCAAAACAGCGGGCGTCCTTCACATCCTTCCGGAGCGGGCACGCCGGCGGCGCTCATGATGGTTGGGACGATATCGTAAACCGACGCTCCGGAAATCGTCGCCGCCTTTGGGATACCATCACCGGTGGCGAGCAGGAATCCATGCCCAGTATGCGATCCGGAACGCAAATCCTGCTCGCGTAGCTGGATGGTGCCGAAGCGCGGCGAATGCACCGAGGTCCATGGAAACGACTGCTCCCACTTTACCGCGAGATCCGGCAACAGTTGGAGGCGCGGGCCGTGCAACTCCCGTTGGATGCGTGAGATTGACTCAATCACGGGCTTACCGCTAACCGGATCCTTCAACTCGATCAGCGCCGCACAAATCTCGTGGCAGATCCGCTCATACTCCTGCGGTTCCACGATGCCGCTGCGATCGCGTCCTTTCAGGTTGATCCGAATCGCGCCGACCGAGTCATTGTTCGGCACCGCGAAGGCTCGGCATTTGTCCCATGATTGATTGCCGCGATAGAAGCGGAACACCAGCTCGTTGCGTATCCGAGGCGGAAGCGCCTCATAGATCGCGTATTGCATTTTGCCCGGGACCATCAAGCGCAGGATGCGCCACGGGTTGATCCTTCCGCGACGCGCAACTGCCGAATCGCGTCCGTTGCCGGCAACTCCATCGCCGTATCCCCAACAGTCGAGCATCTCCTGAAGATTCCACGACGCATGGTAGAGCGGACCCATCCCATGTGCGGCCACTGCGTACACTCGGACACCTGGACCTGCGGCCTCGATCATCGCACCGACTTCGCGATCGATCGCGCAATAGACTTCCTCGATCGCATCGGCGAGTTGGAGGCGATCGTCGGGGTCATGGCGGGGATGGCTCGGGTCCATGTCGTGCCAAAAAAGGTGCCCTGCACAATGCGGTGCGGAGAACACCGCGATCAGCACCTCCCAGTCGCGCTCGGTAATGCAATGGCGAAACAATTCGCCCTGCGCCTTTGCTCCTTCCAGCAGGCTTCGGCGGAGGCTTTTGCGTTGCGCTTCAGAGTTGACCGAGTCGCATTCCCCGACCGGATAGCGGCCGAAACGTTGTTCAACTTCGGACAGCATCGAAACCGGCGTGGAAAAGCGTGGTCCCTGCGGCGCGTGGGTTCCCCAGGAGAGCTGAAATCCATTCAATCGTTGGTTGACGCCCACATGCGGCACGTCGAGGACCCCGACTCGCCGTCCCGCATCGCTCAGATGATCCCAAAAATAACTCACGCCAAATGTGTCGTCGGGCATGTAGCGCATGCCGCCGGTTTGCGGATCGTGTTGTACATAAAAATACCGCGCCGAATGTGCGGGATTGAGTCCCGAACACGCGCAGCTCCAAGCCGCATCCGGGAAGCGGTCGGCCGCCGTGGTCAGCGTTGCCTGAGCGCCTTCCTCCATCAACCGGCGAAAGGTTGGCAACTTGCCGGCGGCGGCCCACTTCCGCACCAGCTCCCATTCCATCGCATCCAGTCCGATGATCAGTTGCCGCGGTCCTTTAGAGTGGTTCATCGCGGAGGCCATTGCGAAATCACGGTTCCAGTATTACTTCATACGACATTGAGGAAAAAGCGCGCCGGGCAAGGAGTAGTAATATGCAAATGGGAATGGTCGGCTTGGGACGAATGGGTGCAAACATGGTGCGCCGCCTGATCCGCAAGGGTCACGAGTGCGTTGCCTATGACGTTAATCCGCAGGCGGCCAAGGATCTCGCTAAGGAAGGCGCGGTCGCAAGCACTTCGCTTGATGATTTCACCTCGAAGCTCAAGAAACCTCGCGTCGCGTTCATGATGGTTCCGGCCGCCGTCGTCGAGGACACCCTCGCGCAGCTCTCCAGCCGCTTCGAGAAAGGCGACATCATCGTCGACGCGGGCAATTCCTACTACATCGATGACATCAATCGCGCCAACGCTTTGAAGCCAAAAGGGATCCACTATGTTGACTCGGGCACCAGCGGCGGGGTGTTCGGCCTCGAGCGCGGTTACTGCCAGATGATCGGCGGCGAGCCCGACATCGTCAAACACCTCGATCCGATCTTTGCGGCACTGGCTCCCGGCCGCGACGACCAGGTGGTGCCTCGCACACCCGGTCGCGACAAAATCACCGGTAGCACCGCCGAAGACGGATACTTGCACTGCGGCGCCAACGGCGCCGGCCATTTCGTCAAGATGGTTCACAACGGAATGGAATATGGAATCATGGCCGCTTATGCGGAGGGAATGAACATCCTGCGCAACGCCAACGTCGGCAAGCAGACCCATACCGTCGATGCCGAGACTACACCGCTGCGGCGTCCCGAGCTTTATCAATATGATTTCAACCTTACCGACGTGGCGGAGGTGTGGCGGCGCGGCAGTGTCATTTCCTCGTGGCTGTTGGATCTGATCGCGACCGCGTTGGTCGAAGATCCCAAGCTGGCGAAATTTGCGGGCAAGGTTTCCGACTCCGGCGAAGGCCGCTGGACCATCGATGCGGCGATCGACGAAGGGGTTCCCGCCACCGTACTGACCGCGGCGCTTTATCAGCGTTTCGCCTCGCGCGGCGCCGACGAGTTTGCCGACAAGTTGTTATCCGCGATGCGATATGAGTTCGGCGGTCACCTGGAAAAGAAGTAACCGCCTGGATTTGGAGTCCGTAGCATCCGACGGAATCGAGAGGAACAGAGAAATGGCACAGGCAACGGATCATCGCATCTCTACGGTTGAACAACTGCGAAACCTGATTAGTGAGCCCAATGAGGTGGTGCGCAAGAAGCTGCTTACCGAACTCGACAGCCTCGCGATCGATTTCATCCAGCGCTCGCCGTTCCTGGTGCTTGCGACCGCGGATGCGGAGGGCAATCAGGATGCTTCGCCCAAAGGCGACCACCCGGGATTCGTGCTGGTGGAGAATCCATCGTCGATCGTGATTCCCGAGCGCAAGGGCAACAAGTTGCTGTTCGGTTTACAGAATATTCTTGCCAATCCGCACGTGGCGATGGTCTTCATGCTGCCCGGCACCGGCGAAACCTTGCGCGTCAACGGGACCGCGGAGCTGACTACCGATCCCGAGTTGCTCGGCAAGCTGACGGCGCGCGGCGCGCCCGCATTGCTCGCGACTCGGGTCACGGTGCGCGAGTGTTTCTTCCACTGCGCGAAAGCTTTTATTCGATCGCAACTGTGGCGTCCGGAGTCCTGGACCGAGCGCATCTCGATCTCATGGGGAACCTACCTGGGGCCCAAAATCGGCGCCGACGACAGCTTCGCGCGGCAAGTCGACGCTGCAATCGAGCAGGACTACAAATCGGTGGATCCGAAAAACCTCGGGTAGGAACTGTTCGCGCATCGCAGCTCGGAGCGGTACTGCGACCGCGGAATCCTCGTGCGACCGCGCTTTTCAGAGGGTGGTTGCATCGACCTGCGGCCCACCTTGTATAATGTCATGATTCCGCGATCCTGAACCGGAAATTCTTCCGGCGCGGAACGGCCCAATCCAGGGCAGACTCCCGAAGCGAAACAGGTGCGCCACATGGTGCTTCAGTCTGCACAGTCAAAACTTCCCGGCGGAGACAAAACCCAGCAGTCTGCCCTCGGACACATCATCATTGAGGCGATGGAGCCGGTGATCGATAGCGGCCGCTATCCGGTCAAGCGCATCGTGGGCGAGCCTTGCGTGGTGGAGGCAGACATCTTCCGGGACGGCCACCAGATAATTCGCGCCGCGGTGAAGTATCGCCGCAAGAGCGACGAGAGCTTTGCCGAAGCGCCGATGCTGGTGGTCGACAACGATCGATGGCGCGGCGAATTCATACCCAACGAAAACACCCGCTACGTTTATACTGTCGAGGCGTGGACCGATCTGTTTGCGTCGTGGCTGTCTGATTTCAGAAAGAAAGTCGTAGCGGGACGCGATGTCGGTTCCGATCTGCTGGAAGGCGTCGCGCTGGTCGAAAAAATGGCCCGGCGTGCGGCGGCGCCGGATCGCGAAATCCTGGCGCGATGCCTCGAGCAACTGCGCGTTTCGCGCGATGGATTCGCGAGCGTACTCAAAATCGTCGAAGAGCCGCGCGTGATCGAAGCCGCGGGCCGCGCCGGCGAGCGGCACGGAATGCTCCGGCACGAACCTTATCTGGAACTGATCGCCGATCGACCGAAGGCGCGCTTCAGCACCTGGTATGAGATGTTCCCGCGGTCGCAGACCAGCGATCCGCAGCGGCCTGCGACATTTCGCGACGCGGAACGGCGGCTGCCCGCTATTTCAGATATGGGATTCGATGTCATCTATCTTCCGCCGGTCCATCCGATAGGAATGACTAATCGAAAAGGCCCGAACAACACTCTGCTCGCCGCCAATGGCGCGCCTGGCAGCCCATGGGCAATCGGAAACGAGGCCGGCGGCCATGACGCGGTCGATCCCGCGCTCGGAACCATCGCGGACTTTCAGCATTTTGTTGCGACTGCCGCTACGCTTGGGATGGAAACCGCGATCGATTTTGCGGTGCAGTGTTCGCCCGATCATCCGTGGGTGCGCGAACATCCCGAATGGTTCAGTCATCGCCCCGACGGCAGCATCAAATACGCGGAGAACCCGCCCAAGGAATATCAGGACATCTATCCGATCGATTTTGACACCAGGAATCAATCCGGCCTGATGCAGGAGCTGCTGCGGGTCGTGAACCTGTGGATCGATCGAGGGGTCAGGATTTTTCGCGTAGACAATCCGCACACCAAGCCGGTCGCATTCTGGGAATGGTTGATCGGATCGGTGCAGGCCTCGCATCCGGAGGTGATCTTTCTCGCGGAAGCATTCACGCGTCCCAAGATGATGAAGGCGCTGGCGAAGGCCGGCTTTACCCAGTCGTATACCTACTTCACCTGGCGCAATACCAAGTATGAATTGACTGAGTATCTGACTGAGATCACCGCGACCGGGATGCGCGACTACTTCCGGCCGAATTTCTTTACCAACACACCGGACATTCTGCCGCCGATTCTGCAGCAGGGCGGCCCGCCGGCGTTCCGCATGCGGTTAATACTGGCCGCGACGCTCTCCTCTTCCTACGGTATCTACAGCGGCTTCGAGCTATGCGAAAACGAAGCGGTGCCCGGGACCGAGGAGTACCTGAACTCCGAGAAATATCAGATCAAGGTTCGCGACTGGCATCGGCCCGGCAACATCCGCGAGTTCATCGCCCGCATGAATGAGATTCGGCGCGACAACATCGCGCTGCAGGATTTCCTCAACCTGCGTTTCCTTGAAACCGATAGCGATCAGATTCTTTGCTATGCGAAATGGTCGCCCGATAAGGGCAACATCATCGTGGTTGCGGTGAACCTCGACCCTTTCCAGACTCACTACTGCACCGCGTTGGTGCCCCCCGAGATCACCGGCGCCGCGCCCGGCCAGCATTACGAGGTTAATGACCTGCTCACGGGCGCCAGTTACACCTGGTCCGACCGAAACTACGTGCGGCTCGATCCCGCGGTCCAGCCCGCGCACATTTTGCGAGTGGGGAAGCTTCTATGAAGCGCAGGGAAAGCGGCCCCACCGACGCCTTGTGGTATAAGGACGCGATCTTCTACGAGTTGCGCGTCCGTTCGTTTTACGACAGCAATGGCGATGGGGTCGGGGACTTCCCCGGTCTCACGCAGAAGCTTGAGTACTTGCAATCGCTCGGTGTCACCACCCTGTGGTTGCTCCCGTTTTATCCATCGCCGATGCGTGACGATGGTTACGACATTTCGAACTACACCGAGGTCCATCCCGATTGCGGCACCCTGCAGGAATTTAAAACCTTTCTGCGCGAGGCGCATCGGCGCGGCCTGCATGTGGTGACCGAACTGGTCCTGAATCACACCTCCGATCAGCATGAATGGTTTCAAAGCGCGCGCCGCGCACCTGCCGGCTCGAAAGAGCGCGAGTTCTATGTCTGGAGGGACCACGCCGAGGGCTACAAAGAGGCGCGGGTAATTTTTCAGGATTTCGAGCCGTCAAACTGGTCGTGGGATCCGGTCGCGAAGGCGTACTACTTTCATCGTTTCTTTTCGCATCAGCCGGATCTGAACTTCGACAATCCCGCGGTGCGCAAGGAAATGCTTCGGGTGGTGGATTTCTGGCTCGGCCTCGGAGTCGACGGGTTGCGGCTCGACGCAGTGCCGTATCTGTTCGAGCGCGAGGGCACCAATTGCGAGAATCTGCCCGAGACGCATGCCTATCTGCGCGAGTTGCGAAGCTACATCGACGACCATTTTTCCAACCGCATGTTGCTCGCCGAGGCCAACCAGTGGCCCGAGGATGCGGTCGCCTATCTCGGGGAAGGCAAGGAATGCCACATGGCGTTTCACTTCCCGATCATGCCGCGGATGTTCATGTCGGTGCGGATGGAGGATCGTTTTCCGCTTACCGATATTTGGGCGCAAACTCCGCCGATCGATGCGACCTGCCAATGGGCCCTGTTCGTGCGCAATCACGACGAGTTGACCCTGGAAATGGTGACCGACGAGGAGCGCGACTACATGTATCGCGCCTATGCGCAGGAAACCCGCATGCGCATCAACCTCGGCATCCGGCGCCGCCTGTGCCCGCTGCTGGGCAACAATCGGCGCGCGGTCGAGCTGATCAACGGATTGCTGTTCTCGCTGCCGGGCACTCCGGTCCTCTACTACGGCGACGAGATCGGGATGGGCGACAATGTCTATCTCGGCGATCGCGATGGGGTCCGCACCCCGATGCAATGGAGCGGTGATCGCAACGCGGGATTTTCGAGCGCGAACCCGCAGCGCCTCATCCTGCCGGTGGTGATTGACTACGAGTACCACTACCAGACTGTCAACGTCGAAGCGCAGGAGGCCAATCGCCATTCGCTGCTATGGTGGATGCGCCGGCTCATCGCACTGCGCCGCCAGTACAAGGCCTTCGGGCGCGGCACCATGGAGTTTCTCAGCCCCGAAAATCCGCGCGTCATCGCATACGTGCGATCCTTCGAGAACGAGCACATCATGGTGGTCGCCAATCTTTCGCGCTTCGTCCAATACGTCGAGCTCGACCTGTCGCGCTTCAAGGGGATGTGCCCGATCGAGCTGTTCAGCCATTCGCCATTTCCACCGATTGGCGATCTGCCGTACCTCCTGACGCTGGGACCGCATGGATTCGTGTGGTTTTCGATCGAACAGCCGCGCGCCGGCGCGGTGGCGGATCTCTCGGACTACGTGACCCCGCGAATCCAGCTCACCTCGGCGACCGACGGATTGCTGCGCGTGCAGACCCGTCAGGCTCTGCGGCGCATCCTGCCGGAATACCTGCCGCGATGCCGCTGGTTCCGGAGCAAGGCCCGCACCATCAAGAGCGCTGACATCGCGGATCTGGTGCCCCTCTCAGAGAGCGAGAATGCGCATCACATTGCTTTTGTGAATCTCGAGTATGCCAACGCGGAGCCCGAGACCTATGTGCTGCCGCTCGGCATCGCCAGCGGCGATCACGCGCGCGAGGTCCGTTCGCAATGGCCCGAGCACGTCATCGCGGATGTGACGATTCCGGTCAGCAGCAATGGCGGTGGTGCCGGTGCGAAGGTCGCGGGCAATGGCGTCATCGAAGGAGTGCTCTATGACGCGACGGTGGATCCGAAATTCGGGCGTGAGATGATCGCGCTGATCGAGCGACATCGGCGCGGCAAGGGTCAGGCCGCGCAGTTCGCCGCGCACGCGACCGCAGCCTTTCACGAGATCTACCGCAAGGGCGAAATCCCGGAGCCGAAAATTCTGAAGGCGGAGCAGAGCAACACCTCGATCATGTTCGGCGACCGTTTCATCCTGAAGTTGTTCCGCAAACTCGAGGCGGGCCTCAATCCCGATATCGAGGTCGGACGCTTTCTGACCGAGACCGCACGTTTTCCGCATACACCGCCGCTAGCCGGATGGATCGACTATCGTCCCGGGCGCTCGGAAGGCCGCAACCTGGCAATTTTGCAGGGTTTCGTCCCGAACCAGGGCGATGCATGGCAATTCACTAAGGGAGAGTTGGAGCGCTATTTCGAGAATGCCGCGACCAAAGCCGAATTTCGCGGACTCCCTGATAAACATCTTGTAGAGTTAGCCGACCAGGCGGAACCCGATCCGCTCGCCGCCGAAATGATCGGCGCCTATCTCGATGCCGCGCGGATGATCGGGCGGCGGGTGGCGGAACTCCATCTCGCGCTGCTGGTCGAACAGAAAGATCCGGACTTCGCGGCCGAACCCTACTCGGCGCTCTATCAGCGCTCCGTGTATCAATCGATGCGCAACTTGTTGGGCCGCGTGATGCGCCTGTTGTCAGGCCGAATGCGATCCCTTCCCAAAGAGCTGCAACCGGGCGCGCAGGCGGTGCTCGATCATAAGGATCAGGTCGGCGCGTGCTTCGACTCCTTCCTGAAGCATCGCCTCTCGGTGGTTCGTCAGCGAACTCACGGCGATTTGCATCTCGGCCAGATGCTATACACCGGCAAGGACTTCGTCATCATCGATTTCGAGGGCGAGCCGGCGCGTCAGCTAACCGAGCGACGGCGCAAACGGTCAGCCTTGCGCGATGTCGGCGGGATGCTGCGTTCCTTCGGATATGCGGCGCTTTCGGAAATGACCAACCAGGTCCAGAGCGGCGCGCTGGGCAAGGCGGACTTTGCGGCGATGGAGCCGTGGGCGCGATTTTGGCAAACCTGGTGCTCCTGGAGCTTCCTGCGCGGCTATCTTGAAACTGCCAACGGCACTGCGATTCTGCCGAAAACTCGCGAGGAGCTGCGAGTCCTGCTCGATGCCTTCGTCCTCGAAAAAGCGATCTACGAACTCGGCTACGAACTCGACAATCGCCCCAACTGGGTCTTCATTCCGATTCAAGGCATTTCGCAGATCGCAGGCATTCCGATAGCCGGGGCAGCCAAGCCGAGCGCATCGCAAACATCGAGAACCGAGGCAACCTGAGAGCGCGATGGCAACCGAGCTGCAAGACTCAACATCCGTCAGCATCGGAAACGACGGGTTTTCGAAGATCCCCAAGGATGATCTGACGCGCCTGCTCGCGCTGCGTCATCATGATCCACATTCGATACTTGGCGCGCATTTGACCTCGCGCGGGGTGATCGTTCGCGCGTTTCGACCCGGTGCCGAGAGCGTCCACTTGATCGTCGATGGCGAGGCTCGCGCCCGATGCGTGCGCGACCCGAATCCGGACTGTTCGAGTTGCTGGTGGAAGGCAAACGCGAAGTTTTCTCGTATCACCTTCAGGTGCATTTGCCCGGCGACCACGTCATTGTCGCGCGCTCGGCCTATTCATTCCTCCCGACCCTCGGTGAGCTCGATCTGTACCTGCTGGCCGAACAGAAGCACGAGCAGGCATACCAGAAGCTCGGTGCGCATGTGCGCGAAGTCCAGGGCGTTGCGGGGGTAGCGTTCGCGGTATGGGCGCCGAATGCGGTGGGCGTCAGCGTGGTCGGCGATTTCAACGGATGGGACGGGCGCCTCGACATGATGAGGATGTTGGGCGCATCCGGCGTCTGGGAAATCTTCGTCCCTGATTTGTTGTCGGGCACCCGCTACAAGTACGAGATTCGCACCCGCGACGGTGCGATGTTCCTCAAGACCGATCCGTTCGCATCGTGGATGGAGGTCCCGCCCGGTACGGCGTCGGTGGTTTATCGCCTTAGTCAGCCCTTTACCGATGCCGCATGGATTGCGGACCGCGCCACGCGCGATCAGCTCCACTCAGCCGCTTCGATCTATGAGGTCCATCTCGGCTCATGGCGGCGCGTTCCCGGCGAGGGCAATCGATCCCTTACCTATCGCGAAATGGCGCATCAGTTGGGCGATTATGTCGCGGACATGGGATTCACCCACGTCGAACTGATGCCGGTCATGGAGCATCCGTTCGCCGGCTCGTGGGGATACCAGGTGTCGGGATACTTCGCCCCGACCGCGCGCTTCGGGACCCCGGACGATTTTCGTTATTTGATTGATTCGCTCCACCAGCGCGGCATCGGCGTCATCCTCGATTGGGTGCCGGCGCATTTCCCCACCGATGCGTTCAGCCTTGCGCGCTTCGACGGCACGGCGCTCTATGAGCATCTGGATCCGCGCCTGGGATTTCAGCCCGAGTGGAACACCTACCTCTTCAATTTCGGGCGCGACGAGGTCCGCACTTTTCTGCTCGCAAGCGCCCACCACTGGCTCTCCGAATATCACGCCGACGGGATTCGGGTGGATGCGGTCTCCGCGATGCTTTACCTCGACTACGGGCGCCGCGCCGGCGAATGGATTCCCAACCAACATGGTGGGCGCGAGAATCTCGCCGCGATTTCATTTCTGCAGGAGCTCAATCGCCAGGCTTACCGTCTCCATCCCGGCGTTCTGATGATCGCTGAGGAGTCGACCGCATGGCCTGGCGTCAGTCGGCCTGTCTATGTCGGCGGTCTCGGCTTTGGCTTCAAATGGGACATGGGCTGGATGCACGACACGTTGAACTACTTCAGCCTCGATCCGATTCATCGCCGCTATCATCATCGCGACCTGACCTTCGGTCTGATGTACGCATGGAGCGAGAACTTCGTGCTGCCGCTCTCGCATGACGAGGTTGTGTACGGAAAGCGCTCGCTGCTCGACAAGATGCCGGGCGACCGCTGGCGCAAGTTTGCCAACCTGCGCGCACTCTATGCCTATATGTGGGCGCGCTCGGGCAAGAAGCTGCTGTTCATGGGCGGCGAGTTCGGTCAATGGCGCGAATGGAATCATGATTCCAGCCTCGACTGGCACCTGCTCGAAGAAACGGACCATCGCGGGTTGCAGTCATTGGTGCGCGATCTCAACCGGATCTATCGCGCCGAGCCCGCGCTATGGGAAGCGGACACCGAGCCCGCGGGCTTTCAATGGATCGATGCCAACAATTCCGATGAGAACATCATCACGTTCATGCGCGTCGCACCGGCCTCGGGTCGCCGCGTCATCTGCATCTGCAACTTCGCACCGGTGGTCCGGGAGTCTTATCGCATCGGGGTGCCGACCGGCGGAATCTATCACGAGATCCTCAACACGCGATTCCTCGATCTATGGCGGCGGCAACGTGGGCAATGCGGGCGCGGTGATGGCGCAAAATTCACCATCGCATGGGATGCAGTTTTCGCTGACGCTGCGACTTCCCCCGCTCGGGGTGCTCTGGCTCGAAGTCCCGCGCTAAGGCTGCGCTAATCCTTCTGAACGGCATTGCGAAGTACGCCAAGTCGGCCGCCCGCCGCACTTGACGGCGAGCGCGACGAAGCAGGAAATTCCTCTCATGCGTGTCACACTAATGCTCTCCCGCGGCGAGTATCAGCACTTTCAGGCGATCGCTCGGGCGGCCGAGGAGTCCGGTTTCGCTTCGATCACAATGCCGGACAGCCTGTTCTTTCCGCGCGTGACCGAGTCCAAATATCCGTACGCCGATACTGACAACATCCGCGCCTATATTTCGGCGACGCCTTTCATCGAGCCGCTCATCGCGATGACCTGGATGGCGGCGGTGACGAAGACGCTGCGATTCTATCCCGCGGTAATGAAGGTGCCGGTCCGCCAGCCGCTGGTGCTGGCCAAGGCGCTGAGCTCGCTGGCCGTGATCTCGGAGAATCGCGTCAGTCTCGGCGCGGGGCTCGGACCATGGCGCGAGGACTTTACCTACAATGGCATCGCGTTCGAAAAGCGCGGCCGGCTGATGGACGAGTGCATCGAAATCATCCGCGGTGCTTTGCGCGGCGACTTCTTCGAGTATCACAGCGACAACTACGACATCGGTCCGATGAAGCTGAATCCGGTGCCCTCGCAACCGGTGCCGATTCTGTACGGCGGGCATAGCAAGGCCGCGCTCTCTCGCGCCGCGCGATTGTGCGATGGCTGGATATCGGCGAATGCCGATACCGATACGCTCAAGCGCCTAATCGAGGGACTGAACGCCGAGCGCGAACGCTACGGAACCTTGAGCCGGCCCGACTTCGAGATTCATGTCATGGACGTCACCGCGAGCACCGCGGACGACTACCGGCGGCTTGCCGATCTCGGCGCGACCGACATCGTGACCGGCTTTGTGACTGAGGGCCAGGAGATGATCGACCAGGTGCGCCGGTTTGGAGATAAGATAATCTCGCAACTCGAAGCGCGACGCCCTTAGGCGTCGAACCCAAACGGTTCGATCTGTTTTCGCGCCTACAACATTCGCGGCGGAGTCAGATCGCTCCCAAGCGTCGACTTGAACGATGCCGACAGGCGCTCGACCGTCCATGGGCCGTCGCCCATCAGCACTCGATCCGGCACGATGTGCGAGTAACGCGTGATTCGATACCCCATCGCGCCGAAACATTGCCCGCTGACATATTGAGCTTCGTCACTCGCGAGGAAAACCACGATCGGCGCGACGTTGGCAGGATCGTGGATCGTATTGGCCGCATCGGTGCTCTGCCGAAAGCTCATCCCCGGAAGCCGGCCTTGCGGAATCGAATCGGTCATCCGGGTTGCCGCGCCGGGCATGATCGCGTTGACCGTGATGTTGTACTTCGCCAGCGACACCGCGCTGCTATAGGTCAGGCCCAGAATGCCGGCTTTAGCGGCGGCATAGTTGGGTTGTCCCGGCGCGCCGAGCGCGGCGCCGGAAGAAAAATTGATGATGCGTCCCTGCTTGCGCTCGCGCATATGCGCCGAGCCAGGCCGCATTGTGCAGTAGTGGCCCTTGAGGTGAACGCGGATGACCTCGTCCCACTCTTCTTCGCTCATATTGAAGATCATGCGGTCGCGAAGAACGCCCGCCACATTCACCAGGATGTCCAACTGGCCGAACTCGCGGATGGCATGATCGACGAGGCCTTCGCCGCCGGACACCGTCCCGATGTCCATACTGTTGGCGACCGCCACTCCGCCCGCGGCTTTGATCTCACCGACGACCGCATCGGCGGGCGAGCTGGGTTCCTTCTTGCCATCAACCGTCACTCCGAGATCGTTGACGACCACTGCTGCACCGTGAGCGGCCAGGGCTTTTGCGACCGCGCGGCCGATGCCGCGACCGGACCCGGTTACCGCCGCTACTTTGCCGTCGAGTTTGCCCATATCGAATCTCCTTTTGCAGGCCGCAACGTTTCAGGTCGCTCAACGCGGCGAACCTCACCATACTAATGAGAGCTTTCGATGCATTCGTCAAAGATTCATGTTCAGAAAAAATCGAAGTGGCGCGACAATCGCATCTCGTTGTACGCTCATGCCATAGAAGTTGTGATGCCGCGCTGAACTACCTCGGCGATCCCCATCTACCTATCGTCCGCCCGAGGGCGTTCCCGCCCGAACGGGCCAATACTCCAAATTCACGGTGCCGATTCACGATGGGCACGCGCCCGAACCGAACAGGAGCGGCTCATGACAGAGTTTCAAACCGCTCCGGTAGCGGCACAGTTTCGGCGGGCCGACTTCTGCGAGTCGTCGCGAAGGACTTCACTAAGACTGCGGGCGGATTTTGCCCATTCGCGCGGCCTCGCGTAGGCTCTCCCCATGGATCATGCAAAGACGCAGGCCTACATCGGCAAGGTCTGGGACAACTCGATCGTTCCCGAACTCACGGAATACATCCGCATCCCCAATAAATCGGTTGCCTTCGATCCCGAATGGCAGGCGCGTGGCCACATGGACAAGGTCGTCGCTCGCTTCGAGGCGTGGGCGCGCGGGCATGTCCCGGCGGGCGCGACCATCGAGGTGGTCAGGCTGCCCAAGCGCACCCCGCTGCTGTTCATCGAGATCCCTGGCCAAACCGACGATTGCATCCTTCTTTATGGCCATATGGACAAGCAGCCCGAGATGGCCGGATGGCGTGAGGATCTCGATCCGTGGACGCCGAAACTCGAAGGCGACCGCCTGTACGGCCGCGGCGCCGCCGACGACGGCTATGCGATGTTCTCCTGTCTCAGTGCAATCGGCGCCCTGGAAGAGCAGGGCGTGCCGCATGCGCGATGCGTCGTGGTCATCGAGGCCTGCGAGGAGAGCGGCAGCTTCGATCTTCCCGCCTACATCGAGCATCTCGCTCCGCGCATCGGACAGCCGAGCCTCGTCATCGCGCTGGACTCGGGATGCGGCAACTACGAGCAGCTATGGTGCACGACCTCGCTGCGCGGCCTGGTCGGCGGCACGCTCAAGGTCGAGGTGCTGACCGAGGGACTCCATTCGGGCCTGAGCGGGATGGTGGCGGACAGTTTCCGCCTGGCGCGGCAACTGGTCAGCCGCATCGAGGATGAGGAAACCGGGCGCATCAAACCGGAGGTCTTTCATGTTGAGATTCCGAAGGCGCGTCGCGAGCAGGCCGCCGCGGCGGCGGCCATCTACGGTGACAGCGTCTACAAAGAACTCCCACTGGCGGGGGGAATGAAGCCGATCAGTACCGACCCGACTGAGTTGCTGCTGAATTCGACGTGGCGTCCGATGCTGACGGTAATCGGCGCTGATGGCCTTCCTGCGGCGGACAATGCGGGCAATGTCTTGCGTCCGATGACCGCGCTGAAACTTTCCTTGCGCGTCCCGCCGACCTGCGATGCGAAAATCGCCTCGCGCGCGCTCAAGGAACTGATGGAGGACGATCCGCCTTCGGGAGCAAAGGTCAGCTTCGACGCCAACTGGGGTGCGACGGGATGGGATGCCCCGGAGCTGGCGCCATGGCTGGAGAAATCGCTGGAAGATTCATCTCGGGCGTTTTTCGGGAAACCCACCGCATTCGCTGGAGTGGGCGGAACGATTCCATTTATGGCGATGCTGGGTGAACGCTTTCCCAAGGCGCAGTTTCTCATCACGGGTGTATTAGGACCGCATGCGAACGCGCACGGCCCCAACGAGTTCCTGCATATCCCGACCGGCAAGCGGCTGACTTGTTGCGTCGCCAAGGTGATCGCCGATCACGCCAATCGAGCGGCGAAGTAAAATCTGCGACAGGCGCCCTACTGCAATTCGGCGCACAGGTCGAGGAATCGTGGATGCCACCGCCTATTTTGTGAATGATGACTATCCGCCGGTGGCGCAACCCGCCTCGCCCCAAGGCCACTTCGAGTGCGGGGGCACCGCGGTTCTGGCAGTCCAGGTGGCCTTAACACTATAACGATGGGATTCGGGTCGCGAAGTCATTTTGAAACGCGAGAAAGTACATCTGGTGCTTCAGGCTGGGTTGAACAGAAAAGTGGTCCGCTCTAGGAACGCGGCCGATCCTCAGCTTACCGTGGGCTCGCTGTGCACCTGTCTCGGATCATTGACTCTTGGTCTTTTGATGGTGGGATGTAGCTCGTTTCATCTTAACCCCGAGACGAAAGTGGCCCCACCCGCAACCGTTGCCAGCACCTGGAGCCCACCGGCGTCTGCGATCGCTTATTCCGGAAGCCTGGATCAATTCGATAAGAATGTCCCAGCGTTGGAGTCGGTCAAAAGCCATCCCAATACCTTGCCGGAAATTGTGGACCTCGCGCTCAAGACAAATCCTCAAACCCAGCACGCATGGTACGCCGCGCAAGCAGCCAACGCCGAGTTGGGCAGGAGTCAAGCCGACAACTACCCGAAGGTCGCAGCCGAAGCGGAGGGCGGTTATCTCAAGCTGCCAATCCAATTTCCCGGTCAAACACTGATTATCCGTAACGAGGCATTTCTGCCGCAAATCAAGGTCAGCTATGACTTGCTCGACTTTGGCCGAAGTCGCGCTGCTGAGCGGGGCGCCCGTGAGCAACTCATCGCGGCGAACTTCGCATTCAACCGGAAAATACAGGACGTGGTGTTCAACGTCGAGAAATCGTACTTCATATTGTCCGCAGCTAAGTTAAGCGTGGAGGCCGCCCAATCCAATCTTGACCTCGCCAATAAAAGCGTGGCCGGTATCGAGCAGCGTCATCAGGTTGGACTGGCGACGAAACGTCAAATCCTGCTGGCGAAACAAGTCCAGGCACAATCGGTCTATGACCTGGAAAATGCAAGATCGATGGTACATGACGCAGAGTCCGCTCTTTGCGAAGCGATAGGTATTCCCTCCGGCGTAGCTATCCAGGTTCAAAGCGTGGAGCATCAGAATGTTCCGGCCAATCTTACTGCGGACGTGGAAAGTCTCGTGACTGACGCCTTAAAGAGGCGGCCTGACATGGGAGCGCAAGTCGCGGCAATCCGCGCCGATGAGGCAGCGATCGCGCGCGCAGAATCGGAGTACTATCCGGAAGTCGGAGTGGGCGGCAACTATGGCCAAGTAATATGGAGCTACACGGTAAATGGCGGTCATTCTCAAAATCTGAATCAACCATTTTACGGTGCGTTCATGACTCTGCGATGGAACCTCTTCACCGGCTTTGAGCGCTACTACGCCGTAAGTAAAGCGAACGCGCAACGCGATCAAGCGCGTGCGGATCTTAAGTCGCTGGAAATCGATATCAGTGCGGCAGTTTCCAACGCCTACTACCACTTCTCGTCTGCGCGAAAGAAGTATGACGCATCAGTCGCATTGGTGGAGGCATCCGAAGAATCGTTGCGAGCCAACCAGGAGAGCCACGAGCATGGTCTTTCGGTCATAACCGATTTGCTAGGTGCTGAACGGGACCTTATGACGGCGCGCTATACGCTGATACAAAACAAGGCAGACCTTCTGATTTCGTCTGCGGCCTTGGTCCATGCGGTGGGAGCGGAATCCGCGTCGCATGCTCCATCTCCATAAGCAGATGTCTTTCAGAAACATCGCACCAATTGTGACATTGAAAATCTCCGGTAAAGAATTGACTTTGCGGCCGACGATGGTGGTGGGCGCGGTTTTACTGTTCGCTCTCGGTGGATGCGATCCGGTGGTGGGTTTGGCGGGCGCCACTTTTCCGGTCTGGATATTATGCCTGCTGTTGGGAATAGTCACCGCAATAGCCATGAAACCGATTCTAGTCGCGACCGGAATAGATGAATGGATGACCCCGAAACCGCTGGTCTACGCGAGTTTAGCGCTCACGATAGCTTTCGGATGTTGGTTGCTCATTTGGAGATAGTCTAGGAAATTAGCCGGATGCCAGAGGCAACTGAGACAAACCCCCGAGCCCGTCTGTGGATGCGTGTATTCGGACGAACGCTAAGTGGGATTCTTGTACTCGCTGCGCTAGTGCTCGGCTGGTTTGTCTATCGATTGTATTTCGCCAATCCGCGCACCGACGACGCCTATGTTCGGGCAAACACCGCGGCGATTGCAGCTCATGTCAGCGGTCAAATCATACGGCTGCCGGTTTCCGACAACCAATTGGTGAAAAAGGGAGACCTTCTTTTCGAAGTCGACTGCCGCCCTTACAAACTAGCTCTCGATAGCGCAACGACCAAACTAAGCCTGACCAGAATCGAGCTTGCAACACTAGGAGATACAGTCAGTTCTGCGCGAGCGCAGCTTGACGAGCGCAGAGTCGCCGCGGCGAATGCGAGGCAATATCTGGATCGAATCGTTCCGCTTCGCCGGAATGACTTCGTCACCGACAATGACGTGGTTGAAGCGCGCAACAAGCTCAAAGCCGCGGAGGCGGCAGTATCGAGCGCGAGTTCAGAACTCCAAAAGGCTCAGAACGCGGTGGGGACGGTCGGCGGAGTCAATCAACGCACCCGCGCTGCGGAGGAAGCGGTTGAAGACGCACGTCTCAACGTCGATTACTGCCAGGTCCGCGCGCCATTCGATGGCTACGTCACGAACCTCAACATTTCGGAAGGCCAATACGCCAATGTCGGCCAGCCGGTCCTGGTATTGATCGACGATCGTAACTGGTACGTGCTGGCCTATTTTAGAGAGGATCAACTGGATCGAATTCGGTCCGGAATGCATGCTGATATCTCGTTGCTGAGCTATCCCGGCAAACATTTTCAGGGACAAGTACAAGGCATCGGCTGGGGGCTATTCCAGCAAAATGGCGCGACGGTGGCGGGGCTTCCCAACGTTGAGGAGACGCTGAACTGGGTAAGACTTAATCAGCGCTTTCCGGTTCGAATCGCATTAAAACGCGGAGACAGTGGCAAACCATTTCGGATGGGGCAAACTGCGATCGTCACCATCCGGGGCGACTAGCGGTGGCTCCGAGCGAGTTCTTCGCTAAAGAATTGGCGCCGAGCCGGCGGCGGGTCGAGGAGGCCGCGCGCAACGCGGTCAAGACGGCGGTTACCACTGCTCTCGCAGCCACGATGCAAATCCTGGGACCGTTCGGCTCGCTGTTTGCCTTCCGAATTGGTCAGCCTGGAATCTCACTCGGGCTCTCCGAAGGTATCCTGATAATCGTCTGCGCGGCCATCATGCAGGCGTCGATTGTACCCATCACGGGCAAGCTACTGGACTATCCCGGTCTGATACTGGGATTCCTCTTTGTAGTATTCGCGACGCTTGCCTACTTCCTATCCAACACGAAACTGTTCCTTATCCTCGCACTGGTGGCGATTGGAACTATCAGCACGGTCTACGTCGGGATTTTCAGGCCAGCCGCGATTGGTTGGGGAGCCGCGTATACCTTTGACGGCATCCTCGTCGCAACCATTGTGATGGTGGTGGTCGACACGCTGATATGGCCCTCCCCACCGGAACCACGATTTCTTGAGTCGATTGCCGGAGATCTTGAACAGATTCGCAGGCGCTTGAAGATTATCGGGAAACACTACTTAAATCCCGCTGATGGCTCATTACCGCGCTCGCTGGTTCCGTCGGTATTGGCCCGCAATCTGGCGATTCTCAAATCAGTTAAAGAACAGACGAATCCCACGCCTCCGCGTCTAAGGATTCTAGTCGATGCAGTCACCCTCACCGAGCATGCCTACCTTGAGGTGGAGCGACTCGCGGTCGTGTCCGACGAGCCGGCCGCAACCGGCATCAGATATGCGCATCGTCGCGAACTCGAGGATGCGCTCGATGCTCTCGACAGGGCCTTTTCCGAAAAGATTCGTCATGTGGCTGCCGGTCTCGATGATAGGTTCGACTCAACCGAATGGCGGTTGGATCTGCGGCTTGCAATGCAACGGTTCGAGATAGCTTACCCACAACCGTTACATGGCAACGTTCCTTCGTCTTCCGAAATATCCAATTCTCTACGATTCTTACGCGGACTGGAGGAACTGGGGAGCATTCTGGAGCCGCGAGCCGCAGCTTCCATTCCCGAGGTACAACCAACCGAGGTTGAGGCTGAATCCGAGCCTCGTGGCTGGTTCGATGATGCGGCCTTCAGAT
Source organism: uncultured delta proteobacterium (assembly GCA_963851325.1). Classification (GTDB taxonomy): domain Bacteria; phylum Desulfobacterota; class Binatia; order Binatales; family Binataceae; genus DATGKG01. The sequence goes on along the minus strand of CAWKOR010000002.1, from coordinate 780,638 downwards.
TTGGTGTAAAGCTTGGAGCTGCACTGACGCTAGGGTTGCTTGTGGGGCTGACCACCCAACGTGCTGACCTGCAAACCATTCTCTGGAGCGTGCTGATAGCTGGACAGCCGAACCAATATGGTGCGGTGGTGCGAAAGACTCTGCTCCGGCTTGCGGGATGTATTTTGGGAGGACTGGCGGCTCTCGGATCGATGATCGTAGTGTCGCAAAACTTCGATTCACTGATCGCGTATCTAATCGCGATATTCGTCGTGAGTATGATTTCTACCTATGTAGCTCAAAGCGACGAATGGCTGGGCTATGCCGGTATCCAGGCTGGAATCACCTTTCTCATCTGCTACGTCGGACTCGGACCGACGAGCAACGTATATAGTCCGCTGTGGCGATTTTGGGGAATTGTGCTAGGCGTCCTCACGGCGGGCTTTGTTTTTCTGGTTTTGTGGCCCGAGTACGCGAGCGACAAAGTCCGTTCGGGACTCGCCAAACTGCTCAAAACGACCATCGATTTTGCGAGGAAAGTCGCGGACGGAGACATCACCGATGCAGGGATCGCTGCGGCTGAGCGACGCGTCAGCGGTGAGTTGCTTCAGGTGCTCAGCCTGGCCGACCAGGCGCGGCTGGAGGGAAATCGCGGCAGAGCTATCTCAACTGCTTCCATTGATTCGGCATCTACGCTGGTCCGCATCGGCTATCGTTTCGAGTCGCTAGCCCGCAGTCGGATCCGGGAGTCGGCTTCCTTGAGTCCGAACGAGGTGTCGCTGAGTCAGAGCAATTTCGAGGCTTTCTATTGCGGTGCGCTGGAACGGCTGCTTTCGGGGCTCCTCAAAAGCGACTCGGCGGATCTGCTGGCTGCCGTTGCGCCCAATTTGCCGCTCGAAAGTACCACCATCGACGCGACGGATATTGAAACCTATCGTCGACTTCCGGTTCTTCTTCGAAGTCTTGAGAACTCGCTCTCGAAAATTGCAGAGGCATGAACCACGGATTGCGGGTGCAGCTTCGCGTTATGCGTTGGCATAACCTGAAGCGAAATTTCAGGACTCTCGGACGCAAAGGGAGGGCGCATGAGCGAGTTGGAAGATAGCGTCATAGTCGTGACCACCGAGAACATACCGGGGTATGAGGTGGTGCAGGTGCTGGGCGAGGTGTTCGGGCTGATCGTCAGGGCGCGCAACGTTTTTTCGAATATCGGTGCCAGCCTGCGGACGCTTTTCGGGGGCGAGGTTGGGGGATATACGAGCTTGCTTACCGACAGCCGCAACCAGGCGATTGACCGGCTGAGGACAGCGGCGCTGGAGCGGGGCGGCAACGCGGTCCTTGCGATGCGGTTCGATTGCAACGAGATTGCCGACCTGATGAGCGAAATCGCAGCTTACGGGACGGCCGCGATCGTGCGCCCGCGCAAAGCCGGATAGTTGGCATCGCGGTGACGGTCGGCGTCAAGCCAGTGACAGAATTGCATCGGTGCGCCGATTTCAGGAAGGCAAGGCCGGCATCCCGCGAGGCGATGGGCGGTCATAATACGAATGATTGAGGCCGGGGTTTCGGGGCAGAATGGTTTAGCCGAAGGCCACCGCGACCCATAGCACGGCGGCAATCGCCATCGCGCCCATCATTCCGGCAATCCAATCCAGATTCGTCACCGGGTTTTTCCCCTCTACCGAAGGCCGCTGCGACCGCGGTGCGATCGGGTGGCGGTACCGTTCGGTCGCCAGAAGCGGAGCAAATCCCGGACCATCGCGACGACGGACTTCGGTTTGGTCCTCGGGCCGAGCTTTTCCACGACGATGACGCCGTTGCGGCGGTCGAACTTCAGGACCTTGGCGGTGCCCGTCGGGGACGGCTCGATTCTGGTGACCTTCGGTTGGCGTCGGACGAAGACGTTATTCATCGGAGGTCATCCTTTCAGGTCATCGTTCCAGGTGATGGTTCAATGTCGCGTTAATGGAAGCGGGACGCGATTCGGCGACAAAATTCCGCTACATGCGGCAAAAAGGGACGGCCAGCGTTCGTCCCATTATCGGAAATTAGACGTTCGCGAAGCCGTTTTAGATGAAGGGGGGAAGAAAAAAACGTGAACGAGGAGGGGAGCCGGATGGCCTCGCGCGGCGGCAGCGTACTTGCACAATGGATGGGCGAAACAGAATCGGAAACGAGGCTATATGCGATTTGGCAAATATTTGTGATCGAGCATTGATGCGTTTGGGGGGTAAGTACGTCGAATCATAACTACGTCGAATTGGCACGGGAAGGACGGTATTACGCGGCAAATTCGGCATCGCAGGGCTTGCCGCATCGCGTCATTTGGGAAACCGAGTGGGTGCCAATCGCGTAAATATTTGCAGGACCCAAACTATGGGTGAAGTAGAGGAGAAAGATGGGACTCGCAATGACATCGAATTCGAACCGCCACGGCAAGCTGCGGGATATCCTGTCGCGGCTCCGGGACGAGACGTTCCAGAAGATCGCCGTGTTCCGTCGCGACCAGGGTCAAGAAGTTTTGTCTTCGCCAGGTGATGAGATGGACGTGGCGCGCTCGACTGCCGATGTGGAAACCCACGCCAGCCTGATCGAACGTTCCGAGGATCGGCTGAGGCTGATCGATCAGGCGCTTGCGCGAGTTGACAATGGCACCTACGGAACCTGCGCCGAGTGCGGCGAGGACATCCCTCTGGAGAGGCTCAAAGCACTGCCATTCGCGCTGCTTTGTGTCGATTGCCAGCAAAAACGCGGCAAGAGCCGAGGTCGATGGGGCGCCGGCGGCACCATCGAGCCTTACAGCCAGACCTGGACGCCTCCCTCCGACATGGAAGCAGAGGCCCGCGAGCCCAATAGCTATGGCGTTATGGAAGCCGCGGACTCGCACGCCGAGGATCCTTTCGGCCCCATCGACGAACCGAGCGGAGAGGAACCGAAGCGCCGTCGAGGGCGTCCGCGCAAGAACAAAGATTGATTTGAGGGCTTCGCTCGGTGGCGAAAGCGTCCAAAAGGGGGGCATTTTAGCCATCTAGCGGAGGCTCTTTCTTCGATATAGGCTACCGTGGTTATAAGCCGCCATCTTGGCGGCTTATCCGCCTCCGGAGCGGAGGGTGCCGATGCTCTACGGTACCGAGGGAGCGCGTAGCGTCGCGGAGTCGAGAGAACATTAGAAGAAGGAGCAGCTCATTATGGCCGCACGACCAGTAGCAGCAGGCTCAATCTCTTTCGGGTTAGTTTCGATCCCCGTAAAGCTCTATACCGCCACCCGGCCCAAGTCGGTCAGTTTCAATCTTCTTCATGCGAAGGACAAAAGCCGCATCCAGCAAAAAATCTACTGCCCGGTCGATGACGCGATTGTCGATCGCAGCGAATTGGTGCGCGGCTACCAAATCGAGAAGGGCGTTTACGTAACCTTCACCGACGAAGAGCTGGAGAAGCTTGAGGCGCATGAAGATCACGCTGTCGCGATCAGCGAATTTGTTCCGCTCGAGCAGGTCGATCCGGTTTACTTCGAAAACTCCTACCATCTTGGATGCTCGCCGGAATCGGCGCGCGCCTACAAGCTGCTGGCCGAAGCGATGATGCAAAGCAGACGCGTCGCGCTCGCGCATTACACCATGCGAAACAAGGAGCACTTAGTGATCATTCGTCCGTATGAGGGCGGATTGATGCTTCATACGATGTACTACCAGGACGAGATTGTCGCCGAGGCCGACGTCGATCGTGGGCAGAATGCGAAAACCAGCGACAAGGAGCTCGAGCTCGCCCAGCGCCTCATCGACGACCTTACCGAGAAGAAGTTCGATCCCTCCAAATACCACGATGAATTCCGCGAGCGCGTGCTGGAAGCTGCGCAGCGTAAGGTGGCCGGCGAAGAAGCGGTCAGTGCGGCCCCATCGGAGCAGCCTCGGGGCAAGGTCATCGACCTGATGAGCGCTCTCAAGGCCTCGCTGGAGAAGCGCGGCAAGGATGAGAAGGCCGAGCCTCAGTCCACGGAGGCACAGGAAGAAGAGGCGCCCAAGCAGGCCGCCGCAGCTTCGAGCCGCTCCGGAGGCCGAAGCGCAGGCACCACCCGCTCGCACGGCAGTGCCAAGACACGTAAGCGCAAGTAGCCGCGTCGATTTTCCGATTCCATTGTGACGGACGCTCTCGATTCCGGCCGAGACTGGCTAATCAACGCCGCGACCTGAAGGTTGCAGTGCGCGGACAAAACCGGAGTTTTCGGACAGGGATCGATTAAAGCGGTGTTCAAAATTGGGATAGTAGGGTTCGGTCGCCTCGCGCAACTCTACTATACCCCGGCGCTGCGCAGCCTTGGTGGCATCGTTGTGTCGGCCATCGCGGATCCTCTACAGGCTTCTTGCTTAGCGGCGAAGCGCTCCTTCCCCGATGCGTCTCTTCACCACGGTCACGAGGATTTGCTGGATCGGCCGATCGATGCCCTGCTGGTTGCTTCTCCACCATCGACGCATCTCGTTATCTTGAACGCAGCCCTGAGTCGTCGCGTCCCGGTTTTTATCGAAAAGCCATTTCTCCTATACGATCAGTTGAGGAATCTGGAGGCTCCCTGCGAAGCGAGCCGGCTGGTGATGCCGAATTTCAATCGCCGCTTCTGGCCCGCATATCAGAACCTGCGCCGCCTTTGCGCGAGCGGGCAACTCGGGAAAGTGCGGCGCGCTGAATTTACTCTCCGGGTGGATGTGCGCCCATGGATGTCGGTCACCGCGCATCATGTCGACCGGACCGAAGGTGGAGCACTCTACGATCTGGGCAGCTCGCAACTCGATATGATTGAATATGTGTTTGGGGAAAGGATCGCGCGCATGCGCGCCGAAGCACACACCGTTCGATGGCAAGAGGACCTCATCACAATTGAGATGCAGCTCGAAAGCGGGGCTGAAGTGAGTTGCGATATTTCTCATGAGGAGCGTAACCGGGAAAGAATCGCTATCTTCGGGGACACGGCGATGGCGCGGATCGGGAACCCTAACTGCGCGTTGCATGTAGAGACCTCGCGGTCGTGGAAGAACGCAATCATGGGAGGATCCGCGGACGCGATTGCCCTCGCCTCCAGGGCGTTGATACGTCGTCGTTCGATGCTGCATTACACGATTCGCTCTTCGCTAACGGATTTTTTTGACGCGCTTGCTGTGCGCCGGCCGTTCGCGACCAATTTCGCTGGTGCAGTTAGAAATCTCGCCTGCCTCGAAGCCGTGAGGCGATCGATCGCGGAAAATAAATCCATCGAAGTAAGCGAGACTGGAAGTACCGTTGATGCCTGCTAGGTCGCCCAAACTGGCGATGATCGGGTTCGATGCCGCCAACCTCGAGTATATAAGGAGCGCGCTTTCTTCGCTGCCTAACTTTCGCCGCGCGCTGGACTGTGGAGTCGTGCGCAGGCTCCACTCCCCCGCCGATCTGCTAGCCGGGGCGGTTTGGCCGACATTCTTTACCGCCAGCACGCCGGGGGAGCACGGCATCTATCACATCGTGCAATGGGACGCCGACGCGATGCGACTTAGCCGGATCAGGATGGAGCAGCTGAGCCGCGAACCGTTTTGGCGCGCGCTTCATCGGCGCGGAATAAAGACCATCGCGCTCGACGTGCCTCTGATGGTGGCTCGTGAAACAGCGAACGGAATCGAAATCACCGATTGGGGAACGCATGACAATTACCGGCCCCTGGAGTCCTATCCACGCGAAATCACGGCCGATATTCAGCGCCGCTTCGGAAGCCATCCAATGGGTATCGAGGTACCGGTCGACAAGACTCTGCGCGAGCGGCTGAGGATCCGGGACCACCTCCTGAAGGGTATACGCATCAAGAGCGAGATGATGCGATGGTTGCTGACCAGCCGGGACTGGGACCTCTTTATCGGCGTGTTCGGTGAATCGCATCGCGGCGGTCACATCTTGTGGCCCGATGGCCCCCACGGCCAGTCCAGTATTCCACCCAGCGCGCTGCTCGAAGTTTATCGCGACCTCGACCAGGCGCTGGGGGAAGTCCTTTCCGCCATCAACCTGGAAGAAACCACAGTGATGATTTTCGCCTTGCACGGCATGGACGAGAACGTGTCGAAGGACCAATTCGCCGGACCAATGATGGATCGCATCAACCAAAGATTCAGCGAGCTCGAGCCGAGCCTCTTTCCGTCGGGACGTCCGCCGCGTCAGCGCAGTATGATGCGGATGTTGCGCAACCGGGTTCCGGCGTCGTTGCAAAGCTTGATCGCCAAGCGCGTCTCACAAAGCACTCGCGATGCGGTGATCGATCGTGCGTTCAGCTCCGGCCACGATTGGCCGCACACACCCGGGTTCACCTTGCGCTCCGACAACAACAGCTACCTGCGGTTGAACATCCGCGGGCGCGAACGAGCGGGAATGCTCGAGCCTGGAAGTGCAACTCTCGCGCGATATCAGGAGTTTGTTAGCGACTCTTTTTTGAGCCTGCGGACTCTCGATGGGAGGCCACTGGTGCGGGATGTTTGTTCAATCGGCGACCACTTCAGCGGCGAGGCCGTTGATCGCCTGCCGGACATCATCGTGCGATGGAGCGATGTTGCGCAGGTGGGGCAGGTTAATTCGTCATTGGGACCGCTTAGCGGCGACCTCGGCACTGGACGCGGGGGAAATCACCGACCCGAGGGCTTCCAGATAATGCTGCAACCGGGTCAGCGACGTGCCGGGAAGGCCGAGCCATTGCCAATCTCCGAGCTGGCCTCGACGGTGCTGAGCATGTTCGGCGCGGCATCCTAGCCGAGGCCGGCCTCCCGGTATTTCGCGGAGAGCTGTTCCAGAGATGGTTCGAGGCGCTGCTGATCGGTTATCGCGCCAAGGAAGGGATCGCTCTTCAGCTTGGCCATCCGCGCCACCATATTTCTGATGGTGAAACTCTCGGGATCGAGATCGGGCTTCAGTTCGGCCATCCGGATCGGTGACGATACCGGCGCACCTGGATTTGGCCGTACCGTGTATGGAGCGGCGATGGTCTTGCCGTGGCCGAGCTGAAGGTAATCGATGTAGACCTTGCCCTTGCGCGCCGGCTTGTTGCGCTCGATGGTGCAGATGTCGGGAATCCTCGCTACCACCAGCCTGGCAACGATCTCGGAAAAATCACGCGCCTGCTGATAGGTATAAGCCGGCTTGAGCCCCACCATCACATGGATGCCCATCTGTCCTGATGTCTTGATCGCCGACTTGAGCCCGATCTCGCTTAGCAGGTTCACTGTTTCGCGCGCGGTATGCACCGCTTTCTCGGTGGTTGATCCTTTTGGATCGATGTCGAAGAGCAGCCAGTCCGGATTCTCCACACTCGCGATGCGCGAAGACCAGATGTGAATGGGAATCGTCGCCAGATTTGCGAGGTAGGCGAGCGCGTCTTCGTTCTCGACCACGAAATAATTGATGTCGCGCTGACTGTCGTGCGAGTAGATCGTCACCGTACGGATCCATTCCGGCGCGAACGCCGGCGCATCTTTTTGATAGAAGCTCTTGCCCTCGATGCCATCGGGGTAGCGCACGATCATCACCGGCCGATCCTTTAAATAGGGCAGCATCCAGCGCGCGATCTTCCGGTAGTAGTCGACCAGGTCGGCCTTGGTGTAACCCTCCTTGGGCCAGAACACCTTGTCCGGATGCGTGATCGTCACCTCGCGCGATTTTCCGTCGGCGCCCGCACTCGGCGGCTGGATTTCCTCCAGCGGCATCGGGGTCTGCTCGGTGTTGGATGGTGTGTTACCGGTTCCGCCGAATGCCGCTTCCCAGGTACATTCACCGGCCTCGAGGCCCTCGACCATCTTCATGAAACTCGGATGCCGCACGCATCCTTCACTGGTGAGTTCGCCGAAGCGCACGCTGGCGACCAGTTTCGGTTCCACGAAGCGAGCGCGGCGCTCTGGTTGCGCGAGGTCCTTGCCGATGCGAAATGGCGAGGCCTCGATTTCGAGCGTCTTTAGCTGGTCGTGGATTCTTTTCAGGGTGTCGCCGTTGAAACCGGTGCCGACTTTTCCGACGTAGCGGAGCCCACCGTCATCTTCATAGACCCCCAGCAGCAGCGCGCCGAAATGAGTGCGCGAGCCATCGGGACTGGTGAATCCGCCGATGACGAAATTCCTGGTGAGTGGCGCCTTGATCTTCAGCCAGTCGTCGCTGCGCGCGCCGCGATACTTTGATGTGCGCCGCTTGGCGATCATTCCCTCCAACCCTGCCTGCGCGACGGCCTGGAAGAAATCCTTGCCGCGCGCGACGATGTGATCGCAGTAGCGAATCGGCCCTTCGCCGTGCACCAATTGCTGTAGAATGCCCTTGCGGGTCTCCAGAGCCATCGAGCGCAGATCGAAGCCGTCGAACGCAAGCAGGTCGAAAACAAAATCGATGGTCGGGGTGGAAAAGCTCAGCTTGCGTGCGGTTGCCGGATCGCTCACATGCATGCGCGTTTGTAGCTTGCCGAAGTTGGGCCGGCCGTCATCCAGCAGCGCGACGATTTCGCCGTCGATGACGAAGCGGCCGAATGGCATCGCATCGAAGGCCAAGGTGACCTCGGGATAGCGCTCCGTCACCTCGGTACCGCTGCGGGCAAACAGGCGCACATGTGTGCCGTCGCGAATGGCCAGGATGCGCACCCCGTCGTACTTGATTTCGTACAGCCACGCATCGCCATCAAACGCACTCCCATGAGGCTTCGCGAGCGTAAGCGGAAACGCCTTGGGATTCAGCGCTCCCTGGAGACGCGCGGCGCCTTGCGCTTCCAACCGTGCTGAAATTTGTTGCCCGATGGCGGAAGCATCGCGCATCTCCTCGATGGTGAGGCCCGAGAGTATCGAGCGGGGATGCGCCTCGATGAGGTCCTCTTCATCGGTCGCGTACTGATCGCGCTTCTTGATCAGCAGCCAGTTTTCCTGCTTGCTCTTGCCCCCGTCCTGTAGATGAGTCCGCACCAGCGTATAGGCGCCGCGCATCTTGAAGCCGTGCATCTCAATGTCGAGTTTGCCCTTGCGAACGCATTCGGCCGCATCGCCATCGGGCGGATCGATGACCTTGTAAACCCCGCGATCCCACAGGATGACTTCGCCGGCGCCGTAGTTGTCGCGCGGAATGACGCCCTCGAAGTCGCCGTAATCGATGGGGTGATCCTCGACGAACACCGCCAGCCGCTTCTCTTTCGGATCGAGCGAAGGTCCCTTAGGCACCGCCCACGAGCGCAGCACGCCTTCCATCGCGAGGCGAAAGTCGTAGTGAAGGCGGGTGGCGGCATGTTTCTGAATGCAAAACATTCCGCCGCTTTTCGAAAAGACGGCCGCGGAGGTGTCGCCACCGCCGAACGGCTCCGGGGTTCGTTCGGGGTCGCGCTTATGCCGATATTGGTCTAGCGCCATCGTTCATCGATAGCTTACGCGAAAGTGCGGTCGTCCGTCACGTTTTTCACCAATCGTCGATTGTCCCTGGATTCTCTCGCGAGTATAGCTCGTCCGTCTGCGGTCAGGAGGGGAACGATACATGGAAGGGCAATCTGAAGCACACGAACGTGCGGGAAATCACAGCGATCACCTGTACTCATCCGTACAGGAGACCTCATACGATGAGCAGCTTGAAATTCTCGAAGAATGCCTCGAGACTCCCGATTCTCCGCTGCCGTCATCATTTACCGGGCTTCGGATTCCCGAGATGGCGGTGCTGGTCAATCAGCTCCGCTTATCAAACGCGGTCGAGGTGGTTCGACGTCTTCCGTTGGACGTTTCTATTTCGCTCTTCGACTTCCCGGATCTCAATCGGCGCCCACTGATCTGCGAACACCTCGCGCCCGAGCTTGCAGCCCACATCCTTGAAGGACTTTCTTCCGACGAACTTACGTACATCCTGCGCGATATGAGTGAGCACGAGCGCCATCGCCTTCTTCCGCTCGTCAGCAGCGCAGTCCGCAAGGAAGTGGACGTCCTGCTGCGCTACAACGACGACACCGCAGGCGGGATCATGACTACCGAGTTTGTGAGCCTGCGCGCTGAAATGACCGTGCGGCAAGCGCTCGACCACATAAAGGAGGTTGCTGCCAATCGAGAGACAATCTACGCCTGCTATGTCCTCGAACCGGACACCGGGCATCTTCTCGGCGCCATCTCGCTGCGTGATCTAATCGTGTCGGATCCCGGCCGGCCGGTATCGGCCATAATGCGGCGTCGACCAATTGTGGTCCACGTCCAGGACCGACCACAGGAGGTCGCGGACAAGGTCAGTCATTACAACCTGCTGGCGGTCCCGGTTCTTGAGGGCGATGGACGCGTGGTCGGATTCGTAACCGTCGACGACGTCATCGACGTATTGCTCGAGCAGGAAACCAATCGCGCGCTGCGTAGTGGAGGCGTCGAGGCCGGCGCGCTCGATGAGCCGTATATGACAACCTCGCTCATGACGTTGGTGAGAAAGCGCGCGAGCTGGCTGGTGCTGCTGTTTCTCGGGGAGATGCTGACTGCGACCGCGATGGGTCACTTCGAGGACGAGATCGCGAAAGCGGTTGTGCTGGCCCTGTTCGTTCCACTGATCATCTCGAGCGGAGGCAACTCCGGGTCGCAGGCGAGCACGCTCATCATCCGGGCGATGGCTCTCGGTGAAGTCAAACTGGCGGATTGGTGGAGAGTGGCGGGCCGCGAAATTCTTTCGGGGCTGGCGCTGGGATTGATCTTGGCGGTGGTCGGGTTTGCGCGGATTGCGTTGTGGTCGGCATTCAGCAGCGTTTACGGTCCTCATTGGATCCTGGTGGCGATGACGGTTTCGCTATCGCTGGTCGGGGTGGTGCTGTGGGGCACTCTGTCGGGCTCGCTGCTGCCGCTGGTGATTAGAAGGCTCGGCGGTGATCCGGCCACGTCGTCGGCGCCATTCGTAGCAACGTTGGTCGATGTCACCGGCCTCGTAATTTATTTCACGGTGGCATTTTTCGTCATGCGGGCGTGAGAGCGCGAACCCCCCGCAGCGATGTTGCGCTAGCGGACAATCTTCGCGATTGCAGTTTCGTTGCGGGTCGTTCGCGAACGACCCCTGCCAGGAAACAGAATCGTTTGGAGCCTTGGGCGCAGCGGCTAAAAGCCCTTTGCGCTGGGAAATAGTTCGAGGGTCCGGCCCGTTGCAATTGGCACCAGTAGCTCGGGGCCCTCGTTGTTGGCGTTATTGACGAGACTGGAGGCGGGTTGCGCACGCAACAGCTGATCGGGCGCGGGTATCAGCAATCGCTTCAACGAGATCGGATTCGGCTCGCGCGGATTGATCCAATCTTCCAACGCCTTCTGGTCCGGAAGTATCACCGGCATTCGATGGTGAATCGGTCGAGTCACCGCGTTTGGGCTGCAAGTCAGGATGGTGAAGGTGGTTTCCGCTGATCCCGCTTGCGGATGCCATTCTTCATAGAGTCCCGCGAAGAAGAGCAGCCCGCCGTCCTCCGGGTGAAACCAAATCGGGGTCCGATCGTTCTTCGGCCCGGTCCACTCATAGAATCCATCGGCCGGCACGATACAGCGCCGCTTTTGGAAAGCCTCGCGAAATGACGGCTTCGCCTCCACCGATTCGGACACCGCGTTGATGCATTGCGCCGCTCGCGAATTGTCTTTCGCGCCGCTGTTGACCAGTCCCCATCGGGCGCGCAGCACCTTGCGCCGCTCGTACTCCGAAACCAAAACGAAATGCTCCTGGGTCGGTGCGATGTTGTAGCGCGGGCGATGGAAGCTCAGGGCCCCCTCATCAACCCCCAGCAGGTCTGCGAGCTTGGGTGATCGTTCCCAAGTTAAGCCGAACCGTCCGCACATAATCAAACCATACGCGAAATTGATGACGATCGGCATCGCCGGCGCGGGTTTAATCGTAACTAGCAGGGGGACGCGATTCGGGTGGAGAGAGCTCGCCGGTATGAAGCGGATGCTCGCGGCGTGGGGGGAGGCACGCCGCGAGCATACTGAGGAGGAGGAAACGAGGAGGCAAACTTCAGAACTAACGCGCCGCGCCTCCGCTCACGATCTGCAGGCGCGGACTAAAACCGGTGTTGCGAATGGTCTTCTCGCGCCGAGCCTCGCGTGCCTTTGCCATCGCGGATTGCGGAACCAGGCCGCGGGTCTGCTCGTTGAACAGCGTGGCATAGAGGCCCCGCTTCTCGAGGAGCTCTTGGTGCGTCCCGACCTCGACGATGCGGCCCTGGTCGAGCACCACGATCTTGTCGGCGTTCACCGCCATCGCGAGCCGATGCGCGATCATAAAGGAGGTGCGCTTCGACATCAGCCGGCGGATCGCATCGCGAATCAGATTTTCGGCTTCCGAGTCGAGCGCCGAAGTCGCCTCATCGAGGATCAGGATCGGCGGATTCTTGAGGAACGCGCGGGCGAGCGCCAAGCGCTGCCGCTGTCCGCCTGACAGCTTGACGCCGCGCTCACCGATGACGGTGTTCAGTTTCTGGGGCAGCGCCTCGACGAATGCCTTGATATTCGCATCATTGAGCGCTTCCCACATTTCCTTTTCGGTCGCGGTCTGTTTGCCGAACTGGAGGTTCTCGCGGATGGTGGTGCTGAACAGCAGCGCGTCCTGATGCACGACACCGATAGTATCGCGCAAGGAGGCGAGCGAAAGGCTGCGAACGTCTTGGCCATCGATCATTACGCGACCAGCGGTGGCATCGTAAAAACGTGCCACGAGGCTCGCGATGGTAGTTTTTCCGGCACCCGAGCGGCCAACGAATGCCACCGTCGTGCCGCCTTCGACCTGCAGATCGATATCCTTAAGGACCTCGCGAGGATCTTTGCCGTCGCGCGGGGTATAGCCAAAGTCAACGTGCTCGAGGCTGACGGAGCCCGATTTAACTTCCAGCGGAACGGCGTTGGGTTGCTCGACGACTTCCGGTTTGGAATCGAGGAATTCGAAAATCCGCTCGATCGCCGCCAACGAGGCCGACACGATAGTGGATAGCTGCGAGAAGCGCTCCATCGGCACATACAGGAAGCCGAGCAGTCCGATGAACGCGATCACGGTACCGATTTCCATTCCGCCGCTGACGATCATTAGCGCCGCCGCCGAAACCACCGCCAGTGGCGCGATACGGGTGATGAATTCGCAATACATTTGCTGACGCGCCGTCAGACGCACCCGTTCGATCGTGCGCTCATGCAGCAAAGCTGTGCGATCGAGAAACTTGTCGGCGATATACGATTCGCGTCCGTATGACTTGATGATTCCCATTCCGGCCACCTGCTCGGTCAGTTCGCCGGAAAACTCGCCCATCATGTGTTGCACGTCGCGGCTGGCAGCTCGGATTCGCGGAGCAAATAGGCGAATCAGAGCGAAATAAAAAGGAAATCCGCAAATCGAAATCAGGGCGAGGCGTTGATCCAGCAGGAACAGGATCGGAACGATCGTCAAAAGCGCGACCGCATCGGTCCAGACATTGACCAGTGTTCCACTCACCAAATTCTGCGCGAGCTCGACGTCGCTGATAAATCGCGAGGCTACTGCACCGGATGGGTTACGATCGAAAAATGAATGCGACAGGCTCTGCAGATGGCGAAACATCGCGCAGCGCAGGTCGAGGATCATCCGGTTGCCGGCGATGCCGGTCCAATGCTCGGCGCAATAGGTTGCGGCCGCCTGAATGAGCATCAGCAAGGTCATTACGCCGACCAAGACCGCCAGTTTGGATGCCATCGAGATGCCCAGCCCAAACGTGGTAGCGATCGCAATACACCATCGATCCATGAATGCGTTCAGTCCGGTGAGCTGGTGACCACGAACCACCAAGACGTTGACGATGTATTTGAATGCGAGCGGGAATGCGAGCGGTAGATTGAACTTGATGATTCCCATCACCGCGGCGGCACCAGCTAACTTCATATGAGGTCGCACGAAAGCGAGGAATCGTGCGAGGGGGGAACTTTCGAGGCGGGAAAAAAAACCGGTCGCTGATTTCGTATCCATGATGCTCCACCGCTCGTGCTAACTGGGTGCGCGTTCGCGCGGTTGGGTACTCACTGCGCAAGGTTCATGCTCAACCAAATGTCCAACCGATTGGACAATTTTTCGTTGGCTCTAGGCGCGCGTGACGGATATCGTACGAACAGCGACCGATATGGAATTTTCTGATCAGACGGGGGTGCAAATCCGGTCAATTTTGTAATTCCTACCCAGCCGCCGCGGTAATTGTTACAAACGCAACAAGTTGCTCGGGGGTGACAATTGAGATTTACCGCAGTTTGAAGAAATTTCGGTGCTGGCACGTCAGTTGCCAATGAGAGCGCGTAGTATAACGCGCAAAAGCGCCATCAAAGACGCTCTTGCCGTTCTTTAACATCTCACAGCCTTATATAGTCTCAATAATTGAGGCTCAGCCTTCTTGCTATGTCATTCATTGAAATAATGCTCTATTGTATCATCGAGAAAGAAAGTGCATAATCAGAACTGTCTTAACACCTATTCGCAGGTAAGGAGGAGCGTTTCATGCAAGACTTGCACGAAACGCGAAAAACAACTAGTTTGCCTCAGCGAAACATTCAGTGCAGAATGTTTGTACGATCGCGCCGGCATCTTAGACTCATGAGTGCAACCAAGATGGAATCCTGTTGCAACAAATTCTTCCGCTCCGCACTCATCTCGTTCTTCTGTGCGATCGCTCTGGCGGCCTGCTCTTCACAATCCAGCAGCCGTGGCGACGAACCCGGCCAGCGCGATTTACATCAGACTGCGATGATCAGCCCCGAGCAATGCATTGAGAGTGGTGCGAGCTTTCAGGCGGCCTCGCTGGACAGCGGCGGTTATCGCATCCAGCCCGGGGACCAGCTGGCGGTCGATTTCTATCTGAATTCCGAATTTAACGACAACGTCTCAGTACAGCCGGACGGACGCATCGTGTTGCGCCTGGTCGGGCCGCTTCAGGCGGCCGGGCTCAGCCCGGGACAGCTCTCCGCGGAAATCAATCAGGCATATTCCAAAGAGCTGAAGAACCCGAGCGCGACGGTTCATGTTCAGAACATGCCTAGCCGTCAGGTCTTCGTCGAAGGCCAGGTGAATCATCCGGGTTCATTTTCACTTCAACCTGGAATGACCGCGATGCAGGCAATCGCCAACGCCGGTGGTCAAACCGACGAGGCCGAATTGGCCAACGTGGTACTGATTCGCCGGGACGCGTGCGGACGTGCAGATGGTTCCAGGATTGATTTGGCCTCCGCCACCAATTCGCCCGACAAGGGTGAGGACGTAATGTTGATGCCGCACGACACTCTGGTAGTGCCGCGCAGCAAGATTGCCAACGTAGATCTCTTCGTCAAGCAGTACATCCGGGATCTACTACCGGTCCAGCCATATCTCGCACCGGGAATTCCGTAAGCACGCATAGAAGAAGCAGCAGTATGAACACACGCGACCTCAACTACTGGATAGAAATGATCTTTCGGCGCCGCACGACGGTGCTCGAAGTATGCGCTGTGGTGTTCGGCCTGGTGGTTGTCGGAACCCTGCTCTGGCCGCCGATTTACCAGGGCACCGCGAAGATCTTCGTGCGTGACAATCGGGCCGAATTGCTGGTTTCGCCCGGACTGGCGGCGACTACCCCGCAGAATCCTGCCGTGGTCTCCAATCCGGTCAATGAGGAAGACCTGAATTCCGAGATGGAACTGCTGACCAGCACCTACATCATCCGACGCGCGATCGCGTCCTTGCCTCCTCCTGTCCATCACAAGGGAATCACGGCGCCGCTGCTCAATGGCGTCAACTATGTGCTGGGGCTGCCGGGCGCCGGCTATCGCGTGATGCATGATACGCCGAAGCTTGATCCGCGCGAGGCGTGGGCAATCGAGCTAAGCCAGCATCTATCGGCCTCGATCATTAAGAAGTCCGACATCATCGAAGTGAACTTCCGGTCGCATGAGCCGGCTTGGTCCAAGCAGTTCCTGGACCTTTTAATCGGCGCCTATCTCGATTATCACGCGCACATTTCACACGACCCGGCGGCCGAACAGTTTTTCAACCAACAGGCCAAGATGCTGCAAGCAAAGCTGGAAGCCGCAGAAGAACAATTGCGCGAGTTCCAGGTCAAGAGCGGCATCACCAGCGTTGAAGACCAGCGTACCGGTCTCGTGGAGCGCCTCGATCAGCTTCAATTGCTGCTCGACAAGAACGAATCCGATCTCGCGTTCAACGATCAGCAGGCGGTGTCTTTCAAGGCGATGCTCGATCAAACTCCGGACCGCCTCTCCAAGGAAACACGTCAGGTCCAAAACATGGCGTTGGCGCAGCTCAAGCCGCAGGTCATGCAGTTGCGCGCCGAACGCGCGGAGTTGCTCACTCGCTACCAGCCCAACAGTGAGCGCATCCGTCAGATCGATGCGAAACTCGCTGCTGCCCAAAAAATCCTTGATACCGAAGATCACCTGGAGATTTCCGAAAAGAGCACTGATATCAACCCGCTGTGGGTGACCATCAATACCAACCTGAATCAGGCGCGCGCCCAGGTTTCGGCTCTCAAGGCGAGCCAGGCGTCGATTGCCGGACAAGTAGCCGCGGCGCGCCAGCAACTGACCGACATGGCCGGCAACATCGTGGTGTTGGATCGTCTCCAGCGCGCGGTGCAAAACAGCAAGGACGCGTATCTATCCTATGTGCGCAAGAGTGAAGAGGCGCGCGCTGCGGAAGCTCTTAACCAAAGCCGAATCCTCAACGTCAGCGTAGCGCAGCCCGCCACCACGCCCTTGCGGCCGGTGTTTCCTAAGGTTCCGCTCAACACCGCCGCCGGTCTCATTCTGGGCCTGCTGCTGGGCGTCGGAGCAGCGTATCGCGAAGAGGAAAACGATCCGAAGATCTACTCGTCTGCCACCATCTCTGAAGTAGCCGGATTGGAAACCGTCGCCGTACTGAGCGACGAGTTCTAAGGACCAACTGTGTATTACCAGCATTTCGGACTAAATGGACCGCCCTTTCAGTTCACCCCGTCGCCGGCGATGGTCTACATGAGCCAGACGCATCGCGAGGGCATGGCGGCGCTGGAATGGGGCTTGATGCACGAGAGCAGTGGCTTCTCGTTACTCGCCGGCGAAAGCGGTACCGGCAAAACCACGCTCATCGCGTCGCTACTGTCGCGTCAATATCAACGGCTGCATCTGGCATACGTAACTAATCCGCGCCTCGAATTTGCTGACGTGCTGCGCCTCATCCTGACCCAGCTAGGAGTCGAAGCGGCAGGTTTGTCCAAGGGCGAAATGCTCGACGAACTAGGAAGTTTCCTGGGTTCGTTGCGTCCGGCCGAGCGCGTAGTGGTCATTTTCGACGAAGCCCAAGGCCTCAGCGACGACGCGCTGGAGGAACTTCGCCTTCTCTCGAACTACGGTCGGCCCGGCGAAAACCAACTGCAACTGATTCTGGCGGGCCAGCCCGAATTGTTGCGACGCCTGATGGCGCCGAATCTCCGCCAATTCAACGAGCGTATCGGAGCACGCACGCTGCTGGTCCCGCTGGATGCGAACGAAACGCTTGAATACATCGATTATCGGCTGCGCTCCAAAGGCGGGACTGCCGAGAAAGTTTTCAACAGCAAGGCGCTGAAGTACATCGTCGCCGCCAGTGCGGGCGTGCCGCGGCGGGTAAATGTGCTCTGCCACAACGCGATGCTGCTCGCGTATGCCGCCGGCGCCAAGCAGGTCACCCTCAAGATGGCGAAGGAGGCGGTTGCCGAGTACCAGGATCTCTTCACCGCTGCGATCAAAGCCTCCTCTAACGAGAACCCTACTCCTCGCGATGGCACGAGGCTGGGCTGGTATCCGCGAGTGGCCGCGGTCGCTGCCGCGCTGGCGGGCTTGTTGATCCTGGCGATCGCTTTCGGTCCGCATCTTGGCAAATGGAATCATCGCATGCCGATTCCAGAAGCGCTCAACGGCTTGCGCGAGCAGACCTTGGAGCCGCAGTCTGCGCTGACCGAGCACGAGGAGGCGGCATCGTCGACCACGCCAATAGCGGTGCCCGACTATACGTTGCCGTCCGATGAGATTGCTTCGGACGCGACGCGTTCGCCCAAACTCACCTCGACAAAATCCACCTCCAAACCAACCGCCGTGCGGCTCGCGAAACAGCGCGTTAGCGACGGCGAGGGCGAGTGATTCGTGAGTAAGTACCACGAGGCGATAAACCGCAGCCTGGTTGAGCAGGCTTCGCAAGTCAGACTGGCGCTGGATTACGCCGGCAATACCAACGGCGCCAAACCGGGCGACACCGGGCAACTGGTTCCCCTACCGATTCTCGATGATGCGCCCGGCCGGGTAGCGCGTTCCAAGGCCATCCGACGGCTCGCGGAACAGCTCGCACCGTTGGCTGTGATCGATCATTCGGTGCGTTTGCTGATCAGTGGATGCCGTCCCGGTGACGGCGCTACAACCGTCGCTTCTGCACTGGCGATTGATCTAAGCCAGCGGCTGGGCCTGCGAACCATCTGCGTCGATGCGCATCTGCGCCACCCGAATTTGCATCGGACCTTCGTGCCGCCGGGCAGCGCCAATCCCGAACTGGTGCTGGATGGCTCACTGCAGATTCGTGCGACCGAGTGGCCCCGGCTGGACCTTGCGACCTGTTGCCCGGTTTCCAGCGACGACGAGCGTTTGCAGCAGCTCGCGGATTTCGAAGGTCTTCTGAATCGTTACCAGGCCGCCGTGATCGACCTGGGTGTTCCTCGACTAGACGCGCGGATGCTTCCGCTGGCGCGTCCCAACGATCCCATCCTGCTGGTAGTCCGCCACGGTTACACCGAGCGCAGCGAACTTGCGACGACGGTGGCCGGACTGCGAGCGGCCAATCGGCCGGTGGCCGGTGTGGTCCTAAACGGCGCAACCAGATCGGTTGCCAAACCCCTGAGGAGACTTCTCGGATCATGAGTGAAGTGGTGAGACTGGGTACGGTCGGCGTCACTACCGATGTGGCTACGCCTCGCGACGGAAACGGGCGCGAGACCGCCAAGTACAAAATTAGCGGCATCGGAGTCGTCGGTCTCGGATATTGGGGTCCCAACTGGGTCCGCAATCTTCATCAATTGGGACAATCGAGACGAGTAGTTGCCTGCGATCTCGACGCCAAGCGTCGGGACCACGTTCGCGGTCTATACACCGGAGTCGAGAGCTCCGGAAATCTCGACGATCTCCTCAAAGATCGCGAGATCGAAGGTTTGGTTATCGCCACTCCGGTCAGCACGCATTTCCCGCTGGCCAAGAAGGCCTTGCTCGCGGGCAAGTCAGTGCTGGTGGAAAAGCCGCTCGCCATGTCCGTGGCCGAGGCCTCGGAACTGGTGCGCATCGCGCGCGACCAGGGCCGCGTTCTCATGGTCGGGCATACCTTCGAATACAGCGCCCCGGTCCTCAAGATGCGCGACATCATCGAGTCGGGCGAGTTGGGGGACATGTTCTACTTGAGCTCGATTCGCGCCAACCTGGGGCTCATCCAGCATGACGTCAACGTCGCGTGGGACCTCGCCACGCACGACATCTCGATAATCCTGATGTTGATGGGCGGCCGGGTTCCGGAAGCGGTGAGCTGCCAGGGACAGAGTCACTACAAGCGCGGAATTGAGGATGTGGCGATGCTCTCGCTGCACTTCCCCCGCAACGTCATCGCGTTCATCCATGTGAGCTGGCTCGATCCCAACAAGATTCGGCGCACCACCATCGTCGGCTCCAAAAAGATGTTGGTTTACGATGATCTCGCGCTGCAGGAAAAAATTCGCATCTACGACAAGGGCGTCGATGTGGCGCCGTACTACGACACCTTCGGCGAATTCCAGTTCTCCTATCGCTACGGCAACGTGATGATCCCGCGAGTCGACGAATCTGAGCCGCTCAAGCTCGAGTGCGAGCACTTCGTCGATTGCATCCGCAAGGGCGAGACGCCGCGCACCGACGGCCTCTCAGGATTGCGGGTAGTGAGTGTGCTCGAGGCAGCCAATCTATCGCTCAAGAACGGCGGCGCAATGATGCCGGTGTCGCGAGGTGAGGTCTAAAAATGGATCGTTCCACGCTACCGGCCAATGTCTGTGTCGCCGACGATGTGAAGCTCGGCGAGAATGTTCGCCTGGCGCCCTTCGTCAATTTGTATGGTTGCGAAGTTGGCGATGACACGCGGATCGGCGCCTTCGTCGAGGTTCAGAAGCAGGCCAGCATCGGCCGGCGCTGCAAAATCTCCAGCCACACTTTCATCTGTTCGGGCGTGGTTATCGAAGATGGCGTGTTTATCGGACACGGAGTGGTTTTTATCAACGATCGCCTTCCGCGAGCCGTCAACGGTGACGGCTCGCTGCAAAGCGAGAGCGATTGGCAACTGGAAGAGACCAGAATACGCACCGGCGCTTCAATCGGAAGCGGCGCCATCATCATGTGTGGAGTTACCGTTGGAGAGCGAGCGATGGTCGGCGCGGGCGCGCTGGTGACCCACGATGTACCGCCCTACGCGGTGGTCGCGGGTCATCCGGCTCGGGTGCGCAGGCTAATGCTCGAGGAAAACGGCACTGCAGAGAAAAGGGGAAGTCAGAATGCAAATTAAGTTTGTCGATCTCGCCGCAATGAACGAGGAGATCCGCGAGCGCGTGGATCGCGAGTTCGCGGAGATCCACAAGAATACCGCGTACATCGGCGGTCCGCATGTCGAGGCGTTCGAAAAGGAATTCGCCGAATACCTCGGCGTGCCTCACGTCATCGGCGTGGGCTCGGGAACCGATGCCTTGCGCCTCGCGCTGATGGCGCTCGAAGTCGGTCCTGGCGACGAGGTCATCACTACCCCGATGACCTTCATCGCGACTGCGGCCAGCATCATTCAGACTGGCGCCAAACCGGTCTTCGTCGACGTCGATCCGCAAACTTGCAATCTGAGTCCGGAAGCGGTCCGCCGCTATTTGGAGACCCACAAAAATCGCAACGGCAAACCGCACAAGCAGGTGATCCTGCCGGTGCATCTCTATGGCCTCCCAGCCGCGATGGCGGAACTCAACGCGATTGCGCATGAGTTTGGCGCACTGGTGGTCGAAGACGCCTGCCAGGCGCATGGCGCACGCATCGAGACTCCGTCCGGATGGGTTCGCGCCGGCGCGATGGGAGCCGCGAGCGCGTTCAGCTTTTATCCCGGCAAGAACCTGGGCGGGTGGGGTGAAGGCGGGGCGGTCGCGGTCGCCGATGACGAGCTCAGAGCTCGCATCATCTCGCTGCGCGATCATGGACGCATCTCCCACTATGCGCATCAAGAGATCGGCTATAACGCGCGCTTGGATGCGATCCAGGCCGCGGTGCTGCGCGCCAAGCTGGAGAAACTCGATGAATGGAATGGGCGGCGCCGCAAACTCGCCGATGCATACGGCGCGCGAATAGCCGAATGCGGCGTAAAACTGCCGGTGGAACCGGCGGGTTACGAATCGGTCTATCACCTGTTTGTGATTCGAACCGAGAAGCGCGATGCGATTCGTCAAGCGCTGCTGGAGAAGAATATCGGTTGCGGAATTCATTACCCGCTCCCGTTGCATCTGCAGCCTGCGTGCCGCTACCTCGGATACAAGAGCGGTGACTTTCCCGAAGCGGAAAGGGTTGCGGATACCGCACTCTCGCTCCCGATGCATCCCGCACTCACTATCGGCGAGGTCGATCGGGTCGCGGAAGTGGTCCGGGAAACCATGAAAAAAGAAACCGGTCTGTTCGCCGGCGATCGCATCGCGAATACTGCTGCGTGCGAACCCCCCCCCACATGTGGTGGTTGAAGCATGTTCGCCGGCGAACTTCGAAAACAGAAAGCGTTCTTTGCGGCCGTTGATGGCATAGCGCTGCTCAATGCATTCGGTGCAGCGCTTGCCATCCACGATCCCGCACATGCGCAGGAGCTTCGCCTTCTGGGCACCGATACCAGGGTGCTCTTCCTCGGCGTTGCGTTGGTTGTCGCAGCCTGGATTCTGGTTTTTCGTTCGGTAGACCTGTATCGGATGCGCGCTGGCGGTCCGAAGGAGGCCGCCGCGGTCATCCGCGGCTGCACCTACGCCGCCATGCTTTCGCTGATTGCGGGATTCCTTCTGCATTTTGACGGATCCCGTCTGACTATAGGGCTGGCGTACGTCTTCAGCATTCCGTCCGTGCTGGTAGGGCGCGCGCTCGCGCGCAACCTGGTTCGCAGGATCTACTCCAATCCGCGGATTACCATCCCGCTCGCCATCATCGGGTTCAACGATGTCGGTCGCTACCTGTTCGATCAGGTCTCCAGCGAGATGACCTTTTATGAGCCGGTCGGCTTCGTCGATGAGGCGCCGGAGGGTCTGCAGTATCACGGCCTCCCGGTGCTGCAAGGCATCGCGAGCCTTACCGAGTTGAGCAAGCTGCATCCGTGCCTGGAAGTTGCGATCGCGCTACCCGATGCGGCGCGCTCGGAGCACGAAGACATCATCGAAATGTGCGAAGAGAATCGTATCCGCTGGTGGCTGGTGCCGTGGGTCTTCAATGCACCGCCGGCCGGCCTCAGGGTCGACATGATGGGCGTGGTGCCGCTGTTGACTCTGCGCGGCTCGAATATCGAAGGCCTCAACTTCATCGTCAAACGCGGGTTCGACATTCTGGCGGCCACGATCATGTTGGTGGCGACTGCCCCGCTGCTGTTGCTGGCCGAGCTAGCGATTTGGCTGGAGGATGGCGGGCCGGTTTTCTTCAGGCAAACCCGAATTGGAATTCGCGGCGAGGAGTTCGACTTCCTGAAGCTGCGCTCGATGCGCTGTGCGGCGGGCGACAATGCGCATCGCGAATACGTCAAGAAGTGGATCAGTCTAGGCGATCACGCGGCGACCAATGGCACGCAAGCTGATGGCGAGAAAATCTTCAAACTTACCGACGACAACCGCATCACGCGCGTCGGACGCATTCTGCGCCGTTACCGCATTGATGAACTTCCGCAGATCATCAACGTCCTGCGCGGCGACATGAGCCTGATTGGTCCGCGTCCTGCGCTCCCGTATGAACTCGAGCTCTACAAAGGATGGCATCGACGCCGCCTCGACGCGGTCCCGGGCATCACCGGCTTGTGGCAGGTGAGCGGCGGCAATCGGCTGTCTTTCGATGACATGGTGCGGCTTGACGTCAAGTATATCGAGGATTGGTCGCTCATCAGCGACATTAAGATACTCGCTCGAACGGTTCCGGTTCTGCTTCGCGGCGAGGGTGTATGAGTACGCGCCCGCGGTCCGCAGCGGCGCGCCCATTGCCGCCGATTGACGACGCCGGCGCGAGGCCCGAATTTTTGGCGCCGCAGCCGCCGCAATCGGCCGATCCCGCCGGCACGCTATGGCAGGGTTTCGCCCGCAGCGTGCGCGACAACGTCTTCGCGGAGATCGCTCTTCAGGTGATCCGCGTTGGCGGAATGGTAGTCCTGGCGCGCGCACTGATGCCGAATGACTTCGGCATCTTCCGCGTCCTGCTGATTGTCATGTACTTCGCGCTGATCCCAATCGAAAACGGGATTCCCGAAGCTCTGATTCAGCGCAAGAAACTGCTGCCCGAACATGAATCGACCGGATGGTGCTTGTGCGTCGGGGTAGCCCTCGCGATGGCGGGAATCTTGTACCTCGCCGCTCCGCTGCTGGCCGAGGTGATGCTGATGCCGGGCATCGAGCCCTACATCCGGCTGCTATGCATCCCGATCGTGTGCCAGGGCTCCGCGATGGTTTCCAATGCGCGGTTGCGGCGCGAGATGCGTTTCGGCGCGCTCGCCAGCGCCGAGGTCTTCGCGGAGATGGTGTTTTTGGCTGCGGCGCTGATTCTGCTCCTCGAAGGCTATGCACGCTGGAGCCTGCCAGGCGCACTGGCGGCGCGCATCCTAGCGTACTCGGCGGCGCTATGGTTCACCGATCGTCGCTTTACCGCCGCATGGCCGCGACTTTGGGCGGCGCGCGATTTCGGCCGCTTCACCACCAGCGTATGGGGCGCGAGGGTTATCTACACCTGTTCGTCAAACGCCGATTTCCTTTTAGTGGGCAGATTCCTGGGCAGCGATGCATTGGGTTTCTACGGGATGGCGTGGGATCTCTTGCGTTTCGTTCCCGATCGGCTTTTCAGAATCGCGGGACGCGTCACTTTTCCGGTTTTTTCGCGAGCACAAGACGACAACCCGCAGATGGCGCATGCGTTCACCGAGTTCACCTCGTATATCGCGCGCTTCGTCCTGCCGATAATGGCGATGGCGGCGATCGCGGCGCCCGAGTTCGTTGGCGTCGTATACGGCGCGAAATGGATGCCGGCGGTGGTTCCGATTCGTTTGCTCTCGATCGGCTTTACTCTGCTCGGACTGCGCATCGGGATCGGCTCGGTTTTCTATTCCAAGGATCATCCCTCGTACGACATGTGGACCCACGGCATCCGCCTGATCCTCATCGTGGCGACGGTGCTGCCGCTCGCGATGTTCATGGGGCTGGGCGGAGTGAGCGCGGACATGGCGATAGTTGAGGGTGCGGTCAGTCTGATCGGCCTCTCACTGGCGGCCAGGCTCATCGATACCACGCTCACGCATCTGCTGGGTGCGGCGTTGCCCGGCCTGAAGCTGGCGATTGTGTGCGGGATCGCCGCAATTGCCGGAAAGCAATTGGCGTTGAGCGCCGGACTGAATGAGTTATCGGTGCTGGCGGCGGAGGCGCTTCCGGCTCTGGCGGTGTTCCTCTGGATGGAAGCGGACGTGTTCCTCGACATGATCACGAAGGCGTTTAAACCGGCTTCTTCGCAGGCCGCGTAAGGACAAGAGATTTACCTTCGATGAAACTTTCGGTGACCAACAAATCGAGCGCGGCGCTGCTCCACAGGCCCTTTGCGAGGGTCGATGCAGCGAAGCGATCGACCACTCTTGCGCGCAGCGGATTGAGCACAATGCCGTGGGCTGCGGGGCTGCCGGTTTGGAGAGCGGCGTTAAACCAGCTTACCGGCGCGACCTTCTATCATAGCGAGTCATGGATCGAGGCACTGCGCGCGTCATACCCGCTAGAGTTGGAAATCGCAACTCTTCATCGCGAGGGCGTGCTGCGCGCGGCCGCGGTCTTCGCGCGATCGAAGGGCTTGTTTTCGACCCGCCTGGTATCGCTGCCGTTTTCCGATTGCGGTGGTCCGCTGGCGATCAACGACGATGCACGCGCCGAGTTTTTGCGCGCCTTGGCCTCATCCAATCAGGCCAGCTCAATCGAAATCCGCGGAGCAGCGGGACCCACACCGTGGAAAAATGTTGATTGCTTCGCGCATTGGACGCTGGACCTGAATCGGCCGTTCGGCGAGATGCAATCGGGTTTCGCACGCACGGTTCGAAGCGGCGTCAAGCGCGGCCTCAAGGACGACGTACGGATCGATCGCGGGACCAGCGCCGACTACGTTTCGCGATTCTTCGATCTTCAGCTCAGGACGCGGCGCCGACTCGGCATTCCGCCGCAACCGTTCAAGTTTTTTGCGGCCGTCCACGAAAAGTTCGCCCGCACCGGCGATTGCGAAGTATGGTTCGCCACGCGCGGCGGCCGCGATGAGGCGGGCCTGGTCCTGCTGCGCGATGGAAATCAGCTTTGTTACAAATGGGGTGCGCGGGTCGAGAACGCACATCCGGGCGCCAACCATCTGCTGGTGGCGAATTTGATCAAGGAGTATGCGGGCAGGCCAGGTTCGATGGACTTCGGCCGCTGTGACACGCGCAATCAGGGTCTGGTTCGCTCCAAGGCCGAGTTGGGATGCGTCATACGACCGCTCCCTTATGCGTACTTTCCCAAAACCCCGCGCAACATCAGCCCGGAAGTTCTAAGCGGTCCAACAAAAATTCTCTCGGTAGTTTGGAAGAGACTTCCTCTTTCTGTCACCCGGGTGCTCGGCGAAGCGCTCTATCGGCACATGGTATGAGCAGGATGCGATTCATCGCGATAACTCCGGCACGCGACGAGGAAGGCTTCCTGCCGCGGCTGATTGCTTCGATGACCTCACAGACGTTGAAACCGGCGCGCTGGATCGTCATCGATGATGGTTCCACCGACGCGACTGCCGAGATCCTCGACCGCGCCGCAGCGGAGCATCAGTGGATCGATGTGAAGCATCTGCCGGTGGGACGCGAACGCCTGCCGGGTGGCGAATCAATCCTCATGCAATTCCTGCCCAAAGAAGTATGGGAGGAATACGACGCGATTTTGCGGATCGATGCCGACATCAGTTTCAAGCCTGATTTTGCCGACTTGCTGGCCGCTGAATTCAAGCGCGACCCCAAGCTCGGAATCGTTGGCTCGACGCTGTTCGAGCCTGAGGGTACGGCCTGGCGCGAAATAAGATCTCCTGCTTTCCACACCCGCGGCGCGGTCAAGATGTACTCGCGCGCATGTTTCGAAGCGATCGGGGGACTCTCCTCCGGCCTGGGCTGGGATACCCTGGATGAAGCTCTCGCAATGATGCTCGGCTTCAAGAGCCGCAGCTTCCGGCATGTTCGCGCCTATCATCATCGGCCACAGGGTTCGGCCGGCGGCTATCTAAAGGGGCATCTGGCGGCGGGTCGAGCCGCCTACAACGTTGGATATCACCCGTTGTTTCTCATGATGCGCGCTGCCAAGCGCGGGTTCTCGTGGCCGCCCGTAATCGGGGGAGTGTACCTGTTGGCGGGCTACATGGAGGGGTACTTGCGACGGAATCGAAAAATTGCATCGCCGGAACTGGTCAAGTTCATTCGCAGGCAACAACTGAGACGTCTCTTAATGTTGGAGTCGGTATGGCGCTAAGCATCGTATCCGACCGCTCCAATATGGTTACCGAGGGCCGCCGCTTCGACGAGCAGGCCGACTACCGCAACGACGCGTTCTCGTTCTGGAAGCTGCCCGAGAACTATCGTGTTCAACTCGAGCAGTCCATCGAGGACTCTGAAACCGTCATCCGCAGGTATCTGTTCGAAGAGTATTTGTCACCACACAAGCGAATGCCTTCTTCGACAGTCATGAGTTACTACCGGATCAAGAAGTTCATTCCATTGCTCCTGCGCCATTGGATGAACTACGCGGCGATTCGCACCCGCCTGCGCGACGTGTTCCCCAACTGGCCATGCGAGACCGCACTGGTGGAGGTGTGGCATCAATGGCTTCGCGCGAGTCTCAGGACCATCGGTCAAGAAGATCCGTGGCACATCGCGTTTTGGCCCAGCGGCAAGCCTTGCTGCATTTCGCTCACCCACGACATCGAGAGTCCTGCGGGGTTCGCCCGTATGGAACGGATGGCCGACATTGAGGAGCGCTACGGATTCAAGTCGTCATGGAATGTTCCATTGGCGCAGTATCCGATCGATTGGAAAACGGTCGAGCGGTTGCGCGCGCGGGGCTTCGAGTTCGGCGCCCACGGACTCGCGCATGATGGCAGGATGTTTCGCAGCCGTCATGACTTTGAAGTGTGCAAGATGCTGGTCGAACGGCTGGCGGGCGAGCACGACCTGCGCGGCTTTCGCGGCCCGTCCACCCTGCGTAATGCGGAATGGATCGGCACCATGGCGTTCGAGTATGACTCGAGTTACTCGGATACCGATCCATACGAACCGCAGCCGGGTGGAACCTGCAGCCTCTTTCCATTCTTTCTCTCTCAGATGGTGGAGCTGCCCTACACGTTGCCGCAGGATCACACGCTGATTCACCTGGTGCGGCGCAATCCGCTTTCGACCTGGGTGACCAAGGCCCATTGGATCCGCTCTCTGGGTGGGATGATTCTCACCCTGACTCATCCCGACTATTCCGGGGAGGGTGAGAGCCTGAACGCGTACGAAGAACTGCTGAAAGTGCTATCCGATTTCGATGCCTGGCGCGCGCTTCCCCGCGAGGTTGCGCAATGGTGGCGCGAGCGCGCGCGAATGAACCTCATAATCAAAGACGGAAAGCCCTCTATCGAAGGCCTCGCCGCACGTCGCGCCGTTGCACGGCGCGTGAGCGAGGAATCGTTTGCCGGCTGAAGGAGACCGCTACGTGGCTCGTGCATTAGTAATCGCCTACACCACGTATATTCATGATGGCCGCGTCAAACGCCACGCCGAGGCATTGGCCCGGCGTGGCGATCAGGTTGACGCGATAACCCTGGCAGCAGGAAAGACCGGGCTGATCAACGGTGTAAACGTTGTTGGGCTGGAAATACCCCGCTATCGAGGCTCGAGTCGCACATCGTACCTGAAGAGCTATGTCAATTTCTTTGTCGCCGCGGCGCGCAAGGCGATGGAGCTTTCGCGCGATCGTCCCTATGACCTGGCGATCGTATGCACCATGCCCGATGCTGCGATCCTCGCGGCTCTTCCGCTTCGGCGCGCCGGAACCAAGCTGGTGCTCGACGTGCACGACACCATGCCCGAACTGTATCGGGACAAATTCCCCGGATGGCTGGGGACGTTCGGCATTCCAGTCATGAAGATGGAGGAGCGCCTGAGCGCATGGTGTGCCGACCTGGTGCTGGCGGTCCATGAGCCGCATCGCCAACGCCTGGTGGATTATGGAATCCGGGCCGACAAGATAAAGGTGGTTCTCAATTCCCCGGACGATCGAATCTTTGTCGCCAACGGTGCGGGGACCAAAGACCCGAACACCTTCACCGTCGTTTGTCATGGCACCATCACGCATCGGATGGGCCTCGACCTCGCGGTGCGTGCGGTCGGTCTGCTCCGAGATCGGATTCCGCAACTGCGGCTGCTCGCGCTGGGCGCCGGGGATTACCTCAGCGAGATTCACCGTTTGGTGACTGAACTCAACTTGCAGGATCGGGTAATCTTCAAGGATATGATTCCGATCGAGGAGTTGCCCAAGGTGCTGCGCACCGCGGATCTCGGCCTGGTGCCTAATCGCGAGAGCAGCGCGACTCATCTGATGCTTCCGGTGAAGTTGCTGGAGTTTGCGATGATGGGAATCCCCGCCATCGCACCCCGGCTCAAGGCGGTCGAGCACTATTTCGGCAATGGCTCGGTACGTTTCTTCAAGCCGGGCGACATCAATGATTTGGCGGATGCGATCGAGCAGTTGTACCGCTCGCCTGAGTTGCGGCGGAGCTACGCGGAGAACGCTCGCCAGGTTGTAGACGTTATCAGTTGGCCAAATCAGCGCGGCGAGTTCTACCGCGCTATAGACTCAATATTGCCACGTCGTGAAAATGTACATTCTGTAGAGAACCGAAAGGCTGCCGGCGTGGCAAGCGCACGCATGGAGGGATGATGTCCAGTAACCGTAAAACGCTCGTCGTCGGACTCGGGGAAGTCGGCGGCGCCTTGGCCGAAGTACTCGAACGCAAGCATCCGGTACTCAAACATGATATCGAGCGCTGCGAGTTCGACGATCCGATCGGGGTGATGCATATCTGCATTCCGTTCGTCTCGCGTACCCAGTTCGAACCGCTAGCGATTGAATACATCCGGCGCTTCAAACCGGAACTTACCATCATCAACAGCACCGTGCTGCCCGGCACCACCAGGTCAATCTCGGAAAAAACTGCAAGCCCGATAGCTTACAGCCCGGTCCGCGGCAAGCACGTGAAGATGGCGAAGGACCTGTTGCATTACGTAAAGTTCGTCGCGGCAGGCGAGGAGGAGTGGGCTAATAAGGCGGCGGCGCATTTCCAGGAACATGGAATGAAGACGCGCAAACTGGAAAAGCCCGAAACTCTGGAAGTCGCCAAGCTGGGTGAGACCACCTATTTCGGGGTTATCATTGCGTGGGCGCAGGAGTTCAATCGCTATGTCCAGCGCGCAGGCGGCGACTACGAAGAAGCAACCGAGTTTTTTGAAGAGGTCGCGTTCCTGCCCCGTCAACGCTATTTCCCCGGCTTCATCGGCGGACACTGCGTCATCCCGAACATCAATCTGCTATTGCAAGTCGAATCCGCACCCTTGCTCGAGGCGGTGCTCGAATCCAATCAGCGCCGTGCGATCGAAGTGAAGGAAGAAGCGGCGAAAAACGGTTCAAAAGCTCATGCGCAACCTCCGCGAGAACCAAAGGTGCTGGCTCATCGCTGAGCCGGACGGCCGCGTTCAAACGCTGGCGGGGCAATTCGCTGAACTTCGTGGCCTCGGATTGCGGGTGGGTCCTATCGCTGACGGATCACTGTCCGGCGACTGCGATGCTCTAGTCGCAACCAGCTTTGCTGATTTCAAGCGGATGACGCCGCGCGAGCGCGAAGTCCTTCGTGCCGAAGTCACCGGTGGCGCGACGCTGTATATCCGCGGCGGCTTCGACGATGGTGTCCGCTATCAGCTCGCACCGATAGTCGACGTTTCCTTTACGGTCGGCCGTGCCCACCAGTTGCAGGCCTATAGTTTCACGCACCATGCGATGATTCCCGCGATACTGCGCGGCGAGGAATCTCCATTCGGCGGCATGCTCAACTGTGCCGGCGACTTCAGTGGCCCTGTCGAACCGATTCTCGTTGCACGTCACGACAGCCTCGAGTCTCCGGTCGTTTTTGCATATCGGGCGGGAAGGGGTGCGGTCATTTGCGATGTTCAGCCGGACGACGAGAGTTCCGATACGCCACTCATCTGGCGAATGGCCGATCCGGTGCAAAGGTGCATCAACGTCAGCGCGCTGATCGCGGTGGATTGGGCGGCGGGGCGCGACCTGGAAAGGCAAGTGGCATTCAATTTGACTATCGATGACATCCCGCTTGGATACGACTATTTCAACGAATCGATGCTGAAAGACTTTTTTGCATACGTCGAAAGTCGCGGCGCTGACCTTCACCTCGATTGTGCATGGATTCCTACCAGCCGATGGATCAGCCGGAGATACGTAGAAATTCTCAAGAGCCACGGCGCGGGATTCGTGTGGCATGGAATGCATCGGCACATCGATCATCAAAAAATCGACGCCCCGGTTGCCGAGCTGGATGCTGGGAAGCGCGCGATGGCGATGAACGCGCGACGCTACGGTATCAAGCTTCAGCCCGTGATCATTTTCCCCTACGAACGCGCGCATCCGAGCACCGAGGAACTGCTTCTCAAGGAAGGATTTCTCGCCGGAGCGGAGCAGCCTCGGCATGACGAACGCAATCCCGGATCGCCCGAGTATCTGAGCTATTGCAGTGCGGCGTGCGTTCACGAGTCGGGACTGCGCTTCCTGCATCGCTACGAATCCGATTTCCTGACCCGCGACCGGATGCTGGCGATCGCTGCGCTGGGCATGCCGATTTTGGGATTCGCCCATCCCAAGGACGTGCGGCTGCGGCGCGGTTCTCGAATCGTTGAGCGGGGCGGAACCTTCGCGCACTTCGATGAGGTGCTGGAATTCGCTTCCGCCAAAGGACTCCCGGGGCGATCGCTGGAAGAAATCGCGCGAGAATTGTTCGACAAGAAAAGCGAGTCAGTACAGCTCGAATGCGCCTGAGATCAAAACCGCTATCGACGGGTGAGCCAGCCGCCTTGGGCAACCTGCTGACCTCCGAGCCAACTGCATCGGTCGCCGGTGAAAGCGCGAATGCGACCTACCGGTTTGACACGCTCAAGCTCGTCGACGCGGTGGAAAGATGCGTCAGTGGATGGTGGGACATGCCGGATTTTCAGCGCGGCTTCGTATGGAAGCCGTTCCAATCCGCGATGCTGGCCGATTCGATGTGGCGTAACTATCCCACCGGCTTCGTGCTCTTATGGGCGGCGCCGTCCGAAGCGCTAGATTCGCGATCGTGGATTGCGGACGGCCAGCAGCGGCTCACCTCGCTATGCCTGCTGTTCGGTAAACGCCCGTGCTGGTGGGGAAGGCGCCCGGAGCCGGAGTGGGGCAGGGTGACCCAACGCTACGACATTCGCTTCGACGTCGAGGGGGAAGGAAACTCGCGCTTTCTGGCCGAATACCAAGGGATGGACGAGAACCGTTTCATCCCGGTGCCTCGGATTCTTGCCAACGATCCGCGCACCCCGCAGGGACGCCTGAAATTACAGTCGCTTGCCGATCGTGCCAAATCAGCCGGTCACGCGGAGGACCTGAGCGATGCCGAGGTCCTGGCGCGGCTGACCCAAGTCGCGGAACTTCGTGAGAAGCGGTTGCTGGTCAACTCAGTTTCGCATGAGTTTCGCGATGTGATTGAGATTTTTGATCGGCTCAATTCTCGCGGCATTCGCTTTCGATGGCTCATCATGAGAATCATGCGCGAGACGATTTCCGCATTTCTCGGCGACGTTCGGGCTCGCGCGATGCGCGATTTCCGCACGCACAAACCCGCCTGAATACTGCCGCGGGGAGATTCGCGCCTCGCATCGATTCACGACTAGCGCGCGGTCACTGCCTGCAACTTTTCGGCGAGAACCGAAGCCTTCTGCGCGAACCCCGAAGCCGCGACGTAATCCTTCTCTGCCAGAGCCTGCTTGCCCTGGTTCAGTAACCCGTTCGCCGCGTCATATGTGGCGAGCGACGGGCCGCTGAGGCGATTTCGGTCGAAGCTTGCCAGTCGTTGGCTGGTGGCAGCGATCTCTTTCTCGGCCGCTCGATTGGTGCCGCCGGGTTCCGATATCGAAATGGTCGGGGTCGCCATTGGCGCCAAAGAATCCTGGGTAGTCTCCGGTTCGACGATCACTTCTTTCGTATCGGAAGGAGCGGTGCGCGGCTTGTGTTTGCGAGGACGCACCAACAGGTTTTGGCGCTGCGGCGCAACAGCTTCGGGACGGGTTGCGATGGGTGCCGGTGCTGCGGCAGGTGAGATGACCTCCGGTGCGGTACGAATGGTGCGACGGTCCCAATCGACATAGAACGGCGAGCATCCGCCGAGCGTCACCGCCAGAAACATGATGAGGGCTTTTTGTGACGCTGATCGTGGCACGACAGTCGCTCAATGAATTGCGGTTCCGGAAGGCAATTGCTGCGCGAGGGTGTCCCCCGCCGGAAGTTTAATCTTGACGATGGTTCCCGCGCCCGGATTGGATTGAACTTCCATCATGCCGTAGTGAAGGTCAACCGCCCGCAACGCCAGTGAGAGACCCAAACCGCTGCCGCCTTCCTTGGTCGTATAATATAAATTGAAGATGTGGCTGAGATGTTCCGCCGTAATTCCTTGTCCGTGATCTTTGATCGAAACCTCCACGAACCCGTCATCGGACAGTTGCGTTTCGAACTCGATTTCGCCGCCTTCGGGCATAGCCTCAACCGCATTCTTGGCGATATTTCGCAACGCTTCACCAAGTAATGCGCGGTCGGCGGTGACGCGCGAAGCGACCGCATCAAGGGTATGTTTCACCGTAATACCAGGCCGTTCAACCTCGATCCCCACCTCATGCA
Organism: uncultured delta proteobacterium; assembly: GCA_963851325.1. Lineage (GTDB taxonomy): Bacteria > Desulfobacterota > Binatia > Binatales > Binataceae > DATGKG01. The sequence goes on along the minus strand of CAWKOR010000002.1, from coordinate 747,442 downwards.
GCAAATCGCCGAGTTCGATTTCCGCCAGCTTCAGTTGCTCGGGACGCATGAATCGAAGCAGCGCGCTGATCGCTTCATCGAGGCGGATGATCTCGTTGCGCACCTTCATCACGCGCGCTTCCACCGGTTTGCCCTGCGAGGCTTCCTCGTTAAGCAGCTCGAGTTGAAGATTCATCGCATTGAGTGGATTTCGTATCTGATGGGCGACACCCGAGATCAGGCCGCCGAGGCGCGCGAGCCGGCCCGAATAATTGACCACATTTTCTAGTTCCTGAACTGGATCGAGATCGCGCACGATGACCAGCAGTCCAGGCGGCTCGGGTCCCTGGCCCAGGGAGAATATCGATACCAGCACCCGCATCGCAGAGGCGCCGCGCCCCAGCTCGATCGCGACATCGCGCACCTCGCTGCCGACAGTGTAGGCGCTTTCGATCATCCGATTGAGCGGATGCTCCCTTCCCAGCAACATATTCAGCGGTCGCCCATCAGCAAGGCCGCCCGCGGGCAATCCCAGTTTTCCCTGCGCCTCGCCATTGGCGAAAAGCACATGGCCGCGGGCATCGAGGAGCAACAGGGCATCCGTGATCGACCTGAAGATATTGAAAAACTGGCCGCGCTCGGTTTCCCACTGCGCGCGGTCGTTCTTTATTCGCCGCGACAGTTGATTGAACTTTTCCGCCAGCGTGCCGAACTCGTCGTGCGCTGCGACGCTTACCCGAAAATCTCCGCGCCCGCTGGTTAAGTCCTCTACCCCACTGGCGATAGCGGCCACCGGCCGCAAAAAGAACGCCCCGGCGATCGCGCCACCCGCCAGTGCGAGGATCACGCCCACGATCGCCACCGTCACGATACCGTGCAGCGTCCCGCGCACCTCGCGCTCGATGAGCGCGGTCGAGAGTCCCACCTTGATGACGGCAAATGGCCGGCCATCCAGCTCCACCGGGCGGCTGATTTCGTAGATGCGGTCGCCGAACAGCGAGCGCAACTGCCCCGCCGCGAACCATCCGCCGACCTGACCTGACAACTCCTCGAACGGACGGACCGGAATCGACGCGGCTGGAGAGTCGAGCGGAGTCCCCGCGATCAAAGAGCCGTCGACCCACTCGATCCGCGCGTACACCACACCCTTGGTGAAGGCTTGCGCGGATCTGAGCGACGACGCTATCGCCGGGTCATCGTGCAACTTTGCAAACGCGTCGCCCTGATGCTGCGAAAGCGCGACACGCATCTGTTCGAAGATCTGGTTGGCTAGGGCAACGCCGGTATCGCTCAGATTGGACACCATCATGTGGGTGGTACGCTCGAACTCGAGCGCACTGATGGCGGTTACGGCCACGATCAGCAGAGAAGCGAACACCAGAGCCAGCTTGACGCGAAAACCCATCAAGAAAGTCCGTGCGAAAGTCGTTATTACGCGCTTCCTGGGGCTGATTTTGACGCTATCCAAGCTTAGCCGATCGCATTTCTGACTGATACCGCTCGAGGCGGTTGTACAAGGTTTTGAGGCTGATTCCCAAAATTTCGGCCGCGCGCGCCTTGTTCCCATCGGTGAGATCGATGGTGCGCAGAATGAGATCTTTTTCGACTCGCTCGATGCTGCTGCCGAGGGGAACTTCGAACGAAGGCGCCGCTTCGGCCCCCGCCGGCGACTCGGGCGGCAAATCTCCCACGCCCAGCAGCGGCCCGCGACTCACTACCAAAGCGCGCTCGACAACGTTGCGCAACTGGCGGATATTCCCCGGCCACCGCCGCTCCTTGAGTGCCTGCAGGCAATCGTTATCGGCGCCCACGATGTCGTTGCGAATCTGCGAGCCCAGCTCCCGGATGAAATGATCGACCAGCATCGGGATGTCGTCGCGCCGTCGATCCAGCGTGGGCAGTTCAAGTGAGAACACGTTAAGACGATAGTAAAGGTCCTCGCGAAAGCGGCCATCTCCGAGCGATTGTTCTACGTTGCGATTGGTGGCAGCCAGCACCCGAACATCCAATGGCACATCGACGGTGCCGCCGACTCGCCGGAGGGTTCCCTCCTCGAGCACGCGCAGCAACTTCGCCTGCAATTCCACCTTCATCTCGGCGATTTCATCGAGCAGCAGGGTGCCGCCGTTGGCCAGCTCGAAGCATCCCTCGCGACGGCGGTCGGCGCCGGTGAAAGCGCCCCGCTCATGCCCAAACAGCTCGCTCTCCATCAGGTTCTCGGGCAGTGCGGCGCAGTTGATCGCGACGTAAGGCCCCTGCGCGCGTTGTGAAAGCTCATGGATGGTGCGCGCGACTATTTCCTTGCCGGTACCGCTTTCGCCCCGAATCAGGACCGAGGCCGAAGTTGGTGCGACCTGTTTTACCTGCACCATTACTTGTTGCATCGCGCGCGACTGACCGATCATCGGACCGAGCTTGCCGGCCTCCATCAGTCGGCGCCGCAGGCGCTCGTTTTCTTCGGCAACCGTGATGTGGGCGGCGAGGTTGTTGAGCATCACCTTGAGATGCGCGGTGTCGACCGGCTTGCGCAAATAGTCATAGGCGCCCAGCTTGATGGTCTTCACGACGTCGGAGATCTCGGCCTGTCCGGAGATTACGATGGTAGGGATGCGCAAGCCGCGTTCGTTGAGTTCCTGCAAGACTGCCAGGCCGTTCTTCTTCGGGATGTTCAGGTCGAGCAGGAGGATATGCGGATCGTAGGCGCCGACTTCGGCCAGGGCGATTTCGCCATTTTCCGCGGTTTTGACTTTGTAGCCCCACGCCGCGATGAGCTCGGACCATGCGTCGCGAGTGGTGCGATCGTCTTCTACAACCAGAATGCGCTTTTCCAAAATGATGCGGGCCGCAAGTTTGTTAGTTAAGCGCGCACCCGACAGCGGGTGTGAATGAGGCCCAAATGGAATGATCGCAAGACCGTCGCGACTCTGCAATGACGCACGGGATTGGTAGATGGCCCGGGTTTGTTCGCCGGATGGATTCGGCGCGTCGCATGAAAACCGGCGCGCAGCCTCATTTTGCGTGATCCGGTACCTTTAGCCAATTTATCAGCTCACCAGTTTCGTCTAAACTTGTAACTACTAAAGGAGTCCTCATCATGCGTCACCTCAAGCTCCTACTCCTGGTCGCAGTGTTCGCTTTGGCAGTTCCCATCATGCCCGGATGCTCCTCGCAGCACACCGAGACAACTACCACCCGAACCTATCCGGACAACGCATCATCGACGACGACTACCACCACTTCTGACGATGATCACGACAGCCTGCTGGGCGCGACCGGTCACTTCGTTTGGACAGTGATCGCGTTTCCGTTCCGCGTGGTCGGCGACGTGATTGGCGAGATCGTATAGCCGTCTCAGCCTAGTCCATACTCTGGATAAGAATCCGCAGCCGCTGCAACTGTCCGGTGCGCTCGGTCTTGCTCAAAGGACTGGGCACCACGAGCTTCTGATCGCGCATGAAGCGGAGATCGACGGTCGAGAACGCTTCGGCCGGACGGCCGCCCGTGCTCCTCCGGAAGCCGAGCGTGTGGGAATCCCACACGAAACCCGCATCGTTGAGGATCTTCACAGCGTCGGGATCAATCTCGTCGGGCGTGAAACCAATTTTGCTCCGTCCAGACTGCCACTTCACGACTGCCTTGCTATTGCGCAAACTTTCCATGTAACGAAAATAGTGTTGAGCATCACGCGCGTCGATTACCTGCTAAGTAATCGTTTCGTCTCAAGTTGGGGGAAGCATGGCATCAAATTCGCCGATTCTGATCGTGGGCGGCTGCACGACGGGTCTGGCTATGGCTTGTGTACTCGCTCGTCATGGAACTCCTGTGCGTATCATCGAAAAGCGCGCCGCAATCGACCCTCATTGCCGCGCAACTTCGCTCCACGTGCGCACCCTCGAAATCTTCGACGATCTCGGAATCGTCGCAGCCATCGTCGAACGAGGGGTACGAACGCGCGGAATGAGCCAGTACGCCAACGGCACTCGCATTCTGCACTCCAGCACCGACGACATCGAAAGCCCGTTTCCCTTCAGCATCAGTATCGAGCAGTGCAAAACCGAGCAAGAACTGGAACACCTCTTGAACGGTTTAGGTGTCAAAGTGGAACGCGAAACCGAGCTGTTGACCTTCATCGAAGAGGGGGACCATGTTGTCGCGACGATAAGGCGTCCGGACGGAAGCGAGGAGATAGTCAGAACTCCGTGGCTGGTCGGATGCGATGGCGCGCATAGCAGAGTCCGACATCTCAACCGGCTGCATTTTCCCGGCACCGAAGACCCCCATCAGTTCTTCATTGGCCATGTGCGCCTGGACAGCTCGCTCGCCCACGACGAACTCAACTTGTTCGTCAGCGATGCTGGGGTGCTGTTTCTGATCCCGCTTCCGGAAGATCGATGGCTTATCGGGGGCGACGTCGATTCGCTGCATGATTCGGCAACCGAGAAACCCAGCTTGGCAGAAGTGCAGGCTATGGTGGACGCGCGAACACACCTGAAAATACAGCTCATCGACGAGCAGTGGCTCGGATACTATCGGGTCAACAATCGGAGCGCGCGCCACTACCGCCACGGCAGGGTCTTTCTGGCCGGTGATGCGGCTCACATTCACAGTCCGTTCGCGGGCCTTGGGATGAATACGGGCATTCACGATGCGTACAACCTGGCGTGGAAGCTGGCGCTGGTCCACCACGGTCACGCATCCGAGCGCCTGCTCGATAGCTATGAAAAGGAACGGCGTCCGGTCGGGGAAGACGTGATCAAATTCAGCAAAATGCGCACCGACCAAGCCGAAGCTTTTCGCGATCTTTCTGACGAGCAGCGGCAAAAGCTTTATTTCAATCTGACGGTGCCGCCGGAGGTGGCCAGGCAGCTCAAGCTGCATCAGGAACAGCTCGATCTCGACTACTCGAAAAGCCCCATCTGCCGCGAGCATCACACCGGCGCACGCCGCTTCGCACAAGGACCGCGTGCCGGCACGCAGGCGCTCGATGCGAAGCCGCTCCTCCATGGCCGGCGCACCACCACGCTCTTCGATCTGCTTAGGGGACCGCAACATGCGCTGCTGCTGTTCCCCGGCGCATATCATGAGGCAGCATCGTGGCGCAGGATGGCGGAGCTTTCGCGATCTATACACGACCGCTGGCGCCGATTGTTCAAGGTATGGTTCATCGCCGAGGGTGCCGATGCGATTCCGCCTGGTCTCGATCTGAAGGGCGAACTGATCGGGGATCCGCAATGCGTGCTCCACGATCGCTACGGCATCGACAAAGAGAGTCTTTACCTGATTCGGCCTGACGGCTACGTGGGCTACCGAAGCGAGCCTGCGACTGCGAGCGCGCTGGACGAGTACCTGGGTTCAGTCTTCGGATCGTGAGCAGCCCCGGCTCGTTCCTCCGCGTGGGACCGGGCATCGGTGAGCTTGACTTTCGGAAGCCTATCGACATTGACTCCGATATCAGCGGAGGATGCCATGGCGCAGATAATCGATTCCGACGGCCACATCGTCGAACCTCGCAGCGTGTGGGAGGAATACACGGAGCCTGCGTTTCGTGAACAGATGATCCAGGTCCGACGCAATCGCGACGGGATGGATGAACTCTGGATTGCCGGCGAAAATCGCAGCCGTCCGTCGCTTCCGATCACGGCCTCGATGGTTCCCGGCGGCCTCGAGGATCTCGCACGCGCACGCAAACTCACCTGGGACGACGTCCTGCCCGGCAGCTATGATCCGCGCCATCGCCTCAAGGTGATGGATGAAGAGGGCATCGATGTGGCGGTGATGTATCCGTCGCTGATGCTGCTGTACGGCGATATCGATGATCCACTTCTGGCGGCCGCGGCATGCCGCGCATACAGCAACTGGCTGGCGGATTTCTGCAAGGCCTCGCCCAAGCGTCTGTATGGCGTCGCGCCGATGCCGCTCCAGAGCGTCGACGAATCGATTCGCGAGATGCGCCGCGTGGTTAAGGAACTGAATTTCAAGGCGGTTTTCATCCGGCCCAATCCGTTCAACGGACGACGGCTGAACGATCCCGCATACGATCCGTTCTGGCGTGAGGCGCAGGAACTGGATATTCCGGTCGCGGTGCACGGAAGCTTCGGCACCAAGATGCCGACGATGGGTGCGGACCGTTATCGCGATCCGTTTTTCTTCCACATGGTGTGTCATCCGTTTGAACAGCAGGCTGCCTGCATGGATGTGATCTGCGGAGGTGTGCTGGCGAAGTTTCCAGGCCTTAAGGTCGCGTTTCTGGAATCAGGTATCGGATGGCTCGGCTACTGGCTCGATCGCATGGACGGTCACTTCGAAAAGATGGGAACCTACGTGCCGTGGCTCAAAAAGCGTCCCCGCGAATACTTCATCGAGCAGTGCTATCTCACGATGGATCCCGACGAGAGCACGCTGGCCGCGATGGTTGGGTTGGGAGTCGAGCGCAATGTCCTATGGGGTTCGGACTATCCGCATTTCGACTGCATTTACCCAGGTGTGCTCAAGGAAGTACGCGGCGCGATCAGCAAACTTCCTGCGACCACGCAGCAAAACATCCTGACCGACAACGCGATCCGTTTTTACAAATTGGATTAAATCGAGAATCGCGGACCAAAATAGCGTCGCGAACTCGGCTGCCCGGATCAGTGCACCAGCAAATCGAGGGTGCGGAACAGTTCGTCGCGATCGACCGGTTTGCCCAGAAATGCATCGAAGCCGGTGGCCTTCGCGAGCTTGCGATCCTCGGGTGATGCGTGTGCGGTGAGCGCGACCACCGGGGTTTTCCGATAACGCTCGTCCAGGCGCAGATTGCGGGTGAGCGTCACGCCGTCCTCCTCGCCCTTGAGCGACCAGTCCATCAGTATCAGTTCGATTTGATGGTCCGGTGCCTCGAGTTCGCGTCGCGCTTCGTCGGCTGAAGAGGCCAGGCGGACGTCATAACTTTTCTTGAGGATGGTTCGAATTAAAATCTGATTGTCAGGATCGTCCTCCACCACCAGGATGCAAGGGCGCCGCCCGGTCGGCGAAGTGGCCGTTCCGTTGGTCGGCTTGGGGTCTGATGGATCCGGGGCAGTCAGCCTGAGCTCCGACTCCGGTGAGAAAGTGATCGTGAAGGTCGAGCCCTGCCCCTTCTGACTCTGCACGGAAATCGTCGCGCTATTGAGATGCAGATAGCTTCGCGTCAGCGCGAGGCCGAGGCCGTTGCCCTCGAAGCGGCGGGTATAGCCGGATTCCTCCTGCGAGAACGGCTCGAAAATGCGCGCCAGATACGCGGGCTCGATGCCGATGCCGGTGTCGGTAACCGAGAGCTTCAGGGCGCGATCGGATCCGCGATACAGCTTCGCCGTCACCAAGCCCTCCTCGGTGAACTTGATGGCATTTTGAAGAAGGTTGGTCAGCGCGCCGGATAGGCAATATTCGTCGAACAGCACCGTCGCTTTGAGCTCGTCAATGACGCATCGGAGTCTGAGATTCTTCTGCTCGGCGAGAATCCTGATGTCGTCCACATGACGCTCCAGCATGGTCGCGAGCTTGACGGTTTGCGGACGCAATTCGAACGCGCGTGCCTCGATTTTCGAGAAATCGAGAATTCCCTGGATGGTTCGATTGAGGCGCCGCCCAGCGCGTCGGATCGCGTCGAGGTGCTCCTTCATGTCTTCGTTTTCCTGCGCGTCAACCTCGTCCGCCAGCACGTCGGTGTATCCGAGCACGACATTGAGCGGAGTGCGGATCTCATGGCTCATGTTGGCGAGGAACTCCGACTTGACCCGCGAGGCCTGCAAGGCGTTGTCGCGCGCGTGCTTCAATTCGCGCTGTGCGTGCTCGATGCTGGAGGCCATCTGATTGACCCCCGCGGCCAGCCGGACGAACTCGTCGCTCCCGCCCTCCACCGCGCATCGACTCGAGAGGTCGCCCTGCGCAATCCTGCCGACCGCCGAAGAGATCCCATCGATCTCCTTGACCACCGATCTCCCGAGAATTGTGGAAGCCACGAACCCGACCACCAGCAGAACCAGATCGGCGAGCAGCAGCGCCTTGAAGACGATTCCGGATATCCAGCGCGAGCCCTCGCCCAGGGTCTGCGAGAAGTTGTTCTCCAATACGATGAGGCGCTCGTTCAGATCATCGATACGACGGATCAGGTCGGCGCGTTCCTCTGCGGAAAGCCGCCCGGTGGCGACTTGCTCATGCGCCTTGCGGCCGAGGTCTGCCAGCTGGTCGGTCAGTGCATCGGCGTCCTTCCAAATATGAATCGCCGCAGCCATGAAACTCAGGTGCCGAAAGCGCAGAAAAAGCTTGACCATCGAGGGTGCGTCGGCGGGAGAGTTTTGCCCATCGCGGAAAAATCTCGCGGCGTTGTCGCGATCGGGTGAGGGCTTGTCCAATGCGCGGCGCGCGTTGCCATCTCCGAGCGGAACCAAAATCGCGTCGGAGAAGCGCTGGTAATCGAGCTCGTTGGCGGCCTGCACGTAGCGACGTAAATAGAAGACCGCGTCCTTTTGATACTTCGCGTAGAGTCCCTCGCCGGCGACATAAGCACGCACGCCGGAGATAATCGTAACCGTGAACATGGTGAGAATGGTGAGGGTGACCGCCAAAATGAAGAGCAGGAAATTCAGATACACAAATTTCCTGGTAATACCCGGCGTTATCCAGCGAGTCAGCGCAGACTCCCGCATCAGTGGAGAGTCTGACTGGTGCAGTCAGACGGAGCAATAGGCTAAAGCATCATTATGCTACTTTTTGTATTATTTCGACGCCGCGACAGTATCCATTTGATTCCAGGTCTCGGGTCTAGGAGGCGGCGCGCCGACGTTCCTGGTCCGGGTTCGAGGTGGCTTCTATAGAGGCTGCCTCGCCGGGCAATACCAGATGATGTGCCTTGCGCCACGAAACGAGCCGATGCTGGAAGCTTTCCATGTAGGTGTAAACTACGGGCGTGATGTAGAGGGTTAGGAACTGCGAGAAGGCCAGGCCACCGACCACCGCGACCCCCAACGGACGGCGCGACTCCGAGCCCGCACCGACGCCCAACGCGATCGGCAGCACACCCATCAGCGCCGCCATCGTGGTCATCATGATGGGGCGGAAACGAATAATGGCGCCTTCAAAAATTGCCTCGGCGGGGGTCTTGCCCTCGGTGCGCTGCGCGTCGAGCGCAAAGTCGATCATCATGATGGCGTTTTTCTTGACCAGGCCGACCAGCATGATGACTCCGACGAAGGCAAACAGGTCCAATTGCATTCCGACCAGCCATAGCGTCACGAGTGCGCCGAAACCGGCCGATGGCAGGCCCGACAAAATCGTGATCGGATGGATGAAACTTTCGTACAGGATTCCCAGCACCAGGTAGATGATGAGAATCGTCATCAGGAGCAGCATCCCGAGTCCGCTCAGCGAATCCTCGAAGGCCTGCGCGGTGCCCTGGTAGCTGGTGGTGAAGGATGCCGGCAGGGTCTCGCGCGCAAGCTTTTGCACCTCGTCGAGGCCTTTCGCGAGCGACACTCCGGGCGCGAGGTCAAACGAAATCGTGACCGCGGGCAGTTGTCCCGAATGGTTGATAGCCAGCGGGCCTACGCCTCGCGTGAACTTGACCACGGTGCTCAGCGGCACCAGCGGTCCGGTTTGCGATCGCACATACAGCAGCGACAAGGTCGATGGATCATCCTGGTACTGCGGCTCGACCTCCATCTCAACTTTATATTCGTCGTTGGGGGCATAGATGGTGGAAATCTGCCGTGAGCCGTAGGCGTCGTAGAGCGCGTCCTCGATGGCCTGTGCCGAGACGCCGAGCGAGCGCGCCTTGTCACGATCGATTTCGACATTGACCTGCGGATTGGAAATCTGAAGGTCGCTGTTAACCCCGCGCAAGTCCTTCAGCTCGCGCATTTTTGCTTCGAGAATCGGGGCGTAGCGGTAGAGATCGCCCGTGTTGGGGCTTTGAATCGTGAACTGGTACATGCTGCGGGTGAACTGCGCGCCGAGCCGAATCGGCGGTGGATTCTGGAGGAAGACGTTCAGCCCGGGAATCGTGTTGGCGAGCGGGCGCCATTTGTCGATGAGCTGATCGACGCTCAACTTGCGCTGCGAGCGCGGCTTCAGGTGACAGAACAAGATGCCGCTGTTGCTTGCGCCGCCGGGACCTCCCGGTCCGATGCTCGCGAAGAAATCCTGAATGGCCGGCTCTTTGCGGACCATCGCCGCCAGCTCGAGCTGATGCTTTTTCATCGACTCGAAGGAAATTCCCTGCTGCGCGAGGGTGAACATGATCAGGTTGTTGTTGTCTTCGCTGGGGATGAAGCCTTTCGGAATCGCGTAGAACATCCATCCTGTCGCGAGCAGCATCACGCCCGATAGAACGATGACGGCTCGGCGATGATGCATCACCCAGGTCAGGCTGCGCTGGTAGCGATCCAGCAAACCATCGAAAAAGCGTTCGGTCACCGCGTACAGGTGGCCATGGCGCTCGCTCTTGGGCGGGCGCAGGAAGCGCGAGCACAGCATCGGGGTCAAAGTCAGCGACACCACGCCCGAAACCAGGATGGCCGCGCCGATCGTGATCGCGAATTCGTGCAACAGCCGCCCCAGCAACCCGGCCATGAACAGCACCGGGATAAACACCGCGGCGAGCGAGAAGGTCATCGACATGATGGTGAAGCCGATCTCGCGCGAGCCTTCCAGCGACGCCTCCAGCACCCCCTTGCCCATTTCCATGTGGCGCACGATGTTTTCCAGCATCACGATCGCGTCATCGACCACGAAGCCGACCGCCAGCGTGATCGCCATCAGCGATAAATTGTCCAGCGTGTAGTTGAGCACCCACATCACGGCGAAGGTGCCGAGGATCGACATCGGCAGCGCGAGGCTCGGGATGATGGTCGCCGACAAGTTGCGCAGGAACAGGAAGATCACCATCACGACCAGAAAAACCGTCAGCAGCAGGGTGAACTGCACATCGTTCACCGACGCGCGAATGGTGGTGGCGCGGTCTCCCAGCTTTCCAATTGTCAGCCCCGCAGGCATTTCCGCCTGGAAGCTCGGCAGCAGCCGCAGGACGTTGTCCACTACCTCGACGGTGTTGACGCCCGGCTGGCGCTGGATCGCGAGCACCACCGACGGCAGACCATTGGTCCAGCCCGCGGTCTTGTCATTTTCAACGCTGTCAATGACGCGGCCTACGTCGGAGAGGCGCACCGGTGAGCCATTGCGATAAGTGACGATCAGCGGGCGATACGCCGCCGCATCGACCAGTTGTCCGCGCGCCTGCACGGTGAACTGTTGATGTGCGCCGTAGAGAATTCCGGTCGGCATATTCACATTGCCGGCCGCAACTGCCTGCGCGACCTCATCGATGCCGATGCCGCGCGAGGCCAGTGCCTTGGGATCGACCTGGATGCGAACCGCGTATTTCGCCGCGCCGTAAATCTGGACCTGCGCGACGCCGCTGACCATCGAGATTCGCTCGCCGAGATAATCCTCGGCATACTCGTCGACCTTCGATATCGGCATCTGGGTCGAGCCGAGCGACAAATACAGGACCGGCTGATCGGCAGGATTGACCTTCTTGTACGACGGCGGACTCGGCATCCCGAGCGGCAGTTGCGATTGCGTCGCAACGATGGCCGCCTGCACGTCTTGCGCGGCGGCATCGAGATTGCGGCTTAAGTCGAACTGCAGCGTTATGTTGCTGGATCCCTGGATGTTGGTCGAGCTCATCGAGCTCAGCCCCGCGATGGTGGAGAATTGCTTCTCCAGCGGCGTCGCGACCGAAGACGCCATGGTTTCGGGGCTCGCACCAGGCAGGCCCGCATTCACCACGATAGTGGGGAAGTCGACGTTGGGAAGGTCGTTGACCGGCAGATATCGATACGCCATCAGCCCGAACAGGACGATCGCCAGCGAGATCAGCGTCGTCATTACGGGCCGGCGGATGAAAACTTCCGCGATATTCATGAAGCCGCCCTTTGCATTGCGCCGTCGGCGTTCTTGATCATCACCGTGCCCCCCGGCATCAGGCGAAGCTGTCCATCGGTGACGACGGTTTCGCCTCCGCGCAGACCGCTTTCGATGACGGTGTCGCCCGCAATGGTGTCGCCGACGGCGACCTTGCGAATTGCCGCTTTCATTTGCGGATCGACGACAAATACGTAGGAGCCTTCCTGCCCGGTCTGGACCGCCTGGCTCGGCACCAGCACCGCATCCGGCCGCTCGCTGAGCGTCAGGTGAGTATCGACGAACTGGCCGGGCCAGAGTTTTTGATCCTGGTTATCGAACAATCCCTTGAGCTGGATGGTGCCGGTGGTTGGATCGACGGTGTTATCGACGAAGCTCAGCTTTCCCTGGATGACGGTTTTCTTGTCGCCGGGCGCGACCACATCGACGCCGAGCGTATGCGACGCCATGCTGGCGCGGACGGCCGCGAGGTCCTGCTCGGGCAGCGCGAAATCGACATAGACCGGCCTGACCTGATTGATCACCACCATCGCGGTGTCCGCGTTGGCCTTGACCAGATTGCCCGCGTGTAGAATCAGGTTGCCGGTGCGCCCATTGATCGGCGACTCGATGCGAGTGTACTGAAGATTGAGCCGCGCGGTCTGAACATTAGCCTCGTCGGCAACCACGGTGGCCGCGATTGCCTCGTACTTGGACCTCGCCTCGTCATACTGCTGGCGCGACCCGACTCCCTCTTTCAGCAACGTTTCGTAGCGCCGGAAATCATTGGCCATCTGAAGCTTCTGCGCCTTGTCACGATTGAGTGCGGCAATTGCCTGGTTGAGCGCAGCCTCGAAAGGGCGCGGGTCGATGGTGAAAAGCAGGTCGCCCTTGGTGACATCCTGCCCTTCCTTGAAGTGGACCTGCATCACCTGACCGCTAATCTGTGCCTTGATCTCGACCGTTGAGTAGGCCTCGACTCGCCCGATCGCATGAAGCCGTTGCGCCACCGTCCTGCGAACCGCTTTCGCGACCAGGACCGGCACCGGCCCATGTCCGCCGAAGCCCTGGCCCGAGTCGCCGCGATGGCACCCGATCAGGCATAGCGTTGCGAGCAGCAGCGCAGTTAGAGGTTGGAAGCCTGTTCGACCTTGCCGAAGAATGGTTTTCGCGCGGTGGATCAGGATCGCGCGTAGGCGCGATATACGCCGGTCCTTCAAGAATTTGCCTTTCACTATCCCTTGCTGATGGGAAACCGTGGTCGCCCGGTTTCGCAATCCTGCAATCCTATCAGGCATTTATGAAACGGGGAAAATGCTTTCGAGCCTCCTCAGCGGGCCTGGTGTCTCCCAGCGGCGCCAACGGCGCGCGGGCTCCGGGCGCATCAGTGGTCGAGCGCGAATCGCTTGGGGTACTCTGGCGAGGCTCCTATCTCGCAATGGATCCACGCAGGAGGAACCATGGACTTTGGCGACATTCTCTATCGCACCGATGACGGGGTGGCGATTATCACCATCAATCGTCCCGCCGTCTTGAACGCATTTCGCTCGCAGACCGTCGATGAATTGGTCGAGGCTTTCAAGCTGGCTTGGGCTGATCGGAGTGTCGGCGCGGTCATTCTAACCGGCGCAGGTGACCGCGCATTTTGCACCGGCGGCGATCAATCGACGCGCGAAGAGGGCGGCTACAAAGGCAATCCGGTGCGCTCGGATCTCGGTCTCGACATCGAGGACTTACACAGCATCATTCGCGACATCCCCAAGCCCGTCATCGCGGCGGTCAATGGCTATGCGATCGGTGGCGGGCACGTGCTCCATGTGATTTGCGATCTCACGATTGCCGCCGACACTGCGAAGTTCGGCCAGGTCGGGCCCAAGGTCGGCAGCGTCGATCCCGGCTTCGGCACGATGTACCTTGCGCGTATCGTCGGTGAAAAGAAGGCGCGTGAGATGTGGTATCTGTGCGAGCAGTTCACCGCGACCGAGGCGAAGGAGATGGGCCTGGTCAACAAAGTGGTGCCCGCGGCCGAGCTGATGAACGAAGCGCTGGCGTGGGGGAAGAAGATCGCGTCAATGAGCCCGACCGCGATCAAACTCGCGAAGGCATCGTTCAATGCGCCCAGCGAGGAGATTCGCGGCATCGGCACGGTCGCCTTGCGCGGCCTGTCGCTCTACTACGAGACCGAGGAAGCGCTGGAGGGAAAAAACGCGTTCCTCGAAAAGCGCAAACCCGACTTCCGCAAATTTCGAAGATAGCGCGCCATCGAGGCGTCTCCTTGTCACTACGAAGGCCCGAGCCCGCGCACCTCTGGTTCCCCTCTCCTGAAGGCCTCAAGGGGAGGGGTTAGGGGTGAGGTCATCGCCCCGCCGACGCGGCGCGCATCGCCGGATGGTCCGCAGGAAGCTCGCAAAATCCGTCGCTCGGAATCTCCAGTGCGCGATTGAAACGCGCGCGCATGTTTTCCAGCGCGATCATCGCGGCGAGCTCAACGATCGCCTTCTCGTCGAAGTGGCGGCGTACTTCCTCGAAGACCTTGTCCGGCACTGTCACGCTGCGTTCGCACATCGCCTCGGCCATTCGGAGCGCGGCCTTCTCGGCATCGGTGAATAGCGCGCTGTGCTCGAAATTCTCCAGCTCCGCAATCTTCTCGAGGCTGATTCCGTCTGCTCTGCCAACGGCAGAGTTGATATCAATTCAGAAGGGGCAGCCGACGATTTGCGCGGTCCGTATCGTCACCAGCCGCTTGACGATTTTGTCGGCGCTCTTGGAAAACTCCAGTGCCATTCCCGCGATCGCGAATCCCCACATGATGCCGGGCCGATGCGCTTGCACTTTCAGCGGCGTCAGCACTTTGCCGACCTGCCGCTTGACCATGGAAAAAAGCAGCCGCGCCGAAAAACTTGCTTCGTTTCGCTCCAGAGGTCGAATCCGCATACTCATCACTCCTTTTTCAGGCTGCGTGAACAGTCGCTTCAGCAACTCGAGGCGCAGGACTTCGCAGCAGCACGATCACAATCGCGATCAACAACAGGGTCGGGAGGTAGATGCCCACGACTTCGGTGCCGAGATGCTCGAGCGACAGCAATCCCGCCTCATGCGAGTAAATGTGCAGAATCGAATGAAACAGGTTGGCCATCGCGGCGACGATCACCGCCGCGACATGACGTCTCGGGTCTGATCCAGCGATCAGCAGCCCGACTCCCACCGCAATGAAAAATGTTCCGCTGTCCGCGACCAGGTGCGCATTGAAGGGACCGGTCTCGGGAACGCCGGGCACCAGGCGAAAGAACCAAATTGAGGGAGCAAAGAACATCTCGATACCGTTGATGAGCGACACTCCGCCCAGGATCCACAGCAGGATCTTTATCCATCGCAATTGCTTCATGCGTGTAGCCTCCACCATTTTCGGTAACCCTGCCGACCGAGGTCGCCGTGAATCGCAATCGCTAGCGCGACCACGAATGCCACTATCGTCAGAACGCGAAACACCCGTGCCGCGTTCATCGCTCCGAAAAACCACAGGGCCAGTCCGATCGGGATCAACGCGATTGCCGATTCCATCAGGACCACGCCGATGACGATGGCGAAACTCGCCGCACGAAGTTTTACCGGCCACGCCATCTCAAGCTTCTCCCGGCAAGGCCCCGCACAAGGGGAACACCGCGTCGACCTCGACCGGACCGAGCACGCGCGCTTGACATGCGAGCCGCACGCGAGGGCTGACCGACAAGTGGTATCGGAGCGAAAATTTTCTCCTTGAGGCTCATCGGGCTGAGATTCTCCACGCCTTCGGTGACCTTCACGCGGCAAGTCGCGCACAGCGTCTGCGCGCCGCACGCATGCATCATGCGCACACCATTTTTCACCGCGGCGGCAAGGAGGGTACCGCCTGCGCGAGCTTCCAGCTTCGCGCCGCAAAGATGAATCGGGACCACATCGGGCCGCGAGGCGACCTCGCTCAGGCGCGCTGCGAATCGCGACGCCAGGTCACGTGGAGGCCGCGTCCTGGTGCCCGCGAGTCCCTTTCAGGCGCCGCGCAATTTCAGCCTCACCGTGTTGAGATTTCATTTCCTTCATCTCCGGTTTCTTAATCGAGCGCTTTGCTCAGCGCCTTGCGCGCACGCGCCAGCCGCGATTCAACCGCATGCTCGGTCAGCGAAAGCACCGCCGCAATTTCGCTCACCGATAGGTCCTCGACGTATTTCAAGAGCAGCACCTCCCGATGGTCCGATGACAGCGACGCGAGGGCGTTTTTCAAATCCTGATCGGGCGGCGGCTCGATGATCGATCGCACCGCTTCGATAGTATGGTCCTTCATGAATTCGCCGCGCCGCGCGCGGGTTCGGATGAACGAAAGCGTCTTTCGATGTGCGATGGCGCAGGCGAAAGTGAACAGCGAACTCTGCCCGCGAAAAAATGGAATCGCCTCGGCCAGCGCCATGAAGGTTTCCTGCAAAATGTCTTCGGCGTCGGCCTCGTTGCCGGGACCGAGCGCATGCAGGATGAACCGGTGGATGCGCGACGAATAGAGATCATAAAACTCGCGCGCGGCAGCGGAATCGCCGCGTCGCAACCGCTCCAGCAGAGAGGTTTCGTCGCCCTCGGTATAGTCTGGCACCGTCAAGTCCGGCGCGAACAGCTTGCGCTCACCTTGCAGCATACGCCGTTGCGAACCCACCTCTGAAGCCCGCTTGGGACCGCGGTGCCCCGATTTCGTTTTTTGGTTCGCATTGATTAGTAGCGCGCCGCGGGCAAAATCCGTCGCGCCTTCGAAAAAAAGAAAACCGCCGCTGGCGATGGCGGCGGTCTTCGGCTTGACGCAGCTATTCCGCGCTCATCAATTCAGATGATACAGCTCCGCCGCGTTATCGTGCAGGATGTAGTTCTTTTCCGCCTCAGTGAGATTCTTGGTGTGCTTGGCGAGGACTTCCTGCGACCACGGCCAGGTCGAATCGCTATGCGGGAAGTCGTTGGCCCACATCAGGCGCTGAATGTTGCACATATCCTTCATCTGGAACGCGACCCAGTCGTCCTGGAAGGTGGTGTAGACATTCTCGCGAAAATACTCGCTCGGCATTTTTGAGAGCGTGGCGCCGGTCATCCAGTGGCGATGGCGATCGTAGGCGTGATCCATCCGGTACATATAGTGCGGCACCCAGCCGGCGTCGGCCTCGACGCACACCAGCTTGAGCTTCGGATGACGCTCGAACACGCCGCCGAAAATGAAGGTGCCGATGATGTCCTGGCATCCGCGAATGATGCCGAGAAAATTGTTCAGCCGCGGGCCGCGCGCAGTGAAGCTGTCGGCCTTGCTGGTCAGGATGTGAAAGCTCAGCGGAATCTCCATATCGATCGCGGCCTCATAAAAAGGATCGTAGATGGGATCGTGATAGTCGGCGACCGCGGGATTGCCGGGCATCATGACGCCCTTGAGGCCGAGCTCCTTTATCCTGCGAAGATCGGAAATGCCTTCCTCGACCGAACGCATCGCGGTCTGGCCGGTGCCAATCAGGCGATCGGGATGCGCCGAACAGTAATCCGCGATCCACAAATTGTACGCATCGAAACACGCCTTCTTGTAGTCGAAGTCCGGATGATTGCAGAGCAGCATGCCCACAGTCGGATAGATCACCTCGGCGGCTATGCCGTCGCGATCCTGGTCGGCCATGCGCGCCTCCGGATCCCATCCGCCGCGATGCATCTCGTCGAACTTCACGCCGCCCACCGCGAGTTCCTTGGCCGACTTGCCCGCCGCCGCCAGCAGCCCCATCGGCACCGGACGCTCCATCCCATCGACCACGAACATGTCGCCCATTTTCGGATCGCGAACCATGTGCGGCGCGCGGTCGCGAAACTTGCGATCGCATCGATCGACGTAAGTGCCGGGTGGTTCCGTGATATGCGAATCGGCCGAGATGATTGGCTTGAGCATCGTGCATTCTCCTCGATTGGGAAGTGTCCCTGACCGGGATCTCGAGCGTCATCATTACAAGAGCACCGCCGGGTTGACAACGCGTCGTGGCCTCGCGTGGAAATATCAGCACCATGAGTGACCAACAGAAACTCGAAGCGGCGCGAATGCCGTTCGGTGAATTGCTCGGAATCAAAATCGTGAGCGCGGAGCCGGAACGAGTCGCCGCCGAGATGATGGTGCGTCCGGAGCTATGCACCAATCCCGCGGTGCTGCATGGCGGCGCGCTGATGGCGTTTGCCGACACGCTCGGCGCCTATGCGACGTTTCTCAATCTGCGCGACGGCCAGGGCACCACGACGATCGAATCGAAAACCAACTTTTTGGCGCCGGCCCCGGTTGGAACCAAGGTTACCGCCGAGTGCGCCGCGATTCATCGCGGCAGGCGCACCATGGTGTGGCAAACGCGCATCACCTCCGAAGCGGGCAAGCTGATTGGCATTGTGACGCAGACTCAAATGGTCCTCGACCCGCCCGCGAAGTGAGCGAGGCTACTTGAGCGGAGGCAACGCGCTGATCGCATGCGCCGCGGCCGCGAGGTAGACCGGCTTGGGATTCAACGCATGTTCGTGGATGCAGGCCTCGGTGAATTTGATGGCATGCTCATCCGCGTTGGCGAGCGCGCGATCGATCAATTCGCCGGCGCGGAAGTCGCCCGTCGCAGGCTCATCGCGTGGCGGCGCGGCCACGCCGAATGCCACATACAAACCCGCCGCGGCTTGCCATGCGTATCGAGCCGCCGCGCGCGCGGTCGCATCATCTATATATGGTGCGAGATTGCGCACCGCTCG
Organism: uncultured delta proteobacterium; assembly: GCA_963851325.1. Lineage (GTDB taxonomy): Bacteria > Desulfobacterota > Binatia > Binatales > Binataceae > DATGKG01. The sequence continues at coordinate 728,782 of CAWKOR010000002.1, read as the reverse complement.
CGTGCCCGTGACGCAGTGGATGAAAGCAATGACGCCACCGAAGCTGACCGCATTCTTCACGTACACGCGCGCAAAGGTCTCGGTGAGGTCCGACAAAAGAGCCGGGAGGTCGCCGCGCGTATCGACCGTCCCCAGCACATTGTTGAACGGCGGAAAGGTCGCGAGCTGCGCGATGCCATCGGTGAGGAAGCCCCCAACCTTGCGACGCTCCATCGGCATCCGCTCGACTGATTCAATTGCATGCGAGGGCAGGGTGTCGTGGGGCCCATCGAGCGAACCCGGCAGCGCCTGATAAGAAGCCGCCCAGTAGCCGAGGCCCTCGGCGAGTTCATGGATGCGCTGGGGCGTTTCGCGATCGCCGAGCGAGCGCGCCGCATGCGCCGTGCGCAATACGCCATGAAATGCGGCAGCCGCGATTCCAGGTGCGAGCCGCGCCACCCATTTTTGGAGGACCACCCGCCATGGTGCATCCGTCAGCGACTCATCGAAAAACGCGATCCAATCGGCGACGCGCTTTTCCTTGCCGAGCACCGCGCGCCAGTCGGCCTCGGAAATTCGCGACGATGCGGAAGGATGCGCGTCGAGGCGCTTCGCATATCGGGTCGTCCACTGCAAAACCGCATCAGGCCGGCCCAGCGCCGCAATCGCTTCGGCCGCCATCGGTCCGTGATTGGAGAGTCCGCCACCGTATTCCGGGCCGGTCCGCGCAAAGATCGAGTATGCCTCGTCGATGCAATCGTAGTCGCGATTCATGTTATGCCCCGTCGAACAGGTGCTCGCCGCAATGCAGCCGTTCGGCGATGCGGAAGGTCTGTCCCTTCGCGCGCACCGTCGGCGTGTGCGCGGCGAAGTAGCGCGCGGCCGCGATCATGAAATGGCTCGCGACACTCGCATCGATTTGGTCGTCCACTTTGGCGGTGAGGAGGCCCTTTGCTTTCGAGCTCGGCGAGCGATGCCGCGGGAATCCAGCGGCGCAAGATTTCGTGAGAGGCTTCGCGAGAACTTGCGGATGCGTCGGCTAATGCGGCCATGGCGTTCCTCCTGGAAACCTTCCTGAACTTCGGCTCGGCCAATCATCCTCGACCATTTGTACAGTACGCCCTTTACTAACTATGTCAAGAAAACTCTTGCGGAATGAAGAACTCAGGGTAAGATGATTCGCATGGAGTCCGATCGCGCATCTGATCGAATCCTGTTGCAGTTGAAAAGCAAGGGACCTCAAGCCGCCAACCAGATCGCGAAGCGGCTGGCGGTGACCGCGATGGCGGTTCGCCAGCACCTCTACGCGCTGCGCGACAGTGGGCTCGTCACCTACGAGGATGAACGGCGCAAGGTTGGCCGTCCCGCAAGGATCTGGCGCCTCACGGAAAGTGCGCAGGCGCGATTTCCGGATTCGCACGCCGAACTGACGGTCGAGATGCTCGCGATAATTCGCGCGACTTTCGGTGAGCGCGGAATCGAGCGTTTGATAGCGGAGCGAACCCGGCTGCAGACCAAGGCGTACGGAGAGCGGCTGCGCGCCGCCGGCAAGTCGCTCGAGGCGCGCGTCAGCGCGCTGGCGAAGATTCGCGCCGAGCAGGGCTATATGGCGGAAGCCGCACGGCAGCGCGACGGCTCATTCCTGCTGATCGAGAATCATTGTCCGATTTGTGCGGCCGCGACTGCATGCCAAGGCCTCTGTCGCGAGGAGCTGCGGCTTTTTTCAACTGTGCTGGGCGACGAAGTGAGCGTCGAGCGCATCGATCATATTCTCGCGGGCGCCCGCCGCTGCGCGTATCGGATCACACCAGTGAACTGAGCGCCGACGCTACGGCGCGTCCATTCCGAACGCTACCTTCACGTCATCGGTGCCCGCGAACGGATAGACATGCACCATCCAGCCGAAAATCTGCGGGTGGAAAGTGCCGCCCACCGCTTCGCATTCGCCGGCTTGCCAGATCGTTCCAGTGAACCCGAAGCGCGGATCCGCGAAATATCCGAGGCGCGGGTCGCTACGGTGGAAGGTGCCCCGGTCCTCCGCTGACATGCGGTGATGGGCCGGCATGATGCGACCTTCCATCACGTCCGCTTCGGTGAGTCCCGCCGGCAGGCAGATGTTGGTGTGCGCGTGCCATCGCGCCAGGCCGAGCGGAATTATCTGGTCGAGCTGCTCGGGGGTGTAAGTGGGCGGCGCGGAATACATTGCGCCGACCAGTTTGTATCCGCCGAAAGTTTTCTTCTCATAGAGCAGCGAGCCCGGTCGCTTGAGGTCCACATCGCCGAGGTATTCGGCCTGCGTCGCGGGTTTGCTGGAGAAGTGGTAAACGTCCTGCGGCACCGATTCCATAAACGGTTCGTAGCCGTCGGCCTCGGCGACTTTGTAATCCTGGTACTTAGAAAGTTGCTCGCGCATGGTCTGCAGGATCACCGCGGCGCGAGCGGAATCTTCGGCCGTCGGAGCGCGCAACTTGGTCATCGTCATGTGCGCGCCCATGCTCAGGTGCTTACCCATCCCGCCGACCGCCCCGGAGCCTGCGTCGCCGGAGGCGGCGGAATCATTGCTCATGTCCATCCCCTCCATGTCATGAGCAAGCGCACCCGAGATCGCAAAGGCGCCAAACAAAACCGTGGCCAAAGCCGCAACGAGTAGTGTTTGCTTCTTCATCGGCGAGCCTCCAATGCGGCGATAGCCTCGTGCCCCCGATACTTGGGACCTATCGCGGGATCACCGGCAGCACGAGGTGCGACGAGCTTCCCGGCGCATGGAAAACCGTTTGCTGGGCCGCGCGCAATTCGCGATCGACACCGAAATCATTGCCGGTGTTCGGGTTGCGATCGTAGCGCGGGAAGTTGCTCGAGGTGATCTCGATCCGCACCTGGTGGCCGCGTTTGAAAACATGGCTGGTGGCCCACATATCGATGCTGTACTCGTAAATCTTGCCTGGTGCGATCAATGACGGATCCGAAAGCGACTCGCGAAAGCGCGCGCGCACCACGCCCTCGGCGAGGTTGTGTGCGTAGCCGTCGGGGCGCACGTCAATCAGCTTCGCCATGAAGTCGGTGTCGGGTGCCGATGATGCGGCGAACAGTTTCATCGAAATAGGCCCGGTGATTTCCAGCGGCTCAGCGAGCGGCTCTCCGGTATATACGAGCACATCCTTGCGATGCTCGATTTCGCGCTGATCGAAGACGCCGGGCGGCAATCCGAGCGTGGTGCCGCCGCGAGTCGGAACCGGATTTGCTGGATCATAGATGTAATGATCGGGAGCCTCGTCGCTGCTGGGCGCAGCGAGCGACAGCGACCCGTCGCCGCTGAGCGAATTGGCGCTGCCACGACTGTGGAGAAAAACCTTGGTGTAGTTGGTGCGCTTGAGCGGCCACTCGGATTCGTTGCGCCACCGATTCTCGCCCATCACGAAAATGCGCACCGGCGGCTCTTCCAGCATTCCAGTGGCGAGGCCCTTTAGATGCTGATCGAACCATCGCAGTTGGATGGCATGGAGTTCGATCTTCGCTTCGGGACCGAAATCGATGTCGCCGGTTCCGCGCGAAGTCGGAACCGCATACGGCAGTAGATGCGCCCACGGTCCCATGAGGAGTTTCTGCCCGCGCCGCGCTTCCGGGGTTGCGGCGTTGTCGCGCATGGCGGTGTACATCGCCAGCGTGTCGTACTGAAAAGCGTCGTACCACGAGCCGACATGGAGGATGGGCGCAGCGACGGTCTCGCATCTGGTGCGCAGATCGGTCGCGGCCCAGTAGCCGTCATCCGTCCAATGGCGCAGGTAATCGGCGAAGTAGGGCGCGCCCTTGCCGAGGCGTTCAGCCCAGTCGGAAAGCGGAAGATGCGCGAACTCCTCAGCCTTGAGCGCGGAGAGTGGAATCTCGGGCCGCGACAGGTAGGCGTCGAGGATCGGCCCCTCGCGATCGTAAATTCCCTTGCGCGCCAGCGTGTTGCGCGCCATGAAGGTGAAGTAGGTCAGCATCCATCCCAGCTCGAAGACGCCGCGCCGGTAGACGCAGTTTTGGAAATACGTCACCGGTCCCGAAACAGGGCACATCGCTTTCAGATGCGGCGGTCGCGTCGGGGCGGCGTAGTATTGCACCAGTCCCAGGTAGGATTGTCCTACGGTGCCGACGACGCCGTTTGACCATGGCAACTCGGCCGCCCATTCGATGGTGTCGTAACCGTCGTTCGCCTCGTGGATGAACGGGTAAAAGTCGCCTTCGGAGCTGAAGCGTCCGCGGGTGTCCTGCACCACCAGCACATAACCGCGAGGCGGAAAATAATCCTTTTCGGTTAGCGCGAGCTCCTGGCTCTTGTCGTACGGGGTGCGGCAAACCAGCACCGGAAATTTTCCGGGTGCGTCGGGCCGGTAAACGTCGGCGTAGAGAGTAACGCCGTCCCGAGTACGCATCGGGAGATGGCGTTGGGCCGTCACTTTGTAAGTGGGATCGGACTGGTTGGCGCTCATGGCTCACCTCCTGAAAGAAGAGCGGAGCGAAGCTGTTGGCTTACCAATCCTTCATAGAACTAAACCACGAAAAACGGAAGCCACCGTATGTTTTCGCCTGATGAACGGTTTGTAGAAACTGCTCCTTCTCGCTAGGTTTCGAGGATCAACGCAACCCGGTCGGTGTGCAGGAGGATCGGCATATGGATCAAAAGCTCCAGCTCGAGATCTATCGCAAAATCGTGTTGAGCCGGCGGCTCGAAGAGCGCGTCGCCGAGCTGATCAAGGCCGGCCAGGTCGGAGGCTTCATGCATCCCGGCGTCGGCCAGGAAGCGCTGCAGGTGGCGGCGATCGCGACGCTGCGGCCCGACGACTACCTGCTCTACGCGCATCGCGGCGTGGCCTACTGGGTCGCGCGCGGCGTCCCGCTGGAGAAGGTCCTGTGCGACCTCGCGTGCCGCGAGGGCGGGACCAATCGCGGCAAGGGCGGCGTGATGCGGGTGGTGTACCCGAAGCTGGGCGTGCTCGGCGAGAGCGGCACGCTGGGCGGATGCTTTCCCATCGCGACCGGTGCTGGACTCTCGATCAAGGTGAAGGGTGGCGACCAGGTGGTGCTGTGCTTCTTCGGCGACGGGACCTCGAATCGCGGAACCTTCCACGAGAGCCTGAATTTCTGCGCAGTACGAAAGCTGCCGGTTGTGTTCCTGTGCGAGAACAACGGATGGGCAGTATCGATGCCGACCGAGCGCTCCACCGCCGCGAAGGACATCGCCTCGCGCGCGGCAGGTTACGACATCCCCGGCGTCATCGTCGATGGCAACGATCCCGAAGCGGTGTATGACGCGGTTGCCGAGGCGGTGAAGCGTGCGCGCTCCGGCGCCGGACCGTCGCTGGTCGAGGCCAAGACGTATCGGCTATGGGGACACTGGATTGGCGATCCTGAGAGTTATCGATCGCGCGAGGAAGTCGAGATGCGATGGCGCCAGGATCCGCTACCTCGTTACGAGCAGAAGCTGACCGAAGCGAAGGTCCTCAACGATTCGCTCAAGGCGCAGTTCGAGGCGGAGGCGAAAAGCGCGATCGACAAGGCCTGCGAGTTCATGCGCGCGCAGCCGTTCCCCAAGCCGGAGTCGGCGCTCGAGGATGTCTTCGCCGAGACGGTGTCATAATCATGCGAACCATTACCTACGCTCAAGCGATCAACGAGGGCATCGCCGAGGAGATGCGGCGCGACCGATCGGTCATTCTATATGGCGAGGACGTCGCGAATTTCGGCGGCATCTTTCGGCTTACCGCGGGCCTCAAGGAAGAGTTCGGCGAGGAGCGCGTGTTCGACACGCCGATTTCCGAAAATGCGCTGGTTGGCGCGGGCGTTGGCGCTGCGCTCACCGGGCTGCGTCCGATCGTCGAGTTGCAATTCGCCGACTTCCTTTTCACCGCGGCCGACGAGGTGGTGCTCAAGGCGGGCATGTGGCGCTATGGCCACGGTGGCGCGTACACGATTCCGCTCGTGATCCGATGCCCCTCTGGCGCGGCCGGGGTAGGGCCGGAGCATGGCCAATGTCCCGAGGCGTTTTTCATGCACGCGCCGGGACTCAAGATTGTATCGCCCTCGACGCCCGCCGATGCCAAGGGTCTGCTCAAGAGTGCGATTCGCGACGACAACCCGGTGCTGTTCTTCGAGCATAAACTGTTGTACGCGACCAAGGGCGAGGTGCCCGAAGGCGGCGATCATCTGGTGCCGCTGGGCAAGGCCGCGATTCGCCGCGAGGGTGATGCGCTCACGCTGGTCGCGATTTCCAACATGGTGCCGAAGGCTCTCAAAGCCGCCGAGCGCCTCGCCGCGGACGGCCACAGTATCGAAGTGATCGATCCTCGCTCGCTGGTGCCGTTCGATCGCGGCGCGATAATCGATTCGGTGAAGAAGACCGGCAAGATCGTGGTCGCCGAGGAAAGTTACAAAACCTTGGGCATCGGTGCCGAGATCGGTGCGATGCTACTCGAAGAAGCGCTGGAATATCTCGATGCGCCCCTGCGGCGGGTCGCGATGCCTGACGTGCCGGTGCCGACCGGCGGCAACCTCGAGAAGTTCGTCATCCCGAGTGAGGAGAAAATCTACCAGGCCTGCCGCGAGTTGCTGAAATAGCGATAGTTAAATTATGGCGTTCGTGATCCAGATGCCGAAACTCGGTCACACGATGACCGAGGGAACCGTTATTCAATGGCACAAGCGGCCCGGCGACAAGATTCGCGAAGGCGAATCGATCCTCACCGTCGAGACCGACAAGGCGCAGGTTGAAGTCGAAGCGCCGACCGCCGGCGTGTTCGCGAAGTTGATCGCCACCGAAGGCCTGGTGGTTCCGGTCGGAGGCGCGCTGGGCGTCATCACCGCCGAGGGTGAGGCGGTGCCTGCCGAGTTCGATGGCGGCGCAAGCCCGGCCGCGACAACCTCGACCAACGTTTCGACTGCGAAGATCGAAACCGCGTCGCCACAGCGCATCGCCTCGAAGCGCGTGATCGCATCGCCGCGCGCGAAGCGGCTGGCCGCCGAGCGAGGCATCGACCTCGCGAATGTTGCGGGGACCGGCGCCGATGGCATGGTTACCGAGGACGATGTGAAACGCGCGTCCGAGCAACCCGCGGCGCCAATCGCTGCCGCTCCTGCGGCGAACGCCAGCGCTGCGCTGACGCCGTCGCGGCGCGAGAAGCTGACTCGCATCCAGGCGGTCGGCGCGCGCAACCTGACCGCGAGCTGGAATGCGATTCCGCATTTCGTACAGATGGTGCGGGTCGACATGAGCCGCGCGATTGCCGCGCGCTTATCGATCAATGATCGCGGCGCGAGGATCGGCATTACCGATCTGATCCTCGCGGCCACGGTGCAGGCGCTGAAGGACAACCCGCGCATCAACGCCAACTACGAAAATGGCGAGATGCTCATCTTCGATCAGGTCAATTTAGGCGTCGCGGTCGACACGCCCGAGGGTCTCATCGTGCCGGTCATCCACGATGCTGACCGCCTCGAGCTTCCGGCGCTCGGCGCGCGTGTCGCCGAGGTCGCCGAGCGCGCGCGCAATCGGCGGCTTCGACCGACCGACCTCGAAGGCGCGACGTTCACGGTCTCCAATCTCGGCGCGTATGGCGTCGAGAACGGCACGCCGGTGATCTTCGCGCCGCAGGTCGCGCTGATGTTCGTGGGTGCGATTCGCGACGAGGTCCTCGCGATCGATGGCCGTCCCGAGGTGCGTCCCGCAATGCACATCGCGATCGCGTATGACCATCGCGGGATCGACGGTGCGGCGGCTTCGCACTTCACCACGAAAGTTAAAGCATTGCTTGAGGCGGCTGACTTCGCCGGCGTCGCCAAGGCGGTGGAGGCGACAGCGGCGCGTCCGCGCGAGGTCGTTGTCGAGGCGATCGACGACAGTCTTCGCACCCGCATCACGAACGGTTCGATGGCGTGGAGTTCGTCGGCCGAAGATGAGTCCGCTCCCGACCCGGTTACCACCTTTCTCGGCGCTCTCGGATCATGCCTGCTGATGTCGCTGCGAGTGGGGGCTCGGGTGCGCAAGCTGAATGTCGGACGGGCCTCGGTCGTCGCGCGGGCGAACGCGAAGGGGCACGTCAAGGAAATTGAAGTAGAGCTTAAAGTTGAAAGCTCCGAGAACGAGGACAAGCTGCATCGGCTGGTCGAGGTCGCCGAGCGCGGCTGCCACATCCGGCAACTGGTGCGCGATGACATCCCGGTCAACCTGAAGGTGTCGCGCTGGCAATAGGCTTCGGCGCCGCGCCTATCGACATCATGTCGGTAATTAGCAGCAAGAAAAATCGTCCGTCGAACCTGAACTTAGTGGGTTTGTTTTAGCGAATTCGCCTTCGGGTAGCGGCTCATGATACCTCGGCTCCGATGCCTTCAGTGGGTTTGTTTTTCCACTATGCCTGATGCCGGCGTGGGTTCCCTCAACTGGCCCTTTCTCCGGTTCGCGATTCAAACATGCGTTGATTTTCCTCAACAATTTGGCTTCGTTTCGTAATTTCGGGAATATCGACGACGCTTTCCGCAGTGGGTTTGTTTTTGCACCTCGAGGCTGTTCGTACTCTGATTCGAGGACCCTTCGCGCGGCGGTCATGACCGTCGCTCGCGATGTCCGCGGTGGGTTCGTTTGTGTAATTTCGCATCCTCGCTTCCGGTGACTCCTGAACGACCGACGGCACCATCGCTGGCGCCGCAACCATATGATAGCACATTTCTACTAGCGGTGAATCGGAACCACCTGCAACCTCATAGACCGGGAAATGCTATTGCCCAAAGATAGATCCATCGACCTGTTTCGCGAATTGACCGAGGGGCTGCCGCGGCAGGGTCCGGGCTCGACGGAAGCCACGCTGCGTGCGCTTGCGATGGTCGCCAACCTGCCACCGCGACCGCGCATCCTCGATGTCGGATGCGGCCCGGGCGCGCAAACCGTCGATCTCGCGCGTGCAACCGGTGGCGAAATCGTCGCGCTGGATCGAAGCGAAGGTTTGCTGAACGAACTTGTCGAGCGCGCCGCCGCGGCCGGGGTTTCGGGGCGGATTACCACGCGATGCGAATCCATGTTTCACATGAACTTCAGCGATGAGGAGTTCGACCTCGTCTGGTCGGAGGGCGCCATCTACATCATGGGCTTCGCCACGGGACTCGACCGATGCCGCCGCTTTCTGAGGCCTGGTGGCTCGATGGTCGTGTCGGAGCTGACGTGGCTTGTCGAAATTCCTCCGCAAGAGGCGCGGGACTATTGGGCGACCAACTATCCCGGGATGCAGACGCTCGAAGCCAATCGTCGCATCGCGAGCGAAGCTGGTTATACGGACGTACGCGCATTCACTTTGCCGGTCGCGGATTGGTGGGCCAACTACTACGGACCCGCCGAGGCGCGGCTGCGCAAAGTGCGCGCCCGCTATGCAGACGACCGCGATATCGCAAAGCGCCTCGATGAAATCGCGCGCGAGTATGATCTCTTTCGCGAGTACTCCGATGCCTACGGCTACGTCTTCTACATCATGACCAAAGCTCGCGACCTGCGATGAAGAGCATCAGACACCGAATCCAGAGCTGAGGTCCCTCTCTCGGCCGGTCACGAGGCAATCTGGCGCGTCGGTCCATCTCCCACGATCATACGGCGAGATGCAGGCGGAGTAGGAACAAACAGCACTTCAACCCGCTGGGCTGATGTGCGAACCTCGGATGCATCGCATCAATCAGGAGGCTCATGGGAACGCTCAACCTTTATCAATATCCAATCTCACCATTCACTGAAAAACTGCGAAGGGTCCTCACCTACAAGAAGATCAAATGGAACCCGATCGATTGCCACTTCGAGGACAAAACCAACCTGCTCGCGCTGACCAAGGGACAATGGACTCGCGTGCCGGTCATCGAATGGGATGGCGAGGTGGTATGGAATTCCGCCGACATCATCCGATGGATCGATAAGCGGGTGCCGGAGCGTCCGGTGATTCCGGCCGATGCGCGCGGGCTCTGCGACATCGTCGATGAATGGGCCGACAACACGCTGTTTCCCTCGATCCTGTTTCTGGTGATTCCCGACCTGCTGGATGGAGCGGGTGACCCGAAGCTCAAGGCCAATCGCGAGAAGCTGATCGGGATGACCACCGCTCAGATGCGCGCTCAATCCGCGACTCATCTGGACGCGCTCAAACTGCATTGCGCGATGATCGATAAGCAGGTCGCCAACCAGGATTTCTTCCTGGGCAAGGACTTCACGATGGCCGATGCGTCGCTGTACCATCCGTTTTTCTTCCTGTCGCTCAATCCGGGCAACTTCGCGAAGGTGGCGGAGTTTCCCAATCTCATGCGATGGTACGAGCGGGTGCGCGCGATCGCTTGAGCGCCACGCGGTTTCCAAAATGAAGCCCGACCTCACCCGGCGCAGTAGCGCCACCCTCTCCCTGAAGGGAGAGGGAATAAGGAAGGGCAGACAACTCCTGTAGGAGCGAAGCGGAGCCCGAGGGAATCTTTAAGCGCAGAAACGATTTTGAAAATGAGGCCCGAAGGGGGCGCGAAGCGCCGCGCCCGCGAAGGCCCATTCGGGCTGTCTGAGGGCCGAATCGAAATTTGAGTGGCGCTCCCGACCTCACCCGGCGCAGTAGCGCCACCCTCTCCCTGAAGGGAGAGGGAATAAGGAAGGGCAGACAACTCTTGTAGAAGCGAAGCGGAGCCCGAGGGAATATTTAAGAGGAGAACATTTTGATGGCTAGAAAATTGACCATGGGACTGAACTGGCAGGGGAAGCTCGACTTCAAGGCGCTGATCGATCGCGTGAAGATCGCCGACGATGCGGGTATCGATTCGATGTGGGTGGCCGAGGCGTGGGGCCACGATGCTTTCACGCTACTGGCGCTGCTGGCAGAGCACACGAAGCGGATCAAGCTGGGCACCTCGATCGTGAACATCTATTCGCGTACGCCGGCCGCGCTCGCGCAGCACTTCGGCACCCTCGACGAACTCTCCAACGGCCGCATGATCATCGGGCTCGGCACCAGCGGCCCGCAGGTCATCGAGCATTTCCACGGCGTGAAGTTCAATCCGCCACTCACGCGCATGAAAGAGTATGTCGACATCATCAATATGATCATGGCCGGCACGCCGCTGAACTATAACGGCAAGCTGTTCAAGCTGGGGCGCGGATTCACGATGCGCTTCGAGCCGGTCCGCAAGCACATCCCGATTTTCATCGCGTCGCTCAATCAGAAGAGCGTCGAGTTCACCGCGCAGAAAGCCGACGGATGGCTGCCGGTGATGATTCCCGTATCGGGGCTCGGCAAAGCGATTTCGGAATTCCACGCCATCGCAAAAGCCGCCGGACGCGATCCCCAGTCGGTCGAGGTCAAGGCGCCGGGCGGCGTCGTTATCACGAAGAATGTCGATCGTGCCAAGGCGGGGCAGGCCGGCACCATCGCGTTTTACGCGGCGCGGATGGGCACCTTCTATTCCGAGCAGCTCACGCGCTTCGGCTTCGGAGACGAAGTCCGCACCATCAAGCAGGCATGGGACAGCGGCGGATCGAAGGCCGGGACCGAGGCAGTATCGGAGAAGATGCTGTCGCAGCTCGGCTACGTGGGCGACGTCAATGGCGCGCGCGAGCGGATCATCGAGCATGAGAAAGCGGGCGCCGATTTGCACGCGGTCGAGATCGACGCCAGGGATCCAGCCGAGTTCGCCAAGACGGTGCAGACATTGATGAGTTAGGATCGCTTCAAGGTTTCACAGGAGGTCGGTCGAATGAAAGCAGCAGTTTTTCAGGGAACCAAGAAACCGCTGGTGGTGCAGGATGTGCCCGATCCGGAGTGCGCTCCCAATGGCGCGCTGATCAGGGTCGAGGCCAACGGTGTCTGCCGCTCCGATTGGCACGCATGGTCGGGCGACTGGCACTGGATGGGACTGGTCGCGCAACCCGGTGCAATTCTCGGTCACGAATTTTGCGGCGTCGTCGAAGAAGTCGGCAAAGACATCAAGGGCTTCAAGAAAGGCGATCGGGTGGTGGTTCCGTTCAGCCAGGGCGATGGCACTTGCGAGTACTGTCGCAACGGCCAGTCCAACGTATGCGTGACGCCGCTGACCCCGGGCTTCTCGTATCCGGGTGGCTTCGGACGGATGGTGCCGGTTCCGTTTGCCGATTTGAACCTGGTGGCGCTGCCCAAGAGCGTCGACTTCGTCGAGGCCGCCTCGATGGGATGTCGCTTCATGACCTCGTTTCACGGCATCGTCGATCGCGCCCAGGTGAAGCCGGGCGAATGGGTCGCGGTGTACGGATGCGGCGGCATCGGTTTGTCCGCGATCAACGTCGCGGCGGCGGTCGGCGCCAACGTCATCGGCATCGATCTCGATTCGGCCAAGCTGGAACTCGCCAAGGGGATGGGCGCGAATCACGTCATCAACGGCAAGAAAACTGACGCGGTTGCGGCAGTGGTGGAGCTCACCAAGGGCGGCGCGCATGTGGCGGTCGACGCGCTCGGCATCGCGGCCACTTGCCGCAACGCGATTATGAGCTTGCGCAAGCAGGGACGTCATCTGCAGATCGGGCTGACCACGGCTGCCGAAGGCGGCGAGATTTCATTGCCGATCGATCGCATGGTGACGATGGAGCTGCAGGTCATCGCATCGTTGGGGATGCAGGCGTCGCATTATCCGGCGATGCTGCAGATGCTGGAGGCGGGTAAGATCTCGCCCAAGAAGATGGTGACCGGGACCTGCAACCTGTCGGGCATCAACAAGGTGTTCGAGGAAATGAATACCTTCCAGAATGTCGGCGTGACGGTCATCAACAATTACAACAACTAGGCGCGCCGCTTCGATGCGGCTAACCTTACTAAGGAGGGGCCGAAGGGTCCCTCCTGTTTTTTTGCTCGAAAGGCGAACCATCTCATCATGATACGGCAGGTAAAATTGCTCACGATTCTGTTCGCGGTCGCGATGGCCATCGCGACCCCGGTATGCGCGCAGGATGCCGCACATCAGCAGGACGTTCTACGCGTCCATCTCGATGGATTTCGCAACAACAATGGCAAGGCGCATTGCACACTCTTCAACGATAGCGACCCCGCGGCGTTTCCTAAGGAAGGGAAGAAGGCGTTCAAGGATGGCGAGGCTCCATCGATCAAGAATGCATACGCGGAGATCGATTTCACCGGCGTTCCACCAGGCAAGTATGCGCTGGTCTGCTATCACGACGAGAACAGCAACGGGAAGTTCGACGAGAGCGTGTTCGGGATGCCCGAGGAAGGCTACTGCTTTTCCAACAACGTGAAGCCGACCATCATGGCGCCGAACTTCGCCGAATGCGCATTCGACTACAAGGGCGGCGATCAGCCGATCTCGATAACGATGATTTATTAGGCGCGAGGCGTCTCAGCTCGTGAAGGCGCCGGGGCTCGCGTCCTCGCGCGATTGCGCGGCCGGCTTGGAGGACATCAGGCTGACACTCTGGATAGTGCTCAGCAGGACGGTTTTCTTGATCGGCTTGCTGAGATGGCGATCGCATCCCGCCGCGATGGCGCGCCGAACGTCTTCCTCGAGCGCCGATGCGGTGAGGGCAATGATCGGCGTCCCGATCCGGTGGTTCTCCGTCTCCCACTGGCGAATCATCCGGGTCGCGGTAAGCCCATCGATCTCAGGCATCTGTACGTCCATGAAGACCATGTCGTATTGATTGGACTTGAACTTCTCGAACGCGAGCCTGCCATTCTCCGCAAAGTCCAACTCGCAGGGTTCGCGACGGAGGTAGGCGCCGATCAGCAACCGATTGTCCGCCGAATCGTCCGCCACCAGAATCCTGATTTTCAGCTTTTCGCCTGCGGATGTGCGGAGAGCATCCTCGGCGCCGCGGTCGGGCAGCGCATCGAGGCTGTTGTGATTCGCATCCTGGATAACCCGCGCGATCGCGTCGAAGAGTTCTCTGCGCGTGATCGGCTTAACCAGGTATGCGTCGAGGCCGAGTTCCTTCAGGCGCGCGAGCTGCGGCTGCAAATCGTCAGAGGAGAGCATCAGGATCAGCGGCTCGGTCGGGAGATGTTGCTGGCGGATTTTCTGTGCCACCTCGAGGCCATTCATGCCCGGCATCCGCATGTCGAGCAGAATTATCTTGTAGGGTTTGCCCTGGTCGGAGGCTTGATGAATTGCGGCCAGCGCTTCTTCGCCGGATGCCGCTTCGCTGACTTCAGCGCCGCAGTTGGAAATCATCTCGCGGGCGATGAGACGATTGATATGGTTATCGTCCACCACCAGCACTCGGTAATGGTCGAGGTTGAGGACCACGTGAGCAGTCGGCGAAATCACCCGGGTCGCGAGTCCGAAGCGCGCGACGAACGAAAACTTGGTGCCTTTGTCGAGTTCGCTCGCGACCGAAATGGTCCCGCCCATCAGCGCTACCAGCCGTTGCGCGATTGCGAGCCCGAGCCCGGTGCCGCCGTACTTTCGGGTGGTCGAGGAATCGGCTTGTGTGAAAGATGAAAAAATCGTTTCGAGCTTGGCCGGCGAGATGCCGACGCCGGTATCCGAGACGGTGAAGCGCAAATCCGCGGGTTCCTGCGAATCATCGACCCGATCGATATCGAGGATCACCTCGCCCTGTTCGGTGAACTTGATCGCATTGCCGAGAAAATTGATCAGGATCTGTCGCAATCGCAGCGGATCCCCGATCAGATGCGCGGGCACTCCTGGAGCGATGCGTGCGATCAGCTCGAGGCCCTTGCTATGCGCCTGCACCCCGAAGGTCGAAATGGTTTTGTCGATCAGGTCGGTGAGATCGAATTCGGTTTTCTCGATAAGCATCCGGCCGCTTTCGATGCGCGCCAGATCCAGAATGCTGTTGATCAACTCGAGCAGCGAATTGCCGTTGGCGACCATCACCTCGATGTAGCGCTGCTGTTCCGCGGTAAGCTTGGTGTCGAGCAACAAATCCGCCATTCCCAGCACCGCGTTCATCGGGGTGCGGATCTCATGCGACATGCTGGAGAGGAATTCCGACTTGGCGCGCGATGCGGCCAGGGCTTCCTCGCGCGTGGCAACCAGCTCGCGCTCCAGCTTCTTGCTCTGGGTGATGTTGCGCGACATCGAGACCATGCACTGATCGCCGTCAAGCTCCATCAGCACCGCCGACACCAGGTAGGGAACGATTTTGCCGGATTTGCATCGAATATCGAGTTCGAAATCCTGCAAGTGACCGTCTCTGATGACGGCCGCAACCATTTCCTGGGTCTTCGCGGGGTCGACGAAAATGTTCAAGTCCGCGGGTGTGCGGCCTTTCGCCTCCGCAAAGGTATAGCCGCTCGCGCCGAACTGATCGTTTGCATAGATGTAGGTCAAATCCGGAAGTCGGCTGATGATGATCACGTCGAGGCTGGTCTCCAGCACCTTGCGCAATATTGCCTCGCGTCGTTGCACTAGATGCTCTGCGGCCTGGCGCTCGGTGACCTCGATCCGCAAACGTTCCTCGGCGCGGCTGCGCTGCTCAGACTCAACTCGAAAACTGGCGTCCCGCTCCTGCAACTCCTCGATCAGAAGTCTCTGCCGACGCGCGTAGTCTTTCAGGTATGCGACAATCACGCTGAGGATGGTTGCCCTGGTCAGGATCAGCCAGTGAGTCGTATAGCTTTTAGGAACAATGCCGACCCCCCAAGCTGCGATAGTGGCCATCACCATCGCGACTGCGAAGCAGGCTTGCCAGCGGCCACTCCACGGCAAAATCAAGGCGGTCACAGAAGCCAGAACAAACAGCGTCACAAACAGCGGCTCTTCATCGCCCACCGCCAGCGCGCTCAGAAAAGAGCTCGCTACGAGGACCAGACAAAATGCCATCGTCCACCCTCGCCAGTGGCGTAGCGATACGCGAGGTATCGTTACCAGCGCCGCGAGCGTAAACGCAATATTGAAGAGCCGCAGCGGGAGCGGGGCCAGCTCCATCCTTTCGTACCAGGTCGCGTTGAAGAGGCAGGCGGTTGCAAACGCCAGGATCACGCATAGGGCAATCGATAGCAGGCGGCGCAGCTTGGGCAGGCCGGAAGCGTCATCCGACCAGTATATAAAGGCATCCGCCAGGGTCGCGTTCAGCCACGGTCGCGGCTTCGTATCCGCAGTCGCGCGATCGAGTTCAGGAGTTTCGATGGCTTGAGGCATTGGCAAATCGGAAGTGTCGCGTGGCCTTCCGTATGACTGGTAAACGCAAGAGCGATGCCGCCGTTTTCGCCGTCTCCGACGCAGGTCTCGAATGATCACGTGTCATCGGAAAATCACAATGTGTCACTAGACTCGATCTTTCGACGGGACGACCCGAAACAGGACACCTCGCGATAAGGCGCCCCTCTATCATCTATGCCTCGGTCGGGCTTTACTGATTCGCGCGTGGAACTCACCCTCGAACAACGCGCGATCTGCGATGTCGCTCGACAAGGCGGCGCTAACCTCGCGCTCAAAATCCAGGCGTTCGCCGGCACCGGCAAGACCACTACGCTTGCCGCGATTGCCGAGGCTTGTCCTCATACGCGCTTTCTGTACGTGGTGTTCAATCGCGCCGCGGCCGACAGTGCTCGCGCGAAGATGCCGTCCAATGTCGAGGTCCGCACCGCCCACTCGATCGCGTTTCGCAAGGTCGGATGGCGCTACGAATCGCGGCTGACTCATCGCGCGTGGTCATGGCTGCCGTTTATGCGCGAGAAGATGCCCAAGGCGCTCAACTCGGTCGCGCGCGGCGGTCGCACGCGTTCCGCAGCCGGCGCTCTCATCATCAAGACGCTGGAGCATTTTCTGCGCACCACCGATCGCGAGATCGGCCTCAGTCACGTGCCGAGCTGGTGTGACACCGGATTAGCCGGCTCGACTGCCGATGCCACCTCGAATCTTTGGGCGGCGATTCGCGATCCCAAAGGGAGCGCGCCGGTCAGTCACGATTGCTACCTGAAACTGTTCTACCTTGGCGATCATCAGGTCGCCGAGGACGATCGTACTTTGCTGCTGGACGAAGCGCAGGATGCCGATCCGGTCATCCTCGGACTGGTCAAACGCCATCCGGGTCCGCGCGTGCTGGTAGGCGACAGCTATCAGCAGCTCTATCAATGGCGCGGAGCCGTGAACGCGCTGGGCAAAGCGAATGTGGAAACCGCGGTGCTGCCGCTCACCCAGACCTTCCGCTTCGGCAACGGTGCAGCTCGATGGGCGAATCGGGTGTTGGAGCTGCTGGAGGAAGATCATCGCATTGTTCCCGCGGCGCATCAGACCTCGGCCGCCGTCAGCGACGATAGCCGCAACGTCGACGCGGTCCTCGCGCGAACCAATGCGGGCGCTCTGGACGAGGCGGTCAAGGCGCTGGAGCACGGCCGCAAGGTTTATGTAATGGGCGGCGCCGAGCCGTTGGTGCGTCTCATCGAGAGTGCGTGGAAGTTGCATTCAGGAAAAAAAGGCAGCGGCGAGCTCGCGGTCTTTTCGAATTGGGAGGAACTGAAATCCGCGGCGCAGGGAAACCGATCAGAAGACTACGGCGATCCTTCGCTGCAGATTCTGGTGCGGCTTATCGAGGAGCGCGGCGTCCGGGTTCTTTCGATGTGCGATCGGCTGCGCGAATGCGTCGATTCTCCAGCCAACGCGGAGGTCACAGTCAGCACCGTGCATAAGGCCAAGGGGCTGGAATGGCCCCGCGTGCTGGTCGCATCGGACTTCAATCGCTTTATCCGGCGCGAACTTGGAGTGGTGCGGCGCAACCTCGAGGAAGCGTGTGTGATTTACGTTGCGCTCACCCGCGCGCGCCATCAGCTCCTGATTCATCCCGAATGCGTCAAGGAGCTCAAAGCTTCCAGCGATGCATGCAATCCGGAAATCGCCGATGGAAACGTGGCGCCCTCAGCCCACGTGCCTGCGCCAACTCGAAAAATCGCCGCTGCCGAAACGCGCATCCGGCGACGGCGGCGCGGGGCAGAGCCACGCCCGAACCGGGTTTAGAAGTAGCGCTCGACCAGGCTGACGAAGCGCGCGACGTCCAGTGGCTTGTGGATGATCACGTTCGCATCGATTCCCGCGTACACGCTCGCCCCGGTCATGACGACGACCGGAATGTCGCGCAACTTCGCATCTTTCAACTGCGCGCGCCGAAATTCCCATCCGTCCATCTCGGGCATGAACAAATCCAGAATGATGAGCTGGGGCAGAGGCGCATCGCGCAAATGCTGGAGTGCTTCCTTGCCATTTTTGGCCGCGTCCACCACGTAACCCTCAGCGGTGAGAATATCGATGAGAGAATCGGTGGCGGCCACATCGTCATCGATCACGAGAATCGAGCGCGTGGGCGAAGGAGATGCTGGTTGAATCTTGCGCGAGGTCATCAGAAGGATTCTCCGAGATTGCTCCGAGTATCGCGCGGATCTTAAGGCGCTCGCCAGGAAAAATCGAGGGATCAAACGAGCGATTTAACTCAATCGGGCGCGGGACTAATGTATTTTCAATGGCTTCCGAGAATGCCGCTGCCAGTCCCGTGCAAACCGTCCAGGAGATTCCGCGCATCGAGCTCCTGAACCGCCTGCGCGATCCGTCCTTAACCATCGTCGATGCTCGCTTCGGCGCGCTATTTCACGAAGAGCATCTTCCGCGCGCGATCAACATTCCGGTCACCGAAGTCGAGACCCTCGCCCCCAGCCTGCTACCCGACCGAACTGCCGAGATCGCGGTTTACTGCGCAAGCTTCACCTGAACTGCGGGCGGAGAGGCCGTGCGCCGTCTCCTTGAACTCGGTTACCGGATGGTTCGCGATTATCGCGGCGGGATCGCCGATTGGAAAGCGAATAATGGCCCCCTGGTAAGCGAGCCGTTGACCATCGCCGACGAAGTGCCGGAGGCGACCACGATGCCGGCGGCCTCGGCCCCCCGCCCGGTCATCGTGCAACGCAGGCATCAGTGGGGCAACACGGTGCTGGATCTGATCGATCGGCGCTCGACCGGGGAGCTGTTCCTATTCTGGCTCGTGATGATTTTCGTGTGCGGCACGCTCTACTGGCTCGGCAGGATTATCGATGCGCACGGGCTGGTCGAAAATGGCGCGCCGCTCGGCATGGGCTTGAAAGGATGGCTGACCGCCGTCTATTTCAGCTTCGTCACTGCGACCTCGGTCGGCTATGGCGACATAGTGCCGCGGGGGTTGGCGCGTGCGCTGGCGGTCGTCGAGGCGGTCGGCGGCTTGCTGGTTTTTGGAGCGGTGGTCGCCAAGTTTGTTTCGCGGCGGCAGGACGAATTGGTGCGCGAAATCCATCGCGTCACCTTCGAGGAGCGGCTCGATCGCGTCCAGACCAACCTTCATCTCGTGATCTCCGAGCTGCAATCGATCGCGGCGCTATGCGACAACCCGGACACCCGGCTCGATCGAATGGGCTCGCGCTATGAGAGCGCGGTGCTGATTTTTGCCGGTGAGTTGCGCGCGATTCATAGCCTCCTCTATCAACCACGCAACGCGGCGCCGGAACCGATCCTGGGCGCGATTCTCACCACGCTCTCCTCCGCCCTGAGCAACCTGGTCGATCTGATGAGTTGCATGCCGGCCGGCTTCGCTCGCTCGGCGCCCTTGAAAGCCGCGCTCAAGACGATCTCTGACCTGGCGGAAGAGATTTGCGCGGAGTGCGTTCCGCAGGTGTATACGCCGGTTCTGAGGGACTGGATGGATCGCATCCAGATTACCGCGCGTAAAATTCGCTAGCAGAGCATCATGCCGGCTGCGCGGACGAAGGATCGAGCATCGATTTCATCTCTACGAAGCGCGCTATTTGCGAGCGCGTGACGAGCCCCTCGAGGCGATCGCCATCGAGCACCAGCAGGCGCCCCGCATCGGCCTCCGCCATCTGATGCATCGCGTCCGAAATCGTCGCGCGCGGAGAAATCGTCACGTTGCCCGCAACCGGAACCATGATCTCGTGCACCCGGCGGTTGCCCCGTTGGTCCGGCGGACATTCACGCACCCGTGAGAGCGAGAGAATTCCCATCGCGTGGCCGTCCTTCACCACCGGATAACCGGTGTGTCCATGATGGAGAAAGTATCGGTCGATGGCTTCGCCGACGGTAATTTCGGGATCGATCGCAATCGGTTCCCGAATCATCAAATCCGCGACCTTGGCGCGCCCCAGCATCTGCTCGACTACCACGCTCTGGTAGCTGGCGTGCGCGGCGCCGCGCAGAAACAGGCCGATGAAAATCATCCAGATGCCGCCCACCAATCCTCCGCCGAAGATCTCAAGCGCGCCCAGAGCGATCAGTCCCCAGGCAATCGTGTTTCCCCAATCCGCAGCCGCGGCAGTGGCGCGCCGAAAATCTCCCCAGTAGTGCCACAGGATCGCGCGCAGGATGCGGCCCCCGTCGAGTGGGAAGCCAGGCAACAGGTTGAACACCGCCAGCGCGACATTGATGAAGGCGAGATAGGTGAAAACCGCGACCCACAATGACGGCGCATGGAGTCCAACCAGCATCTGCTCAATGATCCAGAAGATCGCCGCGATCACTAAGCTGCTTACCGGGCCGATCGCGGCAATCTTGAATTCGTCGCCCGCGGTCTTCGGCTCGCTCGACAGATGCGCCATTCCGCCGAAGATGAACAGCGTGATGCGGGTGACATTCTCGCCCAGCCGGTTTCCCAGCGCGGCGTGCGACAACTCGTGGCCGAGCACTGACGCGAAAAACAAAATGGTGCCGAGCGCGCCGACGATCCAGTAGCTGGTGAATGAGTGCCCCGGATAAGTGCGAGGAAAATATCCGGCGGAGAGACTCCACCAGACAAGGACCGCGATGACTATCCAGGAATAGTCGATCTCGACTTGAACACCGGCAACTTTGAACAGTTCGATACTTCCCTTGCGCTCCGACGCCATCGGTCATTTCTCCTCTCGCGCAATTGCAGACGGCTCCATGGTGGCATGCGCGAGGATTCGCGACCATCACTCCAGGCTCGATTCCGGCTCGAGCGGCGGACCCCTATGGCGTGCAGCTTCCGTCGCGACAGCAATCGAAAAACAGGTAGCGCTGGGCCGCCGGCGGCGAGGCGCCGCCGGCCCTCACCAGGTTGGCGGCATGAATGCCGCCAACTGTCCTCTCCCAGGTTGCGGCTTCGTGAACTCAGCGCGGGAGAGGAGGGCGGTTAGAACTTCTCCTTGAATGGGCGCACGTCCAGTTCCTGGGTCCATGCGCTCTGATCCTGATGCGCAAGGTGCCAGTAGGTATCCGCGATCGCCGACGGCTTCAGCAGGTCCTCTTCCTGGATGTTCGGAATGCGCTGGCGAATGAACGGCATGTCGATGGGCCCGTCGATGTTGATGTAAGCGACGTGGATGTGTTGCGGCCCGAGATCACGCGCCATCACCTGCGCGAGTCCGCGCAGCGCGAACTTGGCGGGACCGAACGCAGCCGACGTCGCAAACGGTTTGACCCCTGCGGTCGCGCCGGTGAACAGAATCACGCCCTTGCCGCGTTTGATCATATCGGGAACCACCTCCTGCGCAGCGAGAAACGCGGCGAAGGTCGCGACCCGCCAGGTATTTTCGAAGGTGCTCGGCTTGGTTTCCATCAGACGCCCGAACGGGCGCATCGCGGCATTAAAGAGCAGCACTTCGGGCGCGTCGAGGTCGCGGCGAATCTTGTCGAATGCGGCCTTGATCTCGTCGGCCGAGGCGACGTTGGCGGGAATCGGAAACGCTTCGCCACCCTCAGCGGAAATCTCCCTGGCGAGGTTGGCCAGGTAATCTTCGGTGCGCGCGATCATCGCGACTCGATAGCCCTTAGCGAAGCGGCGCGCGAGCGCCGCTCCGGTACCCGCGCCGACTCCGATCACTACTGCCACTGGACGCTTGCCATCTGCCATCTGCATAACTCCTGATGCGGTTAGTTTCTAACCATCGACGCGGTTACGGGACCAAAACGAGCTTGCCGGTCGATCCGCGCGATTCCATAAAGCGATGCGCTTCCGGCGCTTCGATGAGCGGGAATTTCTTGCCGATCAGCAGCTTCAACTTGCCTTCCTTCATCAACTGAAATGAATGCTCGATACCGCGCTGCCAACGCTCCTTGCCGGTGTGCTGCTGATTGAGCATGAAACCGCTGACCTTGGTCGACCGCTGGAACAGTTTGAAGACGTTGAGCGGGTCGGGCGGTCCTCCCGCGCGCCCATAGAGCACCAGATGCCCCATCGGCGCGAGGCAGGCGATGCCCTTCTCGAAGGTGGGCTTGCCGACCGCGTCGAGAATAAGATCCGCGCCGTGATTGTCGGTGATGCGCATCACTTCGGCGGAAAAATCCTTGGCTAGATAGTCGACGACTTCGTCGGCGCCGTACTCCTTCGCCAACGCCGCCTTCGAAGCGCTCGACACGGTCCCGATAACACGCGCGCCGGCCGCCTTGGCGATTTGCACCGCGACGATTCCCACTCCGCCCGCCGCCGAATGCACCACCACGGTCTGGCCGGGCCCGGTGTTATGCGACGAATGCAGGATGTGCCATGCGGTGAGCACCTGGATCGGGAACGCCGCCCCCTCATCGAAGCTGACGTGGTCGGGTATCGGGATCACCTGCGAGGCGCGCGCCACCATGTACTCGGAGTAGGCTTTTGCTCCAATCGCCGCGACGCGCTGCCCCACGCTGAGTCCGTTGACGCCCTCGCCGACCTTCTCGATGACGCCGGCGGCCTCCAGCCCGGGAGTATCGGGCAGTTGCGGCGCTTGCGCATACTGGCCCTGGCGGAACAGCGTATCGGCGAAGTTGATGCCGATCGCCCGATTGCGGATCAGCACGGTGCCCTTGGAGGCTTCGGGCTGAGGGGCATCAACCAACCTTAGAACTTCCGGACCGCCGAGTTTGTCGAACTGGATTTGCTTCACAAAAAATCTCCTCACGCTATTGCCGCAACCATAACATCGGCGGCGGGAAAATTTGTCAGCCGGAAGCGCGATGGTGCGCCTTCGAGCGAGTTTCAAATTGCAACCGCGAAGCTAGCAATGGTAGTTTCAATTTGCAACTATACTTCGGCCGCCTGGGGAGGCGGCCGCTCAGAGCTTCGGGGGAGAGGTATCGTTTCGATGCAATGGCGTTCAGTCAAAGACATGAATTGCTCGGTGGCGCGCGCGCTGTCGGTGGTCGGCGAGCGCTGGACGATGCTGATTCTGCGCGAGGCATTTCTGGGACGCCGCCGTTTCGATGAATTCCAGAGCGGCACCGGTATCGCCCGCAATATTCTGAGCACCCGACTCCACGCGCTGGTCGACAATGGAATTTTTGATCGCAGCGACGACGCGGAGCCCGATCATCACGTCGAGTATCGCCTCACCAAAAAAGGCCAGGATCTCTATCCAGTGATGATCGCGCTGCTGAAATGGGGCGACACCTGGATGGCCGGCGAGCAGGGTCCGCCGCTGACCCTGACGCATCGCACCTGCGGTCATGCGACCACGCCCTCGCTGGTGTGCTCGCATTGCGGGGCAGCCATCGAAGCGCGCGCGATGCAGGCGCATGCGGCACCGCACGCCGGCAAGATGGCGAAGGCGACCCGCCGGGCGCGACGGCATCACGAGACCTACTAAGACACAGTCCGACGCTAAGCGGCTGGCGCCACCGCGTCAGCTCAGAGAAAATAATTCCCAACATGATCGAGCTGGTGATGTTCGACGCCGACGGCGTACTGTTCGAATCCTTTGAATCCAATATCGCATACTACAATGCGATCTTCGCGCAGGTGGGCGAGCCGGCGCTGAATGCCGACGAGGAGATCCTGAGCATCTCGTATGCGGCGAGCGACGTCTTCAAACTGCGCGCGCGGCACAACGCCGCGATGCTCGAACGGATCCATGGTGTCGCGCGCAATCTCGATCAACGGCCGTTCTTCGATTTGCTGCGCCCGCCTTTCGAATTGCGCCCCTTCATGCTGGAACTCAAGCAGCGCTATCGGCTAGCGCTGGCGACCAATCGATCCGCGACAGTGCCCGCGCTGGTGCAGCATCTGAATCTCGCCGATATCTTCGATGCGATCGCGAGCGCCCTGGACAAGGTGCCACCCAAGCCGGCGCCCGACATTTTGCAACTATGCATGGAGCGCGCGCGAGTGAAACCCCATCAAGCGATCTACATCGGCGACAGTCCGATCGATCGGGTGGCAGCCGAGGCCGCCGGCGTCGCGTTCATTGGAGTGGGCGAGCGCGTCGACCATCATCATCGCATCGTGTCCTTGCATGAGCTGAGCGATGCGTTGCGAATGATCGAGCTGAAAAATTCTGGCGGCTGATCTTCAGGACCAGCATCGCATCGACGTTCGGCCAACATACGCCGGCGCCGGCGAGAACGAAGCTCTCGGTGTGCCGATCACCTTCGTAGTTCTTTTGACAATCGGCGTGCGACCAGCCGCGCATGCGCTTGCGAATGTGATCATCATGCTGAGGAAGAGAATGCCCGTAGCAGCAACATTCACGCCTCACCAGAGGGCCTCGCTCACAATGCCAGTTTCGAGGTGGCTCCTTCGACTACCGTGTCCTTGAAAAAATCCGGGTTTGCCGTCATGTGCAACTTTGCCGGATAGGTGAAAACGAAATCGCGATAGTCGGCGTCACTGATAATTCCCTTGTCCGCCAGGTGATGGCTTTCGAGCAGTACGCGCTTGATGTCGGGAACGTCCCAGTGCCCGATGTCGGAGCTGAAGATCGGCTGGAAGCGCAGCTTGAAAGGATTGGCTCGCGCGTCGAGCGCGCGATGAACGCTAGGATCGTCGGCCTCGCAGCCGAAAAAGAAATTCTGGAAGATGCGCGCGAAGTCGTGCTCCTCGCGCACACCGCAGCGCGACCATTCGTCGCGGTCGGCGTCACGGTCGTGCCGCGCGACGCCCTCGTCATATGCGCGTCCGAGCCGCTCGCCCGACGCCGCGATGTACTCGGGACCGCCGTATTCCTTGAGCAGCGCAAACAGCCGCGCGCGATCCAGCCGCGCTGGATCGTAGTTTGCCAGTCCGGCGACATTGCGCTTCTCCCAATGCTCCTCGAGCGAGTGGAGCAGGTCGACGGCCCATCCGGCGCCGCATTCGAGAAAGCCGAACGCGAGATTCGGAAAGCGCGCGGGCACCCCGCCGAACACTATCGAGCGGCACAGTTCGCCTTGCTGATACGCATGACCGCCGATGTGGTTGAACATGTAGTTGCTCGGCGAGCGCCGTCCCAGAGGCAGAAATCGCAAGCCGACCCCGCCGTGCGAAGTTACCGCGAACTTCAACTCCTCGAACTTGCGCCACACCGGATCGTAGTCGTAAAAGCTGTCGAGGCCGTAATTGTCGAAGTACGCCGCAGCGGGAAAGGCACTGGGATCGAGCGCGGGAATCGGACGCGCGACGCCGGGCGGAATCATCGCGACCTTGAGGCCGTGCGCATGCGCGAATTCCAGCTCCTCGATCGCCTCATCCGGCGTATGCATCGGAATCGCGGCGGCGGGTGCGATGCGATCGCGAAACGGCCCGCATATTTCCGCGTTCATCGTATTGAGCGCGCGCGCAGCGCCGCGACGAGCGTCGCCGTCATGGATCGTCGGCAGCGCGAGGCCGAGCGTTGGATACATGATCGCGAAGTCGATACCGATTTCGTCGAGTCGCTGATGGAGCAGCTTCGGCGCCATCACGGTGGCGAGGTCGTAGGCATCGTTGCCGACGCCCCACCATGCGCCGCGCATGTCGCCGGTCTCGCGATTTCCGCGCGAGCCGGTGGGATGCTCGCGCAATTCGTGTTGATAGCGATCGACGAGATCCTTGCCGCCGGTTTTTTGCAGATAGTGCTGGAAGAGCGGGGCCGGTTCGATCAGATGACCATCGCCATCGATGACCGGATGGTGGAGGTTTGCGCGAAGTGACTTTACCCGCGCGGCGATATCGCTCGACATGATCGGAACTCCTGTCCGCAGCTTCTTGCGGTTAAGCTAAGCGCCGAGGTTGTGCGCGGTCAACCGAAGGGAGAATTGTTGCCGAACAGCGCGCGAATCCGTTCGAGATGACGTCTGATGTAGCCGCGCACCTCCGCCGCCACCGATCCCGCGATACTGCCGGTTGCCACACCGCCTGCCAACTCGCCCATCGCGGTTTCCATGCCGTTCAAATCGGGCGGTTCTTCGTCGGATGCGCGCATGCCGGCATCGATGGCTTCGCGAAATCCTGCAGCTTCGAGGAGGGCCGATTCGCCATGGGGCCGTAGCGCATCGAAGGTCCGCTTCAAATCTTCGATCTCCGCGGCGTTGTGTCCGGGAATCGATTCGATCCATTCGGCCGCCGCGCCCAGGACCATGCCGGCGGTACCGGCTTGCGAAATCGCGAACGGCGATTTCAATTCCGGCAGCAGCGTCTCGCTGACGGTGCGCTGAAGGCCCGCGATGATTTCTTTTGGGGTTGGTCGCAACATGATCGATCAAACCAGCTTCAGTTGCGCTGCCAGGTCTTCCAGCAGGATCGGCAGCACGATGCTTAGTAGCGTCACCATCGTAGGATCGGAAGTGCGGCCCTCGGCGAAGTCGCGGATCCCGGTCAGGCAAATCACCGCCATCTTCGCGTTGCCCAGCACCTGGTAAAAAAACAATCGCGTGCGATCGACGGCGGAACCGGACTTCTGTTCGTAGAGTTTGATGTACTCCTCGCGATCGATGAGGCCGCCGGCCAGGGTGTCGTGTCCCCACAGCCGCATCGAGGACCATCCGAGATCTTCGAGCGGATCGCCCAGATGTGTCATTTCCCAATCCAGCATGGTGATGAAGCCGGTGTCATCGAATAGATAATTCCCCGCGCGAAAGTCGCCATGCACGATGACGATGCGATCGGCGATCATCGGATTGGCCGTAAGCCACACGAATGCCGCGTCGATGATCGGCCAGGCCTCGTTCATTCGATCCTGATGGTAGAGGTCCAACCAATGTTGCGTCTGCATACGCGCAGGCTCGGCCAGATCTTGCGGGACGCCGAGCCATTCCAGGTTCAGCGCGCGCCAATCGAGCCGGTGCAGCCGCGCCATCTCGGTAATGAATTGATCGGCGAGCTTGCGCCGCAGAGGCTCCGGCTCTGCCGCGGCGCCTGCTCCGGCGGCGGTACGTCCCGGCATCCGATGCATGATGAAGAACGGACGCTCCATCACCGCGGGATCGAGTTCCAGGAACAGCGGCTCGGGAATCTTCATTCCGGCGCGATACATCGCATCGACCACTTTGTATTCGCGCTCGCGTTCCGACTTGAGCAGGCCGCCGGTCGGGTTGCGTCGTCCGATCAGCGGCCGCAGATGATGCTTGCCATTCTCGGTCCATTCGGCGTCGAAAGAATAGGTCTCGCGCGAGGATCCCCCCGGGATGCGCACCAGGTTGATGACGCGCAAGTCCGCGGCCTGCGGCATCTTGCGTTTCAGATATTCGGTGAGGCGAGGGGTATCCATCGCGGTTATGCTGCGGAACCGTTGGCGTGGCGGATGGCATCCTGCGCGGCGTGGAGTCGAACGCGCAACTGGTTAAATATTTCGTGCGCGTCCTCCTCGGTCAGGTTGGTGTGGTTTCCAGGCACATCGACGATTTCCAGGGCGTGCGCGGTAGGGCCCCACCCGAGAAGCGGATCTTGATGATACAGAATCGGCGACGGTTGTTCGCGATATCGAAACAGCGTGACCTTTCCCGGATACGGGCGAATCCGGTAGCGCCGCCTTGCCCGCAAGGCCTTCTGCAGAAAATCGAAATAGCCGCCCTCCCTGGTGAGCGGGAGGCGCCGCAGCTTGTTGCGTCGATTGTCGATCCGAGCGTTCCAAATGCCTGCGATTTCACGCGCGATCGACTCCCACGAGCGATCCGGTGATTGAGGTAGAGTGTTGCCGAATCGGCGAAAGATCCAGAAGCGCAAGGGCGCTCCCCAGCGCATCCGCGGAAACTGCGAGACGTGAGTGTCGAGCAAGCCGAGGAAGGCTACTGGTTCGCTCATTCGCGTAAGCTGCTGCGCCATTTCGAATGCGACCAGGCCGCCATACGACGCGCCGCCGAGAAAGTATGGTCCGTGCGGATGAGCGCGTCGCAGTTCGGTAACAAAGTAAGCTGCCAGCTCCTCGACGCTGCGCGCCGGCCGCCTCCGGCCATCCAGACCGGGCGGTTGCAGGCCATAAAACGGTTGCTCGATTCCGAGCATGCGCGCAAAACCGACCAGCGAGGTAACGTCGCTTCCGGCGCCGGGCACGAAAAAAATGGGCGGTCGATCTCCGCGCCGTTGCAGTGGCACGATCGACGGCCATTGCAACGTCCAGTTCCCGCCGCGCAGGATCTCGGCCTGTTGCTCCACGGTGGGATTCTCCGCGAGCATTGACACCGGCACATGGCGATCGAACATCGCTTCGATGTGAGTGACCAGTTCCACTGAGAGCAGCGAATCGCCGCCGAGCTGAAAGAAATCATCGCGGATCCCGACCGGCCGAATCTGAAGCAGCTCCTCCCAAATCGCGACCAGGCTCACCTCCAGCGGATCGCGCGGTGGATGCTCGCCATAGCGGACCGGGGCGGGATCGGGCAATGCTGCGCGATCGATCTTACCCATGCGATTGACCGGCAGCGATTTCATCCGGACGAATGCGGCCGGAATCATCCATGACGGCAGGCGCTGCGCGAGCCGCTCGCGCAACTCCCGAATCGAGGCGTCACCGACTACGTACGCGACCAGGCGCGTTTCTCCCGATCTATCCGGACGGCCGACCACGGCGGCCTCGCTGGCGCGGCCGTCCTTGAGCAGCACGGCCTCGATTTCCGCGACTTCCACTGCGTGACCGCCGATCTTGATCATCGAGTCGCGGCGGCCGAGATGGATGAGGCATCCGTCATCGATGAGCATGCCGCGATCGCCGGTGCGGAAAGTTCGCCTGCCATCAGGTCCGGCCGTCACCACCGAGGCCGTGAGGGCCGGATTGCGCCAGTAGTTGCAAAACAGGAACTCGCTCCGGATCGCGATCCGTCCGGCGGTTCCCGGCGCGACCTCATTGTCATCATCATCGAGGATCAGGACTTCGACGTCGGGCATCTCGTACCCGGCCGGAACGATGGAGCCATCGAGGCGGGTGTCGCCGTCGATGAAGAGGCCTCGAACCGGCGCAATCTCGGTGGTAGCGAACACGACCTGCAAGAGTGCGGTTCTGGAAAAGTGCTGCTGATAGAGTTCCACGTCGGCGACGCTGGTCGCTTCCCCACCCAATCGGATCAGGCGAAGTTCGGGAAAATTGACAGCTCCGCTGAGCGAGGCCGCGAAGTGGCGGAACACCTGCGGGACCGAATGGTAGATGGTGATTTTTTCGTTGGCGAGGAAGCTCGCGAGATCGGCGAATCCGCGCGCGCGGATATCGAACAGATGAAGTGAGCCGCCGTTCAGCAATGATGCATAGAAATTCGGAATCCCGGCCGCGGTGTCGTAGGAGAAAAACTGGGTCAGTCGATCGCTCGCGTCGACATGCAGATTGTTGGTGACATCGTAGATGTTGTGAAGAAGGTTGCGATGATTGTGCACCACGCCCTTCGGCTCGCCGGTTGAGCCTGAGGTAAACAAAATCATCGCCAGATCGCTGGGCGCATTCACGACGCCGAGATTCCCGCTGCGCTCGTCACCAGATTTGTCGATCGAGATAATCCGCGCGCGCCCATCGGACGTCTCCGCGGCCAGGCCGGCATTACGATCGTTGGTGACGATGGTCCTCGCGCCGCTGTCCTCCAGCATCCGGGCGATCCTGGCTGTCGGTTGATGCGTGTTGAGGGGAACATAGCAGCGGCCGGCCTTGAGCACACCCAGGGTTGCGGCGATAGCGGGAGCGCAATGCTCGAACAGCAGAGCAACCGGAACCTCGTTGGGTTGCGGGTCGCGCAGAATTTCAGCACCGATGCGATTGGCGAATCCATTCAACTCGCCGTAGCTCCATCGATGCAGATCGTCGGTCACAGCAAGCGCGTTGGGAAGTCTTAAAACCTGGGCTTCGAAGCGCGCGACGATAGAGCCTTCGATGTCGCGGGCGTCAAACGGGACGAACGGATTTTGTGGGCCGGCGCACCCGTGGCGTCGCGGTCGTCGCGAAGAGGCCTCGCGCTCGGAAGCCTCTTCGTAGATTGCCCCTGTCCCCATCAGGTTATGCGAGGTTCATCATCTTACTTGATGCGCTTACTTGATGCGCGCCTGCAAAATGGCGCGCGATTCGAGCGCGCCGCCGCAGTTGGGACACACCGACTTGAGGATTGCGGCGCAGTCGTCGCAGAAGGTGCATTGGAAGGAACAGGCGAGGCCGTCGGTCTGCTGTGCCAGCGCGCGCTCGCACTTCTCGCAGCGATCCTTCGGCGTGCTCATCAGACGCAGAAGGCCGCCATTCTTCTCTTCGTCCTCGGCGGCGGCGAGGAGCTTCTCGCGCGCCTTGAGGTTATGCTCATCAGCGGCGAGTCCTCTATACAGCGCGCCACCGGCAACTTCGAGCCTCGCGAGGAGCGCCATCCGCTGCATGCGGGTGAGACCTTCGAAGAGCGCGGCCATCCCGCGCTCGGCATCGGAAATCTTGTTGCTCAATTAATCTTTCCTCGACTCCGCTTTGCTCCGCTCTTTTCGATTTCGATTCGGCCCAGACAGCCCGAATCGGCTTCGCGGCGACTGCGTCGCGGCGCTGCGCACCCTCTTCGAGTCTCACTCCGAGGTCTACTTGAATGCCGGCATGACCTCCTTCGCGAACAGCTCCAGCGTCGCGGGAGGGGCGAAGTCGCTGAAGAAAATCGTGAACGTCGTGATGCCCATCTTCACCCGATTCTTTAATTCTTCGATGAGCTGCTTGGGCGTGCCTTTGATGCCGGTGGTCGAGAACGGCTTGAGCCCTTGCGCCATCTTCCACTTCTGTTCGACCTCGGCGTCGTTGTTGCCGATGCATACCAGGAGCTGCTCGGAAATGTTGATCTCGTCGAGGTTGCGCCCGACCTTCTTGCAATGATCCTTGAGCACATTGAACTTGCGCTCGAAGCTGTCGTAGCCGGCCGGGCAATTCCAGCGGTCGGCATACTTCGCTACCAGCTTCAGCATCACCTTCTCGCCGCTGCCTCCGATGGTGATGGGCACCGGCTTCTGAATCGGCTTGGGATTATTCGCGGCGCCCTCGATGGAGTAGTACTTGCCCTTGAATGACGGCTTCTTCTCGGGGCCGAGCATCAACTTGAGAATCTCAAGTCCTTCTTGAAGTTGTTTGAGGCGCACCGGGGTCTCGGGAAACTCGTAACCGTAGGCGCGATACTCCTCGTCCATCCATCCCGCACCGATGCCGACTTCGAGGCGCCCATTGCTGATGTGATCGATGGTGGCGAGCGACTTCGCCAGCAGCGCCGGGTTGCGATAATTGTTGCATAGCACCAGGGTTCCGATGCGGATTTTTTCGGTGCGCGCCGCCAGAGCAGCCATCATCGTGAGCGCTTCCACATGGTCGAGGTCAGGCATCCCGCGGGTCCAGAAATGATCGACCAGCCAGATCGAATGGTACCCGAGCTTTTCGCATAGCGCGGCGCGATCGAACAATGCCGCGGTCGACTGACCGGCCTGCGGCGAGAACAGGGCGAATTCAACTTTGCTCATTGGAAGGACTCCCGTGCGAGAGATTTGATGCGACGATTGTATCTGTCCGCCAATGTGTTTCGCACGGCTATTGATGGAGGTCAACCGCGCGTTGAAGGGTCGAGGTTTTCTTTTGGATCAGGATGTTGCAATCTGGGCGCGGTTCCAGAGCGGCGACGCTTCCTGGAACGTGGTCTGCCAGCGAACGCAAAACTTGGGAGACGACCAATGGGCATTCTGGATGGCAAAGTTGCGATCGTTACCGGCGCGGCGCGCGGGCAGGGCGAGGCCGAAGCCCGGCTCTTCGTTGCCGAAGGCGCCAAGGTCATGCTGACGGACGTCCTGCCGGAAGGAAAAGCCGTGGCCGAAGGGCTCGGCGACCTCGCAGCGTTTTCATCGCATGACGTGAGCAGCTCGGCGGATTGGACGCGGGTTGTCCAGGACACCACGAGACGGTTCGGTCGCCTCGATATCCTGGTTAACAATGCCGGCATCTACCGAATGCGATCGCTGCTCGACACTACCGACGAGGAGTTCGATGAGATCACGCGGATCAACCAGCGCGGCCCGTTCCTCGGCATGCGCGCGGTGGCGCCCGCGATGCGCGCGTCGGGCGGCGGCTCGATCGTCAATATCTCTTCGGGCGCGGGACTGCGGGGCGTGCGCAATATGCTCGCCTATGCCACCACCAAATGGGCGCTGCGCGGGATGACCAAGTGCGCGGCGCTGGATCTGGCGGCCGATCGCATCCGCGTAAACTCGATCCATCCGGGCGTAATCGAGACGCCGATGCTCAAGCACAATCCCGCCGCGCTCAACGACGCGATGGTGCGTGCGACTCCGATGGGGCGCATCGGTCAGCCCGAGGACATCGCACGGATGGCCCTCTACCTTGCCTCCGACGCCGCCAGCTTCATTACCGGCGCGGAGATTGCGGTCGACGGCGGCGGAGTGATCTAAGCGTCATGCTTCCAAAGCCCAATCGCCGTGCCTTCCTTTTACTGATCATCGCTTGCTTCGCGGCTTTCCTCGCGCTGGCGCCGCTGCCCGCGCGAGCCGACCCGCCCACCGAAGGATTCGTGCCGCTGGGCGAAGCGCATTCGTTCAAGGAGGCGCCGACCGTCACCGAGTGGCGCTTCGAGGATGTCCGCGGCACCTCGCCCTTCGACAAGATCGGGCTCCATCATGTGGCGATCGGAAAGGAGCAGCCCGCGAATCCGAAGCTGGTGATCCTCTATCTTCCCGGCACCAACATGAACGGCATCGTCGCGCCCGACGACGTCAAGTACTCGCTCGCGCTCTACCTCGCCAGTTACGGTGCGGATTTTTGGGCAATGGACTATCGCACGCATTACATCCCGCCGGCGACGCCGCAAGACGATCTCAAGGAACTGAAAGGATGGACCTACGACCTGTTCGCCTCCGATGTCAACGAGGCGGTTAAGTTCGTCCGCGCGCACACCGGGCATAGCAAGATTTTCCTCGCCGGATTCAGCCGCGGCGTGACCAACGAATACCTCTACACCGCGCTGCATCCGGAGAATGTGCAAGGGCTGGTAGTGCTCGACGGCTTTCTCTCGCTGAAGACACCTCGCACCGCGCCAGCGGATGTGTATGCCGATGACATCGGCGGCAAGCATCTCACCTACGACAAGCGCAAGACCCTGATGGAGATGGTCATCGCGAACTCCGATGGGCCCGCGCCGATTCCGAAGTACAAGACCGCGGGCGAGAACCTTGAGCATGTCGTGTATGACGCAGGCGGCGTGTTCGGCGGGCACGGCGGCCTCGCCAATCCGCAGGGCGGTAAATCGAATGTGGTCGAGCTCGCGAAGTTGCTCGTTACCTACGATCGCTACTGGCCGACGGTGCAGGACTATGAGAATCCGTTCACGGCCGAGCGCCTGGCGACGCTGGGGAAATCGATGGTGCCGGTGATCGCGTTCAGCAGCGCCAACATCGCGCCGGACTGGCCCGCGATGGTCGAGAAGTCGGCGCATTCCACCGGTGCGAAAGACGTCAGCTTCACCAAGCTCGACGGCACCGGTCATCTCGATGTGCTATGCGGCAACTTGTCCGAGGGGATGGTATTCGCGCCGACGCTGGAGTTCATCAAGCAGCATCAGAAGTAGGGGGGAAGTCGTGCGGTCGCTCGCCGGCCTCGCGCGGCTTGCCGATCAGCAGCACTGCGATGAACGCCCAGAGGCCGAACAGGAATCCCACGATCGCCCACAACCTCACGCCACGACCGCGGCGCATCGCGACGATCGCGGTGAGCGGCGCCAGCGAGGCATCGACGGCGAGCGAAGTGGCGAGCAAATTGGCAGCGCTCTCGTGATAGTGCATCAGCCCGAAGCCGGAGGCATACGCAAGGATGGTGGCGATGGTTTGCATGGTCGAGGGCCGCGCTCATCTAGTATATATTGCCCACAATGGCACAACGCGACGCTGAAAATCTGATTTCGAAGCTCCGCCAAATGGGTGAAGAAGGCCTCTCGTCCTTCTTCAGCGAAGTGATGGGCAATGATCGCCTGCGCGGCGGATTCGGCCGCGCCGGCGAGCGCTTCCTCGCCAACAAGCAGAGCTTCGATCGCAACGTCGAAACGGTGCTCGATTTCGTCAACATCCCGACCAAGAAGGACGTCCGCGATCTGAAGCAGCGGCTCGACCATCTGAGCAGTCAGCTACTCAACCTGAACATCAAGCTCGATCGGATCCTTGCCGAGGGCGGCGACAAGAAGCTGTCGGCCTCGAAGCCACGCACGCGCAAGAAGGACTAACTACCTCGCGAATACCCGGGCCCGCTGCCGTCGCTACCGACATCATGTCGATAGCTATGGAGCCTCGCGTGATTTTTTCTCAGTGGCTTTGTTTCTGCGATTTCTGCTGCGTCCCGCCGCCAGGTGTCTGTCTCCATCTAAGAGGTATCCGGGGAGGAGCTTACGAGTGTCACGCGGTATCCTTGATCGGCGGTAATCCGAAAAACTCCTTGTTTTCAAAGGATTTAGTGGGTTTGTTTTACCCTTTTCGATCTGTGAGCGTTGGCACTCGAGGTCCTTCGAGGACTCAGGACCATTACTCGGCGATGCCGAGTAATGGGTTTGTTTTTGCACTTTCGGTCTGTGGCGAAGTGGCAGTGGCATTCGAGGTCCTTCGCGAAGCGCTCAGGACCATCACTCGGCGATGCCGAGTGATGGGTTTGTTTTTGCATTTTCGCATCTCTCGCCGCGCGCTCGAAACGACCGCGGCACCCATCCGGGCGCCGCAACTGGATGCTAGCACATTTCTACAATCAGTGCTCGAGACGATTTCCGAATTAGCGCCGGATCGCGGGGCTGCGGGTTAGGTCCGCTTCGGTAGTAGGTCGGTAATCACCTCGAGGTTGCGCGCGATCTCGGCCAGGTCGGCCAGCGTGCGCGGCTCACGTCCGAGGTCCTGCGATGCGAGGATCTGCGACCGCGTCGTGAGTCCGCCGCGCAAATCCTCGAGCGCGCGCGTCTCGCGTTGTTTGAGCGCCTTGAAGTCCTTCAAGTTGCGCGACAGCTTGCGCTTGAGCGACGGCGATAACTTCGCGCGCGCGAGTTCAGCGGCATTGGGGATTTCCGGCAGCATCCGATTCACTACGACCGCATCGACGCGCAAACCCGCCGCTTCGAGTGCGGCGGCGAATTCGCGCGCCTGCGTGATGCGCGCCGCTTCCGCGGTAGTGACGATCACAATGATCGTCTCTCCCGCGCGCAGCAGCTCGCCGGCCTTTTGCGCGCGCTCGGCGAATCCTGCGTACATGCCGGCAAAGCTCTCGACGAATCCCTGCACATCGCCGAGCAGGTGAAGTCCGGTCGCCCGATCAAATGCGCTGAGCACCGTGCGCGCCGCGAAGTCGACCATCTGTAGGCCGCGCAGCAAGCTGCCGCCCGAGCGTCCCAGCAGCGTGATCGCTCGCGAATTGAGCAGGTCGAGCAGACGCCGCGGCGCATCGAGGAAATCAATCGCCTCACTGGCGGGCGGCGTGTCGACCACGATCAAGTCGGCGTCGGGAGCGAGGTGGAGTTCCAGCAGCTTTTCCATCGCCATGTAATCGCCGACCCCGGAGAGCGCATCCGAGAGATTTCGGTAGATGCGGTTTTCCAGAATCGTGTCGCGCGCTGCGGCCGACGGCGCATAGCGATTCACCAACGCGTCGAAGGTTGCCTTGGGGTCCAATTTGAGCGCGCGCATCCGCGGGCGCGATCGACGCCCGTTCTTTTCGATGACGCTGTCGAGTGCGACGGGTTGCGGTTCCGAAGAGGTGGCATCGAGGCCGAGCGCATCGAGCAGGCGCGGCGCCGGGTCCACCGTCATCACGTCGACCGAGCGATCCTGCATCGCGCCGTACAGCGCGAGCGCGGCGCTGATGGTGGTCTTGCCGACGCCGCCCGGACCGAGGCAAATGATCAGGCGACGATCGTTCAGATCAAGCGGCGTCTTCATGGACGGGGCAACGCCTTTTCCAGCTTGTCCGCGAGTTGCATAGCTTCGCTTTTCCCAAGTTCAGGCAGAAACAGGGTGGGCAGCTCGATGGTGTCCAGACCGGCCGACCGGAGTTGTTCGCGCGCCGCAACGGTATATTCGGCGATCGCGTTGCGGCGTATGGCGAGATGCGCGTGTCCCTTGAAAGGACTCAGCGCCGCCAGCTCCGCGGCGTCAAACAGCGCTTTGGCGGTCGAATTGAGAATTGCGATGATCCATTTGACGCCGAGGCGATTTCTGAGCGCATTCGCGGTTTCCAGCGCCTCGCGCAGCGCCATCTCTTCGGGACTCACGGTTATCGCGACGCCGAATCGCGCGCCGTCGGTGAGAAACGAATGCACCCCCGAGGCGAGCCGATTGAGCGTGCCCCCCGGTGCGATTCCGGTGACGCCTTGCGCGACCGACAGAAATTCCAACGCGCTCCCCGAAGCCGGGCCATCGACCACCAGGTAGTGATCCTTCAAGGCCGCATCGCCCGACATGATGCGCATGCGCTCCAGCATCAGAAATGCTTCGAGGCCCGGGAGCGCCGCAGTCACATAGCCGAAAGTTCTGCTTTGCAGCATCCTGCGCGAGAGCGCCTTCAGCGGTACGATGCGTTCGATGAAGGCTTCGAGTTCGGCATGCGGACTGAGAGCGACGCCATCGAGTTGCTTCTCGATTTGGAAACTCTTGGTAGCGTGGTCACCATTGAGGGAGCCGAGCAGGCGCAGCGCGGATCGCCTGCGATCAAGGTCGGCAAGGGTGGTGGGACGCCGTCGCGAGAGCGCAAGCGCCAGCGCCGCCGCGACCGTGCTCTTGCCGGTGCCGCCCTTGCCGGTTACGAAAATGAGCCGCGGCAGAGTCATCTATAATCTTCCCTCGGGCTCCGCTCCGCGTCATTTTGATTTCGATTCGGCCCTCAGACAGCCCGAATCGGCTTCGCGTGCGGCAGCGCCGCGGCGCTGCGCGCCCCCTTCGGGCCTCTTTCCGCACTGGTTGCCAACAATACGCGGACATTCATCTGCTAGAATCTAGCAGGGCGACCAGGAAAATCCTTCATGAATGAACCGGGAGAAAGGCCGCATTTGAAAACGATTCGGTTCGCGATTGCACCGGCGAAAATCGCGTTGTTCAAAGCGATCGTGGAGTCCTATGACAATCTCGCGACCCTGCGCACCGATGATCCCAAGCGCCATCACTTGAAGCTTTACTTCTCCGCCGAGATGGAGGCCGAGGTGCGCGAACTACTCGACTCGCTCGCTGCGCAGTTCGCGATTCGGGAGGTCGCGGAGTCCGACGGTTGACCTTTCACCGGTGAGCCGATACGTCCAGCCTAAGGAGAATGACATTGCATCGAAACGAGTTTTTTCGAAATGAGTTGCTGCCGGAGATCGAGTCGATCGCGCCCATCCTTGCCGAGCACGCGCCCGTTTCGGAAAAGCTCGGCCGTCTGGCTGACCCCAGCATGGAGGCCTTTCGCTCCACCCGGTTGCTTCGATGCGCTTGTCCGCGCGAGCTGGGCGGCCTGGAAGCCGATCCCGTCACGTTAATGGAAGTCCTGGAAGCAGTCGCACGTATCGACGCATCCGCGGGTTGGGTCCTTGGTATTCTTGCCGGTTCAAGCCAAATCGTCGGCGCTCATCTACCCGCGGCTTCAGCCCGGCGAATTTACGCCCAGGGCTTTGTGCCGATAGCCGGCGCGCTGGCGGCGAGCGGTCAGGCGCAACCGGTCGACGGCGGCTATCGAGTTAAAGGGCGGTGGGCGTTTGGAAGCGGAATTCATCATGCGGACTTTGTCGTGGCCGGAACACTTGTGGTGGGCCAGCAGATTCCGATGGGGCTGCGCGCGATCGTGGTTCCGCGCGATCAGGTGGTGATTCACGACAATTGGCAGGTGGCTGGACTACGCGGGTCGGGTAGCTGCGACTATAGCATCGAGGATGTGTTCGTTGCGGAAGAAATGACGTTCCCGTTTTTGGATTTGATCCTCGGCAACGCGGTTACGGGCGGTTCCGCGGTCAGGCTCGGATTTCCCGCCGGCGCGGTGCCGTTTCATATGGCGATTGCGCTCGGAGTCGCGCGGCACGCCCTCGACGAGATCACTGCCCAGGCGATCGCCAAAGGCCGGGGCTTTCCGCCCTCTCCACTGCAGACTCATCCGCACTTTCAGTATGCGCTGGGCAAGGCCGAGGTCGAGCTCGCATCGGCGCGCGCGCTTGCATATAAACTCATCTCAGACCTGACTACTGAAGCTCAAGCGGGGCAGCTTCCGGCACCGACGCGCCAGGCTGAAGCGCGCGCGGCGGGCACCTACATCACCGAGGTTGCGCAGCGAGTGACCGGGGTCGCCTTCCATGCCGCGGGCGGCGGCGGGCTCTTCGATACCAACCCGCTGCAGCGCTGTTTCCGCGACGTCAATGCGCTGGGGCAGCATTTCGTAGTGAGCCAGTCAGCGTACCCCGGCCTGGGCAAGTTCAAGCTCGGGCAGTCCGATGCTAATCCGATGCTCTAGGCGTCATTTCACGAGTCGTTCGATATCGAGGAAGTAGTCGCGCCCTTCCCAACGCTCGGGATCGCGCCATCGAAAGGTGAAGCGAATCGGCGCGACCTCGTCCGCACCGATCTCGATGTCAACGTGCGCGATACCCAGGGGTGTCATCGTCGAGGAGGTCTCCGTCACGGTATGCCACTCGTCGCGCGTCCAATGCAGCACGAACGGCTCCTTGGACTGGATCCGCAGCAGGCTGCCCGCGCGGACCGACTTGGGCCGGTGGTTGTGCTTCCAGATTTCGATTCGTTGGCGATGCTCTCCCGCGGCATAACGCGCGGCGACCTCGGGAATGAAATCGAATACTCTGCCGTCAGCAACCGAGCGCAAAAGTTTTATGTACTCGGCGTGCGCCCACATCAACGGAGTAGCTGATCCGGTTTGTCGGCCGTAAAACAGGAGCTGCGACGCGATGTCCGGCTGATCCCAGATTTGTTCCGGCAACAGACGCGTGGGGTTCGCGAAACCCTCCATCGCCCGGATGTACACTTGCGCATCGTGACCGGCGGCCAGCTCGTAGTGTCCGCGCTCGCCGGTGAGGAGCGGCCACGGACGTCCGCGCCCATAGCTGGTGAATGCGCCGCCATCGTCCTGCTGCCCGTATCCATCATATGAGTAGCGACGAAAGCATGGCCCCTGCGGAAAATCATGGCGCAGCGCGGCGTCGATGACTCGCACCGTCGCCTCGATCAGCGGATCGTCGGCTTTGCGGATGCCGTAACGAACCAGCTCCAGGAATCCACCATCCACAACTTGCGAGGCGGGAAACTCCGACTGCGAACCGGGCGGGCGATTCTTGATTTGCACGATTCCGTGATCGGGATCCTCATCGGCTTGCGGATCGTCGGGATCGACCGGGTTGATGCGAACGTAGTGGCGCTTGATCGCGGGAACGATGGTGCCTTGATTGGTGACCGTCCATTCTTCCAGATGGCATTCGAGGAAGTCGGCGTACTCCTCGAGATATCGCGCAGCGACCGGCTCGCCGTGATCGCGGGCCAGCTCGGCCGCGCAAATCAACGCCGCGATGTTGGCCGCCAGCGTCGAGGGCGAATACCCTGAATTCTCCTCCCAGCGGTCCTGCGGCGTGACCGGGCCCTTCAGCATGAGGTACTGCGCCGCCATTTTGACCATCGGAGCTGGATCGAAGCTGCCCAGTGCGCCTAAGCGGTTAAGGCGCCAGGCCAGCATGATGGGGAACGAAACCTCGTCGAGCTGCACGCCGGTCCAATACGCGGTTCCGTCGATCCAGAAATTCTGCGGAAAGCTCCCGTCGAGTTGCTGCGAGCAGGCGAGATAGATCAGCGCGCGCATCGCGGTGGTCAGCTCGCCCGCCGCCATCAGGCCGGTCACGCTGTTGACCAGGTCGCGCGTCCACACCAGGTGATAGCCGCCGAGCTGCTCGTCGCCCTTGACCTCGCCCCATGGAATGCTGAGCGATGCGATCATCGCGCCCGGGTACGTCTTGTCTTCATGCGCGAAGAGCAGCTCGCGGCTGCGCCGATAGAGCGCGCCACCGTCGCCGGAGAACACGCCGAGCGGGTAGGTATGCTTCGAGGCGCGATGCCACTGCTCGAGAAACCGGTTGCGGCTCTCAAAAAACGGAGTGCCGAGCGCCTGAAAGAGGGTGGTGGTCGCGCGATGCAGCGAGCGTCCGAACCCCAATCCGACCGTGAAGGAGCGCGTTTTGCTGAGATCGAGTTCGCCGATCAGCGCGATGTTTCCTGATTCGGCAGCCGCGAATCGATAATCGAGCCGATAGTTGGTATTGAGGTCCTGCCATCCGTCGGTGGCGCCCACGTATCCGCATGAGCGCGCGACGAATGGGACGCTGGCTCCCAGAGCCAACCAGATGTCATTTTTGTGCGCAGTAAGGAATTCGTGGCCGACGATAAGCGCAGCGTTCCCGTCATTTCCCCATCCGCCGACGCCCAGATGCGGCGCGAGCAACACATACAAATGCAGCTTGGCAAGGAACTCCGGATCGTCGGCGTCCAACCGCGCATCGACCAGCAGGCAGGGCAGATGCGGGTCGGCAATTATCTCCTTGATGATTTGGTAACGACCCATGCGGTCGCGCGAGGTGATTCGCACTCCGAGGCCGTGCTCTTCGAGGTACTCGATCTCGCTGGTCATGTCGCGGCGCTCATCGTGCGAAAAACTTTGGCCATCGCTGACCAGGAACTGCAGATCGCGGATTTGAGGCAAATCGATGGTCGGGTAGTAGATTTCGTTGATGACGCCCGCAGAGGTGGTGTACCAGATGCGGCTCGCGGTGGAATAGGCGGTGCCGACGACGTCCTTAGCGCTTCGCGTCCATCGGGGCGGGATGCCCGGCGCTCCGAACGCCTTCGGTTGGTTTTCCAGGATTGCCATTGATGCTCAGGTTCGCTTCCAATTCATCATGCTCAAGATGAAGGATTGTCCGCCGCGATGGCGGGTTCGGTTTTGGCGCGGAAAAGATACGAGACGCCGACGCTGATGACGTACAGGAACAGCAGCGGTATTGCGAGCAGGAATTGCGAGACCATGTCGGGCGGCGTCAGCGCGGCGGCAATTACGAAGATGATCAGAATCGCATAGCGGAACTGCTTCAGCATCATCTTGTAATCGATGAGGCCGAGCCGGGTCAGGAAGAACGCGAAAATCGGCATCTCGAAGGTGATTGCAAATGCCAGCATCAGCTTGGCCGAGAACGCGAGGTATTCGCTGATCCGGATGGTGGGGGTCACGCCGATGCTCGAATACTGCTCGAGAAAAAATGCGTAGCCCACTTTGAACACGACCGCCCAGCAGAAGTATCCACCGGTGATGAAAAAGATGGTCGCGAAAATGATGAAGGGGAGCGCCATTTTGCGCTCGGTCTGATACAACCCGGGCGCGATGAACTTCCAAATCTCGTAGAAGACCGCTGGACTCGCGAGAAACAATCCGGCGATCAGCGAAACCTTGATCTTGGTGAAGAACGCCTCGCCGACGCCGGTCCCGATCAGCAATAGCTTGCCATGCGACACTTGCCGAATCGGTAGCGTGAGCGCCGCGAAAAGCTGATCGGAAAAAAAATACGCGACGATGAAGCCCGCCGCGAGCGCGATGACCACCCGAATAAGGCGCACCCGCAGCTCGCGCAGATGCTCCATGATGGGCATCCGCAGTTCTTCGACCGGCAGCGCCGCATCGGTGGGGTCGGCCAATTCGGGATCGACCGGCTCCTTCCTGGTTGAGATTTCGTCGGGCGCCACTACCTGTTATGTTCGCGCGCTGGCCCTAGGGCTTGGGCGGAGGATCGCCGGGCTTGGGGGCAAGGGGTTTCATGACGTTGGAGTCACCGGTTTGAAAAGGATCAAGCTCGCGAATCGTACGGCGCGGCTCCTCGGTGACGTCGCTCAGTTCGCGCAGTACGGTGTTACTAGCCATCCGAAGCTCACGCAGGATTTTGCCGACTGTTTGGAGAACTTCCGGTAAGCGCTCCGGCCCGACTACGATAAGCGCCAGGGCGAGCAGGAGGAGTATTTCGAATATGTTCAAATTTGCGTCCTTGGAGGAGTCGCGGGAACCATAGCATTTTCCGTCATGAATCCCGCCTTGAATCCAATGATCACGATTGCCTTTCGGGGTGTCAACGATGCATAAGACCGCGATTGTCACCGACCGCCGCTACCTGAAGCATTTCGCGGGTCGTTCGCATCCGGAACGCCCCGAGCGCATCGAGGTGATGATCGAGATGGCCGAGAGCCTCAAGCGCGATCACCTGCAATTTCGCGCACCGCGAGAAGCCACCCTCGAGGAAGTCGCCTTCTGCCATCACCCGGCCTACATCGAGACTCTCGAGCGCACCTCGCATCTGGATCGCTTCGACTTCGATCCGGACACCCACACCTCGCGCGATTCATGGCGAACCGCGTTGCTTTCAGCGGGCGGCGTGCTGACCGCGGTGGAGACGGTTTTCGATGGTGCGGCCGAGAATGCCTTCGCGATGGTTCGGCCCCCAGGGCATCATGCGTTGCCGAATCGCGCGATGGGTTTCTGCTTCTTCAACAATGTTGCGATTGCGGCCGAATGGCTCATCCGCCGCAAGGGCCTCAAGCGCGTGATGGTGATCGATTGGGACCTCCATCACGGCAACGGCACGCAAGGAATTTTCTATGACAGCTCGGAAGTGCTCTACACCTCGACGCATCAGTTCCCGCACTACCCAGGCACTGGCTCGATGCAGGAGGTCGGTGCCGGCGAGGGGCTTGGATACACGGTCAACGCGCCGATGCCGGCCGAATATGGCGACCCGGAGTATCTGCGCGTTTTCGACGATTTGATCCTTCCGATTGGACGCGCCTTCAAGCCGCAGTTCATCCTGGTCTCGGCTGGATTCGATTGTCATTGGCGCGATCCGCTCGGCGAGATGCAGGTGACCGAAACCGGCTTTGCGCAGATGATGCGGCGCATCAAGCGGTTGGCCGCGGAATATTGCGCAGGCAAAATGGTCGCGGCGCTGGAGGGCGGCTACAACCTCGAGGCCATGGCGAATTCGGGCGCCGCGGTAATCGAGGAGATGGGCCGCGAAGCCGACGAGCACATCGAAGGCGTCGCGGGGGGCGAGCGGGTGCTTCCCATAATCGAGCGCGCGCGAAGAGGCGTGGGGCAATATTGGAACCTGTAATGCCCAAGTCGCCGGCCATCCGGCGGGTTGCGCGCCACCTCGCGCAGACATACCTCGCGATAGCGCTTCTGTCCGCGGGACTATCGCCCGCCCACGCCGCTCCGTCCTCCGGCCAAAGTTCGGCGCCGCCGCCGTGGCTGGTGCGCATCAATATGTATCGCGCGATGGAGCAGTTGCCGCCGCTTGAAAACGATCCGGTGCTGACCGAAGGCAGCCAGAATCACGCCGTCTACCTGGTCAAGAACTTCGCGCGGCGGGTGCACGATGGCACCGCCGACAACGCCGAGATGAGCACCGAGTCGGAGGCCAGGCCATCGTACAGCAGCAGGGGCCGCACGGCTGCGCCGCATTGCGAAGTGGATTTCGCCTACGGCCCGCATCAGTCGCAGGAGGCTGCCATCGATCGATGGATGGAGGGGCCGCTACATCGGATGCTGTTGCTCAATCGGGATCTGCTGCGCGTCGGGTACGGCTACTACTGCGAGAAATCGTTGTGCGCGCAGACCGTCGACGTCGTCGATGGGCTGAGAGAACATTCCATCGATCCCGACCAACAAATCGCGATAGAGTTTCCGCCCGCCAATTCAACCTTGTCCATCAGCGACTTGCCGTACGAAGCACCCGATCCGCTCTCCGCATGCCCGGGTTACACGTATCCGGTCG
The DNA here is from genome assembly GCA_963851325.1 of uncultured delta proteobacterium. GTDB lineage: Bacteria > Desulfobacterota > Binatia > Binatales > Binataceae > DATGKG01. The sequence goes on along the minus strand of CAWKOR010000002.1, from coordinate 684,892 downwards.
GTCTGCCGATAACTTTCGAAATCGGGTCGTTTGTCGGCGCGAAGTTGACGTCCTTTTCGCTGGTCGAAACAGACGATCCCGCGGCGTCGCCGATCGAAGCATGCGGATATGACGCTTACAGCTATCGCAACCAGGCGCGCAATCAGATGGCACGGGTGGTGGGCGGCCTCAAGGCGTTCAGCGGCATTGTGGTGATCCCTCGCCGTCCGCTGGCGCCGGGAAACTATCGCGTGAGCGTGACCGTGAATGACAATCAATATAGTTGGTCGTTCGCGATTGCGCCCCATGATTCCCGATCCGCCGCACGATGAAACCTGAGCCCACCGAGCGCAACCAGATTCGGCTGATTGGGCTTGGCGAGTGGTCCTCGCGCGAGCATCGTCTGCAGAGCTCCGACATTTCGGTTGGCAGCGCCAGGGAAAACGATCTGGCGATCGATCATCCGACCGTGTCGCGCAAACACGCGATCCTTCGTCATCAGAACGGCCGCTACTCTGTGACCGATCTCGATTCCAGCAATGGGACGTTCGTGAATGGTCAGCGCATCAAGCGGCCGGTTCTGATCCAGCCTGGCGACGAGATAAGTTTCGGTGCTGCGAAATTCGCGATGCTCGGCGCCGCTGTGCCCCCGCCGCATCGACGACCCTCGGCATGGCGAATGATCGGTGCATTGGTTGGACTTGTTGTCTTCGCGGCCGCTGGTTTCCTGTTTACACGGTACGCAGTCCATCTCGGACGGATCGAAAGCCCCGCGCCGGCGCCGACGGCCATCCCGCAGCCGCGGCTGCATAAACCGGTTGCGGTACGCGAAGTACCGGAATCGATGCAGCCCACCGCCGCGGCCACTTCCGAGGCAAGCGAAGCAAACACGTTTTCTCCCTTATGGTTGAAACAGGTCAACGATTTTCGCGCCTCGGTCAATCTTGCACCGATAGAGAGCGATTCCAGACTCACCGACGGCGACCGCCGCCACGCAACCTACCTTTTGAAGAATTTTGCGACTGAGATACACGAGGGCACTCTTGGAGTCGAGGTCCACAGCGAGGATCCCACTAATCCCTGGTACACGGCGGAGGGGAGTGAAGCGGCGCGCAACAGTGACATCGCGGAGCAGGCCGCGGTGACGGGCGTGAAGCTGCCCGATCCACAGGGCTGGGCCATCGACGGTTGGATGGTCGCTCCATTTCATCGGCTTCCGATCCTGAGTCCGTTGCTGCGTGAAGCCGGCTTCGCGTTCGAATGCGAAAGCGGAATGTGCGTAGCCCTCCTCAACGTGCACAGCGGCGCAGTTCCATCGCCGCGGCTCGGCACGACGCTTGAGCATCCGATTTTGTTTCCTCCTGACGGCGGCTCGGTAGTCAGCGGCATGCGAAAGCTCGAAAACGAAACCCCCAATCCAATCAGCGGATGCGACGGATACGTCTTTCCGACCGGCCTGCCGATCACGGTGCAACTCGGGCCGATGGTAGACGCGCAACTCAACTCCTTCTCGCTCACCGACGAGGATGGCGCCGAGGTCGAAGCCTGCGGCATCGACGCGATCAGTTACTACAATCCGGACGAAGGACAGCGCACCGGCGTTATCAGTATTCTGCGGAGCCAGGGCGCGATCGTGATCGTGCCACGCCACCCGTTGGAGGCCGGCGCGCGATACGACGTCCTTGCCACGGTCAATGGCCGTGACTACAAGTGGTCATTCGAAATCGCCCGCTAACGCAGCGAGTGAACTGGGGGAGCCGCTGTTCGATAGGAATTCCAAACCTGCGGTCGGCCTGAAGCTGGTCGGGCAGAATGCCTTCGCTTCGCTCGAGCATCGCATCGTGGGAGACCGCGCCAGGATCGGCAGCACCGCCGAGAACGACCTCGTCCTTCACCATCACAGCGTCTCGGCCCGGCATGCGATGATTCGGCAAACGCTGGGGAGCTATTTCATTCGCGATCTTGGATCGACCAACGGCACTTTTCTCAACGCTCAGCGCATCGAGACGGAGCAGCCGTTGCGTGCCGGCGATGACCTGCGATTCGGCGCCGCGCGATTTGCCGTGGTGGCACTCGGGGAACGGACGTCATCGATCGTGAAATATCTCGGCGCCGCGCTCGGGCTGATCGTGCTGGCGGGGGCCGGATACCTGGCGGTGGATTTCGTCAGCAATTGGGAAACTCTCGAGCAACTGTCTTCGAGCTCACCCAAAACAACTTCAGCGATCGCTGCCAGTGCGGCTACCGCAGCGCCTACCGCCGCGCAGGAAGCTCGCGCCAGTTCGGATTCTGCCGGCGTAGCGGTCAAACCTGCATCGACGGGGGCCGAACCTGCGTGGCTGGCAGCGATCAATGAATATCGAGCGAGCGTGAAATTGGGGCCGGTAGCCGAGGATCCAAAGCTCAGCGATGCCGACCGCAAACACGCGATGTACCTGGTCAAGAATTACGAAGACAAGGTGGGACCGGATCATCTCCTCGGGGCCGAGATGCATGAGGAAGAAAAGGGCAATCCCTGGTATACGCCCGAAGGCCACGATGCGGGCGCGCAAAGCGACGTCAACCAGCAATGGGGTCACACCAGTCCGGCCTCACCGCTGTGGGCGCTGAACAACTGGATCAGCGGCCCCTTCCATCGGCTATGGATTCTTAATCCACGATTGCATCGGGTTGGATACGGCGAATTTTGCGAGAAGAAATACTGTGTTGCGGCGCTCGACCTGGGTGCCGGCACCGAGCCGCCGCATGGCGCGTCACCATTGCCGGCGCCGATCGAATTTCCCGCCGACAAATCCGTGATCGCGCTGAACTCGTTCTCCGGCGAGTGGCCGACCCCGCTCACGGCCTGCCCCGGATACGCCTTTCCCGCGGGTTTTCCGGTGACGATTCAGCTCGGAACCATGGTCGAGGCCAAGCTCTCCGACTATCAGATCACGCGCGACGGGCATGGGGTGGAATCATGCGGTATCGACGCGATGTCTTATCAGAATCCGGTAAACGCGGAACAGGAACGCGGGCGTGCGATCCTGCGCGAATCGGGCGCCGCGATCATTGTTCCACGCTACCCGCTGCTGCCCGGTGATTACTCGGTGAGCGCGACGCTCAACAATCGCGCCTATCAGTGGTCGTTCACCGTCAGGCGATAGCGTCAAGGGCACGCCGGGCCGGTGCAGGGCGCCCGAAAAGTTTCGGCGTCGTTCGCGTCATTGAGCTGGATTATCTCTCCAGAGCTGTTTCCGAAGCCGGCGATCGCTCGCGTCGTGCCTGCCTGATCGGAGATCTGCAACGTGGTGGCGGAACCGTCGCCGAGGGCTGAAAGATTGGCAAGAGTATGCGTCGCGCCATTGCTGGTCATCGAAAGTGAGGCTCCGGAATCATCGCCCAACACCCCTTCGAGGAGACGGGCCGCGCCGGTGGAGTCGTTGAAGAACGCGCCCGGGCCGTTGTTTCCCGCGCCGATGCCGCCGCGCAGGGTCTGGTTCTGATCGTAGAAGAAGGTGCCGGAGTTGGAGCCGTCGCCCGCGGTCACGTTGGAAAGCCTGACATTGCTGTTGGCGTCGAAGATCGATTCGCCGAAGACGGTCGGGACCTCATTGGAGGAGTTGCCGGCCCATACCATCCGCGCGACGCCGGGATTGGCGTCGGCGCGTGGCAGCAGCGCGTTGCCATCAAAAATCGCGACCCCAACTCCTTTGATAGTTGGATGGAGCGCGTCGGGCGCGCTGGTGCCGACGGTCATTTCGGCTTTTCCCTTCGTATCGAAGAATGCGAGGTAGCCGCCGTTTGCCGTCTGCCCGAGCGTCGCGATCTTTACGCCCTTCGAGGTCATAAGGTTGAAGCTTTGCCCATAGACCGCCTTGGGTCCGTGCGGAAGTGCGGACACCGCCGGCACCGCCCCGAGGGCGATACAAACCAGGACCGCTCCGAGGGTGATGAACTTCATCGCGCGATTGGCCCGCTCCAGGCGCTCGATCCTCCGCAGCATCATTTCGATTGTGCTCTCAGACATTGGAATGAAACTCCTCTGGCAAGAAATGACCCAAACGCTCCTAGCCCTCGCCGTCTTCTTGCGCGCGGGCCAGCCGACACAGGAGGTAGACCTCCTCCGGCTTTTCTTTGACGATCGGCATCACCGCGCCTTCATTTATGACGGTGGTCACCAACTGGGTGCCGTTGTTGACCTCGCGCACGAACACGATGTGGTCAGGATTTACATAGATGCGCGCATCGCTGCTCGCGACGGTAAGTGGAATCAGGAAAGCCTTCATAGAACCTCACCCCGCTTGTGAAACAGCCTCGATTGTAGCAGAGCGCGGCGCGGAATCTTTAGAAGTCCACCGCGATAACCGTGGCGTAGGGATCGATCGCGCTTTCTGGCACCTTGATAATGAGCTCGCCGACCGGGTCCTTATTGAACATCAGATCGACAGCCGAAATCTGCGAGGTGAAATCGAGCTTCGCGCCAGTACCGAGCGCGGTTACCGCCTTGACCCGCTTGACGTATGCGCCGCGAACCGAAACCGACTCGTAGGGACGCATCAACAGATGCAGGTAGATGCGATCGCCGCGCCGCGTCGAAGGTCCATAGAACTGCCACGGCTCCAGACCCGCGGTGGTGCCCACGATGCTCTCCTGATGCCGCTTCATCCAATCCGCGAAAACGTCGAGGCGTTCGAGCTGTTCCGGTGGAAGCGCGCCGTCGCCCATCGGGCTGACATTGAGCAGCAGGTTGCCGCCCTTGCCCGCGACTTCGCATAGCGCATGGAGCAAATAGCGCGGCGACTTGAGCTTGCGGTCCGACGGATTGTAACCCCAGCTATCGTTCATCGTCATGCAGGTTTCCCACGGACCCCTGGGCGGCGCGGCGGGAATAGCCTGCTCGGGTGTTACGTAGTCACCGCATCCGGGCAGGCGATCGTTGATGATGATGCCGGGCTGGAGCCCGCGGATCATCGTTTCGAGTTCCGCCGTCTTCCACTCGTCCGGCTTGCGTTCCCATCCGCCATCGAACCACAGAAGATCGATTTTGCCATAGTTGGTGAGCAATTCGCGGATCTGCGCGAACATCACCTTGATGAAGCGGTCCCAGGCTGTCGGCGACGAGCGCCGGAATTTGCCGAACTGATACGGTTTGTCGGCATCGGTGAACGCAGGATAGTCGGGGTGATGCCAATCTATCAGCGAAAAGTAAAATCCTACTTTCAGACCTTCCGCGCGAAACGCGTCGGCGTACTGCCGGACGATATCCTTCTGATATGGCGAGTGCTCGATGCCGTAATCCGTCTCGCGCGTATGAAACATCGCGTAGCCGTCATGATGTTTGGTGATCAGCACGCCGTACTGCATGCCGGCGGCTTTGGCGCGGCGCGCAATATCGCGCGCGTCGAACTTGACCGGATTAAACGTCTTCGCAGTCGCGTGGTACTCTTCGACCGAGAGGCTCTGCCCGCCGGGCAGCGCGTTGCTTCCGCCGACCAGCGGCCACGACAGCTCCCATCCTCGTTGCGAGGACGCGGCCCAATGGATGAACATTCCAAATCGCGCAGTATCAAACCAGGTAGTCATAAGCGCGATTGTGGCGCGCGCCTGACGGGTCTGTCCACCGAATCCAATTGTACCGAAGGCGAGTCAGTGGGCTCGCGAGGAGGTGAGTGTCGCCATTAGCGCGCTGCGCTCACGTTCCTCCTGTGCCTGAGCTCGATATGCAGCGATGTTGCGTCGAGCGATTTTCTCCCCTTCGCGATCGGCGTCAGCTCTGCACTTTGAAATTGCACGGTCGCCTTCAGCCCTCGCGTTTTTGATTTCAAGTTCAGAAAGATTGTCTCCACTGGCTACGATTCGTGCGATGCTGGCATTGGTCTGCAAGACACTGGTTTCTTCGCACTGGCGTTCCAGTCGGGCGATTTTCTCGATCTGCGCATCTTCGTTCTGCCGGCTCCGGACTGATTGGGAGATTGACGTACAGCCCGCGATTAGAAGCGCAGCAATAAAGGCGAGGTTTTTCATTCCTAAGCCATCATTGCGATGCGATCTTTAGGAGTCAACTTGCCGACGAGTGCGATGCGATCAGCCGAGCATTTGCTACGAACAGCCCGGACTATTTTGGCTGCTTCTTATCAGATCGGTCATTGTATCATTCTCCGGGGCTGCTGGAAGAGTGGAATTATAGGTCTCATCGAATGCGAACATTGCCGCGCGAACTACGCAAGACTCAACGGATGATGCACCGTCCACCTCTTCCTCCCACTCAGAACTTTCGCGGCATCGAAGGTAAAGGTGTATGTACCTTCCAGATGTTTCCCTTCCGTGTCGACGGTTCCCCAATCGACCGTAAAGACTCCTGGAACCATGCTGCCGACGCGTACAGAAATTCGTCTGCGGTCGGCACGAACAATTGGCGCTCCGAGTACATGGTCGACGCCGAACTGATCAACCACCTTCATCTTTATCAGTCGAGCTTCGATTGGATGATCGAAATCCACTGCCACTTCATACAACTCGCTGATGGCTTCAGGTCGAAAAGAGTCAACTATCAACACTTTCTGAGCGTTCAACGGTCGCCACTGGGCCGCCATATTTTGGTCAGCCATTGCGACCAGAGCTCGAATCACTATCAGCGCGAGGACGGCGATTGGAATTTGTATTAGGAGCTTCCGCATCCTGGAGCCTCGTCCTGGTTAAAAGTTAAACATTATTCCGGCGTCGCATAGCGTCTTCGAATTGCATCCCGGATCTGGTCAACCGGGGAACCCTGCTCGGACATTTGCCTTGCCATCAATGCTTCGCCCGTGCAGGTTGCACAAATTGCACCGTGGTTACCGCGATAGCAGTCGAGCAGGCAGCGGTGGCCATCGGTCTTATCGCACCCGCAATAGCACCATAGTGAGCAATCAGTTCAGGGTTCTTTCCGGCAAATTCGTAAGCTTGTTTGACAGGACCAAATCAACGCCCGTTCCCGAAGGTAAACAAACAACGAGCCGCTAAAAAGTACGATGTCCAGTCCGGCCTCCACCCACATCCTCGGTCGCGACGGCGCGCCGGCGCCAAAGCATCCGCAGTCGAGGGTGAGGCCGCGAAGTAGTGCGGACGCCAGCGCTATGAAGAACATCGTAGTGATGAGCGTTAGACCAAGAGCTGCTACGCGCCTGGTCGCTGTCGTCAATAGCAGGAGCAGGGCGCATAACACCTCGAAGATCGGCAACCCTTGAGCGAAAGGACTAACCAGGACGGTCGGAAGTATTCCGAAGGCGGCAATACTGTCGGCGAACTGCAGCGGATCGCGCAACTTGTCTATCCCTGCATACACGAACACGGCGGCGAGCAGCACGCTGATGGCAATGGCTGGGTAGCGCGTTACACGGAGACTCAGCTGCATCATGCGCCTCCAGTAGCCGCGGGCTGATGATCCGCCGACCATTCGTCCCATCCACCGGTGTAAACCTTCACATCGCCAAACCCCAGGCTGAGCAGAGCGTTCGCTACCAGGCGGCTGTCGTGGCATGCGCCGCCGGAGCAGTAGACGATGATCAGCCTGGTCTGGGCGGCCTTGAGAATGGGCGCCAAGTGCCGGTAGTCATGCGCAAAATCGTCGCGCGACAAATTCAACGCTCCCGGCACATGTCCGCGCTTGAAAAATACCGCGGGCCGAGCATCGAGGATCAATGCGCTTTTGGTCGCTACCGCGCTTCGAATCTCTGCGAGAGTTACCGTGGCGGCCGGAGCGATGGCGAACGGTGCCGTGGCCACCAGCGTCGCTAACTCACGATCGAAACGCTGGTCCGGGCTCAGATAGACGATAGGCAAAGGATGCGACGAAAAGTGGTTCATCGTAAACCCGGCTAGAAGCGATACCACCGCGAGTGCGGCAACCATTACCAGATCGCGCAGAACGCGCGAGCTGACGCCGAGGCTGGCCGGCAGACCTGGATCGTGAGGAATTGTCGAGGTGTCCGTGGTCATTGAGTTGACCCGCCGGGCGGCATGGTCGCTGCCGACTTAGTTTCATCGGAGGACTTACCCGTACCCTTATTCGGCAGAAGAGGGAGCACCGCATCATCCAGACTCTTACTGGTTACAACTGTCCCATCCGGGGCCAGCTTCGCGCGTAACACTCCTTGCGCATCGATGACGTAAGTCACCGGCAACTCACTGGGCGAGCCGAAACCATTGGATTGTGCATCCTCCAACATCGCGGCCGGATAGCTATAGGATTTCATAACCTTGACGACATCGGAGCGATCGCGAGAGCGATCGGCACTCATCCCGATCATCTCCAGTCCCCGAGCATGATAGCGCTGATAGAAAGCATTCAGCGCCGGCATCTCCTCGCGGCAGGGAGGGCACCAAGTCGCCCAGAAATTGACGATAACCACCTTGCCGCGCATCGCCGCGAGATCGAAGGTGACGCCATTCACTTCGGGTGCGATCAATTGCGGCGCCGCCGCACCAACCTCGGTGGCGGCGCACACCATCCGAGTAAACCCCACCACCGCGATCAAGATGCCGCCCAGACAGACGGCCCTATAGCCATACCGCATACCGTTGCTCCCGCTCTAGAAATCGTAGCTCACGATGGTTTTCAGCATAAACGGACTAGTTATCTGGTTGCCGACCATGTTTTGAAAAAACGGAATCTCGATGTCGGCATACCAGCGCAGGATGCCCAGCTTGACCTCACCGCCGGGGGCAATCAGGAGGCGTGTATACCCAGAGTCATTGTGAGCAGCGGCGGACCCGGTATCACGCACGCGGTCCGAAGCAATCAAAGTCAGCATCGGGGCCAGTTCCTTAAGCGGACCAACTGCCCCGAAATTGTAGTAGGTGCCTAAGGCCCCATCGAATTCCCGACCCGGAGTGTAACTCTCCTGACTCCAGAGCGGGGCATCGTAGTAGGCTTGCACGAACCAGTTGAAAGGACGTTCTTTGAAGGTCAAAGGTACAGTCCCAAGGTTCGAAGGGATGGTTCCCAGGTGATAGGCCCCGAATAGAATGTTGGTACTGCCGGTTCCGATCTGAGTGTCTCGGTCGGCATGCGGGTAAGTCCACCACCCGCTCGGTACCTTGACTCCTAGTTGCAGGCCGGTGGACATGTCCTCCGACAACCCGGTGTACATACCCATCAGCCGAATGTCGCCGATGGAATTGAAGGTATTACCTTCGATCTTGCCAGTGTCTTCGTTCGCGGCTCGGAAGTATCTCACCGTGTAGGGCACCTCGATCATGGCGCCCCATTCACGATTGAACATGTACTGCAGCCCCGCATTGATGAAGTGCGATTGCAGGCGCTTGTCATCGTTTCGGGTCGCGGAGGCTACCTGCGTTGCATGCCAATTGATGTATTGATCCATGTAATCGTATTCCAACCAGAAGGTCCCGCCGTGGGCGGTGGGAAATAATGACGCGGTCCCGACCTCGAACACTCCGCATCCGCAGGCGCACGCCAGACACAGACTGGGCGCCAGCAGAGTCACTAGGACTGCTGTCGTAAGAAGCACGGAAGCGATCACTCGGCGAAGTACTCGGCCTCGAGCTTTAAGCTCAATTCTAGACATACATTCCATGAGGAATCCCCGCAGAGATTGCGCGAAAACGCCGCACGCGGTGCAACACCACGCTGGCGCTTCCTCGGACTAAATTGTTGCGTAACCGGAATGGATCTAGATGATTGGTCTGGGTGGGGGCGTATCGGGCGCGCAAGGTTCAGCGCCTGACAGAGTAACAGCTCCTATTACAGTGGATCCCGTTTGTTTAACCGCGAAATCAGACACCGGCGGCGCAGGACGAGCCAGCAGCGTGCTCGTCGCAACCATGGAAACCTGAAGCGGCTGGCAGATGTTGATAGTCAGCTCAGGATGAACGGGCCCAGAAGCGAGCGCCACCCCCATGGCAAGCGACATACTGCCCGCCAGGATGATGGCAGCCATCATCCAACTGAGGCCGCGCAACTCAGAGTTTGAAAACCACCGCTTCATCGACGTAGCGTATTTCTAGAACAGCCCACGACTCCGTTCAAGGCCGGCCGGATTTATCTCCGCGTTGTGACCGCGTATTCGCAACGGCAATTTCGCGGGCATGCGAGATAATGCCACCCCGGTCCCTGGAGCATCTGGTTTGTAACGATTTCCGCAATATCTGCGCACCAACGCCACGCGAATTGCAAAAGCTTTGCCGTGGATATAACAAAGCTCACGGGCATCAGCGACGCCAACAATCTTCCCGAAGGAGTCGCGTCCCAGCAAGAAGCGAAGTTGTTTACCGCCATCGTCATGGTACTCAAAGAACCTGACCTCTTCCGGCCGCAAGCTGTCGGTTCCGATCGTTATCATCGGATGGGCCACAACTTCGGTGAATCGAGGGCCGGTAGCGATCGCAAACGCCGCCGCCGCGAGGGGCAGGGCTCCCAATCAGATGATGAGCAGGCCTCGCCGCCGCTTTGAAATTCCAAGACGCATCTCTGAAAACCGATATTGCGCGCCGATATGTATGTCAATGCGCTCCGCTTGCGCCTATCGGTTGCGCCCGGGGCTTCCGCCTCGCTAAATGAATCCTGGGGCGGCGGCTTTTGAGGCCGCCAGGAGAACCAGCATGAAAATTTCGATGTTCCATCTGATGCCGTATCGCGACCTGCCGGCGGACTTCGAGCAGCGCTACCATTCGGTGTGGGTCGATCCCCCCTACACCGAACTCGCCGATTCCAGAAAAATCGGCCAGTACTACAACTGGACCCTCGATGAGCTGGTTCACGCCGCCAAATGCGGCATCGATGGCATCTGCGTCAACGAACATCATCAGAACGCTTACGGATTCATGCCCAATCCCGACCTGATGGGCTCGGTGCTCGCACGCGCCACCAACGGGATGGATACCGCTGTGGTGCAGATGGGCGCGACCCTGCCGACCTCGAATCCGCCGATCCGCGTCGCCGAAGAGTACGCCATGATCGATTGCATCAGCGGCGGGCGGATGGTGGCCGGCATGCCGCTGGGCACTTCGATGGACGTCAACCTGTGCTACGGGATTTCGCCGGTCGAGCAGCGCGAGCGCTACTACGAGGCGCACGACCTGATCATGAAGGCATGGACCGCGAAGGAAATCTTCGCCTGGAACGGCAAGTACTTCAAACTGCCGATGGTCAATGTGTGGCCGCGCCCGATCCAGAAGCCGCATCCTCCGGTATGGGTGCCGGGCAGCGGCAGCCTCAGCACCTGGGATTTCTCGGCGAAACACGGCCATTGCTATTGCTTTCTGTCGTACTGGGGCAGCCAGCTCGGCAAGAAAGTGATGGACGGTTTCTGGGATTTCGTCGCGAAGAGCAACCTCGATGCAAATCCGTATCGCGCGGGCTTCCTGCAGTTGGTTACCGTTTCCGAGACCGACGCGCAAGCCGAAAAGGACTACTACAAACACATCAGATATTTCTACGACAAGTCACTACACATTCTGCCCGAGTATTTCCCTGTCCCCGGCCATCAGGACTATCGCAGCCTGGTCAACAGCGTGAAGAATCTCAATCCGCTGCAGATGGAGCTGATGAACAAGATTCCCAACTGGAAGTACAAAGATTTCGTCGACAACGATTTCGTGATTTCGGGTAGTCCAAAAACCGTCACCCAAAAGCTGATGGAGGCGGTCAAGAAGCTGCGCGTCGGCAACCTGATGGTGCTGCTGCATATCGGCTCGATGCCGCACGACCTCACTATCAAGAACATCGAGCTGTTCTGCCGCGAGGTTTTTCCGCATTTTCGCGGGATGTGGGACGATCAATGGGAGAATAAATGGTGGCCGACCACGCTGACCGAAAAGGAGCGGGCACGCAAGCCGACCAACGGCAGCGCGCACGCGGCGGCGGCGAAGTGACTGCTAGGCATCGCCGAGTAGTCATCCTGAACGCGGCGAAGGATATGGGACAGACCTAACCCCTAACCTCTTCCCCTGCTCGGAAGGGGACCAGAATAGAGTGAAATTTTGATGGCAGCGGTTACCGAACAAACCCTCTCCCTCTGGGACGGCAAGATACAAACCCTCGTGATGAAGGCCGGCGAGGGCCCCGCGCTGGTTTATCTGCACGGCGACTATGGGCTTTTCTGGAATGAGTTCCTCGATAAGCTCGCGGAAAACTTCACTGTCTATGCACCGGCGCATCCGGGCACTACAGCAGGCGATCCAGACGGATTGCGCGCGCTCGACGATATGTGGGATCTCGTCCTCTATCATTACGAATTGCTCGACAAGCTCGGGCTCGACGCGCCGGTGCTGGTCGGAGATTCATTCGGCGCGATGGTTGCCGCGGAGGTCGCGGCCACCAATCCGGGGCGGGTCAGCAAGCTGGTGCTGCTGAGCGCGATGGGCCTGTGGCGCGACGACACGCCGATTCGAAACTACATCATCACCCCGCAGCCGGAGCTCGCGCCGCTGATTCTCAAGAATCCCGACCATCCGGTGCGTAAGCAGATTTTTGCCGACGGAATCGATCCGGCGCAGCAGGACGCCTACATCCGGATGGCGTGGACCTTTGCCTGCATCGGCAAATTTATCTGGCCGATTCCTGATAAGGGCCTCAAAAAACGTTTGCATCGCATCACGGCGCCGACGCTGATTTTGTGGGGCAAGCAGGACCGGCTGATCCCGCCACTTTATGCCGAGGAATTTCGCAGCCGCATCGCGGGTTCACACGTCGAGCTTATCGACAATGCGGCACATTTGTTGCCCTTCGAGCAGCCGTCGGCTGCCGCCCAGGCGGTGCAGAACTTTCTGAAGTAGAATCCTCCAAGGCGTAGCAGGCGCCGGCCATCGAAGGCCTCGGAGCGCCGTACCCCGGTCGGGATTTCCTCCGGCTAACCCTCGATCGGCCACCCGCCGCCGCTTTGGCAACCCCATGCCCAAGGCTTGACCAGCCTGGCCGTTGTGTAGGATATTTATACCGCTTGTTACGTAACACTTGCGTAACGTAGGATAATTGGGAAGTTGGCACGATTTGAGCAAAACCGCATGCGGGAATTGAAAGGCACTTCCGTCTAATTTCTTGAAACCGGGGGGACCACATGAGTGCTAGAGCAACCGACGAATTAATATCCGAAACAATTGAACTCGGTGCGGCCGAGGAGCCAACCGTCCCTGGACCGCAGGAGTGGATCTCCGTTGCCGAGCTCGCAGGTGATTCCGAGGAAGTCGCGGGAATGCTGGTGGCCTCGGACCCGTCGCGCAAAGTGATGGCTTCGATCGCGCGAGTTGCGCCGTATAAAACCGCGGTCCTGGTGCATGGCGAATCGGGTGTCGGCAAGGAACTGATCTCGCGCGCCATTCATCGGCAGGGACCGTTTCCGAGCGGGCCGTTCGTGACTTTTAACTGCTCGAACCTGGTCGAATCGCTCGCCGAGTCGCAGCTATTCGGTCACGTCAAGGGCGCCTTCACCGATGCTCGGGAAGAATCGCTCGGCTATTTCCGTTCTGCCAACGGCGGCACGTTGTTTCTCGACGAGGTCGGCGAGCTTCCGCTCAAGCTGCAGCCCAAACTACTGCGCGCGGTCGAACTCCATGAAGTTCAGCCGGTCGGATCGGCGCATACATATAAGGTTGATATTCGCCTGGTGTGCGCGACCAACCGCGACCTCAAAGCGATGGTGAACCAGGGGACCTTTCGCGCCGACCTCTATTATCGCCTCCATGCGGCGGCGATTACGGTACCTCCGCTGCGCGCTCGCCGCGAAGGAATTCCCGCATTGGTCGCATACTTTGTCGAACGTCACAGCCGAGCCTTCGGCAAAAATATCCACTTCATTTCGCGCGAAGCTCTGGAGACGCTTTGTTCCTGCGCGTGGCCGGGAAACGTGCGCCAGCTTTCGCACGCAATCGAAAGCGCTTTGATGATGACCGATTCGGATCGAATTGGTCTCAGCGACTTTCCCGATACCATCATGCACGAAGGACCGCCCGACATGACTGAAGCGTCGACCTCCGCCCCCCGAACAGACGCGGGGGAGTCCCATCAGTCGGCGCCGATCGACGCGGGTATTTCCCCGTCGCTGGAGGCGGCAATCGAGCGCGCGTCCAAAGCCGCGCTCACCCAGGCACTGCATGCGACTGCGGGAAACTGCGTGCGCGCTGCTGAGCTCCTTGGCGTCTCTCGCTACACGGTGTATCGAATGATCAATCGCTACGGTGTTACGGCGTTTAAAAATCGGGGCATCATTCCAACGCTGCCCGCGCAGCCACGAATGTAGGCCACGCTTCGAGGATCGAGCGAAAAGGCCGGATCTCGAAAGAGCCGGCCTTTTTCGATCTACTGACTCTTGGTTGGCGGGTGTCCCGACGCCGGCTTGTCGGCCTTCGTGCTTTTGCCGTCGATGGCCTCAAGATTTTGCCGCGCAACCTCCAGCGACGGATCGATGCGTACCGCTTCGCGAAACTCGACTTCTGCCTCGTCGAAGCGCTGAAGGTCGTTTAGAGCAAGGCCCTTCGCGTTGTGAAGCTTCGCGTTGTGTGGATCCTTGTGGAGACCCGCATTCGCGGCCATCAACGCGGCCTCAGCATCGCCAGTGCGCAAATAGACGTCAGCGAGTTCCTTGAAGTTGCCCGCGGACGGATTGATCAACGTCGCGGTACGGTACATGTCCTCGGCGGTAGAAGCATCGCGCAACAATCCATAGCAGAAACCCAGGTCGACGTAGGCGGAGTCGTTGCGGGGGTCGACTTTGAGGGCTTGATGCAACTGGTCGATGGCGTGGTGAATCATGGTCGTATCGGTCGGGTTCCGCTTCCCCGCCTCGAGGATGGTCGCTTCGGCTTCATTGACGATTTCGTCGGAACGCGCGCGGTTCTCACCTGCCGCATACGACGATGCGCTCGCAACCGCGAGAATGATCGCCGCAGCACCGAACATCCGGGCGAGTCTTGGAAGGGCTCCGCTGGCGATGCGCCGCGTGTTTTCCTGCGTCATGCGATTGTCGTCCGTAGCAATTCCCTCTCCCACGGGTTGCGATGGTGCGTCCAGATTGGTCCCGATCACTTTCAACAGCGCGGGTAGAACAATCAAAGTCGCGATGAGTATCAGTGTCACACCGATGCTGAGCACCAGCCCGAGCGTCGAGATTCCACGATGGCTCGCCGGAATCAGCGCGGCGAATCCCGCGATGGTGGTGAGCGAGCAAATCGTCACCGACTTCCCCACCGCCCGGGTCAAGATCAGCTCCGACTTCCGGCGCTCTTCGCGCCATCGATACAGCATGTTCACGCCATTGTCCACGCCGGTCCCGATCAGGATCGGGACGGCGAACAGGTTTGCGAGGTTGAACTCCCAGCCCAAAATTCCCATCGCCTCCAGCACCCATGCGCCGCCGAACAGGAGCGGCACAGTCGCCAGTCCCGCATCGCGGAGGTTGCGGAAATCCGCGAACACGAAGATGAACACCGCCAGCAGCGCGAGCACTGCAGCGCGTTCATAGCCGCGACGCATTACGGTCGCGATCGAGTACGTTTGGACGGGCGGACCGGTTACATCGGGATCGACGCCGCGCAACGCCGACACAAAATTCGCCAACGGCGCGTCACCCCACACGTCGCCGCGCGGATAGACCTGCACCAGGTAGGCGCCGGACTGTCCGATGAAGCGGTCGCGAAGAATCGCAGGCAGGTTTTTCTCAGTGACCTCGGCGGGCGAGAGCGCGCGGCGCAGGCTGTCGAGCTTGGAGGATAGGTCGGCGGCCAGTGCCTGGCCGTAGTCATCGAAGGCGGCGGGATTTTTTTGCAACTCCGCCGATGCGCGCCCGAGCAACGATGCAGTTTTGGTCACCTGGCCGGAGGGGTCGGATTCCTGCGCTGCGCCGAGCTTGAATCGAAGTGAGTCGAGTTCGCGGGCCAGCCTGGCGGCGTCGGCATGCGCGGGCTGGATCGCAATCGGCGCGATGACCGGTTCGATGCTCGCCAGGATTGTTCGTTTCTCGCTTTGCGCATCCGGAATATAGGTTGCGATGGTCTCGACGTTGGATACCTGCGGCAGCGCTTTGAATTTCGAAGCGAGCTGTTCGGCCTCGGCGCGATTGTGGGCCAGCGAGACCGCGAACCATGACGAACGTCCGGAGTCCTTCAGCAACGCATCTTCGAAGCGCACCGCTTCGCTATCCTGCGCCTGCAGCCTGAGGAGGTTCTGATCGAATCGAACCCGCGGCGCGAATGCGAACAGCGCGACCGTAAGAGCCGTGGCGGAAATCAGGATCAGCTTCGGACGCCGGAAGAAGGCCTGCAGCATCGAGGAATCGCCGGCCTGCGGAGCCTTGACCAGCCGGGGCTTCACGGTGCGATTGCGATCGCGAATCACAACCAGTGATGGGAAAACCAGCATCGCGGAAATCAGGCACATTATGAGTCCCGCCGCGGATACCAGCCCGAGTTCGGCGATGCCCTTGAAGTCGGTGAAAATCGGCATCAGGAAAGCCAACGCCATGATCATCGCCGAGGCGACCACGCCTTCACCGGTGTTAGCGACCGCAAGTTCGACCGCCAGCGGGACCGCCGCGCCCTCGCGCCGCGCCTCGTTGTATCGCGCCATCAGATGAATCGGAAAATTGATCCCGATGCCGGCCAGGATACTGGTGAACACCGCGGACAGGAGGTTGAGGTGCCCAACCGCCAGCGTGGTGAAGCCGAATGACCAGGCGACTCCGACCAGCAGGGCGACCAGCGCAAAAATCGGTTCGACGATCGCCATGAACGGAATGATCACCAGCAATGCGTTGCTTCCAACCGCCAGCATCGAGGCCAGCTTGATATCGTGGGCAGTTGCGTTCGCTTCGGCATGCGAGAGCGCGGGCCCGCCGGTCATGCCCGCTTCGAGGCCGGGGAACTGCGCGCGCACCTCGCGGATATCGTCCTCGATCACGTCGATCTGATCGGGTCCACCCTCGACCCCGTCGCCCTGTGCAACCTGAAGTAGCAAATACTTACCGTTCTCGGTGGCAAGGTAGCCGTCGCGAAGAAAGCCGGACTGCTCGCCCGCACCGGTAATGCTTCCCCATGGTGAGACGAAGCGCGTGCCCGGAGGCGCCAGCATCCCGTTCAGCACGCCGTTGAGCATTTCGAGTTCGAGCTTGGGTGGCGCTTTTTTCGATGCGTCCGAATCCGTATCGGGGCCGAGCAAACCCGACATCATGTGCGAGGTCATCGCGCGATTCGTCTCGCCATTCACCAACGAGAAAAACGTCGCGAGACTCGGGTTTTGGGCGTAGGCTGCGAGGAACTCGCGATGCTCTTCGATTTGCTTCGCGAGCGCCTTCAGCTCGGCAGGGCTAAGGAAGAGCAGGGCACTATCGGAGAAAGCTTCGGTATCGATGCGGTAGAAAACGCTTTTGACGTTGGTTTTGTCGGCGAGAAGTTTCTTCGCCAGCGTATCGGCGAACAGCTCGGCGCGCGCCGGTTCGCCATCGGCGGCCACTGCGATAATGACGCCATCGAGATCGGGGAATTCCTTGTTGTAGCGGAGGTAGTTGCGGCTGTCGCGGGTATTGCCGGAAATCAGATCGTCCTGACCGGTGCGGAATTCCAGTCGCGCCTTGGTGTAAAGGATCGAAACAATCGACAGGGCGAATGCCGCGGTCAGCACCAGGAACGGATGCCGAACCGTGAGCCGCGCCAGCGCACGAAAGAAACGGTTTCTGATAGTCACGCGAAAAGACCGGGATCGGCTACGCCTAGATTGTGGAGGAGCTTATCAAGATGACGGCAGCTTCTTTGGCAGCAGAGTTTTTTGATTGGCGAAGCTGAAGTGATTGAACTGAATCTGGGCTGACTTATGCTGTCCCGCAGGTTTCCACCGCGTCCCATCCCCGAAGCCCTCCTGTGCAAGTACAGCCCGGCCACGCTATCAGACTTTCGCTTACGGAGCGAAGCCGGCTTTCGTCGCGAAGGTTACCGGAGCCTCAGTTGTATGCCCATCTCGCGCCCGATTATGATGGAGATGTGCCGAAAGATTCCTTCAATCGCGAAATCGACTACCTCAGGTTGTCGGTCACCGACCGCTGCAACCTGCGATGTGTCTACTGCATGCCGCTGGAGGGACTCCGCTTCCTGCCCAATGCGGAGCTGATTCAGCCAAGCGAATATGAAATGGTTGCACGCGCGGCCGTCAGCGTGGGCTTCCGCAAGTTTCGCCTTACCGGAGGCGAGCCGCTATTGCGCCTCGATATCGTCGAGATCGTCGAGCGCCTTGCGCGCGTGCCGGGAGTGAAAGGCCTCGCGCTCACCACCAATGCGCTACTCCTGCCGGAGCTGGCGGCGCCGCTGAAAAAAGCCGGCTTGGGCCGTATCAATGTCCATCTGGACAGCCTCAACCCCGAGACCGTCGAACGCCAGATGCGATGGGGCACCTTCGACAAAATCTGGAAGGGCATCATGGCGGCTGAAGCGGCGGGCCTGACGCCGATCAAACTCAACGCGGTCGTCACCGCCGGATACAACGAGGCCGACGTGATGGAGCTGGCGCGTCTCAGTATCGAGCGCGACTGGCATGTGCGCTTCATCGAGCTGATGCCGCTGGGTGGCGGCGAATGCGCGCGGCTGTCGGTGGCGAGATATGTTTCGAATATCGAGACGCGTCGGCGCATCGAGACCGCGCTGGGACCGCTCACCGAAATTCCATCCGACAACGCCGCCGACGAGGCGCGCAACTATCGCCTCGCGGGGGCGCGCGGAGTGATTGGCTTCATCAGCCCGGTCAGCGAGCCCTATTGCGGCACCTGCAATCGCATGAGGCTCACAGCTGACGGCAAATTTCACCTATGCCTGCTGAATGACGACGAGCTCGACGTCAAGAAGGCGATCCGTTCCGGCGAGGGTGCGATCGAAAAAGTCGCGGAGATCCTGGTCAAGGCGGTGGGGATGAAGCCGACTGGGCATCATCTGCTGGAGGGCCGCTCGACCCACGACCGCTCGATGTACCAAATCGGCGGGTAGGGCTCACCTGGCGCTTCACGCATCGAATCTCGCTACCCGGCGGGTTCGAGTTGATGGGCGGCGCTTCCACTTCCAGGCGGATGGAACGTTCAAATCCGTCCATCCTTCAGCCTGGTCTGTGTCGCTATTCAATCGGGCAGTTGCAGATTCCGCCACCGGTACCATTGCCGACCAGCGCACCGCACTGGGTCTGCAGGTAGACCAGGTTCGTCGGATCGCCACCAGCATTGTCAGAGAATGCGGTCTCAGTGATTCCGAAGCTCACTGAGACGGCCGTCCCGGGGGCCAGAAGTACCTGATTGTGCGTGATGCTTCCGAGCAGATTATTTTCGGTTGTGATGGTGTAGCCCGGGATGCTGGTCGGATCGCAGCAGGCGTCTCCTAGGCACTGACCCGCAGATCCGCCGCCGCCGGAATTGACGAACGTCGATCCGAATGGCCCGAAGGGGACTCCGACAGTGTTCGGAGCACTCGCAACGATGGCGATCGCGCCAAGAATGTTGTCTGCAAACGGAGGTAATTCCGTTTCCGGGGAGCTGATGCCCCAGTTCGCGGTCAAGTTATTGTCAACCGAAAAAGTCGCCAGCTTGGTCGAGCTCAGCGGGCATCCGCAGCACTCGCCCATCTCTTCGTCGTCATCGAAGACGTAAATCATGGCACAAACCGGATGTTCTATACCGCCCGCAAGAAACGGGTTGGCCGATCCGTTCGGATTGATGAGACGAATGATGTTGTCTCCTATCCCAGCGTTGTTACAGAGAGCGTCCTCCGCCCCGGATCCATCGCTCGGGGGGCAGACCTGAGCATAAGCCGTGTCCCCGTTGATAGTCTGGTAGTAGGTCCACATCACCTGACCAGGCAAGGAGCCGGTTACGGTGGAACCTCCCCCGGTGGAACCTTGGCGCAAAGTACCCGCATTCGCTGATGCGGAAAGACCGACCATGATCAGAAAAGTCGCCAAGGCCGGCGCCAACAGTCCTAATCTGAGCTTCCTCATGCCGTTCCCCTCCCAAGGCGTATTGTCTCTTCGCCGGCAGGCTGCGAAGCACAGCCGATTTAGCACATCGGCAAGCGAAAAGGCCAATCCCCACGTGCCGATTCGCCTCGATATCACATTGGTGCTGCGGAGTTGCCCTACGTCGACAGACACGGCTCGATGACGCCGCGCATGTCTAGGTAGGTCGCGATCAATGAGAAATCCGATAGCAATATCGGCAACTAACATCGCCGCGACCTCGGTGAGACGACGAGTCCCCTGTCCCCACGGGCCAGCGCCGCCAGTAAATGCGTCAGCGGCCCGCGCCGGTGATCGGGATTTGCGCGCCGCTGTTGGTCATGGTGCCCGTGACTACCAAGGCGTCGCTGGTAGGACCGCTGGCGATTGGCGCAAAGATGACGGCCACCCTGCAACTTTCGCCCGCGGCAATCGAAAGCCCTGCCACGCACGTGGTCCGGCGACTAACGATGCTAAATCCGCTCGGGGCCTGCGACTGGAGCGCGACGGCAGTGATCGATATCGAGGCTTGGTTCTTCCTGGGATTCTTCACCCTCACGAACTTCTCCACGGTAATCGCCCCGACACGCTTGGTGGGAAACCTCAGCGCAGCTCGCGAATAGATGACAGGGCCTACGGGCGTTGGGGTACCCGTTGGGGTTGGAGTCGCGGTGATGGTCGGAGCGACCGGGGCAGTCATCGTGGCAGTCGGCGCTGGCGTGTGGCTCGGTGACGAGGTCGGGGTCGGGGTCATCATTGGACCGGTCGATGTAGGTTGAATTGTCCGCGTTGGGAGCGGCGTGCGCGGAGCGGTGGCGGTAGATGTCGAAGTCGCCGATGGTGGCGCAGTGGAACTCGCGGACGGAGTCACGGTCGGCGTAGCCGAAGACGTTGGAGAAAGTTTGGGAGAAGTTACGATCCGAGCCACGAAGGCATTTCCGGCTCCGCCGCCAAAGTTTGGCTGAAAGACGCCGTTAGTGGTGGGGAAGTCCGTCGAAGTAGTTTGGCCGGTAAGGTAGGCGTTGCCGAACGAATCGACCGCTAATCCTGACGCAAAGTCGTTCGAGGACCCGCCCAGGTACGTAGAGTACAAAATGAAGGAGCCGCTAGGGTCCAACTCCGTCAGAAACCCTTGAAGTTGTCCGCCACCCGAATGAGGCTGAAGTGCTCCGGGTGTAGTCAAAAGATTGTCGTTCTGAATAACTCCACTTAGGAAAAGGTTACCACTGGGATCGTTGGCTATCGACAAAAACCCAAAACCAGCTGCCCCGATCGAAGCGCCAATGAAATTTGCCCCTCTGCCGTCAAGTGAGACCGGCACGGTAGTAAACTGGTTGGTCGTAATGTCGAAGTTGAGTTGAAAATACGGATTCCCGATCGGCGCATACCCAATCACGTGAGAGTTGCCTGCAGGGGTCGACCGCTATCGAATCGGCAGCGAGAAACGTGTCGCCGCCATGGTATTTGAGACCTTGGGAAAACAGGAGATTCGAGCCACTACCATCCAGCTTGGCTTCGTACAGGCAACTTTGGCAATTGGTGGGGCCGACCGAGGAATCAATACCCATGAGCGTTCCGGTTATATAGGCTTCGCCGGCGGCGTCAATCCCTATCGCGTTTACATCTACGGCGTTACCGACGAGCGTGGAATACACCAGAGACGTGCCTGGAGGGTTAAGTTTTGTGACAAATCCGCAATCAGGATTGCCGCCGAGGAATTGATCGGCGCTAGGACAGGAGCTCTGGTAGGGGTTACCAGCCAATGGGATACCCGCCCCAGCGCCGCCGGCGACAAAAGCTTCGCCGGAGCCATCAACCGCGATCCCCGCCAGGTCGAGCTCCGGGATTCCGCCTGGACCTACCTTTGCCGGTGAACCCAAATAGGTTGAGTAGATGAGGCCGCCCGTCGAATCGAGTGCCGTAACGAAGATGTTTCCAGGGCTGACTTGATACGCGCCCGACGAGACTGCGTAGTCGGACGAATCGGTAAACCCAGTGACGTAGGCGTTTCCAAAAGAATCGAGTCCTATGCCAATCGGCGAGTCGTTTCCGGTGCCGCCGGCGTATGTCGAATAGATCAGTGCAGTTCCGTCCGGGCTAACCTTGGTGATGAAGACGTTGCTGCTACCGTAATTGTCCGGCTGGAATGCATTGGTTGTGGTTGGAAAGTCTGTCGAGGTTGTTTCGCCGGTGACCCATGCAGCGCCTGTCGAATCGACTGCTATCGCTGTCCCCTCGTCAATCCCGCTCCCGCCAAGATAGCTCACGTAGGTCAGCAAGGGATCGATGATGAGTGGCGCTGAACGATCATAGGCTGCCAGTTTGAACGCTATCGAACGCTTGCCCAGTAGCGCATAGCCGCCCGCGACCGGATGCCTCGTGTCGTGCGTCTCCTGATAGATGATCGGCGCCTTCTGGACCACCTCGCCACCAGGAGTCTTGATGATGAGGTTGCCATCGCGATCAAGAGATAGATGATCGGCCCCCTCGATGCTCATCCGGATGCGCGATGGGTCCGCATTCGGCGCGACGACGAAGTCATATTCGAGGCGGCCCTGTGTCCCGCGGTAAACAAGACTGATCCCTGGGTAGATGCTCTCGAAGCGAATCCCGCCATAAGTCGCGATGCCGGTCCGCCACTTCGAGCGATCTTTGCCGATGAAGTAATTGCTTCGCCCTCGTAGCAGATCGACGCCTCTTGCGCTGGAATTCGCATTGGCATTCTCGAGCCCGATGCGCACCACCG
Organism: uncultured delta proteobacterium; assembly: GCA_963851325.1. GTDB lineage: Bacteria > Desulfobacterota > Binatia > Binatales > Binataceae > DATGKG01. The sequence goes on along the minus strand of CAWKOR010000002.1, from coordinate 662,231 downwards.
AGAACTGCTTCTCAGTGCTCGCGCGGAGAAGCCTTTTCGGCAGTGCGCCTGGCCTCCTTGGATTTTTCGCGGCGGATTGCGCCCGCAGCTTCAGCACCGCCTCAGTCGGAGTGAGGAACAGCGAATAGCCTCCGCCACGTGCGAGAAATTTCACTCGCGAATCGGTCTGGCCGCGGCTTTCCTCGAAGCTCAGCGGCAAATGTCCATACGCGTCGCGGGGTCCAGCCGTTTTCGTTACTGGTGCTGACGCGGTCTGTTTCGATTGCGGCGCCGTCGCATAGGAGGCTGCCGCTGCAAGGGTCGCGAACACCGCGACGATGATCGGAAGCCATGCATCGGGGCGGCCGCTGCGATGCTGGTACTCCATTATCCTCTGGATCGCGGATCACCTGGCCGAGAACCGGCAACCGTGGAAGCCTCCTCCTGTTGGTGGATGGTGTGGAGCCTTGATTCGCCCCGCGCAAGCGTAGGCGTTTTTCGCCTCAATCAATGATGGGTCTTACTCGGATCATCTGACGGATTTATGTAATTGATTACCAATGGCCCCTCACCGTGCGCCTGGATCAGGGTAGGTCCGACAGCCCACACATAGTGATGCATCCCCTTGGTCTCAACGACAAACCCGCCCGGCTGGATCAACTTTCCCCCGTGCTCATCGAGCTTGTCCCCCATCCCGAATCCCATAGTTCCGGTCAGGACGGTCACGTTGACGTTGGCCGGATGCCAGTGCGGACTGACCTTGTAGCCGGCCGGCATTTTGAGACGGATAGTGTAAGGTCCAGCCTTGGTGGGATCGCCTGCAAGGACGGCGAGTTGGGCGCCCGGCATGAATTGCGGAGGCACCGGTCCGAACGTCACTTGCATCGGAGACTCCACGACAGTCATTGCGGCCGGCGCGGATTCCGAGCATTGCGGCGCAAGCGCGGGCATTGCGATCATCGCGCCCAACAACGAGACCATCAGCCCTGTGCGGTTGAGAGGTTTCCTGATTCTTCGCTTCATTTGCCCTTCTTCAGATTCTTGGCGCCGCCACCGGACGCCTCGTCTCGATTGAATTATGCCTTTTGCAGAGTCGCATGGCGTAGTCATACCAGATGAGGCATCGATCGAGTGAATGCACAGAGCGGCATATTCTCTAAAGAGCCACAACTCATGTGCCGCCGAGCTGCGCTTCTCCGACGCCATTCAGCCCCGTATCTGAACTGGCGCTATTGCGAGCGGCAGGAACAGATTGAAGAAAAAGTCTCCTGAAACGTCAAATAGCCGATATGTGCTCCAGAGCATCAGGAGGACCACATGCACTTCAAATCCTTGGCCCTGAGCCTAGCCTTCACCGTTGCGATCTCGATCCCCGCCGCCGGCGCAACTACCTTACGGCGTGCCAGTGCGGTAGACCCGGATTCGTGGAGCTTCATCGCGACGCACTTTAGTTCCGCCGCCAATGGCCAACCGTTCGTCAACGACATTCCGATGGGCCCGTATGCGACGGAAGCCGCCTGCGTCGCGGTCATGAAGGCCTATCAGCCGGACCAACCGCCGCCCAATTCGGATTTTGTCCCGTGGAACGGGATCTTCAAGACAACTTGTTGCATCAACAATACGACCGGAGCGAAAGACTGCGGCACAGATTAGGGCGTTTTTCCGTCGCGATGGCGCGATGGCGAGCGCACGGCGTTGGAGAAACGACGCCTCGCGGGATTTGCGCGTCGGAATAACCAAGTGGAGTTTTGTCTCCCCCTCTATGGCGTTTCCGTGGATTATCGCTATAAAGTTGCAGGGCACCCGCTAAGCGGGAAACCACGCACAAATGGGGAGAAACATGAATCGCAACGTCGTAAGTGTCGCTTTAGTCGCCATCTTCACCTTGGTATGCACCGGACAGGCATTTTCCGGTTGGAAGAATTTCGGCACGGCGAGCTCGCCAGCCACGGCGGCTCCGGCGGCGCCGGGGCCTGTTGTGCCAATCTCGGGATCGATGAATGGTCCGTTCGTCGAGACCGACGGAGCCTGCACTCCGGGATTCAGCAATTTTTGTTTGGGTGGAAACTGTTCCTGTATCACCGTTACGGGCACTGCCTCCTTGTCCAAACTTAAGAAAGGACCCGCCGTCGTATCGGCGACTTTGGATTTCGATGCTGGGTTCATCTCGGGCAGCGACGGCGACTGCTTTCCCGCGTGGCTGGAATTCGACGTCACCACGCCGAGCGATGCTGAGACGTGGAGCGGGGTTGGATCGGCTTGCGACGGTGCAGACGGTAATGCGCTGCCATTGACCGGAGGATTCGGCCTTCAAACTTCCGACGTCTACTTCGGCGCGATCATGAATTTCGTCATGACCCCCAACTTCAAGAAAGGTACGTTCAAGGTGACCTACAAAGGAAAAGCGGAACGGTAGGGTCCGGCCGATCACCAAGGTTTGGTCAGTTCAGTCGGCGTCTCCGATGCACCTAAATGCTCGGGCGACGTGCTCCTTGCGGCAGCCGACAGGTCGTGGGGCGGTCAACGCAACAGAGTGCCGTTGACGTTCCCCAGGATGACAAAATTGTCGTCCTCGCTACCCGCGATGGTCCCCGATCCGGAAGCGTTGGCGAACTTCCCGGTGGAGGCACTGCCATCAATGAAGTAGGCGCCACCCAACACGAGGCCTGACGATGGGTTCGCGGCGCAGATACTACCGACATAGTCCAGAACCAGGGTGTTCGAGGCTTTGCTTTTCGAAACCAAGGATAAACTGCCAAAGCCTTCCAGGCAGTTGCCGATTGATTCGCTGGCGTCCACCACTACAACAGTAGAGAAGTTGACGGCGCCTATAGCACTAGCCTTGCCGGTGCCGCTGATTGGTACACATACGCAAGAATCCGAATCAGGACATAGTCCAACATCGCAAGCACCCGCGGCAACGCCCGTGCCTGAGCCGACGCCGCTAAAAGCAGAGAGTCCCGCAGCAGCCGCATGAGCCCGAGGCACTAGCAAGATGGCCAAAATGGCCAATGCCGACCAAACCGAGCGAGTTGTTCGTGTCGTCATATGTTTTGCTCCTTCAGCGGACCCCCCTCCATCCGCACACCGTGGCGAAACTGCTAATCAAATCTTATCGGCGGGACAAGTAAAATTTTTGGAGCAGTCAGCAGGCCGCGCGGTTGAAGCAGCGCTAGAGATGGTCGACCGGGTAAGCGCAGTTGCGTGCGCGAGGCTGGAGGCCTGAAGTTACTAGATACGACTTTTAGCGCGGAGAACCTTTAGGAAAAACGCAATCGCAGCTATGTCAATTAGCGACGCCGCCCGAACATCCACACAACTGGCGTCGGAGCATCTCTATTTGCCGATGCCCCTCAAGGTCACATTCTTACTGCCGGTGCTTGGTAGGGTGGTAACTATCGTGAGGATAGCTGTAGGAGCGCGGCCTTTGTCGGTAGGAGTAAAGCCTATCACTATAGGCTGGGTGGCGCCGGGCTGAAGTGGTCCAAAAGATCCGCCGGTCACGCTATAGGGCGAGGTCGACACCGGAGACCAGGTCCCGCTCAGAACTCCCTTGCCGGTATTCTTGAGAATGAGAGTGGCTTGCGTAAGCTGACCGACTGCCCCCGTGAGCCTGAAGTTCCTGGCTACCGTGAGCTTTCCGGGCAGACCTTTGCCACTTAGGGTGACGCCGATAGTTGCTCGCGTTGCATCGTTGCTCGCCAGCACCGCGATTGCAGTGTTGAGCGTCGAGCTACTGGTGACATCGGGCGTGAAGGTGACAACCTCAGTCTGGAATTTTCCGGGCGCGACGTTAAACTCGCTTGGAGCAATGCTGAACGCCGCGCTTGATGAGGGCGGGCTGATTGTCACGTTTCCAATCAGATTGCCGCTACTCCTATTGCCGAAATTTCTGATCTTGAAATTTTTGGTCGACGACTTACCGATGCCGATCCCTACCACCGGCAATTTCAGGTTCTTAGGGGCGGCGATTTTTGCGCCGTTGGGCGCGGGTGTCGGGGTCGGAGTAGCAGTCGCGGTGGCGGTTGCGGTTGCCGTCGGGGTTGAAGTTGGTGTGGGGGTGGGCGTCGCCGTTTGAGTCGCGGTCGGGGTAACGGTAGGCGTCGCGGTGGCAGTCCTGGTGGCGGTTGCGGTTGGCGTCGGCGTCGAGGTGGCGGTCGGAGTTGAAGTGGCGGTCTTCGTCGCCGTTGTCGTTGGCGTCGGTGTGGCGGTCGAAGTGGGAGTCGCGGTTGCGGTAGGAGTAGCCGTCGGGCTTAGCGGCACCAGCTTGTACACGCCGCGTCCGTGGGTGCCCGCGAAAGTTATGCCCGAGTTGTTTTGTGCCATGTCGTAAATCGGGAGAGCCAGCAAGCCGAGGTTGAATGGTTGCCAACTGGTGCCGCCGTCGGAGCTATGGAAGACACCGATATCAGTTCCGGCAAAGATGCTGTTGCTGCATGGATTTCCGCCACAGAATCCGCTGTTGTCGTTGGCGTCGACCAGGATTTTGAGCACCGGAACATCCGGTAACCCAGCGTCGGCCTCCTTCCAGTTGGCGCCGAAGTCGACGGTCTTGAAAATGTGCCCGACCTGCGTATCGGCGGTAAATCCCGAAAGCCCCAGGTAGGCGACGCTGGAGTTGTGCGGGTCGGGAGCGATGCTGGTGGCCTGGGTTGACAGAATACCCAGGACGCTGGTTTTCTTCAGCGCGATTTCTACGCCGCCTGTAACATCGGACCAGAACCCGCCATTAAGATGGTTGGTGTCGACGCGCAGATCTGCTTGAGAGGTGTTAAACACCGCGAATGGAACGGTCCCGTCGAGCGTGCTCATCGCCAGCGACCAGGCGGGATGGCCGTGCTGGCCGTCGACTGGTCCAAACTGCAGATCTACCAGGGCGCAGTCCTGCGTGGTGCACGTATCACCTTCTATGCTGCCATCCGAGGTGAGGTCCTGATCGGTCTGCTGCGCCCAATTGGCCATCCCGTCGGTGGACACATAAATTGAATGGGCGCCGAAGAAGACCCGATGCCCAACCGTGGGATCCACCGCGAGGGCGGGATAGAACACCGGGCCTGGATCATGAACTGAGTTCAGCAAAGCCTGCAGGGCAGGGGTCCATTGCGAAGTCAGGACATTACACGGCGGAATGCCTGGGGTGGGCGCGCTGCACCAGGTCAGGCCCCCGTCGGCAGAAACCGAAATCTGCGCATCGCTAATCTCGTCGAGTGAGAAGTCGTGATAGACGAAAGTGGGATCGAGTTGGTCGTAGAAAGCGAATCCGCCATCACCGGTTTCGCTATCCGGGGCCGACCAGTTCGAAATCACGCCACCAAATATTTGCGTGCCGTTGTCCTGCAGGCCGGCGATCAGTTTTGTAACGTCGCTCGGATGAGGCCCGATACCCTGAACCTGAGCCGCGTTGATATTTTGGTTGAGCGACACGAAACTCGGAGTGGCTTGACCCGGACTGAACATGAAAAGGCCACCATCATTGGCGACCAGGATTTGGTTATTGGCGGGATCAAACGCCAGCGCATGCTGGTCGGAGTGAACTCCGCCGTTCGGCGCCATAAAGGTCCACGAATGTCCGTAAGTGCCGGTTGACGTATAAAGACCGACGCCGCCGAACCACAGGGTCGCTGGATCGCTCGGCGAAACCAGCATTGCCTGGTCATAGAACGATTGCGAGAAGTTGTTGGGATTGGTCCCGTCAATGGTGGTGCTGTTCGCTGTAAATGACGGCACGGTCGGGGCCAGTATGGTGCCGGGATTCCACGTCGTTCCCGCGTCGAAGGAGACGAACAGGTTCGCATATTCGATTCCATCCAAGGTCCCGATCATCGCATAGACGACTCCATTAGCCTGCGAACCGGGATTTGCCGGCGGGGGAACTACTGGACCAACGGCCAGGCTTTGGCGACCCTGCGGGACATGCGCTCCCTGGAAGGCGGCCGAATGGAAAGTCTGACCGCCATCGTTGGAATAAAAGACATTCTCGGTGTCGATCCCGACATAGACATTCTGCGGGTTGATCTGGTCGATCTTGACGTTGTCGGCGGGGCAGGGCGCACTCAGCCCGCCTAGTAAATCACAATTGTTGAAGGTGCTTTCGGGGTAGTGAAACCAGGTGCTGCCGCCGTCGCCAGAAAACCAAAGTCCTGCTTTGCTGGCGTCGGACTCGAAGATGCCGGAATCCGCCTTGCTGCCGCTAAGTCCGCTTGTAGCCCCGGCAAAAAGACGTGGCGTTCCCGGCGTGGTCTGCGTGTCGATCGCAAGCGAGGTGAATGCTATCCGATCGAACGTACCGTCTGGCCCAAGCGGGTCCCAATGTTGGCCCAGATCGGTGGATTTGTAGATCCCTGCTCCGTACAAGGAATCGATCGAGTTGTTGCCCTCGCCGGTTCCGACGTAAATCGTGCTGGGATTGGTGGTCGTGTCCAGTGCGATAGCGCCAATGGCCTGGGTCGGCTGGCTATCGAATACGGAGGCAAAGTGTGCGCCGTTGTCGGTACTTAGCCACAAGCCGCCCGAAGCCGCGCCCGCGACGATCAATCCGCGGGAATCGGCGGCGACCGAGGTCATGCGACCGGTCATCGCCACCTTGCTGCCGACCGCGACCCCGGTAAAGTTGGCTTTCTCCATGATCGGTTGAGGGCCCAAAAGATCCCACTGTCCGGTCAGGATGGCAGCCGCCGAGCTCGCAGCCCCGACGCCTATCGAAGCTGCACTAGAGGCGGAGTTTGAGCGCGCAATTTTGGCGCGCTCCATGGTCCGCATGCTCGATACAGCCCGCGAAAACGCCTGCTTTGGCACCCCATACTGAAATCCATGGCGCGAGGCCTGAAAGCGCTCGCGTCGGGTGGCCTCGAGCATATGAGGTCCGTTCTCATGTTCCCGGGATTCGGCACTGGCCGCACTGACCAAAGTGTCTCGGGAGCAGGAGGAAAGCAAAAAAATGAGAGCAAACGGCAGAAAAACCAGTTTGGCTGCGCCACGGACCAACTGTGCAGCACTCATCGGCTTCCAGCTTTCGCAAAGTGCCGTGGCATCAACTTCTTCAGGGAATGGAATTGACACGGGATTGACAAATGAACTTCGGGGTCGCCTGTCTGCGAATCTCGTTCATCCGGCTGTCCTCAACCAAGTCGAGAATCATTACCAGCGTGCGAGACGACGCGGAGTCTGCCCAACCTCAGAGGGCTGCAGAACAAAACAGCACTCTCCCCTTTAAGTAACTAACGCTATCTTGAACTTCAAAGCGTAACAGAAAAATGGTTAGCAACGCAAATCAGCTTGCTGCGCGCAGTAAAAGTCATCGTTGATGATTGAGTTGCGCGTCATCCATCGGGGCAGTGCAACTTTGCGCTTCAGCAATTAAAGATCGGGAAACGACTTGATCGAGAGTGGCCAGATAAGCTTTGAATGTACGCTTAAACATCCAGAAACGCTGGTGGGGGGAAAGACGATGATGGAGAGGAAGTGGCCCCGGGTCTCGGCGTGGCTGCGTTCCCCTTTTTTCATACCCGCTGCGTTGTGCGTCCTGACGATTGCGATGTTCGCGGGCGTTCTGTTCGCTTCCGCCGATCAGGTTCTATCAAAGCTCCCAAATGACCTGTCCGACGAGTTCGTTTATTGGCGACAATTCGGATTTGCTCAATTAGGGACGGGCCACATCGCGCTGTGGAATCCGCATGTATATAGCGGAGAGCCCTTTATGGGCGGATTCCAGGCGGCGCTGTTTTATCCGTTGGACTGGACTTACCTGATTTTACCGCTCAGCACCGCAATCAACCTCGAAATAACGCTGCATGTCTTTCTATTCGGCTTGTTCACCGCGGCATGGTTGAAGCGCTACGAGCTTCACCCGCTGGCAGTGCTACTTGCGTGTACGGTGACGATGTTCGGCGGCCCGTATTTTCTTCACATCTACCCCGGGCATCTGGCGACGCTCGATGCGATGGCATGGATTCCGCTAATTCTCCTGACCGTCGAGGAGTTGGTGAAGGAGCCGAGGGCGGGCTGGATATTGATCGGCATCTTTGCGTTTTCGATGCAGTTTTTAGCCGGACATCCTCAGACGCTCTTCAACACGCTGGTTACGTGTTCGGTGTATGGGTCGGTGCGTCTCTGGCGAGCAACCCATCGCAGGCAAACCATCGTTGCGATCGCGATCGTCGGAGTCGCGGCGCTTGCTATTACGGCGGTTCAACTTTGGGCCGGCATCAACGCGTCGGCGGAAGGCACGCGACAAGGAGGGGTACCATTTGCGTTTGCCACAATGTTCTCCTTTCCGCCGGAGAATTTCCTTACCTTGTTGGTGCCTGGGTTGTTCGGAAATATGACCGCCGCTCCCTATTGGGGACGCTGTTATTTGTGGGAAATGTCGGCGTTCTTTGGGCTTACGGGCTTGACGATGGCGATTTATGGGACTGCGGTTAAGTTTCGCGGTCGCGCCATCTGCATCTCGATGGTGGCGTTGCTGACGGTTCTGGCGTTGGCCGGCCATACCCCACTGTTCTCAGTCCTCTACCGCTTCGTGCCCGGTTTCGATCATTTCCGCTCGCACTCCAAATTTCTGGTCCAGGCGACTCCCTTCGTGGCAATCCTCGTTGCCCAGGGAATGGATCATCTGATCCGATCGCCCCAAGGTAGCAGGCGCGGAGCGATGTTGGCTCTGGTCGCGGTGTTGGTCCTGGGAACCAGTTGCATCCTCCTATGGTACGCGCCGGCGATTCCGACCATCCAGGCTGGATGGTCGCACATCGTGGGTGCGGTGGGAGCTACCGGAGAATCCTACCTTCCGGCGGAGGACTTCATCGCCCCCGCGTTCGTTGCCAGAGCCGCTTCCTTCGCGGCCGCACAATGCCTCCTGGGTGCCGTTACGCTGCTTGCGATTGCGCTGTTGCTGTATCTTAGAGCGCACTTCGAATGGGCTGCATTTGCGCTGGTGGTGCTTGGATTGGGGGAGATGTTCTGGTTTGCGAATTCCTCGTTAGCGACATTCTCTCTCGGGGATACTGTTCCAATCGCAGTGAAGGGCTTTCTGGGAGATCACCCGGGCGACGACTATCGCATTCTGGAACTCCCAAATCCCAACGGAGCGATCGCGATCGGCGCCAACGACATTTGGGGTTACGATCCCATGGTCACCAGCCGCTATGCGGAGTTTGTGACGTACTCTCAAGGCGACAACCCGGCCAATGCTGATATGTATGTGAGCTTCGAACGCGTGAGTCGCATGTTTCGGATGTTGCGATTGAGATATGTCTTCCGCAATCAGGTCCTGATTTCGGAGTCCAAGGAAGGACTTCCGCATCTTCTCCTGCTTGACGAATGGGCTCGGCAGAATCAACGCAATGATATTCTTGAATCACTAAATTCATCGGTCTTCGACCCCGAGCGGACTGCCATCCTGGAAACCGACCCTGATCCGGCACCCTCCGCGGGGGAGGGGCCAGCCGGAACTGTGCAGATGGTGCGCAGCGATACCGACTCGATGACGATATCCGCGCATCTGACCCGGCCGAGCCTGCTCCTCGTCACCGATTGTTACAGCCGTTATTGGCGCGCCATCAGCGAACCGGGCAGCAGCCAGCGGCATTATACGGTGATCCCGGCTGACTACACCCTAATGGCCGTAGCACTGTCTGCTGGCGAGCATTTATTTCGCCTGGAATACGCTCCTCCCGGATACATCATCGGTCGCTGGATTTCTCTGGCTGGTGTGACACTTTACCTTTTGGCACTGGGGTTTTTTGTCGGGCGCATCAGAACCAGCGCATCCGGCGGCAAACGACCCGATGGCGGGAAGCCAACGCCGGCCGCCGGTGGCCAAAATTCGATGTGAAGTTCGAGATGACCCAAGTTGAACATCGCGGCCCGACCCGCCCGCCTGATCGCATCCCCGTCTATGCCATTACGATTTTCTTCGCCGTACTTCTGGCTGGATTCTTTGCGGTCACTCGAGTTGAGCTGCTTCCCGATGGACAATTCGAAGCCCGCTTGCCCAATGTGGTTTCCGGCGACGAACCTCATCATTTGCTGGTGCTCGACAGCATCTTGTTCGATCACGATCTCGAACTCCAGGATGACTATCAGCGAGCCAAAATCGGCCTGAATGCGGGAGGAATCGAGCTACCGGATCATCACACCATTATCGTTAACCGACGAACCGGTGAGCATGGCACCTGGTTCGAGGACCGCTTCCGTCCAGGTTTGGCCCCGGGACCCGACGTATATGAGGTGCCGGCGCATCCGGTAGCGTATCCGGCGTTGTTGGCCGCACTGATTTTTCCGTTTCGTCCTACGATGGATGATGTTCAGAGTTATGCCAGCGTGGTGATGGTGCTCATCTGCTGGTTAGGCTCGATTTTCACGTTTCTGCTGGCTCGTAAAGTGGGGATGGGACGTGGCTACGCACTGTTTGCGACGGTGCTGTTGGCGATCGCCAGTCCCTGGCTCGCATATACCCGTTCTTTCTTTGTGGAGCCTGTGATCGGTCTGACCGCGGTCGTCGCGCTTTATGCGCTGGAGGGAGGGCGGCCGATATTGGCAGCATCGGCGGCCGGGGCAGCGGCGGTCTTCAAACCGCCGTTCGCGGCGATCGGCGGAGGCTTCATTATCGATCGAATGCGGCAGAAGCGGTGGCACGAAGTGATGCTGATTCTCGGAGTGCTGAGCCTGTGGGGCATAGCGCTGATGAGCTTCAATTATTGGCTGGCGCGGACCCCCATCATTTCCGGCAATGTCAGCGGGCCGTGGCCCTTGGGTTCGAATACGGCGCAGGATTTTCATCAACTGGGAGATACTTTCATCGGCAGCATTCATGGTTTGTTCGTTTGGGCGCCATGGACGATATTCGCGATTTTCCCGATTGGAGCTGCTTTCTGTTCTGCCGAGGGACGTCCCGGCTTCATGCGCGAGATGTCGGTGCCGATCGCGCTACAAGTGGTCGTTCTGACGGCTTCCAGTTTCGATGCGGGAGTTTGTTATGGTCCTCGCTATTGGGTGCCGTTCTTACCTTGGATGGCGGTCGCGGCGGCTTACACTTTCAAAACGACCGGGTGGACCTGGAGGGGAGTGTTCGTGTTGCTGGCGATAACGAGTACCGCGATTTCGATCGTCGGCGCGCTTAGATACCCTCAGATGTTCTTCCTGTCACCGTGGTACTTGTTGCATCCGCAAGGCTAGTTTCGCGATGCGTTCGCCGTGCGGTCTCCAAAGTCGAGGTGGCTTTGTTTTCTCCTTCGCTCCCGCACTGTTTGACCAGCAATCGAGCCTTCTCACAGCTGGATTTGAACATCGGAATCTCGCGCACGTCTAATTAACACCGAGTCTCACATTGATACATCAACACGGACCGAAGCGTACCGCGTGTTAAACTGAAACGGCGGATTGACCGATTGGTCAGCACGCTTGCCGACCTGCTCGCGTTGTCGCACCACAAGTGCAGCCTGAGCAATATGTGAATCAATGGAGTGTCTCTAAAGAAACAGGGTGTACATTTTCTCTACAAATGTGTCAGGTTTCGTCGAATAGCCTGCCGGAATGCTTCTTGCTTCAAATGCCACACAGCGTTAGGAATTAAATCGGCTCCAAAGGGTTCATGCCGCCGAAAGAGTGACTAGCGCGCTTTTATCGCAACGGATGGGATCGCACTGAACGCGCGGTCACTCCGCGGCTAAGTTAAGGGGGGAACAATGAAGCGAGCCCTTTGCACGCTTGGGCTGGCCACCATTCTGCCGCCATCGGTAGAGCCGCTGATATCAATCGGGGAATTTGCGGGTCAGCTTCCATCTTTTCGCGCATTCAACTCCGGATTTTTCCAGCCTTACGCGAGTTCCATTCGAGGCTGTAACGACACTGCGTCGGTTGTCGCGACGGCACGACCTATCCTCCAATTTTCGCTTTCGATCAGCGGCGGTAGTCCCCAGCTCATTACTGGTTCCTTGATTTCGCAAGCTGATGGGGTTCGTCAATGAACACCATCGACAGAACGATATCCATCAAGAGCTCCGGCATGCGTTCATTTCTGCGCCGCTCGATGGGCGCGTTAATCGCGGCCGGTTTGGTCCTATGTGCCGCGGGCGCCGCGCGTGCCGATTCGATGTCGCTTATTACCTCGGCCGGGGCGCTGGCGTCGACGGACTCGGTACTCTGGTCCCAACTGGGATCGAACAATACCGAACTGGAGTCGAGCCTGGATGCGACTTCAGTAAACGGGGTTCCGGTAACGGTGAGACTCAACGGCGCCAACAGCATGATTTCCGTGGTATGTCCCGCGTCATCGTGCAGTTGGTCCGGCGCCGGCATGGCCTCGGGAGATTCGCTGATCTGGACCTCCGACGGCAACAATGGAGGAAACGGCCCGGTGACAGCGATCCTCGGGCATCCGCAAAAGGGTCTGGGCGCCTTCATTCAAGCCGACGGACCCTCACCATTCACTGCGAAAATCGAAGCCTACAATAGCGCCGGTGCGTTATTGGGCAGCTTCACCGAAAACAGCGACTCGGGCGGTAAGGCGATCTTTATCGGAATATTGGATGGCAGCGGACCCAATATCTCTTCAGTAGTTTTCAGTTTGGTTGAAGCGGAAGGACCGCTGTCCGACCTGGCGCTCGATACTCTGTATTTTAGCGGACCCGTGGTACCGACCCCGACTGCAACCGTTACCCCGACCATCACTCCGACTAAAACGGCCACTCCGACCGCAACCCCCATCCCGACCCCAACTGCAACTCTGACGATGACCAAGACGCCTACGGCGACGCTCACTCCGACTCATACTCCGACGCCGACCGTCACTATGACCCCGACCGTGACCATTACGCCGACCGTGACCAAGACTGCTACCCAGACCCCAACCAAGACGGCGACGGCCACTCTTACTCCGACCATAACGGTGACCCCGACGGTGGTGCCGACTATTCCGGTGCCGACGCCGACTTTAACTGCTACCCCGACCGTAACTGCAACTGCGACCCCTACGGCAACCGAGACACCGACGCCTACTGCGACACCCAGTTCGAGTATAACTTTCGTCGGGGCGGGACCGTTGGCCGACTACACCACGGCGGTAACTTCCGTGAATATTGGATTGCCACCAGCAGTGGCGTCGGGCGATACCTTGGTCGCTCAGATTGTCATCTATGACGGCAGCGGTTCGGTGGTGCCAAATGTGCCCGCAGGATGGACCAGCATTCGCCATGATGCGGTCAACGGCGGCACTCTTAAAGCGACCTCATGGCTCTACTCCAAAGTCGCGTCTGCCAATGAGCCGGCTTCCTACGCATGGACGATGCCCTCCAGTTGGGCCGCGGGGGTGATGGGGGCCTGGAGAGGCGGCCACGTCTCGCCGGATGAGGATACCTCGGGAGCGACTGCCACCGGATTCATAGCATTCTCCGTGTCCGCGCCGTCGCTAACGCCGGGCGCCGACAACGAGCTACAGGTATACTTCTACGGCGCCCAGTCGAGTGTTGGTCCGAGCATCACATTGTCAGCGGTGCTGAATCAGCGCTTCGACGTCAAATCCTCGAAGGAAGGTTTTACGCTGGCCTTCGGCGACCTCGCCGCACCATTTGCCGACAACCCATCGCCTACCTATCCTGCGAACGCGAGTATTTCCGGCGCGGGAGTGATGACAGGTCAGGCCATTCTAATGGTGCCGGGAACGCAAAACGCATCGCCGACCCCGACCAACACCTTTACCTCAACACCGACGCCGGTTCCGACCACCACCAGCACGTCTACTACAGTACCAACTATAGTGCCGACGCCGATTCCCACTCCGACCCTCACTATAATTGCGACTGCCACACCGACTGCGATACCCACCCAGACTGCCGCGAACATCACCTTCGTGGGGTCGGGTCCGTTGGCCGACTACAGTGCCGCGGTGGCGAGTGTAACGGTCGGTTTGCCGCCTGGCGTCGCGTCCGGCGACGTGCTGCTCGCTCAAATCGTTATCGCCGACGGCACCGCCTCGATTGTGCCGACACCACCGAACGGCTGGGTAGGTATCCGTCATGACGCGATCAACGGGGCCAACAAGCTGACCTCGTGGCTGTACTACAAGATGGCGGGTGGAAACGAGCCAGCGTCGTATTCGTGGAGCATCGGCTCCGGCTGGGCCGCGGGCGTGATGGGCGCATGGAGAGGCGCGTCCAGTTCGCCAATCGATGATGCAGCCGGATCGACGGCGGCAGGCTCCGGCCCCGTGTCGGTCTCCGCTCCGTCGCTGACTCCGGGCGGCAGCAACGAGTTGCAAGTCTACTTCTATGGTTCGCAGGCCTATGCCGGACCAACTATCACCTTGCCGGCCGCCATAGAGCAGCGCTTTGATCTGAAATCACTGAAGGAAGGCTTTAGCCTGGCTTTCGGTGATATGGCTGCGCCGCTGGCTAACAATGCGTCCGCTACCTTCATCGCCACCGCCAGCATCGCTGGTGCGGCAGCGATGACCGGTCAGGCCGTGCTGCTGGTTCCTGCAGCACAAAGCGCGACTCCGACCCCGACTGCTACAACGGTGCCGACTACGACACCTACCGCGATTCCGACTGTGGTAGGAACACCGGTGCCGACTCCAACTACCACCACGACTTCCACGGCAACTGCGATACCTACGCCTACGCCCGCACCGCAGCAGGACATTACCTTCGTCGGCACGGGTGCGCTGGCCGATTATAGCGCTGCGGTATCGACCGTAATCGTTGGTTCGCCGGCTGGGGTACAGGCGGGCGATGTCCTGCTTGCACAGATCGTGATTGCGGATGGAACCGCCTCGATTGTGCCGAACCCACCGAGTGGTTGGACTAACATTCGGCGCGATTCAGTCAACGGCACCAACAAGCTGACCTCATGGCTCTACTACAAGGTCGCGGGAGTGAACGAGCCGTCCTCATTCGCGTGGAGTATCACTCCCGGTTGGGCCGCGGGAGTCATCGGTGCGTGGAGAAATGCTTCGACCTCGCCGATCGATAACTCTTCGGGAGCCACTGCGGCGAGCTTCAGTCCGGTTTCCCTCGCAGCACCGTCATTGGCGCCGAGCAACGACGGCGAAGTGCAAGTCTACTTCTACGGTGCGCAGGCCTTTGCGGGGCCGACCATAACGCCATCGGGTGGCCTTGCTCAGCGCTTCAATGCGAAGTCCTCCAAGGAAGGCTTCACCCTCGCCATTGGAGATTTGGGTGCGCCGCTAGCCGGCATTGCGTCTCCAACCTACACCGCCAGCGCGACCATCTCCGGCACCGCTGCTATGACTGGTCAGGCGGTCCTGCTGGCGCCGTTTGGAGCCGCGAGCCAACACCAGTAAGAACCGGGATTACGAAGAAGCACAAGTTGCGGGCCGGATGGGTTGAAAATACCCATCCGGCTCTGCCATCGACTGAACAGACTCTAATACTCATACGGATCTCACTGCTGATGCGCTCCCAAGCGAGGACGCATCGGCGATTTGTGCTAGCGGCGCCTACAGAGCGCGATCCGGTCAGGTTGTACGCACGCCGTAGCCAGGGAAATCGGTTAGCTGCTCTTCCTTATCGTAGGGCTGCGTAGTAGCGCGAGCCTGCAACCGGGCCTCTTTGATCCTCGCCACGGAATCGATCGGCTCGAGAATTTGAAGCGAACCTTTCTTTTCCTGACAATCGCAAGTACCGTGATCGGAATTGCGCAGTACCTAGTACCGCCAGAGGGTGCCGCTGCGGCCATGATCGCGATGGCTCACGAAGAGCACTTCACGGCTGGAGCTGCGAGGCCCGGGCGAGTCCTTATTGCTTGAACGAGCATCAGGTGAATGCCGACGCGTTTGTCAGCGCTGATCAATAAGCTACATGGGCGATTTGTCCATCGCACTCGCGTGGGAGTTCTAACCCATCATCTGGCCGAGATGATTCCCCGCGATGCGTCAGTGCTCGATATTGGATGCGGTGACGGACTGATCGACCAGGCAATTCTGCAACGACGTCCCGATCTTTCGATCGAAGGTTTGGATCCTTTTCCGCGCCGCGAAGCCATCATACCGGTGCGGTCTTTCGATGGTCAGACGCTTCCGTTTGCCGATAAGAGCTTCGACGTGGTCATGTTCGTCGACGTTTTGCATCACACTATGAACGCACCGACCTTGTTGCGTGAAGCGGTGCGGGTAGCGCGCAAGTGGGTCTTGATCAAAGATCACTACGCCGAAGGATTGCCGGCGCAAGTGATATTGCGGTTCATGGATCTGGTCGGAAACGCCGGACAGACTTTTGCCTGGGCGGGCGACTACTGGCCGGCGCGGCGCTGGGACCTTACTTTCAAAGAGTTGAACCTTACGGTAGTAGAAAATCGCACCTCGCTGGGTCTTTATCCGGTTCCCGCCAACTGGATCTTCGAACGCTCCTATCATTTCATTGCAAAGCTCGATTTGAGCCGGCCGGCAAATCGTTGAGCCACGCCGATCAGATTGTGCCGGCGCCTGGCCCTTGAATTCGTCGATCGACCAAGATGCCCTTTGTTCGAAGTGGATGATTTTTCTTTTCGACCGAAGATCGCGATCGACTGCAACCGGTCGATTGCAACTGCTGGCAGCCTCGTCTCACACGTCACTGCCGCGGTGAGCTATAATTGCAACCCTTGGTGCGTAACAATTTTCGCGGAAGCATCCGCGAGTCCGGCTAGTTAATGCTTTGCGAAAAGCGGAATGATCGCACAGATATCCATCTTATGCGCGTCTCGTCCTGCTCGGATCTTCGCGCGAAAGCGAATCGGTGCGATGCCACCAGGTTTCGATATTCGAGCAGAGGAAGAGTGAATCGATGAGTCAAAGCAAGCGCACCCTGCAATACATTTTGAGTCTTCCCTCCTCGTTGGCTACTGGAATCTTCAGCTCCGAGTCCGATTGGGTGCGATACGGTCTGCCCGCGGTTCTGTTGACCGCGATTTTCTTCTTCGCGATGAGATTTCAATCGGGCGACGTTCAAACGCAACCGGTCGCACCGCCTGCACCAAAGGCTAAACCTCACGCCGTTGCCGCAAAGACGGCCCCTCAGGCAGCTCCTGCGGTCGCCGCCGCCCCGCCGGTAGCGAACCTGGCGCCGCCACAAAGGCCTCCAGAGCCGCGCAGGCTGCCCCTTCAGCCTCCTGCCGCGGTTGCGATCGCGCCGCCCGCCGCACCGGGCACGCAGGCGATGTCTGTGCAAGAGAAGGAGGGCAGGAAAGCCCTATGTAACGCTGTCGAATACGCGGTCGGCAGACTCAAAAAGAGGCGTCGAAAGGTTAGAGCCCTGGAGATGGCGTTCGCAGCCTATCGTGGACCGGGCGGACCTCAGGCGGCCCAACAGGCAGTAAACGCCGCGCTGCAAAGCTACGGAGCCGGAAGCTGGGACGAGGCGCAATGCCCGACGCTTTCGGGAACCGCGCCGTTACCGAAGGGAGCTATCGCTGAAGTGATGCGCTGATCGATGCGAGAGGCGGGCTTGCGAAAAAGAAAGAGGTCCCAACGCAACGGATGCGATGGGACCTCTTTCTCGAGAGCTAGTTCAAATGAGTGCCTGCGCCTTTCAAATCGAAAATACCGACACCGGTGTTAAAGTTGCTGCCGAAACCGAGCACGCCGCCTCCGACCGCATTGATGAATCCGCCGGTCGAGGGGCCGACTTCGAAACCGCCGGAAAAGAGGCCGACGCCGCCGGACACCGCGTTGCAAGCGGCTCCGCTGGTAATGAAGTTAATGGTGGAACCGAGCGCCACGGTAACGGCTAGATTTCCGGTCGCAAAAAAGCAAACCTGACCGGCGGTGTTGCCGTTGGGATATGCGCGAGTCGGAAACGAGGTCACGATGTTGAGATCTAAAACCGCTGATCCATGATACAGCGGTCCGATACCGTCAGTGACCTGACCGATACCCTCAACGCATTGGCAAATTTCACCAACGTTGCAGTTCAAGTTCACCGCCGCGCAGTTGGCCGGGTTTGCGCTGAAATTTATCGCCATCGATCCGGCAACCGAAAATTCCTGAACCACCGGCGGGTTGATGATCGCCGGCGAGCTCACGGCGGGATCTACTCCAGCAGGCACGCCGAACAGCACACTACCTTGCGCCTGCGCGCCGCCCCGCCGAAGAGTCGACGCCTGCGCACTGGCAGTAAACGCCAAAACCAAAGCTAAACCTAAAAGACCTACTCCAGCTCGCGGTAGATTCCGGCAATGCTTGAGCATAGTATACATCTCCTCCGATTCCTTAAGACTGATCTCTACTCGACCGGGCAGTTGCAGACTCCGCCGCCGCTGCCATTGCCTATGAGCGCCGCGCACTGTTGAATCAAATAAGTGTTGTTACCCGGGTCGCCGGCACCATTGTCAAAAAGGCTGACCTCGGTGAGAGTCGACGGGCCATAGATCCTCTGATTGTGAGTGATACTGCCTAACAGAGTGGGGCTCCCGCTGTACCCGATCGACGGATCGCACCCGCCATTGCAAGGGAGACTCAACTGACCTGGTCGCCCGAATGATCGGCAGTCAACGTCGTTGATCGCGGCCGCGCGGATCGCAATCGCGCCGCTGCCATTGTCAACCCCTTCGAATCCGGAAATTCCCCAGTTACTGAGGAGATTGTGTTCAAACGAAAACGTAGTGATCTGGGCTGGCGTAACGGGACAACCGCAGCATTCGCCCATTTCCTCGTCATCGTCGAAGACATAGATCATCGCACATTGATTGGTCACCCTCCCGAAAGAGATATTGGCGTTCCCGGAGGGATTGATCAGACGCAGGATGTTATCCCCAGCGCCGGTATCCTCACTAGTATCGTAGTAGCCGTAGAGAGCGCTGCCCGGTACCCCCGTCCCCGCACGGGCTGACATCGGCACTGCGGCCAGAAACGCCGCACCGGCTAACAACGCAAGTGCACCTCTACCTAGCCAACTAGGTTGCCTAAGGCTGATGCTCACGCGATTCCTCCTGTCCTTTGGTTCGCAGAGTCCTTCTCCTCCCGTAGTGATCGCCACCGTTTGGCGCCACACCATTGCTTTGTATCAAGCAAGTTTGCTCTGTCCCTCCTTTTTGCACTTCGTTCCGGCCTAGTTCCACGCCGTTGATGTCACGATCAGGTTCTTCTTGCCAGCTCACCTTGACGGCGGCGTTAATCGACTGTTTGGTGCCATTGGGGCGGTCTTCGTATCGAGCCGATCGGGTGCGCAGAATGCGATTGCTTCTACCCGATGGCGCGGAGGTCGGCTTGGTAGATGCGGGCGAGCGTTTTCCATGCGACTCCTTGAGCACCGGAGCCGACGAGATAGCCGGCGCGCCACCACCCAGGAAACCAGTATCGATTCCCGAGAGATTCGCCAGTTTGGCGACATGAATATAGGTCGCGCGTGCCATGCTACGAGCCTTTATCCATCGATAAACCTGGCTTCGGCTAACTCCCAAAGCGTCTGCAACTTTTTGCGCTCCACCCAAAATCCGCACCGCGGCGGCTACCACATTCGCCTCTGCCCATCCGCCGTCGTTCATATCACCACCTCTAGCGCGAAGAAGAGTTCAATTTGAGGTGTTGCCATCGCATACCCGCCCCAAAAGCAGAGGACGCCATGGATAGACATGTATCGCGCTTTGTTGCGCATATGTCAAACGGACTGATTAAAAATGGCGGGATTATTTGTAGTTTGCTCGATTTTGTCGCATCTACTCGACGCCTGCCGACACGATGCCAATCGCCTGAAACCAGTTCTCCGCGATGCTCATACGCATTGAAGATTCCGGCACAGACCACTGCAGCATTGAAGCGACGAGGTACATGGGAAACCCGACGGCATACAACTAAACGCGTAGGCCGCATTCGGGGCTATGATGGTGCTTACGACGGGCGCCGCTATGCCCGCGGCTGCGGCCAGGATTGCCACTTTTTTGAGCATCTGTCGCTTCGATAGATCCACCGCCGGCGATGCTGTTTCTACCAGCCGCCGCCGCCGCAGCCGCTCGAGGCCGATACTCACCAGCCGTTGCGCGTCCGACGCCGCGAGGCTCGGGAAAAGATGCTTTGCCAGTTTACCGATCGAGCGGTTGCCATCGCAGTGTCGCCAAATCGCAGCCGCGCTTTCATTGAGGCAGTGGGCGCGATTGCTGTTTACATCGTAGATCAACAATTCGCCCCCGACTTCTTCGATCAACAACTCCTCGCTTCGAGCTTTCGGATTCTTCACATCATGCTTGATGTCGTCTGCCATGTTTACCTTTCAGCCAATGTTTTCAGGAGCTGTTGCGCCACGCCGGATGCTTCCCCGCGCACGCCCTTGACGATCAGTGCTCCCCCAAGCGCTCGATGCAGCGCTCCAATCACCCTGCGCGGTTGACGCCGCGCTGCGACCGAATGAGATAACAAAGCCAATGCGCCCTGGCCCGCGCTCAATACCTGCGGACGCCACTTCGCCCCCGGCGCATAACGTGTAATCGCCACCATCCCGATCGGAACCGATTTCACTCCGGCGGCCGCTCCAAATTCCTCGACTTCATGATCGATGGAATCGAAAGAGCCCGGCTTACGCAGCGAAAGAGGCTTGGCGAACGGATGGACGCGGCCCCGATCGTCCAGAACCGCGAACTCGTCGGAGTAGTATGTCGCACCCTGTTTGATCAGCTCGGATACAAGAGTGCTTTTCCCGCTGAGGCTGGCCCCCGGTACCACGATCGCGCGACCGCAATGTTCGATCACCCCCGCATGAACGAATACACGGCGAGGGGCCATCTCCGCAACTGTTCTCCGGATCTGCGCCGCAAGGATTCTCAGCACCGGCGCCAAATCACGCTCTCTGGCGAGGCGCTGTGCTCCGTCATAAAGGATGTTGAAGCGACGGACTCCGCGCTCCTGCGAGTCTCCCCCCAGGATCAGCGAATAGAGCCGCTGCACCGTACGGGATGAGGTGGGCTGGTGCCCGGGTGGCAGCACCTCATGCAGCAAATCAGCGCCGCCGGGCTGGCTGGTGCGAATCCCGATTCGCACCCCGAAGCTCCTGAACATCAGACCGTCCGCCCACCCTAGGCGGTCAATTTTGTCCATTCAAAGTGATCTCCAACCAAGGCGCGGGAGAGCGCGTCTTGGTGGGATCATTTCAAATGGGTTTCAGGGTCGCCGAGGAGGTTCCAGGTTTGCCGGACGTCGAGGTCGGAGCTGGCGTTCTTGGCCTGGCGCACCGCTTCGCCCAGCGCCGGCGGGGTCGCGCTCCCGAACAGGATGCGATACAGCTCCTGGTTGGCCTGCACCTGTCCCGACGGCACCGTCACTCCCGCCGAGGCCCACACCGCCACCGCGCCCCCATCGGCATGCAGCAGCGACTCCGCGATGCTCTCCAGTTGCGGATCCAGGAAGAACCCGTTCAGACACGTCATCATCACGAAGAACGCCGGATGCGCATTGTTACTCAGCGCCGCCGCGTCCTGCCCGCTGAGCCAGTTGCCGCCCCAGATGTCGACGTTGCCATGCCCGATGTAGTTGACCAGGTCCGGGCTCGCATTGATCGCGTCGAGCAACTGCGCCCGATTGGCATTGTCCGCGTCGCGCGTGATTACCGTGGGCGTCACTCCCGCCGGCAGCAGCGGCTGCAGGCTGTCACTGGCGTCGGCGAAGCCCTGCTCATCATCCGCAGTCAGCAGGAACGCGTTGCCCGGTGACACGCTCTCGTAGTTGATGATCTTGCTGACCAGCTTGCTCACCTCCGCCGGAGTCGCCGCGGGCAGCCGCCCGATCGCCAGTTGTGTGTCACCGTTGTTGGCGAAGTCGGCGAACCAGCCGTCGCTGGCGGCCTGGAAGAATACCGTGTCGAGGAGCTTGCTCGGCACCAGGTCGAGGTTGGCGCCCAGCCCCAGGAAGTTGCGCGGGTCGTAACTCGCGTCGCCTACCAGCAGCACGTATTTCGGCGCCCGCCTGGCACTCTGGGTCGCCTGCAGGAAGTCCTTGATCGCCTGCGGCGTCTTCTCTCCGAAGCTGAACGCGTCATAGACCTGTTCGATATCCACCGCCTTCACATGCAGCTTCTGCTGCTTGCGCAGCTTGATCAGCGGCTTGACCGCATCCATCATTTCGGCGGTCGTGATCAGCACCGTATCCACCCGGCCCGGCAATGGCGTCAGCCGCAATGGCTTATGCAAGGCTATGGTGCCCGGCGTCGCCAACTGTGCCCCGAACGCCAGGATGGTGTGCTGGCCGCTTCCCGGTGCGGTTGTAGTAGCGTCAAAGGTCGCACCCGCGCCGGCTGCCAGGGTGACCGATAACTCGATCGGCGCCGTCGGATCGGTGATATCCACCATCCGCACTTGCGGAGTGGTGAACCCGCTCACCATCACCTCTTGCGAGCCGCCCATGGTGAACTGCAGCACGTCGCCATCGGCCGCGTACTTGCGCCGGTAAGTCATGGTGATGTGATCGACCAGGCTGATGTCGCCGCCGTTGCTCGCGGTCAGGGTCACCGTGTTGAGGCCGTCGCTGATCGAGGTCGCATCGAAGCTTGCCACTCCGCGCTCCAGATCCGAGAACGCGATGCTTCCGTTGAGCGTCACTCCGTTGAGTGCGACCGTTACGTTATGCGCTCCCGCACTCACCCCTTGCAGCGCCACTTCCAGTTGCGCCCCGTCACTGCTCGACAGATGCGGGATGCTCAGGTTCTCCTCCAGCGGAGTCGAAGTTACCGGGTCGCCGAAGAAGTCGATGCCGTCGGGTCTGGCCGCGGCCGGGAAATAGATGCTGCGGTCCCGGCGCTCGATCTCCGCAAGGAAGTCTGTCCCCGCGCTCTCACCGCCGCTGGCGGTGGAAGTTTCGATGTGATTCTTGTTCACCGGGCCATTGACCAGCCAGTACACCCGCGTGTCGGTGGTGGAGGTGTCCAGCCCGGTCCCGTAGAACTCGATGCCGTTGTCGCGCAGCTCAAACGGCTGCTCGATCCCTTCCGCATACAGGTGCAGCCGCTTGCCCGGTCCCGGGTTGAATTTATTCGCCTTCAGCGTGCTCAGCTCGACCCGGTACCATCCGGCCTGACTTACTCCCAGCTTGATCGCCTTCTTGCGGCTCAGGTCGACCGGGCCACCCGAGGCGCTCGCCTTGGCCGGCATACCTGGCGCTCCCATCACCTGCGCTGGATGGACCAGCATCCGCTGCGAGGGATGCGCGCCGCCCAGCTCGCGCAGCAGCGCGGAGTAGTGCTTGTCGGTCGCGCTGCCCTGCCCGCGCACCACCAGCATCGGTCCATAGTAGGTGCGGCTCCCATCCAGCTCGAGTTCCTGGATCCAGTAGCGGGTGCCGGTGGGGGCATAGCCGTCCCACCATGAATAGGTGCGGTCCGCCACCAGCGATACCCTGGGGCCGCCCCACAATGCCGCACCCGCGATCAGGTCGGGTGAGACCAGCACCTTGTTCCCGTCCACCTCGCGATAGACCCGGAACCCGATGCTGCGCGGCTCATAGCCCGCCGACCATTCCAGATGCGTCCCGTTGTCGTATCCGGTCGCGCGCAACCTTCCCGGCCGCACCATGGTCGGCGTCTCGGTGGCAGTGGGCGTCGGCGTAACCGTAACGGCGGTAGTGGTCGGAGTTGGAGTCGCACTGTCGGTCGCGTTCTCAGTCGGCGTTGCGGTAGTCGTCTGCACCGGGGTCACGATCGCAGTCGGAGTCTCGGTTGCAGTCAGGGTTCCGATCGCAGTCGGCGTCGCGGTGAGGGTCGCCAGCGTAGTCGCGGTCGGCGTGGTGGTCGGGGTTGCGGTAGCGCTCGCCGTCGCCGTCGCAGTTACCGTTGCGGTCCGCGTGGTAGTCGGAGTCGGCGTCACCGTCTGACTCGCCGTTGAGGTCGCGGTCACCGTCGCGGTCCGCGTGCTAGTCGGCGTCACCGTTGCCGTCTGGGTCGGTGTCGAAGTTGTAGTCGGCGTCGCCGTTATCGTCGCGGTTCGCGTAGTGGTCGGGGTCGGCGTCGCAGTCTGGCTCGCCGTCGAGGTCGCGGTCACCGTGGGTGTTCGGGTAGTGGTCGGGGTCGGCGTCACCGTCTGAGTGGCGGTCGCAGTCGCAGTTGCGGTCCGTGTCGCAGTTGGCGTCGGCGTTACCGTCTGAGTGGCGGTTGTGGTCGAGGTCGGCGTCGCAGTGATGGTCGGGGTCCGCGTAATAGTCGGCGTCGGCGTCGCGGTGCTGGTGGCGGTCGCGGTCCTGGTCGGAGTGGGAGTTGGGCTTGGAGGACCAGCGATCAGCAGTACCGCCTGACCGGTCATCAATGAGAAACCAGAAATACTCGAGGTGGCCGGGTAAGTCAGCGAAGGGTTGTTAGCGAACGGGGCGGCCAAATCGCCAAAGGCCAAGGTGAAGCCCTCGTTGGTGGATTTGATATTGAAGCGCTGGTTCAGTGCGCCCGACAACCCAACCGTCGGAGCCACGCTCGATGTCGCCCCATAGAAATACACCTGCAAGTCGCCACTGTGGCTCGGGGTCAGCGACGGCGCGGAAACATTGGTCGTGGAAAACGCGGAGCCCGCGGCGCCCGAAGACCCATCCAACGAACCGGTCGAACCGCGCCATCCACCCATAACTCCTGCGGCAAAATTCGACGCCAAGGTCCAGGTGTAGAAAGCCGGCTCATTGGATCCCGCGATCCTGGAATAGAGCCACGAGGTGGCCTTGAGGCCGTTGCTGGACAGGAAGTCATGTCGAATGCCGGTGAAGCCCGCCGGAGCATTCGGCACTACCGTTCCGGTGCCATCGGCGACAATGATCTGAGCGATCAATACGTCGCCAAACTGGGTCCCGGGCGGCACCGTAACATTCAAGCTGGTTACCGCAGCATTGGAGTCGGCCAAGGTTCCCGTTCCCATGAACGCGATCGCCGAGATCGGCGTTGCAGTCGCGGTCGGGGTGGCGGTTGGCGTCGCGGTCGCGGTCGCGGTACGCGTTGCCGTAGCCGTCGGGGTGGCCGTGATGGTTGGGGTGCGGGTTCTGGTTGGTGTCGCGGTCGAGGTCGCGGTCCTGGTCGGTGTAGCAGTCGGCGTCGCCGTTGGAGTGGCGGTTCGAGTTGCGCTCGGCGTCGGCGTGCTGGTCGCGGTTTTGGTCGCGGTAGTCGTTGGCGTCGAGGTGCTGGTGGCGGTCCTGGTCGGAGTCGGCGTCGGCGTGATGGTCGGCGTCCTGGTTACCGTCGCGGTACGAGTTGGGGTCGCGGTGGCAGTGCGCGTCGGGGTAAGTGTAGGAGTGGGAGTGATGGTGCGGGTCGGGGTGGCGGTCACGGTTACGGGAGTGACGCCGAGGCCGTATACGCCGCGCCCATGGGTTCCGGCGTACAACACACCCGCCGAGTTTTGGGCCAAATCGTAAACCGGCACCGCCGGGATCACGTTCAAGTTGAAAGGCTGCCACGAAGTTCCGCCGTCGGAACTATGAAACACGCCAATATCAGTCCCGACGAAGACGCTATTGCTGCATCCTGGGTTGCCCGCGCATACGCCGCTGGAGTCGGTGGCGTCGACCAGAACTTTAAGCACCGGAACGTCGGGTAAACCTGCGTCGGCCTCTTTCCAGGTATTGCCGAAGTCGACGGTCTTGTAGACGTGTCCGACGCCGGTCCCAACACTCGGATCGCCGGTAAATCCGGACAGCCCGAGGTAAGCGACGTTGCGGTCGTGAGGGTCGGGCGCGATGCTGGTGGCCTGAGTAGACAAGATGCCCAAGGGGCTGGTTTTCTTGAGCGCGATTTCCAACCCACCCGATTTATCCGACCAGAATCCTCCATGTATGTGACCGGCATCGAGCTTCAAATTGGCCTGCAGGGTGGCGAAAACTGCAAACGGAGAGCTGCCGTCGAGGCTGCTCATCGCCAGCGACCAGGCCGGGTAGATATTGTTGGCGACGTCGGCTGGACCAAACTCGAGGTCTTCAATCGCGCAATCCTGCGCGATGCAGGAGAGTCCCTCCAAGGAACCGTCGGCGGTCAGGTCCTGGTCGGTCTGTTGAAACCAGGTTGCCATTGCGTCGGTCGATACGTAAACGGAATGGGCGCCGAACAGGACTCGCTGCGAAACCGTTGGATCGACCGCCAATGGAGGATAGAAGACCGGTCCCGGGTCATTGGCGCCGTTAATTACCGTCTGCAACGCCGGGGTCCATTTGGACCCAAAGACAGCGCAGGGCGCGACCCCGGGTGTAGGTGCGCTACACCAGGTTGCGCCTCCGTCAGTGGACGCCGAGATTTGACCATGACTGACCTGGTCGAGCGAAAAATCGTGATAGACAAACTTCGGATTGATCAGGTCATAGAATGAAAAACCGCCGTCGCCGGTTTCGCTGTCCGGCGCAAACCAGTTGGCCACTTGGCCGCTATAGAGCTGGGTGCCGTTGTCCTGGAAGCCGGCGATCAGGTGGTTGGAATCAGTCGGATGAGCCCCAATGCCCTGGATCTGGCTGCTGTTAATGCTGTTGTTGAGTGAGACGAAACTCGGCGTCGACGAGGCCGGGTCGAACATGTACAGGCCGCCGTCATTGGCCACCAAAATCTGATTGTTAGCCGGATCCCAAGCCAGCGCATGCTGATCGGAATGGACCCCGCCGTTGGGCGCCATGAAGGTCCACGAATGTCCATAGCTGGCCGCCGATTTGTAAAGACCTACCCCGCCGAACCAGACCGTCGAGCCGTCAGTTGGCGAGACCAGCATCGCCTGATCGTAAAACGATTGTGAAAAGTTAGTCGAATTAGTGCCGTCGATGGTGGTGTTGCTGGCGGTAAACTGCGGCACCGTCGGCGTCAGCACGGTGCCCGGATTCCAATGCGCGCCTCCGTCGAAGGAATGAAACAGATTGGCGTATTCGATCCCGTCCGCTGCCCCGATCATCGCGTAGACTACGCCAAAGGTCGGATTTGCGGGACCGGCTGGAGGACCCACTAGAGGCCCAACCGCAAGGCTTTGGCGGCCTTGGTTGACGTGCGCTCCGGGGAAGGTGGTCGCGGCAAAGGTCTGACCGCCGTTCTTGGAGATATAAATCGTGCTGCTATCGATCGCGACATAAACGTTCTGCGCGTTGGTCGGATCTATCTTCACGTCGTCAGCGGGGCAGGGGGCGGTGTTGCCCCCGAGCAGGTCGCATCCGCCAAAGGTCGATTCCGGGTAATGAGTCCAGCTCGTGCCACCGTTGCTGGAAAACCACAGTCCGGCCGCGCTCGCGTCGGTCTCGAACATTCCTGCATCCGCGCGGTTCGAGCTGAACGCGCTGGTGGTGCCGACAAAAATGCGCGGTGTCCCTGGGGGTGGTGATGTCCATCGCCATCGAGGTAACCGCGGCCCGGTCGAAGGTGCCGGGGGCGCCAAGTGCGATCCAGTTCTGGCCCAAATCGCTGGATTTGAAGATCCCCGATCCATACAGGGAATCGATGGAGTTATTGCCCTCGCCGGTACCGACGTAAATCGTGCTCGGAGTAGTGGTGGTGTCGAGTGCGACCGCACCGATCGCCTGAGTCGGCTGACTATCGAATGCGGAAACAAAGCTCAAGCCATTGTCGGTGCTCACCCACAAACCGCCTGAGGCGGCCCCCGCGACGATCAGTCCATGCGAGTCAGCTGCAACCGAAGTGAGACGACCGGCCATCGCCACGGTGGGTCCGACCGCGACACCGGTAAAGTTCGCTTTCTCCGCGATCGGTTGAGGTCCGATAAAACTCCAGATTCCAGCCAGTGCGGGAGACGCCGCACCCGGCGCGTAGCCGACCGCCGCTGAACCGACGCGCCGCGGACCCTGCGCACGCTCCATCGCCTGCATTTTGGCGACCGCGCGAGGATACGCCTGCTTGGGAATCCCGTATTGAAAGCCATGCCGCGCCGCCAAAAAGCGCTCGCGCTGCATTGCCTCTTCCCGATGCGCTTGACCGCCCTCGGCCTGTTCGGATTCCCGATGGCCGAATTCTTCGTCTTCGCGTTCGTGATTGCAGGAGAAAAGAAAAACACCCAGTACGAGAGCAAGGATCAAAGCCTTGGACGCGCTGCGTGCAAAATCCGCGAATCCCATTAATTTCGAACTCCCCCAAGCCGCGAACGCGTCGGCCGGACCATGATCAGAATCCAGAGCCGACGCGGTCTTGACAAATAAACTCTAGGGTCACTCTGGTCGCAAATCTCCATCCGGTTGCTACCGGACCGGATAGAGAATCATAACCAGGGCGAGGCGATGCGAAGTTTGCCCAGCCAAATAGGGCCGCGATGAATAGCGTTCCCCTTTTGAGTCACTTAAGTTACTTTAGCCTAGAAAACCTACCAGAATCAGTATCGGAAAGGCAAACTATTTTCTGAACCGCGGTTCGCCATAAACACGACCAATGGTAACGTTAGAGACTGAATCGACCGCGACCTGAAGCTTCAAAGGTCAAATGCTCGCGACCTTCATCATCGGATCGCTATCCATTCCAAACGGAACATTAGGCACTTGTTTTGGCTCCGACGATATCACCCCCGGTTCGCATCATGAGCAATCATAGCGACATTAAGCTAAAACCAGTCCAGCCGAGCATTTGACAGTATTTGACGTTGGCGAACGGCACTGAATTCATCCGTTAAGCTAAAGTTTCGGAGGCTGAACGCGGCTCGGGGAGACAATCCACCAACCGACCCACGCGATCATCAGCAATACCGCGTAAACCGCGACCACCGTCCATCGCTTGCCCACCGGATAGTCAGTGGCATAGAAGGCGTCCTCTGCATTGGGACCGGCAAACCGCTCATCCGCCAGCTTTTCGAGGTCAGATTCCTCGGCATCCGCGAAGTCGCCACCCGCAGGCGGTTGAGTTTTTGCAACCAGGATGGGATTTCGGAGTATCACCCGCCCTGTGTTCGGGCTACCCCACGAACCGAGGCTAACTCCGACGCCGACCTGCCGCACCCTCGGACCAGTTTTGAAGTGCAAATGCAGCGTGCGCCAGCCGCTTATCCAGCCCAGGCGATGCCGGTTGATGCTGACCGGAAGCGTCATTGACTTCACGAACAGCTCGGGCGCACCACCTGCGGAACCGAGTGTTTCAACCTTGATCTCGGCTGTGAAGTCATACCATCCCGGTTTCAGCTGCACGATTTGCATCAATGAGGATTCCGCGGGCTCTTCGTTAATGAGATCGAACTCTCCCACGCCATCGCTCGATTGATGCGAGACGAAGCTGAATCCGCAATTGGGCAGGGCAGTAACCTTCCAATTTGCGGGCACTCCGCTCGCTTCCGATCTCAACTCGCTGTTGAGAAGAATATTGTTGTCCGTCTCTTCTGACACGGCCGAGATTCCCGGACGCGTCCAGAACAGTATCGCACTAACCGCTAATGTGGCGGTCACTATACGCGTGCTGAACCTTTTTCCAGAGATCATTTTCATCTCCAGTTTCCAAGTCCCACACCGTTCAGCCACATTCGAGCTTCGACCCCTTGCTTGGTCAGGGAGGTCGGTATCCAGATCGGGAGGAAATACAGGAACACGGCGATCGAGGTGGTCACGAAGATCCCGCACGCGAATCGACCCGGCCATTTGCTTCTACCGAGAAGTGCAACGTACCCCACCAAGGTCAGGATCGATGCGATCGCCCCATAGAGGTAGCCCAATCCCAGGAGCGACACCGCGAAAACCGGTACTAGAATGGCCGCCTGCTCCCATATCCGTGCGGTTCCCTTCCAGCACTCATCCAAGAGGCCCGCGAGCGCCAGGATGCCAAGGTAAAGGGCGGGCATGTAGCTGTATATGTACAGCGCGCGATGGATCGGAATCCACATTGCCACGTAGATCAGGAATCCGATGCATAGGAAACTCCACGATACACCGTCGCCGCGCACCGCTCGCACAGTGCATGGGCCGATGGCGAGTAGCGCGGCCCACCAAATCGCGGGATTACCGCCTCCCCAAATGGTCAGGTAGGTCCCCATATCATCCGGCCGTTGCCAGTATTTGTAGGGACGAAGCATCAATGGCCAGCTCCACCATGCAGAATCCTGGTGACTCAGCGGCTCAGGGTAGTAGGAGTTCGCGAGCAGTACGCGCTGATAGTAGCGGGTCAACGAGGATATCCCGGTCCACCATCCGGTCGCATAGTTCGGCAGAAATGTCAGGAAGAAAAAAACCGCGCTCAGGCCGCCCACCAGCGCGACGGCACCCAGGATGTAATTCAAGTTGCGAGAACCGAAAGTCTCAGGCGTTGCTCGGTCGACGAAAATCAAGCTGCTCACCATGAAACCGACTACGAGCAGCCAGGTGATTCCCGGGATGGCGAACTTCGATCCTAAGCCCAGGCCGAGCAGAATCCCCATCCATAGCAATGAGCGGCGGCGATCTTTTGGATCGCGACGCTGCAAAAATCGAAACAGCACCAGATACGCCGCCGCGCCGAAAGTAATATACGCGATGTTGATCAGGGCCAACCGCGAATATACCAGGAACATACCCTCGCACAGCACCAGCGCAGCACCCAGCACCGCCGCGCCGCGCGAGCAGAACAATCGTCGTGCTAAGAGATATGTTATCGGGATCAGTGCAGTGCCGATGATCGCGCTCGAGACTCGCCAGCTCCATGGATGGCAGCCGAAAAGCTTCGCACATAGCGCGATCAGCAGGATGGCCAAGGGCGGATGAACCTCCAAGAAGGGCTCACCGCGGAGATACTTGTAGGCCTCGTCAACGTAGATATGCTCGTCGTAAACCAGCACATTGGGGACGCCAAGCTGGTAAAAATGCGCCGCCATCGCGGCGATCAACATGATGCTGACGGCGATGGTGTCGAACCGCGTCCAAGGTGGAGGCGAGCCCTTGGGCTGGCCCAGCATTCTCTCGAGCATGCGACACCCAAACATAGCGCGCCGGCCTGCGCAAATTGTTTGATATTCTATTTCATTAGTTGGCAAGCCCTGGGCACCAGTAGTAAAATTGGCCGAGCATAAGTTTTCTGTCGCGGACGCTGAGGAACTCCCAAGAGGGAACGGGGCCTAAGGCGTATTTCTTTAGGCATCGGCTTTGGTTTTAGGATTTGTAAAAGGGGCGGCGGGCGTTCGCGACCTGTTGACGGTTCGAGGTGGCTTTGTTTCGACCGCCTTCCGTCATGATTGGCGCTTTGGGCTCCTTGCTGCATTCTTCGTCATCATTCTCCTCTTGGCGGCCAAACCCTCGATGGCACAGACGGTTGCCGTTGCAGATAGCCGTCCAACTGAGGCCGGGAATCTTCCTGGGCGGGCGGCTGCCGATCGGCCTTTAACGGTCCAGATTTCGTTTCAGCTTCGCCATCGCAAAGCACTCGATAAACTTCTAACCGACCTGCACGATCCTGCCTCGCCGCACTATCATCAGTGGTTGACGCCGCGGCAATTCAACGCGCGGTTTGGCCGGACGCCCGCCGAAATCGATGCCGTCACGCAATGGCTTTCGACCCACGGCTTTCGAGTCCTGCGTTCGTCGAATCGCGGGATAACCTCGGCCGCGACAGTTGCGCAAGCGGAAGAAACCTTTGCGACCACCATGCTCGCATCTGTTGATGGTGCGAGGTATTCGAACGCCGCCGAGCCGCGAATTCCCACACGTTTCGCAAATGTAATCGGATCCATCGAAGGATTGGACAACCTGCGTCATTGGCTTCCGATCACCCCTCGACCACCGGGGCTCGACGCTCCGTCGAAACCGCTCGAGCCCATCCGAGGCAGGTTTCCCGCACCCCCGCGTTCCGCTTCCAAGACCGCGAAAACCGCAGCAATCGCCCCGACCGGCAGTAGTCCCGCCTTCGGCGACCCCGCGTTTGGCCCCCAAGATCTATGGTCTTTTTACAATGAAACGCCGCCTATGAACGGAGCGACCGATGGTGGCGGAGGCGACTGTATCGGAATCATCGAAGATTCCGACTTCGCGGATGCTTCAGTAACCCTGTTCAATACGAACTTCTCGCTTCCGGCTGCAAATGTCACTCGAGTATTTGCCGATACCTCGAGTCCGGGAATTAACGTCGACCAAACTGAAGCTCTGGTCGACATCGAGTGGGCTCACGCGGCGGCCCCGGGCGCGCTCATCAAAGTATACATCGGCAATGAGGCATTTCAGACCTTCGATCCCTTGACCGACGCGATCCGGAAATCCATTACCGACAACTCCTGCGGCGCGATCAGTATCAGCTACGTGTTTTGTGGAGCCCCCGATTCATTTTACACCATGACCTTGGGGCCGTGGTTCGCCCAGGCTGCCACCCAGGGACAATCAGTCTTTGCCGCATCCGGTGATTGGGGTTCCGCGGGCCTCGTCCTGGGCTCGGGTGATCGATGCATGACCGCAATCACGCCTAACGTAAGTGAAATGTCAGCCGATCCCAATGTCACTTCAGTGGGCGGAACCCAGTTCACCGCCACCTTCGATCAAGACGGCAATAATGTGGGGCATGTTCCTGAAAGCGCATGGTCC
The DNA here is from genome assembly GCA_963851325.1 of uncultured delta proteobacterium. GTDB lineage: Bacteria > Desulfobacterota > Binatia > Binatales > Binataceae > DATGKG01. The sequence continues at coordinate 629,884 of CAWKOR010000002.1, read as the reverse complement.
AATGGCATTGGCGCGACCGGTGGTGGCAAGAGCGCGGTGTTCGCAAAGCCGACATATCAAAATTCCCTCACCCCAAACGACGGAATGCGCGATATCCCTGATATATCGCTGGGCGCGAGCAATACCGCACCCGGTTTTTTTTGGGTCGACGCCAGTTTCGGTGTTCCGGTCTTAAGATGTTGCATAGGTGGAACCAGCATTTCGGCTCCCGTATGGGCGGGTTACGCAAAGCTGATCTCTCAGCTTGGAGGCGTTCAGGGGCGGATCGGAAATATGAATCCGCGGATCTACCAGCTCGGAGCCATGGGCGATGAATCCCAGTCTGGTCTTCGCGACGTATTGACCGGCAACAATGCATTTAACGGAGTTCCCGGATTTAACGCCGGCGCCGGATATGATCTTACCACCGGTTTTGGTTCGCCCGACGTACAGACTTTCGCGGCGGCATTTCTAGCTTCGACATTCACCGCCACACCCACCCATACCCCTACTGCCACTTCGACCCCAACTTCGAGCAGAACACCGACACCAACTGCGACCAGGACCGCAACGGTTACCGCAACTCCTACCGCAACCAGAACACCTACCACCACGGCAACACCTACTTTGACCAGGACCGCTACGGCTACTCCGACTCGAACCGCGACTGGCACCCCAACTCCTACGCCAACCAGAACCGCGACCTCTACTGCAACGCCTAGCTCGACGCCGACTCCGACTACCACGCGGACCGCAACGGTAACTGCGACGGCGACGGCGAGCGCTACCGCAACCCCGACCACCACGCCGACCGCGACTACGCTGGCGACCCTCACCGCGACGCCGACTGCGATCGGAACCCTGACTGCAACCGAGACTCCGACTGCGATCGTGACCCCGGTGCAGACAACTACCGCAACGCCGACTGAGAACGCGACCGACAGTGCGACTCCAACTCCGACCACTACCGCCGTTACGGTTACGCCGACGCCCACTGCCACCGAGACGCCGACCATGGTGCGGCCGGGAAGGTTGCGCGCGACCGGATACGACAACGGGACGCATCTGGAATGGTCGGCGGGCTATGAGCCGCGCAGCATCGGGTTCCGGGTCTATCGCGAGGTGGACGGGAACAAGGTGCTGGTCTCACCCGACCTGATCGCGGGTGCGGCATTGTGGGGCGGCCCCAGGGTATCGCTGGTGGCGGACCGCACCTATTCATGGTGGGACGGCTATGCCCCCACCGGCACCCGCTACTGGATCCAGGAACTCGAGCTGGATGGGAGCCGCACCTACTATGGACCGATGCTGGTGGTGCGCGGGCAGGGCAGCGCGACCGACAAGCACTACTCCGCGCTGCTGCGCGAGCTGGGCGGCGCGCATCCCTCGCAGCGGATGCTGGTCCATCCAGCGCAGGTGATGGGAGCGCCAGGTATGCCGGCCAAGGCGAGCGCCTCGGGTGGCCCGGTCGACCTGAGCCGCAAGAAGGCGATCAAGCTGGGAGTAAGTCAGGCCGGATGGTACCGGGTCGAGCTGAGCACGCTGAAGGCGAATAAATTCAACCCGGGACCGGGCAAGCGGCTGCACCTGTATGCGGAAGGGATCGAGCAGCCGTTTGAGCTGCGCGACAACGGCATCGAGTTCTACGGGACCGGGCTGGACACCTCCACCACCGACACGCGGGTGTACTGGCTGGTCAATGGCCCGGTGAACAAGAATCACATCGAAACTTCCACCGCCAGCGGCGGTGAAAGCGCGGGGACAGACTTCCTTGCGGAGATCGAGCGCCGGGACCGCAGCATCTATTTCCCGGCCGCGGCCAGACCCGACGGCATCGACTTCTTCGGCGACCCGGTAACTTCGACTCCGCTGGAGGAGAACCTGAGCATCCCGCATCTGTCGAGCAGTGACGGGGCGCAACTGGAAGTGGCGCTGCAAGGGGTGAGTGCGGGAGCGCATAACGTAACGGTCGCACTCAACGGAGTGACGCTCAACGGAAGCATCGCGTTCTCGGATCTGGAGCGCGGAGTGGCAAGCTTCGATGCGACCTCGATCAGCGACGGCCTCAACACGGTGACCCTGACCGCGAGCAACGGCGGCGACATCAGCCTGGTCGATCACATCACCATGACTTACCGGCGCAAGTACGCGGCCGATGGCGACGTGCTGCAGTTCACCATGGGCGGGTCGCAAGAGGTGATGGTGAGCGGGTTCACCACTCCGCAAGTGCGGATGGTGGATATCACCGATCCGACGGCGCCGATCGAGTTATCGGTCACCCTGGCGGCCGGCGCGGGTGCGACCTTTGACGCTACTACAACCGCACCGGGAAGCGGCCAGCACACCATCCTGGCGTTCGGGGCACAGTTGGCGACGCCGGGCACCATAGCCTTGCATAAGCCATTGCGGCTGACGCCATTGCCGGGCCGGGTGGATACGGTGCTGATCACGACCGCCGAAATGATGGATGCGGTCAAGCCGCTGATCAAGCTGCGCAAGCAGCAGAAGCTGCATGTGAAGGCGGTGGATATCGAACAGGTCTATGACGCGTTCAGCTTCGGAGAGAAGACGCCGCAGGCGATCAAGGACTTCCTGCAGGCGACCCAGAGTGCCAGGCGGGCGCCGAAATACGTGCTGCTGGTAGGCGACGCGAGTTACGACCCGCGCAACTTCCTGGGGCTGGGCGCCAACCTCGACCTGGTGCCGAGCAAGCTCCTCGACACGGTATTCTTCCAGGCCGCCAGCGACGGCTGGTTCGCCGACTTCGCCAACAACGGTGACACACAACTGGCGATCGGGCGGCTGCCCGCGGCGACTCCGGCGGAGGTGAGCAAGCTGGTCAGCAAGATCATCAACTACGAGAGCGTGTCACCGGGCAACGCGTTCCTGCTGACTGCGGATGATGAGCAGGGCTTCGCCGACGCCAGTGACAGCCTGCAGCCGCTGCTGCCGGCGGGAGTGACGCCCACGGTAATCACGCGCGACGCGGACAATGCCAATCGGGCGCAGTTGCTCGACGCGATCAATGCGAGCCCGGACCTGGTCAACTACATCGGGCATGGCAACGTCGACATCTGGGGCGGCAACTGGCTGAGCGGGCAGGACGCGGCGGCGCTGAGTAACAATGCGCATCCGGCGTTCTTCGTGATGATGACGTGTCTGAACGGGTTCTTCCTGGATCCGCAACTGGAGAGCATCGCGGAGTCGCTGCTGCATGCCGATGGGGGCGCGGTGGCGGTGTGGGCCTCGGCGGGAGTGACGGTGCCGTCGGGACAGGTGCAGGCCAACCAGGAGCTGTATCGCATCCTGTTCGGGAGCGCGACCCCGCCGGCGCTGGGCGAAGCGGTGCGCCAGGCCAAGAACGCCAGCTCCGACCTCGACGTCCGGCAAACCTGGAACCTCCTCGGCGACCCTGAAACCCATTTGAAATGATCCCACCAAGACGCGGGGCTGCTGAAGCACCTCCAGAGCAGACGAAACTATTGACGCTTCTCGTTTGTCGATGGGATGTCTAGCAGTCGCCATCCGATTACGGTCCCTGCGACAAGAAGGAGGAAGAACGGCAAGAGAGTCCAGGGACTTCCCACCCAGAGTTTCCTATCGGCATCCAGATCGAGGACCATCGCACCTTCCGGTGCGCTATCGATCTTGGTGAGGCTAGCATTTCGGAAGAAGGCCTGACCTACGGCAAAATTCTTGAAGCCGGCAAGGCGCAGCTTCACGTCGACCTTGGTATGACGGCCCACCGTGAAATAGACCTCACGCTTGCTCCAGTTGCTGTTTCCCTTGACATCCATCGAGGCCACCCCCTGGTCCCCAATACTTATGAGGGCGCCGGCCCACGATTGCAGCGGAACCCCGCTGGTGAATATTTCGGCGCTCGCACAATAAAGGCCAGGATCTAACGTAGCGGATTGAGTCCAGCGCGCGTCGTTGAGCTTGTCATTGCTTATCTCAACTTCGCCGGGCGTGGCGCCGAACGGTGGAATCCAGGTGAAAGTTGTGGTCTCACGGTCGATCCAGCTTTCGGTGCTCCAGGCAGCAGGCCGATTGTCAGATCCCTGAGAGAAGTCGCCATTGACAAGGAGGTTCTGGCCGGCATTTAAACAGCTCGGAAGCACGGCTAACACCGCAACTAGAAAGAAGAAGAATAAGTGAATGCTGGTGCGCTTCGTCGTCACATCCACTTGGCTACTCCGGGTCCGCGCAACCAAATTCTAGCGTCATAGCTCGCTGGATCGAGCGGTGTGCCCAGCCACACCGGAAGGAAGTAGACGAATGCTACAAGCGCTGCGGAGACTATGAGTGCGGTGACAAATTTGCCTCCAACATCGAAGCGCCAGGCCAACACTGCGTAGATTGCAAAGATGCCAAGGAGACAAAATGTTCCAACCGCGGTGCCTAATCCTAACAAACATGTCGGCGCCATCGAAAGCATGAGAATGACATGCTCCCATCGAAGGCTTTCGTCGCTCCAGCATTCCGCGAGAACAGCACCCAGCATCAGATACTGTAAGTATAAGGGCGCCATATAGATGTACAGAAAAAAAGGATGCTTCACGAGAGCCATTGCCAGCAGATAGCCGACGTATCCAAGCAGCAGAAACGCGCGCGCAGTTGTGGGACGCTGAAACTCTTTAACACCGGTGATGACCAAGGCAGAGAACGCTCCCCACCAAAGAACCGGATTTCCGCCGCCCCATATCGAGGCAATTCGGCCTCCGTCCGCGTTGATTTGCCAATACAACGGCGCCCGCAGCATGAACGGCCAGGTCCACCACGAGGAAATAAAACGGTTGCTCTCTTCCGCCATCCAGCCAAGCTGCCATAGGACTTCGTAGTAGTAGTGTCCGAGCGCCCAGATGCCACCCCACCATCCAAGCCAATAGTTAGGTAGGAAGGTAGAGAAATAGACCAGCGAACTTACCGATATCAAAAGGAGGACGGCTCCAATGACACTGCGATCGGTTAGACTCTTCCCGCCCGGACTTTTGGTGACCATCCCATGGACCAAAAAACTGGCAACCAGCAGGAAGCCCACACCGGGCAGCAACAGTTTCGATCCTAAGGCCGCACCCGAGAAGACGGCGATCCAGAGAATCTTTCGCCGCGCCAATCCGGAATCGCGGGTACGAAGAAACTGGAACAACAGCAGATATGACATCGCGCTGAAGGTCAGGTGAAAGATCTCGAGCATAGCCAGGCGCGAGTGAATCAAGAACATTCCATCGAAAAGCACGAAGGCTGCCGAAAGGGTCGCTGCTATGCGAGACCGAAACATCTCACGACCCAGCAGAAAGGTTATCAGCACAAGCATGACACCCAGGCAGGCGCTGGGAGCTCGCCAGATCCACGAATGGTGCCCAAATAGTTGTACGACGACGGCTATTATGAGCTTGGGTAGAGCCGGGTGTACGTCGAGAAACTGCTCGCCGCGCAGATATGCGAGCGATTGCCCGACGAATTGTAGCTCGTCGAAGACTGGCTCGTCAGGATAGCCGATTCGCCAGAATCTGGTTGCCAGCGCTATCGCCGCTAATACACCGATGAGCACGGTGTCCGTTCGGTTCCACGACAAAGTCGACTCGATTGATTCGTCGGGATTGATTGGATGCTTGGTCATCCAGACACTTTTGCAGGCGCGTTTTGGATGGGTCCGTCTATCAGCGCGCGCCGGCCGATGCTCTTAAAGCATGGGCGGCGGCGTTTGCCAACTCAGGTCCATGAACCGAGAACGGATAACGATGACCGACCGGGGCTGTGCGTGAATTGCGCGGATGCGCCCGGTTACGCTGCTATCAGTAGAGCGCCGATGAGTTTTTCGCCGAATTTGACGCCGAGTAAAATCGCCAGGGGAATCGCAAATGAAAGGAAAAGGAAAACCGTAGACGTCCCGTCGTGCTGCGCCAATGCATCCGATTCCATGGGTTGAAGGAGCCGCGTCACCCTTTCCTTTACGAAGGTTTCGTCAGTGAGTGTCGCGGCTGCGATAGGTGGGGTTCGTTGGCTCTGTCGCAATGAAGCGACGATGGCTGCCGCGAGATCGGGCCCGGCTATGCCGCGGGCCCGTGCCTCGTCGTCGCGTGCAATTTCCAGCGCTCTCTTCCAGGCCCCCAGTCGAGCCGGTGCCGCAGGTGCAGGCCACAGAAGCTCAGTTCCGAGCTGAGCCAGCCAAAGCCGCAGTGGATCGCGATGCCTTGCGTGGGCACGCTCGTGTTCCAGCGCGGCGGACAGGGCGTTTTTATCGAGGGCATCGGCGAATCGCGGCGACAAAATGATTCTCGGTCGAAAGAGTCCGACCGTCGCCACGGTTAGATGCTCCGGAGAAATCGCCAATGCGAGTGATGCCCGCCAGACCGCACGCCCGATAATGAAGGCGAACGGCAATGCGGTTAACATCAGAGCCCTGGGTGCGGGCTCAGCGCTCGCGGGTTCCACCAGAGCCCAACCGCAAAGCACAGCGAACACAAACGCAGCTGGTCCAAAAGGGATCCATATGCGCCACCAGGTTTGGCGCTCCGAGAGTTGGTCCGGCCCTAGCGGTGATCGGCTCGGCCACCATCCGGCTATCATCAACGCAGACCCGCACAGCGCGGTGACGAGGAAGGCGAATACCAGCTCACGGTCCATTTTGTTTCCCTCGACGGGCTGCGACCGCGCGCTCGAGCTCATCGATGAGCGTCGAGTCCATCGATTCCATGGCTTCCACCAGGGTCGCGACTGCAGGTGCAAGATCCGAAGTGAGCAGCTTGCTCAATGAGAGCCGCGCCCGAGCTAGCTCTATCACCTTCCGATCGACCTTGGGACAATATACGAAAGCAGTTCCTTTTCGCTCACGAGTCACCAGCGCCTTCATATGAAGGCGTTCGAGAACCTTCGCAATGGTCGTGTAAGCCAGGCCCCGAACGTTACCGACCTTCTTATGAACGTCGCGCACTGAGGCGACGTTCAGGTCACACACGCTGTAAAGCACGGCATATTCAAGCTCACCGCCGGGCAGACGCATTTTTTCAACTACCATGTGCCGTCTCAGTAAGGAGCTTTTGATGCTTGGAGCGTTTCGTATTCAATGAGGCTCGCTCAATTTCAACGCGTGCGTCTTTATCAACGCGCTTTACCTAATTCGATTTCAAGGCCGGATCGTCCGACGAAACGCATCGAGCGCTACGATACCGAGCAGCGGCCAAATCTCGTCCCGGTCTGCGTAAACTTGATTTAGGTTCGCTCTCGGATTGCTCGGTCACTTTGGCGATGAGCCTCTGTTTTTCTTTCTTGCACTCGGCCTCGGTGTCGTGGGTCGAGTGAACATTCCACTTCGACAAGTTCGCATTCAGTTCCAGGCGCAGGTTAGGTGTCGCCGGAGGCAACATCAAAGACCAGCCGGCGAGCGTGATGGCGGCAGTATGGCGGAGCTTCATGAAAAATTTCTCGCCTCTCTTTCGACCGCATCGGTCCGTCTCGGAGCGTGGGGCACGTAAGCCAAGAAGCGTTCCGAGACATATCTTCGTGGGTCCAGCTTCTGGGTTTCAGCGAAATCATAGACTCCAATTTTCCTGAAAACAAGCCGGACCCCTTCGCTGCGACGAAGGAGCGCGATTACTTCCGCCGTCAAACTCATCCGACTTCTCGCCTGCCATTTCTCGGGCCCCGGCGGGCTACAGATTCAAAGGGACCGTGAGACCGCCCACCACCATTATAGGCGTGCCGATTTTTGGAATTTCGCCACCCAGATCGATGATGTACTGCTTGTTAAACATGTTTTGAACCTTCAAATAAGCTGTACTAGCCTCCACCCACGAAGCATTGGAAACATGGGGAAGGCCGTGAAACCAGCTCAGGTTGGTGATCCAATACGATGGTTGGACTTCCATGTTATCGGAATCCTCGTATTGCTTACCCTGATACTGTTCCTGGACCCAGAAGTCTCCAAACAAAGAGTCGCTGTAACGCAGGCCAACGCTCAAGGTATCCCATGGCACCAGGGCTAGCCGCCGACCCACCAGCGCAGTATCCGGCAAGTTACTGGTCAAGGTTGCTTCAGATCTCAAATAGTTCGCGGTAAGACTGAGCCTGGGATGGTAGCCGGACCACCCATACCAGTTGATCCAATCAAAGTCGTATTGAGCGTCGGCGTGGTAACCGCGGATGCGTGCTCGTCCGAGGTTTTCTCTGGTCCGCGCCGCATCTTCACCGGTAACCGGGTCGAATGCGGTAACTACGTTGCTGATGGGGTTATGCAGGTAATTCCAATAACCGGTCCATCCGAGGGTAAGACCCGGGACCGCGCGGAACACGGCGCCGATCTCTCCTCCTTGCAAATACTCGGGGCTAAGCCTGGGATTCGGAATCAACTGCAACTCTTCCACGCTGGATGGTCGATAAAGTTCCGCCAGAGTTGGTGCACGGTAAGCCTCGTACAGCCCGAGGCGGAGGGTTAGCCATTTCCACGGATCGTAGCGAATGCCGAGTCTCGGACTGGTCGCGCTGCGCACATGGTCAGAGAAGGTTTGAGTTGTGGTAGGTCCACCGACCTGATGGCTGATGACCTTTCCGTCATAGTTGGTAAAAGCGTCGCCTCTAAGGGAGACGTCGATTTCAAGCTGCTCGATAGGACGAAACAGGTCCTCGATGAATGCGCCGTAGAACTGCTGCTTTCCAAAACTCTCCTGACGAAGATCGATCGCAGTACCTTCTTCGTTGAAGAAGTTGTCGTAGCTGGTTCCGTCGATCAAACGAAAGTCCGCGCCCGCCACGATCTGATGATACTTAAAAAATGTGCGAGTCCAGGTGAAATATCCTCCGACATCGGTCGAAGGAATCCGTTGAGTTTGGGAGGGTACTTCCATGGCCCGACCCAGGTCTTCGTCTTCCATCGAAAAATTCTGATGATAGGTGGAGAGATGGCCATAAATGCTGGCGTTGAAGAGATCGCCCTGATGATCGTCGTATGATCCCCCCGCATTGACAAAGCCGCGGGTAGCACTCGCGCTTCTAAAGTGGGTGCCAAGGTCGCGATACTCCTGATAGAAGCTTCCTCTAAGAAAGGTCGACAAGCCGTTTTCGAGATCGTATACGAGACGCCCGCTCGACAAAGTATGCATCGAGCTCGAGGAGTGATCGATAGGTCCCCTGAATCCGGATTTGATAATATTCCAGCCATTGGTGTTGAAGAAGTCCTGTTCCAGGCTGACCTTCAACCGACCTAGCGTGTAGTCTCCGGACACAGAGTCTTGAGTAGTGTTCCGGTTACCATACGATCCTTGAAACCGCATATTGTTGAAGGCGGACGGTTTTCGGCTAATCATGTTGATTACTCCGCCTTCCGCCTCATTGCCCCAGAGATTCGAGCCGCCGCCTTCGACAATCTCGACCCGGTCCAAAATATTCAGCGGCAGCTCGTCCCAATAAATCCATCCACCAAAGCCATCATTGACCGGAACACCGTCGTACAGCACCAGAGCGCGACTCGCGCCGCCCGGCCCGACTCCTCGAAGAGTCACGCCCTGCGCCTCGGGGTCATCTGCCGGCGCGGTGACCATGCTGCTCGAACGCCTGAAGGTATTGAAGCCAGGAATCTGGCGAAGCGCATCGTCCACCACTAAAGCGGGTGTCTGTTTTACGTCCTCATGGGTGAAAAGCGTCAAGTAACTGGTCGAATCAGCCGGAGTGCTATTTGTCCTGGTAGCCGTTACTACAACAGGAGGAAGCGTATAAGCAGGCGCACTACCTTGAGTTGATGGAGATGATGCTGCCGCCGGAGAAGCCTGCGGATCGGCCGCATAAGCCCTTTCGGAGGCGCGCGCGCTCAAAACAACAATGGCTCCGAGAATGATTAGGTACAGGTGCAAACGACGCATAGGTCAGCCTCCAGTGACACCCAGGAAAATAATAGGCCGCAACTTATACAATAGTTATCGATCCAACTAAAGAGTGAAACGCTCTTTTCGCGTCCTGACACCTACTACAAGTGTCGTATGGTATGCGATTAAATTGCAGCTTGATTTGTCTAGCGCAGGCTCGTTCGACTCACAAGCAGTTCAGAAATTAGCTACTACGCATGTCGTATTGGAACGTGACGAAAGAGCGAAGAGCTTTCAGATTGTCTATTCCAGCCGGAATGTTGGGCTCGACGTGACGTGGTTCATCGAAATATCAGGACTCAAAGTAAGGCTTCGAATGTCATCAGTCATTGAAGAAAAGGCTGATTCGCTCGTAGCATTGTGTGGTCAGCCAGGAAGAACAAAGATCAAGGAAGCTGCATCGCGGCTAAGTGCAGCAGCTATGTTTTCAATTCGGCCTTCGGATATTTCGACGCGACGATCGATACAAGGGTCTTCTGGAACGCCCGGATTGCACAGCAGACCTTCGGATCGTCGATGGAACCAAAACGGCAACGAAAAGATGTCTTCGACCGAGAGTCTCAGCCTACTCCGAGAGTCTGCCAAAGAACCATGATTCGAGACCGAAGGTCCGAACTACTAGGATGGTGATCAGGGTTATACAGCCCAAAAGAAGTAACCATTTCTTTAGCGCACTCGAACGATACTCGGCGCTTACCTGATGCCGCCCCGGCGTGATCATGGTTCCGATGAAACTGGGCGATACCATGAAAATGTGTTGTTCACGTCCATCGACGACCACATGCCAATTTGGGTGATAGGTAGCCTTGAATACCAGCAACGCTGGAGAAGTTGCTGTTACCTCAGCGGCGAACGAATCGGGTGTGGTGATTTCCCGCGCTATGGCGCCAAGCTCACCGACATTCTCGGGTGAGGAGTCCGGAGTGGAAGTCGGTTTAAGAGCATCGTTCAACTTATCATTCGGGGAACGATACGCGATGAACCTACCTTGCGCTGGATACTCGCTTGCGATCCAGTCGCGGTTGCGCGCATACAATGCCTGACTGGAAGGCATCGGTAGTACGCTGTCTATCTGTCCCAACTGTAAATATCCGCCGGAATCGATTTCATAGAGGATGTAGTCAGAGGTAACTAGCTTACGGCGATAGAACGGTGGAGGTCGCAAGGCCGGAGGCGCTACTATGTATCGGATATTGAATAGCCGACAGAAGTCCAGATTCGGTATGTTCAACTGCCACAGAAGCGGTGCGTTTAAGGAAAGTGTTTGCCACGGCATCACGGTGGTAAGTTGTTCGATCGGCAGGAGGTCGTACAGATAGACCTTACCCACCTGCATCCAGTTGCCCCAATTGCCCCGCGTGCCGGCGTAGACCCTGCCGGGCGGAGCCTCCTTCAGGGCCGACATAATCTGCGGAAGCTCGAGGTTGTCGTCGAGCGCCTCCGCGCACTTTTGCATCTGTTGTGCGGAAAGATGATAGAGGTTCCATCTTTCGGCGAATGCCACGGTGGATAGGATCAGAAGTATCGCTACCGGTGCGATAACTCGAACCTTGGACATTGTGGATGGCCAGTGCTCCCAGATCAATTCGCCACCCAGGCCTGCCAGAAGGATGACGCCGAGGTCTCCGCCGGCGACGAGCCGTGTTAAAGGAACAAGGCGGGTTAGCGGCAGGAGGTAGACTAACGGGCCAAGGATGAGGTGACTAAAAACCAGGAAGGTATAAGTTATAAGAATGGTAAGTGCTAATTTGGCCTGACTGGTTCCGAATCACAGCCGCGTACACGATTCCGATGAAAACGAGCGAAGTGAGTACCGGCAAACGGTTCTTGTCGAAAAGATGACCTTCGAAGAGATTAGACAGGACGCTTGACGTACTAAATGGAGTGAAGCGCTGTAGTTGTCCGGGGAACTCCCGGTTGACGTACTGGAGTTGGTGGAAGAACGGTACGATTTGATAAGCGCTGATCAAAGCGGCGATGAAGGCGACGATCGCGAAGCGTGCGCCGAGAAGCGAAACCTTCCTGATAGCGTCCGACCTTCGATTCGCGCGGGCGGTCTGCCTTAAAGCACTCAACACCAACAGGATCAGGGCGGCAACCGCATAGATGTATCCATAAAGCAGGTCCGACAGAACTACTGCGGCACTGGCGATGATCGCCGCTACGAATCCCTTGCCCCGCTCCAATACCCGATACAAGCAACCCGCACCGATGAACATCAGATGCATCGAGCACAACTGCGGAAACATTCCCAGGCCGAGCCAGATATAGCTGTGGTAGTCGAAGCCGTATTCGTACTGCGATGACAAGGTCGAGGAGAACGCGGCGCCGACCGCCGCGGCGATCGTTGAAAACTCCATTCGCCGCATCGACCAGTACACCGTCAAGGGAAACAACACCATCAAAAGGTAGCGGACCAGATTCAGCAACCTGAGGAGGCTGACCCGCTTGAGCAGCAAATGGTGAAGCGCGACCACGGTGAGATGTGGCAGGTTCTGATAGTAAAGGAACTGAGGAAAGCCGATTTCCAGCTCGGGTAGCCAATGATCGAACGGATTGTCGCCCGCGGCGATTGCCTGATTGGCGCGCTCGATAAAGGTGTAGTGAAAGATCTGATCGTTGTCGTTGGGCGCGGAATTTCGCACCTCCGGAAAGAGCGCGATCGCGTTGAAGAGGATCGGCAGGACGACCAGGGCCAGCACGAGTAACCTCGGCGCGCGGGCTGATCCACGATCATTGATGGCGACAGCGGATGTCATCGACTATCGACAGGGTCGGATGACGACGACCAGGCTGTCCGTGCAAGCTGGATTGGCGGCGGCCCAAACGCATCGCTGCACTGCCGGGCTTCTTCGAAGAGACCACGGGCGACCTCCTGAGCATCCGATATCAGTCAAACCGTCCTCTCCACCTGTGAACGGCCGCCGGGGACGGCCATTTCAGTAGTTGCGGTCCACTCCTCTTCAAAAGTCAGTCTTCGCGCCCCTGCCGCCGAGGCAATTGCAACCGGTCAGCCGATGTTCTGCGCTCAAACGCGGCCGCAAACCGGAACTACTCAGATCCCCGGAAAGGCCTGGAACCGGCATCAATATCTCAAACCACAATAGGGAACAAATGGACCTCAGCGTGAGCCGAGCCTTGCTCGCGAGCCTCGGGAGCGTTCGGCGCCGAACAAAGACCAGAAGGTCGGTCTACCCGGATGGTGGGCGCTCGGTCGGCATGATGTGATATCGTCAGGGTGATTTTGGAAGACGACTCCTTTCGACAGCACCGACCGGTGCCGCGTTTCGGCACCCGAGGGATCACTCTGCGCGAACAGCGATTGCGACAAGCTTTGTCCATCCTTACGATTTACAGTCATGGAGTTGAGGTGGGCGCCGGCATGTCCTTCCATGCGGGCGTCTCTTAATCACGAATGCTCGAGAGGATCTCCGAACGTCAAATAACTGCACTGAACTACCTCTTGATCGCGGTGCTGGCATATTTTGCCGCGCTCGCAGCAAACGACATCGTCAGCTCGAAGTCACGCGTCGCAGACCGGCAACCGCAATCTGTCGCTCGAAGTACTGAGCCCGCGCCGTCTCATTCGCGCTCCGACTACCAGGCCATTGTGGACCGGGACATCTTTAACCTCGAAGTGAAGGCGCCGCCGCCTCCTCCTCCGGTGGTCGAGAACCTCCATTTGAAACTGATTGGCATATCGCGGATGAAGAATGGGAAGCCCTTCGCCATTGTCGACGATCGGGGGGTACAGTCGGTGTATCGAGTCGGCGAGATCATTCCCGAATCGGGAAGGCTGGTTGCGGTTGAAGAGGATCGGGCAATCGTCGAACACGATGGTCGCAGGATGGTGGTCGAGCTTCCCAAAGATGAGATTGCTGGTGCGCCGGGGCTCAGGCGTTTAAGAAGGGCGCAGCCGCTGGATACCGAAGGTCCCACCAGCGAGGTGGCCCAGGACGAAACCGTCCCAGGCGGGACCGAGCCGGATCAGGCCATAGAGAATGTCGAACCGGAAGCGCCCCCCGAAGCTTCTGAAGAACCGGAACCGGAACAATAGGGCCCCATCAGCTACGCCTCGATGGTGTTCGGTTGCTGGAGCTGGTTTGTTCGGGTCACGGCTAGTCGCGGCGGATTGCGGGCAGAGGTTCGCGCGCGATAGCCGCTCCTTCATCACTTCGCGCCACCAATGATAGCCAACGCCAAGCCCGTAATCCGATTTGCCTTCTTACCTGATGCTTATGGCGTCTGATTGGAGGTAACCACGCGCATCGGCCATATGGTGGCTGCACATCCATAAACACTCGTTGGTTCTGTTTCTCCCACATTTCTCGACGCGATAACGCTTCTTGTTTGTCCCGACGGCGGTGCTGGCGGCGAATCTTCGGTCAATCGAATAGGGACTGCCCGAATAGCGATTGCCGATTCTACCAGCCTCCAGGGCGACTCAACTGTTCTCAAGGCGTCGTCGAAAGCCGCTCCAACCCGTACTGCAACTGTCGCCTTTAAGCTACTTGAAGGCTGTCGCATCCGGGATAGGCGCATACGTTTCGCCTACGGATCACGGATTTGGTGAGATTTCGGTAGACGAGGGGCAGTAGCTTATGTGCGACAAGGTTGAGATTGTATCCGACCGGCATGACGAAATCGTTTGACATATGCGTGAAAAAGCGTCAAATGTTCTCCCGAACAGAATTAAAGTCGGCTATCGGAATGGAAGTCGGCTAAGGACGGCGAGAAGCGAATCGGCGCGGGTATGAGTAGAGTGGACGATGATGGAATCGCCTATTACCTCCGGATGGTCCAGAAGAGTAGGCAAAATTGCGGCGAGCAAGTGGCAGCCAAACTCATTGTCCAACGACGCGTTGATTTGAGCCTCATCCAAACAAATACAGCTGAGAAGCGCGGTCTTTAAATCATGAAGAACCGCTACGACATTTCAACGGTAGCAATCTTTTACGCGGCATTCATCACCCGAATGCTGAGAGGAGGGAGAAATGTTTTCTAGGGTGACCAGCGGTGGCCAACGTCTAAGCCGCCTCCAACGGGAGAACCAAACGCTGGTGAAAGGGGAAAATTACTTCGGAGGCAAAATGTCTTTTCATACGAGGAGGAAGAATCGCGTGAGAAATCACACAATCAAAGGACTTGCGTTGACGGCCGGGGCTCTCCTGGTCGCGGTCGCACTGTCGGCGACGGCGAATGCCGGAACGCTGCGCAGGGGTTCCACCGGTGGGGGCGCTGTTGTTACAGGAGCCCTTCCTGGTCAGGTACTGTGGACCTATTACGAGACCACTGAGTACTTCACCCTCTGCACCAGCACCAGTGCAGATCCGGACGGTTGCAATGTCGGCGGCAACGGCGACAACATCATCCGTCTGATCAACCCGAACGGTTCCGCCAACCCATTTCTGGCCGGCGGAATTGAGCAGCCCGTGTGCGCCATGATCTACGTCTTCGATGACGACGAAGAAATGGGCGAGTGCTGCGGTTGCCTGGTTACCTCGTCGGGCCTGCTGACCATCTCGGTCGAGCATAACCTGACCTCGAACTGGGGCCTTTCGGGCGGACCTGAGAACGGCGAGCATCAGAATGGCGCGATCGCCATTGTCGCCGCTTCGCCGAACGGACTTGGTGGAACTTGCAACCCGAGCAACGTCCCGGGCTATACCGTCACGACCGCGAACAATCTGCTCGGCAGCATCACGCACAATCAGCGCGTGCAGGCTGGCGACACCTTCAGTAGCGATTCGATCTCCGGAATCACCGAAATCGGTCTGTTTGACGATGCAGGTGGCGATCCGACCAACCTGGTCTATTTGCAGACCCAGTGCGGCGCGATCACCGGAAATGGCAGCGGCGGTGCGCTTTGCAACTGCCCGATCGAATAAGGGACTGGCTTGATTTCTAGTCTCTGCTGATCTAAAGTTGAGCGCCGCCGGGTTTGTTCTCCGGCGGCGCTCTCTTATTTATCACCGTGTTATGTCAAATTAGTGATGCAATTCTGCGGCGTGGCGCCAAAGCCGGCCGCTCCAAAGGGGTATGATGAAGTTGGGTACCTTCTCCAAGCCGTGGTTTGCTCTGGTATTGCTTTCGGCGTTCTCGCTGTCCTTGATCGGCGGAATCGCTTCAGCCGATGATCAGGGATCGTCGGAAGTGGTCGCCGTAGTAGGAGGGCACAAGATTACGAAAGCTCAGCTCGAGCAGCATCAGTCGGACAACATGACGCGCGCGCGCTCGGAGCTCATGCGTGCTCGTCTGTCTTACTACGAAGCCGAGCATTCCGCGCTCGAAAGGGAGATCGACAAAGAGCTCCTGACCCAGGAGGCTGCCAAACAACATATTACCGGAGACCAACTGCTTAAGCGGGAAGTTGAGGGGAAGGTGAAGGATCCGAGCGAAGAGACGCTGCGGATTTACTACCTCGGAGTTCCTGGGAACAAAGAGCCGTATGAGGCGATGCGCGCCAAGATCCTGCATTCGATTCGGGCCTTGGAAGAGAAGCAGGTCGCCGATAACTACATAAAAAGCTTGCGCGCCAAGAAGGACATCAAAGTCACTCTGCTTCCGCCTCGCCAGGAGGTTGCGATCGGCGACACCCCGGTACTCGGACCCTCGAGTGCGGACGTTACCTTGGTGGAGTTTGCCGATTATCAGTGCCCCTATTGCCGGCAGGAGGAGTCGGCACTGAAGCGAGTGCGCGAAGAATTCAAGGATAAGGTCAAGTTTTCTTATCGAGACTTCCCGCTCCCAATGCATCAATTTGCCCGCAAAGCTGCTGAAGCGACACGCTGCGCCGGAGAGCAAGGACAATTCTGGCAGTATCACGACAAAATTTTTGCCGTGGGCGCTGAAGATCTCGGTGTTCCAGCTCTGAAGTCGACCGCGCGCCAGTTGAAACTCAACGGCGACAAATTCGACAAATGCCTGGATTCCTCCGCGCAGGCCGCCGCGGTGGAGAAAGACCTCAACCAGGGCAAAGACTTGGGAATCAGCGGTACCCCAACGATGTATATCAATGGCTACGCGATTAGCGGCGCCGCATCATTCGACACGCTGCGCGAAATCATTCAAGGCCAGGTGAACGCTGCTGAGGAGAAGAAGGCTGCCGGTGGAGCTTCATCTAAACCGGAAGCTAAGGCTGAGAAGCGCTCTCCTTCGGCAGGTTAGCTCGCAGCTCACGCCGAGGCGCGAGGCAAAGTCTGCTGGCTAAAAACTCGTCCGAAGCGACGGACCGATTCGCGTCGTTTTTCCCGCTCTCTCACGAGACCCGGCAATCGCTCGCCGGGTCTCTTTTTTTCTGCCGCGATGATATTGCCGGAGGCGGTTTCGCTCAGGGCGAAACCGTGGAGGCCGCGCTTGGGGCAGGGTTGGCACTCTCGCTCGGGGAGGCTGCGGGAGCTCCGCTCGTATCCAGCGGCGCCGTGGATAAGGCTTTGAGGACCATATCGCGACGATCTCCGGGCAACTCCTTCACGTCGGCCCGGTAAGCATAGTAAGATACGGTGCCTTTACCTCTGGTTATCCTTCCGATGGTATATCGATAGCTTTTTCCGTAGCAGATCGAGTCTTTCTCCTCGAAAAGAAGATCGTTAGCGGTCTTTTTCAAGACGCTCAAATCTCTCGATTTGCAGATGAAATGTGGTTGAAAGTCGGCGAGCAGTTCATCGATTGGTTTGGAAATCAGTTCGGGCTTGCGCAGTATGCTGACCCACATTTTCTCCTGCGAGGTTCGCTGCTTTGGAACAAATGACACCGCGTATTGGTTTCGCTGGGATCTCTGTTGCCCGATCCGCCATCCGGGCGGGGGTTCGACTGGGAGACGTTGGGGAGCGGCAGGTTTGGGTGGATGACACGCCAAGAGTCCACTGCACAATATTCCGGCAATAATGAATTGAAGGCCTCGCGATCGCATAGCGCAGAATCCTATTTGATTTTTTGACGATCAGGAAGCCGCTCGAACTCACATCCACCTGTGCCTGGTGGCGAATTGGCATAGTAGATCAAGCGTTTTTCAACTTGACCGTTAGTCAAGCGGGCGATCTCATTCGGTTGGGGGCTATTTGCCAGTTCGCCGACGGTTCGGGGTTTCGGCTGCCGCCGCGCCAGCCAATATCTTCGCGAGAGGTCGGAATTTTAGGGGACAACTTGCCCTAACCAAACGCGCGGGGTATAGGAGGGCATCTCCGCTGTCGGTGGGGAGTTCCATTTTCGACTGGTCTGGCTCGGTCGCAATCGTGGAGCATGCATGAAGATCCAATTTTCCAAAGAAGTGGTGTGGACCAAGCTTGGCGATGAGGTCGCGATTCTGAACTCCGAGACCGGCACCTACTTCGGCCTCGATCCGGTCGGCTCTCGAATCTGGTGCTTGATGGCGGAGGGTGCGGCGGTCGACGAGGTCGTTTCGACTCTGCTATCCGAGTACGGAGTGGATGAACAACTGGTTCGCAACGACCTGCGTGAACTTGTCGAACAATTGGCGGCGCGCTCGCTGCTGAAGATTTCCAACGATGAAGATTCGCCGGACTAGATTCAGTGCGTCGGCGGCAGCGAACCTGTCAAAAGAATCGAATCAGGTCGCCATTTCTCAATACGGTACGCGCGAGCGGCGCTACGCGTCGAATTCGCATCGGCGATTGGCGGGCCGCGTTGTTGAATCATTGCGCGTCTTACCTCCATTAAGATAACGCTCATCCCGAAAACGAGCTGGTTCAAGAAAGCCCCATCGAACGGCGCAATCATCACCCATGAGCGGAATTGCGGTCATTTGGAATCGAGACGGTCGCCCGGTCGACAAATCCTTGCTCCTTCGAATGACCCAGCTCATGGAGCATCGCGGACCTGACGGGGAAGGGCACTGGTTTAAGGACTCCATCGCCATCGGCCACTGCGCCCTGAACACGACCTCCGAATCCAGAACCAAGCGTCTGCCCTTGAATGATGACGTCGCGGAGCAATGTCTGACCTTCGACGGCAGAATCGACAACCGCGAAGAGATTGCAGCGCTCCTTTCGGGAAATGGCGTCGACCCCCATCCGGTTACCGACGCAGACCTGGTCATGGCGGCATATCGCAAATGGGGCGAGGAATGCCCGGCGCATCTGCTGGGAGACTTCGCATTCGCGCTTTGGGATGGGCGTCAAAGGCAGCTCTTTTGTGCTCGGGACCCATTGGGGGTGCGGCCATTTTTTTATGCCCAGGCGGGAGCCACTTTTGTGTGCGCTTCAGAGATTCGTCCGCTGTTCGCGCTCCCCGGCCTCAAAAAGGAGCCCGATTTAGCGATCGTCACGGCGCGTTTGGTCCGCAAATGTGTTGAGTTCGATGAGACGCTCTACAAAGGAATTTCACGCCTGCCGATGGCGCACAGCCTCACGATTAAGCGCGACACGGTTCGGCGCCGACGCTATTGGGAAATCGATCCAGCTCGCGAGATTCGATATCGCAGCGACGGCGAATATGCGGAGCGCTTTCGCGAGTTATTTTTCCAAGCCGTCAAGTGCCGGTTGCGCAGTGATACGCCGATCGCGGCGATGCTTAGCGGAGGGCTGGATTCTTCAAGCATAGTTTGCGTTTCGCAAAGTATCAGGAAGATGCAAGGGGCGACGCATCCGAAGTTTGAAACTTTCAGCATGGTTTTCGACCGGCTCTCCTCATGCGATGAGCGGCCGTTCATCGACGCCGTGATCCGACATTCCGACGCGAAGGCAAACTTCCACATTGGTGATAAAAATCTGGCTGAGGCTGCATTAGCTCAACATCGGCGCTACCCCGGACTGCTCTATTCCCCCCAGGCTATGGTCATGGGTTCGATGCTCGGGCGCATCCAAAATGGCCACTTCAAAGTCCTCCTCGACGGCACCGGAGGTGACGAACTCGCGGGCACTGGATTTGGCCATCTCACGTTTCTGATGCGAAGGCTCAAGTGGCTCAGTTTGTATTCACTGGTGGCCGAGTATGCCTCCACCTATGGAATTTCGCCGTGGGGTCTTTTCCTCAATAGCTGCCTGAAGCCCTCTATCCCGCCCTTGGTCAAGGCTGGGTATCGCCGACTCTTTACGCGACCGCAGGCCAGTCCGACCCCGAGCCTGGCTCGCGAGGACGCTCTGGTTCGCACCGGCGCGCGCGAGCTAATCGAGCGTATTCCCTCGATTCCCGCGTTTCGCTCACCGACGCATGCGGCTATGTATGCGTCAATTTTTTCCGGTTGGGCGCCTGCTGTCCTCATCGAATCGTATGAACTCCTCGTCTCATTTTTCGGCATTGAGATGCGCCAGCCATTCAGGGATAGGCGATTGGTGGAATTTGCCCTCGCGCTTCCCGTAAATCAGCTATGGCGTGATGGCTGGTCGCGCGTTGCTTTCCGAAATGCGATGCAAGGAATCCTTCCCGAAAAGGTTTTGCGCCGACGGGGGAAGGGAATGTTTTTACAACTTTACGATGCGGTGCTCGCCGATACTCAAGCCGCCGAAGTCAAGGATCTGATGGAGCATTCGGTGTTGGTGAAGCTCGGATTAGCTGACAATTTGGTGGTGCAAAACCTCATTAAGAGTTATCAAAGCGCACCCGAAATTAATTCCACGTTGGTGGTCTCCGATCTGGTCGCACTCGAGCTCGCATGTCGGGGAATGCTCGGCGAGCCACCGTTCGCGCCCGACCCCGTCGCGGCGACGACGGCCGGAGATGCAATCGGGGCGGCCAATTCGCGAATTTAGTCGAAAACTAGTTGCACTCAGCAAGAGAACAAGTATACTTTAGCGCGTTACTGCAAAAATGGCCGAAGGGGCAGGGCAACTCCGAAGATCCAAACTGGTTGATGACCGGGATCGACGACCAAAGCGGGTCAAGGGCAAGGAGTTTTGGAGTGGCGTCAAAAGTTAGGAGTGGGATGTCGATGACAAAAGAAGCGCTGGACACGCAGGAACAGAAGAGGGCACTCAAAGCTTATTCAAAGCCACAGCTTGTCGAATACGGTCGGGTAGAAGATATCACCAAAGGCTCAGGAGCCTCGGTTCCCGATTTCGCCAGTATGCAACCAACTAAATAGCCAGACTTTCGGCAAGCGCATCTTCGGCTTTGCCTTCGCTTATTGTGATGAAGTGATTTTGTCCTCAGCACGGCGAGGCCGATTTTGCGCTACGATATTTGCGGTGTAAGCTTCATTTCCGCTGAACCGTTCCCAGAACTTTCGCCTTCAACTTCACTCGAATCGAAAACCAGCCTGCGGCTGCGGAAGGATCGTAAGATCACCGCCGCAGGTGCGCCGGTCAGAACGGCCGCCATTTGGACACTCCCAAACGGCACTCCATTTTTCGTCGCGACGAAAACTCAAAACGGATACCTGCTCCGATTCACCAATCTAGCCGACTTCTTTGTCGATCAGGCAGGCCGCGAGGTGGTGTATTCGTCTGAGCCTGGAGTTCCGCAGCATTCGGTCAGGCATTTGATTCTGGACAGCGTAATTGCACTGGTGCTGAGTCTTCGCGGTCATCCGGTGTTCCACGCCAGCGCGATCGTGACACCGTCGGGGGCGTGCGCCTTCGCTGCCAACAGCGGAATGGGCAAATCGACCTTGGCGGCCAGTTTTCAGCGCGCCGGATACCCCATCCTTACCGACGATTGTCTGATGCTCGAGAATGATGGCGGTTCGGTCTACGGCGTACCGTCGTATCCCGGAGTTCGCCTGCGCGAGGACAGTTTGTCGCTTCTCGATGCGCCGCGGAAGGGGACGCTTTCGGTCGCGCACTACAATTCAAAGCGGCGCCTGAGGACGGGAGTCTTCGCAACTGCTCGCCATCCACTCTCGACGATTTATTGTCTCGATCGGCCACACGGGGCCGACCAGAAAATTTCCGAACCTTCACTAGAAGCTCTTTCCGGGCCGGACAGTCTCCTGACTGCGTTGCGCTACCTGGTTTGTTTGGATCCGCATGATCCGGCGATGCTGGTGCGACAATTCAAGATGCTCGAACAGCTGCTCTCTCGGGTACGGATTGTCCGGCTGACCATACCCGACGACTTCGCCGCGTTGCCGCGGGTTCATCAGGCCGTCCTTTCGGATTTGAAAGAGCACAGCCGGCCGAGCGAGCTCGAACTCCACTGAGAAGGTGTGGTCGGGCTCGGCCATGGATGCGCTTCGCGAATCAGGATTTTTACGGGGCGTTCGCGAACGGCCCGTTGAATCCTGGATGGCTTTGGTCCTTTTTGCAGGGTGCATGGCGGAGGCAGTTCCAGGGTGGGCCAGAAAAAGGAAGTCGAAGCAGTTCCTGCCCGGTTTCGGGCCCTCGTTCTCACCTCAGGGCGGAGCGCGATCGGCTGTTAGCTTAAATAGGCTACCGATGCGGATCTGTGCCTAAGAACGCCGTTCATCACTTGACCTGACGGAGCTCGGTAGCGTTTAATAAGGCTTCAATCTTCGATAACAGAGCACGCCGCAAGCTACCAAAAGCAGGGTTATCACTCGCTGGCGACATGCGTGCGCCATACCGGGCCATCAAAACCGGAGTTGCCTGTGTCCTTAGCTCCGCGACGGGACACCTACATGGGAGGGCGGACGCTTGCCCACGATTTCCAGGGCCTTCCCAGCGACCAGCATCGTCATGCGCTGGAATTTTCGAAGCAGTGCTTTGAAGAATGACTAAGCTCGATCGTCTGCGTAAGCTTTCGCCGCGGGATTGGGCGCTACTCGCGCAACTGGTAACTTTTTGCGCGGGTGTGTCGCTGGCATTACGCATCACCACTTGGCGGCGCCTTTCGGAAATAATCATCTCCGCAAGCCGCAACGGATTGCTGCGAAGGTTTCCCATATTTCACCTTAGCTATCGTTTCGAGGATCTAAGTCCATTGGTAGAGATGGCCAGCAGTGTTAGCCGGCGCAATCGATGCCTGGTGCGCTCGATGATCCTGCTCTGGACGCTTCGAACGCGAGGCGAATCCGCCGAGATAGTGTTGGGCGTCCGCAAACGCGCCGGAGTTTTCGAGGCGCACGCGTGGACCGTATCGGAGCGCGGCCTGGTCGGTGATGAGCCTGACACTGTCGCGGAGTTCGAGCCGTTGATGACCTCCGGGACACCAGGGCAACTGTGAACCGCAACCTGCGCGAATACCTTGTTACACTTTACCGTGCGACCGGATGGCGGCTGACGGTCACTATCTTGCTGGCAACGCTCTGCTCCTTGACCGAAGGCATCGGAATCGTGCTGCTGATTCCCACTCTGCAGCTATCAGGCCTGAACCTGATGGGGCAGGGCAAGCTGCAAAGTTATGCTGGGGCGATCGAAGCAGTCCTTCGCCGCATGCACCTGACTCCGTCTCTTCCGGTGCTCTTGCTAATCTTCCTGGTTCTTATCTGCGCGCGAACGGTGATGGTCAAGTTGCAGATGGTCGCCGGAGCCGAAGTCCAACAGCGGATTCTGTTCTACCTGCGTGAGCGATTGCACAGCGCGATCGTCGGCGCCGATTGGCTTTTCCTGTCACGCAAGAAATCCTCCGACCTGGTTCATGTGCTGACCAGCGAAGTGGATCGGGTTGGGACGGCCACCGTCTACGCGCTGCTGCTGGCAGGGGACATTCTGGTCGCGCTGATCTATGTGAGCGTAGCGGCGACAGTATCGGCTGGAGTTACCGCGCTGGTGCTGGGGGCGGGACTGTTGCTCGCGATTATCCTGAGGGGAAAAACCCGTGCCTTGCAGGGGATCGGCAGTGCAACCTCGCGCTCGAACCAACTCTTCTACGGCGCCGCCATTGGGCATGTCCAAAGCCTCAAGGCCACCAAGGCTTACAACGCGGAACTGCACGACAGAGAAGTTTTCAACAATTTGAGTTTGGCCGTTTCCGCAGTGAACAACCAGGCAGCGCGCAAGCAGGCTCTGAGCAGTGGATGGTTCGAGGCAGGATCGTTCCTGATCCTGGGTGCGGCGGTTTATGTTTCGGTCGGCATCTTCGCGGTCGGCCCCGCGAGCATCCTGATTCTGCTGTTGGTGTTCGCGCGCTTGATGCCGCGCATGATCGCCGCATTTTCCCACTACCAAGGGGTCATCAATTGGATGCCGTCATTCGGCGCGATTACCGCTCTCCAAAGCGAATGCGCTGAAGCGTCGGAACCGCTTCCTGCTCAGGGCCCGGCTATCCAGCTTAACCGTCAGCTGGAGCTCAAAGACGTTTCCTTCTCCTACCAGATGGCCATGGGACCGGTGATTCATTGCGCGAATATGACCATCGGGGCGGGTCAGACGGTCGCGCTGGTTGGCGCTTCGGGCTCGGGAAAGAGTACCCTGGCGGACATTGCAATTGGTTTGCTACGGCCGGACGCGGGAGCCGTGATAGTAGACGCAATCACTCTGACCGCATCGAATCTGGCGGGCTGGCGATCCCGGATTGGCTATGTTTCGCAGGACACGGTCCTCTCCCATGACACGGTGCGAGCCAATCTCTCATGGGCGCAGCCCGACGTCAGCGAGGAGGAGATGTGGCGGGTGCTCGGACTGGCCGCAGCCGCAGACCTGGTGCGCAAGCTCCCCAATCGCCTCGACACGATCGTGGGCGACCGTGGGGCGTTTCTATCTCATGGTGAGAGGCAGCGGCTGGCGATAGCACGCGCTTTGCTCCGCAAGCCCAGCTTGCTGGTGCTGGACGAAGCCACCAACAGCCTGGACGGCGAAAACGAAGCGCGGGTGCTGGAAGCGATCGACAATCTGCACGGCAACCTGACCATCCTGATCATCGCGCATCGGGTGTCGACCATCAAACGCGCTGATTTGCTATACGTAGTCGACCATGGAAGAATCGTGGAATCGGGAAGTTGGCAGTCGCTGTCCACCAGTCAACAGAATACCGAATATTTTCCTGACCTGGATGAGGAAAACGAAGTTGCGCGTTTACCGGTGCGACACTAGCCATTGGAGGCGCGAGTGTCTCTGATTTGTGGACCTTCGAAGAATTCCTCGGTCCGGTCCGAAGGCGAATTGCGGTCAGGGATTTTGATTCTGGTTTCGCCCCGGCGGGGCAGCTGCAGGAGCTTGAGCAGCAGGGGGGAAGCCCGGCAGCGCAAGGGGGGTCGGAATCGGGGCGCTATTCATACGCCTTATCACGTAGGCATTGTCCTGGTCTGCGATGCAATTGCAGAGCGGTGAACTGGTGATGCTTTGAGTCTCGTAATATTGGGGAACTGGTTGTCCGGCGCAGATCACCATCACGGGTCCCTCCACTGGCTCAACCTGCCTGGCTCGGCACGAGCCGACACAGGTATCCGAAGTGCCGGTCGCGGTTATCACCATATTTTCCGGAGGAACGTCGCCCGCACAAACGGTCAGAGCATTTGGCCTGGTGGGAAACGGCAGTGCGGTCGGCTTTTCCGTCATTATTTGTCCGTTCGCAGCAGTGACGAGTAGCAGGATCATAGGAATGAACAATCCAACAGACTTCATTGCACCCTCCAAAATGACGCCCAGTTTGTCACATCGAAACAGTTCTGGAAACGCGCGCACGCGCGCATCATCGAGCTTGATGAAAAAATTTCGCACTTCGGGTCGAGTTTCGTTAGCTGAAAGCCGAAGCCTTCCATTCAGGATGAGCGTTTGGCTGGCGCTGGTCCTGTCGGGCCTCGTACTGTCATTGTCGCTGGCCGCCGCGCCGGCGCGAGCGCAAAGCAGCCGCGGCCTCGCCAGCGGTAGTGGATTCGGCAGCAGCGGTCCCAGCAACATGGATATCGAGAAGGCTCAAAATGCTGCCAGGAACGGCCTGAGCGATCAGGAGATGGACTCCGCCTGCCAGGCCGCGGTCGGCAAACACATGAGCACCGCCGACGTCGATACGCTGGGGAAAACGCTGGGCCTCTCGCCCGCGCAGGCCTCCCAACTCAGCGACTGCGTTGCACGCGGTGGTCCGTCGTCCAGCACCAACGCGAGCAATGCCGCGATGCCGCAGATTCCGCTACAGAATGCGACGCGAACCCTCGAGCCCTCCCGAATCGAGGGGCGCTTTCACGAGCTGGATACTCCCTACAAGCTGTACACCACTCCCACGGCGGGCTCACTCGAGCAATTCGGCTACGATCTCTTCGCATCCAAGGTTTCGTCCTTTGCTCCGACCGGCAACGTCCCGGTCGGCGACGACTATGTGATCGGGCCGGATGACGAGTTGAATGTTTATATCTGGGGCCGGGTCAATCAGACCGTCAAACTCAAGGTCGATCGCGACGGCGCGGTAATGGTCCAGGAGATCGGGCCGCTCCAGGTCGGCGGGCTGACCTTCGGCCAAGCCAAGAAACTGATCGAAGGCCGCATGAGCCAGATAACCGGGGTCGAGGTCGGCGTGACCATGGGTCAGGTCCGTACCATCCAGGTGTTCGTAATCGGAAAAGTCTCCCAGCCCGGACTCTACACGGTGAGCGCGTTATCGCACGTCTCCAATGCGCTGAACGCAGCGGGCGGCATCAGCAAGATGGGATCCTTGCGTAAGATCGAATTGCGCAGAGACGAGCGGGTCGCGATGACGATCGATCTCTACGACCTGCTGCTTCATGGCGATACTCATGGTGATGTCCGATTGAAGCCCCGCGACGTCATCTTCGTCCCGGTCATCGGTCCGGTGGCCGCTATCACCGGCGACGTCAAGAGCCCGGCCATCTACGAAATGCTCGGCAACGAGAGCCTCGGCAATCTGTTGCGGATGGCCGGCGGAGTGACGGCGTTTGGGTACTCGGAGCGAATCCAGGTAGAGCGGGTCAAGAATCACGAAAAGAGAATCGCGCTGGATGTAAATCTCAACCAGCGTTCGGCCTCCCAGGCCTCAATCTACGATGGCGATTTGGTCAAGGTGTTCACCGTCCTCCCCATCGAGCGCAACGTGGTGCGGATAAAGGGGAACGTCAATCAACCGGGGACCTACGAATGGCGTCCCGGGATGAGGGTCGCCGATCTTATCAAGCAAGCCCAGGGACCCAGCGATCACACTTTCTTCGATTACGCCTTGTTGGAGCGTCGCGAGGGACCCGACCGCCGGATGAAGCCGGTTCCAATCAATCTCGGCGAAGCCCTCTCCAACCAACTGGGTGTTGATGATCCTGCACTTCGGCCCGAGGACAGCGTGACCGTCTATAGCCAGAGTGAGCTGGCGCAGATACCCACCGTCGCCGTCATCGGCCAGGTTCGGAAACCGGGTAGCTATCCCCTTATCCCGGGGATGACGGCACGCGAGCTGGTCTATACCGCCGGTGGGCTGTTGGACAACGCTTCACGCGATCGCGCGGAACTGACCCGCACCGAAATCGCGAACGGCTCGGTTGCGCGATATACGCATATGGATCTCGATCTGCGCCAGGTCCTTGACGGATCGCAGACCACCGATGTCGCGCTCAAGCCTGGAGACGAATTGCTGGTCCAGCAGGCTTCGAACTGGCATGCCCCGTGGCACGTGCTCCTCGAGGGTCAGGTCAACCGGCCCGGCCCATATCCCATTCGTGAAGGTGAGCGCCTCGCCGCGGTGCTGAAGGCGTGCGGCGGATTCCGTCCCAGCGCCTACCCCCGCGCGGCGGTGTTCATCCGGAAGTCGGTTCAGAAGATGCAGCAGGAACAGCTCGAACAAGCGCGCACGCGCCTGCAGCATGAGTTGGTACGGCTGGCGCTCATGCCGCATCAAGCCGGGCAAGCGGACACCACCGCCAACACTCTGACTTCGATTCGCGAGGTCCTTAATCAGGCCGAGACCACCCAATCAACCGGGCGGGTGGTAGTGAAGATAACCTCACTCGATACCTTGGAACATTCGCCGGAAAACATCGTCCTCGAAAACGAGGACCGCCTGGTAATCCCGGTTCAACCCGCGGCAGTCCAGGTCCTTGGCCAGGTGTACAATCCCAACGCCATCGTCTATCAGCCTTCGCTGCGGGTGCGTGACTATCTGCAAAGGGCGGGCGGTCCCACCGATGCCGGCGATGGCGATCACATGTACGTGATCAAGGCGGACGGTTCGGTTTTGACCGACGACGGTGTCAAGCAAAACGAGAAGAACAAGCTGTTCCCCATCCTGCCGTCGATCGGCGGAGGATTGGCGGAACAACACCTCGAGCCGGGCGACACGGTATACGTTCCGGAGAAGTTGATCTATGTCAGTTCGCTGCAATACGCGAAGGACATGACCTCGGTGGTAGCGAATAGCGCATTAGGCCTCGCCACGTTGGGCATTCTGGCCAGCAGCCTGTGACCCTCATAACGGTGGAGGTGGAGTCCAATCGGTGGCCCTTAAGATAGAAAGAACAGAGTTGGAAGGTTACGAGCCCAAAGGGCGCCTGGCTCCGGTGCCTGCGCTGGAAGAAGCATCGCTGCATCCGTATGTCCTGCTGATCCTGGATAGCTGGAAACAGATTGCCATTGCCACCGTTATCGCGGTCATCGCAACCTACATCCTTACCAAGACGGTGATGACGCGATGGTACCAGGCCACCGCGACTATCGAGCCTATTCCGGAAGGTGCGGTAGAGAATCGAGTGGAAGGCGGGATGGGAGGCCTCGCCGGAGGAGGGATGTCCTCGTTTCTTATGGCTACCGGCATCGATTCCCAGGCCCAGGAGTATCTGACTATCCTGCGCAGCTATACCTTCAACACGGGAGTCGCCGTCCGCCATAAGCTCTCGGACGAACTGTTGGAAGGCATTGACGAGAAGCCCAAGACCGAGCGCAAGCTCAAGATGAAGCTGTTCGATATCCTGAAGGGCCGTTTCAAGGTCGACTACTCGATTCAGGCGCACAACATCAGCGTACATTTCCTCGATCGAGATCCCGTCAGGGCGCAGGAGATACTGCAATTCTATCTCGACGATCTCCGAGACTTGCAGCGTCAGGAAGCAATCAGGAATGCCACCGCGGCGATCGAGTCACTGGAAAAGGAAGCGAAAGCCACTGGAGATTCGCTGCTAAGAGAGAATCTCTATGCCTTGGTCGCCCGGCAGGTCCAGCGTGAGAAGCTGGCCGAAGTTGAAGCTGATTTTGCCTTCAAGGTGCTGGAAGCGCCGGTCTCGCCCGACCGGCCCTATTCGCCGCGCGCAAGCCTCAACTGCTTCATCATGTTGATGCTGACCCCGATGCTTATGGTTGCAGCTATCCTGCTTAGGCATAACTGGCAGGCCGGGCGAAAGCTCGACGCAGCATCTTCGCGAAAACGTCCTCCCGCTGATCATGCCGCATCATTTTAGAAGGCGTACCCATCCCTCCATTTGCTGGTAAGCCATGCACGTCGTTTTCCTAGGCATAAACTTCTGGCCCGACGAGACCGGGATTGCTCCATTTACCACCGGCCGCTGCGAATACCTTGCGAGCCGCGGACATCAGGTCACCGTGTTCACCGGATTTCCCTACTATCCGGCATGGCAGATTCCCGAACCTTATCGGAGGCATCTCGTACGCCGCGAAGAGCGCAACGGAGTAACAATTTTCCGCTCCTGGATGTATGTACCATCGCAAGTGAGTGCCGCGCGGCGCATACTGCACGAGGCCTCGTTCATTGCTTCCTCTGCGCTGTATGCTTTGACCCGAAGACCTCGCCCCGATTTGTTGGTCGTTACTACTCCTCCTCTGGCGCTTGGCCTGACAGCTATCCTGCTTTCCAGACTTTGGAAGGTTCCTTTCGTGCAGCACGTTCCGGATCTGCAACCTGACGCCGCCTTGGATCTGGGTATGCTGCGTTCCGGGAGGTTGGCTGGCTTTCTTTACGCCATTGAGCGCCTGGGCTACCGCAAGGCCGAGTTAGTATCGACTCTGACAGAGGCTATGCGTAGCAAGATAATCGGCAAGGGGGTGGCGCCGGAGAAGGTAGTGTTGTTTCCGGATTGGGCTAGATCCGAATTGTTTAAGGTGCCGGCGACCGGTGGCGGCGAGGCGTTCCGGCGCTCGCTAGGCCTTGGAAATGAGCTACTCGTTGTCCACGCCGGAAACATGGGAGTCAAGCAAGGTCTCGAAGTGATTCTCGGTGCTGCTGAACTCTCAAGAGGCGACTCGAACATCAGGTATCTGCTGGTCGGGGATGGCTCCGTTCGTCAGCAGCTCGAGCAACGCGCCAACTCCGCGAGGCTGGATAATCTCAAATTCGTTCCGCTGCTTCCGGATGATCGATTCCTGGACCTGCTCGCTGCGAGCGACATCAGTCTTATCACTCAGCAGAAAAGTGTGGCGGACATCGTTTTCCCCTCGAAGGTCATTACCCTGATGTCTTCCGCCCGCGCGATAGTCGCTTCCGCCAGCCCTGGCAGCGAGGTAGTGCGGGTGCTGAGGGAAGCTGATGCCGGGATTATGGTCGCCCCTGAAGACCCAGCCGCCTTGCTGAGCGCGATCATGGCTTTGCGAGATGACCCGGCCCGGCGCAGTAGGCTGGGGGCGAATGGCCGAATGTTCGCTGAACGCTACTGGGAAAAACAACGGACCCTTTCAGCTCTGGAATCGCATCTGCTGAGGGTGGCGGCCAGGGGAAAATCGTCGCTGACGCTGGAGGCCGTTCCGGTAAGCGAGCGTCTGATTGCAGATCGTGAGGAGAGCCGACCATGACTAGAGTGCTGGTCACTGGCGCCGGTGGTTTCATCGGACACCATCTGGTTACATTCCTGAAGCAGCAAGGATACTGGGTTCGAGGCGCCGACCAAAAAAACCCCGAATATTCGAAATCCGATGCTGATGAGTTCCTGCTGCTCGATCTTCGGCGCTGGGACAACTGCCTCGCCGCCACCCGAGGCGTCGATGAAGTATATGCTCTGGCCGCCGACATGGGCGGGATGGGATTCATTTCCGCGCATCATGCCGAAATCCTGCACAACAACTCTTTGATCAATATCCACACCCTCGATGCCGCACGCGAGAATTCCGTCAAGCGATACCTGTACTCCTCGTCGGCTTGCGTCTATCCCGAATTCAAGCAGACCAGCGCGGATGTCGTACCTCTGAAAGAAGAAGACGCCTATCCGGCGCAGCCGCAGGATGCTTATGGATGGGAGAAGCTGGTGACCGAGCGGCTATGCACTCATTATCGCGAGGACTACGGTCTCCAGACGCGTATCGTCCGCTTTCACAACATCTTTGGACCACTGGGTACCTGGGAGGGCGGACGCGAGAAAGCCCCCGCGGCGATGTGCCGCAAGGTAGCTATCGCCAAGTTGACGCGGAATGAAGAAATCGAAATCTGGGGTGATGGCAAACAGACCCGATCGTTCTGCTACATCGACGATTGCGTCGCCGGCATTCATAAGCTGATGCATTCCGACTACCCGTACCCACTCAATCTCGGTCAGGATCGCATGGTAACCATCGACGAGCTTGCCGACCTGGTTGCCAATGTCGCCGGAATCAAGCTTCGCAAGAAGCATATCGACGGACCGCAAGGAGTGCGCGGTCGCAATTCCGACAATACCCGCCTGCGCGAGGTTCTCCACTGGCAACCCGAAGTCTCGCTCGAGGAAGGGCTATCTCGCACCTATCGCTGGATCGAGGCTCAGGTACGGCAAAGCCGCGGCGGCCTTTAATCGCAGTTGTGAACGCCGAGTGACCCGCCAACAGAATTTCTTCGGTCGAGTAATCGCCGCCACCGACCTCGCGGTCCTGTTCGTCAGCTATCTGGTCGCGTATTCGCTGCGTTTGAAGCTCTGGCGACTCGGCTACCCCGTGCTTCCGATCGCCAGCGTGCGAGTCTCGGCATGGATACTTACAGTTGTTCTTCCGGCCTGGCTGATCGCCCACCGGCACTTCAATCTCTATAACCCAATCACCTATCGCTCGACGTCAGGTGTTATAGCCGCATGCTTCAAAGCTCACATCCTCGCTTCGATTCTGATGCTCAATGCGGTTTTCATCCTTCGCGGGCTTAATGGTGTAAGCCGTCCTCTGCTTGCACTGATCATTATCGTGAGCTTCGTAGGCCTGACCGTCGAAAAACTAGCCGTGCTTCTTGTGATGCGACACCGTTGGCGATTCCAGCGCCGCACCGCCACGCGCAGAGTCCTGCTGGTAGGCAGTCGGAGCGACGCCGAAAACTATCTCGAGCTGGTTCGCAATCATCCTGAATGGAATCTGGAGATTGTTGATGTAGTATCGGCCTCCCTCGAGGGGACGGCCGTGAGGAGCGGTGGTGGCCACTTCTATTCGACAACTCAACGGTAGTTCGTTGCCCACGCTGCGGGCCCAGTCTGAGCAACCGGAGCTATGGCCGGATGTTCTGCGACGCTATGCGGTTGATGAAGTGGTAGCGGTAACCGCATGGGATCAGTCGGTGATGTGGAACGAATTGGCTGAAGCATGCGCCGATCGCGGCGTGATTTTCCGCCAGTTGGTCGTCATGCCCAAGCCAAGGATCGGCAAGTACCACATCGAAGATGCTGGAAACGGACAGTACCTCGTCTCGCTGGAGGCGGTCTCCCAGGATTTCCTTGCGCTCGCGGTCAAGCGCGTGCTGGACATCGCGGGCTCCATCCTCGGCGTGATCCTCTGCGCCCTGGTCTACCCCTTCTATGCCTCATGGCTACGAATCGTCTCGCCGGGCGCGGTCTTGTTCCGCCAGGAGCGGATGGGGCGCAACGGACGTTTTTTCACCCTCTACAAGTTTCGCACGATGCGTCCCAATGCGGAGCGCGAGCTTCCCGAGCTGATGGCGCTTAACCAGATGAACGGGGCGCTGTTCAAGATCAAAAACGATCCGCGAATCATCGCGGGCGGAAATTTCATGCGCCGCTCGCATCTCGACGAGCTCCCGCAGTTCTGGAATGTGCTGATGGGTGACATGAGCCTGGTCGGAACGCGCCCTCCGACCCGCAACGAAGTTGAGTCCTACGAGAACCGCCACCATCGCCGGCTCAGTATGCGTCCCGGCATCACGGGGATTTGGCAGATAGCCGGCAACGACGCGGTGCATGACTTTGAGGATGTGGTGAAGCTCGATTGTCGATACATCGACGAGTGGTCGCTAGGACTTGACCTGAGATTGCTTGGCAAGACGCTTCTGAAGGTTGCGCGACGCGTGGGATGGTAACTGAAGCTTGCAGTGATGGCGCGGTTCGTCATTTGCTGCCCAGTCGCCGAAAAGTCATGAAATTGAAGCAGAATCTAAAAGCACGAATCGCGAATAGTGCAATCCCCTTGGAGTTGGTTCAACAGATTCGAGTCGAAGCGCATCTTTCCATGGTCCGTTTGCGCTCTCGTATATCACCAACCTTGCGCCGGAGTGCGGCCGAGTTGGCTGCTCTTCGTGATGTAAAACTAAACTTTGGTTGCGGTCGTCGTATTCTGCCAGGTTGGCTCAATGTGGATGGCTGGTGGTGTGAAGGCATCGACTATGTCTGCGATCTTCGTCAACCGCTACCCCTCAGCGACGGATCCTGCCGATACATTTTCACCGAGCACGTCTTCGAACACCTTAGCCAACAATTCCGCGGCCCGGTTATCCGAGAGTGGCTGCGCCTGTTGAGCCCTGACGGAGTCCTGCGCATTGTCGGACCCAGCTGTGCGCAATTCGCGGATGCCTATTCGCGGAGGGACATCGAATGGTTTCGCAGATCGATTCCCGGAACGACCAATCTCGCAGAAGGTTTAAACGACATTTTCAAGAACCACTTCCATCACTTCGTAGACGACTTCGAAAGTCTATCATCTGAATTGAAAGGGCAGGGCTTTGTCCGCATCGAAGAATCCGGGCATCTATCGAGCCGAGTGCCTGAACTCCGCGTCGATCTCGATGAACCCACCAGAATTCCCGGCAATCTGTATCTAGAGGCCAGGAAACAGTAAATTGTCCTTTGCAAAACGAGTCGGAATAACTATCGGCGCAAACGGTGCTCTCGGAATTCTTGGATTCACTAGCGGCACAATGGCGGCACGTTTGCTTGGTCCGACCGGGCGCGGAGAGCTCGCCGCTATTCAAACCTGGGCTGGCTTTCTCGCCGTGATAGCGACCTTGGGACTTCCAGAGGCGGTCGTCTTGTTTTGCTCGCGTGAACCTTCGCGGGGGGGACAATACATTTCCTCCGCAATCATTGCAGGCCTTGTCGGATGCGTTCCAATGCTTCTTCTCAGCTACGCAGCCTTGCCATATCTGCTATCCGCTCAGGTACCCGAAGTGATCTACGCCGCTCGTTGGTATCTTGCGATAGCTATTGTGTATGTGGCGCTCGGAGTCCCGTATGGCGCACTTCGCTCGCTCCAAGATCTTACTCGTTGGAACGCGATTCGGCTCATACCCGGGATTCTTTGGATCGCAGTTCTCTGTTTCGCGGTCCAGATCCACAGGACGACTCCCGATTTCCTCGCCTTAATGAACCTTGTCGTCGTCGGGTCAATTGCACTGCCAATCACATTCTGGGTGGCGCGGCTTAGCATCAAAGGATCCTATCTGCCGGATCGGCATTCGATTCTTCCAATGTTGCGGTTCGGCATACCTTCTGTAGCAAGCGGAGTACCGCAGACCCTGAATCTGCGCTTTGATCAAATGCTGATAGCAGGACTATTACCAGCCAGACTGCTGGGACTCTACGTGGTCGCAGTGGCATGGAGCTTGATGCTGTTGCCATTGTCCCAAGGAGTTGCCGCAGTCTTGTTTCCACACATTGCATCGTTTAGTTCCAAGGAAGATCAGTATCGGGCGTTCGTCAGAGCAATCAGACTGGCGATTCCGTTCGCGTGCGTTTTAGCCATCGCAGTCGAGTTGGTTACCCCGAGGGTTCTGCCGCTGATATTCGGAATTCCCTACGCGGAGTCAATTCCGTGCGCCCTAATCTTGGTAGCGGCAACGGTCATATTGGGCCTCAATCAAATGCTGGAGGAGGGTTTCAGAGGATTGAACAAACCCATGTTCATTCTCTGGTCTGAATTGGCAGGCCTGATTGTCACGGTGACCACATTATTGGTTTTGCTGAAACGAATTGGAATTGTTGGCGCCGCGATCTCGTCACTGTTCGGTTACAGTAGTGTATGTATTTGTTTGCTGCTCCTTGCACAGTCTGAAACTGGGTACTCGATCACGGAAATACTCGTACCATCTTCGTCGGAACTCCTCGCACAATTGACCAGATTTGGACAGCAGGTGGGCTGGCAGAAGTAACACTTCACAAGAGTACGGATAAGACCAAACACGCTGGACACCGAAAGATTACCATTGCGTTTACTACTCCTCGATTCTAGTAGCTTATATCCATCGAACCCGCTATTCGCGGAGGCTCTGTCGTATGTCGCGAGAGATTGTGACTTCGAGCACAAATGGATCGACGAAGCGCAATTTTCAGTGCCTAGATACACGAGTTATTTTGACAAAGTGTTCCGTCGACTTTCAGGGAGCCGCCCACTGGTTACTGGAAGCTCAATCGAGACATTCACTAAGGCCGCCTCGGCTAACGTACAAGCCAGACATCATTTTGTCACCTGTGGGAAGTACTGTTAAGCCCGGCATCACCATTCGTGCGATTAAGCAGCAAACCGGAGCCCGATTACTCAACTATGCCACTGACGATCCATTTAATGCTGCGGTTAACACCTCGATGTTTAGGAAAGGAATCCCCGACTACGACGTTTATGCCTGTACCAAAAGAGCCATCATTGATGACGTCAAAGCAGCCGGGTGCAGCAACGCCGTCTACGTTCCGTTCGGTTACAAACCGGAAGTCCATTTTCCCGAGAGTGCGGGGAGTACGGAGGAACGAAAGCGATTCTCGTCCGACATCGTCTTTATCGGTGGCTGCGATCGCGATCGGCTGCCCTACATAACCGCTATGCTGAAGGCGATGCCTGACCTGCGCCTGCACCTCTACGGCGGGTTCTGGAACCGATACCCAGCTCTTAGAAAATACTATCGAGGCTTTGCACTTGGCCGCGAGTTCCGCTTGGCGGTCGGAGGAGCAAAAATTGTCTTCAACCTTATCCGACGTGCCAATCGAGACGACCACGTGATGCGAACCTTCGAGATCCCGGCCTGCGGTGGATTCATGTTAACCGACAAGACCGACGCGCAATGCTCATTCCTCGCGGAAGATAAGGAAGCGAGCTATTTTTCCTCGGGCGAGGAAATGGTCGACAAGATTCGGTACTATCTGAATCACGATACTGAACGGCAACGGATCGCGGAAGCCGGGTATCGCCGAATCACCGGAGGTAAGAATACTTACGGAGATCGCCTCAAGACTATCCTCCGAGCAGTTAGAACTGCATCCACATTAACGTCCCAGGCAATTTGATGCGAAGGCTTCCCAAAGACTGGGCGCCAATCCTGGAGAAAGCCGTTGCCGAACAACGGAGGCCGGGATTGTTCTTTTGGATAGTGCCGGCCGTGCTCCTCGTGGGATTGAACCTTTACGCTCCCGGCGAACCGACCGCTATGGAGCGATTGCTCGCTTCTCTAATGATAGCTGCGGCCGCCGGATCGATCTGGTTTTCGATGCGGCGTCGCAGTCTTGAGGTAGTCTTCATTCCACTCCTGGCTATTCTCTTTGCGCTCAACTATGGCCTCGGCGTCTTCATTCTAATGCCGAGTGCCTACATGGGAAGTTCCTCGTTGCCGCTTCTCGCAAACACCTTCAACCGGGTCCTAGCCTTGTCGGTGGCCGGCTTTCTTCTAACTATGCTCGGTTTCTATGGACCATGGTGGCGATACATCACACCTCGCTTACCCGCTTTTCATCTGCGCTGGGAAGATGCTCGGGCGGTTCAGATTGTCGCTTGCCTACTCGGTCCAATTAGCATAATTGCGCTTTGGATTTCCTTTCGGGAAAATCTACCGCCTGGATTACGCCAGCCGATGACGATCGTGGCGAATTTGTTTTTTCCT
This sequence comes from uncultured delta proteobacterium, assembly GCA_963851325.1. Taxonomy (GTDB): domain Bacteria; phylum Desulfobacterota; class Binatia; order Binatales; family Binataceae; genus DATGKG01. Next base: position 593,270 of record CAWKOR010000002.1, on the reverse strand, counting down.
ACCATGATCGTACTTGTACTACTGCACATCCAGCGAAGGCTGAGCCTCGCTCCGATGCTTTTACTATACGTAGTTCTGATCCCGGCTCGCATGCTCATCGGTCTGGCTAGCGGGTTCTTGGCGCCGGCGATTGTTGTTGGGCTGGCACTGCTTATGACCTACGCGACCATGAAACGAAAAATTCCCTGGGCCTTCGTGGGCGTCGGTCTGGTGGCATTTAGTATCCTTCAACCGGTCAAGGCGTCTTTCCGAAGACAGGTATGGACGCACGGGGGAGTGAATCGCGACCAGGACCCGACTGACAAACTTCAAGCTCTCTCATCGACGGTCCAGTTGGGCATGACGTTTGTGGACACCTTCGGTATGCAATCAGCAATGTCAATGGGTATGGAGCGGCTGTCTCAGCTGGTCCTCTTCGTCAAAGTGGCAGAGTATACCCCAGACCAGATTCCATATTGGGAAGGAAGAACTTACTATCCTTTTCTGTTCAAGCCGATTCCCCGCCTGCTCTATCCTGAGAAACCCGATGAAACTCAGAGCAACGACTTCGGCCACTGGTATGCAATCATCGACGCTGATGACTACACCACTGCGATCAACATCCCTCAATTGGTCGAGTTCTATGGAAACTTCGGTCCATTGGGACTATTCATCGGCAGCTTCCTGGTTGGAATGCTCTATCGCGGAACTCATGACATGCTTATCCACAAGGATATGGGGATCGGAGCTTTGACAAGCGCAATCTATATATTGAGCTTGTGGCTGAACTTCGAGAGCAATCTATCTTTGGTGATAGGTGGGATTGTAGGCATGGCCGTTGGTGTGACGATTTTCCATTTGATGATAAAGATGCTTTCGAGATCCACCGCCCATCGACGAGAATTGCTGGTGCAAGGACCGAGGCCGGTGACCAGCTTCAGCTAGCCGGGTGTTTCTGAGTGATCGAGTCCTCCAGCGGGATTCCGCGTCCGCCACAAAGCACGCGCAGCAGGAAGCGCTACCTACAGGCGCGTTTTGTTGCGATGCTGTACGTCCTGGTGAATTCACTCCTGAGGTCGCTGAGAGTTGTGTTGTGGCCGCGCCGCAAACCTGCCAACCCGAAACGAATTTGCATCTATCGGGTTGGATTTATCGGAGACACTGTAGTTGCGTTGCCGGCGATGCACGCGATACGGACCGCATACCCGCACGCGCATCTGACCCTGCTTACGTCGCCGGTCGAGGGAAAATTTCCGGGTGCGCGAGAGCTGTTTGACAACTCCGAGCTGTTCGATGAAGTGCGGGTATATCTAAAGAGCGAGGTTACCGGATTTCGAAATCGCGTCGCGTTCCTGCGCTCGATGCGTCGCGAGCATTTCGATATGTGGATCGACCTGCCTCAGGAACTCGCCGGTCCTCTCAATCATCTTAGGAATTTGCTGATAGCGCGTCTGTCGGGCGTCAAGTGGGGCTACGGTTGGGGTTTCGTTACCACCATAAAACTTTGGGTGCAGGCCCAATCGGAAAATCTGAAATTTGAAACCGAGGTGGACAAACTCCTCGGCATAGTTCGTCATGCCGGGATTGTCACCGGAGGTCCGGTTGAGTTTCCGATCGGCTTGGGTCTCCGTGAGCGCGAGGTGGTTGACTCTTTGCTCGGCTCGGGCCGACGTTTGGGTCGCATGGTTGCAATCGCACCCGGCGCCAAGCGCAAGTTGAGTCTCTGGCCTGTCGAACGCTTCGTGGCAGTAGGACGTTACCTGGCGGCTAACAATTTTCGAGTGGTAGTTTTGGGCGGCACCGCTGATGAAACGATATGCCGGGAGGTCGCCGAGTCGATTGGCAGCGACACCATCAACCTGGGTGGCATGACTTCGATCAAGGAGTCTTGCGAGGTCCTGCGCCGATGCGCATTGCTGGTGTGTAATGACTCGGGAGTCCAGCACCTTGCCGCCGCGGTCGGAACGCCTTGCATCTCAATATTCTCGGCTCATGATATGCCTGGCAAGTGGCATCCTTACGGTAGCCGGAACCTGGCTCTGCGCAAGTGGGTTGAATGTCATACCTGCTATCTACAGGTATGTCCTAACGACAATCGATGCCTGAAGTTGATTGAAGCGGAGGAAGTTATTGCGGCGGTCAAGTCGAAAATGGGAACGATGCTCGACCACCCCACTGTGGATCTGGTGCAACGCTATGCTTCCAGTAATGCGTAAGCGGGAGATGCTTATAGCATACAGTTCTGTCCGGGTAGTCTGATCCCGATGCGTATCCTGCACGTCGTATCCAGCCTCGACCTGCGCCACGGCGGACCGCCCCGCGCGATTCCCGAGATGTGCCGCGCGCTCGCCCGCGCCGGTCATGAAGTCGTCGTCTATTCTACCGACGAGGGCATCGACCCCCGCCGGGTCCCGCTCGACCAGCCGATTCGCGGCGACGACGGTGTGGAAACATGGTACTTCACCACCCAACGCACCGGCCTTTACGGCCTCTCGATGTCGATGGTGCGCGCGCTGCGCGAAAACCTCCGCAGCTTTGACGTGGTCCATACCCATTCGCTCTATCGCTTCAGCGCGACCATCGCGGCCCACTATTGCCGCCGCTACCGCATTCCCTATGTCCTGTTCCCGCACGGCTCGCTCGACCCGTTCCTCTTCTATCGCCATCGATGGCGCAAGAACATCTACGAGGCCCTGTTCGAGCGCCGCAACCTCGCCCGCGCCGCCGCCGTACAATTCAGCGCCGAAGACGAGATGCGCCTCGCCGCCGCGGTCGGGATCAAATGCCGCGGCGTGGTCGTGTCCTACGGCGTCCAGCTCGATATCGAGCCGACCCCCGAGTTGCGCGAGCAGTTCCGCCGCGAATGGCCCGAAACTCGCGGCAAGCTGGTCATCCTGTTCCTCAGCCGCATCAGCCTCAAGAAGGGCCTCGACCTGCTGGCCAAGGCCTTCGGCGCGATCGCCCGCGCGCGCCCCGATGTGCACCTCTTCGTCGCCGGCCCCGACGACGAGGGCTACGGCAAAAAGGTGCGCCAGTGGCTCGCCGAGGAGGGCGTCCTCGGTCGCGCCACCTTCGCCGGAATGCTGCTCGGCGAGCGCAAGGCCGCGGCGCTGGCGGGCGCCGACCTGTTCGCGCTCCCGTCCTACACCGAAAATTTCGGCATCGCGATCACCGAAGCCTCGGCCGCCGGGCTCCCCGTGATCATTTCGAACAAGGTCAATATCTCGCGCGAATTTGCCGAGGCTCGTGCGGGACTGGTGATAAATTGCGACGTCGATGAGCTGACCCACGCGATGGCGACCCTCCTGGACGATCCCGAGCTGCGCCGGGCGATGGGCGCCGCGGGCAGGAACCTGGTCGCGGAAAGATTCAACTGGCCCGCCGTAACAGGCAAACTGATCGACGTGTATCGCGACGCCATCGCTGCCAATCGCAACCTCCATTCGGCGGAGACCTCGCTCGCATGAATGACGGCAAGCTGGCACTGGTCACTGGAGGCACTGGCTTCATCGGTCGCCATCTCGTGGACCGATTGCTTACGCGAGGCTATCGGGTCCGCGTCGTCGCGCGACGGCCTGTTGTTAAGTGGCGAGTGACACCGGCAGTCGACCACCTTAGGGCTGACATATCTGAACCCGGAGTTCTCGATGCGGCCCTGGAAGGAGTCGGTGAGATTTATCACCTTGCGGCAGCGACCTCCGGGACGCCGGAATACTACGAGAACGTCACAGTCAAAGGGTCGCAACGTCTACTGGAAGCTGTTGCCGCTAGCGGCGGGGGCAGAGTCGTATTTGTCAGCTCGGCAAGCGTTTACGATGCCGGCTCGATGCGCAGTGGAGGAATGATCGACGAAGATTTTCCCATCGAGCGAAATCCTGCCGCACGGGGTCTCTATGCCCGTACCAAGCTGGAAGCCGAGTTGCGCGCGCATCCATACCTGAGTCACTCGGCAGTTAAGCTGACTATTGTACGGCCAGGTTTGGTCTACGGGCCTCGCAGCAAGAATGTGCTCAATGGCGCTGCGCTATCGTTGCGAAATCGATTGCTGATCAGCACGGGCACACCCGACAAATTATTACCACTGATCTATATCGATGACCTCGTAGATATTTTGATTCGCATCGCCGCGCGCGAGGCTACGATCGGACGAATTTACAATGTTGCACATCCCGAAATGCCAACTACCGTGCAATTCCTTAGGACCTATCGAGAACTCAGCGGCGATCGTCGGTTAGTTGTCGACATTCCTTTGCCAAAAATGCTGCCGATATTCTCTCTGCTAGACAAGGTGTCCGCAGTTCTGGGCCGGAAATCCAACTATGCCTATACTTCGGCGCGGCTAGCCAGCATGCCGAACTTCTCGGCGGAAAGAATACGCCGCGATTTGGAGTTCGATCCGGCGATCGGATATCGAGACGGACTGGCGAGGGTTTGTGCGAACTAGATGTCGTTGATCCCAGCGGGACAAGAAGTACGCTTTGGTCTGGCAGGATGCGGTAAGGTGGTGGAGGAGCTTCACCTGCCGGCCTGGAAAGCTATTCCCGACGCGAAGCTGGTCGCGATTTGCGATTCCTCAGAGGTATCGCTAGATACCGTGGCCCGTGAGGTTCCGACCGCGCGACGGTACACCAGCTTCGATGATTTCATCCACGATGGCGCGGACTTATCGTTCGTCGTCCTTGCTACCCCGGGGGCCACTCATCCTGAACTGGCGCGGAAAGTTCTTGGCAAGGGGATGAACCTCCTGTGCGAGAAGCCACTCGCCCTTAGCGCACGTGACGCGCATAGGATGTGCGCACTCGCGGACGAGACCGGTGCGATGCTTACGGTGATCCACAACTATCGCTTCAAGGAAAACACCCAGCTGGCTCTCCGCGCCATGCGCAAGGGTGGACTAGGAGACATCGTCGCGGTCAATCTCAAATTTCGCAGCGGTGCGCTGCTTAGCGACCAGGTCCTATGGCGGCGTCGTGAGCGTGAGCATCGAACGCTTCTTTTTGACTTCGCGATCCACTTGATCGACATCGCATTGCTCTTCATGGGACCGCTCGAGTCAGTTCGATTCGTCGATGCCGACGTCGACTCCGCTGGCATCCAGCGCGTGGCTTTTGGCACGCTTCATCAGAACGGTGCGCGTGGGGTTTTCGATTTGATGGTCGATGCAGCGTCAACCAGCACGGAAATTGAGGTGCTGGGCGAATCGGCCGGCCTGTCCCTGCAGTTTTTCCCGCAGGGCTTTCGGATGTTGCCTGCGCGGGATAATCCCCTTCATCGTTCGCTGGCTGAAGGCCGCCGCTTGCTTGATTATGCAAGGGTAACAGCGAAGGAGAAAATTATTCGTTCAGGATGCCCGCATCGCGCTCGATCACATGCCGAGCTGTTCCAATCATTCATAGGCGCACTCCGCGGCGAGCAGCCGAACCCGGTGTCTGGTAAGGATGTCCTGGAAACCATACAGCTGCTCGACGAAGTCGCGATCCGCTCGTACAACGGAAAGGAAGGCGACCTGCCTGCGAACGGACGAGCGAGTCAAGCAGTGGAAGCTATCAAATGACCAGTGCCATGCTTGCCGATACCGGATCGCGGGTACCTCTAAGCGTCATCATCCTGACGCGCAACGAGGAGCGAAATCTTGGTCAAACTCTCGACTCGGTGGCGGGTTGGGCGAGTCAAGTGTTTGTGTTCGATTCATTCAGTGATGACCGCACGTTGGAAATTGCCCGCGAGGCGGGGGTTCACATCGTCCAACGCGCGTTTGATAATTTCTCGGCACACAAAAACTGGGCCCTGGATAATCTTCCGATCGCCAATCAATGGGTCTTTTTTCTCGACGCCGACGAACGTTTCACGCCAAATCTGCGCGATGAGATAGGTCGAATCGTCAGCCATGAAGTTGTCAACAACGGCTACTATGTGGCGCGGAAGAACTACTTCATGGGTCAATGGATTCGCCATGGCGGGATGTATCCTGATTGGCAGTTGCGACTTCTTCGACGCGGTAGGGGTCGCTATGAAGATCGCATCGTTCACGAACACATGGTAGTCGATGGCTCAACGCAATACCTTAAGCACCCGCTCGAGCACAATGACTTCAAGGGACTCGAGCGATGGCTCGACCGGCACAATAGTTATACTAGCATGGAAGCCATCGAGGTCCGTCAGGTTCTGCAAGGAAGTTCGTCGCGTCGGATTCGCCCAAGTTTGGTTTCGCGCGGACCGGAGCGGACGCGTGTAGTCAAGGAGTTTGCCTACAGACATCTTCCATGCCGCGCACTGCTGGTGTTCATCTGGATGTACTTTGTTCGCGGAGGATGGCTGGACGGGCGAATTGGCTTTCGCTATTGCATGCTCAAAGCTTTTGTTGATTACCAGATCAGCTTGAAGCTTGTTGAACTACAGTCTGAATCAACGGAAAAGGGTAGCAACGCAGTTGAAGGCGCGCACCCCGGTGACGTTACTGTACTGTCGGCCCAACGCTCGATCTCCCGTAATACCTAAGAGTCAGGCGCCTGCAGGCGGTTGACCAGGTCCGTGGAGCATCTGTAACCATGCCCGCAAGCGACCGGATACTTAGATACCTCGAGTTGTTGCTGGAGCCCGGTGCCATGAGAGCAATTGCGACCTGGCCCAGGTTTTCCATGACCTCCTTCAAGATGATCTCGGCGCTGGCACGACAAGACATCATGCCACGGACCGTGATTGACGTGGGTGCGAACGTCGGTCAATTTGCTATCGCATCCGCCATGATATTTCCCGATGTTGAAATTCACTCTTTTGAACCGGTTCCCGAAACTGTTTCAGCACTCTCCGAAAATGTTCGCAGCCTGTCACGAATCAAAGTCTACCCTCTTGCTCTTGGTGAGCGGCAAGGCCATTGCACGGTTAATGTGAACTCACATAGTCACTCGAGTTCCATCCTTGCATTGGGCAAGTCTCACCTTCGCGCGTTTCCGGATGCGCGCGCCGTTCGCACCGTTGAGGTAGAGCTGTCAACTCTCGACGCGATCTTCGATCATGTCGAGCTGAAACCGCCCGTTCTGTTAAAACTCGACGTCCAGGGCTATGAGGCCCAAACCCTCGCCGGCGGCCCGCGGACGCTGAAGCGGTGTGACTATGTAGTCCTGGAAACGTCCTGCAAGCCGATGTACGAAGGCGAGATTCCCTTCACCGAGATGCTCGCCCTGATGGGAAGAGCAAAGTTCGAGTTTTTGCGCCCGGTCGGACTCCTTGCTGCGCCTCGGACCGGAGAGATTCTCCAGCTCGACGCACTGTTCAAGCGCGCGGGTCGTGAAGAAAGCGGGACCCAAACCGTCGACTCTGAACAATCGCTAGTCAAATGACAGAGACCCGTTCAAAACATTTGCATCGAGAATGGTCCCCCGAATTTCGTCTGGCCTTGGCCTGCTCGCGCTGGCCTTTGAAAGAACGGGATTTGGCAGAAATAAATCGGCTGGCGAGTGCGTCTTTGGACTGGCAGTGGTTCAAGAGGATCATCGAGCGGAACCAGATTGTTCCGTTGGCTTATCACAATCTTCGCAATGCTCTAGTCGATGAGTGTTATGCCGGGATTCTGGGGACAATACGCGAAGCAGCGTTCAGTCACATTGGTCAAAGCATGGCTCAGGCGGCAGAGTTAGTCAGAATCACAAAATCTGTCGTCGTAGCTGGGTTTGAAGCGATAGCGCTGAAGGGTGTTTCTCTTTCCGCATTGGCATACGGAAACTTCACGATGCGGAATCCGGGAGACATCGATTTGTTAGTCTCCCCGGACCATGTATTCGCGGTAGAAAGCATTCTGACGGGCTTGGGATACAAACGTCTGGAACCTGCGGGCAAAGCTCACCCCGAAACGTTTGAAGCATTATCTTCGGTATTACAAACATTTCACCTATTTCTCGGAAACGAAAGCTGCGCCCTTGGAACTTCATTGGCGCCTGTTCCATAACATTCCACTCCTGAAGGAAGCAGAGACCAGGCTTCCGGCCACGATGCCGGTGAAGGTCGGTTCCGGTGTCGTTTCAACACTTAGTCGCGACGAGCTGTTCTTGTACCTGGTGGCTCACGGCGGCGTTCATGGATGGCCGATCCTCAAGTGGCTCGCGGACATAGGAGCGTTGCTCAGTGCTATGACCGCAGAGGATTTGCACGGCGTCGCCAGGGTAGCTGCTGAGCGAGGCCTGATGGCCGAGTTGCGCGCAGCGCTTATACTCGTCGATTTGTTTCTGAAAGTGGATCAGGCCGGTAGTCGAGCTACCGGACGAGCCCAATCGAATCGTTGAACGAATTGTCGAGATGGCGCAGCGACTTCTTACCGCCAACCGATACTGCCTCGATATCCATCGCCTGCCGCCCATGGCGATGTTTTTTTATGATCTGAGTCTGCGATCTTCGTGGCGATACCGCAGCGAAGACATACGGCGGTCACTTCTGTTCCCGGACGACTGGGAGCTGATAGACCTACCTGACGCGCTGTTTCCTTTATACGCCGCGGTCAGGCCGGTAAGTTGGATACTTAGGCATTTGCCGCGTCTGCCGCGGCGCCAGCCTGGCCCGGACTCCTCTCGACGCTCTCTTCCCGCTATTCGATAGACCGCTCCCGCCTCGCAGCTCTTTCCTCGATTCCTGTTGTCGCCTCTTTTTCTCCGAGCCTACATCGCGAGCATTCACCCCACCTGGCTCCGGTTGCTGCTGGAACTCCTCGTGGCCCATCCGATGCAGCGGGGAAACTCTCGCTGCCGCCGTATCCTTGAGGTCTCGGTTCGTCGATCTTGCGCCGCGCGTCGTCGAGCGAGAGGAACAGCTGCTCATTGAGACACTCCTCGCTCAGGCGGCTATTGAAGGATTCGATGAACGCATTCTGGATCGGCTTGCCCGGCTCGATGAACTGCAGCCGCACTCCGCAGCCATAGGCCCACTCGTCCATCACCCGCCTGCGAAACTCCGGACCGTTATCGGAGCGGATGATGGTGGGCACCGCACGCGGTTCGCAGCGCCGCTGCAGCGCCCGACTTACCCGCTCGCCGGTCAGCGATGCGCCCACTTCGATCACCAGGCATTCCCGGCTGAGCTCGTCGATCACCGTGAGCGCGCGGAAGCGCCGCCCATCGCTCAAGGCGTCGTGCACGAAATCGACCGCCCAGATGTGATTAATTGCCGGTGGCTGTTCAGGCGCTACCCGCAGATGACTGAGCCGTTTGCGCCCGTGCCGTCGTCCCAGCGAGAGTGTTTGCTCGCGATAGAGCCGTTCGACGCGCTAATGATTGGCCGCTACGCCCTCGCGGCAGTAATCGATACAACATCGGGCAGCCCCAGCGTCGATCCGTCTCGGCCAGCGTGCGCGACCGCTGCCGCAGGCGGTCGTCACCATCCGGCCTAGACTCACGGCGATACCCGCGTCGCGTGATTCCGATCAACCCGCAGGCGCGACGCAGCAAGAGATGATGCTCCGCTTGTTTGCAACGCTGAAAAACTGATCCACTTTTGGAGTGAACCCCTGAGGCTGGACAGTTCATCGTCCCCAAATTGGACCAGGTCGCAAGGGCATAGCTACTTCCGTTTCTTTGCCTGAGCAAGCAGCTTTCCGCCTCCCTCCCTCACGGGCTCAGGGGAGGGAGCGGAAAGCGTTATCGATTCTGGATCCGAGGCCGAAGCGTCAAGCACCGCGCCGACCAGCTCTGTTTCCGCTGGCCCAGCGGTGCGCGCTGCGGCCGAGCTCGATTGTTGTTCGAACTGTATGGGCGCGAGACTGTACGCGCGCGGGATGACCACGCGTGAGATCGCTGAGCATATCGGCGAGCTGTATGGGGCGGAGATCTCAGCCGACCTGGTGAGCGCGGTGACCGATTCGGTGTCGAGGAGGTCGCGGCCTGGCAGAGCCGGGGGCTGGATGCGACCTACGCGATGGTGTTCTTCGATGCGCTGCGGGTGAAGATCCGCAACGAAGGGATGGTCAACAACCGGGCCGTGTATCTGGCGTTGGGCGTACGCTGCTCGGGGCACAAGAAGATCCTCGGCATCTGGATCGAGCAGACCGAAGGGGCCAAGTTCTGGCTGCGGGTAATGAGCGAGTTGCGTAACCGCGGGGTCCAGGACCTCCTGATCGCGGTGGTCGATGGGCTCAAGGGCTTTCCGGAGGCGATCACCTCGGTGTTTCCCAAGACCGTGGTCCAAACCTGCATCGTGCACCTGATCCGGTACTCGATGCAGTTCACCTCCTGGAAAGAACATCGGTTGGTGGCGGCGGCCCTCAAATCGGTGTATCAGGCGGAATCGGCTGCGGCGGCGCGAGAGCGGCTGGAGGATTTCGATCGCGGCCCATGGGGACAAAAGTATCCGGCGATCGCGCAGAGCTGGCGGCGCAACTGGGAGCAGGTGATTCCGTTCTTCGCCTTTGCCCCCGAGGTCAGAAAAATCCTTTACACCACCAACGCGATCGAGAGCCTCAACGCGCAGGTGCGTAAGGCAGTAAGAATCCGCGGACACTTTCCCAGCGAGGAAGCGGCGACCAAGCTCATTTACCTGGTGCTGCGCAAGATTCAGACACGCTGGAAAAATCCGCCGATTTCGTGGCAGGCCGCAAAAACTCAGCTCGCGATCCAGTTCGAGGATCGTTTTCAGGTGGCCGACTGAAATGGCGCTAGCAAGCGAGCGGCGGATAGCCTCCGCGCCGGCACGCCGTCAAGGGTTCGCGCGCGATGCGCGCCAGCTTACGCTGCCCTTGACTGCGACCGGCGCTTCGGCTCGGACGGTAGTTAGGCAGTTGCTGACCCAACTGCTCCGCTCATCAACCACTGGCTCAAACACGAAATTCCTGACAACTCCGGCCCGCTAGACGCCGCTCGGCAAAGCGGCCCTGCCACCGCGCGACATAGGCCGAGCTACAGCCTAAGGCCTGCTGGAGGGCGGACCATGATCGACCTTCGGCCAGCATCAAGATCAGCCGCGCGCGGCGCACATCATCGGCGCGCAGCACCCGCGAGCGCGCTCGCGCACGGAGTTCTTCAGATTCGGTCTGCGACAGTCGGAGCGCGGTTCCCAGCATCCCAACAGCATAGCATATCTATTTTCGATTTCAACGTTACAGACCACTAGTGCGGTGCGGCTCTTGAGCAGTTGCTCACGTACACGGTGCAGCGCCTGAACTTCGTGCTGTGCTTCACTCTTGATCGGAACGAAGCGCATCGAGGGCCTGGTTACCGCCTCACAGATTGCCTCGGCATCATTCGCGTCGTTCTTATCGCTTTTCCGATAGGGTTTTACAAACCGTGGACTCATAAGTCTTACTCGGTGACCTAGCTGCTCGATCTTGCGCGCCCAGTAGTGTGCGCTGCTGCAGGCTTCAATCCCCACCAAACACGGCGGCAACTTGCTCAGGAACTCCAGCAGCCGGCTGCGAACTAACCGCTTCTTAATGCTACCCGACCCTCGCTGTCGACTCCGTGAAGACCGAAGACGTCTTTTGCCACATCGATTCCGATTGTTGTAACCTTCACCACCGGACCCTCCTCCTACCTCGTTCGGATGGTCGAGTTTACCATCCTGGCCCTTAAGAGGCCATTTCAGGTTGGGGCTGGGTCCATCTCATCGGTACCGGTTGAGTTCGGCAGGTTGGCGTGGCTTGGGATTGTACCGGCGAATGGCGACCGATCAGGCGCCATTCCAACGACTTCTGCTCCGAACTGAAGTCGAACGCTGCTGGGAGGGGAGATTGTCATGATGATGGGCAGGTTCCGAAAAGATCGTCAGCATCGTCAGCATTGCGAGTAACAACCTCAGAAACGGATTCTGTCCGAGCTAAAGCGCGCAGCATCCCGTATGCCTCTCTTGGGTGGGCCGGCGGCGGTCCCTCAGGCTAGTGGCGCTGACGATGCTGACGGTCTTTCTTGGTCTGCGGAATATCCGATCGAGATGGTTCGGGTACCATTGTGTTCGGAACGACTGAATTGAAGTTCGATCTCGGCAGCGCGAAGGTTGGCGGCCATTCGGCGCAGAGAATTGGTCAGAGCATTTGGAGCCTTGGGCCAAGATGGCGAACGCCGTGCGCGCTCGCCGGCGATCGCACTCAGGCGGGTCAGCAGTTCCACGGCGGTTCCGCAAAAGCCTTCCCGGGCAAGAACTTTAAGCGGCTCATACAGCGGCGATGACTCCAGCGCCAGGTAGCGACCGCCCATTCGGTTGAGATCGTAAGTTCGGAAGAACTCCTGGGGGCAAGGTCGAGTCCCGGTTCGCAAGCGGTGACCCAGATGGCGAAGTCTGCCATCCGCGGCAGGCGCTCGAGCGCGACCTTCGGCAGATTACCCAGCCCCAACACGACGCATCGAGCAGGGCGCCGAGGATGCCGGGCTGCGCGGCCTCGAACTCGCTCCAGAACTGCCGCTCCTCGCGGCGCTGCTCGGGCTTGATATCGTTGAACTCGACGATCAGGGCGCGATCGAGGAAGTCGGGTCGCGCGGCGCCGAGATCGGGAATCGCGTTGAAGACCAGCGGACGGGTGGCGTCGAAAACCGCTTCGTCATGGTCGCTGTAGAGTTCGCGCCCGCCGAACCCGCCGCCGGTGGCGAGCCGGCAAGCCGCATCGGCGAGATCATTGGGCAGATGGCTCAGGTTGTCGAAGCATACCAGCCAGGAGTTGCGCGCCGCGGCGACCAGGTCGCGCACTTCGCGCGGAGCGCCCCGCAAGGCCGAGGTGCGCGGATCGATCAAGCGAAGTGATGACCCTGCAAGCGGTCGACTTCCCGGCTCCCTGCTCGCCCTTGGCCACCAGGATAGGGTAGGGCATCGCGGGCTTGAGTGCCGCGACCAGGAACGCCTTGATCAGCACCCAGCCATCGTGGTCGACGTTGAGGAACGGCCGCAGCTCCTCGATGCTTCCGCCACGCTGCGGTACAGGCAGCGGCTGGGAGCCGCGCGGAGCGGCGGAACTTGACCGCGGGCTGCCTTCCACGACTCGCCACCCGTCACGATCGATCTCCACTGCTTGCCATTCCGGATCGCAGAGGTCCAGATAGAGCTTGCCGCCGATGCTCGGCGACCCGGAGATGGATCGTCTGCTCGGGACCGTCGAACAGCGCGCCGCGCCTCGAATATCTCCAGTGCCGCGCGCAGCGCCTGGCAACCGGGACTCTCGCCGGTTTCGAGATAGTAAGTCCGCAGCATGAACAGATGAAAGCGCCGCGAGCGCAGCGGGTAGTTCTCCCAATGCTGTCCCACCCGTGACCGATGCCCAGCCGTGCTGGTCGGGATCGTGGAAGAACTCGATCCCGGAGCTTAGACAGCGTCTGGCCAGCAGCTCGGCCTTCGAGTCTCCGCTGCCCTCGGCGCGCGTGGGCTCGCAGAGCATGTATTCGACCACCTCGAACTTCTGTACCTGATTCAGGATGCTGCGCCACTGTTCCCAGCGCTGGGGTCGGCGCGCCTGATGGCGGCAAAGCCAGGATTGCTTCGCTGGATACCAGCAGTTCGGGGTCGTTGTCGATGCGGGGCTCCAGCTCGCTCAGGTAGAGCAGGGCGACCTCGGCGGCGATGCTGAGGGTTTGGTGTTCGGTAGCCAACGGTATCTCTCTCCCAATCTGACCAGGCAGCGTGGCCTGGGATCAGCGCGACTATCGGTTCTGAGCGAACAGCTTAACGAGGTCGAAGGACTCCATGGTCAGGGTGAAGTACGGAGTGTCGTGGAACTGTTTGAAGCCGATCTGTTTCCAGTAGTTTTGCAGGGTGAGCAGGGCGGATTGCTGGTCGCCGCCGAGTCCCTGGCCGTAGCGGCGCATCCAGCGCTTGTTCTCCGTGGTTGGTCCAAACTGCATCGGGAAGGGCTGCATTAGGGCGATCGAGCAATGGTCCTGGAACAGGTCGATGAGTCCCGCGGTCGCATACTGCCCGAGCCGGTTGCGGCGATGCCGCGGCTCTATCTGGATGGTGGAGAGCAGCAAAACGTCATAGTCGAAGCACACTCCATCCGGACAGACGCTCTCGATCGCCTCGGTGATGTTCTCGTAGTCGTGACAGAGCCCTTCGTAGAACTCCCAGAGCCTGCTGTCGCTGTCGAAGATGTTGTAGGGAGACACGCCGCTGCGCAGGGCACGATCGAGTTCGATCAGGTCGGCGAATATCTCGCCCACGACCGAGGTTTCATCGTCCTTATTGATGCAGTTGATTTGAGCTTTTATCGGAATGACGTAGCTCTCGGGCTCGAGGTCGAGGCTGCCATCGGCGGAACCGGAGCGCTCCAGCGTGACGGATAAAAAATACGATACGTCATCGCGGCTAGGCTTCTGGATCAGGTTCGCGATTTTGGAGGTTTCCTTCTGATGTTCCTTTTTTGACACAACACTAATCCCTTGGTATCCGCCTGGTGCTACGGAACCCGCGCTATTGAGTGCTGTTTCTTGAGTGGCCGCTCAGGTGGTCAGGTCAGAGTCGCGGTACCACCTTGTTCCACTTGCGGCGATTGCAGCGCCGGCACAGGGTTTCGAGGTTGTCTTCCTCCGCACCGCCGCCACGGCTTACCGGCACGATGTGGTCAACTTCCAGATTGCGGGTGCTGTGGCATTTGCGGCAGCGCCCGCCGTCGCGCACGATCACCAGCGCTCTTACTGAATCGGGAATCCGACTCCGCGCGGCCACTTCCTCGAAGCCGGCTCGTTCGGCGACCGGGAAGTCGATGAAGTCGGAGAGCGCCGCGATGTCGATCGGCTCGGTCGCACCGATCATGCGCTCCAGCTTGACCGGATGATTGGGGAGTAGGTTGCGCATTCGGGCCGAAACCAGCAACAGGCACAGTACGTGGCCTTTAAGCGCGTCGGGCAGCTGGCGGAAGCGCAGGTCGTCGAGGAGGTGGTAGGGCAACCTGATTTCATGCCGGGTGCGCTCGAACTGCCGGAAATTTCTGAAACTGAAAAACTCCTCCATTACCAATCCACCCCGAACTAGCGCTCCTCGGAAGTTTCGGATGTCATTGGGCCCACTCCATTCGCCATCGCTGCCGTCGATGATCGCTTGGGGCCGCGGCCTGCGCACAGCCAGTCCAGCTGGACATCCATCGCGAACGCCAGCGCGACCAGATGGGGGCGGGTCGGCTCGCTGGGGCGGGCCCGCGAGTAGTGCGACAGCGATCCCACCGGCAACCCGGCGCGTCGCTCCAGCGCCATTTCGGTGCCGGCCTCCTTGGACAACTCCCGTACCCGGCTGCGGAACGCCATCAGATCGGTAGCGATGCGCCGACGCGGACGGTAGCCGCTCTCCTGGTGGTTGAAAGCTTGTTCCTTCATGATTTCAGTCAACTGTTCCATTCTCTTCCTCATATTTTTTGAAAGGTTGGTTGCGGTGAAGTTCTGACTAGGCGGCGTGCGCTTCCTGTGCGGTCGCCTTCGCCAGCTTCTTGCGCAGGGCCGTCATCGCCTTTTGATAGCTGCGCTCGTTCATCTCCTTGATGGCGGTGATCTTGAAGTACTCCAGCACCCGCTCCCGCTCGGTGTCGGTCTCTTCGATCAGTTGGTTGATCTCGCGCACCTGGGCTGCGCTGATGCGAGTGTCCCGACGCTTCTGTGGAGATGAGTTTTCTTCCTGGCGCGGCGGCCCGAGGCACTCGCTTTCCGGATCATCACCGGTGGCAATCAGGAACGTCTGCAGAAGTGCGTATTTGAGTGCCGCGGTTTGTGCCTTGCACGTCGCCTTGTCGCCCGGGTCGATACCCGCACCGGCCATCTTCACCGTCAACTCCTCCGAGCTGTTGGCGTCCATGAAGGTGTACGCGACCACTACCCGGGTGCGGTCCTCGGCCCCCGCACGCTCACCGAGCGGTTCGGAGCTCAAAGACTCCAACCGCGGCAGCAGGACCACGCCGAGCTCGGCCAGCAGGTCGCCCACCGGACCAGCCAGATCGGCGGCCCTGACGTACTTGTAATTTCCCGCCTGATTAACCCCGCGCTTTTCGATCAATCCGATCCGCCGCCGCACTTCGACCAGCTTCTGCTTGAGCGATAGCTGATGGCCGACTGCGGCTGCTGCGTGGTCGGCCGGTGGAATCGCTGCGTCGGTACCGTCGCGGCGGCCTTCGTCCTCGCCCGTCTCCTGTGCGGCTTGCTGGTCGACGCAAGCAAGCTTCCCTCCCTCGTCAGGACCCGAAGAAACACCGAGGTCGGGGAGTGCGGCATGCCCATTCGTGCTCTCCGCCGCGGTTCCCTCCGCTAAGGGCTGTATCTCCACCGTCTCCGCCGCGACCTTTCCATTTTTCCCGTTGCTGTTTTGATGCCGTTTCATCTCCACCTCGATCGGTTCGGTTTGGGCTCCGTATTGGAGCCGATATGCTCGCCGTCCTCATCCACGTAAAGTCCAGCCGCTGGGTCAATCTCCCGCAGCGGCTGCCCCGCCAGCACCGCGGCTTCCTCTTGAGCTGCCTCGCGAATCGGGTACCACTTCAACATCCCCACCGGTCCCGTCGCGGTGACGATGTTGAGTCGCTTTTCCATCAGTACGCACAAAAAACCTCCTCGATATTCGAGCTTAAAAGTCACCATCCCGCTTCACCCTTCTGTCTGCCTGCGTCTGGTGCTGCGGCGCTTTCTTCCTGCCCCTCAACGCCATTCGGCGATCGCCTGACGTGGCGAGCCCAACTCAGCAATTCCAGACTGCCAGGGCTTCCTCGGGCAGATGTTTGCGCGGGTCATCAACTCGCTCACCTCCGCGGCGATTTCGAACCCGAGTCCCGGCGGCCGCTCCCCGAGGTTCGCAAGTACCGTTTGATCACGTTATCGACCGACGCCAACCCATCTATCCGAGATGTGCGCGGCGCGTTGCTGTTCTGCCAGAGGTTGGAAGTGTTCCTGTTGGGGCGATTTGCTCATTTCATCATCCTTTTGGGTAAGCTGGCGGTCGGAGGCTTGCTCAGCCGGGTTTGTTTGAGCCTCGACGCTTTGAATAGTATCGAACGAAGTCTCTGATGTCAACACTCGTTGATAACGCTCGTAGATAGAAAAGAACCTGGTGAGTTGACTTTGAAGCGATGAGAAACCGCTATAAGCTGCGGCTGATGAGTTGGCGCGACGCTGAAGATGTCTAGGCGAGTAACCAAGAAAAAAAGGGTGACAAAAACTCAGTCGCTCGCGCTGTCTCACTTCTCGGCGGACCTACAAAGGCCGCAGGAATTTGCGGAGTATCGAACGCTGCAATCCACAAATGGATAAACAGAGGGAGCGTAACTCTTCTTGTACATGCGGTTAGGCTTTCAAAAGCTTCCGGAATGCCAATCGAGGAATTTGTCGGTGGAGAGAGCAATTCTCAGCTCGGAAGTCCTCCTATCGGTGATCGACATCTGCGGAAGGACTAGAGACAGGAGTCTCCATCTTGTTCCCTCTACGCTTGATATGCCGCGAACCCAGCGTCATGCAGTACTCCAATCAGCAGAAGTATCAGTACGATCGCGCACTTCGGAACGGTCCGCGCCGCGTTCGTGAGAGAATCAAAGAGCCAAGCATGCTATACGAAGTCTGCGACATGTGCTCGTAACGGCGCATCTCAAACGCAAGGTTCTTAAACCGAAGCGCCCTGCTGTATCGCGTATCAAAAACGCGATCCAGAATTGGCTTCAGAAGGGAAGCTTACATCGCGCTGAAGCTCTCCGAAAAAATCCGGGATGCCAGATCGAAGAGTTCGCCGCCTATGAAGAAGATTGAGGGTGCCCATGCAAACAGTCTATGGAAGCAATAATTTAGGCGAGGAGGGATCACCCTTGGCGTGTCGCTGAGCCGTTTTGGAATCCGCCGCCAGCCATCGTCAAAATCTCGGCATCCGCCGTACACGGCAACAAGGGATGATCCAGTCCACGCGAGAAAGATGTCCCGGCGAACGGACTCCGGCTGCCCGCCGTTGCGGAAGCTAACGACTGCATAGATGAAACGTTGCGCGCAATCGATGTTCTCGTCCCAAAGAGATCGAGTGCGCCAACTGGAATGTACCCGGTCGCAGACCTGGGTCGCCGCGGCATAGAGCGATTCGTTCCTCTCGCCCCGATCGCGGCCCAGGAGTTTCGAGCCCGGGTATTGTTTTCGCGATTCCACTTGCGTGCGTGGGTAATCGCACAACTGGTGGGAGTAACGCTGCGATAATCAATCATCGGATGGATAAGATGTGGGAATGCGACTGGCCCTTCGCCGCGGTTGGGTATCAAGCAACGCCAAATCTGGGACTGTCGTGGGCGGTCGTGGGCGTCGTTAGAGATAGATGAACCGGTAGGGCCAACGTCCCTGCGGATCGTCAAACCAAATAGCCCGAAGCCATTACAAGTCGCCCACCAGTCCTGATCCGATCTGCCAGTATCAAAAGGCGGCAGTCGCCGCGAGACGAAGGGGTGGGCAGTGCAAAATTCGCATGCATCGATGGATGAATCTCGGAAGAATGCGGTTCGGCCACATCGGAGGGTCGGAAGCCCTTCCAAGCTGGAAGTGGATGTGACTCTGGCGGAGCGGCTCGTGAACATGTTGCACCGGGGACAATCGATGCAGGAGGCAGCCGACCGTGCGGAAATAAGCGTCCGCACTCTGCGTCTCTGGGCGCGCATCGGGGAGCGTTTGAAGTCCGGCCCGCTGCATGACATCGCGACGGCTGTAAGCGCTTCCAAAAAGAAACGCGGCTTTGGACCGAGGCAGATTCCCGTCCCCGCATCTCCAAGGTCCGAGCGGGTACTTGACGAAGGTCCGTTGCAGGCCCTCCGACCGAGTTCCTTTGCCGAACACTCTGTCGCCGGCAGCGAACGAACCTCCGGCAGGAATGTCGCGTTTACTCGTGTGGCTTGGGCCGAGACTGCAGACCCGCTGCGACCGGAGGAGCTCTACCGCCCACTCGGTCCTCCATCCATTCCAGATCCAGAACCGGCGATTCTGAACCACCCCGCTGCGCCCTCCGTATTAGAGGCCGGCGCGCAGATTGAGAGCGCAGCGGCGACCACGAATAGCAGCACTTTCCAAATTCTCGAGGCGGAACTTCGAATCGATGGTTGCTGGAAGAAGTTCGTAGACGTGACGGAGGCCGACTTCGAGATCCTGCGTGGAAGCTGCGACCAGCACCGTTTCGGCGATCTATATGGATCTATGGTTCGCCGCCAGCGCTGGCGGCCACGGGAGGGAAACAACTTGACACCAGCTCTCAGGAACCTGGTCGAAAAAGGGTTGCGGGTGCTGGCGCGCGACTCTTCTGGCTTTGCTCAAATCGATTTCGGATTTTCGCGCCCCTAAAGATTGACAGTTTTCTCCGGAGTACGATGCCCGGCAAATTCATTGAAGCAACCCCTGCGATAATTCAAAATCTCTATCGCGGGTACTCTCTGACCCGCTGTGCTGCCTTGGCTCGGGTTGACCCGCGCACGCTCAGGATCAACTTGCGGAAGGGACAAAGCGCAACCGACGGACCGCTGCGAGAGCTCTATCTTGCGGAACTCGCCACGCGGGATCGGCGATCATGGGGCCGGCTTAGCGGACCGGGCCGGCCGTTTCCGAGCCCGAGCGCCCGGACACTAGCTGAACGCGCGAAAGAAGCTGAGGAGTGGAGAGAGTTTAGTTTGCCGCGCCTCGCCGACGATCGCCAGGTCCGAAAGCTGGTGCTCGCGATGATGAATCCCGATGACGACCTTTGGCACTACGGGATGTACGACGACTGCGATGGTCCAGTCGCCGACCTTTCCCAACTTTTGCGCTATCGGTCGCCGAATGAATTCCATCGGGAGCGCGGACGGCCGGGCAAATTAACCTTCAAGCGCATCGACCATATCGCTTTCGCGATTCGGTTCGGCAGCTCTTTGGCGGCGGCCGCGATCGGGGTGGGCCTGCATCCACGAACTCTACTGAAGTACCTGCGCTGCGGTAGGGCGGAATCAGAGGGTCCGGGTGCGATGCTGGTCAGGCGGGTGGCAGATGCGCGTCGCCAGCGTGTCAGGCCGAAGGAACTGGAACGGATCGAGGGCGCGGCCACCATCGAAGGCGGCCGTCCCCAACCTTATCATGGCCTGACGTTGCCACTGCTGCAGCTATAGGTGCACGGCGCAGCCAGAGCTGCAGCGTCGTCGGCGGCGCGAACGGATCGGTATGCCATTTGATCCCGCCGGATAGTATATTCGCTCGCGGCGCCAATCGTGCGAATCACACGCATATTTATCGCCGGGTATCGGCGCGACGTAAGATTTACCCAATGCTGCGTCGCCAGCATCCGCCGATGGTATCCTCGGATTGCGATCAGTCTTATCAAAGACGAGATCGCCGGATCCTACGATACTTCACAACTCGAAAAGCATTTTCGCGTCGAAATATTCCCAACCCCGGTAAAGCAATTCGGCTGGGGCATGGCCAAATTGGAGCCGCTCTTTCTTGCCACTCACGAGCGCTGCCTCATCATCGATAGCGATGTCCTGTTCATGGGACGCGTGCTCGACAGACTCGAACAACATGACGAAGATTTCATCGTGGTAGCTGAGGATCATCCGATCGACGACATCCGGCATCATTATTTTGACGAGAGAGTCGTGCAACGTCGTTATCCGTCGTTCAAATTTCCGGGCTATGTTTTCAACACTGGTCAGATAGTAACAACCACCGGAATTTTTCGGCGCGAGCAATTTGCTCCTTTAGTTTCCTTCACTGAACCACGCGAACTGCTGCAGCCCGAGGTGTTCTTCTGTGGCGACCAAGGGTTGCTGAACTACACAATTCTTTCGGCGCTCCAGGAGGGTCGGGTCACCCTTAGGCGAAAGGATTTCATGAGATGGGCGGGCGGACTGAACCCCGAGGAGATCAACCTGGCGCGGTTAAGAATTCGCTCGCCCTATAAACTGGTCGTGCATTGGGCTGGCGCAAAGGCAGAAAGCCTCGCCGCGGCTCCCATGAGCCATCTGCTCGAATATTTCGAAGCGCAATACTATCGGCGCATTGGCCGAAATGGATGGCCACGAGTGTTTCCCGAAATCCGCGGCCGGGCAATCAAAATCTTCGACCAACTGCTCGGACGCTCGAGCTAGTCTCGCTCGGCTGTCATGGCCAAAGGCGGCGGTTGATGAAACTGGTCGAGGATCCTCAAACCGGGTCGGACAAATCCGCTGAGTCGAACCCAGCATCAGATGCAAAGCCCAGCCGCCTCGATCGCCACTTCTTTCTGATTGCCGGAATTCTGCTCGCCATCCTTGCTGCGTCGCAGATTGGCTCCGCGATCCAGGAAAGCCCGACCAATGACGAGCCGGTGCATCTGACGTCGGGTTACGTGTACCTGACCACCGGCGAGTATGTAGTGGATCTAGCTCACCCACCGCTCGGGCGCGTACTTGCCGCGTTGCCATTGCTTGCGCTGCCTGTAAGGCGCGTACCGCCGGATCAAGTCTGGTCCACTCTCGGAACATTGCTATGGGATAATCCCCCATCGACAGCTCTACTGCATGCGCGCTTAGTGGTTATCGCCCTCACACTTCTATTCGGTGCATGGCTGGGTTGGTGGACGCGACGCGAGTTTGGCGCGCCGGTTGCGCTGCTAGCGCTGAGTTTTTTCGTTTTCGATCCCAACATCATCGCTCATGGTCACTATGCAACCACCGATCTGATCGTGTCCTTTGGCATCTTTCTCGCCTGTACGCTCTGGTGCGATTTTCTTCAACAAGAAAGTTCGACGGCTTTGGTTCTGGCAATTGGAGCGCTAGGACTCGCGCTCATAAGCAAGTACTCAGCTTTGTTCCTCGTGGTAGTCTTGCCTTTGTTGTACGCCATCGCGTGGCGCGGAAAGCGCGGACATTCATTTTTCACTTTTCGCGGCTCGATGAAAGTACTGCTTTTCACAATCGTGGGTGTGGGCATCTGCATTGCGCTTGCTTACGCTCCCGGGACGATAACGCGCGCGCACCGAGGGTGGACGGCCGTCGCCGCGATGCCGAGTCCCGGCGATGCCATGGTTCACCCGACGCAGCCTCCGGTATCGATTGGGCGGGTCGTTTCGCAAATGCTATCCGCAACCAGGCCTAGTTCCTTTCTATACATCCAGGGCCTGAGTCAGTTAATCGAGCATAATTCTGAGGGTCACCCGGCTTACCTGCTCGGACGGTTTAGCTCTACCGGCTGGTGGCAGTACTTCCCGGTGGTCTTCATGGTGAAGACGCCGACTGGAGCGCTTTTGGCGTGCTTGCTGGCGGCGGCCAGTCTTCTGTATTTCCGAAAGGAAGCCGTCCCGGTTGTGCCTTTGGCATGCATTGCGTTGCCCCCGGCGATTTACTTTCTGCTGGCAACGCGCTCATCGATCGATTTGGGAGTCCGCTACATACTGCCGATTTATCCGTTCCTGTACGTCGGCCTGGCTTTCATACTGATCAGGTATGGTCCTTATCTTTTAGGATGGGCGTGGCCTTACGCGATCGCTGCGCTGATTGTACTGACCTGCATCGAATCGCTGTTGAGCTATCCTCACTACCTGGCGTTTTTCAATTGGCCGTCCGGCGGTTCCACGAATGGTTGGCACTATCTGCTCGATTCGAATCTTGATTGGGCGCAGGACACGGACAACCTAAGGAGATACGTCGAGCGCACCGGAAGCACACCCTTATGCACGGCCCTGTTCGGTTACACGCCGCGCAACTACTTCGGCCGCGATTGGCGCGACCTTCTGGTGACCGGCACGCCGGAGGGAATTGAAAACCTCAACTGCGTGGTGGCCGTGAGCGCCAACTTTGTCGAGGGGCTCTACATCGGGCCTAAGATGTTCGCGAGACTCCGACAACGTGAGCCATCCGGCAAGATCGGTTACTCAATTTTCCTTTACGACCAGCGTCATTAGCGACCTGCCGACATATCGAGGGGAAAGCGGTTAAACCTCAAAGTCACTTTTCTGCTTGACTGTTCTGATGCGCAACGGTAAGTTCATGCGCAACCAAAGTCACTATGAAAAACCAACTTAATCACATCGACCTGAAGAGCACGCGTTGCTCGCGCGGAACCGGCAAGTTCGTTGCCGCGGCCGGGGCTGTCGCCGGCTAACCGCATATTGATAGTGGCTCGAAAAAGCCCTGGGAGCTTGAGAGCCCCCAGGGCTTTTTCTTTTTTGGATTGAGAGTGCGCCAATGAACTTGGCTGAAAACATAGGAAGTCCCCGCGAAGTCAACGGCATCATCCGGCGCTACTACGCCGTGTGGATGACCTATGCGCTGGCGGGCGGATTCCTGTTCGGCGTCTATCCAATCTTCCTGCACGCGCGCGGTCTCAATCAATTCGAGATCAACAGCGTGCTGGCGATGTATTTCGTGATGCTGTTCCTGACCGATGTTCCGACCGGCGCGTTCGCCGATGCGCTCGGACGCCGCCGCGCATTCGTGCTCGGCGCGGCGCTGCGGGTGTGCGCCTTCCTGCTCTATTTCACGGCGCATCACTATTGGGTGTTCCTGATCGCCGAGAGCATCGACGGGATCGGGACCACCTTCGGCAACGGTGCCATCGATGCCTGGGGCGTCGACGCGCTGGATGACGCGGGCTATGCGGGGCTCAAGGACGGGCTGTTCTCGCGCATCTCGCAGCTCACCACGGTCGGCTTCATGATTTCCTCGCTGGGTGGCGCGTACATCGCGGATCTCAACATTGCATGGCCATGGCTATGCGGCGCAGCCGGATACGTGATCGCGGGCGTGATCGGCGTATGCCTCATGACCGGCGAGAAGCCACGCGCGTCGGGCGTCGACCTGGTCGGATTGCCGCGCCAGATCGTGCGCCACATGGCCGACGGAGTGAGCGCGGGCTTCAGCAGCCGCACCGTGCTGATCTTGAGTGCCGCGGGCGCCATCGAGGTCGCCGCATGGTCCCCGTACTGGCTCGAATGGCCGATTCTGTTCAATGAAGGCTTCGGGGTCGGCGTGTGGATCATCGGATGGATTTACTGCGGGCTCGCGATCGCGCGGATGATCGGCGCGGAAGTCGTATCGCGAATGGGCGCCGACGAAAACTCGCGCGCCGGGCGGGTCAGCGCGCTGATCGGGCTGGCCGGAATCATGCTGGCGGGAGCGGGGATGTTCCAGGCGCGGCCCAAAATCGCGCTGGTGTTTCTGTTCGTGATGAACATCTGTACCGGCGCGGTAACGCCGATGCTGCAGAGCTGGTTCAACGAGCAGATCGAGTCGTCGCAGCGCGCCACGATGCTGTCGTTCCAGAGCACCTTCGCGACCATGGGCGGCTCGATCGGCCTGTTCATCAACGGCTTCATCGCGGATCGGATGGGGCTCGCGATGGCGTGGCAGTTTGCCGGCGCTCTTACGCTGGCTGCGATTCCGTTTTATCTCGCGATCCGTCCGCGGCTGGCGCGGATCGAACTGGCAGAACCGGTGGCGAAATGAACTGCGCGATTCATGTGACCGAGATGGCGACAGTTATGGCAACCAGAAAGGCTGACGTTGCGGAGTTGATTGCGATGAGAATCAGCCTGGACGCCGAGCGGGCGAGCCAATCCAGGACTCATAGCGATCGCAAGACCAAAAGCCCCGACGTATGGCGGCGACTGCTCGAACTCAGCCACGACGCCGATCCCAACGTGCGCCGCTGGGTGGTGGAGCGTTTGCACGATGGCTCGCCGGCGAAGTATCGACGCGTCTTCGTGGGCCGTTTGATGGTCCTGGCGGAGGACTGTGATGGCCGTGTGCGCCGCTGTGCGAAGCGGGCGCTGGATTCGTATCGCAATCAGGCGCAGTTGGACTTCTTTACGCGGACGACGGAAACCATCGCGTCGAAGCATTGAGAGGGACAGGCGAAACGCAATCGATCTTTATGGGCGGTCCGGCAGGAACGCTGCCGGCGATACGCCAAACCGCTTTGCGAGGGCGAGGAGTTGTGTCGTGTTCAGTTGGCGTTTTCCCCGGAGGACCTCTGATACCACTCCTCGGCTGCCAATTTCCGGGAGATCGCCTTGAGTGAGTTTATGTTGCTCCATGAGAAATCGAAGCATATCGATACCGGAGACCTCTCGATCCGGATAGTGCTCGCGATCGTAGGCCTCAATCAGCGCGGTGAGGGTTTCGATGAGACGGTATCGGCGGTCCTTCGGATTGTCGCCGATCTCGTCCATCAGTTCCCCCAGCTGTTCGACCGCGGCATCGTATTCGCGCTCGTTTCGGGGAACGACGAACGACCCCAATTCCTCGGGGCGGGTAATCTTGCGGGCGACGCCTCCGGTTTTCATCTTTTCCACTTGCCCGTGTCGTATTCCCGATGAGAAAGAATATCACGAATATTCTGGGAGAAACCGCGCGCATGCCCCTTAGCCATATCTCATTTTAGATTGTCACCTAAGGCTCCGGTCACATGATCATGCCCACTAGCCCCGACGGCTTGGGTCCGTTACAAAATAGGCATCAGCATTAAATGAGCGATCCAATCGAGTTGACGAAAGTGGCGGAAGCGCCGAAACCGAAAACCGAAAGAATGGAGTTCCCCCGCATCAAGCGGCTGCCTCCGTACGTCTTCAACATCATCGGCGACCTGTGCAAGACCGCACGCCGCGAGGGCGAGGACATCATCGATTTCGGCATGGGCAATCCCGACCTCCCGACCCCGCCGCATATCGTGAACAAGCTGGTCGAGGCTGCCACCAAGGCTCCCAATCATCGCTATTCGGTTTCACGCGGCGTCTACAAGCTGCGATCGGCGGTCACCGATTGGTACCAGCGACGCTACGATGTCGAGCTCGATCCCGATAGCGAGGCGATCGTGACGATTGGCTCCAAGGAAGGCATCGCGCATCTCGCGATTGCGATCCTCGACCAGGGCGACGTGGTGGTCGCGCCGACGCCTACCTACCCGATTCATCAATACGCATGCATCATTGCCGGCGCGCAGGTGCAGAGCGTGCCGCTGCGCAACGGCGACGATTTCTTCGACGAGCTGACCGCGACCGTCACGCGATGCTGGCCACGGCCCAAGCTGATGATTCTCAACTTCCCGCATAATCCGACCACCGCGATCGTGAACCTCGCGTTCATGAAGCGGGTGGTGGATTTCGCGCGCGAGAACGGGATTCTCGTCGTCCACGATTTGGCCTACGCGGACCTGTGCTTCGATGGCTACAAGGCGCCGTCGATCATGCAGGTTCCGGGCGCCAAGGAGATGTGCGTCGAGTTCTTCACGCTTTCGAAAAGTTACAACATGCCCGGATGGCGGGTCGGCTTCTGCGTCGGCAATCCCGACATGATCGGAGCGCTGACGCGGCTCAAGTCGTACTTCGATTACGGCATCTTCGCGCCGGTGCAGGTGGCCTCGATTGCTGCGCTCAATGGACCGCAGGATTGCGTCAGCGAAATAGTCGCGACCTATCGCAAACGCCGCGATTCGCTATGCGAGGGCCTCACTCGCGCGGGATGGCCGGTCGAGAAGCCGAAAGCCACGATGTTCGTATGGGCGCCGATTCCGGAGCCATTTCGCGAGATGGGGTCGCTGGAGTTCTCGAAGTTCCTGCTGCGCGAGGCCAAGGTCGCGGTTTCTCCGGGCGTAGGGTTTGGCGCCGACGGCGACGGCTTCGTGCGGTTCGCGCTGATCGAGAATGAGCATCGCACCCGCCAGGCAATCCGTGGCATCAAGCAGGCGCTGGCGAAAATGCCGGCCTCGAAAGTGCGCCGCATCGCAACCGCATAAGCTAATCAGGGGACTTGGGGAGAGGACGGATTGGCCGGCGCGAAGTCACAACCGGTGCGGATTGCCCTGCTCGGATGCGGCACCGTGGGGACCGGCGTGGTCAAGCTCATTCGCCGCAATGCCGCCAATCTGCAACGACGCCTTGGTGCGCCGCTGGAACTGGTCGGCATCGCGGACCGCAGCCTGGAACCCGATCGATCGATCGGCATCACGCCGGCGCTTATCACGCGCGATAGCGCCGCGCTCGTCGCTCGCCCCGAGGTAGACATAGTCGTCGAACTGTTTGGCGGTATCGAACCCGCGCGCAAGCTGATTTTGCAGGCGCTCGCCGCCGGCAAGGATGTGGTGACCGGGAATAAGGCGCTGCTCGCGGAGCATGGTGAAGAACTATTCGCAGCGGCCGCTAAAACCGGAATGGCGATTGGCTTCGAGGCCAGCGTCGGCGGCGGGGTGCCGATCATCAGGACCTTGCGCGAGGCGCTGGCCGGCGATCGCCAGCGCTCCGTCTACGGCATCGTCAACGGAACCTGCAACTCGATTCTTACCACCATGACCGAACAGGGCGCCGAGTTCGCAACCGCCTTGAAGGAAGCGCAGGCGACCGGCTTGGCCGAGGCCGACCCGACCCTCGACATCGGCGGCCATGACGCGGCGCACAAACTGTGTCTGCTCGTCACGCTCGCATTCGGCGTGCAACTCAAACCCGAGCAGGTCTACACCGAGGGCATCACCGGGATCACGCAGGCCGATATCGCGTACGCCAGCGAGCTTGGCTATGTGATCAAGCTGCTCGCGATCGCCAAGGATGACGACGGCGCGATTGAGGCGCGGGTGCATCCTACGATGATTTCGCGCCGTCACGTGCTGGCCAGCGTCGGCGGTGCGCTCAACGCGATCTACATTCATGGCGAGGCGCTTGGCTCTACGATGTACATTGGGCAGGGGGCCGGACAAATGCCGACCGCGACCGCGGTGATGGCCGACATCCTGCAAATCGCGCGCGATCGGAAATCCGGCGGCGATGCGCGGCCCCATTCGCTGGGCTACCCGGTTAGCTTCATTAAGCGTGCCCGTGTAAAGCCGATGGATGACGTGGTATGCGAATACTATCTGCGCTTCATGGCCGAAGATAAGCCGGGCGTGCTCGGCAAGATCGCGTCGGTGCTAGGCAGCAATGGAATCTCGATGGCGTCGGTCATTCAGCACGGTCGTGGCGCGGGCAAAACGGTGCCGGTGATCATGCGCAGTCACGAGACTCGGGAGCGCAACCTGACCCGCGCGCTTAAGGAAATCAAGCGCCGCAAACTGGTCGAGTCGGCGCCCGCTTTCATTCGGATTGAGGAGCATCTCTGATCGATGGCCGCGCAAAAGAAGACATCCAACGGCATTCCCGCGCGGCTCACGCGATGGCCCGGGCTCATCGAACATTATCGGCGCTTCCTTCCGGTCACCAGCAAGACTCCAGTGGTGACGCTCAACGAGGGTAACACCCCGCTCATCGAGAGCATTCCACTGGGCGAGCGGCTCGGGCGAAACATAAAGGTCTACTTGAAGTACGACGGCCTCAACCCGACCGGCTCCTTTAAGGATCGCGGGATGACGGTCGCGATCTCCAAGGCGCTGGGCGAGGGCGCGCGGACCGTGGTGTGCGCCTCGACCGGGAATACGGCGGCCTCGGCGGCGGCGTATGCGGCGCGCGCGAGCCTGAAGGCATTCGTGCTGATACCCAAGGGATCGGTCGCCGTGGGCAAGCTGTCGCAAAGCGTGATGCATGGCGCGCGGGTGCTCGAGGTGATTGGCAACTTCGACATTTGCCTGAAGGTCGTGCGCGATGTCGCCGAGCGCGACCCGCAGCGGATTCGGCTGGTCAATAGCGTCAATCCCGATCGCATCGCGGGTCAGAAGACCGGTGCGTTTGAAATCTGCGATCAGCTTGGCGATGCGCCGACGCATCATTTTCTGCCGGTCGGCAACGCCGGCAACATCACGGCCTACTGGGCGGGATACTGCGAATACAAGGAACGCGGGCTCTCGCAGAGCCTTCCCAAGATGATGGGGTATCAGGCGGCGGAGTCGGCCCCGATCGTCATCGGCCAGCCGATCGACGATCCGAAGACCGTCGCGACCGCGATCAAGATTGGCAATCCGGCGAGCTGGAAACAGGCGGTTGCCGCGCGCGACGAATCCGGCGGCATCATCGATATGGTCACCGACGCCGAGATCCTCGCGGCCTACCGCCTCATTGCGGCAGCCGGTGTTTTCGCCGAGCCCGCCTCGGCGGCTTCAGTGGCGGGCCTTCTCAAGTATGGAGCGACCGGCGGCATCAGGCCGGGTTCGGTGGTCGTCTGCACGCTCACTGGCCATGGACTTAAAGACCCCGATACCGCGCTGAAAAATCTCAGTAACACTATCGTGGTCGAGCCGGATATAAATAAGGTTCTCAAGATCATGGAGAACGAATGAAGTACGTCATCATCCATGGCGATGGGATGGCCGACTGGCCGTGCGACGAGCTGGGCGGCAAGACCCCGCTGGAGGCCGCGCACAAACCCAATATGGATCTGATCGCGACGCGCGGCACCCTGGGTCTCACGCTTACGATTCCTGAGGGCATGCCGCCCGGCAGCGACGTTGGCACCATGTCGATGATGGGTTACGATCCCAAGCGCTATCATACCGGGCGCGCGCCGATCGAAGCCGCCAGCATGGGCATCGAGATGGGTCCCGACGACGTGGTTTTCCGAATGAACCTTGTCTCGCTCAAAAGCGAGGGCGGGGCGACCTTGATGAACGACTTCACCTCGGGCCACATCACCAGCGAGGAAGCCGCCCTCATCGTCGCGGATCTGCGCGAGCAACTCGCGCGCGACGGCATCGAATTTTTCAACGGCGTCAGCTATCGGCACCTGATGATGTGGCGCAAGGGTCCGCGCGCGACCCGGCTCACGCCGCCCCACGACATCACCGGCAAAAGCATCGAGGGGCACATGCCGGAGGGCGAGGGCGCCGAGCGCCTGCTCACCATCATGAAAAAATCGCAGGAGATTCTGCGCGATCATCCGGTCAATCAGAAGCGCCGCGCCGACGGCAAGACCGAGGCGACCAGCGCGTGGTTCTGGGGACAGGGAACGCGTCCCGCGGTGCCCACGCTCAAGAAACGCTTCGGCCTCGAGGGTTCGGTGATATCCGCGGTCGACCTCGTCAACGGGGTGGGACGCCTCGCGGGCCTCGAAGTGATCACGGTGCCGGGGGCCACCGGTTATCTCGATACCGACTACGGAGCGAAGGGTCGCTACGGCCTCGAGTCGCTGGAGCACAAGGATTTCCTGCTGCTGCACATCGAGGCGCCGGACGAAGCCGGCCATATGGGCCGCGCCGATTTGAAAAAGCAAGCCATCGAACGGATCGACGAGTTGATCCTTGGTCCGATGCTGGAAGGGCTTCGCAAGATGGGCGAGTTCCGGCTCCTGGTGCAGCCCGACCACGCGACGCCGAGCAAGATCAAAACCCATTCGAGCGAGGCGGTTCCGTTTGCGATACTATCGAATCGGACCTTTGGAAACGTGAGCGGCACGCCGCGGCGCTATACCGAGGCCGACGCGAAGGCGTCGGGCATTTCGCTCAACGACGGTTACCGGCTGATTGAAACGCTCCTGGATCGTGGCGGCGCAATCGAAGCGGACTGACCGAGCATTCGCGGGAGTAGTAGCGGGAGTTTTAGATGGATCGCAACCTGGCCCTCGAAGTTGCACGCGCGACCGAAGCCGCCGCGCTCGCGGCCGCCCGCTTCATCGGAAAGGGCGACGAGCGGATGGCGGATCGCGCGGCCTGCGATGCGATGCGCAAGGCGCTCAACTCGATCAACATGGATGGTAAGATCGTCATCGGCGAAGGCGACCAGGCCGAAGTGGACGTGCTTTACAATGGCGAGATGGTGGGCGTCGGCGCGGGTCCCGAAGTCGATGTGGCGCTCGACGCACTCGAAGGCGCATTCATCTGCGCGACCGGCGGACCCAACGCGGTTTCGTGCATCGCGCTTTCGGAGCGCGGCAAGATCCTGCGCTGCCCCGATACCTATATGGACAAAATCGCGACCGGCCCATATGGCGTCGGCGTGATCGATCTCGATCGCTCGCCGGCCGACAACCTGAAGGCGCTGGCGGAGGCGAAAAAAGTCTACGTCGAGGATTTGCGGGTCGCGATCCTCGATCGCCCGCGCCATGAAAAATTGATCGCCGAGGTTCGCAAGGCCGGCGCGGGAATCAAGCTGCTCTCCGCCGGCGATCTTTCAGCCGCGATCGCCACCACCCGCCCCGAAAGCGAAATCGACATGCTGCTGGGCGTCGGCGGTGCGCATCAGGGCGTCCTCGCCGCGGCCGCGATTCGTTCCGCGGGCGGCGAGATGCATGTACGCTTCATGCCGCGCAACGAGGCCGAGGCTGAGGAATGCCTCGCGGCCGGCATCCTCGACTTGAAGCATCGCTATACGCTGCAGGAAATGTCGGGCGACAACGTGATGTTCGCGGCGACCGGCGTGACGACCGGCGACTATCTGCACGGGGTGCGATTCTTCTCCGGCGGCGCGATGACCAACAGCGTCGTGATGCGCTCGAAGACGCGCACGGTGCGCTTCATCGAATCGATCCACCACTTCGACTTCAAACCGGAATATTAGATCAGGGAACCGAAAGCTTCTCCCGCCGCGCGGCGGTGTTAAGTCGTAGATCGAAGGAAAGAAAGTCCACTCGGCCTTGGTCGCCTCGAAGCTCAAGCGCGGACGCTAGTTGAACGGCATCGTAGCCGCGCAAACTGTGACGGCGCGTGAGCATAGCGGCTCTACGGACGAGCGAGCGGGTCAATTCGACCGTCCAGTAACCCGCCCAGTTTGCGTCGAGCTGATCGGTGAGTTTGTTGAAGGCCGATGGGCTGATTCGGCGTTCTTTTTCGAGACGCGCGAGCGCAGCACACATTTCAACATACGTAATAAGCGCGGTCGCAACTCGATCTGCAGAACGAATGCGTTCGAGCACGACCTCCTGTCCCGGTTCAGGTACGTAAAGCTTAACTAGTGCGCTGGTATCCAGGTAAACGATCAACGCCGATCTTCCAGCACGATCTCAGCAGCCAGTTTTCCTTTGCCTTTAAGGCGAATCGATTTTGGGAACACAAATGGCTCGGTGGCTGCTGTGACGGCCCCACGCGCCACCAACTGTTCGAGCCATTCGTCTTCTGCCGCGCGCCGAATTGGAACCAGACGGGCAATCGGTTTTCGCCGCCGATCTCCCACGATGACGCTTTCTCCACGCGCGACACGCCGCAGATAGGCGCTCAGGTGCGCACGAAATTCGCGTACTCCGATTATATTGCCAGGGTTCATGTAGTCACGATATTCGATAGCTCGTGACCACGTCAAACAACTACGGCACGTATCGCGCCGTGCCGAGATCGTTGATAATTCTTCCGGTACCTTGGAATCTCAAAACCATCACGAGGTCCATCCGATGGAATTGACTGACATCATTTTTGAAAAAGCTGCGATTGCGACGCTGACGGTCAACCGGCCGGCCGCCCTGAATGCCCTGAACAAATCGGTCCTCGAACAGATCGCGCAAGTCCTGCGCGAGGTTCGCCACGATACTTCGGTCCGCGTTCTGATCGTGACCGGCGCGGGCGATCGCGCATTCGTCGCCGGCGCAGATATCGCCGCGATGTCCAAGATGAGCACCGTCGATGGCCTCGAATTTACCCGCCTTGGCCATCGCGTGATGGGCACCTTCGAGGACCTGCCGATTCCGGTCATCGCCGCGGTCAATGGCTTCGCGCTCGGCGGCGGCGTCGAACTAGCGATGGCCTGCGACATCATCATCGCGAGCGAGAAGGCGCGCTTCGGTCAGCCGGAAATCAACCTCGGCCTGATTCCCGGCTTCGGCGGCACCCAGCGCCTGCCGCATCGGATCGGGCAGGCGAAGGCGCGCGAGCTCATCCTGACCGGCGACATGATCGATGCAAAAGCCGCGCTGGAGCTGGGTCTGGTGAACTACGTCGTCGCACCTGATCAGCTGATGCCCGAGACGCGCAAACTGGCGGAGAAAATCGCATCCAAATCTTCGGTCGCGCTGCGTCAGGCCAAGGCCGCGCTGCGCGCATCATTCACGATGGAAGAGGACGCTGGTTTGCGCTTCGAGCAGGAGTCTTTCGGCATCGCGTTCGCGAGCGAGGACCGCATCGAGGGCACCGAGGCCTTCGTCGCCAAGCGCCCGCCTGCGTGGCGGCATAAGTAGTTACTCTACGCAGCGCGTCGGCGCTTGGTAGTTGGCTGGATCAAAACATCGGCAGGGATGCCAAAGCGCTGATGTAGACGCCTGATCATCTCGAGCGAAAGCGCTCGCTTGCCTTGCATCACCTCATACACGCGGCTGCGACTCCCGACGATTCCGATCAGCGCGCGGGAATCGAGGCCCTGCTGCTCGAGGCGAAAACGGATAGCTTCGATTGGCTCGGGCGAATCCATCGGGAAGTGCTTTTCCTCGTAGGCAGCGACCAACGTGGCAAGTACGTCGAGTCGGTCACCTTCGGAGGTGCCTTCGCGTGTGCCCCAGAGCAATTCGATTTCTTGCAGGGTTCGCTCGTAGTCGGCCTTGGTCCGAATCGGCTTAATCTCCATATCGAATTGTCCTTACGTCGATTTTATCGTAATCGCGGTGCGTACCGATCCATTTGATAAATACGATCTGGCGCCGATAGTCGACTGCGGCTACGAGACGGTAGTCATTGCCTTTGATATTGAAAACCACTCGATCCGACCCGATGATGCTCGCACTACCGAAGCTCCTTTTGACTTCAGCAGGATTGCGCCAAGTGGCATGCCCCGCTTCGCGAAACCAGGCATCGAGCGCGGCTTTTAAGGCTTTCTGCGACGGACTACCTTGTATCGATTCAACAAACCTAATGAGGATTGGTCGCGCGATTACCCTCACAACACTCAATCTAACATTGTTCCCGCCGTGGGAACAATCGGGGAATGAGCGTTGACCGCAGTCGAGATACTTCGCTGCGCTCAGGATGGCTTTCGACGATGTCGAAAGCCATTTCTATCGACCGAATGGTCGGTCTAAGCTAGAACTGTAGCTGCGGAATTAAATGGACCTCGAACTCACAGAAGCTCAACGCGGCGCGCGCGATACCGCGCGACGCTATGCGCGCGACAAACTCGACCAGGCCGGCGTCGAAACGGACCGGACCCATCGCTATCCCGCCGCGACGATGGCCGACCTCGGCAAGCTCGGGATGCTTGGCATCTTCATTCCCGAGAAGTACGGCGGCGCCGGACTGGACCACGTCGCGTATGCGCTGGTGGTCGAGGAGCTCGCCGTCGAATGCGCCTCAACCGCGGTGATCGTGTCGGCGCATTCGTCGCTCGCGTCGTGGCCGATCCTCGGGCTCGGCAATGATCGCCAGCGCGAGCACTTTCTGCCGAAGATGGCGACCGGCGAATGGATTGGATGCTTCGCGCTCACCGAGCCGCAGGCCGGATCCGATGCCGCCGGGCAGAAGACCAAGGCGGTGCGCGAGGGCGACTACTACGTTATCAACGGGACCAAGAATTTCATCACCAACTCGCCCCAGAGCGGCGTGGCGATCGTGTTCGCGATGACCGATGCTTCGAAGGGCAACAAAGGTATTGCTGCGTTCGCGGTCGAGACCTCGACGCCTGGATGGGCGGTGACTCGCGTCGAAGACAAGATGGGGATTCATGGTGCGCACAGCGCGCAGCTCAGCTTCACCGATATGAAGGTGCCGCGCGAGAATCTCCTCACCAAGGAAGACGAGGGCTTCAAGGTCGCGATGAAGACGCTCGACGGCGGCCGCATCGGAATCGCGGCGCAGGCGGTCGGCATCGGTCGCGCGGCGCTCGAGGATTCGCTGAAGTACGCGAAGGATCGCCAGACCTTCGGCAAGCCGATCGCGCAGTACCAGGCGATCCAGTGGAAGCTCGCCGACATGGCGGTCGAGATCGATGCCGCGCGCCTGCTCAATCTTCGCGCCGCGTCATTGAAGGATGCGGGCCTGCCATGCACGCGCGAATCCGCGATGGCGAAGCTGTTTGCCGCCGAGGCCGCGATGAGCGCCGCGATCGAGGCGGTCCAGATTCATGGCGGCTACGGTTACACCAAGGAATTCCAGGTCGAGCGGTATTTCCGCGACGCCAAGATCACTGAAATTTACGAAGGCACTTCCGAGATTCAGCGTCTCGTCATCGCGACCCAGACGCTCGGGGCTCACTGAGGAAAATGTCCAACAAACAAGATTGGCAAAATGGCGCATACAAAGACGCGAAGGAGCGGCCGATCCGCTTCTCCACAGTTTCCGACATGGAGATCGATCCGCTTTACACGCCCGACGACCTGAGCGGCAGCTACGGCGAGAAGCTCGGCAATCCCGGCGAGTATCCCTACACCCGCGGCCCTTATGGCTCGATGTATCGCGGCCGGCTGTGGACCATGCGCCAGTTCGCCGGCTTCGGCCTCGCCGAGGACACCAACCAGCGCTTCCACTTCCTGCTCAAGCAGGGACAGGACGGGCTCTCGACCGCATTCGATATGCCGACGCTGATGGGTTACGACGCCGACCACGAGCGCGCGCAGGGTGAAGTCGGTCGCGAGGGCGTCGCGGTCAGCACCATCGACGACATGATGACGCTGTTCAAAGGCATCCCGCTCGACAAAGTCACCACCTCGATGACGGTGAACTGTTCGGCGTCTGTCCTGCTCGCGATGTACCTGGTGATGGCGGAGCGCACCGGGGTGCCATGGGAGCGCGTTGGCGGCACCATCCAGAACGACATGCTCAAGGAGTTCATCGCGCAGAAGGAATGGATCTCGCCGCCCGCGCCGTCGCTGCGCATCGTCACCGACATGATCGAGTTCTGCGCGAAGCAGGCGCCGCGATGGCATGCGGTATCGATTAGCGGCTATCACATCCGCGAATGCGGCTCGACTGCGGTGCAGGAACTCGCATTCACACTCGCGGACGGAATTTGCTACGTCGAGGATACGATGAAGCGCGGGCTGAGCGTCGACGACTTCGCGCAACGCCTGTCGTTCTTCTGGAACATCCACAACGACTTCCTCGAGGAGGTCGCCAAGCTGCGCGCCGCCCGCCGCATCTGGGCCAGGCTGATGAAGGAGCGCTTCGGCGCGAAGAACGAGCGCTCGATGATACTGCGCTGCCATGCGCAAACCGCGGGCGCCTCGCTCACCGCGCAGCAGCCGATCAACAATGTCGTGCGCGTCGCAATCCAGGCGCTCGCGGGCGTGATGGGCGGCGTCCAATCGCTGCACACCAACTCGATGGATGAGACCCTTGCGCTGCCGACCGAAAGCGCGGTGATGGTGGCGCTGCGCACTCAGCAGATCATCGCGGAAGAAACCGGCGTCACCAACACCATCGATCCGCTCGGCGGCAGTTTCGCGATCGAGGCGCTCACCGACAAGATGGAAGCCGAGGCGATGGCCTACATCCGCAAGATCGACGAGATGGGCGGGATGCTCAAGGCGATCGACACCGGCTATCCGCAGCGTGAAATCGCCGAAGCCGCGTTCGCATATCAGCGTCAGCTCGAGAAGAATGAGAAGATCGTGGTCGGCGTCAACAAGTACTCGATCCCCGAGGAGATTCCGATCGCGACGCTCAAGATCGAAAAGGAGCTGGAGGAACGCCAAATCCAGCGGGTGCGAAAAACCAAGCGCGAGCGCAACACCACTTCGGTCAAGGATGCGCTCAAGCGCGTCGCCGAGGCCTGCCGCTCGGGCGAGAACCTGATGCCGCCGATTTGCGAGGCGGTCCGCAACAGCGCCAGCGTCGGCGAGATCTCGGATATTTTCCGCGCCGAGTTCGGCGTCTATACAGACCCAGGCTGGATCTAAATGGCAGACAAACGGCTCCGCATCATTGTCGCGAAACCAGGTCTCGACGGCCACGACCGCGGCGCGAAAATTATCGCGCGCGCATTGCGTGATGCCGGCTTCGAGGTGATCTACACCGGGCTGCATCAGACTCCCGAGATGATCGCCGAGGCCACCGTGCAGGAAGACGCCGATGCGGTCGGGCTCAGCGTGCTGTCGGGTGCGCACATGACGCTGTTCCCCGAAGTGCTGCGCCTGCTGAAGGAGAAGGGCGCCGACGATGTCGCGATTTTCGGCGGCGGCATCATCCCCGAAGAAGATGCCTCGAAGCTGAAGCAGATGGGGGTGCGCGAAATTTTTACCCCGGGCGCCTCGACCGAAGACATTGTGAAGTGGGTGCACGAGAACGTGCATCCGCGCGACTGATGCGTCGCATCCAGGAATCCTGATGAACTTCGACATGACCGAAGAGCAGCGGCGCATCCGCGACACGCTCACCGCTTTTTCCGAACGCGAAATCAAGCCGCATTCCACCGAATGGGACAAGAAGGAAATCTTTCCGCGCGAGGTGTTCAGCAAGCTCGGCGAGCTGGGATTTCTCGGGGTGGCGTTTCCGGAGAAGTGGGGTGGGGGAGGGGCCGACACGCTCTCGCAAGTGCTGGTGGTCGAAGGTCTCTCGCGCTTCGATGCTTCGATCGGCCTCACCGCGGCCGCGCACATGTCGCTCTCGACCGGGCACATCGCGAACTTCGCATCGGATCAGCATCGCGACCATTACGTTCCCGAGATGCTCGCGGCGAAGAAAATCGGCGCATGGTGTCTGACTGAACCCAACTCCGGTTCCGATGCGGCTGCGATGCTCACCCGCGCCAATCGGGTCGGCGATAACTACGTCATCAACGGCTCCAAGATGTTCATCACCAACGGCAGCGTTGGCGATGTGTATGTGGTGACCGCGAAGACCGCTCCAGAGAAGGGGCGCGGCGGCATTTCGGCATTTATCGTTGATCGCGGCACCGCGGGGCTGAGCAACGGCAAGCGCATCGAGAAGCTGGGACTGCGCGCGTCCGATACTGCCGAAGTGATTTTCGAAAATGTCACGGTGCCCGCGCGCAATCTCATCGGCGAACTCGGCGCGGGATATTCGCAGGCGATGAAGGTCCTCGAAGGCGGGCGCATCGGCATCGCGGGATTCGCGGCCGGCATCGCGCGCGGCGGATTCGAGGAAGCGAAATCGTACGCGCTGGAGCGGCGGCAGTTCGAGAAACGCATCGCGGATTTCCAGGCGATACAATTCATGATCGCCGACATGGCTACCCGCATCGACGCATCGTGGATGCTGATTTGCCGAGCCGCGCAATTGAAGGATGCAGGCAAGCCCTACGCAACCGAAGCTGCGATGGCGAAGCTCTTCGCATCCGAGGTCGCGATGTGGACCACCACCAAGGCGGTCCAGATTCACGGCGGCTACGGCTACGTCACCGACTTTCCGGTCGAGCGTTACATGCGCGACGCGAAGCTCGCTGAGATCGGCGAAGGCACCAGCGAGGTTCAGCGCATGCTGATCGCGAAGTCGCTGCTGCGCGACGGCTACCTGCCCGCTTGACTCGGTTACTGCTTGTTCGCGATCACGAAGAGGTAGTCGCCGAGGTTGTGGCGATACTTCTCCATCACCTGTTCGATTCGGCCTGACTGAATGTCGGCCGCAATGCCGGCGCAACCGGAAGCGATTTCTTCGGGTTTGCAAACCCCCTGCGCGAAGAACGAAATCCCCGCTCGCACGTTGGGATCGAGATAGATTTCCGGCTGGTACTTTCCCGCATACAAGAACCAATCCTGGATCTCGCGCGGGACTTCCCACGGCTCAGTCGCGACGTCGTCAAATCCCGCGAGCTTGAGCTGCTCTGCGACGTAGTCCGGCGAAGGCATCTGCCGATTCGCAGCTTCAATCCCGCGCGGAAAATATTCGCGCAGCCAGTAGCCATTTATTTGCGCTTGGTCACCGGTGAAAATCACGAAATGCCCGGGCTTCATCACGCGGAAAACCTCATCGAATCCGGGTCTCAAGCTCGGCCAATGATGAATAGTGACGGTGGCGATTACACCATCGAAGGTTCGGTCTGCGGTCGGAATTGACTCAGCGTCACCTTGAATCCAGTTGACGCTGGAATGTTTCGCGCGCGCCTTCGCCAGCATGGTGTCGCTCAACTCGACGCCGAACATCCGTGCGCCGAGCTGCTGCAGCGCCACGGTGTAGTTGCCGCTCCCAGATCCGATATCGAGGTAACGCGCGCCCGCTCGCAGATTCAGCAGCCGCGCGAGGCATCGCGTGATGTCCGGATCAGCCTTGCGGGTGGTGTCGTAGGTGCGACCGATGGTGTCGTACAACGCCATGTCGAAGATCTATCAATCTTCGAGCAGGCGGTCACGGATCTCGTCGAGCTGTTTCTCATCGACGCCGATCACATCGCGCATGAAGGAGCGGATGCCGCCGGCCTCGTCGATAGCTTCGAACACCGGCACCAGTTGTTTCGGTTTTAACGGAGCGGCGGGGAAGACCTCGTTGCTCTCCAGAAAGTCCTGCACGATCCGATCGCGATCGACGTTCAGCAGATCGAGCAGCATCGCCGCGCCGACGCCGGTGCGATCGCGGCCCGCCGAGCAATGAAACAGGAGCGGGTACACGTCGGGCTCGGCGAGCAATCGATAAAAGCGCTGCCAGTCGGTGACCAGCGTCATTACCAGGAAGAGATGTTCCTTGCCTTCCTCGCGGGTGAACAGATCCTTGTTGCGTTCCTCGAACCACACGTCGCCCATCGGGATGTGTTCCCATCGGACGGTTTTCAGCACCGAATCGTCGGGCCGCCCGAGATGCGTCACCTCGATACGGCTCTGCAACGTCACGAGGGTGCGCAATCCTACTTCGTGCAGCGGATGCTCTTCGGGAACACTGGCCAGGTGACAGGAGCGATAGATGAGACCGCTTTTGACCTGGCGACCCTCCTGGGTGGGATGTCCGCCGAGGTCGCGAAAATTGCGCGCCGAGACCTTGCGCAGCATATCGAAGTCGATGATGACCTTCTTCTCGGGCGCGACAGGCTTGCGATTTTCCTTTTGCGACAAGACTAAAACCTCTTCCCCGCATGCGCGCATTGAGCGCGCCGCCACCCTGTCTTTATATCGCGACCGGCAAATTCCCGAAAGCCATGGATCGTCGCATCGCGCTTGATTGGCGCACCAGGGTGCGTTATTAGACTAGAGTCTAGTTTTATGGCGGAATCCATCGATAGAGGAACATCTTCCGTCCCGATCGCGCCGTCGCGGCGGGATCGGAAACGCGAGCGCACCCGCGGGGAAATTTACTCGGCCGCGATGAACCTGTTCTTACGCCGCGGTTTCGACGCGGTTACCATCGAGGAGATTTGCGACGCCGCCGACGTCGCGCGCGCCACTTTCTTCCTGCACTTCCCGACCAAAGAGGCGCTGCTGACCGAATACGGTATCCGCGCCAACCAGAGCCTCGCCGAGTTGATTCGCGCCTCGCACGGAAGCGCGACCGCAACCTTGAAGGCGGCCCTCAAGATGCTGGCTGAACGCGCGATGCAGCAGCCCGAGGTAGTGAGACTGCACGTCAGCGAGCTGCTCTCGCGACCCCCGATGTTTCTGGAGTCGCACCAGGAACAGACTGAGAATCTCGTCTCGCTGATCGCGGCTGTCATTCGGCGCGGGCAGGCGGCGGGCGAGTTTCGCCGAAAAATCGAACCGGCGCTGGCGGCGGTTGCGCTATGCGCCACCTACTTCGCGCTGATCTACGAATGGGCGCGGCGCGGCGGCAGACTCGATATCGAAGCCGCCATCGCGCAAACACTCGACATCGTTCTCAACGGGCTGAGCGAGAAGAAGACCAAACGCTCGCCGGCCTGAAATCACGCACTCGTCCGGAGCAATCAGATGACCAAACAACCACACGCGATCGTAATCGGCGGCAGCATGGCGGGGATGTGCGCGGCGAGGATTCTCGCCGACCATTTTGAGAAAGTTACCATCGTCGATCGCGACCACTATCCCGACGGCGCTTTCGAGCGCGCGGGAGTTCCTCAGAGCCGGCACGTGCATGTCCTCCTCGCGCGAGGACGGCTGGAACTGGAGAACCTGTTCCCGGGATTCGAGCAGACGGTGTTGTCGCGCGGCGCGCTCGACACGGATTTCGGATGGGACTTCGCCGCGTTGCGCGCCAACGGATGGGCGCCGCGCGAGGTCTACGGCATCAAGCTTCTGCACGGCAGCCGGGTGCTGCTCGAGGCGGTGGTGCGGGAGCTGCTGCGCAAGCATGCCAATGTCGGATTTGTGGAGCGGACGCGAATCACCGGGCTGATCGTCAACGATGATCGCTCGCGCGTCCTTGGGGTGAAGACCATTTCGAGTGACGATCGCGAAACCACCGGAGAGTTGCGCGCCGATTTTGTCGTCGATGCGAGCGGACGCTCTTCCAAGGCGCCCAACTGGCTGCAGGAGATTGGCCTTCCCGCGCCCGAGGAAATCGTCGTCGACAGCCACAGCGGTTATGCCTCGCGGTGGTTCCAGGCGCCGCCGCCCGCGCAACGTCCCAAGGAGTGGTGGTGGAAGGCCGCTTGGATCGATCCGAAGGTCGGCGAGAATCCATTCGCGGGAGTGTTGTTTCCGGTCGAGAACGATCGATGGGTCGTCACCGTGGCCGGCATCGGCAAGAGCTATCCGCCCAGCGATGAGGCCGGCTACATGGAGACGCTCACCCGCTTGCGTTCGCCGCTGATTGCCGAAGCGGTGAAGCTTGCCGAGCCGATCTCGACCGTCTACTCGCATCGCTCGATGGCGAACCGGTGGCGGCGCTACGACAAGTGGCCGGCCAAGCTCGGGGGATTTGTCGCGCTCGGCGACGCCGCATGCGCATTCAACCCGGTCTACGGCCAGGGCATGACAACCGGCGCGCTGTCCGCGTTGACCTTGCGCGATACCATCGTGAAGTTCGGCCTCGATCACGCTGAACTGACTGGCAAGTTTTACGTCGCGCAGGCGCAACTTCAAAAAGCGCCGTGGGGGATGGCGACCGGCGCGGACTTCTCGGTTCCGGGCGTGGTCGGGCACCGGCCGATGTCGAATCGAATCTTCGATCCAATCTTCGGACTGATCATGGCGTACTCCGCTGACGATCCGGTGGTGAGGATGACGGTGGGCAAAGTCATTCACATGCTGCGGCCGCCGTCGGATCTGTTTGCTCCAGCGCTGCTGGGGCGCGCCGCGCTCAACGCTGTGCGAGGTATCGTGAAGCCCAAGCCGGTCGAGACCAGCTATCCCGCGATGCCGCCGGCGCAATGGGCCAACGCGACTCCCGCGTAGTGGCTAGGACGCGATTTCAGATTCGGTGACCGAGAGATATTCGCGGTAGGGCGCGCAGGTGCGGCGCAGCTCGTCGTTGGAGCCGGTCGCGACCATCGCGCCGTCGGATGCGAACAGGATGCGGTCGCACGCGGCCAGCGTGCCGGCGCGATGCGCGACGATCAGCACGATGCGATCGCGCGCGATCTCGC
Source organism: uncultured delta proteobacterium (assembly GCA_963851325.1). GTDB lineage: Bacteria > Desulfobacterota > Binatia > Binatales > Binataceae > DATGKG01. The sequence goes on along the minus strand of CAWKOR010000002.1, from coordinate 551,198 downwards.
GCAGCGTGCGCATCAGGTCCGCCTCCGATCCCGGATCAAGCGGCGCGGTCGGCTCGTCGAGCACCAGCATGTCCGGCTTCCGAATCAGCGCCCGCGCAATCGCGATGCGCTGCTTCTGGCCAACCGACAATCGCGCGCCGCGCCGCCCCAGCATGGTCTCGTACTTCTCGGGCAGCGCGTCGATGAAGTCGGCGGCGCCGGCAATGCGGGCGGCCTCGCGCATCTGCGCATCGGTAGCATCCGGAACGCCGTAGCGAATGTTGTCCGCGATCGATCGCGAGAACAGCGCTTCCTGTTGAAAAACAAAACCGATGCTCTTTCGCAGCGTGTTGAGCGAGACCCGTCGCGCGTCAATTCCGTTGACCAGAATCTCTCCGGCGCACGGCTCGATGAACCGCGGGATCGATGAAATGATGGTAGTCTTGCCGGTTCCGCTCGGTCCGGCGAAGGCGGCCAGCTCACCGGCGTGAAGCTCGAATGAAATATTTCGCACCACCGGAACCGCGTCGTCGTATGCGATCGATACATTGCGAAATTCGACGCGCGCGATTCTCCCGGGCTCGACCTCGCCGCCGCGCGCCTGATCCTCGTCCAGCCGGTCGAGCACGCTGAAGACCCGGCGCAGCCCGGAAATCGGCGCCTGCAGCGTGGCCCAGGTCCCACCGAGGTCGCCCATCGGCCGCGCGAGCATCCCGCCGTAGCTCATCAGCAGCACCACGTCGCCGAGGGTGAGGCGTTTGTCGATGACTTCGCCGAACAGATGATAAAGGCCGCTCATGACGAGGAAGAGGATCGGCGGCGTGAGAACCACCACCATCGCGAAGATGAATCCGATGAACTTGAGCGTCGAGCTGTAGGATTTCCAGCTCGCGGTATCGACGGCATGAGTCTCGCGCGCCTCGGTGCCGTAGGCCTTGACCAGATGCACGTTGGTGAGACGCTCCTCGAATACCGCCATGACGTTGCTGCCTTGCTCGCGCATCGTCTGCGAGCGATCGCGAAAGACGCGGCTGAAGAACGCTCCTCCGATCGCGATAAGCGGGAGCAGCAACGCGCAACCGATCGGAATCAGCGGCTCGTTGGAGAATTGCATGGTGACCACGATGAACGCGCAGACGAACATCGTGATCGACATCGCCGGCCCGAGCACTCCGCGATAGAAAACCTCGCTGATGCTGGCGCTGTCGTTCATGACGCGAAACACCGCATCACCGATTTTCTGATCGCCGTACAGACCGAGCGGCGACCGCAAAAAGCGCGCGTAGATCGAGGTGCGCAAATCCTGGTTGACCCGCTGCGAAAGATCGAGGGTGACCGAGGTCTCGAGCAGGCCGAGGGCCCCGTTCCAGAGGCTCCATCCATTGTTGGCCGCGCCGCCGCTCGCGCCCGCCTGGTCGAGACCGCCGCTACCCACTTCGGTGTCGACGGATTGGGGATCCTCGCCGGAAATCCCGGCTAACAGCGCGGTCACGAATCAGAAAGCCCACCACCAGCATCAGCAGCGCGACGCGATCGGTCCCTACCAACGGAAGCAAAATGCGCCCGGGCAGGCCGCTGAGCGGGTGCGCATCGATCACGTTGTCGATGATGATCTTCATGGGCCATGGAGTGAGCAGGAAGAGCAGCAATGAAGAGATCGCGATCGAGGATTTGAGGATCACCAGGCGCCGATGCCTTGCGAAGAACGGCCAGCTTCGGCGCAGCAGTTGCAGCGCCTCGCGGAAACTCAGCGAGCCGCGTTCGCTCGCGTAGATATCCTGCGCGCGCGAATCGCGAGGCGTAAGCGGCGCACCGTTGCGAGTGGCGTCTATCGCTGCGATCGCGGCGGCGTGCTCAGCCATTGGACACCTCGGCGATGCGGGTCACCTCGAAGGCATTTTCGTCGGCCTCGCAGACGCGCCCATCGGCGATTTGATAGATGCGATCGGCAAGCGCCGCGGTGCTGCGCCGATGCGTCGCGAGCAGCGCGATGCGCTCACGCGGACGTTCATCGATCCATTCCCGGATGCCACGCATCACGAGGTTTTCCATCACCGAATCGAGCGCGGAAGTCGGCTCGTCGAGGATCAGGATCGGAGCGTCGCGAAGAAATGCGCGCGCCAACCCGATGCGCTGCGCCTGGCCGGTGGAGAGCTTGGAACCTTTTTCGCCCAGCACCGTGTCGAGGCCCGCGGGCAGCGAGCGCACGAACTCCGCCAGTCCGGCGCGAGCGACGGCATGGAGGATTTCCTCCTCGGTGGCATCGATGCGCCCGTAGACGATGTTGTCGCGCAGGCTCGCGGTGAAGAGCGGGTTCTCCTGCAACGCGACGGAAATCATTCGGCGATAATTTTCCAGCTTGAGCGCGCGAATGTCGTGATCATCGAGCGCGATGTGGCCCGCGACCGGATCGAAGAAGCGCAGCATCAGCGCAATGAGGGTGCTCTTTCCCGAGCCGCTGGGACCGGCGATCGCGGTGATCTCGCCGACCTTGGCGTGGAAGCTCACTGCGCTGAGGACGGTCGATCGCGTGTCGTAGGAGAAGGTGACGTTGTCGAAAGCGATCTCGCGTGCCGGAGCAGGCGGGATCTGATTACCGCTGCGAACTTTTTCCTCCGGCAGTTTCGCCATCATCTCGAACACGCGCGAGAGCGCGACGCCGACATCCTGCAGCGCTCCCCAGACCCGGGTCAGATTGCGCACCCGGGCACTCTGGCTGCCGAAAATCCACAGCGCGCCCTGGAACGCGCCGAGTGAGAAGACCGCGCGGATGGCGCCGGAGACACCGCCATGCAGCACCTGCTGCGCGCCGAAGTAAACCGCTCCAACGTAAGCGAGTGAGCGTATGGTGCTGATAATTACGCGATAGATCACGAACAGCATCCGGGCGCGGCGCGCCGCCATGAACGATTCCCAGTTGTCGACTGCGTAGAGCTCGCTCTCGGGTGCTTCGCGCCCGAACGCCTTGACCGCCTTGATCGATGCGAGCGTCTCCTCGATGCGGGTGGTCGCCTGCGCGGTTGCGACGCGCTCCGCCAGAAATGCGCGGCGCAATGGTTGCGCGAACAGCGCGGCGACGATGAGGTTCGCGGGAATCAGCACCGCGGCGATCGCCGCGACATGATAGTCGAACGCGGCCAGCACCAGGAGGTTCACCAACACCAGCGGTACCGAGTGCAGCGGCTGAATGATGAGGCCGTTGATGACGTGCGGAATCGCGGCGGAGTCCTGGAACATGCGAAAGATCGCGTCGCCGATTTTCTCTTCCGAATGAAAGCGCAAACTCAGTTCCTGCAAGCGCGAATACAGATCGACGCGGAACTGGTTGGTCATCCGCTGCAGGATCCAGATCCCGTAGGCCACCAGTCCGAGGCCGTAAGGAGCCGTGATGATCACCGCCACCCCGGTGAACACACACGCATGCCACAGAATGAGGTGGCGATCCGCGGTCATCGGAACCTGCAGCATCCACGCCTGAAACTGATTGAGCGGCTTGCCCTGTCCCACCGCATCGAAGAACACGCCCAGCAATGCGAGTGCGAAAAGCCCGCCTGGCAGGCCGGGAAGCACTCCGAGGGCGAGGTAAACCAGGTGTCGTTTGAAAGGACGGATGAAAGGCCACACCCGCGGCGCGAGGCGAAAGATGTCGCGGGAGCGCAACTGGTCGGGCGCGGGAAACGCCGTCGCCGCCGCGGCTGCGTGCGCGTCGGCGGCCGCGACCTGGGCTTCGAGGAAATCCTGTGCGGCGGGATTACTCAAGGTGCCGGCGCCGTCGATGTGGTCGCGTCGCGCGCGCCGGTCATTGGTGCGCCGGCGAACGCGAGGAGGTTATTTTCCAGCACGCCGGTCGATTTGCATGCGATGGTGGTCTGGTCCTGCGCGAGTCCGTAGCGGCCCTGGAAATCCGCGCTCACCGTCATGAAGGTGGTTTTGCGCGCGCCCGGGTCGAGCTTGATGGTGAGCGTCACCATCGCATCGTCGAGTTGATAAATCATATGCATCGGGTCGGTCTGGCAGGCCGCCCACTGTCTCCATCGGGCCGAGTCGATACCGGTTTGCCTGGCAACGATTGTGCCCGCCTTCTCATCAGCGCTGACCAGCTCGAACTTCGATTCGAGCCGATCGGAGAAGTACGATTTGAGAAGCTTGAAAAGCTCGGGCGGCGGTTTTTTGATGGACCCGGAATGCGGAATGATGCGGGGCGGTTCCAGCGCGGAGGTCGTACAGATCGGACTGAGCATCGAAACAAACAGTAGCAGCACAATCGACAGCACCGACAACTGAGTTTTCGACACAGGCCTCATTCTTCCTCCGCGGGACGCGCGCGATTTCGCGGCAATGATTAACGATCATATCGGCATGCGAAGTGGCCCGTAAAGCCGCCTCCGTGCTAGCGTCGCGCGCAACCGATAGAGCAAAGAGGATGCCGCCATGCCCGCCGTATTGATCGAGAAGCGCAATCACATCGCGTACGTCACCTTCAATCGTCCCGAGGTCCACAACTCCTTCAATCCCGAGCTGCTGGTGCTGATGGGCGGCTTTTGGGACGAGGCTGAAAAAGACGACGACGTCAGGGCCGTGATCGTGACCGGCGCGGGCAAGGTCGCCTTCTCGGCGGGGGCCGACCTTGGCAAGCTGATTCCGCTTTTCACCGGCGCGCGCAAACCCGAGGACGAGTGGGATCAAAAGCTGCTCGGCAATCGCCGCATCGGCGATATGGCGCTGCTGCGGAAGTACGATTTTCCGAAACCGGTGATCGCGGCGGTAAACGGATTTTGCATCGCGGGCGGAATGGAGTTCATCCAGGCGACCGATCTGCGCGTGGCATCGGAGAACGCAAGCTTCGGGCTGCAAGAAGTGAAGTGGGCGATCATCCCCGCGGCGGGCTCGCTTGCAAGACTTCAGCGGCAGGTCCCGTACTGCAAGGCAATGGAAATACTGCTCACCGGCAATCGCATCGATGCGCAGGAGGCGTGGCGCCTCGGGCTCATCAACTACGTGGTGCCGCAGGAAAAGCTGATCGCGAAGGCCGAGGAACTCGCGGAAGCCATCGCCGCCAACGGTCCGGTGGCGGTGCGCAAGATCAAGGAAGCGGTGCGCCGATGTTCCGGGCGTCCGTTCGAAGAGGCATTCAAGATCGAGGACGAGATCGCGCGCGAGGTGATGCGCACCGAGGACGCCAGGGAAGGGCCTCGCGCATTCATCGAAAAGCGCAAGCCCAACTACAAGGGACGCTAGCGGCTACGCCCCGGCCAGTGCGCGCATAGTGTGGTCGGCGTCGCGCGCTATGGTCGCGCCGGGACCGATGGGAAATACCACCGGATGGGTGACGCCGGCAGCGCGGAACTTCGCCACGAAGTCGCGCCCGACCTGCGGCGGACCAAAGGCCGCGATCCTGCGCGCCGAAGCATCGCTGATCGCATGCGGGGCTTCGTCGCGCTTGCCTTCCTTCCAGAGCCGGCGCACCTCGGCGAACTCATCCGCCAATCCGTAGCGCGCGAACATCTTGTTGTAGGAATCCACGAAGGCATAGGTCGCTAGCTCGCGGCGGAACTGATCGATCGCCTTGGATTCCTCGTCGGTAATGCACATCCTGACGTAGACGCCGACGTCGATGTCGGCGGGATTGCGGCCGGCCTTTTTCGCACCCGCGTGGATCTCCTCGATCATCGCGGGCATCGCCTCGGGCGGCGAATAATTCATCAGCACGCCATCGGCAAGCTCGCCCGCCAGGCGCAGCATCGGCGCGTTGAGTCCGGCCAGGTAGATCTTTGGCGGACGCTTCTGGGTCAAGCGCATTCCCAGGCGGAAATCGGATTTGTAGATCTCGCCGGCGAACTTCGACTTACCTTCGGTGAAGAGCTGACGCATGATGGTCACGCATTCGCGCATCGCGGTGACCGGCTTGCGGTACGACGCGCCGTGCCATCGCTCCACGATGATCGGACTGGAAACTCCGAGGCCCGCGATGGCGCGCCCGCCCGAGAGTTCGTGGATGGTGAGAAACGCCATCGCATTCACCCCCGGCGTGCGAATCTGCATCGGGACGATGCCGGTTGCGAGTTCCGCTTTGGAGGTTTGGACCGCAAGCGCGCCGAGCGTCACCAGCGCGTCGGGCCCGGAGACCTCGGCGACCCACAGCGACGAGTAGCCGAGGTCTTCGGCATTTTTCGCGAGCGCGAGGCGCTCGGCATGCGCGCCACCGCCGATCGACAAATGGAGTCCGAGTTGCTTCGCATCAGCCATGAGTCTTCTCACTTCGGAATCGATGCGCGATTGTGTAACGATTGGATCGCGACCGCAACATCCGGAGATCAACGTTCGGCGCGCGAGCCACATCGGGAGGATCGGCGAATGGCGTCTTTCGATTCCAATGGCGTGAAGATTCATTTCGAGGATCAGGGCAGCGGCGATCCGGCAATCCTGGTGCATGGATTCGCCTCCAAGGCAGAACACAATTGGGGCCTTACCGGATGGTACAAGACGCTCACCCCGCACTACCGGGTGATTGCGCTTGATTGCCGCGGGCACGGCGCCAGCGATAAACCGCAAGACGTAAAAGCCTACGGCGGGACAACCATGGAGGACGACGTTACGCGCCTGATGGATCACCTCGGCATCGAGCGCGCGCTGCTGATGGGCTACTCGATGGGCGGGCGCATCGCGATGGGCCTGCTGGCGCGGCATCCGGAGCGTTTTCGCGCGGTGGTGCTGGGCGGCATCGGCGCCGGGATGGGAGTGGCGGACCCCAATGCGCGCAAGCCGATCGTCGCCGCGCTGCTGGCCGAGGACAAATCGAAGGTGACCGACCCGCGCGCGCGTCTGTTCCGCGAATTCGCCGAAGCGAACCAGAACGACCTGAAGGCGCTGGCCGCGTGCATGGCCGCCGATCGCGAACCCATCGCGCCGAGTCAATTCACCAACAACGCGGTGCCGGTGCTGGTGGTCGTCGGCAGCAGGGACGAACTGGTGACCAGGCCGGAGGATATCACGATCATGATTCCTCGTGCGCAGCTACTGAAGCTGGAGGGCCGCGATCATCTCAACGCGCCGGGCGACCAGCGCTACCATCAGGCGGTGGTGAAGTTCTTCGAGGCCGCGCCGCGCTAGTTATGCCGCGCGCGTTCCTCGCGTTGCCGATAGCGCGCCGTAGGGCCTCCTTATGACAGCCCGGGGGCGGCCAGCGTGCCGTGCAGAAAGTAGGGCGTCGCGTTCGGAGGATGCGGCAGGAAGTTGAGCAGGATGCCGAGCCGCTCGCGTCCCACTGGGGTGGTCGCAAGCTGAAACTTTATCGCGACCGCGCTGTCGGGGAGATTCGATTCCAATTCGATCACGCCGCGCCCGGAAAATGTCAAGTCGCCGCCCGCACTCTCCAAACGCTCGATGGTAACCTTGCCATTGTCGAGTTTGACGACGGCCGTCAGGTTGCCCAGCTTCAGCGGCGGCGTCCCGGCAAAGACGCGATACGACGCGTCCGACGCCGTAAGATGGATCGTGCCACGATCCGCGGCGATATCGTCGCGCGTAATGTAGGCGTCGCCGGTGCCCGAAATGATTCCGGCGACGTTCACCCCCATCGCGCTCAGGGCAGGATAGCTTTCCAGGTGCAGGTCCGAGCCGTTGAAGCTGAGTTCGGTGGCATCGCCGCGGCGGCGCGCGTGCAGGTCGAAGCTGCCTCCATATGCATCGGCGCTAATCTTCACGGCGGGCGAGCCCGTCAGCCATGAGAGGAAGGCGGGAGTGATGCGTAACTTGTCGCTCTGGAAAAATGCGCGGCCGTCGTCGGGCGAATCGAGCATCACCCCGTCCATCCTCACGCCGAAGGGAAAACTCATTCCCTGGTCGCGGCTGGACAGGCGCAGTCCCATCGGGGCGAGCACGCCGGTGAGCGTTTGGGTGTAGGGAAAAGTGGCGAGCAGAAAGGCGAAGAACACCAGCACGCCGATAATGGCGTAGCCGATCCGAATTGCGTGGTTGCGGAAAAAATCGAAAACCATCTAGCTGGCGAAGATAGCACGCCCACCCGCGTAACTCGCGCGCGGTCAGGCGCCCTTGGCCAGCGCGATGCAGGTCATCTCGACATCGTAGGTGTGAGGATCCTGGATCCGGCGGGTGATGCGCATGTTGGAAACCGCCACCGGCGCGGACAAGGTCTTGACGCCGAAGAGTGCATCGACGATCTGGCCCAGGCTAACGTTCTGCAACTTGAGCTCGACGCTGTACTGCAGGAAGCCGTCGGAGAGTTTGCGATCGGCGCCCGGAGTGATCGAGGCGATCTTGTCGTGTCCGACGGTGGTGGTGAGCGAATTCTCGATGACCGAGAACAAGGAAAACTCCTTGCCGATCGGAACCGTGTTGCGTTCCGCTTCATGGAGCTGCTTCTTGCGCAGCAGGTAGGTATCCACCAACTGCTGGACCTGGCCGATTTCGCGATGGCGAGTCTCGAGGGTGGTATCGAGCGAATCGCGCCAATTCGAGATAGGCAGGTAGATCAGGTTGTAGGCCAGGAACAGGGCGAACAGGCCGCCGGCCATCTTGACCAGCATCCGCTCGCGCGATTCCAGTTTCTGATAACGCGAGCGTAGCTGCACCAGCAGCGGATCGATCGAAGCGCGGGCTCGATCGAGATACGGATCCAGCGGCTCCCGCACCCGGTACAGGAGCTTGAGCAGCCGATTCGCCAGACTGCGCAGACGGTCCATCATTCGGTTACGATCGCGTCTTTGAAGCGCGCCTCGATTTGAAATTCGACCTTGCCGTTGGTGCCGGCTTTGGCGTGACTCACCTCGATGGTGCCGAAGTAGTCATCCTGCTGGAGCGATTTTTTTATCTGGTCGACGGTCTGGAACGAATCGGCCTCGCCCGATATCCGGAGCCCGGATTCGTCGACCAGCACGTCCTGCATCTCGACCGGGAACCGCTTGGGAACGTCGCGCGAGACTGCCAGCAGCGCTTCCAACGGCGAATCCTTTCCGCTGTTGCCGCCGATGAGCGCCAGCCGCTTGCTCATCTTGATGATGCCGGTGCGCAACGCGGCGACCGGATCCTTGGGCGGATGCGGACCAAGAGCGGGAACGGTCATGCTCGCGATCTGCCGATTGATCAAATGCAGGCGATGCAACTGGGTGCCGACCCCGAGCCCGAAGTGGGTCAGGCCAAGCAGGATTCCGACGGCTGCGATAACCGCGGTGGTATAGAAAGCGGTCAGGTCGCCGCGGATGCGGCCTTTGAAAATGAATTCGCCCTGGCGAAAGTTGAGCAGCTCGGCGGGCTTGTTGGGCAGCTCGCTGAGCAGCATCGCGATGCATCCGGCAAAGCGGCTCATGTCGGGCCGCATCCCATTGAGCAGGAAGGAGTAATCGAACTCCGCCGCATCGCGGACCGCGAGCGAGAGCGCCTCGGACAATTCTTCGCGCAGCAACGGGATGCCCGCTGCCGACCCGGCCAGGATGACGTCGAGGCCGTCGGTGTCGGAGGAGTGCGCGAGCAAAGTTTGCCGTGCGACGCTCAGGATCGAATTCGCATGCGCCTCGGCGATGGGGCCTTCTTCATCGGCGGTGATGCCGGCTTGCACGGTGCGCAGCGCGCGCGGCGTACCGTCGGAATCGAGCAGCACCATCGAGGTCGAGGTCGGCTCGATATCCATCAAAAGATGCGCATTTGTGGAGGCAGTTTGCGAGCGCGAGAGCAGCCGGGCTATCGCGAGCTCCGAAAGAGTCACCGTTTTGGGGTCGATGCCCACCTTCGCCAGTAGCTCTAAATGGTGGCTTAAGTCACTTTTGCGTGCTAATGCTGCTATAACCAGCGTTGTGTCTTCATCCGAACCGACCCGCGTGAAAGCTACTACTGCGTCGTCGACCGGGAAGGGAAGATGCTCTTCGAGGGCGAAGGGGACCACCTGATGCAGTTTGCGCAGATCGCTGAATGGCAATTCGAGCAGGCGTTTGACGACGAACTCGCTCTCGATCGAGGTGGTGACGACATCCGGCGTGCCGGTTCTCGCCAGGATGCGTTTCAGCGCGCCTTCCAGGTCGGCTTCGCCGATTTGGCGCTCTTCCTCGAACACGCCTTCGATATGAAAGGCGTTCCAGGTGCGTTCGGCTACCGCCGCTCGAACTGTATGCCCCGGCATTTCCAAGGCGACTATTCGCTGAGGCATAAAGGTCGGTGCTTATTCTTCCTGCCAACTGCCAAGAAAAGCCGTACCATCAGGATTACGGCGAAAGGCGGCAGTTACGAGCCTGCGCGCGCCTGCGTAATTTCCCACCCCGGTAATGGTAAAGTATTGTCCGCGCAGAGTTAAGTCCTTGGACAATTTCTGCACTCCGCTCACGCCCGGCAGATTGGATATATCGGTCACCATCGAAAATGGTCGAATCGCGCGCGCCTGGATTATTGCTTTGACGATGTTCGGATCCTGGGTCAGTTCCGGCTCCAGGCACGCCAGCACCTCCGGCGAAGCGGTGTTGGGATTCACTCCGGTCTCGGGCGCGACGGTCAGGAAGTTGCGCAGCTTCGCGAAGGTTGCGTCATCGACGCCCTTGACCAGGCGCAGATCGCCCAGCGTCGGCATCGGGCCGTTGCGCGGCTCATAGGGCGGCCTGAGCTTGAGGTAGAAATCAGCCTCGGCGCCGTTGGGAGACTCAATACTGTCGCGATCGAGCCAATCGAGTACGCAGGGAACCAATTGGACGGGGACTCCCAGTATCAGGCACAACCGCGTCAATTGCTGAACCGCATCGATATTGATTTGGCCGACGGTGTTCGGGTTAGCGCCGGGAGTGGGTGTGTTGTTGATGAGCTTGTTGATGTTGAACTTGCGCGCCTCATCGACCACCGAGAGCTGGATGGTCCCGCCCTCGACCGGCATCGGCGGAAAGGGGAGCGCCCATACGCTGGCGAACGAATCGAACGGCTGTCCTTGTGCGGTAGTTCCATTGCCGCCGGCCGCGGCGGCTTGCGCTTGCTGCGCGCGGGTGTCTTGCGCGAGCAATGCCAGCCCGACGCTGATTCCGGATCGCGCCAGGTACGCGGCGCGAATTTCGTTGGCGTGATTGGCCGCCGACAGATAGCCGAGCGCGCTCGAGGAGGTGAAGTCCACCACGATGATCGTCATCAGCGCGACTGCCAGCATGGTCGCCAGCAAGGCTATCCCGCGTTCGTTCTTGCTTCGATGCAACAGGCTTCTGAGATATTTCACCATATCGGTAGCGCCATCGGCAGAACCACTTGAGTTGAAAAGTTCATCACCCGCCGCCGGCCGGTGCCGAGCACCAGCTCGATCGAAACCGCCAGCGGCAGTTGAGTAGGAGCCGGAAGCGCAGTCGAATTCCAGCTCTCCAGCCAATCGTTGCCGTTGAAATACTTCATGTGGAGCGAAACCAGATTGTCGGCCAGTTGGATCGGCATCCCCACCGGAGCGTTGCCGGTCATCAGTGCGCTGCGCTGACTGCGGGTCAGGATGTACCATCCACGCACCAGCGGATTGGGCGTCACCGCGTAAGTGACCAACTGCTCGGCATCGATGCCGGTGATCGCGCGGCGATGTGCGCCGGCCAGAGTCGAGACCGTCACCGCATCGACCGGCGCGCCGTCGCGCATCTGCCCCGACCCGATCAACAAAACGATGCTCTGAGGAAACGGAGTCTGCACCGCGCCGCGGATCTCGTTGGAGATTTCCCACAGGATGGCGCGGCCCTGCCGATCGACGTCGAGAACCGCTTCGCCATGAACCTTGCTATGGACCACCGCATTGAAGGAGCCGGAGATCATCAAAAGGATGACCGCGAGGATCGCAATTGCGAGCATCAACTCCAGCAGCGTGAAGCCGGCGTTAGCGCGCGATCGATGCAGGCGGGCCCTCATGCTCACGAGATCGAACTCCCATCAGGCGGCATGCGTACGCCTGAACCCGGCGTCGCCGAGGAAATTCCCTGGCGCACCGGAGGCTGCCCGCTGGGAGGTGTCTGCGTCGGTACCTGCTGCTGCCCGGGCAGAAGCTGAGGGGTGGGATCGTGAAGGTACTCGACCAGCGCGAAACGATGGCTCCAGCGCGGCCCATAAAAGACCGTGACCTGGACCTTGCGAATGTCGGGAAACATCGCGGACGCTTCCACGTCCCGCTCCCATTTGAAGTTTCGGTAGGCGCCTTGAAACAGTCGCTGAAAATCTCCCGAGGTAATTCCAATTCTCGGCACCCGCTCCATCTCGGCATTGGTCATCAGGCCCTGCGCCAGTACGGATGCGGTGCTCAGCTCCTTGCCGCGAATCACGCTCTGGAGGTTGGTATGATGCAACGACAACAACGCGAGCATTGCGATGCCGAGCACGCCCACCGCGATCATCACCTCGAGCAGGGTGAAGCCGGCTTCCAAAACCGCGAGCGTAGGGCGTCGCGGCTCGAATCGGCGGTGCCTTGATGGCGCCAAAATAGTCACTGCGTCCGTCATTATACCCGTTATTGGGTCGCCGCACGCGCCTGGCTCAAATCTCCACGCGCGATCATTACCTGGCCGGTGAGCGGATCGAGTCCGACCGTCATGATGCGGCCTTTTATGTCGATCAGATGGATGATGGTCGCATCCACATAGCCCTGCGGATAAAACTGCGTAGCGATGGTGCCGCGCGAGATGGTGCCGACGCCTTCGACCGTAACGTCGCGGAGCCTGACGTTGTTCGGAAGTCTGACCAGCGCGCCCGACGGTGAGTTATCGCGAAAAAAAGCCGGCTGGGGCGCGTACGGATCGGCAGTCAGCACGAAGTAAGAATTGTGGTCCAGGTCGAAGACCAACTGGATGACCAGTTTGCGCGCCGATGCCTCATCGTAAAGGTAGGTAGCGCGGCCGGCCAGGCGGCGACTGGCGCTGCGCAGTTGCGAATCGGTGACCCCGCCGATGTAGGGCATCGCGATCAGCAGCATCAATCCCATCAGGAACAGAACCACCGAGATTTCGAGCAGGGTAAAGCCTGGCTGGAATCTGGTGCCGGGCGCTCCGATGGATTCGATGGGTTTACGATTTCTGGTCATGAGGGTCGGCTAACTTTCCCTCCGTCGAGAAGAATCGCGATGCGCAGGTCGGTCGCTTCGGCAGCCCCGCCGAGCGAAGCTGCCAAGGCGCGAATCTTCAATTCTGGCTGCCGTCGATGTCGGCGTTCTTACCGTCGCCGCCCTCCGTTCCGTCTCCACCGAACGATTTCAGCACGTATGAATTGCCATCGCTCTGATAAAAGTAAGCATTGCCCCACGGGTCGCGCGGTATCGACTGAAGATAGCCGCCCGACTCATAGTTGGCCGGAACTCGCCCGCCCGACGGCGCCGACACCAGCGAGGCCAATCCCTGGTCGGTGGTCGGATAGGAGCCGCTGTCGAGGTAATAGCGATCGAGTCCGGTCTTGATTTCGGAAATGTCGGCCTGGGCCTTGACCCGCTTTGCCTTGTCGGTGGCCCCGCGCAAGCTCTGCACCACAATGGTGGCCAGCAATCCGAGGATTAGAATGACGACCATGATTTCAATCAGGGTGAAGCCATCCTGATTGGAGCGTGGTCGTCGCTGCTGTGGTGTCATCGGCAAAGGTCCTCCATGGAGGCGATTGTTATTGCATCAACTGGTTGAGCTGGAAGATCGGCATCAACACCGCCATCATCATGAACACGATCATTCCGGCCATCGTCAGGGTCATCACCGGTTCCAGGATGGTGGTCATCTGCGAGAGCGAATTGGAAACCTCGTGCTCGTAGGCGTCGGCCACGCGTTCCAGCATCTGCTCCAACTCGCCGGAGCGCTCGCCGACCTTCACCATCTCGACCAACAGCGGCGGGAACAGCCCCGACATTTTCAGCGTCTCGCCCATTCCGTGACCCTCGCGAATGCTCTCGCGGCTGTTCTCGACGGCGTCGCGCAACAGGCCGTTGGTGACCACGCCTTTGACCGCATCGAGCGCGGGGAGCAATTGCACTCCGCTCGCCAGCAGGGTGCCCAGGGTTCGCGCAAAGCGCGCACAAATTATTCGGATGAGGGTCTGGCCGACATACGGCAGCTTGAGGACCAGGGTGTCCCACATGCGGCGTCCCCGGACGGTGGAAAGCCCGACCGCGATGCCCGCGAGGCTCCCAAGCAGTCCAAGCAGTATCAAGTACCAGTAGCCGATCAGAATATCCGACAGGCCGATCAGCAATTGGGTCGCCAGCGGCAGTGCGGCGTGGCTCTCCCTGAAGATGGTCGCCACCTGCGGCACGACATAGGTCACCAGAAAGCCCATGATCGCGATGCCCACGCCCATCATGATGAAGGGATAGGTCAGCGCGCTGCGGACCTTGGCGACGAATTCCGATTGACTCTCGATATAGTCCGCCAGCCGATCGAGTACCGCCTCCAGCGCGGCCGCGGCCTCACCGGCGCGAATCATCCCGACGTAAAGATCGGAGAAAACTTCGCGATGAGCGGCCAGCGCGTCGGCCAGCGAAGTGCCTTCGCGCACTCGCTCGCGCACCTGCGACATCATCCGCTTGACCTGCGCCTTGGCCGATTGCGCGGCGAGAATGCCGAGCGCGTCAACCAGTTGCACGCCGGCTCCGAGCAACGCGCTCAACTGGCGCGTCATGAGCGAGAGATCGGGGCCGGATAATTTGATCCGGCCGATTTTCGGCAGCCAGTCGCGAAATGAAATCGCGCTGCGAGCCGCGATCTCTTCGGAGAGCTCGGTCGGAAAGATTCCCATCCCGCGCAGCTTGCCGCGCGCGGTGCGCGCACTGTCGGCATCGACCACCCCATTGACAGTGCGGCCCTGGGTAGAGAGTCCGCGATAAGCGAAGACCGGCATTATGAAAACGATGCAGCCGCGATGACTATAGGATCTCTTCCTGCGTCACGCGCAGCAGTTCTTCGATGGTGGTTTCGCCCGCCAGCACCCGTTCCGCGCCGTCCTGGCGCAACAGCTTCATGCCCTTGGCCTGGCACGCGCGCCGGATGCTTGCGGCGTCGGAGTTCTGCATCACCAGGGTCCGGATATCGTCCTCCATGACCATCAGTTCCTGGATTGCGAGTCGTCCCCGGTATCCGGTGTTGCGGCAGAGCCTGCATCCCGCGGCCTTGTAAATCTTGCCCGCGAAGCCCGCCGCGGTAATGCCGATGCGCTGCAGCTCGGTGGTCGTCGGCGTGTAAGGCGAGCGGCAATCGGGGCATAGCCGGCGCACCAGGCGCTGCGCGAGCACGGCCAGAATCGAGGACGAAACCAGGAACGGCTCGATGCCCATTTCGACCAGCCGGGTCAGCGATCCGAATGAATCGTTGGTATGCAGCGTCGAGAACACCAGATGTCCGGTGAGCGCGGCCTGAATGGCGATTTCCGCGGTTTCGCCGTCGCGGATTTCGCCGACCATGATGACGTTGGGATCCTGGCGCAGGATGGAGCGCAGACCGCTGGCGAAGGTCAGCTCGATTTTTGGGTTGACCTGCATCTGGCCGACCCCGCGCAACTGATATTCGATCGGATCCTCGATTGTGATGATGTTCCGTTCGGGCGAATTGATTCGGCTCAGCGCGGCATAAAGGGTGGTCGATTTTCCCGAACCGGTCGGGCCGGTCGCCAGGATGATGCCGTGGCTCTGGCGGATCAGGCGATCGAGCTTGCGCAGGTTCTCGCCCGAGAAGCCGAGCTTGTCGAGATCGAAGTTGTCCACCGCCTGCGCGCGATCGAGCAGTCGCAGCACGCTGCGCTCGCCGTAGTTGCAGGGAATGGTGGAGACGCGGATATCGATATCGCGGCCCGCGATACGCACGCGAATTTTGCCGTCCTGCGGCAGGCGCTTCTCCGCGATGTTGAGGCCCGACATAACTTTGATACGCGAAGTGATCGCGGCCTGAATCCGTTTCGGCGGCGAGATCACATCGAACAGCATGCCATCGACGCGGAACCTCACCACCAGCTCGTTCTCGAAGCATTCGACGTGGATATCGCTGGCTCGGTCCTTGACCGCTTGCGAGAGGATCCCGTTGACCAGCTTGATGATCGGGGCGGCATCGTCGGATTCGAGCAGATCCTGGGTCTCATTGGCCAGTTCGCTCGCGACCGCATCGAGGCCCTGATCCTCGAGGTCGATCATCAGGTCGGCGGCGGTAGTGGTGGCGGCCTGATCGTAGGCGCGATTGATGGCGTCATCCACCACCTGGCCCGGCACCACGACGCTGTTTATCGGCATCCCGAACATTACGTGGAGGTCGTCCAGCGGCTCGTAATTGGCGGGATCGGCGATCGCGACGGTCAATTCGCCCTGGCTAATCCGCAGAGGAAGCAGGCGATTTTTCTTGGCGTAGTTGATGGGAAGCTTGGAGATCAGCTTCAGGTCGAGGTTCTGCGCATCGACATGGGCCTCGAAGGGGAGGCGGTATTCCTGGGCGAGGGCACGGGCCAGCCGCTGGGGTTCCAAGGCGCCCATTTCAACCAGGACGTCGGTCAGCTCCTGGCCGGGCTTTTTGCGCTGGCGCGCGCGATCCAGGTCCTGCTGGGAGATCCAGGACTTGTCCAGAAGAATAGATTCGAAGCTCTTACGCGCGGTGGCCATTCTTCAACTGACCGAGAAGCCTCTCGTCCTCCCCAAGGATGAAAATGCGCCAATAAACCTAGGAATGTAGCCGGGAATTTCCGGGTTCGCCCGAGCTCTCATCAACATTGCCCCGCCCCATTAGACCTGATGCCCGCTTCGACATACAAGTATGCGCCTAAAGTAGTGTTGAGACTAGCAATTTAAAGACGAAGCAGCGACAGGAAAGTTGCGCTGGCCGCATCTCCATTGTCTTCCTATCGTATAGAGGCGATTGCGACGGGCGAGACCGTTGAAACATCCCGGTCAGGGGGCCTTATGCCCGGGGCGCTCCCTAATAATGGACGCTGCCTCCCGACGGTGCACCTCCGAGGCCCGCGCTGAAGCCCCCGCTTTCCTTCTTCGGCATGGTATGGGTTGCCTCGTTCCAGGAAACCAGCTTGCCGTCGTCGAACTTCAGGTCCACGAATGAGCCCTTGTCGCCTTCCTTGGCCGAGGTATACAGGAGGGCGGCCGTCACATCCTCGTTGTTGGCGTGCTTGGCATAGCTCCAGATTTCGGTGCTCTGATTGACGTAGTTGCGGATGTCAGGCTCGCCAAACATCTTATGGACTTCCGGCATCGTCATGCCGGCTTGCAGGGTCTTTTGCATTCTGTTCGCGCGATAGCCGGAGGCCGCCTGATAGAACAGGCCGCATCCGGTCGTACCGACGAGGAACGAAATCAACAGGGCGCAGGCAAATTTCCGCATCGCAAGCGATTGTGGGTGGCCCGACTTCGTCTGTCAAATACGCGCGAGACCGTGACGCGAGGGACAAGCTGATGGTATAGAGGGGGTCGCATCTCGACGAGGGTTTCAAATGGCGCGGAGACTGAAGCTGGTGAAAGGGGGAGCGCAGAAGGGCGCGCTGGTATATGGGATGCGCATTTTCGACGACGGCGCCGTCGGTTCAGTGGACGATGCGCAGGTGACGCTCGGCGACGGCTCGACCGGCCGGGTCACGATGCATCTCATCGAGGGAACCCGGGCCCAGATCCGACGCCAGTTGATGCAAAGCATCGATGCATTTTTTGAACTGCTCGAGGAAGAATAGCGCAGAGCGGAAGAACCACGGAGGCACTGAGACACAGAGTAGGACACAGATGCGGGCCGCGGCGGCCCTATTAGGAAAGCTTTTTTGAAAGGCCCTTCTGAGGGCAGCATCTTCTCTGTGCCCTCAGTGTCTCTGTGGTTTCGTCCGTTAGAGATGTCGCAAGTTTAAGGAGACCCGAGAAATGGAATTTGAATTCGTCAAGTACGACAAGCGCGATCACATCGGCTACATCACTTTCAACCGCCCCGAACGAATGAATGCCTTGCATCCGGCATGTCACGTCGAGATGACCAAGGTGTGGGACGACTTCGTCGCCGACAAAGCGATGTGGGTGGCGATCGTCACCGGCGCCGGCGACAAGGCGTTCTCGGCCGGCAACGATTTGCGCTACACCGCGGAGCATCGCGGCGAGCCGGTCTCCGAGGTGCTGAAGCAGGCCCGCGGCGGCTTCGCAGGCATCACCTCGCGCTACGACATCTACAAGCCGATCATCGCGGCGGTTAACGGGTTCGCACTCGGCGGCGGCTTCGAGATTGCGCTCGCCTGCGACATCATCATCGCGGCTGACCACGCACGCTTCGGACTACCCGAGCCTCGGGTCGGCTTGATGGCTGGGGCGGGCGGCGTGCATCGCCTGCCGCGCCAGATCCCGCTCAAGATCGCGATGGGCATGATGCTGACCGCCAAGCACATCACCGCGCAGGAAGCGGCCAAGTGGGGTATAGTGAATGAGGTTGTGGCGCTGAAGGATCTGATCCCGACCGCGGAGAAATGGGCGCGCGAGATCATGGAATGCTCTCCGATATCGATCCAGGCTTCCAAGCAAGCCGCGATGGACGGCCTCGGGCTCTCGATGGAAGACGCCAACGCGAAGCGCTTCGACCTGAGCGAGAAGCTGTGGCATTCGAAGGACTCGATCGAGGGACCCCTGGCATTCTCGCAGAAGCGCAAGCCCAACTGGACCGGAGAATAAAGCCCGTCGAGAAATCAGAGGCTGCATTTTTCGCGCTACTGAGGCGTCATAAGGAAGGAGACGCGAAGCGGACGAAGCCGCCGCGTAGCGGCCCTGAGGCGGAGCACGGCGGAGCCGAAGGCAACTAAACAGTGGATAGCTTCCAGGCGGCGGGCGAACTCATCACCGCGCTCCTCATGATGGGGCTGAGCGCAGGGTGGCCGCCTGCCGCGGCTGGGTCGTTCTGGGTCATCGTCGGATTCTGGGGACTCATCTCGATTCTGTTCGACGATGAGGTCCAGCGCGGCATCCCCGGCATCGAGGAGATCAACGCTTACCGCGAGCGGGCCGAGGCGAAGTATCAGCGCGAGCACAAGAGCTAGCCGCGTCGATTGTCGAATGCTCCGCGTTGGGGAGGATGCGCCGGAGCAGGATGCCGTCGAGGCGGCATTGCTGGGACCTTCGGGAAAGATGAAATATTCACGCCCATGATTTCCTACGAAATTGTCGTGCGGCTTGCGGCGTTCGCGATCGTCTTCGTTTGAATCGCACTGTGGGAAGGCGCGGGTCCGCGCCGGCCACGGACCCATGCGAGGCTGCGGCGATGGCCGGCCAATCTCGGCATCGCGGCCATCAACACCGGCATCATTCGCATCGTGCTGCCAGCGGGCGCGGTGGGGTTGGCGCTGGTCGGCGAACAACACGGCTGGGGATTGCTGCACCGGATGCGGCTTCCGTATGCGCTCGCGGTGATTGCCGCGGTGCTGGCGCTCGATCTCGCGATCTATTTGCAGCACGTGGTTTTTCATGCGGTGCCGGTGTTATGGCGGGTGCATCGGATGCATCATGCCGACCTGGATTTCGATGTGACTACCGGGGTGCGCTTTCATCCGATCGAGATCGTGCTCTCGATGCTGTTCAAGCTCGGGGTGATCGCCGCGCTCGGCGCGAGTGCGCTGGGGGTTCTGATTTTCGAAACGCTGCTCAACGCAACCTCGATGTTCAATCATGGCAATTTGAATCTCGCGGGCCGAACCGATCGATGGCTGCGATGGATGCTGGTGACACCCGACATGCATCGGGTGCACCATTCGATTGTGGTCGCGGAGACCAACAGCAATTTTGGATTCAACCTGCCGTGGTGGGACCGGCTGTTCGGCACCTATCGCGCGCAGCCCGCCGCCGGTCACCTGGGCATGACCATCGGCATCGAGGAGTTCCGCGAGCCCGACGAACTGCGTCTTCACCGCATGCTGACCCAGCCGCTTCGCGAACCAAGCGGAGCATACGCGATCGATGCGCGCGCCTCGCGGAGAAGCATCAGCGGTCGCGAACCGAAGGTGTAGCGACGGGCTGGTTGCTCTTCGAGCGGGCTTTCCGATGCGCGTGTTTGTGAACCTGTCCACGCATGTAGCGGGTGTAGGCATCGTAGACTTGCTGGTTGTAACGATCGCGCTCACGGCGCGCGCCCGAATGGTAGTTGCTGATGCGACGCCACATCGAGCCGTTGCGGTCGAGACTGTCACGCAGGATGCGCGCACCGGTGCGTAAGTTGATCCGCGGATCGAGCAGGTCGGTCTTCGCGATGCCCAGCCGCGGTCCCCAAAAGCGCCAGTTGATTTGCATCAGGCCGATATCGACGTTGGTGGTGACGGTATTCGCCAGCACGCTCTCGGCCTCGGCGCGCGACTTACAGAAAACCTGACGCCCTTCGATATCGAGCGCCCACGGATGGTACGCGCTCTCCGCGCCTGCGACGGCGATCAGCACGTGGAGGGGAACGCCCGCATCCTGTGCCGCCGCGACGTAAGGATCGATCTCGCTGGAAAGCGCTGCCGGCGGATTGCCGGCAGACGCGATTGACGCCGTGACGCAGGTCAGCGTCGCCAGCATCAGAGCGTAGCATCCGAGGCGCGAGCATGAGCGATGTAGATGCCGCGCCATCAGTCCAGTGATTCCTCTTCGCCGTGGATGTGAATCTTGCCCTGGCGATCGAGGTTGATGGCCATCTCGGTGAGCTCGCGCCGCGCGGCCTTCACTTCGCGCGCGGGAACCCGTCCGCTCTCCGACATTTCGGATTCGACGACGACTTTGACCTGTTCGGGGAGGGCGCCGAAGACCAGAATTTTTTCGTCCTCGGTAATGCCCTTGAGCGCGAGTGCGATGCGCTCGGGCCGGATCTCGACCAGCACCGTTTGCAACGAGCGATTATCGAGTTTGAGCAAATCGGCGAAGTGGAACATTTCGTCCTCGATCGCCGAGGCGCGTTTGGCGTCGCGGTTGCGGATGTGGGTGACAATTGCGGTGGCTTTGTCCGCATCGAGCTGGTTGAGCATCGCGGCCGCGCGTTTCGCGCCCGCCTTCTGGTTGCCTTCTTCAGAACTCGCCTTGCCGTGGAAGCTTTCTTCGACCGCGCGCAGGATGGCGTCGAGCGCGCTGCGCGGCGCCGATTCCGCATACGCGAGATTGTCGACCGCCTCAGCCCGCAGTTGTTCCGGCAAGCGTCCCAGCACCTCGGCGGCGAAGCGCGGGGGCAATTGCGAAAGCGCCATTGCGACCGCCTCGGGCCGCTCGTCGCGCAGCACCGCGGCGAAAGTTTCGGGCTTCACGCGCTCCGAGATGGTGCGCCACTGATCGTGGCGCAGGATCTGGTCGGCGTTGTCTTCGCCATAGGCCATCACCAGCGCATCTTTGAAAGTGGAGGCCGAGTTTGCAGGCTCCGAGGAGAGAAAAATCTTGCCCACCGAAGCCATCTGCGAACTCTGCGCCTTGCCGGTGCCGACGGCTGCTTCGTAGCCGGTCATCAGGCGGGTCAGCTCCTTGGGCGAGAGATGCTTGAGCACCCGGGCCAGCACCGGCTTGTCCAGCGTCATCAGCAGCAGGGAGGCGCGATTCAATCCGTCGGCGGGTTTGGCTTCGTTAGTTTCCATGTGTCGTCCTTTCGTCCGTAGAGGTCGGAGCGATGGTTGATGATGGTGGCGACCAGGCGCCCGTCGACCTTTTCGATCGAGGCCAGGGCGATGGTGCTGGCGCCGACGGTGAGCCGTACCAGGGGCAAGTTGCCGATTTCAGGTTCGGTCTTGAGGACGTCGCCGGGCTCCAGCGCGGCGACCGAAGCCGCCGGCATTTGGGTGCGCGAAATGACCGCTGACACCATCACCTCGGCATCCAGAGTTGGGTTGGCTGTGGTCATCGCAGGCGCGCGCTCCGTTTGATTGCGACGCTGCTCTTGCCCTCGGCGAAGCGGACGCTGCCCATCCGCAGGCGGACCTTGCCGGACGCCAGCCATCCGTCTTCGCCGTCGGGCAGGACGAGCTGGTCGCCGGGACGCAGGCGTTCCAGTTCGCGGATGGAAGTCTTCCAGCTCCCAAGCACCACATCGACGGTCACCGGCAATTGGCCGGCGATACGTTCCAGATCGGCCGCGCGAGGACTGGCGACAAGATGCTGGCTTTCGTGAACCGCATTGAGCGCGTTGCTGCTGAGCGCCACCGTCACGCGCAAACCGTCAGCAGCGGGACCGATGCGATAACGCAGCACCGCGAGGTAATCCTCCGGCGCGAACATCAAGGTATCGCCCAGCCGCTCGCAGTCGCGCACCCCGCCGATTTGTCCCAATCCCACTTCCACATAAGTTTCGCTCAGCCGCGCCAGCATCACTCGGATCGCTTCGCGCACCACTCCCATTTCGATGCGGGTGAAGGAGGGTGGCTGATCCGGGTTCACCACCGGCGGGTCGCGGAAGCGCAAGCGCGTGTCGACCAGGGTGCGCGCGACTACCCCGCTTATCAGCAGGAAGCCGACCACCTGGGTGCGCTCGATTGCGAACACCACCACCTGAGAGCCTTCGGCCTGATGCGTGTTGAAGTCGCGGAACACCTCGAAGCCAAGGGCTTCAAATTCGAAGCGCTGGTCGCCGGGCAGGTACCCCGCCATCGTATGCGACCACGCTTCGGCGATCCGATGATGGATGCGCTCGAAGATCAGACGCCGTTGCGGCTGGATGGTCGGACGCCACACCTCGTACTTGCGCGGGGTCTCGGCGCTGGGTGCGATGACCTTGCTCATGGACGCTCCTGGTCTTCGGGTTTGACGATAACCTCGACTCTGCGATTGAGCGCGCGGCCTTCTTCGGTCGCGTTGTCGCCGACCGGATGATAGGGACCGTAGCCCGCGATCGCGAGATGGTCGGGGCTGATCGTCGAGTGCGAGAGCGTATAGCGCAGGACCGTAGAGGCGCGGGCCGCACTGAGATCCCAGTTGTCGCGAAAGCGCGCGGTGACGATCGGCATCGAGTCGGTGAAACCTTCGATCTGAAATGAGTTGGGAAGCTCGGCGATGGTCTTGATCAAAGCATCGAGCACCGGAAGCTGGGTCGGAGTGATCTCATCTTCGCCGCTGGCGAAAAATTTGGTGGACGAAAGTGAGATCACCAGACCGCGCGAGTCGATGGTCATCGAGAGACCGGAATTGGGATAGTTCTTCACTGCTTCGGTAACCTTGGCCTTGATCGCCGTAAGCTGCGGCGAGGCAATCCGGTGAACCTGGGGCGACTGCGCCATCCCCGGCCGACTGCCCCCGGCGCCATAGCTGG
This sequence comes from uncultured delta proteobacterium, assembly GCA_963851325.1. Lineage (GTDB taxonomy): Bacteria > Desulfobacterota > Binatia > Binatales > Binataceae > DATGKG01. The sequence continues at coordinate 528,039 of CAWKOR010000002.1, read as the reverse complement.
GGCGCATGCCGACCGCCTTGGCGACCGAGTTCATTCCCGCCGCCGCCTTGGCCTTGCTCGAATTGGACAGCGCATAGAGCAGTACGAAGAGTGCGAACAGCAGGGTGATGAAGTCGGCGTACGACACCAGCCATCGCTCATCGGGATGCTGTGGATGGTCGTCTTCTTCAATCATATCGTCAGAGTTCCGGCCGGCTGGGTGGCAGCCTGCGGCGCGTTTTGCGCGAGCGCTTCGAGAGCGCGTGCTTGCGGCGCGATAGTTTTGACCCGCACCGAAGGCCGCGAGAGCCCCGCCTTGGTGATGTGATACTGCAAGGCGCGGGTGGTAATGCCGAGCCGTCGCGCGGCTTCGGCGCGGTTGCCGCCGGCCGCCGCGATGGTCTTGAGGATCATCGCGCGGCGCGCTTCCTCGCGGCTGCTTTTCCATCCGCTGGTGGGCTGCTCGCCCTCGGTCGGCACCACCATCAGATGGCGGCGCACGTCGGGCACATCGATCAAACTGTTACCGGTGCCCAGCGGCGCGATGGCGAGCCGGGTGACCAGATTCTCGAGTTCCATGACGTTGCCGGGAAAGGTGTAGGCGCCCATCGTGCGCAACGCCATCGGTGTGAACATGCGTCGCGGGTTGGCGCGATGCAGAAACAGTTTCGCCAGGATCGCGATGTCGCCGGCGCGCTGACGCAGCGGCGGAATGGCGAGGCTGAAGACATTGAGTCTCCAGAACAGCTCGCGGCGAAATTCTCCGCGTTCCACGATGGTGGCGAGCGCGCGGTTGGTGGCGGCCACCAATCGCATCGAAGCGCCCGATTCGCGCTCCTCCAGCAGCGGCCGGCGTTCCAGCATCTGAAGGATCTGCAACAACTTGATCTGCGCGGTATCGGTCAGCTCGGCGATCTCATCGAGAAACAGCACGGAGCCGGAGCGGCCCTCGCTACCGGACAAAGTGCCGATCAGATTTTCCACATCGACATCCTGCAGACTCGCGCAACTGATGCTGTGCCATGCGCCGCCGGAGCGGCTCGCGCTATGGATGATGCGTGCGAGGTTGTATTTGCCCGATCCGATCTCGCCGCTCAGGATGACCGGCACCTGACTGGCCGCCACTCCCATCGCGCTGCGGATCGCGCCCAGCATCGCGTGGTCGGCGCTGAGCAGCGTCGGCTTCAGATGCAGGGCCTGCGAAATCACCAGGCATGCTGCGGTCTGCCACTGGTCGGTGGCGAGGTCGGCCGCGGGGCGCGGCGCGCGCGAACCCTTAATCGCGAGATCGATGCTTAGAACCTCAACCCCGGAGGGACGCGCGCCGACGAAGTCGACGTAGATCGAGGCGCGCTGTTTGTTGGCGTAGGGCAGCACTTCGATTCCGGCGCGGGTTATGAAATCGGCCATCTCGGCCGGCGCGTTGGGGCCGAGGCATATTCGCGGCGCCTGGCGCGGCATACGCGCCGAATCATTGATTTCGGAATTTGTCGGTTCCATGGAATTAGCGAAGCCCCGAGGGACGCGAGTTCTGCGCCGGATCGACCAGCTCGATGATGCGCGCACCAATCTGATCCTGAAGGACCACCACTTCCGCACGCGCGAACAACGCACCATTGATGTAGACCTCGACCGGGTCGCCGGCGTGCCGATCGAGCCGGATGCTGGACCCGACCTCGAGTTCATCGAGGACCTCGCCCAGCGTCATGCTGGTGCGGCCGACCTCGACCTGGACCGTCATTGGAACCTGGCGCAGGACCCCGAACTCGACATTGCCGTCCCTGTGATCTTCGGACGGCCGCGCGGCGGGGTGTTTGGCGCTGGTCTGGAAAATCTTGTGCTCGGCTTTGCCGGGGCTGATGGCCGACGGAGGCATTACGGCAGCGCCGTCATCAGGCATTGGAGACATCTGGGTTTGGTCGCTCATCGGTTCCTCCGTTCTTGTCAATTAAAAATCGGTACCAGCCGTCCTGTTCCACGATCATGCCGGTGAACAGCGACTGGTCGCCGGATCGAAGTTCAATGCTGGGAAGTCCGCGCCGCGCATTCTGCAGAATCAATACGGAGCCGGGCGCGAGGGTGCGGATGCCGCTCAGCGGCAGAGTCACCCGTCCTAAAACCGCGGACAGCTCCATCGAGGCATCGCTCAGGAAGGTGCGGGCCTTATGCTCGCCTCCGGCCACCGGATCGACCTTGGGTCGGACCGGAGTGAGACGGGTTCTGATTTTGTATATGAGTGAGAAGGGCAGTCCGAGTTCCAGCCATCCGCCGGCGGTGCCCGCGTCGCATCGCACCCGCGCCGTCACCAGTTGTTCGGAGGCTGCGAGGGTATCGGCGACCAGCACTGGCCGATGCTCAATGTGCAACAGGCGCAGGTTGATGACATCCTGAAGCATCGGACCAAGGACGCGCTGGGCGGTCCTTACGATGGCGACGCCGATGGTGTTCGCGATGACCCGTTCTTCAACCGCCGTCATTTTGCGCTCGGCCGCGGCGGGCTTCGCGCTGCCGCCACCGAGCATGCAGTCGATCAGCGCGAGTGCGAGATCACCATCAAGCCGCATCACCGCGATGATCTGATCGGCGAATCCCAGGAACATCAGATGCTGGGCGGAAACCGCATCGGTTGAGAAGTCGCCGAAGTTGATGGTGGTCTGCGTCAGATCGACCATGCGGAGTGAGCGGCCGACATAACCGAGCAGATCCTCGCGCAACTTATCGAAGAAGTTCTCGGCCAGGATCTTCAATTGATGAAGTTCGTTGCGTTCCAGGCCGTAGGTATCGGCCAGCGCGGTGAGACCATCTTTCGGCATACCAAGGGAAGCAGCAGCAAGAGAAATGCCATCACGATAGGAAAGGTATTTTCGTTGTGGCCGTTTTGAATGAGTGCGCCGCGCGGATCGCGCTGCCAGATCACTTCGCAACACACAGTGTCCCGATGCACAACGGATCGCAGCAGCTTGGTACGTTTGCCGAGCCTAGAACCACGTTCGTTTGTGAATAGGGAAACATGCTTCCTAAACCCGCCCACCTGCGTCGCCACGATCGGCCGATCGGGCAGTTTGCTTGATAGAAGCTGGTTACGAAGAACCGCCGGCTAATAAAAACAGCATCAATAGATGCGCGCTCCTCGCCAGGAGCAGTCAGGAGAACACCATGTCACTGAGTCTAGTCACCAACATCGGAGCGTTAACAGCGTCGAATGCATTGACCAACAACCAGATGGCCTTGCAGCAGTCGATCTCGCAGTTGTCCAGCGGCAAGCGCATTGTGGCGGCCGCTGACGACCCGGCAGGATTGCAGATTTCGATGGAGACGCAAGGTCTGCTCGGCGCGCTCAGCCAGGCCAGCTCCAACACCTCCAACGCGCAGTCGTATCTGCAGACCGCCGATGGCGCACTGTCCAACATCGGTGTCCTGCTTCAGACCGCGCAGCAGCTCGCAACCCAGGCAGCCGACGGATCGTTCAATGTTTCGCAGTTGACTGCGATCGACGGCCAGTTCCAGGGCGTGCTGAGCTCCATCAACCAGATTGCCAACGGCAGTCAGTTCAATGGTATCTCGCTGTTCTCAGGCGCGGCGACGACCTTCCAGGTGGGCGCCACCAACACCGCCAACGATCAGCTGACCCTGACCATCAACAAGGCTGATACCACCACCTTGGCCATCAATGGCACCGACTTGACCAGTCAGGGCAACGCGCAAGCGGCGTTGACCAAGGTTACCGCCGCGCTGGCGACGATTGCCGGCGACCGTGGTGGAATCGGCGCCTCGGAGCAGCAGCTCACGGCCATCGGACAGAATTTGCAATCAACCTCGGCCAACCTGACCTCAGCGTTGTCCGCGATTCAGGATGCCAACGTCGCGCAGACTTACGCGACTTTCAGTAAGCAGACGGTATTGCAGCAGGCGGGAGTGCAGGTCCTCAAGCAGGCTGATCAAACTCCTCAACAGCTCCTGGCGCTCTTCCAGTAATTCCGCTGGCAGAGTGCGCCCAAGCCGGCGCGAAGGATACCTCCTTCGTGCCGGCGTAAGCGCCCTAAGTGACTTAGGTCCAAACTGGGTGAGGGGACGCTACTAGACCGGCATAGTCCAAAGGAGAAATTACTCCCGAGTGGGAGATAGAAGGGGAAAGAGCAATGTCACTTAGTTTAATCACCAACATCGGAGCGCAAACGGCGACCAACTCGTTGACCAACAATCAGTTGGCTCTGCAGCAGTCGATCTCCCAACTGTCCAGCGGCAAACGCATCGTGTCGGCGGCGGATGATCCGGCAGGTCTGCAGATTTCGATGGAAACCCAGGGCCTCCTCGGCGCTTTGAGCCAGGCGAGTTCCAACACCCAGAACGCGCAGTCATTCCTGCAGACCGCTGACGGCGCACTGTCCAACATTGGCACACTGCTTCAGACCGCCCAGCAGCTCGCTACCCAGGCGGCGGATGGATCGTTCAACGGCTCGCAGTTGACAGCTATCGACGGTCAGTACCAGGGCGTGCTGAGCTCGATCAACCAGATTGCCAACGGCAGCCAGTTCAACGGGATCACGCTGTTCTCGGGTAATGCGACCACATTCCAGGTCGGCGCCACCAACACCGCCAACGATCAGCTGACCCTGACGATCAACAAAGCTGACACCACGACCCTGGCGATCAACGGCACCGACTTGACCAGTCAAGGCAACGCGCAGGCGGCCCTGACCAAGGTCACCACCGCGTTGGGAACGATTGCCGGCGATCGTGGCGGAATTGGTGCTTCCGAGCAGCAGCTCACGGCCATCGGACAGAATCTGCAGTCGACCTCGGCCAACCTGACCTCGGCGCTGTCCGCGATTCAGGATGCCAACATCGCGCAGACCTATGCCACCTTCAGCAAGCAGACCGTTCTGCAGCAGGCGGGAGTGCAGGTCCTCAAGCAGGCTGACCAGACTCCTCAGCAGCTCCTGGCGCTCTTCCAGTAGTCCGTCCACCTGGAAGCGCATCGAACCCGGCGCAGAGGTTAACTCCTCTGCGCCGGTAGTGCGTGGATGAGACATCGCTTATTGGCATGACGAATGCGTAACTAGTCGAGGACTTTGTATGTCGACCAGCACCGGGATTGCCTTTTCGAATTTCACCGGGATTGATTTCAGCACCATCTTGACCGCCGAAACCGCCGCTGCCCAGGTTCCGATTTCGGCGAAGCAAAATGTGCTGGTCGGAGTCAATACTGCCATCAGCCTGCTGGGCGCCATCAGCGGCGATTTCACCAGCGTGCAAAACTCGCTCGATACCTTGAAGACCAGCCTCACCGTCCCTCCTACCGGAGCTACCGTTTCGGCGGGAGCGCCTTTCACCGCGAGCGTTACCGGCGCGCCGATCAACGGGACTTACTCGGTAAGTGTCTCGAAGCTGGCGCAGGCGCAAAGCATCGCATCGCAAGGCTATGCGAGTAACACGACCAATGTTGGGGACGGCACGATCTCGATCTCGGTTGGCGGCGCAGCCGCGAAAAACGTGGTCATCGATTCCAGCAACGACACTCTCGACGGCCTGGCCAATGCAATCAATTCCACTCCGAACATTGGAGTCACCGCGCAGGTGGTCAATACCGGCGCGCCGGGAGCACCGTATCGGCTGCAACTGATCGCGAGTTCGACGGGCACCGCCGCGGCATTCACGGTGTCCGGCAACCTGGTCGGCGGGACCTCGCCTGACTTCGCTAATGCGCAAGTTGGTCCTACTGACATAAGCTCGGTCTCCGGCACCGCGACACCTACAGTCGGTGGGTCCTATACCGGCAGTCTCTCTCAGGCCTATCAGTTCTCGGTGGTTTCGGGAGGCACACTCGGCACCGACCCGCTCACTCTCAAGTGGACTTCCGATTCCGGCGAGAGTGGGACTCTGAACATCGCAGCCGGCGACCCTGATCCGATCGCGGTGGTCGATGGTCTCACGGTCTCTTTAGGGAGCGGCACTCTTAAGGCAGGCGATAGCTTCACTGCGGCGGCGTTCGTACCGAAAGTGAGTGACGCACAAAACGCGACGCTCCAGGTTGGAAATCAGGTCATCGTTTCGCAGACCAATACCGTCAGCAATGCTATCAGCGGGCTGAGCCTCCAGCTTAGCAACACTGGTACAAGCTCCAAGATTACCGTCGCACCGGACCTGGTTGCCCAGGGCAAGAACATCAGCAACTTTGTCGACGCTTATAACAAGGCGATCGGCGACATCGTCTACAACACTCAAGCGGTGCCGAAGACTACGCCGCCCGCGCTGGCCGGCGACGGCGGCTTGCGCGCGACCATGTTCAACCTGCAATCGCAGTTGGGCACGCTGAATCTCTCAACCCTCGGAATTACGGTGGACAAGAATAGCGGGAACCTGGTGTTCGATCAGGGCAAATTCGCGCTGTCGGCGAATACCGATCCCGCCGCCGTTAACCAGTCGATCAGCGATTTGTATTCGGCGTTGAACCCTACGGTATCGATGATAATCGCGCCGGCCACCGGACTCATCGACACCGAAACTAACTCCTACAACACTCAGAAAACCGCGCTTATCAGCCAACTTACTCAAATGAACAATGACCTGGCCAACTACACCGACCAGCTCCAAAAGGAGTACGCCAACATCCAGGCGGCGGTGGCGGGCTACCAGACGATCGGCGACCTCTTCACCGCGATCGCCTCCAACTACTCTAACACCGGGACAGGATCCAATCTTTCGGTATCCGGCTAAGTGCTCGCACACCCAGGAGATATGACGATGGCAAACGCATACGCGGAGTATCAGAACATCAGCCTCGATGGCGAGTCAGCCTACGAGGAACTCTACTCGCGCCTCGCGCGGTGGACCGACGAAGCGCTGCACTTCTACCGGAGCGGCAGCGCGCCGGAAGCCGAGTTTCGCCTCGAGCGATGCATCGAGCTGCTGGGGTATATGGATCGCGGCCTCGACCTGTCGGGAACTCCCGAGGTGGTGAAGGCTATCCTGAGTCTGCATCGGTTCGCGATCGGCGCGCTGGTGAAGGCCAAGTCTGAGGGTGACTCGACCGAGCTCGCGCAGTTGGTGAAGGTGTTCCTGTCGCTAGGTGAAATCTTTGCGGCAATCCGCGAGAAGCGCGTAACGAACTAATCAGACTCATAGCCAATGCTTCGGGGGTAGGGGCACCTCCGACGCATAGGATTCAAGCAAGGGCTAGCTGTGCGATGAGCATGGTTAGCCTTCGCTGTTTCCAACCTGCTGCCGCCGATTGTCATTGACGTGTTGGTTGACAACTCGGTCAGGCGCAAAAAAAGGTAAGACTCGGCGCTACCTTCAATGAAGGCCTGCTGAGAGAGCTGAAAATGTATCGACCGAGGCCCGAGTGGACGCCGATTCAGTCCGAAGGAGGGGTCTCCGGCTCGTCGTCGAAGTCCTCGGAGTGCTGCGCGAGCCCGAAACCTTCCGCCAATGCTTCCCTGACTCTGCGGTTTAGTTCGTCACCGGTTGGGGTTTTTGGCTTCGTTTGGTAATTTTCGGCCTTAAGCGCCCGCTCCATTCGCGCGAGCTCGGCCTCCGAGGCCACCGATGCTTCTTCGTATTGTTCCGCCAAGTTCAACCATACCCGTTTGGAAAAGAATGGCGGCAACATCTTCGCCTGCTCGGTGGCCGCGTTGCGCCGCGCTGCCTCCCGATCAACTACCGGCACCGCCGGGCGGCGCACTGCATTGCCGCGCACCTTGCGCATCTCGCGCAGACTGGCCACGGCGCGTTCACGGGTGCGATTGATCGCCGCCTCGTAGCGGATGACGCGCATGGTATCGGCCTGGTTGGGGAGCGTGATGGCGTCGAGCCCGGAGTGCTTGTAAATCGATTCCGCGGTCGTGAGCTGGTTGCCCTGGGTATATAGCGGATCCTTCCAGGGGATGGGCTTGTCGTAGGGATGGTTGACGATCTCGCTGGCGGGCAGCTCGACGGCGTCGAAGGCAGCGCGATTCTCGAACCTCAGCAGACGCCGCTTGCGCCAGAAGCAGGCGGCGATCTCCTGCACCAGGAGCTGCTCGTAGGTGCCGACCGGCTGGAAGTCCTGTGCGAGGCCCTCGACGGTCTGGTCGAACAGTTTGCGATCCGCGCGGCCCTCGAGTGCGACGATGACGGCTTGCGAAGCCAGAATGCCATGCTTGAGAGCGTTGAGCCGCGACCATCTTTTACCTTGCGCGGTGCGCGGTCCGGTCGACTTCAAGGCGTTGCGGCGGTTAGCCGCGGCTTTGCGTGGAGAGGCAGTCCGTATTCTGGTCATCTAAGAATGATGACTCCTTAAAAAGATTCCGCGGAGAGGTGCGGTCAGGTCAGACGATAGAAGCGCGTCCACTACGAGACGCGCTCCCTCTACATAATGTTATTACGGAAATCGCTCGGAAATGGAAGAGCCCGCCTGGGCAGCGAGGCTCGGAAGGTCAGGCGGAGCTACTAGGCGGCGCTCTTGCGCGGCATCCGGACCGCCGCCGAGGTGGTGGACCCGCCGGTCAGAGCCTGGCGCAAGGTCATTCCACGCTGACCCGACTGGATACCTTTGATCGCCATGATGACGATCTTGTCGAGTTCCTTCTCGGCATGCGCGCGAGCGCGGATCTTCTTACTGATGGGATAGGCGAGCAGGTTCGCGGCGCCGACTCCATAGAGCGTCGCAACGAAGGCGGTCGCGATGCCTTCACCGAGCTTGGCCGGCTCGTTGAGCATCGACATGGTATGGATGAGACCCAGCACCGCGCCCATGATGCCGAAGGTCGGCAGATATCCGCCGGCTGCCTCGAAGACCTCGGCGCCGGCATTATTGAGCCGCATGTTCTCCGCGAACTTGCGCTCCAGAATCGTCATCATCGTTTGCGGATTGATGTTGCTGACGAGCAGGTTAAGCGCCATCGACAGCAAAGGGTAAGGCTCCTTCTGCACCGAGCCCTGCAACGCGACCGGTCCGTCGCGATTGAGGATGTTGCTATAGTCCACGATGCGATCGATTACATCGAAGCTGTCGGGCGTGGTCTCACCCACCACCTTGCGCACATCAGTCGCCGCAGCCTTAAGGAACACCGGAGAGAAGGATAGCATACATGCTCCGATGCTTGCGCCAATCACGATCAGCGCGGCGCTGCCCTGGATCAAGGTGCTGAGATGTCCACCTTCCAGTAGCTGTCCCGCGATGATGCAGGCCGGACCTGCTACGAGGCCCGCCACGCTCGCGATATCAATTTTCATAGCCATCTCAGTTGCTCCGGCAGTAGGTGACCTTACCTGTCACTCAGGAAGCGGCGGCGCCTTGTTCGATTGCCTTCGCGAGATAAGCCATTAGCTTCTGGATGACACTGCGCGAGGTCTTGTAGTCCTTGCTCTCGATCGCCTGGGCCAGAGTTCCTCCGAATTCACTTATCTTGAGGAAGCCATAGTTGGCCCCCTCGCCCTTGAGCCGGTAGGCGAGCTGCGTCACGAGACTGCTGTCTCCCGAGTCGATGGCGGCCAGGGCAAGGCCGACCTCGCGCTGCTTCTCGGCGAGAAAAATCGAGCGCATCGCTTTGAGGCCCTCCTGCGCGACGTTCTCTTCTTCCTTCTTGGGGCTGCCGCTCCACAGCTTGGAAAACATGCCGCCTGATTCCTTGGGCGGCGGCGCAGGCGCAGCGGCGGCTTCAGAAGCGGGTGGGGCGCCAGTCACCTTCCTGATCGCCTCGCTGAGCACCGCCGGTTTCAACGGCTTGCTGACAAAGGTGGTGCATCCCGCGTCCTTGGTTTTGGTGGCTGCCTGCGCGGGATCCATCGCGGTGACGGCGATGATCGGCATCGAGGGGCGGCCTTTGGTGCGCTCCCAGGCCCGAATCAGCCTGGTCGCCTGGTAGCCATCGGTGCCGGGCATGTGGATGTCCATCAGCACCAGGTCATGAAGTCCGGGCTTGCACTTTTCGAACGCAATATCGCCCGAATCCGCTTCATCGATCTCGAACTCGAAGCCGGTGACTCCTTTGAGACAGTTCTTCACCATCATGCGGCTGGAACGGGAGTCATCGACGATTAGAATCTTCTTCAAGATAACTGCGGTAGTGTCGGTTTCCATGGCTACTACGACGCCTCCTGTAGCGTCTTGCACGATCGAACCTTCTCATTGTCTAGAGTTACCGGTTCAGGAGAGGATGCAGGGCTGGTCGATATCGAAAGGAAGTTGTTTTTCCGCAGTCAAATCGAGTCAGATTGCGCGTTTATGAGACCCGGAATAGTCTCCGCGCCAAGGTTCTGCAATCGATTGGTATGGATGCGAAGATTGTCGATCTGGTGGTCCGATTGCATTCGCGGGTACATTGATCGTCACGCTCCGGGTTCGGCGCTTCGCTTGCCTGAGAATGAGAAGCTGTAGGCGCGAATGACAACAACCAGTGCCTGCGAAATGAGAACTGCTGCCCCCGGATGACACCGCTACCCGCGAATGACGCCGGTGCCCCGCGAATGACAACCCGATACCCGCGAACGCTCTACGGAGTTCTCGACGCCTTGGATCCTGCCCCCCTGGATAAAGACTAGCCTCGGTCCTCGGAAAGTGGATGCCGATCCGGGTGGCCGGCGTGCCCGGCAGCCTGCGCCTCGTACACCGCGATGTCGAACGGCTCATCGAGGAATCGGAAGTGACCCTCATTCGTGACCGCGCATCGCGGGATGATCAATTTGTAATCCTTGCCCTCGACTACCGACGGAGGCGAGAGCTCGGAAGGCGAGGGCATCAAGGCCTGCACCGCACCAGCCGTAAGATTGGCCAGCTCCCCGACTGCGTCGGTCACTTCGTCGTCAGCCAGCTCTTCCATGCCGAACATGGTGGAAGCCAACTGGAACGCGAGCTTGTAGGAGCATCTCACTACCGCGGCGCCTTCCCACGCGCCGGTGAGCTGCACGCATCCAGTCAGAAAGCGATCGTCGCTGCTGTGTGCTTCCTTGTCGAGTACCTCCAATCCGGGACCAAACATGCTTTCCCAAATGCGGTCGGCAAGCTGATGAATGTCGTCTCGTTCGAGCCTTGAACCCATAGCATTCCTCTTTTCACTTTTTGAAGCGATGCCAGCCGCCACGGTCCTCGGGCTGTCGCTCGAAGCCGTCGTGAATCCCCAAAGTAGTCTCGCAGTTGCCCAGCAGCAGGTAGCCGTCGTGCCTGAGTTGCCGATGCATGCCTTCAAAGATCTGCCGCTTGGTGATGACGTCGAAGTAAATCAGAACATTGCGCAAGAAAATGATGTCGAACCTGGGCAGCGGCGGCCATGCACGCAACAGGTTCAGTTCGATGAACTCAACCATGCTGCGAATTTCCTTGCGGATTTCCCAATCCAGTTTGTCGCGCACGAAGTACCGGCTCAGAAAGCGCACCGGCATCCCGCGGTTGACCTCGAGCTGGGTGAAGCGGCCCGCCGCGGCGCGTGCGAGCACTTCGCGCGACAAATCGGTTCCGATGATTCGGCACGACCAGTTCGCCAGCTCGGGAAAGTGCTCCCGTATGATCATCGCGATCGTATAGGGCTCCTGGCCGGTCGAGCATGCGGCGCTCCAGATGTTCAGGCGCCGCTCGTCGCGCCGACTTTCGATGATCCGCGGAAGGATCGCGGTGCGCAGCGTTTCAAACGGGTGCAGGTCGCGGAAGAAGGAAGTTTCATTGGTGGTCATCGCCTCGATGACCCGTCGTCGCATCACCGTCGCGGTCGGCATCCGAAGCTGCTGAATGAAGGCCTGGACCGAGGTGAGTCCGGCTTCCTGAGCCAACGGGCGCAGCCGGGCTTCGACCAGGTATTCCTTGCCGGATTCGATTACCAGGCCGGCATCGTGGCGCACCAGGCTGCTGACATATTCAAATCCTTCGCGATCGATACTCACAGGCTTGCCCCCGCGGCGGCCGAGGTTCGCACGCCCCCCGCAGCATCGCTCTTGCGCGTACGTCGCACGATTTCGGCTCCCAGTTCAGACAGCGGAACGATTTTGTCGGCCAGGCCCGCGCGCGCGACGAATCCCGGCATTCCCCATACCACCGAGCTCGGCTCATCCTGAACCAGCACCTGCCCCCCGCGCGCGCGAATCGCTTCGCATCCGCGCAGCCCATCCTTTCCCATCCCGGTCATAACCACACCGAGAGTATGGGAGCCGTAGGTGTTAGCTACTGAAAGAAACATGGGATCGACCGCGGGCCGGCACGAATTCTCGGGCGCGTCCTGGTTGGTATGGATAACGATCCGGGCGCCGACCCGCTTGACCACCATGTGATAGTCGCCGGGCGCCAGCCACATTCTGCCGGCCGCCACTGCGTCGCCCGGACGTGCTTCATCAACCGGCATCTGCGTCTTACCCGACAAACGCTCGGCGAGAAGTTTGGTGAACAGGCGCGGCATATGTTGCACGATGAATACCGGCACTCCTAAATCGGCCGGCAATGTCGGCAGCAGGGCGGCCAGGGCATTGGGGCCGCCGGTCGAGACACCTATGGCGATGGCTTCGACCGGTCCGGCTGGAACTGTTCTCGCGATCGCCGGCGACACCGACAAACCGGGCGGCGCAACCGTCGCGCGCGAGGCGGCTGATGGCGAAGGCCTGCTACGATCGATGGAATTGGGGTCGAAGTGGCAATGAGCGGTGATCTTATCGATCAGGTCCTGGTAGACCAGCCCGAGCTGGCCGACGGTGCCGCTTCGCGAGCTGGGCTTGGTGACATAGTCATTGGCGCCCAAAGCGATCGCGTCGAGGGTGGCGGTGGCGCCGCGAGCCGTCACGGTGCTGAACATGATTACCGGCAGGACCTTGTTGAAGCGCCGGATCTCGGCCAGCGTCTGCAGGCCGTCCATCACCGGCATTTCGACGTCGAGGATTACCGCGTCGGGATTGACCTGGGGTATTCGCGCCAGCGCGATCTTGCCGTTGGAAGCGGTGCTGACCGATTCGATGGCCGGATTGCTCGATAGCATTTCACTGAGCATACGGCGCACTACTACAGAGTCGTCGACGACCAGGATTCTGAGTCTGCCTGCCATTTGCTAAGCCTCCAGGATTCCAAGCATTTGCAGCTTGGAAACCATCGCTTCCTTGGTGAAAGGCTTCATCAGATACTCATTGGCGCCGGCTTCCATTGCCGAGTTGATGTGCGCGAGGTCGCTGGCTGTCGTTACCATCAGCATTTTGAAGGCCGCGGAGCCGGGTTGCGCCCGGACCGCCTGCAGAAACTCGATCCCGTTCATCTCGGGCATATTCCAGTCGACCAGGATCAATTCGACATCGCCATGCGACTTGAGCTGCACCAGGCCTTCCAGCCCATTGGCGGCCTCGAAGGTCTCAAACCCGATTTCCCTGACGATGCGCCCGACGATAGAACGCATAGCTTTTGAATCATCGACAATCAGTGCACGCACGTTGGTTTCTCCATCGCCGGTCCAGCTACGATTTTGGCCGCGACCTTATGCCGCTTGTGTTTCATGGATCTCTCGAGGGCGCGCGGCTGATGCCTGGCCATTAGCGTGAGCGCTGCCGTTGCCGCTCCAGCGAGATTCGCGGCCGCCATTGCTGCTATGACCATTGCTTGCCAGTTGGAATTGATTGACCACCGAGCTGAGGCTGGTCGCCAGCTTCGAGAGCTCCTCGGCTGCCTGCTGCGACGCGCTCGCCGAGCCCTGGGTATCCTTGGCGGCCTGGGCAACTCCGGTAATGTTGCTCGCGATATCGGAGCTGCCCTTGGCAGTCTCTGAGATGTTGCGCGAGATCTCGTTGGTGGTCCCGGTCTGTTCCTCCACCGCGCTGGCGATGGTGTTCTGGATATCGTTGATGCGTCCGATGACGGTGGTGATTTCCTCGATCGCCTGCACCGCGCCCTTGGCGTCGTTCTGGATGGCTTCGACTTTGATACCGATATCCTCGGTGGCCTTGGCGGTTTCCTTGGCGAGTTCCTTGACCTCGTTGGCGACCACCGCGAAGCCCTTGCCCGCTTCGCCCGCGCGCGCCGCTTCTATGGTCGCATTGAGCGCGAGCAGGTTGGTTTGCTCGGCGATCGAAGTGATCACCTTGATGACGTTGCCAATCTCGGCGCTGCTCTCGCTGAGCTTGGTCATGGTGGCGGTGGTGGAGCCGGCAAGACGTGCGGCGGAACTGGCGACCTCGGCGGCCTCGCTGGCATTTTTGGAGATTTCCTTGATCGACGCCGACATCTCTTCGGTCGCGGTGGAGACGGTCTGGACGTTCTGGCTGACCTGTTCGGCGGCGGCGGAAACCGCGGCGGCCTGATTGGTGGTTTGCTGCGAGTTATTGCCCAATTGCTGGCTGGTGCTCGATAGCTCTTCCGATGCGCTGGATAGCACGCCCGCATCGGAGCTGATCTGAGTCAGCGCGCGGGACAGATTGTCGATGGTGGTGTTGAGCGCGTTACCCATCTGAGCGATTTCATCTTGACCTTTGACCTCGAGCCGCCGGGTTAGATTCCCGCGCGATACTTCATCGAGGACTTCGACGGTCTGCTTAAGTGGCGTGACGATTCCGTTTCCGATGTAGAAAGTCAGTCCCGCGACTACGACGCTGGCGATGAGTCCTACCACGATCAGCATCACGAGGCCGGAGGAAGATTCAGAAGCTGCCAGGTTCTCGTGCATAGTCAGGTGTTCTTTCATGCCGGTCATGAATTCGCGCATCGCCTTCTCGTGCGCGGCATATAAGGTGTTCATCCTGGATTTGCGGAATTCGTCGGCCTCAGCACCTTTGCCATCCATCAGCAACGGAATGTAGGTGTTGATGCCGAGTTCCAGGAAGTCATGTCCGGGTGCATAGGCATTTTGCATCAGGTCCTTGATGGTTTGATGCTCTTCGGTGGTCATCCAGTGGGTATGGCCGTCTTCGAAATCCTTGATCGCTTTTCTGAAGGATTCGGTTTCGCTGGCGAGTTTTGCTTTGTCCGCCATGTCGACTCGCATCTGGTAAACCAGCATTCGCGCTCCAAGGAGAAACTGAGTCGGCGGTTCGTAGTCGGCTAGCTGGGTGTTGGAGTCGGCGATCTCCTGATAGGTGGCACTGCCGATTTTCACCCGGTTGAGGGTGCGATAGGCGAGTAGCCCGAAGACTAAAATGGCGCCGACGAACAGCACCGAAAGCAGCCTTAGTTTGTTCTTGACCGATACGTCGCCGAGTTTCATCGTACTTTTACCTCTGAAAGAAAAGTGTTGCGCTTGGCGGTGCTCTACGAATGTCAGCCCGCGCGAAGACCATTGCCATTAGTCTCCGGCCGGCTACTGGAGTGAACCATTCGAGCGCCATTCCCGTTGTGACCGTTGTCTGCCAGTTGGAACTGATTCACCACCGAGCTGAGGCTGGCCGCCAGCTTCGAGAGCTCCTCGGCTGCCTGCTGCGACGCGCTCGCCGAGCCCTGGGTATCCTTGGCGGCCTGTGCAACTCCGGTAATGTTGCTGGCGATGTCGGAGCTGCCCTTGGCGGTTTCCGAGATGTTGCGCGAGATCTCGTTGGTGGTGCCGGTCTGTTCTTCCACCGCGCTGGCGATGGTGTTCTGGATATCGTTGATGCGTCCGATGACGGTGGTGATTTCCTCGATCGCCTGCACCGCGCCCTTGGCGTCGTTCTGGATGGCTTCCACCTTGATGCCGATATCTTCGGTGGCCTTGGCGGTTTCCTTGGCGAGTTCCTTGACCTCGTTGGCGACCACCGCGAAGCCCTTGCCCGCTTCGCCCGCGCGCGCCGCTTCTATGGTCGCATTGAGCGCGAGCAGGTTGGTTTGCTCGGCGATCGAAGTGATCACCTTGATGACATTTCCGATCTCTGCGCTGCTCTCGCTGAGCTTGGTCATGGTGGCGGTGGTGGAGCCGGCAAGGCGTGCGGCGGAACTGGCGACCTCGGCGGCCTCGCTGGCATTTTTGGAGATTTCCTTGATCGACGCCGACATCTCTTCGGTCGCGGTGGAGACGGTCTGGACGTTCTGGCTGACCTGTTCGGCGGCGGCGGAAACCGCGGCGGCCTGATTGGTGGTTTGCTGCGAGTTATTGCCCAGCTGCTGGCTGGTGCTCGATAGCTCTTCCGATGCGCTGGATAGCACCTCGGCATCGTTGTTGATCTGCGACATCGCCTGCGACAGGTGGGCGATCGTTTCATTGAGCGCGTTACCCATCTGGGCGATCTCGTCGGTGCCTACCACGTTAAGCCTATGCCTGAGGTTGCCGCGCGAGATCTGATGCAGCGCTTCGACGGTCTCCTTCAACGCGGTCATGAGCCCCTTGGCGATGACCACACACAGGGTCAGGACCAGCCCAATCGCAACGATTGCTAAAACGATCAGTGTGGTAGTTCGCGAGGCCACTACGGCTCCGGCCTTCTTCTGGATATCTCCCAAATGCTTGTCGTTGAACTCGGTCAGTGCGCGGTTGGCGGCTTCCTGCTCGAGATACAAAGCTTTCAAAGGTGGACGCGAGGCATCGGCTTCCGCGACCTTGCCTTGAAGCAACAGTGCCACGTAGGTCTTCCCGGCAAGCTCGAAGTACTGGTGCCCCGGCTCGTAGGCCTTGTTCATCAGGTCTTTCAGTTGCCCGTCCGGGAGCGCCTTGCTGAAGGTCTCATGAGCTTGTTCATACTGCCGCTCTGACTCTTCGAACTGCTCGACGTCGTGATGAAAGACGGCCTGGTCTTTGATGTCCGCCATCATCTGAAAGATCCTGAGCCTCGCCACCAGCAGAGAACCCACCGGGGTGTCGTAGCTGCCGCTTACATCGTTGGCGTTGAGGATTTGGGTATAGAGCGCTCCGCCGATCGCGACTTCTCCGAGCGCTGCGAATGCGACCCACGCGAAACTGATCATTCCAACCACGAACAGGCCGGCCAGAATTGTCAGTTTGGCTTTTAGCGATAAGGTCTTAAGATTCACCGTGATCTCCGTCCAGTTTTGAATTCACCTATGTTACGGCTGGTTGCTCTCATGGTTGGCGTTTCGCCCCGGGTCTGGGTTCCCTTCCAGGACCGCGGAAATGGTGGCGACGACTTCGGTGCTGACGCGCGCCGAATCGGTCATGCTGCGCGCGATTTCATTGGTGGTCGCGGTCTGCTCCTCGACCGCGCCCGCGATGGTGTTGGAGATGTCATTGATCTGATCGATGACGGTGCGAATCTTGCCGATGGCTTCGACCGCATTGGTCGCGTCGTTCTGGATGGCTTCGATCCGGCGTCCGATGTCCTCGGTCGCGGTGGCGGTTTCCTTGGCCAGTTCCTTGACCTCATTGGCCACCACCGCAAATCCCTTCCCCGCGGTTCCCGCGCGGGCCGCTTCGATGGTGGCGTTGAGCGCCAGCAGGTTGGTCTGGCGCGCGATGGTGGTGATCACCTTGAGGACCTGGCCGATCTTCGCGCTCGACTCGCCCAGCGAACTCACCACGGTGTTGGTGGAACTGGCGAGCGCGACCGCGGAACTCGCCACCCGCGACGATTCGGTGGCATTGCGCGCGATCTCGCTGATGCTTGCGGTCATCTGCTCGGTCGAGGCCTGCACGTCCTGCGAGGAGCTGGAGAGCCGCCCCACCATCGAGCCGGTCGCCTCCAGCAGCCGCGACAGGCGGAGCCTGACCCGCTCGAAGGCATTGCCCGCGACCTTGCGCCCGCGGGCCTCGAACACCGGGTCGGTCAGACGCATGTCGGCCAGCGCTTCGGCCTGCCGCATCATGACCGCGGTAGCCTGTTTGACCTGGGCAAAGTATTCGGTGCGATCGCTCCCCGGATGCCGCTCGATGGATTCGACGTCCAGGCCGATGGAAGCGAGCACGCTCAGCAGAAAGGAATCGCCGACCGCCTGCATGTCATAATTGAAGACCTTGAAGATGGCTTGTTCGGCGGCCGCGGTTTTTTTGGCGTAGAAGGATTTGGCGAGGTAGATGTGGGTCAGGCGCTGCAGCTCGCTATAGGAACCGATGTACCATTTAAACGGCAGGTTGATTTGATCGTGCAGCCATCCGACATGGAGACGCTGCTCGAAATAGTCCCCGCTCCAGGTGTCGCGCGCCCCCTCGAAGATGCCGCGGTAGTAGATGTTCTGGCTGCCTTCCAGCGCATGCCGTAAAGCTTCCAGCGACTTGTGATGCGCGGCGGCGTACTGCTCGAAAAAGGTTCGGGTCGGCGCAAAGGCGAACTGCCAATCGTAGAATTCCTTCACCAGACGCGCCGCCACCTGCGCCGACCACGGGATCAGGCTGATCAGCAGGTCGCGCTCGGCCGCGCCCAGCCGAATGAACTCCCTGCGCCGGGCCAGGCTTTGTTCATCGACTCCCAGTTTGTCGCTCAGGCGCTGCTTGCCGCCGAGTTTGCCGGCCCCATGCTGGGCGGCATTGGCGGGCGGCGACGAGCTGCGATTCCTGGCGATGCCGGCATTGCCGGAAGGTCTGACAACTGCGACTTGTGTATCGTTCATAGAATAATTGTCACCAATCGAGGTTCGCCGCTGCTGACGGCCGGTCCGAGGAGATGGTCATCGCGAATTTGGTTAGTCAGGCGTGATTGCCACCGTCTTGTAAGTGTCGAGCACCAGCAGCAGCCGATCGTCGAGCTTGTAGACGCCTACGATCAGATCGCGCACCGCAGGGTCGATGTTGTGGATCTTGCGCTCGAAGCGCGACGCGTCGACCTGCAGCACGTCGCCGATCTCATCGACCAGCAAGTTGACCGCTTCGTCGCCGGACCGCACCACGATATTCATCGGAATCGACTCGGGCGCGCGCAGCGGCAGATTCAGACGCCGGCGCATATCGATCGAGGTGACGATTTGGCCGCGCAGGTTGATGAGTCCGCTGACTACCTCAGGCGCCAGCGGCACCCGGGTGCTGGCCTGTGCGCGCAGGACTTCCTGGACATTCATCACGTCCACGCCGAACAGCATTCCGCCGACATAAAAGGTGGTGAAGCGGCCCCCGGTGCCAATCCTGGTTGCTTCGTCCTCGAGGGAGTTGGGTTGCGTATTCAATCGGCTCTCCTGCTGGTTAGTTGAGGTGTTGGCCATCGGCGATCGGGCCGGCGAGATGGTCACCGTCGCGCGCGTGACTGTTGGTCAGCCTGGAGACTGCATCGAGGATGGCCTGGCGTTCAGATTTGAAGTGATAGGAATCGTAGCGGTCGCCCGCGCCTTCGGAGGTCTCGCCGCGATCGTCGGCCAGCCCCATCACCGGAATATGAGCTTCGTTGGTTTTCTTGCGGATCTGTTCGAGGACCACGCCATTGCCGGGCAGATTGGCCGACACGATGGCGAGGTCGAAGTGATTGCTCTCCAGTTTCTCCAGCGCTTCCTCGGCGCAGTTCGCCTCGACCACGCTGTGCCCCGCCATCTCGAGGTAGCTGCGCACCAGGCCGCGCGAGAAACCCGATTGATCGATCAGCAGGATCGAGCTGTTGGCGGCCGCGACGGTTGACTCGGCGTCGTACCAGCTCTGGCGGGCGGATTCGAAGACCGCACGCAGATCCAGGAAATCGGTGGCCTTGTCGCTGACCAGCGCGGAACCGAGCAGGCCCGCCCGGGTGCTGAGCTGGGTGGCGTGGGTTTCTTCCTCGACGATGTCGATAATCTGATCGACCACCACCCCGACGCGATGGCGGCCGTCGTCGAACACCACCACCGGCAGCGGATCGCGATCCTCGGCGCTGGAACCACTTCCGAGCAACGATCCCAAATCCACCAGCGGCAGAATCTGCTCCCGATAGCGGACCACGCGGCATCCCGCGGCATGCTCGATTTGGGCCTGGGTGAATTCCTCGAGGCGGGAAACCAGCGCCAGCGGCACCGCGATACGCTCGGAGCTTCCCGCGCGACATAGCAGCAGGCGCTGATTCTTGCTTTGCGCATGACTGACGGAGTCCTGCTTTCCGGCGCGCGCGTTGTCATGGAAGGTCAGCACTCCCGACAACTGCGCGGCACCCGGCACGTCCACGATTAATGCCACGCGGCCATCTCCCATAATGGTGGCGCCGGCAAATGCGGACAGTCCTTTGAACTGCTTGCCGAGCGGCTTGACGACGATCTCTTCGGTATCACTGACCTGGTCGACCACCAGGCCGAATTGCTGATCGCCTACTTGCAGGACGACGATATGCGCGGCGCCGGCGGAAGCGGTCTCGCCGGCGGCTGGCAGCGGTGAAACCTTCAGCACCTCATGCAGATAGACCAATGGCAGCAGGTTGCCGCGCAGACGATAGACCGGTGCGCCATGAATCAGCTCGATCTTGCTGGCGCGCTCCGCCGCTTCGAGCCGGACCAGTTCGATCAGGCTGATTTGCGGAATGGCATAGCGATCGCCGGCGCAAGTCACGATCAAGGCCGGAATGATTGCCAGGGTCAGCGGAATTTTGATCCGCAAGCGGGTCCCCTGCCCGTAGGTGCTCTGCAGATCGACGGTGCCGCCGATCCTTTCGATATTGGTCTTGACCACATCCATCCCGACCCCGCGCCCGGAAATGTTGGTGATCTTCTCGGCGGTCGAAAAGCCCGGCAGAAACAGCAGCTTGAGCGTCTCGCTGTCGCCCATATGCGTGGCCTGATCGGATCCGATGAGGCCGCGCTCCAGCGCCTTGGCCCGCACGTGTTCGACGTCGATGCCGGCGCCGTCGTCCGCCACTTCGATAATCACCTGGCCGCTCTCATGCAGCGCGCGCAGGAACAGGCGTCCCTCGGCCGGCTTGCCCGCAGCGAGGCGTTGCGCGGGATGCTCGATGCCGTGATCGATCGAGTTGCGCACGATGTGCGTCAGCGGATCGCGAATCGCCTCTATAAGGGTCTTGTCGAGTTCGGTTTCCTCACCCTCCATCTCGATGCGGACCTGCTTGCCGCATGCGAGCGCGAGATCGCGCGCGATGCGCGGGAACTTGTTCCAGATGTTGCCGATCGGCTGCATCCGGGTCTTCATGATCCCTTCCTGCAGCTCCGAGGTGATCAGATTGAGGCGCTGCGAGGTGCTGAGGAATCCGGATTCCTGATGGCGCATCGAAAATTGCAGAATCTGGTTGCGCACCAGCACCAGCTCGCCGACCAGGTTCATCACCTTGTCGAGCAGGTTCACATTGACCCGGATGCTGCTTTCCGCCGCCGCCGATGCCGCCACTTCCGGAGCATCTTCACGCGCGGATGCTTCCGCTCGCGGCTCGGATGCAGCGGGGACCGGTGACGCCGCGGATGGATGCGGCTCGGGTTCCGCCGCTAGATGCGCAGGAGGCGCATCCTGCGACGGGGCGGCCTGCGATGCTTTGGGCTTGCGGCTCGGCCTGGGTTTCTTCGGCGCCGCGGCAACCGGCTTCGCGATCGGCGCCGATGCTGTCTCCGCTTCTTCGGCGGGAGGCTCTTCAACTGTCGGCGGCGCAGCGATGCTATCCGCGCCGGCCGGCGGCGGGTCGCCCGTTTCCTGACTGCACAGCGCCATTAGTCGGGCAATCAACTCGGGATAATCCTGCTCGCCGTCGTTGCCGGCCGCCTCGATGGTCGTCAGCATCTGCCGCACCGCATCGACGGTGGCGAGCAGTACTGACGTGATGGCCTGATTGAGCACCAGCTCGCCGTCGCGAAGTTTGCTGAGCAGCTCCTCGGCGGCATGGGTAAGCGCTTCCAGGCGCGGGAAATCGAGAAAACCGGACACGCCTTTTATCGAGTGAATGGTGCGAAAAACGCTGCCGAGCAGCTCTTTGGAATGGGGATCCTTTTCCAGCTCGATCAGGTCATGGTCGAGCTGATTCAGGTTCTCGTGACTCTCAATGAGAAACTCTTTTACGACTTCGTCCATCGATGACTTCCATGCGCACTAATCACGGTGCGGGATGCTGGCAGTTAATCGAGCGTGGTCGCTCGCATCCTCCTTTCGGACGGATAGGGCCGGCAATCTGTTGGTGCACAGATCATGCCGCTCACGGCACAGTGATCGATGGAGACCCGCGGAAAAGATGCGTGTGACTGCTAGTTAATGGTGAATCAATGGGAACAGGAACAATCGAGGCATCGGTTACGAGGCTTCGCGGCTATGCGACAGGTGTCCGAGAGTGTGTCACTTTGACACGCGCCAGAGCGGAGCAGTCTGGTGATAGGAGCAATGCTGAGACCGCCCGACGCATCCGCCGGACTGTCACGCCGAGGCTCCGCCCGGAGCAGACAAATCGCCGCAATTCCGGCGTGGACGGCAATCCAATGGCGCCTGCGCGGAATAGAATCCTTCCGGGTACGAATCAGGCTAGTTGGGCATCCAGGCCATCGCGCGAATCTCGCCGAACTCGCGCCGCACCTTGGTCCACGTGTCGCCCGCGTCGGTCGAGACATAGACATAGCCATGCAGGCTGTTAGCCACGATGATGTTGGGATTCGACGGATGGGTGCCGAACCAGTACACCGTCGAGTTGGGCTCGACCGGCAACGCGCATTTCTCCCAGGTTTTGCCGCCGTCGCGGGTGCGCTGAATCGCGCCGCGCTTGCCCGGAATGAAATCGCCATTGCCCACGAAGATGGTGTCCGGGTCATCGGGCTTCACCGCGACGCCGCGACAATACGAAATCGCGTCCCGCTCGGCGAAGCGCGGGAAGCCGTGCAGCTCGAAGCTCTCGCCGTCGTCGGTGCTGCTCCAGATGCCGTCAGGGGTCGTCACCAGCAGCTTCGGATGCGCGCCGTTGGTGAGCGCGACGCCGTGTACGTCGCAGTTGAGTTCCTTGTCGCCCATCTTGCGATGGGTCCAGGTTTTGCCATCGTCGCGCGAGCAATAAACTCCATCGATCTCGACGCCGACCCAGATGGTTTTCTTGTCGCGCGGATCGACGATGATGTTGGTGACTTTGGGCGCACCGGCGAGGCATCGCTCCGCCATCGGGATGTGGAGCTGCTCCCAGGTCTTGCCGCGATCCTTGGAGCGGTAGACCGCGGGATGCTTGGTGCCGAAGAAAATCGTATCGGGCTCGCCCGGATGAAACGCGACCGACCAGATCTGGCGGTTGCCGGAGGGCGACTCGATCAGGTCCCACTTCGCGCCGTTGTCTTCGCTGAAGTAGAGGCCGGCCTCGGAGCCCGCCAGCAGGTGATGCGAATTGTGAGGGGAGACCGCCAGCGCACGAATCTGGATTTCGCCGGGCTCCGCCTCGAAGGGCAGGTTCATCCGGCTGCGCCGCCAATGCTCACCGCCATCGGGGGAGAACCACACACCGGCGCCAACGGTTCCGACACAAATCGTGAAGTCCTGATTCATGGCTGTCACCTCGTGATGTATCGACCATTAGCGACGGAGCGGCGAGGTTGTCAAACCAGCCGAGATCACGATGGGGTTCGATCTGAGCAGGAACGATGTAGACGGTAACTTCAGCGAGTTGGTATGCGCCAAGTCGCTCCCTCGATAGCTGAAATGTTCATCGAGGCGAGCGAAACCCCCTTTTGTGTTGACATGAAAAAACACTTTCCTGAAAATACCGGCGACAGTTAACAGCAATAGACACTCAGTTTAACCATGGCGAGAGACAGCCTGCGCCGTTTGACTCATCGATCGAAACCCGCAGGCCGTCCTCACAGACAGTTTTAAGGAGAACCGTCTGATGAATCACTTGCTCGAGTGCCCGAACTGCCGGACCCGCCTGGTCCCGCATCCTGAAGAAATGAGAAGCCTGCGCCGGTTTGCCGGGCTCACTCAACGGGAAATGGCAGAACACCTTGGTGTGAAAGCGTCCCACATCGCCTACCTTGAAAACGGACGACGTTTCCCCAGCGGGGCGTTGATCCTCCGCTATCGCAAGGTCGAACGAGAGCTGCTCTCGGAAGTCAAACGCAAGCTGAAGTCGGAGAGCAGGGAAGTGCGCCGCCGCGTGGAACTGAATTCGAGGTATCGCGACCGCGAGCTTCGCGCCGACCGAACCGGCAGCGCCACGAATCAAACGGCTGGTTGACCGCATCCGGATATCGCCAGGGCGTGGTCGCGACCGCGTCCTGGCGAGGAAGCAGCGGGCGCAATTGTGCTAGGGGGTCATCGATTCAATGGCGTGGGCGAGCGCATGGACCGCGGCGCGAACGGTTTGTGCGATCGCAGCATCGGCGACGATGCCATCGGCGTCGAGGTGTTTGCCGAGCAGCGGCACTGCGATCGAGGCCTTCTCGACAATCCGCGCGCCCATGGTCCGGAGGACTTCCAGCAGGGATTCTTGCGCAATGCTCGCGCGCGGCGAGGCATTAAATACCGCGACCGGTTTCTGGTAGAAATCGCCGCTCGAAACCGTCCAGTCGAGTGCGTTCTTGAGTACGCCCGAAATTCCGTGCGCATACTCGGGGCTGGAAATGATGATCGCATCGCATGCCCTAAGCCTCGTGCGAAAGTCCGCTACGGCCGCCGGCGCGGGCTCGACGTCGAGGTCTACATTGAAGAGCGGGATGGCGCTCATCCGGTCATAAACTTCGATCGATGCGCGGTCGCTTCCGAGCCGCGCCGCGGCCCGCAGCAGCTCCGTATTCGACGAGCGTCGGCTCAGGCTTCCCGAGATCGCCAGAATCCTTACCAACATTCAGTTGGCCGGGATCGGGAGGCGATACACCTGCGCCGCGGTGCGATGGAACAGCCACGCGTTTTCCTCGGGCGTGAAGTCGGCGGCGAGCCGCTTGAAGGCGTTCCATAACACCAGGTAAGAACACGATACGCGGTCGACCGGGAAGTTGCTTTCGAACATGCAGCGCTTGGGCCCGAACTTCTCGATGGTATGCAGGTAGTAGTCGCGCGTCGCATCTGCCAGTTCCTGTGAGGTGGGAGGCTTCGGGTTGCGATGCCATCCATAGCCGCTAACCGCCATGTTGATGCCGCCGAGCTTTACCACCACGTTCTGACACTTCGACAGCTCGGTCATGTCCGCTTTCCACTTTGGAAAAATCTCGGCGCGCTTGCCCTCGTAAGGTCCGATGCCGAGTGGGCCGCCGAAGTGGTCAAGGATGATCGTGGTATCGGGAAACGCGCGCGCCAGCTCAGTCAGCTCGGGAATCTGCGGATGATACTGCCACGCATCGAAGGTGAGGTTGAGTTTTTTGAGCTTCGCGAAACCCTCGCGAAAGTTTTTCGTCGCATACAAACCCTTGGGCGGCTTGGTATGCGAATTGGCAACCTTCGGATCATCATCGTAACCCGCGGCGTGACGGATGCCGCGAAAGCGCGCCGGCGCCGCCGCAATGTGCGCTTGCAGCACTTCCTCGACCGCGGCTCCCAGGGCCAGGTCCGCGAAGCTGACGATGCCCGCGCAAACCCGCGTATCGCCATAGCCGCCGCTGGCGCTCATCGCCGCGATGCCATTGACGAACTCGGTCTCGCCCACCGGACGCATCGCTTCGGGACCATCCTTGCGATACATCGAGGCGCATTCCACGAACACGGTGGCGAGAACGTTATGCCCCGAGTTGGTGTCGCGCAGGATGTCTTCGAGCATATAGCGGCTGTTGGGGTGATCCCATAGATGATGATGGGGATCGATAATCGGCAACTCGGGTTCGAGCACGGGTTCTTCGACCTGGTTCAGCCATGCCTCGCGCGCGCCTACGCCTCGTGATGATTCGGTAGTTGCCATCGATGCTGTCCTCCGCCGGATGATGTCGATGCTGCCATGGAAATGCCCAGCCTGTTCCCTTCCTTTAGCTCAGACGTTTACGAAATTGATAGCCGCTTTGGAGTTGCGACATTTTACTCCCGTCGATGGGGAGGTTGGTCGCGAGTCTTCGAGGCGAGGTTATGTCGCGGGCATGACGACCAGAATTCGATTCTTGTAACCCTCTCCCGATGGGAGAGGTTGGTCGCGATTTATCGCGACCTGGAGTGGGACCTTATGCAGCGCGTCCTCGCGCGATTAAGGAATTCTTCTCTTCAGCGATGCCGGAGCAGAGGCAGAATTCCATAGTCGCGCGCGCAGCGCGCGCTGGATAAGGTCCCACACCAGGTTGCTCGCAGACTCGCAACCGTCCTCGCCCGCCGGGCGAGGGTGTCGGAGCAGGTCGCGAGGGTGTCGGAGCGGGCGAGGGTGATTGGAGCGGGCGAGGGCATCCATCGGGGATGACGACTGGAATTCGATTCTTGTAACCCTCTCCCGATGGGAGAGGTTGGTCGCGATTTATCGCGACCTGGAGTGGGACCTTATGCAGCGCGTCCTCGCGCGATTAAGGAATTCTTCTGTTCAGCGATGCCGGAGCAGAAGCAGAATTCCTAATCGCGCGCGCAGCGCGCGCTGGATAAGGTCCCACACCAGGTTGCTCGAAGACTCGCAACCGTCCTCGCCCACCGGGCGAGGGTTATTCATAGCAGGCTCGCGAGGGTGTCGGAGCGGGCGAGGGTGTATTGGCGCGGGCGCGGGCATCCATCGGGGATGACGACTAGAATTCGATTCTTGTAACCCTCTCCCGATGGGAGAGGTTGGTCGCGATTTATCGCGACCTGGAGTGGGACCTTATGCAGCGCGTCCTCGCGCGATTATGGAATTCTTCTGCTTCAGCGATGCAGCGAGCAGAAGCAGATTTCCTGAATCGCGCGCGCAGCCCGCGCTGGATAAGGTCCCACACCAGGTTGCTCGAAGACTCGCAACCGTCCTCGCCCGCCTTACCCGGCGCGTAGCGCCACCCTCTCCAAAGTGGAGAGGGGTAAGCGGAGGCAGCCATCATTGTTAGGGCTAGGGTGTCGGAGCGGGCGCGGGCATCCATCGGGGATGACGACCAGAATTCGATTCTTGTAACCCTCTCCCGATGGGAGAGGTCGGTCGCGATTTATCGCGACCTGGAGTGGGACCTTGCGCAGCGCGTCCTCGCGCGATTGTGGAATTCTTCTCTTCAGCGATGCCGAAGCAGAGGGAGATTTCCTTAATCGCGCGCGCAGCGCGCGCTGGATAAGGTCCCACACCAGGTTGCTCGAAGACTCGCAACCGTCCTCGCCCACCGGGCGAGGGTGACTTCGTGAGCAGGCTCGCGAGGGTGTCGGAGCGGGCGAGGGTGATTGGCGCGGGCGCGGGCATCCATCGGGGATGACGACTGGAATTCGATTCTTGTAACCCTCTCCCGATGGGAGAGGTTGGTCGCGATTCATCGCGACCTGGAGTGGGACCTTATGCAGCGCGTCCTCGCGCGATTATGGAATTCTTCTGCTTCGGCGATGCCGGAGCAGAGGCAGAATTCCTGAATCGCGCGCGCAGCGCGCGCTGGATAAGGTCCCACACCAGGTTGCTCGAAGACTCGCAACCGTCCTCGCCCACCGGGCGAGGGTGTCGCAGCGGGCGAGGGTGTCGGAGAGGGTGCGGCGCGCGCTACCTACTTGTCGGCCAGCGGGATGAACAGCGTGCGACGCTCAGACTTGCCGATGCCACGCGAGATGTGGCCTTTGCCGGTGACATCTTCCGCGAGCAGGATCGAGCCCGGCCCAAAGGTGCGTTTCTCGCCGTCGCTGGTCGTGATTTCCACATCGCCGCTTAGGTTGACGACGAACTGGCGTCGCGGCGCATTGTGCCAATCGATGAAATACTCCGCGCTGTCAGTGTCTCGAAAGATCACGCCTTTGGCGGCGATCAGATCGGACATCGTCGAAGCATGATCGGTCGGTTTCATTTCAGGCTCGACGTCCTGCAGATGAGTCTCGCCCTTCGCGTCGGCATAGATGCGTGTGTATTTCATGTGCCTGTCACCTCTCGGCGCATTTCTCTCACGCATTTACTTCCACGAAAGCGTGCCGCGCACAAATGCTATGCCACTCGATCAAGATGCGCGGTGAAGTCGAGCACCAGTGGATGCCACCTGGTGTCGTGCGCGAGGATTTGAATCGATCCCAGGTCCACCCCGGGCTCGGCGTCGGTCAGCGCGCGAACGATAGTGCGAATCACGCCGCGATGCGCGACGATCAGTGCGCGTTCGGATTCCCCGCGCCGGGCGGCCGCTATGAGTTTCAGCATCGTCGCGAGGCCGCGCTCAACACGCTGCATAAAACCGGCGCGGTTTTCGCCCTCCGGATAAGTGTACGTCGGCGAGAGCGGGTCGGCGCGCCATTTCTCGAACTCGATCGGGTGGCGCTGCTGGATTTCCTCCCTGGTGAGACCCTCGAACAAACCGAAATGAACCTCGATAAAGTCCTCGATCGTGACGATATTCGCGTCATGGCCGGCGATGAGTTTCGCGCCCTCCATCGCGCGGCTCAGCGGCGTCGCAAAGCGGTGGTCGAACCTCGGGTTGCCGAAGCGAAGTTCGAGCTCGGCTCGCGCCGCCAGCATCTGCGCGCGGCCCAGCTCCGATAGCGCCACGTCATTGCGGCCGTGGTAGCGGATGCTCGACTCGCCTTCAGTCTCGCCATGGCGGACCAGCACCAGGGTCAGATCATGCGGATGATGCATGGGCGGGAATCAGTCGACGTCGAGCGGATTCATGAAAAGGCCGGTGATCAGCTTGGGGTAGAAGTAAGTCGATTTCTCCGGCATCGTCGCGCCCGAATCGCTCACCCGCTGAACGTCTTCGATCGAGGGCGGGTTCATCAGGAAGGCGCCGTCGGCACGCCCCGACGAAACCGCATCAAGGGCTTCGGCGGCATCGATGGTGTACTCGAGGTTGCCGCCTGCCTTGATCGCATCGGCTTTCACGCCAAAAATCCGGTCGAACACCATCGCGTGAAGAATCGTAACGTCGAGGTCGCGAACCACTTCGGGCGTCTGCGGCAAAGCATGGTCGAGTGCGCGCCGCTCGCGAAGCCGCAGCAGCCACATCTTCGGCGCTCCGCGTAACGCAACGGCGAGGCTGCCGCGACCGCGACGCGCCAGTTCATCGCGCATCCGATCGCGATCGGTGAATTCCTCGGCCTCGAAGACCTCGCGCGCGCGAATTTCGAATGAGACGAGCGCCGTCGCATCCAGATGCTTGACGACGCGATGGGTCGGCAGAATCACCAGGCCGGGACTGTCGCATCCGACCAGCGTCATCATTGTGTAGTCGTACGCGTGGAGCGCGCCGGTGTCACCCTCGACGACGCGGCGAATCTCGCGGAAGTTGAGCGCGGTCTCGTAGCGATGATGCCCATCAGCGATCAGAATCAGCGTCGATTCGAGCGCGTCCTGCACCGTCGCGATTTCCTCAGGCGCGTCGATCGCGCGCAGTTGATTGCGGATGCCGAGATCGTCGGTCACCTCGGCGTCCGGCGCGCGCGTCGAGACGTTGGCGATCAGCGCATCGAGTTCCGAATGCTTTCCCGAATACAGCCCGAAGATCGAACTGACGTTGGTGTTGAGCGCGGTCAGCAGCTTGAGGCGATCGGCTTTGGCGGCGGGGAAAGTCTTCTCGTGAGGGAGGATGCGGCCGCGAGTGAAATTCTCCAGGCGCACGCGCGCGACAAATCCGTCGCGCTTGAGCGTGCGGCCACCAACTTCGAACACCTGCGTATACAGATAAATCGCCCGGCGCGGCGCCATCCGCAGAACGTCGTCGGTGCGCCACTTCGCAAGCGTCGCGGCTGACGCAGCATAACGGTCCGGCTCGCGTCCGAGTTCCAGCCGCACGATGTTGTAAGGGCTCCGGTTGTAGAGTTCGGTTTGGCGCTCGGCGCCGATAAGGTCGTACGGGGGCGCCACGACGTCATGCAGGTTGGTGATGCGAGCATCGTTATAGAGCAGCGGCTGGAATGGCTCGATGCGTTTCGACAGCGACGTCATTCGAGCGCTCCTGCGGCTAGCACCGCGGCCAGTTCGCGCTCGGAGATCGCGCCGGCGCGAATGATTCGATAACCCCGTGAATCGCAGGCGACCACGGTGCTGGGCGCGGAGGCGTGCAGAGTTCCACCTTCAAGAAACACTTTAACTTTGTCTCCTAATGACTCGCGCGCCCGTTGCAGCGTCGTGGCGGGTTCCTCGCCCGAACGATTGGCGCTGGTCGCAGTTATCGGATGCCCGAGATTTTCGCTGAGCGCGCGCGCAATCGGATGCGGCGATACGCGCACACCGACGCCTCCATCGGGTCCGATCAACTGAGCAGGAAAACCGTCCCGCGCCGGCACCACGATTGTCAGCGGCCCCGGCCAGAACGCATTGGCGAGCCGCCGCGCGACCGCCGGTACTTCGTTCGCGATCGCGAATGCCATCTGGGAATCGGCCGCGATCAACGCGACCGGCTTCTGCGGGTCGCGGCCTTTTATGGCAAACAACTTATCCAACGCCGTTGGCGAAAATGGATCGGCGGCGATCCCGTAAAACGTCTCGGTCGGATAGACCACCAACTCGCCCGCGCGCAGCGCGACGATCGCATCATGGAGCCCGGCGATTTCGACTGCTTGCGCCGACACGGAGGTTTCAGCGATTTCCCGCAAGATAGGCCAGCGCCTTGCCCGCGATGTCGCGGCGCAACTGCTTGCCCTCGAACTCGATCATGTCCGCCGCCTGGTAGGCCGCGGCAACCGCCTTCGGCAGCGTATCGGAAATCGCAGTGACGGCGAGCACGCGGCCTCCATCGGTGACGAGCTGGTCTCCGGTAGGGCCGGGGCGCAAGGCAGTGCCGGCGTGGAAAACCTTGACCCGGGTTTTTTCCATCGCCCATTTCACTTTGAGGTCCGAGGGCGCACTCCCCTCGATCTTTTCGAGGCCGAAGATCGGAATCCCCTTGCGATAGTCGCCGGGATAGCCGCCCGACGCGAGCACCACGGTGACCGCACTCTTGGGCGAAAGCCGCGCGCCGGCCTTGTCCAGGTTACCCTCGACGCACGCAAGCAGCGTTTCGGCGAGGTCACCGTCGAAGCGCATCATCAGCGCCTCGCACTCTGGGTCGCCGAAGCGGACATTGAATTCGATCACATTGAGGCGCTCGCCATCGAGCATCAGGCCGACAAAGAGCACCCCGCGAAACGGAGTTCCGCGGGCCTTCATGACGCGCAGAACCGGGCGCACCACTTCATCCAGCAACCGATCCTCGATCGCCGCCGGAAACTGCGGCACCGGCGAGTAGGCGCCCATGCCGCCGGTGTTGGGGCCGCGGTCGCCATCGAAGATGGCCTTATGATCCTGGCAGAGGCCGAGCGGAATCGCATCGTCGCCGTTGCACAGCGCGAAGAACGACAGCTCCTCGCCGTGCAGGACTTCTTCGAGCACGACCCGCGCGCCCGCGTCGCCGAACTTGCGCGCCTCCATCGCGTCGGCGATCGCGGCATTGGCGGTATCGATGTCGCGGCATACGACGACGCCTTTGCCGAGCGCGAGGCCATCGGCTTTCACCACCACCTTGCCTGCGAGCCGCTTCGCATATGCTCGCGCCGCGTTGGGATCGTCGAAGACCTGGAAGTCGGCGGTCGGAATGCCCGCCTCGCGCATGACCGACTTCGCAAAAGCCTTGCTGCTTTCGAGCTGCGCGGCGGCCTTCGAGGGACCGAAGATCTTGAGCCCGGCTTTCTCGAACTCGTCGACGATACCCTCCGCCACTGGATCATCGGGGCCGACGATCGTGAGATCGATCTTGTTCTCGGTGGCGAATGCGATGAGCGCGGCGAAATCGTTCTGCGCGAGGTTGACCGGCTTGGCGAGCTGAGCGATTCCGGGATTTCCGGGGGCGCAGAAACAGCCCCCACACCGACTGGCTCGAATGCAGCCGCCAACATAGCGCGTGCTCGCGCGCACCCTTTCCGATGACGAGAACCTTCATCTCATTCTAATGACGCTAATGACGGAAGTGGCGCACGCCGGTGAAGACCATCGCAAGGCCGTACTTGTCGGCGGCCGCGATGACCTCGTTGTCGCGGACTGCGCCGCCAGGCTGTGCGATCGCGGTCGCGCCCGCCTCCGCGGCAAGCGTGGGGCCATCGGGAAATGGAAACAGCGCCTCCGAGACCAGCACCGAACCTTGAAGTGTTACTTTAAGTCGCGCCGCCTTCTCGCGCGCCGCATAAACCGGATCGATTCGCGAGGTCGCGCCGCCCCCGACCGCGAGCGTGCGATCTTGGGCGACGAATGTGATCGCATTCGATTTGATGTGCTTGCACACCTTGATGCCGAACTCCATCGCGCTCAGCTCCGACTCGGTCGGCGCGCGCCTGGTGACCACTTTGGCCTCGCGAGGATTTTCGATCGCGAGGTCGGGGGTCTGCACCAGCAGCCCGCCGAGCACCCGCTTGAGGTCGAACTCCTCGCGATGGATCGCGTCAGGATGAAAACGCATTACGCGTCGGTTCTTCTTCTTGCGCAGGAATTCCAACACTCCGGGCTGATAGTCGGGGCCGATGAGTACCTCGGTAAATAGTTCGTCGACGGTGCGCGCGAACTCCAGGTCCCATGGGCGGTTCGCGATGATGATTCCGCCAAAGGGCGAATCGGGATCGGTCGCGAAGGCCTTGTCCCATGCCGCTTTCATCGTATCGCCGAGGCCGACGCCGCAGGGCGTGTTGTGCTTGAGGATTGCCACCACCGCCCGCGGTTCGTTCTGAAACTCGATGATAAGATTTATCGCCGAGCTGATGTCGATGACGTTGTTGTACGATAGTTCCTTGCCGTGAAGTTGCTCAGCGATTTTCAGGAAGTTGCCGTACAACGCGCCGGTCTGATGCGGGTTTTCGCCGTAGCGCAGACCCTGCTCCCGCTCCATCGAGAGGCTGAAGGTTTCACCGAGCGGGCCATCGTCGGTGCCGGTATGAGTGCCGAGGTAGTTTGAAATCGCGCAATCGTACGCGGTCACCCGCGCGAAGGCCTTGCGCGCCAGACGCCATCGCGTTTGCGCGGTGGTCGCGCCGCCGTTGGCTCCCAGCTCCTGCGCGAGCGCCGCATAGTCGGCGGGATCGACGATGACCGCAACATCTTCATGATTCTTGGCTGCGGCACGAACCAGCGTCGGTCCGCCGATATCGATGTTCTCGATGGCGTCCTCGAGGGTGACGTTCGGCTTCGCGACGGTCTGCTCGAACGGGTAGAAATTCACCACCACCAGATCGATGGGCTCAATGCCGTGCCGGCGCATCTGCGCCTGATGCGAGGGGTCGGAACGGCGCGCGAGGATTCCTCCATGAATCTTCGGATGCAGCGTTTTGACGCGCCCGTCGAGCATTTCGGGCGAGCCGGTGAACTCCTCGACCGCTTTGACGCGGAGGCCACCTTTTTCGAGCGCTGCCTTGGTCCCGCCGGTGGAGAGAATCTCGACGCCGCGGCGCTCCAGTACGCGTGCGAAATCGACCAGCCCGGTTTTGTCGGAGACTCCCAGCAGCGCCCGCTTGATCACGATCTTGTCGGTGCTCATGTTCTTCTCGCCGATTAACGGTAAACCCGCGAAACCCGCCGCCCTACAGTGCAAAGCATCTCGTAAGAGATTGTTTGCGCGATGCGCGCGACGTCGTTGACGCTGATGCTGTCGTCGCCGCTGCGTCCCCACAATACTACTTCGTCGCCGACCGCGACGCCCGCCAAATCGGTCAGATCGATCTCGGTCAGATCCATCGATACCGCGGCGACCACCGGCGCGCGACGGCCGCCGATGAGCACTTCGCATCCATTCTGGAGACCGCGGCGATATCCATCCGCATAGCCGACCGGCAGAATGCCGAGCACCGAGTCGCGTCGCGTGACGAAGGTATGCCCATAGCCGACGCCGGTACCCGCGGGGACGCGCTTGGTCTGCATCAGCCGGGTTTTGAAGGTCATGATGGGCGTCAATTCGACTTTTTCCCGCACCGCGAGCACCGGTGGCAGTCCGTAGGTCGCGAGGCCGGGCCGCACCAGGTTGAAATGCGAATCGGGACGCAAGACCAGTGCGGCTGAATTCGCGGCATGCACCACCGCCGGGCGCATGCCGGCCATTGCGAGCGTGGCCAGCGCGTCGTTGAACACGCGCAGTTGCGTGTCGGTGACGATGCTCGCGGGGTCGCTGGCGTTCGCGAACAGCGTGCACGCGCCCTCGAGTTTGAGCGAAGTAGCGGCTCGCAGTTCCTCGATGGCGCGTGCGAGTTCCGCGGGCATCACTCCGAGACGAGTGGCGCCGGTGTCGATTTTCAAATGCACCGGAACCTCGCGACGCCCGAGTTCCTTCGCCGCGGCGTTCAGCGGAGCGACGATCGAGACGTCGAAAACGAATGGCGTCACTTCGAGCGCGAGGATCTCGCGCGCCTGCTCGGGAAAAAATCCGCCTAGCAGATAGATGCGAGCACGAATGCCCGCGTCGCGCAGCTCGGCCGCCTCCGCAATCGTGGCGACGCCGAAATGACCGCATCCCTCAGCCGCCAGTTCCTTGGCAATCGGAACCGCGCCATGACCGTAAGCGTCGGCCTTCACGACCACCATCATGTCGGCCGTTCCGGCGGCGGCCCGCAGCGCATGATAGTTGCGGCGCAACGCACCCAAGTCGATTTCAATAACGGTCGGCCGTTGCGAGCGAGCGGTCATCAGGTGATTCCTACAAAATGATACTGCGGGTGAGCGATTCAGATAACCATCCGAGTTGCGGACAGTCAATCAAACGAGGCAAAGGCGCACGCACCGACCTGTGGACAGCGTGGATAAATCGGATCGGGGGGAAACGAATTTTGACAGTGCGGCACTCGCGCGATATAGATTGATCAGGCTGGGGGTGTGCCGCGAGGCACTGAGATCTCGCCATGACGAGAGACCCCTCGAACCTGATCCGGGTGATGCCGGCGTAGGGAAAGCCTGGATGACGGAGCGATCGCGGCTCCGTCCCAAGCCGCTTCCCCGGCGCCAGGAAGCGGCTTTCTAAATGCCCTCGCAAAATCAACAGCTCAACCTGAAAATCACGATTCAGCTCAATGGCGATCGTTACGTTATCGAGGGTGATGCGCGGCTGACCACGCTGATCGAGGTCCTCAAGATGAAGCCCACTCGCATTGCGGTCGAGCTCAATCGCCGGATCGTCCCTAAGGCCGATTATTCGAAAGTCACATTACGTGAGGGCGACGAACTCGAACTGATCAACTTCGTCGGAGGCGGCTGAAGATTTATGCAAGACACTCCGTTCAATATCGGCAAGCGGTCGTTCAAATCGCGGCTCATCGTCGGAACCGGCAAGTACAAAGACTTCAATGAGACCCGGCTGGCGATCGAGGAGAGTGGCGCCGAGATCGTCACCGTCGCGGTGCGGCGCGTCAACATTACCGATCGCAAGAGCGAGAATTTGCTCGATTTCATCGATCCGAAGCGTTGGCAGATCCTGCCCAACACCGCTGGATGCTATACGGCTGAAGAGGCGATCCGCACCTGCCGCCTGGCGCGCGAGGTCGGCGTGGGCGAGATGGTGAAGCTGGAGATCATCGGCGATCAGAAGACGCTGTTTCCCGACGTGTCCGCCACCATCGAGGCCGCCAGGATTCTGGTCAAGGAAGGCTTCACCGTGCTGCCCTACGTCACCGACGATCCGGTCGCATGCAAGCGGCTGGAGGAAATCGGGTGTGCGGCGGTAATGCCGTTGGCGGCGCCAATCGGATCGGGCCTCGGGATTCGTAACCCATTCAACATCAAGATCATCATCGAGCAGTCCAAGGTGCCGGTCATCGTCGATGCGGGCGTCGGCACCGCGTCGGATGCCGCGGTCGCGATGGAACTCGGCTGCGACGGAGTGCTGATGAACACCGCAATCGCGGGCGCCAAAGATCCGATCGCGATGGCGCGCGCGATGCGACTCGGCATCGAAGCGGGCCGGCTGGCGTTTCTCGCGGGGCGCATCGAGCGGAAACTCTACGCGACCGCGTCGAGCCCACTCACCGGACTCATC
Source organism: uncultured delta proteobacterium (assembly GCA_963851325.1). Lineage (GTDB taxonomy): Bacteria > Desulfobacterota > Binatia > Binatales > Binataceae > DATGKG01. Next base: position 492,401 of record CAWKOR010000002.1, on the reverse strand, counting down.
GGCTAGGAGGCTGGCATCGCACACGGGCCATTCTCGCTTTATCTCATTACCGATCGGAAACTCAGCAAAGGCGGTCTCGCCGGCGCCTGCGAGGAAGTTCTCGCGGCGGCGCGGATGTACCGGCGCTTCGTCGCGGTGCAGCTTCGCGAGAAGGACCTTACGGGACGAGAGCTGCTCACCCTCGCGCGCGAGTTGCGAACAATCTGCACCGCCCACGGCGCACTACTCCTCATCAATGACCGCATCGATGTCGCGCTCGCATGCGATGCCGACGGGGTTCATCTCCCGGCCGATTCATTTTCGGTGCGCGATGCGCGCGAGCTGCTCGGCAAGTCCAAACTCATCGGGTGCTCGACGCATACCATCGCCGAGGTGGAAGCGGCGAATCGGGCGGGCGCCGATTTTGTCGTGTTCGGGCCGGTCTACGAGCCGATTTCCAAAAGGGCGTACGGTCCGGCCGCAGGTGTGAAAGCGCTGCGCGCGGCCTGTGAGGCGAGCGACATTCCGGTCTATGCGCTGGGCGGCATCACGCCCGAACGAATCGAGGAGCTGAGCGATACCGAGATCGCGGGAGTCGCGGCGATTGGCTCGGTGTTCGGCGCGGCCTCGCCCGCCGATGCGACGCGCACGCTGCTGCAACAGGTCGACCAGCATCTGCCGTGACGTTTCGGGGTCACGTTGTCTGACATTCCGACATTCAGCTATTGTAACGTCGATGGAATCCAACGCGAGCAAAGTTGGACGGCGAGGCACCGTGGTGTTGCCGGCGAAACTGCGCCGCCGGCTCGGCATCGAAGAAGGATCGTTGGTCATCGCAGAAGAGCGCAAAAACGGAATCCTGATCAGACCGGCTAGAGTCGTCCCGGTCGAGGTCTACACACCGCAGCGCCGGGCCGAATTTCTGTTGAATAACGCCGTGAATAATGCCGACTATCGCCGCGCCCGTGCCGAGGTAAAGCGGCTCGGGTTAGATCCCGATCGCATTAAGCACCATCGGCCTCAGTCACACGGATAGCTGTTGGCTTCGGCAGACCTGGTTTGGACCGCGTATTTCTCGATGCCAATGTCCTTTACTCCGCGGCATACACGGAAAACTCGGGGCTGGCTAAACTGGCTGTCCTTGAAGACGTGCATCTGCAGTCTTCTGCGTATGCGATAGAAGAAGCTCGCCGAAACCTGGCAAATGATCGGCCAGAGGCGCTGACCCGCCTGAAGAGATTTCTAATGACGGTCACGGAGGTAGAGGGCAGCCAAAGTATGAAACTACTCGACAAGATCAGGTTGGACCCGAAGGACACGCCGATTCTTTTAGCCGCGATCCAGTGCGGAGCCGATTATCTGCTCACCGGTGATGCCAGACATTTCGGGCATCTTTATGGAAAGCGAATCGAGGGTGTCCTCGTGCTTCGCCCGGCCGATTATTTCCGCTGGCGACATAGTTAAGGTGTCTTTGTGGAGTGCACCGGTTTGCGATCCCATTTCCAAGAGTGCTTATGGTCCCGCCACAGGACTCGAAGCGCTGCGCGCGGCCTGTGAGGCGAGCGACATTCCGGTCTATGCGCTGGGCGGCATCACGCCCGAACGAATCGAGGAGCTGAGCGATACCGAGATCGCGGGAGTCGCGGCGATTGGCTCGGTGTTCGGCGCGGCCTCGCCCGCCGATGCGACGCGCACGCTGCTTCAGGCGCTTTCCGATCACTTGAAGCCCTAGCCGAAGGCCAACCTCACCTCCAGTCGCTGGAGTATTCTGCGATCGCCCCCTGCAGTTTCCTGGCGCAGACCGAAGCTGAAGGTTGAAATACGGCCATACGCCCGATGGTCGTGATCAACTGAGCGTACTCTTCTATCGCATGGTAAGAGGGATTCGTGACGTAGTCATCGACCAGGATGCGGCTTCGGGGTGACGCCATTAGATGCATACAGCAGGTGAGCGCGGCGGCGACTCGGAAGCGCCCGTCAATCAGGATAAGGTCCGGAGTGTCGCCATGCTCGACGAGCCGCCACGGGGCCTCGAGGCTATCGCTCCATTTGCTCAATTTCTGCGGTGTTACGCGACGCCAGAACGGCGTGCCCCATGGTCCCGTCGCACCTACATCGGCATGGATCAAATGCTGATCCGATGCGAGTGCGCCGATCTTGCGGCGGACCGATTCAAGGTAGTGCTGGTCGGTTTCCACCGAAATGAACCGCTTCCCGAGCCGCGCCGCGAGGACCGTGCTGCCACCGCTCCCGTATTCGAGATAGAACCGGCATTCTCGCAGCGCGGACCCGAACACGCATCTGGATTCGTCATCGAGGTAGGGCTCGTCGCGAATCGCAAAGCCGAGCAGTTGCTGGGCCGCGAAGAATTGCGCGAGCTCAACACATCGCGCGAGCTTCTCCGATCCATGCGCCATCATTCGCATGACGCGGAACATAACACATCGTTAATTCAAGTGCCACGCTCAGTGTACGCCGCCAGCGGCTGACATGAGCGTGCCGATCGACGGCATCTCGCGGGAGTAGGGCGAGGTGAAAATCCATTGCACGATGCCGTCGCGATCGAGGATGAAGAATGCCGGGACCGCGTTGTCGGGTTCGCCATTGCGATGATGCTGGATTAATCCGAGCGGCTTCAGCAGGGTTTCCTTTTCGTCGCTCAGCAGGGGGATGTCGGTGCCAAGAAATCCCGCGAGCATCTTCGATCGATCGACGGGGTCGGCGCTGATCGCAACCGTCCTGAGCCCATGCGCATTGATTCCCGTCTGATGCGCCGTCAGTTCTGCGAGTTCGTAGCGGGCGAACGGATCGAAGTCACCGCGATAGACCACCATTAGCGTTCCCTTTGAGCCCGCCTCGGGTCCCTGATGAGTCGCGCCCGTCTGATCGGGCAGGGCATAGCTCGGGAAACGATCGCCGACCTTGAGGTTGAGTGTGAAGGGCGGATTGCGCGTGCCTCGCAGAGTATAGCTCACGAAGCGACCGCCACCGATGCCGACTACCGCGCATGCGAAAAATGCCAGCAACCCGAATGCCAGCTTCGCATGCGGTGACCAGATTCCGAGTGCGAGGCGCACGCCCATGAGGCATAGCAGCATCGCGGCGCCGATTCCGATGTATGCGGGATACGGGATGCGCAGGTGAATCCCCATCGACGGGGACGACCAGAACGACATCAGCACATATTCGTAGAGGCCAAAGCCGCCCGCGATGCAGACCAGCGCAAGCAGAGCGCGGGTGGGCTGGAACGGCGGCCGGATCCATAGCTCCTCGACCTCTTCAATGAGAAGCGCTTCAGCCTCGAGGACCTCAGGCTGAATTTGGTTCGGGGCTTCAACCTCGGCCGCGGCGATTTTTGGGGTCGACTTCAAATGATTCAAATGAGGCGCGCCGGCAGGTCGCGCGGACTATCTCTTTTATCACGGCGGCTGCGGCTTTGAAGTCGTCGCACACTACATCGCACCGGTCAGAAAGAATAAAATTGAGATTCACGCTCCATTCAAACCACGACGGAGGAGCTCTGAGATGATCGAGATTATCGAAAACTTCCCTGAAGATGTTGTCGGTTTCGCGGCCAAGGGTCAGGTGTCTCGAAAGGATTACCTCGAAGTGGTGATTCCGGCGATCGAGAAAGCCCGCAAAGGACACGCCAAACTGCGACTATACTACGAGCTGGGTCCTCAATTCAGCGAGATCGATCTGGGCGCCGAATGGGAGGATCTCAAACTCGGCATCGAGCACTATTCGCTGTGGGAGCGCGTCGCGGTGGTCACCGATATCGGATGGATCAGGCATCTGGTCGGCGCGTTTCGTTTTCTGATGCCGGGCGAGATCCGAGTCTTCGCGAACGCGGACCTCGCCCAAGCGCGCAGCTGGATCACGAGCCGATAACCGCCCGGTGATGCCTCTCGATCGATGAGCTTCGCGTCACGATCTTCTGGTAGCGCGAATCGCAACCTGTAGGCGGATGGACCTGAGCTTACGAATTCGTCGAGAGTTCAGCCCTTCACTACCAGGAATGGCTTGAGGCGCGCGACTTTTTTGCTGACGCCGGCCGCATCCATCACTTGCACCACGTCGGCGACGTCCTTGTAAGCTGCGGGCATCTCCTCCGCGACCGTGCCGTGGCCGGTGAACCGGATCGTTACGCCCGCCTGGCGGAGTTCAGCGATGAGATCACGACCGCGCGAGCTCTTTTTGGCCTGCGCCCGGCTCATCACGCGTCCCGGCGCCATGACAGGTCGAGCCAAAAGTCTCGGTCATCGCACGCTCTTGCCCGAGGCAGACGAACGAGTAACGCGCCATGTCACCGGGAATCAGAATTGGCTGTCCGATATTCCGCACCGTCGGCGGCAGCGTCGGATGACCGGCGGGGAATGCGCGAGTCGCGCCCTTGCGATGGACCAGGACCCGGCGCGGCTTGCCCTCAACAAGATGGTCCTCGAACTTCGCGATGTTGTGGCATACATCGTAGACCAGCGAGAAACCGAGATCGCGCTCGCTGAGCGCCAGCGTATCGAGGAAGGCGCGCTCCGCCAGATGCATCATGATCTGGCGATTGCACCAGGCGAAATTCGCCGCGGCCGCCATCGCGGCGAGGTAGGTCCGACCTTCGGGCGAATTGATCGGCACCGAGGCAAGCTGCCGATCGGGCAGCTGGATCCCATAGCGCGCCGCCGCGGGTCCCATGATGCGTAAATGATCGTCGCAGGTCTGATGGCCCAGTCCGCGCGACCCCGAGTGGATGATGACGGTGACTTGATCGAGTTCGAGGCCGAGCGCGGCGGCGTCGTCGGGCCGGTAAATCTCATCGACCCGACCGACTTCGAGAAAATGATTTCCCGAGCCGAGCGTGCCGAGCTGCTTACGCCCTCGCGCGTACGCTCGATCGGTCACCGCATCGGGATCCGCCATTTGCAGCTTGCCGCGTTCCTCGGTGTGGTCGATATCGGCCTGCGACGCATAGCCTTCGCGCTTGGCCCATTCGAGGCCGTCGGCGGCGACGCGCTTTAGTTCGGCGAGCGTCAGCGTGGGAATCGCGCCCGCGGAACCGACGCCGGCGGGAATCGCGTTGTAGATGGAATCGGCAAGCTGCTCGGCGCGCCCCGCCACGTCATCGTAGTGCAGTCTGGTGCGAATCAGGCGCACGCCACAGTTGATGTCGTAGCCGACGCCGCCGGGCGAGACCACGCCTTGTTCGGCATCGACCGCCGCCACCCCGCCAATTGGGAAGCCGTAGCCCCAGTGGATGTCAGGCATCGCGAGCGAGTACCCGACGATGCCGGGCAGATGCGCGACGTTCTGCACCTGGATGAGCGCGGGGTCATCACGCAATTCTTCGATCATGTGGCGATCGGAATAAATGCGGCCGGGCACCCGCATCGCGCCGGTCCTGGGAATCTCCCACAGATGATCGTTCAGCTTGATGAGCTGCATGCGGCCTAATGGTGGAGCAGGAAACGCGAACTTCAGAGGAGAACTACCACTCAGACATCGAAAACGATACGGGCCTTCCAGCCGCTGTCGGTGTGTTCGACGCTGAGTTGATGGTAGGTCACGGCCTTCAGTTCGGTGAGCATTAGATGGCGATGCGGATCGAAGCGCTCGCCGATGAGGTTCAGGATGATCATGCCCGGCCGTTCTTCGACGGTTGCGTCGCGCCAGATGAATTCGTCGCACAGGAACAAATTGAGTGCGTCGGAGAGCGCATCGTGCATCAGGTCTTCGTCGCTGTCGCCGAACACCGTGATGGTGTGGGTCTCGCGCGGCTCGATGCGGTCGGGAGCGACCATGATGCGTGCGACTCCGATCGCGGCGCATGCGAACAGGTCCGCGCGCGAAGGCGCTTCAACCTCGATGCCGGCGTCGCCGGTATGCTCGAATTCGCGAATGAACTCTTCGGTCGTCATCTACAAATAATTGTATGGGCGACGACATGATCTCGAAAGGCATTTTCTTGCAAACGCAACGAAGATTCAAAATAGTTTCGCTTTTGCTCCGTTTATGAGGCAGCGTTTGCCACGAAGCAGGGGGCACTCGAACCTAGAAATGTTCCGGCTCGCGATGCCGCCGACTGTCGCGCTCGAGCTGCACCGTCATGTGACGAATGTTGAACTTCGCTTCCAGCATTTGATGCATGTCCGACAGCACTCGATCCTGGTCCGCATCAGGCGCGACCACCGCATGCGCCGAGAGCGCAAACTCCCGCGAGGTCAGGCACCATACGTGGAGGTCGTGAACCTCCGAGGTTCCTTCCACCGCGAGCAGATCGTCGCGGAGCTGATCGAGGTCGATATCGGAAGGAACCGACTCCATCAGGATGTCGATGCCTTCCTTGATCAACCCCCATGAGCCGTAGAGCACCAGCGCTCCGATGATGAAGCTGACGATCGAATCCGCCGCCGCCCATCCGGTGAAGAAGATCAGCGCGCCTGAAATGAAGACGCCTACAACTCCGATGAGATCGGAAATCGCATGGATGAAGACCGCGCGCACCGCCATTCCGGCACGGCCGCCCTCGCCCCCGGCATCGTAAGTCATCCACGCAGAGAACAGATTTACGATGAGGCCGATAGCCGCGATGCCCATCACCGGCAGCGCTGAAACCGCTTCGGGCGCGCGCAATCGGCGCGCCGCTTCGATCCAGATGAAGGCGACCAACAGCCACAGAAAAATCCCGTTGAAAAATGCGCCCAGAATCTCCGCACGCAGATAACCGAAAGTCTTGCCGCCGGTCGCGGGCCGAGTCGAGATCCACAGCGTCAGCAGGCCGAGGCTCAGCGCCGCGATGTCGGTGAGCATGTGCACCGCGTCGGTCGCCAGCGCGAGGCTGTTGGTGAGATATCCGCCGACGAATTCCGCCGCGCAGTAAATCGCCACTGCGATCAGGACGATCCGGAGTCGCCGCTTGTCCGCGGCGACCATCAGGCGCCGATGGCTGTGACTATTGGGGTCGGGACTCACGACACAATCGCGTGACGAAGTGGTGCTTCAATCAGTCATACTGCGATCAGTCATACTGAATGAGCGAGGTGACCGGCACCGGCTCGAGGCGCTCGCGCCCGCGCAGAAAGTTGAGCTCAACCACGAAGCCGCATCCGACCACGTTGCCTCCGATTTTCCGGACCAGGCGAATCGCGGCATGCGCGGTGCCGCCGGTGGCGAGCAGATCATCGACAATCAGGACCCGCGCATCGCGCACGACGCCGTCCTCGTGCATCTGCAGTTCGGCATGGCCATACTCCAGCTCGTAGGATTCCTCGACGAAAGTGTAGGGGAGCTTGCCGGGTTTGCGTGCGATCGCGAGGCCGACGCCCAGCCGATAGGCAACCGGCGCGCCGAAGATGAATCCGCGCGACTCGATGCCCAGCACCGCGTCCACCTTGCCGAGAAAAGCCTCGGCCATCTGGTCGACGATTGCCGCGAGGCCGCGCGCATTGGCGATTAGCGGCGTGATATCGCGGAACAGGATTCCGGGTTTTGGGAAATCCGGAATATCCCGGATCAGTTTCTTGAGCTCATCAACATTCATTACGGCATTCTCCCCGAGGCGATCGGAAAAGCGCGAGCCAGCGCGATTGAGAAAGATACTAGGAGCCGGTATTCCGAGCAAAGCTGATCCCGGCGGTTTGGTCCGGCCGCGGAAGATACGCGAGCGGATTGCGGGCCGTGTTGTCGCGGCGCACCTCGAAATGAAGATTGGCGCCGGTGGTGCGGCCACTGTCGCCGATACTCGCGATGACCTGCCCGCGCGCCACCACGTCGCCCTCGCGCACCAGATTCGACGAGTTGTGCCCGTAAACGGTGACGTAGTGATCGTCATGGCGCAGGATGATCACGTTGCCATAACCGCGCAGGCGTCCCGCGTAAATTACGGTGCCGCTCTCGGCCGCGCGCACCGCCGTGCCCAGCGGCGCCGCAATGTCGACCCCGTCATGCATCGTGCCGTTGCGAATCCCGAATCCCGAAGAGATCTCGCCATGATCAACCGGCCACGCAAAGACCCGGGTCGGACGTTCCGACGAATAGTCTTCGCCGTGGTGCTCGATCGCGGCATACGACGTGTAGCCTGGAATCGTCAGCACCTGCCCGACCTGGAGACTGCGCGGATCGGTTATGCCGTTGAGGCTCATCAAACTGCTGACGCTGACACCGTATCGTTGCGCGATGTGATGCAGCGTGTCGCCGCGCCGCACCGAGTAGGTGCCCTGGCTGCGCCCGTTGCTAAGGGCGGATTTTGAACTCGAGCATCCCGCGGCAATAAGCATCCCTCCGAGCACGAGGCCCAGAACCGCCACCACCCCAGCACGCCGGATCTGCCTGTTGGCCAACCGTCCACCCGCCCCCGGGAATTGCGGGTCGTTTGTGAAACTTCCCGGGCGGCACTACCTGCGAGAATCGTTCAATCGGTGAAGCCGTGTTTTCCGGTCATCTTCACGTAACGGCATTCACCGAAATATTCTTCCTGCCAATGGCCATTGATTCGCGCGATCCGCACCAGCGACTGCAATTCCTCTTCCCCGATCGGCGCCACCAGCCTCCCGTTCGGTTTGAGTTGCGTCAGCAAGGTCGTGGGGATCCCCGGCATCGCCGCACTTACGATGATCGCGTCAAAGGGCGCTTCCTCGAGGCATCCCAGCGAGCCGTCGCCCAGCCGCACCGTCACGTTGTTCGCGCCGACGGACTGCAGAATGATACGCGCGCGATCGTACAGATGCGGGATGCTTTCGATGGTGACGACTTGCGCGGCGAGGTTCGACAGCACCGCGGCCTCGTATCCGCTGCCGGTGCCGATTTCGAGCACGCGCTCGATGCCGCTGAGCTGCGCGACCTCGCAAGTGAGGGCGACCATGTAGGGTTGCGAGATGGTTTGCGCATCGCCGATCGGAAGCGGTCCGTCGTCATAGGCGTGATCGCGCAATTCACTGGGAATGAAGCGATCGCGTTCCACGGTGCGCATCGCCTCCAGCACCCGGCGGTCGGTAATGCCGCGGGCTTCGAGCTGCTCGGCCACCATTTTCTCGCGCGCTTGCGTCGAATCCGTCGCCATAAGGTAGCAAGAGTATACGTCATGCTATGCGCCGCGGACTAGGCGGGTGCGTGACACTTTAGAAGGCGCCGATAGAGAACCATCAAGCGCAGGTGCTGCTGGTTCGCGAGGCGCTAATCTTTCTGGTCGGGGCGGTTCGCGAATCGCCCGCAGCGATGCTGCGGGGGGCGGAAACGTTTTCTCGATCGCGCTATCGTCGCGGGTTGTTCGCGAACGACCACAGGGAAATCGATAGCGAGGAATTTTTGTGAACCATCAAACCCAGGTGCGGCTGATTCGCCAGGCGCTCGAATCGATCGATCGCGGCGCGCCGCCGATGGCCGAGGCCTTTACCCGCAATGACCCGAGCGCCTACACCTCGCACGAGCGCGCCCGGCGCGAGCGCGAGATTCTGTTCCATGAGTTTCCGCTGGTGGTGGGATTCAGTTGCCGCGTGAAGAAGCCGGGCGACTACTTCACCGATAGCCTCGGGCCGACCCCGATTCTGGTCACGCGCAACGATGACGGGCGGCTGCGCGCGTTTGCGAATATCTGTCGTCATCGCGGGTCGCGGCTGGTCGAAGGATGCGGCGCCGGAGCCGTGCGCTTCAGTTGCCCGTACCATGCGTGGAGCTACGACACCGACGGCAAGCTGCGCGCGATTCCCGAGGAAGCGGGCTTCGCGACCTTGGATCGCGATAGTCATGGTCTCGTGAGTTTTCCGGTCGAGGAGAAATTCGGGTTGGTGTGGGTGACGCCCCGCGCAGGCGCAACTATCGACATCGAGAAGCATCTCGGTGGCCTCGCCGAGGACCTCGCGTCGTACGGCATCGACGATTTCGCGGTTGCCGATCAGCGCATCGTGCGGCGCAACATGAATTGGAAGCTGGTGAGCGATACGTTTTGGGAGGCCTACCACATCAAGGTGCTGCACAAGAGCAACATCGCGCCTATGTTCGTGAAGAATCTCGCGCTTTACGACGGCTTCAACCTGAGTCATCGCCTGGTGGGGATTCGCAACTCGATCGAAAAAATGCGCGACCTCCCCGAATCGAAATGGGACCTGATTCCGCACGCGACCATCCTGATGAATCTGTTCCCGAACACCATTTGCGTGATGCAGAGCGACCACCTCGAGACCTATCGCGTGTTTCCGGTCGCGGGGAGTGTCAACGAATCCATCACCGAGATAAGCGTGCTGACGCCGCCCGCCGACGCGGAAAATCCGAAGTGGAAGAGGGTGATGGACTTGCTCATCGGCGTGGTCGAGCAGGACTTCGGCATCGGCGAGCAGATCCAGCGCAACTTCGAATCCGGCGCGCTTCGCGAGGTGCTGTACGGTCGCTATGAACCGGCGCTGGAACATTTCCATCGCTCGATCCGCGCCGCACTCGGCGAATGACCCTCCGCTTGACCCTCATCGCGGAACGCGGCAGTTTGAGGTGTCGGGTCATCGCGAACCGGCTTCGCCCAAAATGAATTCCCGCCGCTCCATAATGATGATGCGCAGAGTCGCCACGATTGCGGCAGTTATCCTGTTACTTGGGCAGACGATTGCGGCGGCTCACGTTCATCGCACCTCGTCTCAGCAGCAAGTTTCAGCGTCGAGCTCCGGCATCGCGGACATCTCGTGCGCGATTTGCGCGGCCCACTTCCATTCCCCGGCCGTCTCGGCGGTGGTGCCGGCGCTCGATGCGCCGACCCTCCTCGAAAGCACAGTCTCATACGCGGTCCATAGCGGACCCATCTCGACGCTCGTAGAGCATCGCTTCGGTAGAGCGCCTCCCGCTTCGGTCTAGTTTCCCAGTCCTCAAAACCGAATGAAACGCGCACGTGCCCGATTGATGAATCGGCGCCGTGTGTCCGATCGCGCATGCAAGTGCGCGCGCGGGAAACAGATCGAGCAGGAGAAGTGAGCGATGCGAAGCTACTTCGTCCTGGCGGTCGGGCTTGGTGTGATGCTGATGGCGGGAGTCTTTTCGATCGCGTCGGCAGCGGAGAACAGGGCGATTGCTCAGGACGTTACAGGTACAGTTAATGATGCGCTCGGGCGACCTATACCGGGCGTGAAACTTACACTTCAAAATGGCAACGGAAAAACCGCGGCCGAGGTTACCAGCGACAACCAGGGTCATTTCGTTTTCAAAGATGTGGCCCTCGGGACCTACGCCGTGATTGCGAACAAGAAGGACTTCAAGCCGGCGACCGCGATCGTCAATGTGACGAAGGGCGGCGCCAAACCGGTGCAACTCGCGCTGCAGGCGAAGGAGTTGAGCGTGGCAGTGGTCGCCAAGCGCCTCAATCAGTCGCGCAACGGCCTTTCACCCGAAACCGGAGGCAGCGTCTATCGATTCAGCGAACAGGCCATCGAGGAGTTGCCGCAGGGCCAGAACACGCCGCTCAACCAGGTGCTGCTGCAGGCGCCGGGCGTGGTGCAGGATTCGTTCGGAAATCTGCACGTGCGCGGCGACCATGCCAACCTGCAGTACCGCATCAATGGCGTCCAGTTGCCTGAAGGCATCACGGGATTTGGCCAGGTGCTGAGCCCGCGCTTCGCCAACAGCATCAGTCTGTTGACCGGCGCGCTGCCGGCGCAGTTTGGCCTGCGCACCGCGGGAATCATCGACATCAAAACCAAGGACGGGCTGCTGGACAATCTTGGCAGTGTCGAGTTCTACGGCGGGCAGCGCGGGAACTGAGCAACCGAGCTTCGAATATGGCGGTTCCAAGGGCAACCTCAGCTACTTCGTCACCGGGCAATATCTGCACACCGATCGAGGCCTCGAGCCACCGACCCCGGGACCGACCGCGATTCACGATGAGTCGCATCAGGGCGCGGGCTTTGGCTATTTTTCCTACTTTCTGAATCCTACGATGCGGCTCAGTCTCATTTCAGGAGTGGCGGTGAATCATTTCCAGATCCCCGCGAATCCAGGTCAGCCGCAGGTGTTCCCGCTCAATGGCACGCCGGTGTACCCCTCGGAGAACGTTTCGGAGAATCAATTCGAGCAGAACTACTTCAATGTGATTGCGCTGCAAGGGACCATCGGGCGCGATATCGATTATCAAATCGCGCCGTTCAGCCGCTACTCGAATGTCTCATTCAATCCCGATCATCCCGGCGACCTGGTTTACAACGGCGCCGCCGCGAAGGTGTTTCGCTCCAGCTTTGCCAACGGCTTCCAAATCGATACCGCGTATCGCGGAATAGCCGGGCATACGTTTCGGGTCGGCGGCTACTTCGACGGTGAGCGCGCGGAGATCGACAATCACGAGGCAGTGTTTCCCGATCCTCCTGCGGGCGGCAACCCGATCTCGATCGTGAACAACACTGCGCTGACTGCGTGGCAATACAGCGTTTACGTTCAGGATGAATGGAAGCCGATCGAAAAGCTGACCATCAACTACGGCGTGCGCTTCGACCTCTACGATGGCCTGACCCGATCGGATCAGGCCAGCCCCCGCGTGGGCGTTGAATACCGGCTCTTCAAGAACACCGTCCTGCATGCGGCGTATGCGAGGTACTTCACGCCTCCCGCGACGGAGCTGGTTCCGACCGCCTCGTTCGCCAAGGTTCGAGGAACCACCGGCGCGCCGGCGATCTTCACCAATGACACCCCGAGTCCGGAGCGCGATCACTATTTCGATGCGGGTGTGACGCAGCAGGTCATCCCGGGGCTGAACCTCGGCATCGATGCGTATTACAAAAAGGCGCGCGATTTGCTCGATGAGGGCCAGTTCGGTCCGGCGCTGATTTTTGAGACCTTCAATTATTCGAAGGGGCGCGTTTACGGGACCGAGTTCACCAGCTCTTACACGCGCGACAATTTGTATGCCTATGGCAACTTTGCGTATAGCGTCGGACAGGGGACCCAGGCCGAATCGGGGCAATTCAATTTCGATCCCGACGAGTTCAAGTACATCCAGTCCCACTACGTGTTCCTCGATCACGACCAGACCTTCTCCTCCTCAGTAGGAGCGGCTTATCGATGGAACGGTTTCCTGTTCAGCGTCGATGGAATCTACGGAAGTGGTTTGCGGTCCGGCTTCGCCAACACCGGCAACCTTCCGTTCTATGTTCAGGTCAATGCCGCCATTGCGAAACGCATCGATCTTGCGGAGCGCGGGGCGATTGTGTTGCGCGCCGCGGTAGTGAACCTCGCGGATCGGACCTATGAGATTCGCGACGGCTCCGGCATCGGCGTCTTCGCCTCGCAGTTCGGACCGCGACGCTCATTCTACGGCGGCATCAAGTGGGAGCTGCCATTGGGCAAGTCGGCGGGGGCATCGAATCCGTGAATAACGCCGCGGCACGGATGGATGTGGAAGTTCGCCCGGAGCCGGGATCGCCGGATCTCGAGGAAGCGATGCCTCGCAACCAATCGCGGCGGCGATTCGCTGTGACCGCGCCGCTGGCCGTCCTGGCGACCGCGGCGATGCTTCTTGGTGCGGGCCTTATAAGACCACCGGCGCCGCATCACCATCCATCCAACGCAATCGAGGCTCGCCTGATCGAGGTGGTTCCGCCGCAGCCCGCGGGCCTGCAGGGTGGTCCGGCCGCGGTTCCGGTAAAGCCGAAGCTGGCGGAGAAGCCGCATCGCAAGAGAGTCGCGACGCACCATCCGAAGGTCGAGGCGCCGCCTCTCATCAGCCCCAGCGAAACCAGCGAGGTCGGCACTGGTCCCAGCGTTCCGACGACCTCGGGGCCGCCCTCGGCGAAGGAAGAAACCGTTGGAGTTCCGGGCGGCACCGGTGTGGGCAGCGGCGCCGGCGTCGGCAACGATGCCTCAGGGGCGCGCGCCATCTACGCGCCGACGCCGACCATTCCCGACGATATGCGCGAGAACGTTTTCCGAGCGGTCGCGATTGCGCATTTCAAAGTTTCCCCCGATGGCGCCGTCGCAGTGACGCTGGCGCAGCCGACCCCGAATCCGCGCCTCAATCAGATTCTGCTCACTACCTTGCGCGAGTGGAGATTCTTTCCCGCGATGAAGGACGGAATCGCCATCGCATCGGAATTCGACGTGCGGATTCCGATCACTGTTCAGTAGGGGAAATCGTGACATACCGATCGGTTTGTAATTCTGCCGCACCTTGTGTTACCCGCTTAGATTCAGGAAGAGAGGCGAGTCATGGCGGATAATTCTCGCGAATGGCACGAGGAGACCGTAAAGGTCGACGGCACCAATCTTAGAGTCGTCAAAGGCGGGACCGGCAATCCGCTCCTCATATTGCACGACGAATTGGGCTTCCCCGGGTGGCTGCGATGGAACTCGGAGCTGGCGAAAACGCGCACGCTGCTGGTGCCGCTCCATCCGGGCTTCGGGGCCACCGAGCGCGCCGAATGGATCATGAATATCCGCGACATGGCGGGTTTCTACGCACGCTACCTGAAGGAACAGAAGCTCGCACCAATCGACGTCATCGGGTTTTCACTGGGCGGATGGATCGCGGCCGAAATGGCGGCCAACAATGCCTCGCAGTTCCGCAAGATGGTGCTGGTCGCGCCGGAGGGAATCCGGCCGCCCGAAGGCGAGGGCTACATCACCGATTTTTTCCAGGTGATGGCGCCGCAGCATTTCGCCGCCACCATGTACAAGCCCGCCGAAGTTCCCGAGCTTGCGCAACTCTATGGTGGACAGGGTCCCGAGGCCTTCGAGCTATGGGAAGACGCGCGCGCACAGACCGCGCGCATCGCATGGCAGCCGTTCCTGTTCAATCCGAGTTTGCCGCATCTGCTCGGGACGGCCGCCGGCCTGCCGACCACGCTGATTTGGGGGCGCGAAGACAGCATTGTGCCGCTCGCATCGGCGCATGCGTATAACCAGTCCATCAAGGGCTCGACGCTCAAGATTTTCGACGGTTGCGGGCATCGGCCCGAAGTAGAAAAAAGCGCACAATTTGTTGCTGAGGTGCAGGGATTCCTGGCATAGCGCCAAAAGCGGAGGCAAATATGCACATCATGTATTTCACGGAGCGCCCATACCGGGACGCGCCCAACGACGAGATCATCAAGAACGGATACTTCGGGCTGCCCAACCGGCTCTACGATGCCCGCCGCGGCTCGGAGCTCCTGAATGAATACCTCGACGAGAAGGTGCTCGCCGAACAGCTTGGCTTCGACGGCGTGATGCTCAACGAGCATCATGACACCGCGTTCTGCATGGGCTCGGTGATGAACGTCGAGGCGGCGATCCTCGCGCGCATTACCGAAAAGGTGAAAATCGTACTGCTGGGCAATCCGCTGCCGGTGGTGGGAAATCCGTTGCGGCTGGCCGAAGAGCTGGCGATGATCGACATGATCTCGCGCGGACGCCTGGTTACCGGATGGGTGCGCGGCGCGGGCAGCGAGCAGTTCGCGACCAACGCCAATCCCGGCTTCAACCGCGAATACTTCAACGAGGCGCACGACCTGGTCGTCAAGGCGTGGACGCAGCCCGGCCCGTGGCGCTATGAGGGCAAGCATTTTCACTATCGATTTGTCGATCCGTGGGCGCTGCCGCTGCAGAAGCCGCATCCACCGATCTGGATTCCCGGCTTGCTGAGCCCCGAGACCGTCATCTGGTGCGCGCAGCATCGCTATCCGTATGTGGCGCTCGCCACCTTCCTGGAACCGACCGTCGAGCTATGGAACATCTATCGCGATGCGGCGGCGAAAGAGGGCTACCAGGTCGGGCCCGAGAATTTCGGATATCTACAAAAAGTATATGTCGCCGAAACCGACGAGAAGGCGCGTGAGATCGCGAAGTTCGACATGTTCGGCGGCGCCGGCATCGGCTATTCGCTGTTCGGGCAGCCGCAGTGGATGTTCCCGCCGGGATACAATTCCAAGGAAGCAACCCGGCGCATCGCCAAGCAGTTCACCGATCCGGCCAACCAGGATCAGGCCTTCGGCGGCGCCTTTTCGCCTCCGACGCAAAACGACAACATCGCGGCCTCGCAGGTCGAGGTGCGCGCCGGCGTATGGCAGCCGGGCGAGAATCGCGTCGATACCGCAGCGCTGCGCAAGCAGATCTTTGACGCGTTCCCCAAGGTCGAGAAATCGCTGCAGGTGATTTGCGGAACGCCGAAAACGGTGTTGCCGAAGATTCGCAAGGTGCTCGAGGTGTTGCGCCCCGGCGTGTTCGGCTTCTGGCAGAACGACGGGCCAATTTCCGCCAAGGATCGTACCACCAGCATGCGGCTCATCGCCACCGAGGTGTTGCCCGCGGTGCGCGAGATGGGCAAGGAACTCGACTTGGTCTCGCCGTTTGAACGCACTCCTGGACTGCGCAAGCTGCCCGCCACCGGAATTCCGGAATCGGTGGGCTCCGCGGAGGCGCTCGCGTCCTAGAGCATCCTCTTTATTCCTTCTGACAACAGCGCCTGCGGAGAACCCTTCGCAGGCGCTGTCACGTCATGCGGGGAGGAAGCTTTCCATACCAGGAGATCTACCGATGCTGCCTACGAGTCCGCCGCAGCTATCGCGAGTGGCGCCGTGCGTGAACCGCCGAAGTTACGCGTAAATGCGTGAAGATAAATTCCCGCCGCCATCGAGGCGACGAACGCCATCACCGGCAGCGCGCCCGAGGCCAATGACGTAATTGCAGGGCCGGGGCAAAATCCACCAAGCCCCCATCCCGCGCCGAAGATGGCGGCGCCGAGGATCAGTTGCGCGTCGAGGTCGGTGCGCTTGGGGACGGAGAATTGCGCAGCCAGCAGCGGCGCGCCCATCCGTCGGCTGACTCTGTAGGCCACGAAGAAAACGGCGATCGCACCGAGCATCACGAAGCCCAGACTGGCATCCCAGTTCCCGGCAAAATCGAGAAAGCCGATCACTTTGATGGGCCGCGTCATTCCGGAGATGCCAAGGCCAATGGCAAACACCACACCGGCGAGGAACGAAACCACAGTTGCCTTCATTGCGCGCCTCCCAAAACGTGATTGACGAGGAACACTACCAGCGCCCCGCTCGCGATAAACGTCAGCGTCGCCACCATCGAGCGAGGCGACAGCCGGCTGATACCGCAAACGCCATGGCCACTGGTGCATCCGTTACCCAGGCGGGTGCCGAAGCCGACCAGCAGTCCCGCAAGCATCAGCACGCCGTAGGGGCGGACGATGCCGAAGTCAAAAGCCCCGGGAAGAAAAATCCGCAGCAGCATTCCGCCCCCGAGGAGTCCCGCGATGAACGAGAGCTTCCACCCGGTCTCGCCTTTGGAGGGGTGGAGTACGCCGGCGCAAATACCGCTGATGCCCGCGATCTTGCCCTCCAGCAGCAGCATCGCCGCGGCGCTCAGTCCGACCAGAATTCCGCCAAACAGGGCGGAGAGAGGCGTGAAATCATGCATGGCTCGCTTCCTTATATTCGGTCACTTGCATGGAGTCACATAACCATATAGTAATATTGTTATAGGAGCAATATGATTAGCAAGCTCAAAAGCATGACGGCCCGCCAACTTCGCGCACCGATGCCGCCCGAGGCCCTGGAGCTGGTCGCCGCCCGCTTTCGCGCCTTGGGCGAGCCGATTCGCCTGCGCATCCTCCAGACCCTGGAGAGCGGTGAAATGAGCGTCTCGGCGCTGACCGCGGCGGTTGGCTCGACCCAGCCCAACGTCAGCAAACACCTGCGGGTCTTGCAGGAGGTGGGGCTGGTGCAGCGTCGGGCGCACGGCAGCACCGCGAATTATTCGATCGCCGATACGACGGTTTTCGAGCTCTGCGAACTGGTTTGCGCGGGGGTGCGCGAACGACTCGCGGCGCAGGTCGGGGCGATGAGCAATGGCTTCGGCCCGCTTCGGCGTCGCGCGCGCAGCTAACTTTCGAGAATTCAGGGAGCTTTGGAAAACAAAATGAGTCAGACGATGATTGTATTGGCGATTGGAGGGGTGGCTGGCGTGATGGGTGGATTCTTCGGCGTCGCGGGCGGGGTTCTGATCGTGCCCGCTTTAGTGTTCGTGCTCGCAATGCCGCCGCAGGCCGCGATCGGCACCTCGCTGGCCGCCTTACTGCCGCCGGTGGGATTGCTGGG
This sequence comes from uncultured delta proteobacterium, assembly GCA_963851325.1. Lineage (GTDB taxonomy): Bacteria > Desulfobacterota > Binatia > Binatales > Binataceae > DATGKG01. The sequence goes on along the minus strand of CAWKOR010000002.1, from coordinate 474,384 downwards.
CGCGATCGAGTATTACCGCCACGGCCAGGTGAACTTCACCTACGCGATGCTGCTGGCCGCCGGGCTGATGGTGGGTGCGTATTTCGGTTCGATCGTCGCGGTGAAGCTACCCCCCGACATCGTAAGGCGCGGCTTCGCGGTATTTCTGCTCCTGATCGCGGCCAGAATGCTGGTCAAATGATCTCCTCGCTTGGACGCCCGGTACCATTGCCGGGCGTCGATGGTTAGAATTATCACGGTGATGCTCATCGGCAGGACATTTCTGGCGGTCGTGCTCGCGATGGCTTTCGCGATGCATTCGCCGATGCTGTGCGGCATGGCGCGTGAGACCTGCCATCACAATTCAAGTTCCGATGCGGCAAACCATCCGTGCTGCAACACCGTAAGCTGTGATTCCGCTCTCGATTCCAATCGCAATGCTCTAACTCCCGCGCCTTCGCTCACGAGCGTGCCGATGCCGGCCCTGGTAGCGCTTCAGCCGCGGCATCAGTTTCGCCTCGACAGCATATTCGTCGCGGCCCGGACGCCCTCCCCGCCGGCCGGCACTCCGCTCGTCATCGAGCTGCGAACGCTTCTTATCTGATCTCATCTCGGTCCGGAACTCGTGTCCGCGCGGCAAGCGCGAGGCCCAGGTTTTTTTTCGCACCAATTTGTTGGAGATCAGAATTGAAGATCGGACGTTTTGCGATCGTCGTTATAGTGCTCGCCTGCATGGCGAGCGCGAGTGCCCGGGCGCAGCAGGCATCTCAATCCAACGAGATGAATATGACGCCTGATGAGATGGCGAAGATGGATCATAGCCCCACGGACTCGCTCCAAATCCCGATGGGTCGCGAGGGTTCGGGCACGGCGTGGCAACCGGATTCGACGCCAATGTATGCGCGCCACTTCTCTTTGAACGAATGGAGCTTGATGGCGCATGGGCTGGCGTTCGGCGGTTATGACTACCAGGGCAGTCGTCGCGGCGGCGGACAAATCTTCAGCACCAACTGGGCGATGCTGATGGCGCAGCATGATCTACTTGGTGGCGAATTCGGCGGCCGCCTGATGATGAGCGGAGAGCAATGGACCGATGGCGGACGCGGCTATCCGCTGCTGCTGCAATCCGGCGAAGCATTCCATGGCGTTCCCAACCACGACCGTCAGCATCCGCATGATTTGTTTATGGAGCTGGCCGCGACCTATACCCATCCGATCACCAAAGACCTGGGGTTCCAACTCTATGGGGGTCCGGTGGGGGAACCCGCGCTAGGACCGGTCGCCGCGCCGCATCGCGAATCCGCGGCCGCGGATCCGTTCGCGCCCATCGGGCATCACTGGATGGATTCCACACATGTAACTTTTGGCGTCGTCACGGCAGGGATTTTTACCCGCACCGTGAAGCTGGAAGCGTCATGGTTCAACGGCCGCGAGCCGGATGCGAATCGCTCGAACTTCGACTTCCGGCGGATGGATTCTTATGCGACGCGGGTGAGCGTCAATCCGACGCGCGATCTCAGCTTTCAACTTTCATATGGGTATCTGAAGAGCCCCGAGCAACTGGAACCCGAGGTCAGCGTCAATCGGGTGACCGCGTCGGCGACCTACAATCGGCGACTTGCATCGGGAGGAAACTGGGCGACCACCGCGGGATGGGGCCGCAATATTCCCTCCAGCGGCAAACCCACCGATGCGTTGCTGCTGGAGAGCAACCTTGACCTCGACGGCGCCAACGTCTTGTTCGGGCGGGCCGAGTATGTTCGCAAGACCGGCGAGGACCTCGATGTCGTGCCGCCGGGTGGAGTTTACACCGTGGGCGAGGTCAGCGTCGGCTATCTGCGCAACTTCGATTTGTTCAATACATTCGCCATCGCGCCAGGTGTGATGATCACCACCAACGTGATCGATGGCCGACTGAACAGCGCATATCACTCGCAGACGCCGGTTGGGGTTGCCGCGTTTATCCGGCTGCGTCCCGCGATGATGAAGATGGATTGATTTGGGACATCATCTGAAAAGAGGTTTGATGCCGAGCGGCTCACTTTCGGGCATTCGTCGGGCACGCCCTATGCTCCACACCATGATGGAACTGAAGAAAATGCTGCCCGCGATCAACATCTCACCGGAAGCCACGCGAATGTTCAAAGGATGGTTGGTCATCCTGGTGATGATGATCACATTCGGCGAGCTGTATTTGCGCAGTAGCACGCCGGCCGCCGTCGCGCTGAATTTCGCCGAGCACAACGTCGCGGTCCAGAAGGCGGTGGGCGGGGTTGAAAATGCGCGGCTGAACTGGATCGGCCACATCCACTACGAAGGCATCGATGGGTGGGCGAGCTTCGCACTTCAGGTGACGGGAGCACGCACCAACGGCACGATGGACGTCATCTTGAAAGTGCAGAGCGGGCATTGGGTCGTAAGCAGCGGGCGTCTCATCACCGATGCGGGCCGGACCTTAACGATCACTGAGCCTGGCCAAATCGGCGAGCTGCGTGCGGATAACTGATAGGATCCGCAAAACTTTGGACGGTTCGAAGCTTACCGCTTGCGCCCCTAAAGTCGGGGTTCCAGCCCCGCGCCTCATCATCGCGCCACCAGATGACACGAATAGGTTTTGATGACGAGCCAGACTTGCGCGCCGGGTTGAAGATGCAGGTCCTGGCGCGAGCCCAGGGTTAGCCGCACCTCGAAGGTTCGCCCCGCTTCCACCGTGACGATCGCGCTATGTCCCTCAATTCGCATCGATGCGACGGTGCCGGGGAAAACGTTGCGTGCGCTGATTTCATGCGGCCGGCGGTTCGCAATCATGATGTCGCCGGCACGGATTGCGACCCGCAACTGTTCTCCCGGATGATGGCGAGTGAGCGGCGCCTCCAGTCGAAGCGCGCTGCCGGAGAGCGCGCACACCATGGTGCCCAGCTCATCATGCACCGCGGTTACGGTTGCCTCGAAGAGATTTTCGAAACCGGCGAGCTGCGCGATAGTTTCCTGCCGCGGCGCATCCAGGACCTCTGACGGGTGGCCGCGCGCGATGATTTTTCCGGCCTCCAGCACCACCACGTTTTCGCCGACCGCGAATGCCTCCTCGAGCGAATGGGTCACGTAGATGATTGGGATGCGATGGGCCTCGTTCCATTTGCGCAGGTCCGCGATGATCGAGGACTTCGCGATCGCATCGAGTGCGGCCAATGGCTCGTCGAGCAGGAGGGTTGAGGGGTCGGTGACCAGCGACCGGGCCAGCGCGACGCGCTGTTTCTCGCCGCCGGAAATCTGCGCGGGTTTGCGCCGACCGAGATGACCCACCCGCATCGCATCGAGGATAGCCGCTGCGCGCAATCTGCGGGTCTTCGCGGGCAGCTTCGCCAGACCATACTCGACGTTCTGCTCGGCCGTCATATGTGGGAAGAGCGCGAGGTCCTGGAACAGGAAACCGACCGATCGTTGCGCGGGAGAAAGATCGACTCTCGCCGCGGCATCAAACAGCACCTGCGAATCGCGCGCGATGCGGCCCCCGTCCGGGCGGACCAATCCCGCCACTGCGTTGAGCAGCGTGGTTTTCCCTGCCCCCGAGCGCCCGAACAGGATCGTGATGCCCGCGGGCGCGGTGAAGTTCGCTTCGAGCGTGAAGTCTTCGGAAAGGCCGGCGCGAATGTCAACCGAGAGCATCACCGATTCGATAGCGACGCTCGGCCGGCGTCAGCATGACCGAACAGCAAGCAGGCGCCGCTCCTCGTCACTTTGCGACCGATACTCGGGCCATCGCGCCGCGGCCATTTGGGGAGAGCGCCCAGACCCTTCGATTCAAGGCATAGGTGACCGACAATACCAGAAACGAAAACACCAGCAGCACCAATGCCAGGTGATTCGCGCGCGCATAGTTCAGCGCCTGCACATCGTCATAGATCGCGATCGAAATCGTTTCGGTTACCCCTGGAATGTTGCCACCCACCATCAGAACTACGCCGAATTCGCCCAGCGTATGCGCGAAACTGAGCACCATGCCGGTAACCACTCCGACAAACGAGAGCGGGAGCACCACGCGAAAAAAAGTGCGCATCCGTGACGCGCCCAGGATCGCCGACGCGTTGAGCAGGTTGTGATCGACAAGGCTGAAGGCCGCCACCATCGGCTGCACTGTAAACGGCAGGCTATAGATGACCGAGGCGAACACCAGTCCCTCGAACGTAAACGGCAGCAGGTGTCCGGACCAGGATCGATAGAGCCTGCCGAGCGGGCTTTGCTGCCCGGTTGCAACTAGAACATAAAAGCCGAGCACGGTCGGCGGCAGCACCAGCGGCAAGGCGACGACTGATTCGACGATGAACTTCCAGCGCCGATGCGAAAAGCTGATCCAATAGGCGAGCGGAAGTCCGATCAGCAGCAAGATGGCGCACACCACCGCAGCGAGTTTGAGCGTCAGAAAAAGCGCAACCCAGTTCATCGGAAGTTAATCGAACAACGATTCCAAATCGTAAAATGTCGCGGCTGCATGATCGACCATATTCGCATCTTCGCGGCAGGCATTTTCACCGAATAAGGCTTGCTCGCGAGCCGCAGTGACTTATGCCATGGTAGTGGTTGTCTGGACAAGCATTATGGCAGACAAGGAACATCCGATCCGTGCCGCCCGCATCGCACGCAAACTAAGCCAGGCCGGGCTGGCCAAACGAGCGGGCATTTCGCGCCAGGCGCTTGGCGCAATCGAAGCTAACACCTATCAGCCCGGCGTGTCGGTGGCGCTCGCGCTGGCACGAGAGTTGGGCGCCACCGTCGAATCGCTTTTCGGCGAGAGTCGCGAAACCGTCCGCCACGTTCGCGCGCGATGGGATGGCGCAGTCGCGGCGCCCGCCGGCGTTACCGCGCGAGTCGCGCTGGGGCGGGTCGGTGGCAAGCTGGTTGCGCATCCGCAGGCGCCGGTGCATCTGGCGCTGGCGTCCGCTGCCGGAATTGTTGAGCGGGCCAGTCGCGTCGATGCCGAGGTTGCTAGCTTCCGCACCGACGAGGAAATCGATGCGACCCTCCTGATCGCGGGATGCGATCCGTCGGCGGTGCTGCTCGCGGAATTTTTGGCGCGGCGGCGTGCGCCGGTATGTCCGGCGGCTCTGAATTGCTCCAGTGGTCAAGCGCTGAAGGAATTGCTCGGCGGGCGCGCGCATATCGCGGGCGTGCATCTGCGCGACCCCAAAAGCGGTGATTTCAACTCGGGCGCGACCGTCATGGGCCTCAAGCGGCATCCGGCGATGCTGGTGAACTTCGCGCGCTGGGAACTCGGCATTGCCACGGCTCCGGGCAATCCGCTTAAGCTTCGAGGCTTCATTGACCTCGCGCGGCCACATCTCCGCATTGCTAATCGCGAGCTCGGCTCGGGCGCGCGCGCCACGCTGGACGAAGCGATCGTCGACCTCGGCATTCGCACCAGAGCCCTCGATGGCTACGGTAGAGAGTTCGCGGGACATCTCGAGGTCGCGGCGGCGATCGCGACCGGCGAGGCCGACTTTGGAGTGACAATTCGGATTGCGGCTGACGTTTATGGGCTCGGGTTCGTGCCGATTCGCGAAGAACGTTACGATCTCGTCATTCTAAAGCGCGACTTCGATACGGTTTCAGTCAAGGCGATGCTCGACGCGCTCAACTCCGGCAGTCTGGCTCGCGAGGTTGCGCAGCTTTGCGCCTATGACACTTCGCAGATGGGTAAGGTAATGGCGCATCTGAATTGAGTTGATGAAGGATCTCCCGATCCCAACTTCGACGACAAGCCGTATTTTGCCTCGTGCCAGGGGATGCTAGTTGATAGCGTGCGCTTCTCCGGCGCAGACAAGTATCGACCCTGTTTATGAAGACAAAAACCGCCTCCCTGGCTTGCACGATCGTTGCGCTCGCGATTGCTGCTACCGCGCATGCTGCCAACCTTTGCGTGTCGTTCGGTGGCGCGCACATCGTCGCCAGCGGTGCGACCGTGCCGGTCAAGGGCACCTGCGCATCGTTCAATGGATTTTACGCGAACAAGGCCGGTTTTCTCCTCGCCGGCGACATCTGCAAAAGCTCGGATGGAACGACGGTCCGCTTCAACACTTTCACCCAGTTCCAGGGGAAGCCCGACAGCCTCGTTGGCAGTTGGTCGACCTCCAATGGTTCCGGATCGGGCAACGAATGTACCGGTACCGGCTGCAATGCTTTCGCGGTTACCGTCACCAAATGTCCGACCAAGGTTGTTGTTCCGGCTGATGTTCCGGGCTTCGAAGTCGAAACATCGTCGACCTTTCTGACCGAGGAGCCATAGCGGACTTCGACTTCGCGCTCGGCGATCGCTCGGAACTTTGGCCGCGATTCTCCTGGAAGAACTTGTTCAGAACTTTGCCATTGATGAATTCCTGCCCACGGTCGCCGATCCCGATGAGATAGAGACCATAGAACTGAGCGGCTCCAAGTGCGGTAATCGGCTCATCGCGGCGCCGAAAATCTGCTCGCCCGCGCTAATCTGAACCGCGTTCTCATCTCCAACACACCACATGCCTTATGGGAAAAACGGATACGGCAATGGCAGTAAGGTTTTGAGCTGTTGACCAGCGATCAGGTCAATGGTGAGCGCCTCTTCACTCGAAGAGGCGCTCACCAGCATGTGCCCTATCACTACTGCATTCGAACGAACCGCACGACTCCGGCATTGACCAATTCTTGACCGTCGTTGGCGACCGCAACTTTGTGATTGCCGACGCCCTCACGCGGCAGCGCCAGCAGTGCGTTAACGTCGACCACCGCCAGCCATGGTCCCGCACCTGTCCGTGCGCCGCCACCATTCTTGAGGCTGTTCAGCAGGATGCCCATCGGTTTGCCGCCGGTCGGACTGAAGTAGGTCGCAACACCGTTTGGCAGGGTCCATCCTGACCAGGGGTTTCCGTCCGGATCGTTCGGCATATTTGCGCTTACCCAGTCGAGCATCGCGGGAGTGCCCGCGCCTGAGGTCGACGGGAGTTGCAACGCTCCAAAAGTCGCCGATCCGCTGCTGATCACCGCGACGTGGCCCGAAGGCTCGACGCTAATCGGATCGATGCCGTTCAGTTCGAGGCCGGACAGAAGCTGAACCTGTTTGCCGGCAGTGTCCCAACTCCCCGAAGCGGTACCCACGCCGGGAGTGAACTGCGCCTGGCTCATGTCAAACAGCGCGATCGCGTTGGGCGGAGCGCCATTGCAGTCCGCCGGGGTATGGAACGACACGAAGGCGATATTGGTAGCGGTGTCGATCGCCGAGGTATCCGGCAACATCGCGTCGAACGATCCCGTCCCGCAGGTCTGTGCGTTGGACTCGAAGAACGCAGTGGCGTTGCTCAGGTCGAAGGCGAGCGGACTGCCGGGGTTGGAGATGTCGATAATCTGGAAGAGTGGTGACGTTTGCGCATTGGTCGAAGTATTGGTGATCCGATAGTTCGCACTCAGGATTAGATGATGTACGGCATCGTATCCGAAGTTCGCTCCCACCGGCTCGGCCATATTGGTCACGATTGGCCCGACCGGCGTATTGGCGATATTCGACAGATCGAGTGTGAAAAATCCGTCACCGGTTGCGAAGATTCCCAGGCCGGCCGAGCCGAGGGCGTCATCCACCATCGCGCCGCATCCGATGCAGTCACCGGCGAAATAATCGTTGTCGGTAGTTGCCCCGGTTGCGACATTGGTTGCCGCTGTGGTTACCGTTGCCGCTGGGACCAGGTCGATCGAACCGTCCTGCTGCGAGCATACAACTTCGCCGCTGCTTGCGAGTGCGCACGAGTTAGCGCGCCCGCTGGTAAAGGTCGCTGGATGTGGAAGCGGGCTGGCGCCGTTCTCGACGACCACTTGTGCGATACCTGATGGATTAAACGAATCGCTGCCGAGCGGCACATATGCCGTTACCGTGTTGCCCGAGATGATCACACCCGGCGCGTTAGCGGAATTGCGGTCTGTAGTGCCGGGGCCTTGGGCGACCGGGGTAGCGCTCCCACTGGGCGACGGCGTGGCGGTAGGGGTCGGCGTGGGAGTCGCGGTTCCGATTACGGTTGGGGTGGGAGTCGGGGTTTCCGAGATTGGTCCCTTCGCGGAACCCGTCAATCGGACGTTCTCGGGTCTGCCTGCCCCTGGTCGCGTCACTGGTGATCGGAATAGTGGCGACCGATCTTCCGTCGGTCGTTGGCACGAAGGTGACGCTGATGATGGCCGACGCTCCGGCAGCCAAGACGATAGGATTCGGCGGCGCCGTCATCATAAAACTCGCCGCCCCCGTCCCGGTAGGTTGTCCGACATTCACGGTGAGCGGATTTATCGGATCTTTGCCGGTGTTAATGACCATGAAGTCGCGAGTCTGAAACGAGGGCGTACCTTTAAGGAAGTTTAACCTTTTGAAATGAAGCGCGGCAGGGCGAACACGCATCCGGGTGAAAGGAACTCGCGCTGCGCTCTGGATTTGCGCATAGGCGGTCCATCCGAGGGCAGAGAGCACGAGCGCTATCAAGGTCGAGCGTAGAATCAGTTGAAAGCGGGAACGGAAAGGGGACGCACTGGTAGGCATAGTCAAGTCTCCGGTGTACGAGGATGGGGTAAAAGCTTCCTTAACGCCAAAACGTGCGACTATTTGACGGGAGAAGTCGGCGAACTCTTCAAATCGATTTGGCGAGCTTCGGATCCGGCCACTGAGTCAGTCGTGGCTGATAGCTGGTTCGGCCTTCAACTGAGACCGGCGAAGTTCCTCGGGACCGTGGGCGGCTACTTGCGCAAGCAGGCGCGATGCCTGGCAATCGCGACTATCAATGGATTATCCGCAATTGCCCATCGGGCTGCGAACCTTGGCCGTGCCGGGGCCTGGTATACACACCGGCGCGACCAGGTCGCTACCACGCGCGTCGCCGCCTTTGGTGGCCGTCGCCTTCACGACGCTTCCGGGCTGGTGGCATTCCGACATCGCTTCGGCGAACTGGCCGGTTGCCCGTGAGGTCGCGGTGCAACTGGAGAAAGTATGCGCAAAGGCCTCGCCACCCTTTGTTCCGGTGGCTTTCGCAAATGAATCGTCAGATGCACAGCTCGCTATGGTATGCCCATCTTTGGTCGCGCCAGCGATGGCTTTGCATGCCGCGGATGCCTCGGCGGTGGCATCGCCATGTGCATTTGCGGTCACGGTTGCCTTGCCTGACCCACTCGATACGGCGGTCGCGTTGCTGCCGTTAGATGCGGTGGCTTTCGCGGTCGATTCGGTCATGGCCTGGGCTTGGGCGACACTGTGGCCCAGAGCACCGCCTCTCGCGCTGGAATTGGCTCTGCTCGCATCCTGCGCGTAGGCAATACCGACAGTGTTGCTGCCTCTTGCGCTTGTTTTCGCGATACTCTTTGCATCCTGACTTTGCGCGGAGCAACGACTACCATCGGAGCCATCTTTCTGCACGGTGCCGGCACCATTCTTCGAGGTGCAGGCCACTCCTGCCGCTGCGACCGTGCCGGCCAGCAAGAGGCCCAGCATCAGCATTGAAAACGCAGTCACCACGGCTAGTCGTTTATCTGACATCGTTCCCCCTCGCATGAGTCGCTTCGCTTACAACCTCCGGAACTTCCAAGCCCAGGTAGGCGCTCAACGAAGGCGATGCGTTAACTCCCACCCGGATAGCAGTGGATCAAGAACCGAATCGAGCAGCGTGGTTCATTTTTCCAGATATGGCAATGGATCGATATGATGTCCGATCATTTCTATTGGCCGGCTCCTTGCGGAATAGCGGCATTTCTTTCGATTGTCGCGACCAGCCGATCATGAGCCCGGATGCTGATATCGATCCAACAACTTGGCGTATTCTCCGCTTTCGCGGATTTTGGACAAACTCTGGTTGAAGGCGTCGCGCAAGGTAGCATCCGTGAACCCAACCTTGAAAACGGTCTGCGGAGGGAAAATTGAATGCACGACCACCTCGTTCATCGAATGGCCCATCTCCGCACTGAAGAAGGCAAAGGCGCTGCGGTCGATTACGATGATATCTGCCGCCGCCTGCCAGAACCGCTGCACCTGCTCACGTTGATCGCCGATCTCGAGGTAGTTTGTGCGTCGCGACGATCCTTCGGCGAACAAACCTTTGAACTCCGGCCCCAGCTCGAGATAGGCGTCCTGCCACGCCAGCACAGTATGATCGGCGAGGTCCGCGATGCGGTTGATCTTTAACGCGCCTGCCTTCTTCGCGATGGCGACATTTTCAAAGCCCACGAAATCGTCCGAATAGTGGACGGCATCGTCGCGGAACTTCTGGACGCAGACTGCAACCTCGGCACGCTTCTGAGCGATCGCAGTCTCCACCTCATGCAGCGGCATCTGAATGAACTGAAGGGTATAACCCGCCAGCAGACGTTGGGTCAGTTCGACTTCGATGCCGGATGTCGCGTGGTTCAGGACGAAGGGTGGAAGATCGGGTGAGATGGCAACCCTGAGATTGCGATGACTATCGCTCATGGGCTTCCTCCTTGTGCGCTTCGTGTCGTTTAGCCGCGAGCAGAGGTCCCGATAAGACCGAAGTTGAGAGGAGATTTGGTCGGGACGGCGAGATTTGAACTCGCGACCCCTTGCACCCCAAGCAAGTGCGCTACCAGTCTGCGCCACGCCCCGACCGCGAACCGTTGATTATAGTCGGGTCGTTGCGAAAACAATACCACTGGTGCATTTCCCTATCCGGCGAGGCGATCGGATTGAACGCTCGAGCCTTTGCCGATAGAACCAGCGCAGGAGATCACCATGCTGCAATACCGCAGTTTCACGGAAATCGTTGATCATCCGGGGTTACGCATCGTTCTGGTCAAGGGCGTGCCGAGTCCGTGGGGGCAGGCTGCCAAGACTATTTTCGAAGTCAAAGGGCTGGACTATGTTGCCGCGCCCTGGCTGGTGGGTGAACCCAATGCCGACATCGCCAAATGGGGTGGCGAAACCAGCGCGCCGATCGTCGCATGGGAAAAAGAAAAACCGATCCATAGATGGATCGATATTCTCTACCTGGCGGAACGGCTAGCGCCCAAGCCATCGCTGATTCCTTCGGATGCGATGCAGCGCGCGCTGATGATCGGCCTGTCGCATGAAATCTGCGGCGAAATGGGCGTCGGTTGGAATCGGCGTCTGCAGCTCTTCGCGCCGGCTTTCGCATCGGGCAACCCGCCTTCAGGAGTCAGCCGGATGGGAAGCAAGTACGGTTTCAACGAAGGCGATGCCAAGGCGGCCGGCGAACGCACCGCCGCGTCATTACGCGCGCTGACGGCGCAACTCAAGTCCCAGGCTGCACGCGGCTCGCATTATTTTATCGGCGACGCACTCAGCGCACTCGATATCTACTGGGTGGCTTTCGCCAACCTGGTCGAGCCGATGCCCAAGGAGCAGTGCCCGATGCCCGAGGCGTATCGTCCGGGCTTCACTGCCAGCGATCCGGTGGTGAGAGCCGCGATGGATCCGATTCTCTTCGAGCATCGCGACCGCATCTTCCGCGAGTGCTTCCGCGATCCAATGGAGCTGTAGATCTCGGCCGCTAGGGTTTTTTCTTGGCGGCGACGCGCGGACGCCATTGCGAGTACGAGCGCAGGTCGACCTGGAAACTCCACGAATCCTTCGGCTGATGGATCAGGTGGAGAATCTCGTCGCAGATGCGCTTGGGTGATACGAACCACGACGGATCGACCTCCGGCATCGACTCGCGCACGCGTTCGCTATCGACCGCGCCATCGACGTCGAGCGCCGCGGTATGCACGCCCAGATGGCCAAACTCATACGCGAGCGATTCGGCCACCGCGCGCTGCGCCAGCTTCGATCCGGTGTAAGCGGAGTATTGCGCGGGACCGCCGCGGGTTTCGGAACCGAGCACGAAGATGATCGTGCCCTCGCCGCGCTCGGCCATCTTGCCGACCACCGCCTGGGAGCAGAAGAACGGACCGTAGCAATTCACCTTGAACTGGAAATCGAATTCGTCTTCCGCGATCTCGGTGAATTTCTTTTTGAGATAGGCGCCCGCATTGTTGATCAGCACCGAGATGGGGCCGAGCTCGCGCTCGACGGTCGCAACTGCTTCCAGCACCGCCGCCTTGTTCGACACGTCGGTGGGCGTGACGACCGCCTTGCCGCCGGCCTTGCGAATCAGGTCGGCGGTTTCCTCGAGCTGCGACTTGGTCCGCGCGATCAAGCCGCATGCATATCCGTCTTTGGCCAGCGCTTGTGCGATATCGCGACCGATGCCGCGTCCCGCGCCGGTAATGAGAGCAACTTTGGTGTCCGACATGGCCCACAATCTTAGCGACATCGGATGACGATAGAAACCGGAGCAGCGCGCTTGCGGCGCCTTACCTCGGAATTGGGTTTGCCTCACATGGGCGTGGTGATAGCTTTACACCAAGGCTTTCATGAAAATTCCTAGCGCATCCAAGCTGGTTTTTCTTGCGATGTTTGTTGCGTTCCTCGCGGGTGCTCCCAGAGCGGTCGCCGATGACATCAATCCCGACGCGGATATTCCTGACGCGAGCACTCTCGATTCCTCTCCCCCCAATCCAGTACTCGAAATTCCGCAGCGATGTGACCAGGCCGTGGTTGCGATCCTCTGCAGTCGCTCGTCCGACGATAGTTCGCTTTCATCCGCGAGCGCTGACGGCTCCGATGCCGGGGGCGACGATTCCAGCGAATTCGCGAGCTACCCCGGTGTCGGCGGGGCTTACGACTACGCCAACCAAAACGTTGTCAACGAAGCTTCGATGGGCGCGATGAACCTTCCAATGGGAGGTTATGGGGGTGGCTATCCGGTTTTGTCGCCCGGACCAACCATCGTCTCATCGGGACCCGGCTACTATCAGCCCTACGGCGGACCCGGCTCGTATCAGCAATGGGCCCGAGGGCCGGGCGTCTATCAGCAGTGGGCTCCAGGACCGGGATACATCGCACCGGCGCCGCTAGGCTATCATCCGTATGGTCTCGGCGGTGGTTTCGGGCCGCATCCGTTTGGCGGGGTTGGCGGCGGTCGCTTCGGACGGCGATAAATCCATCATGCTGGTCGCCATCGACGTCAGTAACAATCAGACCGTGTTCGGAATTTATGCGGGCGAGCGTCTGACCCAACATTGGCGAATCTCCACTAATCTCGAGCGCACCACTGATGAGCATGGCGCGATTCTCACCACCCTGATCCGCTCGGCCGGGCTGGAGGTGCCGATTCGTCCCGAAGGGGTGGCAATTTCGTGCTCGGTACCGCCGCTTAACCAGGTGATGGAACAATTGTCGGTACGCTACTTCAATTGCGCGCCGCTGATCGTCGGCCCCGGGATCAAGACCGGGATGCCGATTCTGTATGAGAATCCCAAGGAGGTCGGCGCCGATCGGATCGTCAACGCGGTCGCGGCCTACGACCATTTCGGCACCGCATGCATCGTGGTGGATTTCGGTACCGCGACGACGCTCGACTATGTGACCGGACGTGGCGAATACGCCGGCGGTGCGATTGCGCCCGGTCTCGGCGTCTCGATGGACGCGCTGATCGAGCATGCCGCCAAGCTCTACCACGTCGAGCTGGCGCGCCCGAAAGAGACCGTCGGCCGAACCACAATTGCGGCGATCCAATCGGGACTGGTGTTCGGGTATACCTCGCTGGTAGATGGACTGGTGGGGCGGATTCGCAAGGAGCGCGGGGAGAAGATTCACGTGATTGCGACCGGCGGCCTGGCGGGTTTAATCGCGCCGGAGTCCGAAACGATCGAGGAAGTGGATGAGTTTCTGACCCTGAAAGGATTGCGCCTGATCTTCGAGCGCAACCATCGTTAAGCATCGCGGGAGAGCATGATGGAAAAGCAGCCGGGGCGGATCGTTACCGATTCGATGATCGGAATGAAGCTGCCCGACTTCGCACGTCACTCCGATCGGGTCGCTACCGTGCTCGGCCACAATCCGTCGCCGTTCACCGGTCCCGGCACCAACACCTGGCTCATCGGCACCGGTCGGCGTCCGCTGCTGCTCGATACCGGGCAGGGGATTCCGATTTGGATCGACTTGCTCGACAGCGCGCTGAAGGAACTGTTCCACAGCGACGACGTTGATCGAATCGTGCTTACCCATGCGCATGTCGATCATATCGGTGGCGTGAAGCAGGTGCGCGAGAAGTACGGCGAGCATCAGGTACTCAAGATGCCGTGGCCGGAGCACGACGCAGCTGCCGGCGGCCCCATCGAGGCGATCGGCGGCGACGCGGTGGTGGAGGCCGACGGCGTCACTTTGCGCGCGATTCACACTCCCGGCCACGCGCCGGATCATTTGTGCTACTATCTTGAGGAGGAGAAGGCGCTGTTCACCGGCGATGTGGTTTTGGGTGCGGGCACTACGGTAATTCCCGACGATACCGGCGACCTGGGCCAGTATATGGATTCGCTGAATCGGCTGCTGAAGCTCGATCTCGAAACCATCTACCCGGCGCATGGTCCGGTGATTCGCAAGCCCAAAGAGAAGATTCGCGAGTACATCGCGCATCGTGAACTGCGCGAACGCCAGGTGCTCGACGCACTCTCCGATCGCGAACCGCGCGAAGTGATGGCGATGGTCAAGAAGATTTACGCCGATGTTCCGGAGTACCTCCATCCGGCGGCGGCGAGCTCGGTCCGGTCGCATCTGAAAAAGCTGCGCAAAGAGGGACGGGTCGTTGAGCACGAAAAAAAGTGGAGCATCGCCTGACGCTGAACCGATGAGGCGTCGCGCGCGCGCGCTGGTAACGTCGATCGCATCGCTCGGTGCGCTGATACTACTCGCGACCGTTGCTACCGTCGCATACGCGGATGACGATGCGCCGCTCACGGCAGCGGACGTGGCCCCTTCGATCGTCGAAACGGCGCCGGCAGCGAAGTTTCCACCGGGAGCCGGTACTGCTTCCGAGCCTCCTGCGGCGGAATCCGCAACCGCAGTTGATGCTGATAGTGGTGAGGTGCCGGGCAGGCCGACCTTCACTATGCCCGCGGTAGCCCCGATCGATCATGTCAACGACGCGCCACTGCCACCCCCTGAGCAAGGGTTCGTGACTCCTCCCGCCACCCAGGAGATTCCCCAGGCGATTGCGCCCGAGGATCCGGTCGGGATGGTTTCGCCCAACACGGTTCCGTCTTCAACCGACCTGAGCAACTACTTGAACGACGAGGGCGACCTGGGCAGCGGCGTCGGCAGCGTGCGGGATTTCGTGGCCGAAGGAGAGGAGACCTCGCCGATTGGCGTCGAGGTACGAGAGTCGCGCCGCAGGCTTAAAACCGGCGAAGAAATTGATGGGCTGCTGATCCTGAACGTCGAACGCAACAGCGCGGCCGCGCGCGCCGGACTTCGGCCCTTCAAGCATACCGCACACAGTCTGTTGGCCGCGGCTGCAATCGTGGCAATGCCGTTTTTCCCGCCCAGCATCTTCGTGCTTCCCGTGCTTGACTACAAAGAGATAGGGCAATCCTACGACATGATCATCGGTGTCGATGGGTCGCGGGTGACCAACTTCTCTGACTTCGAAGACAAGATGCGCAATTTGGAGCCTGGCGAGCTGGTATACTTCAACGTGCTCCGCAACGGTAAGCGGCTTCAGATTCCGGTCCCAATTTCCACGCTTTCCCCTTCAGCATCCGCATCCAACTGACCGTTCCGGCGTCGCGAAAGGTCGCCCTGAGTTTGCCAAGGCTTTCGCCGCCGCAGAATGACGGAGGAGAGCCGTCCTCGCGGTTGGAAGAGTTTGAGTTTTCGATGCTATAGAAGCCTTAGTCAGGAGGCTTCAGATGGCGGATTACAAAATCGAAGGTGAATGCGACAAGCGCTTCGAAGGCGTCCGGAAAGCGTTTGCGGAAAATCTCGAAAAACGCGGCGAACTTGGCGCCGCTTGCTCTATTGTTCTCGACGGCAAGCCGGTCGTCGATTTGTGGGGTGGCCATGCCGACAAGGCCAGGACCAAGCCGTGGCAGCGCGACACCCTTGTCAATGTCTACTCTACGACCAAGGGTCTCACCGCGACCTGTGCGCATCGCCTGATTGACCAGGGCAAGCTCGATCCAGATGAACCGGTTTCGAAGTACTGGCCCGAGTTCGCGCAAGCCGGCAAGAAGGACCTGCCGGTGCGCTACCTCCTGAGCCATCGCGCGGGACTACCCGGCATCAGCAAGCCGCTGAAGGACGAAGACATCTATAGCTGGGACACCATGGCCTCGGCGCTGGCCGGGCAGGAGCCGTTCTGGCAGCCCGGCACGAAGCATGGCTACCATGCAATCACGATCGGATGGCTGGTCGGCGAGGTCATTCGGCGCATTAGCGGGAAGGGACTCGGGACATACTTCCGGACGGAAATCGCCGAACCGCTCGGACTCGATGCGCACATCGGTCTCGACGCGAAGCATGATGCGCGCGTGACCGACATCCTGCCGTCGCCGCCACCGGAGCCCGGCACGCCCAATCTGTTCGAGGAAGCCGCAAAGGATCCCAAGGGACCGACCGCAGCGGCGTTCATGAATCCTCCGATCCTCACCAAACCGAATGTGCCGAACTCGCGGGCGTGGCGCGCGGCGGAAATCGGCGGCGCGAATGCGCATACCACGGCGCGTTCGCTGGCGCGGATGTATGGCGCGCTGGCGCGCGGCGGCGAGGTAGACGGCTATCGCATCGTGCGGCCGGAAGCGCTCGAACGTTTCTGGGCTGAGCAGTCATTCGGCCCGGATCAGGTGCTGATGCAGATGCCGACGCGCTTCTCGATGGGCTTCATGCTGTCGCAGCCGGGGATGGGCTTCGGGCCGAACATCAAAGCGTTCGGGCATCCGGGCGCCGGCGGCTCGCTGGGTTTCGCCGATCCGGTCAAGAAGGTCGGCTTCGGCTACACCATGAACCAGATGGCGAACGGGCTGCTGATCGATGCGCGCGCGGCGGCACTGTTCGACGCATTTTACGCCGCGCTGTAGGAGACCGGACCTAACCCCCTAACCCCCTTCCCCTGAAGTGGAAGGGGGGATCAGAAGGAGAAGAGGGGTGGATAGTTTGAAAGATCAAAGCTGCATAGTCGGTGTCGGGGAGAGCGAGTTCACCCGCGGAACGAAGAAGACCGATCTGCAACTCACACTCGAGGCCTCGCTCAACGCGATCACCGACGCGGGCCTGACGCCGCATGATATCGACGGCATCGTAGGTCCGCCGATTGGATCTCCCGCGGAGCACTTCGCCGCCAACCTCGGCATCGAGGATCTGCGCTATGCGGTAACCGTCCACACCGGCGGCGCGGCTTCTGTCACCGGACTGCAAAGTGCCGCGATGGCGGTGTCGATGGGCGTCGCGAAGAACGTACTGGTGCCGATGGGATGGCTCGGGTACTCGGCGATGCGCGTCAGTACCAGTGGCCGTCGCGAAGGTGGTGGTGGAGGCGGTGGTGGCGGCCCGCTCGGACCGACCATCAGCGAATGGTACATGCCGTATGGCGCATCGGTGCCAGTGCAGTGGTACGCATGGATCGCGACGCGCCACATGAATCTATACGGCACGCCGTTCGAAGCGATGGCGGCGGTGTCGCTCGCCGCGCGCAAACACGCGCAGCTCAATGAGAAGGCAATCATGCGCGGGCGGCCGCTGACATTGGACGATTACATGAAGGCGCGCTGGATCTCGTATCCGTTTCGATTGTTCGATTGCTGTCTGGAAACCGATGCGGCGTGCGCGGTGGTGGTAACTTCCGCCGAGCGCGCGAAGGATTTGAAGCAGCAACCGGTTTACATTTCCGGTGTCGCCGAAGGCCACCCGTATCCGGCCGATGACATTCCGTCGCGTCCCGATCCCTTCACGATCGGACTCAGCTTCGCGGCGCCCAAAGCATTCGAGATGGCCGGCATAAAAGGAAGCGATCTCGATTTCGCGGAAATCTACGACTGCTTCAGTTACGTCGTGCTGTTGCAGATCGAGGCGCTGGGTTTGTGCAAGCGCGGCGAAGTCAAGGACTTCGTCAAGGGTGGGCGGCTCGAGCTTGGTGGCGATTTTCCGATCAACACGCACGGCGGGCTTCATTCGGAAGCGCACGTGTGGGGCATGAATCATGTCGTCGAGGCGACCCGCCAGTTGCGCCATCAATGCGGCGATCGCCAGGTCAAGGATGCGGAGCTGGGCCTCGTCACCGGATGGGGCGATTTCGGCGACGGGAGTCTCGCGATTCTCAGGAGATAGTACGCGCTTCTGACCTCACCCGGCGCAGTAGCGCCACCCTCTCCCTGAAGGGAGAGGGAAAAATGTAGGAGTCACTTTATGCCGCAAGACGTAATGGAATATCGCAAGCCATTGCCCGCTCGGCGCGGATACGCCAAGGAATTCTACGAATACTGCCGCAACCACGAACTGCGCTTTCAGCGCTGCACCGATTGCGGAACCTGGCGGCATATTCCGCGCGACATGTGCGCCAAGTGCGCATCGTTCCGATGGGAATGGGGGAAGTCGTCGGGACGCGGAAAAGTCTTCTCATGGACTACAGTGCAGCAGCCGATGCTGCCGCAGTTCGAGGTGCCCTACAGCCCGGTCGTCATCGAAATGGAGGAAGGCGTCAGGATGGTCACCTGGCTGGTGGGCGTGCCGGCGGAGGAATTGCGCCTCGACCTGCCGGTCGAGGTGGCCTTCGAGGATGTAACCTCCGAGGTTACACTGCCGAAATTCAGGAAGCGCGCCTGAACCATCCGAAATCTGCGCCCTTGCAATGGATGACGAGTATCGTATCGAAAGATATCGCCGAGGCAATCGCGAGCAAGTCTTCGATCTGATGCGGGCGGCCTATCGGCCCCGCGAGGTTGCCCGCGAAATCAAGCAATGGGATTGGAAGCACGACGCCAATCCGTTCAACGCGGAGGCCGAGCGCTACCGGATCGGCAACCGGCCTCGCATCCTTTCCTTCGTGCGCGCGGCCACGCGGCCACAAGACCTTGCCCCGCTGGAATTGCGCGGACCGGAAGCGGTCACTCTCGACGAGCCGTACTGCCTGATGCTGAAGACGGATGCGAAGGTGGTGGGGGTTTTTTGCATGATCCCCCAGCGCTTCATGATTTCCGGCGAATGGCATTGGGCCATCATCGGCTCGAACTACATCATTCATCCCGAATATCGAGGGCGCAAGTTTTCCATTCGTATGAGCCTGGCGATGCGCGCCGACAATGCATTGAACATCAACTTCAGCAACCCGGTCGGGCAACGTTCATCGCGCAGCGTCAACCGCACCATGCGCGGTATCGCGTCCGGCCCGGATGCGGCTCCGGAGCGGAAGCTCTTCGCGAGCCGGCGATTGACCCCGCTCATCAAGCCGATCGATTGGCGCGAGGTGGTTCACCATTTTTCCCGCAACGCGATCCTGCACCAGAGCGCGAGCCTGCTCGGCGCGAGCATCGAAGCGGCGCGCCGGAAAATCTTCGCGCCACCCGCGGCGCGCGAGATTACGCTGGTTGAAGTCGATTCCTTCGACGATCGAATCGATGCGCTCTGGACGCGAGTTTGTCATGACTATCCGGTGATTGGGGCGCGCGATCTCGCCTATCTGCGCTGGCGATTTTTCGCGCGCCCCGATGTCACCTACCGTTATCTGGTGGCGCAAAGGGGCACTGACATCATCGGGTACATGGTGTTTCGGGAGGCGGATCGCGACGGCCTGCGGTGCGGCTACGTCATCGATTACCTGGTGGAGAATCGCTCTCGCGAATTATTTTCGCTGATGCTGCAAGAGGCGGAAGCGTTGATGGCGCGCGCCGGCGCCAAAGCCATCATATGCGCGGTCGCGCCCACCGCGTATCGCTCGCTGCTATGGCGCCATGGCTACTTTCCCGCCCGCTCGGCGACGACTCCACACCTCAACGCCCTTTCTCATCGCGAGGACCGCGCGCTGGAGGTCTTCACCGATCTCGATCGATGGTTCGTGACGATGGGCGACGGCAACCTCGATTTCTCGCATTAAGCGGCGCAAGCGGCCTCGCCGGAGGTTGAAATCTGCCAGGGTTCCATGAAAAGCAGGAGTATCGCTGCTAGCTACCAACAGAAAATCAGGAGGCTATCGTCATGAAGTCGACCGAAGAATTGGTTACCGAACTTGCCGATCGCGAGGCCATTCGCGAGCTGCCCGTACGCTATTGCGATTGCGTATGGCAGAACACCCTCGATGCGATGATCGATCTGTTCGCCAAGGACGGTGTGTTCATCACCAAGGGCCGCAAGCGCGAGGTCACCACCAAGGGCCATGCGGAATTGCATAAGATGTATGCGGGAGCGCTCGGCGAGATAAACCCGCGACCCTACATTCACAATCACGTCGTCGATTTGACCAGCAAGACCACCGCGACCGGACGATGCTACGTCGAATTGCGCAGCGCCAAGAAAAATTTCGAATGGATCGGCACCGGCTTCTACGACGACGACTACGTCAAGGTCGATGGCAAATGGAAGTTCGCCTCGCGCAAGTTCACCAGCTTCGCGATGCAGCAGCGTGAGGAGTAGGCGTCATGGCGGGAATCCTGGAAGGCAAAGTCGCGCTCATCACCGGCGCGGGATCAGGCATCGGCCGCGCCACCTCGAGAATCTTCGCACGCGAGGGCGCCAGGCTGGTGCTTGCCGACGTGGTCGAAGAGGGCGGCAATCAGACCCTCGCGATGCTCAACGACACCGGCCATCGCGATGCTGTTTTCATCAAAGCGGATGTGTCCAAGACCGAAGACGTCGAGGCGGCGATCGCGAAGGCGGTTGCGACATACGGCCGCCTCGATTGCGCATTCAACAACGCCGGTATCGAGGGCAAAAACGGCCTCACTCACGAATGCGAGCGCGACAACTGGGACCGCGTCATCGCGATCAATTTGACTGGCGTGTGGCTCTGCATGAAGGCCGAACTCGCGCAGATGCTCAAGCAGGGCAAGGGCGGCGCGATCGTCAATACGTCCTCGGGCGCGGGTCTGGCGGGCGTGCGCGGCATGCCGGCCTACGTGGCGGCTAAGCATGGCGTCGCGGGACTCACGCGGGCCGCGGCGATCGAGTACGGCAAGCACGGCATCAGGGTGAACGCGGTATGCCCCGGACCGATTCGCACTCCCATGATGGATCGTTTGCTCGGCAAGCGGCCCGAGGCGGAGGAGCGATTCGCGCGCGGCGGGCCACTGCGCAGGTTGGGCGAGCCCAGTGAAATCGGCGAGACGGTCGCGTGGCTATGTTCCGACCACGCCTCGTATGTGACGGGGCTGCCGATGCCGGTCGACGGCGGCTTCATGGCGCAATGACGGAACGCTCTATCGTGCGGTGGTAAAAGGCGATGGCGCGATGCCTGCTGGTCTTCCAGCGCAACCAGAAGTATTACCGCATCCCCGACGCTGAGGTTGAGGACTGGGGCGAGGTGCGCGAGGAACTCGACGCCCCGCCCCAGTTCATCGAGCGCGTCGAGGGATGGGCGCCCTATACCCACGCCTATCGGCTTCCCACCGGAGCGGTGTATCTGGTCGCACTCGACGGTGAGGAGAAAGCCAACAGCTAGCAGGGCAAATTCGAATCAAAGCCGGCTCTGATATCTGGACCGATCCCTGAGCATCAAATTACCGTGTGACGGCACGCGATGGTCGGTAGGTTATACGGATTGCGCCATCGATTCGCCGTCAGTGCGGCTTGCATCGCTCGTCCTCTGCAGTTCAAAGACGTTTACGGACGCCAAGGATTCGCAGCGTGATTCGAGGACCTCGGCACGTCAAATGCTCTATGTGATGGTGCGAGTACAGGGGTTCGCGAAATGAAGATGACACAAAACGAAAAACGCTGCCGACTGATCGGGTCAATCAGAGACCACAACGGGCGCGTCCGCTTTGGTGAGGAACCGACCATTCTGCGCGAAGTCGACAATCTCGATCGTCACATGTTCCTCGTCCAATTCGACGACGGAGCCACTACCTTCCTGTTTCCCAACGAAGTCGCTGTAGGATAAATCCGTCCGCGTGCCGGGGATCCCCTGGCATGCGTAACTTCTCCCAACGCGGTATCGCAGAATAGGCGGGCTTTCGATTCATTGGATTGGCGATTTGGAAGCGCGGAGAACCGCATCGTGGAATAGCAACTCGGACAGGCCGCGATAGCAATCGCAGCAAAATCCCACGCTACCTGCAGATCCGCTAACCGGGTTGCCCTCGTTGACTAGCAACACCAATGCGCGGAGCGCCCGAGCCGGATCGAAGCATCGGACGCAGACGAGTTTTTTCCCACGACGCTGGCCAGCTTCGGCAAAGGCGCTGACAAAGCATTCGTCGTCGATCAGAAGTAGTTTGTCGTTGCCATCCGCAACGACGTCGCCGACGGCGATCTCGTCCCCGCGGTAGGGTTTGATTCGGTTCATATCGGACGCCTTCTACTCAGCTATCTTGCAGCAGGATGACCCACGACGCCCATCGGCGGCGAGGAAGATTGGTCCACCATCGAGCAAGTAAAAGGCCAACAGATACAATGCTGATTGGGCAAACGCGGGTAGGTTTGAGCGAAGCGGCGCGGCATTTATCCGCGCGCCCGATGACCCGGATGCCCACTTGATGGCGCGTCGGGGAAAATTGCCACGTTCAGTTGAGGTTTTTTTCCACGCCCCCGGCTAGGCTCGGTACCGAGGGCCGTCTGTTGAGAAGCGATGGTCAGACTCGCCCAAGCACTTTTCGGAGCGAGTTCCTGCCTCGATCGAGCAGATTTTGCGCCCATTCGAACTCGGTCGCCAGGATCGCGAGGCCCGCCGGGATTACGATGACGGCCGGTCCGGGAAGAAAAATCATCGCGACCCCGACCAGCAACACCAGCGTTCCGATAATCATGACGACGAGCCGGCGCGCGGACGGCGGAATAGGCAGCCGATGCATCGCATCGTGAAACCATTTTTCGAAGCCTCTGAAAAGTTGCGCGACCCGGTTCTCGCTCGGCACTGTCCTCCGCAGCACCAGCCATACCCCGATCCCGATAAAGATGGCGACCACGCTCCAGAAGAGCCACTCGGGAACGATGTGCTCGGGATAGGGTTTCAACAACACCATCGCCGACATCTTCTCCCATCCCTCACTGAACAGCCGCACCGCCACCCATCCCACCAGGGCAAACCCGATGTGTTCGATCTCCGGGCTGCGCTGCAGCAGCTTGACGAACAGGAAGGCGGCGTATCGGACTGCCAATATTCCCAATCCGACGCCGGCGAAGACCACCCACAGCTGATTCGACATGCCCACCGCAACCAGCGTCGAGTCCAGCGCGAAGGCCGCATCGGTCAACTCGACCATCGCAATAGTGGTCCAGAAACCGCGCTGCGAGCTGTCGGTGCCGTCAAATTGATGGGTCGGTTTGCGCAGCGCGAAGTGCGTGATGGTGAGATAGAGGAGATAGAGCGCGCCGGCGATTTGGAGCCACCAGATGCTCATCAGCCATTTGGCGCTGAGGATGGCCGCGGCGCGCAGGACAAACGCGCCCCACATGCCGTAAAGCAGCGCGCGCCGCTGAAGCGAGGCCTCCAGCGACTTGACCTGCAGCGCCATCGCCAGCGCGTTGTCGACCGAAAGGATTCCCTCGAGGAAAATCAGGGTACCGATGGCGACAAGGCTTTCCAGCATCAGATGCTTCTATCGACGATTTCCATCAACGAAAATTCGGTGCCGCTCGGTAGAGGTTGCTCGAGGATAGCATCATGGCTTGCTCGAAGATGCGTGGACATCGTCGTTAGTCCTCGTCGACGTTCTCGCCGAGTTTGCGATAGAGCGTCTTGCGGTCAATCTTCAGGAGTGCGGCGGCCTCAGTTTTGTTGCCTCCCACCGATTCGAGAATCATCCGCGCATACTGCTGCTCGACGCGCTCGAGGCTGAGCTTGCGCGCCACCGCATCTTCGAGCAGGTTGCCGGTCGGCGCGATCATCCCGGTCATGCTGGCCGGCAAATCGGCCACCGTCAGCTTTCCATTGCGCGCCAGGATGACGCCGCTTTGGATGGCGCTTTGCAATTCGCGGATATTCCCCGGCCATCGGTAGCTCAGGAAGAAGTCCATCGCGTCGGGATCGATGGTCGGGATCGCCTTGCCGGCCTCGGCGCTGGCGCGCACCAGGAAGTGCTTGATGAGCAAGGGAATGTCATCGCGCCTTTCGCGCAAGGGCGGTACCGCCAGCGTGAAGGTCGCAAGGCGGTAGAAGAGGTCGGAGCGGAACTTGCCATCGGCGATCGCTTTTTCGAGGTTGGTGTTGGTCGCGGCGACGATGCGGACATCGATTGGCGTCTCTTCGGTGGCGCCCAGCGGCCGCACCTTCTTGTCCTCGATGACGCGCAACAGCTTGGCCTGCAGCGACAACGGCATCTCACCGATTTCATCGAGGAACAGGGTGCCGCCACGCGCCGCTTGGAACAGACCGAGTTTGCTCTGGCGCGCATCGGTGAAGGCGCCACGCGAGTAGCCGAACAGTTCGCTCTCGATCAGGTTGTCCGGAATCGCTGCGCAGTTGATCGGCACGAAAGGCGCATCGCGACGACGGCTTTCGAAATGCAGCGCTCGCGCGAGGAGATCCTTGCCGGTGCCGCTTTCGCCGGTGATGATGACGGTGGCGTTGGTGTCGACGATCTGCTCCAGCTTGCGGAGCACGGTTTTCATTTGCGGATCGGCAGCGATGATATTTCCGATTCCGTAGCTGCGCGCGAGGTCTCCGCGCAGGCGCCGGATCTCCTGGCGCAGTTGGCGATTTTCCAATACCCGGGAAACCACCAGCAGGAATTCATCATTGCGAAATGGCTTGGTGATGTAGTCAGCGGCGCCGCGTTTCATCGATTCGACCGCGGATTCGATGGAACCGAACGCAGTGATGATCACCACCGGAAGGTCCGGAACCAGATCATGCAGCTCGGCCTGGAGCTGATGACCACTCATCCCACTCATGCGGACATCCGAGATGAGCAGATCGGGGCAATCCTCGCGCACCATAACCAGCGCTTCGGCCCCGGAGTTGGCGCTGCGCGCGTCGTAGCCGGCCTCCCGCAGCACGTCGCAGAGCAGACTGACCATCGCCCGATCGTCATCGACGACCAGGATGGTTGCGGCATCATTCATGACCATTGCGCACAGCCCTCGCGGTTTCGATGCTTCCCGCGTTGGCGGGGACGGGCCGATGGGACGGCGGAAACGAAACGAAGAAGCGCGTGCCGGTCGGTCCGCTTTCTAACGCGATTTCGCCGGCGTGACTCTGGACGATAGTCTGACATACCGCGAGGCCCATCCCGGTGCCCTTGCCGGGCTCCTTGGTGGTGAAGAATGGATCGAAGATTCGGCTCCGATTTACCTCGGGAATTCCCGGGCCGGTATCTTCGAATATCAACGTAATGCGCGGGGGACCGTCGCTATTTCCGGTGCGAGCGGTGACGGTCAAGGTTCCGCCGGTGGCGCGCATTGCGTCGAGTGCATTGATGCCGATATTCACGAATACCTGTTGCAATTGGTCGGGATCGCAATCGATGAGCAGGGGTCGCTCGCCCAGCTCCATCCGTATAGCCACGCCACGCTTGGTCGCTTCGGTTTCGATGAGATGGATAGATCGCTGCACGATCGGGCGCAGGTCGGTAGTGAGTTTGAGCGATTCCCGGTAACGCGAATAGTCCAATAGCATCCGCACGATACTGGTGATGCGATCGATCTGCGCGATGATGATCTCCAGCCCCTCGGAAGTTTTGTGGGGATCCATCCGGGAGTGCAGCACGTACTCGGCGCGTCCTCGAATGACCCCCATCGGGGTGCCGATCTCATGCGCGAGACCAGCGGCCAGGCTGCCGATGGTCGCGAGCCGATCGGAATGCAGCAGCCTGCGTTCGAGCTCGATTTCACTGCGATGCTTTTCGAGCAGATCGGCGCGCGCCTTGGCCAATTCGTCGCCGAGCTTGCCGAACTCGCCGATCAGAAGTTCGACCTCATCACGAACCGGATTGCGCGCGGCCGATTCGTCACTGGAAAACCGGATCACCCGCCGCGATAGTTCCGCTAGCGGTCGCGATATGTATCTGCGCACCGCCAATGCGATGAGCGTGACGATGAGGATCAGCGTTAGAATCCCGGCCGTCACGGAAATCTTGACCCGATCCATCAGGTCCTGGCGCACATCGGTCCAATCATTCGCTACCAGCAAATACCCCAGCAGCGGAAACTTGGGCGGACCTAACGGGACCAAATGGCAAATCCATTCGCCGTTGGGACCGGCCTCGAGGCGAAATTCCAATGGATCTTCCGGCTTCGCGGATTTCAGCTTTTCAGGCGGCAGCTTCAGTTGTTCCGGAAACCCCGGTAACGCGTACCAAAGATCGCCGGTCCTGGTGAATACCGCGGCCTCGGTTCCGTCGGCCCGGACCCGTTCCAGCACGTGATAAACCTGATCCCATTCGTTGGAGCGGATATCGTCCTGAAGCGCGGCGCTGAGACTGCGTGCGGTGGCGCGCGACTCGCGCTCGAGATCGTGGATGTAGCTTTGAGTGGAACGGTGGACGCTCCAATACATGTAGGTACCCATGACGGGAAGCAGCACCATCAATAGTGCGACTATGAAGCGGGTTCCTACTTTCACACGATGTTCCGGGATTCTTCGATCAGCGGTCGATCAATAGTGGCCCAGACTGGTTCCACGGTCCACGTACCCTATCCGCAAGCACTCCTTCCGGCCTTTGGCCCAGTTTGAGGAACCCGCGCCCCACCTCAGCTCAAGCGGGGTGGGTAAGTCGTCGGGGGAGGGAAAAACGACCCCCGGATGCACTGTAGGGGCGCGGGTGCTGCGTGATTAAGCAACCGCGATGCCATCAGAAAGTACTTTAATCCATTGCATCGGAGATGAGCGAGTGGGGCAAATCTCCGCGAAATCAAGTTGAGAGCGGCACTATGCCCCAGTTGGTCGCGCGACTCGGCGGAGTGCTCGATAGAAAGTCCGGCTGATTCAGGCAGGATTCGCTATCTCCACACCTGAATGCTGTGGGCATGTAGATTGCTGACTATCCAAATGGCGAAGTGGCTACCAACGCTTCACGTCCTTAAGGCGTTACACCGCCATCGAGTTTTGGAGGGGTTCCCGACCATAAAGATGTCTTCATGCAAAATGGGCCTGGTGATAGTGGCGGTGGTAGGCATCATTAGTGGCGGTCGGGCGGCGCGGGCAGCAACGACGGAACGGGTCACGCTTTCTGACGCTGTATCCATAGCGAAGGCCCACAATCCCGACCTTGCCGCAGTTGCACAGGAGTTGGGAATCGCTGAGGGCCAAGTGCAGAAAGCGCGCTATCTGAGTCAGTCGAATTTCGAATCTGACAATGAGTTCTGGTATCGGGCGCGCACCAATCGCTCCAACTCGCAGGACTGGCGGGTTGCGATGAAGCAGGAGTTTGAAGTCTTCGGCCAACGCGCATTACGGATCAAGTCCGCATCCATCAACTATGACGAAACCGCCGCCAACGTCCGGGACCAGACCCGGCTCCTGGTGGGTGCGGTCAAGATGACTTTCTATGACGCGGTGCGCTCGCAGCGTCGTGTGAGTCTCGCGCAGGAGATGGCCAACCTGGATCAACGTCTGCTCAACGCCGCGCGCTCCCGACTGAACGCAGGCGAAGTCGCGCCGATCGATTATGGATTGGCGCAGGTGCAATACGGGCGTAGCAAACGCGCCGTGGTCGAGACGCAGGAAGAGTCGCGTGCTCAGCGCTCGGCACTGGGCCGCATCCTGGGAGGATTCGTGGGGCCGGAACCAGTACCGGCGCCGGAGGTATCGCAGCCCGAGATGGCGCTGGATTTGAACGCGCTGGAGGCGAGCGCGCGCCATACGCGGCCCGATCTTCGAGCCCGGCAACTGGAGCTCGCGCGGCTGGACACCGAATTGGCTCTGAACAACCGGCTCAATCTGCCCAACGCGATTTTTGGGACCTTCGTCGGGCACGAATCCAACACCGAGAAGATTATCGGTCCCTCAATCGGATTCTCGGTCCCGTTGTTCAATCACCGCTCGGCCGAAGCTGCGATTATCGAGGCTCAGCGGCGCCAGGCGCAGCAGCGGTTGCGTGCGACTGATATGGATATCGGGCGCCAGGTCCGCGACGCCTATAATCGCTACCAGGCCGCGATCAAAGCGCTTTCGATATATCAAAAAGAGGTCATCAACCCCGCGCGCGAGATCATGAATCTCCACGAGCGTGCGTTCCACGAGGGAAAGATCGATTTGTTCCGCCTCTCATTTGCTGAACGTGAATCGTTCGAGGCGCAGGCCGGCTATATCGAGGCGCAGTTCGGTGTGAACGCGGCCGCGGTAGCCCTTCAACTCGCCACAGGAACCATGCAATGAAGATCTCCGCGCTAATGTTTTCGGTCTCGCTCATGTTCCTGGCCTGCGCCAAACCTCCCGCCAGTCACGCCTCAGCGCAGGATTCGGCCAAGGGCGCCCCGATCCTTGAAGTGCACAATCCGGCCGCAGCATCCGAGATCAAACTCGCGCCGGTACGCAAGAAGGCGCTGGGCGGCGCCATCAGCGCCACCGCGATTATCGAGCCTGAGCCCTCGATGGTTGCGCGAGTTGCGCCCCGCATCGAAGCGCGCGTGGTGAAATTAATCGTCGAACTTGGTCAGTCGGTGAAACCCGGCGACCCGCTGGTCGTTCTCAGCAGCATCGAATTGGGCAAGGCCAAGACCAACTACCTTAAGGCAAAGTCGCTGGAAGCGATTGCGAAAGAGCATCTAGAGCGCGAGCAGAAACTTTTTGCCGATAAAATCGCCTCCAAGAAGGAGGTTCTCGTCGCGCGCGGTGAGCATGACACCGCGCTGGCCGAGTACCAGGCATCGCGCGAATTCCTGCGCTCGCTGATCCCCGAAGCCGACATCGATCGTATCACCTGGACCAACAGCGGAACCCAGCCGCTCTCGGAATTTACGCTCATCTCACCCATCGCAGGAACCGTGGTGAAGCGCGACCTCACGCCCGGAGCGATCATTCAGTCTGACGCCGACGTTCTCACTATCATGAACCTCGATCGCATTCGCGTGCTGGTCGACGTCTTCGAAAATGATCTCGCAAACCTGCGGATCGGGGACCGCGCGACTGTCACGGTCGAGGCGTATCCTACCGAGCACTTTACCGGCACCGTCGCTGCCATCGGCGACACGGTGGACCGCTCGACCCGAACCGTCCGCGCGCGCATCGATGTGCCCAACCCCGGCCATCGGCTCAAACCCGGGATGTTCGCCAACGCGGAGATCGCGACCGCCGGCGGCAAGGGCGGATCGGTCCTCAGCGTGCCGTCCTCCGCGATTTTCGAGATCGAGGGCAGGAAGTCGGTCTTCGTCGGGCTCGGCGACAATCGATTCTCGGTTATCCCAGTGGAGATCGGCGAGATGAGCCCCGAGGATGTGCAGATTCTTTCCGGCTTACATGAAGGGGATAAGGTCGTCGCGCAAGGCGGCTTGCTGCTGAAGGCGATTGCACTCAACCAGGTCGCGTCGCACTAACCATGATTGAGCGGATTTTCGCCGGGGCGCTGCAAAACCGCCTCATGACGATAATTTTCGTGCTGATCCTGGTCGGCCTGGGCCTGCGCGCGATGACCACGCTGCCGATCGACGCAGTCCCGGACGTAAGTCCGAACGTGGTGCAGATCGTGACCAAGGCTCCCGGACTCGCGCCACCGGAAGTAGAGAAATTTGTTACCTTTCCAGTCGAAGTCTCGATGCGCGGGCTCCCCGGCATCACCGAGATTCGCTCGATCTCCGCCTTCGGCTTATCGGCAGTGTGGGTTTATTTCTCCGAAAGTTACGACATCTACTTTGCGCGGCGCCTGGTGATGGAACGTCTGCCCGCCGCGCGCGAGCTCATTCCCGCTGGTTATGGCTCGCCGGAAATGTTGCCGGTCTCCACCGCACTGGGAGAAATTTTTCAGTTCGAGGTCAGCGGAGCCAATCGCTCGCAGATGGAATTGCGCTCGATCCTGGATTGGGAAATCTCGCCGCAACTCAAATCGATTCCCGGAGTGGTTGAGGTCAACACTTACGGCGGCCAGATGAAGACGTTCGAACTGGATCTCGACCCCAACGCGCTGGTCGCCTACAAAATCAGCCTCGAGGACGTGTTCAGCGCCCTGCAAAAAAACAACGCGGCCACCGGCGGCGGTTACATCTCGCGCGGCGGGCAGCAGGAGATCATCCGCGGCTCGGGCCTGATCAAGCAACTCAGCGATATCGAATCGATCGTGGTCGGCAGCCGCAATGGGGTTCCCATCTACGTTCGCAACTTGGGCAAGGTCGTGTTCGCCCCCCGGATCCGGCAGGGAGCGGTTACGCGTGACGGTACCGGCGAAATCGTTTCCGGCGTCGTGATGATGCTGATCGGCGAAAATTCCCGTGTCGTGGTCGAACGCGTGAAGAAAAAAATCGCCGAGATCGCCCCGCGCCTGCCGGCCGGGGTGGAAATCAAGCCCTTTTACGATCGCGCGGCCCTGATTAACCGCACCATCAGCACCGTGGTCCGCAACCTGGTCGAAGGCGCCCTGCTGGTCACGCTAATCCTGTTCCTGTTCCTCGGCGACCTGCGCGCCAGCTTGATTTGCGCCATCGTGATTCCGCTCTCGATGCTGGTCGCGTTCATCGGGATGAACC
The DNA here is from genome assembly GCA_963851325.1 of uncultured delta proteobacterium. GTDB lineage: Bacteria > Desulfobacterota > Binatia > Binatales > Binataceae > DATGKG01. Next base: position 443,801 of record CAWKOR010000002.1, on the reverse strand, counting down.
TGATGGGCGTCTCGGGAAACCTGATGAGCCTCGGCGCCATCGACTTCGGCCTCATCGTCGACGGCTCGGTGGTGATGGTGGAGAACATCTTCCGGCGCCTTGCGCAGAATCCCGAATCGCGGCGCTCGATGAGCGCGCAGATTTTCGACGCGGGCCGCGAGGTGCTGCGCCCGATCGTGTTTGCGATCGGAATCATCATCATCGTTTACCTGCCCATCCTCACCTTCGAAAATGTTGAAGGCAAAATGTTCCGCCCGATGGCCTACACGGTCATCTTCGCGCTGGCCGGATCGCTGCTATGCGCATTGACGCTGGTCCCGGTGCTCGCTTCACTGCTGATCAAAAGGTTTCTCACCAGGACCCGTGGATGGCGCGAATGTGCGATCGGGGACACGCAGCGATCACTCGATGGGTTACACCAAATCCGCGGGTCGCGATTGGGATCTCGGTGGTGGTGCTGGTCGGAAGCTTTGTGCTGGCGCCCTTCCTGGGCAGTGCATTCATTCCCACCCTCGACGAAGGAACGCTCAATCTCGACGTAATGCGCATCCCGAGCATCTCGCTCGAAGACGCGGTGGCCAATGCCACCCGCACCGAAAAGGTGCTCAAGCAGGTTCCGGAAGTCACCAGTGTCATCACCCGCATCGGACGTTCCGAGCTCGCCACCGAAACCATGGGGCCTGACGAAAGCGACGTGTATGTTTTTCTTAAGCCACGTCACGAATGGCGCTTCAAAACTCGCGAAGAACTGGTCGAAGACATCGATAAACGCCTGCAGCGGGAAATTCCCGAGAACAAATTCGCGTTTTCACAGCCGATCGAGAATCGCCTCAATGACATGATCGCCGGGATCAAGGGCGATGTTGCGATTCACGTCTATGGCGATAACTTCGACAAGATGCTCGAGATGGGCCAGCAGATCCTGAACGTGGTGAGCGCCTTGCCCGGCGCAGCCGATGGAAAAATCGCACCGCGCACCGGACTGCCCGATCTCAACATCGAGATCGATCGCGCCGCAGTCGCCCGGTACGGCATCAATGTTTCTGACGTACTCGATGCCATCGAAACCATCGGCGGAAAAGAGCTCGGCCAGATTGTCGAAGGCAACGCGCGTTACCTGCTACAGGTGCGATTCGCCAAGAACGCGCGCTCGAATCTTGAACAGATCGAGGATATCAAAATCGCGGCGCCCGACGGCAAGCTGATCCCGCTCGCACAGTTGGCCACCCTGAGCACCCACGAGGGCCCGGTTTCGATCTGGCGCGAAAATCTCACGCGCAGAGTGAGCGTCGCCATCAATGTCCGCGGAACCGATTTGGGTTCGTTCGTCGGCGCCGCGCAAAAGGCGGTCGCCGAGAAAATTCAATTGCCGCACGGCTGGTGGCTCGAATGGGGCGGACAGTATGAAAATCTTCAGCGCGCATCGCATCGGCTGATGCTGCTGGTCCCGGTCTCGCTGCTGCTGATCCTGGTGCTGCTCTACAACACCTTCACCTCGATGCGGACGGCGCTGCTGATCTTCGGCAACGTGCTGGTGGGCGCGAGCGGCGGCATCTTTGCACTCGCGCTGCGCGGCCTGGTGTTCTCGATTACCGCCGGCGTGGGATTCATCACGTTGTTTGGGGTGTCGGTGCTAAACGGCGTCGTGCTGGTTTCGGAAATCAACCGGCTGCGCGAAACCGGTATGCGCGTCGACGATGCGGTGACCGAAGCGGCACGTGAGCGGCTACGGCCAATTTTGATGGCCTCGATGGTGGCGTTGTTCGGTTTTATCCCGATGGCGATTTCCTCGCATGCGGGTGCCGAAGTGCAACGTCCGCTTGCCACCGTCGTCATCGGCGGATTGCTCACCTCAACTCCGTTTACGCTCTACATCCTGCCGATGCTGTATCGATGGGCGATCAAGGACGCGCCGGAAAAGCGCGAGCCTTCCTCGGCGATAGCCGACGCGTCGTAAGCTTGGACATCAGTCATGCGGCGCAGGCTTCGCAGTCTGCGCCGCATGGGAGAAGCTAGCGATGCGAAGCTCTCACGAGCGCATCGGGGTCGAAGAAGGGGCGATCGACCGCACCCATATTGATGTACCAGCACTCCTTCTCGGGCACATCGTATCCGGGATGATACGCCACGGTGGCGAGGCCGGACTGAACGTCGACCGAAGATGAGCCGATCTGAAACAATCGCTTGAACGGGTAAATTGCGACTCGCGATGCGGGCGTCACGCGGTCCGCATACTTCAAATACGACGTGTAGTTGATGAAGAGCTGACCCTTGCGATCGTACTGATCCTGGTAGAGGCCGAAGTCGGCTTCCGAATCGATGTACAGGACATGCTTCGAGTAGAGATCGCCGGGCAAGCGATCGCGCCGTGCAACACCTTCCAGAATGTAGAGATGGCGCATCTGCCATTGGGTCGGACAGATGCTGGCGCCGCCGTCAGTCGGACAGCGTGGCGGCGGGACCTCCGGATCGTCGATACAGCCCAACATCTGGCGCTCGCCGAGATACTTCCAGTCATAATTCTCGTTCTTGCCGGCGAAGCATTCGAAGTCGTCAGGATTGTACGACTCCGGGCCGGCGTCCTGATCGGTGCTCATCAATGATTCGTTGAGCCGGCGGAGGCGATGAGCACCGGGCAAATAGGTCCACGCATCGTCGGCCTTTCTCGGGTTCGCGTAGCGATAACGAATGAAGCCCGCACCCGCGCCATCCTGCGGTGCAATCTGCGGATACAACCCCGTCATCGAGTAGCGCCCGGAAACCAGAAAGTCGGGATCGACCGGCATCGGCTCGACCTCGGTACGGCCCACTTCGTTGTATCCGGCATAGTGTCCGGTCTGGTAGTACCACAGTGAACGATACGGTTTGTTCAAGCCGGCATACACGCTCTCGGCATCGAAGAAGCGGAGATCGTAGTCATCGGTCGAGATCGGGCGGAAGTAATAGTTCCAGATGATCTTCTGCGCGATGTGGGGATCGTTGGTGTCAAGCAACGGAAAAGGCTGACCGGCCACGAAGCCGACCAGCGATCGGCGATCATCGGACAGCCGAACCTGCGAGGAATACTTTTCGGTCGCCTCTTTGTACGGTGGCGGCCAGTCGATCCGTTCGGTCGGAACGATCTTGAAGGTCATGCCGCGTTGCACGCGCCAATAGACGCCGGGTGAGACGAGGTTTTTGACCTTGTCCGCGTTCTGCGCGTTGATGAAATCGCCGGGTTTGACGTCCGCTGCCGAATAGCTGCCGAAGCACAGCAGCATCACGGCAATTGCGAGGGTGGTGGTGAGAGGCCTCCGAACACACGAACTCAGAAAAATGTGCATGCGACACCTCCTGGTGGGATTTAGATAAGCAGTCGTCTCCTTTGAAATAAGGTCAGCTAATGGTTTGTCATTAGTACCGACGACCTCTTTTGTCAATATTCGCTAATTCGCCGGTACAACTCGCTGTTGAGTTTGTCAGCGAGTCTTGCGCCGAACTTTTCGTCGATGAAACGATTCGCGTAATCCGCCAGCGTGCGGGTCGCCGATCGCGTCGTGAACAATTAAACGATCGGTATGCGATTACGGTTTCCCATTTCCGCCAGATGTTCTATATGGATTGAATGCCGGAGCCGCAGCAGCGATTTTCTGTTATCAGCGACAAGAGCATGTCCGATTTGCGCAAGCTCATCGGCGTGCCGATCGAGGATTCGCTGGAGCCGTGGTGCCACGAGGCCTCGCGCGACAACATCCGGCATTGGGCGCACGGCATCGGCGACGACAATCCGCTCTGGTGCGATCCGAAGTATGCGGCCACGACCGGGTTCGGGCGCGTGCAGGCACCGCCATCGTTCATCTTCCCGCTCAATCGATCATTCAGCGGATACGTGGGCGGACTCGCAGGCGTGCATGCGATGTTTGCCGGCATCGACGTCACCTGGCATCACCCGATGATGTTGGGCGATTCGTTCACCACCAAAGTCTGGCTTAAGGATCTTGTCGCACACGATACGCGCTTCGCCGGGCGCTCGATCCAGCAGATCTATCGATGCGAATTTTTCAATCAAAATTCCGAACTGGTGGCCGAAGGCGATAGCTGGTGCTTTCGCACCGAACGCGACACTGCGCGCGAACGCGGCACCAAGTACGATGCGGAAAAGAAGCGGGCGCCGGTCCGCTACTCGCGCGAGGACCTCGCCAAGATTTTCGCGCTCTACGAGGCCGAGGAAGTCCGCGGCGCGACACCGCGCTATATAGAGGATGTTCACGCCGGCGACGAACTACAGACTATCGTGAAGGGTCCGATGACGGTAACCGGATTCATCGCGTTCGCGCAGGGATGGGGCGGGCTATACATCCGCGCCAACAAGCTCGCGTGGAAGCAGTTGCAGAAGCATCCGGGCTTGGGGATTCCCAACAAGTTCGGCATCCCCGACGTTCCGGAGCGCGTGCATTGGGAGGATGATCTCGCGACGCTGGTAGGCACTCCCGCGGCCTACGACTACGGTCCGGAGCGATGCTCCTGGATGTCGCATCATCTTACAAATTGGATGGGCGACACCGGCTTCCTGAAAAGGCTCGAAGTCAAGATTCGCCGTCACAACCCGGTCGGCGATACTCTTTATATCAACGGCGAGGTGAAGCGCACCTTTACCGAGGCGGGTGCGCACTACGCAGAAATCGCGCAGCGCGCGATAAATCAGGACGGTGAACTTTCCGTCCTTGCAACCGGTATCATTCGTTTGCCAACTCGCGCCAAAAAGTAGCATTGGTGAGGGTGCAACGTTGGTAGTTCTCGAGCGTTTGCGAAAGGGAGCGACATCACAATGAAGGCTGCCGTATTCCATGGACCCAATCAGCCACTGACAATTGAGCAGGTTGATATCGATGATCCCCAGGATCACGAAGTTCTTCTGCGCACCGCCGCGACCGGGGTATGCCACAGCGATTTGCATTTCGTCGAGGGCCTCTATCCGCATCCGGCGCCCGCGATTCTCGGGCACGAAGCGGCCGGCGTCGTCGAGAAGGTTGGCAAGTCCGTCACCTACCTGAAAGCGGGCGACCATGTCATCTCGTGCCCGTCGGTTTTTTGCGGCTACTGTGAAGAGTGCATGTCGGGACATCCGAATCGATGCAACAATCGGCAGGCAACCCAGCGGCCCAAGGACGGCAAGCCCCGTCTCTCGCAGAAGGGCCAGCCGGTGCGCCAGTTCAGCGATCTTTCGACTTATGCCGAAAAAATGCTGGTGCACGAAAACGCGTTGTGCAAAATCATCGACGAGATGCCGCTCGACCGGGCGGCGCTGATCGGATGTGGCGTCACCACCGGCGTCGGCGCGGTTCTAAACACTGCTAAGATCGAGCCGGGTTGCACCGTTGCGGTGTTCGGATGCGGCGGCGTCGGCATCTCGGCGATCCAGGGCGCGAAGATCGGAGGCGCACGCAGAATCATCGCGGTCGATCAGTTCGAGAACAAACTCGCAATGGCGAAGCGCTTCGGTGCCACCGACACCATCGACGCCTCGCACAGCGACGCGCTCAAGGAAATCCGCACTATGACCGGTGGCGGCGTCGACTACGCATTCGAGGCGGTCGGACTGAAGAAGCTCGCCGAGCAGTGCTTCGATGCGACCAAGACCGGCGGCACCGCTGTCATCATTGGAATGATCCCCGTCGGTCAAAAAGTGGAAATCGATGGACCGCGGCTGCTCACCGAGCGCACCCTCAAAGGCTCGATGATGGGGAGCAATCGGTTCCGGATCGATATGCCTCGATACATCGATTTCTACTTACAGGGTCGGCTCAACCTCGACGAGATGGTAAGCAAGCGCGCGAAACTCGAAAACATCAACGAGGCTTTCGCGTCGATGAAGCGCGGCGAAGTTGCGCGCACCGTTTTGATGTTCGACTGAGCGCTGCAAAGCGATCGGAGGCTTGAACATGGAGTACCGAAAATTTGGGAAAACCGGCATCGACATTTCGGCGATCGGTTTCGGTTGCTGGGAGATCGGCGGCGGCTACGGCAGCATCGAGGAGACCGAGTTCATCAAGGCGATCAATCGCGCGCTGGACTCGGGCATCAACAGTTTCGATACCGCCGAGGCTTACGGCTTCGGCGCCTCTGAGACTTCGCTCGCGAAAGCGCTGGGTAAGCGCCGCAAGGAAGCCGTCATAACGACCAAGTTCGGAGTCGGCTATCCCGACACGCCTAACTATCGCGACAGCACTCGCAAACGCGTAATGGAGTCGATCGAGAAAAGCCTCAAGTGCCTCAACACCGATTATGTCGATGTCTACCTCATCCACTGGCCGGATCGTAATGTGCCATTTGAGGAGCCGATGCGCGCGCTAGACGACCTCGTCAAACAAGGCAAGGTCAAGGCCGTAGGACTCTCCAACTTTAAGCTGGACGAGATCGAGACGTGCATGAAGACGCGCCGCGTCGACGTGGTGCAGTACTGCTGGAACATGTTTGACCGACGGATGCAGAAAGAGATCTTTCCCTACTGCCGCGAACACAGCATCGGTGTCATGGCGTATGGCTCACTAGCTTACGGGATGCTGACCGGGACTCTCAGCGAAGAGAAAGCCTTCGACAAGGGCGACTGGCGCTCGCGGCGCGGACAACTGGGGAACATCAACCTCTTCCAGCATCTGTTCGGACCGGAGCATTTTCTCAAAAACCTGCGCTCGGTCGAAGAGCTCAAAGGAGTCGCGAAGCGCTACAACAAGAGCTTGCCTCAGTTGGCTTTGCGCTGGACGCTATCTAATCCTGTCATCAGCACGGCGCTGGTAGGATGCCGTAATCCCGGCGAGGTAGATGACAACCTCGGCGCGCTCGGCTGGTCGATATCGGACGCCGATATGAAAGAGATCGACGCCATCTTCGCACGCAACGGCGCGGTAACTATGCCCGAGACCTGGTTGGAGAGCTGACTGTTTTCCCAAAAAGACCATAGCTAAGGATTCAGGAGGTGCTGCGATGCCCACTCAAAAATTTGCACCGATGAGCAAAGATTTCCCGACCTTCGATTGCGACGCTCACGTCACCGAACCACCCTGGCTGTGGGAGCGAGCAAAGGACTATCTCACCAAGGATGAGTTCGAAGCGCTTAGAAACAGCATCTGGTTTGACGAGGAGAGCAAACAGCTCGTGGTCAATGGCTTTGCCAACACCGGGCTCGGCTCGCAGAAGATCGGCGGCACCGCCGGCATGGTAAATGTTCTCTCACTGGCCGGGCCAGGTCTAAAACACAACATTCAGCGCGCGCTGAATGTGCGCAACCTCGATCCCAAGACCGCGCTTACCAAGGAGCAGGCTGCCTACATCGATCATCCGGGCTCCTATCAGCCCAAGCCGCGGCTGGCCGACATGGACGTACAGGGCATCGACCAGGTGATGATCATTCCCACTGACATCGATACCTATCCATGGATAACCAACGCGATGGGGGCGCGCGCGATGTGCAAGGCCTACAACGATTGGGCCTTCGAATACTGCTCGGAGAATCCCGAGCGCCTGTACTTTGCGGCATTGCTTCCGATGCAGGATCCGGTCTTCGCGACGGATGAGCTTTATCGCGTTGCGGGGAAGGGCTGCCGGGTGGGACTCGTCCGCCCGATCGACGCGATGGGTAACTATCCGATCCAGCCCAAGTACTCGCGCCTGTGGCATGCGATGGAAGAGACCGGCGTGGTTTACGGCATGCATCCGTTTCCGGCGCTGGGTCTGCTGAAACCTCCAGGCTATAGCGAACAATATTCCGGTGCGGAGTTAATCGGACTTAGCGGCAGTTCTGCCGGCTTGCCTCATTCGTTCCTTATCAATGTGCAAGACTTTCAGGCTGAAGCCTCGCTGTGGGTAACGATGGTTTTGCTATCGGGATTCTTTGATCGGTATCCGAAGCTGAAAGCCGCGGTGTTCGAGGCTTCATCGACCTGGCTGAGTTTCATCCTTGATGAATGCGACAAGACCTATCGGCTCTATCGCAACGATCGCAAGATGCCCAAGCTGAGTAAACTGCCGAGCGAGATGTTCTTCGAGCATTGCGTTACCGGCTTCGAAGGTGACGAAGCTCCACCGTCGCGCTTCCCGGAATTCTACGAAAACATTCTGGCGTGGTCTTCGGACGTCTACCATCACGATGGCGACGACGCCTGGCGCGCAATCGAAACGATGCGCAAGTGCGAGCTGCCTGAGAACTATCAGACCAAGTTCCTCGGCGAGAACGCGCGCAAGATGTACAACATCAAGCGCCCGGCCACATACATTCGTGAGCGTGTCACCGAAATCGAGCGACCGGACTGGTGGCCGACTGAAGAGGAAGTGAAGGCATCGCTGCGGCCTGAGGCGGCAGTGTTGCGTCGTTAGAGCTCGCGTTCGGGAGATAGCTACCATGAACAAGAAGCAATTTGCCGTCCTCGACAGCGACACCCACATAGTCGAGACTCCCGAGCTATGGGAGAAATACCTTGAGCCTGAGTATAGGACTCTCGGCAAGCATGCCCTATGGCGCGAGGAAGGAAAGTTCGGCACCTATCTGAAGGTAAACGGCAAGGTCTTCCGCGATACGATGAACTCGAACATTCCGCGCCATGCCATCTGGAAGCCGGGCATGACCTGGGACAGCGTCGGCGAGCTGGACCCTGACACTCGTCATCCAATGACGCTCGGAGCATCGAATCCGCAGGCGCGTTTGAAGGACATGGACGCGATGGGAGTCGACCAGGCCTTCATGTACCCGACCTGGTTCGCCGAAGGATTCCACCTCGTAGAAGATCCCGACGTTGCTTATGCCTTAGCGCGCGCCTACAACAACTGGGTCGCGGATTTCTGCAAGGCCGCTCCCGACCGACTCTTCGCGGCATCGATGGTTCCGATTCAGAACATGGACTATGCCATCGAAGAGCTGCGGCGAACCGCGAAAATGCCCTGCTTCCGCGGCGCATTCATTCGGCCCATGTTTCTTGAGGGTCACTACTTCACTCATCCTTACTATGATCCGCTGTGGGCCGAGCTAGAGAGTCTGGGTACCACGCTGGCGGTGCATCCTACCGCGGGCTTATGGAATCCGGAATGGACTTCGCATGGACCCTTTATCGAAAAGGTCAAAGGCCGGGTCAATCAGCATTCCGGCATCATGAACGCTGGTGGTGGTCCTTTCGCGGGAGGGGGCGCCAGCTCGACCTTCACCTTTTTTTCCGCGTCGCCACCATTAGGTCATCCTATCTCGCAGGTTCTTTCTTATTGGCTCGATAACCATATGTTCGTCGCGGCAACGCTGATTGGCTTCACCGTTATGCAGCGCTATCCGAACATGAAGGTGGTGGTCGCGCACGGCAAAGCTTCATGGATGGAAGAAGTCCTTGAGAAGATGGAGGCCTCGACCCGCACCATACCCTTGCTTCACTATTATCCTGTCCGTACCGATACCGAGGAAATGTGGAAGGAAGGCAAGGTCATGCTCGGCTGCGATGCCGAGGAACGTCTCATCCTTAAGCTCCCCGAGGATTTCGCGGAGAAGGTAGTGTGGGGCTCGCGCTATCCGCATCACGATACTACCAGCGCATGGGACGCCATCGAAAAGATGGGCGATGCGAATGTAGCCGAGTCGACTATGGCTCGCATGCTGGGTAGCAATGCTTCCGAGCAACTCGGCATCAAGCTGGTGCAGAAGGTAGGCGCCTAGCGTGAAAGTCGGCTTCATTGGTCTTGGCAATATGGGCGGCCCGATGGCGCTCAACATGATCAAGGCCGGCCACACTCTCACGGTCTACGATGTACGCCGTGAAGCCGCCGAAGCCCATCTGGCCGCTGGTGCCAAATGGGCCGAGTCCCCGGCGGCGGTCGCGGAGCAAAGCGAAGTCGTAGTTACCTCTTTACCTGGACCTAAGGATGTCGAAGCGGTCGCCCTGGGCGAGGGCGGCATACTTAGTAAGCTTGCGCGCGGCGCGGTCTATGCAGACCTTTCGACCAACTCTCCCACTGTTATTCGACAGCTTCATGCCACCTTTAAAGGCAAAGGCATCGACCTGGTGGATGCTCCCGTTAGCGGAGGAGTTCCCGGCGCGCGCAATGCGACGCTTGCGGTCATGGTTGGCGGAAGCAAGGAGGCCTTCGAGCGCATCAAGCCTGTCCTCGATGCGATCGGGGATAAGGTTTCCTACATCGGCGAGAGCGGTGCAGGTGCGGTTGCCAAGCTTGTGCACAACATGATCGCGATCTGTTCGACTCAGCTCCTGGCAGAAGCTTTTACCATGGGTGTAAAGGCCGGCGTGTCACCTGAGGCTCTGTTGAAGGTGGTTCAGGATGGCGCTTATGGGCAAGGAATGCTGCTCAGCGGCACCATGCCTAAGATGGTTTTCCGCGGCAACTTCGACCGAGTGACCTTTTCGCTCAAGCTGGCACGCAAGGACCTTGGTCTCGCGACGGAGGTGGGACGCGAACTCAATGTTCCGATGCCGATCGCGAGCCTGGTAGAGCAGGATTTCCTGTCCGCGCTGGCCAACGGTCTTGGCGAGAAGGATTCCACTGCGGCGGTTACCATTCAGGAAGATCGCGCGCGGGTAAAAATTCGCACCTCAAAGTAGTCGTGGCCGCTCGAGCTGCGTCGACGATCGTCAACATAGGAGGCACGCGATGTCACCGCATCTGAAGCTTGATGAATTGGTGCAGGACACTCGTGTCCATAGGAGGATCTATCTCGAGCAGGAAATCTTCGAGCTCGAGATGGAGCGCATTTTCGAACGCAACTGGGTCTTCCTGGGGCACGAGAGCGAGATAGCCGAGCCCGGTGACTACAAAACGGTGCCGATCGGGACGCAGCCTGCCATCATGACACGGGACGAAGATGGCGATATCCATGTCGTGATGAATCGCTGCATGCATCGTGGATCGTCGATCTGTCAGGACTCGCGGGGTAATTCCAGTTCGTTTCGGTGCTGGTATCACGGCTGGACTTACAACAATAAGGGCGACCTTATCGGCGTGCCCTATGCCAACGGCTATGGAACTGGCTTCGACAAGCGCAAGTTCAGCCTGGTCAAGGCGGCGCGGGTCGAGAAGTATCGCGGACTGGTGTTCGCGAGTCTGAGTCCCGAGGTAGAGGGGGGGCCCGGACGACGTTGAAATGTTCAACCGTTGCACCGAGGGCTTGCGAGTGAAGGAGGCCGAATGGCTGGAACTATCGCGCGGTATCGAACGCGAGCATGCCGACGGCGGGATCATCGCGGGTCAGATCACCGATGAAGTTCCGCAGCGCGCGTTCTACCGGAGATGGAAAGCATTGATGTGTGGTGAGGTTCGGGCGCAGGAAATCAAACCCGTGCGCATCGCGCATAGTTCCTGATCTTCGGCGGGCCACGACACCGGCAGGTTCATCTTTCGGGTTTGCCGGTTCTCGATCGTGCGTTCTGGAAATCGAACCAGCCTGCTCCGCGCGGCCTCAAATAGTTGAAGCTTCCCAGGTTTACAAGAGTTGCATTGCCGTTGAGGACGAACAGCTCGCACGCCAGTTGGTTTGGAAGCAATAGCGTCTCGGGTTCGCGGTCTTGTAGTTCGAGCACATAGAAAGTCACGCTCCAATGGTCCAGCGCCGTATTCCGAATCGAAGCGATGGTCTTGCTCGAGACACATCCGGGCTCGGCGTTTTCCACCTCGCTCATGAGACGCCGGCTCGCTAGCCCCCATTGAAGGCTTTGAATCGATAGCACCAGGAGGAAGATAGCGCCCACGATGGGTACAGCGTAAAGCCGGAACTCCTGCAACTGCGACTCAGGCGATCCTCGCGGCCGTAGTTGGTCGATGGTAGCGCCTGTCATGAACAGCATCGAAACCGGCGCGATCCAATATCGATAGTCTTCGCAACTGGCCCATTCAGCTGGCTGAAATGCCCACGCCGCCAACGCGGTACCCGCGAGGATCAGCGGACCCAACAGGTAGGCGCGGGACGGCCGCACTGTCCAAAGACAACTCAGTCCGGCCAGCACGGCAAGAGCTATCGCCAATAGCGGCCATCCTTTTACTGAGTCGTTGAAGGAGTTGGCGACAGTGGCGAAGCTAAGAGCCTGACCCTCGTATGAATCGAGCGGCGTTAAGACTCTCACAAGCAGGAGGATCCCCAGGGCTAGAGCGAACCCTACAGACCTTCGGCGTGACTGTGGCCGTACAATCGCGCACGCGATCGCAACCGAGACTATGAACGCCAACAAGATGACAGCGGTCGGATGGGAGTATGCTGCGACGACAGAAACAATTGCCAACAACGACAAAAGTATTGCAGAGGCGCCCGACAGAACAGCTAGCAGAACCGGCCACAGCAACGTCACCACCATCTTCGCTTCGCTGTGAAATGAAAAATGCCCAGGCAATGCAGCGACGCATATCGACATGGCAGGCCAGATGAAGAGTGACGGACGTTGCGATTTGCAGACCAGCCAAGCCAATCCTAATCCCAGCAATGGAATCGCAGCCTCAGGCGCACAATAGAGCAGACGTAGCAGGTGTAGATTGTCGGTGAAACGGGTGGCAATTAGGACCGGCAACTGCATCGGCAAGTTGATCAATCGACCGTGATCGGCGGCGAATTGATGAGTGTCGAGCACGCGGAAAAAGAAGAAAGCTCCGTCGTATGCCAAGGGAGCATTGACCAATGTGGCTATTCCGAGCCCGAGCAGAACGAAGGCAAAGAATATCGCCACCGCACGGTCGAACAATTCCCGCCGAGGAGCGTCTCTAATCACGCCCGCCTACCCTCGTCGCCAATCAAAGCGATTTCCAAGGTCTTCTCGTCGCTATTGATACTGACCCCGTCAAAGCTCGACGATGTCGGCCTTCATGCTCTCCATGAACGCAAGCACTTCGCCGCGTTCCTGCTTCGAAACCTGGAATTCATCGAGGGTAGCATTAAGATGACCGATGAACGCTTGCCAGTCGGCCTCGCCAATCCGCATCCCTTGGTGCGAGAGCTTCATGTCTCGTCCCTTGTAGTAAGTCGGTCCGCCAGCGCACGAACAGAGGTAGTCGATCAGCAGTTGTTTCTCACGCGCTACGCCATCGGCACCGCGATGTTCCCAAAAACGTCCCAGGAGCTTGTCAGCAGCGAGGCGTGGCAACAGGTTATTCGCCACCGCGGTGATCGCGTCATATCCGCCGAGACGCTCGTATAAGGTTTTGGCGTCAGCACTCATTCGACCTTCTCCTTTCACGAATCCTTCATTGAAAAACCAATCGAAGTCTATGGCTTTCATTCCGCTAGATTTCTACATGAGCCGTCGCCCGGTTTCGAGGGTTTGCGATTCAGAACGATCGCGATATTGTTGGCCTGCGGCATGCGGCACAGCGCTTCCAACCAGACCGCACCATGGAGGTTAGGTCATGTCGGCAAAGCTCAGCTCCAAGGATATTCGAAAGCGAATTGGTCATCCGGTCATCGATGCTGACGGCCACTGGCTGGAGTTTGGGCCGTCGATCACTGACTATCTGAAAGAAGTGGCCGGGCCAAACGCAGTCAATTCATTTCGACGCCGCGGAAGTTACGTTCAGAAGTCCCTGTCTATGACTCCCGAAGAGCGCGCGCAAACGCGCCGAGCGCAGGAGGCGTTTTGGGGAGTCCCCGCGAAGAACACCCTGGACAGGGCAACCGCGATGCTTCCCCGGCTCCTTTACGATCGGCTCGATGAGTTCGGTTTCGATTTTACCGTGCTTTATCCGACCGCCGGGCTAGCCGTCGGTTACATTCCAGAAGATGAGATCCGTCGCGCGAGCTGTCGCGCCTTCAATATGTATGCTGCGCATCAGTTCGGCGAATTCAGCGATCGCATGACGCCCGCCGCCGCGATTCCCATGCACACACCGCAGGAAGCTGTCGACGAACTGGAGTACGTGGTCAAAGAACTGGGCCTCAAGGTAGTGGTGATGACCAGTATGGTGCCGCGGCCAATTGCTGCCGTTGAACAAGGTTCACCAGAGGCTCGCCGCTACGCCACTTGGCCCGATGTATTCGGCATCGATAGTCCGTACAACTACGACACTGTGTGGTCGAAGTGCCTGGAGCTAGGTGTGATGCCGACTTTCCATGCCGGCACTCGAGGTGCGGGCTATCGCACTTCGCCGACCAATTTTGTCTATAACCATATCGGACATTTTGCGGTTGCGGGCGAAGCAGTTGCAAAAGGACTGTTTCTTGGCGGAGTGACGCGCCGGTTTCCAGCGCTGAAGTTTGCGTTCCTCGAAGGCGGCGTTGGATGGGCGTGCAGTCTCTACTCGGATCTGATCGGACACTGGAAGAAGCGTAATCGTCGCGCGCTTGACGAAGTGAATCCCGCCAATCTTGATCGGGAGCTGATGTATGAGTTGTTTGAACGTTTCGGCAGCAAGTCGCTCGCGGATCGTCTCGAGACGAGTTCGATTTTCGAAGGCCTTGGCGCGACTGGTACGGGTAACATCAGAGACCTCGATGATTTTTCGGCATGTGGTATAGAGCGCCCCGAGGATATTCGCGAACTGTTCACACGCAACTTCTACTTCGGCTGCGAGGCCGACGATCCGATCAATGCATGGGCTTTCAGTTCGCGCATCAATCCCTACAAAGCTCGCATCAAGACCCTGCTCGGCTCAGACATCGGCCATTTCGATGTGGTCAATATGAATGAGGTACTCGAGGAAGCCTACGAACTGGTAGAGGACGGGCTCATCACCGACGAAGACTTTCGCGAATTCGTTTTCGCGAATCCACTGCGTTTCTGGGCCGAAGGGAGACCCGACTTCTTTAAGGGTACCGTCCTCGAAACCGAAGCGGCGGAGGCGCTTCGCAACCTGCAGACTTCGCACTCGGCTAAGTAGTGAAGCCAGGTATTGTGGGTAACCTATTGAAGCACGGGATGAGCGTTTAGTGATAAGGCGTCGTCCGATGGAAGACTTTCTGGAAGCTATATCAATCGATCGGCTGCGGCCCGGGTGGGGTATGGTGGTCCGCGTTGGCGGTAAAGATGTCGCGGTCTTCAACGTCGATGGGAATATTTATGCCCTCAACGATGCGTGTGCGCATGCCGGCGCGTCGCTGGGATCCGGCAGGTTGAATGGCTCTATGGTAACTTGCCGCGCTCATGGCTTTAGATACGACGTTACTACCGGCCGTTGTGCGAACATTGCAGGACTGAGGGTTGCCGCATACCCAGTCAAAGTGATCGGCGGGAAGATCATGGTGGCTGTTTCCTAGAGTCGCCACCAAATGCCCCGATGGATTACGCCGTACGTTCGGAGGTAGGTCCTCGTGCGAACTCAATCAACGGTCGCACGCATAGTCCCGCGCAATATAGCATGAGAGTGTGGATATACCGGTGCTTCCGCCGATCTTGCCGATGCTTTCCAAACGAATTGGTGAGCTACCGTCAGGCCGAACCTGGATCTTCGAACCGAAGTGGGATGGCTTTCGTGCATTGGTCTTCCGCGATCGGGAAGAGATCCTGATCCAGAGCCGCGACGGAAAATCACTTAACCGCTATTTTCCCGAGTTGCTCGATCCGTTGCAGGTCCACCTACCAGCGCGATGCGTTCTGGATGGCGAGTTAGTGGTTGCCAGGAACGGTGGGCTCGACTTCGAGGCGCTGCAACTGCGGATTCATCCTGCCGCTTCGCGAGTAAAGCTTTTATCACGGGAAAGCCCGGCATCGATGGTGTTTTTCGACCTCCTTTGTGACGGTGATCGTGATTTGCGCGGGGAACCTTTCGAACGCCGACGCCAAAACCTGGAATCGATCCTGGCCTCTGTGAGGCCGCCGCTCCATCTGACGCCGGCCACCTCCGATTTGAATGTCGCCGTGGATTGGTTCAACCGCTTCGAGGGCGCCGGCCTCGATGGGGTCATGGCAAAACCGATATCCGGCACTTATCAGCCAGATAAGCGCGTGATGTTCAAGGTTAAACATGAGCGCGACTGCGACTGCGTGGTTGCCGGTTTTCGATGGTACAAGAATGCCGGGCGCACGGCGGTTGGCTCATTGTTGTTGGGCCTTTTCGATGACTCGGGAGAGTTGCAGCATGTCGGCGTATGCGCGAGCTTCACTCAAGACAAGCGCCGTGAACTAGTTGAATACCTGGCGCCTTATCGTCGGGATGCGCTCGTCAATCATCCTTGGAGACTCTGGGCCGAAGATGCAGTTGAAGCCGGGCATCGAATGCCGGGGGGCCAGAGCCGATGGAGCCAGGGCAAAGACTTATCGTGGGAGCCGCTGCGACCGGAGTTAGTGGTTGAAGTCGCATATGAGCACATGCAGGGCGCGCGCTTTCGTCATATGGCGCAGTTCCGACGATGGCGGCTCGACAAAAAACCGAGTGCCTGCACTTACAGCCAGCTCGAAGTGGTTCCACCTCAAGAACTGATGGAGATCTTTTCCAGCGGCCGCTAGTCTGGCGAACTTACTCAATTATCGCGCTTCCGCGCGCGCTGCGTCCGCCATTCGCGTGTTGGGTCTTCGTCAGGGTCGGGAGTTGCTTGCGCAGGCCTGAGCGCTTCGGGCACATGGCGCAGGTTGATGCGGATGCGGGTCCAAGTGGATGACCTGCCGCGCATGGAGTCGACCAGCACATCATCGACGGCCAGAAGACCCGCTACTTGAGGATGTTTGATCTTCCATTTTTCCAAGCCTGCCATCGCAGCTTCTTTGTCCGGAGAATTCGCCACCACAATCAGCGGCATCCTGGTGCGTAGCGCCCTTGGAGTCGTGGTGGTCTGGTTGAGTGACCTGGCGCGCGAAGGAGCAACCCTTCGTGGTTCGCCCTCCATCTTGCGAAAGTGCGGAGGCCAAGGCGCGTCGCCAAGGCCCGCCGCTTCGTCCTTTGCCGCAAGCTCGAGCAACTTATCGAGCGAACCTGGCGCGCCATCCATGCCTGCATGCGGATCACCGATCTCAGCGAAGCGCTTGGGCATCGTTAGGACAGTGAAATCTGCCGGTTCGCAATCGGGAACCTCACGCCAATCAAGCGGCGCAGATACGCGAGCATCGGGCACTGGGCGCACCGAATACGCAGAGCAGGTGGTCCGATCCTTCGCGTTCTGATTATAGTCGAGGAACACGCCGTGGCGCTCCTCCTTCCACCATTTCGAACTTGCTATGGCTGGCGCGCGCCGCTCGACAGCTCGCGACAGAGCAAGCGCCGCACGGCGCACCTCGCCGAAGGTCCAGTCCGGGCGAATTCGTACATTGATATGAATTCCGCGTGAACCGCTGGTCTTCGGCCAACCCCGCAGCTCCATATCTTCCAGAAGAGATTTCACCTCCAGCGCGACGGCGCGGACGTCCGACCAACTGACACCGGGGCCAGGATCCAGATCGACTCTCAACTCATCGGGGTGGTCGATGTCGCCCGACCGCACCGGATGTGGATGCAGCTCGATGCAACCCAGGTTGACGATCCAGGCAAGCCCCGCTGCATCATCGACCACAACTTCTTCTGCGGTGCGCCCGGAGGGGAACGAGAGCGTGATGGTTCGTAGCCAGGAGGGGCGCTGCGTCGGTGCGCGCTTCTGATAAAACGCCTCGCCTTCTGCGCCATGGACAAATCGCTTCAGAACCAGCGGACGATCACGGATTCCGCCGAGCGCGCCCGGTGCTATCGATAGATAGTAGCGAACGATGTCGAGCTTCGAGAGCTTGGTCTGGTTCGAAAAATACAGCTTGTCCGGGTGCGTGACGCGGACCTCACGCCCTTCGATTGACAGCAGCTCGGTGGCCTCTTCCTTGCCCACAAAAACGATCTATACAGGCCATCAGACCTTCGCACGACCTCGCGTCGCGGCGGACGCTTAGCTGAATTTCAACCCCTTCAGCTCACCGTCAGAGCGCCACTTGCGGATGAGTTCATGGAACTCGATGGGGCCGCCATCGTATAGTCCTCCTACAAACCCCGGACCCTGATCCAGTTGGCCTTCGTTGTTGTAGTAACCGGGGGTACATTCAATATGGAAATCGCTCTTCGAGGCTTTCTGCTTGATGGTCTCCACCCACTCCGCTTCCGCCTCAGGCGTAGGTTCAAGGCACCTCGCCTCGTGCTGTTTCGCATGCTGAACGACGTCGGCTATATGAGCCGATTGCTCATAGAGCATGTGGGTAAAGTTCGCGGTCAAAGCATTTTGCGTGATGCCCATGTGGAAGCAGTTCGGAAAACCGGCGCTGTAGAAACCATGCAGGGTCTTGACTCCGCCAGACCAATGCTCGGTGAGAGACTGGCCGTCCCGGCCGAAGATTTCGAAGCCCGCGCGACGGGTGTATGCGGTGCCGACCTCGAAACCGGTAGCGAAGATGATGCAATCGACCTCGTACTCAACGCCGTCGAAGACGAGTCCTTTCTCGGTGATGCGGTCGACGCCCCGCCCGCGCGTATCGACCAGCTTCACGTTGGGCAGGTTGAATGAGGGCAAGTATTCGTCATTGAAGGTGGGGCGCTTGCAGAACAGACGATACCACGGCTTAAGCGCCTCGGCGGTCGCCTTGTCCTTTACGATGGCGTCCACTCGCGCGCGGATCTGATTCATCTTTTGAAAGTCCGCCAACTCCGTCATCTGCCCGGTTGCTTCCGGCGTGATGGCGGGGTCCTTAGCGGCGGCCGCGGCAATCGCATCCAGATTGCGCTTGATATCAGTCCATCCGTCGCTGACGACGTCTTCTTCCTGCTCGATGCCATTGATGAGGGCGGTCACGTTGACTTGCGCATTGAAATTGTCCATCCGCCGCTTCTGCCATCCCGGGGTGAGCTTCTTTACCCATTCCGGATCTGTGGGACGGTTCAGGCGCTCATCCACCGATGACGGAGTGCGCTGGAATACGTACAACTGCAGCGCGCTCTGCGCGAGATGCGGTACGCATTGAACTGCGGTTGCTCCGGTTCCGATGACCGCTACGCGTTTATCGGAAAGCTTGTCCAAATTGCCGGTCGTATCGCCGCCCGTGTATGCGTAGTCCCAGCGACTGGTATGGAAAGTATGCCCCTTGAAGCTGTCGATACCGGGAATCCCGGGAAGCTTGGGACGATTCAGAGGACCATTGGACATCACCACGAAGCGGGCCCGCATGCGGTCATTGCGGTTGGTGGTGATGATCCACCTGCACTCCGCCTCGTTCCAGGTGATGGCTTTGATTTGCGTTTGGAAGCAGGCATCGCGGTACAGATCGTATTTTTTGGCGATGCGTTGCGCGTGCTCTACAATCTCGGGAGCGAACGAATACCTCTCCTTCGGGATGTAGCCGGTCTCTTCAAGCAGCGGGAGATAGATGTACGACTCAACATCGCATTGCGCACCCGGATAGCGGTTCCAGTACCAGGTCCCCCCGAAGTCTCCGCCCTTGTCGATAATGCGAATGCTCTGCACGCCGGCTTCGCGCAACCGTGCTCCCGCCATCAGACCGCCGAAGCCGCCTCCGATGATCAGGACCTCGACATCATCGGTTAGAGGTTCCCTGGTGAAACCCGGTTCGACGTAAGGATCATCGACGTAGCGACTGAAGTCGCCCTTGACCTCGACGTATTGATGGTTGCCGTCGGCACGCATGCGCTTGTCTCGTTCTTCACGATACTTGGCGCGGCTGGCATTGAGGTCAGCCTCGATTCCGGAGACCATGCCGCTGCTGGATGAAGGATCAGTGCTCATGAGTCGAAACTCCCTTTGGTGTGAGCGAGCACACCCAATTTTTGTAATGATGGAGCGCCCTCGCGCCCGTAGCAGAACTATAGTTCAACGGTGAAAATAAACCACAGATCCGCGTCATACACCGGACGGCCTTGAGCTCGGCGCGCGACCTGATTTTGGTCAATACAACGAGGCCGGGCTTCGTGATATCGCGAAAGTTAAATTCATTTGGAATTAACCCCAAACTGTTGGAAGGCCTTGTCTGCAGCGCCCGACTGAACCGATCGAATATTATCGACTTCCCTGCAACTGCGACAGGGCTCCTTCAGGAACCTACATCTTGTTAATATCCGCACGACCGACGGCGATCACTGGAGGTTTCGATGCAGACGGCGACAGTTAACCCTTAGCCTTTCTGCAGTCGAGTCAGGTGGAACAGGTACCGCACATCCAGCGGCGACTAGCCGCCATCTTGAGTGCCGACGTGTACGGCTACTCTCGCATGATGGCAGAAGATGAAGTCGCGACTATCGATACGCTCAGACGATATCGCGAGATTATCGGCGCCCATGTAAGTGCGCAGCGCGGCCGCGTCGTCGATTCGCCGGGGGACAATCTCCTTGCCGAGTTTTCCAGTGCCCTGGAGGCGGTGCGATGCGGAGTCGCAGTGCAGCGCGAGCTGGCCACCCACAACAGCGAACTGGATCCCGCGCGCCGGATGGAGTTCCGCATCGGTATTCATCTTGGGGATGTGATCTTCGAAGAGGGACGCATCTACGGCGACGGCGTGAATATCGCGGCGCGTCTGGAAGCCTTAGCGCAGGCCGGCGGCATCTGCATCTCCAACGCCGTTTACGAGCAGGTTCACGGCAAGCTTGACATCGTCTGCGAGGACATCGGCGAGCGGCAGATCAAGAACATTCCACGGCGGGTTCGCGTGCTGCGGGTGCGGACGGATAGCGTGCCGGCTCCGCGCGGCGTCGCGAGCCTCATAGCAAGGTATGCGCCGCGAAAGTTTGCACCCTGGATCATCGCCGGATTGCTAATCTTTGCGGGTATTGCCGCGTGGCGGATGGCTCGAACCGCAAAGCATTTCCTCGGTAAGACCGTCGAGCTCCAGCGCCTTACGGATTTCGTCGGACTCGAGGAGTTCCCGGCCATCTCTCCCGATGCCAAAACGGTGGCCTTTAGCGCCGACACCGGGCCCAACCGGCAGATCTGGGTGCGCCTCATCGCGGGAGGCCGACCGCTGCAGATCACCAAGGATGCGGCGGAGCACGTGTTCCCGCGATGGACTCGCGATTCGGCTTCTATCATCTATTACTCGCCTCCCCCAAAAGGCGTGGCGCAGGGTACCTTGTGGGAAGTCTCCGCGCTAGGTGGGACCCCGCGAAGGCTCGCCACGAGCTTGAGTGGCGCAGACGTCAGTCATGACGGCAAGAAGCTCGCCTTCTTCCGGCTCAACGACAAGGAGCAAATCGACCTGGCCGTCCTCGACCGCGATACCTCGCAGTTGCGGGTACTTTCCGAGTTACCATCCCGATTTGAGTATATCTACCCGCGCTGGTCACCCGATGACTCCTCGATCGCTTATCAACGTGGAAGCCAGCTCTGGGCCGATGACATCTTCCTAGTCCAGGCTTCCGGCGGCAGCCCTCGCCAAATTACCCATGAGGGCGTCTTATCGGGCGGACTATGTTGGTTGCCCGATGGTTCCGGGGTGCTATTCAGTTCCGCGCGCGGCAGCACCATCCTGTACCTGCCCACCATGCACTTATGGTCAGTCGGAATAGATGGATCGGGTCCCACTCAAGTCAGCTATGGGGAAACCTCGCTCCAGAATCCGGACCTCGATGTGGATGGAAAGCTGGTCGCGAGTCGGCTTCGTATCCAGCACCAGATCTGGAAATATCCCGTCGACGGAACCCCTGCTGACAATGTCAGCCATGCTCAAGCGATCACCCAACAAACCGGAATCGTAGAAACTCCCAGCGTCTCCCCTGATGACCGCCAGCTTGCCTATCTGTCTGACGAGGGCGGCCACGGCAACGTGTGGATCATGAACCTGGATACGAAGGAATCGCGACAGCTTACGTCTGAACACGATCCAAGGGTTACAGTCGGCGTGCCGGTCTGGTCGCCGGACGGCGTGAACCTTGCCCTGGTCTCGACCAGGGATACGCCCAATTGGGACATACTAGGTCTATGGGTGATCAACCCCGACGGAAGCAATCTTCGCCGGTTGGCTGAGCAGGTCAGCGGTTTTGCTACCTGGTCGAATGATAGCCGCTGGCTCTACTACACCAAGCAAAGCGGGGATGTGTATCAGATTCTTAAAACGGAGCTTGCGACCGGACGCTCCGCCCTGGTTCGCACCGATAATGGCTGGTCTTCGGCCGTCACTCCGGATGGCTCGGCCCTCTACTACATGGTTCCGCTTTTGAACGTAAACGGAGTCGCCGACTATGAAGTCAGGGTTGCGCGTCCGGACACCGGTCCCTCTCAAGCGCTGGCGCGGATCTCCGGTGACCGTTTCCCCCATTGGCAGAACCCGCAGGCGGTCATCTCACATCTTGGAAAATGGTTGGTGCTACCGCTCAACGACGGCGTGCAAACTAACCTATGGTTGGTGTCGACCGCAGATGGCAAACTGCGTCAGGTCACCGACTTCGGATCGCGACGCACTTTCATTGCGCGCCGCGTCTCGTGGTCATCTAACGATCGCTATGTGTATGCCGCAGTTGGTGATGGCGATTCCGATATCATTCAGATGGAGGGCATTTTGCCGTGACAAGCGATAGGCCGCGGCCGTTCGCAAGGCTGGCGGACCTAGCGCAGGTCGAACAGTTCCTGCATCGCCGCAAACAGCCAATTCCGGTTTCGCGCAATCGGCTCCTGCAATGGCTGTGATGAACGGATGCGCGTTTCCTCCATCCGCGCGGTCGCGACCTCGGCAATGGCCTTAGCCGTCTCAGGTCTCGCCTTAAACAGAGTGGTGAAGCCTTCGCGATTCACTTCCAGTACCTCGAGGTCGGTTAGCGCCCGGATGGTAGTGGTGCGCGGCTCGCCCGTCAGCAGCGCGATCTCCCCAAAGAAATTGTCTGCCGAACGTTCGTTGGTGTGCCTGATCGCGCGCAACTGCCCGGAGGCGTCTCGCTCCAGCACTTCGACCTGGCCGTGGAGCAGGATGTAGAAGGTCGTGCCAATTTCCCCATCGTGAATCACGACATCGCCGGTACCGAATTCGACGATCCGGGTATGCGGCATCAGCATTCTCAATTCTTCTTCACTGAGACCGCTCAGCAGATAGGAGCGACGCAATTCTCCGAGCATTCGCTCGGCGCGTTGGGCCTCCTCCGCCCGCATCATCTGATCGGGATAATGGTCGGTCGAGATCTTAAGCGAGTTGCGGCGCGCCGCATACCACAGACTGCGCAGCAGCCGCGAGCGAACCCGCTCTTGTTCGGCATAGTCCGATAGCCAGTACCGGATTCGATACTGCACGTCGTCGCCTCGAAAGCCGCATAGTTCGATCGATGGAGGTGGCTCGGAGAGAACTTCTGGCGCGTCGTGCAGGAGTCCCATCACGATTTCTTCGACCCTCCAGGGTGGCTGATACGATCCCAGTTCGATCTGCACCTGGTCCTCAAAGTTTTCGGTCGTGGAAAAATTCAGCAAGGGCCGCTGGCTAAGTACGCTGTTGGGGATGTGCAAGCTTTCGTTTCCGGAGGTAAGGATGCGGGTCGAGCGCCATCCGGTCCATTGGATCCGCCCGACGCGATCGTCGAACCTCACCCAGTCACCGGGCTTGGCCGGCTTCTGCGACTGCAACACCAAGGTCCTCAAAAACTCGCTCCGCACCAGCCATCCTGCCAGCGCGCCGCCCGCCGGCACCGTCGACAGCACACCCAGCATTCGGAAATCGAGGTGCAGCTCGAGCCGCAGAATCAGAATCGGAACGGTCAGGTACAAAATCGCGCGCAGAATGTCTACCGTGGCGGTGGAAAAATGGGCCCGGCCGCGAATCAGCCTCCGCTGCGTGCCTTCGATGAGAATTTGAACTGCCGCCCAGAAGATCAAGGTCAGGGCGAGCGCGTGTCCCCATCGGGTCCATTCGCCGCGCGGTACCGACCGGATCAACGCATCGGTGATCAGCCCGAGCGAAAGCAGAATCATCCCGATGGGGCTCAGCACCCACTTGCGGCGGCGCATGGCGAAAGCGACCAGCAACGCGATGAACGCCAGCAGGCCTTCGATCTCGGCCGGCACCGCAAGCTCGATCTGCGCGAGATTTGGCATCATCGGACGATAAACTAGATGACCGGAACCGGGCGCAATTCTCCGTCACAACTCATAGGACATCCTCACTTCGATCTCATTCATACGTTGATCGCGGCTGAAGATGAATGGATCGGTGAAGCGGCCGCTGCGACCCACGTACCACATGGCATTGAGGGCGAGCAGTACATTGCGCGAGTACCGCAAAGTGTTGGTCGAGCTGAGCGAGCCGACCTGATCGTCAAGGTCCCAGGTCCATACGTTGGTCGAGGTGAGAGTGCCGTCGCGCAGCCAACTGACCGCGGCGAGGAAGAACAGGTCGTTGGTCTCGCGCAATTTCCCGGCAAAGTTCCCAAAGAAGTTGTTGGCGTTGTCAGGGCGATGAGGGTACCAAGTGAAGACATTCTGCGCGGTGAAAAAAATGTGCTGCTTGGAAATCAGCTTTACGTAAGTCGGACGGTCCGCGGCCACGATGAAGCGTGTCTCCTGAGTCCATCGCGCCGACGAGCTGTTGGAAGCGATGCTGCGATTTCCCTTGCCGGCGAGCCCGACTCCGACTTTGGGGGCGTATAGGAAATCGTACCTGACGACCGCGTTAGTGAAGTCTTTTTCGTAGTATGTGCCGGTAGCCGACAGATAGTGCTGGCGCACATCTTCCTGCAGCAGGATCAAGTCCAAAGTGCCAAGCTTGGGTATGAACGGCTGTCGCGGGGGGCCGAAGGCAAATCGGTTGGTGGCAAAGAAAACCCCCGGTTGAATCTTACGATCGAACCCGGGCGGCGCGGAGCAGGTGATACAAACCCCGATCTTTGGCGAGCGCGCTTCATACAGATAGATGAAGTTGGACTGTAGCCCATTGCCGATCGGAAGCAGCGTCGAATAACGAACCCCGAACTCGCTGTTGTCAATCGAGTTGCTCGGGCGCTGCTCACGGGTGACTACATTAAAGTCCGCGAATTGGCATACCGTGCAGGTGGATGAAGTTGTGGTTAACGCTCGCATCGGCGCCGCACCGGAATCGGCGAAGGTCTGATCGCGAAATGGCTGTCCATTCTGATTGAATCCGGTGCCGGCAGTCTCGGGACCATAGAATACGTAGGGGCTGCGTGCGTCGCTGATATTGACCACGGTTGCGCCGCCCTCGAAGTCGCCGGGAATGACGAATCCTTGCAACTCGTTGTTTGCGGTGCCGAAAAAGTCCGGCAGCGCATAGTCCAACTTGATGGCACGGAGGTTTCGGCGAAGATCTTCGGGCGCCTCGAAGTGGGTCCAGTGAAATCGTAAATCGGATGGATTGGTTACGTCGGTGCCGGATAACGCATCGGCCTCGCTCCAGATGATCTGCTGCTTGCCGATTCGCATCGCGAATTTGTCGGTGAAGTTCAATTGCGCATAATACTCGCGCAAATCGTTGCGCCGGAACTGCGCGTTGCGATCGCGAGAGTTGTAGGAGCCCCAATCACGATTGGGCGCGGCGCGCCCTTGATGCTTCAGGTTCGGGAGGACATCCACCCATCCCCGATAGATCGCGAACAGGTCCGCATCCTGGAGAAACGGAATCGTGAGCCGTCCGCCCAACAGACGATGATTCTTCACCAGGTGATAGTCGGGCCGAACGTCAGCCACTTGACGCGCCTGCACCAGGTCCCATCGATTAAAGTCAAAGCTGCCGCCGCTCTCTGTGGCGGCTTTTCCCGGCAGCGCGTTGCCTCCCACGAACTGGGTGGGGGTGCCGTTGTTCTTGGAGCCGCCCTCGCCCCAGCGGCCGGACCATCGCGCGCTGAAGGTGCCGTAAACGGACAGGTCACCCTGCGTAATAGTGGCATCGGCGGAAGAGGATGCTACCCCGATGAGAAAGAAAATAGACGAGATCGTGGCGGCGAGAGGGTGAGGCGTCCGATGCAGCGGGCGGGTCGGTAGAAACAATGCTGAATCCGGCCCCAAAGGGCGGTTTGGTTTTCGCAATGTGCCCTCCGCTTTGTCCCGCGCGAATGAGAGCAATTCAATACCGGCAACTCGAAGTCAAACGGTCAATGGCTGATTTCCCCGCGCCAAAGTGGCGATGGCATTTGACTTAGCCGCGACTCGGCGTCTTGGATTACATATCTTGAAATGTCGTGTACCTTCGCGATGCCTTAGCCGCGGGCGACAGGTTTGCCGGCGTCACGCCGGAGAAGGAGAGGGGAGCGTGAAAATTCGGCGGGTTGGAGTTTTGCTAACCATAGTGCTGGCGCTTGGCGCCTCGTCCGCGACGGCCGCAACCAAGAAAGTCACCGCCAACATCAAGGGCACGCTCGCACAGTCAAATTCGAACGATGGGGCATGCCCTCCGGTGGTTGACGCGAACGGAAGCGATTCTTTCGGATCCACCTGCGCGCATCCGGAAAGCTGCAAATGCATCAGTGCGACGGGACTGCCGCTGTCCGGCGGATTCGGAAAGGGCACCGCGAACATCTCGGTCACCGTCGACCCCAACGTCGAGGTATCAACCGGCGCGGATTCTTTATCATGCTCACCGGCGGTCGCAGTGTTCACATTGATGATCCCGGCCAAGAAGACGACTCCGACGCGTACCCAGACACTCAATGCACTGGGGGCGGTATGCGGGACGGCAGGCACCACCAATGTGAGTGCGTTGGGCGGGTTCTCAGTCGAGGCCTCCAGCGCGAATCCGCCCGCCAGCGGTTCCGGCACCTTCAACGGAACCGTCAGCACAGTAGGCGCGCTCACCATCAAGCTCACTGGCTTGATCACGAATCCCTAAGCAGCGAAACGCGCCTGGCTTCGACCGCGATGGAATCTCAAGGCGGATGGGCACGTGAATAATTGCGGCATCGAGATATCAATGTGCGAGGAATCTGAAAGCAGATCACGTCGAATCCATCAGTGGGTGTGAGCCGCCGAGGTCATGCCTGCGAAGAACCGCGGTGTACCGCTACCTCTCGGATCTCTTGAGTCTCATGATGTTACGGCAGGCCGATAGGTGGGTCGCCCACGACGCCCCCAGGGCCAATAGGTAAGTTACCTGACGCGCAGCCATGGTCGCCCGCGGTACGCGGCACTATTGTCCTGTCTAGCATCTTCGTGAGGTCGACCAGGTATAGACGGTCCACGGCTAGAGACGGTCGCTTCCAAGTTGGCGAGTAATGCCATCGCGTCACCGGCTGCTTCGGGCTCCTGTATGCGGTTAAAGTGTGCGGATCGTGACCGCTGGAGAATCCCTCGATCCTGCAGGTTACATAGTCGACTGATTTTGGGAATACCAGTACCGGAAGTCTCGGGCAGCAGAATAGCGGTGATAGCATCACCACCGAATTCGTCCGCTCAGGATACCGATATGAGTACCCTGGGCAATGGCGATCCCGCTCGGACCGTTGTTCAACGAAGCAGCTTCTAACAGGGACTGATTCTGGGACGCGAGGGGCGCTTCCCACGTGCCGGGGGTGCCATTCATGAACGTGGCCTGTGTTAAATCGGCGATGTATACGCTGGGTAAAGGCGTAGATTGAGAACTGGGAGTAGGTTGAGAACTGGGGGTAGGTTGAGAACCTGGCGTAGGGGTTGAGGTAGCTTCGGCAGGCGCGAGGATGATCCTCGTGCTGCAGTCCTCAGCCGCGGAGTCGAGCTGTCTCGCGCCCCGGGTGCGTTTTCGAAAAACGAAGTTAGATTAGTCAACGACTGCCCTACCGTTCCGACATCAGCGATCTCGTAACTCCCGTTTCCCTTACTATCTTCACCCGGCGACAGCAGTTGGTTGTTTATCGGATCGATCAGTACACCCTCAGAGATCTGTCCGGCGGGCGACATGATGGCGTCCTCGAATGCCGAGGTGACTACCGCCGGTCCGAACGAAAACGAATCGAGGTCCAGGAACTGAAATCCTGGAACGTCAAGCCGCCTTCACCCGGCATGCTGAGGGCGATTACGGCCTTGTTATGAATGGCATCCATCGCAACCCCGCAGTTGGTGCAAACGCCGCCGGAGAATCTTATCTCGCCAGAGCCGTTGCTCATGAGTGTATCGTCGACGAGCGTGGTGCTCTTGAGCAGATAAACGTGAGCGCTGTTCGCGGTGCAAACCGTGATTCCCGTTAGGGGGTTCGAGGCGCAGGAATTCACAAAGTCATCACCCGTCGGAATAACTTGGGGCGTGATGCTGTTGCCCTCTATATTCACAACCGACACGCCTGTATCGCCGCTATCGAAAGGAGGGTCAACGTCTTCGAGTTTCCAATAACCCTTTGGCACATAAGCGATAACGTTGTTTCCACTTACCAGCACCGACAGCGCGCTGGCCGGCTGACATGATCCCACCGGAATAAGTGGGGTCGCGGTTGCAGTTGGTGTCGCAGTTGCAGTTGGTGTCGCGGTAGATGTTGCGGTCAATGTAGGCGTTGACGTGGCTGTTGTGGTCGACGTCGGCGTCGGTGTGTTGGTTGCCGTGGCCGTTGGCGTGGGCGTGATAGTCGCGGTGACCGTTGGTGTTGCCGTGGCGGTCGGCGTAGCTGTGGGAGTCGCAGTGATCGTCGGCGTGATGGTTGCGGTGGCCGTTAGCGTCGGCGTAATAGTTGCGGTGACCGTCGGAGTGGCGGTGGCGGTCGGTGTCGCGGTGAGGGTTGCGGTAGCAGTTGCGGTCGCCGTGGAGGTCGGGGTCGGTCGGAGAGGTGCTGCATTGCAATTATCGCAATGCTTGAGACAACCCGGCAGCGCCACCGCCTCAAAGGCGACGCTGACGATCAGGGCGATCGTATAGCGAGAGAACATCCGAGGCACCCCCAGGCTATCGCCAACCTCCTGTTACTCGTAGCGCGAAACATCCGATGCTGTGGGCGGACCATATCGAATGGCCATGCGGGAGGGCAAGCGCACGGTTGATTTAAATGACCTTGGACTCCAGCGCGCTGTTAACCGATCGCCGATGGACACCTTTCAGAAAGCGACACATTCTGAACTGCCAGTCGCCAAATATCTCGATGATTCGCTTCTTTCTATCGATACTTCGTGATATGCGGGTGGTAGATGCTGCGCATGGGCCAGCGCAGCATGCTATGGGGGAGGGGTGTGTCAGCACATCTGCGAAGGATACGTTTCTGGAGCGCGGTGTCGTGGGCGTTCCTGCTGGTGGCGTTGAACTCGCCCGCTTGGGCTCAAGCCCAGGTCGGCTCGGTGGTTGAAGTTCATGGTCAAGCCGAAATCCATCGTGCTGGCGGTGTGCTACCCGCCCGCGTTGGAGTCGCGGTGATGCTGCACGACGAGCTGGCGACCTCAGCACGTTCATCCCTGGTTCTCGTGCTTTCCGATCAAACCAAGGTATCGTTGGGCGAACTCTCGAAGCTTCAGGTAGACGAGCATCTGGTAGGAACCGGCGGCGCGAGATCTTCGACGATCCTGAACCTGCTGGCTGGGAGTGTTCGATCGCTGGTTTCGTCGGTGGTGGGCAGGGCATTCAATTATCAGATAAAAACGTCCAATTCTGTTATTGCCGTTCGTGGGACGGATTTCGAGGTGGAGTTCGTACAAGGCAAGGCGCGGCTCGGCTTCGGTGGATGCGGCGTTTATACGGAAGTCCGTGTCTTCAGCGGGGTGGTCGAGGTTGAGAATCCCGCTCAACCGGCCAGCAAGATGGAAGTAAAGGGTGGTTTTGCGACGACCATTCCTTGTGAACTTCCGCCGATGAATCCTGGACCTCTAGGTTTAGCCGCTCATGGTGTGGTGACGGGAGCCGTCAATGCCCTACCTGCCCCGGCATGTCCAGTCTGTGTCATGCCGGTGCGACCTCGTTGAGGATGATGCCATCAACATGAATCGTGCATCGTCAATCGCCGCCGGACTGGTGATCCTGCTCTTTGCGAGCGTGAGTAAGGCCGACACTGTTGCGCCTTCACCCGCGGCGCCAGTCGCATCGGTGTACTCGGACTTCTTTCAACTGGCAGACAAGGGAGTATTCGCGCTTACCGTTTTCGGTGGCGGATTTCGGGCCGACAGCTACGCGACGGTCGATGAGGGATTTCAGTTCGAGCAGAGCATAACCAATTATGTCGGCGTGGTCGGACGCGTGACCGGTTATCAACTGTTTATCGGCTCGGGATTCGATAATCCGCTGGATCCCGGGACCGGGCATCGCGCGCGTTACAATTTCGCGCGTCTGCAAGGTGGCCTCGATTTCACCCTCTATCCGCTTACGCACTTCTATTTTCTCGGAGGCTCCGATCTGGGCGACAGCAGTGCAGGAGTAATCGAGGGGGACTTTTCGAGTTGGTTAGGTGTCTACAGCAAGCATCCGTTCAACACTGCTTTCAGCGCGAGTTATGACTCGCAGAATAAGGTTACCAACAGTCAGATCGACCTGCGCATGGTCGCTCTCTCCGGCGAGAGCTATCTGCTGCTCGCGGGCGCCAGCGGAGCAATATACGGCGGCGGATCCATCGAAGGGTTGCAGGGTCAGGGCGGGCCGGGATTTGGTGGCTTCTATACTCCATGGCAGACAGGTATCGATTTGCAGACCGGCTATGGAACGGCAGGCGTATTCGGCCAGATCAGTCTTTACAAGAGTATGAGTTGGAGACTCTGGTAGCCTCTTACTTGGTCTCGAATTCGAAGACCAAGTCGGCAGCGGCAAAATTTGGATTGGCCTTCAGCTTCGCGATCCAAAGTCTGGTCACCTGATCGCCCGGTCTTTCCTGCAGCAGACGTTCCAGTGCGACGACCTCTCCATTTGCAGATCCTGGATTTAGCTCCGAAATTACCGCCGAATAGCGGCGGAAGAAATCGGCGTCGGAGGCCGGGGAGTTTGAGATCTCCAGAATCTCAACTGCTTCAGACTTACCCTTGACCTTAACCCTGCCAACCTCGCGGGTCAGGTATTCGTGCCCGGCTTCCAGACAGCTTTGGCGGCTCACCAGCAATCTCACTCCAAAGTGCCGAGTTAAGGCCTCGAGTCTCGACGCAAAATTTACCGCGTCGCCGATGATGGAGTAGTCGAAACGCCGCGCTCCTCCAAAGTTGCCAACGATAGCATCGCCAACATGTATCCCGATTCCTATGTTCAGGTCGGCAAAACGAGGGTCTTCTGCTCGCAGCTGATCGAGTTTTTGCAGCATCGTTAGCGCACAATCGATGGCCGACTTCGCCGGATTCGGGAGATCCAACGGAGCTCCCCAAAAAGCCATTATTCCGTCGCCCATCAACTTGTCGACTACCCCGCGACTCTCCATGATCGCATCGGTCATATCGGTCATGTAGGTATCCAGCATCTCAACCAATGCTTCCGGTGCGGTTCGCTCTGCCCGCGCAGTGAAGTTGACGATATCGGCAAAGAGGATGGCGAGGTGACGACGCTGGCCGCCAAGCTTGATGCCCTCCGGGTCGTCAGCCATCTGTGCGATGACGTCGGGATGCAGGTAATGCTCGAAGAGCGCTCGTAGATGTTGCCTCTCGGACCCTTCCCGGAAGTATCGATAGCTCGCGAGTAACGTATAGATCAAAAGAACCGCCAGGATGGGTATACCGACTCCAACAAGCACGTGATCGACCACCAGCCGATACTGCGCGTATGCCACATATATCCCGAGGATAAGGAGACCTCCGAGGCTCGCGCGAGCCGCGGACAGGTAGGCGACCATAACGATCGCCGCCAACGTGAGCAGGATCGTAGCTACCAACTCCTCGCCCGCGGTCATGGTTGAGCGCCGGACGAAATTTCGCGAAAGGAACTGATCAATCAGCGTCGCATGAACTTCCACTCCATGAAGCAGGTCGCCGCGCGGAGTGGATACGACATCGCCCAGGCCCAGCGCGTCCGCTCCAACCACCACGATTCGTCCCTTCAAGGCCGAGGATGGAACTCGGCCTGCGATGACGTCGGCCGCGGAATATCGCGCGAAGCTCCCAGCCGGACCGCGGAAGTTGATCAGCATGTGGCCGGATTCATCAACGGGGATGTTGATGCTACCGACCGAAATGCCTCTAACTCCTTCTTCGCCGAGATCCAGGCTCAGCGGTGCATTGTCGAGATAGCTGCTCGTCAGCGCGAGACTTAGCGGCGCGTAGTAATGATTGTGATATCGCAGCACCAGTAGGGCGCTTCTTATGTTCTGATCTTCATCGTGAAGTATGTTGATAAAACCGCCGCCGCGAGCAGCTTCGGCAATTACCGGCAGCGGATGGAGATAGCTGGCCGCGACGACAATGTTAGGAATGGTGTCGCCATGCTCTCTGACGATCGAATAACGCATGGTGATCTGTTGCGACGCGTCGAGGTCAGCGGCAGCTTGGCGGGCAATTGGTTTTTCCTCGCTCGCAACGTCGAACGCGGTCCCCAGAAAGACCATTCCTTGTTTCGCCAGCGCGTTGGCAAGCGCCAGGTCTCCCATCGAAACACCGGTCTTGCCGGTCGCCGCGCCGCCAACCAGACTTCCAGGACTGTCGTCAGCTTCGCTTAGGACCAGATCGAGGCCGATGACTTTCACGCCATAGTCATTGAGCGCGGAAACCAGTTGCGCGATGCGTTGCCGCGGCCACGGCCATCGACCATAAGTGGCGATACTTGCGTCATCGATCGCTACTATTGCAACTGCCCCCGCCGGCTTGGGGTTTGGGCGCGCGTACATCCGCAGGTCGTCGATACGCAGCTCGACGAGCCTGAAGGTGCTTGGGAATCGGGTAATGAAGACGAAGATTCCCACAATCGCAAGGGTACCCAACAACAGGGTTCTTCGTCGGATGCTGCGACGTCTGCTTCGTACCTTCATCGATTTCGAGCAACCCCACCAGGCTGAGCGGTCTGTTCGCGATCGACCCTCGCCGGCGCCGCTGCCTTCATGAGGCTACCGCGATGCGGGATCTGATGCTCGATAATCATGGCGCCCACTTGTTGAAGCATGGCCGCCATGATCGGTCGCTCGCTGTGCACCAACCGTGATCGCCAGGCACAGACCGCTCGCCAACTATCGCTTCTTTCCGAATTGCAGCGCAGATCCTCAGATGACCGGGACGTTGGCACGCCAGTGGTGGAACTTCTTGTCGTTGTGGACGTCGAAGGCCTTGTCGCTCGGCTTCAGGCATGGACGCTGAGTGGTATGGCACCCTTTGCAGTTGGCCTCGCGCACGTCCATCTTGCGCAAATCCAGCATGCCTGCGGCAACCGCCACCTTCATCTTCGCGGGGTCGTCGTTGATCTCGCCATGAACGCTCTTCTTTACATAGTCGGCGGCAGCCCCATGGCAGGCCTCACATGAAACGCCCTCGGCTGGATCGAGGGCACTCTCCGTGCCCGCACCGGTCGCATGACATTTGAGGCACATGGAACCTTCGCCGCCGGGGTCGCTGACGTTGGCCTTCTTCGCGGCTTGCTTGCCCCACTCGTTACTCAGCGCATCGTTGGCTTTGGTGTGATGCGCGTCTTGCTCCCATACTGCGACCGGATTGGTCGGCTGGCCATTGGGGCCCAGTAAATTCTTGGCGGCCTCCTTGGGTCCATGACAGTCTTCACACTGGCTCTCACCGACGTAAGCATGGTCAGCCGCGAATGCGCTGCTGGAGATCGACGAAATCGAGACGCCGATCGCGCCAAAAAGCGCGAGGGTTCCCAGGATTCTCACGGCAACCTTCTTCATGGAGTCATCGTTACTACAAGTGTTTTGCCAAGCGCAATTCGTCGCTGGCGATTTTTCTGCAAGGTTCGGATCGTGTCAGACCCCGGGTGAGCATGGCGAAAGTGACAAAATCAATCGGGTACTAAGGACTGCGCGCCAGGTCGCCCTCTGAAACCGGCGTGTCCGACACTGTGTATACCTCGCCACCGCGCAGATAGAGTTTCTCCATCTCGGATTTGGTGAAGGGGCGGGAGCCGAGGCGATCGAAAACCGCAAGCTGATTGCCGCTCTCGTCAACCGCGCGATCGCGATCGAGGCCCTTGGCGATCGCCAGGGCGCGACCATGGGTGTTGAACTTCGCAACCAGGGTCGGCGTCGGTCGCGGTGAAAAGCCTAGATAACCTGGAGTATCGGGCGAGATCATTTGAAGGACCTTGAGGCCGTTTTTCCCATCCGCGAGATATCCGAACATGCTCGCATCGGTCATTCCGAGCTTCACATCGTTTAGATCGTTGATGCTTCCGCCGGCGTTGTAAAGCTGATCAATCCGCGGATGTTGCGGCCGAGTCACGTCGACGATTACCAGTCCCTGCGCACCGCCCGCAATGTAGGCATAAGTGCGTGCGACATAGATATTGCGGGCGTCGGCGATTGGGAGTGTCGCTTCCTCAACCGGCTTCGGATGCTCGAGATTGGTGACATCGAGCACCTTAAGCCCTTGTGTATCGACCACGAAAGCGTAGCGAAATTGCACCGCGATGGCGCGCGGCTTGTTGATGTATGGCGCGCCCACCGCGCCGACCAACCGCGGATTGAGCGGGTCTTCCACGTCGACCACCTCGATTCCGCGATCGCAGGCGATGTATGCATAGTTGCCCGCGATAGTGATGTTCACCGCTCCATCGAGTATGCCGTTTGGATTAAAGGTCGCACCTCGCTTGAAGAAGTTGTTGTCCGGGTTGCCGTCGCCCAAGGTCGCGATGTTAACCGTTATGAGGCCTTCGTACTTGTCGGTGACGAACACGTAGGCGTACATCATCGGGACTTTCTGCTCGAGATTCTCCTTATGCGGGACGCGCGCGGGGTCAAGCAGCAAGGTGCTCGGCAATGCGACCGCAGTCGCGAACTTGGTCTTCACCCAGGTGCGCTGGCCGAGTGGGGAGACCGGCGAGGTCTGGATGCGCTCGGAGAACTCCTTGTCGTCGATGTGCGCGATATCGTAAACCTCGAAACCGCCACTGCCATCGGCGGTGTATAGATACTCGCCGCGATTCTGAATGCTGAGGCATTCCTCCGCCTCATGGTAATAGGACTCCTTGAGCTCACGGTCGCTCGCCTCAAGCTTCTTGAACTCCTCGGGATAGGCGAGGGCGTGGAGATGGCTCCCGTATACCGCTTGCGGTTCATCGCGCTCGGTCACCGCAATCGCCTGCAGACCTTTCTTTCCTTCACCGACCCATGCGAAGCGCCCGATGAAGTTGACGAAGTTGGTACCCTGGGTGAGGAGTTGCGCCATCTTCGCGTTGTTGTCGTTGGCCTGCGAGATGTGGCAATCGCTACAGCGCTTGGTCTCCTTAGCCCGTACCGTATGCGGAACCGCCGTGCTGAATGCTTCGGCCGAGAAACCTTCCGTGGATACCGGTTGCTGCTGGGTATAGATGACATCGCGGCGCGCATTATACGACGTGACCAGCACCGCGCATGACGAGCGCACCGGTGAGATGCGATTTCCGGTGACCACTCCGTCGCGTGCGATCATGAAGACGTCGTTGCGTAGGGTCTGGAAGTCGTAGGAGGTCCAATTGCGTGTCATGTCGCCATCGTAACGCAGAATCTGACGGCGCTGATTCGCCTTCATTGGAAGATGACAACCGAAGCAGCTCGGCACCCATGACGAATGACAAGTCTGACACGCCATCTCGGAGTTGGGATGCGCCAGGGCCGAGTCGGAAACCTTCAACCCGCCCCAGGTTCGCCCGTCCTTTTGAATCGTGTGCGCATAGCGCGCGAGGTTGAATGCGCTCTTGTATTTTTTGGAATGCGCATCATCTATGTCGGCAAGTTGCGCGATCTCCACCCACTTCTGTTTACCCTTGACCATGAGCTTCTGCTTGAGCCCGGTCTTCTGAAAGCCGCCCTTATGATCGCGTGTGAGGTCGACCGAACCTTCGGCGGCGTTTCCGCTTCCTTTAAGGGTTGCCTTCTTGTTGAAGGTACCATGGCAATCCTCGCATCGAATCGCGATCGCATTGCGCACTTCGCCATAGAGTTTGCCGTTACCGTGTGCGTCGGTCTTGAAATGACAATCGGCGCACTGCATCCCCATCTCGGCATGGATGTCCTGGAGCTTGACCGCGCGCTCCCATTTGTCCGCCGCGTCGTCAGGAACGATTCGATCGTTCTTGTCGAGCAGATGCCCCCGGTCGTCCTGCTTGTAGACATAACGGAAGATCCATCCATGACCATGGAAATCTGCGAACTGGACGTGCTTCAACTGCGGATTGAGTGCCGAGGACGCCTGAAGAAATTTCGGATCCGACCAGTTGCCCTTGACTGATGCGGCTTCCGGATTGGACATCAGATCGACGGCGATCTCATCTTCACTTGGATGCTTCGCCTTCTTCGGGTACATCAATTCACCGTCGCTCTCGTTATCCCACCAGATAGTTCCGTAGTAGCTATTGAGTACGTTAGTGCCCGGATGCACATGACATACGATGCACTGTGATGAAGGAATCGATTTCGCCAGCTCGTGGCGGATAGGAAAGCCCGAAATGTCTTTCGGGATCGCCGGATCGGCCGAGAAGCTCTTTCCCTCGTTGCCGTACTGCGCATATCCGGCGGAATGCACGGGGTCGCGGTCGTTGGCATAAATGACGTGGCATCCGCTGCATCCGCTGCTTCGATAATCGCCCGGATGATCGGCAGTGCCGAGGAACCATAGACCGGGATCGAGCAGGCGGGTTTTTTGCAGACTCAAGAACACCGGGTCGGTGCGCGTCTCAGTGCCGTAGCCGCGGATGCTGAGGCGATCGTTGCCGCGCTCGAACACCCGCAGCACGTTGCCGGGTTGGGAAATCTCAAATCGGGGAAGTGGATCAAGATACGGCAGAATTCCGCGCTTGAGCGTGTCCTCCAGCGTGGGCGGCGGAAGCGTCCTGACCCGGGTCGGGCGTCCGTCCTCGGTGTAGGCTTCTCCGAAGCGGGAGATCTTCGCAGGATACTCTCCGTTAGCGTAGAGCGCCGCCTCCCACAGCATGTTGACCGTGCCCATCATGCTCTTGCGAACGTGCTCGACCTCATCGGCGTGGCATGACTCGTTGCCGCAAGTCATCCGGGCGGAACGCAGATCTCCCGGATTCACGAAGCGCACGAACTCAGGCGATTCATCATTGAGCATCGCGTATGAACGCACCGGCAAGCGTCCGTTTCTCGGCCAGTCGCGCGGATCGCGCGGATGGATGTGTGCGAGTTCCTTTTTGGTCGCCGTCGCGCTGCCGCCATGGCAATCGACGCATCCAAGCGGCGAGCCAGGATGCATCTCCTCGATGCCCGAATGACAGCCCGCGCTGCGACATCCGGTGCCCTTCGCGTCGGCCTCCGCCTGCGTCTGTTTGGAGAGATCCGGCGGTATCCCAGGTTTCGGGTAAGGCCCTCGATTCGGCTCGCCACGCTCGGGTGGCATCGCGCCCGGATAGATGGCGGGATCGCGGGTCCCGTCCGCGGCAGCGATTCGCGTCGCGATAAATGTCCAGGCGAGAATTGCAATCGACAACATTGCGGCGGATGCCGCGATGGTAAGTCCGGCCGATCGTCGCAGGCCTCGCGTGGTCGTCTTTTGCCGCAACGTAGTTCTCGCAACTCAGTAAGTAAGTGTCATCGAGGTAAAGAAGGAATATAGCTCCTGGCTCGAATAGATATCGCGAAACCCAGCAAATGGCGTAAAGAAGGCTATCCCACCGGTCAAAATGATGTTGTCGATAAGTAGCGGCCGGTATCTCAGCCCGATGCTGCTATCAAGTCCAAGGTCATGTCCGAGTGCGTTTTGATGAAGCAGCTGCTCGAGCATCCCGACTTTGTCGAGTTGACTGAAGTTCACGTCGACTTCGCCAATGAGTTTAGGCGTAAGCTTGGCAATCAGTCCCAGGTTATAGAACAGAAGGCCCGGATTTACGAAGTTCGCCTGCCCTTGAGTCTTCGAGCTTCGCAAATCCGGCAGCAAACTGTGCGGCCCCTTGAGTAGCACGCCGGTGCCACTGAGTCCGATTCCTTGCCGATTCCAGTATCCGAACGGCGCGCCAAAGTTAGAGTTATCGAAAATCGAGTCGAAGCCGCTGGCGGTATGACTGTTGATATTGCCGTCACCCGAGGCATAGAAAAAGTCCGCCTTGTAAGTCAGCCAGTCGCGCTCGTACGCGATTTCCAGCGCGCCCATTTGCGCGTTGATGTTGGCGGACTTACCGGTGATGGGATTGGAACTGTCACGGCCGACGACCTGGTAGAAGGCGTTGGTCAGATTGATGCGTCCGATATGGCCCTCGCCGGTAACCCCAAAATAGGCCGCGTTGACGGCATGACGTTTGATCGTCCCGACCAGGGCCGGCCGCACCAGGAACCCATTGTTGTCATAGTGCACGCCGCCGTTATCGTTGTTGTAGTCGAAATCGAGCTGCGCATCGTAGCCCTGAAAGATGAAGTCCTGACGGGTGAGATTCGCGATCGCCACATGCTGCCCGCGAGTGCGAAATACGGTATTCAACCCGCTGTTGGTATCCTTGTCGAGTTGTTCGAAGTAGGCGAGATTGTACTCCCATTTGTTATCGTCATAGTTGCCGAACAACCTTAACCCGGGTTCTGAATCCGCGTATATGAAACCGCGAAAGTCGCTGGTGAACGGCTGGATACCCGCCTTCGCGCTGACGACATCATAGTAGGGTGACAAGTCGGCAAGTTTATACAGAAAAAACAATTCCTGGATGCCGACATGCGAATCGTAGCGGGTGGTGCCGCGCGAAGTGTTGACGCTGGTTACGCCGGTTTCCTGCGCATCTAGGTAGTTCAGGTTGAACACCGGTGTGAAGCGGAACTCCCAGTCCAGCGGCTTGAATCCCGCATCGCCATGGAACAGGTCGAATGACACAATGAAGTTCTGTTGCAGATCGATTCGATTGCCGCTGCCAAAGAAATCCGGATTGTTGTTGCTTGGGAGCGTGTCCTGCGGAGCCACCGTCGGCAGCCGATGATCCTCGGCGAGAGTGTCGCTCATCACCGTGAGCGCGAAAAAGGTGTGCTGGTCAAGGATCGGATAGTCGCCCTTGAGGACATTCTGATCGTATGGATCCCACCATCGACCCAGCGTGTACGGGTACTCGCCCGAGGTTCCCGTTTTGTAGCGGTTCCAGGTCGGAAACCCGATCCGCCATCGATCCTGAATCGGAATGAAGTCGGTATCGCGAGTCCATGAGGGCGTCGCAAGTCTTGGAGGCGTAGCGCCTGCGAAGCCGAGCGGCTTCAGCTTCTCGCCGGGCGCAGCTCCGCCATTCCATTCGTCAGCCTGCTCCTGCATCTTTCGCTGCCGCGCCGCGTCTTCCTTGCTTCCGCCAGATCCTTGATCAGAACCGCCGGTTGCTGCTTTCGCTGATGAGTTTTTCGCGATCTGGTGCGCCGATGACGCAGAGCTTGGTCCATCGGTTCGAGGATGCCTGGCGTGGCGATAGTGACGCGTTCGCGCGTCGGCCGCATTCGCGAACGATACGCATGCCACGATGATAGCGAGCGCGATGCCGGCACGTGACATTTGAAAATCCCAATCTCCTAAAGCGTTGGGTGGCGTGGATACTTGAAGAACGGGAGAAAGGCTCCTCGAAACTTGATGCTGGTGGCCCGAATTGCGTTCGCCGGCAGGAATCCCGCCGCTCCGGCGTTGGTGACGAAATCATCCTGGTCAACGCCGTCGCCGCTGATGCCGAGCCCTCCGACCAGCACGCCCCCTTTGTAAAGCGGAGTGCTTCCAGGAAAGAGCGTGATGCCGTTCCCGTGCGGTCCACAATTCGGACTTGGCGCGGCGAAGTAAAGCTGTTGCTGTAAACAGTACGGCAGCACCGCGGCAGGTCGCTTTTCAGGAAATGGGGGATGGGGAGGTGGTAGCTGGAAATCGTCGCAAAACAACGGTCCGGGGGTCGTGCCCGTGATGCCTGGCGGATAGAACTGCTGCGCGAGAAACTCCAGCGTGCGGCTGGTCACCGCAAGTGGCGCTGTCTCCCTGATGTGAAGGTTGTCGCGCAAGCGTTTTCCCAGCCCTGAAGGATCGTTGGGATCGCTGAAGGCGGTGACGGTACGGCCTTTCTGAATCACGATATCCAGCGAGAACATCGTCGCGTCGTTGGTCCGGAACAGGCCCAGCACATTGCCGTCGATATCAGTCACACCGACCTGCATCCGGGAGGGAATCCCGACCGGCAGACGAATCGCAGCGCGGGTGATCTTTTCCTGCTGTAAAGACTGATCCACAATTTTGACCACATCCGCCGCCGTCAGGTCGGATACCGTGCTGCTCACCGGCAAGACCCGCCATTCGCCTGGCACGCCGGCTTCGATGATCTCGGTTGGCGGCGGCGAACCCGCAGTGAGCGGAAAGGCCGCGTCCACAAGTCCCGGAAGCGAACCGAACGGCATCGCCGTCAGGGCCTTCGGAAGCCGGCTCCCGATCCAATTGAAGCGGATGCCATTGACCAGCAGATGATTCGCCGTGATGCGTGGAGGCGCGCCGTAGCCATGCCGTGTTCCCGCCAGCGCGATAACCTCATCCTCGCCGAGGTTCTCGCCACCCTTGCGATTGCGCGCCCCATCGATGCCGATTCCGCCCGCGATCGCGCCGTCGAGGTACAGCGGGATGCCGCCAAATTTGCCGGTCAGGCCGCTACCATTTTTCTGCACATCGCCACACGGCAGCGACGACATAGGAAGTCCGAAAAGGGGACCCGGTCCAGCATTATTAATGTTGGGAGGGAAGTGGTTGCCGGTAATTTGCGCCGCGGTGCGAGTCGAGAAAGCGTTCTGATCGCTGCTCAGGAAGGCCGCGGTGCGCGCCTTCTGGATCGCGATGTCCTGCGTAGTCGGAGGCGTGAAAAGTCCCAGGGCATCGTCGAGGCTGATGGTTGGGGCCCCGGTCATATCAAACACACCGAGCACGTTACCCTCGCGATCGGTGACAGCGACGATCACCTGGACTTTGTCGTGAACCGCCTGGGTCACTGCTTGTGCGATTATGGTTTGAAGGTCGCTGACTAGAAGTTGCCCGGTGGGAAGCGAAGTGATGGGCGCCGCGAAGACCCGGCCGCTCAGCAGCAGCACCATCGCGACGAGGCCATAGCTCGTCGCGCATCTTCTGCTCAGCGAAAATAGGTTCAGCTGATTCACTGATCTCTTTTGGATTCAGTAGCGCTCCAAGCTCGAGCTTCGAATGACTCGGCCAAAGTAGCCGACGCGCGCTGGTTGTCAAGGAGCCTACCATTCGTCCTTGGTATAACAGGATGTTTTTCGACCGCCATATCGATGACGGGCCGGCATTTGACTCTCCCGCGCACCAAGCCATACTCCAAGGTGAATCGAACCGGGGGGTACATCGGGGTGGGTGCTGCAGGTCCATCAGGGAGCATTGGCGCGGCCCAGCTATGGGAGCGCCTGGCTCATATCGAGCCGTTTCCACATTTCAATGCGGAACAAAAAGCGCATTTCCTCGAAGCCTACGAGCGCGGCGAAGGCATCCGGTTGAGGATCTTTCGCGACGGCGAAGCAATTTGCAAAAAAGGCGAGTACGAACTGGATTTATGCTTCGTACTTTCCGGTTCCGCCGATCTGTGGGACGAGGTTGCGGGCAAAGGCTATACGAAGGTAGCGAGCCTTCCCGCCGGTTCGTTCTATGGAGAGTTGGGCGCGCTGGGCGGTCTACCGCGCTCCACCGACGTCCTGGCAGGCGCGGATGGCACTGAGATTCTCTACATACCGAACTATGCGCTGAAGTTCATCAACTCGAACCTCGAAGCACGCACCCTTATCATGGATCGCTATCGCGATCGGGCGGTGCGTGCGATGGCCAACCAGATCGATCTTTTTCAGGACGTACCGCACAGCTTCATCGATAGTCTGATCCCCCATTGCGCCATCGAGCGCTACGACTTGCGCGGCATCACCCTCATCAAGCAAGGCGAAGTCGGCGACAGCATCTACATCGTGCGGGATGGGTTCGTGCAGATCGTCCGCGAGCGTGACGATGGAACTAAACGCGTGCTGGCCTACCTGCGTACCGGCGAATATTTCGGAGAGATGGCGCCGCTCGGCGGCGGCAGACGCACCGCGAGTGTCCTGACCGCGGGAAAGTGTGAACTGATCAAGATCCCCAGTGCCGACTTTCTGGAACTGTGTAAAGATTTTCCCGCCGTCGAGCAGAGCGTGCACGCTACCATTGCACGCCGCCACCAGGAGGAAGAACACCTCACTCCCGAGATGTCAGCCTTGCTGGAAACGAGCGGACAGCTCGGCATGATCCAGGCTGATGCGCTGCTTGTGATGGATCTCGATCGTTGCGTGAAGTGCGATAACTGCGTGACCGCCTGCGAATCGCTGCATGGCGAGAGCAGGCTGGTCCGTACCGGTATCCAGCTGGGCAACTACCTGGTGCCGGCCGCGTGCCGCCATTGCGACGATCCCAAATGCATGACTGCGTGTCCGACTGGGGCGGTGAAGCGGCGGCCCGAGGGCGAGATCTATTTCCAGTACGACATGTGCATCGGATGCGCGAACTGCTCGATCGCCTGCCCGTATGACAACATTGCCATGATCGAGACGCCCAAGTTTGACTCGGCGCAGGCCCAGAAATCCCGCTTCATCAGCGACAAGCAAGTCTATCGGCCCTATCCACTTGCCTCGCACGATGCGGGCTCATTGTGGTCGCGAATATTCCCCAGCCATGCCGCCGGCCAGCGCGCGCGGGTCGAGCCCGGCATCTTCAGCCGCATCTTCGGCATCAACCGCGCAGCGCAAGGGAGCGCGGCCGCGCCGGTTTCCGAAGCGCAGGCCAAGGAGCAATCCGCAAAGGCGCACATTCCGATCGCGTTTCCGATCAAGTGCGACCTGTGCGACGGCCTGCCTTTCATGGGCTGCGTGCATAGCTGCCCAACCGGCGCCGCAATCCGCATCGATCCCGCCACCTTGTTCGCGGAAACCGGCGCCGTCTCGGCCGGGTCGCGCCTGCGCAAGGCTCAAGGGGGCAGCGACTGAGGCGGACGATGGGTGCGGGTTCGGTTCAAAGAACTGCTGCTCCGGCCGCCCCGGCGCGGCGCAGACGCACGCTTCCCCAGATGGCGCCGATCGCGATTGGATGCGGCGTGTTGGTGGTGCTCATACGGTTTGCCACCCTCCGTGTTGAGCAACGCGTCGGCGTCTACCTGAGTGGCATCATCACGGCGATCATGTTTATCGCGGTCGGCCTGTATAGTGTCCGCAAACGCAACTTATGGTTCTCGCTGCGGATACTTTATCTCGCGCGCAAGGTCCTGCCGAAGCCGCTCTTCGAGACTGCGGTGTTTGTCGATCGGCTCGAATCGTGGCGCGCCGCTCACGTGGTCATCGCGATGCTTTCGCTGCTGCCGTTGTGGTGGCATATGCAGAGCCATCTGATGGGGCCGCTGGAGGCCGCGCTCGCGAGTACGGTGGCGTTGTTGTTCGCCAGCGGTCTGTTCGGCGTCGTAATCCAGGACCGCCTTCCGAACTACATGACCCACTTCGCGGAGCACGAAGTTCGCACCCAGGACGTCAACGCGAAGATCAACGCAGTCTATGTGGAAGCTGAGGAGAAGATATTAGGTCACACCGAGGAGTTCACCACGCACTACCTCGCGCGTATCAAGCCAGTGCTACTGGAGGATCGTTCGTCGTGGTCACTGTTGGCGGCCACGCTTTCACGGCGCGACATCGGTAAGAGGATCAGTGCGGCCTTGGCGGGCGACGCTCCTTCTCAAGGCGACGACGCGATTGCATGGAAAGAACTGGCTGACCTGGCCACCCGCAAAGTTAACCTCGAGCAGAATGATTTCAACCTCTGGCTCAGTACCAGCTGGCTGCGCTTTCACGTGGTCGTCGCGATGCTGACCTTCTCACTGCTCGCTTTCCACATACTTTCCGTCCTCTACTTCGGGGGCAAATGAGAGGGCGGCGTCGATACCTGCTTGTCGGCGGGTTGGTGACAATCGCTCTACTGGCGATGCTTTCGATGCATCGCAGCTATTCGCCGGGCCTCGTTTCGCATGGTCATCAGAAGTTCGAAGCGCAATGCGCTGCCTGCCACCAGCCATGGCGTGGTGCAACCAATGCCGGATGCGTGGACTGCCACGGCGACATGTCCTCCAACAAGCATTCCGGGACCAAGCTCGCCGACAAGGATTCGGGCCTGCTCAGGGGTTTCCATCTCGCGGGACTTAACGGTCAGCTCGCATGTCTGTCATGTCACACCGATCACCGTGGACGCGTGCCCGACTTCGATGAGACTGCGGGTCGCACGTGCGTCGAGTGTCATCAGCATCCGTCGATTGCCGATGTCTCCAGGCATCAGAAGCCGATGGAGTTGGCGCGCGGCTCGAAGCATTTCTTCAAGCTGGCCTTTTCGC
The DNA here is from genome assembly GCA_963851325.1 of uncultured delta proteobacterium. Taxonomy (GTDB): domain Bacteria; phylum Desulfobacterota; class Binatia; order Binatales; family Binataceae; genus DATGKG01. Next base: position 399,661 of record CAWKOR010000002.1, on the reverse strand, counting down.
ACAAGCAGCATTTTGAATTGCTTGCCGCAACTCAGGCCACGAAGGAGATGCCATGTAAATCCTGCCATGAGGTCCAACCGCCATCCCCACCGAATCAGCCTGCGTCGATGGCGCTGAAGTGGAGCGGATGCGCGGGCTCGGGATGTCATATCAATCCGCAAGACCAGTACCTCCATGAGCCGGAGTTGCTCGGCGCATCGCCGGTGGTTCTCGCGAGTTGGAGCACCCTGACAACCAGGCATCTCAATGCGAGGTTCGAACATTCGCGCGGCCATCTACAATCCGAATGCAGCTTCTGTCACACCGACATCGCGAACAGCACCAGGATTGGTAACTCACCCGACAAGCACGCGACCAAAGTGCTGAACTGCTTCGATTGCCATGCCCATCAGCCGCAACCGACGCCCGCCCTTCGAAAGGCCAGCCTGGTAGGTGTAAGCGCAGCGTTCGCACAGACAGAAGGACCCGATAAGAAGGTGGTCTCCTGCGCCGGATGCCACGCGTTCCACGTCTATGGAGCGGCGCCGACGAAGGACTTTCCGAATCGCGCTCCGGACGTCCGACCGCACATGCATCAGGGGCTAACGCTCGCGATGTATCTGCCCACCATCATGCGCGCTCATGGAGAGATTCATGGCGTGACCATGCGCCATGTGGTAGTGAATCCATGGTGGATGGGTGCGCTGGCGTTGCTGGCGACCAGCGCCATGTTTGGCGCCTGGATGAGCTATCTGCCGAGACTCACCACCACCAGCCGAACGGTGGGCAACGTTGCCCCGCAGCGAACTACCGAAGTTCCCCAGCTGGACGATACCTATCAGAGCAGCGTGCCGAGGCTGTACATCGTCGGCGAGACTGCGGGGACGGCTTCGATCAACCTTGCGATGCGTTCCGGTCGCCAGGCGATCGAATTCATCGCGAACCAGCTTAAATTCGAGAAGCCGGCGACCACTCCCGATGTCTACGATGTCGCGATCATCGGATGTGGTCCCGCCGGGATCAGCGCCTCGGCCACCGCGATCAACAAGGGCCTGACCTACGTAGCTCTCGAAAAGATGACCGCTATCAGCACCATCAAGTCTTATCCGCGTCACAAGTTTGTTCAGGCCACCGCGATCAACATCGCCGAGTACGGCTCCTTCTTCATGGAGGGTGATACCTCGAAGGAATCGCTCATTACGACCTGGGAACAGATTCTCGCGCAAACCGGAGTTCGACCGAACGAACGCGAAGAAGTGACAGCCATCAGCCGCGCCGGCAACCTGTTCGAGGTCAGGAGCAACAGGGACCGGGTTTACAAGACGCGTTTCGTGGTCCTTGCGATCGGCGTACGCGGATCACCGCGACATCTTGGGCTTGCGAACGAGACGCCGGAACGCGTCGCATACAACCTCGTTGAGCCTGAGGAATATCAGAACAAAAAGATCCTCGTGGTCGGAGGCGGTAATGCCGGCGCCGAGGTCGCTCAGGCGCTCGCCAATCCCGACCTTCATAATCAGGTAAGCTATTCGTTTCGCTCGCCGACACTCGGTCCGCAAGTCACGCCGGAAAATGCCGAGAAGATAAGCGCCCTGCAACAAAAGGGGTTGCTCACGACCTACCCTGCCAGCCAGTTGAAGGAGATCAGGCCCGGCAAAGTGGTCCTCGCGCCGTTGGCAGGCGGCGGCCCCGATCGCCATGCCGGGGTTGGCGCGGTGGTCCTGACTCAATCGGCGGAGATCGAAAACGATTTCATCTTCGCGATGCTGGGCGCCGAGTTGCCGACCCGCTTCATGAAGGGCGTCGGGGTCCGCATGATCAAGAAAGGACACTAGGCTGCGTCAGTCCGTAGCTCTTCCATTTCTGCCCTGCGCGGTTTCCCTCATGGGTATACTGAATGAACAGTACATGATGAATCAATCTCATTGCCGAAAGAGCGCCGCGATAATGGTCCTCGCCGATCGGTCCGAGTCTATCCGTACCCGCGGATAGATTCTGAGGTATCCATACACAAAGCCTTCCAAGGGCCCTCGGCATCTAGCCCACTATCTTGGATCGCTTACCCCGATGTGTACCAAGTAGTGAGGCCCTGATTCTGCCGTGGCGGTCATGTCACATTCTGAAGCTCTATCCCGTCTTACTGTTGGAGACGGGAGGTGCGACATGGTGATACGAACACTGCCACGAAAAATTGACCACTTCGATCGGGGCTGGAACTACGACGCCATCAACCTGCGCGATATGATCGCCTTGAGTCCGAGCGCCGTATCGCAAATTTGCAGCGTCAGCGTCCTCGGACAGTTCCGGGGTGACCTCCCGCTCGAGGCATGAACGTGAGTGAGTTGGTCCTGTTTGTACACTTTGTTGGAATGCTTCTGCTGTTCGTCAGCCTTGCGATGGAGTGGGTCGGGATTGACGCGCTCAGTGGGCCGGCGGGCGCCTCGCAGGCGGAGCCGTGGGCGACAATGATCGCCAGGAGGAGCTTTCGATTGCAGGGTGTAGCCGCAGTGCTCATCTTTGCCTCCGGCGCACGAATGGCGTCGCAGTCGGGGATGTTTGAGTTCGCGTGGGTGCGCGCCTCGTTGCTGGTGTTAGTGCTCATCGCGGCGCTGGCAGGAATCGCCAGTCGATCTCGCGCTCGCGACACGGACTTTCGCGTCGGTCGGTTCTGGCCTGCTTCAGTTGCGATCCGCATTGCCTTGGCGCTTGGCGTCGTCTACCTGATGGTAGCGAAGTCCGACGGCCTGGAATCGCTGATCGTTCTGGGCCTCGCCCTCGCGCTCGGAGCAGTGGCGGCGACACAAATGAAGCCCAGACCCGGAGTTTCGTACGTGTCGTGACGGAGGAGGAACGATACCCGGCTCAGCGAAGGTTCTTTCACGGATGAACGACGACTTGAAAGGAGAGCCAGAGATGGCGGCAGCGACCGAAACGCAGAACACAGCTCAGTCAGGGCATCCGGGCAGCCACCCCTTCGTCGAGGCCGTGCATGGGATCCGATATCTGGTCAAAGACCCAGCTCGTTCTGTTGCGTTCTACACGACACAGTTGGGCTTCACAGTCGGGCTGCAGTTTCCGGCATTCGCGAACGTGTCGCTTGGCGATGTACAGATTCTCCTTAGCGGTCCACAAGCGTCTGGATCTCGGCCGATGCCGAACGGGCAGCAGCAGGAACCGGGCGGATGGAACCGCGTCGTGATCCGGGTCAAGGACCTGCCCGGGTTCATCGATACCCTGAAAAAGGCGGGCCTCCATTTTCGCAACAACATCGAGACCGGGCCGGGCGGCAGGCAAATCCAGATCGAGGATCCAGACGGAAATCCAATTGAGCTGTTCGAGCCGGCGGATGTGGCGGCACGGAAGGCGTGAGTTCCATGAGCGCGATGTCGAATCCGGCTGGGAGCTTCGAGCCGTATCGTCGGCGCCTGCTCGGCCTCGCCTACCGCATGCTTGGGTCGATGGCTAACGCCGAGGACGCGGTGCAGGAGACTTACCTGCGCTGGCATGGCGCCGAGCGCGGCGAAGTGTCGGACCCGAGATCGTTTCTTATGACCACGACCGCGCGGATTTGTCTCGACATGCTGACCTCGGCGCGCGCGCGGCGCGAGGAGTACGTCGGCCCGTGGCTGCCGGAGCCGGTCGTCGACACCGCATCGCTCGCGCCCGACCGTCAAACGGAGCTGGCCGAGGATCTGTCTATTGCGCTGCTCTTGACGCTCGATCGGCTCTCGCCGCTGGAGCGAGCTGCGTTCATCCTGCACGACGTCTTCGATTTCTCGTTCAACGAAGTGGCCGCCGCACTGGAACGGAGCGGGGCCGCCTGCCGGCAGCTTGCCGCTCGCGCCCGCGCTCATGTGCGCGTCGGGCGACCACGCGGCGCGACCGCGCCGCCGGCGCCTTCGGGCGAGATCGATGCGAGACATGCGCGGCTGATGTCCGCATTCATGGCGGCAACCCAGTCGGGTGATCTCAACGCGCTAACGGAGTTGCTCGCGAGCGACGTGCGCATCGTAACGGACGGCGGCGGCAGGGTGCCGGCGGCGCTCGAGGTGATCGATGGCGCCCATCATGCGGCACGATTCCTGGTTGGCGTAACGCGCAAACGCCCGGGTGCGTGGTGGCGCGATGACTTCACGCTGCGTTTTGCAACCCTCAACGGCCTGCCCGGTATCATCGTGGACGCACCCGAGGGTCCGGTGCAGACTGCGGCGTTCCAGATTGAGGGCGAGGTGATTCGGGCGCTGTACGTGGTGCGCAATTCGGAGAAGTTGCGTCATTTATCGGCGGCGCTGCCGCACAAAAGCGGTCGAGGGTGAGTCTAGCGGGCCCTGGTGCGAGTCGAACGATGCTCGGCGCGAGCTTCAGGGTGCGCGTTGACAAGGAAGCGATCGCGGGACGCGACACCGGGCTGCGTCAGCCCGTAGCTCTTCCATTTCCGCGCTGCGCAGGTCGGCTGGTGGCAGAGCCTCGTCGAAAATCTCAGCTAAGGAAGCCCTGACACGATCTTGCGGAATTCCGCCTCGCTGAATGCTCGATGGGTCTCGCTGCGCACGTTTCCCTGCGCCTCGATCAGCAGCGCGATGCGCGCGATAGTCTCGTCGTCCGGCGCCTCGGCAATGAAGACCGAATCGTACTCGCCCATCATCAGGTAGAAGTCCTTGACCTTTCCGCCATTCTTGCGGAACTCCTTCTTGATTCTGTCGACCCGGTCGGGACTCTGCTTCACGTGCTCGATACCGTCATGGGTAAAGTGAAAGAGCATCACATACGATGGCATCTGCTTATCCCTCCTGGACCAAAGAAGTAGCTCGCTGGGAAGCAGAATACCATTCAATTGAATCGCGACGAGTGGCGAAGAGCGTGGGATAGACATGTTCTGCGAGGTCCAGCTCATTGACATTGGAGCGAGCCCCGCGCTACTCGTTTGCGCTAAGCTCAGCGATAATGGATACGGAGTTCAGCTTGTAGGCTTTACGGAGGAAGAGCCGATGCTGGCTGTTCCCGTTCTATCCGCTCTTACCTGGCATCCCGCGCGCGGCGTCGGATGCAACCGCTATCGCTACACTACTTAAACCTGGGGAAATGGCTCATTGGTCTGTGCCTGGTTGGCATGGTGCCTCCGAAGGACTGACGGATCAGCCTCAAGCATCGCGGTACGTTACTGGGGGAATATGACAGAACAAATGAGAAAGCCGGCCGTGCTGGTGCTTGCCGCGCTGCTTTGGGCCGGCACCAGTTATGCCCAGACTTCGCTGTCCCCAACGGTCCGGGCGCAAGCCTCTCAACTGACTGCCAGCCAGGCCAAGCTCGTACGCAAGGGATTCCAGGTCTTTAATAAGCAAACGTTCAAGGGCAATGGGCGTACCTGCTCGACGTGCCATCTCCCCCAGCGCGACTTCACGATCAGCGCAGCGGATATCCCCAGTCTGAGCCCGCATCTCCGCGCCTTGGTAAGGGGAACGAAAATCAAGCCGGGCAACGCCGGCTCCGGCTCCCTTGAAAACCCGACCCTGGTCAACCAGCTGGGACTGTTCAACATCCACGAAGGCGTCGGTGGCACGGCGGAGGAACTAGGAAACGTTGACAACCCTGCCGGACCGTTTCGGTCTTCGATGCAGATAGCCGGACTGGCTTTCACAACCGTCAACATGGTGCCCGATTTTTTCTCCTCCAATTGTACGCCCTTCCTTAGTTTTATCAGCGGTGGAGATGTGCAGTGCTCACCCCCTCCCGCGTTTCCTGCCCCTGCGACGCCAATCGAACTGTTCAACGTTTTCCTCGGCCCACGCACCGGCGGTCCCGGGATCGGCAACGACATCACGCCCGGAGTTGACGAGGGCACTCGGAATGTACAACTCGGCTGGTCAGGCGACGGCACCAGCGCCGACCCGGATATCTTCGGAGCCGAGACGACGTCCGCGAATCAGGACTGCAAAGATGCCATCGAGGCGGCGAATGCTGACCCCACGGATCTTACAAAGACGCTCCGGGCGTTTTCGCTCACCGCAGTCGAGACTCACCTGACAAAGAGTCTGAACCGCATGCCCGGGGTTGATTTCCGGTGCCCGACGCCCGCCGAACTCGATGAGCTTGCGGCCTTTCAGGAATACCTGGGGCGTCAATTCGAGCTTGCCCTGAAGGCGGGCGTGAACACCAACGACATGGATCACGATGGGGCCCAAAATGTGGGGAACGATATGGCAGCGGGAACACAGGTTGACGCCGAGCAGCCAGTGATCACGTTCAGCGATCCTCTCGCCGAAAAAGGTAAGGCCATCTTCCTGAGTCGGCATAGTCAGTGCAGCCTTTGCCACTTCAATGCCGGGGCGAACTCGATCAGCGGCGAGATCGTCTCCGCTAATGCAAATGATCCATCGGCACCCTTTCCGAGCCGCAATCTTACCCAAACTCACAAAGCAGACCTGCTGCGATGCACCGACAAAGATGGTGTATCCGACAGTTGTTTGAATGCCGCGACTGCGACGGCGCACGGTCTCAACGCCATCGTCGCGCCGGTGGTCGTTCCTCAAGATCCCGGCGACAAGGTTCAGTCCGGTGGAGTAACTTCCACCCACGGCGCGAGCGAATGCGGCAGTGGCATCAACACCGGCGGCAACCGCGGATGTGTTGATGGCAAAGGTTTGAGGCTCGGGCAGTTCAACGTGCAGTCTCTGATCGAAGCGCCGCGCAAGACGTCATTCTTCCACAATGGTGCATTCACCAGTATCGAGGACGCGGTGACGTTTTACTTCTCGCCGACCGGGGACAAGGGCTTTTTCGTCGCTCCCAGAAAGAACGAGACCGGAGCTCAGGCGCTGGACAATCTTACCACCGAATTTGGTCCTCAGCCGTTGGACACGCTCGCGTTCTTCCTGCGGGCACTGAGCACCGTTTACGCCATCGCGGACTGCGAGCGCTTGGTCAACGATTCCATTGGTCTGGTGCAACGCGGTGAAATCCCCAGTTTGCAGGTACGCCTTTGCGTTGGCGATTTGAAAGATGTCCCCAGGTTGGTAAAAGGCGCCAAGGTCTCGGTGCCGGACCAATACACAGCAGTGACGCTCGAGGCGCGCAAGCTGGTGCCTCGGCTCAGGGCGGCCGCATTCAAAGGTGATTTAGCTGCGTTTCGTAAAAGCCTTCGAACTCTGCAGAGCATGAGGCATTCGCTCGCAACCATAACGCCGGATTTACCGGACTAATGCAGCCTGGCGCGTTTGCCTATCTGGACCGTGTGACCTGAAATCTCTCGAAGGCTTCGGGGGGTCGCAATTTCATAACAGATTTTGCGATCCTTCAGTCTGATTGCGTAACTTCCAGGCTCGATAGAGCAGCGCCGCGCCGATCCAGCCGAGCAATGCCGCGAGCGGGTACGCGATCAGCCTCGGGAACACCGCCAGTAGAATTGCCAACGCCAGCACCGTCAGCGCGACCACAAAAAGCAGGCGCGCTTCGACCGCTTCCAATACCCGCCGGTTGGTGAACGCGGCCCCGATCGCATTGCCGAGTCGGACCGCGCCGGCGGCTGCGCGTCCGGCACTGCCGGCTCCCCTTCTGGAGCCGCGTTCGCGGCGTCGGGGCTGACCGGGTGCAAGCACTTTCGCATTCGGGCCGAGAACCAGCTCAGTAGAGTTCTCCAGGTCCTCCAGGAACATGCGCTCCAGGGCGCCCCCGAAAGCGTCGTTTTCGATCCCGGCGTCCAACTCGCAGTTGCCGAACCAGCTCGCCAGGTTCAAGTTGGTGGAACCCACCCGCGCCCAATGCCCATCGGCAACTCCCGTTTTCGCGTGGATCATCGGGCCGTTCCACTCGAAGATCCGCACGCCGGCCTGCAGAAGAGGACGATAACCCGAGCGCGAAATCGGGCGCAGCAGGCGGATGTCCGACGTGTTCGGCACCAGCAGCCGCACATCGACGCCGTCCCGCGCCGCGGCTCTCAAGGCCTGCACGTAAGAAGCCGTTCCCGCAAAATAAGGGTCGGTCAGCCAAAGCCTCTTTCGCGCGAGCGCCGCGATAAACTCGCCAATGCGGATCACCCTCGCGGTAGCAGGCAGGGTGGCGATAATGAACATCTCCACGTCGCCGGCCGGCTCGGCGGGCAGTTCCGCGATCGCTTCATGCTCGGGAATCGGTGCTCCCATCGTGCCCCAGATTTCCGCGAAGGCGTGCTCGATCGAGGCGACCGCAGGTCCGTGCACCTCAATTCCGGTGTCGCGCCATGGCGCTATGTTCCGTTGCGGATCACCGACCCATGCGCGCCCCACGCACAGGCCCGCGATAAACCCCACGACTCCATCGACGGCGACCATCTTTCGGTGGTCGCGCGAAATCAAGCTAAACGGACTGTCGAACCGCGGCGGGTTATAGCAACGCACCTCGACGCCGGCAGTGCGCAGAGCAGTCCAGAAATGCCGCGAGGTCTTCCCGAAGTCGCCGAGCCAATCGTAGATCACGCGCACCCTCACACCCTCGCGCGCCTTCGCAATCATCGCATCGGCGAATTCTCGACCGGTCTCGTCCTCACAGATGAAGAAAGGCTCGAAATGGACGTGATGTTTTGCCGCCTTGATAGCGGCGAGCCACGCGGGATAGTTCTGCGAAGCATCTTTCAGCAGTACCACCCGGTTGCCGCCCAGCAAGGGCGCTCCCGCCGCGCGCGACAACGCGCGATCGGCAAGTTGTCGCAAAAGACGCCGCGTCTGGCGGTCGTCGTGCTCGGTTCTTATCGAGGGCATAGCGCGTGTTCCTGGTGAAAGTTACCAAGGCTTGACCAGGTCACTCCAGAGACCCGCGCCGAATTTGAAACGATGAAATCGGAAGCTCTACCTTTGAAAGTGAGGAGAGGACGGGGTGGCGGAGAGGGAGGGATTCGAACCCCCGGAGCCGTTAGGCTCACCTGATTTCGAGTCAGGCCGGTTAAACCAAACTCCCGAACCTCTCCGCGCAGGGCCTTCAGCATTTCCGTTCCGGTGCGCACAGTCAAGCAAGCGTCCGCTCTGGTCAGCCCGCCGCGATGTTGCCATAAGCTAGTCGCGTGTTTGCACCAAGGCTCATCATCGCGATGACTATCGTCAGCGGAATCGCGCTGGCCGCGACCGCACTTGCGGATTCGGCCGACCTCGACGCCAACGTGGGTTTCTTCGCCAAGCCCAGATATATCGGCAGCGTGTACTGCTACGCATGTCATGGCGATATCTCACGCGAATTCGCCAAAACCAAAATGGGGCGGCTTTTTCAAATCAAGCCGCGCAACGAGCTGGAGCGCCGCGGCTGCGAGGGATGCCATGGTCCCGGCAGCAATCACGCCATCACCGGCGGAGGTCTCGGCATCGGCGGGCTGATCGAGTTTCGCATCGATCGCGGCCAGTCGATCGAAGTCGCCAACCAGGTTTGCATGAATTGTCATGACGAAGCCTTTTGGCACGGCGCGATCCACGGCGCGCAACCGCTGGCATGCTTCGATTGCCACCTGGTGATGACGCGGATGAGCCGCACCGCGCAGCTCAATCCTCCTTACGTCACGCCGTGGAACAATCGACGAACCTGGGGCCTCGCGGTCGGTGGCGGAGTCTTCGCCGGGTTATTTACCGGCGCGGTTTTTCGCCGCCGCCGCATCCCACGCGAAGGGAGCCGCGATGCGTCTGCTTGATTTCGCGCGCGGCCCGGGCCTGCATTGGGCGTTGGTGATAATGGTTGCGGGGTTCTTCTGGCGCAGCGTCGATTTTGCGCTGCGACGGGGCGAGCCCAACCTGCATTGGGCGCGCAAGGGATTTCATGTTCCGGACCGGCGATGGCAAATCGATAGCTACACCATGCATGCCGGGCTGCTCATCGTGATATTCGGCTTCGCGCCTCACGTGCTTTTCATTACCGCGCTTACCGGTCTGCAGTGGCCGAGCCTTCCAACCGCAGTCGTGCTGGCAGCCGGGGCGATCTCACTTGCGGCGATGATCGCGGTCCTGATTCATCGCTGGATGACGCCGGAGCCGAGCATCTTTTCGGTGGTAGATGATTACCTCACCTGGAGCGCGGTGTTCGTCGCGATGCTAACCGGGTTGATGTGCTATCCGCACGTCGGGGGCGCATCGGTAGTCGGACCCTACGCGATGCTTTTGACGGCTCATCTTCTGGCAGTTGAGTTACTGATGATCTGGCTTCCATTCGGCAAACTGGTTCACGTCGCGTTCATGCCGCTTCTGCAGGCCGCGGTCAGCCTCCGTCATTTTGTAGCGAAATCCTATCGCTAGGCGGGCTTAGAGGAGGAATCCGACGAGTCTCCTCGCCTCGACACTTTCATTCAGTGCAACGCGGCTCGTTGCGCGCACGCAACGATTGTCGATTGAGTACCTTTCGAACCGGATTTTGCCCTTGTAAATACTGGCTTTTTCTTTCGATGTGCTTGGCACGAGGGATGCTTCGTCCCCCTCAATCGTACGTCTCATTCGCTGCTGAAAAAGCGGGGAGCACAAGGGAGGACACGGGAATGGATTTCTTCAATCGAATGTATGTGAAGGCGCAGAACTGGCAAAAGGGCCAGACCATGACTGAGTATGCGCTGATCCTGGCGGCCGTCGCGGTGGTTGTTTACGCCGGCTACCAGACCATGGGTACCAGCATCACCGGTCTGCTCACTTCGGTCGACGGTAACCTGTAAGCCCAACGCTTACCAAAAAACATAGGCGAACGTCGGCGGTGCTTGTAAGAGCTATCGCCGACGTTTTCCGGCTGAGTATCGTTCGCGACTCAGCCTGATTCGATCCGACCGAGGTAGCTTGCCGCCTCATCGTCCCCAAGCGTCCGCCTCGAACTCGCGGGTCTCGCGATCTTTCGTCGTACTCGCGATCGTGCTCGCGTGCGCCGACAACTTTGCCGATCCGGACCTCTGGCGGCATCTGCTGGTTGGCCACGCGATACTAAGCACCGGCCATATCCCCTCGCACGATGTTTACTCTTACACCGTCGCGGGCTTCGCGACGCGCAATCACGAATGGCTGGCCGAAGCGATCTTCGCTTTCGCCTACCAATGGTGGGGCATTCTCGGCCTCAAGCTGATCAAGATCGCATGCGCGACCATCGCGATTTCGGCGTTAGCGGCCGGTCTCGCAACGACCGCGGCGTCCGTCCGCATTCAGAGAGCGATTCTGATTCTGAGCGCCGGTGCTCTGACAACCCAGATCCAATTCCGTCCGCAGCTATTCACCTTCGCGATGCTAAGTATCGTCATGGCGACCCTGGCGACCGAAGTCTACCGCGGCGGTGCGAGGTGGTGGCCGCTGGTGCCGATGTTTGCGCTATGGGCCAACTTGCACGGCGGATTCGCGACCGGCCTCGGTGCATTGGGCATCGCCGCGGCGGTCATGAGTGCGCAGGAGCTCGTCGCCGGTACGCTGCCGCGCCGTGGCTTTCGCCTCGGATGCGTGACCGCGTTGGCAGCGCTCGCAACCATAATAAATCCGCTCGGAGTCGGGATATGGAGCAACGTACTCCATTCGGTTTCTGATCCGCTGCTGCGACTAATCATTAACGATTGGGTTCCGCTTCCCAGGATGATGCTGTTCCTGTGGAACAATTCGGCAATAGGTCTGCTACAGGTTGTGCTGGCAGTCGGGTTGTTCGGAGGCTTCCTATTTTCGATAGCCAGAGCGCCGACGTTCGATGATGCTCCGCTGACAGCTATAGGCATTGTATTCGTGATCGCAGCTTTCTACATGACGCGCAATGTTGCGCTCGGCGTCATCGCGGTTGCTATACCACTGGCCCATCATCTGGCCTTGGCCATGCGGTGGCGATCGGATACCGAACCTGCGGTGAGTGAGAGAGAGCTAAGTCCCACTCTGATTGGGAGTGTCATAGCTGTCGTGGTTCTCGTATGCGGGGTGGTCTCGCCGCGGCTGCGAACGTGGGAGCCGGTGCCCGAGGGCGCGGTAGCATTCATGCGGGATCACAAACTGCATGGAAATATCCTGAATCACTTCGAATGGGGCGACTATCTCGTCTGGCATCTACCCGCGAGCCGAATTTTCATCGACGTGCGAGCCGAGCTGCTTTATCCCGATGAGGTAATGCGCGAGTATGCGGAATTCTTTTATGCCAAGCCCGGAGCACAGCGCGCGCTCGATGAGCATCCGACCGATCTGGTGCTAGTAAAATCCATGACCGGTGGCTCTCGTGTAGTCGAGCGTGATTCTGCCTGGAAGATAATTTACCAGGATAATGTTGCAACGTTATTCGCGCCGGCGTCATCGCCGATTGAACCAGCTATCGATGTCACCAAGGCCGATACCAGCCCTACCAGCTATTTCCCGTAGCTACGAATTTCCAACCCTCGATTGCTATTGAATTGAGGTCGGCATCTGATAGAGAAAATCTCATGGGATTGTCAGATCGGATATTTGGCTTTTTTCTCGATTGCACCATGAGGTCAAAAGCAATCAGTCACGAGCGGCCGCCCGCGTTAAAGGATGCGCATGGCGATGTGCTGGAGCTAGGATTCGGCACCGGACTCAATCTTCCCTACTATCCGAATGCGGTAAAACAGCTCACCGTGGTCGATCCCGAAGAGTTCATGCCGAAACGAGTCGCGGAACGCATTGCTGCCGTGCCGTTTCCGGTAAAGCGCGCAAAGCTTAGCGCCGAGCGCTTGCCGTTTGAAGACAACAGCTTCGACTGTGCGGTGAGCACCTTCACCCTGTGCACGATACCCGACGCGATCGCGGCGCTACACGAGGTGCGCCGAGTGCTTAAGCCCGGAGCGTCTTTGTTGTTTCTAGAGCACGGCCTTAGTGAGGAACCCTCGATCGCGAAGTGGCAGCGGCGGCTGGAACCGATCCAACTGATCATCGGCCGCGGATGCCACCTTACCAGGCGGATAGATCGACTCGTTTCGGATGCGGGACTGGAGCTGGCCCGGCTGGATCGATTTGTGATCGCGGGTCCCAGGACCCATGCGGTGATGTATCGTGGCGCCGCTCTCGCTGCGAAGTAGGCGCCGGCCCTCGCGACGGCGGCATTGTTTCACGATTATCGCTTAGGCGGTAAACTCGGGAATCCTGACCAGCTGTGATTCGCTGTATCGAAGCGAAAATATGAAAATGGCTTCCACCGATCTGCGTTTTCCTGAGGATTGCGATCCCACGCTTCCGGGCTATCCGGATCCATATCGCTATTATCACCAGTTGCGTTCCGAGGATCCGGTTCACTTCAGCGAGTTCATGCAGGGCTGGGTGCTCACCCGTCACGCCGATGCGGTTGCCTATCTGCGCGATCGCCGCTTCAGCCGCGCCGCGTATCTTCAGAGCATGCGCTCGAAGTTCGGTGTCGACGAACCAATCTTCGCGTTCCAGGCGCATGAGCTCGCGTTCACCGACCCTCCCGAACATACCTGGATGAAGAATGTGTTCGCCAAAGCCTTCAGTCCCGCCGCGATCGCGCGCATGCGGTCGGCAACCGAAGCGATCGTGCGTGCGCGACTCGATGCGCTGACCGGCAGAAACGAAATCGACATCGTAGCCGAGGTGGCCTATCCGATTCCCGCCGATGTGATCGCCGCGATGCTGGGTGCGCCGGCGCAGGACTGGGAGCAACTGCGCCAACTGGTGGATGGGATCGTGGTCTCGCGCGGCATCGTGCGCACTCCTGCGATGATGGAGGAGGGCAGCCGCTCGGTGAGCCGCTTCAATGACTACTTCGTCCATCTGGTCGAGGAGCGTCGGCGCCATCCCGCCGACGATTTGCTCAGCGCGATCCTGGTGGCCGAGGAAGGCGGACGCAAACTGTCCGCCGAGCAAGTTCTTTCGATGGTCGAGACTCTGTTCGCGGCGGGTCACGCGACCACCCGCAGCCTGATTGCCAATGGTATGCTCGCGCTGCTCAAGCATCCGGTCGAACTCGCGCGGCTCCGCGACAATCCCGCCCTGATCGCGAGCGCGGTCGAGGAAATGCTGCGTTACGAATCGCCCACCCAGGCGCCCTCGCCGCAGGCCGCCCTCGAAGACCTCGAGGTCGGCGGCAAAACGATTCGGAAGGGCGACATCGTGACCGTCCTGTTTGGCGCGGCGAATCGTGATCCCGCGCGATTTCCCGATCCCGATCGCTTCGACATCACCCGCGCCGATAACGAGCATCTCGCGTTCTCGATGGGAATCCACTACTGCCTCGGCGCGAGCCTCGCACGCCTCGAGGCGCAGATCGCAATCGCGGCGATGGTCGCGCGCTATCCGAGCATGCAACTGGCGGGGGGCGAACCGGAGTGGCGGAGCATGGGTCGGTTTCGCGGGCTGAAATCGCTGGCGGTTCGCGTCTAAGGTTGGAAGGAGGATGCCAATGAGCACGAAAAATAACTTGCGCCTGTGGCAGGCCCACCTGGACGGTGAGTTCAGCAGCCGCAATGTCGAGGAATCGCTGGCCACCATGGTCGAGGATGCTTCGGTGATCCACGTGCCGACCGGCTCCGGCGGCATCGGCAAGACGTTCCTGCGAAGTTACTATCGCGATCAGTTTATCCCCTCGATTCCCGAAGACTGGAACATCACGCTCAAAAATCGCGTGACCACCGATAACTGCATCGTCGAGGAAGCCCGCCTGCGCTTCCATCACACCAAACAGATGGACTGGTTCCTGCCCGGCATCGCTCCCACCGGCAAGCTGATCGAAGTCGACCTGGTCATCTTCGTCGACTTCCGCGATGACTTGATGGCGGCGGAGCGCATCTATTGGGATATGGCGTCGGCGCTGCGCCAGATCGGCAAACTGCCGCAATGATGTGGATGTCAGGTGTCGGCGGCGGGCCGAATGCCGACCCGCCGCGTCGATCCAATGCTCCTAGATCGTGTTGAGGAAGTTGAGCAGGTCCTGCTGTTGTTGAGCGCTGAGCGCCTGGAATGCGGTCGCCGCCGCCTTCCCTTGTCCATCATGCAATGCGATCGCGTCGGAAATTTCTTCCGCGCGGCCATCATGCAGAAAGACCGACTTCGCGCGGATGCCCCATAGCGGCGCGGTCCGCATCATCGTGGGTCCCGCGGTGCCGGACGTGATCCCATCGCCGAGCGAGCCCATGTCATGCAGCAGAAAATCCGAGAACGGATGGAAGGTCTGGTTCGCCAGCGCCACGTTGAGCGTATGCGTGATCGCAATGCCGCCGGTGGTGCGAGGAATGAACGCGGCCGGATTCGAGGCGGTCGTCATTTGCATGGTATGGCACCCGGCGCATCCGACCTGTTGAAACAAATGCCTGCCATTTTGCGACGACGCATTTTGCGCGAGTATCGGCGGCGGATTCAGCGCGCGCATGAAATCCGTAAACCGATCGATGTCGGCGCGTCCGTCGCTATCGACGCCATCCTCGATGCCCGCCGCGGTCTGCAGCAGGATTCCGTAGTCATACTGTTCCATCGCGCAGACGCTGACCTCGGTGGGATTGTCGGGGTTGGTAATGCCCATCTCGTTGAGGTACGCGTCGCCCGCGAATGCGCGCAGGGTCGCGTGATCATCCTTCCATCCGAAGCGCGCCACGCGGTTCGCGCCCAGTTCGTTGATCTGCCGGGCCGTGCCGGCAATCGCCGCGGGCTCGCTGGCCGCCAGCGCGATCAGCGTCTGATTGGATACCGCCTCGACCAGGCCCAGGCCGAAGGTCGGCGTCGCGGCGCGTCCGACTACGCAGTTCGCGCCGCCGGCGAATGCGGTGCTGGACGGATCGCAGGTTGCCAGCGAAGTGTCGAAGCTCGTCCGCAACATCTCTTCGGTCTGACAAATCGACGGATGGCATCCGGGCGAGGTGATCTGGCAACCCATCGGCTCGGACTCCATTCCGGTCGGGAAAATGGTTGCGAGACCCTGCGTTTGGGGACCATTACGCAGCATGTTGTCGGATGCGAACAGATGCACCGGTCCGGGCGCGGTGTTATTGCGGACCCGGATCTCGTTGATGAAGAGTCCGGCGCCGCCGATCGCCGGCTGCGAATGGCATCCGGCGCAGGAGACGCCGTTGAAGACCGGGCCGATTTGCGGCGCGGTTTCAATTTCTTTGAAATCGATCTGGCCGTTGGCGAAGGTTTGCAGGTCCGGATCGCTGTTTGCCACTGCCGGCAAAGGCGCTCCGAAACCTGAAAGTCCGATCGGTTGAGGCCGTTGACCACTACGCCGGAACCTTCGATTGGCAGGTCCGGCGTATGCGTTGGCGGCCGAAAGGCACACCAGTACCATAAGCGCTGCGAACGCTTTCATACTCATTACTCCAGGGCCGAGTGGCTGCGCGGCAGCCATGCGTGAGTATTCGCAGAACGCGTGCTATGTCTCGTAAAACAGTCAGTATCGAGCCGCGCCATTACGACGCAGAAGAGAGTTCCCGGAAGAATCGATCCCGCTCTTTCAGAGTCCCCCACCAGTCCACACTACAGTTCCGCCCATAGCGAGAAATTCAGCAGGGGGCGGCGCGCGTGCCGATGCGTCGAACTTCTCCACTACCATCCCGCGCTCCCGGACGCCCCCCGGCGTCACTTTCCACTACACTACAAAATGTAGAGATACCCGCGTTTGCGGATATGTCAGATAAGGCGAAAGGCAGGACGCAAGCAAGTGAAAAAAGTTGCGCGCGGTTTTTCAGCTTCGCCGCGCTCCACGCCGGGTTGGACGATCTGGATTGGTGGATGTCGGCGAGGCTCAGCGGACCTCTCGTATCAGAGCAAAGCGACGACGTTTTACGCCCAAAGAGTGCTTTGGATAACCAATTCGGCTGAGAGAGGCGCTGCTTCATCAATGGCGGTGGTTAAATTGATAACGTGAAAAATAAATTATCTGCAATCACCATCCTGGGCCTTTCCGCCGCGCTCTTAGTTATCGGCTGTGGCACCTCCACCGACTCCACCACCAGGGAAACCAGCACCACGACCTACGTTCCGGCGCCCGCTCCGCAAGTTATCGTTCAGGCGCCGCCGGTAGCAGTGATTCCGCCGCCTACCGTCACCACCAGCACGACTACCTCGACCGATCGCTCCAGCGACACCAAACAAACTGGTTTCGGCGCTGATGGGAATGCGCAAAGTACCGTCAGCCAGCATACTGAGTCCACCACCGTAACGCCGAGTAATTAAGCGCCGCTAAGACTTCAAATGAGAACAGAGGGACCGTGGCGGTTCCTCTGTTCCAGAACCTAACCCGAGATCGGATGTAAATATGAATGAAATCTTTCCGAAGCTTATTTTAGTGACCTCCATCCTCTGGATGGTGACCAGTTCCGTGGTACTCGCGGGCCAGATCTCGGGTCAGTCGATCAGCGCGAATTCGTCATTGCGGCAGGACGATACTGTGCAAACCTCAGCTAGTCATCACTATCAATCTCCCGCTGATCGCGCGAAAGATGCTCTGCTGATCGCCGAGGTCAAGAGCGGCTTGATGGAAGACGGAGTTGCCGATGACTACCCGGTCGCAGTCGATTGTGATCATGGAACGATTTTGCTGACCGGCGTCATCGGATCCGCGGAAGATGCCCGGCACGCCGGCGACATCGCGGCAGACGCAGGGGGAGTGGTTGGGGTAAAGAATCAACTTACCTGGCGAAAATAGAGCGCGGCATCGATGCGCATACCCGCGCCAACTGTGATATGAGCGCGGGCCGCGCCCCCGAGCAAACACTGCGCGACGAAATCGAATCAATCTACACCGGTCATCGCAACCGGCGCGACCGGCTTTCTCCTGGCATTGGCGCCCGACCTTGGCGCACGCGAGGCGGACCTCGAAATCTGATCAGCCAGGTCCGGAATTCTAGCACTCATGGTGTCTTTCAATTTGTCGGCGCGAACGACCAGTTGGCGACCTTGACGGACCACCAGGCGATCGCGCTCCAGCCGCGCCAAATGCTCGGTAACTCGAGGCCGCGAAGCACCGACCAGGTTTGCGAGATGCTTATGACTGACTGCGACTCTCAGGAGCGTGCCGCGCGAATCCTTGATTCCGAAATCGGAGCATAATTCCAGCAGCGCCAATCCGATGCGCTCGTGAAGACCAAGACTGAGAAAACTGGAGCCTCGCAAGAGCAAGCGATACCATTGCTGCAGATTGCTCTGATGAAACTTTCTGAAGGCTGATTGAGGGGACTGGGAAGTGATGTGGTCGAACTGGTCCCAGCTCACACTTCCGACCCGGCAATCGTCATAAGCTTCGATTTGAAATCTAGACGGAGTGAACGGAAGTGTGGGGAACTCGGGGATCGGACCCGGAGGCAGCAGCGCCACCATAACCCGTTCAGTTCTTACGTTCAGGCAGGTAATGCTAGCGGTTCCAGCGAGAAGAATATGAGCAACGGAGGCCAGCTCCGATTCGCGCAAGACCACCTCGCGCTTGGCGAAGTTGGCGATCTCAAGTGCGGATACGAGACGAGTTTTGTCTGGGTTGGAAAGCCAGGAAAACGCTTTCAGTTGGCCGAGGAGTTCGAGGTCGGTCGCACGCGCTTTATGTTCGTTGTTCAAGTAGACATCTATAAAGAAACGCTACTCCATTGACCATTGATACGGAAACGGAATGTTCTCTATAGGACTAATGTTTGGTTCCCCGCGGAAGGCTTCAAACGCCGCAAATGCTCGTGGTATCGTGTCCAAAGCAATCTGAACGAAGCCGAAACTACCGAATTTCCATGTTTTTCGTTGTGATGATCGGTTGTTACCTGTCGCGTCGAAGCACGGTTGTGGCGGCGTTTTCGCAACCCTTCGGCCGTCACGCGCATCGACTCAATTGGTTATCCAAATAACCGAATACTGCCGTCGTCTCGTGGAGAGGTCTCGGCCGACTGCGCTACAATGGACTCTGCTATGAGCCTAGTAAATATCGTGGTTGTGTTAGTCGTCGTGGGGTTGGTCATGTGGCTGATCAACACCTACATCCCAATGGCCGGCGCCATAAAAAGTCTGCTGAATATCGTCGTCTTCGTGGTCGTGCTGGTGTGGGTTTTACAAGTGTTCGGCATCATAGGTCCGATCCCCGGAGTTACCATGCCACGCCTGAAGTAGTGTCCGCGCGACACAATCGTTCAGCCGAGCCGAAAGGCATCTGGGAGGAGAAATGAAAGGAATCGTAGTGATAGGCGCGGTAATCGCGCTCCTTGGATTACTCGGTTTGGCAATTCCAGTCTTCACGACTTCGCAAACCAAAGATGTTGCCAAAATCGGCGACCTGAAGATTCAGGCCAACGAGGAGACCTCGCATGTGGTACCGCCATTGGTAGCGGGCGGGGCCTTGGTCATCGGTGTGTTGCTAATCGGTGTCGGCTATTTGAAGAATTGATTGCCGGTTGGCTGCTGCGCCGCGGGAGCAGGTTGTCTCTGGGCCGGGTGCACGATCGCGCGCTCGAGGAAAGCTACAACTTGGCGAGAACTGAGTCAGGCGCTCCTCATGCGAGGATTACTGCAACCCATAGAACAGCCGCAATCATGGCGGCGCCAAGCATTCCTCTAATCCAATCGCCGCCCGATATCCATTCAGCCTGCTGTGAAATCATAGTTTTGCCGCTTGGGTCTATCTTCGATTGTTGCTGCTGCTGGGACAGAGTGGCAGGCGCGCCATCCCGCCCCAGTAGCAGCGCCGTTCCGGCCGAACGCTTGTCGCGAATGCGCCTCAGGCTTGCCTATCGTCGTGACTTAGGACGAGGATCCTAGTCGTGTTTGGTGCGGTTCCATTGCCAGCGGCCCTGGCCTTTCGAATAGGTGTCACCATCGTCGCCGCGGAAGCGCCAGCCGTCCTTCTCCTGGTACCAGTGTCCTTGCTTACCCTGGTTCCACTGATCGCCCTCGGCGTTATTCCACTGCCAGTTCTTCCCTTGCTGGTTCCAGTGTCCTCGCTGCCCCTGGTACCAATGTTGATTCACCTGCTCAGGAGTCTTTCCGTTGTGGTGCTCCGCATAGGCGGCGCGTGCGTCAGTACAGGCTTTGCTATTATTGTTAGTGCAGGCGCTGTACTTGTAGGTTGACGCTTCGGCCAGGCCGCCGGTTAGCGTCGCGAGTACGACGGTTAGAAGAAAAAGTTTCACTATCAGACCTCCATGGTTCAGTTGCGAACAAAAAGAACTAAGATGAACGGAAATGTTTTGCCGGGTGTTGAAGCTTCAGCGTCAGAGTTCAGTCGGCATTGGTCTATTTACGTGATGCGACGCTCTTTACCCGGTCGACTATTTTATCGAGTCCGTCCTTGACCGCGCCGCTTGCCTGATCCGCTTTTCCCTCGTTCTTGAGGCGTTTGTCGTTAGTCAGGGCTCCCACCGCTTCTTTCACACGGCCTTTGATTTTGTCGGTTGTTCCGCTCATTCGATTCTCCACCGGGCTTGGTTGGTGATTGGGTTGGTCGAGCGGAGAGTGGTCAAAGCCGAGAGGAAGGGCCACCGTCAGGCAGGATCAAAGTCGGACTCGATTCGTATGTCGATTCCGACAGGATGAGTCTGAGCCAACGCACCGAAGAGATCAACGAAAGCTTATGGCGAATCATGAGGATGCTGTTCTCTGGAGAACGCTTGTGGCTGAACCTGCTCTCGTTCCGTCATTCGACTACCGGTTCGGGCAGTGCAGTTTCGTTATATGAAGAACCGAACGAGTCGAATAGGAGACCAGCTCGTCTCGGAATTCTGCTAGGTTGATGTGATGCGCGCAGGGCAAACGTCCGAGGTCCGGAGATTACAAGGACTTAAGAACATCTCCTGGCTTACCAAGCGCCAGTTGACGAGGCTTGCCAATGCTTTAACGATCAACCGGGTTGAAAAGCGGGGGATCATTTTCGACGATCGCAACTCTTCCGATTCCGCTTATGTCCTGCTTTCCGGAGTCGCGCGCATTACCTGCTGCAATCGCAAAGGCGAGCGCACCCTGGTGATCGTGGTCGCACCGGGGATGATACCGGGGGTTCCGCCGGCGGTTACCGGGATCAGCTACAACTTTCGCTGCGAAGCTGTTACCGAATGCCAGATTGGAACCGTCGCGCTTGCGACCTTCATCGAAATCGCGCTGGGAATCGGCTGCGCGGACTTCAAGCGCATGGCCGCCAGCTATTCCGGACGCTGGGATCTGGTGCAATTGCGCTGCTCGAACTTTATGGGCTGCACCCTCGAGGAGCGAGTCGCGTTGATCCTGCTCGAGCTGAGCGAGACTTTCGGCGTTCGCGATGGACCGGCGACGCGCCTGACCGTGGCCACCACCCACAAGGATCTTGCCGAGCTGGTGGGCGCCTCACGTCCGCGCGTGACCGAGTTTCTCACCAGCTTCGAGGGCCAGCATCTAATCGTGCGCGACGGACGTCAGTTGATCATTAGACGGGACCGGCTGGAGCGCTTTCTCGATCAGAAGCATCATTCGAACGGCGCGAGTTGAGAAAGCCTCATCGCGTGAACTTCAACGGAATCCGTCCGCGTTGTTCTCCATATAACCAAATGATGGACTTGCTGGTGGCTTTCGCATCGCGCGCGAGGTAGCGTGGGAGCGTCGGGATCGACATACGAATCGAGTCCCGGATTGATTCAGCCCCAACAGCGGTCTTTCCACTCGCCTTTTACCGCGTTCCGCTAGACCAACCCTCAAGTCCAACCAGCAAGGCCAGCGGAGAACCTGACATGTACATTCCTATTTCCCTGGGCGGAATCGTTTTGATCCTCGTCATAATCTGGCTAGTCCGCGGCGCCTGACAATCAGCGGAGCCAGGCCGGATGCATTCCAGAAATCTTTCCAGGCCTGCCGGGTTCTACATCCAAACCTACTAAATCAATGGAAGGGAGATCTCTATGTTGCTTCTGATCATCTTATTGATCTTGCTGTTCGGTGGAGGCGGTTTTTATGGCTATCGCGGCGGTTACTACGGCGGCAGGGGAATGAGCTTGGCCACCATCATAGTGATCGTCCTGGTGGTGTTTCTGGTTATGGGCGGCGGTCTAGGACACGGGATCTACTTTCGCTAAGCGCTGGAACTATCAGCTTGCAGTGAAAGAGCCCCGCACCTGGGACATTCTTTTAATGATTGATAATTGCTCGAGTCATGATGCTCGAGCGGGATTCAATCGAATTGTCACACGAGGAAATATGAGCAAAGTAAAACGTCACAGTTATCTAACCTTCAACGCGCACTCCTTGATGGTAATTCTGGTGGCTGCAGTGGCCACACTTGCCACCGCTTGCGCCGCAACTCCCACCCGGGAGAGCACCGGTGGCTATGTCGATGATTCAACCATCACCGCGAAGGTCAAAACCAATCTTGCGCAAGATGATAAGGTCAGCGCGACCGACGTTCACGTTAGGACCTACAAAGGCGTCGTGGACCTGAGCGGCTTCGTTGATTCGCAAGCGCAGGTATCAGAGGCCAGGCTGGTCGCCGCACAAGTGGATGGTGTGAAATCGGTCCACAACAATCTAATCGTGAAGGGAACCGTGGCTCCGCCGACTGCGGCTGAAAAGCGAGTCGACTAGGCCAGTACCGCGGGTCCCGGCGCATCACGTTGCGCCGGGGCACCGTCACTGTTGTCCCCTACGTGCGCAATTGCGCGCGGTTTTTGCGGCGAGTTTTTCTCGCAGCGGTTAATTGTTTTGATGTTCGCCGAAGATGCCGGCAGCCGCATGGTTGCCGCGCATCGATCGCTGCGGCGGCGCTAATCCTGGCGGGCGTCAATCCTGGTAGGGGCGGTTCGCGAACCGTCCCTACCCGAAATTAAGAGCATCGCTTCGCGTAGGTCTTCAGAAAGACGCTCGCGGCGCTCGCTTGGCGCCTCGCCAGGCACGCTCCAGAGCAAAGCAAATCGCTTCGCGTAGGTCCTTCGCTCGCCAAGCTCGCTCAGGATGACGGAAAAAAAGCATGCGGAAGGGGTGGGGCGGGCGAACTTCGACAAGGATTCCTGGCAGGGGACCGCGAACCACCCCTACCCGGAATCAAGACAATTACGGTGACGCCGAACCCGCGATGCGGGTGAACTTTACCGGATAGCCCTTACATGCATCCTTGTGAACCAGTTCCTCGGTGAAATTGTTGGCATCGACGACAGTTATCGTAACCGACACATCGAAAGGCTCGGCATAAACCGGGTCCGGACATTTTTGCGTTCCCGTCACCAGGTTCGGGACGACTTGATCGGGTACCGCATTGAATACCGTCGCGCCCGCATGAAAGGTGCCGTATCCGCCATCGTCGAGCGTGGCGACATAGCTGGTGCCGCCTATCAGCGGATTGTTTTGAATCGTCACTCGATACGGACCGCCGGGGTAGCTCGCCGACCAATTGCCCAGGAGCTGCTGATTGAGGTTCGGAACCGCCGCGGGTTGTGCGGGAAGGCCGGACATCGCGGTGAGCGGTGGAGGCGTCGGCGCCGCTCCCTCGCCGGCGTTGGGTGCGCATGCCGATAGCGCCATCAGCGTCAGGCACAGGATCGGCAGCACGGTTACATCGCGAGCACGGCGAAACATCCAGTTCAGGTCCTCCGTCATCGTCAGGTCCTAAAATGCCGCATCAGGCGGCATAAATCGCAGCCACAATAGCGTGCGAAGGGCGAAAACGCGATGCGGGGGGCGGGATGGCGCGGCGGTCGCTCCTGGGCTTGCGACCGGCGTGCCATCGGTCCGGATGGCTGGGTAGGGAAATCCTCGATGCGCGGGCGCCATCGGCGCGCGCGCCACCGCATTTGGGGCGTCAGTTGCAGTAGCGCGCGACGGTCCGCAGCAGCGCATCGACATCGACTGGCTTGTGCAGCACGCTCACGGCGTCGATTCCCGCAGTGGCGCCGATCGCGGTCACCACCAGCACCGGGACCTTGGCGAGCTCGGGGTCTTCCTTCTGCCGGCTGCGAAACTCCCATCCATCCATCACCGGCATCAGCAGGTCCAAAATAATGAGGTTTGGAGGAGGGTGGGAGGTTTGGAGACGCTCGAGGGCTTGCAGTCCGTTTTGTGCGCGCTGGACCTGGTATCCTTCGTATTCGAGGATATCGCTGAGCGCTTCCATCGCGCCCCGGTCGTCATCAACGACCAGGATGGTGCCCTTGTCGTGGCCGTTGGTCATTTATCCTGTAGCAGTCCTTGACGCATCAGTGTGGGCAGTTCTACCACGAAAGTCGAGCCTGTGCCGAGATTGCTGATGAGTCGGATTTCGCCGTGGAGCGCGCGAACCACCTCGCGGGCAACCCATAACCCGATGCCGAATCTGACGTTTGAGCCATTTTTATCGAGCTTTTCGAAGCGTTCGAAGATACGCTCCTGGTCTTCCGCGGCGATCCCCATCCCATGGTCGGTGACGGTTATGTGGGCGGTTGAGTCGGCGGCTTCGAGTTTGACCTCGATGGGGTTCTTTTCGCCATAGCAAACAGCGTTCGAGAGCAGGTTGGAGGTGATTTGGGCGAACCTTGCGCGGTCGCATCGAATAATCAGCGAAGGTGGCGTCGAAAGCGCAATTTGGGCAGGTTCTGCTTGATCTTTGTAGGCATCGACGACCTCGATCACGACTGCGGCAGCATCGAATTCCTCGATCTGAAGCTGCAGGCGTCCGGCCGAGATTCTGGACACGTCGAGCATGTCGTCAACCAGCCTCGCGAGGCGGGAGACCTGGGCGGAAGCGCGATTGATGCGGGCGACCAGTTGGTCGGAGGGGAGGGGGACGGCGCCGCTTTGAGCACGTAGTAGCCCGGCTAGGGTAAGATGAAGGGCATTAAGCGGATTGCGAAGTTCATGCGCGACAGCCGAAAAGAACTCATCGCGCGCCTTCAGCTCCGCCTGCAATTTGTTATCGCTCATCGCAGACGACTTTCAGCATGAGAAAAGTTACGTCTATTGGGACGAGGACGAACTGCGCATCATGAAATTCAACCTATTGCGTCGGCGTCTTTTGGTTCAGCTCCAGCTTCTTTTGGTCTGGCGTCAGCTTATTTTGGTTCGGCGTCAACTTATTTTTGTTTGGTCCCCGGCTTCTTTTGGTTTCCGACAAGAATCCGAACTAAAAATGATTCGCGCTTAAAGAATCCCATCGTGTGAAAAGAATCTTCCATTTTAAGAAATGAGTAGTCGAGGTAATGGCAAAGCTCATGCAACAGGGTGCGCACGAAGGTGCGAGGCTTGACGACCTCATGCCGTTGCGCCGTCCGCATCCAAAGCAAAATCTCCGGCGGCTTGCTCAACCTGAATAGCCCGTGAAGCTCCCCGCGCGCATTATGCGGCCGCACTCCCTTCACTTCGACCCGAATCGCTGCTACCCCGAAGCCTCGGCATAACTCGCCCATCAACGATGCCGCGCCATCCTGCACCTCGCGCAGTGTCCCCACCTCCAGCGCCATCATCAACGAGTCGAGGCGCGCTTTCGCCTCGGCGCCGGGCGCGAAACCCTCGAAGCTTCCGATCGAGTCGCTCCTCAAGTAGCAGCGCTGTGCGCGCAACGAAAGCTTGTAAAAGTATGCAGGGAGCGGACGCTTCGCTCCGTCGCGCGGCGGTCCCGGAACTTTTGCGTACTCGTCGATGATTCCAAGCCTCAATCGCATCCTTCTATCATGTTGGTCAGCTTCCCTACAGCTAATTCGCTTTTGGCCGGTTGAACGCGACGCTATGTTGAACTTCGGCGCGATCGATTCGTCATTGATAGTTGATCGATGGGAGTACCGGCAAAATCATTCGCGATGCCGGGATTCCTCGCCAACTTCGCAACAGGAGGTGCTCTATGCCAAATCCGAACGACAAATGCCCGTGCGGGTCGGGAAAAGCCTACAAGGACTGCTGCGGTAAGCAGCAACAAAAGTAGGACTCCTGGCCCTGAAGCGCCTCGATGAAGGCGCCAACTCTGCACACGCAGAGAGCTTCAGCGTATCGATGATGCGCAGGCAATTGGTTCGGCGGACTTCGGTCCGCCGAATTTTTTACTCGTCGCCGAAAGCGACTCAGGGCAGGGCGGACTCACTTGCGGGGTTGCCCGCGATGCGGCTATGCCACATCACCCGCGGCTCGCTCATGTCCCACGGGGTCGCCTGGTGCAGCAGGCAGCGGTTGTCCCATACCACCGCATCTCCGGCCTCCCAATCATGATGATAGATGCGGGGAGGCTGACACGCGAAGTCTACCAGGTCTTGCAAGAATCGCTCGGACTCGCCCGGCTCCATCGTTTGAACATTGTGCGCATGACGCCCAATCACCAGGGACTTTCTGCCCGTTTCCGGATGGATCTTCACCAACGGACGCAATGGCACCGGACCATCGTGGAAGCCGTAGCCGCTATACTCGCTGCCCTTTTTCGGATGATGTCCCAGCTTCGCCTGGCTGTAATACAGCGAGTGGTATGCGGCGAGCTGCTCCACCTTGGCGCGGAGTGTCTCATCAAGGGCGTCGTAGGCCGCCCGCATGTCGGCCCATCCGGTGCGGCCGCCGGAATGCGGAACCACCTCGGCGCTGAACACCGCGCCCTTGGCCTGCACCGGCATGTAAGTGCTGTCGCAATGCCAGCCCATGTTGCCCTTGAGCACCTTCATGATGTCGCTGTCGTCGTCGATGAGGGTGCCGTCGGCCTTCACGTTGCTGAGCGCCGCCATCTCGAACTCCAGCGGCCCAAATCGCTTGGCGAAGCCTATCTGCTCTTCGCGCTTGAGATGCTGGCCGGGGAAGATCAGCAGCGCGTAGTGAAGCCAGGCCGCGTACAGATCATTCCACGTCGAGTCATCGAGCGCGG
Source organism: uncultured delta proteobacterium (assembly GCA_963851325.1). Classification (GTDB taxonomy): domain Bacteria; phylum Desulfobacterota; class Binatia; order Binatales; family Binataceae; genus DATGKG01. The sequence continues at coordinate 373,039 of CAWKOR010000002.1, read as the reverse complement.
CAAGCTTCAGGCCTGTCACGACCGCGCCGAAAGTGGCGGGAAGAGGTTTGATGTCGAATGCGCGTGCCACAAAACCTCCGCAATAATTCCGATCCCGAGTTTGAAGAGCGTCTGCACCGACTCTATCGAAGGACCCATCAGGCAGGCAAACTGTGGCCCCTGAGGCGCGACCTCGTCGAAAGATGAACTGATTCAGGTTTCTTGCCGACGCATAGCCGATTTGATATAAAACCTGAATGGATTCATCTTTGCCTCCCGGCGGCCTCGGCCGCCGTGAGCTGCAAAAGCAGGAGCGCGAACGCAGGATCCTCACTGCCGCGCGCAATCTGTTCGATCGCAAGGGTTATGCGAAAACCGCGATGGAAGAAATTGCTGAACGGGCCGGTCTCGCGGTCGGCACACTCTATAATTACTTTCCCTCCAAGGAGGACCTGCTCCTCGCCATCATGCAGCGCGAGGCCGATCGTCTGATACGTGTCGGCGATCGGATTCTCCTCAACCCACCGAAAAAACCTGCCGAAGCGATTGCCGCCCTCGCCGATCTGTTCGTCGAGAGCATCACCGCCGACGAGCGGATGCTGTGGCGCGAATTGTTCGCCGCCGCGATCGGCTCGCCGCGCGACCTCGGCGCACGCTTGCTGGAAGTGGACATGCGTCTGGTGGCCCAACTTGCGGCGCTGATCGAGAAGCTCAAGGAACGGGGCACCGTGGCAGCGGATATCGATACCGCACGTACCGCAATGACGGTTTACGGCGTGTGCATGTCGTGGTGCCTCGCGTTCGTGATGAGTGAAGATATTACAGTCGAGGCAATGCGGACCGAGATTAACGAAGCAATTCGCCTGATGGTTCGCGGATTACTTCCGCGTTCTGCCGGAAAGGAGAACATCCGATGATGATTCCCAACCGATGGTATCCGATTCTCCAAAGTTCGCGACTCAAAACCAACAAGCCGGTAGGCGTGATGCGACTGGGACGGCGGCTGGTCTTATGGCGTGCAGTTAGCGGCGAGGTCATCGCGATGCCCGATCGCTGTTCTCATCGCGCGGCCGCGCTCAGCACCGGAAAAATCCGCGACGGATGCCTCGAATGCCCCTACCACGGCCTTCGATTCGATCACGGTGGAAAATGCGTGCTGATTCCAGCCAACGGGTCCGGCGCTCCGGTGCCCAGGGGCTTCGATATTTCCCCCGTCGCGGTACGCGAGGAGCACGGCCTCGTCTGGCAGTGGCACGGCGAGGAAGCGCCGTCGTCCGAAGTTGGATGGATCGACGAAATCGCAGAGGAGAGCGGCACGGTCAGATCATATTCATGGGAGTTCGCGATTCCCCATCTTCGAGTCACCGAAAATCTGCTCGACTTTCATCATTTCAATTTCGTTCATCGCTGGTCGTTTCCGGGGGTTGGTCCGCGCATCGACAATTACGATGCTCATCTGGACGGTGAGATGGTGGTGATGTCGGGGACCTTGCGTCACGAACGCACAGGATGGTTGCGTCCGTCGCTTCCTTTCAGAGCGTTGTGCAAACTGCCCGCACTTGCGCACATCGAACTGTTCGGCGCGAGCATCAACTATGCGATGACGCCGATAGATGACGCGCATACCTGGATCTGGGCGCGCTATGCTCAGGATCGGATTCCGCGATACCTTGGCGCCGGACTGCTTGCGGCCTTCTCCGCGCGTTTGGATCGCGCGGTCTTCTTGTATCAGGATGCTCCGGTGCTCAACTCGCAATCCGATCCGCCCGGTGACTTTTCGCGCTTTCACTTGTACGAAGCAGATCACGGCATCGCGCTGTTTTTCGGCATGCGCAAACGCGCCATGCTTGCGGCTGCGTCACAGGAGCATCACGCCACCGCTGCCGCGGGTCGGTGACTGAACTTGACGCTATCTGCAAGCGCGCGATAATTCCGGGCGATGAAAGCTGGCGCTGCATGCAGCGCTCAAGGGAAGAATGCCGATGGGAATCTTATCGCCTGGTTTGCGATGGCTAACGCTTCTTCCAGCATGCCTGCTGGGCTGCGCGATCGCAGTGTCCGCTGCCGCTCAGACCGCTCCGCCCGGCGACGTATTCAGTTCCGGCACCAATACCGAATCTCGGGGCATCATCATTTCGATCACGCCGAATGGCATCAATACCTATGATGTGAAACTGCAGGACCCGGTTACCCACTACATCCGCAGCGTGACCGTCGAGGCTGATGTGATCTCTGGTCTGAAACCCGGCCAGCGAGTCACGCAATACAAGGACCCTGACACCGGCGAGAATTTGCTCGCACCCACGATTCTGGTAAAACCCGGGCAACGGGTCCCGGGACAGACTCAGGAAAGTGGCGTCGGCTCGAGCCCGCCGCCCGCGATCGGAGAACCTGGCGGCTTCTCTCCCTATCAGGGCGGCGCCACCAACAATGGGGAAGTGCCATCGTATCCCGCTCCCAAAATGGTGGGGAATCTTACCGGCAGCGGATTTGTAAACGACATCCCCGTCGAAATCGGCGGAGGCCCGAATACGATCCCGGTCCCGGCCGATGCATCTCCCGGAACAATCATCACCGCGAGCAATCAAACTGGCGTGGGCAGTTGGAAGCAATTTCGCGGTCCCCTGATGTCAGATGGATCGGGGTACTATGTGCAATTTAACCAGGGTTACATCGACGGCTACTACAACAATCAGTATCGAAGAGGATGGTTACCGATTCGGCCTCAAGCGGTCCGACTGCGCGCGAACTGAAGCTTTCCGGTGCTGTCAATCGAGCAGGCGGAATCTAATCCGCAATGTCTACTACCGCGACATCGAAGGTGAGGCGGCTGATGCGGCGATCGATTGCTTATTCGATGCGGTAGCGCTTGCGCTTGCGCCATAGCGTGGTGGCGTTAATCCCGAGTGTCGCGGCGGCTTCGTCCAGGGTGGCGCTTTCGCTCAGCACGCGTGAGATGTGCTCGCGCTCGACTTCTTCGAGACTCGCGGAATGGGAAATCCCGGCAAGTACCTCGGTGGTCTCGCGAAACAGTGAGTCCGGAAGATCGTCGGGCTGAATCACATCGCCGCGAGTAAGCACCGCGGCGCGTTCCAGCGAATTGCGCAACTCGCGGACGTTACCGGGCCATCGATATTTGCTGATCGCGGCCGCCGCGCCCGGCGAGAGCGACATGCGTGAGCGCCGATTGCGCAGGCTCGCCGCCTTCAGCATCCACTCTGCCAGCGGCAGGATATCTTCGCGCCGCTCACGCAGCGCCGGCACTCGCAGGGTAATCACGTTGAGGCGATAGAACAGATCGTCGCGGAAATGATGTGCCGCGACTTCGGCCTCGAGGTCGCGATTGGTCGCCGCTACGATCCTGGTGTCGACTCGAATGGTGCGATCGCCACCGACGCGCTCGAAGCTTTGTTCCTGCACGAAGCGCAAAAACTTGGTTTGCAGTTGACCTGACAGGTCCGCGATCTCATCCAGGAACACGGTGCCGCCGTCGGCGGCCTCGACTCTCCCCGGTTTATCTTTGACCGCGCCGGTGAAGGCGCCGCGTACGTGGCCGAACAATTCGCTTTCGAGCAGCTCCTCGGAGAGCGTGGTGCAGTTCACCACCACGAACATCCGATCATGGCGCAAGCTCCAGCGATGGATCTGGCGCGCGATGACGTTCTTGCCGGTGCCGCTTTCGCCGGTCAGCAGCATGGTGGCGTCGCTGGCGGCCGCCTGCTTCGCGGTCTCCAGCAGCCGCGTCATCGCGGCGCTGTGCGAATCGAGCAGCGGCAGCTCGTCAATCGCCTCGCGCAGTTCGCGATTCTCGGCCTGCAGGCCCTGCAACTGAAGTGCGCGCTCGACGATCACCTGGATCTCCGCCAGCGAGAACGGTTTGGTCAGGTAGTCGTACGCCCCGGCCTTCATCGCCGCGACCGCGTTCTCAACCGTTGCGTAGGCCGTCATCAGGATGACGAGGCTGTCCGGATGAATCCGCCGCGCCTCCTTGAGCAGTTCGAGCCCGTTCATCTCGGCCATCCGGAAATCCGTCAGCACCAGGTCAAAGCGCGACTCCGCCAGCATCGCGCTGGCGCGCGCGCCATTTTCCGCCTCGCTGACGTGATGCCCGAGCGATTCGAAAAATCGCACCAGGCTCAGACGAATGTTCTTCTCGTCGTCGACGATGAGCAGTCGGGCCATCAGGATGGTGCGCTCGCGGGAAGTTGTACAATGAAGCGGCTGCCGTGCCCGTTGTTGCTTTCCACGAAGATGCGACCGCCATGCGCCTCCACGATGTCCTTGACAATCGCGAGCCCCAGCCCGGCCGAGCCGGGCGCGTAGCCATTGGCGCCGTACTGGGCGAAGCGTTCAAAAACGTGGTCGCGAATTTCCGGCGCGATCCCCGGACCGCTATCGGCGACTTCAAGCTGCGCCAGGTCATTTCCGGATGGTCCGGCGGCGACTTGGATGGTCCCACCCTCCGGCGTATAGCGCAGCGCGTTGCCGATCAGGTTGGAAACCACCCACGAGAGTTTTACCGGATCGCCTTCCATCTCGGGCAGCTTGTCGATGTGAGTTTCGATGCGAATGTTCTTTTCCTGCGCCTGGATGCTGAAGCGTCCCGTCACGTCTTCCACGATCTTAGCAAGATCGAGCCCGACCCGTTGCACTGCGATGAGGGGAATCTGTCCCCGCGCGAGGTTGAGAAGATTGTCCGCGAGATGTTTCATCCGCGACGCCTCCTCCAGAATCGCGCGGAGGATGTCACGCTGTTTGGGTGTGAGGGAATCTTCCTCGCGGCGCAGCAGTTCCGCCAGCAGCGCCAGCGAGGTCAGCGGCGTGCGCAGCTCGTGCGAGAGCGTCGCTACCAGGTTGGTGCGTGCACGATCCTGATCGCGCAAATACGTAACATCCTGCAGGATGAGGAGCGTACCGAGCGCGCGGCCTTCCTGCCTCAGTGGCACCGGCTTGAGAACATATGAATGATCGCGTCCGCGAATATGGAGTTGCACCTCGACGCGCTGCAACACCGCATCCGCCTTGCTCAAACTGCGGATCGAATCGCGGACCCGAATGTAGTGTGGATGGTTGCTGCTCAAGTCGTCGAAACGGCTGCCCAGGGCGTCGGCCGGTTCGATGCCCATGATCAGTGCCGCGACTTCGTTGATGTGGGCGACGATGCCCTCGGAATCAATCAGCACCACCCCGTCTTCGAGGCTTTCGATGATCGCTTCGGTCTTGCTCTTTTCGTAGACGATGCGCTCGACGTTCATCCGATCGTAATGTTCGAGGCGCTCGGCCATCTGGTTGAACTCGCGCGCGACTTCATCGAGCTCCGCCAGCGTCTGGGGTCCAAGGCGCACGTGAGTCTTGCGCTGACTGATGCCGCGCAGGCGTTCCGCTAACTCGGTCAGCGGCCGCGACAACGCCCATCCCATCCAGGTTGACAGCGCGGCGCCGACCAGCAGCAGGATCGCGAATCCCGCTGCGATCTCGTAGGTGAGATGCGTACCCAGCTGGGTGGCGCGGCTGTCGGCGCGGAACATCGCGGCCTTGTTGAGCGCGACCAGATCATCGATGCGTGCGTGAAGCTGCTCAAATTCCTGATCGTGCCGTTCATCGGGCCGCGCGTTGGCGATGTCACTGAAAAGCTTGCGTGCGCGCGCGTCGATGTCGTTGACCAGAACGGGCTCACCGGCTTCGGTAATGTCGTGCTGCTCGATGTCCATCCAGTGTATGAAAGTTTCGCGCGCCGCCGGCAGCGCATCGCGGCCTCTCCCCTCACGCTCCGCCAACTCCAGAGTTCGCAGCGTCTCATGCAGGTGCTGGCCGACCTCGATGCTGATGTAGTTGCGATACAAGGTTTCGCGAATCGCGCCGCCGAGACTGCTCAGCCGTGGCAGCGCATAGATGCCGAGGGCGATCACCAACGCGAGCAGGAGCAGAATGCCATTGCGGATCCGACTGCGCAGCGAGGAAGTCACGACTTGGACTCCTCGAGGGCTTCGTCACCGACGATTTCGATGTCGAGGTCTTTGGCTTCGGCCAGCAGGCGTTCGGTTACCGCCTTGCGCAACCAGCGTCGCCAGAATGGCTCGTGGGTGCGCCCGATGATGATTTTTTCCACCCCGTTCTCGCGCGCAAAATCCAGCATCGCCTTGACCGGATCCGGCGCCTTGAGCCACACGGTCTCCGCGCCGAGTTCGCCCGCCAGGTTGATGTTGTCGAGCAGCGCCACGAAGTTGGCGGTATCGATCTTGCGCACCGATTCCGCCGGCGTCTCGACGTGCACCGCGAACCAGTCCGCGTTGAGCTGTCCTGCAATGCGGGCGGCCTTGTGCAGCAGCCGATTGCCATCTTCCGGGTTGGACGACAACCCGACCATGACGCGCTCGAAGACTTGCGGGCGGCGGCCCCCTTCCCGGCGCAAGGCCTCCTGTTCCTGGCGCTGGCGATTGATTCCGCGCGCCACTTCGCGCAGCGTGAGTTCGCGCAGCGAGGTCAGGTTGCTCGGTTTGAAGAAGTTCTTGAGCGCCTGCTCGACCTGCGCCGCCGGATAGATTTTTCCTTCGCGCAGACGCTCGCGAAGCTGCTCGACCGTCACGTCGATGTTGACGATCTGGTCGGCCTTCGCGATGAAGGAGTCGGGCACCACCTCGCGCACCTCGATGCCGGTGATGCGCCGCATCAGCGGGTTGAGGGTCTCGATATGCTGAATGTTGATCGCGGTGATCACGCTGATGCCGTGCGCGATCAGCTCCTCGAGGTCCTGGTAGCGCTTGTCATGGCTGGAGCCGGGTGCGTTGGTATGCGCGAGCTCATCGACGATCGCCACCTCCGGCTTGCGCGCGATGATCGCATCGAGGTCCATCTCGCTCAGGGTGGTGCCGCGATATTCGATAGTACGCCGCGGGATCACTTCTAGGTCGCCGATCTTTTCCGTGGTTTCGGCGCGATTGTGGGTTTCGACCAGCCCGACCACCACGTCGACCCCCTTGGCGCGCAATTGATGCGCCTCTTCGAGCATTTTGTAGGTTTTTCCTACGCCCGCGGCGGCGCCGATATAAATCTTCAGCCGTCCTTTCAGCGGCCGCTCGACCAGGTCCAGAAACGACTCCGGATCGGGCCGATGATCATCCTTTGTAGGATGGGTTGCCACGGCCCGATGATACTACTTTCCGGCGCGCGCTTGAGCTTTCGGCGGCGACAGTTTGTCCAGCGCCAGGTTGAGCGCCAGCACGTTGACCCCCGCTTCGCCGAGCACGCCGAGGTAGCGCGCGCGAGTGTTCTGCCGAACCAACAGGCGCACGTAGTCCTCACCGATGCCGCGAACCTTGGCCACACGCGCCACCTGAATGTCAGCCGAGGCGGGACTGATCTCGGGATCGAGCCCGCTGCCGGAAGCAGTCACCAGATCGATCGGCACCTGATGCGCATCGATTCCGGGATTGGCCTCCATCACATCCTTTACGCGCTGCTGCACGGTCGAGATCAGGGTCCTATTGGTCGGCCCGAGGTTCGACCCGCTCGAGCTCGAGGCATCGTAACCCTTCTCGCCCGCGGCCGAAGGGCGTCCGTGAAAGTATCCGGGCGCGGTGAAAGCTTGGCCGATGAGCTCGGAGCCGACCACCTTGCCGTCGCGCACGATGAGACTTCCTTGCGCCTGGTGGGGAAAGAAAAGGTTAGCGAGTCCGGTCATGGCCAGCGGATAGACTATGCCCAACAGGATCGTCAATACGATGGTCATTTTGATCGATATGAGTAGCGCGCGCATTTGTTGCTCCTACGCGAGACGAAGCGCTTCGACCACAATGTCGATAGCCTTGATGCCGATAAACGGAATGATGACGCCGCCGACGCCGTAGATAAGGAGGTTACGGGTCAATATCGCCGCGGCTCCCAGGGGACGATACGCCACTCCACGCAGCGCCAGCGGAATCAGCGCGATGATGATCAGTGCGTTGAAGATGACCGCCGAGAGGATCGCGCTTTGCGGCGTCGCCAGATGCATGATGTTGAGCGCCTGCAACTGCGGATAGCCGAGTACGAACATCGCCGGAATAATCGCGAAGTACTTTGCGACGTCATTGGCGATCGAAAACGTGGTCAGCGCCCCGCGCGTGATCAGCAACTGCTTGCCGATCTCTACCACCTCCATGATCTTGGTCGGGTTGGAATCCAGGTCGACCATGTTGCCGGCCTCGCGCGCGGCCTGGGTGCCGGCGTTCATCGCGATACCGACATCCGCTTGCGCGAGCGCTGGAGCATCGTTGGTGCCGTCACCGATCATCGCGACCAGCTTGCCCTGCGCCTGCTCCGAACGAATGATGCCCAGTTTGCTTTCGGGGGTCGCCTCAGCCACGAAGTCACCGACGCCGGATTCCTGCGCGATGGCGGCGGCGGTCAGCGGATTGTCGCCGGTGATCATCACCGTGCGCAGCCCCATCGCATGCAAGCGCGCGAAGCGCTCGCGAATGCCCTGCTTGATGATGTCCTTGAGATAGATGACACCCAGCACAGTGCCGCTATCGGCCACCACCAGCGGCGTGCCGCCCGCACGCGAGATATTCTGCACGATGCCCTCGAGGTCGGGTGGAATCTGGCCGCCGTTCTCGCGCACGAACTTCATGATCGCTTCGCCTGCGCCCTTGCGTACCTTGCGCCCGTCCAGATCGACCCCGCTCATTCGGGTGGTCGCGGAGAATGGGATGAACTGCGCATGCGTCTCGACCAGCTCGCGGCCGCGCAGGTTGAAGTCGCGCTTGGCAAGGACCACGATCGACCGGCCCTCGGGAGTTTCATCCGCCAACGACGCGAGCTGCGCCGCATCGGCCAGATCCTCAACTTCGACGCCGGCCACCGGGATGAACTCGGTCGCCATTCTGTCGCCCAAAGTGATAGTGCCGGTTTTGTCGAGCAGCAGCGTGTCGACGTCTCCGGCGGCTTCGACCGCGCGCCCCGACATGGCCAGCACGTTATGCTGCACCAGCCGATCCATCCCCGCGATTCCGATCGCGGAGAGCAATCCACCGATAGTGGTGGGAATGAGGCAGACCAGCAGCGCGACCAGCACCGGCAGCGAGAGCGCAGTGCCGCCGTACTGAGCAAACGGATACAGGCTCACACACACCAGCATAAAGATGATGGTGAGGCCGGCGAGCAGGATGCTTAGCGCTATCTCATTCGGGGTCTTTTGCCGCTGCGCCCCTTCCACCAGCGAAATCATGCGATCGAGGAAGGTCTCGCCCGGGTTGGCGGTGATCCTCACCTTGATCCAGTCCGAGATGACGGTGGTGCCGCCGGTGACGGCACTACGGTCGCCGCCGCTCTCGCGAATGACCGGCGCCGATTCTCCGGTGATGGCGGCCTCGTTGACCGCGGCGACGCCTTCGATAACCTCGCCGTCGCCCGCGATCACTTCGCCCGCGCGCACCAGGACCACATCGCCGCGGCGCAACTCGGTCGCGGAAATCATCCGCTCCTTGCCGTCCTTGAGGATGCGCGCATGGGTTTCCGTGCGCGTTTTACGAAGATTGTCCGCCTGCGCTTTGCCGCGTCCTTCCGCCATCGCCTCGGCAAAGTTCGCGAAGCCCACCGTGAACCATAGCCAGATGGCGATCTGGAATTCGAAGCCGAGGAACTTGGTGTTCCCGCCCAGAAGGTTCTGGATGATGATAATCGTCACCGCCAGCGCGGTGACTTCGACCACGAACATTACCGGGTTTTTGACTTGCACCCGCGGATCGAATTTCCTTATCGAATCGACCAGCGCGCGGCTGACGATGTCTTTGTCCCACAGACTTAGTGCCTTTCTCTGTTCTGCCACTTTAATATTCCCTCGGGCTACGCTGCGCTCCGCCTCGGGGCGCCTGGGCGCGGCTGCGCCCGCTTCGCGTCTCGAATTCCAAATCGTGCTGGCTGCATTTTCCCTTAGTAAAGAATCTTGTGTGTCATTGAGAAGTGCTCGACGATCGGTCCCAGCGCATCGACCGGGAAGAAGGTCAAGGCCGCGACGATGAGGATTACACCGACCAAAAGGATCACGAAGATCGGTCCATCGGTCGGGAAGGTTCCTGCGCTCGAAGGTACGGTCCGCTTGGCCGCAAGCGAGCCCGCCAGCGCGAGGATCGGCACTTTCATCAGGAAGCGTCCGGACAGCATCACGAAGCCCAGAGTAAAGTTGTAGAAGGGAGAATTGGCGCTGAGTCCGCCGAACGCTGACCCGTTGTTCGCCGCTCCCTGCGTATAGGCGTAGAGAATCTCGGACAAGCCATGCGGTCCCGGATTGGCGATGCCCGCCAGGCCGGCTTTGCTTACTACTGCAACCCCGGTCGGCAGCAGGATGACTGCCGGAAAAATCAGGATGAACAGCATCGCGAGTTTCATCTCGCGAGCCTCGATCTTCTTGCCGAGGTATTCAGGCGTCCGGCCCACCATTAGTCCCGCGATGAAGACCGCGAGCACCGCCATCACCAACATCCCGTACAGTCCGCAGCCGACGCCCCCAAAGATGATTTCGCCGATCTGCATGTTGACCAGCGGAACCAGGCCGCCCAGTGGGGTATAGCTATCGTGCATGGAGTTGACCGCGCCGCATGAAGTGTCGGTGGTCACCGTCGCCCACAGCGCGGAATCGACGATGCCATAGCGGACTTCCTTGCCCTCCATGTTGCCGCCGGACTGGGTGGCGGTATGGTGCTGATTGAGTCCCATTGCGGCGAATTGAACGTTGCCGCGCTGCTCGGACCAAATTGCGGGCGTCACTCCCATGAAAAACATGATCCACATCGCAGCCAGCAGCGCCCATCCCTGGCGGCGATCACCGGCCATTTTGCCGAAAGTATGAGTCAGCGCCGCACCGATCGCGAAGATTGCGACCAACTCAATCAAGTCAGTGAGCGGGGTAGGATTCTCATACGGATGCGATGAGTTGGAATTGAAGAAGCCGCCGCCATTAGTTCCCAGCTCTTTGATGATCTCCTGCGACGCCACCGGCCCTTGCGCGATTACCTGCTCGGCGCCTTCCAGAGTCTTGGCGTGAGTATAGGCGCTGAGGTTCTGCGGCACCCCCTGCCATACCAGCACCAAGGCGAACACGATGCTGATCGGCAGCAGCACCCACAACGTCGCGCGAGTCATATCGAACCAGAAGTTGCCCAGCGTCTTGGCGCTCCTGCGCACAAAGCCGCGGATTACCGCGATGCCGACCGCGATGCCTGCTGCGGCGGAAACAAAGTTGTGGAACGCCAGCCCCGCCATCTGGGTGAAGTAGCTCATGGTCGATTCGCCACCATAAGCCTGCCAGTTGGTGTTGCTGGTGAAGCTGGCTGCGGTATTGAATGACAGATCGGCCGGAACCGCTCCCAACCCCTGCGGATTGAAGGGCAGGATCTGCTGTAGCCGTTCGATCGCATACAGCACGATCATTCCCACCAACGCGAACAGCAGCGTCGCTATCGCATATTCAAACCACGTCATTTCGGTGGCGGGATGGATACCGCAGAACCTGTAAATCAGTCGCTCTACCGGTCGTAGGACCGGATCGAGGAATGTCTTCTCATCGTTGAACACCCGCGCCATGTACAAACCGAGCGGTACGCTGAGCAGCGTGACGACGATAAAGAACAGTCCGACCTGGACAATTGCATTCGACATTAGTGTTGGCCTTTAAAGTTGAGCTTGCCGACCGAGAGCTAGAACTTCTCGGGGCGCAGTAACGCGTAGACAAGATAGGCAGTCAGTCCGGTCGCCATTACGGCGCCCATAATCAATTCCCACATGCTCATAGCTGTTCGCATCCTTTGACGTAGGCCAGTGCTACCAGGAAAAAGATAACCGTGGCCGATATACAGATAATGTCCAACATGTTGCCTCTCTACATCGCGCGCGTATGGCGCGCCGCCTTCGCTGGTCGATTCTCGCGCCGCAGCGCAACTACGTTCGAATGCTCAACAGCCGGGCTTGACGCCTGGTAACCCGGGCACGGTCCCTCGACGAAGCTGGCGAGGCGGCGCTGCTCCTCGGCCGCGGTCAACTCGCCCGCAGTGTCGGTTGTCGCGCGCACGGATCCGCTGTGCTCATCATTCACCATGAAGGCCCATTTGCAGCGCAGGCAGCGATACATATAACGCTGGGGTTTGAACCATCCCGGCTTCCGGCCCATGACCCAGATCGCAAAGTTGTGACGAAGTACATTGTTCCGGTTGACCTTCATCCGTTTGCTCTCCTCGACGCGCGACCGTCTCATGGTCTGGAGAGCATCCGATGTGCCATCGAAAAAGCATGATTTTAAGCTGGTTTTTCATAAGGAAATGGCGTGAGGTTTCATTCTGCATGCCGCGCGACCCTGCATTACGCAAAGGTTAGGCCGACCGGTAGGTCGTCGCCACAGCATGAGCGAGCGCGCGTAGTAATTGCCGCGTAAACCTATCGCGCCAGCGCGCCTCCGGCGGCTGATGCGTTCGGATACAGCGCAAGTGGGCGAGCCCTCGGTCTACACGTGGGCTCGCGAAGGCCAGTCACTTCGTCGCCAGGATCAGAGGTGACGGGGCAGCCGGCGTCCGTACTGCTCTTACGGTTTTGAACCCGGCATCTTTGAGCCACCCGCGATATTCTTTCATCGTGAAGACGTCACCGACCGGGGTATACAACAGCATATTGAGGCCAAACAGCATCGACAGGGGAGGTCCGGTGCGGTCGTCGTTAGGGATGAACTCGCCGATGAGAAGCATGCCGCGATCGCGTAAGGCCTCGGCGCATCGTCGGATAAGTCGTTGCCCCGCGTCGCGCCCTTCGCCATGAATAATGTGGCCCAACGTCACGAGGTCGTAGCGCCTTTTGCCGAAGTCCAGCTCGTGAAGATCTCCCTCGAGATAGTCATACTGCTCGGCGACAGCAAACTTCGCGGCGTACTCGCGGGTGATGGGCGTGACCTGAGGCGTATCGACGACGGTGACCTTCGCGCCACGGTTGGCTTGCGCGAATGGAATCGACCAGGCTGCGGCGCCGGCAGCCACATCAAGGACATGGTTGATGCGCGCGCGGACGCTGCGCGGAATCGCGGCGACGGCTTCCCTGGCCGCGACGTAGTTGGCAGGGAAGATCGCCTTCACCAGCATCGCGAAGAACTGGCCCATTCCTTCAGGCCCGGTGGGAGGCGAAACCGGCGCGCCGGTTCTGACCACGTTGGCCAACTGCGACCATCCCATCATCTGACCCAACGCCAGCCGACCGGCGTTTTCCATGTAAAGGTCGCTGCCGCGCACCAGGAAAGTTGCCGCTGCACGAGTGAGCGCGTACCGATCACCTTTGCGAGTCAGAAGTTTGAGCGCCACCATCGCATCGAGAAGGCGTCGCATCATGGCTTCGTTGGCAGATGCCTCCCGCGCGATCTCGCTTGCGGTGGTCTTGCCCGCCGCGATCGCGGTGAAGACATCGAGGTCCATCGCGGCGGCGGTCGCTGACGGACCCCATCCACCCCACAGCAGCTCCATTCCGATCCGAACTCCCGAGGGCAACTTCCTGCGCTTGCATTGCCATGGCAGCACCTTCCTTCCGGTTGATTCGAGGGTTGGGCCGTAACAGCGTTTCAAGGCAAGCCTATAGCGCGTCGCGCGGTCGCCACCAAGGACGAAACCCCTCAGGGGTTCGCGAGCAAGCGATAATTTTTCCAGAAACGGCGAGAAGTGGCTGGCGCGTGCTAAGAAAACTTCTTGAGCCCCAGCTTGATGATGCGCGCGCTAAGTGTAGTAGGCTTCATCCCGAGCAGCTCGGCCGCGCCGCCGGGACCATAGATTCTGCCTCCGCTCTGCCGTAACGCGAGGGCGAGGTTATCTCGTTCGCGGAGCTTCATTTCCTCTGCGGAGAGGACCCTCGATTTTGAATCCGACATGGTTTCAGGCGCGGCCTCAGCATCATTGCGGGCTTTGGCGCCGTCCGGCAGATCGAAGTCGAACGATCCGTCGCGCGCTCCGATCACGGCGCGATCGATCGCATTTTGAAGCTCGCGAACGTTCCCCGGCCAATCGTACTTGAGCAGCTGTTGCAGTTGCTTATCGGTCAAGACCAAACCCGCCCGATCGAAGCTTCTGCATGCCGATTCAAAGAAATACCTTGCCAGAAGGGGAATGTCCTCCTTGCGGTCCCGCAACGGCGGCACCTCGATCGGGAACACGCTGAGGCGATAGTAGAGGTCTTCGCGAAACCGACCTTCGCGAACCGCTTGTCTAAGGTCTCGATTGCTGGCGGTGATGATGCGCACGTCGGCGCGCCGCAGGCTGTCGTCGCCGACCCGCTCGAACTCGCCGCCCTGCAGGACGCGCAGCAACTTAGGTTGCATTTCCGGCGGCAAATCGATGATTTCGTCCAGAAACAGGGTGCCGCCGTCGGCGACCTGAAAGTGCCCCATCCGGTCCCGGGTCGCCCCGGTGAAGGCGCCCCTCACGTGGCCAAAAAACTCGCTTTCAAATAGCTCGTGAGGAATCGCCGTGCAATTGACCTTCGCGAAGCGCCGCTCGCATCGGGGGCTGCGTTCGTGAATGGCGCGGGCAATCAGTTCCTTACCTACCCCGGTCTCACCGAGAACCAATACCGTCGCGTCGGTGGGAGCGACCATCTCGACCTGCTCGAGCACGCGTCTTATGGTGTCGCCGTTGCCGAGGATCTCGCTACAGCCCGAGGCCTGCCGGACCTCCTCACGCAGATCGGCGTTCTCCAACTCCACGTGCTGCCGCAGTTTGTCGATCTCTTCCAGTGCGCGACTCAGTTGCGGGTTGGCCTCAGTCAGTTCGCGAGTCCGCTCAGTGACGCACTGCGCCAGTTCGTCATTTAGCTGCTTTATCTCCGACTTCGCCTGCTTGAGCTCGGGGTGTTTGACCACCTCCCAAATGCCGCTGCGCCGCGCTATCGCAAACTGATGTGTGTTCGCCACCTCGAGGACTTCGGCGGCTCCACAGACCTGCATCGGGTAGCTGCACAGGCACATCACGCGCCGATGGACGATCGATAGGTTGAGCGCCCTCTCATATTCGGCGAAGTCGTTCCAGTTGTTTTCCTGGAGCCAAACAGCGTTGCCGGTTACTCGGACGCCGTCGAATCCATTGGACAATGCCTGGTTGATCTTCTTTTCCAGACCGATAGATGCGCGCTTCAGATCCAGAACGCCGTTACTGCCGTACCATTCGTGGTCCGAAAATATTTCGATGCGTCGTTCAGCGAGGTACCGGTCATACCCTGAAAGAGCGTCTCGCATCGCATCATTGATAGTCTGCTCATCCAGCGGCTGAGAGATCACCCACACGCAGAGTTCGTTGCTTTGCAGTCCCGCCTTGAAATAGGGAACCAAAGTATCGAGGAGATCTGAGTTCGTGTTGTAAAAGTGGCAGAAGTGGGAACCCCACTGCAGATTGCCCACAACATTGATTCCAGTTCTCCTCGCGGACTCATCCATGATAGGTCTCGGCGCCCGTGGTTTGGGATTAGTATTGTCGCGAGATTCCCCGATAGCCCGTTTGCGTAATTGCCAGCCTCCAACTGTATCTTCGGACAGTTGTCTTGATGTCAACTAGCTCATAGTCACTATGCCCGAACGGTAGCACGACCGAACCAAGTCGGGTAGCGAAACTACGCTCACTGAGACGAAGATAGCAGCCGACAAAGCGTCGAAATCGCATAGGCAAAGAGTCTAGATGGTCCGGTTGAAATGACTCCGGACCCGGAGCGAACCGACTGAAGCGTGATCGCAAATAGGTCGGCAGAGTGGCCAGGTTGATAGAAGCTGAAACTTGAATTGAAATGAAGGAAGTGGGAGATGGATTTTCGACAAGCTGTCCGCGGTATGGATTGCCAAGATTTTGACGCACCAGCCACAAGTTTTTCGAGGCACAACGAAAAGAGGTTGTAAAAGGTGATGTAGCGATCGGGAAAACCCTTATAGAATCTGGCGATTCCGTCGCTGCAGGGTTGGTACTAACTCTGCTACAGCGGTGATGGCACGCAAAACCAGAAAACCTCCAGGCCCTCGTAGTTCCGAGACCGAACTTGTCAGATCCAAACCGACGGAAACTGGCAAGCATTCCCGATTCGATATCAGCTCGAAATTCGAACGCAAATGGTTCGAATACGACCGCAAGGCAGTGCTGCATCAGATCGCGGTGGTCCAACGCGCAATCGATCAAAATTCCAGGGAATTAGGGATGGTCGCGACCGAGGGAGTCTTCGAACAGCCACTCTCCGACGGATTGCTGCGCTCATCGCGAGCGCTCAGAGCCATTGCGCAAGAGCTGAAAACGCTGAGCGGCCTCGTCGCGCGGACCAGCGGCTATCCGAAGATCGGCAAAAAAGCTTCGCGATAGACACGCTGTCGGAACACTATTTTGACAATCAGGGTCGAATTGGGATGACCGCCTCAAGAGACCGGTTGACGGCTGCGGCGCTCGAAACGATTGTGAGATGAGGATAAACGGCAATCCTCCGGTTGTTCAGGGCGGCCACTTCGGCACGCCCAAATCGCATCGCACGGCCAATCATCTTGATGTGAAGGGCTCCGCGCCTAATCAGGCGCAAGACGGTAATTCGATGGCAATGAAGCAAGTTAGTCACTTCGTCCACCGTCATAAGCTGAGAGTTAGTATCCGTTACTGACTAACTACTCAATTGGCGGCTGTAATGCGAGCCCCCAAGATCGCCCTCAACCTGAGACGCCAGCACCAATGCTCTGATTCGTTGCCACGTGTCGAAGTCGCGTCGTCGTATGCTCTCCCTGCATTTCTGGCACACTGCCAGCCTGATCGAAGACGGATTCGCGCCGGCCATCAGCATGGCGGACACGCGGGTGACGGTCGGGTTATCGCCACAACATTCACACATGCATCGGAACATCGCGAAATACGTGCCACCGGGCTCGGGCAGCCTGGCCTGGGGGTGAAGGCGGCAGCGATCCACTAGCTCGGAAACGCCGGAAACAAAGCGATTGCGGTTATTCCGCCGCAAAAACAAACTCATTGAAGCTATCGTGCCGCGGGCCGCCGGGCGACGATGCATCGGCAATGCGCGGAACCGATGCATCGGTCGAGGGTCAACTGGCGCTCCTTCGTAAACGAAACTAGACTCCGTAAAGAGTCGATGAATCCCGATCCTGGCCGAAAATCCGTATCCTCGGTTTGATTCGATGCCTCTTCACGAATATCGCAAGAAGCGCAATTTCAAAGTTACATCGGAACCCTCCGGCAACGGATCGGCGCGCAAATCCGTATCGAAGCCATTGCGATACGTGATCCAGAAGCATCGCGCGACGCAGCTACACTACGATTTCCGGCTCGAATGGAACGGAGTGATGCTCTCGTGGGCGGTGCCCAAGGGACCGTCGCTGGATCCCTCGGTCAAACGGCTGGGCGTGCGCGTCGAGGATCATCCCATCGAGTATTCAGACTTCGAAGGCATCATCCCGTCCGGCGAGTATGGTGGCGGGACGGTAATGATTTGGGACACCGGCCACTGGGTGCCCGAGGTTCCCGACGTCGATGCGGCGCTGGAAAAAGGCGAGCTCAAGTTTACCCTCCGTGGCCGCAAGCTCAAAGGCTCATGGGTGTTGGTGCGCACGCGCGGCTACGGAAAAAACCCGACCCGCTCATCGTGGCTTCTTATCAAGCATAAGGACGAGTTCGCGAGGAAGGGCGATGTCACCCTGGAGGCGGCTCGATCGGCGATTAGCAAACGTACTCTGGCCGAAATCGCGCGCGACGAGGGTGGCGAGGTCGAGGTAGCGGCGACCGGCGATCCCAAGTGAGCGAGCGGGTCGATCGAATTCCGATTAGGCCACATCCCATGCTGGCCACGCTCACCAGCGAACCGTTTCATAAAGCCGGGTGGGTTTACGAGGAGAAGTACGATGGCTATCGCATCCTCGCCTACAAGGAAGGAGCGAAGGTGACGCTGCTTTCACGCAATGGGCACGATCGCACCGCGACGTTCTCCTCTGTCGCCGCTTCGATCGCAACCTTGCGCGACGCGACAGCGCTCCTCGATGGCGAGGTGGTCGCCTTTGACAGCAAACGAGTATCACGATTTCAGTTGCTGCAGCGGGGCGACGTGACCCACGAGTTCGCGGTTTTCGATTGCCTCTATCGCAATGGTCGTGACCTGCGAGGCGAGGGCTTGTCGATGCGTCGGCGCGAGATGGAAGCCGCGCTCGGCAAAGCTTCGAAGGAACTGTTTCCGGCCAGCCGGATGGCGGAAAACGGAATCGAGGCGTACCGCATCGCGAAACGTAAAGGCTTCGAAGGAGTGGTCGCCAAGGACAACGGCTCAACTTACCAGGAGGGGCGCAGCCGGTATTGGCTCAAGGTCAAAGTACATCAGGAAGAGGAGTTCGCCATCGGAGGGTTCACCGCACCGCAAGGCTCGCGACAGCACATCGGCGCGCTGCTGCTGGGTGCTTATGCGGGCAACGAACTCCATTTTGTGGGAAAGGTCGGTACCGGATTCACTGGGCAGCGATTGGCCCAGCTAGCCGAAATGTTCAAGCCGCTGATCCGCGCGACGCCGCCCTTCGCCGATCCGCCACGCGAAAAAAAGATTACCTGGCTCGCACCGAAGCTGGTGGCGCAGATCGCTTTCGCGGAATGGACCTCGGATCGCAGACTACGCCAGCCGGTTTTCCTTGGGCTTCGCGACGACAAGGATCCTCGCGACTGCGTGTTGCCCGGCTGAAGCGGGTCCGCTGCTACTTCTTCTTGGGAACCTTCGCGCCCGCTTTCCGCGCTTCTGATAAACCGATCGCGATCGCCTGCTTGCGGCTTTTGACCTTCTTACCGGATCGGCCGGATTTGAGCGTGCCGTGCTTCTTCTCATGCATCGCTCGACGGACTTTCTTTTGTGCGGTTGCCCCGTACTTTTTCTTGGCGTTTTTGCGTGGCATGAGTTCCTCCAGAACGCTTTGAGATGTGATCGACCCGGCAGGGCGACGCTGGGTAAGAATCTGCCGCGCCGAAGCCCGAATCCGCCTTTTCTTTGAGACGAGCCGGTGCGGCGGGCAATTCAGGCAGGTATCTTTCAGGGACGATGGAAAGCTTCGACGCCATAGTGCTCGGCGCTGGTGCGGCCGGGCTGATGTGTGCGATCGAGGCCGGTCGCCGCGGCCTTCGGGTTTTGCTGCTGGATCACCAGGACCAGCCGGGAGCGAAAATCCTCATCTCGGGGGGTGGCCGATGTAACTTCACCAATCTCGAGGCTGGACTGCCCGAGCGCTACCTTTCGGCCAACCCGCATTTCTGCAAGTCCGCGCTGAGTCGATATACTCCGCGCGACTTCATCGCGATGGTCGAGCGTCATCGCATCGCTTACCACGAGAAGACGCTCGGCCAGTTGTTCTGCGACGGCTCTGCGCGAGAGATCCTCGCAATGCTGCTTGATGAATGTCGCGGCGCGCGCGTCGACCTGCGCAGTGGCCATCGCATCACCGGCGTCGCGCGTACCGACCGCTTTCGCATCGAGACCGATCACGCCGTCTTTGATGCGTCCGCGCTGGTGATTGCGACCGGCGGCCTGTCGATTCCGCAAATTGGCGCGACTGGATTTGCCTACGGGGTGGCGCGTCACTTCGGCCTGGCTGTCATCGAGTCGCGCCCGGGACTGGTCGGGCTCAAGGCCTCCGCTGACACGCTGGCATTGTGCAACAGGCTCTCCGGCGTTTCGGTTGATGCCGCCGTCTCATGTGGTCCGGTGAGCTTTGGCGAAAAGATTCTCTTTACGCATCGGGGTCTGTCGGGGCCCGCCATTCTGCAAATCTCCTCGTACTGGAAGACTGGCGACGCGCTTTCCATCGACCTCGTGCCGACGATCGACGCCGAAGGTTTCCTGCGCGATCGCAGGCGCACCCGTCCCAAAGCCGAACTGAAGACGGTCCTTGCGGAGATCCTTCCGGGCCGCCTGGCGGAGGCGCTGGCCACGGCCGATGGTCAGATGGCAAATCTTTCCGACCGCGTCCTTCTTGCGAAGGTCGAGCGGTTGAAGCGCTGGCGAGTGAAGCCGATCGATTCGGAAGGGTGGGCGAAGGCTGAAGTGACGGTCGGCGGCATCGACACTGCCGGGCTGTCCTCGAAAACCATGGAGGCTCGCGCGGTGGCGGGGCTCTACTTTATCGGCGAAGCGGTCGACGTTACGGGATGGCTCGGTGGCTACAATTTCCAGTGGGCGTGGTCGAGCGGATGGTGCGCGGGGCAGGCGATCTAGCTCTGCAAGAGTGTCTCATTTCCGATCTAGCCGCTAAGGAAATGTATCAGCGAGACGCGGCTCAGGTCGCAAACCAATACCGATTGCAGGAAAAGGAGGCCAGTTGAAGGCTTTATCTGCCGGATTCGATTGGCACGCGCCGTGCTGAAGAAGTGAGCAGGGGAGCAAAAGGGGCGAAAACCCGATGATCTCAATACCAAAAATCCTCCGACCTGTGGCCGACGATGGGTCTCCCGATCTCGCGGACTTGTGCGAAGCAATGCTGTTCGCTGGTGCGCGCAGCCTCGGCTTCGAAATGACTGACGAGATGACCATCGAGGCGCAGGAAAAGATCATGACCGCCGCCGCCACTTTGGCCCAGGGCATGGTGCACTACCTGACGACCCAGGTGGGCATCGCGCGTGTGCGCGAGATGATTGAAGCTCCGGGTCGCCGAGAACCGGAGCTTGGAAACTAGGCGCGTCACGTGGACGTTGATCTGAGTTGTCCTAAAGAGGGGCCAGATCGTACGACACCGCGGGACGCGCCTTCCTCCATCCCATGGTCTGCGCTAGGCGTGACGCCGCGGTCTCTTGTATGATGCGTCAAGCGGCACGCTCGGCGCGGAGTATGGATAACGGCAAGAGCAATCTACCGCATCGGCTGATCTACGAACTTGGTCACACCTTTGCCAGCCGGCTCGAACTCGATGAGCTACTCGGTCTGGTGGTGCGCAAATGCCGTGAAGTGTTCGACGCCGAAGCGGTCTCGGTAATTCTGCTGGATGCCGAGCGCAACGAGTTCTACTTCCCGTATTTTTCCGACCTCGACCCAAAAGTCGCGGCGCGCCTTTCCGATATGCGCTTCGACTCTTCTAAAGGTGTGGCGGGCGCGGTCCTGCGCAACGGGCACTCGGTTCGAATCGACAGCGTCCAGCAAGATCCCCACTTTTATTCCGTAATCGACAAGCACACCGGTTTCCAAACCCGCTCCATCATCGCGGCTCTTCTGATGGCCGGCGACACGCGCCTGGGCGTTATCGAGGTGCTGAATCCAATCAACCGGCCCAGCTTCAGCGACGATCACGTTGCCTTGTTGGAAGCGCTCGCGGACAGCATCGCGCTCGCGATCAACAACGCCAGTCGGGTCGGGATGCTGCGAACCTCGGCGGAAAAGTTGCGTACCGAGGTCGGTGCGTTGCGGCGCGATCTGGCGCGGCACGAAATCTCTTCGGAAGTGATCGGCGCGAGTCCAGAAATGACCGAAGTGTTTCGCCTGATGGACAGCGCAGCGGCGGCTCCCTCAATCGCGATTCTGCTGGAGGGGGAAACCGGCACCGGCAAGGAGCTGGTGGCCCGCGCGATCCATCGCATGAGTTCTCGCGCCGATAAGGCCTTTCTCGCGGTCAATTGCGCCGCCCTCTCCGAACATCTCCTGGAGAGCGAATTGTTCGGGCACCGGCGCGGCGCCTTTACCGGCGCTACTCACAATCAGCCAGGACTGTTTCGAGCGGCGAACGGAGGAGTTATCTTCCTGGACGAAATCGGAGAGATGCCGCTTTCGATGCAGCCCACATTGCTGCGGGTGCTGCAGGACGGCGAGATCATGTCGGTGGGCGACACCCGCCCCGAGCGGGTTGACGTGCGGGTATTTTCGGCCACCAATCGCGACCTTCGCGCGGCGGTCGCAGCCGGGACCTTTCGCGCCGACCTTTACTACCGTCTCGCCGCGTTCCCGATTCGGCTGCCCCCTTTGCGGATGCGACGGCGAGACATTCCACTGCTCGCGGATCGTTTCATGTCGCTGGCCAACGCGCGCCATCATAAGGAAATTCGCGGCCTCGACCCGATGGTGCTCGAACTGTTCGAACGCTATCAATGGCCGGGAAATATTCGCGAACTGCAGAATGAGATCGAACGCGCTATTGTGCTGACGCCCAACAGCGAAACTTCGATCAAGCCCGAACAGCTATCCGCCGATGTTCGTGGAGGAATAGAAATTACCCCCGCTCCGTCGGTCGAGCCGGCTTCAGCCGAAAAGACGGTAGCCGCGAAGTTAGAAGACGCGGCTCCGAAGAGCGCCAAAGGATCGCCGACGCTACGGGAAGCGCGGTCGGGTTTCGAGGCGCGCTTTATCGCCGACGTACTTGCACGCAACGGCGGCAATGTTTCGCATTCGGCGGAAATGCTCGGACTGTCGCGCATTCAGCTCCAGCGCAAGATGAAGGATTACGGCCTGCGCTGACCGACCACTTGTCGCCTGTGGCGCGGCCTCACGCGCCGGTTTCAGCTGATCGCATCCCGCATCAAAGGTGTGAGCTCCGGGAATTGTAGCGTCCATCGCGGATACGCCGGGTCGCCTGGATTAATCCCTACTCGACAAAAAGATTGTTTATGCGACATAGGGCTACATATTCCGACTAATTGATAGAGATTGATAGGTGCTGCCATGATGGGTGAAATGGTTGCAAAAGCGATAAAAACTAACGTAGATGCAACAAATTCACTTGATCTGCAACATCGCTTGAGAGCACAATCCAAACATTGTGGTGAGAAGTGTAGCAAATATGTACGTAA
Organism: uncultured delta proteobacterium; assembly: GCA_963851325.1. Classification (GTDB taxonomy): domain Bacteria; phylum Desulfobacterota; class Binatia; order Binatales; family Binataceae; genus DATGKG01. The sequence continues at coordinate 350,294 of CAWKOR010000002.1, read as the reverse complement.
CGAACAGAATTGCTACCAATCGTACTTCACATTCTGCGAAGTCGGCAGTTGATTGCGCGGTGAAACCTGAGCGCCGGACCGCGACCTGAAGGAGCCCAGCGATGGCGAAGGAGTTGGCCACTCGGCGAAGTCGACGCGAAATTTGGGAAGAGTTTCTTGGCGATTCCGTGCTGCTCGCCAAGTTTCACGTCACCGACGACGAAATTGCAATCCTGAAGACTTTTGCTCCATTCGGTACGCTCTCGGGTAGCGAAGACATCCTGTTTATCCTCGATCGAATTCGACGATCGCGAAAGCGAGCATAGGGGAGGGATCGTCGGATTCCCCGGAAGTGGGCGCGGGAGAGATTCCGCGCCCACTTCGCTTTGGTGCGTTGCGAATCTGCGGGAGCCCCTGCTGCGCCATCAAATGCACGAGGCGATTAGACTCGCTTGGTTAACCCACATACGCTTCCTCGATGTCTGGTGCTGCCTGATTTGAACGAAGGGGGGGAGTTCATTGAGCGCAGTTCTTCGATCGCCTTGGGCGGCGATCCATACCTGGTTGTCGGCTTCGGGTCGGTCGGCTGAATAACGCCGGCTTGGTTATGGATCTCCAGAATTCAGTTCGATTGCTGACCCGGCAATCCGCGCTGACGGCTGACTACGCTCTGATCGTAGCGGTGATCGCGCTGGTCATATTTTGCATTTCCGTCCTCTACAAGGCGCGGATGGTGGAGCAACTGCGCCAGACCGGTGAGCAGCACGACAATTTACAGATGCGCTACTTCAATCCTGCGCAAAAGATCGTGGTCCAACGACCGGACGAGCAGGAATCCGAAGAGCCCTCGCAACCAGACCACATGGTGCGGAGGCCCCACATATGGAGGGCGCAACGCTAACGCCAGGCCGCACGCGCGATGTCGGCGACCAACCGCAACTTGGCTTCCTGCGTCGACTCGGGTATCGGGTTGCCCTCCCAAACCGTGCCGAAGCCGCACTGGGTCGAGAGTCCTAGCTGCTCGCGCGGAAAGAAGCGGCTGGCCTCGTCGATACGCCGCATGATTTCCTCGCGCGGCTCCAGTTCGATGCGCTTACTCGAGATAAGGCCGAGGACGACACCTTTGTCACTGGGAATATCGCGCAACGGTTCGAACGAGCCCGAGCGCCAGTCATCGTACTCGAGCAGGAAGCGCGAAAAATTGCGCGCGCGAGTGAAGACGTTTTTCGCGACCGCTTCATAGCCGCCCTCGCCGACGTAGTAGCCCCTGTTGTTACCGCGGCAAAGATGGAGCGCGAAATCGACGCCTGCAACATCGGCGACTGAATTGATGATGTCGATGCCCTCGGTGAGTATTCGCTGAGGATCCATTCCGCGTTCGGCGAAGTCCTGACGGCGCCGTTCCGGATCGCACAGCATGCCGAGTTCCGGTGCATCCAGCTGGATATACTCACATCCGAGCGCGGCCAGTTCGCGGGCCTCCTGGCGCATAATGTCGGCCGCATCGCGAAACAAATCGAAGGGATCCGGATAGGCGTCGCGCGAATACTCCGGCGACCAGCGCAGCGTCATCATCAGGGGGCTCGGCAGCGTCACTTTGAGCGGGAGACGCGCGCGGCGGCGCGCATAGGTGAATTCTTCATTGGTGAGCGATCGCTGGCGGCGGATTTTTTCGACCACCGCATATTGCACCTGGATGTTGGTCTCCTCCGCCTTCTGATCCTTCGCATGCGGCTTTCGCCAGACGCGGGTGAAGGCGGGAATTTCCTTGACGCCCGAAATCACGTCGGTCAATGGTGCGATGAAATGAGTGCGTCGCATTTCGCCGTCAGTAATGACGTCGACCCCGGTTTTTTCCTGCAACGCGATGGCGTCATCGACGGCGCGGTCTTCAACTTCTTTGAACGCGCTGGTGGAGAGCTTGCCCGCGCTCCACTGGCTTCGTGCTTCCTTCAAATAGGCGGGCCGCAGCATCGAGCCGATTACTTCCGCACGGTAAAATTCCGCCACCTGGATTCTCCTGATTGCTTCGCCGATGCGGCTAGCCCCAGATCTCGCGCGCAGTTTCGACGACGAGCCGAAGTTTGGCGATCTCGTCATCGATCGTCAACGTGTTCCCCTCGACGGTTGATGAGAAGCCGCATTGCGGACTGAGACAAAGCTGATCGAGTGGCACGTACCTGGCCGCTTCGTCAACGCGGCGTTTCAAAGCATCTTTGCTCTCGAGCACGCTGTGCTTGCTGCTGACAAGACCGAGCACGACGATCTTGCCCTTCGGGACGAAACGCAGAGGCTCGAAGCCGCCCGAGCGCGCGTCGTCATACTCCATGAAAAATCCATCGACCTTGAGTTCGCCGAACAGCGCTTCCGCGACGTAGTCATAACCGCCCGAGGCGACCCATGAAGATCGAAAATTGCCGCGGCACATATGCGTGCAAATCGTCATATCGGGCGGTCGTTTCGCCAGCGCCGCATTGATGAGGCGGATGTAGATGAGATGCTGGCGTTGCGCATCGCCGCCGAGCCGGCCGATGTATTCGCGTTGCGACGGATCATTGAGATACGCGAGGCTGGTGTCGTCGAGCTGGAGATAGGTGCAGCCTAGCCCTCCCAGCGCCGCGATCTGGTCGGCATACAGGGCGCCGAGGTCGTGCCAGAACTCCTCGAGGTCGGGGTACACCGATGCGTCGATTGCCGCGCGTCCGCCGCGATAATGCATCATGCTCGGGGACGGGATGCTCAGCTTGGGGGTGGCCCTGGCGACCGATTTCAAAAATTGGAAATCTTCCGCGAAGATGCATTTCTCAAATCTCAATTTGCTGCTGACGCGAAGCGCTGACGGGGTGAATTCGAGATCGCCCTGTTCATTGTGGAAGGTCACTTTAAGGTTGTCATGCGCCTTGGTGACGCCACCAACCTGGTAAAGGAAATCCATATGCCAGGAGCCGCGCCGATATTCGCCATCGGTAACGCCACGCAGCCCGAGGTCTTCCTGCATCTTCACCACTTTGCGAATTTCCGTGTCCTCGATCGCGCGTAACTGCGCGTCGGAGATGCGGCCCTGGTGGCGATCGTCGCGCGCCTGCAGCACCTCGGGCGTGCGTAAAAGGCTCCCGACATGATCGGCGCGAAATGGTGGCATGCTGCGATTCATGAAGATTCTCGACGCGTCCTGGCTGCGATCGCTCGAAACATAGCGCGTTGCGCCGTCCTTGCAAGCGCGACCGCGAAGACTCTCGAGGCGCTCGAAACCGAGAGGAGGGGGCTCATGCCCCCTGGGTACCGCTCCGTCGATGCGACTTCTTTAGTGCGCGGAGAGGCGATGGCGTCGCGGCCGAGAGGCGCCCTCGACCTTAGGTGGCGCGCTCTTTCCGTTTGGAGCGGCCGGATGCACCGCAGTGTTAAGACTCACGCATACCGGCAGGATGACCAGGCTGCGGCCCTGGATCTGCAACCAGCGCTGAATTTCGTAGGCGGTGTGGTTGTGCAGGAAGCGCTCGATGAGTCCTTCCGATTCGTCTTCGAACACCAGACTGCCGGCAAAGAATACGCAATGCGAGAAGGTGTTCATCACTTCGGTGCAGGCGTTGCGAAGTTCGAGCACAACATCCGGACCCAGGCCGGCGCGCTGCTCACCGTGAAATCCCAGTTGCGACGCCAGGTCGCAATAGGATTGAAGGTCGTCCTTCATGCGGCTTTCGAGGATTTCGATTTGCTCACGGCTGCGCATTTGCGAGGAATCAACTTCGCCAACCCCGACGAACACCATGTTGCGGAACTGTTTCGGGAACAACTCTTCGATTTGCAGCAGCGTGGCGAGGCCGAGACCATTGAATCCACTCACGAGGATCACCGCAGTGGGGGCGTCGGGATCGCGCAATCCGGGTTCGACCGGCTGGGCGGTGTACAGCTTGGGCAGGATATCCGCTTCAAGCTTCTGCACCGCGAGTGCGACGTGGTCGTAGTGACCTCGCACGATGAAGCAACATCCTACCAGCGCGCCGGTAATTATGATGGTTACCCATCCACCTTCGTGGAACTTGATAACCAGCGTGATCAGCAGGATCGACAAGGTGAAGGCGCAGCCGATTCCGTTGATCAGCAGCTTGTGCGCCCATCCTCGCTCAGTTTTGCGTACGCTCCACCAATGGGCGCTCATGCCGAGCTGCGAGAGCGTGAACGTCACGAACACATTGATTGCGTACAGCACCACCAGCAGGTCGACGCTCGCTTTGGTGGCGAGCAGAACCACCCCGGCGGCGAGTCCCATCGCGAGCACGCCATCCTGAGTGACGAGCCGCGTGCTCAGGTACGAGAAGCGTCGCGGCAGCCATCTATCATGCGCCATCGTCGCGAGGACTCGGGGACCATCGATGAAGCCGGTTTGCGCGGCGACGAACAGCAGCGCGCCCTCGGTAATCAGCGCGAATGTGATGATCGGTGCGCCGAGGCTCCAATTCGCGGCGACATGCTCGAACAGCACCGCGTTGAGCGTTTTACCGGTAACTGGCTCGACGTGCTCCAGGAGGTAGGCGAGCAAAATTCCGCCTGCGATGAACGCCAGCGAAATCGCCATGTAGATCATGGTCCGCTTGCCGGTGACGTTGCGCGGTTCGCGCAATATCGGCAATCCATTGCTGACCGCTTCGATCCCGGTGTAAGTGCCGCCGCCCATCGAATAGGCACGAAAGAATATCGAGAGCAGCACAAACCATCCGACCAGAGTCGCGGTGGTATGCGCTTCTTTGGCCGCCGCATGAAATACGGTGGGAATCTCGCCGGCGTGGCTCACCAGCGCATAGCCGACCAAAAATACGTGCATGATGATGAAGGCGATGAAGATCGGTAGCAGCGACAGCACCGACTCCTTCACCCCGCGAAGGTTCATCATCACCATCAGGAAAACGACCAAGGCGCAGACCGCCAGCTTCCAGGGGCCCCAGGAGACAGGAAGGAAGCTGAAGATCGCATCGGCGCCACTTGCGATCGAAATCGAAATCGTCAGTACGTAGTCAACTACCAGCGCACTTCCGGAAATGAGTCCTGGATACGCTCCCAACAAAGTGGTGGCGACCAGATAACCGCCGCCGCCGGTGGGGAAGAGGTCGATGGTCTGCGAATATGATGTCGCGATGACAAAAACCGTGATCGCCATCATCAGCGCGAGGAACACCGCGAGGTATTGATGCGATCCGAGCGCAAGGAAGGCCTCCTCGGGTCCATAACACGAGGAACTCAGCCCGTCGGAGCCGAGTCCGACCCACGCCAGAAATGCTACCAGCGAGAGGCTGTGGAAGATTCCAGGTTCGCGGACATCCCGTGGCTTCCCGATAATGAGCCGCGAGAGAGGTCGCCGTTTGCCGTTTTTGCCTTGGGGAATTTTTCTAACCTTGGAGTATGCCAAAAATGTTGAGCGGCCCTGCCGAGCCGCAAAATTTTTGAAAAGGCGGCGTTTGCCGCCGGACGGCTCGGGATAGGGGGTCACCCGAAGGCATCATGATCCTCTAGTAAGGGAGTTGGTTCCAACTAGCGACCGTGCATATTGCAAGGCTTTCCGCGCGATTTTGAGATTGATGCCCAAAATATTTTCGCCACGCGCATCGAAGTTCGTTGCGATGCACTATTCTCGCAAACTACCGGCCGATCAGCAGCGCTTGCGATCAGGCGTATCGCGCCCACCAAATCATTGTGAGACCTCAGAGCTTCATGGCGGGATCGAGCCGGGTTCGCGCCGCTTCCTCCAGCCGCGGGGCGCCATACTCCTCCCGAGGCCGACCAACATGAGCCGCCGGATTGCTGATATCCCTCCGATCGTGAATGAGCACGTTCCTTGCCAGCATCGGCTGCCGCTTCTGGACGCTTGACCGTCGATCGGGTGGCCGAAGGGCACGGGTGATTCGCTCCATCTGTATCGTTTTGAGGCACCTAAAAGGTCTGAGGACTGTCCCCTCCCAGCTTTCGGATGAGGGTAAAATCGCAGACGGGTCTGTTTCAAAATTTTGCAGTCAGTCAAACCAAGTCCGACCTCATTTATCGGCGGCGCATCGCGAGGGCTTTGGCGCGTCGCCGTTCGTGACGATTGCCCGTAAACATTGAACTTAATGGGTTTGTTTTTTCATTATTCGTATTTGCCACCAGCTCATCCGAATGGCTTTGTTTTCGCGTTTTTTCCAATGGAGATCGTGCCATCGGAGGCCATTCGGCAGCCTCGGTAGCACTTCCCGGTGATGCCGTGAAGTGGGTTTGTTTTTGCATTTTCGATTGCGCGCCCCTCATCCTCTTATGCTCGGCCAGTTCAGCCAGCGTCCGATGGATGGTCCTATCGAGGCTGCCCTGGTAGCGGACAATGGCAGCCGTCTCGCGCGGACCGGGCAGAATCGGCCGCCACAGACCGGCGCGTCGCAGCTCCTCGCGCGAGGCTTCCAGGCTTGCAGCCTCGGCGGGACTCGCCGCCGCGATGCGTTCGTTCAGCCCGCGATCCTGCCGCTTATGGTATTCGAGCGCCGCGATATTCTCGTAGCGCAGCAGCGCCGCCATCCGGATGTAGCATTCCGCAATCGTTGCGACGCAGGTTTCTTCCACCGGATTCTGGGGCGCGAAGTCGTCGCGAAGGTCCGCCAGCAACTCATCGAAGTCGCTTTGCTGGCTCGGACTCCATCGCTGCTGCGCGACGAAGAAGCCATGCTTGATGGCATTGCGAGCGACCCGCGCCTTTCCGGCCAGAGTACGCGGGCCGGTCGAGCGGGCGGCATTGCGCCGATTCGCCTCCAGCCTGCGCTGCGTGAGCGCGAACGGATGCCGTCGCCGGCTGACCGATGCAGACGCTGAAGTGGGGGAGGGGATACTAACGGGACTCGCTGCCATAGCGGGGTCCTCCTTGGAAAGGGCCGCAAGAGACGCGGCCATAACCCATTAGCATTTCCCTATGACATCAAGTTGTCCAGCCCCCTTGATACGCTGCACGACGCATCAAAATTGGTCGGTGCGCATCGCGATGCGCTCCGACCAGCACATCGGGCTAGGCAGGGACTGGAGTGACGGCGACCGAGACCGCCTGCCAAACTCCGTCCCGCCTGGCGAAGACACGCAGGAAACGTTGATCGATGCGGCGGTCGTCCAATTCCAATTGCAGGCGTCCCCGGCTGATGCCGGCGTCTCCGAACACCCGCACGAATTGCTCACTGAATGCCGCCAATCCGGCCCGCGCCCCCGGTGGGTTCACCATCAGAGCGGCCTTGGTGATGGGTTCGCCGGAAGCCGTCAGACCGGTGAAATCATCCGCCAGGATGTAGGCGAGCGGCGCGCGGTCGGCGCGCCGATAGACATCGTTCCATTCGTTATCGAGGCGCAATATCTCGGCTTCGTTGTCCCTATGCGATTCCATGTAATCGGCATCCGTAGGGGTCGTTCGCGAACGACCCGATGAATCCCTATCGCGCGAAGCGCATCCCATGATCTATGAGGACGCCCGATCGTCAGCCGGTCGACAAATCGCCCAGTCCAAATGACCAAAGCGTCAAAGATTCGACGGGCGCATCGCGATGCGCCCCTACCGTCCACAGATCGTGGCGGGTAGGGGCATTCCCGGTGGGTTTCCTACAGCTTGGAGGCCGGCTCGAGCCAGGTCTTTGCGGCTTCCTCCAATCGCGATGAGGCTTCCTGAACGGTCTGGGGCGGACGGATGTTGACCACCACCATCTCCTGCACGCCCGCATCGCGATAGCGCTTGAGGTCGTCGGGCACGATCTGCTTGGTGTACGGCGACACAATGATCTCGACATCGGAGAGCTTGCGGCCGTTGACCTTGAGCATTTCCTCCATTTTGCGCAGCTTCGCGGCGGTCTCGTCGGGCGTCACATTGAAGCCGAACCATCCGTTGCCGTACTCGGCGACGCGGCGGAGCGCGGGAGTGCTTTCGCCGCCGAACAGGATCGGTAAATCGGCGCCGCGGACTGGCTTCGGATTGGAGCGCACGCCCTCGAACTTCACGAACTCACCGCTGTACGAGCTGATCGCATCGCCCCACAGCTTGCGCATCGCGTTGATGCAGTCGCGGGTGCGCGCCGCGCGCCGTTCCCATGGAATGCCGATGGCCTGGAATTCTTCCTCGAGCCATCCGATGCCGACCCCGAGCGCGACGCGGCCGTTGCTCAGCCAATCCAGCGTCGCCACCACCTTCGCCAGCACTACAGGGTTGTGCTCGGGCACCAGGCAGATGCCGGTTCCGAGGCGAATCCGGGTGGTCGCACTCGCCATCGCGGTCAGCGCGATGAATGGATCGGCGATCGGCGCGTCGGTCGCCGCGGGCAGAACGCCATCGGTGCTGTAGGGATACTTCGAGGCGTATTTGTCTACCAGCACGACGTGCTCGGGAACCCATACGGTCGCGAAGCCGAGGCGCTCGGCGTTAGAGGCGTAGGCCTTCATCAGCTCCATCGTGTTGCCGCGACCCGAAACCATTGCGAATAGTCCGATCTTCACGTTTCCGAACCTCTTCCTTAAGATGTAGCTCCCTATTTACCACCGACCGCCTCGGGAGGGTGAATGAAATCGGAAACCACTGCCGGCCAAACCGTTTCGATCAACGACATCGAGTTGCACTATGAGATCCGCGGCGGGGGTGAGCCGCTGATGCTGCTGCATGGCTTCACCGGCGCGGGTTCTGACTGGCGACATGTCTTTGACCTCGACGAATTGGCGAAGAGCTATCGGCTGATCATCCCGGACCTGCGAGGCCACGGAGGCTCGACCAATCCCAGCGGCGACTTTACGCATCGGCAAAGCGCGCTCGACATATTCGCGCTACTCGATCATCTGAAGATCGGGAAATTCAAGGCGATCGGGCTCAGCGGCGGCGGCAACACCTTCCTGCATATGGCGATGCAGCAGCCCTCGCGCATCGAGGCGATGGTCATCATTAGTGCGACGACGCACTTTCCGGATCAGGCGCGCGCCATCATGCAACATTTTTCGTTCGAGGGCTTGCCGGCCGAAGAACTCGCGCAAATGCGGCAGCGTCACCAGAATGGCGACGATCAGATCCGCGCATTGTTCCGGCAGGGGAACAGTTTCAAGGACAGCTACGATGATATGAATTTCACCCGTGCCGACCTCGCGAAGATCACGGCCGATACGCTCATCGTGTATGGCGATCGCGACCCCCTCTATCCGCTCAGCATCGCGACGGAAATGTACGCAGCGATCCCGCGCGCGTATCTGATGGTGCTTCCGAACGCGGGCCACAGCCCGATTTTTGCGGAGGCAAAGGATTACTTCGTCGCGACCGCGAAGTCCTTCCTGCGCGGCGACTGGAAGAAGCGTTGATCCTGGCAATGGTGGTGTATATACAATTAAAACTTGGAGATCGAGTTCGATCAACTCAAAAGCAAGCGCAATGAGCGCGAGCGCGGCCTTCCATTCAGCCTCGCGACCGAGTTCGATTGGGGGTCGTCAGTTGATATTTCATCCAGTCGCCACGGCGAAGAGCGAAGGAAGGCAACTGGAATAATTAGAAACCGAATTCCTGTTATGGTGTATGTTCGGCGTGGCGAGAATTTGCGGATTATCAGCCTGAGACGGGCGAACGAACGTGAAATGAAACACTATGAAGAAACCAAACCCTTACCTGATTGATGAAGAAAATCCTGAGTGGACGAAAGAAGATTTCAAGCGTGCGGTACCGTCGCGTCTCATTCATCCCGATTGGGCGGAAGATTCCGCGCGCAGGCGCGGCGAGCGCGGGGGTCAGAAGGCCCCGGTAAAGCGGGCCATCTCAATAAGGGTCGATCCGGACGTCCTCGCCACATTCAAAGCTACCGGCACGGGTTGGCAAAAGCGGATGAACGAGGCGCTACGGATGGGCGCCGAGCACCTCCGACGCTATCTTGAGCCACCAGTCAAAAAGCGAGCGGCTCGCGCGAAGTAACAGTCCGCATGAACCACCCTCGCCCGATGGGCGAGGTTGTTCCGAGTCCGCGAGGAACCTGGAGTGGGACCTTGTTCAGCGGGCGCTTCGCACGCGACTAAGGAATTCTGCTCTGGAGCGAACTCGAGCTATTAACTCATTCCGAGATCGTCCAGGAGCAAAATTCCATAATCGCGCGAAGACGCGCTGGATAAGGTCCCTCGCCTGACCGCTCGCGGACTCGCGGCCGGCCTCCCCCATCGGGGGAGAGAGTTAAGAAGGAAGGATCACTCCATTGGGAGGCCGACGTAGTTCTCTGCGAGGCTCTGCGCCGCGACCTGCGAGCTGGTGACGTAGTCAAGCTCCGCCCTCTGGCGCCGTCGATCGAATGGGTTGTCATCGTGGAAGCGATGCAACATCGAGGTCATCCACCACGAGAAGCGCTGCACCTTCCATACGCGGCGCAGGCAAATCTCCGAATATCGATCGAGCAGCTCGCGCGAACCCTTGTGATAGAACTCGTCCATCGCCCGTGCGAGGACGCGCACATCAGCAACCGCCAGGTTGAGGCCCTTGGCGCCAGTCGGCGGCACGATGTGCGCGGCGTCGCCGGCGAGGAACAGGTTCCCGTACTGCATCGGCTCGACCACGAAGCTGCGCATCTCGGTGATGCCCTTTTGCGTGATGGTCCCTTCATTGAGCTTCCATCCGTCGCGGGTGGCGAAGCGTCGATGCAGTTCCTCCCAGATGCGCGCATCGGACCAGTTATCGATAAGGTCATCGGGTTCGCACTGCAGATAGAGGCGCGTGAGATGCGGCGTGCGCATCGTATGCAGCGCGAAGCCGCGCTCGTGATTCACATACACCAGTTCGTCCGACGATGGTGCCACCTCCGCGAGAATGCCGAGCCAGCCGAATGGATATACTTTGTCGAAGATGGTCAGAACGCCGGCGATGGTCGGCCGGCAAATGCCGTGGAACCCGTCGCATCCGGCGATGAAGTCACATTCGATCTGTTGCGCGATGCCGTCTTTGTGAAACCGAATGATCGGCGTCGATCCTTCAAACCCGTCCACCGATACATCTTCGACTTCGAAGATTACCGAGCCTCCTGCGTTCAAGCGCGCGTCGGTTAAATCTTTGACGACCTCTTGTTGCGGGTAGATCGCGATGCTTTTGCCGGTGAGGTCTGCGAAATCAATTCGATGCCGGCGTCCGTCGAAGCGCAGCTCAATGCCATGGTGAATGAGGGCCAGTTGCTTGAGGCGCTCGCCGACCCCGGTTTCGATCATCAGATCGACGGTGCCTTGTTCGAGCAAGCCGGCACGCACCCGCTCCTGGACGTATTGGCGGCTGCGATCCTCGATGACGATTGATTCGATGCCATTTAGATGAAGCAGATGCGAGAGCATCAGGCCCGCAGGTCCTGCGCCGACGATACCTACCTGCGTTCTCATTGACGCAGCGACTTACACCGAGCGGGTCAGGCCGCCGTCGATCCGAATCATCGAGCCGGTAACGTAAGCCGCCAGCGGGCTTGAAAGGAATGCCGCGACCGCGCCGAACTCCGCGGCGGTGCCCATGCGGCCTACCGGTAGCGTGGCTTCGAAGCGTTTGAGGGCTTCCTCGACTGAAATGTTCTGACGCTTTGCGGCCGCTTGATGGAGCTGATTGGAGCGGTCGGTGGCGATGACGCCGGGCAGCAACATGTTTACCGTGATGCCATCGCGGGCGACCTCGCCGGCGAGCGTTTTGGCCCATCCTGCGATCGCGCTACGCAGCGTGTTTGAAATGCCGATGGTTGGAATCGGCTCGATCACGCTGTAGGAGGCAACATTGAGGATGCGCCCCCATTTGCGGGCGCGCATCTCACCGATAAGCATGTCGGTGACCCGAAAAAACGGCATCACCATCGCCTGGAACTGCGCCTCCCACACCTCGGGTTTCACCCCGACGACGCCTGAGGGCGGTGGGCCACCCGAGTTGTTCACCAGGATGTCGATGGGTCCGAGCTGATCGCGTGCCGATTTCACCGCCGCTTCGACGCTCGGCCAATTCGCGAGATCGCCGGCTATCCCGATCATTCGGCATCCGCGCACAACGCTTTCAGAAACTGCGCGATCGATAGTCTCCTGGGTGCGAGCGACGATCGCGACAGCGACGCCCTCCGCCGCAAGCGCATCGGCGATGCCTCTCCCGATGCCCTTGCTGCCGCCGAAAACCAGCGCGGTTTTTCCTTTGAGCTGAAGGTCCATTTCTATTCCGGGTTCTACTTCAGGGGCTGCTCCGGCATCGGCCCGAACCCGCCGTCCTCCGGCTGATGGCCGTAAATGTCCTGGACGAAGTATTCGGACTGGTAGGTCGCATCGCGTGCGCCGCATCCGTACTCGATCATCCATCCCGACGGATTGCGGAAGTAGAACGAGTACATGTGATCATTGGAATGCTTGCCGGTTCTGATGGTCACGGGAATCTTCTCGGCGCGAACCAGGTCGTGCGTCATACCGACATCGTCGAGGTTGTCGACCTCAAGCATCACGTGGTTGAGCATACGGCGCGTGTCAGGGATGCCAAAGGCCACCGTATGGTCGCGGCTGTTACAGTGCATGAACCGGATGAGCATCGTGTTCTTGCCCATGCGGATTTTGTATTCAACACCGCCGCGCATACCCAGCGCATGGTAGAAGTTTTGCGCCGCGACAGGATCTTGCTCGCGAATGATGCAATGCCCGAGGCCTCCGGTGCCGGTTTTGAATTTTCCATGCATCGGGCGTCCCGGATGAAACGGCTTGTGGAACAGGGTCTCGGGTCCATGGAAAATCTCGACCGGGTTCCCGCCTGGATCCTGAAGCTTCAGCACTTCGAGGACGTGACGCTCGGTAGCTTCGTCTTCGGAGCCGACGCGAAATTTGATGCCGGCCTCCGAGAGCTGACGTTGCATTGCCCCGAACTCCTCCGCACCCGCGACGCGGAAGCCGAGGTATTGCAGATCATCGCTGGGGTCGCTGTGCATTACGATGCGATGATGCCAATAGTCCATCCGCAGGTAGGCGCGATCGCGCTCGCCGTCATCCGCGAGCTCGAGGCCGACGATCCTGGTGGCGAAGTTCTTCCATTCGTCGAGGTCCTTTACGCCGATTCCCATGTACCCGAGTTCCGTTACCTGGATCATTGTTGCCTCCTGCGGCGGGCGTTCTCAAAATGCTTTTCCCACGAATGATACTCCGCAGTAAAGAACCGTCGATACCGGGCCGGCCAACTCGAAAAAAAGAATCACGATTTGGGGGTCGATGCACCGACATGATAGAGAAGCGCGGAGTCAGGTTTCGACAATGGGTGGGAATCGAATGGGCAAGGTCATCGCGTTACTGATCGCCGTTTCGTTCGCCGGGTGTGCTGCGACGTTGCATGAAGGGGCTGGGTCGGCGCCAAAGCCTGCTTCGTCAGAAGCCGCCGCAGCCGCCATGGCACCCAGTGCCGGCGGTGGTGCGAGCCAACGGATGGAGAAGCCGCCGACTTTTAAAAAGGGCTACCGGCTGACTTTTCGCTCCCGAACCAGCGATTTCGACATGAATTACCTGGGCCAAGAAGACGGATTGCTGGTCTTTCACTTCGATACCAGAGAAAAACTGCCATACGACTATCTCTACACGCCCGAAATGAAGCTGGCCGGCATCCGCGACGCTCAGCATCAGTTCACCTTCGACCCGCCGGTTGGCTATGTGGACTTCCCGCTCTATGTCGGCAAGAAGTGGCAAGTCACTTACAAAAGCGTCAGCAACTCGAGCCATAGCATGGGAGAGACGGAGGTCGAGGTACTGGCTTTCGAATCGGTTACCGTTCCTTACGGAAAACTCGACGCCTATCGCATTCGGGTACGGAACAGCGACCGTGGCGTGGCCCGGATGAATCCTACCGAGATATTCTGGTTCAGCCCCGAGGTCGGTTACTACGTCAAACACGAAACGACCAAGCCGGTTTATGAGGATCCCTTCGAATTGATAAGTGTCAGCAAGTGAGGGCTATCCTCTGGCCGCGCCGCCGAGATTTACGCCTCGAGGCTCAGGTAGGCGCTTCCACGGGTATACGAATGCAACGGGCTCGGGATTGACCTGCGGATCACGGCACTCAGGCCGTTGCCGGTGCGTCCGAGGGTTGAGCAGCGAAGGTTAGTCGATGTTGATTATCTGACCTGGCTGAGGGCCCGGTCGCATACCTTCGAGGTCCGCGTCTTTCGCGGGCTTGATTTCGGACTGTCGTTTGCGCTCCTGGCGGCGCTGTTCCTTTTCCTGCTGCTTCTCTTTTCGCGCGCGTTCTCTGATTCGTTTTTCCAATTAAGCTCCTGTCTTACGCATTCTCGGTTTTGCCAAATTGTGTATTCGGAAAGAGTTCCTACCGGAGTAATATAAACATTATCCGGTTCCGTCGCAGCATGATACTTGGCGACATTGTCGATTGAGGAATGGCGGAGAAAACTGAGCATTGGCGGTAGTATGCGCGGATACATACTACTCGCCCGGGCCGGCAAGATTTATTTTTCTGCCTTACTATCATTCGATCGACCAGCGGTGTACTCTTATTGAAACTGCTAGGACGCATCCTTTCACTAAACGCGGAATTCTCCTTCGTTTTTCTGCTCGCGAGCTTCCAGCCACAACCAGGAGGGCATTTTCATGCCTAAGAAACTATACGTCGGTAATCTCGCTTACGCAGTGACCGACCAACATCTGAACGAACTATTTTCCGGGATCGGAACCGTCGCGAGTGCCGCGGTGATCAGCGACAAATTTTCCGGCCAGTCCAAAGGCTTCGGCTTTGTCGAAATGAACGACGACAAACAGGCCGCACAAGCCATCTCCACTCTGGACGGGACCGAGTTCATGGGCCGCAACCTCAAAGTGAATGAGGCCAAGCCGCGCGAAAACCGCTCCGGTGGCGGCGATCGCAACGGTGGCGGAGGCCGCTGGTAGTCAACCTTGGGCGGGCGCGAGCCCGCCCGTCATTTTCTAATGGTGTCGCGTCCAGGGATTTCGCGGCACTTCGGCGATCGGAGCGTATGGCCAGAGTATATTTCGATAGCGTGGCAGAGACGATCACTCGAGAAGACTTGCGCGAATTCTTTACTCGTGCCGGGGAAGTTCGGGGCGTACTACTCGTTACCGACAAAGTCTCCGGAGAGTCGCGAGGCTTTGGATGCGTCGAGATGGCAACTGACGCGGATGCGCTACACGCAATGAGTTCGCTGAAAGGCTCGTCGATCAAGGGTGGCACGATCCGAATCGAACAGCCCAAGTCCGGCAAACGCAGCAAGTAGCAACTTCGCCGTTAAGACGGAATCGAGGGACCGCGATGCGCAATATCACTAAAAGTGAAAATCCCTGGCAGAGTCATGACTGGAAGGTGAAAACCTTGATCTCGGTTACCCGTGGCGGCTCCCGACTCGCCTTTACCTGCCGATCATGTGAACGGACCTTCACCCATATGACGGGAAGCAATCAGACCTGGGCCACCGATGGCCATGATGTGGCGCTGGCGGAAAATATCTCGCAGCGATGGCTCTCCGAAATTTGCCCTGTCAGCCCGGTCATTGCCGATGTCGCTGATCGGCTGAACCTCAAGAATTCTCCGGTCGTGTGAGGTCCATCGCGACGTCCGGCCGCTCTTCACACTAGCTTCAACAAGAATCAGCGCTTCACTTCGCAGCTGTCGCCGCCCCCGACCGAATGAGTGTTTCGATCGCGTCGCGCGAATAACCAAGTTCAGTCAGCACCTCGCGGGTGTGCGCGCCGATTTCTGGTGCGACCGAGGGCTTGCGCTTTTCCGACCCGGTTACGAACACCGGGCTGTTGATCGTTTCGACCTTGCCGTGCGTTGGATGGTCTAGTTCCACCACCGCTTTCGCATGCCGCATCTGCGGATCGACTGCGACTTCCTCGAGCTTCGGCAGCGGCGCCCACTTGATGTCGAACTTCTTGAACAGCGCGCGCAGGTCAGCGACATCGCGCGCCTCGAATTGTGACTGCAGCAAGCCATAGAGTTCGGCGCGATTTTCGGTTCGCGCGGCGTTCGTGGAAAACATTTCCGTAGTCGCGACGTCGGGAAACCCCAGTGCCTCGCACAGCCGCGGGAACTCATGATCGGGATCGAGCTGGATGAGCAGGAAGGCCTTGCCATCGCGAGTCGTGTATCCGGCCGCCAACGGGTTGGGCGGCGCACCACCGGGTATCGCCTGCGGAAACACCGCGTTGCAGAATCGCGCCTGAAGATCGCATGCATTGGCCCATGCGCCCGAAGCCATCAGTGAAGTGCCGACTTTGCCGCCACGGCCGGTCTTTTCGCGCTGATAGAGCCCGAGCATGATCGCGCCAAACAGCGACATCGCGGTCGGATGATCGCCGAGCCCTGGGCGCGGCCCGGCCGGAGTACCGTCGCGCCCGGTCATACTCATGAAGAGACCCGAGCGCGCCCAATACGCGAGCGCATCGAAGGCGGGCTCGTCGGCATCGTCGCCAGTGTCGCCATAACCGGTGAGATGCGCGTAGATGAGGCGATCGTTGAGCGGGCGCAGATCGTCCCAACCGATGCGAAACTTCCGGAGCAGCTGGGCCTGGTAGTTGGTGACGAAGACATCGGCGGATTTCACCAGCCGCAAAAGTGCGTCGCGGCCTTCAGGCTTTTCGAGATCGAGTGCAAGGCTGCGTTTGTTGCGATTGGTGAGAATCCAGCACCAGTCGAGGTCGGACTTGGCGGTGCCGGGAAGATGCGAAAACGCGCGCCATAGATCGCCGCTGGGGCGTTCGATCTTGATTACGTCAGCGCCGAAATCCGACATTACGGTGCATGACGCTGGACCGGCGATATAGGTTCCACAGTCGATGACACGGATACCCGAGAGCAGGCCTTTCGATTCCACGGCAAAAACCTCGTCGCGAGCGATTCCCATCCTCATCGCATTGCGGTGATTTTTGTGCAACCGTTTGATGAATCATGGTCATCCAGATCTACAGCCTGACCTCGATTGCCGATGCGGTCGCGACGGCCGAAGCCGGCGCCGATCTGATCGGGGTGGTGGTGGCCGAGGCAGGCGTGGTTCCCGAAGGCGTTGCCGCAAACCTCGCGCGCGAAATCCTTGCCGGCGCCAGGCCGCGTGCTCGTGGTGTCGCGATGTCGCTGCTGGACGATCGCGACGAGATTTGCGCGATGGTCGATGCGGTGCGGCCTGACGTTCTTCATATCGCCGCGCGCGAAGTCGATCCCGAAGATTGTGCGTGGATTCGCGAACGCATCGCGCCGGTCAGGCTGCTGCGCGCGATTCCGGTCCGGGCCGGTGAGACCCTCACCGAAGTCGATGCGCATCAAAACTGTGCCGATTTCCTGATGCTCGAGGCAGGCGCGAAGGGCGCGTCCGGCGAAGTGCACGAATACGCAATCTGCCGCGATGTAGTGCAGCGCTCGCGGGTGCCGGTGATTCTCGCCGGCGGTCTGTCTTCGGAAAACGTCGCGCAGGCAATCGAGTCGGTGCGGCCCTGGGGCGTGGACTCCTTCACCCACACCGACATGGTTGGCCAACGCGGCCGGAAGGACATCGCCCGAGTGCGCGCCTTCGTGGCCGCAGCGATGCGTGCCTTCGCCGACATCATCGAGCGTTCGTAGATTTCACGCCGTTGCTTCTCTATGCACTCAAGGACCGTGCGGAGTAAAATCCGTGTAACGGTTTTGTTCTCGATGCGTCTATCAAGCGTCTGCTCCGAAATCCGCGCATCGTTTTTCGCCCCATACTATTTCGAGTAGATGGCAACTCCCGCGCAATCTGAAGTTTCTCAAAAGAACCAAGCTCGGACCGATCCGCGCCCGGCCCAGAAAAGCGTCGCCGGGCTTGATACGGATATCGAGCGCGGCCTGACTCAGGATGAGGCGTCGCGACGGCTTGAGCGATACGGCCCCAACGCGCTCGAAGAGAAACATGTCAGCGCCGTCGCTCGCTTCGTAACTTTTTTCTGGGGACCCATCCCCTGGATGATCGAAATCGCCGCGATCCTGTCCGCGGCGGTCCGGCATTGGGACGACTTCACCATTATAGCGGTGATGCTGGCGGTGAACGCGGGCGTGGGATTCTGGGAGGAGTTCAAAGCCGATAACGCCATCGCTGCACTGAAGGGAAATCTCGCATTGCGTGCGCGGGTGCTGCGCGACGGCGCCTGGCGCGAGATCGAGGCCAAGGAACTGGTGCCCGGCGATATCGTGCTGGTGCGATTGGGTAACATCGTGCCGGCCGACCTTAAGCTGGTTGACGGCGACTACCTGACCGTCGATCAGTCGGCGCTCACCGGCGAGTCACTGCCGGTCGATAAGAAACCCGGCGACGTCGTTTACTCCGGATCGATAGTCCGAATGGGCGAGATGAAGGCGCTGGTGGCAGCGACCGCGATGAATACGTTCTTCGGTCGCACCGCGAAGCTGGTCGAAACCGCGCAGGCCCGCTCCCATTTTCAGCAGGCGGTGCTCAAGATCGGCAATTTCCTGATCCTTATTACTCTCGGCCTGGTCATCTTGATCCTGCTAATCGCAATGTTTCGCGGCGATCCGATGGTCGAGACGCTGCTCTTCGCGCTGATTCTCACGGTGGCCGCGATCCCGGTCGCATTGCCTGCGGTTCTGTCCGTGACGATGGCGGTTGGCGCTTCGATGCTTGCCGGCATGGGCGCCATCGTCTCGCGCCTGGTTTCGATCGAAGAGATGGCCGGGATGGACATCTTATGTTCCGACAAAACCGGAACGCTCACCAAAAACCAGCTCGCGATTGGAAAGCCGATTGCATTTGAAGCTGCCGACGAAGCCGAAGTGATTTTGTACGCGGCGCTCGCGTCGCGCACCGAAGGTGGCGACACCATCGATGAGGCGGTGCTCGTGGGCGTGCATGATCCGGGCATTCTGAAGCGGTATCAGGTTACCCGCTTTTCCCCCTTCGATCCGATTCGGAAGCGGACCGAAGCTGAGGTCGCGCTCGACGGTAAAACCTTCAAGGTCGCCAAAGGGGCGGCGCAGGTGATCCTTGATCTGGTCAAGCCTGATGCAGCGACGCGCGATCGTGCCGAGCACGAGGTCGATGGGCTCGCGAAGAAGGGTTATCGCACTCTCGGCGTCGCACGCGCGATCAGCGATGGAAACTGGGAGTTCGTGGGATTGCTACCGCTTTCCGATCCTCCGCGCGAAGACTCGGCTTCAACCATCGCGACCGCACGGCGGATGGGCCTGCAGGTGCGCATGGTAACCGGAGACAACATCGCGATCGCACGGGAAGTCTCCCGGGAGCTTGGACTCGGTCCCAATATCGTAGTCGCCGGCGAGTTGTTCGCTGATGGGAAGCCTGACGCGATCGATAAGATAGAAAACATCGACGGATTCGCCCAGGTCTTCCCTGAGCACAAGTTCAAGATCGTCAAGGAGCTTCAGAATCACGGCCATATCGTCGGGATGACCGGCGATGGCGTCAACGATGCACCCGCGCTGAAGCAGGCCGACGTTGGGATCGCGGTCAGCGGTGCGACCGACGCTGCGCGCGCCGCTGCCGATCTGGTGCTGACCGCGCCGGGACTTTCAGTAATCGCGGTCGCCATCAAAGAGGCGCGCAAGATCTTCGAGCGCATGAACAGCTACGCGATCTACCGGATATCAGAGACCGTCCGGGTGTTGCTGTTCATGACTCTCTCCATCGTGATCTTCAACTTCTACCCGGTTACCGCGGTGATGATCGTCTTGATCGCGATCCTCAACGACGTTCCGATCATGATGATCGCATACGACAATGCGCCGGTTGCGCAACGTCCGGTGCGCTGGGACATGCAGCGCGTGCTTACCATCAGCTCGGTGCTGGGAGTATTGGGAGTAATCGCATCGTTCGGGCTTTTTTGGTTCGCCGAACGATACTTGCTACTGCCGCGGCATACGATTCAGACCCTCATCTTTCTGAAGCTGCTGGTCGCGGGACATCTCACTATTTATGTCACTCGTAACCCCGGAGAATTCTGGCAGCGGCCATGGCCCAATTGGCGCCTGGTGGCAGCCACCGAGACGACCCAGGTTATTGGAACCCTTGCCGCAGTCTACGGTTGGTTCGTCGAACCGATCGGATGGAAGTACGCGCTCCTGGTGTGGGCGTATGCACTGATCTGGTTTATGATCAACGACGTCGCCAAAGTCCGCGTCTATCGACTCATGCGCGAGGGACTCGAATCCCACCAGCGTCATCTGCGGCGAGTTCAGGCTGCGCTTCACGATCCGCCGAGCAAAGCATCGGGTTTGCCCAGCTGACTAGGTGTCCGCGCGACGCTTACTGCGTTCGTATCAGCAAGTCGCTTAGCGAAGGAGTACCAACATGCCGAACACTCTTTCCTCCAGGGAACTTCAACTCATCGATGCCTACTGGCGCGCGTCCAACTACCTTACCATTGGTCAGATCTACCTTAAGGAGAATCCGCTGTTGCGCGAGCCGCTCACAGCCGAGCACATCAAGCCACGATTGCTGGGCCATTGGGGCACTTCGCCCGGACAGAACCTGGTCTACGTTCATTTGAACCGCATCATTCGCAAGCACAACGCATCGATGATCTATGTTTCAGGCCCCGGTCATGGCGGCCCCGCGGTGGTCGCCCAGACCTATCTCGAGGGCACCTATTCCGAAATCTACCCTGAGGTCTCGCAGGACCTCGAAGGATTGCGAATTCTTTTTCGCCAGTTCTCCACGCCGGGAGGCATTCCCAGTCATGCCGGTCCGCACGTTCCCGGCTCGATCAACGAAGGCGGCGAGCTGGGCTATTCGCTCATGCATTCGTTCGGCGCCGCATTCGATAATCCAAATCTTATTGTCGCGTGTGTGATTGGTGATGGTGAGGCGGAAACCGGACCTCTCGAAGGCTCATGGAAGGGGATCAATTTTCTCAATCCTGCGCGTGACGGCGCGGTGCTCCCGATCCTTCATCTCAACGGCTACAAAATCTCAGGACCAACGGTGCTCGCGCGAGAGACCGACGACGAGGTTGGTCAACTGCTCAATGGCCATGGCTACGAGGTTTACTTCGTCGAGGGTGACGAGCCGATGGCAGTCCACGAAAAGATGGCTGCCACCGTGGATTCGTGTTACGCGGCGATTCGGAAGATCCAGGATGACGCGCGCCGCGATGGCGTGCACGGGCGCCCGCGATGGCCCGCGATCGTGATGCGCACGCTCAAAGGATGGACCGGTCCCAAGGTCGTTGACGGTCTGCAAGTCGAGGGAACCTTCCGTGCGCATCAGGTGCCGCTCGCTAACGTGAAGGACAATCCGGCGCATCTGAAGTTGCTTGACGAGTGGATGCATAGCTATCGACCCGAGGAGCTATTCGATCGCCGCGGCCGTTTGAACGCTGAGATCGCGGAGTTGGCGCCGCGCGGTCATCGCAGAATGAGCGCGAATCCGATCGCGAATGGCGGAGAATTTCCCGAGCCGCTGGTGATCCCCGAATACACAGAGTACGCGATCGAGGTGAAGGAGCACGGCGCGACCCTGCATGAATCGACCCGGCAGTTCGGACAAATGATGCGCGACATCTTCAAGCACAACCAAAGGCAGCGCAATTTCCGTCTCTTTTGTCCCGATGAAACCAATTCCAATCGCTTGGGTGCAGTGTTCGAAGCCGAGAAGCGATGCCTGGTCAGCAACGTCTATCCTTACGACGATCATGTTTCGGCCGATGGTCGTGTGATGGAGGTGCTATCGGAGCACAACCACCAGGGGTGGCTCGAAGGTTATACGCTTACTGGGCGCTACGGGGTCTTTGCGACCTACGAAGCATTCGCAATGATCGCGGACTCGATGGCTTCCCAGCACGCCAAGTGGCTCAAGACCTGCGACACGGAGCTTCCCTGGCGGAAACCTATCCCATCGCTTAACTATCTGCTGACCTCAACCTGCTGGCGCAACGATCACAACGGCTTCAGCCATCAAGGCCCGGGCTTCATCGACAGCATCCTGACCAAGCAGGGAATCATCACGCGCATCTATTTGCCCCCCGATGCTAACTGTCTCCTATCGGTCGCTGACCACTGTCTGCGAAGCCATAACTATATCAACCTGATTGTAATCGATAAGCAGCCTCATCTTCAGTACCTCAACATTGACGATGCGCGGGAACACTGTGCGCGAGGCGCTTCACGCTGGGAGTGGGCTAGCAACGATCACGACGGTAAGCCTGATATCGTCCTGGCTTGCGCCGGCGACGTTTCTACCATGGAGACGCTTGCGGCAGCATGGCTGCTACGGAAACACCTACCCGCGATGAAAGTTCGCGTCGTCAACGTGGTGGACCTGATGAGACTATGGCCGCCCGATGTGCATCCTCATGGAATTGATGAGGAGACCTTTGTAAGTCTCTTTACCGGCACCACGGATGTAGTATTTGCGTTTCATGGTTACCCCCGCGCGATTCATGAGATTCTCCACGGCCGGACTAACTCTCCGCGGTTTCATGTGCGCGGCTATATAGAAGAAGGCACGACTACCACACCTTTCGATATGGTAGTGCTCAACAAGACCAGCCGCTACCACCTATGCCTCGAAGCGTTGCGCCGGGCGTCAACCATTACCGGTTCCGGGCACCTGATCGATCTATGTCAGGACGCGCTCGAACGTCATCGTAAGTACGTGGTGGAGCATCTGGAAGATATCCCCGAGATTGCGAACTGGAAATGGACCGATGTGTAGCCGACGCGGTCCTAGCCGAGATTGCGGATTGCTTCGACGATGTTGCGCCGCACCGCGGACGTTGCGGGTACCAGCGCGCTGGCAGCGCCGATCAGTAGCGCAATCGTCAGCGCCTCCAGAATGACCATCGGCGGCACTCGGAGCGCCAGCCCCAGCGGACCCAAGGCCGCCGATCCGATCGACACCCATCGCAGCACCGCGTAGGACGCGGCGATTCCGACGGCTCCTCCGACCAGCCCCATCACCGCGCCTTCACCCAGCAGCGATGCGAGGATCGTCGAGGCCTGAAAGCCGAGCGCGCGCATAATCGCAATTTCGGCCCGGCGCTCGCGAATCGACATGGCGGCCGCGTTGGCAGTAACCAGCGTGATGGTGAGCGCGACGATCAGGGCCACCACCTTGGTGATCGCGAACAACGCGCGGAAATTGCCGATCATATTCGAAAAAAACGCGAGCTCGGTTTCGGTGCTCGTGTCGGCCCCCGAGTTTGCGAATGTCCGATCGATATCAGCGATCACGCCCGGGATGGCGCTCGAATCGTCGACCTTCGTCATGTACATGTTCACCTGCGCGCGATGATTGGTGGCCTCCTCGAGGTAGTCGCGGCGAAAAAGCAGGATGGGCGGCGGCGCTTTATCCCCCAGCTCGCCCACGATCTGAAACGTGAGGTCAACCGGATAGATGGTGCCGCGCAACATGATTTGCTGACCGAGATGCCAGTGAAAGCGTTCCATCAGCGCTGGCCCCGCCAGACACGCGGTGCGGCGGCGCTTGAACTCATTCGCCGCGACCGTCGAAATTCCCCAGTCCGGCCAGATATCCAGTAACTGTTCGTGATCGATCGCTGCATTGGGGAACTGATCGCTCGGGAGATGATAGATGCCCAAAAAGAGCGAGAACGCGCTCACCGCCTCGACGTGAGGACGGCTCGCGATTCGGCGCCCATAGGATTCAGGCAGAACATAAAGCGGACCGGCTTTGCTGCGAGTTATCACGCGCAATGAAGAGGCGCGATCGCGCAGCACGCTATCGGCAATCCCCGGCAAACTGAGCAAAACTGCCAACACGAAGACTGAGACCGCGATATCCAGCACGGTCAGAATCGTGCGGCGCCGATTGCGCATCAGGTTCAGCAGCGACAGACGGATCACATCGGCGATCCTCTGCGATCGCGCTCCGTCCTGCAAGGCGAGAGCGGCTTCAAGCAATGAGGCTCCAGGCGCGAGCACCTGGAACCTCATCAGTTAGTCATTTACAGGATGCTGTTAACGAAGGACGAGCTGCACTCGGTCTCCCTCTTCATTAACATCCAGGGTGCGGCCTTCGAGTGGCTGCACCAACGCATCTTCCACAAAGATACGAAGGCCATCCTGCTCGAAGGATTCGTCGCTCGGCACCGGATTCTCCCGGATCGCCAGGCTAAGTGTGACCGCCTCGCGGTCCCCGATTGGGGCACCTCGCTGGATGCGGACGCCGGCACGCGCCGGTGCTCCTTCCGTCAATTTGGCGGCCTTGAGAATGGACACTGCCTTGTCAGAAACGGTGAGCATACTGGGGACCTCCTTTCATCTACGCGCGTGATCGACGATCGCGCGACGGTTTAGAAAACGATTGGGGGCCGCGACCTGACATCAGTCCCGCCAGGAGCGCGGGTTGCGGAGAGCTGGCTGCGCGCGCTGGCGCTTACCGATAATCGGCTTGGCGCAAACGCATCCAGTCGGAGTCTCTCAAGCGGCTCTGAACTTAATCGGGGATTGTCAAAACCGAGGAACAAATTGGCTTCGAACAGTGAAAGGGTTCCACCGGATCATGGCAATGTCAACTACTGGGCGCGATCATTCTTCAAGCGTCGCAAACCGGATCAGACCCGCCACGAGGAACAGAGTCCCGAGAGCGATGGTCGCGGCGAAGGGCCATAGCGTTGCCGATGGTGACTGGTTGCGGATCATCAGATCGTTGAACGACTGCATCGTCCAGGTCGTCGGTGCGAAGCGCGCCAGCACGCGCATCCAGCCCGGTTCGAAATCCAGCGGCCACCAGCATCCGCCGATTGCCGCGATCGCCATGCTCAAGGTGACGCCGAATGGCATCACCGAATCGTGCGCGCGCGAGATCGACGCGATCACCAGGCCCAGCGCCGCTGCTGCGAATGAGATCCCGACGGTGGGTATCAGCAGCGCGAGCGGATAGCGCCCAAGCGTGATTCCGAACAGCGCCCATCCGACCGCGAACAGCAACACCATCTGTACGATTCCGACCAAGAAGCGAGCGATCAGTTTTCCCAGCAGCAGTCCCGTCAGCGGCGCGCCGCTAACGCGCAACCGCCGCAGCGTGCCCCAGTCGCGCTCGTCGAAGAGCGTCAGCGCGATGCCGAGCATCATCCCGATGAGCAGGAACGTGATGCCGAAGCCGGGCACGTACTGATCGAAAGCGTTAACAGTTGTCGGTGCGCCCTCGATCGCCGGGTGCTCGATGAATCCGAGGTAGCCGGGCAGCGTCGGCGCGCGTGAGGATTCGAAGCGCTGGAGATCGGCGATAGTGCTGCTTTCGCGCATGGCCGGCGGTTTGGGAATCTCGATTGCAATGGCATCGATCGAGGGCATCGGCAAAGTGGCGTTGAGTTTCGGCGGCGTGATGGGCCGGCTCAACTCCGCAAGATCTGCCTCTGCGAGCGGCGCGGGAAACGCCGGCGGTGGCGGTATATCCGATGCGTGGCTGCCCGCCAGGGTTTTCAGCTTTGCGAGCCATTCCTTGAAGGCGCGCTGGCTCGCCTGCAATTGCGCCAGGTAGTTCTGAATCCGACGCAGTATAGCTTCGCGCTCCGCGAGCTGCTGTTGCACCCCGGACCACGCCTGGTCTTCCTGTGTCTTTATGGTCGCCGCAGTTTCATCGGTGATCCGTTTCAGTGCGGTTTCGATGTGTGCGCGAATCGATGCCCGCACCTTGGCCTGCGCACTCGCTGCCGCGCTTTTGAATTGCTTTTGCTCATTGGCGACTTCGTTCGAAAGATGGCGAAGAGTCGCGCGCAACTGCGCATCAGCCTTCACGATGCGTGTATGCGCAGCCGCGCGCGCCTGCATGCTGACCTTGCGGCACAGCTCGGCGATGCGAAGTTCGAGCGCGTCAACCTCGATCCGCCTGACCGGATCGACGAACAGGCGTAGTTGCGGATCGCGGCCTGCTGCAACCGCATCGGTGGTGCCGGCGGGAATTTCGATCGCTATCGGTGTGCGATCGCGATGGCTCACGAGGCGGCGCGCATCAGCGGAGTCGTCCAGCAGCTCAACGGTGATCGATTGCTGATGGTTCAGCGCATCGATGATGCCGTCCGCTACTTCGCCCTTGTCATGGTTTACGACCGGGAGGCGGAAGGTATTACCACCGCCACCGTAGAGCGCTCCGAGCGAATATCCGGCCACCGTGATGATCACCACCGGCGCGAACAGCAGCATGAACAGCACGATGGGATCCTTGATCAGCAGCCGCGCCTCGTTCTGGATAGTCAGCCATATCGCGCGCAGCATTCTGGGTCTCGGCTAAACGTTATCGCGCAGGCTGCGCCCGGTTAGCGCGATGAAGGCGTCGGCAAGGTTCGGGCTATGGACGCTGAAGTCGAGCACATTGATGTTTGAGGTGCGCAACCGCTGGAGCACTTCCGGCACCTGCGCGAGCGCATTCATTTCCAAAGAGAGCTGTCCTTCGCCACCCGACTGCGCGATCTCGTTGACGCCATCGAGGCTTTGAGTCCACCGCTCCGGTAAATGTCCGCGATAGGTCAATTCAAGGCGCGGACGGCCGCCACCGAGCGCGACTAACTGCTCGACGGTGCCATCGGCTACCAGTTTGCCGCGATCGATCAGCAGCACCCGATCGCAAATCCGTTCGGCCTCCTCCATATAGTGGGTGCTGTATATCACCGCCGCACCAGCGTCGGCGCAGCGCCGAACCAGAGTCAAGATCTGTTCGCGCGATTGCAGATCGACGCCTACGGTTGGCTCGTCGAGCATCAGCACGGCAGGTCGATGCACGATTCCGCACGCGAGGTTGAGCCGCCGTTTCATTCCCCCCGAGAACGAATGCATCGGGTCTTCGGCGCGCTCGCTCAGTCCCACTTCTTCCAGCACGCGGCCGCATGCATCGCTCGCTTCGGCGCGCGACAGCCCCTGCATCCGAGCGAAATGCCGCACGTTCTGGGCGGCACTCAAAGATGGATAAAGCGCGAGCGACTGCGGCACCAGCCCGAGCATGCGTCCAAGCCCGCGCGGGTCCGACTTGGGCGACTTGCCGTCGATGAGCACGCGGCCGCGATCGGGCCGCATCAGGGTGGACAGAATCGACAGCGTGGTGGTTTTGCCGGCGCCGTTGGGACCGAGCAATCCCGCGATCTCACCGGGCCTCACGGCGAGGCTGACCTGGTCGAGTGCGAGCCGCGCGCCGTAGCTTTTCGAGATCTCGATCGCCTCGAGCATTGGTGCGCGTTCGGCGTTACTCATCGGAAATTATTCGCAGTTCATCGATAGTGATTGGGGTGCTGAATTGCTAGGTCTGGCATGCGAACGCCACGCGATCAACATGCGCATTGTTACGAGCCTTGCCGCAGTGCGCGCGAGCGCTATAGATTTGCCGCAGTGAGATTCCTGGCCATAGCCGCATCGGCGGTGATGATCCTGGTGGCGACCTGGCTCGCGGGTCCGCCGCGAACCGCGCCGATGCACGATCAGATCGCCAGCTCGAATACCGGCACCATGAGCGGACATCCGGCCGCGGCAGTTGGGCCAATCTGCGCCAACGCGCCGGTAGTTCGCGCACCGCGCCGGAAGCCGATGGAGTTCTCATCGATCGCCACATGCTTCATCGCGAAGGCTCGACCGCTCGGGCTGCTCGCTGCGGCGCCGCTGATGACGCGCGCGGGCGCCGAGGTTTCGCAGGCGCGACTTTCGCGACTCCAGATCTGACCCCCTGCCTCAATGCCTTAATCAGACGCGGGGGGCTCCCGCGATACGTTTCGTTCGTTCGGACTAGTTGGAAAATCAAAAGCTGCCGGGGATCGCCCACGGCGCGGAAATTTTTCGCAGCATGGATTTGCAAGTCATTCTGTTACTGGTCGCCGCTCTGCTGATCGCGGTCGCGCTCAGCGCTCCGATTGCCGACCGCCTCGGTTTGTCGCCCACCGTTTTGCTGGCGCTTATCGGTATCGCGATCGGTCTGACCTCGATGTACCTGATGCGCGCCACCGGCCTCGAAAGGTTCGCTTCGGTCGCCAACGTGATCGTCAACCTGCCGTTTCATTCCGAAGCGTTCCTCGACATCTTCCTGCCGATTCTGTTGTTCGAGGCGTCGCTGAATATCGACGTGAGGCGCATGGTGGAGGACGCCGCGCCGATTCTGCTGCTCGCGGTCGTCGCGGTGTTGGTCGCGACTATCGTGATTGGCGCTGCGTTGATGCCTCTGGTCGCGGTTCCAGCAGTCGCATGCTTCATGCTTGGGGCGATCGTCGCCACCACCGATCCGGTCGCCGTGATCGGGATTTTCCGCGACGTTGGCGCGCCGTCACGCCTGAGCCGGCTGGTTGAAGGCGAGAGCCTGCTGAACGATGCCGCGGCGATCACGCTGTTCGTAATGTTGATGCAGAGCCTCATCGGCGGGCAGCGGCTCGGCCTCGGCGAGGCGGCAGTGACGTTCGTACATAGCTTCGTCGGAGGAGTCCTCACCGGCTATGTGGGCGCCCGCGTCATCGTTGGCGTGTTGCGGTGGCTACTCGATATGCGCCTCGCGCAAGTCACGCTCACTCTCGCGCTGCCGTATCTCGTCTACATCGTGGCCGAGCGCCAGCTCGATGTCTCCGGTGTCGTCGCAACCGTGACCGCCGGTCTGGTGATGAGCGCGATGGCGCAGCGCCGCATGTCGCCGGATGACTGGCATTTTCTGCACGAGGTGTGGGAGCAGTTGGCGTTCTGGGCCAGCTCGCTGATTTTCGTGCTCGCCTCGCTGCTGGTTCCGCGGATGCTGTTCGATGTCAGCTCGCACGATGTGACCTTGCTCGCGGTGCTGGTCGGCGCGGCGCTGCTGGCGCGCGGGATTGTACTGTTCGGATTGCTTCCTCTGATGACGTTGCTGCGCCTGAGCCAGGCCGTCAGCAATCGCTACAAGACCGTCATCCTGTGGGGCGGATTGCGCGGCGCAGTCACCCTGGTGCTGGCGCTCTCGGTGACCGAGAACACCAAAGTGACGCCCGAGGTGCAACGCTTCATCGCCATCCTGGCCACTGGATTTGTTCTGTTCACCCTGCTCATCAATGGGACGACGCTGCGGCTGCTGATTCGGCTGCTCGGCCTCGATCGGCTTTCCGCGGTCGATCAGGCATTGCGCGATCAGGTGTTGAGCCTGTCGCGCGCGCGCGTTTCGGACACCGTCAAGACCATCGGCGCCGGTTATGAATTTCCCGATGCGCTGGTCTCCGACGTGATTCGCGGGCGCGTCATGGCTGAAGCCGAGGCGCCTCTTGATGGTGCGACGCCGCACGCCGGCAATGCCGACCACCATCAGTTCCTGCTCGGGCTGGCGGCGCTGGCCAGCCACGAGCGCGAACTGGTGTTGCACCATTTTGCCGAACGCACCACTTCCAGCCGCATCGTCGAGGAGATGCTTGCCTTCGTCGGACGGCTCATCGATCGGACCCGGGCGGGGGATCCGGCTGAGTATCTTCGGACCGCGAGGCACATGGTCGATTTCTCGCGGCAGTTTCGATTTGCTCACTGGGTTCACCGCCACCTCCGGATCGAGGGACCACTGGTCGATCGCCTCGCCGATCGTTTCGAGTCGCTGCTGGTCCAGCAAATCGTGCTTAAGGAGCTGGAGCCTTACATCGAGGAGAAGCTGGTGCCGCTGCTCGGTGAGACGGTGGCATTGCGGCTGCGCGAGGTCTTGCGCGCTCGCCATGAGATGACCGGCGCCGCGCTCGATGCATTGCGGCAGCAGTATCCGGCCTATGCCGAGGATCTGGAGCGTCGCATCCTCAACAAGGTGTGGCTGCGGCGCGAAGACATGGAGTATCGCACGCTGTTCGAAGACGGCGTGATCGGCCCCGAGCTTTACAGCGCCTTGCGCCGCGAGGTGCAGCTTACCCGCACCGAGGTCGAGGTGCGTCCGCGTCTCGATCTCGGCCTCGAAACCCGCGCATTGATTTCGAAGGTCCCGATGTTTGCGAAGCTCACCGAGGCGCAGCTTGATACCATCGCGCGATTGTTGCGGCCGCGCTTCGCGGTTCCCGGCGAGCAGCTCATTCGCGACGGCGACCATGCCGATGCGATGTACTTCATCTCCTCGGGCAGTATGGAGGTGGAAGTGGTGGGCCAGAAGATCCGGCTGAACCCGGGCGACTTCGTGGGCGAAATGGCGCTGGTCAGCGGCCAGCGCCGCCAGGGCAATGTCTACGCGCGCGGCTACTGTCAATTGCTGGTGCTGAGAGAGGTGGATTTCAAAAATCTCCTGCGCAGCGATCACGAGATCCAGTCGCAGATCGCCACCGTGGCGAGCACTCGCAGCACCATGAACCGGCGCGCCGGCGCCGGCAGATCCGATTAGCGGACTCGACCGCGAGGGCCGGTGATTGTAATGATGGGCGCGCACCCGAGGAGGATTTCACATGACAGAAGCAAAATATGGCGACGTGTCGGTCGCGATGAATGGCAACGTGGCGCAGGTCGAGATTCATCGCCCGCCGCACAACTTCTTCGACGTTCAACTGATCAAGGATCTGGTCAGCGCATTCGACACCCTCGACAATGATGGCGACTGCCGCGCCTCGGTGCTGTCGGCGGAGGGCAAATCATTTTGCGCCGGCGCCAACTTCGCCAATCGACAGCCGACCGGCGCCGCGCCCGGCCAGGCGGGCGGAAATCCGCTGTACTCCGAAGCGGTGCGGCTCTTCAGTTGCAAAAAGCCGATCGTCGCAGCGATCCAGGGACCCGCGATCGGTGGCGGATTCGGTCTCGCGCTGGTGGCGGATTTTCGAGTTGCGTCGCCCGAGGCGCGCTTCGCGGCCAACTTCGTGAAGATCGGATTTCATCCGGGATTTGGATTGACGCACACCTTGCCGCGTCTCATCGGCCATCAGAAAGCCAACCTGATGTTCCTCACCGGACGGCGCATCAATGGCGAGGAAGCGCTGGCCTGGGGCCTCGCTGATGTTCTGGTCGAGGCGAGCAAATTGCGGGAAGCGGCGACCGCGCTCGCGGCTGAAATCGCGGAGAATGCGCCGCTGGCAGTGGTTTCAACCCGGACCACGATCCGGCGCGGCCTGGCGGAGGCGGTCAAGGCGCAGACCGACATCGAATTCGTTGAGCAGTCGAGACTGATGAAGACGGAAGATCATCGCGAGGGCATCAAGGCGGTCGCCGAGCGTCGGCCCGGGCGCTGGGTCGGCAGATGAGAGCTATCGATAGTCCTCATTCAGCGAATTGAGAAAGGCGTTCAGCGGCGCCAAGTCTTCGCCGTTGATGAAGACGTTAAGAAACTCCGGCGACGGATTGAAAAACCAGTTCACGCGCGCCTGAGCGGCAGTCCGCAAATAGAAAGCGAGCACGTCGGGCACTGTTTCGATCGATCCGTTGTGCATGTATGGAGCGGACTGGCCAGTATCGCGGACCGACGGGGTTTTAAAAAAGCCAATCGTTCTGGGAAGGAGGTTGTCAGCCGTGCACTGGTCGCCGATCAGGTTAAACTCCGCGCACAGAATTTGCTTTAGCGCGCTTTGCGGGTTGGGAATGTCGGGATTGCCGACGATGTTCCATACGCCAAAATCGGCCAGATTCGAATTGTTAAACGCCGCCGGGGAGCGAAACCTCCCGCTTGCATTCGGATGGTTGGGCGACGGCGGCAGATACAGGTCGAAGTTATTATTTCGATCCTCCAGACTGGGCAGGGTTGCCGCCAGAGACGCGAACCCGCCGAGGGCGTGCCATGCAACGTCATCGAACTCGAGCTCTGCTACCGCGGTGTTGTGGAACAAATTATCGGTGAATGCCGGCGGCGTATGACACGCGATGCAGTTGCCGGCGCCGCCAAAGCTCGCCGGTGACGAGGTCGCTTGGGTGAAGAATACCTTGAGCCCCTGCAGCTCCAACGGCCCGAATTGAAACCTCTGTCCCTTGTGCAGCCGCAGCACGCCATCCTTGGGCTGCGTGACGAACCGCGGATTTTGCAAATTGTTGATCAGGCCGAACAGGCGTTGCGCGTAAGCTAGATTCGATTCGCCGGGGTCCGGCTTGGTCGGCAGGTCATTCTTAGCCAGGAATACATCGTAGGGTGACGGCGGCTGGTCGAGGTTGAACGCGATCGAGTCCATGTAGGCATGGATCAGTTTGCCGATGGCCTGGAAAATCTCGTCATCGGTCGCCGTCGTTACGTCGATGCGATACTGCGGCGGAAGCACCAGGCGCCTGGGCAGGCGCGAATCGGTTCCCTTCAACACCACGCGGTAGGGAAATCCGCCACATCCGTAGCGCCTCGCCAGCGCGTTCTTTCCATTGTCATTTTTGATGACGTTGAGGACGTGAGCACGCGCCTGCGTGAACTCGCTCGGCAGCCATCCGAAGTTGCGACCGGTCATCGTGGCGATGGAGAGATCCTCGATGCTTGCGAACTCGCCATCGAAGTGCAGCAGCGTCGGAACCTCGCGCGGAATGCTCACGCTGACCAGCGGCTGAGCGTTGCGCGGCGTGGTGGTGAGGCCATCGGAGCGCGCAGGGATCGGGCTGCGTCGCGCGAAGTCGCAGTAGGTGCGGCCTCGCAGCCTGGAGAGATGAAGCAGGTCATCGCCGAGGTGGCAGTTGCGGCAGTTCATGCTCTGGTTGCGAAAAGGATCGCGCAGCGGCTTACCGGCGGCGTTCTGCTCGTTGGTCATTACCGGATCGCCGCGCTTCAGCCTGGTGTTCACATCCCGATTCGGCGCCTGAATGAAGTTGAAGAAGAACTGGGCGAAACGGGTCTCGCGAAACAGGCGATCGCCGACCTGCACCTCGGCGGGAGCATCGATAGGGTCCGCGCAGCCACTGGCTCGGCCCTGCAGGAAGGTCACGGCGATGAAACATCCCAGAATCGCCAGAATCGGCAAACGCGCTTTCAGCATCGGCTCGGTTTACAAAACCAGATACGCGAGTGTCGCCGCAAGCAGCAGGCCGATGACCAGGATCGGCAGATAGTGGGTTTCCTCGATCTTGGGCCACCACGGAAACCACGGAAACGGATTCGACTTCACGTAATATATTCTACCCCAGTCGGCGACGAGCGGTATTGCGGACCGCACCGCCTGTGGTGGAGCCCAAAGTTGCAGACCCGCCGCGCCGGTGCGACGCTGTCAATCCAGTCCGCGAGGTATTCCATGAAAGACCAGGTGTTGCAGCCGCTGATCCCGAAACTCGAGGCGATCGTCAATCGCGCGCTGGAGCGCGAGCACATTCCGGGCGCCGCGATTGGAATCGTGCGCGACCAGCAACTCGCATGGAGCCGCGGCTTCGGCTATGCCGACCTCGCCGGCGATCGCGCGATGGATGCCGATACGCTGTTTCGATGCGGCTCGATCACCAAGACCTTCACCGCAACTGCCATCATGCAGCTTCGCGACGAGGGCAAGCTCGCCATCGATGATCCGATCGTTCGCTACATCCCGGAATTTGCCGCAGCGAAAGCGCGCTTCGGTACTCCCGAAGGCGTGACCATTCGCCGTCTGCTCACGCACACCTCGGGACTCTCGGGCGAGGGGCCGAACAGCGGATGGGAGCGGCTGGAGTTTCCTTCGATCGAGGAGATGATTGCGGCGCTGCCGCACACCGAAATCGTCATCGAACCAGAGACCCAATACAAATATTCCAACCTTGGCTTCGCGCTGATGGGCGAGGTGATTCGTCGCCTCAGCGGGATACCGTATGCCGACTACATCGAGTGCAACCTCCTGCACCCGCTCGGGATGAGCGCCAGCGGCTTCGTGCTCACCGATACAATGCGTCCGGGCATGGCGACCGGATACACAATTCGCATGCTTGAGGGCGCCCCGCAGGTCGCGCCGCATCCGCCGCTACGCGGATGGGATGCCGCCGGCTCGCTGTACTCATCGGTGAAAGATCTCGCGCGTTGGATCTCATTGCAGTTTCGCACCAAGGCCGAGAAGCGCGACGGGACGCAGGTGCTCAAGGGCGCGTCGCTTACCGCGATGCATCGCCCGCGGTTCATGGAGCCGAACTGGATGGGCGGCTATGGGCTCGGATGGCGCGCGGACCGCCGCGGCGAGAACATCTATCATCACCATAGCGGTGGCATTCATGGCTTCCTGACCAAGATCACCTTCAACAAGCTGCATCGCGTCGGAACGATCGTCTTGACCAACGGCAATCCAAACATGGCGTTCGATGTCCTGGGCCACGAGATACTCGAAACCATAATTCCAGCGATTCGCGAGTCGTCGGACGCGGCGCTCCCGTTGCGCAAAATGGTTCCCACGCCGGAGAAGTATCAGCGCTTCATCGGCAGATACGAGGATGTGCAAATGGGCGGCGTCGCGTTGATCGCGAGCCGCAATGCAGAGCTGGTGATTTTGAATCCGGGCAGTGCCATCGTACCGCCCGCGCCGGATCAGCGCTTGATCCCCACCGATGACCCGACGCTGTTCACCGTCGAGAGCGGTCGGCCCGCCGGAGAGCCGTTGCTTTTCCGGGTCGCCAACGACGGAAGAGTGACCGGCTTCCTGATGTCGCATTCGTGGGCCTTTCGAAAGATCGAGCCGGTCGCCGAATAGCTTGAAGCTGAAACCGAAGAAAAGCGAAACGCCGCTGGTGTGGCTGCATTCGAGCGCCGATGCATCGACGCGCGCGGCGGCACTGAGCGCGCTCGGATATCGCATCGTGGGCGGGCCGTGGAGCAGTCCCGCGATCATCCGCAAGAAGACGGAGGTGCCATGCGCGGTGGTGATCGATCTCTCGCGCAGCCCATCCACCGGACGCGATATCGCAGTGGCGATGCGATCGCATAGCGCGCTGGTGACCGTTCCGTTCATCCTCGTGGAGGGCGCCGACGACAAAGTCGCATCGATCAAGAAACTGCTGCCCGATGCAATCGCTACGACATGGCCTCGCATCGGATCTGCGCTTGAGAAGGCGCGCGCCAAGCCTCCAAAGGGTGGGAAGAAGCTGTCGGTGTTCGCGGCCTACGAGGGAAAGTCGCTAACGGACAAGTTGGGCATCAAGGCGGGCTCGATCGTCGCGTCGATGAGCGAGCCGTCCGAATTCCGAGCGACCTTGGGCATGCTTCCCGAGGGCGCGAAGATGCATAGCGGCAATTCCCCGCGCGACCTGACGCTATGGTTCGTGCACTCGCCGGAGAAACTCCGCGATCGCATCGTCGCGATGAAACCTCATGCGGCATCGGGGCGGCTATGGATCATCTGGCGCAAGGGTGCGGAATTGCTCAACCAGAACATCATTCGCAAAGCGGTCTTGGATGTGGGCCTGGTGGACTTCCGCATCACGCGCATCAACGATGAGTGGTCGGGGATGCGCGTGACGATTCGGAAATAGCTGATTCGCTGCCGGTCGAGCTCTGCTATCATGCAGTTGCGGCGCCGCATGTGCGTCGCAGTCGTTTTGACGTGGCACAGCATCGGAAAATGACAAAACAAAGCCACCACTCGACAACGTCGAGTGGTGGTCCTGAGGTCTCGGCGAAGGACCTCGCGTGGTGCGAAGTGGAACGCCGAATGCGCAAAAACAAAGCCATCGCGAGCATCGCGAGCGGTGGTCCTGAGCGTTGCGCGAAGAACCTCGCGTGGTGCGAAGTCGAACCTCAGAAATCGCAAAAACAAACCCACTTTATCCGCACGAATGCTGCGCTTTTACGGAGGCAGGTGGTCTTCCACCACCGGTCGCGAAGCGCGACCGGCCCTCATCCGGCCGTCACGCTGGTCGCAACACCAAGAGCGACCAGCGCGCCGTCCACCTTCTCCCGCAAGCGAGAGAAGGGACGCCAGAAGAGATACAAAATCGCAAAAAACAAAGCCACCACTCGACAACGTCGAGCGATGGTCCTGAGGGACGGCGAAAAACCTCGAATGGCGCGAAGTGGAACGCCGAATGCGCAAAAACAAAGCCACTTTATCCGCACAAATGCTGCACTTTCCGGAGCGCGGATGGTGGGCCAACGCCGGTGGCGCAGCGCCTCCGGCCCTCACCAAGTTAGCGGCAATGCCGCCAACTGTCCTCTCCCAAATTGCGGCTTCGCAAACTCAGGGGCTGGAAAGGCCGGGGCTAGCGCGTGAGGAAGAACCAAGGCTGGAAGATGAGAAGGAAGTTGCTTGGCCCGGTCAGCGGTTGGGTGGTCGCCACCGATGCTCGCATTTCCGCGAGGCGGGCATCATCCGGCTCGGTGCCAAGTATGCGATCCCAGATGCGATTGGTCACCCCGAAAATCTGCGCCGGCGCACGAAGATGATGCGCGAGATGACGGGTGCGCATGCGATCCTCCAGCGCGCAAATCGGGCGCGCGAAGTGGATCCGATAGTGGAAGAGTTCATAGCCGAGAAAGCCCGCCACGATCCCGAGCCATACCGTGGTCGCCGGAGTCACGCCGAACATGCCGAAAGTGAGCATCGAGACGATCGCGGTCGGGAGCCATGCACCTACCGTGAACACCGCATGCGGATTGCGATGATGCTCGTGGTGCAGGGGCGTCGCGAAGGTGGTGAAGATGTGGCTCAGGAATCCGTGAATCGCATATTCGATGAACGTCCACGCCAACAACCCAAGCCCAAACATCAGCAGAAGAAGCAGCATCGGCAGAACCTTAACATGACCGTACAACCCGGCATCAGATGAGATCAAATCGTCGCTTGACTCTATAGTTCAATATTGGAATAGTACATTCCTTGAGTAAATTCCGCGCGAGGAGAGCTCCGCATGATGTACGACTCCACCAATCAATTCCTCAATGGCAACTATGCTCCATGGCGTGAGGAGGGCGACGAGTTCGACCTGCTGGTCGACGGCGAGATTCCCAAAGACCTCGACGGCTCGCTTTATCGCATCGGGCCCAATCCGCATTATCCGCCGCGCGGCCGCTATCACTGGTTCGACGGCGACGGGATGATTCACGGCTTCACCTTGCGCGACGGCAAGGCCAGCTATCGCAATCGCTACGTGAAGACCGCGGGCCTCGCAGCCGAGATGCGTGCGGGCAAGTCGCTGTTCGGCGGGCTGGCCGAGATGCCCAAGGAAGTCGGTCCCGAGGGTCCGTTCAAGAATGCCGCCAACACCAACATCATCGGATACGCGAATCGGCTGCTGGCGTTGTGGGAAGGGGGACTGCCGCACGAGCTCAAACCGGTGACGCTCGAGACGGTGGGGATGTACAACTTCTGCGATCGCCTTACCGGCCCGATGACGGCGCATCCGAAGTTCGATCCGAAAACCGGGGAGCTGCTGTTCTTCGGCTATCAGCCGGTGCCGCCGTACGTCACGTGGCATCGCGCGGATGTGAAAGGGAACCTGGTCGAGTCGCATCCGATCGATACCGGACTGCCGGTGATGATGCACGACTTCGTGACCACCGAGAACTATGCGATCTTCTTCGTGTGCCCTTCGGTCTTTCGCCTCGAGAATGTCGCGCAGGGCAAGGCGCCGCTGCAGTGGGAGCCGCAACATGGCACGCGCATCGGAGTGATGAATCGCAAGAGCCTCGAGGTGAAGTGGTTCCAGACCGATGCGTTCTTCGTGTTCCACTTCCTCAACGCCTACGAAGAGGGCAATTCGGTGGTGATCGATTTCTGCCGGATGGCCAGCCTCGACATGAGCGGCAATGGGCCGAGCGGGCAGCCGCAGCCGTATCGCTTCGCGCTCGATATGAAAGAAGGCGGAGTGAAGCAGATCCAGATCGATGACGAGACCAATGAGTTCCCGCGCATCGATGATCGTCTCGCGGGCTTCAAGCATCGCTACGGATACTTCGGCTCCGCGCGTCCGGCCTCGGGGTTCGGCTTCACCAGTCTGACCAAGCGCGACTATCAGAAGAACACCGCGGAGAAGTTCTCGCTCGGACCCAACACCCGCCCTGGCGAGCCGGTGTTCGTTCCTCGCGCGCACAAATCTGGTGAGCTCGATGGATGGGTGCTGTCAGTGTGGTACGACGGCGACAACAATCGCAGCGAGCTGGTGATCCAGGATGCGGCGGATTTCACCTCGACGCCGGTGGCGCGTGTGAAGCTGGCGCATCGGGTACCATTCGGGTTCCATGGGAATTGGGTGCAGGCGAGCTGACCTAACTCCTAACCCCTTCCCCTAAAGTGGAAGGGGAACCGAATGAAGAAGAAGACTACAAATAGAAGAGATACGACGATGGCGGCGGGGCGGCGCGAGGCTGCCTCGCCGCGCATCAAGGCGTCGCTCGAACTCGCACTGCTCGGTCTCATCGCCGAGCAACCCGCGCGCTCCGGTTATGACCTGGTGCAGATCTTCCGTATCTCGATGGTGCACTACTGGCATGCACATCCCGGCCAGATTTATCCCACCCTGGATCGGATGGAGCACGACGGATGGATTGCCGGACGCGAGATCATCCAGCGCGGACGTCCCAACAAACGGGTTTACTCGATCACCGCCGAGGGTCGCCGGGTGATGCTCGAATGGCTCGGGAGCCGGTACGAGCCGTTCAAGATGAAGAATCCTCCGCTGCTCAAGAGCCGCTTCTTCGGGCATCTGGGCGCCGACGGTGCACGCGCGAAGTTTGCCGAAATGCGCGATGCGATGGCAGCCTACCTCGAAGAGCTGCGCGGCTACGATCGCGCGATCACTGAGGCCGGGCCCTACCAGGACGTCAACCAGATGTTCGTCTACTTCACGCTGCGGCGCGGAATCGGGTTTGCCAGCGAGGAGGTGGAGTTCTGCGAATGGGCGATGGCCGAGATCGATCGGCATCGTGATCTGTTCGAGGATGACCCGGCTGCGGGGCGGGAAGCGCGGCGGATTTCGCGTCGCGGACAAATCTAAAGCGATACTTCTATTTTGGACGCTGTGGCGGCGGATGCCGGAGTTCGCGTCACCGGCGCTGCGATGCCTTTTTTGATAGCCCCTACTTGATACATCGGCGCTGCTTGCTACGATCAGGGCGACCCGCCATCGCCGCGCTACACTTTGCATTCGTCTAACTATTTGGGGCAGCGGCTGAATTTTGGACGATGGCTATCGTCACAATATGCGAGAGAGTGTGGTTTTCGTTGCGGCCGGATTAGTGTGTGATCCGTCTGCACAGGCCAGGAGGGATTCATGATCAAGAAAATCGGCGCCGTGTCGATTGGCGTCATCATCGGATTGGTCGTCGCATTCGCGCGTGCGGGCGCGTTTCAGCTTTGGGGTTCGGAAAAGCCCGCAGCCCAGTCCAGCCCTGCCGCGGAGTCTCCACAGCAGGAGCAATCCACCGCCCAGAACGTTTCGCCCGCCCCGGCCAATCAGCCCGAGCCGAACGAAAAGGTGGGCGTCATCACCTCGTTCGCGCCGTTGGTCAAGCACGTGAAACCCACGGTGGTCAACGTCGCGGTGGTTCAGGAAGTCAAGGTCGGCGGGATGCAGGGCGGACCCGATGAAGGTGGCCCTGATGAGGGCGCCGGCCCCGAAGGACCTCCAGGAATGCCTCCCGGCAGCGGCGGCGATCCATTTGAGCAGTTCCGGCGCTTCTTCGGCCAGACTCCGCACGATTACAAGCAACACGGCTTGGGATCGGGTGTCATCGTTTCGCCCGACGGCTACATCATGACCAACAATCACGTGGTGGGCGGCGCTGAAGAAATCCATGTCACGTTGATGGACAAGCGCGAATTCACCGCCAAGGTCATCGGCAAGGACGCCAAGACCGATCTCGCGCTGATCAAGATCGAGAGCAAGGATCCGCTGCCGGTCGCCGAGCTGGGCAATTCCGACAACATGGATGTTGGCGACTGGGTGGTCGCGATCGGCAATCCATTCGGGTTCACGCTGACCACCACGGCCGGCATCATCAGCGCCAAAGGGCGCATGCTCGGCGGCAACTACGACGATTTCATCCAGACCGACGCTTCCATCAATCCCGGAAATTCGGGTGGCCCGTTGTTCAATACCCAGGGGCAGGTCATCGGCATCAATACCGCGATCTACAGCCGCACCGGAACCAATGCGGGAATCGGTTTCGCGATCCCGGTCAATCTCGCCAAGCACGTGATGGACCAGCTCAAGGCGCATGGACGCGTGGTGCGCGGATGGCTGGGAGTGGAGATCCAGGAAGTGACCCCGGACCTCGCGCAGTCGTTCGGCCTCGCCAAGCCTGAGGGCGCGCTGGTCGCGAGCATCGAGAAGGACGGTCCCGCGGCGAAGTCGGGGCTGGAGCGTGGCGATGTGGTGCTCAAGTTCAACGGTAAGGAAGTGCATGACGAGCATGAACTCCCGGTGCTGGTCGCCGACACCCCGATCAACAAGACGGTCGACGTCGAGGTCGTCCGCAACGGCAAGCATAAGACCCTTCAGGTCACAGTCGGCGAGTTGAAAGAGGCGCAGGTGCAGACTGCCAAGGCCGAGGAGCCGGGCACCAACTGGGGCATGCAGGTCGGCGATATCACGGCCGAGATTGCGCGCCAGTTCCATCTCCAGGCCGACAAGGGGGTGGTGGTGCGGCATGTTGCGCCTGACTCGCCGGCGGCTGACGCCGGAATTCAGGCCGGCGACCTAATCCTGGAAGTCGATCATGACAAGGTGTCGTCGGTAAGCGACTTCCTGAGCAAGGCCAAAGCGGCCAAGAGCACCAAGAAATCGGCGCTGCTCCTGGTCCAGCGCGGCGGTACCACCATCTACCTGGTGATAAAGTCGTCGGGTAAGGGCTAGGCCGCATCGTTCGCAGGGCGCGGTATTCGACAGGAATGCCGCGCCTTTCTTCCGCCACTTTCAACGGCCCTTTTCTCGCTTAAATAGAGCAGTCACTATGGAGGCTCTCAATGAGAACGCCTTCTTTGATTAAATGCGAAGTGCTGATCGCAGGTGCCGGCCCCGCCGGTTTGGCGACCGCATTGCACCTGTTGCGCGAGCATCCCGAACTCAGGGGACGCGTGGTTGCGATCGAGAAGGCCCGCCATCCCCGACCCAAGACCTGCGCCGGCGGACTGATTCCCAAAACAATGCTTGCGCTCAAGGAACTCGGTCTGGAACTGGAAGTCCCCGCCGTCGAGGTGATGCGCGGCACCGCGCGAACCGAGATTGGCGAAGTCGATATGTTCCGCGGCGATCCGCTATGCACCGTGGTCAGACGCGATCAATTCGACGCACGGCTCGCGCGCGCAGCCAGGGAAGCGGGCCTCGAGATCATCGATCAGTGCCGGGTGTGGGAGGTCGAGCAGGAGGCCGGACTGGTGCGAGTCCGCACCGAGCGCGCAACCTTCGAAACCGCCGTGTTGGTGGGCGCCGATGGCTCCGGGAGCCGGGTGCGCGCGTCGGTCTTCGGCGGCGGCAAGAAGAGCATCGGGCGCGCGTTGATGATGGATATTGCGGTGGACCCGGAGCGCACGCCCCAGTTCCTCGAGCAGCGATATCTCTTCGATTTCAAATGTGTCACCGCGGGTACCAGCGGCTACGCATGGTCGTTTCCGTGTCTGATCGATAATCGCCCGCATCTGAA
Source organism: uncultured delta proteobacterium (assembly GCA_963851325.1). Taxonomy (GTDB): domain Bacteria; phylum Desulfobacterota; class Binatia; order Binatales; family Binataceae; genus DATGKG01. Next base: position 308,997 of record CAWKOR010000002.1, on the reverse strand, counting down.
TGTCGGGATCTACGATCAGCATCCGCCGCATACCGGATCGTCGCAGAAGTCGCCGTTGCCGGACCGCTTGCGCGAAGCATTTCCCGAATTGCAACTCGACGATTTCGAACATGGCGCGATGAACTTCAAGGCGTTTCCGATCCGCTGGTTCAACCGCAAAAATCGCTTCGTGAACGATCGCGTGATGCTCGCCGGCGATGCGGCAGGCGTCGATCCGCTGATGGGCGAGGGGATTTCCTGCGCCTTCGAGCACGGCAAGCTCGCGGCCCGGCACATCGGCGAATTGCTGGCGGGAGACCGTTCGGCGCTCGCGCGATACGATGCCGCGCTGCATACCGGCGCGGTCGGCAAGAAGTTGCGCAAGCTCGCATTTGCGGCGCGCCATTTCTACGGCCCGCGCCATCGCCTGTATTTCAAGCTCGCCGGGCTCAGCAAACGCGCCCAGGAAGTCGGCGTCGATTGGTACAACGGCGCGGAAAATGTCGATGAGCTTGGGGTCCGCGCGCTGCTCGGAAAATGGATGCGTGCGGCACTGTTCGATGCTCCGCTAAGATAGCGCCATGGCCAAGCGTCGCCGGCGCAAGCGCGGCCAGGCCCGATGGCTGGTAATTGTCGCGATCGCTCTACTAATTGCGGGCTTCATGGCGCGTCGCCTGATGATGCCGAGCGCGGCGCGCTACCTGAGTCATCCCGCGCGCGACGATGCTGCCTCCAGACCCGAGCCCGAGGCTCCGCAGAATGACAACCAGCCGGCCGCGCGCTCTAACGGCGGCGCGGGCGAGCATCTCAGCGACAGCGACCGGCGCGCATTAGACGAGGTCATTCGGCGCAAGACAGGCGGCCACTAGTTCAGGCATAATGCGGCGAACCGATGGCGGCGCCAAGCAACATCCCTCCAGTCAGCATCACCGATGACCTGGGCTTCCGCCTCGAACTCAAGGCTCCGCCGCAACGCATCATCTCGCTGGTGCCCAGTTGGACCGAAACCCTGTTCGCGATGGGACTCGGCAGCGAGGTCGTCGGCGTAACCAGGTTCTGTGTCGAGCCCGCCGACGCGGTCGCATCGATCGCTAAAATCGGGGGCACCAAAAATCCGGACCTGCGCGCGATCGAGAAGCTGCAACCGGATTTCGTTATCGCCAACGCCGAGGAGAATCGGCGCGAAGATGTCGAGAAGATCCGCGAGCACGGCGTCGCGGTTTTCACCACCTATCCGAAAACGATTCCGGGTGCGGTCGATTCGATCCTCAAGCTGGGCACGGCGCTGCGCCGCGAGAGCGAAGCGAACGTGATGGCGCGCGAGATCGTGCGCAACGTCAGCGGCATCGAGGCCAGCGTGGGCGTATGGTCGAAGCTGCCGTTCCGGGTGTTCTGCCCGATTTGGAAAAATCCCTGGATGGCGTTCAACGCCGACACCTACGCGCACGACGTTCTGCGCATGCTCGGCTTCAATAATATTTTCGCATCCGCCGGCGAGCGCTATCCAACCACCACGCTGGCCGAGGCGATCGAGCGCAAGCCGGACATCGTGTTGCTGCCGGACGAGCCGTACGAATTCAAGGATCGCGATATCGAGGAGTTGAAGAAGGTTTTGCCGGCGGCGCTCGCGCGTCGCGTGATGTTGGTCAGTGGGCGCGACCTTCATTGGTACGGCGTGCATATGGTGAAGGGGCTGATGACGCTGGCGGCGAAGCTCGCGCGCCTGCGCGCCGCGCTGCAGATCCCACTGACCTGAAAATTAACGGGCAACGCCGGCGACTTTGTCTCGCAGCCTTTGAAGAGGAGAAATCACAATGCCATCAGCGCCACTTAGCGGAATCAAAGTTCTCGATCTGACGAAACTCGCGCCGGGCCCGTTCTGTACGATGATCCTCGGCGACCTGGGCGCGGAGATCATCAAGATCGAGGAGCCGGGGCCGCCGACCGGGCGGCGCGCCGCGCAAGCCGGCAATGCGCGGGTGGCATCGAGCGGTGCGGGATGGTCGCCGGGCAACGCGTTGATGCGCAACAAGAAATCGATCGGGCTCAACCTCAAGAGCGGCGCGGGCAAGGAAATTTATCTGCGCCTCGCGCAACGCGCCGATGTGGTAGTCGAAGAATATCGCCCCGGCGTCGCCAAGCGCCTCGGCATCGACTACGAGAAACTTCGCACTCGCAATCAGAAACTGATCTACTGCGCGATCACCGGCTTCGGACAGGATGGGCCGTATCGCGATTACGTCGGACATGACCTCAACTACATCGCGACCGCGGGCGCGCTCTCGATGCTGGGACGCCCCGGGCAGCCGCCGACGATTCCGCACAATCTCCTCGCCGACTACGCGGGCGGCGGAATGCATGGCGCGATTGGAGTCCTCGCGGCGCTGATGGCGCGGACCCAGACCGGGCGCGGCCAGTATGTCGACATCTCGATGATGGACGGGACCCTGGCGTTGCTCGCGCCGGCGTTCTCGACCTACTTCGCCACCAACAAGATTCCGCGCCGGGGCGAGAACCCGACCGACGGCGGCATCCCCAACTACAACGTCTATCTGACCAAGGACGACAAATACATTACGATCGGATCGATGGAGCCGTGGTTCTTCGCGAATCTGTGCCGCACGCTCGAATGCGAACAATACATTCCGTATGAATTTGATTCATCGAAGCGGGCGGAGATCCATAGCTACTTCACCGAGAAGTTCAAGACCAAAACGCGCGACGAATGGTACGAGATCATGACCCAGCTCGACATCTGCGTCGGCAAGATGCTCACCCTCGACGAAGTGCCGAACGATCCGCAGGTGCTCGCGCGCAAGATGATCGTCGAGCTCGACACCCCCGATGGCGGCAAGGTCAAGCAGGTCGGAATCTCGGTGAAGCTCTCGGAGACGCCGGGATCGATTCGTAGTCTCGCGCCCAAGCTGGGACAGCATACCGACGAGATCCTGGCCGACCTCGGCTACGAGCAGGCGCAGATCGAGCGCTGGCGCGAAGAAGGATCGATCAAGTAGGGCTGCTCGCCTAAGAGAAGTTTTCGCCGCATCCTTCCGCATTGGCGCATTCTGCCGCGTGCCGCGATGGACAATTTTCAGCCCCGATGAATCATCGGCGAGATCGCTGCGTCCAATATCTGACAAAATCGCGCAGCCTAAATGCGCAACCAAACACGGACGTACGAATATTGGATACCACAATACCTCGCCCAATTATTCGCCCCACTGGTCGGATTCCCCTTTCGGATAACTTCACGCCCGGCTCGAAGCATCATCTGCTCGACCGCCTGCGGCGGCTAGCGTGGCTTTCCCAGGAACAGATCCGCGCCATCGCCGATGCCTCGCGGATGCTGGAGGTTAAACGCGGGGGCAGCGTGTACGCGCAGACCGAAAGCGCCGACTTCATCTATTTCATTCTTTCCGGCATGGCCGCCTTGTCGATGAATGACTTCGACCGGCGCGTGTTGGTCGGCATCGTCGGTCCCGGCGATATCGTTGGAATCTCGGCGCTGCTGGCCGGCGGCGCGCGCCCGTTTCGATGTGAAGCGCTCACCGAGTGCAAGGTCGCCGCGCTCAACGCCGCCGCCTTTCGTTCGATAGTGTTCAGTGAACCTGCGACCTTCGAGAAAGCGATGCAGGCGACCTTCGGGCGCTGGGAACTGCTGCTCAAGCGCTACGCGCAGTTCATGATGCTGGGCGCGCGCGGACGCATCGCCGCCGCCCTGCTGGAGTTGGCGGACCGCTTCGGGGTCAGCAACGATCGCGGCCGCCTGCTGCCCTTCATGGTCAGCCACGCGATGCTGGGCGCGATGGTAGGTGCGTCGCGCCAGCACGTGACGATGCAGCTGGTGGAGTTCGAGCGCGAGAAGGTCGTGACCCGCGAGAATCGCCGACTGGTGATAATCCCCGAGAAGCTGAAACTCGCGATGCAGTGATAGTCGCTCGCGCGCGGCCGGCTTGCCATCCGCATCGCAACAGGCAACGATCAGATGGAGGCACATTGCCGTGGAGACTCCACTGTTCAGGAAGATCCTGTTCCCGGTCCAGTTCGATCGAATCGCAATTCCGGCGCTCGAAATGGTGACCCAACTGGCGCGCCAGAGTGATCGTTACATCTACCTGATGTGCGCGATCCCCGAGGACAGCGCCGACGTTCGGCGGTTGGCCGACGATGCGTTGCGCGGCGTCGCACATAACTGGTTGGAGGGAAAAATACCCTACGAGACGATTGTGCGGGTCGGCGACCCGGCCGCGGAAATCGTCAAGCTGGAAGAGGAACTCGGCGTCGACCTGGTGGTAATGGCGACCCACGGGCGCACCGGCGTGAAGTATGAGAAGCTGGGCAGCGTGACCGAGCGCGTGGTGCGCGAATCGACGCGCCCGGTGCTGACGATTCGACCGAGCTAGTTGCGCCGATTCTTATCGAGCTGCGCCATCAGGCCGAATAGATCGGTGATGCTCGAGGTCATCTTGCCCCCGGAAAATTCCCGGTACAGACTCGCGACGTTGATCACGATGCGCTCGCTGTCGCCCCACGCCGAATAATCCGCCAGCGAAATGTCGTTGGCGGCTTCGGCAATCGACATCCCGGCGTCGAAGCGTTTGCGCGCCTGTGCCTCGATGTATTCGAAGTAACCCTTCATCGCGGCGACGCCCTTCTTGTCGGTGATCGGGCCGTGCCCGGGAACCACAGTTTCAACGTCGAGATCGAGCATCAGTTGGCAGGCCTTGATCCAGTTGGCGATGGGCCCCGCCCAGATGATCGGGTGGCCGTTGATGAAAAGGATGTCGCCGGTAAAGATGACGCGGTCGGCCGGCACATAGGCCAGCACATCGCCACGGGTGTGCGCGGGTCCGACCTCGATGAGGCGCACCGTCTTGTTGCCGACACGCCGCTCGAGTTGGCCCTCGAAGGTGGTGGTTGGCATCGGCATGTTGATGCCCTCGAAATCGAAGGGACCGAATATGCGCGCGAAGTAGGCGCCGGTTTCTCCCATCTGCGACGCATTGCGCTTCATCTGCGCGAGGCCCTGCGCGCCGCCGTCATGGCGCATCTCCTCGTCGCATCCCTTCGAGGCGATGATTTCGGCGCCTTCGACCAGCTCATTGCCGAAGCAGTGATCGCCGTTGGAATGCGTGTTGACGAGAGTGGCGATTTTCGCGGTCGCAGCCGGTTCGGCCCGACGCATGGTGTCGAGCATCTCGCGCGTGAGCTTGAGATCGAACAGCGTATCGACCAGCAGCGATTGTCCGCTATCGACTACCAGTCCGGCGTTACTCCATCCCCAGGAGCCGTCGGGCTGAAGATACGCGTAGCATCCGCTGCCGAGATCCTGCAGACCTTTCTTGAATGGCCACTTGCTCGTGATCGGGTTCATCTTGATTACCTCGAAGCGACGGAAAGCGTCGCCTCGAGGACAATTTGTCCCGCGTCGATCGAAATTGCAAAGGGAATACCGCGATAACGCATCGGCGAGCCCGAAGGCCAACCGCGCTCGCGCGACGCTTCGATTTGCCGGCGACTAGGCGGACGCAACCATTTCGTGGTGCGCCGGCTCCTCCTGGTTGAGCTCGATCTGGTCGGCGAGGCATCGCAGGACGCCCGCAAACTCCACGCTCTGCGTGGTTTCGGCATCGCCGAAAGTGACCAGCGAGCCTTCTTCATCATGGATCGCAACAACCCCGAGCAGCGTAAAGCCGCGCTCGCGCATCGCCGAAGAAAGTGAATGAAGAAGATTGTCCTCGCTGCGGTCGGCCACAATCTCGAACTTGGAAAGCATTACCCCGAACATAACCCCGCCTCCTCGAACTGATTCCCCCGCCACTGCCAAGCTCCATCGAAAGGCCTGTCCTTCCGTAGCGCTTAGTGACTCACCATTTAACAGATTGTAGGGAATGACACCAGACCAGTAGTACGATTTTGCTACCGATGTTGTGGATAAAGGTGCAGGTCAGCGAAATCCGGATCATCGCCGGATGGAGCTCCGCCCCCTCGCGCAATGGTCAGCGTAGCAGCGGGGTGCGCCGCAGCCGCACCAGTTCGCCGCTGGTTAGTGCGACGGTCTCCGCAGGCGCCTCGACCCCGGCTTCCTGCAGGCGGGTCCTGAAATTTGCCAGCGCCAGCAACGGGAAATAGTGCGGATAGAGGTAGTAGCGCATGTAGAAATGATTCGGGAATCCGTTGCCGGTGAAGGCTTGCTCGTCCCACGAACCCGCGGGATTTTGCCGCTCGATGAGCCATCGCACCCCGCGCAGGACGTTTTCGCCGATCGCATCCTCACCCGCGAGCAGCCCAATCAGCGCCCACGCCGTTTGGGATGCGGTGCTCTCCCCGCGTCCGCGCCAGCTCGGGTCCTTGTCGCTCAGGCAACTTTCGCCCCATCCACCGTCCACGTTCTGTTTGGATTTGAGCCAGCCCACCGCGCGCCGAATCCACGGCTCACGAAGGTCGACTCCAATCGCACGCAGTCCCAGCAACGCGGAGAAGGTTCCATAGATGTGGTTGACGCCCCATCGCCCCCACCATGAGCCCTCGATCGACTGGTTGCGCTGGAGCCATTGGATCGCGCGGCGCGCCACCGGATGATCGCTGCTGTAGTGCAATGCGCCGAGCATTTCGAGCACACGTCCAGTGAGATCGGGGCACGATGGATCAGTGACTGCCTCGACATCGGCGAGCGGCAATTCATTCAGCCACTTGGAATCCGTATCGGTGTCGAAAGCCGCAAAACCCCCGTCCTTCGATTGCATTCCAGTGACCCAGTTGGCGCCGGCCGCGATGGCGTGCTGCTTCGTCGCGTCGTCGAGGCCCCCGGTCTCGGCGAGCACCGCTACGATCACCGCAGAGTCATCGACATCGGGGTAAGCATTGTTGAAGAACTCAAACGGCCATCCACCCGGTTTCAGGTCGGGACGCTTGATCGACCAGTCGCCCGTGGTGAAGACCTGGTGATCGATGAACCACTGCGTCGCAGCGGTGAGTGCAGGATCGTCGCCGCGCATTCCCGACGCCAGCAATGCCTTGCACGCGAGCGCGGTATTCCAGTTGGGGGATACGCAAGGCATGTAGAGCGCCTTGTCCCCCATCTCCCAAATCAACTCGCGCGACGCCTCCAGCGATTTGCGAATCACCGGATGCTCATTGCGGTAACCGACCCCTTTGAGCGCCATAGGGCTGAGCAGGTAGCACGGTTCGATTCCGCCGAAAGAGCCGTTGGCTTCCTGATGATCGATGAGCCACTTCTCGGCGGCCCACCTGGCTTTCGGGCGCAACTGCCTGGCGGGATGGCGATCGTACAGGCGCAGCAGCCGATCGATTTGATTGAGGACGTTGCGCATCGAAAAAGTGGTCGCGCCGCGGGGCTGCGCGAAATTCGTCAGATGGGGCGGGTTTTCATACAATTCGGCGATCAGATTCCCGTCGCTCACCTGCACCACCGGCTTCGCGGCCTGCAGCAATGCCAGCGCCACGAAGGTCCCGCGCGCCCACGATCCCAATTCATAAATGTTGAGCGGGAACCAGTTCGGCAGCAGCAGCAACTCCACTGGACAAGCCGCAGTCGAGCTCCACGGCACCAGCCCAATCGAGGCCAGGTAGAAACGCGCGAGCGCCCCGGCCCGAGTGATGCCGCCGTTGGCCATGATCCATCTGCGGGCGCGCACCAGCGGATCATCCTCGGCGTGCACGCCCGCTAGCTTCAGGGCCGCGTACGCTTCGATGGTGTAGGAGGCGTATCCATCGCCATTGGGAAACAGATTCCAGCTTCCATCCGGTTGCTGGGTTTCGAGCAGGTATTTCGCGATTCGCGCCTCGAGGCCGCGATCGACGCTATCCATGAAATGATTGAAGATGATGAACTCGGCGTTCATCTGCGCGGGCGCTTCTAGCGCCGCATCCCAATAGCCCTGCGGATGCTGGAGGGCCAGCAGCGCGCGGCGCGAACGCTCGATAGCCCAATCCAGGCCGGCCAGAAACTCATCGCGACGGGAATACGGAGTCTCTTCCGGACCAGACCCGAGCTGGAAACCTGCACTCATAAGCCCCCCACGCCCGGAGTCGTTGGCTGCTTTAATGCTCCCCAGAACCAACCCGCTCCCCACCAGAACCCCAGATCGTCAGGTGTGCTCCGGGCGGGTTACCCACACTTGCCGATTGAGCGTCGGAATATACGCCTCTCAGAAGATTAAGCCAAGAGTGGCAACTATAAGCAGCAACAGACTCCGGCTGACTGTGTTCGCGCGATATCGATAGAATTTCTGACCCATCGGATAATATAGGTCGTGTACGATTCATATCCATTGCTTATCCATTAGAAGACTTCGCCTAATCTAACTCCTTTTACTGCGGTCGCTTTCGCAAGCTTGCCGCTTTATGCCACCCTTGCCTCGATTGTTTCGGCGAGAGCATTCTGCCGGACAATTTTCCGTCGTCCATATCTCGGAGGGGCCATTTGGAAGCGAACGGTTCGACGCACATCGACTCTCGGCCGAGTTGTTGGCCCCTCGCGCGCTGCCTTCCGCTGCTGTCTGCGATCCTAATTCTGAGTTCTGCCGTCGCGCGTGCGCAATCGTCGCCGCGAGTGCTTCGGTTCTCGCCGCAGGGAACCGTCAAGGATGTTCGCCAGGTGACGGCGCAATTTTCCGAGCCGATGGTTCCGCTCGGAAGGGCATTCGAGGGCGCGATGCCCTTCGAGGTCGATTGCTCTGCGAAAGGTTCCGCGCGATGGATCGACACGAATCGATGGGCCTACGACTTCGCGCACGATCTGCCGGCCGGCGTGCGCTGTAGTTTCCGCCTGCGTGCCAAACTGCGCACTCTGGCGGGGACCTCATTCACTTCGCGACCTGAGTTCCACTTCGATACCGGTGGGCCCTCAGTCGTCGAATCGATGCCATGGGGTGGAAGCGAGGATCTCGATGAACAGCAGGCGTTCGTGCTGGTCCTGGACGCTGAGCCCGACCTCGCATCAGTCGTCGCAAACGCGGGATTTTCTATCGAAGGCATTCCCGAGCGAGTCGGCGTCAAGATCATGGGCGCTGCCGATCGCGATATCCTGCTGAAGCACTTCAAGAATTTCATCTCGAATCGGCCGGCGCTCGTTCTCCAGGCCAAACAGAGTTTTCCGAACGGCGCCGCGATCAGCTTGATTTGGGGCAAAGGCATCAGGGCGACCTCCGGCGTGGCGACCATCAAGGACCAGATCCTCAACTTCAAAAGTCGCAAGCCATTCGAGGCCGCGCTTCGATGCGAGCGCGAGAATGCGCACGCCGCCTGCATCCCCGTCACCCCAATGTCGTTGTGGTTTAGCGAGCCAATCGCGACGGCACTGGCGAAACAGGTCGCGCTGGTCGCGTCCGACGGCTCGCGGATTACCCCGACCATCGCAATTTACGATCAGGGCAAGGCCTCGATCTCCGAGGTGACTTTTCGGGGACCGTTCAAGGAATCGACGCAATACAAAATCGAGCTGCCACCCAAGGTCGTGGACGACGCGGGGCACGCCTTGTCCAATGCCGCGCGCTTTCCGATGACTGTCGCAACCGGCGAGTTTCCACCGCTCGCGAAATTTTCTTCGCGCTTCGGCATCATCGAGGCGGTCGATCCTGTACTTCCCGTCACCGTGCGCAACCTCGAGGCGCAGATCCGCGGCCATCAGATGCGCCTGGATGAGAGCGCATCCGCGAATGCCGACGCCCTCACCCGGATCGAGGCGACATTGTGGAGGATGCCTGACCCGGATGCCGCATCCTCACTATCCTGGATGCGCAAAGTCGCAGGCGCGCATCGCGCCGACTCGGTTTTCGCGGGCGATTTAAAAGCGGGCGCACGCGAGTTCACCATTCCGAAGCCCAACGGCGCCAAGGCTTTCGAGGTGATGGGCATCCCGCTGAAGAGGACCGGATTTTATGTCGTCGAGCTCGAAAGCAAAAAGTTGGGCCAGGATTTGCTCGACACCGACGCGCCGATGTACGTGCCGACCATCGCCCTGGTCACCGACCTCGCGGTGCACTTCAAGAAGGGCAACCAGAACTCCCTGATTTGGGTCACCGAGCTCGAGAGCGCCAAGCCGGTCCCCGACGCGACCGTCGCGATCGCCGATTGCAGCGGCAAGGAGCTCTGGTACGGGAGCACCGATGCGCGCGGCCTCGCGATCGTGACTGGCGTCTCGGCGCTTAGTGCGTTGCCCCGATGCGATCGGACGCCGGACGAACATCCCGATCCCGATTCATTTTCCGAACAACTGACCCCCATCAACGATCTCGATTCGGGAGTGATCGTGACCGCGCGCAAGGGCACAGATTTCAGCTTCGTCCATTCCAGTTGGCGGCAAGGCATCGAGGCGTGGCGCTTTCATCTTCCGAGCGATGATTCATCGCCGAACCTGGCCGCGCATACGGTGCTGGATCGTCCGCTATTTCGGGCCGGCGAAACGGTTCACATGAAGCATTTCATTCGTGCGAAAACCCTTGATGGGTTTTCTATACCGCACATCGAGGATCTGCCGAACTCGCTTTCAATTCGGCATTCCGGCAGCGACCAGCACTTCGATTTCGATCTGACCTGGAACCCGAATGGCACCGCCGAATTGGATTGGGAAATTCCTAAAACCGCCCGGCTCGGCCAGTACCAAATCGCGATGCTGCATAGCCGGAAGGCAACCGCGTCCCCAGGCCCCGATGATTCCGGCGACGGCGGAACTTCGGTGGAGTTGAGCAGCGGTGGTTTTCGCGTCGAGGAGTTTCGCGTTCCGCTGATGCGCGCGCAGATCCGGATGCCCACCGCGGCGCAGGTCGCGGCCACCAGGGTTCCCATCGATGTCAGCGCAGAATACCTTTCCGGCGGCGCAGCCAAAGGGCTTCCGGTTACAATTCGCAGCCAGCTCAACCCCAACGCGTTTCCGCAGTTCCCCGATTTCGAGAATTTCACCTTCGCCAATGGAACGGTGACCGAGGGCATCGTGCGCGAGGGCGAGGACATCGAGGAGGCGACGCCCGCGCAGCAGCACCAGGGTGTTCATCAACGGATCGACCTGGTGCTCGATGCGGCGGGTGGTGCGCGCACCGAGATCACCGGCATCAAGACCGCGACGACGCCGATCGAGTTGACCGCCGAGATGGAATATCGCGACCCCAACGGCGAGACCCAAACCGTTTCCAATAGGACCACGATTTGGCCGTCGAAGCGCTTGGTCGGAGTTTCGATTCCCGATTGGATTGCGGCCTCCGACAAGCCGAAGGTTCACATCGCGGTGGTCGACGATGCCGGCAAGGCGGTCGCGAATGCGCCGGTCAGCGTCGCGCTCTTCGCCCGCAAACGCTATGGCTATCGCAAACGCCTGATTGGTGGATTTTACGCCTACGAGAATATCACCGACACCAGACGCATCGGCGACTTGTGCTCCGGCAAGACCGATCGCCACGGCCTGATGGTGTGCGAGGCGCAGACTGCCGCGACCGGCGAGGTCGTCGCGCAGGCAACCGTGACCGATGACGCGGGCCATTCGTCGTCGTCATTTCTCGAAATTTACATTCCTGGCCCCGACCGATTCGTCTTTCGCGGCCACGACGACGATCGCATGGATGTGCTGCCCGAGAAGCGGCAGTATCAGCCAGGCGACACCGCGCGCTTCCAGGTTCGGATGCCGTTCGGCGCGGCGACCGCCCTGGTCACCGTCGAGCGCGAAGGGGTGATCGCCGCGTCGGTGCTGTCCCTCTCGGGTAAGGATCCAAGCATCACGCTGCCGGTGCGCGACTACGCGCCCAACGTATACGTCTCGGTGCTGGCGGTTCGCGGCCGGATCGGGTCGATCCAGCCGACCGCGATGGTGGACCTCGGCAAGCCGGCCTTCAAACTCGGCATCGCGGAGATCCGCGTCGGATGGCGCGATCACGAACTCAAGGTCGGCGTCACGCCCGACCGCGCGGTCTATCGCGTCAGAGAAAAAGCGCGAGTCAAAGTTTCCGTGCGGACCGCCAACGGGAAGGCGCCGCCTGCGGGAAGCGAGGTCGCGCTCGCTGCGGTCGACGAAGGCCTCCTCGAGCTGATGCACAACGACAGTTGGAAGCTCCTTGACGCGATGATGGGACGCCGCTCGTACCAAATCGAGACCGCGACCGCGCAGATGGAGGTGGTGGGCAAGCGTCATTACGGATTGAAGGCAATTCCGCCCGGCGGTGGAGGTGGGCGCCAGGTCACCCGCAAACTCTTCGACACGCTGCTGCTGTGGAAGGCGAGCGTTCCCATCGATGCAAACGGCGATGCCTCGATTGAAGTGCCGCTGAACGATTCGCTGACCAGCTTCCGCATCGTCGCGATTGCCAGCAGCGAGGCCGGACTTTTCGGGACCGGCGCGGCGACTATCAAATCAACCCAGGACCTCATGATCCTGCCGGGCATTTCGCCAATCATTCGAAACGGCGACGCCTTCATGGCCGCGTTCACGGTGCGTAACGCCTCCGAGCGTTCTCTCGAAGCAGGCGTCAACGGGAAAATCGTCGGCCTCAATCAGCCTTTCGCGCAGAAGGTGAATCTTGCTCCTGGCGACGGGAAAATCATGAACTGGAACGTCAGGGTTCCCGCGTCATCGTCGGGCGATTTGACCTACCGCCTCGATGCGCTCGCCAAGGGGGCCTCCGATCATTTGCAGGTGACCCAGCGTGTATTGCCCGCGGTGCCGATTCGGACCTATCAGGCGACTCTGATGCGGGTCGACAAACCGATCGAGGTTCCAGTTGCCGCGCCGCAGGGCGCGCTACCCGGCGCCGGCGGCATCGTGGTCGGGCTGCGTCCATCGCTGGTTGCCGGTTTGGAGGCCGTGCGTCAATGGATGCGCGACTACCCTTATATATGTCTCGAGCAGCGAGTCTCGCGCGCAGTGGCGCTGCACGATGCGAAGCTGTGGAGCGGCGTGGTTGCCGAGCTTCCTTCATACGTCGATTCCGATGGTCTGCTGAAATATTTCCCGATGATGCAGCAGGGCAGCGATGTCCTTACTTCCTACGTGCTTGCGGTTACCAACGAAGCCGGGCTGAAAATTCCCGCGCCGCTCCAGGAGCAGATGCGCGGCGGGCTGCACGGCTTCGTTGAAGGCAAGATCATTCGCAACGAATCGATCCAGACCGTCGATCTCCCGATGCGTAAGCTGGCGGCCATCGAAGCACTCGCGCGCATCGGAACGATCAAGCCCGCGCTGCTCGGCAGTCTCACCATCGATCCGAATCTATGGCCCGATTCTGCCGTGCTCGATTGGTGGAGCATCCTGCTGCGCACGCCGGCGCTCCCCGATCGCGAGAAGCTGATCGAAGCGGCGGAGCAGATCATTCGCGCAAGGCTGAACTCGCAGGGAACCGCGATGCATCTGTCATCCGATCCGCGCAACAATTTCTGGTGGCTGATGGTTTCGCCATCCGAGAATATGGCGCGCCTGACGCTACTTCTGATCGATCACAAACTTTGGACCGACGACGTTTCGCGGGTGACCTCCGGCATGATCGCGATGCAGGTCCGCGGCAACTGGGGCACCACCGTCGCCAATGCATGGGGAACGCTCGCGACCGAAAAATTCGCCGCGGCCTTCGAATCGCAGCCGGTGACCGGTGATACCGCGGCGACTCTGAATGAGGCGAAGCAGGTCCTCGCCTGGGCGAAAGAACCGGCCGGCGGAAAATTGGATCTCCCGTGGCCGGCGATGCCGAGCGAGTTGCATCTCGTGCATTCCGGAACCGGCAATCCGTGGGCGACTATTCAGGCCAATGCCGCGGTACCGCTTACGCAACCGGTTTTGAGCGGCTACACCATTACGAAGACCATCACGCCGGTCGAGGCTTCGCGCACCGGGGCATGGCACAGCGGCGATCTCGTTCGCATTCACCTCAAGATCGACGCTCAAAGCGATATGACTTGGGTTGTCGTCAACGATCCGATTCCGGCAGGCGCATCGCATCTCGGCGGCGGTCTTCAGCGCGATTCGCGGATCGCGGTGTCCGGCGAGCAGACTTCGGACGCCTTGCTGATGCCGAGTCGTGGCGGACTCACCGCGGTGTTCGCCAACGATTTGTTCTGGCCCGATTTCGTTGAGCGCCCGTTCGATGCCTATCGCGCCTATTATCACTACATTCCGAAGGGTGGCTTCGAGGCCGAATACACCATTCGCCTCAACCAGGCCGGGCAATTTCAGATGCCGTCGACGCGCGTCGAGGCGCTCTACGAGCCCGAAATGTTTGGCGAGATCCCCAACGCTCGCTTCGACGTCGCACCATGAAGATTCATCGCATGCCCATGCTGCCCGCTCTCGGAGCGGTCGCGATCACCGCTATTTGCGCGGGATGGCTGCTGTCGGCGCCGATGCTGCCCACGTTCCCGGAGGTGCGCGCGCGCTGGCATCCGTCGGATGTGCAACTGGTCGATCGATACGGCGAGCCGCTGCATGAAATCCGTATCGATCGCCATGGACGCCGCCTCGCATGGACTCCGTTGAATGCCATCTCACCGGCGCTTGGGCAGGAAGTTGTCGCGTCGGAGGATCATCGCTTCGCGACACACCATGGCGTCGATGCGATCGCAGTTGCGGGCGCGCTCGCCAAAACCATCATAGGCAAACCTCCGCGCGGTGCGAGTACCATCACGATGCAGTTGGTGGCGATGCTCGATCCGGCGCTGCAGCGGCGCGCCCGTCATCGCGGGATCATCCAGAAACTCGAACAAATGCGGGCGGCGCTCGCGCTCGAACGCAGTTGGTCCAAGGACCAAATCCTCGAAAGCTATTTGAACATGGTCACCTGGCGCGGCGAGTTGCAGGGAGTCGGCGCCGCATCGCGCGTGCTGTTCGGTAAGGCACCCCACGGAATCAATCGCGGCGAGGCGATCGTGCTCGCGTCATTGCTACGCGCGCCGAACGCCAATCGCGCGGCGGTCGAGCGTCGCGCAATGCGGCTTCGGCAGGATAGCCCGGATGCGCCGAGTCGCGGCGACGTGGTGGTCGCGATGGACGCTGCATTTGCCCACCGCCCCAGCCGTTTTGCGAGGTTGGCGCTCGCGCCTCATCTCGCGCAGCATCTGATGCCCGAGGGCGGCGCGCAAACGCAATGCACCCTGGACCGCGACCTGCAGCGCTTCGCGACCGATGCGCTTCGTCATCAGGTGGCCCAGGTTCACGATCGCAATGTCGACGACGGCGCGGTGCTCGTTGCCGACAACTCGAGCGGGGAGGTAAGGGCGTACGTGGGCGGGGCCGGCGAGCTTTCCGACGCGCCATATGTCGACGCGGTCCATGCTTTGCGCCAGCCCGGCTCCGCATTGAAGCCTTTTCTGTATGCGCTCGCGTTGCAGCGACGCCTGCTCACTCCAGCCTCGATGCTCGACGATTCGCCGCTGGAGTTGCCCGAGCAGCGCGGGCTTTATCGCCCACTCGACTACGATCGCCGTTTCCGTGGTCTGGTCTCCATGCGAACTGCGCTGGCGTCGTCGCTGAATGTACCGGCAGTGCGCACCGCCGACATGGTGGGCGTCGATCAGTTTGTCGAGCATCTGCGCGCGCTCGGATTCAACGGTGTGTCCGAGGCCGGCGATTACTACGGCGGCGCGATTGCGCTGGGTTCCGCGGATGTGACGTTGTGGGAAATCGTCAACGCGTATCGCACGCTGGCCAATCGCGGCGAATGGTCGCCGCTGCGCGTGCAACCGGATCCGAATGATGTTGCGCGCCGCCGCATCTACAGCGACGAAACCGCCTTTCTGATTTCCGATATCCTTTCCGATCGCGCCAGCCGCAGCGCGACGTTCGGCCTCGAGAACAGCCTCGCCACGCCGTTCTGGAGCGCGGTTAAAACCGGAACCAGCAAAGACATGCGCGACAACTGGTGCGTTGGATATACGCGACCCTTCACCGTTGGAGTATGGGTGGGAAATTCATCGGGCGCGCCGATGCGCGACATCACCGGCATGACCGGCGCGGCGCCGGTGTGGCTCGAGGTTGTCAGCTACCTGCATCGGCGCTTCGGGGAGCCGGCGGATTTTCCCCGGCCTCGCGGGCTGGTCGCCAGGCGAGTGGAATTTCCCAACGCGATCGAACCGGCGCGCGACGAGCTGTTCATCCCCGGAACCGAACCCAACGTTGTCGCGATGCGCCTCGATTCCTCGCGGGCGCGCATCACTTCGCCCGCCGACGGAAGTATCGTTGCGTTCGATCCCGACATTCCGCTGGCGCGGCAGAAAGTGTCTTTCGAAGGTTCGCAATGCACCCCCGCGATGCGCTGGCAGCTCGATGGTTCGAATCTTGGCATCGCGACTGCTGCACAGTTGTGGACGCCCGTGGCCGGATCTCATCGCCTGGCGTTGGTGGATGCTTCCGGCGACGCGATCGATGCGGTGAAGTTCGAAGTGCGTGGCTCAATCGCGAGATCGAATGATTCCAGTGAAGGTGTGCAGCCCGTGGTGGTTGATTTTCGTGCTTCGATCGGCGACTAACCCAGGATGGATTCCAATCAACAACTCGCCGCCAGATTGTCGACCGCAGTGCCGCGCGGAATTTCAATCGCCACTCCGCTGTTCGCCGCGCGCGCCGAAAACGCTGAACTGTGGGACGTCGAGGGCCGCCGTTACATCGATTTCGCCGGCGGCATCGCGGTGCAGAACATCGGGCATCGTCACCCGCGCGTACTCGCGGCGGTGCGCGACCAACTTGAGGCGTTCACCCACACCTGTTTTCAGGTCACGCCGTATGAGGTTTACGTCCGGCTGGCGGAACGACTGAATCAACTCGCGCCCGGCGCCTCGCCGAAGAAGACCATCATCCTTTCGACCGGCGCAGAGGCAATTGAGAACGCGGTGAAAATCGCGCGCGCCGCGACCGGACGGCCGGCAATTATTTCCTTCAGCGGCGGCTTCCATGGCCGCACCATGATGGCCTTGGCGCTGACCGGAAAAGTCAATCCATACAAAGTCGGCTTCGGTCCGTTCTCCGCCGACGTGTTTCATGCCGCGTTTCCCGATGCCTATCGCGGCGGGTCGAGCGAGGCCAGCCTCGCAAGTATCGAGCAGATTTTCCGCGCCGAGGTCGAAGCCTCGCGCGTAGCCGCGATCGTCATCGAACCGGTGCAAGGCGAGGGCGGCTTCAATGTCGCGCCATTTGAATTTATGCGCGCACTGCGCCGCTTGTGCGACCGGCACGGCATACTGCTCGTCGCGGACGAGATTCAGACCGGCTTCGGGAGAACCGGAAAAATGTTCGCGATCGAGCATTCCGGCGTAGTTCCGGACCTCATCGCTATCGCCAAGGCCATCGGTGGCGGATTTCCGATCTCGGCGGTGATCGGCTGCGCCGACGTGATGGACGCACCGGCACCCGGTGGGCTTGGCAGCACCTTCGCCGGCAACGCTGTATCCTGCGCCGCCGGTCTCGCAGTTCTGGACGTGATGGAAGAAGAGGGAATCATTGGCCGCGCACAGAAGCTCGGTGAGCACGTGGCGCAGAGACTCCACGCATTTCAAGCAGATCCCCGATTCGCCTGCATCGGCGATGTGCGAGGGCTCGGCCCGATGCTCGCAATCGAGTTTGTCAGCCATCGCGGGAGCAAGGAGCCCGCGCCGCAGCTCGCGAAAAGCATCGCTGCGAAAGCCACCGAGCGCGGGCTCATCGTGCTAAGCTGCGGCATCTACGCAAATGTGATCCGGGTGCTGATGCCGCTTACGATGTCGCTGGAACTGGCGGACGAGGGACTAGGAATCCTGGAAGCATCGATGCTCGACGCGATCGCAAAAGCGTAGTCCGGAAGGAACCCTGTGTGCAG
Source organism: uncultured delta proteobacterium (assembly GCA_963851325.1). Taxonomy (GTDB): domain Bacteria; phylum Desulfobacterota; class Binatia; order Binatales; family Binataceae; genus DATGKG01. The sequence goes on along the minus strand of CAWKOR010000002.1, from coordinate 291,235 downwards.
GCACGCGAACTCGGACGAAGCGGACCCGCGGGTCCGCGATATCGCGAAGCATTGATTGGATCGATCAACGGCTGAAGTGCGCCGGCGTTCGCCGATCAGCACGAGTCGAGTAACCCGAGTGCCTCGAGTCTCGGTAATAACGCCGGTCTACAACGGAGCTCGAACCATCGCGCGCGCCATTGAAAGCGTGCTCGCACAGAGTATCCACGATTGGGAAATCATCGTCGTCGATGACGGGTCAACCGATGGCACGCTGGAAATCCTCGCGAGCTTCGGCGAACCGGTGACGCTGCTCAGGCAGGCGCACAAGCAGCAGGCGATCGCGCGCAACCTCGCGGTGAAGAACGCGCGCGGCGAATACCTCGCGTTTCTCGATGCCGACGATTCGTGGCTGCCTGACAAGCTCGCGCGATGCCTCGAGGCGCTCGACCGCGATTCGCGATGCGTTCTGGCATACTCGAACATGATTGCGATGGGCTCCGACGGCGCCGGCCTCGCCATCGAAATGATTCCGCCACCGGTTGCGCGTGCGCCTTCGATGGAGGAACTGCTAACGCAACTATGGCCGATCGTGCCGAGCACGGTGGTCATCCGACGCGAGGCTTTCGATCGAATCGGCGGCTTCTCGCCGGCGATTGCCGGATGCGAAGATATTTTCTTCTGGCTGGTCGCGCGCGAGCAGGGGCCCTTCGCATATGTGCCCGAGAAGCTGGTGCGCTTCGCGTACGATACCTACCCGGAACTGCTCAGAGTCGTGCGGCGCGATATCGAAGGTGGCACGCAGAACTTCATCCCGATGCTCCAACAACGCTACGGGCATCGCGCCGATGCGCTCGCGGCGTACTATCGACGTCACAAGGTCAGTCTGCTGAGCCGTGTCGGCCTGCTAGCACTCGCGCACGGAGAGACACGCGAGGCGCGGCTCTGTTTCCTGCGCGCGTTGCGCTGGAATCCCACCGAACGCAAAACCTGGTTGCGTCTGATGCGAACGGTCATGCCGGCTTGGCTCGCGCTGCGGCTTAGCGGGAAGGCGGCGCATCGCGAGGCCAAAGCCATCCTCCCGCCGGACTAGATGGCGAGCATATTGGAGCGGCGCGTCGAGGCTGATAATTTCCTGCCATGAATGACACCTCGCGGCTGCCCGATTTTGTGGCGGTCGGGCCGCAGCGCACCGGAACGACGTGGCTTCATGAAGTGATGAGGCCTCAGTTGGGGCTCCCGCGCGGGATCAAGGAGACGGATTTTTTCCTCAAAAACTATTCCAGGGGACTGCCGTGGTATCTGGAGTTCTTCCGCGGCTATCCGGCCGACTTGCCGCTGGGCGAAGTGGATCCCAACTATTTCGGCGAAGCGCTCGCCCGCGAGCGAATCGAGAAGGACATACCTCGCGCGAAGATCATTGTGACTCTGCGCGACCCGGTCGAGCGCGCGTATTCCTCGTATAGGGTAATGCGTCGGGACGCCTGGACGCGGGTCAGCTTCGAGGAAACCATCGCGAAGAATCGCATCATTCGCGAATCCAGCCGCTACGCGCATCATTTGATCAATTGGCAGCGGAGTTTCGGCCCGGATCGCGTGCTGGTCTGCCTCTACGATGACCTCGAGCAATCGTCGCAAAAGTTCCTTGACGGAATTTGCGACTTTATTGGAGCAAAGCGAATCAAAGTGGAGGGTTCAGCGATCGCGTCGGAGCGCGTTAACACCGTCACCCATGCCCCGCGCAGCCGCAAGCTCGCGCAAAATGCGCGCAACGCGCGCGACTGGATGCGCATTCGTCGATGGCACCGCGCGGTCGAGCTGCTCGAACATGCGGGGGTGTGGCGCTTCTGCTTCGGTGGCGGCGAGGAATTTGGCGCGCTCGATCCGGAAATCGACGCGCGCCTGCGCGAACATTTTAGACCCGAAATCGAGGCGCTCGAGCATTTGATCGATCGCGACCTCTCCGCGTGGAAAACCAGGCCCGGCCACGCGAGGTCGCGTGCGCCATTGATGAAGTCCAGCGCCTAGGCCGCCCACCATCTGATGCCACGCGTATCCGTCATCATTCCGGTGTTCAACGCCGCCCGCACCATCGAGCAGGCAATTGCGAGCGTGTGCGCGCAGACGTTGCGCGATTTCGAAATCGTTGCGGTGGACGACGGTTCGACCGATGGCAGTATCGGAATCCTGAAGCGCCATGCCGGTGCGGCAAAAATCCTGCAGCAGAAAAATCGCGGACCTTCGGCCGCGCGAAATCTTGGCGTCGCGCACTCGACCGGCGAGTATCTCGCATTCCTTGATGCCGATGACTGGTGGAAGCCGGACTTCCTCTCCGCGATGACGGCGGCTCTCGATGGCGATCGCGAGTGCGTCGTGGCCTACTGCGACTTGCAGTTAGTGGATAGCCTCGGCAAGCCGTTTCAAACCTCGCTGATGGCGGTGCGCGACCATCATCCGCCAACTGTGCAGGACATGCTCGATTCGCTGTGGCCGATAATGCCCAGTGGCGTGATCATCCGTCGTGACGCGCTCGCCAGGGCAGGCGGCTTTCCGGAATCGTTGCGGGCCTTTGAAGATGTCTACTTGTGGCTGCTGCTGCGCGAGCAGGGGCCCTTCGCCTACGTACCTGAGAAGCTGGCAGCGTGGAGGTTCGCACATTTTCCCGCCGCCTTGAAACCCTCGGGTGGACAGGAAGCCGCTGGTCGGATTTTCCGCCGGATGGTTAAGGAGCGTTACGGCGTCGATCCGGTGAGGCACGTGCTTGCGCGTGAGCGCGCCCCGCGCAGCATCCTCGGCTACATCGGCCTGGATGCGCTGGCGCATGGCGACCGGACGACGGCGCGCAACGCATTTGCGCGGGCCATCAGCCTCGATCCATATCGGGTGCGAAACTACCTGCGGCTGGTCAGAACGGTTCTGCCCGCCAGGATGGTGCGCGCGCTCAGCGGCAAATCGGGCCGGGCGGCGTGAGCGAGAGCGCCTTAAACCGCGCGTCGCGCCTGCCCGACTTTATCGCGGTCGGGCCGCCTCGCACCGCGACGACCTGGCTTCACGAGGTGCTCAAGGGCCACGTCTGTCTGCCCGCCGATCGCAAGGAGACCGATTTTTTCACGCGCTTTTACGATCGGGGCATCGATTGGTACGCGGACTATTTTAGGAATTGCACCGACGGGATCCCGGTCGGCGAGCTGAGCCCGATGTATTTCGCCTCACCGCAAGCGCGCGAACGAATCGCCGAACATCTGCCCACATGCAAGATAATTTGCTCGTTTCGCGATCCGGTTGAGCGCGCATACTCGAACTACCGGTTGCTGCGGCGCCTGGCATCGACCAAGGTCGACTTCGAGCGCGCCGCGACAACGCGCGGCGATTTGCTTGAATCGAGCCGCTACGGAACTCATCTGGGCGAGTGGATCAGAGCGTTCGGCCGCGAGCGGGTGCTGGTTCTCATCTACGACGATTTGGAATCGAATCCGCAGGCTTTCCTCGATCTGGTGTGCGACTTTATCGGGATCGCGCGCTTTCCGATTTCATCATCGCGGGTGGGCGCCGAGCGCGTTCTTAGTGTCAACACGCAACCGCCCAACCGCAGGCTCGCGAAGATCGCGCGCGATGTGGTCGCGTGGTTCGTCGCGCGCCGTTACTATCGCGCGGCGAACCTGGTGCGCGAGAGCAGGATCATCAAGTACATGCTCGAAGGAGGCGATCCGTTTCCTCCGCTCTCCGACGAGGTCGTCCAGCGGATGCGCGAGTTGTATCGCCCCGAGATCGAGAAACTGGAGAAGCTCATCGGGCGCGAGCTGCCGGCGTGGAAATTTGGCCGACCGCGCCCCCCCTCCGAACCCGGTTAAGCGGGGCTCTTGCGCCAGCTTCGATAGCCGCGCGATTCGGTCAATCCGTAGCGCGCAAGCATCCGGTAAACCGTATAGCGCGAGACTCCCAAGAGATCGGCCGCGCGATGGCAATTGCCGTGGGTGGCATTGAGCGCGCGAACCAGGGCGTCCTTGGAGGCTTCGCGAATCGCTGCGTCGAGCGAAAACTTCGATTCCGCAGCCGCTTCCGGGTTGATCGCTGGTACTACGGCCGCATCCGGAATTTCCGCCGGAAGCGCGGTCGCGGTAACCTCTGTAATCGGGACAGCCGAGGCATCGCGACCTTCGAGCACATTGCTGGGAAGTTCGTTGAGCGTAATGCCATCTCCGTCGGCCATCAGCACCGCGCTCTCGACCGCATGGGCGAGTTCGCGAACATTGCCCGGCCATGAGTAGGCGCACAATGCCTCGACCGCCTGGCGAGAAATGCGCCGGATGTCCTTGGCGAAGAGCCGGCAATATTGTTCGACGAAATGGCCGACGAAGGCGGGAATCGCGTCGCGCCGATCGCGCAGCGGCGGAATGATCAACGCCGCGGCGTTGAGGCGATAATACAGATCGTCGCGAAACTCACCGGCCTTCACCATCGAGCGCAAGTCGCGATTGGTGGCCGCAACCAACCGAATATCGACCTTATAACTGTGTGAGGAGCCTACCGGCTGAACCTCGTGCATTTCGACGGCGCGGAGCAGCTTGGGCTGGAGTTTCAGGGGCAACTCGCCGATCTCGTCCAGAAACAAGGTGCCGCCGTTCGCGGAACGGAAGTAGCCGAGGGAGTCCTCGCGCGCATCGGTGAAGGCGCCCTTCACATGGCCGAATAGCTGCGATTCCGCCAGCGAATCGACCAGGTTCGAGCAGTTGAAGGTCACGAAAGGTCCGTTAGGAACGGCGCCCAGACTATGTAGGGAACGAGCGACCAGCTCCTTGCCGGTACCCGATTCGCCCTGAATCAGCACGGTGGCCTTGTGCGGTGCAAACCGGATGATGCTGGCGAAAAGCCGCTTGAACTGCACCGACCGAATCAGCATTCCGCCGACCCGCTCGGAACCTTCAACCAGCCTCTCGATGCTTATCCAGTCGGGCCCGGCGCCGAGTGATCCGGAATGACGCAAGTGTGCAACCGGCGCGGTAGACGACTGCGCAACTGTATCCTCGCTCAGACTCATGGTTCCCCCTCCCCAGGTGGCACCGTAACTACAATCGGTACAGAAAGTATGCCTACAAGTTGTAGGTTTTTGATTGTTACGGTTTTTCCGGACTCATGTCAAGTGGCTGGTATCGGCTGTGACACACTCATTTGCGCAGGTTGCGGCAACCAATTGCAAATAGGGCCTTTGGTCCGCACACTCATGCACCGACTGCACAGACGAGACTCCGGAGGGCATTCCCACCAGCGCGGCTGACACTTTTGCGAATGCCCCGCAACCGCGCGAATTTACAAGCAATTCGAAATACCGGTGAGCCGCGGAGGGTTATCGGAGCCTGACGTCAACTCGCTTCTGGGGACGATCGGCGGGTGCGATTCAGCGTCGCTCGCCACGCAGCTATCGAGCGCGCCGGCCTGCTACTTTTTGTATAGAAAATGTGACTGCCATCCGGGCGCCGTATCAGCGGTGAACGAGGCAGACGCGCACACGCTCCGATGGTGGGAGTCCAGGCGCCTGCGCCGACGCCTTGGCTTCGCGCCGCGATGCTGGTTTACTGTTGGGCTCCGCACACCTCGAGGAGCCGGTAGCTCAGGCGGTAGAGCAGCGCACTTTTAATGCGCGGGTCGAGAGTTCGAGTCTCTCCCGGCTCACTCATCAAACCGCATCTCGTCTGATAACGAAGCGACCTGCGAGGTCGCCCCGTTGCTGAGGCTTTCGGATTCTGCGACAAAGATTTGCAGCGGTTGAGGAGCCATGGACAGGATCGAATCGCATCTTAAAACCGGGAGCGCCGAGTACGCGACCAATCGCGCCGCGATGGAGGCGGCGGTAGCCAAATTGCGCGCCACCATCGATCGCATTTGCGAGGGCGGCCCGGAACAGGCGCGTCAGCGCCATACCGAGCGCGGCAAGTTGCTGGTCCGCGACCGGGTCAAGACGCTGATCGATCCCGATACGCCCTTTCTCGAGCTTTCCACCCTCGCCGCGCACGGTCTTTATGACAATGAGGCGCCGGGCGCGAGCATCGTAACCGGTATCGGCAGGATTTCCGGCCGCGAAGCGGTGGTCGTAGCCAACGACGCGACCGTGAAGGGTGGGACCTACTATCCGCTCACGGTGAAGAAGCACCTGCGCGCGCAGGAAGTGGCGATTCAGAATCATCTGCCCTGTGTGTACCTGGTCGATTCGGGCGGCGCCTTTCTGCCCCTTCAATCCGAGGTGTTTCCCGATCGCGAACATTTTGGGCGGATTTTCTACAATCAGGCGCGCATGTCGGCGATGGGAATTGCGCAGATCGCGCTGGTGATGGGGTCGTGCACCGCCGGCGGCGCCTATGTCCCCGCCATGTGCGACGAAAACGTCATTGTTAAGGGGCAGGGTACTATCTTTCTGGGTGGGCCGCCGCTGGTGCGCGCCGCGACCGGCGAGGAAGTCAGCGCCGAGGAGCTGGGCGGCGGCGATGTGCACACGCGGCTCTCCGGCGTCAGCGACCATCTTGCCGACGACGATGCGCATGCGCTGCAGATTGCGCGTTCGATTTTCGAAAATCTCGGCCGTCGCGAGCTGGCGTCGATCGACCAGGATGCGCCGGAGGATCCCTACTACGATCCGGCGGAGCTGTATGGAATCATCCCGACCGACACCCGCAAGCCGTATGACGTCCGCGAGGTGATTGCGCGCATCGTCGACGGCAGCAGGATGCACGAGTTCAAGCATCGCTATGGCGCGACGCTGGTGACCGGGTTCGCGCGCATCCATGGCTACCCGGTCGGAATCCTGGCCAACAACGGCGTGCTGTTCAGCGAATCCGCGCTGAAGGCGACCCACTTTATCGAGCTGTGCTGCGCGCGCGGCATCCCGCTGTTGTTCCTGCAAAACATTACCGGCTTCATTGTCGGGAAACGCTACGAACAGGGCGGCATCGCGAAGGATGGCGCCAAGATGGTCAATGCGGTGGCCAATGCGCAGGTGCCGAAGTTCACCGTGGTGATCGGCGCGTCCAACGGCGCGGGCAACTACGGGATGTGCGGGCGCGCGTTCTCGCCGCGGCTGCTTTTCATGTGGCCCAATTCGCGAATCTCGGTGATGGGCGGCGAGCAGGCCGCCAACGTTCTACTGACCGTTAAACTCGATCAGATGGCGCGCGGCGGCGGCACCATGAGCGACAGCGAGAAGGCCGAGTTCATGCGACCGACCCTGGAAAAGTACGAAGCTGAATCGAGTTGCTACTATTCGAGCGCGCGGCTGTGGGACGACGGCGTGCTCGACCCGGTTGAAACGCGCCAGGCGCTCGCCCTTGGCATCGCCGCGTCGATCAATGCCCCAATCCCCAAGGGCGCGAACTTCGGCGTTTTCAGGATGTAGATGAAGCGAGCGATCAAGAAATTGCTGATCGCGAATCGAGGCGAGATCGCGCTCCGTGTGATTCGAAGCGCCCATTTGCTCGGCCTGAAAACGGTGGCGGTTTTTTCCGAGGCCGATCGACATTCGACTCACGTTGCAGCTGCCGATGAGGCTCGCCTGATCGGTCCGGCAGCGCCGGCGGAGAGCTATCTGAACATCGATGCGGTGCTGGCTGCAGCGGCCTCGACCGGAGCCGACGCGATCCATCCGGGGTACGGATTTCTCTCTGAACGTCCGGTGTTTGCGCGCGCGGTCGAACAGGCAGGACTCACTTTCGTGGGTCCGTCGTCATCGGCGATGGAGGCGGTCGGCGACAAGGTTGCCGCGCGCCGTCTCGCGACCGAGGCGAAGGTGCCGGTGGTTCCGGGAATCGAGATTGCCGACCCTGCTTCGGTGCGCGCGTTCGCGAAGAAAGTGGGCTACCCGATTTTGGTGAAGGCTTCGGCGGGTGGCGGCGGCCGCGGAATGCGCGTGGTCGAGGAGGCCGGCGCGCTGGAGACCGCGCTCGAATCCGCCGCGCGCGAGGCGCAGGCAGCGTTTGGCGACGGGCGCATCTTCGTCGAGAAGTACCTCCCGAGGCCGCGCCATATCGAAGTTCAGATTCTCGGCGACAGCTACGGCAAAATCGTAGCGCTGGGCGAGCGCGAATGTTCGATTCAACGCCGCCATCAGAAGCTGATCGAAGAATCGCCCTCGGTCGCGGTGGACGACAAACTGCGCGCGCACATTTGCGATGCTGCGGTGCGGCTTGCAAGTGCGGTGGGGTACCAGAGCGCGGGTACTGTCGAATTCCTGCTCCAGGATGGCGAGTTCTATCTGCTCGAAGTCAACGCGCGCCTTCAGGTCGAACATCCGGTGACCGAAATTCGCTTCGGCTGCGACCTGGTCGCCGAGCAACTCCGAATCGCGGCCGGTGAGCATCTTGGCGATCCTGCCGCGCCGCGCGGCGCAACCATCGAATGCCGCCTGACCGCGGAGGATGCCGAGCATGATTTCCGTCCCGCGATCGGCCGGGTGTCGTATCTGCATCTGCCCAATGCGCCCGGAACTCGCGTCGATACCTTTTTGACCGAAGGCACCGAGATTAGCGCCAACTACGACAGCCTGCTCGCGAAGATTATCTGCTATGGCGCGAACCGCGAGGAGGCGCGGCGTCGGATGCTACTGGCGCTGGAGGAAGTGGCGATCGTCGGGCTGCATCATACCGCTGCGTTCCTGCGCGACGTTATCGGGAGCGGACATTTCGAACGCGGCGAGCTCTCGACGCACTTCGTCGATGATCATCTCAATGGATGGCGGCACGACGGTGGTGCGGAAAAGGCGGCGCTGATTGCCGCCGCACTGGTGGCTGCGCGTCGGATCGGAAGCGGCGAATCCGCGCGGTCGCCAAGCGTAAATGGAAAAATTGATCGGCGCGATCAATCACCGTGGAGCACGCTGGGAAGGTTTCAACTATGGCAACACCGCTGAGATTCAAACGGATCGGCGGTGGTTCCGAGCGCGAGGTGGATCTCGTGGCGGTTTCCGATTCGGACCTCACCGCGCGCATTGACGGCGAGGAAATTTCTGCTGCGCTGGAAACCTTGGCTGACGGAAGCGCCATGCTTGTGGTCGGCGGGCGCCGCTATCGCATCGCCGGCCGCAGGCGCGCGAACTCGATTCTCGTCGCCGCCGGCCCGATGAGTGCGGAGTATCAAGTGGTCGAGGCCCGTCGCGGCGCGGGTCATGCCGGCCTCACTGCGCCGACCATCGATGCGCCGATGCCGGGTACGGTGCTGAAGATTCTGGTGAGCGAAGGCGCGAAGGTGGCGACCAACGATCCGCTGATCGTGCTGGAAGCGATGAAGACCGAAACCACCTTGAGCGCAGAAAGTCCTGCCATCATCAAGCGCGTATGCGTGCAGGTCGGCCAGCGCGTTGACCACGGCGCGACCCTGATCGAGTTGGGGCCCGCACCGGACGAGCAATGAGCGCCCATTCTCCAGAGCTGAAAGTTGAGTCGAGCGGCGGTGTGCTGCGAGTCACTATCAATCGTCCCGACAAACGCAATGCGCTCAGTGGCGAGGTGCTTCGATCGCTAGCCGAAGTATTCGCCTCGAACATGAGCGATCCCGATCTGCGAGTGGCGATTTTGCGCGGCGCGGGCGAGCAGTGCTTCGCGGCGGGCGGCGATTTGCGCGAACTCGCCTCGATCACGACCCTCGATGGCGCGGCAGAAATGGCCCGTGATGCGAAGGCCTCGCTCGAGGAGATCCGTCAATTTCCCCTTCCGGTTGTCGCGGCGCTCAATGGCGATGCGATGGGGGGTGGGGCGGAACTCGCGGTCGCGTGCGATTTTCGAATCGCGGCCGCGCACGCGCGAATCGGCTTTGTGCAGGGCCGCCTCAACATCTCGACCGCATGGGGTGGCGGTATCGATCTGATGCGGCTGGTGGGGACTTCGCGAGCGCTGGGGCTGCTGTGCCGAGGCGATATGCTCTCCGGCACGGAAGCGGCTGCCCTTGGCCTGGTCGATGCGGTTGCGCGGGAGGGTCAGTCGCTCGACGAGCTCATCGAAGACTTCGTCGCGCCGGTCCTGAAGCAATCACCGCAGGTGCTGCGAGCGTTCAAGGCGGTAGCAAAAGGTGTTCGTAGCGGCGTTCCGCGTGCCGAGTTGAATGACATCGAGACACGGATGTTCGCCGACACCTGGGTGCATGAGGACCATTGGGCAGCGGCCGCGAAAATCACCTCGAAGTGGAAAGCGTAGAACCATCAGGCCGCGGTTCCACGAGCGCGTAGCTGGTGTTCTTGTTCCCACCGACGTTGAGAGCGCTCAGCGCATGGCGCTGCCAAAAGTCCGCCTTGCGCAAGACTCCGTCACAAGCCTCTTCGGCTGCGTCCAAAGCTTTGGAAAGGCACTCCGCGAACCAGAGCAGCCGTGCGGTGATGTCGAGGTCGCCTTTTTGCGTGCCTTCCAACGAGCCGTAGTAACTCCGCGCGATCGCGGCGGATCTGACCTGAAAGGCTGTAGAAACGCTGCGTTGAGTTTTCCGAACGGGCGAGGCTCATTTCGGCGAGTGCCCGGGCTATTCTTCCATTGCCGTCATCGAATGGATGGATGGTCACAAACCACAGGTGAGCAACCGCAGCGCGAATGATACCGTCGATTGCCTGCGATTGATTGAACCACGCAAGGAAGGCCTCCATTTCAGCCTCGATGCCTGCCAGCGGGCGGCGCCTGAAAATGAACTCGCTCGCGGCCCTGAGGTCCGGAAACAACTTGCATAGGGCCAGTTGAGACTCCAGCGCCGGAGATTGGCTTGTACGAATTCACCGGAAAGATGCTAGATCAGAATTCATTGTGGATGGAGCGCAGTCGAGGAAAATTTCAGGATGAAGGCGTCTTCGAAGCCTAATAATGACGAGCGAAAACGGACCACTCCTTCCGGAATCGAAATTCCTGCGGTCGCGACCGAGGAGATGCATCATCGTATCGCCGAGATGCCGGGTGAGTATCCCTATACGCGGGGGATCTTTCCCGACGGCTACCTCGGGCGTTTGTGGACGATGCGCCAGTATTCAGGCTTCGGGACTCCCGAGGAATCCAACCAGCGCTACAAATTCCTCCTCGAACAGGGACAGACCGGACTCTCGGTTGCGCTCGATCTGCCGACCCAATGCGGCTACGACCCGATCGATGCGATGGCGCGGCCCGAAGTCGGGAAGGTCGGGGTGTCGCTGTCGAATTTGCGCGAGATGGAGATTCTCTTCAAAGGAATCGACCTCGCGAAGATTTCCACTTCCTTCACCATCAACGGCACCGCCGCGATCATCTATGCAATGTACCTCGCGACCGCGGATAAGGCGGGTGTGCCCCGTGCGAAGCTGACCGGCACCATCCAGAACGACATCCTGAAAGAATTCGTCGCGCGTGGGACGTGGATTTTTCCGGTGCGACCGTCGATGCGGCTGGTTGCTGACTCCATCCTTTATGCCAACACGCAGACGCCGCGATTTAATCCCATCAGCATCGCGGGCGCGCACGTGCGCGACGCGGGATGCAACGCCGTCGAGGAGATGGCGTTCACCCTGGCCAACGGCCTCGCCTATGTCGATGAGTTGCTGGCGCGCGGCGCGGACCTGAACAGCTTCGCCGGCCGGCTGAGTTTCTTCTTCTATGTCCACACCGACTTCTTCGAGGAGGTGTGCAAGTTTCGCGCGGGTAGACGCATCTGGGCGCGCCTCATGAAGGAGCGCTACGGCGCGTCCGATCCCAGGAGCTGCCTGTTCCGCTTCGGTGTGGTATGCGGCGGGGCCTCGCTGACCGCGGCGCAGCCCTACAACAATATCGTGCGGGTTGCGATCGAAACGATGGCGGCGGTGATGGGCGGTGCGCAATCGATCTTCACCGCTGCGTATGATGAGGCGTTTCAGATTCCCACCGAGGAGAGCGCGGAAATCGCGCTGCGCACGCAGCAGGTCATCGCGGATGAGAGCGGAATCGCGCAAACCGTCGATGCGCTCGGGGGAAGCCACTACGTCGAATATCTCACCGACAAGATGGAGGAAGAGATCGTTCGCGTGATGCGCGAGGTCGACGATTACGGCGGCGTCATCAAGGCGATCGAGCAAGGGTACATCCAGCGCCGCATCGCCGAGCGGGCCCGCCAGCGCAAGGAGCTGTTGGATGCGGGTGTGCGCGTGGTGGTAGGCGTCAATAAGTATCAGCGTGAAAGTCACAACGGCGACGAGACCGGCGGCGTGCGCGAACTGTTTCGGATGGATCCGAAGACCGCGCAGAACATCGTCGCGAAGTTCAATGAGGTCCGCGACAGCCGCGATAATCGAGCGGTCGAACGCAACCTCGCGCGGTTGAATGACGCGGCGAGGACCGATCGCGAGAACCTGATGCCCTATATCGTGGACTGCTGTCATTCATATGCGACGGTCGGCGAGATGGTGGCGACGCTGAAGAAGCATTGGGGAGAATTCCGCGAGCCCACCGGTCTATAGGCATGAGCCTTCAGCGCAAGAGAATCCTGGTCGCGAAGCCGGGACTGGATGGTCACGATGCCGGCGCGAAGATTATCGTGCTGGCGCTGCGCGACGCCGGCGCCGAGGTGATTTACACCGGCTTGCGTAAAACCCCGGAGTATATCGCGCGCGTCGCCATCGACGAGGACGTTGATGCGATTGGGCTGAGCCTGCTGTCGGGTGCGCATTTGGAGCTGGTCGCGGAAACCATCGAGTGGCTGAAGAAACTTGACGGCGAGCAGATCAAGATTTTTATTGGCGGCACGATTCCGAAGGAAGACCGGCAGGTTCTGCTGGACCTGGGGGTGATCGGAATCTTCACCGCGGAAATGAAGCTGCAGGATGTTCTCGGCGCCATCGACCGCGCATTGTCGTAGCCGAAGTCATCGGCATTAAGGGACCCTCTGCCGGAGCATCGTTTCATCTTCCTTACACAAAAGAGGAACGGAACCGCACCCAACAGAATTGCGAGTGGTCGACTGGCACCGCGTAAATCAGCTTCGTGCGAGGGCTGCCAGTTGCTCGAGGAGCTCCGCCACATTCGCGGGCGCCTCGACCCGGTAGCGGGCGAAGCTCGCCCGCGCGGCTCCCACCAACACTCCAATTCCGTGATGCGCCGCCAGCTCGCGAAACGCATCTTCATCGGTGATGTCATCCCCGAAGTAGGTCGTGCGAGGTCCCGGAACGCCGGAGTCGCGGATGAAAAATTCCAGCGCTTCGCCCTTGCCGCCGATGCCGCGCGGAACCGCCTCGTGAATCATCTTTCCATGCAGCAATCGCAGCGTCGGACGCTGGCCCACGAAATCGTCAAACCTGGCCAATATCTGGTGCGCGTCGTCCGGTTTGGCGTTGCGGTAATTGACGGTAAGCGCGACGCCCTTGTCTTCGACGATGAACCCTAGATCGCGCGGAATCGATCGCGCGACGAACTCGCGCACCAGCTCGATGTCTTTCGAACATCGATCGACGCCTGCTGCGAATCGGCGCTGTCCGTCGAGTCCGATGAACTCCAGTCCATGAGTGCCTGCGAAAAGAAGTCCGTCGCGCAGGCCGAGCAGCCCGAGCAAGGTGTCGAGGTCGCGCCCGCTGATTATCGCGAGGGTGAGTTTTTCAGGATAGCGAGTCAACTCGGCGATCGCGTTTTTGGCGCGCGGTAGCGGGAATGCCTTCCATGGATCATTGGTGAGTTCCGCGAGAGTGCCGTCAAAGTCGAGGCATAGCAGCATGCGGCCTTGCGCGAGTTGGTCGGCGATCAGTCCGGGCGGCAGCGGGACGGGTATCTGGGCAGGTTCAGGCTTGCGCGATGCTTCGCGGCTCAAGGGCAGTCTCCGTCGTGAGCGCGCTCAGGAAATTTGCCGACCATCGCTCGAGGTTGTTGTGGCGGATCTTCTCGCGGAGCGCGCGCATTCGTTGGGCGCGCGATTCGGGGCGCATTTCCAACGCCTCTCGAATGCGATCCGCGATCGCGTCGGGGTTGTAGGGATTCACCAGCAGCGCATCGGTCAGCTCTTCCGCGGCGCCGGCGAACTCGCTCAGTATCAAGACCGCGTCATCGGCGGGATGCGAGGCGACGAATTCCTTTGCCACCAGGTTCATCCCATCGCGCAGCGGAGTCAGCAGCGCGACATCGGCGGCCTGATAGTAAGCGACCAGGTCTTCGGCGCCGAACTGAGTGTAGAGGTATCGGATCGGCACCCATCCGTCGGAGGAAAATCTGCCTACCACGCGCCCGACCGCCTCGTCGAGCTGACGCTTGAGCGCCGCATACTCGGTGACTTTGGTGCGCGAGGGCACTGCGATGAGCACCAGGGTTACGCGGCGATGGTAGTTGGGATTGCGTTCCAGAAAGCGCTCGAAGCCGAGTAGCCGCTCGAGGATCCCCTTGGTGTAGTCGAGGCGATCGACGCCAAGCACCACTACTTCGCTGCGGAGTCCGCGCCGAATGCGTGCGCTCTTTTGCTGGGTGCGGGAGCTGGCGGCGAGGTTCTCGAAATAGTCGACCGGAATCCCGAGTGGAAAGGCCGCGACCCGCGAGGTTCGTCCTTCAAAGTAGACTTCGCCGCGCTCCGGATCGACTTGCGCGCCCAGCACCCGCCGGCACGAATTGAGAAAATGGGTGACATAGGAATCGCAATGGAAACCGATCAGATCGCTGCCCAGCATGCCCATCAAAAGTTCCCGCCGCCATGGGAATATGCGGTAGAGCTCGACCGGCGGAAACGGTACGTGCCAGAACATTCCAATTGCGAGATCTTTGCGACGCGCGTGGATGATTCGTGGCGTCAGCGCAAGATGGAAATCCTGAATCCATAGCGCATCGCCATTGCCGGCCTGCTCGCTCGCCGTGGTGGCAAACAACTCATTGACGGCGCGATACTGCCGCCATTGACCGACATTAAAATGGCAGTTGGAAATCATGAAATGCATCAACGGCCACAGCGCCCGATTGCACAGTCCGTGGTAGTACTGCGATACATCGCGATCGCTTAATTCGACGAAGGTAAGATCGAAGCGGGGATGATCGGCAGGCAGCGAAAGGCGCGAGGGAATGTTTTGTCCACCATTCCATGCGATCCAAAGTCCGCCATGATGTTCGAGCAGGCGCAAAAAAGTGGTTCCGACCCCGCCCACGGTCGGCTCGATGCGCTCCTCGCGGCCCTCGCGTACCACCTTAATCGGCGCGCGATTGGACATCACGACCAATTTGCGTCCGTTAAGCACGTCGCCGATGTGCCTGCCGTTGGTGATTGGAGAAACTGCTATGCGCTCGGATCTAGCCATCGGGATTCACAGGAGGCGCGCTCAGACGAAAGCGCACCGCTAAGATCGAATTATTTATCTTAGGCCTGCGACAGCAGTTCCGGCAACCAAGGGCGCGGCGTGCGATCCAAACACCGGGCCCGCAGCGTTCGATTCAGGGGGTCTGCGCAAGCACGAATTTTCCGATCTTTTCGATCGCCTGTTGTCCCTCGGGCAGTATCTTGGCGAACGCATGCCACACATGAACCATGTCGTCCCACACTTCGAGATCGACTTTGACCCCGGCCGCCTTCGCGCGCGAGGCAACCCGCGTCGAATCGTCGAGCAGCGTTTCCGCATCACCAACCTGGATCAACAATGGTGGCAGACCGTGATAGTCGGCATGAATCGGCGACGCCAGGGGATGCTTCGGATCCTGTGTGCCGATGTAATGCTTCGCCATCGGCCCCAGGTTGCTTTTCCCGACCATCGGATCCCGCTGCGCGCGGGTCTGGTGCGAAGCGCCGGTTCCCTCCAGGTCGGCCCATGGAGAGATCGCCACTCCGGCGGCCGCCATCGGCATCTTGCCGTCGCGGATCGCCAGCAGCGTCGCCAAAGTCAAACCGCCGCCCGCGGAGTCACCGGCGATAACGATTTTACCCGGCTTGTAGCCTTGCGCGAGCAGCCACTTGTAGGCCGCCACGGAGTCGTCGACCGCGGCCGGGAACTGATGCTCGGGGGCCAGCCGATACTCGATGGCGAGCGCACGAGCTTTCGCCGCGCGCGCGATTCGAGCCACGGTCGCGCGATGCGTCGCGATCGAGCCCATCACGTATCCGCCGCCATGGAGATAGAGAATGACGCGATCGGGTGCCGCTTCGGGTGGAACGATCCATTCAGCGGCGACGTCGCCGATACGGAAACCCTCGCAGGTCACATCGCGGGCGACATGTTCGCTCACCCGTTCCATTCCGGCGCGCATCTGGGCCACCGTGGCATCGGGATTTCGTGGTTGCGACTTGAGGAGTTCGAGAACCTTATTGAGCTCGGCACTGGCCATGACGTTCTCCCACCAAATGCGTCGCGGGCGACGCGGTCTATTGGCGATGCGGCAGAATCAACACTTCCGATCGCTGGGTTTCAGGGTCGAGTCTTACCAGATAGAGCGGAAAGTTGGTTTCTGCAAGGCCAACGTTGGTGCGCCCGTCGCAGCCACATCGGGCGATCGTCGCATCATTGATTGCAGAAAGGCGATCGAGCTTGAGCGAGGCGACTTGCACCTCCTGTTTTCGAATCGCGAGGTCCAACTGCTGGTCTTTGAGCGCGACCGAGGAAAACATTGCGGTCCCCGCCACGCTGCCTTGCTGCGCAACCCATACCACGAACTGGTTGTTGGTCATTTTGCGCATCGCCGGATGCTGCTTGCGCACCACCGCGATGGCTGCCGCCAGTTCCTTCTTATGACGCGCTTCGGTGCGATGATCGCGCTGATTCACCAGCCCCCACATCTGCCGTGACCAGCGCGTAACCACCGCCGGGTCGGCGCCGGGAGTGTTCACGTATACCTGCGCCGCCTGCTCCGCGCCGCCCAGGTCGCCGCTGGCGAGGGCCGCGTTGACTTTCTCGGATGATGTTCGGCGGATCCGATCGTCGATCTTTTCGACGAACTGCGCGCTCTGGCTGCCCGGCTCCTTCGAGGCATCGGCGCATACGCGGCGCTGCTCGCCGGAGGAGTAGGTCGGTTCGCCGAGCATGAAGACCGAAAAGCAAAGATCGTCTTTGACCTCGGTCCGTTGCGAGTCGCTAAGAGTATCCAGCGGAATCGCGAGCAACTCCTGGCGCGCTGCCGCGTACTGGCCGGCCGCCATTTTCTGACGTGCCGACGACAATGCCGTCGGTGCACATCCGGAGACTAGGACAACGATCGCTGGGATTGCGGATAGCGCGAGCGCGCTCCGCGCCGTCTTAAGAAAACGGGAATCATTGCGATTGCGCATCCATGCGTACCTCGATCCCCGCCCACACCTAAAGTCTGACGCCCTGTGCCCAAATTGGCAAGCCTGGCGATGGGCGATGTCTCGGTCCGCGATGCCCCGCAACGCGACGACCTTTGAGCGACGCGCTTGGGACGGAACGTCTCAAAGTGGGAATCATCGTGCGGTCCCAATCGCATCGAGCCCAACGCCGCGAGTAACTCGTCAGCTCGTGACGACTCTAACTCCAACGTCGCCAATCGTAAGGCTGTCCCACTTTGAGAAGGGCTCCCGGACGCGGCGGTGTTAACGACCGACCAGCCCGGGTGGCACGCGACGTGCACATCTCCCGCTTGAACCTCCATCACATCCAGTTGCCAGAAGTAAACGCGGTGATGATGGTGGAAAAGAATTTCGAAGGAGATACGCATGAGTTTTCTAACCACAATCTGCACCCGAATCGTCGAAACCAAACGCAGTCAGCGCGGCCAGACCATGACCGAGTATGTGCTGATTATCGCCGCGATCGCAGTGGCGGGCTACATCGCCTACCAGGGCCTCGAAACCGGCATCAACGGCCTGATCACCACCGTCACCAATTCACTGAATGCCGCATAGCAGCGTCCTCAAGTCGAACCTCGCCCAGCGCGTTCATTCGCGCATGAGCGAGGTTCGCCTCGAAGCGCGCCGAAGCAAGTTTTGAGCGAAGGGGTTTTTCAGAGGGGAAAATGAGAAGGCCGACAATTTTCCTGATGTTGGCGATGGTAGCAGCGGTGCTCGCAGGCATCGTGGTGTTTTCCGCGCTGAAAAACCGCGAGGCGCAGGTTCAAGTCGCGCGCGCACAAACCCAGGACATTGTGGTCGCCGCGCGCGATCTGCAACTCGGAGAGAAGCTTACCCCAGTTGATGTGAAGCTGGTCCGGTGGTCGCGCCAGAGCGTTCCGGACGGCGCTTTCACCGATCCCTCGATGGTCGGTAACAGCTTCGCCAGAAATGAAATGGTTGCGGGCCAGCCGCTGGTCCGGCGCAATCTCATCCAGGGCGACCGGATTCCCGGCGTGATGCCGATGATCATTCCGCCCGGGATGCGTGCGATGTCGGTCGCGGTCGACGAAGTCGGCGACATTTCGGGTTTCGTGAAACCTCACACCCACGTCGACGTGCTGGTTGCGGTGTCGGGGACCGGCGCCGACAACAACAAACCGTACTCGAAGATCGTGCTGCAGAACATCGAAGTGATCGCAGTCGCCCAGCAGATCGACAAGGGCAAGGACGAGGCCGAAGTCGTCAAGGTGGTCACGCTACTGGTCACTCCGCACGACGGGGAAAAACTCGGCCTCGCCAGCCGCGAAGGAAACCTGCGGCTCGCGATGCGCAACTACAACGATAACAAGATCGTCGCGACTGCGGGCAGCGACTTCGCTGATCTGCTGGGGCCCAATGGCACTGCCCCTGCGATCAACGCACAGCCGCTGTCCAATCTGATGCCGCGAAGAATTGTCGGCGCCGGACGCCATCCCTTCGCGGTCGAGATCATGCGCGATGGAAAGAACGCCGAAACCGTTTCGTTCATTTCTGCCGGCGCCAACGGAAGTTCAACTCATCACGAATCACCGATGGCGGCGCCCAGCGTACCTCAAACCTCGACCGTGACCGCAGCCCCCGATGCTTCCAGCTCTGCTGTGACCGGCGCTGCGGCAAGCTCCATCCAGTCCGAGGGCGCGCCATCGGCCTCCTACATGCCGGTACCGAAAACTTTGGAGTTGCCATGAGCGAATTCTTCGCCGGCGAGAAAATGCGGGACACCATCAAAAACCGAAGGTTACCAACCATCGCCGCCGCTGCGGGATTTCTTCTGGCCGCGAGTATCTCGCTTGCGACCGCAGGGCCGTTGTGCGCGGAAAACGTCGCGCAATCGCAGACAATCAATTTGAACGCCGGACAAACCCGGATCATCGATCATCTGAAGATTGATTCCAGACCTGCGATTCGAGTGATTGAAAATCCCCATGCTCTGGTCATCCACGGCGAAACGCCCGGCCAGTTGGTGCTGATGGGCGCTGAGCGAGGCCAGTGGGAAGTTACTGTAACCCAGGATGATGGAGCCCAGGTCGCATACCGCGTCAACGTTGCCGCGATTGCCGACCGCGCGAACCCGCTCGATGCGGGGACGGGTCCGGTCGCACTGACCGATGCGATGTCTCCAAAATCCACCCCCGCAAACCGCATCAGTGGCGGAACGTCGCAGACCGTGCGCCTCTCGTACGCCGCCGATGCGTTCGCTTCGGATGTAGCGTCGGGAGAAGACTCGCACGCGAATGACGATCGTCCGTCAGTGAAGCTGCCGATAAATGGCCAGGCGGCTTCTGCTGAAGCGCCGCTTCCGGTTCGCTACCGAAACGATCCGGCAATCACGGATCATGGGCACCCGATACCGACAGGGCCCCATTACCTGCCCGACGAGGTGATATCGGTAATGAGCGGTGCGTCGGAGATCATCGATTTTCCCCGCCGCCTGAAGCGCATCTCGATTGCCGACAGCAGTATCGCCGATATCCAGGTCACCAGCCCTTATCAGTTGAATCTGATTGGTCACCGCCCCGGCTTCACCACGCTGGCGGTATGGGACGATCGCGGCCACTACGAGGAACGGCAGGTCCGCATCGACACTGGCGGCAAGCAGCAGGTGATGCTGAATGCAATCGTGGCCGAACTCGATCGCACCAAGCTCGAAACCCAGGGAATCGACTTTTCAGTTGCCCTGCAGAACACCGGCGTGTCGCTATCGAGTCTGCCCGGGCTGGTCGCGAGCCCCTATGGTCCGACCTCGCAGCTCAGTGGCGGAAGCGGCGGGGTGCCCGGTGTCGCTCCACCTGGAGGGCAACTGCTGCCGCTGCTGCTTTCCAGCACGATGACCTATGGATTGTCGACCCTGGGTTCCGGTATCGCGACCCAATCGCTGTTCCAGTTCCTGGAGTCGCACAATCTTGGACGCATCCTGGCGCAGCCGCATCTGCTGGCAAACTCGGGACAGAGCGCGTCATTTCTGTCCGGCGGCGAGATTCCGATCGTGCTTGCGCAAGCGCTCAACACATCAATCGTCTTCAAGCAGTTCGGCACCCAGATTAATTGCCGCCCGACTGTGATCGGCCGCGACGACATCGAGCTGCTGGTCAAGACCGAAGTTTCAGAACCTGATTATGCGCATGGAGTATCGCTGTTCGGCTTTACCGTCCCCGCTTTCGTGACCCGCAAGGCCGACACCATGGTTCGGCTCAAAGACGGCCAGACGCTGATTATCGCGGGTTTGATCCTCAGCAACCGCAACGCGGTCGTGCATAAGGTTCCATATCTGGGCGACATTCCTTACCTGGGCGCGGTGTTCCGCAACACCGACTGGCAGGACGCGCAAACCGATCTGGTTATGTCCGTACGTCCGCAAATCGTAGGCCCGCTGCCGCCCAACGGGCAGGTGTTGGAGCCGTCCGAGCGCGGGCCATTGACCGAAGACGAAGTCCGCACCAAGCGACTCGCCGAGCCCGATCCAGCCCGTCCACGGTTCTAACCAAGGAGTATTGGGTGTCAGTAATCGATGTGAATAGCGCGAAGAAGGCGGCCTTGCGGATCGGCCTGATAGGTCATGCGTCCGAGCTTCGCGACGCCGTCAAGCTGGCGCTCGCACGAATCAGCGAACCGCCGCTGCAGCTAATCGAATCCGATCCACACGGCAACTCGAATTCCGATACCTCTGCGAGCGAACCGGTCGACGTCTCGATGGTGCTTTTTAACGGCGACGAGGGCGGTTCGCTCGCCTACCTGCAGAGTCACGCATCGCAAACGCCGCGCCCGGCTCTGTTCGGCCTGCTCAAGGAGCGTTCTCCCGGATTGATGAAGCGCGTGATTCGCGCGGGCGCCGACGAGCTGCTTTTCCTGCCGTTGGACCCGGGCGACCTTACCCGTGCGCTCCTGAAAGTCAGCGAGACCCGCGTCCGCAGTGGACGGCACGATGGCGGCATGGTGATTTCGCTGGCCAGCATGGTCGGCGGAGTGGGGGTCAGCTCGATTGCGGTCAACCTCGCGCTCGCGCTGCGTTACCAACTGGACAAGCGGGTCGCGCTGCTCGACCTGGACTTGCAAAACGGCGCACTGGCGGTGCTGCTCAACCTCGAGCCCGAGTTCACCATCATGCCGCTATGCAGGCTGGAGAAGAAGCTGGACTCGATTCAATTGGAAGCGGCGCTCACCAAGCATTCGTCAGGCGTGTATCTGCTCGCGGCGCCCAAGCGGATCGAGGAAGGCGAGCTGATTTCCGACAGCACCGTGGGAACGGTAATCGATTTCATGCGCGACATGTTCGACTTTGTGATCGTGGATGGCGGACATCACCTCGATGAGAATTCGGTCTCGGCCTGGGAGCGCTCCAATCATCTCATTTATGTGCTGAATCAGTCGGTCATTTCGGTCCGTTCGGCGTGGCGCTTCATCGACGTGTTCGAGCGGCTGAGCCTGGCGGTCGAACCGCACTTCCTGCTCAATCGCTTTCAACTCACCCACAGCATTACGCAGAAACAAGTGGAGAACACGCTCGGACGCCCGATGTACGTGAACATTCTGCGCGACGACAAATCGTTCGAGCTCGCGGAACTCAGCGGCAAGGATCTGTGGCAGGTCGCCGCTGCTTCGCCTCTGGTGAAGACCTTCGAGTCGCTCGCGTGCCGGATGGCCAATGTCGAAGGGGCGGCGCAACGCGAGCGGCCATTCATGGCGCGGCTGTTCTCCGCCTTCAGCGCACACTCTTGAGGTAGGGCATCATGGGACTTGCCGGCCGGCTGGGACAAAAACGATCCGACGACGCACGGCATGGTTGCGACGCCGACGCGCCCGGTTCATTCATAGCAAGCAATGCCAAGCGCAAGCCGGACCTCCTCTCCGAAGGCGCGCGGCGGCTCAAGATCAAGGTTCACAACCGGCTGTTCGAGACGGTCGACATTTCGAAACTGGAATCGCTCGAGCCTTCGCTGGTTTCTACCAAGGTCATCGCGGCCATCACCGACATCCTGAGCGAGGACGGGCGGCTGCTTACCGATGCCGACCGCGATCGGCTGGTCGAGGAGATCAAAAACGAGTTGCTCGGCCTCGGGCCGCTGGAGCCGCTGCTGCGCGACGACGCGGTGACCGACATCATGGTCAATGGCGCCCACCAGGTTTACGTCGAGAAGGGCGGTAAGCTCCATCTCACCGACGTGCAGTTCTATGACGATCAGCACGTGATGCTGATCATCGATCGCATCGTCTCGCGGGTTGGACGCCGTATCGATGAAGCGTCGCCGAAGGTCGATGCGCGCCTGCCCGACGGCTCGCGTATCAACGCAATCATTCCGCCGCTTGCGATCGATGGGCCCTCGCTGTCGATTCGACGTTTCGGAAAGAAGCGCTACGACATCGGAGGTCTGGTCGAAAAAGGCACCGTCACCTGGGAGATGGTCGAGTTTCTGATGGCCGTGGTGCGGGCCCGCCTCAACATCCTGGTATGTGGCGGGACCGGTTCCGGAAAGACCACGATGCTCAATTGCCTCTCGGCGTTCGTCCCCGAAAATGAGCGCATCGTCACCATCGAGGATTCTGCGGAGTTGTCACTGCAGCAGCCGCACGTGGTGCGCCTCGAGACTCGCCCCGCGAACATGGAAGGGAAGGGCGAAGTCACCCAGCGCGATCTACTGAAAAACACGCTGCGAATGCGCCCCGACCGAATCGTGGTCGGCGAATGCCGCGGCGCTGAGGTGTTCGACATGTTGCAGGCGATGAGCACCGGGCACGATGGTTCGATCGCCACCATCCACGCCAACAGCGCGCGCGAATGCCTTGGCCGCCTCGAAATGATGATGCTGCTTTCCGGATTCCCTATTCCGCAACGCGCGATGCGCCAGCAAGTGGCTGCCGCCATCAACATGATCGTTCACGTCGCTCGCCTGTCTGACGGCTCGCGCAAGGTGATGAAGATTTCCGAGATTTCCGGAATGGAAGGCGAGATGATCATGATGCAGGACCTCTACGAATTCAGCCGGACCGACAGCGCGCCCGACGGCGCGATCATCGGCGTTTATCGGCCGACCGGAATTCGTTCGTCATATGCGCGCCGGCTGGAGATCGCCGGATACAAGACCGACACGCGGCTCATCCGCGCCGCCGAGGCTTAAACGCGATGGAACTCCTGGGGCTCTTGTTGTTGGCGTTGGTGGCGGGGGTGGTCGGCTACTTTGTGTTGCGCAACACCCGCCCGGCGCACGAAGCGCGTCAGCTCGAGAATCGGCTCCGCAGGCCGCAGGTGGCAGGCGAAGAAATCCTTCGCGATCATCTCAAGAAGGAGCGCGGCCTCAGCTCGGGGCTCGGATGGTTCTACGACCTCGGCGTGATGCACAAGCTGGAGCAGAGTCTCTGGCAAGCGGGCATCTATCGCCGGGTCAGCGATATTTTGCTGCTGATGCTGTTGATGTTCGGGGCGGGCGCCTTGATTGGCGCCGCGCTGTGGTCGGATCCGGTTTTCGCGATCGCTTTGGGCGGCGGGCTCGCCATCCTGCCGATCTTCTACATCCGGATCAAGCGCGGGCGCCGCATCAAACGTTTCGGGCAGCAACTTCCGTTCGCGCTCGACCTGCTCAAATCCTCGCTCGAAGCGGGCCACTCACTGTTGCGCGGACTGCAAGTAGTGGTGGGCGAGTTCGAAGATCCGATTGCGACCGAATTCCGCTCGGTCATCGAGCAGACCCGGCTTGGTTTTCCGCTCCCGCGTGCCTTGGAGGAGATGCTCAAGCGGGTTCCCGATGACGACCTCCGGCTACTGATCGTCGCGGTGCGCGTTCAGTCCGAAGTCGGCAGCAGTCTCGCGGTGATAATCGAGCGGCTGGCCGAGATCGTTCGCATTCGCCATCGCCTCACCAGCCAGGTGAAGGCGCTCACGGCGCAGGCACGGATGAGCGGATGGGTGGTGGCGGCGCTTCCAGCCATTCTGCTTGCCGCCTTCAGCGTCATCCAGCCCTCGTACACCCACACTCTGTTTTATGAACCGGGCGGCCAGCGACTGCTGAAGATTGCGGCGACCCTGGATGTGCTCGCGTTCCTGTCGATTCGCAAGTTGCTCAAGGTCAAGTATTGAAATGTCGCCGTTAATCCTAAGCCTGGTGATTTTCCTCCTGCTGGCGATCGTCGCGGTATGCATCTCTGCCGCGATGTCTGAGCGCTCCAGTGTCATCGACGAGCGGATGTCGGAGATGGGCGCCAAAATGCGCGTCTCGTATGGATCGCTCGACGCGCGGGACATCGAGAGCCGGAGCATGGCGCAAATGCTGTTCAGATGGGCGCTGCGCAAGGTTCCCAAACCCAAGCTCGACGCCCCCGAAGTCGCAAAGGTCGCGAAGATCATGGTGCAAGCCGGCTATCCCGGCGCGCGCGCGATGCACATCTTTCAGTTGGTGCGCATCAGCTCGGCGATTGGGATGACATGCGCGGCCCTCGCGCTGAGTGTGCTGCTCGAATGGTCCGGGCCACGCACCATAGTGGTGATGATCGCAGGCGCCGCGCTGGGCGCGTGGTTGCCGTTACAGGTGATAGTCCATCGCGCGAAAAAGCGCCGCGCCGAAATTTCCAGCCAGCTTTCCAATGTCCTGGATTTGCTGGTGGTATGCGTCGAGGCGGGCCTCGGGGTGACCGAGGCCATCAAGATGGTCGGTAACGAAGCGGATCGCCAGGGACAATTGATCGGACGCGAACTCGCGATGGTGTCCGCGGAACTGAATTCCGGCACCGGCCTGGGCTTCGCACTCCGCGCGCTCGCGGAGCGCACCAAAATCGAAGACATCAAGCCATTGGCGGCCACCATGATTCAGAGCGAGCAGCTGGGCTCGCGAATGGGTCCGGCGTTGCGCGCGTTGTCGGACAGTTTGCGCAACTCGCGGCGGCTGCGAGCCGAGGAAGCCGCGCAGAAGACCACCGTAAAAATTTTATTTCCGCTGATCTTTTTTATCCTGCCCGCGATGATGATCGTGATCGTCGGGCCTGCGATGATGGAAATCGTGCGCGCCATGTCGCAGGGGGCGCGCTAGCGGTGAAATGATGCGCGACTTACCACTTGACGTTTCTCGTTCCCGGACATAACTGGATTGAGAGTGGACGCGACGATACAAAAAATTCGGGCGGTCGAGTTGTGGCGCGAAGGTTACAGCCATCACACCCGTGCGTTCGCGCTGGCCGGCGGCCAATGCGATCGCGAAGCCGTCGATGAGCTCACCACCGCGGTCAGCCTCTATTCGCAATCCATCGAAACCTTTCCCACCGCCGAGGCCTACACCTTTCGCGGCTGGGCTTATCAATCCTTCGGCCGCACCGACGATGCGATCGAGGAATGCAAGCGCGCCATCGAAGTCGATCCCGAGTTCGGCAACCCCTACAACGACATCGGCGCGTACCTGATTGCGAAGGGCCAGCTCGATGACGCGATCGAATGGCTCGAGAAAGCCAAGACCGCGCCCAAGTATGAACCGCGTCATTATCCGTTCATGAATCTGGGCCGCCTGTACGCGCAGAAAGGCATGGTGCTGAAGGCCATCGCGGAATTCGAAGAGGCGCTGCGCCTGGCGCAGCGCGCCGGTGGCGACGCAGCGGCCGCGGCGTCGATCGACAAACAGTTGCGCAGCTTGCGCGCCAGCCTCAACTAGATCGCCGGGCGCGGGACCCTCGATGCTTAAGGTGGGCGACACTGCTCCCGATTTCACGATTCAATCGCACACCGGTGCTCCGGTTTCGCTTTCGAGCTTGCGCGGCAAGAAGGTCCTGCTGTGGTTTTATCCCGAGGCCGACACTCCCGGATGCTCACTTGAAGGTCGCGGCTTTCGCGACCATCAGGAGTACTACGACGACAACGCGATTCAGCTTCTAGGGATCAGCTTCGACCCGGTCGAGCGCAACGCCGCATTCGCGCGCAAATTCGATTTCAAATTCCCGCTGCTATGTGATGTCGATCGCGAAGTCGCGCTGGCCTACGGGGCATGCTCCGATGTGAAGGCGAAGTACGCCGAGCGGATAAGCTTTCTCATCGATGAACAAGGCGCTATCGCCCGGGTTTATGACCGCGTCGATCCGCGCGATCATCCGGCCAAAGTCCTCGCCGAGATTCTGGACGCGTAGACGCAAGTGAAAGTCGAAACCGTCCTCTTCGATCTCGACGAGACCCTCATCCTGGAAGAAGCCTCCAACGATGCCTCGGCGCTGGCGGCCTGCGATATCGCGCGTCTGCGTCACGGAGTGGACGTCGCCGGTATGCTGAAGGCATTGCGCGCGCGCTCCATCGAATTGTGGCGCGCCGGCCCCGCCGTGCAGTACTGCCGCGATATCGGAATCAGCTCACGCGAGGGTCTGTGGGGCGCGTTCACCGGCGACGAACCGAACCTGAACATTTTGCGCGAATGGATTCCGAGCTATCGCATCGACGCATGGACCCGCGCGCTCGCCGATGTGGGCATCGACGATCCTGCGATGGCGCGCGAACTGGCGGACTTCTTTCTGGCCGATCGCAAACAACGTCATGTGGTCTTTCCGGAGTCGCGCGCCGTGCTGGATGCGCTGCGCTCGCGAGTGAGAATCGGCATGATCACCAACGGCGCCTCCGACATCCAGCGCGAGAAGATCGACGGCTCGGGTCTGGCTGGATACTTCGATGCGATCCTGGTCTCGGGCGAAGAGGGCTTCGGCAAACCGAAGCCGGAGATCTTTCGCCTCGCGATCGATCGGCTCGGGGTGGATGAGGCGTCGGCGGTTATGATCGGCGACAGCCTCGTGCGCGACGTCGCAGGCGCGGCCGCAGTAGGCATCAAGAGCATCTGGCTGAACAGAATGGGAATCAAGGTATCCGAGCAGTCCCCCGTCCCCGATGCCGAACTGCCCAATCTGGTTGGCCTTCCGGATCTGCTCGAAACGATTCTCTAAGCCGACGCCTCATTGTGAGACAGTCCCCTTCACCGTTGCGATAACCATCCGATGGAGCATGATTCACAAAGAGTCATGCTCGCACCGGCGCATGGCTGGATGCTCCGGCATCCGATTAAAACCAAGGATTTGATGTACCGCCGCGAATGCCTCGGTAGGCCCGCCATTTGCTGTGTGTATCAGCGGGGGGAATCGGTGACGTGCGAGGTGCGCTCGGTCGGCTGTGTTTCCCCACCGCAGGGAGAATCACAGTGGATGACCTGGCACATGACGCTCTAACAGAACCTGGCTGCGAATGGATTTCGATCGAGAAGCTATCCGAAGGCACCGAGCACATCGGCGGAATGGTGGTGCGGTCGGACGAAATGCGCGCCATAGTGAACACGCTCAAGCGTCTCGGACCCCACACGCAGACCGTACTGATCGAAGGCGAGTCGGGCACCGGCAAGGAACTGATCGCATGGGCGCTGCATAGCTTCGGAACCGCCCCCGACCGTCCGTTTGTGACGTTCAACTGTTCCAATCTGGTCGACAGCCTGGCTGAGTCGCAGCTCTTTGGGCACGTCAAGGGCGCGTTCACCGACGCCCGCGAGGATTCGCTCGGCTATTTTCGTTCCGCCAACGGCGGGACGCTGTTTCTCGATGAGATCGGTGAGCTTCCGCTGAGCCTCCAACCCAAGCTGCTGCGCGCGGTCGAGAACCAGGAAATCCAGCCGGTCGGTTCAACCAAGATCTACCAGGTGTCGATTCGATTGGTGGCTGCGACCAATCGCGACTTGCGCGCGATGATGAAGGCGTCACAGTTTCGCGAGGATCTTTTTTATCGCCTCAACTCGGTCGCACTGCGAATTCCGCCCCTGCGCGAGCGCAAGGTGGCGATCCCATGCTTCGTCGCCCATTTCATTGAGCGCTACGATCAACTCTTCGGCAAGAAGGTCTCCGAGATATCACGTGAGGCGCTGGCAGCACTGTGTAATTACCCGTGGCCGGGCAACATCCGCGAACTCGCACACGTGATCGAGAATGCGGTCCTGATGACCGATTCGGATCGCCTATCGACAAGCGATTTCCCGTCGCAGATATCGTGTATGCGGTCCGACCGCGAAACGTCCTTACCGCAACCGCATCCGTTCGGCGATCCCGAGGTGGATCGGGAGATGAGTGGAGCGCCGTCCAGGATGTATGCCGGCGATCCTTCCGAAGCTAACCAGTTCCTGCTCGATGAGGTAATCAAAAGGACGCTCATCAAAGCGCTGGAACAGACCCAAGGCAATCGCCGTCGTGCGGCAGATCTGATGGGTGTGTCACGGTCAACGCTGTACCGGATGCTCGCCCGCTACGGATTGGGCGACAAGCCGGAGGGCGGTCGCGAAACGGCGGAGCCACCGAGCGCCACCGGGCACGCCGAGTTCCGCCAGTAGCGAGACACAGGCAACAAAGTGTCGGGTCGTCATAAAGCCGTCACGCCGACAGCGGACGCTGCGGGCACAATCGCGAGATAAATGCTTTTGCTGTCTCACCTTGGGCGCGCCATTGTGGCGCACTGCTTGCTCTCTAGATTCCCACGCCGAACTTAACCTGTGGTCCGTCCCGGTTCTGCGACACGTCAGACTCGAAGGGATGAAAAGTGGAACAGTCTTTCTCAAATTTCGAGACCACTTCTGATGGTCACTCCGAGGAGTGGCTCCCGTTACAGAGGCTCTCCGAACGCACCGAGAATGTCGGCGATATGGTGGTGGTATCGGAAGAACTGCGCAAGGTTCTCAAGACCATCACCAGGCTGAGCCCGTACCGCCAGACGGTGCTCATCGAAGGCGAGTCGGGTACCGGCAAGGACCTGGTCGCGCGGGCATTGCACAACTTCGGAGCGGTGCCGAGCGGCCCGTTCGTCATCTTCAATTGCTCCAATCTGGTCGCTTCGCTGGCCGAGGCCCAGCTCTTCGGTCACGTCAAGGGCGCCTACACCGACGCGCGCGAAGATGCGCTCGGCTATTTCCGATCCGCCAATGGTGGCACGCTGTTTCTCGATGAGATCGGTGAACTGCCCCTGAATTTGCAGCCCAAGCTGCTGCGCGCGGTGGAGAATCGCGAAATCCAGCCGGTCGGTTCCTCGCACGTCCACAAGGTGGACCTCAGGCTGATCGCCGCCACCAATCGCGATCTGCGCGCGATGATGAAGTCGGGAACGTTCCGCGAAGATCTCTATTATCGCCTCAGCTCAGCCGCCATTATCATTCCGCCATTGCGCAAACGGAGCGAGGCGATCCCCAGCTTCATCGCGCATTTCATCGAGCGCTACAACAAGCTGTTCGGCAAGGACGTCAAGAGCGTGGCACGCGAGGCTCTCGATGCGATGTGCCGATACCCGTGGCCGGGCAATATCCGCGAACTCGCCCACGTGATCGAAACCGCAGTCCTGATGACCGATCTCGACCGGCTTACCGTTTCCGACCTGCCCGCGCAGATTCTGCATGTCCCGACTGATCCCGACGAACCGCTTCCCGCTCCTGCGCCGTTTGGCGATCCCGCGGTCGCCCGATTGCTCGCGCCGTCATCTGAACCGCTCTCGATCTCACAGGATTGGGGACTGCCGGACAAATCGCCGCTGCTGCTGGACGACGTCATTAAGAAGACCTTGCTGCGCTCGCTGCAACAGAGCGGCGGTAATCGGCGTCGCGCCGCCGATCTGCTCGGCGTCTCGCGTTCGACGCTGTATCGAATGTTGGCGCGCTATGAGCTCGACGATCCGAACCGCCCGCGCGACCTGCGGAGCGGTCTCGCCATTTAGAGATTCGCCGGGCGATGAGCGGGGCTGGCGACCAGCCGTGCTCCACTGGAAAATCCAACTGCGCTGAACCACAATTTGAGCGATGATGCGTACCATCGTTGTTGCTATACTGTGCCTGGTGCCGGCGAGCGTCGCGCTTGCCGCGGGCGCCAAACCGCCGCCGGAATTGCTTCAGTTGGAGCGCGAGGTTTCCCTCAAAATGGCGCATGCGCGCGACCAGGGATTTACCGAGGCGTCCAAGGTAAAAACTCTCACGGACGCGACGGCGGTCGACGCTGAAGCCGAGAAAGCGCTCAGGGATGGCGAGTATGAACGCGCGGAGAATGATTTCCTGAAGGCCAAGGCGTTGTTGCGCAATCTAGGTATCTGACGGAGACTGAACGCCGCGAGGCATCACCGGGCGGCGTCCTGAGCGTCTCGCGAAGGACCCGGAAGGCACGCATTCGAATGCGAACGATTACCGACAAAGCGCCGATAAATAAATGACTAATCCCGATCAGATCTGGTTCGAAGCCGTTCGTGTCCTCGAAGCCGGCAAGCCTTTCGTCCTCGCAACCGTAGTCAATGTGCGAGGGTCCACTCCCCGCGAAGTGGGCGCCAAGATGATCGTGCGCGACGACGGCCAGTTCGGCACCATCGGTGGCGGATGCGGCGAGGCTGAGGTCTTCCGCAAAGCTCGTGTATTACTTGAAGATCGCACCGAGGCGCGCCTGGCGGAGGTCGACCTCACCGGCGACTTCGATCAGCAGGAAATCGGCACCTGCGGCGGCATCATGGACGTCTTTATTGACAGGTGGGCGCCCGAGTCTGATCTGCCGCTCGCGAAGCAGCTCGCCGACGCCGCGGAGCAAAACCGTCCGGCCGCGCTGCTTACCGTTATTGATCCCGGCTCACGCGGAAGCCAGGTCGGCTCGCGCACCGTCATCGATCCGGCGCAACGCGATACCACGGCACTCGCGCCTGTAGGTCTCGAAGCTTTCGCGCTGGAACAGGTTGCGGAGCGCGCCGCCGATTCGCATGCGGGGCTCGTCGAGGTAGGCGAGACCGGTTTACGTCACACCACCCGTATCGAACCCAACGGCTCACCGCGCATCTTCATCGATCCGATCGCCGGCGCGCAGCGGCTGATTATCGTGGGCGCCGGTCACATCGCGCAGCCGCTGGCCTCGATGGGCTCGATGCTCGGTTTTCACGTCACGGTAATCGACGACCGTCATCAGTTCGCCAATCGCGAGCGCTTCCCGACCGCCAACGCCATCATCGTCAAGCCGTTTCAGGAGGCGATCGATGCGCTGCGACTGGACAAGCATTGCTTCCTGGTCTCGGTCACCCGCGGTCACGCCTACGATGAAGAAGCGGTGGCTGCCGCGCTGCGCCAGCCGTGCGGATTCGTGGGGATGATTGGCTCGCGACGGCGCGTCAAGACGACGCTGGATCGTCTTATCGAGACGGGCATTGCGCGCGAGCGCGTCGAGGATGTGCACGCGCCGCTGGGCCTCGATATCGGCGCCGAAACACCCGAGGAAATCGCCATCGCGATCATCGCGGAGATTATCCGCGAGCGCCGCACCGGCGTGCGAGACATGGTCACGATGGGCGTGAAGTCGGGACGCCTAAAACGTAACCCCTGACGCGAACCGTGGCTGATATCGACGGGATCCTGCTGGCCGCCGGCGAATCGCGCCGGATGGGCTATCCTAAACCACTGCTCAAGGTAGGCGACGAAACTTTCGTCGCACATCTCGCCGACGCGATGCTCACGGTTGTCGCCCGGCTCACCATTGTGGTTGGAGCGCACGCCGAACGCGTCCGCCCCGCGATCCCGAGGGACGCGCGCATCCGAGTGATCGACAACCCCGACTGGGCTCGGGGCCAATTGACTTCGATCAAGGCGGGAATCCGTGCATTGCCTCCCGATGCCTCCGCGGCGCTGATTCATCTGACCGATCATCCGACAGTCAAGGCGGCAACGTTTGCCGCGGTCGTCGATGCGTACCGGCGATTCGGGAAACCCATCGTCATCGCGCGTCATGGCGGTCGTCGCGGGCATCCGGCGCTGTTCGACCGCAAGCTGTTCACGGAACTCCTCGACGCTCCGGAAGACCAAGGCGCGCGAGTGGTGGTCAACGCGGATGCCTCGCGCATCGTCTATACTGATGTGGATGACCCGGGAATCCTGCTGGACCTCGATACGCCGGAGGACTTGGCGCGGGCCGGCTTCGAATATCCAGTCAAGACCTGAAGGAGAGGCCCGAAGGGGGCGCGAAAGCGCCGCGGCGCAGCCGCTCCCGAGGCGGAGCGTAGCGGAGTCGAGGGAAGATTCAAAAAGACTGGTTCGAATCGTGCCGCAGGACCTGAAGGAGAGGCCCGAAGGGGGCGCGAAAGCGCCGCGGCGCAGCCGCTCCCGAGGCGGAGCGTAGCGGAGTCGAGGGAAGATTCAAAAGACTAGCAAATTGCTACACTTTTTATGTAACCGCAGGGTCGGCCTGGACGTATTATCAGGTACCTATGGCACGACTTGCCTTGGCGCGACGAATCGGATGGAGTCCTGCCGTCAGACCCGATGAGGAACTGATCGCGGAGGTCCTGGCTGGGCAGACCGAGGCATTTTCGGAGCTGTCGGCGCGCCATCGCCAGCGCGTCGAGCGGTTGTGCCAGCGCTTCTTCTCCGATCAGGAGATCGCGCGGGATTTGGCGCAGGAGGCTTTCCTGAAGGCGTTCGCCGCGCTGGCGACCTATCGGGCGGAGATGCCGTTTGGGGCATGGATGCGGGCCATCGTGGTGAATGTTTGCTATGACGAATTACGCCGTCGCAAACGCCGCCCCGAGGAGTTGGTCGGCGATTTCAGCGAGCCGGAGCTGGGCTGGATGCAACTGGTCAGCACCGCGACGCCCGAGGAGTTGGTGGCCGAGGCAGAGGAGCGGCGCGCCTCGCATGACCTGGCGCATCGGTTGCTCGATTCGTTGAAGCCCGAGGATCGGATGGTGCTGGTGTTGAAGGATAGCGAGGAGTTGGGAGTGGCGGAGATTGCCGGGATGCTGGGGTGGAGCGAGGCGAAGGTGAAAATTCGCGCATTCCGCGCACGTCAGGTTCTTCGCAAGCAGGCGGAGCGTATGATGAATGCTGGGCGCGCACGAGTAATGAAATGAACTGTTTTGAAGCACGACAGGATTTCCGATCCTTCTGGCGCAAGGAACTCCCGCCCGAGCGGCGCGCTGCGTTTCTCGAGCATCTGGCCGGATGCTCCAAATGCGATGCGGCGTTCCGCACTTTCGCGCTGACCGCGCCGGTCTTTCATTCCGATGCCGAGCCGGCCGCAACCGCCGCAGCAGGCGCGCGTCGCATTCCTGCCTCGGCACGGCGGGAGGGCCGGGTCTACCGGGAACCGCGCCGCGCATCAACATGGCTGTCGATAGCGGCGGTCCTTGGCTTGTTCATCACCGGTGTGTCAGCCGCCTACTTCTCCGAGCAGGCGCCCAACCAGACCTTGACCGAGGCCATCCAGCAGCCGTCGCAGTTCGTGGAACTGGTCAGCGCGGACGTTCAGGACAGCAACAGCGACTTTGGGCAATAGCCTGAAATGGACCGGAATTGCGCTGGCGGTTTTAGCCGGCGTGTTGATTGGATTTGCGCTGACTACCGGCGCGTACCGCCATCGATGGCTGCGCCTGCCCGGAGCGCATGGCTTCGTGGAGCGGCTCGACCACGAGCTCAAACTGAGTCCTGACCAGCTTCGTCAGATCGACAGCCTGGTGCGCGATACGCGATCCAAGATGGATCAGCTGCGCAGCGAATATCACCGCCAGCACCAGCAGCTAATCTTCCAGACCCACGACCAGATTCGCGCGCTGCTCACGCCCGAGCAGCAACAGAAATTCGACCGCGAGTTCACTCCTCCGGTCGAAAGCGATCGGGAGCGCGAGCATCGCCCGCACGGCGACTAGGCCCGCGCGAGGCCGAAGCGCATTGCCTACGAGGCGCCCATTCGCGAGAGAATTTTGCGTGCACGATCCGCGAAGGTGGGATTGCTGTGATCCTCGGCTGCCTGATGCAGGTAGCGAATCGCCTGTTCGCGATCGCCTTCCTGTTCCATAATCTCGCCCATCCGTAGGGCGGCCATCGAGGAATGCGAATCCAGCTCATAGGCCTTGCGGTAATTGGGCAGCGCTTCCTTGGTCTTGGGCGGGTCGAAGGCCATGTAGGCCTCGCCGATATTGAGCCATCCACTGACCGAGTTGGGTTGATACTTCACCAGCTTCTGGTAGACCTTGGCGAGGTCTTCGAAATCCTGCTTCGAGTTGTAGTACATCCCCAGATAGACATAAGGCTCGTCGAGGGTGGGGTCGATATCGGTGGCCTGCCATAGCAGTTTGACGGCCTTCTCGCTGTCGGTCATTTTGATCGCCGCATCGACCAGGGCATGAGCCTTGGCGGCATTGGAGTCCTGCGCGCGCGCCACGGTAACGGTCGCGAGCAGGATAAGAACGGAAAGCAGTGTTAGCAGGTTCTTCGGTCGCATCGCATCGGCACAAAGCGGATAAGCCGCCCACAGGCCTGACATATAGAATGCTGGCACGAATGATTAGCGATGCAAAGTTCCCTTCCGTATCGGGACCAGGCCCTACTACGAACTTGCGGCGGAATATCGTCGAGGAGGCATAGCATGCTCACGCGGGTAGGCGGACTGAACATCCATTACGAGACCGAAGGGCGCGGCACGCCGGTGGTGATACCGAGTCTGGCCGGCTCGCGGTTCTATGAACGCAGCTTCTTCAACGACCTGCGCGACGAGTTGCAGGTGACCAATGTGGAGCTGCGCGGCAATCGATCCGAGGTCGGCCAGGTTGCAGGCCTGACCATCGAGCAGCTCTCCGAATCGTTGCGCGACTTTCTCGATCGGATCGAGCTGCCGAAGGCCATCGTAGTGGGTCATTCGGGGCACGGCTTTCTCGCGATGGATTTCGCGGCGCGATACCCGGAGCGCGTCTCGCATCTGATTCTGGTGGGGGCAGCGCCGACCTTCGGCGCCGAGTTCGAGGCCGAGGGCGCGAAATACTGGGAGATGCTCGCGTCGCCGGAACGCAAACAGATCGATGCGGAAAACCAGCAGCGCAGCATCGCCGAGCGCGCGCAGCTCTCGCCGCAGGACGCGATCGTGCGAATGTACGTCCTGGGCGCGCCGCGCCTGTTCTTCGATCCGCGTTTTGATTGCACGTTTCTGTGGGAAGGAACCAGCGCCAGCCCCGAGATCTGGGATCGATTCTGGGGCAGCGGCGGAGAATGGAAACGCTTCGATGCCGCATCGACGCTGCCATCGATCAAATGCCCGACGCTGATCGTTGCGGGGTTGTGCGACTTTGTGGTGCCGCCCACACTTTGGTACGGAAAGAAGGACCTGCTCGCCAATTGCGAGTATGTGCTGCTGGATAAAAGCGGACACAATCCGCAATTCGAAGAAGCGCAGCGTTTCAACCGCTTCGTGATGGAATGGCTCAAGGGTCGTTGAGCCTCCGGCCTCCATCCCATGCAAGCACAACCGACACCAGGGATGCCCGATGAAAGGTTCACCAACCTTTCGCGGGAGGAATTGAAGAAGCTCGTTCACCAATTCAATTGGGTCCACTCAATAGATCTGGGCGATGGCATCGTTACGCCCGGCGAATGGGGCCTCGG
This sequence comes from uncultured delta proteobacterium, assembly GCA_963851325.1. Lineage (GTDB taxonomy): Bacteria > Desulfobacterota > Binatia > Binatales > Binataceae > DATGKG01. The sequence continues at coordinate 255,665 of CAWKOR010000002.1, read as the reverse complement.
CAATCCCAGGATTAAGCAAGCGCTCGATGAAATTCCGCTGCAGGGGAAGAAGGTACTCGACATCGGATGTTGGGACGGTCTCAACACTTTCCTCGCGGAGCAGCGCGGAGCATCCGAGGTGTTCGCCACCGATCTGATAAGTCAGAGGAGCTTTCCCGAGCAGCCTACGTTCCAGCTCGCCCATGCCGTATTGAAGTCTTCGGCGAAGTATTTCCCGGAGCTATCAGTCTATGACGTTGAGCAACTGGGCGTTCACGATTTCGACGTGGTGCTGTTTGCCGGCGTCTACTACCACCTGAAAGATCCCTTGCGCGCCCTGACCTGCCTGCGCCGGGTAATGAAGGACGGCGGACTGATCCTCGTAGAGGGCGCGGTGCTTAGACGGCGCGGATGTTTCGCCAGGTTTTACTACAAGGATCCATTCCGTCGCGACTATTCCAACTGGTGGGTTCCGACTGCCGAATGTTTGCGCCAATGGGTCTCCTGCTCGTTCTTCGAGATAGTGAAGGAGTACAAGCTCTTTACCTGGAGCGATGACCGGCGTCATACCTTGCTGGCGAGAGCGGTAACCAAGGCGGATCCGCTCTACATTCGAAAGCCGGAGGGTCTGGAGCACTACAACGAATCGTCTTCTGTGGCTAAGTAGAATCCCCTTGCTTTCAGACTGCACGGCCGAACCGCTGGGCGCGGAACTTCCGCGCGGCAACTATGAAGCGGCGTTGCCGGTAATCGAAACCCTCTTCGGATGGGTCTCGACCGCGCAGGCTTTATTCGCGCCTTGGAGACGCGCTGACGGAGGAAGCTCCTCTCGTCAAAGTCGCTGGCAATCATCGGAGGCTTTGATCAATCCTGTAGGCGAATGACCGAACGCAAATTCATCGTCAACGGGCTGAAGCTCAACTGCGTCGACTACGGCAGCGAGGGTAAGCCTCCGATGCTGTTCATCCATGGCGGATCGGCGCACGGCCATTGGTGGGATTTCGTCGCGCCGCATTTCGCCGATCGCTTCCATCCGCTCGCGATGGACCTGCGCGGGCATGGCGACAGTGAATGGCCCGAACAATGGGAGTATGGCACCCGCCACTACATCGCCGATCTCGACGACCTCATCGACAACTGGGGCCTCGGCGCTCCGGTGCTGGTCGGGCATTCGATGGGTGGTCACAACGTGATGGTGTATGCCTCGCTGCATCCTGAAAAGCTGCGCGCGATGGTGGCGATCGATTCGCCGGCCGACTATCCGCAGCGCGCGGTCGAGATGCTGCGTGGGTTTTCCGAGCGCCCCGGCAGGCGCTTCAAATCGCTGGAAGAGGCGAAGGCGAACTTCCGGATGGTGCCGCGCGAGACGTTGGCGAAGCCGGAAGTCCTGCAGCATGCGGCGCATCACACCTTCAAGGAGACCCCCGAAGGCGAGTGGATTCACAAGCTGGATCGGCGCACCACCATTCGCGAGCCCATCAACCTCGGCACCGATCTTCAGAAGATCACCTGCCCGGCGTTGTATGTGAAAGTTCTCAAGAGCCCGTTTCCAACTCTGGACCAGGCGAAAGCGATGGTCGCGATGATGCCGCAGGGCAAGCTCGCCGTGCTCCGCGATTCCTACCATCACGCGATGTTCGACAATCCCGCCGGGCCTGGTCGCGCTCCTGAAAGAATTCCTGCGCGACATTAGTTAGAAATGAGCGCTCCGCGCAGCCGTTTTTCCACGACCCACCCGCGCCTCCATTTCCTCGAATGGAATCCCACTGCGTCGCGCACGCTGGTACTGCTGCATGGCAACTCCGCCAATGCATGGTGGTGGCAATGGGTCGCGAAGGAACTGCCCAACGACCTGCGCTTGTTGGCCGTCGACATGCGCGGTCACGGCGACAGCGAATGGGTAAAGCCTCCCGCCTATAAGCCGCACGACTATGCCGATGATCTCGCGAACTTCATTCGCGCCGAGGTCCAAGGCGATCGCCCGATCGTCGTGGGCCACAGCATGGGTGGGGTCGTCACGCTCGCGTTCGCCGGCCGCCACGCGGCGCTTGCTCGGGGAATCATCGTGGTAGATACGGCTGTGGTCTCGAGTCGCGGTCGCGATCGCTTCCTGCATCGGCTCAAGGCATTGCCGACGGTGGTATACCCGGACCTCGAAACCGCGAAGACGCGCTTTCGCCTGATGCCGAATGAGGGCGAGATTCACGAAGACCGCGTGCTCGCGATCGCGGAGAAGAGCCTGATGCCCGCGGAATCCGGTGGCTACACGCTCAAATTCGATCGCGAGAGTTTCTTCGGGGGCGACGGGCTGCATGTGATGGAGACGATTCGCGCGCTTCGCATTCCGACGCTGCTGGTGCGGGCCGAGAAGAGCCGCATCATGACGCAGGAATCATCGGAGGCCGCGGCGGCATCGAATCCGCACACGCGGCTGGTGGTGATACCCGATGCGCATCATCATGTAATCCTCGAAAAGCCGGCGGAGGTGGCGAGGATCATCGCGGAGTTCGCAACCTAACCCCCGCCCCTTCCCTGAAGGGAAGGGGAATATGCACTACGTGACATGAACAAACATAACACGCTATCTTTGCGGCATGCCAGAGAAGAAACAGGGTCCGCACGAATCGAAGTTCACGCCGCAAATGACTATCTTCGAGTTCGAGCGATTGTTCCCGAATGAGGATGCTTGCCGCACCTATCTGGTTGCGCATCGCTGGCCGAGCGGCATCCGTTGTCCGCGCTGCGGCAATGAGAAGGTATGGGAACTGGGCCACAAGCCGTGGCACTGGCAGTGCCAGAAATGCAGCAAGACCGGATACCGCTTCTCCGTGATCGCGGGAACCATTTTCGAGAACACTAACTATCCGCTGAAAACGTGGTTCCGCGTTCTCTTCATGATGCTGACCAGCAAGAAGGGTGTTAGCGCCGCTCTAGTCCATCGGACCATCGGTTCCGGTTCGTATCGGACGGCCTGGTTTCTCTGCCATCGTCTCCGCGCTGGAATGAAAGACCCCAACTTCAAGCAACTGCTCGGCATCGTGGAAATTGACGAAAGCGATATCGGCGGGAAAGCCAAGAATCGCCACGGCGGCAAGAATCTGACTGGATTCGGTGGTCCGGGTATGCCTGGAAAACCGCCGTCATTGGCGCGATTGCGCGGAAGGGCAACGTGTCTGTCGGATGATTGAGAACACCGATACCGCGACCCTGGATAGCTTTGTCTGTAAGCCGTCAGCCCAGCGCGTCAAACTTGTTTCCACCGATGAGCATTTTGGCCATCGGCCCTAGAGCCAGGGCTCTGACGGTCTGCCGCATGAGGTGGTTCGCCATTAGCAGCGGCGAATATGTTCGAGGCTTGGTTCATACCAACAGCCTCGAAAATTTCGGTCGCTCTTGAAGCACAGAATTCTGGGCACCATAGTGTCAGCGCAAGATACTTGTCGCTGTATCTAAATAAGTTTCAGCTTCGTTTCAACAGTCGAAAGAACGCGGACATCTTCGGCTCCAGTAGCAGGATGTGCTGACAGGCAGAGACTGGCGAGCCTCTCAGCTATCTCGCACATCGACGCTAGCGAGACCGATTCAATTGTAATTGCCATTTTAATCCGCTAGATCGGCCCGAATTCGCTCCAGCTACAGTGCGTACCGTCGTTGTCGCAAACTATAAATCCAACCTTCCGTACTGCCGAACCGACGGTTGACGATTTCTGCCATCGTATCGCTCCGTCTATACGTTCCTTGCTGGCGCGATCAGGTCCTTCCCCAGCAAACGATCCCAGTTGCATGGCCTCGTTTAATTGCCGGGTTCGCTAATATCGTTCCGGCGGAGTTCCGTATATTACGATCCCTGGATCAGTATCAGGGATATAACCTATTGGTTGACCTGTCCGATGTCAACAACGGCCGTCTACCTAAAATTGCTATCGCAATTTCACGGTCGAGGGTATCAACCAGCGCTTGAAGCGATTCCTTTTGCGGTTGTCGAAACGTTCGGTGATGCCAGATCGCTGCCGGAGCCGTACAAGGGCGGCTTTGACTTCAAATTTGTAAAAGGAGACGTTCTCGAAGGAGGAATCTCCACCCCGCCTGTCTTCCAGAAATTCCGAACCGGAGTTAATCCCGAACATATTCAAGGGGTCACATCGGGCTTTCTCTCGATCTGGGCTTTTGGCTTTGTTTTCTACGAAGATGCCCTTGGCCGTGGTCACAAGACAGCCTTTTGTCGCCGTTTCGACCGCGCCACACAGCGATTCCTCGAAGTTGGCGCAACAAGAATTGGAATATCAGTTATTGACTATTGCGATCAAAGATACATAAATCCGTTAATCCGTTACCCCTTGCGGGGAATCATCGGCCTTGGCACCCATTGAAAGACATGTAGCTAATAGGCTCCTATACTGCGGTGTCCAGTAACCGGCTAGATCCCTTTCGGAAGCGCGATCGCCATCGCAGCTAGTGTGCTCCAGGATTCCTTCATGTCAAGTTCGCCTAATCCCTGAAGGGGAAGGGGCTAGCGGTTAGGTCAGCTCCCGCGGCATCGCGCGATGCGCGATGCCGGCTTCCTCGAACACCTCGCCCACCCCGCGTAGCCGTTCTTCAGATAGAAGCCTTCCGCGGTGAGTTGCGCATGCAAAACTCGCGCGGCGACAACCATGCTCGCCCCGGATGCGCACCATCATCCGCGATTCGTCCGCGATCGATTTTGTCGATTCAGGAGCCGTCCATTCGATAAATCTGTGAATCGAAAAATCGGAGAGACTCTATGAAATTCATGCTGATGCTGATGCAGGACAGTGAGGCGTGGGAACGGGAGCCGCAGTCCGAGAAGGATCGCACCTACAACGCCCATATGGTGGTGTATCGCGAGCTGGAAGCGCAAAAGAAGCTGCTTGGCTCGACCCGCCTGCGTCCCAGCTCGGAGTCCAAAACCGTGCGGCTCAAGAACGGAAAACCGGTGGCGATCGATGGCCCGTTTTCGGAGACCAAGGAAGTCCTCGGCGGTTCGTATCTCATCGAGTGCGCCTCGATGGACGAAGCAGTGGGATGGGCGATGAAGATGCCGCATTTCGGCGACCCGAGGTATTCCGGTATCGAGATCCGCCCGATCTGGGAGTGAGCAGGTCAGCCTACGCCGATTGCTCGTCTTCGGGTCGGAGCGCCCGGAACTGAAGCAGCAATAAGAGGTCGTACAGGACCTTGCAGCCGCCCGCGCAGATAAGCGGCCATCCGAATGAGGTGGCATCCAGCATCAGGCCGGCGGGAATCGGCGCGGCCGCGCTCGCCAGGCTGCGCGGCACGTTGGTGACACTCGCCGCCGCCGCGCGTTCCTCGGGCGGCACCACCGCCATCACGTAGGACTGGCGCGCGGGAATATCCATCGACGACATTGCCGATCGAAGCAGCAGAAACATGATCGCGAGCGGCGCATTCGGCATCAGCGCGGCAAGGATCAGGAACGCGTTGGCCGGAAGATGCGTGTACACCATCGTGTTGATGCGGCCGAAGCGGGCCGCCAGCCGCGACGATATGAACTGCGAGAACGAACCCAGCAGGCCCGCGACGAAGAAGAAGGTTCCGGCCGCCTGCACCGACAGGTTGAAGCGGCGAAACAGCCACAGCGCGAGCAGCGACTGAATCGCGAAACCGCCCCCGAATGAATCGAGGCTGAACAGCGCCGCCAGGCGCATCACGGTGGCGCGCGATTTCGCCAGCGGCGCGACCTGCGCCGGCATCGGCGCGGTTTCGATCGCGCGCGACAACGACCAGTAGATCGAGGCGGCGACCAGTCCGAGGATCGAATATCCGATGAACCCGGAGCGCTGTGCGGAGACCAGGTTCCATCCGAAGCGCGCGGCCAGCATGGTCGGCAATCCGCTGGCGAGCGCGCCGAATGCTCCACCCACGGCGCCCGCGACATTGTAGAGCGCAAACACGCCGGTGAGTTCGCGCGTTGCAACGGTCTGCGCGATAGCGGTCTGCTCGAGCGGAAGGAACAAGCTCACATCGCCGGCCGAGGGATTCATCGTTCCGACAAATGCGATCGCCACCAATGCCGGGAAGCTTCGCGCGTAGGTGAAGCCCAATCCGGTGGCAACCATCAGAATCGAAGCGCCGAGGAACATGCGTCGCACCCCGATGCGTCTGGTGGCGAAGCCGGCCCATAGCGTGACCAGAGCGGAGCCGAACAGCGTCGCGAAAATTATCACGCCGATTTGCACGGGGCTGAGCCTAATCGCGCTCAGGTAACTCGCCAGCAGCACGCTAACCGCGCCGTCGCCAATCCCGCGCAGCGCTCGGGTCGCGATCAAGCGTTTAGTGTCGGTGGTGGCAGTCGCTGGCAAGAGGGATGGCATTCGAGTGATCAATCATCGGGGCAGGGCTTTTGGGCTTGCAATTTCGCTTCATTGAGGAAATAAGGTGAATGGGGAGAGGCAACTGGTTGTTATCAGGATCAATCACTGAGATGCGCTCGCGCAACATCGAAAATTACCAAACGAAGCCAAATAGTCCTTTGTCTGTATGGATATCTACTTAAACTATCGCCGACGAACGACAGAATAACAGCAACCGGACTGCGCACGGAGCGTCACCATCTCATGAAAGGAGGCATTGTCGCATCGATGTCGCGCGACAACCATAAAATGAAGCGATAACGGTTCGAAAACTGGTAGTGGATGGTCACTTTATGGACAAAAAAGCTAGTTAATTCGAGCGTTTAACGCATACCTCGGCATCAGAAAACGATAAGAACCGGCAATAGAGCATAAGCTGCGACATTTTTGCGACAATGCTGCGAAAATCCCGGCTTGCCGGAGGACGACAGGTTTCTTAGGTTAGTGGAAGCCCAATTCTGACCTCGCAACTTGAGGCGATTTTTGTCGGAACTCATCGAAATCCAAACTATATCCATCGCGCGGCTATGGGAGCGCTTCGTAGCCGGCGACGAAGTCGACCTCAGTAGTGTACGACCAGCTATCGTCGATTCGTGGCGTCGATGCCGCGATGAATTCCATCTCCCCCTCGATACCACAAGGGTGCCTAGCCGCGCCGAGGATATCACCACCCTGGATGCCGACCTTAAAGAGGCGAGCATTCCGGTAATCGATTTGCTGCAGGAAGCGATTTCGGGAATTAGCGCGCTAGTCGGCATCAGCAATCGCCAGGGCGAGCTGCTCCATGTGCTACCGAGCGATGCCAAAGTTCATACGATGGCCGAGCAAATCAATGCGATGCCAGGCGGCATCTGGAGCGAGGCCTGCGGCGGCACCAACAATATCGGCACCGGCCTCGCGTTCGGCAAGCCGATTCAGATTCGCCTCGACGAGCACTATTTGCCCCTCATCAAGGAATGGAACACCTGCTCCGCGCCGATTCTTCATCCCATCAATGGATTGCTTACCGGCGTCTTCGGGATTTCCGGGCTGGATGAAGTTGGGCATCCGCGGATGCTGGAGTTTGCGGTCCGCGGCGCCGAGCTGGTCAGCAAGCTGCTTGGTTCGGTGCAGGCGATCGATCGCCTCACCCTGGTGCGTAGCTTCGACGATTTCTCCCGGCGCTACCAGGATGCCGCGCTGCTCGCCGTCGACGCTTACGGCTTCATCATGCAGACCACGCCGCAGAGTTCTGAGGCGGTCGCGACTCACGATAGCGGGACGCCTGGAAGTCGCATTTCGGAGCTCATCGGGGTCGAGGCCATCAAGCGGTTGCAAGGTCAGGATCGTGCGTGTGAGCTAGACCTACCGCTGCCGAGCGGAGCCAAGGCGCTGGCCAACCCGGTTTATCGAGGCAGCCGGCTGGTCGGCGCGATTGTGGTCTTCGCGCCCACCAAGCGCCCGCCGATCCAGCGCACGCCGAAGCCGGAAAAAACCTGGACCAGCCACTTCACCTTTGCCGATATCGTCGGTGATAGTCCTGCGCTCGCCAATTCGGTCCGGTTGGCGACCCGCGCCGCGCGCACCGAGCATCCGGTGCTGGTGCTCGGTGAATCGGGCACCGGTAAGGAAATGTTTGCGCATGCGATTCATGATTTGAGCGTGCGCCGCGCCGGCCCCTTCGTCGCATTCAACTTCGGCGCGTTGTCGGAAGACTTGACGATTTCCGAGATGTGCGGCCATGAACCGGGCGCATTTACCGGCGCAACCGTGAGCGGCACCAAGGGCGGCATTTTCGACAGCGCGCAAGGTGGCACGCTCTTTATCGACGAATTGCAGGATGCCGGCCCCAAAGCACAGAGTCTGCTCTTGCGCTTTGTCGAGACGCATACGTTTGTGCGCGTCGGCGGAACCGCGCCGGTTCAGAGCGACGTCCGCGTCATCGCCGCTTCGAACAACGCGGACACTCGGTTGGCCGAGCGGGTCAGACCGGATCTCCTTTATCGCCTCAATTCGATCACGGTGCGGATCCCACCATTGCGGGAACGTCTCGAGGATATCCAGCCGATTGCCGAGCGCCATTTGCGAACTTTAGGGTTTCGCGGCGTGGTCGATCCCGAAGTATGGGAGCAGCTTCGGCGCTATCAGTGGCCAGGCAATGTGCGGGAGCTGCAGAATGCGCTTTTGCGGGCCACACTGAATTCCTCGGGAATGCGACTCACGGCCGAGGATTTCCCGACCCTCACCAATATCGAAAACAAACCCACCGATCCGGTCAAGCGGGCTCCTACGGCCACCTCCCTATCGGACCTGGCTCCGGCGGAGGATAGCGAAGCCTCCGATGAGGTGGTTCGGGTCTTGCGCGAATGCCGCGGAAATGTTGGCAAAGCCGCCAAGATGCTGGGAATCCACCGGTCAACGCTGTATCGGCGTCTGGAGAAGCTCGGGATCCAGGTAAGTTGAGGGTTGCCGGCGAGGATTCGCGCGACAAGCGCGGATTGTCGCGCGACAGTCGCGTGACGCGACAAGTGTCGCGCACACGATAGCATCAATAAGCACTACAGACGCCAGCGTGGTTCGGTGCCATCGATGGCACCTCAGTTGCTCTACACTCCCTTCGTCGAAACGAACGACGAAAGACGCTCTGCCCGACCTAGCTAAGGTGGCCTGAGCACCGACCTGAGATGGAGCGCGATAATATGTCAGTCAACAAGAATTTTTGGATATTAGGAGCAGCATCAGCAGTAGCCGTCGGGTTAGCCGGCGGCGTTTTCGGAGCTTTTCTTTCGGTAGCTCATCCGGCACTGAGCACCTCGACCACCTCAGTCACTTCGACCACCCCCGTCACCTCAGTGCCGGTGACTATAGAGCCGGGCACACCGATCCTCCTCTTCAACAAGGGCGAAGCGCACGCCTCGGTCAAGGTCGACCGGAACGGACTAATCCTGTTGAACCTCACGACCAAGACCGGCCAGAACCAGATAGCGCTCGGTGTGCTCGGCGACTCCAAACTCGAAGTCGGCGTATTTGATTCCGCCGGCAAGGCGCGCGCCGGCATGGAAGTTCCGATGCGGGAAGCCGGTCGCGTCCACATGCTCCTGCTCGACAGCAAGGACACCAATCCGGGCGCGACCACTCGTATTGGCGCCCGTAGCTAGTCTTCTTCAGTCATCCCTCGGTCACCGGGCTCTTCCACACACACCCACTCCTCCAAAAGGGCCCGGTGACCTTCCCTCCCTCTGCCCCGCAACTGGCGTGGGCGGCACAGCGTCGATGAGACGCTATGGCGCCGACGGCGGAGCGGGACGAAGCGAGGCCTACCGCGAAATCTAGGCAGCGTTGGACGCGCCCGCAGCCCCATTGGAGCTGCATATCGCGCTCAAAGTTTCGATAAGCTCCCCATCTTTGATGGGACGCTTGCGGGACTTCGAGGCGCGCAGGCGATCGGTCTCGCGAGCGATATCGCTCATCGACAAAATTCCAACCAGCCGCTGCTCGTCGTCGACCACGGGAAGCCGGCGAATCTGGCGATCGCGCATCCGTTCGGCGGCTGACGGAATATTGTCACTCAGGTTACAAACGCAGACGTTGCGGGACATTGCGCTGCCCACTGACGCACCGGTGAGGGCGACACCCTGCGTATAGGCGGCCATGCAAATGTCGCGGTCCGTCAGCATTCCGATCACGTTCGAATTCGAATCGATAACCGGAAGGGCGCCGCAATCGTTCTCCCACATGAGCTGGGCCGCTCGATTAAGCGAATCGCTTTGCCGGCATGCTTTAACTTCTTTGGTCATCAGATCACTGATTTTCATCACCACTCTCCTCCACGAGACGACGTAAGATCGCTGAGCCACAACCCACGGTCAGATCTGCAGTCGTCAAAAATTTGAATCTCCGCGTTGCTTAGGCGCTGACTATCGATCGCGCCGCCAGAAATCGGACGAAGTGCTGACACATAAGCATCACACACGACCGCTGCCGAACTGGCGAAAACAACGCGGTTGAGGACATTTCTATCTCATCGAAAAAGTTGAGTTAAGTACGGCGGGGAAAAAACGAATCGTCTTTCCACATCGATGCGATGCATCAGGTACGCGATGGTGACACATCATGGACCCTCTACCTGTAAACGCCTGGCACGCACGAGGTTCGCGCCGCCGATTGGCACACTCGATGCTTCGTACACACACCGTCCGAAACATTTAATGGGGAGCGTTGCGATGCGTCGAGAAGCAGAGCGAGTCGTACAGCGAGTGGTACAGATCGATACGTCCAGAATTTCGCGCGAGGGAGCCAATCCGAAAACGCAACGGGCTGAGGTGGACGGTGTGTTTCCGCTGATGCCGCAACAATATTACGATCTCATTTCACGGCGTCGGATTATCGATGGCGAACGGCGCCTGATGTTTGCCGTATTCGAAGACGCCATCCGTTCCTACGTGATGTGCATGAGTTCAAAATCGCAGGCGCGACGCAAGGAATTTGAAGAAGTGCGCAGTTGGATGGACCTTCGCGGCCATCACAGCGTGTTCTCCTTCGACAGTCTCTGCGATCTTTTCGAAATCGATCCCGATCTGTTGCGCGGCCAGCTCAGCACCCTGCGCACCTCTGATCTGCCGCGGCGCAGAATCGGCTCGATCGGTCGTCGCGTTCCGATGAGCGCGACGATGTGACGCGGGCAACTGCGCGCCGTGGCGACAAGCTTCTGTCATCCGGGAATGCTCGAACGAGTCTGAACTCGGCGTCCGAAGTGTACCCGCAGGGACCAACCCGCTGCTTCGTAAGGGTACAGGCTCGCGTTCAACTTTCAGAGTCGTGGCTCGCGGGATTCCATTGGTAGCGCACGTCGGGCGTGCGCTCTTCGTTGCGCGAGCCATCCGTGAATTCGACTGCGACGAAGCCACGCTTTTCGTAAAACGTTCGCGCGCGATCGTTGCCTACGAATGTCCATAGCATCAAGCCGTCGGGCCGCATCGCTTTTGCCCGCAGCAGCAGCTCTTGGCCGATTCCGATCCCCTGGTGTGCGGGTGAGATGTAAAGGTGCTCTATCCATTCGCCCTCGATGGCGATGAAGCCGACCACGCCTTCCTCGAGCACTGCGACGAGTACGGTCTGATTCGGGATCACGAAATCGGCGAAAAAGCGCACCGTCTCTTCGAAGGAGTGGACCAACGGAAGCCACGGCATTGCCACGCGGCGCGCATCGACATGCGCTTGCGCAATCGCCACGGCATCCTCGTCGCGTGCCGCTCGAATCTGCACGGGAGGCGGCATCCGCTATCGCACTTTGCGCGATTGGAGGAATGCTACCAGCGCGTCAACGTCGGCGGGCGACAGGCTGCCTGCGAAGGCCGGCATGTTGTGGCCGCCATTGAGAATCCTGATCACCATGTCCATATGTGTCAGGCGATTCCCAACGTTGCTCAGGTTCGGGCCGCGATGACCGCCGAAGCCTTCCACGTCGTGGCAGAACTCGCATCCCTTCGCATGAAAAAGCGCCGCGCCATGATTCACCTCAGGCTCGGTTGACGCGATCACGTCCGCCGGCAGAAGCTTGGCGGCGAAATCCGGCGACCAGGGCGCGCGCTTGGCTTCGATCCACAGGGTTCCGATCAACATGATGATCGTGATGACGGCCGCGATTGCCCACGGACGACGTGTCGCGTGTCGCTCGCCGCGGTTGAAGAGCGGAACCACGAAGAGCGTTCCCAGGCCGAGCGCGGGCGCTAGAATGATGAATGGATTGGTGAGGCCCCGCGGAATCAGCGCCAGCGCGCCGTAGTACCACAGCAGATACCAATCGGGAGCGGGATCCTTCGCCAGCATGCTCGGATCGGGCGGCCCTTGCAGCACTGGGGGACCGACGATCAGCGCGAGCGCGACAACCGCAAAAACCACCAATGCACACGCGACCGCGTCACGCCACGCGGCATCGGGCCAGAACGGCACCCCATGACGCTCGAGCAGCGTTTCATATCGCGCATGATAGGTTTCCGGATCGACTGCCACGCCGGGTTTCGGTGGCTCGGAAATGCCGTCGTGAAAAACCAGGTACAGATGAACGGCGACGAAAGCGAAGATGATCGCGGGAATGAAAAAAACGTGAAATGCGAAGAAGCGGCTGAGCGTCGCACCGCCCAAAGTGTTTCCCGCCAGAATGAAATGCGCAATCACCGGTCCGATCACCGGCATCCGCGCCGATTGCTCCGCCGCTACCACCACCGACCACACCGCGTTTTGATCCCAGCGCAACAGTTGGCCGGTGAATCCCATTCCGAGGGTGAGGATCAGCAGCACCGCGCCGGTCAGCCAGTTGAACTCGCGCGGATATTTGTAGCATCCCATCAGGAACACCTGCCCCATGTGGATGCCCACCAGCAGCACCATCGCTGAGGCGCCGAAGTAGTGCATCCCGCGCAGCAGATTGCCGAACAACGCGCGAGTGGTGATGAAAGTCAGCGCATCGTAGGCTTCGCCGGTCGAGGAGATGTACGAGGTCGCCAGCGCCATCCCGGTCACGACCTGGATCATGAAGGCGACCACGGTCGCGCTGCCGAACACGTACCACCATCCGGTGTCGGGGGGGACCGGATGCTTCGCGAGCGAATCGAAGAAAGCGATCAATCCGGTGCGATTCTCGAAAGCGTCGATGAAGCTTTTCAGCAGTTTGGGCATTGGCGGATCATCCCAGTGGGACGGCACTGGTGAGGATTTCGACCTGACCGTTTCGAATCCGCACCGGATATTTGAACAGCGCGTGCGGTGGCGGACCGGCCGCGACCTGGCCGTCGGCGTAGTAAACCCCGCCATGACAGGGGCACATGAAGAGGCTGGGGCCCGCCAGCCATCGCACCGGGCATCCGAGATGCGAGCAGTTCATGGCGAATGCGACGAACTGGTCCTCACCGAGGCGTCGCAGCCATGCGGCGGTCTTCGCGGTGACCCCGGCCCACTTTAATGGCGACGGATCGAGGAAGGTGACTCTCACCGTAGTGCCGATCTGGAAGCTGTCGATTTTCCCAACCGAGCGCCAGGTTCTGGCGGTGGTCTGCAACAGCGGTCCGAGTAAAAATCCGACTACCGGGATTCCGACCAGCGCCGCGGCGAGGCCGGATAGCGCGATACTGATTTTTCCCAGGAATGCGCGCCGCTCGGGGCTAAGTGGCGCCTCGTGTGTTTCGGACGGCAGCTTGTCAGTCGCCATTGGCCATTGCTCCGATCCAGCTTCGCAGCGCGAGCGCCATCATTCCCGCTCCCACCGCGCAAAACAGATACGACGTTGCCAACCCGAAGAGTACGAATGCGACTCCCAGCGCCATTCCGGCCGGCGCATAGGTCGGGCGTGGAATGGTTTGCTCCGGCGGCGAGACCCAGTCATCGCGAGATGTTTCAGGCGCCATGCGAGACTCCTGCGGGGGTGAAATGTTCCGACTCCGGCGCGCGATACCATCGCGCGAGCACCGCCATGATGGCGCATAGATAAACCAGGCCGCCGGGTACCCACATCAGAAGGCCGCCGAGTTCCTGATCGGCTTCGGTCGTGAGCCCCCACCCATGGCGAAGCGCATCGAGAATCCCAAGTTCATCAGATGGATGCAGATATGCGGTGTAGATTCCGACCGGCGCGAAGGTGATGAGGATTCCGAGCACCGTCGTGACCAGCATCGCGGCTCCGAGATATGCGAACGCAGCGCCGTCGTTCATCCGCGAATTCGGAAGCGGCGAGAGAATCGGCCACCAGAAAATCGTTGCGGTGACGAGAAACACCAGATGCTCGAAGATGTGCAGCGCCTCGCTCGCCAGCGTCGCGTCATAAAGCGTCGGCAGATGCCAGATCCACAGCGCCGTCATGCCGAGCGTCCACGCGATGGTTGGCCGTCGCAGCACGCGCTCGATAGCGCCGAGCGAACGCACGCGCACGGTCGACCTCGCGAGGTGTTCCGGGATGCCTAGAATCAACAGCGGCGGCACCGCGAGCACGAACAGCATGTGCTGAAGCATGTGTGCGCTGAAGAGGTAGTCGTCGGCGAGCACATCGATTGGGGAGATGAGCGCGAGCAGCATCACGAGATCGCCGAGGAGGAACCATCCGGCGCGCGAAAAGTCGCGGCGGCAGGCGAGGCCGTACGCAATCGCGAGCGCGATGCATCCGATGATCACCGACGGATCCAAGTCCCACGCGGTTGCGATGCGCGAGGCGATCATGACGCGCGCGCTCCCCATAGGTACACCACGCTGAAGACCACTACCCAGACCGCGTCGACGAAGTGCCAGTACCATTCGACCGCGCCGAACCCGTCCATCGTTTGCTCGTGTAGTTTTCCCGCCCGCGCCAGGCCGAGCGTGATGCATAGCGCGACCAGCCCGATCAACACGTGCAGCCCGTGGAACCCAGTCAGAGTGAAGAATGTCGTCGCGAACAGATTGCGGCTGACGATGATTCCGCCGGCGATGAGATCGTAGTACTCGCGCACCTGCCCGAACATGAACAACACGCCGAGCGCGATGGTGATCGTGAGCCACCTCATCAGGCCGCGATGATCGGTGCGGCGCGCGGCGCGCGACGCCATCCAAATCGTGGCGCTGCTGGAAAACAGCGCGAGGCTGAACATCCCGGTGCGCATCGGGTTGAGCGCGGTCGCCGCGGTGGGCCCCGGTCCCGGGTAGGCGTGAAAGTAGACGTACGCAATGATCAGCAGCAGGAAGAAGTTGGCCTCCGACAGGATAAACAAGCCGACTGCCATTTTGCCGCGCTCGCGGATGGTAATCATGCTTTGGCCACCTGCTCATCGGGACGATCCGGATGCGCGAGGTCCCACAACGGTCGGCGTCCATGGACCGGTGGGACCCGATCGAAATTCTCCGGGGGAGGCGGCGAAGTGGTTGCCCACTCCAGCGTCCATGCCTCCCACGGATTGTCGCCGGCCACTTCGCCATTGGCGAGGCTCTCGAAGATGTTCCATACGAACAGCAACACGGAGATCCCGAGCAGGAAGGCGCCGATCGATGAAATCAGATTCATCGCGGCCCAGCCCGGCAAATCGGGATAGGTGAAGACGCGGCGCGGCATCCCGGCGAGTCCGAGGATGTGTTGAATCAGGAACGTCATATTGAAGCCCACAAAGGTGAGCCAGAAGTGCCATACGCCGAGGCGCTCGGACATCATGCGGCCGGAGAATTTCGGGAACCAGTAGTAGAATCCCGCGAAGATCGCGAACACGCTCCCGCCAAATAGTACGTAGTGGAAATGCGCCACCAGGTAGTAGGTGTCGGTCAATTGCCAGTCGAGCGGAAAGATCGCGAAACTGACGCCCGACAGCCCGCCAATGGTGAAGGTTATGAGGAATGCGACCGCGAACATCATCGCGGTGGTGAAGCGGATGCGGCCGCCGTACATGGTCGCGGTCCAATTGAAAATCTTCACCCCGGTCGGCACCGCGATGAGCATGCTGGCGACGCCGAATGCGAGATTGGCGACATCGCTCATGCCGACCGCGAACATGTGATGCGCCCATACGGTGAAGCTGAGGAACGCGATCGCAACGCTGGAGGCAGCCACGAACTCGTAACCGTAAATGGGCTTGCGGGAGAAGACCGGAATGACTTCCGAGATGATGCCGAACGCCGGCAGTATCATGATGTAGACCTCGGGATGCCCGAAGGCCCAGAAGTAGTGCTGCCACAGGATTGCGGAGCCGCCGCCCGCGGGATCGAAGACGTGCGCATTGAAGAATCGATCGATTAGCAGCATCGCCAGCGCGGCGTTGATCAGCGGCAGCGCACCGATCATTAGAAAGGAGTTCACCAGCGTCATCCAGACGAAGAGCGGAAGGCGTCGAATGGTGAGTCCGGGCACGCGCAAGCAGATGATGGTAACCGCGAAGTTGATCGCGGCGGCCAGGGTGCCGATGCCGACGCACGCCAGTCCGAGGATCCAGTAGTCGACGCCCGCGAGCGACGAGTAGGCCTTCTCGCTCAGCGGCGTGTACGAGAACCATCCGGCATTGGGCGCGCCGCCGGCGATGAAACTGAAATACAGGATGACGCCGCCGAAAAGCTGGATCCAGAAGCTCAAAGCATTGAGGCGCGGGAATGCCATGTCGCGCGCGCCGATCATCAACGGCACCACATAGGTGGAGAAGCCGGTCAGCATCGGCATCACGAACAGAAAGATCATCGTGGTGCCGTGCATGGTGAACATCTGGTTGAAGGTGTCAGGCGCGATGAGGTGGAGGCCGGGTGCGAGAAGTTGCAGGCGAATCACCAGCGCCTCGATCCCGCCGACGAGGAAGAAGAACATCGAAGAGATGAAGTAGAGGATGCCGATCTGTTTGTGATCGACCGAAGAGACCCACGCCAGCAGGCCCTCGCGCTCCGAGGCGACCAGATTGGGCGCGACCCCGGCATCTACAATCTGGCTCATTTCATGCCCTCCAGATATGCGACGAGTTGGTGCGCCTCGGTGTCGGTGAGTTTGAAGTCGGGCATGTGGCTCTGAGGTTTTATGGCATTCGGATCCTTCAGCCATTTGTAGAGTTCGGCGGGCGTGTTGGGCGCGGCCTCGCCCGCGAGCATTTCACGGCTCGCAAGATGCGTAAGGTCGGGGCCAACGGTCTGGTTGGCCACCGTACCCGCAATGGTATGGCAATTCACACAGGTTTTGTCGCTGAACAGGCGCGCTCCCGCGAGCGCCTCCAGTCCGGTCGGCGCCGGCGGAATCGCGAGTTGCGCGCGTTGCCATGCCTCGAAGTCGTCAACGTTTTCCGCGATGACCCGGAAGCGCATCCAGGCATGCTCGGCGCCGCAAAATTCCGCGCAGGTGCCGAGGTAGGTTCCGGGCGCGTCGGCCTGGATCCATAGGGTATTAGGATGACCAGGGACGGCGTCGATTTTGCGTCCCAATTGCGGCGCCCAGAAATCGTGGATTACGTCGGCGGATTTCAGCTCGATCAGAATCGGCTTGCCGACCGGAATGTGAATCTCGTTGGCCGCGACCACACCCGAGGATCGATAGTTGATTTCCCACCACCATTGATGGCCGATGACTTCAAGGTCGGGCTTGCGGCCGTCAGGAATCGGTGGGTCGGCGACGTGATCGGCGAAGACCATGAAGACCGAGAACGCCGCCAGGATGCCGAGTGGGATGAGCGTCCAAGCGATTTCAAGGGCGGTCCAGCCGAAGATCTGGCGCGCCTCGGGAGCGCCGGGGCGATCCCGATAGCGGATGATCATGAAGGTGACCAGCGTGGCGACGAGAATGAAAATCGCAAACAGCACGACCAACACGCCTTCGAACAGCGCGGTCAATGCATGCGCTTGCGGAGAGGCGGGTGAGAATGTCGGAATCGGAGCCATCCCAAATCAATCCGAATTGTCAGCGTGCTAGCCAGTTGCCGCAGTCAGCGCGATGTCGAGAAACGTCCAAACCGTACCGCGCGACTCGATCGATTCGCAAGCCGATGAGCCGTGGCGTCAGCTAAATCTGTGCACAGCGAAGTGGACGCGGCGCGGGGCGCTGGCTACCTTGGCGCCATGAAGCTCGGAATCCATCTTCCGCAAATGGCCGGCGGCACCGCCGAAGAGATCGCGCGAGTTGCGATTCGCGCGGAACAGACCGGCTACCATTCGATATGGGTCAGCGATCATCTGTTGGTTCCGGAAGCCGGCGGCAATCTTCCGCCCATCGAAATCATGGATCCGATACCGACCCTCGCCTTCGCCGCCGCGCTGACCAAGACGATTCGCCTCGCGACCAGCGTCCTGGTGGTGCCCTACCGAAACGCGATTCATCTCGGCAAGGAACTCGCAACGCTCGACCGGCTCTCCAATGGACGCCTCATCGTGGGCGCCGCGAGCGGATGGCTCGAAGCCGAGTTCGCCGCGCTGGGTGCGCCGTATTCGAAGCGCGGCGCCTATACGGATGAGGCGATCCGGTTGTGGCGCGAACTGTGGGCCAATCCGGCGCCCAACTTCAGCGGTGAATTCACGCAATTGTCCGGCATGCGGTTCGGTCCGCGTCCGGGCGCGGGAAATATTCCGGTTGTCATAGGCGGTATCAGCAAACGGGCCTGCCGACGCGCAGTCGAGTTGGGTGACGGATGGCATGGCACGCGGATGAAGCCCGAAGAGGTCGCGACGCGGCTTGGATGGATCAAGGAAATCGCCGCGCGCAACGAAAAATCCCTCGACGGATTCGCCATCAGCCATCGCGTCTACATCGGATTTGCAGAGCGACGGACCGAGACCGGCGGATACGTGCAGGGCATCATGGCGCCCCCGCGCGAGCTGGCGGACTACCTGGCGCGTTTCGAGGCGATTGGCGTGGGTGAGATCCTGGTGACCCCGATTGGTGCGGATCGAGGCCTGGACAAGTTCCTCGATCGCTTCGACGCTGAAGTGAAACCATATGTGAACATTCGTTAGCATCAAGTCGTCTCATAGTGTAGTTGTCAGACACACACACTAAAGCCCAATAGAGACCAGCGAATCCGAGGAGGGCTCACAGTGCGTCAAGGGGTTCGATGCACGATCAACGCCGTGAGGGAGTTCGCGGTCGGCGGCTGCCGTTTCTCGTCCTTATCGTAATCGTCGTGTTCGTGGGATGGATCTACGCCGTCGGCGATCCGGGCCATCCTCGCTCGCAACCCGTGCCGCCGGCGCCACTCCACGACGTCTACGGCAAGTTGCCGCTGAGTTTCGAGAAGAATCGAGGCCAGACCGATCCACGCGTCAAGTTTCTCGCGCGGGGAAGCGGTTACTCGCTATTCCTTACTTCGACCGACGCGGTTCTGAAGTTGCGAGCCTCCGCGCTTAGCCAAAATCGGCAGACGCCCGCACGCAAGAGGGAGGGATTTTCGGCCCTGCGAATCCGGCTGAAAGACGCCAATCCGGCTCCCTTTATGGCCGGCGTCGATCCGCTGCCGGGCAAAAGCAACTATTTTATTGGCCGCGATCCAAAGCGATGGCTCGCTCACATCCAAACATTTGCGGGCGTGCGCGTCGGAAACATCTATCCTGGGGTAGACCTGGTCTACCGGGGCGAGCAGGGTCGCCTGGAGTATGACCTCGAGGTTGCTCCCGGCGCCGATCCATCGAGAATCAAGCTGGAGATTGAGGGCGCTCGCAAACTCTTCATCGATAGCGCGCACAATCTTGTTATCAGCACCACGTCGGGCGAGGTGATTCAACATGCTCCTCGGACCTTCCAAACCGTCGATGGCCGGCCACGCGCCGTGCCCGGAGAATACGTCCTCGAGGGAGCGCATACGGTAGCGTTCGAGCTGGGTCCATATGACACCAGGCGGGCGCTCGTCATCGATCCGCTACTCACCTATGCCTCGTATCTCGGGGGAACCGGCGGAGACATCGGTACTTCGATCGCGGTCGATCAGAACGACGGCTCGGCGTGGGTGACGGGAACCACGACCTCGATCGATTTTCCGGTTACGCCCGACGCATTCCAGAACTTCAACTTCGGAAATTCCGATATCTTCATGACCAAGGTGAGCCCCGACGGCAGCGCGTTGCTCTACTCGACTTACGCGGGAGGCGGCAGTTTCGATCAGGCCACCGGCATCGCCGTCGATCCCTCAGGAAACGCCTATGCGACCGGGCTTACGCAATCGTCGGACTTCCCGGTAAGCGTCGGCGCGTTTCAGGATACGCGGAAAGGTCCTCAGGATGCCTTCGTAGTCGCGCTCGATCGCCAGGGAGGACTCATCTACTCGACGCACCTCGGCACCGACTCGGCGGGCGCTAAGATAGCGGTGGACTCCAGCGGCGAGGCATTCGTGGTCGGCACCACGCGCTCGGCGCTGTTCCCTACGACACCAGGGACTTTTCAAAGCAGTTATCCCGGGAGCATCGGCGCACCGCTGGTGGGATTCGTCACCAAGTTCAATTCCGACGGCAACGGGCTGGTATTTTCCAGCTTCATGGGGCTATCCGACGGCGGATGGCCCAATGCGGTGGCGTTGGACGAATCGGACAATGTTCTGATTAGCGGCGGCACCTCGACCGGGGTGAACTTCAACACCCAGACGTGCGCTCCGGAGCTGTGCGGTTTTGTGGTCGAGCTGGATAACACGGGGACTGAGCTGAGTTTCTCCGATACTTTTCCGTTCGCTACGCTGTATGCGATCGCCACCGACAGTGCCGGAGCGGCGCACATCGTCGGCTTCCGCGGCGGGTCGCTGCTGATAAATCTCGACACCGAAGGCAATCCGACTTTCGTGATGCTCAATCTAGGCGCGACAGCGACGCGGATCGCCATTGGTCAATCCGACGATATTTTCCTGAGCGGAACCGCCTCGAACAACGCGCTGGCCGTGACGCCGGATGCTTATCAGGCGGTGTACGGTGGCGCCGGAGACGCGTTCGTATCGGTGCTGGACCCGAGCGGCATCTTCAATCTCTACACCAGCTATTTGGGCGGTACCGGATTGGATACGGCGCAGGGAGTGGCAGTTGACGCCGAGGACAACGCTTACGTGGCGGGTACCACGCAATCGAAAGATTTCCCAACTTCCGCTGGAGTTTTCGAAGGCGAATATCCGGGTGGAAACAACGGGTTGGCATTCGTGGCGCGAATTATTCCGGTGCTGCAGTCGCCAACCGCGACGATGACCGTGACGCCGACCCAGATCATGACGCCCATATCGACCATCAATAATCCACCCACTCCGACCGCGGTTCGAACCCCGTTGCCGACACGGTCGTCGGACGCGACGCCGTTTCCAACCGCGACATCCACCATCATTATGACGCCGTTCCAGACTCCGTTCACGGTTAAGACGCCCACCGCGACGGCAACGGCGACACCGACTGCAATTCCAGTGACGCCGACCGCTACGCCAACGGTGATCGGAGCAGTGAGGATGGCGCCGCCGGGACTGAATTTTCGCAAGGTCAGAGTTGGAAGAACCAGTACCGCGCGGGCGGTCCGCCTAATCAACCCGCGCAAGAACAACGCATCCGCGACGATTGCTCAGATCCGGCTTCAATCGCAGATCAGCTCAATGCCGCCGACAGGATTCGCGATTCAGTCCGCCCGATCGACCTGCGGCGCGGGCAGCTCGATAGGCGCAGGGAAGCGGTGCAGAGTGGTGCTCAAGTTCACCCCGCAAACGATTGGGACCGCGGTCGACAGCCTGATCATAACCGGCAACTTCGCCAACAGCGGGCAGCCGGTCGCATTAGTTGGCGTCGGCAGATAACCGCCTCATTCGAAGTCTCATGCCGCAGGCGCCCGGTGCAACCCAGGCGCTGGCGGCTACTGAGCGAAGTCCGCGCTGATGTAGTAGTCGCCGTTAGACGCGCGCGCCACCCCAACCCCGGTCCGGGTGAAGGTAGTCGACAGAATGTTCTTGCGGTCGGCCGCGGCGCCCATCCAAATCGAGGCGGCCGCATCGGCGACGCGATCCGGTGCCGCATTGAGCCTGACGACATCCTCACCAAGCTTGAGGGTTTTCACGCCTTGCGAGGTAATCCTCGTGATAGGACTCGGTTCGTCCGCACCGCGTGTGCTCAGGAACGTCCCCGATGCCATCTTGTCGCTGTGGTCCTGGGCGCTGAGCGTCAGTTCAGGCGACATCATGAGCGGCTGCAGTCCATTGTCGGCGCGTTGCTTGTTGACCGCTACGAAAAGCTGCCGCGCGATCTGATTGGTGCTGAGCTGGTGGACCGGCGCCGCAGGCTGAGTCGGCACCGACGCAACTTGAGCTGCGACCGCGGTCGGGGGCGGGGTCTTGCTGGCACATGCTGAAAAGGTGATGGCGATGAGAATCAGGAGAGCGCTGGAAGTTTTCATGTTGCACACCACGCGCCAGCCGCTCGACCGGCGCGCTCCGTCGAGGGTTCGAGATTCGTTCCTAAGGTCTTCTTAAAGTCCTGTTAAAGCCCCGGGATGCTGAAAGTCTTGTACAGGCTAAGTTGGCCGTAGACTCCCGGGCTTCCGTAACCGAACTGCAGGTCCGCGCCCATCTGATAGACCCGATTGTAGATCCCCACGATGGGACCGCCTTCACCCGCGATGCCGTCGATGAAGCCGCCGCCGAAGACCTGGCCGCCTGCGCCAAGCAACAGGATCCAATCGGGGGTCTGCATCGCGACGACGCGGAAGTCGATTTCGCTGGAAGTCACGTCGTTTTGGAAGTTGTGGACCGGCGCGATAAAGACGTTAATCGGATGAGGGTCCCCGAGTAGGAACCACATCGAAATGTCGGACTCGACCGTCCATGCATCGCTATCGCCGACATCATGCCCACCCAGAAATACGAAGTTGAACCCGGGCGCCGGGCTGAGGTCGAATCCGCCCTGGAAACGCCCGAAGTTCAGCCGATTGACCGTCTGGTTCGAGGGCGCCAGAGGGCTGGTCGAGTCTTTCTCGATCCATAGTTGATAGCCGGTTGCGCGGCCAACCAGCCCGATTCCCTCGGTGATGCTCTGTTCGAGCTGGATGCCCTCGTCGGTCAGGTAGTAGTCCTCCGACACCAGGCCCCCACCGAACAGCGTAACATCAAGATGCGGCTGCGCAGGCGTGGTAAGCCGTGCAAGCTGATAGAGGGACTTGAGGCTTTTGGTTTCCAGATCGTCGGGCTTGATGAACCCCAACGCCCGAATCGAGGGAGTTGCAGGTACCGGTTCCGGGCTGGTGGACGTCGCTCCGGTTGCGGAACCGCTAGCTGCGGCGCTGGCCAACTGCATCGAGGCCGCCGGCCTGGGCACCGAATGAATCAAAGGGGAAGACGCAATCAGTGACCCGGTGTCAGAAGAAGCCGCTTTGGTCGATCCTGCGGCATAGCCATAGGCATCAAACTGCATTGCCGGGCTGATCATGGCGGATGAAGTACCACCAGCTTGGGCCGCAAGAGCCGTGGAAGAACTGGACAGTCCGGTGCTGATTGGACTGCAGACCAACGCTAGAGCCAAAGTCGCGCTAGCGCCTCGCAGGTACCTGTTTGTCATTCAGTCGCTCGTTTCCCCCGAGGTTGAAGTTGCGCACCGCGCCCAAGCTTCATCAGCCTGAGATCGGCACAGTGGAGTCCGGTAACGAAGACCTATTTGTTCACCGATTTCTCGAAATTATCCAGCGCCTTGTTCACCGCCTTATTGGCGCGATTGACGGAGTTTTCAGCATCCACCGCCGCATCCATGGCATCGGCGGCCGCATGCTGCGCCTGGTTGGCCGCGGTCTCAGCCTGATTCGCAGCGTTCTCGGCAACCACCGCCGAATGTTCCGCCTTGGTCACGAAGGGAGTCACCGGAACCGGCGGAGGTGGTACGACATTGGGCGGTGGTCCATTGAAGGGTGGTGGCGGCAATACCGGTGGCGGGGGCGGAGTGACGCCATGGACACAAGCACCCGCAACACCAAAATACAAAATCGCGACGAGAGTCATGCCGACTATGGAAGCGGCTCGAATGAATGTTTTTGCTAGGGTTTTCACGACCATCGGTCTCCTCGCTGTGCGGAGTTTCCTGGTGACGCCTACTGGGGTTTTGATGATTCTTACTTACCTGGCCGGATATCTACAAACCGCACGATACCCTCGCCAACCAAGTCTACCGTGCTGCTTATGGTATGCGTAGTGCCGCCTTGACGCGAGGCATCGAGAAGAGCCTCGATATCGACAACTGCGGCGAAGGTACGGCGTCGGTTCACGATGACGCCCATTCCCCGGCCATTATTGGGGCTGGCATAGGCGGTCAGGCCATTGGGCATGTATGACATTTTCCAGGGTTTCCCGGTTGGATCGTTGGGCATATCGGCCTGTACCCAGTCCTGGATGGAAGGGATGCCGCTTCCCGAAGTGGTTGGGAGTCTGAGCGCGCCGAAGCCGCTTCCGCCTCCGGAATGTTCACGGCGATCCGCAAGAATTGCCAGACTCTGTCCGGGAACTATCGCGATACCGGTAATTCCGTTGCTCAGCTTGCTCATTTCGGTGAGCGTTTGTACTTGCTTGCCTGGAGTCGACCAGGTTCCGGCGTCGGTGTCGAATGATGCCTGCCTCAGGTCAAACAATGCGATGTCCTCCACGGCATTCTCGCCCTCGCAATCCGCGGGGCTGCGAAAGGTGCCGTAGGCGATCCCGGTGACGGTGTCATAGGCGCCGGAATCGGGCAGGGCGTCGCGCTGCGTACTGCCGCCGGTATTGGTGGTGCAGTTCCCCTTGGCGTTGAAGAAATCGCTGCTGTCGGAGAGATCGAATGCCGAACCGTTGGCCACATCAATTAGCTGATAATGCGGCGGCCCGCTCTGGAAATGCCGGATGTTGAGAAGCTGATAGTTGGGCGACAGGATGATGTGATCGATTGGATCGTAGCCGAACTGACCAGAAATCGCCTCGCCGTTGGTTGAGATGATGGTTTGCAGCCTCAGCGGTGAGAGCTGCACGGGCAGATAGCCCTTGCTGGTGGCGATGATTGCGAGACCCAGATCATCGTCCATCGCGACCCCGCAGTTCGCGCAGGATCCGCCAGTAAAGTGGATGCGCTTTTTGACCCCGCTTTTGAATCCGGTGACGGCATTGTTGGGGGGTCTTATGGCATACGAGCTTCCAAACACCGCGGAACATAAGGCGATTCCGGTCGCGGGGCTCGCCGCACAGGAATTGGCATATCCAGTTTTGAGACGGATCGTCCGAGGCGTCGGGGAGCCAGGCGCAGATTCGATGATCTTGAGGACGTTGCCCATCTTGAGCGAGTTATTGGTCGTATAGGGCACGAAGAGGGAGACGTTGGTTCCATCGATCAGAACCCCGAGAGCATTCGAGGTCGTCGAGGTAGCATTGACGCCATCGGCCGACGCGATACCGCCGAGCAGAAACAAAGCCACCATAATGCTGCATACTATGCGCAAAGCCCGATTCACGATTTGCCCACCCTTGAGTTCCTCAATGACGAGATTCAGTAGCATAGTTCAGGTTCTTTTGAGAAAACCAGGCTTTCAGGAAGCCCAGCATCATTGCATATGTCAAGGTTCGATACGGCCAGAGTAATTTTTCTGACAGATCGCCCCACGATATGACGCGCCAGTCGCGCTTCGGATTCGACACCCGAGTTACTTTTTTTGCTTTGGACCAAGATTTACGTACTTTCCCGTATGTAAGAACTCTAACGCGGATGTCTCGCGACGCGTCCCATTATCGTCCATCGTGTAGCTCGGTCGCACAAGTACATCGGAGCCGAAAGCCAAGGTGAATCCTGTGCAACTCGGGTTGCCTGCCGCACAACATCAATCGGCGCGCACGGTTTCAGTCCTGATACATTCAGGAAATTCTCTCTACATAATGAAGGGTTTTTTGTCCGAAGATGGGGAACACTTCTTGCTCCCTCAACTCTTGCAGTAAGGAGCTTTTCCGATTAGGGACGTGAACCGTAAATACAATGTACAGGTCCTTATTCCTGATCTTTGCGATCACGGGCGTCGCATGCGCCTGTCTGCGACCGGCCGATCGGCTGGCCGACGATCGCATGGCGTCGCGCACCATCGCGACTGCCGCGGAGAGTAAGCCTATGCATGACCGCTACGATTCACGCGACGCTACTATCGAGGTCCTCGGACAGGCGCACAGTGCCGGTCCGGAACTCGAGGATCGAGTCCTCGCCCTGGTTAACCATGAGCGGGAGAGTGCCGGCGTCAGGCCGCTCTTCATATCGCCTGCGCTCGCAAAGGCCGCGCGCCAGCACAGCATAGCGATGGCGAAAGCAGGCTTCTTTCAGCATCGCGGCCAAGGCGAACCAGCGCTGTTTGAGCGGGTGACGGCGTCGGGAATGGAAACCGATCGCGTTGGCGAAAATATCTTTCAGACCAGTGATGGCGTATCAGGTGCGGTAGCCGAAGAATGTGTGATGATGTGGATGCAGAGTGAGGGGCATCGGCTCAACCTGCTCTCGCCTGAATTTGAAAAGACTGGAATCGCAGTGGGCATTTCACGCAACGGAGAGAATTACATCACCGAAGATTTCGCCCACTAGTTATCGCGCGAATTCCCAAGCTCGCTGCGTCCCCCCACGCGGCGGATCGCCGTGTCCCCCCACATGGCGAAGGTCGGGATGAAGGTGTTACCCAGCACCTTCATCCCGGCCCCCTCTCTAACCGATCCCTACCGATACTCGATGTTTGGCCCTGCTCCCAATCGTGGCGGCGTGGTTTCTTGACCTTGCCGGCCGGCGGTTTGACAATCCAACCTGACCGTTACTAACGTCACCGCTACGTCGCCCCGACAAGCGAGTTGGAGGATCCTATGAACAAGAATTTTGAATTCAAACAACTGCTGCGAGCGTTTCGCACCGGCATCATCGATGAATCCACCTTCGAACAGGAAATGAAGCATCTGGAGAACGGCGCTCATTCGTCCAACGGAAATGGCGCTGGTAAGTTCATGGCCTTCGGCAAGGCCTACGATTCCGAGCGCGCCGCGGTGGTGAAATTCCTCGAAGCGGTCAGCGCGGCTGAGACCAACGGCGGTGACACGGTTCGCGCATGGCTGGACGTCTGCACTACCGATTGCATCCGCGGCGGCCTTAAGATGGTGGCCGAGCGCGAGTCCTATCATGGTCGGGCGTTCGCGCAGCGTCTTACCGAACTTGGCGGCACGATGCCGGAGCGCGTGACCGAGGAGTTCAAAAAACAGCTCGCCTATCAGCGCGACACGAGCATTTCCGACCTCGCGAAATTGAAACGGGGCGCCGAACGTTTCCCCAATCCCGAGGAGACCATCCGCCCGCTGTTCGAGTTCGCGGCATCATTGAAGGAAGACTTGCAGACCAAAGAGATGGTGCAGTTGTTCGCCGAAGATGAGCTGTCGACCCTCAAGTGGCAAAAGGCCGCGTGGACTGCCCTGGGCCCCAAAACCATGGACGCGCAGGCCTCAGCTTCTATGTAGAGTAGAAGAGTCCGTATCGCGATCACATCGGGCGGGGCAGTGACCCCGCCCGTTCTTTTAAGTAGCTCGAAGACTCGCAACTAACCTTGTATATCCGGCGAGGGTCCAAGGGGGTTGTCTTAGAACGATTCTTTCCAGATCAATTAGCCCCAATTTTGGAAAATCGGATAATCTGATTTAATGAAAACGCACGTGACGGCGACCGAGGCCGCCCGGAAGTTCTCCGAAATCCTGAATCGCGTCGCCTACAAGGGCGAAACCTTCGTCGTGGAGCGCAGCGGTCGTCCCGTATGTGAGATTACCCCGGCCGCAAATGCCAAGAGATTTACCGGGGCGGACTTTCTTGAATTAATCAGGACTGCACCTCGCCCAGACGATCAATATTTCAAGGACGTTGAGGAGATCATCAGGAACCGAAAATCGGTCGCGCCGTCACCATGGCGACGTTAATCGATTCCAGCGTTTTAATCGCCGCTGAAAGAGGCGCTCTCGAGATCCACGAGTTTTTCCGAAGCGACGCGGACGAAGACTTCGCTCTCTCGGCAATTACCGCGGCAGAACTCCTCCACGGCCTTCATCGGGCGCACAACACCGCGCAGCGAATCCGTCGAGAAGCGTTTCTCGATGCGATGTTGGAGATGCTGCCGGTGTTACCTTTCGATCTTCGGGAGGCACGAGTTTATGCCGCACTATGGGCGCAGCTGGTCCGCGCCGGAACGCAAATCGCCGAGCGAGATCTCGAGCGAGATCTGATGATAGGCGCAACCGCACTCGCTCGCGGCTATCGGGTTGCCACGCTCGACTCACGAAGTTTTCCGCGAATCCCGGGACTCAAGGTGCTAATGCTTTAGACCCTGCGTCTTTAACCTTTCAGATTTTCCGAGAACAACTTCAACGTATGCTGCCATCCGTCCTTCGCGGCGGCGGGCGCATAGACATCCTTGCGCGTGTCGTTGAAGAAGCCGTGATCGCAGCCTTCGTAAATCTTGACTTCGCCCTGCTTGCCCATCTTCTTGAGATCGGCGGCCAGCCGCTCCACGTCGGGACGCTGAATCCATCCGTCATTGGCGCCGTACGCGTAGAAAATCGGGCAGCTGAGGTTCTTTATCTTCTCGTCCGAAGGAATTTCCCCATAGAAGGGCGCTGCCGCCGAGATGTCTTTCGATTCGCACGGTAGCAGCATCGCGTAGCTCCCGCCCATACAGTATCCGGTGATGCCGATTTTCGAGGAGCTGGTTTCTTTTTGCCCACGAATCCAGCCGATGGTGCTCTTCAAGTCTTCGATGCCGTCCTCGGTCTTGAGCCCGCCCATCAGTTGCGCCGCGGTGTTCGGATCAGTCGCGACCTTGTTGCCCTGGCGCGAATAGAGGTCGGGCGCGATCGCAGAGTAGCCTTCGTTGGCGAAGCGGCGCGCGATGTCCTTGATGTTCTCATTGAGTCCCCACCATTCCTGGACGACGATCACCGCGGGTCGCGGATTGGCGCCGGAGGGGCGCGCGACGTAGGCTTTCAGATTGCCTGCCTTGCCCGGATAGCTAACTTCCTGAGTAGTAATTTCAGCCATGATTCAGTCTCCAATTGTTGATGCGGCGAGCCCGTTCACTATTCGGCCGCCGAGGTCGGAATGAATCCCACCGTTCCATCCTTAAGTTTTATCTGCAACCACTGCTTTCCGGCGAGGCCGATCACGCGCACATACTTACGATGGCGTACTTTGCCGACCTGACCGCTGGTCGGGTCCGGATTCGCATACACCGGAGAATCGTGCGTTAAAAGGAAAAGCCGTGGCGGCTTGACCGGTTTTACCTTGGTCGTGCTGACCGGGCCTCCGGTCGGGGCTTCGGTAGCGGTTACGGTTGGAGGCGTTGCCGGCTCCGGCGGGACCAATTTCGGATCGAGTTGATGCGCCTGATCGTATTCGGCCTTTGCTTCGGCTTCATGACCCGGCGACGCGGCGAGAAGATTCCCAAGTTGATAGTGCGCCGCTGCATTCTTCGGATCGAAGCCAATCGCCGTACGCAACTCGGTTTGCGCATCGGCGGGCCGCCCCTGTTTGCCCAGCACTGCACCCAGGGCCGCGTGATAGTTGGAGCGGCTCGGATCAATCGCGATGGCCGCACGATATTGCGCCTCCGCCATCGGATATTGAGCCTGTTGATTGTAGAGGTTGCCCAGCGCCATGTGTGCCGGAGCATTTTTCGGATCGAGCTCCAGCACTCGCATGAACTCGGCCTGCGCCGCCGAATCTTTATGCTCGAGGAGGTACAGATTGCCGAGCGCCGCGTGCGCACGCGCGTCGTTGGGTGCAAGGTCAACCGCCTGCTTGTAGTCGCCCTCGGCCTCGTCCAGCTTCTGCGCTTCGGTCGCACTGTCGCCGGCGGAAACGTAGTCGTCAGCCGATTTCTTATGACATGCGGAAAACGTCAGGGCGATTGCGGCTGCAGTCAGGATGGCGGCGGCCGGCCATGTGGATCGGATCATTCAGCACCTCTCAGGTAAGGAAGACTCGGTTCAAGCGCCGTTGAGCCCCTGCAATTTAAGCACAGATTGGCGCGAGGGCCAGCATAATGAGGAGGCGGCCCCAACGCGCCGACGTCGGCCGTTGGCGCTCTGCCAAGGGTGCGGTATAAAGACCGCGTGCGCTTTATTTTGATCGCCGCCAAGCATCTCGCTTTCGCCAAGACCCGGCTCGCATCCGCGTTGCCGGAGCCGGAACGCCGGACCTTGGCCGAGGCGATGTTTCGCGATGTGCTGGCCGCATCGACGGGCTCGCGGCGGGCGCAGGGGGTTGCGGTAGTAACCTCTGATCCGGGTCTGCTGGCATTGGCCCGCGAGGCTGGCGCGGTCGCGATCGATGAGGAATACCCGCGCGGGTTGAACGTCGCAGTCGGCCTCGCCACCGAGGTTCTCACTGGGGCGGGTGCGACCGAGGTGTGCACGGTCCTGTCGGACATTCCACTGGTGACAGCGGATGATATCGATGATGTGTTCGCCAAACTTGCGCCCGGACGAGGCGCGGTGTTGGTGCCCTCGCGCGACTTTACCGGAACCAATATGATTGCGCGGTCGCCGGCCGACGTGATTCCGACCATGTTCGGTCGGATGAGTCTGGTGAGGCATCTGGACGAATGTCGGCGGGCGTCGGTGCCATGCGAGGTCATCCGTCAAAGCGGGCCCGGGCTCGATCTTGATTTGCCGGCAGACCTGATAGAATTTGTGCGCACGGCGGGACCGGGCAACACCTTGAATCAACTAGCCCGACTAGGCCTCGCCTCAAACTGAAGTCTTCACTAACTGCGAATCGGATCCTCTACCGCACCAGATGGTTCTAGCCGACCTGATCGTAGACTTCGGGGAATTCATCCTCGACGGGATCGACGCGCTGGGTAAGTTCATCCTGTTCGTGGTCAATGCGGCCTGGTTCGCGATCGTTCCACCCTACAAACCGCGCCTTATCATTCGCCAGATCCGCGTCATCGGAGCGGAGTCATTTTTCCTGATCGTTCTGGTCTCCGCCTTCACCGGTATGGTGCTGGGGCTGCAAGGTTACAATTCGCTGCGACGCTTTGGTTCCGAAGGTGCGCTGGGCACTTTGGTCGCCCTGACCCTGGTCCGCGAGCTAGGCCCGGTCCTGGCGGCCCTGATGATCGCGGCGCGGGCGGGTTCCGCGATGGCTGCGGAGCTGGGCTCGATGCAGACCACCGAGCAGATCGACGCGCTGACGGTAATGGCGATAAACCCGATTCAGTACCTGGTATCGCCGCGGCTGCTGGCGGGCATCATCAGCTTCCCGTTGCTGACTTCAGTCTTCGACGTGATCGGTATCTGGGGCGGGTACATGATTGGGGTGGTGCTGATGGGAGCGCCGGGCAGCAGTTACCTCAATGGAATCGCGACCTATATGACCGGGCATGACATCGTAATCGGACTCTACAAGTCATTGGTTTTCGGCGTGAATGTGATCTGGGTGTGTTGTTACAAAGGATATAACGCCAAGCGGATGGCGACCGGGGTCAGCCGGGCCACCACTGAAGCGGTGGTGCTTTCGAGCGTTCTCATCCTGGCGTGGGACTACTTTTTAACTGCGGTTCTGTTCTAGGGTGCTGGCTCGCTGATGGAAACCACGCGCAATAACGGCGGTCACGAACCTGGCGCTTCGCCCCAGGCCGGCAATGGCGCGGCCCTCGCGGCTGAGAGTGCCATCGTGGTCCGCGATTTGGTAAAGCGCTTTGGCCGTCAGGTCGTCCTCGATGGGGTCAATCTGGACGTTCCATCGGTTGAGATCACCTGCATCGTCGGTCCTTCGGGTGGGGGCAAGACCGTTCTGCTCAAGCATTTGAACCTGCTGATGCGCCCTAATTCCGGGCAGATCATCATCGACGGAATAGATGTCACCCGGCTGAGCAATCGGTCACTCAATGAGGTGCGCGAAAAGCTCGGCATGCTGTTCCAGGCTGGCGCGCTGTTCGACTCGATGAGCATTTTTGACAATGTCGCGTTTCCGCTGGTCGAGAAGACCCATCTGAGTGAAGAAGAAATTCAGGTGCGGGTGCGCGAAACCCTCAAGTCGGTGGGCCTGGAGGGAGTGGAGGAAAAATTTCCCTCCGAGCTTTCGGGCGGGATGCAAAAACGCGCCGCACTCGCGCGCGCGTTGGTCCATCGCCCCAAGATTCTGATGCTCGATGAGCCGACTACCGGGCTCGATCCGGCGCGAACCGGCGCGATTCATCGACTGATTCGGGATACCCAGAAGACCTACGGTCTGACGGTGATAATGGTCAGCCATGACGTTCCGGCGGTATTCGAAATCTGCGATCGCATCGGCTTTATCCATCACGGCAAAATGAGACTTTATGGGTCTCCCCAGGAGGTGACCTCCGCGCATGACGAAATCTTCGATCGGTTCATGGCCGGCAAAGCGGCCGGAGACGGAGCGGACCTGGACTCAGACTGAGAGAACCTGATGTACGCAAGTCGCACTACACAGTTCATCGTCGGCATTTTCGGATTGGTCGGAATCGCGGCGCTGTCGGTGTTGGCCTTCACCCTGGGAAGGATTCCCCTGGTGGCGGCGCCGCACTACACGCTTTACGCCATGTTCGACAATGTCTCGGGGCTCAAGGTCAACGATGCAATCCAGATCGCCGGGGTCAAGGTAGGTAAGGTTTCCGCCATCACCTTGTCGCAGAAAAATGAACGTGCTCGCGTCACATTGCAGATCAACGAAGGCGTCATGGTTGATGACGACGCTATTGCATCGATCAAAACCAGCGGCATCATTGGTGACAAGTACGTCGCGATCTCGATCGGCGCCGGCGATCCGCTGAAGGACGACGGAACTATCATCCACACCGAATCGTCTTTCGTGCTCGAAGACGCCATCGGTCAACTGGTCAATGGCGGTGGCAGCAAGAGCGCAGGCGGCGGCGACAATAGCCCGGCAGCATCGCCGACTCCCAGCGATCAGAATAAACCGGAAACCAAGGGAAAGAAGTAGTTGAAGCTTATGAACCACGAATCCGATACCAGAAGTTCCCTCGTCAGAATCATGTTGGCAGTCAGCATCGCCGTGATTGCCGCGCTCACGATTGGAGTGGCGGCGCCCGCGGATGCGGATCAGAACCCGACCGCCATCGTGAAATCGCTGGTCAATCCGGCCTTGCAAATCCTGGGCGATAAGTCGATCCCGCTTAAGGAGCGGCAGGAAAAACTGCGCAGCCTGGTCAGCGGCGAGGTTTTCGATTTCACCGCGATGGCGCGGACCGCGCTGGGCATGCATTGGAAGGACCTGAGCGAACAGCAGCGCAAGGACTTCACCCAGGTCTTCACGGCATTTCTGCGCGATTCCTACATCAGCAGAATCGCGGACTATTCGGGGCAGGAGGTCAAGGTTAACTTCCTGGGCGAAATCGACCTCGGCAACGACCGATCCGAGGTCAAAACGACTATCGAGCAATCGGGCGGCAAGGCGCCCATTCAGGTCAATTACGCGCTGCGCAAGGAAAACGGCAAGTATCTGATCTACGACATCGCAATTGACAACATTTCGATTGCGGCAAACTATCGCAACCAGTTCAATCGCGTCATCAACAACAAGGGTTTCGACACCCTGATGTCGGATCTCAAGAGCAAACAGCAGGGCCTCGAGGCTCAGCTAGGGACTGCGCACGACCACGATTAGAAGATGCCTGGAATTTCCGGGTATGTTATTTTTGCTACCAAGTAACGCTGTGCTACCGTAACGCCGCAGCGGCGCCGGGGGGTTCCGCTCGAAGGATAAATGCTGATACGAAAACTACCGTTCTTCCTCAATTATCAGCCCGCGATCGTGGTCACGATGCTCGCCGGGTTCGCCATCCTATCCGCGTCGTCGTTCGCCATCGCTGCCGACGCGCCGTCGAAAACATCTGCGGCCCAGCCCGCCTCATCGCAGGGGGTTGGCGATACCACTCAATCGACGTCCTTCGCCACCGATACGCCTGATCTCAGCGATACCAACCTGCAGGCTCAAGAGAGCGACCCGCTGGAGCCCTTTAACAGCGCGATGTTCACCTTCAATTTGAAGGTCGATGACTATGTGCTGCATCCGGTGGCGAGCGGCTACGCCAAGGTGATTCCGACCGTGGCCCGCGAGGCGATTGGGCGCGCGCTGGACAATGTGCGGGTCCTGCCTCGTTTCGCCAACAACGCTTTTCAGCTTCGGTTTCCGCAGGCCGGCAGCGAAGTCGCGCGCTTCGGCATCAACACTACAGTCGGGCTGATAGGCCTGTTTGATCCCGCCGACAACTGGTTCGGCCTCAAAGAGCATCCCGACGATTTCGGCCTTACTCTGCGATACTACAGTGCGCCGACCGGTCCGTATCTGATGATCCCGTTCTTCGGACCCTCGACGATCGGCGATGCGGTCGGACGAGTTGCCGACGGCGCCATGGATCCCTTGAGCTATTTCGTGCCGTGGTACATTTCGCTGGCGGCGCGCGGCGGCCAGACGATCGTCGAGGCCGTGAACTATCGTTCGTTGCATCTGGACCAGTTCGAGGAAGCGGATCGCTATGCGGTCGATTTGTATGGTGCGGTCCAGGATGCCTACCTGCAGCAGCGCGACAATCGCGTGAAGGAATTGAAAGCCGGCGACTAGTACGACGCTGCTTCGATGCTTTGCCGCCTCCGCTTGGAGCGCGATGATTGTCCGGTTGGGGCACCCGGCCAACATCGCAAGATCAGCGAGAACCCGAGCGATACCGAGCCAGCCCGGAGCCACTCACCCTCGCCGACGCTCCGTGACTATCAGCCATCACCGGGATTTCCTCGAGATCGTTGGCCGCTGTGTGCACAGCTTGATAAATCCTTCGACCGATGAGCGCGATCGCACGTTTGCTGGAGGCAGGGCCGCGATACGTCACGCTGCTCGGATCGCAATACTGGCCACCAGCGCGAATCGCATCGTATCGCGAGCAGCATCTGGAACGGACGCTTAATGCGGCGTCGAGAATTCCCTTTTATGCCGACCGATTGGGCGTCAATCCGCGCCCGGCGGACCTGGCGCGATTTCCTATCCTGCGCCGCTCCGATATCGATCGCCTCAATCATTCGGTGCGATCGCTTCATCCCGCAGATTCACGTTTCCCGTACTCAAAATCGAGCGCCACCAGCGGTCCGGCGGTGGAGTTCCTGTTCGACCGGTCTCATCAAGTGGGACGTCACGCCGCCCGGGCGCGATACTTGCGCGCCCACGGATGGAGTCCCCTGCATCGCACCGCGTGGCTGGTGGGGCAGGTCCTTCTGGAGAGCCCATACGATCGCTTCGATCACGATCTGGCATTCATCAGCCGGGTTTTCGTTGGAGTCAGATTTCTTCCTAACGGGGCCGAGTTCCCGGTGCAGGTCGCGCGACTGATCGAAATGCGACCTCGATACCTCTACCTGTATCCGTCGATTCTCGATGGCATCGTACAGGTTTTCGAGGAGAAGCAGCAGAACCTCCCGTCGCTGCGCAAAATCTTCACCGGCGCCGAAGTGCTCGACGATTCGCTGCGGGAACGGGTGCGCCGACAACTCAATGTCGAGATCGCGGACAACTACGGCAGCACCGAGGCATTCTTCGCATGGCAATGCCCTCGCGGCAGTTACCATCTCAACGCGGAGCATGTGGTTATCGAGATCGTCGATGAATCGGGACACCAGGTGGCGGCCGGTGCGACCGGCAGGGTTCTGGTTACCACGTTGGATAACTACCTGATGCCGCTGATTCGCTATGAAATCGGTGACCATGCGATCGCGACCAATGCGAGGTGCGATTGCGGACGGACGCTGCCGGTGTTCGGGCGGGTGCTGGGGCGCACAATGAATCTGTTTCGCAAGCCTGACGGCAGCTGCGTGGCAAGTTGGATGATGATCAATCCGTTGCGCCGTTTTCAGATGAAACAGTTCCAAGTCATCCAGAAGTTGGTCGACCGCTTCGTCCTCCGATACGTCGCCGATCGGCCGCTCTGCTCGAATGCGCAACTCCAGATTCAGACTGAGCTCAGCAGCCTGATGGGGTATGAACTGGCAATCGCGTTCGAGCAGGTTGCCGAACTCGAGCGCACTCCAGCGGGAAAATTCATGCTCACCAGGTCTGAAGTCCCAGCCGGCTAAGCAACACCATCAACCCGCTCCGGCTCCGTCAGTTTTGGCGCAACGCCTTTTGTGCCGTTTCGACCACGCTCAGGAGGGCCCTCAGCATGTCGCTGGTGGTGACGATACCGACCAGCTTGCCCGCATCGACCACCGGCATCCCGCCGATTTTCTTCGCCAGCATCAGGCGCGCCGCCGCTTCGATGGAGGTCTGCGAATCTACCGTGACTACCGGCGCTTTCATCACCGCGTCGACCTTGGTCGATTTGAGATACCCGGCATGCTCGCGAAGATCGCGTTCGGTGAGGATTCCGAGCACGTGGCCCTCCCTGACAACCGTCAGACGACGAAACCCGCCGGAATCCATCATTTCCTTGGCCTTCAAGAGCATGTCATCGGGCGCAATAGTCTCGGGATGCTTGGTCATCACATGCAGCATTTGCATTGGGGTCACCTCTGTTGCCCAGACATGAGAGCAAATAAACTGCCACGCCGCCGGAGGGACGCAGGAGCGAATTTTGCCTGCTGCTAAAGGCATGATTTGTCGTCGCAACGGACGGCGAAGCTGGCGCGCATCGATTCGCATCAGGCCGGCGAGTCCATGGTGCGTTCGGATACAGCTGCCTCGGGCGGTCGTCGGCCTTCGTTAGCACCGCTCGCTTCTACCCGCGGATTGGGGTACGTCAATGCCCAAATGAACGATGGTGGCGAAACTCGAACTCGAGTCGAGGTTTGGATCGGCCTTGCCGCCGCGACTTTGCTGGGAATCGGCTGCCTCGTCATCCTGTTGCCATTTATTTCCGCCGCTTTGTGGGCGGCGGTCCTGTGTTATAGCACCTGGCCTTTGTTCGTCCGGCTCAAAACGGTCGTGGGTGAGCGAAGAACCCTGGCGGCGGCGATCGCGACGCTGGTGTTATCCGCGATAATCATCGCACCGATTGCATTTCTGGTGAGCAGGCTTTCGGCCAACGTCAACGAGATCGTCGCCGCGTCACAAAAGTTGCTCCACGAAGGACTGCCCGCGCCGTCCTGGGTGGCATCGATCCCGCTTATCGGCGAGCGGCTCAAGTCATACTGGACGCTCATGAATGAGAGCAGTTCCGCCCGGATTGCCGAGATCGCGAAGTGGTTACCCGCGGCCCGCGACCTGGTGCTTGGAGGTGGGCGCGCGCTCGCCGCCGGAGTCTTTCAGATCGTGCTCAGCCTGGTGATGGTGTTTGTGATGTATCGCGACGGGGAGGGCGCGGCGGCGCGCCTCGACGCAGCACTCAGCCGTATCGGAGGGGCACAAGCCAGCCGCCTGCTCGAGGTAGCGGGAGTCACGATGCGCTCGGTGGTGTACGGCGTCCTGGGCACCGCACTTTTGCAAGGGGTGATGGCGAGTATCGGATTCATGATCGCCGGAGTTCCGGGCGCGACGCTATTGGGGTTCGTAATCTTCGTGGTGGCGGTGATTCCCGGCGGCCCGCTGCTGGTCACCGCGCCGGCGGTGTTTTGGCTCTATCATCGTGGACAGGTTGCCTCGGCAATCTTCATAGTGGTGTGGATCATAGTGGTGGGTAACCTCGACAATATCGTCAGGCCATTTCTGATCAGCCGGGGCGGCGGCACCACTCCGCTCATCCTGATCGTGCTCGGAATTCTCGGTGGCGCGATGGCTTTTGGCCTGATTGGGTTGTTTCTCGGGCCGACTATCCTCGCGGTGGGCTACCAATTGTTCGACGAATGGTCGTCGGAGAACGATCCAGGGAACACCGGATTTCAACCCTCCGATTAGGCCGGTCAGAATCGAGCTAATTTATCCCTAAATATGCAGGACCCGCCATTGCTTCGCTAAAAACGGCAATATACTGCTAACGACAACATCCAGGCTCGATCCTGGAAGCTCGCAGGGGGGAATATGATTCGCAGGTTGCTCGAAGCCGCGCCGTTCGTGGTCGCCATCCAACTTTTAACCGCCATTGTGGCATTCGGTTTTGACGCCGTTCCGGCGGCCGATCCCGAGCCTCCATTCGTGATTTGCTCCCATCAACGCTATGCACTTTGTGCCGACGCGAGCTGTTTCGTCTATGACGGCGTCGCCTATTGCAAGTGCGATGTAAAACGCGGCGATAGCATCAGCCTTCAGTTGAGCTTCACCGGACCGGCGGGCGAGCAAAACGTTTGCGACGTCAACCAGGAAGGTAAGCGCAACGGCTACATGGTGAGTACGTTCAGTCTGCCTCCTGAAGCTAAAAAGGGCGGAACACTCGCAGCCTATACCTGTCCTGGAACAGACAATGCGGGAACCGGAGTGCCGGCGCCGGTTGCATATGGCCAATGCGATGGTGGTCTATGCTTCAACAGCAGCAGGGGCAAGAGGTTTCCAGGCTTCGAGGGCCGACTACGCAATCGTGAGATCATGTGCTCGTGCCCCGTCTCGACCGGCGCGACGCCGGGTAGCTCAGATGCTTTGGGATACCAGTTTTTTGGGCCGTACGATCCATCGGCAGCCCCTGGGAGCCGCTGTGACGCAAATGCATGCTCCGCTTGCAGCGTTCCCAACCCCACCAGCAATGGAGCTTCTCTGCACGTCGGATCCCCGACCGGAAGTGGGGCTTTCCTGGCACTGAGGCTCGACGGACCACCGCCCGCGGTTTTGAACGAATGCCTCTGCACGTGCACCCAGACCGCCGACGGGACAACCTGTAGTTTGAAGGAAGATACGACTCCGTAGGGTCAGACCACGGACGGCCACCAGCATCAACCGACCGCTGCCAAATGTGCGGTTCCGGCGATAGGATAGCTACCGATATTCGGAGCTTCTCAAATGGAACACAGCAAGCCGGCAGGGGTCGAGCATCTGGTGGTCAATCGCGCCGAAATCGTGTCCGAAGGATGCCGGGCATGTGGGCAGAATTTTACCTGGGATCCGGCGGGCACGCGGGCGCTCAGCGTCGAGCTGTCGCCGGGCGGCAAAACCTGCGTGTTCTGTGCGGCCTGCGGCGATACCATCATGAGCCATCTCGAGGCCGAGGCGGTGCGTCAGCGCTATGGATGGGATTGGGTGCTTCCGCTGTATTCAGCCCAAGCGAACCCGAACGGCCACGCCTCCCTCGAAGCGACGACCGCGCGCCAGGGGGCATCGCCCGCAAGTAACGGTGCCAGCTTCCACGCATTCGGCAGGGTCTACGAGTCCGAGCGCGCCGCAATCCTCAGCTTCCTGCATAAAATCCGAGCCGGCGAGGCCAACGGTGGCGAAGCATTTGCTGCGTGGGCCGCGGTATGCACTACCGATTCCCTCAGGCTGGGTATCCGCATGATCGCGGAGCGCGAGACCTATCACGCCAGGATCTTCGACCAGCGGCTGCTCGAACTGGGTGGCGAGACGCACGAGGTCGCGCCCGAGGAAGGTCGCGGATTCAAGGAGTACCTGGGCAACCCGACCATTCCGGACCGCGAAAAGCTCCTGCGCTTCGCCCGCAGCGTCGGAGATCCGCAGGAATCGATCAAACCGATCTGCGAGTTCGCAGCGCTTATCAAGGAAGATGTCCAGACCAAAGAAGCGCTGCTGTTGTTCTCCGAGGATGAGCTTTCGAGCGCGACCTGGGCGTCGAAGACGTCTGCCGCCCTCAACCAGCCGACTCAAGCGATTGACGCAACGGCATCGCCCAGTCCAGCGCGTAGCGATTGAGCGCGCGGCCTGCGAGGGTCGGAACCCATCGCTCATCGCTACAGTCCGCGCAGTAGCACTGGTGGCGATTTCCGTTGCCGCTCGACGCTGCGACGAGGATCGATTCGCCCTTGGGATCGGAGGCGAGGCGTGCACCACAGGCCGCGCATATCGATTCGACGATCTCGGCGGTATTTACCAGCAGGACCCGCGGACCGGTCTCCTCGCGGAATGCAAATCGCCAGAACATCAGGCTTTACGCGACCTCGGAGCCGAGCGGCGTTAGGTCGTGATGGGTCTCGGGTCGCGAGCAGTTGTCCACGTGCCTAATGAGTGCCGTTGCCGTCCAGCGGTTTACCGCGCAGTGGAACCGTCCAGTCCCATCCGTAATGCTGACGCGCCGCGTCGTTCTGCAGATGCGACATGATCGACTCGCCGCATCCCGCGCAAAACATATAGGTGGTGTTTGCGGCTCCGACCGCGGCGCTGAGTGCTTGTGCGCCTGCAGGTTCGGAGGCGAAGCCCTGTCCGCACGCGCTGCATCCTTCGGATACAACCTCGGCGCGATTGACGATTAAATATACGACTCCCGAATTGTTGCCGTCTGCCATGGAGAAGCTCCTCCGGTGGAACTGTGCGAAAAATCGCGGCGAAAAATCGCGGTCATCTTTCGGCTCAGGGAGACATACGCCGAAAGAGAGCACGCGCATCACGTTATTTATATCACAGGCCGCTTGATGAGCTGATCGCGCAACAGGTGGTCAGTGGCGAGGTCGATCGCCGTCCACGCCATCGCGAGCGCTCCGTCCATCAGCGCCTGGTCGGCCTCGGGCTTGATGCAGTGGGCGGCAAACTCCGGCTGATGATTTACCGCCGGCATCGAGGCGATCCCGATCATCGGATGAATCGAGGGAATCGCGAGCGAAACATTACCCATGTCCGTCGAAAACGCGGCGCTGGCGCCCGGCGGCATTTTGACGAAGTAGCGGCCGAGGATTTCCGCATTGCGCGCATAGAGCGCGGAGATGCGCGGGTCGTGATGCAGCTCGGCGTAGGGCTTGTTGCCGCCGACGATTTCCAGCTTCGATCCGGTGGCGAGCGCGCCGGCCTCGAAGCATCGACGAACCTTGTCGCGGATGTCGTCGAGGTCGTTGATGGTCTTCGCGCGCACCATATATCGCGCGCTGGTGTGCGCCGGGATCACGTTGGGTACATCGCCGCCATGGGTGATGATGCCGTGGACGCGATCGCTCGCCCGCATGTGCTGGCGCAGCAGGCCAATTGAGGTTTGCGCGATGGTCAATGCGTCGAGTGCGTTGATTCCGAGTTCCGGAAACGCTGCGGCATGAGCTTCCCTGCCGGTGTAGTGGACGTCGAAGGTCGTGATCGCATTACCGGGCAAGTCCAGCGCATCGGCCGGCGACGGATGCACCATCATTGCAGCATGGATGCCCTCAAAGCCGCCGCGCTCGAGCATCAAAACCTTGCCCCCGCCATCGCCGACCTCCTCGGCGGGCGTCCCGTATACGTTGACGGTGAGACCGACCTCATCGGCAACCCGTGCCGCGGCGATTCCCGCTCCGACCGCCATCGCGGCGATCAGGTTATGCCCGCACGCATGCCCTATTTGCGGGAGGCTGTCGTACTCGGCGCAAATCGCGACATGCAGAGGACCCGAGCCGGCGCGCGCGATGAACGCGGTCGGCATCTCGCAGACACCCGCTTCGACCTGGAAACCCGCATCGGAGAGCATCTCGCATAGCCACATCGACGCTCGAAGCTCCTCGAAGCCGAGTTCGGGGTTTGCATGAATGCGATGGCTCAGATCGATTAGCCCGGATTGCATCGCGCGCAGTTTTTCATTGGCTCCGGCTTTTGCGTCCATCGCGTTCCTCCCCGATGCTTGGGCTGATTGATTTCTTCGGCACCTATGACGGAGATTGCTATCTAGCGCCTGATGCGCGGGAGAACAACATGAAGCTGAATATGCGGCGCGCAACCCTCGAAGACGCGGCGGTCCTGGGGCAAATCAACTACGACGCTTTCAAAGCGATCGGCGATGAACACGGCTTTCCGCCCGACTTTCCGTCTGTCGAGGACGCGGTCCGCACGGTGACGGCGCTCGCTTCGAACCCGGGTTTCTATTCGGTGGTGGGCGAGGTCGACGGCAAAATCGCGGGCAGCAATTTTATGGATGAGCGCACCGCGATTGCCGGCATCGGTCCTATCAGCGTTGATCCATCGGTGCAGAATCAGAGCATCGGGCGTTCTCTGATGGAGAATGTGCTGGAACGCGCGCAGGCGCGGAAGTTCGCCGGAGTGCGCCTGGTCCAGACCGCTTACCACAACCGCTCG
The DNA here is from genome assembly GCA_963851325.1 of uncultured delta proteobacterium. Classification (GTDB taxonomy): domain Bacteria; phylum Desulfobacterota; class Binatia; order Binatales; family Binataceae; genus DATGKG01. The sequence goes on along the minus strand of CAWKOR010000002.1, from coordinate 213,801 downwards.
TTATGCCTTTACACCAAGCTCGGATTCGAAACGCGGGAGCCGCTTTCGGTCATGCAAGGTAAACCGCTCAACCTCAAGCTTCCGGGCTACGAGGTCCGCAAGGCAATGGAGGCGGATCTCGAGGCCTGCAACCAACTATGCCATCGCGTGCATGGACATCATCGCGGCGGCGAACTCCTCGATGCGATCCGGGGCGGTGGCGCAACCGTGGTCGAGCGGCTGGGACGCCTCACCGGGTACGCGAGCGCGATCGCATTCTTCGGGCACGTAGTGGGCGAGAGCAACGACGATGTGCGCGCGCTCATCGGGGCCGCGCCGATGATAATGGGCCCGGGCATCCTGGTGCCGACCCGCAACGGCGAGCTCTTTCGATGGTGCATGGCGAACGGTTTGCGCCTGGTGCAGCAGATGACGCTCATGACCATAGGACTCTACAACGAGCCGTCCAGCGCATACGTGCCATCGATACACTACTAACCGTTTCGGGTCATTTTCACGACGGCGATCAGGCGGCGGCGCGCGATTCGTCCCGTGCATTGCCGCGCGGAGTCAGCACGGCGAGCACGATTGCGACGACAAACAGCGCCGGTACATCGCCTAACAGATGTCCCTCGTGTTCAGGATAGGCCAGCGCCTGGATCAGCATAATCGCTGCGTGCACCACGCTCGACCATACGGTGAACCAGATGAGGCTGAGGTTCTCCAGCGGGTTGCGCGACGCCATGATCAAAAACACCCCGAGCGTCGCGTACACACCGAGGATCATCTGGAGGTACATTGATGGCCCCGGGTGCCAGGTCCATCCCGAGGGCCATAGAATCGTGAGCGGGTAGATGCCGATCAGGAAAATCGTGCCCACAACTACGAGCGCGATTCGAAGATAGGCGAGCCTCGAATCGTTAGACATGTTTTCATCCTCCTTCGCCAAGTATGACGTTGGGGTTTGATAACGTCGAGCGCGTTTGAGGGACGGCTTTTGCCATGCAGGCGAGACGGATAAGCTAGCCGGGTACACGAGGTAGTTGTGAAGCAGAAACTGCGCGACGAATTGACCACCGCTATGAAATCCGGCGACAAGCTCCGCACCATGGTGCTGCGCGGAGTGCTCGCCGAGGTCTCGCGCTTCGAGGTCGAAAAAGATGTCCGTCGCGAAGCCGACGAGGCCGCCATCGTGCAAATTCTCAAGCGTGAGAAGGCGCGGCGCGAAGAGACCTTGATGTTCGCGCGTAAAGGCGGCCGCCAGGAACTCGTCGAGCAGAACGAGGCGGAACTGAAGATCATCGAAGGCTACCTTCCGGCCGGCATCAGCGAGGAAGAATTGCGCGCGGCAGTCAAAGAAGCGATCGCGGGCGGAGCGACTCAAATCGGTCCACTGATGAAATCATTGCGCGACAAATTCGGCGCGCGCCTCGACGGCAAGATGGCTAGCGAAATGGTCAAGCAGGAACTCGCCCCGAAATCCTGAGCCATTCGACCTGAGGCTGGATCCCTCCCACACCCGGATTACTCGGGAGTCGCAATATGCTAGCATCGAGTTGCGGCGCCGAGTTGGCGCCGTCGCTGTTTATGCCGAAACGAGCGCGCATGGCGTGATTACATAAACGAACCCACCGCGGCCCTCCCAATACTGCGGTCGGCGAAGGAGAAAAACGCAAAAACAAACCCACTTAGTGTAGGAATTTCCTGGGTTTTCTGGATTTGAGGTGGCGTCGAGAACCGTAGCTAAGCAGACGCTAGGACTGGCCGAAATCGCAAAAACAAACCCACTTCGAGCCTGGCTGAACTCTATCGACACGATGTCGATAGAGCCTTAAGCCGGCAGGTCATACCCGATCGCCGCTTCCACCTCGATGGTCCGCTTGACCGCCGCGCGCGCCATCATCCGGTCATGATGCGACGTCAGATTCGGGAATTCCCCGGGCTTCGGATTGAGCGAACCGCGGAAGCGCCAGAACAACCGGAAGAGGTGGATGTCCGCAATCGAGTAGCTGCCAACCGCCCACTCGCGATTGCCCAAACGCCCCTCCGCCAGCGCCCATACGGCGCGCGCATAGTCGAGGCCCTGGCGGCGCGCCGGATGGATCGTTGCCGCGATGAACGACATCCACGAGATGACTTGCGCCTCAGCTTCGAGGTCGCCTTGTGGAAGCAGCCCGGCGTCTGGAAAACGCCGGGCGAGATAGAAGAGGATCGCGGCGACTTCGGTCATCGGGCGACCATCGATCAGCAGCGTGGGAACTTTGCCCTCCGGGTTCAGCGCGAGAAAGTCTGGCTTGCGATTCTCTTTCTTCGCGAGCGAGATCGCGCGGCTCTCAAACGGCGCACCGATCTCATGCAACGCAATATGCGGCGCCATCGAGCTGGTCCCCGGACAAAAATAAAGCGTCAGCATCGATACTCCTCAGGTGATCGGCATTAGCTGCAGGTCGTTCACCGAGCGGGATACATCGAAGTGTAGTCTCGTCTCAGTCGTTGGTGGTGATGCCTTGCGTGCTGCCCGCTCCCGCGCAGATGCCGCCATCGACGACCAGCGCGTGGCCGGTAACGAATGATGCGTCATCCGAGGCGAGGAACAACACCGCGCTTGCAATCTCCGACGGCTTGCCCATGCGGCCGAGCGGATGAAACCGATGCATCGATTCGCGAATCTCCTCGGTGTGGCCGAATGCGCGCGCGACCAGCGGCGTATCGATAATGCCGGGGCATACGCAATTCACGCGCACGCCGGCGGGCGCAAATTCGAGCGCCGCGTTGCGGGTGAGTCCGACGACCCCGTGCTTCGCCGCGTTGTAGGCCGACAAGCCGACGCTGCCGCGAATCCCCGCGACCGAGGCGGTATTCACGATCGCGCCACGCTTCTGCGCGACCATCACCTTGCCGGCGTACCGCAGTCCCCAGAAAACCCCGTCGAGATCGATGCGGATGGTTTTGTAGTAGAGCTCATCGGTGTGCTCGAGCAATGGCGAAGTGACGCCGATGCCGGCGTTGTTGTACATGATGTCGAGCTTGCCGAACTTGTCGACCGCGGCGCGGACCAGCTTTTCGACCTGCTTGGGATCGCTGACATCGGTGGCAACGAAGGTGCCGCCGATCGCCTTGGCGATCTTCTCACCTTCGCTGTCCTGCAGATCGCCGATGATGACCTTCGCGCCTTCCTGCGCGAACAACTCCACCGTCGCCTTGCCGATACCCGATGCGCCCCCGGTAACTATAGCCACGCGATCCGCGATTCTTCCTGCCATGTTGTTTTCCTCCATGAAACGATCAGACATTCACGGTGTCCCTATCGCACGGAAGTTGGATAAACGCCAGAGTCGTTCGCAGTTGACGACTTGGCGCATTTCCCTCTATCACTTTGGGCGTATCCGCTTGAACTCGAACCGAAGCCTGACATTGGAAGAGGCTTTTTGTGATGCTTGAATCGAGACGCGAAGCGGGCGGAGCCGCGCCGCAGGCGCCCCGAGAACCCCTACTGGGGTCGAGGGAAAACCGAGGGGTGAGTTTGAATTGAAACGCGAAGCGGGCGGAGCCGCGCCGCAGGCGCCCCGAGAACCCCTACTGGGGTCGAGGGAAAACCGAGGGGTGAGTTTGAATTGAAACGCGAAGCGGGCGGAGCCGCGCCGCAGGCGCCCCGAGAACCCCTACTGGGGTCGAGGGAAACTTAAAGGAGTACTGCAGCATGTCCATCGACTTCATGATGTCGCCCGACGTCCTCGCCGTGCGCGACAAGATCCGCGCCTTTATCAAGGACGAGATCGATCCGGCCGAGAAGGAGCTGCGCAAAACGCAACGCTGGCGCGAGGGCATCGGCGAGCTGCGGCGCAAGGCCAAGGCGCAGGGTCTATGGTGCCCGCATATGCCGCCGGAGTTCGGCGGGATGGGCCTCGGGCCGCTGGCGATGGCGATGGTGTCGGCGGAGTGCGGTCGCAGCCGGCTCGCATCGTTCATCATCAACGCGCAGGCGCCCGACGAGGGCAACATGCATACCATGCTGCACTTCGCGACGCCCTCGCAGAAGGAAAAATATCTACGTCCGTTGTGTGACGGAAAAATCCGCTCCTGCTTTGCGATGACGGAGCCCGAGGCGGCTGGCTCGGATCCGACCCAAATCAAAACCCACGCCGAGAAAGTCGGCGACAACTGGATCATCAATGGCCACAAGTGGTTCATCTCGGGTGCGCACGGCGCCAAGTTCGCCATCGTGATTGCGAAGACCGATCCCGACGCCGATCCCCCGCAGGCGCGTAACTCGGCATTTATCGTCGAGCTGCCCAATGAGGGATTCAAAATTGTCCGCGACATCGACACCATGGCGGGCAAGGGAAATCATTGCGAGATAAGCCTCGAGAACGTCACGGTGCCAGCCGATTCGATGCTCGGCGGGCGCGGCGAGGGTCATAAGCTCGGCCAAGTGCGCCTGGGCCCGGCACGCCTCGCGCATTGCATGCGATGGATCGGCAATGCGGAAATCGCGCTCGAGATGACGGCCAAGCGCGCGTTGGAGCGCAGCGTTCAGGGCGGCAAGCTGGCGGAGAAGCAGGGCATCCAGTTCATGATGTCGCAGTCGGCGCTGGAGCTATATCAGGCGAAGCTGATGGTGCTTCACGCGGCGTATCTAATCGAGAACAACCTGCCGTTTCGCCATGAAGTCTCGATGACCAAGTATCACGTCGCGAACATGCTGTGGCGGGTCCTGGATCGCGCGATCCAGGTTCACGGCGCGTTGGGATTTTCTTCCGACACGCCACTTGAAGATATGTTCCGGCATGCACGCTCCGCGCGCCTTGTCGATGGGGCCGACGAGGTTCACCTGTCGCTCATCGCGCGCAACCTGCTCGATTGGTACAAGCGCGACGGCAGCACCCGTGCCGCAACAGGCGGGAGCGAGTTGCTGTAACTGATTCTGTTCGGTCGCCCTTCTCTCGGGGGGGAGGGGCTTGGGGTTAGTTCGCATGGCAATCGAATCGTTTCGAATCGAAGTGTCGGATGCTGTTCTGAAAGATCTCCGCGAGCGCCTCGATCGCACGCGCCTGCCCGACGAAGTGCCGGATACCGGATGGGAGTACGGCACCAATCTCGCCTACATGCGCGAGCTGCTCGACTACTGGCGCAACCAATACGACTGGCGCAAGCACCAAGCTGCGCTCAATCACCTGAAGCATTTTACTACCGAGATTGACGGCCTCAAGATTCACTTCATTCGCGAGGAAGGGCGCGGCCCCAATCCCAAGCCGCTGCTGTTGGTCCATGGCTGGCCGGGATCGATCTACGAGTTCATGGAAATCATTCCGATGCTCACCGATCCCTCGTCGCATGGTGGCGATGCACGCGATTCGTTCACCGTGATCGCGCCTTCGCTTCCGGGCTACGGATTTTCCGGCCATCCCACCGCCCGCGCGATGAACATCCCGGCGATCGCCGACATCTTTCACAAGCTGATGACCGAGACCCTCGGCTATAAACGCTATGGGGCGCAGGGGGGCGATTGGGGATCCGCAATCGTATCGCGCATCGGGGAGGCGTTTCAGCCGCATCTGTTCGGCATCCACCTCAACATGATCGCCGCCGGTCCGGCTGAGGGACGCAGCGCCGCGGATCTCACCGCGGAGGAAAAAGTTTTCCTCGGCGATATCGAAAAATTTCGCCAGGCGGAAACCGGCTATCAATGGATTCAGGGAACCAAGCCGCAGACGCTCGCCTACGGCCTCAACGATTCGCCGGCCGGACTATGCGCGTGGATCGTCGAGAAGTTTCGCACCTGGAGCGATTGCCACGGTGTGGTCGAGAATAGTTTCACCAAGGATCAGTTGCTCACCAATGTGATGATTTACTGGATCACACAGACGGCTAACTCCTCGACCCGGCTCTACTATGAATCGCGTCATCATCCATGGCGGCTCAAGCCCGGCACCCGCATCGAGACTCCCACCGCGATGGCGATGTTCCCGGGCGAGCTGGTTCGGCCGCCGCGCCATTGGGCCGAGCGCATTTACAACGTCAAGCGATGGACCGTGATGCCGAAGGGCGGGCATTTCGCGGCGATGGAGGAACCGGAGCTCCTCGCCAACGACATCCGCGCCTATTTCAGGGACTTGAGCTAGAGGTCCTGGAGCGTCCTGCCTAGCGGGCGCTGGGAAGTTTGATTTTTTGCCAGTCGGGGAAACCACCGCTCATCGCAGTCACGTTGTGGTATCCAAGCTGGCGCAGAATGGCGGCGCCTTTCGCCGCACGTCCTCCCAACTCGCAATAGGTCACGATCGGCTGATTCTTATCGGTCAATTTTTCCGAAGCATCTGAGGGTAATTCTTTGACCGGCATGTGAAGCGCGCCTTTCACGTGTCCTTCGCGCCATTCCTGATCGCTGCGAACATCGACGAATGTAGCTCCGGCGTTGTACAGCCGCTGTGCCTCCTTGACGTCTGGCCGCCGGCTCTGCGCGTTGTCCGCCGCAATCATCGCCTGCGCCGATGGATCCGCCAGCGCCGAAGAAGAGATCACTAACAACGCCGAAAGCGCCGCCGCCAATATGTAGATAGTCCGAATGTGATTCATAAGTTAGTTGCCTTGGGATCAATGGTAGCTCGACCGGACCGAAAGTAAATGATCCGAGGTCCTGTCGGGACCGTCTGATGGGCGGAGGTGTCGAGCGCGCGGGATTTGGCGATCCTCGATTGCGGCACCAAGCAAAACCGCGCCGCGGGCCGGGAGGGGACCATTTCAACGAGTCGGGTCGGCTCCGCAAATGCGTAGATACTTTTCGAGGTCGAAGCGATGGGCGCGAATGTTTGTAGTCGTTGTTGCTTTCCGGGCTGCGAGGTTGGCCAGCGTCGCCAGATGTCGCCGATATATTCAGGCACAACGCCGGCGTCGGATCGGATTGCTTGGCGCTATTCGCGCTCCGGCGATCCCTTCAGGTACATCGCTCCGGTCGGCTTGGGAACTCCTCCCGCCGGTTCGAGGGTAACTGCCGCCACCACGACGTGATCGCCGGCTGGCGGAGGATTCACCTTCGCGACGACGTCCTTGCCCGCCTCCACGGTAAACGTTCCGGCGCGGACCGGACCCTGTTCCCTGGTTATCCACCAGAATTCGTAGGCCTTCCCCGGGGGCGGCTCGTCGAGGCCGCTCGCACGCAGCACCGCCTCGCGCGAGGCTTTGCTCACCGCGAGCAGCGCATTGGCTCTTGGAGCCGGAGCCTGCGGTGCGAGCCGCGTCAGTTGCAAATCGGGAGCCTCGAGGACCTGTTCGAGCTGAATGCGGTCGGTGAGAACCTTCGAAAGCGCATCGATCCGTTGCGCCTGGTACTGCGCATCATATTGAAGGGTGTTGAAACGATTTTTCAGATACACGAGCTTGTCGCCGCGATCGTCGTACGCCCGCTTGAGGTCCATCAGCCGGGAGGTCACCGCGGCCCCGTATATCGCCAACAGGATTGCCGCCGCGATCGCGAATCGTGAAATGAAGCGGCGCGCACCCTCACGACGGGGCGGCGGCTCCGCTATGCGCGTCAACGTTCGATCCGGGACCGACGTCGCTGCCTGCCGTGCAGTTGACGTGGTTCCGGCGGCCAGCCGCGCCTCGAGCTTGCGCGTCACGCGATCCTCGAGGACGGGCGATTCGACGGCGAGCGCCAGCATCGCGGCGGCATGTTCGAACTCGCGCAATTCAGCATCGCACTCCCGACAACCCGCGAGATGCTCGCGCAAACTCGCCAGCTCGTCGGGCTCGAGTTGCGCAAGAGCGGCAAGCGGCAACAAGGCTTTGAATTCGTCGTGGGTCATGACGTTAGCGCAACCGCCTCAACGCATCGCGCAACTTGATGAGCGCGGTTCGCATTCGGGTCTTTACGGTGCCGAGCGGGATGCCGACTTTTGCGGCGATCTCGGTTTGTGTCAGGTCGGAGAAGTACGCCAGTTCGAGGAGCTCGCGTTCACGAGCCTCGAGTTCGCCGACCGCTTTCTGGACCATCCTGGCGCGCTCGGCTGCTTCCAGGTTGGATAGCGCGTCAGCCATCGGCGCGGGTTCGGGTTGCGGACTGCTGGGCAACTTGCGCGCCCGCAAGGCCCGGAATCTATCGATAGCGCGGCTTCGCCCGAGCATCACCAGCCACGCGCTGACCGAGCTGCGGGCCGGATCGAAGGCGGTTGCTTCCCGCCACGCCTGCCACAGCGTGTCGGCGGCGATCTCCTCGGCATCGGATTGATCCTTGACGAAGCGATAGGCGAGCGCGCCCAGCATGCGCGCGTAACGGGCGCTGAGCGCACGCAACGCATCGGCATCGCCGTTTGCCATTGCCGCTACCAGCTCGCGATCGGGGGTTTGGTTGTCGGTTGCCTTAGCCACGCCACATCTCAGGTACGATGCGGAGTGGTAGTCGGATTTCACGCAAGTGACAATCCAGCTCGTTCAGGAGGCTAGCGGCGCGCCTTCGACCTCGAGTCTTTCCAGATCGGCGTAGAGGCGCTCGATCTCGCGCTCGAGCTGCTGGTAGCGCGCGATCAAATCGTCGGCATCTTTGCGCTTGAGGTAGAAATTCGGATCGTTCATCTCGCTGGCGAGGCCGGCGCGTTCGGTTTCCTTGCCCTCGATACTGGCCTCGAGCTGCTGGCGGCGCTTCAGCATCTGATCGTGACGGCGCTTCGCCTCCCGGTCGTCGGTGCGCTTCGGTTGATCGGTCCGCTTGTCGGGCTTGGAGTGAGCGCCGTTGAGATCGCTCTGCGCGATTCCATTAGTGGACGCGAGAACGGAGGCGCGCGCCGAACTTTTCGCGGCGTTGATTCTGGCCGCGGCCTGGCCGGCATTCGCCAGTTCCATTTCTGCCTTCTTGCGCAGGTAGTCGTCGTAATTGCCTAGATAGCGGATGGCGTGACCGCGGCCGACCTCGACTACTTCGTTTACCAGTTCATTCAGGATGAACCGATCATGGCTCACCAGCAGGATCGTTCCGGGAAATCCCTTGAGCGCTTCAAGCAGGGTGTCCTTGGCCACGATGTCGAGGTTGTTGGTCGGTTCGTCGAGCAGCAGCGCGTTGTTGCGATGCGCCAGAACCTTCGAAAGTGCCAGCCGCGCTCGCTCGCCGCCGGACAGCACGGCGACTTTTTTCTCCACGTCATCGCCGGAGAACAGCATCGCGCCGAGCAGACTGCGAATCTCGCGACTGCTCATCGCGTCGGTGGCGCCGCTCAATTCGTCATAAACGGTCTTGGTGTAGTCGAGGGTGTCGGCCAGGTTTTGCGCGAAGTATCCGATCGCGACGTTGCCGCCGACGAAACGCTCGCCCGCCGTCATCGGTTCGAGGCCTGCGAGCAGCTTCATCATGGTTGATTTACCGGCGCCGTTGGGGCCGACCAACGCAATGCGCGCGCCCCGCTCGATCACCAGGTCGACGCCGTCATAAACCGTCAGGTCGCCGTATTTCTTGACCGCGCCATTGATCTCGAAGACCCGCCGCGCGCTGCGTTCGCACTTCGGAAAGTGGATCGAGGGAGGCTTTTCGCTGCCCGCCGGAGGTTCGAGGCGCTCGACTTTTTCGAGCTGCTTGATGCGCGACTGCACCAGCTTGGCCTTGCTCGCCTGGTAGCGGAAACGGCTGATGAAGGCCTCCATGTGCTCGATTTCTTCGCGCTGGTTCTGGTAGGCCTGCATCTCCAGTTGAAAGCGTTCCTCGCGCTGCACCAGGTAACGCGAGTATCCGCCGACGTATTCGGTGAGCCGGGCGCGCGAAACCTCGACCGTCTTTTTGGTGATGCGATCGAGGAAGTAGCGATCGTGCGAGACCACGATGATGCCGCCCGCGTAGGAGGCGAGGTAGTCTTCCAGCCAGTTGCGCGCTTCGATGTCGAGATGGTTGGTCGGCTCGTCGAGCATCATGAATTCGGGCTGATCGAGCAGCAGCTTGGCCAGCGCGATGCGCATCCGGATACCGCCGGAAAACTCCGCGACATCGCGGTGCAGGTCTTTTTCCGCGAAGCCCAATCCGAACAACACGGCCTCGGCGCGGCTCTCGGCGGTGTAGAAATCACGATGTTCCAGTTCGCTGAGCACATCGCCGTACTCATTCATCGCGGCGTCATGCACCGGGCCTTCCTGCGATTGCGCGAGAGTCTTTTCCAGTTCATGGCGGCGACGGTCGAGTTCCTGCAGCCGGGTCAGCGCCGAAAGCGTCTCGTTGAGCACCGAGCGTCCGCTCATGTCGGGCGATTCCTGGTGCAGATACCCGACCCGCGCGCGCTGCGGCAACGAGATACGGCCGGAATCGGCTGGCAGCACGCCGCCGATGATTTTCAGCAGGGTGGACTTTCCCGCGCCATTCAAACCGACCAGGCCGACCCTGCCGTCATCGGCCATGGACCAGCTCACGTCGGCGAGAATCTTGCGGGCGCCGAACGACTTGGAGATGTTGTCGAGACTAAGCACGTGAAACGAACATCGTAGCAGCCGCGGAAGACGGAACAAATATCGCTCCCGCAGCAGACTATCGAGCGCGACAGGCATCGATGCGGCCGGAAAGGGAACCGCAGCTAAGAAATCCTACAAACAGGCGAATAAAGGAGCTTCTAGTATATCTACGCGCGTGTTAGGATTCGCTACTGTATGTCGCATTTTGGTCCGCCCTATGCCCTGCCACGCGATTCCGGGGAGCTGCGCCGCCTGTGCCTGAAGCTCCTGCGGCGTCACTGGCAGATGCCTGCCCTCGAGCGCTTTCAGGAAGCCGGCGATCGCGATCTTGGGATCGACCTGATCGAGGTCAGCGGACGCCCGCGGCTTTCGGCGGTCCGATGCGACCTGCGTGAGCTGCGCGAGCCTCCCACCCCAGCCGATTTGCGCGTGGCGATTGAGCGGGCTGCCAGCCTCGCGCTTCCACTCGGACATTTTACCATCGCGAGCACGGCGTGGCGCTCCAAAGCGCTCAAGCATGCAGTGTTCGAGCTGAACCGCGACAATCGTGCAGCCAACCTGTTTACCGTCGACGTGCTCTGCTGGGAGGATATCGAGGAGCTGCTTGATGAGTATCCGGATCTCCTGACCGAATTCGAATCCAGCCCAAAGCGGCAGGCGTTGACCAAGGCAAACTCGGGCTTTCGGTTCCAACCCATTTGGCCCCATCTGCCTTCGGCGCAGACCAAGGACGAAGCCGGAGGCGAGATCGCCGAGGCGGCGACGCTTATCGATCAGCGCCATCATCAGCTCGGCCGGATCAAGCTGATGCAGCTGCGCGAGCAGAAGTGGGAGCAGCTCAGTATCGATCAGCGGCTCGCGTTGCTGGCGAACCTCGCACGCGCATGGCTCAAGGAAGGTGAAGTTCGCAAAGCCTCGATGCTCTTCATCGCCGCGCGATCCATCCGGCCCGACGACGAGAACGCCTGCACCAACGAAGTTCTGGCTTACGAAATGCTTGGCGAACCAGAGCGTGCGTGCGCGATGGCGGAAAGCGTCTGCGCGAAATTTTCCAGAAGCGGACGCGCTCACGCGCTATGGCTGAACAACACCCCAGCCTCGGCTCCCTTAAACGAGCTGGAACGCAAGGTCCCGCCGCTCCTGAAGATGGATCCGGAAGTCGCGATGGTGATGGCGCTTCGTTCCATCGCCGCGGGTGACTATTCCCGCTCTGAACGCTTCGCTCGTAGCGCCGCCGAGGCGTTCACCGAAAAATCCGATCCGTGGCTGACGCTGGGACAATCGATCCTGCTATGCGAGATCGAAACCAACCCGGGTCCGGTGCGCGAAGAACGGGTACACGAGGCCGAGGCGTGTTTCTCGCGCGCAATCGCGCTGGCGCAGGAGGAAGCGTCGATTACCAACGAGGTCCAGGCGCTGCTGGCACGGGCGCAGGCGCGCATCGCGGTGCATGAAATCGAAGGCGCAGGCCGCGACATCGAGAACGCTCACTCGCTTGAGCGCGAAGACACCAACGGGCTTTGCGAGTATGCGATCCTGCTGCGCAGCCGAGGCAACCTGACCGGCGCGATCGACATTTTCCGCCGCGCGGTCAAAATCGGCGGCCGCGACGACGCGGAATTTCATCTCGGCATCACGTTGCGCGAGCGCGACCTGCCGGGCGACCTGCGCGAGGCGGCTGACATCCTCATGCGCTCGGTGCGCAATCCCGCTGTGGTTCCCAGCGGCGACTATCTCTTTGCGGTTGGATGTGCGGTCGACGTTCTCTCGCGCTTGGAGCAATGGCATCAGGCGGAAACTCTGCTGACGGAGCTTCCGGCCGATCGAATTCCCGCCGCCGCGCTGCACACCCTGCGCTCCCGAATGGAATTGTCACGCGGCGATGGCGCCAAGGCGTCGCGTTTGGCCGACGAGGCGCTTGGCGAGTTGCGGCTGGAAACCAGCGCCGACGAGCGCCGCAACCTGGCCGCGCTGCTGCACGATCTCGGCCGCTACAGCGAGGCGCTGGTCATTTGGGAATCGATCATCCAGATCCGCGGCTTTGCGATGTTGGGTGATACGCCGCAGATGGGTGCGACCGCCAGCGACATGCGCCGCCTGCTTGAATGCGCCACCCGCCTGGGCCGCAACGAGGTGGTGCTCGAGGTGTGCCGCAAGCTGCGCACCGATGGTGCGCTGGTCGAAGGCGCATTTGAGTTCGAGCTGGAAATCCTGGAGCGCAGCGACCTCAATGCCGCGATCCATCTTCTCGATCAATATCTCGAAGTGCATCCTGGCGACCGGATCATGCAGTTGCGTCGTTCGGCCGCCGCGCGCGCGAGCGGACACCATGAACAGGTGATTGCCGATCCCGAATCGATGCCGCCCCCGCGCGAGGTGCTGCCGTCACTCGGGCGAGTCGCGGTCCATCTGATGCGGGAATCGGGTCATCCCGACCAGGCGCTCAGTTATGCGTACGAGCTGCTGCGCCGTAATCCCGGCGATCCCGATGCGCATCGCGCGTTCCTGTCGGCGCTCGGACCGTTCGGACCGATGCCGACAGTGCCGGATTTTGAAACCGCGCAGCTCGGGTGCGCGGTCTGCTTCGTCGAGCCAGAACGTAATCTCGAGACCTGGGCGATACTCGAAGATGCTCGCGATGCGGATGAGACGATGGGCGAGCACGGGCCGTCATCGCCACTGATGAAGCAACTTCGCGGGCGGCGTCGCGGCGACAAGTTCCAGCTTCCGGACGGGGCGCGCGTCGGGCGCAAGAGCGCGGTAGTCAAGCAATTAATTTCGAAGTATGCGTATCGCTACCAGGATTGCCTTTACGGCTGGGCGCGCCGATTCCCGGGGCTCCCGGAAATCGAAATGGTCCATGCCGACACCAAAGCGGTGGTCGAGCTTCCCTACGACTTCGCCGAGGTGGGGAACGGAATGAGCGATGCGGACATTCGGGACAACGCACATAAGTTTTATGCGCTGACGCCGATGTCGATTCATGGCTACGGCGAGCGGGTCGGACTCAGCGATCTGCGAGGCCTGTTTTCGCTCGCCACCCAATCGGATGCGATCGTCAAGTGTTGCCAGGGCTCCGAAGAGGAACTGGAGGCGGCGCTCACTGCATACAATCGCGCCAATTCGATCGTGCTCGACCTGAGCGCGATCGCGACCCTCTGCCTGCTCGGCGGACTCGACCTTCTGAAGAGCTGGGCGCGCCGCTTCATTGTGTCGCAAGCGACGCTGCAGGAGCTGCGCAGGTTCCAGTTCGAGCGCAGCTCCGCGGCCGCCGCTGGGAATTGGAGCGGATCGCAGATCGCATCGGCGGATCTCGAATTGAGCGGACTCGCGGATCTGATCGCCTCGATCTGTACGGTTGCCGATGGCGCCGTGCTATCCACGCTTGCACCGAGTCTGCGGGAAAATCTGGTCGGCCACTTCGGACGGCATGGCGCGGAAACGATCCTGCTCGCCTCGATGCCGGGGCATGTGCTGTGGACCGATGATCGCGTTCTCGCCAACCTCGCGCGCAACCAGTTCGGCGTGCGCCGCATCTGGACCCAATCGGCGCTGATGGCGCGGGTGCAGTCCGGTAGCCTGGAAGCGGCGGAACTCGCCACCGCCAGCACCAAGCTGGCAGGATGGGGATACACGTTCACCACCCCGAGCCTCGAGACGCTGATGCGTGCAGGCGCACTATCGCGATGGAATGCCGATCAGTTTCCGCTCAAGCAGGCGCTCGATCAGTTTGCGACTGAAAGCGTCAGGATGCCCGATGCGGTAATCCTCGCGGCCGAACTTATCGTGAACATCTATGCCGATGCGGGTTTGCGCTCGACCAGGAAGTTGGTGGTGGCCCGGTTGCTGGATCGACTCGCGGCGCGACGCGGTGGACGCGATGCTATCGACGCGCTTCCGCGCTCATTCCCGATTCGTTTCGGCCTCGACCTGATCGGCGCCCGCGAATTGACCGATGCGATTCGCGGATGGATGTCCAACACCAACCCGATTGCGGAGACGCCCTCGAGTGGTGGCGACCCGACGCAAGCGGCCGTCGAGTAGACAGATCCAGCGATTCTTCGATCACGCATTCTCCAAACATCCGTCAGCGGCTACTATCAAGCCGGGAGAAACACGATGGCGAAAGTCGCGGAAACCTGGAAGCACGAATACGTCTCAGCCAATGGCATTCGATTTCATTGCATCACCCAGGGGCAGAATGATCGGCCGCTGGTGCTGTTGCTGCATGGATTTCCGGAAAATCACTACTCGTGGCGCTACCAGATGGCGCCGCTGGCGGAGCGCTTCAAAGTTGTCGCGCCCGACCTGCGCGGGTACAACCTGAGCGAGCGGGCCGGTCCCTACGACATCAAGACCCTATGCGGGGATGTGATGGGCCTCATCCGCGCCTTCGGGTACGAGAAGGCGGTGGTAGCGGGGCACGACTGGGGCGCAATCATCTTATGGAGCTTCGCGTTGGAGTATCCCGAGGCGCTTTCGAAGCTGATGGCGCTCAACGTCTCGTTCATTCCGCGCGGACCCAAGCCGCCGCTCGAAATGCTCACCGATGCGCGCTTCGATTACATCAGATTCTTCCAGGAGCGCGGAGTCGCCGAGGCCGCCATCGAACCCGACATCGATGGGTTCATCCGCACCGCCTTCATCAATAATGCCGCTAAGAAGGATTTCATTACCGACGAGGAGCTCAAGATCTTCGCCGACGGATTCCGCGGTCCCGGCGGGATTACGCCGGCGCTCGAGTACTATCGCAACTTCAACCACAACTGGGAGATAACGGCCAATCACGCGGGCAAACTGGTAATGACCCCGGCGCTGATGCTGCTGGCCGAGAAGGATCCGGTGGTGCGTCCCGAGATGGCGGACTCGATTGCAAAATACGTCCCCAACGTCACCGTGAAACGCATCGATTGCGGACATTGGACGCAGCAGGAGGCGCCAACGGAGACCAATCGCGCGATGCTCGATTTCCTCGCTGATCTCCATTGACGTAGAATCAGCAGTGGCAGCAGCGGATCGGAGGGCGGCACAATGGCGATAGTCACCGAAGGGGACAGGATACTGGTCGTCGACAAGCGCCTCTTCAAGGACGACAACACGCGGTTGTTCGTCGGCATCGTCGAGGAGTTTGTGGCCGAGGTGATCCGAGCGCGCGGATTCTCCTTTCACGTCAGCCCTTATGAAGTCAGCGGCGCGGAACGGCGCGGCGAGGAGCGGGTGCGCATTATCACGCTGGCCGCCGGCGATATCGTCTTCGTGCTGCCGCGCGATCAGGACCTCACCCGGCTGCAGCTCAAGCGCTCGCCGAAATCGATGCAGCTCACCGACGGCGCGTTCGCGATGGACCTCAGCGACTTCATGCTGCGGGCCTGACACCAGGAACAGGACCCAGCCAAATCACAGAGACACGGTAACTCACGGTTGAGGGTCGGTCTCTAGTAAAAGCCTCACCACCAGTTGATCCGGCGCCTACTGTCGAATGCTGCTTTTCCTGGCTTTGTGCCTGTGCGGTTTACTCCGCTCCGATCTTCTTCTGCTCCACGAACTCGATGATCGCGGCAGCCGTAGCCTCGGGATTGTCGAGCGGCACGTGATGGAACGCGCGCGGGATTTCCTTGTACACCGAGCCCTTGACCTTGCGATTCATCCGCCGGGCGTGCCGTCCGCCCACCAGGGTGCTTTCGGCGCCACGCAAAATCAGCGTGGGCAGGTCGAGCCGCTTCAGATTTGGCCGCTTCATCCGCCCCTTATGCTTGCGCCACGCGCGGGTTTCCGGATCGAAGCGATAGGCCCAATGCCCATTGGAAAGTTGCAGCGCGCCCTTAAGCGCGAGTTGTTCCAATTGGTCCTTGCTCAAGTAGGTTCCCGGCGGCGAGAGGCGAAATTTGCGAATGATGTCATCGGATGATTTCAACTCCGGTCGCTTGCCGCCTTGCGCGCGCCGACGCCATCGCCATTGCAGGCGACGCAGCAGCGGAGGCGGGCCGGCGGGTGAATCCACGATGATCAATGCCGCGAGTTTTTCCGGGAACGTCACCGCGCACCATTGCGCTACCGCGCCCCCCATCGAATGCCCCACCAGTACGACCTTGGTGCCGAGATGATCGATGAGCGCGCGGACATCATGAATGTACGAAGGCGGACCATAGTCGGCATCGCGCGACCATGCGCTGCGCCCATGGCCGCGAAAATCGAGCGCTACCACGTGGCCGCAGGCGACGAGCTCGGGCGCGACGTAGTCCCACCAATGCGCATGCGCGCCACCGCCGTGGAGCAGCACGAAGGTGCGCTGTTTCGGATCGCCACCCCAATCAAGGTAGTGAAGTTTGAGATCCTCGTGTTCGAAGAAGGAGTTGGTCGGCTCCGTCGCGACGGTAGCCGCTTGTTCGTATGCCATGGTGGACGAATTTTAGCAGGGACTCCGCGTCGAGGCACAGGGAGCCGCGGTCGTTGTCGGGATGGCGACCGATTCGCCTGGCCGGCGCTGCTATGTGAAGTAATCGACCGCCCCGTAGTCTTCCCAAGTGGTAAACTGTTGGTACCGGCAACAGTATTTTTTCTGAAGTGAGGCAATTGTGCGACTGATACGCTCGATCGGTATTTTGAGTTTACTCGCCCTCGGCGGATGCGTCTCGGTGGGCTCGCTCGGTGTAATCACGAAAAGTTCCGTTGACCCCGCTTCCGTTCTGAAGACGGGTCATTCAGTGAGGGAACTCGGACCAGCGGAGGGACAGGCCTGCCGATACTTTGTTATTGCGGTGATCCCGTTCGGCAACTCAGATGTTCAGACTGCGGTAGATAAAGCCTTGGCGCCGACCGGCGGCGATGCACTGGTTAATGTCACGACATCGAGCAGCCTCTATGGATTCATTCCCGTGTACAATGTCTTCAGCTTCACCTGCACGACGGTCAAAGGAACGGCGGTCAAGCTGGAGTGATGCAAAGCATCTGGCGCGAGGTCGTGGCGTCCGGCGCAATGCGATGGGATGCTGGCGGGTCCGATGATCATCGTGGTAACAACCGTTAAGATCGACAGTAGCATCGGCACGGACGCTTTCCGCGAGCTTGACAACGTTTTGGTAAGGATTTCAACAGATGGCACTAAGACTGGAAAACAAAAATGCATTGATCACCGGCGGCGCCAGCGGTATCGGGCGCGCGACCGCGATTCGTTTTGCTGAGGAGGGCGCCAACGTCGCGGTTGCCGATCGTAACCTCGCCGCAGCAGACGGCGTCGCCGCCGAAGTGCGCAAGCTCGGCCGCAAGGCGGTTGCGATTCAGGTCGACACCAGCGACGAGGCCCAGGTGGATGCGATGGTTGCGCGCGCCGTCAGCGAACTCGGTGGCGTCGATATTCTGGTTGCGGCAGCCGGCATCTCGCACGCGCGTTACGGAGAAGAGGGCGCCAGCAATCCCACACCGCTGAGTGCGAAGCCTCTGGCAGATTGGAAGAAGGTGCTCAGCATCAACCTGGATGGGGTCTTTCTGTGCGATCGCGCGGTCGCACGCGAGATGGTCAAGGCCGGCAAGGGCGGCAGGATCATCAACATCGCGTCCGGCGCGGCGAAGCTGCCGACCCCCGGCGCGGGCGAGTACGCGGTCAGCAAGGCCGGCGTGTGGATGCTCAGCAAGGTGCTCGCAGTCGAGCTCGCGCCCAGCAAGATCACCGTCAATGCGATCGGGCCGGGCTTCATCAACACTCCTATGACGGCGGACATCCAGAAGGCCACCGGTTTCATGAAACGGCTGGTCAATCGCGTGCCGCTGGGACAAATCGGCGAACCGGTTGACGTCGCCAACACCGCGCTGTTCCTCGCCAGTGAGGAGGGCCGCTACTACACCGGCTCGATTTTGCATCCTGATGGCGGCGTCGTAATGCAGTGAGGACTTCCACGCTCGTCGCCGGTGCAGTGGCGATGTTGATGGTCGCCGTTTCGTGCGGCATCGCACGCGCGCAGGAACCAATGCCGGCCGGAAATCCCACCCCCAGCGGTCGCATCGCAATGCCGGAGCCGTTGCTGGTTACAGTGCAGGCGCTGCCGGGCTACGGTCCGGCGCCGCTGCTGGCGGGATTCCTGTTGCATGCGCTGGACCCGTCGGGGGCCGAGATCGTGTCCTTCAACTGGAATTTCGGCGATGGCCACACTTCGACCGCTCCGCCGTTGCTGGCATACAACCGCTATACGCGACCCGGAAACTATGTCGCTTCCGTCACGATAACGACCGCCGATGGACGCTCGGCGACCGGCTTTGCCGGTGTTATTGTCAAGCCGTCGCTCGGCGCGACCATGCAGCAGCGTCAACTGAATCAATAGCCTCAGGGCGATACGCGCCATCGGTGCCGGTTGGATTCCAGCGATCGAAAAACCTCGGCCCTGAGGATGCCGGAATTGACGCACCACGCTCGGCCTCACCCACCCCGCTCGCCGGCGCTGCGGATGGCTATCGCGATTGCGGGGATCGCGATTCTCACCGGGCTCGGCACCCTCGGTTACATCTTGGTCGACCACATGTCTTTGCTCGACGCGCTCTACATGACGGTCATCACGATTTCCACGGTCGGCTATGGCGAGGTGAAACGGCTGGACGAAGCGGGCCGGGTGTTCACCATGTTATTGATCGTGCTTGGCGTGGGCACCGCTTTCTATCTGTTCGCCACGATGACTGAAATCATTATCGAAGGGCAGCTACGAGACTACCTGGGAGCGAGGGGAATGCTGCGAAGAATCCACAATCTGAAAGACCACGTTATCATTTGCGGGTTCGGTCGTTTCGGTCGCGCCGTGGCCGAGGAACTCGCACGCCATCGCGTGCCGACGGTCATCATCGATACCGATCCTCAAGCAGCCGAAGAACTGGCCCGGCTCGACACGCCGTACCTGATTGGCGACGCGATGCACGACGACGTCCTGGAGGACGCGGGAATTCGTTCCGCCCGCGCGTTGGTGGCAGCCACCGCTTCCGACGCCGACAACGTCTACATCACGCTGGCGGCGCGTGAGAAAAATCGCAACATCTCGATTCATGCGCGCGGCGAAGGTGAAGTGGGGCTGCGCCGGCTCAAGCTGGCGGGCGCCGATCAGGTCATCTCCGCGTACCAATATGGCGGCTATCGGGTCGCATCGACGATTGTCCGCCCCTCGGTGGTGGATTTTATCGAATTGTTCACCTCGGGCCGCGGCGAGGAGGTTGACCTCGAGGAAATTCGCATCCCTGAAAACAGCAAGATGATCGGGAAGAGCGTCGTTGAGATCGAAGCCGCGATCGGAAAGTTGCGGATCGTGGCGCTCAAGCGCAACGACGATCCCATCAGGATAATTCCTCGGCCCAGCATTCCAGTCCAGGCTGGCGATCTACTGGTCGCGATCGGCGAGCGCTCGGGACTCGAAGCCCTGGTGAAGGCCGATTGACGGCTCGCTAGCCGCCGAAACCTTTTACCAGCACTTCGACGATGCGGTCGGTGCCGATGCCGCGCGACCCCTTGACCAGCACAACATCGCCTTTGCGCACCAGGCCGCAGATGAGCCACGCGGCCTCCTCGCGATCTGCACAGAGGCG
Organism: uncultured delta proteobacterium; assembly: GCA_963851325.1. Lineage (GTDB taxonomy): Bacteria > Desulfobacterota > Binatia > Binatales > Binataceae > DATGKG01. Next base: position 193,845 of record CAWKOR010000002.1, on the reverse strand, counting down.
CAGGTCGCAATCGTGCTGGCGCGGACGCGCTGCCGCGGCTGCGGCGCAGGTTTCCTCTCCAATCGCCAGGAAGACTGCGGGATTCGAGGCGAAAACGTCCTGAACTGCCACCGCATGGGCAGGTTTCGCGAGCGCTCCGAGTTCCAGCATGTCGCCCAGCGCGATCACCAGTCGCGCGTCGAGTCGCTTAGCCACCTCGCGTGCGGCCTCCAGTCCGATGCGGACCGAAGGCGGTTGTGCATTGTACGAATCATCGATGATTACGATGCCACCGATTTCGTTGACCGCGAGCCGCCCCGGCACCGGCTGGATTTCCGCCAGCACGGTTTCCATAGCGCGCAGTTGATCAGCGCGCAATGGAATCGGCGATGCGGCCGCGATTGCCGCCACGGCCGCGGTGCAATTCATCGCGCCGGAGCGGCCGATCAATGAGAGCTCCGCGCGTATGACAGGTTCCACTCTCGGCTCAACCATCGATTTATCGAGGCGAATTACAATCGCGGCCCGTCCATGCGCTGTCACCGCTCGTTCGACCAGTCGTACCTTCGCCTCGTCGCTGACACCGAAGGTCACCGTCGGCAGGTTCGACGGCACCCGCAGTGCGATTCGTGCGTCATCGGTGGGGATGACCGCCGCATTCTTCGTATGCGCGAAAATTGCCGCTTCTTCATCGGCGATTTCTTCGATGCTGCCGAGTCCTTCGGTGTGCTCGAGATCCACGTTGAGCACCATCGCGACATCCGGCGCGACAATTTCCGCCAGCCGTGGGATCTCGCCGCGCGTGTTGGTCCCGCACTCAATGACCATCGCGCGATGCTCCTCGGTGAGCATCAACAGCGTCATCGGCACCCCAATGAGATTGTTGAGATTGCCGGGGGTCGAAAGCGTCGCGCCGAAAACCGCCCGCGCCAGCGCGGCAGTGATCTCCTTGGTGGTGGTTTTGCCCGCCGCGCCGCCAATCGTTATCAGGGGAATCGTTCCCGCGCCGCGCATTCGATCCACGTGATGATGCGCCAGGCGTCCCAGCGCGACCAGGGTGTCATCGACCTCGACGCACGCGATCTCCGCGATACGACGGCCGCGTTCGACTAGTGCGGCGCTCGCGCCGCGCTGCGCAGCCTGGGCGAGAAAGTTGTGTCCGTCGGCGACGCCGCGCAATGCGACGAATAACTCGCCGCCACGGAGGTTGCGACTATCGATGCTGACCCCGCGCACTTTCAAGCTGCCATTGCCGAAGGCCTCGCCATTGGTCGCGAGTGCGACTTCGGCAAGCGTAAACTCGGCGGCATTGGTGGGAATCGTGGTAGCCATCGCGAACTATGCTCGATTTTGTCCGTTTACCGCGAGATTGGATATATCGTCGCTACGAACTCGAGTACGTTCCTTGAGCGTCGCTACTTGAGGGTTCGTCGGCAGGATCGGGTCACCTAGTAAAACCGCTACCGCCAGGTGGGGACCCAGAATGACTGTCCGGCACTATCTTTTATCTCAAGCCAGCTATCCTGGGACGCTCGCGCGGGGCCGGTTCCGCCGATCCTGCCGAGCTTTGCCGCCCTGCCGCCTCCGGGTGCCTTCAGCGGGTACCCGACCTGCATCGAGGTGTTGGCCTTCAGCGCGGTGAAAGCTCCTGATGCCGGCGCGATCGCTCCGATCGCGTGACCTTCGGATAGCGCCATCGATGCCGCGGTCGGGGCTCCCAGATTTCCGATGGTGCCGCCGCCCATGCTAATCCAGCGCCCATCGACCGCGGTGACGATGTTGCCGCCCGCGGTGCATCCGGGCGGGATGTTGTCGACTTGTTCCTGAATCACCAGGGCGGGCGCGGCGCATCCCAATGAAATGGCCCCGCCGCCGATTTGATAGTTGTTGTTGATCGCATCCTCGAACGGCTGCTCGAGGCTGAGGCCGATTCCACCTGCGGTGCCGTTGATGATCTGATTGGAAAAAATGCGCAGATTGGTAGCCATCGCGCGGATCGAATAGGACTTGCCCTGGATCGAGTTTCCATGCACCGACCATCCCTGTCCGCTGAGACTCAATCCGGTGTCGAATCCCTGCAACGTCAGGCCTGATACTTCACCCGCCGAAGCGCCCGCATCGATTTGCACGCCGACGCTTCCCGCGATCCTGGCGCCTCCCATGAAGCCGCTGATTTTGGTCGCCGACACTCCTGGGCCGACATGAATCCATGCGCCCGCCTCGGTGGTGTCGCCCGCCCAGATCGATTCGATCTGGTTGCCGTGGCCGCCGCCGCTAAGGTTGACGCCATTGGGGCCGCTCTCGTGAGTATTGTTTTGCAGCAGCACGCTCTGCGGATTCTGAAGGTCCACCTGATAGTTGGCGGGATTGAGGAGCGGCCCGAAAGTGTTGCCTGCTACGGTTGCAACATTCACGACATTTCGTCCGACCACATCCTGTTGCAGATTGTAGTACAGCAAGCTGCGCGTGAGGCTGAATTCTCCGGTGAAGTTCAGGTAGACGCCAACAGTGCCTGCGTTGCCCGGCGCGCCCGAGATAACCAGGTTGTCGAGCGACACCGGATGCGTGAAGAGTCCCGCACGACCGACGTTGATAAGGCATCGGGTGCCGGGGTTGGTGGTGGTGATGCTGCCGTTCTTGATTGTCACGGGGCCGGCGCCGCCCTGGCGAATTTGAATTTGGCCGCCCGCTCCTTGCGCGCAGGTGCCACCGTCTGCGCCGCTGAAGCGCAAGCTGGAACCGTTCAGATCAATCGTGATGGGCCGCGATATCAGCAGCGGCTGGCTCGACACGCAGGTCACATTTCCCTCGGGCAACTGCAGCAATCCGTTGGCGGCTCCGTTGATGGCGGCCTGCAACGCTTTGGCGTCGTCGGAGGAAGAATCGCATTTTGCGCCGAATGCGTTCAGCGCGGCTGCTGGACCGGCGTTCGCCGAGGCAGCTTTTGCTTTTCGGAGGTCGTTGACGCCGGTGATAGTTCCGCCCCTGGTGTCCACTTTCATTACCAACTGCGAATCGGCGGGCATCGTCGGTTGCACTTGATCGACGCAGTCCGTCAGGTAATTGGTGCCCGCTATGCGGGTGAAGTTGTCCAGCCCCGCATGAGCGCCGCTGGTTGCGGCATCCATCGCGATCCAACACGTCGCGGATACGGCCGCACCGCGCAGGGCATCAGAGATAGCCGATGCCACCCAGGCGGTCCGCTCCGATGATGTGATCGATGCCACGGAAGAACTTGGCGCGCCGTCGATGAAGCGTGACAGCACGTTGCGGGTAATTTGCTGCGCCGCGGGGTTCACCCGCGACGGGTTGGGACTGCGCGGACTAACCTCGCTCAGTCCAAATGCCCACTGGACCGTACCGGCGGTGAACACCGTCGCGCCGCTGCTGGTGGAGTAGACGGTCATATCCGAAAAGCGAGTGACGCCGTCAGATTGGACATAGGGAGTGTGCGCAAGCTCGATGCTTCCGGCCGGCATCGATGCGTTTCCGTGGGTCTCGCCGGCTGCGTAACCCAACAGGCCGCCAAGAATGCTCCCTTTCGCGAGGCCGGTATCGGAGAATACCCAATTCGAGGCATCGGTGACGACGATATCCGCGTCGATCGCCTCGTCGATGGCTTGCGAACCGCGCGCATTGACGGAAGCCATCGTGCGATCGGACGCGCCGCTCAGCGCGCTCGCTTCGAACCGAACTGATGAATATGCATCGTTGGCGGAAAAGAATCCGAGGCTCACGCCTCGGTTCCGTGCGAAGGCGACATTGCGGCGCATCTGATCGGACCAGCACTCGTTATGTCCGACCGCGAGGAATCCGCGATGGAGCGCCAGTTGTGCCGGGTGCTCATGAGTATCGAGATCGGTGGAATAGACCACGTCGTAGCCTTCCTTTTCGAGGAAGGCAGCCATGTTCAGTTCGCGGATGAGAATTTGTCCAGCCCCGTCAACATCATCGAAGGGCCGATTGAACGACACCTTCGTCGCAGCGATCCCGTCGGAACTGTTGAAGGCGTAAAGCGATTTCCCACCCCATGCGTTGTAAGCCTCGGCGGTGGCAAACGAACTCTGGAAAATCAGATCGGAGAAGTGGTCATCGTTGCGGACCACGAACGGAATGAGGCGTTGCTGGCCCGAGGGGACGGCGGTCAACTTGGCCACGTAAAGGCCGCTGGCCCAGTTCGGCGGCACATCCAGAATGTAGGGATTGGTCCATTGGCATTCGATGAGGCCCGTGACCGGGTCCGGCTTTGGGATTGGCTGCCGTATCCCGTCGAGGGTTACTGGAGCGGCCATCAGGCGGCCACCGTGGCCCTGGTAGTATCCCAGGCGGTATACTGTGATAGAGTATTTGGGATCCGCCGAATTGACGAAAAAGCCGACTGATTGGCCGACGTTCACGCTGGAGAGAGAAGCATAACCCTCCAGGTCATGGGGCGCGTCGATGCGGGTGGAAATCCAGTCATCAGTCCCGCGATGCGCGTTTTCCAACTGGATGCGGTTCAGAGCGTCTGCGTTGGAGGACGACACCATCGAGGCCAGCGCCAGGGTGAGGAGAGAAGCGAGCACCGCGCCGTGGTTTCGCGTCTTCGTTCGGTGTTTCGCTAAAACGAGCATATCGATGGGTTGGCGAAATGGAAATTTACTCTGCACGGATGCAAAAGCACGTACAAGCCCTTCTATGCCTTTCATTGGAATATATATGATATTCAGAGCCTGTTAGGCATCTCGGAGCGACGCCGGGAGCGCATCCTCGGTTGGCTTTTTTCTCGCGAATGCTCGCCGCCGCCCAAAACGCGCAGGGACGTTTTTCATTGCGCAACCAGTGTCGTATCCTCGCGTAATGGCAGAAGCAGCAATCAAACCCATGGTCGGAGTGATCATGGGGAGTAAGAGCGACTATGAGTTCATGTCGGCGGCGTGCGAGGTCATGAGCGAACTTCAAGTACCACATGAAGTCCGCGTGATGTCCGCGCATCGCACGCCCGATGTGGTTTTGGATTATTCCGCCAGCGCGCGCGACCGCGGTCTGCGCGTGATCATCGCGGGTGCGGGCGGCGCGGCCCACCTGGCTGGAGTCGTCGCGGCGAAGACTACTCTCCCCGTCATCGGGGTGCCGATGACGAGTGCGCTCAACGGTCTCGATTCGCTGCTATCGATCGTGCAGATGCCCAAGGGTGTGCCGGTCGCGACGATGGCGATCGGCAAGGGCGGCGCAGCGAATGCTGGCTTGTTCGCCGTCGCGATCCTTGCGCTGAGTGATGATGAGTTGGGTGCTCGCCTGACGAAATGGCGCGCCTCGCGTGCCCAGGAAGTTTTGAACGCCAAACTACCCTGAGGCAAAATCCTGAGGGAAAGATGCGCAAGACTGACATCGATACGCCGGCGCTGCTCCTCGATCTCGAAGTGATGGAGGACAACGTTCGCTCGATGGCGGCGTTCTTTGCCGATCGCCCGCAGAAGTTGCGGCCTCATTTCAAGACACCCAAAACGCCCGAGGTTGCGCGACGCCAACTCGAAGCCGGCGCCATCGGCATTACCGCGTCGAAGCTCGGCGAGGTCGAGGTTCTGTCGCGCGCGGGACTCGGTCCGATTCTGCTCGCGAATCAAATCGTGGGCGCGAAGAAAATCGAGCGTCTGTTCGCACTGCCGTCCAGGCCCGAGATCATCGTCGCAGTTGAAAGCGAGTTCAACGTCCGCGAACTCGAGCATGGCGCGGTGCGCGCGGGTCGCGCGATCGACGTTATCATCGAAGTCGACACCGGGATGCATCGATGCGGTACCGCGAAGCCCGAGGAGACCATCGCACTGGCGCAACGCATTAAACAGGGTCCGCTGCGCTATCGCGGCATTATGGGTTACGAAGGGCACGCCGTCCTGGTCCCCGAGAAAGAGAAACGCGAGCGCATCGCGCGCGCGGCGCTTACCGAATTGAGTCGTCATGTCGAGGCGCTGCGCGGGGAGGGATTCGCGCCGGAGATCGTCAGCGCCGGAGGCACCGGGACTTACGACATCACCGGTTCATGGCCCGACGTCACCGAAGTGCAGGCCGGCTCTTATGTCTTCATGGATGGCGCCTATCGCAATGTGCGGCCCGACCTTGGGCGATCCGCGCTGACGCTTCTGAGCACGGTGATTTCGCGCCGCGGCGATCGCGTCATCATCGATGCCGGGATGAAATCGCTCACCAACGAGTTTGGGCCGCCGGCGGGGAAGGATCTGCCGATCAAAATGTCGCGTCTTTCGGAAGAGCACGGCCAACTCGATGGGTCGGGAACCGAGATCGATGCGGGCATGAAAATCGAGATCGTGCCGAGTCACAATGATACGACCATCAACCTGCACAGCGAATACTACGTGATGCGCGGCGACGAGGTAGTCGCGATATGGCCGATCGAAGCGGCGCGGGCGTATCGTTAATTGGATTGCGACATGACGGCCAAGGCTCTCCATATTTTATCCGCGACGCTGCTGGCGCTGGTACTCCTGGGCGCGAGTATCGCGCTTGCCAGCGAGGTTCAGACCGACGGGAAAATCACCGTTCCCCAGACCGCGCCGGTGTTTGCCGTCTGCACGGATCCCGTGGTGCAACAAACCCTCGAACAGGATTTTCGCGGTGCTCATCGAAGCCCCGACAGCGGTCATGGTTCGCCGGTCACCGTAACCGTCACCTTGAATGAGAAGCTGCTCAAACCCGGTGTCGTACTCGGCGACCTCGGACCCGGCGATCCGTGGGTGATTGCGAGACTGTTGCGCGCCGCCGGGGCCGAACCGCCGCCGATCGGTGACACTGGCAGCAAACCTCTGGATCCTTATTCCGAGTCCGCGCGGCGACAGATCATGGATCCGAACGATCCGATGGTGGGGCTGCGCAACTATCAGGCCTTCAAGAACGAAATGCAGCGTCCCGAGGGGCCGCGCTTCGGCCCTAACGGCAATGCCGGCGACGAAGAAATCTACGATCGAGCGATTGTCGCGCGTGCCTCGGTGGGTGGCTCACCTGATCAGATGCTGGCGGTGGTCGTGGTCCATCCGCGCGACGATGTGCGATCGGCCAAACAGCTAGTGGCCGAGGAGATCGCCAACTCAATTCTGCATTGACATCCGATGCGAACTTGCGCCCGGTTTGAGTCCTCGTGGGTGCGCGCCAGCCGATCGCGAAGATCCGGTTGACGATGCGGCGGCCGAATGCGCTGCCTGCTTGGGCGCGGATATTCTCTGCGTCGAGGCCGCCACCGGTGCGATCGCAGCGGACGCCATTGCCGCCGGAGACAACACGGCAACTGGCGAAGCTGCCGGCGCTATCGCGGAAGGAGCAGCCATCGGTACCGGAACGGTCTCTTCCGGCGCCGCGTCGTCGGGATTAGGAGCGACTTCGCTGCTTGATGGAGCAACTTGTTCCGTCGACACGGGAGCTTTCGAGTTTGCGGTCGAAAATTTTCGCGCCACAAAATGACGATACCCAAACCATCCAACCACGCCGATCGCGATAACGCCGGCGGTTAGCGCGATGCGCCAGGGAAAGCCCTTGCGCTTTACGAAGATCGGAATCGGCTCAGTAGCGCGGCCTGGATTCATGTCGGCGCGCTGCACATCGCGGATGAAGCGGCTGGCCACTTCCTCGGGCTCGAGCCCGACGAAGGTGGCGTAGCGGCGTAGAAACGGCAACAGATAAAGCTGATCGGCGATCGACGAGTAGTCGTCGGTTTCGATCATGGTCAGGTAGTAGCCGGGAATATTGGAAGCCTTGGCCGCCTGCTCGCGCGAAAAGGCGCGCGCCTCCCGTGCCATCGTCATAATCTCGCCCAGCGAATGGTCGCTGGACAGGACCGACGGAATTGCCGGGACCGCGGCTTCGGGCGGTTTCTCCGGTGGCGCTTCAGGTTTGCTGTCAGCCACGGCCTCTACAGTCCAATTTTCCGACATCCGCCTCAATCCCCCAGCTTGGGTCGTTTGCCGGGGGGTAGGTAGGGACGGATGCCGCCGGCCTGGACCTTAAGCAATTCCTTACGCGCCTGCACTACGTAAGCAGGATCGGCTTTGCCCTCGAGGCCGGCGGCTTTGCCGCCATAGTCGATGGCCTTTTGCCAGTTGTGTTGCTGCGATGCGATCAGCCCGAGGTAATTCCACGCCATCGCGTAAGTGGGCTGGTATGCAACCGCGCGCTGGAAATCGTCGGCCGCCGCGATCATGGTCCCGGTCTGGTAGTACTGGACTCCGCGACGGGTGAAGATATCCGCGGCGAGTTGTTTGAGTTGCAGGTTGTCGGGATCGTGGGCGAGCGCAGTCTGGATGTCGTTGGCAGCTTCGTCAAGGCGTCCGGCCGCCAGCGCCGTTTGCGCGGAGCTTTGATTTACCTGCGCGACGCACGCCGCGAAAGTAACTGTCAGCAGGCCTCCCGCAAGGAGGATCCCCAACTTCTTCATGCCCACCACCGCTATACAGGGTATATTTCACGCCGCTTCAAACCAAGTCCCAACGAGGCGGGCTCAATGGACTTCGGTGCGGCAGTCGGCCGCCGGGCGGGCCTTCGGACCATTGAAGAGCGCGAATTTCTTCCCTTCGCATCCAATCACCACCGGCGCCGGCGCGAGGGTTCGAAGCGTGCCGAGGTCCTTTCGATTCGCGATCAGCACGAAGCATTCATTCGATGACCACATCCGGCGTAGCTCGTCATCGTTGCGAATGAAACTGGCGGCCGCATCCGGACTATCGCCGAACGGAGCGAGCTCGCCCCGATATGAGACCAGAGCCTCGCGAAATCCGGTGTAGAACGGGATGGAATGCACGTTGTGCCGATACGATGCGACGATGCATCCCATCTGCAGGTATGGCGATATCTGCTTTGCCAGTGTTCGATAGGATGTCGATGATGCTCCGTCTTTGCGTGCCCGCGTTGCGACACCCATGATCAGGATCGTTCCGAGCGCGAGCGTAATGACCAAGGCTCCCGGCCGCGTCCCGTCGCGATCCACGATGAATGATACGACTGCGATCGCTGCCAGCAGCGCGGCGATCAGGTAGGCGTCGATCGTGAGTGCCGATGAGAGTTTTCCGCTCGCGGCCGCGGCTGCGAGCGCCGCCGCAATCGACCCCAGTAACGTGAGCGCGGCGAACGCGCCGACGATTCGCCATATCGAGCGAACCTCCAGGCGCCATAGCCTCGACATTCCCAATCCCGCCACGATCGAAAGAGCAGGAAGCGCGGGAAGGATATAGGATCCCAGCTTGGCGCGCGGAATCGAGAAGAACACGAAGATCACGAGAAACCAGGTCATCAGGAATCGCATCGCTGAGCGATGCGACGAGGACTCCGGTGATTCAGGGGCGCGCAACCCACGCAGTCCCAACGGCGCGAAAAAGACCCACGGCCACGCGCCTCCGATCACGATCGGTATAAAGAACCACAAGCCCCATCCATGCTCGGTGTCCTCCAGGTAGCGTTGAACATGTTCGTGTACGAAGAAGAATTGCAGAAAGCCTGGGTTGCGATGGGCCGCGACGATGAACCATGGCGCCGCGATCGCTAAGTAGACCGCGGTCGCGAAAATCCACGGCATGCGCCTTATCTCGCGGGCGCGTCGCTCGAGCAATATCCAGATAAGCCCGATGGCGCCGCAGAGCACGGGAGCCACCGGACCCTTGGCTAGCGTGCCGAGCGCGAGCAAGGCGGCGGACGTGATGAACCATTGGCGTCCCCTGCCGCGGGCGAAATCGCTCGACCGCGCGGCCAGGTAAAATGCGCCGAGCGCGGCAGTCATGAAAAACGCGAGTGCGGGATCGAGCGTGGCAAACCGTGCGAATCCGAAAAACAGCGGACTCAGCCCGAGTGCGATCGCCGCGAGGATTGCCACCGCCTCGCCAAACATCACCTCGGCGATAGCGGCGGTGACTACAACGTCGGCGGCACTGAAGAGCGCGGCAGGAAGGCGGACCGCGAATTCATGCGGGCCGAAGATCGACATCGCGGCGGCTTCGGCCCAGTACACCAGCGGCGGTTTCTCGAAGTAACGAACGAAGTTGTCGCGCGGCGTGACATAGTCGCCGCTCAGGTACATCTCCCGCGCGATTTCGGCGTAGCGGCCCTCGTCGGGCTCCCATAATGCGGGCCGGCCAAGCCCCGGCAAATACAAAATCAGCGCTGATATTGCGATGAAAACGAGACGGAGCGCTGGCCGCTGGGGATTTGCCATGACGATGCAGTCTTAAGGTGGCGGCTGCCCTCGTCAACAGCATGCTGGTCGTATGCCGCGTCGTCGCCTATCGCGGCCGCTTGCAGAAAGCTGATCTCGTTCGCGGATGGAGGCGGCCAGACGTTGGCCTGCATCGCATCAACCGACGGCGGACGAGGCGCTGCCACATCCTCTTCGATCTCCTCCGATTCCCTCGCACGCCGGACCGCTTCGGTGGCGATGCGGGTGCGCAATGTCTCGGATCGTGGGATGCGGATCACCAACTCGCGCGCGACCTCTTCCTCGGCGCGCGCCAGCACGACGTCGCGGAGCTGGAGCAGCGATTCGGCGGAATTTATCAGGATGTCTTCCATCGACATCGCGGGCAGAACATTGAGCGAGAAGCGGCTGCCATGACTGCGCATCAAGGTTTCGCCATCGTGGGTCGAGACCATGCGCGAGGTCACCCCGACTTCGTAGCCGGAAACCAGCGCCAGGTAGTACGCCTCATAATGATCGACGGTTCCGTAGATCACGGCATCGCACTGAAACCATTTGCCCAGCGTCAGGACGCTGACTTTCTCGAGATCCTCGGCGTTGTTGATTCCGTGCGATTGCAGCACCGCATCCACCGCGATTGGATTGACCACAATAAATTCGCGCTGCGAGAGATATCCGATGAACGACTTGCGCAATCGCTGCGCGTCGGTCCATGCCCACTGATCGCGCTCTTCCTTGTTGCGGAAGCTGAGCGGAATCTTGTCGACGGTGTATTGCGCGGAGCCGCGATCGGTGAACGGCAGCACCGCGATGGTTGCGGGCGGACGTTTGACATAGTCGCTCGCCAAATCGACATCGAGGCCGCCGGGATCGACCTCGACAATCCTGTCGAACAGGGTCTTCTTGCCGTGGGTCTCGACCGCGATTTCTTTCTGGTAGAAAGGCCGCGACTCAAAGTTCTGATGTGAGGCACATCCGGCAACAAGGAGGATGCACAATGGGAGCAGGAGAGAGCAGGTGGTGCGCTGGAGCCCCATAATAATGTTGGACGCTGCCGCAGGAGTAGTTATTTGACCGGGAGCCTGTCTATGGTGCGGAATGTAAAAGTTACACGCTGGGGGGCATCTTTTGCAGGCCGAATGGGTCTGTAACAATGCTGGTGAGCACGTGTAGGCATGTTGGGGCGTCGCTTTGAGCAGTCAAGGAAACATTCTTCCGATTCATGATAGCCGACAGGTCGCGCCGGAAGTGATTTCGTTGGTGATCCCGGTCTACAACGAGGCCGCGACCATTCCGGATTTGTGGGCTCGCCTCGCGGCCGTCATGAAGCAGATGAACCGGCCATGGGAAGTAGTCTTCGTCGATGACGGCTCGGCGGATGACTCCCTCAGCATGCTGAAAGCACTCCGCGAAGAAGCGCCTGGGCATGTGCGGGTCGTCGAGCTGGCGCGCAACTTCGGACAACATTCGGCGATCCTGGCGGGGTTCAAGCAGGCCAAGGGCGACATCATCGTGACGCTGGATGCCGATCTGCAAAATCCTCCCGAGGAGATCCCGCGGCTCATCCAGGCGATCGACGACGGCAACGATGTGGTCGGCGGATGGCGCGAGGAACGCCAGGACCAGGCCTTTCGCCGCATCGCCTCGCGGTTTCACAACAAGCTCACCTCCGCGATCGTCGGCGTTCCGATGCATGACTACGGATGCATGCTGCGCGCGTATCGCAGGCACATCGTCGATACCGTGGTCGAATGCGATGAGAAGGCGGCCTTCGTGCCGGCGCTGGCCAATTCGTTCGCCAAGCGGGTGGCCGAGATTCCAGTGGGCCATGCCGAGCGCGCGGCGGGCGATTCAAAGTACAACCTGCTACGCCTCGCGACGCTGAGCCTCAACCTGATCACGGGTTTCTCGATGATTCCGATCCAGATTCTCAGCCTGATGGGAATCGGAATCCTGTTCCTCGATGGGTTGCTGGTGACGGTGCTGGCGCTGCACCGCCTGATCTACGGACCGCAGCAAGAAGGCGCGCTGTGGCTGCTGTTCACGGTCCTGTTTGGATTCATAGGATTCATCTTCTTCGCCCTCGCGCTGATCGGCGAATACATCGGGCGTATCTATCTTGAAGTTCGCCGCCGTCCGACCTACCTGGTGCGCAAGGTTCACGGCGATGAAGCCGGCGAAGATCCGAAATTCGCGACGCGCGGTTAGGTGGCTGATTCGAGTTCCATCGCCACCGCAGTGAAGCTCGCGCGATGCGTCCTGTTCGCATACCACGATACTGGCTACGCCTGCCTCGAGGCGTTGCTCGCGCTCGGCGCGCCGATCGCCGCGCTGTTCACGCATCAGGATGATCCTCACGAGGAAATCTGGTGGCGCTCATGCGCTGACCTCGCGGCGCGCAATTCAATCCCGGTGTACTCACCTGAACGCATCGACGCCGACCTCATTGCGCGCGTCGCCGCGCTTGGTCCCGCGGTCATCTATTCGATCTACTATCGTCACCTGCTTCCCGACGTGATTCTTAACTCCGCGACCATTGGCGCCTTCAATATGCATGGCTCGCTGCTGCCGAAATATCGCGGACGCGCGCCGGTCAACTGGATGATCGTCAATGGCGAGCGCGAGGCGGGACTGACGCTGCATCATATGGTGGCGCGCGCCGATGCGGGCGATATCGTTGCGCAGCGCGCCTGCGCCATCGACGATAGCGACACCGCGCTGACGCTTTATCGCAAGCTGGTGCCGCTCGGCGCCGAAATCATGCGCGAGAACCATCCGTTGATCGTCACCGGTCGCGCGCCACGGATAAAGCAGGACCTCAGCTGCGGCAGCTATTTCGGACGCCGCCGACCCGAAGACGGCCGCATCGATTGGCGATGGCCGGCGCGGCGCATCTTCAACCTGGCCCGCGCCGTCACGCATCCGTATCCCGGCGCATTTTGCTACGCGAGCGGCAGGAAGCTTTTCATCTGGGAAACGCGCATCGCAAGCGAGGATGGAGCCCGCGGAGCGCCGGGAGAAATCGTCGGCGAATCGGAGGGTGAGCTGGAAACCGCGGCGGGGCAGGGCAGTCTCTTTGTGCGGCGCGTGCAGTTCGAAGGCGGTAGCGAAGGCGTCGCGGGTAAGGTTTTGGGAATCGCGAAAGGGCGTCCGCGCGCGCTGCTATAGCCCGCTCATTCCCTTATAATGTTCGCGCGACAGCATCTGCGTGGATTTCCCGGATGCGGCCAGCGGAGGATAAATGAAGGTTCTCATCACCGGCGGAGCGGGATTCCTGGGCTCCCACGTCTCCGACGCATTCATCGCGCGCGGCGATGAAGTATTCGTGCTCGACACCGGAGCGATCGGCAAGGTCCGCCATCTGCTCGACAACCCGCGTTTCCACTACGTCCATGATTCGATTTTCAATCTCGAATTGATCGACAGCCTCGCCGCCAAGGTCGACCTCATCTATCATCTCGCGGCGGTGGTCGGCGTTGAACACTATGTCGGAGATCCCTACGAAACCCTCAACGTCAATGTGAACGGCACCCAGAACATCCTCAAGGCCGCCTACAAGTACAACAAGAAAGTCGTGTTCAGCTCGACCTCCGAGGTCTACGGCCGCAATCCCAAGGTTCCCTGGCGCGAGGATGACGATCGCGTGCTAGGCGCCACCACCATCGACCGGTGGTGCTACTCGACTTCGAAAGCGGTCGGCGAGCATTTCTGCTTCGCGTATCACAAGCTCGGCTTGCCGGTCACGGTGGTGAGATTTTTCAACGTCTACGGACCGCGCCTCGACAAGGTTGATGTCGGCCGCCTGTTCACCATCTTCATGGGGCAACTGCTGCGCGGGGTCGATCTCACCGTCATCGGCGACGGCAGCCAGACGCGATGCTTCACCTACGTCACCGATGCGGTCGCGGCAATCGTCGCGGCCGGCATGAAGCCGGAAGCCGACGGGCAAGCCATCAACATCGGAATCGAGGTCGAGACCACGGTGCTCGAATTCGCCAAGCTGATGATCGAACTGTACGGGCCGACTAAATCGAAGATCAAATTCGTCAGCCAGGAAGATGTCTACGGCAACAGCTACGAGGACATTCCACGCCGCGTTCCCGACAACACCAAGATGAAGACGCTGCTCGGCGTGACGCCGAAAGTATCACTGCGGGATGGCACAGCGCGCTCAATGGAGTGGTTCCGCCAGGAACAGAACCGCTAGGAGCAAAATTCACCACAGAGACACAGAGTGAGAAAACCATTCGGCGAGTTGAGATTGGTGCAGATCATGTTGACCTCTTTGGCTGCTCAACCGTGGTGTCTCTGTGCCGCTGTGGTTCCCTCTGATCGTTCGTGAAAGTCGCCCTCAAAATTGACGTCGATACGCATCAGGGGCTGGGTGCAGGTGTGCCGCGGCTTGCCGCGATGCTTCAGCGCGAGGCCATCGCCGCATCGTTCTATATAACGATGGGACCCGACAATTCCGGGCGCGCGATCATCCGCGTCCTTCGCAATCGCGGCTTCCTCTCGAAGATGTTTCGGACCAAGGCCGTTTCGATGTACGGCCTGCGCACCGTCCTGTCCGGCACCTTGCTCCCGGCGCGTCCAATTGCGCTGGCGTTTCCGGATGTGATGCGCGATCTCAAGCGTGCAGGCTTCGAGGTTGGCGTCCACGGCTACGATCATGTGCGATGGCAAGATCAGCTCGACAGCATTGGCGACGACGCCATTCGAACTGAACTCTCCGAAGCGTTCGAGGCGTATCGCGCGATCATCGGAACTCCGGCGCGCAGTTTTGCTGCGCCGGGATGGCGCACCAACGACTCCGCGCTGCTCGCGCTCGAGGAGGCCAACCTCGCATATCGGAGCGACACCCGCGGACGCGCACCCTATCGATGCATCGTCGAAGGCCGCGTCCTCAACACCATCGAGATTCCCACTACGCTGCCGACGCTGGATGAGGTGATGGGACTTGCCGAGGTCCCGGATGCGGAGGCGGCGCATCGCTTCTACCTGGAGCAGTTCAAAGGCGATGCCCTCAATGTGCACACCATCCATGCCGAGACCGAAGGCATGGGCCAGCTCGAAATGTTCACCGCGCTGGTGCGGGCGCTGAAGGAACGTGGCACCGAGTTCGTGCGCCTCGAGGAAGTAGCCGCGAGCCTCAATGTCGCGGAGCTGCCGGTGTGTCCTGTAATTCGTTCGACCTTACCTGGCCGTGCCGGGTGGATTTCCGCGCAAGGCGAGCCGACGAACCGTTAGATCAGATTCCTTCTTTCATTCCCTCTCCCGATGATGAGAGAGGAGGGTCGCAATCGTCCTCGCCCGGTCGGGCGAGGGTTCGGACAGAGGGGCGCTTTTGAAAGCTTTCCGAGAACAACTTTCGCGTATTCTGCCATCCATCTCTAATGGCCTCGCGCGGGAACGCATCAAGCGAGGGTTCGGAGGCGCCCGCGGCTGGGGCAACGACTCAATAGTGACCAACCGAATCAAGTATTTCGAGCCACGCAAGCGTCGAGCCACGTAAGTGGAGTGGGAGCGAGGCTGCGGAGATTAATGGTGCGTGATGACCGTGGGATGCAGCCAATGGGCGTCGTCGCGCTCCAAATGATCGAGGTTGTAGTTCAGCCCGCGCGATTCCTTGCGCATCGAGGCCGCACGCACAATCAGCTCGGCAACGTTCACCAGATTGCGCAATTCGATGAGGTCCGAGTCGAGCAGGTAATCCCAGTAGTAACTGTGGATTTCCTCATTCAGTAGCGCGAGCCGGCTCTCTGCGCGTGCGAGGCGACGATCGCTGCGCACGATGCCGACATAGTTCCACATCATGCGCCGGATTTCGTCCCAACTCTGCGTGACCATCACGCGCTCCTCGCTCTTGATGGCGCGCCCGGTCTCCCATTCGGCAAAGTCCGGCACCGTGCCGTCCGGCGAGTCCTCAATCTCGCGATGCGCCGCCATCGCGCCACGATGGCCCATCACCGCGGCTTCCAGCAGCGAGTTGGAAGCGAGTCGGTTGGCGCCATGCAAACCCGTCATCGCCACTTCGCCCGCCGCATAAAGTCGTTCGATGGGCGTGCGCGCGTTGAGATCGGTCATTACACCGCCGCACATATAGTGCGCCGCCGGCACCACCGGAATCGGCTGCCGAGTCATGTCGATGCCGAAGCTCAAGCATCGCGCGTGGATGTTGGGAAATCGATTGCGAATGAAGTCGACCGGCTTGTGGCTGAGGTCGAGGTAAACGCAATCGAGCCCAAGCCGCTTCATCTCGGCATCGATAGCGCGTGCAACGATATCGCGGGGCGCCAGTTCCCCAGCCGAGTCGTATTTCTTCATGAAGGGAGTGCCGTCGGGTAGCCGTAAAATCGCGCCCTCGCCGCGCAGCGCTTCGGAAATCAAAAACGACTTGGCGGCTGGATGATACAGGCAGGTTGGGTGGAATTGGATGAACTCCATGTTCCCGATCGGCGCGCCCGCTCGATACGCCATCGCAACGCCGTCGCCCGAGGCGATATCGGGATTGGTGGTATAGAGATAAACCTTGCCCGCGCCGCCGGTCGCCAGCATGGTGGCGCGCGTGACGATTTTGTTCACCTGATTGGTGTTGCGGTCGAGCGCGTATACGCCCCAGCATGACTTGGGCTTGCCGGTGGTACGGTCCTTTTTGATCAGCAGGTTCACCGCGACGTGATTCTCGAGCACGCGGATGTTCTCGCGCGCAGACGCAGCCGCGCCGAGCGCGCGCATGATTTCACGGCCAGTGAGATCCTGCGCATGCAGCACACGGCGATGGCTATGACCGCCCTCGCGCCCAAGGTCGTATTCGTCCTCGCCGCCGGCTTCGATGCGGGTAAACTGGGTGCCGAGTCGAATCAGTTCGCGAACCGCGGCCGGACCTTCGCGCACAATGGTTTCGACGGCGGTGCGGTCGCATAACCCGGCCCCCGCCTTGAGCGTGTCGTCGATGTGGGATTCAAAGGAATCGGCGACGCTCCATACGCTGGCGATACCGCCCTGCGCATAGGCGGTATTGGCCTCGGAGCTCGCGGCCTTGGTCAGGACCGTGACGGTGCCGACCTCGGAGGCGCGGAGAGCGAACATCAGGCCTGCGATGCCGCCGCCGATAACCAGGAAATCTGAGTCGAAGCGCGAGGACGGTTTCATCTTTATGGTGATCAGGTTACCTGATGTCGCGGCCGGAAAGCATCACGTGCGCAGTTGGGCATGGTAGTTTGCCCCGCACACTCGATTGCCATAGTGTGAGACCAAGGGCGGGGGAATCGCATCTAGTCGCGACGGAGAGCGGATTTTTCGCGTGGCCTGGACAACTCCCAACATCCTGACCTTATGCAGAATCGCAACAGCACCGCTGCTGGTGTATCTGCTGTTGCTTCCCGGTCCGATCGCCGCGGCGCTGGCTGCCACGGTGTTTTTTCTCGCGACCATCACCGATTTTCTTGACGGGTACATTGCGCGCAATTACGGCTCCGGGACGACCCTGGGGAAGTTCCTCGATCCGCTAGCCGACAAGGTGGTGGTGATTTCAGCGCTCATCATGTTGGCGGGAACGCCGCAGTTGCCGCGGGTGCCGGCGTGGATTGTCGCAGTGTTGGTGATTCGCGAAATCATGGTTACCGGTCTGCGCGCAATCGCAGCGGCGGAAGGGGTGGTGATGGCGGCCGAGGAGCTGGGAAAGTACAAGATGGTGCTGCAGTCCATCGCCATTCAGGGGTTGCTGATCCGCTACACTTATTTCCACATCGATTTTTTTGCCGCCGGAATGTTCATCCTCTGGATCGCGATGGGCCTGAGCGTGTGGTCGGGCATCGATTACTATGTTGGCGCGCTGCGACTGCTCAGGCCGAAGCCGCAGGCAGTTCCGCATAAACGCGCCGCGATCTAAAGTTCGCCGCGCTCCTCGCCAACCTACTGGGCCAGCAGGCCTAACTCGCTGAGGAACACGTGCTGGGTGGCTTTACGCGCAACAGTTCCGGCGTAGGCCCCGGCCGACGCCGCAATCAGCGCATTGGTCTGGAACTGCGAAACGCCGAGCACGGTTTCCTCGACTGCCGAGGTCACCCCCGATTCAGCCATGGTGGCGAATCCCTTGATCCAGCGCTTCGCGGTATCGAGCTGCGCACCGGAGAGGATCGTGCCGATCCGATGGTAGCGGTTCCTCAGGTCATACTGCACATCGCCCGCCGCTTCGACGGTGATGGTGATCATGTCGCGCACAAAGCGCTCACCGGATTTTTCGGCAAAGAGGCTTCTAAGGTCACTGAGTTGTACGGGCGCTCCGCTAAGCTGCATCGGCGGCGTGATGATGATCTCGTCGACCGTGGTGAAGCCGTCGACGCCGAAGAAATATTGCAGTTGCGCATCCAGCACCGCCTGCGGAAATTTCGGATCGAGCAGGTTTCTGAAGGTGGTTATGAGCGACAGCGCGATTCCGAATTGTCCTTCTGTGAAAGAACCTAGCGAGGAGAACACACTGCCGAGGTCGGGCCGCTGATGGAAGAAGTCCTGGATGCGATTGAAGGCCACCATCGGCGAGTTGGTCGTCAGGATGTCGTTGAGGGTTTGGCTTGGATTTAACAATCCCCCGAGCATTTTCTGAATGTCGACCTTACCCGCACCGTCGACCGGGGGAGCTCCGCCCAGTGCCGGTAGTTTGAGAAGATCCAGCAGCGGCGAGAAATCGAGCGCGAGGTTGCGCGGCACCAGTTGCCCATTGCGGAGCTCATGCGCGACCGAGGTGGCGATAGTGGAATTTATCCTGGTCAAGGGAATCTTGCCGGCGAGAGCTCCTGCCAGGGTGTCCTGAATTAAGGTAACTATCGCGTAACCTGGGGTATTACTTATCGAAAGCACGTGCGCACTCCTATCGCTTGGGATTCGACCTCAGAAATTGGACCACCGGCTTCGCCCATCTTCGTCAAAGAACTCTTCCTTGATAGTGGTCCCGGTCAAGGTCAGTAGCGCATAACCATTTGGGGCGCGGTCTTTGTCGGTCCCATCTGTAGGTGTTCGATTCTCTGTTGCTGTCTCAGCCCATTTTATTACGAAGGTTCCGTCCCCGAAGTTGGCGTAGTTGACGGGATAGGGCAGATAGGGAACCGCCCCATGTCCGGCGCATCGCGCGGTTACCGAAGAATTATCGGAGAAGAAGATCCGCTCATACACGATTGGTGCATGAACGTGGCCCCAGTACCACCACCAATCGTGCACTCCGATCCGATTACCGGGTTGAGTGGGATCATTTTTTCCCCGTACGGAGCCGGTCATCTCCGTCCACAGCGTCTTGAATTTGACTCCGCCGCGAAGAGGATCGATATCAAAGCCATCATGGTGGGTCAGGATGATCACACGCTTGCCGGTCTGAGCGGGATCATGAAGGAGCCGATTGAACCAGTTGCGCTGCACCATCCCATCGGTGTCGATGGTGTTGCCCAGGGTGCCATCCTGATAGAGGCGGCTGCTCCAACGCGCGAAGTAGGCGGTATCGAGACCGACTATCAGCCAGTTTTGATTTTGCAAGGCGAAGTAGCCGATCTCCCTTTGCGTGGTGAAGCGGGGGTCCTTCAGCAGACCGTTGTAGTATCCGACGCCGCCCGAATACATTTCGTGGTTGGAGTTGAGTGCGAGCGAAACTGTCGGCGATTGGAAAGGCCACAATGTGTTGAAAAAAGCGTCCTTCTCTTCGGTGGGCAGGCCGGAGTAGTAAACATCGCCGAGATGGATCACATAGTGCGGATTCCTCGACGCAATTCGATCGATAACCTTTTTCGCAATCGGATAGGAGGGAGCAACGCCCCAGTCGCCAACCAGGGCGATGCGTATTTCGCCGGTAGCATCGCTCACTAGATCCTGAACTCCCGAGTAGTTCGCGCGCTGCATGTGGGTCGGGAATGGAACGCGCTGGTCCAGGTACTTGTAGTAGTTGATCAAACTTTGGCCCCAACCGACGTCGATCTCGTAGGGGCCGGGATGAGCGACTACACCGCCAACCGCGTTGGCCAAAACCAATTGCAGTTTGAGTGGATCGATGCCGAGCGCGCGCAATGCCTTGTCGTCGAGGCCGGCGAGATGCTTGATCATGGCCTCCTCGGGCGACGGACCGTTGGCCGTGACTCCGATAGCCGTCCGTTGCGCGATGCGCAGCGCGTTCATCAGATTCTGCGCCGAGTCGGAGACGTCGGCGACGCCCATCAGCTTATTGATTAAATCGCCAAAATGAGATGCTAAATCCGGCATGGTCACTATCCCACAAAAAGTTGAATGCTACTTGTCCAAAGCGCTCAATGTGCTAACCGTCTGGCAACCGCATCGCAGCGTGTGAGGTTATAATATGTTGCCACGAGAAAATGCTACCGCGCGATTGATGCTCACCCTGGCCGCGATTTCTTACCGAGGAGTCAATTTGATTGCGCCCGAGGCGCACAAGCGCGCGCGCCTGCGCCAGTTGATGGATGAGTGCATGGCGAAGTTTTCGATGGTCGCGGGCAAGTGGAAAATCGTCTGGGGACCGGCAAGTTTCAGCGCGGTTTCCCCGGGCCTCGATGATGCGCTCATGTACGTCGCGCAGAGCAGTGAAAAGCCTTCATCATTTGCGATTGCGATTCGCGGCACCAATCCGATCTCGGTGAGCGATTGGGTGTTCGGCGATCTGATGGTGACCCATCAAGTGCCATGGGCTTACGGCAACCAGCAAGCGATGCAAGGCGCGGAAGTATCGGCCAGCACCATGATCGGGCTGGGGATTCTGCAGCATCTAACCTGGAGCGACGCGCAAGCGGCGGCGCCCCCGGCTCCCTTTAATCCGAGGGATCTTCTGCAGGCGCGATTGACCTCCGAGACTGCCTCGACAGTTATACAAACCTTGGGGCTCAACGTCAGGGAACTGGTCGCCGAACGATTCAATCCACTAAAGCTGCTTCGTAAGCACGCCGACGCAGCACTGATCTCAAATGGGAAATCGGTCAAAGAATTCCTGGCGGATCAGATATCGAAGGTACCCGCCTCCGAAATTTTCGTCACCGGACATAGCAAGGGAGGCGCGCTCAGTTCCACGGTTGCGCTTTGGCTGAAAGACACGCAGGGGCCGCAGGCGACTGCTTCCGAACAGTGGGATCCTCAAAGCAAGGCGACCATCAATTGCTATAGCTTCGCCGGGCCGACGGCCGGTAACGAAGCCTTCGCGAAGCACTCGGACGACACCCTGAAGGACAAGTGTGTTCGGGTCTGGAACAACCTCGATGTGGTTCCGAAGGCATTCGTTCCTGACGCGATGCGCGAAACTTCGAAGCTTTACGAACTCTCCAGCTCGGACAAAAAATTTCTCGATCCGCTGATTGAGAAGGTCGCTGCCGGCGTGAAGGATTTACATTATCGCCAGATATGCGGCGAGGGCATGCGACTCGATTGTGCGTTAATCCCCAAATTGCCCTTCCCACTGCAGATGATCCATCAGCATCTCGATGCCTATCTCCAACAGTTTGGGCTGGACGATGAAATGACGGCGCTGAGCCTGCTCGCGCCGGTTCTGCCGTAGCGCAAATCAGTGAGCCGAGGGGGCGCTCGTGTTGGTCTTGCTGCTGGGCAGAAACACGAAGAGCGGGATCAGGGGAATCAGCACGATGGCGATGGTCCGATAGATGTCGTTGAACGCCAGCATCATCGCCTGCTGCCGAACCAGTCCATACAGCAGCGCGAGGCCATGCGGAGATGCTTGTGACATCTCGGGAAGATAGGTGAACGCGCGCGCCGCCCCGGGCGGCATCATTCGACCAAACTTCCACGCATCGAAGATCGAGAAGTGCTCGACCAGATGCGCCTGATGAATCTGCTGGTGGCTAATCAGCGAGTTGGTCATGAAGGCGATTCCGATCGCGGCGCCGGTGTTGCGCAGCATGTTGAACAAGCTGGCCGCATATCCGATGCGCTCGCGGGACACGCACGAGAGCGCCGCCGCCGAGGTATTGGGGAAAATCATCCCGAACCCGAACGACATCAGGACGTTGCGCTTCAGCACCGCCATCAGGCTGACCTGCAAGTTCATCCCCGCCATTCGCCATGCCCCGAATGCGACCAGGGCAAAGCCGAGACCTACCAGCGGCCGTGTGTTCAGGCCGAGGCGCGACAACTGCCCGGTCATGAGCATCGAGGTTCCGGAACATAGCCCCAGCGGCGCCTGCACCAGCCCGGTCTTCCACGCGCTATATCCCAGCAGTTCCTGGAGGAAGAGCGGATTGAGCAGGATGCTGCCGAACAGCACGAAGCTCATCGCGATCGTGAGCACCACCGCAACGATGAACGTGGTTTCCTTGAAAATTCGCAGATCCAGAATCGGTTCGGAGAAGGTCAACTCGCGCCCGATCAGCAGGAGGAAACAGAGCGCCGAAATGGTGGTTGCCGACACCACCCACGCCGATTCGAACCAGTCCGCGCGCTGTCCGCGATCGAGCACGATCTGAAGCAATCCAACGCTCAGCACCAGCAGCATGATTCCCACGTAATCGACCTTGCCGCCGCGGGTGCGTCGCTCGTGCATGAAGGGCGGATCGTGGACGAACGCGGAGACCATCAGAAATGCAATCGTGCCAAGTGGCAGATTGATATAAAAATTCCAGCGCCAGTTCCAGTTGTCGGTGATCCAACCGCCCAGGGTCGGCCCGGCGATTGGCGCAACCATCAAGCCCATCCCCCATATCGCCATCGCCATCTGTTGCTGCTCGGGCGGAAACGTCTCCATCAGGATCGCTTGCGAAGATGGAATCATGGCCGCACCGGCTGCGCCCTGGATGAGCCGAAACGCCACCATCTGATCGAGCGATTGCGCGGCGCCACACAATGCTGAAGCTCCCACAAAAATAAACACCGAAGTCAGAAAGTAGCGTTTGCGTCCGAACCTGGAAGCGATCCAGCCCGACATCGGGATCATGATGCCGTTGGCGACCAGATAGCTGGTCAGCACCCACGCGATCTCGTCGACGCTGGCGGAAAACGCACCTTGCAAATGGGGCAGGGCGACGTTGATGATCGAGTTGTCGAGGACTTCGAGAGCGGTGCCGAGCATAACGGCGATCGCGACCAGCCATTTGTGGGTTGGTGCGGTCGTCTCGAGTTGAAGCTCGCCGACAAGAGTTGTTGCGGCCACGACGTCCCCGGTCGATCACCGAATTTCCCCCCGACTCATGCCACGTCCCGCGGCCGCGCGCCATCCCTCGCCGCTCGAGGTCCCAAGAGGTTAGAAATCGATCTCGGCTGATGCTAGTGATGCTCCCTTGCCGATACTCGATACATCGCTCTTGGTATTGTTGGAGGCCGCGCCACGCTATCTGCAACTGACGCGTTCGCAGCGCTGGGATCCTGATCGTCTTGAAGCTCTTCGGCGGGATCGCCTCGCCAAGACCTTCCGGGCCGCGATGCGGATCCCATTTTATGCGCGCCGCTTCGGCACCCTGCCGTCGGTCGCGGAACTGACCAAACTTCCGCTTCTCCAGCGCCCGGAGATTGAGGAAATCAGCCGCTCGGTGCGCGGGATTTATCCGCCGGACACGTACTACATAAAGGCGAAATCGTCCGGGACGACCGGCCAAAGCGTGGAACTGCTGTTCGACCGGAATCATCAAAGCGGCCGTAATGCTGCCCGCGCGCGTTACCTGGTGGGGAACGGATGGCTCCCTACCCATCGTACCGCGTGGGCGCTGGGCCTGCGCGCCGAGCCGCCGTCCCCGGATTCGCAGCTTAGCAGCAGCCGCTTCATGCTGGGTTCGCAGTTCATGTCGCATACCGAAGACTTCAGCAAGCAGATTGCCTGGTTGCGCAAAATGAACCCGCACTTCATCTATACCTTGCCCTCGAACCTGGACGCGCTGCTGACGATGTTCGGAAAAGAGGAGCCGCGGCTTCCGGCACTGCGCAAAGTTTTCACCGGCGGCGAGGTTCTCGACGACTCCTTGCGCAAGCGGACCCGGCAGATGCTAGGGGTGGAAATCGCGGATAACTACGGTACCACTGAACTGTTTCCCGCGTGGCAATGTCCGGTCGGTAGCTATCACTTGAACGCCGAGCACCTGATCCTCGAGCTGCTTGATGACGAGGGCAGACCGGTAAAAGCGGGGGAGCTGGGCCGCGTGGTGGTCACCACACTCGAGAACTACCTGGCACCGCTGATTCGCTACGATTTCGGTGACTATGCGATGGCAGTGGAAGGCGACTGCTCATGCGGCCGCACCCTGCCGCTCATCGGAAAGGTAGTCGGCCGGTCGATAAACCTGTTTCGCCTCAAGACCGGTGAGCTCTATTTGCCATGGCGGATCTATGACTTTCTCGAAACTCTGACCGAAGTCCGGCAACTTCAACTCGTTCAGCGCGGGCTCGATCACTTCATCGTGCGGTTTGTTCGCGATGAGCCGCTTGCTCTGGAAGTCGCGGCAACACTCAAGAAAAACATTGCGGATGGGATTGGCGGAGGAGTTACCGTGGACCTCGAAAGGGTGAACGAGATCCCGCGGACCAAGCGTGGCAAGTTCATGGCCGCGCTATGCGAAATCGCGCCCGAAGGGACGCCCATCCGGGACGACTGAGATGAGGGTGCTATCGGGACGCGAGGCTCGCCTCAATGATCGAGTCGAGGTCTTGGCACTGATGCCGCCGGTCGCAGCGTTGCGCGTGCCCTAGAATCATCTCCGAGACTGTCAGCGGCAGGTGGGTATCTGGGTCGCAACGGACTGAGAGGATACCTTCGTCACTGCATCGGATGGCGGGTAGATCGGAAGGGAAATCGAGTGCGCGGGTAGTTTTCTGGATGCGTGTCGCTTCCCCGGTCAACTCCTCGAACAGCAAGATCCCAAGCGGCGAGAAGTGCGCGAAACGTCTAAGCTGAGAAACCGCGATCGCGAGTTGAATCGAAATGAAAGCAACCTGATCGCGGACCTGGTCAAGACGCAGTCCCGAGGTTTCGCCACTCCGATAGACCGCGAACCAGAATCGCCACACCGCGATGTAGACGTAAAGTCCATGAAAGATTCCATGCAACGGGCGTAGGTCGTCGCGGAATGGCGAATAATACGCCTCTCCGGTGGCCTGATTGTCGCGGTCCAGCGCAAAAAACGCGCCGCGCTCTTCGACGAAGAAAAAGCGATTGTGATGGAACTCGTGGATGAAGAAATCCGCCATCAGGTACGGATCATTGGCGACCGAAATCGCGAAGCTCCCGGGCAGGTCAGAATGGCTGATGTTGCTGTACTCGCCGAGCTCTGAAGGCTTCAGCGCAATCAGTCGGACGACCTGCCGAAAATGTTCGAAGGTCTCCGGGCAGTGCCGATGTATGAGCTCCAATGCCTGCCCAGTGAGGGTGGCATGCTCGGCCTGAAATGATAGCGGCAGGAGACGCAGCGGCGCGCCTTCGTTCAATCCCGGCAGATTGAATGCCTCCGGCTGCAGCAGCAGCTCATAGTTCTGCGCAATCGCAACTGGAGATTCGCGAACTGTCAAAGATTCGATCGAGCATGCAACGAGGGGAAGCTTCAGCTTCGTACCGGCCCGGGTCACCTCTAAATGGCCGTCGATCAGAGCGTCAATCTGGAGCACCCCGGCACCCGAAATTACGAGACGGCTGGACGGTATCGCGAATGGAAGACTGACCTGCAGCGGGGTGACAAACTTCTGATCCAAGCCGGCAATCACTCCCAAGGCCAGAACGAATCGCTTGAAGTCATTCAAGTGAGCTTTGAGCGCGGACTTAGGATCGGCAGCGTGGCGCTCGCGAGCGGCGGATTCTGCGAGCGGGGACAGGGTTGCCGGTGCCAGGCAATTGCCAACGAATTCATAAGCCAGACGCACCCAGAAGTACGCCGTCGGATCGCGCCATACCGCCGTGAAAGCTTCCGGGTCGGCCGCAACCGTCCGTGAATAGAGTTCAAGGAACTCAGCTTCGCCACCGCCAAGGGGACGGTTGCGCTCCAGCGCCTGGGAAATAGCGATCAGGGCTGAAGCGGTTTTCTCATAGCGCGCCTGGTAAACGCTTTGGTCGTTCCACAGGATGTCCGCCCCGTTCATGAAATTACCCGCGGGCGGCTCCTGACTGCGCTATGATCGACGATGGCGGTTTTCAGCTTCGCTTCTGAGCTTGTTTGGATCCGGGGATTGCAACGAAGCGAGTCGGCCAGGTTGGTGCAGCGACTCCAGGCGTAGCGCGACCTTCAAGCTCTTTGAGCATCGAGCCGATGTCTTTACGCGCAGAACCACTCAGTTTGGATAGATCGATCTTGCTGGTTCGCTTCGGCATGGTTCCCTCTTTCCTTCGCGAAAATCAGGCTTAACGCCTGCTCGGCGCGGTCTTGGGCCCTGCGGTAGCGAACCGGTTCGTCCATCGCGCAGGTGCGTCTTTCTCGCTCGCAGTGAGGAATCGACTCGGCCAGCGAACAGATAACAGTTCTTCCAGGCCGGTTCCCTCGAGTTCCCCGACCATTGATGCAACATCGCCTGACAAATCGTTCGCGAGACCGATAAGGTCAATCCTGTCTGGCGCATCCTTCATGTGCGCTCCCCTCCATTGCTATCGCTGATTCTGTCCAGACTTAGTTTCTGCTCGGAGCTTTCTTTTGGTACGAGGTGAAGCGCATCGGCCATCGCGGCGGAGCGGGCTTTGGGCCTGCGCTGATAAATCGAGCGGGCCAGCGCCGATTCGACGTTGCCAACTCCTGTGGGGAATGGCCCTCCAACTCATCGACCATCGATGCAACATCGCTGGTCGCGTCGTTCTCCAAGCGAGTCAGGTCGATGGTTTTTGCTTGTAGTTGCATTTCAGCCTCGGGTATCGCGACGCTAGATTCGGTGATCGATAAATTGTCAGTCTCTTTTGGGAGCGTTCTTTATGTCTGTGATGAAACGCGCAGGCCATCGCGGCGGCGCGAGCTTGCTCGCTGCTGAGATGAATCGGGTCGGCCATCGCGGATCCGATACCGGTGGAGGCCCCTCGAGTTCTCGAACCATCGATGCGATTTCGCTGGTCGATTCAGTCGCCAGCTTTGACAGATCAATCTGCTTTGAATTCCGCAAAATCGGTCCCTCCCTTACGTCAAGAAATGGATTCCGCACTCAGATAATAGCGTCGGCGCGGATATGTCAAACGCGGCGCTCTCCTGGGGCTGCCAAACCGCACATTGGATGGGGTGGCAGCGCGATAGCATCGATCGGCTCGGCTATGCTAGCGCATCCCGCAGGAGTGACCAGGAAGGCACTATGACTACTGATCAGACTATAAACCAGGCCGCTAAAAGAACGCGACGGGAACAGAAGTCCAGCCCTGCTCTTGCCGAGCACCCGGCCAAGGCGGAGCGCAAGCCCCTCACCCTGGCGGTCGATATCGGCGGCACCGGTATCAAGGCCGAAAAACTGGACGCTAACGGGCGGCCGGTCACCGAACGGACCAAGATTGCCACGCCAAAAAACGCGACTCCAAAGAAGGTCGTGAAAATCGTGCAGCAACTTGCGGAGCAGCATCGAAGCTTCGACCGTGCCTCGGTGGGATTTCCAGGGGTGGTCAAAGACGGTGTCGTATATACGGCGGCCAACCTTGGCAAGGGATGGAACGACTATCCGCTGCAGAAGGAGCTTGCCAGGCGGCTCCGCAAACCGGTGCGGATGGCCAACGATGCCGACGTGCAGGGGCTCGGATGCATCCGGGGGCGCGGCATTGAACTGGTCATCACCTTGGGCACCGGGGTGGGGTCGGTCATCTTTGCTGACGGCAGACGGATTCACATGGAGTTAGGGCATCATCCATTTCACAAAGGCAAGACCTACGAAGAGGAGCTGGGAAATCGAGCGCTGGCGAAAAAAGGGAAAAAGAAGTGGATCAAGCTGTTGATGGAGGCCATCGGCGACCTACAGCGGACCTTCAACTACGATCGGCTGTACATCGGCGGCGGCAATGCCCGACTGCTCGACGGCAAACTTCCACCTAATGTGAAACTGGTCAGCAATATGGAAGGCCTCTTGGGCGGCATCAAGCTGTGGGCTCCGCCGGCGAAATAATGGTCCGCGATTCCGACTGCTCCCGATTACCTGACATCGAATCGAGGCGATTCGGACGGTCCAATGCGCTTTCTGAATGGCGATAGACCAAACCTGGCGCCAAAATCCGTTCAAAGAGGCTATTTGAACAAATCGCTTGTCTTGACGTAGCGTCTGCGGTAGTTAGTTCTCGTTTGCACACTATTGGGAGACTATCTTCGATTACATGCCTTTGTGTGGGGGAGGCAGTTCTTGAGCTGGTCAGATTGTCGACGACAGCCGAGAGGACCGATACCGCCAAGATCTCTTGACTGTTTCAGCGCAGAAACGGCAAGGCCAGGATTTGGGTTGTCTCTTTCTGTCTCCACCCGATCAGAATTACTTCCGACGACAGCATGCGGACTTGCGTCGCGAAATATTTCGCGCGGACCGCGGCGCTCTCGCAGGCACCTAACAACTCTACCCTCTACGGAGGAATAATGATCATCGAGCGAGGGAGTAGGTCTTCGAATTCAAACCCGAGCGCGGCACGGAAGTACGGCGCGCGATTGTGGGCGCGATGCGACCTGGTCGTGAACGTAGTGGTCGCTGCAGGCGCGATCTTTTTGCTTGGGTCTCTGGCAGGATGTGGCGGCGGCGACAACGGCAGTGTCACGAGGGGCAGCCCCACCAACTTGACCACAACCAGTGTAGTGGCGGTGGATTGCAAACGTCAGCGAGCCTACGTTCCTTTGCCTGATCTGAACGCCGATCTGCACGGCCAGGTCGCAGTACTCGATCTGAGTGTGGATCCGGACCAGCAA
Source organism: uncultured delta proteobacterium (assembly GCA_963851325.1). Taxonomy (GTDB): domain Bacteria; phylum Desulfobacterota; class Binatia; order Binatales; family Binataceae; genus DATGKG01. The sequence continues at coordinate 164,886 of CAWKOR010000002.1, read as the reverse complement.
AATCCGCTGGTGAAGATCATTGATATCGGCCTCATTGCGTTGCCGCGTTCCGCGGCAGTGGATTTCAAAAGCGGCACCGTCCTGGTCCTGGTTGATAACGTTCTTGGCACAGGAAGGATGCTGCTGATTGACGAGTCTGACTATTCGCTAACCAGCGTGCTATTCCCGGTCGGCAGCCGCCCAGCGGAAACTTCGGGAGTGGTGGTCGACTCCAAGAGCGGCACTGCGCTGGTATCGATGAGCGATTCTCTCACCGATTGCACGGAAGGCTTCGGTGGATGCACTGGGCAGGCCACTTTCGACCTGGCGACGCGTAGTTTCGGGCCGCTGATCGTGACACTCTTCGACATTGATAGCTTCGCGCTGAATCCCTCGAGCGCGATTTCTCTGGATTCCTCCGATCCTATCAGCCCGCAGCTTCTCGGGCTTAACCTGCCCGGCGCTGAAACTTGTTTTTTGGACGACTCGAACGTGGAAACCCTCGATGCCGATCCGGACGGAATGGCGGTTGATCCGACCACCAACATATGGGTGGCGGGAAACTTCGAATCGCCCATCGCGTCGGTCATCAATCTTCATCGAGCGACTATCGAGGGCAGCGGAAATTTGAACTGCATCCTCAAGGAGGGCGGCACGCCACCCAATTCTGTCAACCACGATACCGGAACCGGAGCGCCCGGGATGCCCGGGGTGGCCATCAATCCGCTTACCCATCAGGCCTTTATGACCGCGCAGGGAGGTAATCAGATTGCCTTGCTGTTCCTGCCAACTTCTAAAATGAAGCAACTAACGGACAACCGGGTCTCGAGCGTAAACGCGACGATACCGAACGATCCCAATGGAAATGTCTTCTCGCCGGCCAACTTCCCTTACGCAACCAACGTCGATAGTTGTCGCAATCTCGGCTATGTTGCGGATGACGATTACACCTTCCTGGCCCAGATTAATCTGCACAGGTTCCGGATCAATCCTTCCTCACTGAGTACCTCGCTGCCTGTCGGGAGCTGCGCCGGGCTCAGCACCTCGTTCAAATGCGACAATGGCCGGGGCGTAAAGTTCTTCCCCATTGGTACAACTAGCGGAAGTGCGGCGCGGGTTACTCTTCCACAGTTCAGCACCGGGGCCTTCAAAGCACACAAGTCAGCGAAGCAGCGAGGAATACCTCGCTATTATCAATGAGCGAGGGTGAGCCGACTCGAAAGAGAAGTCATCTCACAATTTGTAAACTCGAAGGGCTGTAACCATGATCAAAAGCGAATCAATCAAAACCCGCATAGTCTGCCTTCTTAAGGGTGAAAAAAATCGGCTCCGGTATTTCTCTTCAGGTAGAGTCTTGTTGCGTCTGGTCGCTGGCCTTTCTTTCGTCGCAATCCTGGTTTCGTTAGCTGGCTTTGTGGCCTCCTCACATTCTGCGAGCTATCGACGCCGGGTTCCTCCACGTCGAGTCAATGCCACCCCGGAGGCAACACCAGGTCCCATTCCATCGGAGTGTGAGGTTCAAGATGGTTTCATCAAATTGTCCAAATGTACCGGAAAACCCACTGACGCCGTGGTTATCGGAGGGATGGACGGGACCGGAGACTGCAAGAGCGCTGGTGGGATAAAGGTCTATCTCGACCAGTCCAACAACAATGTCGACAAGATCACCATAAATGCCGGTAGCACGCTGACGATTTTCGATCGGACTGCGCAATTGCCGTTGGCTCTCCAAACCGCTGGAATACAGGTGTTCGGCAGTCTCGAAATTGGCAACCCAATGTGCCCGATCGGCACCATCAACCCCGCGACCCAGGTAACGGTAACCTTTAAGGGGAACAAGCAGACGTGCACGGGTCCGTGCCCAGGATACACCAAGGGCATCGAGGTCGAGGCGGGCGGATCACTCAAGCTGTACGGGGCGAAGGGCGTCAAGTCGAATGGAGTGAGCTGGACCTATCTCGCCGATGCCGCCGGTCCCACAACCTATGATGCGGCCCACAATGTGAAGCGCCCGGCTCAATCGGACGCCGCGATCATCGTAGCTGACGATGTAATAGCCAATGCCAACAGTTCGGATCGAATAAAGAAGGGTGCAAGTTGGCAGGTCAACGACTGGATCGCAATTGCCGGTACCGGCTACAGTCCCTTCGAGACCGAGTTCGTACAGATCAAGAGCTTCGGCGATCTCACTGCGAACGGACGCATCGTCAACCTTTCCCAGCCGCTCAAGTTCTACCACTTCGGCTCGGCCCCGCCCTCGACAGGTACTTCGCCAAGTTGCGCCGGAGGGACGGTTCCAGCCTCCTATTGCGACGACGCCACCAGGAACTATGGGGTTGATGAACGCGCTGAAGTCGGTCTCATCAGCCGCAACATCAAGTTCACCGCCGACACTCCCGCTACCGGCAGCAGCAACCATTGGGGTGGTGAACTGAGATTCATCGAGGGCTTTGGTGAAGTTTCGATTCAGGGGGTGGAGCTGCAAAAGTTCGGCAAGGATCAGCTCGGCAGCTATCCGATTCACTTCCATATGGATGGTGATCTGAGCGGTGCCAAAGTGCTGGTCGACTCGAACAGCATCGATCACAGCTACAACAAATGCATCACGGTGCACTCGACTCAAAATGTGACATTTTCCAACAACGTCTGCGCCCGAATCATCGGCCACATCTTCTACGAGGAAATCGGCAACGAGGATAACATCACCTTCAACAACAATCTCGGCTTGAGCGCGATGAGCAACTCTTTTGACATCAACGATTCATTCGATCAGAGCAATAATTCGGGTTACAAGCGAGACGATCTGATCAAGCAGTATTGGTGGGTGGGTGACAATCTGGTTAATCAGGCGAAGCTTGCCTACGACGGATTCCTGGTTCCTGACACTGACGATCAATCCAATGGAACCACGGGAGGATGCTTCTCCTTCGGCAATCCTGATACTCCTGACAATGGATCGTATATTCGCATCAAGGACGCGCCATGCTCGGAAGGGCAATTCTACCTGGAGCCACCTTCGGGATTCTGGCTGGTTAACCCGAGCGCCAAACTGCATGGCAATTCGATCGCCGGATGTCAAGGCGAGGGTAAGGGCTATTGGTATGTCCCGCCGATAAAGGGCGATTTCAGCAATAAGAAGTTCATACCCGTGGGGACTTTTACCGGCATAGGAGACCCACACGGCGAGTTCACTAACAATCGCGTTCATGGTTGTGACTCGGGCCTCTACAGCGGAGACCAGCAGGACATTAGCGCCGAAGCGTTGCAGCCGTACCAGAACGGGGTAAAGTCCCCTACCAGCCACGCTACGATGGCGGAGTTTACAGGAATAACCGCGACTCGTAACCGGTTCCGCGGAGTTTGGCTGCGTCCCAGCTTTTACACCGTGAAGGACGCGCGACTTGCGACCAATCGTGACAGTATCTCACTAGTGACTTCGGGTGGCCCGGACGGCAACTATCCCGGAATCTACTCGCTGCTTGAGGATTCGGTGGTGGTGGGTATCAGCGAGAACAATGTCGACCGCTGGGGACCTTGTCCCGGCTTGAGACTCATAATCGGTTTCGGTGGTGCCGGTGGCTCGACCTTTGGTTGCATCGACAAGACCTCCGCAAAGAAAGGATCACTCGGGACTGGTGGAGACTTCATCAATCTAGGCTATCCGGGCAACGCCTGGAATTTTGCGGGATATATGATTTACGACGGACCCGCGCTGATCTTTCAAAACCATTTTGTGAATTTCAAAGAAGACCCAAGCTCACTGCTTACCACCACTGACTTGGCATACCTGAACACCCCCCCGAGCCCGAATCCTCCACCTCCCAACGGGGGCTACGAGGGCGATGCCGCTTTAGGATGGTTCCAGGGCAACATCAGCTCCTATCCCGTCGCTACCGCAAGCGAGAAGCTGACCTGGACCAACACCGATTTTCGGCATCAGGTTTACACCAGCAAAGTAAATATTTCTTCCTTCAATGATGGCGACAAGAACACCGCGATTATCGATCTCGACGGGACGCTTGGGGGTTATTCCTCGGCAACCATCGCTACTAACGACTGCGCCGGACCGGGTCTTCCAGCGCCATGCTGTACCGGAGCCAAGACCGGTAGTTGCGATAGCTTAAGCGGTCACGTCCATCCTATCTCGCTAAATAATCTCGAGTTGAATGCCGCCGGCGGCGATCCCGGTGGTTCGGTCGACGAATGTCAAGCCACCGGCCGACAAGATTTCGGGCAGGAAGGGCGAGCTACTGCAAACTTCTCTCCGGGCGCGCCAGGTGCTCTGGAGTTTCAAGCACTCTTCCCTGACATAACCCCACCCGGAGCTGATCCCAACCCGTGCGTCCATGACCCCACGAAAGATACCTGTCGTCATGATCAGACGGTGTCATTTACCAAAGACTCCACCGAGTTCAGTGGGATGCTTTTGCAGCACGCCAGAATGGATCTTACCGGACGCAATGGTCAGGGAATCTGGGAGCCTAAGGTACAAAGCGGATACGGCTACACTGTTACCGCCAGCGCGGGTATTCCCAAGGTGGTGCACGTAGCAACCGTGGACACCGTGAAACCCGACTCGTCTGCAGGTTCGCCCTTCTACGTGCGAATTGGCATTTGTTACCAGGGAACCGGCACCAACTCTGCCAACGGTCATCCCAAGGACGGCTTCTTTACGGTCACTCAAGGATATAGGTCGTGGGGTGGCGGAGGAGTCGACGCCAGCGACACTCTGATCAGAACCGCCTATAACCAGATCGACGGTCAGTCCAATGGTCTGACTTCCACTGAAGCATGCTTCAACCTCGACAAGCAGAATTATGTCCAGGATCAAAACTGTCCCGCGGTAGGGGTATATCCTAGAATCAACAATCAGTGCCCGGCTGGTTCGGTCCAAACCGATCCGTCGCGCGAGCTGTGTTTCTTTCCAAAAAACACACTCAGTAAAGCTAATGCACTCACCGATTTGACCGCCAATGGGAAGCCGGTTCTGGATAAATACTTCTATGATCCTGCGACGGGCTGGCTCTTCTTGAACGTTGCTCAGAATCGGCCGAATGCAACCGGTCCTTCTCCATTGGGAGCCTGCACCGGCGGGGCCTCCGACCCATATTTCTGTCCTTCCAAGACCGGCGGCGAGAGTTATTATGTATGCCCCGCGGAAGGATGTTGGGACTATGGCATCGTGCTGGACGATCCTACCTGGAACCCGGCAGCCTCGGCTTGTCCCGACCCGTATGTGACTTATGGAACGCCGCCGACACCACCGCTCGACGCCAAAATGGTGTTGGCAACCGATAGCAGCATCAACGTAATCCGCGTTCAAGAGGGCGGGGTAGGTAACAACTTTCCGCACTACAAGCCGGCGAATGACCCACCCGAGCCGCCCGGTTGCACGACCCCACCGCCCCCATCATGATCATCAAGTCGCGACGGCTTTCAAATCACGAAAGCCGTCGCGACTAAAGTTTCGCGCCATCAGTCCTAGCGCAGGTCGCGATTGGTGTAGCCAAGGATTGCACGCGCTACGATGAGGCGTTGAATTTCGCCCGCGCCTTCATAGATGTCGAAGATGCGTCCGTCGCGGAAGCATCTATCGAGCAGATGGTCTTCTGAAAGCGCTTCGGGACCTAGCAGCTCGATGCATCCCTGGGTGATCTTCCTCGCGGCCTTGCCGCCCGCGGCCTTCGCGATGGAAGCTTCTACCTTGGGCGGAACATTCTGCTGCTCCAGCCATTTGGAACGCAGCACCGTGAGCAAGGCTGCCTCGTGCGCCGCCTCGAGCCGAATGAACCGGTCGGCAATTGCGGTGCGGCTTCGCGCGCCGCAACCATAGTCGATTTCAATTCCGTTTTCAGTAAGCTTTTCGCGAGTGAAGTCAAGTGCCGCGCGGGCGACGCCCAGCGCGGTCGCGGCCACCATCGGACGCGAATCGTTGAACACCGACATGGTAGACTTGAAGTCGCCCTTGATGTGATTGAATTCGGGGATGCGGCAATTCTCGAACAGCAGATTGCAGGTGTCGTGCGACCGAATGCCGAGCTTTTTCAGTTGCGGCCCGACGCTGAATCCAGGGGTTCCTTTTTCAACCAGAAAAGTCGTCATGCCGCGGGTCCCGTCCGGAGCGACGAAGCGAGAGAATACCATCGCGGCATCGGCTGACTGTGCTTGCGAGATGAAGATCTTCTCTCCGTTGAGGACCCATTCGTCAGTCTCACGATCGAAGGTTGCGATAGTCCTTATGTTGGCGGGATCTGATCCGGCACTCGGTTCGGTGATCGCTATCGAGATCGTGTAGTCCTTCCACTTCTCGATTTGTTCGCGCGTAGCAACTGTTTCCAGCACCGTGTTGCCCAGGCCCCATCGGCTGCGGTGGAGTCCTAGTCCACCCCATGAGTTTTCCAACATTACCAGCGAGTGAAGGATTCTGGCGCCGCTGCTTCCCACCACTCCTTCCTCGGCCATCTGCACCATGCTCGGATGGTTCGCTGCTTCGGGAAACTGCGCGGGTGGTAGTTCGTCTTCGTGCTTGTCGTAGTACTCGGCATAGCGCCTTCCGATGAGCGCCTGCTCATGCGCCGCCGCGATAACCTTTTCGTCTGCCGGGGTTAGTTCAAAGTCTATCATTATCGTTCCTTCGGTGATTCCCTCGCCGTGCCTCTAGACGCCGACCGCGCCTTCCAGGACGGAAATCGAACGCGTGTTGCGATACCACATCTCTACCGGGTTATCGCGCAGGTATCCGTGGCCGCCAAGCATCTGCACGCCCTCATCTGCAATCCACATCGCCTGCTCGCCGGTGTAGGTATACGCGAGTTGCGCTTGCCTGGTGGCGTCGCCGCCCTTCTCCAGAATCGAGGCCGCCTTCCAGGTCATCCAGCGCATAGCGTCGGTTTCGATCCGCATATCGGCCAGACGAAACGCGATGACCTGTTTCTGCGCGAGCGGCGCGCCATGCACCACACGCTCCTTGAGGTACGGCATCACGAATTCCATGACGCCCCGGCTGATACCGGTCATGATCGCCGACAGGGCTGCGCGGCCCGAATTGATGATGCGCTGAACATCGCATCCCGCAGCCTCACCGAGACGAGCGCTCGCGCTTAGCTCCACATCGTTGAAACTCACGGTCGCGGTTTCCAGCGCGCGAAGCCCGAGATGGGGTTTCTTCGCGCCGACGCTGACGCCCTTTGCGTCGCGATCCACGATAAACGCATCGAGCGCGCGGTCACACTGCGCAACGACCAGGAAGTGGCTGCATCGGCCGGCCATCGGCACCAGTCCTTTGACGCCGCTAAGGCGGAATCCGTCGCGAGTCCTGGTGGCGATCGTGTGAATCGCAGTTACGTCGAACGCGAAGTCGGGTTCCATGATGGCAACCGCGGCGCATCGATACTTGTCGCCGGCGAACAGCGGCAGGAGATTCTTTTTCTGCGCCGGCGATCCCTGCGCGACGATGGCACTGAGGAATCCGATTGGTGCAGCCGCCGCCATCGCAAATGCCGCGTCGGCCACCGCCAACTCCTCGATCAGGATCGCGTTCAGCGTCGCGGTCGAGCCTGCTACGGAGATGTCCGTCGAAGCCTGGGCCTGCACAATTCCGGTCGCCCAGATTTCATCGAGAATCGATTCGGGAATCGCCCCGCGATCGTCGGCCTCGCGCGCCGCGGGCCGCAGGGTAGCGCCGGCTAGCTGCTGCACCATCGACTGCGCGAGCTGCTGTTCCTCGGTCAGTTCAAAGGAGATCAATGTTCAGTTCCTCCGCTGGAAAGTTCACGCTTGACATTGTGCGGATATCGGGTCAGGATTCAATGGTTGAACCAATGGAGCATATGCGAGAGACCAATGTCAAGCGTGAAGACTCCGCGCGCGTAGCCGCGGCGCATCGGGTTAAGATGCGGGCTGAATCGCGCGCGCACGGCCGGGTAGAGTTCCGTCCCATCAAAACTCCCCGCGCGTTTGAAGAGATTGCCGATCAGATTCGCAAAGAGCTATCCAATCGGCGTTTGCGGCCCGGAGACCGATTGCCTGCCGAGCGCGCGCTGGCGGAGCAGTTCGGGGTTTCACGTAACACTTTGCGCGAGGCGCTCCGATCGCTGGAGAACTCCGGGCTCCTGCGCCTGCAAAAAGGGGCCAGTGGCGGCGCCTTCGTGCGCGAGAGCACTGGCGATGCGATCATCGTCGGACTTCGCGACATGTTTCATCTGGGCGCAATTCAACCCGAGCATCTGACCGAGGCGCGAGTGTTGATCGAATCGATCGCGGTACGGGTCGCATGTGCGCGCGCGACCGCGGATGACCTCGAGGCGCTTAGATTGAACATTGTATCGGCCGAGCGCGCGGCGCGTGAGAAGATCAACTTTCTGGATCAAGCAGCGATTCATCTCGATTTTCACCGAATCCTCGCGCGCGCCACGAAAAATCCCGTGATGGTCATCGTGATGGAAGCGCTGGTCGACGTGATGCAGCACTTCATCCTCGCCATCGGGCAGCGCCAGAATCCGTGGGTGCTGCCGTCGCGCCGACGTTTCATGAAGCACTTCGAGACGCGCGACAGTGAGGCCGCGGTGGCCGAGATGGAGCAGCACCTGGAGCGGCTCAATCGCCACTACCTTTCGCTGCTGAAAGAGAAGGATCGCGCCGAGGCGGCAAATGGATAACGACATCCTCGGCGCAGTGCGCGTGCTCGATTTCACCACCATAGTGTCGGGGCCGTATTGCACCCGGCTGCTCGCGGATCTCGGCGCCGAGGTCATCAAGGTCGAACCGCCCGAGGGCGATTTCATTCGCGTCCAGCCGCCGCTGCGACGGGGCAAGAGCGCCTACTTCGCCTCGCTGAATTGCGGAAAGAAAAGTCTCGCCGTCGATCTGAGACAACCTGACGCCTCGGAGTTGATGCGCGAGCTCGCCGCCAAGTGCGATGTGGTGGTGGAAAACAATCGTCCCGGTGTGATGCAGCGGCTGGGCCTCGACTATGCGCGCCTCGACCAAATCAATCCGCGAATTGTTTACTGCTCGATCTCGGGGTTCGGCCAAACCGGATCGTGGGCAAAGCGCAGCGCCTATGCGCCGATGCTCCACGCGGTCAGTGGATTCGACCTCGTCAATCTCTCGTATCAAAAGGGACTGGAGCGCCCGCTCACTTCCGGCATCATGGTGGGCGACATCCTCGGCGGTACCTATGCTTTCGGTGCGATCCAAACCGCACTGCTCGCGCGCGAACGCACCGGGCTCGGCGACTACATCGATCTTGCGATGATGGACGGCGTGCTCGGCATGCTGACTTACGAATTTCAGGAAGCACAATTTCCGCAGCCAGTGCGACCCAACGGGTTTCAGCCGACCCGCGCCAAAGACGGCTTCATCATGATCGCGGCGGTCAAGCCGAATAACTTCGAGGCTTTGTGGCGGGCTATCGGACATCCCGAGTATTCGACCGATGCACGCTTCGGCACCGGCAAAGGGCGCGCGGAAAATTGGACCGCGATGATGTCGATGCTCGACGATTGGGCTGCCGACAAGACCGCCGCCGAGTGCGAGGCGATCCTTACCCGAGGCGACGTTCCCTGCTCGCGCTATCTGACCGTCGGCGAAACGCTTGCCCAGCCGCATCTGGCAGAGCATCGCAGCTTCGAGGTTATTGACGACGGCGCGGGATGGCTGAAGGTGCCGAATCCCGCTTTCAAATTCGCTCGCAGCAGTGCACGAGCGCGCAACTACGTGCCCGCGCTAGGGGCCGACAACGCGAGTGTACTTTCCAGCGTTTTGGGGTATTCAAAGGATCGCATCGGGGCGCTGTACGAGAAGCGGATTCTTCGCGACGGAGGACATGCAAATGGGTGAGATTCTCGCGGTCGGAATTACTCATTATCCACCGCTGGCCGGACGCGACGAGACGATGGCGTTCATCCTGAAGCGGATGCTGGAAAATCCGCAGCTCCCCGAGAAGTGGCGGCACGTCGAAAATTGGCCCGAGGCGATGCGTAAGGAGTGGAGCACCGACGAGGGTACTGCCGCCGCTCGCAGTCATCGCGAGCAACTGGTGCAGGCGCTGCGCAAGACGCGCGCACAAATCGACGATTTTCGCCCCGACTTCATCGTGGTATGGGGCGACGACCAGTACGAGAATTTTCGCGAAGACGTGGTACCTCCGTATTGCATCTATGCCCATGACTCCTTCGAATTTGGTCCGGGGATGATGCCGAACAATATCTGGGACGAGCCTCGGGAAAAGAAGTTTCATGCGCTTGGCCACGTTCCAGCCGCCAAGCATCTCGCGGGAAAATTGATCGAGGCCGGGTTCGATACCGCCTACTCCTACAAGCCGCTGCATCATCCGCTTGGGCATGCGTTTGCCAATGCGGTGCTGTACCTCGACTACGATCGCAAGGGATTTCCGCATCCGATAATTCCCTTCGCGGTAAACTGCTACGGCCGCAAGGTGATTGCGCAACGCGGCGGACTTCCGATGTTTGAGAATCCGCCCACCGAGGCGCAACTCGATCCGCCCGCGCCGACGCCACGGCGACTGTTCGACCTCGGCGCGGCAACCGCGCGCATTCTTGCCGAAAGCCCGTGGCGCGTGGCGCTGCTGGCGTCGTCGGGATGGTCGCACGCGTTCCTCACCGAAAAGAACCACTTCCTCTATCCGGACACGCCGGCCGACCGGACGCTGTATGAAGCGTTGCGCGCGGGAAACTATGACGCATGGCGAAATTATCCGGCGTCGGCGGTCGAGGCGAGCGGGCAGCAGGAGATCCTCAACTGGATGTGCCTCACCGGAGCGCTCTCAGAGTTGCGGCGCAAGCCGGCCGAGACGCAATTCATCGACACCTGGATTTTCAACTCCTCGAAATGTTTTCTGAGCGCGCCGCCGCGCTGAGGGGACATGCTGGAGAGCCGCGATGAGACTTAGCGGAAAAGTTGCGCTGGTCACCGGCACCAGCCCCAACATCGGTGGCGGGATTGCCGAGGGCCTCGCTGCCGAGGGCGCCGCGGTGGTGTGCGTCGATTCGCGTGCGGAGAACGCCGAGGATTGCGCACGCTACCTCAACAGCACCGGCGCGAGCGCCTGCGCGGTGACTTGCGATGTCACCGACGAGCGCCAGGTTAGCTCGGCGGTGGCCGCCGCGCGCGAAGCATTCGGCGGGATCGACATCCTGATCAACTGCGCCGCAATCTTCAACAAGAAGGGCGTGCTGGATATGCCGCTGGAGGAATGGCAGCGCCAGTTGGCGATTATCCTCGGCGGCACTTTTCTGTTCACCAAGCATGTCGCGAAGCTGATGATTGAGCAGCGGCGCAAAGGCAGCATCCTCAACATCATTTCGACCGCGGGCCATCAGGGCGAGCCGAACAACATCGCGTACTGCACCGGCAAAAGCGGTCTGCTGAATTTCACCCGTTCCGCGGCAATGGAATTGATTGGCCACGGCATCCGCGTCAACAGCCTGACGCCGACCGCGACCGATCCGTCGGAGTCCCTCGAGCGCGCCGTGCGATGGGGCCGCAAGGCGCCCAGCGCCGACCAATCCACTCGGCTCCAGCAGGCCTTCGGCCCATTTCGCAATCGCGTCGCGATGCAGAAGTTGCCAGGCCCGAGCGACTATGGAAAAGCCGCGGCGTTTCTCGCATCCGACGACGCTGCAATGATCACCGGCGTCGACCTTCGCGTGGACGCCGGAGCAATCGCACAGTACTGGGCATGGGATCCGTCATCGAAGCAGGGCTAGCGGGCTGCTGACCCTGCGCAGGGGAACCATCATGAATCGAGTGACCGAAGGCTACATCATCGATGATCAGAAGAAGGGACTCTTCAAGGTGAATCGGCGCGCGTTCACCGACCCCGAATGCCTCGAAGACGAACGGCGGCGGATTTTCGACAAGTGCTGGATCTATGCCGGCCACGAATCGGAAGTGCCGCACGCCGGTGACTATCGCTCGCGCAACGTCGCGGGACGTCCGCTGATCCTGGTGCGCGGCGACGACAACAAGATCCGGGTGTTGCTCAATACCTGCACGCATCGCGGCACGATGGTGTGCCGGCAGAAATCCGGCAATGCGAAGACCTTCCAATGTCCCTATCACGCGTGGACCTTCAACTCGCGCGGCGAGCTGGTCGGAGTGCCGGGCGAGGACGCGTATAGCGACGGCTTCAAGCGCGAGGACATGGCGCTGGTCGCGCCGCCGCAGGTCGATAACTATCGCGGCTTCATCTTCGTATGTTTTGATCGCAACGCGCAGAGCCTTTACGACTACCTGGCCGGCGCGCGCGAGTATCTCGATCTGGTCGCCGATCAGTCTGAGATGGGAATGAAGATAGTGGCCGGCCAGCAGTCCTACAGCGCGCGGGCGAACTGGAAGCTGCTGGTAGAGAATAGCTACGACGGATATCATGGGCTCCCGACCCATCAACGTTACTTCAGTTTCCTGGCCGACACCGGCATCGATTTCAAAGGACGCGATCTTTCCACCCCGCCGATCCAGAAGGTGGTCGACCTCGGCAATGGTCATGCAGTGATCGAGTATCAGGCCGGATGGGGTCGCCCGATCGCAACCTGGGTCCCGCCGTTTGGTGAAAATACCAAGGCGCATTTCGCCGAAGTGCGACGCCGGTTCGATGAACGCTTCGGGACCGAGCACGCCCGCCGGATCTGCGAGACCAGCCGCAACCTCGGAATTTTCCCCAATCTCGTCATCAACGACATCATGGCGATTACCGTGCGCACCTTCTTCCCGGTCTCGCCCGGCTACATGGAAGTGAACGCATGGGCGCTGGCTCCGATCGAAGAGAGCGCCGAGGACTCCGCGCTGCGGCTCGACAACTTCCTGACCTTCCTCGGGCCCGGAGGATTCGCCACCCCCGATGACGTCGAGATGCTCGAATCGTGTCAGCGCGGATTCGCCAATCGCGAGGTGGGCTGGTCCGACATCTCGCGCGGTATGAAGCGCGAGCAGCCGGCGCTCACCGATGAGATGCAGATGCGCGCGTTCTGGCGGCGCTGGAATCAATTGATGACGGAGCCACAAATTCGGCGCGCCAGGAAAGTCGCATGAGCGCCGTCGAACTTCCCAGCCGCGCTGAGGTCGAGGACTTCCTGTATAAGGAGGCAGCGCTCCTCGACGAGTGGCGCCTGGAAGAATGGCTCGAGCTGCTCACCGCGGATGCCATCTACCAGATTCCGCCGACCGACGTTCCCGAAGGTGACTCACGAAATACGCTGTTCATCATCGCAGACGACGCGCTCCGAATCCGATCGCGCGTGAAGCAACTGCTGAGCAAGTTCGCGTGGGCTGAGAATCCGCATTCGCGAACCCGTCGGATGATTGCCAACGTGCGGGTGCTGGGCGCCGACGGCGACGATATTCTGGTGAGCGCGAATTTCGCGGTGCATCGGATGCGCTACGAGTCGGTTGATACCTACATCGGTCACTACGAGTACAAGTTGATTCGCGACGGCAAGCTCCTGAAGATTCGAGAGCGAAGAGCTATCCTCGACAATGAAGCGCTGCGCCCGCACGGGAAGATCAGCTTCATCCTCTAACCGGGACACCTGACCGAGACATCTTGCGGAGGGCGCATGGACGCTATCGACATGCACAACCACTTCATCGCGCCCGAGGTGATCGATCATCTGGCGCGTGAAGGTGCTCGTTACGCCACGCGTATCGTCGAGCGCGAGGGGCGCAGATTTTTCCTGATCCAGGAAAAGGCGATGCGGCCGATCGATGGCCCCATTTCAAATGCCGGCGCGCGTCTCGCCGACATGGAGCGCGAGGGCATCGAGAAGCAGGCGATATCGTGCGTTCCGTTCCTGATGTACCCGGATGTCGACTCCGCACTGGGTCTCGCAATCGCACAGGTGAATAACGACGCGATGGCGGCGCTCGCATTGAAAGACCCGGCGCATTTTGTGCCGTTGGCCTCGGTACCGATGCAGGATCCCGCGGCCGCCGCCAGAGAGCTGGAACGCGCTGCCAGGCTCGGACTTAGAGGCGTTGAGATTCCGCCCAAGGTGATCGAGCATCAGCTCGACGAATCGGAGTTCGAGGTTTTCTGGGAAGCTGCCGAGTCGCTCGCGATGGTGGTGTGCATCCATCCGTTTGAAGCTGCCCCGACCGGCGCGCTGGCGCGTTACTTCCTCGGCAACTTGGTGGGCAATCTGTATGACACGGGGCTGGCTGCCGCGCTGTTGATCTACGGCGGTGTCCTCGAGCGTCATCCAAAGCTGCGCGTGGTGCTTTATCATGCGGGCGGCGCGCTACCCGCGTTGGTGGGACGCCTCGATATGGGATACCGGCTGGTGCCGGAATGTCGCAGCGCGATTCCGCGTCCACCTTCGACTTATGTGGCGCAGTTCCACTTTGACATCATCGCGCACAACCGCGAGATGCTAGGTCACCTGGTCAAGACCTATGGAGCCGATCGGTTCGTAGTCGGCACGGACTACCCTTTGCCAGCCGGCCTGGCGCATCCAGTTGAGGAGGTCAAAGCACTTGGACTCGATGCTGGAGACGAAGAAAAAATCCTAAGTCTCAACGCCCAGATGCTACTAAGCCGATAGCATTTAGCCAGATGGTTCACCCATCGTGAAGGCAACAAAATAGGAAGATCAGATCAGGCGCGCCATCTGCTGATTCGGTCGGCCGGCAGCCACGCTAAGCGAGCTATTCTTCGTCCCACGAAAAGTGATGCGAGATGCCGACCGTGCCGTAGCCGCCGAGATTCCCGTATCCCGCCTGGATGTCGATATTGGTCTTCCACTGCCGCAGCACAATTCCAAGGTCGGGGCCGAATTCTTTCATCAGATGAGGTTCCTGCCCGCCACCCCACATCTGTCCGCCGGCGCCCAGGAGCCAGGTCATTTCACGCCACGACGACATCACCATCCGCAAATCAACCGCGCCACCGCTTTGCCCGTTGTTGTAAAAGTGATCGCCAACAAACGACAGATTGATGGGATGGCGGCTATGCAGCCATAGCCAGCTTGAGAAGTCACCTTCGATGCGCGCGCGGTCGCTGTCGCCGACATCGCTGCCGCCCAGAATCTTGAGCGAAGTTCCCTGGAGGGGCAGCAGGTCCACTCCACCCAGCAGGACGCCAAAGTTGCGCGGCCGAGAGCCATGACCAATGCCGGGCCAGTCCCATCCGTCGCCTTGATAGCCTTGGTATGCCGAAGCGCGGGCGACCAGGCCGAGATAGGGAGTGACGGTTTGTTCCAGCTCGAATCCCTCATGAGTCGCGGTATATTTGCTTTCCGCGGCGATACCGGCAGCGAACATCGTCACATTCAACTGCTGCGGATTGGCGGCGGTGAAGAAATCGGAATAGGCGCCCTCAGCATGCGCGATGCCCGGCGGCATCAGAGCGACAGCCTGGATCAGAAGAACCATCGCGAGCGAAGTCGCGCGATGCAGCATCCTAATGATATCCGGGCGCGCCCATGTCCCGCATTCCAAGCGGCGCGGGCGAAGTTGGCGGCGACTCGCATGCGACGGTGGTCTCGAAGCCCGAGGCCACCTCGATCGCGGCGGCAGGCTTGCCGGGGTTGCTGACCGCGACGACGCCCTGGGAGACTCCCACAGTCGTATAGCGCATGCAGCTGTGGTCCTCGGGGCAGGGGCGATCCTTGACGAACTCGGTCTCGAAGTCAGTTCCTCGCACGGCGACCACGGCATTGGGGGTATGGACCTCGAAACTGGGCTGGTTGCCGGTCGCGACCTTGACGATGGTGCGAAGGCGTCCGACCCAAAGATCCAACCACGAGGTTTTGCGAGCGGAGCCGGCGAGGTCATATTTTTCGATCGTCAAGAATGTCAATTCGCCGAGTTCGGCCTTGCTCCCGTCGGTGAAGGTCAGGGATACCTGCGCCTTTGCCGAGGTGACAATTTTGTCGCCGATGGCCACCGGCATCCCCATCGCGAGCGCGACCTCGGTGCCGGAGCGTTGGAGCATCGCGGTACCGGAGATTTTGGAAATCGAGCCGACTGGGGTGTCCTGGGCGGCGGATATTTGCGAAATCGAAAATAACATCAACATAAATGCGGTTGTACTGAGGGATCGATTCATCGTTGAGGTGGCTCCAGATACAAGCATCGCAATCGAGAGTGAGTTGGAAACCGAGTCGAGGCTCACACGTCAACGCGAAGAGGAATCAAAATACCGAGCAAGTGGGGCGTGAGACAAACGACTGCGGCACTACGACCAATTTCAATGGCGGCTGACTATGCCTGGGGCTGGGAGTCAGACGAGCCCGGATTGTCTTCAGCAAGCGTGCGGCTTACGGGAAGCCGAAGTGCCTCGAGAAAGCACGCGAACTGCTACATTCCTCACGCCACGCGAATGGTGGCAGGAAGAATCCTATTTATCGTTTGATATGTTTTATATAATGACTTATCTCTATTAATACCTTAGATTGTCCAAGACTGTTGTGCTATGATTAGCCACAAGAGCTCATCGCATTTCCTTGCAGCTCACTTCAGTCCAAGGCGGTTCCACTTTCATTGCTCAAAGCCTCCCCCATCCTCTGTTTGGCCATCCTTGCTCTCGCGCTCGGATGCCATGCCAGGCCAGTGGTGAATCGCTACGGCAAATTGCCCCTCTCCTTCGAAGAGAATCGAGGCCAAGCAGACCAGAAGATAAAGTTTCTCGCACGAGGCATCGGATACACGCTGTCTCTTGCCCCGAACGAAGCCGTGCTGAAGTTGCGCGGTGGAGCCCCAGGCTTTCGCATCGCACCTCCGGCACCCAAATATTCCATCTTGCGGATCCGGTTGGACGGTGCCAATGCGAACGCTCGCGCTAGTGGCATCGGGGCGCTTCCGGGCAAGAGCAACTACTTCATCGGAAGCGATCGCACTCGATGGCTCACGGGCCTCGCCAATTTCCGCGGCGTCGAGTTCGCGGATATCTACCCGGGTGTGAATCTGAAATATCGCGGGACCGAGGGCCGCCTCGAATACGATTTCACCGTCGCGCCCGGCGCGGATCCGCGGCGCATCCGGCTTAGTATCGATGGCGCTCGCAAGCTCGTGATCGATTCCCGCGGCGACCTGGTCATCGAAACCTCAAATGGCCAGGTGGTGCAGAAGGCGCCCGTCATCTATCAGACCGCCTCCGGCAATAGGCGAACGATACCTGGCCGCTACCTGATGCGCGGTGCGCAATCGATTGGCTTCGCGATAGCAGCATACGATCGCAAGCGCCCGTTGATAATTGATCCGCTGGTTTCGTATGCGAGTTATCTCGGCGGCACTCAGATTGATTTCGGCGCCGCGATCGCGGTGGATTCCGCGGGCGAGGCCATCGTCACCGGCTATACTGATTCCGCGGATTTTCCGATCACATCAGGCGCATTCCAGCCGAGCCTGTTCGAGGCGCCGGGCGGAGCTAACGACGTCTTCATCAGCAAAATTAACGCGGCCGGAACAGCGCTCATCTACTCGACTTACGCGGGCGGAGGCAACGAGGACGAGGGAACCGCCGTCTCCGTCGATGCCGCGGGCAACGCCTACGTCGCGGGCTACACGATGTCGGCCGACTTCCCCGTCACGGTGGGGGCCTTCCAGACCAACTTCGCAGGGACCCAAAGCGCCTTTGTCACCGCCCTGGATCAGAATGGCGGACTTATATACTCGACGTTTTTGAACGGTAGTGCGACTTCCTCAGCGGCCGGCATCGCCACTGATGCGAGGGGAAGTGCCTTCGCGACCGGAGTGACCACCTCAGCCGACTTTCCAGTGACAGCAGGTGCTTACCAAACCAGCTTTGTGCCGATGCGCGGGCAAGATCGAGCGGCGTTCGTTACGAAGCTCAATCCCACCGGCACGGCGCTCGAATACTCAACCTTCCTGGGCCCTCCCAACTACCTGGCTGGAAATGCCATCGGCCTCGACGATGCCGGCAACGCTTACGTTGCGGGTACGATGTATGCGGCTGGAAACGCCGGCGGCTCAAGCTGCCCGGCGAGCAACAGCGATTGCGGATTCGCGCTACGCCTCGATGCTTCCGGTGGCCAGGTCGACTTTTCCACGCTGCTCAACTTTCGCGATGGAGGCTACACCGAGCCTCACTCGATCGCGGTCGACTCAGTGCGCGAGGCGCATATCGTGGGAAACTTCGGCATATCGGGAGAACATTTCGGATTCCTGGAAAACCTCGACTCGCACGGTGGCGTTCTGAATTCCGTGAATCTTTCGAATCTGCTGTCACCCAACGCGATCGCGCTCGGTTCATCGGGCAACATTTTCGTCGCTGGAACCGTGTTCGGAAATGGTCTTGCGACTACTCCCGGCTCCTTCCAATCCAACGACCCTGGGAATGTGAATGCGTTCCTGAACGAATACGATCCGACCGGTACGGTCACGCTGTATTCGACTTACCTCGGCGGAGGCGATCAGGATGAAGCCTTCGGCGTAGCGGTTGACCCGCGTGACAACGCGTATCTTACCGGTTATGCGCAATCCAGCGATTTCCCCGCTACCTCTGACGCGCTGCAACCGAATCATGGAGGCGGAGTGTCGCGTGCCGGGACCCTCGATGCTTTCGTCGCGCGCATCGTGCCGTTGCCGGCGTTATCACCGATTCCCACCGCCACCGCGACTTCGAGTCCCACTCCGGCGCCGACAGCATCAACGACGGTGACGCTCACAGCGACACCGACCGCGGTCAGAACCCCGCTCCCAACTCGGGTGCCAATTCCGAGCAACACTCCGACCTGGGTTCCGACTTTGGCGACGACGTCCACGCCCATCATCATTCCAACTGCGACTCCCGTCGTCACTGCGACGGCTACAGGCACGCCGACCTCGACGCCGGCCCCATGGCAGATCCGATCGATCGGAGCGGCGCCGGGCGCGATAAATTTCCATCGCCTGAAGATCGGGATCACGATGGGTCCGAAGTTCGTGACCATAAGCAACCGGCGAGGCAGTCGCGCACCGATCACGATTGATAACTTCGTGCTCGCGGCTGGTGCCGATTTTGTGATTCAAACGGCGCGCTCGACGTGCCACGAGCGGATCACCTTGCTGCCGGGACGAGGTTGCAAGCTCGCGGTCACATTCACGCCTACCGCAAGAGGTCTGAGGCGCGACACGCTGATTATCCATGCCGGGGCCGCCGGAAAAACGATTCGGCTGCTAGGCATCGGAAACTAGTCCGCATTGGCGAGGTGGACTTTGGGCGCGCTTTTGTCCGAAACTTCCAAGCCGCTACTTCTAATGAAGCGGAGGCAATCGATGATCGAGGAACCAATCGAGATTCGAACCAGTGATGGAAATTCCGACGGCTTTATCTATCGGCAGGAGAACCGCCGGCAGCCCGGGGTGATCCATCTTACCGACATCGGCGGGATTCGGCCCGACCATCGCAACATGGCGCGGCGGCTCGCCGAGCAAGGTTACACGGTGCTCCTGCCAAACATATTCTACCGCACCGGTAAACCGCCGATGTTCGACTTCACGCCCACGATGGGCGAAGAGCGAACCATGAAGCGCTTCGCGGAATTGGCGGGACCGATGACTCCCGATGCGATGAATCGCGATGGCGCCGACTACGTGGATTTCCTCGCGAAGCATGAAGCTGTTAGCCCCGGCGCAATGGGTGTGGTTGGCTACTGCTTCACTGGTGCGATGGCGATGCGCACCGCTGCGGTGCGCCCGGATAAAATCGCCGCGGCAGCTTCGTTCCATGGCGGCGGGCTATACACCGCCGCGCCGAGCAGCCCGCATCATGTGCTCCCGAGCATCAAGGCGCGGCTGTATTTAGGGCACGCGACCAACGATCAGAGCATGCCGGAAGATGCGATCAAAAACTTAGGCCTCGCGCTGGAAGCATGGAAAGGCAAGTATCAAAGCGAAGTTTACGACGGCGCCTTTCATGGCTGGACGGTCCCCGGTGGACCGGTTTACAACCGTGAGCAGGCTGAACGTGCTTTCGAAAAGCTGACCGCCCTGTTTGCAGAGACGCTAAAGTGACGTCATCGCCTGCATCTGCAGAGTGATCGCTGGAATCGTCGCGGTCAGGTGATGGGGCGGTCCTCACGCGCGTCTAACGTTATGAACTGGGCCAGGCCCAAGCCGCCCCAGTGTTCCGCTCGACCGCTACCATCTTCTCCGTCGACGCCGATAGGTACGCCTCTGCCGCGGTGATACGCTACCGTGCGGTCCAGCATAGTAGCGCATCAGCGTCGCTCGGTTCAGAAGAGGGACGGATGACAAAAGACTCGAGTTCACCGATAGACCGCCAGAATACCTTGGTCAGCGACGGGATTTTTCCTCTCGAGCATGATGGCGATGGCCCGTTTTGCTGGACGCGCAAGGTCTTCTCCCTTCGTCCGCCACCGGGGCGACGTTACCTTGCTCTTCAATTGGGCCAACCGGATTCCGGCGGCTTCCTGACTGCGACTGACCGGTCGATCGCTACCCCGATCGGGGCTGGTTGGCATTGGTACAGCTTCGATTTTGGAGCGTTGAGCCATCAAACGGTCGAGTTCCGGGTAGATCCTCCGGTACGTCGATTCGAAGATTCACGCCCGCTAGGTGTGATGCTGCGCTCGGTCGTTTGGCATGACAGCGGCGAGCGACATTCGCAGATCGAACGCTCCCGAACCAATGCAATACTTAACGATCAGGAGTTTCGATCCGGGGCAGTGGTGTTGCAGTCGGTTCCTCCCTTATTGCGCATCACCATTGAGGTGCGCTGCAATATCGCGAACAAGAAAGCCTGTGTCTATTGCGCGTGGGAGTGGATGAAGAGGGAGGAGATCGGATCGCCAATCTCCGATCTCTCATTCATCAAGAGCCTGGAACCCTATCTGTCTGTAGCCAGTTCGGTGAATGACTGCAGCTATGGAGAACCTCCTCTACATCCCGAATTCGCGCAACTGGTCGACCTCATCGCTACCGACGAGCGCGCGTTCCTGTTTACGTCAAACGGCAAGACCATCCGGCGCAAGATCAGACAAGCACTTTTGGGCCGCAATGTAATGCTTTACATATCCATCGACTCGGCGACGTCAGCCGGCTACGCGCGCTATCGAGACCATAGCTTCGATCGCATCATCGCGGACTTGCGAATTCTTTGTCGGCAAAAGAAATTGCATCGCAACCTCCCTCACGTCACGGTCAGCTTCATAGTGATGAATTCCAACAAACATGAAGTACCGGATTTTCTCGCGCTGATGCACTCGATTGGCGTAGACCGGGTCAAGCTCATGAACCTGGGCCGCGAAGATTGCATGGAGCTGGATGGCCGCGTTCAGCAGCGCGGGTCGTTCGTATTC
This sequence comes from uncultured delta proteobacterium, assembly GCA_963851325.1. Taxonomy (GTDB): domain Bacteria; phylum Desulfobacterota; class Binatia; order Binatales; family Binataceae; genus DATGKG01. The sequence continues at coordinate 143,626 of CAWKOR010000002.1, read as the reverse complement.
AACTATGACCAGGAGATTGTCCCGATTGTCGAGCTCGATGAGATCGGGACCGAGGCGCAGTCGGCGGCCGACGAGATGGGTGTTAATCTGTATGTCGATTGGAGGGATTTTCGTGCGGGTCATGCAGCGTCCGAGAACCAGCCCCTTTGCAGTGAGCCGTGGAAAAGCCTGTATGTTCTCAACCGCGGCATCTTTCCCTGTTGTTATGGGCGAAAGCCGCTGGCTCGATGGAGCGAGCGCGGGAGCCGTTCGATCGAACAATTCATTGAGGAGACTCGCAACGGTGCTGCCTTTCAGGAAATCCGGCGTTCTCTGGCCGGCGGCGTCTTTCCCGTCTATTGCGAGTCATCCAGGAGCTGCCCGATCGTGCGCAAGGCCACCCCTGACGCACATTCCGAAGAAGGCGCCGGCGATGGAATGATTCCTCCGAGTCCGGTTGAATTGAATCGCGAAACCGCGAAGAGTCGTTGAGTCGTATTGGGCGCGCCCTCTTAGCTCAGATGGATAGAGCACAGGATTCCTAATCCTGGGGTCGTGGGTTCAAATCCCGCAGAGGGCGCCATTCATCGCTTCCCTAAACCAGTTTCAGCCGATGAGACCGGGGTTGGCGCCGCCATCGATGGTGATGTTCGCGCCGTGGATAAACGCCGCGCGCGGCGAGGCGAGGAACAGGATCAGGTCGGCCACTTCATCCGCATTGCCCGGCCGGCCTAGCGGTGTCATCCGGCGCAAGATTTCATCGGTGCCGCGTGTTCCTCCCGCCTCGCGAGCGCGCTGTTCGAGGAACAATTGCAATCGTTCGGTCAGAATCGGCCCAGGATTGATTCCCACCACGCGCACCCCGTGCTTGGCACCTTCGCCGGCGAGAGCCTTGGTGAAATGATTGAGGGCCGCATTCGCGGCACCGCCGACCATGTAGCCCGCCGAGGGAATCAATCCGCCGGTTCCGATCACATTAACAATGACGCCGCTTTTGCGTTCGGCCATCCGCGCCATCGCCGCGCGCGCCATTCGCACATAGCCGAAAAACTTCAGTTCGAAGTCGAGCTTCCAATCGTCGTCGGAGATTTTCTGAAAGTCGCCAGGCCGCGCGCTCCCGGCATTGTTAACCAGAATGTCGATGCGCCCGAATTCGGAGATCGCGCTATCGACGACGCGCTGAATCGCGGCCGGATCGGTAAGGTCGGCGGCGACGGCGACGATACGCTCGCGTCCCGCAGGTCCGACCGCATCGATGGTCGCATCCAGCGCCTGGCGGCCGCGCGCGCAAACCACCACCGAGGCTCCTTCCTTGACGAAACCCAATGCGGCGGCGCGTCCGATGCCCTTGCTGCCGCCGCTGACGATTGCCACTTTGCCGGCAAGTTCAAGCTCCATGCTTCACCTCGTTCGCTCCCAACGCTCGCATCGCTACTCGCTACGCGTCAAGCGACCGCCTTAACACCATCGCCGCTATCTGGCACCATGAATCCCTCATCTGATGAAAGACCTCATCGTCTCCATTATCTCCGCGGCAATCGACAAGGCTCACGCAGGCGGAAAGCTGAAATCTGCCAGAGTGGCGGTTGGGACCGAATCGCCCAAGGATCCGTCACACGGCGATATCGCCTCGAATGTGGCGCTCGCGCTGGCACGCGCGGAGGGCAAGCCGCCGCGCGCGATCGGTGAGACAATTCGGGAGCACATCGAACTTCCTGACGATGTGAAAGAAGTAACCGTCGCTGGTCCGGGATTTCTCAACTTCCGAATGGCGCCACTCTATTGGCATCGCGAGATGCGGCGTGCGGTCGCGGAAGGCCGCAGCTTTTTCCGTCCACGCAAATGGCAGATTCGCGAGAGCGGCAACGATACGGTGCAGGTGGAGTTTCTATCCGCGAACCCGACCGGGCCGCTGACCGTCGGACACGGGCGCAACGCGGTGCTGGGCGACACCATCGCGAGGTTGTACGAGGCGGCCGGATTCAGGGTCAATCGCGAGTACTACTTCAATGACGGCGGTCGTCAGATGCGGTTACTCGGCGAGTCGGTCCGCGTGCGCTATCTGCAGGAGCTTGGGCGCGAGGCGTCGATGCCCGAGGACGGTTACCAGGGCGAGTACATTCGTGAAATCGCGCGCGCGCTGCGGACCGAGCAGGGCGATGCGCTGGCGGACACCGAGGATCGCGAGGTCTTCCGTGCGGCGGCGGTGAAGGCGATCTTCGCCGAGATTCTTGCGACCTGCAAAACGCTGCTCATCCATTTCGATACGTTCAAGAACGAGCTGGACCTGGTTCGCGACGGCCGCGTCGAGCGCGTCATCGCGGGCCTCGAAGATCGCGGCCTCGTCACCAGGCACGACGGCGCGCTATGGCTGCGGGCGGAGCCGCTCGGCCTACCCAAGGATCGGGTTCTGGTGCGCTCCGGTGACGATGCGGATCCGATCTATCGGACCCCCGATATCGCCTATCACATCGAGAAGCTGGAGCGCGGATACGATCTGATCGTCGATGTCTTCGGCGCCGACCACATCGCGGAGCATGAAGATGTCATCGCGGCGGTCAAGGCGCTGGGGCACGAAACCACGCGCATCAAGGCCATCATCTATCAGTTCGTCACGCTCACCCGCGCCGGCGAAAAGGTGAAGATGTCGACCCGCAAGGCGACCTACGTAACCCTCGATGAACTGATCGAAGAGGTGGGTGCCGATGTAGTTCGTTTTTTCTTTCTGTTTCGCAAACATAATAGCCACCTCGATTTCGATCTCGACCTCGCGAAGAAGCAGGCGCCCGAAAATCCGGTCTTCTATGTCCAGTATGCCCATGCGCGCCTCGCCAGCGTGTTTCGCGAGGCCGAAAAGGCCGGCCTGATGCTTCCCGACGATACGTCGAAAATCGACCTCGACCTCCTCTCCCTCGAAGAACTGGATTTGGCTAAACGTGTGCTAGACTTTCCTGAGGTGGCTACTGGAGCCGCTCAGGCTCTCGAGCCTCATCGTATGCCGTTTTATCTGCTCGAATTGGCTGGGGAGTTTCATCGCTACTACAACAAAGCGAGCAATCGTATAATCGGCCCGGAGCGCGAACTCAGCCTGTCGAGGCTCTATCTTGCCGGCCTCCTCAAGTCGGGAATCGCACTCGGCCTCGAGTTGCTCGGCGTTACCGCTCCGGAGCGCATGTAAGGGAAGACTATGCGTTTTGAGATCAAAACCGGGGGGGCGATTCTGATCCTGGTTGGTCTCGCGAGTCTGTCGGTCATTGTTTTCGCCCTCGGCTTGTTCGCGGGATACGACATGGCGCGCAACACCGCTCCCGAAGCCTCCCAAGCCGCGAGCGTTTATCCGTTGCCCAATCCTCCGCCGGCTTCGGACCTGGTTCAGCAGGCCGCACCCAAATCGCCGGACGCGGGCGGCTCGACGCAATCAGCCTCAGCCAAGGCGGGCGCCAAATCGAAGCCATCAGGTGGCCTCGATTCCGCGTCCTCGCTATCGATGGACGCCAATGCCGGTCCCGTCGCATCGCCTCCATCTCGCACAGTCGCGAACGCTCCGGCTTCGGTTTCGCCTGCGAAGATCCCTGATACTGCAAGCGCGGACAAGCCTCGCGTGACCAAACCGGTAGTGTCGAATCCGCCGCAGAAGTATGCATCCACAACCGATGGCTCGAGCCCGCGGCACAAGCCATTCAACATCCAAATCGATGCGGTGATGGATCGCACCAACGCCGAGCAGATGACCACCCGATTGCAGAAGCTCGGTTACCACGCCTTCATGGTCCCCACTGATATTTCGGGTCAGACCTGGTGGCGGGTCCGCGTCGGTCCCTATCAGAGTCAGGAAGAGGCGAGTGCCGCCGAGCAGCAGTTGCGCGCGAAATACAAGGACACCTACGTCCCATAATCGGGTAGTGGCCTAGGTTGCCCGTCAGTGGCCTAGGTTTGAATGGTGAAGTGGCCTGATTTCACGGCTGTGGGCGCTTCTTCTTAGGCGGATCGCCCCACGGTCTTCACAATTGCTCGATGATGGCTCTCGCAGCGGACGAAGCCTTTTCATTCGTAGATTCGGACAAACATCGACAATGGAAAGTACTTCGCGTGAACCTGCCTTGGCGAGAGCACGCCAACCTTTAAGTCTTGCCATGGATTACGCGAGCGCAGCCGCGTGGCGATTGCTGGCTCTACATCGCGCTGGCAGCCACGCAGAAGGCGATCATCAGCTATACCGGTCGGAAAACGGAACGACGCCTCTACGCGGGAGTTTCTGGGCGATCTGCGACAACGCATCGTGAATCGTGTCCAGATCACGAGCGATGGGTATCCGGGCTATTCGTCCGCGATGGAAGCAACGTTCGGCCATGAAGTCGATTACGCTACCATCGTGAAGCACTACGCGGTCGAAGGCACCGCGACCGATGCAGCGCATCGCTACTCGCCAAGCAAAGTCACCGGCTCGGAACGGACAGTGATAAGAGGCAGGCCAGCGGAAGAATACATCAGCACGTCATACGTGGAGCGGTTCAATCTATCGACCCGGATGCAGATGCGCCGGTTCACCCGCCTCACCAACGCATTCAGCAAGAAACTCGCGAACCATCTGGCTGCAATCGCTCTGTGGGTTTGCTTCTACAATCTCTGCCGCGTCCACGAAACGCTGCGCATGACGCCAGCGATGGCCGTGGGCGTCACGGATCATATCTGGACGATTGGGGAGCTGATCGACGGCAGCGCAAGAGCCGGAAGACGCACCGCCGCTACCGCCGGTCACTCGCCCCGATACGCTGGGCGGGCGCACACCGTTCAAACCGTACGTGATCAGTGGCGGGAGAGCGGCTACAAGGCCAAGCCCGAAGAAAGGTCAATGAAAACAATGACTTAACGGCCTCTTACACCCGGCGCGCGCATTCGCTAGAATCGAAACGTGCGCTATAAACTCACAGACTCGAATAAAAAGCTCCGCGAGTTGGTGTTGCATATCGCCCAGGAATCAGAAGGAGACAGTTTTTTTGGCGTCGTAAAGCTAAATAAACTGCTTTTCAATATCGACTTCGTGGCATATCGGCGCACTGGGAAGTCAGTGACCGAACAGCCATATCAAGCTTTGGAGCAAGGGCCCGCACCTAAGCGAATGTTTCCAATCCTTAAGGATATGCAGCGCCACGGCCATCTTGCCCTGCGGGAAGAACCTTTTTTTGGATATACCCAAAAACGGCCAATCGCGCTGCGCGAAGCCGAACTGTCGATGTTCTCATCGGATGAAATCGTTCTTATCGACCGCACGATAAAGCGGTTTTGGAAAATGTCCGCTACTCAGATCAGCGAGAATTCGCATGAATTTGTCGGCTGGTTTCTCGCTGAAAAGAAAGAGATCATTCCATATTCGGTCGCGCTACTTGGAACGGCGGATTTGAGCGAGAAACAGATTAAGCACGCAAGCGTTATCGAAAAGCGCGCTCAAAAATGGCTCGAATCGCGTGCTACCTAATCTGGATATTGTCGAAGACACCTACTTCCGGAAAGAACTACTCGCGATTGAATCCGACCATAAGAAGGCGGACGAACTCATGGAAGGCGCGACGTTCGTTCTCTCGCGCAATCCAAAGTTAGGCAAGCAGACCAGCCCTCACTCTCCACTCTCGGTATCTCACGATCCATATTCCGCCGGATCGCGATGCGGTTTTGTATTACACATTCGACACGAAAGAGGTTTTGCTGATCTCGATTCAGCTTCAGTAACCGAGTGGCCTAATTTGAAAACCTCAGTGGCCTAATTCGGCCAGTGCCCCATAATCGCGGTCGGTTGACAGGGACGCGAACTGATCATACTTAATGACGGTAATGGAATACGTGAACCGCAACGCTCGGGCGAACTGGTGGTGGTACACCAAGGCATTCGCCTGCGCGCCGGTTTTGTAGTCCATCACAAAACCAGTTGATCCAAAGGGCCGCGGGCGAATCCTGCGGCCCTTTTCCTTTGTCGAAGAGGCGGCGGGATCCCCGGCTGGAGGATGGGAGAAAACCAAATGCTGCTGTTGCCCGACCTGCAACAATTCGAGCGGCTCGCGCGCGACGGGTTCAACCTGATTCCCGTCAGCCGCGAGATTGCCGCCGACCTCGAAACCCCGGTCTCGGCGTTTTTGAAGGTTGCGCGCGGCGACTACGCGTTCCTCCTCGAAAGCGTTCGCGGCGGCGAAAAGTGGGGACGCTATACCTTTCTGGGCTCCGAACCTTCGATGGTGATCCGCGCGCGCGGCGACCGCACCGATGTCATCCGCCCGGGACGCGGCACCGAATCGCGCGTCGCTCCCAATGCCTTCGCGGAACTGCGCAAGGAAGTTAAGCGCTTCAAGGCCCCGGAAATTCCCGGCTTGCCCCGTTTCTTCGGCGGCGCGGTCGGCTTCCTCGCCTACGACATCGTGCGATGCTTCGAGCCGCGTATCCCCGCGCGCGCACACGACGACCTCGGCACTCCCGACCTCTACATGATGTTCACCGATTGCGTCATCATGTTTGACAATGTCCGGCAGTCGCTGACGATTATCGTCAATGTCGCGGTCAACGAGTTCGCTTCCCCGCGCGAAGGCTACGAGCACGCGCAGCGCAAGATTGCCGAGATGATCGAGCGCCTGGCCGGTCCCGTCATTCCACCCCGGCTGGAGGGCGCTGCGATCGCTTTCGATGCGCCGGTCGCGGTCACCTCCAACACCAATCGCGAGGCCTACATGACGATGGTGTCGCGCGCCAAGGAGTACATCACCGCCGGCGATATCATCCAGGTGGTGCCCTCGCAGCGCTTCGAGGCGCCGCTCGAAGTTCATCCCTTCAACATCTACCGCAGCCTGCGCACCATCAATCCGTCGCCCTACATGTTCTACCTGCGCCTCGGCGATCACACGATTGTGGGCGCATCGCCCGAGGTGATGGTGCGGGTCGAGGGCAAGGAGATCACCCTGCGGCCGATTGCGGGAACCCGCCCGCGCGGCAAAACCGAGCACGAGGATGTTGACCTCGAGAAGGAGTTGCTCGCCGATCCCAAGGAGCGCGCCGAGCACATCATGCTGGTTGACCTCGGCCGCAACGACGTCGGGCGGGTTGCGAAAATAGGCTCGGTCAAGGTCACGGAGCTGATGGTGGTCGAGCGCTACTACAGCGTGATGCACATCGTTTCGAACGTCACCGGCGAGCTGCGCGACGAGTGCGACGCCTTCGATGCGTTCGCCGCGACGTTTCCGCAGGGCACCGTTTCGGGGGCGCCGAAAATCCGCGCGATGGAAATTATCGACGAGCTGGAATCGGTGCGCCGCGGCGTCTATGCCGGCGCGGTCGGCTATTTCAGCTACACCGGCAATACCGACACCGCGATCGCGTTGCGCACCCTCCTGATCAAGAACAATCGCGTCTACGTGCAGGCCGGCGGCGGCGTAGTCGCCGATTCCGATCCGGGCGCGGAGTTCGAGGAGTCCGTCAACAAGGCGCGCGCGATGATTCGTGCGCTTAACGCCGCGCGCGAGTTTGAGACCGCCGCGATCGCGCTAGGCAGGTAGCATCATGCGGCTATTGATGATCGATAACTACGACTCGTTCACCTACAACCTGGTTCAATATCTCGGCGAGCTTGGCGCCGACGTAATCGTGAAGCGCAACGACATGATCGATGTCGCGGGCGTGCGCGCGCTTCATCCCGACGCGATCGTGGTGTCGCCCGGCCCCTGCACGCCCAAGGAGGCGGGAATCTCGCTGGCGATTTTCAAGGAACTCGCCGGCGAGCTGCCGATCCTCGGCGTATGCCTCGGCGAGCAATGCATGGGCGAGGCGTTTGGCGGCCACGTAGCTCATGCGCCGCGTTTGATGCACGGCAAAACCTCGCCGGTTATCCACGACGGCCGCGGCATCTTCGAAGGGATGCCGAATCCGTTCGAGGCGATGCGTTATCATTCGCTGATCGTGGACCCGAACTCCATTCCCGAGTGTCTCGAAGTCAGTGCGCGCACCGCCGAAGGCGAGGTCATGGGCTTGCGGCACAAGGAGCTGTTCGTCGAGGGAGTGCAGTTTCATCCCGAGTCGATCGGCACGCCGGAAGGAAAACACCTGTTGCGGAACTTTCTGAAGCGGGTCGCCGCGTGAGCGAATTCGCATCGGCATATGAGGCGGTTCTCGCACGCCGCGCACTGTCGGCCGACGAGGCGGAGCGGGCGTTTGGCGCAGTACTCGACGGCGATGTTCCGGAGCCGTTGACCGCGGCGTTTCTCATCGCGCTTAAAATGAAAGGCGAGACCGGCGACGAGCTCGCGGGCTGTGCGCGAGCGATGCGCCGTCGCGCCCGCGTGCTGAAGCTGGGCATCGGCCGTCTACTCGATACCTGCGGCACCGGGGGCGACAACGCCGGGACCTTCAACATTTCCACCGGAGCAGCGCTGATCGCCGCGGCTGCCGGGGTCCCGGTCGCCAAGCACGGCAATCGCGCCATTAGCGGCAAGGTCGGCGGCGCCGACGTCCTCGAGGAATTCGGCATCAAGGTCGATTGCGAGCCGCCGATTTTACGAAAATGCCTCCGCGACGCGGGATGCTGCTTCATCTTCGCACCTGCGTATCATCCAGCGATGGCGCGCCTCGCAAAACTGCGCCGCACACTGGCGACTCGCACGCTGTTCAACCTGATGGGGCCATTGGTGAATCCTGCGTCGCCCGCGCGCCAGGTCACCGGCGTAGCCGAGGCGCATCTATTCGCGGAAGTGGCGCGCGCGATCGCGATCCTCGGCACCGACCATGCCATGGTCGTTCATGGCCTCGACGGCCTCGACGAGATTTCCATCAGCGCCGAGACCAGGGTCGCAGAAATTCGCGGCACAGCGATTTCCGAATACATCATCGAGCCCGAGCAATTCGGAATCGAGCGCGCCGGACGCAGCAGGCTTCGCGCCGATGATCCCAGGCATTCAGCCCGGCTGTTGCGGGCCGCCTTGGTGGGGGACGAGGAAGGACCCGCGCAGGATATACTCGCGCTCAACGGCGGCGCCGCGATTTACGTCGGCGGCAAGGCTGCATCGCTGGCCGAAGGTGTAGACAAGGCGCGCGCAGTCATCGAATCGGAACGGGCGCTCGAAGTAGTCGCAGAAATGCGTCGGATCACCACGATAGCGCAGCCGTCGCGAAGAAAAGTCAAAACCAAAGCCAGGGCAAAATGAGCTCGATACTCGATCAAATATTCGCCGCCAAGCGCGAGGAGGTTAGAGCTCAGCGCAAAGTTATCAGCGACGTCGCGATCGTTGCGCGCGCGAAAGATGCGCCGCCGCCGCGCGATTTCATCGCCGCTTTGCGCGCGCGCCGTCCCGCGATCATCGCGGAAATCAAGCGCGCATCGCCAAGCAAAGGCGACATCCTGCCCAACCTCGATCCGCAAGCGGTGGCGCGCGACTATGCCGCGTGCGGCGCCGCAGCGATTTCGGTGCTGACCGATCGGCATTTTAAAGGAACACTTGAAGATTTGCGCGCGGTCCGCCAAGCGGTCGAGCTTCCGCTCCTGCGCAAGGATTTCATCTTTCATCCGTACCAGATCTACGAGGCCCGCGCGGCCGGTGCAGACTGCATCCTGCTTATTGTCGCGATGCTGAAAGAGGGCGAGTTGCGATCGCTGGCGGCGCTTACGCGTGAAGTCAAAATGGCCGCGCTGGTCGAGGTTCACAATCCCGAGGAGTTCGCGCTCGCAAGCCGCATCGGCGCCGAGCTGATCGGGATCAACAATCGCGACCTGCACACGTTTGTGACCGACCTCGCAGTGACCGAGAAGTTACTGGCAGACTACCGCGGCGATGCGCTGATCGTCAGTGAAAGCGGAATCAGCGCGCCCCAGGATATCCGTCGCCTCGATGCGGCCGGCGCGCGCGCGTTTCTGATCGGCGAAAGCCTCCTGCGCGACGGCAATCCAGCCGCCAAGCTGCCCGAACTGCTGAGCGCGCTCGACGGAGTTGCCGCGCGATGACGGTAAAAGTGAAAATCTGCGGCATCACACGAGTCGACGACGCGCTCGCCGCAATCGATTTCGGCGCCGACCTGATCGGGGTGAACTTCTACGCGCCGAGCCCGCGCTGCGTGTCGCCCGAGCGCGCTTGCGAAATCAGCGCGGCAACCAGAGCTTCGTGCAGGGTGGTCGGGGTCTTCGTCAATGCGACCCGCGAATTCGTCACGACGTGTCTGGAGCGAGCGCGACTGGACTTGCTCCAATTCCACGGCGACGAGCCCGATTCGTTTCTCGAGGGATGGCCGGTGCCGGTCATTCGCGCGTTGCGGTTAAAGCGTGGGCAGAAGTTCGAGCCCGCTGCGTCCCCATCATCTATATATACGCTGCTCGATACCTATCATCCGGGACTTTACGGCGGGACCGGCGAGAAACGGCCCCTGTCCGATCTGCGCGGACTCGATTTGACCCGCGTGTTCATCTCGGGAGGCTTGAATCCCGATAATGTGGGTGAGGCCGCCGACCTCGCACCGTATGCAGTCGATGTCGCGAGCGGAGTCGAATCCGCTCCCGGCATCAAGGACCACGACCAACTCAGGAGATTCATTCGCAATGCCAAGTCTGCCCGATAGCCACGGCCACTTCGGCGAGTTCGGCGGAAAATACGTCGCCGAAACTCTGATGCCGGCGCTGGCCGAACTGGAGAAGGCCTACCATGAGGCGCGGCGCGACCCCGCCTTCAAACGTGAATTGGAATATCGCTCGCGCGAATTCGTTGGACGCCCGACGCCGCTTTATCATGCCGCGAATCTCACCGCACGGCTCGGCGGCGCGAAGATTTACCTCAAGCGCGAGGATCTCTGCCACACCGGCGCGCACAAGGTGAACAACGCGCTTGGCCAGGCGCTGCTTGCGGTGCGGATGGGCAAGACCCGCATCACCGCCGAGACCGGCGCCGGTCAGCATGGCGTCGCGACCGCGACGATGGCGGCGCTGTTTCAACGCGAGTGCGAAGTCTTCATGGGTTCGATCGACGTCGAGCGCCAAGCGCTCAACGTGTTTCGCATGAAGCTGCTGGGCACCAAGGTCACCGCCGTCGATGCCGGCAGCAAGAGCCTCAAGGATGCGCTCAACGAAGCGTTGCGCGATTGGATCGCGACCGTGCGTAACACCTACTACCTGATTGGTACCGCGGCGGGGCCGCATCCGTATCCGATGATCGTGCGCGACTTTCAATCGGTGATCGGGCGCGAGGCGCGCAAACAAATCCTGCAGAAGGAGAATCGCCTGCCCGACGTTCTGGTCGCATGCGTCAATGGCGGTTCCAATGCGATTGGGCTGTTCTATCCGTTCATCAAAGACGCTGGTGTATCGATGGTCGGCGTCGAAGCGGCGGGGCTCGGTCTCCATACGTCATCCCATGCCGCGACGATCAATGCGGGCAGCGTGGGCGTGCTGCATGGCAATAAAACCTACCTGCTGCAGGATGAGCTGGGGCAGATTCGCGAAACCCATTCGATCGCCGCGGGCCTCGACTATCCGGGAGTCGGCCCTGAGCTCGCCTTCCTCAATCAGAGCGGGCGCGCGCAGTACGTCGCGGTCACCGATGCCGAGGCGCTCGATGCCCTCAAGCTTCTTTCCGAGACCGAAGGAATTATTCCGGCGCTGGAGAGCTCGCATGCAGTGGCGCACGCGGCGAAGCTCGCACCCACGATGCGCCCGGATCAATTGATGATCATCAATCTGTCGGGACGCGGCGACAAGGACATGCATACGATCGCCGGCGCGCTGGGAGCGCAGCTTTAGGATGTCAGTGATGAAACATAGAATCGCGGCGAAATTTCGTGAACTGCGCGCGCGCAACGAGAGCGCAATGGTCCCGTTTGTAGTAGCCGGCGATCCCGATCTCGATACCACCGCCGCGCTGGTGCGCGAGTTCGACGCGCGCGGCGCCGATATCATCGAGCTCGGCGTGCCATTTTCCGATCCGATGGCGGATGGGCCGGCCAATCAGCGCGCGGCGCAACGCGGACTCAAGTCAGGCGCCTCGCTCGCCGCGATCCTCGCGATGGTGAGCGAGTTGCGCAAGGAGACCGAGATTCCGCTCATCCTGTTCGGATACTTCAATCCGATTTTCCACTACGGATGCGAGCGGCTTTGCGCCGACGCCGCGCGCGCGGGAATCGACGCGCTGCTGGTCATCGATCTCCCGCCTGAGGAGGCCGGTGAGCTGAAAACTGCGGCGCGCGCCAACGGCCTCGATATCATTTATGTACTCGCGCCGACCACGTCCATCGAACGCGCGCGCAAAGTGGTGCGCTCCGCGAGCGGCTTCATCTATTACGTGTCGGTCACGGGCGTAACCGGTGCGCGAACGGCGCTGGCTTCCGATATCGAGGAACACGTCAACAATCTTCGCGGTGTCACCGATCTGCCGATCGGCGTGGGCTTCGGAATCTCCACGCCGGCGCAGGCGGCGCAGGTCGCGCGCTTTTCGGATGCGGTGGTGGTCGGCAGTGCGCTGTCGCTGTTGATAGAGGCGAACCTCGATGCCGCGGACCTCGTGAAGAAGGTTGGTGAACTGGTAGGATCGATGAAGAACGCGATCAAGGCGGCGAGGTCGCGCATCGAGTCCGCCGTTGCGAGCTAGATGGGTGCACGAATGGCTGAGCGCGAGACATTGCACATCGAGAAACCGGGCGAAGCCCCGGCGGAAGATATTTGGGTCAAGTGCCCGAGCTGCAAGGAGATTGCGTTTCGAAAAGAAGTCGAACGCAATCTCAACGTATGCGGCAAGTGCGGTCATCATTTCAGGCTCACGCTGAGTCAGCGCCTTTCGATCACCGCCGACCGGGGCAGTTGGCGCGAGCTGTTTGCCGACGTCGCCATCGGCGATCCGCTTGAATTCGTCGATAGCAAGCCCTATCCGAGCCGCCTCGACGCGGCGCGCACCTCCAGCGGCCGGAGCGACGCGGTAGTAGTCGGCACCGCGAGCATCGAAGAGCATCCGATCGCGCTGGCGATCATGGATTTCGAATTCATGGGCGGCAGTATGGGCGTGGTGGTGGGCGAAAAACTGGCGCGGCTTTTCGATCACGCGTTGGCCAGTTCGCTCCCGCTGGTGTTGTTTGCCGCCTCGGGCGGCGCGCGGATGCAGGAGGGCGCGCTTTCGCTGATGCAGATGGCGAAAGTGTCATCCGCGATCGCGCGCTTTCGCGACGCGCGACTCCCCTTCATTTCGATATTGTGCGATCCGACCACCGGCGGAGTTGCGGCGTCGTTCGCGATGCTGGGCGACCTGAATATCTCGGAGCCCGGCGCATTAATCGGATTTGCCGGCCGCCGCGTCACCAAGCAGACCACCGGCGAGGATCTCCCGGCCGATTTTCAGCGCGCGGAATTTCTCCTCGCCCACGGGATGCTCGATGCGATCGTGCAGCGCGGTCAGATGCGGCCTTTACTTGGGCGTTTGCTCACGATGCTGCATCCGCCCAGGCCCGCGGCGTCGCGTCCAAAGGCGGCCGCGCGCGCCAGGAAATAGCTCGCCTTGCCAGCCTCGGATCGCTGCCATATTCTCGTTTCGACCCCAACTTTTTCGAAAGTGCTCCAACGTGCTGAGTAGCGCCCGCTCATGTGGATAGTACGCTTCGCCCTGCGCCGTCCGCTTTCCGTCGCGGTGATGGCGGCCCTGATGCTGGTGCTCGGCGTGCTCTCCTTCGGCTTGATGAACATCGACATTTTCCCCGCGATCGATCTGCCGGTGGTGATGGTGATTTGGAACTACCCCGGGCTGCCCGCGATCGATATGGAGCGCCGCGTAGTTTTCATCACCGAGCGGGCGTTTTCGACCACCGTCAACGGGATCGAGCATATCGAATCGCGATCGATACAAGGCGTGGGTTTAATGAAGGTCTATTTCCACGCGGGCGAGAGCACGGCGGGCGGAATCGCGCAGATGACTTCGGTGACGCAGAGCATTCTGAAGATCATGCCCCCCGGCATCCAGGCGCCGAATGTGATCGACTACAACGCCGCGAACGTTCCAGTCGCGCAGCTCAACGTTGCCAGCGAAACGCTTTCCGAACAGGCGTTGTTCGACTACGGCCTGAACTTCATTCGGCCCAAGCTGTTCACGATTGAGGGGCTCTCTTCGCCGGCGCCCTACGGCGGACGCAGCCGCGCCATCATGGTGAACCTCGATCCGGCAGCTCTGTATGCCAACTCGCTATCCGCCAATGACGTCAGCAATGCACTCAACCGCTCCAACGTGATCCTGCCTGCGGGGAGCGTGAAGATCGGCAATCGGGAGTACTACGTCGAGCTCAATGGAAGTCCCGACCACATCAAGGAATTCGATCAGCTTCCGGTCAAGATGGTGGGTCAGACCCCGGTTTTTCTAGGCGACGTCGCGCCGGTTCGCGACTCGCACGTGGTCCAGACCAACGTCGTGCGTGTGAATGGCACGCGCGGCACTTACCTCGCGATCATCAAGCATGCGGCAGCCTCGACGATGGCGGTGGTGAGCAAGGTCAAGCGGCGGCTGCCCTCGATCATGGCTACCGCGCCCGCCGGCATGAAGATGTCGATCGCTTTCGACCAGTCGCAGTTCGTGCGCAATGCGCTATGGGAGGTGGTGCGCGAAGCAGTGATCGCCGCGACGCTGGTGGCGATCATGGTGCTGGTCTTTGTCGGTTCGCCGCGCAGCATGCTGATCGTCATCGTATCGATTCCGCTATCGATACTGACCGCGATCATCGGGCTGAAACTCTCCGGCCAGACCATCAACATCATGACGCTGGGCGGACTCGCGCTTGCGATCGGGATGCTGGTCGACGACGCGACGGTGGAAATCGAAAACATCCATCGCAATCATGCGATGGGAAAACCGCTGCTGGTCGCGATCCTCGATGGCGCCAGTCAGATTGCCACACCTGCGTTTGTCGGCACGCTCGCGATCTGCATCGTGTTTTTTCCGGTATTTCTGCTCGGTGGCGTGGCGAAGTATCTGTTCACGCCGCTCGCCTTCGCGGTGGTGTACTCGATGCTCACCTCGTATCTGCTCTCGCGCACGCTGGTGCCGAGCATGGCGCGCTACCTGCTCTCTGAATATCACGAGGAGAATGTGGGTGGCGGTACCGGGTGGTGGAATCGATTCGTGACCAGCTTCGATGCCGGCTTCGATCGGTTCAAGGAACGCTACCGGATGGTGCTGTCGAAGTTCATCGCGCAGCGGATATTATGCCTCAGTTGCGTATCGATCGTGGTGCTGGCAAGCGTGGTGTTGATTCCGGTCGCGGGGCAGGATTTTTTTCCGACCATCGACGCGGGCATGATGAAACTTCACATTCGCGCCGCAACCGGCACGCGCATCGAGGAAACCGAGCGGATTGTCGACAACATCGAGCGCGCGATCCGCAAAATCATCCCACGGCGGGACCTTGGCGATATCAGCGACACTGTCGGTCTGCCGCAGTTCTACAATCTGGCATTTTATCAGACCGACAGTGTTGGCCCACAGGATTCGGACATGCTCATCCAGCTCAAGCCGGGGCATCGTCCGACGGCGCAGTACACGGAGGCTATTCGCAAACTGCTGGCGCACGATTTTCCGGACGTCGAGGGTTACTTCCAGGCCGCCGATATCGTCAGCCAGGTGCTCAATTTCGGACTTCCGGCCGCGATCGACGTGCAGGTGATCGGCAACGACATCAACTCGGACTACGAGATCGCATCCCAACTCCAGAACAAGATGCATCGGATTCCGGGATTGACCGATATCCGAATTGCTCAGCGCCTCGATTATCCGACGCTGCGGGTCAACGTCGATCGCGCCAAGGCGCTGCAACTGGGAGTCGACCAATCCGCAGTCGCCAGCAACCTGTTGATCTCGCTCAGCTCGAGTTTCCTGTTGTCGCCGAATTTCTGGCTCGATCCAAAGAATGGGGTGAACTACAACGTCAACCTGCAGGTGCCGCAGCATATCATCGACTCGGTTGGCGAGCTGGTGAACACTCCGCTGACCGCCACCCAGGATGGAGCCGTTCACGCGCCGCAATTCCTGGGGAACGTTGCCACCGTGCACCAGACTGTCGAGCCTGCCGTGCTGGATCACTACACCGTTCAGCGTGTCATCGACGTCAATGCGGGCGTGAGCGGGCGCGATCTCGGGTCGTCGTCGAGCGACGTTCAGCACGCGATCGATTCGATGGGCCAGCTTCCGCGTGGAACCGAAGTGGTGATTCGCGGTCAAAGCCAGGCGATGCGCGACTCCTTCGGTTCGCTCGAACTGGGCCTGGTGCTCGCGATTATTCTGGTCTATCTGCTGATGGTTTCGAGTTACCAGTCATGGCTGGAGCCGTTCATCATCATGTTGGCGGTGCCGGGCGCGCTCGCCGGAGTGTTGTGGATGCTGGTGGTGACGGGCACCACGATCAACGTCGAATCGATGATGGGAGCGATCATGGCGGTAGGAGTCGGCGTTGCGAACGGCAACCTGGTGATAACCTTCGCCAACGAGCTTCGCGAGGACGGTTACACTCCGGCGGCGGCCGCGATCGAGGCGGCGACTATCAGGTTGCGCCCGGTATTGATGACCGCGCTGGCGATGATCCTCGGCATGCTGCCGATGGCGCTCGCGATTGGCGAGGGTTCGGAACAGAACGCGCCGCTGGGACGTGCGGTGATCGGGGGATTGCTGGCGGCGACCGCGATGACGCTGCTGGTGGTGCCGGCGGTGTACTCGATGTTCGGTGGAAGCATCAAGGGCAAACACGAGCGCGATGCCGAGATAGACGCGATCACGCTGCCGGGCGCATGAAGAACCTCATCTGATGGCTGAAGAAGATCCGAAGACTTTCACCCCACCGCCGACCAGCAAAGTCTTTGTGGCTGGATGGATCGGCGCAGTGATGCTGGTGGTTGGATTGACCGCCGGATTGGTTCTCGCTCGCGAGCTTTGGGTCGGACGGCAGAGCACCGAACTGGAACGCGAATATCAGCAGGGCAAACGGGTTCTGGTGACCAAAGTGATGCATAGTCCGAAGTCACGCGAGCTCAAAATTCCCGCGAGCATTCATGGCTTCGTCGAAACGCCGATCTACGCGAAGGTTGCCGGCTACCTGAAGACGATCAAGGTCGACAAGGGCGACCGGGTCAAGCAGGGGCAGGTGCTCGCGGTGTTGGACTCTCCGGAACTTGATCATCAGGTGGCGAACGCGCGCGCGACATACGAGGTTCAGAAATTGACCGATGACCGCACCCAGACGCTCGCGCGAAAAGGCGTGGTTGCGCAGCAGACTGCCGATGATTCGCGCGCCGCGATGCTCCAGGCGAAGGAGGCTCTAAACCAACTCGTCGCGACTCAGGCTTATGAGGTAATCAAGGCGCCTTTCGATGGAATCATCACGGCGCGCAATGTCGATCCCGGTGCTTTGGTTCCGCAGTCCACCAGCGCTACGGCGGGAGGCGTCCCGATTCTGACTATGGCGACGCTCACTCCGTTGAGGATTTATGCCGATGTGCCGCAGAGTGCGGCGCCGTTCATCAGGAATGGCGACCAGGTCACAGTGACGGTCAGGGAATATCCGCAACGCGAGTTTCCCGGCACGGTCACGCGGCATCCCAACGCACTCAATGTAGAAACCCGCACGATGCGGGTCGAGGTGGACCTGGATAATCGCGATTCGGCATTGCTGCCTGGCATGTACGCGATCGTATCTCTCGCGGTCGCGACGCCTTCAAGTGCTCCGATGGTGCCCGACGACGCCTTGGTTTTTCACGACGGCAAAGTGTTCGTCCCGGTCGTGCGGGATCGTCGAATGCATTTGGCGGAAGTCACGCTCGGCTACGACAACGGCGTACACGTGGAAGTTATCCATGGCATTACCGACACCGACATTGTCGCCATTAACGCAGGGCAATCGGCGCACGAGGGCGAGATCGTTCAACCCGTGATGCAGAACGTTCAGCAGGCAGGAGCCGAAGATTAGTAATCGAACCCCACGTCTGGTTCTTCACATTCCGGCGGGGTTGGCGGCGCGTCTGCGCGCGCGACGCAAGCAGACCGGTCAAGCGGTCTCGGCAATCGTGATCGAAGCGCTAACCAGATTCCTTGGCCAGGGCGACGAAACGATCTACCAAAGTTCCACCGTCGGCGCATTGATGGAAGGCGTTAATGAGGGCGAACTGACCGTCGGGCAATTGAAGAGTCATGGCGACTTCGGGCTCGGCACCTTCGATGATCTCGACGGCGAAATGATCGAGCTCGACGGCAAGGTGTATCGCATCGGTTCCGATGGCGAGGCGCGCCCGGTCGCCGACACCGAACGGACTCCTTTCGCCACGGTGAGCTTCTTCCATCCCGATATCGTTGCGGAAAAGAAACTGCCGATGAGCTATCCGGACTTGCTCGAATGCATCGGCGCGATGATGCCCTCCAGGAATTTGTTCCACGCGATCAGGATCAACGGCTCCTTCGAGTATCTGAAGACGCGCGCGGTTGGGAAGCAGGCGAAGTCTGCCGGGCTATCGCAAGCAGCGGAGACGCAGCGGACTTTCGAATTCCACGAGGTGCGCGGAACCATCGCGGGATTCTTCACCCCTGAATTTATGGGAGGCGTGAATGTTCCCGGATTTCATCTTCATTTTCTCACCGAAGATCACGCTCACGGCGGGCACCTGCTCGACTGTCGAACCTCCGAGGTGAAGATCGAGATTCACGAAACGCCCGAGTTCGAGTTGGGGCTTCCGGAAACCACCGATTTCATGCGCGCCGATCTGTCGAAGGATCGGAGCGCGGCTTTGAAAAAGGCGGAAGAGTAGGGCGGCCGCTTACTTCTTCCGGAGCAGCCCGAAGACGGTCAGGCGCTTCTTCGAGCCGACGAACACGCGCCCATTCGCCACCGTCGGGACCGTGAATTTGACGAAGGCAGTCATCTTGTCGCGGTTCCTCTTCGCCTGCGAGCTGCTGTAAAGCTCGACGCCCAGGTCCGTCGCATCGTAGGCGTAGAGAACCGCCGTGCTCTCATTTCTGATCGCCCAAACGATGCCATCCTGGGAGCCGTTAGCGGAGATGGTCGGCGTGGCTCCGGTGAATCCAAACACTCTCGCGGTGGCGCTGACCGGCTCGGTCGAAAGCGCTCCGTTGGAGAGGCTGAAAGCCTTGAGGTTGTCGCCGATGGCACCGACATAAACCATCCCGTTGAAATAAGCCGGGGTAGAAAAAATGTTGGCGGTCTGTCCCATTATCGATTGGACGATCTGACTGTCGTTGTCGGTATTGAAATGGCCCATGTTGTCGCGATCGATTAGATAAAGCGTTCCCTCCTTGCCCCCGGTGAAGGCAAGATGCTGGGGCCCGGAGTCCTGGTCCGGCAGCGCGATAACGCCGCTGGAGCCAAGGTCGATGTCCAAAAACTCGAGCGCCTGTTGATCGAAGGGGGTGAAGAAATCGATCACGTCGAGGTTCGAGGTATCGGTCGGACCCAGCTTCAAAACGCTGTCGCCGTAGTCGACGCCGTTTTTATCCGCATTGAAGGTGCCGTTGCCGGTGACGACAAAAACGTTGCCGTCAGCATCGATCATCGGGGCGCCCCCCGCCATCCAGATTCCACCCAGCGATCCATTGGGAGTCGCGAGGAACGTACTCACCAACTCCAGCGTCGCGGCATCGTAGCCGAATATCCAGCCGTGATAGTCACCTCGATCGCCGTGCGATGCGAAGGCCACGTAGACGATACCGTTGTTCAGCGCCAGACCGCTGCGTTGATTGGCGATCATCGGAGCGAACGCGACATTTCCATTGTCGCTGCCGCCGCCTGTACCCGGCTGTAATGCATTGATCTCGACCGGGCCGCCGAACTTTTCCTGACCGGTCGCCAGATCGAGGGCGTGCAGCCGGTGAAAAAAGGTCTTTTGCTTCCCCTCCATGGTAGCGACCGATACGTAGAGCGTGTTGGATGCCGGATCGATGACGGGAGTGCCGGTAATGCCGATTTCGGGAGCCAAATCATTGGTCCCGCTCAGTTCCGCCGGCACCGTCCTGATTTTCTTTTTCGGATGGCGAAAGCTCACTTTCCACAATGGTCTCGCGATCGCGCCAGTCGCGTCGAATGCGTAGACACTGTCATGCTCGGTGGCGACGTAAACCACTTCGCGAGCGCCAAGCCTGGGGATCTCCACGCTGTTGACATAAAGCGGTTCCGCATAGACGTAGCCGTCCACTTTACGTGAAAACAATTTGCCGAAGGTCGAGGAGTTTACGTTCGCCGGCGTGAGGATGGTCTCATTGAGATTCGCGCCGTCGCGGGCGTTGTTGGAGTGATAAGTGAAGATGCCGGGGATCGGCGCGCTTGCCGCCACCTGGCAGAGTGCGATTACGATCGCCACCGCGATCGCCGCTGGTGTACTGAGGCGTTTCATCCCTACTCCTGAAAAATGTAGGCGTCACTTCGATGTGGAAGCGTTTAGCCTGCGGCGAAGCTTCGATTGGCGGTGCTCCAGGGCGGCGAATTTCGAATCGCATCCGGCACTTGATCGGGTTTTTCCACCACCACCCACATCGCGCGATGTCGCTCGTCCATGAAGCGGTACTCGACCGAGCGCTCGAGCATCTCGATCATCGGAGCATAGTACTGATTGGTGTTGATGATCACGATCGGGCCGGTATAGAGGCCGAGCCGCTTGAAGCTCATCGCTTCGAACAATTCCTCCCAGGTTCCGCACGCGCCCGGCAGCGCGATGACCGCATCGACCTCCTGGATCATCAGCCGCTTTCGTTCGTGCATGTCGTTGACCAGGATCAATTCGCTCAGGCGCTGATGGCCCCATTCCACTTCGTCCATGAAGCGGGGCAACACGCCGATCACGCGGCCGCCTTCCGCCAGCGCGGCATCGGCGAGCGCTCCCATCAAACCGGATTTCCCCCCGCCGTACACGATGGTTACGTGATTGCGCGCGAGGATCACGCCCAGGTCCGCCGCCGCGTCATGATAAACCTGATCGCATTGCCGGCTCGACGCGCAATATACGCAGACTCGATTGATCGCCATAGGCGCGAGGGTAGCCGATGCTCCGCGGCGTCGCCATCGCGCCGAAGCTTCGGTCAGGCGCGAGGTCCGATCGCTTTTCGAAGCAACTCGAGGGTTCGCGAGCGCGCGAGTTTCGAGGCCTTCTGATTGAATGACGCGCGCCTGGTGCAGTTAAAACCGTGCTCGGCGCCTTCGTACACGAAGACCTCGGCGTCCGCGCGTCCCGCGAATGCCCCGCGGACCTTGTCCCACACCGCGGGCGGAATTGCAGCGTCCCTGGCGCCGAAGTGAAACTGAATCGGGCACTTGACCGCGTTGGCCTCGCCGATAAACGCGTCGATGCCACCGCCGTAGTAGCACGATGCCGCCGAGACCTCGGTGCGCGCCGCGGTGAGATACGCCATCAATCCGCCGAAACAGTATCCGACCACAGCGACCTTGCCATCGCACTCGGTCATCGCGCGCAAGGTTGCGATCGTCGCCTCGATATCGCGGACTCCCGTATCAATATCGAACTTCGGCCGGTAGCTGCGCGCCTTCTGGACTTCCTCGGGCGTGTAGCCGAGTTGTACGTTGGGCTCGATGCGCCAGAACATGTCGGGCGCGAGCGCGACATAACCGGCGTCAGCGTACTCATCGACCACTTCACGAATGTGATCGTTGACGCCGAAGATTTCCTGGACGATGACGAGTGCGGGAGCCTTCGCGTTTTTGGGCAACGCCAGATAGCCGTCGAATCTTCCGCCGTCTCCCGCCGTGATCGATGTGATGCGTCCTTTCATGATGACAGTTCCCTTAGTTCCCTCAGGAACAATGTCTAGCGCGGCTCGTTTGGTAAATCGATCGAACATTGGTAGGGTCTGCCAGTGGTATGCGGTGGGGGCGCCCGTTAATGCCCTTACCGCAGGAGAAAAATGGTTCGTCGCCTATTGGCCGTCTCGCTGTTGCTGATGTTTTCCGTTGGGTCCGCATTCGCAATGGATATCGATCGTCACGGAGACTATACCGCCAAGGATGCCTCCGGCGTCGTCGCCCGGAAGTGCAAGAACTTCTCCGGGACCGATGACAACAGAGGCAACTGCACCGACTGGTGCAGCGGTTATACCGCGACGAACGCGGGCGCCACTTGCGCTTGCGACGAAGGCACCTGCGCTGACGAGCCGGCGGCTCCGCTCGCTGCCGCAGCACCTGCATCGGCGCACTGACAGCGCTCCGCGGATTAGCCTGCGAACCTCCGCACTTGTAGCTCGTGGGTCGATATGACTGAATTCCTTCCGGATGGCGCCCAACGTGCCCTCGGGGCCACCGCCGCTCGCCCATGAGCTCTTCCCGCAATCGCATTTCTGACGTTGATCTGAAGCTCACGCTGACCGAGCTCGATTCGCCGGCCGGCTGGCTGATGGTGGCCGTCTCGTTCGTCGCGCTGTTCACCGTCTACGGAGTCGCCTACAGTTTCGGCGCGTTTTTCAAACCGATGGCGCGTGAGTTCAGGGCCGGGCCCGGCGCTACCTCCGCGGTGTTTTCAGCAACAGTGTTCATCTGGTGCGCGCTCGGCTGGCCCAGCGGACACATCGCCGATCGCATCGGACCGCGGCCGGTCATCATAATCGGCGCGGTCGCGATGGGCATCGGCCTGGTTGCGACGTCGTTAATCGATCGCCTTTGGGTTGGATATCTCACCTACGGCATCGGCGTCGGCGCCGGCATCGCCTGCGGATACGTGCCCACCATCGCGGTGGTTGGCGGATGGTTCATGCGGCGCCGCAACACCGCGCTCGGCATCGCCGTCGCCGGCATCGGATGCGGGACGCTGGTGGTTGCGCCGATCGCCGCCGCACTCATCCAGCGCCTGGGATGGCGCGAGACCTTCGTGGTCCTGGGCATCGTCAGCGCGATGGTGCTGCTCGGATGCGCGCTGGTGGTCAGGCCGCCACCGGTGCACGTGGAGCTGGCGCCATTTAACATTCGCGAGGCGATCGCGACACCCGCTTTCAAACTGCTCTATCTTTCGGCAGTGCTCTCCTCGATGGGACTCTTTACGCCGTTCGTTTTCCTGCCGGCCTTCGCGCGCGACCACGGCGCGAGCGAGGTGGCGGCCGCGACGCTGGTTGGCCTCATCGGCGGAGCGAGCGTGGTCGGGCGCCTCGGCCTCGGTGCGTTGGCCGACCGGGTTGGCGTGGTGAGGCTTTATCAATTCTGCTACCTCGTGGTCGGCCTGAGTTTCGTGCTGTGGCTGATCGCGCAATCGTACGCGATGCTGGTGATCTTCGCGTTGGTGCTAGGCGTAGGATACGGCGGATATGTGGCGCTTTCGCCCGCGGTGCTGGCGCACTTCTACGGCACCCAGCGTCTCGGCAGCGTGCTCGGCGCGCTCTACACCAGCGGCGGCGTCGGCGTGTTGATGGGACCGCCGGTGGCGGGATTCATCATCGGGCACAGCGGCTATCGATGGGCGATTGCATTTTCGCTCGCCACCGGATTGGCTTCATACTTCGCGCTGCTGCCTCTCGATGAGAATATGCACCGGGATTAAAAAACTGTGGAGGCGAAGAGTGAGTTCTCCGGATTTTCAGCATCATTATGCAAATCTGAAAGGAGTGCGGCTTCATTATGTGACGCTCGGCCAAGGCCGCCCTGTCATTTTGATCCACGGATGGCCGCAGACCTGGTACGAGTGGCGCCGCTTGATGCCGCTTATGTCGGACCAGTTTCTGCTGGTCGCGCCCGATTTGCGCGGGCTTGGCGATTCCTCGCGACCCTCGAAAGGCTACGACAAGAAAACCGTGGCCGGTGATCTGTGGAGTCTGATGCACGAGCATCTCGGCTTCGAGCGCTTCATAGTCGTTGGACACGATTGGGGCGCGCCAACCGCGTTCAGACTTACCGCCGATCATGCCGACGCCGTCACCCATCTTGCGATGCTCGATGCACCGGTGCCTGGCGATGTTCCCGCCGGCGCGGGGCTGGGCGGCGCGCCGCGATGGCATCACATGTTTCATCAGGTGCCTGACTTGCCCGAGGCGCTGACCTACGGCCGCGAGCGAATTTATCTCGAATGGTTTTTCATGGCGGGAACCGACCAGGCCGGCGTCTTCAGCGATGCCGACATTGCGGAGTACGTCCGAACCTATTCGCAGCCGGGCGCCATGCGCGCGGGCTTCAACTTCTATCGCGCGCTGCCGCAGGACGTCGCGGACAATCGCGAACTGCTTGCCACCGGTTTCAAGCTGCCGATGCCGACGCTGGGACTCGGAGGGGGCGGAAGTCGCGGGCGCGGCGATCTTATCGTACAGTCGCTACGGCGGGTAGCAATCCGCGCCGAGGGCGGTGCGATTGCGGACTGTGGTCATTTTATTCCCGAGGAAAAACCTGCGGAGTTGGCGCGCCTGTTGCGCGAGTTCCTCGAAAAGTAAATCCTCACCGTCGAGATGTTAATTGTTCTCGCCAATCGCTCGGTCGCCAGCTATCCGATGGGCGGTGGCGTCTGGTCGTGGATGCTTCAGTATCCTCTCGGGTTGCGCGCGCTCGGCCACAGCATCTTCTGGCTCGAACTGATCAAGTCTTCCGGCGATCGCGCGCGCGATGCCGAGTTGGCGAAGAACTTTCTCGAGCGCATCACCCAATATGGGCTTGCACCGCATGCGGCGGTGCTGGTGTTCGACGATATCGAGACCCAGGACATCAATCGCGCCGAGATTTATGGGCGCCCCGCGCAAATGGTACTCGACATTGTGCGCAACGCGGATCTGCTGTGGAACATCGCGAGCGCAATCCATCCGCCCTTGCTGGCGACGTTTCGGCGCAAAGCCCTCATCGATGTCGATCCCGGCCATCTGCAAATTCTGGCGACCGAGTACGAGTTCGGCCTCAAGGATCACGACGTTCATCTTAGCGTCGGGATGAATTTGCCCGACCCTGATTGCGAAGTGCCGACGCTGGGCCTCACCTGGCGATCATTTTTACCGTTTGTCTACCTGCCGATGTGGGAAGCTTCGCCTGGTCCCGGACCCGAGGCGCCGTTTACCTCGATTACGCAATGGACGTGGGAAGGACTCTCGTTCCATGGGCGCGAATTGAGCGCGTCGAAACGCACCGCATACATGCGCTATGTCGATCTGCCCAAGCGAGCGGGCCGGCCCTTCGAGCTTGCCGCTCTCATCGGCGACACCGACCCCATGCGCGATGGCGAGACCCTCGCAGCCGGAGGATGGCGGGTGGTCAATCCTCACCATCTGGTGCCGACGCCGGAGGCGTATCGCGACTATCTGCGCGCCTCGCGCGCCGAGATTTTGTGTCCCAAGCCAATCTTCCGCGAGATGAACACTGGATGGTTCAGCGATCGCAGCGTTTGCTACATGGCGCTGGGACGGCCGGTGCTGGCGGAGGATACCGGCTTCGGCGAGTTTGTGCCGACCGGCCGTGGCGTCCTCGACTTCCGCGATATGGATGAGGCATTGGCGGCAGTTGCGGAGATCGATGGCAACTACGAACTGCATTGCCGATGGGCGCGCGAGCTTGCGGAGGATTTGTTCAATTCCGATCGGCAGCTCAACGCGATGCTGGCGGTGTGCTAATCCGGCGGTGCGGGAACGCGACTTCTCTTTTCCTCATTCACGACGGCGACGCCATCGTGCATTGGAAGCGTCAGTATCGGCGATTCGGGTTGCCGCCATCCGCGGGGTGACGAATTTTCAGTGTTGTCCATCGTTGATGGTGGAAACGCTGGGAGGCTCGATAAACTCGCGAAGCTTCTCGAACCAGATCAGCTTGTGCTTGAAGCCGGGAAAGCTGGCATTTAGCCCGCTCGGATTGGGCAGCACAAAAACCCGCGCGCCCGAAATTCTCTCATCCTTTGCGCCCGCGCCCGGGCTAGCGGTTTTGCCGAAGAAATCGCGATAGATGCTCAATCCTACGAATGCGACGATCTCGGGACCGATACGCTGAATCTTCTTCGCGAGGCGGCGCTTGCCCGAAACGATCTCCTCACGCGTGAGCTCCGCCGCGGAGCGCGAGGCGCGCGCGCAAAGGTTGGTCATCGCCATCCCGAATTCGGCAAGGCGCTGATCGTCGTCGCTGGTCAGCGCGACCGGAATCAGCTTCGCCTCATACAGAAGGCGCCAGAACGGATTTCCGGGGCTGGCAAAATGATGGCCGACTTGTTCTGATCGGAGGCTGGGATTGATGCCGACGAACAGCACGCGCGGGTTGGGTGTGAGAATGTCGCGCAGAGGCATCCAGGCAAGTTACCTGACCCTCGGCCGAATGCTCAAACATTCGACGGATTGCATTCGATCGTGACATAATCGCACGTTTGTTCGCGGACAATACGCGAGAGGAGAAGAGCCGTGGATTTCACCATTCCAAAAGATGTCACCAGCTATCTCGAAGAGCTCGATGCTTTCATTGAAAAAGAGATCAAGCCGCTCGAGCGCGAGAACGACAATATCCGCTTCTTCGACCATCGCCGCGAGTGGGCGCGCACCGACTTCGAAAACCAGGGCCTCCCGCGTCACGAATGGGAGGCGCTGCTCGGTGAGATGCGGCGGCGCGCCGACAAGGCCGGGCATTATCGCTACGCGCTGCCGAAGGAGTACGGCGGCAAGGACGGCACCAATCTCGCGATGGCGATCATCCGCGAATACCTCGCTGCCAAAGGCCTCGGGCTCCACAACGACTTGCAAAACGAAAGCTCGGTGGTAGGGAATTTGCCGACCGTGCTGATGTTCCGCGACTTCGGCAGCGAGAAGCAGAAAAAAGAGTTTATCCCGAAAATCCTTGACGGCTCGATGCGCATCGCATTCGGTCTCACCGAACCCAATCACGGTTCCGATGCGACCTGGATGGAAACTCGCGGAGTGCGCGAGGGCGACCAGTGGCATATCACCGGCGCCAAGATGTGGAACACCGGGCTGCATGTTGCGACGCACGATTTCGTCTTCACGCGGACCAGCGGCAAGGACGGCAGCCCGCGCGGCATCACCTGTTTCATCGTGCCGACCAAGAATGAAGGTTTCAAAATCGAAGAGTATATGTGGACCTTCAACATGCCGACCGACCATCCGCGCGTGTCGATCGATGTGCGGATTCCGGCGGAGCCCGATGCCATCCTTGGCGATCCCGAAAACGGTCTCGCAGTCGCACAGCATTTTGTGCATGAGAATCGCATTCGCCAGGCGGCTTCCTCGCTCGGCGCGGCCCAGTACTGCATCAACGAGAGCGTGAAGTATGCCAAGGAGCGTAAGCCGTTCGGCAAGCCGCTCGCGGTCAACCAGGCCATCCAATGGCCGTTGGTTGAGTTGCATACCGAAGCCGCTATGCTGCGCGAGCTGATTCACAAGACTGCGTGGGAGATGGATCAAATGCCGAAGCCTGAAGTGGCGCGGCGGCTCTCCGACAAAGTGGCGATGTGCAATTACCGGGCGAATCGGTTGGTGTGCAACGCCGCCGATCGCGCGATGCAGGTTCATGGCGCGATTGGATACTCGCGCCACAAGCCCTTCGAGCATATCTTCCGGCATCATCGCCGCTATCGCATCACCGAGGGATCGGAGGAAATTCAGATGCGCCGCGTCGCGCAGATCATGTTCGGCTTCACCAGCAGCCGCGGCAAATCCGAGGAGTGAAGTGGGCGCGGGTTTTCGATGAGCAATGAAGATTTCGCCTCGCGGTTGAGCAAAGCGGTGAAGCGCCACATCGGTGCGCCCGGCGCCGTTCACAATCTCCATCAACTCACCGGCGGCGCGAACAAAAACACTTACTCCTTCGAGGCCGATGTCGGTGCGGAGCGGCTGCATCTGATTCTGCAGATTCCGGGCAAGCCGAAGGACGATGAACCCAATCCGCTCGAGGGCGTGATGCCTCGCGTTACTGCCGACGAAGATGCTCGCCTGATGATCGCCGCGCGCGAAGCCGGCGTTCCCGCGCCCAAGGTGCGCGCCATCTTCGACAGCTCCGATGAGATGGACCCCGGGTACATCACCGAATTCGTCGCGGGCGAAACCTTGGCGACCAAGATTCTACGTGAAGATCAGTTCGCGAAGGCCCGCACGCTGATGACGGCGCAATGCGGAAGGATTCTGGCGGACATCCACAACATCGAACTTGCGAAGGTGTCGTTCCTCGGTCGTCAGTACGCTTCCGAAATGGTGGCTGCCTATTACAAGGTGGTCGATTTAAATCAATTTCGGCTGCCTGCGATCGAGTTCGGCCTGAAATGGGCGGCTGAGAATGCGCCCACCAGCACCCGCCATACAGTGGTGCACGGCGACTTTCGCCACGGCAATTTTATCGTGGGCCCCGAGGGCATTCGAATTTTGCTTGACTGGGAGGTCGCGCATAGCGGCGATCCGATGGAAGACCTCGCCTGGGTATGCGTCAAGACGTGGCGCTTCGGCGGTCGCAAGCCGGTGGGCGGATTCGGCACTCGCGAAGAACTCTTCGAGGCGTATGAGAAGGCGAGCGGGTTCAGCGTCGATCCGAAACATGTGCGATGGTGGGAGGCCTGGGGCGGCGTGAAGTGGGCGATCGGATGTCTACGGCTCGGCACCCGCGGCGTCGAAGAAGTAAACGTCGAGCGAAGCGCGATCGGCCGGCGCATTGAAGAACCGCTGTGGGACTATTTCAACCTCATCGAAGGGCGCGACTGACTACCGGATTGAGTAATCGACTGACTATTCGAACAGGTACTGGCGATGCCGCAAAGTTTTCCCGACATCAAGACGCTTCTAAAAACCGCGACCAAATACATGGAAGACGAGTTGATGCCGACGCTTGATGGCTACCATCGATTCAAGACGCGGGTGACCATCAACGTGCTGAATACCGTTCGGCGCGAGCTGGAGATGCGCGAGACGCAAGCCGCGGCAGAGCATGGGAGGCTGGTCGCTATTCTCGGGCATGATGGCGATGTAGAAACGCTGAGCCACGAGCTCGCCGAGCGAATTCGTAAGGGTGACTTCAGCCTCGATGACGAGCGATTGCGGTCGCATATCAAGCAGTCGCTGTCCGACGCCCTCACGCTTGCCAATCCGAAATGGCTGACGAGATAGCTAGCCGGCGCTGCTGGAAGGAATTTGGCCGCGGGTGAAGAATCCCGGGGGCCCCGCCTCGATCCATTGATGCGGCGATTGAAGACACACCGCGTCGATATTACATCGGCCGATCGCGTGCCTGTGATGGCGGCTACTTGATGCGTGAAAGGAGTTCGCGTGCCCGCTCGATTACTAGTTCCTGATGCGGCTGCAACTCCTGGTAAGCGCGGCTCTCGGTCAAATCGAGGAGCGGATCGGCTATCTCAGTGCGGATTCCGGAGAGCTCCTCGACAATAGCCAGTCCGCAAAACGGCACGTACATTTCCGAATAGCCACCTTCATGCGAAAGCACCAGTCGTCCGCCGCAAAGGTCGCGCGCCGCGTCCAACATCATAGTAGTCAATCGGCGATAGCTTTCGCTGTGCAGCATCATTCTGCCGAGCGGGTCGTATGCGTTGGCATCGAGGCCGCTGGCGACGAGGATCAGTTCAGGTTTGAACCGGTTCAGCGCGGGAATCACTACGCGCTCAAAGGCCGCGAGGTATGCGCCCACGCCGGAGCCCGGCGGCATTGGAATGTTCAGATTGAAACCGGCGCCGTGGCCGGCGCCGTTGTCCGACATCGCACCGCTTTCGGCCGGATAGAGATTGTCCTGATGAATCGAAATAGTCAGTACCTCAGGATTCTCATAGAAGGCGAGTTGAGTACCATTTCCGTGATGAACGTCCCAGTCCACAATAGCTACTCGAGGTATGCCTAACTTCGCACGCGCATACATCACAGCAATAGCTACATTGCCGAAAATACAGTAGCCGCGGCCGCGATTCGGTTCGGCATGATGTCCGGGTGGACGCACCAGCGCGTAGGCATTATCAACGACGCCTTTGACTACCGATTCGACCGCTCCGATCACTCCGCCGGCCGACAGCGTCGCGATTTCGAAGCTGCCCGGACCAAACGGAGTCAACTCGCCGGCGTCGCCGCCGCGTTGCGCCGACATCTGGCGGATCGACTCGATGTAGTCGCGGGTATGGAACCGTGCGAGGTCTTCTTCCGATGCGGGTGCGGGCTTGATCGTGTGCAGGCGGTCGAGGATTCCCGTCGCCGCGAGGAGGTTGCGAAAACGCCGCTTGGTCTCGGGGTTCTCGAAGCCCTGGCTCGGTTGCAACGGGAACGAACCGCCGCCCGAGTCATGCCACATGTAGAGCTCTTCGAACACGAAGCCGGTTGTTCTTTTCGATTCCACGGCAGCAATGGTGCCTCAGACGGCAGGCGTTTGAACAGTCCCGGGGTCGTGAGGAATCGGCCGTGCTGGGAGCGAAACCTACTGCCGTTCAATCGTTATGCGGTCTTGCTATCCCTGCGAAGCTGTTCGCGATGACGGCGCTCAGCCTCTGGCCGAATCTCGCGCAGCACCTGAGTCATCTCTTGGTGAATGCGCCCGTTAGTTGCGAGAATTTGCGCACCCGCGATGTCCAGCGCGGTTCCATCCATATTCGTCACTGTGCCGCCGGCCTCTTGGACCAGCAGCGCGCCGGCGGCAACATCCCATGGCTTGAGGCCGAATTCCCAAAATCCATCGATCCGTCCGCATGCGACGGATGCCAGGTCCAGCGCCGCGGAACCAGCGCGCCGCACCCCTTCGACGCGCATCATCATCGCTTCCCAGAAACACAGGTAGAAGCGGCGACGCTCGCGGCGATCGTAGGCAAATCCCGTCGCGAGGAGCGACGTCCCCAGCGTCCTGGCCGTGCTTACCCGAATGGTGTTGCCATTGAGCTTCGCGCCCTTGCCTCGCCATGCGATGAACAAATCTTTGTGCAATGCATCGAACACCACGCCCAACTGGACCCGGCCGCGATGCTCGTACGCGATGGAGACGCAGAACGCCGGGAAGCCATGGGCAAAGTTAGTGGTGCCGTCGAGCGGATCGATGATCCATCGATGCTGGCTCTTCTGCTCGCTGGCGCCGCTCTCTTCAGCCAGGATCGCATGATCGGGGAACGCGCGATGAATGGTGGCGATGACCGCGGCCTCGGCTTCCTTATCGGCTTCGGTCACCAGGTCGAGCGGGTTGCTTTTGCGCGTGGCTTTGGTTTTGTTCAGCCATCGCATATGGATGCGTCCGGCCGCGCGAGCCGCGCGCAACGCAACTTGTTCGATATCATCCACGGTGAGCGACCATATCACAGCGAGCGGAGCGGAGGAGGAACCAGGCAAAACACCAAGACACCAAGGCACGAAGTAAGGACAATTCGCGATTCGAATCGCGTTGCCACGATCAAGAGAACGTGGTCGGACTCAGACTGCTACTCGGAAGATCCCATCTCTGATGAGAGCGACGTTGAAGTTGATCAGAAATCCGAGCCTCAAGCGCGACAAGCGGAGGTATGACAAGATCTGAGCCTCGAAGACTGGGTCGATTCCTCGAACCGCCTTCAACTGAACGATAATGGATTCCTCGACCACCAAGTCGAGTCTGAGCCCACTCTCAAGTCGAAGACGCTTGTAAATAATCGGCAGCGCGACCTGCGATCGATGGGGTATGCCGCGAGAGCGCAGTTCCTCACAGAAGCACGCCTCATAAACAGATTCCAGTAGGCCCGGCCCCACTTCCTTGTGGACAGTATACGCGCAGTCCACGACGGACTTCGCGATCCGATCCAACTGAATGGGTATTGGCTCCGATGATCGCACCTTCGGCCTTGCTCAATATCTGCCTCTTCTTCTTGATGGAAGGACCATGGGGCCTTGATCCAGAGCAACCTCATCGTGCCTCGATCTTTTACCTTCGTGCCTTGGTGTTTTGCCTGATTCTTCTCTGCTTTCCGCCTCACCAGCGCGGGAGTTCGCCGAGCCCGATGCCCAGCGCGCTCTTACCGATCAGCTCGCGCGCCCGCGCATTGGAAAGCGGATGGTTGACGCCGGCGCGCACATCGCGAAACAAACGCTCCATCGGAAATTTCTTCAGGTAGCCATGGGCGCCCACGATTTCCATCATCTGATCGACCGCGCGAATCGCATTGTTGGTGGCCACATACTTCGCCAGCACGACGCGTGCGAGGCCCGCTTCGGCCGCAAAGGTTTTGGGATTCGAGACATAGTCACGCGCGGTGCCGAGATATAGCGCGCGCGAGGCCGCGAGCAGCGCTTCCGCATCGGCGGCTGCGAACTGGATTCCGGGCAGATACTTGATGGGACGCGGCAATGCCATTGGCTTGAATCGTCCGGTGAATTCCTTGACGAACTTGAATGCCGAGATCGCGACTCCCGTGTACACCGCCGCCACCGAGAGACAGAACCACGCGAATAGCGATACCGCAGCCTCCTCGATCGGGCCGATGGGCCGCGATTCCGCCATCGCAATCAACGGCACTCGCACATCTTTGATCACGAGGTCGTGGCTTGCGGTCGCTCGCATCCCCATCGCGTCCCAGGTCTCGATCAGCTCCAGCCCCGGCGTCCCCTTGGGGATGAGAAATGTCGACGAGCGCGGCGGATTGGAATCCTCGATGGTTGCCATCACCATGAACAGATCGATAACGGGCGACAGACTGGTGAAGGTCTTGCGGCCGTTGAGGACGTAGAAGTCGCCGTCCTTGCGCGCCTTGGTCGCGAACATTCCCCAATCGCCGCCGGTCTCGGGCTCGCTGATGCCGCCGCCGATAATCTGCTTGCCGTGACCAAGTGCGTCCCAGAAAAGTTTCTCCTCGGGACGCTCTCCGGTCGAACGCTCGACCATGCTGCCGAGTCCGAACAGATGCATGTTGATGGCGATAGTGGTAGCGCCGCATCCCTGCGCCAGTTGCTCCTGGCATAGCACGTAGTCTTCGAGGTCGGCGCCGAGGCCGCCATTGGCTTCCGGAATAACCAGGGCGCTGTAGCCGGTCTCTTTGAGCCGTTCGATGTTTTCGAATGGAAAGCTGTTGTTGCGATCATGCTCGGCAGCGCGGGTCGCGAAGTCGCTCGCGAGTTCAGCGGCCAGTGCGACCAGTTTTTCACGCCTGTGTGACATTTGATTCGGTCCCTGTCCTCGATAAAGTTTTCGAACGCAAAAAAAGCATAGCTATGGAGTTATGGGAAATGAGACTCGCGCGGGGCCTACGATCCGGCAGCGTTTTGCGCCGTCGCGGTGGCCGCCTGCGCCATCATCAATTGTTGTGCGTACGGCATCATGGTTGAGAAGAGATCGACTTGCGAATCGAGCGACTTGCCGAGCCCGCTCAGCAAGCCCATCACCCGGCTCACCAGCAACACGTCGCCAGGAACTTCGACGACCGGGTTTTTCTTAAGCTGCTTCGGTAGGTCGTCGGAGAACTGCTCCATCAGTTCCTTGTCCGCATAAGCCTTGCCGCTTTTCACGGCGCCGCCGATAAACGCCTCGGAGAGCGCGACCAGCGTTTCAGGCGAACCGTTGCGGGTGCGGAAGCCGAGTTCAGTAAAAGCGCGCACCATCGCGTCTTTGTCATTGGTGAGGATGGCGAAGGTGAGCCGCACGAAGCCGTCGCGAAAGGCGGGCGGGAAATCCTTGGCGAGCCCGAAATCGAGCAACACCAGCTTTGGCCCGGGTTGCACCAGGATATTCCCCGGATGCGGGTCTGCATGAAAAAAGCCATCGCGCAAAATCTGCGCGCAAAAAATTTCCGTCAGCTTCTGCGCCACCGCATGCTTGTCGATGCCGGCCTCCTCCAGCTCCTCGACGCGGGTTATCTTGATGCCCTCGATGAACTCCATCGTGAGCACCCGGCGGGTGGTGAATTCGCGATAGACCTCGGGCACGATCACGTCGGGGTCGGCGGCGAAATTGCGCCGAATGGTTTCGCAGTTGTCGGCCTCGTGAAGGAAGTCGAGTTCCATCGGCACGTATTTGAGCGCCTCGCGCGCGATGATGCGGAAATCGAAATTGGGTTCCAGCCACGCGAGCACCTTGAGCACGAAGCCCATGTTTCTCAAATCGGCGCGCACGATTCCATCGATGCCGGGATACTGCACCTTGACCGCGCACAGACGCCCGTCGTGCAGCCGGGCGCGATGCACCTGCGCGAGCGACGCCGCGGCGATCGGAACCTCGTCGAATTCGCGGAACAACGCGTCCAGCGGCTTGCCCAACTCGGTCTCGATGCGATGCTTGATCATGGCGAAGCGGCGCGGCGGCACGCGGTCGTGCAGCCCAGCCAGCGTCGAGACCCATTCATCGGGCAGGAGATCGGCGCGCGTCGCGATGAACTGGGCCGACTTGATCAGCAATCCTTCGAGGCTGATGGCGGTGCGATAGAGAGCGCGCGCCGAGCGCAGGTCCTGGCGGCGATAGAGTTCGTCCTTGTTGGCGGAGCTGACAAACCGGGTCCAGAGTTGAGTGGCTTTGTAGCCGGCATAGATGCGAGCGGCGAGCAGCGCAACCGACCAGAATCGGCGCGCGCGTTCGAGGAACCCCGGATCCTCAGTGCCGTCAGGAATAGCCGGGATCGCGAAATCGGTGCTGCTCATGTGGGACGGGGAACTCCTGCGCCAATTCTAACGGATGTAAGGCGAGGAGAGAACTATCGCGCCAATGCACGAAAATGATGAAACGTCGCAGCCTCGTGAAAGATTCGACGTCGCTAATTTTCGCAGGTCTGGTCAGCGCTGGTGATGTTGTTGTTGAACCAGACGTTGGTGCCACAACTGGCGTTGCCATCCTGAGAAGTATTCGCACTCAGAGAAGTGATCACATTGCCGAGGCTGCCGGCATCGATTGCCATGCCGATGGGGCAGCTTGAGGTGCCTGATTCCGCGAATTTGTTTCCGGTACTGTTTCCGCTGCATTGACCGCCAGGTCCGGTAGGCGAACATCCCAGGTAAATCGCGGCGATAGAGCAGCCACTCGCGCCGAGTTGCTGCGCCGTGTTGTTGTTCGAGGAATCATACCAGAAGCCGAATTTTCCTCCCGAGGTGTTGCCAAACAAGAACACGTTGCCGGACGCACCCTTGAGATGAACGTTGGCGTTCCCGTTTGCATCGGCATCGAAGGCGTTGAATTTCCCGCCGCTCGATCCATTGAGAAACAAACCCGTGTCGACATTGTTGTCGGCGAAGAAGGTGTCGCCGAAAGCATTGGCTCCGTCCACCTCGATCCCGATGTTGAAACTTTGCACGGTGAGATGGTTGAAGAACACGCTGCTACCGGTGATGAGAAGTCCGATTCCATTGCCAACGCCATTAATGGTGTGCCGATTACCATCCAGTGTTACGTTGGAGCCGCTGATCTTCAGGCATCCGCTGGAGGAACCGGTCAAGTCGGACTTCAAGATGTAGAGTCCGGCTTTCTTGATCTCCATACATTTCTTGATCAGCTTCGCATTCGTCGCATGTGCATTAGCCGGACCCAGAAGGAACACGGTTAGCGCTGCCAGCCAGGGCCATATGCGGCGTGCCGAGATTTTCGATATAGCCATGGTCATCATCACTTTGGGTTCTTTACGCAGCCTGGCTTGAAGGTCTTGAATCCGTTGGCAAACCACTGGTCCTTGCCGCATCCGGGGTTTCGGTCAAAGAAATCGAGACTCAGCGCGGGACGGGTCGGGTTCTGCTGCACTTCACTGATAATGTTGCTGGTACTGGTCTTCTCGATGAGGAGGCTCAAGTTCGCGTTTTCGAGGCCCCCGTCGACGATGACATTGAACGTGCTCGGGGTGCCCTTGCCCTTAACCTTGGGCGGCGGTGGCAGCGGAGACAGGACTACATTCGAATCGCTGTTGGAACGGCTGATGAAGAAATCGAGCACGTTGTGGCTCGAGCCGATGAATCGGACGCCATTCGGTTGGTTGCTGTTGGTGGTGCCGTAGAGCAGTTCGGCGCCGGTGGTTGAGACGACGTCGGTTCCGTCTCCGAAATTGTTGCTGGATGTGTAGTGGTAGATGATGCTGTTGTTGGCGCCATTGAGCAGTACGCCGCTGGTGCAACTGGTCACCGTGAAATTACCGATCCATGCTCCGGGTGCGTCGACTTCGAGTCCGACCGCGAAGTGATTGATGGTGGCTCCGCCGCCCGCGAGAATGAAGTTCGTCGCGGTTGAGGCAACCTTGATTCCGATTCCTTGCTGGCCGCCGCCAATCGAGTGTCCTTTGAGATTGAGGATTACTCCCGGGCTCGTCACCTCGATGCAGCCGCCACCCAGATTGACGAGGTCACCGTTCAAGTCGTAGAGACCGGGGCTGGAAATCGTACCGCAGTTAGCGAGTGGCGTGCCCGTATTCGCTAAACCTGTTGCAGGTAAAGCATAAATCAACGCTACCGCACCTAGCAGCGCGGTATAAGCGCATCTGAAGTTAGTCACATGGTCCCCCTGATGAGCGAGACATCAAGTAGCAACATTCACGGACAAGGTCCACGAATCGTGGTGTGGAGATTTGCCCCACAAAAAACCAAGGAAATACAGGAACTTGCGGCTATCTAAAGACGCTCGAACGGCGTTGCCGTTGATGATAAGGGGACATTCCACGAGTGTTGAAACTACGATGACTCGCCGCAAACCTTCGACATCCAAAAACAAGCCGGCGACATTTGATACCGTCCGGCAATTCGCGCTGGCTCTGCCCGGCGTCGAAGAAGGGATGTCATTTGGAACCCCGGCGTTTCACGTCAAAGGAAAATTTCTCGCGCGGCTCAAGGAAGATGGTGACTCACTCGTGATCCGAATCGAGCGCGGTCATCGCGACTTTCTAATGAAGGAAGATCCCGAGACTTTCTACATCACCGAACATTACCGCAACAATCCCGCGATGCATCGATGATGGGCGCTGGAGCGAGGTCCCGACTCGTCATGATCGCGGTAAGCCTCGGCGTCACTCTGATCGGATGCGCCGAGCGTGCCGCCAATCATCGCGAAGATAAAACCTGGACCACCACGGTAGCGTCGTCACCGCAGCATCAATCGGATCTGCCGCCCATCTGCCGCATTCATCAGGAGGACAAGGTCTTCAACGATGCGCTGGCTTTCAGAATTCCGGTTCACGATGACAAGCACGGCGCTCCGCTTGATTGCCATGCGCTGGTCGAGGCGGAGCAATCTGCGCTCAAATCGACCAGAACGATTCCGATCCTGGACCTTGGGTTCATTTGGCTCGGAGCCGCTGCGCAGTGGATGATGGCGCATCCCGAGGTGCATCAGTGTTTAGAGAAAGTTGATGCTCCGAATTTCGTGCTGGCGAGATTCCTGGGCGTCGCGGTTGACACCAAAGGTCCCACCGCGGTGCTGGTGCGCAATTGCGATGTTCACCTGTTCTTCGTAGTCAACGCCGAGCTACCGACCGGAACGCCTGCGTGCAGCGAGGCGCACATTCCGGATTGTCCCACCGCCTCACGATAGATCGCGACCGTCGATTGCCGGATTCAGGCAAAGACTACGCGCGGGAAGTAGAACGACACCACCCAATTGGGCATATCGACGATCTCGCTGATCCTCAAATCGCAACATACCGAGCTCAGCAGGTAGGCATCGATGGCGTTCATCTTGTAACGCGCTGACAGGAGATCGATCATGCCCGCGACCGCGGCTCTCGCCGCTTCCATCAGGTCGGGGCCAATGCCGGTGGTGACTTCGTAGCCGTCTTTATCGAGATGGTTGCTGACGGGTCCTTTAGTGGTGAAGCGCGGAAAAGGTAAATGCACGCCCTTCACGAGGTCGAACTTAACTGCTGCGGCAATTGGACTCTCGATTGCGGTTCCGCAAACTTCCCCGTCACCTTGCGCGGCATGCGTATCGCCGACGCTGAATAGACCGCCCGGTACTTCGACCGGCAGGTACAGCTCGACGCCGGCCGCGAGATCGCGGATGTCCATGTTGCCTCCCACCCGGCGAGGTGGAACTACCGAATGCTGACCCGGCTCGGCGGGCGCGAGGCCGATGGTGCCGCAAAATGGCTTGAGCGGAACGCGGCCGCCCTGACCATACAACGCTGGAGCCATCGAGGCCGCATCGTATTTCCAGAGGTGAAGGTGCGGCTCGGGAAACTGATCCGCAAGCAGTCCGAACCCCGGAATATTCCCGGTCCATCCCCACCCTGAGGGGCTGAAGTCCAGCATCGTCACCTTGATGGCGTCGCCGGGCTCGGCGCCCTCGACATAGACCGGACCGGTGACAGGATTGACCTTGCTGAAGTCCAGATGGGCCAAGTCGGCGGCCTTGGAGGCGGTGGTGATCTGCCCTCCCGAAGCATCCATCGGATGGAACTCGACCGTTTCTCCAGGTGCGACACGCACGACCGGTTGATTGGAGTTATTCCAGCCGAGGTGACCCTGATGGTGATGGAGGGTGTGCGTGCATTTCATTGGGCTAGCGTGAAACGCCCGGGTGTGCGGTGTCAATCGAGCGCTGAAGTGGCCTCATCGCGCGCACCGAAGAGGCCAGCTATCGACGCCATGTCGATAGCATAAAAGTGCTTGATTTTGCTGGATTAAGTGGCTTTGTTTTTTCAATTCGAGGTGCGGACGATTTTGGGTTAGTTTATGTAATTCAGTCCGCGAGTGGGTTTGTTTTTGCGCCCTCGGATCCACTATCTACGCCATCCGCAGTGGCTTTGTTTTCGCACTTTCAGCCTCGCCATCAATGAGCCGGAATATCGGGCGAGCGGCATCATTTGCCGACTCCTTTCACCGTCACGATCGTGGTGCTGGTACTCGGTCCCTTGACCACGATTGGCAAGGCGACCTGCGGAGCACTTCCTGTCGCAGTAGGGCTGAAATTGATGCCGATGGTTGTGCTGGCACCTTGCGGCAGCGGTCCAAAAGAGCCGCCCGGGATATCGTAGGGTGGAATCGACACGGGCGCCCAGTAACCGCTCAAAAGTCCCTTGCCGGTATTCTTGATGACCAGGGTGGCCTGAAAAGTCTGCCCGACCAGTCCGGCGACCGAAATGGTCTTCTTTACCGAAAGCTTTCCGGGAACGCCGGTTCCTTTCAGCGCAATACTGATAGTGGGCCGGGTCGCATCGTTGCTGGTTATCATCGCCGTCGCAACGTTGCCGATTTCATCAGGCGTGAAGTTGATGATTTCAGGCTGCGATTGTCCCGGCGCAAGATTGAATGCCTCTGGAGTAACCACGAAGACCGGCCTGCGCGATGGGGGATCGATCAGCACTGCGATACTTCCGACCAAGGGCCCGGTCCCGGAATTCTTGATGATGAGGGTCTTGGCGCTCGACAAGCCGATGCCTACCGCTCCGAGGTTGGCGGCTGTAGGAGCAACGATTTTCCCGCCGGTCGGAGTCGGCGTTGCGGTCGGTACCGCGGTCTGGGCCGGGGTTGCAGTGGCGGTGGTGGTCGCGACCGGAGTAGCCGTTGCGGTCACGGTCGGTGTCGGGGTGTGAGTTTCGG
The DNA here is from genome assembly GCA_963851325.1 of uncultured delta proteobacterium. GTDB lineage: Bacteria > Desulfobacterota > Binatia > Binatales > Binataceae > DATGKG01. The sequence goes on along the minus strand of CAWKOR010000002.1, from coordinate 104,291 downwards.
TAGCCGTCGCGGTCGCGGTGCCGGTCGCGGTGGGAGTAACGGTAACGGTCGCGGTCTCAGTGGCGGTTACCGTCGGCGTCGGGATCGGCGTGGGGGCGACCGTCGCCGTGATGGTAGGCGTGGCGGTAGCGGTCACCGTCGGGGTGGCGGTCGGCGTCGGAGTTGCCGTGATTGGCGCGGAAACCAGCAGAACCGCCTGCGCACTCATCACGCCGTTACCGGCGGTGGTAGCGGTCGCGGCGTAGGTCGGCGACGCGAAGCCGGCGAAGGGCGCGGCCAAATCGGCAAAGGCGAGGCTGAACCCTTCCTTCGATGAGGCCACCTTGAACCGCTGATTTATCGAACTCGAAAGCGTCAGAGATGGCGCTGTCGGAGCTTGCGCGCCGTAAAAATAGACCTGTAGCTCCTTATTCTTGCTTGGCGTCAAGGACGGTGCGGCAAGGGAAATCACCGCGCCGCCGGTGGCGGTTGCCCCTGAAGAATTTTCAAACGGTGGGGACGTGGAGCCCCTCCATGCCCCCATCACACCCGCGGCGAAGTTGGAGCTGATGGTCCATGAATACGATGCGGGCTCGCCTGCGCCGGTGATTCTGAAGTAGAGCCACGAGGTCAACTTGTTGCCGCCATTGACCGAATCGTGACGAATGGTGGTCCATCCAACCGGCGCGGTAGGCACTACGGTGCCGACTCCGTCGGCGACGACGATCTGCGCCAGCAGGACATCTCCGGCCTGAACACTCGCCGGCAAGGACACCGGAATGGTGGTTACCGCGGTACTCGAGTCGGTGAGCGGACCTGCGCCAACGAAGGAGATGGTCGCATTCGGTGTTGCGGTAGCGGTCGGAGTGGGAGTCACCGTCGCGGTTGGAGTAGCTGGAATTACCGCGAAAAGGTACGCATTTATGAATGTCTGGATGTCGGGGGAGCCCCAACCGGTGGTTAAATCATAGTCGGAGGTGGCGTTGAATCCGGCAACATTGTTGAAGCCGTTATTTCCGGTCAAGACGTCGCGCAATCCCGATTTGGAGGCATCATGCAGCAATCCGAGCTGGTAGATGCGGGGATTCATGTTCCCGAGACGCGCTCCGCTGGTCTGTGCGATCAGCTTTGCGATACCTGCCCACACCGGGGCTGAAACGCTGGTTCCTCCGATGCAGCAGGTGGCGAAGGGCATGCCACCGCTCTCATCCACCCAGAAGAATCCCGGCGTAACATTGCTCGCTGCCAGCGCGACATCGGGAACGTCGCGCACTCCATCGCTCGGAGTGAGCGAATTCTGATAAGACGGCTTGCTGAACACGACGCTCTTGCCACCACCGGTGGCGCCTGCCCCATTTGCCCAGGTCGATTCGGGCACATGTCCGATGTTGTTGCCGTCGCCGTCATAGTTGGGAACGAACTGGGTTCCTCCAACGCCCGTGACATTGGGATTGGCGGCGACCTCGCTTACGTTTTGGGTATGACCGGGCACACACACCGATCCAGCGCCGACCAGGCCCGCTGAGCCCCAGTCTCCGGCGGCAGCGAACACCGATTGCCCCTGAACGGCGGCTTGGGCGAGGGCCGGGCCAATCGTACCGGTATAAAAGGAGGCCGGGGCGCCGCAGAACACGAAGGTGAAACTGATCGCGCCGCAGGTATTGTCCGCAACGGCTCGAAGTAGCGAATCCGTCAAAGGGTCGACATTCTCAAACTGTGGATTGCCGATATAGACCCTGATGGGGGCTCCGGGCGCCGACGAGTGCGCCCATTCGATGTCGACCAACGCTTCGGTTTCATCATCGTTGAGTCCCGGACTGGCGACATTGCTGAACACGCGCGTGACGTTGGCTGGGGGCAATGAGAAAGTCGAATTGAAGGTCGTTACCGAAGCATCGAGAAAATCCGAATCTTCGATGACTCCCAGGCAATCGCCCCCGCTTCCATCGATCGCGCCATTTATCGGCGGGGTCTGGTTATAGAAAGACCATAGATCTTGCGGACCAAAACTCGGCTCGTTGACGGCAGGGCTCCCTGCCGGGGTGCCTTCGGCCCCGCCGGTCGAAGGGCCATAGCCTCGCGCCCGATGTTTCGAAGAAGCTCTCAGGCCCCTAGGAGGAGCGGCGACCCGGACCGCATGGCGCAAGTTGTCGAGTCCTTCTATCGAACCGATGACATCGGCAAAGCGCGCGGGAATTTGAGGGGCGACCGCGTTTGAATACATCGCGCCGTCGGCAGATGCCGCGATAGTGGCGGCGAAGGCTTTCTCCGCCTGCGCGACCGTAGCGGTCGAGGTGATCCCGCGACTTGACGATCCCTTTACCCGAAACCCATGCCCGGAGAGCCATTGCGATACCGCTTTCACTTCCGCGGGCGTTCGGCCAAACCGGGCGTTGAACTGCGCGGGCGTCAGCCATCGATGGTACTGTGGCGAAGCCGGATCCTGCAGGTCGCGTTGCAGCTTGGCGAGCGCATCGCGATTACGAAGCTGAAATGAAACGTGGAGTTTGAGGGGGCGCCCGGCAGCCGCTCGCGCTGGGAGACTTGCGGCTTGCGCCGGACGATTTAAACCTAGCGCGACGGTTTGGGCAAACGACGAACCCGCGGCCAAAAGCCCGACAATGGCAAAAGACACGATCGCGAGGCGACGCAGCAAGGTGAGGCGGCTAATTCCAGAATGTTCCATATTTAAGCGAGCTCTCTGGAAGTCGTTTTGCTGTCACGATTGCGACAGACCTCAGCGTTGCCGGTCAGTATCGAAGGGCCGGAAGCAAGATAGAAGGACTGGGTCGCTTCGCTAACGGACCGCATTATTCTATTCACTTGCCGACTCCCTTCAGTGTCACCGCGGTGCTGCCCGTGCTCGGTCCGATGACCCCAATCGGCAGGACCACCGTTGGAGCTTTGCCGACGACGGTCGGACTGAAACTGATTGGTATGGCTATGCTCGCCCCCGGTTGTAGCGGACCGAAGGAGCCGGCTGCGACGTGGTAGGGAGCAATTTCCACCGGCGCCCAGTCGCCACTAAGAAAGCCCTTGCCTTTGTTCTTGATAAGCAGATTGGCCTGGACAGTTTGGCCCACCAATCCGGTCATGGTGAAGGTTTTCGACAACGAAAGCTTTCCGGGGAGACCGGTGCCTTTCAGGATCAGGCCAACCGTTGGCCGAGCCGCATCGTTGCTCGAGATGATTGCCGCGGCCGTGTGTTTCCCCGCTTCCGGCTTGAATGCGACGCTCTCTAGCTGGGATTGTCCGGGCGCCAGGTTGAAGGTTTCCGGAGTGACCGCGAAGATCGGAGTCTCCGAGTTTGCGTCGTCCAATACGGTCACGCTTCCAATCAGATTTCCCTTTCCGGAATTCTTGATGTTGAAGCTTTTGGTCGAGGTTAACCCGATGCCCACCGATCCAAGGTTAGCCGCCGCGGGAGCGATGATTTTTGCTCCAGTCGGAAGCGGTGTCGGCGTCGCCGTGGGGGTCAAGGTCGGCGTTGGAGTCGGAATCCCGGTCGCGGTAGCGGTCGGGGTTGGGGTTTCAGTCATAGTCGGAGTGGCGGTCGCGGTTGCCGTCATCGAGGGGGTCGGCGTCGGGGTCAAGGTCGCGGTTGCAGTTGAGGTGCCGGTTGGAGTGGCACTTGGGGTAGCGGTTGCGGTGGCCGATGGCGTTGCGGTCGGGGTTGGCGTGCTGGTCACGGTCGGAGTGGCGGTCACCGTCGGCGTGGGGGTAGTAGTAGGCGTCGCGGTGGGAGTCGAAAAGACCAGTTGAAACGCGCCGCGCCCATGGGTTCCCGCAAAGGTTACTCCGGCGGAGTTCTGCGCCATGTCATAGACCGGGACGGACAGCATTCCGCTATTGAACGGTTGCCAGCTCAGGCCGCCATCAGAGCTGTGGAAGACGCCGATGTCGGTGCCCGCGAACACGCTATTGCTGCAAGGGTTTCCTCCGCAGGTCCCACTGCTGTCGTTTGCATCGACCAGGATTTTGAGGACCGGGATATCAGGCAACCCAGTGTCGGCGCGGGTCCATGATTGGCCGAAGTTAATGGTTTTGAAGATGTGGCCGACGGAGGTATCCGAGGTAAAACCCGAGAGACCCAGATATGCCACGTTGGAGTTGATCGGGTCGGGAGCGATGCTGGTGGCTTGCGTCGAATAAACCCCTGCGGGATTGGTCTTCTTGAGCGCGATGTCCACTCCACCGGTCGCATCGGACCAGAATCCGCCATGCGGGTGGGTAGCGTCGAGTTGAAGGTTGGCTTGCGAGGTGTTGCTTACTGCGAAGGCGACCGTGCCATCCAGATTGCTCATCGAGAGCGCCCATGCGCGTGTGTGGTCGGACGGAGCGAACTGCAGGTCCTCGATCGAACAATCCTGATCGATGCACACGTCACCCCCGAGGCTGCCGTCGGAGGTGAGATCCTGATCGGTCTGCTGCGCCCAATGAGCCATCCCGTCGGTTGATACGTAAATGGAGTGTGAGCCGAACCAGACCCGATGGGCGACGGTCGGGTCGACCGCGAGCGGGGGATAGAACGCCGGGCCCGGATCGGCGACGGCGTTGATCAAAGTCCTCAGTGCCGGGCTCCATTGATTGCCGAACACATTGCATCCCGCGGGGCTTGCCGCGGGAGCGCTGCACCATGTTTGTCCACCGTCGGTGGAAGCCGAGACCAACGCCGAATGCAGCTGGTCGAGAGAGAAGTCGTGATACACGAAATTTGGGTCGACGCGATCATACAATGCAAAGCCCCCATCACCGGTTTCGGAATCGGGCGCAAACCAGTTGGAGACCAGGCCGTGATAAATCTGCGTGCCGTGGTTCTGGAAGCCGGCAATCAGTTTGGTGGAATCGGTCGGATGGGGGCCGATGCCCTGGATCTGCGCGGCGTTGATATCCTGGTTGAGCGAGGTGAAGGTCGGAGTGCTGGTGCCCGGATCGAACATGTAGAGGCCGCCATCGTTGCCGACCAGAATCTTGTTGTTGGCGGGATCCCAAGCCAGCGCATGCTGATTGGGATGAGTTCCGCCGGTAGGCGCGAGGAACGTCCACGAATGTCCCCAACTGGCGGCGGACTTGTACAGGCCTACCCCGCCGAACCACAGCGTCGAGCCATCGGTCGGCGAAACCAGCAAGGCCTGATCATAAAACGAGAGCGACAAGTTAGCCGGATCGATGCCATCGAGAGTGATCCCGTTGGCGGTAAAGGAAGGTATCGTGGGAGTGAGAACCGTGCCCGGATTCCAGATCGCTCCCGCGTTGAATGAAGCGAACATTTTTGCGTATTCGAGCCCGTCGTCGGAACCGATCATCGCGTAGACGACCCCACCGGTTGGATTGCTCGGCCCGGTGGGCGGACCCACCCGCGGACCAATCGCAAGGCTCTGCCGGCCCTGGAAGATTTGATTTCCCGGAAATATCGCCGGGTTGAATGTCGCCCCGCCATCGTTGGAGTAGTAGACGTTCAACTGATCGATCCCGACGTAAACGTTCATCGGATTGGTAGGATCGACCTTTACGTCGTCGGCGGGGCAGGGAGCAGAGCCATCACCTATCAGGTCGCAGTTTCCGAAGATGGCTTCCGAGTAATGACTCCAGGAATTGCCGCCATTGGCGGAAAACCATAGTCCCGCTTTGCTCGCGTCGGTCTCGAAGATGCCGGCCTCCGCCCTGCTCGCACTAAATCCGCTGGTGACGCCCGCAAAGATGCGCGGCGTACCAGGGGTAGTGGTGACGTCGAGCGCCAGCGCGGTGAACGCGCCATGATCAAACGTTCCGGCTGGACCGAGCGAGATCCAGGTCTGGCCCAAATCGGAAGATTTGTACAGTCCGTTGCCGTAGAGCGAATCGATGGAACCGTTGCCTTCGCCGGTCCCGACATAAATCGTGCTGGGAGTGGTGGTGGTATCGAGCGCTATCGCACCGATTGCCTGAGTGGGTTGGCTATCAAAAACCGAGGTGAAGTTGCTTCCGTTGTTGGTGCTGAGCCAGAGCCCGCCCGAAGCTGCTCCGGCGACGATCAGGCCGGTGTTATCGGCGGCAACCGAGGTGATACGCCCGGTCATAGTCACCGGATTGCCGACGACTGCACCGGTAAAGTTTGCCTTCTCCGACATCGGCTTGGGACCGAGCAGAAGCCACGAGCCCGAAAGCGCCGCAGGCGCCGCGCTGAACCCTCCGATAGCGTTGGCAGCAGCACTCGAGCTTCCGCCCGGATGCGCGACCATCGCACGCTCCATCGCGTGCATTTTTGCTACCGCGCTCGAAATCGCATGCTTCGGTCTACCGAACTGAAGCCCCTGCCGCGAAGCCTGAAACAGGTCGCGCTGTTCGTGTTGCGAGCCGCCCGATAACCAGCCGGACCAGTCGGCGGACTCGACCTCAGATGCAATCGCGCCGTTTTGGGAAAACGATTGACCGGAATTGCCGATCGAGAACAAGGCGAAAATCGATACGATGGCTAGAGAGCCTAGAACAATAAAGCCTCTTGGTCCGCGGGCACCGGGTCGATTGTTGAGCGACAAAATTAACGCGCCTCCCGTCTAAAAGCGGACGGTTCCAGTCACACTCAAATTGTATCGATGCAGAGATTCTTCCAGCCTATAGTGACGGACCGCAATGTCCGGTGAGAAATCGTGATGAGCAGATGCCCATCAAATCTGGAAATCGCCAATTACGAGCTTGGTAGGATGCTGATTGCCATCTACTAAGCCTGTTAACGCTCCCGTAAAGCTTCTCGCCGAACTCTGCAGCAAATCTCCCAAGCTTGGATGGCTAGGCCAGTATTAAATCTAGCAAACTTGCTCAAATCGTCAATCTGTTAAGGTTGGGATGAGGTACTTTAGCTAAATAAATCTACGACGAGTGTCTTATAGCTCGCATCTCCGCGCCTCGGCTGAGCGATTGCAATCAATTTAGTTGCTCGATGAAATCGCGAATTCGCCGAGGCGACATCGCCTAAATTGCCGTCGCAACGAGCAGCTTACGCATGAAAACCGGATGATGAGGTGGTACCGAGGGAGGGGATCACAATGCGAGAGGGGGGACTTGAACCCCCACGCCTTGCGGCACTGGATCCTAAGTCCAGCGCGTCTGCCATTCCGCCACTCTCGCGCGCGAAACTGAAGGGTCATTTTTCGCGGCGCGTCTGTCAAGTGACAGAAAGCGACCAGGGCGATTTCGTTATCGGCGGGCAGCTTTTGCGCCGCGGCTCGGTTTGTTTGGGCTTCGCGCCGGTGGATGATCGGTGGATTTTCCGCGAGCGGCATCCACGCCCGCGCCATCTGGGTGACCATCGCGGGCCGGGTATCCATCTTGTATTACGAGCCCATCGGTTTGCTCGATGCCGTCGACCGCGAGCATTTCGCCCGCGGATTTGCCGGTCGCCATCCAACTCGTGATTTCATCGAGATCGAAGCGCCATACGCGGCCGATTTTGAAACCTGGCAGAGTGCCGTTTTTAAGCAGACGATAAATGGTTATCCGATGAACGTTCAGATGGTCTGCTAATTCGGAGACGGTCAGAATCTTGTTTGCCATGCTTTGCGCCCCGCCCGTCGAAGCTTGCTTGGTTTCGCGAGGGGTTTACCGCTAGAACGAAACGGGAACCTGAACATTTTCAAGTCGGTGATCAACGGTGATTCAGCGGAGGTTGCACCGATGCTTGTCTCGAATAGTACGCCTTAATGTATCTACGTCAAGCTTAATGTAGTCTTATTTGCCTAGATGTTAACTGGAGCATCTATTTGCGCACTATAGATACATCAGTCGACGTAATGAATTCTACGGAGCATTCGGGAGAGTCTGGTCCGAAGCAATCATCACTGAACGTATCTTCTGCGCGACGCACAGGATAAGATGCGCCAGATATGCATCAGATAATCGGAGTTCCCATGCGTCGGAATCTCTTTTCCGGCGCGTTTTTCTGTTCTCTCGCGGTCGCGGCGATCCTTGCCTCGGTCTCCATCTCGATGGCGGCCGGAGCGGACCAGGTAGTCGCCACCGTGGGCAGCCATAAGATCACCGAAAAGGAGCTCGACGCCAAGATAAAATCGCAGCTCGCGTCAGTCGAAAGTCAGATCTATGAGCTGAAAGTCCAGGCCATCAAATCGATGGCCAACGACTACGTGGTCGAGCAGGCGGCAAAGAAGGAAAACCTCAGCGTCGACGCTTATCTGAAGAAGCACCTGTCGGAGAAGAAGGTCACCGCAACCGACGCCAAGCTGTTTTACGATCAGCACAAGGAAATACAAGCGCGCTATCCGAAATTCGATGAAATAAAAGATCGCCTCGTGCAGGCCCTGCAGGCGCAGAACGAGGATCTGGCCAAAGCGGCGTTGCTCGATAAGCTGCAAAAGGATCAGCCCGTCACTGTGATGCTGGTCGCGCCGCGGATTCCGGTGAAAAGCGCGGGCCATCCTGAGATCGGCGGCAAGAGCGCGCCCGTCACCATCGTCGAGTTCTCGGATTTTCAATGTCCGTTCTGCGGACGCGTCGAGCCCACCCTCAAGCAGGTGCGCGAGAAGTATGGCGACAAGGTGCGGCTGGTGTACCTGGACTTTCCGCTCGGGATTCACGATCACGCTATCGATGCCGCCTCGGCCGCGCACTGTGCGGGAGAGCAGGGCAAGTTCTGGCAGTTTCACGATGCGATGTTCGCCGATCAATCGAAACTCGCATCTTCCGATTTGAAAGCCGACGCGAAGAAGCTTGGCCTCGACACGGCGAAGTTCAACGACTGCCTCGACAAAGGCAAGTACAAGAGCGCGATCGAAGCTGACCTCGCACAGGGTCGCGAATTGGGCGTCGACGGCACCCCGGCATTTTTCATCAACGGGCGTCCACTGACGGGTGCGCAGCCTTTAGAAAAGTTCCAGTCCACCATTGATGAGGAACTCGCGGGCGCCTCGAAGCAGGCCAGCGCGAAGTAGACCTAACTTCCCCCGGCTGAGAGTGAGGGAAATCGCTTGCCGCGTTTCTTCTCCTGGTAGGGGCGGTTCGCGAACCGCCCGCAGCGATGTCTCCGGGAGCGGAGGCGTCTTGCTAGCGCGCTCCCTGGACCGCCGCTACTTCGCGGGAGGGAACGCGTCCAGCAACGCTTTGCTCCGCGCCTCGATGAGTCCCTTCACCATTCGATCGGTGTGGATATAGAGCCGATTCGCTTTCACCGCCGCCAGCACCATCTCGCCGACGTTGTTGGGATCGACGCCCATGGCCAGGAATTCTTTGGCCGGCTCGAGGGCGGCGTCCCAGGCCTTCGCTTCTTCCGCGCTGGCAAACTCCGGCTGCGTGGCGCGCGTGTTTGAAATGATCTGCGTGTTGACCGGGCCGGGGCAAAGCACGCTGACCCCAATCTGATACGGTTCCAGCGCCAGGCGCAGCGATTCCGAGAGCCCGACCACCGCGAATTTCGAGGTCGCGTACAGCAACACTCCCGGGGTTGCGACCAGTCCCGCACCCGATGCGGTGTTGACGATATGCGCGCTGCCGCCGCGTTTGAGCATCCGCGGGAGGAAAGTCTGGATGCCGTTGATGACTCCATTGAGATTGATGCCGAGGACCCAGTCCCAATATTCGTAGGTCATCCGCGTGACATGCTGATCTCCCGCGACGCCGGCGTTGTTGCACAGGATGGAGACCGGGCCGAGCCGCGCTTCGGTTTCGTCGGCGACCCGCGCATAGGCAGAGCGATCGCGCACATCGAGGATGAAGGTCTCTACTGTGGTCACGCCTCGACAGTTCGGATTTCGCGGCTGCCAGCGCGGCTTCATCGATATCCACCAGCGCCAGCTTCACGCCGGCCTTCGCGAAAGCGCGCGCGATACCCAATCCGATGCCGTTCGCTCCTCCGGTGATAAACGCGGTTTTCCCCTCGACCTGATCCATGTTTTCAGCCTCCCGTTACAGCCTCGCGTGCGTAGAGAATCCGTGAAGCATCCAGAATATATGCCTGATGCGGAGCCTAAACGAACCGAGGCGCTCTAGCGATCTGGAATATCTGGAATGTTCGTCACCCTTCTTCGCGCAGGCAATGCAGCTTGCGAGTGGACAGTTGCGGTCTGTTCAGCACCCTCATCGACGGGACCTTAATGCGCCATCAACGCGCCGGCGCCATGAGCAGCAGCTTTTTGAGTAGTTGCGAGCGCGAGGAGCAAAGGAGCACCATCAAGTCGAGGGAAATCGACAGGTGGTCAAGTGTCAGCCAAGACGAATCTTGGGCCGGTGGCGTGAAGGATATGCGCTCGATGTTCACACCCTGAGCAGCATTCCGCTGGGGTCCAACGAGTTCGGCCACATGCAATTCGACACCAAGAGATCGGAGTTGGGCGAACTGCTTTACCGACTCAAGTACGGTGGCGATCAATCAGTGGTTGCGGAAATCGCGGATGCGGCCGCAGAATTCATTGGCTCCTGGAAGGTGGAAGTCGATATCATCGTTCCAGTTCCCCCGTCCAACCCAAGAACCGTCCAGCCGGTGATGGTCCTGGCAAAAGCTCTCAGCGAGAGGCTCCAGATTCCGCTCGCCGACTGTGTGAAAAGAACTCGAGAGGCGCCTCAACTTAAAAACGTCTACGACACTGACCAAAGGTTGCAGCTGTTGAACGGACTCCATGAGGTTGACCCTTCCGCGACGCAGGGGAAGAGGATTATGCTCTTCGACGACCTGTACCGATCCGGTGCCACGATGAATGTAATCGCCGAAGCGCTTTCTGATCCCGGCAAGGCGGCCGAGGTTGTCGCCTTAACAATTACCCAAACGCGGAGCCATCAATGATGAAGGTTTTCGTGGGGGGCTCCCGGCACGTTTCCCGACTGAACGCTCAGGTTGAAGAACGACTCGATAACATCGTGCGCAAGGAGCTTCCCGTGCTCGTCGGCGACGCCAACGGCGTCGACAAAGCCGTTCAACAATACCTTCGTTCCCGGCAGTATCGGAACGTCGAAGTGTTCTGCTCCGGACGCGCGTGTCGCAACAATGTGGGACAGTGGAAGCTCCGCGCAGTATCAACCGACAAACGCGTAAAGACGTTCGACTTTTACGCTGAAAAAGATCGTCTCATGACCCACGAGGCCGACATCGGTCTGATGATCTGGGACGGGAAGAGTACCGGCACCCTTCTCAACGTAGTGCGACTTCTCCGGCAGCAGAAGAAAGTAGTCGTCTACAACGTTCCGGCGCATCGTTTCGCGGAGCTGAGGAATCAGTCGGAGTGGGCTGCCTTCGTTTCAGATTGTGACCCCGAGCTTCGCCGGAAGGTGGAAGAAAAGGCGGCGATTGAAGATCGGACCGAACCCCCGATTCAGCAAAGCCTCTCGAACTAGGCATCCATTTTTTCACCACCGGTTGGTCAAGGATCTCCCTCGATGCCTGCTCAATGCGCATTTTATGCGCCTCAATCCGCCCATTGCGCGGTGGAAGTCAACGAACGCCCTGTATAACTTTCGGCCGGTGGATCCGATTCCGGCTTGCAATGAACGATCGTTCAATTCTAATATGATGCACGATTCAGACACGGCGGGGACCTGACCGTTTGCCTCGCGCTGTTGCGGCTTCGGTGCCGAGCGCCATCATCAATCGCAAGGTAAATACTGAAAAATGCCTGTAAATTTTCCCTCTACCGATTACTTCGATGCGCTTAAGGCGCAGATGGTCGCGGCGCAGGAACATTTCTCGCGCCTCGGCTTTATCGACACCACTTTCGCGGTCAGCGTTGCCAACAACGGCAAGACCCACAATTACGTCCTCGAGTTCGAAGTTTTCGAGCTCAAGAAGGTGAGCGAAGTCCCCGCCATCGATTTGAAGAAAGTCGATTTCTCAATCGAGGGCGACGCGAAGGTCTGGCGCGAGATGATCGAGAACATCAAGCGCAACGGCCAGGCCGATACCCATCACGATATCAACACGCTCGCGCATTTCGGCGAGCAGCTCAAAATCCAGTACGACGATCCGGACGGGCACGACAAACTGTATCGCTTCATGGAATCGATCCAGGAATTTTTCGACCTGTCCAGCAAGCTCGAAGTCAGCTTCAACTAGCACGCGGAGGCGCGGCCAATGCCATATCTTGCGACTCACGATTACCTCGAAGACAAAAACTTCGTCGACAAATGGCTCTACACCATGCGGACCGGCGAGATGGACCTGTCGTGGATGAAGGCCAAGACCGAGAAGGTCATGTCGCGTCCGCAAAACGCCCGCCGCGGGCTGACCTATCGCGACCTCGATCTCGGCAGCTACGGATTTACCGAGATGCCCGAGAAGGTTCGCGAGAATCGTTCCTATGCTCCACGCGGCGCCGAGATTCCCGAGGGCGTGCCTGACGCGCAGCCGTGGGTCTCGCGTAAGAGCGAGCTGTGGGGTTTCAATACCGAAAGTTACTACGAGGAAGCGGTCTCGCGGCAATGGAACGCGACCACCGACATCCCGTGGGATCGCCTCGAAGGCGTCGAGATGCCCGAGGCGACCGGCAAGGCGCTCTCGCAGCTCATGACCTTTCTGACCGAAGTGGAAATGATCGCGACCGACACGCCCGCGATGTGGCTGCCGCGGCTCAATCCCGATTTCATCGAAGTCAAGGCCTTCATTGCGAGCCAGGCGATGGACGAGGCGCGGCATGCGGAGGTTTTCCGCAAGCGCGCGCTGACGACTGGATACGGCTTGATGGCAGCCAGCCCGCATCAATGAGATGGCGCTCAAGCATCTGCGCGACGCCGATTCATTCAGCGAAATGTCGGTCGCGCTGCATCTGGTCGCGGAAGGCAACGTGCTCACGCTGTTCCGCTTCAGCGAGTATCTCTCACCGACCGATGTCGACAAGAAAATCTTCCGCCTCGTGATGCAGGATGAGGCCCGTCATGTCGGCTATGGAATGCAGCATTTCAAGTACGTGCTGGAGAACTTCCCCGAGAAGCGCGAAGTGCTGCATGCGCATCTCGACGAAGCGGAGAACATTTCCTTCGCCGGCGCGGCGGCGACCGAGGTTACCGAGAGCTTCATCATCTTGGCTGGCGGCGGGATGAAGAAGGACCAGATCGCCGACGGCATCAAGGTCACCACCCAGTTCAATCTCAAGCAGATGCACGAGCACTTCGAGCGGCTGGACAAATGCGGCATGCCGGAGCGCAAGGATCCGCAGCGATCGAAACTCTACAACATGTTTTTGATGGGGAAAGCTGCCGCCGAAGCGCAGGGGATTCGAATCTAAGTGGCCTTCTACGCATACAAGGATTACACCGAGGACCAGGAAGTCCTCGAAGCGATGAACCAGGTGATGGCCGGGAATCTGGGCCTCCATTGGTTCAACGCCAAGACCGAAAAAATCAAAGGGCACGCGCACGACCCTCAGCGCGGGTTGACCTACGACGACCTCAACATCGGTTCCTACGGATATACCGATCTGCCCGAGTACCTGCGCACCAGCCAATCGATGGTGGCGCGCGGCAGCGACAAGTCCGGCAAGCTTCCGGACATGGGGTACGTCGTCAATCGCAAATCCGACGTGTGGTCTGACAATGTTTCCCAGCTTTATGAAGAAGCGAAGGCGCGCCGATGGGCGCCCGCCACCGACATAGTGTGGTCCGCGCTCGGCGAGAAGCCGGTGGGCGAGACCCTCGAGGTCGCGTGCGCGCAGCTCTATACCTTCCTGCAGGAATGCGAGCTGGTCAGCCTCGACTTTCCCTCGCGATGGGTCGCACTGATCAATCAGGATTTCATCGAGCAGAAGAGCTTCATGTGCGCGCAGATGCTCGATGCCTCGCGACTGCTGGAAGTTTTTCGCAAGCGCACTCTTTACGGCGGCGCCGGAATGAAGCGCGCCAGCGTCAACGCCGAGCAGTCTCTCAAGGAATGGCTGTGGGCCGAGACCTACCCGCAGGGATCGATCTCGATCAACATCGCGCTGGCGGGATTGCGCCTAGCGATTTTTCGCCATGTGGCGGCATTCGCGCCGAGCGTCACCGATCGCGCGATCATGCGCAAGGCGATGCAGGATAGCGGCCGCTGGGTCGCGTACGGGACCGGATGCCTGCGTTATCACCTCGAGCATCAGCCCGGTCAGCGGGTTGCGCTGCACGAGTATCTCGACGAGAGCGAGCATGCGATGCTCGGGATCATCGGCAGCGCGGAATTTCTCGAACCGCTCATCATCGTTTCGGGTGGCGGGCTGGAAAAGGATCAGGTCAAGGCTGGTCGCGTCGCGGTATCGAAGTTGATCAAACTGATCATGCGCGAATACTTCGAGCGCCTCGACTATGCGGGCCTCGGCGGACGCACCGAGCGCAGCCGCCTGTCGCAGGTGATCGAGCGGATACAAGTGGCCTAACGCGCGCTAATACGCAGTAAATTTTCGCGCCGGCCTCGTTGAGGTCGGCGCGTTCGTTTTTCGGTTCAACCAGTCAGCTCTTTTGCCGCAGCTTCTTCGCCAGAAGCGAAGATTCTACTGGTTTTCATCACTTTGGCCCGATTATAATTCGGCATCTGCTAGCGTTTTGGCGTCCCCCACGAACTTGTTGATGCGTCCTTGATGAAGCACGGAATCGAACCCTTCAGGCCGAGTACCAGTCCCTCGATGCTGCGCCGCGGCCAGCCGCGGTACTTTCATCTTCTCTGGGAAGAAGACCTCGAAGAGTTGCGTCCGGTGCTGCAAGCGATCAAGGAACGACGCGTCGAGGTCGTCGATCGATGGCATCACCTGTACCTGTTGCACTTCGGCGATTCCCGCACCCTTTCCGAGCCCGAGTTCCGCAGCATCTTCGAGAGTGCGTTGGAGCGCAACCAGAATGACCTGCTGCGCGGCGACATGGATGCCTACGCCGCCGATCTGCATCGCCTCGGCGAGATCCTCGCCGACCATCACGTCTCGTTGCAGGAAGTCATCGCGTCGCTTCATCTGTTCGAGGAAGCGGCGCAATCGGTTTTTCCCGAGGGGCTGAAAGATCCGACCTGGGTCTACACCACGTTCGATCGCCTCAGTCACATCCGCATCATGCTGCTGGCGGATTCTTATGTGCGATCGCAAGCCGCGATGGCGGGCGCGCGGCTGCATGCCATGGAGCGCGAGGCTTCGAAGGTCGCGCCCGAGAAGCGCGAGCGCTTCCATGGCATCGTCGGCAGCTCGGCCGGCGATGCGCGAGTTGTATCGGCGCGTGCAGGCGGCAGGTCAGACTCGCGGCACCGTGTTGATTGTCGGTGAGAGCGGCACCGGCAAGGAGCTGGTGGCGCGCGCGATCCATGAATCGGGTCCCAATCCGCATGCTCCGTTTGTCGCGCTCAACTGCGCCGCGCTGCCCAAGGACCTTATCGAGAGCGAACTGTTCGGTTACAAGCGAGGAGCATTCAGCGGAGCGAATACGGAATACCTGGGGCTGTTTCGGGCGGCGGAGGGCGGCAGTCTGTTCCTCGATGAAATCACCGAGATGTCGGCCGATACGCAAGGCAAGCTGCTGCGCGCGTTGCAGGAGCATAAGGTGCGGCCGGTGGGCGCCACCGCCGAGGTCCACGTTGATACGCGCATGATCGCATCGACCAATCGCAATCCCGAGGAAGCCGTGCAACGCGGTTTTCTGCGCAACGATTTGTATTACCGGTTGCAGGCGGCGGTGCTGCGGATGCCGCCATTGCGCGAGCGCATCGATGACATCAAGCCGCTGGCCGAGCACTTCATCGATTTTTTCAATGAGAAATTCCCGCGCAAGGTTCCGGTCGTCGGCCTCGATGATGGAGCGCTGGCGGCGATGCGCACCTATGATTGGCCTGGCAACGTGCGCGAGCTTTCCAACGCGATCGAAGGCGCGTTCACTTTCGGCAGCTCCGGCATCATCCGACGCGAGGATCTTCCACCTGGCATAACCGGCCTTGCGCCGGCGAAGCTCGCCACCGCGACCTCCGAGAGCAACCTCGCGAGCTACAGCGATGCGGAACGCGATCTTATCGAGCGCGCGCTGCAGATGGCGGAATGGAACAAGGCGAAGGCGGCCCGCATCCTGGGGATATCGCGCAAGAAGCTCTACGCCCGCATCACCAAGTACGGGTTGGAGTAGCCGCGCGAATGGGGTTGGCTCGACGCCGCCGGCAAATGCCTCTTCATTCGCTTTTACTCCGCTGTTAAGATGGCGCCCGTCCCGATGATTCCTCTCCTCGATCGCAGGAGGGGTTTTTCTTTTGATTTGCGCATCGATTCCGCCACGGCGGCGTAGTCTGGGTAGGAAGAGAAGGGCGGGGCGAAGAGAGCGATGACAACCGAGACCGATAGCCCACTGCAACGAGGATTCTTCGAACGGCTCTGGGATCGGTACGCCCCCCGTACTCCAGTCTTTCGATTCCTCACCTTCGTGCGCCCGTATCGATGGCTGGTGGTGGGAGGCTCCTTCGGCGGGATTTTGAAGTTCGTGCTGCCGCTCGCCTTCCCGCTGGCGTTTAAATACATCTTCGACGTCATCCTGGTGCCGCAGCCGAAACTCGATCGGTACGATCTTTTTATCGATAAGTGGTGTACCGAGATCGCGCGAACGCTGGGGCTGCATACCGATTCCTACGGCAAGCTGGCGGCGATCGCGATCGCGATGGTGGTGCTGTTCGTCTTCCAGGCGGTCGCGACCTACTACCGCAACTACTGGGCGAGCACCGCGGGGCACCGCCTGATCTTCGATTTACGCTATGCACTCTATGTGCACATGCAGCGCCTGTCGCATTCGTTTTTCGATCGCAACACCTCAGGCGGGATCGTGTCGCGCTTTACCAACGACATCGTGCTGGCGCAGAACTTCGTCGGCTCCGCGATGATTAACATCTGGATGGACGGCGCATCGCTCGGCATCGCCGCCTTCCTGCTGTTCTCGCTCAGCGTCAAGCTGGCGCTGATCTCGCTCGGAGTCGTGCCCTTCTATGTCGCCGTGATTCGCATGATCTCGCCGAGGATCAAAGAGGCGAGCCATCAACTGCAGGAAGTGGTGGAAGATTTCTCCGGCGAGCTTCAGGAGCGGATCGCCGGGGTGTCGACGGTAAAGTCTTTCGCGCGCGAGAGCGAGGAGGCAGTCAAGTTCCACGACCGCACCATGCAGCTGTTCAATTTGACGATTCGCAACGTCAAGCTGGCCTCGCTGCATCAAATGTTCACCGAATTCATTTCCCGCGCGGCGCCGCTGGCAGTGCTGTGCGCGAGTACGGTGATGGTTTTGAATCACACCACGACGATCGGAAACGTGGTGGCGTTCTATGCGTTCCTCGGCGTGCTCTACCTGCCGCTGCAGCGCTTCTCGGAACTGTCGGTGATCGTCGCGACCTCGGTCGCCGCGATCGAGCGCCTGTTCAACTTCTTCGACGAAGAACCCGAGGTCGCCGATCATCCGGGCGCAGTACCGCTGAAGGTCACCAGGGGCCGGGTTGTTCTCGAGCACGTCGACTTCGGGTATCCGCCCAAAGGCGACGATGAACTGCGTCTGGTGCTGACTGATGTGAACCTGGTGGTTGAACCTGCCACCACCGTCGCTCTGGTCGGCCGCTCGGGCGCGGGCAAGACCACCATCGCAGCACTCATCCCGCGCTTCTATGAGCCGAATGCGGGAAGAATCCTTATCGATGGCACCGACGTCTCGGACGTGACGCTCAAGTCGTTGCGCGACAGCATCGGTATCGTGCCGCAGGATGCGGTGCTGTTCACCGCCTCGATTCGCGAGAACGTGCAGTATGGACGGCAGGGCGCGCCCGATGCTGAAGTTTGGGACGCCCTCGCGCAGGCCAACATCCGCAATTTTGTCGAGTCGCTGCCGGATCAGCTCGACACCATGATCGGCGAAGAGGGAATTCGCCCATCGACCGGGCAGCGTCAGCGGATCGCGCTGGCGCGCGTGTTCCTCAAGAATCCGCCGATCCTGATTCTCGATGAGGCGACTTCGGGCCTTGATTCTGAAGTGGAAAACCTGATCCACGATGCGGTCCGCCGCTTGATGCGCGGCCGAACCTCGTTTCTGATCGCGCATCGGCTCGCGAGCGCGGTCGAGGCCGACCTTATCATCGCTTGCGATGAGGGGCGCATCGTCGAAGCCGGAACGCATCTGCAATTGCTCGCGAAAAACGGCGTCTATGCGCAACTCTACAATGAGCAGACGCGCAAGCTGATTCCGGGTGAGCAGACCATTCGGCGTCCGGGATCGCTGCGCGCGGCCCAAACCGAAGCTGGCGCTCCCGCGAAAACCGGCACCTGAGATTTCTCAGAAAGCCATATCGAGGTCGCCGTCGCCCGCCGTCACGTACCAGTGCCGCAACGTCCCGTACCCTATTAGCTCGGGCCAGTTCGGATGAATCTTCAGACTGAAATGAATCGGATCGCGTTGCGGCACCGGAACGAAACCATGGAGCATTAGGGCGCGGCGGCAGCGCGGATCCGATGCGTAGCAACTCACGGCCGCGGCTCCCCCGGAACGAAACTCATCAAGTGCCGCCTCGACCAGCGCTGCGAGG
Source organism: uncultured delta proteobacterium (assembly GCA_963851325.1). Lineage (GTDB taxonomy): Bacteria > Desulfobacterota > Binatia > Binatales > Binataceae > DATGKG01. The sequence continues at coordinate 85,861 of CAWKOR010000002.1, read as the reverse complement.
ATCGCGTTCTCGTTTTCGGCGATCAGAAAATCCACCAGGTAGCCCCAACGCATACCGTTGTGGGTACCCGAGCGCGCCACCAGAACTCCGAGCAACTCAGACCCGCGTTCGAAGCCGAATACCACATAATTTGCATCGGGCCGCTCCCGATATCGCCACTGCAGATAGCGACGATCGCGAATCACTATCGCCTGGTCATCGTGTCGCGATCGCTGCCACAGAACGTCGCAGCGATCGTCGAATTCGTCGAGATGGGCGACTGCGCTGCTGCGATCGCGCGATGCGCCACGCCACGGCTTTGCGACAGCGCGGGTCGCGGTGGCAATGCCTCCTCCGAGAGATGCCAGCACCCGGCTGCGGGTAAAATGGTCGATGATTTGCGCTGGATCGAGCACTCGAACTAACGAATACATGGTTGCCGGGGTCCATCCAGTATGCTTTCCGATGCGGGCGGACCGGCTTCGCCCCCACGCCATCGCGATGGGCGCCCGGTAGATTGGCCCCGAATCAACGCCGTCCCAAATCCTCTGCCGTCGATAGTCGCGATGGACCACCCAATCGCCCAGATTCTCAGCCTGATATACCGAACCCGCGACCCATGTCGGAAGTCGGAATCCCGCCGTCAGCGAGACTAGTTGCGTGCCGACGCGCAAGAGGAATACGAGGGGGCCTTCGGGAGGATTGAAAGGGTTAGCATCATATCTCCATGGCCATTGCGCGATGATCCGTGCGCTCGCGGTTTCAGGAAGCGTCGCGCGGACGAAATCGAAAACCTCCCCACGATCGGCGGGGCAATAGCGCTGCAGTATACGTTCATCCATGACCGACCCGAGAAGTTAGCATGCCGCAAAAAGGCCGCGCAGGTGAACCGAAAATGCTCGACCTCCGCATGACGACGACATTCCGGCGCACCCGAACTTTTTTCAGAAGGCCATATCGAGGTCGCCGTCGCCCATCGTCACGTACCAATGCTGGAGAGATTTGAACTTCGCCAGGTCAGTGCGGTCGGCTCGCATGCTGCGATTGAAGTGAATTGGCTTCCGGCGGCGAACCGGAAAAAAACCATGGCGGAAAAGTGTGCGACGAGAAGCGGAATCAGTCGCATAGCAACTGACGGCGGCGACTCCGCTCGACCGGAATTCGTCTAGTGCGGCGGCGACCAGCGAAGAGAGCACTGCGCTCGAGTTCTCGGGGGTCAAGAAATCGACCAGGTACCCCCAACGCATTCCCAGATGCGTACCGATGCGAGCAACCAGAAATCCCTCGAGCTCCGATTCGCGCTGGGCTCCGAGCAGTATGTAAGTGGCATCGGGACGTCGGCAGTACCGCCAATTGAGGTAGCGCTGATCGCGTACCACCATTGCGAGGTGAGCGCGACGCGCACGACTAAACAGGGCGTCGACGCGATCATCGAAGGCGTGGATCCGTACGACCTCGTGATCACGGTTTCTCGGCGTGGCACGCAACGGTGCTCCGGCAAATCGTCCCAGCGCGCTTGCGCCCGCGCCAATCGAAGCTAGCAGGCTGCTATCGGTGAAGTGCTCGACGATTGGCCCGGAATCGACGATTCGAAACAGCGGCGTTATTGGAGCTGCCACCCAATCACTCTCAAGGGCGGTGGCGCCAGGAATCCTCGACCAGCCGTAGAGGACCGGAATCTCGGGAGGTTGAAGGGTACCGACGCGCCGCCACAAATGGTGACCGCGATGCTCGGGGTGAACCAGCCATTCGCAACGAGCTTCACCGAAACATTCGATCCCGGCCATCCACATTTTGGTGCGAAATCCCGCCACCAGGGAGACCAGCTTGCTGCCGATACGAATGATGTCGATGGTGGAACCTTCGGAAGGTTTGTAGGGATTGTCGTCGTATTTCCAGCTCCACTGCGCGATCAGATATTCGGCATGGGCGGTTGGGTACGAGGCACGCAGAAGATCGAACACCTCTTCGCGATCGCTGGGATGGTATGGATGTCGTCGCGGTTCGTCGGGCATTGCGTCACCACTGATACGATAGCGGCGGGCGCCTTGAAAGCCTAAGTGACCCGAGGGTGCATGCGATTAAGACTTCGAGACCCTCGGGGCGAGATCTCGGAGACGACCCTCAAAGTTGTGATCACCTTTCGTCAAGGCACTTTGACTTTCTGAATCGAGATGCTGAGATTGATGCGATGGATTCTCCCGCATCGGTTCCGGATAGCAGCTACTACATCGCGATGGCTGAAGGGCGCTGGGAGCAGGTAGCAGCGCCCTGGGGATATCGCGTCGGGCTTCCGTGGATGGCTAGTCACCTGAGTCGCATCTGCCATCTGTCGACGGCGACGGCCTTTCTGGTGCTCGCGGTGGTTTGCGCTGGGATTCTGATCGCTGCGGCCGCGTGTCTACTCCGCGGCCGTGCTCGACTGTTGCCGGTGTTGCTGCTTACCCCAGTCGCCATCAATTTGGTGCATGACTACTATCTTCCGGACCTGATGCACGCCGCGCTGGTAGCCGTGTTTTTTCTATTGTTCAGCGTGGAGTGGTGGATAGCGGCCGCGCTGCTCTTGCTTCCGATGATGCTGGTGCGTGAATCGACTATCCTACTGACCGCGATAGCCATTCTGGTGGTCAGGAACCGGCGCTGGAGCGTGGTTGCGGTCGCGGCCACCTTCGCAGGATTGATGGTAAGCCACCTGGCGGTTCCGCATCTCAGCAACGTCCACGGAATCGGCGGAATCCTCTACACGGTGCTGAAAGTTCCTGTCAATGCGCTCAGGAATTTGACCGGCATCATCGTCGTGCCCAACACCTTGCGTGGACAAAATGGATATACCTGCGCGGCCGCATTCACGTTCCGCTTGCATTTGGGGAACCTTCGTGAAGTCGGTGTCTGTCCGCCGGACGTTACGGTGCCGCTTTCCACTCTCGCGATCATGCTGACGACGTTCGGCACTGGGCCGCTGATGTTTTTCTCCAGAGCCGATCGGCCATCGCAGATCTGGATGCGGGTCGCCATGCTGTACGGTCTGGCGGCGTTTGCGATGGCACCGCTGCTGGGGGCGGCGATTGAAAGGCTAGCCTCCTACGGATGGCCATTGTTCTGGCTGTATGTCCCGCGCCGCGGCGAGTCTCCGGCCTCGTGGATAATCTACCTTATCGTCTCGTGGCTGCCGATGGTGTTTCAGCTCGACAAACATTCGGAACGCGCGGTGTATGTCGTCCTCTGCGCGGTTCTATTGTATTGGATAGCCGCGGTGTCGGCTCGTCAACGCGATCTCGTGAACGCAAGGTCGTAGCCAATCCTGTTGCGAATTTTCGTCCAGCGATTTTCCGCCACGCCCTAATGATGAATGGCGATGCAGTTGGCGGTTCCTGAATGAGCTGCGCTGCTATCATTGTTCTTGACCTGGAATCCTACCGCGGTGGCGCTCTTGCTGCTGGCTCCCATCATGGCAAGAAAGCCGGCCCCATCGACCACCACGCAGGAGAAGTCGTAGTTGCTGTCACCGAACGCGGTATTCCAACTGACCGAGGCTGAGGTTGTCCCAGAGGCCGCGAGCGAGGCGATCGAAGCCTCACCCCAATTGACCAGCGGCTGACCGTTGTGAAAAAGCAAGCCCGCAAGGTTGAGCGTGCCTTCACCCATCGCGCTGCCGGTCGGAGTCCCAATTCGGAAGCCTCCGTCTCCGCGTGAAAACGGTGGAATGTGACGGGCGCCGCCGTCGCTAGCGAAGCACACATCGCCCGAGGCGTTGACGGTCGGAATCAGCGCATAAGGATCGCCACAGATCGTGGACCAGAAGTTGCCCCGCGATTCGACTCCGCCGGCGGTGCTTGGGAGGACAAGGCCGTTGGGAAATGGAACGGTGGTGTAGTCGCCGTTGACCCCGGTTCCGGCGATATCAAACTCATTTCCCTCCAGGATCATCGTCTGCCCGCCGCACAAACTAAAGAAAGCTCCATCAGCCGGCAGCCGCATGACGGTAAAGGTGCTTCCGCGCAACGTAAGCTGAGTGCCCGACGCGCCCCCGACGTCGGGACAATAGACGCCGCGGCTGACGTTCTCATTGCGCGAGGTCTCGATGGTTATTGGATGGCTAAATCCGCCCGCGAGAAAAACCGCGATGCCATCCGCCTCACCCATCGGAGTTTCAACCGCGTAGAAACCGGCCAGATTGTTCCACACTCCAATGTTGCCTCCGATCACCGAGCCATCGAGCCGCGTGCCTAGCGCATTGGAGGAGTTGATCAGGAGACCGATGTTGCTGGCGCTGATGTAGGGTGAGCCGAACACAAAGTTGATAATGCTATTCTCCAGCACACCGAACTCGACATTGCCGCCGTTAATGTTCGCCAGCCGCACTCCCACCGAAGCCTGTCCGGTATAGACATCACGCAAGGTGGGGCGTGAGGTAACTACGCTATTGCCTAGTCCGTCGCCTGGGTCGAAGCCGTCAACGTCGATGGTCACGCCCATCGTGCTTCCGGTCACGCCACTGATGCTCGCCTGCAAAGAGAGATGCTCGACTTCCGGCTTGGTTTGTTGGTTGAGTTGCAGCATCGTTCCGCCCAGGGCGCCGACCCATAGCCATCCCGCCGGCGCGGTGCTGAATGGTTCGGCAATGTTGGGACCGCCGCCGCCGATCAGATGTAACCCTTGTCCGCGGAGCGCCACGATCGGGGTGGCGACGGGAAACATGGTCGATGCAAAGGGAGTATAGACCGAGCCGCATCGGCTGTTATTTGCGCAGGTCGCCGCAATGGCGGAATTGATGTTCGGGCCATTGTCATGCCCCATGGTAAAGGTTCCGCTTTGCGACGGCGCAACGCTGAGCTGAACCGTAGTTCCGTTGATCGAAACGATCTTCGCCAGGAGAATTTCATTGACCTGCGAACTGGGCGGGGTGCCGCCTTGGATCACGTCGCGCCCGTAGGGCCGGCCGACGTCGTGGAACGTCACGATGGTAGGAAATCCTTTGACGGAACCGCCCAGCAGCTGATCGTTCCAGGGCGCTGGATCTGAACTGCTGAAAAGCGAGCTGTAGGTTGGCACTTCGACCCCGCACAGTTGCAGCGCGGCAGTACCCTCGGCGCAATAGAAAGCCCACGCTATCGGAACGCTGCTCGGCAGCGGATAGGTCGGGTTCGGCGCGTTGGGCGGCTGAGGGACATTGACCTGGACGTCGACCCAATCGCCCCAGTTCAGCGCGCTCGCCGTATTGTTCACTGTCAGTACCGCGGTTGGCGATCCCCATCCGCCGCGCGAATCGATCGGGAAAGCCTGATAGCGACGCGAGGTGGTGCAATTCGCGCCGGTCATCGCGGCGCCGTTGACGGTGGTCGATGCCGAGTTGGCAATCGTAATGCTGTTGCCGCCATCATTGAGACTGGAGATGGTGGTCGTAAGCGCTGCGCCGCCAGCCCCGGCGCCCGCGATCGTCACGGTCTGTCCCGCCTCATAAAATGAGACGTTGTTGAGCCGGCAGGTTGTCGATCCCGCGGTGCACCACGCCAGCGCATTCTGCACCGTGCATCCTTGCACGAAGCGGGTAAACCGGGTGGCCGAGCTGGGTGAATTGGTGGTGGTGGTCGGCTGCGCGGTGAATCCGGTCGGCTGCGCCACCGTGGGCGCTGGGCCGGCGCCGTAGAGCGCCACGTTTTGATTGAGTGCGAAATCGGAACTGCTGATTCCGGTACAGGTGATGTTGGCCTGACCCGCGGTCGTGCTGCAGTTGATCCTGGTGTTGCTCGCGATCGCACCGAAATCGAGGATGTTCAATTCGTTGGTGCGGGTGCCGTTGAATGGCGCCAGCGCGTCGGTGCCGTCGAATTTGAGCGGCACCGCGGGCGCGTTGCATTGCCATTGGCCATTGGCGCCGGAGGCCCATGCGCCGGTGCCTCCCGCGGTGCAGGGCAGGGTGGCTTTGCAGTCGCTGCAATAAAGCGCTGCGCCATCCTGCTCGGGGCCAAGGCTCGCGAACAGTACGCTGCCTACTCTGGGCGCAATCGGTTGGACGCCGGAAAAGCGATCGTTGATGGCATTGCGAAAATCCAGCCCGGCATCGGTTCCGACAAAGTTCGGAATCGGTTTGTAACCGCCCGGGGGCGGAAGGTTCTGCTGTTGCGCGCCTGCCGGTGAGGCAGTGAGCGCGAGTACACAGGTGCTGATCACGATGGCGATCCGAGGCAGATGCATTCGATACCGTCCTTGTGCAGAGAATCGTGCGTGGGATCCGGAAGCCGCAGGTTCGAGCGGCCGTGTTTCGACCGTCGAGCGGAAATAAGGAGCAGCGCTAGTCAAAAGATCAGCAGGAAATCCGCCTTCGACATTGATGGGGCGTTACAGCAGTCATGAACAAACGGCGAGTTTGGAAGGTTCCCATCAGTAAAGTTATTTGCCAAATCGCTCGGTAAGTCAACTACTGTAGTAAACATTCTACTGAAGTTGACCGACCTCCTGCTGGCCGTTTGAACGCGTGGGTGGTCAGGTTTTGTGCGCGAATGCCGTCGCGGTGTCCTTGCCCTCAATGACTGGGACGATCTCGAACTCCATGAGATCTGACCATTGCGCGATCCATTGTTGGAACTTCGCCACGTCCGCGCATTCCATCAACTGGAAGCATCGAGCGAGGTCCGCGGTCACCCAACTACTGATGAAGGTGAGACCTTCGGGCATCATGCGGCCTTTTTCCCGCTGGCGGCGATAGATTGGTGCGGTGTTCTGATCGCGGAACTTCTCGATCACCATGAATAACATGATGAGGCTGTGCTCTTTCGGTTAGGTTGAACAGCCGTAGACCTTCATCACGTTGGCGCCCAGCACCTTTCTTCGTGCATCCGGCGAAATCTTCTCGGCCATTTCCTCGAGTTCTTCGATGTAGTTGCCCGCGTGATCGGGATGCGGGAAATCGCTGGCCCAGAAAAATTTGTCGGCGCCGACCAGCTCGACCATCGCCGGCAGCGCGCGCTCGTCGGGATCAGCGGAAATCCAGACCTGCCGATCGAAGTAGAAGCTCGGTTTTTCCTTGAGCGAAAGCGTGCGTCCGAGGCCGCTGTGGAAAACCGCGTCGAGGCGATCGAGCCAATACGCTATCCAGCTCGCGCCGGCTTCGAGCAGCACCAGCTTGAACTTCGGGAATTTTTCGAAGGTTCCGTATTGAAAGAAGCTAGTGAATGCATGCCGAATTGAATCCGCCGCGACCACGTTGTTGAAGAAAAACTGCCCGCGCAGATAGCTCCAATCGTAACGCCCCGACATCGCCCACACCGGCTCCAGCGAAGGATGAACCCCCAGCGGCACGCCGAGCTCCTGCGCCTTGGCGAACAACACGTCGTGATCGGGATGCGCGTGCGGCTTGCGCGTCATCACGAATTGGCAAACCCATCCGCCCTTACATCCGTCCTTGACCGCACGCTCCAGCTCGTTGGCCGCGGCCTGCGGATCTCCCAGCGAGAGATGCGCGACCGGCAGCAGTTTGCCGCCACTGCCTTTGCAGAAATCCACGATGTAGCGGTTGTATGCGCGGGTGTAGGCCTGCGCCATTTCGGGATCCGTGACCTCGACTTCGTAGAGCAGGCTCAGAGTCGGATATAGGAACGCTGCGTCGAGGTTTTCCTTCTCGATGCGGGTCAGGCGTTCCCCGGGATCCATCGCGCCCAGCGGCGCCATCCCGCCGTAGTCCGCCGCGTTGCGCCCCATCTGGGTCTCGCCCATCGCGGAGAGGCCCGCGAACATTCCGCCGGAGAGGAACTTCGAGGGTCGCCCCTCGATCTCCATGTACTCGAGGCCGGAACGATCGCGTTTGAGCCGAAGCGCTTTGGGCTTGTACTTGGCCTCGAGGTAGTTCTCCCACAGATTCTTGTCTTCGAGGATGTGCCCGTCGGCATCGACGCCGCCCGCGAACTTCAAGGCCCGAATTTCATTGCTCATGCGGTGAGCTAATCGCAGGCCGCCCGCATCGTCAAGACGAGCAGCTTCAGAAACGGGTGTGCTTGAAAAAGCGCTCCGGGATGGCGCACACCACCGCCATGATTGGACGCCAGAACGAGGGTACATACACCACGTCGCGCTTCTTGCGCCATGCCTCGAAAATGAGGTCGGCGGCGCGCTCCGGCGCTACCGTGAACAGCGTGCCCTCGCGTCCCCAGGTCATGCGCGTATCCACCGTGCCGAGGATCACCGTCGTCACCTGAACTTTGGTCTTCGAGAGGCGGGCGCGCAGTCCTTGGACGAACAGATGCAGCGCGCCCTTGGCCGAGCCATAAACGTAGTTGCGTTTGCGGCCGCGATCGCCGGCCACCGAGCCGATTACCAGGATGAACCCGGTTCCTTGCGCCTCCAACTTGCGCGCAACGATGGTCAGGAGCGATGCAGCGCCGGTGAAGTTCTGATGAATCGTCGCCAGCGCCTCGTCGGCGTCGACCTGCGCCTTCTCCTCGTCGCCGAGGGTGCCGAAGCAAAACACCACGCCGTCCAGTCCGCCGAGTTCTTTGCCGGCGCGTTCGATCAGTTCGGCATGCGAGGCGAAATCGGTCGCATCAAATTTCCCCGCGAACGCGGGCACTCCCGAGCGCACCGCGATGTCATTGGCGACGCGGGCGCCCTCGGCTTCGTCGCGTGCGGCGATATAAAGATGCGCGCCCAGCGATGCGAATTTAACCGCGAGCAGTCGTGCAATGGGAGAGGTGCCGCCCAGGATTAGAACTTTCACGCCGGGTCCATCTGCAAGCGTCGCGAGAGTGTGGAGGAGAAATGATTGTTCGGATCCGCGGTCGCCTTGGTGGCGCGCCACTGGTCAAGTTGCGGATACATGGCGCGAAAAGTCTCCGGGCGCATCCGTGCATCTTTGGCGAGATACACGCGCCCGCCGCGCTTGAGGACCATCTCATCGAGCCGATCGAGAAATTCGAGCAGGCCGCCGGTGACGGGAAAATCCAGCGCCAGTGTGTAGCCGGGCATCGGGAATGACATCAGGCCTTCCTGCGCTCCGAATTTTTTCAGCACCGCCAGGAACGACGCGCGACCACTGCCGCTGATTGCCTCGAGCGTTTCGATCAGGCCCGCGCGGCTCTCGGTCAGCGGCCATACGCATTGATACTGCACGAAGCCGCGTTTGCCGTAGATGCGATTCCAATTCTTGATCGAGTCCAGCGGAAAGAAGAACGGCTCGTAGGAGGTGAGGGAAGGGTTCTTACTCGGGTGCGTTGCGTAGACCGCGAAGTTGAATATCCGCATGGTTAGCGGATTGAGTGCGAAATTGGGCAGATTGAACGGCACGGCGGGCGATCCTTTTTCCTTGGGCATCAGCGGCTCAGTGCGGAGATTGGCCGGCAGCGCATCGCGAGTTGCGAAGTCGCCGACCTGCAGCACCGAACGCCCGAGCGAGCCCTTGGTGGCGGCGCAATCAATCCACGCCATCGAGCAACCGTAGATTGCATCGGTGCGCTCGAAGTTCTCGATCGCCTGATCGACATTCGCGACCCGAATGCTCTCGCCCTTAATGTATGCGCTCTCGACCCGCCGCAGTCGCGTTGCAACTTCGAGAATGACGCCGGTAAGACCCATTCCGCCGACCGTCGCCCAGAACAGATCGCGGTTCTCCTCGCGCGAGCATCGCCGCACCTCGCCCGATGCCAGCATCAGGTCGAACCACAACACGTGTGTGGCGAGAGAGGAGTCGCGATGATGGCTCTTGCCGTGGATGTCTGAGGCGATCGATCCGCCCAGGGTCACGAAGCGGGTGCCCGGCACCACCGGCGGAAAAAATCCGCGCGGAAGAAATACGCGAATAATCTCGTCGAGGGTCACGCCGGCCTCGGCATGAAGGATGCTGCTTTCGGCGTCGAAGCTCAGCATCCGGTTCAGGCGCTGAAGGTCGACCACGCCATTTTCGCTGTTGAGTGCCGCATCGCCATAGGCGCGTCCGGCACCGCGAACAATCAGCTTTTGCGAATTGGCCGAAACGATCGCGGACAGTTCGGCGAATTTCTCGGGGCGAAAGACGTCGCTCTCGCAAATCGGATAGCGGCCCCATCCGCTGAGTGCAATGTGCTTGCTCGCAGGGAGCGACGCCGGCGTCCGCGTCGCGGCGTCATTTGATCCTGAATCACTCATCGCAACGGCAGTAATACTATCGGGAAGAGTCGCGTCGAGAAACTTTGCCGTTACATCCTTTGTAACGCTGAGTTTGAATGCCGTAGGATTGGCGCGAGCATGGAGGAAGCATATGTCCTGGCAGCCGGAACTCGATGAAATCAAGCGCCGCATCAAACTCGCCGAGCAGATGGGCGGCGCCGATAACATCAAGCGTCAGCATGATGGTGGCAAACTGACGGTGCGCGAACGCGTCGCTCGGCTGCTCGACCCGGGAACCTTTCACGAATACGGCGTGCTCGCCGGATCGGTCAAATATGAAGGCGAGGAGATGGTCGAATTCCGTCCCTCCAATTTTGTGATGGGCACCGGCAGGATCAACGGCCGGATGGTGGTCGTCGGCGGCGACGATTTCACCGTCCGCGGCGGCGCGGCGGATGCCTCGGTCGGCAACAAACACGGCTACGCCGAACTGATCGCGCACGACTTGCACATCCCCATAATCAGGCTGGTTGACGGCACCGGTGGCGGCGGCAGTGTGCGCAGTTTCGAAACGATGAAGCGCACCTACGTGCCGGAGATGGCGAGCTTCGATGTCATCGTGAAAGTGATGGGCGAAGTTCCGGTACTCGCCGGATGCATGGGCTCGGTGGCGGGCATCGGCGCTGCGCGCGTCGCAGCCTCGCACTTCTCGGTGATGGTTCGCGGCACCAGTCAGCTCTTCGTTGCGGGACCGCCGGTTGTCAAGTGGGGAACCGGCGAGGAGCTCAGCAAGGAAGAACTGGGCGGCTCCGAGATTCATGCGCACGTCAGTGGCGCTGTAGACAATGAAGTCGAGACCGAGGACGAAGCGTTCGCGCAGATGCGGCGCTATCTTTCATACTTTCCGCAGAGCGTGTGGCAGGTTCCGCCGTATGCGAAACCCGACGACCAGCCGGATCGCCGCGAAGAGGAATTACTCAGCTTCATCCCGCGCAATCGGCGCCAGGGTTACGACTCGCGCCGGATGCTCGAATTGATTCTCGATCGCGATTCTTTTTTTGAGATGGCGCCGTACTTCGGACCTTCGCTCATCACCGGCTTCGCGCGCATAGATGGTTTTCCGGTCGGCGTGATGGCGAACGATCCGTACTTCATCGCGGGCTCACTCGATGCCGATGCGTCGGACAAGATGGTCAAGTTCGTCGACCTCTGCGACACCTTCCATCTGCCGGTCGCGAACTTCGTCGATCAGCCGGGTTTTCTGATTGGGCGCGAGGCCGAGATGCGCGGCACCATTCGCCATGGGGCGCGCGCGTTGTATGCGGTGTTTCAGGCGACCACTCCATGGGTGGCGATCATGGTGCGCAAGGCGTTCGGCGTCGCGGGTGCGGGCCACGGCAACACCGCGAAGGTAAATCTGCGCTATGCGTGGCCGTCGGCGGATTGGGGTTCGTTGCCGATCGAGGGCGGCATCGAGGCCGCCTACAAGCGCGATCTCGCGGCATCGCCCAATCCGGAAAAATTGCGCGCCGAACTGGAAGCAAAGTTCAACGCAGCGCGTTCGCCGATTCGGACCGCCGAGGCATTCGACATCAAGGAGATCATCGACCCTCGCGATACGCGGCCGCTGCTATGCGAATGGGTGCATCAGGCCTACGAAATCATTCCGACGCTGCTTGGGCCTCGCACCCGCACCATGCGCCCGTAATGTTTATGCGGTAGCGGGCTGAGGCTTCGGCTCAGCGTTCGGCTTTGTCGCGCGAGTAGGCACCGTGGTGGGATGCGTGAACAGCATCGCGATGCCATAAAACACGAAGGACGCGAACGAGAATTTGATCCAGGTCGCCCATCCGTACTTGGCCACTATCACGACCATCAAAGGTACCGAGATCGCGAGCCACCCGCGCGTCACCAAACCATAAAATGCCCACCCGGTGGCCTGAATCGCAGGCGAGATCTCCTCGAGAGCTTCCGAATACTGCGCGGCCCACGGCACCGACAAAATCGCCAGGAAGCATCCGAGCGTGGTCGCGACGACCCTCATCATGCCGCGCGGCAGGGCTTCGCCGAAGGTGGGTATCCACCATGCGAGCAGTGCGCAGGTCAGGATGGTGCCGAGAATAGTAATCGGTTTGCGCGCCTGAAATCGGTCCGAGAGCATCCCGACAAAGATCAGCGCGATGATGTTGCCGCCCCAGAACCATGAATTCATCGCGGCGGCATCGCCCGGCGTGTAATGGAATGATTCGGTAAACATCAACGGGCCGAACACCTGGATCGCGATGTAGAGCGAAAGGCTGATGGTGAATGGTACGACCATCAGCCACGGCTCGCGATGCTTCAGCAGCGCCACGAATGCCTCGCGTGCGGTACCGGGCATCTCGGAAGCGGTCGCGACCTTGCCGCCTTGCACTTCGACGGCGGCAATTTCACTTTGATAAATCTTCATTCGCAACTCGGGGCTCAGGTCCTTCAGAAACAGCAGGATGGGGATGTACATCGCGATCGCGAGGAAGCCCATGATCCAGATCTGCGATTGCCAGGTGTGATAGATGGGCAGCGTCACGCCGGCGATGTAGTTGGCGAGAAAGTTCGATCCTACCGGCCCGATCGTGAGCAACCCGAACGCGAGCGCACGCGAAAGTCGCGGCGACATATCACGCACCAGGGCCGCGCCCGCTCCGGCCATGGCGCCGGCGACGATCGACATCGTGATCCGGATCACGAGGAACGATTTGATTCCCACGATCAGAAGATTCGCGAACACCATCACGGTGATCACCGCGAGGCAGATATCGATAATGACCACCCGACCGTAGCGATCGGCCAGGGGGCCGCCGAAGAATGCAGAGACGGCCGATATCAGCAACGCCGCCGAGACGAAGTAGCCGTATCCCAGTTTGCTCATGTGCAAATACGGCAGCAGCAATGAGAGTACCGGTGCGAGCTGGAATTCGTAGGAGATCAGCACCACCGCAAGGACCGTCAGCAGCAGCAAGGTCCATCGATATCCGCCGGTCGGGTAAACGTCCAAAGTTCTATTGTTCTTGAATGAGCTCATGCGGTTGCCCTGCGTTCGGATTGCGTGGAGGTAACGGTATGTACGGATCGGTGCGGACGGGTCAGAAGCATCGCGACTATATAGATGACCAACCCGACGGTGCAGACCTTTATCCACGCGGCCCAACCCGAATGCGCCGCGACGGTCAGTGCGATCGGGGCGGAGACCGCCAGCCAGATTCTGATCATGAAGCCGAAGAAGGCCCATCCGGTCGCCTGCAACGCGGGCGATACATCTTCGAGAGTCTCGGAAAATTGTGCAGCCCACGGCACATATCCGATCGCGAGAAAACTTCCCAGCAGGGTGGCGACGATCTTCATCTCATTGGCCGGCACGTGGCGGCCAAAGGACGGAATCCACCAGACCACCAGACCGACCGCCAGCACGGTGCCGATAATCGCGATCGGTTTGCGCGCCTGCAAATAATCGGAAACGATCCCGGTGAGAATCAGCACGAAGATATTTCCACCCCAGAAGTAGGCGTTGAGGCGAGCCGCCTCGGCGGTGCTGTAATGGAACGACTGCACGAACATCAACACGCCGAAAGGTTGGATGGTGAAATAGAGCGTCAGGTTCGCAACCACCCCGACCACCAGCAGCCATACTTCGGTATGGCGGAGCAACTTGTAAAAAGCGTCGCGGGTGCTTGAAGGCAACTCCGAGGCCTCGAGTCTTCGCTGCGCGTGCTCCTGCAGGGCAGCGATCTCGCTCTTGAAAATCTGCATCCGGAGTTGCGGGCTCAAATCTTTCAGGAACAGCAGGATCGGCAGGTACATCGCGATCGCGAGGAAGCCGGTGATCCAAATCTGCGACTGCCAGGTGTGATAGATCGGCAGCGTCAGGCCCGCGATAAAGTTGGCGAGAAAGTTCGCTCCCACCGGACCAATGGTGAACAGTCCGAACGCGAGCGCACGCGAGAGTCGCGGCGACATATCGCGCACCAGCGCCGCCCCCGCGCCTGCCATCAACCCGCCCACGATGCTCATCAAGGTTCTGACCACCACGAATGAAACTACATCGACGATCAGCAGATTGCAGAACACCAGCGCCGTCACTGCGGCGAGGCATGCATCGATGATGAGCACGCGTCCATAGCGGTCGGCGAGTGGGCCGCCGATTACCGCCGAAATCGCCGCGATCGCGACCGAGAAAGTGATGAAGTATCCGTAGCCGATCTGGCTCAGGTGGATTTCGGGGAGCAGCAGGGGAAGTAGCGGCGAAAGTTGAAACTCGTAAGATGCGAGGATGGTGGCGAGAACCGTGAGCAGGAGCAGCGTCCATCGATGCGCCCCCCGAGGATACTCGTGCAGCACCCGCTGCCCGGAAAAACTCATCGCACCTCCGAAACGCGCCGACGCCCCAAGCTGCGGCGCGATTCATCATCTATAGCCGAACCGCCTCCGGTTACAACACAAAATTTCTAACCCGCTGGCGCGTGCGCATAGCTCATTGCTAATAAGCGATAGTCGCAAATTTGGTTGCGCGCGGTCGCGAGGGATTGAATGGAAATCAAGAGTCCGTCGGTCGGTAAGGTGCTGAGCTTGTCGCTGGAGGCGGGCGCGCAGGTCGCGCGCGGCACCGAGGTCATGGTGATCGAATCGATGAAAGTGGAAATTCCGATCAAGGCGAATGCCGCGGGGCGGCTGAAGGAATTCCGCGTCAAGCCGGGGGATCAGATTCAGCGCAACGCCGTGCTCGCGATCGTCGAGACCTAGCTTCTCACGTACTCCTGGAAATTCTCGCCGAAGAAGCGCTGCCTGGTTGATTCCGGATGCGCCGCGAGGCTGGCCTCGAAGCGGCCGATCGGGTCGCGCCCGCCCTCGGCATGCGGATAGTCGGTCGAGAACATATACAGCCGGTCATCTGAAACCCGAATCATTTCGCCGACATCCTCGAAAGGGTATGGCGTGAAGCGCAGTTGCTCGTCCATTTGCTCCGATGGTCGGCGCCGCATCTCGCGCAGATGCGGTTCCGGCTTCGACCATACCTCGACGATGTGATCCAGGCGCCGCCGCATCGAGGGAACCCATCCCGCTCCCAGCTCGATGCATGCGCCGCGTAGTTCGCGATATCGCTCCAGCACGCCATCGAGAATCAGCACCGATAGATAACGTTCCGCGGTATGAAAAATCGAGGTCATATCTTTCGAGCCAACCACCTCGGCGCCGCCGCGCGCAGTTTTGTGCTCCGGGTGCCCATCGTTCATCCATTCGGGATCGATCGAGAGCTTGCTGCTGCCGACGTGGATCACGAAAGTGCCGTGGGCCTCGGCTAGCCGCGCCCAAATCGGATCGTGCGCGGGATGCCCAGGTGAGCGGCCACATGAATCGGTGGGGATCATGAACAGGCGCAGTCCATCGGCAAGCGCGCGATCGAGTTCGGCCGCCGAACGCTCCGGGTCCTCGAACACCAGCAGTCCGACGCCGACCAGCCGCGGATCATCGGCGACGAATGCCCGCATCGCGCGATTGAAGGCGCGCACCCCGCCATATCGGATGTCGAGATCCTTGCATCCGAACACCACGCCCGATGCGAATGACGAGAAAATCACCTGGCGACGCAGCCCCAGCATATCGAGCACCGCGCCGCGCTCCGCGCAGTTGAACGCGCCGAGTGCCTCGTACCATTTCGGTCCGCGAAGGACGCGATCGCCCAGCGTCTTCAGCTCGGCAACCTTATCCGGCAGATGTCCACGCCTACCGCCAGTAGGAAGTCCCACCAGGCTGGAGTCGAGGCGACCCACCGGCAGGATCGGCGGGAGGCGGTCGCGAATCGAAGGTTCCGCATATGCGGTCAGGAAATCCGGCAACTCCATGATGTGGCTATCGGCGTCGTAGAGCGCACGAGGTGTCATCATTCCTTTCTAATCCCGCAATGTGAGGCGAACAAGCCGGGTCTTAGATGCGTTTCAGCCACGCGGCTGCAAGTCACGAATTTGGGAGGTTTTCCAGATGCGCCTTGAGCACCGATTGCAGGGCCTTCTCCAGTTGGGGCGCCTCGCCGATGAAAATGCTCAAGTCCGCGGGATCTACTCTAATTACTTCGGCGTCGCTCATAGCCTTGATGGTGTAGGCGTGGCGTCCTTCCGAGAGCATCGAAGACATTCCGAAGGAATCTCCCGGACCAAACTTCAGCGTTTGAGCGGTTTTCGAGCTTGTGTCGGCTCCTTCGAACTCGCCTGACCGCACCAGGTAGATGAAATCGCTGGGCTCGCCCGCGGTGAACACGGTATCGCCGGCCCGGTAGCGATGCAGCACAACGGTTTTGCCGCCGAAAATCGCCGCGATCAGGAACATAACAATTCCAACCACGAACAGCGGCTGCAAAAACAAAAAGGTAAGCAGCAGTATCGGCGTCAGCGTCAGCCAGGCGAAAACCCCGACAAACGCGGGGATGGCGACCGCTACGCGCGCGACCCTGGTCAAAGTTGTCGGCCATGCGCCTCTAGGGATCGCGCGCGAACTCAGAATCTGGGCGAAGGGGTGCGAACTTTCGGTAGTCATCCGTTAGCTGCTCCTATCATGTGGCCCGAGGGATGACACATCGTGCAAGAGATGGTTCCTTTCACAATCAAAGGTGAAACTTTGCCCTCAGTATCGAGATGGAGGCGCTGGGAGAGAAAGAACTGCGAGTCGATGTGGCATTTCAAACATAAAGCGTTGGGGAATGGTCGCCGCAAATGAATTGGCGTGGTGTACCATCCGGTCTCGTACCGATAGGCGTCGCTCAAGCCCTGCAGCTTGGCGCGCATGGTACCATGGACTCCATAAGTGGCGTGACATGAGTAACATGCGGTTCCCGGTTGGGTGGGTGCGAAATTAATCCTGAAGTGAATCGCGGATAGCGATTTGCTCTTCGGATCGTTCACATCGTGAACGTAGGGCTGCATCGCGACATGACACGAGCCGCAGAAGTTTTCCTGCTTCGCGTATTCCAGAATGGTGAAGTTCGCGAATGGCAGGATCATCGCCGGCAAGAACACCAGTCCCAGCACATTGACGAAAAGGGCGCGGCCGCGGGTCACCCGTCGAGGAAATCTGGTCCAGCCGAGCACCACAAACACCATGATCCCGATGCATAAAATCAAAGACAGCAGGATCCCCCAATCGACCCAACTTCCCCATCCCTCGCCCAGCACGTGCCCGGAATAGATGAATGCGAAGACACCATGATGGTTCATCGCCCATCGCTCGAATGGAGTCATCTGATTAGTAGGCATCACGAATTCTCACGCTTGCGGACCGGGTTGATGCCTACTTTCCCAGGGAGCGGACGTAGGCGACCAGATCCGCAATCTGGGTCGCGCTCAACTGATTTCCAAATGCCGGCATCAATGGCGAAGCTTTCAGCGCCGCGCCGCCATTGGTGATGACATCGGTCAACTGCTGATCGGAGAACTTTGCCATCTTTTCCTTGTCGGTCCAGGGTACGGGTGGAACCGGTACCCCAAGAGTCTGCAGCATGACGCCGTCACCGGCGCCAGTGGCTCCATGACAAGCGGTGCACTTGGCGGCGGCAATTTTGGCCCCGGCACTCGCATCGGCCGCCAAGGCTGATGATACGGGAAGAAGTGCGGCGATCGTCAATGCTGCAATCAAGCGATTCATGTATTCCCTCCGATGCTGCGTAAGTTGACAGTCAAAACTCATATATCAGTTCGAGGTTAGTTCCGTAGTCAAAGCGGTCACCCGCCAACGAGGTATTTTGGTTCCGGACGCCGAGAAAGGTTAGCCTTACCTCCGTACCATACAACAGGCCGCGACGCTTGAGGTCATTCAGGGTGTCGCCCGGCATCAACAGTGTGCTCATGTCCGCCTGGATCTGCAGTGCGAGCCCGACCTGGTCGTTGTTGGTGGACTTCTGATCGAACAACCATCCGAACTCCGGCGTGAAAGTTAGATGCCCACGAGGATTGATAATATCTCCAATCACGCCGCCGACCGTGCCCGCGGCCCGCGGGTTGAGCTGGGGAGTCGCGACCAGACGATCGAAGGTAAACAGGATACCCTCGCGATTGAGCGGGGAACCTTGGACCGAGGGCGCGATCCAGCTGCTCGTCGCGCCAAAGATGTTGCTGTAGAGCTGGGTGCCAAAGACGCCGCGCTGTGCCTCCAGCACGAACAATTCTCCATCGCTCGCAGTCGAGTTAGCCGAACTGCCCATGGCGCGGAATGAGACTGCGGCGTCGTAGCTGAAACTGCGAGTAATCGACAAGGCCCAGAAGTTGCGGTTCAGGTTCATCTGCGCGCCGGGAACCTTGCCGTTGGCATAGCTAAGGGCCCAACTGCCCTCCACGAAGTAGTTGCGCCAATTGAAATTGAAGTCGACCCCCATCACCTTTTTTTCGGCCTCGCGCCTGCTGGCCGTGGTTAGAGTCAGCCCCGGCTGCGTTTCACCTATACTCAGGAAGTACAAGACATTGAAATTGGAGAGATTGCCGAGCTGAATGTTGTTCTTGGCGATAGAAAATCCGTCAAAAAAATTGTTGAACCATAGACCATTATGCAAAAAGAGCGGAATGCGGCCGACCGACAGCGTCATATCGAGCGGCAACCGATCGTCGGGACTCAACCAGTTCAACGGCGTCCCTTCGAAAAACAACGCCTGCGGCGTCGCATCGAAGCGACCGGTCCATCCGCTGTTGTTGCCGAATTTGTAGAAGGTCGGTTCGCGGTCTCCATACTCCAGCGGTCGAAACAGCGCGAAGACGCGCTGCGTAGCGGTCAGTTGCAGGTTGGTCTGAAGGTCCACCTGCGGAACAATCACGTCATCATGCTGGTTCTGCAGTTGCGCATCGAGTATCTGCACCCGTGCGAGTCCGTCGATGTCGAGGCGCGGTGATAGCTCCTCGCCAAACAAAGAAAAGCCGGGATCCCAGATCTTGCCCGGGGACAGGAAGTCGCTCCCGAAAATAGTGACTGCCCATCCCGATTTCGGCCACATCAGGCTCATACCTATCAGCGCGATCAGGCAGATTCGCCAAGGTTTTCGCCTCGCGTTCATGCCGAATCGAACCGACCCTAATGAGCTCATCACCGTCATCTACTTCGCCAGCGAAACGTTCCCTTCATAGGTCTTCAAATCGACGATCCGGAGCTTAGGTATGACATCGGCCTGGCCGAGGTCGCGCAGGAAGTGGGCCGGAAAGTTGCGATAACGCAGCCGAACGCTCACTTTGAGCGGACCGGCGGCATCGGCGGGCACGGCTATACGGTACGTGGCCGTTTTGCTCTTGAGCGGTGGGATCCCGTTTTTGAACACTCGGCCTGCAAACGCGAAACCTTGCAAAAAGGTGGGATTCGGTGGTGGCGCGAGAAAAGGAACCGGACCCAGAAGCCGATTGGTGGTGCTGATCGCTTCCGATTGAGTGCCCAGGAAGTTGGTGATGACGAACGTCGCCTCGAGGTTGAAGAGATCCTCGTCGTAGGGAAGGGTGCCGTCGTGGACCGCCATGCTCTCGTAGTCGCGCAGGTCCTGATACTGGTCGAAGTTACCCGACACGTAGATTTGCTGCCCGTGCGAGTCGAGCACGGTTACTTCCACCCAGACCTGGCGTTCCGAGGCGAAGCCGGTGGGTAGATTGTGCCCGGCGCCGGAATTCGTAACCGTGACGTCGAGGCGCAGCTTGGAGCCCGGACGAACGCTATCGGGATGAGTGACGGCAATCGTCGCCGCGTGGCGCAGCAAGCCTTCGCGCTCGGACTCCAGATGAGTCGTGAGCTCCGCAAACGCCTTGTCACCGAGAAACAATCTGTCGTTGGCGAAGTCCTTGATCACCGAATAGTCGGGGCCGGTGAACTTGTGACTGGATCGATGGCGCAACGGAGCGGCGGGAAAGATGCCGTGGTCTACGATGTATTCCTCGGGCAATTGCGAATGGGGAGTGGGCTTACCGGCTTCGGGGCCCATATGGCAGTCTTCGCAAACGATGCCGCGGCGCGCATACGGTCCGTTCTTCCATTCGCTGTAAGCCTCTTCCAGGCGGAAGCCGTCGGGAGTGAACACATCGTGGCACGCGCCGCATAAGTGTCCGGAGGTAAACAGCGGAGAGTAGCGGGACTTGTGCGGAGTCTTGATAAGCCGAACCGATGGATCAGAGGGGGCGCCCTTTTCGTCGGATCCATAGTATGGGCCATACACGGTAGGTTCCGGATCTCCCGGCACCGGGAGTGGAATCTGACCGGTGGCTTCGACGAAGTTGGTGCTCTGTGAATGACAGGTCATGCAAGTGACGCTCTCCATCGCAATGGAGGAACGCTTGCTGTTGGGTTCGATCGCGCTTTCGCCAGAGGAAATTCCGATCCCGCTATGACAGCGCACACAAAAGGTCCCCAGGCTCCCGCCACTGGATTTTAAGACAAAAGAGTTGAATGCAAGGAACACCGGGCTGTGCTGCGCATAGGAATGCATCGAGGTAACCCATTCCTTGTATTGCGTAGGGTGACAAGTCTGGCAGGTGGTTGCCGGAAGAAAGACCGTGGTCTTCGGGTTCTTCGGGGGCGGCACGGTTTCCAGCCGAGTCAGTCCCGGAGTCGTACCGCAAGCATAGAAGGCTGCGACCAGGACGATTGCCACGAGCGAGGCCGCCAGCGTGCGATAGAGCGCGCAGCTCCTTCCCAGGCCTCGATGTGAGCGCCGATAGGGACCCATCGGTGCCCTGCAAAAGAAAGTTTTTCCGCCGTTAGGCATCGATCACTTCAGCCTGCATCAGACGACTACACATCGCGAGGCCGCCAAACTTTTTATGCTGCATCTCCCTCATCGCCCGCTCAATTCGATATCAACGCTCGTAGCGGCTCAACTCCTGTTCAGTTGGAGTTGTCAACAGGCATGGGCCCCCGAGTGCTATTACTCATGCGTTACTGGACCGTGGCGGTCGTGCTAGCGATCAGCAGCCGCCAGTTCTCGATCGGCGTTCCTTCGACGGTCAGAGTGTCGGCAAAGTCGATCAGCCGCTGGGTGTCGGGGCCGTCGGCATCGGTCGCCCGCTGCGCCAGGTAGTAGGGTGGAATCGACTGATAGTACAACGTCGCGCGCACGGTGAATTCGGCGCCGCCCAGGCTCTGCAGCGGGACCAGGTAGCGTACGTCGCTGGCGCCGCTGCCGTTCTGGTAGTCGGGATCCGCACCGGTTCCGACCGGAGCAGTTTCAGCCGCGAACGGACCGGAACTGGACCACCCTTCGGGTTGCAGGCGATTGTCTTTGACCTTGGTGTCGAGGGCCAGAAAGCTGGTGGTCAGCATGTTTTGCGGATCGCGCACCAGTTCCTCATAGATCTGAACCTGATCCGGGCTGGTAATCGGATTGCCGGTCCAGAAGTGCGGTTGAAAGGTTTGTTGCGTCGAGGTGAAGAATTCCGTTGTCAGCGGCATGCCGTTGGCGCCGAGGATTACCCCGTCGGAGTTAGTCTCGCCCGAGGCCCACAGCACGTTGCCGTTGCGGTCGAGCACCTGAAAATCGATGAATGCGCGCCGAAAGCCCTCGCCGGAGGGGAAGCTGTGCCCTGCGAGGTTCAGCACTCGCACGTCGGCCTGCAGGTTTCCATTGACCTCGATCACCGACGGAATATTGATCACGGCGCTCTGCGTGGTCGCAATCATGACGCTGGAGGAGATTGCGGTGCGTGGGCTGGATACCGGAGGTACCGGTTCGAGGTAATGCGGCGGTGACAGGTTGGGATCCATCGCGTAGAGGCCCAACTGCTTGCGGAACTGGGTGAACATTTCAAGCGCGAACACATTGATGCCGAGTAGGGTGTGGCGTCCGAAGGGGTTGCGTATCTGCAGCGTGATGTCGGGATCGGGTTCGCGGAACATCACTGGCGGAAATGTATTGTCCTCGATATTGGCGATTTTGTAGGAAAGCGTGGTCGGAGGCGCGCCGAATTGCGTCGGCAGATGGCAGCTCTGGCACGGCACGGTCGAGAAGTTGCTGTTGAGCCATTCGAGGAACGTCGCCTGCTCGTAAAAAGTCTTGGGCTGCCCGTTTTCCATCACCTGGTTACCCTGCGAATCGTAAACCGGCAGGATGATGGTATGGCAGGATCCGCATAGTCCCGGGTCATTGATCTGGCTGCCCAGCTTGGGCGTCAGTCCCAGCGCGGCATGCATCGGATAGGTCTGCGGATTCGAATATTGCGCGTAGACTTCGCTTGCGGGTCCGACGTTGAAGTTCCCGGTAAAGGTTGACGAGGTACCGAGTCCGTCCGGGCTGACGTGATGACAGACGGTGCAGGAGACCCCGTCGCGACCCAGCGCCCCGTATTTCGAATTGGTGTCGTTCAGCTCCGGACGAGTGAAAAATCCGCCGCTGCCATTGTCGATATGAAACTGGCGCTGCCCCATCACGCCATGACAATGAAGGCAGAGGTCCTCGATAAACTCCGGCGCGGTCCCCAGATGATTCTGAAGATTGGCGTGCAGGGTTGTTTCAGTGTCCAGTTGGGCGAAAAAGATTGGGTCGCGGCCCGAGAGCCCCATCATCGAGTAGCGCCATTCGCCGTAAGGCGAGACGTTGGCGAGCGGTTCGGTCGCGTCGGGGAACATCATGGTAGGGAGGTCCGGCCGAATCGGGCTCAGCGTCCCGGTCGCGTCATGGCACGACGAGCATTGATCCGAGGTGAGAAATTCCTCAGGCCCGACCGGCTTGGCGGAGGAAATGACGTGATCGAAGGTCTCGGGCACCATGCATGGATAGGAAAAGCTCGCCGCCGCCAGAGAGCCGAAGATCGAGCTCGGCGGTCGATCGAGCGAGCGTGGCGCGCGCGCTGGTATATGCTCCGCGGCCTCCAGCGTGAGCGCCCATCGCTCGCGCGCCGACAAGCCTCCTGGTCCCTGAACCACGGTGGTCGGCGAAAGAACGTTGGCCGGGTTCGCGTATGTGCTCTGCAGATTGACCGCCGAAGCATGACAGTTGATGCAGTCGGTCCCGTTGGTGTTGCCGACTCCTACGAATGCCACTGGAATCTCCGCGCAACCGCCCGAAGGATTCGGATCGAAGGTGATTTTCTGGCTGGAAGTAGGAGTGGACAGCGCCGCCCAATACCAGCCATCCCAGGACACGGCCGCGTCCTTGACCATGATGCTCCAGCCGTTAATCTTCGCGGTTAGTTCCGGATATTGCTCCTTGACCAGTACCGCACCGTCGGGCACATCGCCCTGACGCTGATCGACGGTCAGCCACCTCCATAGCGAGGGCGAATACCAGATTTTGGAGAACGGATGGACGCCGTTGGTAGTCCGCACCATCGGATCGTGCCGCCACTGTTGCTGCCGGTAACAGTAGTGGTTGAGGAAGCCTTCCAGACGCGCTTCGAATTTGGGCGAAGTGGCGGGCGGCAAAGGAGCGCAGGCACCCTCATGGGCAGCATTGCTGCTGTTGTTGTTATCGCTACCGTTACAGGAAGAAAGCGCGACCAACAGAATTAGCAGAAGCCCCCTTCGATTCATCTTCATCGCTGACTCACTCTCGAGTGCTTCGACAGCCTCGCTCTCGCGTGTCCCGGCGTAGTTTGCGTCACGCGCGCGGGAACATCAGACGGAAGTTTTAAAGAATTGTTGTAAGCTAAATTGCTCGCTCGGAAATGGCAAGCTCGCCGCCGATCAGGTCTGATCGTCGCTGGTGCCGAGGTTGCCATGATGCGAGGCGCTGGGAATACTCATCGGATGTCTACATCGACCGCTCCAACGATCGATCTCGTAAGCGCCGCGTCATATGCCAATGGGCAGCCGCATGAGCAATTCCGCTGGCTGCGCGAGCATGACCCGGTGCATTGGCACGAGCAGAAAAACGCGCGCGGATTCTGGGCCGTCACTCGCTACCAGGATGTCTGGACCATCGGGCGTGACGCTAAAACCTACTCCTCATATGCCGGCGGCATCATGCTCGATGATCCCGACGAAGTCTCATTGCAGCAGTCGCGCAGCATGATGCTGCATATGGATCCGCCCGAGCACACCCGCTATCGCACGCTGGTCAGCAAGGAGTTCATTCCGCGCAGCGCCGAGGCAATGAAACCGCGCATCCGGGAGCTGGCGAAAAAGATTATCGACGAGGTCATTGAGCGCGGCGAATGCGACCTGATGCCCGATATCGCCGGCGTCCTTCCGTCGTACGTGATCGCGGAGTTGATGGGCATCCCGCTCGAGGACGGCCGGCGTCTATACGCGCTCACCGAAAAAATGCATTCCGCACACGAGGCGGTCAACGAGCACGAGCGTGCCGCGGCCGGAATGGAGATGCTGAGCTATGCACTCAACCTCGCCGAGGAGAAGCGCAAGCATCCCGGCAATGACATCGCGACCAAGCTCCTCAATGCCGAAATCGATGGCGACCGCCTGACCCAGCCGGAGTACAGCTTCTTTTTCCTGCTGCTGATCAACGCGGGAGGCGATACCACGCGCAACCTGCTCGGCGGCGGCATGCTCGCGCTGTTCAACAATCCCGACCAGCGCCGCCGTTTGCAGAGCCACCTCGATGCGCTGCTCCCCACCGCGGTCGAGGAGATGCTTCGCTACGTGAGCCCGGTCATTTATATGCGCCGCACTGCGACTTGCGATACTGAACTGGGCGGCAGGAAAATCCGCGCCGGCGACAAAGTGGCCATGTATTACGGATCGGCCAATCGCGACGCCGGAATGTTCCCGGAAGCCGACAAATTTGATGTCGGTCGTACGCCCAACGAGCACATCGCATTCGGTGGCGGCACGCATTTCTGTTTGGGTTCGCACATCGCGCGCGCCGAGATTGCAGTGATGCTGCGCGAGATCATGACACGATTGCCGGACATCGAGCAGGCGGGGCCCGCCGAATTCCTCGCATCGAACTTTATATCCGGTCCCTCGAAGCTGCCGGTAAAGTTCACCGCGAAGAAAGCTTAGCGCGGGGAGGCCGGCGGCTGCGCGAGGATCGCCTGCAGGCGATCGATATCGACCGGCTTTATCAGGTGATGATCGAATCCCGCGCCCAACGCACGGCGGCGATCTTCATCCTGCCCATAGCCAGTCAATGCAACCAGGCGGAGCGGCTTCGCCGTCGGTAACTCGCGGATGTGGCTGGCCAGCGCGTAACCATCCATACCCGGCAGGCCAATATCAACCAGCAGGACGTCGAAGGCTTCGTTGCCAAGAATGTCGAGCGCCGCGAAACCGTCGGCGGCGACTCGAACTTCGTGGCCGAGCAGTTCCAGCAGCATATGCAGGCTCTCGGCCGCGTCAGGATTGTCTTCCACGATGAGCACGCGTGCGGATCCTGTCGCCGAGGAGATTTTCACCGCAGTTTTTTCGCGCTGCTGATCATCGAGTATCGGAAGCGAGACTTCGAACTCGCTGCCCTTGCCGGAGCCTTCGCTGCGGGCGTCCACCGTGCCGCCATGCATCGTGATGAGTTGCTTAACGAGCGTAAGTCCGATGCCCAATCCGCCATGCGCGCGATCCATCGCAACGTTGCCTTGCGCGAACAGGTCGAAGACGTGCGGGAGCATTTCCGGGGCGATCCCGATGCCGCTATCGCGAACCCGGATCGCGACGTCGACTCCGCGACGGCGAATCGACACTTCGATCCGTCCATGCGAGGGGGTGAACTTGCTCGCGTTGCTGATGAGATTGCTGATGATCTGCTGCATCCGCGCGGATCGGCGTCGATCCGGATGTTGCGGATGTCGGGAGGTGCAATCACCATGATGCGCTGCTGCCGTGATTCGGCCACTGCGCGCGTCTCCTCGATCGATCTCTCCACCACAGCGACGATCGCGACCGGCTCCTTGCGCAGCGCGATGCGGCCCTGGGTGATTCGGGCGACATCGAGCAGGTCATCGACGAGGCGCGCAAGCTGGCCGGTCTGACGGCGCGCAATTTCGATAGCGCGGTCGCGATGCGATTCATCGAGGTCCGCGGTTGTGATGGCATTGAGCACGGCGGAAAGCGGATTGCGCAGCTCATGCCCCAGCATCGCGAGAAACTCATTTTTGCGCTTGTCAGCTTCGGCGAGCTCGGAAACCTTCTTGCGGAGGTCCTCTTCGACCTTCCGACGCACGGACATTTCGCTTTCGAGCAGCCGGGCTTTTTGCTGCAGATGAGCGATGGTGCGTCGGCGCTCGTCAACATTGTTCAGCGCGGAGTAGCTTTCGGCGGGAATTACGTGCGAGTGCTCGGCGCAAACTTTGGCCAGATAATTTCCATCGAGGACGCTGGAAAAACTGTTCAGCGGATACCCGCAACAAAGCGAGAATCTGAGCCGCTGGTTGAGGTCGTTCCAGAGCGCTTCCAGGCGCAGCGCTGCGTCCCGCTTGCCTTCGGCCCACTGCAGGGCGACCATCTCGCCGAAGGCGCGGGTGAAACCGCGCGGGCTGGCCTTCGAAGTGTTGCGAATCGCGGGGCCGACGACCTCCTCGAAGAGTGCAGCGTCGGGATAATCGTCGCGAGATATCTGCGCCAATGTTTCGCCGGCATCGAGCGACAGCAGACGACCGTCCCGAGTCATTTTGATGAGGTCAAGCCCGCGCGCGAGCAGCCGTTCCTCGATGGCTTCCCGATGAGGCTGGGTCGCGATCAGAACCGCGCCTTCCCCGGTCTCCAGTGAGGTTGCGATCAGGCGAGCGATCGTGTCGGCAAGGAAAGCATCGTCCTCATAGAACTGCACCACATGCGCGGAAGCATCACCGACGGCCAGAGCATTGTTTGCAAGATCATCGAACCAGTCGCTCATCGAAGTTCCATCATCCCCGCGAGGCCAGGCTTGATCATTTAAGGGCTTCAATCCTTTAGACGGTGCCTATGGGCGCCTATTCGATAGCTGCGAAGAGTGGCTTGTCAAGTAAGGGGTAAAGCTCGGTCGGGTTCGGATAGTGGAAAATAGTGCCCGACTCCCGCCTTTCCGCTAATATGACCGCGTGGCGCAAAACTCTCCCATGATTTCAGATTCGACGGCTGATGCAGCCAATGCTTCGCGCGGAGCAACCGCGCTGCTGGAAATCTTCGAGTCCGGGCGGCCGCTTATCTATGTCCGCTCGGCCGAGGAGGGGCGGGTGGCCGACCTGCTGCGCGAGGCGGCGCGACTGCTATCTCCCACCGAACCACCGCCGGTGTGGACCTGGAGTCTCACCGAGGGCCTGTCCCGGGAAGGCGGAAAGGTGGAGGCTCCCGCAGAAGAGCCGCGCGAAGTGCTGGATTTCATAGCGGAGCACCAGGAACCCGCGATTTTCCACTTGAAGGATTTTCACGAGCCGCTGCGGGATTCCGCCAGCGTCCGCCGCCGGTTACGGGACCTATACCAGATCTGCCTGGACCGGCAGAAGTTCATCGTCATCACCTCGCCGGTGCGATCCATTCCGGAAGAAATCGAGCGCAATTTTGTGGTCATCGATCTGGCGCCGCCGGATCTGACCGAACTGATGGAATTCCTGCGCTCGGAGGCAAAGCAAATCGCGCCGGCGCAGGGCCAGGATGACCTCAACGACGACACCTTGCGCCTGCTCGCCCGCGCTTTGCAGGGACTCAGCATAGACGAGGCGCGGCATGCGGTCCGGCGCGCGTTGGCGGCCAAGCCGACTCTCGGGTCGCATTCGCTGCCGGCGCTGTTCGAGGAGAAGCGGGTCCTGATTAATCGAAGCGGTGCGATCGAGTTCGTTTCCGACAGCACCGATATCGGCGAAGTAGGGGGCCTCGAGGTCCTCAAACTATGGTTGACGGACCGCCGCAAATTGTTTCAGCAGCGCGAGAGCTTGAGTGCCGACATCGTGCCCAAAGGGGTGCTGGTGATGGGCATCCCCGGATGCGGCAAGAGCCTTTCGGTTAAGGCCATCGCATCATGCTTCGAGCTTCCGCTCTACCGAATCGACATGATCGATATTTTCTCCGGGCGCCATGGGCAACCCGAAAGCGCGTTCGTGCAGGCATGCCATACGCTGGAAAGCATGGCGCCCGCGATCGTGTGGTTCGACGAGATCGAGATGGGCATTACGTCGGCGGAAAGCGGCGGTCAGCAGGGCCGTATCTTCGCCTTTTTCCTGACCTGGATGCAGGAGAAAGCGGCCGGGCTGTTCGTCGCCGCGACCGCCAATCGAATCGACCTGCTGCCGGCCGAAATGATTCGTAAGGGCCGCTTCGATGAGGTCTTTTTTGTCGATCTGCCGCACGACCAGGAGCGCCTCGACATATTGAAAATCCACCTCACGCGCCGTGGCGTGGACCTCTCCAACTTCGTATTCAAGCAAATCATCGATTCGACCCGCGAATGGACCGGCGCCGAGATCGAGCAGTGCGTGATATCCGCGATGACCAAGGCGCGCCTGGCGGACCACGAGTTGACCGAGGACGACCTTATAGATGCGGCGGCCGGAGCGGTGCCGCTGGCGCGTGCGATGAAGGAGCAGATCAACCACATCCGGCAGTGGGCCTTCCAGCGTGCGGTGAAAGCCTCGCCGGTGCCGATCGGGAGATGACAAGAAAGCGCAAAAACAAAGCCACCGCGAGCATCGCGAGCGGTGGTCCTGAGGCTCTGCGAAGGACCTCGGGTGGCACACCGTCGACTGTCGAAAGCGCAAAAACAAAGCCACCGCGAGCATCGCGAGCGGTGGTCCTGAGCGCTTCGCGAAGGACCTCGGGTGGCAGGACATCGACTGTCGAAAGCGCAAAAACAAAGCCACTTCCGACCCAGAGATGCTCAGCTTTTCAGAAATCGCCGCGCACTCGGCAAAGGCGGGAGCCAAACTCAGATAGAGGCTTATCGACATGATGTCGATAAGCCTATACCTCCGGAGCGCGATCCCGCCGCTCACCCCACTTCTCCCAAAACGTCACCGATAGGGCGGGCTTTCGGTCCGGACGCGCCCATCGGCCTTTGGGATAGCCCATCGGTATCAACGCGAGGTTGGCGTACTCCGCAGGCACGCCGAGTTTCGCATCCACCTCACCGGCGAACATCGTGTGCAGCCCCGTAATCGAGGTGCCGAGGCCGTAGCCGCGCGCCGCCAGGCATAGGTTCTGGATCGCCGGGAAGAGCGCGTTCTGCATCGGCTCGCCGGCACGCGCGCGGTCGGTGTAGCGCTTCACACATCCGAAGATCAGCACCGGCGCCTCGCCGACGTGTTCCGCCAGATACTTCGCCGAGCGCAGGACGCGACCGCGCGGACTCATCGGATCCCTGGCGACGATCTCGCGCGCCGCGGGCGTGAAGTAGCGCTCCCATGCAGCGCGATATCGCACCGCGACGAATTCCTTCATCTCGGGCTCCCGCACCACGACGAAAATCCAGGGCTGCCGATTGCCGCCGCTGGGCCCCATAGTCGCGGCCTCGATGACCTTGACGATCAACTCGGGCGGGACCGGATCGGGCTTGAGCCGGCGCATCGAGCGGGTGGTGTAGATGGCCTCGTACAGGTCGAATGGCGGATGTCCAAACATGCGCGCGAAACTATTACGCTGCGGCGCGTTCGGCAATCCTCGAACCGGGCAAGCGACTGCGTCGCAGAACCTCGCTTTTCGCTTGACAGCGCGGCTTCGGTATTGCTGCTGTTTCGAATGAGTAGCAATCGAAAGAAAACCGGCCCGGTCAGCGGGGCCATCACGGAGCATCACCATGATCGATGTTTACTACTGGCCAACTCCCAACGGTAAGAAGGTCACCATCCTGCTCGAAGAAGCGGGCATCCCTTACACTATCAAGCCGATCAACATCGGACGCGGCGATCAGCTGACGGCCGACTTCCTGCGCATCGCGCCCAACGGCCGGATGCCCGCGATCGTCGATACCGAGCCGAAGGGCGGCGGCGCGCCCATCACCATTTTCGAATCCGGCGCGATCATGGAATACCTCGCCGAGAAGAGCGGAAAGTTCTTTCCGCAAGAGCCGCATCAGAAGGCCGAAGTCCTCCAATGGATGTACTGGCAGATGGGCAACCAGGGCCCCAAGATGGGCGAGCAGGGTCACTTCACTCGCGCGGCGCAGAACCCCAAGAACGGCGATCAGGCATACGCGCAGTTGCGCTTCAACAACGAGGTCCATCGCATCTATGGAGTGATGAACCTCGGCCTGCACCAGAAGCAGTTTCTCGCCGCCGGCCAGTACACCATCGCCGATATGATTTGCTATCCGTGGGCGAGCATCTGGAAGGGACGGAATTTTGAAATCGACGAATTCCCCAACGTCAAACGGTGGCTCGACGAAATCGGCCAGCGGCCCGCGGTAAAGAAGGCGATGGCGGCGGGACCCGAGTATCGCGAGGATCCCGCGACCGTCTCACCCGAGGAGCAAGCGCGTCGCGCCAAGCTGCTGACCCATCAGCGGGCGCAAGCGGTGCCGAAGGAGTGGGGTTAGATTCTTTGCTGCTTCGGATGAGCTAGAGCGTCGGGGTTGGCGACGCGGATCGGTTTGCCGTCGGCGAACGCGACCACCGCGTCGAGGGTGTCGCTGTAGAACGCCTTCAGCGTTTCGCGGGTGACATAGCCGAGATGCGGCGTGACCGTCACGTTATCCATCGTGAGAAGTGGATGATCGGTGGGAGGCGGCTCGATATCGAAGACGTTGATGCCGGCGCCCGCGATGCGATGCTCGCGCAGGGCCGCGATCAGATCGGCTTCGACCACGATAGGCCCACGCGAGGTGTTGATGAAAAATGCCTGGGGCTTCATCAGCGCCAGTTCACGCGCGGTCACCAGGCCTCGCGTGCGATCGCTGAGCTGGACATGGATCGAGAGCACGTCGGCGAGGCGGAAGAGATCATCCTTCTCGACTCGCCGCGCTCCGACCGCGGTGGCAGTTTCCTCGGTCAGGTTCTGGCTCCATGCGATCACCTTCATGTCGAAGGCGCGGGCGTAGGTGGCCATCCGTTTTCCGATCCGACCAAGCCCGAGCAGCCCGAGAGTGCGGCCGGCGAGGATGGTTCCGATGGTGCTTTGCCAACCGCCCGCGCGCATCCGCTGAGCCGCGAGATCGAAGTGACGAACGACCGCGATCATCAGGCCCCAGGTCAATTCGGGCGTGCCATTGAAGATACCGGCATAGACAGGATTGGCGAAGTTCGAATGTGCGACGATCACCCCATGTTCGGTCGCGGCCGCCATGTCGAGGTTAGGCAGCGTCATCCCGATAATGGTTACAAGTTTGAGGTTGGGTAAGCGGCGGAACAAACTGCGCGGCAAACTCATCCGCTCGCGGACCGTGCACAGCACATCGAACGGTTGCAGCAGCGATGCGGCCTCGTCCTCGGTCAGATGCCGATCGAAGACGGTGATTTCGGCCTTGCCGCCAAGGACCGACCAGTCCGCCGATTGCAGCGCGACCTTTGCGTAATCATCGAGGATTGCAATCTTGATCATCTGGATCGGATCTCCTTCGATGCCGATTGGGAGGACGGCATGTGATTCCCTTTTCCGTTGCCCTGCGACGATCTCGCGTCGAGCCCTTTCCGGCCGAGCCGCGAGGACTATAATCGCGCGATGAGTTTGGGAGGGGAAGCAGTGCAACTAACCGCGCCCGAGGCCGGCATTGCGCCGGAGCGAAAGGAACCCGCGGCGCAAAATCTGGCGGCGTTATGCATCGGCGCCCTCGGAGTCGTTTACGGTGACATCGGCACCAGCCCTCTGTATGCGCTCCGGCAATGCTTTCACGAAGGCGCCGGCCTTGCCCCTACTGCAGCGAATGTTCTGGGCATTCTCTCCCTGATCTTCTGGGTTCTGATGATCGTCATATCGATCAAGTACCTCGCGATCGTGGTGCAAGCCGACAACAAGGGCGACGGCGGCATAATTGCGCTGGTCGCCTTGCTGAGCTCGGGGTCGGCAACTCTGCGGCGCGGCGTTCTCATCGCGCTGGGACTATTCGGGGCGGCGCTACTCTATGGCGATGGTCTCATCACGCCGGCGATTTCGGTGTTGAGTGCGATCGAGGGGCTGGAGAAGGCAAACCCTCACCTTCGTCCTTACGTGGTGCCAATCGCGTGCATCATCCTGGTGTTATTGTTCTCATTTCAAAAACGAGGCACGGGCAAGGTTGGCGCAACCTTCGGCCCGTTCATGGTGCTCTGGTTCGCGATCATTGCGGTCCTCGGAGCCGTGTCGATTATCCACCATCCCGTCGTGATCACCGCCATCAATCCGCTTCATGCGATCAGATTTTTCCGCTCCAACGGCGAACTCGGATTTCGAGTACTGGGAGCGGTGTTCCTGGTCGTCACCGGTGGCGAGGCGCTGTACGCCGACATGGGTCATTTTGGAGCCCGCCCGATGCGGGTGACCTGGTGGTATTTCGTGCTGCCCGCGCTGGTCCTCAACTACTTCGGACAAGGTGCGCTGATACTGCATAACGGTACTGCGCTCAGTAACCCATTTTATGATCTGGCGCCCGACTGGGCTCTTTACCCGATGGTGTTCCTGGCCGCATGCGCCACCGTGATCGCATCTCAAGCGGTGATCTCCGGAGCATTCTCGTTGACCCGCCAGGCGATAAATCTTGGTCAGTTGCCTCGAATGAGGGTCCTGCAGACTTCGTCGGGAGAAGCTGGACAGGTCTATGTGCCGGGCATCAACTCCATCTTTCTGTTCGGTGCAGTCGGGCTGGTCATTGGATTTGGATCCGCCGGGCGTCTAGCGGGTGCCTATGGTGTCGGGGTGGCAAGCACCATGGCTATCACGACTGTGCTCCTGTTTTTTGTGGCCATCGAGCAATGGCAATGGTCACCGGCTTTGGCGGCGCTGGTATGCGCGCCGTTCCTGCTGGTCGATCTTTCGTTCCTCGGCGCCAACGTTTTCAAGATTCCGCACGGAGGCTGGTTTCCATTATCGGTCGGACTATTCGGCTACCTTCTCATGTCAACCTGGAAGCGCGGACGCGCGCTTCTTGCGGAACACCTCGCGACGAATCCGGAACCGATCGAGGACTTCCTCAAGCGCCTTTCGTCGAAGCCTATCGTGCGGGTGCAGGGCGCCGCGATATTTCTGAGCGGAAAGTCTGACGGCATCCCCCCGATGCTGCTCCATCACATTGAACGCAACCAGGTATTGCATCAGATCGTGGTGTTGCTCCACGTATCGATCGAGGACACGCCGCGCGTTCCCGCGTCGGACCGACTGACTGTGCAACCGTTGGAGCAGGGGTTCTTTCAGATCGGTGTGCGCTACGGGTTCATGCAGAATCCAAATCTTCCGGCGGCGCTGGGACTTTGTGAACGATTAGGGGTGAATCTGAATCTGGATGAAGCGACCTACTACCTGAGCCGCGAGACGCTGATACCCAGCGAAAAGGTTCCGGGCATGGCCCTTTGGCGGGAAACGCTCTTTGCCTTTATGTCACGCAACGCGCTTCGCGCGACCGCCTTCTTCCACATCCCGCCGGAGAGGGTGGTCGAAATCGGTATCCAGGTGGAAATGTAGATGTCGTGAACCCCCGGCAGGGTTTCGATGAAAAACACGAAAGCGACGTTCCTGGAACGTCGCCTTCGCCACTGACGATCAAGTGTCTCGCGTAAAGCTTATGCCGCGGCGGCGGTGGTTCGCTTCGCCTCGTCGGCGGCGGTGGGCGGAGAGACCTTGTACAGCTTCTCCGAGTTAGCCCACAGGATCTTGCGCCGCACCGAGTCTTCGCAATCCGAGAGGCCGCCCTTGATGCGGGCAAACACCTCGTCGCCGTATAGCGAAGTCGGATGCGGGAAGTCGGTCTCGAACAGCACGTTGTCGACTCCAACCTTGTCGATCAAGCGTCGCGGCGCGGTCTGCTCGAACCAGTAACAGGCATAAACGTTGCGCGCAAAGTATTCCGAGGGCAGCAGATCGAATTCCGGATGCTCTTCGGTCACGCTGTTGCCCTTGAACTGGTAGTCCATCGCTTCGAGGACGAACGGAATCCATCCGATGCCGCTCTCCACTGAGACGAATTTGATCTTCGGATGGCGCGCGAGCACTCCCGACATCAACAAGTCATTAAGCTGGAGGCCGTTGTGCAGGAAGATATCCACTGCCAGTTCGGTGAAGGCCGCCATCTTGCCGTAGGTGTTCACGCGCGCCTTCGCGAGGCCCTCTTGCATGTCGCCCGAGCCGATGTGGAAGCTGATCGGCAGATCGCATTCGACCGCCACTTCCCATAGCGGATTCCAGTGCGGATCGCCGAGCAGCGGCTTGCCGTAGTACTGCGGCTCGCCGGTGAAGAGAATTCCCTTGTGTCCTTTCTTTGCGCAGCGGCGCACTTCGTCCACTGCCGCGTCGACGTCCCAGAACGGGATCGACGTGATGGGCAACAGGCGGCGCGAATCAGCGGATGCCCATTCGGTCTGCCAGTCGTTGTAGATCTGGACGCAGGTGAGCATCAGGTCGGGGTCATTCAGCTTCAGAAACTGCTGCGCGCCGAATCCGCCGACGTTGGGATACATGACCATCGCCCAGATCCCCATGTCGTCCATGTACTTCAGGCGCGCGTTCGCGTCATAAGCGCCGGGATGCATCCCTTGGTAGTTCTTTGGCGGATGTTTGAAGGTCCCGCGTCCTGCGGTCGCGGTCATTCCGACACTCGCCAGCGGCTTGCCTTCTCCAATCACCCAGCGCTGGGTTCCATTGGAACTGGTCACGACGTGCGGCACTCGATCGCGCATGCTCGCGGGAGCACGGCTGGTCCACAGGTCGGGAGTTTCAGTCACATGGGTATCGGCATCGATGATCGTATATCCGCTCATGGCATCCCTCGCTCAACTATCCGATCGGTATGTTCAACTTATATCTGATCCCACTGCCCGTCTAGCGCGTGCGCATGCGTACGAAGGAGATCATCTTTTCAAAGGTGCGCGACGCCGCGGGCGATGACGGATCGCGCTTCTCGTACATGGCTCCCAGCGCCTTGGGCGGATTTCTAGGCATGAACGCATCGGCAGCGCCTTCAGACAGTTCTAACTCCACCTCGCCGCCCGCCTTGCGATACAGTTCGACGAAGCGCTCGAGCTGCGGACGCGGATGCACGATATCGCGCGCGTCCTGGATATAGAGGACGGGGGGCAGCTCGACTCGTTCGCCGCGCTCTAATGCCTGGACCGGACTGCCTTCGGTCATCGCATCTTCGGTCTTCCAGTATTTGTCATGCAGCGGCAGAACCATGTCGACAAAGTCGGGGTATGGCTTGCCACTCTCCTTGAGTTGTTTCGCATAGCGATAGCGCCCGATCGGATCGATTACCGGCGCGCCCATGATCACGCCGCGCACACCCGCATCGGACCCTGGAAGCGCGATGGCCGAATAGCGCGGGTCCTGAGGACGCATTCCGAGCAGCATCGCCTGATGGCCGCCGCTCGAGATTCCAAAGGTGCACACCATGTCAGGCCGCGTTTTGAGCGCGGCCGCTTGCGACTTGAGCCATCGAATCCCGTAGTTGATATCCGCCAATGAAGCCGGGTACGACGCGGCAGGAGGCACGCGGAAATCGAGCGCCGCGACGAGGATGCCGGCGTGCGCGAGGCGCTTGTTAATCGTTGTGTCGTTGAGGCGATCGCCAAGGCACCATGCGCCGCCATGCAGTTCGACAATCGCAGGGAACGGCCCGTTGCCGCGCGGCTTGAACAGACGCGCGAGCAATGCGGCATCGCCGTGGCGGAGATATTCCACATCTTCGATGTCGATGTCGTACTCGATGCTCTTAGGTGCTGCTGCCATCGGATGTCCTCCTTGGTCTCGATTCGAAGCGACTACGGAATCATCAACACTCGACCTACCGCCTGCCTGCTCTCGATGTAGGCGTGGGCGGCCGCTGCCTGTGACAGTGGAAAGGTTCGATCGATCACCACTTTGAATTCGCCACGAGCCGCTTCATCGACCAGGCGCTGAATCATGTTGTGCGCGCGGTCGGTAGCGATCTCAGCACCGAGAAACACGCCGGTCAGCGAGCGGTTGCCGGCCATCAGCGGCGAGACATCAACCGTCATCGCCTCGCGGCCGGCCGCGCCGACCATCGAGATTCGGCCGCGGTACGCCAGCGAACCAATGCTGCTCTGCAGGGTCGCGCCGCCCACGGGATCGACGACCAGATTCACACCCTTGCGGTCGGTCAGCTTCATCACCGATTTGACGACGTTGCCGGTACGATAGTTGATGCCGTGATCCATCCCCAGCGGCTTCAGCTTTTCCAGCCGTTCATCGCTGGATGCGGTTGCAATCACAGTCGCGCCGGCGCGCTTGGCGAGCTGGATCGCCGCGACGCCGACGCCGCTCGCGCCCGCCTGCACCAGGACCGTCTCACCGGCCTTCAGATGGCCGAACTCGAACAGACAATCGTCAGCGGTGCCGAATGGAACCGGAATCGCCGAGGCAAGTTTGATGTCGAAGCCCGCGGGCACCGGCCATGCGTTGCGCGCCGGTACTGCCCGTAGAGCCGCATGCGATCCGGCGCCGAAGACGGTGGTCACTTTTTGGCCGACCTTGAGGTTGGTGACCTCGGAACCGACTTCGATGATCTCGCCGCCGGCCTGGTATCCGACGATGTGCGGCTTCGAGGTCAATGCGCCTTGCCATCGATTGAGCGTGTCGCCGCCTTCGATACTGACTGCCTCGACTCGAATCACCACGCCCTTGGGATGGCATTCGGGATCGGGAACGTCCTCATACTTCAAAACGTCGGGGGTGCCATTCTCATAGTAGACCGCAGCTTTCATCGATGATCTCCTAAGATCGTTTCTCGGAGTTGTGCGCCCGGCTTGTGATTACTTCAACCCGTAGAGCGCGGCGGCGTTGTCGTGAGTAAGCTTCCTGCGCATCTCCGGGGTCAGATGCGCCATCTGTCGATCGATTGCGGCGCGTGAATTCGGCCAGACGCTATCCGGATGTGGATAGTCCGAAGCCCACAGCACATGGCCTTCGCCATAGAAGGGCAGCAGCGCCATCGCCACGTGGTCCTCCTGAAAGGTTGCATAGATCTGTCGTTTGAAGATTTCCGACGGCTTCATCTCAAGGCCTGATAAACCTCGCTCCTGCCAGTAATCCTTGGATTCCCACAGCCGCCAGTGCCGGTAGTCGAGTTCCTCCACCACCCACGGCAGCCAGCCGAGACCGCTCTCGCCCATCACCAGCTTGATTTTCGGATGCCGCTCGAGAATGTCCCAGGCGAAGAGGTCTACGAATGGATCGAGGAATTGACTGATGAACGCCTTGGTCGCCATGAAGACGCTCGCCGGTTTGTCGACCGCGCGCTTGGGAATGCCGTCGAGGAACACAGTGACGTGAAAGGACAGGATGAGTCCGGTTTCCTCGATCGCGGTCCACAGCGGCTCCCAGGCGGGATCGTCGAGACGCGGCGTCACAGTCGCGATCTGCAGGTTGACTTGGCGACAGCCGCCCTTGGCGGCGAGCCGATACAGTTCCTTGATCGCGCTATCCGGAGCAGGCGGCAACATTGCGATGCCGATCAACCTGTCAGGAGCAGCGGAGCAGAACTCGGCCAGCCAATCGTTATAGGCGCGATAGCAGGCGTCGCGCAGCACTGGATCATCGGTGTTGATCGAGAAGACTGGGCCGAAGATCACTTGCGCCTGCACCCCGTCGCGATCCATGTCGGCGAGGCGGAGCGCGGGCATCGCGGGGCGACGCTGGCTTCGATCCAGTTCCCCGCCACGCGTCAACGCATCAACGAATGGCATCTTGGGGCGCGGCAAGTTCGGATCGAGCTGCTGGCCGCCCCAGGCGCCCCACACCTTACCCTCGCACACCCACAACGCGCGGCCATCGCGCTCTTCGATATGCGGCGCACGGGGGCGCAGCGAGCTGGCGAGCCGCTGCGTCCATAGATCGGAAGGCAACCAGGCGAGGTCGAGATGGTCGTCACAGGAGATGATCTCGTAAGCCACGGCGTTCGCTCCTATGGATTGCCGGTTTGTCCGCGTGCGCGGCCGCCGGCATCGGCAGGTCGACAGCGCATCTCTGCCTGTCGCGAAACTATTACGCTTCTGGCCTCCGCGGCAATGTCCGTATAGAAGATAGCGCTGCACCCGAAATCAGGAGAACGCCGTGGCCGAAATCATTCTGCATCAATATGTGAACTCGCCCTTCTCGGAAAAGATCCGCAAAATCTTCGCGTACAAGAAGGTCAGCTGGCGCGCCGTCGAGCAGCCGGTCATCATGCCGAAACCGAAGCTGATTCCACTCACCGGAGGCTACCGGCGCATCCCCGTCCTGCAGATTGGCGCGGATATCTACAGTGACACCGGCATCATCATTCGGAAGATTGATGAGCTGTTCCCGGAGCCGACGCTGTATCCACAGGGGCTGGAAGCCGCGGCGCATCAGATGAACATCTTCGCCGATCGCCGAATGTTCTGGTCGACCACCCCAGTGATCTTCGAAAAGCTCGCCGCGGTGGTGCCCAAGGAGTTCATCGAGGATCGCAGCAAGATGATGCAGGGCGCCGACTTCGGGCAGATTCCGGCGCAGGCGCCCGACGCGCGCAACCAGCTTCGCGCTTATCTCGACATGATGGATCGGCAGCTCGAGCACACCACCTACATGCTGGGGGAGTCATTCAGCCTCGCGGATGCCGCGCTGTATCACCCAGTGTGGTTCCTCCAATCGGAGCCGAACTCATTCGCACTCGTGCAGAAGCTCCCGAACCTGATGCGATGGTTTAAGCGCATCGATGCGATGGGTCATGGCGACATGAAGGGTATGGATCCCGACGAGGCGTTGAAGATCGCGCGCGAGAGCACGCCTGCGAAGGGCGGGGATGAGGATGCGGATGATTCTAACGGCCTGAAGCTGGGCACCAAGGTCGCGATCACGCCGGACGACTATGGCTTCGATCCGGTGGTGGGAAAAGTAGTGTCGTCGTCGGTTTATGAGGTGGCGATCGAACGGGAGGAGCCGAGCCTCGGCAAGATCGTGAATCATTTCCCGAAGGTCGGCTTCCGCATCAGCCAAGCGTGATCGACGAGTTGTATCCGCCCCGAAGGTGAGCATGTTTGGGCGTGGTCGCGTATGTTTGTGCCTGTTCCGTCTATAGTTGCTAACATTTGGTCGGTCATTCGATAGCTCATTGTCTCAACAACCGTTTCCTCGCATGATGCCTTGTTGCCCATCGCGGCTAGGGGAGGCACGTGCGATCGCGGACCGTCCATTCGCGCAGATCCGCGACCACCGCGGTGCTGCTCGTTCTCGCCATCCTTGGAATGCTCTCGTCCATGCTGGCGGCGCCTCCGAATGCCCGGACAGACGGTCCTGAAGCAACTCATTTCGAGCGCCATACTGCTGACGCTTCGGCGCGAACCCTACAAGCTAAGTACCTGGCCAGCCGGAGAGGCGCAGATTTTGGCGTCCCGCGCGATGCCTACGAAAACGCAGTCGCATCGATGCAGGCGATGGAGCGTCGCTCCCATTCCTACGTCAGCATTCCGGCCGCCGCCGCGACGCCGCATTGGACCGCGCTCGGACCGGCGCCCATCACAAATCAAACACCCATCTTCGGCTTCGACCCGATCGGGGGACCGCTGACCAGCGCCACCGGAAGGGTGACCGCGATCGCCGCGGACCCTACCACCTCGGGGCGTCTGTTCATCGGAACCGCGGGCGGCGGAGTTTGGAGGAGCAACAACGGTGGAGCGACCTTTACGCCGATTTTCGATACGCAGGCGACCCTCGCGATCGGCGCGATTACGCTGGACCCGACTACTACGCCTCCGACCATTTATGTTGGAACTGGCGAAGCCAACAATACCGTCGATTCGTATTTCGGGCTCGGCCTCTTCATATCGACGGATTTGGGAGCGACCTGGACGCGCAATACCGGAAGTGGAGGTTTCACCAACCTTTCCTTTTCGCGCATCGCAATCGATACCACCAAAACGCCGCGGGTCATCTATGCCGCTATGTCGACCGGCTCGAGCAGCAATCGGGCAGGCAACAATTTCATCAATAGCAACCTGGTGAACAACGGGTTGTGGAAGTCTCCCGACGGCGGTCTGAGCTGGACCCAGATCTTCTTAACGTCGCAGCTTGCGTGCCCGAGCTTCGGCGGATTTTGCCCAGCGGAAGACGTCGCGATCGATCCATTGTTTCCGTCGAACGTATACGTGGCGATCTATCAATTCGGGGTGTTCGCATCCAGCGACAGCGGCAGCACCTGGCACGCGTTGAGTTTCCCCGGCGTCAGCAACACGCAGATCGGTCGCGCCAGCGTGGCCGCGCGCAACCATGTCGTCTATGTCACCCTGGGTGCAGCCGACGGCATCGAGTACCTGGGATTTTTCAAATCGACCGAAGACGGCAACAACTTTGCCTCGATGCAGGTCCCGCAAGCCAATCTGCCCAACTCGACTATCGATGGAACCGATCTCACGAACTTCTCGGCGGCGGATTACGATCAGGCCCTCGCGATCGACCCAGCGGTTGCGAGCGGCGCTACCGTGATTTTCGGCGGGGTGGGAATTTATCGATCGACCGATTCCGGCGCGCATTGGACCTTTATCGGGCAAAATGGCGGCGTCCATTCCGATCAGCATGCGCTCGCGATGGATCCCTTCAATGCGGGCCGCTTCTTCGCCGGTAACGATGGAGGAGTGTTTTCTTTCAATCCAGCCTCCGGGGTTTGGAGCGC
The DNA here is from genome assembly GCA_963851325.1 of uncultured delta proteobacterium. Classification (GTDB taxonomy): domain Bacteria; phylum Desulfobacterota; class Binatia; order Binatales; family Binataceae; genus DATGKG01. Next base: position 45,201 of record CAWKOR010000002.1, on the reverse strand, counting down.
GCTCAATGCGAGCCTGTCGGTGGCGCAGCTCCAGGGCGTAGGGCCCCATCCGTCGAATGACAACCTGATGCTCGCAGGCGCTTCCGGCAATGGCGTGGTGCGGTTCAATGGTGCGCAGGCCGGAGTGACGCCGCAGCCGTGGAGTGCGGTCGAGAGCGGCGATGGTGGTTTCGCGCTCTTCGATCGAGTCAATCCGACCTTCGCCTATCGGGATTTCATGACCACTCCGGGCGGCTCCGTGTCGATTGCGCGTTCGACCGATGGCGGTCTCACATGGGATAGCGCCCAGCCGACCTTTACCCTGCAGGGCGCGATGGCGGCTGCGAACGACCCGGGTGCCGCCTACTATCCGCCCCTCGCGGTCGATCCGCTGATCTCGCGGCGGGTCTTGTTCGGCACCCACAGCGTATACGTGTCGACCGATGCCGGACTCAACTGGGCGCGCCAGACCAAACAGGACCTTACCGGGCAATGCTCCAACGGAGCATGCGCAATCCAGGATCTGGAAGTTGCCCCATCGATGCATAACATCGCGTATGCGCTCTCGATGCAGACTTTCGAAACCGGCTCGCCGACTCCGTTCAAGATTTTTCGAAGCACGCAGGCTGATGTGCAGGTCGACAAGGCGCATCCCAACGGCGGCGCATGGACCGAGGTTTCGGTCAATCTGCCATTCAGCCCAACTCGAACCCAGGCTACCGGCATCGCGATCAGTCCGTTCAATCCGGCGATCGCCTTTCTGAGCGTGTCCGGATTCACCGCCGCCACCGGCGTTGGGCATGTTTACCTCACCAACGATTCCGGCGCGCATTGGTTCCGAGCCGATGGCAATCCGCAGAACGTGAGCCCGCCGCCGAGCACTGCGATTCCCGACATCCCCGTTCTAAGGCTGATGGTCGATACGAATGATCGGTCCGGGCTCACGGTTCTCGCCGGGACCGATATCGGCGTTTTTCGCAGCACCGATCTCGGACTGAGCTGGACGCCATTCAACCTTGGGGTGATTCCCATCGTTCCAGTTTTCGATCTCGAACAGGATCTCAATGGTGTGACATTCGCCGGTACGCACGGGCGCGGAGCTTTCGAATTGTCGGGCGCGATCGGACCGATACCTACGCCGACCGCGGTGCCGACGATGGCGGGAGCGACGCCGACCCCAATTCCAACCAGGACCGCTACTCCGACTCGGACCGGCACGCCGACCAGAACCGCAACAGCTACCGCGACGCGAACACCTACCGCGACTCCCACGCGCACCTCGACGCCGACTCCGACAGCGACCGCGATGCCGCTAACGTCCACCCTGACCATTACCCCGAAGCAGCGGAAATTCGGGAACGTGATTTTCGGAAACACCGGTGCGACCTCGAAGCCACGGACCATCACCTTGATCAACAAGAGCAACGATGTCGTAACGATGTCGGGGCAGAGTTTCAGCGGTCCCGCCGCACTCGACTACACCATCATCGCGCAAGGCACCACCTGCGGAGCGACCTTGGGTGCGCGGCAAAGATGCAACTTCGCGATCGTCTTTCAACCCAACGCGCTTGGGGTCGGCAACGCATTCGCGATGATTTTCAACAATGCCGCCAACAGCCCGCAAATCGCGAGCCTCACCGGAACGGGCATCGCGGGCCCAATTGTGGTTGCCCCGCGCGCGCTTTCGTTTGGAAAGGTCTCGATAGGGGGCTCGGCGCTGAAGCCGTTCTCGATTACCAATCGCAACACCGTAGGCCTGACGATTTCCAATCTCGCCTCGACCAGCCCCGATTTCGTACCGAGCGCGGCTTGCGTTGGCATTTTGAACCCAGGCGCGGCGTGCAGCGTCGAGGTGACATTCAGCCCGGCGGCCGGGGGTCGGTCGCGCAAAGGCTCGATCCAAATCTTCGACAATGCCGCCAAGAGTCCGCAGGTCGTTCGGGTCTCAGGAAGCGCGAGCTAGCGCGGCGTTACCAGTTCTTCGCCGCCTGGCGGTATTCGTCTTCGAGAATCCCCATCAACACCGAATCGTGATAGCGGCCATCGAGGAATCGATATTCGCGTTGGACGCCTTCCCGAGTGAAGCCGCATTTCTCGTACGACTTGATGCCGCGAACGTTGAAGTCATAGACATTGAGCCAGACGCGATGGAGGTTCATCTTTTCGAACGCGAAGCGCAGCACCACTTGCATCGCGTCGGTGCCGAAACCCTTCCCCCAATTGGACTTGCTGCCGATCACGATGCCGACCTGCGCACTGCGATTGATCCAGTCGATAGTCATCAAGCTGATGCCGCCGAGATACTCGCCAGCGAGGGTTTCGATCGCCCACCTGCAGTCGGGTTGGCCCCCAGGTGCGTTGGTCTCCAGATACCTTTCCTCCGCCAGCCGCGAAAGCGGATAAATCATCGGCGCCGCGAGATTGCGGGTAACTTCTTCGTCGTTGACCCAGGCCATCAACGAGTCAAGATCCGATCTTTCGTACGCGCGAATGCGAACCAGCTTTCCTTCCATTGCGGTCTCTCCAATAAAAAGAGCGGCCCCTCGAGGCCGCCCTTTTGAGGATCTAGTTTTGTCGCGGCCGTTATCCCTTGGGCAGCCCCATCACACGTTCGCCGATGATGTTGTGTTGAATCTCGCTGGTGCCGCCGGCGATAGTGAGCGCGCGCGACGCGAGCATTCGATACGACCACTTGCCCTTGTCCAGCGCGAATGGCGACCGGAACTCCATCTGGCTGTAAGGTCCCAGCAACTCCATCGCGAATTTGCTCATCCGCAAATTGAGTTCGCTCACTGTCAGCTTCAGCACCGAACCCTCCGGGACCGGGCGGCAAACCCTTAAGCCGCCGCGTGATCTGGCGAAAGCCAGTGTACTTGATGGCCGCGGCTTCGCATGCGAATTGGGAAATTTTCTGGCGCACATCCGAATTGTCCCACGCGCTGCCGCCGTTGTATCGCACCGACTTGGCGAGGTCCTTCAGTTCCTTGACCGCGCCGCCCATGTCGCGTCCGCCGCCGATGCCCGAGCGCTCGAACATCAGCGTGGTGATGGCGACCTGCCAACCCTGGTTCTTTTCGCCGATGAGGTTTTTCTTGGGAACTTTCACATCCTCGAAGAAAACCTCATTGAAGTTCGCATCACCGGTGATCTGCACCAACGGCCGCACCGTGACGCCCGGGCTGTGCATATCGACCAGGATGTAGCTGATGCCCTTGTGTTTCGGAGCGGTAGGATCAGTGCGCACCAGCAGGATGCACATATCGGCATGATGCGCGTCCGAGGTCCACACCTTCTGCCCGTTGACGATGAAGTAGTCGCCGTCCTCGACCGCGCGCGTTTGTAGCGACGCCACATCGGAACCGGAGCCGGGTTCCGAATAGCCCTGGCACCAGATTTCCTCGCCCGACAAAATCTTCGGCACGTAGCGTTTCTTCTGTTCCTCGGTGCCCCAGTGGATAATGGTGGGGCCTACCAGCATGATGCCGAGGCCATTGACCAGCGCCGGCGGATTCGCGCGCGCCATTTCCTCGTTGTAGATGATCTGCTGAATCAGGTTGGCGCCACGGCCGCCGTATTCCTTGGGCCAACTGATGCCGACCCATCCCGCGGCATGCGCCTTCTTATGCCACTCCAGCCGGCGTTTCCACTCGCCACCTTCCTCGTGCATCATGCCGAGGCCTTCGTCACCGTGTTGGCCTTTGGGCAGGTTGGCGTCGAGCCAGCTTCGCAATTCGTGACGGAAAGCCTCGTCCTCGGGGCTCCAATTAAAGTCCATGTCTTCCTCTTTTACGCGTGGCTTCGCGGACTGGGCCGCGCACGCGGTTGGGATGGAAGCAGCGCTTCCTAACAGTTGTTATATAAGCTGTCAGTTGGAAGCCGCGCAAGATGATTCAGCGGCGACTTCGATGCTCGCGCCAGCTTGGCCCGGGCGCGGCCGCTGTTTGGAGTGCCTGTCCTACTTGGCGGCGCCGCTCGCGCGCTGGTAAATGTCGGGGTCGCCGCGCTCCATCTGGCGCTCCGGATATCGCGGTTCGGCGAAACCGAATTGCCGGTACAATCCGTGCGCATCGGCGGTTCCCAGCGTGAAGCGCCGCAAGCCCTGAAGATGCGGATGCGACATGATGGTACCCATCAACGCTTTCGCGAGGCCGCGTCCTCGATGCGATTCAAGCACAAAGACATCGGCGAGGTAGGCAAAGGTTGCGTAGTCGGAAATCACTCGCGCGAAGCCGACCTGCCTGACTCCATCGTAAATGCCGAAACACAACGAATTGGCGATTGAGCGCGCCACCACTTCGCGCGCCACTCCCTCAGCCCAGTAGGAATGCGCGAGAAAGCTGTGAATGACATCGAGGTCGAGCCGCGCGATATCGGTGCTGATGAGAAATCCGTCGACGGTGCGCGCCCACGGCACACCGTCATGCGCGGACGCGACGCGGCTATCGGGCGGGACATATTCGGAAATGTTCGGGGGCATCGGAATGTTGGGCATGAGGTGCGGGTCGGGTATCGGCGTCAGCGCATCGGTTCGCAACGGAATCACGCCCGCCCAAATGGGAAGCGCGTAGTCTTCTTCGTCGTCCACCACTCCGTCGGTGCGCACCTTTGCCGACGCTTCAGTGATTGGAAGCTCCAGGATTGAAGTAGCTGCCAGTTCTTTGGGGTTCGGCCGGCGGATACGCTCCCACTGGCCCGGGCCGATATGTTCGACCAGCGCGCGCATGGCGGCGAGCTTGCGCTCCGGATCGGTAACCTCCATGGCAGTGCCGAAGATCACCACCGAGCGATAATTCACCGAATGATGAAACGCCGAGCGCGCCATCACCAGGCCATCGATCAGTGTAGCGGTGATGCAAACCTCCACTCCCTCGGCAGCGGTACGAATCATCTTGTTGCTTGCCGCGCCGTGGATGAAAACGGAATTACCCAGGCGCGCATGCAAGGTTGGAAGCACCCGCGGCGCACCGTCGACCATCATACCAACGTGGCATACCAGCGATCGGTCGAGAATCGAATTGACGAGGTCGCGATCGTAGCTGCCCCGTTTGCGCATTCGATTCACGATGGTGCGGGGCGTAGGTTTCAGGTCTTCCATTAACTGCGTCCTTATGTAACAGTACAAAGCTATGAATGTGACAGCACATTCGTATCAGATCGCCGGGAAGTCAGGCAACCAGATTTCCGCCAGCATCGAAGAGCAGATCCGCAGCGGAAAACTGGCGGCCGGAACCGTCTTGCCCGCGATCCGCACGCTCGCCGACCAGCTCGAGGTCAGTCCGACCACGGTCGCCGCGGCCTATCGCTCGCTGCGGGTGCGCGGACTGGTGCGTGCGGGCGGACGTCGCGGCACCATCGTCAATCGGCGCCCTCCGCTGGTCATGCCGACACGCACGATGGCGCCCGACGGCACCATCAATCTCGCGGACGGAAATCCCGATCCCGAGTTGCTTCCCGCGCTGTCTCCAATTCTGGCAGGGATCGCCGGCGAGCAGCAGCTTTATGGCGGCGAAACCAATCGTGCAAAACTCATCGAGCTAGCGCGGCGTGCTTTCAAGCGCGATCATATTCCGGCGCGGGAAATCGCTGTGGTTAGCGGTGCGATCGACGCGATCGAGCGCGTGCTGCAGGCTCATCTGTCACCCGGAGACGTCGTCGCGGTCGAGGATCCCAGCTACACTGGCGTGCTCGATCTGGTCGCTGCGCTGGGAATGATTGCGGAGCCCGTCGCGCTCGACGGATTCGGCCCGCGCCCCAACTCGCTGGCCGCTGCGATTCGTGCCGATGCAAAAGCGGTGATCATCACGCCGCGCGCGCAAAATCCTACCGGCATTGCGCTCGACCGGAAGCGCGCCCTTGAACTCCGGGCCGTCCTCGCGAAGGCACCCAACACCTTGCTCATCGAGGACGATTTTGGCGGCCCAGTTTCAGGCGCGCCCGCGATCTCCATCACGGACTCGCGGATGCAGCGATGGGCGGTGATTCGCTCGGTTTCGAAGGCGCTCGGCCCGGATTTGCGGCTGGCGGTGGTTGCGGGCGACGACCTGACGATCGCGCGCGTCGAAGGACGCCAGCGGCTCGGGCCACGATGGGTCAGCCACATCCTGCAGGACGCGGTCGCGGCCATGTGGTCTGACGCCAGGACGATGCGCCAGGTCGAGCGAGCATCATACACATACGCGCTGCGGCGGCATGCTCTGATCGAGGAACTCGCGAAAGTTGGTATCGAGGCACACGGTCGTTCGGGCCTCAACGTATGGATTCCGGTCGCGGATGAAAACGCGATCGTTCAGGCGCTGCTGGAAGATGGATGGGCGGTCCGGCCTGGCGCGGCCTATCGGGTTCGTAGCGCTCCAGGCATCCGGGTCACGATCTCCGCGTTGAAACCTGCGGACGCACGTCGTTTCGCCAGCGATTTCGCTCGGACGCTACGACCTCGCGCCTCCAGCAACGTCGCCTGACGAATCGCCGTCGAGAATACTCAAAGCCAAGCTGCGGCATACTATTTGCCCCGCAGCCAGTGACTAGTCATTTGATTCCGAATGACTATTATCCTTTAGGCAGCCCCAATACTCGCTCGCCGATGATGTTGTGCTGAATCTGATTGGTCCCCGCGTATATAGTCGGTCCGCGCGCCGCGAGCATTCTGAATGACCACTTGCCCTGATCGATCGCGAACGGCGCGTCGGCTTCCATCTGACTATATGGCCCCAGCAACTCCATCGCGTACATTGCCATCTTGAGACGCAGTTCGGTGCTGCACAGCTTCATCATCGAGCCTTCGGGCCCCGGTGGGATGCCTTTGAGTTGGCGGGTGAGCTGGCGATAACCGGTGTACTTCAGCGCTTCGGCATCGCATGCGAACTCAATAATCTTCTGACGCACGCTCGCATCATGCCACGCGTTCCCGCCGTTGCGAGGCAGGCGCTTTGCGAGGTCCGCCAGCTCGTGCACTTCTCGAATCGGAACTTCGCCGCTGCCGCCGGAGCGCTCGAACATAAGGGTAGTGATTGCGACCTGCCATCCCTGGTTGATCTCACCGACAATGTTCTTCTTGGGCACCCGGACGTCCTCGAAGAAGACTTCGTTGAAACCGCTGCCACCGGTGATCTGCACCAGCGGACGCACCGTGATGCCGGGGCTATGCATGTCGACCAGCAGATAGCTGATTCCCTTGTGTTTGGGCGCGTTGGGGTCGGTGCGCACCAGCAGGAAAATCCAGTCGGCGTGCTGCGCGATCGAGGTCCACACTTTTTGTCCGTTGACGACGAAATAGTCGCCGTCCTCGACCGCGCGCGTCTGCAGCGACGCGAGGTCCGATCCTGAGTTGGGTTCCGAATAGCCCTGGCACCAGATTTCCTTGCCGGCCAGAATCTTGGGCAGATGGCGCTGCTTCTGCTCCTCGGTGCCCCAGTGAATGAGCGTCGGACCGAGCAGGCTGATGCCCATCCCCGTGAAAGGGACGCTGGTGCCGGCGCGTTCCAGTTCTTCGTGGTAGATAATGTTCTGCAGGACGCCGGCGCCGCGGCCTCCATATTCTTTGGGCCAACTGATTCCGATCCACTTGCCTTCGTTAAGTTTCTGGTGCCATGCGACGGCCTGCTGCCAGGCCCCTTCACCTTCCCCGGCCAACAGTTCACGCGAGGGCGCCACGCTCTTGATGTTGGCTGCCAGCCACCCGCGTAACTCCTTGCGAAAGGCTTCGTCTTCGGAACTATAGTTGAAATCCATCTGACCCCGCTTCCTTCTACATTTCGAACTATACTTCGAACTGTATTTACAACTACCCTTTGGGGAGTCCCAGTACGCGCTCTCCGATGATGTTGTGTTGAATCTGATTAGTGCCTGCCGCGATGGTTCCACCGCGGACCGCAAGCATCTTCATTAGCCACTTGCCGCTATCAATCGCGAATGGGCCGTCAGGTTCCATCTGACTATATGGCCCCAGCAGCTCCATCGCGAATAGCGATACTTTAAGGCTAAGCTCCGTACTCACCAGCTTCATCATCGAGCCTTCGGGGCCTGGCGGCAGTCCCTTGAGGCGGCGGGTGAGCTGGCGGAAGCCGGTGTACTTGAGCGCCTCGCCTTCGGAATAAAACTCCGCGATCTTCTGCCGCACGCTGGAGTCATCCCACGCGGTTCCGCCGTCGCGTGGAATCTGTTTCGCCAGCCGCGCCAGTTCGCGAATCTGTCCGGTACCGGGAGCGCCCGCGCCGCGCCGCTCGAACATCAGTGTAGTGATGGCGACCTGCCATCCCTGGTTCTTTTCGCCTACGAGATTTCGTTTGGGGACACGGACATCATCAAAAAAAACTTCGTTGAACCCGCTCGCTCCGGTCATCTGCACCAGCGGTCGCACTGTGATGCCGGGCGTTTTCATATCGACCAGCAAATAGCTGATGCCCTTATGTTTGGGGGCTTCAGAATCGGTGCGCACGAGCAAAAAGATCCAGTCCGCGTGCTGCGCGGTCGAAGTCCAGATTTTCTGGCCGTTGACTACAAAGTAATCGCCGTCCTCGACCGCCTTGGTTTGCAGCGAAGCGAGATCGGATCCCGAGTTAGGTTCCGAATAGCCCTGGCACCAGATTTCGTCGCCGGCCAGGATCTTGGCGAGATGCGCATCCTTCTGCTCCTGGTTTCCCCAATGCATCAGGGTCGGCCCGACCAGCGTGGCGCCCTGCCCGATGAACGGAAGTGGCGCCTTCGCGCGAGCGAGTTCCTGATGATAGACGATGGTCTGGAGAATGGTCGCGCCGCGGCCGCCGTATTCCTTGGGCCAATCGATCCCGACCCATCCGTGCTGATGCAGCTTTTTGTACCACGCGATGCGACGCTGCCACTCCTCGGAGTCGTCCGCTTCATCGCCGAACGAATCGGAATTTTCGAGGCCTTTGGGCGCGTTGCTTTCGAGCCACAAGCGCAATTCCTTGCGAAACGCCTCGTCTTCCGCGCTGAACTTGAAATCCATTTGGCTTGTCTCCCTATCCCTTCGGCAGGCCGAGCACGCGCTCCCCAATGATATTATGTTGGATCTGATTGCTGCCCGCGGCGATCGTGCCTCCGCGAGCGGCCAGCATTCTGTATGACCACTTGCCATGGTCAACTGAGTAATCGGACTGATATTCGAATTGGCTGTACGGTCCGAGCAGCTCCATCGCGTAGAGTGCGACGCGAATATTCAATTCGCTGCTGCACAACTTCAGGATTGAGCCTTCAGGCCCGGGCGGCACTCCCTTCAGGCGGCGGGTCAGTTGCCGCAGACCCGTATATTTGAGTGCGTGTGCCTCGCAGGCGAACTCGGCAATCTTCTGGCGCACCGCGGCGCTCTCCCATGCGGGTTTTCCGTTCCGAGAAAGCTTTTTGGCCAGGTCCGCGAGTTCCTCGACGATAGCGGTGTTGGTGCGATCGCCTCCGCCGCCACCGGAGCGCTCGAACATCAGCGTGGTGATCGCGACCTGCCATCCCTGGTTCTTTTCGCCGACCAGGTTTTTCTTCGGTACCCGCACATCTTCGAAAAACACCTCGTTGAAACCCTTTGCGCCGGTCATCTGTACCAGCGGCCGCACCGTAACTCCGGGACTATGCATATCAACCAGCAAGTAGCTAATCCCTTTGTGCTTCGGAGCTTCGGGATCGGTTCGCACCAGCAGGAAAATATAGTCGGCAAATTGTGCGAGTGAGGTCCAGACCTTCTGTCCATTGACTACAAAGTCGTCCCCGTCCTCTACCGCGCGGGTTTGAAGTGAAGCGAGATCGGAGCCGGAACCCGGCTCCGAATATCCCTGGCACCATACCTCGTCGCCCGAGATGATCTTCGGAATGTAGCGTTGCTTCTGTTCCTCCGTCCCCCAATGCATCAGGGTGGGGCCGAGCAGACTCGGTCCGAAACCGATTGCCGGAAGCGGAGCACGCACCCGAGCGAGTTCCTGATTGTAGACGATCGTCTGGAGGATGCCGGCGCCACGGCCGCCATACTCCTTAGGCCAGTTAACGCAGGTCCATCCACCGGAGGCCAGCTTCTTGTACCATGCGACACGGCGTTGCCATTCCTTCTGATCTGCCTCGGCCATGAAATCGGCTGAAGGTGCTTCACTCTTGGGCGCGTTGACTTCGAGCCACGCGCGAAACTCTTTGCGGAAGGCTTCATCCTCAGGCGAAAAATTGAAATCCATGTTTCCTCCGGGGTCGCGCTGCGATCGCTATCCCTTTGGCAGTCCGAGCACGCGCTCGCCGATGATGTTGTGCTGGATCTGGTTGGTGCCCGCGAAGATCGTCGGACCGCGCGCCGAAAGCATTCGATACGACCAGCGTCCGCGATCGATCGCGTGCTCGGCCTGATACTCGAACTGGCTATACGGCCCGAGCAGTTCCATCGCGAAGAGCGACACCTTTAGATTCAGTTCGGTCGAGCACAGTTTGAGCATCGAGCCTTCGGGTCCAGGCGGTAGTCCTTTGAGGCGCCTGGTCAACTGCCGAAGTCCAGTGTATTTGATCGCGGTTGCCTCGCATGCGAACTCGGCAACCTTCTGCCGCACGTCGGCATTCTCCCATGCAGTCTTGCCGTTGCGCTCTACTTTCCTGGCGAGCTCGGCAAGATCCTCGATCATGCCGCTGGCGCCGCGATCGTTGCCTGCGCCGCCTGAGCGCTCGAACATCAAGGTGGTGATGGCGACCTGCCATCCCTGATTTTTTTCGCCGACCAGATTTTTCTTGGGCACCCGCACATCTTCGAAAAACACTTCATTGAAGCCGCGTCCACCGGTCATCTGCACCAGCGGGCGCACCGTGATGCCAGGGCTATGCATGTCGACCAGCAAGTAGCTGATGCCTTTGTGTTTGGGCGCATTGGGATCGGTGCGGACCAGCAGGAAAATGAAATCCGCGAATTGCGCGATCGAGGTCCACACCTTTTGCCCGTTGACGACGAAGTAGTCGCCGTCTTCGACGGCGCGGGTTTGCAAGGATGCGAGGTCGGATCCCGAACCGGGCTCGGAATATCCCTGGCACCAGATTTCCTCACCTTTGACGATCTTGGGCAGGTAGCGCGTCTTCTGTTCCTCGGTGCCCCAATGAATCAGGGTCGGTCCGAGCAACCCGGGCCCCATCCCAATAAGTGGCGCCGGCGCGCCGATTCGTGCAAGCTCCTGGTTGTACACGATGTTCTGCAGAATGCCCGCGCCGCGGCCACCATACTCCTTCGGCCAGCTGATGCAGCTCCAACCGCCGGCGGCGAGCTTGCGAAACCATTCGACGCGGCGGCGAAAATCACCCTGTTCGCCGTCGGCGAGGATCTCGCTGGTCGAATGGCGATGCTCAGGCGCGTTCTTTTCGAGCCAGGTGCGAAACTCGGCACGGAACGCTTCGTCTTCGGGCGAAAAATTGAAATCCATTTACTGTTTCCCTGGAGCCCTATGCAGGTGCTCCGGATGTTTAACGAAACCCTAACGGGCCGAGCCTAAGTTCGCATATAAAGGATGGAATCGTAAAGCCATGCGCAATTGACATTGCATCGCTGATTGTCGAGAGTCGGAAGCGAAGCCGCGGCGATGGGCGATCTGCGAAGCGAATATGCGCGAATATGCGCGAATATGATTGACCTCAAGCTCGACATTCCCGCCGACATTTTCGACGCTGAGTTTCCGCTCGCGGCGTTCAGCGAGCGGATGCGCGAGGTCGCAATCCTCGAGCTGGTGCGGGTCAAACGGATGCACGAGCATGAGGCGCTCGAACTGCTCGGCATCGAGCGGCGCGAACTGCTCGAGAAGATGAAGGCATGCGGTATCGTGCCGACCGAGAACGCATTCGAGAAGATCAAAGGCGAACTCGAACAAGCAATTAAAACACGCGCGAAAAAGTAGCGCGGGAAACTGGAAAACAAACAGCGAGGATTCATATGCAACTGCTGCACACCATGATTCGCGTCAACGATCTCAACGAATCGCTGAAGTTCTACTGCGACCAACTCGGTATGAAACTCCTGCGGAAGCAGGACTTTCCGGGCGGCGAGTTCACTCTCGCGTTCGTCGGCTACGGCGATGAGAAGGATCACACGGTCGTCGAGCTGACCCATAACTGGGGAACCAAGAGCTATGACCAGGGCAACGCGTTCGGGCATCTCGCGATCGGGGTCCCCGATGCCTACAAAGCGTGCGCCGACTTGAAGGCGAAGGGCGTCAAGGTGGTTCGTGATGCCGGCCCGATGAAGCATGGCAGCACCGTGATCGCGTTCATCGAGGATCCCAACGGTTACAAGATCGAGCTGATCGAACAGAAGGGCCGCTAGGGACGCCTTCGTTTCCCAGAGGACTTCGATGAGAGCTGCTGCGTTCAAGAAGCAAAATGAGGTCGGCATCATCGATGTTCCGCAGCCCAAACCGGGCCCCGGCGAAGTTGTCCTCAAGGTCCATAACTGCGGGATCTGCGGATCGGATCTGCATGCGGTGCAATTCGGCACGCTGCGGCCCGACTCGATCATGGGCCACGAATTTTGCGGCCAGATCCACGAGGTCGGCGCAGGCGTGCGCGGGTTCGAGATTGGAGAGCGCGTCGCCTCGCTACCGTGGATCATCTGCGGCGAGTGCGATGCTTGCGCGCGCGGCGAGGGCTACCATTGCCGGAGCAACCGCGTGCTCGGGCTGGGCCAGCTTCCGGGTGGATATGCAGAGTACGTGATGTGCGGCGAGCGCAGCCTGCTCAAGTTGCCCGAACAGGTCTCCTCACGCGAAGGTGCACTGGTCGAACCGCTCTCGGTGGGACTGCATGGCGTCAATCGCGCAGGCATCAAACCGGGTGCCGGATGCGTAGTGATGGGCGCCGGCCCGATCGGCCTCGCCGCCTTAACGTGGTGCAAGGCCAAGGGCGCCGATCCGATCATCGTGTCGGAGCTGGCAGCGGGGCGTGCCGACCTCGCGCTGAAACTCGGTGCGACCGAGGTGGTGAATCCCACCCAGCATAAGCCCGCCGATAGGATGCGCGAGCTGACGGGGCGTCCGCCGGAGTTGGTCATCGAATGCATCGGGGTGAAGGGCACACTGGGCGCTGCGATAGATATCGCGGGCACGCACGGTCGCGTGGTGGTTATCGGAGCCTGCCTCGAGCCGGACACCATCGTGCCGATGAGGTGCTTGATGAAAGAGGTTTCGGTCGAGTTCGCGATTGGATACACCAAGGCCGAGTTCGGGGAGACCATCGATGCGCTCGCGAGCGGCAAGGTCAAGGCGTCATCGATGATCACCGACATCATCGGGCTCGACGAAGTTCCCGCGATGTTCGATGCGTTGCGGCAACCCGGCAATCGGGCGAAGGTACTGGTCGAGTTCCCGCACTGATTTGACTATCGGTTGACGTACTACGGATGCCGTAGTACGTTGAACCGTTGATCAAAAGCTTCCGCAACGAAGCAACGCGAAGGTTGTATAGTCGGCATGACGGCCGAAGATTCCGCGGTCTCGATCTGTCCCTGGCTATCGAACGGCTGGATATGCTCAACGCCGCAACCTCCTTCGAAGACATTCCGCCGTTACGGAGCGTGGGCCTTCACGCCTTGAAAGGTAAACGAGCCGGACAATGGGTTATTTCGGTAAACGCACGCTGGCGGATATGTTTCGAACTCAAAGCAGGCGATATCTACAACGTCGAAATAACGGACTATCATGAAGGCTGATATCAAGGTCCAGCGGATCAGAACTCATCCCGGTGACATTCTCCGACACGAATTGGAAGCGCGTGGAGTCAGCGCCAATCAGTTGGCGCTGGCGCTTGGGGTTCCGTCGGGACGTATTGTGGAAATTCTCAATCGCAAGCGCGGAGTTAGCGCCGACACGGCGCTAAGACTTGCGCGCTATATTGGTACTTCCGCGCAATTTTGGATGAACCTGCAAGGCCAATACGATTTATCCGTTGCAGAGCAGCAATCCGGAAAGTCGATCGAGTCGCGTGTTCAGCCGGCTGACACTGTCGTGGGATCCAAACGGCCGAAGACGCTGCGTCGCCGAACTGCGGCATTGCGGCGACGAGCGATCGGCTAATCTATCGCGAGGAACTTCGTTATCGCATCCAGCGATTCAGGCTCCATCAGGGTGGGGGCGTGGCCGACACCCGGAATCTCCACCGACTCGACGCGAGGGATCACTGACTTCATTCTTTCTACCGTCCTGCCCGCGAGGATGTCGCTCTGGGCGCCCCGAATCACCAGTACCGGCGCCTCGATGCGCGCGAACGGCACCCACATGTCGAGCGGACGCGCCGCGGTGCGCATCGGCCTACGAATCTGGGGATCCATCTTCCAGGTGAGCTTTCCGCTATCGGTCGGCTTGACCGACCATTTCACCTGCTCGATAAGGTCGGCCTCCGCGATGTTTTGCATCGCAGGATAGTTCGCCCGATAGTAGTCCGCGACTTCCTTCAGGTTGTTGAACTCGCTTGGCGACTCGCCCACGTAGCTGCCGATGCGCGCGATACCGACCGGATCGATATCCGGCCCGATGTCGTTGAGGATCAATTTCTCGACCCGATGCGGATAGCCGCCGGCGAAGAGGATCGAAATCATTCCACCCATCGAAGTTCCGATCAGCGTTACCCGATCGATTTTCAGATCGTCGAGCATTCCCGCGAGGTCGGCCGCGTAGTTCTGCGGTGTGTATTCGGTTCCGGCCGTCCATCCGCTGTCGCCGCGACCGCGCACGTCGATCGATCGAACGTGGTAATGGGAGCGCAGTCGTGGCGCGAGGGCATCGAAGTTGTGCGCGTTACCGGTGAGCCCATGGATGCAAATCAGCGGCGGTTTACCTTCCGTTCCGTGATCCAGGTAATGGAGCTTGAGGCCGTTTAGGTTGACGAATTTGCTGGCTGACATTCTGGATGCTCCGTTGGATATGCTCCGGCGTGTTTACGCGCATCTCGCTTTTGCGTAGCAGCCGATGCGGCACGATGATCATGCGGCGTCCGTCGCGAATCAGCGCCTGTTCGTTTTCGAACTCCTTGAGTTGGACGGTGGTGCGCTGGCGCGAAGCGCCTACCAGGTCCGCCAGATCCTCATGCGTAAGTTTGAGCGTGAGCAACACGCCGCGGGCGTCTTCAACGCCGAATTTGTTACCGACCTCCAGGAGCGCGCCCGCCAGCCGTTCGCGCAGCCCAAGCCCCACGAAGTTGGCGTAGCGAACCAGCATCATCCACCATCGCCCCACGGTTACATCGAGCACGCGGCTTAGGAGCTCGCGCGGGATACCAAGCGAAGTTTCCACGAATATTTCGGGCTGCACGATGGCGACGGTGCAATCGGTGAAGGCATCGCATCGAAATGGACGGATCGCGTTGGGAAGCAACGACGAAACACCGAAGACCTCGCCCGGTCCCACCAGGCCGACCAGCACGCGCTCCTGACGATTGAGGATGGACAACTTGGCGACGCCGGACAGCATGATGTAGACGCGGTTGGAGGCCTGGCCCTCGGAAAAAATCGTGTTCGGCCTGCGAATCCGCACCGCCTCGGCGTCGCGCGCCAGGCGCTCCAGTTGTTCCAGGCTCATCCACGAAAGCGTGCGCAGGCGTTTCATGGACTTCGGGTCTAGTGGATTTTCACGCAGCACTTCCCCTTAGGTACCACATGCGGGCGCGCTCCCCAAAAGGGCTGCGGAGATTAGCGAGCCGAATGGCGTCGCGGTCGTATAAGCGACGAGGAGGATGGAGGGATGGGATTTGGCTTGCCCACCACAGAATGCTCTAAATGGATGCACCGGAATCAACGATAGGAGACCTGCATTGACTTCCCGGATCAACCTCGATCGCTACATGTACGCGGACATCTATCCCGCCTTCAAAGCAACCACCGACGAGAAAGAGGTGACGGCCTCTATCAACCGTAGCTTCCTGAACTATCTCGGAGAGCGACATCTAGTCCTTAGTGGACTTGGCCCGGCGGCGATCGCTGATATCGGATGTGGTCCTTGCGACACCCTTATCAGATATCTGACGGGAGTCATTTTTCCGCCAGGATTCACCGTCAATGCCACCGACTTCATTCCCGAGTACGCGGATGCCGAACGGGGAGAAGCCCTTCGGAGCCTCGCGGCGGCGCAGCAAGCCAACCTCGTTAAACTTGCGGCGTTTTCGACTCGAGCCGGAAATGCTTTTGGCGGAAACCTCCTAGAGCTACTTTCCGGTCCAGCCGGCGGAGCTCAGATGCGCGGCGAATTCCGGGTCGTTTTCGCGTCGCATGTCATGTATCACGCAGACGGTTCGTCGGACGTTCAGCGAATGCTTGGCGATGTGGCAGGCAATCTTCTCCATCGCGACGGCATATCGATTCTCTACCACATCGCGAATACCCCACGGACGTTCCAGGAATTTCGCGCGCGCTTTGGCAGCCAGGCGGGTGCGGCCCGCGATAGTGATACGGGGCAAGTAACCATCGATGATCCGCCCGCGCAGATTAGCGAGGCCTGCGCCAGGTTAGGGTTGCCGCTGTATCAGGTCGAATTCGAAACGAAATTGCGCTTTGGACCACTGAACGATGATCAGTGGCGGGCCTTCAAAGATCCGCGGGACTATGACGCGCTTGCCGACGCGAATCCAGCAGCATACGAGGACTTGAAGAGGCTTTATTTCATCGTCCAGCGAGCGCCTGCGGAGTTTGTGGCAGATCATTCTCCGACTGGCCTCAAAATGTTTGTCGATGAGGTGCGCCAGGTAATCGAAGGGAATGACGGTGTGCTTCCGTCGATGGAACGAATGCAGGTATTCACTCGCGCTGACGCCGCGCCGATTCTGGGTGAAACGATCGCGGCGGCAATGGTGGCAAGTATCGCATCCGGGGTGCGGAGAATATTGACCTGATGAATCGCGGGGGGAACCGCGTCTCCTTAGAGATCCGTCTTCATGGACTGGACAATCTCGACGCCGACCAGACGTGCGACCAGGATCGCGATATAGAACTGTCCAATCATGGCTTCCACAACTGATGCCAGCCGTGCGGCCGGCGTCACGGCCCGGATGTCGCCATATCCGGTCGTGGTGATGGTGACGAAACTGTAATAGATCAGCCGCAGGAAGCGGGTCTCTTCGAGCAATCGTAAGTTTTCCGGGCCGAAGGTTTCCGCAAAATGCAGCGATCCAGGATTGGCCTCCAGGAACAAAGCGTAGATCGCGGCAAACGTCAGTCCGATCATCAGGTAACCACAAATCGCGCCGTTGATGGTGTCGAGGGTCACTCGCCTGGAACTCAAAACACCGCGAAGAATCGAAGACGCCACGAACCCGAAAAAAATAATCGCGATCGCCTCGACCGCCATCAAAACCGCGATGCTCGCTCCAAGTTGCACCCCCAGACCGCCCAACAGGGTAGGGATCGCAAGCGTCAATGCAATATAAAGTTCGCGCCGGCTTCGACTTACCGCATAGACCGCAGCGATCATGACGAGGGCGCCAAACAGGTCCACCAGATTGGCCCCGGCCACCGAACTGACGAACAGCGAGGCGATCGCCAAAAGGAGCAGCGAGATCAGTAGCCAGGTATAGCGATGGGTCCTGTTCAAACCGGAAAATCCTTTTCCAACATTTTTAAAATGGCTGAAAGTTAGTCTCGCCGCGCAAATGGGGGTTCGGCGGTATCGATCGAGTCTCAGAAGTGCTAGCTGCGTTTGAGTATCGCGCGCACCGGGTGGTCAGGCGGCAGCGTGCAGAGGCTATCGCTTTCAATCTTGAATGCGCAATTGAAGCGCGCGCGAAAATTTTCCAGCGCAATCGCCGCGGTCAACTCGACGACCTGCTCGATGCTGAACAAACTGCGGATCTCTTCGAAGACTGCATCTGAAACCTCCGCGGGGGTGCGCGACATCCCTTCGGCATAGCGAAGCGCGGCTTTCTCGCGGCGATCGAAAATCGCGCTACCTTCAAAGCTCGCGAGGTCCTCCAACTGTTCGTCCGTGATCCCGACATTTCTGCCGCCGGCAGAGTTGATATCCACTCAGAATGGACACCCGATCATTTGCGCGGCTCGGATCGAAACCATCGATTTGAGACGGGGTTCCACGACCTTGGAGGCGCCGATCGCCTGGCCGAGTTTTCCGGTCGCGAGCAAGATCTC
This sequence comes from uncultured delta proteobacterium, assembly GCA_963851325.1. Lineage (GTDB taxonomy): Bacteria > Desulfobacterota > Binatia > Binatales > Binataceae > DATGKG01. The sequence goes on along the minus strand of CAWKOR010000002.1, from coordinate 27,143 downwards.
GGGCCGATGCCCCATCGCCAGATTGGGCGTGATGACGCGTCCGAACAACTCGACGTTTTTCTCAAATGCCGCTCGGAGCGATTCCGGTGGGTTTTCGGGATCGATTCCTTTGATTCGCATGATGCTGTCTCGATGAAATTATTCACCCGGTTCCAGCACCGGCTCAATGCTTACTGGTGTGCCGAACAGGACCGCAGTTCCGCTCGCAACGTCGTATGCGCGATCATCGGTGAGCGCGTTGGCATTCACGCCCGGGTGTTTTTTCGCGACGTTGAGGCGCGAGGCTTCGACGTTGTGGCCCCACCCGTGCGGAAGGCTGACGACGCCCGGCATCAAATCCGTGGTGACTTCGACTGGCGCGACAATGCTGCCGACGCGGCTGGTGATCCGGGCCGAGCTTCCATCTGTCACTCCAATTCGCGTCGCATCGCGCGGTGAAATATGAAGCGAGCAAACATCCCGCCCTTTCACCAACGCCGGCAGATTGTGCATGAACGAATTGCTGGTGCGCAGGTTGCGCCGCCCGATCAACAGCAAATCGCCGCCGCGATCGGTCATGCGCACGCCCAGCCTGGCGATATCGTTGATCATGGTCGGTGGCGCAAGTTCAACCATTCCGCTCGCGGTATTGATGATCTCGCGCAGCCGCGGCGCCAGCGGTCCCAAGTCGATACCGTGTTCGGCGCCATGGAGCTTCGCAAGTGAAAGGCCCTCGGGGCGGCGTCCGAAGCCGTCGCCATGCGGCCCGATGCGAAGCAGAAAATCGATGGTACGCGAGGGACCGAAGACGTCGCCCAGTTTCTTGTTCACCTCGTCCATCGTGAGCCCTGGCCACGCTCCATTTTTCCTCACCAAAGTGGTGGCGAGCTGACCGAAGATGGCGTCGTCAATTTGCCTGGTCGAAGCGCCAACCATTCCCATCAGTCGTCCGCCGATGTTCAACAACACCTCCCACGCTTCGGGTGTTTCGGCCGGAGCCGGTACCGCGGCAAAAGACCATTTGGCCACGTTGCGCACCGTGAGGTGATAGAGGCCGTATTCATAATGCGGCTGCTCCGCAGGCGAGGGCGTCGGCAGGATGATGTGCGCGTGGCAGGTCGTTTCGTTGATGTAGAAATCCACTGCGACTAAGAAGTCCAACTGCGCAAACGCGGTTTCGAGCTGCCGCGAATTGGCGGCGCTACGCAGCGGATTGGTCATCAAGAGAATCATCGCGCGAACCTGATCCGTTCCGGGTGTCAAAATTTCTTCGGCCATCGTCGAGGATGGCAGCATCCCGCCGCATTCCGGCTGACCGCTCACCCGGCTCTTCCATCGCGCATGCTCGAAAGGCTTACCCTTCGACAGTCCTGCCAGCGTGACGGCGCAAGTAGTGAACATCGCGCCGCCGGGGCGATCGAGGTTCCCGCTGAGAATATTCAGAAGATCGCATCCCCAACTCGCGAGCGTGCCGAACTCCTGAACGCAGGTTCCGAGACGGCCATAACATACCGCCGATGGCGCGCCGGCGAACTCACGCGCGATGCGCCGGATGTCCTCAGCTGCGATGCCGCAAAAGCTCGCGACCGCCTCGGGTGCGAATTCGCGGGCGGTGTTCTCGACCACACTGAGACCGGCGACCAGCCCGTCCGCGGCGCCGAGCTCGACGAGATCTTCTTCGAAAAGGGTGTGCACCATCGCGAGTAGAAACGCGGCATCGGCGCCGGGCCTGATGAAATGATGCTCGCTGGCGAGCTTCGCCGTTTCGGTGCGCCGAGGATCGATCACTATAATCTTTCCACCCCGATCTAGAACGGACCTTAGCCGGCCCGGTGCGTTCGGCATCGTCATCAGGCTGCCATGCGAAATTACCGGGTTGGCGCCGATGATCAGAAGAAAGTATGTGCGGTCGATGTCCGGTACCGTGATGGTTGCGGGAAACGGTCCTCCGAACATCAGGCCGGTGGAGACTTCCTTCGGCAGGGTATCGATGGCCGAGGCATTGAATAGGCTGCGGCTGCCGAGCGCGCGGGCCAGAAAAGGAAAGTACATGAATCCGAAGTCATGGACGATCGGATTGCCGAGGTATGCGCCGATCGCGTTGTTGCCGTGTTGTTTGCGGATAGCGAGTAAGCGCGACGCGACCTCCTCGTAGGCCTGTTCCCAGGAGATTTCCTCCCATCCATTCGCGACCCGCCGCACCGGACGCCGCAGGCGATCGCGATCTTCGTATATCTCCTTGAGGCCGTGGGCCTTGGGGCAGATGTAGCCATGCGAGAACGGATCCTGTTTGTCGCCGCGAATGCTGACGATCGAGGTGCCTTCGACTTCGACGCTCAGACCGCATGTCGCTTCGCAGAACGGACATACACGAGGAACGCTACGACGTTGGGATACTTCATTGGACATGGCCGGCTCCTTGTCGAAGTGCTTCTTCGATGCTTCGACCATCAGGATGCGGTCACTCGGCCCGCCGGGCAAACGCGGACCTTACTTGCGAGGTAATCGACAGCGCGATCTCAGATCTTCTGTGCGAGCTCCCACGCGATGCGTGCGCTGATGCCGGCACGCTTGCCGCGTTCGGCGGCGTCGGCTGCGCTCGCGGTTCCGATTTTCGCGCGCATCGCGATGCCTTGCGCGATCGCGGCGCCGCGGAACAGCGAGAACACTACGAAGAACATGAAGTCTGGAATGTTGGCGCGGCCGGTCCGACGACAGTATGCGGCGAGATAGTCCTCTTCGCTCGGGATGCCAAGTTCCTTCAGATCGTGGTCGGCGAAATTTCCACCCTCGTCAGTGCCCGGCGGATAATGATACGCGAGGCAATTCCATGCCAGGTCGGCGAGCGGATGCCCAAGCGTCGAGAGCTCCCAATCGAGAACCCCGATGATGCGCGGCTCGGTCGGATGCACAATCAGATTGCCAAGGCGGAAGTCGCCGTGCGCGATCGCAGTCTCGTCCTCAGCCGGAATGTGTTTCGGAAGCCATTCGATGAGCCGATCCATTTCGGGAATCGGATCAATGATCGAGGCCTCGTATTGCTTGGTCCAGCGGGAAACTTGCCGCTGGATATACGCCTGCGGACGGCCATAGTCGCCGAGCCCGACCGCGTTGTAATCCACCTGGTGCAGCCGAGCCATCATGTCATTCATCGAATCGTAAATGCCGGCGCGCTGCTCGCGGCTCAACCCCGGCAGCAAGGTATCGATGAAGATGCGCCCTTCAATATATTCCATGACAAAGAACGACGTGCCGATGATGCTCTGGTCGACGCATAGCAGATGCGTACGCGGCACCGGGACGCTAGTATTCGCGAGCGCTGTGATGATGCGGTATTCGCGCTCGACTTGATGCGCCGACTGGAGCAACTGGCCCGCCGGCTTCTTGCGCATGACGAAGCGTGCCTCTCCCGCCCGCAGCATGAAAGTGGGATTCGACTGGCCTCCAGCGAATTGCAGCACTTCGAGTGGGCCGCGAAAACCCGGTAACTTTTCGACCAGATAAGCTTCCAGGCGCGCTTCGTCGAAGCGATGGTTCGCGCGAACTTCCGTGACTTCCTGTCCTATGAGCACGTCGCACCCCGATGTCGATTGGCGATTTCTCCTAACTAGCGTTTCGACGTGACCGCGGGCAAGGAAACCTCACCTGTTGCACTTGCGGCCAGACTTGCGCAGTTTGATGCGAATGATTTTTCGCCATCAACCACGTGGCCACCTGGCCGGTTCCCCGCGCGAGACGTTGCCCGCGTGACGCTCTTTTCTTACGCAGTAATTTTCGTGGCCGCGTTTATCGCGGGAGCGATCAATTCGATCTCCGGAGGCGGCACCCTGATTTCATTTCCCGCGCTGGTCTGGACCGGAATGAATCCGATCGTCGCCAACGCTACCAACACAGTTTCGCTATGGCCGGGGTCGCTGGCGAGCCTATTCGGTTTTCGGCGCGAGTTCAGTACTGCGACGCCGCGTTCCCTGATGCTCGCAATTCCGTCTTTGGCGGGCGGCATCATTGGCGCCTACCTACTGATCAATACTCCGAGGAAATGGTTCGCGGCGGCGGTGCCATACCTGATTCTGGGCGCGACGCTTTTGTTTGCCGCGCAGGAAGTGATCACCCGCGCGGCGCTACGAGCGAAAGTCGATCAGATCGTCGACGCGGCGGGTGGCGCGGAGGTCGAAAGCGCCGGATGGAGCACTGCATTTTTCTTTCAGTTTATCGTTTCTATTTATGGTGGATATTTTGGCGCTGGAATCGGCATCCTGATGCTCGCCGAGTTCGGGCTGCTCGGCTTCACCGACATCCATCACATGCTTGCGCTGCGAAACTACCTCGCCCTTTGCATCAATGGCGTCGCGGCGGTCTACTTCGTGATGCGCGGCGCGGTGAGTTGGCCCGAAGCGATCCTGATGACGGCCGCACAAGTATGCGGAGGATACGGCGGCGCGGTCATCGCGCGGCGGCTACCGCGAAAAACCGTCCGATGGATCGTGGTCGCGATCGGGCTCAGCATGGCCGCCTCGCTGTTCATCGCGCACAAGTGACGGGCCTCGAAATGTATCTCGGTTCGGGCTAGTTGTGAGGCATCGATTGCCGGAGGTTACGCGATGGAAGTGGCACCCAAGCGCGCGGGATTCGTGCCTGAGCGCATCAGTCGAATCACCGATCATTTGAATCGCAACTACATCGAGTCCGGCAAGATCGCCGGATGCCAAACGCTGGTCGCGCGTCATGGCCATGTCGCATATTTCAAATCGTTCGGCCTGATGGATCGCGAGCGCCGCAAAGCGATGGCCGACGACACGATTTTTCGCATCTACTCGATGTCGAAGCCGATCACCTCCGTCGCGCTGATGACGCTTTATGAGCAGGGCCACTTCCAGCTCAATGATCCTGTCTCGCGATTCATCCCTGCATGGCGCGATCACAAAGTCTGGGTCTCGGGCGAGGGCGCAAACATGCAAACGATCGCCCCCGAAAAACCGATGACGATGCGCCATATCCTCAGCCACACCGGCGGATTGACCTACGGCGCGACCAACCATCCCGTCGATCGCGCCTATCGCGAGATCGGCGTCAATCGCGCCGCTGCGGGGGAGACGCTCGCGAGCTTCGCCGAGAAGCTCGCCCGAGTGCCGCTGCGATACGCGCCCGGCGAGCGCTGGATGTATTCATATTCCACCGATGTGTGCGGCTATCTGGTCGAGGCCATCTCGAGAAAACCATTTGACCAGTATTTGCAGGAAAACATTTTCGATCCGCTCGACATGAAGGACACTTCGTTCTCGGTGGCGGAACGCAAGCTCGATCGCTTCGCGGCGAACTATGAGCGCCAGCCCGACAAGACGCTGAAGCTGATCGACGATCCCGAGCGCAGCCCATACCTGAAGCAGCCGACTTTCTTCTCCGGTGGCGGAGGACTCACCGGCACGACGGCGGACTATTTCCGCTTCTGCGAAATGCTGCGGCGCGGCGGCGAGCTCGACGGTAACCGCATCCTCGGCTCGCGCACCCTGGAGTTGATGCATCGCAACCACCTCGTGGGCGGCAAGGATCTCGCATCGTTGGCGATTGGCGCGTTCTCCGAAACCGCATACGAGGGCGTAGGCTTCGGGCTCGGCTTCGCGATGACGCTGGGCGAGGTCGAGGCGGGCACGCTCGGTGCGGGCGACTACTATTGGGGCGGTGCGGCTTCGACGATTTTCTGGGTGGATCCCAAGGAGGACCTGGTCGCGGTGTTCATGACGCAACTGATGCCGTCGGCGACGTTCAACTTCCGCGGCCAGCTCAAAAATATCATCTACTCGGCGATCGCCGACTGACGCGCGAGGCTTCCCTTAGTCCAGGCCGCCGGCGGGACGCTGAGCGCTATCTTCGCGAGTTCCGGTGCGCGCCAGGTCCCATCCTTCCTGAAATGCGGTGGTGCGCTGCTTACCGGTGCCGTGGCTGCCCGCGGCGCCGACATAATCATCGCCGACCGCCTGGTAGTAATGCTCGGTGTCGGCGGCATCGAAGCGTTTCACGTTGAGGCGCCACAGCGTGTAACCGGCGAAGCGGTCGGCTTCGAGTTCCTTGGTTTCGAGCGGAACATTGGCGCGTTTCTCGCCCAGGTCGCCATGAATGATGTGCCCGAGCTCGTGTGCATTGATCGCGTAGAGAATCGGCCGCAACTGGTCATCATCGGTGATACCCATCCAGCGGCTGGTGAGCATCTGTTGAAATTCGCTGTTGTAGAAAATGCATCCGCCGGTCGACGCGTGGGGACTCATCGGGGTGACCGATTCGTAGATCTTCGCGTGTGTGCCCCACATCTGGTTGAGGGTCGCGACGATCGATTTGTAGGGTTCCTGCGCCGGACGCGCGGGCTCACCGCATGCGATGAAGGTTCCGGCCGGCGCGCCATTTTGCGCATTCAGCGATCCAAGTTGCCCGCCGGCATTTAGGCGCCTTTGCGTCGTCGGTCGCGTAGTAGTGGTGCGCTCGACGACTTCCCAATCGTCGCCGGCGCTTTGCGCACGCGCGCTGGTGAACCCCACGGCTAACGTCAGGGCCAGCGCGGCGCACGCTGCCAAAAGTTGCGAAGTTTTCCTTCCTGTCACGATCCCCCCTTGGACCGACAGCTCAGACTTTGTCGGTAATCGCACCTCGCGAGGCCGACGAAACCAGTTGCGCATACTTCGCCATCACGCCGCTCTTGTAGTGCGGAGTGGGCGGTTTCCAATCTTTAAGTCTTGCTTTAAGTTCCGCGTCGGTCAGATTCACGTCGATGCGGCGATTCGGAATATCGAATGTGATGATGTCGCCTTCGCGCAACGCCGCAATCGGTCCTCCCACGTAAGCTTCGGGCGCCACGTGCCCGGCCATCAGGCCGCGCGTCCCGCCGGAGAAGCGTCCATCGGTCAGCAACGCGACTTCCTCGCCGATGCCCTGGCCCATGATCGCAGCGGTGACACCGAGCATCTCGGGCATTCCGGGCGCGCCCTTGGGTCCTTCGTAGCGAATGACGACCACATCGCCCGGCACGATCTTGCGCGCGTTCAGTGCGGCGAAACATTCGGGCTCGCTGTTGAACACGCGCGCGGGACCCTTGTGATTCATGCGCTCGTGGCCCGCGACCTTAATGACGCATCCGTCCGGCGCGAGGTTGCCCTTGAGGATGACCAGCCCGCCGGTCTTCTTGATCGGATTCGAAAGCGGATGAACAACGTCCTGCCCCTTGGTTTCGGTTGCGAGGTCGGCCTCTTCACCGATAGTTCTTCCGCTCACGGTGATTTGCTCGCCGTGGAGCAGGCCCGCCTCTTTGAGGCGTTTCGCTACCAGTGGTATGCCGCCGGCCTTGTGCATATCGGTGGCGACGAAGTTGCCGCCCGGTTTGAGATCCCCGAGCAGCGGAGTGCGATTGCTGATCCGATCGAAGTCGTCGATCGAAAGCTCGATGCCCGCCTCATGGGCAATCGCGAGCATATGCAGCACCGCGTTGGTCGAGCCGCCGGTCATGCACACCGAGGCGATCGCGTTCTCGATCGCCTCACGCGTAACGATTTGTCTGGGCCGTACATCCTTTCTAAGCAGATTCATCACCAGCTGCCCGGATTGGAACGCAACCTCGGGCTTGCGTGGATCGGTGGCCGGCACGCTGTTGAAACCGGACGGCGAAATCCCCATTAGCTCACTCGCGGTAGCCATGGTGTTCGCGGTGAACTGCCCGCCGCAGGCGCCGACGCCCGGACAGGCGACATCTTCGAGCGCCTTTAGTTCCTGGTCGGACATCTTGCCGGCCGCATGCGCCCCGACCGCCTCGAAGACGTCGACGATGGTCACATCATGATCACCATAGCGCCCGGGCTGAATCGATCCGCCGTAGAGCATCAGCGACGGAAGGTTCAGGCGCAGCAACGCCATCACGGTGCCGGGGATGGTCTTGTCGCATCCGGATAGCGCGACGACGGCATCGAAGAGGTGCCCTCGCGAGGTCAGCTCGATTGAATCAGCGACCACCTCGCGGCTGATGAGCGAGGCGCGCATACCCTCGGTGCCCATCGAGATGCCGTCGCATACCGCAATGGTGTTGAATTCGATCGGGGTGCCGCCCGCATCGCGGATGCCCTGCTTGACGTGCTCGGCGAGCTGACGCAAATGCGCGGTGCACGGCATAATCTCAATCCAGGTATGCGCGACGCCCACCAGCGGCTTGGCCAGGTCTGCGTCGGTGAAACCTACCGCCTTGAACATCGCGCGCGCAGGCGCGCGTGACGGACCATCGACCAGAACGCTGGAATTTGGGCGCAATTTGTTGTCAGCCATCGCAGCAGCTCTCCATCTATTATCTGATGCCCTCACAAACGAGGGTAGCTAACAGTAACGGTAAATTTGGGTGCCTGACCAGTGCTGGATGAGTGTGCTGGTCAGGTCCGATTTTGCGGCGTTTAGCCGGCGCGTAGCCGGCGTATAGGATGACGGTGGAAGGGCGCTCGCGGCGGGCAAGACACGGCGCCGCGCTGGAGGGGATCGAAGATGAAGGCAATTGTTTTTCACAACCGGCCAGTCGCCGGTCACACCGCGCCGGATTTTTTGCCCGGCCTGTCCCGACTCGAGCTGAAGGAGGTTCCGGTCCCGGATTTACCGAATAAGAACTGGATGGTTATCAAGAGCAGGATTGCCGGTATCTGCGGCAGCGATCTGGGCTTTCTCCACGCCAAGCCGTTTCCAGCCGCGGAACCGTATTTTCATCTGCCGGTGATTCCCGGCCACGAGCTGTTCGGAGAAGTCGAAGCCTTGCCGCGGGGCGTGAAAGGGCTCCGGCGGGGACAACGAGTCTCGATCGATCCTTCGTTGGGTTGCAAGGAACGCGGCATCAAGAAACTTTGCCCGCAATGTCGCAATGGCAATCTCGGAATCTGCGAGCACCTGGCCGACGGCCACCTCAAGCCCGGCATGCTGATCGGTTCATGCGGCGACACTGGTGGAGGATGGGGAGAATATTTCGTCGCACCGGTCCATCGGGTGCATCTGTTGCCGGACAAAATTGATGACGATGAGGCTTCGCTGGTCGAGCCCTTTGCGGTGTGCCTGCGTGCAGTGCTCAACAATCCGCCGCCTAAGAAGGGACTAGTCGTCGTGATTGGCGCCGGCACGATCGGGCTCATGAATGTCGCGGCACTCAAGGCTATTGAGCCGCGCTGCAAAGTTGCATGCGTCGCGAAGTATCCGTTTCAGGCCCGGCTTGCCCGCGACCTCGGCGCCGATTTCACTATCGATGCGCAGAACGATGACGTGATGGCGCGGGTCGGAGAACTCGCGCACACCAAGGTCCACAAGCTTTCCGGTGGCGGGGCGCTACTCGCAGGCGGCGTACCCATCGTGTACGACACCATCACGAGTTCGGGCACGCTGAATCAGGCCCTGCGAATGACGCGAGGGAAGGGAAGCGTGGTGATCCTCGGCCTCGCATCGATGCCCGAACAGGTGGACTGGACGCCGATTTGGCTCAAGGAAATAAAAGTGATCGGCAGCCTGACCTATGGCTTCGAAATGCACCAGGGAAAGCGCGCCGACACTTTTGCACGAGCGGTTGAGTTGTTGGCCAGGCGCCGCGCGGACCTCACGCCGGTCAAGCCGCGCAAGTATCGATTGGCGCAATATCGGGAAGCCCTGATCGACGCATCGACCAAAAAGACTTCTGGCGCGGTAAAAGTCTCGTTTGCGTTGTAGCGAGAAAACCCTGCACATTCACAATGAAACCGGGTTGAAGTCGAACGCCAAAAACGCGAGGACAAATGCTATGGGACGGACTTTCTTCCAGCGCGCAAATCTGATCGATGGCCGCAACGCACCGACCAAAAACGCCACCGTCGTAGTCGAAGACCGGCGCATTACCGCAGTGGCCGCCGGAGCCGAGGTGCCCATGCCTTCCGCCAACGACGTGGTCTTCGATCTCGCGGGCCGCTCGCTGATGCCCGGGATGGTGCAATGCCACTATCACGTCGCATACGACAACGTTGATACCTTCCTGGAAATCGAAATGAAGCATTCGCCGACGATGCTCACCCTGGTCGCGGCCAAAAATGCGGAGTTGCTCTTGCGGTGCGGCTTCACCGGCGCGGTCGGCGCGGGCACGCTGCACAATATCGACGTCACCCTCAAACAGGCGATCAACCAAGGCCTCATCCCAGGACCTCGCTTCATGGCCTGCGGACGCGATGTGGTCACCACCGGCGACTCGGTCGATTTCCATCCGAGCTGGTGGAAGTTGCAGATGGAAGGACTCAGTTTGATCTGTGACGGCCCGGAAGAGTTCCGGAAAGCGGTGCGCGACGAGATCAAGCAGGGCGTCGACATCATCAAACTCTATCCTACCGGCGGTCACGGTCTGCCGTGGCCTGCGGATGTCATGACCATGACAGCGGAGGAGATGAAATCTGCCGCGGATGCCGCGCACGAACGGCATAGGAAAATTCGCGGCCACATCATTTCCAAGCGCGGTATCGTCGCGGCACTCGACGCCAGGTTCGACGTCATCGATCATTGCGACATGATGGACGAGGAATGCATCGAGCGCATGGTCGACCAGGGGACCTTCGTCACCCCGAGCCTCTACTTCCCCTACATGATGGTCGAAGATAAGCGGCGGACCGGGAAGGCCGCGTTTGCAGGGGTGGGCGAGATGGAGCGCGGCCTTGAGCATTCGTACCGCATGGTGCCTAAGGCTCATGCCGCCGGTGTGAAGTTTCTCATTGGCGACGATTTCGGGATCGGCTCGATGCCCCATGGCGACTATGCCAAGGAGCTCGAGGCCTACGTCAAAGGTGCCGGAATTTCGGCTCTTGATGTGATCGGCTGGGCCACTCGCAACGGCGCCGAGCTGCTCGGGATGAAGGACGAGCTAGGCACTATCGAAGCGGGCAAACTTGCCGACCTGCTCGTGGTCAACGGCGATCCGACCAAGGATATTTCAGTGCTCCAGAATCGCGCGAACCTCGACGTCATAATGAAGGATGGAAAATTCGTCGAGTGTCATCTGACGGCCGGCGAAGCCGTCGCGCGCGCCGCTTGAGCTGGAAGTCGGTGTTGGAAAACGCTTGAAGCTCGAACCTCGATCGCGCCGGCGGATTTTCCGCGAGCGGATGTACAATTTGTAGCGAGTCTATGGCCGCGAAGATTTACGCCTGCCCTCGCCGCGGAGATCGAGCCGCACCGCAGTCGGATCGTCGCCCTCTCATAAGCGGTTGTGGGCAGTGACGGGTGAATGAAGACGTCTCGCCGGCTTTCCTACGCCTGAACTCCGATCGCGGCGCCAGGATTGACCGCAGCAGTCCCGCATCGCACGGTGCATCCCCGGCAGTGCTATACTAATTCGAAAGGGCGTTTGGAGGGGTGGCCGAGCGGTTGAAGGCACCGGTCTTGAAAACCGGCAGGGATGCAAGTCCCTCGTGGGTTCAAATCCCACCCCCTCCGCCAGTAGGTTTCGATTGAGGGCGGCGGTTGGTTAGTTTCGCGCCTCTCACAAACGGCCCGCAGCCCAAATTACCCGCCCCAGGATGTGCACACTTTCGCTGGCCACGACCGACGATTCGTAGACGTGATTGTCGCTTATGATATTGAACGCGCCATCCGGGCGTCGCTGTATCCGCTTCACGGTCAGCTCGTGCTCGCGCCGCAGCACGTAAATCCCGTCGCGTTGGAATCGGGGCTCCGAAAGATCCACCAACAGTAGGTCGGAGTCCTCCAAAGTGGGAGCCATCGAGTCGCCCACCGCCTCGATAAGCACGAGGCTGCGAGGATCGGCGTTCAGTCGCGAACGTACCCAGTCCTTCTTGAAGGCGAGATAGTCAACGAATTGCTCGCTCCGCAGGGCTTCCCCGCGCGCGCCGGGCCCCTTGATATCGTATCGGCCGACATAGGCAAAATCGCTGTGCTCGGTGCCTCCCGCCTTCGCACGTTTCGCTGCGGTTTCTTCGCGGCCGGTCGCCAGCCATTCGACTGAGACCTTGGCGGCGTTCGCCAACGCTACCAGGTTCGCGACACTCGGTTGGCCGCGCCCCGACAGCCACTTGTAGATCGCATTGTCCGACACACCAATCGCGCGCGCTAGGTCCGCCACCGAACTGAACTTCCTGAGAACTTGGTCCAAACGAGACTGGAGATCCTGCTGGTCGCTGTCAACCACTGTAGTTTGACTTTCTCCCTTAGTTGTGAAATATCTCTATTAAGCATGGGGCCGAACTAAACACAAGATACCTTCAGTTCAGGCTCGCCGCGGCTTTGTTTCTGTCCCGATGCCGGCCAAATCCCAAGGATGCCATACTTGCCGCCTCGACTACGTGACCATCTTGACCACACGCCTCGCGATCCCGCCGCCATCGGCGCCCGGGTCTGTGTGCAGCCGACCCCATCCCTCTACTGTAGTAGCAAACAGTCTTGATGCAACTCTTTTTTGGAGAATTTGAAAGATGGAATCAGTCGCGCGAAAATCCACCGCGACCGCGGAGCGTTCGGTAAAATGCGTCTTTTGCCGCGATCCGATTTTGCTCGCCGATGCGATGCGCACCGCCGGAGTATGCAAGCTGTGCGCGTCCGAGATCGAAGAATTCGGCTGGCGTACCGTCTACGACCGCGACGAGAAAGTCGGCCAAATTCCCGCCAACCTGCGCGCGGCCTACAAGCTGTGAATCTCGTCGACCAAGCACGGGCCGTGAAAGACGCCAGCCTTCGACTGGAGCGCGTCGTGGCCTTCGATGCGATGCTACCGCGGCGTCGGCTCGATCCCAACGCACCCGCCGTGGAGAACATCGCGCGCGTGATTGGCGCAGGAGCGACCGCCCGTCTCATTTCTACTTTTGGAGGGGGTCGTCTCTATATCGCGAGGAGGCCTGGGCCCGCCGATCCATTGACCCGAGTGATCGGTGGCGATGCCGCGGGGCGTCTGGGCGCGATCTTCGGAGGCGAGCGGATCTGGTTGCCTAACCACGCCGGTCATGTGACGCGACGGCGAATTTCCCTTATGCGCCATCGCGGATCGAGTATCTCGCGGATCGCGCGCGAGTTATGCCTCAGTGAAAGATATGTCTACAAAGTGTTGGCACAGCTCCGCGATGAGTAGCGTGCGCGGGTTGCTGAGACCGTTGAATGGCCGATTGGCAGGTGCCGGTTCGTCCAGGCATGCGAATTCGAACGACCGTAAAGCGCCTGCACCACCTGTCTCCAACTGTTGGAGGACGCGAAATGGGAGCCATGGGCATGTCCGAAGCCCCCGGGTGCTCAGCTGTGCCCCCCGGCAACTGTCAGCGTCGGCGCATTTTGGAGGGCGTATGTCGTTTGGCGCGAACCGGGCTCCCGGACCGCACGAGTCGCTGACGATGGCTCCCAGAGCTACGGACAAACTATCATCGGCGCGCGCGGGACGATTTGCAGGTGCGGGCAGCGGCACCCGGTCGCTGGCCAATGTCGTAGCGCAACTGGCAACGCTGGATGCGCGGGTGGCGGCTAACCCACTATCGATCGAATGCCCGCATGGAACGGGGAAGTTGCCATGCCGCTAGTTGGAATTCTTCTGTCCTACTGTTGGAAGCCGCTGGCCGTGCTCGGGTTGCTGGCGTCACTGCTCGCGTATCGCGCGCTGCTGGTTCATCAGCGCGATGAGGCGCGGAGCCAGGTGGCGCGACTCGGCGCGGAGGCGGCTGTCTTGCACGCCGCCAATCAGGCGCTGGGCGCGACCATCGATCGTCAGAATGCGGCGGTGGCCGAGCTTCGGGCCCGCGCGGATGCCGCCGCGAATGCGATGGCGTCCAACGAGGAAGCGGCATCCCGTGAAGGCGCGGTGGCTTCGGGGCAGGGCGAGCAGCAGGCACGGGCGTTGATTGCGGCGCCGATCCGGACCGACTCCGGATGCGAAGGCGCCATCCGGTGGGGAAACGCGCGCGCCGCGGAGCTGTCGCCATGGTGAGGAAATTTCTGATGCTTCTGGCGAGTGTTGCGATGCTCGGGTGCGGCGCGCAGCCGCAGCCGGTTCTCACTCCGATCGAAGCCGGTGTCCCGATTCCGACTCCCGTCTACTGCCAGGTAGGAAAACTCGCCAAACCGGAACTTCCAATCTCCAGCCTCAGGGCCGACTCCGCGCCCGCCGATACCATCCGGGCTTATGCGGCGACGGTGGCCTTGCTGAAAGGCGCGGTCCGCCAGCGCGAGCTGCTGCTCGAGGGGTGCGCAGCGCCGCTGGGCGATCAGGCGCCGGGGGCTCCGGGAGCGCTCGGTACGAGCTCGCGCCAAGTCCGCGAGGGCGCCAAATGATCGGCTCCTTAGCAGAGGAGGCGCGACTCCGGGCGGGGTCGCGCCTCGGGCGGGCGGCGGTCATTCCGCCGCCGGCCCCGTACGAAAAAACCGTGACCTCTGTTACCGCCTCGCACGCTTGCGGCGCGCAGCACGCCGAACCAGAAACCGCATTGACTATGTCACGAAATCGGGAGGTCCACGGAGCCGAATAAATAATCACTCGACTCGACTGATTAATCGACTGAGGTAGCAAATCTTTGAAAGTACTGAATGACATTCTCACCGGTAAGGACAATCTGACCTACGACGCGGCACGCGTTCTCGGCGTCCTGGGCGCATTTGCCTACATCGTGTTCTGGTGCGTGCAGGTGGCGAGGACCCGCCAATTCGTGCCCACCGACGCCGACGCTTACGGGCGCGGGCTGGCGGTGGTTCTGCTCGCCATGGCCGGCGCCTGCACCATCAAACGCAGCACCGAACCGGAGCCGCCGTTGGTTGCCGGGCCGGGAGCTAGATGAGCTGGGAAGCGGTCGCCACTTTCGCGTCGGTGCTGATGACGTTTGTGGGAATCAACCTGGCGGCGTTGCGCGCGATGCTGGAACGCAATCAACGCCTGGTGCGGCGCGACGATGAACGCTGGTCGCAAATGGAGCGTGCGATTTACGAGTTGCGCGTGTTGCTGCCGATCGAATACGTGCGCCGCGAGGACTGGATCAGGTTCTCCGCCACGCTGGACGCCAAGATGGACGGCTTGCGCGAAGAGATGCGCGAGGAAATCGGACCGATAAAGGAAAAACTCTATGCCTGAAGGAATGGATCTCGAACAGCGCCAGCGCGAGGAAGCGCGCTGGCGAATCTTGCGCGTGGTTGACGCCGGACGTCCGATCGCGGTCTCCGAACAAATCGTCTGGCGCGTGCTCACCGATATCAGGATTGCGCTTTCACTCAACCAGATGCGGCGCGAGTTGAGCTATCTGCGCGATCTCGGACTGGTCGAACTGGAGGGCGAGGATTGCGACATCTGGTTTGCGAAGCTGACTGCGCAAGGGGTCGACGTGGTCGAGTACACCGCCAAGGCGCCGGCCGGCGTCGCGCGTCCGCGCAAGTACTGGTGAGGCTCTGATGCCAACGCAAAGCAAACCCAGCGGCGACTCGTCGCGTCCGCCCGCAGCCGATATCGGGACTACCGAAGTAGTGAAATCGGACTCGGCGCTCCCAGAGCCCCGGATGATCCGTCTGACCAAGCGGGGCAAGCCGTTCCGCGAGCAACGCCGCGGCAAGATTGACGAGCTGCCCGACGAAGTCAGAAACGAATTGGATCACCGCCTGGCCAGTGACGCGTATCGGAGTTACGAGTGGCTTTCGCGCTGGCTCGAAGAGCAGCATCAGTTGCGGGTTTCACCCGCCTCGCTCAGTTATCGCAAGCGGCACAATGTTGATCTGAAGCTCCTGCCGGTCAAATACGCCACTCAGGAGGCACGCGCGATCGTCGAGGCCAGCGGCGGCGACAACGAGGAAATCAATCGGGTGCTGACCATGCTGGTCCAGACCAAGATCTTCGACATGCTGATCCAGATGAACACCGTGATTGAGGCTGTCGATCAGGCCGATTGCTCAAGCCAACGCTCCGCGAAAGTCCATCAGCGGCGCAACCGCAAGCGCGCCGAAGCGGCCTCCGGCGAGGCGGTCGCCGGCGAGGCCGGCTCCGATCCCGGAACTGGGCAGCCCAAGTATCCGATCAAGATGGTGCTGGCGGCGATCAGCACGCTGGTCAAAAACACCACCACGATCGGGGATCAGTTAATCAAGGGTGAAAGATGGGATCTCGATCGCGACCTTAAGCTGGTCCAGCTGATCGAGGCGGCTAGTCGGAAAGTATCAAAAGTCGCCAGTGAGGCGGGACTCTCTCCTGAAGTAGAACAATCGATTCGGGCGGCGCTGATGGAGATCAAGCCATAAGGTGCGCGCGATGAACAACCGCCTCGACCTCTTGTTGCCTTATCAGCGCAAATGGATCACCGACTCGGCGCGGGTGAAGGTCTGCGAAAAATCGCGCCGGGTCGGAATCACCTGGTGCGAGGCCGCCGATCGTGCGCTCTCGGCCGCGAGCAAAACCGGCATGGACACCTGGTACATAGGCTACAACAAGGACATGGCGCTGGAATTCGTCGAGACCGCCGCCTGGTGGGCGCGCGAGTTCGATCGCACCGGGCGCGCCATCGAGCAGATCGCGATCCGCGATCAGGCGCGCGACATCCTCGCCTATCGGGTCCGCTTCGCCTCCGGCCACAAAATCGTCGCGCTGTCCTCGCGTCCCTCCAACCTGCGCGGCAAGCAGGGTTGCGCCGTGATCGACGAGGCCGCCTTTCACGAGGACCTGCCCGGGCTGCTCAAAGCGGCGCTCGCATTCACCATGTGGGGCGGATGCGTGCGCATCATCTCGACCCACAACGGCGCCGACAGCTCCTTCAACGAGCTGGTCGGGGACGTTCGCGCGGGCCGGCGCCCCTACTCGCTGCATCGCATCACGCTTGAGGAAGCGGTCGCGCAGGGCCTCTATCACAAGATCTGCGCGCACCTGGAGCGCGAATGGTCGCCCGACGGCGAAGCGGCGTGGACCCGCGAGTTGGAGGAATTTTACGGCGACCACGCCGACGAGGAACTGCACTGCATCCCGCGTGCGTCGGCCGGCGCGTTCCTCTCCTCGGTGTTGATCGAGGCGCGGATGGAAACCGAGGTTCCGGTGATCCGATGGGAAATGCCGGCCGAGTTCGGCGAGTTGCCGGAAGCCGTGCGCCGCGCCGAGACCGCGGCGTTCCTCGAGGACCACCTCGAGGCGATCCTCGCGGCGCTCGATCCGACGCTTGCCACCTGCTTCGGCGAGGATTTCGGGCGGCTCGGCGATCTCACGGTGATTTGGCCGCTGCAAATCCAACGCGATCTGAAACGTCGCACTCCGTTCGTCGTCGAGCTGCGCAACATTCCGTTTCGTCAGCAGGAGCAGATCCTCTTCTATATAGCAGATCGGATGCCGCGATTTTTGGGCGGCGCGATGGACGCACGCGGCAACGGGCAGTACCTGGCCGAAACCGCGCGCCAGCGTTACGGCGCCCGCATCGCGCAGGTGATGCTTTCGACCGAGTGGTATCGCGAGCAGATGCCGCGCTTCAAAGCGGCGTTCGAGGACGGCTCCCTCGCGATTCCCCGCGACGCCGACATCCTGCTCGACCATCGCGCGATTGTGGTCGAGCACGGGGTCGCGCAGATCGGCGACCGCCGGATGCGCGGCAGCGACCATAAATCGCGTCATGGCGACAGCGCGATCGCCGCGGCGCTGGCGTACTTCGCCTCGCGCCAGGATGTAGCAGAAATCGACTATCGGCCAATCTCGCTGCTGGGGATGCGGCGGCGCGATCCGTGGGGACCGCCGCCGGACGAGGATTCGATATCGACCAATCACGGCCGGCTGCGGTTTGGAGCCGGCGCGTGGTGAGCCAACCCCTGCCCCTTCCCCTTCACTTCAGGGAAGGGGAGCGGAACAGAGTGGTTTTTGCGGCGATCAAACGATCAAGAAAACGTTCCGTCCCTTGTCCGGTCCCCCTTCCCAAAAAGGGGAAGGGGTTAGGGGTTAGGTCTGCGATGCTTGCAAACCCAACCGCTCTTAAAACGAGGACTCCACCATGAACAAATTCTGGAAATGGAAATGCGAGCAGTGCGGACACGAATTCACCCTCTCGCTGGCCGAGATGCCGCAGCCCTGCCATCGCTGCGACGGCGAATGGTTTCTCAAAGTAGGAGAAGCCGACCACAAGGACGAAAAGCCTACCACGATCTGGTGAGCGCACCGCGACCCGCGCGAGGTGCGGCGTCGCCTCAAAGGAGATTGCGATGAAACTTTACGACGCGTTCGGGCGCGAAGTTGATTGCGAGCGCCTGCGTGACGAGCAGGCCGCGCCGACCCTTACCGGGGTGCGCAACATTTATTCCTCGATGCATCCGTCGGCCGGACTGACCCCGGAGCGACTCTCGCAAATCCTGCGCGAAGCGGAATTTGGCGATCCATTTCTCTACCTGGAGCTCGCCGAGGAGATGGAGGAAAAAGACCTCCACTATCTCGCGGTCCTGAGCACCCGCAAGCAAGCCGTCAGTCAGCTTGACCTTGAAGTGCGGCCCGCGTCAGGCGAGAAAGCTGATGTGCGCGCCGCCGAAATGGTGCGCGCGATGCTCGCCGGCGACGCGCTGGATATGCCGAGCGCGCTGATCGACATTCTCGACGCCATCGGAAAGGGCTTCTCCGCCACCGAGATCGTGTGGGATACCTCGAATCGCGAATGGTTTCCGCGCCGCCTGCAGTGGCGCGATCCGCGCTGGTTCGCATTCGATTCGATCTCCGGCGAAGAGCTGCTGGTGCGCAGCATGGATGGCGACGCGGGGGCGCACGGACACGAAAAAGAAAGTCTCGCGCGCGGATCGCATTTCAAGGGAAACGGACTCCATGGAGGCTTGCGCGGTGGCAGCGGCATCCAGCCGATGACCGAGCCGCTGCTGCCCTACAAGTTCATCGTCCACTTCGCGCGGGCCAAGGCCGGCTTGCCGATTCGCGGCGGTCTCGCACGCGCGGCGGGATGGTCCTATCTGTTCAAGAATTACATACTCAAGGATTGGGTCACCTTCGCGGAAGTCTTCGGGCAACCGCTGCGGGTCGGGAAATACGGCGCCGGCGCCACCGAGCAGGACAAGACCACACTCCTACAAGCTGTAGCAAATATCGGCACCGATGCCGCGGCGATCATCCCGGAGTCGATGCTCATCGAATTTACCGAGGCGCGCCGGACCGGCAGCGCGGAGCTCTATCAGAACTTCTGCCAGTATCTTGACGCGCAGGTCAGCAAGGCGGTGCTGGGACAGACGCTCACCACCGAGATTGCGCCGGGCGCCGGATCGCGCGCCGCCGCGCAAGTGCATGACACGGTGCGTCGCGACATTCTGAGTGCCGATGCGCGCCGCCTCGCCGCCACCATCAACCGCGATCTGATCCGCCCGATCGTCGATCTCAACCTGGGACCGCGCAAAAATTATCCGCGCCTGACGATGGGAATGGCGGACGACACCGGCGTCGCGGAGTTTGTGGATATCGTCACGCGGCTGGCGGACCACGGGGTGCGCATCGGACAGCAGGCGGTGCTGGAAAAATTGGGAATCGCAAAACCGGCCGCTGGCGAGCCGGTGCTGACTAGCGCTTCCTCGCGCGGCGGACTAAATCCTTGACCCGCCGATTGAACGCGCGCCGGCGATGCTTGAAGTTGAGCGCGATCGAATCGTAGAGCACCTGGCGCGCCCAGAACGGCGCGCCCGGATCGGGGAGCGCCGTCGGGGTGGTCGCCATCCTGCGAAAGCGAAACACCTGGATCCCGTTCCACCAGGTCGGATGATGATTGCGCGGGGTGCGCAAATCGAGCACCAGCTCGAAGCCGGGCACCATCCGCGCGAACAGCGCATCGGCGGCGCGGGCCTCGCGCTTGTTGGTGTCGTCGATGACGACCAGCGCATCGTCGGAAAGAGAGGGCAGGGCATACTGCAAGCCCTCGAATTGATCGGCGAAGCTGTGGCCGCCGTCGTAGAAGTAGGCGCCGATGCGCGCGGGACGCCACGGCGCGCGGGCCAGAAACTCGCGCGACTCGAGGTTGAAAAACTCCACCTGCCCGTGCGCGTGCCGCTCGAGGTTGCCCTTGAGGATCTCCTCGGTGCCGTCAAACTTAGAAAAATTGTCGCATGCGAAAATTTTCGCCGCACCATTTCCGCGCGCCGCGCCCACGATGCTCGCGCCCTTGTAGCATCCCACCTCGACGTAGACCTCGCCCGGCGCCAGGTGCGCGACCGCGAGGTTGAGCAGCAGCAGCTTGTTCTCGGTCGCCATCCCCGGAACTTCTTCGAGCACGCCGGCGAGGCGGCGATCCTCGGGATGACGCGCGGCGGCGAGGCGCTTGCGCTGATCGAAGGCCGGCCAATTGCGGCGGCAATCGGCGATGAAAGCATCGAAATCCAAAGTTAGCGCATCGCGTGCGAAGGGTCGCTCAGTAGTACCACATCGGACCGATGAACATCGGATCCATGAATTCCATCTGCTCTTCCTGCGCCGCCTGCTGCTGCATCTCGGCCGATTCATTCTGTTCGGCCGCGAGGCGCGCCTGAAACTGCATTTGCTTGAAGCTCTGATAGTTCGCTTCGGTGCCGACATAGACGCAATGGCAGAACTGCGCATCCGCCATCCAGTAGCGCGGCGCCCCGTCCTTACCGGTAAAGTACTTCAGCTTGAGCTGCGGCAAGGATTGCGCATGCGCGAGTTTTTCCGGGGTGTCGGCCGGGATCATCTTGAAGCCCGCCGCCGACAGCATCGATTCCTTCTTATCGGCGGCGACTTGCGGGTCGGGCTGAAACAGCGAGCATCCAGCGAGCGTCGTCACGAGCGCGATGGCGATGAAGCCAATGAGATGCGAAATATTCGAGCTTTTCAAAATCGAAGTACCCCGCCGCTATTTTGTGTGCGAACGGGGGGCACCGCAAGCGCGCGACGCTGGCCGCGATTACGGCTCGACGGCGAACCACCATGAGAAGCTCCGTCCCGACGCCACGATTTTCACCGTGTAGGTTGCGCCGGGCACCAGCGGCTCCTTGGGCACCATCACGATGCCGCCGAAATGCGCGAGCTGTTTCTTCACGCGCTCCGACGCCACCGGATCCGCGCTCCGATACGATGATGCATCGAAGGCGCAGCTCGCCACCGCGACCCCGTTGCGCGCGAGCGAAAACCGTCCCAGCGCCACCGCTCCCTGGCCGCCTGTTTGTAGGGTTATCGGCATCCCGGTAGGCGCGTGATAGCCGCAGGTGGCGAGCGGGTCGGGCCATTCAGCTTCCTCGACGCTGAACTTGCCGTTGCTGATGGTCGCGCCCTCGGGCGGATACATCACCGGCGCCGAAGCGGCGGGCGCATCGTCGCCATTGTGGATGTTGAGCGCCGCCGCGCAAATTCCATTTTCGCAATATTGCCCATACCCAACCTGGCGCAGCCCCGGATTGAGCAGCCACATCCGATGGAACGGGCCGGTGATCCAGTTTTCGATGGCCCACGACGACGCCGGCGTCTCGGGCGGGTCGGTGTACACCGCATCGATGTCGCTCGATGCGCCGGCGCTTTTTCCCTCCGGCGTGAAGTAGGGCCGGCCCGCCTCCTCATCGTGAATCGAGGCGTCGAGGTTGCCGCGGCGAATCATCGCGGCCTTGTTCGCGACCAGGTAGTGCGCGTGGTTGGCGTCTCCGGTCGAAAGCTCTTCGACCTCGCGCACCGGACTCAGGCCGGCGCTCTCACGATATTGATTGAGTCTGCCCAGCCAGGTGTCGCTGACCACCACCGGGCGCGGCGCGCGGCGCGGGATGAGGTTCTGCCAGAACGATTGCGGCACGATGTAGGAAATGACGATCGAGATCAGCAACAGCACCGTCACGAAACCTTCGACCCGCATCCGGCGGCTCAGCGCATTGCGCAGCGCGTCGGGGCTGCTCTCGGGCAGCAGGAAGGTGAAGTGGAGCGTGCCGATCTGGATGTCGTTGGCGCCGGTCAGCGGGACCGCGAGGCCGGGCTTGAGCTTCTTGCCGTTGAGGAAAGTGCCGTTGCTCGAATCGAGATCGGAGAGCACGAAGCTGCCGCGGCGCCGGGTGATCTGCGCATGGCGACGCGAGACGGTCGGGTCCAGGAGGACGAAATCGGCCTCGCTGCCGCTGCCGATGAGGACGCGGGCGCCCATAATCCGATGCTCGCGGACCGGCTCTCCGGGGAGTGAAACGAGGCGCGGAACGCGCGCCATCAATTCCGAGATAGGGAAACGATCTGGGGCAGCCGCCATTAGCCCTCCTCCGCACTTCTACAAAATGTACTGATTTGCGCCAAGGGAGCAAAGAGGGTGCCTGCCAGCCTTTGCGCGGGGTCCCGGAACCGTTGCGCGCCGAACCGAAACCCGCATGCCGGGCCCAGTCGCGGCCGGTTGTGCGGGACCAGGCTATTCGGAATCGGGGAAAAATTGCCGCAACATCTTTACCAATGTCGCGGTCAAATCGCGAGCGGTCCGGAGCCGATGGTCGGAGGCCGCGCAGGCCAGCGCCGCCTCGGTCATCGCACCGGCGATCAGATGTCCCAAGGCCTCGAGCTCGCGGGCCGACGCGCGTTGCTTGAGCACCGCCGCCATCGGCGATTGCATCGATCCACCGAAATAGCGCGCGTCGATCTCGCGCCAACGCTGCCAACCGAGCACGGCGGGACCGTCGATCAGCAGCACCTGGCGGAACTCATCGCTTGCGATGGCGGTCAGGTACTTGAGGATGCCGCGTCGAACGCTGTCGAGCAGGTCGACACCCGCGCGTGCGGCTGCCGGAATCGAGGCGGCCAGCTCGGCGGTCATCTGTTCGAAGACCCGCGCGAAAATCTGCTCCTTGGAAGCGAAATGATGGTACACGGCGCCTTTGGCGATTCCGGCGCGCGCGGCAATGTCGTCGATGCTGGTCGTGTCGAAGCCGTGCGCGGTCAACAGCGCCCGCGCGGCCTCGAGGATCGCCTTGATAGTCGCCTCCCGCCGATCGGCCTGGGTTACCATGGGGTTGGTTATAGCAGGGTTGACATAGCGACCGCTAGTCGGTAAATACAGACCCAGAGTCTGTAACTGGAGATTGAGATGGAAAGACTATCCTCGACCTTGTGTTTCGCGGGAGCATTGTTGTTCCTGCTGGGTCTGTTGACCGGCTTCGGCATCCCTGGCTTTCGCTCGCCGCGAATCGGGCTGTCGGCGCACCTGGCCGCGATCGAAGGCGGGCTGGGTTTGATCGCGTTCGGGTTGCTCCTGCGCCATCTCGTGGTATCGGAAGGGTGGGCGACCGGAATTACCCACACGCTGTGGGTCTCGCTCTATGTGCTCTGGCTGGGCCTTTTGTTCGGCGCGATTTTCGGCACCGGCAGGTCGTTGCCGATCGCCGGCGCCGAGATAGCCGCGAGCGCATGGCAGGAGGCGACCGCACGAATTTTGATTTCGGCGGGTTCGCTCGGCTGCGCGGCAGGCGTCGGCGCGCTGCTGATGCAATGGCGTTGGGCTGCGTGAGATATCCAACGCTCCTTGGCGATCGAAAGAGGAGGCGCAAATGACTCAATCACTTGAGGCGCGCTCGATACGACGCGCGCTTCCGCGACCGAGGCTGGAGGTCTCAACCGGCGCTTCATCTGCCTGATGCTGAAGAAAGAAAGCACGCGTGATTGCGGTTGCATCCCGTCATTTTTGAGGAGAAGGGATTTCTAGAACTTGCTCGCCTGTTTCCATGCCGACAGAGAGGCGTGCGCTTAGTGATCATAATGCATGTTGGCCCTTGAAATCGGCCACGCGATTTGGGTTAGCAGAGAAAGGGAGCACACACTTCCACCCCCAGGCGCCCCTTCGTCGCCGCCGCCTTCGCGTATTTTCCAAGCACACCTCCTCGCTCCCGGGCCAAAGTGTTACCTCGCAAGCGAGGCTCTTGACGAGCCAAGGCGAGGACTGTGTAGTTTGATAGAAAGACTATGACGACTATCCACGGTTCCGTTCGTTTGCGTCCGACCCGTATCGGGTTTCTTGTTTCGCCAACCAATACAAACGCGCTTCGAAAAGTGATGCAGATATGCGCATGTTTGTGGGGAGGTGTATACAATCCAATCATCCCGGTCAGTGATCTGCTGCCAGAAGTATGGACTGAACGGCCGTTTCATCCTTCAAATGCCTTGGAATTGACCAAAGGTTATGTGGACTTCTTCGAACCCGACGTTTTTGTAGAGTCCGAACCAGGCCTTGCCGCTCGCCTCGGAATTTCAGACCTGCTGTTGAGGTATGGCGAACCACGTGTCCGACCCATTGACGCTTTTTTTGAGCCAGTGCAAAGCTCTCATGACAAGATCCCATTTGGTCTAGGAATTCTCGACCTCTATCAAGATCTTTACGATCGTGAATTCAAGTTTGTCCACCGCAATGCTCGGCGGACGGCATTGTTCGAAAAGGGTACTGACCATGACGCGTTTGCCGAGGCGGCCTTCGGCGGATTTCCGACTGAAGGGTTTCTCGCTCCGACGGCGCGCGCCTATTGCGAAGCATTCGATCCCGTCCGCATCACGCCTACCGCTGCATCTTGGGCAAAGATTCATGACGAACGTTGCGCGACTCCGCTTCTTTTCACTGCACACGGTCTCAAGCGCGAGCATGGCGACGTTGGCTATCCGATCCTGTTCGTGGTTGATCCGAATAGCTCAACCGACTTGATCGATTTTTGGAACCTACGCTTATTCGCCCGTTCCGTTTTACCCATCAGCCTGGATTGGGGGGAGGAGTGTCGCGACTGGATTCGCAATTTTGTGATCGCCAATCATCGACCGCTACCTCGCAATCTTCACGGAGTGATGATCCACACAACGGTTCAGTTCGGTCGCTCCATTTCACAAGAACGCACCGAGCAATTCATCGTTCGGAGTTTAGACCGTTTGCCGGTCGAATCGTGGACTCTTGATAGATCTTATGAGCGTATCTGGAGAATCGATCGTACAGAGGATCGGGTGGTGCGACCGCACCCAGCTCGCTTCTCAGCCAAAGTCAGCGATATAGAACTTCCCGTGACGATAGCGGCCAAAGACAAATTTATTCGGTTTTCAAGCTTGGCGCCGGACTTCGCGAACCTTTATGCGGATGGTCGTGCAAGGTGGAGTAACGTACTTCGTGTGAATACTTATACGACTGAGGACTCAATCGCTACCGTCATACCTTCGGATATTTCTCAGCAATGCCTCCAACGAATGCGTCTCGGCGGCGAAGAAATCCTAATGTCACGCGAAGGTCTGGTCTTTTTGCAGCATTTTAAGGACCACAGGGAGTTTCTATACTTTCTCTCGGGGACGGAAGTCTTCTGTCAATACCTGGAAGATCGAGGACTTCATTCTCAACCTTCGGATGCCGGTAGAGTTGCAGAGCAAGTTCTCCAGTCGGTGGGTGGCTTCGCCCGATCTATTCTGCTTGCCCATCGAGAGACTCTCGAAACGCTCGACAACATGGCGAAGAGCGTACGATTCTACTCAGAACAGAAGGCCGAAGAATATCCAGATCGCGCTGTTCCAGTTAAGCTCTGGCAGAGCTTGGTCAAGAAGCGTAACAACCAAAAACGTTGGGGTCCTGATTTTGACCTCGACTCGTTCGTGAAGGCTGGAATTCTGAAACTGGGACTCGATCTGAGATGTCCAAATTGCCTGTACCACAATTGGTGCGGTTTGCAAGAAATGGATGCAGAGCTTATCTGTAGCCGGTGCCTTAAGCGGTTTGAGTTTCCGCAAGGCAACATGAACTTTAAGGACACGCCTTGGCAATATCGTGTGGTTGGCCCGTTTGCGGTTCCCAATTTAGCTGCCGGAGCCTATGCCACCGTATTGGCTTTGAGAGTGTTCTCTCAAAACCTAGACAATGACGCGCAAATGTCCTACTCGACTGGGCTTGATGTCATTAAGCAGGCGGGAGATAAGTACGAATTGGACTTCGCTTTTTTGTATAAACGGGATCGCCTGCTTGATCAGGACGAACAACCGCTCTTGGCCTTTGGCGAAGCAAAAAGCTTCGCTTTAGCAAGTTTTAAGGAGAGAGACATTCAGCGTTTGGAGGGGTTGGCAACGGCCTTTCCGGGGTCGTTCCTTGTCTTCGCGACCTTGAAGGAAGCCCTTTCAGATCAGGAAACGTTCTCAATCAAAAAAGTTGCATTGAAGGGCAGACGCCTTCTAGACAGTGGAGTTCCTAGCAACCCCGTTATTGTGTTGACGGCGACGGAACTATTTTCCGAGTGGCACATACGTCACGCATGGGAAAATGCAAGCGATAAACACAAAGCTTTGGTTAGACCAGCCTATGTGAGGATGGACAACCTGTGGGACTTCGCTTATTTCACTCAACAATTGTATTTAGATATGCCGGACAGGACCTCAATCGGAACCACAGAAGCCACTTAAAGAGGCTTGCCCGGCAGCATCACGAAGCATCTTCCATACTTTCCAGTAAATGATTTGCGGGCGGTGCTTCGATCGACCGTAGCACCGTCGATGACGAATCCTTTACCTCGCGACGCAGCGATCTTCAGTTAGCCGCTGGCGCGGCGACTCGAAGCGACCAGTGCTTCCGCTGCGTCTTCGCTGATTCGTTTGGTGGTTTTTTCCAGGAGCAACGCCGCAAGCTGCATCGGCGCGAGATTGGCGCCGCCGTGCTCACGAATCTTAAGTGTGATCTCTTTTAGCCGCTTGAGCGTTCGCGGTGCGAGCCGATCCAGCCGCCGCTCAGTCCACCCCGGATCAGATGCGCGTCCACCGCCCGGCGGTATTCGGAAGCGTTCTGCCACGTCGGCCAGCAGCTGCAGGTCCCCAAAGTAGCCTCCGGAGGCGGCGACCGTTCCTCGGCGCTGGGCACCGAGCCCTTTTGCGATCTTGTTCATGTCGAGCCGGAGCTTCACTTTCGAATCTCCAAAGTCACGAATTGCGGAGTATTCGTGCCGACGCTTAGGCGTACTGGCGTGCGAGCGATCGATATCCTTCCGCTGCGGGAGGCTTGCGTCGGGATGAGATCAAGGAAAAATGGCGGCGGTTTGGTGGCGATTGTGCAAGACCTTCGCGATCGTCACATCGCTGCGGGTCGTTCGCGAACGACCCCTACCCGGAAAAAGACTCCTGTGAAGAAGACCAGAGGCAGTGGGGCTGAGCACAGGGGGAGCCTCTTGCTATTCGAGAGGTGAGGTTACCTGTCAGGGTCACAGGCGTGCGAGCGATCGAGATCCTTCCGCTGCGCAACGCTTGCCTCAGGATGACACAGGGAGCG
>CAWKOR010000001.1:1947500-4344026 GCA_963851325.1 uncultured delta proteobacterium | reverse complement strand
CCCTCGGTACCGGTTACCCAGTACGCCAGATTAGCAATCTGGTGCCTTCGACCACTCGGCCACCTCTCCGCGCCCGATCGACAATCCAGGACCTCAAATAGTTACGCGCCCGACGCTCCCCTCGCAACTGCTCAATTCTGCCACTCCCGAAGCTGACCTCAGGTACCGCCCGCGCACTATGTTCATCTGAAAAAGCCCCCTAATAGAGGAGCGATATCGCAGTTCGCAGCTCATCGGTGGGAGATTTTCCCTGCGTCGATCCTCAATGCCCGTTGGCGTCGCGGCCTGGCTTGCGCTTGTGCTGGTGGTGGCCGTGACGATGTACTTCTTCCGGCTCGATCGCGCCGGCTTCGATGACGCCGAGGCCTACAGCGCTTACATCGCTAGCCGCCCCAGCCTCCGCTCCGTCTTCGAGGCCAGCCTCCAACTCGATCCCGGCAAGGGTGGAGGCCTCTATGCCTTCGCGCTGCATTGGTACTGCGGCCTCTTCGGCACCGGCGAGGCTGTCCTGCGCGCATTCTCGGGAGCCTTCGCGCTCGCCAGCGTGGTGCTGGTCTTCGCGCTTGCCGCCGAGCTGTTCGGACCCGAGACGGCGCTGATTGCCGCGACGCTGTGGGCCTTCAATCCCATTGCGTTGATCGTCGCGCGATGGGCGAGGATGTACAGCATGTTCATCGCGCTGACCATCGGCAGCCTGCTCGCGATGCGCAAGCTGCAGCAGCATCCGACGCCGTTGGGAGTCGCGACGTTTGGGATCCTTGGCGCGGCGATGCTGTATACCCATCTCGGAGCCGCGCTGATTCTGACTGCCGAGGTGGCGCTGCTGGCGCGCGATCGATGGCGAGGAAGGCCGATTCTTCCCGGATCCATCGGCATGACGATCACGCTGGTCCTTTTCGCGCCGATCGCACCAGCCACGCTGGTTCAAATCTATGCCTCAGCGTCAGGTCATCGTTTCGATTGGATTGGGAGTGCGCACCAGACGCCGCTCGCCGTCGCGCTCATCGGATCCGTCGTCGCCGCGCTGTTCGGACTGGCACTCGTATTTGGTCCAGCGTTGCCGTTCGATCATGCCGCCTCCCCGCGCGATGACTCAGAACCGATGCGATGGTGCGCAATCTGGTCGATTCTTCCGCTGCTCGCGCTGCTGATGGGTTCGCTGCTTTTGCATCCGATGTTCGAGATTCGATATATCGCGCCGGTCGCGGCCGGCTTCACAATCCTTGGGGCCGCAGGACTCGGATTCGCTCCAAAGAGGATCCGCAACCTCGCGAGTGTTGCAATCGCTTCGGCGATGGTGTCAGTGGCGGTCCTGTTCCATTTGTATCATCAGCCGTTCGACCTCTGGCGTCGGATCGCCCGCGCCGTCGATACGCCGTCGCAGACCATATTCTTCGAGGCCGGATATGTCATGAGCGTGAAGCAGGCTGCGGGCCTCGATCCGGATTCGCTGGTTGAGGTCCTACCCGATGGCTATCTGCGGATCCCGTTCGACTACTACTTCGGACGGCTAAATCCCCGACGCAAGATAAATCCGTTTCGACCGGAGCTTGCACGCGAGACGATCGCCCAGTCGGCGCGGCGCGATGGTGGAGCATGGCTTGTGAGTCATCTCGATGCCGAGGACCTTGGCGCCGAACTTCCAGCGTCGGATAGCTATCGGCGCGACCTCATCATCTATGACAAATCGGTGACCGTGTCCCTCTACCACATTGTGCCGCGTAACGATCGTCACTGAATTCATAAGGCTGGCATCACTCGCGGAGGCCGGCCTGTCAGAGTGACGCCGGGTCACCCGATGGCACACTCGATGAGACATCCACTGTCCGCAATCGAGACTTACACGAGAGATGAGGCGTTGAAACCGGGCTCGCTACCGCGGTCAAGCGATGGCATGCGACCTGCTGTTACCTTTGCGAGCAACTCAAAGCCGATCGCAAGAGGTGTCCCGAATGGATTTCTTTACCAAGCTCCTGGTGCGCCTGACTGAGAAGAAGCGCAGTCAAGCCGGCCAGACCATGACTGAGTACGTGCTGATCATCGCCGCCATCGCGGTGGCCGGATACATCGCGTACCAGGGACTGGAGACCGGAATCAACGGCGTCATCACCACGGTAACCAATTCGCTGAACGCGGCATAAGCCCGCAATCAGACGAAGCCGGCGGTACGGCCGTCGTAACTCTCGGCCATCAAGAATGTGAACGCCTATGAATATGCGGATCGCGATGGGCGCGGTTGACATTTTTGCGAAGCCGAAATTGACGGCCTCGCCTGGCATCTCGCCGCGGGTTCGCCACGCGTTGGGCAACGTGCTGATGGCGGCGTCATTCGTCGTCGCGGCCCTACCCAACGCGCGGCACTTTTTTCGCGGACCAGCCGACGCGATCTGGACCGTCGGCGCATTCTTGATGGCTGCGATGTCGCTGGTTCGTTTTGCGCCGAAGGCCGCGCGGGTCGACCTCCGCGCATTTCTCTCCACCATCTTTCCAGTGTTCCTGCTTCCGTGCCTGCTGACCGCCGAGGACGCCTCGAGCGGGCTGCTGGCGTTCACCGGTGTCGGCCTGGAGCTTCTAGGTGTCGTGCTCTCACAACTAGCGCGAATTTATATGGGGCGCAGCTTCGGCATCCTTCCCGGCAATCGCGGGATCGTCTCCGAAGGCCCGTTCCGGTTGGTGCGACATCCCATCTACGTTGGATGGTTCCTGCTAACGGTCGGGTACCTGGCGTCGTATCCATCGTGGATGAACTGTCTGATAACTTTGGCGACCCTACCTTTCATGATCTGGAGGATTACGCTCGAGGAAGATCTCCTTAAAGCCGATCCAGCCTACCGCAAGTACTGTCGCCTGGTCCCATTCCGACTCGTCCCCAGCGTCTACTAGACGCGCCCGATTTGCCCTTGAGTGAGCGCTCTGAGCGCATCAAAAGCCTCATGAAATCAAGGTGTTACGCCTTTTATTCGCCTGAATCGACGGCACGCATTTAGTGGGTTTGTTTTTGCATTTCCGATTCATCGGGAGGTGGCATTCGAGGTCCTTCGCCGAGCCTCAGGACCACTTCTCGGCGATGCCGAGAAGTGGGTTTGTTTTTGCCTAAATCGTGGGAGGTTTTCCAGACATGCGCCGGGCCGTTCGAGGTCCTTCGCGAAGCGCTCAGGACCACTTCTCGGCGATGCCGAGAAGTGGGTTTGTTTTTGCACTTTCATCATCTCAAACCGACCCACAAAACGCCGACGGCACCCAGTCGGTGCCGCATAGTTACCCTACCATAACCCATCGGCGGGCGCACCGTGGGTTACTCTGCTCGAGCCATAAACCTCACCGGCACGCCTTTCGACGGTCCCAGGAAGTTCGCGATCCACTTTGGGTGCGCGACGTAGCCATCGTCGAGCTTCAACTCCGCACGCATCACGATGCGCGCGAGGATCAGCTTCATTTCATAGGTAGCCAGCGCGGCGCCGATGCAGTGACGGGTGCCACCGCCGAACGGAAAGAAGTGATGCGCTGGATGACGCATCTCAAGGAAGCGATCTGGATTGAATCGCGCCGGCTCATTCCATAAATCCGCACGATGAAGTCCTACCTCAAATGTGTCCGCGCCGCCGCTCACCTTTGATGGACACAAGGTTGGTGACCAGAAACACTGGTATCACGCCGAACCTGTCTCACTTAATTCTTGCTCCTTACATTTGAAGGTAGTAGGCTGGTCGACCTTTTCGCCGCGCCTTTTCGCCTCTCCCCCTCCAGCATAGAACGCGCGCACGAGCTTTTTACCCTCTTTCTGGCATTCCGCCTGAGTTTGGAACGGCAGACCACCGAATCCAGAAAACTGGGGCGAGGCTATCGAGCTACCGTCCTTTGGATAGGTAATGCCGTAGTTGACGATCAGAAACCAACCGGCGAGAAGCATTACAGATGCGTTCTTCATCAAACAATACTTTGACAACAAGACGGCTGCGCTTTGGCTGAAGCCACGCGTCGTTGCAGGAGTTTAAGACCTAGAGACAGACAGTCCGCGACGTCCTACCCCGATCCGGCGGTGTCCTGACTCAGGACGAGAGGTCTAAGTAGCTACTGCGCTGTAGGTTGAGCCGGCTCATCCGATGACTTCACGGGTGCGGCTGCCGACTCCTTTGCGGACTTCGCCTGTTTCTTTTCCTCTTCGTGATGCCGCCACCATTTGGGCAGAACTCGGGCGCGGTCTTCCCACTTTGCCAGCTTGGTGCGAATCCATCCTTTCTCTGGAGTATAGATGATACGCATAGCCAGCTTCGACGAGTCGGCCTTGTCAGGAAAAATGGCCAGCGTGTCCTGCACTCCAGCCCGGGTGAAATTCAGGCTGTATACCTTGCGCGCGGGCACCTTTACCTCGGGTCCGAGCTGAAAGCCGGCCTTGGGGAGTGACTCCTTGTAAAACGCCACCGTTTGATCGAAGTCGCCGGGCGCGGAAAACAACACCGTTTGCGCAGCCCCCGCGGGTGGCTTCACCTCCGTCACGCTTGCGCCTTCGGGAAGCGGTATACGTTTGTCCCACTTATGCGGCAGACCCGCGGGTCCTTTCTTATGGCCGAAATGCGGAAGCAGGTGATGCTTGCTCGGACTCGCCGCCGCGGCTGGAGCATCATCGGCCGCATTCGCCGACGGGACCAGGAGAGCTATTGCTAAAACTGTCGATGCAATTAGTTTGTACATGAGTGCGCCTCTTCGATGTGCGAAGGACCTCATCGCGCCGCCCGGACCATCGCATCGGTCTTGAAGAATTCCTTTTGCGTAGTTCCCATGTTGATGTACCAGCCCTCGCGATCGGGAGTATCGGGGCCCGGCAGAAAGCATTTGGTCAGCGTGTTCTGTTTGAGGTCCTGAGTCTCTGCCGCAACCACGAAGGTTCGTTTGAAGGGATACACTGCGACCGCGGCGTCGCTGGTGGTACGATCGCGATTCGCCAGCCAGTAGATGCTGGTCTGGAACAACTCGCCTGCGGGACTATAGACATCGACGTAGGGCGGGAACCATGCCTCGTTATCAACGTACATGTCGATTTTTGCGCCGCCCCCTCCGCTGGTGCCGCTGCGAGGCGTTGCCTCTATGATATCGAGCTGACGCATTTCCCAATTCTCGCCGCATCTAATGGAGCCGTCTTCCGGGCATCTGGTTTCCGGCGAGTTCAGCGCGTTGACGGACCCAAGCATTCCCTTGTGACCGAGAAATTTATAATCGTAGTTCTGGACCTTGGCATTGAACCCTGCAAAATGGTCCGGGCTCCATTGGCCGATGCCGCCCGGATCGTTCATCATCTCTTCGCCGACCTCCCGCACGTGACGGCTGTCGGGCATGAAGATCCAGATGTTGTCGGACTTGGACGGCTCGGCGAACCGGTGCCGGATCAGCCCAGCGCCTCGCAGCTCCGCGGGCGCGAGGACCGGATACAGAGCGAACAGCCAATAACGGCCGTTGCTTTGGAAGTCGGGATCGGTAGGTATCGGTTGGACTTCCGTCCGCCCGACCATGTTGTAGCCGGCATAGTGTCCTACCTGGATAGTCTCCAAGGCCTCGCCCTGAGCGCCATTCTTGGTGTATCCGAAATCACAATCGGCAAAGCGCAGATCGTAGTCATCGGTGAAGACCGGCCGGAACTGCATATTCCACACAACCTTGGTCGCAGCTTCGGGATCGTTGGGATCGATGTTGGGAAAAGGCAGCCCCGCAACATAGCCGCTAAGGGTTCGATGATCTGGCCCGAGGGTTACCTTCGATGAGTTGGCTTCGGTGGCAGCCTTATAGGGAGGCGGCCATTCGATCGGCTGGGTCTCGCCGATTTTCATGGTGAGGCCGTTCCTGACGCGCTGGTAAACTCCCGGCGACACCAGGTCCTTGACCTTGTCGGCCTTGGCGGGAGTTATCACATCATCGGGACTAACCTGGGCGGAAACGACATTCGCGAGCAAGAGGAATGTCGCGGCAATCAGGGCGGCAGTGAGCAACACCGGTCGAACATCTCGCGTATGCAAGGTGATCCTCCCCATCGAGGCACTGTACGATCGAGACCATTCTAAACCGGCAGGATAATGTCAACTGGTTGGATGTTTTAGCTTGGGTTATGATGCGGTCCCGCAATCGCCTACGTTACGATGTGAGGCCACAAATTGCCTTTGTCGCGATTCCTCGCCGACAGTCGCGCGACAGTCGCGCGACGCGCGCCATCCGCATGCCCAATATAGCGTGATATACGCCAAATGAGGTGGCTTCTGCTGGTCGCCATTCGAGGCACATGATTTGCTGCTCTTACAACGCAGGCGCGCGATTGGCGCCGTTCCCCCATAGTGTCACCGGGTCTTTCCCCCCCAAGGGCCCGGTGACAACCCCTCCGTTCGATTCCGATATTTGGCACCCCCCTCCACTGTTTTCGATTGCCCTCAACGCCGCTTTCACTTATCCGTAAGCGCGTGGCGTCAATGGAGCGGGAGGCGAGAAAAACCGGTTCCGCGATTTTATCCCGCGTCGCTCGCAGCCTCACCGACAAAGTCGCATTCAGCATCCTGCTCGCCGGCATCGGCGCGCTCCTGATCGGAAAATTACTGGCGGTCGCAGCGTTCATTCCGCGCGACCAAACCATCTACGACCTCGGTTTTGGTATCGGCCGATGCCTCCAGAGCATGAGCCTACACGGCCGATTCGCCGATTGCATCGAGACCTGGTGCGCGCGAGCTTCCAAAATGCCCTTCGCGCCGCTCTTCTTCTATGGCATCGGCTTCCTTTCCATCGATCAAAGAACCGCGGGCTATATCAAGGCGCTCTCAATGTCCGCCGCGTTCTTGCCTTTGTTCGTCTACCTGCTCCGCGTGAACCGCACCTTTAGCCGCCACGCCCTACAATGCTGGAGCGTTATCGGCGTGGTGCTGTTTTTTTCTCCTCCAGTAATGAAGCACGCCGGTGCGCTGACCTATGAAGAAGGCATCCTCCTCGAGGTCCTCCTGCTTTGGTCCTATAGCTACTTGCTGTTGATTCTTTCGTACAGCCATAGCACTTCGCGACGTCAGAGCCGAATTTTGGCGATCCTTACAATCGCGCTGGCGCTGTTCGCCTTCATGACCAAATCCTCGATGCTGCTGATTTTTGTCCTTTCTGCAATCACAGTCTGGTTCATAGCGTTGCGACATCGAGACTTGGGGACCGGTCTCGCGCTGGTTCTTTCGATAAGCATGGTGGTCGGATGGGGGCTAAGGAATCAATTCGTCACCGGCCACTTCAGCATAATGACCAGTGTGGATGGGAATAATCTTTTTCGCGGCTGGAACAGTGACAGCGCCAGGGTCTATCCGGATATTTTGCTCGATCGGATCTTCGATTCCAGAATTGCTTATCTCGCAAACGGCACGGCAGTGTCACTTCAAACGACCTTGCCGCACGAATCCTCCTGGAACGAATGGGATTGGGATCGCTACTTCAAGAATCGCGCAATGCAGTGGGCGAGCGACCATCGATGGGAAGGGCTTAGCTTTTCCGCACGCAAGCTCTATTGGTTCTTGATGGCGGTTCGCAAAACGCCCTACACCTATACCAACGACGCCCGTACCGCGCTGAGACCATCGCTCGAACTTTTCGTGACTGATGGATGGCTGCTGGCCGGAAGATGCCTCGAACTTGTCCTACTGGCGTTGTTGTGGATGCTGTGGCGCACCGGGGCGCCTTCTACGCGTTGTCTCGCCCTGGCGGCGATAGCGGTCTGCGTGGCCTATGCGACGCCGTATCTCATCGGATTCGGATACGAACGCCACGTGACCGTGTTCCTGGTTATTGTTGGAGTATGCTGCGCCGTGCTGGGAGCCCAATTTTGGAGCTATTGGGAAACGCGCGCAACACCTTAAGTCCTATTTCGAACGAAGGTCCACTCGTCCGATGGTGTATGCGATTGCCGCGTAGGCAGTTAGCAACTCTGACTTGCTTTGAATCAAGGTATAACGGGCGTTGGCAAGGTCGCGCTGCGCAGTAAGCAATTCCACGATCGTGCTGAGACCCTGGCGATAGCTCTCGCTGTTGGCCGAGTAGGATTCCTCCGAGGCCGCGATCAGGCTTTGCGCATACTCATACTTGCTAAGCGACGACTGAAACTCGAAGTAGGCGCGCCAGACCTCGGCGATCGCATCGATTTCGAGTGTTTTCAGCTCAGCGCCGGCGCTCTCGCGGTCCGCTTCCGCCTTGCGCACATCGTTCAGGCGGCGAAACCCGGTAAACAGGTCCCACTTGATGGTCAGCATCGCGGAGTACTGGGGAGTTGCGATTTGAATCGACGGCGGCATAACGAAGCTATAGTTCCAGATGTTTTCCCCATAAATCCCCGCCCCGCCCACGGTCGGATACCATTGCGCGCGTGCCTGCTCAACCGCAGCGTCGCTCGCGCGCACCTGGGCCATCCGCGCCGCGAGGTCCGGCCGCGAACTGCGCGCCTGTGCGATTAAGGTTTCGACATCCTCGCTAAGCGACTTGGGCACCGACTCGTTGTCCAGCGGCTGAACCTTGAAGGTGGTGTCCGCCGGGATTCCCAATGCCACGGCGAGATTAGCCTGCGCATCGCGCAAAAGTTGTTCGGCATTGGCGAGGTCGAAGCGCGATTGTGCCAGCCGTTCCTGTGCCAGCAGAAGCTCGGGCCGGGTGGCGAGGCCGAGGTCGACGCGCTGTTTGACCGAATCGAAATCGCTTTTGGCCAGCGCAAGATTCTCGCGCGCCGCTTCCACCGCCGCCTCGACCGCATCGAAAGCGTAAAAGGTTTGCTCCACGCCGAACACGACATCTTGAATGGTTCGGTTGAACGAAAAATTCGCCGCGATCAGCTCCTGGCGCGCCTGCTCCGCCGCCGACGCGCGGCGCCCGAAGTCCAGCAGCGTGTAAGTCAAACCGACTTGATTGTCCGTCTGCCACTGCTTTACCGCACCAAAGCTGCCGGGCAGTTCGAAGGGGATACGAGCATAGCCGGAATCCGATCGCACCGCTGCCTGCGGATAGTACGGCGACCGCGATGCGCCGTAGCTTGCGGCGGCCGCACGCGCCGATTCCCATGCGCGGCGCGTGCGAGGATTGTTGCGCAGCGCCACATCGATAAGGGCGGTGAGATCGTAGGGTTGTGCCGATGCGGCCGGCAGCGGTCGCGGCGCGCCGGCCGTCAGCGAGGTCTCAGATGCGGCGTGCTGACGCGCGACCGCGGGTGGCGGCTCCCATTCGGTTCGCGCGCTGGCGGGCGCGAATTTGTCAGGTGACAATTCGGGCAGGTTATCGAGCCGGCTGCAGCCCGCGAGCGACAGAAGCATCGGGAGAATGATGACGAGCATGCAGACCGGCACCGCAGTGCTTCGATCGATTTTATGAATCGCGGTTTCCATACCGATTCGCCGAGAGCCGCTCGCCCGGAGCGATCCGCGAAAGCTGCTCGGAAAGTTCGCCGGCGAGCACCATCAGCCGGCGCAGGTTTTCCATATCCGCGAGCAGTGAGCGGCGTTCCTGGGTCGACCACGCGGACACTGCGGCGAAGCTATCGGCGGCAACTTCCCGATTCATGGTCTCGAGCAGATTGCGCGCCCCATCGTCGTCCCAATGCGGAAGCGAGCGCCGACGGCCCTGCCCCCGTTGCTTCACGAAATCGAGGCATTGACGGAAGTGCTCGGCCAGCGTCGCATTGAATTGCGCGCGCGCGGTATCGAACGCGGACGTTAGTGCCGGAATCTCGATGATATTGAGCGCGGCGGCCGCGCTCGCAAGACGATGCGCGATGCGACGCAGCGTGCCCACCGTTTCGATGATCGCGTCAGGA
This sequence comes from uncultured delta proteobacterium, assembly GCA_963851325.1. Lineage (GTDB taxonomy): Bacteria > Desulfobacterota > Binatia > Binatales > Binataceae > DATGKG01. Next base: position 4,334,224 of record CAWKOR010000001.1, on the reverse strand, counting down.
TCCACGATCGAGCGGCGGCCCTCGATTCGCGCGTCATCCGCAACTTCGAGAAGCTCGCCGAGCGTTCGGGCCGAATCCATCTCGATCGCGTCGATCTCCCGCTCGGTCAAACGCCGTGGACCGCCGGGAATCAGCGCGAGAATTGACTCGATCATTTTCTCCATCCGCGGAACCATCGATTCTCCCGCGTACTCCGGCGCAAGGATCAGGAACACCAGCGCCACCACCAGCACGCCGATAAAGATTCCCCACAGCCGATACAGCGGCTCGTAAATCTCGGCGCTCGGACTCAGCGCGACGAACACCAGCGCAAAGGTCGTCCCGGCCTGCTTGCCCGCGTATCCAAGTCCGCCTCCGCCGAGGCCGATGTACGCGGCAATGTAAAAAACGATGAAGCAGACGATCAGGTAACTCACCACGGTCTCGAAATTGGGCGATGATACGATGATCGCGCCCAGCGCGAGCACTCCGCCCAGCGCGGCTCCGACAAAGCGCAGGATCATCTTGTGCAACGACGCTCCGTAAGTCGGAAGCCCGGTGATCATAACCGTGAGAATAATGGTCTTGAGATCAGCGCGATGCGCCACCATCGCGATTACGAACGCCAGCGCCATCGCGATCGCCAGCTTGGTGCAGTAACGCAGCTTGGCGGGATCGCTATGTGCGACCGCAACCTCATGCCCCGCAACCCTGCGCGCCGAATCGCGCATCGCGATCGGTGGATGGCGAAACAGGCGCGCGAGCCGCTGCAAACCGATGATGAACGCGCTGAGGTTGCTCAGTTCGTCGGCGCGTACGTTGGTGATGAATTGCGGATGCAGCTCGGTGATGCGCTGATTCAAAACGGAAAGCGCGTTCTCGACGGGGGTCACGCTATCCGGCGGATCGGTGGTGTAGAAATCTCCAGCAAAGCGCGCGGCTTCGGCAGCCAGGCTGGAATCGATCGCCTCGAGCGCGGCCTCCAGTTCGGGCTTGACCCATTCGCGAATCGCGCGCGGCACCGCCTCGCGGGTGATGCCGAGCAGACGCTCGATCTCGAGCCTGCGGCGTTCATTGCTGGAAACGCCGCCCAGCAGCAGCGCGTGGCGGCGCGGACTCAGGTTTTCGTGATCGGCTCGCGACAGCAGCGCAAGTTGAACGCTGAGCGGACCGGTGATGGATGCCGCAGGCAGAGCCGCGACGCCGCGGGGATCGAGATACGCGCGCGCCACTACCGCCAGCCGCTTTCGCATCGCATGGGTAGCGTCGGTCAGTAATTGTCGGAGGCGAGCCTCAGCCGGGTCGGGCCACAGCACGTTGTCGAACAGCATCACCAGGCTGAACGCAACGCACATTCCGCCAAAGGTGTAGCCGACCGACCAGCCGAAATTCTTCGGATCGAAAATGATGATGAAAAAAGTGGTGAGGAAGACGACCTCGATCATCCTCCAGCCATTGGTCAGTTCCGCGTCGGTGAAGTGGTAACTCCAGGCCGCCGCGGTGAGCGAAAAAAACGGCACCAGCAGCCACGGCGTTTCCACCAGGGTGCCTGCCAGCGGGACCGAGATCGCGAGCGAAATCGCCGATACCGCGAGCAGTCGCAGTCCCTTCGACGCCAACATCATTGCGGCCGGCGCCGACACAATCGACCACAAAACGTACACGCTCAGCGGCTCGTCGATATGCATCGCCGCCGTCATGCCCGCGCCCAGCGCCGCGATCAGCGCCATCCGCGCGGCGATCCGCACTCGATGTGGATTCGAGGCAAGCTGCTGCGCCAGCGCCAGAACCGCATGATCCAGCCGCTCCTGAATCCCCGCGAGCGGCGCCGGGCGCGGCCGGATCGAGATGCTCGGCGCGGGTGTGGCAGCGCCCACGGCTCAGCGCACTCCCTGCACGGTCACGACCGCAGTCGCGCCCATCCTGAACGGTCGTTCAGGATCGCGATCCTCCAGGATGATTCGCACCGGAAAACGCTGCGATAGCCGAACCCAGTTAAGCGTCGGTTCCACTTGCGGCAGACCGGCCACGCTGGCGCCGTTGTCCTGATACAGCGCCCACCCGACGCCCTGTACGCGCCCTCGGAAAATATGATTCGGGTAGCTGAGCAGGAACACCTCGGCGCGCATGCCGGGGCGGATGTGATCGAGAAAGTTCTCGCGGAAGTTGGCCAGGACGTACCAGGTCCGGTTATCCACCAGGCTGATTACTTCCTTGCCTTCATTAGCGTACTGGCCGACCGCAATGTTGAGATTGGTGACATAAGCATCGAAAGGCGCCTTGACGTAGCAATATTCTACATTCAGGTTGGCGTCGTAGAGACTCGCCTCCGCGGCCTTGCGCCGTGCGTTGATATCGCCGAACTGCCCGAGATCGTTTTCGGTCTTGCGCACCTCGCTCTTGGCGCTCTCGACCGCGGCCTGCGCGGCTGCGAGCCGGCTCTTCGCGTTGAAGACGTCGTTGGCGGTGACGAAATGTCTGGGCAGCAGCGGAACGATGCGGTCAACATATTGCTTGTCGTACGAGACATCCGCTTCGAGCTGCGCCTGACGCGCCTTGGCCGACGCGATCGACGCCTCCAGCCCGCGGATATCGAGATTGGTCAGGGTCAGCTTCGCCTGGGCCGCCTCCAACACCGATTTGTAGGGGCGCGGATCCACCACAAACAGCAGATCGCCTTTCTTGACCTGCTGATTGTCATGCACCAGCAGCTCGACAATCGGTCCGCTGACGTGCGGCGCAATTCCCACGATATTGGCGCGCACGTAGGCGTCGTCGGTCCGGGGATACAAATAGTAGAGTCGCGCGACGATCAGCCCAAGAATGATTGCTCCGGCGACGATTGCCGCGCCTGCCACCCGTCCGGCTATCGCAAAAGCCGGATGGGCACGATCGGGTGCTTCCGCATCCGCCACTTTCCCCTCCTCATATCCTGTTGAAGAAGATGAGGTAGACCGCGCTTCCAATCAAGAAGGCCAGGCTGGGGTAGATGACGGTTCGCGGGCCGAGGTATGGCTCAATTCGGATCGCGGCGAGCGGCAGTCGTAGCGCGGCCGCCCCGATAGCTCCAACGATAGCGCATAGCATCCAGGCTGGAAAATTGGCGCCCGCGATGTTGACAATCGGGTCGCACCCGGCGAGCGCAATTGCTGCGAATGCGCTCGTGGCGACCGCCAATAACACCCGGACTTCCCGCCCTGACCTCACCGCGGCTACGATAGCGCGAATCCAATCGACACCCAACCCGCGGAATCGCAACGCGCGATCGGCGGGACTGATTTTAGAACAGATACTGGGAGCGGAACTGGGTCGGAATGACGCTCTCGCGCATGGTCACCATCTCCTGCTTGCCCAGCGCATTTTCGAATCGCAGAAGTCCGGCAATGAACTGCTGCGGATCGCGCAAAGGAATCAGCCGCTCATCGGTAAGAACCGGATTCGATATCTTGAGCGTGAGTTCCCGGGTCTCGCCCGGCGCGATCGGAGTGTTAGGTTCGACCTCGAGCTGCCCTACATAGTCATGGGGACCGGCCTTGGCCTGATCCTCGGGGCCGCCGTTAACGAAGGTAGTCATCGCCATGATGTACTGCTTGACAGTGATAGGACTGTCATTCGTGTTCTTGACGCTGACCTTCATTATCAGAGTGTCGGTGCCATCGTTATAGGTAGCGCCGCCGGGCTCAACCTCCGCCATCTTATCGCCTGACGAAATGAATTTGGGTGCAAACCAATCGGTCTGTTGCGGCAATCGCACCGGATATTTCATCGCCATGAAAGTCCATCCAATTACCAGCATGGCGATAGTGACGCCGGCGAGGATATTCATCCATACATGATCTCGCGGCGTGATGAGTCCGATATCGGGCGCGTCGTCATTGACTGGAAGCTGGATAGTGACGGCAAGGTTGGTGACCGTCCTCTTGGACAGTGTCCAGTAGAGCATCCACACCACTCCGAGCAGGAATCCCCCAAACGACCACCACCAGACAAAGCCTCCTTCATACTTGTTGAGGTTGATTGTCTGTCCGCTGAGCAGCGTGACTGGAAATGTAAATCCGGCCGCGCTTGGTTGGACGGTCACCCATTCGCCGGGACCGATTAAGGTGCCGGTACCTTCAACCGAAATTCCAGGATGGACGTGCCATCGGCCAGGATTGCGCCCTAGCATGACCATCTTGAATTGGTAGATGCCGCCCTTCTCGACGAAGAATGACCCAGGCGCGGATTGTCCATTGACGGTTCGATCCTTAAGCGCAAAGACCGGACCCGGAACTACCGGTGTGATGTAGGCCTTGCTCGGAGCATCTAGCGTGTAAGGCCAGGTCTCGAGAATCCGCACCGTCCCGGTGATAGTGACCGGCTGCCCGACCTGAATCTCGGTCGGTGAGATTTTTACATCATAGAAAGCTGTCGTCAGATCCTTAAGGAATGGCTCGTCGCCCGCTTCGCCGTGCGCAAAAGCCTTAGAGACGTTGAGCGTCGAGGCAATCGCCATGACTGTGACTAACAACCAGAGCCGCTTATGCATCGCTAGCTTTCCTTGCGGAGCCTGGGGCGCCGTGATTGCTCCGAACCTGTCGCAGGCGCATCGCTCCCGCGGAAGGGGTTCCCGTCCGGGATCGCGCTTGAGGAGTTCTTCGATTGTCGGCAGCAACTTTTTTTCCGGAAGGTCCGTCGTCGGATTTGCCGCGCTTCGACGAAGGCCACAGAATGACCGCCCAGTAGCATACGAACGCGAGCGCAATCGAGGTAAACAACGGAGGACCCAAATCGTCCGGACCTGCCACCCCACCATGCGCATGTGCGGTAGAGGCCGAAGCTATCAGCCATAGCAAGATAGCCGTGAGCCGTGAGAAGGATCGCAATGACAGTCGTCGCGCCGGCTTGTGAGTAGTCATCGGTCGCCTATACCGTCTTGATGTATCGGCGGATCGGCCATACTGCGAGATATCTGCCGATAAACTGGCCTATCCAGTAACCCAGCACCGCGAGCGTACCGCCGAACACCAGCGATACATACTGAGTCTCACCCAGAAAGCTGCGCAACGCTCCGCGCTCGATATGACGCAGATACTCGGGGGTTTGCGACCTGATGTAGACGATCCCCTGGACATCCGCGACGGTTAGAACATGATTCATAAAGTGGGCAGGCTGTAAGAATGGTGCGAGCGGAACATAGTTAAAGGCCCATACCAGGAATGCCCAAATGGGCCCTCCGATAAGAGACGTAAGGATGAAGCTTTTGGTTTTCATCAGAAGCCAATCGAGTATGATGCCCGCGCACACAATGGAGATCGGCCAGACGAAATTCAGTGGATAGCTCTCAGCCACGTGCCATTGGAAGTAGCGACCTACCCACGCGCACATGAAGAAGCATACTGCGGTGTAGGTCGCACCGGTGGGAAACCGCCAGGCCGCCCACTGGATGTACTGAAGCGCCGAAGGAATGATGATGGTTGCGAAGGCGGTTATGACCGGCCACCATTGCGGGTCTTTCCAGTCGGTCCAGAAGTCCCAATCTCCCGCGAAGAGCTGTTTGGTTATGTCAGCTGCGCCGCCGACGATGAAAATGGCGGTGATCCAGAAGACGATATCCCACTTGCGATCGATCCACTTATATCTCTTCTGCAGCAAGGCTCGAAGCTCGAGCCGCTTCTGCCTTTCCTCCAGGGTTCCAGTTGTCGCCGCCATAGGCTTTGCCTCGTCAGACCGGACTCAGTCAGCTACCGCGTGGGTTTGAGACGGCGCCTGGGTGTTTTCTTCTTCTTCGGCCTTCTCTATTTCGAACAGTCGCAGGATGGTTTCGGCCCACACCGCAAACATCCCGCTGGCGAGCCATCCATAAGCCACGAACGGCCAATGAAACGGTACGGCGAAAAATTCTTCCGAGATCCATAGGCTATGGCCCCATTCGTTGAATGCTACTTCCATGCATTCGAGAACTGCCGCGCTGATCAAAAGGAAGAATGACCAGGGAAATCCCTTGCTGCGCGCGTAAAGGGCGGGAATTCGAGAGTTACCATAGATGTAAGCGCCCAGCGCCAACACCACCGACAATGGGAAGAAAAAGTAGAACATTGGAATGTGGGTAGGTGTCAAAGCCGTGTCCCGCACCAAGGTCTGGTGCCATGCGCCATCCCAGTTGGGCCAGAAACTCGCCTCTATATAGATGGAAAGACTGGTGATGCCGATGATGCTCCATAGGACCGCGATTCGTCGAACTTCTTCCGCGCGTGAAAATGGCTGGGTAGCTACTTCACGGCCGGTGCGGATCAGCCATCCGTACCAAATCCCGGTAAACGCACCCAGCACGATCAATTCGCCCCAAAAGAGGGTCCGATAGTACAAAGTGAATTCGCGGCTCGCCGAATTCAGCCCCGCTGAAAATGCGAATTCGTAGTCCCAGAACCACAGGAATACGTTGGCACCCATAACCAGCAAGCTGCCCCAAAACAGCGACCTCCATCCGACGTTCCAGTCAGTGGGGTTTCCCGCGCGCCCTGCCGCCGAGGAACCATTCTCGAATTCGCTTGATAGCCTCTGCACCGCCTGTGGCTGAGCCATATGCTTTGCTCCTGGATCTGCGCCTAAGCGCAGATCTGAAGAAATTCCGTTCCGCGATCCGATTCCGGTAGTCGCGCCCCAAGTATTTGATACGCGTTCACTATGAGGCTCCCGGATGCTCGAGCGTATCCTTTATCTGGGCTACCACCGCCGCCGAGTTCATTACCATTCCCTGGTATTCATGTTTCTGACGCCCATCGGTTCCTAAGAGAAAGACTCGCGTGATGTGATTAGGTGAGCCGTCGGGTAAGGGCTGGTTGTTGACGCCGAAAGCTTTAGTTACGCGATCGATATTCTCGGGTGTTCCCGTTACGAACAGCCAGCCCTTCATGTCGGCCTGGCTGCTACGTGCGAGTTTGAGTAATTCGGTCGAGTTGTCATGAGTCGGATCGTTGGTAACCGATAGCAGGATCACCCTTGATCCGAGCTCGGGCCCGAGACTGTCGGCTACTTGCCCGAACTTATTCACGAGATTGGAACATACTCCCGGACAGCCTACGTGAATAAAGTCCAGCAACACCACTTTTCCTTTAAGCGAGGCAAGTGAAACCGGATTTCCGTGGTCATCGGTCACTTGCACGTCAGGCAGCGATGCTCGGGGCTGAGGCTCGCTCTTGTTACAGGCCGCAAGCGTTAGGAGATAGCCACCTAGAATAATCAGAATGAAGGACGACCGCAGCCTCGAACCGGACGCGCGACGTTCCGCTCGCTGAGGGAGCGTCCGGGACCTGGGCGACTTTCCTTCCAGTAGCTCCAGGGTGGGTGTGTCATCAACTGAAGTCATACGGTAGCGGATCAAGGAAATCGCTATCAGTATCAGAACTGCAAGGACAATTAACGCGGGCTTTATCAGCGGGCGATACCACGCCGCCACGCGAACCGGAAACGAAAGGACCTGTTGGGCCGCTCCTTCTCCCAGCGTGATCTGCGTAACGTATGAGCCACCGTCCTCAAGCATCACTTGTGCGTCGGCGACGCCGCGACGATAAACCTTGGGCGCCATCGATAGCACATTTCGCCGCGATCCTTCTCCTTGGGTTGCAAAGACCTGGACGCCTAGCGGTAGCTGTCTAAGCTCGTCGCCCAGAACATCCACCACCAGAACCGTATTTCCCGCGCGAGGCACTTGATCGCAGTACTCTCCGTCGGGATCAAACTGAGGCTGATACAGCGTGATATGAATCAGCGAGCTTCCAACCCTATGCTCGCATGGATCGTTCGGTCCGCCAAATCGATGCGCCATTGCCATACCTTGCAACAGCCATCCGACAGCTACCGTCAGAGCTATCCATATCCAAAGCTGTGACTTTACGCGTGACATCCAGCTATCCGTCAAATACTCTGCTTTCCGCACTGCTCAGCGATGTAGTCGGCTTGTCTTATCGCCAGGGTCACGATGGTCAGTGTGGGATTTTCTGCCGCGCTGGTCGTGAACTGGCTGCCGTCGGAAACGAACAAATTCTTGACGTCGTGGGTCTGCCCCCATTTGTTACACACCCCGTCCGCGGGCTTCTCACTCTGTCGACAAGTGCCCAAGTTATGCGTGGATGGGTATGGCGGGACTTCGATCGTTTGAGTGGCGCCAACCGCCTGATATACCGCCGCTCCCTTCTTGAAAGCGTAGTTTCGCATCGCCAGATCATTCGGATGATCGTCGTAGTGTACGTTAGGGATCGGCAGACCGAACTTGTCCTTCTCGGTAGGATGCAGCGTTACGGCGTTCTTTTCCTGCGGCATGTCTTCGCCGACGATCCACATCGCGGCCATGTTCGGGTATTGCTCCAGGACGTTCGTGTAGTCTGCGCCCCAGGCGCCTGGATTCAGAAACGCAGCCGTGAAAGGTAGCCCTAGCGATATGGTTTCCATTTCAAAGCCGCCGGTAAAGCCACGTTTGGTATCCAGCACAGACTCGTCCTGGATGATGCCCGCCATCACGGTGCCTCGATAAAAGTGTACCGGCTTCTTGAAGACGCCAAACACCGAGCCGGTAGTATGTCGCATGTAGTTCTTCCCGACCTGGCCGGATGAATTCGCGAGGCCATTGGGAAACTTGGTCGAAGATGAGTTAAGCAGCAGCCGTGGCGTTTCGATCGAGTTTCCCGCGACGCATACCACGCGGGCCTTTTGCAACTGGTGTTTTCCGTCCTTGTCGGCGTATAGCACTCCGTTGGCTTTGCCGTTGGCGTCGTGCTGGATTTGCATGACCATCGACTCCGGCCGCAGGTCCAGCTTACCTGTCCCTTCGGCTTTGGGAATCTCGGTGTAAAGGGTCGACCACTTCGCGCCCGACTTACATCCTTGAAAGCAGAATCCTAGCTGCCAACATGCCGAGCGCCCTTCACGAGGCTGACTGTTTATCGCCATCCGGCCGGTATGCACAGTCTTGTAGCCTACCCGCGTCGCGCCATTGTACATCACTTTGAAGTTGTTGTTGCCGGGCAGGCCGGGGATGTCGTTGGTTCGAGTGACACCCATCTTTGACTCGGCCTTGGCATAGTACGGCTCGAGCTCGGCAAGAGTCAGCGGCCAGTCCATCAGGTTCGCGCCGGCGATTGCCGAATAGTGGGTCTTGGCTTTCAACTCATGTTCTTGCAGCCGCAGCGAGGCACCCGCCCAATGCGTGGTAGTACCGCCCACGGTTTTGCAAATCCATGCCGGCAGATTCGGGAAGTCCTTTGCGATGCGCCAATTGCCGGAGGTAGTTCGCTTGTCGAGCCACGCAAGCTGATTGAAGGCGGGCCATTCATCGTTGTGAAAGGTGGTAGGCGATTGACGCTGCCCGGCCTCGAGCACCACGACCTTGAAACCCTTCTGGCACAGCTCATTGGCGAGGGTGCCGCCGCCGGCGCCGGAACCGATAACAACGATTACCGAATCGTCATTAAGTGCGTGCTTCGCCATTCACTACCTCTAAACCGGCTTCGGGCTGGCCGACTGCGGAGGATCAGGCAGCCATGCTAGATCGTTGAAGCCATGATGCAGATAGCCACCCATCGGATAGGACGCTCCTTGATATCCCATCGCTTTGAAGACGACCGGATCGCTGTATAGCGTTTGCAGCTCGACTCCTCGAACCTTCTGAAAGAAAGGGGTGGTTTCGACAGACTTAAGCGCTTCGACCTTTTGCTGGTCCTTCAAATCCGCGAATTTTGAGCCCTGAGAGCTATCCAACTGTGCGACGCCGTCGGCCAGCATTCTTGCGACCGATGGATCCGCTTGCGCCGCAGCGTCGAGTTGACTGATGACTTTCCAGTACGGAGCATCACCCAGCTTGCGATGCGGAAAGATCTGCTGCGCGGCTTCAAGCAGAGTTTGCGCCTCATGCGGTTTCAGTGTGGAGAATTTCGGCATCGCCTCCGCGGCGGCGCCCGCTTCCGCGATGAGTCCGGAAGCGGCAACCGCAGTGCCTACCACCGCCATAGCCCCGGTTTTCAAAAATTCTCGCCGCTTCATCCTATGTAGCCCTCGAATGAAAATCATTTTCCTTTGCCCGCCACGCCGCGGATGCGTTCCACCAGGGCCGCCACGACTTCGGGTCGGGTTTCGAGGTCCGGATTCGGCGCCATCGATGCACTCAACCCCACCGCCGGTCCGCCGAACACGATGGCCTTGGCAATCTTCTGGTCAGATACCGAGCGCTGCCATTTGCGATCGCGAAAATCCACCGGCTTCGGATTCAAGTTCGCCGCTCCCGGTCCTTTGCCGTCACCATCCTGTCCATGGCACACCGCACAGCGATCTCCGAACAACGATTCTGCCGCGGTCCGCGCGCTTTCGGAAATCCTTTTCGCATCGCTTGCAGCGACCATCGTCAAACGTGGCGCCGAATTCGCCTGTGCCCCTGCCCCGCTTCGGTTAGTTACGCTCGTTACCACCGAAATAACAAGCCCCGCGACCACCCATCTTAGGGGTCGGGTTGTTCTGCCAGGAAGGTATTTTGGCGGATCTCGATGAACCACTCCGCGATCGGTTTTCGACATAGGCAATCTGACGCGTCGGTAACATGGTTCGCGCAAAAAACGCAACCGCAGCAGTCCCGACTTCAGTTGTAACGATCCGAGTTTGACAGGCGTCCGCATCGAGGACTATTCGAGCAACAGACATGAAAACATCGCAATGATAGCCGCCAAGCAACAACTGAAAGAGATCGTGATTTCGCTGCGAGAGGTAATCGCACCCGCGATTGCCGAGCCCTATCCCAAGGCCCAGGCATACATGGCAGCCGTCATCCTCGAATTCGTAGCGCGTCAGATCGAGGAACGCGGGGATATCGAGGAACGCAAGCATGCGGCGATGTTCGAGCTGATACATGACCTTGCACGGTTGCCCGAGTTGAAACACGTCGTCCGCGGAGACCATCTGGACGAGGCAGGACTGTGCGAATTGGTCGAACATCTATATGGCGAGCGCGCGCGCCTGGGCGAAGAGATTTTCGGGTCGGCCAATCGTCGCGTGCGGCAGGCGCTGCGACAAATGCTGGACCAGGAGCTCAAGGTCGCGGGCAAGCCAGAGGTTTGACGATTGGGAAACGAGCGCACCGTTCAGGAAAAGATCGCGGGCTATCTCGAAGCGAGGCTGCCGCGCGCCCGCAACCTTGCGCTCTCAGATTTCGTTCATAGCGCCGGCGGATGGTCGCACGAGATTTACATTTTCTATGCGAACTGGACCGAAGATGGACGCGCGATGCGCCGCGGCTTCTGCCTGCGCAAGGATCCGGGCGCCGGGCTGCTGCGCGAACTTTCCAGCCTCAGCGAACAGTTTCGGGTTATCAAGGCGCTCGAAGCGACCCCGGCGCCAACTCCCAAGGCTTACTGGTACGAGCAGGATCCGGCGCTGCTCGGCGGTCCGTTTTTCGTGATGGAGAAGGTGGAAGGCGAGGTGCCCAATCCGTGGTCGCGCGCCGGAAAGCAGTTTTACGCCGAGGCTGCCAGACGCGAAAAATTGCCGCGCAGCTTCGTCGACGCGCTGGCCTCGCTCCACAACCTGGACTGGCAAGCCGCCGGCCTCGACTTCATCGGCGTTCCCTCCGCCGGGAAGGATTTTGCCCTGCGCGAGATCGCGAAGTGGGAATCGCTGATTGCGCAATCCAGTCGCAAACCGGAGCCGGTGCTCACAGAACTGATCATGTGGCTCAAGGCCAATGCACCCGAGGCGCGGCGGCTGGCATTCGTCCATGGCGCCTATCGCACCGGCAATCTGATCATCAAGGATGACGCGATCGCGGCGGTCATCGACTGGGAGCTGCAAGTGATCGGCGATCCGATGTACGACGTGGCATACGTTCTGTCCGATCTGAATCGCGAGGGCTCGCCGCTGCTCTCCTGCGTGGTCGAGCGGGAGTTTTTTCTCGATTACTATCAGCAGCAAACCGGCATCGAGATCGATCTCGAGGTTTGCCGCTATTACGAAATTCTATACATGATGCGCAGCACCGCGTTCTGGCTGAGCGCGTCGGGACTCTTCGCCGAAGGAAGGAATAAGGATCTGCGCCTCGCGCGCACTACTTACTCGGTGCCGGTGGTCCTCGACATGGCGGCCAGGGCGCTGGGATTTTGAGGTAGATGAAATGCTGACCGCGTGGGACGAACTAATGTGCCATCAGTTGCCGACCACGATGGACCACGTGCATACCGACAATCCGGAATGGACCGAGCGCATCTACGTCAGCATCTATAACGTGCGCGACCAGAACACGATGCTCGGTTTTGGCGTCGGACAGTATCCCAACAAAAACGTCCAGGATGGATTTGCTACCGTTTGGCATGAAGGTCGCCAGTACAACTTTCGCGCCTCGCGAACGCTGCGCCCGCGCATCGATGAAGTGAAAATTGGCCCGCTGTCGGTTCAGACGCTGGAAGGGATGCGACGTTTCCGCATCAAGCTCGAGGATAATCCTTCGACGCTGCGACTCGATATCGAATGGACCGCCTCGATGAATCCGCACGAGGAAGAACACGACCGGCGCGAGAGCGGCGGCAAAGTGGTGCAGGATATTTCGCGCTTTGACCAGGCCGGCCGCGCGCGCGGCACCCTACAATTCGGCGGAAAAACCATCGCTCTGACAGATGATGCATGGTGGGCGCATCGCGATCGCTCGTGGGGCACGCGCCGCCCGTTGCGAACCGACGCTTCCGACTCCAAACGCACTACTTTCGCGCCGTTCCTGTTCAGTTGGTCGGTCGCGCAATTCCCCGGCTACGCGCTGCATTGGCGCTTCGTGGAGCGTGGCCCCGGTAAATACAGCTATCTCAGCGGCGAGCGGGCATGCCCCTTTGGCGAGAGGAGCGACCCGGGCTGGTTGTTGGAAAAAACCGAGCAGGACTTTCGCTGGGATGCTTCGGGACCGGTGCAGACGCTCAAGGGCGGCGATATCATCCTGCATTTCAAAAATGGCGAGGCGCGCGAGGTTTCATTCGTGACGCATGCGCCGCGATGGCATCTGAAGGGTGGCGGTTACGGCGGTTATCGCGGGTGGTATCACGGCGATCACAAGGGCGAGTATCACGCGGAGCACGAGGTGTGGGATCTCAGTGATCCGGCGGTCCTCGCCGAAGCGAGCACGCTCAGCGATCATCTAATCGAGTGGCGTTCGGGAAATGACGTCGGCTTCGGCATCATGGAATACGGCGTGGGTCCGGGCTACCACAAGTATCAGGACATCCAGCATCTGCCGACTTTCTAGCGATGCCAAACTTCGACTTGAAAGACCGTTCCGCGATCGTAGGAGTCGGCAATTCGGCCTACGGCCGCCGTCTGATGCGCAGCCCCATCGACCTCGCGTGCGATGCGATCGCAAACGCGCTCGACGATGCGGGTCTTGCGCGCGGCGACCTCGACGGTTTGATCGTGAGCTTCGGCTCGCCCATCGGCGCCGATGGCGACACGCTCGCGCAGGTGCTGGGACTGAACCTTCGCGCATACAACCAGACCTGGGCGCACGGCCGCTTCACCGCAAGCTGCATCCAGTGGGCCGCGATGCTAGTTAACGCGGGACTCGCCGATGCGGTCGCGTGCCTCGCCTCGGTCAGCTTTTCGGGCATGCGTCGTCCGATGATGGGCGGCGGTGGCGATCGCGAAGGCGGCCGCGAGGCGGGCGGCGGGCACGGCGAAGATCCGGTTTTCGGCATGACCTCGCCGGGCTCGGGCGCGGCGATGGTGGCGCGTCGATACTTCGAGCGCTATGGCACTGACAGCCGCGCGCTCGCGGCGGTGCCGATCGCATTTCGCAAACATGCCTCAATGAATCCGATCGCGATGATGCGTGAGCCCTTCGATGTCGAGGCGCATCAGCGCTCGCGCTACGTGTGCGAGCCGCTTCATCTCCTCGACTATTGCCTCATCAACGACGGCGCCGCATGCGTGATTGTTACGACGGCGGAACGCGCGCGCGATTGCAGGAAGCGTCCCGTCTATCTCAGCGGGATGCAGGCGCTGCCCGGCAGTCGCGAGGAATTCATCTGGGCCTACCCCGGACTCGGCATCGCTCAGCAATCCATCTTCGAGTATCAGGCGGGGCTTCAGCCGGTATACAAAATGGCGGGAATCTCGCCTGATGAGGTGGACGCGCTGTTCACCTACGACGCGTTTTCGATCCTCGCATGGATCGCGCTCGAGCGATGGGGCTTCTGCAAGCCCGGCGAGGCGCCCGACTTTACCGCCGGCGGCAGGATCGAAGTCGGCGGCGCGCTTCCGATGAACACCAACGGGGGACTGCTCTCCGAGGCTCACGTCATGGGCTGGAATCATCAGGTCGAGATCGTGCGCCAGTTGCGCGGCGAATGCGGTCCGCGCCAGGTCGCCGATGCACAAATCATCCAGTGGGCGAACGCGTATGGCGATTCGCTGATCTACCACATCTGAGGCCGGCCCGATGCCGCAGACGCAATATCAGAAACCGCTCCCCGCGATCTCATCGCTCAACCAGCCGTACTGGGACGGCCTGCGCAATCGCGAATTGAAACTCCCCAAGTGCGATGGATGCGGCCTGGTGTGGGCTCCACCGTCACCGCTGTGCCCGTCATGCTGGTCGCGAAAATTCACCTGGACGCGCCTCAGCGGTCGCGGCCGCGTGAGCTCGTGGGTCGTGTTCCATCAATCCTACTTCCGCGGCTTCGAGTCCGAGGTTCCTTACAACGTCGCCGAGGTCGAGCTCGAAGAAGGTCCGCGCCTGCTCACCAACATCGCAGGCGTGAGCAACGACGCTATACGTGCCGGGATGCCGGTCGAGATCGTGTTTGACGATGTGACCGACGAGGTCACGCTCGCCAAGTTCAAACCTCGCGACTGAGACTCGCGCGTCGTCTTTCCGCCGATCTCACCGTTTGACAGTTGAAGCGCCATCGCGCTACAGAAATTCAGCATCTGAAGTCAAGTTTCATATAATGAAACCAGCGACAACGCGTATTTATTCGAGCCAGGTCCTCGATCGAGTCGTTCAGATCCTCGATTGCTTCGGACCGGAGCGCGCCAATCTACGCCTGCTCGAAATCGCGACCGCTACCGGATTGCACAAAAGCACGCTGTACCGATTGCTCGAAGCGATGCGCTCCTATCGGCTGATCGGGTTCGACCAGGCTAGCGGTTCCTATCATCTGGGCATGAAGCTTTTTGAGCTGGGCTCGCGGGCAGTCGAACGCCTCGCGCTCGACCAGCATGCGCATCCGATTCTCGACCAACTGGCCGACGTGAGCGGCGAGACCGCGCATCTTTGCGTGCTCGATGGCGCCGACGTGGTCTACATCGCGAAGGTTGAATGCACTCGCACGCTGCGAATTCCTTCCGCGGTCGGCCAGCGCAATCCGGCCTACTGCACCGGGGTGGGCAAGGCGCTGCTATCGCATCTGTCGCCCGAACAGCTGGCCGCCTACATTGCCGAAACGACGCTGCGCCCTTTCACGAAAAAGACGCTCACCTCAGTCGCCGATCTCAGGGCGAACCTGCGTCAGATCCTCGCGCAAGGCTACGCGGTCGACGACCAGGAGCGCGAGGAAGGGGTGCGATGCGTGGCGGCGCCGGTGCGCGATCATAGCGGACGCGTGATTGCCGCTATCAGCATCGCGGGTCCGACGATGCGCGTCACCAAGGAACGTGTCGGTGAACTGGCGGCTCACGTGATTCGAGCTGCCAATGAGATCTCGTCCAGGCTCGGCTACCGGGTCGTCACCGCTAATGGCACGAAGAACGCCGCGGTGTCCAGAAATGGCGACCGGTCGCTGCCGCGACTCAATGGAGCGCTCCGATGAAAACCGATGTCAGCACCAATGGCCAGCCATCGCGAAACACCGCCAGCCTGCGCGCGCTAATCGATGAAGAAGACCGGTCGCCTCGACCCCGCAATTTACTGCGATCGCGAAATCTACGACCTCGAACTCGAGCGCGTGTTCGGACGCTCCTGGCTCTTTCTCTGCCATGAGAGCCAGCTGCAGAAGCCAGGAGATTTCTTCTCCACCTACATGGGCGAGGATCCGGTGCTGGTGGTGCGCCAGAAGGACGGCTCGATTCGCGCGTTCCTGAACCAATGCCGACACCGCGGAATGCGCATCTGTCGTGCCGATTGCGGCAACGCACGCGCGTTCACCTGCTCGTATCATGGCTGGGGCTACGACCTCGCGGGCAACCTGGTTTCGGTGCCGCATGAGGCAGATGGCTATCGCAACGAAATCGACAAGGCCCAATGGGGGCCGCTGCAAGTGCCCCGTATCGAGAAGTTTCATGATCTTGTATTTGGCAACTGGGATCCGAACGCAGGGAGCCTCGACGATCACCTCGGCGACATGAAGTGGTATCTGGACGCCGCTTTCGACGCGGTCGAGGGCGGCACCGAGGTCATCGGCGGCATGCATCGCTGGGTCCTCAAGTGCAATTGGAAGTTCGCCGCCGAGCAGTTTTGCTCCGACATGTATCACGCCGACACCAGCCACATCTCGGCACTGATCGCGCAGATTCCCGAGGGCGGTGGTGCGAGCGATTCGGTGTTTCCGCGCGACGGACGTTCAATTCAGTTCGCGCAATGGTCACGGCACCGGATTCTTTCTGGAGAACAATCGCTACGCGACCAACTTCTTCGGCGAGCCCGCCGACGGATGGTACGCGGGTCCGTTTCACGATGAGGCGCTGGCGCGACTTGGCCCCAGCCGGCTGAGAGCGTTCGGTGGTCACCTTACGGTGTTTCCGAATTTCTCGATGTTGCCGACGGTGCACACGATGCGCGTGTGGCATCCGCGAGGGCCCGGCGAAATCGAGGTCTGGGCGTGGGCAATCGTCGAGCGCAAGGCGCCGCCTGAGGTGAAGGATCTGGTGCGCAAGGGCGTGCTGCGAACCTTCAGCGTCGGCGGCACCTGGGAACAGGACGACGGCGAGAACTGGCTCGAAATCCAGAAGGTCCTGCGCGGGTACAAGGCGCGCCGACAGCAGCTCAATGTCGCGATGGGTCTCGGTCACGACCGCAGTGACGATCCGGAGTTTCCGGGCCGGATCAATTACGTCTATGGCGAAATGGCCGCGCGCGGATTCTATCGCCGCTGGGCGGAAATGATTTCCTCGGAGGCATGATCAATGGGTGCGGTAGCAAGCAACGGAAATGGGAGGCTGAGTTCGGAAAGTCTTCGTGCGATGGTCGATGAGAAGGGCGGGCGCCTCGATCCTCGCATCTACGAGGACCGCGCCATCTACGAGCTGGAGCTGGAGCGCGTCTTCGCCCGCTCGTGGCTGTATCTCTGTCACGAGAGCCAGCTCGCAAAACCGGGAGACTTTTTTTCCACCTATATGGCGGAAGATCCGGTGCTGGTGGTGCGCCAGAAAGATGGCTCGCTGCGCGCATTTCTCAACCAGTGCCGTCATCGCGGGATGCGCATCTGCCGCGCTGATGGCGGCAACGCGCGCGCATTCACCTGCTCCTATCACGGCTGGGGTTACGATCTCGCGGGCAAGCTGGTCTCCGTGCCGCACGAGGCTGACGGCTATCGCAACCAAATCGACAAGAGCCAATGGGGTCCGCTGCAGGTGCCGCGCATCGAGAGCCGTCATGGACTGGTCTTCGGCACCTGGAACGAGAGTGCGCCGAGCTTTGAGGACTACCTGGGCGACATGCGTTTCTACTTTGACGGTTACTTCGATCGGTCCGCCATCGGTACCGAGGTCGTGGGTGGAATGCATCGATGGGTTTTGCAATGCAACTGGAAGTTCGCCGCCGAGCAGTTTTGCTCGGACATGTATCATGCGGACTACAGCCATATCTCCGCGCTGATCGCGCAACTGCCGGAAGGTGTTGACGATGCGATGGGCCGGCTGCCGACGGTCGGCAGCCAGTTCAGCTCGAGTAATGGCCACGGCACCGGATTTTTTACCGATCCCGGCGTCGGCACGGTGGGGAATATCAACGGTCCGATTGCATCCGGCTGGTACCAGGGACCGCATCGGCAGCGAGCGATCGAACGCCTCGGCGA
The DNA here is from genome assembly GCA_963851325.1 of uncultured delta proteobacterium. Taxonomy (GTDB): domain Bacteria; phylum Desulfobacterota; class Binatia; order Binatales; family Binataceae; genus DATGKG01. The sequence goes on along the minus strand of CAWKOR010000001.1, from coordinate 4,316,237 downwards.
GCCGCGTGGCTCGCAGATTTACGGCGGCCACATGACGATCTTTCCGACCTTCTCGTTTCTGCCTCAAATCCAGACCTTGCGCGTATGGCATCCGCGCGGGCCCGGCGAAATCGAAGTATGGGCGTGGGCGCTGGTCGATCGCGATGCGCCGGTCGAAGTCAAAAATGCGGTGCGCCTCGGCGTGCTCCGCACTTTCAGCGCGGGCGGAATCTTCGAGCAGGACGACGGCGAGAACTGGCTCGAGATCCAGAAAGTCCTTCGCGGCTACAAAGCGCGCCAGCAGAAGCTGAACCTCGCGATGGGACTCGGTCACCATCGCGGCGACGACCCCCGCTTTCCCGGCAAGATCAACAATGTCTATGGCGAAGAAGCCGCGCGCGGATTCTATCGCCAGTGGGCCGAAATGATTTCCACCGAGGTGCCGGCATGAGCGCCCCAGCAATCAATCAAGCCGAATCGAAAGCCTCGAGCGCCGAGCGCGTCACGCCCGAACTGCAGCAGGAGATCGAGCAGTTCCTCTACCACGAGTCCCGCGTGCTCGATGAGCATCGCTTCGATGAGTGGTACGAGCTCCTCACTGACGACATCCACTACTTCATGCCGACCCGCTACAACCGGCTGAAGCGGGAAGCCGACAAGGAATTCTCCGGGCCGACCGAAGCTGCGTTCTTCGACGAGGACAAGCGCTCGATCGCCCAGCGCATCCGGCGGCTCAACACCGGGATGGCGTGGGCGGAGGATCCGCCCTCACGCACGCGCCACATGATCAGCAACGTGGTGATTCGTCCACGCGGCAACGGCGAGTACGAAGTCGATTGCTACTTCATGGTCTATCGATCGCGCCTCGAGCGCGAGATCGAAATGTTCGTCGGAATGCGGCATGACATTCTGCGGCGCGCCAACAACGCGGCGGGCTTCATGGTCGCCGGTCGGACCATCATCCTCGATCAGGCGATCCTGATGGCGCGCAACCTGAGTTTCTTTTTTTAGGAATCGCACGATGGCATGGAAAAAAGTTTGCCGCGCGGACGAGATTGCGGATGGCTCCGCGCTCCAGATCAAAGGCGACAATCCGCTGGCGGTGTTTCACGTCGGAAGCGAATTTTTCGTCACCGACGATACCTGCACACATTCGAAGTTCTCGCTCGCCGACGGATACATCGAGGGCGAAGAGGTGGTGTGCGCGCTGCACGAGGCGCGCTTCTGCCTCCGCACCGGCAGGGTTCTGTCGCCGCCGGCGATCGTTCCGCTGCGAACTTATCCAGTGCGGATAGAAGGCGGCGAAGTGTTGGTCGAAATCGAGTAGGAGACCCGAAGAGGATTCAACCATGGGATGGCTCGAAGGCAAAGTCGCGCTGGTCACCGGCGGCGCATCGGGACTCGGGCGCGCGATCGTCGAGCGCTTCCTCGAGGAAGGTGCTCGGGTCGCGATTCTCGACCGCTCGCGCGAGCGGAGCGAGGAACTCGCGAAGCTCCTCGGGGCGAATGTCGCGGCTACCATCGGTGACGTCACGATTCTCACGGACAACCAGCGCGCGGTCGCCGACACCATCAAGAAATTCGGTCAGCTCGATATCTTCGTCGGCAACGCGGGCATCTGGGATTTCAACCGATCGCTCGTGGAGCTGCCCGACGACCGCATCGGCGAGGCATTCGACGAACTATTCGGTATCAATGTCAAGGGATATCTACTGGGCGCAAAATCCGCCTACCGGGAACTGGCCAAAACGCGCGGCTGCATCATCTATACGGTGTCGAATGCGGGCTTCTATCCGTGCGGCGGCGGTCCTTTGTATACCGCTTCGAAGCATGCGGTGGTCGGGCTGATTCGCCAGCTCGCGTATGAACTAGCGCCGAAAATTCGCGTTAATGGAGTCGCACCGGGGGCCATCCCGACCGATCTGCGCGGGCCGCGCTCACTGCAGATGGGTGAGCAGTCGATCGCGTCGCTGCCGATGAAAGAAATGGTCGAGCGCGGACTGCCGCTGGGCAAACTCCCCGAGCCGCGCGACTACACAGGCTCATATGTACTGCTGGGGTCGGCGGAAAATTCCTCGACCGCGACCGGCGGCGTCATCATTTGCGAAGGTGGAATGGGCATCCGCGGGTTTGGCGATAACGCAGCCGGCGGACGCGATTTATAATCATTGTGAAACCGGAACGATCGTTCAGCATCGACAGGAGAATCGACCGATGAGCGGAGTAACTAGCCTCGGCTATCTCGGACTCGGAGTGAAAAGTCTCGACGCGTGGGAACAATTCGCCACCCAGATTCTCGGTTTGCAAAGCGCCGGCAAAACCGACGACGGACGTCTACTGCTGCGGATGGACGAGAATGCGTATCGCTTTGCGCTGCATCGCGACGATGCCGACGATATCGCTTACGCCGGTTGGGAAGTCGCCGACGCGGCGGGCTTGCGCGAAGTTGCGGAACGAATGCGCGCGATCGGCGTCGAGGCCCAGCCTGCCTCCGCGGATGAAGCTGCGGCTCGGCGCGTCACCGAGATGATTCGCTTCACCGATCCGAATGGAATGCCCTGCGAAGTGTTCTGCGGCCCGTCGGTGCAATTCGAGAATCCGTTTCATTCGCCGCGCGCGATCTCGGGTTTCGTGACCGGCGAGCAAGGCGTCGGGCATATCGTGGTTGCGGTGCCCGATATCCAGAAGAGCCTGCGCTTTTATTGCGAGGGGCTCGGCTTCCGCGTCAGCGACACCATCGACATGAAATTCGGTCCGGCCAAAGTCACGATGGTGTTCCTGCATTGCAATCCGCGCCACCACACCCTCGCGCTGGTTCCGGTTCCGGCGCCCAGGAAGCTCCATCACTTCATGCTGCAACTGCGTTCGGTCGATGACGTCGGCTCGACGATGTACCTGGTGCAGGACAAGGGAATTGAAATCGCGGCGACGCTTGGCCGGCATACCAACGATCACATGTTGTCATTTTATATGCGCACGCCGTCGGGTTTCGAAATCGAGTACGGATGGGGCGCGCGTGTCGTCGATGACGCCACCTGGCACGTGCAAAAACACAACGCCCCCAGCATCTGGGGCCATCGCCGCCCGGCGATGCGATAACGCTACGAATCGGCCGCTACGCGAATCGGCCACGATGCAATTCGGGAGGACCACACATGCCGCTCACAGAAGAAGGGACCAGCAAATTCATTCAGGCGGGACCGCTCAAGCTTCATTACCACGAAGCGGGCAAAGGCCCGGCCCTCATCATGATTCACGGCGGCGGACCCGGCGCGGGAGGCTGGAGCAACTATCGCCGCAACGTCGATCACTTCGCTGAGCACTTTCGCGTCATCCTGCCCGACCTCCCGGGCTTCGCGAAAAGTGACAAACCAAAGATCGAGGGCGGCACGTTTGGATTCATGTCGAAAGCGATCCATGACCTGATGGATGTGCTGGATATTCCGCGCGCGAACTTCATCGGCAATTCGCTCGGCGGCGGCACCACGCTGAAGTTTGCGCTCGACTATCCCGATCGCGCGCAGCGCCTGGTTCTGATGGGCGCTCCGGGGCTTCCGATCTTTACCCCGCAGCCCGCCGAGGGCATCAAGTATTTGCTCGATTACTACGAGAAGCCGGGGCCCTCGATCGAGAAGCTGCGCAACTTTCTCAACGTCATGGTTTACGACGGCTCGCAGCTAACCGATCAGCTGATCAAGGAACGTTACGACGCGAGCATCCACCCCGACCTCATCGCGAATCCGGTCATCTCGCGCAGCCGCCCCTTCGTGCCCGAGCCGTTGTGGAAGGATTTCTCGAAGATTAAGCATCAGACCCTGCTGATTTGGGGGCGCGACGATCGCACCGTCACGCTCGACAATGCGTGGCTGATGCTCAACCAGCTCCAGGACGTGCGGCTGCATGTATTCGGAAAATGCGGCCACTGGGCGCAGTGGGAAAAAGCGGCGGAGTTCAATCGGCTGGTCGTGGATTTCCTGTCTGCGAGTGAATGATGGAAGACGCGCGCTTGAAAGAAGTTGCGGATCGCCTGCACGCTGCCGAGCGGGAGCGCAAGGCGATCGATCCGCCTGCAGCACAGGGGACACTGTCCGCCGCCGACGCCTATCGCATCCAGATGATCAACGTGGAGCGCAGCGTCGCGGCAGGACGAAAAATCGTCGGACGCAAAGTCGGCCTCACCAGTCTCGCGATGCAGAAAATGCTCGGCGTTGACGAACCCGACTTCGGTCATCTGTTCGACGACATGATGCTCGCCAACGGCGATGAATGCCGGGTCGGCACGCTGATGCTGCCGCGCATCGAGCCCGAGATCGCATTCGTACTCGCGCGCGAGCTGCGCGGGCCCGGCGTCACGCGCGCGGACGTGATGGCCGCGGCGGAATACGTCACACCCGCGCTCGAGATTATCGACACGCGAATTCGCGACTGGAAGATCAGTCTCGTAGACACCATCGCCGATAATGCTTCGTCGGCGCGTGTGGTGCTGGGGGCGGAGAAATCATCGCCCACCGCGTGCGACCTCGCGAAGGTCGGCATGACGCTGGAGAAGAATGGAATCGCGGTCGAGAGCGGCGTCGGCGCCGCGGTGCTGGGGCATCCCGCGGAGCCGGTCGCATGGCTGGCGAACAAGATCGCCGAGTTCGGCCAGACCCTGGCCGCCGGTAGCATAATCATACCGGGAGCTTTGTGCCGCGCGGTCGACGTCGCGGCAGGTGATTCCATCGTCGCGCGCTACGAGCATCTTGGATCGGTCAGCGTGAGGTTCGTCTGATGGAATCCAATCGGAAAGCTCCGCGCCGCGTGCGATGCGCGATTCTCGGCTCCGGCAACATCGGCACCGACTTGATGGTGAAGCTGTTGCGCAGCGAAGCACTCGAACTGATCGCGATGGCGGGCATCGATCCAGCGTCAGAGGGACTCGCACGCGCGCGCGGCGCCGGCCTCGCGACCTTCGAAAACGGCATCGATGGCCTGCTGACGCTTTCGCTTCTGCCCGAAATCGTTTTCGATGCGACCAGCGCGCACTCTCATCTGAAGCACGCGCCGCGCTTGCGCGAGGCGGGCATCATCGCGATTGACCTCACTCCCGCCGCCGTCGGTGAGTATGTGGTGCCGAGCGTTAACATCGGCGAGCGCGTCGGTTCCGACAATTTGAATCTGGTGACGTGCGGCGGCCAAGCGACGATTCCGATCGTTGCGGCGGTGAGCCGGGTTGCCGCGGTCGAGTATGCGGAAATCGTGGCCACCATCGCGTCGGCGAGCGCCGGCCCCGGCACGCGACAGAATATCGATGAGTTCACACAAACCACCGCGCGCGGATTGGAGCGGCTCGGCGGCGCGCGCCACGGCAAGGCGATCATCGTGCTGAATCCGGCGGACCCGCCAATCATGATGCGCGACACGATTTACGTTCGTTTCGCGCGCGGCGCCTCGCACGAGGAAATTACCGCGTCGATTCGGCGGATGGTGCGCGAGATGCAGCAATACGTTCCCGGCTACCGATTGCGCGCGGAGCCATTGTACGAAGACGATCTGGTAACCGTGATGCTCGAAGTCGAGGGCGCTGGCGACTTCCTGCCGCGTTACTCCGGCAACCTCGATATCATGACGGCCGCGGCGGTTCGCGTCGGCGAGGAAACCGCTCATAGTCTACTTGGCGGCAAATCCGACCGTCAGGCGGCAGCGGAGCCCGTATGAATCAGCAGCTCAGAATCTGCGACGTCTCGCTTCGTGACGGCTCGCACGTCATTCGCCATCAGTTCACCTGCGAGCAGGTCGCATCGATCGCGCACGGCCTCGACGAGGCGGGTGTGCACATGGTCGAGGTCTCGCATGGCGATGGGCTGGGCGGATCCTCGATCCAGTACGGCACCTCGCGGGTCGATGAACTCGAACTGATTCGCACGGCTCGCTCGGTCCTCAAGCGCGCAAAGCTGGCAGTCCTGCTGTTGCCGGGGATCGGCACGCGCGACGACCTCAAGGCCGCGCGCGACCTCGGCGCCGAAGTGGTGCGCGTCGCCACCCATTGCACGGAGGCCGATGTCGCGCAGCAACACATCAGCCTCGCGCGTGAGCTGGGCATGGAGGTCGGCGGCTTCCTGATGATGGCGCATATGAGTCCGCCCAAGGACCTCGCAACGCAGGCGCGGCTGATGGAGTCGTATGGCGCGCACGCCGTGTATGTGACCGACTCCGCCGGCGCGTTGACCGTCGACGGCGCCCGCGAGCGGGTGCGCGCACTGCGCGATGCGCTGCGCTGTGAAGTCGGATTTCACGGGCACAACAATCTCTCGCTCGCCGTGGCGAACACGCTGGCCGCGATCGAGGAAGGCGCGACCTGGATCGATGCGGCTGCCCGCGGTTTCGGCGCGGGCGCAGGCAACACCGCAACCGAAGTCCTCGCCGCGGTGCTGGATCGGCTCGGCAAAAATCCCGGCCTCGATGTGTTCAAGCTAATGGATGTCGCCGAAGAACTGGTGCCGCCGGTGATGCAGAAGCCCGCGGAGATCGATCGCGCGGCGCTGACGCTGGGGTACTGCGGCGTCTATTCGAGTTTTCTTCGGCATGCCGAACGCGCGGCGGAAAGATTCGGCGTCGACGCGCGCGAGATCCTCACCGAGGTCGGCAGACGGAAGGCGGTCGGTGGTCAGGAAGACATGATCATCGAGGTCGCTTTCGAACTATCGCAACGTCGCGGAGTTGGTAAATGAATCTGATCGAAACCGCCGTCGCTCTGGCTCCGAAGTTGCGCGAAGCATCCGCTGAGGCGACTCGATTGCGCCGCCTGCCCGATGCGACCTGGAAGGCGTTGCTCGATGGCGGTATCCTGCGCGGCCTGCAGCCCTCGCGATGGGGTGGCGGCGAGACCAACCCTGCCGACTTTTTCGAGGCGGTGTCCGAAGTGGCGCGCGCCGACGGCTCGCATGGTTGGGTGGCGGGAATTATCGGGGTGCATCCGTGGCAGCTCGCGATGTTTCCAATCGAGATGCAACAAGAGGTGTGGGGCGAAGATGCCAGCGTCATGCATTCGTCGTCATACGCGCCAACAGGCAAAGCCCAAAAGGTTAGCGGCGGATATCGCCTGAGCGGGCGCTGGTCCTTCTCGACCGGATGCGATCATTGCGAGTGGGTGAACCTCGGCGGCATTGCCGGCGGCGTCGAAGTCGAAGGCGCGCAGGTCCCGGACACCCGTTCCTTCATGGTTCCGCGGCGCGACTACAGAATCGATGACAACTGGCATGTCGCTGGACTGAGCGGCACCGGCAGCAAGGACATCGTGATCGAGGATGCGTTCGTGCCCGAGTACCGCAGCCAATCGCATTGGGATTATGCGATGGGACGCGACTTGCCTGGATGGGAGATAAATCCCTCCCCGCTGTATCGGCTTCCGTTCGCGATCGTTTTCAACTATGCGCTCGCGGCCTCGGTGCTTGGCGCGGCGCGAGGATTTTTCGATTTATGGATCGACATCAGCCGCACCCGCAAAGGTGGCATGGGCGGCGTCATCGGTGACGATCCCTACTGCCAGAGCCTGCTGTCGGAGTCGGGGTATGCCATCGAGGGCGGATTTCTCGCCATGCGCCACGACTTCAACTATCTGATGGATGCTGCGCGCGAGCATCGCCCGGTTTCCTTTCAGCGTCGCGCCGCGATGCGCTACAACGCGTGCCGCTCCGCGCAGCTCGCCGCGCGTACGGTCGACCGGCTGTTCGAGGCGAGCAGTGGCAAGGCGATCTTCCTCGATCATCCGTTGCAGCGTCGCTATCAGGATATCAAGGCGATGCTCGGCCACGCCTATCTCAACGTCGAAGCTCCCGCGCGTCTGCATGGCGCACTCGCATTCGGTCATCGGGTCATGAACGCGTTCCTTTAAATCCTGGCTTCGTTTCGATGCGGCGCGAGTTAGGCAAATCGCATTCGCTAGTTGTATAGAAGTCGATAGGCACAGGAGGTCACCATCATGGCTATCGACTACAGCGAATATGAATTCCTGAAAGTGGACGTCGCCGATCGGGTCGCGACCATCACCATCAATCGGCCCGACTCACTCAATGCAGTCAACAACGCGGTTCATCACGAACTCGAACAAATCTGGATCGATGTGCGCGGCGATCAGGACGTCAATGCGATCATCCTGACCGGTGCTGGACGCGCCTTTTGTGCCGGCGGCGACGTGAAGGGGATGGCGGCGGGCAATCTCACTTCGGCGACCGGCAAACAGGGCAAGGGGCGCGGGCGCGGACCGATCGCGGCTTCGAACGGACGCCGCCTGGTCGACAACATGCTCGACGTCGAACAACCGATCATCGGCGCGATCAACGGCGACGCGGTGGGCCTCGGCGCGACGCTCGCGCTGCTATGCGACATCACCGTGGTTTCCGAGAAAGCGCGTCTGGCGGATACGCACGTCAAAGTAGGAATCGTGGCGGGCGATGGCGGTGCGGTGATTTGGCCGCTGCTCGTCGGCCCGCATCGCGCGAAAGAATTCCTGATGCGGGGTAACTTCATCAACGGCGCGGAAGCCGGACGCATCGGGATGGTGAACTACGCGGTCGCGCCCGAGCTGGTGATGCCGAAGGCGCGCGAGCTGGCGCAGGAACTCGCCGACGGACCGACTTGGGCAATTCGATGGAGCAAGCTATCGGTCAACAAATGGCTCAAGCAGCAGTCGAATCTCATCATGGATGCTTCGCTCGCGTACGAGATGATGTCGTTCAGGCATCCGCATCAAAAGGAAGCGGCGAGGGCATTTGTCGAGAAGCGCAAGCCCAACTTCGTCGGTTTGAAAGAGGACTGACATGAGCCGCGCCAAGCCGATTCGCGTGCATCTGATCTCGGGAGGCTATCCTCCCGGTTCGTTCGCCGGTCACGATATGGATTATGTGCGGCTGCGCCTGCTCGGCATGCTGCAGGAAAATCCGCAGCTGCTGACGACTACCGCCAACGACTACGGCGACATCGCGAAGTGGTTGCCCGGCGCCGCTTTTCTCATCACCTATGTCGCAGGGCCGTATCCGACCGACGAGCAGAACGGTTTTATTCGGCAATGGCTCGAAGGTGGTGGACGATGGCTCGCGCTGCATGGTACCAGCGGCGGCAAAGCGGTACCGGTCGGCGAAAATCGCTACGTCCGCAAAATGGTCAAGGGCAATTATCATGCGACGCTCGGCGCGTTCTTCCTGAATCATCCACCGGTGAGGAAGTTCCGCGTCGAGGTCGCGGATCGTGCGCATCCGCTGGCAGAAGGGCTGCCGGCGTCATTCGAGGTGATGGACGAACTCTACCTCATCGAGGTGCAGGATCCCGCGCGATGCCACATCCTGCTAACGACGGAGCTGGCGAAGGATCCATCGCCGCAGGGATTCGGCTTCGTTTACGATCGCGACACTTCGGTGCTGCCGGACGGCAAAACCCGCGTCCTCGGATATACGCGCGAGGCCGGCAAGGGAGGGGTGACCTACATCGCGCTGGGCCACTGCCATTCGCCGATCAACAATGTACAGCCGTTCGTGGATGCGAGCGTCGAAGCGTCCGGCACGACGCCGAAGACATTCCGCGGCTCCTGGGAGACGCAGGAGTTTGAGATCCTCCTGCGCAATGCGATGAAGTGGGGCATCGAGACCGCGACCTAAGAACAGCGATAGACCCTAAGCGGAGACTTCAAATGGCACTTGTGCTCAGGCCGAGCCGAGGCAGGCGCGTCGGCCTCGCGATAGGATCGGTTGTCTTTGTTGCGGAAGGAATCTTCGTGGTGGGACAGGGTCACCCGTTGGTCGGCTGGGCCGGAATTCTGTTCTTCGGCATGGGCGGAGTGGTTCTTGGTCTATCGCTATTGCCTGGCAGTGCATACCTAAAACTAGACCCTGCCGGCTTCACCATCTGCACCCTCTTCGGAGCGTACTCCTATCGCTGGTACGAGATCGAATCTTTCGAGGTCGGCCGGCTCGCGACGCGTAAGTCAGTCTTCTTCAACTATTCGAAGTTGCATCGTGGTCGCGAGACCCTCAGGAAAATCAATTCACAAATTGTGGGGTTTGAAGGCGCCTTGCCGGACACCTATGGAATGTCAGCGGAAAAACTCGCGGCAATCCTCAATGACTGGCGACAACGCTATGCGCAATCGATCCCGGTATGTGAATCCTCTCGATGAATCTAATTCTGTGGGGATTCAGCGCTTGCATCTCCGCGGCAAAGCTCAGTCGCATCGACGTTCTACGCATGGTAGTAATTGTTCATACCCGAGCAGGCATGAAAACGGCAGTAAAAAAGACCATCTCATTACCGCGTGAGCTCGCGCGCGAGGTTGAGGAGACCGCGCGCTCCGAAGGAAAGAGCGTTAGCGCGGTAATTCAGGATGCATTGCGGAAGAGCAGAGCGGAGCGGCTCAGGGCTGATTTCAAAGCTTCGCAGAACTACTGGAGCCGGATCGCGAAAGAGAAGGGAATTCTCACCGAAGCAGACCTCCGGCGTTATTTGGCGAAGTGAGGGTCGTCTTTGACACCAACATCTTCGTCTCTGCACTCATGTTTCCAGGGCGCCAGGCGGAGAAGGCGATCGGCCGCATCCTGGATGGTCGCGATCACTTACTGATCTCACGTCCCATCATCGATGAAACATTGACGGTGCTTGCACGAAAGTTCAGGCGCGACGCCGAACAACTGGCCCACGATGCTATCCTGCTAGCAAGCATCGGCGAGATCGTCGCGACAAAACTGAGACTTCAGCTACTCCAAGATGAACCCGACAACCGCATCCTTGAACGCGCGGTCGCGGGGCGCGCGAACCTCATCGTCACCGGCGATCGCGAGCTGCTGGACCTGAAACAGTTTGAGGGGATTCGAATCGTGTCGCTGAGGTCCTATCTCGATATGAAATAAAAACGGGATGCCCTCGCGAGGACATCCCGTTTTGCTTCGATGCGAGCGCGAAATTACTTCGCGCTCTTTTGTTTCCCGGAATCGGCGGCGGCGCGCTGCGCCGGTGCGATGCTGAAGGGGCCGCTCTCGGTCATCTTCGCAAATGCCTCGACCGCCTTTTCGTCCGAGCTGATCGCCTTCATGATCGCGCCGGTCGCTGCACCCATCAGCTTTTCCTTGTTCGCTGAAACGCGCGCCGCGCTCTCATCGATCGAGGCGAGCGTGCCGTTAAAGTGCGGGATGACAAAACGCGCCAGCATTTCGTAGGAGCGCCACATCGCCTCGCGCGGCGCCCAGTCATGCGCGAATGACAGCACGGTGCCGAAGCCGCCGGCGAGCTGCTGCAGCTTGGTGAGCTTTTCGATTGCGTCCTCGGGGGTGCCGAAGATGCCGCCGCCCATCTCATTCATGAACTTCGCGGCTTCGAAGCCGTTCTCGAAGATTTTACCGTCGGGGCGCCCTAGGATTCCCACTACGTACTCGTTGTTCCAGCGCTTGAGTCCCTCGCCGACTTCGCGGATGGCCTGCTCTTTGGAATCCGAGATGTGAAACGGCATCACGATGCGCCAGTTGTCGCGGTCGACGCGCTTTCCGCTCTCCTTCGCGGCGGTCTCGGCAAACGACCATTGCGTCTTCAACGCGCTGAGGCCCTCGGGCAAATACGAACCCACCGAGAGCACCCCGACGCCATACTTGCCTGCGCATTTCATGCCCGCCGGCGAGATCATCGAGGCGACCGCGATCGGCAATTCGCGCTGCAGCGGACGCAGATGCAGTGCCGCATCGCGCAGCCGATACCATGAGCCATCGACGGTGATGGGCTCGGGCTCGGTCAGCAACCGCTGGATGACGCCGAGTCCTTCGTCCATCTGATCACGCTGCGTCATCGGATCGATGCCGAGCATGAAGGCGTCGGAAGGCAGCGCGCCGGGGCCAACCCCTAACATCGCGCGGCCGCGGCTCAGATGGTCGAGCATCACGATACGCTGCGCGACGGTAAACGGATGATGATACGGAATCGAGACCACGCCGGTGCCGAGCTTGATTCGATGGGTGACCATCGCGGCGGCGGACAGCATCATTTCAGGCGATGCGATCGTCTCCCATCCGCCGGAATGATGCTCGCCGACCCAGAATTCGTCATAGCCGAGATCATCGAGGAGGGTCGCGAGCTTCAAATCGCGCTGAAGCTGGAGGGTGGGATTTTCGCCGGTCGGATGATGCGGCGCTAGAAAGGCGCCGAAGCCTAATCGATTTATCATTTTTAGTTCTCCTCGGACTCCGCTGCGCTCCGCCCTCGGAGCGGCTGCGCCGCGGCTTCGCCCGCTTCGCGTCTCATTTTTCAAATCCTACAATTTGCTCGGACTCTGCTGCGGTCTTTTTAGTTCTCCTCGGACTCCGCTGCGCTCCGATTTTCCTTTGATTCGCCTCGAACTCTGCTTACGCTCCGCCTCGGCGGCTGCGCGGGAGCGGCTGCGCCGCGGCTTCGCCCGCTTCGCGTCTCATTTTTCAAATCCTACAATTTGCTCGGACTCTGCTGCGGTCTTTTTAGTTCTCCTCGGACTCCGCTGCGCTCCGATTTTCTTTTGATTCGCCTCGAACTCTGCTTACGCTCCGCCTCGGCGGCTGCGCGGGAGCGGCTGCGCCGCGGCTTCGCCCGCTTCGCGCCTCATTTTTCAAATCCTACAATTTGCTCGGACTCTGCTGCGGTCTTTTTAGTTCTCCTCGCACTCCGCTGCGCTCCGATTTTCTTTTGATTCGCCTCGAACTCTGCTTACGCTCCGCCTCGGCGGCTGCGGGGAAGCGGCTGCGCAGTGCTACCGCACCCTCCGGACTGTTGGTTCGCCCACAAACCGTAACAGCCTTCTGTTTTCTTACTCCCGTAACGCGGGTTCGTACAAACCAAACCCTGAAGGAGCCCTGGCATCGGCGCGGTAGACTCGCAATCCGGATTGTGGATATCTTTTCTCTGTTATCCATAAGCCATTTATTGTTGTGTAGCACGGCAATAACCGACTTATTCGTCGCGCATAGCATTGAGAGGTTTTTGGAAATCTGGGGATCTCGACAATTCTCACTACGCCCAAGAACGCCAAATGTTCTGGAGAATTGGAAAATCAGGGAGGAGTTTCGTCATGTCAGAAGGAAATGGACACATGGTCCCGCATCTTATCGTCAACCGCGCGCAGGTGGTGTCGGATGGATGCGGTGCGTGCGGAAAAGAGTTCGCATCAGCCCCCACCGGCGACCGGACCTTGAGCGCCGCCGTCGGCCAGGATAACAGCACCTATATGTTTTGCGCGCAGTGCGGCGATTCGATCATGGGTCGGGTTCAAGCCGACGCCGCTCGCCAGCACTATTCGTGGGATTGGGCGGTGCCGCTCAGGGGCGGACCACTCGGTCAGAACGGGAAGAGCTAATCGTCGAAAAAGCTTCGCGCGCGAAATTGATGGCGCGCTCCAAACGCTGTCGGGCCGGAGGCTGGACACCGCGGCGTCTTGGTCGCGGACGGCGCGCCGCGAGCACCCGCAGTCGAATTCTGCTACTATGAAGTGGCGGCACTCGGAAGGAGTGCCGCACATGTTTTGGGATGCGGCATCGCGAAAATGTGAAATTACCAAACGAAGCCAAAAAAGCCTTGAATCTACAGGAGTTTCGCTATCTCTTCGCCTCAGTTTAGCAGTGATTTCACCCTGATCCCGAGTGCATTTGGCTCAAAAGCCTACCCATTGTAGAAGCATACCGGAACGACAACACCGGACCTCCCGGCCCTTTCGCTACAGTGTCACTGATCGCCACACGGGCAACGTTTAAACGCAATAGCGTTTACCCTTGTAGTCTCATCAAGACGTAGTTCGACTCGCTGGCATGCTTATCGCTGTCTAGGTCCGTGAACGAGGCGTTAGCGAGTTGGCTTATGGAATCACTGCCTCCCCGCGCTCCGAGCTGGAAGCCGGGAAATAAATCGTCATCATCAAGGAGCCGGAACGGCGACCCGGTGATGACGATCGATGAGGCGACGGCCACTCTCCACTGCCATCGAATCACCCTCCTGCGCCTCATCCGGCGCGGTCAGCTTGCTTTGGTCAAGAACGGGCATCGCGTGGGGTTTCGGCGCGCCGAAGTGAACGCACTTCGCAACCGCAACATCGCCGTATATCCGCATCTAATCATTGTCCCGCGTCCGAAATAGCCGGGCGCCAAGTTCCCCACATACAATTCGTCACGCCGTCCGCATGCGGAAAAGTCCGCGCGGACGATCGATCGCTCCTATCACGAGGATTGATTTCTTATTAAAAGTATTGCGGCACGTGACAAACGGAACGCGTATTGGGGAAGCATAGGTTGGATTCGCAAAACCGTCAGCGGGTCGTGATCATCGGCGCAGGACCGGCCGGTTTGACGGCCGCCTACGAGCTGGCGAAGAACGGGCATCAGGCCGAGGTGCTCGAGGCCGATCCGCGGTATGTCGGCGGCCTGGCGCGAACCGTCGAGTATCGCGGCTTCAGATTCGATATCGGCGGACATCGGTTCTTTTCCAAAAGCCGGGAAATCGAGGCGCTCTGGACCGAGTTGCTCGGCGCGCGGATGCTCGAATGCGCGCGGCTTTCGCGGGTCTACTACCGCGGCCGCTTTTTCAAGTATCCGCTGGAACCGTTCGATGCGTTGCGGAACCTCGGCGCGATCGAGGCGCTGCGAAGTCTCGTCAGCTACCTGCGGGTGCAACGCCAATCGCCGGTCCACATCCGCAGCTTCGAAGATTGGGTTGTGAGCGCCTTCGGCCGGCGTCTCTACGAAATCTTCTTCAAGACCTACACCGAAAAGGTTTGGGGCATTCCGTGCAGCGAGATAAGCGCGGATTGGGCCGCACAGCGCATTCGCGGCCTGTCGCTGGTTTCGGTGATGCGCAGTCTGCTGCGCGGTCCATCCAGTAACGGCGCGGTGATCAAGACGCTGGTCGATCGCTTCCGCTATCCCGCGCAGGGACCCGGAGAGATGTGGGAGAAAGCGGCCCGCGTGATCCGAGAGGCGGGCGGCGAAGTGCGGCTGGGACAACCGGCGCGTGAGATCCATCGCAAGGATGGCCGCATCGTCGCGATTACCACGCAAAACGGGGACGGGCCGCATACGCATCGCGGCGATGCTTTTGTTTCGACGATGCCGCTGGCGGAGCTCATCGAGGGATTCGATCCACCGCCGCCCGATGCGGTGCTGGCGAGCGCGCGTAGTTTGCGTTATCGCGATTTCATAACAGTGGCGCTCATCATCGATCAGGCCGAATTGTTCCCGGACAACTGGATTTACATCCACGATCCGGGCGTGCGGGTTGGACGGATCCAGAACTTCAAGAATTGGAGCGCCGAAATGGTGCCCGATCCGCGCCTTACGGTGTTGGGCCTCGAATACTTCTGCAACGAGAACGATACGCTGTGGTCATCGACCGACGAGCAGCTGATCGCGCTCGCCAAAGATGAGCTCGCGACCCTTGGCCTCGCGGATAAATCCAAGGTTGTCGATGGCGCAGTGGTCCGCCAGCCCAAGGCCTACCCTTTGTATGATCACGACTATCGGGCCAACGTCGCCAAGGTTCGTGAGTTCCTGGATATGGAGGCGCCCAATCTGCAGGTCGCCGGCCGCAACGGGATGCATAAGTACAACAACCAGGACCACGCGATGATGACCGGGCTGATGGCGGCGCGAAACATCATGGGCGCGTCGTTCGACTTATGGCGCGTCAATTCCGACGCCGAATATCTCGAAAGCGAAGACACCGTAACTGACAGCGCGCGCGCGGTTCCCAACCCCATCGACGACAAGGGCGAGGTCTGGGGCATCCCCGCGTTGGATGCGATCTCGATGCGTTCTGGATACATCGGAGCGGTCGGCGTTCCACTGATTTTCGACATCGTCGTGTACCAGGTGCTGATCTATTACTTCCACGTCTGGTATCCGATCGCGTTTGCAGTCAGCGCCCTGGTCGGCGCGACGATTGAGCATTCCCGCCGCAAGGACCTGGGCACCCTCCCATGGTCGCGGCGCGCTTTGATCGTGCTGGCAGATGGCGCGGACTGTTACCTCATCAACATCGGCCTGATTATGCTGATCGTGCAGATCCTCCATCACCACGCGACCATCGGGCGCGCGCTCGCTGCCGGCGTGATTTCGGTGTTAGCGTTCCTTCGGCAGCACCTGCTCGCGATGCAACGTCGGCATCTCCTGGTGGTGGCCGAACAAAAGAGCCTGCTCTAATCGCGATCGGCTCTCACCGCCTCACTTGCCGGTGCCGACCAGCGAAGTTGTCTGCGGCGAGTTGCCCGCGCTATCGGTCACACTCAATGTCAGCGGACCCACTGGACCAGCTTCGGTCGGACTGAATGTCACACCGAACTTGCAGGTCTTGCCCGGTCCGACCCACTGGCCGACGCAGGTTTGGGCAGCCATGAAAGCGCCGGCGCCATCCACCGATGCGATCTGGGTCCAGCCCTGCTGCCCGCGCGGTACCTTGATGGTGACGAATTTGGGTTTGCTGGTGGAACCAACCCGAACATTCTTGAACTTGAGCGTCGCCGGAGAGAGCGTGACGACCGCCGGCCCCGGCAGCGTCTTGGAGTAGGCGGTCAGGAAGGTGGCGATATCCACGGTGCCCCAGCCGGTGCAGAGATCGTAGTCGCTCCCCGCGGCGAACCCGGTCACCCCGTTAAAGGCGTTGTTGCCGACGGTAACGTCACGGAAACCGGATCCTGCCAGGTCATTGTTTGCCAGCGTGTAGATCGTGGGGTTCATGTTGCCAAGCTTATCGCCGACCGCCTGTCCGATCAGGTTTGCGGCTCCCGCAAATGCTGGGGCCGACAGACTGGTGCCGCCAAATACTGCGAAGCTTAGGCCGCCCTTGCCGGTACAACCGGACGGATTGAAGCAACTGGAATCCACTACCACCCATGAGCCGGGGAAGTTCGGGCTCGCGATT
This sequence comes from uncultured delta proteobacterium, assembly GCA_963851325.1. GTDB lineage: Bacteria > Desulfobacterota > Binatia > Binatales > Binataceae > DATGKG01. The sequence continues at coordinate 4,299,374 of CAWKOR010000001.1, read as the reverse complement.
AGCGACACGTCGGGAACAAAGCGCGCTTCATCGTCCGGGACGCCCGGTCCGGTCTGGTAGGCAGGTTTGGCGAAGATTGCGCTGCGGCCGCCGCCGGTAGCGCCGCCACTTGGAATCCCATCGTTCGGATCGTTCCAGACCCGCTCGGCAACATGTCCGATGTTGTGCCCGGACGAATCGAAGTTGGGATCGAATGAAGTACCGCCAAGCGCGGTGACATTCGGATCGGCCGATATCTCGCTCACGGCCCGGTTGGTACCGGCGACGCAGCCCTGGAGAGAATCAAATTTCAAATAAGCCGCGCCATAGTCATGCGTGATATTGATGACACTCTGGCCCTGCGCGGCCGCCTGCTGGAACAACGGATGCAGCGTCCCGGTGTAGAAAACATCGGATGCGCCGCAAAAACCAAAACTGTTGCTGATCACCGGACAACGGCGCGGGTCGTTCACTGCCGCGGCGATCGCATCGGTGATCGGATCTAGCGCAAAGTTCGAATTGTTACCCAGATAAAAACGCAAGGCCGCGCCGGGTGCAACTGCATGCGCCCATTCCAGGTCCAGCTCCGCCTCGGGTTCCGAGCTGTTGAACCCGGCATTGCCGGGATCAGCCCGCACGGTGGTTATCTTTGCACCCTTGAGGCCGAATTCCTTGCTGAACCGCGAAACAGCGCTGGGCAGGAACTTCGAGTTTCCCACGATCGCGATGCAACTGGTTCCCGTGAGTCCCGAACTCAGCAGCGGCGTTTCATTATAGAAGCTGTAGAAGTCGCTCGGCCCGAAGAACGGTCCATTCCCCTGCACATCGACGCCGGGTGCGCTCGAAGCGTCGGCGGGAGCGCCATGCGATGACGGCGCGGGCACCGGCTTGAGGCGGCCCATGGACAGGCCGGGAGCGCTGGCGGACATGTTGTCGAGGCCGTGGATTTGCGCGATCACTCCCGCAAGCTCCGCCGGGATGTGCGGATCGGACGTATTGGCATACGATTGGCCACCCGCCGACTTGAGCGCGACGCTGAACGCATGCTCGGCCTGCGCCGCAGTCGCGGTGAATTGGATGACCCGCGCGGGAACGTTAACCGCGACCACGCGAAAGCCCTGCCCGACCAGCCAGTCACTGACCGCATCGAAGGCGGTGGGCCCGAAACGCGCCGCGAACTCCTCGCGTGTAAGCCATCGATGATATTCAGGCGACGCGGGATTCTGTTGATCGGCGAGCAACTGTTCGAGTTGCGCCTGGTTTCGCAGCGCGAGGGTTACCGACATCGTTAGAGGGCGCGATGGCTCGACGTATCCCGAAGCTGTAACGCCTTCGGCGAGAGCCGGATGATTGCCGTGCAGGATGGTGTCGGTCTGCGCCAATGCCATCGGGCTTGCGAGAACAAGCGCGCCGATTATGCTCAGCGCCCAGACTACTGCCCGATTCGAAATCAACCTGCTTGCCATGGAAACCCCTTCAGCGCGTAGTCGAGCTGCGAACAACAACCCCTCGCTTCGCACGTACGCGTTTAGTTGCAGTTACAAATGAATGCGACCATGGAACGAGATACAAAATTTTACGCCGGGTGGTGGTGCGGAGATAGAAGGCCTGGCATCGGCCGGAAACTGCACTGCGAGGCAATGGCGAAAGCTGATGTGACGGGTGAATCTCTCGTCAGATTTTGGCGTGTGGATATCGTTCGCCGCATCCACGCGGCAAATTTCTCCGGCGCCTCCATCGTCGACAGCCGCCCCTGTCGGACCAGCGCCCAGTCATTGAATTTGCCGGATTTCTTGATCTCGGCCAACGAAGTCGGCGGTTCCAGCTTCCCGGCGAATTCCAGATCGACGACCGCCGATTTCGGATTCTTCGGATCGTCCCGCGGCGCCGATTTGACGGTGGCGATCCCGACCACGCTGGTCACCCCGCCGCTATGGTAGATGAAGACGCGATCGCCCGGCCGCATCGCGCGGATGGCACGAACCGCTTGCGGGTTAGTCACGCCGTCCCAGGCCGTTTGCTTGTCGCGTTCGAGATCGTCGATCGAATAGGTGGTGGGTTCCGTCTTTGCGAGAAAGTAGGCCATGGGCTCCTCTCCGGCACATGATTCAGGACAACCCGCCTCCTGATCAACCGCGCCGGCAGGCTCGCTCATCACCATCCATCAGGCCAGACCAATCCATCTTCCATCACGCTCGCTTGACAGGAGCACCATCAGATTGATGGTCTTGCGATGCGACCGCGGCGGTCCAACATTTTCGGAGGCAAACCACAATGGGAACTCTACGAGGCGAGCAGATCATTGCGCAGTGCTTCAAGCGTGAAGGCGTCGACACCATCTTCTTCATGATGGGCGGCCCGACCGGCGGTACCGCCGGCGCGTGTCTCGATCTCGGCATGACCGGGATCTATGTGCGCCACGAACAGGCCGCCGCGATGATGGCGCATGCGTATTCGCGCGTGACCGGCAAGCCCGGCATCTGCATCGCTCCGATGGGCCCGGGCGTCGTCAACCTGATGACCGGTCTCGGCAACGCGCAGGCCGATGCCGCACCAGTGATCGCGATCGGCGGCTCGGCGCCGATGCGCGGCACCACGCTCGACACTTTCCAGGAAATGGATCAGGTCCCGATGATGAAGCCGATCGTCAAGGGAGCGTATCGCGTCGACCTCGGCTACCGGATTCCTGAGTACATCAGCATCGCGTTTCGGGAGGCGCTCGACGGCAAGCGCGGGCCCATCTACCTCGATCTGCCCGGCGACGTGTTGAGCGGCAAGGTCGAGGAGGAGAAGATTCACTGGGTCGAGGGCAACTCGCGCACCGACGCGCGTCCGGCGGGCGACCCCGCCCTGATTCGCAAAGCCATCGACCTCCTATCCAAGGCGCGCAAACCCATCGTGCTCACCGGCAGTGGCGTGCTGTGGTCGCAGGCGGAGACCGAGTTGCGTAACTTTGTCGATGCCACCGGCATCCCGTTTTACACCACGCCGCAGGGTCGCGGCGTCATCGCCGAAGATCATCCGCGCTCGTTCCCGGGCGCTCGCTCGAGCGCTTTTCGCGAGGCCGACGTCATCCTGCTGATTGGCGCGCGGGCGAACTCGATGCTGTCGTTCATGCGTGCGCCGCGATTTTCCGCCGACGCGAAGCTCATCAATGTGAACCTCGACGGCAAAGAGATCGGCCATAATCGCGCCGCCGACGTCGGCATCATCGGAGATGCGAAGTTGGTCCTCGGTCAGCTCACCGCAGAGGCGGCCGGCAAGTTTAATCCGAAAGAGGAGACCCAGTGGGTCGCGCAGCTCGCCGCGAAGCATCGTTCGAATTCGGAGCGGTCCGCGCCACTGATGCACTCCAATACGGTCCCCATCCATCCTTTGCGCCTGTGCAATGAGGTCAAGGACGTCATCAGCCGTGACACGATTCTGGTAGTCGATGGCCACGAGATTTTGAATTTCGCGCGTCAATCGATTCCCATCTACCAGGCGCGATGCAGCCTCAACGCCGGACCCCATGGATGCATGGGGGTCGGCATCCCGTTCGGAATCGGCGCCAAAGTCGGGCGTCCGGATCTTCCGGTGGTGGTGCTCAGCGGCGACGGCGCTTTCGGCTGGAACGGTATGGAGATGGATACCGCGATTCGGCACAAGCTGCCGATCGTGGTGGTGGTGTCGAATAATGGCGGGTTCACCTCGCGCAAGACCGGTGGCAATGTCGGCCGCGACCTGGGCTTCCAGCGTTACGACAAAATGGTCGAGGCGCTCGGCGGCTACGGCGAATTCGTCGAGCAGCCCGATGCGATCCGGCCCGCGATCGAGCGCGCGATCAAAAGCGGCAAGACTGCGTTGGTCAATGTGTGCACCGACCCGGACGCGCAGGCGACCACCGACATGGGCTTCGCGGGATACTGAGCCGGGCTGCGGCCCGGAACGCGCACGATGCTGACGATCCTGATGTACCATTCGATCGATGGCCTGGGATTGACGACATCGGTGCGTCCGGATCGCTTCGCAGCGCAAATGGCGTTTCTCGCGAAGCACCAATACAAGATGCTGAGCATCGGCGAGGCGGTCGAGCTGCTCAACTCAGATCGACCCTTGCCGCCGCGATGCGCCGTGCTCACTTTCGATGACGGCTATCGCAGCGTTTACACGGTCGCCTTCGAAGAGCTTCAACGCTACTCGTTTCCGGCGACCGTCTATGTAACCAGCGGCTACTGCGGCAAATTGAGCAATTGGCCGTCGCATAGACCGGAACACTCGACTCGTAAAATGCTCAGCGCAACGGAACTTCGCGAGCTGCACGGGCACGGTATGGCGATCGGTGCGCACACCGTCAACCACCATCATCTGGCGGGTCTGCCGCCGGAGCAGGCGCGCCACGAGATCGAGGCGTCGCAAGACCAGCTCGAACAGATGGTGGGCGAGCGGGTGCGGCACTTCGCCTATCCATTCGGCGAACTGAATGAGGATTTGCGCTCGCTGGTTGCAAACCGCTTCGATAGCGCTTGCGGCGTCGAGTTTCGCTTCGCCACGCGCGGCGACGATATCTACAATCTGCCGCGCATCGATTCCTACTTCCTCGATGATCTAATGAGGCTCGGCGGCGCGACCAGTTGGAGCGCCCGCACCTACGTGCGTATCCGCCATGGTTTGCGCCTCGCGCGATCGAAGCTCACGCCTGTCGACGGCTATGGACATTGAGCGCGGGCTCGTCTTCATCGGGCCGTAGCGCCGCGACAATCTGATCGCGCCCGCGACGCTGCGCCGTCTTGCGAATTATCTCGATCAGCCCCGGCACCACGATGTCGGCGCACCAACGCTTCCGGTAGGCGTCGTGTCCCTGCGACCCAAGCCGGTTACGATATTCCGGATTGCCCTGGATACGCTGCATCGAGGCTAGTAGCTCGGCGTGATCAGAAAACAGTTCGCCGCCGCCTGATTGTTCGATCAGCTCGGGGAAGGGACCGCGACGCCGCGCGATGACGGGCGTCGATTCCTTGAATGCTTCGATCAAAACCAGTCCAAAGGTTTCGAAGCACAATGACGGGACGATCACTGCGAGCGCGTGGCGGTAGTATCGGCGAAGATCCTGCTCTTCGAGCTGGCCGAGGAACTTCACCCTCGCGTCATTATTGACGGCTGCCTCGAGCTGCGGTCGCTGGCTTCCGGCGCCCGCGATCAGCAAATCCGCATCCGCATACTGGCGGAATGCGGAAATGAGATCCTGCGCACCTTTGATTTCCTCCAGGCGGCCTGCGAACAAAAAGTAGGGTCGCTGATGCGGACGCCCGGCCGCTTCGATCGCGTCAGTCTCGGTTTCGGAAGGAAAGTACGGCAGCACCTCCATCTCACGTGAAAACCCGAACTCGCGATGCTTGCTGCGGCTGAACTCGCTCCCGGTAATGAATGCATCGATGTGCGCGAGGTTCCGCTCCAGCATCCCGGTCCACCGATATAGCTGCGGTGGGCGGCGATGGCGAAACGTGCATCGCATGCAGTGCTGGCCGGTGCAAGGCTCGCGATTGTCGCGCCACAGCACATGCATCGGACACACCAGCCAGTGGTCGTGCGCCAGATACAGCTTCAGCGCCGAACCGTAGGCCAGAACCCGCGGGCCGCCGACCAGCGAAATGTTGTTGTAGATGATGACGTCGAAGTGTCCCCGCTCGAGAACCTCCAGGATGCGTCCTCGGTTCGCCAGTGGGCTGCCGAGCTGATGGGTGAGGATCGGAGAAAGCGCACCTAAGCTGCTTCGCAGCGCGACGACCTCGACACCGTCATCGGCGAATGGTGATGGATCGGGCTCATTGCCGAAGTTCAGAACCTTGTATGCATCAACATCATGGACGACCGTTGCCGAATGCCCGCGCTGGACCAGCGCCCGCGCCATGCGCTGAATAGCGATTCCGTCGCCGCCAAAATTGTAAGGCGGATAGAAGGTGGTGATGAAACAGAACCGCAGACCGCGCACAAGGAGACCCTCACGAGCTTCCTTCTTATCGCATCGCTGGGGCAGTGCGAAGCGTGGCCAAAAACGATGGGTCAGATTTATGGCGAAGTCGCGCCAAAGCTCTGAAGTCGTTGCCTTTTCGCATTCGCGTTGGCGAGGTATTCCGCCTGTCTCGGCGGCAGCGCTGCGGAATTTGCCAGGTCCAGCGTCTGGTACAACTTCGCGATGCTGCCGGCAGGATCGGCAACCAAATCCTCGTAGGCGATGGTGGCGAAACGATTAGCCGGTATTTCGCCGGCGTCCTTGCGTAGTTTAACCTGCAGCCGCTCCTGGATGCTGGACACCTGCTCCTCGACCGCGGCACGACTCAGGGGGCGGCCGACCGCGTATCGAGTCCACATCGTCTCCCACATTCGCACCGTCGACGCGAGGACCGCCTTGGGCTCGCGCGTAAGGTTGATGAATACCGCATCCGGGAAAAGCCGCCGCAGCCTCGGCACTCGAAACGAATTGCTCGGTGACTTAAGCAGCAGACGCTTGTCTCGCCCGCCCGCGCACAACACGGCGCGAAGAAAACCGATCATCGTGTCCGCCCAGGCCTTCGCCTCGGCAGGATGGGACGTATCGGGGTCGCACAAATGTTCAAGATCGGCGAGCGCGCCAGGAAAGAGGAAGGCCTCGTACGGTGATATCGCCCCCGAGCATAGCAGCGCGAACTCCTCTTCCTGCGGCGACGACGCGGTAACGACGATGTCACCGGTCGGCCGTTCAGCTTCGGCATGCGGCGGATTGCTCGACAACAGGAAGCGCTGCGGATTGAAGCATTGAAAGGTAGTGGGCGTGAGCAGTTGGTCGTCGAGCGCCATCAGTTCGTGCAGCAGCGTGGTACCGGATCGCCAATGGCCGAGGATGAAAATTGGACGCCGAATTTCGATGTCGTCGAGCGCGGCACGACAAATTGCACTCTGAAGATGCTGCATGGCGGACAGCATCAATCCGGTCGTGAGGAACCTGATATCGACCAACCGCGGGATCGCCGTAGCATGGTAGCTACGACGCATCCGGCGCCATGCGGGCAGGCTGAGATTGAAGACCGGTCGCGAAAACGGCTCGGTCACGCTAATCGGCATCGAACCTCACCGGACTGATTCCAATACCCCTCGGCGTTACCGGAGGTAAGCTACCAGTCAGTGAGGTCGGAAGGTAGATCCGCGGCGCAGGAGAAGCTTCCTGCTCATTTGGGCTTCAGGCGGGGATCCTCGCAATTGATGCATACTGCGCTCACGCGCTGGCGATCGACCACGCTATCCTGCTTATCCAAATTCGCCGAACCCAGCGTCATCATTTTCTCGCGGCCCTGGTAGCATGCCTCTTCGGTATCGAAATGCCCCTCGATGACCCATTGTGAGAACGGCGCCATGGTGTCCATCTGCTCATGGGAAGCTTGCAGCGGCGGCACGATCAGGCAGTAGCCCACAATAGCCAGAATGGCAGTATGACGGAGTTTCACTTTCGCAGTATCTCCTTCCGCGGCCAGACGATCCGAGTATATCTCCGAGTATATGAGTGACCGCAGCGCGAGTCGAACTGGTCACCTGGCGGCGTGGCGAAAGTTCATCGACACGGCATACGCGGGCGCCCTTGTCACCTCGATCAATGATGGGTCTTACTCGGGTCATCTGCCGGATTGACGAAGTTGATCTCGAGGGCCCTTCGCCGTGCGCCTGAATCAAGGTGGGTCCGACTGCCCACGCGTAGTGATGCATGTCCTTGGCCTGAACGACAAAGCCGCTGGGCTGGACTAACTGTCCCGCGTGCTCATCGAGCTTGTCGCCCATCACATCCCGGAGTTCCGCTTAGGACCGCCACGTAAACGTCCGCTGGATGCCAGTGCGTCCGCGAGTTAAGTAGCGAGTTAAGTAAGATGATGCCTTACCCGCGAGTCGATTCCACCGGCATCCACCGATGAAAGTCTGTGTTGGCGCACCGCGCACCCTCCGCGCTATATTGCCTTTCTCAGATGGATGGCCTCAATTATTGCAGGTGGTTCCAGATGAAGTACGCGCTTTTTGTTCTCGCTCTGTTTCTCTGTAGCTGCACCTGTCGCAATGGCACATGCAGCGATCATGGAATGACTCTGCACAGCCTCTACAATCCCACGTTCGACAGCGAGTGATCCGCGAGATCAAAAAGGGCGTCTGAAGTTCGTGAAAGGTGGCGGTCAGAAGACCGGCGGATCCCGGAACACTCGATTGACCCCAGCGGGAGTCGAACCCGCGTTACCGACGTGAGAGGCCGGTGTCCTAACCACTAGACGATGGGGCCCTGATACAAATGAGGGTGGTTGGCTGAGGAGGAAGGACTCGAACCTTCAATCGCCTGATCCAGAGTCAGGTGGCTTGCCAATTAGCCGACTCCTCAGCGCCGGTTTCAAACTATAGCCAGCGCCGACGATTGGTAAAAGGGCCGCTCACGATGCCTCGGCTTTGCGCAACTCCTCGGCATGACGATTCACCAGGGCATCGCAGCGCTGCAGCAGCTCCGGATCCTGCGCGTTCTGTTCGATCATGTAACTCAGCTCGCCGAGGTCGTGCACCAGCAGCCGCAAGCATCGCGCATACTCATCGGACTTCACCGCCTTGAGCAGATCGGCGACGAGGTCTTCGAGCTCGGTCTCCTCCACTTCCAGCGCGACTTTGAGCGCCTGCTCCAGCGACAGCCCGGGCTTCGCGCGATCTTCAAATCCCGCGTGCAGCTCGCGCAAGCGCACGATGGTGGAGTCGTCGAGCGAAACCGGACTCGGCTGGTCGAGCTTCCCTTCCAGATCGAGCACCGTGCTCACCAGGCCCAAGGCGCCTACGTGGCGAGCCTCGTCGCGCGCCATCCCAAACCAGAAATCGTGCAGCCGGAGGTCGTGGGCGAACAACTTCGCAAAGCTCGCATAGAGCGTCATGCTCTGTTTTTCGAGGGCGATGGTGGTGTCGAGCACTTCCCGCGTAGTCGGCATCGAGGCGAATATATCGCGCGCGAGGGAAATCCGCCAATGCGAACCGCGCGGCTACTTCACGTTGGGGAGCGCGCCGTTGGTGTTGAGGTTGGCGAATAGCGGCGTCAGCGGCATATGCGGCGGACGCGGCCAGTCGCCGAGCGCGCGCGGCCATACGATCGGGGTCAGGTCGCTATCGATCGCCTCGCCCACATTGATGCCGGGACGATCGACGCTCGGATGCGGATGCGGCTTGGTGCGGGTCGCACCGTCGCGGAAATAGATCATCGTATGCACGCGGCGAGTGCGATTGCTGTGGTTCGCCCCGGCCAGATGCACCGTAAGCCCGTGATGAAACGCGACGCTGCCGCGCGGCACTTCGACATAGACCGGCGGGATCGCCGCAACCTGCGGTTCCTCGAGGATTTTCACCTTCTCATCGGCGGTGAAGATGTTGACGAACTTGCGCACCCCGATGAGATGCGAGCCCGGCACATACGCCATGCATCCGTTCTCGCGAGTCGAGCCGTCGAAGGTAATCCATGCGCTGAGCGTGTCGATTTCGTTCATCGGCCAATAGGGCTGATCCTGATGCGGTTCGGTATAGCGTCCGCCGGCGTCTTTGTAGAGCGCCTGATCGTGCCACAGGCGCAGCGCAGGCACACCGATGAGAGTCGCGGCGACCTCGGAGATCTTAGGATGAAAGGTGAGCGGCAGAACTTCAGGGTTGTCCTCCCATAGATTCATGCATTGGGTGAACGATTGTTCGTAGAGCGATTTCTCGGCGAGCGGGCGACTATCGCCGCGCTTGCGATCGGCCACCGCGCGATCGACAGCGGCGCCGAATTTTTCGAGTTCCGCTTCCGTCAGTAGGTTGTCAACGACGACGAATCCGTCGCGCTTGAACTTATCGATCTGGTCCGGCCTGACAATCGTGCTCACCGCTCCCTCCCGATGAAGGCTTCACATCTGGACTGGATTATAGACATGCAAATCCGCTCCGTCACGATTGAAATGATTTGGATTCCCAAACGAATTGAGTGCGATTCTCAATATCATTGCTATGACGATACAATCTATACATGATTTATCGTGTCAGGAGAGATGAATGCGCGATATGACTCTGCTACCGACCCTCAACTACCTGCGCCGCCAACCAATTCTCCCAACCCCAAGCAGAGGAATCCTGATCGCTTTGGCCGTCGCGATATCGCTGGCCGCTTCGGCGCTTCCCGCCTCGGCGCAATCGGGCAACCCATGCGTTCGCTATGCACCCGGCAGCGTGGTGCAGGATCCGACCGATCTGTTCAGCCAGGATGGAACGCTGACCGTCGATCTCGCCTATAACACGGCGGTCGATGCCAATGGCTTGACCCTGTTCTGCTTCACTGCGCCCGACGGCTCGGAGTCACCGACGCTGCATATCAAGCCGGGCGACACGCTGGTGATCAATGTAACCAACCATGTGCCGGCGCCCGTCGACGCCAATGCAATGAAAATGACGACCTCGGCGGAAAATGTCTGCGGCAACGCGACCATGGACTCCTCGTCGGTCAACATCCACTATCACGGCACCAATACGCCGCCGACCTGTCACTCCGACGAGGTCATTCACACGCTCATCAACTCGGGCGAGACCTTCACTTATACCGTCCCGTTTCCCGCGGACGAGCCGCCCGGCGCCTACTGGTACCATCCGCATGTCCACGGTCAATCGGAAATGGCGGTACAGGGTGGCGCGTCGGGCGCGATCATCGTCGATGGAATCGAGAACACCCAGCCCAAAGTCGCGGGCCTGCCCGAGCGGGTGTTCGTGATTCGCGATCAACCGCTCCCGGAATCCGCGATGACCGGTGATGAAAACCTTATTCCTGCGTGGGATATATCGCTGAATTACGTTCCAATTCTGTACCCGAGCTATCAGCCCGCGGTAATCCAGATGGGGCCCAAGGAAAAGCAGTTCTGGCGGGTCGTCAACGCTTGTGCTGACGCTATCCTGGATTTGCAACTCAAATACGATGGCAGGATACAGCGACTGCAGGTGGTGGGTTTCGATGGCGTCCCGGTCGGATCCCAGGACGGCACCCGGATGGGCAGACTGCTGAGGCGCAGGCACATCCTGCTTCCCCCCGCCGGGCGCGTCGAGTTCATCGTCACCGGGCCCTCGGCGAAGGTGAAGAACGCCACGCTATGGACGCTGAACGTCGACACCGGTCCCGACGGAGACATCGATCCCTTGCGTCCGATCGCTTCGATCCAGGTCAATGCGGGAACCACCACTGCGGCGGTGAAGGGCAAGACGCCGGCGCATCGCGTAACGATACCTCAGGTTTCAAGGGCGCCCGGATTGGAACGTTTCGAGGGTCTCGCGAATGCCGCGGTCAGCGCAAAACGCAAACTTTACTTCTCCGAGACCAGCCCGCCCGACGATGAAGATCCGGTCTTTTTCATCACCGTTGACGGCGCTACGCCGGTCGCCTTCAGCCCCGACAATCCTCCCGCCATCACCACCACCCAGGGCGCGGTGGAAGATTGGACCATCGAAAACCGGTCGCGGGAAGCTCATGAGTTCCACATCCACCAGATTCATTTCCTGCTGCTGGCGCGCAATGGAAAACCGCTTCCGGCCGGTCAGCGTCAATACCTCGATATGGTGCATTTGCCATTCTGGCGTGGCAAAGGTCGCTATCCCAGCGTGAAGGTGCGAATGGATTTCCGCGGCCCGACCGTGGGTGACTTCGTTTATCACTGCCACATCCTCGAGCACGAGGATAAGGGCATGATGGCAATCATCAGGGTAAACCCCGCCACGGCGTCCACGCATGTGACGCCTGCGGTTGGCCGTCAGGTCAACCGCGTAATCTTGCACGGGCCGGCCCCTGCGGCAGGTTCGGCCTCGCAACCGCATGCCGCCGGCGCTCCCGCGCGGCGCGGAGGCGTGCAGCTGGTGAAGCTCGCGAAGTAAGTCTGCGAGTCATCAAAGAGAGATGCCTTTTCCGTTCCTCCCCCGTTGATCGGGGGAGGTGGCTCGGCGCGATTTTGCAATGGCTGCGAGGCGAAAATCGTGACGAGTCGGAGAGGGACCTCCGCTCTGGATTCCGCTGCTCTGGAATCCGTCGCTGCTCCTGCTGCCATCAACGTCCGGATTCTGCCATACAACTCGGTGTTATGCGCACCCCGGAGCAATTGCGTAATGATGTCCGCCGCCTCCGCCGTGAACAGACTCCTGCCGAAGGTCTGCTTTGGCAAAACCTGCGCGCGAGGCGCTTGCTGGGTGCGAAGTTCCGCCGACAACATCCAATCGGTGATCACATCGCGGATTTCTGCTGTCTGGGGCGGCGGCTCATCGTGGAGGTAGACGGCGGGCAGCATGCCGAGGAGCTTGAGAAAGATGCGGCCAGAACGCGACGGCTCGAAGCGCACGGATACAAAGTCATTCGATTTTGGAACCATGACGTGTTGAGGAATCTTGAGGGCGTGCTGACCAGTATCGCAGAAGCGTTACGGGAACGCGGGTTAAAAGAGTCCGAGGAAGCAGAATCCGAAAAAGAGGCGGAAGCAGAATCCCAGCGATGAGGTCCCTCTCCGACTCGTCACGATTTTCGCCTCGCAGCCATTGCGAAAATCGCGCCGAGCCACCTCCCCCGAACCACGGGGGAGGAACGGAAAAGGCATCTCTCTTTGGTACAGCGTTGTCGTCGTGGTCGACACGCAGGAAGTCGAAATGTGCTATCATCGGGTTGTGGCGCTCCCTGCGGGCGCCGATGCCATTTATCGGCGCGTGGTAGGCGAATCACTCGGTATGCATAAACGAACCCACCGAAGGAGTTGCAGCCAGTGCGACTGACGAAACGCAAAAACAAACCCACTTCGGGAGCAACAAGCGTTGCATCAAACCACAAAAACAAACCCACTCGCGGATCGCGAGAATTACGAAACGAAGCCAAATAAGTGAACAGAATCAAGGATTATCTATTCTGGAACATGGCAAAAAGTGGTTTCTACGTCGCCTCAAACCGCGCTATCTAGCCGCCTGCTAGGGACCCAGAAGCACCCAGCAAGACATCGCAAGCGAAAGAAATCCAACCCACTTTGCTTACCGACGTTATGTCGGTACTGATCCGGCAGTCCCTCAATCCGAGCTGAGTGACCTCTGAACAGGAATCTGTTCCGATTGCGCTTTTCTCTATCGTCGACTCGTGGACTCCATCTTAAATCTCGGCGTGATACGCAGATGCCGCGGCCTTGTGGCAGGTGAGTATGAAGGATTGACAGTGGTCAACATCGGGAGGCAGAATCCCGAGCTTCTGAGGTGCCTCTCCTGCCCCTCCCTATTCATGTGCGCGCCCAGCGCATGAATCGCGCTGAGCCACCTCCCCGGATCAACGGCGGAGGGACAGGAAATCGCCAAAAGAGAAGCGGCTGCCCTCGATGGGCAGCCGCCGTGTAGGACGCTTTCTGTTCCCCTTCCCGTACGGGAAGGAGCTAGGGGTTAGGTCTACTTCGCCAGCTCCGTGGCGCGCGTCTCCCGAATGACCGTCACCCGGATCTGGCCCGGATACGTCATGTCAGTTTCGATTTTCTTCGCGACCTCGCGCGCCAGCACCAGGCTGTCCTCATCGGAGACCTGGCTCGGCTCGACGATAACGCGCATCTCGCGACCGGCCTGCACCGCGAAACATTTCTCGACGCCGCGGAACGACCTCGCGATCGCTTCGAGGTCTTCGAGCCGCTTCACGTAGCTCTCCAGCACCTCGCGACGCGCACCCGGCCGCGCACCCGACAGCGCATCGGCGGCATCGACCAGCGGCGCCAGGATGGTCTCCGCTTTCACTTCCTCATGATGCGCCGCGATCGCGTTGACGATTTTGGCCGACTCGCCGTACTTGCGTGCGATCTCGCCGCCGATCAGCGCATGCGATCCCTCGACCTCATGCGTGAGCGCCTTGCCGATGTCATGCAGCAGCGCGGCGCGGCGCGCCTGCTTTTCGTTGAGTCCCAACTCGGCCGCCATCGCGCCGCAGATGAACGCCGCCTCGATAGAATGCATCAACACGTTCTGCGCGTAACTGTAGCGATACTTGAGCATCCCGAGCAGCTTGACCAGTTCGGGATGGATGCCGTGCACGCCACATTCGATGATCGCACGCTGGCCGGCTTCCTTGATCGATTCCTCAACTTCCTGCTCGGCCTTGCGGATGACCTCCTCGATGCGCCCGGGATGGATGCGTCCATCGGAAATCAGCCGCTCGATGCCGACTCGTGCGATCTCGCGGCGGATCGGGTTATGGCATGAGATCACGATCGATTCGGGGGTGTCGTCGATGATGATATCGACGCCGGTTGCCGCCTCGATGGCGCGGATGTTGCGCCCTTCGCGCCCGATGATACGCCCCTTCATCTCGTCATTCGGGAGCGGGATTACGGCGACGGTCCGTTCGGTCACGAACTCGCCCGCCAGCCGCTCGATCGCGATTGATACGATGCGCTTGGCGCGGCGGTCGGCTTCCTCGCGCGCTTCTTCCTCGATGACCCGGATGTGCTTGGCGGCCTCGGTGCGGGCCGAGCCGGTCATCTCTTCGACGATCGCGCGCTTGGCCTCTTCGCGGGTGAGGTTTGCGACTTGTTCGAGTTTCGTCCGCGCTTCGTCGATCAGCGCCTGCTGCTGCGCCTCCTTGTCGGTGAGAGTTTTCTCACGGGTGCGCATGCTCTGGTCGCGCCGATTGAGGTCGGCTTCGCGACGTTCAAATGCCTCCAGACGTTTTTCTAAAGTCTCCTCGCGCGATTCGATTTTGGTTTCGAGTGCGGTTAGTTCCTTGCGGCGCTCGCGCACTTCACGCTCGGCATCGGCGCGCGCCCCGACCAGGATGTCTTTTGCCTTGACCTCGGCTTCCTTGATAGCCAGCTCGCTTTTGCCGCGAGCTTCCCTGATTAATTCCTCGGCTTCGGCGCGCGCCGCTCCTGCATCGACGGACGAGACCTCGGCGTCCTTGCGACGCTGGCTCTGCCCGATGATGTAGAAGATCGCGGCTCCTATGACGAAGCCCAGGATCGCCAATATCCAACTCACCTGGGGATACCTCCTTGAGCCCGAATGCCGCTCTCGCGCCAACCGGTGTCGGGCGCGGGATAGATTGCGGATTCGGTGACAACGAAATTGAGCTGCCGGTCCCATCCCGATTGGGGGACGTGATCCAACAACTGGAATGAATATGCGAGACCCACCGTGATCGCATGCGGCGCAAGTTCCGCCAGCAGACGATCATAATGGCCCCCGCCCCTCCCGATCCGTTCGCAGTGATTCGTGAACGCTACTCCCGGCACTACCGCCGGACAGGGCGGAAGCGAGGCAGTATCGATCGCGACAGTGACTGGCTCGAGGATTCCGTAGGCCCCCGGCGCCAGGTCCGAGCGGCTTTCCACCCTGCAAAGTGAAAGCGCATTTCGCGTGCGATCGAGGCGCGGATAGAAGATCTCACGACCGGCGGCCAGGGCATCGGAAAAGATGGCGTTGGTGGAGACTTCGTTTGCGAGCGCGGAGTAGAGAATGATCGCGTGCGATTCGCGATAAAAATCTGCGCCGAGAAATCTGGCTTGAATCAGTGCGGAAAGCGCCGCCGCAGAGCCCGGAGTTAACGACTCGCGCGTCTCCCTGAGGATCGCACGCAGATATTTTTTTTCATCCGCCACTGGCATTTTCTGTGGCGGGTTGCAGGGTCGATTAAGGTGACACTCTGCCCAAGGCGCTGGAACACCTCCGCAAAGCGCAAAAAGCTCTTCCCGGGTCGGGACGAATCCCCTCCAGGAAGCCGAGGTTTGGTGGCCTGTCAGCTCGAACCAAAAGTCTCACAGGTTGTATGCTTGCGCGCATCGCGTCGTACCTTATTAAGATCCCCACTACCCCGCCGCCGGTCCCTACTTACTCCGCACCTCGACGTGCTCCAAGGTGAGCTTGCCGTCGATCGCGTCGGTCAGCCGTTCCTTCATCGCTGTAATCCTGTCGATTAACTCCTGATGCTCCTTTTTGAGGTGCTCGAGTTCATCGGCAAAATTCAACGCCGCCAGGATCGCGATATTAACCGAGCTGACCGTGTTTCCATTCGCGCGAAGTTTCCTGATGCGTTCGTCGACGCTCCCTGCCACGGACTTCACCCACGCGTCATTCTCGTCGCTGGCGACGGTGAGGTTCTGGCCCATGATTTCGACGCTGACGCCTTTCATCATACTGTGGCCGCTACCGCTACTAAGCTAGCCGAGATCGATTCCGTCGAACCGCGCGAGAATTTTCTCTATTCGGGTCTTAATCTCGCTGCGTTCGGTTTCGTGTTGCCTTCGCTCCTGCTCAAACTGTTTCACCTGCGCGACCACCTCAGAAGTCTTCTTCTCACTCTCCGCCAGGCGATGATGCAATTGTTCGTTTTCCCTTCTTAGTTGCTGAATCTTATTGACCGAAGCCGCAATCCGCTCGTCAAGTTCTTTAAGGACATCCGTGGCCATCTTGAAAACTTAACCTTTAGTTTAAATTTTGATTAATTAGCCTGTCAAGCCGCATAAGAGCCGCTGGCAACATTACCCTCGTCCTCGCCGCTTGCGAACAACGCATCTACAAATTCACGCGGGTCGAAGGCCCGCAGATCTTCGATTCCCTCCCCGAGCCCCACGAAGCGCACCGGGATGCCGAGTTGCCCCGCGATGCCTACGATTACCCCGCCCTTGGCGGTGCTGTCGAGCTTCGCGAGGACCGCGCCAGTCAATTTGGTGGCCTCGCCGAAGATTTTCGCCTGGCTGAGCGCATTCTGCCCTGTCGTCGCATCGAGCACCAGCCACACCTCGTGCGGAGCGCCGGGCAGCTCGCGCGCGATGACGCGGCTCATCTTCTTGAGCTCCTCCATCAAATTGGTCTTGGTCTGCAGGCGACCCGCCGTGTCGATAAGCACCGTGCCCGCCTTACGCGCGACCGCGGCTTTGACCGCATCAAACGCAACCGCCGCCGGATCGGAACCCTGCTTCTGTTTGATGATCTCGACACCCGCGCGATTGCACCATACCTCGAGTTGCTCGATTGCCGCGGCGCGAAAAGTATCTCCCGCCGCGACCAGCACCGGACCCCGTGTCTCTTTGTAACGCGACGCCAGTTTCGCGATGGTGGTGGTTTTGCCGACGCCGTTGACGCCTACCAGCATGATGACCAGCGGCGCATCGCCGGGATCCGTCGGCGGCAGCTCCGCTTTTTCGAGGATGGCGGCGATCTCCGACTTGAGCGCATCGCGAACCGCATCGGGACGGCTTTCGTTCTTCAGCCTGGTGCGCAGCGCTTCGGTCAACTTGAGGCTGGTGTCGACGCCCACATCGGCGCCGATCAGCGCTTCCTCGAGGCCCTCGTAAATCTCGCTCAGCTTGGGGCTTCCGGTCAGCGCGGTGCGGATGCGCGCGAGAAAACTCTCGCGCGTTTTGCGCAGACCGAGTCCTAGCCGCGGCGGTGCTTTGGGCGCCTCGGGCGCAGCAGGCGCGGCGACTTCAGGAGGGGGAACAACCTCGCGCGGAGGTGGCGCGATAACTTCCGGCGGAGGTGGCGGAATAACTTCGGGCGGGGGTTGCTGCACCACCTCGGGCGCAACCTCAACCTGCGGCGGGGGTGCGGCGATTTCGATCGAAGGCGGTTCGCGCGGGATTTCAGCGCGCGGCGCAACCTCCTCAACCAGTTCGCGTGGCAACTCCACAGGCGCAGGATGCCGCTTGCGCAAACTCGATTGAATAAGGACCTGGAGGAGAATCAGTCCGCCACCACCGACGAGTCCGATGGCGGCGATTAGGAGCG
Organism: uncultured delta proteobacterium; assembly: GCA_963851325.1. Classification (GTDB taxonomy): domain Bacteria; phylum Desulfobacterota; class Binatia; order Binatales; family Binataceae; genus DATGKG01. The sequence goes on along the minus strand of CAWKOR010000001.1, from coordinate 4,281,641 downwards.
TATCGGATACAGCAGGATTCACTGTCGAAGCCTCAAACGTGCGCCGGAAAATGAAAGCGCGTCGCCAGAATAACAGCCTCGTCCGGGGATCGAAACCTCCGGCCTCGGGCCTCAACAGCGGCGCCTTCACAGCGAGATCGATAATAAGAAGGCGCGACCCACCTTCCGGCGAATCGCGCCTCTATGCGTGAAAACTACGATCGAGCTGCGGTCCGAAGAACGAAGCGAGCGCTCGCGGGATCGTCGCGATCTACGACGCCTTCTTCTTCGCCTTTTCCAGCAGCTTCTCGGCCATCTCTTGATGATCCGTCAGTTGCGGCAGCAGCTCCTGAATCAAGTCCTTGAGTTTCGGGTCGTTGCTCTTGGCCTGCACATCCTTGAGCGCATCGATGTTCTTCTGATGATCCTCGACCATCGCATGCAGGAAATCGCGATCGAAGGTGTCGCCGTTTACGTTGGCGAGCATCTCCTGCACCGCGCCATCGTGATTACGCACCCGGCCGAGCTCGGCACTCACCGGTCCCGGGGGCGACAGTTGGAGGTTCTCGTCTTTCGCGAGCGCCTCGATCTTGCGATCCGCCGCGCTATGATCTTTCACCAGGTCCTTGCCGAAGTCCCGTACTTCCGGCGTGGTGCCCTTTTTCACTGCCAGCTTGCCGACATAGATCTCGGTTTGATTGACCTCGTGGATGCGCGAAAGAACCTCGGCTGCCGAAGCGGGTTGGGGCGCGCCTTTTACCCAATCGGTGGTTTTGTCCGCAGTTTCGGAAGCCAGCGCCTTTCCCTTTTCGGCAGTGCTGCCTACGGCCGAACTGACTTTGTCGGTCACTGACTGCGCAGGCGATATCGATGGCGCCAGTACAAGGGCGAACGCGGCTGCGATCGATGAGACGGCGAATTTTGAATGAAATTTCATGTTCTGATGGCCTCCGGGTTTAGATAGGGGTTGGCCCACGCTTGATTGGACGAACCCTGGTAGAAGGTAATTCGGTCGCCGCTACGCCGTTTGTTCGACTCGTCAGGACTTTGAATGTCATGGCGATAAATGGCGGCGCCGAACGCACTAGCCCAGATACCGTCCCGACGTGCTATACGAATCGAAACACAACCGGAGCATTCATCCATGGGTAAGCTCGACAAAAAAGTAGCGATCGTCACCGGCGCCAGCCGCGGCATCGGCCAGGCAATCGCGGAACTCTATGCCAAGGAAGGCGCGCGCGTCATCTGCAGCGCGCGTACCCTGCACGAGGGAGAACACAAACTTCTCACCGGCTCGCTCGAAACCACGGTGGCCGGCATCAAGAAAGCCGGCGGCGATGCGACCGCGGTCACCTGCGACGTCTCCTCGGAGGCTGAATGCGAAAAGCTCTTCGACGAGACCCATCGCATATACGGCCCCTGCGATGTTCTCGTCAACAACGCCGCGCTCACCTACTTCATACCGGTCAAGGATTACGAGCCGCGGAAGTGGAAGCGATCATTCGACATCAATCTACACGCGCCGTTCATCCTCAGCCGGCTGGCGCTCAAGGACATGATCCCGCGCAAATCGGGTGCGATCCTGAATATCTCCTCGGCGGCGGCGGTCGGTCCTGGTCGCGGACCTTACAAAGGTGATGCGATCATCCGCGGCGCGGTCTGCTATGGCGCCGAAAAAGCCGCGATGGAACGGATGACCCAGGGCCTCGCGGAGGAAGTCTACGAAGACGGCATTTCGGTGACCTGCCTGTCGCCGTCTGTCGTGGTGCCGACGCCGGGCGCGGTTTATTTTCATCTGACCAGCGGCGACGACGATCCCAACAGCGAACCGGTCGAATGGATGGCTGACGCGGCGCTGCTGCTGGTCAGCGAGCCGCTCGACAAGGTCACAGGATGGGTGACGTATAGCCAGGTGGTGCTGAAGGAGTACGGGATGCTGAAGCGCGAGGGCCGCGGTTTCGGCTTCGATCGGAAGGGCAGCGGCTACAGCCAAATCTAGAACATGCCGAATCTGACTCCGCTGCTTCCGCCGAAAGTCGAGCGCGTCGATAAGGCGCTCTACGTCATCGAGCGCGACGTGATGGTTCCGATGCGCGATGGGGTTCGCCTCGCCGCCGACATCTATTATCCCGCGCGCGATGGCAAACGCCTCGAAGGCAAGTTTCCCGCCATTTTGGAGCGCACGCCGTATAACAAGGGCGGCCGCTTCCATGGGATGCCCGGTTATCCATGGCAGCCGTTCTACGCCAGCCGCGGCTACGTCTGCATCTCGCAGGATACTCGCGGACGATTCGCGTCGGAGGGCGTCTGGCACATGATGACCGACGACGTCCCCGACGGCTTCGATACCGCGCAGTGGCTCGTAAAGCAGCCGTGGAGCGACGGCGGCTTCGGCATGATCGGCACTTCATACGTCGGCGGCACCCAGCATGCGATGGCGCTCGCCGAGCCTCCGGGGCTCAAGACCCTGGTGCCCGTCGATGCGGTCGTGGACGCGGGCTACTTCGGCATGCGTTACGGCGGCGCGTGGGAACTGCGTTTCACCAACTGGATATTCTCGATGGGCGCGCCGGAAGGCAGTCGCGCCTCGCGCGATCCAGCGACTCGCGAGGCGCTGGAGGAATGCGCGCGTAACGTCAGGGATTACATCTCAAATTTACCGATTCGCAAAGGCGCGACCCCGATCCGCCTCGCGCCTGAGTACGAAGACTGGATCGTGTACGCGATGGGCCACGGCGAAAACGACGCTTACTGGAAGCAGCCCGGCCTCGGCCTGACCCACAACGTCGACGCCTACAAGGACATCCCGGTTTACCTCGTCGGCGGCTGGTACGATTCCTGGGCGCGTCAAACCACGATGAGCTACGCGACGCTGTCGAAGAACAAACGCGGGCCGGTGCGGATGATTCTTGGGCCGTGGATCCATGGCTCGCACATGATGTCGATGCATGGTGACACCGACTTCGGGGCGCGCGCCGCGCTCGACGGTCTTGAATTTCGCCTGCGATGGTACGACCGCTGGCTGAAGGGCATTCGCAACGGCATCGAAGATGAAGCTCCGGTGAAAATCTTCGTGATGGGCGGCGGCACCGAAGCCACTGGGCCGGACGGACGCCATCTGCACGGCGGGGTCTGGCGCGATGAGTACGAATGGCCGCTCCAGCGCACTTGCTTCACGCCCTACTACCTCCATGCCGATCGCACGCTCAGCATCGAGGCGCCGCGCGAGGCGAGTAGCTCGACCAGCTATGACTACGATCCGCGCAATCCGGTTCCCAGCATCGGCGGCAACGTTTCCTCCGCGCTGGAGATCATGCAGCAGGGTGCGTGGGATCAGATCGGCGGACCGCACATCTGGAACCATCTCGAAGAAGTGCGGCTTTCCTCGCGGCCGGATGTGATCGTCTTCATGACGCCGCCGCTCACGGAAGACGTCGAGGTCACCGGGCCTATCGATGTGAAGCTGTGGGCGGCATCGTCGGCGCTCGATACCGATTTCACCGCGAAGCTCATCGATGTGCATCCACCGACGCGCGACTATCCCGAGGGCATCGAGATGAACCTCGAGGACGGCATCATCCGCGCGCGTTTCCGTAACTCGCTGGAGAAGGCCGAGTTGATGGAGCCGGGCGAGAACTACGAGTTCACCATCCAGCTCTACCCGACTTCGAATCTATTCAAAGCTGGGCATCGGATCCGGCTGGACATTTCGAGCAGCAACTTTCCGCGCTTCGATCCGAATCCCAACACCGGCGAGGCACTGAACGATCACACGCATACAATCGTTGCGCGCAACACCATCTACCATGACGCCGCGCATCCGAGTCACGTGATTCTGCCGATCATTCCGATTCGATAAACGCGCAATGAAAGTTCTCTCAATCGATCACGTGCAGCTTGCGATGCCTGCCGGGCGCGAGGCCGAGGCGCGCGCCTTTTACGCGGACCTGCTCAGCATCCCCGAGCAGCCCAAGCCTCCGCATCTGGCCAGGCGCGGCGGATGCTGGTTCGAACGCGGCGCGCTCAAGATTCATCTGGGCGTGGAAAAGGACTTCGTGCCCGCGCGAAAGGCGCATCCGGCGCTCATCGTCGCGGATTTGCCGGCGCTGGTCGCAGCGCTGAAACGTGCGGGCCATCGCGTCGTCGAAGATGAGCCGCTGGAGGGCTACGATCGCGTCTACGTCGACGATCCGTTCGGCAATCGCATCGAGCTGATGGAGCCGCAGACCTAACCCCTGGCCCCGGGCCCCTTCCCGTACGGGAAGGGGCACCGGCCCGAGACACCGCTAGTTCTGTCCCTTCAATGGCTCGCAAAGAATGCAATATCGCAGGCAATATGATACAAGAGTTGTCCTGTTGGTGAGGGTGGTTTTAGATACCGATGTTGTGGTCGCCGCCTTTCGAAGCAAGGAGGGCGCTTCGAGGATTCTAATCAACCGAGCCTTGCGAGCGGATTTCGTTCTGCTGTTGTCGGTTCCATTGATGCTCGAATACGAAGCACTGTTGAAGAGGCCATATCACTTGAGAGCGGCGAATGCGTCGCGAAACGACGTGGATGAGATTCTCGACGCCTTGGCAGCAATCGCCACCCCAGTGAGACCCGAATTCATATGGCGTCCCGTAATGACGGACCCCGCTGACGAAATGGTTTTGGAAACGGCTGTGAGCGGACGCGCCGATCTCATCGTCACCTTCAACCTGCGCCATTTTGTTTTTCTGGCGCGAAGGTTTGGCATTAGAGCGATGCGCCCCGCCAGCGCGCTCGGAGAATTGGGAGATGTACTATGAGGAAAAGCAACTTCGCTTTGCGACTACAGCCGTCACTATTCGAGGAACTGCGCGGCGTCGCTGCTGCGGATGATGTTACGCTCAACCAATTCATCAACATCGCGGTGGCCGAAAAGCTCGCAGCCCTGCGGACCGAGCAGTACTTCCGCGAACGTGCAGCGAAAGCCGACATTCCACGCGCATTGAAGATACTCAACCGCATCGGAAGCAACGAAAAGCCTCGAGCTGGAAACGAAGTGCGAAAGAAGCCCGCCAAACCACGGGCGCGAAAGTCGCCTACTCGCTGAACCGCATAAATACTGCCCGCACAGCGCGTTAAGGCACCGCCTGCCTCTCTCGCAAAAAAATGCGGGAGAGGAACCTCCAGCGGCAATAGCGGAGTAGGATTTACGCCGCTTGCGGAATCTTCAATGAAATAATTTTCGAGACGCCGGGCCGGTCCATCGTCACGCCATGGATGTGATCGGCGCGCTGCATCGTGCGCTGGTTGTGGGTGATGATGATGAACTGCGAGCGTGCCTTCAGCTCCGCAATCAGGCCGGTAAACGCATTGAGGCGGAACTCATCGAGCGGCGCGTCCACTTCGTCCATCACACAGAACGGACTCGGGTTGAGCAGGAACAGCGAGAAGATCAACGCCATCGCGGAGAGCGCCTTCTCACCGCCCGAGAGCAGACCGATCTCTTTGACCTTCTTGCCGGCGGGCTGCACCAGGATGTTGACACCGGCGTCGAGCACGTCGTCGCTCTGCTCGAGTTCGAGGCGACCCTTGCCGCCCGGCAACAGCTTGGGAAACAGTTCCTCGAAGTTTTTCGCGGCGCCTTCGAAGGTCTCCGCAAAGCGTTTGCGCGCCTCGCGATTGAGCTTGGTGATGGTCTGCGTGAGATCCTTCACCGCGGCGTCCAGATCGGCGCGCTCGGCCTGCAGCTTGGTGGCGCGCTCATCGAGTTCCTTGACCTCGCTCTCGGCCGCGAGGTTCACTTCTCCGATGCGCTCAGCTTTGGCGCGCAGTTCCGCGATGCGGTTGTCATCGGCAACTGAATCACGCGTCGCGATGCCTGCGGCGATATCACCCGCGACCGCATCGAAATCGGCGGCGAACTTTTCGATAAAGGTGCGCAGCAATTCCTCGATAAGCGTGCGCGCGCGCTCGCATTTGAGCGCGCAGTCGACGGCCTCGCTTTCGATCGCATAAAGGTCGGCCTGCGCATGCTTCAGCTCGGCGCGACGCGCGTCCAGTTCGGCGATGCGTTCGGCGCAGCGCGATTCAAGGTGCGCAAGCGAGTCCGACAGCGCGGCCTCACGCAGGCGCGCCTCCTGATCCTGTTCGGCCAGCTTCGCAAGCTCGCTCTCGAATTCAGCGCGCTCCTCGCGCGCACGCAGCAGCCGCGCTTCGCTTTCGTCGATTTGATTCTCGAGATCGCGGGTGACGACCGAGGCGTGCCGGAACTCCTGTTCGAGCGCGAGCAGGCGGGAGCGGCGCGCTTCGACGCGCGACGCCGCTTCCAGCATCACGGCGCCGAGCTGTTCCAGCGCGGCCCGCCGGACCGCAATGTCCTCGCGCATGCCGGCGAGCTGCGCGCGCGATCCTTGCTCCAGCAGCGCCAGCTCTTCGAGCCGCGCGTTGGAGGCGATCGACGACTCGCGAATTTCCGCCAGGCGTTTGCGCGCGCCGTCGAGCAGAACGTGCGCCATCCGCACCTTTTGCTCCGCGGAGGCCGCTTCGCCGCGCGCCGCGATCGCGGCACGCTCGGCCTCGTGCGCGCGCCCCCGCACTTGCGCGAGCGAGGCCGCAATCTCCACCCGTGCTCCGGTCCGCTGGGCGAGGCGCTCCTTGAATGTCTCGTGCTCGAACTCAGTGTTGGCGAGCCTGGCTTCGATTTCCTCGACCGGCTCTGATGCGGGCGCTTCGATCTCGACCTCGGTGCGATGCGCGCTGCCACCGCGAATGATGGTGCCGGGCGAAACCAGGTCGCCATCGCGAGTGACGAACAGCGTGCCATGGCCGTTAAGGTTGCTGGCATGTAGCGCGGAACGCACGTCGTCGGCGAGCATCACGTGACCGAGCATCAGCTCGACCACATTCGAATAGCGCGGATCGACGCCGATCATGTCGATCAGCCGTCCCGCGATTCCCGGCGCCTGGATCGGCTCATGCGCCGCGACACCGACTTCCGGCTCCGGAATGAAGCTCAGGCGGCCACCATTTTTTTCCTTCAGGATGTCGATCGCTTTGGCGGCAAAATATTCCGAATCGACGATGACCGCTTCCAGGTTCTCTCCGAGCACCGCGCTGAGCGCGGGTTTGAGCTCGGCCGGCGCGCGCATCACGTTGGCCAGAATCTCCGGATCGATTGCCGGACGATCGCCGTTGAGCGATTCGAGCACGGTGCGCAGCGGACTCGAATCCCGGGCGGCCTCGCGCGCGGCGGCGATGGCCGCCACCTGGAGGCGCGTGGCCTCCAGCCCCTCTTTCAGCGCGGCGATTTTGGCACCCGTATGTTCAATCGCGGCGCGCGCTTCCATCTCCTGATCCGCGGCTACGCGATGCCCCTCTTCCAGCGATTCGATTTCCCCACCTGCGGATGCGAGCGCATTTTCGGCCGTCGCCACCGCTTCTTTCGCGATCGATACTGCCGCGGCGAGCGCCGGAGACTCCGCATCCGCGCGCGCCACGCGCTCCTCCAATTCGGCGCGCTCGCCGGCCAGATCGCCGAGGCGCCCACGAATCACCGCGGCCTCGCCGACAGTCTCGGAAAGCTCGTCCTTCAATTCCTCGGCGGTGCGCTCGATGCGTTTGAGGTCGGCCTGCGCGGCGCTGTGACGATGGCGCAGCGCTTCGAGTTCGGCCTCGCCGCCGTCGCCGGAATTGTTCTCGAGCGCGAGCGCGGCGCCTGCACCGGCGCGCGAGGCGCGCGCTGCGACCGCCTTGATTTCGAGTTCCTGAAGGCGCGCGAGGTTCTGCGGATCCGATTCGGCGATGGCCTGCAGGCGGCGCGCGAGAAAATCGCGGGTGCGCGCGCGCTGTTGGGATCCGGCGTGGATGCTTTCGAGCTCGCGGCGGGTCTGGGCGAGATCCGATTCCGCTGCTTGCGCGGCGGAGCTTGCGGTCTCGACGGCGGCCTGGAGTTGCGCGAGGGCCTCGCGGGTGGACTCCGCACGCGAACGTAAATCGGCCTCGCGATCGGTCTCGTTGCCAAGCTCGATACGCTGATCGAGGATGCGGCGTCCCGACTGCAAGCGCTCGAGCTCCGATAGCTCCGCCTTGATGACTTTGTAAGCCTCCGCCTTCTTGGCCTGGCGGCGCGCGTAGTTGAGCTGGCGTTCGATCTCAGCCAGCACGTCGTCGACTCGCGCAAGGTTTTCGCGCACCCGCTCGAGCTTGCGCTCGCTGATGTCGCGCCTTCCTTTAAACAGGGACAGGCCGGCGGCTTCTTCGATCATGCCGCGGATCTCATGCGGCTTGCTCTGGATGATCTCGTCGACGCGGCCCTGCTCGATAATCGCAAAGCTGCGCGAATGGATTTGCGACGCCATGAAGAACTCGGTGATGTCCTTCAGACGGCACGGAATCTTGTTGATCAGGTAGTCGGACTCGCCGGAACGATAGACGCGGCGGGTGACGGCCACCTCAGAGAGCATCGCGTAGGGCTCGGGTAGCGTGGTGCCCTCTTCCGCTTCAAGGATTAGGGAAACTTCGGCCATCCCGGCCGCGGGGTTGGTCTCGTTGCCGGCATAGATGAGGTCCTCGGCGCTCTTGCCGCGCAATCGCGTCGGAGCCTGCTCGCCGAGCACCCATCGAATGGCGTCAACGACGTTGGACTTGCCGCATCCGTTAGGACCGACGACAGCAGTCACGCCGGGCGCGAAACCAATGTTGGTTTGCTCGAAAAAGGACTTGAAGCCTACCAGCTCGAGGCTCTTAAGACGCATCTACCCTCGCCTCCACCGCACCACCATTCAGCCCACACGAAGCTACCTGCTAAATGGAGCGAGCGTCAAGTCATAGCCGCAAGGGAAGGTGTGGAAAACCCTCAGCATGCGCTAGGAATTGTGGATGGACTAATCCTGCAGGAGCTCGGTATTCCAGTAGGCCGAATCGACGTTGGTGAGGAACGGCATCCATTCGCGATAATGTTTGAGGCTGAACATCTCGCTGGTAAACGGAGTCCATTCGGGACGCCGCGGCCGCCGAATCAGCATCATGTTGGATTGCTCGGGGGTGCGCCCGCCCTTCCTGCGATTGCAGGCGTGGCATGAGCACACGATGTTCTCCCAGGTCGAAACGCCGCCCTGTGAACGCGGATTGACGTGATCCAGGTTGAGCTCGGTGCGCGAGAAGCGCTTGCCGCAATATTGGCAGGTGTTGTTGTCGCGCGCGAAAATGTTGAAGCGCGAGAACCTGACATGGCGCTTCGGCACGCGCTCGTATGCCACTAGTAGCAGCACGCGAGGCACCCGGATGTATCCGCCGACCACTCCAACGCGCTCATGATGCATTTCAATCGCGAGGTCGCGCCAGCTGTCGAAATCGAAAGTGCGGTATTGCTCATCAACCGCTTTGGCAATGCCCTGGTACAGCAGCGCGAAGGCTCGTTTCACCGAGGTGACATGGACGGGCAGGTAGGAGCGGTTCAGGATCAGGACCCTGCTGTTGAGGAGAGCCCCGCCTTGCCCGTTGAGCGCGATTGATTGGGCCGCTGCGGACATTCCTTAAATTGCTATAGAGCATGGCATAATATGTCAAGGCTGCAGTTCAGGATTCGCCGATTCTTCACCTCGGCTTAACCGATAGATTGTTGCCTTAGCCGCGAAGAGAACCACCTTGTGGCACTCCGCTTGCGCGCATAGAACATGGTTCGTATGATCGACCGGCCGTACGCACACTCGAGGAGAGGATGAGGAAGAAGGGTAGGACGCCCGCTTTGAATCTAGCACTGGCATCGATCCATCGAACCACCAGCACATTTTCACGGAATTTGTGGTGCTTAAGTTGCTGCGATTTGGCGGCGGCTGCTTGACCCAAACTCGGACGCGGTTCAAAAGATCGGATTGAAACTAAACTTGCAGTGAAACGCGAAATTCTAATCAACGCCTGCAACCTCGAAGTGCGGGTGGCGGCAGTCGAGGATAACTCGCTGGCCGAGTTGTACCTCGAGCGCAACCAGCAGCGCAGCCTGGTAGGTAATATCTACAAAGGCAAGGTGACGCGGGTGCTGCCGGGGATGCAGGCCGCGTTCGTCGATATCGGACTGGAGAAAGCCGGCTTCCTGCACGTATCCGATTTTCTCACCGGCATCGATGCGGTCGGCTCGATGGCCGATATGCTCGGTGAGGAAGTCGAAACCGAGCCGGTCGAGCAACCCGAGGAGATCATCGATCAACCGAGCGAGGATGCTCCCGATGTGGCAGTGAGCGAAGACGGCCAACCGCCTCAGCCTGAGCAGGGGCGCGGACGCCGGCGCCGGCGCAGAGGAGGCTCGCAGCCGCGTCGGGTCAGGCTTCCGATCGAGCAGCAGCTGCATCGCGGCCAGGAAATCATCGTTCAAATTGCGAAAGAGCCGATGGGCACCAAGGGCGCGCGGCTGACCTCCTCGATCTCGTTGCCGGGCCGCTTCCTGGTGTATATGCCGACCAGCAACAATTTGGGTCTGTCGCGACGCATCGAAAGCGCCGAGGAACGGGCGAGGCTGCGTGCCATCCTGACCGAGATGCGCCCGCAGCAAGGCGGTTTCATCGTGCGCACCGCATGCGACGGCGTGAGCCGCCGCGAAATCCAGCGCGACGTCGCCTTTCTCACCAAGACCTGGTCATCGATTCTCAAGAAGAGCGAGAAGTCCTCGCCGGCCTCGATGCTGTATAGCGATCTTGATGTGGCCTTGCGCACCGTGCGCGATCTTTTCTCCAGCGAAGTCGACCGGGTCTGGTGCGACGATCCCGACACCTACAGCCGCATCGTGCAGTTCGTGCAGACCTACATGCCGCGACTGCGCGCGCGGGTGCAGCTCTACCATGAGAACGAACCGCTCTTTGAACATTTCAAGGTCGAGCCGCAAATCGAGCGCGCGCTGGATCGCAAGGTATGGCTCAAGTCGGGCGGCTACCTCATCTTCGATCAGGCCGAGGCGCTGACCGCGATCGACGTCAACACCGGGCGCTTTGTGGGCAAGAAGAGCCAGGATGAAACCATCCTGCGCACCAATCTGGAAGCGGCCGACGAGGTGGTCCGGCAACTGCGGCTGCGCAACATCGGCGGAATCATCATCGTGGATTTCATCGATATGACGCGCGAGAACGATCGCAAGCGCGTGAGCGAGTCGCTCAAGGAAGCTTTGCGGCGCGACAAGGCGCGCACTTCGGCGCTGAAAATTTCTGAGCTGGGTCTGGTGCAGATGACCCGCAAGCGCACCCGCGAAAGCCTCGAAGAGTTGCTCACCGATCCGTGCCCGCGATGCCAGGGGAGCCGGGTAGTGAAATCCGTGCCGACGCTGGCCGCCGAAGTGCTGCGCGGGGTGCATCGCGAGGCGGTCAAAAAGCCTCCCACCGAGATGCTGATGGTGAAAGTGAGCTCGCAAGTCGCGCGCTATCTGTATGACTTCGGCGCCAAGGACCTCGAAGCGCTGGAGCATCAGCTCAACTCGAAGATCGTGCTGCGTTCCAAGGACGGCCTCGAGCCCGGCGCCTTCGAGCTAAGCCAGGCCCCCGCCGCCGCATAGGCTGTCGTCTTCGCTGATTCGGAGAAAAGTGCGAGGATCCTAGCTCGGTTCCGCCGAGGCGGCCGCCACCAGGTTCGCCGCTTCGCGGACCTGCCCGAAATGAATCTTGCCGAGGTCGAACTCCTCCAATGATTTCGTGAGGCTCGCCATCGCCGCCTTGTAGGTCGGCATCGTCTTGCGCACGCGGCTCAGCGGATTGCAGCGTGCGATGATGAAGTTCTTCAGGTACGGATGCATCAGGCCGCGCTTCTTGCCCTTCGCAACCAGCTCATTTACCAGATCATCGGCATGCTGAACGGCCGCGGCGCGCTCCTCACGCTCCTCCATCGCTTCGCGCAGCGGCTTGCTCATGAAGGTGTCGACGCGGGTCAGAATCGGTGAGTATGCGCCGCCGGAGAATTTCTTCTTCTGCTCGTAGCACAGCCCCAGCGTGATGAAGGCGGCCTTCTCGAATTCGAACTCGAAGTCTTTTTCGCTCGCGCGCGGCTGACCCTCGAGGCGTCCGCGATACATCCTGATCACTTCGAGCGCCTTATCCTTGAGGTTGTGCGCCTTCTCGGTGTTGAGCGCGAGGATCTGGTAGGCGACCTCGGGCTCGGGCATCACGATCGCGGGAATCATTTTCGCGCCGATCTTGTTGAGGGCCGCACGGCGATGGTTTCCGTTGGGCGTCCAGTAGCCGTCGCCCGATCGCACCACCACGATCGGCTCGGTGAAGCGCTTGAGCTTCTTCATCACCTCGACCAGCCGCTTCATATGCGCCGGTGACAGGTCGCGCTGGAACGGCGTCGGTTCGAGTTTGTTCATCGGGATCATCGCAAACAGATGCCAATGGTCGCCGACCGGTTCCTGGTATGCGGCGAGCGCCGCGCCGCCGTCGGCCTTGATTTGTTCGGCCAGCGCGGTGATTGAATGCGGGAGCTTGCCGCCGTCAGGAAATACCGATAATTCCGCCATGCTGAGTGATTAATGCAAAAGCGAACTTTTTAGAATGGCCTTCGACTCCGCTTCGCTCCGCCTCGGGAGCGGCTGCGCCGCGGCGCTTCGCGCCCCCTTCGGGTCTCGCTCGATAGATCGGTTGACGATATTCCGCATCCTGTCTTTGATTTTCGCTTTTCTCGCGATTCCATCCGCACTGTTGGCGAGTCCTCGCGCGTGGCAGCCACTGGTCATAAAGGGCGTCCAGATGCCGCAACTTCTGAAGCAGCCGTTGAACCAGTTCGAAGTGTTTGCGATGCACGAGGGCAACCTCGCGCCGATTCCGTTTCAGATCGACCAGGTAAATTCCGACGGCAGTTATGTGCTGGACCAGGGACCCGATCCCAATGCGTCATCGCATCCGGGCGTCCTGGATGCAAAGGACGAACTCGTAATGATGATCGCGGACCTTGGCCAGCGCGCGAAACCAGACGCCGCTTTGCCCGCAGGCGCTTTCGAAATCGAGATGCGCGATCCGCTCGGCGGCGCGCCTCGATACGCGTACCTCGCGGCCGTTGCGCATCCGACCCTGAGCCCGCTTCATTACGTCGATTACGAGCCCGCCCGGAATTCCATCGACACCGATCATTATCGCTTCGGCTATGAGCATGGAGTCCCGAGCGACTACACGCCGCAATCGCGCAAACATGAGGACGGTCGCAATCTGCTCGACCGCTTCAAAATCCGCGTGCGCGCGACCGTCCTGAAACTGTTTTACTTCCACGTCAACGAGGACAAGGTCGACAATCGACTGCTGGCCTGGAAACTCGGACCGGTCCGCGTGGTGCGCCTGCTCACCCATTCGGTGCGGGTGGTGTTGGGAATCCGATCTCCCGAGGTCACCAATTACGATTTTTTTTATCGCGACTGCGTTGAGAATCCGTTCAAGGTTCGTTTCCCATGGGTGCCGCGTCTCTTGTTCGGCGATATACAGGTGCGGATGGATCTCGATTTCACCGGGCTTGATGGCTATGCGATCTCATGGTCGGGGATGACTGACGGTCCGATCAAAATCGGCGACCCGAAGCTGGCTGGCATTTCCAAAACCGATCCGCCCCGAGTGGAATGGATCGCGTTGCGCGGCGGTGGACGTCTGATCGTCCAGACCATCGCGCCTACCAGCGACCTGCAGTTGCTCGATCGGCGGCTCTATTTCAACGATGACCCCAAAACGCCCGACCCGCCTGAGCGCGTGCCCGGGGAGCATCCCGGAATCGGCTACGTGATGACCGGGTGGGAAAATCTCGCGTCGGGTTCACATACCCTGGTTTCGATGCTGATTGGCGCGCCGGAGGACTACGATGCCGACGTTCTGCTCAGAGAATATCAGTCGGCGCCCGGCGTGACGATTCGACCGGCCGGTTCGCGATAGCGCTCAGAGCCCTTGCGGCGCCCTCACGGCAACGATGTGGTAGGTGACTTTCACCATGTTGCCGGCCTTGAATCCGAGGATCGATGGCTGCGTGATTCCGAAATCGGTGTAGTTGAAGGATACCTCACCGTCGCAGACCAGCCGGTTCCCGGACAGTGAGACGTGGACCGGAACTTCGAAGGGGCGGACCGCGCCATGCATCATGAGCTGTCCTTTCAGGGTCGCGGAGCCGGCGGTCTCGGAGGTTTGTTTCACGTCGGTCCATGACGAACCGCCCTTGAAACTGATGGTAGGATAATCCTTCACATCGAGGATCGAATTTTTGACCGAGTTGTCGCGCGCGCTGCTGCCGGAACTGTAACTGGCGGCGTCGACCACGGCCTCGACCCAGATGTTCGCGCCATCGTCGGGACGGCGCCTGGGATCCTGGTAGACGTCGCAGGAAAGGAGCCGGAATTTCCCGACCGCGTCGCCGCGAATCGAGCTCATCGGCTCGGCCACCGCGGCGGTGATCTCACTTTGATCGAGATCGATGCGAAAGTGCTGCTCGGCCGCCAGCGCTGACGAACACAGACACCACGCCGCGACCAGCGCCGCCGCTGCAAACCGGATGCTACGGATTGAGGTCATCGATAACTGACGATCTCGAGCAGGTTTCCATCCAAATCGAGAAAGTACAGGCAATCGTGGTCGCCCCAATCGATGGGCTTGGCGGTTTCGACGCCTGCCTCGTGGAGGCGACGTGGCGCGGCAAGAAAATCCTCACGCGCCACCCGAAAGGCATGATGCCCGCGTCCCAGCGGATGCGCGATGACCTGCGCGCGTTCGGATGCGCTCAGCAGAGGCCGCGGCACTTCAAAAAGTGCCAGGTTCTGCCCGCCGCAATCCATCAGCACCTGGTCGCCAAAGCGCGTGACCACCGCAAGGCCGAGCACATCGACGTAGAATCGCTCGGCGCGTGAAAGATCACGAACCTCGATACCGAAATGGTCGAGCCGTTCCAGTTTCATAGCTCGACAATTCTATCTCATGCAGCCGTCACTTGACGCGCCGCGAGATCGGGTCGGCGCGAGGCGAGCACGCGTTGTTTTTCCTTTTCGATGAACTTCGGACGGAAGGTAACGATCATCACCGGCAGGATGGTCATCGCTCCGAGCATCGACACGAACATCCAAACCGCCAGCAGCATGCCCATTTCGGCGTCGAACCGGATGTCCGACCAGTACCAGAACAGCACCGACGCCACGAGAGTCAGCGCGGTGAACACCACTGCCTTGCCCGAGGTGATCAGCGCGAGGTAGGTCGCTTTATCGATGTCGTGGCCGAGCGCCAGTTCCTCAATGATGCGGCTGACCACATAGATCGCATAGTCAATTCCAAACCCCACGCCAACGGTCACTACCGGAAGCGTGTTGATGTTGATCCCGATATCGTGCGCACCCATGTAAGCGTTGATCGCGGCGTTGGCGAGCGCGAGCGGGAACAGCAAATACAAACCCGCCACGAACGAGCGATAGGTGAACAGGATGATTAGGAAGATCGTCGCGAACGCCAGCACGTTGAGGCGCACGTCGTTCTTGATGATCTCCTCGTTGGCGGCGGCGAGTTGTCCGATGATCCCGGCGGCCAGCTTGAATTCGACGTTGTCCACCTTATGCGCCGGGTCCGCGATGAAGCGTTGCGTCCGAATCACCAGGCGCTGCACATTTTCGCCCTCGCGATCCTTCGCATATACCGTCATCTGGGTCGCATCGCGCCGCGGCGTCAGGATGTACGCGGTCGAAAGAGGAGATGAACCCGCCAGCAAACCGCCGATCAGTTGACCGGCCTGGCGTTTGGTGGTCGGCAGCACCGCCCACTTCGGCTGAAACTCGCGCAAGGCCGCGCCGTTGGTGGCGAGCAGATCGGCGACCGAGAAAGTACGCCCCACCGATGGATCGAGCGACATGTAGCGCTCGTACTCGTCCATCACATGGTAGAGCTTGGGATCGTTGAGCGCGTCCTGTTTGTTGAGTTGCGCGACCACCACGAATTGTTCGATCGCGCCGAACTCTTTCTGAATCGCCGCCATGGCGCGATTGTACGGCGCATTGGGCCAAAGAATCGGGCTGATGGAGCCGGGGTCGCCGACTTTCAGCCCCTGCCAGAAAAATACGCATAGCGCGATGACCGCCGCGGTGCCGATGAAGGTGACGATGCGGCCTCCGCCCGAGAGCATCGCGGCGGAAATTGAAGTGACGATGCGTTTGAAGAATCCGTGCTCGCGCTGCTCGATAACCTCAATGCGCGGCGGATCGAGGTAGTAATAGACGATCGGATTGAGCAGCAGCTCGCTGACGATAATCGCGGCAATCCAGAAACTCGCCGTGATCGCGAGTTTCTGCAGGAACAAGACGGGAACCAGCAGAATGACCAGCACTCCGAAAGCATCGGCCAGGATTCCTGAAAACGACGGCACGAACAATTCCGCAAACGCTGAGAGAATCGCCTTCTGCTTATCGCGCAGCCGGTAGTACTCCTCGTAATACCGATCATGCATCTGCACCGAATGGCTTACTGCACGCGCGGTTATGAGAAATGGAATAACCAGCACCAACGGATCGAGGGTGAAGCCGATCATGCGGATGAAGCCGAGGCCCCAGATCGCGCAGATCACGCCTGAGATGGTCGGCCTGAGCGCGCCGCGCCAATCGCGGAAATAGAGGTAGAGCAGCATCCACACCGCGAGCACGGTGACGATGAAAATTTTGAAAATTTGCGGAGTGTAGTGGTAGACCCACCCATAGAGAATGGGCTGCCCGCCGACGTAAATCCTGACGGTTTTGTCGCGCTCCGGCTTGACGACGATTTTCTCGATGTCGTCGAAAATCCTTTTGTAATCCAGCCTCGATTCCAGAAAGCTCGCTGTAACCACCGCGGCTTTATCATCGAAAGAGATGTAAGGCCCGTAAACGACCCCCGGATTCTTGTGGACGTTGCTCCGGAGTTCCGCCACCTGTTCCGGCGTCTTGGGGACCTCACCATTGGGCAAAATCGGCGAGTTCAGGATGACGCCGCCCGCCAGCGGACGGAAATAACTCGAGGTTGCCAGCGACCTGACCGAGCCATGCTGGATCCCGTACACCAGATCCATGTTGCGGGTCATGTTGACGATCTTCTGGACCACCTCGGGCGCATAGACGTCGCCCTTTTTGACCTCGATCATCACCGTAACGGTGTTGGTGGCGCCGAAATATTGCTCGTACTCGTGCGCAATCTTGATGAACGGGTGGTTCTGCGGGAGCAAATCGCCGAAGCTGGTGACCAATTCCGTCTTCGCCGCGAAATAGCCGAAGAACGCGGTCAGCGCGCCAATCACGATCAGCACCAGAAAGCGGCGCCGTATTATCCAATCACCAAATCGATACCAGGTCATCGATGTCCTCGAGATGTCACGCCGCTCTGGGGCCGTTTAGCCCCGGCACATGCGCCAGGTTTTGCCGCCGTCTTCAGTGCGCAGAATGGTACCGTAGCCGACAATCCATCCGTGCTGTTTGTCGAAGAAGCGCGGTTGACTCAATGGCAGCGGGAGCGCCGGAACATTCTGGTCGTGCGCCCAGACGCCATCGGGCTGCTCACGCAACACCGTCCCGGTCAGTCCGGTCGCCAACCCCTCGTTTTCACCGAACAGATTGATTCCGAATAGCGGATCATGCGCGGGGATTTGCGGCGCGCCCGGAATCGTCCCATCCGGAGGAGCGCCAGGCTTGGGCGATTCTTTCTGAAAGGTCCACGTCTTGCCCCCATCTTCGGTGGCAATGATTGAGCCTTCGAGACCGCAAGCCGCGCCCCGTTTCTGATCGCGGAAGGAAACGCCAAACAACGTCGGCAGCACGAAATCGCGAAACCGCGCGTCCTCGTTGGCGGCCGGCTGGCGTTTCCATTGACTGACCAGCGAGCCCTGCTGTTCGTTCCAGGTCTTACCGGCATTGTCGGTGGACCAGATTCGACCCATCTCGCCGACTACCCATCCATGATCAGGATCGACGAATTGGACTCCATAGAGGACCGGCTCCATGTAGGGCAGCGCGTAGTCTGAAATTTCGGGCGGAAACAATCGCTCCAGCCGCCGCTTGAAGAAGCTCTCGCCGCCATTGATGGTGCTGAGCACCAGCGACTGATCACCGACGAAAAATCCGTGGAGCCGATCCGGAAACGAAAGCGAGAAGATATACAGATGAGTCCGCGAGTTGAGGCGCTCCCATGAGTTGCCGCCGTCGCGGGTGCGCATGATGAGCCCGTCCTGCCCGCACAGGTAGCCGTTCTCGGCATCGGTCATCTGGATGCCGAACACTGCGGAATCGCTCCCGAGCTTGATGCGTCGGAAATGCTGCCCGCCATCCTCGGTGAGGAGCAGTTTGCCGCGGGCGCCGCCGATAAACGCGCGCTCCGGGCTGGTGGGCCAGACATCGAAAAAGACATCGCTGAGGGTGATGTTGCGCTCGACCAGCGGTGGGACTTTGACCTCGCGATGACAGGCGGAGACGGCAAGAAAGGCGATCGCAAGGATCAGCCGAGGCCATCGAGGGGGAAATCTCTTTTCTGGCATTAGGAAAAGTCCGCGGAAGCTTGATTGTGGCAGTATAGTCGAGGAAATCGACGAGGATCGCAAGCAGGAAAATCGGCGCCCGCATGGCGACGGTTCCAGGCTGGTCGCAGAGCGATCGAGTATCTTTTTCACCGACTCAGCCGTCCTACCTGCCGGAGGATGCTCAAATGGCGGACGCACCCATTTCCGATCAAATGGCGAAGCAGATGCGCGAGGCCTGGTTCCGATACCTCGATACCATCGAGCCGATTCGGAACTCCCTGTATCGATACTGCCGCAGGATTACGCGCAATGTCTGGGACGCCGAGGACCTGCTGCAGGAAACCCTGCTGAGGGGATTTGGCGCCATTGGCCGCGGGGATTTGAGTGGCGACCCAGGCGCGCCGCTGCATAATATGCGCGCCTATCTATTCCGCATCGCTACCAATCTCTGGATTGATCAGCTCCGTCGAGCCGAGACTCAGCGCGAAGGAGACGCGGTCGAGCTTTCGGCGGAGCCGACGCACTCGGTCGCCACTCGCGAGGCCGCTTCGATCCTGCTCTCGCACTCCACGCCGCAGCAGCGCGCCGCGGTGATACTCAAGGACGTTTTCGATTTCACCCTCGAAGAGATCGCTCAGATGTTGTCGACGACGGTGGGCGCCATCAAGTCCGCATTGCATCGCGGACGCGCGAGCCTCGAGGAAACCAAACCTTCGCGAGGCTCCATTTACCGCGCGCCGTCCAGGGAGCTGCTCGATCGGTTCGTCGAAGCTTTCGCCTCGCGCGATGTAAACCGTGTCACCGAGCTTCTACTGGAGAACGTCACGCTGGAGGTGCCGGGCGTGGGTGGCGGACGCGGCAAGGCACTGATATGGGTGCGCTCATCGATGGACCTGCCCACCCCCAACAATCCGCAGCCCGAGCAACGACGATACGCGAGCGAGGTCGTGCTCTACGACGGGCAGTGGATCCTGGTGACGTGGCAACTTCCGCGCTCGGCCGCGATCCTCGCCGGCGTGAACCGCTTTGAAGAAGAGGACGGCCGCATCGCACGAATCTGGGAGTATCACTATTGCCCGGAAACCATCGCGGAGATCGCCGCCGCATTGGGCGCCACCCCGCTTCAGCACGGCTATCATCAGCCTCCCGACATACTATCGCGCATGGTCGAGTCGGCGATGCTTCCGTGGAAGTCCACCTGATTGCGAGGAGCGCGCCTCAGCCGAGATCCTGCAACAAGAGTCCGGTGAGATACTCGCCCTCGCTGTGCCCGAGAAGCACCGGATGGTCGGGGCCGGGACCAAGATGCGCCAGAATTCGCAGATTACGCGATGCCTTGGCCTGCGCGATGCACACCGCACGAACGAAGTCGTCGCCGCGGAAATGCGTCGAGCAACTGAACGTCATCAGACGCCCACCCGGCGCCAGCGCCCGAATCGCGAGCGCATTCAACTCGACATACAGATGACCAGCGCGATCGGCATCCTTGCGGCTGCGCGCGAGCGGAGGCGGGTCGAGCACGATCACGTCGAAGCGCTCTTTGGTAGTGCGCAAAAACTCGGCCCCATCGCCGTGAATCAGTTCCGCGATGCTCTCGCCGGAGCCGTTCAAATCGAGGTTGCGCTGGGCCCATCCTATCGCGCGCGCCGAAGTATCGATGCCGACTACGCTTGCGGCGCCGCCGCCGCGCGCCGCCAGCGCGAATCCTCCCGCGTAGCAGTAGGCGTCGAGGACGCGCGCTCCGCTGCATAGCGTGGCGAGCATCGCACGATTCTCGCGTTGGTCGAGAAAGTATCCGGTCTTCTGCCCATGCTCAAAATCGACCACCAGCAGATAGCCGTTCTCGCGCACCTCGGTTTCCGCGATGCTTTCGCCCGCCAGCAGCCCCTCGCGATCCGGCAGACCTTCGTTCTTGCGGACCGCGCCCGAGCTTCGCTCCAGCACCGCATCGGGATGAAACAACTCGACCAGCCGGCTGACCAGTTGATCGCGCATCCGATCGGCGCCGGCGGTTAGAAGCTGAACTACCAGCACATCGCTGTATCGATCGATGACCACTCCGGAGAGCCCATCGCCATCGCCATTGACCACCCGATAACAATCGCTGTCGTCTCGCACCACCATTTTTCGCAACGCGAGCGCGTCGCGCAGGCGGCGCTCGATCAGTTCGGGAATGGTGGGGAGCTCGCCCCATGCCAGCATCCGAACCGCGATCGTATTCGCCGAGCTGAAGTAGCCGAGGCCGATGAGCGCACCAGCGGCATCGTGCACCTCGACCGGCGAGCCCGCATCGATGGTGCGAGGTTCGAGGCGTTCGATGGCGCCGGAAAAAATCCAGGGATTGCCACCGCGAACCGGCGCGTCACGGCCGCGCTTGAGGAAGACTTTCTCCATTTGATTCACACAGGCTTTCGCGTTGGAGGCTCCCCAGGACGCCTGAAATCGCCGCTGCGGCCTCCGCTCTTGGCCACCAGGCGAACCGCCTCGATAACCATCGCGCGATCGATCGCCTTCGCCATGTCATAGATGGTCAGCGCCGCGACGCTCACCGCGGCCATCGCTTCCATCTCGACCCCGGTCTGCGACTCGGTGACGGCGCGCGCCTCGATATTCAGAATGGAATGCTCGTGGTCAGGCGTGAAATCAACTTCGACCACCTGCAGCGGAATCTGATGGCAGAGCGGAATCAGCTCCGCGGTTTTTTTCGCCGCCATGATGCCCGCCAGACGCGCCGCCGCAAGCGCCTCACCCTTCTTGAGACGTCCACCGATGATCGCATCGAGGGTGGCGGGAGCCATTTTGACCGCGCCTCGCGCGACCGCCTCACGCCGGGTGACCGCCTTCGCGCCCACATCCACCATGCGCACCTGACCCTTCGCATCGAGATGCGTGAGGCCTGTTTCGGAGCGCACACTGGGTTTCTTGCGAGGCATGGGTCGAGCGGATAAGAGCTTATGTTGACCCATGTCGGATATACAATAAACTCTCTTCAAATTGATTCGGCGCGAGCGATCGCGCCGATGCCCGCATTTTGCGCAGAGAAAATATGGCAGACCAGATTCATCGCGTATTGATCCTGGGTTCGGGTCCGGCAGGCCTCACCGCCGCTTTGTACACCGCGCGCGCCAACCTCGCGCCGATCTTGGTTGAAGGCGCGGAGCCGGGCGGACAGCTGACCATCACCACCGAGGTGGAAAACTATCCGGGCTTCGAGAAGGGTATCCAGGGACCCGAGATGATGGAGATATTCCGACGCCAGGCCGAGCGCTTCGGCACCAAAATCATCAACAGTCACGCGAAGGAAGTCAGGCTCGGCGCCTGGCCCTTTGAAATCGTCCTGGAAAAAGAAACCCTGAAGACCAAGTCACTGATCATCGCGACCGGCGCGACCGCGAAGCTGCTCGGCATCGAGTCCGAGAAGCGGATGATGGGTTATGGGGTCAGCGCATGCGCGACCTGCGACGGCGCATTTTTCAAGGATAAGGACGTCATGGTGGTCGGCGGCGGAGACACCGCGATGGAGGAGGCTACCTTCCTCACGCGCTTCGCGACCAAGGTTGAAGTGGTCCATCGTCGCGCCGAGCTTCGCGCATCCAAGATTATGCAGGACCGCGCGCGCAAGAATCCCAAGATTGGATTCATCTGGAATGCCGGCATCGATACCATCCACGGAACCCAAAAAGATGGGGTCACCAGCGTCAGCTTGAAGGACACCAAAACCGGCGCCCTCACCGAGCATAAGACCGACGGCGTGTTCATCGCGATTGGCCATCAGCCCAACTCGCAGCTTTTCAAGGGCCAACTCGATATGGATGAGGTCGGATATCTGAAGACCAAGCCCGGGTCCACTTACACCAACATTCCGGGAGTCTTTGCCTCCGGCGACATCGCCGATTCGGTGTATCGCCAGGCCGTCACCGCCGCGGGCACCGGATGCATGGCGGCCATCGACGCCGAACGATGGCTCGAGGCGAATCACCCGGACTGATCCGGTGCGCTGCCCTCTCGCATCGCCCTGATTTGCCGATACAGATCCTCCACGTCCGCACGCTGCGGATGCGCGGTGCCATATCGCATAACGGCGGCGGAGCCCGTGGCGATGCCGCGCGCAAACGCCTCCTCAACCGCGAGGCCGCGCGCCAGCCCCAACGTCATCGCGGCGAGGAAACTGTCGCCCGCTCCCACCGCGCTACGCATCGGAACCTGCGGCGCCGCCATCCTGAGCACTCCGCTAGGGGTCGCGAGGATAGCGCCGGCCGCGCCGAGCGTCACCACGATCGTCTCGGCCGCGCCATCGCGCACCAGGGCCATCGCCTCCCGCTCCTGCTCGCGCGGATCGGGCACCGCATGTCCCACCAGCGCCTCCATCTCACCAAGGCTGGGTTTGATGAGGGCCGCGCCTTTGCCGAGCGCCGCTTTGAGCGGTGCGCCTGAGCTATCCAGCACAAAACGCTGCCCGCGCCGCGCGCAAACACTCGCGATATGCGCGTAAGCATCCTCGGGCGCCCCGCGGGGCAGGCTGCCGCTGGCGACGACCCATCCACCGTCGATGCGCGCGAGGGCTTCGAGGACGGCA
The DNA here is from genome assembly GCA_963851325.1 of uncultured delta proteobacterium. Taxonomy (GTDB): domain Bacteria; phylum Desulfobacterota; class Binatia; order Binatales; family Binataceae; genus DATGKG01. Next base: position 4,258,662 of record CAWKOR010000001.1, on the reverse strand, counting down.
TCCCATTCGGCGGCGCTGATCGGCGGCCCTTCCGGCACGAAACGGTACTCCAGCCCGCTCGATCGCTCATGCACGGTGACCGAGACTCGGGTGAGACCGCTAACCGGGATAGTCAGGCATTCGACCTGCGCGTCGGCGAGCAACTCCTGGAGAAATCTTCCGGTGCCGCCGCCGATGAGCACCACCGCGAGGGCCTCGCCACCGAGTTCGCGCACCACGCGCGCGACGTTGATTCCTCCGCCGCCGGGATCGAATTGCTCGGCAGTCGTCCGCACCTTGCGGGTATGGACCACCGCATCGGCCTCGCACGCGAGATCGACCGCGGGATTGAGGGTGAGGGTTATGATGCGCGAAGCCATGGCATTCCATGCTGACGGGGCATCGGAGTTCGTCGTTCTTTCATATGGTGACGAGCGGCTGCGCATCATTCCTCGCACGCGCGTCATGGTCCTCGCAATCGGCGGAGCGAGAACGGCACGCCGCCACCCCTCGCCTCTATTTGTCATCCCGAGCGAGGCTGACGAGTCGCCAAGCGAGCAAAGCGAGCAAAGCGAGCGTTTTTCCAGAGGACCTCCGCGAAGCGATGTACGACCTTGCTCCATCCATCTCCGACCCGATGTAACGACCACAGATGGTCAACTACGGAGCGTCAACTCATTCCTGATCGCCGGCGGATCCGTTGCGGCCCGCGATGGAGCCGGATTAAATCGGTACGCCTCCACGAACGAAGCGGGGCGCCACACTATGGCAGACGCATACGATCTGATTGCCGAAGCGCGCTCCCGATTCGGCGAGTTGAGCGCTGCGGAAGAGAAACTTTTGCGATGCGCTCAGAGCGGCGACATCGCATACTGCGGCCCGAGCGAGAACAATGATGACCCCGCAAACGACCCTGCCAAGGCAGATGGATGGGGAAGAGAGCGCACCATCCGCGCGAAGCTCATTCGGTGGCTATGCATCGATTCCGAGGCGAGCAAGCACATAGATCCACAGGGAATCCAGGTTCACGCGGCGAGCGTCGGAAAGCCGCCTGATGAGAAGGATCTAGACCTCGGCGACGTTGATATTCCTTTTCCCCTACGGTTCGTGATGTGCGATTTCCGAATGCCTTTAAGACTGGCTGACGCAAAGATCGCGCTGCTAAATCTCGCGGGCACCCGTATTCCAGGATTGGAGGCCGACGGCCTTGCCGTACGTGGCTCTGTGTTCCTGAGCGATGGATTTCACGCCAGTGGCGAAGTCCGCTTGCTCGGGGCCGAGATCCGCGGAAATTTGGAATGCGACGGCGGTGCTTTCCTGAGCAAAGATGGGAAGGCGCTTAGCGCTGACCAAATCAAGGTCGCCGGTTCCGTGTTTCTCCGCAATAAGTTCAGCGCCGAGGGCGACGTGCGTTTCGTTGGCGCCGAAATCGGCGGGCAGATCAACGCGAGCGCGGCTCAATTTGGCGACACGAGCTGTGTCAACTTCGAAAACGCTACAGTACAGCAGACGTTCTTCTGGTATGGCCTCGGCCCGGACAGTCCGGTGCGCCTGAATTTGTCGCACGCTTCGGTTGGACAGATTGCCGATGACGAACAGAGCTGGCCAAGAAAGGGAAACCTGTTTCTAGACGGCTTCGCTTACGAGAGAATCGCTTCGGATCCGTCGAGCGCGCAAAAGCGCATCGAGTGGCTGGCCAGACAACCCGATGACTTCATTCCGCAGCCGTACCGACAGCTGGCGAAGGTGCTGCGCGAGCGGGGCGACGATGCGGGCGCACGAAGGGTCCTCATCGCGATGGAAGACGCGCGGCTGCGGTTTGGCGGGCTCAGCCTGATGCAATGCGCCGCGAGCTGGGTCCTCTGGGCGACCGTCGGTTATGGATACACCCCGTTGCGAGCGCTCTGGTACATCGTATCGTTCGTGATTCTGGGAACCATCCTATTCGGGTGGGGCCACACGGCGGGCGTCGTCACCCTCGTCGAGCCGAAAAATCCGCCCGTGCAAGTCGAGCCTTTCAACCCCTTCATCTACTCACTCGAAAACTTTCTGCCGCTGGTCGACCTCCACATAGCCAAGCATTGGCTGCCTGACCCGAATGCGAAACCAATTGCGCTGGTCTGGCCGCTTTCTGAGTCGCCGTCGCCGACCCCTGCCTCGCTGGGTCGTTGCTTACGATGGTATCTGTGGGTGCACATCCTGCTCGGATGGTTCTTCACCTCGATGTTCATCGCGGGTATCACCGGCCTGGTGCGGCGCGAATGAGGCATGGGGCGAGTAAGGGCAGTAGACAACTGCATGTCATAGGGAAATACTAAGGGGTTATGGCCGCGCGTTTTTGCGGCTCTATCCAAGGAGGCATTCGCGATGGCAGCGAGCCCCAGTATCGTCCCCTCCCCGACTTCGAATGCGCGGCGCCGTTCGCTCGTTCTCACCCCACGCCGCATCGAGGCCAATCGACGCAACGCCGCGCACTCGACCGGCCCGCGAACTGCCGCGGGAAAGGCCAAGGTGGCGCGCAATGGCATCAAGCATGGATTCTTCGCGGCGCAGCAACGATGGACTCCGACACAGCGTCGGAACTTCCAGGAAACGCTGGACGGCCTTCGCGCCGACTTCAACCCGGCCGGACCGCTTGAGGAAGCATGCATCGCGACCATCGCCGAATCCTATGTGCGGATGGCGGCGATGCTTCGTTACGAGAATCTCGCGGCCCTCAAATACCATCAGCATCGGGAGCGCGAGCTGAACCAGCGCATCGCGGCGGCCAGCCCTGCCGAGGCCGAGCGGCTGACCGCCCGTCGAGAGGAGCTGCGCCGCGCCGGATTATGGAGGCCGACGATCCCCGGTGAGCGGGACGTCAGAGCGATTGTCAGGTATTCGGGCAGTCTCGATCGTGCGATTCGACGGGCCACCTCGGAATTGCAAGCGTTGAGAAATGGCAGGATTGTCGAGGCCTCGCTGCTAACGAAAGTGCAAAAACAAACCCACCTCTCGGCATCGCCGAGAGGTGGTCCTGAGGCTGCCGAAGGACCTCGCATGCCACCATCGGCAGGCTCGAAAGTGCAAAAGCAAACCCACCTCTCGGCATCGCCGAGAAGTGGTCCTGAGGCTGCCGAAGGACCTCGAATGTCGCTTCCCGACACCTCGCATCCCATTTCCGACGAGACTGAAAACGCAAAAGCAAACCCATTAAGTTCAATGTTTACGGGCAATCGTCATCAGCGACGACGTGCGAAGGCGCTCGCGGCGAGGAGGCGGTAGCTCCGCAGCGTCCGCAGACCTAACCCCTAACCCCTTCCCCTGCTGGAAAGGGGAATCAGAAAGGTCGAAGGTGCCATCTATGACCGATGGTTCCCGTTCCGATCCCCCTTTCCCCTGCTCGGAAGGGAATCAGTGAAGATCGAGGCTGCCCTTTATGACCGAATGGTTTCTGTTCCGGTCCCCCTTCCCAGCAGGGGAAGGGGCTAGGGGTTGGGTCTCACTCCCGATTCGAAAGCTGGAAGGGATTGCCATCCGGATCCTTGCCCTCGCAAAGATCGAGGCCAGACCCGGATTTGACCTTGCCCATCTTCGCGCCGCGCTGGATCAGCATCTCGCGCGTGCCGGCCACGTCGCTGGAATAGAAGACCAGCTTCGGCGGACGCCGCCCGACCTCCGAGGTGCCGTTGTGCAGCGCGATGACGACGGCACCCGCATCGAATTCCTTCCACCCCGAATCGTTCACCTTCAAGTCGAGCCCGATGACATCGCGATAGAACGCCGTCAGCACTTCCATCCGGTTGGTGAAGATGACGATGCGGCGGAGCTTCAGAGTCATCGTCCATGCTCCTTCGCGAGCGACCGCGCGACCGGATTTTCGAAGCCCTCCAGCTCGTCCCATCGCGCCGCCATCTGCTTGCGCCGCTCCATGTGGTTGACGATTTCGAGCCTGATTCCATCGGGGTCGCGGAAGAACAGCGCGTAGTAGTCGGGCAGGTACTCAGGCCAGAGCTTCGGACCCTCGACCTCGACGCCGACGGACTTCAGTGCCTGAGCGGCCGCATCGACGGCATCGCGGTCGGCTACGCGCATACATAGATGATGCAAGCCGGGAGCATAGGGATCGTGCGACGCCGAACTGCGCGCCGGACGAATCGAGATCTGGAACTCGCGGCAGTAGTAGTGGCGATGCGGGTCGCCGCCGATGGGCGCATCGCCACGATGAAACCCGAGCGCGCGCAGAGCGCGATCGTAGAACTCCTCGGAACGACGGAAATCGGAGACGGTCAGGTAGATGTGATCGACGCCGCGAAACTCGATTGGCATAACGCGATACCTTTACCGATTGTACTCGGATGATTGAACCGGTCAGCCAAATTCCATACCGATCGGTTTGTTGGAATTCGGCGAAAGTTGTATAAGCATTTCAGGCTGATCTCATTAGGCATTACGCTTCCGCGCTATTCCCGAAGGGGGCGCGAAGGCGCCGCGGTGTAGCCGCCCCGAGGCGGAGCGCCAGCGGAGTCGAGGGAAAATAAAGGAGAAACCAAAGTGGCGGATATCGATCTCCAAATTAAAGGCGGCACCATCGTCGACGGCACCCGCGTCCCGCGCTATCAGGGCGACGTCTACATCAAGGACGGCAAGATCGCGCAAATCGGCGGACGCGCTCCCGGCTTCGCCAAAAAGACCATCGACGCCGACGGGCTCATCGTCGCTCCCGGCTTCGTCGATCTCCACACTCACTACGACGCCCAAATCCGTTGGGATCCATGGTGCACGATTTCCGGCTACCACGGCGTCACCTCCGTCGTGCTCGGTAACTGCGGTTTCGGCTTCGCGCCGGTCAAGCCGGAAGGTCGCGACCGCTCGATGCTGATGATGACGCGCACCGAAGCGATTCCTTACGCGTCGATGCAGCAGGGCATGACGTGGGATTGGGAGACCATCCCGCAGTACCTCGATTCATTGCAGCGTGCGCCCAAGGGCATCAACTGCATCCAGTACATGCCGACCGCATCGCTGATGATCTACGTGATGGGACTCGAAGCTGCCAAGACGCGCCCCGCGACCGAGGCCGAGCGCGCCGAGATGCGCCGCCTGCTGAACGAAGGCATGGACGCCGGGCTGTGCGGATTCTCGATTCAGCGTCTCGGCAAGCATTCGGCGCAGGCGGACTACGACGGCCAGCCGATGGTGACCGACACGATGTGCGACGAGGACATCCTCAATCTCGCGCGCGTGCTGGCCGAGCGCGACGAAGGCTTCATCGAGATCACGCAGGCGACCGGCCACATCAAAGATGATTTGGCTTTTGTCGAGAAGCTGGCCGCGACCGCGAAGCGCCCGATCCTGTTCCAGGCGATCACCGCGGCCACGAGGAATCCCGAGGTGCATCGCAAGAGCCTCGACTGGCTGCATAAGGCCCGCGAGAAGGGGCTGCCAATTTTTGGCCAGGCCGGCACCATCCGCAGCGGATTTTCTTTCACCCTCGAGAATTGGAACTTGTACGATTCCTCGCCGGCGTGGCGCGACATGACCATCGGCACCAAGGAAGAGAAGACCGCGAAGATGAAAGACCCCACCATGCGCGCCGCGGTCAAGAGCGATGAGCAGATGGCCATTCTCGACAAGATCGCTCCGGGCATCGGCGGGCGTCTGGTCAAGCTCATCGTGTCATGGGTCGAGGACAAGCCCGAGCTTGAAAAGTACGTCGGCAAGACCTTGGGGCAGATCGCGCAGGAAGAAGGCAAGCATCCAGTCGATGTGATGATCGATCTGTCGCTCGCCACCGACCTGAAGGCGGAGTTCAAACAGGCGATCCCGCAGTTCAACGCTGAGTACAACGCCGAGATCATCAACAAATCGGAGTTCACGTTCCCGGGCGTATCGGACGGCGGCGCGCACACCAAGTTCTTCACCGGCGGCGCGTTCACTACCGACTTCCTGCGCTGGATGGTGCGCGACGAAAATCGCGTCTCGCTCGAGGAGGCGCACTATCGCCTCTCGGCGCTCCCCGCGCATGCGGCAGGCTTCAAGGACCGCGGCATCCTGCGCGAGGGCGCGGCGGCCGACGTGGTGGTGTATGACCTCAAGCGCCTCGACATCGAGCCGGACTGGGTCGGCGAAGTGACGCATGACCTGCCGGGCGGCGAATGGCGCCGGGTTCAGCGCGCGAAGGGCTACCGCTCGATCATCGTAAATGGGGTCGAGACGTTCTGCGAAGATCAGTGCACCGGCGCGACGCCCGGCAAGCTGCTTCGCCACGGCCACGCCTAGTCACTAATTCTGCGACCGATAGAGTGGCGCGAGGTCACCGACCTCGTGCCACTCTTCCGTACGGGGATCGGTCACCTAAAACCGCGATTGTGATTCCGGGTAGGGGTCGTTCGCAAACGACCCGCAACGATAGCGCAACCGCAAAGATCCTCCCGTCACTGACATCGCTGCGGGCGGTTCGCGAACCGCCCCTACCAGGAAATTCTGCGTTAGCGAGGGCCTTGTCCAATCAAAGCTTTGTAACAGTGGGCGGCCACAGATCTGCCCATGGCGCCGCCGCTTCGAACGCGGCGGAAGCGCGCAACACCATCGCATCGTCGAGGTGACGTCCGATGATCTGCAAGCCCACCGGCAAGCCGTCGCGGGTGAAGCCGCACGGCACCGATGCCGCGGGCTGCCCGGTGAAGTTGAGCGGGAAAGTAAATCCGATGAAGCTCTCGGGGCGCACATAGCGGCCCGCGATTTTGTCGGGGCCCTGCATATGAATCGGAAACGCGGCGACCGACGCAGTCGGCGTGAGCAGGAGATCGTGGCGCGACATCAGCCGCGCCATCTTGTTTACCGCGGCCTTGCGCGCGATGTTCGCGCTGGTCAGATCCTCGGCGCTCCACGGATGCGTCATCAACTCGACCATGTGCGAGGACATCTCGCCGCCGTGCTTCGCAATCATCTCCCGCATCGCGCGCAGGTCGGTCTCCGCGATCATCACCGCGGCAAACGCCGCCGCCGGATTCTCCCACCCGGGACTGGCTTCTTCGACGATACATCCGAGATCGCGCTCGAAGACCTGCACCGACCGCGCGACGATTTCCGCCACTTCAGGATCGACCGCCATGTAGCCCCAATCGCGGCTGAACGCGACGCGCTTCCCGCGCAGATCGCCTGCGCAGCATGCGAGCCAATCGAAGTCGGCGCGCGGCAGGCTGTGACGATCGCGCATGTCTGGACCCGTGATGATCGATAATGCCAGCGCGCTATCACGCACCGTGCGCGTCAACGGCCCGTAGCATTCGAGCGATTCCCATCCCGACGCGCCGGGATACCGCTCGTCGCGCGCGCCGGGATACAGCGGGATGCGCCCGAATGAAGGTTTGATTCCATAGGTGCCGCAGAACGCCGCCGGAATGCGCACCGAGCCGCCGCCGTCGCTGCCGATCGCGAGCGGCCCCATTCCGGTGGCAGTCGCGACGCCGGCGCCCGCGCTGGAGCCGCCGGAAGTCTTCCCGAGGTCCCACGGATTGCGCGTCGTCTCGAACACCGGATTGTGGCTGGCCGCGCTGTAGCCGAGCTCGGTGACGTTGGTCTTGCCGAGGATGATCGCGCCCGCCGCCTTGAGCCGCTCCACCACGATGTCGTCCTCGTCAGGAACGAAGTCGCGATACGCGACGCAGCCCGAGACGGTGCGGATGCCCTTGGTGAAAATGAGATCCTTGATGCTCACCGGAACGCCCGCGAGTGGTCCGACCGCGCCGCCACGCATGATGCCTTGTTCGACGCGTTTCGCCTCCGCACGCGCGAGATTCGGCGTCGGGGTGCAGAACGCGTGCAGATGCGGTTCGAGGCGTTCCATCCGCGCCAGCACTGCATCCACTACCTCAACTGGGGAGAGCTGCCTGGTACGGATCTGCGCGGCCAAATCGACCGCGCTCATCTGGCAGATTTCATTCGCGCCCATTTTCGGCAACCTCCTGGTCTAGAATTGCGATCAGACCGGCGCGCGATCAACCGCAACGCTGACGTGTTTCCATAGCGCTGCACACGCAGATATAAACGCGTATGGCTTCGATCACGTTTCCGAAGAACTTCTTGTGGGGCACCGCCAGCGCGTCGTATCAGATTGAAGGCGCGCACGATGCGGACGGCAAGGGCGAGTCGATCTGGGACCGCTTTTCGCACACGCCGGGCAAAATCAAGCATGGTGATACCGGCGACGTCGCATGCGATTTCTACCATCGCTATCGGGAAGACATCGCGATGATGGCGGACCTGGGGCTCAATGCCGCGCGTATCTCGCTCGCATGGCCGCGCATCGTTCCGCATGGAAAGGGCGAGGCCAACCAGAAAGGCATCGACTTCTATAATCGAGTCATCGACGAGCTGCTGAAGCACAACATCCAGCCGTTCGTGACGCTCTATCATTGGGACCTGCCGCAGGTGCTCGAGGATCTCGGCGGATGGACCAATCGCGATGTCGCGCGCCACTTCGCCGACTACGCCGCCATATGCGCGAAGCACTTCGGCGATCGCGTCAAGCATTGGATGGCGTTCAATGAGCCGTGGATCTTCACGGTGCTGGGCTACATGTTCGGCATCCACGCGCCGGGAATTCAGAATCGCAAACTCGCGATGAAGGCCGGCCATGTGGTCAATTTGGCGCAGGGGTTGGGCGTTCGCGCGATCCGCGCCAACACCAAGCCGGAGATGGTCGGCACCGCGTTCAGCATGCAGCCGGTTTTCCCCAAGACCGATTCCGTCGAGGATCGCGAGGCCGCCGAGCGCTACCATCGCTTCAACAACGTCTGGTTCCTCGAGACCGCGATGGAGGGCCGCTATCCGAAAATCTTCCTCGAAGGCACCGAGGAGGAGTGGCTCGACGTGCGGCCTGGTGACATGGAGCTGGTGAAGGCGCCGCTCGATTTCATCGGCATCAACCTTTATACGCGGATGACGATTGCACACGACCCGCACGACACCATGATGGGCACGCGGCCGGCATATCATGGCGAGGAAAACGAGCTGACCGATTTCGGCTGGGAGGTTTATCCGCGGGCGCTGTCCGAAATGATCCTGCGCATCGCGCACGACTATCCGAAGATGCCGATCTACGTCACCGAAAACGGCGCATCATACGGCGAGAAGCCCGATGCCGACGGCGTGGTTCGCGACCCGCGCCGCATCCGCTTCCTGCGCGGATACATCTCCGAGATGGGACGCGCGATCGAGAAGGGCGCCGATGTGCGCGGCTACTTCCTGTGGACGTTCACCGACAACTTCGAATGGGCCGAGGGCTTCCAGCAGCGCTTCGGAATCGTTTACTGCGATTTCGAGACCCAGCAGCGCATCATCAAGGAAAGCGGACGCTGGTATTCGCAACTGGCGCGCACCAACGTGCTCGATTTCGATCCGCGTGATTAGCCGACATCTTGCGGTGGCGGCGCGACTCCGATACTCGAACTAGTTCGGCAATTTCATGGATAGCGCCAACATCCTGATCTGGGTCCACATCCTCGCGATGTCTGCGTATTTCGGCGCGCAGTTCGCGGTGATCTATATGTTGTTGCCGGTTGCGGAGCAGGCGGGTGATGAATCTCGGCGCCGGGCGGCGCTCATCACCGGATTCAAATTCTACAATCCGTTCACGATTGCGATGCTCGGCATCGTCGTCATCACCGGGGCAATGCGTCTGACCGACGTCAAAGCCGAGATGAAGTTCGAATACTTCAGCCACATCTGGGCTGCGCTGTCGCTGAAGCTGGGGCTGGCGTTCTTGCTCATCTTCGTCCAGACCTACATCACGTTCGGGCTGGCGTTTCGGATCGGGCGGCAGGAGGAAGTTGCCGCGCATGGCGACGGAGAGCCGTTCACGGTGGAGCGGCTGAACTCGATGCTCAGCCGCATCCGTGCCATGATTTGGTTCACCATTTTACTCACCGCCGCGATTGTCCTGGTGTCTCTCACCGTTATGAAGCGTGCAGTCAGCGAAACCGCGAGCGCTTCGATCAATGCCCATCGGGAGCATCTTCCGGTTCAGACCAACCCGAACAGCGAGGTGACGATCCAGGCCAGCGTCAGGAACCCGAACACCACTCCGGGCAGCTCGTTGAGCATCGCATACTGAGCGCGATGGGTCGCTTCGCTGGTCTCTTCGTTCTCCACCAATCCAGGAATCGTTGCTTCATTGAATCGTGCGTTCATTTTCTTTCTCCAAGGTTCAGTTCAAGGTTTCGAGGTTCTTTTTCCCGACCCGCTTATCAGGCAAGGCCGACCAGCGAGGTGACGATCCAGGCCAGAGTCAGGAGCCCGAACACGATGCCGGGAAGTTCGTTGAGCATCGCGTACTGGGCACGCTGGGTGGCTGCGCTGGTCTGTTCGTCGCTGCGGATGTATCCGCGGATGGTCGCTTCGTTGGCTTGTGCGTTCATGTTGTTATCTCCTCCGTCAGTCTCGATATGGGTCACTTGAGCAAGGTCAGTGCCATCGTGGAAAAGTGCTGTTTCTGACCCAATCCTGGCCCCTAGAAGCATTTCGCGAATAGGTAAAAGGCAAAATAGGCTGATTTTGTTGGATTTTTTGACTCATCAAAAACGTTGCATTACGCGAGAAGTAATTCGCACTATGTTCGGAATCGCAGAATGTAATCGCAGTTCGCGAATTGCGCATGCTCCAGCATGCAGCGATTTTACTGCTCAAAGCTGCCGCAGCCTTCTCCTTCATTAATGGTCTTTCCTTCCCGTTCAGCATTTGAGAGATTTCGATCATGTCCGATGCCAGCAGTCCGCCTCCGCCTGGGCCATCCGCGAAATCGACCGGCTCACTCATCGAGCCCGCGGTTACGCCTTCCGAGAAGCCGCCCGAAATTCGATTGGAGCCAATTCCGCCCAACCTGCCCGATCGAAACTTTTTCCTACGGCTTGGCGAGTTGCTGATATTCATGGTGGCGGTGGTCGGCTCGGTGGCGCTCGGGCTGGCGATCACCAGCTACTTCACCGCGCATACCTATATCGCCGCGTACCTGCTGGCGTATGCGGGTTTTCGATGCGCCGATTTGCTGGTCCGCGAGGAATACGGTCCCGATCCCGCACGCGACGCGCTGGCCAAGCGCATCGGCGAGCAAGCGCCATTGCTGCTGCTATTCTTCGCGGCGCCCTTCGAGCGCACCTATCTATGGGGCGGCGAGGCCCCGCGATGGCTCAGCGGGCTCGCGCTCGCGCTCGAACTGGGCGGGCTCTGGCTCGCGCTGGGAGCGCGCGTGCAGTTGGGGTTCTTCGCGTTTGAGAAGCGCAATGGAGTCGACACGCGCGTGCTGGTCCGGCGCGGATTCTATCGCTTCATCCGGCATCCGGTTTTCGCGGGAATGTACTTCGCGCTGATTGCATGGCCAATCGCATATGGAGCGCCGATCTCCGCGGTGCTCACCATCATCATCGTCGCGATGGTGATGAATGGTTTGATCAAGCAGGAGGAGAAGCAGCTCATCGAGCGCTACGGCGACGAGTATCGGCAGTACCAGGACGAGAGCGACGCAATGATTCCGAATCTGTGGTGATCGAACTGGTGCTGCGGAATCCGGGATGGCGCGCGATCACTTCCTCGTGCGCGCCTTCAACTGACAGGAGACCAGCGCGCAGTAGCGACGCTCGGGCTCGTCGGATACACCAGCCGACGTGTCGGATACAAATGACTGTCCGCATCGCGCACAGCGCCGAATCGACTCGCCCGGCTTGAGCAGCGGCTCCAGCTTTTCGAGGTCGCTCTCGCTCCTCTCGCCCGCCGCGTCTCCCTCGAGTTCCAGCTTGACGCCTCTTGCTGCTGACGCCGCGAGCTGATCGGCGCGCTCATTGTTCTTGTCGCCGGCGTGGCCGCGCACCCATTCAAAGCGCACCTTGCGCGAGGCGACCTCGCGATCCAGGTCGCGCCAGAACTCCTCGTTCGCCTTGCGCTTCCAGCCGAGCATCATGGTGTTCACAAGATAGGAGCTGTCGCTCCGCACGATGACCTCGGAGCCCGGCTCGACGTTGCGCAGTCCTTCGATCGCAGCCGTGATTTCCATCTTGTTGTTGGTGGTCGCCGGATAGGGACCGCCGCTCAGCTCCCGATACTCGCCGGCAGGTTCGGCTATGACGACACCCCATCCGCCGGGACCCGGATTACCGAGGCATGCGCCATCGGCATAGATGACGTACTTGCGAGCGGGCGCGGGCATTAGTCCGACTTCGAGGGCGCGGTGGCGCGGCGTTCGCGATGAAGCCGCTCAAACCATTCCATGTAGGTCCGCGCGGACTTGTCCCAGGAGAAGTCGGCCGCGAAGCAATTCGCCATCAGCTTGCGCCATTGCGAACGGGTCCTGAACAGCGAAATCATTCGGTTGAGAGCGGCGAGCAGGTCTTCGGTCTGATACGGCTCGAACACGAAGCCGTTGCCCTTGCCGGTCTTGGATTCGTATTCGCTGACTGTATCGCATAGTCCGCCGGTCGCGCGCGCCACCGGCGGATTTCCGTACTTCATGGCGTACATCTGGGTGAGCCCGCACGGCTCGAATCGCGAGGGCATCAGGAAGGCATCGCAGCCCGCCTGAACCTTGTGCGCGAGAACGTTGTCGAATTCGCCTAGCAGGCGGAATCGGTCGGGAAAGCGCCGTTGCGCATCGCGAAAGTACGCTTCGAAGGAAGCATCGCCGTTAGCCAGCATGACGATCTGTAAATCCAGCGTCATGATGCGATCGAAGGCATCGCGCAAAAGGTCGAAGCCCTTTTGCGAGGTCATCCGCGAGACCATCCCGACCAGCGGCACTCCCTCGCGCGGCGCCAGTTTGACGGCCTTGAGGATCTCGCCCTTGCACGCGCTCTTGCCGTCGAGGCGCGAGGGCGTATAAGTCGCCGCGATGTGCTGGTCGGTGGCGGGATTCCATTCGGAATAATCCGCACCATTGAGGATGCCGCGAAAATGCGCGCTCTTTTGTTGCAGCACGCCTTCCAGCCCGAAGCCGTAATCGGGGTCGCTCACCGCCTCGGCAGCATAGGTGGGACTTACGGTGCTCACCGCGTCGCTTAACACGACCGCGCCCTTCATGAGATTCACGTGATCGTAGAATTCCAGGCCGTCGACGGTGTAATGGCTCCAATTGATCCCGAGCAGCGGGTAATCGACCGGATCGAAGACGCCCTGGAACGCGAGGTTGTGGATGGTGAAGACGGAAATGGTGTTGCGCAACTTCGCGCGGATTTGCTCGTCGGCGCGCATCACGATGCTGGCGGTCGCTGCATGCCAGTCGTGCGCATGCAGCACATCGGGATGAATGTAGTTGGCGGCGACCAGGGCGGCGGCCCGGCCGAAGAAAATGTAGCGCATCACATTGTCGTAGTAGACTTTGCCGCGCTCGCTGTAGATGCCGTCGCGATCGAAAAATCCTTCATGGTTGATCAGGTAGATCGGGACGCCGGCCGGCCCTTCGGCTTGCAGAATCGAAAAGGTCTCCATCCCATGGCCAAACACGGCGTCGTCATGCTCCGCGACGGTAGTGGTTTTGAGCGCACGCAACAGCGCTCGATAGGCCGGCAGAATGAGGATCGGCTCGGCGCCGATTTTCTTGAGCGCGACCGGCAGCGCGCTGATGACATCGCCGAGACCGCCCTCTTTGGCCCATGGTGAAATTTCCGCGCCGACTATCGCAATCTTCATTTCAAAACCGAGACCTGCGTAATGGGGGAGATAGCCGCTCACGGCAGCTCCCAGGAGGAAAGCGAACAGTAGCGAAGCCGCCGGACCAATCGCAACGAGATCGCCTCGCGATCAGTTTGCAATGGATACAGTTTATCCCCAGTTCCCACCATTTTCGACGCATGACAAACGCACAGCTTTGCGTCACCATGCGATCCTCTTTTTTGCATGCTGACCAAAGTGAGCATAGTAGCGTCGCTGTTCATTCATCCCGGCCGCGAGACCGAGTTCGAGCAGTTCGAAACCGCGGCCGAATTGATCATGCAGCGCTACGGCGGTCGCATCGAGCGCAGGATCGGATTCCTGGCCAGCGCCGATTCGGGACATCCGCACGAGGTGCACCTGGTCACCTTTCCCGACGAGCAGGCATTCGAGCGATACCGCACTGACGTGGATCTGCAGGCGCTGGCGGACCTTCGGACTCGCGCGATTGCGCGCACCACGATCTGGATCGGCAGCGACCTGGGCAACTTCCTCAAGAACTGACGCCAAAAAAAAGGGCCGCCGATTCCTCGGCGGCCCTTATCGTTCACAGGTTTCGACGTTTCAGTTGAGCACGGTCCGCTCGGGGCGCGATTCCTCGGCCTGCTCGGCTTCGTCGCCGTTGCGCAACGCGTAGCCCAAAACCTCATCGACAGTATCGACGAAGTGCATCGTCAACTCGCGCCGCAACTCCTCGGGGATGTCTTCGAGGTCGCGCTCGTTGCGCCGCGGCATGATGATCGTCTTGATTCCGGCACGGCGTGCGGCGAGCACTTTCTCCTTGATGCCGCCGACCGGCAGCACCTTGCCTCGCAGCGTAATCTCGCCGGTCATCGCAACGTACGGCTTGCATGGGCGGCCCGTCAGCAACGATGCCAGCGAGGTCGCCAGCGTGACACCGGCGGACGGCCCGTCTTTGGGAATCGCGCCGGCCGGCACGTGCACGTGAATGTCGGAGGTGTCGTAAAAGTCGGGCGCGATCCCGAGCCGATCGGCGCGCGCTCGGATGTAGGAAAGCGCCGCCTGCGCCGATTCCTTCATTACGTCGCCCAGCGAACCGGTCAGCGTGAGGCCCTTCTGTCCCTTCATCCTGGTGGATTCGATGAACAGTATGTCGCCGCCGCTGGCAGTCCATGCCAGCCCGGTGGCAACCCCGGGGTCCTGGGTCCGATCCGCGACTTCGGCGAAGAACTTGGGCGGCCCCAGATATTTCTGGATCATCTCGGGCAGGATCTTTTCGGGCGGCTGCTGGTCCTCGGTGACGCCGCGCGCGATCTTGCGAAAGACGTGCGCGATCTCGCGTTCGATGTTGCGCAGGCCGGCCTCGCGCGTATAGTTGCGAATTACCTCGGAAATCGCCTCCGGCGCAAAATCGATCTTCAGGTTGCCGAGCCCGTTCTCGATCAGCTGTTTCGGCAGGATGTGCCGTTTGACGATTTCGAGTTTTTCTTCCTCGGTATAACCCGGCAGCTCCAGCACCTCCATCCTGTCCAGCAGCGCATGCGGGATGGAGTCGAGCACATTGGCGGTGGTCAGGAACAACACCTTGGACAGATCGAACGGAACGTCGAGGTAATGATCCTGGAAAGTGTTGTTCTGTTCGGGATCGAGCACCTCGAGCAACGCCGCGGCCGGATCGCCGCGGAAATCGGCGCCGAGCTTGTCGACCTCGTCGAGGATGAACAGCGGATTATTGGCACCCGCGTTGCGGATCCCCTGGATGATGCGGCCCGGCAGCGATCCGATGTAGGTCCGCCGATGTCCGCGAATCTCCGCCTCGTCGCGAATGCCGCCCAGCGACAGCCGCACGAACTTGCGACCCATCGCGCGTGCGATGGAGCGTCCGAGCGAGGTCTTGCCGGTTCCCGGCGGCCCAACGAAGCAGAGGATCGGCCCCTTGGTATCGTTCTTCAGCTTGCGCACCGCAAGGAACTCCAGGATGCGCTCCTTGATCTTCTCGAGGTCGTAGTGATCCTCGTCGAGCACCGTGCGCGCATGCTTGATGTCGAGGTTGTCTTCGGTCGAAATCGCCCACGGCAGCGTCACCAGCCAATCGAGGTAGGTGCGCACGACGGTATGCTCGGCCGACTCCGGCGGGATCATCTTGAGGCGTTCGAGTTCCTTGTCGGCCGCCTTGCGCGCCTCTTCCGGCATCTTGGCGGCTTCGATCTTCTTCTCGATTTCCTCCAGCTCGCCAGAGCGCGAATCGCCGTCGCCGAGTTCCTTCTGGATCGCCTTGAGCTGCTGGCGCAGGTAGTACTCGCGCTGATTCTTGTTGAGCTCGGTCTGCACCTGCGACTGAATCTTGTGCCCCAGTTCGAGGAGCTCGATCTCGCGGGTCAGGATCGCGATAAGCTTCTCCAGCCGTTGGCGGACATCGGTGCTGGAAAGCAGATCCTGCGCTTCCTCGACTGCGATCTTGAGATAGGAGGCGACCAGGTCGGTTAGCCGGCCCGGCTCGTGCACCCCCATCGCGATTCCCTGCAATTCGTCGGGGAGATATGGAACCAGCGAGACGAATTTTGAAAACTGGCTGACCAGGTGCGCCTGCAGCGCCTCGACTTCCTTGTCGGGAACCAGCTCATCGGCCAGCCGTCGCACGTGCGCCTTGAAATAAGGATCGCGCTGGGTGAAATCGAGCAGCTCCAGCCGCGCGAGGCCCTGCACCAACACGCGTACGCTCTGGTCCGGATAGCGCAGCATCTTAAGGATGCGAACCGCGGTGGCGCGCTGATACACGCCCTCGGGGCCGGGGTTCTCTTCCTCGGGATTCTTCTGTGCGGCCAGGGCGACAATCCGATTGCCTTGGCCTACACTATCTATGAGTTTGAGGGAGGCTGGGCGGGACACCAGAAACGGATGAATCTGGCTCGGAAAAATTACTATTCCGCGCAGCGGGAGGACCGGCAGGATATCAGGTATCTCAACCCGGCTAAGATCCTCTTCAACGTCGAACTTCTTCTCACCCTTGGGCTTATCTGACATTAGCGGTTATACCCTTTTGGAGAGAACCTCGCCGCCCAACTCATCCAGCTTCTTTCGACCGGCTCTCGGTTTACCGTAGTATACGGGTACAAGGCAGACAAGATAATCTCCGTGAGATCAAACGTAAGCATGGTCGTGGCGTCGCGCTAGCAGCGGAAAAAACTTTGGCCAAACATCGATTTGAGAAGCTTTTCAGCGCCGACGAAGCAAACGAGCTGATTCCGCGCCTCGAGATCCTGATTCGCGACCTCCAGGTCCAGGCCGGTGCGATGCGCAAACGTATCGGCGACCTCTCCCGCTTCGACGATAAGCTGGAACAGCTCGACCTGCCCAAGGTAATCGCGCGCTATCCCGAGCTTAGGCCGCTCGCGTCCCGGATGAGCGAAATCGCCAGCGAAATTCAGGACATGGGTTGCTTCCTGAAGGATATCGACCAGGGTCTGGTGGATTTCCCATTTCTCATCGAAGCCGAGGGTGACGACGAGGACGAAGTGGTGTTCCTATGCTGGCAGTTCGGCGAACCGCGCATCGTCGCATGGCATGGCATCGAGAGTGGTTTCGCACAGCGTCAGCCGCTGCCGGGCGCATCGAAGCCTCTGCTCAACTAAACCAGCGATAGCCAACTGCATGACAACTTCAAATGGACGATACCGATGATCCTAGTCATCTTCATATATTTGCTCGCACTCGTATGCTGGCTTGGCTCGATAATATTCTTCTCGTTTTTCACAGCTCCAGTTGTCTTTACCGTGTTAGCGCGGCCCGACGCCGGCAAAGTCGTCAGCGTCATCTTCCCCCGCTACTACATCCTGGGATATGTGGCCGGAGGGATAGCCTTCATCATCGCGATCTATCTGCTGGCTCTTGGCCGAGGCCCGCGCGTCTGGTGGTTGGCAAGCACCGTCACGATTGCCCTCGCGCTCGGATGCACCATTTATGCGGGCGGTGTGGTGCGCCCTCGCGTCGATGCAATTCGAGGCGTCTCCGAAGAGGCCAACCCGGACCCCGCCACCAAGGCCGAGTTCGACCATCTCCATCACACCTCCGTGATGCTCAATGGAGCCGTGCTGCTGCTCGACCTGGTCGCGTTGTTGGGCACTGCCGCCGCGCTGGCGCCTCGTGGCTGAACTCGTAGCGTCGGGCTCGAGATAACAATGTTCAAAGCTATCGTTCTGGACCTTTTCGATACGCTGGTGAACTGGGATCCCGATGGACTCCCGGTGATGCGTTGGAAGGGCCGCGACATGCACACGACCATCCCCTGGATTCTGCCGAAAATCGCGGAAGCGCTCGGCGCGCGCTACGACCTCGATACCTTCATGACCGCCTACACCGCGGTCTATGAGGACATCAACCATGAGCGCGAACGCGAGGGTATTGAGATCACCTGCTTCGAGCGTTTTGTGCGGACGTTGCAACGCCTCGGACTCAATGATGCTCGGCTGGCCGAGGAGCTGACCCGAATTCACATGCGCGGAGTGCGCAGCGTCACCTCGGCGCCGGCTGCGCGGAAAGACGCGGTTCGCCGACTCGCGGAGAGATATCGCCTCGGCCTGTTGTCGAATTTCGATGATTCCAAAACCGGATGGGAAATCATGGCGGACACCGGGGTCCAGGAAAAGTTCGAGGCCATCATCATCTCGGCTGACCTGGGGCTGCGAAAACCGAATCCTAAAATCTTCCAGCGAATGCTGGCGATGCTCGACCTGTCCGCCGCCGAGATACTTTTCGTCGGCGACACACCGCATCATGATGTAGGAGGCGCCAAAGCGGTCGGTATGTCAGCTGCGTGGATCAGCCGCCATGCCTTGCCGATTCCTGATGGCGTAGCGCAGCCCGACTACATCATTCGCGATCTCGCGGAGTTGCCCGAGCTTCTGGAGCATGCCTGATGCCGCGCGCGCTGATGCTCACGGTCATAGGTGCTGGCGACGCACCGGAAGACGTATGCGCGATGGCCCGCGAGGTCGGGCGTGAAATTGCCTCGCGCGGCGCAGTGCTGGTGAACGGCGGGCGCGGCGGCGTGATGCGCGCTGCGGCACAAGGCGCCTGCGATGCGGGCGGACATACCATCGGCATCCTGCCAGGCTACGACCGCTCAAGTGCGAATGAATTCATCGAGTTCGCGATCGCGACCGGAATGGGCGAGGCGCGCAATGCGATCATCGTGGCCAGTTCGGATGCCGTGATCGCGATGGCGGGGGAAGGAGGCACTTTGGCGGAAATCGGGTTCGCGAAAAAGTTCGGCCGCCCCATCGTCGCACTCAAATCATGGCCGGAGATCGAAGGCCTCCAGCGAGCCGGCACTCCTCGTGAAGCGGTCGACCTCGCAATCAAGCTGGCTACACGATCGCGAGGCTGAATCAGCGTATGAAGCCGGAACAGAAAATGGCGATGGCATCGCTCGAGCGCGCGCCCTTCTCCGCGATGCTCGGCTTGCAAATCGTCTCCGCAGAAAGCGGGATGGCGGTGGTGCGGATGCCGTTCTCGGAAAAGCTCCTGAACGATGGCGGACCGCAGGTGCCGATCCATGGCGGGGCGATCGCGTCGCTCGCGGACTTCACTGCCTGCGCTGCAATCTGGAGCCTCGAACAGACTCAACGGAGCATGACCATTTCGATGACGGTGAACTACACCGGCCCTGGAATCCAGTCGGACCTGGTCGCGAAGGCGGTGGTGCGTCGCGCCGGCAAACGCGTCGCGAGCATCGGCGTGGAGATTCGCGATCGCTTCGATGCGCTGGTCGCAGACGCCCTGGTGACTTACAAAATCGCTTGAAATTAAACGCTGAATTTCCGTGCTGAATTTCCGGGGGCATTAGGCCGTCTGATCTCCCATCGGGCGGGCGATTATCTCTCCGCGCCGCTACTTGAACCTGCGCACGCCCAAGATGGAGTGATCAATATGCTGCACTATGCACTGGTTTTCCTGGTCGTCGCGATTATCGCCGGTATTCTCGGCTTCGGTGGAATCGCCGGAGCAGCCGCGGGCATCGCGAAAATTCTCTTCTTCGTTTTTCTGATTCTGTTCCTGGTCGGTCTTGTCGCGGGCCGGCGTCCAGCAGTCTAGTTCGCCTCGCATAGCCAGGGCGCGCAACCGCGCGCCTGCGAATGGTCGCGCGGAGCACACGCTTCGCGCGATTCGTTTTGTGATAAATCTGATCGGGTGAACCCGATCCTCGATGCAATTCGAGTCTCCGCCGCCGCCAGCGGACTGAACCTCGTCGCCGCCACGCCTGCGGATCACTACGACACGGCGGTTAAGCCCGAGTATCGGGCGACCGCAATCGCACCGGGCGCGCGATCGATCATCGTGATCGGCAACGGCGGCGGCGCTTTTTGGAAGGCCTTCAAAGAGCATTCTGATAAAAATCCGGGCTGGACCGCGCACGACAACCCGCTAGATGACTTCACCCGTATCGTCATCGACCGCGATATCGCGCCGGTGCTGACGCGATCAGCGGTCGCGTATACGATCATCTATCCATTCATGGGAAATGGACCGACGTTGAACTTCATGGAAGCCGGCAAGGCCGCGGGGCTCAGCGGGCCGAGCATCCTCGGCGTCGTGGTGCATCCAGTCTATGGGCCATGGATCGCATTTCGCGCTGCGATTCTGGTTAGCGAGCTAATCGATCAGCCGGGCGAAGGGCGCGACTTCGATCCGTGTCCGTCCTGCACCGCGCGCACCTGCATCAGCGCATGCCCCGCGAATGCGGTGAGCGCCGCGAATGGATGGGACATTCCGAAGTGTCTGTCTCATCGCGTCGAGGTGGAGGTGGATTGCATGCCGCGATGCCATGCGCGCGCCGGATGTGTCCTGGGACCGGAGCATCGCTACCCCGACGACGAGCTGGCGTATCATCAGATGCGCTCGCTCCGCGCGATGCGCCCTTATTACGAATCGCACCTTAAGCCAGGAAGAAGAGATTAGCGCGACAACTCAATGTACTCGCAGATGCTGGTTGGTTTGGGTATTGCGATTCCGTCCTCGCGCAAGCCATTGAGGTGAAGTTCAATAGCCTCACGGAGTTGACGTTCCACCGCTTTCCGGGTTTTACCAGTCGCGACACATCCGGGGATGTCGGGAACGTAAGCACTGAAATTTTTCTTTCCCTTTTCGATTATAACCGCGTACCGCATCAATCATCCTGCGTAAATTGCGCCTGCTTAAAAATACTGCGCAGAGTGCCGACTGCCAAGTCGTCGGACATTTTACCTGCCACAGTTACGCGCCCTCGCTTCCAAACGTGCTTGTACTGCCGATGACTCCCGCGGGTCGATACCAAATACCAACCATCATCTTCCAGCAATCGCAATATCTCGCGAACTTTCATCGCGCGCCGATATGATCGTCGATTCTCTCACTCTACTTCTGGATCTTTTTTGCGACCTCAGTGGCGAAGTAGGTCAGAATCAAATCCGCGCCGGCGCGACGAATCGAAGTCAACACCTCCATAATGGTGCGTTCCTCGTCAAGCCATCCATTGAGGCCTGCCGCACGAATCATCGAATACTCACCCGATACATTGTACGCCGCGACCGGAACGTTGAACTCGTGCTTTACGCGATAGATGAGATCGAGGTACGCCAGCGCGGGCTTCACCATCACAATGTCGGCGCCCTCCTCCAGATCGAGCGCGACCTCGCGCATCGCTTCGTCGCCGTTGGGTGGATCCATTTGATAGGAGCGGCGGTCTCCGAACTTTGGCGCTGACTCCGCGGCCTCGCGAAACGGTCCATAGAATGCCGACGCGAACTTCGCCGAGTAGGCCATGATCGCGACGTGCGCAAAGCCGTTCTGATCCAGCGCCGTGCGAATCGCGCCAACCCGCCCATCCATCATGTCCGAAGGCGCCACGATATCGGCGCCAGCGCGGGCATGAGAAAGCGCCTCGCGCACCAGCAGCTCGAGGCTCGCGTCATTATCAACCTCGGTGCCGACGATCGCTCCGCAATGGCCGTGGTCGGTGTACTCGCACATGCACACATCGGTGATGACGCTCAGGCCTGGCGCGCGCTCCTTGATCTCGCGGATTGCGCGTTGCACCTCTCCCGAATCGTTCCACGCCTCGCTGCCGAGTGCGTCTTTTCGTTCCGGAATTCCGAACAGGATGATCGCTGGAACGCCCGCCGCATAAGTCTCGCGCGCCGCGCTCACGACATTGTCGACTGAGAGCTGCGCCACTCCCGGCATCGAGCTGACGGGCCGCTTCACGTCGCGCCCTGGACACACGAAGAAAGGCTGGATGAGATTGTCGGGCGAGAGCCGGGTCTCGCGAATCATGCGCCGCAGCGTCTCGGTGCGGCGCAGCCGACGCGGGCGATTTATCGGAAATGCCATGGCGGCCACCTCTCGGAGAAGAGACTACCTCGCGCGCGGCGGCGATGCGAAATAGTCGCGGATCGCATCGAGCAGCGCGGGAATCGTGTACTCGGGCGGTGTCACCACGACATCGAAGCCGAGCTTCTCGGCCGTGGCGGCAGTAATCGGCCCGATTGCGGCCGCCCTCGCGCCGGGTTCAGGTTGGCCGGTAATCGCGACAAAATTCGCAGCGGTGCTGGAGCTGGTGAATGCGATCAGATCGTACCCACTCGCAGCCAGAGTCTCACGGACGCGCTCGAGCGCGGCGCCCGACGGCGCAATGGTTTTATAGGCGGGCGCGACCACGACCTCCGCAACACCGTTTTCGCGCAGCAAATCCGGCAGCACCTCGCGCGCCACCTGCGCCCGAGGAATCAGGATGTGCGCGCCGCGAATTTGGTCGATGCCGATAGCATCGATGATCGCCTCGCCGCGATACTCGGTCGGCATTGCATCAACGATGATCGCGTATGCTCGCAGCGCTTCGGCCGTTGCCGGCCCGATCGCGGCGATGCGCGCCTTGCCGATTGCACGGATATCTTTTTGTAGGGTTTTCAGCCGTTCGATGAAGGTCTCGACGCCGGTCGCGCTGGTGAACACGATCCAGTCGAATGCGTCGAGCCGCGCTATCTGCGCATCGAGCATCGCGTATGAATCGGGCGGCGCCGTTTCAATGGTTGGAAACTCGATCACCTCGGCGCCCAGCGCCCGCAACTCACGCGCGAACGCTGACGCTTTGTCACTCGCGCGGGTAACGACGATGCGCCGCCCAAACAGCGGCATCTGCTCGGCCCACTTCAGATGCTCGCGCAGGTCCGCGCACTGCCCAACCACCACGATTGCGGGCGCGCCGAGCTTCGCGCGATCGACTGCATCGGCCAACGTCGCCAGCGTCGCCGCGACGGTTTTCTGATTTGCGACTGTGCCCCACTGAATGGCCGCGGCTGGAGTCGCGCCCGGCAAACCCGCATCCGTGAGGCGCCTCAGAACCCCGCGCAGCCGCGCGGTCGCCATCAGGATCACGATGGTGCCGCGGCTGTTCGCCGCACGCGCCAGGTCATCCCATGGCACCGATGACGAATCCTTTGCGGCATCCTCATGGCCGGTGACGAACGCGACAAATGAGCCGTGGTCGCGATGCGTCAAGGGAATTCCCGCGAACGCGGGGACCGAAATCGCCGAGGTGATCCCGGGTACCACCTCAAACGCGACGCCTGCCGCGGCGAGCGCCTCGGCCTCTTCACCGCCGCGCCCGAAGATGAACGGGTCGCCACCCTTGAGCCGTACCACCGCCATCCCCTTGCGCGCGTGCGTGATGAGCATCGCGTTGATTTCCGCTTGCTCGAGGTCCTTCTGCGCTCCGCCACGCTTGCCCGCATGAATCAACTCGGCAGACGCCGGTGCGAGCCGCAACAATCCTGGATTTACCAAGCTGTCGTAGACGACGACCTCCGCGCGACTCAAGACATCGGCGCCTCGCATCGTGATCAGATCGATGGCGCCTGGTCCCGCGCCGACCAGACAAACTTTTCCGCTAGCGTCAGATTTCATCAAGCAAGTCGCGAGCGCCGCGCGAAATCATCTTAGCGCCGAGGTTCTCACCGGCGCGGACCGCGGCGATCGAATCTCCTGCTGCGAGGGGTTCCGAAATTTCATCCGTGAGATGGCGCGAGCCATTGGCGTTGAACAGAATGGCGCGCATCGCAAGATGATCATCTTTATGCGCTGCCTTGACACCCACCGGCGTGACGCAGGAGGCATGAATCGACGCGAGGAACGCCCGCTCAGCCGCCGTTTCGCACGCGGTTTGCGGATCGTTCAACGATACGACCGCGCGATCGATTTCGTCGGAGCCGCAGATTTTTCCGTCAGCCAGCGCTTCGATCGCTAGAGCCGCCTGCGCCGCGGCGGGTACAAACTCGCGCTCGTCCAATTCCTCGTATTTGATTTCCCCAAGCTTGCCGAGCCGTTTCAGACCCGCGATCGCCAGGATGATGGCGTCCATCTCACCGGTCAGCACGCGCTGAAGCCGCGTATCGACATTGCCACGCAGCGGCACCACCTCGAGGCCCGGATTGATCCGCAGCGCTTCGAATTTCCTGCGTGGCGACGAGCTCCCGAGCTTCGCTCCCTTCGGCAACGCTTTCAGCCGCGTCCCATTGGGCGTGATGAGCGCATCGTGCGGATTCTCGCGCGGCGGCGTCGCCACGATGCGAAACTCCGGCGCCAGCACGGCCGGCAGATCCTTCATCGAATGGACCGCGATATCGACGCGTCGCTCCATCAGCGCCTGCTCCAGTTCCTTGATGAAGAGTCCCTTGCCGCCGACATCCGCCAGCGAGGGTGTGAGGATTTTATCTCCGCTGGTTTTGATCGGAACAATTTCGATCGCGACGCCTGGCAACGCCGCGGCGACGACATCGCGCACCAATTCCGCCTGGATGATCGCGAGCTGGCTGGGCCGCGATCCGATTCTGAGCGTCGCCTTCATGTCTTGCTCCGGCTCAGAGCGGATCGCCGTCGTCACCGGCATCCTCGATGAGGTCTTCTTCCAGGTCGTCTTCGAGGTTGTCGACGTTCACCTCATCAATATTGCCGCCGTTGGTGCCCAATAGCAGGCGGCGCGCGATCTCGGCGGTGTAGACGGCATCCGGTGATTTGCTCTCGGTCCGGCGCAGACCGGCCATCACGCGATGCAGCAACTTATTGACCAGGCCGCGAGTCAGCATCTCGATGCGATCGCGCTCGGCCGGTTCCAGCGTCTTGAGCCATGCGCGATGGCGCGCCAACTCCAATCCGCGCAACTGTTCCATGCTGACGCGAATGTCCTTGATGGTAGGTACGATTTCGAGTTCGGCCAGCCATTTCAGGAACGAATCAATTTCCTCGACTACGATGCCCTCGGCCTTTTCGGCTTCGCGTTCACGCTGACCGAGCGACTTTTGCGCGACCGCGTCGAGATCGTCGATGTCGTAAAGGTAGATGTTTTCGATTTCGTTCAGGCGCGCATCAAAATTTCGCGGCACGCCGAGATCGATCATGAACATGGGGCGATATTTGCGTTCGCGAATGGTCGCCTCGACGTCGCTATGCGTGAGGATTGGTTTCGTCACCGACAGCGAGCCAATCAGAATATCGGCGATCCGCAAGTAAGGCTTGTAATTTTCAAACGGCACCGCAGTGCCGCCGAGCTCGCGCGCGAGGGCGACCGCGCGATCGAACGTGCGCGAGGTGATAAGCAGCGACTCGATGCCGAGCGCCTTCAGATGACGCGCGGTAAGTTCCGCCATCTTGCCGGCCCCCATCAGCATCGCGGTTTTGTTGCCGAGCGTGTCGAAGATTTGTCCCGCCAGGCTCACCGCAACCGAACTGACCGACACCGCGCCCCGGCCGATCAGTGTGGCCTTGCGAACCCGCTTCGCGACCTGAAACGCCTTGTGGAACGCGCGATGCAGCACCAGCCCGACCGTCGCGGCTTCGGCAGCCTGCGCATATGCCAGTTTCAACTGGCCGAGAATCTGCGGCTCACCGACCACCATCGAATCGAGGCTCGCGCCGACGCGAAACAAATGGCGCACCGCGTCGCGTCCATTGAAGTGGTACAGCGCGTCGCTAAAATTGCCGCACTCGACCTCGCGATCGGCGGCGAGAAAGCGCACCACTTCCTCTTCGGCGCGATCGGGATCCGCGGTGACCCCTATGATCTCAACCCGGTTGCAGGTCGAGAGCAGCGCCGCCTCGCCAATGCCGGTGGCCTGCTTGAGCCGCTGCAATGCGAGCGCAACCTCGGCCTCCGCATACGCCAGTCGTTCGCGAACCGCGACCGGTGCAGTGCGATGGTTCACGCCAAGAATGAAGAGCGTGTTTTCCATCTCAGCCGAAACTCCCGCCATGTTTGCCGGGGAACGCCAGGTTCACCCCGACGAAGGAGCCCACCAGCACCGTGAACAATACGATCGTCAGCGCCGCGGCGCGCCTGCCGCGCCATCCCACGGTGAGACGCGATTCGAGCAGTGCAGCGTAAAGGATCCAGATCGCCAGCGACCACGATTCCACCGGCTCCCAATTCCAGAAGTGACCCCACGTCGCATCGGCCCAAATCGCGCCGCTGACGATCGCGAGACTCAACATCAGAAAGCCCCATACCAGCAGCCGATAATTGATGCGATCCAATTTTTCGAGGCTTGGAACGTCGCTATGCGCGGGCCGCATCATGCGCTTGGTTTTCAGCTTCGATTCGTAGACCAGATAGATGAGGCTAACCGCGGTGGCAAGCACGAACATCGAGTAGCCGAGGAACGCCAGCGTGACATGAATCGGCAGCCATACGCTACGGAGGCTCTCCGGCAACACCAGGCGCGTGGTCTGCATGGTCAGCAACGACACCAGCGCGGCGACGGTCACGATCGGGCCGATGACGGCGCCGATGATCGCCATACGCAATCTTACAATCAACACCAACCCGATCAGCGCGACCAGCCATGCGAGAAATGAAAGAGACTCCGCGAAGTTGGCGACCGGGATATTGCCGGCCTGAATGCCGCGCGCCATCAGGTCCAGCGCGTGAAAAACCGCGCCCACCGCGAGCGCAACCGCCGCCGACCCGGTCCAACGCACGCGCCCCGTCGCGCGATCGGCGATGAAGCCCGCGGACGACGCTGCATAGCAAACCAGGGCGGGTGGAAGGAACAGGGTAACCATCTCAGTAGCTACCGAGCGATCGGCTCGCCCGCGAGTCGCGAAGTAGTGGTCGTGACGCGACCGCGGATACCACTCAACCCGAGCGCATCGAGACCAACGCCGACTTCGCGGCGAAGGACTCTCTCAACCGCCTCGAGGTCGCCTTTTCGGAGACGTTCCGGAATCCGCGATTTTGCAAGGGCGGTCAATTTGGCCGCGCGAATTCGGATATTCGGTTCGGCCGACTTCAAATGAAGGCGCGCGGCGCGCAGCACTTCCAGCGCGAGTGCGTATTCCGGGCCGAACAGGCGCTCGAGGCGCGCAACGATCCGCTTCGCCATCGCGGGACTGGCACCCGTGGTCGAGACCGCGATTTTCAGCGATCCGCGGGTTAGTACCGCGGGCATGATAAATGTACAAAGAGACGGTACGTCGACCACGTTGATCGGTATCCCACGCCCGCGCGCTTCGGCATATAGCCGCTGATCCAATTCGGCGTCGTCGGTTGCCGCATACACCAGCGTCGCACCCGCCATATCGCCCGGCACGTATGCGCGATTCAGGTGACGGATGCGGCCCTCGCGCGCGAGTTGGGCAAGCGCCTCGACCAGCGAAGGGCTGATCACCTCAACGTCGGCGCCGGCTTCGAGCAGGCTCGCAACTTTGCGAGCTGCGACCTCACCCCCGCCAATCACCAGGCATCGGCGCGCGGCGACGTCGAGAAATATTGGAAGATAGGCCATTATTCGAAGTGAACGTCGATGTGATCCTATTATAGGCGCGAGCCGCTAAACAGTGCCGCAAAGCAGGGGTGAAGGCAAAATCAATCCGATGGGTAAGCTGGGGCCGGGCAAAACCATGCGCGCACTGAATCGGACCCGGGGCACTGTGCTATGCGAACGGCTCGAGGTTGCGGAGAGCATGGCCGCGCAAAGCCGCGGGTTGCTTGGACGCGATGGCCTCGCATCCGGCACCGGAATGCTGTTCGAGGGCGGTTTTCTTCCACTGATGTGGATGCACATGTTCTTCATGCGGTTCGCGATCGATATCGTCTTTCTCGATAAGGCCGACCGGGTACTCCGAATCAATCACGCGCTTAAGCCATGGCGAGTTTCGTCGATGGTGTTTGGAGCGCGCAGGGCGCTGGAACTCGAAGCGGGGGCAGCGGCCAGAAGCGATACCATGGAAGGGGATCAATTGGATCTGAGCGGCGGCCTGACCTAGCGTCTTATTCCGCGGATTCCTCTTTCAATAATCGCTCGCGAAATTCGCGCAAAACCGCCACCGCGCTCTTCAGCGCCCGTTCATCGAAACCCTTAGCCATTTCGATTGCCATCCGCCGTTGCCGCGCGAGCATCTGGCGCAGGATTTTTTCTCCCGCCGGCGTGATTCGGACGAGCTTCGCGCGCCGGTGGGTAGGGTTGACGAAGTACTCGACCAATCCGTCGGCGGCCAGCTGATCGGCGGTTTGCTGAACGCCTTGCCGGGAGACCGGGCGACTGTGCGCGATCTGCGCAACACTTTGCGGCCCCTCCATCGCAAGACTGCGCAGCAGGCTGATTTTGCCGGGCGACTGTCCGGCCGGCGCACTCCATCGATAGCCCGCTCGATTCAATCGAAAATAGGTGAAAGGGATTTCCCAGATCAGTTCGTAAAGCGCCTGCCCGGCGGCCTCGCGCGCACTCGTGCGGGTGGTGGATGCCGCCGGCTTTGCGGGTGGGCGATTTGACAACCTCCGGACCATATGACAAGTATCTTGTCATAAGACATGGAGGTTGCCAATGAGCTTTTGTTTTTATGCTCGGACCTTCCGCTCACTCAAACCCAGATTGCTTCTACTGAGCATCGCCACGCTATTTCTCATCGCTTCGCCGGTAAGCGCCGCGATCTGGAGTAGCACCGCCGCGCAGCTCGAACCGCTCGCGCCGCTTCTCGAACTTCATCCGGGCTCGACAGTTGCGGAGATCGGCGCCGGAACCGGCGCAGTTTCGATCGCCGCGGCGCGCCAGGTAGGGCCTACGGGTCACGTGTTTGCGACCGAAATCGACCCTGAGCAGGTACAGGAAATCCGCAAGGCGGTGTCCGACGCCGGACTAAGTAACGTTACCGTCATTCAATCCACCGCTTCCGAGACGGGTTTGCCGGCCGGATGCTGCGACGCGGTTTTCATGATCGGCGTCTACCACCATTTCACCGATCCGATGGCCGTCGACGCGAGCATTTTTCGCGCGCTGCGGCCCGGTGGCAGGCTGGTGATTCAGGACTTTCGCCCGGCGTGGATTTTCAAACCCTGGACGCCGGAAGGGGTCCCGGCCAATCGCGGCGGTCACGGAATCCCGGAAAACATTCTCGAAGACGAGTTGAGCCGCAGTGGCTTCAAACTGGAGCACGCCTACGACAAGTGGGGCAG
Organism: uncultured delta proteobacterium; assembly: GCA_963851325.1. Lineage (GTDB taxonomy): Bacteria > Desulfobacterota > Binatia > Binatales > Binataceae > DATGKG01. The sequence goes on along the minus strand of CAWKOR010000001.1, from coordinate 4,229,564 downwards.
TTCCTGGATCCTCAGCAACTACTGCGTCGTGTTCGAGAAGCCAGTGGAAACATCGAACGCGTCGCGCTGATACTCGATGCCTGCGCAGATGGCCTCGAAGCGCGTCGTCATTGACGCGGGGGGACTCGCGCGCCGAATCGGCGTCGGTGGCGCAGTCGCCATCGCGATCGGCAACACCGTCGGGAGCGGAATTTTCACCACCTCGGGATTCGTCGCACGCGATCTCGGTTCACCGACCTGGTTGATGGGTCTGTGGTTGGTCGGGGGTCTGCTCGCGTTGGCGGGAGCTTTGTCATACGCGGAACTAGGCGCCGCGATGCCACAGGCGGGCGGCGAATATGTCTATCTGCGAAAGGCATACGGTTCGCTGCTCGCGTTTCTTAGCGGGTGGACCTCGCTGTCGGTCGGATTCAGCGGTGCGATTGCGGCAGGTCTGCTCGCATTCACCGGATACTTTCACCGACTGGTGCCCGCTTTCGGCGCCGGCCAGTGGAGCGACCGGTTCATGGCAATCCTCACCCTATGGGCTTTAACGGCAGTACACGCCCGCGGCCTGGGGCGCGGATCCTTGATGCAGCGGGTTTTGACCGCGATCACGGTGGGCGCGATGGTTGCCCTGATCGGTGCGGCGTTCACCCTCGGCCATGGCACTTCGGCGAACTTCTTGAGCTCGATTCCGGCCCACGGCAGCGCGGCAATCTCGCTGATCTTCGTGATGTATGCGTACAGCGGATGGAATGCGGCGGCATACATGGCAGGCGAAATCCGCGAGCCATCGCGAAACCTGCCGCGCGCGCTGGTCGCCGGAATCGCGGTGGTAGTCGTTCTCTATCTCGGAATGAACGCGATGTATCTGTACGCGCTTCCGATTGGAGCGATGAGCGGAGTCCTGACGATCGCCGAAACCGCATCGGTAGCGCTGTTCGGGCCGGTGGCGCGTCACCTTGTCGCCGCAATCCTGGCGGTCGCGATCCTCGGATCGTCGAGCGCGATGGTCATGGCGGGGCCGCGCGTGTATTTCGCGATGGCGCGTGATGGTCTCTTTCCGCGTGCGATCGGGGCTATCGATCCAAGTCACGGGATCCCGGTGCGCGCGATCGTGCTGCAAAGCCTATGGACGACCGTATTGATTCTATGTTTCGGAACCTTCGAGCGCCTGGTGGTCTATACTGGTTTCGCAATTAGCGTATTCACTGGGCTCGCGGTAGCGGCGGTAATCGTCCTGCGCATTCGGCGTCCGGAACTTCAGCGTCCGTTCGAAGTGCCGTGGTATCCGTGGCTACCGGTCGCATACGTGGCGATTTCGATCTGGATCGCGGTGTATGCGCTGAATGCGCGCCCAGTGGAGACGCTGGCTGGAATCGCGACCATCGCGGCGGGGGCGCCATTGTATCTGGGATTCAAAAGGTGGCGGGATCGGCTCCCGCAGCCCGAGTAGGGTTTCCCTACAGGCTGGAGTGAACGCTTGTTGCGGTCCGGCAAACCCCATCGCCGGTCCGATCGCATCGATACCCTACAAATTGTACGTCGAAGACTGCGGGGTCCGCGAAAACCCGGCGGCGGCGCGAATCCAGCGGCGATAATTTTGTTGCGAATCAGCAACCGCAGTTGCAAAAGCGCGTTTTAGCGAAAATCTGCTCCCGCGCAATCGCTGTCTTTTTCTTTAGGCTTTACTGGCATGGGAGATGCTCTCTCGGTCCCTGTTCGGACCATTTGTGCATCTCCGTTGCTACGGCAAGGGGGGAGATCGCTTTGGTTTGATCCCGAAGGGGGGGACCGATGATGCGCAGGGCGGGAATGCCGCCGGAACATATGACCAGGTCGATCAGTAAATCCTACTGTTCGGCGTACTGCCTGGAGGGGCAGATTTCGATCGATCTGGTCCCGGCGCTACCCGCCCACGCTCCGGCCTCGCCCCCGGGATCCATGAACCCTTCGCCGAGCGTGAACGCGCGAACTTACATAGGGGTAACCGGTCGGTAAGACCGAAGCAGTAACAGTCTAAGGAGGACACGGGAATGAATTTCATCACCAGAATGTTCATCAAGGCGCAGAATTGGCAGAAGGGTCAGACCATGACCGAGTACGCGTTGATTCTGTCAGCGGTCGCGGTGGTCGTGTATGCCGGCTACCAAACCATGGGCACCAGCATCACCGGCCTGCTCACCTCGATCGACGGCAACCTCTAAGTCAGAGGCGCATCGCAAACAGGGAACAACGCTGGCGGCAGCAAGTCCGAAGCTTCTGCCGCCGGCGCGAGCCTTCGAAAACGGTGCTGGAGGGCGGCGCGGATCCGGGAGGCAATAGTGAAGTCATCTCGTCCAGAGTTGATGGCCCAGGTGGCCGAGACAATCGGCACCGGCGTTGATCATCTGGAACCGGTGGGCCACTCCAGCGGAACTAATCCAAGTCCACTTCGGCGCCGCTTGAATGTCTGGTCCGATAACTCAGTAATCGCATCCGGCAAGAATCAACTTCCGGATGCCAGAAGGACAAGGGGAGTCAACGAAGATGGAATGGATTATCCGCAAATGTCTATTGGCTCGCGAGTGGCACAAGGGCCAGACCATGACCGAGTACGCGCTGATTCTGTCGGCGGTCGCGGTAGTGGTTTACATCGGCTACCAGACCATGGGCACCAGCATCACCGGACTGCTCACCTCGGTCGACGGCAACCTGTAAATGGCACAGGTGGGAAGCAGGCTGCGCATCGCTTCCTGCCTGGCAAACGTTCACTGGCCACTCGGGGATCTCTCTATGAACTGGAGGACCAGGACTGTCAGGAGGATATGGAGTTGCGACGGTCAGACCATGACCGAGTACGCATTAATTCTAGCCACGATCGCAGTCGTCGTCGTTTCGCTCTATCAGACTTCGGGAACCATCGTCGGGTCGCTGTTGAGCTCCATCGACGGTTCCCTGTGAGCGCATCGCGCCCTACCGCGGTGACGGCGAGCGGCACATTCGATCTTAAGAAAGCGCGCAGGCAATGCACCTTGCCTGCGCGCTGGTCGCTCGACGAGGTATCGAGATCGGCCAGGGGTGGGGAAGCGGATCTGGTGAAGCAATGAATCGTCCGGCTGCGTGAGGTGGGCCGGCGGGGGAGAAGAACATGAAACGGCCAGTGATTTTTGTCGCGCTCGCAGGTCTGGCGGCGATGCTGGCCTCGGTCGTGGTGTATAGCGCCCTCAAAAAGAGGGAGGCCGAGGTCCAGAAGGCGATGGCCAAAACGGTTTATATCGTGGTGGCCGCTACCGACATGCCGCTCGGCAGTAAGATCGATCCCGGCCAGTTGAAGCTGGCCCGGTGGTCCGCCGACGCGATTCCGGATGGTGCCTTCACCAATCCGAGCCAGGTGGCGGGCGCCTTTGTCAAGAATCAGTTCGTCACCAACGAGCCCATCGTCGCTGCGAAACTTTTCCTGGGTCAGAAGACGGCCGGGGTAATGCCGCTGCTGATTCCACCCGGAATGCGTGCGGTCTCGGTCCAGGTCGATGAGGTCAGCGACATCGCGGGCTTCATCCTGCCGCATGCGCGGGTTGACATTCTTATCGCAGTCTCCAATCAGGGCACCGGGCAGGGCGACAAACCATTTTCCAAGATCGTGCTTCAGAACGTCGAAGTCCTCGCGGTTGCCCAAGAGGTCGAAAACAAGAAGGACGAGCCGCAGTTGGTGAAGGTGGTCACCGTGCTGGTCACTCCGCAGGACGCCGAACGGCTCGCGTTGGCGACCCGCGAAGGAGTGCTGCATCTGGCGATGCGCAACTATTCCGACAGCAAGATCGTGATGACCAGCGGCACCAACGTCGAGGAGCTGCTGCATCAGTACAGTCTGAATTCCGCGCCCGTGATGCCGGTCCAGCATGCCGAGGCCGCGACGCCGATCTATCACCCGCAACCGAAATTCCAGGTCCAGATTTATCGCGACGGCAAGAGCTCCGAGTCGGTTTCCTTTGTCAGGGAAGCGCTCGCGGCCGGCGGTCGCAAGCATTCGGTTGCGGCGCCAGGAGACGGTTTCGCTCCGGTTAATGATGACCGCAACGCCGACGACAGCGCCTTCGGCGAACCTTCCATCGGCAAGAATGAGGATGGCGTTTCGCATGCCTCGAATTCACGCGGCCCGACACTTCCTCCTTCGGAGACTGTTCCAGCCGAATCGGCCTCTTTCGCCCCTAAGGGCAAGACCATCGACATACCGTGAAGCAAGGCGGGGAGATGAGGTATCCAAAAATGAAAAACAATCGTGGTAGTGGAACGATCGACTTGCTTCCCTGGCTGTTGGTTGCGATGAGCCTGTTCCTCGGACAGCCGGCCAGAGCAGCCGACAGCGCGGTCCGCCAGGAGGCTATCAGCCTGAATGCGGGCCAATCGCAGGTCATCGAAAATCTTAATCCCGACATCAAGCCGTCGATCCGTGTGATCCAGAACGCTCACGCCCTGGTAGTGCACAATGATGATCCTTCGAAGCTGGTGCTGCTGGGAGCCGAGACCGGCAAGTGGGCCATTTCAGTCAAGCTTAAGGATGGCGAAGATGTAACCTACAACGTCAACGTCAGCGCGATCGGAAATCCCTCGGCGCCGCTGAAGCCGGGTACCGCGCCGGCCGCGATGACCGATGACAGCTCTTCCGCATCGGCCTCGGCCTCGATGCCCGCCGCCGTTAGCGCGCTCGATAGCGGCACCGGTCCGGTCACCAAGCCGACCACTGAAACTGTAGTATTCAACGATTCGACCAAAGTTCCGCTGGCGGCGCGGGCGCCTCATAGGCCGGTGGTCCCGGGAATTGACCTCACCAACTCCGATCCTAACGAGCCGGCCAAGATGGGCGAACCCGCTCCGGCATTGGAGGGTCCCAAAGGCAGTTCGGTGATTCCGAGTCAGACCGCTTCCGGATCATTTGCGCGCAACGGCAAGTTCACCAGCGATCCGACCATTGTTTCCTCGGGCGATTCCTATTCGACCGATGGAGTGGCGTACTCGGGCGGAACTCATTTTCTGCCGGCGGACGGGCTCTCGATGATGATTGGAACCTCGCAAGTCATCGATTTCCCGCAGCGCATGCGCCGCGTCTCGATCGCCGACACTTCGATTGCCGACGTGCAAGTCATCAATCCTTTCGAGCTCAACCTGATTGGGCATAAGCCAGGTTTCACCACGCTCACTGTATGGACCGGCCAGGGTCACTACGAGGAGCGTCAGGTCCGTATCAGCCCGGATGGAAAGCAGCAGGTCCTGCTTAATTGCATCGTGGCTGAGCTCAACCGCGGACAGGTTGAAAATCAGGGCACCAACCTTTCGGTCGCGTTGGAGAAGTATGGGGTTTCGCTGTTCGGGTTGCCCGGCGCGGTCGGCACTCCCTACAGCGCAACCGCGACGCTTAAGCCTACGGTGCTGAGCCCCAATGGCACGACCATCAGCGCACCGGGCCAGATGCCGACCGGCGGAGCGTTGGTGCCATTGCTGCTGTCGCAGGGAGTGACCTATGGGTTGGCGGCGCAAAACTCCAATGTCGCGACCCAGAGCTTTTTCGAGTATCTCGAAAATCACAACATGGCGAAGATCCTCGCGCAGCCGCGCTTGCTGGCCAATACTGGAGAGAAAGCAAAGTTCCTGTCTGGCGGCGAGATTCCAATTGTCATCGCCCAGGCTTTGAACACCTCGATCGTGTTCAAGGAATTCGGCACCAAAGTCACTTTTGTTCCGACCGTGGTGGGCGTCAACGATGTGGAACTGCTGGTGCAGCCGGAAGTTTCCGAGCCCGACTACGCCCATGGCGTTGCGTTGTTCGGATTCCAGGTGCCCGCATTCGTCACGCGCAAGGCCGAGACCCAGGTCCGGCTGCGTGACAACCAGACCCTGATCGTCGCGGGTCTGATCCTGCACGAAAAGAAGGAGATCATTCAGAAGGTTCCTTATCTTGGCGATATCCCATACATGGGCGGCCTGTTCCGTAACACCGAATGGGACGATACCGAGACTGATCTGGTAATGAGCGTTACGCCGCAAATCGTGCGTCCGCTGCCCTCCGGCGCCCAGGTCTACCTCCCAACCTCGCGTCCGCCTTTGAGCGCCGAAGAAATCAAGACCGAACGCACTGCCACGCCTGACGCGGCGCGGCCCCGGTTCTAGCAAGCGCACGGTCAAATTGGGGGAGGGTGAAGTGTCCGTACTGAGAAAGGGTGAGGGAAGGCGAGGAGCTCTCAGCGTCCTGCTGGTGGCGCCGGAAGCGCATCGCGCTGAAGTGCTGGCGTCATTGCAGGGCCTGCCGGAGCCCCCGCTCGAAATTACAGAGAAATCGCCGGATGCGTTGGGCTCATCGTCCAACGGCAACGGCAACGGTAATGGCAACGGGAACGGCAACGGACATGCGCCGCCCGACGTCGTAATGGTGGTCTTCAATGGTGACGAAGAAGAGTCATTGAATTACCTCCAGGGCGTCGGAGAAACCGAGCCGCGTCCCGCCATCTTCGCATTGCTGCGCGAACGCTCGCCGGGCTTGATGAAGCGCGTGCTGCGGGCGGGCGCCGATGAGTTGTTGTTCCTGCCGCTGGATACCGGCGACGCTACCCGCGCGCTGCTCAAGATCAGCGAATCGCGCTTGCGCGAAGACCGGAACGGAATGGGCAGCGTGGTGTCGCTGGTCAGTCTGGTGGGTGGAGTCGGGGTGACCAGTCTGGCCGGAAACCTTGCGCTCGCACTCCGCTACTCGCTCGACAAGCGGGTGGCCATTATCGATCTCGATCTACAAGCCAGCGCGCTTTCGGTGTTCCTCAACGTGGAACCCGATCGGACCATAATGGCGTTGACCGAGGGCGAAAAAAAGATCGATTCGATTCAGCTCGAGAGCGCGCTCAGCAAGCACGGCTCGGGCATCTATTTACTGGCGGCTCCCAAGCGGATCGAAGACAGCGAAATGGTGACCGATGGCGCGTTGGGAAACGTGATCGAGATCATGCGGCAACTGTTTGACTACGTGATCGTCGATTGCGGCACTCACATCGATGCCACCAAGGTCGCGGCCTGGGAGCGTTCTGAACATCTGTTCTATGTACTCGATCAATCGATCGGCGCGGCCCGCTGCGCGTGGCGCTTCGTCGACTTATGCGGCCGCCTCGGACTCAACAACCTGGAGCCCGCATTCGTGATCAGCCGCTTCATCTCGAATCATCCGATCAGCGAAGAGCAGCTGAGCCACACGCTGGCGCGGCCGATTTACGCGAAAATCCCACGCGATGAAAAGGTCCTCGAACGGGTGCAGCTCAGCGCCCAGGACCTCTGGCAGGTCGCCCCCAACTCCCCGCTGACCAAGGCGGTCGAGGAGATGGCGCGCAAGCTGGACGGGGTCAGCGATCAGGACGCAACCCGCAATGGCTCGATCGTTTCGCGTCTGCTGAGTTCGTTCGGCGCGCGCGGATGAGGCATCGAAGATGAAGCTGCTCGATAAAATTCAGAACAATTTAAGCAACGCCCCGGCGCAGGGTTTCCAGCGCGCCCTGGTGGTCAACAAGGAAAAGATCCGCAAGGATCCGCAGGCGGAGGGTTTCCAGCAACTCAAGCTCGCAGTACATAACCGTTTGTTCGAATCGCTCGATGTCTCACGGCTGGAAAGTCTCGAGGCCAACCTTGCCTCGCAAAAGGTCACCGGCGCCATCACTGAGATTCTGAATGAAGAGGGCCGCCTGCTCACCGACAGCGACCGCTTCCGCCTGATCGAGGAAATCAAGAACGAGCTGCTCGGCCTGGGCCCGTTGGAACCGCTGCTATGGGATGACTCCGTCACCGATATTCTGGTCAATGGCGCGCATCAGGTTTACGTCGAGCGGTTGGGCAAGCTGAACGCCACCGACGTGAAGTTCCAGGATGACCAGCACCTGATGCTGATCATCGATCGTATCGTTTCGCAGGTGGGTCGGCGTGTCGATGAGTCGTCGCCGATGGTCGATGCGCGTCTGCCGGACGGTTCGCGTATCAATGCGATCATTCCGCCGCTCGCGCTCGATGGTCCGTCGCTGTCGATTCGGCGATTCGGCAAACGCCGCTATTCGATCGACGATCTCGTCGCGAAGGACTCGATTACCCAGGAATGCGTCGATTTTCTGCGCACCATCGTAAAGGCGCGCCTGAATATTCTGGTCTGCGGCGGCACCGGCTCTGGTAAAACCACCATGCTCAACTGCCTGTCGGCCTTCATTCCGACCGACGAGCGCATCGTAACGATCGAAGACTCCGCCGAACTGTCGCTGCAGCAGCCGCACGTGGTGCGCCTGGAGACGCGCCCTTCCAACGTCGAAGGCAAGGGCGAGGTGACCCAGCGCGATCTGGTCAAGAACGCCCTGCGTATGCGGCCCGACCGCATCGTACTGGGCGAAGTCCGCGGCGCGGAAGTTATGGATATGTTGCAGGCGATGTCGACCGGTCATGACGGATCGATCGCTACCATCCACGCCAACAATCCTCGCGAATGTCTTGGGCGTCTCGAAATGATGATGCTGCTGTCGGGAGTTTCCATCCCGCAGCGCGCGATGCGTCAACAGATCGCATCCGCATTGAACATGATCGTCCATGTCAGCCGCCTTTCCGACGGTACCAGAAAGGTCCTCAAAATTTCGGAAATCACCGGAATGGAAGGCGAGATGATCATGATGCAGGACCTGTTCGAGTTCAAACGGGCTGGCCTCAATTCGAGCGGCAAGGTGCTGGGCGCGTTCGGTCCGACCGGAATTCGCTCCGCTTACACCACGCAGCTCGAGCAGGCGGGCTTCAAATTCGATGCGAAGGTGTTCGCTCGGGGAGAGAAGTAAGCCATGGACCTGTTAATGGCGGGAGCGATCTTCGCCTCCATCTTTGCGGTGGTGGTGATTCTGGCCCTCTCCAGGGGAGGCGGCGCAGAGCAAAAACAATTCGTTTCCAAGATGATGTTGCGGCCGGTCGAAGGTGAAGGCGACATCGACATCACGCGCAAGCGCAAGGATTCGCAAAACGCGGTCGCGGTTATTCTTCGTCAGATCAATTTCCTGAAGAATCTTGAACAGACGATGTGGCAGGCCGGCATCTACTGGCGAGTTTCCGACGTCCTGCTCATTATCCTGCTGTTGTTCGGCGCCGGTTTTGCCGGAGGCCAGGCGTTCTGGGGCGATTTTTATTTCGCGCTCGGTGCGGCCTTCGGGTTGGGCGCGCTGCCCATCCTCTATATCCGGTTTCGCCGCAAGCGCCGCCTCAAGGCATTCGGTACCCAGCTTCCGTTCGCGCTCGACCTGATCAAGGGATCGCTGGAAGCCGGCCATTCGTTGCCTCGCGCGTTGCAGGTGCTGATCGGTGAATTCGCCGACCCACTGGCCGGTGAATTTCGCACCGTGCTGGAACAGACGCGAATCGGACTGCCACTGGGCCGCGCGCTGGAAGACATGCTTCAGCGGGTGCCTGAGGACGACCTCAAACTGCTGGTGCTCGCGGTTAAAGTGCAAACCGAGATTGGCAGCAGCCTCGCTGCGATAATCGGACGGCTGTCGGAGATCGTGCGCATCCGCCAGCGGCTTCGGTTACAGATCAAAGCGCTCACCGCGCAGTCCCGGATGGGTGGATTGGTGGTCGGTCTGCTGCCCGCGTTGGTGCTATGCGCATTCAGCGTGATTCAGCCGGGATATACCGATTCGCTGTTCCACGACCCCACCGGCCAAATGATTTTGAAGGCTGCATTTGTGATGGACATGCTCGCGCTGTTGACCATCCGGCGCCTGATTCGAGTGGACTACTAAAATGAGTTCTCTGTTCATTTCGATAATGTTCTTCTGTCTGATCAGTGCCGCGGGTTTCGGAGTGTACTTCGCGATGTTCGCCAAGAACCGCGTGATCGAAGAGCGCTTTACCGACCTCGCGTTCAAGATGCGAATCGCGCAGGGTGGGCTGGAAGACGACGCACAGCAGGCGACCATTTCGACGATGGTCTTTAAATGGGCGTCGCGGAGAATCCCGCCTCCGGACCTTAACACGCCGAAAGGCGAGAAGCTGGTACAGACCCTCGCGCAGGCGGGTTTCATCAAGTCGGGGGCCGCTCAGACGTTCCAGGTTATTCGCGTGTTCTGTGCCGTAGGGATGGCATTTCTGGCCTTCGTTATCGCGGTGGTCATGGGCGCCGAAACCGGACGCATTCTGATGAGCACACTAGCGGGCGTAACTTTCGGCCTGTTCGTGCCGAGCTACTACATCAGCCGCCGCGCACGGAAACGCCAGGGCGCGATCGCCAAGCAACTGTCGGACGTACTCGATCTGCTGGTGGTATGCGTGGAAGCCGGACTCGGACTCTACGAAGCGATTAAAGTCGTCGGCACCGAAGCGGAACGGCAGAAGCAGGAAATCGGAACCGAATTGAGCCTGGTATCGTCGGAAATCTCCGCGGGGGCCAGCCTCGGCCAATCGATGCGAAGCCTCGCCGAACGCACCGCGGTTGACGACATCAAACCGCTGGCGGCCACCCTGATTCAGAGCGAACAGCTCGGAGCGCAAATCGGTCCCGCTTTGCATGCGAGCTCCGACGCCTTGCGGACGCGCCGTCGCTTGCGCGCGGAGGAATCGGCGCAAAAGGCCTCGGTCAAGATTCTCTTTCCGCTGGTGCTGTTTGTGTTGCCCGCCATGATCATGGTGATCGTGGGCCCCGCGATGATCCAGGTCCTGCGAACCATCCACGGATAAGCGGGAACAACCAAGACCTCACCCGCCCCGGGTCAGGTGTTTCTTCGGAAGTGCCGGCCCGGGGCGCTCCCTATGTTATCTTTTGATTGTTCCTCGACTCCGCTTCGCTCCGCGTCTTTCAACTTCGATTCGGCCCTAAGACATCCCGAATCGGCTTCGCGAGTGCCTGCGGCGTGGCGCTCCGCGCCCCTTTCGGTGCTCGCGCGGAATCGTTTGCAGAGCGCCAGTTCAAAGGCCGAGACGACGCATCAAGCGATACAGCGTGGTGCGATCGATGCCGAGTGCGCTGGCGGCAGCGTTGCGATTTCCCTTTGCAAAATCGATCGCCTTCTTGATTCGCAGCGCGGCTGCCCGATCGAGGAACTCCTGCAGCGTGCCTTCCATTGCAACTGGCGCCTCAGCCGGCACTTCCTCGTGCGTCGTCGTCGCGGTTTCAGTTGCTGCCGATTCGGCCGCGTCTCCGGAGGCTTGCGCGGCCTCATCCTCCGCGATGCTGCCCGCAGCCTCCGGTCGCGACTGCATTGACTGAGGTGCGCGCGCCGACGCATCGGGCTCGGCACTCGCGACTGCCTCGCTTCGAAGCATCAACGCATCGGTCGAAATTCGCTCGCTCGAGCTCATCACCACAGCGCGCTCGATGGTGTTCTCCAACTCGCGCACGTTGCCGGGCCATGAATATGCCAGCAGCGCCTTTTCCGCGTCCGGTGTGAGCACCAGCGAGCGGCCGGTCTCAGCTGCGTGGAGCGCGAGAAAGTGCCGCGCCAATGGCAGGATATCTTCGCTGCGCTCGCGCAGGGGCGCGACCTGGATCGAGATGACATTGAGCGCGAAATACAAATCAGGGCGGATCCGGCCGCCTGCAACCTCGCGCGTGATGGGCCGATTGGTCGAGGCCACGATCCGCGTTCCCGAGATGCGCGCCCTCCCCTGCGCCCCGCTGTAGTTTCGGCGAGTTTCACCGTCACCGATAAGTCGCAACAAGGCGGATTGAAATTCCGGCGAAGCCTCGGAAATCTCGTCGAGAAAAAGCGTGCCGCCGATCGCGCGTTCGAGATACTCGGAGAGCATCGCGGCAATTCCCGGATGCGTGCGGTCCGGATTAGCCGCCGGCGCGAGTGACGATTCGATCGGCATGAGCAACTTGAAACTCAGCTTCACAAATGGTCCCTGCGCTCGGCTACTCCAATGATGCAGCATCCGCGCAATCAGCTCCTTGCCGGTACCGCTCTCGCCCTCGATCAGCACCGGAGAGTTGGCCGGCGCCGCTCTGCGCACTATCGCAGCCAGTCTGCGGCTCGAGCCGCTCTCCGCGATGAACGCCGCCGCCATGCTCGCGACGTCGAGCTGCTCATGAAGCAGTCGGTTCTCGCGCCGTAACGACGCGATCTCCAGCGCCTTGCCCACCACGGCGGTCAGCTCGTCGGTATTGATCGGTTTGGTGAGATAGTCGAAAGCGCCCTGACGCATCGCAGCCACCGCCGCCGACACGGTGGGATTCGATACGGTGAGAACCACCGCGGTCTCCGGCGACTGCATCCTGACTCGTCGAATGACCTCGGTGGCGCTTCTTTCGGAAGAAAAGTCCACCACTATGACATCGGCGCCGCCTTCCTGGAGCGTCGCCATCGCGATCTCGGATTCGGCAAAGCTCTTGCATTCGTAGCCGGCTGCGGTAAGCGTCGCGACCGTCTGCCTGGCCGACGCAGGCTCGGAATCGACCACGACGATTCGCGGCCTCTGACGGACCCGCAGATCATATTCCTGTATCGACGCCATGGTTTTCCCCCGACGCCTACCGTAACTGCCGCAAAATCATCAGCGCAAGCGTTAGCAGGTTTAGACGAATGGTGAAAATCTACACATCCTGTAGATGTTTAGATGCTAACAGTCAGACGCAAAATCTCTTATGAATCACTTACGGTCCGAATCGACGTGGAATTTATGCAGAAAGCGATGCATCAGCCGGCGCCGGCAGCAGTCCCCACGAGGCCGGTAATCGCCAACTGGGGGCGGGGTCCCTGGAGTGATTGCGAAAATGTTTCCGGCCTCGGTCTTGACTAATCTACCGGCCCGTCTCATCCAGCTAGGGGGCTTTGCTGCTAGCTGCCGCGGGAGGCGGTGGAAGCCCGGCTGACGCGTGATCGACGACGTAACGCCATTTGCCGCCCGACTTGTGAAGTAGCTCGGTGGTGCGAATCCGCATCGTCACCGGCTTGCCGTCGGGGCCGGGCATCGTGTCATCGAGTTGCCCGATATGAATGATGTAGTCCTTGCCCACCGCGCGCGCTTCGCTGCTGACTTCGGTTAGCGACGGCTTCGACGGACCGCTGCAGGTGGCCTTGACGATCTTTTCGATCGCAGGCTTGCCGGTCCCGAACTCGCCCTGCCCCGGCCAGATGATGACCGCGTTGTCCTCATACAGCGCGAGGACTGCGGGAACGTCGCATGCTGCGATTGCTTTGGAGAACGCGTCCCCCACGGTTTTCGCATCAGCCGCCGGATCGGCGTGAGCCGCCGCGGTGAAAATCGCGCTGATCACCAGCGCCGCGAACAAAACCGTGACGCGCCTTGCGGTCGAAAGATGGGCCATGATCGTACCCTCCCCTGAGACTGTCGGAACTACTTAGCGCGGACCGGCTCCGGATACAAAATGAGCTGGGTGCAGCGAAACAGCGCGAGGCTCTTGCCGCTCTCCTTCGCTGTCACCTTCGCATCCCAGACCTGCGTAGTTCGCCCGCCATGCACGAGGGTCGCCTCGCATTCGAGGTGTCCGTCGCGCGCGGTCCCGAGCAGGTTGGCCTTGAGCTCGATGGTGGTATATCCGCGCGCACCCTCCGGGAGATTCTCCATCGTGCCCGCGCCGCACATGCTGTCGGCGAAGGTGACGACGCATCCGGCATGCAGGAAGCCGTTGGGAGAGAGCAGTTCCTTGCGCACCGTGACCAGACCGATGAGGCGGCCGGCCTCGACGCTGACGATCTCGATGCCGAGGTCGCCGACCCAGGTTCCCTTGCGCAGGTCGTTGTATTCGCGAGCGGTCGGCATCGCTACCGTGCCGGGACCGACTGGAGCAAGACAATGATCGGCTCCAACGAATTCTCGTGCTGCCCCGCGAGCTCGCGCTCGGCGAAGGAGAGGATGGCGCGCTCATGGGCAGTCACGTGAGCAAGAATCGCCGCATCTTCAGGACGGCCCGCGCCCTGCAGACGTTCGAATCCGGCGACGTACTTCGGAACCTGTTTTTTGAAAAGGCGCATCTGATCGAGCCATGGCCTCGCGGAAAGCGTGGACGCGTCGGTTACGGCGCGCTCGCGAGATGCATCGTCTTCGAGCATCGAGCATCCAAGCGCGGTTGCCAGTGGACGGAGACGTTCTTTGGTCTCCTTTTCAAGCTGCTGGAGCGCGAGGATTTTGTGCCGATGCTCTGGGTCAGCGCATTTCGCGGCCATCGCGGCGAAAAGTTGTTCGCCGCAGACCTCGCCCAGGTATGCCTGTTCGACCTCACTGCGATAGCTATCCATGTTCTTCGCGCCCTCCGGCGACGGCAATATCACAAATGTCGTATGCATGCTCGATGTCGCGTGGCATACCTTCGCGAGCGGCGAATCGTGACAGCGGTATGTATCGGGAAGATGGCTCCACTTCCTGAACGCGCATAGAGCCATGTCCTTCGCGCCGGCGGCAGGGTTCCGCCGCGTTCTGGATAGTCCGCGAGATGGAACTCGCTGATTAGGCGAAATCTCCTTGGTAGTGACGCCGCACAACCTGGATAGAACGACCACCTCAAGAGCGCTGCGGACCTGCCGCCAGACGGGCGATGTGTCGCAGACTATTGGTTCTGAATCGTCCTCGCAGAGGCGCACTGCTAATGCCTCAAACATTCATTCTCACGATGATTGATCGGCGGAGGATTGCCACGAAGGGAAGATGGCTCCCCGGGCCGGACTCGAACCAGCGACATGGTGGTTAACAGCCACCCGCTCTACCGACTGAGCTACCGGGGAAACCTGCGAAACCCGAATATTGTTAGGTATCCGCGTCAGCGAGACAAATCAAGTTGCATGGAATAAGCTGACCGCTGTTTTGATTTTTCGGGTTCCGTTGATCTGGGGGATGAAGCTGCCACATGTCGAAGCCTGACGCCGCCGCCATCCGCCAACAAATTCTTCGCACCTACCAAACCCGCACCTTGATCGGCGAAGACGGCAATGAACACAAGCTTCGACCGGGGGCAGTGTCGCTGGAAAGAGGCGAGTTCATTGGCCAGATGATCTCGCGCGCCGGCGCGGTCCGCACGCTGGAGACCGGCTGCGGCTCCGGTCTATCGGCATTGTTCATCCTGGAAGCGACCGTGAAAAATGGAGCCGGACCCGGCGCCCACGTCATCATGGATCCCGAGCAGGACAGTTTCTTTCAGGGGATGGGCAAGCGGCTCATAAAGAACGCCGGAGCATGGGAAAACGTCGAGTTCCATCTGGAGCGCTCGCAGATTGGGATGCCGCGGCTATGGGATCAGTCGCGGGTCTTCGATGCGGTCTATATCGATGGCGACCACAAATTTGATGGCGTGTTCTGCGACGCCTATTACGCTCACCGGCTGCTGAAGCCGGGGGGCATCATCATTATCGACGATGTATGGATGGATGCGGTCTACCTGGCTTGTCACTTCCTGGAAGAGAGCTATTGCTACTCCAACATCGGCGAGTTGCGGACCGGCTATTCGTCGGCCGGCGCGGACTCACGCATCGATGACTCGTTCACCTACGGCAAGGCGAAAAATCGCCCGAGTATCCGCGCCTACCAGAAACCGCTCACCGACATTGCCGAGGATGACAGCTTCAATCTGCCGTTCGCGCCGCTCGAAGGCGAAATTCCCGAGGATGTCCTGCGGCGGCGGGTCAGCGACTTGAGCAGGGAGGCGCTGGTCGAGCTTTCCAGGGGAGAATCGCGCAACGCGCGCAAACTTCTCATCCGCGCGCTGCGCTTTCAACCCACGCGCCTGAAGACCTACCTTCGCCTGTCGAGGACGTTTCTACCGGCGGGCCTGGCGCGGGCGCTGGGCGGCAAGACTCATCGTTCCGGCAATCCGCATTCCTAGTGCGGGCGCTTGCCGTTGCGCTCCAGTCCGGCCAGCGAGAGCTCGGCCATCTTCTGTTGGGTCCAGTGAAGATGCTCGTCTTCCTGACCTTCAACCTCAGAGACCGCAGGTTTGAGCAGTTCCGAAAGTCGGGAATCTTCCGAGCGATGCGCCAGGTGGCCCATCAGCTCCCAGTCGGCGTGATCCTTGGTCTCGGCGATCACGATATTCTCGATCGCGTTGAGCTCGGCTTCGGCGGGTGACATGCCGTTGCCATTCATGGTCTTGAGCAACGCCTTGGCCTTGGCCTCGGCGAGTTTAGCCCCGGTGCTTTTGTAGGACGGTTTGCCGCCCAGTTTCTTGATGATGTTGGTCAGGATCTCCTCATGCCGCATCGTCTGTTTGTGGAACTCGCGGAACTTGTCCTTTACCTCGCGATTGCGAACCCGCTTCAGAGCGGCCTCGTAAAGCATTACGCCGCCACGCTCGACGGTCAGGAATTCGCTGAGCTTGTCCATCAGCTCTTCGCGCTTGAAGGTGGTGCTGGTGAAATAGTCTTTCACCTTTTCGGCAATTTCAGACATGAGTGCAAACTCCTCGGTCACAGTGGAAGATTTAGAAGATGAAGTCTCTGGACGATCGGACGTTTGCCAATCGCCCACCAATTCGACGAGCGATCGCATTGGCAAATTCGAGCGGAAACGCGTTATTCAATGATCAACAGGAGTGATACCGATATGAGCGCCGAGCAGAACAAAGAGATGGTCAAAGCGGCTTGGGCCGCGATCGGAAAGGGCGATCTGAAAACCGCCTTCGCCAGCATGGCGGATAACGTGAGCTGGCTGATTCCAGGAAATATTCCGGGAACCTCGGGCGTGAAGCGCGGCAAAGATGAAATCCTCAAGTTCATGTCCGGGATTGGCAACGTTTTCCCCGAAGGCTTGCAAACCGAAATCACCAAAGCGCATGCCACCGACGACACCGTCATCCTCGAACTGACCAATCGCGGCAAAGTCAGCAACGGGAAGTTCTACGAAAATGAGTACTGCTTCGTCTTCGAACTCGAGAACGGCAAGATCCGGCGCATCCGCGAGTATGTCGACACCCAGAAGGCCAAGGACATCCTGTTCAGCTAGGCCGCTCGCGCACCCCGTCGGGCGAACAGGAAATAAACCGGGATCCCCGCCATCACGATCAGAACGCCGGGCCAGGTGTAGGCGGGCTTGACGATCAGCAGGTCGAGCATCATCGCGCCCGCCGCCAGGATGTAGGCAATCGGAATCCATGGATAGCCGAAGGCGCGATACGGCCGGTTCGCCTGGGGCTGTTTGGCGCGGAGGACAAAAACTGCCGCGACCGTAATGGAATAGAACATCAACTGCGCGAAGATCACGTAATCCAGCAGTTGCGAATAGGTCCCCGATAGCGCGAGCAGCGAAGCCCATACACCCTGGATGATCAGCGCGAAGGCCGGCACGCTGGCGGCATTGAGGCGGCCGGCCGCGGGAAAGAAGACTCGATCATGCGCCATCGCATAGATCACGCGGGCGCCGGTGAGGATGAGTCCGTTGGCGCATCCGAAGGTCGAGATCATCACCAGGATGGCGGTGATCCAGGCACCCGCGCTCCCCCAAACTATGTGCATCGAAGCACTCGCGACGCGGTCGCCCGCGGCATGCGAGATACCCCGCGCGAAGACGGTGGTTCCGCTGACAGAGCCATTGACGGGTAACTCCGCCATGTAGGCGAAGTTGGTCATCACATAGAGCAGGATGACCACTCCGGTCCCGAATGCCAGCGCCAGCGGCAGATCGCGCCTGGGATTGCGAACCTCGGCGGCAGTGAAGGTAACGCTCGCCCACGCATCGGCGGAAAACAATGAACCCACCATCGCGGCGCCGAAGACCGCGGCGAATTCGAGATTGAAGGGGCGGGCGCCGAAGAACGCCGTCGGGTTGCCAAAGTTCGCCACAATGGCCGCCGGGTTGCGCGCGATGAGGCATCCGACGACGCTGATCATCAACAGCGAGAGCAACTTCGCGCTGGTGAAGAAATTCTGGATCAGTTTACCCAGACGGAGCCCGCGCAGATTGCCCCAGGTCAGAAATGCGATCACGCCAATCGCGAGCAGGCGCTCCCCCGACAGTCCGATGCCGCCGATGCCGACCCACATGTCAGACTTGATAAACGGAAAGAGCACACCGCTGAAGCGGCCGAAGGCTACCGCGACTGCGGCTACCGTTCCGGTCTGCACAATCAGAAGCAGGGTCCATCCGAACAGAAACGCGACCAACCCGCCGTAGGCCTCGCGCAGGTAGACATACTGGCCACCCGCCTGCGGCATCATCGCAGCCAACTCTCCGTAGGCGAGCGCGCCCGCGATCGTCATAAGGCCGGCGACGATCCATACCGCGATTAAGGCGGCCGGCGATCCGACCTGCCGCGCGATGTCCGCCGAGACGATGAAGATTCCCGAGCCAATCATCGATCCGGCGACCAGCGTCACCGAATCAAAAAGAGAGAGCCCGGGCTTAAGCGATCGCGCATCCGACGCGACCTGATTAGCTAATGCAGTTCCCACATCCCCGCCTACTTTCAATCTTTATCTCCCCTCGACTCCGCTGCGCTCCGCCTCGGGTACGCCTGCGGCGTGGCGCTGCGCGCCCCCTTCGGGCCTCACTCCAGCGCTCACCTGAACCTCGAATTTACCCCGTCGCTCGTTCCCCTCGACTCCGCTGCGCTCCGCCTCGGGTACGCCTGCGGCGTGGCGCTGCGCGCCCCCTTCGGGCCTCACTCCTGCGCTCACCTGAACCTCGAATTTACCCCGTCGCTCGTTCCCCTCGACTCCGCTGCGCTCCGCCTCGGGTACGCCTGCGGCGTGGCGCTGCGCGCCCCCTTCGGGCCTCACTCCTGGCGTCACGACTAAATGCGCAACCGCCGTCGCTCTTCTCCCCTCGACTCCGCTGCGCTCTGCGTAATTTCAACTTTGATCCGCCCCTTAGACATCCCGAATCGGCTTTATGCGAGCGGGCTGCCGCTCGATGCTGTAGTTCGAGAAACACTAAACTCGCGCCACCGTGATTAGTCCACAGGCCGCAGCGATTGATCGCGTGCGTATGTTGACCTAGCCGAGACCGTCTATTTACGTGGTAGACAGCGATCGCAATCGCAAAGGAGCGCCCCCGATGCCGACCAAACAGAAGAAACACTCGTCGTCCGTGCGAAAGCCTGTGCGACGCCCCGCCAAGACCACCGCCCAGGTGGGCATACCCGCGATGGCTTCCGCGCAGCTCAAGCAGTTGCGCAAAACCGTCGAACAGCTCAAGAGCCGGCTCGAGAAGGAAGCTGAACGGCATACCGCGGCGGCCAAAGTAATCACCGAGGCGAAAAAGGCGCGCGAGGGCTTGATGCTTCAAATGAAGATGCTGCGCGATGAGGGCAGCCGCCTCACCAAGGAGCTAAAACGTGCCCTGGGCGATGCCGATAAACGCGAGGCAGCTCGGCGTCAGGCCGTCGGCAAGATTGCCGAATTGCGCGCCGAACTCACGCATCGGACCGAAGAGCTGAAGCGCAAATCCGAAGAACTGGCCAGACTCGCCATCGACTCCGCCGGACGGGCGAAGGAGATCATTATGAGTCCCGGAGCAACCACAGCATCGCCTCCGGAAGCGGAACCCTCGTCCACCGAGGAGACCGAATCAGTGAGCTCAGATACCTTGCGGCGAGAAGAGTCGCCTAACGAATCATCGATCGAACGGGAAGTCCATCCGGAGAGACGGAGCTAGTCCCGCGCTCTTCGATGCGTCGAGACGGAACGAGGCTCGACCAACAGCATCCGTCACCCACAAACGGATCATGAGCCCGGTGATCGAACATCCCGGCTGAGCCGGTATTTCGAAGAACCGAGGGGGACGAGTCGCCTGCGCGCCGGGGATAATGCCGACGCGCAGGGACGGTCTACAAATTCAGCTGCTTTTACTGAGCAGGGCTGGCAGCCGGCGCGGGCTCAGCCGGAGGTGCTTCTGCCGGAGGTGCTTCTGCCGCGGGGCTCGACTCGGCTGCTGCGGACGCTTCGGGAGCCGCCGCAGGGGTTTCTTCCGACTTACTGCAAGCGGCCGCGAAAAAGAACGAGAGTAGAACCAGGATCAGGACCTTGCGCATCGCTTTTCTCCTTAGAGACCTCGGGGCGCTTCCAGTAGCGCATCAACAAGAGGGTGCAAACGTGGGCCAGAATACTGTAGGCGAAAAACAACTTCAAGCTCATGGTTGCATAATCGGAGACATCGTTGACTAGGCCTTCCTTGGACGAATTTCGAGGGCTTTAGCGAGAAATTTTGACAATTGCGGTGTCATCTGTATTATTTCCGATTATTCGAAAGCAATTCCGGCGAGCTCCGGACTGATACCGCGCCTTGAATCGCAGGCCGGTTGAACGTGCAGAGGGGAGGACGTGTGGTGGCGGTGTGGTGGCGGTCATCCAGAGAACTCAACTTTACCCCCAGCAGGACAGTGCGCTCGGTCGACGCCGAGATGGATATGCGACGACCGATGCCGCGACGCTCGACAGTCGCACATAATATCTCCCGGTTGCTCCGATGGATGATGCCCGAGGGCAACTCGGTGGGACCGCCGATGCGCTCGATCGCACGCGAGCTCGAAGAGATATTTCCCTCGGACGACCGCTTCGGCGTGTGAGCGCAGGCGGCCTTTTTCCCGCGTTGATGACTCGCGGTTCGGGTGACCTCGACCCGGCAGGCATGCTAGAACGCGCACAAGCGAGGCAGTGGGGTTTTGTTCAAAAGCGTGAGTGAGCGGAGAGGTGGGGATCGGTCCAACGCCGCAGATGCGGGGAGAACTGCACGATGAGCCAAATCGAGCGCGTGGCAAGCAACACACCATGGGAGCCGATCTTCGGGTATGTCCGTAAGGTCAAGGCCGGCAACTGGCTGGCGATTTCGGGAACCACCGCGACGGATGAGCGCGGAATGGTGGTGGGCGGCGGCCAGATGTATGTGCAGGCGCGGCAGGCGCTGGCCAACCTCAAACATCACGTTGAGAGTGCCGGCTTCAGCCTCGCCGACGTGATTCGCACGCGGGTTTTCGTCACCGATATTTCGCGCTTCGCAGAAGTTGCCCGCGCGCACCTTGAGGTATTCGGCGAGAATCCGCCTGCCTCGACGCTGGTCGAAGTCAAACGTCTGGTTCATCCGGACATGTTGATCGAGGTCGAAGTCGACGCATACCGCGGTGCCGGCAGCGAATTTTCGATGCCGTCGGCGAAGCAAGTGGCCCCGGCCGCCAAGCCTCCATCGAAGCTTCCCGCGCGCAAGCCGGTCAAAGCGAAAACATCGAAGCCGAAAGGAAGAAAATAGCGTCGCGGGAGACTACTAGGGA
Source organism: uncultured delta proteobacterium (assembly GCA_963851325.1). Lineage (GTDB taxonomy): Bacteria > Desulfobacterota > Binatia > Binatales > Binataceae > DATGKG01. The sequence continues at coordinate 4,208,404 of CAWKOR010000001.1, read as the reverse complement.
GACTACTTTCCTTCGAACTTGTGGCCGTGGGCTTCGAGATGCGCAGTCACTTCGCTGGGTAATTCAGCATCAAATTGCACAAGGTTAGCTCTCAAGGCGTCAGCCTCCGATGGATCGATCGCGAAGAACGCCACCGTAAGGCCGCCCAAGGCGTAACGAACATCATTAAGCCTCCACTCGCCGATCCTGGTCCACCCGGACGGCACGCCCGGAAGCCACTTTTGATACACTATGGCAATCTTTGCGCCCTCTTCGTGGGCTATGCTTCCAAGCACCTCGGCATTCCATCTGGCATAGCTTCGCGCGACCTCGGTGCTGCCTAGTCCCATGATATCCACCAGGTTGATATCGGCGAGATAGCTTACAAACCCGATATCATTCAAAACTAAAGTCTGCCCCTGATAAAAACGTCGAGCGAACCGCGCCATCTGATACTGCTGTTCGAAGCAGTTGTGCGATGCTCCAGCGGCTCGAAACGTGCCATCGAGTCCGCGAGTTGCCAGCGGTGACAAAATGAGCAACGCCACGACAGCGGTCGCGACTGGTGAGCGCTCCCATAGATGGTTGACTCTGACGATTAACGCCTCGAACCATGGCTCCTTCAAACAAGTGGCGAGAAGGTAAATTCCGGTCACCACAAGGTAGGCTTCGTAACGGAATGGTCTGCCAACTCGCGCGAAGGCCAGATGCGCAAGAAGGATTCCGGAGTATAGTGCCAGCCTCAGACTCTGCGCGCGCCAGAGATTTCTTCGGTCCGCGCTGAAGTAGAGCGCGACCACTACCAGCGTTGCTATCAGGCACAGCGCTTTCGATGCGAAAAGATTTGCCGCCGTTTCGATTGGCAAATGCGCCGCCCATTCCAACAAGCTCCCGTAGGGTCGGTTCCCTTTAAGCATCACGGAATTCGGCAGGATCCATCCGCCATGCAGCATCGAAGGTATGCCGATAATCAAAATCGGGATTGTTCCGAGGGCGAGCAACAGCATCGCGAAGCTGAACCGCCGCCGAAGAACGAAGAGGCCTGCGGTCAGGATGAGAAGAAACAGCCCTTCAAACCGCGCCGCAACCAGAAGCGGCGCCAGGATTGCCAGTGCGATTGTCTCTCGATGTTCATTTCCTTCGGAGCTGAGCACCTCGCCGGCCGCGTAGAGGAACCAGATCGTGAGCAGTGTGTGCAACACGGGTTCCATTCCATCAAGCAGCAGGTACGGCAGCGGCATTACAAAAACTACCGCGAATAGAGTTGCCATAATTGCCACCTGATTGAGCCCCTCGCGTTCCAGCAATTTGAAAATCAGCACCAACAGCGCGATTGCCGAAATCAGGTTCAACACCAGCGGCGCCATGTCGCCGATTCCAAAGAGCCGGTAACTGGCGGCCACCAGCGCCGTCCATAGCAGAGAAGACGAGGCTGAAACGAAAGTGTGAGCGGTAACGCCCCAGACGTGATGGAGCACGAGGTTCTTCGCGATCGACATGTGGATGTATGCATCGTCGCGCCCGTAGGTGAACACGCCACCATTGCGTTTGAGTGAGACGAGGAAGATGCATCCGAACATGATGCCCAAAAGACCGATTGCGCCGAAAAGCGGAGTAGTCTTCTGGACGAACGATAACGTCGTCTGCTCCTGATCGCTTGAGACTGGAACGACAGATTGCATTGAGCCTCTGCGCGCTCGCGAAACACCGAAGCGAGACCGGCACGCGAACACTCTGGAACGTCGGGAGTATAGACGAAATCGAGGCCGCTGGTACCGCGAAACTCCGCAGCCGCCATTCAGTTGTGCGTCGATAGTACCAGCTGCTGGGCGACGGTTGCCTCCACCAAAACACGAATCTAAACTGTAGATCCTACGGAATGGAGCACTCTGCTCCATCGAGTAGATGATGAGCCGGGCAAAGGGGGAGCCATGAGCGCGGGGGTACTCACATCGTCATCGATGACAAGCGCGCAGGCATGGGCGCGCCACGACGCGCTCGGCGCGCGCGCGATGCTCGCGTTTCAGGTCGCGATGTGGATTGCGGCCTTCGCGATATTTTTCGGCTCACCGGTCCTGCAGATGAGCGATTCCCAATACTCGATGCTCACCGCCGAGAGCATCATCCACAATCACACTCCCGATCTCAGCAGCTACAGGATCAAGAACTACCAGGCCGATCTTCCATTCGACAGCATGGCCGGTCGGCATGCCTACCAGTTGGCGCGCACCAATGGCCGTCTTCTATATGGCTTCGGTCATGGCACCTCGCTTCTGTCGATTCCGTTCGTCGCGATGATGGATCTGTTTGGCATCTCGCCCGCGACCAACGACGGCCGATACAACCTGGCGGGTGAGATCGTCGTCGAGAAGATGCTGGCCGCGCTCCTGATGGCCTCGCTGGTGATCGTGTTCTTCCGCACCGCGTTGCTGATGCTGGACTGGCAATGGAGCGCGGTAGTCGCGCTCGGCGCGGGCCTCGGCACCTCGGTGTGGAGTACCGCCTCGCGCGGAATGTGGGCGCATACATGGGAGATGATGCTCGCCGGCATGGTGGTCTATGTGCTGCTTGCGAGCGCGGTTCGAGGTTCCTCGATAAGGCCCGCATTGCTCGCGACGCTGGTCGCGTTGATGTTTTTCGTGCGCCCGACCGGTGCGATCTCGGTGGTCGCGGTCGGCATCTACATCTTGATGCGTCGCCCGCGCGAAGCAGTCCGGTTCGCGGTAACGGGCGCGATCTGGCTGGCGATCTTTGTCGTTTACTCGATGCGAATCTTCGGCACCTGGGCGCCTTACTACTACTTGAGCAACGACCCGCACAGTATGGGCGTTCACTTCATGGAGGGGTTGTTTGGAATTCTGCTCAGTCCGTCGCGAGGGATCTTCGTCTATTCACCGATGCTCGCCCTTCTTCTTGGTCTCACGGCGGGATATTGGCGATCGATCCCTCAGCGTGCGCTCGTAATTACTGCACTATCGATCATCGGTGCAGTCGCTGTCGCAAGCGCGGCACATCCGGAGTGGTGGGGCGGAAATGCCTATGGGCCTCGACTGCTGAGCGACGCGATACCGTGGTTGGTGCTGGTTGCGATTCTCACCTTGGCCGCGATGCCCAGCGCATTGCGCACACTCCGCAATCCGGCCATCGCGGTCGGCGCGCTACTGCTCATGGTGAGCATCTTCATCAACGGTTACGGTGCGTTCTCGCCCGAGACGCTGGAGTGGAACATGAAACAACGTCCGCTTCCCGCAGCGATGCTGGATTGGTCGCGCCCACAATTCCTCGCCGGTTGGGTGGACAAACCGTATGACACCATTCGCTAACGCTTGCTGCCCGGCGCCGGACGCGGATCGACGATCTGGCGGCCGGTTGGACGCACTTCGAGCGCGCAACCGAAAAGCGAATCGTCGCGAATCAGATACGCAACCGCATCCGCGATGTCCTCGGCTCGCAGCATTTTGGAAGGCGCCCACGATTGGAGGCCCGCCTTAGTCGCAGCTTCAAGGCCGCGCCGCACCATCGGCGTGTCGACGATTCCCGGACATACGCAGTTGACCCGAATCTTTTTCTCCGCGGACCAGGGCGCGCATGAATAGGTGAAGTGCACCACGCCGCCCTTGGCCGCGCCGTAAATCGGATCCTGGCGATGCGGATACAGACCCGCCATCGATGCGGTGTTGACGATCGCGCCGCCACCACGCTTCTGCATGATGGGTGCGGCGATCCAGGTCCCCATGATCACGGCGGTAAGATCGATGTCGATGACGCGCCGCCATTGCTCCAGCGACGCTTCCGGATATCCCGGAATGCCGGTCCCGATGCCCGCGTTGTTGTAGAGGATGTCGAGGCCGCCGAGCTTCGCGACCGCGGTATCGATGGCGTTGCGCATCTCGGCTTCGCTGGTGACGTCGGCGCGTACGAAGATTGCTCGACCGCCCTCCTTCTCGATTTGCTTGACCGTCTCGACGCCGCCGGACTCATCGAGATCGGCAACCAGGATCGAAGCCCCGTCGTTGGCGAGGCGCAGCGCGGTGGCGCGACCGATTCCCGATCCGGCGCCGGTTATGACAGCGACTTTTCCGCGGATTTCCATTTTATCTCCGATAGATTTGCGTGGGCCTGCCTTCCTGCGTAGCCGGAAAGCAGCGACCTTTTCAATGGCTCAAACTAGCCGATCTTTCCGAGCAGCACCCCGGCCGCCAGACCAATCAAGACGTACGCCGTAAAGGCGACATACGGGTAGTCGCGCTGGCGCAGGAATAGTACGAAGCAAAACGCGACGCGCGCCAGCGGCACCAACGTCAGGATGAACAGGCCGACCGTCATCACCGAATGCGGATCGCCTGCGAATGCCTCCGAGATCACCTCGGAGAAGCTTTGCTGCGGGTGCAGGTGGCCTGCTTGCACCGCATAGAAGCGTTGGACGTAAAACCCCGGCGCCTTGGTCGCCATCAGGAACAATCCGAACAGCAGCACCGCCGTCGATGCGATCAGAATGGTCCGCAACAAAAGCGGCGTCCACACGCGCAAGATGCGATCTTCCTGGTCGTCCTGCACGATTGGTTTTGCTTCGGGCATCTAGATTCCCCTCAACGCGCGCCATCCCATTTCGATCGCTATCAAAACCAGGATTACTACGAACGCCATCCGCAACGCTCTCACATTCGCATGCGGCAAGACTTTGCTCCCTGCCAGCGCGCCGACGGTCACGCCCAGCGCGACCGGCGCCGCGATGGAGGTCGGCACGTCGCCACGCGAGAGGAACACCAGCGCGCCCGCACCCGCGGTAACCCCGATCATGAAGTTGCTGGTCGCACTCGAGACCTTCAATGGCAGGTGCATGAAGTAATCCATCGCCATCACCTTGAGCGCGCCGGAGCCGATTCCGAGCAACCCGGACATGATGCCGGCGACCACCATCAGCGCGGCGCCCTGGGGAAAATGCACCACTTCGTAATGCACCAGCTTACCGCGTTCGTTGACCACTTCGCCCTGCAGATGGAGTCGCTTGGCGATCGGGTCGCCGCTTTCGATCAAATCATCCTGCTGTTTTTCGAGCGAGAAATAGGCCGATTGCATCATCATCAGCGCGAACAGCAACTCCAGTACGGTGGTGGGAATTACGCCCGCGAGATACGCGCCGATGAGCGCGCCGGTGACCGTGGCGCATTCGAGCACCATCGCAACCTTGAGATTGGTCCATCCGTCGCGCACGAATGCGACGCTGGCGCCGGCGCTGGTCGCGACTACCGAGATGAGGCTCGCACCAACCGCGACCTTCATCGGCATCTTGGCGAGGATCACCAGCGCGGGCACGATGAAGACGCCGCCGCCCAACCCCGATAGCGCGCCGATAAAACCCGCGCCAATGGAAAGCGCGAACAGTCCTAGCAGGATGTGCAGCACGGTGAGGTTTCAGGTTCTCCGCGGACCGCGCAACTGGCCGAGGTCAGATGTCACAGACCGGACGCTCCAGGTCGAGCACCATCAGCAGGCGGCCGAATCCAATGTATTGCCCCGCGGCCATGCCGATTTCGACGATCTCGGGGTCGGAAAAATGCACCCGCATGCGGCGGAACAAGTCGTCGTCGATCGAGGTGTGATTGGTCGCCATCCGCTCCGCCAATTCCAGCGCGAGACGCTCGCGGTCGTTGAACATGGGATCCTCGCGGAAGTTCTCGAGCCGCGAAATTTTCTCTTCGGTCAGGCCTTTTTCCGTCGCCGACGGAAATCGCGCCTTCTTTCAAGTAAGGCATTGGTTGAGCGACGCGATCCGCAGCCGCACCATTTCCTTCAGCGCCGGATCTACGATGCCGTTGTTGTGCAGCGGATAGTAAAACTTGAAGTACGACTCGATCATATCGGGCCGATGGCCCAACACCCGCAGCACCGTCGAATCGGCGCCCGTCGCTTCGATGGATTCGGCTTGCTTGCGCAGATCGCCGGTTAGTTGTTCGTTGTCGGGAATACTCAGCCGAGACATTTTGGACTCCTTCGGTTTCGAGGTTGCTCGATGCTAGCGATGCCGCGGGATCACCGTGAGCGCACCGCCCGGGGGCCCGGCCCGAAGCCCGCGATCGATTTGATCGACGATCTCACGGACCGCGCGCATCGGCTCACTGGCCTTCCAGATGGGACTGCCGGCGACCAGAAAGTCCGCCCCAGCATGAATCGCCGCGGCCCCATCGATCAACTCTCGCTCGCCATCGTGAATGCACGGAAGCGGGGTCACGATGATGAACCGCCGCCCGCACATGCTGCGGATGCGTGATGCTGCCTGGGCCGAGGTGAAAACTCCATCGAGGCCTGCGGTCGCCGCGTGCCGCGCGAGTTCCACCATCCCGTCGATGCCGTGATGCGAGGCGTTTTCGCCGTCCTCGCGCGTGACCCCCATCAGCATCGCAACCGCGACCACATGCGGCTTGCGCAGTCCTTCGTTCTGGCACACCCGGTTGATTTCGGCGCGCACCCGACCGACCGCGTCAGCATGCCCGTTGAGGTGGATGTCGAACATCCGCACCCCAAGACGCGTGGCCTCCATCGCGGTGCGCATCAGCGCGCGCGGGGTATCATGGAACTTCAGATCGAGGAACACTTCGGCGCCGCGACGCCGAACTTCGCGCACGAAGTCCGGGCCTCCGGAGACGAAGAGCTGCTTGCCGATCTTGAACATGCCGACCAGGCGCCCGAGTTGGTCGACCATCTTCAATGCTTCGCGACGCCCGCCGGGGTCGAGCGATACAATCAGGCGCTCGCGCAAAGCGCCGTATCGGGTCAGGCCGGAAAATGGCCAGTATTGGCTCATCGGATTGGTGCCCGAGGAAACTGTACACCGATTCGATTTGTAATTTCTAACCGGCGGCGATTCAGCCATTGGATCGAGGAAGTGGTGGCGGCATATGGTTGGAATCACGCGGGTTGATGCGCAGTCGGTGCAATGCAGTATCCTGACTGCGCTTGGCGATAGAGATGAAATCGCCGATCGAGAAAAGCCTTGATTTCCAAGGTATTTCGCCGATGGCTCGATGGCATCCGGCTTGCTCCCATTCCACCTACGTGAGAGCTAAGCTGAGGAAGGATCGCCGCCAAACTTTACCAAAACATTCGACGGCACTTAAGCGGCAAGGCCAGGAATCATGGGTTTTATAATTGCGGCAGTAATCATTTTCGCATTGATCCAAAGACGCAGGTTTCGGCGCATGTCATGCAACAACGGTTACGATAGATGGTCCAGAAAGTGGGATCGCCACATGCGCAGATACGAACGAAGCGCGGACGATTCCACCCGCCGAGGCGGCACTACCTCCTCAAACTCCGGCAATTGGTCCAGAGATTTCAAAGACTTCGAGGATTGGGGCCGCGCCGAATGGAAGGAATTCAAGGCCTGGTCCAAGCAGCAGGATTGGAAAAGCGGGGCCAAGGATATCGAGGCCGCCGCCCGCGATTTCCAGCGCAAGCTGCACGAGACCTTCAATCGCGAAGCATCCAAGTTCGGCGGCAAGGCGCCGGCGTCCGCTCCAGGGACGCCGCAACCCGCACGCGCCGCCGGTTCCTCTGCCGGCGACGACCCCAAATTCAAGAGCGACGACGAACGCCGCGCCTACGAACAAGCCCGCAAGCAGGCCACTCGCGAGGCCGGCTTTTACGTCCACCTGATGTGGTACGGCATCGTCATCGGATTTCTGTTCCTGCTCAATATGTTCACCAGCCCGTTCCACTGGTGGTGGCAATGGGCCGCCTTCGGATGGGGTTTCGGAATCGTAAGCCACGCGGCCGGAGTCTATGGCTGGGAAGTCATCCGCCAGCATGTCTTCGAGCCTGCAATCCAGCGCGAAGTGCGCGAAGAGGTCACCAAGGAAAAAGAAGTGATGGCGACCGAGAAGCAGGCCTCGCTCGATGAGCTTACCGCCAGCTTCGCACATGAGATTCGCAATCCCATCGCCGCCGCCAAGAGCCTCGTCCAGCAGATGGGTGAAGATCCGACTTCGCAAGAGAATGTCGAGTACGCGAAGGTCGCGCTCGACGAGTTGCAGCGCGTCGAGAAGAGCGTCTCGCATCTGCTGAAGTATGCCAAGGAAGAAGACTACAGCTTCGACAATGTGAACCTCGCCGCGATCCTCGACGCATCGTTGACTCAGATGCGGGCCAAGCTGGAGGCGAAGAACGTTTCCATCTCGCGCAACTACATCGGCGGCCCGACCGTCCGCGCCGATGCCGACAAGCTGCGCCAGGTCTTCACCAACATTATTGATAACGCCATCGATGCGATGGAGAGCAACCCCGGCGAGCGGCATCTGGACCTCACCATTCGCAGCGCGATTCCGGGGATGGCCTCGGTCACAGTTCGCGACAACGGATGCGGCATTCCCGAGGACAAGCTCGCCAAGATTTTCAACCCGTTCTACACCACCAAGCAGACCGGCACCGGACTCGGGATGGGAATCGCGAAGAAGGTGGTCGATTCGCATCGCGGCAAGATTGAAGTGAACAGCCGCGTCGGCGAAGGCACCGAGCTTTCGATCTCGATTCCACTGGCTGATGCGGCTCGCGCCTGGATTAACGCGGACGTGAACGGCGCCATTCCCGTCGTCAGCCAGAACGGAGCCACCGCGCCGATGCAGCAGACGGTCGCTCCGGTAGGCGGCGTCGATCACCACTCATCCACGACGCATCTGGATTCAGCGCCGACCGCGCAACTTGGGGCGGCGGCCGACTTGACGAGGGGACGTTAATGAAGGGGCGCCTGCTAATTGTCGACGACGAGCGCGGCATCGTCATCGCGCTCAAGGGACTCTTCTCCAAAGAAGGCTACGAGGTCGAAACCGCGGAGTCCGGTGAAGAAGCGTTCGAAAAGGTCAAAGCCGCGCCCTTCCACGTCATCATTACCGACTACAGCATGAAGGGGATGAGCGGAATCGATCTGCTCCGAGCTGTCAGCCAGATCGATGAGGAATGTGCGGTGCTGATGATCACCGCTTACGGCTCGCAGCGAATCGCCGTCGAAGCGATGAAGGCGGGCGCCGAGGACTATCTCCCCAAGCCGTTCGACAATGATGAGCTGCGCATCAAGGTGCGCAAGGTGATGGAGAAGCAGCTCCTCAAGCGCGCGCATCAGCAGCTCAGCGAGCAGGCGGCGCGTGAGGCCGGGCGGTTCGCCGACATGATTGGCGGTTCGCTGGCGATGGTGCGGGTTTACGAAACCATCGAGAAAGTCGCGCAGACCGATGTGACCGTCCTGGTTCGCGGAGAATCGGGAACCGGCAAGGAACTGGTCGCGAAGGCGATCCATTTTCGACAGCCCGCGCGCGAAGGGTCCTTTTGTAGCCGTCAATTGCGCGGCGTTCTCGCGCGAGCTGGTCGAGAGCGAACTGTTCGGACATGAGAAGGGCGCGTTCACCGGAGCGATCGCGCGACGCGAGGGAAAATTCGAAGCGGCGGAAGGCGGCACGCTCTTTCTCGACGAGATCGGCGACATGAATCTCGAGACGCAGGCGAAGTTGCTGCGCGTGATCCAGGAAAAACGTTTCGAGCGCATTGGCGGAAATCAGTCGCTGTCGGCCAACGTGCGCATTATCGCGGCAACCAACCAGGACCTCGAAGCGATGGTGGCCGAGGGGCGCTTCCGCGAGGACCTCTACTACCGAATCAAGGTGGTGGAAATTCGCGTCCCACCATTGCGTGAACGGCGCGAGGATATCCCGCGGCTGGTCCAGCATTTTCTGAAGGAAGCCGGAGAGCGCTTCGGGACCGCGCAAAAACCCATCAACAAGCAACTCACGCCCGAAGCGATGCGCGCATGCGTCGAGAATCCATGGCGTGGAAACGTGCGCTCGCTGCGTTCGGCGATCGAACAGGCGGTGATCCTCTCCTCGGGCGACGAAATCACGCCCGCCGAGCTGTTCGGCGGCGCACCTACGGAGGCGACGATGAAACTGGAAGGCGGCGCCGGCGCAACATCCGCGCCGGAGAATCACATCAACACGACTCAGCTCGGCGAGAACGGCAACGGCGGTAACGGGCTGCGCTTTCGCGAGGCGAAAGAGAAATTCGTCAGCGAATGGGAACGCGAATATTTCGTGCGCGCGCTGCGTTCCACCAATGGAAATATCTCGCGCGCGGCCGAGAAGGTCGGAATGTATCGGCAGAGCTTCCAGCAGAAGATGCGCGAGCTGGGTATCAGCGTCGCGGAGCTGGGCCTCAAGGCCGACGAGGAATGAGGACTGAACACCATGGATGAGACTTCAACCAACGCATCGAACAGCGGCTCGACCGGCTCGATAAATCCCAACTATGGGGTCTCCAGCGGCCTTCCGATTCCGCCTCCCCTGCTCGCGCTGCTGTTGCTCGCAGGCGGCGTGCTGCTGCATTTGCTGGCGCGCGGTCCGCGCATGGTCTATGCGCATCACGTCCTGGGCCTGCTGATTGTAGCGGGCGGCACCGGCATATGCTTTTACGCAGCGGCTCTGTTTCAGGCCCACGCGACGACCAAGAATCCCAAAGGCGAAGCGACCACCTTCGTGGTCGAAATGCCATACACGTTCACCCGTAATCCGATGTATCTCGGCCTGACGCTGATCCTGTTCGGCTTCGCGGTGTTCTTCGGATCGATCGCGATGCTGCTGGCGCCGATTGCCTTCGTCGTCATCATCGATCGGATGGTGATTCCGCTCGAAGAACAAAACATGGAGCGACTATTCGGCCCGTCCTACACGGACTACACGACGCGCGTGAGGCGCTGGCTATAGAAGAACGAGATTATCGCGTGACGTGGCGGGCAGCCCGCGCGATTCGAGGAGAAGCAATATGTTTATCGAGAGAATTCTGAGTCTGTTCGGCGGCAAGCTGCGACGATGGATCAAAACCCGCGAGTCGCGCGATCCCGAGGCGGTTTACGAATCCGCCATTGCCGACCGCGTGCGCCGCTACCAGCAACTGAAGGCCGCGGCCGCCGGGGTCATCTATATGCGCAGCAAGCTGGAACGCGACCTCAAGCGCAAAACCACCGAGCTGGTCGAGGTGGCGGAACAGGCCGTGCAAGCCGCTGACATGAACGAGGACCAATGCGCGCTCATTCTGCTGCGCCGCAAACACGAGCTCGAAGCGGAAACCGAGCGCCTCAGGGAAGAGCTGACCCAGCTTACCACCGAGGCCGAGGATGCGAAGAAGAACCTGGTCGCATTCAAGGACGAAATCGAAAAGCTCAAGGTCGAGAAGGTCCGGATGATGGCGCGGCTTCGCAACGCCCAGGCCCGGGTTCGCATCCAGCAGGCGCTCGAGAGCCTGTCCTACGATGAGGACGTGCGCTCGCTCGAGGAAGTGCGCGAATCGATCCAGCAGATCCTCGCGCAGGCCGGCGTCAATCGCGAATTGCATAGCGCCGAGGTCGACGAGAAGCTCGGCGAAATTCGGCGTCGCAACGCGGAAGCGAAGGCGGAAGCCGAGCTCGACGACATCAAGCGTCGGCGCCGCGGCCTGGTTCCGATGGATGCGTTCGTGCAGCACAGCGCGAACGGAACTTCCAACGGAGCGGGCCACTAGAATCGCGGGATGCGATGCGCGATGTGCGTCGTGATCCCTGGTACGACGATGCGCTGAAGGTAAAACCATGAAGCGATGGAGCACGACGATTCTGGTGCTGGGATTGGTGACGGCCGGCGGATGCGACAGCAAAAATTCCGCGCGCACCTTCTTTGGCGCCGCCAACGTCCGGGTTCAGGAAGCGACTTGCGCCGGCAAGATCGCCCTGAGCCAGGGCGGCGCCTCGGTGCACGACAGTTGTTTTTCAGGCGATACCAATGTCGTGCTCTGCACCAACGAGACTCATCCAAACCCGGTGCGTTGCAAAGCGAGCGCCGGCATCCTCACCGTGGAGGGCAGCGGCGAGGACGTTATCGACTACGCCAGAATCCGTTAAAATGAAACGATGCGCATTCCTGTAATTCTTGTAGCGATGATTGGTTTGCTGGGCGCCGGATGTTTTACCTATTCTGCGCCGCCTCCTCCTCCCACCACGATGAGCGCATGGAGCCCGACCGGAAGCTTCTCCTTCAGCTCGGGCGGAAACTGCGCCGGGCAGGTACGCCTGGTGGATGGCCTCGCGACCGTAACCGACGGGTGCTTCACCAGCAGCTATAATGTGGTGGTATGCAGCGACAACACGATGGCGAACGCGGTGCGATGCACGCCGGCGATCGGGTCGTTGGCGATCTCGGGCACCGGCAGCGATTCGATCTCGTACGCGCGCTTAAAGTGATTTGCGGAAACAAACCCACATCTCGGCATCGCCGAGATGTGGTCCTGAGCGCTTCGCGAAGGACCTCGCATAGCACGATGCGCCGTCGCGAAACTGAAGAAACAAAGCCATTTTATCCAGGAATTGCGGGGCTTTTTGTGGAAGACAGGTGGTGCTCCACCCCGGTCGCCTAGCGCGACCGGCTCTCATCCGGCCGTCACGCTGGTCGCAAGACGAAGAGCGACCAGCGCACCGTCCACCTTCTCTCGCCAAGCGAGAGAAGGAACTCGATGAAGGAACCGCAGCTCGAGATGCTTTCACTGCACTCCTCGTCGCAATCTGCTATCATGATGTTACGGCGCCCGACGGGACGCCGTAGTCGTTTCTTGAGCGTACGGGCACCAATGCGAGATTGCAGAAACAAACCCACTTCTCCGCATCGCGCCAGTGGTCTTGAGGCTTTACGAAGGACCTCTCAGGGCGGCGAAGTCGAAATGGTAGGCGCTGAAACAAAGCCACTTCGAGAATTGCTAAAATTCATGCAAACGACGAAACAAAGCCAAATCATCGAGGAGAATCAAGGATCATCGTCAAACGCATGACTCAGAAAGTATGGAGTTGGTGGCATTCAGGCCAGGCACCACCACCCCAATGGCACGTTGGTCGCCAAGCGAAGAGCGACCAGCGCGCCATCGGACCTCTTCCGCGAGGACGCGAAGGAGGTGAGAAATTGAAGAAACAAACCCACTGCGAACATCGTGAGCAGTGGTCCTGAGCGTCCTCGCGAAGGACCTCGCATGGCACTACGCCGAACTCCGATACGTAGAAACAAACCCACTTGTCGCATGGCACTACGCCGATTGGCATCAACGCAAAAACAAACCCACTTGCGAGATCAGGAGAACAAACGGCGCAACTCCTTGATATCGCTAAGAATTTTGCCCATCCACTGACCGACGGTTAGGGCAAAATGGCCGCCTAACGCCGGAACAGTTGCGACTCCTCGATGGGAATCTTCAGCGCATAACGGCGCATCCAATCCAACGCCACCTGCGAGCCGAGCAGCTTCACCCAATCGCGCGTGCCTCGCATCTGGTAACGCCGCGAGGTCTTCACATCCTCAGAATCGAGTGCGATGCATACCGTCCCGACCGGCTTGTCGGGCGTGCCGCCGTCGGGCCCCGCGATGCCTGAAGTCGCGATGCCGACATCCGCGCCGACCCGCTTGCGAACTCCTGCCGCCATCTCACGCACGCATTCCTCGCTCACCGCGCCATGAGTCTTAAGCGTCGCATCGGTCACGCCCAGCAGAGCTTGCTTCATTTCGTTGGAGTAGGTGACCAGGTCGGCGAGCAGAAATTTGGAGCTTCCGGGGACGTTGGTGAGACGATGCCCGATTAGACCGCCGGTACACGATTCGGCCACCGCGAGCTTGATGTTGTGATGGCTTAGCAACTGGGCCACGACTTCTTCCATCGAAGCGTCGCCTTCCGCGAAGAGGTGGTTGGAGATCTTCGCGCGCACCCGCTCGCTCAACTCCTCCAGTTTGGTTTCTGCCTCGCCCGGCTCGCCTTCGACCGTGATGCGCATCGAGATTTGGGGGAAGCTGGCGCGAAATGCGACGCGCCCTTCTTCCGGCTTGATGAGTCCCAAGCACCGCCTGATCGAGACCCGATTCGCTGATGCCGAAAGTCTGGAAAATCCGCACCGCGAAAACCTTGTTGGTCCCGCGATTCTTTGCCAGCCACGGCACCACCCAGTTTTCCATCATCGGTTTCATTTCGCGCGGCACCCCTGGCATCACGATCAGATGACTGACGCGACTGCCGTCGGGCACCGGCAAATGAAATCCCGGCGCGGTGCCGAGCGGATTCGGAATCACCTCGGCGCCTTCGGGAAAGTCGGCCTGTTTCAGATTGTTCTCCGGCATCGTGCGATTGATGGTGGCGAACATCCGACGCATCGTCTCAACGCTCGGCTCATGCCGAAACAGCTTGCGTCCGGTGATGCGCCCGATGGTTTCGGTGGTGAGATCGTCGGCGGTCGGCCCGATGCCTCCGGTCGACAACACCACGTCGCCGAGCTGGATGCCGGTGCGCCACGCCCACTCCAGGCGGTCGGGCACATCGCCCACGGTGATCACCGCGGCGAGATCGATTCCGTTCTCATGCAGTTTGTCCGCGAGATAGTTCGCATTGGTATCCACCACCTTGCCGGTGGTGATTTCGTCGCCGGTGGAAAGAATGACCGCTTTCTGAATCATCGCTGCCTCCCCGAAGAAGGTCGTCCGAGCTAGAGCACGTGCACCAGAATTCTGATGACGATATTTGCATAAATTCCGGCGAACAGATCATCCAGCATCACGCCCGGACCACCCGGCATGCGCCGATCGATGAGCGAGGCCGGAAACGGCTTGATGATGTCGAACAGCCGGAACACCAGGAACCCGCCGAGCAACCACGACCATCCGAGCGGATTGAGGAACATCGTCGCGATCATGCCGAATACTTCGTCGAGCACGATCTTCGAGCTGTCATGCTCGCCGAAAATTTCTTCGGCGCGCCCCGCAATCAGACAGGCCGGTACCATCGCGGCGGCGAAGATTGCGACGAACACCATCGGCTCATGCTGCCAAATCGGCGCGCACAAGAAGTATCCAATGATGATTCCGACCACCGAGCCGGCGGTCCCCGGCGCGAACGGCGAGTATCCGGAGTAGGCTCCGCTGGCGATGAAGATGGTTAGCTGGCGCATGCGGTTTTCGGCGAAGCCGCGACCATAGCATGCGCCATCGATATGGGTAAGCGATCTACTCGGCGCGCAGCGGCATCGGAGCGTCGGCGCCAATGTCGCACGACTTCACGCCTTCGATCTCGGCGGCGACTTTTCGCGCGAGGTCGTCCCACGGCGCCACCAGCCCGGGGCCGTCCACTCGCACCGCGCCGAGGGTGCAATCGACGTTGATATCCGCGCCACCAAACTTCGGATGCGAAAGCAGCGCGGCGCGTACCTGCGCGGCAACTGCGGCATCGCGCAACTCCTGAATCCCGCTGCCATCAGCGGCGCCGTCGATCTTCTCGATGCATGACCGCAGCATCTCCACCATCATCGCCTGCGGAAGCACCGCGGTGTTCAGAACCAAATCGTAGGCGCAGGGATCATCGATGTCGAAGCTGTAAAGCGTCTGCGCGCGCGCCTTGACTTCGGTATCGTGCGCACGGATGCGCTTTTCAGCGGCCGCGGGTGTGAGCCTTTCGAGGCCGGCCAGATTGCCGACCCGAATTGGCAGGGGAGCAATCGCGCGAACCCGCAGGGAGAATCCATTGGCCGGCAGCAGTTGCGTACCCGAGCTGCTGGCGAACACCATCCGGTCCTGGGCGATTTCCTTGAACAGCGAAGCGCGCAGAAATGCCCGCAATCGGTCTGCATGAACCTTCGGACGTTCCCAGAAATGCGGCTGATGCTCGTCGATGATAAGGAATTGTTCGGGTTCCACGTTGTATGCGCGGGCAGCCGCGCTGACGAGTTCCCGGCGGCCCCAGAAGCGATAACCGAGCGCTTGGGCGGCGAGTTGCCCGAGTTCGTCGCCGCGGCTTCCGAGTTGCTGGTTGATAGCGATAATAGCCATGCGCACCCCAAGCAGGAAAATTTTCAAGCCCCGAGCAATCTTAGGATTGGAAATTCGCCACGCGCAAACCGAAAAGGTGGAAAGCCGTCACGATGATAAGTAGGATTTCGGCGGTCCCTCGATATCCAGGCCTTGTGGCAACGCAAGGCGCAATGACTGAAACCGAACTCCGCGCGGCATTCGCTCGCGGCTCCCGGGAGATGCAATGGCGCAGAACAAAAAACGGCCGAGCCTGCTCGGCGGCCAGCAGATAAATCCGCAAGCGGTGCGCGGCGACATGAACGCCGCCGAGCTGGTTGATAGCGCATTCCTCGCATACAACGGCAGGCGGCTCCGCGACGCGTGCCGTTTGTTCGCCGAGAAGATCCTCGAGCGCGATGTGGTGGTCGGCATGAGCGTGACCGGCGCGCTGACGCCCGCGGGCCTCGGGATGTCGTGCCTCATCCCGCTCATCGAAAATGGTTTCGTCGATTGGATCGTATCGACCGGCGCGAATCTCTATCACGACACCCACTTCGGCATCGGGCTCAAGATGTTCCAGGGGTCGGCCGAAGCCGATGACGTCGCGCTGCGCGATCAGGGCGTGGTGCGCATCTACGACATCTTCTTCGATTACAAGGTGCTGCTCTCGACCGATGCCTTTTTCCGTGAGGTCGCGCGCAACGAGGAATTTCAGCATCCGATGAGCAGCGCGGAATTTCACTACCGCGCCGGACGCTACGTGGCCGAGCGCGAGCGCGTGCTCAAGCTGTCGCGCCGCTCGCTGCTGGCAGCGGCCTATCAGCATGCGGTGCCGATCTACACCTCGTCGCCGGGCGATTCGTCGATCGGCATGAATCTGGCCCTGCTGGAACTGGAGGGCGGCGCGCTGCGAATCGATCCGCTCGCCGACGTCAACGAGACCGCGGCGATCGTCTATGCTGCGAAGAGGAGCGGAGGCAAAAGCGCGGTATTCATCCTCGGCGGCGGCTCGCCAAAGAATTTCGTGCTGCAGACCGAGCCGCAAATCCAGGAGGTGATGGGCGTCGCGGAAAATGGGCACGACTACTTCCTGCAAGTCACCGACGCGCGGCCCGACACCGGCGGACTCTCGGGCGCGACTCCGTCGGAAGCGGTGAGTTGGGGAAAAATCGATCCCAGCAAGCTTCCCGATTCGGTAGTCTGTTATGTTGATACCACCGTTGCGCTTCCGCTCATCACCGCCTACGCACTCAACCGGCGCAAGCCGCGCAAAGCGCGGAGACTGTACGAACGGCGCGAGCAGATGCTCAGCGAGCTGACCGCGGCATACCAGAAGGTGCGCAAGAAGCGGCTGGCGCGCGGCGAATCGTAAATCAGTAGAATGAAGAGCATCAGCGATCCGGAGAGGCAAGGCAGGGTGATTCGATCGATCAAGAATACGGTGACCAGTGAGCTGGATCTTACGCGCGAGGTTGAATACGCGCGCAAGGCGGCGCTGGCGGCCGGCGAAATTCTGCTGCGCTACTATGGAACCGAGTACGAGATCGGATCCAAGGGGCGCAACAATCCGGTCACCATCGCCGATACCGAAGCCGACGCCGCGATCAAGGCGATTCTCACCCACGCGTTTCCCGACTATGGATGGCTGTCGGAAGAGACCGTCGACAATGAGGACCGCCTCGCGAGGCAGCGGGTATGGATCGTCGATCCGCTCGACGGCACCAAGGAGTTCATCAACAAGATTCCGGAATTCTGCGTGGCGATCGGACTTTCAGACCATGGCGAGCCGGTAGTAGGAGTTTCCTATAATCCGATCACCGAGGAGATGTGGTGGTCGGGACGCGGCATGGGATGCCATCTCGGGCAGCATCGCGTGCGCGTCACCAGGACCCGGATGTTGCATCGCGCGAGCGTGCTGGCGAGTCGCAGCGAAATCAAGCGCGGTGAATGGGAGGTCTTCCACGGAACGCTGAAGGCGGTTCCGACCGGCAGCGTTGCCTACAAACTCGCGATGGTGGCTGGTGGAAAAGCCGACGCGACCTTCACGCGCTCACCCAAGAACGAATGGGACATTGCCTCCGGCGCGGCGCTCATCATCGAGGCGGGCGGCACGATGACGGACATCGACGGCAATCCGATGCACTTCAACAAGAAGATCACCAAGTGCGCGGGCCTCATTGCCTCCAACGGAATTCTGCACGACCAACTGATGAAGATCGCGCCGCATCATGCCACCGTCGCGAAGAAGTAGCCGTCCTCAGATCTTGTAGAGCGCGGCGACGTTTTCCCCGGCCACTTTGGCCGCACTCGGCGCCGGCAGCGTCGCCAGCAACTCCTTGAGCTCCTTCATATACTCGCCGCCGTGATCGGCATGCGGAAAGTCGCTGGCCCAAAAGAAGCGATCGTCGCCAATGAACTTCGCCAGGCCGGCAAACGCGCGTTCGTCGGGATCGGCGGAAATCCAGCATTGGGTGCGGATGTAGTGACTCGGCAGATGCTTCAGTGGCGCGCGATTGATCGGGACCTCGGACAGCGCATCCATTCTATCGACCCAGTAGCCGATCCACCCGCCGCCGGATTCCAGCACCACCGTTTTCAATTGCGGAAATTTATCGAAGACTCCGAATGAAAACAGGGTCGTGAATGCGAGCTGCGCCGAATGACACGCCATGATCTGGTGGTACCAGATGGCAATCTCCATTCCGTTGAAGCGCTTGGACATCAGGCTGCGAGGTTCGAAGGTCGGATGAATCCCGAACGGAACGTCGAGCTCCTGGAACTTGGCAAACAGCGGGTCATGATCGGGATGGCCATGGGCCTTGCGCAGATGATTGAACGGCGCGACGAAGGCGCCTTTGCATCCGTCCTTCACCGCCCGCTCCAGTTCGGCGACCGCGGCGGGAACGTCGAGCAACGACAGATGCGCAATCGGAATCAGGCGTCCGCCCGAGTCGCGGCAGAAATCGGCGATCCATCGATTGTAGGCGCGGCAGTAGGCGTTGGTGATCTCGGGGTCTTCGACTTCCGCCTCCCACAGCAGCCCGACGGTGGGATACAGGATTGCCTTGTCGATGCCGTCGCGATCCAGAAGCGCGAGTCGGTCCTTCGCATTCATCGAACCGAAAGGCGCACTTCCGACGTAGGTTTTGTCCGCCGTCGGCGCCAAATCCGTGACCGGCCGACCCATCGCGCCGAGCGTGTGCAAGATCCCGTGCAGCAGCATTTGCGCGGGTTTGCCGTCGTACTCCAGATATTCGAGGCCGATTTCATCTTGCTTTATTTTGATGCCGCGCGGCCGATATTTCTCCTCGAGGTAGTTGTCCCACATATCCGGCGGTTCGAGGATGTGGCCGTCCGCGTCAATGACTAACTGATTGTTTGGCATGTTCCGAATCCTACAGCTTGTAACATTGGATAACGTTTTCGCCGACCACCCCGCGCCGCGCCTCGGCCGACATGGGCGCGACCATCCGCGCGAGCGCCTCAAGATATTTGCCGCCGTGATCGGGATGCGGGAAGTCGCTCGCCCAGAAGAAGCGATCGCGTCCGACATAGTCGATGACGTAGGCGGTGGCCTGCTCGTCGGGATCGCCCGATACCCAAACCTGCTCGCGGACATATTCGCTGGGTTTCTTTTTGAGCGGAAGGGTCGCGCCGATCCACGTCTCGTAGCCTTCATCCATCCGATCCATCCAGAAGCCGAGCCATGAGGAGCCCGATTCGAGGATCACCACTCTCAGCTTCGGAAACTTGTCGAACACGCCGAACTGAAAAAGGGTACTGAGGGGTTGTTGCAGAATTTGCGACGCCACCACGCCCAGCAGCGGCATCCGTTCCATGCCGTGGAATCGCGCGCGGCTGAGTCCCTTGGGCTCGAAGGTCGGATGAATCGCCAGCGGCACATCGAGTTCCTGCGCGGTAGCGAAAACCGCATCATGATCCGGATGGCCATGCGGCTTGCGCGTAATGGTGAACGGCGCGACGAAAGCGCCGCGACATCCATCTTTGACTGCACGCCGAAGTTCTTCCGCAGCCGCCGCGGGATCGCCCAGCGATAGATGTGCGATCGGGATCAGGCGATCGCTGTAGGGCCGGCAGAATTCGGCGATCCAGCGATTGTAGGCGCGGCAATACGCCTGGGAGAGTTCGATATCCTCGACCTCCGACTCCCACAAAATCCCCAGCGTCGGATAGAGCACCGCCATGGCAAGGTTCTCGCGATCGAGCAGCGCGACGCGCTCTTTCGCGTCCATGGAGCCGAAGGGGGCGCAGTTGACGTAAGTACGATCGGCATCGGGACGCAGCGCGTCCTGCCCGCGTCCCATCCCACCGAGCGCGCTGAGAAATCCCGGCTGCGCCATCTGCGAAAGCTTGCCGTCATACTGGAGGCACTCCAGTCCGTTGTCGTTTTTGACGACTTTGATGGCGCGCGGCTGATATTTCGCCTCGAGGTATTTCTCCCAGAGGTCAGGCGGTTCGAGAATGTGGCCATCGGCATCCACGACGACATCTTTGGCAACTTCCATAGCGAAGGTCCTTATACTGCGCACGCTTGGCGACAGGTTTTGCGGCGTGACAATTTGGATTTTGAGCGGTGGTAAATGGCTATTTACTCAACCCGGAGAAAAAATAGTAAATCGCCGTTTACCTGTCAATCGAAAATCAGTCATCATCAAGCCCTACAAATATGAGTGGTGAAAAACGAATCGCCTTACCGGAGTCCGCGGCTAAAGAACGAATCGTGCGCGCGCGAAAATCCCCGCCACCCAAAACCCCAGCTTCAGACTCGAGCCCGGAAGCAAGCACCTCGACTCGCGAACGCATACTGCGGGCGGCGACGCGCTTCTTCGCCGAGCAAGGTTTCGCCAGCAGCTCGATGCCGGCCATCGCGAAAGCCAGTGGAATTACCGCGGGCGCGATCTACAAGCACTTCGCGAGCAAGGCCGACCTGCTGTTTGAAGTGACGCGCTGCGCGATGGGTTCGATCCCGTTTTTCGTCCAGGCCTCACAGCAGAAACATGATGCGGCTGGATTGCCCTCGCTGGCGGCGGTTTATACAGAACCGGAGTTAAAGCTGCTGCGCCAGCTCTCGATTGAGATCCACTCCGCGGCAACCAAGGATGCGAAAGTGAAGCGCGTAGTCTCCGCATCGAATGAGCTGTCGATCAAATGGCTCAGTGGGATCATCGCCACTGCGCAACGAACCGGGAAGATCGATCCGAAACTGAATCCCACCTTCGCCGCGTACGCATACAGCATCTTCATCATGGGCCTCACGCACATGGAGACCATCGTTCCCGAGCTGGTGGGCGATCCGGAGTGGCGCGCCTTCGTGAGCAAGAGCGTTGCGGCGCTCATCGGTTTGCGCTGACCGTGGTATCGAAAACCAGGCTGCTCGAGCTGGTCAAAGGCCTGCGGTCGCCGGAGGTGCGGCGGGCCTTGAAGGAAAATCCAGAACTCCTCGGCTATCGCGACGAGAGGGGGCGCAATTGGCTGCATGTCTGTTGCGGGGTGAAGGTCAAGGACAATCAGCGCAAAGCGGCGGACAGCGTCGCGACCGCCGAAGTGCTCTTAAATTGCGGCCTCGCGATCAATCAAGAAGCGTTTTCAGAGGGGGCTTGGAAGGCCACCCCGCTGTGGTATGCGATCAGTCGCGGCGAAAATCTGGTCCTGGCGAAATACCTGCTCAAACGAGGATCGAATCCAAATTACTGCCTATGGGCGGCATCGTTCAACAATGACCTAGCGGCCATCCGGCTGCTGGTTCGCAATGGCGCCAACATAAATGATGTTGCCGAAGACGAAACTCCGTTTCTCGCCGCTATCAAATGGAGCCACTTCGAAGCCGCGGAGGAGTTGCTGAAACTCGGCGCCGACCCGAATTACCGCGATCCCAAGGGGATGACCGCGCTCCATTACATGCTGAAGAAGGCCAGCGACAAAAAGCACTTCGCGATGCTGATAGGGCATGGCGCCAAGGGCAACATTCCTGATCCAAAGGGCGTCACCGCGGCTGAGATTATGCGGCGCAAGAAAGATCCCGAGTTCCGCAAAATGGCGGAGCGGCTCGCAGCGAAAATCTAAGGCATCGACGGCGCGCCGCAGCCGTCGGCGAAGAGACTCTGCGGCCTATGCCATTAGCGCTGTAGAAATCACCCGGCAGCCGCCGTCGCCGTCTGTGCGGGCGCGGCCCTTCCCTTTCCGGTCTCCGGCAACAGGTACATGCACCCGATAGGCAGGAACTGGAAGACGAGGAAGAACAGCATCACGTTCTTGAGTCCCACCGATTCAGCCATCGCACCGCCGATGATCGGCGACAGAAACGCGCCGGCATAGCCGACCGACCATACAAAGGCGAGCCCGACGCCCATCTTCTCGGGTGTCATTCCCTTAAGTTCCATCACCAGCGTCGTGATCGCGGGCAGCGATCCCGCGCCGCCAATTCCGACCAGCACCAACGACGCGCGAATCAGCATCGGATCGGGAAACAGGATCGCGCCGAGAGATCCGAACAAGGTGCAAATGGCGACCGGCCACAGGAATGGCTTGCGAAGGCCCAACATGCCGGTCCCGAGGCCTCCCCCCAACGCGGCGAATATGCCGGTGAGCGGAAGCACCGAGGTCAGCGCCGATGCTTCGCCGAGACCGAGTCCGCGATACTGGCTGAAGTAAGTCGGCAGGAATGCTGTGTAAAGCTGGAAGACCCACATCCCGCCGAACAACCCCGCCGCGATCAGCCGAATCTCACGACGCCGCGCGACCTCGCCCAGTGCCGAGCCGCTGCGCTCCTGGGCCGATTCAGCAACCGCCGTATCGACGATCGCGACGCGACGTTCGTAGCCGAAAATCGTCCACGCCAGGGCGACCACCGCGCAGGCGATGCCGTAGTCGCGCAACACCAGCAACCACGACGACCCCACCGCGTTGTAGATCGGCACCGTCAACTGGAAAACGGCGAACAGCCCGATGTAGGCGCATAGCGCGTTGATCATGTTGATGTAGGGCCATTCGTGCTCGCCGAACCATTGCATGGTGAGCGCGCCGGGTGGCGCGATGATGATGCCGTAGCCGATGCCTTCGAGTACCCGCCAGAAAAGGAGTTGCCCGAAGCTGCCGGAGTAGCCGCTCAGGATCTCGGCCACCGCCATCAGCCAGATGCCTGCGATGAGCGCGCGCAACGCACCAAGTTTCTCGATTACTATCGCGCCCGCCATCGAGAAAATTGCGATACATAGCGCGATGACCGAAATGATGCTGCCCGCGCTGGCGGGCGAAATGTGGAGGGTCTTGGTGATCGGCAACAAGATCGGCGCCGGGGCAAGCCAGGTCAGGGACTGCGCGAGCAAGGTAAACAGGAGCAGGATCTCGATGACCCATCGATAGGGCGAGAGCCGATTTGCATCACTCATTCTAAATAACCCCGCAGTTGGTAAGCCTGTATAACGCGGCGGCGCGATGGATTGCTACCATCTTTATTTAGAGCGCGCGAGGATCGCATTTCGACCATCGATGTCGTTTGACAATCGAACTGCTTCTCATCTATTCGTGAATCAATATTCATGAATTCTCATTCATCTAATGAACCGGGATGAAAGTTTCGCTTAACGTGCGGGAAAGGCGGCGCGCCGAAAACGACGCTCGCGCAGCGCGGATCATGACCGCCGCGGCGCGGGTGTTCGCGCAGCGCGGCGTCGAAAACGCCACCATGGAGATGATCGCGCGCGAGGCCAAGGTCGCGGTCGGCACCATCTATCTGCATTTCGCCTCCCGCGACGAGGTCTACTTGAACCTACGCGCCGACCGCAGCGAGCGCCTCGGAGACGGCTATCGCGAAGTGAAGTCGCGCGGACTGGGGCCACTGGAAGAGATCCGAACCCTCGCGCAGGTCTACATCGAATACCTTCAGGAGTCCGCGGATCCGATCCTGGTGGGCGAGCCGACCCCCTACTACGAGATTAGGAAGCGGCTTCGGCGCTCGTCGGAAATTCGCGCCTTCGATCGCGGTTCGAAAATAAGTCACGAGGTGTTTCATCTGTTCGAGGGCAGCGTAAGACGCGCCTTCGATACCGGGTTGATGGCGGATTCGCTGGGTCCCACCGGAGTGACGGTCGCGATCTGGTCGATCCTCAATGGCGCTTTCATGGTGACGCGGGACCGTGAGTTTCTGGTTCATACGACCGGGCTGGAGCCGGAGGGATTTGTTTCGAGGGCGCTGGATTCGTATCTGCAAGGTTTGGTCGTGGCGGCGCGAGGGGAGACTCTCGAATCGAAGCCGCCGACTCGCAAAGTACACGTACTCGGAATGCCGAGAAGAGGAACGAGCCGATGAAGACGATCTGGTTTCACATGCAAGGCTATCGCGATCTGCCGGATGATTTCCGCGACCGCTACGAGAGCATCTGGGTCACTCCCCCCAATGACGAACTATGCCGTTCCGAGGAAGTCGCCAAGTACCTGCACTGGAACCTCGACGAACTGGAGATGGCGGATGACCTCGGCTTCGACGGGCTCGGCCTCAACGAGCATCATCAGAACGGATACGGATTTCCGATTTCGCCGAACATGATCGCGACGGTGCTGGCGCGCCGTAAATCCGATGCGGCGCTGGTGGTGCTCGGAAACACGCTGCCGCTTTATAATCCACCAATCCGCGTCGCCGAGGAGTTTGCGCTACTCGATTGCCTGAGTGGCGGACGGCTGGTGGCGGGATTTCCGGTCGGCTCCCCGATGGACACCACCGGATGCTATGGCATCCCGCCCACGCAAGTACGCCCGCGCTACTACGAGGCGCATGATCTCATCAAGCAGGCGTGGACGCGTCCGGGACCGTTCCCGTTCAACGGCCGCTTCACCAAGCTGCGCTACGTCAACCCGTGGCCGAAGCCGCTGCAGAAGCCGCATCCTCCTATATGGCTGGCCGGCGGCGGCTCCGTTGAAACGTGGAAGTTCGCGACCGACCACGACTACACCTACAGCTATCTCAGCTTCATGGGCCACAAGTACGCGAAGGTACTGATGGACGGTTACTGGGATTCGGTGGCCAAGGCCGGCATGGATGACAACCCTTACCGCGCGGGCTTCGCGCAGTTGGTGGTGGTCGCGGACACCGATGCCGAGGCGGAGCGCATCTACCTGAAGCATCTGCGCAACTTCTATTCCAAGTCGCTCTATGTCGCGCCGCATTTCGGCAATGTGCCGGGCTTCATGACGAAGAAGAGCTTCGAGTTTCAGCTCAGTCATCGCGGCGCCAGCGCGTTCAGCTTCGATTTCAAGCCGCATGAAGCGACCTGGAAGCAGCTCGTGGAAGATTCGCGGATGGTAATCGGCGGCAGCCCCGCAACCGTCGCGGCGCAAATCGAAGAAGCCGTCCGCAACATTCGCGTCGGCCATCTGATGGTCATCCTCCAGATTCAGTCGATGGATCCCGAGCTCACCGCCTACAGCAGCGGACTTTTCGCCGAGAAGGTGCTGCCGAAGATCCGTGGCATCTGGGACCGCGAAGGCTACGTCGATCGATGGTGGCCACAGGGCGCGACGCGCAATCAGCCTAAACTCGCGCAGCGAGCATCCCGCATCGCGGAGGCGAAGGTTCAGGCATGAACACCGAGACCCCACAGAACATCGAACTGCCCGGCGGCTTTGCCGCTAATTCCGTGATCATCAAAGGCGCGGGAGCTCCGGTGGTTTACCTCCATGGTCCGTTCGGCCAGGAGTGGGACGGCTTCCTCGACGACCTCGCTGCGTATCGCCGGGTCTTGGCTCCCGCACACGCGGGTTCTGAAGAGACCGAGGACCTCGAGCATCTCGATGGTTTGTCGGACCTGGTCTTATACTACGACGATCTGTTTGATCGCCTCGGCCTCGATCGCGTCGATTTGGTCGGTCATTCCTTCGGTGGAATGGTCGCCGCGGAGTATGCCGCAACCTTCCGCGATCGGGTCGGCAAACTGGTGCTGATCGATGCGATGGGACTATGGCGCGACGACGCCCCGGTCGGCGACCATCTGCTGGTGGCGCCGGAGAAGCTGGTGAAGTTGCTCTTCCTCGATCCCTCGAAGCCCGAGGTCGCAGCCAAGCTTGCGATGCCGACCGAGCGAGAAGCGATGGACGCCGCGCTGGTGCAGCGCTTTGGCGCGCTCGCGAGCACCTCGCATTTTATCCATCCGATCCCGGAGCGCGGATTGAAGCGCCGGCTGCCGCGCATCAAGGCGCGGACCCTCGTGCTGTGGGGCGCGCAGGATGCGTTGGTGCCGCCGGTCTACGCCTCAGACTTCGCGGCCCTGATTCCAAACGCGCGGGTTCAGATGATCGAACAAGCCGGCCACGTGCCGCAAATCGAGCAGCGTGCGAATTTCTCCGAGCATCTGAAGAAGTTTCTGGCGAGCTAGGGTAAGCCGCATCACACTTCGAAGTACAGCTTGATTTCGCAGTTCCCATCGTCGCAGGAGCTGTCTAATCGATCGGGTACGACCGCGGACAGAAAACCCGAGAGCCCCACCGCGAAGATCTGCTCCTCGACCATCCCCTTCGGCAGTCGCTGCTCCGAGGCCACGTATGGAAGGCTGCCCTTGTAGCCAATCGATACGATCAAGTCGAAATCGTCGTAGGAGAGGCTGGCCCGCAGCGGTCCGTCGGCGTGACCACCGGCCTCGATAAGGCGCAGCAACTCGTTGATCGAGTGTTGGGCGCGTTCGAGGTCAGCGGGTTTGATCATCCATTCCTTGGCTTCCTTCTTCAGTAGTTGATCGAGCTGGACCGTGGCGTCCGCGCCCGCCGACTTCACTACCACGCTCTGCACCCGCCGCTCGCCGATCAGAAACAGCGCATTGAGGGCCACGCCGCTGATTACCCCGATGGTGAGCATCGAGCCGCTGAATTGATGTGCCCACATCGGCAGCGTGTCATAGAATTGCGGGTAAACCTCGCGACTGACCGCAAACAGGAACGACACTCCGATGATGAAGGTGGTGCGCATCGTGACCGGGCGCGAGGTGACGATTTGCACGCCGCCCACGAACATCGATGATGCGTTAAATACCAGCGCGGCGCCGATCACCGGCAACGGCAGCGCCAGCAACAGCGCACCGATTTTCGGAAAGCACGCCAGCACCACGAACCATCCCGCGATCGCATACGCGATGGTGCGGCTGGTCGCGCCGGTGACCTTTTCCAGCCCCACCAGGCTCGGCGCCGTGCTCAGCCCGGGCGCCGCGAGTATTCCGCCGATTGCGCAGCCGAAGCCGTCAGCCATCACGCCCGCGCGCACGTTGTCGAGGTCGGGACGTGTCCATCCCGCATCGTTGATTCGCTCGGCGGTGGTTATCACGCCGATGGTTCGAAGGCCCGAGGCCAATGCGGCGATCATGAAAGGCACGATGAGATCGGGCACGATGCCGTATGAGAGAATCGTCGGGTTCGGCAAGGAGAACAACGGAGTGGTCACGATCGCCACGAGGTCTTTGTGCGCAAACAGACCCATCGGGATCGCCACCAACACTCCGAAACCCAGCCCAATCAGTCCGCACAGCAGGCGCGCGAGGCCACGCCCCCATACGCCGAAACTCACCATCACGGCGAGGGTCAGAAACGCCGTCAGTAGGGCAGGATTCGATACGTGGGTATGAACGATCGAAATCCTCTCACCGGGCGAACTGAGTCCGAGGAACGCATGGATTCCGATCAGCCCGAGCTCCGCCGCCACCGCCATCACGATCAGGCCGGACACCACCGGCGAGAAGATCTTCCGCGCGCTCGGCAGGATCCATGCGAACAGCGCCTCGAAGACCCCGGCCATTATCGTCATGCCGCATACTGCCGCGATACCGCCGCGTTCGGCGGCGTGAATCGCCGGGGCGAAGTAGATCGCCGACACCACCGGTGGCGCGACAAAGCCGGAGCCGATCCATCCGAACCGCTGCACCTGCAGCATGGTCATGATCGCGATGCCGAGCATCGCGAGGCTCACTGCGCTGGTGGCGACCGCCACCGAGGCATGCGCCTGCTGCAGGATCAGCGTGACGAAAACGAGATAGGGGCAGATGACCGCGACATGCTGAAAACCGAGCATCAGCAAGCGTGGCAGCGGCGGGCGGTCGTCGAGCCAGTAGATCAGGTCAGCCGGCCGAGCTGCCTCGCGATTAGACTGCGGTCGAATCGATAACCGCGCGGCCGATTGATGCGCAGTTTCCGCAGGCTCGTTGGGTTGTTTCTCCGCTTTTTTCACAGATCACGCATCGGCAATCAGGATGTCGGTGAGGGAGAATATCCCACGGAAGGTGCCGCGGTGCGAACGCCGCGACGGTTCGACATTTCCCATTGGCCACCATCGCTTTTCTGCGACGCGCGGATCGCGGTCGAAGTCTAAGCTCGTTCTGCGATGGCTTCAATCTGAGGAAAGCAAGATACTTTAGTGCGTGACCATAAGTGCCTCGCTGTACACTACTGGTCGTCCCTCCCCTGTCCGAATGTGCGAGTCCGCGTAACAATGGGAGCATGATTCATGAAAGCATCACGCGAATACTATGGGGCTTGTCTGATTCTTCTAATCGGCGTGCTGATGGCATCTTCACAGGTGTCGTCTGAGGTGAAGGGCGAACTCGAAGGGTATCCGATTGCTCCGGAGGTGCTTACGACGCAGCAGAGGACGATCGTGCCCGACACGATATCTTCCGAAGCGGAAAAGATTTCTCCTTATGAGATCAAGAAATACCAGCGCAACAACTACGGCAACTGGCACTATGGACCAGGCATCGCCTCGGTGAAACGACTCGACCTGATGCCGACTACCTATAGCAGTGCGTCAGACAGTAACGCGGCCAGATTTTTGAATTTCTTTACCATCACCGACATCCATATTACAGACAAAGAAACCCCCGCCCAGGCAATCTATCTTGGTCCTAAGGACGATGTTTCGTCCGCCTATTCGGGGGTCATGCTGTATTCGACACAGGTTCTCGACGCTGCCCTTCAGACCATAAACGTCCTTCATAAACAAAAATCGATCGACTTCGTCATCTCCCTGGGCGACAGCTGCAACAATACTCAGTACAACGAGCTAAGGTGGTACATCGATGTGCTCGACGGGAAGAACATAAACCCAGATTCCGGTGCCAAGGATGATCCTGTCCCTGGGCCGTACAATGACTATCAGGACGAATACAAGGCGGCTGGGCTTGCCAGCACCATCCCCTGGTATCAGACCTTGGGAAACCACGATCACTTCTGGATGGGTAGTAACCCGGTGAACGACTATCTCCGATCGGCTTATGTCGGCGAGGATATCCTCAACCTGGGCGATATCTTGATCGACCCTCGCGGCGTAGATAGTCGGGGGTTTTATATGGGCGCCATCGACGGCCGAACCGTGTACGGCGACGTCATAGGTGCGGGACCTGTCGTCGACTTCAAAACTCCTCCTAGGGTCATAGCCGATCCGAATCGCCGTTCACTATCGAGAAAGGAGTGGATGAGTGAATTTTTCCGGACATCTTCCAATCCGGTTGGGCATGGCTTCAGTCGGCCCAATCTCGAACGCGGCTTTGCTTGCTACACCTTTGAACCGAAGTCGAATGTACCGATCAGGGTCATCGTACTCGACGACACTCAGAGAGAGGACGATCGCAATGACCGAGGCTACGGACATGGCTCCCTTGATAGGGAGCGCTATGCCTGGCTGGTAAGTCAACTCGATGAAGGTCAGGCTGAAGGAAAGCTTATGATTATCGCCGCGCACGCACCTATAGGTGTTGAACCGCCAGGGTCTTTTGTCGGTTGGAGCTCACAGGCCTTCAAGTCTGAGAATGAGCTGATAGCCAAGCTCCACGAATACCCGAATTTGATCCTATGGATCGCGGGACATCGTCATGTCAACGCAGTGACCCCGCTAAAATCTCCGGATCCCACTCGGCCTGAGCTCGGCTTCTGGCAGGTTGAAACCTCGTCATTGAGGGACTTTCCGCAGCAGTTCCGCTCTTTCGAAATTGTCCGCAACAGTGACAAAACTGTTTCAATCATTACGACCGATATCGATCCGGCATTCAAAGACGGATCACTTGCGGCGATTTCGCGATCCTATGGCGTCGCGGCTCAACAGCTCTACAAAAACAAGCTGCCGCTCCTGCCGACTGGTTCATACAATGCAGAGCTGGTCAAACAATTGAGCCCTGCAATGCAGGTCAAGCTACAGAGCTACGGGACTCCTATGCGCCCGTAACCAAATCGCGTGGCGGAAGGGATCACAGTTTTTGGTCGCCCGAGGCCCATAGGTTGTAGCCAATCGCTCCCAAAAAGTAGACCGCGGCAATCACATAGAAGACTGCCGAGAAGGAGCCGGTCTCGCGCAGGATGAAGCCCGCGGCCGCCACCCCGATGATGCCGGGAAGCGTCGCCACCGTGTTGGAGATGCCCATCAGTATGCCGGCATAGCGCGGCGCGATGTCGAGATGGTTCGCGGCGAATGCGCCGGTGCCGAATCCGTTGCAGGCCACCGAGATCGTCACCAGCACGATCGCCTCGATCGGCGTCGACACCGATGGCAACAGCAAGAGCGGCAGCGCGCCGCCGATGAACGAAACGCTCTGCAGCGTTTTGCGCACGGTCACCACCCGGAAGCCGCCGAACAGCATTCGGTCCGCGATCCATCCCGCGAGGTTGCTGGAGACAAAGGTCGTGATCCATGGGATGAGTGAAAAGAGTCCGACCCGCGAGAGCGTCATCGCAAAAGTTTTGTCGAGATAGGTCGGAAGCCATAGCAGCAGGATATAGAACCCGAAGTTGGTGCATAGATGCGCGATGGAGATGGCCCACACCGCTTTCTCGCGCAGGATGGCGCGCCACGGAATTTCGACCGCCGGAGGCGCCGGCGGCCTGCCCGCGACGATGGTAGCGAGTTCCTCGCGCGTAATATTGCGATCGCTCTCGGGAGTCTCAGAAGTTCGCCATAACCATACGCAGACCCACACCATCCCGATCGCGCCGGAGATATAGAAGAGCGCGTGCCATCCGAACGCGACGATGATCGCCGGGCTGACGAGAAACGCGGTGACGGTGCCGAGGTGGATGCCGCTGAAGTTCAGCGCGATGACGCGCGAGCGCTCTTCGGCCAGGGTCCAGCGCGCCGTGATGCTGTGGATGGCTGGAAAGTTAACCCCCTCGCCCAGGCCAAGCAGGACGCGGATCGCGATCAGCAGGCCGAATCCGACCGAGGCAGGAGGCGTGAGCAGGGTGGCGAGCGACCACACCGCGACCCCGGCTGCGAGGACGCGGCGCCCGCCGAACCGATCGGACATCCATCCGCCGAGCAGTTGCGGCCATAGATAGCCCCAGAAAAATGCCGACAGGATGATTCCTTGCGCGGCGGCATCGTAGCCGCGGTCGCGCGCAAGCGGGATGATCGCGACCGAAATACTGACCCGGTCGACATAGCAGAGCACGGTGGCGATGAAGAACAACGTCACCACCGTGAATCGGCGCGACCACATCAGCGGTCGTGCGACTGGCTCGGCGAGTTCGGGTTGCACGGGCGCGAAGCTTAGCCGCGCCTGTGCGCGAACACCAGCGCCTCGCAGAAAGCATGACGCGCGCGGAGTAACCTCTCCGCGCGCTCGTTAAAACAATTTGTATGGAAAGCGGTCTGCTAGCGCCCGAGCGCCTGCCGAATGGTATTGAGGATGTAAATGAAATCGCGCTGCGAACGGACATCACCCATCAGCGCGACGCGCGACAGCGCTTCCATCTCCTCGTTGTTGATGTTGTAAAGCCGGCGGGTCTGCTCGTTCTTGCGGAAATCCTCCCAGGCCGAATTGTCGATCGCCTCTTCGCGCGGAGTAAGCAGCGCCTGCGCGCGTGGATTGGCGAGGAAGAACAGTTCGCGGCGATCGAGCCCCAAAACCTCGGCCAGCCGCGAAACGATCTTGTCGGACGGGTGACGCTTGGCGGATTCGAGATGACCGACGTAAGGGGTCGAGGTCTTGATGCGACGCGCGACCTCTTCCTGGGTCAGATCGAGCTGGCGGCGCCGATCGCGAATAACCTGTCCAAAAGAACGTTCTTTTGCCTTAGCCATAGTGTCTAACTCCCTGTTTTTGCGGGTTCCCCGAGCCATCTGGCTCCCCCGCCGTGCCTCTACAATCAGATAGATGCAAAGTCACTACTAACTGTTTGTAGCATTCATGCACCATCGAGGCAATTGGAGAGCCAGGCAGCGCTACGACTGTATCACCCTAGTAAACACCAGCACGATGTCGGTATCATCCGAGAGCAAGCAAATGGTGGATTTAGCGAAGTTCTGCGACAATTTCACTTTAGCAGATCGAATATTCCACATTAAAATAATTCATGCAGAATGACCAAGAATCGTTAGTTTCCGTAGGGATTCCGGCCATGATTCAAGTAGATCGAATATGTAGCGTCAGTCGGCAACTGCCGAACCGGCAATTGGAAATCCTTTGTAGCACCGCTGCTAATGTTGTCTATCTGAACCTTATCGTCCCCCACCTTACGCCCACCCGCATAGTACCGCACTTCGAGGCTGACCGACTCCTCGGATGACCCGGTATTCTCCACCGCGCCGCTCAAAAAGGCGCCCGCGGCGGAACGTTGGAGCGTCGGATGCAACACCTTAACCGGCTCCGTCTGTAACAAACTGTAGATGACGAAGCCGACGAAGCCCAGCGCGACGATGAGTCCGACGAGACGGCCGATTTTCATGCGATTCCGCTAATACGATCGCGGCAGTTTCAGGACGTGCTCGCTGATCGAGTTCAGCACCATCTCCTGCGAGACCGGCGCGATTTTCAGCAGCCGGCATTCGCGCAAGTAGCGTTCGACGTCGTAGTCGCGCATGTATCCGTAACCGCCCAGGGTCTGCACCGCGCGATCGCAAGCCTCCCACGCGGCGTCGGCGGCGCGCAGTTTCGCGATGTTCGCCTCGGGTCCGCATGGTTTGCGATTATCGAACAGCCACGCCGCCTTCATCATCATGAGTTCCGCCGCCTCGAGTTTCGAATAGGAATCCGCGAGCGGGTGCGCGATGGCCTGGTTCTGGCCGATCGGCCGCCCGAACACGATCCGCTCCTTGGCGTAACGCACCGCCTTGGTGATCGCGACCGTACCGATGCCGATGCCTTCGGCCGCGATCAGAATGCGCTCCGGATTAAGCCCGTCGAGCAGCGAATGAAATCCGCGGCCTTCGCCGCCGATCAGATCCGAGGCCGGGACCTTGAGGTTATCGATGAAGAGCATGTTGGTGTCGACCGCCGCGCGCCCGAGTTTGTGCAGCTCGCGAACTTCCACCGCCGCGGGATCGAGGTCGGCGAAGAACAGGCTCATGCCATCGGTCTTCCTGGTCACATTTTCGAACGGTGTGGTGCGCGTGAGTATGAGCATCTTTTTGGCTTCGCGCGCCTTGGTGGTGAAGACCTTGCGCCCATTGATGACGTAGTAGTCGCCCTCGCGCCGCGCCGCGGTCTTGATGTGCGTGATGTCGTTGCCGGCATCGGGTTCCGTCACCGCAAACGCCGCGTGGACCTCGCCGCGCACCACCGGCGGCAGAAAACGCTGCTTCTGCTCCTCGGTGCCGTGGAACACGATTGGACTGACGCCGAAGATCGATAGATGGATTGAGCTCGCTGCCGCCATCGCGCCGCCGGAGCCCGCGACTTCCTTCATCACCAGCGCCGCCTCGGTGATGCCCAGGCCGCTGCCGCCGTATGCCTCCGGGATCGCGACGCCGAGGTAGCCGGCCTTCGCAACCGCGGCATAGAAGTCATGCGGAAACTCCGCTTTGGCGTCGTGCTCGCGCCAGTATTCGTCAGGAAATTTCTCGCATAGCGCACGCACCTGGCGCACGATTTCCTGCTGCGCGGCGGTCAATTCAAAGTCCATCGGGATTTTCCTCCGCCAATATTTGGTCAGTCGGGTCGAGCCCTTTCAAAAGCGATCACGCGGCACCTGCACTGCATAATCACACGGCACATGCATGCTTTACGGGCGTCAGCCTCATCGTTCGGCATCTCAATTGGTCAATAGTCAGCACGGTTTCATC
Source organism: uncultured delta proteobacterium (assembly GCA_963851325.1). Classification (GTDB taxonomy): domain Bacteria; phylum Desulfobacterota; class Binatia; order Binatales; family Binataceae; genus DATGKG01. Next base: position 4,174,561 of record CAWKOR010000001.1, on the reverse strand, counting down.
CGTCGGGTTCTGATTACAGCGCGGTACGAATCTTGAACACAAGCGAAACGGCTCTATTCAGCGAGCACGCCCTACGTGTGTGGGTGCACGACAACGCGGCAACTGCCGAATAGGAGGAGACACCAGAGTGAGAAGGACCACGGCAACCGGGAGGACCAGGCGACTAGCCGCTATCTCGACAATCGCACTGGCGATGGCGCTTACGCCTTCGCTGCGGGGAGCATGGGCACAGGAGGCGAAGCCACACAGAAAGAGGAGCACCAAATCGAGCAGCACTACCACCACCACTACGACGACGACCTATGCGTCGGAGTTACAACAAAAGAAGATCGATGCGCTCAGCAAACAATTGGAGGAAATGCAAAAACAGCAGGCTGAGCTGATGGGGCAGATCAAGGATATGAAGATGCAGATGGCGGTCGCAGCGCCGGCGGCGCCGGAGGGAGCACCTTCCCCCGCGGCTGCGCCAAGCCCCGCCACCATCGGCCAGCATGTGGCTACCGTCGAGAACGACCTCGCGCAGACCAAGTCCGATCTGCAGAAGAACCTCGGCGTCAGCATCCATGGATTGGTCGATGCGAGCTACGAGCACAACTTCAATCAACCGATCGGCGAAACCAACAATCTCCGCAGCTTCGATGCTAATGATGGGTTCCAGCTCACCCAGGGAAACATCCACATCGAGAAGGACGGCACGGTCGGATTCGTAACCGACATCAACGTCGGACAGGTCGCGGAAACCGTCAATGGCGGTTCGTACTTCTCCAATGCGCCCGGGGACGCATTCACCGGTCGATGGATCGACCCGACTCAGTATTATCTCACTTGGACGGCGCCCATCGGTTCCGGACTGAATCTGGCGGCGGGCCGATTCGTAACCCTGATTGGCGAAGAGGTGATCCCGGCCTACAACAATATCAACTTCAACGAGACCCGGGACTTCATCTTCGGTCTGGGTATCCCATTCACCCATACCGGCATTCGAGCTTCCTACGCGTTTAACGAGTACTTCTCGGTCATCGGCGGACTCAACAATGGATGGGACAATCCGGGTAACTTCAACAACGGCGGCCCCAACTACGAAGGTCAGATCGCAGTGAACAACAAGGATAAGTCGCTGGCGTTGGTCCTCAACGGGATCTACGGGCCCAACCAGATCGGACATTCGAATTCCAATCGCGGACTGATCGATCCAATCGTCACGATCAAGCCGTCGTTCCTGCCCAATGTCACACTGGCCACCGAGTACATCTACGGAAGTGAAACCGGCAAGTTCATCAACGGTCACGGAGCAACCTGGCAGGGCCTCGCGCAGTACATCGTGTACGACTGGAATCAGTGGGAATTCGCGACTCGCGGCGAGTTTTTCGACGACGAGGATGGCGCACGCACCGGAGCTCATCAGACGCTTTGGGAACTCACGCAAACCTTCACCTACAAGGTTCCCCAGGCAGACGGCCTCGTGGTTCGCGCCGAATATCGCCACGACCAGTCCAATCACCATTCGTTCCTGAACAACAACTTCGTCGATCCGGCCACCGGTCTGCAGCATATGTGGAAGGGTCAGGACACTCTGCTAGGCGCGATGGTTTACACTTTCTAACATTGGCTTCCCACCCACAGGTGGTTTCGACCAGACCACCTGAAGAAGCGAGGCGGGCCTGCTCACGCGGGCCCGCTTCTTTTTGTCGAGATGCATTTTGGGCTAGGCTGACGGCGATGGAAGCCGAACAGGAGCAACGCTGGGCGGAGAGCCGCGTCTGGCTGCGCGAGGCGCGCGCGGCGCGAAAGGCGGGGCGCCTCGACGAGGCGTTCGCGTCCTATACGCGAGCGCACAACCTCGGCGACGACAATGTGCGATGCCATGCGCGGGGTCACCTGGGACGCGCGTGGATCGAGATCCGTCGAGGCCAAATTCGCGACGCATCGATCGATACGTTCTGGGCGAGCACCGCGCTGATGGTATCGACAATCCGCCGGATGCTGGGCCGCCGCGGCGCCGGCATCGCGATGCGCGTTCCTTCGGCATAAGCCAAAGTCACCAATTCCCCACCATCACGCGCTCGGGGTTGCCGAATTTCCAGCGATTCGAAGGATATCGCGATCGCCTTCGTCTCAACTGCAGTGAATGAACCCGTCGGCACAGCCTTCGCCAGTAGGGCAACTGCGCCGGGCCGCTTCTTCAATTTCTCCTTCCGAGTCTCCAGGAGGTCTCAAACATGAAAGTGCTTTTCCTTACTTTGTTGGTTGCCGCGTTAAGCGGCGGAATCGCGAGTGCCGGTGGGAATTGCGTCGGTAACAACAGCGAAGCTTGTCGCAACGCCCGAGCGGCCTTCGCAGAGCATCATGGCGGCGCTTATCCGAACCAATGGTTTCAGGGGCACCAGGGACGCTGGGCCCGCAACGGCAATAACTGGCGTTGGCGCAGCAATGATGGTGGCGAATACTGGCGTGGAAACCACGGCTGGAGCTGGAGAGAAGCTCACGAGCATCACCACCATCATCATGATCATGATGATGATTGAGCGTAGGGCAGCATAAACCGCCACCCATGAGTCAGGCCGCCCCTCCTTCAACGATCGGGGGGCGGCCCGACTTAATCCCATCCTCCTCGTGATGCCTCGCCTTCGATAATTCTCAGAAGCTTCCCATCGTCGCGATTTCTCCTGGTGTTGTGCTTGCGCTAACCCGGTTAAGGGCGAAGTGACTCTTTTGACATAGCTGGGCGCGGACCTACACTCACGGTCATCAGGGAGGAACCCAGCTCATGATAGTTGACCGCAAATGGGCCGAGCGAAATCTCGGCTTCGACCCGATTTCGACTCCCGCGCCCGCCGCGACATTCGCATTTTCCAGAGCAGCGACATCTTCCGATAGCGTGGATTTGCAGCGCGAGATCATCGACTTCGATTCCGAAGCGGCAGCCGGAAAAGAATTCCTCGCGTTCAGCACGACCACCGGGCTTTCGCGATTTACCGACCTGAAGTGGCCCGCCGGACTTGCACCAAAGACCGGCGCGACTCCCGGCGGAAGCGCGGCCGGTCCACTCCCGCGCGCCGATGTGCTGGTCGTCACCTGGACCGTCGATGAGGGCCACGCCTTGAGCCGGGTGCTGACACCGGGGAAAGACTCGCGCAACGATTATCGGTCATACACGCACAACTACGCATCGATTTCGAAGAAGATGCGTGCCGGTTGTCCTGCGCTTCAGGCGAAACGCCTGGGCGCGTACTGGACCACCACGATTGGCGGGAAAAAGGCTGTGGTGTTCAAGTCCGACTCGCACATGTCACAGGATGGACCGCAACTTCCCAATCGGGACGTATGGGCGCAGGTCATCGCAGAAGTTCAGCCGAACCTTGTCATTACGACTGGCACTGCGGGAGGGATAGGAAAGGATTTTGAAGTTGGCGATGTGATAGTCAGCTCGGTGGTGCGCTTCGATTGCACCGCGAAGTTCAAAAACCAGCCCTTTCATGACGCGCATTACTCGAGCAGTCCGCTTACAGCTAAGCACTTTGCTTCCGCCAAGGCATTATTCAAAACCAATGCCGACCAGCTCCCGAAGGACAATACCCGCCTGCCCAAGATCATGCGGGTTTCGCCGAGCGCGCTGGCATCGTCGGTCGTGACGACGGATTTCTTTGGATTCGATACTTCCAACGACCACTATAAACTTCAGGGACTGGGTGACGTATCGGAAATGGGCGACGCCATTCTTGGCCTCGTCGCAAGTCAGATGGGGACCAAAGCTCCCCGATGGCTCGCGGTGCGAAACGTATCCGATCCGCAGATCAAGGCCGAGGGATCGCTAAAAGACCAGGCCAAAATCGCGGCCCAGATTTACAAAGGATTCGGTCGCTGGAGTTCCGTGTGCAGCGCGATCGTATGCTGGGCGCTCATCGCCGCTGAGTAGGAGCCGGAGCGCGTTTCCCCCCCAGTGGAATGGGACGCGGAAACATTGTTAAGTTTCCAGATACCAATATCAAAGGAAGCAAACCGATGATCACGCTGCCGCATCGCTTTGAGTTTCTCTCGGATGCATGGCTCGACGAGGCCACAAAATTCTTCGAGCGCGAGTGCCGCAATCGCAAGGAGCAACTCAGTGGACGCGCCTTTTCGGTGAGCGAGCGATTCACTAATGCACCGCCGCATCTCAAGCTGCACGACAACGTGGCGACTTGGGGGATGCTCTACGACGGCGAAACCGTTTCCGTCTCGCGCGCATTCTACGATCGCGCCGATCTCGTTATCGAGGGCGACTACCAGGCCGCCCTTGCCGGAGCGCAGTTTGTTGGTGTGCTGGCGCCGGGCGCGATGGCGGCGATGCAGCGCGAAGTCGCCACCATGTTCGGCAAGGAAGCCGTCCGCGCCAGGGGCGGGCTCAAGGACAAAAACGCGGGCGAGTTGCTGATGCTCTTCCATGATCACATGGGCCGTCGCACGGTGGAAAATCCCGACCTCGCGCATCGCGCCGCGCGCCAGGGCCTCAGCGGCAAAATCCGCGAGATGGAGGAGCAGGGTTACACCGTCCTGGAGCGCGCGATCTCGCCCGAGTTCGCCGATGAGGTGCGCGCCGCGACGCTGCGCGCGCTGCTGCCGCATCAAACCTTCTCGATGAACTGGATGCTCTATCATGGCCGCGAGTTTGAGCAGCTCGTCCAGAATCCGCTGCTGATGACGCTGATCGATGCCTCGCTCGGCCGCGGCGCCGTCATCGCATCGTTCAGTTGCATCAAGAAGGGACCAGGCCCCGGCGTCATCCCGATGCACACCGACTACGCGCACGTGCCCGAGCCGTATCCGGAATTCGCGATGACCGGCGTCGGGGTTTGGGCGCTGGAAGACTGGAGTGTTGAATCCGGTCCCACCTGGCTGGTGCCCGGCAGCCACAAGATGCGTCGTGCGCCACGACCAGGCGAAGCGCGCGAGGGTGGTGTGCCCATCATCATGCCGAAAGGCTCGGTGGTCTTTTTCACCCATGGCGTGTGGCATTGGCAGGGCGATCGCACCGAGCCCGGTGACCGCGTGACGTTGCATGCGCACTTCAATCGCGGAATCCTGCGCAGCCTCGAGCCCAAGAAGACCGACGTCCAGATGTTGCATCGCAATTCGCCGCGGCTGGGAGAGATGCTGGGCGAGGATGATTGGTTCGACAAGATGTCCGCAGCCGGACGCGATCATGTGCGGTTCGACTACATGCTCAGGCTGCAGGCCTTCACCGAGAAACAGAAGCGCGCGATCCTCGCGAGCGCCGACTAGGTTCGGCGCTTCGCGTAGGTACTACGGCCAGCGTCATCTCGATCGACATCGTCATGCCTTGGTCTTGGTGCTTTGCCGCGTCGCGGTGAAAGACGAGAGACTGGCTTGTCGGTGCGGCGCGAAAAAGGCAAATTCAGACCAAGCCGGATCAACTGGAGGACACATGAAGCCTCATGATAGCCAGCATCAGGACAACCCTTTCGATGTCCCTCGAGCGCCCAGCAAATTCTCGCGCCGCGAATTCGTCGTCGTAAGCCTCGCCGCGGGATTCGCGCTCGCCGTGATGCCGGTCTCGGCCCAGACCATCACGACAGATTCCAACGGACTGGTCGCCGGCGAAGTGAAGATCCCCGTTCAGGGCGGCGAGATTCCAGCCTATCGCGCGATGCCCGATAGGGGAGGCCCTTTCCCCACGATTCTGGTCGTACACGAAGTCTTCGGCGTCCACGAGCACATCAAGGATATTTGCCGCCGGCTTGCCAAGGCCGGCTACTTCGCGGTCTCCCCGTACCTCTACGCGCGCGAGGGTGATGTCGCCAGCAAAACCAGCATCGGAGAGGTGATGCAGATCGTGCGAAAGGTGCCCGAGAACCAGGTCGCATCCGACCTCGATGCCACCGTCGCATGGGCCAAGGGCACCGGCAAGGCCGACACCTCGCGACTCGGCATCACGGGATTCTGCTGGGGCGGGCGTCAGGTGTGGCTCTACGCCGGTCACAATCCGAATCTCAAAGCGGCAGTCGCGTGGTACGGGCCGCTGCAGGTTCCGAAGTCCGCGGATACCCCCATCAATCCGGACGACGAAGTGGCGAAGATGAATGCGCCGGTACTCGGTCTCTACGGCGGCGCCGACCCGAGTATCACCGCCGAGCAAATCGAGGCGATGCGGGCCGCGATCAAAGCGGCCGACAAATCATCGGAGATCATCGTCTACCCGGACGCGCCGCATGGATTCAACGCCGACTATCGTTCGAGCTACCGGCCCAAGGACGCCAAAGATGGATGGGCGCGGATGCTGGCGTGGTTCAAGAAAAACGGCGTCGCGTAATCTTCGCCCGCGCGTGAATCTCACTTGAACTCGAGGCCGCGCACATAGCGGCTGAGCTCGATGCCGCTGCCGACCGGCAACAATACCGACTGGATATCGGCCTTGGCGCGCACGTGCTTGCGATACAACTCGGCATCGGCGCGTGAAAACTCGGGGAACATCATGTTGTCGGCGACCACCATCGCACCTGCGCCCAGCTTCGGGTAGAAAAGGTCGAAGCACGGGATATAGAGATCCTTCCATAGATCGAGCAACACAAAGTCGAGTGGACCGGCCAGCGCCGCAATCGATTCGCGGGCATCGCCCAGCTTGAATTCGACGAGGCTCGCGAGGCCCGCCTTGCTCAGCGCATTGCGCGCGTATTCCTGCTTGCCCGCGTGCACATCCAGGGTGACGACTTTGCCGCCGGTCGCGCGCGCCGCCTCCGCGAGCCATATCGTCGAGTAGCCATGCGAGGTCCCGATTTCGAGGATGGTGCGCGCCTTCGCTTCCTTGATCAGGATGTTCATCAACTGGCCGGTGGCGGGACCCACCGGAAGCAGGAAGTCATCGATGTGCTTCGCCATCTCGGCCGGACCGATCTCGCGCATCCGCTTCATCTCGGCCTCGGATCGTTGATCGTATTCGCGCAGAACGGTTTCGATTGCACTATCCATTATAGTTCTCCCTCGATCTCTGCTGCGCTCCGCCTCGGGTACGCCCGCGGCGTGCGATGGTGTTGCGCAGAGTTGATGCTCCGCTTCTCTCCGATCACGAAAAATCAATCCACGCTTGCGGCCGGTTCGGGCGTTACATTCGAGATATCCACTATGCTTCGGCGCCCGCTGACTTCTTCGCCGGCATCACGATCGAGCGACAGGAAGAGTAGCGACGAGAGCATCGCGAGTATGCCCACCACCACGAACGGCAGCATGAAGTCATGCGAGGTGAGCGCGGCGGATCCGCGCCCGCCCAGGCTCAAATGCAGAAGCAACGCCGCTATCGCCACGCCGAGGCTGAGAAACAACTGCTGCGCCATGCTCGCAAGACTGCTCGCGTTGCTCATCAATGCGTTAGGCACATCAGCGTAGGCGAGCGAGCCGAGCGCGGTAAATTGCAACGAGCGCAGGAATCCGCCGGAGAGTAGCGCGAGGATGATCACCAGATGCGGCGTGGTCGGGCGGAACAGCGAGTAGCTCATCAGAATCACCGACGCGACGATGCCGTTGCCGATCAGGATGGTGCGAAAACCGAAGCGACGGATGATCGGCGTCGCGGTGACCTTCATCAACAGCGCACCCGCCGCGCTGGTAAACGTCAGCATGCCCGACGCGAAGGGGCTCAGCCCGAACACCAGTTGCAGCAGCATCGCAAGCAGGAACGGCAACGCGCCGATGCCCATTCTGAATAGCCCGCCGCCCAGGGTCGCGGCGGCAAAGGTCGGTATCCCGATCAGCTTCAGATTGATGATTGGATATTTGATGCGCTGCGCATGCAGCACATAGGCGGAGGCGCATAGCGCGCCGCCGGTCAGGATCGCGATCACCACGCTGGGCGGAAGGACCCCGCGGCCCAGCATCTCGAAGCCAAACACCATTCCGGCAAGACCCAGCCCGGTGAGCAGGAAGCCGCGAACATCGAGCGGAAAGACATCGGCCTCGCGCAGGTTGTCGATAAAGATGGTGACCAGTGCGAAGCCCAGGATCCCGATCGGAACATTGATGAAGAAAATCCAACGCCACGAGTAGTAGGTCACGATGAATCCGCCCAACGGCGGCCCGACCACCGGGCCGAGGATCGCGGGCACGGTAAGGTACGCCATCGCGGTGACCAACTCGGATTTGCGCACCGTCCTCAAGACGATCAGGCGTCCCACCGGCACCATCATGGCGCCGCCAAAGCCCTGCACGATGCGCGCGGCCACCAGTTGCGGCAGCGAGTAGGAAATCCCGCATAAGATCGAGCCGCCGGTGAAGATGAGAATCGCGGTGCGAAACACGGTTCGCGCGCCGAAGCGGTCGGCCATCCAGCCGCTGATGGGAATGAAGACTGCGAGGCTCAGGAGATACGAAGTGATCGCGAGGTTGAGGCGAATCGGATCCTCATGCATCGAATGCGCGATGGCGGGCAGCGCGGTCGAAATAACCGTCGCATCCAGCATCTCCATGAAGAGCGCGCTTCCGACGATGAGCGGGGCGAGTTGGGCGTCAGACAGGTTTAGACGATTCGGTTTCATCGAGGCGATCGGCGAATCGCAAGTTTACTACAATCGCGCAACCGGTAAACGGACTTGGGAGTCCGAAAATCGGTGCGGTTCGCGATCGAATGCCGCAGCCGCTACGGTGTTTCAATCACCGGATTGCCGATGCAATGAACCCCACCGCCGCCATCATCATCCTGCTGCTGCTCCTGATCGGACCCCTGGTTATACGGCCGATTGAGCACAATCTTCAGTTTTTCATTCTCGCGGTCGGGATCATCGCAACGCTGCTGTCGGGAGACTTCCGCATCGAAGTGGTTCGCGAAGCGCTGGCGGAGCCGATCCCGATCACCATCGCCGTCATCATTGCCGCATTGATCTTTCGTGAGGCGCGCGGGCGACTGGACGCGATGTTCGCGTGGCTGCGCGGCCGCATGCGCCGGCCGATTCTGACCGCGGGATCGATCTTCGTGATCGCGATGTTCTCGAGCGCGATTACCGCGATCGTCGCGGCGCTGGTGCTGGTGGAAGTCGTCGGCCTGCTGCATCTCCACGACGGACCGCGCGTGCGGGTGGTGATCGCAGGATGCTTCGCGATTGGCCTCGGCGCGGCGCTGACCCCGTTGGGGGAGCCGCTTTCGACGCTGGCCGCCGATGCGCTGGACCTGGGATTCTTTGGATTGTTCGAGCTGCTGGCGCCATGGGTGATTCCGGGGGTCGTGGCGATGTCGCTGCTGGCAGGCTATTTCGCGGCGGGCGAGTACTTTGAAAGTCCGCCGGGCGCGCATCTGCGCGAGACCTGGATGGACATCGCATGGCAGGGAGGCGAGGTCTTCGGCTTTGTTGCTGGCCTGGTGCTGATCAGCGAAGCCTACGCTCCAATCGCGCGCCAGATCGTACCGATGCTGAGCGAAGCGGCGCTGTTCTGGACCAACATGATTTCCGCGGTACTCGACAACGCGACGCTGGTGGCGCTGGAGGTGCGCGCGGTGTCCACCGAACGCGCGCTCGACATTATCCTGGCGCTGCTGATTTCAGGCGGGATGCTCATCCCGGGAAACATTCCCAACGTGATCGCGGCGGGCGCGGTCAGGATCAAGAGCGGGGCCTGGGCGCGCACCGCAATCCCGATCGGACTGGTGATGCTCGGCATCTACTTTGCTGCTCTTCGGCTGTTGAATCGCACTGGTTAGCGGGAGCAAAGAAAAGGGCTGGCGAATTGTCATCCGGACGATGACAGCAGGATTGGTGCGCCTTCGGAGTGATGCGGAAACGGGCAGCACGTGCTGCCTGGATAGGCGTTGCGTTACGGGAGATTTCGTGAGAGAAAGCGTTTTGCGAAGATGCGTGCTTTCTGGATTCTCCTTTTCCGCTGTCAGTGCATTTTGCAATCTGGGCTGGTGATGGACGGGTACGTTCGCGTCCATGAAATTAATCTCGAATTGAGGGTTCGCCGTTCCCTAAATTGGCGAGGAGGTTTACGGGTTCGATGACGCCGAAACAAGTTCTAGCAATGATCAAAGAGAAGGGCGCCGTGATGGTCGACATCAAGTTCATGGACTTGCTCGGCCAGTGGCAACACTTCACGGTTCCCATTTCCGAATTCAAGGACGAAGGGCCTTTCGAAGAAGGCCTCGGAATCGACGGCTCCTCCATCCGCGGATGGCAGTCCATCGAATCGAGCGACATGCTGGTGGTGCCCGATCCCGATACTGCGGTGATGGATCCGTTCACCAAGGACCCGACCCTCAGCCTCATCTGCGACATTTCGGATCCGATCACGCGCGCGGATTACACTCGCGATCCGCGCAACATCGCGCGCAAGGCCGAGCAATATCTCAAATCAACCGGCATCGCCGACACCGCCTACTTCGGGCCGGAGCCGGAGTTCTTCATCTTCGACGGCATCCGCTTCGATACCAACCAGCACAGCAGCTACCACTACATCGAGTCGGACGAAGGTGCGTGGAACAGCGGCAAGGAAGGCACCAACCTCGGCTACAAGCCGCGCTACAAGGAAGGCTACTTCCCGGTTGCGCCCAACGACAGCCTCAATGACATCCGCACCGAAATGGTGCTCGAGATGGAGCGCGTCGGCATCCGGGTCGAGAAGCAGCATCATGAAGTGGCGACCGCCGGGCAGGCCGAAATCGACATGCGCTTTCAGTCGCTGGTGAAAATGTCGGACTGGCTGACCTGGTACAAATACATCTGCAAGAACGTCGCGAAGCGCCACGGCAAAACCGTGACCTTCATGCCAAAACCGCTGTTTGGCGATAACGGCTCGGGAATGCATACGCATCAGAGCCTGTGGAAGGGCGAGACGCCGCTGTTCGCGGGCTCCGGATACGCCGGGATGTCAGAGACCGCGCTGCACTATATCGCGGGCATCCTGACCCATGCGAAATCGATCGCGGCCTTCACCAATCCGGGAACCAATTCGTATCGCCGCCTGGTGCCGGGCTTCGAGGCGCCGATCAACCTCGCGTACTCGAGCCGCAATCGCTCGGCCTCGGTGCGAATCCCGATGTATTCACCGTCGCCCAAAGCCAAGCGCATCGAAGTGCGCTTCCCCGACCCGACCTGCAACCCATACCTGGCATTCTCCGTGATGATGATGGCTGGCCTCGACGGCGTCCAGCGCCGACTCGATCCCGGACAGCCGTTGGACAAGGACATCTACGCTCTGACGCCTGCGGAATTGAAGGAAGTTCCGAGCATGCCGGCCTCGCTCGAAGAGGCGCTCGACAATCTGAAGAAGGATCACGAGTACCTGCTCAAGGGCGACGTGTTCACCGAGGACTTGATCGAAACCTGGATCGATTACAAGATGGCGCGTGAAGTAAGTCAGGTGCGGTTGCGGCCGCATCCGTACGAATTCGCGATGTATTTCGACGCGTAGAACTTTCGCTGTCCTCCTCCAGTGTCAAAGCGGCGGGCCTCCGGGTCCGCCGCTCTTCCTGTCACGGCTGAATTGTCGTGAGAGGTGCGTCGTTGGATAACGCCTCCGCCATCCGGAGAGGGGTATGAGTTTTTTGCAAATTTTGAAAAATTCTTTCAAAAAGTTGAAACCATTTTGATCCCGTAACGTATAGGCGCGTCGAGGTAGTACGCGGTAGCAATCGATCAGTGGGCCGGATCGTACGGATGACGACCGAGGGGGGCATGAAACTGCCGGATTTCATTTGCGTCGGACCGGCGCGAACCGGGACAACCTGGCTGCACGCGGCATTGACCGGACACGTTGGACTGCCTCTCCGCGTGAAGGAGACGAAATTCTGGGGGCCGCACTACCACAAGGGCATCCAATGGTATGCCGACCACTTTCGCCATTGCGATTCATCGCGTCCGGTCGGTGAAATCTGTCCGTATTTCAGAACCCGGGAAGCACGCGAACGCATCGCGCGGCACCTGCCCAAGTGCAAAATCATCGTCACCTTGCGCGACCCGGTCGACCGTTCGTATTCGCAGTACCGGTTGATGCGAAGGATCGGCCTGATCGACGGCACCTTTGAGCAGGAGTTCAAGCATCCACGTATCGTCGAGACCAACCGCTATGCCTTCCATCTGCGCCAATGGATCAACGTCTTCGGCAGTGAGAACATCAAGGTCCTGCTCTTTCGCGATTTGAAAAGAGATCCGCAGGCGTTTCTTGATCAGGTCTGCGAGTTCATCGGGATTCCGAACATCTCGCTGGCGGCCAAGACGATCACGGCCAACGACGTCAACTCCTTCAAGTACCAGCCGCGAAGCCGAAGGATCGCTCGGCGGGTCACCCGAATGATGGATCTGCTGCATGAGCAGCGCGCCTATCGAACTTTCAACCTCCTCGATCGCATCGGATTGTGGAACTTCCTGCTTCTCTCGCCGCGACCGTTTCCGCCGCTTTCCGCCGCCACTGAGATGCTGCTTCGCGAACAACTCCTTCCCGAGATCGAAGAACTCGAGGATCTCATCGGAATCGACCTGCAGGGATGGAAGGAACGCTCCACTGATCCCGCTGCCGGATTCGAAGAGGCGCCGAGTCGTCAGACTGCTCGTGCCTTTGGACGGAGAGAGATCGCTGCCCTCGTGCTGGCTCTCATTCCCTTCGCCACCGGCGCAGTTCCCGACGGCCTCGATCTCGCGTCGATGCGCTTTAACCCGGTTCAGGCCAACGCAGTACTCGATGCTGGAGATGACCTGGCCGACGACGGGATGACGTTCGCGCTAACCTGAGAGCTATCCCGCCTCCGGGGCCTGATTCGCAGACGACCAGCGAACATTCGCTGTGGATAAGCTGTGAATTGGACGCGAGTGTGGGAATGAATAAAGTCGGAGCTTGCTCGCGGAGCGCGACTATGGCGAGGTTAGCGCATCGCCCCGCCGCCATCTTTGTGGACAACTTCTTCCACACCCACCTCTCGACCTATCAGCCTACACCGAGGCTGAGTTGCGCCGGCCGTCTGGCCGATGGTGTCGGCGGAGCGTTGCGCTCGTGCGTAGGCGCGAAGCCATACTTGATGCGCAATCGATCCATGATCGCGCTGATGCGGTTCTCGTACTCGGTCGGCGCATAAACCGCGCGCCCGTAGAACGCATCGATCTGGGGCGCGAGCTCCGGAAATTTCTCGCGCATGAAAGGCAGGAAGCGGCGTGCCGCCGCAGGCTTGAGGAACAGCGGCCGCCACCATACGCCCGTGGCGCCCGCGTCGCGCGCCGCCACGATGACGCTTTCGATGGAGCGTCGCGAATCGGTCAGCCCCGGGATCATCGGCATCATCAGGACATCGCAATGGATGCCCGCCTTCGCGAGCGTCGCCAGCGTGCGCATCCGCAGCTCGGGGCGCGGCGCGCGAGGCTCCAGCACTCGCGCCAACCGCGGGTTAAGTGTGATGCATGAGAAGTTCACCGATATCTTCGAGCGCTGGTGGATGCGCGTTAGTACGTCGATATCGCGTGCCACCAGGGTTGATTTGGTGGTGATCGACAGATGCAGCCCGGCCAGTTGCGCGAACACCTCGAGCATCGCGCGGGTCAGTAGGAACTGGCGCTCGGCCGGCTGATACGGATCGGTCGCGGTGCCGATCGCGATCGAGTCGTCGCCGATCGGGGTGCGCGAGAGCGTCCGTCCCAGCACCTCGGCCGCCATCCGCTTGACGAAGATGCGTCGCTCAAAATCCATCGGATCGCGCAGTTCCAGGAAGTCGTGGGTGTAGCGCGCATAGCAGTACACGCATCCGAACTCGCATCCTCGGTACGGATTGATGGTCCATCGAAAGGACATCTTGGGATTGGTGCAGCGATTAAGAATCTGGCGCACCGGCATTTCATGGAACTCGACCCCGCGATGGGGTTCGAGGGCGTCATCGTGGGAATCGAGGATAAGGTCGAGGTCTAAAGCGGCACCCATAGGTAAAACTCCTATGGTGCTAGTTTCGCTTTTTCTTCGCTATTGGTCAAGCCGAGTGGCTTTGTTTTGTGTCTCCGCGGCCATGAAGCATCAATGTCACTCGGACAGAAGCCCAGAATTTATTGGGTTATTTGGCTTCGTTTATGTAATGCGACACACGCGTGTTGCTTCGGCAAGTGGGTTTGTTTCTGCCATTTCGCCTCTCCAACTAAGGTCGCTTCTCTCGCTTCGCGAGAGAGGGTGGGCGGCGCGCTGGTCGCTCTCTGGCTTTGCGACCAGCGTGACGCGCGGATGAGAGCCGGGCGCGCTTCGCGACCGGTGGTGGAGGACCACCTGCCTCCGAAAAAACGCAGCAAATTCTCGGATAAAGTGGCTTTGTTTTTCAATATTCTGCGCCTCTCTATTCGGGGCCCTTCGAACCGATCCCTCAGGACCACCGCTCGCGATGCTGGCGATGGCTTCGTTTCTGCAATCTCCCACCTCCTTCGCGTCCTCGCGGAGGAGGTCCGATGGCGCGCTGGTCGCTCTTAGGTTCGGCGACCGGAGTGCCATTGGGGTGGTGGTGCCTGGGCGAATGCCATCAAGTCGATGCCTTTGAGTCACGCGTTTGGCAGAGATCCTTGATTCTCCTCGATGATTTGGCTTCGTTTCGTCATTTCGGGAGTCGTCGTCATGTGTCGCAGTGGGTTTGTTTTTGCGCTTTCACGTTGTGCACTTCGCCATTCGAGGTCTTCGCCGATGCCTAAGGACCGCCGCCGCGATGCTCGCGGTGGGTTTGTTTCTGTACTTACCACTCTCGACTTCGCGCCTTCACCAAACCTCAGGACCGCCGCTCGCGGTGGGTTCGTTTCTGCATTCTCTTACTGTTATGGCGCTTCCCATCAAATGCCAAAAGCGCCCCGATGAGCGCTCTTCTCATTATAGCAGATTGTCGCCATCTTCGGGTCATCCAATGGATCACAGAGAGTCTCTCGCGCTTCAAAGGTTGCAGGACTAGGCTGTCGCCATAGCGCGGTTTTCCATCGGTGCGGTAGCCGCAAAGGTGGTCTTCCTCGCCCGGGCGGAACTCCATTCTGTGCAGGTTGAAGGTGGAAGAGGCGCACAAAATTGAGCGGCGGCTAACCGCGATCCTGAGCGCCGACGTACGCGGCTATAGCCGCATGATGGCCGAGGACGAGCATGCCACCGTCCGCGACATCAAACGGTGCCGCGAGATCGTCGACACGCACGTGCGCGAGCATCACGGACGCATCGTCGATGCGCCGGGAGACAACATCCTCGCCGAGTTCCCGAGCGCCGTGGAAGCGGTGCAGTGTGCGGTCGAGGTGCAGCGCGAACTGGTGCGCCACAATGCCGAGCTGGCCGCGGCGCGCCGGATGGCCTTTCGCATCGGCATCCACGTTGGCGACGTCCTCAGCGACGACGGGAAAATCTATGGCGACGGGGTGAACATCGCCGCACGGCTGGAGGCGCTGGCGACTCCGGGCGGCATCTGCATTTCGCGCGAGGTACACGATCAGATCCGCGGCAAGCTCGACATCGATTGCGAGGACATCGGCGAGCAGCAGGTCAAGAACATCCCGCGCCCGGTGCGCGTGCTGCGGGTGCGGATGGAGAAGGCGCCGCCCCCGGCTCCAACGGCGCGCTCCGAGCGGCCTTCGGCGACCGATGTTGGCCGTTGGCGCCGCGATGGCCGCAATCCTGCTCGCGCTGGCGGGCTGGAGGTTCCTGCGACCGAAGCCGGTGGCGCCTCCGCCGGTGCTCGCGAATCGGACAATTCGTTCCATCGCGATTCTCCCGCTGGAGAATTTCTCCGGCGATCCGAGCCAGGAATATTTCGCCGACGGGATGACCGAGCAACTGACCACCGATCTCGCGCAAATCAGCGCGCTGCGGGTGATTTCGCGCACCTCGGTGATGCAGTTTAAGGGTGACCATCGCAAGCCGCTGCCGGAAATCGCGAAGCTGCTCAATGTCGATGCCGTGGTTGAGGGCTCGGTCCTGCGCATCGGCGACAAGGTCCGCATCACCGCACAGCTCATCGACGCACTCGCCGACAAACATCTTTGGGCTCAAAGTTATGAGCGCGATACCCGCGACGTGTTCGCGATGCAGGATGAAATCGCATCGTCGATCGCGCGCGCGGTCAATGCCCAGTTGACCCCGGACGAACAGCGGCGGCTCAGCGGCGCAAAGGCCGTTGACCCGAAGGCGCTGGAGGCGCTCCTCAAGGGCACGTACCAACTGAGCAAGTTCACCGTCGATGGGCAGGCACAAAGTCAAAAATATTTCGAGCAGGTGATTCAGATTGCGCCTGACTTTGCGTCGGGCTACGCCGCGCTCGCGGCGGTCTACTATACCCAGGCGGACGTGACCGTCTCTAACAATGTGGCGCTGCCGAAGGCCAAAGAACTCATTCAGAAGGCGATGCGACTGGATGACTCGCTGTGGTTACCGCACTATTTGTCGGCGGCCATCCTTTGGAGCTCGGAGTACAATTGGGCGGCGGCAGAGAGTGAATATCGCCGCGCGATCGAACTCGCTCCGAACGAGGCCGAGCCTCACCGAGGCTATGGCTTCATGCTGAGGTTCCTCGGGCGCTTCGACGAATCGGAGCGCGAGTATCGGCTGGCCGAGGAACTCAACCCCCTCTCACCGAATATCTTCTCAGAGATGGGTGAGTTGCTGAACTTCAGAGGCGAGCATGCCAAGGCGGGGGAGCAGTGCCGGGCAGCTTTGGCGCTTGCGCCCGATTATTGGCCCGCGCATTCACTGTGCCTCGGGGGGACTTACGCCTGGATGGGGAACTCAGCCGAGGCGCTCAAGGAAATGGAAAGAGGTGTGGCCCTGGAACGGAATTCATGGTCGCTCGGGACGCTGGGGACTGAACTTGCACGCGCCGGGAAACGCGACGACGCGCTCAAAATCCTTGCGGAGCTTGACCAACTTTTGGCCCACTCCTATGTGAACCCTGTCTCGTACGCCTACATCTATTTAGCGCTTGGGGAAAACGACCGCGCCTTGGATTTCCTGGAGAAGGCCTACCAGGAGGGTAGCGGTGTGGTCGATCTCCGCATCAATGCTTCCTATGACCCGATTCGTTCGAATCCCAGGTTCATTGCGCTGCTCAAGAAGACGGGTCTCGACAAGTGAGCTGAGCGGCAGTTAGCGGCGAGCCAGCAATGCCTTTGATGCTCTACTCGACCGGGCAGTTGCAGATTCCCACCGCTGCCGTTGCCCACCAATGCTCCGCACTGCGTCTGCAGATAGACCAGGTTGGTTGGATCGCCTCCGCCGTCATCGGCGAGTGGAATTTCATTTATCCCGGAGGTTGAGGCGCCCGGAGGACCTGACGTCACGGGGGCAAAGACGGTCTCGGCGTGGGTGATGCTGCCGAGAAGATTGCTGGCCGTGGTTACCACGTAACCCGGGATGTTGGTCGGATCGCAACCTTGATTGCATGCTCCACTCTGCGACCTGACGCAGCCTTTTCCATTGCTTAGGGCAGGCGGGAGCGGAATCGCTGCATTCGGTGAAACCGCAACGATAGCGATCGAGCCGTTGCCATTTACCGGATCGAGGCCGGCCAGTCCGCCTTCTCCGGGTGCAGTCGCCAGCGACCAGTTCGAGGTCAGATTGGCTTCGACCGAGAAGGTCGACAGCTTCGCCGATGACAGTGGGCAACCGCAACACTCGCCCATTTCCTCGTCGTCATCGAATACGTAAAACATCGCACAGACGGTCTGCTCTTCAGCGCCCGCCAGAAAGGTGTTGGCCGCGCCATTCGGATTCATGAGACGAATCACATTGTCATTGTAGCTCGAGGTGTCACGCAAAACGTCGTCTTCAGAGAAGATGCCCGGAGGGCAATGCTGACTGGCGCCGCGTAAGGTCTAGTAGTAGGTCCATAACACCTGACCCGGCAAGGCTCCGGTGACCTGGGTGCCGCCGCCGGTTGAACCTCGCCGTAGCGTTGCAGGATCGGTTGACGTGGCAAGCGAGGCTGCCAGCAGAAAAATACCCGCTCCCAGCGCAAGTACATTTAAGCTGCGGGTCTTTATGCCATTCTCTCTTCAGATCTAATCAATCGGCACTAGCTGCTCATTCGGGCAGGTGCAGACTCCCCCGTGACTGCCGTTGCCAATCAGCGCTCCGCACTGGGTCTGCAGATAGGTCAGGTTGGTCGGGTCGCCGCCGCCGTTGTCAAACAGGCCAACTTCGGTCAGGCCCCCAGCGTCGGGCGCGACGACAGAATTGTGGGTGATGCTGCCCAGAAGGTTATTTTCAGGGACCACTGGATAGCCCGGGACATTAGTCGGATCGCAGCTGATGGTGCCGCCCGGGCCATTGGGTCCGGCCGCGACAATCGCGATCGAGCCGTTGCCGTGGGCGCCTCCCTCGGGTCCGCCTTGGAGGCCCCAATTAGAGGTCAGGTTTTCTTTGACCGAGAAAGTAGCCAACTTGTTCGAGCTTAGCAGGCACCCGCAGCACTCTCCCATCTCTTCGTCGTCGTCGAAGACATAGATCATCGCGCAGACGGGATGCTCAATACCGCCGGCGAGAAACGGATTGGAGGAACCGTTCGGGTTAACCAACCGAAGAATGTTGTCCCCCTCTCCTTCAGTGTTGCAAAGATAGTTCACTGGAACCACGGTGTTGTCGTAGCATTCGATACCCCGTTCCGTGGTCAGGTAGTAACCCCACAGCACCTGACCGGGCAAGCTTCCGGTGACGTTGGCCCCACCGCCAGTCGAACCTTGACGCAGCGACGCCGCATTGGCCGACGACACAAGAGCAGTCGTAGCCAGACAAATCCCCATCGCGAGCGCCAATCTTTTGATTCCGTTCATCATTTCCTCCCGATGCTTCCGTGCTTCGTCAAATGAAAACAGGGGCCTTACTTAGCACAGTTTCGAAGGTTTAGGCTAGGCGTTATAAGGACGAAGGCAAAAGCACCCTATAGCGCGCCTAACCGTGGCAATCGGCCTTGGTTAGCTGTTTGGCGCATTCCTGTACAGCGAACGTGTCTATTCGGTTGGACAGTTGCAAATGGCGCCGTTCGAACCATTGCCGACCAAGGAGCCGCATTGCGTTTCCAGATAAACCAGATTTGTCAGCTCGCCGCCGCCGTCGTCGGACAGGGCAATCTCGGTCGAACGAAAGGCCGCGTCGCTTGACCATATCGGACCGGCCTGGACGACTTGGCCGTGGGTGATGCTACCCAGCAGGTTGGTGGCCTGGGTCACCGTATAGCCAGGAATATTGGTCGGATCGCATCCGCGATTACAAGCCGGATTCGAATTTCCACAGCCTTTTCCATTGCTTTGTCCCGGAACGAACGAGACCGGAACATTGGGCGCCGATGCGACGATCGCGATCGCGCCGATGCCGTCCTCTGCTCCTGGCGCGCGAAGGCCCCAGTTCGAGGTTAGGTTAGATTCGACCGAGAAGGTGGCCAGTTTGGCAGGGCTCAGCGAGCAACCGCAGCATTCGCCCATTTCCTCGTCGTCGTCGAAAACATAGATCATTGCGCAGACTGCCTGGTCGATGCCGCCTACCAGGAAGGGATTTGCGGAACCGTTCGGGTTGACCAGCCGGATGATGTTGTCGCCCGAGCCCATATGATTGCAGGTGGCGCCGGGCTCTGCATCGGAGCACAGCATGCCCCTGAAAGTGGTCTCGTAGTAAGTCCAAAGCACCTGGCCCGGCAGTTTTTCGCCACCCGTCTGGATACCCTGATTAATGGAAGCGTGGTGCATCGAACCCGCAATGGCCGGTGCCGAAAACGAGAGTGCGATGGTGAGGGCGGCTCCTATCGCAAATCCTCTCCCGCTGTTGATACTCATAACCCCTTACTCCGTAAACGCGTCGTCGCATCAGGCAGACGAGAACAATCGTGAGGGACCCTAATTAGCACATCACCGGAGCAACAGACCAGCGCAGGATGCTAAAGGGATAAAAAGACCTTATTAGAGCGATGCAATCAGCATCAGCCGACTCAGGAATGCTCCAGTCAGGTCTTAGCTGGTTTGTTGTATGAGCCCGCAAGGTGGTTTTTGCTCGCTTTTCTCGTCTGACAATCGAAGCCGTTACCTGGTTTGATCGCTGCTGCTTCGAGAACTCCATTGCGTCTGGTCTCGCCCTACTACGAGTACATTTTTCCTCCCTAGAGTACAAACGAATTGAGGCAAGCGAATGCCCGCTATGGCACCACCACCAGATCGTAGGCGGGCGGTAGCCTCTCGGCGATCGCCCACGGGGTCGATTCCTCGCCGTCGGCGGCGGCGCGGGTAACCGTGCCGTCGTCGGAGACGCCGAAGAAATCGCCACTCCCCCCGGGCGCACTGCGAAATCGCATCACCATCCCGCGCTGCACCCCGGCGCCGCGCTCGACGGTATGGAATGATTCACCATGGTCATCGCTGCGAAACATGATGGAGTCGGCGCCGCGCGCCCCAACCCGCCACATCGGCGGAGGATCGGCAGCGGCAACGGTAAAAATCGCTGGATGTTCGTCCCCGACTACCAGCAGCGGGACGGTATAGGTTCGATTGAATCCGGCTTTGATATGACGCCACGAATCACCGGCATTCCTCGATACGTAAAAGCCGCGCCCGGTGGTGGCGTAAAGGCGGCGCGAATCATCCGGATCTACCGCGACTGCATGAACGTCCTCGTATAACCCGCTGTTAAGCGACTGGAAAGACTGGCCGCCGTCGCGAGTGCGGAAGATTCCGCCCTCCTCCACTCCAACGTACATCAGCGCCGGATCGTGGGGATCGAAGCTGATGCTGCGGACGTGCGGAATATGCGGTGGCGGCGGGAATCTCCATCGATCGCGGCCGGGCACCTTCAGAAACGCGGTCAGTTCGTGGAAGGTGCGGCCTCGATCGTCGCTGCGCAGGAGTCGGCCGTGCGAGGTGCCGATGAAGACCTGGCCGGCGGTCTCGGGCGCCGCCGCCATCGCCCAGATTTCTTCTTCGTGCGCGTTTTGCGGCGACATCTCGGCCCAACTGCGGCCGCCGTCAGTCGAGCGCGCGAAGACCGCGCGCCCGTGTGCGATCACGTCGTTGGAAGCGGCGTAGACGCAGGCCGGATCGGCGCAATCCTGCGCCATGCACCACACCGGCGACGGATCGGCCAATACCATCAAGGGCGTGGAGCCTCGCGCGGGGTCCAGGATGATAATGCCTTTGGAAGTCCCTATGCAGAGCCTCATCACATTTTGCATCCTACAGAACCCTTCGCAGGCGGCAAGCCAAGTGCATCGCAGTTGTCCCCAATCGCGCTCCGGATGGCCGGTTTGGGTTATCGCATGCGATGCTGGCAAGATTGAGCGATGGCCACTGGTTCAAAACGAAAAACGCGACCAGCCCGCGAGGGCGTCACCGCAGCCGGACTCGTCGAGGCATTTGAGCAGGACGTTGAATTGTCCATCGAGCAGGTCAGGGACGCCGCACAGGAAGCGGTGACGGCGGTCGAAAAAAAACTCGGCATGCGCAAGCCACGCGCGCGCAAGACCGCGCCCAAGCCAAAAACCACCAAGACATCGAAGCCCGCGAAACGGAGGCTGCGCTAGGAAAGCCGCATCCCCTCGCGAATCGCGCCGGATGCGGCCAGCTCCGCGGGCGCCGCCTTTTTCCCGTCCGGCTCTACCCGCGCGCGCTTGATGGTGATGATGCCGCCCGCGAGCGCGATCTTCATTCCGTCTCCGCCAATCGAAACGATAGTGCCGGGCGCCGCAGGCGGGGTGCCGGCTTCAAGCGACGGCTCATACAGGCGGAGGCGCCGTCCATCAGCGTCGGCGAACGAACCCGGCTGCGGATCGCATCCGCGAATCAGGTTATGAACCTCTAGTGCGGGTTTCGAGAAATCAACTTTCGCATGCTCGTCGCGGCAGATCGGCTCGTAGGTCGCCTTGCTTTCATCCTGCGCGATGCGCGGCGCCCTGCCGCTCTTAATCAGATCGAGCGCCTCGATCATCGATTCGATCCCGAGCGGGAACAGCCGGTTGAAGTAAATCGAGCCGACGGTATCGTTGCGCTCGACCGCAACTTTCTTTTGGAGAAGCAACGGCCCCGTATCGAGGCCCGCATCGGGCCAGAACCAACTGACGCCGGTCTCGTGGTCGCCGGCAATCAGCGTCCAATTGATCGAGCTCGCGCCGCGATGGCGCGGCAGCAGCGAAGGATGAAAGCAGATCGATTTAAGCCGCGGCGCATACAGCACCCGCTCCGGAACGATCAGCGTAACGAAGGCGAGGACGGCGAGGTCGGCATCCAGCGATTGGAACTGCTCGAAGGCGGAGTCGCTCTTGAACGAGGTGGGCTGGCTCAGCGGCAACTTCAGCTCGCGCGCCTTGGCGGTCAGTGGGTCGGGCCGGCCCGACGGAGGATCCGGCGGCGAAAACACGTACGCGATCTCCTCGCCATGCTTCAACAACGCGTCGAGGGCCTTTTCCGCGAAAGCCGCCTGTCCAATCAGCGCGATACGCAAAGCCATGTCCTCCGCAGGACTCCGAAGTCCCTCGCGCAACCTACCAAATCGAAAAACCGCTTCATACTGAAACCGTTGGCCCACCCGTGCGTCTACTAACAGACGTGAGGCGTTGCCAAATCGCCAGGTTCGTCGCACCTATCGCCGGCGCCGTGATGGTCGGAGTCGCGATAACCTCGCAGTCGGCGGTCGCGCGCACCCCGAAAAATCCACCGACTCCGGTCGCGCCCTGGGATCGGGTCGAGAATGTCCAATTGGGCGGCTTCGCCCGCCATTTCATCGTGCATGTCCCGCCCAGCTTCGATGCCAAACGCAAGCATCCCGTGGTGATCATGCTGCATGGCGCGGGTGGCACCGGACAGAATGCGATGGAACAAACCGGGTGGGATCGCAAAGCGGACCGCGAGGATTTCATCGCGGTGTTTCCCGACGGCGTCCCGGAGGATCCGAAGCGACGCGTGAGCTTCCTGTTCAATCCGCAGACCTGGAACGAAGGCTCGGGGCGTCACGCCTCGGGCAAACGCAACGATGGCGACGTCGAGTTCATCGCTTACATCATCGATGCGCTCGAAGCGCGCTACGGCGCCGATCCGAAACGCATCTATGTGACGGGATTCTCCAATGGCGCGTCGATGACGTTTCGCATCGGGGTCGAGCTATCGGACAAAGTGGCCGCGATTGCGCCGGTCGCGGGGCATCTGCTGGTGCATGATCGCCAACTCAAGCAGCCGCTGCCGATGCTCTATATCATCGGTCGTGATGATCCACTGGAGCTTCCCAACGGCGGCGTGCTCAAGATTCGCGGCGAGCGGGTCGAGCAGCCTCCGATCGAACAGAACCTCGCGCAGTGGCGGCAACTCGACGGATGCCCGCTCAAGCCGAGCGCCGACGAGCGCGCCGCGGGCGTCGAGAAAGTCACCTTCGGTGACTGCCGCGAGGGCGTCGAGGTGGTGGAATATTTCATCGACGACATGGGTCATGTGTGGCCGGGCGGCATCAATCGGCTGCCGGTGCGCATCGTCGGCAAGCCGAGCGACAAGCTCAACGCGACCGACGTGATCTGGAAATTTTTCAAGGCGCATCCAAAGCAGTAACAGCCTTCGCATCGCGCTTACGAATTTCGCGTCCGGTGTGGTCTACTTAGTCGCGAGGAGCATGACTATGGCGACCGGCAAGACTCCCTGCGGCATCGCGATTCCCCAAACCAGCGCGCCGGCTGAGGTGCGCTTTCTGCGCGATTTTCTCGCGCGCGCCGAGGCGCTCGGCTACGACAGCGTGTGGGTGCAGGAGCAAATCCTCGGCGACTCGCCGATGCTCGAACCGATCACGCTGCTGACGTTTGCTGCGGCCCTCACCTCGAAGGTTCGGCTCGGGACCTCGGTGATTCTTCCGGTGACGCGCAATCCCGTGCACCTCGCAAAGGCGCTCTCAAGCCTGGACCAACTGAGCCAGGGGCGGCTGACCGTGGGCGTCGGCATCGGCAACCCACACGTGCCGGAGCCGGCGTTCGGCATCCCAAGGGAAAATCGCTCGCGACGATTTGTCGAAGGGTTGCGCGTCATGAAGGCGTTGTGGACCCAGCCGCGCGCGAGTTTTGCCGGCGAGTTCTGGAAATTCGAAAACGTCGCGATGGAACCCAAGCCGCTGCAGAAACCGCATCCGCCGATCTGGTTCGGCGCGCGCGACGAGATCGCGCTCAAGCGCACGGTGCGCCACGGCGACGGATGGATGGGCGCCGGCTCGTCGACGACCGCGGACTTCATCAAGCAGAGCACCATGCTGCGCCGTTTGCTGGAAGAAGCGCAGCGCGACCCCGCGACTTTCCCGATTTCCAAGCGCGTCTACATCGCGCTGGATGACGATCGGGCGCGCGCTGAGCGGCGGCTGCGCGAATGGTTCGGCGCGCGCTATAAAAACGCCGACATGGCGCCGCGAGTTTCGATTTGGGGCGGCGTCGCCGAATGCGTCGACCAGCTGGGCGAACTGGTGCGCGCGGGCGCGCAGCACTTCCTGCTCAATCCGGTATTCGACGAAATCGAGCACCTCGACAAGCTGGCGAGCGAGGTCATGCCGCGTTTGTAGGAGAGCCCTTCGCGCGCGAATTCTCTCTGCTCGCCTGCGCGGATAACATCAGTTCATGAAGCTGCATTCGCTCGCCGGAAAATCCGCGCCGCCGTCGATGCTGATAAACGTCGCGCGCCTCGTAACCGCCTACTTCACCGAGCGCCCCGACCCCGCGATAGCGGCGCAGCGCGTTGCATTCGGAACCTCGGGGCATCGCGGCTCCGCGCTGGACCGCGCATTCAACGAAGCACACATACTCGCGATCACGCAGGCGATCTGCGCGCATCGAAAAGCCCGGAACATCAGCGGACCGCTGTTCATCGGCATGGATACGCATGCGCTGTCCGAGCCGGCGTTCGCATCCGCACTCGAAGTTCTGGCGGCCCACGAAGTTGAAGTGATGATCGATCGCGCGCGCGGCTACACCCCGACGCCGGTCATCTCGCATGCCATCCTGACCTACAACCGCGGGCGCAAGAGCGGCCTCGCCGACGGCATCGTGATCACGCCGTCGCACAATCCACCGGCTGACGGCGGCTTCAAATACAACCCGCCCAACGGCGGCCCTGCCGATACCAGCATCACCGGTGCGATCGAGAAATCCGCCAATACGATCCTCGCCGATGGAATGCACGGGGTGAAGCGGGTTCCCTTCGAGCGCGCGCTGAATGCGCCGAGCACTCATCGCCATGACTATGTCGAGGCGTACGTGAGCGATCTTGCAGGCGTGGTGGACATGGATGCGATTCGTGAGGCGCGGGTCCGCTTCGGCATCGATCCGCTGGGCGGCGCCGGGGTGCACTACTGGGGGCCGATCATCGATCGCTATCGCATCGACGCCACTGTCGTAAACGACGCCGTCGATCCTACTTTTCGTTTTATGAGCGTGGACTGGGACGGCAAGATCCGGATGGATTGCTCGTCGCCGTATGCGATGGCGCGGCTGGTCGAGATGAAGGATCGTTTCGATGTCGCCTTCGCCAACGACACCGACAACGATCGCCATGGTATCGTGACGCCGAGCGCGGGGCTGCTGAATCCCAACCATTATCTGGCGGTAGCAATTTCCTACCTGTTCAAGCATCGCGATCGATGGCCGAAGGCCGCCGCGGTCGGCAAGACCGTCGTGAGCAGCAGCATGATCGATCGGGTGACGGCCTCGCTCGGACGCCGCCTGATCGAGGTTCCGGTCGGGTTCAAATGGTTCGTCGAGGGACTGCTCAACGGATCGATCGGATTCGGCGGCGAAGAAAGTGCGGGCGCCTCGTTCCTCCGGCGCGACGGCACGGTGTGGACGACGGACAAAGACGGCATCATTCCCGGCCTGCTCGCGGCGGAGATGACCGCACGGACACAACGCGATCCGGGCACATTGTACCAGGATCTCACGCGCGAGTTCGGCGCGCCGGTCTACGAACGCATCGATGCGCCGGCGACTGTGGAACAGAAGAAGATCCTCGCGAAGCTCTCGCCCGACCAGGTCATCGCATCCCAACTGGCGGGCGAAAAAATCACCTCGAAGCTAACTAACGCGCCCGGCAATGACGCGGCGATCGGCGGGCTCAAGGTGGTCACCGACAATGGATGGTTCGCGGCGCGCCCTTCGGGCACCGAGGAGGTCTACAAAATTTACGCCGAGAGCTTCAAAGGCAGCGAGCATCTAAAGAGCATTCAGGAGGAAGCACAGGCGCTGATCGCGAAGGTCTTCGCCGCTAGCGGGGCTTGAACAAAGCGCGGCGCGATGATGAGTTGACACCGTAGAACCTCAACAAGGAGTACCGACATGAGTTACAAAGGCGGATGTCACTGCGGAAAGATCGCGTTCGAGGTCGACGGCACTATCGACTCACTCGCCGAGTGCAATTGCAGCATTTGCAGCAAGCATGGCTATCTTCATTGGTTCGTCGGCAATGACAAGCTGCATCTGAAGACACCGCAGGCGAACGTCGGCACCTACACTTTCCGCACCGGCAAGTACCAGCATCACTTCTGCCCGAACTGCGGAGTCGGAACCCACATCACTTCGGATGACGGCACCTCAGTCAACGTGCGATGCCTCGACGGCGTCGACACTTCGGGCATCAAGCTGAGTCACTTCGACGGCCGCAGCCTGTAAGACTTGCTAGCGCGGCTGAGCGCCTGGGGCAGGATAAAGCGGACTTCCTGAAGCTGTCCGCGTTCGGCAAGCTTGCGCCATAGATGGGTCGGGTCGGCGCTGAAGACCTGGTCGGCGTCGGCGGGCACTACATACCATGCGCCTTCCATGATTTCTGCATGAAGCTGTTCGGGCAGCCACTGCGCGCGCCCGAGAAAGATGCGCAGATTCGCGGAGCGCGTGCCGCCCTTTAAAATCTCCGCAATGGTTTCGCCGTTGGTGGTCACATAAACATCGTCCAGAACCTGCTTCGCGTTGTCCGGCGGATGCGTGGTTCGCAACGCCAGGGTCGGCGCGCCGTTATCGACCGGGCCGCCGAAGTAGGCGGTGTTCGGATCGTTCTCGAGTGCCGGGTAATGCGGAAACACTTCGCGCGCCGAGGTGCCGGTCGGTTCATTGATGATGACCCCCGCGAGCAGGCGGGCTTGAATCGTCGGCACCATCATGATGACCGAGTAGCGGAATACGGGATCGCCCATCTCCGGGCTGGCGACCAGAAAGTAGGTTTTCGCGTCAGCAGCGCGGGCGCAGCGAGCCGGTATCGCCATCGCGGCCAGCGCGGAAAAGAAAAGTACTATCGCGACTCGTCGCCGCATCCTGAAATCCCCGACTATTCAATCCGTAAGAGGTCGAGGCACGCGCGTCAAGCGCCCGAGCAACTTGCTCGATGAGCTAGTCTCTGAGGGGGACTTTGTCGTCGTAGGGGAAGCGCGTGCCCGCCGGGAATCGCAATCGAAAGTGCTCGGCAAGAACTTCCAACACCGCGGCATCATCAGGAAGCATCGTCTCGTTAACGATTCCGGGCCGCTGCTCGATGAGGCGGCGATTCAGCATCGTCCAGCGTGCGTCGACCGAGGGCTGCGCCACGTAGATCATGTGCACGAATGGCGAGCGCGGATTGGTCGAGATGTAGTAATTCGATACTTCGTAGTCGACCGGATGCGTCTCTTCGAGAGTGAAGGCGTAGAGATCGAACCAGTCATCACCATGCCGCGACTGCAGGACGTTGAAGTGGCGATCGGTGGTGATGCGATAGGTCCAGCCGAATTGCGGCGTCGCCTGGTCGATTCGCAGCGGAATCGGATGCAGGAGGCCTTCGCCGCCGAAGCCGACATCCGACAGAAAGCGCTCGCCCGCGGCCTCGACCATCAGCGTCATGTGGCTTCGCGGGGCGATCTTCCTGTTACCCATTCGCACCCGCGCAGCCAGCCGCGTGACGCGAAAGCCGATCGCCTCCAGCACCGCGGCAAAGAGTGCGTTCTGCTCGAAGCAGTAACCACCGCGCGGCCCCGCGATCATCTTCGCCCACAAGCTTTCGAGGTCCAGCTTGATTGGCTTGCGCAGCAGGACGTCGAGATTCTCGAAAGTGATATGCGTCGCGTGCGCGAGGTGGAGAGCTTTCAGCGTCGCGAGATCGGGCGCGAGCGCGCCGGTGTATTCGATGCGTTTCGCGTAGGTTTCCAGATCGATGGTCATCGCGCTTGCAGTTCTATCAATCACCGCATCGCGGGTGAAGATCGGCGCGAATGATCGCGCCTCTCGGCGTTTCTACTTGACCTTGCCGGTGAGCGCGATCGTCGGCGCCGCGCCATCGTTCGTGCCATAGGTGAAGCCAAGGCTCAGGGTCCCGGGGATCTTGCTCTTCGAAGTAGCACCCGGCGGCGCCTGGAACTGCAATCCGATCACGCATTTTCCTTTCGGTCCGATTGACTGATTGGAGCACGTGTCGCTGGCGACGACGAAGGGCCCGCCGAGGTGGGCAATCCCCATTTGTATCGTCGCGGCCTTGCTCCGATTTGAAATCGTGATCCGCTTTGAAGCTCCGGTGGATCGCGCGGCGACCGGCGCAAAGACCACCGAGGCCGGAACCTTCAGCGATACTGCGGTGCCGTTGCCGGCAAGGCCGACCGTGGCCGGGGCAGCGCCATTGTACGGCACCGACACTGATCCCGAGAAAGGCCCGGGCGCGGACGGTGCGAAGCGCAGCGTCATGGTGCAACTTTTCTTTGGAAGCACCGTGTGATTGGAGCATGCATCGGTTCCCGGCACGATCGAGAATCCACTGGAGACGCCGGCGGTCCCGATAATTCCAGCGACGGCGCCCTTGTTGGCGATGCGTACTTTATGCGCCTTCGACGAACCGGTCGCATCCGCATTCCCGAAGCTTATTTGCGCCGGAACCGCAAGCATCGAGGTAGTTGGTACTGCTGTCGGCCCCGGCGGCGTCGCGGTGGCCGTCGGCGTGCCGGTCGGCGGCGGCTCGGAGTTGATGGAAAGGGTATCGATCGCAAAATCGCTGCAGATATCGGAGCACGAGGTAAGACTGTATGTCACCGAAGTTATCTGCGCGGCGCTGTTGTCGAGGACTCCGAGAAAAACCGCATCACCACTCGTGTCGCTGGTTGCCGTGAATGAGCCCAGCGAGGTGTTGCCGTTGAAAGCCTCGATCTGCGCGGTGAACTGCCCCGGCCCGTCCGCCTGGATCATCGCGCCAACGCCCCTGACGCTGGTGTTGAACGCGAGTTTGAGCGGGCCGGTTCCTCCGTTGGCGGTATCGGAAGTCCAGATCACCGTGTCTCCCGCCTCGAATCCCGCGTCGCCCGGCGAGCCCCAACTGCATGGCGCTGCGGGGCACACCACCGAAGCGAGGCTGCCGGCGGCGGCGAGCATGCCTGTGACCGCGATGGCGCCCGCGGAGGTGGCATTGATGGTAGCTGAAAGCGCCGTGCCATCGGGACCTAGCTGCGACCAAGCCACCGAATCGGTGGCTTCCAAACCGTTGAGAGTCGTCACCTTCACC
Organism: uncultured delta proteobacterium; assembly: GCA_963851325.1. GTDB lineage: Bacteria > Desulfobacterota > Binatia > Binatales > Binataceae > DATGKG01. Next base: position 4,145,165 of record CAWKOR010000001.1, on the reverse strand, counting down.
AGCGAATCGGTTAACCCCCGATGCGTCGAGATGAGAGCGCTTCCAATCACTAACAACAAAATGAGGACGAACCGCCGCGCGGCTGACCCACGAGGATCCGCGAAGCTCATTGGCAAATCGGCCCCGCATCGCTGTCGAACGCGCCGTTATTGGAAAACAGGCCGCCCGCCGCGATTGATGGCGCTCCGAAGAACCAGGAAAAAAATGCCATTTCCTGCGGATGATAAGTCACTCCGTTCGGCATCGTCACCGAAGGAAAATAGGTGCCGCTCAGTGGGTCTCCAACCTCAAGGTCGGCCTGGCAACCTCCCTGGATCTGGCCGACGTGGCCCCACGCCGGCGCCGCGTTGTTGACCAGCGGGTCATCAACCAACTCAGCGATTTCGTGACTTAACACCGCAATGTCGAGCCCCGCACCGGCGTTGAAAACTCCGCTGCTGTCATAATCGGCAATCGCAAAGAGTTGGGTGCCCGCCTGCGATAAAAGCCCGCTGTGAAACCCAAGGATGCAACAGTTGCTAAAGGGGTCCTCCTGGTTAGGAGGCCCCTCGGTCATCACCACGTTGTACAACAGGAACACCGGCAGCGTCGTCGGCCCGACACCTTGTGCGACGAGGTCCGCGAGAACGGCGGGGAGAATCGACACATCCAGGGTGTTGATATCGACGACCCCCACTTTCCCGCATGTGCCATCAGCTATCGCACCCGCGGGAGAATTCATCGTCATGGAAACCACCGGAACGGTTTTCGTGAGGTTGAGCAGCGTATGGTAGCTGTCGCCGGTGGGATTAACCGCATCGAAGAAGCTGGCGCGCTGAAAGGCGTCGACATACTGAGTGCTGCCCTCATCGACGCCGTTCATCGTGAAACTCGCGGCAGTCAGTATCGGCGATTGCTGCGCGAGACTTACGGCGGTGGCGGTTTCGTTCGGCAAGCATGCAGGGTCAGGCTGCGTCGGGTCGAAGACCATCGTTTCGTCGTTCGCATTCGTGATCGTGACCGCGACCGGGATCAGGATGGTATTGATGTTGGTGGTACGGGCCCCATGGAAGAACGGACTGCGTCCCACCATCTTTCCATGGTAGGTGAGGCCATCGCGCGAGGCCGTAGTCGAATAGCTCCACATCGGCAACGAGTTCGCCGTCGCCGCACCGACCGCAGCCGTCGCGGAAGCCGCGGCGTGATGCAGGGGAATCGCTTTAAACGATACGTGCGGAGTGGATTGCTGCGCGGAGGCCGGGGACGCCACCGCGCATAAAACAGCGACGGCCATCATCGACCGCAGCAGCGCAATTCGCTTCATCGGACCCCCCTCGATCGAGCCTGGTTCGACTGAAAAAGGATAGCGACCCTTCCGCTTCAGGCGAAGAGGTTAAAAGCCGGAGCCATCGCGCGATTTGATTGGCTACCGATACGGGACCGGATGCGCCTTTTCGTACGTATCGATAGTGGCGGCATGCTCCATCGTCAGCGCGACATCGTCGAGGCCCTCCAGCAGGACCCGCTTGGAATGCGGCGCGATATCGAAGTGCGCGGACCATCCAGCGTCATCGGCGACCTTCTGCCCTGCGAGATCCACCGACAGCTTGTAGGCGGGATGCTTCGCCACGGCCTGGAAGATTGCGTCGACCTCCTGAGGCGTGAGGATGATCGTCAGGAATCCGTTCTTGCCGCAATTGTTGAAAAAGATATCGGCGAACGAGGGCGCGATGACGGTGCGGAAACCATAATCCTGCAACGCCCACACCGCATGCTCGCGCGAACTGCCCGATCCGAAATTGGCGCGTGCAACCAGAATCTCGGCGCCTTTGTACTGCGGCTGATTGAGGATGAAGGCGGGATTATCCTTGCCGTCGGGAGTAAAGCGCCAATCGAAAAACAGTCCGCGGCCCAACCCGCTGCGCACCACCGCCTTGAGGAACTGCTTGGGAATGATCTGGTCGGTATCGACATTAGATCGATCCAGTGGCGCCACTAATCCGGTGAAATTTGTAAACGGCTTCATATCCGCTCTCCGCGCTTGAAAATTGCCCTAGTGCTTCGCCCATTGCCGAATGTCGACGAAGTGCCCAGCTATCGCCGCGGCGGCTGCCATCTCCGGGCCGACCAGATGAGTTCGTCCGCCCTTGCCCTGACGCCCCTCGAAGTTGCGATTCGAGGTGCTCGCGCAGCGCTCGCCCGGCTGGAGGATGTCGGGATTCATGCCCAGGCACATGCTGCATCCTGACTCGCGCCATTCGAATCCGGCGTCGGTGAAAACTTTGTCGAGGCCGAGTTTTTCCGCTTCCAGCTTGACGTGCTGCGAGCCCGGCACCACCATCGCGTGCACGCTCTTGGCCACCTTGCGGCCCTTGATAACCTTCGCAGCGTTAGCCAAATCGCTCACCCGCGAATTGGTGCACGATCCGATGAACACGCGATCGATCTTGATGTCCTCGATCCTGGTGCCCGGCTTGAGCGCCATATATTCGAGCGCGGCCTCCGCCGACTTGCGCGAGCCTTCGTCCTTCATTGCGGACGGATCCGGAACTTTTCCGGTAACCTCGACCACCATGCCGGGGTTGGTGCCCCACGTCACTTGAGGCGCGATCTCGGCGGCATCCATGCGCAAGGCACGGTCGAACTTCGCGCCATCGTCGCTCTTGAACTCCAGCCACTTCGCGGCGACCTTGTCGAACTCCGCGCCTTTCGGCACGTGCTTGCGGCCGCGCAGATAATCGATCGTTTTCTGATCCGCCGCGACCATGCCGGCGCGCGCGCCGGCTTCGATCGACATGTTGCAAACTGTCATCCGCTCTTCGATCGAGAGAGCCTCGACCGCGCTGCCGCGATACTCGACCACGCATCCGGTGGCGCCATCGGTGCCGATGCGACCGATGATCGCGAGAATCATGTCCTTGGCCGACACGCCCGGCAGCAGTTTGCCATCGATGCCAATCGAAAAGGTCCGCGGCTTCACCTGCCACAGGCATTGCGTCGCCAGCACATGCTCGACTTCGCTGGTGCCGATCCCAAACGCGAGCGCGCCGAACGCGCCATGCGTCGCGGTGTGACTGTCACCGCATACGATCGTCATGCCCGGTTGGGTGAGTCCCAGCTCGGGTCCGATCACATGGACGATTCCTTGATCGGGCGAGGCGAGGTCGAACAATGGAATGCCGAACTCGCGGCAATTCTTTTTCATCATTTCGACTTGCAGCGCCGAGTCGGGATCAGCAATCGGTCGATCGCGGTTGATGGTCGGGATGTTGTGATCGAGGGTCGCGAAGGTGCGGCCGGGGGCGCGAAGCTTGCGGCCCGCTACCCGCATCGCTTCGAAGGCCTGCGGCGAAGTGACCTCGTGGATCAAGTGGAGATCGATGTATAGGAGCGCCGGCTGCCCGGCCTTCTCCATCACGGAATGTTCCTTCCAAATTTTTTCGAACAAGGTCAGGGCCGCCATTAGATGTTACTCCCCTAATGAATTTGCAATCCCATCAAGCTGCCGATTTCCGCGACGCGAGTAGTCCTCGATCGCGCGCACCAGCTTACCGGCGAACTCGCTAAACGATTCGATTTCCGACGCCTCCTGCGTCATCCAGACCGACTCGATGGCGGCCTCGCGGCTGCGCTTCAAATCGCCCAGCACGCGCTCGCCCGCCGGTGTCAGGCGATACTCGCGATTGCGCCCATCGCTTTGTGAGACCGCTACCGAGACCAGACCCGCGTCCAGCAGTTGGCGCAGAATGCGCGAGACGGCCGCGGCGGAACTTTCCCGTCGGCGCGCAAACATCGAAGGCATGAAGCGGCGCGCGCCGATTTCCTCCAGCACCCGCCACTGCTCGACCGTGACACCTGCCTCGGCCGCGAGCGTATCGCGTCGGCGCTCGAACACCTCGACCAGGTTCGCCAGTTGCTCGATCGCCTGGTGGATGCGGCGCGTCTTGGCAGTCGGAGCGCTGGCTCGTCTGGCTGCTATTTTCACGACTGAGATTATTAACCCATGTTAAGTATTTGTCAAATTGCCAGGAACGTGTACGACAGAAGGACCGTGTAGAAATTGATCACGGACGCGCGTGGTGGAGGTTGCAATGGCGATGGGGTCGGACAAGTCGCGCGAGTCGGAAGCTCCCGAAATCGAAACTGAGGTTGAACCCGGCGTCACCCGCTGCGACGCCTGCGGATCATCGATGAAGCCGATGGGGCATTGCAAATATTGGTGCCTCAAGTGCGGCTTCCTGCGCACCTGCAACGACGTGATCTGATTTTCCAGACCGATCCAAAACGCGGCAGGTTGCCCGGGCCAACCTCCCGCAATGACGTCGCGCTCTCAAAGAATCTCTGCGATTGCAATGTCGCTGCGGGTCGTTCCCGAACGACCCCTACGAGATCCGATTCGCAGCCCGATGACATTGACGCCCCAACTCTCTCCGGGTCCCCTCTCTCGCGGGGCGAGAGAGGGTGGCTGGCGCGCTTCTCGCGTTAGCCGCGGCGCGGGAAGCGTGACAGACGGGTGAGAGCCGGAGGCGTCCTCGCCGACGGTGGCGGAGCGCGATGAACTTAGGCGACGGTGGGGATTCACTTGATCCGCCGCGTGGGGGTGACGCGTTCCGCTTTTGCCAGGCCGCGCGTCACGGCCTCGTCCCCGAATCGCTGCGCGAGCGTGTCCAGCGCACGGTTGAGCTTCGCGCGCTTCGCGTCGGATCCCGAGGCCGCGTCGAACAGCCCGAGTTGCTTTGCCTGCGCGCGCTCGAGATTGTGAACCTGCACTCCCGCCAACCGGATTTGGTCCTTCTGTTTGACCTTCGCGGTGAGCTCGATCGCGAGTCTGGTTATCTCAGCGCCGTCGTCGGTTGGATGCTCCAGCGACAAGCTGCGCGTCACCAGCGGAAAGCGCCCCTGCCCCAGCGGCCTCGCCAGCTTGAGCTTCAAGGTGACGGTGCGCGCGCGCACACTGTCATCGCGCAAACGCCGCGCAATCGCCTCTCCGTGCGCGATGAGGACGCGGCGCAACTCGAGTCCGTGCAAATCCAGATCGTGCTCGAAGGTGTTTTCCTCGCCGTACGACTTGCGCTGCCAGTCGGCAATCACCGGACGCGGATCGATGCCATTGGCAAGTTCCCACAGATGAGTTCCCGCTGATCCAAACTGCGCGCGCAAAGATGCGGCCTCGCGCGCGGCCAGGTCGCCGACGGTTTGAATCCCCAGTTCGTGCATATGCTGCAAGGTGACGCGCCCGACGCCCCATAGCCTCTCGACCGGCAGCGCAAACAGGAATTCGCGCACGTACTCGGGTCCAAGCGCGAGCAGCCCATCCGGTTTGCACATGTCGCTGAGAATTTTTGCGGTCATTTTAGTCGGCGCGATCCCGACCGAAACGATGAGGCCGGTTTCCTCGCGCACCCGGCGCCGAAGAGCGGCGCCTACTTCCAATGGCGTGCCCAGCAGCTTCTCGGTGCCGCCCAAATCGAGAAACGCCTCGTCGAGCGAGAGCGGCTCGACAGCCGGACTGAAGCTTTCGAACACGGCGCGGACGACGCGCGAAATTTCCACGTAGCGATCCATCCGGCCCGGAACGAAAATGCCGTGGGGACAAAGCCGGCGCGCCTCGTAACCCGGCATTGCGGAACGCACCCCGAACTTGCGCGCCTCGTACGAGGCCGAGGTAACGACGCCGCGATTGCTGCGTCCTCCGACGATAACCGGCAGCCCGCGCAGGGCAGGATTGTCGAGCTGTTCGACGGACGCGTAAAAAGCATCCATGTCAGCGTGCGCGATAACCCGTTCCCATCGCGCGTCATCCGGCGTAGTTCCCATTGACGGCGATTCTAGGTCCGACCAGCGAGACGCTCGAACGCAGTCTCGGCGGCATTTTCGCCACTATGCACACAATCGGGGACGCCGACGCCGCGATACGCCGCTCCGGCAAGGAAGAGATTCGGAACCTGCGCCGCCACCTCTTCGATCTTCGCAACACGATCGAGATGTCCGACCTTGTATTGCGGCATCGCCGCGGGCCAGCGCTGAACTTGGGTCATGCCGGGCGCAGCAGTGACTCCGAGCAAATCGCGGAACTCGTCGCGCGCGGCGGCGATCATCTCGGCGTCGGAAAGTTTCATCATCTCGCTTTGCAACATCCCGCCGAGGAAAACGCGCGCGAGAACAAATCCTTCGGGCGCGCGGCCCTCGAACTTGAGACTCGAGAAACTGCCCGCGATTATCTTGCGCCGCTCAATCGCCGGTACCACGAAGCCAAACGCATCCGGCGGTTTCGGAAAATCGCCAACCCGCCAGGTGAGATTGACCGTCGCCGCGGATGCATAGCTGATGTAGCCGAGATGATCCGCGAGGCGCGACTCGATCCTGCGCAGCAATCGCGCCGCGGTGTATGCGTGCGCCGCGCAGATGACCGCGTCTGCGTCGACCCACGAGCCATCGGCGAGCGCGATACGCCATCCGTCGTGCTCGCGCTCGATCGAGGCTACATCGGCGCCGCGGCGAATCGAGCCTTCGAGGCGTGATGCGAGCGCATCGGCCAGCGTGCTCACACCGCCGCGCAGGGTGAGGAACAAACTCCATCGCGCGCCGCTGGTGCCCTGCTGCTGCGCCGTTCGCACAGCTTCGGCGGCGCGCATGCCGCGCATGAGACTTCCGTGGCGGCGCTCCATTTCGACGAAGCGCGGCATCGTCGCGCACATGCTGAGCTCCTCGGGATCGGCGGTGTAGATTCCGCCGGCGAGCGGCTGTGCAACGCGATCGAGCACCTCGCGGCCGAGCCTGCGCGTCACAAACGATGCGAGACTTTCGTCGCTGGGGTCCTCGCGCTTCGCAATCAACGGCTCCAGTGCCATCCGCAACTTGCCCCACGGCGAAAACAGCGAACTCGCGATGATTGGGCCGAGATGCATCGGCGCAAGCAGCGAAAATCCAGCCGGGATTGGGACCAGGCGGCCGCGCCGCACGACGTAGGTTTTGCGGAACTCCGTGCGGGTCGGAATCAGTTCAGATTCGAGTCCGAGGCGATTTGCGAGCTGCGCGGCCCATGGCTTTTCGGTGAGGAACGAATCGGTGCCGGTCTCCATCACGAAGCCGTCGCGCACGACGGTTCGCAGGGGACCACCAAGTTGCTCGTCGCGTTCGAGGACCGTCACTTCGACCGGCATCTCGCGCGCTATCGCCAGCTCGCTGATGCGATGCGCGGCGGCGAGGCCGGTGATACCACCGCCGATTATCGCGAGGCGAGGAATTTTTCGCATGGTGTCCGTCGGACCGCTCCCGCTACGTCAGCGCGCCAGGTGCAGGTGCACAATATCGGCGATCATCTCGATGAAGGCCGGATGGTCGGCGACAGTTCCTGCGCGCGCCATCCGCACTCCGCAATCGCGCGCGGTCTTCGCGGCTTCAACATCGAGATCGTACAAAACCTCGACGTGATCGCACAGAAACCCAATCGGCACAACGACGGCCGGCCGTCCCTCGAGTTTGCCAATGACCTCGGAGATATCGGGCTCCAGCCACGGATCGCGCGGAGTGCCGCTGCGGCTCTGGAACGCAAGGGTGTGGGAATCGCGTCCGAGTCGCGAGGCCACCGCCATCGCGGATTCGCGAATCTGATCCGCGTAACCGCTGGCGTCGGCCATCGGAACCGGAATGCTGTGGGCGGTGAAGATCAGTTGGGCGCGTTTTGCTTCAGCCTGATCAAGTTTTGCCAAAGCATCGCGCGCTCGATCCGCAACCGCTTCGATGAACTTCGGATGGCTATGCCATGGCGCGGGATACTCGATCTGCGGCGCATCCGGCCCAATTTTCGATCGCGCCTCGTCAAGCGCGATTTGGTAACGCTCCCAACTCGCCTCGCATCGATGCGCCGCGAGAATGAATCCGAGAATTCTTTTCGCGCGATTTGCAGCCAGCTCGCCCATCGCTTCGACGAGGTTAGGATCCCAATTGCGCATGCCGACGACGACTGGAATATCGATGCCGTCGCGATGCAGCCGCGCGCGCAACGCCTCGGCCTGCCGCATCGTGTGCTCATTGTAAGGTGAGCGCCCGCCCATCACTTCATAATGATGGACGACCTCCTCGTAGCGCTCACGCGGAATCGGACGGCCGCGCAAAATGTTGTCGAGGAAGGGCCGAATATCATCGCGACGCGTGGGTCCGCCAAAACCGACCAGAAGGACCGCATCGATCATCGGAACCAGGTCCGCGCGCGAGCAGCGCTGATCTCGTGGACCGCGTCCACCAGCGCGATCGCGTGATCCACAGGCGTCTCGGGAAGGATGCCGTGGCCGAGGTTGAAGATATGGCCGGCGCGCCCGGCGGCCTGGTCGAGGATCGCGCTGGCGCGACTGCGAATTTCAGGAACTTCGGCGAACAGCGCGATCGGATCGAGGTTGCCTTGCACCGCAACGTCGTAGCCGAGGCGGGCCCATGCCTCGCCGAGATTGACCCGCCAATCCAACCCGATGACGTCGCCGCCTGCCTCGCGCATCAGCTCGAGCAGATTACCGGTGACGGTGCCGAAGTGAATCACCGGCACGCCCGGCCGGATCGCTGAAATGATCGAGGCGGTATGCGGCAGCACGAAGCGTCGATAGTCATCAGGGCCTAGATTTCCCACCCACGAATCGAACAACTGGACTACATCAGCGCCAGCATCCACCTGCAGGTTCAAGTAGCTCGCGGTGATGCGCGCGATCATCTCCATCAGGCGATGCCACGTTTCGGGATGGTTGTACATCATGGTCTTGGTGGCCTGATATTGGCGCGACGCGCCGCCCTCGATCAGATACGACGCGAGGGTGAATGGCGCGCCCGCGAATCCAATCAGCGGGGTCTTTCCGCCCAGCTCCTGATGCGCCAACTTGATGGATTCGCCTACAAACTGGAGCGCAGAAACATCGAGATCGGGAATGCGATCGAGATCGGCATCGGTGCGGATCGGGCGATCGATTCGCGGGCCGTCGCCGCTCTCGTAGTGCAATCCGACCTCCATCGGAATCAGCGGCAACAGGATGTCGGCGAAGATGATCGCCGCATCGACACCGAGGCGCTGGACTGCGAATGTCGGTCACCTCGGCGGCAAGTTCCGGGCGCGTACACATTTCGAGGAAGCCGTGCTCCGCGCGAATCTTGCGATACTCCGGCATATAGCGCCCCGCCTGCCGCATGAGCCAAATCGGCGTGTAAGGCGCGGACTCGCATCGGCACGCCCTCATGAAGGGATGATCCGATCGCGGCGAGCGCGCGAGGTTTTCGGCGAGCGGCTTCTTTTTGCGTGGGGTGACCACTTCGATGCGCGCGGTGCGATCGCGCTTCGCATCGAGAATCGCGCGGGCCTTTTGTGCGGCATCCCTTATCAGATGGCCAAGCTTCGAGTGCTCCGGCTCGAAGTCCGGATGGATGCCGTTGCTCGACAATTCCGCGGAACAGACCGGCCCAATCGATCCGATCGCCATCGCAGCGAACCCGGCCCGAACCTCGGCGCCGATTGCTTCCGCGTCCGCCAGTTGCATTAGGTTCACGACCTGGCTGGCACTGGTGAACAGCGCCACCTCAGCTTCGCGTGCCGCGATCGCGCGCAGCGCAGCGCGCATCGGTCCGCGATCGGCCGGCAAGGTCCAGCGATAAACCGGCACCGTGGTGACGCGCGCGCCACGCGCCTCCAATCCCGCAATCAGGTCGCGATTGGAGACTCCATATTCCTGCACCGCGACTTTCTTTCCGTCGAGACTAAACTGCTTGGAGAGATCCTCGAGCAGCTCGCGCCAGGTATTGGGTTCCCGCACCACAATTGACGGCTCGAGGCCGAGCTCGCGAATCGCCTTGGTCGGCTTGGGACCGCGCACGACCACGGTGGTCTTTCCAAGCGCTGCAACAAACGCCGCGCGCTCATAGCGCGTCTCGATAACCTGGAGCAATGCACGGACGCCCACGCCGGTAAGCAGAATGACGACGTTGAACTCGCCCGCGAGCAGGCGTTGCGCGAAGTCAAGTGCGGCATGATTGTCTTCGAGCGGAACCTCGCGCATCGTGGGCGCGACCATCGCGACGCCGCCAAGCCGCTCGATCATGCTGGCGGTTTCGGCCGCCATTCGGCTCTCGAACGCGACCACGCGCAGACCGCGGAAGTCGGCCGAGTCCTCGCTCGCGTGGGTTTCTGATTCCATAAACGATGATCGATGCAGTTTATCCTGTCCCCGCGCTCTCGCCCAAGCGCGTGGGGCTTGCCGTATCTTTACTTTGGCGGGCGCGGATTGCTACCAGTTCTTGCAGGGGTGGTTCACATATGATGTTGCGCCGATGCTTGATGGTTCTCGTTTTTGCCACGTTGCTCGCGGCTCCTGCCTTCGCCGATGAAGCTGCCCATAAACATCTCGCTTCGACGCAGAAGCCCGCGCCCCAGCCAATCTACACAGGACTGGGAAAGGTTCGTCATCGGGTTACAACCAATTCGCAGTTGGCGCAAAAATATTTCAACCAGGGTCTCGCATTCAACTACGGCTTCAACCATGACGAGGCATATCAGTCGTTCGCCGCCGCCGCAGCGCTCGATCCCAAGATGGCGATGGCGCCGTGGGGCATCGCGCTGGTCTTCGGGCCCAACTACAACCTGCCGGGCAATGAGGAGCGGATGAAGCAAGCGTACGCCGCGATTCAGCGTGCACAGTCGCTAAAAGGATCGGCGAGTCCGGAAGAGCAGGCGCTCATCGAGGCGCTGGCGAAGCGCTATGGGGCCGACGGCAAGCAAACTCCGGAGCGCGAGAAGGCATACGCAGACGCGATGCGCGATGTGGCGCATAAGTATCCGAACGATCCCGATGTACAGGTGCTGTTTGCCGAGTCGCTGATGGATCTGCATCCCTGGGAATTGTGGACCGCGGATGGAAAACCGGGTCCGGAGACGCTCGAACTGGTGGAGACCCTGGAGCGCACGCTGAAACAACATCCGAATCATGTTGGCGCAAATCACTACTTCATCCACGCCGTCGAAGCCTCGCGAAACCCGGAGCGGGCACTCCCATGTGCGCGGCGCCTGCCCGCACTCGCACCCACGCAAGGGCACCTGGTGCATATGCCTTCGCATATCTACGTCCGCACCGGCATGTACCATGAGGCTTCGGGCGCCAACGAGGCTGCGATCAAGGCCGACCAGATTTTTCTCGCGGAGTCACATGAGTCAGGCATCTACCCGGTCATGTATGCGACGCATAACATCGACTTTCTGCTTTACGCGGAGATGATGGAGGGCCGCAAGCGCGACGCGCTCAAGACCGCGCGCGACCTCAAAGACGCGATGCCGGCCTCGGTCGTCAAGCAAATGCCGATGGGCGAGGTGATTTGGCCCAAACCGTACTTCGCAATGGCGCGCTTCGGCGAGTGGGACGAAATCCTCGCGGAGAAAGCGCCGCCCCGGAAGTTCGCATACACCACTGCGATGTGGCATTACGCGCGCGGGCTGGCATTCGCGGCCAAGGGAAAACCCGACGAGGCAGCGGCGGAACTCAAAGCGCTGGACAAGAATGCGGCTGAAATCGCACCGGACCTTGAGACCGGCCCGAATAACAAAGCCCGCAACGTGACGAAGCTGGCAGCGCAAATCCTGGCCGGCGCCATCGCGAGCGCGCGAGGCGATCACAAAGAAGCCATCAGTGACTACACTGAAGCGGTGAAATTGCAGGACGGCCTCGGATACGACGAGCCTCCCGCGTGGTACTACCCGGTGCGTGAGACGCTCGGCGCCGAGTTGCTCGCGAGCAAGCAGGCCGCGAAGGCCGACGCGGTTTATCGGGAAGATTTGAAAAGAAATCCCGAAAATCCACGATCGCTTTATGGCCTCGCGGAAAGCCTTCGCGCAGAGGGAAAGGCGGCGGAAGCGGCGAAGGTCGAAGAGCAATTCAAGAAAGGATGGGCGTATTCGGACGTAACATTGACGCCCGAAAAGCTCGCCGCCGTAAAGTAACGGCCGTTCAATCGACGCGAGCCTGCCCTAAGGAAGCGCCATGCTCCAGGTACCAATCGCGCTCCACGGATTAACGTGATTGACGTTGACGCTACCGGAATCCTGGCATTTTGCGGATGAAAGCCGACCCTCTAAAAACCATTTTGCCCATTCGATGCTGCGTGTGTTACCTGTCGCTGCATGAGTGAATCGGTAGTCCTGGTAGCCAAAGAAAATCGCCTCGCGACGGTGACGCTCAATCGTCCCGAGAAGCTCAACGCGCTCAATGCGGAACTGCGCTCGACCTTCTGCCAGACGATGCAAAAGCTTCGCACCGATCCCGAGATCGGATGCGTCATTATTACCGGCGCTGGGCGGGCGTTTTGCGCCGGCCTCGATCTGAAGGAGTTGTCGACCGCGCAACTTCGCGAGATGGGCGGCGCCAACTTCATCTCGGTTATCGAGGATATGGAGGTCCCGGTGATCGCAGCGGTGAACGGTTTCGCTGTCACTGGAGGATTTGAGTTGGCGCTCGCATGCGACATGATGATCGCCGCTGATACGGCGCAGTTCGCCGACACCCACGCGCGCGTCGGTGTGATGCCCGGCGGCGGAATGACGGCGAGGCTTCCACAAGCAGTCGGCATTCGCAAGGCCAGGGAGCTATCGCTTACCGGCAACTATCTGACCGCGCAGGAGGCCGAAAGGTTAGGCCTCGTGAATCGGGTGGTGCCGAAGGAAAAGTTGATGGAAGCGGCGCGGGAACTGGCCGAGCAGATCCTGAGCTGTGATCCATTGATGGTTCGGCAGATGAAGCGGCTTTATGATCTGACGTCGAGGGCGAACCTCGCCGACGGACTTCGCATCGAGCAGGACTTCTCGCGTGCGCATAGTCTCAGTCGCGACCTAAGCGACATGGATGCCCGGCGGCAGCGGGTGATGGAACGCGGTCGCGCGCAGAAAGCCAGTCACTAGACCGAGTAAACATTTCGACCACAGGAGTTCTGTTCGACCACAGGAGATCTGAATGATTCCACGACCAGTTGGGCTCGGTGTTGCTTCGGCAAGTATGGCGATATTCCTGTTTGTGCTTCCGACTCAAGCGCAGATGTCGCCGGCAGTGATGGCGATCGTTCAGGAGACTGCACCAATTCCCCCCGACAAGATGCCGCCGACGGTCACCACCGCGGTCACTTCTGCCGAACGTCCTGCCGAGGACAAGAGCCTCGATGCGGGCCGCAAGCCTGCGCAGATGCTGGCCTTCTTCGGCATCGCACCTGGCATGAAAGTAGCCGACCTGTTCGCCGGAGGCGGGTATACCACTGAATTGCTCTCGCTCGAGGTCGGGCCGACGGGAAAGGTCTATTCGCAAAACGGGCCGTTTCCCGAAAAGTACAAAAAGATCAGCGAGGCGTGGGATGCGCGACTTGAGAATCCCGCGCTGAAGAACGTCGTTAAGGTTGAGAAGCCATTCGACGCGCCTGATCTATTGCCGGTTCCGCCGAACTCGCTCGATGCAGTGGTAATGAACATGAATTACCACGATATGGTGATCTTCAAGATTGACCGCGACAAGGTAAACACCGCGGTTTTCAAGGCGCTCAAGCCCGGCGGCTTTTATGACATCATCGATCACAGCGCCAAAGACGGCAGCGGCATCAAGGATATCTCGCTGCATCGTATCGATGAGAAATTTCTGATCGATGAGGTGCAAAAGGCGGGTTTCAAGCTCGCGGCCGCGTCCAGCGCGCTGCGTCATCCCGAGGATGATCGCACCTGGATGGTGTTCAAGAAGCGGGGCCAGACCGACCGCTTCATGCTGAAATTCGTGAAGCCGCAATAACATCCCGATGAAGGTATGGCCATGAAGATTGGATTGTTCACACTCGGAATCGGCGCGGGGGCCAATCCCGACGTCATCCGCAAAGCTGCTGAAACCGCGGACCGCACCGGGTTCGCGACCGTATGGGCGCCCGAACACGTGGTGCTCTTCAACCGCCATGATTCGAAATATCCCTACTCGGACACCGGCAAATTTCCGCTCGGAGCAGACGCGGACTGGCTCGATCCGTTCATCGCGCTAAGCTTCGCCGCGGCGGTGACGAGCAAGGTTCGCCTCGCGACGGGAATCTGCCTGGTGCCGGAGCACAATCCCGTGGTGCTCGCGAAAGTCGTCGCGAGCCTCGATAAGCTGGCGAAGGGGCGATTCGCGCTTGGGGTCGGTATCGGCTGGCAAGCGGAGGAGTTTGCGGCGATTGGAGTTCCGTTCGAGCGCCGCGCGCAGCGCACCCGCGAATGTATCGACGTGATGCGCAAACTCTGGAGCGAGGGCGTCGCCAGTCATCATGGCGAGTTCGTCAACTTCGACAACGCGGGAAGCTATCCGAAACCGCCGCAAGGCGCGAAGCTGCCCGTGATTTTCGGCGGCGAGAGCAATCCGGCTTTAAGGCGCACGGCCGAGTATGGCGACGGATGGTTCGGCTTCAACCTTTATCCGGCCGAGGCGAAGGAGCGTATCAGCAAGCTCGAAGAGCTACTGAAAAAAAATGGCAGGAAGCTCGCCGACGTCGAACTGATCGTATCGCCCTATACCAAGCGCATCACGACAGACGACCTCAAGCGCTATCGTGATCTGGGAATCAGCGAAGTTCCGATCATGGCGAACTTCGACGGCGATCCTGCCGACACTAGCTCTCGCGTCGAGAAGCTGGCCAAAGAGTGGGTCGAGCCGGCGTCGAAGCTGTAGGCTGAGATCCTGGAGTCGCTTATTTTGCGGCTTCGCCCTGGTAGGTGGCGACGTACCAGGTATTCCCGAATGAGTCTTTGAAGCCAGCCGCTCGCTCCTGGTACGGCTGGTCGACGGGTTCGGAAAGTGACGCGGCGCCCGCAGCAATCGCGCGCGAGTAAACCGCGTCCACGTCATCGACGTAAACGTAAACCGAAGCGCGCGTCGCCTCCGCATAGGGCGGATCCATCGCAACCAGAACGATCACGGCGTCGCCGATCTGCGTTTCGACATGAAAGCCGCCGGGCACCGTGTTCCGTTCCAGCTCCCGACCGCCGAATACCTGCTTCACGAAATCGAGCAGATCCAAGCGTCCATAGAGGAATGGCCGAACCGAGCCGGTGCCGTGACGGATGTGCTTGTTGGTGAGGGCCATCGGAACCTTTAACCAAAGATGTGGTGCGCGGGGCGGGACTTGAACCCGCACGGTATCACTACCACCAGCCCCTCAAACTGGCGTGTCTGCCATTCCACCACCCGCGCACGCTCTAGAGAAATCAGATCGCGCCGACGAGGGTTCCTAGTTCGTCGACGGCGCCGGAGCCAGTGGCGCTCCGGTGTTAGGCTCGGCATTCGGCATCAGCGGATTCGAATTTGCCGGCGCACTCGTCGCGCCCGCATTGGGCGCCGCGGGAGCCTTGGGCGCATGTTTCGACATTACGCTGGAGCCAGTACCGAAAATGCTGCCCGAAGCCCGTTGCGACGAGGTGTAAGCAAGATACAGCGAGGTCGCGAAGAACAAAACTGCCAGCGCACTAGTGGTTCGGGTCAATACGTTGCCCGCACCGCTGGCGCCGAAAACAGTGTTGCTGGAGCCGCCAAATACCGCGCCGACCTCGGCGCCCTTGCCCTGCTGGAGCAGAATCAAGATCACCAGCGTGACACATACAATGACATGAACTGCGATTACGACCTGAATCATTTAACCAATGCTACCACCGGCACGAAAGATCTTTGCGCACGAGTCAGCCTTCAAGCTTGCCCCGCCGACCAAAGCCCCGTCAATATCGGGTTTCGCCATCAGAGAGTCAATATTATCCGGCGTGACGCTGCCGCCATAGAGGATGCGGGTTTCCGCGGCGGCCGCCTTTCCCCATGAATCGTCGAGGAATTCGCGAATCGAGCCGTGCACCAGTTGCGCCTGCTCGGGAGTAGCGGTCTTGCCGGTTCCGATTGCCCATACCGGTTCGTAGGCGATAACTACCGTTGCGGCAGCCTCGGCAGGAATCCCCGAGAGCCCGTTTTCCATCTGGCGCATGACAACTTCGACGGTTCTGCTCGCTTCGCGCTCCTGCAAAGTCTCGCCGACGCACAATATCGGCACTACTCGATGCTTCAGCGCCGCGGCCATTTTCTGGTTGACGAATTGATCCGTCTCGAAGAACATGTGGCGCCGCTCCGAATGCCCGATGATCACATGGGTGACGCCGAACGCCTTCAGCATCGGCGCCGAGACCTCACCAGTGAACGCGCCGTTATCCGCCCAATGCATGTTCTGCGCGCCGAGTGCGATCGAGGAGCCCGCCAGCGCCTGCGCGGCCGCCGGGATAACCACCGTCGCCGGCGCGATCAGCAAGTCACGATCTTTCGCGAGCGCCGCCGCCATCGGATCGATTAGCTTTCGCAGATCGGCAATAACCGCGCGAGCCTCGTTGGCGCCCAGATTCATCTTCCAGTTTCCAGCGAACAGTTTACGGCGCATTCAGACCTCCAGCGCTTTCACGCCGGGCAATACGATGCCCTCCAGATATTCCAGCGTCGCGCCACCACCGGTCGAGATGTGGGTAAAGCGGGACGACCACGGCTGATGCCCGACCGCGGCGGCGGTATCGCCACCGCCGATGATAGTTGTCGCGCCAGTCAGGTTCGCGAGCGCCTCGCCCACTCGCATGGTGCCGGCGGCGAATGCCTGCTGCTCAAAGAATCCCAGCGGCCCATTCCAGATCACGGTCCTGGCGGGAGCCAGCCGCTCGATGAAATCGTCGATGGTGCGCGGACCGATGTCGAGCCCCATCATCTCGGACGGGATTTCCGCGACGACCCGCGCGGTTTCCGGCTGGTCGGGCGCCATCGCGACCACGTGATCGACGGGGAGCCGGAATTGGACGTTGTGTTTTTCGGCCTCGCCGATCAGCATACGCGCGAGGTCGAGCTTGTCGTCTTCGACGCGCGACTTGCCAATCGGAATTCCCTGCGCTTTCAGAAAAGTATAGGCCATCGCGCCGCCAATCAGGATCGCATCAACTTTGGTCAGCAGATTGCGAATCACGCCGATTTTGTCAGAGACTTTCGCCCCACCGAGAATTGCGATGGAAGGGCGCGCCGGATTTTCGGTTACCGCGCGCAATGCTTCCAGTTCGCGCATCATCAGGAAGCCGGCCGCGCGCTCAGCAATGAAGCGCGTGACCCCGACGGTTGAAGCGTGGGCGCGATGCGCGGTGCCGAATGCGTCGTTGACGTAGGCATCCTTCGCGCGCGCCAGCTCGTGCGAGAAATCGCGGTCGTTGGCCTCTTCTTCTTTATGAAAGCGCAAATTCTCCAGCAGGATCGCGTCGCCGGGCTTGAGCGCCGCGACCATCCTTCCGGTCACGTCGCCGATACAATCGGGCGCGAGGCCGACCTTTTGCCCGAGCACGCCGCTGAGGTATTCGGCGATCGGCTTGAGACTGAGTTCCGCGGAGCGCTCCTTGGGCCGTCCCAGGTGCGAGCATAAAACCGCGATGCCGCCCTGCTTTATGATGTAGCCGGATGGTGTCGAGGCTGGCGTCGATGCGCGCCGGGTCGGTGATGGTGCCAGCCTCGATCGGCACGTTGAAGTCGCATCGCACCAGCACCTTCTTGCCGGCAAGCTCAAGGTCAGTGATTGAACGAACGGGCACTATCGATTTTCCCCGGGAACCCTGCTTACAGCCGCCTGGCGACGTATGCCGTCACGTCGGCGAGCCGGTTGGAGTAGCCCCATTCGTTGTCATACCAGGAAAAGATCTTGACCAACCGCTTGTCGAGCACCTTGGTCAGCGGCGCATCGAAGATCGAGGAATGCGGATTGCCGGTGAAATCGATCGAAACCAATTGCGCCTCGCAATACTGCAGGATGCCCTTCAGCGCTCCTTCCGAGGCCGCTTTCATCGCGGCATTGACGGATTTGTCGTCCGCATCCTTGGTCACCACTGCCGTCAGATCGACCACCGATACGTTGGGCGTCGGCACCCGAATGGCGATGCCGTCGAGTTTGCCCTTGAGCACCGGCAATACCAGCCCGATCGCTTTCGCCGCACCGGTCGAGGTCGGGATCATCGAAAGGGCTGCCGCGCGAGCGCGTCTCAAGTCTCGATGCGGACCATCCTGCAGATTCTGATCCGAGGTGTAGCCATGGACCGTCGTCATGAGGCCGTGCTGGATTCCGAAAGAATCGTTGAGAACCTTGGCAACCGGGGCGAGGCAGTTGGTGGTACATGATGCGTTGGAAATAATGTCGTGCTTCGCGGGGTCGAAGCTCTCATGGTTGACCCCCATGCACAGCGTCACATCGGCGCCATCTGCCGGCGCGCTGATGACGACCTTTTTCGCGCCCGCCGTAAGGTGCTTGGAGGCGGCCTCCTTGGAAGTGAAGAGTCCGGTCGATTCGACCACCACCTGCACTCCCAGGTCCTTCCATGGAAGCTTGGCGGGGTCGCGCTCGGCGAGGACCTTGAGCGATTTGCCGTCGATGGAGATGCCATTGCCTTCGGCGCGCACCTCCTGCGCGAGGGTGCGATGAATCGAGTCATACTTCAGCAGATGAGCCAGGGTCGGAGCGTCGGTGATGTCGTTGACGGCGACGATCTCGAGCGCATCCTTATGATGCAAGGCAGCGCGGTAAAACATTCTGCCGATTCGTCCAAAGCCATTGATTCCTACTCTGATCGCCAACTGTCTGACCTCCTAAAAACTTTCAAATTTCCCTCGATTCCGCTCCGCTACGCGTCATTCGGTATTTCGATTCGGCCCTAAGACAGCCCGAACCGGCTACGCGGCGGCTGCCCCGCGGCGCTCCGCGCCCCCTTCGGGCCTGCTTTCGCTGCGACCCGTACCAAGGGTTCCTTATTAGCCCAACTAGGGCGTTGAAGGAAAACTAACATCATGCCCGCGGCGGTTGCCCCGCGACGAGCGTTCGGGCAGGCCGTAAGGCCGCATCGGATGGGGGCGGAGCTAGCTTCCTTTCGGGAGTCCGAGCACCCGCTCGCCGATGATGTTGTGTTGGATCTCATTGGTGCCGGCCGCGATCGTTCCGCGGCGCGCCGCAAGCATTCGATGTGACCATTTGCCGCGATCGATGGCGCCGGTCGCCTGATACTCCAGTTGGCTATAAGGCCCGAGCAGCTCCATCGCAAAGGTCTGAATGCGCAGATTCAGGTCGGTGGTGCCGAGTTTCAGCATCGATCCTTCAGGGCCAGGCGGCAGTCCTCTTAGTTGGCGGGTCAGTTGGCGCATACTGGTGTACTTGAGGCCCTCGGCTTCGCAGGCGAACGCCGCGAGCTTCTGCCGCACGTAATCGTCTTCAAATGCCGGCCGGCTGGCTCGTTCGACTTTTTTCGCGAGCGCGGCGAGCTGTCGAACCTCCACCATCATGTCGCTGCGACCGCCGTGGATGGTCCGTTCGAACATCATGTTGGTCATCGCCACCATCCAGCCCTGATTCTTCTGCCCGACCAGGTTTGATTTGGGAACCTGCACATCTTCGAAGAACACCTGGTTGAAGCCATGCTCGCCGGTTATCTGGATCAAAGGGCGCACGGTCACGCCCGGGCTCTTCATGTCGACCAGCAGGTAGCTCAGGCCGCGATGCTTCGGAAGAGTCGGATCTGTACGGCACAACAGGGTTGAAAAATCAGCGTGATGGGCGTTGGAGGTCCAAACCTTCGCACCGTTGACGACGAAATGATCGCCCTCGTCAACCGCGCGCGTTTCGACCGCGGCGAGATCCGAGCCATGATTTGGCTCCGAGAGCCCCTGGCACCAGATCTCCTCCGCGGACGGAATTCTCGGGATGTAACGTTTCTTCTGCTCCGGGGTTCCCCACTGCATCAGGGTCGGACCGACCCGCGCGATGCCTTGAAAATTCACGGTTGGAGGCGCTTTGGCGCGGTCGAGTTCCTGATGATAGATGAATTGCTGGATCAGAGTGGCGCCGCGCCCGCCGAATTCTTTGGGCCAATGGATGCACATCCATCCCGCACTATTGAGCTTGCGATGCCACCCGCGGCGGCGCTCGAATTCGCTCTTGGTATCGGCATCGAGTTCGCTATCGCCGCGCCAATCGCGGGGAATGTTGTTCTCGAGCCAACTTCTGAATTCGCGGCGAAATGCTTCGTCCTCTTCGCTGAACTTGAAATCCATCGGCGCCTCCGGCAGGCAGAAACCCTTAGTCTGTCATAGCCGAAGTGTCCGCCTGGCTGAAAGGACCAGGGTTCCGTTTCCGTGGTCGCCAGGTATTGGCAGAGCCAATGGAATTGTTGCAACGATCGAGGCCCTCGATCGTTCTATCACAGTGATAGTCGAGGTTTTGAGCCGCGCGAAAGCCGTATAGAATCTATTCGGGTTGAGGATGGTCATTTCAAACCCTACGCTTCTATTTGTGACGCCGCGGGCGGCGATGCGGGGAACCTCGGAGAACCTATGAGTGGTGCGGGCGGAATGAGTGTGGTGGGACTCCTGCTTGGGACTGGACCGGTGGTCCAGGCCGTCATCGTGATCCTCGTAGCTTTCTCGGTCGGAAGCTGGGGCATCATTATCTACAAGCTGGTCCAGACCGCGCGCGCGCGGCGCGAGTCGGATCGCTTCACTTCGATTTTCTGGGAATCCAAAAACCTCGCCGCGATAAATACCGCGAGCATCGGGCTGGTGTACTCTCCGGTCGCCCACGTGTTTCGCGCTGGCTACCAGGAACTCTTGCAGCTCACTCGCGCCAAGCGCCAGGTGGTCGGCGGCGAGGACCGCATGAGCGCGGAATTCGGCGGTATCGAGAACGTCACCCGCTCGATGAAACGTCAGCAGAATGTCGAAATGACCAAGCTGGAGTATGGGATCACGTTCCTGGCGACGACCGGCTCGACCTCCCCGTTCGTGGGATTATTTGGAACCGTCTGGGGCATCATGACAGCGTTCCTCGGATTGTCGGCAGCGCATTCATCGAGCATCCAGGCTGTCGCACCGGGCATCGCGGAGGCGCTCATCACTACTGCGATCGGCTTGGCCGCCGCCATTCCCGCGCAGGTTTTCTACAACTACCTCACCGGGCGCGTGCAGGTTCTCGCGATCGACATGGAAAACTTCATCAGCGAGTTCCTCAACATCGCGGAACGTCACTTCTTCACCTAAGCAGATGGCCTTCGAAGCGGGACAACGGGGCAAGTTCGTATCGCAAATCAACGTGACGCCGCTGGTCGACGTGATGCTGGTGCTGCTCATCATCTTCATGGTGACCGCGCCTATCATTCAGCAGGGCGTGGAGGTGTCGATTCCCAAAGTCAAAGCCGCCGCGCTCAAGAGCAACGAAGAGGAGTTTGTCGTCTCGATCACGCGCGACGGCGAAACCTACCTCAATGATCGCAAGCTCGCGCCGGCCGAATTGACCGACAAGCTGGAGGCGATTTCGCATACGCGGCCGGACTTGCAGGTTTTCATCCGAGCCGACGAGCAGGTGGCATACGGCAAAGTGATCCGCACGATGGCGGCTATCAAGGCGGCCGGTATCGAGAACGTCGGGATGGTCACCCAGGAACCGGCCACCAGCGACGCCGATGCCGGCCAGCACGACCATGGAACGTCTACCCCATAACGATGACGAACGGCCAGGATGGGCCGGCTATGTCGCGGCGATCGCAGTATCCGCGCTGGCCCACATCGGCATCGTTGCGTTCGCGGTGTTGGTGCTCCCGAACTGGCTACATTCGGAAACCGTCACGCCTCCGAGCATGACGGTGAAGATCGTCGACAACATTCCAGCCGGCGACCTTGGCACACATCTTCCCAGGTTGGCGGGTCACAAGAAGCCCCAACCGGAGCAGGTCGCGAAGGCGGAGGTCAAACCGGAAGAGCCTCCGCCGCCCGAGGAGAAACCGCCGCCACCTCCTGAGCCGGTGGAAGACAAGAACGCGGTATCGATGAAGGCAAACCCGACTCCGACTGCGACCCCGGAGCCGCCTCCCGCCGTGATACCGGCGACCCCGGAACCGACGCCGACTGAAACCCCGAAGAAGGTGGCGGAACCGGCGCCGACTCCGAAGCCGCCTCCGCCAGCCAAGCGCCAGCATCACGACAAGGCCGTCGTCAAGAATTCTGCCAAGCCGAAGAGCACGCCGATCCAAATAGCGAAAGCGGAGAAGGCTCCTGATGTCCACGAGCAGTTCCGCAAACTTCAGCAGGAGATGCTCAAGCGGCGCATCGAGGAGGCCAAAAAGCACGCTGCGGAAGAGGACGCCTCGGATGACGATGACGATTCCGCTTCCGAGTCGGCCTCATCAAAAAATGATAGCGGCGCGCGTGGTCCGGTCGCTTCCAACGCCAACACCGCCGGGAACGGGTACGGCGTCGGTTCGGGCAGCGGCAGTATGGGCAAGCTGGAGGACCTTCAATACCTGCTTTACTTCCGCACGGTGCAGCAACGGGTGAAGGACGCATGGACCTTTCCGGGCGGCTCCAACGATTTGAGCGCTGATGCCGAGTTTTCGATCGGCGCTGATGGAACTCTCAACAGCGTGAAAATCGCAAAAAGTTCGGGTGACTCGGCCTTCGACGAATCGGTGCTCCGCGCGATCCGACGCGCGGCGCCTTTTCCGCCGCCGCCGGATCGATATCGCGCGCAGTTCTCGGATGTGGTCTCGACATTCAAGCTTGGGGAGCTGAAATCCGGCTAACCGAATCGCGAAGATCGAGCGATGCGGTGCTGCTAAGCGGCCTCCTAGCCGGTATTCTGATGAGGGGTTGTGTAGGGGAAAAATGAGGCGTCTTCTTTCATCCTTGCTTCGAGCAATCACGTTCTTCGCCGTTCTTTCGATCGCAGTTGATGTTGCTGCGCAGGTCCATATCGACATCAGCGGCGCGAAACGTCAGGCGTGGCCGGTCGCGGTGTCGGGCCTCAAGAATCTCGGTGGTGACGATCGGCAGGCGGTCTCGTCGCAGTTCGATCGGATCCTGTCACGCGACCTGGTACTGTCCGGCTACTACACCCTGGTCGATCCGCACACCTTCATTGAGGATCCGCAGAAATCCGGGTACGAACTCGGGCAATTCAATTTCGACGATTGGAAATCAATCCGCGCCGACTACCTGGTCAAAGGCTCGGTACAGGTTTCGGGCGGCAAGGTTCAGATCACCGCGCGTCTATTCGATGTGTATGGGCAGCGCAGCGTGATGGGCAAAACTTTCAACGGCGATGCGGTCGAGGTCCCGCGGATGGCGCGCCGCTTTGCCGACGCGATCCTGAAAGCCGTTACCGGTATCCAGGGGCCATTCGACAGTAAGCTCGCATTCGTTTCGACGCGTGGCGGCAAATTCAAGGAAATCTACACCCAGAGCATCGATGGCGAGGATCTCTTTCAGGTCACCAACAATCCAACCATCAACATTTTTCCGATGTGGGACCACAACGCCGATCAACTGCTTTACCTGTCGTACAAAACCATGGCGCCCGCCTTATATATCGCCAATCTTCGCACGCGGCGCGAGAGCCGCATCGACACCCACCACGGGCGCATCATCGGAGGCGCGATCTCGCCCGACGGGCATCAGATCGTGGCCGCAATCGAAAAAGCAGGCACCACCAACCTCTACCTGATGGATACGCAAGGCCATGAAATTCGCGCGCTGACAGATACCGGCGGCATCAACGTAAGCCCGAATTTCTCGCCCGACGGGCAGACCCTCGCGTTCACCTCGGATCGATCTGGAACGCCGCAAATCTACACGATGAACATCAATGGTGGCGCGGCTCAGCGAATCACCTTCTCAGGGAATTACAACACCACTCCCGCCATCTCGCCCAAGGGTGACACGATTGCGTATCAGAGCCGCCAGGGAGGCAGGTTTGATATCTTCTCAATTCCGCTCGGCGGCGGAACGCCCATCATGCTGACCGACGGTGGCGGCTCCAATGAATCCGCGTCGTGGTCGCCTGACGGACGATATGTCGTATTCACCTCCACTCGCGGCGGGCGTTCTCACATCTACATTTTGCAGGTCGAATCCCACAAAATTATATCGGCAATTACGGAGGGCAATGGCAATGACTCTAATCCAGCCTGGTCGTGGTGGCTCGGTGACTAGGACCGCGGAGATGGCGCGCTTGACGGTGCTGGCGCTCATCTGTTTCGCACTCGGGGTGGCGGGATGCTCGTCCAAAAAGACTGAGCCGGTCGGCGGTCTGGGCGCCGGCGGCACTCCGGCTAACAACAGCGGATTCGACAGCAAATCGACCCTGGAAGAGAATCAGCACGGCACCATCGGCGGTTCCGGCGGTCCGCTCTCCGATATCCACTTCGCCTACAATGATTACACCGTGCAGCCGCAAGACAGCTCGATCCTCAAGGCGAATGCAAGCTGGTTGCAGGCGCATCCGAATACCAGTGTGCAAGTGGAAGGCAACTGCGACGAGCGCGGTTCGGAGGAGTACAATATCGCGCTCGGCGCCAAACGCGCGCAATCAGCCAAAGATTACCTGACCACGCTGGGAATTGCGCCAAGCCGGATTACGACCATTAGCTATGGCAAGGAACTTCCGCTGTGCCACGAATCCGACGAGAGTTGCTGGCAGCAGAATCGTCGCGATCACTTCGTCGTCAGCGGCGGCCAGGCCAACCGCTAGGAGCAAGCAAAGGTGCGTTTCTCTTCCATCACCATCCGCGCCGGTATGATCGCTGCTTTGGGGCTGTTCGCCGCATGCTCCGATCAATCCGCCAACATCAACCAACTCAACCAGAACGAGTTTGCGCTGCGCGGAATGATCGCGAGCGACCGTCAACAGATCGATGCATTGCGAGCCGATCTCCGGCGCACTCAGGATGAGCTCGCCGAAATGAAGCATGGCCCCGCCGCTTCCGCAGCCTCCGGAGATACCAACGATCGCATCGCAAAGTTGGAGTCCGAGGTTAATGCGTTGCAGGTCGCGCTTCCGGTAACGGCGCCGGCGCCCGCGCCCGGGACCGAAACTCCCGGAACTCCCGCTACAACCGGCGCGACGACGACCTCGTCCAGCACCATCGCCCCAATACCGACGGCTCCGAGCGCCCCGGGTGCGGCGAGTCCGGGGGCGGAACCGGCGCCAACCTGGCCGCAGGACCTGGACAAGGAGATCGTCGACGCGCCCAGTTCGAAGGAGCCCGGCGCGAAGATCTATCGCAAGGCGCTGGACGCGATGAAAGCGGGAAACTATCCGACCGCGATCGTCAACTTCGCCAAGGTTCAACATAGCTACCCGAAGTCGCCGCTGTCGGAGCCGGCACAATACTTCACCGCCAACGCGTTTTACGAAAACGGCAAATACGAGCAGGCGATCCTGCAGTTCAACGACCTCACCATGCGTTTTCCCAACAGCCGCTTTCTGTGCGAGAGCCTGCTGCGCGAGGGAGAATCTTTCGTGCGCCTCAACGATCGCATCGATGCGCGTCTCACCCTGCAGAAGCTTGCCGGCAACGCGAATTGTTCGAGCGAGGCGGTTGCCGCCAACAACATGCTCAAGAATCTCGGGAGCGACTAGGCCGAAATGAGCGAGGAGCTATCGCAAAGAGCTGCGAATGAGACCCGAACGGAGCGCGCAGCGCCGCGGCGCAGCCGCTCCCCGCGAAGCCGATTCGGGCTGTCTGAGGGCCGAATCGAAATTCAGATGAGAGCGCAGCGAAGTCGAGGGAAAATATAGCGATGGAAATTATTCGCGACCTCGACGCGATTGCGCGCCATTCCTACCCGGTGGTCGCGTTTGGAAACTTCGACGGCGTGCATCTTGGCCATCGCGCGATCATGAAAGCCGCGATGGATCGCGCGCGCGGCGCGGGTGGGACTTCGTTCGCGTTGACGTTCGATCCTCTCCCCTCCAAGCTCCTGTTTCCCGAGCGCGCTCCGAGGCTGATTCTCTGTCCCGAGGACAAGCTCGAGCTGCTGCGGATTTCCGGAATCGATGGCGTCATCGTCGTACATTTCACGCGCGAGTTCAGCCTGATCGAGCCGCGCGACTTCGTGCGCGACTACCTGGTCGGAAAGATCGGGGTGCGCGAAGTGGTGGTCGGCCACAGCGTGAACTTCGGCCATCAGCGCGCCGGCAATGCCTCGGTGATGGTGGAACTGGGGCGCGAATTCGGCTTCGACACCACCGTGGTAGGGCCGGTGAAACAGGCCGGAATGGAAGTTTCATCGACCAAGATTCGCGAGTTGATTTCGAGCGGTGAAGTTCGCATCGCCGCCAAATTGCTGGGGCGTTATCACTTCCTGCATGGACCGGTGGTGCGCGGCCGCGAGCGTGGCCGGACCATCGGGTTTCCGACCGCGAATATCGAGAGCGAAACTGAATGCATGCCGCCCGACGGCGTGTATGCGACGCGCGTGGTGCTTGATGACGGCCACTACGGCTCGATCACCAACATCGGCATGCGCCCGACCTTCAACGAAACCGCGCGCTCGGTCGAAGCCCACATCTTCGACTTCAACCGCGACATCTACGGGCATCGCATCAAGTTGGAGCTGATCGAGCGGATTCGAGGCGAGAAAAAATTCGCGTCGGCCGACGAGCTCAAGCATCAGATCGCGCAAGACCTGACCCGCGCGCGCGAAATCCTCGCCAGCGCGTAAAGCCCGGTGAGCAATGAGCGCAGGCTAACCTGGCTCGCATACGCATGCCTGCTGCTGTTCGGCCTCCACGCCGGATGGGTGGGCCCGTTCCTCGCGGAAATTTCGCATACCCTTCGCATCCCGATCGACAACGCCGGCCTGGTGGTTAGTGCGGCGTCGGCGGGCTACTTCATCGCGCTACTGGTGGTCGGCGAGCTCAGCCATCGATTCAGTGCGCAATCGATCCTGGTCTTCGCGATGACATTGATGGCGGCAGGATTGATCGGACTCGCCGGCGCGGCCCGCTTGTCCACCCTGCTAGGTGCGGGCGTGCTCATCGGAATCGGCAACGGATCGATCGATGTGGCCGCCAACGCACTGATCGCCGATCTCAATCGCGAACGGCTCGCCGCGGCACTCAACTATCTGCACCTGATGTTCGGCGTCGGTGCGCTGCTGGGTCCGATAGTCGCGGGCTTCGCGCTCGCGTATACGATTGGGTACTGGTGGATTTTCGGTATCGGCGGGATGACTTGCGCGGTTGTCGGGATCGCGATGGCGACTGCGCCTGCGGTCGAAGTCCAGGTCCCTGCAATCTCCAGCGGCGGCTTCATCGCGATGCTCGCGCATCCATTGATCTGGGTGATTGGAGGCGTGCTGTTTTTGTATGTCGGCGGCGAAATGGGAATCGGTGCGTGGCTCTTTATCTACCTTCGCAGCGCGGCTGATCTCGGCTCGACCATCGCATCGTGGGATGTATCGCTGTACTGGCTCGGGCTGGTTGCGGGCCGGCTGGTCGGCGGGCGCCTCGCGCATCGCATCCCGGAGCGCGAATTCACGATGCTGGCGGCGTCGCTTTCAGCCGCCGCGCTGGTCGGACTGATTGCGGCGCCGAGGTGGCACGGTCTCGCGGCCGCGATGATCTTTCTTGTCGGATTCGGCTACGGGCCGATCTTTCCCAACATGGTCGCGGTGGGCGCCGCGCGGTTTCCAGCGCAAGTGGGAAAGATGTCGTCGATGGTGATCGCCGGCGGCGCGCTCGGTGGAATCTTCGTTCCATGGATCATGGGCCGGGCGATCGCGTCGGCGTCTGAGCGCACCAGTATGGAGTTCGCGCTGGGCGTCACGGTCCTGATGGCGCTGCTATCGGTCATCGGGCTGCGCGGCGGCAGGGACGAAATCGTTTAGTGCCTGCGCTCCGGCGCCGTGCTAGCGTTTCGCTCCGGCCGTAAAGCAACGGAGATCGACGAACCATGGACCTTGGGACGCAGTACCAGGCCTTCGCACGCTACAACTCCTGGATGAACAGGAATCTCTACAATCTGGCGGCACAGCTCTCCGAGGAGCAGCGCACCCGCGATGTGGGCGCGTTTTTCGGCTCGATTCATGGGACCCTTGGACATCTGCTGCTCACCGATCGCGTGCAGTTGGGCCGCTTTATCGGACCCGACAAGACCGTGTCGTATGCCGCCGATGGAGCGCCGATCGCAATCAAGTCGCTCGATCAGCAGCTATATTCGGACTTCGAAACGCTGCGGCGCGAGCGGACCGCGACCGACGCTATGATCGAAGAATGGACCGAGAAAATCAGCGCCGAGTGGCTAACCAGCACGATGCGTTATCGCGCGATGTCCGATGGAGGCGAATGGGACGTGCCGCTGTGGGTCGCGGTTACCCATTTCTTCAATCATCAGACCCACCATCGCGGGCAGGTCACCGCATTGCTGAAGCAGTTCGGGCTCGATCCTGGGGTGACGGATTTCATGCCGCTATTCCGCTATCCGGTGAACGCGCACTAGCAGCGCCGCCCCCGCCAACTTCACTCGGGAAGGACTTGCTCGGTCGGGGTGGAAGCCTCATGGACAAAGTCGCCGGGCCGGAATCGAACCACGTGAGGTGCTCGTACCCGCAGACCCGGATGATGCAGCAATGTGAGTTCGACCGGAAGCGCATTTGAGGTCCACGGCTGCACGGGAAATCCGAGCAAGTACTGATTGTCCAACTCGGATGCGATTTCGTCGATCGCCGACTCGATGCGATCGCGATCTCGCCACATGTTTACCACGAAAGTGAGGCCTCCGGTTTCGGCGGCAACGCGTCCGATCCCGTTGCGAATGGAAAACGCATCGGTTTCGATTTTGAAACCTTGCACGATGACATTGTAAACGGTGACGCCCGCGAATTGCGCCTTCGCGATCACATCGTCGGCGCCATGACTGCTGCTGTCGCCGCCATCGGTGAACACCAGCAGCGCCCGACGATCGCAGGTCTTGGGCGAATGAGTCAGCACCGTGATGCCTTTAATCAGGCTCTCGTAGATGCCGCTGCCGTAGAAATCATCAAGCTGATCTGTCACCTGCAGCAGCGGCAGACGTTCTTCGAGATCCTCATGATCGGTCGTGAAGTCGTCGATTATGTGGAACCGGCGCGCGAAGGTCGCGACGAAAATGTGGTCGTGGGCATCGAGTCGGTCGACCACCATTTTGAGGGCGGCTCGCACAAATGGCAGCTTCGAAAAAGATCCTCCCGACCACGATTTGGCCGCCATACTCTGCGAGATATCGACCAGCACACCGAGTGCGGCCGCGGTAGTGTGATTGGGCCGGAACCACGCAATCGGACTTTCCTCGCCATCGACGCTAAGCGAAAAATCTCTCGCGCTGAGCGCATCCACGCTGCGCCCCGCGTTATCGATGACGGTCACCGGAATTCGAATCAGCGACGCAGGATCAACTTCCGGCCGCGATGGAATACTCGGCGCAGGAGGCGCGGCGAATCGGAACACCTGCGGAGTCTGGAGGATATTGTCACCCCGGTTTTGCTGAGCGGCTGCATCGATTCGGGAGTTGGCAACCAGCAGCGCGGCGATTGCCAGCGCAAGCGCTACCTGGATTCCGAATCGCCGCCATTTCGATCGGCACATCGGAGGACTCCTGAAATCGTCCGCACCTGCGGGGTGCGGTAACTGCGGCGAGGCACCGGTCACCTCGGCGCGTTACGAATTCAGGTACGCCTGGCGCTAGGTTAGATCAAGTAAGTTTCGTCGATACAGGATTCGAGGCGGGAGTTTCGATCTCAGCAGTGATCTTCCTGACCGGTCTTTTCGAGGTACCGCTGGTGATATTCCTCGGCGCGATAAAAAGGTCCCGCCGCAACGATCTCGGTCACGATGGGATCGCCTAACTGTCCCGACTCATCCAGCCGCTTCTTCGATGCTTCTGCCGCCGCGCGCTGATTGTCGTCATGACAGAAGATCACCGACCGGTACTGCGAGCCAAAATCGAAACCCTGCCGATCCGGCGTGGTCGGATCGTGCATCTGCCAGAAGGCATCGAGCAATTGCTCATAGCTGATTATTGAGGGGTCGTAGGTAACCTGCACCACTTCCGCATGTCCGGTCTCGTCCGTGCAGACCATCTGATAGGTGGGATTTTTGACGTGACCGCCCATGTATCCGACCGCGGCGTCGACTACACCTTTAATCCGGCGAAACCTGGCCTCCGGGCCCCAGAAGCATCCGGCTCCGAAGGTGGCGATTTTGGTTCGAGGCATCTTGCTCACCAGTTAGATGGAGGGCGCCGTTTGCCGGCGCCCTCCCGGATTACTACATCTTGACGGAGTTTACGACCTGGATTTCGGTGAATCCGAGCAGCCCCCAGGGTCCGTTTTCCACCCCGATGCCCGACCACTTCGCGCCGCCGAAGGGCAGGTTGGGCGCAATCGCCAGATGCTGATTGACCCAGGCCGAACCGCATTCGAGCTGCGAGGCGACCGCGGCCGCCTTGTTCATGTCGTTCGACCACACCGAGCCGCTGAGGCCATAGTGCGTCGAATTCGCGCGCCGGACCGCATCATCGACATCCTTGTATGCGATGATCGGCAGCGCCGGGCCGAACTGCTCCTCGTCAACCAGGCGCACTCCATCGGAAATGTTCCCGACGATGGTCGGCTGATAGAAGTATCCCTCGCTGCCCAGCCGCGCGCCGCCGGTCATGATCTTGGCGCCATGCTTCTTTGCGTCTTCGACGAGTTCGGTCACGCGCTCGAACTGGGGCTTGTTGTTCAGGGGTCCGATCTGGTTGCCCTCAACCAACCCGTCGCCGACCTTCACGGTCTTGGCGATGTCGCTGAGCTGATCGAGCATTGCATTGTATTTGTCTTCGGGTACATAGACGCGCTTGATGGCGCTGCAAATCTGACCGTTGTTCTCGAAGGCGCCCCAGAAGATTTTCTGCGCGACGGCTTTCGGATCCACATCGGGCAGGATGATAGCCGCATCATTGCCACCGAGTTCGAGCGTGATGCGCTTCAGATCCGGCGCGGCGGCTGCCGCCACATGCTTGCCGGTTTCGATCGAACCAGTGAAGGAAATTTTCCGCGGCACCGGATGGCTGGTCATCATGGCGCCGAGTTCGTCGCCACCCGAGACCACATTGAATACGCCCGGAGGAATGATGTCGCGCAGAATCTCGCCCAGCATCAGCGACGTGATCGGGGTGAACGGCGACGGCTTCAGCACTACCGTGTTGCCAGCCAGCAGCGCAGGCGCGATTTTCCACATCGCGAGCATCAGCGGATAGTTCCAGGGAGTGATCGCGGCAACCACTCCGACCGGCTTGCGCTTGATCTCGATACGGCCATTGGCGGTGTCCGAGAGGACCTCGTTCGGCATTTGGAGGCTAGCGGTGTAGGAGCACCACATCGCGGTGCCCATCAGCTCTTCGGCGGCCTTGGCCAGCGGCTTGCCCTGTTCCATGGTGAGGGTTTTGGCGAGGCCCTCGGGATTGGCCTGCAACGCGGTGGCGCATTCGGTAAGCACCTTGCGGCGCGCATCGAGGTCGCGGCTCCATGCGGGATAGGCTTTCTGGGCGGCGTCGAAGGCCTGGTCGAGTTCGGCTTTGCTGCAATCCGGCACCTGGGCGAAGACCTTACCGGTGGCGGGATTGATTACGCCTACGGTCTTCGACCCTTTCACCGGCTTGCCGTTGATGGTCATGGTGTATTGTTCGGCCATTGTGAATGCTCCTATAGATGGGGGCACGATGGTGCGTGCGTCCGTTCTAGTTTCGTACAATGCTTCGCATCAGGTGCGCAAGCGACCCGAAGCGTGCCGGGGTATCGAGCCACGCGAAAAAGCACGGACCCATAATTTCCTCGAAGCCGAAACAGTCCGGGCGCGACGCTCTGTTCGCGCACCGGCGCCTGCCATGGGGTTGCGATCCGACTAACCAGCCTGGGTACACTCCGGTTCGCGAATTGAAGGTCTACATGGTTCACAACCAACGACCCCAGCCTATCTGCTGACGATCCTGCGATATCCTATGTTGACGTGTGGGCATGCTGAACTTCAGGAAGTTCCCTCGCCGACGCAGGTGATGCTGATGCTACCGAGCAGGCTTACCTGAGCAACAAATGCGGCGCCATAATTGGGAATGGCAGCGGCAAAGGGGCCCGTAGCTGTGGCCTGCCAAGCGAGATGGGCGCCGATGTTTGCTCGCGTCCCCAGGCTACAGCGGGAAGCGTTCGCCGACCATTTCCTCGCTCTTGCGCCATAACGCTTCCGCGCGCGCAGGATTAAGGGCGTAGGAACGCACGCCCGCGCGCGAGGTCGTATCGTCGTTCACCTCGCAAACGTGGCAGTCCTCGCAGTAGTGGCCACCGATCGCATCCGGTGATGCGACGAAACCAGCCCATACCGTCGTCGCCGCGCCTTGCGGCACGCTCTTGAAGCTGAAGGTTGTAGCCTGCTTGCTGGCGGCGATGCGCGCTCGCATCTGGTCCATGAGTTCCGGCGTCATGTGTCGCCCCAGCTCGGTCTGAATGCCTCCGGGATGCAGCGAGGTCGCGCGGATGCCACGTCCCTTGAGCTTGTTGTCGAGTGAGACCGCATACAGGATGTTCGCGGTTTTCGAACGGCCATATGCGGTAAACGGTGCATATTCCGTGCGCTCGAAATTCGGATCCTCGAGGTTCACATCGCTGATTTGATGACCAGCCGAGGACAGCGTGACGATTCGCGCGCCGGGCTTGAGGAGCGAAATCAGCTTGTTGACGAAGACAAAGTGCCCAAGGTGATTGGTTCCGAATTGCGTTTCGAACCCATCGGAGGTCTTGCCTTGGGGGCATGCCATTACACCGGCGTTTGCGATGATCGCGTCAAATGGCTTGCCGCGCTTGAGCAACTCGTCGGCCGCGGTGCGCACGCTTTTGAGCGACGCCAGATCCGCTTCGACCAGCTCGACCGGCAGATTGTCAGCTTGATTCGGAAATGCCTGCGCGAGCGCGGTTCGCGCTTTGTTCAAATCGCGCGCAGTGCCGACCACGGTGGCGCCATGCGCGACAAGGGTGCGAGCAGTCTCGACCCCGAGCCCAGCCGACACACCGGTTATCAGAACGCGTTTGCCGGAAAGATCGATGCCCTCGAGCACCTCGTCGGTGGTCGATTCGAATCCAAAGGTCTTTGCCATGTTACTTCTCTCGATTTTGTTTGATGGAGCAGACTACCATTGCTTCATCGAGGCGCGCCAACGGGCTACGGTTCCGATTCTAGCCACCTCATTGCGGTCGGTTACCGACTAACGATTGGATGGAAGCTTGCCGGATCGCTTCTCCATTAGTTCCGCGATATGCTGGCGCACGGCGTGGCGCTTACGTTTGCAGGCGTTGCGACGATCTCGCGCATCGAAAGCGTGAGACGTACTACTGCTGGGATATGCAATGGCGTCGATCTCGCGCGAGCAAATCGAGCAGAGCATCAAAGGCATTCTGGTTGCCGAGCTGGAGCTGGATTCGAATATCTTCAGCGCGAACAGTTCCAGCACTCCTCTATTAGGTCGCGGCATTGGACTTGATTCGATCGACGCACTGACTCTGGTTGCGGCATTGGAGAAAGAGTTCGACATTGAGGTTTACGACTCCGACCTCACGGTAGGTCTGTTCAAGAACATCAGAACGCTGGCCGAGTACGTGCTTTGCAGGACCTTGGAACAGCCAGCTCGGGAAGGTCAAGAGACCGGGTGAAGACTCTCGGCGAAATGCTCTCCGCGGCAGTAAAGGGCAACTCCCGCCGCATAGCTATCATCGATGGAGATCGGGTCCTTAGCTACGATGGGTTGGGAGCGCAAGTCGCTGCGCTGTCCGGACGACTCTATCAGTTGGGAGTTCGCAAAGGCGATCGGGTAGCCTTGTTCCTGCCAAACGGTGCCGACTTCGTAATTAGCTACTTCGCCGCTGCCGCGTTGGGCGCGATTATTGTTCCGCTTAACCATAGCTACCAAATAACCGAGCTACGATACTTCCTTGAGCTTACCGCTGCTTCGATCCTTGTCACCTCTCGGTCGTTGGAGGCTATATCAAAGGATGTGCTTTCGGCGATGCCCGGGCGGTTCGACATCCTCGTCGTCGAGGATCAGACGGAATCGAGCCCTGCTCCGCAGGTTGAGGTCGATGAGCATAGCCCGGCGATGTATCAATTTTCGTCCGGGTCGACCGGAACACCTAAGCGCATAGCTCGCACCCACGCGCAACTGCTGCTTGAGCTCGAGGCCCTGGTGAGCACGCTCGGCATCACGCAGGAGGACCGTTTTCTCGGTGTAGCGCCCTTCTCTCATGTTAATGGCTTGATGCGCACTATGCTGACCAGCATCCGCGCAGGCGCCTCGCTTTATCCGCTGCCTGAGTATGAGCGCCGCGTAGTTGCTTCAATGATCGAAGCTCATGGCCTGACCGTTTTCATAGGCATACCATTCATGTTCATCATGCTGTCGAAGTCCAACTTTCGCCGACCGCCGGATCTATCGTCGCTTCGGCTTTGCATTTCGGCCAGCGCCGCAATGCCGGCTCGACGCAACCATGAGTTTCAGGAGCGGTTCGGATTCTATGTTCGCCAACTCTATGGCTCGACCGAGACCGGAAGCATAAGTGTCAATCTTGAAGATGATATCGCCGGCTCATTGGAGTCGGTCGGCAGACCTATAACAGGTGTCGAGGTAGAACTGGTCGACGAAAACCGAACTATGGCAGCATCGGATGCGGTCGCAGAGCTGGCGATAAACAGTCCTTTCGCGATACAGGCCTACGATGGGATGCCTGATCAGTCAGCCTTCAAGGACGGCTACTTCTACAGTGGCGACCTGGGCAGGCGCGATGCGGCCGGCATGCTCTATCTGGTGGGCAGAAAGAAGTTCTTCATCAATCGGGGCGGCTACAAGATCGATCCGCGTGAAGTTGAAGAACTGCTCGAAAGTCATCCGGCAGTGGAAGAAGCGGTGGTGGTAGGCCTGCCGACTCCTTTCGGCGATGAGAAGGTCAAGGCATTCGTAGTATTGCGCGGAGCGTGCACCGAGGAGGAGTTGGTGTTGTTCTGCAATGGAAAGATCGCCGATTTCAAAATTCCCAGCCTGGTTGAATTCAGAAACGCCCTTCCCAAGACACCTACCGGAAAGGTCCGGCGGAGGACGCTGATTCAGGAAGGCTGAATGTACCGGGTAAGCGCGAACGACTTCTACTTTCCATTGGTGATCGCGCTGCTCAAGGTCACTCGCCGGTTTCCACCCTGGCTCAGGCGGGCCACCATCCGAGCGGTCAGCACCACCGCCTATCTCGCATCGAGGCGTAAGCGCCGCACGACCTTTCGCGCTCTTGATGCTGGATATGGCGGCGAGCTCAATGCCGCTCAAAAACGCAACATCGCAATGGGAGCATTCTACCAATTCTGGCGGGAGACCTTTTGGTTGGCGCCTTCACCTGCCGAGTTGAAACAGATCGCGACCATACCATTGCGAGGCGAGGAGCATCTGCGTCTCGCCTTGAGTGGCGGCAAGGGAGTCATTCTCCTTGAGAGCAACAGCTTTGGCAGCAGGATCGTCGCTAGACGAGTTCTACATGCGCATGGCTATGCGGTCATCCAGGTCCACGCGAAGAGACACCTGGGAAGCGGGTTCCGCCTGGACGATCGGCAGTGGGATTGGGCCACACGCCGGTTCCGAAACTTCTTTGAACGATGCGAGATGGAATCCCTCGCCGAGATTATCTATCTGCCGGCGTCCGACTCTCTGGCCTTCATACGCGTGCTGCTGGACCGATTGAAGAAAAACTTTGCCATTTGCATCGCCGGCGACGGTGGTCAAAGTCAACGTTTGATTCGGCTGCCTTTCCTCGGCGTCGATGCGCCCTTCTCTACCGGCGTGGTTAACCTGGCTCGAACTTCGGGTGCGCCAATTCTTCCGTTATTTTGCGTGCGCAACCGCGACTCCACGATCGAGATGATCATCGAAGCGGCGATTGATGTGGAATCGGCGCCCGGACGGGAAGCTAGCTTGATCGCAGGCATGCGGCAGTGCGTGGCTATCCTGGAGCGGTACTCCCGGATGTATCCGGAGCAATACTACGCCTGGAGCATGCTGGCCCGTAACCGCCTTCGGCATGAGGCTCCAAGGTGAGCCCCATAGCTCCCTTCCGGCTACCATCGACATAGCTCGGAAAGACTTGCGGTTCATTTGACGAACCTTCGTTGGGCAATATCCGCTTTCGGATCGATGTTGAAATAGTCGCCATGGTTCGGTGTTCGGCTGCCGTGGTCTGCCCGCAAGGAGCGGATGGGCCGAGCCGGTCCGGTTAGTGCGCGGATAATGTTGTCGGCGGGCGATCATTTGCGCAGTCATATCGCCGTCGGTATACATTCGAGCCCAGGTCGGCAGGCAGTCCAGAGCACCTGTCTCGGCCCACGGGCTCACTTAAGGAACGATGTCGATTCATTGCCTCAGTTGAAGAAGCTCGCGATCGGTGTGTACGTCAGCGACAGACTCCCTCGTCCGTTCTTGTCGAAGCCGGAAGCGACTTCGAATGCGCAAGGCACGGTGATCATCGTCGAGCATTGCGTAGAGAGACCGGTGAATATGGTGTCGGGAAAACTGTTCTCGCTATACCATCCGTCATTGATGATGCCCCAGAACTGCGGGCCCGGTGATATCGGAGCGGTGTTCATCGCCGTGAACATGTCCATATTCAACAGGTCCGGGAGCGGCGATTCTGGACCCATCGGCAGTATGACAACCCAATTGTCAGTAGATAGCATGGGATGCCCTTTCCCATTGGTGGCGGTCCATTCCTGATCGACGAATGCCGTCATAGAGGCGAGATTCTGGATTGGGGCGCCCGATGTCCCCGCGAATCCTGGAAGCACCACGTACATCGCCTGCATCGGATTATTTTCCTGCCCGCACGGTTTGTCGTCGCAGGCGCGCTCAGAATTGTTGAGAACATTGTACTGCAAGGCGATGGCGTTCTGTTGTGCCGTAAAATTTTGGGCGGTTAGGTTGGGGTTGTCGGTTGAAAAGTACTCGTACGCGCTGTCTATCAGGACAGGGTTGGAACCGCTAGTCAGGTTGTTGATGATAGGATCGCAGTCTTCCGCCACAGTCTCCGCACCCTCGGGCGGCGGCAGGTAGCCCAAGCATACTCCCAGGTTGGAGATCATGGATCCCGTCAGTGGCGGTTGGCCAGGTCCCACCGCACCGTCCAACGCCGTGCTGTAGGCCGTCATGAGATTAGCGGAGTCACCGATCAGGTCGACTTGGTTGGTATTGTAGTTTGTCGTCTGATTGTTACTCGTGATGGTTGGCGTCACCGCTGCGTTTATCGCGGTAGCCCGCTGGTTAAGGGTGGACACCTGGTTCATGAGCGTGGTGTAAGCGGACAACTGGCTGGAATAGTCCTGGAACGGATCGTCGGCAGAAACGGGAGCGATATCTGACACTGGCTCGGTCAGAATGGTGGGTTGGGTGCTCGCACCAACGATACCGTTGGGGAACTGCTCGAAGTCCGCGTAATCCTGGGTACCGTTCATAACCGCGTTAGTAAAATCGTCGATCGCGGTCCCCGCGGCGGTGTTCAGATTGGAAGTGAACATAGTGCAAGCGTCGGCTTGATTTGGCTGAGCGGCCACGCCGGCAGAGCAGTCCGCCAGGTTTTGGCTATTTGCCTCCAGCGCGTTTTTCAGGGCGTTGGTCGAATCTTCCCCACCGCCATAGGTGTCGAGCGTGAAGTCGAAGCTATTGCTCGAGTCGGCCACCATGTTCGATTCCATCGAGGCGGCATCCAGGTTTTGCAACCCTCCTGCCCCATCGTTCGCGGTCATCTTCTCCGAAACGCTGCTGTTCGATTGTGATGAATTGGACGAAAAGCTCAACTCGCCCACGATTAGCATCCCGGCGCCTACCACATCGTAGACCTCGGAGCCGCATGCCTGCGCAAAATCGCCTGCTTGCTCCTCCTGCATACCGAATGCGTTGATGGCAGGGTTCTGGATCGTGATCGGGAGGTTGTACAGCGCGGAGGCCGAAAACAAGTAACTGGAGGAAAAGGAGGTGGAGTTGTAGTTGTCACTATAAGTGAAATCATTTGAGGCGGAAAATCCTTCGTATGTGCCACTCACGCTCAAGCGGGCGTTAAAGACGTTCGCGACACTGGAAGCGGCTGATAGGGTATTGAAATTATCGACGTTGTCGATGGCCGCGCCGGGGTTCCCGATGGTGAAATTGAAACAAGGCCCCACCGTCGATCCGGTTGATTCGTTCAGTCCGATCGTAAAACCGGTGACCGGCGTAGCCGTTGCGGTCGGCTCCGCGGCCGCCGAACGCGCCTTGGCGTGCGAGCTGTGCGTGCGGCGCCCGTAGATCATTAGATTGAGTTCCTGGTCCGTCACCGGAATGGCCGGTCCGGCCTGTGCAGCAAATTTCAACCCGTGCGGGTAGCCCCGAAAGGTTACCTTGCCGTCCCTTTTTCGAGTCAGGAACAATGCGGCCAACCGGCCGTTGTTCAAGCGCATCGACTGGATGAATTTGCTGGTGTTGTTGGAGGAACCTCCGCCGCTACCGCCATCGCCACTGCTGCCACCGCATCCAGCCGGCCCCAGCAGCAGCACCATCGAAAGCGCCGTCACGAGGAAACGTGAGAGCCAGCGGTGCGAGGATTTCAGCAAGCAGTACTCCGGCGAGCGATCTGGGTTGAGCGATTTATCCATTGGCATCCTTCCTTGCCTGCACGAGTTGACAACGGGACTCGTTACCATATCGAGCCAGACTCTCTTGCGATTTGCCCGCATGCTCCAGCATGCCCCGCGTTAACGACGACGTTGGCTAACCGTAAGGGGATCGTAGCCTGCCGATGGAGCTTGTTGACGGGAAGCCTCATATCTAAATCAGAAGGTCGATTGCCGAATAGAGTCCTCGCAACGGGGTCTCTGCTCAATTCGGGAGCCCGCTACAGTCTACGAGATGCTAAAGCGGAGTACAAGCGATTTAGCTAAAATTAGTATATTGCTACTAAAAGTAGATGACACTATTCTGTTGGCGAAAGTTAGCTTTGTCCGACCCGGTTCTTCTGTACTGAGAACCCATCGAAACACTCGGGAGGCGCCATGAAGGATCTCCGACTCCGAATTATAGATTGGTTGGGTTCTCGAAAGGTTTGCGCTTCCGCGAGGGCCTGGCTCGGCGGGACCTCTCGCGCGCTGGTCCGTCCGACCCTCTTGATCGGGATGCTTGGTTTGCTGGTCCCGGTACTGATGGTACTGCTGGTTTCCAGGCTGCGCGCGACAACTTCCATCCTGGTCAATACCACCAGCGATACGCCCGCGATGGATTTTTGCACCCTGCGCGAGGCGATCGCCAATGCCAACGCCGGTTCCGACATCAGCGGTGGTCACTGTGCCGCCGGCACCGGCAACGACCTGATCACCTTCAGCGTCAGCGGCTCGATTGATATCTCCGCCAACGGCACGCTTCCCCCGATCGTCAATACGCTCGCCGTAGATGGCACTGGGCAGGGCATCACTGTGAGCGGCGCCGACCTCGTCGGGGTGATGGTCGTCAATGTCGGCGCGACGCTGACCTTGAAGAATCTCACCATCGCCCACGGCGCAGCCGACAATGGCGGTGGGGTGAGCAACAGCGGCACCCTGAATGTGCAAGGAAGCACATTTTCGGACAACTCGGGGTCGCTAACGGTTGGGTCGGGCGGAGCGATCTATAACCTCGGCACAGCAACCATAAGTGGCAACAGCACCTTCTCCAACAACAACGCCATCTTAGGCGGGGCGATAGCAAGTTTTGGAGGAGTGTCAAACAACAACTTTGCGGCATTGACCGTCAGCGATACGATTTTCTCCGCCAACAGCGCAGTGGCCGGCGGCGGCGCTATCGCGTCCGCCACATTTCAGTCGCAAGCTATGGGCACCACCGAGCTGACCAATTGCACCTTCGTCAACAATAGTCTCCAAACACCGCCGCCTGATGGTGGTGGCGGCGGCGGCGCTATTCTTAACCTGGTGAACCCGCTGACGATCAGCAACAGTTCTTTCATCACCAATAGCGCCCCGATCAACGGAGGCGCGATCATGGACGGAGCTTTCCAGTCGCTGACGATTAACGGCAGCACATTTTCCGGGAACACTGCCGAGGAAGCCGGCGCAATAGTTCTCACAGCAGACTCCGCGACCGCGGTTGTTACCAACAGCACCTTCACCGGCAACAACAGTAGTAACTCTAAAGGCGGTGCGATTTTAAGCGACCGGGTAACACTGATCGTTACCAACAGCACCATTTCGGGTAACAGCATTGGCCCGATGTCCACAGGTGATGGCGCCGGAATCGCGAACTATGGCACCGCCATCCTCATGAACACGATCCTCGCGAGCAACACTCCCGGTGGAAACTGCTCGGTTATCGGTAATCCTGTCGTGGACGGCGGCTACAACATCTCCGACGATGCTTCGTGCGGCTTCGCTACCAGTACAGGAGCGAACGGGGAAACCTTAGGGGACAAGGTCGGCGCGGACCTCGATCCCGAAGGATTGGAGGACAACGGCGGTCCCACCCAGACCATTGCGCTGAACGCGAACAGCCCCGCCATCGACGCGATTCCCATCGATCTATGTCCGTTCACCGATCAGCGCGGTTTCACCAGGCCCGACCCCAACGGCCCGCCCGACGCATGCGATATCGGCGCGTATGAGTTTTCCTTCGTGCCGATGACGGTCAACACCATCAGCGATAACAGCCCACCGGCCGACGGCTATTGCAGCCTGCGCGAGGCGATTAACAATGCCAACAGCGAAACCGACACCACCGGCGGTGACTGCGCGCTGGGCAATGAGGTCCTGTTCAGCGTCAGCGGCATCATCACGCTGGTGGGCAGCGAACTTCCTCCCATCGAAGCTGATGTCACCATCGATGGGAGCGGACAAGACGTCACGGTGGACGGGGCCGGTTCATTCCGGGTGCTGGAGGTGAATGCGGGCGCCAGCTTGATGCTCAAGAACCTCACCATCGCCAACGGCACTGCGAGCGACTCTGGGGGCGCGATTAACAACAACGGAGCTCTCGTCGTCGTTAACACCATGTTTACCGGCAACTCATCCATCCCGGGCCTCGGTGGGGCGATCGCAAGTAATGGCTCGCTCACCATTCAGAACAGCAATTTCTCCGGCAACAGCGCACCGAACGGCGGCGGC
Source organism: uncultured delta proteobacterium (assembly GCA_963851325.1). GTDB lineage: Bacteria > Desulfobacterota > Binatia > Binatales > Binataceae > DATGKG01. The sequence continues at coordinate 4,104,146 of CAWKOR010000001.1, read as the reverse complement.
GCGGCGGTATTTATCTTTCCCAGTAGCGGTAGCCCCACAACCATCAACGACAGTTGGTTTTCCGGCAACACCAGCGCCGCTGGAGGCGCGGCTGTGTTAAACACCAGTTTGTCGCCGCTAACCGTCATCAACACCACGTTTTCCAATAACCAAGCGGTAATCTTCTCTCAGGGTGCGCTGACCGTCACTAACTGCACGTTCCTCGACAACCACAATCCAGTGGGTGATGGCGGTGCTATAGGTGCGGGCACCTCGCTTACAGTCAGTAATAGCACGTTCTCTGGTAACAGCTCCGGGGCCGCCGCCAACGGTGGAGCGATCATCACCGGAGACTCCGGAACCATCAGCAACAGTACTTTCTCCGGCAACAGTGCCGCCCAAGGCGGCGCGGTCTACCAGTTCGGTAGCGGTGCGCTGACCGTTCGCAACTGCACCTTCTCCAACAACAGTGCAACCGACGGCGCCGGCGTTGCCAATTCAAATTTCGGCGGCACGCTGAACGTCAGCGGCAGTATCTTCGCCAACGAACCGTCGGGCGGAAATTGCGCGGCAGCAGGGGGAGCCATTGTCGATGGCAACTACAACATCTCCGACGATAGCACTTGCGGGTTTACCGCTACCGGCGCTCAAGGACAAACTTTGGGCGATAACGTTGACCCGCTGCTCGACACCAATGGCTTGCAAGATAATGGCGGACCGACGAAGACCATTGCGTTGCAATCGACCAGTCCGGCGATCGACGCAATTCCGGTCGCAAAGTGCCCAGCCTTCGATCAACGCGGGACTCATCGCCCCGATCGCGAAGACATCGGCGCGCTGCATCCGGCCTGCGATGTAGGCGCATTCGAGTCGGGCAACGTGCTTGCGACCGCGACCGCCACCGCAACTGCCACGCCCGCTCCGACCGCCACTGCTACCTCTGCCGCAACGCCAACCCCACCGAGCACCGCAATCGCGACTCCAACCGCTGCCGCTACTGCCACCGCGACGCCGCCGCCGGCCACATCAACCGCCACCCCGACTGCTACTTCCACTCCGTCGGGGGCTATCGTTTTCGTGGCCCAGGGAGCGTTGTCAGATTTGGGTCAGCCGGTTTCGAACCTGACCATCAATCTGCCGGCGGGAGTTGTATCAGGCAACGTTCTCCTCACCCAGATAGTGATTGCCGATGGACTTGGCACCAACGTGCCAACCGCACCCGCGGGATGGTTCGTGATCCGACACGATACGGTGAACTCCGGCGGCAACAAGCTGACCACCTGGCTCTATTACAAGGTCGCCGGAGGCAGCGAGCCTGCATCCTATAGCTGGCAGTTCGCTTCGCAGTATGCGGCCGGGACCATGGGCGCATGGCGCGGTGCCTCGGCAACATCGCCGATCGATCAGTCCTCAGGTGCGACCGCGGGAGTAGGCAATCCGGTTTCCGCCGCCGCTCCTTCATTGACGCCGGCTCACGACGCCGAATTGCAGGTCTACTTCTACGGTGCGCAAAGCTTCATCGCCCCCACCATCACCGAGGGTGCGATAGATGAGCGCTCCAATATCATGTCGGCGCGGGAGGGCTTCACCCTGGCTGACGGCGACAAGGCCGCACCGCCCCAAGGCAATCCCTCGCCGACCTATCCAGCAATGGCGACCGCGAATTTCGTGGGCGGGCTGCACGTAATGACTGCACAGGCGGTTCTGCTAGTGCCCAACAATACTCCGGCAACCGCGACGCCGAGCGCGACGCCTCCGCCGGTCACCCCAACGGCGACGCCGGTTCCAGTTACACCGACCGCAACACCGGTTCCAGTTACACCAACCGCGACGCCTCTGCCGGTGACCCCGACCGCGACGGCAACGCCGGTACCAACCCCGGCCATAACCTTCGTGGCGACGGGCCCGCTGGCGGATCTCGGCCAGCCGGTTTCAACTTTGACCATCAGCCGGCCGGTAACTTCAGGGCCGGGCGACATACTGATCGCGCAGATCGTCATTGCCGATGCGCTCGGCACCAACGTACCGGTGGCTCCTGCGGGCTGGACGGCGGTCCGGCATGACTCGGTAACCGTCTCCGGGAACAAGATGACTTCATGGCTCTACTACAAGGTCGTCGGTGTCAGCGAACCATCCTCCTATAGCTGGAGCCTGGCTCCACAGTATGCCGCCGGTGCCATCGGCGCATGGCGCGGCGCCTCGGCAACTCCCATCGACCTATCCTCGGGAGCTTCGGCCGGAGGCCTCAATCCGGTTTCCAGCGCCGCTCCATCGCTGACGCCGAATCACAACAACGAACTGCTGGTCTACTTTTATGGCGCGCAGAGCTTCGTTGCGCCGACCATCACCGAACCGGGCGCGATAGTGCAACGTTCGAACATCAAGTCGAGCAAGGAAGGCTTCACCCTCGCGTCGGGCGACTTGGCCGCACCCGGACAGGGAACCCCGTCGGGAACCTTTACCGCGATGGCCAGCATCAACGTCACAGGAGGCATGCAGGTGATGACGGCCCAGTCGATTCTGCTGATCCCGGGGCCCTGAGGTGCGCAGCGGGCCGAAACGTGATAGCCTTATGCTGTGGCGCCCGGGATGGGCGCCACAGTCGTTTTGGCAAGCTCCTGATGCATGCGGTTTTACATAAACGAACCCACCAAGTGGTTGAAAATAAAGGATTCTGTTTTTCCCCCGTGGTTCGGGGGAAGTGGCCCAGCGCGATTCATGCGATGGCTGCGTGCGTGAATCGTGATGGGTCGAAGAGGGTCGTCAGCTCCGGATTCTGCGGTCTGCCGGAACGTCGAAAGTGCAAAAACAAACCCACTCGGACGGCTGGCCCTCTCAGAAACGGTAGTCTGATTTGTGCGAAAACAAACCCATTAAGATGAGCAAAATCAAGGGTTTTTCCCGAAGCTGAACGCAGGAAGAGATCCTCGAGGAAACCTGCCGAGGAGTCCGCCTGCCATGCTACCGACGCGGTGTCAGCCGCGCTTCTTGGAAGTCGTCGGCGGTGAGGCAGGCTCTTCCTCGGGTTCCTCGGGAATCTCGGCGCCGGCCGGGAGTACATGGACATTCTTGACTCCGAGCTTCTCGCGCACCTTGTCCTCGATCTCCTCTGAAATCGCGGGATTCGCCTTGAGGAAATCGCGCGCATTCTCGCGGCCCTGCCCGATGCGCTCGCCGTTGTAGGAATACCAGGCGCCCAACTTCTCGATGATGTTGTGTTCGGAAGCCAAATCGACCAACTCGCCTTCCTTGGAAATGCCGGTGCCATAGAGGATGTCGAATTCGGCCTCGCGGAACGGCGGCGCCATCTTGTTCTTGACCACCTTGGTCTTGGTTCGCGAGCCGATGACCTCGGTCGCGGTCTTGATCGCGCCGATGCGCCGGATGTCGATGCGCACCGAGGAATAGAACTTGAGCGCGTTGCCGCCGGTGGTGGTTTCCGGATTACCGAACATCACGCCGATCTTCATGCGAATCTGGTTGATGAAGATCACGATGGTGCGCGAGCGTGCGATGATCGAGGTCAGCTTGCGCAGCGCCTGCGACATCAGACGCGCCTGCAAGCCCATTTGCGGCTCGCCCATCTCGCCTTCGATTTCCGCGCGCGGCACCAGCGCCGCCACCGAATCGATCACGAGCACATCGATCGCGCCCGACTGCACCAGGGTCTCCGCGATTTCGAGCGCCTGCTCGCCATTGTCGGGCTGCGAAATGAGCAGGTCCTCGACCTTGACGCCGAGCTTGCGCGCGTAGCCGGCATCGAGCGCGTGTTCCGCGTCGATGAAGGCGCAAATGCCGCCCTTCTTCTGCGCCTCGGAAATGCATTCGAGCGCGAGGGTGGTTTTGCCCGAGGACTCGGGACCGTAGATCTCAACCACCCGGCCGCGTGGCAGACCGCCGACGCCGAGCGCGAGATCGAGTCCCAGCGAGCCGGTCGAGATGACCGGGACGTCGGCGACGATCGCCTGCTCGCCGAGCTTCATGATCGAGCCCTTGCCGAATTGTTTCTCGATTTGGCTCAAGGCCAGGTCGAGCGCCTTGGTCTTTATCTCAATCGCCATCGCCAACCCCGCTCCGCAAAATTATTTATCCGCCAGTCTGAATCTTGCCACAAAATCAATCCAATCGCGCTACCGAAGAGGGCGTTCCATCCACATGCCTGTGTTTATGGAGCGCTAGCTTGGCGGTTTGAACTGAAACTTGGCCAGGGCCTCATAGATGGAGCCGGTGGAGGCCGTGATACTTCGATATAGCGTCATTTCGCGAATCGTCGAGGCGCCGAAATCGCGAGCCATCACGCGTTCGATCCTTGTGCGCGTGTCGGAATGGAGCCGCGGCCGCTTGAGACGCCCGATGGTCAGATGTCCATTGAAGGCGCGCTCCTCGCGCTCGAAGCCGCATCGCGAAGCGGCGTCATCCACTCGCCCTGCGAGGTCGGTCAGCGCTTCACCTCGAAGTGCCACCCACAAGACGTGTGGATGCTTGAGGTCGGGGAAGCCTCCCAGGCCGGCAGTTGTGAGATCGAACGGAGTGGTCGAGGCCGCGACTTTTTGGAGCTCAGTTTGAAGATGATCGATCTTCGCGATCGGGACGGCAGGACCGAGGAATTTCAGTGTCAGGTGGAGATTCGCGGATGAGACCCACTTGATGCCGTCGTTGTGCGCGCGCAGGCCGGTGATCAGTTCCTCGATCGCGCGCTCGACTTGGGCGCTGACGCGAATCGCGACGAAGGCGCGAATCTTTTCGGGCAGCGCAGGCATAGGACGAAGAATTAACCACGGAGGCACGGAGACACAAAGAAAGCAGCCGTCTTCTCCTTCCGACCTTTGTGCCTTTGGGTCTCTGTGGCGATCGCTGGTCTTATTTGTCGAGTTCCCACTCCACCAGCGGAAGGCGGTCGTTGCCGAAGAACATCGAGCCGTCGACGAAAATGCTGGGCGAGCCGAAGCCGCCGCGATCGATCAGCTCCTCGACGTTGCCGCGCAACATGTCCTTGTAGATCTGCGAATTAATCTTTTCGAAGTATTCCTTCTCATCGAGGCCGACCGCCCGCACGATATCGCGCAAAACCTCGTCCTTGCTGATGTCGCGATTATCGCCCCAATAAGCCTCGAAGACCCGTCGCGAGTATGGCGAGATCTTCTGATGCTCGTTGGCCATGAATGCGCCTCGCATCGCCTTCACCGAATTGACCGGGAACACGGTCGGATTGCCGATCTTGATTTTGTAAAAGTTCGCCCAATCCTGAAGATCCTTGGTGTAGTAGCGCGCCTTCACCTTCACCGGGCGCTCGCGGCTCTCATAAACCGAGGGATTGACGGTATTGAACAGGCCACCGACCAGGATCGGCTTCCAGACCAGGTTGGCCGAGTGACGTTTGGCGACTTCCTCGATTTTGGTGAATGCCAGATAAGTCCACGGGCTCGAGCAGTCGTAAAAGAATTCCAGTTTTTTCGCCATCGCAATTGCTCCCGATACTCCCTCTTCCACTATTCGATGGCGCGGGGCAAGTACCGGAAACTCAACCGTCGGCCTGGATGAGGTCGGCGCGCACGGTTCCGATAAACGCCTGCGATTGGGCCCGCAGCGGCAACCGTCGCTCATCGGCCGATACCCAGATTACGATGCCGGTGGCGGATTGGCTTAGCTTGCCGTCACTTTCGTAGTCGACCACAGGCACCAGTCGAAAGGCGTCGAAGGTCCCCAGCTGCGTGGTTATTTTCTCGCGATTGACGACCTTGAAGTTGAAAACGTAGCGCGTGCTGCCGGTGAACACATCGATGGCGTAGTGCTCTCCGGGGGTCATCGGCAGCGAAAGCGCCATCATCGCGCCGGATAGCGGCCCCCATGGATTGGTGGAAATAAAGCGCTTTACCTGTTCGCCTTTGCGATTATGCTTGACTAGCGTGACTAATCCGGCACTGCGGTCGAAATCGGCCTTGAAGTCGTTGAGCCGCTGGTTCTCGCTTTGCCGGATGTACATCTTGCTCGAGGCCAACGACTGATGGTCGAGGTCTTCGGTCATGTAGTCGCGCATCTTGAAGAACACATCGGCAAATTGGTTGGTTTCGACCCACGCCTCGGCGGACAAGTGGCTCGGATCCTTCTTCTTGCGATGCAGTTCGACCCGCGCGGTAGCCACCGGAATGCCCACCCATGAAGCCTGAAACACCAGCTTCTGGCCGGCGTGAAACCGCGGTGCGGTTATCTTGTAAGCGGGGGGCTCGAGGACATCCTCGGGCAAGGCCTTGGGCGCTGCCGGAGTTGGTGCGGCATGCGGGCGCCGAACCCGGGCGAGGGTTCCCGGATCAGGATGCGATGGGGATGCTAGCCCTGGAATCACCAAGCTTAGCAAAGCTAGGAAAAGTATCGAGAATTTCCTCATTGCGGTTTAACTACGCACCTATCAAGGCTCTTGCGATATCATACGTCGCCGGCGGGATCGGGATGCGCTTGCTTGCAATGAGCGGAGACATTGCGAATAATTTTGGCGAATTCCGGAGGCTGGGGAAATGTTTAGACCTCAATTGGCGCTTGCGGGGGCTATCGTCATCGGTGCGGCGGTTCTTCCGGGTCTGGCCTATGCGCAATACGGCGGCTCGGGAATGGGCAGTGCCCTGAGCTCCAATCCGATGTCGCATCAAGGCAGGGTTTCGGCGGGTATCGACGACATCCGCGGTCGCGCGGATAAGGAATCGCCGTTCAAGATCATCAAGGATGTGAAGCTGGGCCTCAAGGACGCCGACCCCAACGTGCGGGTGCAGGAACTCAAGAAGCTGCGCAACCTCGCCGATCCCGAAGTCAACAAGATCCTCATGGAGTCGCTGTCCGACCCGGATATCCGGGTCAAGATAAAGGCGGTCGACCTGCTCGGTGCGCGTCAGGCCAACGAAGGCGTCGCGTCAATGTCGCAACTGCTGTTTTTGCGCTCGACCGAGCCTCTATTGAAGCTGCACGCTACCGCGGCGCTGGGACGAATCGGCGATGCTCGCGGAACCATCCCGGTGATGGAATACCTGCAGGAAGAAACCATCTCCGGTGACGACGATCGCGCGCGTGGCACCGCGGTTTTCGCGCTCGGCGAGATCGGGAGCGACAAATCCAACGAGATCCTTTCGCAAGTCGCAAGCAACGACAAGAGCGACATGGTGCGGCGACTCGCCCGGGAAGCGATCGAAAAGATTGACGGTGAGCTGCCCAGCCAGCATTCGACTCAGCTTGCGGCGACCAAGGCAAAGTTGGTTCAGCCTACCGATGAGAAACTTTCCCGCTTGCGCGAGTTCGATCGCAAGCTCCAGGAGATGGAGCGCTAGGGGCGGCGAGTCCTCGAGCAAAATCGGCTTTGTAGGCGGAGGCGCCGGGCTCAAACAGTTGCTCGGTATCGGCGCCATGTAGTTCCTCTCGCAAAAATGCAGGCCACGGGTCTGTGGCCTCGATTGAAACAATTTGTTATCTGCTGTTCGCGTGAACAAGCGGCGACCATCCTCGCCAAGAGGCGCCTCTACTAGAGTTTTTGTTTCGCATTCATCGATCGACACGTGGGTTGCGCGTCAGATAGCTTCGTCGATTCAGCAAGTCGGAGCGGGAGTGTTTCTGGACGCATTTGATGTAGCGCATGGGGACGACTTCAACACTCGCATCCAACGGGAAACATCCAACTGCAGCGAAATGTTGGTTCTTTTGACCCCGTGGGCGTTGAAACGTCCCTTCGTCTGGATCGAAATGGGAGCGTTCTGGAGACGCAGGAAGCGGATTGTGGTCACGCTTCATGGTCTGGACGTCAGAGAGCTCACGTCAAGAGAAAGCACCCCAGCCTTCCTCAAGGTAACTGATGTGGTAAATATCAATGAACTGGACACCTACTTCCGACAATTGAAGGAACGAGTGAGGGCAGCAAGATCGCGCCATGAATGACAAAGCGAGCGTATTCATTTCCTATACCTCGTCCGAGGCCGACTATGCGCGGGCCCTCGCGGAAGAGCTCGACTCGCTCGGCATCAAATCCTGGACCCACGCAAGCGCTCGAGCGACTGGAACGATCGAGAAGCAGATTAGGGACGCCCTGACCGCAGCTTCGTGGTTCGTGGTGTTGGTCTCAGATATGTCTCTGGCATCAGCCTGGATTAGTTTTGAACTGGGCGCGGCGATCGGCCAAGGCAAGCGGGTAATCCCGGTATATCTCTCCAACAGCGCGAGGCGCAGGGCATCGCAGCCATTCAAGCAATTGCACAGCGTCACTGTCGCGGGTGATTCGCCAGTGCAAGCCGCACGCAAGGTTGCGCGAATGATCTTGTCGCAGGACGAAAACGCTTTAGGAAACTCGAAACGTGCGAGCTGAGTCCGGCTGGGACGTACCTGACTACCAATACCATCACGCGCGGGTGAGCCATTCACCCGCCAGGAGGCCGTCGCCGCACCATTTGCCATGCGCGACTACCGCCCTTCCATTCACCATCACATGCTCGATGCCGGCCGGCGAAATCTCCGGATGCGCAAAATCCGCCGCGCATGAAATCGTGTCGGGATTGAAGATAGCAAGGTCCGCGGCATAGCCCTCGCGGATGAAACCGCGGTCGCGCAGCCGCATCTTCGCGGCCGCCATTCCGGTCATCTTGTGGATCGCGCTTTCGAGCGAGAGCAGACCCATCTCGCGCACATAGTGGCCGAGGATTTTCGGATAGGTGCCGAAGCTCGCGGGGTTCTGATGCTGATGGGAAGTGAGAATCGTATCCATCTCGAACATGTTCAGCGGATGCGCCATCGCGGCGCATAACGTCTCCTCGTGCTGATCGTCGCCGCTGTAGAGATGCATCATGACGCGCGCCCGCGCCCCGCTCTCGCGCGCGATGGTGAGATACGCCTCGACCGGATCGAGTTTGAGGCTCTCGGCAATCTCGCCAAAGAACTTGCCCTCCAGATGCGCGAAGTTCGGGTTCGCCGCCCACATCAGTTGGCCGCCCTCCGCGATGAACGGACGCAGTGGGCGGAAGCCGTCGCGCAGCCGCGCCCATCCATCGACGCTGTTGAGCAGCTCGACCAGGTGGTTTTGCGACCATGCGGGAAAGATCACGCGAATCGTGGTGTTGCCGGCGGTGTACGGAAACGTATCGAAGGTCACCTCGACGCCGTCATTTTTCGCCGCATCGATATCCGCCAGAACCTCCTTCACGGTCGGCCAGGTACGCCGCCCCACGAAAATCAGATGCGAAATTTGCAGCGGCGTTTTCGCCCGGCGCGCCACTTCGACCATCTCACGCACCGCCAGCAGATTGTGCGGAACCTCGCTATCGAAGAACAGCGAGCGTGTCGAATAGGCGCGCAGGTGCGAGGTGATGATGCCTCCCGCGCGCCCCGCTACCTCGGCCAGCGCGCCGAGCTCCGCGGGCTTCGCGATCATGCCGGGAAAATAGCCAAGCCCGGTGGAAACGCCGATCGCGCCGTCGCTCATCGCGCGCTCCAGCATCGCGCGCATTTGGTTCAGTTGCGCGGGCGACGGATCGCCGGCGTCGGCGCCCATCACCGAAAGGCGGATGCTGCCGTGGCCCGCGAGGTGCGCAACATTCATCGCGAGGCCCTGCCGTTTCAAGTAGGCCCCGAATTCGGCAACCTCGCGCCATTGCCATTGGAACGGGCGTTCAGAAAGCATCTGCGCCGAAGCGTCGAGCATCGCGGATCGGTCCGCCATGATGGGCGCGGCGGAGAATCCGCAATTTCCGCCCACCATGGTGGTGACGCCTTGCATCAGGAACGGGCGCAGAATGGCGGCGTGTTCGGGAATCGGAATCACCCAGTCCGAATGCGAATGCATGTCGATGAAGCCCGGCGCGACGATCAGGCCCGTTGCATCGATCTCGCGCGGTGCGGTCACCTCAAGCGACTCGGCGGGCGGAATCATCCTGGCGATTTTTCCGCCACTTAGTCCAAGATCGGATTGGAAACGCAGCGCGCCGCTGCCGTCGACGATCGTGCCGCCACGAATGATGAGGTCGTATTGCATGATGCCGAAATATTCCCGCGCACGGGTTGTGGAGGCAACCTCGCCCGCGCCATCATCGGAAATATGGGCATGATGGATCCGCTGGAAGTCCTTGGCGTTGAGCATATCGATGTGACGGTCAACGACCTCGCGCGCTCCGGGATTTTCTATGACAAGGTGATGGTTGCCCTTGGCTTTCGGCGACTGGTCGAGGATAACGGCGACGACCTCCGATGGGGTAACGCGCACTTCACTTTCGCGATTCGTCAAGCTGTGGCCGCTGAGCGAGGCGCCGCGTTCAATCGTTATCGGGTCGGGCTCCATCACTTGGCGTTTAAGGCCAAGAGCCGGGATGCAATCGACGAGTTCCATCGCTTCCTGATGCGCGAAAATCTACCGATCCTCGATGCGCCCGCGGAGTATCCGCAATACGGCCCGAACTACTATGCGGTGTTCTTCGCCGATCCCGACGGCATGAAGCTCGAGCTGGCGCATTTTCCGTGGGGCTACTGGCGCAACGTCCAGCGCGACGGTTCCGACGATCGCCCCCGTCATGCGGCGAAGAAAATTTAGGCGCGACCAGCTTTATGGAGTCGATTGAGGTGTTCGGGCTCGACCATGTCGATGTGACGGTGAACGACCTCGCGCGTTCCACCATCTTCTATGAGAAGGTCCTCACGATGCTTGGCTTCCGGCGCCTGATCGAAGACAACCCTGACGTCGTGGTGTGGGGCAACGCCCACCTCAGTATCGCGATTCGGCGAGCCGCAAGCGCTGAGCGAGGCGCATCGTTCAGTCTCTATCGGGTCGGGCTCCATCACCTGGCGTTCAAGGCCAAAAGCCGCGATGCGATCGACGAGTTCCATCGCTTCCTGATGCGCGAAAATCTGCCGATCCTCGATGCGCCCGCTGAGTATCCGCAGTATGGCCCGAACTACTATGCGGTGTTCTTCGCCGATCCCGACGGCATGAAGCTCGAGCTGGTGCATTTTCCGTGGGGCTACTGGCGCAACGTCCAGCGCGACGGTTCCGACGATCGCCCTCGTCACGCGGCGAAGAAACTCTAGGCGCGAATGATGCCGGAAACGTTGCCGCTCGACGCGGGCCGTCCGGGGAAAACTCTAGCCACTTGCGCGTCGTGCAAGCCCAAGTGCGATTTGAGGATCATCGCGAGGGGCTCGCGGAAATCCGTCGTCACCGCCAAATCGCGCTCCTGGTAAAGCTCCGCGGTCGCCAGCCCCGGCCATCGCCCGTAAATGTTCTTGCCACGCACCGGACCGCCCATCACCCACATCACGTTCCCATGCCCATGGTCGGTGCCGCCGTTCCCGTTCTGCCGCATGGTGCGGCCGAATTCCGAAATCACGATGACAACGGTGTCGCCGTATGCGGGGCCCAGCGCGGCGGCGAAATGCGCGAGGCCTTCACCAAGCGGCTTGAGATGACCGGCGAGCTGCCCCGAGGCGCCGCCCTGGTTGACGTGCGTGTCCCATCCGCCGAGCGCGAGGAATCCGATGCGGATGCTCGGGTCCCGCTGAATCAGCTTCGCGAGTCGGTCCGCATCGTCGCTGAAACCTTGCGGCCCGGGCGCTCCGCCATTGGCCTCCTTCATGTCCTGCTCAAGCTCCGACATCAGATGCGCCCGCGCGTCACGTCCCTGCCGATAGGTTCGGCTGAGGGCATCGTTGCCCTCGTACATTCGATCGAATGAAGCCTCGACGATTGGGCGGTCCAGTGGCATCGGGCGCGCGGCAGCGCGACCAAGCGGCATATTCGCGACAGCCATCTTGCCCGCGAGGATGCGCGGCACCGTGGCGCCGAGGCTGAGCGCTTCGGTCGCGCTATGATCGCCGGGCATCGCGGCGAGCGTGCGATTGAGCCATCCGTCGTTGGTCGATCTGACACCCGGGGTGCCATTCTCCATGAAATCCTGCGCGTCGAAATGCGATCGCGTCGGGTCGGGCGAGCCGCACGCATGCACGAAGGCGAGCGTGCCGTCTTTCCAGTACGGCATCATCGGTGCGAGTGAAGGATGCAAGCCGAAGAATCCGTCGAGGTCGAGCACCCCGCCGTCGCTGCCGCGTTGTCCGATCGCGATGGTCGGTCGCGCGTCGTAGTAGTTCGGCTCACCGTGAGGAACCACGACATTGAGACCGTCGACCGCGCCGCGCAGGAAGATCACGACGATACGCTTCTTGCTGGGATCACCAGCCAGCGCCCGCGCCGCCCACGCATTGGGGCCGAGCAGCAGGATCCCCGAGGCCGAAAGCATCGCGGCGCGACGCAGGAACTCACGGCGAGGAATTTTGGTGCTCATAAATTTAACCGCTACCGTTTTTTATAATGATGTTGCTTTCCTTGTTCCCTCTCCAGCAGGGAGAGGGTGGGGCTACCGCGCCGGGTGAGGTCATTGGGCATCGCGGACCTAACCCCTTCCCCTAAAGTGGAAGGGGAACGGAACGGAATTCGAACAGGGCCGCTGCTACCCGCCTCCTGGTCTGACCTTTGTGACTCTGTGTCTCTGTGGTGCATCGTTACTATCGCATCATGAATTCCGGTGAGCCGAGGATCATTGCTGCCCGCAGCGGCGCCGGCGAGGCTTCTATTGCATCGCGCGTATTGGTGGTGAAGGAATTCCCCAGCGTTGCCGCCAGCATCGATGCCTCCGGAGGCTTCATCCTGGAGCCGGATTTCGCGGGGTTCGCGCTCAGCTTGAGGTTTGCGGCGCCCTTCTTGTTGAAGTAGCCGCGATTTCCATCCCTCGCCAACGGCGCCTGCTCGAGCGCAAGATTGCCGGTGCCAAGGGCGGTCGCGAAACTCAGCCGCGTCATCATCGCGTCGGGGTTCAGCCACGCCTCTTGCGTATTGGCGTATCCGTTGGGCGTCAGACATCCGAACAGCGGCATCCCAAGCAACTGCATCGTGCCGGCGAGCGGGCGGAAATTCGCCACCGAGGCGCCGGACGCGCGCACCGCCGAAATCACATACTCATAGGGAGTCTTGTACTTCGCGCGAAAGCGGCGAGGCTCCCAAAATTCCGCGCTGGCAAACATGCCCGCGAGCACCTGGCGAATGTCGCCGTCGGTTTCCGCGTAGCGCGCGGCCATCGTGCTAACCAGCTCCGGGGGAGGCTCATCGGCGACGAAATACTGCGCGAGCTGATAACTCAGATGCCGGGCCGTCGAGGGATGCCGCGCCAGCAGATCCAGCGCCTGTTCGACCTCGCTTGCGCCGCCACCCTCGATCCGATGCCCCAACAAAACCTTGCTGCCGAAGTCGTGGCGTTCCGGGTTGAAGTAGAATGCGCTCCCGTCGCCAAAGCTCGGCGTCCGCGCCTCGACCCGACTAGTGCGGCGGCGCATGCCGAATCTCCCACCGCGAAAAACTCCGACACCGTTCTCATCGGAGCGACGCGTCGCGCCTCCGCTCCCGCGATTGGGCAGACCCCATCCGGTTAGAATGTGCGCGAGCGCGATGACGTCGCTTTGCGAATATCCGCCGTTTACGCCGAGCGTATGCAGCTCCATCAGCTCGCGCGCATAGTTTTCGTTGATGCCCTCGAACTTGCCCTGGAAGCCGCGCGCGCCGGGCGCGGTGTTCTGCCAGTTGTCGAGGTAAAACAGCATCGCGGGATGCCGCGCGGTGGCGCCGAGCAGATCGCGAAAACGCCCCAGCGTGTGTGGCCGAATCGCCTGCTCCTCGAAGGAACCGGTCCACACGGTGCAGAGTCCCTTGCCCGCAAAGATGTTGAAGTGGTTGAACCAGAATGCGGTCAGCACTTCCTGCAATTGGCGCGGTCCCTCGATCGCACGCAGCAGCCGCGCCTCGACCGCCTCGCGAATGACGATGTGCGCGCGCTGACGCAACTCCTTCAGATTATCCTTGTCACCAGGATTTTCTTGTGGCGGATTTTGCTTGCGTGCCGTCCTGATCGGGCGCTGATACTCGAGAAACAACGCGGCCGGCGTCATCCGGAGGGTGGGCAAATCGTGCACTCGATCGACCAGCGCTTTCGGAATCGCAATCGACTCCGGATGCAACTGCTGATGGATGTAGGCTTCGACGCCGATTGCACGCACGCGCTCGAAGTCGCCCGGGCGCGGCCCGAATGCGATCCGGTTGAGCGCATGAAGCACGCGCTCGCTGGAAGTCATGGCACTGCCTTCCCGCATCACTCGAAGCTCCTCCGATCAGGTACGCATCAATTCGATTTTGGTTGCAACGTCGCCACCACTTCCGATGGTTCCGTCGCGCAAGCTCTGCTAGGTAGTGCGAGAAATGCGCGAACTGAAAATCGTGATGGAACCCTATCCACCCAAGGCGTGGAGCGAGACCGTCATTCGCGGCGTCGATCAGCATAACGTGGCGGTGACCGGGCTCCCGGACTACTACCCGGTAGGATTTTTCGTCAAAGGACGCGGCGACGAAATCCTTGGTGGTCTGCTCGGTGATATCTGGGGCGGATGGCTCCTGGTGGGCAGCCTATGGGTGAGCGAATCGATCCGGGGCCGCCGCTTTGCAACCGAGCTGATGACGCGCGCGCATCAATACGCGGTCGAGAAATCGTGCACCCATACGCATCTGCAGACCGGCAGCTACGAGGCGCGCCCGTTCTACGAAAAGCTCGGCTACCGCGTATACGCGGAGTTGCGGAATCATCCAACCCGGCCGCATGCGCGCTACTTCATGAGCAAGCAGCTCGATCGCACCCACGAAGGCCTGCTGCACGTGAAGGATTTGGCAATCGTAACCAATCCCTATCCGTCGAAAGATGCCGCGGCGGTGGTCAGACAGGGTATCTCCAATCACGCTTACGGGGCGATCGGACTGCCCGAGAGGGAATGGTCGCCACATAATTTTTTCTTGCGCGATGGCGAAGGCGAGATCCTCGGCGGCGCGCTCGGAAATATCTGGGGCGACTGGATGTACGTCGCCTATCTTTGGGTCGATCGCGCGCTGCGCGGAAAGGGCCACGCCACCCGGCTGATGGCGGCCTCCGAGCAGCATGCGATCGCGAAAGGCTGCAGCGGCGTCTTCCTGGGGACCTTCAGCTTCCAGGCGCGGCCGTTGTACGAAAAGCTCGGCTATCATGTCTTCGGCGAGGAAAGGGACCATCCGAAGGGGCATAGCCACTACCTGATGACCAAACGGCTGGGGATAAACCAGACAAACGCCCCGGCGTAGATACGTCAAGTTAAGAGGCGTGGGCGATTCCGCTCGGAGTGCCATCGATGCACGTTTTCAGGTGATGCTGAAACTCGCGCCGATCATGCGCAGGCCGAGGCGAGCCGCCACCCGTTGCGATGCGCGGTTGGACCTCGAGGTGCTGTAGAACAAGGCGCGATCAGCAAGGCTCGTCATCGCGGACCAACTCGCGGTAACAGCCGCCGCGTATCCTCGCGAGCGAAATTTCGGGAACGTATAGACGCCGATTTCCGCACCCTCGGCGCCGAGGCGAGCCGCGAACGCGATCGCCGCCACCTCGTCGTCCTCGATGGCGATGCACCATGGCTCCCATAAATCGGCGACGCTTTGGAAACCCGCATCCAGCATCGGTTGCGGCATTCCTCGTTCGGCGAATCGAGCCCGCAGCTGACGGCCCTCGACGGAATCACCTCGCACGATGTTTGCGCCATGCTCGTACTTCGCGTGGTTGGGAAGCTGGTAAATCACGCCCATCCCGACATTCAGGGGAACTCTCGAAGCAGGCCCGATCGCGAATGGCGGATTGTTTGACAAAACGTCGAGCAGCTTTCCTATACATTGAGGCAGCACCCGCGGATCGCTCCATGGAGGTTCGTTGGCGCTGATGGCGAGCAACTGATCGGCGATCTGTTCGTCCACGTCCGCGCGCACGCATGCGAGGTTTCCCGTCGGGCACCCGGCGAAAAACAGGCGCGGGGCAGTCGAGCGATCGGCATCGCCCGGCCGATCAATGCGATTCGATGGCGACATCAGGAACAGTGTCGCGACATCGAGGTGCAAAAGCTTCAGGTCGTCGGGAGCACTCAAAACGATTTTCATATCGCATGGCGTCGCGGCATTTGAAAAGCGCCGAGCAGGCCCATATCATTCGATATCCGACAACTATGGCACTCAAGAAAGTTACTTACTTCGATAAAGCCGGGCCTGCCGCACGCATCGAAGACGATGACCAGCAGGCGAAACCCAACGTCTACGGGGTGCGATGGGTAAATCCCGAGACATTCGAAACCATCCGCGTGCGCGGCGGCGCGCGAACCGGCCCGCATGGCGAGGTCTTGCAGAAGGTCGAGCCAACCCTCGATTTGACTTCGTTCGCGACCCAGGATCGCCATCGCGCACCCGAAACCAAAAAGTGAATGCGGCATTGTTTTGATGAGCGGGCATTTTTCCCCCTGTCACCATCAGGCAAGCATTAGAAATGACCGGAAACACCCCAGGCGCTTTGGCAGGACTGCGCGTGCTCGATCTGAGCACGCATCGGGCGCATCTGTGCGCGCGATTGCTGGCCGACATGGGCGCCGACGTCATCAAAGTCGAGCCGCCCGCCGGCGATGACGGCCGCCGCATCGGTCCCTTCTACAATGACTTGCCGCATCATGATCGCAGCCTGTTCTTCTGGTTTTACAACCTCAACAAACGATCGTTGACGCTCGACCTGACGCATCCGCGAGGCCGCGATCTCGCGCTCGCACTGGCGCGCTCCGCCGATGTGGTCATCGAGAGTTTCGCGCCCGGCGCGATCGCGAAACTCGGCCTGGGATGGGAGCAGCTTAATCGCGCGAATCCCGCGCTGATTCTTCTGTCGATTGCGCCGTTCGGGCAGACCGGCCCATATCGCGATTTTACCGCCGATGACACCGTCATCACCGCGCTGTCCGGCATGCTCTACGTCAACGGGTCACTGGGGCGCGCGCCGGTGCGCCCGCTCGGATTGCAGGCCTATCATTCGTCGGCGTATTACGGCGCGATCGCCACGATGACGGCGCTGCTGGCGCGCGATTCGTCGGGCGAAGGTCAATGGATAGACTTGAGCATGCAGGAGGCGACCGCCTCGGCAGTCGAGCACGTCGCCGGAAGTTACTTCGGCCAGAATCAGGTCGAGCCGCGGCGCGGCACGCTGCATTGGAGCCGATTTTTCCGGGTCGGCAAATGCCGCGACGGCTACATCATGCATTGCACGCTGGGCGACTGGACCTCGCTCATCGAATGGGTCAACGGCGACGGCAAGGCGCAGGATCTGATCGAGCCGCAGTGGAATGACGTGATGTATCGCTCCGCAAACGCGGAACATCTTTTCGATGTCCTCGACGAATGGGTCACGGATTACAATCGCGCGGATCTCCTCGAGCGCGCGCAACTGCTGCGCCAGCCTTACGCAATTGTGCAACAGCCGGAAGCGTTGCTCGATGACGAGCAACTCGAGGCACGCGGCTTTTTCGCCGAGGTCGAGCATCCGGAGCTCGGCCGCAGCTTTCTCTACCCGGGTGCGCCGTATCTTTTTAATGGCACGCCGTGGCGCGCGTACCGGCGTCCGCCGCTGCTCGGTGAGCACACCGGCGAGATTCTGCGCGAGGAGTTGCAAATCGATTCGCAAGAGCTGGCCGCGTTGCGCGCGGAGGGCGTGATCTGATGGCGACCAATCAATTGCCGCTCGCGGGCGTGCGCGTGCTCGATTTCACCTGGGTGGTGGCCGGACCGGTCGCCACGCGAATCCTTGCAGACCACGGCGCCGAGGTGGTGAAGATCGAACGCAAGGTGCCGCCGCCGATGGGCGATCGCAAGCGCGGCCTGTTTTGCGATCTGCATCGCGATAAGTTTTCCGTCGCGCTCAATATGTCGCATCCGGACGGACTGGAACTCGCACGTAAGCTCGCGATGAAAAGCGACCTGGTGATGGACAACTTCTCCGCCCGCGTCATGCGGGCCTGGGAGATGGACTATGCCAGCCTCGTGAAAATTAGACCCGACATCATCTGCATCAGTATGTCGGGCCTCGGGCATACCGGACCGCGCGCGAGTTATGTCAGCTACGGCCCCACCCTGCAGGCGCTCGGCGGCTATACCCAACTGATGGCCGAGGACACCGGCGAGCCGGCCGGCTACGGATACTCATACGCGGACATGGCCGGCGGCTATACCGGAGCGCTCGCGGCGTTGATCGCGCTCTACCACAAGCGTCGCACCGGGCAGGGCCAGTTCGTCGATCTCTCGCAGTTCGAGGCGGTCGTGAGCGTGGTCGGCCCGTCGCTCCTCGACATTGCGGTGAATGAGCGCGAGCAGCAACCGCCGCTGTACAACTCGCAGGAAGGACCCGCCGCGCCGCACGGCGTTTATCGATGCGCGCCGCTCGGTGACGACGACGATCGATGGATTGCAATATCGGCTCATTCGCAAGGCGAGTGGGAGCGGCTGGTTAACGCGATCGGCACGCCGGCGTGGACCTCGGACGCGAAGTTTCAGACGCTGTACTTGCGGATGAAAAATCACGCGGAACTCGACGCCCACCTCGCGCGATGGACCCGCGAACGCAGCGCCGAGGACGCGATGGCAACGCTCCAGGGTGCCAAGGTCGCGGCGGGCGTGGTCGAGAATGGCGCCGACATGTGCGCGCGCGATCCGCAGTTCAAAGAACGCGGCTTCTGGCCGGGTGTGAAACGCATCGACGGCGAGCTTTCGCAAGTGACCGGCATCCCGTTCAAGCTGTCGGGCACCCCGGCATCGGTGCGGACGATTGCTCCCGATGTGGGCGAGAACAACGATCATGTTCTCGGTGACCTGCTGGGCCTCTCGCGCGCCGAACGCGACGCGCTGATCGCCTCGGGCGCGATCTGGCCGTAAGCATTTCGTCGCCTTGGTTAATTGCAACGCACCGACCGTACCGCCGTAATGGAGTATGGCATTCAAAGCTGGTATCCTTTACGGCATGAGAGCGGCTGCGCAAAAAATCACCGTGCACGTTCAAAAGGATCTTCTCCGAAGAGCTCAGCGTGCTTCGAAAGCCGGGGTAACTGATACGGTCCGCAAAGGCCTTGAGCTGCTGGCGGCGCGCGATGCGTACGATGAGCTTTTGAAGATGGAGGGCAAACTGAAAATTTCCCTCGACCTGGACGAACTTCGCGAAGACCGCGATTGATCGCGCTCGACACCAGCTCAGTTGTCGCGTTTTTTGCCGGCGAGGATGGATCCGACCGCATTGCGGTGCGAGAAGCGCTGCGTGGTGGAACCGCGGTTTTGCCGCCGGTGGTGGTAACTGAGCTGATAAGCAACCCCAGCATTCCCGCTGCGGTTTTGTCTGCTATCGCATCCGTCCCGGAGTTGGAAATCCGCGAAGGGTACTGGAGGCGCGCTGGTGAGCTACGTGCCCGGCTGCTCCGCCTGGGGCTCAAGGCGCGCTTGGCCGATACCCTCGTCGCACAGTCGTGCCTCGATCACAAGGTGGCCCTTATTACGCGCGATCGCGATTTTCGGCATTTTGTGCGGCACGCGGGTCTTCGCCTCAGCTAACCCGGTGTGACTTCAGGTGTCGCGGCGCAGGATGCTCAACTTCTTCTTCCACTCGCCGCCGTCGAGGACCCAGCTATCATGGTAGACGAGGATCGCGGGTAGGACCGGCATCCGCCGTTCAGGATCCCCTTCGACGCCGGGGTCAGCTAAACGGTTCGCAAGTTTTTGCAGGCAATCGTGACCAAGTGGGCCTGCGATGAACCTTAGACTCGGCGGCGAGGAAGAGGCTACCCCCGCCTCGCCGCCTCCCGATCGTCGTTAGCCTTTGTTTAAGGACAAGCCGAGGTCACGGTTCCCTGGTAGCAGAGATTCCCGCCGAGATTCGTACCATTCACGACATTGCCGCTCGTGTTGTTCCCGACCGTATTGTTTATGTAACCAGTGGTGACATCTGGCATGTTAATGCCGAACTTTGCGTTACCCCTTACTACATTGCCATTGACCAGGCCCGATCCCAGGTTAATGCCGTCATCGTTGTTCGAAGACACTTGATTGTTGGTGATATTGGCTGACGCTGCACTAATACCGCGGCCGTCGTTATTGCTCACGTTGTTGTTGGACAGGGTCGAGATGCCCGAGGTCGCAATCCCGAGCCCATTCCCGCGGACAGTATTACCTTCGATGGTGGCGTCCTTGGCCTGGATGCCCTGAGACGAATTATTGGCTATGACATTATTTGAAAGTTTGGAGCCGCCCTGATTGAGGATACCGGTGACGCTGTTTAGCACAGTATTCCCCTCGATGCGGTCGGAGATCGCAAAAATTCCTTCCGAAGAATTATTGTTAACTGTGTTTGAACTGATGATCGAGCCCCCGACAATGTCTGAAATACCAATCACAAATCCTGAGACAATGTTGTTGGAAATAATGGACTGCGAACAGTCTATTCCGCCGGCATTTGAACCCGATCCCGAAAGTGTATTGCCAGTAACGATAGAGCCAGCCCCACAACGAATACCGGTTCCAGTAGCGGTCGATGCCAGGACAATGCGAACCCTCTGGACCGTCAAAATAGCGCCAGGGGCATCCACGCCCGCGGAAAAGTCAGCAATCGTTCCGTTCTCGATCGTAGCTCGTTCCCCTGAGGCAGCGGATATTGCGTCGCCGGTCCCGGAGCCCGTCAGCGTCAAGCCATTTAAATCGATGGTGACCCCAGTCCCTGTGGATCCCATCCCAGTGGCAACTCGAAAAACATCCGACGAACCGCTGTTCGTGAGGCTTTCCACGAGCCGATAAGTCCCTGGGACATCTATTATCAGCGGGAACCCAATTCTCTTAGCCTTCTCTCGGGTTATGTTAACCACTCCTCCGCGCTTATTGGGCACAAACCCGGCAGTGGCCGAACCGCCGATACCTCCAGCGACTAAAAGAACCACTCCGACAGCCCAAAATACTCTCTTTCCACCCCATCGATTGCTCATACTTTCCCCATTTCCTTTGGAATTTACCACCTTGGCATACAAGCCATTCAATAAGCCGGTGGACAGCTCATAAACATCGCACGACTAGCAGTTTTGGGGCAATAGCTAGACAAAATTCTGCTTAGGCCAGAGAGCTAGTTAATCACCCGGGCGCTCAGGTGTCGCGGCGAAGGATGCTCAACTTCTTCTTCCACTCGCCGCCGTCGAGGACCCAGCTATCATGGTAGACGAGGATCGCGGATAGCACCGGCTCGCCGCCATTCAGGATTCCCTTCTTTTTGGCGCAATCCTTATCGCGCTTTGATACCTGGATGAGCGCCGAGGTGCGGGTCTTGGCGGTGGTCGGGGTGAGCTCGTCGAAAACCGTGTTCACCATGAAGTGCCGGCCCGCTACTTCGGGAGAGCCTGGCCGCCCGAAGGTTTTGAAAATCGCTTCTCTGCCCTCGATCCGAATTTGCTCGGTTCCATCCGGATAGTGCGACACGAAGACCGCATCCGGCGTGAAAAGCTTATCGGCCCACATCCGCGCATCCGGCTTGATCCCGTCGCCATCCAGCAGCATGGAATATTGCGCGAGCGCTTCACGGATACTCTCGCGAGCGATTGCCGACTCGATCGTCATGGCCATACGACATGCCTCCAAAGCGCGTTCCAGTCCCATCGATCCTTTTTTATCGCTGGGCGGACTGATTTCTCAACCTCGCGCGCGAGTCTCCCCGAGGACGAGACGAGATGACTCTTCGCTAACAATCTGTTATAAGATGGGGAGACGGCGCCCGCATGGGTGCCGTCGTCGTTTCAAGGCATTTGATCGCCAATGCGAAATTACATAAACGAACCCACCGAATGCTTTAAAATCAAGGACTTCTTGTTGGCGCATGACGGAAAACGAAGCCACCACGACGGATATCCCGCCCGGCGATGGGTCGTCAGGGTGTCCTTCGAGCGATCTCGCGCGACGCCTGCCAAGACTGCAAAAACAAACCCACTGCGGCGATCTCGCTGGGTTGGCGAAGATGAAAAAACAAAGCCATTAAAGCGAGTAAAATCAAGGACATTTTGTCTTGAGATGCTGGCCGGCCACCGCTCAATCGCGCAATTACGCATCAGGGCAGGATGTGCGCTCATCAAACCATCAAGCTCGGGCATAGGCGAATAAAAGACGAAACTACGCCGCCCGATCGGGACGTTCGAAGTGCCATTAGCCATCCTTCCTTCAACTCACAGAGTTTGCAATACAACTCTCTGTTATGCCGACACCCGAATCCTTACGTGCCGATGTCCGCCGTTTGCGCCGCGAACAAACCGAGGCCGAAAGCCTGCTGTGGCAACAGCTCCGCGCCAGGCGACTGGCAGGCGCGAAGTTTCGCCGGCAGCATCCGATCAGCGACCACATCGTGGACTTCTGCTGCATTCAACGGCGTCTCATTGTCGAAGTCGATGACGCCCAACCCGTCGCCAGAGTCGCCAGGAACGGCGCGCGCACCGCGGGGCTCGAAGCCCTCGGATACAAGGTCATCAGATTTGGGAACGATGATGTCTTGAGGAACCTTGACGGCGTGCTGAGCAGCATCATGGAGGCGCTGCGGCACAGCGGCTTCGGGGACGAGGCGCCGGACACCGACACCGAATCCGAGAGCTGAGGTCACGCAGGATCTGAGTTCGTCTGGGACGCTCCCCTCCCCGATCGGCGGACGAACGCAGACCGGAGAGGAGGAGCAGAAAGGGTTTCGCGCCTAGTGCGTGGTCTCCTTGTCCGGCAGGAGCCCCGCGGCTTCCAGCGCCTTCTTCTTGGCGCCATCCAAATCATAGTGGCGGCGCGTCACGATGCGCTGGGCATACAAGCCGCCGCCCGCCTGCACGTTGGTGACTGCGCGCCATCCGCCGAATGCGTCGGCGGTCAAATCGCGGATCGCGTGGAAGAGCCGCAGCCGATACTCGCCATCGACGGCCTTTCCGGTGCTCATGTACTTGCGCAGCAGCGCGCCGGTCGCCTCGCTCTCGAGGTCCGAGACCGAAGGGGCAGTGAGAATCGAGCCACCGCCGATATCGTGCAGATGCCGCACCATCAGGCTGTAGTTGGCCGCGCCATGATACTTACCCGCGTTGGTGTAGAGCTCGTTGGGAAAGGCGCTGCCGTCCGAGGTGACTTCGCAATTGGCGATCGCCGCTTCAAGGGCGGAGCGCACCAGCGTCGCGTGGATGATCATCTCGGAGATCTTCTCCCGCACGTGCGACTCCCGCGCGAGGCCGTTGGCTTCCGCGATTAGCTGCGCGAATCCGACCAGCTGATCGGCCGTTTCCGCCAGGTCCGAAAGACCGCCGAGCCGCTCCCACAGCCCGAGCGAATGCGCGAAGACCGCCGCATGCTCCACCTCGCCGTCGAGGAACACGCGCTCGCGCGGCACCACCACGTCGTCGAAAATGACGAAGCCTTCCGGCATATGGTTCTTCGACGAGAACGGGAAGTCGCGCGTGTCGGCATGGCGCGGCGCATAGGTGGTGTTGATGATCTTCACCCCGGGCGAGTTCACCGGCACCATGCAGGCGACCGCGTAGGCTTCTTCGCCGGCATGCATGGCCTTGGTCGGAATCACCATCAGGTCGTGCCCGAGCGCAGCCGCGGTGATATGCAACTTGGCGCCCCGGATGACGATATCGTCGCCGCGCCGATCGACCACGCGCGTGTAGACATCGGGATCTTCCTGCTTGATGGGAGGCAGGCTGCGATTGCCCTTCGCGTCAGTTATGCATTCTGTGGTGCGGATATCGTTGCGCTGCGCCTGCTCGACATAGTGCTTGATGCGCTCGTGATACTTCGGCAGCTTGGCGCCGATGCGGGCGCCCGCGGTCGTCAGCGTCATGACCGATTGATAGGTGACCAGCGAGAGGATGTCCGCGCCATGCTGCTGCTTGATGCGTGCGCGCAGTTCCTCGGCGGAATGCGGAATCGACATCAGCGGATTGAGCGCGCCGGCTTCGGGTGAGTACCAGCGATCGTAGCCGCGCGCGATTTGGTCGACCGATTGCCCCAGAATCGGATGACGCGGGATATCCTCGACGCGCTCGCCTTCGAAAAAGATCGCGCGGCCATCGTACAGTGACTTCTTATATTGTGAGCCGGTCAGCATCTCGCCTTCACCTCGTGGATTCTGGTGTTGAACGGTCGGTTAGTGCCGGCCGTCGGATCACACAAAATCAAAATCGATGCGATCATTGCAAACGCATCGCGAGATGATGAATTCAACCGGAATACGATGTTCCACTCGCAGCGCTCAGCAGCGCATACACCGCGTCGCTCAGCGGAGTCGCGATGCGATGCTTGCGGGCCAGCCGCACCACCACTCCATTGCGCGCCTCGAACTCCATCGGGCGCCCCGCGCGACGATCATAGTAGAGCGAGTTGCCGTGATGCTCGGCATCGCGGATGGAGACCATTTGCTCGACGATTTGATTCGCCATTGAATCGCTGAGCCGGGCGCCTTCGGCGCGGCCTACCGCGATGGATTCCAAAGCGAGGTTGCGTGCGAACTCGGCGACCAGCGGCTGGCGCATAACTGCGATCGGGCGCACCGTCAGACCGCATACCGCGCCGTTAACCGCATTCTGGCAAAGCTTCATCCACGATTCGGTAAGGAAGTCGTCAGTCCGGTGAACGGTAATGGCAGTGCCGTCGAAGAGCGCAGCGAATTCGGCGCCGAGCGGACTATCCTGAACGATCAGACTCGCGGGACCTTGCTGATTGACTTCGCCCGGCGCGAGCGGTTCGGCCGGGCATCGCACAATGACCGGAAGAATCGCCGCATCCCCAGCCATCGGTGCGACCCGCGCGACATGCTCGATGCCGTTTTGCAATACTGCGATTTTCGCGGGCGCCAGCGCGCGCAGCCATCCCGCTGTCGAGGCGGTCTGATGTGCCTTGGTGCAGAGCAGCACCCATTGCGCCGGGCGCGCATCCTTTTCGTTGATGATCGGGCTAGCCGGAACTTCGAGGACCTCGGCGCCTCGGCGGATGACCAGCTTGCTGAACATCGCGCGACGCGCACACAGCGTCACTTGATGACGGCCCGAATTGATCAGCGCCGCACCGACGACGCTTCCGATCGCGCCGACTCCAACGATTGCGATTTGCGCCATTGCAGCGGCCCCTCCCTGAAGTCGCGGTTCCGGCAAGCAGTCTGCAGGTCAGCCGACGCCGCGCGCGCGACGCTTGCCGGACTCTTCGGCGCGCTTGAGCTCCTCGCGCTCGGGACCATCCAGCGCTCGCTCGGCTTCTTTCACCTTTTCCTCGACGCGGCCATTCGCGCCGAACTTCTTTGCGTGGTCGTCATACGCGCGACTGGCCTCGCGTCCGGCGGCTTCTCCCGAAAATGTCTCCTGCGCGGATGCCTCGCTGCCCAGGACTTCGCGCTCAGCCTCCAGCCAATGCTCTTCCGCATTGCCGCCGCGGCCGTTGCCTTCCCAAAGCTGATACGCGCGTTCACGGATGCGTTCGATAAGATCGCTAGCCATAACAAACTCCCATCGCAAGATGTCGTAGAAGTGGGGTACTGGCTATGTGACGATCTACATCCGAATTTCTTCGCGCGACGATGACGGAAATACGACTGGTTCCGTCATTTGCGAAATATGGGAATCACTTCCTCCGCGAATGCCTGCACCTCGTCTTCCGCGATCATCGGCCACATCTGCATGAAGAGGAAATGCGTTACGCCGGCTTTCACGAAGCCTTCGATCTTGTCGATACATTCCTGCTTGCTGCCGATGATGATCCGATCGCGCGCCTTTTCCGGGGTGGTCTGCGCCATCATCGCGATTAACCCTGAGATGATCTCTTCGCGCTGTTTCGGGGGATTGTACGACATCGCGAGCGCCAGGGTTTTCTCGATCTGATCGGAGTCGCGACCGACCGTATCGGCATGGCGCTCGATGACACCGATGAGCCGTTTCATTTCAGGGGCGTCGACATTGGTCATGTTCCACATGTCGGCATGCTTCGCGACGATTTTCAGCAGCACCCGTTCGCCATGCCCGCCGATCATCAGCGGGAGATTCTTCTGAATCGGCTTGGGATTACATACGGCATCGATGACGTTGTAATGCTTGCCCTTCAGCGTAGTTTTGTCCTGGGTGAACATGCCCTTGATGATCTGGCACGACTCATCGAGCGCCTCGAGCCGGCCGCCGACCGTTTTGAAATCGAAGCCCAAACTCGTGTGCTCCTGCTCGAACCATCCAGCGCCAAGCCCCAGGTTGAGGCGGCCGCCGCTGATCTGATCGAGCGTCGCCGCCATCTTCGCGGTCAGGCACGGGTTGCGATAAGTGTTGCCGTTGACCAGCGCTCCGATGCGCGCGCGTTTGGTATGCTGGCTGAGCGCGCCCAGCACAGTCCAGCTTTCCATGCAGGGGCCGGTCGGGTCGGGCACGAAGATCGGATAGAAATGGTCGAACGCCCATAGCGAGTCGTAGCCCCATGCGTCGACCTTCTGCCAGAAGTCGCGCATTCGCTCCCAGGTGACGTCCTGTTGACCGGTTTGAATTCCGAAACGAATCGGATGCGTCGGCATCGAGTGCTCCTCTCAAGGTCCTGAAACTGTCTGCCTTCCTTCAAACCACACTATAGCGGGGAGAGACCAGAGTGAGGGGAGGGTTGTCCTAATCTTCAGTGGCCGCCGAACACTTGCTTCAGGAGCGGTGTCACTTGCGCGGCCGGGTTGGTGCGAATTTTCTGCTCCTCCTGCCCGACCATGTAGAATAATCCGTCGAGACTCTTACTGACCACATAACTGTTGATGTCCAGGCTCGGCGCCGCTCCATGCCCACCGAGCATGCTGCCCAGGTTGCCCATCGCACCGGTTTGATACTTGCCAATCAGCTCGTCGTACTGCTTGGTCACCGAGTTCTGCGCCATGGTCTGCTTGACGATGGGGGTGAACGCGGTGGTCAGTTCCGGGGTGGTTTTGCGCTTGAAGTAATCGGTCGCAGAATGACCTCCCTTGGACACGATTTGTTGCGCATCGCTGAAGGTCATGGTCTGGATTGCATTGACGAAGATCGGCTGGGCTTTGGGCGCCGCGGCCTCGGCCGCGTTGTTCATGCTGAGGACGAATTGATCGATTTGCGGTCCATAGCCCATCCCACGCAGAGCGGTCGCGACCACCTGAAGCTTTTGCGGAAGCTGGATCTTGACCGCGGGATTGGAGAAATAGCCACCCGGTTTCCCGAGGATGTTCACCGCATCGGCGGTGCCGGTCGTGAGCGCTTCCTTCAAACCGCCGGCCGCCGCGCCGGCGTCCTGAGCCTGAGTGGTAGATGCAAAAAGACCAAGCGTGATTGCCAACATAACCAGCATTCCAAATGCTCGACGGTTCATCGCGATATCCCTCCCGCGCTTGCGTAACGCAATCTGATGGCGGTGCAGGACACTATTGCAGAACTGCGGCGAACGGCAATCACGTAGTTTGCACAGCGAGGGCGTGCAGATCGGGATCAGGCGATGGTGCGGTTAAACGTCGGCTCCGTCGAGCTTGGGGTAAACGTGGAGTTGTCGCATCATCGCGGTTTTCTTCACCTGATGATCCTGCATCCGGCGCAGGATGTCATCGAGGGTTCGGACCGCCTCGACCACATGCGGGCCCTTGTTGAGCATCACGCATTCGGCGCGCTCGCCCATCGCGGCATCGGTGACTTCGGCGCGCGAGGGATATCCGGTTTTTGCGAGGCTCTCGAGAACCTGGGTGGCCCAGATGACCGGCATGTGCGCAGCTTCGCAGAACCACAGCAACTCTTCCTGCACCTCGGCGAGCCGTTCGTAGCCGCACTCGACTGCCAGATCGCCGCGCGCGATCATGATGCCGCAGGATTTGTGGCGCATCACCGCCAACATCAGATCGGGCAGCTTCTCGAATGCCTGCCGAGTCTCAATCTTGAGGATCACGCCCAGGTCGCTGCCGCCGAGCCGTTCCATCTCCTGATGCAGCCGTACAACATCCTCGCCGCGGCGTACGAACGACATTCCAATCGCATCGGCATGCTTGACGATGAACTCCAAATCTTCGAGATCCTTGGGGGTTAGCGCCGGAAGATTGATCGCAGTATCCGGCAGATTGATACCCTTGTCGGCGCCCAGCCTGCTCCCCGCCGCGGCCGCCTGGGTTATCTCGATTTCGAGTTGATCGTCGCTAACGCTCCGTACCAGGCCGCCGATTTTTCCGTCGTCGAACCAGACTCGCTGACCGGCTCGCACACTGGGAAACACTTCGCTCAACGTGCATGAGATGTGGGCCGGCGCGATCAAACTTCCGCCATCGCCGTACCTTGCGTTGGCCCCGGAGATCGGATTCCTGGTGAGCATCAAGATGTCGCCACGCTTGAGTGTCAGCCGCTGCTCGAGACTTGGCAGGTTGCCGACGACGGCATCGACATATCCCACCGATCGGTCATTGCGGCGCAGGTGCAGTTCGGTGCCGGGGGTCACGTAAGCGGTGTTTCTGGATTCGGCCCAGCATCCAGCGCCCGATTTTTCGGTCAGCTTCAATTTTCGGGCGGCGCCGCGCGCGTCCGAGAACTCGACTTCATCACCCGCCTGGAGCTTCGCAAGCCAATCGCGAGGCACCGGCAACACCGCATCGGCATGCGGTTGTAAGGAGGATACCTCGTCCTCCGGAAAGAGGCCGACTCGTGCGGGTGTTGTAACCAGGCCGAGCGAGTTTCGTTTGGGCCGAAACTTGATGACGCAGGGGCCCGGTTCCATCGCACCGGTGCGCAACTTGGGTCCCGCCAGGTCCATCACGATTCGGCACTTGCGCCCGACCTCGTGCTCCGCTTGCCGCAGATTGGTGGCCATCCGTTCCCATTGCGCGCGCGAATCATGTGCGCAGTTGATACGCATGCAATCCATCCCGGCGGCAACCAAATCCCGAACCAGAGCGTAGTCGTCGGCAGCCTCGGTCGGCACGGTCACCATGATGCGGACGGTGCGTCGCGACGAACTACTTCCGAACAGCGCCGCGGTATGCGCCTCGAGTAATTCCTTGCCGTTGGCGAAACTTACCTGCGCATGCTCCATTGCCGGCGTGACCGGACGACCGGCGAGCTGATGCAACAGGTGGAGCACGCTGTCGATGCTGGCCATCACGTGGGACTCGCATCTGCCCAGCGACGAGAGCCCGAGCACCGCGAGCTTCTGCTGGAGGCCTCGCACGTCGCGGCGGCGCAATGCCAGGTAATGAAGGAGATTTCGCGCGCTCTGGTCGTAGGCCGGTTGCTCGAGGCTCAGCTCGCTCTTGAAATGATGCTCCATCCGCATCATGTCGGAGCGGATCGCAGTCAGCTCGTCGAACAATTGGCCGACCAGCGAAGCGTCCCAGTGGTCATGCTGTGAAGTCACGTGCGATCCCGCCGCTGAATTGATTTGAGCTTGCGGCCAGCTAAAGCCGTCGCAAATCCAATCGCCCATTTTGAGCATGAAGCGATGCGGATTGAATGGCTAGTAAGAGCAAGCCGCCAACCAACGATTTAATCTATTCGCAATCTTGCTCGAGCTGGCGGCTTCGGCGCGCGGCCACACGTCGGCGCGCAGCTTACCCATCGGTACGAGTCATAAATGATCGAATCACGCGCGCTTTCACCAGCTCGACCAGGATCAGATAGGTAGCCACCGCGCCGATCAGAAAACCGAAGAACGTCGCGGGCAGCGGCACGAAGCCGAGCCGCGTCGCGAGCGGCGAGAACGGCAATCCCAGTCCGATCAGCACGATCACAATGGTCGTCGTTGCCAGCGGCACACTGGGACGGTTGCTCCACGGGCGGCCCGCGGTGCGAATAACAAACAGCACCAGCGTCTGCGTCGCCAGCGACTCGACGAACCATCCAGTATGAAAAAACGCCGCGGAGGAGTGAAAGACCATCAGCAGAATCGCGAAGGTCAGGAAGTCGTAAATGGAACTGAGCGGCCCGATCACCAGCATGAAGTTGCGGATCGCGCGCACGTTCCAGCGCTGCGGCGCGCGAATGTAGGCCGGATCGACGTTGTCGGTGGGAATCGTCACCTGCGCCAGATCGTACAGAAAATTGTTCAGCAGGATTTGCGTCGGCAGCATCGGCAGGAACGGTAGAAACAGCGCCGCGGCCGCCATGCTGAACATGTTGCCGAAGTTCGAGCTGGTGCCCATCAGGATGTACTTGAAGACATTACCGAATGCCTTACGCCCCTCGATGATACCCGCGTGCAGCACGCTCAAGTGACGCTCCAGGAGGATGATATCGGCGGCGTCCTTGGCGACGTCCACTGCACCCGCCACTGAGATGCCGACGTCGGCGGTATGCAGTGACGGCGCGTCGTTGATGCCGTCGCCGAGGAATCCCACCACGTAATCGCGCTCCATCAGCGCCCGAATGATGCGGTTCTTTTGCCCTGGTGAGACGCGCGCAAACACGTCGGCTTCCTCGGCAACGTGCTGCAGAGCGAGGTCGTTCATGCTTGCCAGATCGCTTCCCAGGTAAATTTTCCGGCACGCGATCCCGACCTGTTCGCAAATGTGACGGGTCACCAGCTCGTTGTCGCCGGTCAGGATTTTGATCCGAACGCCATCGGCCTTGAGCGCTTCGATCGCCGCGACGACATCCTCCATCGGCGGATCGAGGAAGGTGAGGAATCCCACCAGGGTTAAATCGCGCTCGTCCTCGTGACGGATCGCCATGCGATGGGTCAATTCACGATATGCCACTGCGAGAACCCGCAGTCCCTCGCTGCTGAGCCGGCGAAAGACTTCCTCGCAGCGTTGACGTTCGGCGTCGCCCATTGCGGATACTAAGCCGTCAACTTCCAGCGAGGTGCTGACCGCGAGGACCGCCTCGGGGGCGCCCTTGGTGATCAAAAGGTTGACGCCGTCTTTAGCCACCGCGATCGAGAGCCGGCGGCGCTCGAAGTCGAAGGGTATCTCGTCGAGCTTTTCATGCTGCTCGAGGCTCGCACATGGACGCCGCAGGATCGCCGCATCGAGTGGGCTTCTGATTCCGGTATCGAAATAGCTGTTGACGCTTCCGAGTAGAAAAGCGCGTTCCGAGGGTTGGCCGAACGGATCGATGGAACGGTCCAGCTCCATCGCGCCCGAGGTCAGGGTTCCGGTCTTGTCGCTGCATAGCACTTCGATGCTGCCGAAGTTCTCGATCGCCTCCAGATGTTTGACGATGACCTTGCTGCGTGCCATTTTCAGCGCGCCCATCGAAAGCGTCACGGTGGTGATCATGGGCAGGAATTCGGGCGTCAGGCCGACCGCGAGCGCTACCGCGAACAGCAGCGACTCCATTGCATTGCGATGCATTGCGACGCTAACCAGCAAGATGAAGAGCACCAGAAACAGCACGGTCTTCATGATGAGGTTCCCGAACTGGCGGGTGCCGCGATCGAATTCCGTCTCGGGCGGACGCTCGGACAGCTTCGCCGCGATGTCGCCAAAGGCGGTGTTGGGTCCGGTGGCGGTCACCCTCGCGGTGGCCGTGCCGCTCACCACCGAGGTGCCGAGGAAAACCAGGTCGGGCCGCGTCGCATCGAACGTGTCGGATGGAACCTTGGGCACGAACTTCTCAACCGGCATCGATTCTCCGGTCAGCGCCCCCTGCTGAATGTGCAAGTCCTGGCTCACGAGCAGGCGCGCATCCGCGGGTACGAGATCCCCCGCTGCGAGGCGAACCAGATCTCCGGGCACGACCTCGCGTCGTGGCAGTTCGATCCATTTAGCGTCGCGCATCACGGTGGCATTCGGCGCGACCTGCTCGCGCAACCGCCGCACCGCGCGCTCGGACCGATAGGCCTGAAAGAAGTTCAGCGCAATGCTCATAATCACCATCGCGGCGATGATGATGGCGTCGACCGCGTGCCCGAGTACGCCGGACACGGCACTGGCGACGAGCAGAATCAGAACCAGCGGATTGGTGCAGAAGTGCAGGAACTGAAGCAGCGGGCCGGAGAGCTTTGCCGCCACGGGTTCATTGGGACCGAAGCGCTTGAGGCGCTCGATCGCCTCGGCCGCGGTCAGGCCAGCCTCGGACCCGGATCGAGTGGCCGAGTCGAGCCGCGAAGTCTCGACGATTGGTGTCGCCGCCTCCATGCTCGGGGCTAGCAGACCATACCGGCGCGACTGGCGAAACCGCGCCGCCTAGCTACTGCCAAGGGTGGAGCGCACCAGGGTGCGCAGGAAGCGATCAACTTTCTCAGGCGCGCATCGGGTGAACTTCAATTGCACGATCATGTGCGCGGAACCGACGATGAGGCGCGCGTCGTCTTCGGTTTCCTCATCGGAGACACCGCGCTCATGCTGCCATCGGCGAATTCGGTCGGCGATGATCCCGACCACGTTGTCCTCGAAGTCGAGGTAGAGCGGCCAGATCTCCTCGCGGATGGCCGTGCTCCAATCCAGCCACACCCGCGCGTAGTCGGGATGGGTATCGACCGAATCGGCAAATGCCTTCGTGAGTCCGAGTACAGCGTCTGGGGCCGGCCCGTTTACGTCGTGAATCCTTTTAACCATGTCGGTGAGAAATCTCCCGACCTCGTCGAGCACGGACCTGACCAGCGCCTCGCGGGTGGGAAAATAGAAGAACACCGTAGGCACCGATACCTGCGCTTCCTTTGCGATTTCGGAATGGCGCGCGCCGCCCAGCCCCCGCCGTGCGAACACGCGCATCGCGCATTCGAGCAATTGCGGCCGACGCTCGGATGGATCGAGGCGTCGGGCGCGTGCGGGTCGAGATGGCGATTTTCGCGGCATCGAGGATTGAGAGTAGCTGGTCACAACTCCGTACCATAGGAGCTATTGACATTTCTATCAATAATTTTGTAAAGATTGTTCATTCAGCTTTGGAGACGCTTTTCGCATGTCAGAAATCGTCCGCGTCGATTCGTTACGTCCGCTGCCCGCCTCGCCTTCGATGAACGAAGAAGCGGTCGAGCGCTACGAGACCGAATTCAAACAGCACGCCACGAAATGGCAGGAGATCCTCGAACGCAATGCCGAGCGCATGAAGAAGGGCACCTATTCGCTGCACTGGATGAACACCGACAAGGCGAATTGGGGTCGGCGCGCGAAACCATCCTCGCGTGGTTTGACTTACACCGACGTCAACAACGTTCCAGGCTACGGAGCGATTCCCGAAAAGACCAGCTGGCTCAATTTCGCGCCGCGCGGTTCCGTGCGCGATGAATACGCATCCGAAATGCCGGTGGTCGACGACTACACGCTGGTCGACCGCGACGAGTCGTGGGCCGAGAACGTCATCACGCTGTATGAGGAAGCAAAGGCGCGCCAATGGAACGCGACCCGTGACATCCCGTGGAGCGAACTCGAGCGCCTGCCGGATGACCTCGAAAAGGCGACCTGCCAGCTTGCGACATTTCTCACCGAAGTCGAATTCGTCGCGGGAGATTTTCCCGCCAAATGGCTGTACAAGATTCCGCAGGATTACCTCGAGGTGAAAAGCTTCATCGTCACCCAAATGATGGATGAGGCGCGGCATCAGGAGGTTTTTCGCAAGCGCGCGATCGCGGGCGGCGGATTGCTGCACGCATCACCCGGCTTCGAGTGGGCGCTGAAGGCGATCTACGATGCGCCGACGCATACGATGGGCACCTTCCTGCTCAACCTGCTCGGCGAAGGCCTGGTGCTCTCGATTTTCCGGTCCGGCGAGATGATCGCGAAGACTCACGTCGACAAGGAAATCTTCCGCCGCTGCCTGCAGGATGAGGCGCGTCACGTTTCCTACGGTGTGCTGGAGCTCAAGAACTACCTTGACCACGCACCCGATCGTGAAAAGGCGCTCGAAGAGATGCATCGCTTTGCCGATGTCGGCGAGCAGGTCATTCTCACCTCGTTCAGCGAATCCGCGTTGGTTGAACCAGTCGCGATCCTGCTCGGCGGCGGATTGGACAAAATCGACCAGGGCATGGAAGGTCAGGCCAAGCTCTGGCAGATGTCGATCGAGGAATATCTGCAGCGTTGCGACCGCGCGGGCTTTCCGCGTCGCGACCGCTGCACGCTTCCACCTGAGATGCAGTGGGCCTGCGCGTGATGGAACTCGCCGAAGCATCTGCGAAGGACACGGTCGCGTTCCCGTCGGTCGAGTGGTTCGAGCGCCTCGCGCTGCTGATGAAGCATAATCGCGCACGCAACGAGCATTTGGGATACATCGACTGCATCGCGATTTTCACCGTGCTCGACGGCGGCCTGCGCGGCAAACCGTGGAGCGTGCGGGTCACCTTCGAGGAATTCGAGGCGACCGACGTGCGCGAGGTCTCCAATTCCTATCTCGCCGACTTCACCATGGAAGCGACGCTGGCGGCCTGGCGCGAGATGATCGAAAGCGTCGCGCGTGGACACGGCCGCCCCGACTTGACGCATACGCTGAACTATCTGAGCCATACGGGAACGCCGATTCGCGTGTGGTCGGATGATCCGCTGCGCAAGGATATGTTCTTCCGCTTCAACCAGAGCTTGCAGGAATTCATCAACGCGTCAGGAACGTTCCAAACGATCTTTCCGGACTGAAGTACGCAGGTCCTGACAAACTCCGATGGCGCACAAGGCTGGACATTACTATATCGACGAGACTTGCATCGGATGCGGCGCGTGCGATCACGCGTGCCCCGGCAAGGTCGATGCGATCTATCAGGTCGAGAATGATTTTCTCGGGCGCTACGCGATCGTGCTCGATGAATGCATCGATTGCGGCTTCTGCGTACCGCTATGCCCGGTGGACTGCATTCACGACGCGCGCAAGCAGGGCATCGTCGAGGGCAGCGGCGGCTACATGCGCATCAAGGAACTGCAGGCGTGGGCGCGCGCCCGCGCGTGAAATCGTAGCGGTTACTTAGCCCAGCCTTTTTCGTAGGGCGCGGCCATCCGGCCGATCGCGCGCAGATGCTGGAACTTCCACTGCCCGTTGACCTTCACGTAATCCTCTTCATATCGCGCCGCGAGCCACACCGCATTGTTGCGCTTGCGGAACGTAAAGGGCCCGAGAAAGTACCATTGCCCTTTGGCGCGATCGCCATTCACCTCGATGATCGGATTCATCACGTTGTGCTGCGAGAAGCTGATGCGATCGCGGAAACCCTCGAACAATTTCCGAATCGCCGCGTGGCCCTTATGCGCTCCGATGTCGGCGCCTTCCCAAATTCCGTCCTCGGCGAAAATCGTCACGATGTCATCGGGATTGTGATCGTTGTCGCAAATCGAGCAGTAACGAGCCTTCAGTTTCTTGATCGCCTCGATGTCTTCGAGAACGGTGATGCGCCTGGCGAGTTCGGCAATGTCCATGGCTGCGAGCCTCCGCGGGAGATATAGCCACCTTTAGATAGTCGCCATTGTTCCGTCAACTTTGCGGTCAACTTTCGCATCCGCATCGAAGGTGCTATTGCGCGATCAATGAAAGCGCTCTATATCGTTCCCGGCGCAAGCGGCGGCGTCTTCGAGTTTCGCGACATCGCGATGCCGACTCCTGGCGCGGGCGAGGTTCTCATCAAAGTGCAGGCCTCGGGAACCAATCGCGGCGAGTTGCTCGCGCGCCCATTGATTCGATCCGACAATCCAGCGTTGCGCCCGATGCGCTCGGGCGGTGAGTTCGCCGGCGAGGTTGCATCGCTCGGCGAAGGCGTGACGACATGGAAGGTCCGGGATCGTGTGATGGGCCGCGCGGTCGGTTCCTACGCCGAGTACACCGTCGCCAATCAGCGCGCCCTCATGCGGATTCCGGGCGACATGCCATGGGCCGAGGCTGCTTCGATTCCCAACGTTTTTGTCACCGCGCATGATGCATTGGTCACCAACGCGCGGACCCGACGCGGGGAGTCGGTGATGATCACCGCGGGCTCCTCCGGCGTTGGCACCGCGGCAATCCAGATCGCGCGCCACCTCGGTGCGACGCCAGTAATCGCGACTTCGCGGTCGCCGTCGAAAGGTGCGGCATTGCGCGAACTCGGGGCCAACGAGGTCATCAATGCGGCGCAAACCGACTGGGTCGACGCGGTCATGGAGGCAACTTCCAAGCGCGGCATCGACGTGATCATCGATAATGTCGGTGGCCCAATGCTCGCCGACAACATTCGAGCACTGGCGATCCAAGGCCGGCTGATTAGCGTCGGCCGCAACGCCGGCCAGGTCGGCGACTGCAACCTCGACGAAGTAGCGCGCAAGCGCGTCAGCATCATCGGGGTAACCTTCCGCACCCGCTCGCTGGAAGAATCCCTAATCTGCGGCGAGCGCTTCGCCACCGACCTGCTCGACGCTTTCAGTTCAGGCGCGCTCAAGCCGGTGCTCGATCGCACGTTCCCGTTCGAGCGCATAGCCGATGCGCATTCCTACATGCTGGGCGATGCACAGATCGGCAAAATTGTCGTGACGATGAACCAATAGTGATAGACATCGAATTCAAATGATGGAGGACCTCTAGTGAAGGAAAGAACCCAGCGAGTGCCGTTCCGCGATTTCTCAACCCTCGATGCCAAAGACCGGGAAATGGGCGAGCGTAGCCAGGTCAACGGCAAAGTCATCAACATTTTTCGGGTGCTGATGAATCACCCGTTGCTGGCGCGGGAGTGGGGCCGCTTCGGTGCCTACATTTTGTCGGAAAAACAGACTCTGTCACCACGCGATCGCGAATTTGCGATCCTGCGCATTGGATGGCTCAACCAGTCACCCTACGAATTTGAGCAGCATAAGCGGATCTCGAAGGGCATCGGCATCACCGACGATGAGATGGATCGCATCACCCAAGGCCCCAAAGCCGGATGGAATCCTCATGATGCCGCCATCCTGCAAGCAGCCGACGATTTGTTCGAGAATTCGATCGTCTCGGATGAGACCTGGAAGACGCTGTCGAAGACCTACAATACCCAGCAGATGATGGACCTGGTGTTCACTATCGGGCAGTACAACCTGGTGTCGTGGGCGCTCAACAGCTGCGGCGTTCCGCTCGACGATTATCTGCCGGGCGCAAAAAAGGCCTAGCCGGGAAAGGGCGTTCCCCCGTGCATTGAGGGAACGCCGACCTTGCTTTTTAGTAGTTGGTGGTGGTCGAGCGACGAGTGGTGCCGTCATCGCTGCTGGTAGTGGTGGTCGTGGTCTCGCTGGTGGTCGTCGGGGGTACAGTCACGACCTGGGGGGCGGGAGTGCTGGTCTCCTCCTTTTTGTAGGTAAAGCAGCTAGCCAGAAACTGAAGCGAGAGCGCCGCCATTGCGAGTGTCATCAAGCGTTTGTGGTTTCTCATGATTTCCTTCCTTTGAAGTGGGTTAGGTAAACGGTCGGAAATGCGACACTTGGACCGATGCCCGAACCGTCGGGCTTTGCTGTGACCTTGGGTAGACGGAATCGGCGTACGGATTGTTCAGCGCGACGCAGCTCAGCCAGAGGTCGCTGGTTGATCGCTGAATGATTCAATCCGACAGCGCAAATGCGACCAGCGAATCGCTGCGCTTCGAATCGAACTTGGAATGGCCGCCCGCAGCGATCACGACGTATTGTTTCCCGCCCATTTGATAGGTCATCGGCGTAGCGTTGCCCGCGGCGGGCAGATCGCCGGTCCAAAGCACTTTGCCGGTTTCGACGTTGAATGCGCGCAAGTGCGGGTCGCCCATCGCGCCCGCAATGAAGACGAGGTCTCCGGCGGTGACGATCGCGCCACCCAGACTCGGCATCCCGTAGTTCAGAGCCGGAAGCGGCAGATGCAGCATTTCGCGCCCCACCGCGCCCGCATCGCCGAGCGGCACCGACCATTGAATCTGTCCGCTGACGAGGTCCACCGCTACCAGCGAGCCCCATGGTGGCGTGTTGCACGGAAAGCCGGGAAACGACGAGCGCATGAAGG
Source organism: uncultured delta proteobacterium (assembly GCA_963851325.1). Lineage (GTDB taxonomy): Bacteria > Desulfobacterota > Binatia > Binatales > Binataceae > DATGKG01. The sequence continues at coordinate 4,066,421 of CAWKOR010000001.1, read as the reverse complement.
TGCGGCTCATCGCAAAAGGAGTTCCGAGCTGCGGCGCGAATTCGAGACCGAAACCGCGCGAGTTGTTCATTTGCGTCTCGAGGTTCGCGCGCGGGATCAAGTGCACCTCTGCGACCATGTTGTTGACGTTGGTGATCAGCCACTGGCGATGCGGATCGAAAGCAGCGCCGCTCCAGTTCATTCCACCGGTGTTGCCGGGCACGATCAGCGAGCCCTGTATCGAGGGCGGCGTGAAGGCTCCATCTGCGCGAAGTTTCTCCATCCGCTGGCGGCAGTTCCGGCGATCGAAATAGAGCACCCCGAACGCATCGTCGGCAGTAATATTCTGCGGGACCAGCGGCGGCGGAAGTTCAGGGAACGGCTGGGTTGGCGAAGTCTGCTCGCCCGGCACATCAGACTGTGGCACTGGTTTTTCGATGATCGGAAAGAGCGGCTCCCCGGTCACTCGATTGAAAACGAATAGGAGGCCGCGCTTGGTGCCCTGCACAACGGCCGGAATCGACTTGCCATTTTTCTGAATCGTACACAGGACCGGCTGGGCCGGATTGTCATAGTCCCAGAGGTCGTGATGCGTGGTCTGAAAATACCACGCCAGCTTGCCGGTCTTCGCGTGCAGCACCACCAGCGAATCGGAATAGGGCGCAGGGCCAATCCGAAAGCCCCCATAGTAATCAGGACTGGCGCTTCCGACCGGCAGGAATACGAGCTGGTTTTCGGGATCGACCGAAATCGGCGCCCACACATTGGCCGCGCCGGTGGCCAATGCGTCGCTCGGCTTCCATTCCTTCCACGCCGGATCACCGGGACCTTGCGGAATCGGATTCCACGACCAACGCTGCTTGCCGCTGCGCACATCGAAAGCGCGCACCGTTCCCAGCGGCTCATTCAGCGCGCGATTGTCACCGACCGCTGAGCCCACGATCACGAGGTCGTCGATAATCGCGGGCGGCGAGGTTTCCTCGAACTCGCCGTAGTAGCCGATGTGTTCGATATTTTTGACCGATTTCAGATTTATTTGGCCGCCCTCGCCGAAGTCGGCGCAGGGTTTTCCAGACGCCGCGTCGAGTGCGATCAGGCGCGCATCGATAGTACCGATGAAGATTCGACGACGGCACGCGTCATCAGGCTTGCGGCCAGTATCGAGCCAGGTCGAAACCCCGCGATTGATGAAGCCCTCCGAATAGGTGACGTCCTTTTTGATCTGAGGATCATAGCTCCAGATCTCGCGCCCGGTTTCAGGATCAAGCGCGACGACGCGGCAAAACGGCGTCGAAATGTACATCCTCCCGTCGACCACTATCGGCGTGTTTTCGAAGCCGGTCTTGCTGCGATCCTTGCCGCCGTTGGAGACCTCGCCGGTGTGGTAGGTCCAGGCAACCTTCAAATTCGAGACATTATCCCGATCGATTTGCGGCACCGGCGAAAAGCGCTGGCCGCCGGGGTCCGCGCCATAGTAGGGCCACTCCGCATTGGCGGTAGCAGTTTTCGACTTGGCGTGCGCTACTGCGGCTGGTATTTCCGTCGCGGCACGATTGCAGGCCGCGATCATGAAGGCGAATACCGCCAAGCAAAGAAAAGCGTACGCGGCATTCCTCAACCTGATCCAATTCGCGATCGACGCGAGTTCAGAATTCGTCACCGCTTTCTCACAGTGCCGTGCTTCGCAGCGTGAGCTGCACCAGCCAACCAGCCATCGATGTCTCATTAGAAGAGCAATTACACTGAATACAAAAGGATGGAATGCAGCGGCCAAACTGCGGGATCCGCGAATCCTAATCGAGTGGAACTTCGCGGGAGACTTTCGCGCCAGGGTCGAGATGGACCCCGTTGAGCGTCGAGTAGGGCCGTCCCTTGCCCGAATGATTCTCGACGAAGATGTCATAGTTGCCCGGCTCGAGCGTGATGCGATGCTCCGGCGCCGGTTCGCTCACCGCGACCTGGCGCTGCGTCCCCGCCCGATACACCACTACGCGGCTGGTCTTGTCCATCGCCAGCTTCGCCAGCATGGGCTGGATCACCAACTCGCCGCGCTGGACCTCGTCCAGGGTGAGCGCTTTGCGCTGTCCCGGGATCAGCGTGACCGCATGCCAGTCGTAACCCTGTGGCGGCGCGTCGACTTTCACATCGACCATCGAGGGCGCGAACAGAAGCTTCTCGCCGGAGAGAAACGTTGCGATGCGATTGTGCGGTGCGTCGCTCTGATTCACAGTGACGCTGAAGCCTGGATCGTGTCCCTCCTTGTCCTTCACCGAGACCGAGAGCACCGCGGCATTCTGGATGAGAACGGTATGCGTGCGCCCGGCGACGATCGCAATATCGTCCTTGGTGATGGAGCCGCCGATCAGCGGAAGCCTCAGCTTGTAAATCCCGGGCGGCAGTGCGACACCGGCCCCGGGGGTGACCTTCGCCACGACCTTACCATCGGAAGCAATAACCTCCGCCTGGTTTTTGGCGCCGGCGCCGAGATCGCCCATCACGTCGAGCTTCAAATCGCCAGTCGTGCTCGCGGCGATCGCGAGGACCCAAATCCCGACCGCTATTGTCTGAATTGCGAGTAATCGGCGCATGGCTCAGCCGTTATCATACATGCGGGCGGTTGATGCGCGTAGGAGGAGCGCGCTACAAGCCAAACCAGAAGCAGGAGTCAGCGATGGCGAAAATCATCTTCGAGCAGAACATCGAAATCCCGATGCGCGACGGATGCGTGCTGCGTGGCGATTTGTTCCGTCCCGACGGCCCCGAGAAGCTGCCGGTGATCATCAATCGGACGCCCTACAACAAGGCGATGCCGATGGTGTTCGCGCTCACAATGGATTCGATCCGCGCCGCGAGCGCCGGCTACAACGTGCTGATCCAGGATTGCCGTGGAAGGTTCGCATCCGACGGTGTGTGGGATTGCTTCACTGTCGAACCGCGCGACGGCTACGACACCGTCGAGTGGGCGGCGCGCCAGCCGTGGTCGGACGGCAACGTTGGAATGTATGGCGCATCGTACATGGGCGCGACGCAGTGGCTGGCCGCGACTCAGGCGCCGCCTCATTTGAAGTGCATCTCGCCGCTCATTACTGCCAGCGACTATCACGACGGATGGACCTACCAGGGCGGCGCCTTTTCGCTGTTCTTCAATGTGAGCTGGACGATGGCTGCGCTCGCACCGCCGACGCTGCTGCGCGAGCGCGATCGGAACGGAGCCGACAGCGCGCTGCTAGGTGAGCTGGGCGCGACGCTCGGATCGATCGACCGGATGCGCGACAAAATGGGACATCTGCCGCTGAACGATTTCCCGATGTTCCGCAAGGGCGCGCCGTACTTTTTCGATTGGCTGGAGCACTCGCGTTACGACGAATACTGGAAGGCGCTCAACATCGAAGAGCATCACAACAAAATCGCGGTGCCCGCGCTCAACATCGGCGGATGGTACGACATCTTCCAGGGCGGGACGATTCGCAATTTCACCGGCATGCGGGAAAGCGGCGGCAGCGATATCGCACGACGCGGGCAGCGACTGGTGCTCGGCCCGTGGCATCACGCGGTGCCGCTGGCGAATCTGGTTGGCAGCGTCGACTTCGGCATGACATCGAGTCCGATTTCCATCGACCTCGACGGAATTCAGCTGCGCTGGTTCGATCATTGGCTCAAGGGTGCGGACAACGGCTTCCATGCGCAGGCGCCGGTGCGCGTCTTCACGATGGGCATCAATCAGTGGCGCGACGAAAAAGACTGGCCGCTGCCAGGCACGGATTTTCGCCGGTTCTACCTGCACAGCCGCGGGCGCGCGAACAGCTCCGCGGGCGACGGCGCGCTTTCGACCGAAGCTCCCGGAGAGGAACCAGCAGACGTATTTCTCTACAATCCGCTCGATCCGGCTCCAACCATCGGTGGGGGACTATGCTGCTATCCGGGAGCCTTGCAGGGCGGCGCCTGGGATCAGCGCGAAGCGGAAGCGCGCAGCGACGTGCTCGTCTATTCGACCGAACCGCTCGCCGAGGATCTCGAAGTCACAGGCCCGGTCAGGCTGGTGCTGTACGCGTCGTCCTCGGCGCCGGACACTGACTTCACTGTGAAGCTGGTCGACGTGAATGAATGCGGCTTCGCGCGCAATCTGACCGACGGCATCATTCGCGCGCGCTTCCGCGAATCATTCGCGCACGAGAAGATGCTGGCGCCCGGCGAGGTCACCGAGTTCACCATCGATATGTGGTCGACCTCTAACCTGTTTCAGAAAGGGCATCGCATCCGGGTCGAAATAAGCTCGAGCAACTTTCCGCGCTTCGATCGCAATCCCAACACCGGTCATCGACTTTTCGCCGATGCGGAAACGCGGCCGGCGATTCAAACCGTGATGCACAATCGAGGCTTCGCCTCGCATCTGGTGTTGCCGGTGATTCCGTTGCGACGATAAGAGAGTAGCGCGATGGCATCACCAAGCACGCGTGTGATGGCGTGGGCGGCTGCATGGGAGAGTCGCAATCCAGATAAGATCGCCGCGCTGTATGCGAGAGACGCGACGCATGCGAGCGCGGTGGTGACCCAACTTTACCCGGAAGCGCAAGCTTCGGTCCTTAAGGGACGCGACCAGATTCGCGAATACGCGCGCCGCGGTGTAGAGCGGTTCACCTCGCTGCGATTTGAGATTATTTCGGTAGTCGAATCTGACACCAGCGCCGCGGTCGAATACCTTCGCCATTCCAACCACGACACGGAAAAACCGCAGCACGTGCTGGAATTGATCGAATGGGAGCGCGAACGCATCAAATCGGTCCGTGTGTTCCATTTCTAGATCAACGAGATGAAACTGTCGACGCAGCTGTTCGGAAAATCCTACCGGTTCAAGTCGGTCAAGGATGTATTGGCGCGCGCGAATGAGGCGCGCTCCGGTGATGAACTTGCCGGCCTCGCCGCGCGCTCCGAGCAGGAACGTATCGCGGCGAAGATGGTGCTCGCCGATCTGACGCTGCGCGATCTGCGCGAGAACCCGGTGGTCGCGTATGAGCGCGACGAGGTTACACGCGTCATCGACGATGCGCTCGATCGCGCGGCGTACGAGGAAATCGCTAACAAGAGCATCGGAGAATTTCGTGAGTGGCTGCTCGATGAGGAGACTACCGAAGCGCAGATCGGGCGCGCCGGGCGCGGATGCACCGGTGAAATCGCCGCAGCGGTTGTGAAGCTTTCATCGAATCTCGATTTGATCACCCTCGGCGCCAAGGTTCGCGTCGTGACGAAAGCACGCACCACCATCGGTCTGCGCGGACGTCTGTCGACGCGACTGCAGCCGAACGATCCGCGCGACGATCCCGATGCGATCGCCGCATCCATCTACGAAGGCCTCGCGTATGGAAGCGGCGACGCACTGATCGGCATAAACCCATGCATCGACGAACCCGCCAACCTCAAGCGGCTGCTTGATTTGACTGCCGAGATTATCGAACGCACCGGCGCGCCGACGCAGAATTGTCTGCTCGGCCACATCACCACTCAGATTCGCGCTCTGGAGATCGGCGCGCCGATCGACATTCTGTTTCAAAGTCTCGCCGGTACCGAGAAGGCGTGCAGCGGTTTCGGAATCAACGTTGCGATGCTCGATGAGGGCTATCGTGCGATTCGCGAGCGCGGCTCTCTCAGCGCGCCAAATCTCATGTACTTCGAGACCGGTCAAGGCTCGGAACTCTCTGCCGACGCGCACGAGGGCGCCGACCAGGTGACGCTAGAGGCGCGATGCTATGGCCTCGCGCGCCGCTACAATCCGTTCCTCGTCAACACCGTGGTCGGGTTCATCGGACCCGAATATCTTTTCGACGCGAAGCAAATCACGCGCGCCGGCCTCGAGGATCACATGATGGGCAAGCTGCTGGGCGTGCCGCTCGGCGCCGACGCATGCTACACGAATCACGCGCGCGCCGATCAGAATGATTGCGAAAATCTCGCGACGCTGCTCGCGGCCGCCGGATGCAACTACTTCATGGCGTTGCCGATGGGCGATGACGTGATGCTCTCGTATCAGTCCACCAGCTATCACGATGCGGCCGCCCTGCGCGCGGTCCTGAATCTCCGTCCCGCGCCGGAGTTCGAGAAGTGGTGCGAGGAGCGCGGAATTCTCCGCGACGGAAGACTAACCCGCCGCGCCGGTGATCCTTTGCTGGTCAACGGAAAAAAATGAGCGCGGTCGTTCCAGATGCAGGGACACCCGCGCGGTTGAACATCGGGCGCGCCGGCACCCGATACACCACCGGTTCGCTGCTGAAGTTTCGCGCCGATCATGCGCGGGCCGTCGATGCCGTGATGACCGAGGTCAGCGGCGACTGGCCGGGCGCGCATGGACTAGCAGACTTTCACAGCCAGGCCCGCACCCGCGACGAGTATCTCCATCGTCCCGAACGGGGACGCCGATTGCGCGTTGACGAAATCAGCAGGCTCAAGGCGCTCAATGGAAAGTCGCGAAAGAACCATGCATCGAAGCCTTCAGTGCTGATTTTTGTCGGCGACGGTCTCTCCTCGGCGGCTGTGGAAGCTAATGCAGGACCGCTGCTGCGCGCCCTGACGAAGGCGCTTTCCGGGAAGTATCGCCTTCTGAAAGCGTTTTTCGTACGCAACGCGCGGGTCAGGATCGAGGATCACATCGGAGAGATTCTGCGTCCTGATTTGATCTGCATGATCGTCGGCGAGCGACCCGGACTTGCGACCGCCGAAAGCCTCAGCGCCTATGTCATACATCGTCCGCGGCTTAGTTCGCTGGAACCGGATCGCACGGTTATCTCGAATATCCATCGCGGCGGGATTCCGATCGCGGCCGCGTCCGGGAAAGTCACCGCGCTCATCGAGGACGCGATTCTTCATCATGCGACGGGAGCCCGGCTGGCCGCCCTGATTCCACCGGATTAGCCAGTTTGCGGCTGTTTCACTCGGCGGCTAGGCTGAATTTACATTCCTATGCCGGGTTCTAAATGTCCGATCACGAAGCAGTAGTAGAAGCCAACCGAAATTTTTATCGCGCATTCTCGAGTCTTGACCTGGAGACCATGGAGAAGGTCTGGCTTAAGGATCGCCAGATCGTTTGCATCCATCCAGGATGGCGCAAGCTGTCGGGATGGGGTCCGGTGATGCAAAGCTGGGAGCGCATCTTCGACAACGTGTTCGAGATGAGTTTCGAAATCGGTGATGTCGATGTCATCATGACCGGCGATTTAGCGGTCGTCGTGGTCGAGGAAAATCTTACCCAGCGCGGCTACGACGGCGCGATGAAGACCCAGGTGCTCACTACCAACGTGTTCGAGCGCGTCGGCAACGAATGGTTCATGGTGATGCATCATGGATCGCCGGTGATGGAGCCGCCCGGGTCGGAACCGCAACTACAGTAAGGATCCATCGATGCTGAAGCGGGTTGACCGGGTTCAAATCGCGGTGCGCGACAATGCTGCTGCCGAACGCGCAGTCGCCGAAGTGTTCGGCGCAGAGCTGCTGCGACGCGACGAGCTCTCCATCTTGCGAGCTAAGCGATCGACGATGCAGGCCGGAAGCAGCCTCGTCGAGTTGCTCGAGGCTGACGGTACCGGGCCTGTATCTGACTTCCTTGCGAAATATGGCGGTGGACTTTATGGCGCGGGCTTCTCGGTCGAAGATCTCGATGCGGCAGCGCGACACCTCGACGCCAATGGAGTGCGCTTCGAACGCGCGTCGGGCCAGCTTTACCTCGATCCGAAAGCGACTTTCGGAATTAACGCGGTAATCAGTACGCATCATGAGCGCAATCCGCTCGGCGCGATAAAATGGATCTACGAAGTGACGAATGTCGTAGGCGACTGGCACGCCGCATCAGATCGATATGCAAAGATCTTCAACCTCGATGCGTCGAAGTTCAGCCCCATCACCAGCCCGGAGTTCGGCTATACCGGCACGCTGACGCTGTTCAATCCGCCCGCGCGCCTCGATCGCGTCGAGATTTCGCAAATCACCGATTACGAAAAAGCGATGGGCCGTTTTCATCGCAAGCGTGGCGACTCGCTGTACATGTTTTTTGTCGAGACCGATGATGTCGATGCGCTGGCGAAGCGGCTGGAGGCGCGAGGATCCAAATTCGCACCGCGTCCGCCCGACCAGGCCGGCATGCCGGAGTTGTTCATCCACCCGACCGCCTTCAACGGAGTGCTGGTCGGCGTCAGCCGCACCGAACACGCGTGGACGTGGTCCGGCGATCCCGAACGCGCGCGCCGCGCCGCCGCCGCACGCGCCTCAGCTTAAGCCTGGCGTTTAAGCGCATCGAGGACCTTGGTGCCCGCCGGAGGATCAAGGTCGGTCCGGGTAGTCTCAGTCAGGCGCGCCGCCATCATGTAGAACCCGATGGTGAAGATGAGCTCGACTATCTCTTTCGACGATAGCGACTGCATCAGCTCCCGAACTACGCTTTCGTCGGCCTTGACTCGATTGATGACCTGCTCGGTGAAACGGAGTGTGAGCCGCTCGAGCGGCGTGAGACTCGGCGAATCCAGCGCCGCGCTTTTTATTGCGTCGACCTGCGCCTGTGTCGCGCCGACCGAAATCGCGATCGGCACATGCTGAATCCATTCGTACTCGCCGCCTTCGATATGGGCGACTTGCAGGATGACCAGCTCGCGCAGCTTGGCGTCGAGCTTCTGGCGGCTGAGAATGGCGCCGCCCAGGCGGGTCACCGGCACGATCAAAGTGTCGGCGTTCGCCATCATCTTAAAGATGTTGAGCAGCACAGGCGCCTGTGCGAGCGCGTCGCGTGCTTCCTCGCAGAGAGTTGATTGATCGGGATACGGTACCAGGCTCATCGGGACCTCCATCGTAGCAATGAAATCTTTTAGCGAGATGATGAGGTCGCTGTGAAGCGCGCAGGCGACAGAATCGATGCGTCGAAGCGATCGGTAGTGCCGCGCGCGATCAGGTCGGCGGCAATTTGTCCAATCGCGGGACTGCTTTCGATCCCGAATCCCTGCTGACCGGCGAGCCAGAAAAATCCTTCAACGCGAGGATCCTCGCCGACGATCGGGATCGAGTCTGGAGAGAAGGTTCGCAATCCCGACCACTTTCTCTTCAGGCTGACCGGCACGATCGAAGGCGCGAGTCCCCGCAGACGCTCCATTGCCGCCGCGATCACCTCGTCATCAGGTTGCGCATCGCAGGGAGCGATCGGGTCCTGATCCATCGGGCTCAGCAGCAGCCCGCCCGACTCGGGCGCGAAGTAGAGATGATCCGCTTCGCTGATCGTGAACGGCCATCCGCTCACCGAAAGATTGGGCGGGGGCGCGAAAGTGACGATGGTCCGCCGGCGCGGCTCCAGCGCAATATCGGCGGCGCCGGCAAGTTGCGCGATCACGCCCGCCCATGCGCCCGCGGCGTCGACCACCCATCGTGCGGTGAGCGTTCCCGCGTCGGTGACCACGGCGCGGCAGCGGCCATTCTCAACCACGAGCCCGCGGACTTCGCTGGTGGTACGAATCAGTGCGCCACGGTTTCGCGCATGACGCAGATAGCTGGTCAGGAGTTCATGCACATCGATGCGGCCGCACGAGGTAAGCACGATTGCGCGCTCCGGCTCGTGGAGCATCAGGGCGGGCACCCGCTCCTTCGCGTCGGCGGCGCCGAGAACCTCAAATCCGATATGGTCGCGGCGCAAGCTATCCACCGCGATATCGAAATCCGCGAGGGTTGGTTGCCGATAGAGCAGCATCACGGGGCATGGGTTGAGAAGAGGGTTGTCGCTGAAGCCGGACGGGGCATCACGCAGGAATCGACCGCCCATCGCTTTGAGCTGCTGGACGGCCGGAATCGGATCTTTCTCGACGAGAGTGGCAGCGCTGCGGCCGGTCGAATGGTAGCCGTGCTGGCTCTCACGCTCGAGCAGCGCAATGTTGGTTACGCCGCGCTCGGTGAGAAAATACGCGAGCGACGCCCCGGCGATCCCTCCACCGATGATGACGACCTCAAATTCATTGCGATCCGGCATCGTTGTCCCCCGCTAGCGAGCAGTCGAATTTTACCCGCATCGGCGCATACGACTACAGCGGATTACGCAAATCTCAGGCGGGATGCGAATTCCAAAAGGTAAGGAAGGGCCGCTCCACCAACGACGGAGCGCCGTCTCGGAATCATTCAACCCGCGACGGGCGTGACAACCTGCGGCGATGTGCGGGCGTCCTCGCCTGACGTTGGGAAAACGGTCCGACCTGGATTTTTTATTGGCCGGCGCCGCCTTCGGCTGCCTCTACCGAATATCCCATGCGCTGGTGGCGCGCGCGGATGCGACCGCCCGCGAAGTACTGATAGAGCAGGCAAAGATCGAACACGATCACCGCGCCCCACACGCTGTAAGCGCCAGAGGCGGAGACCAGTTTCAGATCGATGAGGCTGCGGGCGAGGCCGAAGCCTACGATCCACGCATCGAAGCTCATGCAGATCCGGCGGAAAGTCTCGCCCTTCATGTAGCGAATCAGGTACGAACCGAATGGAAGTCCGAGCAGCACCGCGGGCGCAATCGGTGCCGCGAGGCGAAGGGTGGTGGTGCTGAATAATCCGAGGAATCCATAGGCGATCGCGGTCAGCGTCGTCTCGACCACGCGCACCGTTCCCAGCGCGGCGCGGAACTCCTCCTTGTCGAGGCCCTGGTTGTTGAACATCATTGCCAGCGGCGGACCCGAAATGGTCGTCGTGGCGTAAAGTGTGCCGACGCCCAAGCCAAGCGGCACTCCGGCGATATGTTCGGAGCGAAGCGGCCGGCGAAAGCCCGCCGCCTGCATCAGGATGATCGGAAGCAGGACGAGGTAGGTCCCGAACTTCAGCATCCCCGGATTGGCGCTCTTCAGCATAAAGCTGCCGATGAGGATGCCGGGGACTAGTCCGATCAGGATCGGAAACGCGCGTCGGCGAACGGCCGCCAGACTTCCGCGATTTAAGACGACGACCCAGGTGTTGATGGCCAATTCAACCAGCACCAGGGCCGGACTGAGCATCTTGTTGGGAAAGAAAAGCAGCGCAACAGGAACCGTCAGCGAGGAGAATCCGTAGCCAATTGCGCCATTGACGGTCGCCGCAAACAGCGCAATCACAAAAAGAACTATTCCACCAGTCCCAAGACCAAACATCGGATTCTCTCCGAGATAGATTACTTAATGAGTTTTGTAAGTTATATACATGCAACCATCGTCGCGCAAGGGAAGGCTACTGATTCAATAGAGAATACGGAGTTTAGTCCAGGGGGAGAAACCCACCGCGACGGCACCCCGGAATACCATTTTTCTCAGCAGGTCGGTGTGATACTCCGAAGCTGTCAGATCGGTACAACTTTGAACGGAGGCTGCGCATGAGCTCAGTCGAATCCAGCGGCAACGCATCGAAGCAGCGAGGCATCTTCCTCACCGTCATGGCGATTCTGTTCGTCGTGCTCGCGCTTTCCGACATCACCAAGGTGCGGCAGCATGCCAATGATCCGGCCCACCTGGGCCTCGTGATCCTTGGTCATCGATTCGCGGCGCCATCAGCTAATCTGATCCTCGGTTTGTTGTTCGGTCTGTTTCTACTTACGTATGCTTATGGTTTATGGAACATGAAGCGATGGGTCATTCCGATTTCCGTCTTCTATGCTTTTTATGTTCCGGTCAACATGGTCCTGTTCTGGTCACTCCATCAGCTCGATCCTCCAACAGTTCGTTTTATCGTGTTCTACTTATTCGTATCGCTGACCGGTTCGATCGGCACCGCGCTCTACCTTGCGTTCCATCGAGAACAACTGCGCTAATGCTGATGTCTTGTCTCATTTGCTGGAATTAAGTAACTTACAAAGCTCAACAAGTAATCTATTCTCGGGAGTATGACTAACCTCACATGAGCAAGGGCTTTACCCTGTGGTTCACAGGAATGTCGGGTGCCGGCAAATCGACGCTCGCAAACCTCCTCGCCGAAGATCTGCGTGCGCGCGGCCATCTCGTCGAGGTCCTCGATGGCGACGAAATCCGCACTCATCTTTCCAAGGGCCTCGGCTTTTCGAAGGAAGACCGCGACACCAACATCCGCCGCATCGGCTATGTCGCCCGACTACTATCGCGCAATGGCGTGATCGCGATTTCGGCTGCCATCTCGCCCTATCGCGATGTCCGTGATGAATTGCGCGGGCAACACGAGCGGTTCTTCGAGGTGTACATGCATTGCACCATCGAAAAGCTCAGCGAGCGGGACGTCAAAGGCCTTTACAAGAAAGCGCTCGCCGGCGAGATCAAGAACTTCACCGGAATTTCCGATCCCTATGAGCCGCCGATTAATCCCGATCTGGTGCTCGACAGCGCCACTGAAACGGTCGAGCAGAGCCTCGGCAAGCTGATCGCGCGGCTGGAGGAAGTAGGCTTGATCAATCGGAGGGCCAAATGAGTTCGGTCGCAAACGATCCCATCACCGCGCACGGCGGCGGCGAGCTCAACGACCTGAGGGCGCCGGCTTCCGAGCGCGCGGCGCTCAAGTCGCATGCGGAAAAACTCCCGAGCGTGAAACTGGGCGCGCGCGAAACCGCCGACCTCGAGATGCTCGCCTCAGGCGCCTTCACGCCGCTGACCGGTTTCATGGGCGAGGCTGATTACAAAAGCAGCCGCGACAAAATGCGCCTCGCATCCGGAGTGCCGTGGTCGATTCCCATCACGCTAGGCGTCGATGAGGCCGCATCGCACTCGCTCAAGACCGGCAGCGACATCGCGCTGGTACATGAGAATGGCACGCGCCTCGCCGTTATGAAGCTCGCCGAGATTTACCAGGTCGATCGCGAGGCCGAAGCGAAGGCGGTATTCGGAACTTCCGAAGACGCGCATCCGGGCGCGAAGAACGTCACCTCGACGCCGTCGTGGTGCCTCGGCGGGCGCGTAACGCTGTTCGAGGAGATCCCGGGTCGCACCTTCATGGAGTATCGGCTGGAACCGCGCGAGACGCGCGCCGCATTTCGCGAACGTGGATGGAAAAAAATCGTTGCGTTCCAGACGCGGAACCCGACCCATCGCGCACACGAGTACATCCAGAAGGCCGCGCTGGAAATTTGCGACGGCCTCCTGCTGCATCCGCTGGTGGGCGAAACCAAGGGCGACGACGTGCCGGCCGCGGTCCGCATGGAAACCTACAAGGTGCTCATCGATCTCTACTATCCGAAGAATCGCGTGATGCTCTCGGTGATGCCCGCGCACATGCGCTACGGCGGACCCAAGGAAGCGATCCTGCACGCGATCATCCGGCGCAATTACGGATGTACGCACTTCATCGTCGGGCGCGATCACGCGGGCGTCGGCGCTTACTACGGCACCTACGACGCGCAGAAGATTTTCGAAAACTTCAAGCCCGAGGAAATCGGCATCACAACCCTGAACTTCGAGAACACTTTCTATTGCAAGAAGTGCGAGTCGATGGCGTCGTTCAAAACCTGCCCGCACGCCGACGAGGATCGCCTGCTGCTATCGGGCACCAAGGTTCGCGAGCTGCTTCGCGCCGGCCAGCCGCCGCCTCCCGAGTACACCCGCCCCGAGCTGGCCAGGATTCTCATCGAGGCGATGCGCGAAACGAAGTAGCGCTCGCTCTTTCGAATGATCCTCAGAGGTGCTCCGTCGATGATGGAGCGCCTCTTTTTTCGCCCATGTTTTGACACGCCGCAGATGCCCTGCTGTCTCCACAGGCCCAATCTCGCTATGCGCGCCAGGGCGCGCGAGTTCGAGACGGTCGTCATCCTGCATGCAATAGATCGGAGCGAGATCCGGTTTGATGTGGCAGTCGCGATGATCACTCCGGCGCGGCAGCCGCGCTCGGCAGCGAGCAGGTTAACGACTTCCATCCAACCGGACGGCAGACAACCCTTGGGGAAGCCTGATATTGTCAATCTTCGCGCGCCAGATTCGCGAACTTCAGCTTGAACATTAGGGTCATGCTCTCTTACAATCGCGCTGGCGCGAAGTATCCAATTCAGCAGGTTAGAAATGGCGATTGAACTGAAGAAATTCGACACCCGATCACAGACCGATGGGCCCGAGGTTAAACACCTCGACCCGCATCATGCGCCGTATTACCTGCCGATTATGGACGAGGTCGAAATCTTCGAGGCCGCCTACAAGGCGCGGCTGCCGATTCTCCTCAAAGGCCCGACCGGATGTGGCAAGACCCGCTTCGTTGAGCATATGGCGCATCGCCTATCGGCGCTCGAAAACGGTCCCAATGAACTGATCACCGTCGCCTGCCATGAGGATCTCACCGGCAGCGACCTGGTCGGTCGCTTTCTCATTCAGGCCGACGAGACGGTGTGGGTCGATGGACCCCTGACGCAGGCGGTCCGACGCGGCGCGCTGTGTTACCTCGACGAGATCGTCGAGGCGCGCAAGGACACCACGGTGCTCATCCATCCGCTGTCGGACCATCGGCGGCTGCTGCCGATCGAGAAACGCGGCGAGACGCTGGAGGCACATCCGGGATTCCTGCTGGTGATTTCCTACAATCCCGGCTATCAAAGCATCCAGAAAAACCTGAAGCATTCGACCCGTCAGCGCTTCATCACCATCGAGTTCAATTATCCGCCCGCCGACAAGGAAGTGGAAATCATCGCGCATGAGGCCGGCGTCGATGCCGACATGGCGATGCAACTGGCGGTGCTGGGCGAGAAGGTGCGGCATCTGAAGGCATCGGGGCTGGAAGAAGGCGTGTCGACGCGGCTGCTGATATACGCGGGCGAGCTGATTCGGCAGGGCATTACGCCGCGCCGCGCGGCCACCGTCGCAGTCACGTGGTCATTGACAGATGAAAACGACAGCAAGCGCGCGATCGACGAAATCGTGAAAGCAATTTTCGCTTCCTGACATAAGGCACAAAACAAGCAACGAGTCTGACCATCTCAGGTCTAGTGAGGGGGTAGGATGTCCAAGCACATTCGGCGTTTCGGGGCGGTTCTGATTGGATGCGCAATCGCCGCGGTGGCGGGTTTGCCGGCGGCTTCGCACGCGCAGGCGCCCGAGGCAAAAATGGATACCGGACCGCGGCTGGATTTTCCCGGCGGACTCGCAACCGACGGCGTCGCGGTCTACGTCACCAACAGCCGCAACAATACCCTCGACAAGATCGATCTCACTTCGCATTCGATTGCACTGATCGCTGGCGAGCTCTTCAAAGAAGGGAGCACCGACGGCACTGGAGCGGCAGCGCGGTTCGGCAGCCCAAGCGGCCTCGCGCTGGTGGGAACCAATCTGTACCTCAGCGATACCAACAACTCCATCATTCGCAAGATCGCGCTTCCCGCCGGAGTTGTCACGACGGTCGCGGGATCGCCGAATATTCCCGGCACCGACGATGGCAAAGGCTCGGCGGCTCACTTTAATTTGCCGACCCAGCTCGCCGCCGACCCTAATGGCAGCCGGCTATTTTTGACCGATAGCAACAACAGCACGATTCGGATGATTCAGCTTCCGGACATGATCGTCAAAACCATCGCGGGACAGGCCCAGACCGAGGGCAAGGCGGACGGACCGACCAACAAATCGTCGTTTAACAGACCGCGGGGGGTCGCGACGGACGGTAAGTTTGTTTATGTATCGGATACCGGAAATAACCTCATCCGGAAGATCGATCTTTCCAATATGACGACCTCGACGCTTACCGGTACCGGCGAAGAGGGCGACAAGGATGGTGGCCCTACCGAAGCCCAGTTCAACAATCCCGGCGCGATGGCGACCGACGGCACCACCATTTATGTTCTAGACGCCGATAACCATGCGGTGCGCAAGATAAATGCTGCTACCGGCGAGGTAGGCAAAGTAACCTTGGTTAACGGTCACATAGGTTCAGGATGCACCCTCAGCAAGGACAACAAAATTCTGTACTTTTCTGATACCACGGAGAACGCGGTTCAACAGGTCGACGTCAGCAATGGAAACGTCACGCCGGTATACCCGTTGCAACAATAGCGGGGCCGCAATCTCGATGATTTTTTGGGTAAGTTTTGATCGATCTTCGCAGTGACACCGTAACCTTGCCGACGCCCGAGATGCGCGAGGCCATCGCGCGTGCGGAACTCGGCGACGATGTCTATGGCGAGGATCCTACCGTCAACCGGCTGGAGCAGACCGCCGCCGCCTTGCTCGGCAAGGAAGCGGGCCTGCTCGTCTCCAGCGGCACCATGGGCAACCTCATCGCGCTGCTGACCCACTGCCCGCGCGGCACCAAGGCAATCGTCGGCAACCAGTCGCATACCTACTGTTACGAGGCCGGCGGGGCGTCCGCGCTCGGCGGCATTATGCTCACGCCGATCAACAATGGCGACGCCGGCGAACTCGATTTGGATCAGCTCAAGGCGGAAGTTTTCGCCCCGCAGGACGATCACTTCGCGATGCCGTCGCTGGTGGTACTCGAGAACACCCACAATCGATGCGGCGGCTCGCCGGTAAAACTTTCGCATCTGGCCGCGGTTCGCGAGCTGGCCAATCGGCGCGCGATCCCGCTGCATCTGGACGGTGCGCGGATTTTCAACGCTGCAATCGCGCTGGAGACCTCGGCGCGCGAGATCGCGTCCTACACCGATACGGTTACCTTTTGTCTTTCCAAAGGCCTCGCGTGCCCGGTCGGATCGGTCCTGTGCGGCAGCAAGGATTTCATCGGACGCGCGCATCGAATTCGCAAGCTGCTCGGCGGTGGGATGCGCCAGGCGGGAATCATCGCGGCCGCCGGACTGGTCGCGCTCAACTCGATGGTCGATCGGCTGGCCGAGGATCATCAGAATGCGCGCGCGCTCGCGCAGGGGCTGACGCTGGTCGCGGGCATCAACGTGAGACCGGTGGCGCAGCGCACCAACATGGTCCATTTCGACCTCGACGGTGACGATGCGAGCGCGAGCCGTTTCGCCCGGGCGATGAAGGAGCGCAGCGTTCTGATCTCGGCGCGCGAGAGCACTTCCTTCCGGGCCGTCACCCACTACGGCATCAGCCGCGCCGACATCGATCGGACCGTCTCGGCGGCTTCGGAAGCAGCCGCGGAAGTTTTCGGCGACTAGCCAAAAAAATGGATTCCCTGGAAGCTCTGTTCGGACTTCGCGGCCATCTCGGACTGGTGACCGGCGCGTCGTCGGGACTGGGTGTCGAATGCGCTCAGGCCTTGGCGCTGGCCGGCGCCGACGTGGTGCTGGTGGCAAGACGGGCCGATCGCTGCGAGAAGCTGGCCGCAGAACTCACGCAAAAATATGGCGTCCGCGCGATCGGCATCGGCGCCGACGTTGCGATCGAGGCCGATCTCGATCGCGTCATCGAAACTTCGCGCGCGAAACTTGGCGACGTCGATATCCTGGTGAACAATGCCGGCGTATCGCCAACCGGCCGCGCCGAAAATTTCAAGCGCGAGCTCTGGGACAACGCGATGGCGGTCAACCTGACCGCGCCGATGCTGCTTTCGCAGCGGGTCGCGCGCCGGCTCATCGAGACCCACAAGCCAGGGCGCATCATCAACATGGTGTCGATCTATGCGGGCGTCGGCAGCTCGGTCTATCGGCTGGCGGCCTATTGCGCGACCAAGGCCGGCCTCGCCAATCTGACGCGTCAGCTCGCAATCGAATGGGCGCCGCACAACATCCTGGTCAATGCGATCGCGCCGGGATGGATCCCGACCGAGGCCACCGAGGGCGGGATCGCGAAGCCCGCCAACAAGGAGCGGATGGAAATGTTCACTCCGCTGGGCAGGCTCGGCCAACCCGAGGAATTGCGCGGCGCGGTAATTTTCCTCGCGAGTCCGGCCTCCAGTTACGTCACCGGCAGCGTGCTTTCGGTGGATGGCGGTTACCAATCCTGGTGATAAATATTGTCGCTCTGAAGCAATCGCGCAGCGCTCCATCGCTTGTCATCCTGAGGTGAGCGCGAGGCGCGCAGCCGAAGAATCTGGATGCTGCGCTTGCCGCAATGCTCCGAACGATAGCAACCGCGATGGTACGATGGATGCCGCGGCATCGCGATCTCAATCGCTCGTGCATGGTCGCGATTGATTTGGAGAGCGAGGGCTATTGATGGATCGAGAGTCTTCAACGGCGCGCTGGTTTCAGAATGTCAGGGCTGCGAGCAAGGATCGGTAGGAGGGGAAGTGGGGACCAGTAATCGTAGTACGCTCAGTCAGCAACTCTTTCGCCGCAAATCGGCGGCCATCCTCATGGCCGATGCGGAGACGCATGCGGGCGGACTCAAGCGCGTGCTGGGCGCGCTGGACCTGACCCTGCTGGGGATCGGAGCGATCGTCGGCGCCGGCATCTTCGTCATGACCGGCGTGGGCGCGCGCCAGGCGGGCCCGGGCCTCATCGCATCGTTTGTGTTGGCGGGCACCGCATGCACGATGGCGGCGCTGTGCTATGCCGAATTCGCCGCGATGATTCCGGTGGCGGGCAGCGCCTATTCCTACTCGTACGCGACCATGGGCGAGCTGGTCGGATGGATCATCGGATGGGACCTGGTGCTCGAATATGCGGTGGGCGCGGCCGCGGTCGCGGTTGGATGGTCGGGCTATTTCCGCGTCATTCTGGAGGGGCTCGGGATTCATCTTCCGGTCGCATTAACGCATGCTCCGGGCAGCGTGCCGGGAGCGATCATCGATTTGCCCGCGCTGATCATCGTCCTGCTGATCACCGCGGTGCTCTACGTTGGAATTTCCGAGAGCGCGCGGCTGAATTCGATCATCGTGGCGATCAAGCTGACCGCCGTCGCAGTGGTAATCGCGGTCGGCGTATTTTACGTCCATCCGTTTCATTGGGTTCCATTCGCGCCGTACGGCGTAGGCGGAATCAGCAGCGCGGCGGCCTACATCTTTTTCGCTTATATCGGTTTCGATGCGGTCTCGACCGCCGCCGAGGAGGTCAAGGATCCGGCCCGCGATCTGCCGCGCGGCATCCTGGGCTCGCTGCTCATCTGCACCCTGCTGTATATCGCGGTTGCCGCGGTGCTCACCGGCATGGTGCCCTTTCGCGAGATCGATCCGACCGCGCCGCTCGCCTCGGCATTTGTCGCGCGTGGTCTGAATTTCGTGGCGGGAATAATTTCCGCGGGCGCGGTCGCGGGGCTCACCTCGGTGCTGTTGGTGCTGCTGCTCGGACAATCGCGCATCTTCTTCGCGGTCTCGCGCGACGGCCTACTGCCTCCCGCATTCAGCAAGATTCATCCGCGCTTCCGAACCCCGTACATCCCGACCACCGCCACCGGCATCGCGGTGGGTATCACCGCGGCGCTGCTGCCGATCGAGGAAATCGCGGAACTCACCAATATCGGGACGCTGTTCGCATTTGTGCTGGTATGCCTCGGGGTATGGATTTTGCGCCACGTTGATCCCAAGCAGCATCGCCCATTTCGGACCCCATGGGTGCCGGTGGTGCCGCTGCTCGGCATCGGTTTCTGCGTGTTCCTGATGTCGCGTCTGCCGATGCTGACCTGGATCCGATTCTTCGTCTGGCTGGCGATTGGGCTGGTGATTTATTTCAGCTATGGCCGCTTCCATAGCCGCGTCGACCAGGCCGCCCACGACGGAATCAAATCCAACCTCGCGTCGTAAGCGGCTCTGGTAGGGCGGTTCGCGAACCGCGCGCAACGATATCGCTGATGGCGACGATGCCATGCAAATGATTCGGCATCACAATCGCGGTCGACGCCAGGGAATGCGTGCGGGGAATGGTGGAATTCATTCATCCGGTGACTCTCGCAGAGATCCCGGGTTGTCGAAAAATCGCTGCGGGCGGTTCGCGAACCGCCCCTACCCAGCAAAATGTTCTCGGCGCTTGAGGTTCTTCCACGATGGGACAAACCAGATCACCGCGCCTGAGGTCCCACTGATTTGGTTGACGTGTTTGGTCGAGACCGTCTTGAACGCCCCCACCAGACATCCGAGCGGGGTTCTGGTAGGGGCGGTTCGCGAACCGCCCGCAACGATATCGGTGATGACACGATGCCATACAAGTGATTCGGCATCACAATCGCGGTCGACGCCAGGGAATGCGTGCGGGGAAGTGGAATTCATTCATTCGGTGATTCTCGCAGAGATCCGGGTTGTCGAAAAATCGCTGCGGGCGGTTCGCGAACCGCCCCTACCCAGCAAAATGTTCTTGGCCCTTGAGGTTCTTCCACGATGTGATGAACCAGATCACCCCGCCTGAGGTCCCACTGATTTGGTTGACGTGTTTGGTCGAGACCGTCTTGAACGCCCCCACCAGACATCCGGGCGGGTTTCTGGTAGGGGCGGTTCGCGAACCGCCCGCAACGATATCGGTGATGACACGATGCCATACAAGTGATTCGGCATCACAATCGCGGTCGACGCCAGGGAATGCGTGCGGGGAATGTGGAAATTCATTCATTCGGTGATTCTCGCAGAGATTTCCGGGTTGTCGAAAAATCGCTGCGGGCGGTTCGCGAACCGCCCCTACCCAGCAAAACAAATGCGACCGTCATGCCTACCAAACCGGAATCGTGGAATTCATTCGGTGACCCCTCTGAAGATCTCGGGTTTATCGATAAATCGTTGCAGGCGGTTCCCGCGAACCGCCCCTACCAGAAAACCGCTCGGAGGGTTGGTGGGGGCGTTCAAGACGGTCTCGGCCAGACGCGTCAACGAAATCCGTAGGACCCGAGAATCCTACCTCTAGCAAGCCGGAGCGCGGTACACCTTGGGAATGACTGGCCGCGAAGTGGCCTATGGTTCGCAGACACAATTGGATTTCCTGGCGGACGCGATCGTCTTCCTTTCTGGTAGGGGCGGTTCGCGGGAACCGCCCGCAACGATTTATCGACAACCCGGGATCTCTGCGAGAGTCACCGAATGAATTCCACCATTCCCCGCCGGCATACTGTGCGACTTCGCGGGTATGACTATTCGTCCGAGGGTTTGTACTTCGTAACGATTTGCACTGATCGCAGGGCCTCGCTGTTTGGTGAAATTGCCGACGGGAAGATGCGCCTGAATGAAGTTGGAAAGATTGTCGATGCGACCTGGGCACACATGTTTCGCTTCTCCGAAGTTTCGGATCCAGATACCTGGATTGTGATGCCGAATCACTTGCATGGCATCGTCGCCATCACCGACATCGCTGCGGGCGGTTCGCGAACCGCCCCTACCAGAAAACCGCTCGGACGTCAGCTGGGTGCGTTCAAGACGGTCTCGACCAGACGCATCAACGAAATTCGCAGAACCCCAGGCGCGGTGATCTGGCAGCGAAGCTTTTACGAGCACATCATTGGAGACGAGCGATCGATCGAACGGATCGATGGGTACATTCGAGACAACCCGGGGCGGTGGGAAAGCGACCCGGAGAACCCGGTCGCAAGCAATCCCGAGCGCCGTACACCTTGGCGATGACTGGCGGCGCAAGCCCTGAGCCGAGGAATGGTGGAATTCATTCATCCGGTGACGCTCGCAGAAACCCGGGTTGTCGAAAAATCGCTGCGGGCGGTTCGCGAACCGCCCCTACCAGGAAGGAATCCCACCGCGATGCCAGGGGGGCGGGTAATCGGGAATCATTCACCTCACCCAGCCAGAAAATACGAGCGCGTCTATTGATTAAAAAAGGATGCGCGGCCAGTGTTCGTGGAAGTTGCGCTGCCAAATCATCGCGCCTAGGGTCCCACGGATTTCGTTGAGGTGTTTGGTCGAGACCGTCTTGAACGCCCCCACCAGACGTCCGGGCGGGTTTCTGGTAGGGGCGGTTCGCGAACCGCCCGCAACGATATCGCTGATGGCGACGATGCCATCCAAGTGATGCGGCATCACAATCGCGGTCGACGCCAGGGAATGCGTGCGGGGAATGGCGGAATTCATTCATCCGGTGACTCTCGCAGAGATCCCGGGTTGTCGAAAAATCGCTGCGGGCGGTTCGCGAACCGCCCCTACCAGAAGGAAGACGAGCCCTTGGTATCCACCCCTACCAGGAAGGAATCCTTCGACCGTATCACCAAGAAGAGCGAACCTCATTCCCTTTGCGTTTGCATTACTTAGCAATCCCGCTAAATAATATTTGCGATCGCTAACTAACCGGAGGCGTCGCCTACCATGGCCACCAAACAGAGCCAGATTGTCGTCTGCACCTATCGCGTAAAGCCCGGCAACGATGCCGCGTTCATCAAGCTGTTGCGCCGCCACTGGCCAACCCTGGATCGGCTCGGACTGGTCGAACCCCAACCGAGGCTGGCGTTGCGCGGCCTCGCGGCCCAATCACGCAACGACTTCCGCGAGGTCTTCGCATGGAAGCCGGGCGCCCTCGATATCGCACGCAAGGCCCCCGAGGTGCTCGCGATTTGGGAGCCGATGGAAGGCTTGTGCGAGCCGCGCGACGGCCAGCCCGCGATGGAGTTTCCGCACTACGAGACGGTTGAAGGGTGAAGGACGGGCCTGCAAAGCTGCGTCGAAAGATTGCGCGGCAATCGGCGGTGTTCGAGGCCATCGCGCATCCGACGCGCCGGGAAATCCTGCTGGTGCTGAATTTTCGCGGCGGTGCGATGAGCGCGGGTCAAATCGCCGAGCGCTTCAGTTGTCGATGGCCTACGGTAACGCGACATCTGGGCGTGCTACAACGGGCCGGACTGGTGCGTGCGACGCGGCGTGGGCGCGAGAGGATCTACCGGATCGAGCGCAAGCATCTAAGCGACTCGCTCACCGAATGGCTGCGCTGGTTCGTGCCGTCCGACCCGCGCCGCGACGACGCGTCGTAAGAGCGCAGTGGGAACCCTGGCGTTTTGGAGGCGTTTCGCGCGATTCGGATTCAACGGGTGGTTCGCGAACGGCCCCTATCCGGAGAACGCCCGGCACAAACGATTTCGCGGGTCGCGAGCTGGCGACAAGTTTCGAGACCGACCCATTACCGGTCGCCGAGTCGGGCGCTGAACACGATCACTGAGTGCTGCCGAACTTTTTCTGCAATGCCTCGGCCAGCGCCTTCTTCTTCTCTTGCTGCGCTTTGTACTTTTCGGTGATCGCCTTGTTGTGGTCGCCAATCTTCTGATGCTCGGTCATCTGCTTGCCGGCGTTCTTGCCGAGATCCTGGCTCTCCCACTTGGGTTTCGCGATTGGTACCCACTTGCTGCCTTGTCGGGTGTAGCTGAAGACCAGGTACTTGAGCTTGCCGGTCGCCGTACCTTTGGTGGTTGCCTTGTTGGTGGGATCGTATTCGGCGCCGCCCAGTTTGACGCTCACGGTCGAGAGTTGGCCGTTGGGACCGTAGTTCGGCAGATACTCAAATTTCGGCACGAAGTCGGTGTACGGCTTGCCGCTCATCTTGTTCTGGTCCTCTTTATCGAGGAAGGGCGCGGCGTCTTCCGAAACCTTGTCGTCGAGCGATTTCCGCAGCGTCGGGGGAATATCTTTGGGCTGCCGAACGCGACGCATCACGTAGTTTTGCGCCGAAGCGGTGGAGGTGCCGAGGCTGCCGCCAAACAAAAGCGCGGCCGCCAGAGCGACCGCGCTTGTTGCTAGAATTCGTTTCATCATGGTCTCCTCCTCCATCGAGATGGAGTCGTTGACCTACTATTTTACTGACTTCCGCTGCCGCTGGTAATACCGCGGCCGAACGCAGCGACCTGGCCCTGCCATTGTTCTCCGAAGGCCAGCACCAACACCTGCTGGTTGATGTGCGAATCCTTACTCAGACTCCGCATCGCTCCGCCGCCCGCGTTGGCGAGCACCTTATAGGATGCGCGGGTCTGTTGGTAAAACTCCGGCAACGGTGAAATCTTGGGCGGCTCTTCGCGATGCACCTTCAGCCAGAACTCGCGCTCGAAGCGCTCATGTTCTTCCGCCGCGACGTCGACCGTGTTGAAGGTTCCGTTGTTGGCCTTGAACTGGCGGATCTCCGCGATCAACGGCTGGAAGTCGTCCTTCTTGGGCGGCGAATCGCCGACCAGCACGATGACCTTCTTGGCGTAGGGCTTCCAATCCATCTGATGGATTGCGGCATTAACCCCACCCGCGAGATCCTCTTCCCATTCGTCGCCACCTTCGGCGTGCAGGTTGTCCAGGAAGGTAACCAGCTTCTGGGGGTTGAGCGTCAACGGCTGGATATCCATCTTCTTGCCCTTGCCGCCGAACACCACCATTCCGACACGAGCGATTGGCACCAGGCGATGGATCGCATGAACCAACTGCGTCATCTTGGCCTTGACGTTGTCGATGATCAGTTTCATTGAACCGGTGCCGTCAACCACCAGCACCACATCGAGGCCTTTGCGCCGCAGCTCTCCGATGAAGCCGCCGAAACCGGAGCCGATGCCCTTGCCGTAACCGGATCCGACGCCACCTCCACGACCGATACCGATACCGCCGCCGCCGGCAGCGCGTACGTAATCGTTCGCGAGACCGACCGCCTGCGAGGTGTCAACCGCGGCCGGTTGGTCCATCTGCTGCGGTGCGGTGTCCGGCATCGGGACTTCAGGCATGTCGAGATCGTTCATCTCGCTGCCACCGCCTCCACCGCCGCCGGCTTCGAGGTTGACCATGATCAGTTCGCGGCCGCGCTGTTCATGGACGGTGATAATCAGGAAGAGCAGCAGACCAACGTGCAAAAGGACTGACAGTGGGAAGGGTCCCGCGATCAGCCGGAGGTAATCCCTCCAGGTCTGCAGCCGCTCGGCATCGGCCTCATCGTCATCGCGTGAGAGTTCCGCGGCGGCCTCTTTCTGGCCCATCACGCGATACAGCACCGCGGCAACGACGATGGTCGAGATGACCAAAATTATAACGCCTATTAAAAGCATATCGAGATTGCTTTCCCACCCGTCGGCGAGGCCGACCTGGTTGGGATCTCCGTTCGCCTCTCTTTTCTCTCTACCTTAGAACCTAGTCATTCGTCGAACCGTGATCTCCGCTTTCGCGCCTACATTCCGCCCGGAGCCGCGCCACCACCGCCACCGCCGCCTTGGGGCAGTTGCGAAACCGCGATTGCGATGGCCTCCGCTCCGGCGCTCTTGGCGATATCGAGGATATGGACCATATCGCCGAGGATGACTTTCGGGTCGCCCTGGAAAATCACGATCTTGTCGGCCGACTTCTCCAACGCGTCATGGATCGAGCCCTGAAGCTGCGGCAGCGTGACGCTGGTCGAGTCCACCATGATCTGATGGTCGCCGGTGTAGGTAACCACGACGCCCTTGGGCTTGTCGTTCGGATTGGTCTGCGCCTCAGCCTTGGGGAGATCCACGTGCGCGGCCGATTCAATCGTCACCGCGGTGGTCACCATGAAGATGATCAGCAGGACGAGAAAGATATCGGTAAGCGGCGTGATGTTGATGTCCGCGAAAACGCCGCCGTCACCGCTCTTGGGTCCACTAACAGCCATTGAATCAGCCTCCCGACGACGCGTTATGCTCGATCTGGCCGCTGGTGGCGCGTTTGGCTCCGATCGCGATAGTCGCCGCACCTGCCGCTTTCGCGGTGTTCAGAATGCGCACCATATCGCCCAGCAGAACCTTCCGATCGCCCTGGAAGACCACCATCTTGGGGTCGATCTTCTCCAGCGCCTCGCGCAGTTGCGTCACCAGCTCGCGCTCCGGCACGTCTTTCGAATTAACGAACAGCTCGTGCTGCGACGAATAGGTCACAATCACGCCCTTGTTCTCAGGAGAGGTGTTCTCCGCCAGCGGCAGGTCGACATGCGCCGCCGATTCCACGGTGACCGAAGTGGTAACCATGAAGATGATCAGCAGAACCAGGAAAATATCGGTCAGCGGCGTGATATTGATGTCCGCGAAGACACCGCCGCCACCTTTCGGTCCGCTAACGGCCACCGGCCTGTCTCCCCTGCAGCGCGGCGTCGATCAATCGATCGCCGTTGATCTGCAGCAACGCATTGATGTTCTGGATCTTCACCGAAAAGTAGTTGAAGAAAATAACCGCGACGATCGCGACCGCGAGTCCGAGCGCGGTGGATATCAGAGCTTCCGAGATACCGGCTGCGACGACCGAGAATCCGCCGGTGCCCATGATTGCCATCGATTGGAAGGCGACCAGGATTCCGACCACGGTGCCAAACAGTCCGATGAACGGAGCCGAGGCGCCGGAGGTCGCCAGCACCCAGACGTAGCGATTAAGTTCGAGGGTCTCCTGAAAGCGGCGCTCCTCGTCGAGTTCGACCAGATGGTCGCGATCGAGGGTTTGCGCGGCGGCGATCAGAACATGATAGACCCGCTCCGCCGGATTGCTGCGCGCCTGAGTCGCCTGCAGCGCTTCGTTGAACTTGCCCTGCCGCAGCGAGGGCACCAACGAATCGGCGAGCTTGGCGGCTTTGGTCTGAATTCCGGCCAACGCCCACACTCGCTCGAAAATGATCGCCAGGCACACCACCGAGATGAAGAGCAGAGGATAGGTCGCGTAGTAGCCCTGCTGAATCATCGCCAAAATACTGAACTGACTGCCCATTGTTATCCTTTCACCTGTCCCGAGATTTGAGCGGCGCTTATGAGGTCCCGCTCCAACCTTAATTAATTGCGAATCCGCCGGTTCTCAATTTTCAGTCTTGCATGACTCGGCCGCTTCGCGCACTCTGACCGAAATTGACGTTCTTGCCCCTGTCGCAACGACCGCGGACCGATTAGGTACCGCGGACTGTGTAAATGCGACAAAGGCCGAATTTTGTCAAGAGCGACTGCTGAAACGACTATTGGATGCTGCACGAGGTTGCGAGATTGCCGCGATGAAGGAAGGTTGGTGGTGTCGCGCAAAGTCAGTTCATAATCGCGCAACTCGGCGCTCCTGCGCAAGCCGTTTGTGATGCGCGAAATCTTCGCCATTTTACCGAGCCCCAAAATTGTCCACCAATCTGACTCAACGCCCCCGCAAGTCTATCGCAAGGCTATATTGTTAAGACGCGGACTGCCTTGACTTCTTGCGCACCCAAGTCTACATCCAGAGTCTGACCGCTCGGCGGTTTCTTTTTTTCAGGAACTCGCTGGTCCCCAAAAAGGTGCTATTCCCGAACCAGCATATGACGACGATGAAAGCGGGTTTCTTCAAATCCGCGGCGGTGGCGCTTGGGCTAACGGCCATCCTCTCGCTAGCTGCATGTCACGGCGAAAAAAAACCGGCGCTGACCGAGCCGGCCGCGGCGCCCACCACTAAAGTTCAGGACGAAGCATCTAAAGAGATTCCTTCCGACCTCTATGCCGGAATGCCGATCTACCCCGGGGCCGAAGTACAGCATGTGCGCAAGCCCAAGGGCGCGATGCGCGAAATTGTCTTCGAGCTTAAGCATTCGCCGTCGCTCAACGAGATGGTGAGTTTTTACAAGGAGGGGCTGAAGAAAGCCGATTTCAGAATCACCTCCTCCCTGATCATGCCGGCGCGCAAAACCTGGTCGTGCGATTTCCACAAGGATGGGCGCCCCGGCAGCGTGATGCTCTACCCTTCCGACGACGACAAGACCTCGACTACCATCGATCTGATTTACGAAATCCCGAGCAACGTGGACCAGGCCTTGCTCGAACCCCGAGAGGAATTCGACGTAATCGGACCCGGTGCGCCGGGCGAGGTCACGCCGGTGGCCCAGAACAATTCGCAAGAAAAAGAGAAGCCGAAAAACAAGGCGAAGAGGAACTAGCACAATGGCATTACTGGATGGAAAGGTTGCGGTGATAACCGGCGCTGGCCGTGGCATCGGTCGCGAAGAAGCGCTGCTGATGGCCAAGCATGGCGCGAAAGTCGTCGTCAATGACCTCGGCGGACACTTCGATGGAACCGGGCAGTCGCGCTCACCTGCGGAAGACGTGGTGAAGGAAATCCGTTCCGCCGGCGGCGAAGCGGTCGCCAACTTCGAAAGCGTCACCGATTTCAAGGCCGCCAAGCGCATCATCGAATGCGCGATCGATAATTTCGGCAAGCTCAACATCGTGGTGAACAATGCCGGTATCCTGCGCGATCGCATGATCTTCAACATGAGCGAAGAAGATTGGGACGCGGTGGTGACCGTCCATCTGAAGGGCAGCTTCAACGTCGCCCGCCACGCCTGCTCGTATTGGCGGGAACAGCACAAGGCCGGCAACATGCTCAACGGACGCCTCATCAACACCAGCTCCGACTCGGGCATCCTCGGCAACGCCGGTCAGAGCAACTACGGTGCTGCGAAAGCCGCGGTGGCCGCGATGGCAATTATCGTCGATCGCGAGATGCAGCGTTACGGCGTCACCGCCAACGCCATCGCGCCGGTCGCCCGCACCCGGCTTACCGTCGATGCGACTCCGCAGACCGCCGCTGGGATGCCGCAAGCAAAGGCCGGCGAGTTCGATGCATTCGGGCCTGCCAACGTCGCGCCGCTGGTTGCATGGCTCGGCAGCGACGATGCGAAAGAAGTTCATGGTGAAGTCTTCCGCGTCGGGATGGGCTCGGTGTGGTTCATGCAGGGATGGCATTCCGCGGGCCGCATCCAAAAGAAGGCGATCTGGGATCCCAACGAGCTCGGCGCGAAGGTCAAGGAAGAACTGGCCAAGGGTATGACCAAGAAAGAGAGCATGGGACAAGTGATGGCCGGTGGCGTCTAAACACGACTCCAAACCCAAGCAATATGGGGAGAGCGCGGCCCGCAAAGGGCCGCGCTTTCGTTCCGTGTTGATTATCTGCGCGGCCAACACCGCCCGCAGCGTGATGGCCGAGCATATGCTGCGCCGCGAGCTTCGCGAACGCGGGATCGAAAGCCACGTCCAGGTCGCTTCCGCAGGCATCGCGCCCTATGCGCGCGATGGCGCATTGGTATCGCTCGATACGCGCCTGGTGCTGCGCGACGACAACATTCATCTCGGCGAGGAGGCGACCTCCACCGACCTGAAGCGCCATCCGGAGTTGCTCGAGCAGGCCGACGTGGTGATCGCGATGACCGATCAGCAAAAGATCGATCTGCTGAAGCTGTTCCCCGGCGCCGACGGCAAACCGGTGCATACGTTGCGCGAGTTCGCGGATGAAGTCGGTGATATCGAAGATCCGTTCGAAAAGGGCGATGAGAAGTTCACCGAGGTTCGGGTCGAGATCAAGCGCCTGATTCCGGCGGTGGCCGATCGCATCCTGGGGGCGGACTGGTCGCTAGACGACTGATTGATTAACTTCATTTAATGGAATTCGAAAATCCGTCTGACGCCGAGATCCGCGGGATTCTCTCACGTCCAACCACTGTCGCCGTGGTCGGATGCTCCGACAGCCCGGCGCGCGACAGCCTCAGCATCGCCAAGCTGCTCAAGGCACATGGCTTCCGGGTCATTCCGGTAAACCCGGCCTTGAAACCTGATGCGCTGATGAAAGACCTGGGGGAAACATGCTATCCCGATCTCGCCTCGATTCCCGATCCGGTCGAAATCGTCGACGTGTTCCGGCGTTCAGAATTCGTGCCCGAGATTGCCGCCGCTGCTATCGCCAAGGGCGCGCGCATTCTATGGTGCCAGCTCGGGGTGGTGCATCTGCAAGCCGCGGCGCGCGCACAACAGGCCGGCCTTACCGTCATCATGGATCGATGCCCCGCGATCGAATACCGCCGGCTGTTCTGAGTTTGGCGACCGGAGAACGCTTTGAAAATTAGCAAGTGGCTTACCGTCGAAACGCGGACCGTGTACTGCACTCCGATTTTCGATTTGCATCGCCGCCGCTCCGCGCATCCGCATCGCGGGCAGAAAGACTTCTTCGTGCTCGAGGCGCCCAACTGGGTGAATATCATTCCGCTTACCGCCAAGGACGAAGTCGTGATGGTGCGCCAGTTTCGCCATGGCATCGAGGATTTTACCGTCGAGTTGCCGGGCGGGATGGTCGACCCCGACGATCCGGATCCCCGAGATGCGGCGCGGCGTGAAATGATCGAGGAGAGCGGCTACGACTCCGAGGACATCATCGAATTGGGCCGGGTGCATCCCAATCCCGCGATCCAGCCGAACTATTGTTATTCGTACCTCGCGCGCGGCGTGCACAAGGTAATGAAGCCGGTTTCGCATGGCGCCGAGGAGACGCAGGTGGTGCTAGTGGCGCTGCGCGATATTCCCAAGATGATCGCGACCGAGAAAATTCTCCACGCGCTGACCATATCGGCCTTTTCCTTCTTCCACGTTTACAATCCGCCCAAGCAGGCATGGGCGGCGCAGGCGCGGCGTCGGCACAAGGATCCGCGCGGCAAAGTTCGTCCGGTCCCCAAAGTCATCAGGTGAGAAGTGCGGCCGAGATGAGAGTCGCGGGCGTCGCCGTTCGATGACGGCCGGAAAAATCCGCGGACGGCATCCAGACCTTTGAAAAAATGCGGTCGCCTGACTGCGAAATCGAGCAGGTGACGACCGCATCGAAACATGCTTTGGTGACCAGAGCCATCTAAGGAGAACACTCGATGGAGCTAGGACTGCAATACGAAATTCAGCGCTCGCGCCCGCACTACCCCAACTTCATGTACGACATCTACCATCAGGCAACCGAGCAGGTGATCCTCGCGGACAAGCTCGGCTACCACTCGGTGTGGACCGTAGAGCATCACTTTCTCAATGAATGGTCGTACTCGTCGGCGCCCGAGGTCTGGTATGGCGCCCTTAGCCAGGTGACCAAAAACATTCGCCTCGGTCATGGCGTCAGCCTGCTGCCGATCCCATTCAATCATCCGGTGCGGGTAGCAGAGCGCATCGCGGTGCTCGACATCATGTCCAATGGTCGCGTCGAATGCGGCACCGGCCGCTCCATCACGGAGCAGGAGCTCGGTGGTTTCAATATCGACCCCGAAGACTCGCGCCCGATGTGGGAAGAAGCGGTCGCGCAAATCCCGAAAATGTGGACCCAGGAAATCTATGAAGGCTTCGAGGGCAAGTACTTCAAGATTCCGCCGCGCGAGGTGATTCCGAAACCGATCCAGAAACCGCATCCCGCGATGTGGGTGGCGGCCACGCAGCCGTCAACCTGGGAAGTGGCGGGTCACAAGGGCATCGGCGCGTTAGGCTTCGGAATTACCGAGCCCGGCATCCTCGACAAGCTGATTGAGGCATACAAGAAGGCGATCGCGAACTGCGAGCCGGTCGGATCATTCGTGAACGACAAGGTCGCGGCGGCAACCGTGTGCGTATGCGCGCCGACCCGCGAGGAAGCGATCGAGCTCGGCAAGCATGCGATCGATTTCACCACTCGCAAAGGCGCGGAACTCTTCACCCCGTTCGCCAACAAAGACGTCAAGGGCTACGAGTACTATAAGAAGATGGCGCAGCAGGCGGTCGCGCTCGGCGACTATCGGATGTCGACTGAAAGCCTGCAAAAGCGCATCGATTCCGGTTCGGTGATGGTAGGCGATCCCGAAGATTGCCTGAAAGTCGCAAAACAGTACCAATCGGCAGGCGTCGATCTGCTGATGGCGCTGGTGCAGGTCGCCGCGCTGCCGCACGAAAAGGTGATGCAGACCATCGAGTTGCTGGCCAAGCACGTGATGCCGAAGCTCAAGAACGGATCATCGGCGCAATCGGCCGCGGCGGGCGCCTAGTCCCGCCGCGTCAGACCGAGCAACTGGGCCTCACGGCTCAGTTGCTCGTACACATCTGGAACAACGAACCCGGGCAGGCCTCGCTCAGCGACCAGACAAAATCGCGGCGGAGCCATGAATCGCTCGGCAGCGGCTGCGGCTTGCCGACCGGATTCGAATTCAACAGCGTTATGCCATCGGTACCGTCACTGTTGATCGAGGAAACCGCATGGCAGGAGATGCATGACGCCTGCCCCAGCGGCACTCCGGCATTCTCGCCCTCGATTATCGAATTGCCGAGCAGGGTGGGCTTTCCGTTTTCATTGACATACCTGGTCTGCACGCCG
This sequence comes from uncultured delta proteobacterium, assembly GCA_963851325.1. Lineage (GTDB taxonomy): Bacteria > Desulfobacterota > Binatia > Binatales > Binataceae > DATGKG01. The sequence continues at coordinate 4,034,660 of CAWKOR010000001.1, read as the reverse complement.
TCGAGGCGATAGTTGAACCATTCCGGCGCGAGGTTGGCATCCTGCATGAGCTTGGTCAGGCGCGCGGTTAACTGAGTGTTGCCGGAAGGTCCGCCGCTGGTCCTGGCGGGATTGGAACCCCAGGGATCCTTACATCCAAGCACCACGCATCGATTCGGATTGGTATCGATATTCTGAGCTTCGAAGGTGGCCCAGATCCAATTCTTCTTCAGCTTGGACAGCAGATGCATTCCGGCCAACGCGTAGCAGGTGTCGCCGATTTGTTCGACGTGAATTCCGGTCGGCAGCGAGCTGCAACTGTCCAACACCAGCCAATCGGCCTTGATTTCGACGCTCGGTTTCGGGAAGTCAAAGGTTCCCTGGCTGGCCGCGATCGCTTGCTGCCCGGGCCGATTCCAGAAACTGCGGCCCGAGACGTAATCCTCGGCGGCGCCATTGAGTCTGACCTCTTCGCAGATCACGAGGTTGGGATTGTTGGACGGTGGAGTGCTGGCCGCATTGCAACCGCTGTCGGGCGACCCCGGCAGTCCGCCATTGACGAAAGTCAGTGGGCTGCCATGCAAAACATGCATCGGGTTGGTGCCCCCGGCATTGGGTACTGCTTGTCCGTTGGCGGGGTTGCTCGGGTAGAGCTGCTGCTGTTCGATCCAGTTTTCCCATACCACGTATGGGTACCGGTTCTGATTGACGGGACAGGTTGCCGCGACCCAGATGCGCCACGCGGTTTCCTCGATCGATGAGAGCGCCGCGGTGGGAGGATTACACGCGTCGGCAGCGCTGAAATTGGCGGCTTGCGCCGAAGAAGACATCGGTGAAGGGCCTGCCGGAGCCATCACCATCATTCCAAACAACATCGCGAGCGCCCACGTCAGCCTCCTGCAACGCGTCATCGCACAACCTCCCCAAAGAATTTTTAGGATCGTTCCACGTTGATTTCAGATAGTCAATAATAAGTTGTGGAATATTGCTACAATAAGTATAAGCCGACGATAGTGCGCGCGAAGCAAATCGAAAGGGCGGGAGCAATCGTGCGCAGAGCACGAAGAGAACTTGCTCATTGATGGCGCAAATTTGGAGGGGCGACGCTTTCACGCCGCCCCTCCTGCCGTTCCCACATCCACAACCGCCCCACCACATCATGAAGCGGTGCTGACCGCTTGCTCTTTCTTTGCGGGCCCCGGAGGAAGCCCGCATCATCAAACCCGAGAGCCTTAATCAAGCGCCGCCGCGCGCCATCTCACTCGCCGTCACAACCGCCACATCCCCAAAAGCTCTCTTCACCGCCGCCTCGCTTCCCTCCGGGGCCTCAAACAACCCCCGCTCCTGCCGCATCACCCCATCCCCGCATGCCCCACCGCTGCGCTATCTGCTTCGCGCCGCGAAGTCCTGCCAATGCGCATGAAACCTCATTCGCCGCCGCTCTTCCGCCATCGCGATGCGCATCCGCTTCGCCACACAGTTCTCACCAATCAACGGATCGGAACTTCCCACCAGCCGCCATCCGGATGAGGGCGACGGCGCTACTTCACCTCGAAAGACGAAAACCGTTCCGCACATCCGGCACTGGACATCGACCCGATGCACATCGCCAATCTCGGCGAGGACGCCCTCCGCTTCATCGAGCGGATGCCCGAGTTTGCACAGCGCGACAAAGTCATCGGCCATCGAAAGTTCATTCACCCCATCCGACTCAGCTTCCACAACAAAACCTCCAGCTCACGAACAACCGCTGGTTGAGCCACAATTCATGCACTTGTAGCAGGCGCCGTTGCGCACCATGATGCATCCGCAATCCGGACACGGGGGCGCATCCGCCTGATTGATGAACGCCTGCCGAAGCCCATCATCCTTGCCGTCGCGCAGAATCGGCGTCGCAGGATGCGGCGCATGCGCGATTGTGAGCGACGGCTTGTCTTCGAGACCTTCGCGGGTCTGCTCGACAATACCGACTTCGCGCTTCGCATCCTCATCGAGGAACTTCGAGGCCATCCAGCGGAACAGGTAGTCGATGATCGATTTCGCATACGGGATGTTCGGGTTTTTGGTGAAGCCCGATGGCTCGAAGCGCATGTGCGCGAACTTGTCGACCAGGAACTGCAGCGGCACGCCGTACTGCAATGCGTAGGAAATCGCGGTCGCGAAGGAATCCATCAGGCCGGAAATCGTCGAGCCTTGTTTCGACATGCTGATGAAAATCTCACCCGGTGTTCCGTCCTCGTACATGCCGACGATGATGTAGCCCTCGTGCCCCGCGATATCGAACTTGTGCGTGATTGCGTGGCGTTCGTCGGGCAGCTTGCGCCGGCTGAGGTGGCCCTCGCCCGCTGCCATCGCCTTGATTTCGGCGGCGGCGCGGCGACCTTTTCGGTGCGGCCGGTGTTGAGCGGCTGAGTGCGCTTGGAGCCGTCGCGATAGATGGCGACCGCCTTCAGTCCCAGCTTCCACGCCATCATGTAGGCCTCTTCGACGTCTTCAGGCGTCGCTTCGGCCGGCATGTTGATGGTCTTGGAAATCGCGCCCGAGATGAACGGCTGCACCGCACCCATCATCTTGAGATGGCCCTGGTACTGGATGGTGCGCGAGCCGGCGCGCGCCTTGAACGCGCAATCGAAAATCGGCAGATGCGAATCCGAAAGATGCGGCGCGCCCTCGATAGTGTCGTGCTCATCGAGATACTCGACGATCTCCCCAATCTCTTTGGAATCGTAGCCGATGCGCTTAAGCGCGCGCGGCACCGTCTGGTTGACGATTTTCAGCATCCCGCCGCCGACCAGCTTCTTGTACTTCACCAGCGCGATATCGGGCTCGATGCCGGTGGTATCGCAATCCATCATGAATGCAATGGTGCCGGTCGGCGCGATGACGGTTGCCTGCGAGTTGCGATATCCCGCGGTCTGGCCGAGGCGCAGCGCTTCATCCCACGACTCGCGCGCGGCGCGCAGCAGATCGAGCGGGACATACGACGTATCAAGCTTGTAGGCATGCCCGCGATGACGCTCGATAACCTTCAGCATCGGATCGCGATTGACCGCGTAGCCGGAGAAGGGTCCCATCTGTTCCGCCACGCGCGCCGATTGCAGATATGCCTCGCCCGTCATCAATGCGGTGATGGCGGCGGAATAGTTGCGGCCCTGCTCGGAATCGTAGGGAAGACCGAGCGCCATCAGCAGCGCGCCCAGGTTGGCATAGCCGAGGCCCAACTCGCGGAAGTCGCTGGCGTTCTTCGCAATCTCGGGCGTGGGATACGAGGAGTTGTCGACCAGGATATCCTGCGCGGTGATCATCACGTCGACGGCGTGGCGGAACGCGCGAACATCGAACTCTCCGCGCTCGTCGATGAACTTCATGAGGTTGAGCGAGGCGAGATTGCACGCCGAGTTGTCGAGGTGCATGTACTCGCTGCACGGATTGCTGGCGTTGATGCGGCCGGTGTTCGGGCAGGTATGCCACAGGTTGATGGTGGTATCGAACTGCATGCCGGGGTCGCCGCACGCATGCGCCGCCTCGGAAATCTGCGTCATCAGTTTGCGCGCCGGGAACTCCTCGGCCACCTCGCCGGTCTTGACATAGCGGGTCTGCCAGTTGGTGTCGTTCTGGACCGCGCGCATGTACTCGTCGCTAACGCGCACTGAGTTGTTCGCGTTCTGGAAAAACACCGAGCTGTAAGCGGGGCCGTCAAGCGAGCCATCGTAGCCGGCATCGATGAGCGCCCACGCCTTCTTCTCTTCCTCAACCTTGCAGGTGACGAATTCCTTGATGTCGGGGTGCTCGGCATTGAGCACCACCATCTTGGCCGCGCGACGGGTCTTGCCGCCCGACTTGATGACGCCCGCGGAAGCATCTGCCGCCTTCATGAAAGACAGCGGGCCCGAGGCGGTGCCGCCCGAGGAAAGCTTCTCGCGCTGCGAACGCAGGGCCGACAGATTCACACCCGAGCCGGAGCCGCCTTTGAAGATCATCCCCTCGTTGCGGTACCAGCCGAGGATCGATTCCATGCTGTCCTCGACCTTAAGGATGAAGCACGCGGAACACTGGGGCTTCTCGTCAATGCCGACATTGAAATAGACCGGGCTGTTGAACGAGGCTTTTTGCGTCAGCAGCAAATGCAGCAATTCGGCGCGGAAGGTCTCGCGCGCATCGGAGGTGGGAAAGTACGCCTGCTTTTCGCCCCATCCCGCGATGGTATCGACGACCCGCAGCACCAACTGGCGCACCGAGGTTTCGCGCTTGGGCACGCCGACATCGCGGGCGTCTTCCTTGAGTGGTCCGCGGAAGTACTTCGAGACCACCACGTTAGTCGCGGTCTGCGACCACGCCCGCGGCACCTCAACGTCCTTCTGCTCGAACACGACGCGGCCATCCTCGCCGGTGATGACAGCGGTGCGAAGGTCCCACTCCAGTTCGCTCATTGGATCGATGCCTGGGCGCGTGTTGAAGCGCTCCAGCGCGACACCGCGCGTCGCCCGCGCGTTGGAGGGCGCGGGATTCGAGTGGGTTTGTTCCGTCGCTTTCGGCATCCTGTGTTCCGCGTTGGTCTCTAATTCTCGCGCCCCGCCAGCCATCCCCGCCTCCCTCTTTCTGCCACACCTGTGGCGCCAGTTTGATTCACATCTAGGTGCGTTTGGAGATAATCAAGTCGCGGCTGAAACACAACCTGTAGTATTGGCGACGAATCCACAATACCACATAATAGCTGTTGATAACTCTTCGCCATAGCTTCGCCATCATGAAATCTGATGAAAATATTGTTACGTATTGATTAAGTAGCGCTAATGGAATGGAACCATGTGCAACGGTCAGGAATGCATTGGGAGAGTATGCGCATCTAAAGTTTCGTGAGCCATCGATGCGTCACTAAAGCCTCCGTCCACAGGCCGCGCTCTTTCGATGCACCTATCCACCGCGCTATGACTGTGGACGATGGGGAAAACTTCCAAACTTGGCCGATACCGCCCGCCCGAACGCATCGCGAACGCGTTGCAACCGATCCTGGATCGCCTCGACGGCGAGGGACACTTCGGCATCGTGCGCCTGATTCGGACCTGGCCGGAGGTGGTCGGCGAAACCATCGCGCGCCGGACCGAGGTGCAATCGCTGAAGTTTCACACCGCGGTAGTAAAGGTATCCGGCGCGATGTGGATTCAGGAACTCAACCTGATGAAGCTGCAGATCCTCTCGCGCCTGCGCGATGCGCTACATGACGATAGCGTGCGGGACATCCGCTTCGTGAAGGGCACGCTGAGCCGGCGCGAGCGTCCGAAGCTGCGGGCGGTGCCGCGCGCGACGCGACACCATTGTGGAGTTGCCGCCGCTGAAGGACCCGGAGTTGCGCCGCGCCTTCGAGGATCTCATCGAGGCGTGGGGCCGCGCATCAAGATAGGAATCCGTGGCCGGGCAACCTATACACATACCACCGCCAGTTACCGATAGACGTTCCAGACCTATCTTTAGTCGGAGTGAGACCTTCGGCGAACTTCCGCTTGCGAAACCCGGTGCCGCCTATTTCTGGCGCGTGACTACGATTTGGGTCGCGTCAAACGAACCGGTCCATGGGAAACCCATCCATAGTCGGATGGCTCCGAACTGATGTGCCATCCCAACGAACGGAGCAAGGATGGTGTAGTCCTTTTGCCCGGAGGCGCCAGCCCCGGAGAGTACGATGTGCGCGGTTTGCGCCGACGCACTGATGTTCAGCGTCACCTGCACGATGAAAGCCTGGTCGCGCGGAAACGAACCGAACTTGGTCGCGTCGTTGTCATCGAGCCGTACGGTGTTGTCCTGCATAAAATCGAGGTGCAGGAAACTCCCCACATTGCTCATCGGCTGGTTAAAAGTCTCGAACTGAACCGTCGCGAGGCCGCTGCGGGCGGGGATGTATAGAATCGACGAAAAAGTGTAGTTTCCGTCCCCGCGAAATTGTGAGAAAACGCCCTGCATGCCGGGCACCGCCGGGCCGTTGGAACGGGTGACTTGCAGCCACTTGCCGGACGGCGTAACCGGCGGCGCGACGACCACGACGCTGCCCGGAGGTCCATCCACATTGGCGGTACCGACCTTTTGGTCGTGGGCCGGCGGCTGCCCGACCGGCGTCGGATCGAAATCCGATTGAAATAGGGTTTCCGACGCACAGCCCGCGAGCAGCATCAAGCTAGCGACTGAAAGAAATCGCAGAAGGATCTGTAGCGTGCGAGCGCGCGGGCGGGGTGGCGAATCGATGCGGTATTGACGGCGGGACGATGCGGCCTTCGACACGACCAGGTAATCGCACATAACGGCTCCCTCGACCCCCGTCCTCACTGCCCCTGACGAAATCCGAAGCAGTCCCCAGCCAGTTTTGGGATGCGACTACAATCCCGGTTTAACTTTCAAACATCCGATTCGTAGCCGCTCCTCAACTTAGCGTCAAGTTATTTCTGATCCGGTTACCGAATTGCGTTTACGCGTCTACTAACGAGTCATTCGTCGTTCCCTTCGCAGGCCGATTTGCACCCCCTGTGAAGGAGAGTTCCCACTAGCGCGGGCGATGTGGCCATCCCTGTCGTTCTGAGGTGAACGCGAAGCGCGCAGCCGAGGGATCTCGGTAGAGGAGCGGCATCGGATGTCACTTCAGCGCTCGCATCTGGCTCGCTCAGCACTAGTGGAACGCGGATGCTCGTGCGGATGCTGAAGTGACATTCGGTCGTTGGGCGCATCCGAGATTCTTCGACCGCGCAAGCTGGTCTCAGAATGACAAATGCCGAGGCTGAACCGTGACACTCGCGCAGAGGAGACGGCTAAGTTAATCTGATCCCCTCGACATCATCGAAAAGGACGCGGCCTCACGGGCCCAGTCGCGCGAGCATCCAGTGCCAGAAACCGATTACAAAGCCACCCTGCAACTTCCCAAAACCGATTTCCCGATGAAGGCGAACCTGCCCAAACGGGAACCCGAGATGCTCAAGAAATGGGACGAGGCCGACCTCTACGCGCACCTGATGGAAACGCGCAAGGACGCCGCTACCTGGATCCTCCACGACGGGCCCCCCTATGCGAACGGGCGCGTGCACCTCGGCACCGCGCTCAACAAGATTCTCAAGGACTTCGTGGTGCGCTCGCGCTCGATGCTCGGCAATCGGTCGCCGTTCGTTCCCGGATGGGACTGTCATGGCATGCCCATAGAGCACAAGGTATCGCGCGGGCTGGGGCCCAAGGCGCGCACGATGCCGAAGCTCGAGCTGCGCAAACTATGCCGCGCCGAAGCCGAGAAGTGGGTCGACCTGCAGCGCACCGACTTTCGCCGGCTGGGATGCATCGGGGACTGGTTCAACCCGTATCTAACTATGGCCAACGAGTATGAGGCCGCCGAAATCGGCGTGCTGCGCAAGCTGGTCGAGTTCGGCTACGTGTATCGCGGTTTGCGCCCGGTGCATTGGTGCTTCGATTGCCGCACCGCGCTGGCCGAGGCCGAGGTCGAATACGAGGAGCATCGCTCGCCGTCGATCTACGTGGCGTTCGCGCTCAACGCGAATGCAGGCGACGGCTCGGCGCTGGCATCCGATCAGGCTGACGGCGTGGAACTCGCGGTGGCGCATCAGTCGGGAAAATTATTCGCGGTCATCTGGACCACCACGCCGTGGACGCTGCCCGCGAACCTGGGAATCTCGCTCAACGAGACATTCGACTACGTCGCGCTCAAGGCAGGCGGCAAATACTACATCGTGGCGGATAAGCTCGCCGAGGCGGTCGAGAAGGCCACCGGCATTTCGGTCGAAAAGCGGATCGCGCTCTCGCGCGAGGCCCTCAAGGCGCTCGACGGAAAAGACATTTTCCGGCATCCGTTTCTCGATCGCGACGTGAAGCTGATGTACGGGCCGCATGTCACCGCGGACACCGGGACCGGCCTGGTGCATACGGCGCCGGGACACGGCTACGAGGATTTCGTGGTCGGCAATCAGTACGGCCTTCCGGTGATGACGCCGGTTGACGGGGCGGGCATCTTCACCAGCGGCGAATGGCAGGGGAAGCGGGTATTCGATGCGAATCCGCTGATTGTCGAGCATCTCAAGCAAGTCGGCGCGTTGCTGCACAGCGAGATGTATGCGCACAGCTATCCGCATTGCTGGCGATGCCACAATCCGCTGATCTTTCTAGCCACCGAGCAGTGGTTCATCAACATCGATCATCAGGGCTTGCGCGAAAAGATGATCGCGGAAATCGACGCGGTCACCTGGACCCCCGCATGGTCGCGCGATCGTATCCGCAACATGACGCAGACCCGGCCGGATTGGTGCATCTCGCGCCAGCGCGCGTGGGGCGTACCGATTCCGGCGCTCAAGTGCGAGACCTGCGCGAACGTCACGCTCGAAGACGCCTCGATGAAGCGGACCGAGGAGATCTTCGCGCGCGAGGGCACCGACGCATGGTACGTCCGGCCCGCCGGCGACTTCGCTGCGCCCGGATTGAAGTGCGCGAAGTGCGGTGGCGCATCGTTCGCGAAGACCGACGACATCCTCGACGTGTGGTTCGATTCGGGAAGCTCGCAAGCCGCGGTGCTCGGATTGCGTCCCGACCTGCGCTGGCCGGCCGACGCGTACCTCGAAGCGGTCGAGCAGGCGCGCGGATGGTTCTCCTCGTCGCTGGTATGCGCGGTGGCGACGCGCGAATCCGCGCCATTTCGCAACGTCATCAGCCACGGCCTGACGCTCGACGACCAAGGCCGCAAAATGTCGAAATCGCTGGGCAACACTGAAGACGCGCAGGATGCGGTAAATCGCCTCGGCGCCGACGTGATCAGGCTGGTGTATGCGTCGCTGGTTTATTCTTCCGACATGAATCTGGGCAAAACGATTTACGATGCGGTGTCCGAGTCGTATCGCAAGATTCGCAACACCTGCCGCTTCGTGCTCGGCAATCTCGCGGACTTCGATCCGGCGCGCGATTCGGTGCCGCATGCCGAGATGCTGGAGTTCGATCGCTTCATGCTGGCCCGCACCGAGAAGCTCAAAGCGGACGTCCGCAAGGCATACGAGGCGTTCGACTTCCAGGCGGTTTATCATTCGGTGCTGAACTTCGCGGTCATCGATCTGAGTTCACTGTTCATCGACGTGGCACGCGATCGCCTCTACTGCGGCGGCGCTAAATCGCGCGAACGCCGTTCGGCGCAGACCGCGCTATACAATGTCCTCGATGCGTTGGTGCGAATTCTCGCGGTGCTGATCCCGTTCACCGCCGATGAGGTTTACCAGCACATGCCGGGTGAGAAGCTCGCGAGTGTGCATCTGCTGACGCTGGCTCCGCCGCATCCCGAATGGGCCGATGAGCAACTCCTGGCAAAATGGGAGCGGCTCCTCGAGGTGCGCAACGAGGCACTCAAGTTGCTCGAAACGATGCGCCAGGCCGGCACCATCGGCGCCCCGCTGGAAGCCGCGGTACGCATCAACTGGGGACATATTTCCGACGGCGCGTCCAACGGTTCACGCGCGCCGTTCGCTCCCCACGATGCCAACCTCCTCAAAGAGCTGTTCGTCGTGTCCAAAGTTCAGGTAATGAGCGACGAAGAGGCCGCGCCGCGTTGGCAGCACGAGGACGACGAGGATTTGAGATCGCAAGGCGAGTTCATCCATGAAGGCGTACGCGCGCCGGTGCTTTTGATCGGCGCGCGGGCGAGCGGGAAGAAGTGCCCGCGATGCTGGATTTACTTCGAGGATGACTCAGGCACCGAGCTCGATCCGCGCTGCCGCGCCGTCGTCGGTGCGGCAGCATGAGCGCATTTCCCGAACCCGCGATGGCGGAAGCTAGTGGCAAGCCGCCGCGCAGTTGGCGTCCGTTCGGGATTCTCGTCGGACTCATCGCGGTACCGCTGGTCGTCATCGATCAGCTTTCGAAGATTTATATCGCGTCGCACATGACGCTCTACGAGAGCATCCCGGTGGTGCCGAACTGGTTCGATATCACCTACACCCAAAATCCCGGCGCTGCCTTCAGCATGTTCGTCAATCTGCCGCCGATGGTCCGCTCGCTGATGCTGTGCGCGCTTTCGGCGATCGCGATCGTAGTGCTGGTGGTGATGCTCGCAAAGACCGAGGACATTACGCTGACCTCGTTCGCGCTGGCGCTGATCCTGGCCGGCGCGTCGGGAAATCTCATCGATCGCGCTTTGCGCGGCGGCCGCGTGATCGATTTCATCCGGGTGCACTACTACGACGCGAGCTATCCGATCTTCAACGTGGCCGACAGCGCGATCAGTATCGGCGTCGCCCTCATCATCCTGGCAACCTTCCTCAGCAAGAAAGACGTTCAGTCCTGACCGCGTGCGTGATAATCCGAACTAGATGAGCCGCGCAGCGACATACTTCGAACCGACCGCCTCAGCACCGGTGTCAGTTGAAAAAGACTTCCACGGCTGGCTGGTGCATCAGGCGGCGCTGTTGCGAAGCCGCGATGCCGACGCGCTCGATTGGGAACATCTGGCCGAGGAGATCGACGCGATCGCCGGTGCGGAACGACGCGAACTTCTTCGGCGGCTCACGCCCTCTACGCGCATCTTCTGAAGATGCAATATCAGCCCGAGCAGCGACGCGCTCGCGGCCGCATAGTGACGATTGACCGTAGCCGGACCGAGATCGAACGAATTCTCAGTCAGTCGCCGGGGCTTCGAGGGCAGTTCGAGGATCTGGCCAAACAGGCCTACCCGGCCGGACGACGGCAAGCCGCACTGGATATTGGCCTCAAGCGCGGCCAATGGAAGGTGATTCCAACCTCCTCAGAATGGACGCTTCAGCAGATCATGGACGCGGATTTTTTTCCGATGTCTGATCCAGACTGAGTCCCATTCGTCAATGTCCTTCGATTAGAGAGTGTTTGACGCCGCCCCGCTTCCGGAACTAGTTTCGGGTCACGATTGTCGCCAAGGAGTCGGACCATGAAACAAATCAATACGGTCACCGGAACTGTCGCGCCGGAGAAGCTCGGCACCACTTTGATGCACGAGCATCTGCTGATCGGATGGGCGGGATGGGAGCTCGATTGCTCGATCCCGAAGTTCGATCGCAAAAGCGCGCTCAAGAACTGCGTCGAGCAGCTCAAGCCGCTGAAAGACCTGGGCCTCCAGTCGATGGTCGATCCCTGCCCGATGGACATCGGGCGCGACGTTACCTTCATGGGTGAAGTCGGCGAGAAGTCGGGCATCAACATCGTGTGCGCGACCGGTCTCTATAAGGAGGACCTCGGCAACACCGCTTACTTCAAGCAGCGCTCGGTCGAGGAAATCACCGAGGTCTACGTCGGCGAGATTACCAAGGGCATCGGCGATACCGGCATCAAAGCAGGCATCATCAAATGCGCAACCGGCAAGGGACAGATCACACCCTACGAAGAGAATACGCTGCGCGCCGCGGCTCGCGCGCAAAAACGGACCGGTGTGCCGATAACTACGCATACTGAGGAAGGGACGATGGGGCGCGAACAGGTCGCGATCTTCACCTCGGAAGGCGTGGACCCCGGCAAGGTGATCATCGGCCATAGCTGCGGCATCGCAGACTTGCGCTATCACACCGACATGCTCGACAAGGGCGTGCTGCTGGGCTTCGATCGCTTCGGTCTCGACTTCGCGCAACCGGACCGGCTTCGCCTCGCGTCGCTAATCGGGCTATGCGGAATCGGCTTCGAGAAGCAGATCGTGCTTTCGCATGACAGCGTCGCATGCTGGCTGGGCCGGGGCCTGGAGATCACGCCGCAACTGGCGCGGATGGTCGAGAACTGGAAGCCCTCGCACATGTTCCAGAATGTGGTGCCGGCGCTGCGGAAGGCCGGAGTAGCTCAAGAGAAAATCGATGCGATGCTGGTCGACAACCCGCGTCGATATTTCCAGAGCTAGAACTACCCGGGAAAATCCCGGAGAGAAAATTATCGCGGGGCGAGGAGACTGCTGGCGGTTATCACAAACCGCGACGGTCTCAGCGCCCCGCGGAATTCTGTGATCAGCGCCTACTTATCCGCGTGTTGCTCCGGCTGATGCATCTGCGGCTCGGCCATATGCTCTTCAGCATGGCCTAGCGCGCCCTGTTCAGCCTCGGCACGCCACTTGTCGATAGCCTCGACAGTGAAGCGCCAATCGCTACCTACACGGAAGGCGGGCAACTGATTCTTCTTGAGCATCCTGTAGATGGTCGACGGATGCACTCGGAGGTACTTGGATACTTCCTGAACGGTGAGTACCCGCGTCTTGACGGTTTCGATCCGATCCATAGGTCACCTCTTCATCCCCCCGCCTCGAAAACAATTGCGTCGGCGCGGACCTTCGCACGACGCCCCCACATCAACTAATACACCCTTCGGACAACGAACGCTAGTCCTACTATTCGTTCCCCTTATTTAGCACACTACGCAGCATCTTTGTGGTCCAATGCATATGGTTGCCAAACAAAGGTAATTGCGCAGGTAACTCGTCGATTAGACAAAGATTCATTCATTTGAAGCATCTAAAGCGGATGAAAAAGAACCTACGTTATCCCAAACGACGGATTGTTTGGTGCTGATATTCAACAAGACGATAGTAAGGGCCGAAAGTTGCGTTCAGGCGAGCAGAGAAAAGATTCCTTCGATAGGGACCTTACGAGTGAACGCATGACCAAGCCGATCGATTAAAACGAACTCGATCTGTTTTTCCATGCGCTTCTTATCCAGACGCAGCGCAAGCTCGAAATCTTCGGTCCGCCACTGCGATGCCATCGACGTCGGCAGCCCAGCACGCCCGATTAGCTCTACCAGACGCTCGCTCTCTTCCTCGCCAAGGCCCGCCAGCTTCCGCGAAATGCCACATGCGGCCACCATGCCGATCGCCACCGCCTCGCCATGCAGGTATTTGCCATAGCCCGACGAGGCTTCAATGGCGTGCCCGATGGTATGCCCGAAGTTGAGGATCTTCCGCAGTCCGCCTTCGCGCTCATCATTCTCGACGACGTAGGCTTTGTGCTTCAGGGATCGCTCGACCACTGCTGCGAGAACTCCGCTATCGCGCCGCAGGATGGCGTCGAGGTCGCGCTCGAGGTCACCCACCATCGGCTCATCCATAATCGCGCCGTACTTAATGACTTCGCCGAGGCCCTCGCGAAACTCGCGCTCCGGCAGAGTCGTGAGTGATTCGACGTCGGCGAGAATCATTTTGGGCTGGTAGAAGGCACCGATCAGGTTTTTGGCGAGGCGATGATTCACCCCGCTCTTGCCGCCCAGCGCCGAGTCGACCTGCGCGACCACCGTGGTGGGAATCTGGACCACCGGGACGCCGCGCAAATAGGTCGCCGCCGCAAATGCGCTGAGGTCGCCGGTGACGCCACCTCCCAGCGCAAAGACCACGCTCTGACGATCGAGCTCAGCTTCGGTCATGCGATCATAAAGCGTGGCGAGCATCTTCAGCGACTTGCTGGTCTCGCCCGCCGGAATCTCGATGAGGATGGCATCGAACCCCGCAGCCTTCAGCGAGGTCGTCACCCGGCTCGCATAAAGCTTCGCAACATTCGAATCCGCGATCAGTGCGGCGCGGCCCGGCTTGAGGCCAGCCTCGCGCGCGAGCTCACCTACGCGATCGAGAATGCCGGCGCCAACGTGGACCGGATGCGAGTCGCGCCCGAGCTCTAGGCGGAAGGTGCGCATCGCGAGGCTCCGTGTTTGATGAAGGTGGCGAGCACCTGTTCGGCTGCTCGCTCGACACTCAGATCCGACGTATCGACTACGGCCGCCGCGCGCGCGTATGCATCTTTGCGCTGCGCCATAAGATCCGCGATGCGCTGGCCGAGTGGCTTGCCGCCTTCGAGCAACTTGGGACGCCGAGTACGCGAGCGCTCGACGCGGCGCGCAATCACTTCGGGGCGCGCGCTGAGGCAAATGATCACGCCGGCCTCGTTCAAAGCCTGGTAATTCGCGTCATCCATCAAGGCGCCGCCTCCGGTCGCGATGACCGCGGGAAGACGGTTTCCGGACAGCGGGCACCGCGGGCGGTCGTGCGAAAGAGCGGCGATCACCTCGCGCTCGAGTTTGCGGAAGTGCGCCTCGCCCTCCTCCTCGAAAATTGCCGCGATGGGTTTGCCGGCGCGTGCCACCAGGACCTCATCGCTGTCGAAGTAGGCCCACGCCAGCCATCGGGCGAGGATCGGCGCGATGGAACTTTTCCCGGTTCCCATAAAGCCGGTCAGGATTAGACACGGCGCCATAAGGACCTAATAGTTGCGGACCTGTTCCAGGTAGCCGCGATAGTTGCGCATTATTTCGACCAGCGAGTCGCCGCCGAATTTTTCGAAGAAGCAATTCGCCAGCTCGAAGGCCACCACCGTCTCCGCGATCACCGCCGCGGCGGGAATCGCGCAAACATCGGAGCGCTCGATCGCGCCCACCGCTTCGGCCTTGCTCTTGATATCGACCGAACGCAGCGGTCGCATCAGCGTCGAAAGCGGTTTGAACGCGACCCGCACTCGCAGCGGCTCTCCAGTCGACATGCCGCCCTCGGTCCCTCCCGAATTGTTGGAGTGCCGGATGAAGCGGCTTTCCTCGCGGTCGTAGCCGATTTCATCGTGCAGTTCGGAACCGCGCACCCGCGCCGCTTTGAAGCCCCATCCAATCTCGACGCCTTTGACTGCCTGCAGGCTGAGGAGCGCATGTGCCAGGCGTCCATCGAGCTTGCGGTCCCATTGCACATGACTGCCGAGGCCAACCGGAAGCCCGGTCGCGATCACTTCGACGATGCCGCCGAGTGTGTCGCCGGTTTTCTTGCACGCATCGATTTCCGCGATGACCTTGCGCTCGGCATCCGCATCGGCCATCCGCACCTGCGATTCCTCGGTGATGCGCCGCAGCTCTTCGAGGTCGAGATTCTCAGGCGTCTTCGCTTCAGTCGCGCCGATACTCACGCAATATCCGAGAATCGAAACGCCGAACGGTGCGAGCAGTTCCTTGGTCAGTGCGCCAATCGCGACGCGTGCGGTAGTCTCGCGCGCCGAGGCCCGCTCGAGCACGTCGCGAATATCCTCGAGGTTGTATTTCAGCACGCCCGCAAGGTCCGCATGACCAGGGCGCGGGCGTGTGACGATGGTTGCCTCGCCGCGATCGTTGGGATCGGCCGACATCCGTTTCTGCCAGTTTTTGAAGTCGCGATTCTCGATGATGAAGGTGATCGGGCTGCCCATAGTGCGCCCGAAGCGAATTCCGGAGACCGGTCGCACCTCATCCTTTTCGATGAGCATCCTGCCTCCGCGCCCGTAGCCCTTCTGGCGGCGTGCGAGGTCCGCATTGATCTTCGCGATATCGATATCGAAGCCGGCCGGTACTCCTTCGACCACCGCAACCAGTTCGGGGCCGTGCGATTCGCCGGCGGTAAGAAAACGCAGCATTGTTGAGGTTCCTGATTATCGCCGCGACTCGCCGCGGCGGAGTCTCGATTCAATCAGAGTAGCGGCGCGCATGAAAGCAGGTCCGCGCCAGCGGCATTCTGCGCTGAAAATTCGCAACATTGACCCGGCCAGGCGACCCGGCATCTCGCCGTCAGATCCGAGTTGCTTTTCGGGCTGAAGAAATGCAGTTGACAAAAACGCTGGAATAGTCATAAGTCCGGCTGAGAGATCGGGTAAGTACCCCTAACGCCTCTAGTGGAGGGAATCGAGTGATGAGAATGGTCGGCCATCATGTTTTTCGTAATCTGCTTGGTTTCGCGATCCTGGCTGCTATAGCCGGCAGCTCGGCGCCCGCATTAGCTCAGATTAAACCGGGGACCAAGATTACTCCTGAAAACGCCAACCTGGTGAAGGATCTGGTCGCTCCGGGAGTCTTTTGGCGCGTCAAAAATGGAATGGTGATGAACATCATTCCGACCGGGCGCATCGATTGGCCGCCACCCTACAAAGAGGCCACTGAGAAATATTCCTCCCAGGTCAAACTTGCGAAGAATCGACTTTCCCTCGAAGGTTACGTCGCCGGTCAGCCATTTCCCCTTATCGACGCCAATGATCCCGATATCGGGGCCAAGATTATCTGGAACGTCATGTTCCGCCCGATGTGGACCGACGACTTTGATTCGCGCTACTTCGGTTGCGTTGAGGTTTACGAGAAACTTGGCAATCCGTACAAAGAAATCGATTATCAGATGATCGGTCACTACGGCGCTTACAACACCGTCGGCCGTACCGAAGTGGAACCGCTGCCGACCGACCCGGAATATAAGCAATCCAACATCATGTTCCGCGCCCGCGCGTTTCCATGGCTCTCGCCCCAGAGTATGCGTGGCGGCGGAGCCTTGCGGTACCGCTATGGCGATCCGGACCGGGCCGACGATGCCTACTCATATTCGCCTGCCACCCGCAGAATGCGCCGCCTCAACGAAGCCATCATGGGCGACGCCGCGGGGACGCTGCAGTTCAGCTTCGACGATGCGGAAGGCTACAACCCGAAGGTTGAGAACTACACCTATCGCTTCCTGGGCGAGAAGCTGATGCTGGCCGCGATGCATGTGAGCGTGGTGCCCGGCAATGTCTGCCCCTACGATGGCGGCGGCTCGCTATGCCCCGCGGAATGGGAGATGCGGCGGGTTTACGTAGTCGAGACCACCCCCAATCGCAAGAAGATTGGCGAAGAGCTCTATTCCAAGCATCTGGTCTATGTCGACAGCGAAGCAGACGTGGTCGTCTATCACGACATGTACGACCGGCGCGGCGAACTGATGGTCAACTTCTGCAACTGGCTGACCTACCGCGACCGCCCGGTCCCGGATGCGAAGGTGGCGATCTATCCGTTCAAGCGCGTGTTCCAGGTTAATGGCACCAGCACCAACGTCCAGAACGGCATGTCGAGTTTCTGCGATTTGCCGACGCCGGGCGCTCCGGAACGCGAATGCTGGTACATCAACATGGGCGCGGTAACCCCGGCCGATTTCACGACTGACGCAGTAGTCAAGAGCGCGATGGGCTTCTAGAAAAGTCGCTTCGCGATCCGCTTCGAAGGCGCGCATCCTCAGTCAAGGTGCGCGTCTTCATTTTTCTGTGGATAGTCGCGCGAATTTGATCGTGCGATGGTGCCCGAGCCGTTGTAGCATCCTCTCCTTGCGACGACGGCGAAGCGTCGCACCAATCAATGCAAGTTCGGATGGTTGTCGTTGGCGCGGTCCGCGGGATCGAGGAACTGACCTATTCGGTTCCCGCGGAACTGGAGGGGCGCATACGCCCCGGCCATCGCGTGTTGGCCCCGTTGCGGTCGCGCAAAGTGACTGGAGTGGTGCTCGAAACCGCGCCCAGCTTTCCCGGCGTAAATGGCCATCTGAAGCCGATTCTGGAAGTGCTCGAGCCGCGACCGCTGTTCGATCGGCCGCATCTCCAGATGATGGAGTTCCTCGCGACCTACTACATGGCGCCCCTGGCGGAAGTTTACCGAAGTGTGATCCCTGCCGTCGCGCGGGTCGAATCCCGCCTCATTTACAAGCTCGCTCATCAACCGGACGTACTCCGGCAGGCGGCGTACACCGACATCGAACGGAAAATCGTCGAAACGATCGCGAAGCATCCCCTCAATTCGCGTCAGCTTGCGCGGCTCGGAGCCGCGCAAGCGGTGACCTCGGCGCTGGCCTCGCTGATGACGGAAGGGATTGTCGAGGCGATCGACTCGACGCGCGGGCGCCATCGCGACTTAAGCGATCCCGTCGTCCACCTCGTCGGCCATGCGGATGCGCAGTCGCTGCGCGGAAAAAAGCAGCGCGAGGTCGTCGCGGTGATCGCGGCGGCGGGCGGAAGCCTCGCAGCCTCGCAGCTCGAGGAGCGAGTGGCCGGCGCGAAGCTCGCGCTCAAGGTCCTCGAACGGCGTGGCGTGGTGCGAATGGAGATTGCGCCGCTGTCCGCGCATGTTGCGACGTCGGCCAACGGTGCGATGCCCGCGAGATTGCCGGCATACGAACTTACCCCCGAGCAACGCGCTGCGATCGACGCCGTCGCGCGCCCCATCGAAGAGAAGCGCTACGAGAGCTTCCTGCTTCATGGCGTGACCGGCAGCGGCAAGACCGAGGTTTACCTGCAACTGGCGGCGCGCGCGATCGCGGCGGGGCGCAACGTCATCGTCATGGTGCCGGAAATCGCCCTGGCTGACGAAGTCGTCCGATCGTTTCGCGCGCGCTTCGGCTCGCTGGTGGGGATTGCGCATAGCGCGCAGAACGTCACCGAGCGGTGGGCAAGCTGGACCTCCGCGCTTTCGGGCGAGGCGCGCATCATGATTGGACCGCGTTCGCTGATTTTCGCGCCGCTGCACGATGCCGGGTTGATCGTCGTCGATGAGGAGCACGATGCCGCCTACAAAAATGAGGAGGGCATTCGTTATCACGCGCGCGATCTGGCGGTGGTGCTGGCGCGCTTTGCACGCTGCCCGGTAGTGCTCGGTTCGGCCACCCCGTCGGCGGAATCATTCGCCAATACGCGACGCGGACGCTATCACCTGTTGCGTCTGCCGCAGCGCGTCAACGATCGCTCGATGGCCAATGTCGAAGTCATCGATCTGCGCATCGGACTCGCACAGGCTCGCGCGGCCAAGCCGGACGACAAGAAACCCGACCCGGTGCCGCTCTCGCCCGAAATGGTCGCGGCGCTGAGCGAAAACCTCGCCTCCGGCGGGCAGAGCATGGTCTTCCTGAATCGTCGCGGGTACCACAATTTTCTTCAGTGCAACGTATGCGGCAACGTGATCGCATGCCCCAACTGCAGCGTCAGCATGACGTTTCATCTGCGCGACCGCTCGCTGCGATGCCACTATTGCGGGAATCGAGCCGCCGCGCCGGAGCAATGTCCCGAATGCAACGAACTCGGCCTCAGCGGGCAGGGCTATGGGACCGAGCGTTTGCAGTCGGCGCTCGCAGAGTTGATGCCGACCGCGCGAATCGAGCGTATGGACAGCGACACCAGCGGGCGAAAGGGCGCGCGGGCCGACATCCTCGCCGCATTGCGCGCCGGTGAAATCGATGTGCTGGTCGGCACCCAGATGATCACCAAGGGCTTCGATTTCCCGGGCGTGACGCTGGCCGCGGTGGTGTTCGCCGATGCCTCGCTCAATCTTCCCGATTTCCGCTCGGCCGAACGAACGTTCCAATTGCTGACCCAGGTGGCCGGACGCGCGGGGCGCGGCGAACGTCCCGGCCGCGTAATCATCCAGACTTACGCGCCGCATCATTACAGCATCCGCGCCGCGCGCGAGCAGGATTACCCGCGTTTCATCCGCCGTGAGCTGGAGCTGCGCCGCGAACTTTCGTATCCGCCGTTTGCCAAGCTGGCGATGGTGCGGATCGAGGGCGAGGATCCCGAGGCGGTGTCGCGCATCGCGACCGCCGCCGCACACGCGCTCGCGCGCGCCGCCGATGCGTATCGAAGGACGGCGTCGCCCGACATTATCCGCGTGCTGGGGCCCGCCCCGGCACCCATTGAGCGCATCAAGAAGCGCTATCGATGGCAGGTGATGGTGAAATCTGAAAATCTTACCGCATTGCGCACCGCGCTCTCCGCGATGCAGATGACGCTTGCGCGGCGCGCCCGCGAAAGCAATGTTTATCTCGGCATCGATATCGACCCCGTCCGCATGCTCTGAGAAAATCAGCTGGTGAATGAAGGATCGAAAAACGAGATGGACCACGCGGTCCAGTTACCCGAGCCCAACGGCATCCTACGTTTCAAAACGACAGACGGTGCGCCCATCATCGTGCGCCGCCACGGAAATCCTGCTGGACCGCGCCTCCTTTTAAGCCACGGCAACGGGCTGGCGGTGAACGCATACTTTCCATTCTGGAATCTGTTGCGCGATCGCTACGACCTGATCCTGTTCGATGTGCGCAATCATGGCGAGAATCCGCTGCATGGCGGCGAAGGCCACGACATGGCGCATTTCGTGGTGGACCTGGAGCAGACGCTCGCCGAGGTTCAGCGCGAATTCGGCGGCAAACCCATCGCCGGGGTCTTCCATTCGCTTTCGGGACTGATCGCGATTCGTCATGCGCTGCAGCATCAGGATCGATGGCGCGCGCTGGTGCTCTTCGATCCGCCGATCTACCCCCGCGATGGGCATCCGCTGCGCAACGCTCAGCAGGGTGACAAGGATCAGTTGGCAGTTCGAGCGCGCAAGCGCACCGAGCGCTATGCGACTTTGCAGGATTTCGCGAAGCAGCTCGCATCGCGGCAGGTGTTTTCGCGATGGCGTCCCGAGGCCTACGAGCTGATGGCGCGTGCAACCCTTCGCCAGGAACCTGCGACCGGTGAATGGATCCTCGCCTGTCCGCGGGAGTTGGAGGCGCGGGTATTCGACGAAAATCGCGACCCGTCGTTGTGGGTGAGGCTCGGCGACGTGAAGGCGCCGATAAAACTTATCGGCGCCGATCCGGATATCGAGGGCGCCAGCGTGCCGGGCCTGCTGAGCAAAGCGGTAGCCGAGGAAACGGCGGTCGAGTACGAGGCGATTCGCGACACCACCCATTTTCTCCAAATCGAGAAGCCCGAAGAGTGCGTACGCGCGATGGAGACGTTCCTCGCGAAACAGGGCATGGCCGCGTAAATCGTTTTCCGCATGCACCTTTTTAGGATTTTTATCCTTTGATAGAATGATCGTTCAGGCGCAGCCCGACGCGCTGCCCTTTCATCAAATGGCACTGCTTAGAATTCTCAAATACCCCGAGCCCTCGCTGAAGGAGCCGGCGCAAGAAGTCGCGAACATTGACGGCAAGCTCGCGAGCTTCATCGACAGCCTCACCCAGACCATGTACGCGGCGCCCGGCGTGGGCCTCGCGGCTCCGCAGGTCGGCTCGTCGCAGCGCATCATCGTGCTCGATACCGATCACGACAATCCCGGCAAGAGTCTGCTCAAATTGATCAATCCTGAAATCGTCGAGGCCGAAGGATCGATTCTCTGGGAAGAGGGATGCCTGTCGATCGTCGACTTCACCGCGGACGTGAAGCGCGCCGCGCAAGTGCTGGTGCGCGCGTGGACTCCCGACCAAAAGCAAATCGAGATCGAGGCTGATGACCTCCTCGCGGTCGCGCTGCAGCATGAGATCGATCATCTTGACGGCAAACTCTTCATCGATCGCATCAGCCGCCTCAAGCGCGAGATCTACAAACGCAAAGTCAAGAAAATGATCAAAGACGGTACCTACGAAAAGGCGAGGCCGCCCTCGGTCCAGATCTGAACGCGCCGCAGCCCCTGAAAATTGTCTTCATGGGCACGCCCGAGCTGGCCGCCCACATCCTGGAACGGGTAATCGCCGCGGGCGAGAACTACCGCGTCGTCGGTGTCGTGACGAGGCCTGACCAGCCTCGCGGACGCGGCCAGAAGCCGCAGCCGTCGGAGGTCGCGGCAATCGCGGCCCAGCATGGGGTCCCGACGCTGAAGCCCAGGAAGATTCGAACTCCGGAATTTCTCGCGGAGCTGAAGGCATTCGAGCCCGACCTGCTGGTCGTCGCAGCCTACGGTCGCATCCTGCCGAATCAAGTCATTGCCGCGCCGCGCATCATGCCGATCAATGTGCATGCGTCGCTGTTGCCGCGTCATCGCGGTGCGGCGCCGATTGAAGGCGCGATTCTCGCCGGCGACCGCGAGACTGGCGTCACCATCATGCGCGTCGCCGAGCAAATGGATGCCGGCGCGATGCTGCACGCGCGGGCGATTCCGATCGCGGAGGATGAAACTACCGGCTCGCTCAAGCGCAAGCTCGCGGAACTCGGCGCCGAGGCACTGCTGGAGGCGCTGGAAAAGCTGCGTCGCGGTGAGCTCATCGAGACGCCACAGGATGAGAGCCTCGCTACTTACGCCAAAATCATCACCAAGGCCGATGCGACGATCGATTGGCATTCGCCGGCGACGCAGATCGAGCGGATGACGCGCGCATATGATCCGTGGCCGGTCGCGCGAACCACATTTAATGGAAGCGATCTGATGATCTATCGCGCGCGCGTCATCGAGTCTGTTGGTAACGAGGCAGCAGGCCACATCGTAAGCATGGGAGCGAGTCCTGTCGTGAAGTGCGGCGAGGGAGCGCTCGAGTTGGTCGAGGTGCAGGCGCCTGGGCGCAAGCGCATGCGCGCCGGCGACTGGGCGCGCGGTCGGCGCCTCGCAGTTGGTCAGCAACTGGGCGCGTGATTTGGCAACTGCGAAAAAGGAATCGGCCGGAATAGCGGCGCGCAAGGCTGCGCTCGAAATTCTGTTTCGCGTCAACCACAAAGGCGCGTACGCCGACGCACTGCTTGGCAGCCGCCTTCCCGAGTTCGAACTTAACGATCGCCGCCTCATCACGATGATGGTCCTGGGGACGATCGCGTGGCGAGGTCAGTTGGATTTCGAGATCGAGCGACTGGCCTTGCGACCGCTGGCGAAAATCGACGCCGCGGTCCTCGAGATTCTCCGTCTGGCGCTCTTTCAGTTGCGTCATCTCGACCGCGTTCCGCAGCATGCCGCGGTCGACACCGCCGTGACGATAGCGAACTCCGAGCGGCGCACCCGCGACGCCTCGGGCTTCATCAATGCGGTGTTGCGCAAAGCCACCCGTCTGGGCGCGCCCGCCTTCGAGATTGCGAATGACGAGGTCGCATCGCTCGCGCTGAAGGTGTCGCATCCTCGATGGATGGCTGAACGATTCATCGCGACTTTCGGCCACGCCGATGCCGGATCGTTGATGGCCGCCGACAACGAGGCTGCGCCAACCGCGATTCGCATCAATCCGGAGCGCGGGCCGCGCGAGGGCACTTTCGCGCGCATCAAGGCTGACGGTATCGAGGTGGTTGCCGAAGGACGCTTTCCCGAGACTCTGATTCTGAAAGGCTCGCCGCATCTGGATTCGGAAAGTTTTCGCGAGGGGCTGTTTCATGTGCAATCTGAAGCTTCGCAAATCATCGCGAGGATGCTCGGACCCGCGCACGGAGCCACCGTCGTCGATTGTTCGGCTGCGCCCGGTGGCAAGGCGACGCATCTAGCCGAGCTGGTCGGGGTTCGCGGCAAGGTGATCGCACTCGATCTGAACCTGGCTGGACTCCGAAACATGCGTGACGTGGCGAAGCGTCTCGGGCATGAAAATCTTTTCTGCGTACGCGCCGATGTTGCCAAGGCGGTTCCGCTGCGACCGGCGAGTTTCAACTACGTCCTGCTCGATGCGCCATGCACCGGAACCGGCACCCTCCGCCAGCATCCGGAGATTCGATGGCGACTTAAGCCGGCCGATCCATCGCGGATGGCAGTGCTGCAACTCGCGATGTTGCGCAACGCGGCCGCGCTGCTGCGCCCTGGTGGAGCAATGCTGTATTCGGTGTGCAGCCTGATGCCCGAGGAAGGCGCCGGCGTGGTCGCGGCATTTTTACGCGAAAATCCACAATTCTGCATCGATGCAGTTCCGCAGGACGAGCGCATCGCCGACTTGCTGCGCGAGGATGGCACGCTGCTGACGCGTCCCGATTCATCCGGCCTCGATGGATTCTTCGCCGCGCGGATCTTACGCTGCTGAACTTTGCGGGCGGGCGAGCGAGACGCTATCGTGCGAGGATGCAGCCGCCGGACAAAATCGCTCCGTCATTACTCGCCGCCGATTTCACGCGGCTGGGCGAGGAGATCGCGGCGGTCGAACGCGCCGGGGTGGACCTTCTTCATTTTGACGTGATGGACGGGCACTTCGTACCAAACATCTCGATGGGCGTGCCAATCCTGCAAGCGGTTCGCAAGATCACCCGGCTGCCGCTTGACGCGCATCTGATGATTAGCGAGCCGGAAAAATACGTCGAGGTTTTCATCAAGTCGGGCGCCAATTCGGTTTCGGTCCACTGCGAAGTCTGTCCCGACATTCCCAAGATGGCGAAGCGGATTCGCGAGCTGGGCGCGCGCGCTTCGATCGGCGTCAATCCCGAAACCGCCATCGATCGCGTGATCGCGGCCGCCGAGCATCTCGACATGATTCTCATAATGAGCGTCCATCCGGGATTCGGCGGGCAGGAGTTCATTCCCGCATCGCTGCAAAAGCTGCGCGAGGTGCGCCGCGAGCTCAACCGGCGTGGCCTTTCGATCGATGTCGAGATCGATGGCGGGGTCAAGAAGGAAAATATCGCCGATGTGAAGGCGGCCGGCGCCAATGTGTTCGTCTCAGGGTCGGGAATTTTCGGCGCCAGGGATTACAGCCAAATCGTCACCGAGATGCGCAACCTTGTCGCGAAGACGCCGCCACCCGCCCAATAGCTTCCAATATTTCGATCGATATTCCGCTTAGTGCATCGCTGGGAACGCGCGCATCGGGAATGGTCCCGGTACTTTGGTCGGCGATGGGGTTGCCGTCCTGGTTGGCGTTGCCGTGCGCGTTGGCCTGGGTCCGCCACTGCCGCTTCCGGTCAATTTGACCTTGTTCGGTCCGGTCGCATTGTCGGCGATGATGATCTTACCGTTGATTGTGCCGTTGCGATCGGCTGCGAAGCTCGCGCTGACGGTGCATTTGGCGCTTGGCTGCAAGACGCTCGGACAATTATTCGTAATCAGGAAGACACTCGGATTGGTCGACGATATTCCGTGAATCGTCAACTGCACCGGGTTTCGGTTGGTCAGCGTTACGGACTTGCTCGCGGTGGGCGGCCCACCCACCTCGGCGCGCGGGAAATTGAGCGCCCGGGGACTGATGGTGAGCACGCCCTGCTTCCCGCGCCCGATGAGCGTGGTGCTCTGAACGCCATTGCTCGCATTGCTGGTGACCAGCAACACGGCGCTCCGCTTGCGCGCGCCATTGGGCTGGAAGACGATCGGAACTGCGCAGGATTTTCCTGGTTCGATTACCGTGCAGCTATTGGGTTGGATGATAAACTGCGGCGGACCGCCGCTGGGATCCGACACCATCAAGGGCTCGACGGTTACGGGCTGCGGCTGATTTTTTGCCACGCTCAGCATGATGTTCCGCGGCTTGCCGGCGAGCCCGTCGGGCGGCAGCACGGCCTGAAAACCGAAATCCAGCTTGGCGGGGCCGACGGTGAGGTTACTCAGGACGGCGGTGGCGGCGCCGGCCGGCGGAGCTTGCGCTTGCGATGACGGCGCTCCCACCAGGCTCGCAATCATCAGAGTCGCATAGCCGAGCACGACGGCGAGCTTGAGCAAGCTCCGCGAGGTGGCGCCTGTAAGCATTCGCGACACGTGCGCCGATTACTGGCGGCAAACCCCGATTCTGACGCTATTGCTGACGGTGCTGCTGGTGCTGCTCTTGTCCTGGGTGAGGATGAATTGCAGTTCGGTGTTATTGGAATTCTTCACAAATGAGATCTGACTCTTGTCGGTGAAGTTGATGGTCGCCGGCTGGCCGTTGGCTCCCGAGATGCACGGACCGGAACTCGACAAAACAGGATTCGGCGATCCGTTGCCGATCGGTCCGACGGTTCCGTTTACATTTTGTTGGCCTGTAAGCGTGACGTTCGATGAACCATCGAAGGATATATACCCGAGGTACACATCCGGTTGCCCCGGCGTATTGGGCTTGGGCGTCACGAGCGACATGGTCTCGGCGGCGCTGAACGCGCAGTTGAAGTTGGTGGGGCAGGTGGTGCTGATCGAGGTTGCCTGCGCAAACGCCATCCCCGACCATCCGAGCGCAACCACGCCTGCAAGCACCGCGAGCAATCTGTTAATCGACAATTTCACTTCTCCCCAATCGCCCTTGGATTCGACATTGCACCGCCCGTGATGTCAAGAGCATCGCCGCGATCGCGCGACTCTGCGCGCGCGATGTCATATGATTAACCCGATCCAAGCGCTCGCGCGCGAGTTCGCACAGGACCTCGATGGATGCTATAAGTTCGGGTCGGTCTCCATCCGGCCAAAGTTCCCGTTGCTCGGGGTGTAGCTCAGCCTGGCCAGAGCACTGCGTTCGGGACGCAGGAGTCGCTGGTTCAAATCCAGTCACCCCGACCATTTCCCTCACCTGCGCGGAAGCCCGATGACGGTCGCACTGCTCATCGTCGCCGCATACCTCATCGGATCGATTCCGTTCGGCATCATCGTTGGACGAATGCGCGGCTTCGACCCGAGAGCCGTGGGCTCCGGCAATATCGGCATGACCAATGTCGCGAGGGCCGGCGGCTTGAGCGCGGCCGCCATCACCTTCGTCGGCGACATCCTCAAGGGTGCGATTCCGGTTGCCGTCGCGCGGATGCTGGGATTCCCTCCCTTGATTCTCGCATGCGTCGGGCTCGCCGCTTTCCTCGGATCGATTTTCTCGGTGTTCCTGGGATTTAGCGGCGGTAAGGGTATCTCGGCCGCGCTCGGAGTATGGGTGGTACTCGCGCCGCTGGCGCTGTTGTTCGCGCTCGCCGCATTCGGCATCACCCTGGCAACCACGCGCATTATTTCGTTGGGCTCGATCGTGGCCGCTATCGTGCTGGTGCCCGCCGTCGCGGCGCTCTCCATGCCGCGGCATTACGTTCTGCTCGCGATCATAATGTCGGCATTGGTGCTGGTGCGGCATCGCGAAAACATCCGGCGCTTGATTGCGGGCGAGGAGAAGCGTTTCGAGATCGGGAACAAGGCGAAGGTCGGATGAAGGCTGGTGCCCGGGGCTTGCGTCAGCAAAGGTATATAAGCAAGAAGTAAAGATGGGCGGTCCTATGGAACGCTCAAGGTTCTTCCACGAGAGGACTCGGAAACCAAATGAAAAAGGTCGAAGCGATCATCAAACCTTTCAAGCTTGACGAAGTAAAAGAGGCGCTCTCCAGCATCGGAGTGCAGGGCCTCACCGTCAGCGAGGTCAAAGGCTTCGGCCGTCAAAAGGGCCACACCGAGCTGTATCGCGGCGCGGAATATGTGGTTGATTTCCTACCTAAGGTGAAACTCGAGATCATCGTCGCCGACGAGCTATGTCCGCAGGTGGTAGAGACCATCGAGCGCGCGGCACGCACCGGCCGCATCGGCGACGGCAAGATCTTCGTGATGCCGATGGAAGAAGTGGTACGCATCCGCACCGGCGAGCGGGGCTCGCAGGCGCTGTAGGAATTTGACCCGACAGCGAATATAGCAGCGCGCACAATAAGGCGATTTCACCGGGCAACCACCATCGGTATTGCTCTGCGCACGGAACGTCCCGCCGAGATGGTTTCGAGAACAATCGCTAGGTGCGGCAGGTCAAAGTTAACTTCGACCCCATCTATCCACTCACACTTCGGGAGTGGCTCCGAATAACTCACGCCATTGGCGTCAATACGATAAATTCCATCAGTCCCGGCGGTCCAGAGGGCATCTTCCGAGTTAGCCATGCCATAAAAGGGAACACTGTCGATCAATGTGGCGATCGGAAGTCCAACTCTTCCTTCGTGCGGTTTCGAGTAAAGAGTCCTGACATCGTCGCCGCACACTTCCACGAGGCGCCCATGGGACATGAAATGGACCAGGCCTATGGCTATGACCACGCAATCAGGCTTCCATGGTTCGATTGCGATTCCAGTGACGGGATCACAATCCCGGTTCAACGGCCCGCTGCAAAGTTCACGTTAGAGCTTCTTCGATCAATTGCCAGTACCTGGCCGGTGTGGCGATCGATGCGCCACAATCCTCCGCCCCACTCCCCTATGTTTTTTCCGAGGAAAAGGCCATCGGGCACTTCTAGCAACTGAATTGGCGAAAACGTCGGTGAAATCTCTTCCGACAACGCGATGCTCGTCTGCTGGTCTCCTTTGGATTCGAATGAAGGATCGCGAGGCGAGAATGCGCGACGCCGTCGGGCTCACATAGCTATTCGCAACCAGCTTCTCTCCTTCGCTCTTGACCGAATCGACCGTCGACCATCCATCGGCAGATTGACGAAGAATCGCCCAACTGTCACACGGTTCTGGTTTCACATGTGAGCGCTATCGGGTGTAGGTCCTGCAGACACATGTCGAGAACCGCTTCCCCAAGGACTTCCTTAAACCGCTTGTCCGCATCCTTCACTGATGGTCGAAATCCACGCCGCTGTCGGAGAGAAGCCAAAGTTTACCCTCTGCGAAAACCGCGCGCTTGATGCGTTGTTCCTCACTCGGACGTCTGATTTTCAGCCCCGGCAACGGGATGTGCCGGGAGCATCGCCACGGCCAGAATGAAGCCAAGCTTGATCCATTTCATGTAGGAAGATCGAGCGCCGCGTCAATTCTTGCAGGTTGCGGGGCAGTCTGACGAGCGATCTAGCTTACAGCTCCGCCTTAAAGCCCCGCGAGCGGACGCCGCGGCCGAAGTCGTATTTGCGCCCCTCCTTGAACTCCTTCAGGATGCGCCGCGCCACCACCATCCGATGCACCTCGTCGGGACCATCGTAAATCCTCGCGAAGCGTGCATGCCGATACATCTTCGCCAGCGGGGTGTCTTCCGAAACGCCCAGCGCGCCATGCACCTGGATCGCGCGATCGATGACGTCGTGCAGCACTCGGGCACCCCAGAACTTGATCAGTGAAATCTCGACGCGCGCCTCATCGCCTGCATCGACCTTCGCCGCCGCGTTGAGGGTGAGCTGACGCGCCGCCTGAATTTCCGCCGCCGAATCGGCAATCCAGTTCTGCACCGTCTGCTTTTCTGCGAGCGTGCTGCCGAAGGTCTTGCGCGAGAGTGCCCGCTCGCACATTAGCTCGAAGGCCCGCTGCGCCTGCCCGAGCCATCGCATGCAATGATAGATGCGTCCAGGTCCGAGCCGCTTCTGAGCAATCTTGAATGCCTGCCCGCGCGGCCCGAGCAGATTGGTCAGCGGCACGCGGCAATCCTGATAACGAATCTCGCAATGCCCGCCCGCCGTCTCGCCCATCACCGGCACCGGCCGAATGATGTTGAAGCCCTTGGTGTCGGTCGGCACGATGATCATGCTGAACTTCTCGTAGGTCGGAGCATCGGGCTCGGTCACCAGCATCACAGTGGCGAAGGCCGCGCGGTCGGCGCCGCTGGTGAACCACTTGTGCCCGTTGATGACCCATTCGTCGCCGTCCTGCACGGCGCGCGTTTGCAGCCCGGTTGGATCGGCGCCCGAGACTTCCGGCTCGGTCATCGAGAAGCATGGATAGATGTCGCCGTTGACCAGCGGCTGCAGCCAGCGCTTCTTCTGCTCCGGGTTGCCGTAGAGGTAGAGCATGGTGGCATCCTGCGCCGAATGGGTGCCGAGGCCGGCGATGGCCCACTCGCTGCGCCCGACGATCTCATTGACGAACACGTAATGCATGAACGGCAACCCGCCGCCGCCGATCTCCTTCGGCAATCCCAGCGCCCACAGCCCGCGCTTTTTGGCCTCGCCTTGGATCGACTTCATGGTGGCGCGCGAGGTGTCGTCGTAGCGATCGAGAATCTTCTCGTTGGGATAGATGAATTCGGTAAGGAAATCGCCAACCTTTTTACGCAGGTCCTGAATCTCCGGGGTCGATTCCAACTCGAGCACGTTCATGCGATGCATACCTCCATCGCCCTGCCACGAGGGCCATCAAGTGTCATTAGCGCGTCGCCATCGCCGCCGACAAGCGAACTTTTGCTTGACCGCAATTGGCTCCAAGTAGTCAGATGACGCGGAAGCTTGGGGCATTCGAATGCGATACTCATCGTTGCGAAACGTGCGCGTCGTCGATCTGACGCATCACATTGCCGGGCCATATGCGACGCGGTTGCTGGCCGAGGTGGGCGCCGATGTCATCAAGGTAGAGCCTCCATCGGGCGAGGCCTCGCGAAGGGAAGGACCTCATCGGCCGGAACAACGAAATGGCGATCGCGGTGGGCGCTTCGCCTTTCTGAATACCAACAAGCTCGCCGTGACGCTCAACCTCAAGCATCAAAAGGGCGTCGATTTGTTGATGCGGATGCTGGATGGCGCCGATCTGCTGGTCGAAAATTTCGCGCCTGGCACCCTGGCGCGTCTCGGGCTCGCGCCGGCGCAGTTGCTACAGCGATTTCCGAGGCTGTCGGTCGTCTCGATATCCAACTTCGGCGCCGATGGTCCCGATCGCGACGCTGCGATGAACGACCTCGTGCTATTCGCGCGCGGCGGATGGACCTATCCGGTCGGCGAGCCTGATCGCGAGCCGCTGACGCCGCCAGGATCGCTCGCGCAATACATCGGGGGCTTGTTTGGCGCGATCGCCGCGATGCAGTCGATGCTCGCACGCGACCTGACCCTCGGGCACGGCCAGCATGTCGATGTTTCGTTGCTTCAGGCGGCGGCGCTGACGATGATCTACGAACCCGTAGGATTTCAATACAGCGGCGTCGTGCGTGAGCGCGCAGGCAAACGCTTCGCGGTCGGTCCGTTCATGATCGTGACGCTGAAGTGCCAGGACGGATACGCCGGTGTGCAATGCGTCACCGACAAGCAGTTTGAAAGCCTCTGCGAGCTGATGGGCAAGCCCGAGCTTCCAACCGATCCGCGCTTCAACACCGCGCTTCAGCGCTACGTCAACAACGATGCATGGCTGGCGATGGTCGAGGAATTTTTCCTTCAGCACGATCGCAAGTGGCTCCATCGCGAGGGACAGGCGCGTGCGATTCCGCTGGTTGGCATTCCCAACGTGGCGGAGCTGCTGGAATGGGAACAACTTACCTCGCGCAACTATTTTGAGACAATCGACGATCCGGTACTGGGACGCATCCGCATTCCGGGCGCGCCACTGCGGATGGGATCGCATCGCCCCGAGCCGACCCGGCCGGCGCCACGGCTTGGAGAACACAACCGGGAAGTCCTTTGCGGCCGGCTCGGTCTCAACGATCGCGAACTCGCGGATTTGAAAGCGGCAGGCACCATATGAAGACAATCGTCGAAGGAAAACTCAGGGCCATCGATCTCTCGATGGGATGGGCTGGGCCGTTGCTCGGCGAACTGCTCGCCGAAATGGGCGTCGAGGTAATCAAGATCGAGGACACGCTTCATTTCGACTGGTGGCGCGGCTCGCTCTCGATGGGTCCGCCCGAGATGCAGGTCTTCGAGCGTTCTGCGCCGTTCAACACTGCCAATCGCGGCAAGATCGGATGCACCCTGGACCTCACTAATCCGCGCGCGATCGAAATCGTCAAGCAACTGGTCGCGACCGCCGACATCGTAATTGAAAACTACAGTCCCGATGTGATGCCCAAACTGGGACTGGGATGGGAGGCGCTCGCGCCGCTCAATCCACGCCTGGTGATGATCTCGATGCCGTCATTCGGCGCCGAGGGTCCCGAGCGAAACGCGCGCGGCTATGGGAACACTATCGAGGCCGTTTCGGGCGTGACCGGGCTGGTCGGATATCACGATGGCGGACAACCCTACACTTTGAGCAATGCGCTCGGCGACCCGTCGGCCGGCCTCAACGGGCTGTTCGCGGTGCTGGTGGGTCTGCGCGAGCGCGAGGATACCGGTCGCGGCCAGCACATCGAGCTGGCGCAGGTCGAGGGCGTGGTGCCATTCGTCGGCGAGGCGATCCTCGAGTACCAACTCACCGGCCAGGTGCCGAAGCCGCGCGGCAATCGTCATCCGCAGCATGCGCCGCATGGAATCTATCGCGCGGGCTCCGGTTACGTCGCGCTCGCGGCCGAATCCGATGAGCAATGGCGCCAGCTCGCCAATGCACTTGGCCTCGATGCTCTCGCGAGTGATCCTCGATTCGCGATAGCGCCGAATCGCAAGCGCAACGAGGACGCGCTCGATGCGGAACTCACGCGCGCGTTGAAAGATCTCGGCGCCGAGGAAACTTCGCGCAAGCTGATCGATGCGGGCCTCATCGCCGGGCAGGTCAATTCGGCAGCCGACGTGCTCGGCGATGCGCAACTGTCGGCACGGGGGTTTTTCGTGCCGGTCGAGCGCGCGGTGGTCGGAACCCATCTGTACCCCGGCGTAGCGGAGCATTTTTCCGAAACGCCGCTGGTGCCCGATCGCCCTGCCCCGCTGCTCGGCGAGCACAACCGCAAGGTGTTTAGCGAGATCCTCGGCATGTCCGACAGCGAGATCGAAGCGCTCGAGCGCGACAGGATTATCGGCACGCTGCCACGCCAGCTGACTTCTAAAGCTGCCTAGCGCGCAAGTGAGCGGAACTCGTCATCGTCGAGCTGCACCTTGGCAGCGGCGACATTCTCCTCGAGGTGCGCGACCGAAGAGGTTCCCGGAATCGGCAGCATCGCCGGCGACCGCTTGAGCAGCCATGCGAGCGCGACCTGACTCGGCGTCGCGTGATGGCGCTTCGCAATTGCCTCGATCTGCGAGTTGCCACGCGCGATTCCACCGACCGCGAGCGGGTACCACGGAAGAAAAGCAAGCCCGTCGGCTTCGCATCGATCGATGACCGAATCGGAAGCGCGGTCATTCATGTTGTAGCGATTTTGTACTGATACGATCGGTGCGATCTTTTGCGCGCGCTTCAATTCGGCCACCGAAAAATTCGAAACCCCAATATGCCGGATCTTTCCGGCCGCGCGCAATTCCGCCAGCGCGCCGATCGAATCCTCCATCGGCACGCGCGAATCATGCGTATGCAGCTGGTAGAGATCGATGCGTTCGAGTTGGAGCCGCTTGAGACTTCCTTCGCAGGTTTTCTTGAGGTGCGCGGGGGAACAATTCGAAGACCATCGATCGGGTCCCGGCCGCGTCAGTCCACCCTTGGTCGCGAGAACGAGGCCGACCGGATAAGGATGCAGCGCCTTCGCAATGAGCTGCTCGGAAACTTCGGGGCCATATGAATCCGCCGTGTCGATGAGGTTCACCCCGAGCTCGACGGCGCGCCGCAAGACGCGGATAGCCTCGGCCTCATCCTTCGGTGGTCCCCAGATCCCACGCCCCGTGATGCGCATCGCGCCGAAGCCCATCCGGCGCACTTTCAAATCGCCGCCAATGGCTAATGTGCCTTCGGAAAAATCCATGATGAAAAACTCCTGCGAGGTGGAGGACGTATTCTCAAGGCTACCGCCGCTGGGCGCGACGATCGAGCAAAACAGTTTTTAGTGCATTTCGACTTTTGCCGCGGTGAGCTGCGCGGCTTCGCGCGAGGCGTCGAGGTCGAGCTTTGCGGGGAACCGATTGTGCAGCGGGCTCAGCGCGGTGCCGAGATTCACAACCGCATAGGTCATTCGCCCGAAAATGATAAATGGCGCGGGGACCAGATCGATCGCATCTTTGAATTCGCGGAGTTCGCCATCGTCCCATCCGAGCATCGCGCTGATGAACATGTACAGCGGCAACGATCCGACCAGCGTAATCATCACCACCAGCCACGTGTTCGCCACATGGCCCGGGCCATGCCACAGCGCGGTCGCGATCGCGCTCAGGATGAAGTAGTTGGCGAGGCCGGACAGAATCGGGTTTGCGAAGGTCTGCCAGACGCTGAAAACCGGCTTGATGATGTAGCGCGCCATCACCGGCCATACGAACAGAGTTTTGATCGCGGCCGACGCGGTGAAGGCAAAGAACAATCCGTGGAAGCCCCACCACTTGATGAAGAACCAGCACATCACGATACGCGCGGAGTGCTCGATGGCGGCCGCCCAGGTGAAAGTCCCGGAGCGTCCAACTGCCTGAAAAACCTGATCGGGCTCGCGAGTGAAAAAATCGAACAAGCGGAAGATGTGGATCAGAACCAGGACTCCGACCGCCCGCGAAAACTGCGGCGGCAGCAGACCCTCGATCAGCGGTCCGCAAAACACGACGTAAGCGCCACCCATCATGGTGGTCGCCATCAGCCCCCATCGCAGACCCTGATCGATGTAGCGTTGCGTCAGCTTGATCATCTGTTGCGAGTAGCTTTCCGAAATCGAGGGCATCAGCGACAGAAAGATCGATGCGCCGGTTTCCAGGTACGCGAAGGTGAGCCCGTAAACGACCAGCCAGATTTCGTTGAGCTCGAGGAAATTCGGCAGCAGGGCGCCCATGATCACGGGGACAGTTCCCCAGGTGAAGAACGGCATCACGGTTCCGGCGGTCAGCTTGGCGCCGTATGCCAGCGACTGCTTCATCGTATCGCGGTTGAAATGCGCCAGTACGATGGTGAGCAGTCGCATGCCCATCTTTTCGTAAAACACACAGCTGATGAGCCCGAGCAGCAGGTTGCCGACGATGAAGCCGAACGCGAAGCCCATCACCACGCCCATGCCCTCGCCGAAAGCGGGATGCATAAGACCCCAGTGGCGTCCGACGATCGCGCCGATCATCTCGAGCGCGGGAATCATGACGAAGAACAGCACCACCTCGAGCTGCGCGTAGTCGAAGCGTTGCTGCGCGCGAAACAAGGCCGAGAAGGTCGTGAAGAAAGGCGGAAACCACGCCAGCGAATTGAGCACCACGAACCAACTGAGGTACGCGAATGCAGTTCCGGGCAGCCCGATTGCTCCGATCAAACCCAGCGCCGACAGAGCGAGGACGCCCAACAGCAGGTGGAACCACACGAAGAACTGCATGTAGGTAATCGCGCGCCCCGGTTCCTTAACCCGGTACTCGGCGTAGTACTTCACCATCGCCTGGCTGGTGCCCAAATCCAGCAGTGGGATCAGGAACAGCATGACTTGGGCGACCGCCTGACCGGCGCCACGGGCTTCGAGAAACGGATTGATGTAGTTGCGATCGATCCAGAAGGTGACCAGAAAGTTAAACGGGATCATCACGAAGATGTTGAGCAGGTAGTTGTAGATGAAGCCGGAGAGCGGGCGATGAAAGCCGATCACCTCCCAGCGCGGATCGCCATGCGCGACGGTGGGCGCCGGATGCGCCTCCTGCGGCATCGCCGCCGCACCGAGCGAGGCCGGCTTCGGTTCCTGCACCCCAGGACGATAGAAATGCTCGACCTCTTCCGGATGCCGTTTGCTGTAGCGTCGCGCCCAAATCAATCCGAGCGCGATCGCAAGCAGCATCCCCACGAAGATAATCGAGAGTATGGTCACCGCCGTCGGGCCTGGCACCGGCGCGGCGACCCAGCGCCCGAAGCGCACCGGGGTGACGCCGACCGACTCGCGCGTCATCGCGTAGAGGAGCCAATTGAAAAAAAAGAAGCGCTGAAAGTCGTAGTTCTGTGCACCCTGTGCGCCTTGCAGCAAGCGCAGGTAGCTGTGCTCGCGCTCAACCAGGTTACCCTGCGAAATCCACACATTGAGAATGAAGACCGTGCCCGCGCCGACTTTGAGGCGCATCAGGATCGGCGTCGCAGGACGAACCGGATCGCTGCTGGTGGTGGAAACCATTACCGTCACGGCGGGCGAAACCTTAAGCAGGCTCCGCTCGTGAATCCGCACCGCCGATTTCCAGCTCACGTTGGTTCCGATGGGATCGTCGGGCGGTCCGACGTAGCTGATGATAGCGGCGAGTTTTTCCGCAGCCATCGCATGCGCGAGGCCCGGCGGCGCATCGACTACGCCAGTCTGTTCGACCGCTCCATCAGTGAGCGATTGAAGCGAGGCCGCATTCATCTCGGCGCCGAGGACCAGCACCAGGCCCATGCCCGATTGGACCCGAGCTTTCAGCGCGTCGAACTCAGGACCGGGCGGTGGAAGCTGGTCCTGATAAACGGCGGCTTGCGCATCCGCGAGAGTAGTGACGTGAGTGGAGGGATCGAGTTCGAGGCGATGCAGTATCAGCGATTCGTTTCCAAGGTAGTAGAGGGAGAAGGGGGGTTCCGCCTCGGCGGCCATTGCGGTCCCCACGATACTGAATATGAAGAGCACTAAGATCGAGGGAGCGAGGCGCAGGCGCGCCACGCCATAGTTAAATAGAGATATAGACATCGAGCCCCACGCGCACCATACGACATGGACACGGGATCGCCAAGGAAGTTTCTGATCCGCGATTTTCAAAGCTAGAATCTCGCTGCCCGGCGGATCGACGTTCTAAAGGAGGAACATTTGGAAGACCTCGAGGCCAAACCGACGAGTACTGCTTTCGTTTGCAACCTCGGCGTGATGAACCGGGATGAGCGCGCTCGCTATCTGGCACTATCCGGCAAACTGGTGAGCGCGACCGAGGAGCGTCGCGAGCTCGACAATGGATACGCATTCAGATTGGCGGCGCCGAAGATCACGCTGATGGAAATCACCGAGTGGGTCGCCTTCGAGCGGCGCTGCTGTCCCTTCTTCAATCTTCAAATCGAAGCCCAACCTGATGATGGACCAATCTGGTTGCGCATGACCGGCGCCTCGGGGATCAAGCAATTCTTACGCTCGGAGATCGGCGCGTGAGCGACCCGACGGCAACCATCCACACCCTCGAGCGAAGCTGGCGCGAGGTTCCTTGAGTTCCAAGAAGCAACGCAACGCAGCGCGCCGCAAACCGGAAAGGCGGGAGCCCGCGGCCTTAAAGCCTTTGCCGGCGCGCCGCCTGTGGTCGCTGGCGACGCTATCGGACACGCCGTTGGCGGCACTCGCGCTCACGCTGATGGTCTACCTGCGATGCATTGGAAACGCATTCGTATACGACGACAACGAGATGATCCTCATCAATCGCTCGATCGGCGACTGGGCGATGATGTGGCGATCGTTCGTCAACGATTCCTGGTGGTTCCGCAATCCGCAGAAACTTCCGCAGAGCGCATACTATCGGCCACTGCAGGATGTGTGGCTCTCGGCGAACTATCATCTGTTCGGTTTCGCACCGCCGGGCTGGCATCTGATGACCATCGCGGTTCATCTAATCGCGGTATGGTTGGTGTTCCGAATCGCACGCGAGTTGACCGACACGCGATGGACTCCCGATCATCGCGGCGACGCTGTTCGGCGTACTGCCGGTTCATGCACAGGCGGTGGTATGGCCCACCGCGATCCCATTGCCGATGGCTGCGGTTTTCGTGCTGGCCGCGTTCCTGTTCTTCATTCGAAGTGAACGCGACGCGAGCGCAAGCAAAATCATCGCACCGCTGTTTTATGCGATGGCGTTGCTCAGCCACGAATCGGCAGTGCTGTTTCCGTTGCTGGCGGTCGCCTACCTCATGTTGCTCGCGTCCACTGAGGACCGGAGCACTCCTCCGGCGTCGTGGCGCAAACGCCTGACCGATGCCGCAATTGCAACCGCGCCGTTTTTCATCGAGCTGGTGATCTATCTGGGAATTCGACTGTGGGTGCTCGGATTCATCAATCGTACCAACATCACCAACTCGATGACGCGAACCCAGGAATTGCTCACGATGCCAAGCGTGCTGGGCACCTACGCAATGCTGCTGATCGCGCCGTGGCGCGCCGCTCCGGTGCATCCGGTGGATGTAGTGTCGTCGGTGTTCTCGGTGGACTTCTATTTGCCGATGCTCGCGTTGATCGGTTTGGCGACGGCCGCTTTGCTGGGGCTGTGGAGCGATCGCCGCAGGATGCTGTACCTGTTCTGCGCGATATGGATCGCCGTCACCCTCGCGCCGGTAATGAACCTGCGCGCGTTCACCCCCATCGCGTTGATCGAGGATCGCTACCTCTACATGGCGTCGGCGGCATGGAGCATCGCGCTCGCCGAGTTGATGGTTTCGTTTTCCTTCAGGCACGAACCGACGGGCCGGCTGCTGGCCGCGGCAACCATAACCATCATATTGGTGTGCGCGGCGATCCTGTTCCACGTCCAGAGCTACTGGCACGACGAATACGCGTTGTTCTCGACCTGCGTGGAAATATCGCCACGGTCCAGTCTGTGTCAGGACCGCCTCGGCGTCGCGCTGATAGATCGCGGCGATATGGAAGGCGCCGAGCGGCATTTCACGATTGCCCACGAGATCGCGCCCGGCAACGGCGCAAGCCTTTACCATTTGGGCGGCGTGCACGTAAGGTTGGGTCGCTCGGAGCAAGGGCTCGGCGAGTTGAAGCGGGCGCTCGCGATTCTCACCGACGCGCCCGCCGGTGCCTGGATCGAGTATGCGAAACTGGCGGACTCGCTCGGCAAGACCGACGAACGCGACGCGGCTTTGCGTCATGCCGAGACGCTTCCCGGCGGCGTGAAGAGTGCCGAGAACGCACGCGCGCAGTTGATGATCACGCATGGTGATTTAGCGGGCGCCGAGAGCCTGCTTCGGGCCGGAATCGCGCGTGACCCGTCCAACGCTAATCAATGGACCTTGCTCGGCGTGAGCCTCGCTCGGCAGGGTCGCAACGAGGAAGCGCTGGAGGCATATAGGGAATCGCTGCGGCTTAGACCCGATCCCTCCCTTGAAAGAATGATCTCGCAGATGGCTCCGCGATAGCGTCGGCGATAATCCGTCTTCTAAACCGCCATAAGTGTCCTTTAACTTGCGAAATTGACCGCGTTTATCCTCATCACACTTATTGTCAAGCCGTTGCTGTTTCCGTAACTTTCTATGGGCGCTTCCGGTCTATTACTCGATTGATTTACCGTCGCGGGCCCGGGCCTATTCTGACATTGCGGGAGGGGAAGAATGTCGGAGAGTGGTTCGGGCCCGTCCTTCATGCGATGGCGATGCAGTGGGTATGTTTTCGCGATATTGGCCGCCATCCGTCTCAACGCCAAAAGACGATACCCGGCCCTCGCGAGGACCGGGTATCTTCACTTCAAATGGTGTAGCGACTTATTTATCGGGCTGCGGGGTGACGCGCAGATACGGACGCAGCGCCTTCCATCCCTTCGGGAACTTCTTCTTCAGTTCCTCCGGATCCTGTAGCGACGGCACGATGATGACGTCCTGACCCTGCTTCCAATCCGCCGGGGTCGCGACCGAATGGCTGTCGGTAAGCTGCAGCGAATCGATCACGCGCAGGATTTCCTGGAAGTTGCGACCGGTGCTCGCTGGATAAGTGATCACCAGGCGCACCTTCTTGTTGGGATCGATGATGAAGACGGAGCGCACGGTCAGGGTGTCGTTCCACTCCGGATGAATCATATCGTAGAGTTTTGCTACTTTTTTGTCGGCATCGCCAAGGATCGGGAAGTTCATCTTCACGCCCTGGGTGTCTTCGATGTCGGCGATCCATTTGTTATGGGAATCGACCGGATCGACGCTGACTCCGATGGCCTTGATGTGGCGCTTGTCGAATTCCGGCTTCAGCTTGGAAACCGCGCCCAGTTCGGTAGTGCACACCGGGGTGAAATCCTTGGGATGCGAGAAAAGGATTACCCAATCCTTTCCGGCCCATTCGTGAAAATTGATTGGTCCTTGAGTTGACTCCTGGGTGAAGTCCGGTGCAACAGCTCCGATATGGACTGACATGGTTTCCTTTACCTCGATGTTTAGTTTAGTTTCGCCGACCCTGTACCTGACGTGTCATCCAGCATCCAGCCAGCTCGGACGCCAAACGAATTTCGCAAAAGACGATAAGGCAGACTCGCTAAGTTACGTACTCTTAATCCGCCACCATCGATGAATCAAGGCCGCTTATTGCGCCCTTGCTTCATCGCTTTACTTTCGAAAAATCCGGCTTCCGCTTCTCCATGAACGCGGTCACGTATTCCTTATGCTCGGCGCTTACGTAGCACTTCTCCAGCGCAAACATTTCAAACTGCATGGCAGTCTCGAGGGTTCCATCCAGCGCCTGATGAATCGCATGCTTGGTGAAGGCCTGCGAGGTTGGCGAGCATTGCAGCATCTCGCCCGCCAGCTCGCGCGCCCCGTCCATTACCTTGCCCGCCGGAGTGACCTGGCTGATGAGTCCCATCTGGAGGCATTCGGCGGCGGTGTATTGCTTGCCGGTCAGCATCATTTCGGAAGCTCGCGCCAATCCGATCATGCGGGGCAACAGGTAGGTCGAGCCCAGCTCCGCCATCACTCCGACGCGCCCGAAGATGACGCCCATCTTGGCGTTCTCCGACGCGATGCGCACATCGAACAGAATCGGAATCGTCATCCCGACCCCCAAGGCGTATCCATTGATCGCCGCGATGGTGGGCTTCGATAGATTGCGCATCAGGGTCGGCAGCGGCGGCAGCGCCACGGTGCGACGGCCGGAAAATTCGCCGCGTCCACCGCTCTCGCGGGTGTTGACGTCTTTGGCAAAGCCGCCGATATCGGCGCCGGCGCAGAACGCGCGATCGCCCGCACCGGTCATGATGATGACCCGCACCTTGGGGTCGGCTTCGGCCTCCATGATGGCCTCGCTGATTTCAGCGCCCATCTGGGGCGTGTAGGAATTCATCTTCGCCGGTCGATTGAGTGTGATGGTCGCGATCTGATCGGCGACTTCATAGAGCACGGTTTCGAATGCCATATCGATCCCCTAGGCGCGCTTTTTCTTCTTGGCTTTACGGGCGACCCGGACGCGTTCCTTCAGGACTTCCTTGCGCCGCTTGCGGCGGCGCCGCAATTCTCTTTCTCGTTCACTTGCCATCGGTATTTCGTTCCATCCTGTATTGCGATTAATGAGAAAATGAAGCCCTACTTTCGCACATCAAAAGGCAGGAGAGGTAGAGGGTATGGTGGCTTCGTTTCTGCATTTTGTACAGTGCGAGCTGCCGGCTCCGTCCTTCGCGAGCCTCAAAGTCATTTCGCCGGGTTCCCTTAGTGGGTTTGTTTTTGCGTTTCCAATTGAGATGCTGACCTTGACCTCGGAGAATGGGTTGCCTTCATTTTCACGAATCTGCGCGCGTCTCAATCGAAGAATCCTTGTATCTTCTGGCTTTTTTGGCTTCGTTTGGTAATTTCGCTCACCTGATGGCATTGCATAAACGCCAACGCGTTGGCATTTGTGCAGTGTGAGAGTCAGCGGCGAAAGGTGGCTTTGTTTCTGCAACTTCGGTAGTGCCTCCGGTTCGAGCCGGACCCCTTCAAAGAGTCTCAAAATCGATACTCGACGATGCCGCGAAGTGGGTTTGTTCTTTCGTTTTCGCAGAACGTTCTCGATTGTTTAGACACGCTAACTCGGCTCTCGCCTCGCGCAGTTCTCCTCTATACCAGCTCGATAATTACCCGCCGCCCGACCATCGCAGCCGCTCGTTGCAGGCTGCCTAGCGTAATGTCGTTTTTCGGATCGAGGATACGGTCAACCTGCGTGCGGCTCGTCTTTAGCAGCGTTGCCAGCTTGTTCTTGGAAATTTTCTTTTTCTTCATGGCCTCAGTGAGCTGCCATGCGACGACCTCTTTAACTGCTTGCGCTTGCGCCTCTTCGAAGATGCCTTCCTCCTTGAGGAAGTCCTCGATGCTGGACCCCAAATTCTTTTTGCTCATCGCTCCAACTCCTTCTGGCGCTTTTGCGCCGTTGCTAAATCCTCATCCGGAGTGGCCCGCGTTTTCTTGATGAACCCGTGCAACGCAACCAGGTGTTCACAATAGGGACAGAGCAACACGCGCGCCGTCTGTCTGGTCGGCAGGTCCGTTCGGACCTCCCATAGGCCATTTCCCATCGGGCGGCACAATGGCATCCCGACCGGCCACCGCCATTGTGCCCGCAGCAATCGCCTGGCGTTCCGCTTCATCCAGCCCTCTGAGCCACTCCCGCACCGGCTCGCTGCCCGCCGCGGTGCGGTAAAAAATCAACGGAATTTTTTGCGGCAGTGGGTCGTTCGGCATCATGCACCGAATTTAGTACAATGTACTATAAAAGGTTCATGTCTTACGAGCTTCCGAGAAGAAAGCCGTTCTGATCGGTAGGCACACCGGCGTTCGTCGACGCCACCATGGCTTTTTTCTTTCATCAAAAGATCGCCATGGACGCCGACGGCATCCCGAAAGATGCCGTGAACTCATTCTAGCACGAAGGCTTATGCGAAGCGTCCTGTCTTTCGCCACTATCGTCGAGGGCCGGTTGACTGTTATTCGATGCGGTCTTTATAGTTGCCTTAAGCGGTCCATTAATTTCCAGTATCTAGTCGCCTCTCGCGCATAAGGTCGAAGAATGAAACGTCGCGAAGAAATGACCCTGATGGAGCGGGCCTATGTGCCCGAAATCCTTCGCGGTCTTGCGGTTACCAATTTCCACTTCATGCGCAACCTCGCGATCAACATCGCGCACGTGTTCGGCCTCGCCAAAGACCGGCGCGCCTCCGAGACCACCCAATATCCCGAGCAGCGCAAACACTATCCCGACCATTTTCGCGGCAGCCATCGCCTGACCCTGCGCGAGGACAACGCGGTGCGATGCACCGCATGCTTCCTATGCGCCACCGCCTGCCCCGCGCAATGCATCTATATCGAAGCCGGGGAGTCGCCCGATCCGCACGTCGAGAAGTATCCGGTCCGTTACGAGATCGACACCCTGCGCTGCATCTATTGCGGGTTATGTGTCGAAGCGTGCCCGTGTGACGCCATCAGAATGGACACCTATGTGCATCCGCGTATCTGGGGCTTCGATCGCAAGGACTTCGTCGAGACCAAGGAGCAGTTGATGCATCGCTCGACGGTGCTCGCCGAAAAGGGGCGCGACGGCAACATGCAGGAGATGCAGGACTGGTACAAGGAGCAAGATGCCGCGGTCTACAATCCGCAGCGTCCGGAGTTGAAACGCTACACCGACCGCGCGATTCCGCTGGAAGCCGAGAAGCATCCCGCGCCTGAGCCCGAGGAGCTGGTCGCAATCGATCGGCACCAGTCCTCGGCGAGCGGCAAGTAGTCCGGCATGACGAGGGTTACGATTGGGCTCACGCTGCTCGGTCTCGCGATTTTGTTCGTCGCCTATGCGAAGGGCGTGCGAGTGATCCATGGCGGCGACGTTCTCAGTCATATGTACTGGGCGACCGCCGCGCTGTTCTTCGTGGCGCTGGCGAACTTCATCGCGATCGCCCATCTGGCGCGCGCGGAGCGAATGATTCAGCGGCTTCGTGCGCTATGCGAGAAAAACGGCATCGCATACGGAGAGGATTAGCCGCGAATTTTCTGGTAGGCGCGGTTCGCGAACCGCCCGCAACGAAGGCGCAATTGCGGACAATCTTCGCGACTGGGCATCCGCTGCGGGTCGTTCGCGCAGGACCTTTACCAGGACCGGACCGGAATGAACTCGAAACAGGGTGCCGATTGAATTTTCAATCCACTGCGGCACGATCTAAACTATACTCATTAGAGATGGCGACGCCCCCAACCGAGGCCCGAAGAGGGCGCGAAGCGCCGCGGCGGAGCCGCCCCGAGGCGGAGCGAAGCGGAGTCGAGGGAATATCCAAATGACTCAGATAGAAGCAGCCCGAAAAGGCATCATTACGCAGCAAATCCTGGAGGTCGCTGAAGACGAGGGCCTCGCGCCCGAGTTGATCCGTCAGCGCGTCTCGACCGGCGAGATCGTCATCCCGCGCAACATCCATCACGAGTTTCGCGCCATCGGCGTCGGCACGGGACTGCGCACCAAGGTCAATTCGAATATCGGCGCATCGAACTTCCATCAGTTCCTCGAAGAGGAAATCGAGAAGCTCTACACTTCGGTCCGCTTCGGCGCCGATTCCGTGATGGACCTCTCCACCGGCACCGATCTCGACAAGATTCGCGTCGAGCTGGTTTCGCGATGCTCGGTGATGATCGGCACCGTGCCGATCTACCAGGTCGGCTCCGAAGGCTCGATCATGGAACTCGGCGCCGAGCACTTTCTCGA
This sequence comes from uncultured delta proteobacterium, assembly GCA_963851325.1. Lineage (GTDB taxonomy): Bacteria > Desulfobacterota > Binatia > Binatales > Binataceae > DATGKG01. The sequence goes on along the minus strand of CAWKOR010000001.1, from coordinate 3,991,304 downwards.
TGTCATCGAGCGCCAGGCCAAGCAGGGCGTGGATTTCATGACGCTGCATTGCGGCGTGACGCGCGAGACCGTGAAGCGCCTCCGCGGCCATCAGCGTATCGAAGGCATCGTGTCGCGCGGCGGCGCACTGCTCGCGGCATGGATCGAGCGCACCGGTAACGAGAATCCGCTCTTCGAGCATTTCGACGAAGTATGCGAAATCTGCCGCGCCCATGACGTGACGATTTCGATGGGCGATGGACTCCGTCCGGGCGCCACCGGCGACGCCACCGATCGCGGCCAAATTGGCGAGCTGCTCGTGATGGGCGAGCTGACCGAGCGCGCGCGCAAAAACGGCGTCCAGGTGATGATCGAAGGCCCCGGCCATGTGCCGCTGGATCAAATCGAAGCCAACGTGAAGCTTGAGAAGCGCGTATGCGCAGGCGCCCCGTTCTACGTCCTGGGGCCGCTGACCTGCGACGTAGCGCCCGGCTACGACCATATTACCGGTGCGATCGGCGGTGCGATTGCCGCGGCCAACGGCACCGACTTCCTCTGCTATGTCACGCCAGCGGAGCATCTGCGCCTGCCCGATATTGATGATGTCCGCGACGGCGTCATCGCCACTCGCATCGCGGCGCATTCGGGCGATTTGGTGAAGGGCGTGCGCGGCGCGAAAGTGTGGAACGATCAGATGTCGCGCTATCGCAAGGCGCTCAACTGGGAAGGCATGTACGCGATGGCGATGGATCCGGACAAGGCGCGCCGTTACAAGGAAGAGAGCGAGGCCTCGGGTTCCAACGTATGCTCGATGTGCGGCTCGCTGTGCTCGATCAACATCGACAACGCGGCGATCAAGTTCGTGAAGAAGCGGGACAGCCAGCCGGCCGAAATGCACGCCGCCGGAAGATGATTATCTTGTGGCACAGACTTTAGTCTGTGTCCGACCAGGAAAGACTAGTGGGTGCGTGAGTAAGCATATGGCGAAGACCTCGAAGAACATCATTGACGAAGCGCGCAAGGATATTCCTCAACTCGATATCGACGCGGCCCGCAAGCTCATGGAGCAGCCCGGCACCGTCACCATCGACGTGCGCGAGAGCGACGAATGGCGTCAGGGACACCTGCCCAACGCGATCGCGATACCGCGCGGCTTCCTCGAATTGCGCGTCGAAGAGAAAGTTCCCGACCACAACGCGCCAGTCATCCTCCAATGCGCATCGGGCACCCGCTCGCTGCTGGCAGCGCGCGCGCTCAAGGAACTTGGATATACCAACGTCTACAACCTGGTAGGCGGATTTAACTCCTGGAAGGATCGCGGACTGCCGTGGGTGGCGGATCGCCAGTTCAGCCAGGATGAAATCACGCGCTACTCGCGCCACTTCGTGATTCCCGAGGTCGGCGAGAAGGGCCAAGCCAAGCTGCTCGATTCCAAAGTGCTGCTGCTAGGCGCGGGCGCGCTCGGCTCCTCGTCGGCGCTGTATCTCGCGGCTGCGGGCGTAGGCACCATCGGATTGGTCGATTTCGATGTGGTCGATCTTTCGAATCTGCAGCGCCAGATCATTCACACGACGGAGCGGGTCGGAATCCATAAGACCGAGTCTGCCGAAACCGCGATTCATGCGCTGAATCCCGCAATCAAGGTGAATCGTCATGAGGTCCGGCTCTCGTCGGAAAACGTGATGGATATCATCAAGGATTACGACGTCATCGTGAATTGCGGCGACAACTTCCCCACCCGCTATCTCATCAACGATGCGTGCGTGTTTGCGAAGAAGCCGCTGGTCGACGGCGCGATCTTCCGCTTCGAAGGCCAGGCTACCGTTTATCATACGGCGAAGGGCGGCCCCTGTTATCGATGCCTGTATCCCGAGCCCGCGCCGCCGGACATGGCGCCATCTTGCGCGGAGGCCGGTGTCCTCGGTGCGCTGCCGGGCCTCATCGGATCGATCGAAGCGCTGGAGACCATCAAGTTGCTGCTCAACGCGGGCGAACCGCTGGTCGGACGGATGATCTACTTCGATACGCTCTCGGCGCGCGACTACGTGCGGATGCTGAAGATTCGCAAGGACCCGAATTGCCCGGTCTGCAGCGAGCATCCGACCCAGACCACGCTTATCGATTATGAGGCGTTCTGCGGGATGCCATCCGCGAGCACCTCGACCGATGGCGCGGTTCAACATGCGGGCGCCAACGGCGCCGCCGCGCATCCCGCCGGTCGGTAGCGCTTCTTGAATTCCCTCTCCCGCATCTTTTCGCGGGAGAGGAGGCGCGGCGCGATTGTCGCTCTTTGACTGTGCGACAATCGTGGCGTGACGGTGAGGGTCCTACGCGCGCCACGCACTTGCGCCAGATTAAGAGCGCTCGTGAATCGCTTCGCGGAGGTCCTTCGCTTCGCTCAAGATGACAGAGAGGAAACCGCGAGCCCGCTGGTCAGGAGTTACCAACCTTCACGTTCGCGAGTTTCGAGGCAAAGCTCAATTGCTTCGCGCACGTTGCGCAACGCTTCGCGCCGCGTGCGACCCTGGCTGATGCAGCCGGGAATCACAGGGCACTCGGCCACGATGTAGCCTCCTCGCCCGCTTTCAATATGACTGGTGATTCCATCAACGCTTGAATCAGACTATCAGTCCCGTATGCTGCTCGAAACGACTTGTCGCGGCGCCGCGCGCCGTGCGAGCATCACTGACTCTATCGCAGAAAGACAAATATGGCGCTCGGACCCTTTTACGTGGCGGACAAGTTGAGATCGGCGAAGGGCATTCGCGGAACCGCGTTGCTGATGCGCCATGGCGAGACCGCGTGGAATCGCGTGGGCCGCGTAATGGGCCACAATCCGATCGAACTCGACGAGGCCGGCCGCGCCCAGGTTGAATTGGCGGTTCCCGCGGCGCGCGCGATCAAACCGGACCTCATCATCAGCAGTCCGCTGCCGCGTGCCAAGCAGTCCGCCGAGATCATCGCCAAAGGTGTCGGAGACATCACCGTCGCCGAGGATCCCGACCTCGAAGAAGTGCGCTATGGGCGATGGGAGGGAATGGTCTTCGAGGACCTCATCGACGATCCCGAGTACGTGCGCTACCGCGAGCATCCGCTGACGTGGCCGACCCCCGGCGGCGAGACCATTGCGCAAGTGCAGGAGCGCGGGGTGCGCGCGGTGCGCCGCGCGATCGAAGCGAATCCGGAAAAGCGCATCCTGTTCGTGTCGCATGGCGACATCATCCGCACCGTGCTCTGCCACTGCATCGGTTCGGAGTTGCAACATTTTCGCCGCATCCGGGTCGATAACGCGACTTTCTCCGCCATACAAATTGTAGGCGACTTTGCCGAAGTAAAGTTCATGAATCTGCTGCCCGATCCCGGGCGCGCCTTTATCCCGCCGTTCAAAATTCCGCCGAGAAAACCCAGGCCCGAATAGTCCTGCCTCCAGGGTTTGGGTGTCTCGCCGCTCCCGCCGTACAATCCGCACATCATCGGGAGGTATCGGCGATGGCGAAAATCGACGGCGGCGAAATGATGGTACGCGCGCTCGAACGGGAAGGCGTGCATGAAATCTTCACCCTCCACGGCGGGCATCTCGATTCAATCTATGCTGCCGCCGCGCGACACGACTTCCGCGTTATCGATACTCGCCACGAGCAGGCCGCCGCGCACATGGCCGACGGATGGGCGCGCACGACCGGCCGTCCCGGCGTCGCGATCGTCACCGCCGGTCCGGGAGTCACCGACGCGGTCACCGGCGTCGCCAATGCCTTCATGGACTCGATTCCGATGGTGCTGATCGGCGGACGCAGTCCACTCGCCGACGACGACAAGCTCCCGCTGCAGGCGGTCGATCAGATGGGCATCCTGCGCCCGATCACGAAATGGGCGCGCTCGGTTACGCATACCGAGCGGATTCCCGAATTCGTAGCCGCCGCATTTCGCCATGCGATCTCGGGCCGGCCCGGTCCGGTGTTCCTGGAGTTGCCCATCGATGTGCTGTTCCGGCGCGCTGAGGAATCTGAGATCACCTTCCCCGAACATTATCGTCCGAAGATGCAGCCCGGCCCCAGCCGCGAGGGTCTGCGGCAGGCGCTGAGCTGGCTGCGCGAGGCCAAGCGGCCCGCGATCCTCGCCGGTGGCGGCGTGTGGTTTTCACACGCAACTGAGCTAACCCAACTGGCCGAACTCGCACACATTCCGGTGATGACCAACGCCAAGGCGCGCGGCACCGTCTCGGAAGAGCATCCGCTGAACTTTGGCGGCTTTGGCGCGATTCATCCCGCGGCGCATCGCAAATCCGGGGGCGGCAGCGCCGATTTGGTGATCATGTTGGGAACCCGCATCGGCATGTTCACCGGCGGGCGCAACTCGGTAATCCCGTCGGACGCACGCGTTATCCAGGTTGATATCGAGCCCGAGGAGATCGGCCGCAACCGCGACATCCAACTCGGCATCGTTTCGGATTGCCGCGAATTCATTTGCGAGGCGATCGATGCGCTCAAAGGTGAAAAGATCGATCCGCATCAGGAATGGATCGAACGGCTCACCGCGATGCGCGAGGCTTCGCGCCATCGCTACGACGATGCGATCGCTAACCACAAGGGCCCGATTCATCCGGCGCGGCTGGCGCGGGACATCGCCCATGCGCTCGACAAGAATGCGATTGTCGTCGCCGACGGTGGCGAGACCGCGGCATGGATGGGCAATGCGTGGACCGCGCGCCATCCCGGCCACTTCCTCACACACGGCTATCTCGGATGCCTGGGAGTAGGACTTCCATTCGCTTTGGCGGCCAAGGCGGCGCATCCGGACAAACAGGTGTTCTGCATCATCGGCGACGGATCTTCGGGGCTGAATTTTTCCGAGTTCCACACCGGTGCGAAGAACAATCTCCCGATCACCGTCGTCATCAACAACGACAAGCAATGGGGCATGTCGAAGCATGGCCAGGAGATCATGTGGGGCAAGGGCCGCCACGTCGCGACCGAACTGGGGATGGTGCACTATGAGAAGGCGGCACAGGGCCTCGGCGCCAATGGCGAACTGGTGGAGCGCGCCGAGGATATCGCGCCCGCGATGAAGCGCGCGCTGGGTGGCTCGCGCATCTCTTGCCTCAACATCGTGACCGATTCGGATGTCATCGAGCCCGGGACGCTGGCGATGTACAGCGCGGGCCTGCCGCCGAAGAAGCCCGAGCAATCACCCGACAAAACTACTGAAGAAAAGCCAGCCGAAAGCGAGGGCACCACTCTGCCCTACTATGGCAAACGCAAACTGGAGTGAGTGGCTCGCAGGACCTCACCCGGCGCGGTAGCGCCACCCTCTCCTTGAGGAGAGACGACCAGGTTGCCGCCCAAGACCTCACCCGGCGCAGTAGCGCCACCCTCTCCTTGAGGAGAGGGGATAGGGAACAAGAGACTTTAGTAAGGGCTGCCGGCGTAAGCCGAACCCGCGCTCGAGCGCGAACCTACGTCGACGCCTTTGCGCACTCGCACATCAACGCCAGGATGAGTCGGCACGTCGACGCGCAAACCGCGGTAGCCTCCCGCGGACGGATCCGGTGCGAGAAAGCCGACCGTATATTGCTGGCGCAACTCGCGGCTGATCTCGCTGCATGCCGCGCGCAGCGCAACGCCGTCGCCGGCAACTCGAATGTTGTAGGTCTTCGCACCAGTCTCGGTCGAAAGCATTCGCAACGTCTTGACGTCGACCTGATCGCCCTCATTGACGCCACCGAAAGCGAACGGACCGAACTGCAAAGCCACTCCCGGGGTACCCGCGTTGGGATCGCCGATACCAATAGAGTAAATGAGCACGCCCTGGCGACGCGCCAACGCAATTATGTCGTCCAGCGAATGACCGCTGGCGGTATCCATTCCGTCGGTGACCACCAGCAGCGCTCGTTTGTCATAGCGCCCGCGTTGCAGCATCGCGAGACCAATGCCGATCGCGTCGTAAAGTGAGGTCGCACCAAAAGCATGCAGCAGCCCAAGCTTGCTCTGGACCAGGCTGTGATCGGTGGTGAACGATTGGAGCATGAATGGCTTGCCCGAAAAGGCGAATAGAAAAACGTCATCTCGCGGGTTCAGGTTGCGCAGGAACTCCGAGATGGCGGCGCGCGCCTGCGGGATTTTGGGCTGCATGCTTCCCGAGGTATCGACCATTATGCCAACCGAAACCGGAGTGTTGAGGTCCTGGCGGAAGAACTCGATCGGGCGTTGCTGCCCGTCCATCAGCAGTTTGAAATCCTGCTTTTGAAGATTCGTGACGTAGGCTCCATTGGGATCTGTAACCGTGACGGTCACCTGCTGATACCCGGGTTCATCGCGTAGTTGTCGCTTGGGGATTACAAGCTCCTGGTTTGGAGGCTGTGGCGGCCGAATGTCCGGCTGAGCCTGCCTCGCGGGCGAAGTGGGCAGTTCGAGCGTGGTGCCCCCGCCACCCTGGTTGCCGGGTACGACGACCATGGGAACCGAAGCGGGAGGAGGCGACGAGCCCTGAGGGCCGGCATCGCGCATGTTCTGCTGGGCCACGGCGGTAGAAGCGAACATAACACCGCTGAGCAGGTACACCATCGCGACGGCTATCTTCGCAGTCTGCCACTTATGTTTGGCAATCAATTTCATCACCGGCGTCTCAGTTGGTCCCTCACCATGATCTTCCTATTTGCCGCACCAGCGAGCAAGCAGGGTTCTCGATGCCTCACCGAAGAATACGCCGGCCGCGCCACCGCGGTTTCGCCCTTTGTCCGATGAGTGGCGAAGTCGCCCGCGAGATGGAGCCTATTCCATATACCCGACATCGTGCCTAACATCCTGAGGATGGGCGAGCGAGTCGCGCACTTCGTCATGGACGGCGACGGCAACATCGTCGAATGGGACGATGCCTCCGAAAATATATTCGGCTGGAGGCGCGATGAGGCGCTGGGCGCGCGGCTCTCGGAACTGATCATTCCGGAGCATCAACGCGCGATGCACGAATATGGATTGATGCGTTACAAGGCGACGGGACAGGGCAAGTTTATCGGCAAGCCAATCGAGATAGTGACGCTCGATCGCAACGGCGGTGAAGTTCCCATCGCTATCACGATTTCGATGGAACGGCAGGGGGAAGGCTATCGCTTCCCAACCGTCGCGCGGGTGATTGAGAAGGAACCGGCTGCCTAGGCTGCCTCGCCGGAATTTTCCGGCCGTCCCGCTCGTCTTATAGCGTGCCGCTCGCGCGGCCCATCTCGAACCTCCAAAGGAACATTCTTGGCCCAACTCTCCGAATCCCAATTGCTGCGATTCCTCATCGAGATCGCGGCACTGCTGATTGTCAGCCGCACGCTCGCCGAGATCGCCAAGCGCTTCGACCAGGCGCCGGTGATCGGGGAACTGCTCGCGGGAGTCCTGCTCGGCAAATCAGTGCTGGGCCATCTGGCGCCTCCACTGTATGCGTATTTATTCGCGACCGATCCGCTGGTGATGCATCTGCTCGAGTCGCTGGCGTGGCTGGGCGCGATCTTTCTTCTGCTCTACATCGGGCTGGAAACTGATCTCGAACTGTTGCGCGGGCTCGGACGCTCCGCCGCTTTGATTTCCAGCCTCGGCATCGCACTGCCGTTCGCAAGCGGCATCGCATTGGGCTACTGGCTGCCGGCCAGTTACCTAGCCAACCCCAACGGTCGTTTGATTTTCGCGTTGTTTATGGCGGTCGCGCTGTCGATTTCGTCGGTGCCCGTGATCGCGAAAATTCTACTCGACCTCGGCCTCATCAAGCGCGAGCTTGGGATGCTGATACTTGCGGGCGGCATCGTGGATGATTCAACCGGATGGCTGATGCTGTCATTGGTGGCGGGACTAGCCACCGCCGGCACCGTCGATGTGAAATCAGTGAGCCTGCTGGTGATCGAGGCAACGGCCTTTCTCGGCTTCTGCTACCTGGTCGGATATCGCCTCACCCGCAGCCTGATGCGATGGATCGACGACCACACCTTCATCGAGCACGGCAAGTTCAGCGCGATGGTGGTGATCGCGCTGATTTGCGGCGTGGTCACCCAGTCCATCGGGCTCCATGCGGTATTCGGAGCGTTCGTGGCGGGCCTGATGATTCGCAGCTCGAAGCGGGTACGCAAACAGGACCTTGATGAGCTGAAAGGGATTGGGCTTGGGATCCTGGCGCCGATTTTCTTTGCCTACTCCGGATTGAAGGCCGATCCTACCGCCCTATCGCATCCGGCGGTGCCACTAATCGTGCTGGGAGTGGCGTGCGCAGGAAAACTGCTCGGCTGCGGAGTTGGCGGTCTGCTCGCGAGGCTGAAGCCGCGGGAGGCGCTGTCGGTGGCAATCGGCATGAATGCGCGCGGTGGAATGGGCATCATCGTAGCTTTGATCGGACTCAGCCTCGGCATCCTGAGCGAGGAGATGTACACCATCATCATCATGGTGGCGATCGTCACCTCGGTGGCGGCGCCGCCCGCACTCAAGTGGTCGCTCAGCAACGTCGCCTACACCCGCGGCGAAGAAGAGCGGATGGAGCGCGACAAGCTGCTCGCGCGCCTGCCGCTCAGCCGCGAAGGCGCCAAGCTGCTGGTGCTCAGCGGCGGCGGTCCGCATGCCGACCTGGCTGCGCACCTCGCGGCGGGACTCGCGAGTCATCACGACGCGAGCATCACGGTGTTTCGCGCGATGACGCCGGGAACTACGGATTCGTCGGCGCAATTCAACGAACAGTTCAAACGCATCAAAGCGATCGCCGAATCTTCCGGCGCCAACAGCATTCTGCAGCGCACCGGCACTGCGGAAACGATTTCCGAGGCGATCGAGGAGGAGACCGCGCGCGGCTACGATGCGATCTTCGCCGGCGCCTCGCAGCTCGATGGTCATGCGGCCCTCAGCGGCGACATTTTGCGCGAGTTGGTGGCCAACGCGCAGGCGCCGGTTGTCATCGTACGCGATGCGGGCGCGAAGGTACCGCTGAAACGGATTCTATGCCCGGTCACCGGCGCGGCTTTCTCGCGGCTCGGAGCCGCGGTCGCGATGCAATACACCCAAACCTTTCAGGGCCAGCTCACGACCTTGTACGTCCGAGAGCGCGCCGCGATATCGCTGCCTTCGATGAGGCTCGCGAATTCGCCCGCAGCTGACGGAGGCGAGGAGTTCGTCGACGAGATCAAGCGCCTAGGCGACGAACTCGGCGTCACAGTGATCACCAAGATCGGGACCGGGCGCCGTGCCGAAGATGTCATCGTCAATGCCGCATCCAACGAGGACTTCGATTTGCTGGTAATGGGGGTGCTCTATCGGTCTTCGGAGCAGCGGCTGTACTTCGGTCCCAAGGTGCGCCAGATCCTGCGCAACGTACGCTGCTCGGTCGCGCTGGTGGTTCCTCCGCAACCGAAAAGCTTTCGCTCCTGAGTCGCTCACATCAACTTGCAAACTACGGAGACGCCTTCTTACCATGACCCGCAAGTATCGATCGCGATCGTTTAGCCTGGCGGCTTTGTTCTTTCTGTCGGCGAGTTTTGTCTGCATCGCGACTGCATCCGCCGAATCGTCCAACGACGACGGGAACGCCAGCTTTCCCGAGGTCAGCGACAGTTGGTCCCCGGACGGGCGCTTCCTTTTAAAAAACGTCGAAACCCGTGAGGATCCCAAAAATCCGCACTCGATATATTTGACCGATATGCAGAGCGGAGCGCGCAAACTCCTGTACTCGTATCCGCGCAAGGTCGATCTGCTGTGGGCCCCCGCTTCTAACGCGGTCGCGATCAACGATTGGGAAGCCAGTGACCAGTCGCAATGCATCGTGCTGCTGCTGGCTCCCCGCCGCGAACGTATCGATGTGCGCGAGGAACTGCTGAAATCGAGCCGTCCCGATCGTGAGAAAAGGCTCGCGAGCGATCACCACGACTACGATCACAACTATGCCCATCTGCTGCGATGGCTCGATGCCAGAACGGTGCTGCTCGCGATCGAGGGTTATAGCTCCGATCGCAAGCGGAACTTCCGCCTGCTCTACGAATACAAGCTCGGTGATTCTTTCCGCCTGCGGGATCGGATCATCCATTAGCAGCCTGCTAATCGACACGGGCGTGGACGAAGCGGGGATCGTGATGCTACTGAGTGGCGAGAGGTCGTTCCGCCATGGATGCACACGCCGAAATTTGCCGCGCGATCGATGAGTACAAGGAAAAGGCTGTCGGGATCAGTCATCAGATTCACGAAAAACCCGAGCTCAAGTTTCAGGAACACTTCGCCGCCGGACTACTAAGCGGCGCCGCGCGTGAAGTCGGACTCACGGTGGAAACCGGGGTCGGCGGCCTCGCCACCGCCTTTCGCGCCGAGTTCGGCAATGGCGCTGGTCCCACGGTGGCAATCCTCGCGGAATACGACGCGCTCCCGAACGGCCACTCCTGCGGCCACAATCTGATCGCATGCGCCGCGCTCTCGGCGGTCGTGGGTTTGAAAAACGGCGCAAAGAGCCTGCCCGGAAAAATTGTGTTCCTGGGAACTCCCGCCGAAGAAGGCGGTGGCGGCAAAATCATTCTGCTGGACAAAGGCGCGCTCAAAGGTGTCGATGCCGCGATGATGGCCCATCCCTTTGATGGCGAAGCGTGCACGATGCCGGCGCTGGCGACCCACCACATGAACATCACCTTTCACGGCAAGGCCTCGCATGCGGCAGTCGCGCCCTGGGATGGATCGAGCGCGCTCGCCGCAGTGATTCAGACTTTCCAAAGCGTCGATGCTGCCCGGCTGCACATCCGGGACGGCGCGCGCATCCATGGCATCATCACCAACGGCGGCCAGGCAGTGAACATTATTCCCGAAAAAACCGAATGCCAGTTTCTGGTGCGCGGCAAGACCAGCAAGTACACGCGCGAAATCGCCGACCGGGTGCTGCGCTGCGCGCAGGCTGCGGCGCTCGCCACGGGCACCAAAATGTCGCACGAGGTCATCGGCGGCTACAAGAACATGATCAACAACCGCGCGATGGCGCTGCATTATGCGGCGCTTTCCGAATCGCTCGGCGTTCCATCACCGGAGGCCGCCCCCGATGCTCCGACCGGCAGCACCGACATGGGCGATGTAAGCCATGTCATGCCGGCGATTCATCCGATATTCCAGGTGGCCAGGCGCGGCGAAGGAAGCTGCCACGAAGATGCGTTCGTGAAGTATACCGACAGCGAATATGGGTACGTGGCGATGATTCGAGTGGCGAAGGCGCTCGCGATGACCGCCTACGACCTGCTGGCGGACCCCGCTCTGCTGAAATCGGCGAAGTCCGAGTTCGCGCAGCGCCAGGAGAGCTGACTCTTCACCGTCGCGATACGGCGTTTGCAAGTCGCCATCCGCGGGCGCAGTTCCGTGACTGTTCTCGCAGCCCAAGTGCGAGGAAGAACTCTTATTTTGCGCTGAGGCGCGGATCGCCGTCGCGCAGGCAGGCTGCGCGGAGGGCCTGCACCTGCTTCGCGGCGCTCGGTATGTCGTGCGAAGCAACCAATCCCTTGCTGCGGGTTTCCATTTGCGCGTTGAAGCAATCGTCGTACTTGGAGAACTTGCCGAGCACCTTCCACTTCTCGCATTCGACCGGCTTGTTCCCATTCATACACATCGGAAAAGTACCATCGGGACCGAGGAGTGGAATCGCGAGAAACCACGCAATCAACATCAATGCCGAACGCGCGTGATGTGCTTTCATCGGTCAGCCTCGTTGCGACCGGCAAACTATGTGGAAGGAAAACGTCCTGCTAATGGCAACCGCATCCGCCGCCGCAGCATCCGCCCCGAGGCGCGCCGAGTCCGTTACCAGCGACGGCTTGCGCTGCGGCCGATGCGCCGTTGCCGTTGGAACGCGCGGCGAAGGTCGACATTTCCCGGCTGAGCTTGTGGCCCTCGCCATGTGGGCATTGCGCATCGTCAAGATGGCCGGGACGCACGAAAGCCTCGAAGGAAGCCTCACAGTCGTCGCATCGATATTCGTAGATCGGCATTGGGGCGAGGCTCCCTATTCCTCGAGGGGCTGCGCGTACTCGACCAACACGCCGCGAGTCGCCTTGGGATGCAGAAAGCAGATCATCCCGGCCAATCCTGCGCGGGGCTTTTGATCGATGAGCGGGATACCTTTGGCGCGCGCGGCTTCCAGTTCCGCATCGACGCCGTCACTCTCGAAGCATACGTGGTGCAGACCGCCGCCACGGCGCGCGAGGAACTTCCCGACTCCGCCGTCAGGATTGATCGGCTCCAGCAGTTCGATTTCGCTCCCGCCCGCGTTGAGCAGCGCCGCCTTGACACCCTGATCCGCGATGGTGGCGCTCTTGATGAACTCAAGTCCCAGCGTGTCGCGCCAGAACTTGAGTCCCTCATCGAGATTCGGCACTACGATGCCGACGTGATGGATCCGTTTCAGCATTCGGGTTCAGTTACCCTTGCTTGCGATTGAGACAAAGCTTGGTCTGCAACGCGTTCCACTTGGCCTCCATCTCCTTGGAGCCGAGGCCGGGATGCTCCGCGCGAGTCTGGGCGAGCTTGGAACATGCGCCCTGCAAATTGCCCTGCTCGGAGTAGATCTCCGCGATGTTGTACTTGGCCTCGTACCACTGGTTGTCCGATTCCGCCGCGGTGCTCTCGACGGTGGTCCATAGCGTGACCGCATCTTTCAAGTTGTGCTTGGACTGTGCGATGCGAGCCAGACCTGCGTTCGCATCAGGCGATGCGGCATCGGCTTTCACAACCTGCTGGAAAATCGCTTCAGCCTTGGGCTCCTGGCCAGTAGCCATGTATGCCTGGCCAAGAATCGAAAGCGTACCGGTGAGGTTCTTGGGCTGCATCTTCTTGGCGGCAACCATGTCCTCGAAGTAGGAGTACGCGGTCTCGGTCAACAACGCATTCTGCTTGAAGCCCTTCTGATCGCCGGCGGCCTGTTTGATTTGCGCCTGCTTCCAGAAATCGATTCCGAGCGTCTTGATCAGATCGGAATTCTGCGAGTTGCCCTTGTTACGCTCCAGGAAGGCGCGCAGGTCGCGCTCGATATCGTCGTAACGGCCGAGCGTGTTGAGCGCCTGCAAACGCCATTCGAAGACATCCTGGGACTTCTGGCTCAAGCTCGGATATTGAGTCTCGAAGTTGGTCAGCAAGGAAGCGATGGTCTCGGCATCCTGCTGGTTTTGATTAGGGCTCTGAATCAAACCGGCGAGCATGTACTTGGCCTTGCCGGTAGTCTCGTGAACATATTTCTTCTGGCTAGTAGTACCGGCTGAGCGTTCCGCTTCGGGAGCGACCTTGATGGTATCGCGCAGGAGCGCGATAGCGTTGTTGCGCAGCTCGGTTGGATTGGCCGCATTAGCCGCCTTCTTGGTGTCCTTGCTGCTCGCCGCCACCAGCGCGACATATTCACATTCCGCGGCGTTGAACTTGGCGGCAAAGCCGTACTCGCCTCCGCTGACATCCTGGTACATCTTGGCGGCGTTGACATAGTCCTTCTGCTGCTGGAGATGTTCGCCGACGCGAAAGCGGACTTCGTTGGAAAACTCGCCGTGCGGATACTTCTTCAGGTAGTCATCCGCGGCCGCCACCCACGCGCCCTCGGCCTGGGTGTTCTTCATGCCACTTTGCTCCCAGGTTCCGCGCGGAAGCTTGTAACGCATGTAGCTGGCCCATTGCGCGTCGGGATTGCTCGAGGATTTGGCGAGGTCGTTGAGAATTGCTTCGACCTGCCCCATGTTGTGCTGGTTGAAATAGATATCAGCGGCGTACTTGTAATCTTTGGGATACTTGCCGCTTCGCGCCGCGGCAAGGAAGTATTTCGCCGCGCCAGTCGGGTCTTTCTTAGCGAGCAGCACGTTGGCGAGGAGGTGATTTTGGAAAGGATCGCTGGAGCCGCCCAGTTCCTCGACCGGATTGTGACTGTTCTTCGCGATAGCCGCGACTGCGATCGCCCATCCCTCCTTGTCATTCTCTTTGGCGCGCGCCGAATCGATGATCTCCTTCAGAAATTGCGCCTTCTTGGACGGTTGCGCATACATTGCGGCGTAGGTGGTCTGGAGCTTGAACATTTGCGCGCCACCGCCGCTTCCTAGATCGCTGTACTTTTGCGCCTCGCCGGCGTTGCCCATCGCGGCATAGGTCGTCGCCAACCCTTGCTTGGCGGCCTTGTACTGATGGGTCGAGGTCCCTTCGCTCATGATCTGTTTGAAGTCCTCGATCGCCTTCTGGTACTCAGTCTTGTCGTACTTGCCGAGCTCGCGTTCACAGTAGGCGCGGCCCAGCACGTTCTCGCGCACCAGGTTGGGATCGGGCATCGCGAGGCTGCTCTGAGTGAAATCGTCGATCGCCGTCTGAAGCAGCTTCTTCGCGCGGGCGGGCTGTTCGGTGTAAATCGTCGAAGCGCCTTGGAATCGCAGCCACGCCAAGGGGTATGCCGCGGCCAACGCGACTTGCTCCGGGGCGGTATAGTCGCATTGCCCGCCATTGTCGATCTGCTCGATACAGTCATCCTTCTTCTTGGCATAGGTCTCGTGCAGGCGCGCCAACATCGACTCGAGGCGGTCGAAGGCGGGCTGCAACTCAGCTTTGTTTGCCTTTGGGCTGGAAGAAATCTGCGCGAACATTTTTTCGGCGCTGTCGAGCTTTTCGACGGCCGATTGCGCCGCCGCGTCGCTGCTCATCGCGCTGCTCATTTGCGATTCGATCGCGCTGAGTTGGCTGTTGAGATCGCCGAGGCTTTGCGCGAGGGCGGCCCCAGTCGCCAGCGCGACAAATGCCCCGATAACAGTGGTCGCCATCAGTCGGCGAATCGTGATGGATGAAATCATGGTCTCTAAATCCCCTAAGCTCTCGTGCGGGACACAGAATTCGGCTAATCGCGCCTCGGCCCGTACCTTCTATTTAAGTAAACCTCAGTAGTCGCATAACCTCAATCGTCTGGGCAAGCGATGAAACCCGCGCGACTCCATGGTCGATCGCGGGCATCGCATCGGTCCCCACATCTATTAGGATCGCGCGAAGTCCGGCATCTTGCGCGCCCCGAACGTCCATATGCTCGGAGTCCCCAACGTGGACCGCCTCGCCGGGACTGACCCGCAGGCTGGACAGCGCCGCGCCGAAAATCTGCGGCGCGGGTTTGGCATAGCCGGCCTCCGACGAAATCGTGACGGTATCGAAAAACGGGCGCAGCTCCAGGCCCTCGAGAATGCGATAGAGCCGATGATCAAAGTTGGAGATTATGCCGAGCCGGAGATCGGCATCCTTCAGGCGCCGCAGGACGGAATGTGCGTTTGGCAGCGGCACCCAGCTCGCCGGATTCCCAAAATAGGCGAACAGTTCGTCGAAAAAAGCATCGAAGCTGTCGAACTCGCCGAGCCCTTCGAAGCTGCGGCGAACCAGGCCATACCACCATTCGCGCTCGAGGCGGCGGATCTCCTCCGCCGAACGACCCGGCCCGAACGCCAAGCCCGGCGTCGATGCGAACGCACGCCGAAAACCGGCGTTGACCGCATGGTCGTCGGCGCTCAGTCCATGCATCCGGGCGATACGCGCATAAGTATGGCCGACCGGCTCGCGAGCATCGAACAGGGTGCCAGCCGCATCGAAGAAGAATGCCTTGAGCATAGTGCGGTCAGCCCGGAAATCAGATCGTATCCCACACCTGGATGAGGGTGCCGAATGCGGATCTGGGCGAGATGTAGAATTCGCTCTCGCCGCGCCAGTTCTTGTTCTCGTCGACGACGCGGACCCCATCGGCTTTGAGCTTGCGAAGGGTCTGGTCGAACTCCTTGAGATTGATGGTCATGTGATGCAGGCCTTCGCCATACTTTTCGATAAATTTGCCGACGAAATCATCTTTGCCCCCGGTACCGGGGCTCTGGATGAATTCGAGCTTGAATCCCGCGATATCGAGGTTGCCGAGGATGAATCCCTCGGAGGCCGGATGTGGATCGCGGCCCACCTTCGCCGGAAAGTAGCGCAGGAAGAAATCGTACGCCTTGCGGATGTCTTTCACCGCCATCGAAACGTGATCGAACCGCGCGAGGCCGTCGGACGGCGGTTCTTTTGGTGCATCGAAATGCGGAACCTCCCAGAACTGGATCAGCGCACCAAAAGCCGACCGCGGTGAGATGAAGGCAGTGGCCGATCCGTCGGGGAAAGTCTGCTCGTCGACCACCCGAACCCCGTCGCGCTTCATCGCATCGGTAAGCGGCTTCAGATGATCGACCTCGATCGACAGGTGATGCATCCCTTCACCGCGCTTATCGATGTACTTGCTGACGAAGGTCTTCTGTCCGGGCAGGTCCTCGATCATCTCAATGGCGAAGCCACCAAGCCAGAGATCCTGCCAATGAAAACTGCCGCTGACCTGATCGTCGCGGCGTTTCTCGCTGCGGAAATGGACTGGAAAGTAGCGCTGAAAAAACTGGTATGCGCGATCGATCGATCGCACCGCAATCGACACATGGTCGAAGCGCATCCGCACCCCTTCAATCATGTAAGAACAGGCTCCTTGAATTCGGTGAAAGCAAAGACAAATCACTTTTCGAAGGCGGAGTCGATAGAGTCGCGGGACGCGAACAGGACGAGGTAAGCGGCGGCGTTCATGGAATCGTGTTCGCCGGCTCGACCACATCTCCATCATTTCAGGTTGTTTGAGCCGGAAGCGAATTCTAAGCTTGAAGCCAACAAATGCGCAGGCGGTTCGCCATCTGAACTGGCGCGTAATAGAAAGTACCGCACAGGTTGATGCATCTGGACATTAAACGAGAGAATCACGCGAGGCTGGCCGCCTCACTTCAGCTCGGTTGCGCGCGGCCCAAGGCACATCGATGAGCAAAACCTACAAAGTCGTCAGCGCCCTGGTAGTCATCGTGGTCGTCGCCGTCGGCGGATATTACCTCTACCAGCAACATCGGGCGCGCAAGGCGGGCGTGCTGACGGAGAATATTGTCCATGACGGCGACGCCTGGACCGCCGATTTCACTGCGCGCATCGGGGCGCCGGAGCAGCAGGTTTTCGACACCATCAAGGACGTGGAGCGCGCGAAATCGGATCAGGTGAAAAGCGTCCAGGTGATTTCGCAAACCGACAAAGAGAAAACCGTGCAGATGCAGATTGCGGGACCGGGTGGCCAGGACATTACGACCCGACTCGCGTTCGAGTATTTTCCCGAGCAGCATCGCATCGTCTATCACACCGTGGATGGAGGAGACTTCGCGACTACTGCGCAATACGACCTTGAGGATGAGGGGGGCAGCACCCTGATGAAGTTTCATGAATCGACCAAGGTCGGACAAAACCTCCCGGTCCCCGACGCCGTCATCAAACAGGTCATTCGTGGAGTATTCCTGGCTCAACTCGAGGGTCTCAAGAAAGGCCTCCACCTCACCGAAGCCGACAACGGCGATGACGACAACGACGCGCCCTGAAGACCCGATGCGGTGGATGACCCATGACCTTAGTGACCGATCACGATGATAGCCGCCAACATTTCGAGCGCGGCGTCGAGTGCTTCAACCGCGGTGAGTTTTTCGAGGCGCACGAGGAAATGGAGGAGGCCATGAACCTCCTCGAAGGCGACCAATCCGACTGGGAGTTTTATCTGGGGCTGCTACGCGCCGCGGTGGCCAACCACAAGCTAACCGATGGCATTTTCGACAGCGCGATTCTGCATCTGCGCGCGGCGCTCAAATTCCTCGCGCCCTATCCGGACCGCCATCGCGGCATCAAGCTGCGTGAATTTCGCGCCGCGCTGACAGCGCAACTCGATACAGTAACCGGAGCGATCCAGTCCTCACCGCCACGGCCGCGCATCGATTTCGCAGGCTGAAACGCGGCACGTGCGATCATGAAGCTGGAGGCGGAATTCGTAACCTCGGTTTTCTCGCTCGAGGGCTGCCCGCGCTGGGACCGTGCCGAGGTCGCCCTGGCCGGCCGCTCCAACGTCGGCAAGAGTTCACTGCTCAATGCGCTGACCGGAATCAAAGGACTCGCAAGGACCAGCAAGACTCCAGGCCGCACCCAGAGCATCAATCTGTTCGCGGTTGGCGATACGCTCGCACTGGCAGATTTGCCGGGCTATGGATACGCGAAGATGCCGGGCGACGTCGCGCGCAGGATCGCATCCTCGATGAGCGAGTATCTACATCAGCGTAAAAATCTCGCGGCCCTGGTGATGTTAATCGATTCCCGCCGCGGTCCCGGACGCGAGGAACTCGAACTCGCCGAGATCATTCGACAGCGGGGACTGGTCCTTATCGTGGCCGCAACCAAGTGCGACAAGCTGAAGCGTTCCGAACGATCGCGCGCGATTGCGGCTTTCAAGCCACTCAACCTCGGACCGATTCTGTGTTCGGTTACCGATGGTGAAGGCATCGACGACCTTCGTAAGCGCATTCTGAAGCTCGCGCGATGAATCCGATGGCGCCGCAATGATTCCACAGGTCAGCGTTATCATTCCGACCCATAACCGTCGCGAGATGGTGCGCGAGGCGATCGCTTCGGTTGGCGCTCAGCGTGACGTGGATTTCGAGCTGATCGTGGTCGACGACGGCTCGACGGATGGAACCTTTGAAATGCTCACCGGCCTCGACGGCGTGGTAGCTGACCGAATCGAGCAGCGCGGCCCCGCGGGCGCGCGAAATCACGGCGTCGCGATGGCGCGTGCGCCGTTGATCGCGTTTCTCGATTCCGATGATCTGTGGGCGCCCGACAAGCTCTCGCGCCAGGTCGCATACATGCGAGCCTCTCGCGCGACCGGGATTTCGCAAACCACCGAGATTTGGATTCGCGATGGCCGCCGCGTGAATCCTGGCCTGCGTCATCGCAAACGCGAGGGCGATATTTTCGTCGATTCGCTGCAAACCTGCCTCATCAGCCCCTCTGCGGTAATTCTCAACACCGATCTCTTCCGCATGCTCGGCGGTTTCGACGAGGACCTCATCGCCGCCGAGGATTACGATTTGTGGCTACGCATTCTCGTCGACCACGAAGTCGCCCTGCTCGACGAACCGCTGGTGACGCGTCGCGCGGGCCACGCGGATCAACTCTCGTCGTCGATTCCCGCGCTCGATCGCTTTCGGATAATCGCCTTGATGAAGCTGCTCGCGAACGAGCACCTTTCCGAATTGCGCCGCGCCGCAGTGATCGAGGTTTTGCTCGAAAAATGCCGGATCCTCGCGAAGGGTGCCCGGCGTCGAGATCGCACGGCGGAATCCGATCTGTATGAAAATCTCGGGGCGACGGCGTTGCGATGGCGAAGAGCCCCTGACGATTCACTTCCCAGGATGACTGCCGTGATTCGAGAAATTGTCCGAACATCGCAGGATGCGCGGCGGGAAAGGGAACTCCATGATGCGCGATGAAACCACCGCCGCGGCGATTCGCGCCTGCGCCGAAAGCCGCCATCTTCCCCAATCGCATACCGAAAAGTGGCTCGCGATGGCCACGCCGTCGCGCATGGGATTGCTCGACATCGCCGAGCGCCTGAAGTTGCGGACCGGCCAGTTGGTTGCCGCCATCGATCTGCTCGATGAAATCGAGATTCGCGAAGGTTGGTCGCCTGCGGAAACGCTCTTGCGCGCCGAGGTCCAGCGCGCCTGCGCGACTGGAGGTTCAGGTCCGTGGCGGGCCGCGGCTTTTCTCGAAGCGCTCAGAGCGATACGTTTTCCACGCCTGAAACTCGCGCTGGAGCACCTGTCATCCGAAGTCGCGGCGCTCAAGTTGCCCACCGGCGTGCGCGTCGAGTTGCCCAAGGACCTTGGCTCTGATGAGTTGGTGATTCGCGTCAGCGCCCGCACCGGCGGCGAGCTGGAAAAGCTAATCGAGGCGCTCGGACAGAAAAAATCCGGGCTGGTTCGGATCGCCAAAATGATCGGCGGCGACGAAGACGCTGAGAGATAGTGAATGAATCGAGTGGAGCTGCCCTTTTTCTCATTCTGTGGCAAGCCTGCGCCGCTGAAGAAACTCAAATGGGCCTGATGATTGCGCGTCGCTTCAGCATTCGATTTTGTGGGCGCTCTTTCCCACATCGCATGGGAGGATTGCATTATACGAATGCTGAAGTGACGATGGGCCTTTAGGCGCTGCCGAGGTCCTTCAGCTTCGCCTTCGGCTCGCCTCAGAATGACATATTATTGGCAAGACCAATGAACTTTGACCTCGACCACATCTATATCGAGGAGGCATGCCGCGACACGGCGCTAGCCCGCCGCGTGACAGCAGGTGCGGCGTCGATGGCCCCTGTCAGTTTCGTCGCGGACGGGCGCATTGCCGCGCGCCCATCCGCGGATGTCGCCGATTCGTTTGCGGCCGGCAAGCGCCGCATGGTCATCATGCGTCGTCGCAGTCCGTTCCTGATGGCGTGTCCGGCCGGCTCCGCGAAATTTGCCTGCTGCGGGTACCTGGTCCTCACGCTCGCGTCGAACTGCCCGATGGATTGCAGCTACTGCTTCCTCCAGGAGTATGTAGCGGACAATCCGGGCTTCCAGATCTATGCGAACTATGAAGACGCACTGGTCGAAATCGACAAGCTGAGCCTGAGCGCACCGGGGCGTCATTTCCGGATCGGAACCGGCGAGCTGGCCGATTCACTCGCGTTGGATTCGCTCACCGGCCTCAGCATCGACCTGGTGAATTTCTTCGCCACCCGCGAGAAATTCACGCTCGAATTCAAAACCAAGACCGATGAAATCGAAAACCTGCTGAGGCTGGATCCGCGCGGTCGGGTGCTGGTTTCATGGACCCTCTCGCCGCACCGCGTGTTCGAGGCCTGCGAGCGTCGCACCGCTTCACCCTCGGCGCGCATCGCCGCCGCGCGCCGGGTTATCGACGCCGGCTATCGGGTGGCATTCCATCTCGATCCGATGATCGCGTATGCGGGCGCTGAACATGATTATCTTGAGCTGATGGACGAGCTGTTCTCAACGATTGCGCCCACGAAGATATCCTTCATCAGCATGGGTGGCCTGCGCATGACAGCGAGGTTGCGAGCGGCCGCTCGGCGGCGATTTCCCCAGGACGCGATGTTGCTCGGCGAAGACGTCCTCGCCGAGGACGGGCGCTATCGGACCTTTGCGCCGCTGCGAATTCGCCTGTACAAAATTCTCGCCGAGAGATTCAAAACTGCCGGCACCGAGATTCCATCTTATCTGTGCATGGAAAATTCCAGCGTTCATGAGCGCGTGTTCGGCACCAAGGCTCCTCATCCGGCGGCCGCTGGCGAACGGCTGGCCACCCGATGACGCGCCGAGTCGCGCCGACCTCCAAAGCCGTACCGTCGCGGCTGACGCCGGGCCCGCGCCGCTCGCCCAACGGATATCGCGCAGCTTCCGCTCGCGGAGGCAGGTCTTCGAGTATCGGGGCGGAGCGCCCAATCGGGGTCTTCGATTCCGGCATCGGCGGCCTGACTGTGCTGAAGGAACTGGTCGCCGCGCTGCCGCGCGAACATTTCATTTATCTGGGTGATACTGCGCGGCTGCCATACGGCACCAAGTCTAACGAGGTGATCATCAAGTATTCGCGCGAGAACAGCGAATTCCTGCTCGCCAAGGGCATCAAGATGCTGGTCATCGCATGCAACACTTCGAGCGCGGTGGCGCTCGATCGGATCGCCTCCGAAACCGCAGTGCCCGTGATCGGCGTAATCGATCCGGGCGCGCGCGCCGCCGCGAAAGCCTCGCGCTCGGGAAAAATCGGCGTCATCGGTACCGAGGCAACCATCGCATCGGGCGCATATACGCGGGCGATTCAGGCCGCGCGCCCGCGCGCGGAGATCTACACGCGCGCGTGCCCGCTGCTGGTGCCGCTGGTCGAGGAAGGATTTCTCGATAACGAAATCGCTGAAAAAACCGTGGCGTACTACCTGGAAAGCCTCAAAGCCAGCGGCATCGATACGCTGTTGCTCGGATGCACGCATTACCCGCTGCTGCGACCGTTGTTCCAGCGCGTGATGGGACCGGGTGTAAAAATCATCGATTCCGCGACCGCTACCGCAGCCGCCGTCCGCGATCGTCTGGATGCGCTGGGAATTGCCTCCAGGACCTCGCGCGGCAGTCAGAGTTTCTTCGTAACCGAAATGCCCGATCGCTTCGTGCGGGTGGGGCGGCGATTTTTCGGGCCGGAGGTCGAATCCGCGGTTAGAATAGAGAGATGATCCGGGACTGCTCTGACCCGCAACTCTTGCTAGAATGATCGGTCGGGCAAAAGAAAAAGGCGGTTTTGGCCGTCCCTGTGCTCGCTAAAAAATGGCATCAACTTTTTCTCAGATAGGGCGGAAGATCTTCGGTTCGAAGAACGACCGCGAAGTTAAGCGGCTGCGACCCAGCGTAGAAGAGATCAACAGCCTCGAGCCGGAGTTCGAGAAGCTGTCCGACGACCAGTTGCGGGCGAAGATCGCCGAATGGAAGGCGACCGTATCAGCCATCGATACTCTGGAACGTCAGAACGACGCGTTGCTGGACCTGGTGGCGCCCGTGTTCGCAGCGGTGCGCGAGGCCAGCAAGCGTACGCTCGGTCAGCGCCATTTCGACGTTCAGCTGATCGGCGGCATGGTGCTGCATGAGGGCAAGATCGCCGAAATGAAAACCGGCGAGGGCAAGACTCTCGTCGCCACGCTTCCGGCGGTGCTCAATGCCTTGACCGGGCGCGGGGTTCACGTAGTAACGGTCAACGACTACCTGGCTCGGCGCGACTCCGAATGGATGGGCCGCATCTACAATTTTCTGGGCCTCAGCGTCGGCGTCATCGTGCACGGGATCAGCGACCAGGAACGCAAGGTCGCTTACGGCGCCGACATCATCTACGGGCAGAACAACGAATTCGGCTTCGACTATTTGCGCGACAACATGAAGTTCAATCTGAACGATTACGTTCAGCGCGAACATCATTTCGCGATTGTCGACGAGGTCGATTCGATTCTCATCGACGAGGCGCGCACCCCGCTCATCATCTCGGGCGCATCCGAAGAGTCGACGGATACCTACTACCTGGTTGACCGCGCGATTCCGAAACTGCGCAAGGAAGAACATTACACCATCGACGAGAAACTCAAGACGGTCGCGCTGACCGAGGACGGTGTGACCAGGGCCGAGCAGGTACTCGGAGTAGAGAATCTCTACGACCCGCGCAATATCACCATTTTGCATCACGTGAACCAGGGGTTGCGCGCGCATACGCTGTACAGGCGCGACGTCGATTACGTGGTCAAGGATGGCGAGGTTATCATTGTCGACGAGTTCACCGGGCGCCTGATGCCGGGGCGGCGATGGAGCGACGGGCTGCATCAGGCGGTCGAGGCGAAGGAAGGGGTCAAGATCGAGTCCGAGAACCAGACGCTGGCGACCATCACCTTCCAGAACTATTTCCGCATGTACAAAAAACTCTCGGGCATGACCGGTACGGCGGATACCGAGTCGGTCGAGTTTCGCGAGATCTACAACCTCGATGTGATGGTGGTGCCCACCAACCAGCCGATGATCCGCATCGACCATCACGACATGATCTTCAAGACCGAGGACGAAAAATTCGACGCAGTCATCGACGAAATCGCGGAATGCAGCGAGAAGGGGCAGCCGGTACTGGTCGGCACCGTGTCGATCGAAAAATCGGAACGGGTCGCGGAAAAGCTCAAAAAGACCGGCATCAAGCATCACGTGCTGAATGCGAAGAACCACGAGCGCGAGGCCGAGATCGTCGCGCAGGCGGGCAGATTCGGCGCGGTGACGATTTCCACCAACATGGCGGGACGCGGCACCGATATCGTGCTCGGCGGCAATCCGGAATTCATGGCGGCCGCGGAGGCCGGCACGCGCGATCCGAAAGATCCGACCTTTTCGGCGGCGCTGGAAAAGTTCAAACGCCACTGCGCCGAGGAGCGCGAACAGGTGCTCAAGGCCGGCGGTCTGCACATCCTGGGTACCGAGCGGCACGAATCCCGGCGCATCGACAATCAGCTGCGCGGAAGGTCAGGCCGTCAGGGCGATCCCGGCTCCTCGCGATTTTACATTTCGCTCGAAGACGACCTGCTGCGCATCTTCGGCGCCGACCGCCTCAAAGGCCTGATGGGCAAGATCGGGATGGAAGATGGGGTGCCGATCGAGCATCGATGGATTTCGCGCGCGATCGAAAATGCGCAAAAGAAAGTCGAATCGCACAACTTCGACATCCGCAAGCATCTCCTCGAATACGACGACGTGATGAACAAGCAGCGCGAAGTGGTTTATCATCGGCGCCGGGAGCTGCTGTCGCCCGAGCCGCTGAAGGATGATGTGCTCGAGATGTGCGAGGCTGCGATCGAAGAGATCGTCGAGGCGCACTGCGATGTCGAAGCCGATCCCGCGAACTGGGACTGGGCTGAAATCGAGAATGCGTTTCTCAAACAATTCCGCTACCGCCCCAACCTCAAGGAAATCGCGACCGCTAACGACGTCCGGCATCCCGACGAGTTGATCGAACTAGCGCTGGAACCGATCAAGGCGTTGTATGATCAGCGCGAAGCGGAGTTCTCGCCCGAGGTGATGCGGCAAATCGAAAAGATCGTATCGCTGCAGACACTTGATGCACTTTGGAAAGATCACCTGCTCGCGATGGATCATCTCAAGGAAGGCATCGGGCTACGCGGCTATGCGCAGCAGAACCCGCTGGTCGAATATCAGAAGGAAGGCTTCTCGATGTTCGAATCGCTGATGGCGGTGATGCAAAAGGATATTGTCGAGAAAGTTTTTTCGGTGCAGGTCCAGAAACCGCAGGATGTCCAGCAGGTGCAGCAACAGCAGGCGGCCAAGCCCCAGCGCGTGCAAATGAGCCACGGGACCGAGGTGCAGCAATCGCAGCCGGCGCAGGCCAAGCGCGATGGCGAGCGCGTCGGGCGCAACGACCCATGTCCTTGCGGCTCAGGTAAGAAGTACAAACGCTGCCACGGCAAATAGCGCGGAACTTTTCCAGCATTGGCCGCCAGACGAAATCGCGTCGCCTTGGAGGACGCGGTCAATCGAGCACCCTCGGCGCACCAGAAAGCCATCGCGCTTTATCAACTCGGCGTATTTCACGACAACAACTCGCGCGAGGCTGTCGCGATCCCGCTGTATGAAAAGGCTCTTCGGGCGGGTCTTGATGCCCCGATGAAGGCTAAGGCGCTGGCGTGGCTGGCAAGCAGCCTCTACAAGACCGGCAGGCCGGCACTGGCGTTATCACGGGCGCGTCAGTCGCGCGCGATTGCAAAAGAATCCGCGCTGGTAAAATTTCTCGACAGCCTCGAGGCACGCATCAACCATTCGCTCGGTCGCCCCCGAGTTCGACTAATTTCATCATACGAAATCATTTGATCCTTTGTGGCGCGCCCGTATAGTACGGCGCACGGAGGAACGTGATGCGCGTAAACGCTGAGCCCGCATTGGTGCGCGGCTTTCGCTTTTCCGGCGTAAGCGCCGGTTTGAAGAAAGTCGCCGGCGCCAAGGACCTCGGCCTCATCGTCGCCGATGCGCCCGCGGCCGCGACCGCGGTGTTCAGCGCCAATCGCGTCAAGGCCGCGCCGGTCTACGTCACGATGGATCGCATCCGTGCCGGGCGTCTACAAGCGGTGGTCGCGAACTCGGGATGCGCCAACAGCTTCACCGGCAAGCCGGGACTGAAACTCGCGCGCGATTCGTGCGAGCTGACGGCGAAGGAAATCGGATGCGCGGCCGAGCTGATCGCACCGTCATCGACCGGTGTCATCGGGCATCTTTTCAATTTGCAAACATTCGGCGCCGGTGTGCGTGCCGCGGCGAGGGAACTTCGCACGGACGGCATGGAAGATTTCGCGCGCGCAGTCATGACCACCGATACGCGTCCCAAAATCGCATCAGGGACGATCAGGATGGCAGATTCGCAGGTGACGATTGCAGGCGTAGCGAAAGGCGCGGGTATGATCTCGCCGAA
This sequence comes from uncultured delta proteobacterium, assembly GCA_963851325.1. Classification (GTDB taxonomy): domain Bacteria; phylum Desulfobacterota; class Binatia; order Binatales; family Binataceae; genus DATGKG01. The sequence continues at coordinate 3,965,451 of CAWKOR010000001.1, read as the reverse complement.
GATGGCGACCATGCTGGCCTACCTGGTGACCGACGCCGCGGTTTCCGCACCGCAGCTCCGGGTGGCTCTCAAAGCAGCTTTGCCGCAAAGCTTCAACGCGATAACGGTCGACGGCGACATGTCGACCAACGATACGGTGATCCTGATGGCGAGCGGCGCGGCGGGAAATCGCACGCCGTCGCGCAAGGATCTCGATGCGTTCAATGCCGGCGTCGAAGCGGTGTCGGCGCAGCTCGCGCGCGAGCTGGTCTACGATGGCGAAGGCGCGACCAAGCTGGTGACGGTCGAAGTGAAGGGTGCGAAATCTCCCGCCGACGCCGAGCGATGCGCGCGTCAAATCGCCAACTCGCCCTTGGTCAAGACCGCATTCTTCGGGTGCGATCCCAACGTGGGTCGCATCCTGATGGCGGCCGGATCCTCGGGGGCGATGGTCGAATCGGATCGCCTGGTGCTTGCGATCGCCGGGGTGAAGGTTGCGGCGCGCGGCGCGTTGCTGGTGGATGCGTTGCCGAGCGCCGCGGAAAAAATGCGTGAGCGCGAGTTCAAGGTCAATCTCGATCTGAAACTGGGACGCGCCGCGGCTACCATCCTGACCTGCGATCTGAGTTACGATTACGTCAAGATCAACGCCGAATACACGACTTGAGGATTTCATATGGCCACCAAGGTCGCATCGCGCGCGGACATTCCCGAAGGAACCGGAAAAACGGTGGAGCTGGCCGGGAAGAAGATCGCGCTTTTCAACGTAGGAGGAAACTTCTACGCGATTGACAACGAGTGCAAGCATCGCAAGGGCCCGCTCGGCGAAGGCACCCTCGACGGCACCACGGTCACGTGCCCATGGCACGGTTGGGAATACGACGTCACCAGCGGCGCCAATCTCGATGACGCGAACATCAAGGTGGGATGCTACCCGGTGAAGCTCGAAGGCGATGACATCATGGTCGAAGGCTGAGGCCTCGAGCTAACGAGGGCCACCAAGCAAGCGACCTGCGGCATAGGTGACTGCGCCTGCTGCCACGCCGGTCAACATGCTCTCAAGACCGCTACGCCACCATGAGCGCGCCGTGATGATGGTTTTGGTGGCGCCGACGGCGAACAGCACCAGCACGGTAATGATCGCCGAGAGCGCGATCCCGCTCGGCGGTGCGACGAACAAGTAAGGCGCCACCGGCACCGCCGCGCCAATCAGGTATGAGACGCCGACGACCATCGACGATTTAACCGGCGATTCGAAATTGTCCTCGGTGAAGCCGAGTTCCTCGCGCATCATCACGTCCGCCCAGCGTTCGGGATCGCCGGTGATGTGTTCGACGATTTGATCGAGCAGCGGCCCGGAAAAGCCCTTCTGCTTGTAGATGCCGCGGATCTCGTCGCGCTCGTGTTCTGGAAAGCGGCGGATTTCGTAACGCTCGCGGTCAACCTCGCTCTGGTAAAACTCGATCTGGGATCGCGCCGAAATGAACGCCGCCAGTCCCATCGAGACCGCGCCTCCGAGCATTTCCGCGAGGCCCGCCATGATCACTATGCTGGGGTTGCTGAATGCACCGGCGACACCCGAAGTCACCGCAAACGACGCTACCAATCCGTCGTTGAGGCCCAGCATCACATCGCGAAGGTTGGCGCCCGCCGCGACGTGTCGTTCGGCGTGATGCTTGTACTCGCGTTGTCGAATCGCGTGAGCCATAAATCTTCCGGAGCGGTCGCTCTATAGGTGGCGGCGAGTATGCGCGGCATCGACCTTGCGCCTGAGTTCCAGGTAGGCCGCGACGGCCTTCCTGCGCGCATCGCGATCGAGTTGCCGACCCTGGTAAGCGTACAGGAAATCCAGACGACCGGCGCGCGAGACGAACCTTCCGATACTGCGATCGAGATGCACCAGGTTGAGCATTCGGCGCCGAAGCGAGAGCGTTGATGCACGGCGGAAATCCTCCAGGTCGAGAAAATAGAAACGCAATGCGGCGATGCGTTCCTCGACCATGATGTTGGTTTCCTGAAGGTCGCGCGTATAGATTCCGGCGTCGTGTAGTCGACGGAGTTCGCCCGCCAGAGCGTCCGACACCGCCTTGCGACGCGCGTATCCGCGGCGCGCTTCACCCGCGCGTCCCAGGGCGAAGTGACTCAGGATGGCGGCATTTTCCAGCGCCTCACTGATGAGATAGCTGGCGCGAATCCGGCCCGCTTCGGTCACGTCCAGCGCTGCCAGAGGCGTGGCGCAATGAAACCCCGCCTCGCGCAGAATCTCCGCCCCGCGCAGCGCTCGCGATGCTCGCGAGCCCGCGGCCATTTCATAAACGCCAGCGACCGTCGATCGCACCTCGGTGCGCTTGATGAACACCGCGGGAGTGCCGGGGTGGGAAAGAAATCCGGCGCGCGTCTTACCTTCCGCCTTGACCAGACGAAATGCCGGCGAGTCCATGAGCTGATCGGCTTGCTCGACAAGCGCCGCCATTTGAGGTGATGCGGCGTAAAGCAGGCGAGTGGGCATCGAGCGCTAACTTACAGGATTCGAGCACCGACCGCATCGCGCAAAAGCGCTGGAAACGCACAGCGGCGGCGCATCGGAACGCCGCCGCTCAACCTCGAAAATCTTTCGCGAGCTACTTGCTGGAGGCCGGTTCTACCAGCAACTGTCCGCCGACATGCGCGGGATGCAACTGGCAATAGTACGGATAGATGCCGGCCTTTTCGACCGTGAAGTGGACCACCTTGGGTTTCTCACCGCGCGTTACGATCTCGCTGATATGGAACGCGGGCAGTTCGAAGCCATGGGTCACCGCACTGCCCGGCACTTCATTCTTGAGCACCAGCGTGATCTTGTCGCCCGGCTCGGCCACGATGGTGCTCGGGAGCCAGAACTTGGTGTCGCCGATCAGCTCCGAGACCAGGGTGAATTTTCTCTCGCCCGGCGCGGTCTCGCTGGAACCGGCGGTGCTGGTTGAAGAAGCTGCCGCTGGTGCTTTTTCCTGTGCGCGCACCGTGGAAACAAAGGTGCCCGCGACGATGCCTGCGATCAGGGTTGCCGCAAATGTGCGAAGTGCAAGTTTGATCATTTCTCCTCCGTGGCGCCGCGCGGGACGCCGAGCGAACGTTACCCGTTGAACTGTTGGTTAAGTTTGCGCCATTCGGCCTCGTTCACGCCAGCATGATACGGCATGTAGAAGGCGACCCGGTCAAGCAACCCATCGTAACGCTTCTTCAACTTGTCTCCGATATCGTCCCAGGTGCCGGTGACGGTATACACCTCGAGCATCTCGTCGGTGATCTCTTTTGCCATCGCGCCCCATTCACCCTTGGCGGCCTTCTCGTTGAGGCGATCGGCAACTGCACCCCATCCGTGGGTCTCGAGGACGACGCGATAGGTGCGAGTTGATGCATAGAAGGAGATCTGCTGCCGGACCTGCTCGCGCACCTTGTCCTGCTCTTCCTTGTTGTGTCCGACGATGGTGAACGCAATCGCCGCGATGGTAAAATTCTTCCGGTCCCGCCCCGACTTCTTAAGCCCTTTGTCGACGTTTGGCAGTACGAAGTCAGCCAGATACTTGGGCGAATTGAACGGATGCGCATGGAGCCCGTCGCAGGCCTCGCCGGCCAGCCGCAGGATGTGCTCGTTGAGGCCCGCGATATAAATCGGAACATTGGGCCAGTCGTGTTTCGGCGGAGTGAAGAACGGCGTCATGAGTGAGAAGTTGTAGAACTTGCCCTCATACTTCAGCTTCGAGCCGCCCTTGGCCCAACATTCGAAGATCGCGCGCAAGGATTGCACGTACTCGCGAAGCCTCGGCACCGGCGCTTCCCATTTGGTGCTGTAGCGCCGCTCGATATGCCCCTTGACCTGGGTGCCGAGACCGAGAATGAATCGGCCCTCGGAGAGCCCTGCGAGGTCCCACGCGACCTGCGCAGTCGCCATCGGGCTGCGCGGAAAGGCGATCGCCACCGCGGTGCCGATTTTGACTTTCCTGGTGTGCTCGGACGCAAGCGCGGCGGGCAGGAAGGCGTCGCTGCCGGCCTCCGCGGTCCAGATCGCGTCGAAACCGGCTTCTTCAGCAGCCTTGGAAACAGCTGCTGCGTCCCTGAGATGGCGTGCAAGTAAAGTTGTATCGAGCTTCATCTGACGGATGACTCCTTAAAGTAAAAGCGAGACGGTAACAAACCACGATGCGCTCTGGAAAGCGCTCGAAGTGACTGCCGCCAATGGTCAGGCGCGCAAGGAGCTAACCTTTAACCCGAGCGCGGGAAAATCGGTGATGATGCCGTCGACGCCGAGCGCGATCATCTCGCGCATCGCCGCTTCGTCGTTCACGGTCCAGACGTGGACCTCGACGCCGTACCGACGTGCCATCGCGATAGTTTCCGGGGTCGCCAGTTTCCACGAGTGATACTCGGGAGGAATCTGCAGCGCATCTCCCGTCGCACGGTAGGTCGCGTCGCCCGCCGCCATCGCTTGCATGAATGCCGCGATCTCGAGGTAACCGAAGCTGGTCGGGATGCCTGGCGCCAGCGCGCGCACCTCATCGAGACGGTTCTGATGCTCACTCGCAAGCAACACGCGCCGACGCATCTTCGCGGCATCGATCACACGCAAGACGGACTCGGTGATGCTCACGTCTTCGGGCTTCAGGTCGATGTTGAAAAGCGCATTGGGAAAGGTCGCGAGCAACTCTGCCAGCAGCGGAATGTGCAACCCTTTGCCTCGAAACGGAAAGCTGCGGCTGTCGAAAGTAAAGTTGTATCCGGCATCGGCCTTCGCGAGGTCGGCATAGTCCATTCCCTTGATGACGCCAGGGCGGCCGCAGTTACGTGCGAGGTCGTCGTCGTGCGATACGACGATCTCGCCGTCGCGGGTCATGTGCACATCGGTTTCGAGGTAGTGCAGGCCGAGGTCGATCGCAGCCTGGAAGGACGCCATCGTGTTTTCGGGATAGGTTCCGGCACTCCCGCGATGACCAAAAATTCGCGGCCGAGACGCGTCGAAGAAGTCGCTATCGAGGCTGGATCTCATAGCCCCCGGACCTCCCAGGAAGGGGCGCTTCAGTCCGCGGTCGCGGCCTTGTAGATACGTGCGACATCGGGCACCCGGTGCCGGCGACGATGTCGCTTCGAGAAAAGGTGAGGCCTCGTCAAGGTCACATGATATTGGTCAGCGAGGTGGGAAATAGCCGGTTTGCGATCAATCGCGACCGCGAAACGGCTGCCGAGATTCGGCAACTTCGCCAGCGCGTTCTGGTAATGCAGTTTGAAACTATCGAACAGCGCCTTCATCCGCGGCGAAACCTGATGATGTACGCCCAAGGTCTGGCTGAGCGGATCGACGTTGAGGCCGCGTTTCTCGATTGCGAAATGCAGGTGTGGACCGGTTGACAGTCCGGTGGATCCAACCCGCCCGATAATCTGTCCTATTTTGATGTAGCTGCCCGGTCGCACGCTGGGATCAATCTTTGAGAGATGACCGTAGATGCTCACGGTGCTGTTGTCGTGATCCAGGCGGATGCAATTGCCGAGTTCGCCGCACCATCCAGATGATTCGACTCTGCCATCAGCGATCGCTTTGACCGGAGTACCATAGGTGGCGGCCAAATCCACACCGAGATGCGGGCGATACTGGTGCAGGATGGGGTGGTATCGATGCAGGGTGAAGCCGGACGAGATGTACTGGAAATTGACCGGAAAGCGCAGGAACTGTGGACCGAGTGCGTGCCCCTCTTCGTCATAGAGATGCGCTCGGCCGTGCTCGTCGCGAAAGGCGAAGGCCTTGGTGGTCCTGGTCCCGCGGCGAATTTCCGCGGCCTGGACGTCTCCCACCAAGCGATGCACGCCGTCATGGCTCACGCGCTGTTCATAGATCAGCTTCACCACCGTCCCGGCGGCCATATGGTCGAGGTCGAAGCGGCCCGAGAAGGCGTCTTCGAGGCTCTCGACAATCGATTCGGGAAGATGCTGTTTGAGCGCGCTGGTGTGGAAACTGTTTCCGCGAACTTCGAAAGCGACACTCACCGGATGGACGATATAGCGGATGGGCTGTCGATAGACCTTGACGATGCCGGCGCCGAGGCTGGACTCGAAGATTTGCACCCGATCGTCGATATCATACTTGAGTCCGGTCACGGAGCCGTTTTCGGCGTCTTTGTAAACGGTAATGGGATGGCCCTTACGCAGAAGGACGGTTTGAGCAACGCTTCGGAAATGCGACGACCACGCGCGAGCTTCCTGCCGGTCCAGACCCGCCAGCATCAGGTAACGCTCGATATTGGAGGTGCGTTCCAGTTCGGTCTGAATCGCTATTGCGGGAGGGGCAGGCTCAGCCGCTTCCGCAATCTCGTCATAGGCGTCGACATCGTTGGCGCCCGCGGAAACCAATGGTACTTCAGCGTCAGGCGGAGTGGCCGTAGAAAAGAACAAATGGAGTGCGCCCGCAGTTGCAAGAAATGCAACTATCAGCGCCACCAGCGCACGCGGTAGTCCTCCCCCGGACGGTCCCCTAAACCGCATTAGGCCGAACCCTAGGGTATTTGCCCATTAGTAGCAAGGATTTTTGGACTCATTTACTAACACCTCGCTGGTCGAGTTTGCGGTCGCCTGTGAATAGCATTAGGCATACCATCTATGGCGATCGCTGCTTTGGACTTGGGGACGCGCCGAATCGGGATCGCTGTAACCGATGCTGATGGGTTATCCGCTCATCCGCTCCGCACCATCGAACGGCGCACGTTTACCGCTGATTTGGAGGCTATCCGACACGCACTCGGTAGCCGCGATATAGAGTGCCTCGTGGTGGGTCTACCCGTCAACATGGACGGGACCGAGGGTCCGATGGCGCGGCATGCGCGAAACATCGCCGCTCGGCTCGCCGACGCTTTAGGTATCGAGGTGAAGCTTCAGGATGAGAGGCTTTCAAGCATCGAGGCTGAACAACGTCTCCGAAGCGCGATGGGACGGCCAAAAAAAAAGAAGCATTCACTCGATGCGATTGCCGCTGCGGTTGTTTTGGAAAGCTATCTCGAATGTAAACAATCGCAGCACCCGAAGTCAGACCCTGCCCGTCGCCGCGTTTGATGCGAGATTTTAGAACGCCATTTCCAGATCGCCATCGCCTGCGGTCGCGAACCACTTCTTGACGTTTCCGTATGTCTTGAGCTGCTCGTCGAGCGTGGTGGCCGAACCACCCATGAACGTGGGTATCCGCAGCACGGCCGGGAAGAAGCCGTAGCGCCGGAGCGCGAGCCGAAATGGCCCCATCGCGGCGACGCATACTATCCCTTTCACGCCGGCGGCAGCCATCCTTCCTTCAGCGTCGTTGAGCATCAGCTCGAAAACCACGAGGTCGTTGCCTTCGACCAGAAAATCGACGATATGGCCCCATCGCGCTCCCTCCTGCTCGGCGATGCGGAAGATCAGATAGCCAATCAGGTTGCGACCGCGGGCGGCCACCACGCGAACGTATTCAGCGTCCGGACGCGCATCGAATCGCCAATTGAGATGACTGCGGTCGCGAACCCCGACCACCTCGTGCTCGGGCGCGCACCGCTCCCATAGCGAATCGATACGATCGTCGAAGGCTTCCATCTTGAAAACCTCGACGCCGGTTTTTGCAGGCCGCAGGCGATGATTGCCTCGCACACGGCGCGCACCGGCGACCGCAAGCGCCGCGGCGCTGCCGAGCAATCTAACGCCTGTAGCTCGATGGGCGAGATCTTCCCAATCGAGCGGTTTCACTAGTGGAACCAGGCGCATTCTTCCCCATCTCGAGTATTGGGTGGGTGGTCGCGATCGGCGCGCGAATTGTCTCATCCAACCAATCCCGACCCCTCGTGAAGCCGGGTTGGCCCAGCTGAAAGTGAACCCATGGTCATAGGCAATTCTCAAGATCAAACGCATCGACAATTTACGGCCCCGATAGTCAGGATGCACCGCTAAATCGCATCCGGTTGACACCATCTGGCGAATGCCGTTTACAAGAAATGCCCGCGGAAGTGATCCCTCCATCGCAATGACCTTGTCGCCGTCTTTGAGCAGCAGAACGTAGGGTTCATCAGGAGGAATGTCCTCGAGATCCTGAGTCCATATATCCCACCCGGCGAGCTGTTCTGTCCGGTATTGTCGCATCAGTGGGTCCATCGCGATGCGATTGGTGCGGCGAGACTCCTCGGCCTCGCGATTGGCCGGATGAGAGTCGTATTTCCAGTCCCATTGACGGATGAGCCTGGTTGCGAAGTCGTGAGAATAAGCGGCGCTCACCAGTTCAAAAACGCCATCGCGATCGGCTTTGGTGTAGCGGTGGAGGCGGTAGTCTGCAGCCATTTAAGCCCTTTGAGCGAAGCGACCGAGCCAGGCGTCGATCGCTCGCCACGAAGGACGCTCATCTTTTGATCTTCCGTGCGATGGAAATCAAGTGATGATCCACCCACAGAAGAAGGCGTATTTGCGATGCAGCGCGCCTTTCGACGGATTGGTCAGAATCTTGACAGGATGAGGCTGATTGGTCTCCGAGCGCTAGTCGTTCAAGGCGCCGGCGATGGCTGCTTTCTCCTGGGCGCATTCTCTCAGGACATCGCTCGCCTCCAAATGCTCCAGGAGCGCCTCGCCGACGGTCACCTGCCGCCCTGCGCGGATCAAGGGGCGCATGGTTCCACGCGAGGTAATTCCCATAACCGGCGTTTTCATCGAGAGACCCGCCCGTCGCGCATCCTCCTGAGCTTCAGCAGCCTCGGCTGCCATTGCCTCCAGCAGCTCCGAACCAAAGGGAGTGAGTTTCGCGTGGCGTCGCAGTTGGTTCACTCCCATCTGAAGCTGCGCTGGAATTCGAGCCATCTGTTCACGCGCAAACGCCAGCCGCGCTTCATCAACCGAAGCGTCGTTGAGAACCGCATTCCAGAAGCGAAATACGGGCAGGAACACATACACCGCGTGCAGGATCCCATGCAGGGGCCGCAACGTCTCCACCCAGGGCGAGTAATGGTTCTCCCCTTCGATCTCGTCTTCCTCGCTCGCCTCGAAAAATGGGCCCTGCTCCTCGATGCCGAAAAGAGTGTTGTGGTGAAACTCGTGAATGAACGAACTGGCGAGCAGGTACGGATCCGCCGGTACCGTACACACAAACGCGCCCGGCAGCTCGGAGGCCGAGACATTGAAAAACGACTTATCGTAGGGCTTGAGCGCGATGGTATGCAGCCCCGCGGCGAAGTGAGAGAACGTCCAGGGCTGAAATCGCCGAACCGCGGACAGGGCTTCGCTTACCAGCGGGGCATGCTCGAATTGGAACGCAAGCGGCAACCGGGTCCATTCTCGAGAAATGCCAAGTCCTGGCAGGCGAAAGGTCGCGGGATTCAGGAAGACACTCGCCTCATCACAATGAATCGTGGGGCAGACCTCGATGCGGATGCCGCTCTCAACGGTACTTCCCGGCTGCGAAACTGGCAGCCTCCTTGGCGGATTCAGGAATTCAATTGCACCCTCGGAAAAACCGCCGATCGTCACGCTGGAATCACCAACCAGGACCAGCGGCGTACCTGGAATCGCCATCGGTAATTCAACTTCGTATCGGTCGCTGAACGAAATGTCGCGGCCACTGACGATTGCGAGGGCCACAGCGAACCGCTTGAATTCGTGTAAATGATGCTCCAGCGCCTTGGCAGGCGTGTTTATCCCGAGCTCAATACAATATTCGCGCTCCGGGGTGCCGAATGGCTCGCCTCGGCAACTCGCAAGAAAGTGCACCGCACGACGAATCCAGAAGTAGGCAGATGGATCGCGCCATACCTGCGTGAAGTGCGCGGCGTCGGCACGCGCAACCCACTCATAGAGAGCCAGGAATTCGTCGATGCCCGGGGCTAGTTGGCGGTCAGCACTGAGCGCGCGCTGAACTGCGATCAGCGCGATACCGCTCTTTTCCAGTCGGCGATGGTAAACTCCTACGTCGGCCCACAGCAAATCCTTGGGGCTCATCGCGGATTCGTGGGGCTAGTTCTGATCGGGGCCGTCGGCTGACTCTTCGATCCGAGGACCGCCAAGTGGTTTTCCACCTCGTACGGCCGAGCGCATTTGCGAAGTCCACAGCGCACAATCCGTTTCGCCGACGATGCCGGACAAGATTCGAGAGACTTCGGTCGAATGCTCATGCGCTAGTTTGGTTAAATCGATGATCATGCGCCGTTCCATTGCGCCTCCTCGTCTTCCGGCTCGACTTGAAGACCGTACCTGAGGTGCGGAATTGCTAGTTTGTGGCATCCTCGGGGGACATACCGATCATCATGCACTTCCCACCGCGAGTGGCAGCACGCAGTTGGGCGGTCCATAGACTACTCTTGGGCATGCCCTTGATTCCGTTCAGCATGTCGTCGATCTCGTCCGAACGACGCTGTATCAGACTAGTCAAACTGATCGCTTTCCGCCGATTCATATCCACCTCGACAGGTATTTTCACTACGCTTTCAATTATCTCGCACCAAGTTTCTAAGCGATGCGCGAAGATAGATCAAGTGCGAGTTAGCGATGCTAACATTCGCTAAGGTAAGCGATGCCCAGGTCCGACGGAATTTTCGCAGCGATACCCCAGTATGCCCTGATGCTGCGGTCGCAGTATTGGTCACCCGAGAAGCTAAATCGCTATGTCGCTAAACATCTCGACGCAACATTGGGTGCGGCTCTTCGCATACCGTTTTATCGTGAACGTTTCGGTCCCAATGGTGTGCATGCCCACGACCTGAAGAGTCTCCCGATTCTGCCTCGTTCCGAAGTTCCGCAGCTCGCGACTTCGGTTCGTGCACTCCACGCCGATGCCCCGCTGTTAGCATCGGGCCTGACTTCGGGCTCGACCGGCAATCCCGTCTTTTTCTTCTACGATGCGGCCCATCAGGCGACGCGGTTCGCGGCCCGGGCACGCTACCTTCGCGAAAATGGATGGAACCCGTTTCAGCGCAGTCTGTGGATCATCTCAACCGCAATGCAGACACCTGACCTCGTATTCACCCAACGCCAACACTTGCTCGGCATCAGATTCATGTCCCATCTCCAGGATATGGAACAACTCGCCGATGCACTTCACGCGATGGATCCCGCGTTCGTTTACTCATACCCGGTTAACCTCGACGGCCTCGCACGGATCTTCGAAGCGCGAGGCGCACGCCTCCCGTCGCTTAAAAGGATTTTCTCCGGCTCCGAAGTATTGGAGAACTCGCAGCGCGAGCGCATCCGCCGCGTGTTTGGAGTCGGGATTTCGGACAACTACGGCTCGACCGAAGCGTTTCCTGCCTGGGAATGCCCGATGGGAAGCTATCACGTCAATTCCGAGCACGTGATTGTCGAAATCGTCGATGAGGCCGGACAGCCGGTCGCGCCCGGCGGCCTCGGGAAGGTGCTGCTCACCACACTGCACAATCATCTGATGCCGCTTATCAGGTACGCCATTGGCGACTATGCGGTCGCCGCATCGGAAGGCGGCTGCCGATGTGGACGAACATTGCCACAAATCGGCGCGGTCGCCGGCCGCGACATCAATCTCTTTACCGACAATCATGGCAAACACTTCACGCCGTGGCCGTTGTTTCGGCCGCTACTGGTGCGCGAATGGATCCGGCAGAACCAAATCGTGCAGCGCGGCATCGGTCAGTTCCTGGTCCGATACGCAGGTGACCGCACGCTGGTTCGCGAAGACGAAGAGGAGTTCCGGCGGCATTTCGAAACGATTCTGCATTCGCCTGCCACGATCGAGTTCGAACGTCTCGATCGGATTCCTCGCGCGCCTTCGGGAAAGTTCATCATGGCGCTCAACGAAATGCAGGGCCCGCCTTCGCGAGGCTGAAAGCACCGCGGCGCCCGTCTATGATTAGGATCGGGACATTGGATGGGGATGGGGAACAACTCAGTTCGCATCGCGATCTCGATTGTCGGCGCTTTGGTTCTCGCCCTCGTCGGGGCGTGGTTTTACCTCTGGGTCTCGCCCGCGCCGAGGCTTGCACCACCCAGCCAGATCGCGATTGAGAAGGGTGAGTCGTTCCGTTCGGTCGCGCGACGCCTCAAGGATTCCGGGGTCGTGCGAAGCTCCACCGCGCTGCTCATCTATGGCGAGTTGACCGGCAAGGCGCGACGCATCCAGCCCGGCGACTATGAATTCAAGGGCGGCGAGCGAATCTCCGATGTGATGCGCCATCTGGTCAATGGCGATTTCGTATCGATTATCGTCACCATTCCCGAGGGCCTGACCGTTCATCAGATCGCCGAGCGCATCGCAATGACCGGGCTGGTCTGCCAGCCGGAGTTCGAGGACGCCGCGCACGATGGCCCGCTGGTTCGCGCCCTGGGATTGATGCCGCTGGGCGCGGAGGGCTACCTGTTCCCCGCGACCTACAAATTCTCGCCCCGGGCGAAGGTTCGGGACGTCCTCAGCGCAATGCTGATGCGGTTCTTCCAGGTGCTAACGCCGCAGGCAGAGGAACGGATGTTCCAGCTCGGGCTGACTCCGCGCGAGTTGGTTACGATGGCTTCGATCATCGAAAAGGAGGCCAAAATCCCTGGTGATCGCAAGCTCATCGCCAGCGTTTTTTACAATCGCCTGAGGCTTGGAATGCCGCTTCAATCTGACCCTACGGCTGAGTATAGTTTCGCAGGAGAGAGTCAATCTGCGGCAGCCGCGGTGCGGGTTCCATCAACCTTCAATACTTATTCGTTCGCGGGTCTCCCGCCCGGGCCAATCGCAAATCCGGGCGCGCAATCGATCGAGGCTGCGCTCTATCCTGCGAAGAGTGATTACCTGTACTTTGTCGCGCGCGATGATGGATCCCATGTGTTCTCCAAATCATACCCAGAGCATCAAAAGGCGATTGCGATGCTGCGCAGGACCGCGATGCACGATGCGCCGCGGCCATCGCCGTCGTCCGGCCGGACAAGATAATAGGAAGCGTGCCAATTAACCCTGCATCGGTTGCGCCGGTCGAGCTGATTTGCCGCGCGCGTAAACGGATCGCGCGCAGCGCGGCGATTCGGGCGGCGATCTATTTCCTCGCGCCGGCGCTGACCGCAATGCTGCTGAGCGTGCTGCTTCCGACGATCGGTGCGCTGACGTGGGAGCGAGCTGGATATGTCCTCGCCTCCGAATTGATGATTGATATGCGCCTTGCGTTGGCGGCCGCCGGCATCATCGCCCTTATTGTCGGCGCATTGCTGGGATGGCGCGCCTATTCCGCATCGGATGATTTCGTCGGCGCTGCAATCCAGGTGGATGCGCGCGTCCATGGCAATGAACAGGTAGTGACCCTGGCGACGCTGTCCGATCCTGATGCGCCTGCCGCCTCGCAATCCTCGCGCTCGCCGCTGTTCCCGGTCTTATCCCGCAACGTCGCGGCCGTCCTCACTTCATTCGACCCGGAGAAAGAGTTCGCGGTCCAGGTTGCCCAGCCAATCAAGCAATCAACGCTTCCATCCGTCGCGATCGCGGTTGTCCTCGGCATCGCGGCATTGGCGCTGATTCGGCCGCCGACGCCGATCGAGAAAACCGCGCTCGAGCTGCGCCGGCTCGCCGATCGCATCGAGGCTTCGGCGACTTCACCTGAAGATAAAGAAATCGCGCGGAAGTTGAAGCATCTAGCCAGCAACCTCACCAATCCTGATGTGAAACCTGAGGAGAAAAAGAAAGAACTCGACGCCGTGCTCGCCGAGGTCGAAAAGAAGGAAGCCGGCGCAGGCGATCAGGCCGGCGCGACCACCAGCTCAGGCGCCAAGGGTTCGGGCGCGGGAGCATCGTCGTCATCGAGCGCCGCCGGCGGTACCGAGGGCAAGGGCGAAGGCGGCCAGAGTCAGGGTCAGGGCAAAGGCACTGGAAAAAGTGAAGGTAAGGGCGGCAGCGCGAACGCGCAAAACAAAGGCGGCAAGAAAAACGGCCAGAGCAATGGCACCGCCGATACCATCGAGTTGAAGAATGAACTCGCCAAAGCCAAGGCGCAGGTTCAGACCGAAGACATCGCGGCCAATCAGACCCCCAACAAGGCCTCGCCCGATGCCAGGACGGCGCAGGCGCCGCAACCCGGCAACAATCCGAATCAGCAGGGCGGCAGCGCGAAAAATCCCAATCAGAAGGGCAGCGCGCCGATGCCGGTTCCGCAGGCCGGCAACAACTCCGGAAACAACCTGCCCAACGGCCACGGCCCCAAGCCCAAGGGCGGCGCGGGCGGCGATACTCATCTGGGCGAATTTCCTACCGCCGGTAACTACGAGCGATTTCTCAAACCCGGCGAAAAAGGAAACGGCCTCCATCTCAACGATGCACGTTACGTGGTTTTCAAGATTCCTTCCGGACCCTCTTCCGAGGGCGAGGGAAAAACTGTAATCGACACCGAGCGGCCCAAGGCTACTACCGCCTATACCAATGCGCCGCTTGCACCAACCTCGGATACCGCGCCTCCCGATGAGAGGCAGTTGGTGCCGCCGCGCTACCGCGATCTGATTCGCTAAGCGCGATCGCAAACGGAATTGTCAAAGTAGAGGAGAACGGATGGGAGCGGCTCCGAAACAATCGCCCGATCAACGCGTCGCTGAATTCCAACAGGTCTTTACCCGCGCCGAAGAGGAAGTCGGAAGAGTAATCGTCGGCCATCGCGAGGTGGTCCGAAAGCTTCTCACCGCATTGTTTGCGGGTGGCCATATTCTGATCGAAGGCGTGCCCGGATTGGGCAAGACATTGATGGTGAAGACCGCCAGCGAGGTGCTGGGCCTGAGCTTCAAGCGCATCCAGTTCACGCCCGATTTGATGCCCGCGGATATCATCGGTACCCAGGTCCTGACCGAGGCCAATGGCCGCCGCGAGTTCGTCTTCAAGCCCGGGCCGATTTTCGCGCACATGGTGCTGGGCGACGAAATTAACCGCGCCACTCCCAAGACCCAATCGGCCGTCCTCGAAGCGATGGAAGAGCGCCAGGTCACCGTGTTCGGCGAGACCTACCGCCTCGATCCCCCATACATCGTGCTCGCGACGCAAAATCCCATCGAGCTCGAAGGCACCTATCCGCTGCCCGAAGCGCAGATGGATCGTTTCCTGTTCAAGGTCGTCATCGGTTCACCCAAGCCCGATGAGTTGCGCGAGATCATGCATCGCACCACCGGCGCGCAGACCTACAAAGTCCAACCGAACTTCGAGCCCGCCGACGCAGCGATAAAAATTGAGCAACTGAAGCAGCTCGCACGCGAGGTGATGGTCTCCGAGCCGGTCGAGCGGTACATCATTTCGATCATCACCGCTTGCACCCCCGGCAGTCCCGGTGCGACGCCGGAGATCACCCAATATCTGCGTTTTGGGCCGAGTCCTCGCGGGGCGCAGGCATTGATTCTTGGCGGCAAGGTCAACGCGCTGCTCGCCGGACGCGTCAGCGTCAGCTACGAGGATATCGACGACAACGTGGTCTCGGCGTTGCGCCATCGCCTGCTGCGCAACTTCCAGGCCGAGGCAGAAAACGTGTCGACCGAGCAACTCCTCGAGCAGGTGACCAAAAAGATCAAGCGTCCCGCTTCCTCGCGCAGTTAATGTTTGAACTACCCGACGAGTTCACTCCGGCGTTCCTGGGGCGGCTGGAAGAGTTGCGCATCAAAACGCGCCGCCAGTATGCCGGGATGGGACGCGGCGCGCATCTTTCGCCCAAGCGCGGATCGTCGCTGGAGTGGAGCGATTATCGTCATTACTCGGTCGGCGACGACTTTCGCTACATCGACTGGGGGATGTACGCGCGCACCGACAAGCTCTACGTCAAGCTGTTCAAAGAAGAGGAGGACCTCCTCACCTACATCTTTCTCGATGCCAGCGCGTCGATGGGATTTCCCGCCGCCGACAAAAAGTTCGATCGCGCGGTCGCGACCGCATTGGCGATCGCATACGTGGCGTTGGCCTCGGGCGATCGCGTTATGATTCGCGTGCTGGCCGGCGCGGGAATGGGACCGCCGCCGAGTTTCGTCCTCGGGCGCCATCGGATCGTGGAACTCGCGCAGCGGCTGAAGAGCGTCAAACCGAGCGGGCAGACCGATTTCGCGGCGGAACTCGCACGCTACCTGGTGGGGCTGCGACGCGCGGGAAAGGTTTTCGTAGTTTCAGATTTCCTGATGATGCCGAATGTCGTCACCCGCGGCCTCGGGCTGTTCAGCGCGGCGACGATGGACGTGACAGCAGTGCAAATCCTCGGCGGCCGCGAAATGTCCGGGCAGGGACTCGACGGCGATGTCGAAGTTGTCGATGCCGAAACCGGTGAGGCCTTGCGCGTATCGATTGGTAATCGCGAACGCGAACAGTATCGCAACACACTGGTGCGGCTTTCGCGCGAGATCAGAGCCTTCTGCCTCAAGCGCGGAATGCATTATGCGCTCTACACGACGGACCGGGATTTCCACGAATTTTTTCTGAAGGCAGTCACCGATTTGGGCCTCGCGAAATGATGCGGCCTCATCAAGCAATTCGACCCAGGATCGGATCATGGGACTCCTGAATCCCGGCGCACTAATCTTCCTCGCTATGGTGCCCGCGCTGGTACTCGCATGGTTGGCACGCGAGCGCCCCTCGCGCGTGACCGTTTCGAGCGTCCTGGCCTTTCGCGCGCTCCACGCGATGCGCAAGGAGCGCTTCGGGGGGCTCCCGAAACTGGACTGGACGTTTTTCGTCGAGCTGCTCATCTTGTGTCTCGCGGTATTGGCGATGGCGCGGCCCTATTTGATTCGTCACGGCAATCCCATTGCGATCGTGCTCGACAACTCGGCCGCGATGCAGGCGCGCACCCGCGATGGCAAAACTCGCCTCGATCGGGCCCGCGACGAGACCGACACGATGCTCTCGAACAGCGATGCGAGCACAGTGGCGCTGTATCTTACCGCACCGCAGCCGCATCAGGTAAGCGGCCAGCCGATCGCACCGGCCCAGGCGCATTTTCAAATTGCAGACGTTACGGCTTCTGATGCGCCGACCGATCCGGCTGCAGTCGCCAACCTGCTCGGCGACCTATCCTCGCGGGGACAGGTGAGCAAGGTGATCTTCGCGAGCTCACGGCCGCTCGCGCCGCCGACACCGCCGCGCATTAATGCGATCACGGTAGGCGATCCGATCGATAACTTCGCGCTGGGCTCCTTCACGCTGCGGCGTGAGACCTTCGGCGCCGAGGCGCTGCATGCGCGGCTCACAGTCGCGAACTTTTCGCCCAAGCCGCAGGAAGTAGCAGTTACCGTCAGTGGCGACGACAAACAGCTCGGCACCGCAAAGGTCAACCTGGGACCGCGCGAGACCGGCGTCGTCGAGTTCCCTTCCCTCGGTCCCGCCAACGTGTACAAGGCCGCGCTTACACCAGGCGACGGATTCCCGCTCGATAATGTTGCGTACGCGACCGCGGGTTCGGTTAAGTCGGTTTCAATATTGTTCGTCAGCCCGCATCCTGCCGATGCGCAGGGGCTCGATTCGATTCCCGGCGTCACGGTGGCAACCAAATCGCCCGACGCGTTCACGCCCGCCGACTTGCACGATATCGATCTGGCGATTTTCGAATACGCCGCGCCCAAGGAACTTCCCACCGTCAACTCGCTGCTGGTAATGCCGCCTGCGGGCGATCCGGTGTTCGGATTCAACGTGACCTCGGTTGCGCCGGTGCGAATCACCGAATGGAGTCCCATCGATCCGTTGACCGACGCGGTCAACTTCCGCCTGCTCAACATCCGCCAGGGCGAGGTGTTCGATACGCATCCGTGGATGGAGTCCCCGATAGATGGCGCGGGCGGCGCGCTGGTTCTGCGGGGAGAGCGTCAAGGCCACCGCTTCGTCGCAACCGGATTCAATCCGTTTCCGTATCTCGGCAAACGCAATTTACCAATGTCGATTCTCACCCTCAACGCCTTGGGCTATCTGGCCGGGGTCGGCGCGAACTCGGGAGGTTATCGTACCGGGCAGCCGTGGCTGGTTCCGGCCGGAGTCAATGATGTGCGGTTGCCGTCCGGAAAAAATGTCGCAGCGAGACCCGGCACACTGTTTACCGATGTTGCCGCGCAAGGAATTTACCAGTTGGTTGGACCGGGCAAACTCGTTACCTTGCGCGCTGTCAATCTGGCGGACTTAGCAACCTCCGACTTCGAGAATGTGCCGCCGCTGAAGGTCGAATCCGCCAATGCGGCAACGACACTCGAAACGGTAAGCGAAAAATCCCCGCTGACCGCCTACGTGCTCGCCGCGATTCTGGCGCTGCTGGCGTTGGAGGCGATGCTGCTCTATCGACGCAAGCGCCTTCCGCTCGAGGCCTAGCATCGTGGATGTCCAGACCATCATGGCGATGCTCCACGACGTCACCTTCGCGCGCCCGGAAGCGTTCTACCTGCTGGCGATTCCGATCGTCGTGCTGCTGTGGTCGCTGATCGGTCTGCGCAGCTTCGGCAGAATCTTCGCGCCGTTGATGCGCGCACTGGGGCTCGCGCTGTTCGTCCTCGCCCTGGCGGGGCCCCAAAAAGTGATGCGCAGTGAGGGCGCCACGCGACCGGCCGTCGTCGATGCGTCCGCGAGTATCACGCCGGCCATGCGCGCGTGGGCGGTCGACCTCATCAGCAATCAGCTCAAGCTGCGCGCGAGCGACCCCGCGATGCTGTTCGGCGGCGAAAATCATCTGACCGATGTGCGCGAAGCAATCGAGATTCTCAAAAGCAGCGGCGGATGCTCGGCTTGCGCGCCGAAAGCGACCAATCTTGAAAACGCGCTCACCGCGCTCGCGTCCAATCCGGCAGCCAAAGGCGGGCCCGCGGTGATTATCACCGACGGATGGCAAAACCTGGGCGATGCGGTACGCACCATAGCCGCTCTGCTCGCGGCCCGGATTCGCCTGTTCATGTTCACCCCGCCGGGGGCGGAGTCGGTGCCCAACGTTTCGATGACGGAGCTTGCCCTACCCTCGGCGCTGTCAAAATCGGCGCCATTTGCGCTCGGCGTCACGATGCAAAATCTCAATCACACGCCGGTGGCGGGCACTATCGAGATTTACCGCAACGGCTCGCTCCTGGAGCAGCGCAAGGTCACCCTTAAAAATGGCGAAGAGCGGTTCGATTTTCCGGTCCAGACTGAGACCGCCGGCCTCGTTTCCTACAAGGCGTCGTTCAAGGCGGACAACTCCGCGCTCGACAGCTACCTCGAAGACGATTCGCTGCAGGGATGGGTCGGAGTAGGCGCGCGGAGAAAAATCCTGGTACTGACCGATAACCAGAAGGACGCGGATCCACTCGAAACCGTGATTCGTCGCATGGGCCTCGAAGCGGTAATCGTTCCAGTTCCCAATGGGCAATGGAACGGCAGCCTCTCGGGCTACGATGCGGTCATCCTGAACAACTTGCCGCGCGAACGGCTTTCCGAGGCGGCCCAGAACGCGCTGGTGAACTACGTCGATCGCGGCGGTTCGCTGGTGATGACCGGCGGCGACGAAAGCTTCGGCCTCGGCGGCTACCAGAACAGTCCCATCGCGAAGATCATGCCGGTGGTGATGAAGCCGCCGGAGCATAAGGAGCGGCAGCGCGCCCTCGTCCTGGTGATCGATAAGTCCGGATCGATGAACCGCGACGACAAACTCAAGTTCGCGATCGCCGCGGCGGAAAAGATTCTCACCACGTTGAAGGACAACGATCGGATCGCGGTGATCGGCTTCGATTCGCAGCCGTTCGTGGTAGTGCCGTTGCAAACGGTCGCGAAGTCGCGGCCTTACTTCAACGAAATGGTCGAACGCCTGAAGGCGCAGGGCCGCACCTTCCTGATGCCTGCAATGGAGCAGGCGGAACGGACTTTGGTCGACAGCGACGCGCCCATCAAGCATGTGATCGTGCTGTCGGACGGAAAGGTCGGCGGCACGCTCGACATGTACTACAGTCTGGTCGCGTCGATGCATCATGATATCGGCGCAACGGTTTCGACCATCGCGATCGGCAAGGACGCGGACTTCTCGCTGCTCGAAGGAATTTCGAAATACGGTGGCGGCGGATATTTCCAGACCGACAGCGCAAAAAACCTGCCCGAGATTTTTGTCGAGGATTTCAAACAGCACGGCGGCGACGTCACCATGGTCGAGACCCAGTTCACCCCGCATACCGTGAGCCCCAACGCCGTAATGAAGGACTATGCGGGACGCCCGCTGCCTCCATTGCTCGGCTACGTCACCACCGAGCTAAAGCCCAAGGCAACTCTCGACGCCTACGTCGATCGCCAGGGGCGGCGCGATCCGGTCATCGCGAGCTGGAAATACAACGCCGGCAAGACCCTCGCGGTCACCACCGACGCGAGTGGACGATGGTCGGGGCCGTGGATCGCGCGCAACACTTTCGCGCCGGTGTGGAATCGCATCCTCACCTGGATGACGCCCGAGACCGCGGCCGAGCAGAAAATCGACGTTGCACTCGGATATCAGGCCGGGCGCATTCGCGTGAAGCTCACTGACTACAGCGATGCGCCGGGATTCGGATCGCATCTGGTGACCGCAATGGTCACGCGCCCCGACGGCAGTAAGACACAAACCGCGCTCGGGGAAGAGGCTCCGGGCGAGCTCGCAGGCGCAATCGATGCACCGGAGCCTGGGACCTACTACATCGAGGTCAAGTCCGCCGACCGCAAGGCAACGCCGCTTCCGCCGCTCGCCTACACCGTCAGTCCCGCGGTCACCGCGGAGCTGCCGCGTCCCGAGCCGAACTATGCGTTGCTGGAGCAGCTCGCGTCGGCGACCGGTGGACGCCTCAACCCGGCGATTACGGATGTCGAAATCACGCGGCCCACGATGGAGCGCCGCGAATCGCTCGACGGGTATCTGGTGGTCGCCGCGATGATTCTTCTCATTGGCGAGGCGCTGGTGCGCCGGCTTACGGTGTAGCGATGAAGCATCGACCTTACGGACATAAGCACGAAGCGAATCATCACATCCAGCATGAGTACCCGCGCAACGTGAAATTCTGTCCGATGTGCGGAGGCGCGCTGGAGATGCGCATCGTCGCGCCCGATCACAAAGAAAACAAAGTCTGCGCCAAGTGCGGATTCGTATACTTCCTCGGCCCGAAGCTGGTTGCCGGATGCATCGTCGCCGACGGCGACCGCACGCTGCTGTTGCGGCGCGGGCTGGAGCCGTCGCTTGGCAAATGGACCTATCCGGGAGGCTTCGTCGATCTGGGCGAGACACCCGAGCAATGCGCGATTCGCGAGACTTTCGAGGAAATCGGCATGACCGTGCGCGACCCCAGGCTGCTGGGCATCTATGCCGACCGGCACGATCCGACGCCCATCATCGTGGTCACCTACCTCGTCACGCCCGGCGCCGAGACGCCCATCGTGACGCCGGAAGCCACCGAAGTCCGCTATTTCGGCGTCAACGAGATTCCGTGGGACGACCTGGCCTTCGATACCACCATCCAGGCGATGGAGGCGTGGAGCTCGCGGTTGCGGCCCACGTAGCATTAGCCGTTTTGCCTAGTTCGTGCTAAATGTCTAATGACCACGGCCACCGATGGCCATGGGAAATCACTGCTCAGTTTGGAGGTGATCCATGGAACGGGTGGAGATAGTTGGGGCCAGTCTGTTCGTCCTGCGCACGCGTCAGTTGAGCGCGACCTGCTGGTGTTGCGACGTCTGGGAAAAGCATCCGGACCATGGGCCGCACGAGTCCGAAGAGACCTTCCTGCTGGAGGATTTCGGCGAGAGCGAACTGGAGGCGGTTGCGATGGCCCTCAGCGACGCGTACGGCCACTGATTCGAGCATCGTCGCGCTACCTGCCGGCGGGTTTTTCAGCCAGCGGTTTTACCGCCTGGCGTTCGTAATCCTGTGCCAGTGTGGCGATAGTGTCAGCCTCCTCAGCGTGCTTGTCATCGCGGATGGAGACGATGCGTGCGAATCGTAACGCCATCCCGCTCGCATACTGCGGACTGCGCTGGATGTCGCTATAGGCCACCTCGACGACCACCTCCGGCCGCACTGTCACGGTCCCGTGCGCATCTTCGATCTTCAATGCGAGCAGCCGCTCGGTGATCGCTTCGAATTGCGCATCCGTCAGCCCCTTGAAAGTTTTGCCGACCTCGGCAAATCCGCCGGTAGCCTGGTCGCGCGCCGCCAGATGGTAGTTTGAGAGCCATCCTTTGCGGCGACCGTAGCCCCAGTCCGCCGCGACGATCACCAAATCGAGGGTGCGCGCGTTCTTGATCTTCAGCCATCCGCGTCCGCGGGCGCCGGGCGTGTATTTGCTCACGAGCGACTTAGCGACCACGCCCTCGAAGCCCGCTTCGATCGCATGACGATAGAATTCCTCGCCCTCGTTCAGCGACATCGGCAAATTGCGGCCGACCAGCTCGATGCCCACCGGCTGCGCGACCTCGGCCAGCGCCGCCACCCGCTCGGTGTATGGCTTGTCGATCCAGAGCTCACCGTCGAGCGCGAGGAGATCGAAGACGTACAGCCGAATCGCGAGCTCGGCGCGGGCGCGCTCGATCTCGCGACGCCGGCCGAGGCGGCGCATCAGCTCCTGGAACGCGAGCGTGTTCCCTTCCGCATCGATGGCGATTACTTCGCCGTCGATGATGACGTTGCGCTCGCCCAGCGCGCTCATTTGCTCGACGACTTCGGGCAGGCTCTGCGTGATCTCATTGAGGCGTCGCGAAAAAATCCGCGTGACCCCGTCCGCATGATGAATCTGCACGCGCGCGCCATCGAGTTTATGCTCAAGCGCAAACTCGCCGCCGAGAATGGAAAACGCATCCGCGATTTCGTTGGCCGGCTGCGCGAGCATCGGCTTGAGCGGCTTCATCGTGCGCGCACGCTCGATGCCGGGCGCCGGTGGAGCCGCATCGTTCACGGGCGCGCCCGGCTCCGTGCGCAGATCGCGCACCACCCGGCCGAGATCACCTTCGAGCATGTGCGCGCGACGTACCACCGCGACCGGCTGCCGCGCCATCTTCGCGATCGCCTCGAGCATGATGCCTTCGCTCATCCCATGGCGCATCTCGCGAATCAGAACTTTGGTCAAGATACTTGCCCTCCAGCGCGGTCGCGCGTTCGAAGAGCGAGGTCAATTCGGCGAGCTTGCGAGATCGCGACGCGCGCCCCTCGATATCGGCAATCTCGGCAAACTTTGCGGCAACCTCGCTGATCGTCAGCGTCGGCTCGGGCTCGGAGGCGCGCAGCTTGAGCAGCATGCCGATGGCGTCGCCGAAATCCTCGGCCGAGTTGTAGATGTCCTCGCCCTGGTCCTCGGCGCCGGTCATCGCAGCGACGATTTTCCAAATCGCGCGACCGCTGATTTGCAACCGCTTCTCCTCGCCCTGCGCGAGCGAGCGGCCGACCATGAAGCGGGCGGCGATTTCGGCCTCATCGAGATCGAGGCGCGCAAGGAATTCACCGACGATATCGGCCATTTGCAGACGGCTGCCGGTCTGGCTGAGCGATTGGCAAACCTCGGCGAATTCCTGAAATGACGCCACGCTGAGATTAAGTCGCGAAGGCCTCGCGCGCGCAATAGCGGCCAAATGCGGTTGGATGGCGAAGTTCCATCGGCGCCACGAGGGCATCCGTGGTGGGTGGAGAAATAACGGCGGGTCTCAAAACCCAGAGGTCACGCGCAAGACAGTCTCAGATCCAGACATCCGCGAATACTTCCCGCCATCCACGGAGCGAGAATTGTCTTCTTCGGTCCCGGCGTTGATCACTCAGAACCGGACGAGGTCAAATTTCTTAAAGTATCGCATCCTTGAGGTAGAGGATTTCGAGCTAGCAGGGATCTATGCGCCCACGTTTGCGGTCGGTGGTCGACCTCGCGCATTCGGCGCACACCACTCGGCGTGCTGCCAGAACCAGCGGTGTGAAACTTCTGATCTAATGAGTGGTGTGTTAAAGCGCTGGCGCAGATCGCCTGCCGCCGAAGTCGAAACCTACAGGTTCTTTTCCCAGTCCAGGTGCGTGGCCATGATGGAATCAACCAGACGGCTGCAACTGGAGGCGACTCTCGCCAACGATTTAATTTGCTCGCGGCAAGCTAGGCTTTGATGCTCTATCGGATAGTTGAGGCGGTGGTCTATTTCACCCCAAATCTCGTCGGCAAGAGTGCGAACCTGGATCTCGCAAGTGATCTTGGTGTTCTTTTTGCTCCGCGGCGTTAACCACGTAGTGAAGACTTGAATAGAGTTCTGCATTCATCCTTACTCAATATTCCGATGCTCTGAAAATATGCTCGATATTCCATATCCCAGATGTGAGCAAACGGTTTACCGAATAAATCGCACTGCGCCTCATCCAATATTTTCAAGAGAATAAGGTGAATTTCCTTCACTTGTTGTGTGTGCAAGTGGAGCAGCCTACACGGTGGTGTCGTGAAGTTGGTGGAAAAGTGAAAAAAGCGTCAAGATCCGGCGAGTTGAGCCACAACTCGCGCCCGCTGGGAGGCGGGTGCCGGAGGATGACGCCATGGAAAGGGATAGCAGGAGCGCTAGCGACGGGAAAGGATCATTGGAAGAACTGCTGCGCGAACGGATTCGAGACACCATCGAGCTGATCGTCGAGCAGGAGTTAGAAGAAGCGCTGGGAGCGGCGAATTCGCAGCGGGTGGGCGAGCAGCGCGCCGGGTATCGGCACGGCCATCGCGCGCGAACTCTGAGCACCAGCCTCGGCGCGACCACTATCGCGATGCCGCGCGCACGAACGCTAAATGAGAACGGTAGGCGACACGAATGGCGCAGCCAGATCATCCCGCGCTATCAGCGGAGGACCGCGCGCGTCGATGAAGCGATCCTGGGGGTGTACCTAAGCGGCACCAATACGCGACGCTTGCGCGGAGCGCTGGCGCCGCTGCTGCGTGGTGCACCGTTGTCGAAGGACGCGGTATCGCGTCTGGTCGGACGCCTGCGCGAAGATTTTGCGGCTTGGGCGGGGCGCGATCTCAGCGAGCTGAGGGTTCGCTATCTGTTCCTGGACGGCTGGTATCCGCGAGTGCGAATCGGCAAGAAGCGGGTGCGGGTGCCGGTGCTGGTGACGCTGGCGGTGTGCGCCAACGGACATCGCGAGATCGTGGACCTAAGACTGGCCGGGGTGGAAAGCGAGCGGGCATGGCTCGAGGTGGTGCAGGCGCTGGCTGAGCGCAAGCTGGGCGCTCCGCAACTGGCGGTGATCGACGGCAATCCGGGGCTGGCGGCAGCGCTGCGGTCGCAATGGCCAGCGCTCGCGATTCAACGTTGCACCAATCACAAGCTCTGGAACCTGTTGGCCAAGGCCCCCGCCCATCTGCGCGAGGAGTTGGCGGAAGACTATCGGCGCATGATCTACGCGGAAGGCCGCGAGGCGGTCGAGCAGGCGCGGCGTGGGTTCGCGCGTAAGTGGAAGTTGCGCTGCCAGGCGGTCTATCAGAGTTTCGAGGAAGCCGGCGATCAGCTCTTCACTTTCATTGCCTTTCCGTTCGCGCAATGGAAGGCGCTGCGTACCACCAACGCGCTGGAGCGGATCAACGAGGAGTTTCGCCGGCGCACCAAGACCCAGGCCTCGTTACCGAGCGAAGAGGCGGTGCTGCTTCTGATGTTCGGACTTTTACGCAGCGGCCAGATCAAGTTGCGTCGTGTGGTAGGTTGGTACGAGTTAGACTCCGCTTCTACAACAGCCGACGCGGCATGAGGGCCGGATGGTAAAATCGCTCACTGCCGGAGATGCTTTATAGCTTTTCCACCAAAAGAGAGACACTACCTCCTTCATCCGCTGCTTGATAGAATGCACGAGACCATAGAGTGGTTCGCGCTCCTGCATCGCATCGACAATCGGGTCATAGAAGCTTATCAAGAAGCGACGAATCATTGATTCGTTGTCTACATAGTGCTTCACGAGCTCATCAATCAGAGCCTTCTGAGCTTTCGTAAGGGCCGCCGGATGCATCAATTAAACTGGAACCTTGGCACGCGCGATAATATTGCGAGCAATTTCCTTGAAGGTCCCGCTGGCGTCTTCTCGCTGTTGGGGAGTACCTTGACTGACGTTTTTCATGGACGACCTTCAGACTGCGAGGCGGTAGCAATGGAACCGAAGTCCTTCACCTCCCCTAGACGCTGCTCCTTCATAGAAACTGAAGCCAATTCAGCATCCAGTTGCCGGAGCACCGCTACGACATCGCTGTTGATGTTTCTTTCAATGCGCGGCAGGTAGGCAGCGTAACCTTTCGCGAACTGGGCGCCGTATACCTTGAACCGCTGGGCAATGTACCCAAGAAATCGCGGTGAACCCGGCAGCAAAGGGACATTAGGGGGCGCAAGTTCCTCGATTATCCTCCAGTCCTTTATCCACGAAGCCAACATATGACCGAGGGTCTTAAACGCCCGAATGGAAAAAAGATCGCAAGCGGCCGGGACTATGAAATAGTCGCAATCGAGAAGAAGAACTCTATTGAGAGGGCCAATATTCGGCCCGGCATCGTAGAACACGTAGTCGATATTTTTCTGTTTTGCGATCCGATTGACGAGGTGACTGATCGCCGTGGTGCCACGAAAACCTCGTGGTTTCCTCCGGTAACAGTCATTCCAGAAGGGAATCAATTCCTGTTCGAATTCCGATAGACGGATATCGCCGGGTACCAGAAACCCAAGCGGAAGCTCCAGGGGTTAATCGTGTGGATGTCGCCTGCACCTTCGTAGACAGGTCTCATTGCTGACCAAATCGTCTGACCGGATGGGCTGTCCGATCTATCCAGAAGATCGTCGACTACATCCTCTTGGACTAGGTAGGAAGTTAGATTGCACTGCGGGTCGGAGTCCACTAGAAGAACCGTCTTGCCAAGAGACGCGAGAGCTGCCGCCACGTTAACCGTTAGGGTGGTCTTTCCGACTCCGCCCTTGTGATTGAAGATTGCAATCCGGACCGTTCGTCCACCCGTCATTCGCCCGGACGCCCTATTAGCCATCACTTGTCCGATGACATTTCAACTCTTGAGATCTCGACTGGCGGATCCACAACCGGGACAGATTTCTTAGTCCGCCGGCGGCTCCGGTCGTTCGCCATAACAGCTTTTGCAGCCTCCCTATTCGGAAGGGCAAGCACGAACTGCTCGCCGAGAGCACTCAACTGTTTTGCCGCCTTAGAAGCTGACACCAAGTAATGCATTTGCATTGCGTTGTTTACAGCGACAGTGGGGTTCGAAAACTTTATTTGGGCCGCCTCGGTGTTGAGTTTACTAATGTCAAGTGTCTTGAAATGCGGAGTATCTCGATAGTGCGTGAGGTAATAAGCTAAGCACGCAACTCGCTCGACATCGCTGCGCGGCTCCTTTTGCATTATGAATGCCTTGGGCGAGAGCGCCCGCTCGTCCGAGAAGGAGACGGTTAAAGACTCACCATTGTGTATGGGTTCTAGGGAATGGGTTCGACGCAAGGATCCAAGTTGAAAGAAGGTCGCTGCCGTCTCAAGGATCCGCGTCTGGCTGTCCGCTTCTAGCGGTGTCAATGCGTCCAAAACCTGCGCCAGTACCTGGAGTTCATTGGCCTTTGGTTCGTCAGAGATCATTTCGTTGCAAACTCCGATTGGAAGATTAGCATGAACGCTGTGATTCTACACTGTTGTGGAACAAGGCTGTGCCTCCGCGCTGAAGTCATCGAGCTACACGGGACTAGAGATTGATTCAGGCCTGACGGTAAGTCACAATATTTGTACAGGGTGGCGCGCCCGAGTCATTCGAAGGAGGTCATCGATAGCGGAATAAGAAAGGCACCCTCACTCTTGTCTCTCCCGCCAGGGCGCAGGAGAGATGATGAAGGAAGGCAGCGTCTTTCGACCATTTTAACCGAGAGTAGCGCCAGACTCGCATCGAGCGAGTTAACGAGGTGGAAGCTTATCGAGAGATTCGGCGGATGGCTTCCCGGTTCCACAATCGTCAGAGTCGGACAAACCGCGCGGGTGACCGCACGACAAATCCCGGCTCAAGTGGGTAGGGTCAACGGACCCTGCATCAAATCTTAAACTCTCCCCACAAATATTTGGCGTCATTTTGAGCAAGCAGGCGAAGCATTTCGGAGCATCGCTTCGCGAAGATCCTTCGACTGCGCTCAGGATGACAAGGAAGGAAGAACGCGTCATTCGGACGCACAGGCGCAACGCACGCGAGCTGTTCACGCGCGGCAAGAGCCTTCGGTCAGAGTGACCAGATGAAGAGCGGGAGTGCGCGGTATGCCGGCACCGTCGGGCGAAGACGCCCTCCGGCTCTCATCCGTCTGGCACGCGGGCCGCAAGAGCGGCCTGCGCGCCAGCCACCTTCTGTCGCGCAGCGAGAGAAGGGAATATTTAGGAGAAGACTATGTGCGGAATCGTTGGGTACGTAGGAAATAAAGAAGCCTATCCAATCCTCATCGGAGGACTGCAGCGGCTGGAATATCGCGGCTATGACTCGGCCGGAATCGCCACTCTGGTCGAAAACGGCGCGATGCATATTCGGCGCGCCAAGGGCAAACTGGAAAATCTGCGCTCGATCGTCGGACAGGCGCCGCTCGGCGGCCAAATCGGAATCGGCCACACCAGGTGGGCCACCCATGGCAAACCGTCCGAGGAAAATGCGCATCCGCATAAGGCCGGGCCGGTCGCCGTCATCCATAACGGGATCGTCGAGAACTTCGTCGCGCTGCGGGCGGAGCTGGTCGGGCGCGGGCATAAGATGAAGTCCGAGACCGATACCGAACTGATTTCGCATCTCATCGAGGAAAACCTGGGCGGCTCAAACGAATGCGGCTCGGTCAGCGGCAGTTCGATGGGACTCACCGAGGCGGTGCGCGCCGCGGTCGCGAGGCTGCGCGGCTCGTTTTCGATCGTCGTTATCTCGGAGACCGAGCCCGACAAGCTGGTGGCGGCCAAGACCGCGACGCCGATGGTGCTCGGATTCGGCGCGGGCGAGAACTTCATCGCGTCGGATATTCCCGCGCTGCTGGAGCATACGCGCAACGTGATGGTGATGGAGGACGGCGAGCTGGCCGAGGTCTCAAGCGCGGGCATCAAGGTGATGAGGTTTGACGGGACGCCGGTGACGCGGACGCCGCGGCGTATCGAATGGGACGCGGCGGCGGCGACCAAGGGCGGCTACCGGCATTATCTGCGAAAGGAAATCGCCGAACAGCCGCAAGCATGGATCGATACGATGGCGGGGCGCGCGGCGGCCAATTCGGCCTCGGTCAATTTCGAGATGGACCTGATGCCGCCGGGCGGCGAGCAGTCCATCGAGCGAATTGTGATGCTGGGCGCGGGCGCATCGTGGATAACGTCGCTGATAGGGAAGTTTATCATCGAGGAGATCGCCGGGGTCCCGGTCGAGGTCGACTATGCCGGCGAGTTTCGGTATCGGCGGCCACCGGTCGGCAAGGGCACCATCGTGATGGCGGTGTCGCAATCGGGCGAGACGGCGGACACGCTGGCGGCGATGGAGGAAGGGGCGTCGCGGGGAACCCATCTGATTGCCCTGACGAATACGCTGGATTCATCGATCGCGCGGAGGGCGGATGCGCAGATATACACACGATGCGGCCCGGAGATTAGCGTAACAACTACAAAATGCTTCTTAACACAGATAGAGGCGTATTATCTGTACGCAATACATCTAGGGTCGAGGCTCGGAAGGATATCGGAAGCGCAAGCATCGGAGTTATTGAAGGCGGCTTTCGCCGTCCCTTCACAAATCGAGGCCATAATCACAAACGAACCCACCATCCAGCGCATCGCCCGTAAGTATGCGGCTGCACAGGATTTTCTGTTCCTGGGGCGCGGGATCGACTATCCGGTGGCGTTCGAGGGGGCGCTAAAGCTTAAGGAGATCTCATACATCCACGCGGAAGGGTATTCGGCGAGCGAGATGAAGCATGGTCCCATCGCGCTAATCGACGACAAGATGCCGGTGGTGGTCCTCATCCCCAACGATGAATTGTTCGAGAAATCGTTGTCGAATATGAAAGAAGTGGAGTCGCGCAACGGCAGAATCATCGCGGTCACCAATCATACTTCGGCGGAGTTAGCGAAGATCGCCGCCGATATCATCGAGGTGCCCGCGACGTCGTCGCTGTTGACGCCGGTGCTGATGACGGTTCCGCTGCAGCTTCTCGCATACCACATCGCGGTGGAGCGCGGCACCGATGTGGACCAGCCTCGCAATCTGGCGAAGTCGGTGACCGTCGAGTAGGCAGCATCGGGGGGTGCGGGATTGCCGAAACGAAGCCACCGTGGCGCACCAAGATTGGCACTAGCGTAGGTGCGATAAAGTTGCTATAAGATGAGTACCCTGTGTCCCCCAGGATTGGCGCGGATCGCCTGATTCGGCAGGCGGTCCGCGCCAATTCTCTTTATGCTTCCTCCGTTCGCATACGAACACACCTATCGCGGCGAGGGTACGCTGATTGCTTCCATAAGTTTTTATGACGATGTCGGAGCGATCCGCCTCTATCGTGTATATATTTACACCCGTGGGGATCCGCTGATCGTGGAGTGCCCCGTTTAATGCGTGGAGCCGGTTGAAACTTGATGGGGGATGCTACGTCGTTAGTATTGAACGGTTTGACAGGATGCTTCGGCGCGAATAACGTGGATTATTCGCCATCGACAACTTGCCGTCTTGTCATTCACGTTCTATATCTCAATCTGATGAGCCAGCCTTATACCCGTCTTTCGTTCCGGCTCCGAAGCGGTCGTTGGTAATTTTGCGTGCTCCGGCAGCGATTTCGAGGCCGGCGGAAAATTTGAGAGCATGAAGCCAAAGTACGAAGGAAAAGATCTCCAGGGTCTTGTCGATCTGGGCCGCGAGCAGGGTTACCTGACATTCGATCAGGTTAATGATTTCCTGCCCCAGGATGTCGCGTCTCCGACCGATCTGCGCGCCGCGTTGGACAGCTTCGAGGACCTCGATATCAAGGTGCTCGAGGAAGTTCCCACCGCCGAAACCGAGACCGCCGCCGAAGAGGAAGCCGAAGAAGCCGAGCCCGAGGCCCCGGCTCCCGCGGCTGCTACTGAATCGGTAGGTGAGTCGTCGGATCCGGTCCGCCTTTATCTCAAGGAAATGGGAAACTTCCAGCTCCTTTCGCGCGAGCAGGAAGTGGAAATCGCCAAACGTATCGAGGCCGGCGAGATCGAGGTTGAGGAAGAAGTACTGGGCTCCCCCGTCACGCTCGATCGCGTCATCGAGATTGCCGAAAAAGTGCTTGCGGGCGAAGCCGAGTTGCGCGAAATCTACGAAGAGAATGACGAGCCCTCTTCGGATCCGGATGAGGAGCGCGGTCCCGAAGCCGACGAGAAGCAGCTCAAGAAGCTAACCATCTCGCTCAAAAAGCTTTCCGAGATCCGTTCCAAGCTTGATGAGTTCGAGGAGGAACTGTTTCACAGCAAGGTCGGTCCGCGCCGCAAGCCGAAACTCGAAAAGGATTATCTTCGTACCAAAGAGCGGGTGAAGAAGGAGTTGCGCGACATGGCGCTCTCGCCCCGCCTCCAGGAAGCGATCATCGGTGAGATGCGCCGGTTGCTGCACGAGTACCTCAACTCGGAACGCCTGATCGCGCGCTACGAAGAAGAAACCGGACGAACCAAGAACCAGCTCATCAAGGAAGCGGGCGAGGCCGAAGATCGTCGCCACGTCCTGAAGGTCGGCGACAGCCGCGAGAATCTGCTCGACATCGCGCAGAGGATTCGTGACGCCCAGAAGGCGATCAAGGCGATCGAGAAACGCGTCAAGGCCGCCGGCGAAGACTATGCGCGCAAACTCGAAACTATCGCGGCCGGCCAGAGCAAGAGCCGTCGCGCCAAGAAGGAACTCACCGAGGCCAACCTGCGCCTCGTCGTCAGCCTCGCCAAGCGCTACACCAATCGCGGTCTTGGATTTCTCGATTTGATCCAGGAAGGCAACATCGGTCTGATGCGCGCGGTTGACAAATTCGAGTATCAGCGCGGCTACAAATTCTCCACCTACGCGACCTGGTGGATTCGCCAGTCGATGTCGCGCGCGATCGCCGACCAGGGCCGCACCATCCGCATCCCGGTCCATATGGTCGAGACCATCAACAAGCTGCTGCGTGTGACCCGCCTGCTGGTGCAGCGACTGGGCCGCGAGCCGAGCCCCGAGGAAATCGCCGAGCAGATGGAGATGCCGCTCGACAAGGTCCAGAAGGTGCTCAAGATCGTCAAGGAACCGATTTCGCTGGAAACTCCGATTGGCGACGAGGAAGAAAGCTCGCTCGGCGATTTCGTCGAGGATGAGTTGGCGCCCTCCCCGGTCGAAGCCGCGATTCAAGGCAACCTCGGCGAGCAGACCCGCAAGGTGCTGGCGACGCTGACGCCTCGCGAGGAGCAAATCCTGCGCATGCGTTTCGGTATCGGCCAAAAGACCGACTACACGCTCGAGGAAGTTGGCAAGCAGTTCGCGGTCACCCGCGAGCGCATCCGCCAGATCGAGGCGAAGGCATTGCGCAAATTGCGCCAGACCGGCCGTTCGCGCAACCTCGAGGGCTTCCAGGAACGCGAGTAGACGTTGCAACATAGCTAGCTGAAAGGCGGCTCGGAGATTTTCGGGCCGCTTTTTTCGCGGACGACGGTCCCATTCCCAACTCGTGGGCCTAGTGTCAAAATTCGCCACTCGAATAACGATGGCTGACCTTCCGTACAAACGAGATTTGCCAACGCAGACGGAATGGCTAGTGCAAACCGTGGTGCGAAGCCCAATTGCAAAAGCAATTCTTGATCGCGCGCCGCAGTTAAGAATTCCCAACTGGTATCTAGGCGCCGGATGCATCGCTCAAACAGTGTGGAATGTCGCGCACGGATTCGATCCTACCTTTGGAATTCGCGATTACGATCTCGTCTATTTTGATTCGACGGACCTCTCGTACGAAGCTGAAGACGCGGTGATTGGAAAGGCGCGCGAAGTTTTCGATGATCTCGGCGTTACCGTTGAAGTCAAAAACGAAGCGCGGGTCCACCTGTGGTATGCGCAACGATTCGGTTATGACATTGATGCGTACCAGTCGACCGAGGACGCCATCAACACCTGGCCCACAACCGCAACCAGCGTCGGCGTTCGTTTAGACCCACCGACGGGCTTCACCGCGTATGCGCCCTTCGGACTCAACGATCTGAGGGGTCTGATCGTTCGACCCAACAAGGTCCAAATCACCGAGGAGATCTATCACGCTAAAGTGATGCGATGGGTCCGATTGTGGCCGAAGTTGACCATCGTTCCCTGGCAGCAGGTTATTTGATCGCCTTTGCCTCGCGAAGATTGGTGATCTCTTCCGCACCGAACCCGCATGCGCGCAGCACCTCCTCGGTATGCTCACCCAACAGCGGTGGACGAGTGATGTGCCCCGGCGTCTCCGATAACTTCGCCGCCAATCCCGTGGTCAGATACGTGCCGATCGCGGGATGCGGCATTTTCAGCAGCATCTCGCGCGCCGCCGTCTGCGGGTGATTGAACATCTCCTCGATGGTGAAAATCGGTCCCGCAGGAATCCCTTCGCGATTGAACAAATCGATCCAGTACTGCGCCGGATGCGAGGCTAACGCCGCATTTATCTCCGCGGTCAGCGCGTCGCGATACTTGATGCGATGGCCGGTGCCGATGAAGCGGTCGTCATTCGCGAGCTCGGGCCGACTGATGATGCCGACGAACTTACGCCACATCGCCTCGTTCCCAACGGCAATGTTGAACACGCGATCCGATGCCTTGAAAACACCATGCGGCGAGGAGAGCGGATGATTGTTGCCGGCCGGTCCCGGCGTCTTACCGGTGTCGAAGTAGATACCCGCCGACCAGCTCAGGATGCTGACGATCGACTCAAGCAGCGAGGTCTCAACGCGCTGGCCGTGGCCGGTGCGATGGCGCGCTTCAAGCGCGAGCAGGATTCCCTGCGCCGAAAAGATTCCGCCTAGCAGGTCGCAGATCGCGATCCCGACCCGGGTTGGCCCGCTTTCCGCCGTGCCGGTGACGCTCATCAGACCCGACATGCCCTGCGCTATCTGGTCGAAGCCCGGATAGTCGCGCAGCGGGCCGGTCGAGCCGAAACCCGAGATGCTGCAGGTGATGATTCTGGGATTTCGCTGCGAGAGCGCTTCGAAACCAAAGCCCATCGCCTCGATGACACCGGGACGGAAATTATCTACCAAGACGTCCGCGGATTCGAGCAGGCGCATCAGGACAGTGCGGCCCTGCGAGTTTTTGGTATCGATCTGGACGCTTTTTTTAGACCGATTCGAGCTCAGGAAGAAATAGTTGTCCTTGCCCGAATATTTGCCGAGGTCGGCGCGGGCGCCTTCAACCGGTTCGACCTTGATGATCTCGGCACCGTAGTCGCCGAGGATTTGGGTGCAGAACGGCCCCGCAAGATAGCGGGTCAAATCTATCACTTTGATGCCGTCAAGCGGTGGGGCAGCCGCCATCATATCCGCCTCCATTTTACTCGTAACTAATGTGCGTAAGGCACGTCATATTAAGATGATGGCAACTTACTGGAATAGCGCCGCGGCGGACATCTATAATCGACGCATCCCGATGACGTTCCGATCCTGGAAGCTGGGCCGACGAGTCCTTATCGTCGCCGTCCTCATTGTTGCCGTCGCTGCTTACTTCCTGCGTGGCGGCTCGAGTAGCGCCCAGTACGTCACTACCGCTGCTTCCCAAGGTGAAATCGTACAGGCCGTTACTGCCACCGGCACAGTCAATCCGGTGGTGACGGTGCAGGTCGGCAGTTACGTTTCCGGACCTATCGTGCAGATGCTCTGCGACTTCAACACGCAAGTCAAAAAGGGCCAGCTCTGCGCCAAGATTGATCCGCGCACCTACCAGAACACTCTCGACCAGGCGGAGGCGAACCTGGCCAACGCGACCGCGCAATTGCAGAAGGACAAAGCCACCCTGGAGTACGCCCGAGTCACCTATGAGCGCGACCTGAAGCTCATCGACGAGCACGTCATTTCAAAGGACGCGCTGGACAGCGCAAAGGCCACCCATGATGCAGCGGCGGCGCAGGTCAACGTCGACAAGGCCGCCATCATGCAGCAGCAAGCGGCGGTGAACGCAGCCAAGGTCAACCTCGGGTACACCAGCATCATTTCGCCGGTCGATGGAACGGTGGTGTCGCGCAATGTCGACCTCGGCCAGACGGTCGCGGCCAGCTTCCAGACCCCCACCCTGTTTTTGATCGCACAAGACCTGACCAAGATGCAGGTCGACACCAACGTCAGCGAATCAGACGTCGGCCCGGTGCATGTAGGACAAAAGGCCGGCTTTACCGTCGATGCGTTCCCCGATCGAACTTTCTGGGGCGAAGTCGCCCAGGTGCGGCAATCGCCCATCACAGTGCAGAACGTGGTGACCTACGATGTGGTCATCGCGGTATCGAATCCCGAGTTGCTGCTCAAGCCCGGCATGACCGCCAATGCGAGGATCGTGATTGCGGAGCGCAACCAGGCGCTCAAGGTGCCGCTCCAAGCGCTACGATTTTCACCCGATGGCGCCGTCCAGCATCAGCACGCGCACCTCGCCAAAGACGGATCCGGTCGCAATGCGCACGTCTGGGTATCCGATGACGGAAAACTGCGCAAAGTCGATGTCGTCCGCGGCCTCGACGATGGCAACGTGGTGGAGATCGTTAGCGGCGACCTTCACGAGGGCGACCAGGTTGCGATTGATGAAACCAAGCGCAGCACCGCGCAGGCTTCGTCGCGATCGGGCCCGAGGATGCCGCATCATTTCTAAGTCATCGATATGCCCGACACCGTCATAGAAGTTCGCGACCTGACCAAGACCTACCATCTCGGCGACGTCGAGGTACGCGCGCTGCGCGGGGTGAGCCTGCAGATCCAGCGCGGTGAGTTTATCGCAATCATGGGCGCCTCGGGCTCCGGCAAGTCCACTTTGATGAACGTGATCGGGTGCCTCGACAGCCCGAGCAGCGGAACCTACTTGCTGGAAGGCGTCGATGTCGCCTCATTGACCGAGCCCGAGCTCGCCGGAATCCGAAGCAGGAGAATCGGGTTTGTCTTCCAGAGCTTCAATCTGCTCTCGCGAACCAGCGCGCTGGAGAACGTCGAACTCCCGCTGCTCTATTCGGGCGACATGGCCGAAACTGAGCGACGCGCCCGTGCATCGCTCAAGCTCCTGGGGCTGGAGGGCCGCGAGCAGAATCACACCAACCAGCTTTCGGGCGGACAGCAGCAGCGCGTCGCGATTGCACGCGCGCTAATTAACGATCCCGCGATCCTGCTCGCTGACGAGCCGACCGGAAACCTCGATTCTGTTACCTCGAGCGAGATCATGACGACGCTGCAGCGGCTCAATCGCGAGCGCGGATTGACGGTGGTTCTGGTCACCCACGATTCCGAAGTTGCACAGTATGCCGACCGGGTTGTGACCGTACGTGACGGACTGATCGTCTCGGATCAGAGGCAGCGCGGACAACATGTTCCAGAGCCTCTCGAAGCGGCCGCGCCGAAACCCGGCGGCATGGCAGCGGCCACGCGAGGCGAGGCTGCCGCATCGCAACGCT
Source organism: uncultured delta proteobacterium (assembly GCA_963851325.1). GTDB lineage: Bacteria > Desulfobacterota > Binatia > Binatales > Binataceae > DATGKG01. The sequence continues at coordinate 3,928,982 of CAWKOR010000001.1, read as the reverse complement.
TCGGGATGATGGCGCTGCGCGCTGCGGGCCGCGCGCTGGCGCGCAACAAGCTGCGATCCGCGCTGACGATGCTGGGGATCTTCATTGGGGTCGCTGCGCTGATCGCGATGGTCGCGGTTGGGCAAGGCGCGAATCAGGCCGTGCAGGAACAGATCGCAAGCCTCGGCACCAACCTGCTGATTGTGCTGCCGGGCGCAGTGACCAGCAGCGGGGTTCGTGGAGGATTCGGCAGCCGCTCGACGCTAACGGCCGCCGATGCCGAGGCGATTCCCAAAGAAGATCCCGCGGTGCTGGTGGTCAGCTATCAGGATCGGCAAACCGCGCAGGTCGAGAACGCCAACCAGAACTGGAGCACCAGCATCAGCGGGGTCACGCCGACCTATCTGCAAATTCGCGGTTGGCCGGTGACCTCGGGCCGGGATCTAACCCAGGAGGACGAAGATCCGCCGCGCTGGTTTGCCTGCTTGGGACTACGGTGGTCAAAAACCTGTTCGGCGAGCATCAGGATCCGATCGGCTCGATGATTCGCGTGAAGCATGTGCAGATGCGCGTGGTCGGCGTGCTCGCCTCCAAGGGCCAGTCCAGCTTCGGCCAGGATCAAGATGACCTGGTGCTCATTCCGTTTACCACTGCCGAGCGAAAGGTCCTCGGCGTGGCAACCCCGGTGCTCGCGCAGGCAGCCGCGGCGGCGACGCCAAGTATCATCAATCCTTACGCAAGTGCACCCAATCCAACCGCGATTTACAATGCCAGCACGACCGTCATCAGTCCCTTCGGCGCGCCACCCAAGATGACCGGCGTGGTGCAGATAATTTTCGCCGAGGCGCGCAGTGAGGAGTTGATTCCCGATGCCATCAAGCAGATCACCGATACGCTGCGCGCGCGTCATCGAATTGCGCCCGGCCGCGAGTCCGATTTCGATATCCGCAATCTCAGTGAAATCGCAAAGGCCGCCGAGAGCAGCAGCCGCGTGATGGCGTTGCTGCTGGCCACCGTCGCGTCGATTTCGCTGCTTGTGGGCGGCATCGGGATCATGAATATCCTGCTGGTGTCGGTGACCGAGCGTACGCGCGAGATCGGGATCCGGATGGCAATTGGCGCGCGACGCATCCACATCCTTTTGCAATTCCTGGTCGAGGCAATGCTGCTGAGCATCATCGGAGGCGTGGCCGGCATACTTGCCGGAGTAGGAGCATCGGAGAGCATCTCGCTGCTGGCCGGATGGCCCACCCTGCTCTCGAGCCGCGCCATCATCGGCGGTTTTTTGTTTTCAGCGGCGGTCGGGATTTTCTTCGGCTACTATCCTGCGCGCAAAGCCTCGCTGCTGAATCCTATCGATGCACTTCGCTATGAGTAGAATCTCGTCCGCAAACGAACCAGATAGGTCTCCAGCTATTGTGAGATAACCATCTGCGAGCTGCTGCTGAGCGTCAGGGTTAGCTTCGATGCGATGCGTGCGATCGGTGCGAAGGAATAAGTAACCTTCACTTTAACCGTGTTGCCTGGATTGTTGTTCGGGTTCCAAGTGGTATTCACCGTCACCGAATTGGTGTTGATCCCTTGTGCTTCGGATAGCACGAAATTCCGGACGTCCGTGGTGGTTGCGGGTTGCGGGCTGGTCGCGCCCCTGACCATCGCGTAACGTGCGGCATCTCGCGACGCATAGGTTACAAAATTGTAAGCATAGACCGCGGAGGTGCCCTGCATGACGGCAAACATCAAAGTCAGGATTCCGAGTGCGATCAGGGCAAACTCAGTGGCAGTCTGCCCGCGAGAGCGCCCGCTCGAGACTATGCAATTTGCATGAATGCGCCGCATAACTCTCTAGGGGACCAGCATTGTGGCGTTTCCCTGGAGCGACAGGGTCCGAGTGATTCCTGGATATGGAAGCAGAGTACTAAAGGATGCAGTGGTAGTGACCTTTACATAGAGCTGGAAATTACTGGCGCAACCTGCCGCGCTGGTACATGACGTTGACGCACCGTCACATAAACAAAAGTTCGAAGCGTTTGCACTGAAGCCCGGCAGCCCGTTTGCATCGTTGCTCGCAGCCGTTCTCATTCCGCTGAAGTCGGACGCACTGGAACGATTCTGCGCACCGTACTGTACTCCGGCTTGCGCCGCGCTGCCCAGGGTAAGCGAGGTGGTGAAGACCCGCGCAACATCCGAGCCGATCACCAAAAGTAAAATAATGACCGGCGCGATCAGACCAAACTCGACCGCGCTCTGTCCGACCTGACTGCATAGGCTCCGCAAGATCTGACCGTTAGCAGATCTTCGGGAGTTCGCGGTCATCTGTGCAACTTGCGTCGAACTCATTGGACCAACAGCCCGGCCTTTATCGGAGAGCCATTGGCAAGACTGGTGTAGTCGTTTCCGATGGAGCTGTTGCCATTCCATAAGAGATCGTAGGCAACCAGAATCGTATAGCCGCTCTGGCTGGAATTTCCATTGAAGGTGACTTTGGTAGTTGGAAAATAAATCGCACCATCGAAAGTCGAAGACGAGTTACCATTTATGATACTGGCGGCGCCGGAGGTAGGAATCGAGCGGTCCTGGAAAAAGAGAATTCCTTGCAAGCTTCCAGTGGTAGGCGCACTCATGCTAACCCGGGTGTTGCCATTTAACTTGATAGCTTTATAGCCGCCCAGACCGGTCGTGTTGTAGAAGGTGACTCCGGTACCGGTCATCGAGGAGGTGTTGCCGTTAATTGAAAGCCCGCCACCACCCAGGACGTAGACCCCAGGATTGAAAGCAATCGCCTGATTGCCGTTAATCGAAATACCGCCATAGTAAAAGCCCGGGCTTAGAGTCGCCGTCCCGGTATTCCCGTTCAGATTGACTGGCCCGCAGAAGGTATAGTCCCCGGTATTCATAGTGACGGTCGTATTGCCGTTGACAGAAACGCTGTTGCCGGAACCTCCGCCATTCTGGTACTGGCCCGGGTTCAAAACGATCGAACCGTTACCGCTGGCGGAAATGGAGTTTCCCCAGTTACCGCCATTGAAGGTTACGGTGCCGAAGTTTCCCGACACACTGACTCCGCTCGGATACACTCCCGGATTGATGGTTTGCGCGCTCGAGACCGAAAGGCTGCCTGACTTGTTGGTGCTCGCCTGGGTGCAGGTCGGAACCGACGGCGCAGGAATCCCGGCCAGAGGATCTCCAAAGGCCGCGACTCCCGTGATCGGTGTCGGGGTGAATGAGATGTTGCCGCTGCTCGAGTAGTTTCCCACCACACCGGTAAAAGTGTCACTGATGTGGATATTGCCGGTGACAGTTAGACCGCTGTTGCTGGTGGAATCAACCAGAATGCCGCAGGCACTATTCAGGTTAATGTTTCCGTTCATCGCAATCGAACCGCTGCCGTTGGGATCCAGTGAATAGATGCAGGCCGTACCCGACTTTGCCAGCCCAACTGCGCTGGCCTTAACTGCGAGCGAATGGATCCCCAAGGCGGCGAGAAAATAGGTCTGTTGCAGTTGACTGATAGTAACCTGAAGCGCTTGTGCATTGGCCTGATAACTGCCGCTGGTCGGAGCAGCAACCGAAATTGAAACCGGATAGGAACTCAGCCGGGTGCTTTGCTCTGAGGTGAAGCCGTTCTGAGTGGCCGCCTGCAGGGCTGCGGCGGTATAGTCGGCGTTAGCGCCCAGCGCCTGCGCTGCGGCAACCGCGGCTGCGTCGGCGGCGGTTTGCATTTGGCGCCTGGTGATGCGCGCAATTCCGACATCCACCACGATTCCAACAAATCCGATCAGAACCACCAGCGCCAAGGTCATCAACACCACGATCTGCCCGCGCTGCCGGTGCTGAGGTATACGGAAAATGATGCCGAAAAGTCGGTTCCGAGTTCAGCACGCTTCCATCCCCCTCGAAGGTTGCCGCTACCCTTAGCCTGCTCTTAATCGCAGCAATCTGCTACAAAGCGTACAATTTCGCTACAAGTCAGTCAATTAAGCAATGATGACTTTTCAGCGTTGACTCGCTTGTCTGGAGGGCCAATCCTACAAATTGTACGAATCGCGCTTCTGGGAGGCCTGCTATGTCGAATCTGCTCGCGTTGCGTGCTGTCGTCGGCAGTGTTGCGCTCTCTATCGTGCTCTCCACGTCCGCGCTTGCGCAGGTCAAGCCGGGGCAGATTGTCAATTCACAAAATGCCAGCCTGGTGAAGGACCTCGTCTCGCCGGGCGTGTACTACCGGATGACGCTGGGAATGCAGATGGAGATTGTCGCGCCGCAGCGGGTTAGCTGGCCTCCCCCGTACCGCGAAGCGACCGAGAGATACTCCTCGCAGGTGCGCCTCAGCAACGATCATCGCACTTTGCTGGGTTATGTAGCTGGTCAGCCTTTCGCGCTGCTGGATCCCAATGATCCCGACGTCGCCACCAAAATCATATGGAACAATGTGTTCCGACCCATCACCACGGACGACTACGATCTGCGATTCTTCGATTGCCAGGAACAATACCCGAAGCTCGGCGGCAAGCATCGCGTCATCAACGACATCCAGGTCGGGCACTACGCCGGCTACAATCTCGTCGGCAGGACGGAGGTCGAACCGCTTCCGGCGGACCCCGATTTCACGATTTCCGGGCGACTGTGGTTGTTCGCCCTCTATCCCGTGTTGTCTCCTGAGGATCAGCGGGGCGTCGGAATCATCCGATATCGCTACGCCGACCCGAGCCGCGGAGATGACTCATGGACCTGGCAGGCGGGCGCACGCAGGGTGCGTCGCCTCGACGAATCGATCCTGAGCTCGAACACCGGAACCGTGACCTTCGATCCCGATCATTATTCGGGATACAACCCGAAGACCGAACAGTATGAGTACAAGTTCCTCGGTGAGAAGAACCTGCTTGCGTGCGTCCATGCCAAACATTCGCCCGAGATGACGTGTCCGACCGACGCCGGAGCATCAGCCTGCCCGGAAGCTTGGGAAATGCGACATATGTACATCGTGGAATCGGATCCGCGAGACAGCGGCAAACAATCGAGCAACGTGCTGGAAAGCAAAACCGTGATCTATCTGGACGCCGAGGTGTGGTTCGAGCCGTACGTCGATACCTACGATCGCAAGGGTCAGCTATGGAAGAACAATCTCTACTGGCTCGCCTATCGCGATCGCCCTGTCCCCGATGCAAGGGTGGCCATCTATCCGTTCAAGCGCGAGTTCGTGGTCGGCTCGAGTTCGCTCGATGAGCAGGGCGGTCTTTCCGCGATGTGTTATTTACCCGGCCAGACGACTCCTGAGCGCGAATGCTGGTACATCAACATGGGTGCGATCAACAAGGATTTCTGCACCGTTCGCGCGATGGTGGCCGCCGCGCCCTAGCTCCGACGCAGATCATCGCGCTGCTTGACGCATTCGGCTCCCTAACGTATGTTAGGTAGACAGCGAGGAAAGCTCTCATGCCGAATGAATCGAAACTAGATTTCTCCTCTGACGAGTTGCTCGAAAATCCGAAATACGATCGCACGTTGATCGTGAACGATCGCCGCTGCCACGGTGGTTTCGACCAGGATGGCAACTATCAATCGCCACGGACGGTGTGGCGCAATCCCGCTATCAAGGCCTGGCAGGCACAGCATCTGGCGAGTTCGAGCCTGCCGCTGGTCGAGGTGCCGCGCGACGTGATCCCTCCGTATACTCCCAATGTCGCGCAGGCGAGGTTCCTACTGAAGAATGGTGTCCGCGAGCCGCTCACCCGAATTTTGACCGAGATCGCAATCGTCGAGGGTTTCGGCGCCTTTATTCGCGAGCTACCGGTTCCGCCGCTGAAGAGCTTCATACGCGAAGACGTCACCGGCACCGCGATCGCCCATTTGACCGGCGGGCTGTTCGAAGCGCATGCGCGCGACGAGGCTGGGTGGGACGCCGAGGGCGGCCACAAGCAGATGTGGGAAGCGGCCCGCGATGCTGCGCTTTCGAATCCGACCATCTCTCCGGAAATTTTTGCGGCGATCATGTCGCGGCGAAGCGCCACTCCACCGCAGGCGCTCTTCCCCGCGCTTGGCGACCCCGTCGAGCGGTTGATTCGCTTCATGGTCGACGTTCTCGCAATCGAGGTCTTCGCAGCATCGACCTTTGCGTGGGCCGAAGCGGTACTCTCGGATCCCGAAGTATCCGATGCTCCTGAAGATGCCGCGAATCTGGTTCGCTACATCCGCAGCGACGAAGCCCCTCACGTCGAGTACCTGCGCACCGGGCTTTCCGAGATCAGTGCGCGCACGCTGCTAACCCGCGACGGTAACGAAATCGCCGGTCAGGTCGTGGTCGAGGCATTGATGGATCGCACGCTCAGAAACATGATGCGTCAGCGCGCAGTCGATCGTCCCGCGATGTTGCGCCAGCTGATTAAGAGCAACGCGCAGGGAAAGGACCCGGAAAGCCTCCTTGCGGAGTTCGAATCGCTCGGGACAGCGTGGGAGCCTCCGGCGCGCTTCGCGCCGAGAACTGACGCCCCTGCTGCAAGCGTCAGCTACTAGCGCCTACTTTTTCGCCGTCCGAACAAGGTCGATTCCGTTGCCGGACGGGTCTGACAGATTGGCCATCGCGCCGCCGTCGGGATTGCGCTGTATCTCGCGATCAAGTTTTCCGCCCGCCGCCAGCGCGCGGCTGACTACCGTATCGATGTCATCGACGTGGAAGTCGAGATGGATCGGGGTCCAATGGCGCTTGTAGTCGCGCGTTATTGCGCCGCTCCGACCGGGATCAATCATCATGATCCAGAAGACCTGGTCGCCGAGGGTGGCCTTTGCCCATTCCTTCTCTTGCTGCGGGATTTCCAAGCCGAGACCGCGGCCGTAGAACTCGACGGCGCGATCCACATCGTCAACGTCGATACAGATTTCGAGCTTCATGAACGGGGATTGTGACCCCGGGTCACGCGAAAGGCTACGGCTCCAGCCGCTCCATCATGCGCGGGAACGGTATCACCTCGCGGATATGATGCGTGCCGGTGATCCATCCGACGCATCGCTCGATGCCCATTCCAAAGCCGGCGTGCGGCACAGAGCCATAGCGGCGCAGGTCGAGATACCAGTTGAACGGCTCGAGCGGAAGATTTTGCGCGAGGATTTTGTTCTTGAGCGTTTCGAAGTCGTCCTCCCGCTGGCCGCCGCCGATGATCTCGCCGTGACCCTCCGGCGCGAGCATATCGACGCATAGCGCGACCTCGGGGCGCTGCGGATCCTGTTTCATGTAAAAGGCTTTGCACGCGGTCGGATAGCGATGCACCATCACCGGACGATCGAATTCCGATGACAGCGCGGTCTCCTCGTCTCCGCCGAAATCATCGCCCCACTTCACTTCCATTCCTTTCGCCTTGAGTTTTTCGATCGCGTCATCGTAGCTGATGCGCGGATACGGCGTGGAGGCCGACGCCTCCAACAGCTTCGTGTCGCGTTCAAGCCGCTTCAGCTCTTCCGCGCGCCGATCGAGTACGCGTCCGACGATGTAGGACACGAAGTCCTCGGCCAACCGCATGTCGTCATCGAGGTCGAAATACGCAGCCTCCGGTTCGACCATCCAGAACTCGGTGAGATGCCGCCGGGTTTTGGATTTTTCGGCGCGAAAGGTGGGGCCGAAGCAGTACACTTTTCCGAGCGCGAGCGCGCCCGCCTCGGCGTAGAGCTGCCCGCTCTGCGTGAGGTAGGCTTTTCGCTCGCCGAAGTAGTCGACCTCGAAGAGATTAGTGGTCCCTTCGCATGAGGTGGGCGTGAACACAGGTGCATCAAAGAGCACGAATCCGCGATCGTAAAAGAAATCGCGGCAGGCCTGCTCGACTTCGCTGCGCACCCGGAGGATCGCATTCTGCTTCGAAGATCGGATCCACAAATGCCGTCGATCATGCAGGAAAGGCACGCCATGCTCTTTGGGTGTGATCGGATAATCATTGGAACTGCCGATGACCCGGTAAGTTCTCGCGGTCAGCTCGTATCCGCCGGGCGCGCGCTTGTCCTCCCGCACCAGGCCGGTCACCTGCATGGAAGTTTCCTGGCTCAAATGATCGGCGGCCGCGAACGCCTCGGCGCCGAGATCATTGAGGGTCGCGACGCATTGGCAGATGCCGGTGCCGTCGCGCAATTGGAGAAAATGAATCTTGCCGCTGGAGCGTCGGTTATTGAGCCATCCGGAAAGCGTAACTTCCTGGCCGACGTGTTTGGAAAGCTCTTCAATAGAGACGCGTTCGAGCATGCTTCCTATTTATACTGTATCGACGGATGCGATCGAACGGTCCGTTCGTCGCTCAGAGGTCAATTATCGGATAGCGTTCTGGACGTGATTCGCAGATGAACGGGCTCGATTTCGCAATTGTCATCGCGCTTTCGGTCGGTGCGATCTACGGACTGTCGCATGGCGCGATCCGAATGCTCACCTCGGTGGTCGCTTTATTCGGTGGAATCTATTTCGCGTCGATTTACTATCCGAGCGCCGGGCGCATCATCGAACAACAGTTCGGCACCAGCCCCGTCGCGGCCAGCCTGATCGGTTACATCGTGCTCTTCGCTGCGCTGTTCTTCGTTATCGAGATCATCGGCACAATGCTGATGAGAATGCTGCACGTGGTACATTTGAGCTGGGCTGACAGGTTGGTGGGCGCTGCGCTGGGTGCGACGGTGACGGCGATCGGCGCAGGCTTCATCGTGACATTGATGGCGATTGTGCTGCCGTCAGACGCGCAAATTCTGCGCGATTCACGCCTTGCGCCGCGGCTGCTCCTCTACAACCAGGAACTGGTGCGTTTCATCCCCGACGATGTGAAGCAAGCTTACGAAACCAAACGCGCCGAAATCATCCGCAGCTGGGTAGAAAAAGAAACGAGGCTCACCGAACCGGTGGCCTCGCCTCAGGCTTCTCCGAGTAAGTAGATCGCTTACGCCAAGGCGCCGTCGACCGCGCGCTTGAGGTGCGCCTTCGGCACCGCGCCGACGATCTGGTCCTTCACCTGTCCACCCTTGATTATGAGCAGATTGGGAATGCCGCGGACGCCATAACGCGCCGGGGTCTGCGGGTTGTCATCGACATTGATTTTCACGAACTTGACCTTGCCGTCGTATTCGTTGGCCAGCTCGTCGATGGAAGGAGCGATGGCTTTGCAGGGACCGCACCAAGGCGCCCAGAAATCGATCAGAACCGGCTTGTCGGATTTAAGCACTTCAGTTTCGAAGTTCGAATCGGTAACGTGCAGGACTTTATCATTGGCCATCTGATCTCTCCCAATTTCCACCGCGTTTGGAGCGTCTCCTCAAACAGTAAGTACGCATTCTCGGGTAGTCAAGGCGGCACGGCCCTAGCGCGGCGGTGAGGCCGAGATTGGCTCCCGCGAGGTTTCCGCAAGCAGAACTTGCGAGCGCTTCAGGGTGGCTTCGGCCTCACGAACCAGGTCGGCAAACACTTCGGCTGCGGGACGAATGTCATGGATCATTCCGGCTCCCTGACCGGTCGGCATAAAGGTGCGATCGGGATCGGCATGCGCGCCATCGAAGCCGGCATAGTTCATAACGCCATTTTGCCGCGAGATCATCGCCTGCTGCGGGAACGGTTTGATCTTCGAGGGGTCCTTTTCCCATTCCGCAGCGTACGAAGTCCGAATCACCCGACATGGCTTGCCGGTATAGCAGCGCGTGCGCATGGTGGAATCCTCGCGCGCCTCTACGATGGCCTCGCGATACTCCTGCGCGGCCTGCGCTTCGGGGGTCGCAATGAATCTTGTACCGACGATAACGCCTTGCGCACCCAAGGTCAGCAGTGCAGCGATCTGACTTCCGTGCGCGATGCCGCCGGCCGCAAGCACCGGCAACCGGACCGCGTTGATCATCTGGGGGAGTAGCGACATCAGTCCGATCTCGCCGGTATGACCACCCGCCTCTGTCCCTTGCGCAACGACCACGTCGGCACCCGCCGCCTGCGCTTTTTCGCCGTGGTGCACCTTGCCGCACATCACAACGATTTTCATGCCGTGATCTTTCATGGTCTGCACGAACTCGGTCGGGACCGCCAGACCGGCGACAAAGATTTTTACTTTCTCCTCGATCAGCACTGGCATGTGGGGACGCATCATGTCGGGAATCGGCGCCAACAGATCGACGGCGAATGGTTTATCGGTCAGCGCGCGGGTTCTTCGGATCTCTTCGCGCATTTGGTCGGGCGACAGGCCTGCCGCCCCGATAACGCCCAGACCACCGGCATTGGAGACTGCCGCGGCGAGTTTGTGCATCGCAACGCTGCCCATTCCGGCCAGCACGATTGGATATTTGATTCCGAAGAAGTCGCAAATTGGCGTATGAAGCATCGAAAGTGGCTCCTTATGTGGTGGACCGCTCGCGTGAGAAGCTGGTCCCACGCAAGCCTATCTTCGGCATCAGCGGGTCATCAACCCTGGTGGGAGTGGCTATTCGGCGGATGCGCGGACTTTCATCGCCACGAGTTGTTCCAGCAGCGCGCGCCGGGTCTTCGAGAGTTCGACCAGGCGAGTGGCGCGATAGCGATGCACCTCGTCGGCGGTGTAAGGCGCGAAATCGCGAGGCAGATTGTGCGGGCTCATGTTTTCCAACAGCCAGTTCATCACGGTGGCGATCTGCGAATCGTTCAACGCCGAAAGCGAAACGCCTGGAACTTGAATGATGTAGCTGCGCCCGCCCTCGGCCCTAAGAAAATCGCCGAGTCCGATGAGTGGTGGCGCGGTGCCCTTGATGCCTTCGCCATGCGAGCCGTGGCATCCCCAGCAATTCAGCAGATAGAGATTACTCGCCGATTGGGCGCCGGCAGGCAGGGGAGTCCCAACAATGTACGTCGCGAGCAGGAGGCGGTGGACAAACCTCAATTACTCAGTTCGCTCCGTTAGTCAGTCGAATAGTCACTCGGGGTGATACTCATTTGACCCCAACGATCTCGGCGGTCGAGCAGTGATAGACCATTGTGGGAGCGCCGAAGCACCAGATCAGATCGCTGTCGAGTTGTGCGCGATAAATTGGCATCTCACCTTCGGTATTGCCGCACAAGCACTTCCCGCACATCCCCTTCCCGCAGCAATCGCGATAGCTGACGATGTAATCGCGATTGTCGCCCGGGTTGTGACAGGTCCCCACCCATGAGGTTGGCGAGGGTGTGGCGCCGGGCGGGCAATCGTGCGAATCGCCGCCGCAGCAGGTGCACAGGAATCCGTCGATGGCGCAATACTTCCAGTAATCGCAGGTCAAATCATCGTTAAGGTTCTTTTTCGCGGGCTTGCTCTCATCGGCGGCGTGCGCATTGCGCGCAACGCGGTCCACCGGCAGCAACGGAATTGCCGCCGCGCCCAGGATCACCGTGCCCATGCGCGCGAGAAAACTCCGTCGCGAGGTTCGTTGCGCGACGGCGCGGGTCAGCGACTCTACGAATTTGTCCATGCTAAACCTTGGCGATGTGACTCGCGCGCATTTTCCCGCATTTTCATCTTACGGCCCGTAAAGAAGAAACGGCGTACCGATGCCATCGTACTCACCGAGGTACTTGCCATCCGGCGCAGAATACGTTTCGAGCTTGGCGGGGGTCAATGACATGTCGAACAACATAGGCTTCTCGGCGTTACTCACCATGATTGAGTAACCGGGCGTCTTCAACTTGATTCGCCCGACGCGCTTGTGAGTCTGCGCGTTGAAGACCCACACCTCTGTACCGAATTGCTTGTGGGTCCACTCGCCGCCCTGATGCATCAGCGAATATAGTAACCCGCTCTTCGCTTGAAATGAGGCCGTTTGCCATCCGCCGGGACGCCACTTTTGCGCCGCGTCGGTCGCATCGAGCATCGTCCACGATGGCTGGGCCATCGCTTCGGGCCCGGAAAAATCCACCGGCAGCACCTTGCCGTGATACGAGGTGAAATAGACCTTGTCACCCGCGACCGCCGGCTGATCGAACATCGGATCGGTATTGGGGTCGAAGAGCGGTTTGCTTTGCTTTCGTGCAGTCTCCTTACCCGAATCGTCGAACTGAACCGTAAGCATCGAGCCATCCGCGCACATCGAGAAGAACTGTCGCTTCGCCGTCGCGGTCACCTGGGCGCAACCTGGCGTTTCGATTTCGCGCAAAAATTTTCGCGCCTTCAGATCGACGACACTCACCGAAGTTGCCGGCGTCATGTTCGCGATCAGCAGGAAATGCCCATCGGGCGTAATCGAGGTACTGTTTCGCTTGGGCACGATGAGCAATCGCTTGGGTGGAATGACCACTTCGCCGAGAACCATCGCGGTATGCGCATCGAAAATCGTAACCACGTCAGTACGCTCGCCGCGCCATCCGCGCGAGTAGTAAGTATCGATCATGTACATTTCGCGATGGTCGGGAGCGATTTCGAAATTGCCCTCGTAGCCGCCGAAAACGGTGCCAAGCAGTTTTCGCGAATCGCCGTCGATGATCCAGATTTTCTGCAGCATGTTCACCGGAAACTGGATATCCATTATGTAGACCCAGTTCGGCTTCGGGTCTGACAGGGTTAGCGTGGTCATCTGGTCGGCCGGAAGCTGGGCATGGGCCGGCCGCACGCTGTCGAGCAGAACAATTGCGATTGCGAGCATCGCCGTAAAAGTGGCGCGTTTCATCGTCGTGATCATGGGCTTCGCGAACGAATACACCACCCATCGAAACAAGGTCAAACCCGCGCCACGCGAGGTGATGAATCGTCCGAGGTCAAAGTGTAAGTTGAGATGCCTTGCAGCGGAGAGGTGGCCGAGCCCGGTTTAAGGCGCACGCCTGGAACGCGTGTAAACTCGAAAGGGTTTCGGGGGTTCGAATCCCCCCCTCTCCGCCAACCAGTCGGCGGTCACAGAGATTGCTACGGGTATCGCTCACGTTCCGTACCAGCCCGGTGGAGTTCGATGTTGGATGGTCTTTACGATTCCCCGTGGCGGCGCTAGGGTGAGCCTTCGTCGCGACGGAGGTCCAGTTTATGGCGTTACCGCAGGATATTAGCCCCCTCAACAGCACGATCATTGATTCACTGGCGAAGTCATCAGATATGGCGTGGATTCCGAACGCCGATGACCCGGAACGAGCTTCGATGAAGATCCTATGGACCGGAGCGGAAACCGGAACCTGGGCAGTGCTGTTGAAATGGAAGAAAGGGTACTCTGCACCACCCCACAAACATCTGAGCGCCGCGCACACCTTTGTGCTTTCGGGCAAGCTGCAGGTCCGCACAGGAACCCTCGAGGCAGGTGACTACCTCTACGAGGCCAACGGGATGGTTCACGGCGCCACAACTGCGCTGGAAGACACAGAGTACCTCTTCATCTGCAACGGAGCGGTGCTCTTTTTCAACGATGAGGGGTTCACATCGTATTTGAGCTGGGAAGAACTGAAGCGCATCGAGGCGGCGCACGAACAGCAAAAAGCCGGACGCTCGGCCGCCTAGTTATGTGTGAGTCCCACCGCAAAGGCCTATCGTCGTTGGGTGGCGATGACGACGAAATTGTTCGCGCACTTTACCGCGCGCGATGCACAATGCGCCGTTATTTCCTGAGCTCGCGACTCGCTTTGCAGACCGCAGGACAAGACCAACCCTGAATCACAAGATTGGGAATTTCTAACCAGGGGCATGCTATGGACCCGGCCAAGAACATCGAGAACCGTGTTGCGGGTGTTACGAACAAAGTTTCGTCGGCCTATACGCCTCCCCTCCAACTCACCAAAGGGCAGCCACCGCCTATCGCTGCCAATGGCGGTTTATCCTACATGTCGTTCGATCGAGACGGCGACGCCGGAACTGCTGCCGCCACGGAGGCGGCGCTACACCAGCTTGCGCAGGGAGAGGGGCAGGCCATTAGCGACATGCTCGACAAAGCGCCGGCCGGCCCGATCGAGACCAAATGGGGCGTCGGGTTTCGCAGCTACACAGAGTGCCTGGAATATATTCGGGCAAAAAACATCAAAGTACCTGAAGGTGGCGTAGCGCTTCCGCTGCGCTACACGGTCTACGAGCAGCCGTCCTATTCGATCGTCTCGTCCAACGCGCTGTGGCGCGACCCGGCGCGCGAGGCGGAGGCGAAAGCGTTGCGCAAGGAAGAGCGGGACATCGGGCGCCGATCGCTCTATTTTCCGCAGGTGTTACGCGACGCGCGACGAATCGGGGAGTACTACCCAGGTCTCTCGCCCGACAGCCCCGAGTGCATGGACAAGCTTGGCGTTGCGCTGGCGCACTGCGAATCAAAGTGCAAGAACTTTTACGACGCAGCCGAGGTTGAGCGCGTGTTTTATCCGGAGATGGAGAAGCTCCTTCTGGAGTTTTACCCGGACGCCACCGATGCGCTCGTGTATAACCACGACGTATTTGACAAGGACTACAAGGGCGACCGGACCGAGGACCAGGCCAACAAGAACCCGGGTGTCAATGCCAATTACGCCTACCTCGTGCACAATGATCTGAACGACAACAGCGGCCGCGTGCGCTGCCGCGAGCTGCTTACGAAGAACCTGCGGAACTTCGGGCGCGAGCAGCACTGTACGGAGGAGCAGGCCGACGCCAAGATGTCGCGGCGGTTCCTCTCGATCAATCTCGCCAAGCCGATGGAGACTGTGCGCCAAAACCCGTTCGTGCTCTGCGCCTGGCCCTCTTTCGCCGACCAGCCATACATCACCAATTATCGCGTCTACGACGACCGGGTCGGCGAGACCACCCGCTTCACCTACCGCCCTAACCACGAGTGGTACTGGTTTCCCCAGCAGAAGCCCACCGAGGTGTCGATGCTCAAGTGCTATGACTCGGTCACCGACGGTTCCGTCTCGCGCTGGTCTTTCCACAGCGCCTGCGTCGACCCGACCGCGCCCGAGGACGCTCCCTGCCGCAGAAACGTCGTGGTCCGATCCTTTGTCTTCTTCTAAGGATGTAAGAAGACGATAGAAGTGTCGCCCGGTTCTTCGTATGAAGGGAGGGCGAGCACCCTCGGTGGCCATCGTGCCCGCCCGGAGCCGGGAATCAGCGTAATACGCGGGACTTCGTTTCAGCTTGCCGCGTTTCAGCCTTCGAACAGGTACGGCTCGAGCGACGACTGCGCCGGAATCCGGTGCTTGTGCCACTTGCCGCCGCCGTAATAGGCGAGGCTGCCGGGTGCCGCGTTGCCTTCACCGTTATAGTACGAGATGCAGTCGCGCAGCGGCGCCGTCGCGATATCGACCTCGCGGCAATGCTGCGCGTACGCTTCTTCCAGATCCTTGCGGACATCGACGATACGCGCGCCGCGCTCCCGCATGGTTTGCAGCATCCAAACCACGTAGTCACCATGGGCGTCGATCGCGTCGGTGAAGTTGAAACTGCCGCCGCCGCCCTGCGGGCCGGTGACGATGAACAGGTTGGGGAAGCCATTGCTATGCAGGCCGAGGAACGTCTTGGTCCCCTCGGTCTCCCACTTCTCCTTCAGGGTGCGGCCGCCGCGGCCCGTCACCATGTTGAAGGTTGAGGTGCCCATCCACTGAAACCCGGTCGCATAGATCAACACGTCGAGCGGATACTCGACGCCTTCATGGACGACGCCGCTCTCATTGATCTCGCTTACGCCGCGCGGCGCGGTATCGACCAGATGGACATGCGGCAAGTTGAATGTTGGCAGGTATTCGTCGTGGAAGGTCGGCCGCTTGCAGCCATATGGGTAGTAGGGTTTCAACGCTGCCGCGGTCTTCGGGTCTTTGACGATCGCATCGACGCGCGCGCGAATCTGCTCCATGATGCGGAAGTTGGCATCGAGCTGTTTCTGGATCAGTTCCGCCTCGCTGATCGGATGATCATGTTTCTTCGGCTGTCTGATCTCCGGAATCTTGCCTGCGAGGTAATCGTCGTTGGCCTGGATGGCGGTGCGACCTGCCGATATCCGCGCGAAGCGCTGGCGCCTTGCCCGCGCCCATCCAGGCTCCTTGGCCCAGGTCGCCCGCTCTTCGTCGGTCGTCGCGCGCTGGTCTCGTACATCGATGGAGGACGGGGTGCGCTGGAACACATAGAGTTGCCCGACCGTCTTGGCGAGTTCCGGAATTGCCTGCACCGCCGTCGCACCGGTGCCGATGATGCCGACCGTCTTTCCGCGCAAGTCGATGTTGTAGTTCCAGCGTGAAGTATGGAACGACTCGCCCTTGAACTTCTCCATCCCCGCGATGCGTGCCAGCTTGGGCGTCGTAAGGATGCCGTTGGCCAGGATCACAAACCGCGCGCGCATCTTGTCGCCCCGATCGGTCGTGACGATCCATCGCCCCGAGGCTTCGTCCCAGGTCGTCCCCTCGACCGTCGTATGGAAGAGGCAACGGTCGTAGAAGCCGAACTTTTGCGCCATGTTCTGGCAATATTCGAGAATCTCAAAGCCCGACGCGAACTTCATCGAGGGGACGTAGCCCATTTCCTCGAGCAGCGGAAAGTAGCTGTATGACTCGACGTCGCACGCGATGCCGGGGTAACGGTTCCAGTACCAAGTGCCGCCGACGTCGCCGCCCTTCTCACAGAAACGCACGTCGGTGAAGCCGGCCTGGCTTAGCTTATGCCACAAGAGCAACCCGCCGAAGCCCGCGCCGACCACCAGGATTTCGCATTCATCGGTCAGCGCCTCGCGCGGAACCGGCGGCTCCGAATAGACATCGTCCAGATACTTCTTGAACTCGCCTTCCATGTTGATGTAGTCGGCGGCGCCGCGGCGGGCTTCCTTGAACGCGAGGTACTTGGCCTGCTCCTCGGCATTGAAGGTCGCGCCCGGAGGCAGTTCCGGCAGCTCCTTCAGCTTCTGATCGGTGGTTACGGAATAACCCTTGCCGGTGATCTTTTCGGATGCCTTTGCCGCCCTCGTGTTGAAGACTTTCAGGCCTGTCTCAGGGTCGACACGTACTGCTGCGTTCATAGGAGTTCCTTCTCGATGGGAACGGTTCGTGTGCCGTGGCGAGCTCGGCCCGCCTTTGGCCATGAACCGTTCGGGAAAAATGCACTTCATCCATAAACTAAACGATCGGTATGTTAAACGAAACCCCACGCTAGTTCGGACTGGCGCGGGAGGTCAAGCCGGATGTCCGTCGGCAGTGGCTCTCGAACCCCGGGCGCTCAATCGAAGCTGAAAACCTTGAGCACGTTGTCGCGCAGATAGCCGCGCTTAGCTGCGTCGGTGAGCGGAACCTCCCAGCCCTCGCGCGAACATCGTTCCAGCGACAATAGCGGATGATCGCTGGCCCACATCAGTTTGTCGGGACCCCGCTTGTTGGCCAGTTGCCATAACTCGGCGGGCACGTGCTTGGGCGCCCACCCGGAAGTGATGAGGTAGAAGTTCCGATGCTTCTGCAGCAGCGCGATTACCTCGCCCTGCCACGGATGGCCGAGGTGACATCCCACGACGACCAGCTCCGGAAACGCGAGCAACACCTCATCCAGTGCCATCGGTTGCTGCGGCATCGCGGGCCGCAGCGGCCCCGGCACTCCGACATTGATCTTGATTGGAATCCCGAGCTCAACGCATTTCGCATAAACCGGAAAGTAACAGGCATGATTGGGCGGCAGACCGACCAGCGACGGCATAATCCAGCATGAGCGGAAGCCGAATTCCTTGACTGCGCGCTCGAGCCACCTGACGGTGCGCATCATGCCGGTCGGATCGAGGCCGAGGCATCCGTGAAAGCGCGCCGGATGTTGCCGATGAATTTCTGCAAACCGCATGCACAGCTTCTCGTAAGTTTCATCGGTGATATCCTGCCCGACGCTGTAAGGACTGGGTGCCAGCCGCAGCGCCGCGGCAGTAAGGACTCCTTTTTCGACCCCGGCAGCATCCATGTCGCGGAGCAAATCATCGAGGGTAAAGCCGAACTTGACCGCATCACCTGGTTTGAACCATTTCGCGATGTTGGAATCGACGTTCTGCGCCTGCGCACGACGGGAAAGTTGCGGCAACTGCAGAAAGGCATCGACCAGCTCATATGGTGCGGCCATGGGTTATTCCTCGAAGTTAGCGCGGCAATTTAAGCACGCGCTCGCCGATGATGTTGCGCTGGATCTCGTTGCTTCCGCCCGCGATGGTTCCCCCACGGGCAGTCAGCGCGCGCTCCAGCCATTTGCCGCCATCTATCGCCGATGGCTCTTCGCGATCGAGCTGCGCATGCGCGCCGAGCAGTTCCATCGCGAACATCTGAATCTTGAGGTTCAGTTCGGTGCCCGAAACCTTGATGGTGGAGCTTTCGGGCCCCGGCGACTGTCCTTTGACGCGTCGCGTAATGCCGCGAAACGCGGTGTACTTGATAGCTTCGGCCTCGCACGCGAAGGCCGCGATCTTCTGGCGTACCGCGCTGTTCTCCGATGCGGGGCAGCCGTTGATTTGAACTCTCCTGGCAAGCCGCGCCAGGTCGCGCACCACATTCGGATAGTGACGCCCTCCCACGTTGCGCTCAAAGGAAAGCGTGGTGGTCGCGACTCGCCATCCTTCATTTATTTTGCCGATCAGATTTTCGCGCGGAACCCGCACATTGTCGAGGAAGACCTGGTTGAAGCTCAACTCACCGTTGATCTCGACGATCGGACCGGTGGTGATGCCGGGCGTTTTCATGTCCACCAGAATGTATGAAAGACCACGGCTGCCGGGGGCGCTGCGATCGGTGCGGCACAGCAGGAACATCCAATCGACGCGATGCGCCTGCGAGGTCCAAATCTTTGCGCCATTGACGACGAAGTAATCGCCGTCTTCTTCCGCCGTCGTCATTAATGAGGTGAGATCAGAACCGGCATTCGGCTCCGAATATCCCTGGCACCAGGTTTCCTCGCCGGAAAGTATCTTCGGGATAAAGCGGCGCTTCTGCGCTTCTGTTCCCCATTGGATAAGCGTGGGACCGACCAGCGCGACGCCTGCTCCGATATATGGAAGATGTGCGTGAAAACGCGCGAGCTCTTCGTGAAAGACCATTGCGTGCATGACGGGGGCGTCGCGGCCGCCATACTCGCGCGGCCAGCTGATCCCTACCCAGCCGCCGGTGTGTAGCTTGCGATACCAGTCTTTGCGTGCCTGCCACTCCGCATCGTTGGCGACCGTGATGGTGTCGTACGGCCGATGCTCCTCCTTGGGCGCATTGGCTTCGAGCCACGCGCGGATCTCATGGCGAAACGACTCGGCCTCAGGCGAATACTTCAAATCCACGATCGCAGATCTCGCGCTGGACGTGATGGAATGCAACCCGAGCAGCGCCGTTTCTAAGTCCTCGCGCGTTTGTGCGATAAGGGAGCCGAGGCCAATTATGAACTTCATCGAACAAATGGACCCCGAGCTCAGACTCGTGGTGGAAAAGATGCCGACCGACCGCCCGATAAATCTCACCGAGATTCCAAAAGCGCGGGCCGCGATGAAGAAAATGGTGACCGCGATGCTGGCGACTCTGCCTCCGGTCGAGGGCGTAGCCAGCGAGGATAAGTCTGTTCCAGGCCCCAAGGGCGATCCCGAGGTGCGGGTCCGCGTTTATCGTCCCAACGAACAGCCGAGCAAGCTTCCCGCGCTGCTATGGATTCATGGCGGCGGATACGTGATGGGCGATATCGAGCAGGACGACCGCCTCATGAAGCAACTGGTCAATCGAATCGGATGCGTCGCGGTGTCGGTCGACTATCGCTTGGCACCTGAACATCCGTTCCCCGCACCGGTCGAGGATTGCTATTCGGCTCTGAAGTGGCTGTTCGCGCACGCCGCCGAGCTCAAGGTTGATGCGACGCGCATCGCTATCGGCGGCGCCAGCGGAGGAGGCGGACTTTGTGCCGGCCTCGCGCTGATGGCCCGTGACCGTCGCGAAGTGAAGGTCGCCTTCCAGCTCCTCATCTACCCGATGATCGACGATCGCAATTGCACTCCGGCTGCGCATGCGATCACCGACCCGCGGATGTGGAATCGCGAAAGCAACCGCCAGGGATGGAAGGCCTACCTGGGCCGCGATGGTGGCGGTACGGACGTATCACCATATGCGGCAGCCTCGCGAGCCACCGATTTGACCGGGCTGCCGCCCGCTTACATCCCGGTCGGGGCGTTGGATCTTTTTGTGGATGAGAACATCGAATACGCGCAGCGCCTCATCCAGGCCGGCGTGCCGACCGAGCTGCACGTTTACCCGGGAGCGTTTCATGGCTTCGATATGTTCGCTCCATCGGCGGCAGTATCAAAGCAATTCAAGGCAGATCGGGAGAGCGCACTCAAGCGCGCCCTTCACGGCATCGCAAAATGATCGCGGGCTAAGGTCTCGGTGGTTCGAATCGGCTGACATCGGCCAATCAGTCCGACCTCGCTGCCTCTTGTCCTCGCGAGCCTGAAGCTTATACCGACTGGTTTACAAACCTAGGGCAAAATTGCCGGGCGCCATTCACTAGAACTACGGCTCTCCACCCGCCTCGAAGTCACGCCTTCGGAGTTCATGCTCCTGTTCGGCGGTGCGCTGCTCCGCAGCCATACTTCGATCGAGGCTCTTTATGTATTCGGTGGCGAACGTTTTTATTCGAGCCCGGGGATCCTCTAGCCACAGCGCCACTTGTTCCTTCTTTTTGCGGAAGGCATCAACCATTCCGAATTCGCCAACCACGCCATCCGTGCTTTTCAGTGAAATCTCAACTTTCGCTAGCCCGGGATCATCTTCCGAGACCCGGTTCACAATATCCTGCAAGAGGGGGTGGGTAACGGCCTCTCCGTGGTAGTTCTGCATCACAGCGAGAATGAAGTTTAGATCTTCGTTTGATCCGTTCTGGGCCATCTCGCGCAGCCAGGCTGAAAACTCAGCGGAAAAACCCGAGAATACCGTGCTTAAGAGGCGGCCGCCGCGAAACCGAAACAGGGGATCGTCGCCGTGGAACCAACTGCGGACAACTGCGATGGCGGATTCGGCGTCTCGCGCGAGCGGCTCTTGGAGATCGTGAAAGCTATATGGAAAAGCCTCGTAACGTTCTCCATCAACGCCCCCCTCTTTTTCGAGCCGCCAGCCAAAAAATTCCCATACGAGATCGGGATGCGCCTCGGCAATATAGGCCAAGATTGCGTCTGCGCCATGATCGATAACCGGCAGCGACGAAAGATCTTCAAGTGTCAGATTTGCGTATTCATCCGTGAGAGACGCGAAGAACGTCTTAGCCCCCGTCATCCACCACGCTTCGCCGAGCCAGCGCACGTCCTTACGGGCTATCAGGTAGCGAATGGCGGGGACGAACACGCTCTCGAGTAGGGGGCGATTCTGGGAATCATGCAGCTTGACAGACAGGATCAGACATTGATTCACCGCCAAGTCGTCGGAGGCCGCTATGGCCTTGTCGAGGAGTTCCTTTACATCCGCAGGCAAGGCAGTTGCTGCATTCTGAAAGTGGCGAGCGATTGCCCATAGATGCCTGCCTTCGGAAAGGTAGCCTCTAACCAAGGCCCAATAGCCCTCTTGGTCGCCGCTCCCACTCAAACCGAGGAGAATTGCCGGCAGAAACCTGACAAGGTAAGTACCGTCCCTTCTCAGAAACCGGATCGCGGTCGCCGGTTTGGTTTTTGCCAATTGTACAAGAAAGCCAGAAAACACAGGAAAAGTCGCGAGATCGTTTGATTCGGTACCCGCACAGAGGACTATCAACTCATACCATTCGTCCTCCGTCGCGTCGGAAATCTCGTTGACGTACTCCATGGCGCGTTGGTTTCGAAACTCGTGAGCCCCAGTAAACGCAAATTCCCTATCGTCCCATTGCGGCGATAAAACTGTTTCGAATCCGACAAGAGTCTTGTAGCGAACGTAGCGTTCATCCGCGTTCAACTGGTCGCGGATCGCTAGTAGCGAATTGATGAGAGTAGCCGCAATCTCCTGGCAACCGAACTGATCGCGCTCACTGTCAGCAATGCTCCGCGCGCGGTGATACTGAAACAAGAGTTGGTGCTCGATATGCTCCACTAGATCGTAAGGTGTTCCAGGAAGGCGGTCCGCGAGTGCATCTACAATCCTTTTCGTATTCCTCAAGATCATACCGCAGAGTTCGTTCGAATAGTTCCCGTGAGTCGGAGTCCGGGTCGCCTCCATTAGGGCTGAAAAACATTCCCGTTGCTCACTTGACACCGTGGATTGATCCCACAATTCAAGGAGTTCCGTAATCGCGCGCTCGCGGATCGCAGCCAAAGTATCGCTAACTGGCAGAGACCCGGTACTGATCGTGAACGTGTCCAACGAAGATTGTGCGGTTCCCTGATCTGCGAGCTTAGCAAGGCCCGCCAGACCCTGAGCATAAGCGGGCGAAGAGCCTGACGTTCGTCGCGGCTCAATCCGGCGGCGATTTCGGCGATGACCTGCTGAACATAAGAACCGGCGCGTTGCCAAACATTGAGGTCGTAATGAGCGAGATGCTCGATTACCGGCAAGATCCTCTCACGACACTCATTCGAATCTTCATCGCGGTAGAGATCGACTAGGCTGCGGAATGTTCGCTCGATGTCGATGTAACGGAGATCATCAAGTATCTTCAGAACTAGAGTGGCGACATCCTTGGCGGTCTTTCCTTGAAGCGAGCCGAAAGGTAATTGGATGGGTTTCCGTTCGCATGTTCGCGCTGACCGGACGCTCTCGACCATCGCGCGGCACAAGTCGGCGTATATCGCATGCAGATCGTCATAGTTGGGTAGAACGTATTCTCTTACGGTAGAGAGGGTGTCGTATCTCTCGTTGTTGTCGCTGCATTGGGCCAAAACCTCGAGAGTACCCCGGTCGAACATCGCTTTACCTTGCATCAATCGCTCATAGTCATGCTGCACCTTTTGCAGTTCGTATCCTGCCGGCAGTAGGTACTCATCCATCACGCGCGCCATTCGCTTCTCGATAGACTGGAAACCTTTAGATCCGAAGCCCTCAACGTCGGTCCGCTTGTAAAGAATGTTGTGCGAGGTCTCTGCCCACGCGTGATTGAGGATAGTTTGAATCTGAATCTCGCACCGCATACCTTCAAATTTTGCGTACTCAGGAAGCGCGGTGCGTTCTTTTCGGAGATGAACCGAATAGTGGATAGCCTGATAGCGCTGCTGGTTGTTCTCGCTGATCGGGCGATGTATCCGAGTCTCGTTCCAATCTATTTCAAAGCCCTGGGGGATCACTCCAGATTGCAGGAAACGATTGACATCCGTGTTGGGATAGAAGATTAGCCGAACTCCGGCGAGATCTTTGATCTGGCTCTCAATCCATTCTGAGTCAAGCAGACCTTGAGCTTCCAGCTTCTGTTTTAAGCTTACAATCGACTTAGCGCGATGCTGTATCGCCTGCGGCTGCGGAGCTCCCATCGCGATTGCTTTTTCAAGAATAAACCTGACAATTGCTGCGAAGTCCTCATAGAGTGAGTGGCCTGTTTGCTCGTAGTTCGCGATGTTCATTTATATTTCCGGATTTAGCGACGCGTGTAACGACGCTACAAGCAATAGCGCGCAGAGATGTAATGACTCAATACGTACGCACAGGTAGTCAAGTATTGTGTCTGCCGGATTCGCAGCGTCCGAGCTTGGGTCTGGTTTACGCTACAACCTGAAGGAATTTTGAGCAGCAAACGTCGCGGTGCGAATGCTTGGGGGACATTTATCAAGATGTCCGGCGTCATCGCGGTGGTTGGTATGGCTGACCACTCGCCATATGTCAGATTCGGCAGTCTCGCTAGCGATGACAGTGAGAATACCCCGCGCAACCTCAATCGGAGCCCAATTCGGCTTTGAGACGATCCGCCACGAACATCTTGAGCAAGGACTGATATGGAACATCCCGTTTGTTGGCGAGTTGCTTCAACCGCTCGAGCATCGGCTTGGGCAGCCGCAACGAAATCGTTTGCGAGGTCGGCTTTAGATTCGGCAGGATCGCGCGCCTGCCTGCGCGCCAATCGATGTAATCGGTCGAGTCGTGAGTTGCCCAGAACTTGCGCTCCGCATCCTCATTCTTGAATCGTGGCAGGCGTTTTTTCATGACGACAGATAAACCTTGCGTTCTTTGCGACTCATTTCACGAGCCGATATTACCCGGATGAGTCGGCCCCGAATCGTGAACACCACGAACATCAGTCTGCCTGCATCGGTCTGGCCCAAAGCATACAGGCGCATCTCCTCCGTGGAATGAGTCTCATCCTCGTGCAGGATGAAGGGACGGTTGAAGAAAATCTCCTCGCATTCCGCGGGACTGACCTGGTGACGGTCCCATACTTTGGTGAAGTTACCGGCATCCCACTCAAAGCCCTCGCAGAGTGCCAGAAGCTTTTCCAACTCCGCCATTCACTATCGCATTGTATATGTATGCAACATACAGCGCTAGGGCTTCCGAAGTCCGCGCCTCCGGCGCTGAGGATAGTGAATAGAGTGGATTACTCCGCGCAGCGGTTCATCCAGGGAAGGTCGTCGAAACCGCGCCGCTAGGGCCGCACTTCATAGTACGCGTTGATCGGATTTTCAAAATCCCGCGTCATGAAGCGCGTGAAGCCGGCCTCGGCGGTCATCTTGCGCGCGACCGGCTCGGGAAATCCCAACGTCCCCAGCCCCAGGCCGCCCGGCTCCGATAACGCCGAGGACATACAGCACAACACCGACACGCCATACATGAACGGCGCCAACGGATTCTCTTTAAGATTCTGTTCGAAGGTCGGCATCCCGTGAACGTCAGCGATTAGCCACGTGCCGTCAGGCTTGATCGCTTTACGAATCGCCTTCATCACCAGGTCGGGTCGGGTCATATCATGGAGGCAATCGAAGGTTGTGATGAAGTCGCAGCTCGCGTCCCCGGAAAGCGGATCGACACTCGCGTCATGCAGCGTGATGTTTTTCACGCCCGCCGATTTCGCATTGTCTGCGGCGCGCGAGAGCGCGGTCTTCGCGATTTCATAGCCGTGGAAGTTCGAACGCGGATACGCCTTCGCCATCTCGACCAGCGCCACCCCGGATCCGCAGCCGATATCCGCTACCTTCGCTCCCTTCTGCAGCTTGCCGACGACGCCATCGAGCCTCGGCAGTGCGCTCGGCACCAGCTGGGTGCGAAACCATGGCGCCAGAAGCCGCTCGACGCCGCGATTAATTTCCGGTCCCATCTGGTCGTAGGTGAGGCCGACGCCGGTTTTGAAGGACTCCGGCAAGTGATTAAGCACCGCCATCTGCTGCGGGATTGCGCAGAATCCACCGGCGAGGAAAAACGGACTGCTCTCGTCCGCCAGCACCAAGGCGGTTTCAGGGCTGAGCTCGAAGCGGCCGTCGCCTTGGTAATCGATGAGGTTGGCGGCCGCCTGCCCATGAATCCATTCGCGAATCCAGCGTTCATGGAGTCCGGTCTTGCGCGCCAGCTCTTCGGTGGTCACCGCGCCAGCGCCGTTGAGCGCCTGATACAAACCCAGGCGGTCGCCGAGATAAATCATGGCGGAAACCATCGCGCCGCTGAGCATGCCGAACAGCTGTTCCGCAGTTTTTTTCGCCTTTTCGATGTCAATCGCGGGTGCCGTTTCCTTCATCGTCTTTAGTTCCCTATTTCGACTTCACGTAACTTCAACCGCACCTTATCAAGCGGATTGCCGATTTGAAAAATCTCCGATACCGATTCGTTCGATAAGTTGAACGGCATTTGAGCGGCAAGGTTTGCCGGACATGCCGGGGTTGCCGAGCTTGTGCGAGGCGCCGCGACCCAATTAACTGCCGACGTTGGAGAGTAAGAATCTCGACCGTACGCCTCGCCAAAAAATGGCATGGGGCCTATGGTGATGGCTGTCCTGACAATGTGGCCGCAAACCTCAAATAGGGAGCTCCGAATGCCATGAGCGACGCATCTGCTTATACCCCGCCAAAGGTCTGGACCTGGAAAAAGGACGGGACCGGCAATTTCGCCAACATCAACCGACCGATCGCCGGACCGACCCATGAGAAAGAGCTGCCCGTCGGACGCCATCCTCTGCAACTCTATTCGCTAGGCACGCCTAACGGGGTCAAGGTTACTGTAATGCTTGAGGAGCTGCTGGCCCTTGGCCATAAGGGAGCGGAATACGACGCATGGCTGATCCAGATCATGCGCGGGGACCAGTTCGGCAGCGGCTTTGTCGCGATCAACCCAAACTCGAAAATTCCCGCGCTCGCGGATCACAGCGGTCCGGAGCCGATTCGGATCTTCGAGTCCGGCGCGATTTTGCTGTACCTCGCGGAAAAGTTCGATGCTTTTCTGCCCCACGACCCGAAGACGCACGCCGAATGTCTCTCGTGGCTCTTCTGGCAGATGGGCAGCACCCCATACCTCGGCGGTGGATTCGGCCACTTCTATGCGTATGCACCGATCAAGATTGAATATGCTATCGACCGCTACGCGATGGAGGTCAAACGGCAGATGGACGTCCTCGACCGGCGTTTGGCCGAGTCCGAATATCTGGCCGGGAAAGACTATTCCGTCGCCGACATGGTTACCTGGCCGTGGTACGGCGCGCTCGCCAAGGGCGTGGTCTATGGCGCCGGCGAGTTCCTCGACGTGGAAAGTTATAGACACGTCCAGCGCTGGACCGACGCCATCGCACAGCGCCCGGCGGTCCAACGGGGGCGCAAGGTCAACTGCACCTGGGGCAAGCCCTCCGATCAGCTTCACGAGCGCCACGACGCCAGTGACTTTGAGACGAAGACCCAGGACAAACTAGCTCCAGCGCCGTCGTGAGCGCGAGTCACGTCTGATCGATGTGTCCCATGGCGCGGGCAAAGAACGGACTTGGCCTCAAGAAACGCGGCGCATCCGACTGGTCGGGTCGGCACGTGTCCGGCCGCTGCCTTTGCGGCGCCGTAGAGCTTGAGATCGACTTTCCCGCTTTTTGGGCCTGGCACGATCATTCCGAGGCGAGCCGTCGTGCGCACGGCGCCGCGTTTGCGACCTACATCGGCTGCTGGCGCAAGCATGCTCGCGTAGTGAAGGGTCAAAGAAGCATCACTCGTTTCGAGGATGCGAAGACGGAGTCGACCCGAAGCTTCTGCTGCCGATGCGGGGCGCCACTGCTTTACGAGCGCAAGCGCTCGCCGCATATGGTCAATATCCCGCGGGCACTCTTCGCCGCCCGTACCGGTCGCGAGCCGCGATATCACGTCGCCATCGAGGAGCTACAGGATTGGACCTACACCGGCACCCGGCTGGTTCCGCTGAAGGGCTATCCGAGCATCGTCTGGGAGCGCCCGAAATCACGCCGGCGGCCGCGCGACGCTGAGGTGGTTGAGTTCCTCGAACGGCATTTGTCCCAATGATCCAGGCCCACCCAATCGCCGAATTTGAGAGAAGCGAAGAAGCTACCCGATATCACTAAAGTCGGCTTACAACCTACGGATAGGCACCAGCTTCGGCAGGAGGCGAAAACCCCACGAGGAGAATCTCGAGGCGCGCAATATTCGCGTGATCTTGTCACGGAAGCGGCGCTTCTTATTTCCCCGGCCGCTCGGGTCGACGTCAAGTTTGTTGTGGGCGGGCGCAAGGCTGAGGAAACTTGCCACTCGCGAAAAACTTGAAGAGCCATCATAAATAAGGTGATCGCAGCTTGCCAGCAGGTACATATCTATCAGAGCTTCAACCGCAGTCTCGGTGCGATCCGGTCTCGCCCGGTCGCTGTGGATAGGAAGTCCCGGTATCGCGTACCAATGAGGGGTGCTGACTACGCCAGGAAAGTTGTCTTCGAACATCTTCTTGATTCCGACATTGTCCGTGGCCAGAAATATTTGCAGATCCTGTTCCCGACTCAGGAGCGCGTTGAGCTGTTTGATGATCGCGAAGATCCGAACCCGATAATCTGTGTATCGAACGTGTACACCAACCGTCCGCGAGTGAAAGCGGGTCCTCCTGAAGTGATCAACTCGTGCGGCGATCTCTGGTCGTAGCAGCAGATCCTCTCGCAGCAGCTTGGCGAGAATGACCTCGGTTGGCATTTGAGCCAATCCCTGGAGTGCGCCCTGAAAATGGGGCCTCAGACGGTCCACGCGCGGCTCGTATTCCACCAGGACCAGCAGATCTTCCAGGTAATCCAGTCTGCCGAGGTCGATTGAGAGCTCACGTCTGATTTCGTCCGGGTTGTATTCGCGTTCATGTGCCATCTGTGATGCATGCTCGAGCAGGCGGCCGCGCCAGACATGAGGATAGACGGAGTCCGTCATCGGAATATCGTCGGTTGGTGAACAGAACGGGGAATTAAAGAGACGATGAAAAACGTTATTGCCGTCCGCCGAATAAACGGGATCGCTCCAGTCGATTATCAGTCTGCGCCCGGTTAGTTGAGCGTACAGGATCCCACCCAGCGCGCAGAGAATCCGATCGCCGAGCCCGGTGAGGCCTTTAACTAGAAGGAATTTGTCGGGGCCAGCCGCCACCCGCGAACACCTCGGCCAAGATACCGACTGTTGCCTACAATCTTATCGGCGGGAGAACTCCGTAACGCCGATTCGTCGTAGGATCCACTTTGGCCGCCGTTTCCCGCGCTGATGCCAACCATAGACGGTATGCCCGAACCATCGCCGGACTTAGCGGATCTATAAGTGGCGGATCGCCTTTAGACCCACCTTCCATCCATTCGACCCAGGCGCGCTCGACTGCCGTAGTTTCATCGGCCTTAGGATCGGGTGGCGTCAAAACCGAACCCACCCAAGCATAAGCATTACGCATTCGGGGCAGCAGGCTCGGCCCGACATGATCGGCGCCGCGCGCGACATGGTACTCGTGCGGGATATCGAGATCCCACAGTACCCGATGCAAAAACTCTGCACCGTCGTGGAGATTGAATACATCTTTGTCGGCAGCCTCAATAAAGATCGCAAGACCGCTGGCGCGGATCGCCTCGGCGTTCGCGATCGCAAGATTGGCGGGGTTATTGGCCTTGAAGAGCACTGAGTTGCGATTCGAACCGACAAGCTGATCGGCGCTGGCATCGCCGCCAGAGTCCAGGACCAGTGGATAGAAGAAGTGGTTGCGCTCACCGATGTCTTGAAGCTGTAGCGCTGGATCAAGCGCCGGCTCGAGCGCGGCCACCGCTGCAAAGCGGTCCGGGTTCCGAAACGCAATTCTCAAACTGCCATGACCGCCCATCGAGGTGCCGGAAATTATCGTCGAATTGCGATCACTGCGAACGTTGTAGGTGCGGCGCAGATGAGCGATGAAATCCTGCGCGATAAAACTTTCCCAGCGGACCTTGCCGTCCGGATGATCCAGATAAAACCCAAGCGGACTGATGCCGGCGGAGGCAAGCACCATCGGAGGCATCGCCCCGCTTTCCCACAGCTCGTCATAAATCGGCTTCGAATCGATCAGGTTCTGGTGGCTGCCACCGCCGCCATGCAGAACCAGGCACAATGGCACCGGGCCACTTTGGTTGTAACCCGGCGGCAAAATGGCGGCATATGGCACGCCCTCCGGTGCGAAATCGACCGGCAGCCTCGATCTCTCAACGCGCGAGTTCTCCATGCCCCGACGATGCTCAGGATCAAAGTGTGTCGTCAAGGCTAAACGCCTTCGTTCCGAGGCCCAGCGGCACCGAGTGAAGCCACTCACGATGAATCCTGTCAGCCGGACTTTTTCCGGTTTGCAGCTGCCAGCGCGCGGATTTCCACCTCGGAAAATACATCGTGACGCTCTCCAGGTTTCCGGATAAGCAGCAGCCTTCAATCGCCATCCAAATGACGTGAGCTGACGGGACCGGAGCTCGCAGGCGGGATCGCCGGTTTACGATCGGCACCTTGGGTGGGTGCGATGCTGCCTCGATTCCACATCCGGCGCGCGACATAGAAAAGATCCGCAAAGTGCGGCACGGGATCGCGCAGCCACAGGTCCGAACCTGCGCCCTGGAACGGACCAAAGAAGCGCCACGCCGTACTCCACCGCGAGGCGCTCTCCATTATCGCGAGCGGTCCGTAGCCAAGCGACCATCGTATCGCCGTTCCTACCTGGTATGAGTGTGTTTCGGGAATGTCGCCGTCGATAGCCATCCGGCACGCGAGCAGCGGAAAGTCGAGTCCGGCTCGAACGGCGAGTTCGACGGTGGCCCATAATCGTCCGTTGATCTCAAGCATCGAAGCTTTCCCGGTGGCGCGGTCAACAATGAACTCGACTTGCGCCGGCCCGTGCCACTTGAGGGCTCGAAAAAGGGTAACGGCTCGCTCGATCAGATCCGGCTTCCAGGTGGTCTGACTCAGGATTCCCGCTCCACCACTTTTCGGATACATCACCACGCGTCGTTGCGTCAGGGTGGCGCGAGGCTCGCCATGATTGAAGAGGACACACACGTCATTTACTTCGCCGGCAATGTGCTCCTGGACGAGAACCTCATCAAAGTCAAAAACGACATCGGAACCGCGGGGCCGCGACGCGTAAGCTTTCACCAGCTCTTCGGCGTTGTCGGCAATGACCATACCGACCGCAGCTGCCCCGCGCCGGAGCTTCATCACGCAGGGATAGCTCAGGCGATTTTTCACCCGCTCGAGATCGTCCGCGCCTCCGATGAGGTCGGTGGCCGGTGTCGCTATGCCCAGTCGCTGTGCGAGGCGCATCGTCTCGTACTTGTCGCGGCTGAGTGTGAGCGCATCGTGAGGTGGAAGTATCGTGCGGACGCCCAAATCGAAGCGCTGGGCCAGGGTCGACAATGCCGTCGTTACATAGTCATCTGTCGCAAGTACAACATCCGGTTGGATGGCCTTGAAAATTGACCGGACCGCATCGCCGAATGCGTCGAGGTCGTGCGCCGGATGGGGATATAAGACCTTCCTGGAGACATAGCGCGAGTAGTATGGGCCGCCGAGATAGCGGTTGCTGCCAATGGTGACGTTCGCGCCCGCAGGGCCGAGGCTGCGTAGGCAGCCCATTGCGGTCCGGTCGTCTGCTTTGCAGGTAGTCAGCAGAAGAACTTTCATACTCGCCACTTGCGAGAACTACAGGTTAAGGAGCGCAGTGCGGAAGCCATCGAAGCAGTACCTCTGCACCGCAATGCCATGCGATCGGCGCTCCCGACAGTAGCGCGCAACCTGTTACGGGCACCAGGTACCAGAAATTTCCTGGTTGTCGGCGAAGACAGACGGAGGGTGATTTTTCGATTCATCCTACGGCGCGGCGAAGCCGGGTTAATGCCATCCAGATATATGACGATGTAGAGAGTGAAGAGAAGCAGGAGGAGGCGCCTCCGAACTTGGAAAGCGCCCCTCCGCTTCGATCGCGAGGTTCAGGCCGAGCTGAACTCGCCGCCGCATCTCCGCTCCTGACTCGAATCAACCGCGGGACTCCGCTTCCTTCCGCCTCGAGCACGACTGCGTTGGGGTGCTGCGCGCCCCGGCCGAGCCTCGCTCGATAAATCACCTCGCCGCATGACCAGCAGACACCGCGAGCTACGTGAGTGCGACGCCATGCCGGTATGCACCCCACATCTTCGTCGCGATGCGATCCGGATCGCTGCGAATCCCGTAGCGCTCGAAGTACCGGCATATGTTCGCAAGGTCGCGTTGCAGGAGTTCCCGCGCATTGGGATTGAAACGGGAATCGATCGCCTGCGGAAAATCGATGATGGTGATCGCGCCGTTCCAATACAGAATGTTGTAGGGCGAGAGATCGCCGTGGATGCGATCGAGATCGAGCCATAACCCGACGTTTCGCAGGATGCGCTCGAACAGCGGTCGCGCCTCGTGGTGTGAGAGTTCGGTTTGTGCGAGCCGCGGCGCCGCGGTGTTGGCGTCGCCGATGTATTCCATCAGCACCACGCCTTCGCCGAGGGCAATCGGAAACGGGACGTCGGAGCCCGCGCGATGCAACGTGGCAAGCGTTTCATACTCAGCGCTGAGCCAGGTTCCAAACTGGACGCGGCGCCCGTAGTTGGTTTTTTTCGACATCGCGAGGCGTTCGCGACGGACCGCCGGCCCGCGCAGGCGATCATCCTGATATGCGGCGTCATTGCGAAATTTTCGCCGATGGAGCGGGTGATAAACTTTCGCAGCGACCAAATCCACCCCCGCCAAAGGGCCGCCGCGGCAGCAATAGACGATGCCCTCCTTGCCGCCTTCGACGACGTGGAGGATTTCACTCAGATGTCCATCGTTAAGGAAACTGTCCAAATTCGACTCTGGAAAGTAATTTTTCAATTCTCGTCTCCGGTCCAATCTTGTGCGTCGTTAGTCGAAGCTGACTTTCAAATCGATGAACAAACACGGCTTCCATTGATGGCCTCCCTATCCAGTGATGGAGTTGAACCTCACGCCTCACTCACAGGCGAAGCGCGCAAAAGAACAAAGGCCGCGGGCGGAAAGCTCGCGGCCTCTATAGCGACGATGTCGGGGTTACTTTACTAAGAGACGGCAGGCGCATTCCGCTGGAGGTTTTTCTGAATGACAGTTTCCATTGAATGCGCCTCCTTCGAGAAGATGGAAGCTAACTATCACCGCGAGCATCCACGGTCAATTGACATAGCGGATTGCGGACGCTGAATGCGGCTCTACGAAAGATCAGTTCGCGCGAGGGACGTAACTGGAGCCCTCGCGAGTGTCGCGGACGTCATAGCCGCGCTGCTCGAGTTCTTTGCGAAGCTCGTCCGAGCGCTTGAAGTTCTTGTCACGCCGCGCTGCCGCACGATCCTCGATTAGTTTGGCGACCTCGGGCGGGAACTCCGCCATGCGCGAGGTCTGAGCCGTCTCACGAATCGCATCTACATCCAGGCCGACCACCGAATCGAGCGAACGCAGGGTGTTCCAGATCCGATTGTCGCCACGCCGGTAGGCTTCGCCGATCAGGTCGAGCACTACCGCGAGCGCCTGCGGCGTATTGAGGTCATTGTTGATCGCGTCGTTAAAACGCTCGCGATATCCGCCCGCCCATTCGCTGTCCACCGCCGCCTTCGCAACTTCGTCTGGCACCCGACGCACGAACTCAGCGATATAGTCGTAGTTCTTCTGCGCCGATTGGATGCTGTCGCTCAGTACCACTTCCGATCGATATTTGGCGCCGAAGCATAGCAGCCGAAACGCGAGCGGGTTCATCCCGGCATCGATGATATCGCTGAGAACCGGAAACTTTCCCGAGCTCTTGCTGATCTTGGTGCCGGGCCGCTCGACCAGGAACGCGTTGTGAACGAAGTAGCGCACGAACGGATGGCCGGTCGCGCTCTCCGATTGCGCGATCTCATTCTCATGATGCACCGGAATATGGTCGGTGCCTCCGGTATGAAGGTCGATGGTCTCGCCGAGGTACTTCATCGACATCGCGGAGCACTCGATATGCCATCCCGGATAGCCGCGCCCCCATGGGCTATCCCACTGCATCAGATGGCCGGACTTGCCCAGCACCCACAGCGTGAAGTCGTGCGGACTCTTCTTGTCCGACGAATGCTCGAGGCGTTGCGCCGATGCCTGTTCATCGAGACTCTGGCGCGAGAGCCGCCCCATCCCAGTTGGCCCGCGCCATTTCTCGACGTTGAAGTACACGCCGCTGGCAGTCACGTAGGCATAGCCGCGATCGATGATGCGCTGGGTCAACGCGATCATCTCTGCGATGTGATCGGTCGCGCGGCTCATGATGTCAGGTGGCTGAATCTTCAGCAGATCCATGTCCCGCACAAACAGTCCGAGGTAGTAGTCGGCGATTTCGCGCGGCGACTTCTGTTCGGCGCGCGCGGTCTTCTCGATCTTGTCCTCGCCCGCATCAGCATCGTCGGTCATGTGGCCAACGTCGGTGACATTCATCACGTGCTTTACGCGAAAGCCGTTGAACTTGAGCGCGCGTTTGAGCGTATCGACGAAAAGATATGCGCGCATGTTGCCCAGGTGCGGCGGCAGGTACACCGTGGGGCCGCATGAATACATGCTGACGTCGGGCGGATGCTGCGGCTGAAACTCCTCGATGCTGCGGCTGAGCGTATTGTAGATATGGAACGGCTTCACGGATTTGAAGATACCAGCTTGCGCCGATGGAGTAAGCTCCGCGCGCTACGGCTGTTCGACGCAGCAGGCCGCAATCTCCGCCTGCGCGGTGTCGTGGTCGACCGGATTGAGATGCGGATGACCAATCAACGCCCCCCATCCGATTTCCTCGCGGATGTACTGCACGCGTGGAGCGGCCGGAATCTCCACCTCGTCGGCGGTTTCGGTTTCGACGCTGCAAACGGACTTGCCTGCGGGGCCGACGAACGCATGATAGCCGCCCGGACCGATCCGCGCGGTTTCCTCGCCGCAGGTCACGGACGGACGCACCAACGAACCGAAATAGCTGTAAGGCCGATAGACATAGACCACGCGATCATCGGGCGCGAGGCTGGCTGTTCGGAAAGAAGTGCCCTGCACCGCGCATCCGACGGCCAACATCGATGCGACGATGACGATCGCATGCAGACGCTTCATTTCGCAGCGATCGAGCGCGCGACCCGATCGGCATCGGCATAAAGCTGCCGGTCGATGCGATCGCGCACGGCCTCGCGTGCCGCACGTTCCAGCTCTGAATGCTTCGGCTCGGAATACAGATTGTAGGATTTCGAGACGTGCGCCTTCGCAGTGTAGTCACCGAGCACCTTGTCGCCGTCGGAAATCGTCAGGGTCGCGAATGCGGTTACGCCATAGTCGCCGAGCGGGGAGCCCACGTAAGTCACCGGATCCAGCGCCGAGATGATCATCGGGATGTGATACTCGTCGTGGCTCAGTTCCTCGCGATAGGAAAAGCTCAGCGGCGCATTGTTGGATAACGAGCGTGCGACCGCGGGCGGAAGTTCCGTCGGATCGCCTTCGATGAGGCGGCCCTGGTACGGCAACGCGCGCGCCGAGACCGGATGCCTATCGTTGATTTGCGGCGCCACCAGATACGGTTGCCGAGCGGCGCATCCCGCAAGCCAGCTCGCTAACAGCAACGCCGTCGCCAGGAAAATGCGCCTTATGACGATTACTCGCCGACGGGCGACGGTTTCCGAACCGTCAGTGATGATCGGATGCCTGGCGCATGTGACCCGAGGCATCGCGCTGATAGCGGCTGGCGGCAATCCGTTTGTACTGGCGTTCGGCAAGCCAGGCATAGCCGGGAATGTACCACGCATACGCGAGCCACCCGCGGATGCCCGGCTGCCGACGGAGGATTTCGTTGATTGCGCGTGCGCCACGATACACCGTCCCCTGATCATCGACGGCGTGCAGCTCCTCGAGCAGATCCTTCATTTCGAGCGCCGGAAACTTCGCGCGCGCCTGAGGATCGTGCAGATCGACGGGCTCGATATTGCCGGAGGTATCGAATTTCTCGATGGCCTGCATGCTGGTCCGGCACATGTCACACCCGCCGTCATACAGGATCGCAAGCATCCCGCGGGTCGCCTTGCCACTCGAAAGGTCCGAGGAGGACGGCTGCGCTTGCTCCATCCAAATAGCTTAGCGAATTGGTCTAGCGCCTAGAAAGGCGCGGATTCTGGGCCGCGCGCCTAGCCTTTTGGTTCTCGGTGTAGATGCGCCATTCGTAGCCGTCGACCAGTGATTTCCAGCTCGCCTCAACTGCGTCGGACGATTTCGCCATAGTAGTCCAGGCTTGAGTGCCGTCGGAGAATTTCTTCACCGAAATAACCTCGGCCTCGGTCGATTCGCCGCTGCCATGGGTATAGGTTTCGGTGACCCTGATCGCCGATACCGAGGGGAAATATTTCAGCAACGCCTTGCGCAGCGCGGTATCGAGCGCATTGACGACGCCGACGCCGCGGGCCGCTTCGGTTTCTTCGAGCTCGCCGACCCTGATCACGATGGTAGCATCGATGGTCAGTTTGCCTTCGAAGAAGTCGTCGATGATGCGCCGCCGGATGATTTCAAACGGCGGCTCGTACGCCGGCGAGGTTCTGAATTCTCGCAGCTCGCGCGAAGCCTGCGGGATTTCCGCCTCATAGAAACTGGTCTGTCTGTCCGTGTTCATGGACGCCACCCAGAAAGATTATTCTTCCGCTTTCAAAGCTGTTGCAAGGCGCACCTGTTCATACATCTGCTTGCGTCACGGAGGATTGTTCGCTCGTGATTCGATGCGCTATTCCAAATTCAGTCCTGCTAATCAAAGATTGATCATGCGCCAGTCTTCCTCGACCGGTTCTGGAGCAACCGCCATCGGCAGCCGCCCTCTCGATGCATTGATCGTCCTGCTACTGGTCGCCGCAGCGATCGGGACGGGCAATGCCCGCGCTCAGTCTGCTCCGACATCAGCCGCGCCAACGCCGATTGCGGCCGCGACCTCCGCCGCAGCGCCGCAAGTGGTGCGCATCCCGCTGACGATCGACTATCTGGCGCTGGGGGCTGCGATTAAGCAGCAGCTTTATACCAATCATGGACGCGCACCGATCTGGAACGGCTCGGATCGATGCCAGTTTTTCTATGCCGAGAATCCGCGTTTCTCGCGCGCCGGCAGCAGTGTGAAAATGGAGACCGACGGCAGCCTGATGATCGGCGTGATGATGGGTAGTCAGTGCGTCAGCCCGATTACCTGGAACGGAATCATCGAGGCGGAGACCACGCCCTACATCGCGCCGAAGCTGCAGCTCAAGTTTCGGGTGAGCGACCTCAATCTGTACGATCAGAATCACCAGAAGACCTTGCTCGTCGGCAAGGGCTTCGACCTGATCAAGCAGTACTATATTCCGCTGCTGGAAACCTTCACCTTCGATCTCAGCCCCGCCTTCGAACAATTCCAGGAACTGGTGAAGGTGGGCGCGCCGCCCGAGATCGCCGAGCGTGTCGCGCAGACGTTGGCCACCTTGCGCGCGGAGCCGCAACTCAGTGCCGAAAACAACGGAGTGCGCGCGGTCATCGATCTCACGGTTCCGGCGTTTGAGCCGATACCGACGCCATCGGCTCCGGTACAACTGACGCCACAAGAACTCGCCGCCTTCGAGAAAAAAATCGACCAGTGGGATTCCTTCCTGGTCTTCGCCATCAAGCAGATGGGCGAAACCAGCAAAGATCCGCAGTTGCGCGACGACCTGCTCGCGTTGCTGCTCGATAGTAGATATCGACTGGTCGACGCGCTCGCGCATCCGCAATCGGGCGGACCCGATCCGATTCGGATCCTGTTCCTCGCCGAATGGCAGCGGCTGGGCGAAATCATCCGCGAGGCAGCGCGGCGCGGCACTCTTGGCAGCCAGGCGTTGCAATTCCTATCCTTTATGTCGGCGGGTGACGCGCTGTTCGCGCTCGACCAGGCCGCGCCCGCACTCGGGGTGAGAATCTCGACCGAGGACCTGCGACGCCTCGCCCACATGATCGGTCCCAGCACGACCGCGGATCCCCTCTCGTTCGGTTTCGAGGAAGACCCGGTACTGCAGAAGATGTTCCATATCAGGGAACCGCTCGGCTCCGAGGGTCCGCTCGATACTGAAAGCAACATCGTGGAAACGCCGACCGCGAGCGCTTCCGTTTCGGCGACGCCGGCCACCGAAATTCCCGGCACTTCAGCGCCGCCGGAGGCGCCAACCCCCGCGCCTTCGCTCGAGGCGCGAGAGCCGGCCGCGGCGAGCACCCCAATCGCATCTCCGAGCCCTGCCGATACTTCCCCAAGCCCTGCCGAGACTCCGGGGTCGCCACCCGCCAGTGCCCCATCGCCGGCTGAGGAACCGTCCGAAACAGTATCGCCAACACCATCGCCGATATCGTTATGGCGAATTCCGCTTTGGATACTGACGCCTGACGATGCGGAGGCGGCGGAAGCTGCGCCGAAGAAAATCGACGTTGTAGCGAAGCTGCAAGAACTCGCGAAGAAGTTGAAGCGGATGGTGGTCAATTCGAGCAATGCGACTGAGTATCGCGGCAACTATGATCAACTTTTGCACTACGGCGCGCAGCGCGAGATCGCCGAGGAGAATATCGACTACCGCTTCCGCCCGCTTTACCTGCGCCTGGTCAAGAGCGCCGCGTGGCAGGAAAGCTGCTGGCGTCAGTTCGTGCTCAACGGCAACCGCGTGACTTATCTCGAATCGTCAACCCACGATATTGGCTTGATGCAGGTCAACAAGTACGTGTGGCGTGGTTTCTACAGCATCGACCGTCTGGAGTGGGACGTGCTGTACAACGCGAGCGCGGGGATGGAAATCCTTGCGCGTCTACTGGGTAGCATCGAGGTAAAGCACGGCGCATTCAGTACGCACAATCCCGACGAGCTGGCGCGCTCGATCTATGCGGCTTACAACGGCGGTCCGACAGCGTATCGGCGATGGCGCACGCACGAGGCCAAGTCGCTACGGGCGATCGACAATGCTTTTTGGGCGAAGTATCAAGCAGTCCTGCATGGAAGCCGGATTGATATTTTGAGTTGCGCCGAGGATTGGAGTTCGCGGCACTAGGCTTTCGGTCAACTTTTGGACACCAAAGCAATTTATTGGCGTGCCGACGTATTGAAATTCCACATCGCTTCAAGCTGATTTTTCTGAATACGCATCGAACTACGGCGTCTAAACTTCGGTCTTGCGCCGCCCCTCGCCAATCACACCTCACCACCTGAGAATTCCCTATGCGAGACGCCCAGCGAAATTCCTTGAATGTGACGCTTATTCGTAGAAGGGGTTGGATGGATCGTTTTCTCGAGCGACTGGCGGAGCCGATTCATCTGAATCTTGCCTCAGCCTTTGTTGCGGGGTTCGGATCTTATCGCACCAAGGTGGATTTTGATTTGATAAGGCGTCGCCACTATGCCTACGCGACGCTAACCGCCGCGGACCTCGCAAAGCGGCACGGGCTTGCCTCGATCACCGTTGCCGAATTCGGAGTCGCGGGCGGCGACGGTCTGCTGAATCTCAGTGCGATCGCGCGCAGGGTTTCCTCCATCACCGGCATCGAAATCGTGGTCGTAGGCTTCGACAGCGGCCGCGGGATGCCACCGCCGCACGATTATCGCGATCATCCGGATCTCTATCAGGCCGGAGATTTCCCGATGAACATCGATCGCCTCATTCGCGCCTTGCCATCCAACACATCGTTGGTTTTAGGCGAACTGGGAGATACCGTTTCGAGCTTCGCCCGGCGACTAAGCACCCGCTCGCCGCTGGGCTTCGTGGCCATCGACGTCGACTACTATTCTTCCGCAGTCGAAGCTTTGGCTCTGTTTGCGAATCAGGATCCTCGGAAGTACCTTCCCACGACCCTGGTCTATCTCGACGATATCGTTGATATCAGCAACAGCCGGTTCACGGGAGAGATGCTCGCGGTCGAGGAGTTCAATGCCGCTCATCGAATGCGCAAGATCGATCGTCATCGATTTCTGCGCGGTCAACGCATCTTCAGGAACGCACCGTGGATAGATCAAATTTATGTGCTGCATGTGCTGGACCATCCCGTAATGCAGCAACTCGGAGCCACACGGCCTCGCAAGGTTTATAGCGAGACGCTTACCGACGAGGTTCTGGGCGCCGCTGGAGGCCGCGCCCAGGAAGCTTGATTCCGTGCGATTCTAGTCCCCGGTCGCTCAGTTCGACGCAGGAATGATCAGGATCGCCTGTCCGGTCAGCACCGCGGTGCCGGAGATAGTGGCCGTCGCGGGATAGACCGGCGATGCGGTATTGGCGGAAGGCGCCGCATGATCCGCGAAGGCGAGAGTAAATCCTTCCTTCGATGACTTGGCGTTGAAGCGTTGAGTTAATGCACCCGATGGTGTGATGGTCGGTCCAACGTACGACTGCGAGCCGTAAAAATAGACCTGCATTTCATTGTTGCCGCTGGGACTCAGTGATGGCGCCGATGTGGTAACCGGACTACCGCCGGTCGCCACTGCCCCCGAAGTAGCATCGATCGGCGAATTGGAAGCACCTCGCCATGCACCCATAAGGCCGGCCATCCAGTTCGGGCTGATGCTCCATCCATATGAGGCCGGCTCACTCGCCCCTGCAATCTTGTAATAAAGCCACGAGGTCGCCTTGTTGCCGCTATTTACCGAATCGTGACGAATGTTGGTCCAGCCAGCCGGTGGATTCGGCACAGCCGAGCCAGTGCCATCGGCGACAATAATCTGAGCGACCAGAATATCGCCCGACTGAACCCCGGACGGCCGCCCAATAGTCAGCGAAGTGACCGCACTACTGGCGTCGGCCAACGGGCCAACCCCGACGAAAGTGATGCCTGCGGGGGCGACCGCGGTCGCAGTCGCGGTCGGTGTTGGTATCGCCGTCGCAGTCACCGTAGCAGTCGGCACCGGCGTAGCTGTGACGGTTACCGCCGGCGTAGGTGTGGTGGTCAAGGTCGGCGTGGCGGTCTTGGTCGCAGTGGATATGGGAGTGGCGGTCGGCGTCGAAGTCGCGGTCTTGGTAGCGGTCGCCGTCACCGTGCCGGTTGGGGTAGGCGTCGCGCCTTGCCCCGTTCCCGGAATAAGCAGCACCGCTTGCGCCGACATGACCTCGGTCCCAGAGACGCTCGCGGTCGCAAGGTAAGCTGGCGAGGGATTGCCGACAAACGGAGCGGCAACATCTGCAAACGCGAGGGTGAACCCTTCCTTCGATGATCTGGCGTTGAAGCGCTGGCTTAGCGCCCCCGACAGAGAAAGGGTAGGCCCAACATACGCCTGCGCGCCGTAGAAAAATACTTGTAGCTCTTTGTTGTTGCCCGGGATCATCGATGGAGCACTTCCGGAGAGCGGGCTAAAGCCTGCCGCAACGGCTCCCGAGGCGTTGTCGATCGGCGAAACAGCGGCGCCTCTCCACGCTCCCATCAGCCCCGCACCCCAGTTCGAGCTGACGCTCCATCCGTACGCGCCAGGCTCACCCGCCCCCGCTACCTTGTAGTACAGCCACGAGGTGAGCTTGTTGCCGTTGTTCACCGAATCGTGACGAATGACGGCCCAGCCACTCGGTGCGGTCGGCACCACCACGCCAGTGCCATCGGCGATAACGATCTGGGCGAGCAGAACATCGCCCGCGTGGACTCCGGCCGGCAAGCCAACCGTAATGGTTGTTACCGCGGTGCTGTAGTCCGACAACGGACCGACGCCCACGAAAGTGATACTCGAAGTTGGCGTCGCGGTCGCGGTCGGAGTCGCGGTGGCGGTCTTGGTCGGCGTCGCGGTAGGAGTGGCCGTCGGGACAACCGGGGTTGGCGACGCACCGAGGAAAGTCCTCACCGTGTTGGCGAAGACATTGAAATCGATGGAACCCCATCCGGTGGATTCGTCGTAGCCGGGCCCCGCGTTGAATCCGGGTACTCCGTTGAAAGAGTTGTTACCGACCGTGACATCATGAAATCCCGCCGTCGCGTAGCTGCTGTTAGCCAGCGGGTAAACGATCTGGTTGAGATTGCCGAGGCGGGTTCCGGCCATCTGGCCGAGAACTGAGATGAAACCGGCCCAAATCGGCGCCGACAAGCTGGTGCCGCCGATGCAGCATCGCACTTGCGCCAACCCGCCGCCGAGATCATGCGCCCAAAATGCGCCTGGAGAACCCGGGCTCGCGATTAGCGCGACATCCGGGATGTGACGCTTGCCGTCATTCGGCACTCCCGACCCGGTCTGATATGCGGGCTCGGAAATGAACTGACTGGCGCCGCCACCGCTACCGCCCCAGACGCTTTCCGGCGAGTAACCCTGAGCGACGCCGCCTACCCAGGTCGGGTTGAACTGAGTTCCACCCACCGAGGTGACGTTGGGATCGGCGCCGACTTCGTTAATTGATTTGACGGTGCTGTTGACGCATCCGTTGCCGGCGGCGTTGAGGGCTAGTCCCGCGGCTCCCTGGTCACCTGAGGAAATGAAAATGCTCTGTCCCTGCGTCGCTGCTTGCGCGAAGATGGGGCTCATGACGCCATTCATGAAGGGCGCCGAGACTCCGCAGAATGCATAGCTGATGCTGATGGTGCTGCAATTGGTGGCGTCGTTCACCGCACGTTGGATGTCATCCACCAAATTGCTGCCCAGATAGAGGCGGATTGCCGCGCCGGGCGCCGCAGCATGCGCCCATTGAACGTCGAGCTCCGTCTCAATTTCGTCGCTATTGAGACCGGGATTGGCTCCTACGATAACCCGGGTCAAGTTGACCGGTGGTAGACCAAACTGATTGATGAACGCCGTCATTGTGGAATCAGCGAAGTCGGAATCGTCGACGATTGCGATGCAGCTTCCCGCGCCGTCGGCGCCCGGACCCACCGTTTCGTTGTAGAAGTTGTGCATATCGACCGGCCCAAATCCGACCTGGACCCCTACCACTGTCGCGGGAACCGAACTGATTTCACCGGACGATTCGGGAGCTGATTCCCGCTCGGCGAATGCCATCTGAAGCGGTGTTGAGGCACCCATTTTCGACGCCTCGACCGGTGCAGACGCTGCGAATCTATGTGCGGTCGCCACCCCATGGACCATGTTATCCAGGCCCTGGACCGCGCTGATAACTCCGGCAAATCGCTTCGGGATAACCGGGTCGGAGGTGTTTGCGTATACGCTTCCATCGCCAAATTTTGCGATCCGTACTGCAAAACTTCGTTGTGCTTGCTCAACCGGCCCGGTAAACGCAACCGAATTGCCAGAGCTTTGCGTGACCTTGAATCCCTGGCTGTCGAGCCAGTTCGAAACCGCCTTCACCTGGGCAGGCGCAGGCCCGAAGCGCTTGATGAACTCTTCGCGAGAGAGCCAATGGTGATAATTAGGCGACGCGGGATCGTGCTGTTGCTGGAGCAGCTTGTCGAGGCCCTTGCGGTTGCGCAGCGCGAAGTGAACCTGCATTTGCAGGGGCTGAGTCGGGCTGGCCTCGCCGAGTTGGCGGAAAGTCTCGGCCGCAAGCGGATGATTGCCAGGCAATATAGCGCCATCATCGGCATAACCGACTGCGGAAAAGAACACCGGGAAGCCAATCGCGCATAGCACGGTAAGCAACCCGAGCATGGTACCGATCAGGCTAGTCGAGCGAGCAGAGCCTGCCCCAGTCATGGCTCCCTTCACTAGATCCCCCTTAGCATGCGCTGGATGCCCCTATCGCAATCTCTTTTGTCTGGCGATAGGGCGAGCGTTCCCAACGGCATAGTCCCGTTCAGGGCCGATAAAAGCTTGGCGCTTTACCACAGATGACGCAACAAGTTTTCCGCGTGGAAAAGCTTGCTCAAATCTGCCGGCTTTTGTCATCAAACGGCATCGATAGCGCCATATCGCTAGCGGCAGACCAGGCCGGCGGCCTTCGCGAGCTTTTTCTGTCGATCGTCAAAGGTGTAGAAGCTGTCCACCTCCAGCACTATCGCCGCGGCTACTTGTAGGATGTCGAGGGAGCGCGCGCCGAGCTTTGCACTCCATCGCATGGATAGCCGCCGCGCTTCCAAGTACATGGCATCCGATATTGGTTTGATTGCCAGCACGCCAGCTTCGACATCGGTGTGAAATGAGGCAAGCGCTGCGCCCAAATCCGACTCGCCTATTTCCTTACGGAACACACTAAGCTGCACGGCATTAATCAGCTCCAACTCCCCGAGCGAAGACAGCAAAAGCGGGGTTGCCACTTCAGCAATTCGGGCTGCGGCCTCGTTGGAATTGGCGTCCGCGAGATAAAGCGACCCGACAAAACTAGTGTCAGCGTAGGCGCTCAATAGCGGTCGCGTTCCTCGGCGATGCGCTGCGCGACAGTCACTTTGAGTATTCGATTGCCGTAGATGCGCTTCAACCTGGCCATGAAATCCGGCATCTTCGGCTTGGCCGCCGGCGCAACCGGGGACAGCGTCCCGATGACGCGCTTCCGCTTGGTGATTTCGATGGTCTCGCCCTGCCGCAACATCCGCTCAACTGCGGGGAAGTTGTAGCGTAGGTCGCGTACGCTGGCTTGCTTCATGTGATGCATCGTAGCATCACATCGATGATGGGGCGAGGGGCGGGGGCGCGGCGTGGTTCTCGCTCCTGGATTTGCGAGAAGCATGCCGCGCAATATCGGGAATGATGCGCAGCCACCGCACCTACATGGCGAGGCCGCCGTCGACCTGAATCACCGCGCCGGTGATGTATGACGCCGCATCGGAGAGCAGGAAAGCGGCAATCGGCGCGACTTCCTCAACCTTGCCAAAGCGCCCGAGCGGAATCAGATTCAGCACCTGGGTGCGATTCTCCTCGGGCAGCGTCGCGGTCATATCGGTCTCGATCATCCCGAGCGCGAGCGCATTGACGCGTACATTGAGGCGCCCGAGTTCCTTCGCCAGGGCCTTGGTCAGGCCGATGAGACCTGCCTTGGAGGCTGAATAGTTCGCCTGCCCCGCCATCCCGACCACACCGCTTACGGAAGTGATATTGAGGATGGAGCCGCGCTTCGCCTTCATCATCATGAAAGCGGCCGCGCGGGCGAAATTGAATGCTCCGGTCAGATTGGTGCGGATGACATCGGACCACTCGTCTTCGGTCATCATCACCAGCAATTTGTCGCGAGTGAGCCCGGCGTTGTTGACCACACCATCGATCGCGCCAAAATCCTTCTTCACCGCGTTGACCATCTCGCGCACATTTTTCAGATCGCCGACATCGGTTTTGAACGCCAACGCCCTGACCCCAAGCGCCTCGATTTCCGACTTGAGGGCGACTGCCTGGTCCTCGCTCTTGAGGTAGTTGAATGCGATATTGGCGCCGCGACGCGCCGCTTCCAGCGCGATCGCGCGGCCGATGCCGCGAGTGGCTCCTGTGACGATAACTCCCCTGCCCTCGAGATCCTTCATCGTGTCTCCATTTTGTAGATGCGCGCCGATC
This sequence comes from uncultured delta proteobacterium, assembly GCA_963851325.1. Classification (GTDB taxonomy): domain Bacteria; phylum Desulfobacterota; class Binatia; order Binatales; family Binataceae; genus DATGKG01. The sequence goes on along the minus strand of CAWKOR010000001.1, from coordinate 3,884,404 downwards.
AGGACTCCAGTTGCGCGAGCGCGCGTTCAAGCGATGGCCGGTACTGACCGATGTACGATAGGTAGCCGTAAGAGAAGGCGCGCTCAAGCTGTGCGTCGTATGCGGGCCGCGCCCCGCCCAAAGCGGCAATGAGCCAGGTGTAAAGCTGCCATTCCTCCGAGCGCGGCGCCTTGCGAAGCTGGTCGCGACGCAGCATCACCTGCATGACCTCGAGGCCGGTAACATGCGCCAGCAGAGGCAGCATTTCCGTGTCATCGCGCTGCATCTCCCCGCGGGCGAATTGGGCGGCCGAATAGATGAGCATTGCGGTCAAACATGCTTCGATCTGCTCCGCCGTGGCACTCATCGCAAATCGAGCCAGCACCCCATCAGGCGAAGAGATCGCGAAGGCCAGGAATTCGGCATTCGCATCCAGCAAAATCGTGCAAAAGGAAATCGCAGCCGAGGAACCCGCAGTCACCAACCGCCTTTCGAGGTGCGCCAGCGCGGGACGCCCCAAGCGTCGCATGAATCGGCGCCGGCGCGGCGAGAGCCAGTAGACTAGACCGGAAAGCATCGCATCGAGGGGGTAGCACGAAAACGAAAAAGCCGCCTACTCATCGCAGGCGGCAGCTGGCATCAGATTAGTCGCGGATCAAGCGCTGAAGGATGACCCGCATCCGCATGTATGCGAGGCGCGAGGATTGTCGAACTTAAAGCCCGCTCCATGGAGCCCCTCGACAAAATCGAGCGTGACGCCCGCGATGTACGGGAACGAAATCTCATCGACGAGGACGCGCACGTCATCGAAATGCGCGACGCGATCGCCTTCCTTCTCGGCATCGAAGTTGAGCTGGTACTGGAAGCCCGAGCATCCGCCGCCGGTGACCGCGATGCGAAGTCCCTGCTCGGTGCCGAGACCCTCTTTGGCGCGCATTTTCCTGACCATTTCCACGGCTTTGGGAGTCAGGATTACGTCAGGAAGCGCAGCGTTTTCTTCGGCTCGACGTTCTTGGACTGAAGTCTGATGATCGTGCATTTCTTCGGGCATGCTACCAAGCTAATGCCCGCCGACTCGACAGTCAAGGTAGACTTAAGAGGTCTGCTTTTCCCATTCATTTCGTCGCGGAAAATCGCAGTAAAGATGGTATCTTTCTGACATTCCGATGCCGAACCTCAACCAAATCGTGACTGCGGCCGCACATGAGCAGGGCTTTGCGATGGTGGGGTTCGCAGTGCTCCGCCCGCTCGCCGAGCGTCGCGACTTTTATCGCCAGTGGCTCGACGACGGCCGCCATGGCGCGATGGGCTATCTTGCAAACGAGCCCGAGCGGCGCTTCGATCCGCGCACCCTCGACTCGCGATTGCGATGCGTCGTCAGTCTCGCCTATCCGTATCACTCGCCGGCGCCTCCGAAACTCGATTGGCGCGCCGAGTTGCGCGGACGCATCGCGGCCTATGCACTCGCCCCCGACTATCACGATGTGGTCCTCAGGAAGGCGCGCGCCGTTGCCGATGCCATCGGCAGGATTCGCGAGGGCGTCGTCACCCGCGCCTACGTCGATACCGGCCCGGTCTTCGAGCGCGAATGGGCGGCTGAAGCGCGGCTGGGCTGGTTCGGAAAGAACACCACGACTCTGAATCGCGATCACGGCTCGTACTTCTTCCTCGCCGAGGTTTTCACCGACCTGGAGCTGGAGCCCACCCGCGCTCCCTATCGCGAGCATTGCGGCACCTGCACCCGATGCCTCGATTTGTGCCCCACCGCCGCACTCGCCGAGGGCTACCTGCTGGAGCCGCGCCTGTGCATCTCGTATCTCACCATCGAAAATCGAGGGCCGATTCCGCGTGAGCTGCGGCCCAAGCTAGGCAACTGGATTTTCGGATGCGATATCTGCCAGGAAGTTTGTCCGTGGAATGAGCCGTTCAGCGAGAGCATCGCACCTGAGCTGATGCCGTTCATGCCCGATCTGATGGCGCTCGACGACGCCGGCTTCAGCCGCCGCTTCAGCAAAAGCGCGATCAAACGCGCGAAGCGCCGGGGCCTGCTGCGCAACGTCGCGGTCGCGCTGGGCAACAGCGGCAATCGTGAGGCCGTCCCGATCCTCGCGCGCACGATGGAACATGAACCGGAGCCGCTGGTCCGCTCGCATGCGGCCTGGGCGCTGGGCGCGTTAGGCGGCACCACCGCGAAACGGGCCCTCGAACGCGCGCGAGAGCGCGAGGCCGATTCGGACGCCGCGGCGGAAATCGTCTCGGCCTTAGATGCGATGTCGGGGTAGCGTGGACTGGACGCGAGAAGGCCCTTCGTCGAGCTCTTCGCGTTCGCCGCGACTGATCCATTATGGCCGACAACAGAAATCTAAGCCGCAAACCCGTCCCCTCCGCAACGGCAAGCGATTATTTGGCGAATAACTTGACATTAAAGTCGTCCGCCCTTATCAATGGTTGCAAGTGGATCGGGTCACTCGGTCGGCGTCTGGCCTCGGGTATACCGGGGCCTTTCGCTTTCATGGGAACACTTTCAAGCCCCAATCGTCGATTTCTCCCAACCCTCCACGCCGAAACTTCGATGTCGCGTTCATGCAGCACCACCATATCGTGGCCAAACGTATCGAATTTCAGTTTGAGAAGGTGTCCGATGGTTTTCGCATAGGTTGCCTTTTCAAAAATTGAGAACGCTACCACGAAGATCGGATAGTTGGGATCTATCGACGTGAGGCTGTGATCGCCGCTCTCGTCTACGTAAATGATGTAGTCGCTGTCGGTCATCCCCTTGCTTCGCAAAAATAGATGCTCGCTCATAGTTAACGCAATGATGACTATCTGATATTTGTGAATGATGGCGATAGAGTCGTCGAACCTGTGGAAGTGGGCACTCGAACGGATGCCGAACGTCGATTGACCAGCGCCCGAAGCCGACCTCGCCGGTGTCTGATGACGAATCGCCGCGAGCGACCCAAGAGATCGTCGGCTGCTACTCGAATGCGTCAGGCAGGGCCGCATTCGACCCACGGCCCCGGCGGCCACCTTTCGCCAGTGCCGATCGCCGCCAACCATCATCGAATGCATACGCAAGAAAGACTCGATGAAACCCTTTGTGCTACCAATTTCATCATGACGTCCGACTTTCAGCGGGCGATTGCACACGGGGACCTCGACGCGGTGCGACGATGCCCAAAGAGCGACTTGCACAACCATTTCATTCTCGGAGGGAACCGCGCTTTTCTTTCGCAACGAACCGGCCGGGACATTGCGCCTCTTAGCCGCAAGCTCGGATCGATTGCCGAGATGCACGCATGGGTGGCGGAAAATGTCGGCGAACTTTTTAATACTCGCGAAGGACGCCTGCTCGCCTTCGAGGCAGCGTTGGCTCAGGCTCGGCGCGAAGGCGTAACCCGACTTGAGATCGGTGAGGACGTTTGGGCAGTCACGCTGGATGACGCCTCGGCAGTCGAATTCGGCCGCAAATTCCAGCAGCTACACCAGATGGTGGCCCTCGAAATCGAGTGGATTCCGCAGCTCGGACTCTCGCGCCATTGTCCACTCGCGGCGTTGGAACGCTGGCTGTCGCCATTTCTCGAACACGGTATCTATCGCACGCTGGACTTGTATGGCGATGAATTCGCGCAACCTATCGAGACCTTCAAGCCGCTCTATCGAATGGCGAAAACAACCGGGCTGCGCTTGAAGGTCCATGTTGGCGAGTGGGGCACCAGCCGATGACGTCCGGCGAGCGGTCGAGGAACTCGAACTCGACGAGATCCAACACGGAATCGCGGCCGCTGACTTGCCCACCGTCATGCGCTTCCTGGCCGACAACCGCATTCGCTTGAACATCTGCCCAACCTCGAATGTGATGCTGGGACGGGTGAAGGATTTGGCAACTCATCCTGTTCGCAAGCTTTACGATGCCGGTATCCGCGTAACGATCAATACCGACGACTTCCTGGTGTTCGGTCGCAGCGTATCGGAAGAATTCCTGGGGCTGTACCAGGCGGGGACATTTACGGCCGCGGAACTCGACCAGATTCGACTCAATGGCTTGCGCTCTTAGCCGCAACTTCCGCATCGCGCGCACTTGTCAAACGCGCTCCAGAAATGAACACTGATTGCGATGCCCGATATCGCTGACATCCGCCGCGATTTCACGATGCTGGTCGCGCGCGAGCCGATTCCGCTGGCTCGCGGAGCGCTCCTCATTGCGCAGGAGGAGTACCCCGAACTCGAACTCGACAAGTATCTCGACAAGCTTGCGGCGCTGACCCGCGAGGCCGAGATGGTGGTCAAGATGGGCAACGACACCATCGAGAAGATTCAGCTCCTGTCGCATTTCCTGTTCGAGCAGAAGGGCTTCGAGGGCAATCGCGAGGAATACGCCGATCCCCGCAATTCGTTCTTGAATGAAGTCATCGATCGCCGGCGCGGCATTCCCATCACACTGTCGATCGTTTATCTCGAAGTCGGCAAACGGCTCGGCCTCAATCTGTACGGGGTCGGCTTCCCGACTCATTTCCTGGTCAAGGCGGTCGACGATCGCGGCGAGCTCATCATCGATCCGTTTTACGACGGCGCGATCCTGACGCTGGAGGAAATTCGCGCGCGCCTTACCCAGGTATACGGCCAGCCGGTCGAGCTTTCGCCGGCGCATCTGAAGCCCATCGGCCCGCGTCACATCCTGGTGAGAATGCTGCGCAACCTGAAGGCGCTCTATCTCAAGGGTTCCGACTCGACCCGCGCGCTGGCAGCGCTGGACCGCATCCTGCTGCTCGATCCGCGTTCGCTGGAAGAATTGATGGAACGCGGCGCGCTGTACGAGAGCCTGGAATGCTTCAAACCCGCGCTCGACGATTTTCAGAGTTTCCTGTCGCAAGCGCCCGATCACACGGCCTCGGAAACCGCGCGCGAAGCGGTGCTGCGGCTCTCGCGCCAAGTCGATCGCATCAACTGATTCGCAAGCCGATTCCTGGATTAGGGTGGCGGAAGTTCCTAATAAAGCCGACTTCTTCGAGACGAGCCGCGCGGGGGTGGCCAATCTCGAACTGCGCCGCAAGCTGGAAAATGCCAGCGGGCGGCACCTCGAGCATGTCGCCGAAATGCGCGCCGAGTTTCCGCCTTTCGAGGCCGAGCGCGACCAGGCGCGCCGGATCAAGGAAGAGACCATCGCGCATCTGGACGAGTACCTCATCGCGCTGAAGGCCAAGCTCGAAGCCAACGGATGCGTGGTGTTCTTCGCCGCCGATGCGGCGCAGGCCCGCGAGTATATCCTCGAAGTAGCAAAGAAGAACAAAGTGAAGCGGGTGGTCAAAGGCAAATCGATGACCACCGAGGAAATCGGGCTGAACAATTCGCTGATGCGCACCGGCATCGAGGTGACGGAAACCGACCTTGGCGAATACATCGTGCAGCTTCGCCACGAGCCGCCCTCCCATATCATCACGCCCGCGATTCATCTCTCCAAGGAAGACATCGGCGAGCTGTTTGCCGACAAATTGCACACCCCGTACACCGCCGAGCCGGAAGAGCTGACCGCTTATGCGCGTGACAAGCTGCGCTCGATCTTCCTCGCGGCCGAGATGGGCATTACCGGGGTCAACTTCGCGATCGCTGAAACCGGGACGCTGGTGGTGATCGAGAACGAGGGTAATGGACGCCTGTCGAGCACGCTGCCGGATATTTTCATCGGCGTGATGGGAATCGAGAAAGTGATTCCCAAGCTCGAAGACGTGAGCCACTTCCTCGAAGTTCTGGCGCGTACCGCGACCGGTCAGAAGCTGACCACCTATACCAACTTCATCAACGGGCCGCGGCGCAAGGGCGAAATCGACGGGCCGCGCGAGGTCCATGTTGTGATTCTCGACAACGGTCGCAGTGCGATGCTGGCCGATCCGGTCATGCGCGAGGCGCTCTACTGCATCCGCTGCGGCGCCTGTCTCAACGTATGTCCAATTTACCGGCGGATCGGCGGCCACGCTTACAATTCGACCTATCCGGGTCCGATCGGATCGATCATCAGCCCCAATCTTTTCGGCAGCGCCGCGGGGCACCTGCCGTTCGCGTCGACGTTGTGCGGCGCCTGCCGCGACATCTGTCCGGTGCGGATCGACATTCCGCGCATCCTGCTTCATCTGCGGTGGAAGGAAACCGAAAGCCAGAGCGGGCTTAAGTGGCCGCGCTCCGCACAGCGGGTGCGCGCGGGCGCGCGTCGATTTGCCAAGCTGGCGCGCCATCCACGGATGATTCGCATGCTCGGAAGAATCGGCTCCTGGGTTCTGCGACCGCTATCGCGCGATGGATGGATAAGGTGGATGCCGCCGCCGTTTAATGCGTGGACCAGACTTCGCGATTTTCCGCGGCCTCATCCGCATAGCCCACGCAAACCGTCGGACTCCGCGGCGAGTTGATCGATAGTCGTGGCGGAGTTCCACAAACTGCTCGCGCGTCTCAAGGGCGCGCTGGAAAAACCGCAGGCGCCGGCTGCGCATGAGAACCATGCTGCCCCACCGCCGTTGCCGGTGGCCTCGATCGCGCAACGCGCGGAACTCGCGTCGGCGTTCGCTCGCGAGCTAGAAGCGGTAAGCGGACGTTTCCTCGGCGCTCTGAGCGCGGAGCAGGCCGCCGCGCGCGTTGCGGGCCTGGCGCGCGACAATGCCGCCAAGACCGCCGCGATCGGCGAGGGCGTGGTGACCAAGATGTCGCTGTTCAGCGCCGCGCTGGAGGGAGCGGGGTGCACGCTGATGAAGCCGCGCGGCATCGACAAGGGCCAGGATGACGCGCGCGCGCCGATGATTGCGCAATTCGCCAACTGCGACATCGGCATCGCGGAAGCGCACTATGCGATCGCATCGACTGGAACCTTCGCCGTGGTGACGGCCGAGGCGCGGCCGAGTTCGCTCACCCTGCTGCCGCCGATCAGCGTGATCATCGTGAACATCGATCGGGTGGTTCCCAATCTCGCCACCGCGATCGCGGGCTTCGGGGTCGGAACCATCACATCCAATCGGGTTTCGTTCATCACCGGTCCCAGCCGCACCGCTGACATCGAGAAGCGGATCGTGATGGGCGTGCATGGTCCCAAAACTCTTTACGGCGCGATAATCTGGCCCGAGAATGAATGAAGTAGTGCTGTTCCCAACCTGCCTCGCGGAGGAATTTTTTCCCGAGGCGCGCGATGCCGCCGCAACCGTGCTGGAACGGCTGCGGGTCAAGGTGCGCACGATGCCGGGGGCATTCTGCTGCGGTCAGGCGGCATTCAACGAAGGGTTTCGCGCGGAAGCCAAAAAACTCGCGCGCCGATTTCTCGAGTCATGCGACCCGGGCACTCCGATCGTGATCCCGTCGGGCTCATGCACCAGCATGATCAAAATCTTCTATCGCGATTTGCTCGCCGACGATCCCGAACTGCTGGCCAAGGCCGATGCGATTCGCCCCTGGGTCTTCGAGTTTTCACAGTTCCTGGTTGATGTGATGAAGGTGAAGTTCTTGGGCGCGCGCTTCGAGCGCACCGTCGCCTATCATCCGTCGTGTCACCTGATGCGCGAGCTCGGGGTGCGCGAACAGCCGCGCGCGCTGCTCTCCGCGGTGAATGGCATCCGCATTGTGGAGATTCGCGATCGCGAGGAATGCTGCGGCTTCGGCGGGCTGTTCTCGGTCAAGTTCCCGCATATCTCGGGCGCGATGCTCGACGACAAAATGGTACGAATCCGCGAGAGCGGCGCGGAAGTGGTGGTTTCCAACGATTGCGGATGCTTGATGCAGATTGGCGGCGGGCTGCATCGCGCGGGCGACCAGCTCGAGACTCGCCACCTCGCGCAGATCCTCGCGGCGCGCTAGGACAAGGGGCTGCGCATCAGGTTCGATTGCGCGACCGCGTGCGCGATTTTGGTCACGCGCTCATCGAGCTTCGCGACTTGCTCCGCCAGTTCAGCCACTTTCCCTTCCAGAGGAGACGGCGCTGCCGGTTTTGACAAAGATGCGCTGATGACCTCGATCCTTCCTTCCAACTCCGCAATCCGGGCGCTCAGGTCCCTGGTCAAAACCCGTTTTCGCCTGACGGCGGCAGGACTACCGACCCCGTTGCCGTTAGCGCCATCGTTCTCGCGGACCCCATTGTTCTCGTTGCTTTCGAGCATTGCCGGCTCTCCCCTCTTTTTGCGATAGCTCCTCAATCCTCTATCCAACGCATCCGCGAAGCAACGGTTTAGTAGGAATATTTGTCAAATTGTACAATGACGATTTGCCACTTGATTCGCCCTCGCTTGACAGAATCGGCCCGAAAATCCCAATGTCTGACGGTGTGAAAACTGACTATGGTCAACCACCGCTGACCGCATAGAGGGACGCCAATGTTTGTTCGCAACGCCTGGTACATCGCCGCCTGGTCGGACGAGATCGCTTCGCAGCCGCTGGCGCGACGCATCCTCGGCGAACCGATCGTCCTTTTCAGGGATGCCTCAGGAACGGTCGCCGCGCTCCAGGACCGCTGCTGCCACCGCGGCGCGCCGCTGTCGTTGGGCGAGGTCGTCCCGCGCGGCATCCAATGCGGGTATCACGGGCTCACCTTCGACGCGACGGGAAAATGCGTGCTGGTGCCGGGCGACCATAAAGTGCCGCCAGGCGCGCAGGTCCCAACCTATCCGGCGGTCGAGCGCGATGCGTTGGTATGGGTATGGATGGGCGATCCGGAGAAGGCGGATCGCGCGGAGCTGATTCGCTATCCATATCACAACGACTCTGCCAGTTGGCCGCATCAGCATACGATGATGCATCTGCGCAGCGGCTACCTGCTGGTGCTGGACAACCTGATGGACCTCTCGCATTTGGGTTATGTGCATAAGGGCACCGTCGGTGGCGATGCGACTACTCACGTCGAGGCCAAAATGCGCACGGTGCGCACGCCCAATGGAGTGAGGTTCGAGCGCTGGATGCTCGACTCGGTGCCGCCCCCGACCTACGTCAAGACGGTCGGCTTCAAAGGAAACGTCGATCGCTGGCAGGAGATTGAGTTCGTCGCGCCGAACGCCGTGATCCAATGGAACGGCGCCATCGATGCGAGAACCGGAGCACTGCGCGACTGGCAATATAGCAGCCCGCGGGAAAACTGTTTTTCGTTCCGACTATTCCACGGCATAACCCCGGAGACCGAGAACAGCAGCTACTACTTTTGGTCTTCGGCGAATGGGTACCACCAAAGTGACCCGCGCGCGACGCAGCAACTCTTCGATGAGATCGCGCGGACCTTCGATCAGGACAAGGCGGTCCTCGAAGCTCAGCAGGAGCGTCTGAGCGAGATTCCGGACGGCCCGCTGGTCGAGATTCATGGCGATGCGGCCCGCATCCACGCCCGTCGCGCCATCGATAGGCTCATCGCGAGCGAACAGGAATCCTAGACTCTGATGGCTTTTTCAAGATGTTTCAGGCTCTCACTTTTACTCGTTTGAGTTCCTGGCGCAGCACGGAACGAACCTGCAGTCCAACCTCTTCTGCGAGGCCGGGACGTTTCATGTGTTCGCGCAAAGCGTCGTTGATCAAAGTCTGATAGTTGCCTCGATGCGCGCTGCGAACCTGGTTGCGAAAATAATCCACGACCTCGCGATCCAGCCTTATCGTTATGCGCACCTTTTCGGCCGGCATCGGAACAACCGGTCCACGTTTGCCTTTGCCGAGATCGTATTCGCGTTTCATATTCGGCTGTCCTCGTACTGAGCCTGCTCGCGCGGGGTCGCTTTCCGTGCCGAGATTATTCGGACCGTGCTCCGACGCACTGCATATGCGCCGAGCTTTGAACAGGTCCCATTCGAATTCCAACAGATCGCCTTATCGAGTGTACACTGTACACCGACACTTACGCTGATACCAATTCTCTATCGTGCCATCCTAAACGGGGCTGCCAAGCCGTCAGATGACAGGAAACAAACGAACCGCTGCCGAGATCAGTGGTGCTCGTGCACGTAGGATCCCGGGGCCGGACCGATCGGTGGATAGGCGGAATTTCCTACCTGCGCGGGCGCCGGACGCTCCTCGCCTGAGCGCGAGCCGAGCCATTTGAGCCAGTGATCCCACCAACTGCCGCGATTGTCGGTCGCGGCGCGCACCCAGGTATCTGCATCCTCGGCGATCCGCGCATTGGTGAAGTAGTGCGACTTCAAGTTTCCCGGCGGACTCACCAGGCTCTGCACGTGTCCACTCGAATTGAGGATGAAATCCACCTTACCGCCGAACAGCTTGGTCGCGCGATAGCACGACTGCCAGGTGCAGATGTGGTCGGTTTGGCCGGCCAGCAGATACATGTCGGATTTGATCTTGCGTAGATCGATCGGCGTACCGAGAATTTCGATGGCGCCGGACTTCGCCAGCGGGTTGTTGAGAAACAATCCCAGGAAACCCTCATGCAGCTTGGCCGGAAGATTGGTCGAGTCGCCGTTCCAGTACAGGATATCGAATGCGGGCGGCTGCTCGCCCATCAGATAATTGTTGACCCAGTAGTTCCACACCAGGTCGTTGGGACGCAGCCACGCGAAGACCCGCGCCATGTCCTCACCGGCCAGGACGCCCTTTTGCCGCGACCGCGCGATGGCATCGGCGACGATCTCCTCGGTCGCAAACATGCCGGTCATCGAGGGCAAGCTGGTGTCGAGCATCGTAACCAGCAGCGTGCCTGCATTGACGCGCCGGTCGCCGATTGCCGCAAGATGACCGAGCGTCAGCGAGGTGGTGATACCGCCCGCGCAGATGCCGAGCACGTTGCAGTCGGGACTGCCGCTCACCTCGCACGCGACAGCCATCGCCTCCTGACAGGCCTCGACATAGTCATCGAGGCTCTTGTCGCGCAGCCTGGCGGTGGGATTGCGCCAGCTAATGGTGAAAACCTGCACCCCGTGATCGAGCGCGTACTCGACGAAGCTGCGCTTGGGCGCCAGATCCATGATGTAGAATTTGTTGATCTGCGGAGGAATCATCAGCAGCGGGCGCGCGAAGACTTTCTGCGCGCGCGGCTCATACTGGATCACCTCGCAAAGATCGCCGCGATAAATCACCGCACCCGGGGTGATGCCGAGATTCTTGCCGACCTGGAATGGACGCTTGTCGACCTGCTGCGGCATCGCGCCATTGTTGATCACGTCGTCGAAGAAGTTGCGGATCCCGCGCAGCAGACTGAGGCCCGCGCTGTCGAACGCATGCTTCAACGCGGCGGGATTGCCAAGCAGCGAGTTGGTGGGCGCAAGCGCCTCGGTAATCAGCATCGTGGCGAAGCGAAGTTGCTCGGCATCCTTCCAATCGATGCTCTGGTCTTCCTGCACGATGTCGAGCAGCGAGCTGCGCCATGCGAGATAGCTTTGCATCATGCGCTTGTAGATCGGATTCTGCGCGAAGGACGGATCCGCAAAACGCTTGTCGTTCCCTTGCGGTGCGATCTCCGAGTTGCCCAGGCCGATTTGGACCAGATCGATCGCAAATTGCCCCATCCGCGAAATGACGGAATCGGGCCGCGAGACGAGAAAGCGTCCCAACTCTCCGAGCATGCCGAGAAGCTGCTTGGGCTGCAGATCGATGAACGGGTTGGCTCCGAGGATCGAATTGATCGCCGGATGGTCTTCGTTCACCGCCTCATGGACGGTCATCTTCGGTGCGGCGCCCATATTTAAACCCTCTCTCCAGGTAGCAGAATCCTACATCGCTAATAGCTCAAGGCCGCGCGAGAACATCGTCGGCGCCGACAGCGCGATATCTTCCCAATGCGGGTCGTCACGCTTGCCGCGCCGATGCAGCATCACGTTGAAACAGGTGATGACCCCGAAACGGTATCCCGCGAATGCGCGGAACCATCGCACTTCGTCCATCGAGATCGGCACGCCGGCGCTCTTCGAATAGACCTCGGCGATCTCTTCCGCGGTCATCGGAGTTGCCGTCTGCACCGTGCCGTTTTCGACGAAGCTCGCACGATCGGCAAAGAAGCTGATCCATCCGAGGTCCAGCAGCGTCGGCCCGATCATCGAGATCTCCCAATCGATCAGCGCGCTCACCTTGTGGTCCTTGAACAGGATGTTCGAGAACTGAAAGTCGCCGTGGACGATCCCGACCCGAGGACTTACGGGAAGCGACGAACGCAATTTTTCGCGCAACTCGGGCGCGCGCGCCACCACCTTGGGATCCAGCGTATCGCGGTCGAGCAGATGATCGAGACGCTTCATCTCCTCGCTCAGCTCGGTGACGCTGCCCCATGCGTCGCGGCGCGGCTCCCATGGCACCCGATGCAGCGCGGCGAGCGTCTCGACTCCGGTGCGGGCATATGCGCGCATCTCGTCGCGCGGCAGCGACACGTCGGCGAGCTTGAACCCATCGACGAAGCCGTCGACAAAGTAGGGACGCCCGAAAAATTCAGCTTCGTCGCCGTACCACAGGATCGGAGGCACCGGCACGTCGGTGTCAGCGAGCGACTTCATGATCCTCGCCTGCCGCACCACGTCGGCGGGTCCGGCGATCCGCACGCCTTCGGGCGCCACCCGCAGCACCAGCTTGCCGGAAGGGCCGCCCGCGGTGGTCCGCTCCAGGATAAAGCTGTAGCCGAATCCCGCATGCCCTGGGAGCGGCGAGACCTCGCTGATGCGCGCGCCGCGGTCGCCGGTTTTCGCGCGCACCATGGTGGTGGCCTGACGGGCTATCTCTTCGATACTGGCCGGCATTTCCGCAGTCCTCAGCCCTTCATTTTGAGTTGCGCGTGGGCAGGATGCAGGCTTTTCTGGGCGCTGGGCCGCGCGTCGACGCGCTTGAACCATGCGTTAACATTTTTCAGCGATGGATCGATCGTCTGTCCGATGCCGGAGCCGAAATCGAGCGCCGCGAACAGAATGATATCCGCGATGGTGAAGCGATTTCCCGCGATATATTCCTTGCCCTCGAGCAGCCCGTCGAGCCACTTGAGGTTGTCCTGCACCGTGGCCTTCAGCCCCGGCGCGGCTTCCGGAAGCAGGCGCATGCGGCCGTTGAAAATCTGCTGGCCTTCGGCGAAGCGAAATCCATTGTAGAGATTCTCGGTGATGCGCTGCTCGATGCGGCGCTGCCACATCCGTGCCTCGGCGCGCTCCTCGGCATTGCTTCCGATCAGCGGCGGGTTGGGATTTTTCTCTTCGAGGTATTCCCAAATCGCGACCGTCTCTCCGATGCACTTGCCGTTGTCGAGTTCGAGCGCGGGCAACTGTCCGCCCGGGTTGCGATCGGTATATGGAGGCTTGCGATTTTCGCCTTTCATCAGGTCGACATCCTTGCGCGGGATATCAATTCCCTTCTCGGCCAGGAACATGCGCATCGCGCGCGGATTGGGTCCAAACGAATCATATAGCTGCATGATAGTCCTCTCTTACGTCCGCAAGTACGCGGGCGGGCTGAATATACAACAGTCTCCGCCGCGGCAGGTAACCGCGCGGACCTCTACAACATCCGCCCATGTGTTGCCTGACCCACCATGCGTATGTAGGAATCTGCTATGCGATTTTGCCCGCATTGCGGGGCGCCGCTCATGGCAGGCGCAAAATTTTGCGTCGAATGTGGCAAGCCGGTAGGCGACGGCGCCGCGCCCGGCTCTTCGCCAATCGGCCAGCAAAAACCGCCACCCGCGAAGCCTCCTTCGACGACCGGGGTGCAACTCACGACCGCCTTCATCGTGGTGTTTCTCGGCATCACAATCCTGGGATTTGGGGCGGCCGCATACCTTTACCTGCGTCCGGTCTCCGGCTCGCCCAGGCTCGCAGCCACCGCTCCGGCACAGGGTCAAGCCGCTCAGGAAGCGCAGGATGGTCAGGCGCCGGGCGCTGCGGCTTCGCAGGACGCGTCGCTGCCGCCGGGCCATCCCAAGATCCAGCTCCCGACCGAGGCGCGCAGCTTCATCGACAAGGTGGAAAAGGAGGCGAACGAGAAGCCCAACGATGTCACCGCGTGGGTGAAACTCGGAACCGTCACGATGCGCGCCGCGTTGTTCGACAATTCCTACTACAAGAGGGCTGCCGAGGCCTACGCGCACGTGCTCAAGCTCGACCCCGAAAACCTCGATGCGCTGCGCGGGATTGGCGACATCGACTACGACCAGCAGCGCTATGATGAAGCCGCCGCGGCGTATGAGCATTATCTCAAGCGCAAGCCCAAGGATCCCGAAGTCATCACCGACCTCGGCACGATGTACCTCTATACCAACAATCCCGACCAGGCGATCGCGCAGTACAAGAAGGCGCTCGCATTGAAACCGGATATGTTCCAGCCCTACTACAACCTCGGCGTGGCATACGGCGAACAGGGCGATAAAGGCAACTCCGCGATCGCTTTCACCAAGGCGATATCGCTCGCACCGGACGACGAGCGGCGCGATCAGGCCAAACAGGCGTTCACCAAGTACACCGGCATGCCGGCGGACCAGGCGACCAAGGTCGCGGCGACGCTGCCCGGACCGAAGACCGCCTCGGCGCCTGCGGCGGCATCGAAGTCGGCCGGCGGTACCTTCCATTCGTCATTCGAAGAGATGATCCGCAACATTCCATTCGCGGGCCCGAAAGTCAGCGCCGTCACCTGGCCGGAGAAACAGAAGGCGACCGTGATGATGGATCATTTTCCGATGGAACAGATGCCGCCGTTCGCGAAGGATAAGTTCCTCGGCGATTTGAAGGCAGGCATCGACAGCGCGAAGGCCGCCAATCATGTCACCGGCCCGGTGCAGGTCGATCTGGTGGACGCGCAGAGCGGCCGCGTGATGCAAACCGTCACGCAATAGCGAGGAGCGCGTATCATGGATGCGGGCATGGCGCAGCGTCTGGCGAAAATCGCACTGCTGCAAACCCTGGTGCTAACGCATCGCGGGCGCAAATCCGACAAGGCCTATGATGTTGTGATCTGGTTCGTGGTCGAGGGCAATCGAATGTTCCTCGGCACCGCGAACAAGAGCCGCAACTGGGTCCGCAATGTGATGGTGAAGCCGAATGTCATCATCAAAGCCGGCAGCGAGAGCTTCAGCGCAACTGTTGCCGAGATCACCGACGATCGGTTGCGCGATCATGTGATGGGCTTGGTGCAGCGGAAGTATTGGTATGCGGCGCCCTTTATCATGTTCGGGCGCCTGCTGCAGAATTTGGGAATCGTGAACGTGAACACCGGCGCCTTCGAAGTGCATCCGCAGTAGACCTCTCCCCTCACCCCTCCCCCTGCTGCCCTGCTGGAGAGGGGAATCAGAAGTGCGGTTAGGTCGGGTCGCCGCCTTCCGCCAATTTTTTCAAACTCTCCAGCCACACCTGATGGCCCTTCAGCAGCATTGGGCGCAGGTACCATGAGCCGATCGCGCCGAGGACGCCGTTCTGGCACTCCTCGGTGACGACGCGACATCCGTTATCCGACGGCTCCAACAGCCATCCGTGATAGACCGGCAGGAGTCCCTTGCCGTCCCATCCGAGTTCATGGGGCGGATCGAAAACCAACACGGTGCTGTTCACCGTCGCGCCGAAGGTCTTCCAAATGAAGTTGGTGCCGAGCGCGAGGTCAGGCCCCGGCGCGTTTTGAAAGCGGACGTTAGAGCTGTTGCTGTACCAGGCGGGCCAATTCGCGGCGCGGATCAACCATCGCCACACCCGCTCGGGCGGCGCTGCGATCGTGATCTCGTTGCGCGCGTAGACGCGAGAATTTTCAGGCTCAAATCCTTTCGGCCACTTCATCGGACCCTCCGCCCCTAGCCTCTGGGCGACACCCACTGTAACTCATGCGTGCGGCCGTCCTGCAAACTGCGGGTTATCTCGAACGCTGAGTCATGCTAGTATTTACTTCAGTGGCGTCCCCATCCAAGGGGGCGCCATCAGTCGTTTATGGGAGGGCGATCGCGCACAGCACAAAATCGCAAAAACAAACCCATTAAATGCAGGAAAATCAAAGACTTTTCGATTTTGGCTTTGCTGGAAAACGGTTGCGAGCAACGCTGGCCTCAAACTCGAAGACTAAGCGTTGCGCAAGCGTGGCGACACCTATCGACATCGCGTCGGAATTAGGGGCGGAGGTGCCTCCCGGCTGCCTGGCAAGGGGCGGCCGGGGCCTCTACATCCGCTACTGATTAAGCGGGCATACCGTAGAATCGTAGAATCGCCCGTTGTCGACGCATCTGCCCAACTCGCGCTTACGGCTGATGCATACGTCGACGACGCCGCTGCATGTCCCATGCGTCAGATTGTCGGTGGCTGTGAAGCCGAGCCGGTAGGTGCGTCCTTCGGGCACACCGCTCCATTGCTGCACTTCTGCGACGAAGCCGTGCAGGAATGCGTTTTCGCATCGGCCAATTACGGAGGTTATCGGATCATCTTGGCTGGCGGAGGTGAAGTTGATCGTATACGGGCCATTCGGATTGATCACGCCGACGATCGTTTCATCGACGAATTGAGTGCGGTGGTTTCGCTCGAGGTCGGGCCGACTGGCAGCGGCATCACTGCATTGCGGTGTAGACGGTACCACTCCGCCACTCTCGAAAGCGCCCAGATCGCAAGAGGGCGTATCGCCGGAAACTCCCCGCGCGAAGCCGCGCTGATCGAAATGGATCGCTTTGGAAGGGGTGCTCTGGTCGGTGCATACGACGATCGGCATCGCATGAATCGCCGGGCTTCCATTGGCCAGCGCGATAGTCTGCGTCGCGCCGCCGTTATTCTGGAGACCATTGGGATCGAGACCCACCGACTGGACCACGGCGCTGTTGGTGCCCTTGACGAAGTTGCACGAAGCGTCATCGGCAATGTTGTAGCCGCTGTCGATGAGGTTGTGGTCGTGACGCTGGATACAATTTGTTTTCTGGTTGCCCGAGAAGATCGTGCCCTTGAGATAGACTTTGCCCTTCGCGTAGATCGCGCCCGGGGTGGTAGGGAAGCCCCCCTGGCCCGCGTCCGCTTTATTGCCACTGAAGGTAATGTTTGTGATCCGCGCGACGGCATTGTCGTCATTGAAAAGTGCTCCGCCCAAGGTCAGCCGTTCGCGGGGTGAAATCGTCTCATTACCGCTGAAGGTACTGTTAAACAGCGTGAGGTTGCCGTGGTTCGAAATTGCTCCGCCTTCGTCGTTGGCCTTGTTGCCGGAGAGAGTGCAATAGCTAACCGAGGTCGTACCCAGATTCTCGATAGCGCCTCCTGCGCGGGAGCTGCCTCCGGTCAGAGTCAGAAACTCCAGCGACAGGCTCGCACGGGCATTCACCTTGAACAGTTGCGCCACTCCCTGACCATCGATCGTGATTCCAGGCGAAGTCTGCGGTCCATTGATCGATAGACCCGAATCCTTGATAGGGGGCAGCGGTTGGGTGAGATTGATGCTGCCGCTCAGTCCAAAGTCTATCTCGTCTCCACCGGTTGCGGGCGTGTTGCAACTCGAGCCCGCGGTCGGTTCGCCATTGGCCGCGTTTATCGCGTCGCGGAGGCTGCAGTTTCCGTCACCACTGGAATCGGCGAGCGTATCGACGATGTATTCCGTAGCACGCGCCGTCAGCGGCCAGACCAATGGGGCAAGGACCGCGATGACAACTAAGACAACATTCGATGGGAGCTTCCCAATGGTGCGCATTAATTTCCCCCTGATGCGTAAGCAGCTTCTTTACAGGTCAATATTCCTTTGAATTGATATTGAGCGCCTCTGCTACCAGCCTATCTCGGCGCGAGAGAACCAGACCGTCGACAGGCAAATGCCTATCGTTATCGGATCAGGAACGAAGCTCAAGGCAGGAGTGACGCGGCGTGGATCAGCCCGAGGCCACGGGCCGAGTTGAATGCGGTTGTCGCGGCAGTCATGTACGGCGCCGGATAGATTCCGATCACGATGGTTGCCGCCAACGCAATCATGATCGTGGCGGCCAATCCCGGACGCAGAGTCAGGCTACCGACCTCAACGCCGCCCTCCTGCATGTACATCGCGACGATGATGTAGATGTAGTAGTAGGCCGCCATCACGCTGTTCAGTACGGCGATTATCACCAGCCATACGAGGCCGCCCTGGATTGCGCCCGAGAAGATGTAGAACTTGCCGACGAAGCCCACCAACGGCGGCACTCCAGTGAAAGAGAGGAGAAAGATCGCCATCGCGGCCGCCAGGCCCGGCTGACGTTGCGCGAGGCCGCGAAAATCCGCGATCAGGTCATGCGATTCGCCGCCGCGTTCCAGCGCCGTCACTACCCCGAATGCGCCCAGGTTCGCGACCACATACCCGAGCAGATAGTAGAGCATCGCGGCACCCGCCATCGGCACCACCGCCGCCATCCCGACCAGCAGGTATCCTGCGTGCGCGATCGCCGAGTACGCCAGCATCCTTTTGATGTTGGTCTGCACCACCGCGACGACGTTGCCCACCGTCATCGTGAGCGCGGCGACCACCCATAGCACCCACGACCAGTCGGCACTCACTGCACCAAGATGGAGCGGAAAGACACGCAGGAATCCCGCGAAGGCCGCGAGCTTCACCCCGGTCGCCATGTAGGCGGTGATCGGAGTGGGCGCGCCCTCGTAGGCGTCGGGTGTCCACATGTGAAACGGCACCGCGGCGATTTTGAAGCCGAACCCAATCAGCATCATGGCGATGCCGAGCAGCAGCACTGGACTGCCGACCCCGACGCCGTGTTCCAACGCGGTGCGGATCGGCTCCAGTTTGATGGTGCCGGTGGCGCCGTAGATCAGCGCGATTCCATAAAGCAGGAAGCCGGTTGAGAAGGCGCCCAGCAGGAAGTACTTGATTGCGGCTTCATTGGAGCGCGGATCGGTGCGCTTGAGCCCGGCCAGGACGTAAATCGCGATCGACATGGTCTCCAGCCCGAGAAAGATGATGATGAGGTCGCCGGCCACCGCCATCAGCATCATGCCGAGCGCCGCGAACAGGATCAGCGAGTAGTATTCAGCGCCGGGCAGGCGGACGTCGTCGGCATAGCTGAGCGACATCAGAATCACGACCGCGGCGACGAACAGGATCGCCAATTCGAAAAAGACCGCGAAGTCGTCGATCGCGAGCGCGCCTGCAAAGGCCGTGGTGTTCTGCCCCGACATCGCCAGGGTCAGTACGAATGCGATCGCGAGCGACGCGATCGCGAGCCATCCCAGCCCGTCGCTCTCGTCATCTTCGACCCGGACCCCCACCAGCAGCACGACGATCGCGGCGATCGCGAGGGTGATGAGCGGCAGTATCGGGAGCCACTGGAAATCGATAGCGGTGAGGCTAAGTGGGGTCATTGATCAGCCGTGGGAGCCAATGCCAGCAGCGCCCGGGTGAGGCTGGACGGCGCGTTGCGGACGGTCCGGTTCCGATGGTTTTCCTCATCGATGCGAGCGCGGGCGCTTTGAACGCGATTCAGCATCTGGTTGATGGAAGGTTCCATCCTGGAAATGATGAATCTCGGATACAGCCCCATCACCACCATCAACACCATCAGCGGGACCATCGTCGCGATCTCGCGGCCGCTGAGGTCGCGGATGGTCTCGTTAACTTTCTTCGTGATGGGACCGAACATCACGCGCTCGTAAGTCCACAGCATATACAGCGCGCCGAGAATGACCCCAGTGACCGCGAATGCCACCGCAGTCCACGACTGTACATAGCTGCCCACCATGATGAGGAATTCGCCGACGAATCCGTTGAGACCCGGCAAGCCAATCGACGACAGCATCGCGAACATGAACACCGCCGCATAGATCGGGACGCTGTGCCACAGCCCACCGTATTCGGAAATCTCGCGCGTGTGACGACGGAGATAAATCATGCCGACCAGCAGGAACAACGCGCCGGTCGAAATCCCGTGGTTGAGCATCTGGTAAACCGCGCCGTCGACGCCTTCGAGGTTGAGCGCGAAGATCCCCAGCACCACGAATCCCAGATGGCTGACCGACGAGTACGCGATCAGCCGCTTCAGGTCCGGCTGCACCATCGCGACCAGTGCGCCATAGATGATCCCGACCACCGCGAGCGCCATGAACAGCGGCGTCGCCTCGATCGCGACGGCGGGGAACAGCGGTATCGCGAATCGAAGGAACCCGTAGGTCCCCATCTTCAGCATCACGCCGGCCAGGATGACAGACCCCGCGGTCGGCGCGTTGGTATGCGCGTCGGGCAGCCAGGTGTGCACGGGCCACATCGGCACTTTGATCGCGAAAGCCAGCGCGAACGCGGCGAACATCCAGCGCGCCTCGGTCGGCGTCATCTGCGTGTTGTACAGCGTCGGGAGATCGAAGGTGATGGTGCCGCTGTGCGAATGATAGGTCAGGACCAGGTAGATGATGGCGGCCAGCATCAGGAAGGAGCCGATCATCGTGTACAGCACGAACTTGACTGCGGCGTAGATCGGCCGGC
Organism: uncultured delta proteobacterium; assembly: GCA_963851325.1. GTDB lineage: Bacteria > Desulfobacterota > Binatia > Binatales > Binataceae > DATGKG01. The sequence goes on along the minus strand of CAWKOR010000001.1, from coordinate 3,864,100 downwards.
CGTGTCCCCAGATGCCGATGAGGAAATACATCGGGAACAGCATCAGTTCCCAGAACACGTAGAACATGAAGAGGTCGACCGCGAGCAGCGTGCCGAGCAGACCGGTCTCCAGCGCGAGCATAAAGAAGCAGAACTCGCGCGGACGATGGTCGATATCGCCACCGCCGGAGTAGAGCAGCGAGAGTGAAATCAGGATCGTGGTCAGCACGATCAGGACCAGGCTGATGCCGTCCATGCCAAGGTGGTAGGAAATTCCGAATTGCGGAATCCAGGGATATTGCTCAACGAACTGATAGCCGGATTGCGACGCATCGAACGCGCGAAAGAGGTAGAAGCTGATCGCGAGCGGGAGCAGCGAAAAGATGAATGCGGAATTCCAGATCGAGCGCTCCTCGCGCTGCAACAGCACGAAAAATGCCCCGATCAGCGGAGCGAACACCAGCAAGGTGAGGATTCCGCTGCCCATCAGTGCGTCACCAGGTAGAGGTAGTAGGCCACGATCGCCAATACGCCGAGCACGTATACGAAGGCGTACTGCTGGACGTTGCCGGTTTCCATTCGGCGCGAAAGCTGCCCGCCGGTCTCGACCGTGATGCCCGCTCCGTTGACCAGCCCATCGATCATGAAAGAGTCGATCACCCGTCCCAGCACGAAGGTGGAAATCCAAAACAGTGGACGCGAGACAATCGCGTTATAGAACTCGTCGACGTAGTACTTGTTGAGCAGGACGTTATACGCGGACTGCAACTGGTATGCGATGAGATACGGCATGCCGGGCGCCTTGATGTAGAAGTACCAGGCCAACACGATGCCGAGAGTCGCGAGGCCGAGTGACGCGCTGGTCAGCATCACGAAGTTGCCGTGCAGAATAGGCGCGTACTCGCCAACCGAGGGCGCGAGGAACGCATCAATCTTGTTGCCCCACAGCAGACCTTCCGGGAGACCGACCAACCCGCCTACAGCCGCCAGCGTTGCGAGCACCATCAGCGGAATCGTCATGACCAGCGGCGATTCGTGGATGTGCTCGGCCTTGTCGGCATCGACCCGTGAATCGCCGTGGAAGGTCATGAAGATCAGCCGGAACATGTAGAAAGACGTCAAGGCGGCGGTGACGATGCCGAGAATCCAGAGCACTTCGTGACCCGAGTTGTATGCGGAATCAAGGATCTCATCCTTGGAGAAGAAGCCCGAAAACGGAGGGATTGCCGAAATTGCCAGCGTCGCAATCAGCATCGTCGCGTAAGTGATCGGCAGATGCTTGCGCAGCCCGCCCATCTTGTTCATGTCCTGCTCGCCGCCGAGCGCGTGCATCACCGAGCCCGCGCACAGGAAGAGCAGTGCCTTGAAAAACGCATGCGTCATCACATGGAAGATGCCGGAGGCAAATGCGCCGACCCCCACGCCCAGGAACATGTAACCGAGCTGGCTGATGGTCGAGTAGGCGAGCACCTTCTTGATGTCGGGCTGCACCATCGCGATGGTCGCCGCATAGAGCGCGGTGAGCGCGCCGATTGTGGCCACCAGCTCCATCGCGGTCGGCGCTAGCATGTACAGGAAGTGCATTCTCGCGACCATGTAGACGCCGGCGGTCACCATGGTGGCAGCATGGATCAGCGCGCTGACCGGAGTTGGACCCGCCATCGCATCGGGCAGCCAAACGTAGAGCGGGATCTGCGCCGATTTGCCGGTTGCTCCGATAAACAACAGAATCGCGGCAATGGTTGCGGTGGCCGGCTCCAATGCGCGGACATTGTCTCGTATCACCGCGAAATCCAGCGACCAGATTCCATGCGCGCCGAGCGCCGCAACGATCGTGAACATGCCGAGCAGAAATCCCGCATCGCCGATACGATTGACGACGAATGCCTTGCGACCGGCATAGGCATTCTTCAGGTCGGTGTACCAGAACGAGATCAGCAAATAGGAGCAGAGGCCGACCCCCTCCCATCCCATGAACATCAGCAGGAGGTTGTTGGCGAGCACCAGGATCAGCATCGAGAGTTCGAACAGGTTGAGGTAGGCGAAGAACCTCGCGACGTCCTCGTCATGCGCCATGTAGCCGATCGAATAAAGGTGAATGAGCGCGCCGACGCCGGTGACGATCAGCGTCATCAGCGCGGAGAGCGCATCGATTTGCAGCGCGAAATCGGCGCTGAAGCGTCCGGCATGAATCCACGGCCATAGCGTGACGGCGAGGACGCTGCCCGCGGGCATTGCGCGGAGCTTGAAGAATGCAATCACCGCCACCACGAAGGAGGCGAAGATGACGCCGGGGCCGACCACGTTTACCGCGCGCCGTCCCCATCGATTGCCGAGAAAAATGTTGAACAGGAACCCGAACGCCGGGAACAGCAGGATGAAACCCAATGCAGGAAAATGAGCCGTCATGTTACTCTCGGGTTACCATCGCATCAGGTTGAGTTCGTCGGCGTTGACCGTCTCGCGGCTGCGGAAAATCGAGATGATGATGGCGAGCCCCACTGCGGCTTCGGCGGCGGCCACCGTCATGACGAAGAACACGATCACCTGGCCGTCCATGGAACCCATGCGGCGGCCCAAGGTGATGAATGCGAGGTTGACCGCGTTCAGCATCAGCTCGATCGACATGAACATCACCAGGATGTTGCGCCGCAGCAGCACCCCCGCGACTCCGATCGCGAAAATCGCGGCGCTGAGCGCCATCACCCAGCTGTATGAAACGATCATGTCGGCACTCCCTGCTTCGGCGCAGCGGACGGGCGTTCCGGTAGCGCCCGGCGCGCGACGGCCACCGCTCCGATAACCGCGACCAGCAGCAGGATCGAGGTGGTCTCGAATGCCATCAGGTACTTGCCGAACAACGTCTGCGCCAGGCTATCGATGGAACCGTAGCCGGGCGTAACCTTCGCCGCGCCGAGCGCAACCTTGGTCTTCGACAGAAACACGAACAGCTCCGCCGCCATCGCGGCCACCGCGACGGTCGCAAAAAGTTTCAGCCCCAGATGACCCACCGGAAGCGGCTCGGCCTGCAGGTTGAGCAGCCAGATGACGAACAGGAACAGCACCATGATGGCGCCGACGTAGACGATGATTTGCAGGAAGCCGACCGTTGCCGCATCCAGCGCGACGAACAATGCGCCGATCGAAATCAGCGTCAGGATCAGCGCCAGCAGACAGTGGATGGGGTTTTTCTGCACTACCACGCCGAGGGCCGATAAAATCGAAAGCACCGCCAGAAATATGAACAGCACCACCGGCATCAGTGCGTCGCTCCCGTCGCGAGTACCACCACGAACGCGGTGACCAGAACGTTGAGCAGTCCGATCGGCACCAGCCCTTTCCATCCGAGCGCCATCAACTGGTCATAGCGAAAACGAGGCAGCGTCCATCGGATCAGGATTTGCAACCAGCAAAATGCCACCACTTTGATCCAGAACGCGATGACGCCCATGACCACCACCAGCACGCGCGGCAGCATCAGGTGATGGGCGCCGAAGTGAAACCCGTCGGGATACAGCCACGGCACCTGCCATCCGCCGAAGAAGAACAGCGTCACCAGCACCGCGACCAGCACCACTTCGGCGAAGTCGGTGAGCATGAAGGCGGCCTGTTTGCCACCGGAGTATTCGGTGAAGTATCCGGCGATCAGCTCCGATTCGCCTTCCGGCAAATCGAACGGCACGCGCTTGGATTCCGCCATGCCCGCCGTCAGCAGCATCGCGAATGCTACCGGCTGGAGGAAAATCCCCCATCGCGGCAGGAACCCGAACCACACCCCGCCCTGCTGCCGCACGATGTCCTGCAAGTCGAGAGTGCCGAAGGTGATGACGATCGAGATGATCGCCAGTCCCATGGCGATCTCGTATGAGATCATCTGCGCGGTGGCGCGCACACCCCCGAGCAGCGCCCATCGATTGTTCGACGCCCATCCGCCGAGCGCCACTCCATAAACTCCGATGCCGATGGTGGCGAGGACATACAGCGCGCCGGCGTTGATGCTGGCCGGCTGGAGTTGCACGGTGCGGCCCGCGATGTGAATGGAATCGCCGATCGGAACCACCGCAAAGGTCACCAGCACCGGGAACAGCGCGAGGAAGGGGCCCAGCGCATGGAGGAATTTGTCCGCGCCCTCGGGCACGAAGTCTTCCTTGGTAAAGAGCTTCAGCGGATCCGCCATGAGGGTGTTCTGGAGTCCCAGGTTTGGCAGCCCGAGGCGCTTGCCGACGCCTAAAATGTTGGCGCGATTGGCGCCGACTCGATCCTGAATCAGCGCGCTACCCTTGCGCTCGAACCACAGCAGCACCGCCGACAGGTTCAGCACCAGCAGCAGGACCACAATCGCTTTGACAGCGCCGATTAGAAGATCAATCGCCACGGTTGGACAGGTCGTCGATCAGCTTGAGGGTGGATTCCGGAGTGAGGTTTTCGTAGAAGCGATCGTGGTTAAGCTGCAACATCGGGGCGGTTCCGCATGACGCGAGGCATTCGGCGCGGCTCAGGGTGAATTTCTTGTCGGCGGTGGTCTCGCCGACCTTGATGCCGAGCTTGTCGCTGATGGTGTCGACAATCTGGTCGGCGCCGCGCAGGCGGCAGGACAGATTGGTGCATACTTCCAGGTGCCATTTCCCGACCGGATGCTGGTAGAACATGGTGTAGAAGGTCACCACCGCGCGGACATGCGCAGGCGGCAGTTCCATCAGCTTCGCGACATAGAGTTGGGCGTCGCCACTTAGCCATCCGAATTCGCGCTGCGCGATCCACAACGTCGGAAGCAACGCCGCCTGACGCGTCGGATAATGGGTTAGCAACTCGCGATATTCTGCGAGCGCGGCCTCGGAGAACTTTATCTCAGCGCCGTCGGGCATGGGCGGCTCTATAACTCAACCTTACAGAATCAGATGGTTCCGCGTGTGGAAATCTAATGAGCGGTTCCTAAGATTCCCTAATTATTTCAGAAGCGCAAGCGATCCGATGCGCGAACTTGCGGCCTCGCGATAGACCGGTTATCTATCGCGCTGAACCGGAATTCGCAAAGATGATCTGGGGAGTGCAAGCGTTTCTGGCATGAGGATAATCGCGGGACATGCGCGCGGGCGGAAGCTGAAAGCGCCGCGAGGACTGACCACCCGGCCCGCCACCGCGCGGATGCGCGAATCGATTTTTTCGCGCCTGCTGGTCCGCCTGGATTTCCAGGGGCTTTCGGTGCTCGACATTTTTGCCGGCAGCGGCTCCCTTGGGATCGAGGCTCTCTCGCGGGGCGCCGCGCATGCAACCTTCATCGATTCGTCGAAAGCGGCAACTGCCGTGATTCGCGAAAACCTCGAGGCCCTCGCGCTCGCGGATCGCGCTCGCATCATCACCAGCGATCTGCGCCGCGTGCTCCCGCAACTGTCGCACGAGGGGAGAACCTTCGGCCTGATATTCATTGACGCTCCCTTCGGCGACGACATCAGCAATCAGGTGATGGCGATGCTGGCGGATCTGCACCTGGTGGCAAGCGACGGATGGGTGGTGATTCGGCAATTCAAGCGCGCGCCCGAGCCTCCGGTGGCCCCGGCCGGCTTCGAACAATTCAAAGTGGCAATTATCGGCGATCATCGTATCGCCTATTACCGGCGTCCCCTCGCGGGCGTCGAAACCGCAAGCGGATGACGAGATGACAACCAAGGGCAAGGAATCGAGGAACGCGCTGGCAGTTTATCCTGGAACTTTCGATCCGATTCACAACGGACACATCGATGTGGTGCGGCGCAGCGTGCTGCTGTTCGACGAGGTGATCGTCGCGGTCGCGCACAATCCCGACAAGGACAATGCGCTGTTCTCGCCCGATGAGCGGGTCGACATGATTCGCGAGGCACTGCACGACCTCGAGCCCAAAGCGCGAGTCGACAAATTCAGCGGGCTGTCGGTGGATTACGCGGAACGCATCGGGGCCAAGGTCATCATTCGCAGTCTGCGCGCGGTAACGGATTTCGATTACGAGCTGCAAATGGCGGCGATGAACAAGCAGATGCGTCCCAACGTCGAGACGGTTTTTCTGTTCGCCAATCCGAAGCTGTTCTTCAGCGCCTCGCGCCTGATCAAGGAAGTTGCGAGCTATGGCCAGCGCGTCCCGGAACTGGTGCCGGAGTTCGTGATGAATCGGCTGCGCGCAAAGCTCAAGGTGGATTGATAGAGACAAATGTATGGCGGCGGTTGAAGAGAGCGAAGGGGATCTTTGGTACAAGCTCGACACTTTGATTTGGAGCTGCGTGATTAGCCAGGCGATGCATGTGGCCTTGCAGCTCGGCGTGCCGGCGTTTCTCTCCTCGAGCGCTAAATCAACAGCAGAGATTGCAACTGCTACCAAGTCGGATCCCTGGACTCTCGAAGCTATCCTGCATGCGCTCGCCGCCTTCGAAGTTCTGGACGTTGATCAAAACGAACGCTTCAGTCTGACCCGGCTCGGCGCGTTGCTTTTGAATCCCTCGCTGGGGCTGGTCGGAGAAGCTGGTCCCTTCTTCGAGACCATCTATCGGACCCAAAGCGGTTTGATGGAGATGGCAAAGACGGGCGAGACCGCGTTCAAAGAAATGTTTGGCACGAATTTCTACGAATACCTCCAGGGCAACCCGAAGGTTAGTTTTTTCTTTCACGAACAAATGATCCGAAACGGCCCGCCTCGATATGGCTCGATCTCGTCAATCTATGATTTTTCAAAGGCGTCGAAGGTGGTCGATGTAGGTGGCGGGCGGGGCGCCTTGATTCTGCAACTACTCAAACAGCAACCGCATCTAAATGCGATTCTTTTCGACTCGCCCGAGGTCGTGCAGGGTGCTGTAGCCGCCTTCGAAGAGGCCGCATTAGCTGACCGCTGCCAGATAATGGGTGGTGACTTTTTGGCATCAGTTCCAGCGGACGGCGATGTGTATTTCCTGGCTGCAGTCGTAAATAACCTCGCCGACCGGGATGCTCGACAGCTGCTCAGAAACTGTCGCGACGCTATGAGTGAGAACGGCGGACTGCTCATTCTCGAAGGCGTGCGCGAATTCGGTAAGCGGCTGCCGCGCTGGGCTGCCTTGGTCAACCTCGGAATCATGGCGCAGAGGGGCGGAAGAACAAGAACGGAGCCCCAGCTGCGTGAGCTGCTCCGATCCGCTGGCTTCATGCTCCGCGAGATTCGCACATATCAGTCGGGGCCTCGAACAGTAATCGAGGCGGCTCCGATCACAGCCTACTAACGAACCAGAACCAAGACTCACCCCTCTACGACTGAAGGCCATCCGCGAGCGGCGGCTGGAGCTGGTGCCGGAGTTCGTGATGAATCGGTTGTGCGCGAAGCTCAAGGTGGATTGAGGCGAGGATCGAGCCGAAAAGGTTGCGAACCGAAAATCCTGACTCGCGCGAAATCGCGATGCTGCGGGTTCAACAGGAGGTTTCGCTCTTCCGGGATAACAACCGAAGGAACCAATAGACCGAGCGTTGTAGTTGACTCAAACCACCGCGAACCCAGCTCTACGGTCTCGTCGAGATCACCTGGTAGGCGCTCGATTCGGGTCATTTTGATGGACCGAGGAACCTCGATTGCGATTTTGACGTATTCATCGGGTAAGCCATCAGGATCGACTTCGAGATGGACCAGGATTTCCAGCACCGCCAGCGAAAGATGTTCGGAGCAATACACAGCAGGCAGTCCGGGTCGATTCCAGCGGCCGCCGTTTAGATAGGCGCCCAGCCCGTCAAGCGCGGCGAAACGTTGCCGCGCAAGGCGCCAAAACTTCATGCCGCGATACCGTGGCCGATTCGCCCGAGGATGGTTTCCACTTGATGTGCGCCCAGTTCCGTCTCGAGCGCCTGCATGGCTGTCCGCCCGCCTAGCTGGCGCAATGGTTTCCGAAGCCATCTGCGCGCTTTCTCATCGTTGCCAAAAGTGTCAAGCGCAAGTGCAAATATTCGCGCTACGCGCGAAATTCGATTGGATTCTTCGAGACTGAGGCGTTGCTTCTTTTTTTGCCGATGCGCCAACGTGCGACGGGGGATGATCCATCCAAAGACCTCCGCGGCCTCGATGACCGACCCCTCGAGCATTGCGTCCAACACCCCGATTGGTAGGCCGCGCCGAACACATTCTTCGACTTCGGCGTCTTTTCGGATACCCCGACCGAGAACCTTTTCGCCACCCAAGACAGCCGCAATATTTCGAGGATTCATATAGCTAAAACCGGCTCACGGCATTTGCCTACCATGATAGGGCATTTGGCACGACGAAAGAAGGACCGCACACTCGGTTGCGCGCGGGTTTTCACAGATAACCACGCACGCTAAGATTGCGACGCGGCGGGAACTAACGCCGCAGAATCTGCTCCGGGAAAGAACATGCTCAAATTGAATCGCCGAGTTGCCGCCTTGCGGCCGTCCGCAACACTTGCCGCTGACCAGCGCGCCAAGGAAATGCGCGCCGCGGGTATCGATGTGATCTCACTGGATGCCGGCGAACCTGACTTCGATACGCCCGAAAGAATCAAGGACGCCGCGCGCAAGGCGCTCGCCGCCGGCAAGACCAAGTACACCGCCGTCGCCGGCATTCCCGAGCTGAAGGAAGCGATCCGCGCCAAGCTCAAGCGCGACAATCACCTCGACTATGAAACCGCCGAGATCATTGCGTCGGCGGGATGCAAGCAGGCGCTTTCGAATGTCATCGCCGCGATGTTCGACGAAGGTGACGAGGTCATCATTCCGACCCCGGCGTGGGTCAGCTTCTCCGCGATGGTGGATCTCTCTGGCGCAAAGCCGGTGCAGGTGCGCGCGCGCGAGGATCGCAACTTTCAGCTCACCCCGGATGCCCTGAGCAAAGCGATCACGCCTCGCACGCGGGCGGTGCTGCTCAACTCGCCCTCGAATCCGACCGGGACCATTATCGGGGCGGGTCCGCTTGCCGAAATCGCGCAGGTGATCCAGGCCAATCCGGATATCTGGGTGCTGTCGGACGATACCTACGAGCACATCGCGTATGACGGGCCGGCGCCGCACATTTTTCAGATCGAGCCGCGCCTCAAAAATCGCGGCGTCCTGTTCAACTCGCTCTCGAAGACTTATGCGATGACCGGATGGCGGGTGGGATTCGCGGCAGGCCCCAAAGAAGTGATCGGCGCGGCAGGTCGGCTGCAGAGCCAGAACAGCGGAAATCCCAATTCCATCGCGCAGGCGGCGGCGGTCGAGGCCCTCAACGGACCGCAGGACGACGTCAAGGTGATGGCCGAGGAGTTTCGCAAGCGCCGCCAGCTAATCGTCGAACGGGTGCGCGCGGTACCGGGCTTCGGTCTGCCCAATGTTCCGAGCGGCGCGTTCTACGTCTTTCCGAATGTCTCGGAGCTGTTCGGATCATCATTCAATGGCAAGAAGATCACTGATGGCGACGGATTCGCAGCTTTTCTGCTCGAAGATGCCAAGGTCTCGACCGTAGGCGGAAACGATTTCGGCGCACCCGAGCACATTCGAATGTCGTACGCGACTTCGACCGAAAAAATTAACGCCGCATTCGATCGCATCGCCACGGCGGTCAAGAAGCTGCAGAAATAACCATTCAGGAGTTCTGTTCTCACGCCACAATTGATCATTCAGGCGACCTGGCGCGTCTAACTCATTGGAAGGAGTTAGAACGATGGAGAAATGTCCAGGCAAGCTCGAAGATGGCCGGCCCTGTCCGGAAGAATTGATCGGCAAAGATGAGCCGCCGATCCATCATGCGCAAGCTGGAGAACAAGGCACTTTCAGACATCACAGTTGCAGGCTCGGACACGCGTGGCATCGGCATATGGGCAATGGATTGATGACACCGTGCGATTGCACCGGGAATGCGCGCGGCGGCGTCTGAGCGGAATGTAGCGCTATTTCCGTTTCCACGGCGCAGGATGTTCGCCGGTGTCGAGGAAGTGTACGTAGTCGCGCAGGATCTCCGCGTGATCGAATGCCAACGGCGCCGGCGGTGTGCGCGGATCGAACAGCCCGAGATTTTTCGCGTCGTCCGCGGCCACCGGCGTCCCAGTCGCGCGCGCGATGTAGACCGCGGTGATAGTCTGGCCGCGCGGATCACGATCGGGGCGCGAGTAGATTCCCAGTAGCGCGCGCAACTCGACCTCGAGTGAGATCTCTTCCTTGGCCTCGCGTATCGCCGCCTGTTCGACAGTCTCGCCGAAGTCGACGAAGCCGCCGGGAATTGCCCATCCTTCGGGAAAATTCTTGCGCTCGATGAGCACGATCTGGTTACCAATTTCAGCAATCACGTCGGCGGCGATGGGAGGACATACTGGACGCGGCATCCGATCATCGTAGCACTTATGCCGAGCGCGGTTGACAAGCGCCCCGCGCGCCAACAAAGTCGAAGCGACTATGCAGGTCGCACGCCTATACGATTTCGGTGACATTCGCGTTGAGGAAGCCACTCGTCCGGAAGTTGGCCCCGGCGATATCCTGGTGCGCGCCCGTGCATGTGGAATCTGCTCCGGCGACATCATGCCGTGGTACATCCGGCGCAAAGCCGGCGCGGTGCTCGGCCACGAACCGGTCGGCGTCGTGGAGGAAGCGGGCGCCGCGGCGCATTCGTTCAAGCCCGGCGATCGCGTCTTCGTGCATCATCATGCGCCATGCTTTTCGTGCGCGGCATGCCGGCGCGGCGAATACGTGCAATGCGCAACCTGGCGCGCCACCAAAATCGATCCGGGTGGGATGTCGGAATATTTTCTGGTCAGCGCCACCAATCAGCGCGACACCCTGCACCTGCCCAATGCGGTGGGCGACGCGGACGGGGTGCTGGTCGAGCCCGCGGCATGCGTCGTGAAATCGCTCAAGCGCTCGGCGCTTAAGCCGGGCGAATCAATCCTGATCATCGGGCTCGGCATCATGGGCATGATGCATGTGAAGATGGCGCGGCATCTGGGCGCCGGCACCATCATCGGCGCGGATCTTTTCGCGCAACGAGCGAACCGGGCGCTGGAGCTGGGCGCCGATCGCGCGATCGTGGTTTCCGGCGACAACCTGGTCGAGCAGGTGCGCGAAGTGACCAATGGCGCGATGGCCGACGTGGTGATCGTCGGTCCGGGCACCAGCAAAGCGTTGGCGACCGGAATCGCTGCGGCCGGTAAGGGCGCCACGGTGGTGCAGTTCACTGCGACGCCGCCGGATGACGAGTTGATCGTTCATCCGCACGATTTGTATTTCAACGAAACCAGGCTGGTGCCGAGTTACTCATGCGGGCCCGACGATACGCGGATCGCATTGGACCTTATCGAGCGAGGGGTGATAAGCGCGCGCGAACTGGTGACGCATCATTTTCCACTGGCGGAAATCTCCGCTGCGTACGCGATGGCGCAGAAGCCCGAAGCACTCAAGGTGATCGTGACATTCAGTTGATTTGCCGTGCGCAGCGCCGGGTTATCCCGGCACGCGGGCCGCATGAATGTGGCCGCGGGAGAGGCGCCAAACTAAAAAGGGGCGCTCGCTTTCGCGAACACCCCCTTTTCCAAACTGACTAACCGGCGTTACGGAGTTGCAGGAGCTGGAGCTGCGCCTTCAGCCGGAGCGCTTTCGGCCGGAGAGCTCTCTGCCTCTGGCGCCGCCATCTTCTTGTGATGGTGACGGGCGGGCTTCTTGGCGCCGGCCATGGTCTTCGCCGCGATAGCTTCGGCGCGATCAGCCGCCGCCTTCGCATCGCTGGCCGCCTGCTCTACGCGGCTCGCAGCAGCCTGAGCCTGCGCAGCCGACTGCTGTGACTTGGTGGCAGCAGCTTCCGCACGCGAGGCCGCCTGGTCAGCGCGATTGGCCGCGTTGACAGCGCGTTGCGCGGGGTCTGGCTGGCCCGAAGAGCATCCCGCCGCAAACGAAAGGGCCAATGCAGCCCCGGTAGCAAGCCCGACAAGTTTAGAGGTTTTCTTCATTAACCCTTCCATTCTGTCCTCCTAAATAAAACGTGCGCGGCAGCCCAGTGTCATAAGCAACCGCGCGTGAACCTAACTTTTGTCTCACAACGATGTCTAGCATGCAAGCTTCCGGGATACGAAATCCTACTTTGATGCGACTTTCAGCATTAGCGAATTGCATCTGTGAAGTTATCACGCAAAGTAGCTATCCACTTGATTACTAAGTGACTAATGACTTGCTAAGCCTGCTTTGACACCCCAAATGGACTTGCTCGCGCTAGAAGTCACCGCCCATGTCATCCATTCCACCCATACCGCCCATTCCACCCATGCCTCCCATACCACCCATGCCGCCCATTCCTCCCATACCGCCCATGCCTCCCATACCACCGGGAGGCATTCCCATTGGCGCGGCCTTGCGAGGCTTCTCCGCGATAGCCGCTTCGGTGGTAATGAGCAGCGACGATGCGCTGACCGCATTCTCCAGTGCGCTGCGCACAACTTTGGCGGGATCGATTACACCGGTCTCGTTCAGCTTCTCAAAGGTATCGGTGCGAGCGTTGAAACCGAAATCGGCTTTTCCTTCGCGCACTTCATTGAACACAACTTCGGGTTCCCGTCCAGCATTGGCGGCGATCTGACGCAGCGGCTCGCCCATCGCACGCGCGACCAGCTCGGCGCCGGCTTTGCGCTCTTCGGGAAGCCTCAGGTCCTGCACCGCTTTCATCGCGCGAACCAGTGCCACGCCGCCGCCGGGCACTACGCCCTCCTCAACCGCGGCGCGCAGTGCGTGCACCGCATCGTCGACGCGCGCCTTCTTTTCTTTCATTTCGACTTCGGTCGCCGCGCCAACCTTGAGCACCGCAACACCGCCGGTCAACTTCGCGAGGCGCTCCTGAAGTTTTTCCCGGTCGTAGTCCGAGGTGGTGTCTTCGATCTGACGACGAATCTGCTCGATGCGTCCCTGGATATCCGGCTTTCTTGCCGGCGCCGCCGATGATGGTGGTGTTGTCCTTGTCGATGATGACCCGCCGTGCCTTGCCGAGCTGGCTCAGATTCACATTCTCCAGCTTGAGGCCCAGCTCTTCGGCGATAACTTCGCCGCCGCTGAGGATCGCCATATCCTCGAGCATCTCCTTGCGACGATCGCCGAAGCCCGGCGCCTTGACTGCGGCAACCTTGAGCGCGCCGCGCAGTTTGTTCACCACCAATGCGGCGAGCGCTTCGCCTTCGACATCTTCGGCGATGATGAGCAATGGGCGTCCGGCCTGCACGATCTGCTCCAGCAGCGGAATGATATCGCGCAAGCTGGAGATCTTCTTCTCGTGCAGCAGGATCAGCGGCTCTTCGAGTTCGACCGTGAGTTTGTCGGCATTGGTCACCAGATATGGCGAGAGGTAGCCGCGATCGAAAACCATTCCTTCGACCAGGTCCAGGGTGGTATCGAGTCCGCGCCCTTCCTCGACCGTGATGACGCCTTCCTTGCCGACCTTCTGCATCGCATCCGCGATGAGCTTGCCGATTACGGAATCATCATTCGCCGCGATGGTGGCAACCTGCTCCATCCGCTCGCGATCCTTGATCGGCTGGGCCATTTCCTTGATGGCTTCGCGCGCCGCCTTCAGAGCGAGCTCCATTCCGCGCTTGATCTCCATTGGGGCAAGACCGGCCGCGAGCAGCTTGATGCCTTCACTGACCATCTCGCGCGCGAGCACGGTAGCGGTGGTGGTGCCATCGCCGGCGACGTCGCCGGTCTTTTGCGCGACCTCGCGAATGATCATGGCGCCCATGTTTTCGAAGCGATCCTCGAGCTCGATTTCCTTGACCACGGTGACCCCGTCTTTGGTGACCAGCGGGGCTCCGAATGAGCGCTGAATGAGGACGTTGCGGCCTTTGGGTCCGAGGGTGACGCGCGCGGCTTGCGCGACCAGGTTGGCGCCGCGAACAATTCCGGCGCGTGCCTTCTCGTGAAGCTCAACCGTTTTGGCGGGCATTGATTGTTGGTCTCCGTTGAATTCGCGTGGGTCTGGCGGTAGCCAGCCTCAGCTTTGATTTTTCACTTTGTTGTTTATTGAAACTTGCGAAAATTCCGCTCTTCGACACACCGCTGCGCCGAAGATTAGATGACAACTTAAGCACACGACAGGAATTTGCAAGGGTGCTGGTCCGGTCCATCGAGCGAGGCCTTTCGGAGCCATCCATCAAATGCCACTATGAGTCCCGCACGTCCTCATCCGCCTCGGAGGTCAGGATTTCGCGTGTTTAGAAGCAAACCATCTCAACTGACGAACCCATCCCGCGCGATGATTTCCATGGTCATCGCGGCAGGGCTGATCGCGGTGCCCATACTGTCAATCGCCGCCGATTTCACCACTTCGCCCAGCGCTCTGATACTGGCACAGGATTCAGATGACATCGCTCCCGACGAAGACGCAGTTCCCACCGCCCAAGTCGACAAGTACATCGCGGTATATTCCGCGATGCAGAAAAACCACAGCCTCACCGTCGAGCAGGCCGCATCCAAACAAGGACTGACGGTCAGCGAGTTTCGCACCCTGGAGGACAAAATCGAGCGCAATCCGGTCGTGCATCAACGCGTGCTCGACGCGCTGAAGGCGTCCGCCAGCGGTCACAAGAACGCCACCTCCGGAGCCGCCAAGACCCCGTAGCGCAGTCGAAGCGCGATCCGGAGACGACCGCATCCCAATTGCGGCGAAACTTTAAAGGCGGGAGGATCGCTCCTCCCGCCCTATACTCAAAACTTGCTGCGAAAGCTTACTTGGTAACCGAGGTCGAGAAGGCCGCCTCGAGACGCGATACCGCGTCATTGGCGCGCCGAACCGCATCCTCAGCGCCCGAAGCTGCATTCTCTGCCTGCTTCGCGGCCGCATCTGCCTGTCCGGCCGACTGCTCAGCTGCTTGCGCCGATGCTTCGGCCTTGGTGGCGTCGGCTTCAGCCTTGTCACCCGCGGCGTTGATGGCCTTCATGTCGGGACCGCAGCCGGCAATCATTGCCGCGATCGTGAGAGCCCCGAGCAGACTTGCTAACGTCTTCATCCTAACTCACCTCCTGGTAATACCGGATGCGAAACCTAGTTCTTGTCGTCTAGTGAACGTTCATGGATGACGGCCAAATACAGCAAGGCCGCGTACTTCGCAAAACTCGCTCATAGTTACAAATCAATTCACACTGCGCAAGCTGCGGCTGGAACAGGAAGCCGCGCTTTCCGGCAAATGACTCCGTCAGCGCGGCAAATCGAGCCTGCTTAGTGATTACCAGCATCGGGTCTTGACATCATCAAGCTCGCTGAAGTCTGCCAGGTTGGCTTCCTGTCATACGCCGCCGGCCCCTCGACGCGAGGTTATACAGGTCCGCAAAATCGCCGACAGTTCCACCGGGTCGACCGGCTTGACGGCGTGGCTATCAAACCCTGCGGTCAGGATTTGTACCTTATCCTCAACCCTGCCGTATGCGGTCAGCGCAATCAGCGGCATCCCACCGTCCTTACCACTCACGCGCTCGCGTTCGCGGAGCTCGCGCGCGAGAAAATAGCCATCTTCATGCGGCATCCCGATATCCGATACCACCGCGTCGGGCTTCATTGCCTCGAGCATTTCCAATGCGGCGCGCGCCGAAGTCGCTGAGGCAACCGTCGCCCCTAACGAGCCGAGCAAGCCCTTCAACGCCTCGCAGGTATCCTGATCATCGTCGACCACCAGAATTGAGATGCCATCGAGGCGGGCCGCGCTCGCGGTACTCCCCATTTGAGCCCCGCTTGGATGGCGACGCGCTTCACGCGAGGGAGCTGTGCTGGCCGGCAGCGGGAGTCTGACCGTGAAGGTGCTGCCCTTACCGGGTCCGTCGCTATGGGCCATGACGGTGCCACCGTGCAGGCCTACGATTTCCTTTACGATCGAAAGCCCGAGCCCAACTCCGTGTTTGCTTTGACCGGTGACTTCGCCCTGCCAGAAGCGCTCGAACACCGACGGAAGTGAGCCTGGCTCGATACCCTGTCCGGTGTCGGCGACGACGATCTCGACGTGCGAATTAATCCGCTCCAGGCGCACCTGGATTTTGCCGCCCCGAGGAGTGAACTTGACCGCATTGGACACCAGGTTCCAGACCACCTGCTGAAGGCGACCGGGATCGCCCGCGATGCGGTCCACCCGCGGATCGATGATCTCCTGCAGTGTGATGGATTTGGCTTCAGCCGCCGCGCGCATACTTTCGGCCCCAGCCTTCACGACTTCAGCGAGATCGACATTCTGGACGTTGAGGCGCAGCCGACCACTTTCGATCCGCGAAATATCGAGCAAGTCTTCGATCAGTTGACCCTGAACTCTGACTGCCCGCTCGATGGCAGCCATTCCCCGGCGAGCGGACTCACTCAAGGTCTGGTCGCGAAGCAGCGCGTTGGACCACAGCAGGATCGAGTTGAGCGGATTCCTCAACTCATGCGAGACCGTGCCAAGGAAGTTGTCCTTGGCTCGATTCGCTTTCTCCGCGGCGTCTCGCGCTCGCTGCGCGCCGTCAAGCGCTTCATGAAACTGCTCGGTTGCCAGTTGGATCTGACGCCATCCCCAATAACTCAGCACCACCATCACGAGGATCGACAAGAGCGGGATCAGCACGAAGAGCACCTGGTATTCGGCCTTCTGGTGCGCGGCTCTTTGAGCGCGAAGGCGCTGTTCCACGGAGACAAAATCTTCCAGCGAGTCGAACAGCTCCTGCGCCTGGGTTTGAATCGGACCGAAAGTGGCCACACTGATGGAGTTGCGATCTGCGGTTGGAGCGCGATTTTCTTGACCGAGGAGCCTCTCGATGCTTGCCATCCATCGTTCTTTAAGCTCGGTGATCTTGAGCAGGCTTT
Organism: uncultured delta proteobacterium; assembly: GCA_963851325.1. Taxonomy (GTDB): domain Bacteria; phylum Desulfobacterota; class Binatia; order Binatales; family Binataceae; genus DATGKG01. The sequence continues at coordinate 3,847,356 of CAWKOR010000001.1, read as the reverse complement.
GTTCTTGCTCGGGGTTGTCGGCGACCAAGGCTGCAATTTCGTTGAGATCTTTGGTGAGCCGCTTTCGTGCCTCACCAAGTTCGATCGCATGGTGTCCACCGGGCACCAGCAGATGGCCTCGATAGGCAGCTTGCATGTTGCGGACCTCAACTTCGGCATCCTTGGCCCGCAGCATCACCCGATCGCTATGTTCTACCCATCCTGTTATGGCGGCCTGATTCTGGACGCGCCATAGCACCACCGCCGCAAGCACGGCCATTGCGACAAAGAACGGTACCAGATAGCCGGCGGTGAGTTTCCGCCTGAATGCTCGATAAGGCACTGATTATGATCCCCTGGTAGCGCCCCTGGTAACTTGGGATTGATCGCGTAGCACCGTTTTCCGATGCCCTGCTCCGGCACCGTTGAAGAAAGAAAAATTACCACAACTGGGCAGTGACTACGGCAGCCTATGGCGACAATCGTCGATAATTCTCTCCGAATGTTAGCTAGAGTGTCATCGAGCAACTTTGCCTCGGCTTCCGACCCTGGCAACTGATGCTGGAACCAGGGCTGATGCCTGTATCAGCGGGGTTGTTTTGCCGTTTCAGCTCGAATGAGTTTTGCTGATAGCGTTGACATGAAAATCCCGCTCCGGTTATGGTCATTGAGATCGGCCGGTTTTCCGGTTCGCGTCTTGCGAACCTGTCGGCGAACCGGGGCACACGACAAATCTCAAGGCAGCTTCGAAACTCTCTGAGGTCGGAAAACTTTAGATGGCGACAGTCATTACCAGCGATTGCATTAACTGCGGCGCGTGCGAGCCCGAATGTCCCAACACCGCGATTTACGCCGGCGGCGTGGCCTGGGATCTCAACGGGCAAAGTAGTCCCGCGATCGCGCAGGATATCTATTACATCGTTCCCTCCAAGTGCACCGAATGTGTAGGATTTCATGACCACGAGGCTTGCGCCGCGGTCTGCCCGGTCGATTGCTGCATTCCAGATCCCAACATTCCCGAAACCCAGGATGTCCTGTTGCAACGCGCCCGCGCGCTGCATCCCGAGCTGACGATTCCCGACGACGCGCCTTCGCGCTTCAACAAGGAGGGCGGCGCCGCTCCCGCAGCTGCTCCAGCCTCCGCAGATGGCGCCACCGCGGCGACCAACGGTGCGGCGCATGCTGCTCCGGCCGCACCCGCGCCTGCCGCTGCTCCGAAGGCGCCCGCCCCAGCCCCGGTCGCAGCGGCCGCGCCTCGCGCGACGGTGGCTGCGCCAGCGGCAATGATGAATCTTCCCAAGGACATCGGAACACTGCCGGGTCCGATCGGCGAGAAACATTTCTCCGGCGAATTGGACGAGGACTTCGACACCGTTTTAGCTTCGGTGGATCTATCGGTCGTCAAAAAGGTTCCGCTCGGCGTGAAGCTGCTGCTTCGGCTGATGGAGCCGCTCCTCGGTGCGATGCCGGACGGCGCCAAGCGCAACCTCGAATACTCGGTGGGCGACCAAGGCGCGTTCTCACGCGAGCGATCGAGCGCGCTCAATATGCTGTTGAATGCGGTTTTATATCCGGCCATCCTGCTCGCCTTCGCCGTCGTGGTGATGGGCGATGCGGTATTCTCCAGCAACACCTACGGTTGGATTCTGCTTGGCATTCTCATCGCGGTCGGCGAAGCAACTTGGCGCATGAGCGAAGGCATTCTTCATGGCAAGCCTGCGAAAGAGATGACCTATCGCGCGGCGATCTATGGGCTCCCGCTCGCACCGCTCGGATCGCTCCTGGCCGGCGGCAGCAAGCTTCGCAGCAGCCAGCGCAAGGTCGCATTCGACGGATTCATGTCGGATCTCTACGATGAAAAGACCGAGCGCGATCGTCGTTACGGCACGGTGTACACCGTCTCCGAGCATGCCAATGCGTATCTGGTGCGGATCGAGATGCCGCGCAAACTTCCCGCGTCCTCGCTCAAGCGGCTGTGGAATCTTCCCGACGAGATGCCTGACTACGACTATAATCTTTCGCTGCTCGACGGAGTCTTGACCCTCAGCGCCAGCGTGCGTGGAGAGGCGCTGCGCCGACTCTGCCACGTGTCGGCCTCGTATCCGGCGGACTTCACCACCCGCATCGAGTTCGCCAAGCCGGTCACGACCTTCAAGCATCGCCTGCAAAACAAGCTGCTCGATATCATCGTGATGAAAGGCGAGGCTGGTGAGGTGCGCGCCGCCGCCTAGAGACCGCCGGGCTAAGACATCGAATAACGGCGCGTGGTGACAACCGCGCGCCGTTTCATTTTTGAGCCGGATCATCGCCGTGCACCACCGTCGGGACGGCGTGCTATCATGGCTAGCGATGGTGGTTGAAATCAGACAAGCCATCGCGCGCGATCTGGCCCGAATCAACGAGATTGAACGGCTGGCGTACTCGACGCCATGGACCCTCAAGTCGTTCGAGCGCGAGTTGACCCTGCCATTTTCGAAAATCCTGGTCGCCGACCTGAAAGAGCCCAATTCGGGGTCGGATCATCCGGTGGCCGATGGACTGGTAGGGTTTCTATGCCGATGGCTGGTGGCTGACGAGTGCCATATCCTTAATGTAGCAGTTCATCCGGAGTACCGTCGACGTGGCGTCGGACTGCATCTTCTCGACACCACTATTGCCGAAGCGCTATCGAAAGAAGTCACTTGTGTCACTTTGGAAGTGCGTCGCGGAAATGTCGCGGCTCGGCAGCTCTATCGCAAACTCAAATTTGAAGAACGGCGTTTGAGAAGGCACTATTATGGCCCCGGGGAGGACGCAATCGTGATGGAATTACAATTACCAATTGCTCCGCGCTGAGCCATTTTCGCAACGACGTTCTAATACTCTCTTTAACTGTCCCACTATGAGAAACTATGGAGTGACAGTTTCCATAAAGTGTGCCATAATCAGAAAGTCAAATCTCCAGTCAATCAGTGCGGTGGTGAACCTTTGGCCTATCTGCTCGGTCCACGGGTCATCAACCTTTCGCTGAACTCCCAAAGACTGCTGATGGTGCCAAAATAAGATGAATTTGCAGTTTAAGAAGGGCGAAAAGGTCGTCTACCCGGCGCACGGCGTGGCGGTCATCGACGACATCCAGGTGAAGGTTATTTCCGGAACCGAGCGCCGTTTTTATGTGCTCAAGATCCTCGGCACGGAAAAAATGACCATCATGATTCCCACCGAGAATGTCGACTCGGTCGGCCTCCGCCGCGTCATCGGAAAGGATATGGTCGACAAAATCTACCGTATCCTCAGACAGCGCAAGGTCGAAGTCGATACCCAAACGTGGAACCGCCGCTATCGCGAGTATACCGAAAAGATCAAGACCGGCTCGCCGCTCGAAATCGCCAAGGTGTTACGCGATCTGCTGGTGCTCAAGGGCGACAAGGAATTGTCTTTCGGCGAGCGCAAGATGCTCGATACCGCGCGCAGCCTGCTGGTGAAAGAACTCTCGATCGCCAAGGCCCATCCGGAAGAAAAAATCATGGAAGAGCTGAAGACCATCTTCGCGAACTAGCCGATCCACTAATCGTTTACGCAGGGCCGGATGCATCGCATCCGGCCTTTTTTTTCGCCGATCACCTCACGCGCTACCACTACGCGTCGCGCTACGATGCAGATTCGCGTATATCACGTTGATTGATGCGATGCTCCGCCATACTGGTGGCCGCGGGTAGCGGCGCCCGACTCGGGGCCGGTGAGCCCAAGGCCTTCGTGAAGCTCCACGGCCGCGCGATGCTCTACTACTCCCTCGCCGCGATCGCCAAGGTGCCGTCGATCGCCGAAGTCGTGATCGCGATTCCCGCCGGCCTCGAAAAGCGTACCCGCGATGAAGTCGCGCGCGCCGGCCTCGAGGTCCCGGTTAAAATCACCCCCGGCGGCATCGAGCGCCAGGACTCCGTGCGCATCGCGCTCGCGCTCACCAGCGCCGAGGCCGAGGTGATCATCATCCACGATGCGGCCCGTCCGTTCGCCGATGCGACGCTGTTCCGCCGCTGCCTCGACGCAGCCGCCGCGCGCGGCGCCGCCATCGCCGCCATCCCGGTATCCGACACTCTCAAGCGCGTCGCGGAAGGCGCCATTACCGCAACGGTGAAGCGCACCGGCCTCTACCAGGCGCAGACACCGCAGGCATTCCAGCGCCGATTGCTGGTTGCGGCGCACGAGCGCGCGAGTCGCGAGCGTATCGTCGCGACTGACGACGCCGATCTCGTCGAGCAGATTCGCGGCACCGTCGAGATCGTCGAGGCCTCGGCTTTGAACATGAAGATCACGACCAAGTCCGATCTGATGATCGCCGAAGCGATCGCTGCCTTGTCGAAAACCCGCTGACTCTTCGCCCGGCGCGAGGAACGAAACGAACCTTCGCACCAGAGCGATGACGCGCACGCCGGAATCATGCGCCAGCGTGTCTGCTCTTGCGGTTTCGCGCGCCAGGCCAATTTCCTCACTGTTCCGCAAAATTTATCGGATGTTAACGCGATCGTTCGCGTCCGCCGCAAGATCGTGTGCCTCGTCGGCATTAAACCGAGGCCAAGGAGGAACACGTTCCATGAAAAAAGTAGTTTTCCGTGCTGGCGTGATTGCCCTCGCGCTTGGATTCTTCACCGCGACGTATTCGCAGGCTCAAACTCTGCCGTTGCTCGCGGTCGGTGAGCTCAACGGAACCCGCGCCGGAGCGAATGTCGATGTGTCCGGTTTGAAGTACAAGCTCGAAAACGGCATCCCTGCGAATGTGCTCGGCGGTTTAGGCTCGGGACTTGCCTACGCGTCCGGGAATACTTTTCTCGCGCTGCCCGATCGCGGCCCGAATGCGGTTTCATACGATTCCAGCGTTGATGACACGGTTAGCTACATCAACCGATTCCATACCGTCACGATGGACCTCGATCGCAACAATGGGCCGGGTCTGCCGTTCAAGCTCACTCCCAAGCTCCTGACTACCACTTTGCTATGGAGTTTTACTCCGCTCGTTTACGGGAGCGGCCAAAATCTGGGCGTCGGTTCCGGTGTCCCGCCGATCAACAACTTCTTCTTTCACTTCCTTACCGGGCGCTCCGACAACTTCGATCCCAACCGGAACTCCGGCAATCCCAAGGATGCGCGCTTTGACACCGAAAGCATCCGCCTCTCCAACGACGGGTTGAGCGTGTTCATTTCCGATGAGTATGGTCCCTACGTCTATCAGTTCGATCGCTTGACCGGCGTGCGTCTCCGCACGTTCCAGTTGCCCAGCTCATTTCTGGTGACCACCCTGAGTCCGGTCGGCGCTGACGAAATCGATAACAACACCTCGGGGCGCACCGCGAATAAAGGGATGGAAGGTCTGGCCATCACGCCCGATGGCCGCACGCTGGTCGGCATCATGCAGAATGCGCTGATTCAGGACGCCAACCAGGGTAAACCCGCGACCAAGCTACTGCGCATCGTCACCATCGATATTCACTCCGGGCAGGTCACTCACCAATTCGCCTACCTGCTCACCACCGGCTCCGGCGTAAGCGAAATCGTTGCGCTGAACAATCACGAGTTCCTGGTCGACGAACGCGATGGCCACGGACGTGCAGATCAAAGCGTGGCGGTGGTCAAGGAGCTCTTCAAGATCGACCTTGCCGGCGCGGTTGACGTAAGTGCGATGGACGGACTGACCGCGGCCGCCAACGCCGTCGCCAAGACCCCGTTCCTGGATATCGCGGCGTCGCTGCATGCTAACGGCTTCGCCTTCAACAATATTCCGGCCAAGATCGAAGGCGTCGCATTCGGCCCCGATCTCAAACAAGGACACACCACCGTTCACACTCTCTGGATCGCCAACGACAACGACTTCCTGCCGGTCGTCGACGATGACAGCGATCCACCCGTTTCGATCGCCAATCCCAACCAGTTCTTCGTGTTTGGCTTCACCGACGCCGACCTTGGCGGTTCGAGCTTCGTGCCTCAGCATTTCAAGCACTTCTTCTAAACAGTTTTCTATTCGTGGGCGCGGGCAGCTCTGTCCGCGTCCACCTCGCCGTCCCGCCGCTTCTCGCACATATGAGAAACACTGCGCCTGCCACCGCACCTGCTTGAATTCAACCGTTCGGGCTGGTTAGCTGCGTGGGGTCGGGCGCGGGTTTTCTGATTGTTTTTGAGTTGGATTCGTATCATGTCATGCGCGTTTTGAGGGCCGCGCTCGCCCTTTCACTGCTGTTAGTTGTCGCGGTACCCGCAGCCGGTGCGGAACAGAATCTTCTTCTCAACCCAAGCCTGAGCGCAGGCACCTTCACGCCAGATCATTGGCGCCCCTCACGGCGTAACGCGTGTAACAGCTTCATTTGGGTCCATCCAAAAGGTGCGGCCGGCGAATTGAGGATCGCCGACGCTCCAGGAACCAGCGCGGCCTGGGTCCAGTCGGTAACCGTATCGCCGGGATGGTACTACTTGAGCGCCGAGCTGCGGACGGAAGGTTTCGCTGGATTCAGCGATGCCTTCCTTGCGGTCGAGCAGGATGGTGTCTCCGCTTCGATGGCCTGGCAGACCAAAGCCTGGCGACGCAACGGATTTTACCTCCGAGTTGCGCGGCGGGCTCCGCTCAATGTTCAGTGCGGTTTGGTTTCTCCCACGCATGGCACCGAGGCATTCTTTCGTGACATCAGCTTGACGAGGATCTCCGGCGCGCCTCCCACTGGTGCGCGGCAATTCGATCTCGAGAAGCAAGCACAAGCAAAGAGCGCATCCGATGACGTCGGTCGCTGGACGACGATTTGCCTGAATCTTGTTCTCGCGGCGCTCGGATTCATCTATTGGCGTTTCGCCGATGCCGCGGGGCCGTTGGACACGGCCCATAGAGTATCGGAGAGCAAAGACTCTCGGCCGCGTGGCTCGCGTCTCGAAAATTTGATCATCTCGACGAGTGCCTTACCCGAATCATGGCGAGTTGCCGGGGTTGTCCTGGTGTTCGGTCTCATGCTGGTCGGCATCCTCGCGGTCACACGAGTGGAGTGGGTGCCCGGGGCCGGTCTTTCAACAGTGACACCGGCAGCGGTTTCAGGCGACGAGCCACATCAGGTTATGGCAATAAACAGCTTGTTATTCGACCATGATTTCGAGATCCAGGACGACTACCAGCGAGTGTCGCAGGGCGGACTGGAGGCCGGCGTTCGATTCCAGGGGATCAGTCTTGACCATCATGGGATCCTCGTTAACAAACGCACAGGCCACCACGTATTAGCCGACATCAACGTTCCCGACGCGCCTTCGCCCTGTGACCCCGAGTTCGCCGCCTCCAGCGACGTCTACGAAGTTTCGGCGCATCCCGCGGGATTTCCGATTCTAATGGCCCTTGTGATCGCACCGTTTCATCCGGCTCTCGGCGATGTCGAGGGGGCAGTGTCCATCGTTATGGCGCTGGTATCATGGCTTGGCGCTTTGTTGACCTACTTGGTGGGCCGCAGGGTTGGGATGGGACGCGGAAGAGCCCTGATCGCCACGTTGCTCCTGGTAGGGGCGAGCTCCTGGCTGGCTTATTCGCGATCGTTTTTCGCCGCTTCTACCATCGGTCTGGCATTGATATGGACGCTGTGGGCGCTCATTACCGATCGACCGATCCTTGCCGGTCTCGGCGCTGGGCTAGCCGCGTTTCTCAAGCCGCCATTCGCGCTGGTTGGCATTGGCTTCCTCATTACCGAGATCTACGAAGGGCGACGAGCGAACGCCGCAAAACTGGGAATCGTCCTGGCGCTATGCGGCGTGACGATCGTGTCATTCAACTACTGGCTGGCCCGCACACCGATCATTTCAGGAAGTCAGGGCTGGCTTTTCGCGTCGGATCTCCAACGGCTCTACCGGACATTACTGGGGCCTCGGCATGGTCTGTTTTATTTTGTTCCGTGGACGCTGGTCGCTTTCCTGGGAATCGGCCGCGCGTTTTTCTCGAAGGCACCCGACGCAGGGTTTCTGCGCCGAATTGCCGTACCAATCGCTTTATACCTGGCGCTCCTGAGCATTTTCGGTTCCGGGCCCGAACTCTGCTATGGCCCGCGCTTTTGGGTTCCTTTCCTGCCTTGGTTCGCACTCGCGACCCTGCTGGCGCTCAAACGGGCAAGGACTCCTGCCCTCCTTGCGTTCGGCCTTCTCGCGCTACTCGGAGTGATCATCGCCATCCCCGGCGCGCTTCGCTACCCTCAAATGTATGCAGCAACACCGTGGGCGGCCTGGCAGAGAGTATCTCAATGATGCAAGCAACCGTGGCTCCCCCGCGGTCCGAGGCCGCCGCGACGCTGCCGGGTGCAGGCTGGACCGAGGCGCTATTCTTCGCGATGGGCGCGGCTCTTCTTCTGGTGGTCGAAGCTTTTGCGAATGATCCAGGAATTCTGTTTGGTCGGTATCTTTATCTCGACGAACTATGGGTGAAGCTTCTCGACTCCGATCCGAGCCTGTGGCATTCGCTTGCCGCGCTGAAGCATTCGGGGGATTTTACTCCGCCGGTCTACCACCTTCTGATCCGGGGCAGCTGGTGGCTGATTGGTGGATCCGGCGAAACCGCATTTCGAGCCTTGGCCCTGGCGGGGACATGGGCTGCCTTGTGCCTGCTGTATGTTCTGCTCCGTCGTAGCTTCGGCGTCCTCGTGGCCCTGGTCGCCGTGCTGGCACTATGGGCTAACCCGCTCGTCATCCGCTATGCCTTCTTCGCGCGACCGTATGCGCTTTTGCTGGCCGCAACGGTAGGCTTCTGTCTCGTCTATCAGCGCCACGATTCCAGCCTGCGATCGAACATCGCGACCGCAGCGATGGCGGCACTGCTTTGCACGATTCACTATTTCGGGATTTTTGCGCTGGTTTCCGTTGTCCTTGGCGACGCCCTCGCGCACCGACTAACCTTACGCGGCTGGATGATGCGATTGCTGCCGGTCGCGGCCGGGCCGCTAGCGCTGCTGGCTTGCCTGCCCTTCTATCGCGGAGAGACTGAGGGATTCACTCATACCAGCTGGCTTGCTCCAATTACGGCACGGTTCGCCGTCAAGATCGCCGTCGCGGAATTTCGCTTCCCGATTCACATTCTCACCTTGTTAGTTTTGCTCTGGATGGTGTCAGAATTCCTCTCGAAGCTGGGGGTGCGTTTTGTGCGTGCCAATGACTTGGCTTCTATGTCGACCCGGTTACGGTCCACGGCTGGAATCTCCGGACTGTTGCTGGTTCCCCTCTTCGTGGTGTTGTTCTCGGTCTTCGATCACACTAATGCGTTCGTCGATCGATACATGATTACCGCTTTGCTGGGCTTCGTCCCGCTGCTCGCTATTCTTGCCTCGCGATCAGCTGCGCCGGTGCTGATCGCTCTATCCGTGTTTCTCGTTTGTCTGAGTTGGTGGAACGTACGAAGAACCGCGGAGTGGTTCTCGACCTGGAACAGCGATAGAGCCGAGATCTTCGACAATTACTCGGTCCTGGATGATGACTTGCCGATCGTCACGCTCGATATCCATGAGGCCTTTGGCTTGTACGAGTATGCTCCGAGCCTGCGAAAACGCCTTTTCGTGGCCGACCTCCGCGGGCACTACCAGAACGATTTGATAATCGTCGACTACGAATCCGCGACTAAGTGGAGAAAGCTATACCCCGACATGCCGGAGCTGATTACGCTGGATGACCTGCGTCGGATGGGTGAGTTTCATCTGGTAGCCAAGTCAGAGTTCGAGATCGTTCCTGCGGGGCCGCCACCATTTCAAAGAGTGAAGGGATTCGGACCCAACGCTTTGTTTCGGGTACACCGCTGACGATAGTAGTTCGCGCGCCACCTTCGAGACGGGAGGTCGCAGCGTGCGACCGAAAGCTCCTTGATAATACTTCCTCGGACTATACCGTCGAATAGCAGAACCGGCCGGGATCATTTTCGGGTGCGCCGTATCACTACGGTTCCCATGCGGCAAAGGGTTCGATTAATATTTGTTGATCGACCGTTCTGATTCTTGTGAAATCCGGATCTTGAGTTCCACAATGTCCTATTCCCGCCGTTCCAGAGCCGATTCGTGCTGGCGCTGCGCTGCCCCGCCATTAACCGACCAAGCACAGTTCTGCACCAAATGCGGCGCGACCCTGACCAGTATCGTTTTCTACGAGGAACTCGAGGAGCCCGCGCCTTACCGTCTTCCGCAGCGAGTCGAGAACGGCTTCCATGGGTCGCTCCCTTCGCCACCGATTGCGGTCCGTTTTGAAAAGTCGCTCGCTCCGCGGCGGCTGACGCCCACGGTTCCGCGCTTGCGGGCCGTGTTTCGGCTCTATCGGGTGCGATGCCTCGACGCGCTCACATCGCTGGCCCGGCAAACTCGCACTCTGACCGACAGCCGCGCGATACTTTCCAAGATTCAAAACGGCAGGAGCCTAGACATGGCAGATAGCAACGGTTCGAGCACCCGATACCTCATCGTGAATCGAGCCGCGGTCGTGTCCGAAGGATGCAGCGCGTGCGGACAGCCCTTCGCCTCGGAGCCTGGCGGTGCGCGCGCACTCGGCGCGAGCGTCGGGTCGCACAACGGAACCTATATGTTCTGCGCCGGATGCGGCGAGTCGATCATGGAGCATCTGCAGACCGACGCGGTCCGGCCGCGCTACGAATGGGATTGGACGGTGCCGCTGCGTGGAGGACCGCTCGGCGCCGGCGACAATCGCTGAAGCATCGCGCGGATCATCGCGCATCCCGCGAGGCCGCAACCGCTGGCGCATCACACCTGGTTGGTCGATCCCCTAAGGTGCGGGAATCGGCCTGCACGCAGCTTCGCACGTGCGCGCATTTAACCAGGGTGATTTTATGTGGTGGATACCGCCTGAGCTTCCCCCACAAAGTCAGGCGCCCGAACGATTGGCAGGCTATTCGATCGCTACTTCGTCCGGAAACAGGAAAGTCGTCGCGCCATCGGCAAACTGCACAAGGTACATCGAGCGGTCCAGATTGCGAATCTGGCGCAGGATGGTTGGTTGCTCACCAAACCGGGTGCGACCCTCGTGGTCGCGCACCGGTCTTAACAATCGGCAATGCCGCCCCGCCACTTCAGATACTTCGCTTTGGCTCATCATTTTTTCAACCTCGCTCGGCCGGTCCACTTGGCCGCCTCATCACAACGTCTTCAAGCGCTACACATAGCAAGCAGCGCGCCTGATCTAAGAGACGTAATGCAGATGTTGTTGATTCGTTCCCCCGAAGCCAAGAAACGTCGGCGTAACACGGCGACGCACGCCATTACACCACATAGGGAAAAATGATGCAATAACATAACGCCATTTTGTTTGAACCATGCTCCGCTCTGACGCATTCTCCGTGCGATTCCGTGACGCCTTTGCTACACCTGTTATCCATCCACCCATTCCGCAACAAATGACGCATTTCGCAAGGGGTATTCGCAAATGCCGACACTCTATCCGATGGTCATGGGACGCGAGGTGATGATCTCCACCGAGCACTATCTCTCGGCCTCCGCGGGAGCCAGAATCTTCGCCCGCGGCGGCAATGCGATCGATGCCGCCGTCGCCGCGGTGCTGGTCGAGGGGGTCGTGAACCCTCACATGCACACCATCGGGGGCGAGGCACCGATGCTCATCTACTCGGCATCTGCACGCCGGGTGGTCGCCATCAATGGCAACATGACCGCGCCGGCGCGCGCGACCATCGATCACTATGTCGCGGCCGGGCTGAAGCTGGTGCCATATTCAGGGCTGCTTGCCGCGGGAGTGCCCGCCGCCTTCGATGCGCTCGCGACGGCGCTGGCGGAGTTCGGCACCATGTCGCTGGCGGAGGTTCTGGAGCCCGCGCTCGCACTGGCGCAGGATGGCTTCCCGATGCATGTGGGCCTCGCGGGCGAAGCTCCCAAACATTTGGATCCGCACAACGCTGGGGCCGGTGCGTCGCTGCGGGTGTACGCGAAAAAATTTCTGGCCGACTGGCCTTCGACGGCGCGGGTCTACCTACCCAACGGCGAGGTACCGGCGGTCGGCGCGATTATCAAGAATCCATCGCTGGCGAGATTCTTCACGCGGCTGCTCGACGCGGAAGCGGCGGCAAAAAACCGCGGCCGTGAAGCGGCATTGCGCGCGGCATCGGATCGCTTCTATCGCGGCGACATCGCAGTCGATATCGTCGCGCATTCGGATGCCAACGGCGGATTGCTGCAGGCGTCGGACCTCGCAGCATTCAAGACCGTGATAGAGACGCCGGTGAGCGCGGAGTATCGCGGCACCAGCGTCTACAAATGCGGGCCATGGTCGCAAGGTCCCGTCTTTCTGCAGCAGCTCAAAATCCTCGAAGGCTTCGACCTCGCCGCGATGGAGCACAACTCGACAGACTACATCCACACCGTCATCGAAACCTCCAAGCTCGCATTCGCCGACCGCGGGGCATACTACGCCGATCCGGAATTCGTCGATGTCCCGATGAAGGCGCTGGTGTCCAGGGAGTATGGCGACCTGCGCCGCTCGCTCATCGATGCGCAACGGGCCTCGATGGAGCAGCGCCCCGGCGATCCGATCGCGATGCGCCCACTGCGTCAGGGCGGCGCCGAAGAGCGCGCATGGGCCGGCGGCACCATCCACGTCACCGCCTGCGATCGCGCGGGCAACATGATCGCGGTGACCGCCAGCGGCGGATGGATTCCCAGCTCGCCGGTGATCGATGCGCTGGGCTTCCCGCTGGGCTCGCGAATGCAAACTTTCTTCCTCGACGCGAAGCATCCCAACGCGCTGAAACCAGGCAAGCGTCCGCGCACCACGCTGTCGCCCTCGCTGGCGATGCGCGACGGCGCGCCCTACCTGAGCTTCGGCACCCCGGGCGGCGATCAGCAGGATCAATGGACGCTGCAATTCTTCCTCAACACGATCGATTTCGGGATGGCGTTGCAGGAGGCCATCGAGGCGCCGAAATTCTCCAGCGCGCATTTCCCCTCGACCTTCTATCCGCACGACACCCGGCCCGGCGTGTTGCGCATCGAGGAGCGGATCGATGAAAACGTCCGCGCCCAGCTCGCCTCGCGTGGTCACATCATCGAGGTGCGGCCGCCATGGTCGGAAGGCCACGTGCTGGCGGTCGAGCTCAATCGCGATCGCAGCCTGTTGCGCGGAGGATGCGATCCTCGCGGCCAGCAGGTCCCGTCGATGCCGGCGGCCACCATCGGCTGGTAGAATATTGCGTCTGCTTGGCTGGTCCGGCGCAATAAGTTAAATCTTCGGCGTGCGGTCGAAAGCCTATTCTCCGGTTTCCTCGAAGCCGCCGCCGCTGCATAAACGCGCGGTGGCTGCGGCTGTCGCTTTGGTCCTCGCGAGCGCCTGTACCTTCGAGGCGCCGCCTCCGCCCCCGCAGCAGGTTCTGATGGCTCAGCGCGAGGCCGCGCAGAGCGAGCAGTTGGTCAGGCTTACCACCGACCTCGGTCCGCAAGACAAGATTCGCGCGCAGATGGGCGCGGTCGCGGCAGTGCTCGGGGTGGCATCCAACGTACTGATTCAGAACCCCACCGCCGCGAAAGATCCCGCGGGCCTGCTGATTGCGGAGAAGGCGCTGGTTGGCCAGCAGCAGAGGCTCAACGCGGTCGCACTGAGCAAGACCGATGACGAGCTGGTACGCGCGGTTGCCGACTTGTGTACCCCCGACGCGATGGCCGATGCGGCCAGCGCGGGCGGCCTGCTCAGCGGCGTCGCGGCAGTCAATCCGACCAGGCGGGTCGCCAATGACGAGGACAAACTGGCGAACTTCAAACGCAACCTGCGCATCTACGAGCAAACCGCGCTCTACCTGATCCAGATTCAAACCCGCTGCGAACGGAGCAACCCTTCGATGACGCAGGCCGCCGCGCAGGTGCCTGTACAAACGCCGCCGCAGGAGCAGGAGGAAGAGGCGCCACTGAACACCCCGATCCTGCAGGCGCTGCTGGCCGCGCAGATCAACGCACCGCAGGTGGACGCGATCGACAAGCAGAACTGATCCCGCGCCCGCGCGCAGCCATCCATCGATCAATCGTCGTCAGGAAATTGCGCGACGCCTTTGGGTATCACCACCCACGATTGTTTTCGCATCGTCCAGTAATGTGCGTCCGGATTCAGCGATGAGGTGTCATCGAGCGCGCCGGCTTTGATGCTCATGCCATTGACCGTTTGATGATAGATGCGCGTGCCGCATTCGGGGCAGAACGCGCAGGTCTTGCTGCGGCCGAGCGGCTACTCCCTGGCGCTCAAAAATCGATACACCAGGCGCTGGAAGTGCTGGATGCCGCGTTCGCGCGACGCCATCAGGGTGCCGTTCTCAATCGCTCCGGACGCCAAACCGCGCTGCACCGATTCGCATAGCACCACGTCCTCGCGCTGGACCAGGTCGCTGAAGTCCTTGTACTCGCGAATCTCTTTTTCGCTGGTGCCCTCGGCGAAATAGAAGTCGATGGTCTCGCGCGTGTGATGCGCATCGATGGGATACACGCACAGCAGTTGCATCGCCATCGGGCGCGAGGACAGCGCGATCATCGCGGTCGGCCACAACGTCGCATAGGTCACGCCATTCTCGGCCGAGCGCAGCAGCGGGCCATAGTAGGTCGAGTAGTATTCGTGGCCGATGTCGGCGCTGTACTGGTCGGTATCGATGAGCTCTGAAAACGCCGGATGCGCGATCGGGCAATGATAGCACTCGTTGAAATTCTCGATGATGATCTTCCAGTTCGACGCGATGTTGTAGACGTCCTGCCGGTACATCCGGAGCCGCGCGAGATCAACGCCGGCGTGCTCGAAGAGCGACGGCAGATCGCCGATGAGGTCGCGCAACGACCCGGGCGCGGCATCCGGCTTGACGAAGATCATCGGCCCCCAGGTCTCGACCGCGAACGGCAGCAGCGAAAGTTTTTCCTTGCTGAACGACGCCTGTTCATTGGAGCGCGGCGCGGCGCGCAGCGTCCCATCCAGGTTGTAGGTCCAGCCGTGATAGTGGCATTGCAGCGTCTTGCGATTCCCCGCGCATTCGAGGACCACCTCGCTCCCGCGATGGCGGCAGACGTTGGCGAAGGCTCGCAGGCTGCCGTCATTGTCACGCGCGATGACGACCGGAATATCGCCCAGCCGCATCGTGATGAAGTCGCCCGGCTTCGCGACCTGCGCGGCATGTCCGACATACTGCCACGAGCGATGAAAGATGCGCCGCTTCTCTTCCTGCCACACCGTGTCATCCGCATACCAGCGCGCGGGCAGGGTATGCCCCGCATCCAGCGCCGCCGAGATTGTGGAATCGATTTGAAAATTGGATGCCATAGTTTTTCCCGTTCTATCTTCCTACTATCGTCTTACTATGTTCGGGGGCTTCGGCGCATGAAGATTAAGACACTACTCGTGGTGGGGATCATATTAATGGCGGCAGCAATTCTCGACCCGCGCACGACGCGCGCTTTCGATACCTCCAAACTCGTCGACCTCACCTACTCCTTCAACAGCGACACCATTTACTGGCCGACCGAGAAGCCACTTCAGCACGAGTTCGAAAAGTTCGGCACTACCGAGGAAGGCTACTTCTACGCCTCCGGTAAATTCGCCGCACCTGAGCATGGCGGCACCCATATGGATGCCCCGATTCATTTCAACCAGAACGGGATCTATGCCGACCAGGTGCCGCTCGCCAACTGTATCGGTCCCGCCGCGGTGGTGGATTTTTCCGCGCGCGCCGCGAAGGATCCCGACGCGATGCTCACCGTCGATGACCTCAAGGCCTACGAGGAAAAGTACGGTCGGATTCCCGACGGCGCCATCGTGGTCGCGCGCTCCGGATGGGGCAAATTCTGGCCCGACAAGAAGCGCTACCTGGGCACCGACAAGCCCGGCGATGTCGCCGATCTGCATTTCCCCAGCTACTCGCCCGAAGCCGCCCAGTGGCTGGCCAAAAATCGCAACCTCGCCGCGATCGCGGTCGATACCGCGAGCATCGACATCGGCGCCTCCAAGGAATTCAAAGTCCACCAGATCTGGCTGGGCACCAACAAGCCTGCGTTCGAGAACATTGCCAATGCCGACAAGCTACCGCCCACGGGCGCAACCATTTTCTGCATCCCGATGAAACTCGGAAAAGGCACCGGCGGGCCGACCCGCGCCTTCGCGATGATGCCGTAAGCGGCGGAAGTGAGGGAGCATTTGGAGCAACCCTTTTAGGGTTGATTACAAACCATGAAGTCGGGAAACTCAATTGTAGCGGCACCTTAAGGCGGTGTACGCACCGCTAAGCTGCAATATCGGCAGGGCATGAGTTGTGCTCTGAAGCCTTTGGGTCGTCGCCCCGGATGGTCCGGTTTTTTACTGAATCGCAACGAACGACATTACGTATCTATCAGAGGAGAGACTGATGCGGCGCAACTCCATCGTAACGGCGGCATTGGCACTCGTGGCGCTCTTCGCGGTCGCCGGATGCTCGGGGCAACCGCTCTCGACCCGTGAGAAAGGCACCCTCGGCGGCGCGGGTATCGGCGCCGCCACCGGCGCAATCATCGGCGCGGCAGTCGGCGCACCCGGAGTGGGAGCGGCCATCGGCGGCGCGCTCGGCGGCGTGACCGGCTACGCGGTCGGCAACGAGATGCAGAATCAGGACACGGCCAACCAGCAGACTCAGCAGCAGATTCAATCGCAACAGCAGCAGATCGAGGAGCAGCGGCGCCAGATCCAGCAACTGCAGAATCAGCAGGAGACCGAATAACCTCGACCCGCCCGGAGCGATGGCCATGATCAATCGAAGGGTAGCAATTGCCGCCTTGATGTTAATCGCGCTGATCGCGGGCGCCGGATGCAGCGGACAGCCGCTCTCGACTCGCGAAAAGGGCACGCTCGGCGGCGCCGGACTCGGCGCGGGCGCCGGTGCGATCATCGGCGCGGCGGTCGGATCGCCGGGCGCGGGAGCGGCGATTGGCGGCGCGCTGGGCGGCGTCACCGGCTATGCGGTCGGCAATCAGATGCAGAATCAGGACACCGCCAATCAGCAAACCCAGCAGCAGATCCAATCGCAGCAGCAGCAACTCGAACAACAACGCCGGCAGATTCAACAACTTCAAAGTCAGCAGGAGACGGAATAACACCGCTTTTTTCTGCGGGAGAAAAACACCATGACCAAACGCGCGGCAATCATCCCAACCCTAATGTTGGCTGCGTCCATCCTGCTGGCCAGTTGCAGCGGCCAGCCACTTTCCACTCGTGAGAAAGGCACCCTCGGCGGCGCCGGACTGGGCGCGGCAGGCGGCGCAATCGTCGGCGCCGCGGTAGGCCATCCGGGCGCCGGCGCGGCAATCGGCGCGGGCCTTGGCGGCGTCAGCGGCTATGCGGTCGGCAACCAGATGCAGAACACCGAGAATGCCAACACGCAGACCCAGATGCAGGTGCAATCGCAACAGCAGCAGATCGAGCAGCAGCGCCGCCAGATCCAGCAGCTTCAGCAGAACCAGGAAACCGAATAGTCAATCGCCATCGCGCCGATGCGAGGGGACGCCGATCGAGCCGATCCGCGTCCCTTTTTGCTGGTGAGGAACCCGCCTCATGCGGGATGGCAGAGCTTGCACGCGCGCAACCCCGCGCTGCGCGCCCGCTCGGAATCCGCATAGATGTAGCATCGGCCCGCATCGGCGCGTTTTGCGGCCGAGCATTCCGGCCGGCAGAAAATGTGCGTCCGCTGATGCCCCATCACGGCGCGCGCGGGCACCCGCAAATCCTTGCCTACCGCGAAGCCCTCGGCGCGTAGCAGTTTCAACTTCCGATCGACGCCGCCCCCGTAATTTCCGATCGACAAGTCGGACTTGATCACGCGATGACACGGCACATAGATGGGCACCGGGTTCGAGCCCATCGCATTGCCGATGGCGCGCTGTCCATCGGGCGCGCCGATCGCCGAGGCGAGGCCCTGGTAGGTGACCACCGAACCGAGCGGCACCTTGCACAGCCTGGTCAGCGCGCGACGCTTGAAGTCGCTCTCCACCAGCGAGAGATCGATCTCGTGTGTGAGCGCCTCGGGATCGCCGGCGACGAAGCGGCGAATCTCTTCTCCGATCCTGTCGGCCGCCGCCTGGTCCTCCACGATGTCGAACTTCCCGCGCATCATCTCGAGCGGCTCGGGACCCTTCCCATCCATGAAGTGAATCGCGAGGATTCCGCGCGGACCGTCCGCGATGAACAAGCGTCCCATCGGCGAATCGATCACGCCTACTCGCGCGGTCGGCCGGCGCTCGCGGGCCAGCGCCTTATCGAAACGCGCGCGCCCTTGCGCCAGGACCGCATCGAGGCCGCGATCGTCGTCGGCCTCGTAATCCAGCTCGAGCAGCAACTGTTCCATGTCACGTTGGGAGCTCATCGCATCACCTCAATTCCTTCAGCTTTCGCAATGCCTGGTATACCCCGGCGCGGGCGCTGTCTTCGGAGCAGCCCAGCGCCGCGCCGATTTCGGCATAGTCGAGGCCGACGATCTTTCGCATCACGAAGGCCTGGCCCTGTTTGCCGGGCAGCCCGGCTACCGCGCGGCGAAGATCCAGCGCGCCGTCTTGCGCCGCGTGATTGGCGAAATGGCGCGGCGAAACCGCATCCAGCACCTCCGCATCGGCCTCAGGAGCGATGACCCGCGAGCGCCGCGCTCGATCGCGCGCGCGATTGCGGCACAGGTTCGCGGCGATCTTGAACAGCCACGGACGCAGCCCAGCCTCCGAATCGAGGTCCGGATAGGCGCGGTAGGCGCGCAGGAAAGTCTCCTGGAAGAGATCGAGCGCGTCTTCGTGGTCGTGAGTCATGCGCACCAGAAAGCGCATGATCTCGCGGTCGTGCCGGCGCATCGCGTCTTCGAAGGGGAGTGGAATCGGGGGCAACTTTGCTGGTGCCGTCATCGTCGCTATCTATAACCCCGCGCCGCGGGATTCGTGAAATCGGCGTCGCAGGAAGATGGCGCTCGCAGCACGCTCACTCGCGCGGCAGCAGAGCATCGATGATTTCGCGCGTGACCGGCTGCTTGAAGCGGACGCGCCCGAGCACCGGAGCATCCGTTATCTTGCGCAGCGATTCGAGGTTCGCATCGAGCGCGGGATGCCCATTGCTGTCGGCATCATTCAGGATCACTCCGGCGATGCCGAGGCCACGGTCGCGCGCGTGATGGATCGTCAGCCTCGCCGCGTTGAGGCATCCGGCTCGATTCGCCGCGACGATCACGACATCCAGATTCAGCGCACGCGCGAGGTCGGTGGAGTCCCGCATCCGCGCGCCGCCAGCATCCCGCGTAATCGGCGTCGCGATTCCGCCGATGCTCTCGACGATCACGAAGTCGCTGCGCGCGGCGATACGTCGATACGCATCTACAATCTCCAGCAGGTCGGGCGGTGCAAGCTGGTCAGCCTCGGCCGCATCGGGCGGAGCCAGCGGCGATCGATATCGATAGGGACAGATCAACTCGAGCGGAAGATCGCATGCGGCGGCATACGCGAGGCCTCGCGCATCGGCGGGTTCGAGGACGCCGGCGACCTCCGAGCATCCAGTCTCGATCGGCTTCATCACGCCAACCCGCCTCCCGCGCGCATGCGCGGCGAACGCGAGCGCGCACCCGATCAGCGTCTTGCCGACGCCAACCTCGGTCCCGGTAATGAAAATTCCGTTAGGCATCGGCACAGGATTCAACCACTCGGGGCGGGTTCCGCAAAGCGTGCGGCGCAGCTAGATTGGCGCTGGGCAAGCATCGAAACACCTTATTCGGGGGACGGTTCAATGAGCGTGGCGAACATGGAAAAGAATGTGGTCGAGCGCTGGGAGCGTCTGCGGGTACGGCACGCGCACAAACACGCGCCGGCAAAGAATATCAATCAGGCGGCGGATCAGTCGATGACCTTCGGCGACCGAGCGTCGGATGCGTTTGCGTCGACGATGGGCAGTTGGAAATTCATCATCATCCAATCGATGATCCTGGTGGTGTGGGTGGCCCTGAACATCGCGGCGTACATCGAGCACTGGGATCCCTATCCCTTCATCCTGCTCAACCTCGCGCTCAGCCTCGAGGCGGCGTATGCGGCGCCCATCATCATGATGTCGCAGAATCGTCAGGCGGAAAAAGACCGGCTCGCCGCGGAAGAGGACTACCACGTCAACACCAAGGCTGAAGAGGAACTGAAGGCGGTGATGCATCACCTCGAGCAGCAGGACGAGCTGATGCTGGACATCCTGCGACGGCTCGAGGATCAGCATCACGTGGTACTCAACCGCCTCGGCGCGGGTAACCTCGCCAGCCCCCCGGTGTAGCCTCAAAAGAAACGGCCGGCGAGAAGCCGGCCGTTTGGGTTGCGATGCTTGCGACGCGCGACGGCTATTGCTCGGCCGCCTCGGTCCCGTTCTTGGCCAGTTGAACCTTGAAGCTCTGCCAGTGATTCAGAATGTCGATGGCCTTCTGCAGCTGGATGTCCTTCTCTTCCTTGGGCGGCTTGGCCATCGCGACCTTGCCCGGCTGCGGGTTGCGATCGGCAGCCGGCGGCACCCCCACCGACTCCTTGCTCTGAACGCCGGTCGGCTTTTCCGCCGCGGTCCCCGAATGCTGCTTGTTCTGGAAATGCCCGGGCAGGTCGCGCTCATGAATCTCGGGATTCTCATCAACCTGCGCGCCCTCGATTTCGAGCGAGGCCAGGGTGGGCTTGGGGTTGTCGACGTCGACATCGGGCGTGATGCCGACCGCCTGGATCGAGCGGCCGCTGGGCGTGAAGTAGCGCGCGGTGGTCAGGCGCAAGGCCGAATGATCATCGAGCGGCAGGATGGTCTGCACCGAGCCCTTGCCGAAGGTCTGGGTGCCGACGATGACGGCGCGCTTCTGATCCTGCAACGCGCCGGCAACGATCTCGCTGGCGCTGGCGCTGCCGCCATTGACCAGCACCACCATCGGATAATCGGCGAAGCCGGGCTTCTTGTGCGAGAAGTACTTCTGCTGCTGATTCTCGTTGCGGCCTTGGGTGTAAACGATCAGGCCGCCATCGAGGAATTCGTCCGATACCTTGACCGCCTGGTTGAGCAGCCCGCCGGGGTTGTCGCGCAGATCGAGCACCAGGCCTTTGACCCGGCCATGATCCTGCTTCTGGAAATTATCGACGGCTTTTTCAACCGAGTCGTCGGTGCTCTCCTGGAAGGTGCTGATGCGCACGTAACCATAACCGTCCTGAACGGTCTTGGACTTGACCGATTGAATCTTGATGACGTCACGCGCGAGGCTGACGTTGAACAGCTCGGCGACTCCGTTGCGATGCAAGGTTAGCTTGATCTTGCTGCCGCGGGGCCCGCGCATCCGTTTGACCGCTTCGGTCAGCGTCATGTCCTTGGTGAAATCGTCATTGATCTTGATGATCTGGTCGCCGGCCTTGAGCCCGGCCTTGTAGGCGGGCGTATCCTCGATCGGCGAGACGATGGTGAGCACGCCGTTCTTGATCGTGATTTCGATGCCGAGGCCGCCGAAGCTGCCGCGCGTTTCAACCTCGAGGTCGCGATACAACTCGGGGGTAAGGTACGCGCTATGCGGATCGAGCGACGCCAGCATCCCGGTGATTGCGCCGTCGATGAGCCGCTTGGTGGTAACCGGCTCGACGTAATTCTTCTGCACGATCGCGAGCACGTTGGCGAAGGTTTCCAGCTCGTGGTAGGACTCCCGGGGCAGCGCCTGGGCGCGCTTGACCGCGACTTCCTCAAGGACCACAAAGCATGCGATCAGGCAAGCTGCGAGCGTGATTGCCCAACGATTCTTCTTCATTACTGACATCGGCAACCTATCAACCTTAGAGTTCGAATGTTCAATCTAATCAATGCCGGCATGGTTGGATAGCCCGCATCTCAATCAGCCCGATTTTTGATCCAGTAATTCGCGCAGCGCCTGCTTGACGTCGGGCCGCGACCAATCGAAAGCGCCCATATGATGCGCGACGATGCGTCCCTTGCGATCGATGATGAAAGTCTCGGGCACCCCGCTGACTCCGTAGGATTCCCCCACTTTGTTCTCCGGGTCGAGCAGGATTTTGAAATGGTACCCGTTCTTCTCCGCGTAGGACACCACCGCGGCTTTGCCCTTGGTGTCCTGACTGACCGCGAGCATCACGAAGTCCTTGTTGCTCTTGAGTTCGTCGTACAGCGTCTCCATCGAGGGCATCTCTTCGCGGCACGGCCCGCACCAGGTCGCCCAGACATTGAGAAAGACGACTTTGCCCCGCAGCTGTTTCAAGGAAAGGGTTTCGCCGGTGAAGGCATCTTCGAGCTTGAAGTCGGCCGCCATGTCGCCCGCCGGCACCGGAGGCGAACCCTCGGTCGCATTACCTGATTGATTCGGTATCAGCGCGACGGCGTGCGGATGGCTGAGCTGGTACGACGCCGCAAACAGCAGCAGCGCCGCAAGCACCAGGAATGCGCCGAGCGCCGCGAGAGTTTTTCCGCTTATCTCCATTGCGCCCCTATGCCCTGACCGCCTGCTTATCCGATTTCGGAATCGCCTCGGAGGGCTTCTGGTCGGCCGCCCCGCGCCGTGCGCTGTACAGATACAGGCTGGTGCCGATGACCATCATCGCAATTGCGATCAACTGGGCCTCGCTAAGCCCCATGAACACGCGCGGATTGACCCGCAGGAACTCGACCATGAAACGCGCGGCGCCGGCCAGCATCATGTATAGATAAAACAACTGCCCCGGCACTTTGGTTTCCTTTCGCCGCGACCACAGAAACCAGAAGATCAGCGTATACAGGATCGCTTCGTAGATCGGGGTCGGATGCACGTGGACCCCGGGATAGAAGCCGGACACCAGGTGATCCTGGCTGTCGAGCTTCAGCACCGTGTTGCCGTTCCACCCCACGATCGCGTTGGGATATTGCACGCCCCACGGTAGCGTGGTCGGCATCCCCCAGTCGCCGTCGCCCGACAGATGGCATCCGATGCGCCCCAGTGCCTGGCCGATCACCAGCGCGGGGCCGGCCATATCGGCGGCGGTCAGAAAGTTGATTTTGTATCGTCGCGCGACGAAGTATGACGACAGCAGGCCTCCAATCAGGCCGCCGTACCAGACGAACCCGGAGCCCGAAAAGATGATCGACCACGGATCGTGCATGTAGGAGGAGAAATTGTCGATTACCGAATAGAGCCGCGAACACGCGATGCCGGCGATCGCGGCCCATACCACCAGCGAGGACGCGAAGTCGGTGTTGAGCCCGCGCCGCTTGCATTCGGAGCCGATGACGAAGTCGGCAGCCAGGAAGCCCAACGCCATCATCATGCCGTAGCTGTAGACGGTAATCGGACCGAGCTTGAAGAGAACCGGAATCATCGAATGACATTATAATAGCGCGTCGGGGCCACGAGACCAGAATGGTAATTTTCGTCCCCGGAGTCGCAGTCGTCACAGGAGCGCAAGCATGCGGGCGGTGCTGCAGCGGGTTTCCCAGGCCGAGGTGCGGGTCGGCGAGCAGGTCATCGGCAGGATCGGGTGCGGGTTCGTCATCCTACTTGGAGTAGCGAAGGACGACACCGAGAAGGATGCCGCATTTCTGGCCGACAAGATCCTCGCGCTGCGCATCTTTGCCGATGCCCAAGGCAAGATGAACCTCGCGCTGCGGCAAGTCGGCGGCGAGTTGCTGGTCATATCGCAATTCACGCTGCTGGCGGACACCGACTCGGATCGGCGTCCATCGTTCATCCGCGCGGCGCCTCCGGACGAGGCTAATCGGCTCTATCAGCACTTCCTCTCGCTCGTCCGAAATGAGGGTGTTAAGGTTGAGACCGGCGAGTTCGGCGCGATGATGGCGGTATCGCTGATCAACGATGGCCCGGTGACGATCATTTTAGATAGCCGGAGGCAGCAGACCTGACCCCTTCCGCTTCAGGGAAGGGGAACCAGAGGGACAATCGAAAAGCAATGGCACGCGAGTCGACATCCTTCTTCTCCGCCTCCCCTTCCACTTCAGGGGAAGGGGCTGGGGGCTAGGTATGCCGCGCGCTGGATTTTATGCCGTCGAGTCGGGGAAGATCTCCTTCCGCCGCGACGGCAACTGGTACAGCGACGAGGAGCGCATCGATAATCCGCGCATCGCGCTGCTGTTCTCCCAGAGCATCAAGCAGAACCCCGACGGCAGCTACTTCCTGCAGGTCGCCGAGGAACGCGCGCCCATCACCGTCGAGGACACCCCTTACGTGGTTCGATCCGTCGATGGCGATGGCAACCGCGGCTATACCCTGATCCTCAACGACGACAGCCACGAGGCGCTGGACCCCTCGACGCTCGAAGTGGGCGCCGACAACGTGCTGTATGCGCGGGTGAAGGGCGGCAAGCATCGCGCGAGATTCCTGCGTCCCGCGTATTATCATCTGAGCGGCAACTTCGAGTCCGATGCTTCTGGAAGGTTTTTCCTACAAATTGGCGGTGCGCGTTATCCGCTGAAAATCGCGAGCGGCAACGATTCCAAAGCTCATCACTAAATCCAGCCGCTCTTTTTCCCCCTTCCCAGCAGGGGAAGGGGGTCAGGGGGTTAGGTCTCCCATCCTCCACGTGGTCCTGGTGCGTCCCGAGATTCCGCAGAACACCGGCTCGATCGCGCGACTCACGGCGGCGACGCGGGTTCGCCTGCATCTGGTCGGTCCGCTCGGCTACTCGCTGGAGGATCGCTACCTCAAGCGCGCCGGCCTCGATTATTGGCCGCTGGTGGATTTGCAGACCTATCCGGGATGGGACGAGTTCGTCGCCGCGCACCCCGAGGCCGCGATGAAATTCTTCTCCGCGCGCACCCCGCGATCCTACTTGCAGGCGCAATATCAGCCGGGCGACTTCCTGGTGTTCGGCAGCGAGACCAAGGGACTCGGGCGCGACTTCATCGCGAAGCATCTGGAACGCACCTTCACCATCCCGATTTTCGAATCAGGCGTGCGAAGCCTCAATCTGTCCAATGCGGTGTCGATCGTGGTCTACGAAGCGCTGCGCCAGACCGGCACCATCTGACGATCTACGCCGTTTCTTCGCGTTGGCTTACCGGAGCCGGCTCGATCTCGGATGTCTCGTTCTCGCTTTCCTGATTCTGCTCGGAAGAAACCACAGCATCCGCCTCATTTATTTGGGTTCGTTTATGCTCCTCAGCGGCGGTGAGCTGCTCTGGCTCCGATGCCGCCGCGGCGGTGGCTTCGTTTATGTAATCCAGCTCCTCGCAGGCCTCGTCGGAGTTCATCCGCTCCTTGCGCCGCCGCTCGAGGAAATTGAGGCATCGGAATAGCATCGAGTTGATCGCGCCTTGATAGCGCAGGATGGTGGCCACCGACGGTCCGGTGGGAATCGTCACATTTCCCAGGCCGGCCTTGGGAAACACCTTGGCCTGGTCCTCGAGCACCTTGTCGAGATCGTCGTCCAGACCGGCGGTTTCCAATGCGCCAAGTTCGCCGAAGCCAAGATTGTTCACCACCGAAGAACGCCATGCGGCTTCGGTCTCGAAGTTCCAGACCTTGGCGAGCTTCCAGTAGCATCCGGCGAGTTGCTGCACCATCATGTGCTCGCTCGCGGTGGCGGGCTGAAACTCCTGGGCGAGTCCGGCGACGATTTCCTCGAACTCGGCGCGCCGCTCCTTGCCGTCGATGGTCGGGTTGAAGGCAGCCCTGGCGAGGATGCCGTGACGCAGCGCATTGAGGCTCGAACGCGTTTTTCCTTGTGGGGTGCGCGGACCGGTGGAGCGTTGGGCATTGGCGCGATTGGCCGCGGCCTTGCGCTCGCTGACGGGAGGGTTGGGTGATGCGGAGTTTTCCGAAGGGTTTGATGTGAGCATAGCGTCTCCGAATGATGAGCCGACACGCATGCCGATCGCATCGGTGAGTTGGAGAGAGAAGGCGCTACGCGGCGGAGGCATCAGGAAAATCGCGCCTCCCGCGGTAAGACATCTAGTATTTCAGATATGACTGTATGTGTATAGAGTGGATCAGGGTACCGATTGCATGAATATGGTAAATCTGCCATCTTGGGCGTAACCGGAAAAGGCCGGAATGTTTCCCAGGCTCGTTGTGTGGGTCGGCAGCAGCAAGGATGACATCTCGGACCTTCCTCATCCTGTGAAGGGCGCTTTCGGTCATCGCCTGCGGCAAGTGCAGGACGGCGAAATTCCGTTGGACATGAAACCCCTTACACATTTTGGGACCGGGGTGTTCGAGTTGCGTGAGCGCTTCGAGAGGAATGCCTATCGGTTGGTATACGTTCTCAATCTGGAAAAGGCGATTTATGTGCTGCACGTCTTCATGAAGAAATCGAAATTCGGGATCGGGTTGCCGAAGCCCGATGCCGAACTTATCGAAACACGTCTGAAGCGAGCGTATATGATGGACGCAGAATGACCGCAAAAAGGCCTGCGATTCCCGTTCACAAAAGTAGCGGCAATGTTTTCGCTGACATCGGCTTTACGCCTGCCGAAGCGGCGGAACTAAGCGCGAAGAGCCGGCTCATCAGCGCCATTGGCGAAACCATCGAGCGGCGCAAGCTCACCCAGAAGGAAGCCGCCCGGCGCTGCGGCACCGACCAACCCACATTATCCAAGGTCCTGCGTGGGCGGATGGAGAGCGTGACCATCGACCGGCTCACGGTGTGGCTCACTGCGCTCGGCCGCACCGTCGAAATCCGGATCCGGCCGTTCGATGCAAGGGCAAAAACGGGACATCGCGTTACGACGACCTGAGGACCTGCCTCGATCCTCGAACATCGCGGGCGCGATTTGGCGTGGACGCTCAGTTGCCGACGACTTTCACGATTGCCGTGGAACCCGGCATCCGCTCGGAGGTCATCGGCTCGTAGCGGCCGCCAAGATGATCGGCGAGGAACTTCTCTTCCCGCGCCGAGAAATCGAGCCGGTTCGGCGGCCGCGCGAATCCATGACCCTCGTCGGTATACAAAACGTAGGTCGCGTGTCCGTGGTTCTTCGCGATCGCATCTACTATCTGTTCCGATTCGGCGCGGATGACGCGCGGATCGTTCGCGCCCTGCCCGATCAGCATCGGGATGCGAATCTTGTCGGCCGAAAAAATCGGCGAGGCCCTGGTCAGGAGCGCCTTGTCAGCGGGATTGTCGGGATCGCCGAGGCGCGCGAGCCAGAGCCCGCGAATCCCGAAGTACGCGGGAAAAGTTTTGATGAGGACCAACAGGTCCGAGGGCCCGCACACGTCAACCGCGCATCGATAGAGGTCCGGGGTGAAGGCGGCGCCCGCGAGTGCGGCATAGCCGCCGTATGACCCGCCGTCAATCGCGACCCGCTTTGGGTCGGCGATTCCCTGCGCGACCGCCCACTTCACGCTGTCGGTGAGATCGTCCTGCATCGCGAGGCCCCATTGACGATCGCCCGCATGCAAATACTTCTTTCCATACCCGATCGAGCCGCGATAGTTGACTTGCAGCACGGCGTAGCCCCGATTCGCGTACCACTGCGCCCTGCTATCCATCCCCCAGCCGAAACGCGACCATGGTCCGCCATGAACGTACTCGACCAGCGGCAGGTTCTTCGGCTCAACTCCGACCGGCAAGGTGAGGAAGCCGTGGATTTGCATGCCGTCGCGCGCGCGAAAGGTGATGGGCTGCATTGGCGCGAGAGTCGCGGCGTCGAGGCGCGGCTGGGCGCTGAACAGCAACGTCGCCTTGTGGGTCAGCCGATCCCATTTGTAGAAGCGCCCGCTATGACGGTCGGAGTAGAAGACCACCAGCCAGGTATCGTCGGCACGATCGCGCGATACGATTGAGAAATCGCCGTCTTCGAGTTTGGCCAAAGCGTCGAAGTCCGCCTGCACCGAATGATCGATAACCTGCCAGTGCTTGCGATCGGGTGCGAACGCGGCCGCCTCGATCACGTGGCGGGTCGGATTTATCAGCACTTCGTCGAGATCGCTGTCATCGCGTTGCGCGAGGACAGTCACGGTTCCGGTCGAAAGCTCGCGGCGCACCAACCGGTTGGTGTTGCTGCCCACCGAGGATTCAAGAAAGATCGAACCTCCATCTTTGCTGAAGTCGAGTATCCCAACCTCGTCCTGCTTCAGCGCGCCGGCGCCGGTCTTCACGATGGTGCGCCATTTCGCGTGCGCTGAGTCGCGGACCCGGATTTCGGATCCTCCTTCGGGGGTGACGATGGCGGCGGCGCGAACCACCATGTTGTCATCGGCAAGCCATCCCGCAATGTCGCCCGGATTGGTCGTATCAAGCTCGACCGCGCCGTTTTTGAGATCGATGCGATAGACATCCATCGTCTTGCGATCGCGGAGGTTCATCGCGCCCAGAATCCGGTCGGGAAAGTTTGGCTTGATCGCGACGAATTCCGCGCGGACACCCTGCCACGGCGTGAGGTCGCGGACATTTCCGTCGGTGAGATCGACGGCGAAGATATGGAAGTTCTCATCGCCGTCGGAATCCTGCTCGTACAGGATCATTTGTGAGTTCTGGGCCCAGGTGTAGTCACGCACGCCACGGCTTCTATCCGCAGTCACGATTCGCGCATGATTCCCGGCGATCGATTGCACCCATACTTGCAGCACGCCTTTGGAGTCGGGCGCGATCCACCCGAGCTTCTTTCCGTCGGGAGAGATCGACGGCTGAGCGCGCTCGCGGTTGCCGAGCAGCACCTCGCGCGGAATCAGCGGAGGCAGTTCGGCATGCGCGATGGGCGCGAACGCGGTGACGATCGCGATCATCGCGATCGCAACCGCGACGGTTGACGCGAGCATCGGAGCGATGGTCGATCTTCTCATCGACTCTGGATTGCGTCTCCACGCACTGGCTGCCAAGTCATTGTCCTTCGCGAATTCGAGGATCTATCCTATAAGGAGATCGCCGGATGGGACGAACTGCGTGACCTGCGACGAAACCAGAGACCTCCTCGATGCGTGGTATGACGGCGAACTCGATGCGTCGCGCAGTGCCGCAGTCGAACGCCATCTCGCAGAATGCGCCGGATGCGCCGCGCTCTCGGGCGCGCGTTCCGCGCTGAGCGAGGTGCTGCTCAAGCCACCCAAACACTCCGCGCCTCCTGCCCTGCGAAGACTGGTCGAGGCGCAACTCTCGCGGCCGCCGGTGTTCCCTCAAACGCGCCCGCCGCGGATGGTGCCATGGCGCGGGCTCGCGGTCGCGGCGTCGCTGGCGCTGTTCGTGGTGGTGGGGTGGAATGCGTGGGCGCCGCGCAGCGCCGACCTCGCGCACAACCTCGAGAGTGAAATCGTGTCCGACCACGTTCGCTCGCTGATGGCGAATCATCTTACCGACGTCGCCTCTCGCGATCGCAATGCGGTCAAGCCGTGGTTCACCGGCAAGCTCGACTACTCGCCGCCGGTGGATGACCTCGCGAGTGAGGGCTTCCAGTTGACGGGCGGGCGTCTCGACTATGCCGGCGGCAAGGCGGTCTCGGCGCTGGTCTACCAGCGTGATGCGCACATCATCAATGTGTTCGTATGGCCAACGCGCGAGGGCGACACGGCGCTACCGCAACCGCGTTGGTCAAATGCCGACGGCTACCGCATCGCGAACTGGACGCGCTCCGGAATGACTTACTGGGCGGTATCCGATGTTGACCCCGTGGAACTCACGCGCCTGGCCAATCTGCTCGGCGCGAAGTAGCACTCAATTTTTTCGGGCCGCCACGAACAGCACGAATGCGGTGTGACGATGAATCTGCGCGAGGAAGGGCAGTTCCGGATGCGCCTCGACCAGTGCGGCATCGGGACGCGGCTCGTGGAAACGCTCGATACGAAATCCCGCGGCGCATAGTCCGTTGACGTAGTCTTCGAGGCGATAAGGAAAGTAGCGAATCGTGAATTTAGGTCCATCGCCGAACCCCCACTCCTCGATATAGGGACTCTCATCCCAGTAGTTGCTCACCAGGCGGCCCGTCACGCGTCCATCGGGATCCTTCGCCCACATCGAATCGCGGGTTGCGAAACAGGGATGCAGCACACTGAAGTAAAATCCGCCTCCCGGTCGGATGATGCGGAAGGCGGCGCGCGCGACCGCGGGAAAGTCTGGAGTATCCATCAGCGCCATGGTCGAAACCGCGGCATCGAAGCTGTGGTCCGCGAACGATCGCAATTCCGCCGACGAGTCGATCTCGTAGCGAATTCCCAGCGGCGCGCGCGACTCTTCCTGGCGCGCGAGCTCGATCATTTGCGCCGAGACATCGACTCCGGTCACGCGCGCACCGCGGCCGGCGAAGGTTCGGGTATTGCGCCCCTCGCCGCATCCCAGGTCGACGACCGCGCGGTCCGTCAGATCGGGCACGAACTCCAGGAAGCGTGGAATGGTGAAAAAATCGCGGAAGCGATCGCGCCCGGCGCGCACCTCGGCGGCCCAGGCGGCCGCATCATTGTTCCATGCTGCCGCAACGTGCGAATCATCCAGCTTGCTCATCGTGGATCGCACCTCCGGTTCAAAGGTAAGCAGAAACGCGAACCGATTATTTTAGCGGCCGACCGAGAAAAAAGAAGCGCGCCCCAAGGCGTCCGCACGCGCGGACGGCATCCACCGCAGATATTCATCCGCGGACCGATCTATTCCGGCCTCGGCAACGTCTAATAATTGAGCGGCCCGATTTTCCCGGTTTCGCGGCTCTGGCTCGCAGGCGCTTCGCGTGGTAGGGAGTGCTAGACTCGGTTTTGTAACGGTCGTTCAGGAGGTCATGCGCTTACATGAACGTCACGGTCTATACGATGCATGGCTGCAACGCTTGCAATCACGCCAAAGATTTCCTCGATCGCAACGGCGTAAAATATACCGAGCGCAACGTTTCCGAAGATGACAAGGCGCGCGAGGAACTCCTCGCAATGGGATATCGCGCGGCGCCGGTCATCAAGGTCGATAACCAGGCGATGCTCGGGTTCGACGCCGAGAAGCTGAAACAGTTCCTCGGCTTGAAAGGCTAGCGGCCCTCATCCCTCGGCAGAAGAAAGGCGCTCCTCAGAGGGCGCCTTTTTCATTTCGCTAATGCTTTCGCGTAGAGCAGGATCCGCAGCCGCCGCTGTCGCATCCGCCGCTGGACTTCGGTTTGTCATCGGGCCGATAGCCGATCTCGTAGCCCGCGGCCTCCAGCTCCGATGCGGTGAGCCATCGCAACGATTCGAGGATCGGGCCGTCGCAATGCACGCAGCATCGGAGCTCGCCGCCGTTCTCATCGAGGGTGACGTAAGTCAGGACCGACTTGTCGCACGGCTCGCATCGAGCGGTCGGGAAAGCAGCAGTAGTCGGGACGGCTTCGCGCATCGCCTCCAGTCTATTTGCGAAACCTGCCGAGAGCAAAGCGTCCCAGTCTGACGCCCTGGCGATCGAGTCGTAAATACGTCTGAAGGTTTTCTACTTCGTGGGCGGGGTTAGCGAGGTCGGCGCGAGGACCAGTTCACCGGTCGCGAGGTCGTGCTCGACCTTGCGCGCGCGTTCAAGTGCAGCGGGAGGAATCTGCGATTCGAGCTTGGGATTAAACACCACGCTCACCATGCCATCCTGCATCCCAAATACCAGCATCCCGGCATGAAAGCGCTTCTCTTTCACCTCGGTCGCGATTTTCAGAAACGCCAGCGCATTGGAGGTCACGGCGCTGGCCAGCACGACGTCCGGCGCGACCTCGTTTTGATTGTTGAACACGCCGAAGGCGAAAACGTGCGCTTGTTTGGCCGCCAGAAAG
This sequence comes from uncultured delta proteobacterium, assembly GCA_963851325.1. Lineage (GTDB taxonomy): Bacteria > Desulfobacterota > Binatia > Binatales > Binataceae > DATGKG01. The sequence continues at coordinate 3,815,748 of CAWKOR010000001.1, read as the reverse complement.
ACCCCGAGCCCGGCCGCGTCGGCGTTGTGAATCAGCACATCCGCACCCTGGCTGATTTGCGCAAGCGCCGCCTCCTTGGCAGCGCCAACGTCATCGAAATTGCCGGTATAGCTGATCAGAATGCGCCCTTTAGGCTGTGCGGAAAGAAAGCCGCGTTTGAAGCCATCGAAGAATAGCTTGACCGATGGCAGTTCGATGCCGCCCACCGCGCCTACTATCCCGGTTTTCGAGACGCCGGCCGCGAGCACTCCTTCGACATAGGTGGCCTGATCGACGTCGAAGGTTATCGACGCCACATTTGCCGACGACTCGCTGCCCGAGCTGACTACGAAATAGGTGTTGGGAAAGCTGCGCGCAACTGCGATCGCGGAATCGGTGTACTCGAAGCCATGCGCGAAGATGAGATCGAATCCGCGCGAACTGAAATCGCGAAATGCGTCCTCGAAGTCGGCCGGCGATTTGGTCTGCACCAGCGCGGTCTCCGCGCCGAGCTTGCTCTTGATGAGTTCCAGTCCTTGATAAGCAGCCGCATTCCAACCTGCGTCGCTAACAGATCCCGGGGTAAGCAGCGCGACTTTGAATTTCGCCGATGCGGGCTTTGCATCCGTCGCAGGATGAGATGTGCAGCCCAGAACACTCATCTGCAGGACGATAAAAGCTATGACTAATACGATCCGCGGGCGACCGATGCGATGGTAACGAGTTCCCATTCCTGGCGCCCACCTAGCCGACGTAGACGGTGCGATCTGCGATGCCCGCCTGCTTGAAGGCGTGCTGTCGCTCGAAGCATTTGTTGCATTGTCCGCAGTGCTGAGATCCGAGGGGAGCCATGCAGGTCAACGTCAGTTCGAGCGGCAGGTCTTTGAATTGTTTGATCAGGTCTTCCTTATGCAGACCGCGCATGGGTGCCTCGATCTGCACGTGATGTCCGAGCCCTGCGCTTAAACTTCGCGCAAAGGTCTCAAAGAACTCGGGGGTAGCATCGGGAAACGGATTGCCACCCAAAGACCCGATCGCGATGCGTGACACGCCGTGGGTGCTACCCCAAATGGCGGCCAGCGAAATCAGCAGAATGTTGCGTCCCGGCAGGTAGGTATTCTCATCAGGCTCATCGGCGGCCGGAACCCGTGCGCCAGTGACGCTCCAATGAGCGCCGTAGAGCACCGCGGCTGGAGCGGAGAGCACGGTTATGGGTTTCACATTGGGATTGTTCAAAGCGTCGAGGAACGACTGGAGGCCTTTCTCCTCCATCGCTTCCCACGCAAAACCGCATCGCACGTAAATCGGGAACACCGGGGCGTCGGATGCCATTTTCGCGATCAGAACTGAGCTGTCCAGCCCGCCGCTCGCCAACACTGCGATGTTATCCACGCTGACTCTCTCTCCGTTGGCGCTGCACCGTAGCACGATTGAAAGCACAGCAGCCACCCGCTACCGGAAACTCGATCTTGCAGACGGCGTATGCGATCTTGATGGGCTCGCTATGCGCAGCTTCAAATTATCAAATCCGCCGCGCAACTGGAGAGGGACTCGATGGCAGCGCAAGGCTCGGCATGGTACGTGGACTTTTTTCGCAGCGACTATCTCAACGTGTATGGACATATGTTCACCGAGGAGCGCGCCGAAAAGGAAAGCTCCTTCGTTGCGAGCGCGCTCGAGTTGGAGCCCGGGGCGTCGGTGCTGGACCTGTGTTGCGGCCAGGGACGCCATTCGGTGCAACTGGCGAAGCTGGGATTGAAAGTCACCGGTCTCGATCTGAATCCCGACTACGTGCAGCTCGCGCAACAAGCGGCCATCGCGAGCAAGGTCTCAATCGAAACTGTGGCGGCCGATATGCGCGAGATCCCCTTCGAGAACAAGTTCGACGCCATCGTCAACATGTATTCCTCGTTCGGCTACCTCGAGACCGAAGCCGAGGATCTGAAAGTGCTCGCGTCGGCGGCGAAGGCACTGAAAAGGGGCGGCCGGCTCCTGTTGGACATGCTCAACCGCGAGTGGGCGATCGACAACTACATCCAGAACGACTGGCATACGGGAGCGGACGGCACCTTGTATGCCGAACGTCGCGACCTGGATCTCAGCACCAGCCGCATGCACGTACACTTCATAGTGGTGGATGCCAACGGCGGCCGCCGCGAATCGATCGGCCACAACATCCGGCTATATACGCTCACCGAGATGACGCGGCTGCTCGAGCGGGTCGGCTTCCAGGTAACTGCGGTATCCGGAGGATTTGAGAGCGAGGTCTACGGGATCGGTACCCGCCGCATGATCATCGTCTGCCGCAAAGGTTGATGGCGGCGCAACCATAACCGCATTACCAGGATTCCTGAATGTCGCTATCGCCAAGCGCCGCGCACATCATTGCTTAATGGCTCGGGTCTTGATTCTTCATCGCAGCCTGCATCAGGCGCGTGCGCGCCGTCCAGTCGCAAAACGCGTCGGGGATGACGGTATCGCCACTCTCGGAAATGGCGGGAGTGCCCAGCACCGGCGCGCCAGCTGGAGGCGGTGATGCGGGGTTTTCGAGGGCAATTTTGATTTCATTTTCGATGATCTGACGATTCTTGCCAACGTAGAGCCTGCCGCCGGCGCACCCGTCATATCGTTTGGTTCCGTCGAGCGTGTTCCGCACCTCGAAAAGCCTGGACTGGAATAGCGGTTCGTCGTCGAGTGAGCGGAGGTCGAACAGGTCCTGCTGCTTCTCGAATCCCAGCGCCATATGTTCACAGCGATCAAGTAGCGGGCAGTCGGTTTCGCTGTACACGGGACGCAACGAGAAGGAACCTTTGGGAGAGTTGAAGACGAAGTGATCGATGCGCCGATGGTCTTCATCCAGATAGACGTCGACGCCGCCTTTTTTGTCGCCTAACGCTTCCAAATACTTCAGTCGCGCGTGACTCGCAGGCACTATACGGATCTTCGCGACACTGGTAGGCAGCGGATAAACGGCGTCGAGGCCGATCCGATGGCGCCAGTTGCATACCGGGAGGCGCAGCACGAGGGCGTCATCGGCGAGGAGGTATTTTGTTACCTCGGGAGCGGATTTGGCGCTGGCCGGATCGCTTTCGACTTTGTCGACCACATCCATGAGGGTCTTTGAATCCGGAGCGCTATAGATGTGGCCGTCGCGGCACGCCTGATATTTGAGCGGATCGGCCGACGCGTTGAAATCTGCCAACAGCCACGTTTCGGTATCCATCCACTGGCGGCCGTCTATGGGTGCCACGCCATAGAAGCGGTCTTCATATTGCAATTCGGGACAATTCGGAGGGTTACTATAGAGGGATTCGAAAGCGTTCACACTTTCGTGATTAACCCCAGGTCTCGACCGAGCGGACCAAACGGTCGTTAGAACCGCACCGTCATCGTATTTGACTACAACGCTCTTGTCCGTGGGAGGATCGCTGGTTGAGCTGAACGTTCCCCCTACGAATTTGAACTTTTGTGGCAGATCCTTCTTTGCCGGCGGCTCCTGCTCAGCGGCGCAGGCGGCGAACGCGAACAGCATCGCAATCGCGACAAGACGTGAGATCAATTTGATCGATGACAAGCAAAACCCCTCGACCTACGATCATCGGGTCGCGACGATTGCTTGTCAACTCCGCGTGTACGGTACGCCCAGCGCGCTGGGGTCGCGCCCCTGGCCACCGAAGAATGCGAGCACCACCAGCGTCAGCGCATACGGCAGCGCGAGAAAAAGCTGGTAGGGAATCGCGGTGCCCAACGCCTGCAATCCGAACTGCAGGGCCATCGCGCCGCCGAACACTATCGATGCGACGGCGAGGCCCCACGGATTGCGCCGTCCAAGGATCACCACCGCGAGGGCGACGAATCCGCGTCCCGCCGAAATGTTCTCCACGAAAGTATTCGCATACGCGACGGTGAGAAATGCGCCCGCCAGTCCGGTTAGCACTCCCGACACGATCAGGGCTTGCCATCGCAGCGTATACACGCCGAGCCCCAGCGCATCCGCGGCCTCAGGACGCTCGCCCGCCGCGCGCAAGCGCAGGCCGTAGCGCGTGTGACGAATGAGCCACGCGACCACCGGCACCAGGAGAAACGCGAGATACACCAGCGGACTCTGGTCAAACAGCATCGGGCCGAGCAGCGGAATATGCGCCAGCGGTCCAATCGCGATCGCGTGCAGCGGAGTCACGATGAATGCCTTGCCGGTGATGCCGAAAAATTTGCGATAGAAAACTCCGGTCACTCCCAGCGCGAGAATGTCGAGCGCGGTCCCCGCGACCACCTGGTCCACCGCGAGATTGATCACCAGCACCCCGACTATCGCGTTAATCGCGATCGCCGCCGCGATGCCCGCTATCAAACCGACCGCGATGCTGCCGGTAAAGTACACGCCCGACAGCGCGAAGAATGCTCCGGCCAGCATCGCACCCTCGATGCCTATATTGATGATGCCGCTTTCCTCGACCAGCAGTTCGCCCAACGCCGCGAGCAGGATCGGCGTCGCCATCGCGATCGTCGAGGTCAGAAATGCGGCCAGCGCCTGTTCAACCATCGTGCGCCTCGACGGCGGGAGGCGTTGCGACACGCGGACGCGAAAACGCCTCGCGCAGGTTGCCCCATGCGCTGGTATCGAACGCGAGCAGGATGAGAATCACCATCCCCTGGATGACCTGCACCAGCACCGGAGAAACGCCCTCGGCACGCTGCATCGCCTGCGAACCGTTATCGAGCGCGCCGAAGAAAATCGAGGTGACCACTATCGCCAGCGGATTAAGGCGCGCGACCAGCGCGACCGCAATCGCCTCGAAACCCCATCCCGGCGAGATTTTCTCATACAGGCGATGGTTGATCGCGGAAATCTGCACCGCGCCGCCGAGTCCCGCCAGCGCGCCGCTCAGCGCCATCGTCCAGACGGTGAGCGAGGCAATCGGAATGCGAAAAAAATTCGCCGCGCGCCGATTTTTTCCCATCGCGCGCAACTGGAAACCCGGCTCGCTGCGAAACAGGAACAGATAGGTCGCAAGCGCCAGCAGCAACGCAAGCAGCATCCCGAGGTTGAGACGCGTCGGTGGCATGAACATGTACATCTCGGCGCTGGGCGCGATCGGCATGCTCTGGGGATACGCATGCGAGGCTTCCATCAGCGGGCCGTGCACCATCCAGCTCAGAATTTGCGCAGCCACAAAATTCAGCATGATGGTGCTGATGACCTCGTTGGTGTCGCGCCGCGCGCGCAGCCATCCGCAGATGCCGCTCCAGAATGCGCCGCCGAGTGCGCCTGCGATCAGGACAATCGTAATCGCGATCGGACGGGGCCATCCGCCGAGAAAAGGACCGACCGCGCCCGCGGCGATGGCGCCGATCACCAGTTGGCCATCGGCGCCGATGTTATACAGTGCGGCGGAAAATGCGACCGAGATCGCCAGCCCGGTGAAAATGAGCGGAGTGGCTTTCACCAGCGAATCGGTTACGGCGATCCAGTTGCCGAATGCGCCCTCCCCCAGCGCAATGAAGACTCCGATCGGAGAGGCTCCCAGAGCCACCAGGACGAGCGAGATCAGCGCAATCGCGAGAGCTATCGCGCCGGCCGGCTTGCCGATGGTCGATAGCAGGTCAGTCACTCCAGCGGCCGGCCATCAGCAGGCCAAGTTTTTCCGGCGAACGATCGTGCGGGCCGGTCGCGCGAATTTTTCCGCGGCTGATGACAAACAGGCGGCTCGCGATCGCGAGCAGCTCGTCAAGGTCGCTGGAGATGAGCAGCACCGCGCCCCCGTCGGCGGCGAACTCCAGCAGGATGCGATGGACATCTGCAGTCGCCGCGAGATCCAGTCCGCGCGTCACGTTGTGCGCCACGATGACGCGCGGGTTCTGGGTCAAGGCGCGCGCCACCTCCAGCCGCTGGCGATTTCCTCCCGACAGCGACGACGCCCGCGCCTCCGGGCCGGCGGCGCGAACCTGGAACGCGTTCAGAACCTCGCGGCATAGTTCGATCGCGCGCGGGACCTCGAGCCACCCGCGGCGCGTCATTCGCGCACGCACCGGGTGCGCCAGCAGAAGGTTCTCCCAGAGCTGCATGTCAAGGATCAGTCCGTCGAGGTCGCGATCCTGCGGTATGACAGCCATCGCGGCGTCGCCGGCCACCCGAAATGATCCCGCGGTCGCGCGCCGCGCACCCGCCAGAACTTCGACCAGCTCGACCTGCCCGTTCCCGTCGACACCCGCGACGCCCGCGATCTCGCCGGCCTCGAGACGCAGCGAAATTCCGTCGAGGACGGTCGCTCCGCTGCTTCGATGCGAAAGGTTTTCGATATCGAGCAGCGTGTCGGGGTTTGCTACAGGATGTAGCTGCACGGCGGGCGAGGTCGTCCGCTCCCCAATCATCAGGCGCGCCAGCTCGGATTCATCAGACTGGTCCGGCGTGGTTTCCGCGACGACGCGGCCGGCGCGAAGCATGGTGATCCGATCGGCGACCGCGCGCGCCTCGGCAAGTTTATGTGTGATGAGGATGACGATTCGGCCCTCGCCGCGAAGCCTCCGGAGAAGATCGAGAAACGCGGCCAGTTCATTGGGTGCGAGCACCCCGGTCGGTTCATCAAGGATCAGCACGCGCGGATCGAAGCTCAGCGCGCGCAGGACTTCGAGACGCACGCGCTCGGCCACCGATCGCTCCGCGATGATTGCGCGCGAGGGCGGCAGCTCGAAGCCCAGATGACGCGCCAGCTCGCGGGCCTTCGCCACCACGGCATCCAAATCGACTCGCTCCAGAGCATGGCCGCCACCGTTGCGACCGAAGCCGCCGAGCGCGAGATTTTCTTCCCAGGTGAAGCGCTCGAACAGCATCGGGCTCTGATGCACCGCGGCAATTCCCGCGCGCAGCGCCGTATCCGGCGATCCCAGCGGAAGCGGCTTATCCTCGAGGTTGACGCAGCCCACGTCGGGACGAAGCCGGCCGGTGAAAACATTCATCAGGGTGGTCTTGCCGGCGCCATTCTCCCCAAGCAGCGCCTGGATTTCGCCGGGACGCGCGGTGAAGTTGACTCCGTCGAGCGCTACGGTTCGCCCGAATCTCCTGGTGATGGATTTTGCTTCGAGCAAGTGCGCTCAGTTTCCGGCCGCGGGATAATGCCGGCGGACGTATTCGATGGCCGCTTCGCGGTCGGTGATTTCGCCGTCGAGCTGCAGGTCTTCGACTTCTTGCAGAATACTTTTGAAGGCCGGCCCCGGCTTGAAGCCCATCCCGATCAGATCGCCGCCGTTAAGCACACGCGGCGGCCGCAACTGGGTCGGTGTCATCTGGGTCATCGCGCGCCGGCAGAAATGGTAGTAACCGAGGTAGGAACTCGACGCGAGCGCATCCATTCTGCTCACTTCGAGCAGCTCATCGAAGCCGTCCTCGCTCAGCATCCGCTTGAGGGTCGAGGTGCGCATGCGCGGGGCCATCGTCAACTTCAGGTGATTTTTTACCAGGTAGGCGACGCGTTCCTGGACCGCGCGCGAACGGCGCAAGCGCGCGAGGATGTCGACCGCCATCTCGGCGCCGATCTCGGTGTGTCCGTAGTAAGTGGTCTTGCCGTTCTGCTCGGCGCGAGTCTGCGGTTTCGCGATGTCGTGAAACAAAATTCCGAACGCGAGGCTCTCGCTGCATCCGGGACTGAGCATCGCGACCGCGATTTTCGTATGCACGTAGACGTCGCCCTCGGGATGATAGTTGGGGGGCTGTTCACATCCGATCATCGGGAGAACTTCGGGCAGCACCTCTTTCATCAACCCGGTTTCGACCATGATGTCCATTCCGCGCGCGGCGCCGCCCTCGGTCATCAGGCGTACGATCTCCTCACCGATGCGCTCAGCGGACACTTTCGACACCAGCGGCGCGGTGGCTCTCATCGCGGTATGCGTTTCGGGCTCGATGACGAAGTTCAGGCGCGCGGCGAAACGCGCGGCTCGCAACACGCGCAGATGATCTTCGGCGAAACGATCGTAGGGGTTGCCGATCGCACGGATAATGCCGGCGCGGAGATCGCGCATTCCTCCGACCGTATCGATCAGGCGATCGTCGAAGGGGTCGAAGTACATTCCGCCGATGGTGAAGTCGCGGCGCTTCGCGTCCTCCTCGATAGTGCCGAAGCTGACCGAGGAGGGCCGGCGTCCGTCGACATATGGCGCATCGGCCCGGAAGGTGGCGACCTCGAACGGATCGCCGTCGAGGATCACCATGATAACGCCGAACTGCGCGCCGACCGCGACGGTGTTTTCGAACAGGCGCTGCACCACCTCGGGACGAGCATCGGTCGCGATGTCGTAGTCCTTGATGGGGATTCCAAGCAGGCGATCGCGCACGCATCCGCCATTGAAGAGCGCGAGGAAGCCGTTCTCGCGCAGGCGGCGCAGGATCGCGAGGGCCTTATCTTCCTTGGCGGTCATGGTGGCGACATTGTATTTTCTGGCGGCCACCGGACCAAGAGCACAGAAGGAACCAGGGAGACACGGAGGCACAGAGTCAGAAAAAATCTATTTGGCCGAGGCTTTTCTCTGTGTCTTTGTGCCTCTGTGGTTTTCTCTTCCTATTCGCGACGATCGAAGCGCCCGCCGAGCGTGATGCCGCCGTCGATCGCGATGGTCTGCCCGGTTACATTTTGCGCCTGCTCGGAGCATAGCCACGCGACTGTTCGGCCGATGTCCTGCATGGTCTGCTCGCGGCCGAGCGGCACCATGCTCCGCACCGTCGCTTCAAAGGTCTCACGCGCCTTGGCGTCGCCACCGCCGAGCGCGGCACCGAGGTTTTCCCACACCTGGGTGTAGATGAGACCGGGCGCGACCGCATTGACGCGGATCCCCTTGGGGCCCAACTGCAGCGCGCAGGTCTTGCTGTAGGAAATAACGCCTGCTTTGGCGGCCGCGTATGCCGCCAGGAAGGGGCTCGCCAGTTGCCCGGCGATCGAGGCGGTATTGCAAATCGCCGCGCCGGCTTTCATTCGAGGCGCGACCTCGCGGGTCACGATGTGCACGGAATTCAGGTTCAAATCGACATAGCGGCGAAAGATCTCGACGGTTTCCCATTCGCCCTCGCGCCCGTGCTCGAACCATGCGCGCTCGCCGCCACCGGCGTTGTTGCATAGCACGGCGGGATTCGGACCGAGCTTCGCGGCAATCGCTTCGACGGCCTGATGGACCTGCTTTTCGTCGGTCACATCGGCGGTGAAGCCATGCACCTTTTTGGCGATCGCATCGGGCGGCAGGCGCCAGTTTGAGATCGATGACGGCGACCTCGTCGACGACGTTGTGTTCGAAGAGCGCATTGACGATTCCGAGTCCGAGGCCGCGCGCGCCTCCAGTGACGATCGCGTACTTGGGCATGATGCTTCTTACACCTCTCTCGGCGCAGTAGCGCCACCCGCTCCCTGAAGGAGAGGGAAAACGGAAGTCAGAAATCTTTCTTAGGCTTTCAGCGCGCGGATGGCTCGCTTGTTGCCGCTCACCCGATCCTCATTGACAGGGTTGACGAACACGATCACGGTGCCGAGGCCCGGCGCCGCAAGCTCCGCGAGGCGCTCCCGAATGCGCGCTTCGGGTCCGACCAGCAGCGCAGAATCGATCATGTTGTCGCTCACCGCCGCCATCGCTTTCGGTTCGTCACGACCCGCCGCACGAATCCCTTCGATCTCGCTTCTTGAAACCAGCGTTCGCCAGCATGTTGCCGTAGAAGCGCAATGCGCCGTAGCGCGACAGCAGTTTCCGCGCCGGACGCCGCGCCGCCTCGAGGTCATCGGAAATGAATGCTGTCGCGAACAGCGTCGGCTCGATGTCGCTGACGTTGCGATTGGCGGTCTTCGCGCCCTCGGCCAGTTCGCCCAGGGCCTGCTTGACGCGCGCGGGCGGAAAAAAATTGAAGATGACGCCATCGGCGATTTCGCCCGCCAGCTTCACCATCGGACGCGACACGCCCGCGAGGTAGATGGGCAGCTTCGAAGTGACTTTGGGTCCGGTGCGGCCGCCGTCGATCGCCTTGCGAAGCGTGGTTACCACCTCGCGCATTTTCGCCATCGGTTCGCCCATCTCGATGCCGAGGATGGTGTTCATCTCGCGATGCCCGGTGCCCAGGCCGAGGATGAAGCGTCCGCCGGTGAATTCCTGCACCGCCGCGGCTTCATTCGCGAGCAGCGCGGGATGACGCAGGTAAATGTTCGTGATCGCGGTGCCCAGCTTGATGTTGCGAGTATGCGCGCCAATGCCGATGCAATAGGCGAGCGAATCGTTGCCGGCCTCGGTCATGAAAACTCCGGCGAGGCCGTTGTCTTCCACGTTTTTTGAGAGATCGATAATCGTCTGCGGTGGAGTGTCGGGCATTGCGGACAACGCGAGTGCGATCCTGGTTTTAGCTTCGGGCATAATTCCGTCCTGTTTGGATCTGAAGGTAGTGGAATCGAGAAAGTTTCATCCCTCCGGTTCGGCGTCAAGCTTGCCGATGGGTGAAGGATTGATGGAAAGGGCGCCGATCTTCGTCAGATATGCAATCACTTCACCCACCTATGGAGCATCGCCTATGAATCATCTCAAACGCGCGCTTCCGATTCTCGTTTTGTCGGGCATTCTCGCGATGGGATGCGCTACGACTGCGCATAAGACAGGCGAAGTAACGGAAGATACCGGCGGTGCGGTCGGGTCGGTGCTCGGCGCGGTCGGAGCCGTGGTCATGTGGCCGTTCCACGTAGTCGGCGACTTACTCTCCTGACCTCAACTAGCCGACCCCGGCGAAATCGCGGCGAAGAAATCCTTGATGCGCTTGTGATTGACGCCGTTGTCGCCGATGCCGTCGCGCGATTTCGAGCGCATTTCCAGAAGGCTGCCACCGCTCTCGCCTTGGCGCACCACGATGACGAAGTCGTCATTGAAGTGAAAGAGGTCCGAAGTTGAGTAACCCTCGATGGTCCGGGTAGCGGGGTCGGTGATGGTGATGGTCCAGGTCGGCATCTGTGCGGCGGTACGCTGGACGGTCTTGAATGCATCGTCGGGCGGTTCCGGCATCTTCAGCGGCGCAAGCGGCGGATAACCCTCGGTCTGCTTCTTCGCGTACTTCTCCTTGTCGTACTTCATGTCGCGACCGCGGTTGGCATCCAATTCCTGCGCGTGGGCGAACTCGGGAGGGTTGTCCACATCGGTGGTGATGTCGTTGATCGCGGGAACTTTGGGGCCGGTGAAAATAACCCACAGCACCGGCGCGATCGCGAATAGCCCCAGCACAGTGCCGAAAACAGCGCGCGGGCGGCCGGCAGCGCGCAGCGGATTGCGGGTCGCGAAGATTCCGATCAAGCCCAGTATCAGGGCGAGGAATCCGAGAAAGAATCCGAGCAGGAACATCTGGAAGCCGGAAAATGGCCGGACCAGATACCAATGCGCGCCGACGACGCCAAAAACCAGCAGCGCCACCGCGAGTAAACCATCAACGAATGCGAGCCACGCAACGATCATAGTTCCCCCGTCCAATCAGCACGGCGAAGGGCCGCGGACTGTGCGCCACCCGGCGTCACGGCTTCACGCCGCGCACGATGAATTGCGGCAGCACGAAGAGATAGTTGCCCTGTTCAATCGCGCGATCGATGGATGCGAGCCACTGAGTTACCTCGTCGGCGGCGATGCGCTTCGAGTCGCGGGCGTAGCGTGCGAAGCTCGCCTTGAGCATTGGCAGCGAACGCCCGGCGGTATCGGCGCCGGCCATGATTTCGACTTTCACGTCGCGCAGTCCCGCTTCGCGAAACATCCCGAACAGCATCCTGCCGATGCGCGGCTGATTGATAGCGATCGACTTCGAGGCCGCCAGCACGCGCTCATTGCGTTCGCGATTCTCCGCGCCGGTTTCGAGCACCATCAGATCCCAGTCGCTGTCGGACGCGACCACGATTCCTCCCGGCGCCGTCACCCGCGCCATTTCTGCGACAGTATCCGCGGCGGAATCAACATACTCAAGAACATTTTTGCAGAACACCCGATCGAAGCCGGCGTTAGGAAACGGCAGCGGCGGAAACCCACTATGGGTGAACTCGATGGGAAGCTTGGCCTCGCGAGCGCGCGCCGTCGACTTCGCGACGAACTCGGCATTGATGTCGACACCCATCACCTTGCCTGAGGGCCCGACGCGGCGGGCCAGTTCCATGGTGGTATGCGCGGGACCGGAGCCGACGTCGAGCACGCGCAACCCAGGTTTCAGTTCCAGAGGCTGGATGATCGGCTCCAACGCGGGATGATAACCGAGGATCTGGTCGTAGGCGGCGTGGCGTTCGGGTTCGATATCGATCCAATGTTGTTTGTAATAGGGACTGGACATTTTGCAACGCTCCCGTCCCTTCGTTACATCAAGTGCGTAACTATTAAAAGCGGCGCAAAAGCTGGGCAACGCACGAGCGATGCTGCTGTCGACTGGAAGAGGGGGCTCTACTGCGCGGCCATCATCTGCGAGGTTGCGCTCAGATGCAGAGTGGCATGCGCGATCCAGGGGATTTTGAGCGGATAGTCATAGGAAACCACGACCTTGGCATCCTTGCGGGTGGCAAGGTTCGCGTCGGTAATCCAGCTCACGCTGACATTGCTGGTGGTCAAATGAACTTGCGGCACCATGCCGATCGCGATCTGCTGGATCTGCGCGGTAGTAGCCGGAGCCGGGCTGTTAGGGCCGTTGGCGACCGCATAGCGCACCGCTTCCTCGGCCGCTGAGGACATGCTGCTGTAAGCCAGCACTGCCTCGGCCATCATCATCACTCCGCTGATGAAGAGCAGAAAAGCGGTTGCGACCATCGCGAACTCGACTGCTGATTGGCCGCGGGAGCAATGATACCGGTTGCGCACCGCGTGCAGTCCTTAATCCTGGACCTGCATGATCGCCTTACCGGACATGGTCGAAGTCCGGGGAATGCCAGGATAGCTAACCAGCGTCCTGAAGGTAGCAGTGGTGGTAACTGTTACATAGGTCGCTTGCGAATTCGCGCCATTGCAATAACCGTTCGCGCAAGCCGTCTGCCCGGTCGGAGGTGGAGACTGGCAGGTACATGAAGTGGAAGTCGCATCCAATCCGGAAACGTTGATCCCATTGGCAATCGCCGCGGCACGGATACCGGTAGTATCCGAGGCCGTGGTAACACTTTGCGAAGCGTATTGCGCGCCCGCGCGCGCCGCCGCAATCACTTGCTGGTTGAAGTAGAAGGCGCGCGCGAAATCTCCCGCTCCAATCAGCAGTACAGCAAGGACCGGAGCAACCAGCGCCAGCTCAGTGGCAGCTTGCCCGGACTTAAGAAGTCGAAGTACCCGCACCATTTTCAGACCTGCCTACTTGAACAGTGCACTGGTCATGATTGGCCCGACGCCATTGGCCAGCGACGTATAGTCACAATTGTGGGTCTGGGTAGTATTGCCGGTTATAGTGACCGAGTCCGCGACTACGATGGTATAGCCATGGCTGCTCGAGTTACCCGCGAAGGTACATTTGGCATTGGGCAAGTAGCAGGCCCCGTCGACGTGGGATGACGAGTCGCACTTGATGGTGCAATTCGATGCGCTGCTCGAACCGCCTCCCCATCCCCATCCGCTGCCCCAACCGCTGGAGCCGCCAATTGACTTATCCTGCGTGAACAGCATCCCCTTGCAGGAGCCCGAGGTAGGCGCGCTGAGGTTGCAGTGGACGCTATCAGTAGAGTTGGCTCCGCAACTGATGGGGCCATTCGCGTATCCGTCGCTCGAAGTATCGGCGGTGTTGTGAAAGGTGCAGCCGGTGCCGTTGAGTGAGCAGTGTCCGGAAATATTCAGCCCGCCACCGCCGCATATATAGGTTCCGGGGGCAAAGTTCACAGTAGGACCGTTGCCATAGTCATCGTCCGCGATAGTTATGCCTCCGCAATAGGTGCCCGGTTGCAGGTTGATGGTGTTGTTGCCCTTAAGACAGACATTGCCAAGGAATTTGTAGGAGCCGGAGTTGAAGTTAGCAGTGCATCCCGAAGCGTTAGGACCGATCTCGATGCTCGGGGTAACCGTGCCGCCCCACCAGGCATTCTCAAAATGGCCGCCCCATTGATCGCCGGGATTATGCGCACCCCCGGTGCGAACGAAACCTATGGACGCGTTGCCCCAATCTCCCTCCCACTCATCAGCCTTGGCATAGAAAAATCTGGCGGCGCCGCTTCCGAACCCGCCGCTGCCGGTATTCACGCACTGATACTGGCCGGGATTGAAGTCGCAAGTCACATTCTGGCAGGTGGGCTGGCCGGAGCCTCCACAGCTTATGTGGTTTCCGCAGTTTCCTCCCGAGAAGGTCACGGTAATCGGCGTATAGCTGTGGGTATGAGAGTTGTACGGTGATTGTATGCTTTGGCCGCAGTTACTGCTGCCGCCTGAGTAAACCTGATTAGACGGAACCGTAGAGGTCGTGGTGATGGTATGCGTCCCGCTGTTGGTGGTGCTATGGCGTGTGCAATTGCTCGGGCTAGGCTGGGTCCAATTGTTAAATGGATTTTGTACCGGGGCGCAGTGGGTCTTCACGTTGGCAGGCACGGTCCCGCTGGTTCCGCCAACCACACCGATGGAAGCGGCGGTAATCGAGCCACCATTCTTAACCGTCAGGGACGACGAACTGCTGGAATTGCTCATCACTCCGCACGCCACATTAACGCTGGGACCATCGATGGTGACACCGGGGCCGGAGCCGTTGAGCGCGATGATAGTGTTAGGACCGCTGGTATTGCCGGCCAGCGCGCTGACACTGATGTTGATGGTCTTGTAGCCGACCACGCTTAGAAAGTAGGTCTTTACCGGCACTTTAAGATCGACCTGGACATAGGTTCCGGCGGGATAGCCGACTGGAGTTGGCTGGCTCGGCGTTACCACGATGTTGTCTTGGCCATTGGTGAAGCCATTGAGTGCCGCGACGTCGGTCGCCGCGGTGGAATAGCTCCCGCCCTCGGAGCTCATGGTGGCGTTGACTCCGGCGACGGCGGCAGCATCGGCAGCGGTTTGCGCCTTGCGCTTGGTGGCCCACAAAACCCCGACATCGGTGGCCAGCCCCAGAAAGCCGAGCAGGACGGTCACTGAAAGAGCCATCAGGACGATGACTTGTCCTCGTGGCTGGCGAAGATAATGCATGTCGGCGTCCCCCCTGCGGCAATAGAAGTGTGCCAATGGTAAGCAACAGCTATGCCGTTACAGGAAGGGACTAAAATGACCAAAAGTCTACTGATAGTGCGTAAATAATACAAAACGTATAAGGACAAATGTTGTGCTAAATGCATCTTGTCTCCTCAAGGCATCTAGCATGTAGCGAGATTGCCACGAATGGCGCCGCTCGGATCGCCGGCAAATGCCTTTCGGGACCTACCGGATTTAAAGAAGTTGCTGCTTTCAGGCGGGGAGCGCGTCTTGGGCGGCCCGAAGATCGTTCAAGCGCGAGCGTCGGGGCGCACTATTTGTGCGATGCCCTCCTCGACGGTGACGCGCGGACGCCATCCCAGCACGCGCCAAGCCTCGGTGGTATCGGCGAGGGTATCGCGCATGTCACCCTTGCGCGCTTCGACTTGAACGCGCGGCCCTCCAAGAAGGTCCGCGATGCGATTGATGCTGACGTTGCGGCCCGCTCCGATATTGATTGCGCGTCCGTCGGCGATCGCGGCATCCATCGCGAGGATATTCGCGGCGACCACATCATTGACATGGGTAAAGTCGCGGGTCTGTTCGCCGCTGCCGTGGATTTTCATCGGCTCGCCGCGCCGGCGCGCGGCCATGAACGCCGATATCACTGTAACGTAGGCTCCCTCGGATGCCATCCGCGGCCCATAGACATTGAAATAGCGCAGGGTGAGAGTTTCCATCGCGAAAAGCCGGTGGAACATTCGGGTGTATTGCTCGCCGACGTACTTTTGCAGCGCGTATGGATTGAGCGGATTGGGCGCCATCGTCTCGACCAGCGGCATCACCGCCTGATCGCCATATACAGATGATGACCCCGAATAGACGACCCGCCGCACCTTGGCATCCCGCGCCGCGATGAGCACATTAAGGGTGCCCACGACGTTGGTCATGTGGGTCTGGACCGGCTCGGCGATCGAGAGCGGGATGCGCGGGAGCGCGGCGGCATGGAACACGCAATCGATGCCGTGGAAGGCGGCTCGAATCGCTTCGCCGTCGCGGATGTCGGCCTCGATTAATTCGGCGCAGGGGTTCAGGTTGTTGCGGCTGCCGGTCGCGAAGATATCGATGACGCGGACCTTGAGGTCGCGCGCGATAAGCGCATCGACCAGGTTGGAGCCGATAAAACCGCCGCCGCCGGTAACCAATACGCTACGTGGCGAACTCATCGTGGGTTTCGGTCTATGGACTGGGTAAATTGCGAGCGCTGCGTCACTGGGTTAAACTTTCAGGTTCGTCTTAACAGATTCTGAGGCTTTGATGCTAACTGACTCGTCGCGAATAAAGCTCCTTCGCGAGCTGCTGGCGAACCGTATCCTGGTGATCGACGGTGCGTTCGGCACCTACATTCAAGGGCTCAACTTCGGACCCGAAGATTTTGGCGGCCCACAGTACGAGGGTTGCAACGAACACGTCGTGCTCACCCGTCCCGACGCTATCCGCCAGATGCATCGCAGCTTCCTGGAAGTCGGCGCGGACCTTATCGAAACCGCGACCTTCGGCGCAATCCCTTACGTTCTGGGCGAATACGGTCTGGCGGACCAAACCGGTCTAATCAATCGTCGCGCCGCCGAGCTGGCCCGCCTCGAAGCCGACGCTTTCAGCACTCCGGACAAACCGCGCTTCGTCATCGGCTCGATGGGCCCCGGCACCAAGACCATCTCGGTCACCGGAGGCATCACCTTCGATCAGGTCGCGGATGCATACGAGGAACAGGCGCTCGGCCTCATCGAGGGTGGCGTAGATGTCCTGCTGGTCGAAACGGTCCAGGACACCATCAACGTCAAGGCGGTGCTGACCGGCATCGAGCGCGCGGTCCGGAAGACCGGCGCGCCGGTTGCGGTCTCGGTGCAGGGAACTATCGAGACGATGGGCACGCTGCTCGCGGGCCAGGACATCGAGGCGTTTTACGTGTCGCTTGCAAACCGCGACCTCCTATGGATGGGCCTCAACTGCGCCACCGGTCCGGACTTTATGACCGACCACCTCCGCACGCTTTCGGAGATAAGCCGCTTCGACGTCTCATGCGTTCCCAATGCCGGTCTGCCCGACGAGGACGGGAGATATAATGAGACGCCCGAGATGTTCGCGGGCAAAATCGCGCGCTTCATCGACAACGGATGGGTGAACCTGGTCGGTGGATGTTGCGGGACCACTCCGGAACACATCAAGCTGCTCGTCGATGCGGCCGCGGGCAAGAAGCCTCGCGTCCCCTCGACGCTGCGCCGCTCGGTCGTCTCGGGAATCGAGACGCTGGTGATCGACAACGATACACGTCCGGTGATCGTCGGCGAGCGCACCAACGTGTTGGGCAGCCGCAAGTTCAAACGCCTGATCGCGCAAGGCAAGTTCGAGGAAGCTTCGGAAATCGGACGGCTGCAGGTGCGCAAGGGCGCGCATGTGGTCGACGTCAACCTGCAAGACCCCGATCGCAACGAGATGGCGGACATCACCACCTTCCTCGACATCCTGGTCAAGAAAATCAAAGTTCCGCTGATGATCGATTCGACCGACGCCGCCGTCATCGAGGAATCGCTCAAGCGTTCGCAGGGCAAGGCGATCATCAATTCGATCAACCTCGAAGATGGCGAGGAGCGCTTCAAGAAAGTGGTGCCGCTGGCGCGACGCTTCGGCGCGGCGCTGGTGGTCGGCTGCATCGACGAGGACAAGCAGCAGGCGCAGGCGGTCACGCGCGAGCGCAAACTGCAAGTCGCGCAACGTTCGTTTCAAATGCTCACGGAAAAGTACGGCGTCGAGCCGGAGGACATTATCTTCGATCCGCTGGTGTTTCCGGTCGGCACCGGCGACAAAAATTACATCGGCTCGGGCGTCGAGACGATCGAGGGCATCCGGCTCATCAAGGAAGCGCTGCCGGACTGCAAAACTGTGCTGGGCATCTCCAACGTTTCGTTCGGGCTGCCCGAGGCCGGCCGCGAGGTGCTCAACTCGGTGATGCTGTACCATTGCGTGCAGGCTGGGCTCGACCTCGCGATCGTCAACTCCGAAAAGCTCGAGCGCTACCCATCGATTCCGGAGGAGGAGCGCAAGCTCGCCGAGGATCTCATCTGGTGGCGCGGCGCGGATCCGATCGCGGCATTCGCGGCGCACTTCCGCGAGCGCAAGGCCAAACAGACCGTCGAGGATCGCCGCTCGATGCCGCTTGACGAACGCCTCGCGCTCTACATTTTGGAGGGTTCCAAGGACGGCCTGTTCGAGGATTTGAACGAGGCGCTCACCGCGCGCGGCCCGCTGGAGATCATCAACGGCCCGTTGATGAAGGGGATGGACGAGGTGGGGCGGCTGTTCAACGCGAATCAGATGATCGTCGCCGAGGTGTTGCAATCGGCCGAAGCGATGAAGGCCGCCGTCGCGCATCTCGAACCGCACATGACCAAGACCGAGAACGTCAGCAAGGGCAAAATCATCCTGGCGACGGTTAAGGGCGACGTCCACGACATCGGAAAAAATCTGGTCGAGATTATTCTCGGCAACAACGGCTACAACGTCGTCAACCTCGGCATCAAGGTGCCACCCGAGGAACTGATCAAGGCCTACCGCGAGCATCGCCCTGATGCGATCGGGCTGTCAGGGCTGCTGGTCAAATCGGCGCAGATGATGGTGATCACGGCGCAGGATTTGAAGACCGCAGACATCGCTTGCCCGATCCTGGTCGGCGGCGCGGCGCTGAGCAATCGTTTCACGCGCATCAGGATTGCGCCCGAGTACGAAGGACTGGTCGCATACGCCAACGACGCGATGAACGGGCTCGACCTCGCGAATCAGATCATGGATCGCGAGGCGCGCAAGTCGCTGACCATTCGCCTCGAAGAGGAGACGCAGCGCCTGCAGGCAAACGCTTCGAAGGTGGTCGACGCGCCGGCCAAGCCGATAGTGCGCGCCAGCGTGCGCCACGATATCGAGATTCCGCGGCCTCCCGACTTGAAGCTTCATGTGTTGCGCGACTACGACCTCGGCGAGATCTTCGATTACATCAATCCCAAGTCGCTGTATGCGAAACATCTCGGCTTCAAGAATTTCGAGGAAGCGCTCGCCACTGGCGATGCGAAAGCTCGCGAACTGAGCGATGCGGTGGAGGAAGTCGCGCATCTGATGATCGCTCGGCGCGACATCAGCGCCAACGCGATTTACAAATTTTTCCCCGCGCAGACCGACGGCGATCGCACCGTGATGATCCTCAGCCCCGACGGCAAGACCGTACTGGAGACTTTCATCTTCGGTCGCCAGACCGATGCGCCGGGCCTTTCCCTCGCGGACTACCTCGCGCCGCGCGATTCGGGACGCCTCGACTACGTGAACTTCTTCATCACCACGATCGGAACCGGCATTCGCGCGCTGGCCGAGGAATGGAAGAACAAGGGCGACTACTTGCGCTCGCACATTCTGCAGGTGCTTGGGCTCGAAGGCGCCGAGGCATTCGCGGAACTGCTGCACGAGAAAATCCGCACGATGTGGGGTATCGGTGACGTGGCTGGAACCACGAAGAAGGATCTCTACCAGGCGCATTATCACGGCAAGCGCTTCTCGCCGGGATACCCTGCATGTCCGCGGATGGAAGATCAGGAGCAGATTTTCCGCCTCCTCGAGGTCGAGAAGCAGAGCGTCGATGTGCGCCTGACCGAGGGCTACATGATGGATCCCGAGGCATCGGTCAGCGCGATCGTGATCCATCATCCGGACGCAAAATACTTCAGCTTGTCACCCGCGGACATCGAGCGCCTGGAGCGCGAGCTCGCCACGCCCCCGAAGGAAGCCGCCGCCGGCTAAGCGGCAAGCTTGGCTCATCCTTTTGCGGGGCTGTGGACCCGATACCTCGGTGTTGATCGCGGTATTTTACGCCAATCATCAATTTCACGACTCGAGCCTCGAAACCTTCCTGCGCTTTCGCAAGAACGAGGCGAGCTGCGGCGCTCACAGTATGGCGGAGATTTATTGCTCGCTTACCGGCCGGACCGGCGGGGATCGCGTCAGCTGCGATCAGGCGATGCTATTTATCGGCGATGTGCGTGAGCGCCTGACGATTGTGAGCCTCGACGAGCGCGAATATTGGAAGGCTCTCGAATCCTCGGCAGCCGCAGGAATTGCGGGTCGCGCGATCTATGATGCGGGGCTCGGCCATTGCGCTATTAAAGCGCGCGCCCGGACGCTCTACACATGGAATCCAAAAGACTTCACCAGGCTCGGCGCCAACATCGCCGCGCTGGTCAAAACTCCGCTCTTCTAAGCCGCTGTCGCGACCATAACCTCGCACGTAATTGATGCGACTCCCCTGCGTGCGCAAATGATGCGCATGCACATCGCACCAACAAAAGGAGTCGTGTCATGAGCAATGCCAAAGAGACCGTCGAGCGCTACATCGCCGCATGGAACGAACGGGACGCCGCGAAGCGACGCTCCATCATCGCGAAGGCGTGGACCGAGGACGCCAACTACACCGACCCACATCGCACCGGTGACGGCCATGAGGGTATCAGCGCGATGATTGCGACGGTGCACGAGCGCTTCAACGACGCCTACCAGTTTCGGCTCAAGGACGGCGTCGATGCCTACAACGATCGCGTGCGCTTCCAGTGGGAGGCCGGCGGCACCAAGGACGCGCCGCTACATTTCGTAGGCACTGACTTCGGCGTGTTGTCCGCCGACGGCCGTCTGAAAGCCGTCACCGGTTTCGTCGACGAAGCGCCCGCCGCACCGCCGCAGAAGTAGTTCGCCAACCCGGCCGATGAGGTACGAGCGATCGCGCCTCATCGGAAAACCAACTCTCCGTAAAGGATCGAATCATGAGCATAGAAACCACCGAAGTGATGCGCCGGTTCAATGACGTTTTTCAAAAGCACGATCCCTCGCCATTGCCCGAGCTGGTTGCCGAAGACTGCGTGGTCGAAAACACTACGCCGGCGCCGAATGGATCGCGGCACGTCGGGCGCGATGCGTGCGTCGCGCTATGGACCGGAATCGCGACCGCGACGGGCACCCATTTCAACCTCGAAGATGTAGTCGTCGCCGGCGATCGCGCGATCATCCGATGGCGCTTCTGCTGGGGCGAGGGTGAGGCGAACTCGGTGCGCGGGGTCAACCTGATGCAGGTCCGCGACGGCCTCATCATCAATGCGATGGGCTACGTCAAAGGCAACTAGCCGGACGACCATTACCTCGCAGGTAATCGCCCAGCGCGCGCGGCGCTGTTAAGGATAGAGGTATGGACATTCATCGCAATGGAACCGCGGTTGAACCGAGCGGCGTCGGACCACTGCTGCGCCGATGGCGCGAGGCGCGGCACCTCAGCCAGCTTGACCTCGCGCTCGATGCCGAAGTCTCGGCGCGTCACATCAGCTTCCTCGAAACCGGGCGGGCGGAACCGAGCCGGGAAATGCTGCTGATGCTCTCCAACGTGCTCGACATCCCCCTGCGCGAACGGAACTTCCTGCTGCTGGCGGCGGGCTACGCGCCGGTGTACGGCGAAACCAGCCTGGATGATCCTCGCATGACGCAGGTGCGCGCCGCGGTCGAGGTGATTCTCAAATCCAACGAGCCTCGCAGCGCGCTGGCCCACGATCGTCACTGGAACATCGTGATGGCGAATGCGGCGTTCGTTCGTTTTCTCACGATGGTCTCAGGAAAAGAGCCGGCAGGGCTGACGCCGCTGACCGTATCGAAGGCGCCTCGCCTCAACGTGCTGCATCTCATTTTTGATCCCAATGGCTTTCGCAAGATCATCGTGAATTGGGAGGCGATCGCGAAATCGCTCCTGAACGAAGCCTACCGAAGATTGGCGTGGGCGCGCGACGACGAACTGCGAAGACTGATCACCGAAATACTGGCCTACCCCGGCATCCCGCCACGTTGGCGCGAACCCGACCTGGAGGCGCCGCATGATTTGATTCTGCCCATGGAGCTGAACCTGCAGGGCAAGATCGCGCGCATGTTCAGCACCGTGACTACGGTTGCAACTCCGCATGACGTGACCCTGCAGGAGTTGCACGTCGAGGTGTTCTATCCGGCGGACAACGAGACGCTATCGGTGCTGGAGACTTATGAAGAGCAAGTGAGGAGGAACCTCAAGCCTCTGGCCGGATGAGTTAAGGCTCCCCTACGACGACCACCCGTGCTGCGCATAGTATTGGGTGATTACGTCCGTGATCTGTGTAGCAGTCTTGTCAGCGAGATAGCCGGTGGTCGAGGTATAGCTCTTGGCGCCACCCATCGCGACATTGGTTCCTGCCACCACGGCGGCACCGCCGCCCGCGGCTACACCAGCGGGACCCATCACAGCCGCGCCGGGCATCTTGCCGCTGTCCGCATGAGTGTTGAAATCGATCAGCTGCTGACTTCCCGAACCGGTATGTTGGTAAACGTGGACGGTGCTGTCCAAGGCCGATGCGCCCGCACCGAATCCGATCACCAGGCGCCTTAGGCGGTTGCCCTCGCTCAGGTCGGTAAATTCACCGTCGACGACCAGCGTGTTGTTATCCGCGATGGGCTCTCCGCGCTTGAGGCATACGGCTTTGTAGCCTTTGGCGATCAGATTGGTGACTACGCTTTGGCAAAGACTCGAGGCGGTGTCGGTGGCGATCTTCTGTTGCGATGCGGTCTGGTTCTCTCCCGAGACGTTTCGATACGCTCGCTGAACGATACTTTGATTGAGCGTTACTTCATTGGGATTGGAGGCAAATGGATAGACCACGATTTGATTTGGCCGCGTAGCCGTGGGTGCTGGAGCGCTGTCTGTTTGATCCGCAACTTTGGCGGAAGCACAAGCTGACAACGCAATCGTCAACAACGCACACAGTGTGCGAGCGAGTCTCTTATTCATAGCATCCTCCCCTTCATGCCTGGTCGCGGAAACCGGCGATCGCTATCCGAGGTCCCTTCCCGGTCAAGCTAGCCGATAGTACTAGACCAACAGAAAGCAGAGAACAATGTCGTTTGCTCCACAGCTTCATAGCCGTTTCACCCCCGGGGATGGCCAATGTCAATGGAACGTTGACCGCAACATTCGCGCTGGAGGCTGCCCTTCAACCGACGGGACAGTCGCATGGAACGAGCGCGGACGATATACCAAGGAGCATGAGCGACAAATCATCTGGACAGGATCCTTCGGCTTCGAAATTCGGCGCCCGTTCAACCGCGCGCGAAGTCATCGCGGGCCACGATCTCCGCGATCGCGAGGCCATCGTGACCGGCGGCGCCTCGGGCATCGGTATTGAGACTGTTCGCGCACTCGCTACCGCGGGCGCCCGCGTCGTCATTGCCACCCGCGATCGCGCCAAAGGCGAGTCGGTCGCCGCAACATTGCGCCAGGACACCGGCAAGGATGCGATCGAATTCGCAATGCTGAATCTGGGCTCGCTCAAATCGGTGCGCGCATTCGTCGCGCAGTTCCTCGCCACCGGACGCCCGCTGCATCTGCTGATCAACAATGCCGGCATCATGGCTACACCTCTCGCCTATACCGAGGATGGCTTCGAATCGCAGTTCGGGACCAACCACATCGGTCATTTTGCACTCACGGTCGGGTTGTTGCCCGCGCTGAAGGCGGCACGCAAGGCGCGCGTGGTCGAGCTTACCTCGATTGGACATCGTCGATCGGATGTGATCTTCGATGATCTGAATTTCCGCGCGCGCGAATACGAGCGCTGGTCGGCCTACGGACAATCCAAGACTGCCAATGCGCTGTTCGCGGTCGGCGTCACCCAGCGATGGGCCGGCGACGGCATCATCGCAAACGCGGTGCATCCGGGCGGCATCATGAGCGGTCTGCAGAAATTCGTTCCGCGCGAAGAGCAACTCGCGATGGGTTGGATCGACGAAGCGGGCAACATCAACCCGCGCTTCAAGACTCCCGAACAGGGCGCGGCAACTTCGATCTATGCCGCGGTCGCGCCGGAACTGGAAGGCAACGGCGGGCACTACCTGGAAGATTGCGGCATCGCGAGGCCATGGACCAGCGAGAATCCGTTCTCGGGCGTGATGCCGTATGCCCTGGATGCCGATCACGCGATGAAGTTGTGGGAAGTTTCGCAGGAAGCGATCGCGAAGATCGAGTAGCTGTTCGTCATTGCGCGAAGCGTTTCATCGCAGCTATCGTCCAGGTTCGAAGGCGATTTCGTAATCCCGGGAGGATCCGGTATGGGCGCGGAATCAACAAGGATTAGAGCCGATCAGACAATCAAACCTCCGAGGCTCTCGCATGTCGTTCTTCGCACCACGCGCCTCAAGGAAATGATCGAGTGGTACAAGACAGTGCTGAATGCGCAGGTCCTGTTCCAGAACGAGTTCGCGGCGTTCCTGACGCATGACGACGAGCACCATCGCATCGCGTTGTTCGCGATCCCCGGTACCATCGAGAAACCGAAACATAGCTCCGGCCTCGATCACATGGCGTTTTTCTATCCGAGCATCGGCGATTGGATCGCGAGCTACGAACGTTTGAAGGCAGCCGGCATAGTGCCGCAGGGCGCGATGCATCATGGAATCACGATGTCGCTTTACTATCGCGATCCCGACAACAACGGGGTTGAATTGTCGATCGACAGCGTTCCCAAATCCGAATGGCACGAGTGGATGCGCAACGAGCTGGGCAAAAATTTGATGGGTGCAGCGCTCAATCCTGACGAGATCGCACGCCAGTATCACGCGGGCGCGTCGGAGGCGGAGTTGCTTCGTTTCACCCCCACGACCAACGGCGTCGATCCTGAAACCCTCCGCCGCCTCATGGAATAGTGATCGACGCATCGGAAATCGCTACCGAGCTCATTGATGGCAACGGCTATGCGATACTGCCCGAGCTGATTAGCGGCTCGGAAGCAGGCGAGGCTCGCCGAATCCTGCTCGAATGCAGTGAGGCTGCTCTGATCAAGGGGCTGCCCGCGCGAAATGCAGCCATCGGACAGCGCACCGTCGCGAACCTGCTTCATCGCGGCGAGATCTTCGAACGCCTCGTGCAGCATCCGACGCTCATCGAGATTGCGGAGACCTTGCTCGGCGACGACATGACGCTTAGTTCCTACGCCGCGCGCATCCTGGAGCCGGGCGCGCGAGAGATGGGAGCCCACATCGACTATCCGTACTGGGCGATGCGCGGGCCCTTCGAGGTGCGTCCGCCCATGATGATGCAAGTCATCTGGATGATGCAGGATTTCACTGAATCAAACGGCGCCACCCTGGTCGTTCCCGGAAGCCAGCGCCGCGGCATCGCGCCTGACCCCGCCCGCTTCGCGCATGAGGCAGTGCCGGTAACCGGCGCAAGCGGAAGCGCGATCGTCTCGCATGGTCTGTTGTGGCATAACACTTCGCCGAACCGGACCGGCGACCCACGGGTTTCATTGCTGATAAACTACGGATCAAAGGTCATTCGGCCGATGGAACCCCGGATCGCCAACGTCCCGCCGCAGGTCCTGGAACGAGCTACCCCAAAGTTACAACAGCTACTTGGGCTGAACTTCGAAGACTCGCTAAAGCGCGACATTAGTCGCCGCTACCAGAGCTGACGATTCCGACTGCGGTCCGTGACCTATTTACCGCCGCCTGCGAAGCCGGTCGCATGCGAGCCAGCCTGCCCATTTCCGCTGCGCTTGTTCGCCGCGGTCGGCCTGGCTTCGCCGGCGGGCCGGTAAGACTGGCATCGCACCATCACTTCGCGCGAGCGGGGGCCGTCCAGCTCGATCATGAAAACCCGCTGCCAGGTACCGAGGGCAAGCCGGAAATCGCTCACCGGAATGGTCTCGCTGGTCGCGAGCAGCAGATGCATCAGATGCGAATGACCGTTGGGGCGCTCATCGACGGCGATGGGCGGCTTGCGACGGTTCATGTCGTTGTGGTTGTAGTCGTGGCCGACCGGGCAGAGGCGGCGGAGAAAATGTTTGAAGTCCTCGAGCAGGAGTTCCTCAGCCTCGTTGATTTTGATCGCCGCGGTGGTATGTCGCGAAAATACCGTTACCGCGCCATCGCGAATGTTTTCGCGCTGAAGATGCTCGTTGATGCGATCGGTCAGATCGATGAACTCGATCGGCTCAACGGTAGCAAGCTTAAACAAAATGTCAGATACGATTACAGTCTGAGTGCTGGCGAGGGTCGGTTGTGCAAGTACTTTGGATCTCATCAGGTGGCTCATAAGGTCCCCCACACGGAAGCCGCTGTCAGCCGAGATTCAGAATATCCAATATGAGCCGAATCAAGATTGCGGCAACACCCGAAGCATTATTCTGACCGACTAACCGGCTGATGGTCAGTCGGTCAAACCCAGGTGACCGCGAGTATCTAGATAGGCTCTAGATGACTATGCGATGGGGCTTGGTACCAATTTGGAAAGATGCGGAAAAAAGGTGACGTGGCCTGTGGATGAAAGAACCGCGCCCGACGAACCTAGCGACCGCGCAGTTCGCGCTGCGCGAGTTCCAAATCGGCCGCGACCATCATCGCGACCAGTTCGGGAAATTTCACTTTGGGCTGCCACTCGAGGACGCGCCGCGCCTTGCTCGAATCGCCGATCAGCAAATCGACTTCCGAGGGACGGAAGAACCGCGGATCGATGTCCACGTACTTTTTCCAATCCAACTCCACGCAACTGAATGCCGACTCGAGGAACTCCTGAACCGAATGAGTCTCGCCGGTTGCAATGACGTAATCGTCGGGATGCTCCTGCTGCAGCATCAGCCACATCGCTTCGACATAATCACCGGCGAATCCCCAATCGCGCTTGGCATCGAGGTTTCCCAGCGACAGCCGCTGCTGCAATCCCGTCTTGATGCGTCCGAGGCTGCGCGTGATTTTGCGCGTAACAAAGTTCTCGCCGCGTCGCGGCGATTCATGATTGAACAGGATGCCGTTGACCGCGAACAGATCGTAGGCCTCGCGATAGTTGACGGTTTGCCAATGCGCGTACACCTTGGCGCATGCGTAGGGGCTTCGCGGATGGAACGGGGTGGACTCGTTTTGCGGCGTGCTCTGCACTTTGCCAAACATCTCGGAGGATCCAGCCTGATACATCCGAGCCTGGCGTCCGTGACGCTGATTGTGGTCACGAAGCGTCTCCAGCAGTCTTAGTGTGCCTAGACCTACTACATCGGCAGTGTATTCGGGCTGATCGAAAGAAATCCGAACATGCGACTGTGCGGCGAGGTTGTATACCTCATCCGGGCGCACCTGCTCGATGATGCGTCTCAGGCCGGTTCCGTCGCCGAGGTCCCCGTAATGCAGTTGCAGTCCCTCGCCCGGGACATCGAAGCCGCGCCGCAGATGGTCGATGCGCGCCGTCGCGAAGCTCGAGCTGCGCCTGACGATGCCGTGGACCTCGTAGCCCTTATTGAGCAGCAATTCCGCGAGGTACGACCCATCCTGGCCCGTGACCCCGGTTATCAGCGCAACTTTTGCCAATCGCTCCCGCCTTTGCTTTATCCTATCACGCTAATCGCCCTTCGCGAGGCGGTGAGAATCGCTGTTGAAATGCTGGGTGGAAAACTCGTAGAGCTCCGCGTCCTCCAGCGCCTCCATCTGATGCACCAGGCCGGGCGGAATATCCATGCATTCCCCGGCATTCAAGATGAATTGCTCGATCTCCTCGGCATCCGCCGAGGCCTTGATAGTGACCCGCAGGCGTCCCGCGCGGAGGAAAAACGACTCGGTCTTGAGCTTATGGAAATGCAGCGAGCATCGTTTGCCCTTGTTGATTTCTAGGATTTTCCCGCAATAGAGCTCGTTATTGGCGAGCCACACCTCGCGGCCCCATCCTTTGGGTTCGATATGCACCGGTTGTCGAACTCTGCTCTTCATAATGATGAATCCGAAAATAGTATGTGTAGGGAAGCCCCGCGAGTCCATACTCCGTTAAGGTCTCCAAGCATAGCGGAAGCGCCCCCGCCGAGGGCGGTAGCGCGACGCAGAAGCCTCCCAAAAAGGATTTCATCGTGGGGGGAGTTCGGCGTATACACACGGCGGGGGACTGCACTTGGACATTTCCGCGGAAATTCGTCGCTATAGCAAAATGGCGGTCGGCATCTTCGAACTCGCTCGTACGCCGGCATTTTCCGATCCGGCGGAAAGGTTGCGCCGCAACATCGAAAATCGCGAAGCCAACTTTCTCGATTTGGCCGCGCGGGCGATATACGCCAATCCGCAAAACCCCTACCGCTCTATGCTGCGATTAGCGCAGTGTGATTTCCCGGATTTGGAACGGGCGGTCCGCCATGATGGCCTCGAACCAACCCTCGAAGGTCTCTTGCGCGCGGGCGTTTACCTGACCCATGACGAACTCAAGGGCAAGACGCCGATCGTCCGCAGCGGCGAGGTCATCGCGGCCGGCGAGCGCAGCTATGACAATCCGCTGGTGCCGGCGAGAATCGAGGCGCGGACCGGTGGCAGCCGCAGCGAGGGTACCCGAACCCAGCATAGCGTTCCGATTCAGGTTCACTGGGAGCAATACCAGGCCCTGATGGCGCGCGACCTGGGCATCGAGCACGACCCGTTTATCTCGCAGATGCCCATCCTTCCATCGGTGATGGGACTGATGGTTTCAGTGCGGGGCCGCCGCGTCCATTGGAACGTCGAAAGATGGTACGCGGTAGGAGGCGCGCTGTGGGATTCATGGCATTGCCGCGCCGCAACTCGCCTGATGGTCGTCATCGCGAAGATGGCCGGAGCGGACAGCCGCTTCCCGACTTATCTACCCGACAATGACTTCGCGCCGGTAGCCGAATTTATCGCGCGCCAGAAGGCTGCTGGTAAGCGATGCTGCCTGGGTGGGTTCGTCAGCCCCGCGGTGCGCGTCGCCGCGGTGGCAATGGAGCGTGGGCTGGATATCAGCGGCACCATATTCTCCGTCGTCGGAGAGGCGCTCACCCCAGCCAAGCGCGCGACTATGGAGGCGGTGGGAGGGGAGGTTTATCCCTGCTATGCCATCATGGAACTTGGGCCGGTGGGGTACGCATGCAAAAACATGAAAACCGGCAATTGCGTCCATCTGTTCGAGGACTTGCTGGCCGTGATTAGCCGCCGCAAGCTCGCACCGCTTTCCGAGACGGAAGTCGATTCGCTGATGTTCACGACACTGACGCCATTCGCCTCGCGAGCTTTGATCAACGCCGAGATGGACGATAGCGGGATCATCGAGAAGGTTCAGTGCGATTGTCTGTATGGTCAGATCGGGTACGGTCGGCAGATCCGCGACATTGCCAGTTACGGGAAACTAACCGGCCAGGGGATGACGCTGGCGGGAACCGACGTGGTTAGCGTTTTGGAAGAAGCTCTGCCGCGACGCCTGGGGGGCAGCCCAGGGGATTATCAGTTGGTTGAGGAGGAAGGCGAAGCGCAGACGGTGATGACGTTGCGCGTGAGTCCTCGCGCCGGAAGTTTCAGCCCCGAACGGGTGCGGGAGTGCTTTCTGAAGGAGTTGAAGCAGCACTATGGCGGGACGCTTACCGCCCGCACCTGGCAGCACGCCGAGGGAGTAAGGGTCGTCATCGGGGAACCACTGGCTACACCGGCCGGCAAGGTGCTGCCTCTCCATCTGCTGGGCGCCCGGAAGTCCGATCCTTCACCGACGGCTTAGCAGGCGCCATCACCGCTCGGGCGATGCGGCTTTCGCGTAGCGCAAAGCTCAGACGTGTTATGTTTGCGCGATGAGCATCGAAACCTTCGATGCGGAGAGTATTGGCCGCCTGTTTGATCGCATCGACGCAGCGCCCGATGCCGCCACCCGCTATGTAGCCTGCCTGGTCAAAAACGGCGCGAGGTCGTACATAGACAATGCGAATGTACAGGTAGAAGCCCTGCTTATCGATGGTAGGGTGCTTCCCCTGGTGATCGCCGATCGGGTGCCCGGGAATTCCAATATCTGCTCATCCTATGCACACTACTTCGAATATACGCTCCAGGAGTTTGCCAGACGCCACCCGCGACTGCCGGACGCGCTGCTCACGCGGCTGGCATCGCCGTTGGGAGTTCTCTTGCGCAGGGCATCCATCGACCGCGTGGTCTTCGTCAATAACTGGTTGCTGACGACGAATCCGAGGCACGGGCTGGCGCCGGCGCAAGTCGGCGCGCTCACCGGATACTTGAGCCGACGGTTTCCCGATTCCACAATTGCGTTCCGTTCGATGAATCCGCGGTCAGACCCTTGCGGCATCGAAGCCCTGCGCGCCAAGGGTTACTGCCTGGTGCCGAGCCGCAGAGTTTATATGCTTGACACCAGCAACCCCGACTATCTCAAACACCGCAACATGCGAGCGGATCTCCGCGAACTGAAGCGAACGCGGTATTCGATCGATGGCGATCCAGCCACTCTCTCGCAGCAACTGCCACGAATCACGGCGCTCTATCGCGATCTCTATCTCGGAAAGCACTCCGCCTTGAACCCCCAGTTCAATACCAACTTCTTTTCGATGACTCTGGGAGAGAAGTTCCTGACCTATCGAACCCTGGTGGCGGACGGCCGCATCGACGGCTTCTTTAACTATCTTATTCTGGATGGAGTGATGACCGCGGGATGCATCGGATACGACCTCCAACGTTCGCCAAAGGAGGGGCTCTACCGGCTGAGCGTCGCGCTTCTGATCGCCGAAGCTGCGCAACAAGGCGCGCTGCTCAACCTGAGCGCCGGCGCGGGAACCTTCAAGATCCTTCGCGGCAGCGTAGCGGTGCAGGAATATGAAGCTATCTACGACCGTCACCTGCCCGCGCATCGCCGCCTGCCCTGGAGGGGCATCCAGGCCGCCGCCGGGATCGCGTCGAACCTCTGGACCCGCGCCCGGCTATCCTCTCAGCTTTGAATGGTGAGCGCGGAGATCGCGACCGGGCGTTTCCCCGAAGGTTCTATCTCGGTCTCGTCCAAGGCGACAAAGGAGACTCGAAATTCCATCGATGGACCCAGGGCCTCACGTAAGCAGCGCCTCAGCATCGCCTCGCATTCGGCGTTGAACGCCTCGGTGCGAACTACCTTAACATCAACACGGTTAGAATATTCCTGGACGAACTGCATAAAAGCCACTCCCGGTACGATGCTGGGTAAGGCGAACAGCGCGCTCTCGACTCGCCCCTCGGGGGTCACGATCGCGGTAGCGGCGCGGCCTCGGACGCCCCGCACGACCGGAAAGTTGCGGCCACAGCGACATTGGACCGGCTGCTGAAAGACCTCGATGAGATCGCCGATCTCATAGCGCAGCAGCGGCATCGCGCGATTGTACAATGTGGTGCCGACTGCTGACGCGAGCGCGATGCCCTCCTCTTCGGACGGCCTGGGATCCACCAGCTCCAGCAATCCGTAGTCGGAGAGGACGTGGTAACTTCCTTCGAGACATTGCGCGATGCACGCGGTGCGCTCCATTTGGCCGTAGCTGTCCAGCAGCGGGCATTGAAAGACCTCTTCGATCGATGCGCGCATCTCGCGCGTCACATTCTCGCCGCCGGAGAATACCGCGCGAAGAGGTGGGACGGCAGTCTTCGCCGCGGACAGCAAGGTCGCCAAGTGATACAGGGCGGAGGGCAGACCTTTGAGGTAACGCGGCCGGAACCTACTCAGCTGAGCCGCGTATTCGCCGACATTCGCGGAGGTCAGGGTCATCGAATTCAAGAGCAGACGGCCGAATAGAGGTTGGACTTCTGAAATTCGTCCATCCAGATACGGACGCCGCAGGAAGTGTACCGAGGCGAGTTCCGCGAAGCGTTGACCCAGGCGATAACCGGCCCATCCCCAATGGCGCCAATAATGGACGAACTCGAGCGCATTGGAATCGCGATCGAGGTAGAACTCCAGCGCCAGTCCCGAGGTACCGCTGGTCCGCGCCAACCGGGGGCGATAGCTCCGCATGTCTTCGGCATGAAACAGGGCAACGTTCTGACGGACGGTTTCGCGAGTCAGTAGCGGAAGCAGATGGAGGCCTTTGGAAGATTCGATGTCCTCGGCGTGCAGCCCGCGCTCATGGAACAGTTGACGATAATACGGAACCTGCCTTACGGCATGGCGAACGATCCGGCGCAGCCGGTCATCCTGGTAAGCACCAAGCTGGTCGCCGCTCATCCATTGCGTCCGGCGCAGATTCCGTCTCAACCGAAGAATCGCAAGCGGATCGAAAAAATCGCGCAGCGAGAAATCTATCGCCACCTCAATCCCTCAACGACCAAACCAACCCCTCAGATCGTCCCCGGTAGACGCAAGCCGAAGCGACCGCGACGCGATACAAGTAACTGCGCTATTTTCCACTGGGGTTTGTGACCGAAGCCTCGGGTCTTCGGTGTGGTACTTCCTTTCGATCGAAAATGGAAGCGTCGGTCTTGCGAACACGAGCAAACCCCCAAGCTCGTCCATCGCCCCGTGCGACGGGTCCGGGACAAGAGTAGGGCTAATCAAAAGCGTTCGCTAGGTCGATTCCGGCACTTCGTCGCGCAGCCGGATGTCTGTCTTAAGCGCGGCGCCGTCCTTTCCGAGCATCGCCACCCGGTGAAATGGTCCGCTGAACAGCACGCTGCCGCCGTCGGGCAGATGCCACAGCGCATCGACGCTCGCGGCACCCTCGATCGGCGCGCCGGCGGAGGATGGGGCACCGAAGGTCTTTTGCAATTGCTGGTAGACGTCGGGGCCCTCGGATGGCTCGAAATGGGCAACCACCATTTGCATGCCGGAGGTTGCGGAGAACTCGTAAATGACATCTCTATATTCAATGCTCGCGGCGCTCACATCCTCGAGCCTGTATGCCGGCGCACCGTAGGGGCTGGTCTGCGCAAGTCCGAGGGGATAGCGGCGTTCGACATCTTCGAATGAGTCGCCGAAATGAACTCCCATGAAGGACTTCAGGCCGTGAGCAGTCCCGTCGCCCCGCAATGGATTCGACGGCACCAGGCTGCACGCGACCAGACTGAAAGCCAATATGCTCCAGAAAGAGCGCGTCGCCACGGACCGAATCGAGCGCATAATCAACCCTGCTATTCCTTAGTGATATAACTCGGCGCGAGCCGAAGGGATCTGTTCTTCAGGAGTACTTTGCAACTGCTGACGCCGGCAGCACGATGCGTGGACCGACGTTCTCAAGCGTGTTCAGCAGAATCGCCACGCGCTCGGCGCTCGAAAGGTAGCGTTCGAAGACCGCCTCGAAGCCGCGAAAGGGTCCCTCGACGACGCGCACCGGCTGCCCGCTGTCGAATGGAACTTCGCGAATCTCTACGACATCATTGACTCCGCGTGCGCGAATCTCGCTAACGATAGCCTCCGGGACCACGATCGGATCGGATCCCGCGGATACCAGTCCGGTAACCCCGGCCAGATATTTTACCTCGAAGTAATTGCTTTGAAGATCGAGGCGCGCGAAAACATAGCAAGGGAACAGCGGCGCGATCGACATCGCCAATCTGCCCCAGCGCGGCATTCTCGCCTTTAGCATCGGCAGAAAAACTTCCCCCAGGCGAGACGAGAGCTGATCACGGACCCAGCGCTCCTTGCCGGGCTTGGTGCGAACCAGGTACCACTGGTCCGCGGCTTTCGATGGCATCGGCGCTCCTTTCGAAACAGGAAGTTAGCCCAGATTTCGAGTTGAGGCAAAACTCGAGTTCCACACAAATACGAAAGGCGGCTGCGCATTTCGCGCAGCCGCCTTCGTGTTGCGAATCGGTTTAACGGCTAGATTTCGTAGCTCAGCGTCGCCTCGATCTCGTTGATGCGCTGGTTGCGGCTGAAGATGAACGGATCGGTGAAGCGTCCGCTGCGGCCCAGGTACCAGATCGCATTGAGTCCGAGCAGGATGTTACGCGAGTAACGGAACACGTTGGTGCTGCCCAGGTTTCCATCGCTGTTGTCGATGTCCCACACGAACGCGTTGGTCGAGGTCAACTGTCCGTTGACCAGCCAGTTGGTGCTCGCCACGAAGAACAGGTTGTCGAAGCGCCGGACTTTGCCGGACGCCTGTGCGACGCTGGGAATCGCGAGCCAGGCAGGTCCGGGTACCAGGTCTCGATGAACTGGGCCACCAGGAAGGTGTGCTGTTTCGAGATCCATGGAATGTAGGTCGGGCGATCGCCGGCCAGAATGAAGCGTGCATTCGAAGTCCATCGCGCGGAGGACTCCAGGCGTCCAACCGGGGTGCCGGGAGCGGCGATCGTTCGGATGGCACGCGCCGTACCGGTCTGATTCAGAGCCGCCACGTTGATGCCGATCTTTGGAGCGTACAGCGCGTCATAACGGAAGACCATGTCCGTCAGGTCTTTGTCATAGTAGGTGCCGGTGACGCCGAAGAAATGATTGCGGCGATTGTTGACGCTGGTCAGAACCCGCAGCGTTCCGCTGGGGATCGGTGCTCCCGGAGGCGGTGCGCCGTAGTCCAACTGACCCGGTAGATACCACTCACCCGCTGCGAATTTGACCACCGCTCCTGGGATCGCACGGTTAATCGGGTTGGGGCACGAACTGCACAGCCCGGTCTTGGAGTAACGCGCTTCATACAGATAGATGAAGCTGGCCTGCAAGCCGTTTCCAATCGGCAACAGGGTGGAATAGCGGATCCCGAATTCGCTCTTGTCCCAGGTATTTCTCGGATGGTTGGACGCCGAATGGCTGCCTGGATTGGGATCGAATTGGACCAAATTCAAACCGAACGCAGCCAGGTTGAGGTTCGGGAATTGCCCATCGTCCGCGAAAGTCTGCACGCGAAACGGCTGACCGAAGCGATTGTAGTGGGTGCCGGTCGTCTGCGGCGCGCGTACAATCCAGGGACTGCGGCCGTCGTTAAGTTCGACCACCGCGGTGTCACCCTGGTAGTCGCCAGGGATCACGAAGGCTTCCAGTTCGTTGTTCGCGGTCTTCAGGAAGTCCGGCAGGATGTAGTTGAACTTGATCATCCGGACGTTCTTGCGCAGATTTTCCGCGGTTTCGAAATGGGTCCAGTGATAGGTCAAGTCCGACGGATTGGTAATTTCGGTGCCGGACAGCGCATCCGCTTCCGACCAGATGACCTGCTGCTTGCCAACCCGCATCGAGAAATTATCGGTGAAGTTGAGCTGGGCATAAAATTCGCGCAGGTCGTTGCGGAAATAGTGTTCCTGCAAATTCCGCTGCGAATATTCCTGCCAGTCACGACCCGGCTGCGCTACACCATGCCGCTTGATGGTCCCTTCCGCGTCGTACCACGGACGATAGAACGCGAAGAAGTCCGCGTCCTTCAGAACCAGGGTGTCGAAGCGTCCCAACAGTTTGTAGTTCTTGACGATGTGGTAGTCCGGACGCACGTCGGCCAACTGCCGCATCTGGACCAGATCCCAATGATTGAAATCGAAGCTGCCGCCGCTCTCGGTCGGCGCTCGGCCCGGGGTCAGTAGCGTAGTCGTGCTGCCTGGCACTACCGGTCCGTAGGTTGCCGGAATGCCCGACCCGTCCTTGTTTCCGCCCTCGCCCCAGCGCCCGGACTCCCTGGTTTCAAAGAACCCGAACACCGAGAAGTCACCTTGAGTGATTGTTGCGTTCGCGGTGGCAGTCCACAGCGTCGCGAACCCGGCGCATGCGGCGATCAACAGATTTCGCCAGCACACCCCGCGACCAACTCCCAATTTGCTTTTCACCATATGCTCCCCAAAGCCGACTGCTTCTTCCGGAGGTCGGCTATGCCCCGTTCAACGCAAATCTGTTTATCGCACCTAAATCATTACGGGTACGTTAACGCGGCCTAGGTAGCATCTTGCGGAAGACCTTGTCAAGCCGGGTTTCATAAGCGAGTCAAGAGCGATGGCCTGCAAAATCGGGCATTTATGCGTCGCGGTGGGGCGCCAGGGACGAACCGAGCGGTTAATTTTCAGGCGACCGGGAAGCGCATTGGGACCGCTGAACGGTACGCTCGAGCATTAAAATTCTTGGCAAATATTCGCAGTTCCTACGATATCGAAGCGCCAGAAATGCGCGAGCAGCAACGATCGAAACTGAGGGCTGTCTATACTCGCGTGGACTTTGCCTCAACGCGATCCGGGGCAAGATCCTCAGCCAGCGATTTCGCCAGCTCGCCGCTCACCGGCGCCTCGGCGCCGAGATTCGGATGGTCTGCCTGGATCGCGACGCGGCCGGCCTGCGCCAACTTGAGAAATGCGTCCGAGTCCATCCCAACCTGGAAGCGCACGAACTGCACCGAGCTGACCCGCTCGGGAGACATCTGACGCTCGTCGAATTTGAGCGGCGCTCTCAGGTCGCCAAGTTTAAGCCATAAATGCTTCTCGATTCCGACCAAACGCCGCAACGCCGCGTCGCGCTCCTTCGCCTCGGCGAACTCGATGAGAAGGGTCGCTGAAATTTCTCCAGGCGCCGGAATCAATTCGTTGTAGGTATCGATCTCATGCTCGATGGCCGCGGCATCGGTAAGCTGTTCGGAGCGGATCATCTCTTCGATTTGGTACCAGACGGTCGCGGTGTTTTCGAACAGAAAGGTCAGATGGGATCCGAGCGCAAGGCGCCGGCGCTCTTTCTCGTGGATGAGGACCGGTCGCAGAACCCTCCGAACCTGCTGCCAATGCTCTAACCCTAGAATGTCGTCTTTGCTGATTTTTTTCATATCAATCCTCAGGCCGTTTCCGGTCTCGGCGCCTGATCGGGGAAACCGTTGTCTGCGTAAGCGAGCGCGAGCACCTCGAGCGGATGCATCGGATGCACGCCGGTGGCCTGTTCAATCTGAATCGCTGATAGCGGGCAATCGGTGGTCATCAGCTTGGCCTCTGCGTCGCGCATGCCGTTGAATGCCTTGGCGCCCCACTTCATCGACAGCTCGAAGTACTCCTTCTTCATCGCCCAGATGCCGTCGTGCGCGGTGCACGCATCGACGCTCACCACTTCGGCGCCGGGAATGGTGCGCATCATGTCGCGGGAGCGAAATCCGATTTGCTGCGCCTTCAGATGACAGGGAATATGGTAGGCAATTTTTCCCGGGGTAGTCCGGAAGTCGCGATTGAACTTCCCTTGACGTTTGAGCTCGAACAGCAGCTCATTCGGATCGACCACCGCGGCAGCGAATTCTTTCACCTCATCGCCCGATAGCAGCAGCGGATATTCACGCCGCATCGTCATCGAACAGGTCGGATTGATTGCGGCGATTTTGAAGCCGCGCCGCACGTAGGGCAGCAGCGAATCGATATTCGAGCGCGCCTGCTGCTGCGCAAAAGCAACGTCGCCGCCATCGATAGCCGGCATTCCGCAGCAGTTCTGCTTCGGGCACGCGATTTCGCATCCGTTCTTCTCCAGCACCTTGACCGCGGCCTTGCCCGGCGCCGTATCGTAGTAATTGATGAAGCAGGTCGGGAACAGCACCACCTTGGCAGTCGGATTCGCGGGCGCCTTCGGCAGGTTGTCGCGCAGCCACTTATCGAGGGTCTCTTCGGCGAACTGCGGCAGCTTCTTATCGCGATGAATCCCGAGCAGCTTCTCCATCAGCGCGCGATTGAGCTTGTTGCGGCATCCGAAGTTCGCCAGGCCCGGAAGCAGCGCGCCCAGTTTGCCGAGGCGGTCCGGATTCGACAGCATCTTGTCCCGAAACTGCACCCCCGATTCTTTCGCGGTTACCGCCTTGTCGCGCTGCATCAGGCGCGGGAAATCGAGCTGGAACTCGTGCCCATCGGCGGGGGTATAAGGGCATCGAATCTCGCACATCTTGCACAGGTAGCAGAGGTCAACGACCTCGCGTTTCTGTTCCGCGGTGAGCAGGCGGACGTCCGCGTCCTGCTTGGCGTCGACCGCATCGAACAGGCTCGGAAATGAGGGACACAAATTGAAACACAACCGACAGCCCTGGCAGATGTCGAACACGCGAGTGATTTCCTTATCGAGACCCTCGCGGCTCCAATACTTTGGCTCGGCTGCATTGTAGCTAAGCCCATCAGTCG
Organism: uncultured delta proteobacterium; assembly: GCA_963851325.1. Taxonomy (GTDB): domain Bacteria; phylum Desulfobacterota; class Binatia; order Binatales; family Binataceae; genus DATGKG01. Next base: position 3,777,765 of record CAWKOR010000001.1, on the reverse strand, counting down.
GCTGGGACGAGATCCGGCTCATTTATTAATGACTCTCCGGTGATGACACGAGAAAAGTGAATCGCCGGGTGAGAGCTTCGCGTCCACACCCGGCGATGAATTGTCGATGTCGGCCGCGACACGCATACAGCCGGCACCGCATACTGGACTAAAACTTACCGCAAGCTATCGGCAGCCTTGCCGAAGCGGCCCGCGTGCGACTTCTCGGCCTTGGCGAGGGTCTCGAACCAATCAGCGATCTCAGTGAAACCTTCCTCTCGCGCGGTCTTTGCCATTCCGGGATACATGTCGGTGTACTCGTAGGTCTCGCCGTGAACCGCGGCCTTCAGGTTGAGCAGCGAATCACCGATCGGGAGATCGGTGGCGGGATCGCCGACCTGCTTCAAGTAATCGAGATGACCATGCGCGTGACCGGTCTCACCTTCCGCGGTGTCCCGGAAAAGCCCTGCGATTTCGGGCTGACCTTCGACGTCGGCGACCTTGGCAAAGTACAGGTAGCGTCGGTTGGCCTGGCTCTCGCCGGCAAACGCTTCCTTTAGATTCTGATGGGTTTTGCTTCCTCGTAAACTGGGCATTCTTCCTCCTGACGGTTTCGGACTTATCTATATGGTAGGTGCTAGGCTGACTTATTGCCCGGGGTGGCTTTCGGTCGCCGCGGGCGATGCCTCTCACTGGAATCTGCGCTGAGCGCCGCCCGGTGATTCGGTCCCGACGGCTTGGACTTCGCCTCCAGCGCCTGGCAATCCAGGCACAACGCCTGAATTTCGAGCGAGCTGCCGAGCACCTTGAAAGCGCCGATCACCCCGCGCCCTTGCAGGACCTGCTCGAGCTCCGGAATTTCGATGTCGCGCACCCGCCGGCACTTCACGCACACCACGTGATGATGGGGCGTCAGGTTGCCGTCATAGCGCGCGCTGTCGTACAGGGTGGTAACCTTGCGCGCTTCGCCAATCTCGCACAGCGTCTCCAAGGTTCGATGCACCGTGGCGAGCGACATATGAGGATGCTCGCGGCGCACGACTTCATACACCGTATCGGCGCGCGGATGCTCGGCCGAGTTGAGCAGCGCCTTGATAATCGCAAGCCGCTGCGGAGTCACAGCGAGGCCGCCCCTGCGGCATCGGTCGGCAAACTCGGCAAGGCGTCCTGCGGCATAGCGCGCGCGGCGCGCTTCATTGATCAGCTTTAGTTCCATCGATTACCTGATAATAATTATCATGTGGTTCTGGGTATCGTCAAGCAGGCATTGATAGTGCGGCCTGCAGCCGCGTGCCAAGAGCCCGACAATCTGGCAGAATCCGCGCATGCCCAAGCGACTGAGCAAGCAGGTGTCCGACGCGAATCAGTTGATGCTTCGTATTGTAAGGGACTGCGCCGAGAACGCGAAAACGAATTCTAACGGAGTCGCTTCTGTACGTTCCAAATACGAACCAATGAGCAGCGTTTGGGAATCCGGCGACGGCGAGTTGCTCGAAGAGATCTTCAGGTTTTACGCGACCATCCCACCCGAGCCGATTCTCGATTCGACCTTCAACGCCGGCCGTTTCTGGAAGGAGTCGAAGCGCAAGGTAGTTTCGATGGACATCGACCCCCAATACAAGCCCATGATCGTTGGGGACAATCGCGAAATGGCAGGAGTTCCATCAGAAACGTTTGGGACCGTCGTCTTCGATCCGCCGCATGTGGGACCTCAAGGACGCGATAAGAGCAAGAAACGATTCGACGTCGATTTCGGCGCCACTATGGAGTGTGGCAAAGATCAGGGCTGGAACCTCAGCTACCTGTACCCGCCCTTCTTGCGACAGGCCAAGCGCGTCCTCAAGCCAAACGGGTTGCTGCTCGCGAAGATCACAGACATGGTCAACAACCACCGTTCCAAGTGGCCTCATTGCGACTTCATGCGGATGGCCGAAGAGGCGGGTTTTACCGTGTGCGACTTAATTGTGAAGATTCGCAACGGCCCGATGGTTTCAACAAAGTGGAAGGAAGCTCATCACGCTCGCAAACGCCATTGCTTCTGGATCATCTGCCGCAATGGCGACGACTGCGAACGTCAGCCAACGATCCACAATTCAACGAGACTTAGGAAATAAAGCGTCCCATCGACTGACACGCTCCGTTCCCGGTCGACCTATCCCCGGCACCTTGCTGCCGAAACCACTGGCGTTCCAAAGTGGCTGATAGTGAGCAATCAGGGCGTATTCAGCCGCAAAAACCCACCACTCGCTCGAGAACGTAAGATACCGGCACTTCATCTCAGCGATAGAGATATTCTTGCGGCCGCTTATTTTTCCGACGTGTTCATTGAGGCGACTGCGTAGGGTTCGTTTGCTCCTGGTACTCCGAGAGGCCTTTCCAAGATAGACGAGCTCTCCTTTGTAGTAGAGCGCATAGATTCCACTCGAGGTTGGACCGACATTTTTAGCTAAAGAAAGAAGCGGGCTTCCCTCGAGTTTCTCCACCACCTGGTTCCGGATCCCGCGATCGAGATCGAACTCAAAATGATGCGGATTCTCGCCGTCGCTCATCCGCGAGGAAATATAGCGTCTAGCATTGCAAGTTCAATCCGGAGCCTCGGCTTCGTTTCAGTTCTTCCTCACGTTGCGGAACGGGCCAGTGTCGAAGCGCGGCTCCTTCGGCAATTCCAGCACCCGCTCGGCGATGATGTTGCGCTGAATCTCGTCGGTCCCTCCCGCGATCGATACCGCGGGCACCGAGACCAGAATCTCCGCGATGATTCCTTCGCGCGGACTTTCCTTGCCGGTCAGCATCGCCTCGGTGCCGGTCATCAACGTATGCACTCGGGCGCAGGCGCGCGCGACGTTGCTGGCTGCCAGCTTCCCGAGCGAGCCTTCAGGGCCTTGCGGGCGTCCCTGCTGCTGGGCGGCACGCGCGCGACGCGCGGTCCATTCGGCGGATTTCGCCATGATCATCACCTTGGCGATTTCCTGCCGGATGTTGGGATCCTGGTTCGCGCCCGTCTCCTTGGCGCGCTCGATGACCAGGTCAACTCGACCGGCCCGCTGCGGATACCATTTGTAGGGCTGATTGGCCTTTTCGGCTTCGGCCCGTTCCTCCGCGTGAATGCGGCCCTGGCGGGTGCCGCGTTTTGAAGGGGTGGCGAGACCGTCGGCGCCGCGGCGCTCGTGCGCCAGCGTCGTCATCGCGACCTTCCATCCGTCGCCGACTTTGCCGACGAGATTTTCGGCAGGCACCTTCGCATCAGTGAAGAATACCTGGTTGAACGATGCATGGCCGTTCATCTGCTTGAGTGGCTGCACGTCGACGCCGGGCTGCTTCACATCGATGACAAAGTAGGAAAGACCGTCGTGCTTGGGCACATCCCAATCAGTGCGCGCCAACAGCAGGCCGTGATCGGCGTGATGCGCGCTGGTGGTCCAGACCTTCTGTCCATTGACGATCCAGAAGTCTCCGTTCAATTCCGCCTTGGTCGTCGCGCCCGCGAGATCCGACCCGCTGCCGGGCTCGCTGAAGAACTGGCACCAAGTGTCCTCGCCCGTGAGGATGCGACGAAGGTACTTCTTCTTTTGCTGATCGCTGCCGTGTTCGAGCAACGTTGCCGCCGCGAGATGCCGCACACCCGACCGGGCAGCGCTTACCGCGCCAACATTGGCAAACTCCTCCTCGACCACGCGCGTAAGCGACGCCGAGAGCCCGCGTCCGTACCACTCTTTCGGCCATTGCGGCGCTCCCCACCCTGAATCCGCGAGCTTGCTACGCCATTCGAGCAGCGGCATGTCGGGGTCCCAGTTGGCGGCGAGCCACTCACGTACTTCGGCCCGAACTTCAGCTTCGCTTTCCTTGCTCATACTCAAACTCCCCAGCGCTGCATCAGCAGCTCGCGATGATAGTTGGGTTGGCCGAGGAACACCTCGGAGCTCTTGGCGCGCTTGAACCATAGATGCGTGTCATTGTCCCAGGTGAAGCCGATGCCGCCGTGAAGCTGAATGGTATCGATCGCGACCCGCAGGTAGGTTTCTGAAGCGGTGGCCTTCGCGAGGCTGGCCAGCGCGGACCATTCCGGATCGCCCACCGACGCAGCCTGCGCGGCATAGTAGGCGGCGGACTTGGCGAGCTCGACATCCAGTAGCATGTCAGCCAGCCTATGTTTGATGGCCTGAAACGAACCTATCGTGCGCCCGAACTGGACCCGCAGCTTGCAGTAGTCGATTGCCGACTCGAGCAGCCGTTGCGCGCCTCCCATCATCTCATTTGAAAGCGCGATGGCCGCCTGGTCCAGCGTGCGTATGATGTCCTTCTCGCCATTCTCCCGGCTGCCGAGCGGATGCGCATGTGCACCTTTGAAATCGATACGCGCGATCTTGCGTGTGGGATCCATCGAGGGCAAGATTTTGCGTTCGACGCCATCGGCATTCGCATCGAGGGTGAACAGCGCGACGCCCTCGGATGCGGCGGGAACCCGCGCCGCCACCACCAACAGGTCCGCGATGTGGCCATCCACGACATAGCTTTTGGCGCCTTCGAGGCTGAACCCGTGACCGTCGGTAGTCGCGACCACCTCGACGCTGCGCGGATCCCAGTCGCCGTTGGGCTCGGTGACCGCGAGCGTGGCGAGGCGCGCTCCGCTTGCGAGGGCAGGCAGCAGGCTCGCCTTTTCCTTCTCGGCGCCGGCATTCATGATCGCGTTGGCCGCGAGCACGGCGGTGGAAAAATACGGCGCGCAAATGAGGGCGCGGCCGAATTCCTCCATCACGATGCCGAGTTCCACCATGCCGAAACCCGCGCCGCCATATTGCTCGGGGATGTGGATGCCGGGCAGCGCGAGTTCCTCGCTCATCTGACGCCACACGGCCGGATCGTAGCCCTCGTCGGTGGCCATCAGGCGGCGCACCTCGGTGGTGGGCGATTTGTCATTGAGGAATCGCCGAATGGCCGAGCGGAACTGCTCCTGTTCGTCGCTAAATGCAAACCGAATGCGACGCGCTGGCTCTTGTTTCGATTTTTCTGATGCGCTCATCGCTCTTGAAATGCGCTCCCTGGCGGGCTTTGGAGTTGATCGCAAAAAGTCATCAATATCCCGACCGTAGCAACGATCCGCTCACACGGTAAACCTCCGTAGACGCGATCAAGGCGCATCGATGTGATCCTACGAAATCGGCGTCACATCATCGAAATGGGAGTAGTCGACGTACAGGCTGCCATCGGCGCCGCGCCCGAGAATATCGACAAAGCGGTAGCCCCATCGAATGTCGCGCGGCTGGTAGCTGTGCCGCGCATGCACCGTCTGCGCGAACGTTTCATCGAGTCCGATCACCGATACGATGATCTCGGCCCGCACCGATTCCATCGCATCCGGCGTCGCGCCGTTAAGTGGCGAATCGTCGGTTATCGGATGGATAGCGGTCCACGAATAGACGAAAATCGAGTTGCGATCGCGCTGCAGCTTGAGATCATGAAAGCGCCGCATGACTTCGCCTTCGAGAGTCATTTCCTGCCGCGCATAGATCACCCGCGCGCTCACGTCGGCGATGCGGTTCGCCCGCATGTTGGCCATGCGGAACTGGAAGCTTGGAATACCATCGCGTTTGGAAACAATGGCGACCCGACTGAAGCGGATTCGGGCCGTGGGACGCGAAAATTTGGCGAATACCAGCCCCGTCACCATCGCCAGGCCAATCAGCCCGGTCAGCGCCTCGATGCTCATCATCACCTCGGCCACGAACGTATCGGGCTCCATTTTCCCGTAGCCGATGGTCGCCATGGTCTGCACGCTGAAGAAAAACGCGTCGGCGAATGAGCCGGGCCGCGCATTCTCGATGCCGCGGTCGAGCAGGTAGACGATCGCGAAAAGCGAGTTGATCGCGATGAAGATCAGCACGATGCCCGCCAGCAGCGCCGGCCACGATTCGGTGAGCAGGTAGTGATACAGGTCGCTCAGGCGGCTGTCTTCGAGGCCGAGGATGGTCGCGGCCTGCGATGGTTCCTCATTAGGAATAATTTTGCGCCGCGTGCGCGGTGGTTTTGCCATCGCGCTACTCTTCGCACCTCACTTGAGTGATGCGTTCATCTGAGTGATGCGTTCATCTCGGCGGCGAGGTCGTGAGTTGCCGTTTTCCCCTGATCGAGCACCGCCTGCAGGCTGAAGAAGCCGTGCACCACGCCTTCGTAGCGCTTCACCTTGACCTTGTTGCCCGCCTTCTTGAGCGCCTCGCCGTAGGCCTCGCCCTCGTCGCGCAACGGATCGTGCGAGGCTGTGATGATGTGCGCGGGCGGCAGGTTTTTCAGATTGCCGGCGCGAATCGGCGACGCATACGGATTCTCGCCATCCTTCTTGTTCTGGAGGTAGTGGCCCCAGAACCATTCCATGTCGAGCTTCGATAGCACGAAGCCGTCGGCGGTGAATTCCTGCTGCGACGGAGTATCCATCGCCGCGTCGGTGACCGGATAGATCAACATCTGATGCCGGATGCGGGGGCCGCCGCGATCGCGCGCCATCAGCGAGATCGCCGCTGCGAGGTTCCCGCCGGCGCTGTCGCCCCCGACCGCAATGTGATCGGCATCGCTGCCCAACGACGCTGCGTTCTTCGCCACCCACTGCGTCGCCGCATAGCAGTCCTCGGGGCCGGCGGGGAATTTGTGCTCAGGCGCGAGGCGATAATCGACCGACACCACGGTGCATCCGGCCTCGTTGGTCAGCGCGCGGCAACTGTAGTCGTGGCTCGCGAGATCGCCGACCACCCATCCGCCGCCATGAAAGTAGACCAGGATGCCGTTCGGCTTCCCCGCGGGAGTATAGATGCGTACCGGAATGTCGCCGGCGGGCCCGGGGATCTTGCGATCCTCGACCTTGTGCACCTCCGGACCGGCGCCGAACACGTCGAGCAACGCACCCATCGCCTTGCGCGCATCGGCGGGGGTCTGGCTATGAAACGCGGGCTGCTTGGCAGCCGCCATTTGATCGAGAAGAACCTTAACCTGCGGATCGAGTGGGGGAGTGGCCATGACGATCTCCTTATTAGATGGAAGTCTTAGGGCACCGCGCGCGCGATGTGCAAGTGCGATTTCCAAGCGCGATATAGATGACGCTACATCGGCACCCTTATAAAGGTGGTGCGCCAATGCGCATGGAACCATGGCTCGTCCTCGCGGCGGCCATCGACATCCGCGATGACATGCATCTGGTCGCCGTCGATTTTGCATTCGAGCATCGTCACTTCATCAACGGCGAAAGTTGCGCGACTCGGATTCGCACCTACGTGGTACTCGTCGAAATGGAGAAACGCGCGCAGGGTCGCGTAGTTGCGGCCGTCGGTCGACTTGATCTCGACGCTGCCCCTGGAAAATTTGATCTTCGCCGTCGGCACCACATCGGTCTCGCCGAAGGTCAGTTGATACGGCCCATTGCCCACGCGCTGGTAGCAGAGGCGATAAATCTTGGGCGTCCAGTACCCCAGCTTCCGTCCGCCCGGGGCGCGTTTGATCGAATCAACTTGCTCGACGGTTCCCTGCCAGCATCCGCGAAAGACCGGCGGCAGCACCGGTTGCGGTGCAACCAGCGGCACGTTCATCGCTGGAGGAGGTGGTGGTGGCGGAGGCGCGGGCGGCGGCGTCCACCGCTGCTGCGGCACCTGCCGCGGAATCTGCATCTCGCGATTGGACGGCGGAGGCGGCGGCAGCGGCGCGGCAGTCGGCCGCGGCGCGGGCGGGAGTTGCGGCTCGCCCTGCATTATCTGCTGCGCCGGTAGCGACGAGGCACACACCAGCAACGTGATCGCGACGAGAAGGAATCTAGGGAGAGGAATCACTCGCATCTGCAGAATGATCGTATGGAATTCGCGAGGGCTGATCGAGGCGGCGGCGATTGGAGGCGGGGCTATTTTTTTGAACTTCGCACGATGCGCGCGGAGTGCGGTGCGAGGTCGGGCGTGGAATCACCGGACGATGCCTTAACTTCGATGCGCCGAGGCTCGTCGCCCATGTTCAGGAGCAGGTTGATCTCGCCGTCGCCCGCCGCGCTGGTCAGGATTCGCGACGGGCCATCGGCCATCAGATCCGCCACCATCGGAGGCTCCACTTTCGAGGCCTCGTCAACCTCGGCGCCGATGCGCGCCACCTCCTGAAACAACCGCGCGCTCTCGAGATCGAGCAAACCCAGGTCGTCCGAAATGAGCAGCATCCCGCCCGACGCCGCGATGGCCCACGCGAGCGCCTCGCGTTCGTCATTGGAGAGCCGGGTCTCCTTGGCCCGCAACATCAGGCAATCCGGGTCATTCAGCCACAGGCGCCGATGCATGAAACTGCGCGCGAGGATCGCGTCGATCGCGAGCGCGGTCCCCGGCTCGCCGCTCGCGCCTGCGCCGACGCCCCAATATGGCGCGACGTCGGGCCCGATGCGCATCCCATCGACGACTCCGACCGCGCTCGCCAGCGGGCATCCGCAGCCGAGGATGAAGGTGCCGTCTCCGGCACCGCGCCGAATCGCTTCGAGGCCGCGGCGCAGCGTCTGGGCCCGCGTCATCGCGGGGTCATGGCGAATTCCTTCGGCCGCCGCGGCATAAAGAAAATCCAGCTTCAGGTATTGGTAGCCGAAATCCTCGACGATTTTCCTGAACAATCGTTCCAGATGCGCCGCGAACTCCGGATGACTGGGGTCGAGCGCATAGGCGTATTTGTCGTCGCTGGTGGTCCAGTTGGGGTTGTATCCGGCGCGCAGCGGTTGGCCGTCGCGATGGCTGATGAACCAGTCGCCATGTTCGCGCATCAGTTGCGAATCGCGCGCGGCAAAAAACGGCGCGGTCCAGATTCCCGCGATGAAGCCGGCTTCGCGAATTTCGGCGGCCAGCTTTTTCAGCCCGCCCGGGAATTTAGCATTGGTCCGATCCCAATCGCCGAGCGCCGCCTGGTAACCGTCATCGAGCTGCACCACTTCGATCGGAAACTCGGAGCGCGAGTCCTTCAGCGCGCGCAAGTTGGAGCGCAGCGCGTCTTCTGTAATGTCGTGGAAGTAGTGGTACCAGGAGCACCATCCGCGCTGGTACGGCGCATCGAGTCGCGCGCGCATCTGCTCGCCCAGCATCGCGGCGAACTGCGCCGCCATCCGCGCTGCGCTCGCATCCGAATGCCAGAAAGCAAGCGGCTCGATTTCGCGGTCCTCGCCCGACGGAAGCACGACGTCATCGAGCAGCGCGCGCGCCATCACCTGATTCGGCGTTCGCACCGTGATGGTCGTCAACTGATGCGCCGCGTCGATGAACCCCGCCAGGAAGCGTTCGCGCGAGGATTCGCTTTCCACGATCGTGAACTGCTCCGAGAGCGCGCCTTCTGGGGCATCCTGCGGGCGGTCGACCTCGCTCTGATGGTTGACCCGCGCGATGCGGCTCAGGTCGTCGCGCGGATGCGTATAGGTGCCGACCGCAGTCGGGTGCGAGGCGCTCCACGATTGATAGCCGTGTTTGAAAAATCGCGCCGGTGCGTCGGCGGCAAAACCGGTGGCGAGGTGAAACCGCATCGAATCCAGATGAATGACGTCCCCGCTGCGATTTAAAACATGAGTGCGCACGATCGAGCGTCCGTCGCGCGGCTCAACCCGTGCTGAAACGGCCACACCGTGCTGTTCGATGCGGCTATCCTGGAGCGGCAGATGCAGCGTGCGCGTGCCACCGCGATCGCGATATCGCAACTCGATCCTGTCGGTCGCCATCGCGTGTAACTTAGGTGACTGGCGCGCGCGTTCGCAATTGGCATTGATCAGATCGGCTCGATTAGCCTGTCGCGGTCTGGCAAACTGAGACCCTCCTCCGGAGTTTGACCATCGATACCGTGCCTGAAATCGAAGCCGCCGAGGCCGACGAGCAATCCACCGACGCATCAGTCGAGAGCATCTGGGACGGAAAGCTGGCGGCCTTTCGCGCACTTCGCCATCGAAATTTTCGGCTCTTCTTCGTCGGCCAGCTGATCTCGCTGATCGGCACCTGGATGCAATCGGTCGCGCAGGCGTGGCTGGTGCTGAAGCTGACCAACTCCGCGATGGCGCTGGGGCTGGTCGCGTTCTCCTCCTACTTCCCGATGATCATGGTTGGGCTGTTCGCCGGAGCGGTGGTCGATCGGGTCGATCGGCGCCGCCTGATCGTGCTGGCGCAGGTGCTGCTGATGATCAGCGCGTTCGTGCTCGCGGCCTTGACCTGGGCCGGCCTGGTGAAAGTCGAGTACGTGATTTTCCTCGCCGCATTCAACGGGCTGGTGAGCTCCTTCGATATGCCGGGCCGCCAGGCATTCGTGGTCGAGATGGTGGGGCGCGAAGATCTGCCCAACGCGATCGCGATGAACTCGATGATCTTCAACGGCGCGCGAATGGTGGGACCGGCGGTCGCCGGAATCCTGATCGCCGTCATCGGCGTGACCGGATGCTTCTTCCTCAACGGCGTCAGCTACCTCGCGGTCATCTGGAGTTTGCTCGAAATGGAGCTGCCGCGCCGCATCGTCAGCGAGGTGGGCGGCTCGATGCTGCGTCGCGTGCGCGAGGGACTGCACTACGTCTGGCATCACGCGCCCTCGCTGTACCTGATGATCCTGGTGGCGATAAACAGTGGCTTCGCGATGCAATACACGGTGCTGATTCCGGTGTTCGCGAAGAACATTCTGCACAGTGGCGCGAGCGGCTACGGCTTCCTGATGGCGGCGCAGGGACTCGGCGCGGTGGTGGGCGCGATTGCGATGAACTCGCGCGCCTCGACGCCGCGCGCCTTGCGCCAGAACCTGGTGTTCGGAATGTTCTGCACCGCGGCGGCGATCTTCGTCTTCGGGGTCTCGCCGACGATGTCAATCTCGCTGCTCGCGCAGATGTTCATCGGCGCCGGCCTGATGCATCACATGGTCACCACCAACACCATGCTGCAACTGTTCGTGTCCGACGAGCTGCGCGGCCGCGTGATGAGCCTCTACACGATGTCGTTCATCGGCACCGCGCCGCTGGGCAGTCTCGAAGTCGGATTCCTCGGCGATCACCTGAGCCCGCGCTACGCGGTGATCGCCTGCGCGATGTTCGCGCTGCTGTGCGGATTCCTCCTGCTAACCAAGCTGAAGATGTTCGCCATCGCGCAGGAAGCGCATGAGCGTCGGGGCGCCGTCGATCTCGAGCTCACGTCGGCTTCGCGCCAGGAAGCCGCCGACTGACGCGCGAACGCTAGACCAGTTTGTGGATCTTCGCGAACGGATCCCATCCGGCGTCGCGATGCCATTCGTACTCCATCGCGATCGCGATTTGCTCGGCGGTCTCCTGGTCGGTGATGCGCGCGATGATCGAGAGCGCCATGTCGATGCCGGCCGAGACTCCTGATGAGGTCGAGAACTTTCCGTCGTCGACCCAGCGCGCCTCGCGCACCCACTTCACTTTCGGCCCCTGCTCCATAACCCACTTGAATGCGCGCTTGTTGCTGGTCGCACGCAGCCCATCGAGCAGGCCGGCTTTCGCGAGGATGGCGGAGCCGGTGCAGACCGACGCGACGATTTCAGCCTTCTGCGCGTGCGCGATCAGCCATTCCAGTACGGTGTGATTGGTGATCTCTTTGCGAGTGCCAATTCCGCCAGGCACCAGGATGATGTCGATCGGCGGGCAATCGTTGAAGCCCGATTCGGTGAAGCCGAAGTCCGCGATCACCCTGGGGCCTTGCGCGCTGGTCACCGCTCCCGCGCGTTCCGCGACCGTGAGCACACGGCACTTGCCCGCCTGCGCAAGCATGCCGAACGCTTCGAGCGGACCGAACACGTCGAGGAGTTCGAAGCCTTCAAACAACATGACGCCGAATGTTTTGAGTTCTGCCATTGCGCGACCTCCGGCTGTTTTGTGCGAGGCGATTTTTGCGGCCGATCTTTTCGGAAACGATGAAGCTATCCGCCGCGCGACGGCGAGGCAACTTCGCCGAGCAGCGCGCGCGCTTCCTCCGAGTAAACCCGATGCGATTCGAACAGGATCAGCGGCGCCTCGACGGCTGCTTCGATGCCGCCGTGCTTGCGCGCTTCGATCAGAAGCGTAGTCGCCGGCGCGCCGGCGTAGGGATGAACGAAGCGGATGCGCTTGGGTTCGAGGCGATGCTCCCGCAGCGTCGAGATCAGTTCCGCCGATCGATCGGCGGCGAACACGAATGCGGCCTTGCCACCACGACGCGTGTAGCGGGATGCCGCGGCGACAAAGTCAGCGAGTGTCGCGGAGCTTTCGGACCTCGCGGTCCGGCGCCCCTGGTGCGGACTGACACGGCCGGTGCGCGCCGCCCGATACGGTGGATTGGCGAGCACCACGTCGAAACTTTCGCGCGCCAGTTTCGCCTCGGCCGGCTTGCGCAGGTCGGCTGCAATCGCCCGAATCGAAGCGCTATTCAATTCCGCGTTGCGCCGAATCATTGCAACCAGCTCCGGCTGAATTTCGAGCGCGACGATCTCGCGCGGCCGCCGCAGCGCGGCTATCGCCAATGAGATCACGCCGGTGCCTGCGCCCAGCTCCAGCACCCGATCGCGGCCGCGCACCGAGACGAAGCGCGCGAGCAGAATCGAGTCGACCGAAAAGCGATAGCCGTGGCGCGGCTGAATGATCCGCAGCGCCTCGCCTAGGATCGCGTCGCAGGTTTCGCTACTTTCAGTAGTCTTCATGAATGCCGCCGAAAAAGGCGAGCGCTACGCGCGCATCTTCCGCAAGGCCGGAACCCTGCTCGGCAAAGGCAACATAGCGCGCGCGGTCGCGGTCTTTAAGGAGGGCGTCGAGTTGGCGACCGCCCAGGGCGACGCGCGGATGGCGGAGCGCTTCCAGAGCGAGATCGATCGCGCGCATTGGTCGGGCGAAAAGCGCGAAAAGTAGCCACGATTTCCCAAATTTCAAGTGCTTCGGAACAACCGTTCAGATGCTTGACGGCGTGTGGATCGTACTTAAGTTGATCCTCGTAAAGACATTCTCCAACAGGGGTCAAACGAAAAATGGAAGTCACGCTGCTCAATCCCAATCACTTGCCCAACGGATGGTTGGCGACCCAGCTCAACGGTATCTGGAAGGATTTCGCCCGCGATCTCGATGGGCACACTGCCAACACTCATGTCAGGCCCGCCGCCGACATCGTCGAGGACACTGACAACTATCAGTTCTCCTTCGAAATGGCGGGGCTGAAGAAGGACTCGGTCGACGTTCGCGTCGAAGATGGCCATCTGATCATCGAAGCCGAGCGGGTCCGCCCCGAGCTGCCCAAGGAAGCGCAGGTTCATCTGAACGAGCGCACCTACGGGCCGATCCGGCGCAGTTTCAAGATGCCTGAAGATGCGCTGACTGACGGAATCTCCGCCAGCTATCGCGACGGAATTCTGGAAGTCCGGGTTCCCAAGAAGCCGGAGACCAAGCCGCTGCGCATCAAGGTGAACGCCGAGTAACGAATGCGATCGATTCCTCCTCCGAACTGAACGATTGTTCAGCGCGCGCCGGCATCGTGAAAACCACGGTGCCGGCGTCGTCGTATGCAGAATTCCCACTGCATCAATCCCGCCGCCCGCAACTGATATACTTGATCCGCGATGGCGCCGAGCCGGCGACCTCGCAATGGAGGGGCACAAGCAATGACCATCCTTCTCGTCATAATCGTCGCGCTGGCGGTGTATGGGATCGCCGCATACAACTCGCTGGTCAGCGCGAAAAACCAGGTCGACAACGCATGGCGTCAGATCGATGTTCAGCTCAAGCGCCGCCACGATCTGATTCCCAACCTGGTCGAGGCCGTCAAGGGCTTCATGAACTTCGAGCGCGAGACCCTGCTCCAGATCGTCGAGGCGCGCGGGAAGGCCGTCAGCGCGCCCGATCAAACCTCGCGGATGGCGGCGGAAAATCAGATCACGATGGGAATGGGGAAGCTGCTGGCGGTGATGGAAAATTATCCGCAGCTCAAGTCGGATCAGAACGTGCGGCAGCTCCAGGAGGAGCTCACCACCACCGAAAATCAAATCGCCTTCTCGCGTCAGGCTTATAATGATGCGGTGCTGACGCTGAACACCAAGACCGAAAAGTTTCCCGGCAACATCATCGCGACCAATTTCGGCTTCAAGGGCGCCGACTACTTCAAGGGCGCGGCCGAGGATCAGGCGGTGCCCAAGGTCGATCTCGGATTGACCCCGCGCGCCTGAGTCGTCGATGCCGGCCGCATCCGATTTTCGCGCGCTCGAGCGTCAGAACCGCCGCGACACCGTGGTCCTCGTTACGTCGTTCATCCTGCTGTTCCTGGTGATCGGCGGCGCATTCGATTTCTTCGCGGGCACCCTGCGCTTTCGCCAGGGCCATCTCTACGGCGCGCCGATTTTCATGGGCCTCGCGCTGATCTTCGCATCGATCCAGTCGACGGTATCCTACTTCGGCGGCGCGCCGCTGATTCTGCTCTCGGTGCATGCACAGGAACTCACGCCCGACACCGCAAAGCATAAAATGGTGCTCGACGTGATCCAGGAAATGTCGATCGCATCGCGGCTGCCGCTGCCCAAGGCCTACTTCATCCCCGATCCCGCCCCCAACGCATTTGCGACCGGGCGGAGTCCGGAGCATTCGGTGATCTGCGTGACGCAGGGCCTCATCGACAACATGGACCGCGAGGAACTGCAGGGCGTGATCGGACACGAGATGTCGCACATCGCGGATTACGACATTCGCACCATGATGATGGTCGCGGTGCTGGTCGGCGGAATTGCGATGCTTTCGGATTTCATGATTCGCGCCAGCTTCTTCAGCAGCATGGACCGGGATTCGGACCGCCGGGACAACGGCATCGCGGCGATCATAATGATCGTGCTGGCGGTGCTCGCGCCGCTGCTGTCGCAACTGATCGCGATGGCGGTTTCGCGTCAGCGCGAATACCTCGCCGACGCTTCCTCGGTCGAGTTCACCCGCAATCCGCGCGCGCTGTTGCGGGCTCTGCAGCGCATCGCGGAAACCGAATCGCCGCTCAAGGAAGGCGTGCGCGGCACCGCGCACCTGTTCATCGTCAACCCGCTGGCGGCCAATGCCGACGATGAAGGCGGTTTTTTCGCCAATCTGTTATCGACGCATCCCCCACTGCGCAAGCGCATCGAACGCCTGCAAGCGATGCTGGGCGCACCCGCGTCCGCCGCGCCGGTCTCCGGGCGCACCTGAGCGTATTTCCCAGTTCGCGAAAAATCTTCCCGATCCGCGCTTGCCTATATCGCTTCCACCTCGCGGCAGGCGGTATTCTGTGAAGTATGCCGGGCAGCACTGAGAATCTTACCGACCCCAGCGCGATTGTGCGCGAGCTGATCGAGGCGGGCGCGACGCTCGATGCGCTCGGTCATCACGAAGAATCGATCGCGGCCTACTCTGAAGTCGACTCGCGTTTCGGCTCCGAGACCGATGCTGAGGTTGCCGACCTGGTCGCCATCGCGCTGATTCGCAAAGGCCAGATGCTCTCGAAGCTGCGCCGCCGCGAGGAATCGATCGCCGTCTTCGACGAAGTAGTGAGCCGCCATCAGGCGAACGAGGATCCGCGTTTTCGTATCCGCGTCGCCACCGCGCTGTTTCACACCGGCATCGATCTCGCGATGCTGAACCGTCTTCAGGATGCGATCGCGACCTATACTCTGGTCATCGATCGCTATTCCGGCGATGACGGATTCGAGCTTCGGGTCGCGGTTGCGCGCTCGATGCTGAACAAGGGCGCCGAGCTCGGCCGGCTCAGTCACAATGACGAGGCGATCGAGACCTACGAAGAGCTCGCCAAGAAATTTGCCGATGCTCCGGAAGCGGAGCTGCGCGCGTCCGCGGCCGCCGCGCTGGTCAACAAAGGCGTGCGACTCGCGGTGCTGGGCCGTCATGATGAGGCGCTCCGGACCTGCGAACACGTCATCAAAAGCTTCGATGAAGATCCCGCGCAGGAAGTTCAGGCCCAGGTGGCGCGCGCGCTGTTCGAACGCGGGGTGCGCTTCGGCGAGATGGAGCGCAACGCGGAGGCGATTACGGCTTACAGCCAGTTGGTAAATCGCTTCGGCGACACCGCGCATCCCGCGATCGCGAAAGAAGTCGGGATGGCGCTGGTCAACAAGGCCGCGCGACTCGGCAAGTTAGGACGTCATCAGGAAGCAATCGCTACATATAATGAGGTGGTCACGCGTTTCGGCGAATCCACCGATCCCGGCCTCCTCGAGCGGGTCGCGCGCGCGATGGTCAACAAAGCCTCGAACCTCGCGACGCTCAATCGCTCAGCGCAGGCGCTGGAGGCGCTCGATGCGGTCGAGGAGCGTTTCGGCGCCAGCAAGGATCCGCAGATTCAGCAGGAGGTTGCGCGCGCGCTGGTGAACAAGGCGCGCCGCCTCGATGCGATGAATCGCAGCACCGAGGCGCAGCGCGTGTTCGCGTCGGTAGTGAACCGCTTCGGCAAGGCGACGCATCGCGGCGTGCGCAAGCAGGTCGACGAAGCGCGCAAGCTAATGCTCTAGCACCCGCCCGCGATTGCGAACCAGCTTGTTCTCCTCGGCGTGATCATCTCGCACAGAAGCGGCGGCGTTCAGTCCGGCTACGAAACACTCGATCAGCCACGCGAAACTCTCGTCGATGCTGAGCGGAATGCCGAATCCGCCCGCGGCCTCCAGCGTCGCGAATCCATGCACCGCGCTGCGCAACCCGCGCAGGGCGTGCAGCGCCGCGCGGCGATCGAGCCCGTAGCCTCGCAGCACCGCGAGGCATACCTCGACGACCGCGTCGCTCGCGCGACCCAGTTCGGGATCGTCCGCACCCACCGCCCGATCGGTCGCCTGATACAACCCCGGATGCTTTTTCACAAATTCGCGATATGCCGCTGCGAGGCTGCGCACCGCGTCGTCCCGTGATCTGCCGATGGCGGCTTTGCCGAGCGAATCGGCCAGTTCGCGCAGCGCCATCATCGCAAGTCCGCGTTTCAGCGCCTCGAGGCTCTCGACATGGTTGTAGAGGGACGGCGGCTTGATCTGGAACCGGTCCGCGAGTTCCGCGAGCGAGAGTTTATCGAGGCCCTGCTGGTCGGCGAGTTTCGCGGCCTCGTTCAACACCGCATCCGGAGTGAGCCCGGGCCGCTTACGCGCCGATCTTTTTGCCATTCGCCTCTCCAAGAAATTTGATGATCTCGGGTTCCACTTCGTCGTGCATCTCGACATGCGGATAGTGCCCTGCTCCGTCGACCATGATGAGTTGGCCGTGCAAACGATTCGCCACCAGGTTCGCTTCCGCCGCGGGATCGCTGAAGTCCGGATCCTTGCTTCCCATCAATACCAGCACCGGCGCCTTCACTTCGGGAATGCGCGCCTCGCACGATGCTTTCGACGCGGCGATCATCTGCTGCAACGCCTCCATTCGTCCCGGCTGCTTCAGGTTGTCGTGCAGTGCCTGCCGATACTCGTCGAGGTCCGCGGGCGGATTGGTAGGATAGAGACTCTTGTAGTACATCGACCACGATGAAGCGCCCCACGGCCGCATCATCGCGACCTTGATCATCGCACCGGTCCACCACGGAGCCGGAACGTCGCGCACGAACGGCCCAATCAACACGACGCCGTTGATGCGATCCGGTATTTGCGCGGCCGCCCACACCGCGGCGGCAGCAGCCATCGAGTTGCCGATGACGAACGCGCGCCGCGCGCCAAGATGCTCGATGAGCGCGACGATATCGGAGCCCACCGCGGCGGCGGAGTAATCGGGCCACTCGACGCTCGACTCGCCCATCCCGCGCAGATCCATGCTGACCACGCGGTACCCCGCATCGGCGAGCGCCGGCGCGAGGAAGCGATACTGCTGACGCACGTCGCCCATGCCCGGCACGCATACGACCAACGGCCCTTCGCCGCCCGAGTCTTCATATGCGATCGAGCCGTCGCCGATTTTGAGGAAGCTGGTTGCCGAGGCGGCGGCAGTCGAGGCGCTCAAAGCCAAGGCAACGATCGCTACCGAGGTCAATCCAATGATACTAGTGTTCATAGTGATTCACCTACTATCATTAGTTTAGTCGAAATACAAGAAGCGTGGATTTCCGCTGGTGTCTCGGTAAGCTCGTATCGTGAACGACGTTCCATCGCGCATTTCCGAAATCTGCGAGCGGGTCGCGGCGCGCCTGCGCAATGTCGGCGGCATCGAGGCGGTCGCGCTGGGCGGCTCGTGGTCGCGCGGAACTGCACGCGCCGATTCGGATATCGATCTCGGTCTGGCCTACGACGGCGAGCATCCGTTCTTGGTTGCCGAATTGGCCGAGGCGGCGCGCGAGCTCGACGATCGTCATCGCGACGGATTGGTGACGCCCATCGGAGCATGGGGACCGGGTGTGAACGGCGGCGGGTGGATGCTTATCGACGGCGAACCGGTCGACTTTCTCTATCGCGATTTGAACCGGGTGCGCGACGTCATTGAGCGATGCATCGCGGGCCAGCCCGACGCGGTCTACCAGCTTGGGCATCCGATGGGATTTCAGAGTCAGATCTACGTGGGCGAAACCCATTTCTGCCGGCCGATTTTCGATCGCGCCGGCAAACTCGCGCAGCTCAAGGCGATGGTCGCGGAGTATCCGGAGAAGATGCGGATGGCGCTGGTCCGCAAGCATCTGTTCGATTCCGCATTTCACATCGAGATCGCGACCAAGCCCGCCGCGCGCGGAGATCTCATGTACGTTTCCGCATGCCTGGCGACCGCGACCGGCTTCATGACGCTGGTGCTGTACGCGCTCAATCGACAGTTTTATCTGAATGAGAAGAGTGCGTTCCTGCAGAGCGCCGAATTCGAGCTTCGCCCCGCGCGACTGCACGAGCGGGCCGGCCAGATCCTCGGCGCGATCGGCACCGATGCATCAGCATTGGTCGCGAGCGTCGATGCGATGCGCGAAGCGCATCGCGAGCTCGCCTTGTTATGCCGAAGTGAAATGCCGCAGGCCGAACTCGAAGGTGCGATGGGCGCGCTGTGGCGCGAGTAGCGCGAGTGGATCCGTCTCAAGTTCGGCATCTCAAACCGCGATTCCGATTTCCAGGCGGAGCCGTTGGCGAACCTCCCCTCAAATCTTCGATGCCGAAATCCCAGAAGAATTCCATAATCGCGCGAGGACGCGCTGGATAAGGTCCCACTCCAGGTCCCTCGCAGGCTCGGGACCAACCTCGCCCATCCGGGCGAGGGTCGCGGACAGTGCTAATGCGGCGGCCTCGCGTCGTCTGAAATATCTGGCACAATGTCTGAACGGTGAAACTTTCCATCATAGATCAATCGCCGGTTTCCGAAGGCTCGACGCCCGCCGATGCGCTGCGCAACACCATCGAACTCGCGCGGCTCGCCGACCGACTCGGCTACCAGCGCTACTGGATTGCCGAGCATCATGGGATGGCGACGCTGGCGAGTCCGGCGCCCGAGATTCTCATCACGCGAGTCGCCGCGGAAACTTCGCACATTCGGGTTGGTTCCGGCGGCGTAATGCTGCCGCACTACAGTGCGATGAAAGTGGCGGAGCAGTTCCGTATGCTGCACGCGCTCTATCCCGATCGCATCGATCTGGGGGTTGGACGCGCGCCGGGCGGCACCGGGCTGGAGACCTTCGCGCTGATGCGCGATCGCAAGCGGCATGAGGTCTCCGACGATTTCCCGCAGCAGATGTCGGAGTTGCTGGCGTTCCTCAATCGCGGCTTCCCCAGCGATCATCCGTTTAGCCGCATCAACCTCACGCCCTCGATGCCGGGCGGTCCCGAGGTGTGGCTGCTCGGCTCCAGCATGTGGAGCGCCTCGGCAGCAGCACAATTCGGGCTGCCCTACGCGTTCGCCCACTTCATCGATCAGCGCCCGACGCGATCGGCGATCGAGTACTATCGATCCCACTTCGCGCCATCCGACTATCTGAACGCTCCGATGGCGATCGTCGCATTGGGCGCGATATGCGCCGACACCGATGCGGAGGCGCAACGCCTCGCCGCGAGCTCACGGGTGCTGATTCGGCACATCCGACGCGGCGATCCTCGCCTGGTGCCGACACCGGAGGATGCGCTCAAGGAGCTGGCCGCGACGCCCGATCCCGAGCTGCCGGTGACGACGGAGTTCCCGCGCTATCACGTGGGCGCGCCCGAGGAGTTGCGCGACAAGCTCATCGACATGGCCAGTCAGCTTCATGTCGAGGAGCTGATGATCGTGACGATCGTGCACGACCATCGCGCGAGGATGCGTTCCTACGAGCTGCTGGCGAAGGCGTTCGATCTGAAGCCGCGGGCCTAGCGGTTGCGTGCTTTGAGCGCGCGCTCGATGTCGCGGCGCGCACTCTTGCGTGCGATGCTCTCGCGCTTGTCGTACATCTTCTTGCCGCGCGCCAGCCCGATCTCAACTTTGGCGCGGCCGCGTTTGAAATAGATCTTAAGCGGCACGATCGAATAGCCCTGCTCGCGCACCCGGCCCCACAGACGATCGATTTCGCGCCGATGCAGCAGCAGTTTGCGCGGACGCGTCTCGGCATGGCTGAACTGGCCGGCGGGAGCGTAGGCGCCGATGTGGATGCCCTGCAGCGAGGCCTCGCCCGCTTTGATGCGCACGTAGGCGTCGCGCAGGTTGGCACGATGCTGACGCAACGATTTCACCTCGGTGCCGAGCAGCGCAAGGCCGGCCTCGAAAGTCTCCTCGATGAAGAAATCGTGGCGCGCCTTGCGGTTGTCGACGACCAGCTCGAAGCCGTCATCTTTTGGAGAGGCCTTGGAACCGGACGATTTTGTGGGAGCCTTCGCCATACCAGAAAGGAGTCTATCGGCGGAGCCAAAAAGAACGAAACGCCGCCGGGAGACTCAGTTGGCTATGCAGCCCGAGCGGGTTGTGAAATCATTTGGTGGATGGGGGAATCACTCGCAGTGTACAGGCGTTACTGCTGAAGGGGGCCGGATTACATAAACGAACCCACCGCAGCGGTGGAGCATCGAAAAAACAAAGCCATTAAATCCTGCAAATTAGAGGCTTTCTCTATCGAAGGCGAAACTATGGCGAAAACTCCTTGGCCTTAGCTCGAGGAGCCTAACACTAATAGCGCTTCCGACCTCCTTTATGATCCGCAGTTCTTTCCCCTAAGTTCGTGGCCTGCCGCGGATGACCTTTGCCATTTCCAGAACTGAAAGCGGGATGAGTCCGAGCAGTACTCCTGCGACGCATTCGATAGCGGTGATGCGCTGGGTCTGAAAGATCCCTTCCATTATCGGACTGCCCGAAATAATCACTTGCAGAACGAGGCTAACGAGCACCACTGCGAGCAGTCGCAAATTGGTCAGCACTCCAATTTGCCACACCGGCTTGTCGGCGCTGCGCGCCCCAAATGCGCGGACCAACTCTTCCACCACCAGGACGAAGAACGCCACGTTGCGCGCTCGCGCCAGACTCATCCCATGATGCATCGCGTAACCGAACGCACCGATCGTTACGCTGGCCGAGAGACATCCGACCATCGCCACTGATCCCATAAATTTGCGATTGATGATCTCGGTTTTGGGATCGCGCGGCGGCCGAGTCAGTACGTCGTGATCGATCGGATCGGTCGCCAGTGCGAGCGCCGGTAGTCCGTCAGAAATGAGGTTGATCCACAGCAGGTGAATCGGGAGCAATGGCAGCGGCCATCCGATGATGCCTGCGATCAACATCACCATAAGCTCGCCAAAGTTGCCGCCCATCAGGTAGCGCAGCGTTTTGACCACGTTGTCGTAGATCCCGCGCCCTTCTTCGACTGCCGCGACGATGGTGGCGAAATTGTCATCGGCGATCACGAGGTCGGCGACTTCCTTGGTTACCTCCGTACCGGTAACTCCCATCGCGACACCGATCGCCGACTCTTTGAGCGCCGGAGCATCATTGACGCCGTCGCCCGTCATCGCGACTACCACGCCGTGAGACTTCCAGGCGCGCACGATTCTGAGCTTGTGATCGGCGGTGACGCGCGCGTAGACGGAAACGTCGCGCACGTGTTCGCGCAGTTCCGCGTCGCTCATCCGCTCGAGCTCGACCCCGCTGACGATCCGGCCATCCGTAGCCAGGATGCCGAGATCGCGCGCAATCGCGGCGGCGGTCTGCGGATGATCGCCGGTGAGCATGATGGTGCGAATTCCCGCGAGCTTGCATTTGTGCACCGCCTCGCGCGCCTCGGCGCGCGGTGGATCGTGGATTCCGATCAGACCCAGGAACACGAGGTCGCGCTCGACCTCCGCCTCCTGGGGCTCGCCCTCGATGCTTCGCGCTTCCAGCGGCCGTTGTGCGCACGCGATCACTCGCAGCGCGTCGCTCCCCATCATCGCATTCGCCTCGAGTATTCGCGCGCGGTCTTCGCGCTCGAGTTCTTGAATCCCGGCGCCTAGCCTGATTCGCGAGCATCGCGCGAGCACCACCTCGGGGGCGCCCTTGGTGAGTGCCATCACACCGTCGGAGGACTTTACGATCACGGTCATCAGCTTACGGTCGGAGGTGAAGGCAATCGCGCCGACCCGCGGATTCTGCGCCGCGATCTCCTCGCGCCGAATACCGGCCTTTGCCGCCGCTACCAACAGTGCAGCCTCGGTCGGATCGCCGATGATCGCGGGCCGGCCCGCATGCGAAGTTAGATGCGCGTCGTTGCACAGGACCGCGGCGCGTAAGAGCTCGTCGACCCCCGAGTCCTTTTCCGCAATGGGTTCGCCGTCAACAAAGATGGCGCCGTCGGTCGAATAGCCCTCGCCCGTCAGCTCGAAGACGCGCTCCCCAGTGACCACCTTGCGCGCGGTCATCTCCCCCAGCGTCAAGGTGCCGGTCTTGTCGGTGCAGATGACCTGCACGCATCCGAGCGTTTCGACCGAATGAAGACGGCGAACCAGCGCGTTGCGCCGCGCCATCCGGGAAACCCCCAAAGCCAGCGCGACCGTTACGATCGCGGGCAGGCCCTCCGGGATAGCTGCGACCGCGAGGCTGATTGCGCCTAGAAACAGCTCAAACAGCGGCACCGCGCGGAGCAATCCCAGCACGAAGACCAGTGCGACAATTCCCAGGCAAAACCAGAGCAGCCGTCGCGCGACGCGATCCAGCCGTTGCTGAAGCGGAGTAAGCTCGCTCGATGCGGTTTCGATGAGGCGCGCAATCTTGCCGAATTCGGTGCGCATTCCAGTGGCCACTACCAGTGCGCGCCCGCTACCTCGCGTAACTGCGGTGCCGAGAAAGAGCATGTTGCGGCGTTCGGGTAGCAGCGTGTCGGGCGCGCAAACGGCGGGCGTCTTCGAGACCGGCGCCGATTCCCCGGTCAGCGATGCTTCGTTGCTTTCGAGGCCTGCCGCTTCGATCAGGCGTGCATCAGCCGCGACCAAATCGCCCGCCTCCACCAGCAGCAGGTCGCCGGGAACGATCATCGAAGCGGGCAGGCTCGCGGCATTTCCATCGCGCAGAACGTGCGCCTTGGGCGCGGTCATACGTTTGAGCTCAGCCACCGCCTTTTCAGCGCGATACTCCTGAAGGAAACCGATCACCGCATTGAGGATGACGATTGTGACGATTGCGATGGCATCGACGCGCTCGCCCATCGCAGCCGATACCGCGGCGGCGACTATCAGTATCCAAATCACCAGGCTGGCGAATTGCCTAATGAAGATGGCGAACGCCGAGGTCGCAGCCTCTTGCGTAAGTTCGTTAGGGCCGTGGATGGCGAGCCGCCGCGTCGCTTCGGCAGCGCTCAACCCGCGAACCGGATCGGTTGCGAGCTCAGGCGCTATCGCATGCTCCGGCAACGCGTACCAATCATGACGTTCGAGGCCGGAGACATCATTCAACTGAGCGTTCATGGTTTAGAGCATCAACAAATCCGGTCGCAGGATGAGCGTGATCCCCAACGCCAGCATTACCACTCCGCTGATCAGCTTGAGCCATCTTCCGCCGCTTTCCTGCAGCTTGAAGCGGCTCATCGTCGTAACCACGAGGACGAGCACGATCAGGTCGTCCAACATGTAGACGAAGTTGTAAAGCGCCAGGTATCCATAATACGACCAGGTCGATAACGCGCGCATCGTGAGGATATTGGTATAGAGCGCAGGCAGCCCCGCCGTGCATGCCAACTCAATTGTGTTTACCAGCAAGGCCAGGATCGCGGCGCCCGCGATCGCGCTTGCCACCCCCGACGCAGTCATGATCCGTCGCGCTCGGGCATAGATTCCCGCTTTGGCAGACTCCGGAATCCCGGCACTGGGGCCGCGACGGAACATGACAAAGTCCTTCGCGTTCAGGGCTCCGACGATCAGCGCGACGATGGCGAGAGCGATCTGCGCGACGCGAGGATAACCGAACAACAGGAAGACATTGAGCCATGCGGCCATGAAGGCGAAGTAAACGATTCCGCTGATTGCTACGAATACGCCTCCGACCAGAGCGACGCGCGCCCGGCTGCGGAGATTGACCAGCAGCGACAAGAGAAACAACAGCACCCACATCGCGCACGGATTGAAGCCATCGAGCAGACCCACGACGATGGTAAAGGTCGGCAGACCGAGCTCGCCGACATCGAGCGGCCCCAGAAACGGAACCTCGACCAGGTTTTGTGGGCGTTTGCGATCGAGCGCCTCGCGAATCCGCGCGCCGGTAGTCTCGGCGCTGTCGAATCCTACGATGAGGTCGCCTTCCATAGCGAAGGTCGGCACTCCGATCACGTGCAAGTTGCGCTGGTGCGCCAATTCACGCAGCCGCGTCATCGCGGCAGGAACCCGATCGACATCCAGGTAAGTGACGCGAAGCCCAGGACGCTCGCGCTGCAGTTGCTCGAGGAACGGGTGCGCGTCGCGGCAATGGGGGCAATCCGCGCGCATGAAGACCTCGATCTCAGCGGCCTCGCACGGTGGCGCACCGCCGGCGAGCAGGACCAGCAGCAAGGCCAAAGCCGCCGACAATCGATGGAGAAGCAGCATCGCGGTTACAAGGAAATCCCGGATGGACTCTAACACGTTAGAATCAGAACTCGCCTTTGGATGGAAGGGCTAGGCAAGCTGCTTCGCGTGTGAAATCACTTCTTTAGGGCAGGAATCGAAGTTCAGAGAAAAGGCGAATTGCATCGAGCATCGAAATTGCAAAAACAAACCCACTAAGTGCTTGAAAATAGCGGCTTTTTTGAAATAGAGGGTCCGGAAAGAGGCTTCGGAAAGACCGCTAGCCTCTCGTCGCATCGAAGCGAATAAAAAACGAAAGCTGGACTTGCTCGCCTGCCATCCTTACATTGATCCTGCGTAGCCGTTCCGACCGTCCTTTATGGTCCGATGCTCTTTCCCCGAAGTACGGGGGCGAAATGGGTTCGACGGAGTCACGAGGGTCTTGGTCGCACGCCGGGCGCTGTCGGCCCGCAAACCAGGCAGACTGCTAAATTTACCAGCAGACAATAGCGGTTACGCTCTGGCGGCCTAAGGGCCGCTAGCGTCTCGCCACTGTTCGCCCATGACAGCGGATCGAGACGTCATTTAGTGGGCTAGGAGTTCGCGGTTCGCCGATTGAGCGACGCTCCGAAACTTCAAGCGGCTGGTCAAAGGGCAGCCCGTCCGTGGGCGTCCCGGAGACGAGATCAAATCGCGGAATAAGCGTGTAGTGACCGAGATCGGAAGGTCTTCGGACGGGGGTTCAATTCCCCCCGCCTCCACCATCAAACCGAGTGGGCGATGCCAGGACGATGCGTGTCAGGCGTCAATGATATGCTCGGAGGACTTCGGCAAAGCGTTGATCGTGGCTTGGTTATGACTCGTACAACCCCGGGACTCGATCGGCAAGCGGACTCTCGCTCGCGACGCGGAAGGGGTAGAAGGGAACCAGAGAAGGCCGAGAAGCTCGATTTTCGCCACGCATTTGGTCTGTCCCGCCGCAATTTCGGTGGACCCACCGGACGCTTCCCGTGCGAGTATGCTTTGGCCAACTACCGCCGGCGGCGTTCGCCGCCCACGGTTTGCAGAGCATCAGTCAGCATCTCGCGCACTTTCCTATGGGCACCGGCACCGGATGCCAGTCGAACATCGCCCTGCTCGCGCACAATAAACAACAATTGATCGTTCTTCAGGTCTTCAGATGCGACGCGGACAAATGCCCGCGTCGTCGTATCGGGAGTTTGCTCTTCCAATTCGTTCAGACGGCTCAGGCATTGCGACAAGATAACTTGCGCATCAAGTCCGCCGCCCTCAGATGCGCCGAGCCTCATCTTGCCGCCGGTGCGGACCAGCAGCAGGATGTCTCCGCCGAACTCCTCCGCAGCGGCCGCAACCACGGCCTGCAGAGCGGAGCGATCAAAGTGTTTTGATTCCTCGTCCACGTGTGACCCAAACCAGAGTATAGCAACCATCAAACGTAACCTTTTTCAATGGTCCGCGGGCGGGCAGCGAGTAGAGGTCCTTGAAAGTCGTTGCTGGCAGCCAGGACATCGGTGCAGACTTGCAGCAGCTACGCGACGACGATCAGGCTCACGCCGGCTTAGCTCCAAAGAAACTAGGCCACATACTTTTTCGCGTCGCTCGCTTTGAATTCGAGGCCCGAGCCAGTGCGGGACAAATCCGGACGCAAACAACCGCCCTGCGGTAACAATACTCCGTCAAAAAACATGTTCTCGATCCGGACATGGTCGTGAAAATACTCGAGGTGACGGAGCGGCAAGGTTGCGCAGGCCGCGTGCGCATGGACCGAGGGAGCGCAATGCGCGGACATCGGCAGCGATCGCGCTTCGCATAACACCGCTGCTTTCCGAAAACCGGTAACACCTGCACAGCGGGTGGCATCGGCTTGAAGCACGTCGACTGCGCCCGCATCGAGCATGCGGCGAAAGTATCCCAGGTCGAAACCGTACTCACCGGCCGCGATTTCCATCCGAGCAGGAGCGCGGTCGCGGAGCAGCCGCAATCCTTCGAGGTCGTCGGACGAGACCGGTTCCTCGAACCATCGCACATCGAGCGCCGCAAATCGCGCGGCGAAGTCGAGGGCTTGCTTGCGGGTATAGGCGCCATTGGCGTCAACGAATAGTTCGATTTGGGGGCCTAGCGCTTCGCGGACGGCGCGAACCCTGGCTTCATCCCGAGACGGATCGCGTCCTACTTTCATTTTGACCCGCGCAATCCCTAGCGCGGCCCAGCCGCACAACTGGTCGCACAGCTCGCGCTCGCTATAAGACGTAAAGCCTCCGCTGCCATAGATAGGAACTTCGTCTCGCACTTGTCCCAGCATAGTCGCGAGCGGAACGCTCAGTAAACGTGCCTTCAAGTCCCACAATGCAGAATCAACTGCCGAAATCGCCATCGATGAAATTGCCGGACGGCCGAGATTGCGGATGGCACGAACCATCCGTTCCCAAAGCCCTTCGATTGCCATCGGATCACCGCCCCCGACGAGTGGCAGCAGCGCGTCGTGAATGAGTTCCGCGGCCGCGCGCGATGCGTAC
Organism: uncultured delta proteobacterium; assembly: GCA_963851325.1. Taxonomy (GTDB): domain Bacteria; phylum Desulfobacterota; class Binatia; order Binatales; family Binataceae; genus DATGKG01. The sequence goes on along the minus strand of CAWKOR010000001.1, from coordinate 3,750,391 downwards.
GTATAGCCCAGGCCGCAACAAGCTCCGGCCCGAAGTTGGACTAGAACAAGCGTGGTATGGTCCCACTCGAGGGTGCCGTCGGATTCGAGTTTATCGGTGGGAATCTTGTAGGTCTCGACCGAAGTCTGCGAGATGGGCGGTGCGGTAGATAAACCCACGTCTGGCTCAAATCTAGAATGCCCGCCCAAGCGACCGCCGCCGCTTGAGGTATACAAGGGTCCCCAATGCGAACGCCGCCAGGCCTAGCAGAGGACGATGAGTATCGGCCCAAAACTGGAGACTCGCAGAGCGCGAGCGATTATCGAAAATGCCGTGCGCGCCGTGATCGCCCGGTGCAGGTTGGAAAAGATTGTCCGGACGGTCGCCTTCGACGGGACGTTCAGTCTGCTGAGCGTCGAAGTTCCATGCCAGATAGTGGTCGAGAAAGCGCGGCGCGAGCTTATTCCCGATGATCGCCATGACGGTTGGCATGCCGACGTAGACCTCGCGCCGCTTGTGCATCGAGGCCCACACTATCGCGTCGGCCGCGACCTCCGGCTCGAAAATCGGCGGCACCGGCTGCGGATGACGTGGCAGCCGGGTACGGCACCAACTGAACTGCGGCGTATTGAGCGCGGGCATCTGCACCATGGTCAGCCGCACCTTGCTCTTGCGATGCAGCAGCTCGGTTCGAATCGAGTCCGTGAATCCGGCGATTGCGTGCTTGGCGCCGCAATATGGAGCCTGCAAGGGAATCGATCGGTAGGCCAGGGCGGACCCAACCTGAACCACGACGCCTTCATCGCGGGGAAGCATGGTGCGCAGCGCCGCCATGGTCCCATGGACGGCACCTAGATAGGTGACTTCGGTCGCGCGCTTGTATTCTTCGGCGGTTATTTCTGCGAAGGGCGCGAAGATGGTCGTCATCGCGTTGTTGACCCAAACCTCGATCGGTCCGAATTGGTTTTCGACGCGAGCTGCGGCGGCATCTACCTGGGCTGCATCGGCAACGTCGGTCGGCACGGCCACGGCGGCGCCTCCGGCCGCTTCGATTTCCGATTTGGTGATCTCGAGCCGCTCGCGACCGCGCGCCAGCAGTCCAATCGAACATCCCTGTCGAGCGAATGCACGCGCGGTTGCCCGCCCTACTCCCGCAGTCGCTCCCGTGATGACCACAACCTTCGACTTTCTCATCTCGCCTCAGATCAAGTTTCCAACGAATTTGCTGCAAAAGATTTGACGACCGAATCGCAGTCAGAATTCGCGGATGCATACACGCCGGTAATGTTGGAAATGAAGTAAACGCAAGCAGGCGGCGTCATATGGGTGAGAGCATTCATCTTGATACGCGCCTGCTGAAGTGGTCAGGCGCTCGTGTCCTTTATTTTTCTTGAAGGCTCGGAAGGAGCGCGCGATGGCGAAGAACGCTTCGGATGCGTTGGTCGAAAGGCTCATCGAGTGGGATGTCGAGGTTATTTTCGGCCTACCGGGAGACGGAATTAATGGCTTGATGGAAGCCCTAAGGGTTCATCAAAAGCAACTTCGATTTATTCAGGTGCGCCATGAGGAAGCTGCCGCGTTTATGGCCTGCGGATATGCCAAATACAGCGGCAAACTTGGTGTTTGCATCGCCACCTCGGGTCCGGGTGCGATTCATCTGCTCAACGGATTGTACGACGCCAAGTTGGACGGCGCGCCGGTCCTGGCGATTACCGGTCAGACCTATCATGACCTCTTGGGTATGAGCTACCAGCAGGAAGTCGACCTGCTGGCGCTCTATAAGGATGTCGCGGCGTTCAACCAGCAGGTAATGGGGGCGGGCCACGTACGTTCACTGGTTGACCAAGCCTGCCGGAGCGCGCTCGCCCATAGGTCCGTTTCCCATATAACGATTCCTATCGACTTCCAGGAAGAAAAGCTGAGCGATGCGGAGCCTTCGAAAAAAATGGTGGCGGGGCATACCTCGACCATTGCCAAGCGGACGGTCGTGCCGCTTCAGGAAGATATTCGCGAGGCCGCCGATATCCTCAACTCATGCAAGAAGACAGTTATTCTTGCCGGTCAAGGCGCACTGGGCGCTGCCGACGAGCTGGAACAGCTTGCTGACAAGCTCGCGGGTCCCATCGTAAAGCCGTTGCTGGGAAAGGCGACTGTTCCCGACGATTCGCCTTTCACCACCGGCGGTATTGGACTCCTCGGCACGCTGCCCTCCGAGCTGGCGATGGAAGAGTGCGACAGCATCCTGATGATCGGAACCAGTTTTCCCTACATGGACTACCTTCCGAACAACAAAAAGGTCCGCGGCGTTCAGATTGACCGGGACGCCGCGCGGATCGGACTGCGATTTCCGGTCGAGGCCGGACTCGTCGGAGATGCGAAGTCTACCGTTCGACTGCTCTTGCCGATGCTTGATAAGCGGCAAGATCGCTCCTTTCTCGAGAAAGCGCAGGAACGAATGAAGGACTGGTGGGAACTGATGGAGCGTCGCGAGGACCGCAAGTCCGATATGCTTCGGCCGCAGTTCGTCGCCCGGACGCTCAACGATTTCCTTTCGGCAAATGCGATTGTGTCAACCGACTCCGGCACCATAACCACCTGGGCCGCTCGAGGCATCAGAATCAAGCGCGGACAAATGTTCTCATGCTCAGGAAATCTCGCCACGATGGCCCCCGGCCTTCCCTATGCGATCGCCGCCAAGGTCGCTTTCCCCGACCGGCAGTCGGTCGCCTTCGTCGGTGACGGCGGATTCACCATGCTGATGGGAGAATTCGCGACTGCGGTAAAACACAATCTGCCGATCATCGTCGTCGTTATAAAAAATAACGTGCTCGGCCAGATCAAATGGGAACAGATGGTGTTCCTGGGAAATCCTGAGTATGGCGTCGAGCTTCATCCGATCGACTTCGTGAAGTACGCCGAGGCGTGCGGCGGCGTGGGCTTTCATTGCGAGAAGGCGGACGAGGTTGGTCCCGCCATTGAGGCCGCTATCAAGTCGGGTAAGCCCGCGCTGATCGAGGCGCAAGTGGATCCCTTCGAAGCTCCGATGCCACCCAAGGTCAAGCCGAATCAAGCTCTGCACATGGCGGAAGCGTTGGCGCGCGGCGAGCCTAATCGCGGCCGCATCGCACTGACCATGTTTCGCGACAAGGTCAAAGACTTTAGTGGCTCCTGATTTCTACTGAATTCTACCAGGCGCTCCGTCCGCTGATAGCAACGCGGTCGTTCGGACTAAATCGTCCGAACGACCGGAAGCCATGTTCCGCTTATGCGCAGCAATTTCGTAGACCCCCATCGCAGGCCTGATTCGCTCGGTTCCGCAGGTAGAACCTCCCCCTCATCACTGGCAAGCGAACTGCGACATTCCATCGAAGGTGAAGTCCGCTTCGATGAAGGCAGTCGGGCGCTCTACGCCACCGATGGATCGAACTATCGCCAGGTGCCAATCGGAGTGGTCATACCTCGCACCGTCGAGGACGTGTTGCGGACCATCGAGTGCTGCCGAAAGCATCGCGCGCCGATTCTCTCGCGCGGATGCGGTACCAGCCTGGCCGGACAGTGTTGCAATGTTGCCGTCGTGATGGACATGTCGAAGTACCTCAATCGAATACTCGAGTTGAATGTCGAGCAACGATACGCCCGCGTCCAGCCGGGCGTCATCCTCGACCATCTCAGGAAGGCGGCCGAGCAGCATCATCTGACATTTGCACCCGATCCATCGACGCACGATCACTGCACCTTGGGCGGAATGATTGGTAACAACTCGTGCGGCGTTCATTCTGTGATGGGTGGGAAGACCGTCGACAATGTCATCGAGCTCGACGTCGTTCTTTATGACGGCACGCGCCTGACGCTCGGGCCGGTCGGGAGCGAAGACTACGAACGCGCGGTGGCAAAGGGCGGACGACGGGCCGAGATTTTTCAGCAGCTTCGAGCGCTTGCTGAAAAGTACGGCGACCAAATCCGCAAGCGCTTTCCCGATATTCCCCGGCGCGTGTCAGGCTACAATCTGGACGACCTACTCCCGGAAAAAGGATTCAATCTGGCGCGAGCCGTGGTTGGGACGGAGTCGACATGCGTCACGGTACTGGAAGCCAAGGTGCGCTTAATCCCAAGTCCACCCGCACGTTCACTCCTGGTGTTGGGTTATTCGGATGTCTTCCATGCGGCGGACCATGTTCCGACCATCATGGCCCATTCCAAACCGACGGGCTTGGAAGGGCTCGACAACGATCTCATCAGCGACATGAAGAAGAAGGGCCTGCATCCTAAAGATGTGGACCTTCTGCCCAAGGGCAAAGGATGGCTTCTGATTGAGTTCGGGGGAGAAACCAAGGACGAGGCCGATGCGCAGGCCGCGAAATTAATGGCGCGAGTCAAGGCAAGTTCGGAAGCGCCGACGATGAAGCTCTTCGATGATAAAGAAGAGGAGCATCAGGTCTGGATGGTACGGGAATCGGGACTCGGTGCTACCGCTCTGGTCCCCGGCGCGAAGCCAACCTGGGAAGGCTGGGAAGATTCCGCCGTAGCGCCGGCCAAGCTCGGGGCTTATCTGCGCGATCTGCGCGCTCTCATGGACAAGCACGGTTACAAATGTTCTCTCTATGGACATTTCGGCCAGGGCTGCGTTCACACCAGAATCGATTTCGACCTGAAGACGCCGGACGGCATTCAGAAGTTTCGTACCTTTGTCGTCGAAGCCGCCCAGCTTGTCGCAAGACATGGAGGCTCAAATTCCGGCGAGCACGGCGACGGACAATCAAAAGCGGAACTGTTGCCGATTATGTTCGGGGAAGAGATCGTCTCCGCCTTCCGCGAGTTTAAACGCATCTGGGATCCGGACAACAAGATGAACCCGGGGAAAGTGGTCGAACCCTACCGGCTCGACCAAAATCTTCGCCTCGGGAGCAACTACAATCCGCCGGTTCTTGATACTCATTTCGCCTATCTCGACGATCACGGCAGTTTTGCGGAAGCAACCGAGCGTTGTGTCGGCGTCGGCAAGTGCCGTCACACCGAAGGCGGCACCATGTGCCCGAGTTTCATGGTGACGCGCGAGGAAAAGGACTCAACGCGCGGGCGCGCGCATCTCTTGTTCGAGATGCTGCAAGGCAATCCGCTGCAGCGCCGCTGGCGCAACGAAGCGGTTCGCGAGGCGCTCGATCTTTGTCTCGCTTGCAAAGGATGCAAAGGCGATTGTCCCGTCAATGTAGATATGGCCACCTACAAGGCGGAGTTCTTATCTCACTACTATGAAGGACGGCTTCGGCCTCTGGCAGCGTACAGCATCGGCAGGATTTACTGGTGGGCACGACTCGCATCCAAGCTGCCGCGCTTGGTGAATACCATCACGCACACGCGGCCGTTAAGCAGCATCTTCAAGGCGCTGGGTGGAATTGCTCCGCAGCGCGAGATCCCAGCCTTTGCGGCGCAAACCTTCACCGACTGGTTTCGTGCTGCAGACCCGGCACCTGACGCTCCGCTGGACAGATTGGTGATTCTTTGGCCTGACACCTTCAACAACTACCTGCACCCGGAGATTCTCAAATCGGCTGTCGACGTGATTGGGGCGGCTGGATGGAAAGTAAAGATCCCCTCGCGACCTCTTTGTTGCGGTCGTCCGCTTTATGACTATGGCAAATTGGATCTCGCCAGGAAGCTTTGGCGTCAGACCTTGGACACGCTTCGCGAAGACATTCGCGCCGGAGTTCCGGTAGTTGGACTTGAGCCAAGCTGCGTTGCGTCCTTTCGTGACGAATTGCCGAACCTGTTTCCGCAAGAAGAAGACGCCCGCCGGCTAAGCCAGCAGACTATGTCGCTAGCGGAATTCCTGGACCAGCGCACAGGATTCGAGCCGCCCAAGCTGAAAAAGAAAGCGATCGTGCATGGTCATTGTCATCAGCGCGCAATTGTCGGACTTGAACATGACAAACAGCTCATGACGAAGATGGGGCTTGATTTCCTTATTCTAGACTCGGGCTGCTGCGGAATGGCCGGTTCTTTTGGCTTTGAGAAGCAACACTACGATATCTCTATGAAAATCGGCGAGCGCGTTTTGTTGCCGAAAGTGCGCGAGGCCGAAGGCGACACACTCGTGGTAGCCGACGGGTTTAGTTGCCGTGAACAGATTTTGCAAAGTACGAATCGGCGTCCATTGCACCTGGCCCAGGTCCTACAGATGGCTCTTCATCAATGAGTTAACCCGCGGTCTTCCGAACGAGGTCCGCACTCGAAATAACGCATGCCGCGCGATTATCGCGACTATCGATTAGATAGGCTGGACCTGGCTCGCATTCGTCCGGGCCGTGAAACCGCCAGCATTTGGCGTCGGCATAGCGTCTTAACCACCGCGCCTGACGGATGGATCGAAAATGATCGCCATGGTCTCTACGTTTACGAGACCCGATTGTTATCCCGTTGGCGCCATCTCATTAACGGGCATCCGTTCGACCCCATCGTTCACACTGCGATCGAAGAGCATTCCTCACTCGGATACTACGTCACCAAGCCTCCGGGGGTCCGCTGCGAGCACGATAGAGGAAGCGGTCATCTTGAAAATGAAAGTCAGTTGACCCTCGAGATGAAGTTGGCCCGGTTTGTCGGCGAAGGGCTGCACGAAGATTTACTCCTTACCAACTTCACTCAAAAACAGACCGATCCCTTCGAGTTGCAAATCGAGCTCGATGCCGATTTCGTTGAAATCGGTGAGAGCGCCGAGCACCGAGAGCAGCGCGGACTACTGCGTCGATCATGGTCGCAGATCGATTCGTATCGGTCGGAATTGAGAATTTGCTATGACGCAAATCACGCCTATTCCCATCAAGGACTTAGCGGCCGCGCCTGTCTGCATCGCGAGCTCATGCTTCGATTTCAGTCCGATCGGCCAACCGAGTCCGACTACAAGGATGATGGGGTGGGATTTCGGATTTCTTTGAAGCCGCATGAGAGTTGGCGGCTTCAGGTCGATCTTCTGGCCTCCTTCGACGGTAGCGAGCTCAATTTAGAAAACTATGGAGATAGTTTTGCAACTCTAACTGCTTCCGACCGTGCACAAAGGGATTACCTGGCGAACACGACGCAAATCATCGCTGCCGATGATGACCTTTCGAATGTGGTCGAGAACGCACTTGACCGCGCCAAACGCGACATCGCATCGATGAGACTCGACGAACCGGACGCGGGCGCAAATTCCTGGGTTCCGGCCGCCGGTATTCCCCTCTATGCCGCTCTGTTCGGTCGCGATTCCTTATCTCTCGGATGGCAGTCGGCCCTCGTAGGAACTCAGCCTCTGTCAGGCGCTTTGCGCCGGCTGCAAATCCTCCAAGGGCGCGAAATGAACGATTGGCGGGATGAGCAACCGGGACGAATTCTCCACGAGGCGCATTCAGGGCCGCGATCCGTCCTTAGGTATAATCCTCGCGAACGGTACTACGGTTCTTTAACCGCATCGAGCTTCTTCGCCATCAGCTTGAGCGAGTATTGGCATTGGACCGGCGATCATAAGGGGGTCGGCCAATTACTCGACGCAGCCCTCAAGGCTCTTAAGTGGGTCGATGAGTTCGCATCGATGAACAATGCTTTTTACGGCTACAAGACGCGCTCGGAGCAGGGAGTTGAGCATCAAAGCTGGAAGGATTCCGGCGATTCGATGGTTTATGAAGATGGCTCGCAGGCGCCCTCGCCCATCGCGTGTTGCGAGGAGCAGGGCTACGTGTATGCGGCCAAACTGAGAATGGCGGAAATGTTGTCGTGGTTCGGCGAGTTGAGGACGGCGCGCTCGTATCTTGTGGAAGCACACGATCTCCGGCGCCGCTTCAACCGCACCTTCTGGATGGAAGACCTGGGCTACTTCGCGATGGGCATCGATTCGCACGGTCGTATTGTCAGGTCGATCGCTTCCAACCCGCTCCATGCGATGGCATCCGGTATTGTCGATTCTTCGCGGGCTCAAAGAACTGCGGAACGCCTTCTCTCCAGGGACCTGTTTAGCGGCTGGGGCTTTCGAACCTTATCCTCAGATCATCCGGCCTACGATCCCTACAGCTACCATCGCGGGTCCGTCTGGCCTACAGAAGCCGGTGCGGCGGCTTTGGGATTCAAGCTTTACGGACTCGATGAATATGTGGACCTCGTTTGTCGATCGCAATTCGAGGCGATACAGCTTTTCGAGTATTTGCGCTTTCCGGAAGTCTTCAGTGGCCATCAGCGCGACGAGCGGCATCCGATACCCGCACTCTATCCTGAAACCTGCTGGCCGCAGGCATGGTCTGCGTCGGCGGTCTTTTGTCTGGTCCAAGCTATGCTGGGTCTCTATCCTTATGCTCCGCTGGATCTGTTGTTTCTCGATCCCAGCCTCCCGGAATGGCTTCCGCATTTGAGACTCAAGGATCTCCGCGTTGGTCAAGCAACCGTTTCTCTCGATTTTAACCGCGAGCAGGATGGATCAACGAACTATCGGGTAGTTGAGAAAGTGGGTCCGTTGCACATAATCAGACAACCAAGCCCTTGGTCGATTCGTGCAGGCATCGTCGATCGGCTGCTCGGAGGTCTTGGCGGACAGCAGAAGTAGTCTCGCGATTCATAGGATGGCAGCCTCGCGGCGCCGACCAGCCCGGATTGGTCGTTCTGACTTCGACGGCAACGTTCCGCAGTCATCAGTGCTCAGGAAACCGCTTGCATCCTGGAGAAAAGTGCCTGCATCTGGCCTTGAAGGCCTGCAGCGATTCCCATATCGGAGATGCTAAGCCGCCCGCTCATCATCGCAGTCATCGGCGCGAGCTTGCCTTGGGTTATGGCCTTCAGATCGTCGATGGCAAGAGTCAGTGTCAGATCCGCCGGTTTGTCCTCATTGGTGATCGAACCACCATCGATGTAGATGAAGCCCTCGCCCTTGAGGTTGAACTTCAGTGTCTTGCCGAGGCCCGAGTCAGCGCCCACGGCCGTCTTCATGCGTTCGGTGAGATCATCGATCGACATCGCCTTCCCGTCTTTCGCTCCTGTCTCGGCCTCTCTGCGCCTGACGGGCTGTAAGTTGTCGGGCCGAACTTTTGCGAGATCGCTCTCAATGAAGCCGTTTGACGCACCGGTCCGGCGCCGGGTTGAGGCTTCTGCCTTATGCAAAAAGCTCGTGAAGCCATCGCCTGGCGGCGTGATCGAGTTTTGCATCATGATCAAGCCGATTTGCCCACGGTGGTATTCGCCATGAACTGTCACGTGCATCAGCATTTCTTCACGTGACATGCGGCCCGGCAAGCCATCGGTAAATGTAAAATCGATGCGCTCGGCCAACTGTGCTTGATCCAGTCGTGACACGTAATCGAGGTACCACTGATCGCTGATCTTGATCGCCGCGGACAAATCTTCCAGCGATGGCGCCTGGCTTGGGTTGGGCGAGGTGTATCCGTGCTCCGCTTGCCGCAAGTTCGCAGCGAAGATCCGGTCGACCGCGTAAGTGTGACTGAGGACTCTGACGGCGATCTCCTTTGCGGGAAGCGCATCGTCGAATTGTCGCATTGCCGCGAGCATCTCGTTGTTGGCCTTTGCTTTGTAGCTGAAGACACGTTCAAGCGTACTGATTTGATCCACGTTCGTTCTCCTAATGAGGTAATAGCGAACTCAGCGTCTCGGGAGGATTATTTCTCCCCGACGGGTTGCGAAGCCTTCCTTGCAGTCACGACTTCCGCCGCCAACATTGTTGTGACTTGCGGTTTCATCATTGATAAAATACAAGTGATAGCTCATAATTGTAAACTCGCATTCCGAGGTTCGCGAATATGACGCACAAACTGCAAACAAGCCCTAGAAAAACGGCCTCGCAGGAGCGATCGCGTTCAACTGTCGATGCACTTCTCGAAGCGACCGCTCGCATTTTAATCAAGGAAGGATACGATCGGGCGAGTACCAACAGGATCGCCGAACTGGCAGGTGCCAGTATCGGTTCCTTGTACCAGTACTTCCCGAGCAAGGAGGCGCTGGTAGCGGCTGTTATTGAGCGCCATCAGCAGGAGATTTCAGCGGTGACGCGTGACGCCCTGGTCAAGGTGGCAGCGCGTCCACTCGAGGTCGCGGCGCGCGAATTTGTTTCGGTTGCGATCGACGCTCACCGCGTCAATCCCAAGCTTCATGCCGTCCTTGCCGAACAAATCCCACGTGTGGGGCGGCTCGAAAACACCGAGGCTAACGTCCGAGAGGGTTATGCATTGGTCCGGGGCTACCTCGAGGCACATCGAGATGAGATCGACGTCCCCGACCTCGATCTCGCGGCCTTCATCTTGGTAACAGTAGTGGAGGCGCTGACGCACGCGGCAGTCCTGCGTCGCCCGGACCTCCTCGCCGATGGGAAAGCACGACACTTTGTTGACGACGTAACGCGCCTGCTGGTCCGGTATCTGCGAGCGTTGTGATCTGACGACGCGGAAGCACTGCGCCTTCTGAGGCGGAGATCGCGTAGCGTTGGTCGCAGCTCCCGGCTCTTCGAGCGGGAAGGACACCTGCCCCTTAAGCAACAGCGGCCGCTATGCCTTCGCCAGTACCATCGTTCCTTCGACTGATTCCAAACGCAGATGTTTCACCTTTTGATAGTCTGGAGAATTGTACCAGGCCAGGAATGACTCGCGAGTCGGGAACTCGATGATTACCGTTCGAGGATGACCGACTGGCCCCTCAATCACTTCGGGGTTCAGATCGAAGGACAGCAATTTCGCTTCGGGCGGAAGGGTGGGTACGGCGGCGGCGACGTACACGTCATGTTTTTTCTGGTCGTGAACTCGACCTTGCGCGACTGCGTAGACAGGCATGCCTGTTTCCTCCTGCTCACTCTGGTAGTACTGGCGTCGGCGTGCGCCTTCAAGCACCGACAGGTCCGAGGCCTTCACTTCTACACGGTTGCGGCCACCACCAAATCGGAAAGAATTCCCAGGCGTTCCAGACTGCGGCTCCCCTCCATGAGGCCGGTGGAAAGGAATGTGAACGATAAATTTCTTTGCGGATCGACCCAGAATGCCGTCGCGCCGGCGCCCATGCCCGCGATGCTGTGGGGCGAGTTCAGCACTCCGAATGGTCCGGGCGTGATTCCTTCGCCGCGAACGAAGAAGCCGAGCCCGATATGAGCGGGGGTTGGCAACCAATTGCGTGAACTCAGGACCGGATCCATGAGGACCATGCGAAGTTCGCCGGTCTGGTTGCGCGACGCGTACTCGATCATGGCCGGGGAGAGGATGCGTGCTCCGTCCAGTTCGCCGCCGTTGCGCAACATTTCCACGAAGCGAAACAGATCCTCCATGGTGGAAACCGCTCCGCCGCCCGGGATTTCGGCCCCCGGCATCCGCATGAGAAGATTCATTCCTTCGACGGTTTCGGGAGACAGGACACCCCCGCCGCTCCATGCTGCCTTGACCGGACAGTATCGGGCTTCCAAGTCCTTTCTTAACCCAAGGCTGGTGTCACGCATCTTGAGAGGAGCGAAGATTTCCTCCTCGAGCATTTGTGAGTAGGTACGCCCGCGACCGTCGGCGCGCAGGCAGAGCGCAGCGATCACCGAATGGACTACGCAGATCGAGTAGTTTACCCGCTCGCCCGGAAGCGACTCGAGCTGCTGAGTAGCAGCGTAATTGGTAAGTTGCTCGATGCTGCAAACGACCTCCGCTGGCACCCTCGGAAATGCGGAGCAGATGCCGCTGGTGTGGGTCAAAAGGTGCCAAAGGTTGATCTTCTCATGACCGAGCGCGCGGAACTGCGGAAGTAGTTCCGCTATCGGAGCGTGGAGCCGCAGCAATCCCCGTTCAACCAGCGAAAGCGCGAGCACATTGGTGAACTGCTTTGCGACTGAAAGTGTGCAAAACACGGAGTCTTGCGAGAGCCGCCGTCCCGCCTCGCGGTCCCCGTGGCCCTCGATCAGATCGATAATCACACCGCCCTTGCCTGCCACCCGCAACGCGGCCCCGTGGCACTTCGCGTCCTCGATATCGCGCCTGATGGCTTCGCCAACACGCGCGAGCCGTTTCTCGTCGAATCCTGGAGTGATGTTTGTGGTGTCCATCCAATCTTCCCTCACATCGATGCGGTGACTTCGCCAAGACGTTCCGTTACGCGCCGGTTCGACAATTTGCCTCGCCCTTCGAGTGCGGCGGCGCTGTTTTGACGATAGATAAAATATTAGCGATAGCTCACAATATGTAAACTCGCATTCGTAGCGGGATGCATATGGCGCGAACACTCCAAACAAACACTGGAAAAGTGGCCTCTCAAGAACGATCGCGTCTGACCGTCGATGCATTTTTGGATGTGGCTGCTCGCGTTTAGAATGAAGGCCATGGCGCAGGGAGCACCAACAAGATCGCTTCCCGGGGCGGGCGTCAGCATCGGTTCGTTCCGCCACTATTTCCCGAGCAAGTCTTCTTCTTGTCAGTCCGCTCCACCGAGCCCTACAACATGAAACAGCAGCGCAAGAGGCGCCCAGCGGGTTTCTCGCTGGAATGGTTCAGGGTAGGCGAGCCGGACCATTACAAGCTAAATCCCATCAAATTGCGGTGTCTGCGCGCTTTACACATCGACAAAATGTATTGAAAAATAGCTGAGAGAAGGTCGAGCGAAAAGGAAAAGGATACCATCTAAAGTGTCGCATGGGATTCGCCGGCAGTATTGACCTGCTCATGCTGAGCACGAAGACGTGGGCGTTCATTGCCGCCTACGCGATCTGCATGGGAGTGCTCGCTGTCTTCGGACTGCACCGTCTGATGGTGGTGCGACGCTACCGGCGATACTACAAGCGCCTGGGCCGCGTCGATACGGCCCCCTTAAGACGCTGGAGCGAAAGCGAACTGCCGCGCGTCACGATCCAGCTGCCCTGCTACAACGAGTTATACGTGATCGAGCGCCTCATTGACGCAGTGGCGCTTATCGACTACCCGCGCGATCGGCTGGAGATCCAAATCCTCGACGACTCAACGGATGAGACCACTGTGATTGCGCGCCGAAAGGTCGACTCCTGGCGTATGCGCGGGCTGAACATAGTGCTCCTGCGACGGGACAAACGCATCGGGTACAAAGCTGGGGCGCTGGCGGAAGGATTAGCGCTCGCCACCGGGGAGCTGGTCGCAATCTTCGATGCCGATTTCGTGCCGCAGGCGAGCTTCCTGCACGACACCGTCCACCATTTCACCGATCCGTCGGTAGGAGTGGTGCAATCGCGCTGGACTCACCTCAACCGCGACTACTCAATCCTTACCCAGGTCCAGAGCATTGTTCTGGACGCACATCATCAGCTCGAGCAGACCTCGCGCTCATACGCGGGCTGCTTCTTCACGTTCAATGGAACCGGAGGCATCTGGCGCCGAAGCGCAATCGAAGAGGCAGGAGGCTGGCAACATGACACCCTCACGGAGGACACCGATCTCTCCTATCGCGCACAACTTGCGGGCTGGCGGTTCGTCTACCTGCCGCGGGTAACCTCGCCCGCGGAGCTACCCGCCGATATTCGGGCGTACTGCGCCCAGCAACATCGTTGGATCGTGGGAACGCTGCAGTGCGCACGCAAGCTTCTCGGCAGGATCTGGCGCACGCCCGGCGTTTCACTGCGGGTGAAGGTAGAGGCCAGCTATCAACTCACGTCCAACATAGCCTACCTTTTCTCGTTTCTGCTGGCCTGCCTCTCCGGACCACTGCTGCTGCTCGACCACCGACTGCACAGATTTGCCGCCGTGTTAATCGATCTGCCGCTGTTCTTTGCTTCGTTTGTCTCGGTCTTCCGGTACTATCTCGAGGCGCAGCGGGAACTGTTCCCCGACGACTGGTGGCGCCGAGCGCTTTATCTGCCCTTCGTCGGGGAGCTCTTCGCCGGCATCGCGCCCCAGAACGCCGCAGCAGTGCTCGCCGGTCTCTTCGGCCGCGCCACCGAATTTGTCAGGACACCCAAGTACGGTCTTACCGGACAAGGGGGCACATGGCGTAACCGGAAATACGCGGCGCCGGGACGGCTACCGATCCTCGGGATCGTCTTCGGCATCTACTTCATCTTCTGCTGTATTCTCGCGCTATCGCTTAACCGATTCGTCGCGCTCCCTTTCAATGCTCTCTTCGCTGTCGGATCCTTCCACGTAGTCTTCCTGCAAACGCACGGGCCCGAGCGGCGTTAGCAGAAGCCGTCGCGATGCGGCGAGGCGGCCCGTTGTCGGCCATCGGTAGCTTTTCGCCGTCAATTTCTCGCCCGTGATGCGCCCCTATCTCTTGCGCTCAGCGTGCCGACAAAGCGATTCTTTGCCCAGCGACCATTTCAAAAAGGAGTCGGCGCTCATGGCGATCAATCTCGAAGACAAAGTCCGCGAGCTCGAAGCGAAGGTGGCCGAGCTTTACGATCGCGAGGACATCCGCGACCTTCGCTTCCGCTACCATGAATGCATCAACGAGGCGCAGATGGCGGAGATTCCCGACCTCTTCACCGAGGACGGCGAACTGGAGTTTGGCCATCTGGGCCGCGCCAAGGGCCGCGAGGAAATCAGGAAGTTCTTCGGCGGCCTGGGCGGTGAGCGCACTGCATCCGACGGCACCCGACGGCGCGGCCTCTATCGGGTGAAGCAATTCATCCATAACCATGTGCTCAAGGTGAATGGCGAGCGCGCCGTTGGCTATGCCTACCTCGAGGCCAAGCCGGTCTACAATGGGGAGGCCTACGTGGTCGCCGCGCGTTACAACGACGAATATGTGAAGCGCGACGGGCGATGGCGCTTCAGCAAGATGAGTCTCACCCCCTTCTTCATGGTGCCGTTGAAGGAAGGATGGGCGGGTGACGATCTGTTGAAGATGGGCCGCTAGAACTGCGGCATGAAATACACGGGGAGAGAGTCTTATGAATAGATCGGATGGAGTCCTCGGGGGACTTAAAGTGATCGATTGCGCTACCTATGTCGCCGGCCCTGCCGCGGCAACCATCTTGTCGGACTTCGGCGCCGACGTAATCAAAGTCGAGCGGCCGCCCGACGGCGATCTCTGGCGCACGTTCTCCTCGGTCCCGGGATATCCAAGCTCCGAGTTCACCTACACCTGGCTGCTGACCAGTCGCAACAAACGCAGCATCGTGCTGGACCTGACCCAGACCGACGGCCGCGACACTCTTCTGAAGCTGGTCGCGGGCGCCGACGTCTTCGTGACGAACTTCCAGCAGTCGCTGCTCAACAAGTTTCAGTTGCGCTGGGAGGACCTGCGTCCGGTCAATCAGCGCCTGGTCTATGCGCACATCACCGGCTATGGCGATCGAGGCGAGGATGCAGATTCGCCGGCCTATGATGGTCTCGCATACTGGGCGCGCTCGGGACTGATGACGAGCGTCACCGGCGCCGACGGCACTCCGGCGGGCGCGCGCCCCGCGATGGGCGATCATCCGACCGCCGCGACTTTGTTCGGCGCCATCATGCTCGGATTGTATCGCCGCGAACGCAGCGGCCAGGGCTCCAAGGTCAGCACCTCGCTGATGGCGGCGGGCGCGTGGGCCAACAGCGTCGATATCCAGGCGAAGCTCTCGGCGGCGCAATTTCCGGAGCGCCGGGTCGGTGCGCGCCCGATGAATCCACTGATCGCCGCGTACCCGAGCAGCGATCAGCATGCGATGATCATCGCGTGCCTCGATCCGGAACGAGAATTTTCCCGCCTGTGCGAGGCGCTGGGCGAGCCTGATCTCGCGACCAGCCCGCTCTTCGCGACCGGGGACGCGCGCAAGGAAAACGCCGCCGAGCTGCACGCGATCCTGCTGTCGCAATTCGAATCGAAGCCGCTCAAGCATTGGAGCGAACAGTTTCGCACCCATGACATCAAGTGGTCGGCGCTGCCGACGCTGGACGAGGCGGTGCGCGATCCGCAGATGCGCGACTGCGGCGCGATCGTCAATGTCGATTGTGCTGGACGCGGGGCCATGGAGACCGTGAATAGTCCGATCTTCATCGCCGACAGCGAGAAGCGAAAGCCTCAGGCGCCGCCCGACTACGGCGCGCATACTCGCGTGATCCTCAAGGAAGCGGGGTTCAGCGCTGCCGACATCGATCGGCTGATTGCGTCGGGCGCGGCGGTTGCCCGCGATGGAAAATGAGCGACCCGAAGAGATAGAGGAATCGCAATGGCGGACATCGAAACGGTAGGTCTCGGCATCCACTGGGAGGATCTTCCGGTGGGACGAAAGTTCAAGACGGTCGGGCGCACGGTGACCGAGACGGACCTGGTCAACTTCATCACCGGCACCGGCATGCTGGAAGTTCTCTTCACCAACACCGAATTCATCGAAAAGGAATCCGCCATCAAAGGACGGGTGGTGCCTGGCGCGCTCGCCTACACCTTCGCCGAAGGACTGCTGATTCAGTCCGTGATGCAGGGCGTTGGCCTCGCGTTCCTGAACATGGAGCTCGACGTCAAAGCGCCGACCTTCGTTGGCGATACTATCCATGTCGAATGCGAAGTCATCGAGTGCCAGGAGAGCAAGAAACGTCCGGGCCTCGGATTGGTGCGCACTCGCAATCAGGTGGTGAAGCAGGACGGCACGGTGGCGCTGGTGTACACCCCACTTCGTCTGGTCAAAGGCAGGAACTACAAGGTTCGCTAAGGACGTTGCCCAGCTCTTCCTTCGATGAAAGGAACGACTTCAAGAAACATGAAAAAGTCGGGGGCGAGGCAAGGTGAGTCGGCATCGGAGCTCATCTCAAAAAGAATCGCCGAACTCGGGGACTGGCGCGGGCAAACCCTCCGCAAGATGCGCAAGCTCATCAAGGAAGCAGTCCCGGATGTGGTCGAGGAGTGGAAGTGGATGGGCACTCCGGTTTGGTCGCACGACGGCATCATCTGCACTGGCGAATCCTACAAGAATGTCGTGAAGCTTACCTTCGCCAAGGGTGCGTCTCTCAAGGATCCGGCCCGTCTCTTCAACTCGAGTCTCGACGGAAACGTACGCCGCGCGATCGATATCCACCAAGGTGAAGAAGTTGACGAGTCCGCCTTCCAGGCGCTTGTTCGCCAAGCGGTCTCCCTCAATAGTTCCGGCAAGTTGAAACCTTCGAAGAAGGCGAAGTCCTGAGGGACTCCGCTCCTGAACAGGCCCGGATTTGCGAAACCCAGAACGACGAAAGAATAAAATGAGGCCATCGATGGTTCTCGATGGCCTCATTCGGTTTGCCTCTCGGCTGCTATGGAGCTTCGGCCTTAGAAGTCGGCAGCCCGCACCATCGCATCGGTGGTGAAGAAATCCTTCTGCACCGCGCCCATATTGATGTACCAGCACTCGTGCTCAGGCGTATCGCGGCCTGGCAGGTAACACATCGTGGCCTGGCCGGACTGCACGTCGGTGGATACCGCTCCAACTACGAACGCGCGTTTGAACGGATAGATCGCAACCCGCGCATCCGGGACCGGACGGTCGCGATTCGCCAGCCAGTAGATGTGCGAGCGGAAAAGCTGGCCCTGGCGATCATAGGTATCGATGAACGGTTCGAACCAGACTTCGGAATCCATGTACACCACGGTTCGCGAATCGAGCGCATTGACGTGTCCATGGCGCGGCATCGCTTCCACTACGTACATATGCCGCAATTCCCAATTCTCGGGACAGGCGCTCGCGCCGCCGTCAGTCGGGCATCGCACTTCCGGTGAATGCGCGGCATTGACGCATGCGAGCATGTTCCTCTCGCCCAGGAATTTGTAGTTGTACTCTTCGGTCTTGGGGTTGAAGCCCGAATAGTGGTCCGGGTCCCATGAAAAGGCCGCGGTGCCGGATGCGGTGGAATCGCTCATGATCGATTCGTTGAGGCGGCGAACCCGTCGCGTCCCGGAAGAAAGCGACCAGATGTCGTCGGGCCGTTGCGGACCCTGATAGCGCCATCGGATGAATCCGGTCCCGCGAATTTCCTGTGGTGCGAGCACCGGATAAAGCGCAAACAGCCACAGCCGGTTGGTGGTTTTGAAATCCGGGTCGATCGGCAGCGGATCCACTTCGGTTCGCCCGACGAGATCGTAACCGGCATAGTGGCCAATTTGGAAATACTCGATCTGGCGGGTTTGTGGACCGTGATGCTCGTATTCGGTATCGCAGTCGTAGAAACGCAGGTCGTAGTCGTCAGTCGTGATCGGGCGGAAGACGTTGTTCCAGATGATCTTGTTGGCGATGTACGGATCGTTGGCGTCGATCAACGGGAACGGCTGGCCGGCGACATAGCCGATCAGGCTTCGATGATCGCTGCTGAGCCGCACCTGCCCGGAATACTTCTCCGTGGCATCGCGATAGGGCGGCGGCCAATCGATGCGCTGAGTGGGAACGATCTTCATCGACATCCCATTTGATACTTTGTAGTAAACGCCCGGCGACACCAGGTTCTTGACCTTGGTGGCATTGTTGGCGGTCACGAAATCACCGGGTTTGACTTGTGCGAAGGCTGGTACGGCGAGCATCAGCGCAAACAGCACTGCTGCCGACAGCACTAGCCTCGCAATTTTCTTGAATTGCATATGCAGCATCGAAACGAACTCCTCTGGGGAAACAGGTTGATGGTCGAGATTCGGCCTGGAGCAAGCTCCATAACGCGAATCCGGGAGTGTTCGGGAACGCTCTTACTGCTATGCGGATGGAAAGGCGTCGTCGTTCGTCGAGGGGGACACTCGGCGATGGAGCGGCGGACGCTCAGCTGAAACCGCTACCTCGACGTCGTTCGGAGACTCTCGTCGTTCGGTCGCGCGCACAGGTTCGGCCGAAGGGCGCGCGCGTTCGCGGTACGAATCCACCGACACGTCCACCCCGTTGTCGCCCACTTCTTCCCGGGTGTGAATCGTCGACGAGTAACGGAGCGTTGCAAGGCTGGGAGCTCGCGAAGCTGCAGAGGCGAATAGTGATAGACACTGGACCGAGGTCAAAAGCGCGACCGAGGTCGCAAGCAGAAGAAAGATTGGCCTGACTCGTTGTCTCTGAGGCCCCACAGCCGAGTCTCCTGGTAGTACCTCTACTCTGGTAGTACCTCTACTAATGATCAGCCTGACGGCGGCACAAATCAAGCCTGAGATGCGGCACCGACGTTTGCCCGCAGATCAAGGAGGACCCGCCGCCATCGCGCCCGTGTGTTTCAGTTACCGGGTGCCGGCTTGGGACTGACAGGATTGGTTCCCGTCGCCTCGTGGAAGACTTCGGAGGTCTCGTGCACCGGATGATGGATGATTTTGGATGCTGAGTTCACTGGATGACGGACTAAACCGGCCGCGGCATCAACTGGATGAGCATGACGGCGTCGGTGCTGCTGATGATGTAGCGCGGGAGTCGGAGGCGGCTGCTCGTCGGCCGCAATCGCCATCGAACCGGATGCGAAAATGAGAGCCAGAATGAACGCGAATCGTGACATCGTCAAATCTCCATAGGCAACCAGCGCCCGATCTGGTAGCGCGTAAACTGCCGGCGCGTCAAGCAAGCTTCCAATCAATGTCTGGAAATTCTATGAGGAAAACCAGCGTCAGGCGAGCTAGTAAATAAGAACAAACCGTCCGCAAGGAAACCAATTTATGTCGATGCTAACGGACAAGGTTGCAATCATCAC
This sequence comes from uncultured delta proteobacterium, assembly GCA_963851325.1. Classification (GTDB taxonomy): domain Bacteria; phylum Desulfobacterota; class Binatia; order Binatales; family Binataceae; genus DATGKG01. Next base: position 3,730,868 of record CAWKOR010000001.1, on the reverse strand, counting down.
GGGTGGAGGCTACGGCATCGGGCGCGAGATCGCACTCGCCTTTGCGCGCGAGGGTGCTCGCATCACACTCGCTGCGCGCTCTGCCGCTCCCATGGAACAGACCATTGCCGATCTCAAGGCGCTCAAGGGCGAAGCTATCGCCGTTCCAACCGATGTCGGGAAACTGGCCGACTGCGAGCGGATGGTGGCGCGCACTGTCGCGGCTTTCGGCCAGGTGGACATCCTCATCAACAACGCAGGCATCGCGGGACCAACTAAAACCACCGCCGATATGGAACTCGCCGAGTGGCAGGAGGTAATCGATACCAACCTCACCGGAGCGTGGCTCTCCGCCCGTGCAGCATTGCCAATGCTCACGCGCCAACAATCGGGAAGCATCATCAACATATCGTCGCTGTCCGGAAGGCGGGGGATTTCGATGCGCACCCCTTACGTCGCATCGAAGTGGGCAATGGTCGGATTGACCCAGGCGTGGGCGAACGAATGGGGCGGGAAGGGAATTCGGGTCAATTGCATTTGCCCGGGACCGGTCGAAAACGATCGCATCGCGCGGGTGATCAAGGCGGCAGCCAAGGCGCGGTCGGTCTCCGAAGACGAAGTGAAATCGGAATTGATGGCGATGAGCGCGATGCGGCGGATGGTCAGCGAAAACGAGGTTGCGCGGGTAGCGCTGTTCCTCGCCGGCGATGCCTCGGCGGGAGTTACGGGGCAAACCATCAACGTCGATGCCGGCATCGCGATGAACTAGTCGACCCATTGGCGAACTAGCGAGACCGCTGCGCGATTGAGTCCCTAGTCCTTTTCCCGCGTAGGACTGGTCGAGTGAACCCTTGTCGAGTCCGCTGATCCGTTCAGTTTTCGCCAAGGCCTTCGTTCGGTGCCGATTGCAGGAGGACGCCGACATTTTCAGTCCGAAGTGCAGTAGGGCGGTTCGGTTTGAACCGTGCGAGGAGCGAGAATGGCACCGGGGTTTCGTATAGTCTGAGGAACAAACAAATGAACTCAGAAAGGCTAAGATCGAATGGCCATGCTGGCGAAACCAAGCGCACACGGCTTGCAGACGCTGGATTTCGCTTTACAAATGTCTCGTTGAGCAATTGGCGAAACTTCGCGAAAGCCGAAGTGAGGCTGCAACAGCGTGTATTTATCGTCGGAGCCAATGCCTCCGGGAAGTCCAATTTCCTCGATGCCTTTCGTTTCTTGAGAGAGATCGTCGGGATCGGGGGCGGCTTTCAAGAAGCCGTGCGGCGGCGGCGCGGCGTTTCATCGATCCGCTGTTACGCTGCGCGACGTTATCCCGACGTGGAAATCAGCGTAACCGTGGGAAGCAAAGACGCGGGCGATTCCTGGAATTACGAATTAGCATTCACCCAGGACAACAATCAGCGACCTGAAGTGAAACGAGAGAGGGTGATTAAAAACAACCGCGAGATACTTAGTCGCCCCGACGATGATGACAAGAAAGATCCCGAGCGACTGAGACAGACCTATTTGGAACAGGTCAATGCGAACCAGAGGTTTCGAGAGTTAGCAGACTTTTTCAATACGATACGATACTATCACATAGTTCCACACCTTGTTCGTGAACCAGAACGCTCCGTGGGAAAACAAGATGACCCCTTCGGGGGTGATTTTCTGGAACAAATAGCCAAAACCCCTGACAAGGTCCAACGTTCGCGGCTTCTAAGGATAGAGCAGGCGCTGCGAATCGCGGTTCCGCAGTTGAAGCAATTGAAGCTCGAGCGTGATCAAGCTCGTGGAACTCCCCATCTCCATGCAAAATACGAGCATTGGAGATCGAAAGGAGCCTGGCAGACCGAAGATCAATTTTCAGATGGGACCTTGAGGCTGATGGGTCTGTTGTGGGCGGTCATGAGCGGCTCGGGCCTCCTTTTGCTTGAGGAACCCGAGCTTTCTTTGAATCCGGAGGTCATACGCTACATTCCGCAGATGCTGGCGCGCGTGCAGCGCAAATTCCGCACTCAAATAATGCTCAGCACCCATTCGCCAGAGCTTTTGAGCGATACAGGAATCGCTCTCGATGAGATTCTATTGTTGTCTCCCGAGCGAGAGGGAACCTCTGTTTCACTGGCGAGTTCCATTCGCGACGCTCAGGCGCTACTCGAGGGCGGTGCGACCCCCGCCGATATCGTTCTGCCACGTACCAGGCCCCGAAGCGCTAGCCAGTTGGGCTTGTTCGAGGGCTAATGTGAACTTCGCAGAAGTCCTGCTATCAGCGGCCGTGGAAGGCATCGTTGATCAAGCAGTTGTGGAGAGACTGACCAACGAGTTGGGATTTTCCGTTTACAGTTTTCATGGCTTAAAGGGCAAGTCCTTCCTCAGAGAGAGAATTAATGCCTTCAACAACGCTGCAAGGTTCAACCCATGGCTGGTCCTGGTTGACTTAGACAGTTGCGAATGTGCTCCAAAGCTCCGCGCGGCCTGGTCAGTCACTCCATCGCGACTGATGAGATTCCGGGTCGCAGTTCGTGCGATTGAGTCGTGGTTGATGGCTGACGCTGACACATTATCAGATTTTCTTCACGTACGCCGCGCACTTGTTCCGGTTGATCCTGACGGTCTCGCCAACCCGAAACAGTCTCTCGTCAATCTCGCGCGCCGGTCCGGCCGGGCTGAAGTCCGCAAGGATATGGTTCCTAGAACTGGAAGCGGAAACAATATTGGGCCGGCTTATTCTTCGAGATTGATTGAGTATGTTTCGGATCACACCAACGGGTGGAGGCCGAACGAGGCTGCAAGGGCATCGGATAGTCTGCGACGATGCTGGAATAGTTTACGGACTTTGAATGCGGCACTGACGTAAGATGATGATTTCCATTACCATCCCCCGATGCGCTACCCGCGCCACCGCTCCCTCATGAATAGCAAGAATTTTTCTTGTCGGCGCAAGGATCGAGGCGAAAAGACTTCAGGCTGCCGGGCCGTCGACCTCTGTCAAAGAAAAGCGGCCGGCGAGGCCGGCCGCTTTTGTACGCACAATGTCGAATGCGCTATGCGGTTTTTTCGGCGCGCTCGGCCCGCGACTCGCGATGCTCGCCGCGCTCGCGCTCACGCTCGGTGCGATCTCGATCACGATTCGCCTTCTCGCTGTGACCCTGCGCGTGCGGCGTCAGGTTGCTGGTGGTCAGCACCTCGATGAACTTGCGCGCCGCCGGCGACAGCTCGCGCCCGCGCTTGTAGATGATCGCCAGCGGGCGGGTGAAGGGGCCCTCCTGGAACTCGATCATCTTGAGCGAGCCGCGCGTCATTTCGTTCTCGACCGTGAGGCGCGGAACGATCGCGCATCCGAGGCCGATTTCGACCGCCCGTTTGATGGTCTCGATGTTGTCGAACTCCATCGTGTACTGCGGTTTGACGCCGTAATCGCGCAGGATGCGGTCGGAGGCCTTGCGAGTTGAGATGTCGCGTTCGTAGCCGACGAAGTTCTGGCCCACCAGCGCGCTGACGCTAACCTTGTTATGCTTGGCCAGCGCATGGTCCGGCGGGACCACCAAAACCAACTCATCGTGACGGAACGGGATGGTGACGATCTGACTGCGCTTGGCCGGATAGGCGACCACGCCGAGGTCGATTTTGCCCTCGATGAGATCCTCGTAAATCTTGTTGGAGCGCAGATACTCGAGATGGACATTTACCGCCGGATAGTTGCGCAGGAACTCGGTAAGATATGGCGGCAATTCGTGCAGCCCGACGCTGTAGACGGTACCGACCCGAATCGAGCCGGCAATCACCGAGCCGATTTCGCGCAGGCGATTTTCCAACTCCAGAAATTTGCGGACGATTTCCTTGCTCGAGGTATAAAGAAGCTGGCCGGCGGCGGTCGGTTTGACTCCTGCCCGGCCGCGTTCTATCAATCGGCAGTCGTATTTTTCTTCCAGGCTGCGGACCTGCTGGCTGACCGCCGATTGGGTGACAAAATTTTGCGATGCGGCATAAGAAAAGCTTCCGCTCTCGATTATGTCGCAGAAGACCTTTAGCGTTTCAATATGCATGAACTTCTGCTCGTTTGTATAAGCCTATTTGATGCACAGATTCGAAGCAATCAGTAGCGGGATTGAAATCTGAGCAGGGCTGATATGAGCTTGAAGCATAGCGAAAATTGCGTCAATAGCCTGACCTCCGACATCTGGTCAGATTCCCGGGAATCCGGGATGCTTTCCCAAGCCGGGAACGTGAGTTACCAACCACCGTTCATAAATCCACCATCTGTGGAATGGAGCGTATTATGCCCGAGCTGCTGAAGGATTTGGATTACTTCGATCTTGATGAATTCCTCACCTCTGAGGAGAAGATGACGCGCAATACCGTCAAGCAGTTTGTCCAGCGCGAAATCCTGCCAAATATCGAACAGCATTTCGCAAATGAGACTTTCCCCCGCGAAATCATCCCTCAAATGGCCGAATTGGGCTTCTTTGGCGCCAACCTCAAGGGCTACGGATGCGCCGGCATGGGCAATGTCGCTTACGGCCTCATCATGCAGGAGCTCGAGGCGGGCGACTCCGGGCTGCGTTCATTTGCTTCAGTCCAGAGTGCCTTGTCGATGTACGCGATTTATGCCCACGGGACCGAGGAACAGAAGCAGCGCTACTTACCCGAAATGGCCAAAGGGAAGCTCATCGGATGCTTCGGGTTGACCGAGCCGGACCATGGATCGGATCCCGGCGGGATGGAGACCCGGGCGCAACGGGACGGCGACAAATGGATCCTCAACGGCACCAAGCGATGGATCACCAATGGCTCGATTGCCGATGTGGCGATCGTGTGGGCGCGCGTCAACGAAGGCATCGCGGGATTCCTGGTCGAAAAGGGCATTCCGGGGTTCAGCACCCGCGACATCCATGGGAAATTCTCGATGCGTGCTTCGATCACCTCGGAGCTTATCCTTGAAGATGTACGGATACCGGCGAGCAACCAATTGCCCGATGCGCGGGGACTTCGCGCACCGCTGAGTTGCCTTACCCAGGCACGCTATGGCATCGCATGGGGCGCCATAGGATGCGCTCGCAGTTGCTACAACACGGCGCTGGACTATGCGAAATCGCGCAAACAGTTCAAGCGGGTGCTGGCGGGCTATCAGATGGTGCAGCGTAAGCTGGTCGACATGATGACGGAAATCACCAAGGCGCAGATGGTTTGCCTACGGCTGGGGCAGTTGAAGGATTCGGGCAAGATGCGTCCGGAGCATGTTTCTTTCGCAAAACGAAATAATGTGAACTTCGCGCTGGAAATCGCTCGCGTCGCAAGAGATATCCTGGGCGCGAATGGAATCGTCAACGAATACCCCATCATTCGGCACATGTTGAACATGGAGACCGTCAACACCTACGAGGGCACTTACGATGTACAGACGCTGATCCTTGGACGCGACATCACCAACGAAAGTGCCTTCGATTGAGTCAGTTTCGAGAATGCGGCAAATCTCGATATTGTAGCATAACAAAGCATCTTAGAAGTAATAATGGAATGTCTTATCTTGTATTTAGCTCATTTGGATGTATAATAGATACTACAGGATAAGATCGCTAACATCCTGTGAGTGGTATCTATGAGCGCTTCTCTATTGGATGAGATGTTTGTCGCCCCAAAAATGGAAACTGGAGACCGGGTCGTCCGGAAGGATCCCGGAATTCTCGGACGCAGGCGGGGCACCGTGGTCAGCTCAGCCGGGTGGTTCGCGATCGTCCAATGGGATGGAAATCCAACGCCGCGCCGCGAGTATATCCCTGAGCTCGCGAGCGAAGATTCGTAGGCTTCGCCCGAAACGCCATTTTCCACTCCGTCGCGCGCCGTGCTAGATAGCCAAACGAGGGAGACCTACGATGATCAAAATACGCGGCTTCGCTCATTCCGCATTACGCATCACCGACGCCGATCGCGCGATCGCCTTTTATGACAAGGTGCTTGGTTTGAAGCCCTCCAGCACCCGTCCTAACTTTGGCTTCGGCGGCGCCTGGCTCGATGTCGGCAACAATCAGATTCACTTGATCTCCGCCGAAAAGCGCGAGGGTGTGATCAATCCGCTCGGACCTCACGTCGCGCTCGATGTCGAAGATTTCGAGGAGACCAAGCGCGAACTGAAAGAGATGGGCATCGAGTTCCTCGAGGCGCCGAGCAACATGGCCGGTCGCCAGCTTTGGATCCTCGATCCTGACGGCAACACCGTCGAGTTGCGCTCCGCCACCTGACGCCCGGGGCGCGCCGAGGCGTCACTCCTCGGCGAGCATCGGATTGGGTTTCGGAAAGCCGAGGCGGTCCAACGCCTGGTCGATTTTCTCGATCGCGCGGGCGATAGAAGCTTCCCCGACGGCCGGATTCTCCGCGAGGTCTTCGAGCGTGGCGCGAATTTCACGCAGATCGCCGCGGATGCTCCCGGCCAGCCGCCATATCAGCGCGAAGCAGACCATCGGCACCACTATCCCCGTGATGACGACGATTGCGACGAGCTGACGCGCACGGCTCTTCGCCGCGTCAGCGTAGTCTTCGAGCGCGGCCTCATCCGCGTTTTCCAGATCAGTTACCATCGTGTGCAGATCGCGCATCTTGGCGTTCACGACCTCATCGTGGGGATCGGCGTGGCGAAAAGTATCCAGCGTCGATTTGGCTTCCTGCGCGAGCGCCTGCAGTTTCGCGCGCTGCTCATTGGTGTAGACATGATGGGCCGAGGAATCGAGGAAATCGGCGAAACGGCGCTGCTGGTCGACCACGATTTGCAGGCCGTCGGGCTGGGTGCGTCCCCACTCCATTTTGTACAGTGCGGCATCCAGACCCTGGGTGTACTTAATCGCGGACACCTGGTCGTCTTGAATCACGGAAGGAATGTTGCCGAACTCAATCAGACCCAACGCTAACAGTGGACTCGCGATCAACAGGATCACCGGCGCGATGCCGGCCAGCAGGCGGATTTTCGATACGACCGTAACGTTGGCCATGCGTTCCTCCGATAGTACCTCGGAGTAAAGATGACCAGCGCACCGATTGAAAGGCAATCGGTAGCGTTATCGGATGCGCGATCCTGTGGGCCCGCTGAGTCGTGTTGATTCGCGAGTATGGTGTTCTCTTTGCAGCTAACATGCGACGCGGATTTCCGTCCGACGCGACTCGGGCATTGGCGATAGAATCGACGCCATTACCCTCGCCGACGTGGATGCTGCTATGAGGTTGGAGTCCGCGAGTCTGACATCAGGAGATTTAAGCGATGGGCAAGTTAGACGGGAAAGTTGCCGTGATAACCGGCGCTGCGAGTGGACTGGGCCGCGCGAGTGCAATTCGGATGGCACGGGAGGGCGCGTCGGTGGTGGCTGCCGATCTCAATTCCCAGGGCGGCGAGTTGGTCATTTCGGAAATCGCCGCCGCTGGAGGCCGCGCCGTCTATCAGCGCACCGACGTAACCAGCGAAAACGATATTCGCTCACTGATCGAGCGCGCGGTGCGCGAATATGGCCGACTCGACATCACATACAACAACGCGGGAATTATCGGCGCGATGGGATCAATCGAGACCACCACCGAAGCCGACTGGGACAAGACCTTCGCCATCCTGAGTAAAGCGGTGTTCTTCGGCATCAAGCATTCGGCCGCGCCGATGCGTCGCGCCGGCGGCGGATCGATTATCTCTACCGCCTCGATCGCGGGGCTCAGCGGTAGCTTTCGCCTTCATGCTTACAGCGCGGCCAAAGCTAGCGTCATAAATCTGACTCGCACCGCGGCCCTCGAACTTGGCAAAGACAAAATCCGCGTCAACTGCATCTGCCCCGGGGTCATCAGCACGCCGCTGGTCCATGGCGGCCTGCCCGGAGGCAAGGAAATGATCGATCCTCTGCTGGCCAAGGCGCAGGCGCTCCAGCGCGCGGGCGAGGCCGAGGACATCGCAAACATGGCGCTGTTCCTCGCTAGCGATGAAGCCTCATGGATTACCGGTGCGGCGATGGTAGTGGATGGCGGTTTTACGGCCGGGACGCCATTCTCATTGGTGCCTGGAGTAGAGCAGCCGGCGGCCACTGGCTTCTCCGGCCCTTCGTTTCAACGATAGGCTGCGAGCCGCCGACCATTCGAATCGACGAGCGGTCGGTCAGGCCACCATTTTTTGGCGATCGCTTTATATTGGTCTCAGACTCGCGATGGTTACCCACGACATCATTTCACACAACGATGATGCCGCTGGTCGAACAATATACTTTTAGTCATAAGTGGAACGTAGTAGTGATACTGTTCGGTGTCAGCTGCGTGGTTTTTCTAATTTAAGTGGCGACCCCTTGATGGCATAACGACGTGGACGTTCTTACGACGACCGTCGTATTGATTCCGCTGCATCCTTCGAACCGTCGACCCGATCTCAGCGAGGCCTCTGTGAACATCCGATCGGATCCGAGACATTCAGCTGAGCGCGGCGATATCCAATCGTTATCTACTTCGACTTTTCTCGACGATACTCTTGCCTCCCGCATCTTTGCCTTCATCGCGATCGCATGGTTCGTCTACGCCGTCGTGTTCATCTTTCGATCGAGCGTGGTGGTCGGCGGCGTGCGCTACTTTCTGCTCTTCGACGACGAGATGATCTCGATGCGGTATGCGGCCAACCTGGTGCACGGCTATGGATTGGTCTTCAATCCCCACGGGGCGCGAGTCGAAGGCTTCACCAACCCGCTGTGGGTTTTAATCATGGCGTTCTTTCACCTGCTGCCGGTGTCACTCGCCAAGATGAGCCTGTTCGTCCAATTGCTCTGCGCCGCGCTGATGGTGATCAACCTGGTGCTGGTCTGGCGTCTCGCCGATCTCGTTTCGCCGGGTTCCAAGGCCGTAGCACTTGGAGCGGTGGTTCTGACCGCGTGTTATTTTCCGCTCAACCAATGGGCGTTACGCGGCACCGAAGTCGCACTGCTGACTCCATTGCTGACGCTCGCAGTCTTCCTTGGCTTGAGGACTATCGACGGCGGGTCTCCGCGGTGGCTGTGGCCACTGTTGGGTATTGGCACCCTCACCCGGCTCGACATGACGGTGCCGGCGCTGGTGATCATCGCGATGGTCGCGTGGTTCGATCGGCCGCGTCGCCGCCAGCACTTGCTCCATGGGCTCGGTTATCTGGCCCTGTTTGTGGGCACCGAATTGACCTTTAATCTGTGGTACTACGGCAACGCGTTACCCAATACTTACTACCTCAAGATGAGCGGCTTTCCGGTGTGGCTGCGGATTTACAACGGCATCATCAAGGAATCGGCGTTCCTGGCCGGAGTCGGTCTGATGATTCTGGCTTTGACCTGCGCAATCGTATGGCTGAGGCGGGATGCCAAGGTTCTGACTCTGCTGGCAGTATTTGGAGGTCAAATCGCGTACAGCGTCTATGTCGGTGGGGACGCCTGGGAAGACTATGGCGGCGCCAATCGCTTCATCGCCATTGCGATGCCGCTCTTCATGGTTCTGCTTGCGACGGCGCTCGAGACGACCTCGGTCGCACTGAGCCGGCTGATGGCCTCGCAAGAATCGAATGCCCACCGGAAATGGAGGGAGGTCGGCCTCTTTTCAGTTCTCGCGCTGGCCAGCACGATTTTCCTGGCCACTTCGAGTCAAGCCAAACTGCGAGAAATCCTTTTGCTCGATCCACCGCAAGAGCTGGGACATGTCGATCATCTGAAGTGGGCGCTGACCGTCAATCAGCTAACCGATTCCAAGGCGACAATCGGAGTAGTATGGGCGGGAATCATACCTTACTTCGCCAATCGCCGTACCATCGACTTGCTCGGCAAAAACGATGCAACCATCGCCCATGAACCGATGCATCTGGATCCCAAAGGCGGATTTTATCCGGGCCACATGAAATGGGACTACGACTATTCAATCGGCACCCTGAAACCCGACGTGGTCATCGAACTTTTTAGACCGACCCAGGAAGATCTTGAACGGGAACTCGACCCTTCCTACAGCTTCGTGAAGGTCGACGGTGAGGTAATGTTCTTCCGCGTCGATTCGCACGACATCTTGTGGAGCCGGGTGGCTAAGCTGCGCAATGAGCAACACGCCATGAACTAGGGAACCCGACCCGCTCCAAGGACGACTAGAAGGCGTCGAGGGTCGGTAATTTCGCCTTGGCGCGTATGCAATCCCAGAGATAGATCGCCAGCCCCAGGTCACCGGTCCATAGCGAATACTTGCGCTGTCCGTATTCGGTGACTGCGCGCTCGCATTGTTCGATCGCATGCATCGCAAATCCGCGGGCGCGAACAAGCCAACGGTCGTCCCCGGTGCGGGCGTAAAGCTTCAGGAACGCATAACCGCTGCCCGCCGCGCCATGACATAGCACCGGAAGCTTAACCGGCGGGCCGGCATCCCAAATCAGTTCACCCGCCCGCCGCAGCAGCCCATCGATATTCCACCGCGCGTCGTTGGGAAAATCTGCCATGCAGTTGATGACACCGGGCGCGCCGTTGCAGTGCTGCAGAAGGAATGGAAGCGGTGTCGCCCTGGTGGTCGGCCCGACATTGTTCGGCCAGTTCGCGCCGATGCCTCGGATCAATGCGGTTGCCGAAAGGGTCTTGTGAATTCGACTTAGCGTTTCCTCAACCCGATCACTTGGGATCAGGTGACGCCCCCGGATCATTGGAAATGCGTTGGCGACGAAACCATGGAGTGCACCGAGACGATTTTCGGTGATGCCGTATAGTTCACAGTTCCAAAGATGACAACGAAGTTCGGCGTCGTATTCCCATTGATCCCACAGCGCGTCGAAATGGCGGATGAACAAATCTTTCCAGCGCCCCTTTTTGGTGCGCTCATACAGGAACAATGCGGCAAGCATAGATCCCGCCCCTCCCCATACCAGGCCGCGCGGATCTCCGATCCTCGCCTCAATCGTGGCGTGCAGTTGATCCGCGAGATCTTCTGATGGCTCGAGCTTGAAATGCAGCAGAAGAAATCCGGCTTCTCCCATCAGATACGATCCGATCTCGAGACCCAGGTATTCGCGCACCGATTCGTATTTGCGGAGGTCGTCGCGGTGACGCCGAGCTAGCTCGCGCACTGTCGCGAGGTAGTCGCGATTGAGAGCGGCAGCCCCGGATTGGTTGAGATGATTGAGCGCCCAGATCACGCCTGCCGCGCCGTTGAACATGGTCTTGAGCGAATCGGGCGGCCGTTCCGGCGAGCGATCCAACGGATGGATCGGCCACAGGCCCTCGTCGCTGAACGCGCGATGCGTATCGGTGACGATCGCTTCGATCGCCGCACGCACGCGCGCTTCGTCCCATTGCGCGGCGCTGGGCGGTTCATGTCGCTGCGCCTGATAGAGCTGCACGGTCGGACCTTGTCGGATGCTTGTACCGCTTCGCGCTGACAGCCCGCAAATGCCCGCTGCTTTCAAAGGCCGGCGCGCGATGCGATTATGGGACGCGATGGAATTCGCCGACCGCCTCGCTGAAGTTTCCCGGTCCAAAAAGAGCGTCGCAATCCTCGGCGTCGATCCCCAGCTCGACAGCGCCGATGCCCCCGGAGTTCCCAACGGCTACACGCTCACGAGGTTCTGCTGCGAGATCATCGAGGCGTGCGAAAAATCAATTGTCGCGGTGAAGCCGCAACTCGCATTCTTCGAAGCCCGCGGCGTGGACGGGATGCGCGCGCTGTCCGAGGTACTTCGGTTCGCGCGCGGACGCGGACTCATCACGATTGCGGACGCCAAGCGCGGCGACATCGGATCCACTTCTGCGGCATATGCGGAAGCGTTTCTGGGCAACGGCGATTTCGGCTCCGACGCTATCACCATCAACCCTTATCTCGGCGCCGACGCGATCATGCCGTTTGTAAATCGCATCCGTAACGGGCGTGGCGTGTTGGTGCTGGTGAAGAATTCCAATCCGTCGTCGGGCGAGTTCCAGGACCTCGAGGCGTCGGGCAAGCCTTTGTGGGAAGCGGTCGCTGCGCGGGTCCGAGGCTGGGGCGACGATTTCATTGGCGCCAGTGGCCTTAGCTCGGTGGGCGCGGTGGTCGGCGCAACCTATCCGAAGCATTTGAAACGCGCGCGCGAGGTAATGCCCAACGCGATCATTCTCGTGCCCGGCTATGGTGCGCAGGGCGGCTCGGCACGGGATGCGGTCGCAGCCGCGCGCAGCGATGGGTCCGGCATCATCGTGAACTCGAGTCGCGGCTTGATGTACGCGTATCTGAAAAAGGATGGCGCGACTCCCGGTGCGGCAGCAGCGGCGGCGGCGGAATCGATGCGCGTGGCGCTGAACGCGGCGCTGGAATCGACCCGCTGACAATCAAGCGGTGCTGAACCAGCGAGATCGATGCGTCGAAGGTGAAACGATCAAAATCGCACTGGCGTGCACGGGATTCGGTCGCGAGCTGTTACTTCGGCGCGGTCTTCAGATATGTATCGAGGAATTTGAGGCCTCGATTCCAGGCATCGTTGGCGGCGGCCGGTTTATACCAGAACATCGCTGCCGGGAAATTGAAGCCGTGCTCCGCGCCTGGATAGATCTTCATCTCGTGCGGGCGCCCGGCCTCGGTCAGCGCCGCGTCGAGCGCGGTGGCTTGCGATACCGGAACGATGCGATCGATTTCGCCATGGATGATGAGCACCGGCGGCATCGTCGCCGCGCGCGCATATAGCGCCGGAGTCAGCCCGCCATAATATTCGACGATCGCGCCTATCTCATCGGGATAGGTTGCACCATAGCTCAGCGAGATGAACGCCCCCAGCGAAAAACCCATGAGGGCGACCTTCTTCGAATCGACCGCCGAATTCTTCTTCAGCGCGGCGATGCCCGAATGGACCTCGCTCATCCAGATCGGAAAATCGCGCACCATCCCCGCGATATTGCGCGCCGATGCCGGAGCGGTCTGGCTGTAGTATTCGATAAACTCGGTGTAGTAGCCGCGGTCGGCAAGCCTGGAACAATAGTTTTCGAAATCGTCGGTAACCATGTCCTGGGGACCCGCACCATGCAACATGATCACGGCCGGGAACGGCCCGGCTCCGGAAGGAGCACAAAAATGTTCCTCCACCGGCTGACCGTTGGACTTGAACTCACCCTGTGTCCACGCGTTGGCATGCGGGCCTGAGGTCGCGATCGCAAGGGTCAACGCGACCGCGATACCGAACCAACGCATCGAAGTTCGTAGGAAGATGAGAGCCCGGCTAGGAGCGCATCAGTTGCGCTTCATCGGCGGCCAGCGTCGCGTAGACTTCCTTATCGATCGAGCGGTAACGCGCGAGCGCTTCGTCGGCGCGGGTTTCATCGCCGGTTTCCTTGATGGCGATGTCGCGCATCTTTCGCTCGATCCACGATAAGTGCCAGGTCTCGTCCTCGGTGACGGCTTTCAGCACTTCCATCGTCTCGGGGTCTACGCCGGGCAGGGCGGCATGAGCGGTATAACGACTCTGGGCGCGCTCCTCGACCACCACCGTCAGAGCAAGGAGGTCGACGATATGCTTGGGGAGACCGACCCGCAGACCGAGGCGTCGCTGGTACCCGTCCTCGACCGGCAATGGTGAGCCGCCGAGGTCGGCAATCCGCTTGGTCCATAGCCAGGCGTGCCGGGTTTCGTCTGATAGATGCTTGGACATCTTCAATTGTGCATCAGGATCTTGAATACGACCCAGCAGGTTGAACAGAAGTCGCGCGCCGCGGAGTTCCGCGTCGCGATAGAAGCTGAATATCAAAATCTGCTTTTCGGTCGCAGACATTCGGCTCAGATCCATTAGGCCTCTTACTCCTCCGCCCCTTTAGAAACGCTCATTTGATGAATGTAGACAAAGCGATATGGCTAATGCAGTAACAGAGCGGTCTTTGAACAGTATTCTTCTGAAAATCCAAGGTCAAGAAAGCGCACCCCACTTTCATCCCCATTTCCATTAAGGCCAGCTTATTGCCAGAGTACGCACCGACCGCTCGCAGGTTACCAGATTTGACGGGTTCAAGTGCCTACTCCCGATGCATATTGGCTGGCGCTTCGGCGCGCTCGAGGGGTTGGCCCTCGAACCTGCCGCGTTCTGCTCGACAAGTATCGTTCTCCGGAAACCATTTTCAAGCTGGACGAGGCCGCGATCTCGTCCGCCGGAGTCTCGCGAGCGGCCGCACGCGGCATTAAGGAGTTCCGCGATTTCGAGGCGCTGGAAAAGGAGCTATGCGAATTGCCTCGGCTCGGCGCTCGTCTCCTTAAATGGACTGATGACGACTATCCAGCCAACCTTCGCCAGATCGCCGACCCGCCGCCCTTCCTCTTCATCCGCGGACCCGCTGGGCTCGATCAGCCCGGATGCATGGCCATCGTAGGCGCGCGTGCCGCGAGCGAGGCCGGTCTGCGGATGGCGCATCGCCTTGGGATGGAGCTCTCCGCCAAAGGCTTCACGGTCGTTAGCGGACTCGCGCGCGGGGTCGACGGAGCAGCACATCAGGGCGCCCTTGACGGCGGGGGCCGGACCATCGCGGTGATGGGATGCGGTATCGACGTGATCTATCCCCTGGAGCATCGCAAGCTGGCCGAAGCGATCATCGAGGGCGGCGGCGCGGTGGTCAGCGAGCTTGCATTGGGAACCCAGCCGATGGCGGAAAATTTCCCCACCCGCAATCGCATACTTTCGGGGCTCTGTCTCGGAGTGGTAATCGTCGAGGCTGCTGAAAAATCAGGCTCCCTGATCACCGCCCGAATGGCGCTGGAGCAGAATCGGCAGGTGTTCGCGGTTCCCGGTAGCCCCTTGACTGGGAAGACGCGCGGTAGCAATCGTCTTCTAAAGGATGGCGCCAAGCTCGTCGAATGTGTAGAGGATGTCATCGAGGAATTAGCGCCGCAGATGGGCATGGTGCGGCAGGATCGGGAAAACCCTGCGAAATCATTGGAGAATCCGGCGATTTCGCATCAAAAGAGCTTCGAAAACGCATCCGAAGAGGACAAACTAGTTTTAAAACAACTAAAGCAAGGCGAGAAGCTTCATGTAGACTCGCTTATAGGAGCTTCAGGTCTCACTCCTCAAGCCGTGCTTAGATTGTTGCTAGAATTGGAACTAAAGGGCCTCGTCGCCCAACACCCCGGCAAGCTTTTCTCGCTCGCCTAGGTCAGGCAGCATGGGAAGCCTGTCATCCGGCAAGGGGTGCAACCGGGGGGAGAGAATCAGGAAAAAGTGGCAAAGAACCTAGTCATAGTAGAATCGCCTGCCAAGGCGAAAACCATCAAGCGATACTTGGGAGCCAGCTACCAGGTCGTCCCCTCCGTTGGCCATGTTGTCGATTTGCCCAAGAGCACCATCGGCGTCGATGTCGAGCATGACTTCAAGCCCGAGTACCACGTCATTCCGGGCAAGGCGAAGGTCATTGAGGATATAAAGAAGCAGGCCAAGGGCAAGGACCATATCTATCTCGCCACCGACCCTGATCGCGAGGGCGAAGCGATCGCATTCCACATCGCGGACCGCCTCGGCAAGGGCCTCAATGGCAAGGTCCAGCGAATCCTGCTCCACGAAATCACCAAGGATGGCGTAAAAGAGGCGATCGAGCATCCGACCGAGCTCAACCGCCCGCTCTTCGATGCCCAACAGGCACGTCGTGTCCTGGACCGCTTGGTCGGATACCGCATCAGCCCCATCCTTTGGGAGAAGGTCAAGCGCGGCATCAGCGCTGGACGCGTCCAGTCAGTCGCGCTGCGGATAATCGTCGAGCGCGAAAAGGAGCGCGAGGCCTTCCGAGCCGAGGAGTACTGGACCCTCGATGCATTGCTGGAGGGCAAGAATCCTCCCCAGTTCAAGGCGAAGCTGTTCAGCCACTCCGGTCAGCGTATCGACAACAAGAATTACAAGCTTCCCGAGAAGGAAGCGCGCGAGGTGATCGCGGCCTGCGAGAAGCTGCCGTTTACCGTCAAGAGCATCGAGAGCAAGGAGGTCAAGCGCAGCCCGACGCCTCCATTCATTACTTCGCGATTGCAGCAGGAGGCCGCACGCAAACTTTACTTCTCGCCCTCGCGCACCATGAAGATCGCCCAGCGCCTCTATGAAGGCGTCGAGCTTGGCGACGCCGGCGCGACCGGCCTCATCACTTATATGCGTACCGATTCGCCACGCGTTTCGCCGCAGGCGCTCGACATGGTCCGCGGCTACATCGCGAATCGATATGGCACGGAGTACCTGCCGGACCACGCAAACTTCTACAAAGGCTCGAAGTCGTCGCAGGACGCCCACGAAGCTATTCGCCCAACCTCGACCGATCGCGACCCCGACTCGATCGCGCGCTATCTCGACAAGGACGAACTCGCGCTCTACACGCTCATCTTCAATCGCTTCGTTTCGAGCCAGATGGTGCCGGCGGTTTTCGATCGCACCACCATCGACATCGAGAGCGGCGACACGATCTTCCGCGCTACGGGCCAGGTCATGAAGTTCGACGGCTTCATGCGCGTGTACATCGAAGGTCAGGACGAGCCGGAGGAGCAGGAAGGGATGCTGCCGCAGCTTTCCGAGGGCGAGATCCTCAAGCTGCTGGGCTTCGATCCGCAACAGCATTTCACTCAGCCGCCGCCCCGCTTCAGCCAGGCCACCCTCATCAAGGAGCTGGAAGAAAAAGGCATCGGCAGGCCGTCGACCTACGTTTCCATCATGAACAGCCTGACCAAGGTCTACGTCGAAGAAGACGAGAGCAAGCGCCTTCGCCCGACCTCGCTCGGACGCGTGGTCAGCGACATGCTGGTCGCGGGATTTCCCGATGTCCTCGAGGTCGGCTTCACCGCCAAGCTCGAGGAAGAACTGGACGACGTTGAAGAAGGCCGCGACGGATGGATTCCGACCCTGCACCGTTTTTGGAAGCCATTCTCAAAAAGCCTCGGTGAAGCCAAAGACAAGATGCCCGAGGTGAAGCGCACGGGTGTGAAGACTGGCCTCACCTGCGAGCTGGATGGCGGCGAAATGGTCATCAAGTGGGGACGCAACGGCGAATTCCTCGCCTGCTCCAACTACCCGGAATGCCGCAACACCAAGGAATTCAAGCGCGACGATCAAGGCGGCATCCAGATCCAGGAATCGGTCGCCGCGACCATGACCGACGTGGTCTGCGACAAATGCGGCAAGCCGATGGTCCGCAAGCGATCGCGCTTTGGCGAGTTCCTCGGGTGCTCGGGCTATCCCGATTGTGACGGCATCAAGAAGCTCAAGGCCGAACCGGTCAAGACGGGAGTGCATTGCCCGGAGTGCAAAGAGGGCGAGATGCTCGAGCGGCGCACGCGGCGCGGCAAGATCTTCTGGGGATGCGGCCGCTATCCGAAGTGCAAGTTCGCGAGTTGGGACAAAGTCATCCCGCAGCCCTGCCCGACCTGTGGCGCGCCCTACCTGGTGGAGAAAGTCACCAAGAAGGAAGGCGCGCGATGGCAATGCGCGAAGGAAGGCTGCGAGTATCGCATCCCGGTCCCTGAAAGCGCCGTCCCTCCATCGACGCCTCCCGCCTCCGGCGGTGCGCAAGGCAGTGAGGATCGTCCGGGGGCGTGAGCTAAATCCTGTCCTCGCGAAGTTCGGCGCGCCACGCGTTAACCGGACTGATGCGTTCCTCTCAAGTTGGTAACCCAATACCAGCTTGTTAGAATAATCGAGGCTTTCCTCCGGAGCTTCCTTTGAAGGTAAAGATTTGCGGAAATACCAGCCTGGACGATGCCTCAATGGCGATCTCCTCGGGTGCTGACGGATTGGGCTTTCTCATTGGGCTGCGCTACGCGACGGACGACGAGATCAAGATTCCGCGGGCGGCCGAGATAATTGCGGCTACCCCCCCGCTGATCGCTTATGTTCTCGTAACTCATCGGGGGGAGGTGGAGTGGGTGATTGAAACTGCCAGGACAATCGGCGCAAACACCCTTCAGCTCCATGGAGATTTCGATATTCATGATGTTCCGCGTCTTCGCCGGGAATTGCCCGGTATCAAGCTGATTAAAGCGGTTCACGTGCGAGGCCCGGAGTCGATTGACGAAGCCGCCGAGACTGCCAAATCTTATGACGCCATCCTGATCGATACCGAAACCGCAACTCGCATCGGAGGTACCGGGCAGACCCACGATTGGGCGATCAGCGCGCGTATCGTGGAGAGCACTTCCAGTCCGGTGATTCTGGCTGGGGGACTAACCCCGGAAAATGTCAGCGAAGCCATCCTGACCGTCAAGCCCTACGCCGTCGACGTAAATTCCGGCGTCGAGTATCCAAATGGCAAAAAGTCACCGCAGCGGCTGCGCGCATTCATCAGCCGGGCGCATCATGCGTTCGAGGAGCTAACTGCTCGTCGGGTTGACGTTCACAGAGTGGCGCAGTAGCCTCGGCCGCAGAATCTGCGGCGATGCTTAGCGCGTTTTCTTTCGGCAAAATCATCAAGACTTTCTTACCGGGCACGCTATTGTGCGCGGCAATGCTGGTCGTCCTAGAAGGTCTATATCGATGGTTGGCCAATTGTTCGATCGTCCCCTTGATCGCTAACAAGGACGTTATTGTCGCCACTACCGCCGCACTACTTCCACTATCGTTGCTGCTCGGGTTCGCTTTGAACACGCTGGTTTGGCTGGTCTTCAATCGATTCATTGCGCGCCCGCTGGTGCGCCGTACGCTGGACAAATCCCCGACTTACAATGCGCTCAGAAGCGCCCTCCTTGAGCGGTTAAAGACCGGCCTCCGGAACATCGCGCCTGCGATCCGTGAGGTTGATGACGAATTTCAGTCGCTCGAGTACTTTTATCTACCGGTGGTCACGCTGGAGAGGCACAACCAACTGTGGGAAAGCTATTTCTCCTGGTATGAGTTTCAAGCGAACACGGCTTTCGCGGTGGTGTTGTTGGCGGCAGCGCTGATCTTCTATCTATCGGTGAAACCTTTGCATGCACCCCACGAATTATGGGCGTGCCTGTTGACTGTAGTGATTTCGATCGTCGGCGCTGCGATTTTGATGATAGCTTCGATAATGAACCTCCTTGAGTTTGACCGGAAGTTTCTGGTCCTGGTCGCTGCTTCGCTCGACCATCAGACTCAAACCAATCTTGCTGCGGCAAATCCCTGGTGAGCGAGGTCGCTGAAAGAAGTGCGACTCTCTTTCACTCGCAGACCAGCCTTTGTCACCGATGGTGTGCCATTTCAGATTCCATCTGAGCGAGCCGGCGCGCGAGGAAGCGGCGGTCGGGGTTGCTGCTCACCACCTCCAGCGCCCGGCGATAGGCCGTAGCCGCATCCGAGAAGCGCCCCATTCGGCGCAACAGGTCCGCCTTGGCTGACCACATCAGATAGTAGTCGTTCAACTCGCCCGATGCTTCGAGTTGCTCGATCAGCGCGAGTCCGTGATGCAGCCCGTGCGCCATCGCGACGGCAACCGCGTAATTGAGCGCGATGATCGGCGTCAGCTGCGAATCGAGCAGCCTCGCGTACAAGCCCGCGATGCGCGCCCAATCCGTATCGTCCGGACGTTTCGCGCGCGCATGCTCAGCCGCGATCCCCGCCTGTATCGCATATGGGCCCGGCGTCGGCCTCGACTTATCGCTTCAGCCACCAGCGCGAGGCCCTCGGCAATCTGCTGATGATCCCAGCGGCTGCGATCCTGATCCTCGAGCAGGATTATGTCTCCATTTGCGTCGGTCCGTGCGTCGCGACGCGAATCATGCAGCAGCATCAGCGCGAGGAGGGCGCGGGCTTCACGCTGCTCGGGCATCAGCGCGCTCAGGATGCGCGCAAGGCGAATCGCCTCGACACATAGATCCTTGCGCACCACCTCGTCGCCCGAGGTCGCGAGGTAGCCCTCGTTGAATACCAGATAGATCACGGCCATCGCCGATTCGAGCCGCTCCGGTAGCGCATCGCCCGAAGGCACTTCATACGGAATGCCGGCCGCGCGAATCTTGCGTTGAGCGCGCACGATGCGTTGCGCCATCGTCGCGGTGGGAGTCACGAACGCGCGCGCGATTTCCTCGGTCGTCAGGCCGCACAGAGTGCGCAACGAGAGCGCGATCTGCGCCTCGCGGTTAATCGCGGGATGGCAGCAGGTGAAAATGAGGCGCAACCGCTCATCGGGAAAAGCCTCGGCGCGATCGTTTGAATTGGGAGACATCTCAAACTCAATCAGTCGTTGAATCTCTTCGCGACGTTCGCTGAACCAGCTCTGCCGGCGCGCCTTGTCGATCGCCTTATGCCGTGCGGTCGAGGCGATCCATCCAGCGGGATTGTTCGGCACGCCCTCGCGAGGCCACTGCTCGACCGCAGCGGCGAAGGCGTCCTGCAGCGCATCCTCGGCCAGCTCAAAACTTCCGAGCGCGCGAATCAACGACGCGAGGATGCGCCCATGATGCTCGCGAAAGAGGCTCGTGATCTCCGAATGCATAAAAGGCGCGCCCGCCGACGAGCCTAATCGGCGAGCGCGTGAATGGCCAATTGACCGATATGAGCTCAGGTAGCGATCACATGTTCATCTTCATGATCGGGCGCACCTCGACGCATCCGCTCTTGGCGCCGGGGATCCGCGCCGCGATCGAGATTGCGTCATCGAGGTCCTTCGCATCCACGATATAAAAACCGCCGAGCTGCTCCTTGGTCTCCGCGAATGGACCATCGGTAGTCGCGGTTTTGCCATTGCGCACCCGGACCGTAGTCGCGTTGGCGGTTTTCTCCAGCGGCTCGCCGCCTTTGGCCTTGCCGGATTGGTTGAGCCACTGAGTAAATTCCATATACCCTTGAAACATAGCGTGCCCTTCCGCCGGCGTCATTTTCGCGGCGTCGGCCTCGTTGCCATAAATCAAAAGCGCGTACTGCATCGTCGGTCTCCTTGTGAGGTCGATTGCGTTCTTTGCCTTGTAGTCGAATGGAACATCGCGAATTCGACAGCGGTCTGATCCGTCGGATACCATCGGAACACGCTGCTGTGAATATCAAAACGGTAAATGTGATCGGTGCCGGCCTCGCCGGCAGCGAGGCCGCGTGGCAACTCGCGCGCCGAGGCATGCGCGTCCGCCTTCATGAGATGCGGCCGGTGCGAATGACCGAGGCGCATCAGACCGCGATGTTCGCCGAGCTGGTGTGCTCGAACTCACTTCGCGGCGCGTCGCTCGAGACTGCGGTGGGCGTGCTCAAAGAGGAAATGCGGCGGCTCGGTTCGCTGGTGATTGGGGCGGCCGATAAGGCGCGCGTTCCCGCAGGCGGCGCGCTGGCAGTCGACCGGGAAGGCTTTTCGCGCGCGATAACCGACACCCTCTCGACGCATCCGCTGGTCGAGGTGGCGCGCGAAGAGGTGACGGAGATTCCCGCCGGTCCGACTATCGTCGCGACCGGCCCGCTGACCAGCGCCGCCTTGGGCGAGCGCCTCAACGACCTCATCGGTCCGCGAAATTTGTATTTCTACGACGCGATCGCGCCAATCATTGCACGCGATTCCGTCGACATGGACCAGGCGTTTCTCGCGTCGCGTTACGGCAAGGGCGGCGACGACTACATCAACTGCCCGTTGGATGAGGCACAGTACGAAGCGTTCATCGACGCCGTGATCGCTGCGGACAAGATTGCGCTGCATCCTTTTGAAAAGCCGGTTTACTTCGAAGGGTGCATGCCGATCGAGGAAATGGCGCGGCGCGGCCGCCAAACTCTCGCATTCGGCCCGATGAAACCGGTCGGCATCGTCGACCCTCGGACCGGGCGGCGTCCCTATGCGGTCGTGCAGCTGCGCCAGGACGATCGCGAGGGGCGCCTCTACAATATGGTCGGTTTCCAAACCAAGATGACGTATCCGGCGCAGCGCCAGGTGCTGCGCATGATTCCCGGTCTCGAGCGCGCGGAGTTCGTGCGGCTTGGCTCGCTGCATCGCAATACTTTTATCGATTCGCCGCACCTGCTGCGCCCGACGCTGCAGCTTAAGTCGCGCGACGATTTGTTCATGGCAGGGCAGATGATCGGCGTCGAGGGCTATGTCGAATCCGCCGCGGCGGGACTGCTGGCGGCAATCAACCTGGCGCGGACGGTCAACGGCCTCGATGGAATCTTTCCGCCTCCGGAGACCGCGCTCGGATCGTTGTTGGCCTACGTTACCGATTCGCGCCGCCGCGATTTCCAGCCGATGAATGCCAACTTCGGGCTGATGCCCGAGCTTGGAGTGCGAGTTCGCGGTCGCGACAAGAAAATCCAGTTGGGCGCGCGTGCGCTCGAGCGGATGGAGCAATGGATCGCGATTCATTCCGTCGAACCGCCCACGACCGCCCCGCAAACCGCTGCGGCCGTTGGATGATCGCGTGAGGCTCGCATCCTTTAACGTCGGCACCAATACGGTCCTGATGCTGTTGGTCGAAACACAGGCCGACGGCAACCTGAAATCGATCATCGAGCGCTCGCGAATCACTCGACTCGGAAAAGGCGTCGATCGCACCGGCAATCTCGACCCGCAGGCCGCACAAAACACCCTCGACACCATCGCTGAGTTTGCCGACGAAGCGCGCGCGGCCGGCGCTGAAATGATCATCGCGGCCGCCACCAGCGCACTGCGCGACGCCGCCGATGGCGCCGATTTCATCGAGCGCGTGAAGAAAAAGACCGGCGTCGATCTGAAAGTGATTCCCGGCCTCGAAGAGGCGGAGCTTTCGCGGCTGGCGGTCGAGCGTTCGCTCAAACTCGACCCCAACGCGCGCCTCCTAATCGAGGATATCGGCGGCGGCTCGACCGAGCTGATTCGCTCCGAGCCCGGCCGCGACCTCGCCAGCGTGAGTATGCAGATCGGATCGGTGCGACTGACGGAGCGAATCATCCAACACGACCCGCCATCGAAGGAAGAAAACGACCAACTGATCGCGACTATCGACGAATACCTTGAAAAGCTCGGATGGTTGTTCCGACCGGACGTGCTGGTCGGTATCGCCGGCACCGTAACGACTATCGCCGCGGTATCGATGGGCATGCGTGACTACGACGCCGCACGGGTGCAAGGTCACGTGCTCCAACTCGAAGAGGTTGCGGCGATAGTTAAGCGCTTCGGCGATGTTCCGCTGGCCGAGCGCAAGAAAATTCCCGGCCTGCTCGAAGCCCGCGCCGATGTCATATTCGCCGGCTCTTCGATCCTCGAGCGCACCATGCGGCACTTCAATATTGCGAGCGTCATCGTCAGCGATCAGGGCGTGCGATGGGGACTGGCGTGGCGCGAGGTTGAACGGCGGCGCGCAAACTGAGCCCTCCGCATCGGCAAGTCTTGCGCCTGGCATGGCCCCGGCTTAATTAACCCTCATGACCAAGGCGGAACTCATCGAAGCGGTAGCGAAAGAGATCGATCAGCCAAAAAGGACCGTGGCGAGAATCATCGATGAAACCTTCGATCAGATCGCTCGCTCGATCAAAAAAGAGAAGCGCTTTTGGGTTCCCCGCTTCGGCACCTTTTCGGTGCGGCGCCGCAAGGCGCGTCCGGGTTTCAATCCGCGCACCAACACCGCCATGACGATCCCCGCCGCCCGCAGCATCGGATTTCGCGCCGCACCCGAACTCAAAAAGGGGCTGTAGAGCATGCCGGTCGCTTGCGCGAAAAGCCTCGCGCGATGAGCAGGATTGCACTGGTCATTATGTTGGTCGCGCTGCTCGCCGGCGCGTATCTACGATTTGTTCACCTCGGCGCGCTGCAGATGTCTCCCGACGAAGGCGCGACGTGGGCCGCTGCGGACGCGCCTTCGATCCACAACGTCATCGCGATTCAACAGACTCACAACGCTGGGAAGCTGCCGTTTCACGATCTGATGCTGCACGGATGGATCGCCATTTTTGGCGACAGCCTGTTCGCGATGCGCTCGCTCTCGGCGCTCTTCGGCCTGCTGACGATCATCCTGATGTTTCCGCTGACGCGTGAGGTCTTTCGCATCAGGGTCGCGGGCGACCTCGCGCGCCTGCCTCAATCGGAGGTTGACCTGATTGCTGCGCTAAGTGCGCTGATCACCGGAGTCAGCCTGGTCACCATCAAATACGATCGGGAGTTGCGCATGTATGGCCTGCTGCTCGCACTCGCGGTGGCACATCTATGGTGGTTCCTGCGGGCGCTCCGCCGCCGATCGATGGTTGACTATATAGTACTGGTGCCCCTCACAGCTGCGTTAATCGCGGTAAACATGATTACCTTTTCGATGGTCGCGGTTGAGGGGATCTGGCTATTCGCAATTCTTGCGCGGCCACAAATTGACTATCAGGATCGCATAAGGTCAGTAGTCACTACCGGAATAGCGATACTCGCAGGAATAGCCATTCTCTCACCTACCTTCTTCGTTCTGGTCCAGGTAGGTCGCGAGGTCCTCGCGGCCGGGAAAATGGACTGGCTGACTGGACCGCCATGGTGGGAACCCGCGGCATTTTTCAACAAAGCCACTGGCAGCATTGCGTTTCCTGTCCTGTTCGCGCTCGCAGCGTGGGGGGGTTGGCGAGGCTGGCAACACGCGCGAGGCGCGATCGCCTTCACCTTTCTGCTGATGTGGGCCCCGCCGATCCTTCTGGTGATCGGTTCCTTGCTGTGGCGTCCGATGTTCATGGAGCGCTACGCCATATACTCATTCCCCGCATTCTTTATCTTCATCGCATTGGGCATAGTTGAATTATCCAATACAACTGCGCGCGCAATCGCTGCGGTAGCGGTAGTTATTCTCGCGCTCGGACATATCCACTCATATTCTCTGAAGACTCATGACGCGGACTGGCACGAGGCCGCGCGCGTCGCGCAAGCGAGCCTCCGCCCCGGCGATACGATGGCTGTGGTGCCGGCGTTCGCGGTCGAGGTAGTTCGCTACTACCTCTATCCACCGCTGCGCGATACTGCCGTCGGCTACGATCCAAACACCGCGACCTCGACCGTCGTTATCCTCGCCGAGCACGGCGTGAATGCGGCGGCATCCGCGCGGGTGCGTCACGAGTACCCGCGGGTCCTCGCGCGCGAGCGTGGGGTTGTGGTCCTTTCTCGCTGATGACTAATCTTTGATCGTTCAGGAGGTCGCCCAGGAGGTCGCAGATGAGCAGCCAGACTTTCGATGCCGAACGTTTCAAACGCGAATCACGTTCAAGCTGGGACGCAGCCGCCGCCGGATGGGAAAAGTGGTGGCCCTTGTTCGAGCGCGCGGCCCAGCCGGTCAGCAATCGCATTGTTGAACTGGCGAGGATCAAGCCCGGCGATCGCGTGCTCGATATCGCGACCGGTACCGGCGAACCCGCTATCACCGCGGCTCGCGCAGTGGGATCGAACGGACGCGTGATCGGCGTCGATCATTCATCCGGCATGCTGGATGTCGCGCGGCGTCGCGCCGCCGCGCTGGGGCTGACCAATGTGGAGTATCGCGAAGGTGATGCGGCGTCGCTGAAAGAGGACGCGGCATCGTTCGATGCGGTGGTATGTCGATGGGGCCTGATGTTCGTGCCGGATCTTGCCGCCGCGGTGCGTGGGATCCACGATCTCCTCAAACCGGGCGCCTGGCTCGCAACCGCGGTGTGGGACGCGGGTGACAAGGTACCCATGATCACGATCGCGGGACCGCAGGTTCGCGCGATGCTGGGGATCGCGCCGCCTCCGCCGGGCACGCCCAATCCGATGAGCCTCGCGGATACCAGCATTCTGGAGCGCGCGCTGACGAGCGCGGGATTTCGCGATTTCAAAGTTGAGCCGATGAATGTGACGTTCGAATTCGATTCGCCTGAGAAGTTCCTCGAATCGCGGCGCGATATTTCTTACGATTTCCGCAACGCGATGGCGGCGCAGCCCGCCGAAATACAGCGCAAGCTGGAGGAAGTGGTAATCAAGGAAGCTCGCCCGTACGTAGGCGCCGACGGCAAGATGCGTTGTAACAATCAAACGCTCCTGATCTCCGCGCACACCTGAAGAGAGTGGGAGGTTGCTCTCGTCACGCAGCCTCCCCATACTCGTAGTTAGATCAAGCAATCCGGCGTCAAGTCGCAATTGCTTTAGCGCCTCGGCCGGCATCTCGTCCGCTCCAGTGATGCAGTCCGGCCTTGGCGATGATTAACCCAAGCTAGAACTTCGTCTTTACTGTTGCGCTGCTTCGAGCCTTCCAGCTCGACACGATGCAATTTCTGAAGGCGGAAGGCGGGGCCACATGTACAACCTGGATTGGTTTACCCTCGGAACACAGCTTGCGATTGTCGCGGCGGCCCTCGCCGCCGGTCTCGTAATTCACGCCATCGTTTTCGAAGGCTTGCGCCGGTTTGCAGCGCGAACGCGCAGCGCCTTGGACGATTCGTTCAACCGCTACTGCAAAGCTCCATTGCGAATTCTCTTCCCGTTGCTCGGGCTCGACCTGGTGATGCCCTCGCTGAAACTTTCACCGGCCTTTGCCGAACCTCTCGGGCACGCCATCGGCTTGGCGGTGATCGCGAGCATCGCATGGCTGTTGGTGAGAGTGATCAACATCGTTCAGGACGTAGTGGTGGAGAAATTTCGCATCGAGGTCGGCGATAACCTGCGCGCGCGCCGGATCCGCACCCAGTTCACGGTATTCCGGCGAGTGGCTGAATTCGTGGTCTTTGTGGTGGCGCTGGGAATCGCGCTAACCACTTTCGATTGGGCCAAGGCGATCGGCGCCAGCGTCCTGGCTTCGGCCGGATTGGCAGGATTGGTGGTCAGCATGGCGGCGCGGCCGGCAATCGAGAACCTTATCGCGGGCCTTCAGATCGCGATGACCGAGCCGATTCGCATTGAAGATGTGGTGATCGCCGAAAATGAATGGGGCTGGATCGAGGAGATCACCACGACCTACGTGGTGGTTCGGACCTGGGATTTGCGCCGCCTAATCGTGCCGCTGTCCTACTTCATCCAGCATCCGTTTCAGAACTGGACCCGGAGAACCGCCAACCTGCTCGGCTATGCGTATCTTTATCTCGACTACTCGATGCCGATCGATCCACTGCGAGAGGAGTTCCAGAAGGTTCTTCAGAACAGTAGCCGATGGGACAAGAAAGTCGCTGCGATGCAGGTTACCGATGCCAGTGAGCATACCATCCAGGTGCGAGCGTTGATGAGCGCGGCCGATTCGGGTGCGACCTTCGACCTGCGATGCGAGGTGCGTGAGAAGTTGCTCGATTTCGTGCAGCGCAAATATCCGCAGTGCCTTCCGAAGGCGCGCGCCGAACTGCAGGAGATCCAGGCGCGAGTTCTCGCTCCCAACGGCGACGGACGAGCCCAGGCGTCTCAACCGCCATCGCAAGGGCTTCATCGAGAAACCGATTCATGAGATTCGCGTACTCAAGCGGTCCCTTGGGGTGGAAGTTTTATGGCAACCCACTCTCGATGTGGATCGCATTCTTCGCCGTAGCGGCAATCCTCTTCGCGGTCCTGTTATGGATCCGCCGGACTGTCGCAGCTCGAGTGAGCGTGATCACGGCGCTGACTCGAGCGCATGTCGAGGAACTCATTTCCGGATTGATTTCGCGGACCCATCCGCTGTTCCTGCTTGCCTCGTCGCTGTACCTCGCCTGTCCGCTGCTGTACCTGTCGGCCCGCGCGGAAGACGATGCACACATCACATTCTCGGTGGTGCTGCTTTGCCAGGCCGGCGTGTGGCTCAATCATGCGGTCTCATGGGGATTGCAGGAATTCGTCGAGAAGAACGAGGAATCGCATACCCAGGCGGGGCTCGCCACCGCCGTAAGCGCGTTGCGCTTCCTGACCCGCGTCGCGGTGTGGTCGATGATCGTGCTGCTCATCATGAGCAACCTGCAGATCAACGTGACCACGCTGATTGCCGGGTTAGGGGTAGGCGGAGTCGCGGTGGCGCTCGCGCTGCAGAATATCCTGGGCGATCTGTTTGCCTCGCTCTCGATTCTTTTAGACAAGCCGTTTGCGGTCGGCCACTTCATCGTGGTCGACGACCTCACCGGAACCGTCGAATACGTCGGAATAAAGACGACCCGCATCCGCAGCATCGATGGCGAAGAGCTGATCATCTCGAACAGCGATCTGCTCAAATCGCGCATCCACAATTACGAGCATTCGAGCGAGCGACGGGTGCTGCTTGATGTCGGTGTCACCTACAACACGCCTCACGAAAAACTGAAAGCGATTCCCGAGATGGTGCGTGAAGTAGTAGGCGGCGTCGAGTTGGCGCGCTTCGATCGCGCGCGCTTTCGGGAGTACGGCAACTCGTCGCTCAATTTTCGAATCGTGTACTTTGTGCAGTCCACCGATTATCGCGTCTATCTCGACGTTCAGCACGAGGTCAATCTGAGCCTGTTCAAGAAGTTCGGCGACGCAAAAATCCAGTTTGCGTTTCCAACGCAGACCCTCTACGTCAATGTCGAACATCCGGAACCGACCGAACTCGCGCCCGACACCGGCGATCAGCCGCTTCGACCGAGAGCGCCGCGCTGACATGTAGTCTCATCATCTCCAACATGCTGATATCGTGCGCGGCAAGCAAATGCGCACCAAGGAAGAGATCGTTGCATCGCGGGGATTTTCGCTTCCGCAGACCTCGCTCCTGCGGCACTCGCCCGCGCTGATTCTCATCGTGATCGCGATCGCTGATATCCAGCGATGGGCCGACCCGGATTTGTGGGGACACGTCGCATTCGGGCGCGCGATGCTCGCAACGCGCCACCTCGCCTTCCATGATCCCTATTCATATTCGGCGCCTGGCCATCTGTGGCTGAATCACGAATGGCTGAGCGAGCTTCTCATGGGGGCGGTGTACAACTTCGGCGGAGTCGTCGGCCTGAAGTTGATGAAGTTCGGATGCTGCGCTGCCGTGATAGTCGCGCTCGCAATCGCAATTGCGGAGACCGAAGCGTCGATGACGCTGCAGTTGGCGATCCTCGTCGTCGCCGCGGTCGCGATCGCGCCGCAGATACAGTTTCGCCCCCAGCTCTTCACCTTTGCAATGACGGGCGCCCTGCTCGCAATCCTGACCAAATACACTTATCGCGGCGCGGCCCCGATCCTGATCGCGATTCCGATGCTGTGGCTGTGGGCTAACCTCCACGGCGGATTTATCATCGGCCTCGCGACCTTGGCGACGTTTGGCGCGATGCGGATGACGACCGATATTCTCGGCGGCCGTGGACCGCGGGTCGGCGCGAAGCTGCTCGCGATCCTCATCGCGTCAGCGCTGGTGACGGCATTCACGCCGTATGGGTTCGGCACCTGGCACGCGGTCGGACGCGCAATGACGAATCCTCACACGCGCGAGGTCATCAGCGATTGGCAACCGCTGGTGAGATCGGTCATTGCAACGTGGCGCGAGAACCATGTCGCCGTAATGCCCTCCATCGTGGCGATCACCATGTTCCTCGCGCTTGCGGTCTCGTGGGTTCTCAACCCGCGCGGCGGCGACTCCGCGATGGTGGCAATCGCCGCGGTCATGATCGGGGCCGCCTTCGCAGCCATGCGAAACCTTCCATTCGCCGTGATCGCAACGGCGATAGCGCTGTCACGACACGCACCATCATTGGGTCGCGCGAGCATTTATCGCGCTTCGCGGGTTAAGCAGATCCTCGTGGCCGGCATGGGAGCATCGCTACTGATCGTGAGCGGACTGCTATCGAGCACGCTGCGCGCGGGTAGCCCACGCCCCGTCGGCGCGATGAGCTTCATGCGGTTCAAGCATCTCAGCGGCAACGTGATGAGCGATTTCGATTGGGGCGAGTATGTGATTTGGCATTTGACGCCCGCCAGCAAGGTCTTCATCGACGGGCGCTATGACACCGTCTACCCTTCGCAGGTCATCGACGACTACCTCGCATTTCACTTCGGAGAAGGGGGCGCCGGCGCCGTCTTGAGAAAATATCCACATGATTTCATCTTGCTCCGCAGCCGCGATGCACCTGCTCTGGCCGTGATGGCGGCGGCGTCGGATTGGAAGGCAATCTATCGCGACGCCAGTTGCGTGCTCTTCGCGCGCGCCGAATCTGACGCCGGCAAGATCCCCTCGGTCGTCGTCAGCGCGCAAGAGACTCCCGCCAGCTACTTTCCTTGAATGGCGCGCTGGTAATGCGCGAACAGTGTGGTAGTAAAGAAACTTCGACGACGAAGGCCGGCGCTGCCGCCGCGCACCCTCGCCCAGAAATCGTTAAAGGAGCAACTCAATGAAAGCCGCCATCTTCCATGGCCCCAATCAACCGCTGACCATCGAGGACGTCGAGGTCGACAAGCCGCAGGACCGCGAAGTGCTGGTCAAGACGGCGCATAGCGGCGTGTGCCACAGCGATCTGCATTTCGTCGATGGTTTTTATCCCTATCCCGCGCCCGCGATCCTCGGACACGAGGCGGCCGGAATCGTCGAGGAAGTCGGCAAGCAAGTGACCTACGTGAAACCCGGCGACCACGTCATCGCGTGTCTCTCGGTGTTCTGCGGATATTGCGAGCAGTGCATGTCGGGGCATCCGAACCGATGCGCCAACAAGGCGGCGACTCAGCGCGCGGCCAACGACAAACCGCGCCTCTCGCAGAAGGGCAAGCCCATCAACCAGTTCCTCGACATTTCGTCCTACTGCGAGAAGATGTTGCTGCACGAGAACGCGCTGGTGAAGATTCGCGAAGACATTCCGCTCGATCGCGCGGCGCTGATCGGATGCGGCGTCACCACCGGCGTCGGTGCGGTGCTGCGCACGGCGAAGGTCGAGCCCGGTTCGACCGTGGCGGTGTTCGGCGCGGGTGGCGTAGGCCTCGCGGCGATCCAGGGCGCGCGCATCGCGGGCGCGCGGCAGATCATCGCGGTGGACAAATTCGAGGGCAAGCTCGCGATGGCCAAGCGTCTCGGTGCAACCCACACCGTCGATGCGTCATCGAGTGATCCGGTCGAGGAAATCAAAAAGCTCAGCGGCGGCACCGGGGTCGACTATTCCTTCGAAGCAATCGGCCTCAAGGTCGCGGCGGAACAGGCATTCAACTCGGTGAAGCCCGGCGGCACTGCCACTGTCATCGGCATGATTCCGGTTGGACAAAAGGTCGAGCTCGACGGCTATATGTTCCTGACTGAGCGCAAGCTGCAGGGCAGCAACATGGGATCGAATCGCTTCCGCATCGACATGCCGCAGTACATCGATTTCTATCTGCAAGGGCGGCTCAACCTCGACGACATGATCAGCAAACACGACAAACTCGACAACGTGAACGACGCGTTCCGCGCGATGAAGGCGGGCGAGGTCGCGCGCACGGTTATCGATTTCAAATAGCCAGGCGGGAGAGCAGCAAGGAGCATCACGATGAAAGCAGCAATCTTCAACGGACCCAATCAGCCGCTGAAAATCGAAAATGTTGATATCGACGAGCCGCAGGATCGCGAGGTTCGCGTCAAGGTAGTCGCCAGCGGCGTATGCCACAGCGACCTACATTTTGTAGATGGGCTGTACATGTGGCCCGCACCTGCAATCCTCGGGCACGAGGCCGCGGGCGTCGTCGAGAAAGTCGGCAAGCAGGTGACCTACGTGAAACCCGGCGACCACGTCATCGCGTGCCTGTCGGTGTTCTGCGGATATTGTCCGGAGTGCATGTCGGGTCATCCTAACCTGTGCTCGAACACGGCGGCCACGCAGCGTGCGGGAACCGACAAGCCGCGCCTGGCGATGGGCGGGAAGCCGGTCAATCAGTTCGCCAACCTTTCCTCGTATGCCGAGCAGATGCTGGTGCATGAGAATGCGCTGGTGAAAATCAAGGACAGCTTCCCGCTCGATCGCGCGGCACTCATCGGATGCGGCGTCATCACCGGCGTCGGCGCTGCGATCAACACCGCCAAGGTGACACCGGGTTCGACGGTCGCGGTATGGGGCGCGGGCGGAGTCGGTCTGGCGGTGATTCAGGGCGCCCGTATCGCGGGCGCGCGCCAGATCATCGTGGTCGACAAATTCGAGCAGAAGATCGCGCTCGCAAAGAAGCTCGGCGCCACTCACGGCGTCGATGCATCGGCAGGCGACCCCGTCGAGGCGGTGCGCTCGCTCACCAATGGCGGCGTCGAGTTTTCCTTCGAAGCGATCGGCCTCAAGAAAGCGGCCGAGCAAGCCTACGAGGCACTCGCTCCCGGCGGCACGGCCACCATCGTCGGGATGGTTCCGCTCGGGCAGAAGGTCGATATCGACGGCTTCTCATTGCTGTTCGAGAAGCGCATCCAGGGATGCTTCATGGGCTCCAACCGCTTCCGCATCGACATGCCGCGACTCATCGAGTTCTACGAGCAAGGACGCCTGAACCTCGACGACATGATCAGCAAGCGCGGCAAGCTGGAGGACGTCAACGAGGCATTCCGCGCGATGAAGGCGGGCGAGGTGGCGCGGACGGTGTTGATGTTCGACTAACCTACTGACGTATTGTCGATAGAGGCCGGGCGGCATCGCTGTCCGGCCTTTTCATTGCGCACTGCCATCTAAGCCATTGATTTCATTAAAGAATCGAGAGGTGGGTTTGTTTTCGCGTTATACCTTTCATTGCGTGCGATCTTCCTCGCGAGTTGGCTGGATGGTATTCGCAATGGGTTTGTTTTTGCATTTTTCGATCGATTCAGGTTCCCTTGGCCTCAGCCTCCAACCGAAACTCCGCCCGGCGGCGTCACAATTCGTCGATCCGGCCGCCTTCCGACTACCCCAATTTTAGAATGTTCAGCATTCATGCGGGTTATTTGGCTTCGTTTGGTAATCTCCGAAGTAGTCGGATCCGCTTAATGGGTTTGTTTTTGCACTTTCGCTGCCAAGATTTCCGCGTGCGTACCAATCTCGGCCTGATGACATTCGGTCATTGGACCACGATTACTGATAGCACGAACCGCGAACGGAAGATTGCGGCGAAGAGCGAAGGACTGGCGAACAACGCCGCCTCAGATCAGCTTCAGTTCCTTCATTGCCGCTTTCAACTTATCTGCCGCAGGCGCGGACATCGGACACAGCGGCATCCGAAGCTCGTTGGCGCAGCGCCCCATGAACGCGAGGGCCTGCTTGACCGGAATCGGATTGGTTTCGATGAACAAGGTGCGCATCACCGGCATCATTTTGTAGTGGAGGTCGCGCGCGCGCACGAAATCTCCCGCTAACCCCGCCGCCGCCAGGTCGTGCATCTCGCGCGGCATCACGTTGGAAATCGTCGCGATGACGCCCTTGCCGCCCAACGCCATGATCGGCACCACCAGCGAGTCGTCACCTGAGAGTATCGTGAGTCGATCGCCGCATAGGCGGCGGATGTCGGAGATCTGATCCATCGAGCCCGACGCTTCCTTGATGCCGACCACGTTACGAATCTCGCACAGGCGCGCGAACGTCTCGGGCGCGATGTTCGACCCGGTGCGCGCCGGAATGTTGTATACGATCAGCGGCAAGTCGACCGCCGCAGCAATCATTTTGTAATGACGGAAAATTCCTTCCTGGGTGGGCTTATTGTAGTAGGGCGAGATCATCAGCGCGCCGTCCGCGCCCATCTCGCGCGCCGACGCCGTCAAGCGAATCGCCTCGGCGGTGGAGTTCGAACCGGTTCCCGCGACCACCGGAACGCGCCGTCGCGTCTGCTCGATCGTGATCTTGATGACGCGGTCGTGTTCGGCGTGAGTGAGGGTCGCCGACTCGCCGGTCGAGCCGCACGGCACGATGCCATCCATTCCACTTTGGATCTGCCATTCGATGTGGTCGCGCAAGGCGCGCTCGTCGACCTCGCCGTCGCGAAAAGGTGTGACGATTGCCGATAGAGCACCGTTGAACATTTGATCCTCCGCGATTGGACCCGCGATTTAGACCCCGACCAATTCGCCGGCGCCTACTTCGACCTCGCCGCGAAAAACTTCGACTGCCTCGCCAGTCATGAACACATGATTGGCGCGGTCGCCGCTCTCACGCCATTCGATTTCCAGGCTGCCGCCACGCAGTTCGACGGTCGCCTTGCGATCCGCCCGTCCGGTCAGGACGCCCGCGACCAGCGCGGCACACGCTCCGGTACCGCATGCGAGGGTTTCGCCCGAGCCGCGTTCCCATACCCGCATCTTGAGCCGATCGCGCGAGATCGGAAGGATGAATTCAGTGTTGACGCGCTTGGGAAAAAACCGATGGTTCTCGAAGGCGCGGCCCAGCCGTCCGAATTCGTGATCGTCGAGTTTCCAGACCGCTTCGTCATCCACGAAAACGACGCAGTGCGGATTGCCCATCGAGACCGCGGTGACTTTTTCGATGCGTCCACCGACGTCGAGCGGATACTCGACGATCTTACCATCTGCATCGGCCGGAACTTCGCGCCCCTCAAGGATCGGCTCGCCCATATCGACGGTTGCCCCATCGACCTTCCCGTTGCTGAAGGTGAGCGCGACGCTTTTGATTCCGCAATCAGTCTCGACATCGATCGGATTCTTGCGTGCGATGCCGGTCTCGTATGCGAGCCGCGCCAGGCATCGAATGCCGTTGCCGCACATCTCGCCGCGCGATCCGTCGGCGTTGTACATCTCCATCCGCAGGTCGGCCTGCGTCGAGGGCGCGAGCATAATGAGACCGTCCCCTCCGATGCCGAACCGCCGGTCTGACAGTTTTACCGACAATCTGGCGGGATCGGCCGGGCGCTGCCGGGTAGCGACTACATAGACATAGTCGTTGCCGCAACCCTGCATCTTGATGAACTCAAGTTTCGCCATCGCTCACCGCGTCTTGAGCTCGATTATCTTTTCACCGCGAATGATGTCTTCGAAAGTGTCGCGCTCGCGGATCACGTGTGCGTCGGCTCCGTCAACCAGAATTTCCGGCAGGCGGGGACGGCTGTTGTAGTTTGACGCCATCACCGCACCGTACGCGCCGGCACTCATCACCGCGAGCAGATCGCCCTGCGCGGGTTCCGGCATTTCGCGCTCCTGTGCCAGAAAGTCGCCGCTCTCGCAAATCGGACCCACGATATCGGCGGTGACGATTTTCGGCGCGGCGGTTTTTTTGACCGGCTGAATATTATGGTACGCCTCATACAGCACCGGCCGAATGAGATCGTTCATCGCGGCGTCCACTACGATGAAGCGCTTTACGTCAGTTTCCTTGTTGTACAGAACCTTGGTGACCAGCACGCCCGCATTACCGACTATGACGCGTCCGGGTTCCGCGATGATTTTCAACCCCAGGCCCCGGATCGGCGCGAGCACCGCCTTGCCGTATTCCGACGGCGGAGGCGGCTCTTCCTGATACGGAATTCCCAGGCCACCGCCGATATCGAGATACTTGAGCGCGATTCCCGCGCCGCGCAGCCGCCCGACGATCGCGGCTACTTTGTTGGCGGCCTCGGTGAACGGTCCGGTGTCGGTGATTTGCGATCCGATGTGGGTGCTGAGGCCGACCAACTCCAGATTGGGCAGATTTTTCGCCTCGGCGTAGTATTCATCGACTTGCGACAATGGAATGCCGAACTTGCTGTCGCGATGCCCAGTCGAAATATGCGGATGGGTTCCCGGATCGAGATCGGGATTAACCCGCAACGTGACCGGCGCGCGTTTCTTCATCCGGCCCGCAACCTCGGAGATGCGATGCAGCTCGCCGCGCGACTCGACGTTGATCATCAAAATGTTCGCGTCGATGGCGGCTGCGATTTCCTCGTCGGTCTTGCCCACGCCGGAGAAAACAATCTTGCGCGGATCGGCGCCGGCGCGCAGGCAGCGCATCATCTCGCCCACCGAGACGATATCGAAGCCGGAACCCATCGATGCGAACAGCTTCAGGATGCTGAGGTTCGAGAGCGCCTTCATCGCGTAGCAGATCAGATGATCGGTGCCGGCGAAGGCCTCGTCGAAAACCCTGAAATGGCGGCGCAGCGTCCGTGCGCTGTAGACGTAGAATGGGGTACCGAAGCGGCGCGCCAGTTCGCGCATCGGAACATCTTCGGCGTACAGCTCGTCGTTTCTATATTCGAAATAGTGCATCGGTAAAGGTGGTTTTTATCACAGCGTCAATTGTATATCACGGCAGCGGCGTGGGCTGCGGAACCACAAAATCCTCGGGGTTGGGCGGCGGCTTGGGCAGCTGAAAGGTAATCTCGGCCTCGTTGGAGGGGCCGCTGTGATAGGCGTCGAGGGTCGAGGAAATCACCTGGTAGCGATAGTGATGGCCGACCTGGGCGCCCACATCGAGGTAGGTGAATTTGCGCTGTTGTTGAAACCGATCCTGGTCGGTAACCGGAATCTCGATGAGCGGGCGGAACGCGCCGGTAGCCTCCGCGCGCTCGACCTCGAAGCTTCCGAGGTCACGCATCCGATGCCCACCGGCGGTACGATCGGGACGCTCCCATGAAAGCATCACGCCATTTTTCTGCGAGGTGGCTTCGAGCCCGACGATGCGCTCGGGGATCGCCTGCTCCGGCGGCACCGGCGGCGATTTGACGCCGCATCCAGTCGCGAAGATCATCGCCGCCAGAGCCGCTACGCAAATCGATTCGACTGATCGACGACCTATCATTCGCGCAACCTTTTGATGCGCTCGCGGACCATGCCGGGCGCCGGCCCGCCGATCACCGAGCGGACCTTGATGGAATTTTCGGGATCGAGCATCTCCAGCACGTCAGCGTCGAAGCGCGCCGAATGACGCCGGAAATCGTCGAGGCTGAGATCGCCGAGCGACTTTCCCACCGCGATAGTATCGCGCACCAGGGCGCCGATGATCTCGTGCGCCTCGCGAAACGGCATGCCACGCTCGACCAGGTATTCCGCAAGATCGGTGGCGAGCGCGAATCCGCCGGCAGCTTCGCGCATCGCATCGACATTGAACTTGATGCGCGGCCACAGCTTCGCGGTCACCTCGAGCGTCGGCTGGATGGTATCGAGCGCATCGAAGATACGCTCCTTGTCTTCCTGCAAATCGGAATTGTAGGTGAGCGGGAGTCCCTTGAGGATGGTGAGTATCGCAACCAGATCGCCTATAACCCGTCCACTTTTGGCGCGAATCAATTCGAGCAGATCCGGATTCTTCTTCTGCGGCATCATCGACGAGCCGGTCGAGAATTCATCGGGTAGAATCGCGAAACCGAATTCCGAAGTGCTCCACAGAATGATCTCTTCGCTCATGCGCGAGAGATGAACTGACAACAGCGCCGCCGCGGAAAGAAAGTCCACCGCGAAATCCCGATCGGAAACCGCATCCATGCTGTTTTCCGCGATGCGCGCGAAACCCAGTTCCCTCGCGACCGCCTCGCGATCGATTTGCAGTGTAGTGCCCGCCAGCGCTCCAGCGCCCAGCGGCATCGCGTCGGTGCGGGCGAGGGCTTGCGAGAAGCGCTCCCTATCGCGATCGAGCATCTCCACATAGGCGAGGATGTGATGCGCGAGCGAAACCGGCTGCGCGCGCTGCATATGGGTATAGCCCGGCATGACAGTATCGGCGTGATCGCTCGCAACGTCGAGCAGCGCGCCGCGCAAACCCTCGATCCGGGCGATAACTGCCGGAATCTCGTCCTTCAGGAACAGCCGAACATCCAATGCGACCTGGTCGTTGCGCGAGCGCGCGGTGTGCAGCTTACGGCCCGCGTCACCGGACAACTCGATCAGGCGGCGCTCGATCGCGATGTGAATGTCTTCATCGGCGACGTTGAACTTGAAATTGCCGGTCTCGATCTCGCGCTCGATGGCGCGCAAGCCCTTGCCGATCGCCGCCGCCTCCACCCGCGAAATCAGTTTTACCTTCGCGAGCATGTTGGCATGCGCGACGGAGCCGCGGATGTCGTGGCGAAAGAGCCGCCGGTCGAACGGCAAGGATGCGGTAAAGGCCTCGACTTCGGGCAGCCGCCCTTTGGCAAATCGCCCCCGGAGGATATTGCTGGTCGCCTTTTTCGCCGCTGGTTTTCTGCGTGCGGCCATCAGAAGGAAAGATTCATTTGACCAGGTACACTGCGTCGCCGAGGTGCACGTGGCCGTCGCCCTCGATCGCGGTGAACGCGCCGAGGTTCGCCTGATGCCGCTGTACGGTGGTGCGCAAAATCGCCAGGTCGCGCGGCAGGTCCTGTTGCGCGTGCGTCGTCATCACGCATCGCAGCGCCGGAGCAATCGAGGTGACTTTCACTCCGGCGCCGATTTCCAGAACACCGCCGACCCATTCATCTTCGACGAAACCTCTCGCATCGCTGCCGGTGTCGACCAGCAAGTTGGCGCGGAAGCGCCGATAGTCGAAATCCGATTTGCCGTCGGTCAGTCCACGCATGTGCGCCAGCGTCCCGGTTGCGATTAGATGGAAGCTCGCAGAATCGAGATAGCTGCCTTTGTGGAGTGCGAAATAGTCGGGCATCGGGTTGGCGCCGAGCGCGGGGATTACCTCGGCCACCGGATTGTCGGCAAAGATCGTGGCAGGATCGATACCGGCGCGCTCGCCTCCCGGGTTGGGACTGTGTTCGAGCTGAAATTTATGGCCGAGCGCTTCCGAGATGGCCTCGGAGGCGTGCGGATCGTCGGCATGAATCTCGCGGCCATCGGGCAAAGTGACCTTCACCGGCGGGAGATTTCCAATCTCCGGCGTGCCTTCGTATTTTGCATGGAACTTGAGCAGAGCGACGAACTTTTTCGCGCTCGCGATGCGCTTGTTGTCGATTCGCGCAGCGCCCACGCGCGATCGCCGACCACGCCTCGCGAGGTGATGTGCAACTGGTCGAGCTGCTCACCCTGCATGGATTTTACGGGGTATCGCCAGAGTGCTTTGACGGTGCCAACTTTTGTTCTCGGCATTTTGAAAACCCCTAGAGGCCCTCGCGGACTTTCGGGCTCGATGACTTCTTCCCGCCGTCCTCGCGCGGATGCGTCGCGTTGAAATCTCTAATCGCCTTGAGCACCGCGCCGCTGGCCGCCTGCATCAGCTCACCCTTCCTTGCGGTGACGCGCTCCGCCGATCGCTCGATCGGCCGGATGAGGCCGTTGACGCGCGGCATCACGTAGCGCGCGATCATCTCATAACTGCGCCGTTGCTGCTCGCGGCTGGTCCAGTCGTGCCCAAACGACAGGATGGTTCCGAAGCCGCCCGAGAGTTCCTGCAACCTGGCAATTTTCTCCACCGCATCGTCGGGAGTGCCGATGATGGCGCCGCCGAATTCGGTCATTCGTTTCGCCGCCTCGTAGCCGTCGCTGAAGGGATGCCGCTGCGGACTGCCAAGGATGCCGACGATGTACTCGTTTTGCCATCGCTTGAGGCCGTCGGCGACTTCGCGCAATGCCTGCTCCTTGGAATCGGAAATGTGGAACGGGATCACGATGCGCCATTCTTTGCGATCGAGGGTGTGGCCGAATTCCTTCGCGGAGACCTCGCCGAAATGCCACTGGGTCGGGAGCGCCTGCAAGCCCTCTTCCGAGTACGAGGCGACCGAGAGCACGCCGACGCCATACTTTCCGGCGCATTTCATGCCCGACGGCGAGATGGTCGAAGCGCAGGCGACCGGAATCCGGTCCTGCAGCGGACGAATCTGCAGGGCCGCATCGTGCAATTCGAAGAACGACCCCTTCATGGTGAAGGGCTCGTCTTCGTTCAGCAGCCGCATAATGGCGCCGAGGCCTTCATCCATCCGATCGCGTTGCGTGTTCGGATCGATGCCGAGCATGAACGCGTCGGAAGGGAGCGCGCCGGGGCCAACCCCGAGCATCGCGCGGCCTCGGCTCATGTGGTCGAGCTGAACGATGCGTTGCGCGACATTGAACGGATGATGATACGGAATCGAAACCACGCCGGTACCCAAACGGATGCGTTTGGTGCGCATCGCGGCGCCGGCCAGGAACATCTCGGGCGAGCCGATGGTCTCCCATCCGGCGGAGTGATGCTCGCCGACCCAGAACTCGTCGTACTGCAGCTCATCGAGCCATTCAGCCAGTTCCAGATCGCGTTCCAACTGCAAGGTTGGATGTTCGCCGATGGGATGATGGGGCGCGAGAAACACCCCGAAGCCGAGACGATTGTTCATGGCGTAACTCCTTCGCGATCGAAAATCACCGCTGCCGCCGGCTCGATAGCTGATCGCTTCGCTTATCGGCTCGCAAAAACCGCGGTCTGCGCGGAATCGAGATATTCGTCGAGGCGCGTGATCCTGCCACCCTCGACCGTGGCAACGATGCATGCGGGCAGCGCGATGTCCTTATCGTTGAAGCGTCCGCGCAGCACATGCTGCTGCACGAATCCGGTCGGGGTCGGCTGACGCCGAACTTCCGTGTACTTCAGGCTCTTGATGTTGGTGATGACCCACTTCAGCACCGCGAGGTTCTGCTCGACGCTCTGCGCGATGCCGTCGTTGTTGTGCCAGATCCGGGTTTCCGACGTGTAGATGTTACGAATGGCATCGATGTCGCCACTTTCGATCGCGCGGAACAGTTTGTCCGCCGTCAACATCGCTTGTTCGTTCATGTTCCGGTTCCTCGTTAGTAGGTCGGTTCTGGCGAAGGTACCGCAGTTGGTGGCGCGGCCTTGCCCGGCGCGGCCGGCTCAGGCATTGCCGCCGGAGTTGCAGTCGGCACCGTCACGGTGGGTAGCGACTCGTTGGAGACCGGCTGCGGCTCCGGAGTCGCGGTCGGCGTCGCGGCGGGTCCCATCAGCGCCGTTCCAACCCCATAGGTATAGACCATCTTGCCGCCGAGCGATCCAATATAGAGGAGGACGCCGGCCGAGATGATTGCGAAGATGAGATATATCGGACGCGAGCCGCCGAAGAAGCCGACTCCCTCGATAAGAATTCTCCATACTGCGAGGACCGCGAAGACAACCGCGAAGTACTCGCCCAGCATCGCATGCCAATGCAGGACCGCCTTGGCCGGCGGGGACATCGCTTCCCAAACCCGGTCGGCTTCGATATCGCCGGTGAAGTACGACGCGCCGGCCGCGATAGCGCCGAGAATCATTAGTAACAGGGCGGTGTATCGAAGCCAGGTGCGCGTGGGCGCCATGCTGGCAATCAGATCGATGAGCACACCGACGATGAGAAGACCGACGGTGAAATGATCGACGACGGGATGCAGGTCCCAACGTGTCAGAGTCGCGACGATAGCGTCCATCGATATAACGATACTCCTGTTCGTCCGCGGGCCGCTGGCGGCATTGCCCCGCGCATTACAGATTATTTACTTAAGGCGTCCCTGCTTTATTGCAGAGGGCGCCAGCGCAGGCAAATCGACCATTGGCGCGCGAAGATTGAATCCTATAATGACCACGCGCGAAGGAGAAAGCTGCCTCACGGAGTCGCCGTGGGCGCCGGCGTCGCAGCGACGGCTGTCGGGCTCGGCAAAACGGCGGCGGCTGGAATTGGCGAAGGCGCAGGGGTCGCGACCGTGGTTTCCTCGGCAGTCGGAGTTGAAGTCGCCTCGGGCGCGGAGGTCGGCGAATTCGACGCTTCGGCAGTCGGCGCCTCCGACGCCGTTGGAGAAGCACTCGGCGCTGGCGCGGCAATCGGTGGAGTTGGAGCGCGCACATCGACGCGAACGTCGGTCGCTGAGACCTCGCTCCACGCACGCTGAGTGAAAAAGTAGCGCAGCGCAGCTTCGGAACTTAGACCTGCGAGGCTGGGGGTCCATTTCTCATCGAGAGTAAACTCGTAGCTCTCGAGCAAGCCGGGCTGCTTCTCGGCCGTCTCCGGCGAGACGATCAGGTCGGCATTCCCGGCGCTGTCGGCGGGCTTCATTTCCCGCAAATACCATCGCGCGACCGGACTCTGCTCGGCAAGAAATACCGTTCCCCGCTCGGTTACCGCGCGCTCGGCGTGACTGAATTCCTGCTCCGCCAGCATCGTGGTGGCCGGATCGGTCCAGTACAGCAGCAGGTGCCGCGACCAGGATGCTTCGGAAGGATCCGGCGCGAGGTGCACGAAATTGACCGTGAGCTGCACATAGACGGTGAGCAGCACCAGCGCAGCAATCGGATAGCTGATGAACCGCCATGCGGCGGCGTGGTGGATGCGATCGATGGCGGCTGCTCCCATCAGCGCGGCCGGCACGATCATCATCACTAGCCAATCCTGCCGATGCACGGGGTCGGCGAGAAAAAACGCCACCGAAAAAATGGTCCATAGAAATGCGACCGCGGCTATTCGCCGGCGGAGTTGGAATGCAAGAAACGCCAGCAGGCCGAGCGACCCGCAGATCGCGATCGCAAATTCATAGAACGCCAGCGCGGGGAGGTAGAAATCAAGGCCGCTGCGCAGCTCCGGCCGCAGAGCGGGAAGCCATTCGCGCATCGCGCCGTACAGTATCGGCAGCATCAGGTTGCGGCGACCGAGACCGGATTCGAACACCGCAAAAACTCCGATTGCGATGGCCGCGCAGAAGATCAAGTGCGCCGACCGCCGCTCCCACCAGACCCGCAAGCGGATCGTCGAGTTGCGCCGGAGGATCAGTTCCCACAGTCCCATCAGGATGAGAATCGCGACGAACATCGCGGCGATAGGAAATGCGGTGGGCTCCGCTGAAAGCGCCAGGGCGATCGTGATCGCCAGGCCTGCCACCTTAATGGTGTCGCTGGCATCGACTAGGGCGAAGACCAGCGCTATCGCGACGACGACCATCGCGATCATGGGAATCGTTGCCGAGGTGGAGCGCGAGAAATAGGTCAGCGTCGGCGACAGCGTGAGCATTGCTGCGAAGGCCAACGCGCCGGCGCGGCCAAGGTGGCGTCGCATCGCGAAGGCGGCCGCGATTAGCAACAGGCCCAGCATCGCGGCGACGATCCGCGCGCCGAAGTCGCTGCTCCCGAATGCCAGAAAGACCCCCGCGCGCAGAGGGGCGATCCACCCCGAAGCGGGAGGATTGAGCGACAGCACGCCCATTCCGCGAGCTGCGAGGTCGCGGGCGAATAGCGCATCGGTCGCCTCGATGGAACTCAGGGGACGCAAGCCTAGCGCGCCGAGCCGGGTGATCAGCGCATAGAGCGCGACGACGATCCATCCGAGATGCTCGACGGTGACGACATATAAAGGAGCGTCGAGACGTTGCGCGCTCAGGTCGGCAGTCTGCGGCTCGACGGCCGGCGGTGGTGGCTCCGGAGGATGATACGGTTCGCCGGGCTCGAGCCCGAGCCGCCATTCGTCGATGTCGCGCCGATTTTGATCAGCCATGGATGAGGATCGAGTTTACGGGCATGTAAAATTTTAACAAACCCTGGCGCGAACCTTGAGCATTCGCGTGCGGGAGTTCATTGTTAAGAGTCTTTGTCAGCAATCTTTTCATTACAGATCATCAAGCGCGAGCGCGATGGCCGAGCGGAAACCAAATACCCGTCGAACCATGAACGGCATCTTGTCGTTTATCGCGCTGGCGGCGATACTCGCGCTGTTCTTCCAATATCGCTACCGGGTCTCGATTAGCGCCGCGCCCCACTTCAGCGTTGCGCTTCGCCACCTCCCCTATTACGCGTTCTGTTCCTTCTACCGGATGCTGGCCGCGTACATCATCTCGCTGATTTTCTCGATTATCTACGGCCTTGCAGCGACCCGCGGACGGCTCTGGGAGCGGATCATGATTCCCGCCATCGACATCGCGCAATCGGTGCCGGTGGTCGGATTTTTTCCCGCCGCGGTTTTCTTCTTCGTGGCCCTGGCCCACGGCAGCCGCCTCGGCGTCGAGATGGCGGCGATCTTCCTGATCTTTACCAGCCAGGCCTGGAACATGACGCTTGGAGTGTTCGAGGCGATTCGAACCATCCCCAACGATTCCTTCGAAACGCTCGAG
This sequence comes from uncultured delta proteobacterium, assembly GCA_963851325.1. GTDB lineage: Bacteria > Desulfobacterota > Binatia > Binatales > Binataceae > DATGKG01. Next base: position 3,687,311 of record CAWKOR010000001.1, on the reverse strand, counting down.
GCTTTCGGCGTGCGTGGATGGCTGCGGCTGCGGCGTCTTTATTTGCCCGCGATGGTTCCCAAGCTGGTGTACAACTCGATCCTGTCGTGGGTCGCCGGATGGTACTTCCTGATCGCGTGCGAAATTATCACGGTCGGCCCCGCGCACTTTCGCCTGCCCGGTCTTGGCAGCTATCTGATGGAGGCGGCGGATCGCGGCGAGAACCTAAACCTCGTCAGCGGTCTGATCACGCTGTTGATCATCATTACGCTGATGGATGTCGTGGTATGGCAACCGCTCACGGCGTGGTCGGAAAAATTCCGCTATGAATTTGCCGCATCGCCTCAGTCGGCGGCGGTTTCATTCGGCATGACCGAGGTCTTCAGCGCGATTGTGCCCGCGGTAACTCGCGCGCTACGCACCGTCACCCGTCCCATTGCGCGCTCATTCTGGAGACTGGCCGCGACGCTTCCGCATATTCCGTCGGCGGAGGAATTCCCGCCGATCGGGCAGGTCAGCGCAGCAATTCGGATCGCCGCGACCACCGGAATTGTGGCGCTGTTCACCTACGGCGTGGCGGAGGGCGCGATGGCGCTTGTGCATACGCTCTCGCAGCCGTGGCCGCCGGAGGTCAAGCAGCTCCCGCTCGCGACGTTGTATTCCTTCCTCCGGATGACCACCGCCTATGCCATTTCGCTTGCGTGGACGCTGCCGGTGGCTCTGATCGCCAGCGACAGCGCCCGCTTCAAGCGCATCATCGCACCGATCGCCGAAATCGTCGGCTCGCTTCCCGCCACGGCGCTGTTTCCGGTCATCGTGCTGTTCGTAATCCGAACCACCGGCGGGATGAACCTGGCCTCCATCCTGCTCATTCTCACCGGCATGCAATGGTACCTGATGTTCAACTTGCTCTCGGGCGTTAACCAGGTACCCGAGGATTTGAAGGAGGCGGCGCGCGCATTCGGCCTCTCACGGGTGGAGACCTGGCGTAGGCTCACGATTCCCGCGCTGACCCCGTCGCTGATCACCGGCAGCATCACGGCCTGGGGCGGCGGATGGAACGCGCTGATCCTTTCCGAATACTTCATCTATAGAAATCACACCTACCAGGTGAGCGGGCTGGGCCAGTTGCTGGATGTTGCGACCTACGAAACCGACAATGGCGTGATGATTCTGCTCAGCCTGTTATCGATGGTGGCCGTGGTATTAATGTTGAACCACTTCGTCTGGCGGCGACTATATGACGTTGCAGCCGAGCGCTATCGGATCGATTACTGAGATTGCGGAACAGCCGCTAAACCTATGGACTCAACGGACCCCGAACCTCCACCATGGCCCTGCTCGACCTCAAACACGTATCCAAGTCGTACCCGCATAGCAAAGGCGTGCTGCCAGTCCTGGAGGACGTCTCGTTTTCCGTCGAGCAGGGAGAGTTCATCGCGATTGTCGGGCCGTCAGGATGCGGAAAATCCACCCTGGTGCGAATCATCAACGGCATCGTGCCGGCCACTTCGGGCCAGGTGCTCTACAAGGGACGCCAGGTCGACGGCATCAACCTCGAATGCGCACTGGTTTTCCAGTCCTTCGCGCTGCTGCCGTGGTTGACGGTCAAGGCCAACGTGGAGCTGGGGCTGGAAGCGCGCGGCGCTGAGCTCACGGAGCGCGAACGCATAGCGAGTATCTATATCGATAAGGTCGGCCTCGACGGCTTCGAGGAAGCATATCCGCGCGAGTTGTCAGGCGGCATGAAGCAACGCGTCGGTTTCGCGCGCGCGCTGGCGGTAGAGCCCAAGGTCCTGCTAATGGACGAACCGTTTTCGGCGCTCGATGCTCTGACTGCGATCACCTTGCGCGAGGAACTGCTCGACATCTGGCATTCGCCCGACATGTCGGTGCATACGCTGGTGATCGTCACCCACATCATCGAGGAAGCGGTGGAACTTGCCGATCGGATCATCGTGATGTCTTCGCATCCAGGCCGCATCGCTGCCGATATCAGGGTCGAGATTCCTCGCCCGCGTGACCGGCGCACCGACCCGTTCAATCATCTGGTCGACAAGGTCTTCTCGCTGATCGAGGAGCGAACCTGATGGCCGAGCCAATCAATCCAATTCCGGATTGCCAGCTGACCTGGATCGTCGGCCTGCTGGAAACCCTGGAGGATCGCGGCGGCCGCGACGACGGCTATCGCATCGCGCGCGATCTCCAGTTCAACTTTTCCGATTTGCTCAAGGTGATGAAGGCGGCAGAAATTCTCGGTTTCGTGAGCACTCCGTCCGGCGATGTGGTGCTGGAACCGGGGGGCAAACAATTTCTCGAGCTCGACGTCAATCAGCGTAAACTGGTGCTGCGAGAACGGCTCAAGAAGCTCTCGCTGTTCGCCTATTTCATCCGCTTGCTGCGCGGGCAGCCCGACCACTCGCTGCCCAAAGAGGTCGTGCTCGAACATCTGGCGATGCTGCTGCCGAATGAATCGCCGCAGAAGCAATTCAACACGATCGTGAATTGGGGTCGCTATGCCGAGCTTTTCGGCTATAACAAGGATGAGGATCGCTTTTACCTCGACCAGGAATAGCGCTACTACAACTTTACCAGGAGGAAACGAGCATCATGGCAAACGAAGCTGAAAAAATTGTCAACGACTTTTGCAAAGCCTTCGAGAGCAAGAACCTCGACGCCATCATGGGCTTCTTCACCGAGGACGCCATCTATCACAACATCCCGATGAAGCCCGTCAGCGGCAAGGCCACCATCCGCGCCACCATCGAGAGCTTCCTGCCGAAGTCCGCCAAAGACACCATCACTTTCAGAATCCTGCACACCGGAACCAACGGCAACGTCGTGTTCAACGAGCGGGTCGACATCTTCGACACCAACGGCAAGCACGTCGAGCTTCCAGTCGCCGGCGTATTCGAGATCAGCGGCGGAAAAATCGCGAAGTGGCGCGACTACTTCGACCTGGAAAGTTTCACCAAGCAGATGGCCTGAACGAACGTAATGCCCCGTCAGCATCGGATGCCGTGACGTCGCAAGTCACTCACGCGATTATCGGTACTGCCGGTCATATCGACCACGGCAAGACCGCGCTGATCAAGGCGCTGACGGGGCACGATACCGATCGGCTCAAGGAAGAGAAGGAGCGCGGGATCTCGATCGATCTCGGCTTCGCGTATTTCACGCTGCCCGATGGCACTCGCGCGGGCATCGTCGACGTTCCGGGGCATGAGCGCTTCATCCGTAACATGCTCGCGGGTGCGCATGGCATCGACCTGGTGCTGTTCACCGTCGCAGCCGACGACGGCGTAATGCCGCAGAGTGAAGAGCATCTGGACATTCTGCATCTGCTCGGGACGCGGCGGGGAATTTTTCTCATCACCAAGGCTGACCTCGTCGATGCAGCGCGCATCGCTGAGGTACGCGACGAAATCGAACTGCTCGCGGATGGCACCACGCTCGAAGGCGCGCCGATGATTCCGGTTTCCTCGATCACCGGCGCGGGACTCGACCAGCTTCGCGCCGAGATGATTCGCCAGCTCGACGGTTTCGAGGGGCGGCGCGCGACCGGAATTTTCCGGCTGCCGTTGGATCGCGCCTTCGTCATCAAGGGGCACGGCACCGTAGTTACCGGGACCGCCATGGGAGCCAGCGTCGCGGTAGGACAAAAGCTACGCGTGCTTCCAGCCGGAACTGAAGTGCGGGTCCGCTCGATCCAGGTGCATGGCGAATCGGTGGAGCGGGCCGGGCTCTGCCAGCGCGTTGCGCTCAATCTGACGGGCGCCGAGAAAATCGAATTGAAGCGCGGCGATGTGCTCTGCGACGATCGCCTCGAAATCACAACCGACCGCTTCGACGCCACCCTGGAGATCAGGCCGTCGGCAAAACGCCCACTCAAAAGTAACGAGCGAGTGCGCATCTTCATCGGCGCCGCCGAGACTCTGGCGCGCACGATAGTTCTCGACGAGGCGCTCGCTATCGCGCCCAAATCGCGCGGGCTGGTGCAACTGGTGCTCGACGAACCGGTGGTCGCGCTGGCGAGCGATCGATTCATCGTGCGCGATCAAACCAACGTGCGCACGCTGGGCGGAGGCGTGGTTCTCAATCCACTCGGGCGTCGAATCCGCAAGCCGCTGGACACCTATCGCAAAAATCTCGCTTCACTCGCTACGGCGACCGGTCCGGCTTCGATCGAGGCGTTGCTGAATTTGCAGGAAGCGCTCGCGATCACCCCCAGCCGCATCGCGCAGCTCCTGAATCTTCCGATCGCCGAGGTTGATGCGGTCCTGAAAGATCCGCGCTTCGTGAAGCTCTCGATGGGCGATGAAGAAGGCTACACGACCGCCAACAAATGGGCGGAGCTCAAGGCGTTCGCGCTGGCCGCGCTGACCCGGCATCATACCGCGCAGCCCCTGTCGCCGGGCCTTGAAATGGAGGCGCTGCGCTCGCGGCTTCCCTATGAAATCGGCGCGCGCAACTATCGCGCCTTGGCAGACCGCCTCGTACGCGAGACCGATATCGTGCGCGAGGAAAGCACGCTTCGTCTCAAAACGCATCGCGTGAAGCTGGGCGAAAGCGATGGCCAACTGGTCGCGCGCATCGAGGAGGAGTTGCGCAAGGCAGCGTTTCAGCCGCCCGAGTTGAAGCAGCTCGCCGAAGCGCTGAAGCTGCCGCCTGCCGAGCTCGCAAAACTTCGCAGCGTGCTGTCCGCGCTCGAGCGCGAAGGCAAGGTGGTCAAGATTGCCACCGATCTCTATTTCGCGCGCACATCATGCGATGCGGCTCGAGCGCACCTGACCGACTATCTCCAGAATCATCCCGAGATAACCGCCGGCGCGTATCGCGACCTGCTCGGCGCGTCACGAAAGTTCGCCATCGCACTGCTCGACTACTTCGATCATTCGGGCGTCACCATCCGCATCGGTGACGCACGTAAACTGCGCGCAAAAGCCTCCTGACCCCGACATAGGTCGCTCCGGCGCAAAGCGCGCCGTTGAAGCGCGATGTGCCATCGGCATAGTTTAGAAATGCCTATGGCAGAGAAGGAAAACAGCAACGCCAGCCGGAGCGAACTGATTCGGCTGACCGCGCGCTGCAAAGCCGCCGGTTGAGCCGGCAAGTTAGGTCCGGAGGACCTTAGCGCGGTACTGGCGCGGCTCGATCTGAGCAGCGACCCGAATTTGCTCGTCGGGATCTCAACCGGCGACGACGCGGGTGTGTATCGTGTGCGCGACGATCTCGCGATCGTCAGCACCGTCGATTTCTTCACTCCGGTGGTCGACGATCCATTCACCTACGGGCAAATCGCGGCGGCCAACGCCTTTTCCGACGTTTACGCCATGGGCGGGCGTCCGATCACAGCGCTGAACCTCGTCTGTTGGCCCCAGTCGGGATTGCCCCGCGAGATGCTGCACGAGGTTTTGCGTGGCGGCTCGGAAAAGGCGAAAGAGGCTGGCGCGCTGATCGTCGGAGGCCACAGCGTCGCGGATGAGGAAGTGAAGTACGGCATGGCGGTGACCGGCGTGATCGATCCGCGGCGCGTCATCCGCAACGTGGGCGTGCAGGTCGGCGATGCGCTCATCCTCACCAAGCCGCTGGGCACCGGGGTGTTGATGACGGCGTTCAAACGTGATCGCCTCGCGCCGGAGTACTACGACTCGGCCGTCGCCACGATGGTGCAGCTTAACGCTGCGGCCGCGCAGGTAATGCTGCAATTCGAGGTCCATGCCGCCACCGACATCACCGGCTTCGGACTGGTAGGACATTCCTCCAAAGTGGCGGATGGAAGCGGCGTCACGATTGTGTTCGAGGAGTCCGATCTGCCGTTGCTGCCGGGCGCCCTGGAATGCTGCCGCGAAGGGATGATTCCCGGTGGCGGCGCACGGAATCGCGAATTTTACGGCTCGCGCACCCGGATCTCCGAGGAAGTCTCCGACGAGATGTCCGCCATCGCGTTCGATCCCCAAACCTCCGGCGGGCTTTTGATTGCAGTGCCCGAGCGCGAGGCGATCGGTCTGGTAGCCGCACTCCACCGCGCTGGCGTACGCGAGGCCTGCATGGTCGGGAGGGTCACCGAGCGCAGCGGCTTCGCGATCGAACTCGTTTAGGAGAGCTCGCTGCGCTACACGCGGAGTAGCGGGATGACTTCCCTGGCGAATTGCTCGAGCTGGGCGCTGCGTTCTGAACGGCGGCAGATTAGATCGATGCCGATGTCCCGCGCGCCCGCCTTGATGTACGCGCTGAGCTGCGCGGCGATGTCCGCCGGCCGGCCCACCGCGGCGTAGCGCTTCGCAGCCTCGCGGAAATCCATCGCATAGCGTTTGCTGAGCCGCTCGGACGCAATGTCGAGCCCCTTTTCGTATGAGTCCGCGATGGTCGCGAAGATCTGCGCCGCAGTTCCAAAGCTGGTGAAGTTGCGCTGCACAATCTCCGCCTCGCGCGCGATGAACTCCAGCCCGTCGGCAAACCGCTGCGCGGTAATCACATACGGCATCCATCCATCGCCGAGCCGCGCGGCGCGACGCAGTGCAGCATTCGAACGCCCACCGATCCAGATCGGAGGACCGCCGGGCGTCGCGGGCTTCGGCAACATCGTGATCTTGCCGAAGTTGAAATATTTGCCGCGATGTTCAACCGGTTCGCCGGTCCACAGCCGCCGCATAATTTCGATCGATTCGTTGGTGCGTCCGCCGCGCTCGTTGACCGGAATTCCGCATGCTTCGTATTCGGTCGGAAATTCTCCGCCGACACCGATGCCGAAAATGAAATGGCCCGCGCCCATCAGCCGATCGACGCTCGAGACCACCTTCGCCACGGTGACCGGATTGCGCAGCGGCAGCAGGTAGACTCCGGTCCCGTAGACGAGATCCGGCTTGAGCGCGGAGAAGTAGGTGAGCTGCGCGAGCGGATCGCTGACCGGGCCGGTGAAAGCCACATGGTCGGGCATCCAGATGATGTCGTAGCCCCACTGCGCGAGCGAGGTTATCGCATCGATAGCCGCGTCGCGATTGCCGGCTGCGATGCCGGCGCCGAAACGGATGCGATTGCTGAGCGGAAGCGGATCGCTCATCGAGGGCCTCCATTTTTCGTTGGTGCTGCCGGTAGCAATATCACTTCTTCTCGATCATCAGCACGCGTGCGCCGTGGCTGTCGATCGGCGCGGATTCCGCGAGCGGATCGAGACAATTGCGCTGCCCCGCTTTAAGCCTGTCCAGGCGATCCTGCCAGATTAGAAAAAACGCGTTGGTCGATTCTTGCCCGCATTGAAAATTCCTCAATGGCAGGATTGCATGGTTCGAGTAGAATGCCAGATCGCAATCCGGTTGCCCGATATAGCGGATCGGAACTGCCGGCGGCACCGTGCGATCGACGACCAGGGCAAATGGCTTCAGCGTCTGGTCGCTCGCCAGCGCGGGATTCAAAAAGCCATACCAGAACCAGGTTCCGGTGATCGCAATCAGCGCAACTGCCGCAGTCTGCGCGAAGACCCGCTCGCGCCACCATGAACGAAACCCCCATACTGCACCGGCAAGCCACAAGGTCGCCCACAGATCAACGGAAATCGATCCGTGCCCGATCGCCGCCATGAGGACTTGCAGAAATCGTTTGTCGGATCGATGCAAATGCGATGCGAAGGCGGTCGTCAATCCGAACGTAAACGCGACCATCACTGCAAGGACGATGAAGAGGACGCCGATCGCGACGCCGAGAATTGCGCCGTCAAATAACTTGCGCCTTACGTCCTGCGTTCGGTGTTCCTTGATCATGGTGGTTATCAGCCATCCGGTCAGCGCGGCCAGCGCAGGAAACAGCGGCAGAATGTAGACGGCACACTTGCCCGCCGAGATGGTGAAAAATCCGAGAATCGCGGCGAACCAGCATAGTGCAAAAGAAACCGGCGGCGGCGTCTTCGCTCGATTGGTCCATAGCGCCAGCGCGAGCGCGGGATAGAAGAGGCTCCACGGCAAAAACCCTGAAACTAGTCGCGGCACAAAATAGTAGAACGGGTTCTGGCACTCGCCAATGTTGCCGGCGGCGGCACCGAGAAATCTTCGGAACAGCCCGTGGACGATTTGAAATTTGAAGAACGCCTCGCCGCCAACGCGCAGCGCGGCCACATACCAAATCGCGCCGATCGAGAGCGCGACCGCGAAAGTCGCAACCACATCAAGACGAAACAGCTCCCGAAGCCGGCGCTCAAATGCAAGAAAGATGGCGAGAGTGAGTCCCGGCAGCACTATGCCGAGCGGCCCCTTGGTGAGAATCGCACCACCCATCAAGGCTGCCGCGAGCGCAAGAAAAGCTCTCCGTGTCGAAGGCCGGGATAGCGCACGATCGAGGCATGCTATCGCTGCCGCCAGGAACATCATCAGGATGGCGTCCATGCGAGGCTGGCGTGCTGCGTCGGCGAAGTACTGCGTCGAAAGGAGGACCGCCACCGACCAGATCGCGACGCGGCGGCCGAGCGACGCGGCGAGCCACGCATACAGGATCGCAGCCGTCATCGCAGCCGCGAGTATCGAAGGCGCTCGCAAGCCGATTTCGTTCCATCCGAAGAGCCGTACTGCCAGCGCAGCCGCCCACCAGTACATCGGCGGCACCTGGACCGGAGTTCCGGGCGTGTAATGCGGAAGGATCAGGTTGCCGGAAAGGACGTCGCGAACCGCGCCCGATTCGCATACGCCGAGCTCCTTGGTGAAGGGGGCGGAGGGGGCGAGCGTCAGCAGGAAAGCCAGTGATACGGCGAATGCGACCGCGGCTTCGAATGCGAGGCGCGGGATGCTCGAGCGATCGATCGGCGCGCCAGGATCCATCTCGCGATAATGCCAGCCTCGGAATGGCGCGGCGAGACGTCAGGCCAGCCGCTATCGCAAAGCACAGACCCAGCGCCACCTCGCGCTACGGCGCCAGACTATACTTCGTCAATTCGGCGGATGCGCAGGGTCCGGAAAACCGGCTAGGCGCGCATGACGTTGGCGGCTTGCAGACCTTTGGGTCCCTGCGAGACTTCGAATTGGACGCGCTCACCCTGTTCGAGAGAACGGAACCCGTTGCCATCGATGGCGGAATAGTGGACGAAGACTTCCTGCCCGTCCTCCATTGTGATGAACCCGTATCCCTTCTTCGGGCTGAACCATTTGACAGTACCGGTAGTAGCCATTTCCCCCGAACCTCCCTGAAGAGACCATTGCTGATAGCTGGTCTCGCGGTCACCGTAAACAAGCCCCGCCGCCACGGCGGGGATACAGGTAACGCCCGCGCATATACCATAAGCAACGCGAGAAAACAAAACACTCGTTCAAATAGTCAGTAAGATAGTCGGGCAAATGACTATTGGCCGTCGCCAATAGTCATTTCAGCAGCTTGTCGCGTATGTATCCTTATGTCTCTTAGGATAGCCAGCGAATGAATTGACATGACTACGTAGCGACCGGTCGAGGGTTGAAAACATGGAAAGAGTATTGGTGAGTACCGGTTTGATAGCTAGGTAGACCAGCGCCGGATCGGACGTGCGTGGATGTGGCAATGGTCGGGTATCTGCCGCATCACGTCGTCGATAATGAAGTCACTGTTGCCATACTTGTTTCGCGCGACGAGTGACAGCGCCTCGACCATGAAAGCCTTTTCGTCCTCGGTGGGCGTCGTGCGATGGTCGCCAAGAACGGCCATCGGGGTATCGCAAGAATCGCAATCCAGGATCGCGAACTTGAATGGGGTTTCATACTCGCAATACCACGGGGTGTAGTGTTTGAGCTCGCAGAGATCGCACTTGGCCATTACTCACTAAGCCTCACGCACCTTTATAGCGAAAAGCCCCGCACGCATCACGCGTACGGGGCTGCTCGCTCGGCGAGGCGTGACAGCTAGGGTTTGGGCGCGGTAGGGGACGATGCAGCCGGCTTGGCGGCGGATTCGTTGCCGGTTTTGGATGCGGCTTTTGCGGAAGCCATTTCCTTCTTCTTGCATCGGTAGACGCTGGTGGGCGAGATCTTCATGTCCGCAGCGACTTGTTTCGCCTTCTTGCCGCCGTTCAAGGCCTGCATCACTGCGTCGCAATCGACCTTGCTTTTCCCCGCGGCATAGGCCGATGGAATACTCATGGCGAGACCAATAGCGATTCCAAATGCACTTGCCGCAGCCGCCATCGCGATCTTTTTCATACACTTAACTCCTGGTTTCGGTCTGTTGCTATTTCGTTGGCAGCGACAGTATTCCAAAATCAGGGACAAGAACAAAGGCCTGACCAACCAGGCGTCCTATTCGAATTCGACCATCACTTTGGTCTGATTGCCGGGCCGGGCTAACGAGGCGAACGCGTCCGGAAGCTCATTCAGCCCGATCACGTGGGTAATCATCGGCTCGGTGGATACTCGACCCGCGGCCAGCATCTCGATCGCGGTTTCGATCTCTCCGGGTTCGAGGCCCAAACTGAAGCGGATATCCAATTCGCGATTCATCGCCTGGATCGGGCGAAACGCGTCGTCCTCCATACAGACTCCAAGCACGACGACGCGCCCGCCGCGGCGTGCGTATGTCACCGCTTCGTCGAGCGTGCCCGCCGCACCGATGCACTCAAAGATCACGTCGGGAGGTGCGCCGGTCATCTCCTGGACCATCGCAGCTGGATTCTTGACCCGTGGATGCACGGCGGCGTCGGCGCCCATTTCAAGCGCCTTGTCGCGGCGTCCATCCGCCATCTCGGAAACCACGATGGTACGCGCACCCGCGAAGCGCGCCCACTGCAACGTCACCAACCCGATCGGTCCGGCACCCATGATGACGCAAGTTTCTCCGGCGCGCAGTTGTGCCCGACGGACTCCATGCAACCCCACCACCAGTGGCTCGACGGTCGCGCCGAGACGATGGCTCATCGATGCCGGCATCTTGAAGCAACTGCCGGGGGTGGTTTTCATTTTCTCCGCGTAAGCACCGGGGACATCGCCGAAACCGACGCCCTTCATTTTGCGGCAGCGCGCGCTCTTGCCGGTTCGGCACGCCTCGCATTCGCCGCATGCGACATAGGACATCACAACGACGCGATCGCCCGGGGCAAAACCGCTGACGGCGGCGCCGACCTCATCCACGATGGCGGAGAATTCATGGCCCATGATGGTTCCGGGCGGCATCTTGAAGCCGAATTTTGCGGCGTGCAGATCGGAGCCGCAGATACCGCAATCGCGCACACGCACCACGATCTCGCCCGCCTCCGGTTTCGGATCCGGGACCTCAACCACCTCGAGCAGCGCTCCGGGCGCCTTGTACACGCATGCTTTCACGATTGTTCTCCTGCAACTGCTACTGATTGCCGGGAAATTTCGGCTGCCGCCTTTCCTTCACTGCGCTGACGCCCTCGGCAACATCGCCGCCGAAAAACCCCAGCATCTCCATCGCGAGCGAGGCATCGAAAGCGGGACCAAACATCTTTATCCAGTTGTTCAGCGCGCGCTTGGTGAAGCGCGTCGCCTGCTGCGGACCATTGGCGAGCTTGCGCGCGACCTCGAATGCCTTGTCCATCAGCTTGTCGGCCGGGGTGCATAGGGCGACGAGGCCGATTCGCTCGGCCTCCTTGCCGTCGATGAAATCCGCGGTCAGCAGGTAGTACTTCGCCTTCGCCATCCCGCACAGCAACGGCCACAGAATCACCGCATGATCGCCGGCCGCAACGCCGAGGCGGATGTGACCATCGGTAATGCGCATCGATTCGGAGGCGATCGGAATGTCCGCCATGAACGCGACGGCGAGGCCCGCTCCCACCGCGACGCCGTTGATCGCCGAGATGATCGGCTTCTCGCAATTGATCATGTTGTAGACAATGTCGCCGGCCTCTTTGATCATGCTGCCGATAATCTTCGCGTTGCCCTTCATGTCCTCGATCATGTCGAGGTCGCCGCCGGCCGAAAACGCGCGCCCCGCACCGGTGATGATCACGACATTGGTTTGGTCGTCATCGGCGACATCGAGCCACACACGGCTCAGCTCCCAATGGAGCCTGCGATTAGTGGCATTGAGAACATCGGGCCGATTGATGGTGATGAGCAGGATGCCGGGCTCAAATCGCTCGAAGAGGAGATGCTGATATTCGCTATAATCCATGACGGACCTCGTGATGGTGCGGGGATGGTTGCAGATACCGTACGATCGTCGAGGCGTCGTTCACAATCGCAAATGCAATCGGACGAGCGAGGCCATCAATCGATTAGCGTTATAGTGTGCAGATAGATTTCGATGGTGTTTGTGATCCAGGTCGCGACCCCGCATCCGAAGAAATCTCGGTCTTCGGTCCAGATCGGCAGGTCCAATGTGAGAGCGACCGCCACGACCGGCCAATCGTCGGGATCCCTCTGCTCGATGCGACTGCGAGCCTCCCCTTCCTGGCCTGCGTAAGTACCGGATTCGACGATTCGGACAGTTTTCTCAACTTCTTTGAGGAACCCAAGCGCGATGGTTCCATCGAGACCCAGCTTCCTGCAAATCTCCGGAATGTTTCTTCGAGCGTCGCTGAGGCATACATCAGGGCAAAGAAACGTCGCCTCGTCTGCGAACCTTAGAATGATCTTGCGCACACGGGTCCCAAGGACCGCGTCTATCAGAATGTTGGCATCAAGGACGAGACCGTTTGCCGCATCCACAGGTCATTGTGTAGCAGAAAGCGCGTGGCCGTGATAACTAACTAAATGTGGAACGCGCACAACCTAGCGTTTGCGCTGAGCTTTTCGCCAACGCTGGAAGTCTCGGACGATTTCGTCTCCATCGAGGCCCGCGTCGGCGAGCATCTTCTGAACCTCTTCGCCGGCTTTCCTGAAGGCTTCTTTCTCCTCCTCGGTGCGCTTCGGGCGGCGTAGCGGGATGAAATATCCGACCTCATCGCCATGACGAGTGAGCACAACGGGAGCATCGCTCTCGAGCACGTACTTCGCGATGTTCTGGCGGAACTCCCTGATTCCCACCCGCTCTCCATTCTTTGCGCTCTGTTTCGGTAGACTGGCCATTGTGTACACCTGTGTACAGCTTAGAGCGGGGCACCCGACCTGATCAAGATGCAGCAATCAGAATTTTGGACGAAAAATGGGGGTCGCGGATACGACCCCCATTGGTTCTCAACCGGTCGAGGCTTTGGCGCTCAGCCGACTTGGCTGCCGACCACCGACACGAAGCTCACACAGCGTCCGGGCGCGCCGCCGAGGTTGTGGGTCAGCCCCAACTTGGGATTCTTGATCTGACGCTGTCCCGCTTCGCCGCGAAGCTGCAGCCACATCTCGTACATCATGCGCAGGCCCGAGGCGCCGATCGGATGCCCGAAGGATTTCAGCCCGCCGTCCGGATTGACCGGCAGCTTGCCCTCGAGGTCGAAGTACCCATCGAGCACGTCCTGCCACGCGGTCCCGCGCTTGCTGAAGCCGAGATCTTCCATCAGCACCAATTCGGTCGGGGTGAAGCAGTCGTGCACTTCCGCCATGCTGAGTTGCTCGCGCGGATTGGTGATGCCGGCCTGCGAATACGCATCTTTGGCCGACGCTACGACTTCACGGAAAGTAGTGAAATCATACTCCTGCGAGAGAGGTCCTTCGGCGGGTCCCGCGACGAAGGAAAGCGCTTTCAAGTAGATCGGATTCTTGCAGTACTTATGCGCATCTTCGGCGCGAACCACAATCGCGGCCGCCGATCCGTCCGACACGCCCGAGCAATCCATGATGCCCAGGGGATCGGCGATCTTCGGCGAATTCTTGATGGTCTCCATCGAGACCTCTTTCTGGAACTGCGCCTTGGGATTTTTTGCACCGTTTTTGTGATTCTTCCATGCGATGCGCGACAGCACTTCCTTGCCCTTCTCAGGATCGAGGCCGTACTTCTTGAAGTATGCGGGCGCGAGCAGCGAGAACGAAGCCGGCGCGGTCATGCTGCCCTCGGTGCCGTCATTGGGCGGCACATTGCCGACCAAGCCCGAGTAGCCCGAATCTTTCAGCTTCTCGACGCCGATCGCCATCGCCATGTCGAACGCGCCCGACGCGACAGCGTAGGCGGCCTGGCGCAGCGCTTCCGAACCCGTGGCGCACATGTTCTCGACGCGGGTTACGGGCTTGAATTGAATCTTGAGCGGCTCCGACAGCGTGAGTCCGGAGATCCCCGAACCCATGGTGCCGAGCCAGTATGCGTCGACATCGTCGGGGGTGACGCCCGCCGACTCGTATGCATCGTAAGCGGCCTGGACCAGCAAATCCTCGGGGCCCTTGTCCCAATGCTCACCGAACTTGGTGCAGCCCATGCCGATGATCGCGACGCGGTCTTTGATGCCTTTGCTTGCCATTAGTCCCTCCTGGGATTTGCTAGCGCTTGGGTCGCGCCTTCCAAAAATAGTTGTGCACACCTCCGGCCGTAAACAAGCGACGGAAGGTCATTTCCACTTCATCGCCGATCGCGACCTTCTCGGGCTCGCAGTCGGTCATCTCACCTAAAAAGCGTCCTCCGCCCTCAAAATCTATCACAACATTGATGGTTGGGGGATTGAGCGAATAGGCCAATCTGTCGATAGCGTAGGTTGCGATCCTCGCGGTGCGATCAGCAAACGAATACGGCTCCATGTCGCGGCTCTGGCATTTCACGCATACCAACTGCGGCGGAAGCTGCGGCGTGCCGCACTTTTTGCACCTCGAACCGATGAACCCGTACTTCCAACGCTCGCTGCGCAACATCGGGGGACCGGCAGGACGGTCAGGATCGGGACGACGGGGCGGTTCGGTCGGAAGAATCTCGCGCCACTTCAGATAGTTGCCGTAGGTAACATCACCCTTGGATTCGATTTGCCGTCCAACTGAGCGGACGGGTTTGAAATTCGCAATCGCGGGCGTGACCTTGAGCACCATCGCGTCGGCGCCATCGGCAACGCTCACTACCAGGATGCGATCGCCTGGTTTGGCCGACGGAAGAATGCCGGTCAACATCAGGCCGATATGCGCCGCGCCGGTCTGTCCGACGGTAGGCGCGAAGGAATCGGCGAACTTCGAGGGTTCCAGCTTCAGCGCCCGCGCCACCTCGTCAATCGCGCGCGGATTGGGCGTATCGATCACGATCTTGGCGAGATCGGTGGGGGCGAGTTTCACCTTCTCGAGTACCGTCTTGATGACCTGCGCGAGAATGGGTCCGTGGCTTTGCGTCAGCGTGAAGCGTTCTTCCCAGCTATGCCCGAAGCGCTCGCCAGGCGCCCGCCAGGTATCGAGGATCTCGCGCGTCATCGAGGCAGTCGCCTCGATTTCCGCGATCACGTTGTCATTGCCGAAGACAAACGCCGCGGCCGCATCGCCGTTGGACTGCTCGGCTTTGCCCTCGGGAGCGGCGAGCCGGCAATCGGCCATCGCGACGACGGCCTGCTTCGCGCCGGCTTTGACCGCGTCGGAAGCCTGCAACATCGCGGATAGACCGGCGCGAACCGAACCCGTGCAATCGGCGGCGCGGATCTCGATCGGCATCATCGCCGCAGCACCGACGGTCGCCGCATTCAGCTTCTCCCCGTAAGGAGGGGTGGTGGTCGCGAAGAACAATACCTGCGTATCAGCGGGCTTGGCGCCACGGAGTGCATCGCGCGTCGCCTCCACCGCCATCGAGACCGAATCTTCGTCGAAGCTCGCCACCGAGCGCTCGCCCTTGCCGGCGGCGACGCCGAGTACCTGCCCTATCGCGGCGCGCTTGAGGCGGCGGTAGGGAACATATGAACCGTAAGAGACAATTCCTGCCATGGCGCGATTAGACGACGCATTGGGATGCGCGGTCAAGCGAATCTTCGAGCGGCCGTGCTCCGCACAATTGAGCTTGTTCGGTTATCTGCCATCAACTACCTTTCTGGAACGGGATCCTCATCCAACCTGACGAACCCGCAGCAATTATTCGAGAAAGAGGTAGACCCTTGGCCACCGGCAGCGTTCGCTCCGAAAAAATCTGGATCGACGGCGAGATGATCCCGTACGACCAGGCCAACGTGCATGTCCTCACCCATAGCCTTCATTACGGCTTGGCCGTCTTCGAAGGGATGCGATGCTACAAGGGCGACGACGGCAAGTCCGCGATTTTCCGCGCCCACGAGCATATTCGCCGCCTGCTGGAATCCGCGCACATCTGCGAGATGCCGATTCCCTACAGCGGCGAGGAACTTACCAAGGCCTGCGCCGACGTCGTCAGGATCAACAAATTCGCCGAATGCTACCTGCGCCCCATCGCTTTCTACAGCGAAGGCGAGATGGGACTCTCCGCGCGCGGCAACAAAACTCGGGTCGCGATTGCGGCGTGGCCGTGGGGTGCTTACCTCGGCGCCGAAAGCATCGAGAAAGGCGCGCGCCTGAAAACCTCGTCTTTCGTGCGCTTCCATCACAACTCGATGATGCCGCTGGCGAAAGTCTCGGGGCATTACGTCAACTCCATCATGGCCGGCTACGAGGCGCGTCGCGGCGGCTACGATGAGGCGCTGCTGCTCGACACCGAGGGTTTCGTCGCCGAAGGCAGTGGAGAAAACCTCTTCGTAGTTCGCGACGGCATCGTCCGAACACCGCCACTAACCAACGCGCTGGGCGGTATCACCCGCGAATCGGTAATGAAGATTCTCGCCGATGAAGGCATCGAGGTGATCGAGCAATTGTTCGGGCGCGACGCCATCTACGTCGCCGACGAATGCTTCATGACCGGGACCGCCGCCGAAGTTACTCCGGTCACCGAATTGGACGACCGGAAAATCGGTAGCGGCAAACCTGGTTCGATCACATCGAAGGTTCGCAACGCTTTCGACGCCGCTTTGCGGGGACGCGACCCGCGCTACCGAAACTGGCTTTACTACGTGTAACGGCGTGCATCGGGAGGGGTCGCGCAAAGTGAACATCGCGATGATCGCTACCGGTGTCGCCTTGGTCGCGTTCGGCTTGTTGCGTCCGCGGCTTGCGCGCGCCGAGGTTCTCAAGCAAGGAGACCTGGCTCCGGCAATCACGACCCAGATGGTCGCAGGCGATCAGATCGCGCCCTTTTCACTCACCGACTATCGCGGCAAGAAAGTCATCCTGTATTTCTATCCCAAGGACGATACGCCAGGATGCACCAAGGAAGCGTGCGCGTTTCGCGACGGCTTCGCGCAGTTTCAAAACGCCGGGTTGACCGTCCTCGGATGCAGCATCGACAGCTCCGACGCGCATCGCAAGTTCATCCAGAAATACAACATTCCGTTCCCGCTGCTGCTCGATCCGGATCGAAAAATTGCAACCAGCTACGGGGTTGCCAACGGCATTCCGATTCTCGGGCTCGACAAGCGCGTTACCTACGTCATCGACGAGCAAGGACGGATTCTCAAGGTTTATCCGAACGTCGATCCATCAACCCATGCGAGCCAGATCCTGGCCGATCTGCCACCGCCTGCGCCGACGCCGTCGGCAGCGGTCTCGGCAACGCCGATTCCGGGCAAGACGCCGGACTCCAGGGATGATGAAGCTGACTCGGACAACGATTGAGTCGCGCTGACGCTCAGCCTCCCACGCTCACTTCGCTGGGCGCATAGCCGAGGCTGACCGCCAGCATCACCCCCGCCGTCGCGAGGCGTTCGCCGTCGCTCTCGCGGCGCGCCATTTCATCGAGCATCGCACAATGCGCGGTCACCGTGGCGTCGAGGTCCGTCGCGCCGCATCCGTGCGAATCCGGGTCGAACATCGCGTCGATGATCGGATTGGGGTCGAAACCGCGTTCGCGCAACGCGTCAAACACGGCGCGGCGCCAAAACTCGCGGGGCTCGACTCGCTCAAAATCCACCACGGCGGCGGTGCGGGTCCTAAGAAGAGGGATCAATTCGCGATAGCGCTCGAGTGCGGCGAGGTAGGGCGCCGTGCCGTTGGCATCGATGAAGGCGCCGGCGGTGGACTCCGTTGCATAAACGCCCAATGATCCCGGCGCCGGTTCAAGCGCGATGAGATGCTCCTCGCCCTCCGCGCGCTCGAGGCCGAGCGGATAGAGCCGACATGCGAGAGGGCGTCCTGCGTGAATCGTGCACCGCACGCCATCGAGTGCGGCGCACATCCCCTCGGGACGAAAGCGCAGAACCGAACCGCGCCGAAGCGTGTATCGCGTCACGACTTCGCGGGTGCTCAGACCGGTCGCCCGGGCAATGCGCAAAACATCGTACGGCGAGAGCGTGATGACCTTGTCATGGCAGCATCGCCCGCACAGATTGCATCGATACGAAAACGGCGAGGCGCGTTCCATCAGCAGAGGATCGATAAGATCGCGAGCAGGATCAAACCATATCGACGACGCGAATGCCGCAAGTGCATTCATCTGCGGCTAAAGCATGAGTCATTTGACAGGGGTGCCAAAAACCCGGGCATCGCGCACGCGTTATGTTGGCTGAAGGCGGGCTATTTGGTGCTGAAAGCGATCCGCAAATCCTGCGCCTTCGGTTCCGCAAAGTCTCGAAGCTTGCGCACATCGCATAACGCCAACCGCCGCTTGCCTACCATTTCTCCCGGCTGGACCTCGCGGCCTTGTTCGTCGAAGAGCCTGAAGCGGTAATAGTCGCCTGGATCGCCAAAGCGTACACAAGCTGCGCCCAGCACGCTCCCTGCTGCCAGATCCGAAGCGATCTTGAACTCGGTTCCCTCGAACAGGATGGTAGCCATACAGTTCCCCTCCTCACTGAGACTACTGCAAGTACTGACGCGCAAGCTGCACTGGATATTCATGTCTGCTACAAGCCGTGTCATGTGCGCACCGTCGCCATCTCCAAATTTCGTGATGTTTTGACTAGTTTACACATTTGTAGCATGGTTTCAACATCTAATTAGAATATAGACAGACTTTAGCGGTCTTGGATAGGGTCTACGGTGACTTGAATGCCACATTGGTCAGATCGAGGCCAAACAGATCTTCGACGTGGCAGGGCGGGTGTTTTTATTTGTGGTCTATTCTATCTACGCAAAGAGCGACATTGCACCGCGAGTCTAGACTGGTCTATTGACTCGCTATTAGCGCTTAACTAAAAGTAGCACGTTGTATCTGCATTGTAGGATCAACAGTATAGGTTTCTCGCGGCATCGACCCAAATCGCCGTGCTTGGTTTCACTGAAGCGGGGAGCTGAAAGCTCTCTGGACCAGGGCCGTAGGCTCCCCGCCTCCCCCATCAGATCAGAAGAACCAGCTTTTCTCGGGAGACGAGAACAGCGCTCCGATATATTTCTCGAATTCCAGGTTGAACTTGACGATCACGCGATCGGAGTTGTTGGTGAGCCCGAAGCCGGGACCGACGCTGTACCCAATGCCGTTGTGGAACGAGCCCCACAGCACCGGGAAGATATAATGCTGCTGCTCGCGTATTGGATCGGTGTCGTCGATGCGTCCGATCGCTCCGTAGAACTCTACCCCCGGTGACAGCTCGCGCATCCATCGATAATAGATGCCGCTGGCGTGTCCGAATTCGAAGCCCTTGTTTTTGTCTGGACCGGTCAGCGGCTTTTCAAATTTCGGGTTGACGACGAATGAAAAGCGCCCAAAGTCTTTCTCGAAGATAGGACGGAGTTCCAGTTCCAGTTCCGCATCGTCGAACTGCGGCTTCTTCCACCATTCGAGCTCGACATACCATCCGACGTTGATCGGCAGGGTATCTTCGTCGAACAGGCGCCCGCGCAGGCGATACTTCGATCGCGCATAGCGGAAGCCGGTCCCGCTCGCGAGCGACATGTCGAGGTACGCTGCGGCCTCGATTCGATCTGTCAATCCATAGGTAAGTTCGTACTCGTTGTACCAGGCACCCTGGCTTTTGAAGGTGGGGCCGGCGGTACCTTCCTCGGGCTCGTTGTGGCCGTTGGCAACCACTGCGTTGGAGGTCTCGATTTCGAGCACACCCGGGCCTTCAGTCGCGTAAGGGTACACTTCAAATTCCCATGGATCGATTTGCGCGTGTGCGCTGCTGGCGAAGAGAACCACCGCGAAGGTTATCGCGGTGCGCGTAATCGCCCCTCGGTAGGTCATCTCGATCGTTCTCCCTTTTTTCTATGGGCGCGATTAGTCGCGCTTCTGCTCGGCGGCAACGGCTTCCGATACCCACCGCGCAATGACCTGTCGATCGACCTCGCTCAGACGCGCCTCGTCGTGTTCGGGCAGGTAGTACCAAAGCGGCATCGCGCCGTTATGACTGAACTTTTCGATGTTTTTGAGTTTGCGAATCACGGTTTCGGGATCGTCGGCGTATTTGTCCCAGGTGGAAAAGTTGAGGTGCTTCCGGCCCCGATTGACGTCGCGGACTACCAGCCACGAAACCGGCGCGACGCGCGAATACCACGGCCATCGCGTCTGGTTGGAATGGCAGTCGTAACATCCGCGCCGCAGGATCGATTCAACCTGGGATGGAGCTGCTACATCCTGTGTAACCGGCGGATTGTTCCTCGACATTGGAATCAACTGAATCAGCACAAACACGACCGCACCTGCGGCCACTATCGTTTCGATGCGGCGCATCATTGTGTCTTTTCGCGATTTGACGGATTGGTCGCGCGAGCCGAAGCTACCTGGCGACTTCGGAGCGTCGCCTACTGGGCGATAATCGTTCCCTGCGCAACCTCATGATGGAAATCATCGAAAAAGTGATACTGCCCCGGATCGAGCTTCGGCAGTTGCACTGTGATGCTACGGCCGGGCTCCACCACGCGCTCGCGGTTGAGCTCAAAGCTTTCGAACTCGATCGCTGAGTCGCCCTGGTTCATCACGGTCAGCTTGATCGGCCTGCCTGCCGCGACGTTGAAGGAGGCGGGCTCGAAATGACCGTTAGCGAATTTGACTTGCGGCTGTGAGTCGTCGGCGCGTGCCGATGAAACGAGCGGAACCGTTCCGACCAAGCCGGCGGCCAATGCGACGATCGCGATCCTTTGAAGAGTAGAACTGATTCGCGTCATGGGCGGGATGATAATGAGAATGATTCTCAATTGCAAGCTCCGCAATGCGAAAAATCTCCACCACCTTTTTTGGCAGCTCTCGATGGGCCGCTTTCCCGAAACTGACCCTGAAAGTGTCTTCGGAATGATTTTCATACATTCAGTTTCATGGCCGCATTCGGAAGCGACCACGATCACCGCGGTTTAGAACAAACGGACAAAGTTTAGATAGCATTTCGATGCTTGCGGTGCCGCGGGTCAGTTACTCTCGCAGAGGTCGGAAGATTCTATTTTGCGGCGCTACGTTGACTAGACGAGCTTATCATTGTAATCGATAGTTCAGTCCGGGTCCGCTGAGCGTCTCTTCGAATCTTTTTCAGAGGTGGGGAAACTGAAAAACTTGCCTGCGACGAGCCGTCTAATGCGCGCCTTCCGGCGGATCCTGACGACCACCGGATGCGCATTCGTATTGGTCTTCGGGTTCGGTTACGGCCACGCTCGCGCTGCCGCAACCGAACCTTTTGCCCGCCCAGCATCGCTGGAACCGCAGATAAATTTCTGGGTCGACATCTTCACCGCATATTCGTACCGCGACTTTGTGCTCGTCGATCGAGACGACGTTTACAAGATTTACCAGGTCTATCATTTACCGGGTAACGGTTCCCCGGGCCGCGACGAAATCGATTGGGTCAACACCTACCTCAAGCGCAAGTACAGCGACATTCTCAACCGGCTGGCATCGGGCCGTGAACCGATGGGGAGCGACGAGCGCCACGTCGCCGAAATGTTCAAAGGACGCTCGCCCGATGGACTTCGTCTGGCGGCGGACAATCTGCGCGTGCAGGAGGGCTTGAAGGAGCGCTTCCGCGAAGGGCTGCTTCGCAGCAAGTACTACCGTCCCACAATGGAAAAGATTTTCCGAGCGGCGGGACTTCCGGTCGAGCTAGTTACCCTCGCGCACGTCGAGTCGGGATTTCAGCGCGGCGCCAGGTCGAGCGCCGGCGCGGTCGGGATCTGGCAATTCACCCGCGCGACCGGCAAGCAATTCATGACCATTCGAGGCCGCCGGGATGACCGCCTCAATCCCACCCGCGAGACCAAGGCTGCCGCCAAGCTGCTCCGGGCCAATTACGAGACGCTGGGCGACTGGCCCCTGGCCATCACGGCCTACAACTACGGCACTGGTGGAACCGCGCGCGCGGCCGCACAATGCGGCAGCGACTACTGCAAGATCCTGAAGACTTACAACGGGCCGCATTTCGGATTCGCGGTGAAGAACTACTATGCTGAGTTCCTTGCGGCCTTACAGGTCCACAAGTACGAGCATGCGTACTTCCCCGGGCTTGAGGACGAACCGGCCTTCGTCCCTCCACCTCTGAAAGAGCGGCCCGCTCGCGTGATTCGGGTGAACACGCACTCGCGACATCACCTCAAGCACCGCCGCAGCAAAAAGACCGAATCTTCAGCCTCTGCTGAAACCGGCCATATCCTTCGCGTGAGTGCGGGTTCCCACCACCATCATCGCTATCATCACCACCACAAGCGTCACGCCGCGAAGCATCACCATTCCAGGCACCACGGCTCGATTGCTTCCTCGCGGACCTCAGGCGGCGACGCCTGAGCCTCAAGCTCCGGCCGCGTCTGCCACCTTGGTCGACGACCTGATCGCACGATAGCTCGGTCGCTCGCGCAATCGATTGAGATATTTCTCGACCTGCGGAAAATCTCCGAGCGCCGTCTGGTCGACCTCAAGCACCATCGCAACCGCCATCAGCGGCGTATCAGCGAGCGAGAATTCCCCGCACAAGTAGCCGCCCTGGCCCGACCCCGCGAGCAGCTTTTCCAGATACGGGAGATCGCGCTTGCGCAACATCGCGCGTCCCTGCTCCATAGCCGCGGCATCGCGCTTTTCGGGCGGACTCCAGTAAGGCATCCAGATCAGCGGGATACTTCCAATCAACATCGCCTCGTCGACGAAATTTTCCGCCTCGCGCACCTGGGCGCGCGCGATGACGTCCGCAGGCAGCAGCGCGGGCTTCGGATAGCGTTCTTCGAGATACTCGCCGATAACTGTCGAATCGAAGAAGGTGCGGCCGTCATCCTCGAGATAGGGAACCTTTCCGAGCGGATGGCGGGCGAGCATTTCCGGTGGTTTCTTCCAGAGATTTCCCGGCGGCAGATTTTCGATGCGGTACTTGAGTCCTTTCTCTTCCAGCGCCACCTTGGTTTTCGAAGCGTGAGTGGAGCGCAGCGTGCCCCATGGATAGTCGCGTTCGGTTGTATAAAGAATGATCATCGGCTTTCTCCCTGCATAGAGACCAATACCAAAACTGGAACCTTCGCGACTAATGCGCGCCCCCGCGAATCTTCGCCCGCCGAGTGCCCCATCATCGCTGCATTCGGTGTTATTCTAAATCTCGATGGCTACCGCTCAACAATTGCTGCCTTCGCTCAGCGGCCTCGCGCACAAGCTCGAGGCTTCCATCGAAGACGCAACCCTGGCGCGCCGCGCGGTACGGCTGGTGCAAGACCACGCAGCGGATGGGCAGTTGGCGCTCGCGACGCTGACGAAGCTTGCCGAGGAGTCGTCGTCTTCGATGTGCGAGGCCCTGGCGGATCGCCCTACAGCGCGTGATCTGATCTTTTGCCTCGGCGCCTCCGAAGTCGTGGCGTCCGAAATTTCGCAAGCCGGCTCCCAATGGCTTCGATTGTTCGATTCAGCGCGCAATGAAACCGCCGATTCGCTTTTGAGCGAGATGCGCTGCGACCTCGGCGGGCTCGGCACCCGCGCCGATGGTGCAACAGAATTGGCTCGCTTCAAGCGCAGGATTTTCCTGCGTATTTCGATTGCCGATCTGCTCGGCAAGATCGAGGTCAAGCGCACCACGCTGCTGATGTCCCGCCTCGCCGACGAATGCATCCGCGCGGCATTTGGGATGGCGCTCCGCTTGCTCGGTGAGCGCGCGCTCGAAGCCGGGGAGTTCTGCGTGCTTGCGATGGGCAAGCTGGGGGCGAGCGAACTCAATCTCAGCTCGGACATCGATCTGATTTACGTTTTTCATCCGCCCACACCGGGCGAGGGCAGTATCGCGGCCGCACGCATCGGAGAGATCATCACCGAGCTCCTCTCCAGTGGATGCTTTCGGATCGACATGCGCCTGCGGCCCGGCGGCCGCAACTCTCCGTTGGCGGTTCCCGTCGAAGGCGCGCTGAACTTTTATCAGTACTACGGACAAACCTGGGAGCGGGCGGCGCTCTTGCGCGCGCGTCCGGTGGCCGGCTCGCTTGCGCTCGGGCACCGGTTGCTCGATGACCTCGGCCGCTTCGTCTATCGGAGCTATCTGGATTTCGACACGCTCCGACAGTTGCGCGCGATGAAGCATCAGATCGAGGCGGAACTCCGCTCCCCCGACTTGATCGAACGCAACATCAAACTAGGCCACGGCGGTATTCGCGAACTCGAATTCATCGTGCAGGCGCTGACCTTGATTTATGGGGGACGCGATCCCCGCATCCGGACCGAAAAAACCATCGAGGCGCTCGATCGGCTCGCCGGCTTTGGATACCTGCCCGCCGCCCGCGCGCGCAAACTTACCGAGGCGTATCTCTTCCTGCGAAACGTCGAACACAAACTTCAACTGGTGTCGGGGCTGCAAACTCACACGCTTCCGCGCGACGACGCCGGCATGCGCGAGTTGGCGGTACGGCTTCGGATGGGCAAGAACGATAAAGCGGTGGGACGCCTGCGCGCCACGCTGGCCAAACATCGCAAACTCATTGCAAACCAATTCCGCGAGACTCTCGCCGGCGGCGAAGAGGAGAGCATGACCAAGGTTTCCGATGTCGCGCGCGCGGCATGGCTGGGGGCATCCGATCGCGCGAACGCGGAACGTGGGCTCACGGCGCTTGGATTTGCGCATCCGAAGGAGAGTTCCGCCAACCTCGAAATACTCGCGCGCGGGACCCCTCACGCGGCGACCATTCAGCGCCGCTCCGAGCTGCTGGAGACGCTCGGGCCAATTTTGCTCGACGAGATCAGCCGGCTGCCGGATCCCGATCTGGCGCTCAGAAATTTGGCCGATTTCATCGCCGCCGTCGGCGCGCGGACTTCATTCCTTGCGCTGCTCGAACAGCATCCCTCGACCCGCCGCGTGCTACTCGGCCTGTTCGCCTCCAGCAGTTATCTGTCGAGTCTGTTCATCCGTCATCCCGACATGCTTGATACCCTGGTGCGCTCCGATCTGGTTCGACGGCGACGCAATCAGGCCGAATTGGAACACGAGCTGTCCGGTCTGATGAGTGCCTCCCGCGACTTCGAGTCGCGGCTCGATGCGCTGCGAACCTTTCGCCATCAGGAGTTCCTGCGCATTGCGATCGCCGATGTAGCGGGCGATCTGGAACTCCGCGACGTCGAAGCGGAACTCACGCTGCTGGCAGAAACGGTGCTGCGCCAGGCGCTCGACCTGGCGTACGCGGAAGTTGCAGCGCGTCTCGAAGTTCCCAAGACTCTGAAACTTTCTTGCATCGCGATGGGACGCCTCGGCGCGGCCGAGATGTCCTACAACTCGGATCTCGATCTGATTTTCGTATACCAGAGCGCGGGCGAGCCGATGCATGGGCGCGAGATCGCTGCGCGAACCGTCCAGAAGCTGATCGCGATTCTCGAGTCGCGCACTCGCGAGGGATACGCGTACAAGCTCGATTTGCGACTGCGCCCATCCGGCAATCAGGGACCGCTGGTCACCTCGCTGGAAAGTTTTCGCGAGTATCATCGGCAGAGCTCAGCAGTCTGGGAACGCCAGGCGCTGGTGCGCGCGCGCGTCGTCGCCGGCGATGCCGAACTTGGCGCAGCGGTGGAAGCAGCGCGCCAGGAGTTCGTCTTCGGGCACGGTCTGAGCGGCGCCGGGATCGCGGAAATCGCTCAGATGCGCAAACGCATGGAAGCGGAAATCGGTGCGGAAAGCAAAACTCGCTTCAATCTGAAGCAGGGACGCGGCGGCCTGGTCGACGTCGAGTTCATCGCCCAGATGATGGCTCTGGCGCATGGCTATCGGCATCCCGCGCTGCGCAAGCGCTCGACTCGCGAGCTGCTCAAGGAATTGGAATGGCTGAAGCTCCTCACCATCGATGAGGCCGCTACTCTCAGCGACGGCTACGAATTCATCGCACGGCTGGAAAATCGCCTCCGCATCGAAAGCGATCAGCCGGCGTGGGCGCTGCCGACCGATCCCGATGCCTTGCGGCCGCTCGCGCGCCGGATGGGTTATCAGGGCAGCACGGGGCCGCAGCAGCTTCTGAAAGATCTGCGCCTCAGGCGCGAAGCGATCCGCGCGGTCTTCGAGAGCTGTTTCGCTCGCGAACAGAATCGCTCCGAGTCGATTACTCAAACTCCAGCTTGAGCCCGGCGACAAAATTGACCGGCGGTGCGGGAAATCCAAAATTCACCGAGTAGTGCCGATCGAAAAGATTCGACACGCGCGCGAAGACTTCCTCGTTCCTGATAAATCGCCACAACACCCGGGCATCATAAGTCGTGGTTAAATCGAAGCGATGATACGCGTCGTGATTTGCAGTCGTGCCGATGGTCGTGATGTCTTCGCGATCGCCGACAAAAGTATAGGCGAGCGTCAGCGCGATTTTGTCGCGCGGGAACAGCAGCGCCGAATTGTCATACTGCGCCAGCCCGTAAGCCGATCGCTTCGGAACTCGGAGCGGAGTGTGCCCGACCGCGGAAGAGTGCGTTTCGTCCAGCACCGTGAACCCTCCGCTTAGTCGGAAGCCGTAGAAGGGGCCAATCGAGGGCACCAGCTCCACGCCCTGCACATCGACGCGGCCGGCATTGCCTGCCTGGGAACCAAACGGATTGGTGGGACTCACCGGCACCGGTACGGTCACGACAAGATTGTGCACGCGCCGCGAGAAGTAGGTCGCCGTGAAGGCGCCCCATTCGCCAAAGGTCTTGGTGAAGCCACCGTCGTACTCGCTGGAAATCTCCGGAGAAAGGTCTGGATTGCCGAAGAACGGAAAGTACAGCTCATCGAACGAGGGCGCGCGGAAGCCCTCGCTATAGCTACCGCGCAAGGTCGCCCCGATTTCGCTGATCGGGATCGCCACCGACCACGAGGAGCTCACTTCCTTGCCGAACTGGCTGTTGCCGTCGACCCGAACCCCGCCGGTTCCGAGGATGCGCCCATCGAACGCGCTGCCCTGCTGTTGGATGTATCCAGCATATTCGCGGCGGGTCGCGCTGAAGGACGAGATGCTGGGTGGCGGAAAGATGAAGACCGCAACGTCGTTGGTGCGAACCCATCGATCTTTGAAATCGAAGCCTGCCAGCGTGCGCCATCCCTTGCACCAGGAATAGATCGCCTCGCCGAGCGCGCCGCGCGTTTCTTCGGGGATGTGATCGACTTCGGAAAGCTCGAATCCGGTGTTGCCCTGATAAGGCGGAAAGTTGATTCGGATGTCATTGCGCACGAACGATCCGCTGACCCGCGCGGTCAGTTTCTCAGTGAAGTCATGCTCGATCTCGCCCTTGAACAGCATGAACTCACTGCGTTGATGCGCAGTAGGATTCAGTGATCCGCTGAAAATCGTGAAGTCCGGGAGACTCACGTTCGATCGTGTATAGCGCGCGAATCCTCGGATGGTGGTCTTTTCATCGAGGTGGTAATCCAGCCGCCCGACCCCGGAGAGATTGTCGCTGTTGTCGTTGATCTTCTGAAATCCCTGCGTCGAAAAGTAGGAGAGCGCACCCGAGTAGCCGAGCTTTCCCGATGCTCCATTGACGGTCGCCACCTGACGCTGCGTCGCGCGATTGCCGCCCTCCGAAAGGATGCTCGCTTTGGGCGCACCTTGCCCTTCTTCCGTAATCAGTTGCACGACGCCGCCGATCGCTTGCGAACCGTAAAGCGCGCCGCCCGCGCCGCGCAACACTTCGATCCGATTCACATTGTTGGTGGTCAGATCCGCTATATCGAAAGCGCCGGTCGCTCCGGTGTTGACCTCGACTCCATCGAGCAGGATGAGAGTCTGCGAGGCGGAGGCGCCGCGAATGGTAACGTCGGCCTCGGTGCCCGGCGATCCGCTCTGCAACACCACAACGCCGGGCACCTGCTCGAGCACATTGCCCACCTGCTCGATCTGTTGTTTCTGAATCTGGTCTTTTTCAACCACGCTGATGGTGGTGCCAATCTGATCGATGGGCTGCTCGATGCGCGTCGCGGTCACCACCACCGGCAAAAGTTTCTGCGGATTCTGCGCCGCGCCCGGCGGTGCAATCGCGGTGGGTGTCGCCGCTGCAGTTGGATTCGCAATCGCAGTTGACTTCGCAGCTGCAGTTGGGTTTGGGGCGGCATACGCGGTCGCCGCCGCGAGCTGGGTGATCACCCAGGACAAAATGAAGACTCGAAATGGCCGCATTCACTCCTCCGCGTGAATGTCGCATCCGCGGATGAGTGCCGGGCAATTGGAGACCCGCTCCCTCAAAACGAAGGAATCGGGCGTGGTGAAGATTTCCCGATGCCCCGCCCTCCCCGCGGAAGGCAGACAATAAAATCATCCGGCCGGTCTCCTGGCTTGGGATTCATCCTGCGGCCCGCCTTCCCGCGCGAAGCGGTGGCATCGATGGGCCTGCGTCATCCCTCACAGTTGCGGGGCAGCGCCGGTTTTGAACCGGCTTCCCGAGCACCGGATGTGCCGCGAATAGATACGCCGGTCGGCGCGCAAGGTCAACCTCGATTCCGAAAACGCGGGCGCATCATGTACGCTGGGGACCGCGATGAAACGAATTTCGCTCATCACCGGCGGCGCGCGCAGCGGGAAAAGTTCCCATGCGATCTCGCTGGCGCAATCGATCAAAGGCAAGCGGCTGTTTTTCATCGCGACCGGCCAGGCGCTGGATGTCGAGATGGCAACCCGCATCGCTCATCACAAGGTGACGCGCCCCGCGCACTTCGTGACCATCGAAGAGGCGCTCGATCCCACCATTGCGCTGGCCGCGTTGGAGTCGCGCGCCGACGGCGTCATCATCGATTGCCTGACGCTGTGGGTTTCGAATCTGATGGGCATCGGCGCGCAGGACGAAGCGATTCTCGCGTCGGCAGATCGGCTCGCCGCCGCGCTCGCGCGCGCATCGTTCTCGTCGGTCATCGTGACCGATGAGGTCGGCGCCGGCATCGTCCCGGACAATCCGACCGCGCGGCGCTTTCGCGATCTGCTGGGATGGACCAATCAGAAAATCGCCGCGATCGCTAACGAGGTGATCCTGATGGTGTCCGGCTACCCGATGCGTGCGAAATAGGAGTTGGTCACGATGCGATAACGATCATCGCAATGACCTCGACCAGCTCGCCGCACGCGCCAATCAAGTCACCGGTGATCCCTCGCAACCATCGGCGGTAGAACGATCGCATCGCGACAGTTGCGATGACCGCGATCAAGTATGTGACGATTACCTTGCCCGATATGAACGGAATCATCGCGAGGATTGCAATGGCGCTGGAGATCGCGAGATTGCGCTCATTTTGGCGCCCCAGCATCGAAGAGCCTGCACCGTCGGTTCTCAAATAATCCATCTTGTAGCTCACCGCGACGAGCGCCCATCGCGCGAGCGTCGGCGCGAGGATCAGCGCCGCCAGGCGAGACCTGCCGGACAAACCAGCCAGCGAAAGCACCTTCAGCCCGAGTACGAAGAACAGCGCGATCGCGCCGAACGCGCCAATCCTGCTGTCGCGGAGAATCTCCAGCGCGCGGATGCGATCGCGGCCGCCTCCCAGCGCATCGGCGGTATCGGCGAGGCCGTCGAGATGAACCGCGCCACTAAGCACCACCATCGAGAGAACGATGATCGCAGAACGCAGCGCATGCCCTAGAACAAAAGCCAGCGCATAGTCCTCGAGCGCAAACACGATTCCCATCGCCACGCCGATCAACGGAAACCACGCCATCGAAGCCGCGACGTCAGATTCGTTTGCGGAGTCGATGGCTACCGGAAGAATCGTGAGAAAGCTCGTCGCGAGACGGAGCTGCAGGAGAATTCCTCCGCTGCCAGCGGGCGCGGAGGCCGACCCTTCATCGGTGTTGGTCACCGGATTTTTCCCGATACGCCGGCGCTCTGGAAGGTCGCCATAGTGTGAAACAGGTCGAGTGCGGCTTCGATCGTCGCCATCGCGAGTGCCGCGCCGGTGCCCTCGCCAAGGCGCATCTCGAAATCCAGAATCGGCCTCGCCCCGAGCAGTTCGAGAACCTCGCGATGACCGCCTTCCGAGGAGCGATGGCCGAAGAACATATGCTCGGTGAGTCCGGGCGACATCTTGTTCGCGGCGGTTGCGGCTGCGGTCGCGATAAATCCGTCCACCACGACCGGAACATTTGCAGCGGCGGCGCCGAGGCATACTCCGGCCATCGCGGCGATCTCGAAACCGCCAAGCGCGGCCAGGATCGCCAGGCCTTCACCGAATGCGTCGCGATGCCGCGTCAGCGCCCGCTCGATGACCGCAACCTTGTGCTTCCATCCCGCATCGTCGAGGCCGGTCCCGCGCCCGGCCAGCCGCGCCGCGGGAATTTTGGTCACCGCCGAAATCACCGCGGCGGCCGAAGTGCTGTTGGCGATCCCCATTTCACCAATGCCGATGAGAGTCACTCCCGAAGCCGCCAACTCGCGCGCGATTTCGATGCCAACCTCGAGCGCCCGTTGCGCTTCGTCGCGCGTCATCGCTTCGCGGTTGAGAAAATTGCGCGTGCCCGGACCGATGCGATGGTAGGTCACTCCTTTGAAGGGAGTGCGGCTGGTGTCCGCCTCAACTCCCATGTCAACTACGCGCAGCTCATAACCGAAGCGTCGTGCGAGGACGCTGATAGCCGCGCCGCCGCTCGCGATGTTGCGCAACATTTCGAGGGTCACCGCTTTCGGAAAGGCGCTGACTCCTTCTTCGGCAATTCCGTGATCGGCAACAAACACTGCGAGCGCGCCGCGCCCCGCACTCGCTGAACCATCGCGCCGGATAGCAGCATAGCGGCGGACTATCTCCTCCAGATAGCCGAGACTACCCGGAGGCTTGGTCAGCGCATCGAGATGCTGCTGCGCCTTGGCGGCCGCAGCCAGGTCGACCGAACCAATCGCAGCGATAGTTTTTTCGAGCAGAGTCATGCCGTGAGCAGCCGTCATCGGAGCACGCCGCTCAGGTACTGATCAAGTATGTCGTCCACTCGATGCCATACATATTGTGGCCGACAGGTCCGAGATGGCATGGTTGCCAGCAACATGACTGAATTCCTGAAGCGTCGTGCGACGACCATCATCGCGTATGCGGTGGCGCTGATTCTGTGCCTCGGATTCTTAGCTTTGGTGTTACGCTTGAATCAGGCTGACCTGGCGATTCCTTTCGTCCACGCTAAGGATGCTCTAGTCAACAGCATACTTATCAAGTCAATGATCGAGACTGGATGGGTATGGCGCAATCCACATCTCGGGGCGCCCTTCGGGACTCAGTTTTTCGACTTTCCATTCTTCGACACTTTAAATGTCGTGTTGTTGAAAGTGATCTCACTAGTCACTTCAAACTATGCTGTCGTCTTGAACCTGTTCTTCCTACTGACCTTTCCTTTAACAGTTCTTTCCTCGATGCTAACCCTGAGAGCCTTTAAGGTCTCCTATCCATCGGCGATAGTCGCCAGCCTCCTGTTTTCTTTTATTCCCTACCATTTCCGTCGCGGCGAGGGCCATCTCTTTCTGTCCGCATACTTTCTGGTGCCGCTGATGACGATGGTGGTTCTATGGTTATGGATAGGAGACACATTACTCGAAGGTCAGGAGCCGGATAGACTTTATCTATCTCGACGACAAATCGTTTCGATGACGCTCATCTGCGGATTGGTCGGTTCTTCCTTCGCATATTATGCGTTTTTCGGCTGTTACTTTCTGGTCGTTGCAGGCTTAGTGGCTGCGATCCGCTTCAGACATCCTATGCGACTGGCTTGGGGAATTGGATTGGCAAGCGTGATATTCGCGGTTTTGATCATCAATGAATCACCGAGCTGGCTGTATACCATGCGCAACGGCCCCAACGAGGAGGTTGCAAAAAGAATTCCTCGTGAGGCTGATATGTA
This sequence comes from uncultured delta proteobacterium, assembly GCA_963851325.1. Lineage (GTDB taxonomy): Bacteria > Desulfobacterota > Binatia > Binatales > Binataceae > DATGKG01. Next base: position 3,655,344 of record CAWKOR010000001.1, on the reverse strand, counting down.
TGGGCTGAAGGTGACCGCGTTGCTTCTTCCGATCAGCGGCCATCGGCTCGAATTTCTGCGCGACATAAGACAAGCGTACGACAAATCCACCATACCAACAGAAGGAGGAATGGCGAGTCTGGGAGTGGTAGGTGATTTCGGATTTATCTTCCTCCTTGGCTGGCTGTTTTGTTCCCCGCGGAGATGGCCTCGCGGCGAACTGCTTAATGCCCTGGCGGTGCTAACACTTTCGGCTGTGCTGTTGGGTACGGTAGGCGGATTGGGGTCGCTCTTCAATTTTCTAATTTCTCCGCGAATTCGCGCCTATAATCGAATCAGCGTATACATCGCGTTCTTTTCCTTGTTCGCGGTGGCTTTACTCCTTGATGACTGGAAACGATGGATGGGAGAGCGGAAAAGCAGGACCTATCTCTGGTATGGAGTCCTAGCGGCTATTCTATGCCTGGGAATACTCGATCAAACCAGTTCCTCATTTGCTCCTGACTATGCCGGATCGAAGAGCCGATATCAGAGTGATGCGAAGTTCGTCGCCGAAGTCGAGGCCTCGGTTCCTGCCGGTGCGATGCTTTTTCAACTGCCGAACGTTCGCTTTCCTGAAACCGCACCAGTCGCCCAACTGCAGGCATACGATGAGTTGAAGGCATATTTACATTCGCGCTCGCTGCGATGGAGCAGCGGTGCAATGCGAGGAAGACCGGAGGCCCTTTGGGCAGAGCACAATGAACTGGATTCCGGCGGCGACAGGACCGATATCGGACCTGACGGGAAACGAAGGTTGATCTTGCAGCTTCCACCGCAATCGCTCAAGACGCTGGCGCTGGCGGGGTTCAGCGGTATCTATATCGACCGTTTGGGCTTCATGGATTCAGGCATTTCGATCACGCGGGAACTCCAACAACTGTTGGGCGAGGATCCGATGGTAAGCGGCGATGGTCGCCTCGTGTTTTTCCATCTAACCACCTACGCCCAAGCTCTTCGTGCGAAATACACACCACAGCAATGGGAGGCAGAGCGGCGCAGGGTACTCGAAGTGCCATCCTTTCCGGAACAAACGAACTGGTAACGATGCTCGACTACTTTTCGAGAAAGGTCAGACTGGAGGCCGCCCGGACAGGAACAATCCATCGGTGATTCCAATCTGCCAGGCAAGGAAGAGTCCGAAGCCGAGGCTTAGCAATCCCGCGCCGACCAGTAACGCATCGTTCCAGCCGCCGATGCGCGCCGCGCTGAGACTAATCGGCAGCCCAATCGCCGTGGTGATCAAGGCCATCCCCAGGATCGTGCCCAAACCGAAGATTGCCAGATAAGCCAGCCCCCAGACTGGGTTCGGAATCGCGCTGAGCACCAGCAGCGCGATCGCAGCGCTACCGGCGAGGCCATGTACCAGACCAACCCCGAATGCTCGCTGATGCGAACCGCCCCCGAATCGCGAGGTTCTGGGCAGAAGGTGGTTACTATGCGAATGCTCGTCGCCGTGGGCATGCGCGTGAGGATGCACATGCCGCGTCCCATCGTGTTCGTGAAGATGGCTATGGGCGAAGAGGTCGTCGCGTTTGCGATGGAGGCCCAGCCAATTCGCGATTCGAGGCGAGGAGCGCGCCAACACGGAAATACCGAGCATGATGAGCACGATCGCGACCGCGAACTCCATCGCCATTCCCAGCCGCGGCGGGATCGTCAGCTTGAAGAGGATAATGGCGCCGCCCACTATGAAAATCGTGGTCGAGTGACCCAGGCCCCAGGCGATTCCAATCCGCGCAGCGGCGCCGAGGCGTCGCTCTCCGCTCACGATGGTGGTAACCGCGATCACATGGTCGGCATCGGTCGCATGCCGCATTCCGAGAATCAATCCCAGCAGGGCGATGCCTAGCGGGGCGGTGTCATTGAGTATCGGCAATATGGTCGCTCGGCGAATCGAATCGAAAGCCTGCGGCAGACTCAGCGCCTGAGTAAATCATGGTGGGCGGGGCGGACGGAAGCGGCAAGCTGATGCGATTACATCATGCGCGGAATTCGCACGCCCGGAATCGGGCCGATGATGCCGAAGATTTGCAGCAGCCAGACGACCACCACCAGGATCACCACCAGGTTGAGCAGGCTCTTTATCGCACCCAACATCGGAATGTAGGTGTTGATCAACCACATCAGCACGCCGATTACGATGAGAACCACGGCGATCTGAACCAGCGTCATCGCAATACTCCTCGCGCCCCGAGATGCACATGATTGAGACGAGGCGACGCCCGCTCTATTCAACCCGATGGTCGCGGCCTACCTGTACCGAATTGCCGATCAGGCAGCGAATAGTGCCACGACCGAAAGCGCGAGGCCGCCCAGGTAGGTGCCGACCGCACCGATAAACCGCAGCGGATGCGGTCGCTCCAGCGTCGGCGACAGCAGGATTCCGAACACGATGAGAAAGCGGCAGGCGGTCACGATCACCATCGTCCACAGGATCCATGCCCCGGGTGAATGCGCGCCCAGGTACAGCATCAGGATGGCGAGCATCGGGACATACTCAGCCGTGTTGCCGTGCGCACGGATCGCTTTGAATAGTGGATCGCTGGGATCAGTGGGCGTCACGCCGACTTGCCTGGCGCGGCCGCGCATGGTGGATACGTAAAAGCCGAGCGCGAAGAGCAACAAGCCCATCAACGCGGTACAGGTGATCGCCGTATTCATCATCGCCTCCGAGAATGTTATCTCCAACGCGGGGACTGGTTCGCACATTCATAGGTCCGTGCGCGCGGTGCGTCCACCTTTGCTTTGCGGAACACACCGGCCGCATTCGCGATCGCTGGAGCTTCCCCGGTCCGGCGACCAACGACGATGATCACACTATGAGTCGCTCCATCAGTGACACTGCGTTTCCATCACGGAAAGGAAGCGGCTACTTTGATCGCGTTTTCAGAATGAGAGCATGAGCCGACAGCAACATAGCCGCGACTTCGACCTCGAGGCGCTCGCCCGGATCAAGTCGCTGATGTGGCTATCCAGCGCGGAATTGAAGGACCTTGCGGGCGCTCTCGAAGTCGACAGTTTCAGGCGCAATGAAGTCATTTGTGGCGAGAGCACTCTCGCCTCGGAAGCGCATGTGCTGCTAACCGGCGTGGCGCGGATCACCTGCGCGAACTCGCGTCGTCAGCGAGTGACGGTTTCGCTGCTCGCACCGGGACCGATTCCCGAATTCCCCGCGCTGCCGTCGAGCCAGTATCGCTTCCAGTGCGAGGCGTATGGTGAATGCCGAGTCGGCGCCATTTCGTGGGAACGTTTCAATGAGATCGGCGCGACCGCATCGCGGGTGGCGACCCGCGCATTTCATCAGAACAACCTGAAGCATTGGTACCGGCTGCTGCTGCGCGGCTCGAGCTTCCTCAGCCTGGATTTGCATGAACGACTGAGAATCGCGCTGCTCGATCTGTGCGCCGACTTCGGGATCGAGGACTCCCGCGGAACCCTGCTGCCGGTCAGCTTCAGCCACAAGGATCTCGCCAACCTGGTGGGTGCATCGCGGCCGCGGGTCACCGAGCATCTGGCACGGCTCGAACGTGAGCGGATGGTGGTCCGCCAGGGCCGGCAATTGGTGGTTCGAGTCGGCGCGTTCGGAAGTCATGCGCAGCCGAATTGAGAGCTGAACTAGAGCCTCTAAGCGTCTCTCTCCCAGAGGCGAAGAAAAAACGAATGGGCTTGATTTTCCTACATTTAGTGGGTTTGTTTTCGCACTTTTCGGTTCACATACATCCGCCCGAAATGACGACGGCACCCCGCAGGGCGCCGTGATGTGATAATAGCACAGACCGGCTCCAAAGCGCAGACCTTCGAGGCGTCGGTTGCGATACTCGGTTAGATATTGCCGGGCTGGCTGGCGGGTGGTTTTACCGCGCGCCCGGAACTCCATAGCGCGCGACGGATGCGCATCCGATCCGCGACGCGGCTGCGGACGGCGCGGCGTCCTTCGCTAATGGTCGCGCACACCAGCGAGCATCCGGCGTCCCGCAATTGCTCGGAATTTTGCACAGCAGTCAGACCTCCCGCCATGATCGTGATCTGTTCCGAATCCGCGCGTAGCGCCCGCACCAACTCCAGCGTCGGGGGCAACGCGTCGGTCATCGTGACCGAAACGCAAACCAGATCGGGCGCGAACCCGCGGATAAAGTCGCGTAGCTCGGCGGGGGTCTTGTTCTCGCTGAGCAGCGTCGCAGCGATTTCATCCTGACGCATCAACTGCACGAGGATCAGCAGGGCCAGGCTATGCACTTCGCCGGGCACGCAAACTCCAACCATTCGCAGCCGCGGCGGGCGCTGAATCTTGTTGAAGCGGTTGCCGATCTCCACGATCAGTTCGCGTGCGGTATTCATAATGCGCTGCAGATTTTCGACGCTGATATTGTCCTGGTCGAATTCCTCGGCCGCCATGATCACGCTGGGGACGATCACCTGGTTGATGGTCGCTTCGAATCCCTGTTCGTCGTAGTGCTGAACCACCATCGAGCGGGCGCCTTCGTCGTCGAGCTCCAGCAGCTTGCGGTAAAAGTCGTGATAGTCCTCCATCGGACGTTCCGAGCCGAGCAGAATGCTGAAGAAGCTGAGCGCCGGGATGTAGTCGCCCAGCACTTTGATGCATGCGGTGAGCGGCGTGGCGAGCAGTAGCCCGACCGGACCCCATATCCACGACCAGTACATCGCGGACACCAGCAGCGCCACCGGCGAAATTCCGATTCCGGGGCCGACCATGAACGGCTCGACGAACTGCGCGGCAGCCTGGTCGATCGCGATGAACGCAACCAGCACTTCGATGGATTTGTCCCATCCGGGGAAGACCGCGAATGCCACCAGAGTCGGGAGCAGTGCCGATATCAAAACCCCGACGTAGGGAACGTAGCGGAACAGAAAGCCCAGCAAGCCCCATAGCTCGGGCGTGGGTAGACCAAGCATCCAGCAGATGAGCCCGGTGGCGACGCCGAAGGCGAGGTTGGTCAGCGAAAACAGAATCAGATATCGGCTGACGGTTTGCCCTGCCGTTTGAATCGCCTGGCTTGCGACGGTGATGCGGGCTCGCGCCGCCAGCCTGACCACGCGATCGCGCAGGTCATCGCGGCTGTAGAGAAGGAAGAACAACAGCACCACGATGAGCAGGAAATCCACCAGACCTGAAAGCACCGGCACGAACGGCTTCAAATTATCGCCCAGGCTGGTCTGCGGAACAGCTTGAACGGTTCGAGGCTTGGAGGGTGCTCTGGGACCGGCGCGCTCGACCTGCTTCTGCACATCCTCGATCGCATGCTGGATGCGCTGGAACCCCTTGGAAGAGTCCTTCTGAAGCGCGGTCAGCTTCGCCGCGATATTGTCGGAATAGCTGGCCACTTCACCTGCGACCGAGGTCAATTCTGTCGTCAGGAAATAGCCGATTGCCCCGACTATCGCGATCGCGCCCAGAACCACCAGTGCCGTGCCCGCCAGGCGCCCGATGATCTTTTCCGCACGCTGCGCGAGCGGGCTGAAGATGACCGATAGCATGGTGGCCATCGCCAGCGGCAGCAAAATGTCGCGCGCGAAATAGAGCACCGCGGTTGCGACGATAACGGCGAAGACCGGGATTCCGACCCGCAACAGCGATTGGAGATCTTCGCGGTCGTCGTCATCCGCCGGGCGACTGTCGAGGTCCTCGATGGCGTTGTGATGGTCGTTCTTGGCGTTCATGGTGGGGACGGCGCGATTGCGCGAGCCGACATCCTCGGCCCATTACTACCCGACCGATGAGACGGAATCGAATCGATGTTAATTCATCAAAAGCCGTATGAGTTGTAGCGTCGAAAACCTGAGGGGAAAGTGGACGGACTGCCCGACCCGTTCAGGCAGGCAGTCCGTCGAGGTCAGGGCTATCAGAACCCGGGTTGCAGCCAGGGCTTGTTCGCCATTTCTCTCTTGGTCTCGGCGATATAGCTATCGTCGCTACCGTTCCACCATCCACCGCTGAACCACTGATCGACGCATCCCCACAGCATGTTATTCTGGTCGCCGTTGGGATAGTTCGAACTACGCTCGTGCAAGTAGCCGATCTTTCCTTCATAGCAGGCGCGCTGGTAGGCGAGCTTGTAGTCGATCGCGAACGCGGTACTCTTCATCGAATCGGCGAAGGTCCCGGAGTAGTCCGTCGATTTGATCTGAGTGATGCCATAGCTCAAGTCGCATCCGCCGTCATGATAATTCGCGCCGGACGGGCAGACATTCAGATTGGTGGTGAAGTCGCCATGTGCGGATTGTTTCCACCATGACTCATTAGCCGCGATCGCGCGGACCAGATCCTCGTCAAAGCCCCATTTGCACGCACCCCATTGGATGATCTCGTCTGTGGTTCCGGTGAAGTTGCCATCGACGCGATCGTAGGTGTGAGCCGGCACCCCGCCATTGTTAGTGGTGGTGCGCATATAGCTGAGGTTGTCGGTCGGGACGGTATGGTTCGCCGTATAGTTCTCCGGTCGCGGCTCGAAGTTGGGATTGCGGCGTACCGCCGATGCGCACGCCGCTCCACTCGGCAAGCTGGAGCCCGGAGGCTGGGTATAGAAATGCCCGGAGGATGTCACGCTGGAATTTTGCACGCTCACGGTGCTCGATGCAGAACCCATCGCGCCACCTGAGCTGCTGAACGCCCGCGCGGAGATAGTATGGTTGCCATTGCCGACGCTGCCGGAATTCCAGTTGAAGTTGAGCGGCGGGCTGGAACTGAGATAATCACCATCGACATAGAAATTGATCCAGCCCACGCCGGAACCGATGGCAGCCGCGATGCTTACGTTTCCGGAGACCGTGCTTCCATTGCTGGGAGAACTTAGCGACACCGCGTTCGAAGCGGCCGCAGTGAAACCGTTGGCTACCGTCACCGACGATTCCGAGGAGCCAAGATTGTGGCCACTGCTATCAAATGCGGTCGCTGACACCTGGTACTGTCCATCGGGCATCCCATTGGTATGCCAGTAGAAATAGTCAGGTGGTGTGGAACTCTGGTACTCACCGTTGAGATAAATGTTCGCCCAGGAAGTAGAAGGTCCGGTCGCGACTCCTATCGTAACAGTGCCGGAAACCGTCGAACCATTGCTGGGCGAGGTCAATGACACCGCGCCGCCATTGGCGACTGTCACCGTCGAGGTAGCGGTGCCGAGGTTGCTGCCATACTTATCGAAAGCAGTGGCAGAGACTTTGTGAGTGCCGTTCGAAGTTCCACTAGTCTGCCAGTAAAAGAAATTCGGGGGCGTCGAGTTCTGGTAAGCGCCATCCACATAGACATTGCACCATGAGGTGCCGGAGGCCGGGCTTAGGGTTATCGTGACCATACCCGATACCGTCGAGCCATTGCTCGGGGACGCGATAGTTACCCCTGCCGCCATCGCCACTGGGTCGAATATCAACCAGGTCAATCCTGTCATTAAGGCGATGGCTGTCGCCTTGTTCCCCAATAGTCTTAACATCCAATTCTTCTCCAAAGCCGATCAGCTCGAATGAACGCCTGCGCGAGAGGGTACCCCCGAAAACGCGCATCGCTGCGCATAGTCGTCCGCCTTTCCCAGCTTCATTCGCTGAGTGTTGAGATTTCGGTGATTCGATTGCTGCGGAAAGCCCCACTCTCGGCGAGAGAGGCCGCCCTGCCTAACCTTCAGCAGCGATTCGGCGAGGATGGGGGACTGATTCCGAAACTGTGGCGAAATAGAACTTCGCCGATGAGGCAAGCAATTGCGCTACGCGAAAACCTCAGGACGGTGCGCGATCGCTCGCGAAAAATTTTGTACAACATCTCTGTGCGGACGACCTACTTAATTCGGACCGCCGGGTCTCAACGTGACGCGCCTTTGGAAGCCTTTTGCAGGGCGCCAGTCACAAACGGGCTTCAGAGATGTGACAAACCGGAAGAAGCGTTATCCAGGACCGATACGAATCAAAATCCCTTTCGCACCAGAAAACCCAAGGCCGCGCGCAACCTAACACACGGGTCCTCATGACGGAAGTAACGATCGGATCAATTGAGCGATTTTTGTTGTTGGCTGGATGTCATCAATCGATACATCGCTGGAAAAGCCGGCCATCCATTTTGTCACGCTCGAACTGAGATAGGCGCGGGCGAACTCATACCACTTTCTCCAGTAGTATTAGCGTCGATCTATCGATGGCCGAGAGCGTTTTCGATTTTCTGGTCGGTCTTGTACTGGCTTAGCGCATAAACTGCCCAGATGGTCGCCGGTATCCAGCCGATCAGAGTCAACTGCAATACCAGGCAAACGATTCCGCTGATCGGACGGCCGATGGTAAAGAACGTCAGCCACGGCAGGAGAAACGCGATTAGCAGGCGCATCTCGGCCTCGTAGCAAAGGTGACCGCAGGACAGCAAGCGAATAGCCCCAGCCCCGATTGCTGTCGGTCCCAGACTAAAACATCAGAGAATCGTGGTGTCCATTAAGTTTAGTCTCGACCTACCAAGTCGTCTTACCAAGAGCCCGCGACGGCGACTGGGCGCCTGCGGCTCCCCTTCGGTGCGCGCGTTCGCGTTGGTTCGACGTTCAAACCCGAGGACTGAAGGATCATCAGGATTGTGACCGAAGACTCGGACAAGGTCGCGGCAAATTTCCCAGATGCGGTTGGACCCGACATTGGTCTCGACAAACAGCTTGCTTCCATGGAGGGCCTTGGGTCTTCGCAGATCTTCTGAATTCAAGGAAAAATATGGGAAGCGTCCGTGAACATTGGGAGCAGTGGTGTCGAAGTTAGGGTGTTGTGCCTTCAAACGCGACACCACATAGAAGAGCGCCTCCTTGTAGCTGTCCACACGCCCCGTCTGTCCTAATGCTGTAACACCATGTATCTGCTTCCCAGCAAAGTCGGGCACGCCGTGCCGGTTCAAGGGCGCTGTTTGATCAGGAACCGCCGTGATTGATCACGAAATCGGTGTTTTCGAGCACCTCCCATCCCGCCTCGAGCGCGAGGACGAGCAGCGCACGCACACGGACCGGAAGATTGCGTCCGATGAGCCGCAAGAGCCCATAAAGGAAGATTCCGTGGGTGATGTGGCTGAAGCTGTACGGATCAGCGATGAATTGTGAATTGTGCTCGCTATTGATGTCGCCGGACCAGATGCCCGGCTGTTCCCCGATGCCCCAAATCTTGCGGCCGATCGCCATCTCTGCGGTCGCCGCCGCGGTAACGATCCCCGCACTGGCGCCAGCGTTCGGAGTGCCGACCAAGCGCGGATCAGTCGTTACCCCAGCAGCTTGTGGATGCTTTCAAGGTCGCGGCGCACTTCGGCCAGCGCACGGCGGGCATCGCTGTTGGCTGCGGCAGGCTTGCTCGGCGGCGCGTCGGGGGTCTTTGCCGAGGCGCTATCGATATTGGAAGGGTCGATGCCGTTTTCGCGGATGTACTTGTTGGCGCCTGCAATCGTGAAGCCTTCCTGATGCAGCAGGCGCTTGATCAGCTTCAGGGTCTCGATGTCGCGTGGCTGGTAGAAGCGATGCTTGGAGCGGGCGTGTTTGGGCTTGAGAATCTGGAACTGGGTTTCCCAGAAGCGCAGCACGTAGGCCTCGACGCCGATTACCTTGGCCGCCTCGCCGATTTTTAAACCGCGCTCATCGCCTGACGAATCGGTACCGATGGCCTTGGGCTTTCTGGGTTCGGTTTTGTCTGCGCGACGACTGGTTCGATTCATGAGCGCGGCTTCTTGCCGTTGTTGACCAGCTCCTTGAGCACCTCGCTGGCCTTAAACGTAAGCACCCGCCGCGAATCAATGGTGATGGGTTCCCCGGTCTGAGGATTGCGGCCGCGGCGCGATTTCTTATGATTTACCATAAAGCTGCCGAAGCCCGAAATCTTGACCTTGCCGCCCGCGCACAAGCCATCGCGAATAATCGCGAAGACTTCGTCGACGACCCGACCGGCTTCCTTTTTAGGATAGCCCACCCGCTCGTAGATGAGGTCTACGAGAACGGCTTTGGTCATGCTCTGCGGCGTAGTTGCCCCACTTAAACCGCCGTTATGAGCACGCCTACTCTACTGCCTCAGCTCCGCCCCCAATCTCGCCCGCGCAGCTTCGACCAAGGCTGTGTGAACGCGATTTACCTCCTCATCTGTAAGCGTGCGATCTTTTGCCCTGTATGTCAGAGCCAGCGCGACACTCTTTTTCCCCGAAGCTACCGACTGTCCCTCGTACGCATCGAACACGGCCACGTCTTCAACCAGCTCGCCGCCGAACTCCCGAACCGTCTTGACAATCGCGGCGGCTGGAAACTCGCGGTCAATCACCAAGGCCAGATCGCGTCGCACCGCCGGAAAACGCGGCGGCGGTTCGATCGCTGCGCGCGGCGTGAAACCATAGGCTTTGAGTTTTTCCAAGTCAAGTTCGCAGACCACACAGGGCTCGCTCAAATCGCGCTCCATCGCGTCGCGCGGATGCAATTCGCCAAGGTAGCCGATGATGGCATCGTCGAGGATGACCTGCGCGCTCCGGCCCGGATGAAGAAACCTGAGCCCTCCGTCGCTGGGTGGCTGGTAGCGGACGCGCTCGGTGAGACCCAATGCGCCCAGGAAAACTTCCAGCACGCCCTTCATCGTGAAGAAATTCGCTTTGATCGCGGGCCTGCCTACTTCCACAAGTGCGTAGTCGCCGTAGCTGAGCGCCGCGAGCGCGACTCGCTCGACCGGTGCCCCCTCTTCGAGCGAGTAAACCTTTGCGATTTCGAAAGCGTGAAAATTCTGGGCCTGCCGGTTGAGGTTGAAACGAAGCGCCTCGATCAGCGCCGGCACCAGCGAGCGGCGCATCTGGCGGAGTTCCTCGGAGAGCGGATTCTGCACCCGAATCGGCTCTCCCGACGCGATGCCCTGAAACTTGTCGTTGTCCGATGGAGTGGTGAACGCGAGCGTATCCATTTCGTTGAAACCCGCGCCCTGTACGATTTCGCGCGCGCCGCGGAAAAATTCGCGCTCACGATTGGGCGGCGCATACGCGAACTGGCGGTCCGGCAACTCAGCCGGCACGTCCTCGAGGCCGGTCAGCCTTGCAACTTCCTCGGCCAGGTCGGCGGGCTCATTGAGATCCGATCGATACGGTGGCGGCGTAACGCTCAGCAGATTTTTCCCCTGTGCGCTTTTCTTGACCGTGGCGCCGAGGGCAAGCAGGCGCCGCCGCACTTCGGGCGCCGGAATCTCCACGCCGAGCAGTGCCGCGAGCTTCTTCGGATCGAGGGTGATCTCGCGAGGCGTCGCCGGACGAACATCGTAATCGATGACCGGGCCGTCCTCGCGAGCGGCGGCAGTTTGGCGCAGGAGATCCGCGACGCGGAAGAGCGCCGCAGCCTGCCCCATCCGATCGATGCCGCGCTCGAAGCGATAACTCGCCTCGCTGCGAAGACCGAGCCGGCGCGCGGTGCGCGCCACCGTCATCGGCTCGAAGTAGGCGCTCTCGAGCAGGATGTTGGTGGTGGAATCGCTCACCTCGGAATTCAGCCCGCCCATAATCCCTGCGATCGCGAGCGCCTTTTCCGCGTCGGCGATCAAAAGATCGTCCGGCGCCAGCGCGCGTTTCTCATTGTCGAGGGTTACGAACTCGCGATCATCGCCGGCCCGCCGCACGATGATTTTGCCGCCTGAGATTTTCGCCAGATCGAAAGCGTGGAGCGGCTGGCCAAGTTCGAGCATCACATAGTTGGTCGCATCGACAACATTGTTGATCGAGCGCGTGCCGCAGAGCTCGAGGCGCCGCTTCATCCATGCCGGCGACGGACCAATCTTGATGCCTTTCATCTTAAGTGCGGCGTACCGCGGACACAGGTCGGGCGCCGTTATCTCGACCGCGAAAACGTCGGGTCCGTGTGCGGCATCGCGCCGATCGATCTTGAGGGTCCTGAGCCGGGGCAGGATGAGGCGGATGTCGAAGAGCGCCGAGACCTCGCGCGCGAGCCCCAGAATCGAGAGGCAATCGCCACGATTGGGGAGCACCGCGACGTTGAAGACAGTTTCATCCAGACCGAGGTAGTCGGCGAGCGGCATCCCGATCGGCGCATCGAGCGGAAGCGACAGGATTCCCGCGTGTTCGGTGGAAAGGCCCAGTTCGCGTTCCGAGCAGAGCATGCCCTCGGAACGCACGCCGCGGATCACGGCGGCTTGCAGCGGCGGCACCGTTTCGAGGCGTTGCGGTCCGTCGCCATGCATTCCCTTGTCGGCGCCGGCCAAGCGCGCGCCCACGTTTGCGAGGGCGGCCGTCATGCCGGCCTGCACGTTGGGGGCGCCGCACACGATGCTGAACTTCTCCGATCCATTGTCAACCTGGCACAGGTGCAAGCGGTCGGCATTCGGATGCTTCTGGACGTTGAGCACCCGCGCGATGGTCACACCCTCGAAGTTCGGCGTAAGGCGCTCAATGTTCTCAACCTCGAGGCCGGCGACGCTGAGGCGGCGCGAAATTTCTTCGACGCTCGCATCGACACCGACGAATTCGCGCAACCATTTGAGCGGGAGTTTCATTGGGCGCCTCCACTGAGGGCCGGGAACTGATTCAGGAAGCGGATGTCATTTTCAATGAACAGCCGCATATCGTTTACGCCAAGTTTCAGCAGCGCCGGACGCTCGACGCCGAACCCGAAGGCGAAACCCTGGTATGCGTCGGGATCGAGTTTAACCGCGCGCAGCACGTTCGGATGAATCATTCCGGCGCCGAGGATTTCGGTCCATCCGGTATGCTTGCATACGCGGCAGCCCGCGCCCTTGCACAGGATGCAACTCATGTCGACCTCGACGCTCGGCTCGGTAAAGGGGAAGTAGCTGGAGCGAAAGCGCACTGCTATGTCGGATCCGAACAGCGCGCGGATGAAATTGGTCAGGACGCCCTTGAGATGCGCCATCGTCACCTTGCCGGTCTCATCGACCATGAAGCCTTCGATTTGGGTGAACATCGGCAGCCCGCGCACCGAGACTTCGTCGCGCCGATAGCAGCGACCCGGACACACGACCGCGAGCGGCGGCTTGCGCTTCTCCATCACGCGCACCTGTCCGTTGGAGGTATGCGAGCGCAGCAGCAAGCCGCCATCGACAGTGAAAGTGTCCTGCATCTCGCGCGCGGGATGGTCGGGCGGGAAGTTCAGCGCCTGGAAGTTGTGGAAGTCGTCCTCGATGTCTTGCGTCATTTCAACTTCGAATCCCATCGAAACGAAGATATCGAGCATCCGTTCGCGCATCTGGGTGACCGGGTGAATGCGCCCACGAGGAATCCGCATGCCCGGCAGCGTCACATCGAGGCGTGCCTCGGAGAGCGAGCGCTCCAGTTCTGCGCGCTTGAGCGTGTCCTTGAGATGCTCGATGCGCTCTTCGACTTCGCGCTTGATCTGATTGATGAGCTGGCCCATCGCGGGGCGCTCTTCATTGGGGACATTGCGCATCCCGCGCATGATCTCGGTTAGCTCGCCGGAGCGGCCGAGGACGCGGACGCGGACCGCTTCGATTTGCTCGTCGGTGGCGCGATCGGACAGTTCGGTCATCGCGCGAATTCTGATTTCTTCGAGTTGTTGTCGCACTCGGGTTATCTCCAGAAGGTCGTGGCGCTCGAAGCACCCTCACCCGATTGGCGCTACGAATCGTAGCGCCGATCGTCCTCTCCCAGTGTGCGTCGAAGGGTTCCGCCGTCGACGCGGGGGAGGTTTATAATGACCGCGTTCCGCGTTTATCAAACAAAAAACCATGTGGCATCGAGCCCACATGGTTTCATGGTGCGTATCCGAAGGAGCTTTGCTCAGGCCGCTTCTTTCAAGCCGAGCGCATCCTTCGCGATGCGCACCAGCTCGGTAAACAAACTATCGCGCTCCAGTGCCAACGCCGCCAGAATCTTGCGATCGATCTCGACGCCGGCCTTGTTCAGCCCGTCGATGAAACGGCTGTAGGACATGCCGAACTCGCGCGTGAGCGCATTGATCCTGGCGATCCAGAGGGTGCGATATTCGCGCTTGTTCTGCTTGCGATCGCGATAGGCGTAGGTCAGGCCCTTTTCGAAGGTATTGCGGGCCTGTTTATAAAGTCCTCGTCCTCCGACGAATCCGGAGGCGAACTCGAGCTGTCGTTTGTGGCGGCGGCGGGTTTTGGGTCCGCCTTTTGCGCGAGGCATCGGTAGAGCTTCCTTGTTCTAAATTCGCAACGAAAAGTATACGTGAATTTACCGGTACGGGATCAACACCTTAATCTTGTCGGCCTGCACGTCGGTCAGGACACCCTGCTGGCGCAGATGCCGTTTCTGCTTGCGATTCTTGGCCCACGCATGATGGCGCGCGTAGGCCTTTTTGTGCTTCACCTTGCCGGTGCCGGTAACCTTGAAGCGCTTTGCGGCAGCGCGATTGGTCTTCATCTTGGGCATGTATGGCCCGCCTTCCTTAGCAATTTTTCTAGCGCGGCGTCAGCAGGACCGACATGTTGCGGCCCTCCATCCTCGGGAGACTTTCCGGCGCCGCAACGTCTGTCACCGCCTGAACGATGCGATCCATCAAGGCGCGTCCGAGCTCCGGATGGGTAATCTCACGTCCGCGAAAGGAAACCGACAACTTAACACGGTTGCCTTCCTCAACAAAGCGCCTGATGTGCTTTACTTTGAAGTCCACATCGTGGGTATCGGTGCGCGCCCCGATCTTCACTTCCTTGACGGTGCTCGCGGTCGAGCCCTTTTTCGAGTCATGGGCCTTCTTCTTCTGCGCATAGCGATACTTGTCGAAGTCGGTGATGCGGCATACCGGCGGCTGCGCGTTGGACGATACCTCGACCAGGTCCAGCCCCTTGGTCTCCGCGACGCGGATTGCTTCCCGCAGCGGCAGGATGCCGACTTGCGAGCCATCGACATCGATGACGCGGACCTCCGTGGCGCGGATCTGGTTGTTGACCTTGATCGCGGGTTCTCTAGATGGCGGGGTTCTGAAATCTCGGCGAATAACGCACCTCCTGCGGCTATCGCCGCATCGTAACAGTCATCATGCAGGGAGCGGCTCAGCTTTGAGTCGTTCCATCAATCCTTCAATCGACATCGTTTCGTTCTTGTTGCCGCGCAGCAGCCGGACCGATACCGAACGCGCCTCAGCCTCGCGCTCGCCGACCACAATCATGTACGGGATTTTCTGGAGTTCGGCGTCACGAACTTTGAAGCCCAACTTCTCGTTGCGGAGGTCGGCGGCCGCGCGATAGCCGGCCTGTTTGAGCATGAAGGCCAGCTCGTTCGCATAACCCTCGACTTTTTCGCTGAGCGAGAGCACTCGTACCTGCTCGGGAGCGAGCCAAAAGGGCAGTACGCCGCCAGTATGCTCAATCAGCACACCGATGAAGCGCTCCAATGATCCGAGGATTGCGCGATGGATTATCACCGGCCGCTCCTCGGCGCCGGAGCTTGCGGTATAGGTGAGGTCGAATCGCTCGGGGGCTGCATAATCGAGTTGGATGGTTGCGACCTGCCACTTACGCTTGAGCGCATCGGGCACGTAGATTTCTATTTTGGGCCCGTAGAACGCGCCTTCACCGGGGTTGATTTCCCATTTGAAACCGTTGCGCGACAGCGAGTCGCCCAGCCGCTTCTCGTTCGCGCGCCATTGCTCCTCGGTGCCCATATGCTGCTCGGGCATCGTCGCAACTTTGAATTCAACCTGCTCGAACCCGAGCGATGAATAGACGTCATTGACCATCCGCAGGTTCAGGTCGACCTCGGACTCAATCTGGTCCTCGGTGCAATAGACATGCGCATCGTCCTGCACCAGCGAGCGCACCCGGTCCAGTCCGTGCAGCGTCCCCGAGCGCTCATTGCGATGGAGCCGGCCAAAATCCGCGAACCGAATCGGCAGCTCGCGATAGGAGCGCTTCTCCGAGCGATACATGATGTGATGGCCCGGGCAGTTCATCGGCTTGACGCCGTAACCCACGCGCCATCCTTCGGGGCTGGTGTCGACGACGTTGCCTTGATTGCTGTCGGGATCGGTGGTGAGGAACATGTTGTCGCGAAAGAATTCCCAATGGCCCGAGGTATTGAACAGCTCGTTGCGGAAAATCTGCGGCGAGATCACTTCGGTGAATCCGTAGCGCGCATAGAGCCGCCGCACGTATGCGAGCAGCTCGTTATAAATCGTCGCGCCGCGCGGCAGGAAAAACGGGCTTCCCGGCGAGATCGGATCGAAGAAAAATAGCCCCATCTCGCGCCCAAGCTTGCGATGGTCCCGCTGCTTGGCCAACTCGACCAGCTTCAGATGCTCTTCGAGCGCTTCCTTGTTCGGGAACGAGGTCCCGTAGATGCGGCTGAGCATCGCGTTGTGCTCGTCGCCGCGCCAGTACGCGCCCGCCACGCTGGTCAGCTTGAATGCCTTGATGTAGCCGGTCGAGGGAACGTGCGGCCCGCGGCACAGATCCATCCAGTCGCCCTGGCTGTAGATGGAAACCGTGTCGTCGGGAATCCCCTCGATGATCTCCACTTTGTACTTCTCGCCCAGCGCGCGGAACTTCTCGATCGCCTCGGTCTTCGGCACCACGCTGCGATACACCCGCAGGTCGGCCTTGGCGAACTCCTTCATTTTGGCTTCGATCTTCGGCAGATCGTCGACCGTGAAGGGGGTCTTGGGCGCGAAGTCGTAAAAAAATCCGTCCTCGATAACCGGGCCGATCGTCACTTCGGTGCCGGGGTAAAGCGCCTGCACCGCCATCGCCATCAGATGCGCCGTCGAATGCCGCAACACCTCGATACCCTCGGCGCTGTCGGTCGGAATTGGCTCGACGGTCGCATCGGCCTCGAGCGGAAGGCTCAAATCCACCACTTTGCCGTCGATTTTGGCGGCCACAATCTCGCGAATCTTGCGCGGACCATCCAGCAGCAGGTCGCGAATTCGCGTGCCGGATTCGACGGAGCGGGTGGCTCCATTCACAGTTACCGTGACCTGGGAACTCATTTATGAGGAGGCGGATCGCATCGATGAAAAACTTATGCAGCGGCTCAAAGTGGCCCCATCATACTGCAAACGCGGGCTTGATGCCCCTGTCTGAGCGCGGAAATCACAGGTCATTTGTAGCGGAAAATGGGTGGAAGGTGGTAGGCACGGGCGGGATTGAACCGCCGACCCCTTCCGTGTCAGGGAAGTGCTCTCCCGCTGAGCTACGTGCCTTTGGATGCGAGTATTGAAGTACGCGAAGCAAGCATCAAGCGGTACCAAAATTCGTGAGGGCGGGCAACGGCACCCCCGACGCGGACGGTCAGCGTGACGAGTCTTTCTCCAATCCACGACCGCCGGCACCTCGGCGAAGTTGCTGCCAGGCGAATGCATCCTACGGATTTCGAGGTCGTACCGATTGCTCTCGGGTGCGGATCTTTTTGCCATGTTTCAAAGATTGGCGCGCGATTTCCTTCCAAAACTCGATCGCGGCGCGCTCGAATATGATGCCCATCCGGAGCGGGCCGAAACTCACACTGTGCCCGGCCCTCGCGCCGAACCTCGATGCCTCGACTTCCAGTCTCGCGAGCGTCTTGCGATGAACCGCTTCCTGCTCACGCGCCAATGCCGCGACTTCCGCACCGGACAGCAGGTCGGCGAAGAACAGGCGCAGCAAGCCGGGATCGCGCAGCTCGCGAGGCTCGATGCGTTCGGATGGTTGCGACAGCCATTTGCGTAATGCGGCGGTGCCGGTGGCAGTGATGGTGAAGATGCGGCGGTTGCGGCCGCCTTTCTCACGCTGCTCCTTGAGGAATCCTGCCGCCGCGAGGCGCGCTGGCTCGGTGTACAGTTGCGCATGCGGAAAGCTCCAGACATGGCCCACGGAATCTGCCACCCTGCGCTTGAGGTCGTAGGGCGTCGCCTCGCCGGCCAGCGCCACCAGCCCGAGCACCACATAGGAAGTTGTCGTCAACCTGATTTCCGGCATCGCGAACACGATAGCAGCTCTCATCGTACGTTCTAAACGGTATTTGACAGACCGTATGAAGCATACTATTAGTTTCCAGACCATGAATCTATTCGTTAAAGTCCTTTACTATATTGCGCTTGGCGCGGCGGGCCTGATGGCGCTGACTATCGGCGTCGCGATGTTGCTGGTGTTCTGGCCGGCGCCTAAAATCGCCCAGCCCAAGGATGTCTACGGTTTCGCGAAGCTGGTGCGGACGGCGCGGGCCGGCGACGAGGTTATTCGCGCACCACTGTATTATCGCGCACGCGATGGCGCCCAGCTCGCGTATCGCTTCTATGATTCCAAAGCCGATCGCATTCTCATCTTCGTGCACGGATCGAGCTATCACGGCGTCAGCTATGACGCCCTCGCCAAGGCGCTGAGCGCCGGCGGCTTCGCCAAGGTCTACCTGCCCAACCTGCGAGGGCACTATCTGTCGGGGCCGCGCCGGGGCGACGTGGCGTACGTCGGTCAGCTCGAAGACGACATTGCCGACCTCATCGCGATGGCGCGCGCGCAGGGCTACCACGGCCCGGTGATCCTCGGCGGGCACTCCAGCGGCGGCGGTTTCGCGATCCGGTTCGCCGGCGGCCCGCATGCCTCGATGGTTTCCGGCTACCTGCTGCTGTCGCCGGTGCTCCCGCTCTCGCCGATTTTCAAGCGCCACAGCGGATGGGCAACCGTCGACGTGAAACGCACGATCGGCCTGTCGATTCTGGATGGATTCGGCATCACCGCGTTCGACGGGATGCCGGTCATCTGGTTCAACAAGCCACCGCAGCTTCGCGATGGAACCGAGACGCTGGAGTATTCGTATCGGCTGAACACCTCGATGCATCCGCGATTCAAGTATGAACGCGATGTTGCGGCGCTCGGAAACGCAATTGTCATCGTCGGTTCCGAAGACCAGCAGAATCAGGCCGATGCATACGCACCACTAGTGGAGCGTCTCGACCCCAAGGCGCGCGTGGTCGTGCTTCCCGGGGTCGATCACCTGGGAGTCATGTCCGATCCCGCGATGCTGGATGCGGCCGGCAAGTGGCTAGGCGCACTGCACTAGATCTGCCCATCTGCTAAGCTTCGCGCCGAACATGGATCGCGAGCGCATAATCCAGGTCTTCTTCTTCGGCTTCCTGGCCGTGGTGGCCTATGAACTGTATGCGCTGCTGGATCCGTTCCTGATGCCGATCGCGTGGGCGATTCTGCTCGCCTTCATGGTTCATCCGGTGCAGCTGGAATTGCGCAAATTCAGCAAGAGCCGCACCCTGAACGCAGTCATCATCACCTTCGTGGTCGCCACCGGGGTCATCCTGCCCGCGATCTGGCTTTCCGAGCGGCTGGTGATCGAGGCGCAGGGGCTTTACCTGCAGGCCAACGAGTTCGTCCAAAACGGCGGCATCGACAAGGTCAACCAATGGCTGCAGAATCCGCCATACTTCGGATGGCTGATTGCGCGGATCTCCGGCGGCCGAAGGTTCGACCTGAGTACCGATATACCCAAGCTCTTCGTGCAGGGCGCGCAGGGCACCAGCCAATATCTCATCAAGAATCTCACCGGGGTGGCTAGAAATGTCGCATCGGTGCTGATCGATTTCGGCATTGTGCTGATGATCTTCTTCTACCTGCTGCGCGACGGCGAGGATTATTACAAATCGCTACGCGAGCTGACTCCGCTCCACGACGATGACAAGGCGGTAGTCTACGACACGCTCACCTCGACGCTGTCGGCGGTGATGCGCGGGCTGCTGCTGACCGCGCTTATCCAGGGCCTGGCCATTGGAATCGGCCTCCTGATGACGGGCGTGCCCTACTGGGCCTTCCTGGGAGTCCTCTCGGCGGGATGCGGTTTGTTGCCATTCGGCGGGACCGCGCTGGTGTGGGTTCCGGCGATTCTCTACCTCGGTTATTTCAGCACCTGGACCATGGCAATCGTGCTGGCGGTGTGGTGCCTGATCTGGATCGCAGTGATCGACAACTTCATCAAACCGCTGGCGATGCGGCATGGCACCGGACTGCCGACCATCGCGTTGTTTTTCGGAATCGCGGGCGGACTCGAGGCCTATGGTCCGATCGGGATCTTCGCGGGGCCCGCGATAATCTCGGTGTTCGCGTCGCTGTTGCAGGTCTATCGCAAGACATACGCGGACGTGCGCAAACCACCATCGCGCCGCGCATCCCGCGGCGATTGATGACGATAGGCGCGCGCCCGCGCCGGAACCTGCGGCTTAGTAATTCTGTGGAATCATGCCCGCGGCTTTGTTGCCGGACTGTTCGGGACCATGGCAGGCCGCGACTTCGCTCTCCTTGGCGCCGAGGTCGCTGGCGATCTGCGCATCGGTCTTGCCCGCCTCAGCCTGGGTCTTGACGAGGTTGCAGTCGACCGGAGTGTTGGAGCCGGAGAACATGCTGCATCCGGCGACACCTAACAGCATCAAAGTTCCCAACCCGGCGGCAACGCCGAAGCTGCTCACTACTTTATGCATAAAACTTTTCCTTTCTGTTGCGCTGTGGCAATTCGGCGCGACCATATTCCTAAGCTTCAAGCTTGGCAAGCAGTTGAAATCCCTTAGTCCATTCCGTACTTGCGACGCTTGCGCCACAGCGTCGCCACGTTGATGCCGAGCATGTCGGCCGCTTCCTCCAGCGTCACTGCTTGTTCCAGCACCGATTCGATGTGGCGGCGCTCCAGCTCCTCCAGTGTCAGCCCCTGATCCTCGCGTCGCGCGGCTGCCAGCACCTTGTCGGGTAGGTCGGTCAAGGTGATGATATCGCCGCGACTCAGCACCACCGCCCGCTCGATCAGGTTCTTGAGCTCGCGAATGTTGCCCGGCCATGGATATCCTGCCAGCGCGGAACGCGCCTCCTCACTGAGCTTGAGCGGCCGCCGATGATGGGTTTCCGCCGAGCGTTCGATGAAGTATTCCGCCAATGGAATGATCTCGCCGGTCCGGTCGCGCAACGGCGGCACCCGAACCTCGATCACATTGAGGCGATAGTAGAGGTCCTCGCGAAAGCGCTTCTCGCGCACCAGTTGTTCCAGGTTCTGGTTGGTCGCCGCGATAATGCGGGCGTTGATCTCGAGGGTCTGCGCGCCGCCAACGCGTTCAAAGGTCTTCTCCTGCAGGAATCTCAGCAACTTCACCTGCAACGCGATCCCTAAATCGCCGATCTCGTCGAGGAACACGGTGCCGCCATGCGCCGCCTCCAGCCGACCCGGCTTGTCCTTGAATGCGCCGGTGAACGCGCCGCGCACATGCCCGAACAGTTCGCTTTCAAGCAGATGCTCGCTGAGGGTGGTGCAGGCGACCTCTACGAAGGGGCCGTTTTTCCGCGGACTGAGGCGATGGATGTACGCGGCCAGCATGCTCTTGCCGGTGCCGCTTTCGCCGGTGAGCAAAGCAGTGGCGTCGCTGCTCGCGACCTGGGTTGCCAACTCCGCCAGCTTCCTGCTCTGGGAGCCCAGCGTCAGCAAGGGCGGCGGCTGCGAGAGCCGCTCAATCCGGGTGCGCAGCGATCGATTCTCCGCACGCAAGCTTTGCAGCTCGAGCGCCCGCGATACCACGCGGCGAATGTGCTCGGCAGTAAACGGTTTGGGGATGTAGTCATAGGCGCCATGCCGCATCGCTTCGACCGCGTCCGGAATCGATGCGTAGGCAGTCATCATGATCACCGGCAGCGCGGGGTTGAGGCGTTTCAGTTCGGTGAGCAGACCGAAGCCGTTCATTCCCGCCATCCGCACATCGCTCAGCACCAGGTCCGCGGTGGCTTCGGGAAACAGCTTGAGCGCCTGCTCGGAACTGTCGGCTTCGGTCACGCGATGGCCGGCGGCATCGAAGCTGGCGGCGATCATGCGGCGGATGTTGCGGTCATCGTCGACGACCAGGATGTTAGCCAATCGCTTCCTCCCGCACCGGAATATCCACCGTGAAAGTGGTTCCTTGCCCCGGCTCGCTGCGCGCGAAGATTCTACCGTTATGCGCCTCGACGATTTCTTTTGCGATATACAGTCCGAGGCCGGCCGAGCCGACATGCGCGGCGTCATCGGGAAATTGTGCAAAGGGCTCGAACACACGCGGCAAAATGTCGGGGGCGATGCCCGGACCGCTGTCGCTCACGATGGTGCGCGCGACGTTGCCCTCGCGGCGAATTTCCAGCCGGATGGTCCCGCCCTCGGGCGTATATCGCAGCGCATTGCCGACCAGGTTGGTGATCACCCACGGCAGTTTGATCGGATCGCCCCAGATCGGAATCGGGCGCTCGTCGGCGAGGATTTCGAAAGCGATCTTCTTCTCGCGCGCCTGAATCGCCAGCGGACGACACGATTCGCGCACGGTCTTTTCGAGCAGGATGGCGCGGCGCTCGACCCCGATGCGCGCGGAACTGGTCCGCGATGCATCGAGCAAATCGGCCGCGATCGCGTTGAGCCGGGCGACGTCCTGATGAATGGTGTCGAGGATCTCGCGCTGGCGCGCGGCCACTTGGGGCGGAATCGATTCGGTCAGCAGCTCAGCGCCGATGGTCAGCGACGTCAGCGGCGTCTTTAACTCGTGCGAAAGCGTCGCGATCAAATTGGTCCGGCTCTTCTCCTGATCGCGCACGTAGGTCACATCCTGCAGCAATACGATGGTTCCCAGCCGCTCGCCGCTGGGCCCCATCCACGGCAGGTTGCGGCTCAGGTAGCTATGATCGCGACCGCGCAGGAACAATTTGAACTCGGTGCTGTCGTTGCCGGCGTTGTCGCTGCCCTCGCGGGTCGCGACCAGCAATTTCGCGACGTGCACATTGCGCGATGAAACATCTTCGAGCCGT
The DNA here is from genome assembly GCA_963851325.1 of uncultured delta proteobacterium. Lineage (GTDB taxonomy): Bacteria > Desulfobacterota > Binatia > Binatales > Binataceae > DATGKG01. The sequence continues at coordinate 3,632,616 of CAWKOR010000001.1, read as the reverse complement.
TTTCCTTCGACTGCGTTCGCGTCGAGGTCGAGGATCGCGCATGCCACCTCATTCATATGGACCACCGCGTGATTCTGATCGAGCACGATGAGGCCGTCCTCGACGCTTTCGATAATCGCGTCGGTTTTGGAACGCTCGCGGTCGATTTCGGTCAGTCGCGATTCGTAGCTGGCGAGTCGTTCCTTCTGCAGGGCTTCGAACTGCCCCACGATCCGGCGCAGCGCGCGCGAGGAAGGAGTCTCGGACTCATCAGCCGTTGGCGTGGGGGTAGCTCGCAGCGATTCGATAGTGCGTTCTATCGAACGAAGCAGGTGGCGCCGCCCCGCGTAGAACGCAGCTACGGCCGCAATAATCGCGATGATTAGTAGCGCAATGTTCAATCAGTTTTGCGCAATGCCTCGGGCCATGGCGCGAAGGCTCGTATTGTATTCCCGCATTGAGGACCCAAGACAAGCGCCGTCGCGAGCCTTTCCCCTCCTACCACGGGATCGATTGCTGCACGCGACCGCTCGCGCCCTAACCTCGGGACCGCCGCGTGGACCGTATCCTTCCCCATAAAATGGCCGGACTTTGCCAGTTGGGTCATTTCGCACATGCCGCTATGATGTCTGGTCCGGAGTTTTCCAATGATCGCGATCGTCGACTACAAGGCCGGAAACCTTACCAGCGTTGCGCGGGCGCTCGATCACCTCGGCCATCGATGCGAGATCACCGATCGTCCGGAGAAGGTTCGCGCCGCCGATCGCGTAATACTGCCCGGGGTCGGCGCCGCCGGCGCCACCATGCACAATCTACGCGCCCTCGGCCTCGATGAATGCCTGCGCAACGACGTCGCCAAAGCCGGCACGCCGTTTCTGGGCATCTGCATCGGCATCCAGGTGCTGGTCGATCGCAGCGATGAAGACGGCGGCGTCGACTGCCTCGGTATCGTTGCGGGGCGGGTCGTGAAGTTTCCCACCTCGATCGATGGGCGTCCGCTCAAGGTTCCGCAAATCGGATGGAACCGGGTCCATCAGGAGCGCCCGCATCCGATTTTCGTGGGCGTCCCGGACAACACTCATTTCTATTTCGTGAACAGTTACTATCCAGTCGCCGCCGACCAATCGCTGGTGATCGGCACTTCCGACTACGGAGTTCCATTCACCGCGGCGATCGCGAGCGATAACGTTATCGCGACTCAGTTCCATCTCGAAAAATCCGGCACCGCCGGTCTTCGGATGCTGGATAATTTCTGCCGGATGAAATTCTAGATGCTCGCCAAGCGAATCATCCCCTGCCTCGACGTGCGCGACGGCAAGGTCACCAAGGGCGTCAAATTTCTGGCCAATGTCGATGTCGGCGATCCGGTTGCGATGGCGCGTTACTACTACGAGCAGGGCGCTGACGAGATCGTTTTCTATGACATTACCGCTTCCAACGAACGGCGCGGCATCATGCTCGAAGTGGTGAGCGCGGTGGCGAAGGAAATCTTCATCCCGTTCAGCGTCGGCGGCGGATTGCGCACACTGGCCGACATGCGCGCCGTCCTGCTGGCGGGTGCGGAGAAGGTTTCGATCGATTCGGGTGCGGTGCGCGATCCGGAAATTATTACGCAGGGTTCGAAGGCATTTGGCGCGCAATGCATCGTGCTCTCGATGCAGGTGAAATTTACCGGCAAACGCTCCGAAATTCCGAGCGGTTACGAAGTCGTGATCGATGGCGGGCGCACGCCCACCGGCCTCGATGCAATTGCGTGGTCGCGCGACGGCGAGCGGCGCGGGGCCGGCGAGTTATGCATCAACTCAATCGATCGCGACGGCACCAAGGAAGGTTATGACCTTGACATCACGCGCGCGATTAGCGAGGCGGTTTCGATTCCAGTCATCGCATCGGGAGGTGCCGGCGAGCCCGCGCATCTGCGCGACGCGTTCACTCGGGGCGCCGCTGACGCCGCCATCGTCGCGTCGATCGTGCACTACGGCGAGTATCCGATTCCTGAATTGAAGCGTTATTTGCGCAACTCCGGCGTGGAAGTTCGCGACGCCGTGACCCTGGAGGAAAGCGCCGCGTGAAAATCGCGATCGTCGTTGCCGACTTCAATTCCGAAGTCACCACCCCGATGCTGAAGCGGGCAATCCAGCACGCGACCTCTCTCAAAGCCGAGATCACCCACACCGTGCACGTGTTCGGAATCTACGACATGCCGACCATCGTCAAACGCCTGCTGCAGCGGTGGGACGTCGATGGGGTGGTGATGATCGGCGCGGTGATCAAGGGCGAGACGTTACACGACGAAGTGATCGCGCACGCGGTCGCCAATATCGCCGCGAAGTTGGCGGTCGAATTCGACAAGCCGGTCGGGCTCGGGATAACCGGGCCGGGCATGACCGACGAGCAGGCCGCCGAGCGCATCGACAACGCGAGGAACGCGGTCGAAGCAGTGGTGCGCGTCGCCAACGCATTGAAGGATCTCGGCGAGTAGAGTCGCGCGCGTCGGCCATCCTACCAACAGGCTGTTAAGAAATACCCGCGGACGCATTGAGCACTCGCGTCAAGCTTCCTATACTCTGCCTCGTTGGGTGGTATGGCAGAGGCGGCGGGCACACATCAGACCTTCTCGACTCGGGCAGCGGCGCGAATTCTCGCAGTGCCTCCCGAGCGCATCCGCTACTGGGTCAAGCGCCAGTTCATCAACCCCTCGACCCTGCGCGGCCGCAACTTCCGCTTCGCGTTTAACGATTTGATCCTGATGCGGCTGGCCAAGGAACTGCTTCCCACCCGCCGCCATCTCGAACCGATCCAGCGCTGCTTCGAGCGCGTGCGCAGCCTGATCGGACCGTCGCGTCCGGTGCATTCGCTCAAACTGGAAAATCTCGACGGGCATATCGTGATGCGCGATGGCGCCGCCTGCTTCGAGGTGGAATCGGGCCAGTTGGTGTTCGACTTCGAGAAGCGCGTCAAAGGCAAGGTTGAAGAGCGCTTCGGCGCGGCGCGCGCTCGCGAGCGTTTCGAAGAGGCGCGGCGCATGGCGGAAGAAGATCCGCTCAAGGCGCTCACCATCTATAGCGATCTGGTCAGTCGCGAGCCGGTCAACTTCGATGCGCATATGCGGCTGGCGGCGCTGCTCGAGCTGGAGGGCGATTTGAAAGGCGCGCTCCGCCATCTTCTCGGTGCGGCGGCGATCGTACCCGCCAGCGCCGACGTTCACTACAAGCTCGGCCTGCTGTACCGCAAAACCGGTGAGCATGACGCGGCGATCCGCAACCTCCATCGCGCGCTCGAATGCGATCCGACCATGGTCGAGGCGCATCGCAACCTTGCCGAGTTGTTCGACCAGGTGGGCCGCAAGCGCGACTCAATCAAGCATCTGAGCGCGATTCATCGCCTGATCAAGGGAGACTGACTCGATTCAAAAAAACCGTTGACTCTCGTTTTCCGCGCCCATTACTTTCGATGCGATGAAGGCGAAAAAGAGCTGGGCCGAGAAACTGAATTCCTCCCGACCGCATGAGGTCAAGCCCGCGCCGATCAACATCGCGGGAATGAAGGCCGGTCAGATCATGCTGGTGCCGAGCGCGAAGATTGTCGACGATTTCATCCGCTCGATTCCGAAGGGCAGCAGTATTGATGTTAAGACGCTGCGCCGGAAGCTCGCCCGAAAATACCGCGCGGAAGTGACCTGCCCGATCACCACCGGATTCCATCTGAAGACCGTCGCGGAAGCCGCCTTCGAGGCGCTCGAAAAGGGCGCTAAGGTGAACACCATCGCGCCGATTTGGCGCGTCCTCGACGAGCACAGCCCCACCACGAAGCGGCTCAGCTGCGGTCCCTCGTTCATCATCGATCAGCGAGCGCGCGAAGGTTTGTAGGCACGTCTCCCCGTGGGGCGGCGCATTGGATAAGCTCTATCCAATGGCACGCGAAACCCTCAAGCGAATCGACATCCTGCGTCACGAATTGAAGGCGCTGCGGTTTATCCTCGACAACTTTCATTCGGGAAAAATCGATCGTGGCGCGATTCCACCGCGCGACGACTTCCAGTCCGAGCAAGGCCGGGAGCTCTACGACATCATTATAAAGTCGCCCGCGCGCGCCGATGCCGAAGCGCAAATCGCCGACCTGGAGCTCGACGACGTCGATATCGAATCGTTCCTGCGCTTGTCCGGCGAGCACTACTACACTTACCCAGCGCTGGTGCGCGAACGTGCCGAAGCCATTCGCGCCGGCACGCTCAAGGTCGAAGCCGCGTGAGCCTGCCGCCGAATCTGACTGAGATCTATTTCCTGCTCGATGGCGCCGGCTCGCTGGTCGTCTACCAGGAGAAGGACACCTCGTGGCTCGGCGTGCTGGCATTTTCGAGCGAGGCAAACGCGCGCGCATTCGTGGAGGCGAGCAAACTCGACGTCTCCGATGTGGCTGCGATCGCGGCCTCAGATGCGGAATCAATCGCCGGGCTGATCGCGCAAGTCAAAAAGCGCATGGTGCGCAACCTGTTGTTGGATCTCAACTACATCACCGGCGAATGCGCGATGGTCGAGTTCGAGGGCGATCGCCTCGGCTCCACGCGCATTTGGCGGTTTGAGCCGAAGCATAAAAAGTAGATGAGCCTCTCGTACGCCGATATCGAGTCCGCGCGCCGACGTCTCGATGGAATCGTAAAGCCTACACCGATCATGACCAGCACCACGCTCGATCAGATGATTGGTGCGCGAGTGCTCATCAAGCCGGAAAATCTGCAGAAGACTGGATCGTTCAAAATTCGCGGTGCATTCAATCGGGTCGCCGCTATGACCGAGGCCGAAAAGAAGCGCGGCGTAGTCGCGGCGTCGGCGGGAAATCACGGGCAGGCGCTCGCATGGGCGGCCACTCGCGTCGGGGTCAAGGCGACCATCGTGATGCCGCGTACCGCGGCGATCGCGAAAATCGCGGCGACCCGAGGCTACGGTCAGGAAGTGGTGCTCGAAGGCGTCGACTATCAGGAAGCGCGCACTGCTGCCGAGGCGCTATGCGTTGAGAAGGGCGCGCTCTATGTCGATGCCTACGACGATCCGTTGATTGTCGCGGGGCAGGGCACTCTCGGCGTGGAAATCGCGGAGCAATGCGCGCCCGACGTGGTGATGGTTCCGGTTGGCGGCGGCGGCTTGCTAGCGGGCATCGCGGTCGCGATCAAGGAGCGCTACCCCAAGGCGGAAGTGATCGGCGTCGAGGCCGCCGGTTCTGCGCAACTCAGTTTGAGTCTCGCGAGCAATGCGCCATGTTCGATCGGCCGCCCCGTCGATACGATCGCCGATGGTCTCGCGACCGGCCGCATCGGCAAAGTTCCCTTCGAAGCGATTTCATTGCTGGTGCGACGCGCGGTTACAGTCGACGATTTCGAAATCGGCGAAGCGCTTTTGCTGATGCTGGAACGAATGAAGCTGCTGGCCGAAGGCGCGGGTGCGACCGCGCTCGCGGGCGCGCTCAAAATCGCCGACGAGCTGAAGGGCAAGACGGTCGTGGTGGTGGTGAGCGGCGGTAACATCGACATCAACCTGCTCGACCGCATCATTGGGCACGGCCTCGCGAAGATGGGACGTCTGTTCCGCTTCGCGATCGACATGCACGATCGGCCCGCGGAGCTTTCAAAGCTGCTCGCCGAGATCGGGGCGACGGGCGCCAATGTCCACAGCATCGAGCACGACCGGCGTCGGCGCGACGTTCCGATCGGCGGCGCGCGCGTGATGCTCGAGCTCGAAACCCGCGGACCCGATCACATCGCGCTGATCCGGTCGCACCTCGCGTCAAAGGGCTACAGAGTCGTTGAGTATTAAGTGAACATCGCGGCGAGGCCCCTGGGCTTCACCATCTTGCCCGAGGGTTTCGCCGACTCCGCCATTTCCTGCAACTGCTTTGCGAATTCTTCCGCTTCCACAGCCTGGCGCGCTTCGAGGTCCGTGCGTTCCCTGGCCTGGCGCGCTTCGAGGCGCTCACGTTCGCGGCGGCGGCGGCTGTAGTAACCCTCGAACGCCTCGCGCACGTTGCGGCATAGCTTGGAATTGGGGACGAACGAACCCGAACAGTTGGGGCAATAGAAAACCACGCCGGCCTGAAAGTGGCGATATGGAATCGAGAACGGCTCGTTGCAGTCTTTGCAGACCACCGGCACCGCCCAGGTCGCCGGGTCGTACTCCTCGACCGACGCTGCGGATTCCGGCGTCGCGGCCGCAACCGGCTGAGGCTTTGGCGCGATCGCTGGAGCGCCTGCCGGTCCGGGCGCTGCCGCGGTCGTGGCAGCCGCACCATTGGCGGCGGCGGGTGCCGGACCCGGAGTCGGCGCGGCTCCGCCCTCCTTGGTAAAGCGCGAGGGGGCGTCGTCTGGAATCGTCAACTCGGGATGGAGTGCGCGGGCTCGCGCAAGCAGTACATCCTGAGTTTCGGGATTGTTGGGATCGGGGACGCAGCAGTCGACTGGGCATACTGCGGCGCACGCTTCGTGGTCGTAGAAGCCGACGCACTCGGTACACTTCGAAGGGACTATATAGAAAATGTCCTGCGCGATCGCGGGATTCGATGCGCCGTTGAGTTCCCAGGGCACCGCCCCCGCATAGATTGCGGTGTTGGGACATTCGGGTTCGCAAGCCCCGCAGTTGATGCAATCGCTGGTGATGATAGTCGCCATCGAAAATTTCTAGCTCCCGGAAAACGCGCAAGTGCTGATGCGTCAGCCTGTTCCGACTCTATCAATCGCAATTTTCCCTCGCAATCAAGCGCAAATGCCTTTGGTCGGGCGCAGATATTTTGACTATGCTACCGAACGACGAGGTACCATCGATGGATCTCAGTTTCACATCTGAAGAAGAACAGCTGCGCCAGAAGGTCCGCAAATTTCTCGAGGAGGAAATTCCCAAGTCCGGCCTCAAGTCCGCTTCCGAGGGGCGCGAAGACAAGGCCTGGCTCGGGAAGGCCAAAGCGTGGCAGCGCAAATTGTACGACGCCGGTTACGTCGCACTCGCGTGGCCCAAGGAATACGGCGGGCAGGCGATGGATCCGGTCAAGCAATCGATCGTCAACGAAGAGATGGTACGCGCCAATGCGCCATATCTGGTTGGCGGTTCCGGCCTCGGCATGTTCGGACCGACGCTGATTTCGTGGGGCGACGAGGAACAGAAGAAAAGATTCCTGCCGAAGATCCTCACCGCCGAGGAAATCTGGTGCCAGGGATATTCTGAGCCCGGCTCGGGCTCGGATCTCGCTTCGCTGCGCACCCGCGCCGAAATTCACGGTGACGAATTCGTGGTCAACGGCCAGAAGGTCTGGACCTCGGGCGCGCAATACTCCGATTGGATGTTCTGCCTGGTGCGCACCGATCCCGAGGCGCCCAAGCATCGCGGAATTTCCTACATTTTGATCGATATGAAGACCCCCGGCATCACCGTGCGCCCGCTGGTGCAGATGACCGGCGACAAGGGCTTCAACGAAGTTTTCTTCGACAATGTCCACGTCCCGCGCAAAAACCTGGTCGCAAAGCTCAACGAAGGATGGCTGATTGCCAATGCCACGCTGTTCCACGAGCGCAACATGTTGGGCGCCTCGACCGGAAGCCAGCAGCGCTTTAATCGGCTGCTCGCGCTCGCGAAGAAGATTCGCCGCAACGGCAGGCCGCTCGTCGAGGACCCGGTCTTCCGCCAGCGCCTGGTCGACCTCGAAATCAAAGTCGAAGCGATGCGGTTTCATTCGTACCGGCAGCTCACCGATCAGATGCGCGGCAAAAATCCCGGCGTCGAGGCGATGATCAACAAGCTGGTGGGCACCGAGCTTAACCATGACCTCGCGACTGCCGCGATGGAGGCGATGGGCGACTACTCGATGCTCTCGCGCGACGAGGATCAGGCGCTCGACAACGGCTACTGGCCGTATGAATGGATGTTCTCGCTGGGGCTGGTGATCGGCGGCGGGACCTCGCACATCCAGAAGAACATCATCGCAGAGCGCGGGCTCAAGATGCCGAAGAGCAGATGAAGAGAAGAGGAACCACAGAGACGCAGAGGCACAAAGTCAAAAGAAAAGAAGAATTTCCGAATCTTCTCAGTGTCTCCGCGCCTCTGTGGTGAAGAAATAAGAATCATGGATTTTGGAATCAGCGAAGAACAGGAACAACTGAAAACCAGCGCGCGCGAGTTTCTCAATGGCGAATGCCCTACCGCATTCGTGCGCAAGGTGATGGCATCGGAAGACGGCGCAGCAGCGGAGCTATACGCGCAGATCGCCAGGCTCGGATGGCAAGGCCTCATCGTGCCGGAGAAATTCGGCGGCGCGGGCCTCGTGATGGTCGATATGGCGGTGCTCCTCGAGGAGCAAGGGTACGCCGCGATGCCGGGTCCGTTCCTGTTTTCGTCGGCGCTGGCAGCATCCGCGCTGAAGGAATTCGCCACCGACGAGTTGCAGCAGAAATGGCTGCCCGCGCTCGCCGAGGGCAAAGCAATCGGGACCGTCGCAATCGCCGAGGAAGACGACGGCATCGAGCCCGCGAGCATCAGCACTCGCAGCAGCAACAGCGGCGGCGAGATCGTCGTCAGCGGCCGCAAGATGTTCGTGCCCTATGCGAACGTCGCCGATTTCATTATCGTCGCGGCGCGCTTTGGCGATGCTCCCGATGCAGTCGCGCTGATCGCAATTGATTCCAAGGCTCCGGGCTTGAGCATCAAGATGCTCAAGGGCCTCGACCTTACGCGCCGGGTCTGTTCGGTGGAGTTGAAAGATGTGCGCGTGAAATCGAGCGCAGAACTGAAAGGTGGCATCGATGCTTACCGGCGCATGATCGATATCGCCTCGGTCGCGATCGCGGCAGACTCGCTCGGCGGCGCGCAGCGTGCTTTGGAGATGGCCGTCGAGTATTCCAAGGTTCGCGAGCAGTTCGGCAAGCCGATCGGGTCGTTCCAGGCGCTCAAGCATGCGGCGGCGGAAATCGTTTCGGAACTCGAGCCCGCGCGCTCGCTCCTGTGGTATGCGGCCTACGCGCTCGATGCCGATCCGAAAAATGCGTCGCGTGCCGCGGCAATGGCAAAGGCGCGCCTCTCGGAGGTCTACAGCCGCACGACGGACAAGGCGGTCCTGATGCATGGCGGAATCGGCTTCACCTGGGAGCACGACATCCACCTGTGGTTCAAGCGCTCGCGCTTCGACGAATCCTACTTCGGCTCGCCGCCGTACCATCGCGAACGCGTCGCGCAACTGGGTGGCTATTGATGAAATTCGACATCTTCTACCAATTGCCGGCCGCGGACGCCCAAAATGTGCAGACGCGATATCGCGAGCTGATCGATGAATCGATCGAGGCCGACCGCCTCGGCTTCGATACGGTGTGGCTCGCCGAGGTGCATTTCGCGCCGCGCTTCTCGACCATGCCCACCCCACTGCTGCTGCTGGCCGCGATCGCGGAACGCACGACGAAGTTGCGGCTGGGAACCGCGGTCAACCTGATGCCGCTGCATCAGCCGCTGCGCCTGGCCGAGGAAATCGCGACGCTCGATGTGCTTTCCAGTGGGCGGGTTGAATTCGGCGCGGGGCGCGGCGCCTTCGTCCTCAACTATCGCGGCTACGGCGTGGATATGATCGCCAGCCGCCCGCTGTTCGCCGAGAACCTGGAGTTGGTCAAGCGAGCGTGGACCGAGCAGCGGCTCTCATTTCACGGCGAGCATTTCAATGTTGAAAATATCGAGGTGGTTCCGAAACCGCTCCAGAAGCCGCATCCACCGATTCGCCTCGCAGCCAACAGCGTCGATACGTTCGTCTTCGCAGGCGAGCACGCTTATCCGATTTTCGCGGGCGGCCCGGTTAATCCGATCCCGGTGTTGGGCGAGCGGTTGGTGATATATAAGGATGCGCTCGCAAAGTCCGGCAAGCAGACGCCCGACGATTGGCTCGCGGCAGCGCTGATGGTGCAGGTGGGACGCGACCGTGCAGCGGTGCGCGCCATCGTCGAGCCAAGCCTGCAGCATTATTTCAAATCGGTTGGCGAAATCATCGAACCGGAGGGCCCATCGCCTGCGCAGCAGACTCAATTCAGAATGATGCAGGAGCGCCTGCGCTCGGTGCCGTATGAGACGGTCGACACGACGATGGGCATTTTCGGCGACCCGCAATATTGCATCGATCGCATCGCGGAATTGCGCGAGCGCTTCAACTTCTCACGCCTGGTGTGCTGGTTCGAGGTGGGCGGCCAGAGCGGGCATCGCAACGTGATGGATTCGATGCGACTGTTCGCGGAAAAGGTGATGCCGAAATTCAGCTAGCCAGTCGGCGATGCCTCGCGAAATCAAGCGTGCGCGGCTTTGGGAGTTTCTCGGGAAGTATCGCCCACAGATTCGGCGCGGGCTTTCCGGCGCGCGCGCTCCAAAGCCGTGCGCTCGTAAAACATGTAGAGCACGCTCGGAACCACAGCGATAAGGCCCGCGCCAGCCATCAGGACAGCCGCTACCAAGAGGTGCATACGTGACAGAGATTCGATCATTTCCTTCTTTCAAGGATTATTCGAGACACGAGCAACAAGCCAGAGACGATGGCCACCCCAATCGCTTCGATCGAAAAGTTCGGTCCGAGCTGGTCGCCTTTGAATAACTAATCTAGCGGAACGAAGACCAGGATCAGCGCGGCGACTTTCCGAAGGAACCGCTGAGCATGTGGGCGACCGATTCGCGATGGTCTTCTGCTTCGTCCGCCATAACGCCACGAGCCTTTCAAGGTTTATCCGGCAGTCGTCATCGTGTAACATGATGTTAGCCGTAGAAACGAAGACTGCGCATACGGGGCGAACTCATCGGTGAAAATGCAAAAACAAACCCACTACTGATGCCACGGCCCTCGAGCTGGCAACGTGGAGGCGATTTACATAAACGAAGCCAAACTATCCGCGGAAATACTGCGATTTTTTAAATCGAGGGGTCGAGAAGCCGCGTTATCGTTGCCTTTGGTTCGGTGATGAAGCCGGGGCAAAAGGACAAAAACAAAGCCACTTCCAGCGCGGAGAAAAGCGACGTAAGTCCGCGATATTATTAAGTTTTCTGCGGACCCCAGCAACCTCTCGCCCGCAATCAATTGACGAGCGACTTCTGTTTCCTGTTTAGCCGATTGACGTTGAATGGTTTCGTGAGCGCAGGAATATAGTTTACGTTTCCTTCGATATGCGAACATCCCGCACTGGTCGGCCCTTCCGCGCAATTCCAAAAGTTGGTCGGCGCATTGACGATGCCCGCCCCCACATTCAGGATGCCCAGGCCCGTCCCGCCCAGGTTGTTGAAGAACACGCTGATGTTGTTCGCCGCCGTCCCCACGAAGATGTCCACCTCCTCGTCCCGGATGGTGTTCCCATAGACCGACAATTCCGATAGCGGCGACGCGGTGGCCGTGTCGTCACTGAACAATGCGATGCCGGTGCTCTGGGTCGAGCCATCATCGGGCCCGTTGCCGCTGATGAGGTTCCCGGTGATCGCGTTGTTGTTGAGATTCTGTCCCGGCGCATGGCTATGCAATGCGACTCCCGGCAATCCATTGTTGCGCAGCACATTGTTGGCGATGAGATTGCCGTAGGCCGCGGTTCCCGGCGTCGGGGTGAAGATTCCGGCCCCCGCGCCCCCATTGCCAATCGAGGTGTTACCGATCACCGAATTGGCGAAAACGCCCGGCGACGGCGTCCCGATCTGCGGCCCACCGATGCAGCCGGCGACATCATTCGAACCCGCAAGGCACGGCGGATGCGACGGCAGCGTGATGCCGCAATCGGTAGCGTTATTCTTCGCCACGTTGCCCGTGATCAGGTTATGCGAGGTCGCGCCGGTTTCGTCGGTCAGCAGGATGCCGCCCTGGTTGCCCTGCACGAGGTTGTCCGAAATCAGCGAGTAGCTGGTCCCGAGCAGATGCAGTCCTTCGCCGCAATCCTCCTGCTCAAATGGAAACGCGCCCGGGCAGCAGGGCGCGGCGCCCGGGTCACAGGCCGGCGTGGTAAACACCAGCGCGGTATCGTTGTTCATCACGGTGCTTTGCTTCACCGTGACGTTGGTGGAATTTTCGATCAGGATTCCCTCGCGCAGGGCATTGGCGGCGGTGACCTGCTTCACCACCAATGGTCCGGTCACGCCGGTGATGTAGATGGCATGCGGCAGCCCGGTCGCATCGATGACGACCTTTTTGCCGTGATTTCCGTTGCCTGCCAGGGTCAGCGGCTTGGTGATCACCACTTCTTCTTTATACGTTCCCGCCGAGACATTTATGGTGTCGCCCGGCGATGCCAGCACTACTCCCTGTCCGATCGACGCCGCGCACGAGCTGTTTTTGGGGTTGACGCATACCGTTCCTGCATCGGCGCGACTACCCGCTCCAATTAGTAGCGCCGAAACCAGAACCATGAGAGACAGCCGTGCCGGATTACCGCGCATGCCAGAAAATTTCATGCCTTCCCCTTCGATAGAGACCGCAAGTCTCATCGCTCGTCGATTGATCAATTTGTGATGAAGTCTCCGGTTGCTTAGCAAATTGTGGCCGCAATTGGCAAAGCGCGAGCCTGGACCGAAGCCGGCGCGCGAGTCCAGTCGCCCATCAGATCGAGGTCGCGGCGTTCACCGCCGGACGGCCCAGGTTTGTCCGAATCGCGCGGCCGATCCATTGACAAAAGTATGCGAGCGACGCACCGACGCTGCGTCCCTGATTGGTTTGGACGCAGGCGGCGCCTGAGATGCGATCTCGCAAAAACCAACCGATTAGATAATTGAAGCCCGAAGCGCCTTTCGAAGGGCTTCGATCCGGTTTCTGGTCCCTCCCGACGGTTTTGATTGCACTCCACCACTTTCTTTCTGATACCAGCATCATAGACAAGCGGTCTGGGTTGAGGGTGGCTGCTTGTGGGGGAACGATCCGTCCTCGCTGGCCATCCCGCATTTCGTTGCAGCATTGGTATCGCACATAGATCTGGACGCTGAGCGCGACAGAGCTGATGGTAGCGTCGCGCGCAAAGGTTTTTGGGGAGGAACGCAGCGATGAAGGCTTTTTCGCGGTGGTTTGTTGACACGGCGTCAGCGCACTTGCATCTCATCCTGGCCGCCGCGCGTGCAGGCCTTCGGGGCTTCTCGGCCGCGCGCACCTCGATAAAATTCCTCCTTGGAGATCCTCGCGATTTCGGTTCCGCTGGTAATCCTGGTGGTTCTGCCCGTTCTCGAAAGCGACCCCCCCGAATATCATCACAGTCAACACGACCAGTGACACCCCTGCCATGGGGTTCTGTACCCTGCGCGAGGCGATCGCCAACGCGAACGCGATGGGAGAGGTTAGCGGCGGTCACTGCACGCCTGGGACTGGCACTGACACCATCAATTTCAGCGTCAGCGGCACGATTACGCTGGGCGTCACGCTTCCTACAGTCGTGTCTGGCACCACACTGACGATCGACGGTACCGGACAGACTATCATTGTGAGCGGAGGAAACTCCGTTGAAGTTGGTCAGGTAGCGGACGGCGGCTCGCTCACGTTGAACAAACTAAGTGTGGCCAACGGCAACGCCACCCTAGGCGCCGGATTTTCCAACGATGGAACACTTGCGATTACGAAGCAGTAATCATTTGCTAACAACACTGTCGGCATGTGGCGGCGCGATTCTCGAATGGCAATGGTCCTGGGCCGCTGGAAATCTGACGATCAGCTCAACAGCGCCTTCTCGGGCAATAGTGCGACTCGGCATCCGCGCAATGGCGGCGCATGCTTCAACGTGAACCAGGCTCTGTACGCTACCATCTATCGGAGCGCCTTTTCTTCGGGCAACAGCTCCATCCGACCAGCCAACGGCGAGCGCCATTTAGAATCACCATCGGTGACGTCGTCGTTGATCACCAATAGCACCTTCTCCAGAAAAAGTCCTCGTCTCCGTCGAAGGCGCAGCGGACAGCTGGTGCGATCCTCACTGAATTTGGACCTCTAACCGTGATCAGCGCACCTTCTATCCTGCAATACAAGTGGTCAGCGGGAGACGCTATCGCTTTCGGCGCAAATCTTCGCAAGCCACCATCCGAGCAGCTCGATATCTTACCAACTCAATCTGCGCGGCTGGCGGGAACTGCAATAGCTGTGCGAACATCACGGTCGTGAGCCTTAACAACATCTTCCGATGACGCTACATGCAGATTCGGCAGCCAGCATAGGTGCCAACAACCAGACCATCGGAGACAACGTCAATCCCTTCCTCGATGCGGATGGGCTGACCTACAACGGCGGCCCCAACCAGACCATCGGATTGCAGGCCAACAGTCCCGCCATCGCCGGGATTCCGAGCGCTAATTGTCCGGCCCTCGATCAGCGCGGGTTCACCCGCCCCAACCCTCTCAATGGCTTGAGCGCCTGCGACATTGGAGCGGTCGAGCAGACCTTCGGCGACACGGTGCTCATCGCGGGTCGCGCCGGTGATTCAGAGGTTCTGGCGTCGACCGAGCTTTACGACCCGGCCGCGAACAGCTTCGCAGCGGCCGCCCAGACCGCGTCGATGAATGCCGGGCGCTACTTAGCGACCGCGACCACCATCACGATGGGACCGAACGCCGGCAAGATTCTGATCGCGGGGGGCTTTAACTCTTCCACCGGAAGTCTCGCTTCAACCGAGCTCTACGATCCTGTTACCAATACCTTTGCGGCGGCCGCCCAGACCGCCTCGATGAATGTCGCGCGCCGTAGCGCGACCGCGACCACCATCACGACCGGCCCCAACGCGGGCAAGATTTTGATCGCTGGAGGCATTGCCAACTCCGGAGTTCTCGCTTCGACCGACCTTTACGATCCGGTTACCAATACCTTTGCGGCGGCCGCGCAGACCGCGTCAATGAATACCGCGCGCGTCGAAGCGACCGCCACCACCATCACGATGGGACCGAACGCGGGCAAGATTTTGATCGCGGGAGGCACTGGCGATTCCGGGTCTCTTGCATCGACCGAGCTGTATGATCCGCTTACCAATACCTTTGCGGCGGCCGCGCAGACCGCGTCAATGAATACCGCGCGCGTCGAAGCGACCGCCACCACCATCACGATGGGACCGAACGCGGGCAAGATTTTGATCGCGGGAGGCATTGGCGGTTCCGGGTCTCTTGCTTCAACCGAACTGTACGATCCGGTGACCGATACCTTTGCGGCGGCCGCCCAGACCGCCTCGATGAATGTCGCGCGCCGTAGCGCGACCGCGACCACCATCACGACCGGCCCCAACGCGGGCAAGATTTTGATCGCTGGAGGCATTGCCAACTCCGGAGTTCTCGCTTCGACCGAACTTTATGATCCGGCTACCAATACCTTTGCAGCGGCCGCCCAGACCGCGTCGATGAATACCGGACGCTACTACGCGACCGCTACCACCATCACGACCGGTCCCAACGCGGGCAAAATCTTGATCGCTGGAGGCTTTGGCGATTCCGGGATTCTCGCTTCAACCGAACTGTACGATCCAGTTGCCAATGCCTTTGCGGCGGCCGCTCAGACCGCCTCGATGAATACCGCACGACAGGTCGCGGTGGCGATTGTGCTTCCCCCGTCAGCGCAGAACGCCGCGGCAACTCCGACCGCCACCCCGACGGTTAGCGCAACCGCGACCGCGACGCCGACCGCGACGGCTACTCCTCTCCCGACGGCGACCGCAACCGCTACCCCGACCTCAACGGATACCCCAACTCCGACGCCGACCGACACTCCGACACCAACACCAACGTCAACTGCTACCCCAACCTCGACTGCAACCTCCACGCCGACTCCGAGCGCGACGGAGACTTCCACCCCGACCTCGACCCCTACGCCGACGGCGACCGCCACCTCGACGCCGCCGCCGGCTACGCCGACACCAACTCCGATTTCCACCGCGACACCGACTCCGACGCCGACCTCCCCCGCTACCTCGACTCCGACGGCGACCGCGACCCCGGCAGCCATCGTCTTCGTAGCACAGGGCGCGTTGGCAAATCTGGGTCAGCCGGTTTCGAACTTGACCATCAATCTGCCCGCGGGAGTTCTGTCAGGCGACTTGCTGCTCACCCAGATCGTCATTGCCGATGCGCTCGGAACCAACGTGCCTACCGCACCCGCGGGATGGTCCGTGATCCGACACGATACGGTGAACTCCGGCGGCAACAAGATGACCACCTGGCTCTATTACAAGGTCGCCGGAGGGAGCGAGCCGGTTTCTTATAGCTGGCAATTAGCTTCGCAGTATGCGGCCGGCACCATGGGCGCATGGCGCGGCGCCTCAGCCACACCGATCGATCAGTCCTCCGGTGCCACCGCGGGAGTGGGCAATCCGGTTTCTGCCGCAGCGCCGTCGTTGACGCCGACTCACGACGGCGAGTTGCAGGTTTACTTCTATGGTGCGCAAAGCTTCATCGCCCCCACCATTACCGAAGGTGCGATCGATCAGCGCTCCAATATCATGTCCGTGCGGGAGGGTTTCACGCTGGCTGACGGCGATAAGGCCGCACCGCCGCAAGGCAATCCCTCGCAGACCTATCCGGCAATGGCGACCTCCAATTTCTTGGGCGGCATGCAGGTGATGACTGCACAGGCGGTTCTGCTGGTACCCAACAATACCCCGGCCACCGCGACTCCAACCGCGACGCCTCCGCCGGCCACCCCAACGGCGACGCCGGTTCCAGTTACACCGACCGCGACGCCGGTTCCAGTTACACCAACCGCGACGCCACTACCGGTGACGCCGACCCCGACGGCAACCCCGGTACCAACCCCGGCCATAGCCTTCGTGGCCACTGGTCCGCTGGCGGATCTCGGCCAGCCGGTCTCAACTTTGACCATCGGCCGGCCGGGAACTTCAGGGTTGGGCGACGTACTGATCGCGCAGATCGTCATTGCCGATGCGCTCGGCACCAATGTGCCGGTAGCCCCGGCCGGCTGGACGGCGGTCCGGCATGACTCGCGAACCGTCTCCGGTAACAAGATGACTTCATGGCTCTACTACAAAGTCGCGGGCGGGAGCGAACCATCCTCTTATAGCTGGAGCCTGGCTCCGCAGTATGCCGCCGGTGTCATCGGCGCATGGCGGGGCGCCTCGGCGACTCCCATCGACCTGTCCTCGGGAGCTACCGCAGGGGGACCCAATCCGGTTTCCAGCGCGGCTCCATCGCTGACCCCGAATCACAACAACGAGCTGCTGGTCTACTTTTATGGTGCGCAAAGCTTCCTCGCACCGACCATCACCGAGCCGGGCGCGATAGCGCAACGCTCGAATATCAAGTCGAGCAAGGAAGGCTTCACCCTCGCGTCGGGGGACCTGGCCGCACCCGGACAGGGAACCCCGTCGGGAACCTTTACCGCGATGGCCAGCACCAACGTCAGCGGAGGCATGCAGGTGATGACGGCCCAGTCGATTCTGCTGATCCCGGGGCCGTAGGCGTCAGCATCGACACCATCCAGTATGGCAAGGAGCAGCGTGCGCGAGGCGCGCTGCTCCTTGTTGCGTATCCGACTTGATGCCCGCAGGTCTTCAAAACCGTCTTCGGTTTTCGGACTGCGCGAAGAGTGATTCTCCCGCGTCGCGCGAGTCCAGTCGCCCATCAGATCGAGGTCGCGGCGTTCACCGCCGGACTATCCAATTCGGTAATCGATCGGCCGCGCGTTTCGGGCAATGTCCACACCATCGCGGCGGCTGCGAGCGAGAACAGCGCACCCAGCGACAATGCCGCGCCCAGGCCGAAACGCTTGCCGAGCGCGGTGATGACCAACGGGGTGAAGAACTGAAATCCGCGCGTCATGTTCAGCAGCGCGCCCATCGCGGCGTTGCGCACCCGGGTCGGCAGCAGCTCCGACATATAGGGTGCGGCCCCCGCCCAGACTCCGGTGCCGAAACCCGCCACCATCATTGCCACTGCGACCAGTCCCGGGATGCGCGAGGCTTGCGGCCACAGCAGTGTCGCGGGGATGAGTCCGATCGCGAGCGCGAGCGCGAACAAGGTGAACATCGGGCGGCGTCCGTAGCGATCCGCGAGCATCCCGAAAATCGCGTAGCCGAATACGCCCCCGTACTGCATGTGCACCATCAGGCGTCCGCTTTCCGCCGTGCTCAGCCCGCGTTGCATCTGCAAGTACCCGGGCATCCAACTGTAGGTGAACCAGTAGGCCTCCGAATTGAGCAACAGCCAAAATCCCAGTAGCGCGATGACGTGACGATGCGTCCGCACCGCGGCCCATTCGTCGGGACCAAAGAAGGCGCGCGTGCCGGTGCGCTGCCATACGTCGCTCTCGGGCAGATAACGCCATTCGGCGATCGCGATGACGACGGCGGGCAGCGATGAAAGCGCGAACACCCAGCGCCATCCGAGTTGCGGCTCGAGATATCCCGAAGCCGCCGCGGCCAGCAACACGCCAAGCGGCGCGCCGGTTTGCACATATCCCGCGTAGCGCCCGCGCCGTTTGGCCGGCATGCTTTCGGCGATTAGCGCCTGACCCGAGGCCCATCCGCCACCGATGCCGAGTCCGGTGAAGGATCGATAGAGCATCAGGTCCAGCAGCGAATGGCTGGTCGCGCACAGCAGGGTGCCCAGTCCATAGATGGTGACGGTCGCGACCACGATGGGTTTGCGGCCGAAGCGATCGCCGAGAAAGCCGAAAGCGACGCCTCCGACCGCCGTCATCAAAAAGGAAGTTCCCAGCAGCAGCGAAGAATCGGTGGTGCTGAAATGCAGGTCGCGCGCGATCGGCACCAGCAGGAAGGAATAGAGAATCAGATCATAGAAGTCGAAAATCCACGCGGCGAAGCATAGCGCGAGGATCCGGTAGTGCATCGCACCCAGTGGCCGTTCGCTGAGCAGCGCCGTCGATGCCGTGGCGCCGGTCGCGGCGGCCTCGCCGGATGATTCATGCGCACTCCCACTCACGGCGCCATTTATCGCGAGATCGGGGAGCCCGCGCAATCGGGGCCAATATTCGTGGGAAGGTGCGGCGAAGAAAACCCGGTCAAATTCGTCTAGAAGAAGCGGCTTATCTCAAGTCTCGGGCGTGCTAGAATTAAGATCACAACTGATCGCAAGTGACGAAAACAGAATTCAAAAGTCGCACCGAGCGTCATCCAGCATAACCCGGCGAAATCCCCCAAATTGAAAGCATTTTTTTGCTCGAACCTCTAACGATTAGCTGTGGTAAATTAGGCTATGACATCGTAGAGTAGTATAGGACGAGATAATAAAAGCATTATGAGGCAGCACGTCACCTTGACCCTCAAACCAATCTGGCTCGCGCTCGCGGGCGTGATCCTCCTGACTTCGACCGTCATGGCCGCCCCGCCGTCGGTCGTCACCCAGATGTACGACAACCATCATAGCGGCTGGAATCCGAATGAGACGCGCCTGACCGTCGCCAACGTGAAATCGAATTTCAAATTCCTCTTCAAGGATAAGACCGATGGCCCGACCTATTCGCAGCCGCTCTATGTCCCCGGTCTGAAAATCCGCTCCAAAGTCCACAATGTGATTTTCTTCGCGACCGAGAACAACACTGTGTACGCCTTCGACGCCGACAAAGCTGGTTCGCCGCTGTGGTCCACCAATCTGACTCCGTCCGGCGAGACCTTTCAGGTCACCGACGATTACGACAACAATCGCATCCCGAAAATGGGCGTCACCGGAGCACCCGTAATCGACCAGGCCAGCGGGACCATATATGCGATCGCGGCGAGCAAGACGACCGGCAACCCCGCGGTGTTTCATCAGCGCCTCCATGCCCTCGACATCACCAATGGGCAGGAGCGCGCCAACAGCCCGGTCGACATCCAGGCGACGTTTCCCGGCACCGGCGGCACCCAGGACAACGGCAATGTGGTCTTCGATCCGCTGATCGAATTCAATCGAGCCGGGCTGACGCTGTTTTCAGGCAAGGTGTACACCGCGTGGAGTTCGCACGAAGACAACGGCGCCTACCAGGGATGGATAATCGCCTACGACAAAACCTCGCTGGCGCAAGTCGCAGTCTTCAACACCTCACCGAACCTGGCTCCCGGCGTCGGCGGAGGATCGATCTGGCAGGCCAGCGTCGGAATGGTGGCCGACGACGCATCGATCTACGCGCTCACCGCCAATGGGCCATTCGATGTGAACACCGGCGGCTCGAACTATGGCGATACCGCGCTGCGGCTGGGTCCGAGCCTTAGCGTCGGCGACTACTTCACCCCCTGCAATCAACAGGAGCTCGACGATCTCGATATCGATCTCGGTTCCGGCGCGCCGATGGTCCTGCCCGATCAGAGCAGTGGACCCGCCAAGCTCCTGACCTTCGCGGGTAAGGAGGGTTCGATCTACCTGGTCGATCGGACCGCGATGGGTGGCTATACGCCGACTCAGGTTAGCGACATGGTTTCCTGCACCGACAATGTCGTGCAGAAGCTGTGGCGCGTGTTGGGCACCGCGGATACCAACGGCGATTCCAATCGCGATGCGTTCTGGGGCGCTCCCGCATACTTCGCCGATTCCTCCGGTCGCCAGTATGTCTACTATTCGGGCGACTACTCACCCATCATCGAATACGACCTTGCCGACGGAACGCTAAGCCCGGGCACCGTGGCGGGCGGCGCTCCCAATCAGACCTCCGGCTCGACCTACAATTTTCCGCATGGCGGAACCATCCCGGCCATTTCATCCAACGGCGGCGATGCCTCGACCGCGATTCTATGGGCCATCAAACATTCGGACCCGCCCGGTGATGGCGATGGACCGCTTCGACTCGATGCTTTTGCGGCGACCGATCTGACCAATCAAATCGTCTTCGATGTTCCGGCCGGCTCGTGGACCTACACCAACGATGCCTTTCTGATTCCCACCGTGGCCAATGGCAAAGTCTACGTCGCTTCGGCCGGCGAGCTCGATGTATTCGGCGTCAGTTCGGTGGTGCCCGCGACCGGTTCGATCCGCCTCAGCCGTGCGAGGTTGAATTTCGGCCGGGTCGCCGTCGAGTCGACCAAGACGGCAACCTTCAAAGTCCGAAACGCGGGCAAGGGCGACCTCCATGTCACGATCGGCTCGCTGCCGTCGCCGTTCCAGGTGCAGGGCGGAGGAGCAATGACGCTCGCCAAAGGCCAATCTTCGCCGCCGATCAGCGTGCAGTTCACGCCGACCGCCAGCGGCAAGGTCGGCCCCCTAAGCCTGACCGTGACGAGCGACGACCCCAGGCATCCGTCGAAGGCGGTGACCGTCGTCGGCATCGGCAAGTGACGCCTCGGAGATAGCCTCGCGGCTACGAAAAAGCGCCGGCGATGCTATCCTCGCGGGATGGCGAATTCGCACGAAGCGGTCCGCGACGCATTCAACTCTGACGCACAGATCTACGATCGGAGCCGGCGCCAGATGGTTCCATGCTTCGATGAGTTGTACGGCGCCGCGGCCGGGCTGATTCCCTTCGACGGCGGTCGGGAATTCGAGGTGCTCGACCTCGGCGCGGGAACCGGCGTGCTCTCGCAGTTCATCGCGAGCAGGTTTCCCCGCGCCAGAATTTTGCTCGCCGATATCGCACCTGAGATGCTGAGGCTGGCGCGCGCGAGATTTGCGGGCGCAAGCGGCATCGATTCCCGACTACATTATGTCTTGCTCGATCACGGCCGCGATCCTCTGCCCGGAACCTTCGACGCGATTGTATCCGCGCTCTCGATTCACCACCTCGAGCACGACGAGAAGCGCGCCCTGTTCGTGCGCATCCACGACGCGTTGCGCGAGGGCGGAATCTTCATCAATGCCGAAGTGATCCTGGGCGAGAGCGACGAAATCGAGCGCCGCACCAATGAAGACTGGAAGCGCGCGGCCCGTGATGCCGGCGCGACCGAGTCCGACCTGGCCTCCGCGATCGAGCGCCAGAAGCACGATCGATGCGCCACCCTGGACGCGCAAATGAACTGGCTGCGGGAAACCGGATTTCGCGAGGTCAGCGCGGCGTATCGAAATCTGATCTTCGCAGTCTACTCCGGCCGTAAATAGAAGGTTCACGCCTGACTTCAACTTCGAGGTTGGATACGCGTGTGCGGACGTGTTTGGATAGTTGCTGGGCCATGCATCGGCGGAACGATTCGAGATGCGTAAGGCCGGCACCTGCGTAAGGGAGAAACCCGGATGATGAAGAGAGCTCTTCGATGGCTGCTGCGGACGGTCGCGATATTTGCCGTGCTTGGCATTATCGCACTCCTCTCCCAGTACATTTCGCATCGCGTGCAGCCCGGCTCGGTCCTGCTCGTCACCTTCAGGGGCCCGGTGGTGGAGCGCGGCAGCGTCAACCTGCTGGGAATGCTGAGTCCGCAGGAAACGCCCTTGAACGTGATGCGGGTGGCGCTCACCAAGGCCGCCAAGGATCAGCGCATCGCGGGCCTCGCGATCAAGATTATCGATACCCGAATGGAACTCTCACAGGCGCAGGAGATCGCGGCGTTGATTGGCAACTTCAAGGCGTCCGGCAAATGGACCGCTGCCTACGTCGAGACCGCCGGCGAAATGTCGCCCGGCAATCTTCCCTATCTGGTCGCGGCTGCGACCGGCGATATTTCATTGATGCCCGAGGGCGAACTCGATCTGGTCGGTGTTGGAATGCGTGAAATCTTTGCGCGCGGGACCCTGGACTGGCTGGGCATCCGCCCCAATTTCGCCTCGATCGGAAAATACAAGAGCGCCGCCAACATGTTCACCGAGAAGGACTTCACTCCAGGACAGCGCGAAGAGGACGAGTCGCTGATCGGTTCGATGTTCGACCAGATTGTGGGGCAAACCGCTAAAGAGCGCGGCATCAACGTCGAGGCGATGCGCGCGATCGTCGATCAGGCGCCGCTCAACGCCGGCCTCAGCCTCAAGACCCATATGGTCGAGCGCCTCGAATACGACGACCAGTTCACCGATCGCATCAAGCATCACGGCGGCGGCACCCATCGGATGGTGAAATTCACCGACTACGTGCATCCCAGCATAATCTCGGGCTTCGGCTCGCAGGATCAAATCGCGGTCATCTATTGCGACGGTGAAATCGTGCGCGGCGAGGCGCAGGGGTTCGGGCTGACCGGCAGTGACATGGCCGCTTCCGACGACCTGGACGAGGCGTTCAAGAGCGCGCGTGAGAACGATTCGGTGCGGGCGGTCATCTTGCGGGTCAACTCGCCGGGCGGCTCGGTGATTGCCTCGGAGCTGATTCGGCATGCGGCAGAGCTCACCGCGAAGAAGAAGCCGATCATCGTCAGCATGTCGGGATATGCGGCCTCGGGAGGTTATTGGGTCTCGATGCCGGGCTCGCTGATCTTCGCGGAACCGGGAACGATCACCGGATCGATCGGGGTGCTCGGCGGCAAATTCAACATCGGGCCGGCCACCCAAAAGATCTACCTCAACACTGGCGCGGTCACCCGCGGGGCCAACGTCGAGATGTTCGATGAGTTCGCCGACTTCACCTCGGCGCAAATGAGAATTTTTCAGGACCAGTTGCTCGGCGACACCTATCAGAAGTTTCTCAAAGTAGTGGCGGACAGCCGCCACCTCAGCATCGAAGACGTAAATGCGATCGCGCAGGGACGGGTGTGGACCGGCGAGCAGGCTCTGCATAACAAGCTGGTCGATCAGATTGGTGGATTTACCGAGGCGCTCGCGGCGGCCAAAAAAGCGGTCAAAATTCCACCCGATCGCGAGGTCGGCCTGGTGGAATTGCCCGAGCAGCAGGGCCCGCTGGCGAAGCTGCTTAGCGGCGGCCTCATTACGGCGCGCGCGCCTGAACTTCCGGCCGCGATGCGCTCGATGGCGCCCGCGCTGATGATGCTCAAGGCGGCGCTGTCGCGCGGTAGCGGCGCCGTCGGCGCGGTTTATTGCCCGGTGGTTCCGATTTGGTGAGACGTTCCGATGGGGCTGGAGATCGTCCTTGCCTCCGATGCTAGGATCTTCTCATGGATGCAACGCTCGAAGGATTTTTGAATACCCTCGGCGAAGCCGAGCGAGCAGGCGGGCGGGTTCTGCACGAGCTCACCCAGATGGCCAAATCGCCGGAACTGCGCGAGTTGCTGAAGAAGGTCGGTCATGACGAGGGCTACTACGCCGGCGAGCTGTCCGCGCATGTGCGGCGCCTCGGCGGCGCGCCGTCGAATAAGACCGGTGACTTCGTCGAGAAGGTTCGCGCGGTGAATGACTTCCGCGGCAAGCTCGAATTACTCAATCGCGGCCAGCGCTGGGTCATCCGCAAGATCGAAGAGAACCTTGCAGGCCTCACCGACGACGAGTTGCGCGCATTTCTCGACTTGATGGCAAAGGGCCATCATGTGAATATCGGCGCGCTCGACGATGCTTTGAAAGAGGGCCTCGCCTGAGCGGATCGCAAGCCCGTGAAACAGACGCTGATCGGACTGATAATGGTGGCGCTCACCGCGGTCGGTTTGTACTGGATCGCACGCAATCGGTACAAATGCCCCTACTGCGCGCGGCCGGTGAAATGGAAGGACGTCAACTGTCCACATTGCGGCGCCGACATGAAGTTTCAGCATCGCACCGGCCCCAGCACGCAGCCGTCCAAGCGGGTCAGTCATCTCAAGCCGCTCAATCCGCCGGTCCGCTCGCGCCGCAATCGCGGCTGAACAAAGCGCGCGTCCGCACCGTCGAAAGGTGATGCCCTCCTCGCTTCGGCCCGCCGCGGTCCGCAAATTCGCGGACAGACTCAAAGGCGAGCTGATTCTCCCGACCGACGCGCGTTACGAAACCGCTCGCCGCGTGTGGAATCACGCCGTAGACCTTCATCCGGCGATCATCGCGCGATGCGCCGAAACCGAGGATGTCGTGCGCGCGATCGAGTTCGCGCGCGCCAATGATCTCCTGGTCGCGGTGCGCAGCGGAGGCCATAGCTTCGCGGGCCATGGCGCCTGCGAGGGCGGCCTCGTGATCGATCTGTCGCTCATGAAGCGCATCGAGATCGACCCGAATCGCGCGTGGGTGCGGCTTCAATCGGGCGTCCTCGCGGGCGAACTGGATCTGGTTACCAACGCATTCTCGATGGCGGTGCCGCTCGGCTCGTGCCCCTCGGTGGGCGTCGCCGGATACGCGCTCGGCGGTGGCGAGGGCGCGCTCACGCCGAAACTGGGATTCGGATGCGACAGCATCACCCGCGTGGAAGTCGTCACCGCCGAAGGCCGCATCCTTAACGCGGATGCCGATGAGCATGCCGATTTGTTCTGGGCGGTGCGCGGTGGCAGCGGAAATTTCGGCGTCGTGACATCGATCGAGTTTCGGCTGCATAAGGTCGGCGACGTTACTGCCGGGCATCTCAAGTATCCGATCCGGCAAATGCGCGAGGTGCTCCGCTACCTGAATCAGTATGCGCCGACCATTCCCGATGAACTCTTTCTGCTCGCCGCGGTCCTGCCGTTTCCAGGCGAACGCATGCTCGACATCGCGGTGGTGTGGAACGGCGACGGGAAGGAAGCTGAACGCGCGCTGCATCCGCTGCGCAACTTCATGAAGCCCTTCGAGGATTCGATCAAATCGAAATCCTACATTGACGAACAGCGGGCGGGCTCGGATTCACCCGCGGATGGCGACTATTCGAGCTGTCGGCGCGGCGGCCATCTTGAGAGTCTCGAAGCAGCCGCTATCGACAAGATAGGGGAGTTCGCGTCGTCGGCGCCGAGCCATTCAAGCGGCATCACGATGGTGTACTGGCACGGCCCGTGGTGTTCGCAGCCGCAGGATAACGCATTCGGATTCCGGCGCGTCGGATGGGAATACTGGGTGCAGTCGTATTGGCAGGAGGATGTCGCACGCGCGCACTCGATTCGATGGGTGGAGGATTTTTTCGCGGCGCTTGAGCCGCATTCGACCGGCGCCGTCTACGTCAACGATCTGGAAAACGAAGGCGATGAGCGCGCTCGGGCCGCATACGGTGACAATTTCGCGCGCCTCGCCGCGATCAAGCGCAAGTACGATCCGGCGAATTTCTTCCGCCTCAACCAGAACATCAAACCGACGTTGTAGCCTTTCGCGCTCCCCGCTGTGCGAGCTAGGTTTGCGAGGTGCCGATTATATGCATCGAGCGAGTCCTCGTCGCGGTCTCCGAACTTGAGGCGGCGTGCGAGCGATGGTCGAAAGCCGGCTTCGCCGTCGCGCCGACACGCTCGCGCGGAGGCGGATTGGACGTCGCCAGATTGCATGCCGGCGCCATCGAGATCGAGCTGGTCGCGGTCGCGCAGCCCGGTTCCGGAATTCCGGAGCCGCTCGCCGCACCGATTGAACGAGGTGGCGGAATCATCGGATGGACGTGGGGAGTCGATGATCATGCAGGTTCCGACGGCGCGGATCAGCTAACCCTTCCGCTCGCTGATGGCGCAGCGCGATCTATCTCATTCGCGAATTTCGTCCCCGGCGTGTGGACCGGCAAGCTCGACGCCGGCGCCGACATGGCCGCGCGTCGTGCAAACCTCGAGGCGATGTGCGGCGCGAACCAAAACACCGTGGACTATCTCGAGCACATCGTGGTGATGACGCCTTCGCTCGAAGATGCGATCGCGGCGCATGAAAGAATCGGCCTCCCGTGCAAACGCATTCGCGAGGCCGGCGGCGGCGTGCGCCAGGCGTTTTTCAAACTCGAGCAGACAGTGCTGGAGATCGTCGGGCCGGGACGTGGGACGCTGCAGGTTTGGGGACTCGCGTTCATGTGCAAGGACATCCGGCGCGCGGTCGACCTCGCGCGCGCAAACGGGATGCAAGCAACCGAGCCGAAGGGCGCCATTCAAGGCGGCAAGATCGCGCGCATCATCGATCCGCTCGACGGCGTCGCCGTCGCGTACATGGAGGCCTAGCGCTTCTTCTTCGATGCGGTCGCTTGCGGCGCCTTCACTGCATCTACCGGCAACACCACGTCGAGGCTGCGCCACAAGTACCATGCCGCCGCGGTGCGATGGGGCTTCCAGCGCTCGGCGAAATCGCGCAACTCCTTCGGCGTCGGACGTTTCGCCATTCCGTAGGCTTTCATTACCGCGCTCTGCACCCCGAGGTCGCCGGCCGGCATCACGTCGGGCCTGCCGAGGTTGAACATCAGGAACATCTCCGCGGTCCACTGCCCGATGCCTTTCACCTGCGTGAGCTCGGCAATGACGGCGTCATCCTCCATTTTCGGGAAGCGATGGAAATTCACCTTCTTCGCGACCACGGCCGCTGCCAGTCCCTTGATGTAGAGCGCCTTCGGCTTTGACAATCCGGCCTTGCGCAGGCGCGTGAGCGGTGTCGCCACCACCTGCTCGGGCGACGGAAAACGACGTCGCGGATACAGCTCGATGAAGCGTTTGAGGATCGCGCGCGCCGCATTGCCCGCGAGTTGCTGGAAGATAATCGCTCGCGCGAGCGCAGGAAATCGCTCGCGGCGATGGGTCGCGTCATAGGCGCCGACCTGCTCAATGATCCGCGCCATTACCGGATCGACGCCGGCCAGATGAATCGGAGCGGGATGCGAATGCTTGAGCTTTTGAATTGCCATTGTTTGTGAGTGGGCAAAATCTTGCACGCCTGATAAACCTCTTCAATGGCAGCGCGCCCGGCGCGTTCGGAATCGCCAATGCCCAATACTGAAAAACGCCTTCTGATGTGCCCGGAAAACGTCCGCCAGGGAATGAAGCTCGGGCCGATTTTCTACGTCGTGCAGCCGGAGCAAATCGAGGCCTTCGCACGCGGGACCGGCAGCTCCAACCCGCTATTCGCCAGGAATTCTTCCAGCGGCGATCAATTGGCGCCTCCCACCATGAGGTTGCAGGATTACGCGCTGCTGATCGCGGCGCACTTCTATGGCGGGTCGGGTGGCGTGCACGCTAAACACTGGACCGAGTTCCACGCGCCGATGCGCGCCAATCAGTCGGTGAAGACGGAGGGCCGCATTACCAGGGTCGAACGCAAGCGCGGCAAGTTTTACTTCGAATTGGAATACGAATCGCGTGACGCTACGACCGACCAGTTGCTGGTGCGCCAGGCGATCACTTCAGTGCTGCTGTTGGAGGGAAAAATCGCATGAGCGGCGCCGCACCGAATCTGGAACGCGAAATTATGTCGAAGCCGTTTCTCCTCGATGCCGACGCCGCGGAAGCCTACGAAGAGGGCGTCGAATCTCCACCGCGTCGCACGCCACGGGTGAACATTCACACCGATGATGAGGCAGCGCGCAAGGCCGGCTTTCGCGCACCGATTGCGGGCGGTGAGCAGACTTATGCATTGATGGCGAATTTCCTGGTCGATTCGTTCGGGGTCGGCTTTCTGCACGGTGGCCGGCTCGAGGCCGCTCTCGTCAAACCGGTTTTCTATGGCGATGCGCTGACGATGCACGCGCGCATCGCCGATGCCGAGGGTCCGCAACATCAGCTTGAAGTGTGGACCGAGAATCAACGCGGAGAGCGTGTCCTGATTGGAACAGCGCGAGTTCCGAAAGATCCACGATGAGCGCCGGACCGGCTACCGCACCTGGTCCTTCAACGGAACCGGCGCCATCGAAGCGCGCGACGCCGCTTTGGAAAAAAGCCCTACCATATGTAGGCACCATCGCGATCTTCGCGCTGATTTTCTGGCGCATCCCAATGGCCAAGGTCGGCGCCGCGCTGGAACAGGCGCCGGTGCTCGAGTTCGTCGCCGTGTTCCTGCCCTTCTCCGCTTTCTTCTGGATGATCGATTCGCTGTGCCTGACCTGGGTGGTGCGACGCTTCAACGCGCCGATGCGTTTTCGCGACATCGTTCCGATCCGCGCCAGCATGTACCTGCTCGCGCTCATCAACACCAATCTCGGGCAGGGCGGCGTCGCATACTATCTTTATCGCAAAGCCAAAATCCCGTTGCTGGAGGCGCTCAGCTCGATCCTGTTTATTGCGCTGCTCGAGGTCTACCAACTGTTTCTTTTTTCGACTCTAGGGGTAATCTTCTATCGTCCTAGCGCGCCCGCGCAGATTGAAATCGTCAAGATACTTCGCGTCGCCTATGTGATCGCATGGCTGCTGCTTTTCGCGATCATCGGACTGTTCGCGATGGCGCGTCGCAACCCCGCGCTGCATGAGTGGATCAGCAAAAGTCGCGGCGGAGCGATCGCGGGTACCTTCCTGAAGGCGCGCCCGCTCGACTATGCGATCGTCCTGGGCATCAAGGCGCCGAGCTTTCTCGCGTCGGTGCTCACGCAATATTTCGCACTCGCCCTGTATGGGATCACGATTCCGCTCATCAAGCTGATGCTGTTCTTGCCGCTGGTATTTCTTGCCGCGGCGCTGCCGATCGCGGTGGCGCATCTGGGCACCAGTCAGGCTGCCTGGCTGTTGTTCTTCTCCGGCAACGCGCCCGAGGCGAAGATCCTCGCCTACAGCCTCGCCGCGCACTTCACCTTCATGTTCTGCAACGGCGTGATCGGCTTGTTCTTCCTGCCGCGCGCGAGCCGCGAGCTTACCGCGCTCGAGGAAGCGAACTAGCGAATCGTCCGCTCTGAGAGCCAGATCGGTTCGAATCGAGTCGGGCGCATCGGGTTCATGATGAAGTCATGGACCCACGGTTTGCGCATCACGTAACTCACCGGATGGTAGAGAAACACCCACGGGGCGTCCGCGATGATGATGCGCTGCGCCTGATCGTAGAGTGCGTAGCGCTCCTTCAAATCGGTCACCAATGCCGCCTGGTCGAGCAGCTTTTCCACCTCGGGATTGCTGTAGAAGGTGTCGTTATTCGAACCCCATTGTTTGCGCGACAGCAGTACGCTGAGAAAGTTTTCCGGATCCGGGAAATCCGCCTCCCAGGCTCCCATGAAGAGCTCGACGTTGTGCGGCTGACGAATCGCTTCCAGCAGCGGACCCCATGCGACCGGCTTCAACGTAATGCTCACGCCGACCAGCGCGAGGTCCTGCTGAATGGATTCCGCCAGCATCTCACCGGTTTGGTCGGAGCGAAACCACAACGCGGGTTTGAGGTCGTGGGGAAAATGCGCCGCCTCGAGCAGCGCGCGCGCCTTGGCAGGATCGTAGTCGTATCCGTGCACGGTGGGATCATAGCCGGGCAGGTTTGGCGGCAGCACTCCGCGCGCCACGATGCCGCGTCCGTTGATGACCTCGATCAGCTTCTGCTTGTTGACCGCATAGTTGAACGCCTGGCGCACCCGCACGTCCTCAAACGGCGGCATTTGGCAATTCATTCCCAGATACGAAGTCGTGACGGTCGACTTGTTGAGGGTGAGCGCGCGCAGCTCGGGCGTCTTCATTACGTAGGGAAATTCGGACGGCGGGATCGCCTCGAGCACGTCGATTTCGCTGGACTCGAACTTGAGCCATTGCAGCTCGACGTTGACGCCCAATTGATCCGCAATGCCGTCCAGATGCGACTGGGCCGCTTTCCAGTAATACGGATTCTTGTCCAGCACCAGGCGTTGCCCGCCGATCCATTCGCGTAGCTTGAACGCGCCGCTCCCGACCACGTGCTTCGAAAAATCCTCACCCCATTTTTCGACCACTTCGCGAGGCACCGCGGATGCGAACGGCATCGACAGCTTGTGCGGAAAGATCGGATCGGGACCGATTAAGTGGAAGATGATCGTATAAGGATCGGGCACCTCGATACCGTCGACGTGCGGCTTGCGATGCGCTGCGAAATCCGCCGCGCCGACGATTCCCTGGTAGTACTCCATTCCCTTGGAGAGCGTCGCGGGATCGATCACGCGCTCGATGCCGAATTTGAAATCGTCGGCGGTCACCGCGCGTCCGGTGCTGAAGCGCCCATCGTGGCGCATATGAAAAGTGAAGGTCCTTCCATCCGGCGACGATTCCCATGCGGTTGCTAAATTCGGATGCAGCTCCACATCGGCATCGCCGTAGCGCAGCAGGGTGTCGAAGATCGCCTGCTCGTAGGTCCACGACGCGGTGTCGTATCCCGCGGCGGGATCGAGCGATGGAATGTCGTCATTGCTCGCGAGTCGCAGCACCTTCGCGCCCGGAGGAAATCCGAAATTATCGCGGTGGGATTGACAGCCGGTGAGAACGACCATCGTCGCAACAATGATGGCGAGCAATCGATCCCGCTTCATCGTGCGCGCCGCCTCAGTACGCCGTAGCCGAGCAGATTGAAACCCAACACTGCGTAGAAGATCGCGAGGCCGGGGAAAGTTGCCAGCCACGGCGCGACGCGAAAATAGATGGTTGCTTCTTCAATCATGCGTCCCCAGCTTGGGGTTGGCGGCGGAACTCCAAGGCCAAGGAAACTCAGCGCCGCATCCAGGAGCAAGGTGCCCGAGGTTCCCAGCGCCGCCATCACGATGATGGTCGGCGCCACGTTGGGCAGCACGTGGCGCACAATCAATCGCCGCGGCGGTGCCCCTAACGAGCGTGCGGCCATCACGAAATCGCGCTGCGACATCGACAGCGCCTCGGCGCGCACCACCCGTGCGATCGATGTCCACGAGACGATTCCGATCACGATCAGGATGCTGCGGATGCTGGGGCCGAGCACCGACACCAGCGCCATTGCGAGGAGCAATCCCGGGAACGTGAGCATGACGTCGGTGAAGCGCATCAGGATGAAATCCACGCGGCCGCCGAAAAATCCTGCGCTCAGCCCGATCGCGACGCCGATCGTCATAGTGACGACCATTGCCGCAATTCCCACCTCAAGCGAGATCCGCGCGCCGTAAATGATTCGGGAGAGAATGTCGCGTCCGAGCGCATCGGTACCGAGGGGAAACTTCCAGGATGGTGGCCACGGATCGCCGAAACTGTTGGCGACCGCGCGAGTGGGGTCATGCGGCGCGAGAATCGGTGCGAGCAGTGCTACCAGGATCAAGCTCGCGACCATCGCCGCGCCGATAGTCTCCATCGCGTTGGCGCGCGCCTTCAACCTATTTGCTCCAGCCGGATGCGTGGATCGAGGTAGGCGTACATCAGGTCCACCAACAGATTCGCGATCACGATGAGGAACGCGGAGAACAGCACCGTGCCCATGATGAGCGGGATGTCGAGGCTGAACACTGCCTCGTACGCGAGACGTCCGAGCCCCGGCCAGTTGAAAACGGTTTCGGTCAACACCACGCCGCTCAGCAGCCCCGCGAGGTCAAGACCTGCGAGAGTCACCAGCGGCAACAGCGCGTTGGCCATCGCGTGCTTCATCATCGCGCGAGTGCGCGAGAGTCCCTTGCCCCGCGCAGTGCGAACGTAATCCTGCTCCATCGCATCGCCGAGATTGGTGTGCAGGATACGCGAGTAGTAGCCCGCCGATCCGAGCGCGAGCGTGATAGTCGGCAGGATCAGGCTCTTCCACCCCGCGAGCCCGCCCAGCGGAATGCTGCGAGTAAACGCACTCGCCGCGATCAGCAACATGGTGCCGAGCCAGAACACCGGCATCGATACCATCGCGAGGGACGCGACCAGCAGGGTGTTGTCGATCGCCGTATCGCGGTACGCAGCGGCGACCAGTCCCATCGCGATTCCGAGGATCAGCGAGAGCGTCATCGCGCAAACTGCAAGCAGCGCCGTCGCCGGAAATCGAGATACGATGAGCCGCGTCACGCTCTCACGACGGATGTAGGAGCGGCCGAGATCGCCGTGAAGTGCGCGCGCCAGATAGTCGCCGTACTGGACATAGATCGGCTCATCGAGATGGAGCTGGTGACGAATCGTCGCGAGCGTATGCGGGTCAGCCTTGGCGCCCGCCATCGCGACCGCGGGATCGGTGGGAACCTTGAACGCGATCACGAAGGTGATAAGCGAGGTGCCGAGCAGAACGAATGCGCCGAAGAAAATCCGCCGAAGGAGATAGGCGAGCATGGTCAGGCGTCGAGGGCTCCACGAGCCATCAGCTCGCGACGCAATCGCAGCGACGCGCGTTCACGATGGCGCACGGTGGCGGGATCCGACGCGTCGGAGACGATCGCCTCGCGCTCCTCGGGCCGCAACACCTCGAGCAATTTTTCCATTGCGGCGAGACGATTGCGATCGTCGTCGCTCATCGAGGACGCGGGAATTATTCGCAACACCTGATAGTGCGCGAGAAAAGCGGAGACCGAGGAATATCGATGCACGACGATGTTAGCCTGCCACGGATCCGAGCGGTGAGATCGCCAATCCGATGAGGTAGCCGGCCGCGGCTGCGCTCATGGCGATGGTAAGAAAGCGCAGTCCCGAGCGCCACCGTTGTACTCGATGCGCGAGCACGCCTTCAAAGTATCCGACGATGAACAGGACAGTTGCGGTCGCTCCCAAAGCTGCTACGAGCCCGCGGTGGCCATCCTCGATGAAGAAGTATGGGAGCAGCGGCACCAGTGCGCCGACGACAAACGCGACGCCCATCACGAAGCCGTCGGCGATCGGGTTCGCCAGCAGACCGCTCGCGAGGCCATAGACTTTTTCCTCGGCGGTATTGATGAGCACATTTCGAGACGTACTCAGCAGCTTGACCACGCGATAGGCCGAGTCGCGGCTGAGGCCCTCCTTCGAAAGTTGCTCCAGCAGGCTTTCCTGGATGACGTAAGGATGCGCCTCAGCCTCGCGGCGCGCCTGCTCGAGTTCCGCGCTGACGATTTCGGTTTCGGCATGCGCCCCGAGGTACGCACCCGCACCCATCGAGAGCGCGCCGGCCGCGGTGGAAGCCAGCGCGGCGAGCACCACCTGTTTATGATCGGAGACCGCGCCACTCAGGCCGCATAGCACGCCCGCGGTGGTCAGCACGCCGTCCTGCATGCCGAAGACAATTTCGCGCACATTGGAAAGCCGCTCGAAAACTTTGCGTTTCTCGGAAGGGTCGATGGGCAAGTTAATTGTCCCGCGGCGAAGTCACCTAGAATTTGCGGTCGCTCGGTCCGGTTTCCATTCCGGGCGTCCATTCGGCCGGGCACATTTGTCCGGTGCCGATCGCCTGCACCACGCGCAGCGTGTCACTCACACTACGGCCGACGTTGAGCGGACAGGCGATCGCATGCATAACCGTGCGGTCCTTGCGCATCACGAAGGTCGCGCGGATGGCAACCTGTTCCTTCTCGTCGAAAACGCCGTATGATTGCGCGACCTTGCCGCCGGCATCCGAGAGCAGCGGATAATCGATGCCGCCCAGTTCCTCGGCCCATTTGAGATGACTCTCGACGGTGTCGACGCTGATACCGACCACCGAGCATCGCGCATCCTGGAAGGACCGCAACACTTGATTGAAGCCCGTTACCTCGGTCGGACAGATGAAAGAAAAATCGCGCGGATAGAAAAACACCGCGATCAGATCGGTGCGCAGGTCGCGCAGCCGAATCGTCGAGGAACGTCCGTTGATGGCGCACGGCAGTTCGAAATCCGGAGCGATGTCGCCGGGTCCCAGCATCCGTCGTTAAGCTACTCAATCTCGAATGCGAGGGGAACGGTCGCAGGTGCGATGCCGCTCCTACTCGGTCTTCGCGCCACTATTCAGGCCGATGGTCTTCGCGGTTTCGGGCGGCAACCCCGACGGATCCATCAGCATGTTGAACAGCTTCAAGTTGTGGGTATGCGCCAACTGATGCATCGCGAACGAGGTATTCATCGCGGCGACCCGGCCCTGCACGTCTTCCATCGCGTTCACCGACTCCTTGGCCAGCTTCAGCGCGAACAGCGGCTTGGTCGCGATCTTCTTCGCCATCGTGAGCGCGAAGTCCTGCAACTGCGCCAGCGGCACCACATGGTTCACCATGCCGACACGATGCGCCTCGGCCGCCGACATCGAGTCGCAGGTGAAGAGAAATTCCTTGGCCTTGCGCGCGCCCATCTCCCACGGATGTGCTAGGTATTCGACCCCGTTGACGCCGAAGCTGGTCGCATAGTCGACGAACTGCGCGTCCTCGCTGGCGATGATGATGTCGCACGGCCAGATGAGCATCAGGCCGCCCATGATGCAGCGCCCCTGCACCGCGGCGATGGTGGGTTTGGGAATGTTGCGCCATCGCTCGCACAGGCCGATGTACAACTCCTTCTCGCGTGACATTTGCGCCTCGGCGCCGGCGCAACCAAAGCCGCACCAGGTCCCGACCGTCTTATGATTGCGCAGATTCTCGACCCCGTTGCGTTCGCGCAAGTCGTGGCCGGATGAAAAATGCGGACCGTTGGCGGCCAGCACGATCACCTTGATCTGATCATCCTGCGAGGCAAGA
Source organism: uncultured delta proteobacterium (assembly GCA_963851325.1). Taxonomy (GTDB): domain Bacteria; phylum Desulfobacterota; class Binatia; order Binatales; family Binataceae; genus DATGKG01. The sequence goes on along the minus strand of CAWKOR010000001.1, from coordinate 3,597,546 downwards.
TCGAACGCTTCGTTGAGCTCGTAGAGGAAGTGGGTGTCTTGCGAATTGCGCGTCGCGACACGATTGAGAGTGATTTTCGCGACATGCTCGGCAGGAGTTTCATAGATGATGTGATCGAAATTCTTCACGGTGTTCTCCTTGGTTCATAGCGGGTTGATAGCGGCATTGGAGATCTACTCAATCTCGTAGGTCAGCGACACAGTTGCGCTGACCGTTATCTGCGATGCCTCCACCGGCGTCGGCGCATTCGATGCTCCACTGGCAAAGGAGGTCGCCATCCGCGCCATCGGCATGATGGGTCCGCGCTCGGGAATCGTCGATGCTCTCACCACCCGCTTCAGCTTCACATTCAATGATGCTGCGAGCGCCTGCGCTTGTGCCTGCGCATCCTTGGAGGCACTGGCAATCGCGTCCTGGCGCGCCTTGGTGTCGTCGCGAAGTCCGAAGTTGAGATAGTTGATACGGTTGGCGCCCGCCGAGATAGCGCCATCGATGAGCGAGCCGAGCAGCGACATCTCGGTGGTCTCGACGGTGATGGTATTCTGCGCGGCATACCCGGTGATGACGGGTTTCTGGCGCGGTGTGTTGTCGCCGTATTCGGGGTTGAGCGAGTAGTCGCCCGTTACGACGGTCCCCTTTCCGGCCAGCTTGCTCTTGAGTGCCTGAACGACCTTTTGCGCGAGCGCCGCGTTCTTGCTGGAGCATTCCTCCGCCGTCGGAGCATGGGTCTCGACCTGCAGGCTCAGATTGGCGACATCGGGCGTGGTGCGCGCTTCGCCGGTGCCATTGACCTCGATGACCCGCACGGACTCGGCGGCGAGCACCGGGAGCGCGCACAGCGCGATGATGGAGAGCGACGCCACGGCGACAGCGAGTTTCAACCTCATCAATCGATCTCCTTATTGCAGGCGTTTCTCCGCGTTGATTTGGCGCGTTGATTTGGATCGATAATATCTGGAGACTGGACCAGTTGACGATACGTGCAAGTCGTCGCGCAAGCTGATGGCCGCAGAAAAGCAAAACGAAAAAAAGGTTACCCCGCGCAGCCAGGATTTCGCCGGATGGTACAACGACGTCATCCTGCGCGCCGAGCTGGCGGATTATTCGCCGGTGCGCGGCAGCATGGTGTTTCGTCCCGACGGCTTCGGCATCTGGGAGCTGCTGCGCGACGAGCTCGACCGGCGCATCAAGAAGACCGGCGCGCGCAACGCGTATTTTCCGCTCTTCATCCCGGAGAGCTTTCTCAAAAAGGAAGCGCAGCACGTCGAGGGCTTCGCGCCCGAGGTTGCGGTCGTCACCCACGGCGGCGGCAAGCTGCTGGAGGAGCCGCTGATCGTGCGGCCGACCAGCGAAACCATCATCAATCATATGTTCGCGCAGTGGATCCATTCGCATCGCGATCTGCCGATGATGGTGAATCAATGGTGCAACGTGGTGCGCTGGGAAATGCGCACGCGGCTGTTCCTGCGCACCCTGGAATTCCTCTGGCAGGAGGGGCATACCGCGCATGCGACGCGCGAGGAGGCCGAGCGCGAGACCCTCACGATGCTGGAAGTTTACCGACAATTTGTAGAGGAGTTCCTCGCCATCCCGCTCATCGTGGGAGGAAGAGCGCGGCCGAGCGATTTCCCGGCGCAGTCGAAACCTACACCATCGAGGGCCTGATGGCGGATGGGCGCGCGCTACAATGCGGCACCTCGCACTTCCTGGGCGAGAACTTCGCGAAGGCGTTCGAGATTCGTTTTCTCGACGAGAGCAACCAGCTTCAGCATGTGTGGCAGACCAGTTGGGGCGTCTCCACTCGATTGCTGGGCGCCATCATCATGGTGCATGGCGACGATCAGGGGCTGCGGCTGCCACCTGCGGTCGCGCCGACCCAGGCCGTCATCGTGCCCATTTCGCGCAAACCGGAGGAAGCCGAGAAGGTCCTCGCCGCGGCGCGCGCGATTCGTGACAGCCTCGACGCGGCCGGTGTGCGGGTGAAGATCGATGAGCGCGAGGGCCTCACGCCCGGATTCAAATTCAACGATTGGGAGATGCGCGGGGTTCCGATTCGCATCGAGATCGGTCCGCGCGATGTAGCTTCGGGCGAGGTCGTGCTCGCGCGGCGCGATCGCCTTGGTCCTGAAGCGAAACAAAAGGCGCCCATAGCTGATGTCGCATCACGTGTTACATCGCTGCTCGCGGAGATCCAGAAATCGCTGTTCGACCAGGCGTTGGGCAATCGCAACGCGAACACCCGCGAGTTCGACGACTACGCGGCATTCGCCGAGCAGATGGAAGGCGAGGGTGGCGGCGGCATGGCGCAGGCGTTCTGGTGCGGCAATCCTGCATGTGAAACTAAAATCCGTGAACAGACCAAGGCGACCTGTCGCGCGATCCCGTTGAATCAGCACGGCGCGGCCGGAAAATGCATCGTGTGCGGGGAACCTGCAAGCGAGCGCGCTTTTTTCGCCAAGGCATACTGATCCAGGGTTTGGATTATACGGTAGATGCGGCCTCCATCCGCATCTATATTTTCACCCCCGAGCCTGTTTTTACCGAAAGGATTTGCGTCGTGGCACTAACGCGATCTGAAAGAGAACAGCGCGGCGAAGGCGCCATCATCGTACCGACCCTGGTGCACGGCGGACCTGATGGTCGCGGCGCGCCGCGGCTGCGAAGCAACCTGCGCAGGATTAGCGGTGACTTCTACATCCTCGCCTCGGCGATGGCGTCGCGGCGTACCACTCGCGTGCTCGCACATAGCGAGTCGTTTGCGGTGTTTGAAACCAGCGGTGACATTCTGGAATCTCCGGTCGAGGCGCTGGGATTTTTCTATCGCGATACGCGGCACTTGAGCTGCTTCGAAATTGGCATCGCGGGCGAGGCGCCGCATTTCCTCAATTCTTACGTGAGCGACGACAACACCGAAGTTCGTGCGAATCTGACGAACCCGGATCTGCGCGGCGCCGACAATTCAAAGTTGCTGCCGCGCGATCTGATCCAGATCCAGCGCAGTTGGGTGCTGAGCAGTTCGCGCCTTTTTCAGAGAATCGCAATTCGGAATTTCGCCTCGTCGACGGTGAAGGTCGAGCTGGATTTCACGATCGGCGCCGACTTCCGCGATATGTTCGAGGTGCGGGGATTATCGCGCAAGAAGCGCGGTGAGGTTCACGCTCCCACGGTGGGAAAAAGCTCGCTCGAATTCGCGTACGCCGGGCTGGACGGGATCAATCGCTCCACCTTGGTGAACTTCAATCGCAAACCGTCGAGCCTGACCGAATCCAATGCCGTTTTCATGCTGTCGCTCAAGCGCGACGCGGCGATGGAGATGGAGATTCGGATCGAGGCTCGGCAGGATCGGACGTCTGCAAATGGCAAAATCGCGGTCCCGCGCTCCTTCGGGGATGCGCTCGATCGTCGCCGGCGCGAAGTGGGCGAGGTAGCTTCCGGCTTCACTCACATCACCACCAGCAATGAGCTGACCAACTCACTCATCGAGCGATCCCTGGGCGACCTCGCTGCTCTGACCACGGTCGGCGAGCGTGGCAATTCGATAATGGCGGGGATCCCGTGGTTCGCGACGCTGTTCGGCCGCGACAGCATCATCACGGCGCTTTCGGTGCTGCCGTTTTTTCCGGAGCTCGGCGCCGGGGTTCTGCGCACGCTCGCGTCGCTGCAGGGTACGCAAAACAACGAGGCGCGCGATGAAGAGCCGGGCAAGATTATCCATGAGATGCGCGCCTGCGAGATGGCGAATACTGGTGAGATTCCCTTCGGGCGCTACTACGGAAGTATCGATTCGACGCCGCTGTTCCTGTGGCTGATTGGACGATACGTCCTTGCTACCGGCGATCTGAAACTCGCCGCCGAGTTATGGCCGAACGTCGAGCGGGCACTGGACTGGATCGGAAATCACGGGGATCGCGACGGCGATGGCTACGTCGAGTATCTTCGCGAGACGCCGCGCGGCCTCGCCAACCAGGGCTGGAAGGATTCCCTTGACTCGATCTCTCACTCCGACGGCGCTCTGGCCAAACCGCCGATCGCGCTTGCCGAGGTCCAAGGCTACACCTACGCGGCGTATTCTTCGCTCGCGGAAGTTGCGGGCCGGCTCAGCAATCATGACATGCGCGATCATCTGCGTGAGGAAGCGCGCGCGCTCAAGGCGAACTTCGAGCGCGACTTCTGGCTGAAAAAGGAAAAGATGCTTGCGCTCGCGCTCGACGCCGATAAGCGGCCGTGCGCGGTGATGAGCAGTAACGGCGCGCACTGTCTGGCGGCACACCTCCTCGACGGCGACCGCGCGGCAATGCTTGCAGAACGCCTGCTCGCCGACGACATGTTTTCCGGATGGGGCCTCCGCACGCTGAGCAGTCTCGAGCGCCGCTACAATCCGATGAGTTATCACAATGGTTCGGTGTGGCCGCACGACAACGCGCTAGCGGCGTGGGGACTGGCGGCGGCGGGCCGCACCGATGGTGCGGTGAAAATCATGACCGGCCTGTTCGATGCCGCTGGGGGCCTCAACAATCAGAGCCTGCCGGAACTCTTCTGCGGATTTGTGCGCGAGCCAAGCTTGGGACCGGTGCCGTATCCAGTTGCATGCCATCCGCAGGCGTGGTCTGCGGCGAGCGTGTTCCTGTTGCTTCAAGCGGTTTTAGGAATCGAGGTGCGCGGTTTCGAGCATCGGATCGTGATGCGTTCTCCCATAATCCCCGACTGGCTGGAATGGATCAGATTCGATGATCTACGGCTGGGCCAGTCCTCGCTTTCCTTCATCGCGCGGCGAGGCCGTCACGGCGCGTCGATCGAGGTATTGGACAAACACGGCCCCGCTACGGTCGAAGTGCACAAGTGACTGCTCGGCAACGCCGAGCAGTCATCCTGAGCGCTGCGCGAAGGATCTCGAATTCCACAACCGGTGCGACTCAGGCACTTCGGCAACGCCGAGCAGTCATCCTGAGCGCTGCGCGAAGGATCTCGAATTCCACAACCGGTTCGACTCAGGCACTTCGGCAACGCCGAGCAGTCATCCTGAGCGTCCGCGCGAAGGATCTCGAATTCCACAACCGGTTCGACTCAGGCACTGCGGCAAACGCCGAGCAGTCATCCTGAGCGCTGCGCGAAGGATCTCGAATTCCACAACCGGTGCGACTCAGGCACTTCGGCAACGCCGAGCAGTCATCCTGAGCGCCGCGCGAAGGATCTCGACTCCGCCAGAGATTCGATGTGGCGAGTTTCGGCATCGCCGCAAGGTCATCCCAATCGCCCTCTCGGGCGCGGGTTCGATCTCTAATGCGAAGACTCCGGTCCCTCTTGGGGCAAGCGATTGGTAATTCGCGCTCGACGTTGCGAAGACGTTAGCTGCCGAACTTGTAGCTCAGCTTCATTGCGTCGCGCACTTCGTCCATGGTGGCTTGCGCGACGGCGCGGCCCTTGCGGGTCCCTTCCATGATGATCTCGTGCACCTGCTTGGGTTGCGAGGCGAATTGATTGCGGCGCTCGCGGATCGGCGCAAGAAAATTTTCCAGCGCATCGAACAGCTTCTGTTTAACCTCGACATCGCCGACCGTGCCCTTGCGATAGCGGTCCTTCAAATCCTCGATTTCGTCCTTATTCGGATTGAAGACGTCGTGGTAGGTGAAGACCGGATTTCCTTCGACGTGACCCGGGTCGGTTGGATGAATCCGGGTCGGATCGGTGAACATCGACATCACGCGCTTGCGCACCACTTCGGTTGGATCACCGAGCTGGATGGTGTTGCCCAATGACTTCGACATCTTCGCGCCGCCGTCGGTGCCGGGTAGCCGCGCCATCTGCCCCAGCATCGCTTTCGGTTCGATGAGCACCTTGCGATAGAGCCGGTTGAAACGCCGCACGATTTCGCGGGCCTGCTCGATCATCGGAAGTTGATCTTCGCCGACGGGCACCAGTTCGGCCTTGAAGATCGTGATGTCGGCCGCCTGGGAGATCGGATAGGTGTAAAACCCTACCGGCACGCCTTTCACGAAATTGCGCTGCTTGATTTCTTCTTTGACGGTGGGGTTGCGCTCGAGCGTAGCAACGGTGATGAGGTTCATCAGATAGATGGTCAGCTCGGGCAGCTCCGGCACCATCGATTGCACGACGAACTTGGCCTTCTCGGGATCGAGGCCTACCGCGAGGTAGTCCAGCGCGACCTCGAAGATGTTGGCTTCGAGTTTTTCCGGATGCTCAAAATTATCGGTCAGCGCCTGGACATCGGCGATCAGCACATAGGTGTCGTATTCCTCCTGCAAGCGGACGCGATTGGCGAGCGATCCCACATAGTGACCGAGATGAAGCGGGCCGGTCGGCCGGTCGCCGGTGAGAATTCGTTTCTGCATCAGCGCGGCCTCAAAGCAGACCCTTAAGCGTTGCCAGGTCGGCGGCGATATCGACCATCTCGGGACCCGGTTCCGTTTCCAGGCACATCGGGATGCCGAAGAATCGCGCGTCGTGCAGGAGGCGCTGGAAGGTCTGCGTGCCCAGATGCCCCTTGCCGATATGTTCGTGTCGATCGATGTGCGAGTTGAAGGGCTTGAGCGAATCATTCAAATGAAACGCGACGATACGCTTGATGCCGATGTGCTCGTCGAGTTCGGTGAAGGTGCGCTGATAGCCTTCCTCATTGGAAATGTCGTAGCCCGCGGCGAATGCATGCTCGGTATCGAAGCATAGGCGGAGGCGATCATTTTCCTTCACCGCGTTGAAGATGCGGCCCATCTGCTGAAACGAATAGCCGAGGTTGCTGCCCTGCCCGGCGGTAATTTCCAGCGCTACCTTCACGGTGAATCCGGGACAGGCCTGGTGCGCCTCGTCGATCGATTTCGCGATAGTCGCGATGCCGGCGTCCTCACCTGAACCGACGTGGGAGCCGGGGTGCGCAACCAGCCACGGTACGCCGAGGCCTTCGCATCGTTCCAGCTCGTCGATGAAGCCCGCAACCGATTTCTTACGCAGCGCTTCATCGGGTGCACCGAGGTTGACGAGATACGAATCGTGCGCGATTACGCATCTGATGTCGCTTTCGCGGAGGTTGCGCCTGAAGGCTGCAATTTCCTCCTCTGTGTATGGCTTGGATTTCCACTGCCGCGATGACTTGGTGAAAATCTGGATACAGTCGCATCCGATGGAGGTGCCGCGCCCGATCGATTCCGAAACGCCGCCCGCGATCGACATGTGCGCGCCAAGCAGCGGCCGCTCTGCTGGAGATTTATTTGCCATTGGTCAATTGCTCGATGCGATCTTATACGATGCGGCGCCGAAATCGAGAACGCGCCGAAAGCTTCTCAAGCTTGCCCGCGATTGCCGTCGCGGCTATTCCTTTTGCGTGCTCCACTTTCGCCGCATAGCGATTGCATTCTCGATGATGGCGATGGTCGCCGCTTGCGCCAAGGTCGCGCTGCCTCCGCAGGTTACGATGTCGGAGGTCGAGCCGTCTGGCCGAGCCGCCAAGCCATCCGATTGCAATATGCCGGTCCTGCGCGCCGCGCCGCTGACGGACTACCGCGAGGTGGCGATTATCGAAGGACTCGGCAATCGCTTTGTTGACGAGAAAGACGTGCTGCCGCTGGTGGTTTCGAAGGCTTGCGAAACCGGCGCCGACGCCATCGTAATAAAGGAAAGCCGGGCGCAGACCAGCGAAAATATGACCGGTTACTACATCAATGCGATTGCGATTATTTACGGAAAAAAACACCCCACCATCAAACCGCGAAGCTAAGATGGCGCGCGGTCGCGCTTCCCGCCGCTTCATGCTAGGTGCCAGTACCCAGTGCCCAAGCGTCCCATAAGAACGATCGGAATCGTGGTCAAGCGCGATCGGGCGGAAGCGCTCGAAATCGGCACCACCCTGACCGGATGGCTTCGCGATCGGCGCAAGAAGGTGCTTGCCGAACCGGCGGCGGCTGAAGTCATTGGCGCCGAGGCGGTTTCACGCGACGACCTGGTGCATCATGCAGACCTCATCGTGGTGCTCGGAGGCGACGGTACGCTGCTGGGCATCGCGCGCAAGGTCGGACGGCGCGAAACTCCCATCCTCGGCATCAACCTGGGCGGCCTCGGATTTCTTACCGAAGCGAGCACTGGCGAGGCGAAACAGGCGCTCGAGCGCGTGCTCGCCGGCGACTACGAAACCGATCGCCGCATCACGCTGGAGGCGGAAGTGCTTCGCGGGACCGGACGCAGCGCCGAGGTGGTGGCGCGGTTCCTGGCGCTCAACGACGTGGTTTTCAACAAGGGCCCGATGGGCAGGATGCTGCAGCTCGAGGTGACTGCCGAAGGCGAGCGATTTTGCGAGTATCGCGCCGACGGGCTCATCATTTCGACCCCGACCGGTTCCACCGCATATGCGCTGAGCGCCGGCGGGCCGATCGTCTATCCGAGCCTGGGGGTGCTGGTTCTCGCGCCGATTTGTCCGCATACTTTGAGCAATCGCCCGGTGGTGCTGCCGGATTCATTCGAGATCGAAGTGCGGGTCAAGAGTCCCGATCACGATACGACGTTGAACATCGACGGCCAGGAACCGGCCCAGTTGAGCGGCGCCGACTACGTGCGAATCCGCCGCGGCCGCTACGCGGTGGTCCTGATTCGATCGGCGCATCCTTACTTCGAAATCTGGCGCGACAAACTACGCTGGGGTTGACCTCGCGATGCTGGCCGAACTGAGAATCCGCAACTTCGCAATCATCGAGGAAGCGGCCCTCGAGTTCTGTCCCGGCCTGAATATTCTCTCCGGTGAAACCGGCGCGGGAAAAACCATCATCCTCAGTGCGCTCGGCTTGCTGCTGGGCGGGCGCGCGTCGCCGGAAGTTATCCGCACCGATGCGAAAGAGGCGGTGGTCGAGGCGCTCTTCGAGTTGGAAGGTGAACTCGCGCTGGAAGGGCTCGCCGCGCGCCCACCGGAGCAGCGCGAGCTGGTGATTCGGCGGGTCATCGCGGAGGGTGGCCGCTCGCGCGTCCTCATCGACAACGAACTGGCGACCGTGCAGAGCCTTTCGCGCATCGGGCCCGCGCTGGTGCAGGTCTATGGCCAACATGAGGCGCAATCGCTGCTTCGATCGGAGAGCCACGAGACCGTGCTCGATCGTTTCGCCGGGGTGGAAAATCTTCTCGCGCAATATCGGGAGCTGCATCAACTCGCGCTGAGCCGCAAGGCCCGCCTCGAGGATTTGATGCGTCGCGAGCGCGAACGGTCCGACCTGCTGGACCTCGCGCGCTTCCGGGTCAGCGAACTGGAAAAGGCCGAGCTGATTCCGGGTGAGGACGAGGATCTTCAAAAAGAGCGCATCGTGCTTGCCAACGCCGCCAAACTTTCCGCCGCGGCGCATGAATCCGAGGAGATGCTGTACGGCGCGGAAGGCGCGGCGCTCGATATCATCGCGAAGGCCGAGGCGCGCCTGGCCGAGGCTGCCGAACTCGATGCGGCGTTGAGCCAGCCGCTGGAAACCCTGCGGGCCTCGCGGGCCAACCTCGAGGAGACTGCGCAGTCGTTGCGTGCGTATGCGGATCGCATCGAGGCTGACCCGGCGCGTCTTGACGACATCGACGCACGTCTGCAGGAACTCACGCGCCTCAAACGCAAATACGGCGGCTCGTTGGATGAAGCGATCGCGCTGCTGGAGAAATCGCGGGCTGAGATCGCCGAGCTGGAAAACGTCGAAGTCTCGAAGCATCAGGCGGAGGCGGAGCTGGAGCGGGCACTCGATGATCTTCTCGCCGCGGCCAAAAAACTCAGCGCAGAACGTAAACGCGGCGCGGCCGAGCTGAAACGCAAGATGGAAGCGGAACTCAAGACCCTCGGAATGCGCGCACCGGTTTTCGAGGCGCATCTCGGCCGAGTCGAATCATTCGACGGTGCGCTGATGCGTGACGGATTCGCGATGGGCCCGGGTGGTATCGACGCGGTCGAGTTTCATCTGTCGCCCAACCTCGGGCAGCCTCCAATGGCGCTGGCCAGGATCGCCTCGGGTGGCGAGCTGTCGCGCGTGATGCTCGGGCTCAAGCGGCTGGAAGCGCAGCGGCGTGGCGTCGCCACGATGATCTTCGACGAGGTTGACGCGGGCATCGGCGGGGAGATCGCGCAGGTGGTTGGGCGCAAGCTGAAAGAGTTGGCGAAGTATCATCAGATATTGTGCGTCACCCATCTGCCACAGATCGCGGCATTCGCCGATCGGCATTTCCATGTCGAAAAGGAAGAACGCCGCGGCGCGACTCGCAGCCGGGTGCGTCAACTCGAACAGATCGAGCGCACCGACGAAATCGCACGGATGCTGGGCGGCGCCGAGGTCTCCGACAAATTCCGCCGCGCCGCGAAAGAATTGCTGACTCGCGCGCAAGTATGACTTGAGCGAGGGAGATTGGATTGACTCGGCGGACTTCTTCGGATTAGCTGAAGAGTCTCCTTGAACTCGCTACGCTTGTTCGCCGGTGGGGCTGTAGCTCAATTGGGAGAGCGCTTGAATGGCATTCAAGAGGTCGGCGGTTCGACCCCGCTCAGCTCCACCAGAAATCCCAGCTCAAAACGAACCCCAGGCTCGATCTGATTGCGCCCTTGAGCGCGCCGGCATCCTTGCGGGGGTTTCGAAGTAAAGGCTACTGGCCGCCAGGGTATTTGCTTCCGCGACTCTCCCATGCGCGTTTGCCTTCCTCGATCCATGGACGATGCGCGGGGGTGGCGCGTGGCACCGGTTCCATCTGCCATTCGTTGGCGTATGCGCGGCGGACGCGCCCGCTTCGATTCGGCCCCGACGAGTGCATGATACGGCAGTGATGAAGGATCGCTCCTCCGGGCGGCGTCGGCACGGCCACTGCATTGGTTGCGTCGATGCCGGGCGCATACAGGCCATGCACGGTGGGATCGTTTCCAACGTGACGATGCACCGCGACCTCGCCGCGATGCGATCCTGGGATGAAGCTCATGCATCCGCTCTCGAGGGTGGCGGGATCCAGCGTCGCCCAGCAGCCGAGGGCAACGTAGTCGAATGCGGGATCCCAGTAGGCTTCGTCCTGATGCCACGGCAGCGCATCGCCGACGCGTGGTGGCTTGCGAATCATGTGGCCCCATCCGCGAAGCTGCTTCGAGTCGACGTCCAGTAGTTGCGCCGCAATGGCGCGGCCGTTGCGCCAAAACGAGGTCCGGCGCAGTTGGCCGTAACGGACTTCGGGGACGATTATCTGCGGCTGCAGGTCTTCGCCGGGACTGTCATAGGGACGCGAGAGGTCGAAATACCCGCCCGGGACCGCCTGCGCGCGCTCCTCGAACAAGCGGTCGTAAACCTCCGCGAGCCACGCGATCTCTTCCTCGGGCATGATTCGCTCGATGGCGAGGAATCCGCGTTCGTGGAATTCTTCGCGCTGCTCTCGCGTGATCGCCACGCTGAAATCGCACTCGGGACGACGCTCCATAAGCGCTTCAATTGTGGTCGACATAAAGCTCCTGACGCCGCGCCGGCATGCTTCGCGCGCCAGTGATTTGGTTGAGCATGCATCGGGCGCGCTCGTCAATATCGTATCGCACGGCATCGGGACTGGTGCTGCAGCTAGCACCGATCGCCTTCACTATCTGGTACGGAAACGGATCAAAGAACCTCGCTTTGTTGTTAACCGTTGGCGGGGTACTCCTTTTGATTGTCGCAGCGATTTTGCAACTAGGTAAGAAAGTTCTGGATCGGAGAGCGGGACCAGCGCCGCTTACTGTTCTTGAACGTCCCTATATCGCTGTGTCTTCTATGGCCTTCGATACCGTCCGCGTTGCTCCTGGGTCGATCGTTATACACTGAGAAATTCGGAATGATGGCCAGTCGCCGACTACCATCACTAGAGCACACGGCGCATTGTGGTTCGAAACAAACGATGCTCCCCTACCAACCGAACCGCAGTACGTTACAAATCCGTATGATCTCGGCGGAACCGTGATTCCCCCGCATACTGCGTTTCTCGAGACATTCCGCTCTCGCACCTTGAACGCCAATGATATCAAGAAGATCAATGGGGGCATGCTGAGATTGTGTTTTTATGGATTCGTCGAGTACAGCGACAGCGCGGCCACCGTGCGAAAAAAAGGTTTCATTGGCCGATACGAGCCTGCCAACAATCCGAACACTGGAATGTTCAGGCGGATGCCTGAAGCAAAAGCCTATGAATACGGTGATTAGGATTGGCCGGCTAAGCGATATCTTCTTTGTACCGCCGCGGCCCGCCCTTCGAAACAGCACTCGTTCCGAATCGCCGAACCGCTTCCTGACGGCGTGCGAATGGCTGACTTCGCCGACTGGCGTTGGTAAGGCGTTCTTACTCCGCTGCGGGAGGGTTCGGGGCACTCGCGAGGTCCATCGCTACCCGATTCGTCGCGGTTGCCGCCGGCGCAGTGCCAAGCGACGCCCGGCGCGGTTTGACCGGCGTGCCGAGGGGGAACAGATTCAGTTCCGCCGCGCATTCCTCGATGGCGCGATATGCCAGGCGGCCGGATTCAGCCATCGCGGCCACCACACACGCGCCGAACACCAGCGTAAGGCCGCTGAGGCCCGCCGCGAGGATGGGAATCGAGAGCACCGCAGTCGCAATCGCCGAGGTCGCACCAATCGCGAGCGCGAGCGCACTCAAGCGGCTCATCCGGATGTGCGCGGCGACATGATTCTTCAGCTTGCCCTGCTCATGCTCTTCGTCAGCGGTTTTGATTTCGACCGCGGTGAATGGGCTGGGGCGAACTTCGAGGTCGTAATTTTTCCATCCCGATTCGATCATCGCCGGATGGCCGGACTTGGCGAAGAACTTCGAGAGCCGATCCAGCAGTACGTCGCGCGGCGTCCAGTCTTCATTCCAGTACGCGAGCCTCACGGTGCGCCGCAGCCATTGGATGGTCGGGCGCTGGCGGATCGAGGTCTCCGCGCCGAAACTTTTTTGCGCTCTGGCCAAGGTCTTGTACCTCGTAATGGTGCGGATGATTGGACCAGTATACGCCAGATACGCAACCAACATCCGCGCCGTCAAGCTGAGGTGAGACTTCTCGATCGGCGCGTGCCACGCATAGTAGAGTGCCCAAATCGGCCCCAGCGCGAACAGTGCGAGGGCCGGGATCACGCTGATACCGAGCGCTACTGAAGCCAGGGCGAGCAGCATCGTGGCCAGCGTCCACTCCAGCGTCTGCGGCAGGAACCTAATCAGGCTGAGCGCCGGATCGAAGACCGTAGGGACGCCGGGTCGCGCGGCGGCCCAGAAGACATTCTTGCGCGAGCCGCCGGGCACCGTGCGCAGGATGCCAGGGATCATTCCGCGCCATTTGATCTGGCCCAGGATGTTGAAGCGTTCGGGATAACGCGCATACAGCATCGCCTCGGCGCGTCCGTATCCGCGTTGCTGGCCGTAGTAGGCCTTGATGGTGTTGCGGCGGAAGTGCCACACGAACGCAGCGGGGCAGAAGCCCAGCCGCATGCCGGAATCGAGGATGCGCCAGCATACGTCGACGTCATCGCCGGCCGAGGTGAATTGCGGATCGAAGCCACCCACTTTCACCAGCGCGGCCTTGGTGAAAACCATATTGCATCCGGCCAGATGCTCCGCGACATCGTCGGCGGTGAGCACATGGCATGGCGCACCCGGCGAGGCGGCGCAGCATGCCTCAATCCATCCATCCTCGTGGGGCGCGTAGTTGGGCCCGCCGCATCCGTCGAAGTTCTTTTCAGATGAGCGTACGGACCATCAACGTGAGCCAATGCGGATCCACCACGCAGTCGGAATCGGTGTAGGCAATGATTTCGCCGCGTGCCGCATGAAGGCCGACATTGCGCGCGACGCTCAGTCCCTTGTTGGGCTGGCGGATGAGGCGAAACTCGGGAAAGTCCATCGAGATGTCGGCGGTGTGATCGCGCGAGCCGTCATCGACGATAATGACCTCGTACTGCGGGTAGTCGAGCTTGCGCAGCGATTCCAGGCAGGGACGCATCGTGCGCTCGGCGTTGTAGGCGCAGATGACGACCGAGACCATCGGAGTCTTCGGCAGCGCCGGCGGGCAGGTGCCGTTGAGCGTCACGAAGGGCATCAGCTCGGAGGCCTTCAAGGTGACCGCGCCCATCCAGTCGGGAGACGCCGGGGTCGGAACGGGGGGCGCTACCACACCCGCCACTCCAGTTCCGAACGCCACCGCAACCGCCTCGTCCTGCCCCGGCGAGCTTTGGCTGAACTCGATGACCAGCGGCCGAGCTTCTGCAAGGTTGTGCAGGCTGACGATATAGTCGCGCAGCTCGACAGGAGCGACCGCGGGAATATCGCCGTAAATGAAATCTTCTTCGAGCATTGTCAATGCGCGGGTCTCGGGACGATGGCGTATCGCAACCATCGCGCTCGCATTGCGGCTCCGGATGACGTCGATGATGTCGCGCAGCGCCCGGCGCGCTCTCTCAAGGCCATAAGCTCGCAGCGAATCCTGCGAGATGGGGCAATTGATGAGGAATCCGAGCAAGCCCGCGCGTCCATTGAGGATGTTTACCGTATGGGCGATGCGTGAAATGAGAGCGTTGCGCAGCCGCTTGTCCATGATCTCCTCGGGCGCGACTGCCAGTTCGACGATGCTGTAGATACCGCTGGTGCTCGCCAGGTCGAGGATTGGGTTGGACTGTGCCTCGGTGAGGATGAGGGCGGTGGTATGCGCCTGCTTCAAATCGTCGAGACGGCGGAGCAGTCTCAGCTTGGCTTCGAAATCGAGCGAGGCGCCGACGCCTTCCAGTCGCATCGCCTTGAGAAAGAATTTCTGGCCGTTGCGGGAGAAAAACTTCCCGAATGGAGTAACCGAGCGAAGTGGCTCGATATCGATCATGATGCAGACACCCTTCCCTTCGGAAGAGCGATATCAGCCAAAGGTGTGCCATGGCGAAAAGCCGCGTAAATGTTGAGGTTTTCAGAATATCGCGCGGGATTACCAGCCGAATTGGGTTGGATGGCTGCACGGTTTGCGACGGTGGGCATCCTGAGGCAAAATCTGCCATCCCGCGCAATCCTCGCAACCTGCGAGACATTTCGGGGCCTAGTTTGGCAATTTGCAAGGTGGTAGCCTTGATTTTCGCGCGTTTAGTATTAGATCTGTATTAACAATCAGCTGCTGACGCTGATATGTCCCAAGTCGAGAACAACTTCGAGCAACCCAATGAGATCATCGCGACTGCGAGTCTGCTGCCACCCCAATAAGACGCCCGTCAAACGTGTCGCCACCGACACCTCGATAGAGGGGACACCCGAAGAGCTCGACGCGATTCGGCTTCACCTGGAGAAAATCGACAAGCTGTTACGAGGTCTGTTCGGCACCATCTATAGCGATGAGCCCGAGAGTCTGCAGGCCCGCGCCGAGGTCGCCGAGATCATTGAACAGCACTTCGACGCGATCGTGGCGGAGTGGGAGGAGGCTATCGGCGCTATCTTTGGCCTTCCCACAGTCGATCGAGAGCAGGGCGAGGCGAGTCCCGATCTGGTCAATTCCCTGATTCGATTCATCGATCATCTGCGCGATCCCAACGATCTCCAGACCTACGTCTACCTCCGAAAGCACTGCCAGCAGGGCATGCTCCAGCGGGCGCAGCCGTCGCAATTCAATACCATCCACATCGCGCTCAAACAGGTCATTCTCAAGCACATCTACGCGAGTTCGCGTGGACGCAAGGGCGACCACTTGCGCGACATCGCGGTAGCCTCCATCGACGAGCGGCGTCTGATGGTGTCGTGGTTTTATATCGAAACGCGCGAAGCGGCGTTGCGCGCGTCCGAGGAAAAGTATCGCAACCTGATCAACCACGCGCCCGATCCTATGTACGAGATCGATGCCGACACGTTGGTGGTCCTGGGCGCCAATTCGGCCGCCGAAAAGTTGCATCGCAAGCTGCCCGGCGAGGAGCATCTACCGCTGATCGGCCGCCCGATCACCGATTTCGTCCCCGATGAAGCGCGCGCGGGCACCATCGAGCATTTTCGCGACGTGGTTCGTAACGGTTCGGGCCAGACCCTCGATCTGCCGCTCGGGTCATTCTTCTTCGATGAGAATTCTTCGCTGATCACATACGGCAATCAGCGCTTCATCCATATGATTCTCCGCGACGTTACCCATCGTCGCGAAATGATGGACGAGTTGCTCAAGGCCGAGCGTCTCGCCGCGGCGGGAACATTCGCCGCGGGCGTGGCCCATGAGGTCAATAATCCGCTCGCCTCGATCTCGTCGCTGGTGCAATCGATTCTGTCCGGCGAGAACGACGCTACCCGCCGCACCACGCTGCACACGATTCTGTCGCAAATCACCCGTATCTCGGGAACGCTGAAGGATCTTTTCAACTTCGCGCGTCCCTCGACCGCCCAGCGTAAGGCGGTGGACCTCAATCAGCTCGTTACTGAGACGCTGCGGCTGGCGAGCTACAACAAGCGTTTCAACGGCGTGAATGTCGAGCCCAGCCTCGCGCCCGATCTCAATTTTGTCTATGCGGACAACAACGAGATTCAGCAAGTGGTGCTTAATTTATTGTTTAACGCAGCCGATGCGACGCAGTGCCAAGGCGGGACCATTCGGGTAGTGACCGAGAACCATCCGCCGAAGAACGGCGACAAGAAGAGCTACGTAGTCGTCCGCATCATCGATAACGGGATCGGTATTCCCAAGGAGCATCTGAAGCGGGTCTTCGATCCATTTTTTACCACCAAGCCGGCGGGCTCCGGCGTCGGCCTTGGGCTCTCGATGTGTCAGCGAATCATCATGGCCAATGGCGGCATGATTAAGCTGGAGAGCCAGGTCGGTAAAGGCACCAGCGTCATTATCGGGTTGCCGGTGATGGAATCGATGCAGCACATGGTCGGCATCGCGCCGGCGCATGCACAAGCTTCCAACTGACAGGGGCAATGGTTTCAGAACAAACTTCTTTTGCGCCGGATACCGGCCGCCGTTATCGCGTGCTCGTCGTCGAAGACGAGGCGTTGATGCGATCGATCATCACCGACCTGATGCGCGGCGAAGGCTACGAGGTGGTCGAAGCGCCCTCGGGCGAGGTCGCGTGGCAAATCTTCGAGCAGGAGAAAATCGACCTCGCGATTTTGGATTTGAATCTCAGCGGCGGAAGCAGCGGCCTCGACGTGCTCAAGAAGATGCGCGATGTCGATAGCGAGGTGATGGCGATAATCGTGACCGCCTACGCCAGCGTCGAATCGGCGGTGCAGGCGCTGCAGCAGGGCGCCTACGACTACATCACCAAGCCGTTCGCCAACGATCATCTGAAGAATCAGGTGCGCCACGCGCTCGAGGCCAAGGCGCTATTCAAGGAAAATCACTTCCTGCGCCGCGAGCTGCGCGAGAAGTATCGTTTCGAAAACATCATCGGAAAAGGCGACGCGATCGAAGCGGTCTTCCGCATCATGGAGAAAGTCGCGCGCACCGATTCCAGCGTGCTTATCACCGGAGAATCCGGAACCGGCAAGGAGCTGGTCGCGCGCGCGATCCATTTCACCTCGGAACGCGCCAACGGACGCTTCCTACCGATCAACTGCGGCGCGTTGCCGGAAAATCTGCTCGAAAGCGAACTCTTCGGCTACAAGCGCGGCGCCTTCACCGGCGCGATGAACGAGAAAGTCGGCCTGCTCAAGGCTGCGGACAAGGGCACCGTGTTCCTCGACGAGATCGGCGATATGCCGCTGGCGCTGCAAATCAAACTGCTGCGCGTGCTACAGGAGCGCGAAGTCTATCCGCTCGGCGCTACCGATCCGGTCTCCTTTGACGTGCGGGTGTTATGCGCGACTAACAAGGACCTCGAAGCTGAAGGCCAAGGCCGGCCGCTTCCGCGAGGAACTGCTCTATCGCATCAATGTCATCACCATAAAGCTGCCGCCGCTGCGCGAGCGCAAGGACGACATCCCGCTGCTGGCGAGCCATTTTCTCAAGAAGTTCGAACGCTCGCTCGGGCGTGGCGGCATGCGGTTTTCCAAAGGCGCGATGAAGCTGCTGCTCGGCTATGCGTGGCCCGGCAACGTGCGCGAGTTGGAGAACACCATCGAGCGCGCCGCGATCCTCGCCGAGACCGACGTTATCCATTCACATGATCTGCCGGACAAGCTGCGCAGCAACGCATTGCCGCCCGGCGTCGAGATGGACAACGGCAACGTGACGCTGGAGGACCTGGAGCGCGAGCACATCAAGCGGGTGCTGGGCAAAGTCGAAGGCAACAAGGATCGCGCCGCGCAGATGCTCGGCATCCACGTCTCGACGCTATATCGCAAGATGCAGCGCTACCACCTCGACGGCCCCCCCGAATCGATCCCGGTCCCTCAAGCGCGCACCGCGTGAATAGCTACTTCGTCTGCGCCTTGTGCCCCCGGTAGCGGCGGATCAGCGCGTTGGTTGAGCTGTCGTGTTTCAGCGGCGGCTCCTTCGGCGCTTCAAGCTCGGGAATGATGTTCTTCGCCAGCACCTTGCCCAACTCGACGCCCCATTGATCGAATGAATCGATGCGCCAGATGGTCCCCTGCGTGAACACGCTATGCTCATACAGTGCGACCAGCTTGCCCAGCGTTTCGGGCGTTAGCTGCTCGCCGAGAATCGTGGTCGAGGGACGATTGCCTTCGAACACGCGATGCGGCACCAGCGCATCGGCAGTGCCTTCCGCCTTCACCTGTTCCGCGGTCTTGCCGAACGCGAGCGCCTCGCTTTGCGCCAGCACGTTCGCGATCAGAATGTCCTGATGCTTGCCGAGCGGGTTAAGCGAGCGTGCGAACCCGATGAAGTCGCAGGGAATCAGCTTGGTGCCCTGATGAATCAGTTGGTAGAACGAGTGCTGCCCGTTGGTGCCCGGCTCGCCCCAATAAATCGGCCCGGTCTGATAGGTCACCGGCGTGCCGTCGAGCGTGACGTGCTTCCCGTTGGATTCCATCGTGAGTTGCTGCAGGTAGGCGGGAAACCGTTTCAGATACTGATCGTAGGGCAGCACGGCCACCGTCTGGGTGCCGAAGAAGTTGTTGTACCAGACCGCGAGCAGACCCATCAGTACCGGCAGATTGTGCTCGAAGGGCGCGATGCGAAAATGCTCGTCCATCTCGTAGAAGCCCTCGAGCATCGCGCGAAAGTTGTCCGGCCCCACCGCGATCATGGTGGACAGACCGATCGCGGAATCCATCGAATAGCGGCCGCCGACCCAATCCCAGAAGCCGAACATGTTGGCGGTGTCGATGCCGAACTTGCGCACCTCCTCCGCATTGGTTGAAACCGCTACAAAATGTTTCGCGATGGATTTCTCGTCGCGCAGCGCCGCCAGCGTCCACTGGCGCGCGGTGTTCGCGTTGGTCATCGTTTCGAGCGTGGTGAAGGTCTTCGACGAAATGATGAACAGCGTCTCAGCCGGATCGAGGCCCGCGGTCGCAACGCTGAAATCGGTGCCGTCGACGTTGGAGACGAAACGCATCGTGAGCTTCGGATCTGAATAGTGGCGTAGCGCCTCATACGCCATCACCGGACCGAGATCCGAGCCGCCGATGCCGATATTGATGACGTTACGAATCGGCTTGCCGGTATGACCCTTCCAGCTTCCGTCGCGCACCCGCATTGAAAACGCGGACATCGCGTCAAGGACCTTGTGCACTTCGGGCACCACGTCCTGCCCATCGACGACGATCTGCTGACCGCGCGGCGCCCGCAGCGCGACATGCAGGACGGCGCGATTTTCGGTGAGGTTGATCTTCTCGCCGCGAAACATCGCGTCGATGCGTTCGCGCAACCCCGATTGCGCGGCGAGGTCGAGCAGCAATTTGATGGTCTCCTGGGTGATGCGATGCTTCGAGTAGTCGAAGTAGAGCCCAACCTGCTCCAGCGAAAAATGCTCCGCGCGCTGCGGATCCTCGGCGAACAGCGTTCGCAGATGCGTGTTGCGGATTTTTTCGTAATGCGCGCCGAGCGCTTTCCACGCCGGCGTCTCGGTCAGCGGAGCAAGTTTGTTTGCCATGATGCTTCCCTCTTTGCGCCTACTTCTGCGCGGAGCCGGTCTTGAGCAGCGCGGCCAAATCGTAGTCGACCAACTGGCCGATGTGATCGATGGTGATATCGGGCTTGGGATAGGTTGCGACGTCCGCGGCCATTGCGTAGTGGCCCTGGCGCGGGAACACCGTCGTCACCCGGTTGCCCCAGACTTTTTTTATCGCGGTCAGGATTCGCACCTTGTCATCCACCACGACGTAGTGGTCGGCCGGATAGCGCCGCTCCACGTCGTCGAGTTCGAGTTCCTTGTGAATGTAAATGAGGATGTTGCCTTCGACCTCTTCGAACAATCCCGACCGCTCGATCTTGCGCGGTTGAAAGACCACATCGCCATCCGACAGGATGACCGTCGGCCCCATCGCTTTCAAATGATCGATCGCATCGAGCGAGCCCGGATAGAGCCGATTCGCAAACCGGTAATTGATCATGAAGGTCGAAACTTCCAGCAGATGGCTGTCGTGCGGATTCTCGATGCGATAGCGCTGCAAGGCGCCGAGATAATCCGCATAGCCAAGCTGCACGCGCAGCTCCTCGAAGATCGCCCAGTAACGTTCCTGCCGCTCCGCGCCAACCTCGCGGGTAAGATGACGGCGCAGATCCTCGGAGACGCGATCGTTGTTGAGCAGCGTGTTGTCCACGTCGAGGAGAAACACGACCGCTCCGCGGCTTTCATTCTGGCTCATGAAGTTGCACTCCTCGCGCTCGGATTCCCCGATTCTTATACGCTGCGGAGGCTGTCACAACCCGCTGGTTACGAGGCTCATGGCGGCGATAGATTGACCGCGATGCGTTGATCGGACCCGCGCGCAAAATAGATAATTCTTTTCCGTTTGCCTGTTCGGCGAGATTCGCGGAGAACCTGCGCATGCCTGCTGCCACCGCACCTCAGAACGTGGAGATTTTCGAAACGCTGATTCCGGCGCGCCTCGATCGCCTGCCGTGGTGTCGCTTCCATTGGCTGCTCGTGATCGGACTCGGGATCACCTGGGTGCTCGATGGGCTCGAGATCACGCTGATGGGCGCGATCAGTGCGGTGCTCCAGCGGCCTGACGTGCTGCACTTCACCGCCGCGCAGATCGGCTCGATAAGCTCGGCCTACCTGACCGGCGCGGTGCTCGGATCGCTGGTATTCGGGCATCTCACCGATCGCTTTGGGCGGCGCACCTTCTTTTTCGTGACCCTGGCGATCTATCTGCTCGGGGTCGGGCTCACCGCGTTTTCCTGGAACCTGTGGAGCTTCGCGCTGTTTCGATTCATCACCGGGGCGGGAATCGGTGGCGAGTATTCGGCGGTCAATTCCGCGATCGACGAGTTGATTCCGGCGCGCTTTCGCGGACGTGTCGATTTGATGATCAACGGCAGCTTCTGGCTGGGCGCGGCGGTCGGCTCGGTCTCGACGGTCGTCATCCTCAATCCGCACATCCTGCCGATCAACCTCGGATGGCGGCTCGGTTTCGGCGCTGGCGCGATCATCGGAATCGTGATCCTTTACCTGCGCGAGTTCATCCCCGAGAGCCCGCGCTGGCTGATGACGCACGGCTATCGTGACGAGGCGGAAAAAACCGTTCGCGATGTCGAAGATGAGGTGCATCGCGAAACCGGCGTGCGGCTGTCGGATCCGCATCGCGATCACACGCTGCGGTTTCATGCGCGCCACGAGTTCGGCCTCGGTGCGATCCTCAAGCCGCTGCTGACCAAATACAAAACCCGCGCACTGCTCGGGCTCTCGCTGATGAGCGCGCAAGCCTTCCTCTACAACGCGGTGCTGTTCACCTACGCACTGGTGCTGAATCGATATTACGCGGTTCCCGCCGACAAGACCGGGCTGTACATGCTGCCCTTCGCGTTGGGAAATTTCCTGGGGCCGCTCGCGCTCGGGCATTTCTTCGACACCATCGGACGCCGGCAGATGATCACCGCCACTTATGCGATTTCCGGATTGCTGTTGATCCTCACCGGTTACCTGTTTACCCACAACGCGCTCTCGACCATGGGGCAGACGGTGCTGTGGACGGCGATGTTCTTCTTCGCGTCGCCGGCCGCGAGTTCCGCCTATCTCACGGTCAGCGAGATTTTTCCGCTCGAAATCCGCGCGCTCGCGATCGCGATTTTTTACTCGGCCGGCACCGCGGTCGGCGGCATCGTGGCGCCGTGGTTCTTCGGCCATCTGATCGACAGCGGCTCCCGCGACCAGCTCTGGCTGGGATACGTGGTCGCCGCGGCCCTGATGCTCGCCGCAGCCGGAGTGGAAATGGTGTTCGGGGTAGCCGCGGAACAGCTCAGCCTCGAGAAAATCGCCGACCCCTTGTCCATCGCGATAGACTGAGTTCGGCGCGTTCCGAGGTGCGATTCTCGTTGCTTCGAGGTCTCCCAGATGGTAGATAAATGCTACAAAGTGATGTGTAGCGCTTAGTGACGTTCGAGTAAGTCAACGTCTGTTCTGGGGGATCTCATGCTCAAACTACGGCGCCTTCATTACCGGCTCAGCGAGCGTAAGGGGCAGACCATGACCGAGTATGCGCTGGTGCTGGCAGGAGTCGCAGCAATCGCGATGGCGGGATACAACAGTCTCGGCACCAGCACCAACGGCGCGGTGATCGCCGCCAGTCAGTTGCTGGGCGTTTCCAGCGGCGCCGGTGACGGCGGTGCGGGAGCCGGCGGCGGCACGGGAACCGGCAGCGGAGGAAGCGGAGGCGGTGGCGGAGATCACGACGGTGATGGCCACCATCACTACTTCTTCTTCTAGGCGATATCGCGAATCTCAGGAAATGGGCCTTCCAGCTCCGGAGGACCCATCAGGGATCATCTCACCAAATGCCAGCGCGAGTTGCTCGCGCCATGGCGACAGCGTGACGCCGAAGGTGCGGACCATCTTTTCCGACCCCATCACTGAATAAAGCGGTCGCTTCGCGGGGCTGGGAAACTCTGCTGTGCGGACCGCAATGAGCCGCTTGACCAGCAGCGGCGCCAGCCCCAGTCGCACGGCGCGTTGCCGATACATCGCGAGAATTTCCTCGGCGAAGCCGAAGCGGCTGGTGTGATCCTCGCCGCAAACATGGTAGATGCCGCTGCGCTCGGCGATCACCTCGAACAGGCTCGGCTCGCCGGCTGAAGCAGCGCGGGTCAGAATCTGCGCAGTCGCTTCCGCCACCGCCCTGCTCCAGTTGGGCTTGCCAATCTGATCATCGACCACCTTCAGCTCCTCACGCCGGCGCGCGAGATCGATAATCGTGCTGAAGAAATTCCGGCCGCGCGGACCGAACACCCAACTGGTGCGCAGAATCAGATGTGGGACGCCGACCGCGGCGATCGCTTGCTCACCGGCCAGCTTGGTCGCGCCGTAGGAGTTGATCGGATCGGGTCGATCGTCCTCGCGATATGGCCGCTGTATGGATCCCGAAAAGACGTAGTCGGTCGAATAGTGGATCAGCGCGGCGTGCGCGCGCTCCGCCTCTTCGGCCATGATGCCCGGCGCGCGGGCGTTCACCCGCATCGCGAGTTCCGGCTCGGCCTCGGCGGGATCGACCTGGGTATAGGCCGCCGCATTGACGATCAGATGCGGGCGCGCGTTCCGAATGGTCTTGCGGATCGCGGCTTCATCAGCCAGGTCGAGGGTGGATCGATCGGTTGCGACAATCTCGCCCAGCGGCGCCAGGGCGCGTCGCAACTCCGTGCCGACCTGACCGGCCGCGCCTGTGAGCAATATCCTGATGCGAGCCTCCTGTAGAGCGCCAAAGATTC
Organism: uncultured delta proteobacterium; assembly: GCA_963851325.1. GTDB lineage: Bacteria > Desulfobacterota > Binatia > Binatales > Binataceae > DATGKG01. Next base: position 3,573,815 of record CAWKOR010000001.1, on the reverse strand, counting down.
AAGCATGCTGCGCACCTGGTGGTGGGTCAATCTGAAAATCTGGTGTACGGTCGCGACCCGCGAATCATTTATCAGGAATACGCCAACAGCATGGACCGGGTAGGGGTCGTTCGCGAACGAACCGGTCGAATTCCTCCCTGGCAGGGGCGGCTCGCGGCCCGCAACGATTTATCGACAACCCCAAATCTTTGCGAGGAGTCAGCTAAATAATTCCCGCATCATTCCTGCCGGCACAACTATGGCTAGGCGGATACGACTATTCGTCGGATGGATTGTACTTCGTAGCCCTATGCACCGATCGGAGGGCTTCGCTGTTTGCCGATGGAAAAATACTTCTGAGCGAGGCTGCAAAAATTCTCGATGGAATCTGGACAGACAAGTTTTCGTTACTCGGAATATTCGGACACCTGGATTGTGATGCCGAATCACTCGCATGGCATCGTCGCCATCACCGGCATCGTTGCGGGCGGTTCGCGAACCGTCCCTACCTGGAATCGCAAGCGTTGATTCAAGGTGGCCATACTTCAAACGGATCCACTACCCGCGCGCGATGCGCGCTCAATCGGCCGCCAGACGATGGACCCTACCACGCCGCGCGGCTACAACCGTAGCAAGGGAAAGATTCGATGAAGTACGTTAGTCGTTTCGTCGTTGTCGCGCTGTTGGGATTCGCATTCCCGCAACTCGGTCATTCTGAAACCGTCAAGCCCGGCGATTTAATCACACCGGATAACGCCTCGATGGTCGCCGATCTCGTAAGCCCGGGCAACTTCACGCTGGTGAAGCAGGGGATGCGGATGAAGATCGTGCCGACCGAACGGCTCGAATGGCCGCCTCCATACAAATCGGCGACTGAAAAGTATGCCGCACAGGTCAGCCTCAACGACAAAGGCGAATTGCAGAACTACGTCGCGGGCCAGCCGTTCCCGCTGCTCAATCCGAATGATCCGCAGGTGGCGCAGAAGGTGATGTGGAATTTCAGCTTCCGCCCGCAGTACACCGATGATGCCGACATCCGCGACGTCGAGATATCGAGCTGGCGGCCCAACAGCCCGACCCCCGGGCCGGTCGAGCATTTCGCCATCGGGCATTTTGCCTTTTACAACAATATGGGCCGCACCGAGGTGCCGCCGATCCCGACCGATCCCGAAGCGACCGAGGCAGGCATTCGTTATCGCTTCGGAGCGTTTCCGTTTCTGGAGCCGGCCGAGATCCAGGGTTTCGGCCTGATCCGCCAACGCAGCAAAGATCCCGACGTAGATGACAACGCATGGTTCTTCATTCCGAACCGTCGTTCGGTGCGGCGGGTGCGAGGCGAAGAGCTGTCGGATGCCATCGGTCCTTCCAGCAAGGAGGGATCCTCGACCTACGCCAATAACCTCGATCCCGATTCATACTTCGGGTTCTCGGCGAAAATCGAAAACTACAACTACCAACTCCTCGGCATTAAAAATATGCTCGCCTCGGTGCATGCCGAAAACACTCCCGCCAAGCCGTGTCAGTTCGACAACAATCGCAGCGTATGCCCCGAGGCGTGGGAGATGCGCCAGCTCTATGTGATCGAGGCGACCGCCAAGCCGCATTCGTGGCATCAGAAGATCGGCAGCTCCGGGGTGCTGATTCCCAAGCGCGTGCTCTACATCGATTCGGAAGGATGGTTCATCACCGCATCGGATCAGTACGACGGCGAAGGAAAATTGTGGAAGACCATCGCGACCTTCAATACCTACAGCGATCGCCCGGTCCGCGATGCCAAGGTCGCGATTTATCCTTTCAAGCGGATGTTCCAGACCGCGCTGGTCGATGAGGACGTCCAGAACGGATTTTCATCGGTGGTATATATGCCGGGTCATGAAAGCCAGGAGCACGAAAGCTGGTACATCAACATGGGCATCGTGACCAAGGCGTTCCTCGATCCGCATCAGCTGCAAAACTTCGCGCATTAAGTCATGCGCTAAGCGCAGCGAGGCGATCCTCGACGGTGAGGTCGCCCTCGAGCTGGATGCATCGGCAGGGCAGCGTCGCCATCCACTTGTGGTGGAGGCGGAAACTGCGCATGCCTTCGTCGGCGGTGTCGTACTTGGAAGCCCATTCGATGAATTCCAGATGCTGGATGTGCATTTCGCCGCCCGGCACGATTGCGTGGCCGTAACGTCGGTGCTCCCGCTCCATGATGCGCGCCATCCGGATCTCAGGCGGGATGTGCAGAAAGACCGCCAGCTCGAAGCGCGGGATGAACATGTCGCCCCATCGGCACAACGAGCCCGACAGCACCCATCGCCGATGCGCATCGAGGGCATCGGCCAGCATTCGCTGACGCGCTGGGATTTCGCGGATTTTTCGAAACGGCGGATCGCTCGGTTCCCAGAAGTATCGGTCTACATCGAGATGGCTATGCCCAAAGCGCGCGGCGACCGCGGCGCCCAGCGTCGTCTGGCCCGAGCCAGAAGCTCCAAAGATGTGGATTCTATCCGGCAGCGGCACCGAGTCATTTAGTATCGAAAGCCGGGTGGCATACAAGGCATCGAGGTTTCGGTATCATTGGGGTAGGAAGGCACCGCGAGACGCAGCGAGACGCCGCGAGACATCGTCGAGCGGCGTCCTGAGCGCTTCGCGAAGGACCTCGGGAGCCACGGTATCGAGTATTGAAGCTGCAAAAACAAACCCACTGCGAACATCGTGAGCAGTGGTCTTGAGCGCTTCGCGAAGGACCTAGGGACGCCGCCGCATCGAATCTTGAAAACGCAAAAACAAAGCCACTTCATCCTCACGAATGCTACGTTTTTGCGGATGCGGGTGGCGTTCCGCCACCGGTCGCGAAGCGCGCCGGCTCTCATCCGTCCGTCACGGTTCTCGCAGAGCGGGAGAAGGGACGCCATCCAGAGAATTACATAAACAAACCCACAGTCTCGGCATCGCCGAGACGTGGTCCTGAGCGCTTCGCGAAGGACCTCGGGAGCCGCCGCATCGAATATTGAAAGCGCGAAAACAAACCCACTAAACCCAATGAAATCAAGCCTATTCGCTAATCTTTCGCCTCTCCGTCCGGGTCCATTTTCGACACGATGTCGATGAATCGAAGCATCCTGGTCGTCGGCTATGGCTCCCTGCTCAGCGGCTACGGCCTGATGGCCGAACGGCGCGGCGGTCGTAGCCAACTCCTCGCCCGCGACGCATGGCCGGTCATCATTGAGAATGCCAAACGCGGGCTCGCCAAGCCGTCGAGTCATGGCCAGTATCTCGCGATGGATCTGGAGCCGATCGATCCCACCGAACCCATCAAGGTGCATATCGCGCGAGGTCGCGGCCATCGGTCCGAAGTCGGCGGCCTGCTGCTGGAGTTCGACGCGCAGTGGGCGGCGAGAATCTCAACTCGCGAAGAGTACGACTCCGAGAATTTTCTCCGCCTGCTGGATATCGCGGAGCGTGCGGGCAAGCCGCTGGCCGAGTACCTCCTCACGATTGCGCAAAGTGCCGCATTCAATCTCGATGCGTATCGCCGCGAGCTATGCGCGATCCTCGGCTACACTTCGCCCGGTTACATCTTTCATCCGGTGCCGCTCGATGACGGGCGGGTCGCGATCGCCGCGATCGGCTCCGGCTTCCATTTCAGCGGCCATGACGATGTCATCTCGAAACGCCGCGAGTTCAACATGGAGAAGCTGCTCACCTGCCAGGACGCGCTTGCGCTGACGCATCTGCCGATCGATCGCGAGGGGCAGATTGGCTACTTCGCCGAATGCCTCCTCGGCGGCGTCCACGGGGTCGCGGTCGGCGATCTGATGGCGAGCTTCGATGCGGATGCCGATTGGGTGGCTGACCTCGCGCGCCATTTCCATCGCGCGGCCAACGGCGAGCGCGACCGATTCTTGCGCGCCACCTCGCTCGACGAGCGCCGCTACGCCGATCGCTTCGGCGATGCACCGGCGCCGGCGCTCGCGCCGCTACTCAAGCGGGCGTCGGTCGGATAATGATGATGTGAGGGCCTGCACGCGCGGAGCCCGACCTGAGATGAAATCCGAATTCGCCATCCACGTCGCCAAGGAGAATCTGAAATTCTCGGCCGCGCATTTCATCGCCTACCCCGGCTTCCGCGAGCCGCTGCATGGCCACAACTACCAGGTCGGAGTGCGCGTCGAAGGCAAGCTCGCGTCAACCGGATACGTGATCGACTTCGGCCTGATCAAGAAGATCGTCAAGGCGATTGTCGATGGCATCGACGAACGCACCATCATTCCCGCCCACAGCGACTGCCTCAAGATCGATCGTCCCAATGAGCGCCAGATCCGCGTCCGCTACGAATCCGACGAGTTCATTTTCCCGGTCAATGACGTTGCGATGCTGCCAATTATCCACAGCTCGGCCGAAGAGATCGCGCGCTACATCTGGGCGGAGCTGATCGCGGGACTGAAGTCGCGGGGAGCGTCGGGCGAGGCCGAGGTCATCGAGATCTCGGTTGCCGAAGGTCCCGGGCAAGCGGCGATCTATCGTCATTCAGTAGCGTAACCTCGCGCGAGGCCATTCTCTCGGCATCGCGATCGCGCCCGGAATCTGCCGCGCCAAGTACGCGAGCGACGAAAGTCAAGCCATTCGTTCATCTCACTTTCAACAGTTTCGATGGCACCATGTCGCGATCTGTGTAACATTTTGTGAACCTCAGAAAAACCCGGCAGATATCTTCGAGGCGCGTCTCAATGAGTTCGCCACGGTTGGCATCGGAAGTTAAAAGCCCTAACGCGGGTTTTGCGTATCAGCTGGAGAATGCCTTGATTGGGCAGCATCCAACTATCGTCAAGCTCCGGCAGTTGATCGAGCGCGTGGCCAGGAGCGATGCGACGGTTCTGATCTGCGGCGAAAGCGGTACCGGCAAAGAGGTGGTGGCGCGTGCAATTCACATGCTGTCGACCTTCCACGATCACGCGTTCGTGCCGGTGAACTGCGCGGCGATTCCGCACGATCTGCTCGAATCGGAAATGTTCGGCCACGAACGCGGCGCCTTCACCGGTGCGTCGGGACATCGCCAGGGCCTGTTTGCGATCGCCAACGGCGGCACCCTTTTCCTCGATGAGATCGGCGAGATGCCGCCGTTGTTGCAAGCGAAGTTGCTGCGGGTGCTCGAGGATGGGGTGGTTCGCCCGGTCGGCTCCGATCGCGGCTTCCAGGTCAACGTGCGGGTGATTGCCGCGAGCAATACCGACCTCGGCGCCGCGGTCAAGCGGGGCGCCTTTCGCGAGGACCTCTACTATCGCATCCAGGTGATTCCGATGACGCTGGCGCCGTTGCGTGAGCGCCGTTCCGATATTGCAATTCTGATCGAGCACTTTCTGCTCAAGGCGCGCGAGCGGATGCCCGCTCCCATCACCATCTCGCGCGAGGCCATGGTGCATTTGTGGTCGTATGACTGGCCCGGCAATGTCCGCGAACTCGAGAACATGATCGAACGCCTGCTCATCATGTGTACTGATGACGTCATCGACACTCCGCTGCTGCCGCCCAATCTGGTCTCGGCCAACCGGATGGTGGATTCGCCGATTCCCGACAAGCTCACCGACGCGGGTCTCGATCTCAACGCGGTGGTGCGCGAGCTGGAAGGCAAGCTCATCAACGAGGCGCTCAAGCAGACCGGCGGCAACAAACAGGCGGCCGCCAAGCTGCTGGGCCTGAAGCGAACCACCTTCGCGGCCAAGCTTCGCAGGTGTGGCGTAATAACCGCATCAACCAACGGTAAGGCGGCGGAGATTTAGACGACGATGGGCGCCAGCACGATCGGCTCAATCGCGCGAATCATGGTGGTCGACGACGACCCCGACACCGTTACCATTCTTGCCAGCTACCTCCAGCGCGAAGGCTTCGCCACCCTCGAAGCCCTGTCCGGTCCGCAGTGTCTGAGGCTCGTCTGCGAGCAGCAGGTGGATGTCATCCTGCTCGATCTGATGATGCCCGACATGGACGGTTTCGAGGTTGCGCGCGCGCTCAAGAACAATCCGGCCACCGCGGAGATTCCGATCATCATGGTCACCGCCCGCGACGATATCGAATCCCGCGCCGAGGGGATGCGCGTCGGAGTCAGCGACTTTCTGGCCAAGCCGGTTTTTCGCAAGCAACTCGCCAAGCGCATCAAGGCGCAGCTCGACACCATCGCTACTGCGCGCTCGATCGACGACGCGTTGAGCCGCATCGAGTTGACCACCGACGGCGCCGACAAGAAGTAGCCGCTCGCCTCCGGGTTCGCGGGCGCAGCAGCCGGACGGCATTGCCTCGGCCCGCGACCTTCGACTACAGATATCGAAGCCTGCTGCTAAACTTGTTGGGTCATGGAGGCGTATCATGAATGGCGACACCGTACGGGGACCATCGCAACCAATTGCCGCTCTGACCTATCTGTTGGGGTTCGTGACCGGGATCATCTTTCTGTATCTGGAACCCTACAACCAGGATGAGTTCGTCCGTTTTCATGCGCGCCAGTCGATCGGATTCTCGGTCGCGTGGTTCGCCATCAATGTGATCTTCGGCGTTTTTATCGCGGTGCTGCCGCGTCAACTGGGCGGGCTGTTCGGCTTCCTGCAAGGACTCGTCAACCTGGGGCTGGCGATCTTCTGGCTGTTCCTGATGTACAAGGCGTACTCGGGCGAGCGCTACCGGATCCCCGAGCTTTCCAACGTCATCGATCAGGTCGCGGGCCCAACCCCCTGAAGTCGCCCGGCTAGGAAACCTTCTTCGCGGTCTTGTTGTTGAACGCGGTGATGCGCTCGCGCATGTCGGGGCCGACGCCGGGATTCTTGTACACCTCGTAGGAAAGTCCGGCGCCGAGCGGCAACCCGTCGGTCTCGATGAGCAGGCGCTTGTTCGCGCGATGGCTGAACCACGAATTGGCGAGAATCATGTCGGCCAGCACGCGCAATTCCGCTTCGAAGCTTTCGTCGGGGAAGCACACATTCGCCAGACCCATCGCGGCGGCCTCGGCGCCCGAATAGGTGCGGCAGGTCAGCATCATCTCGCGCGCCTTGGGAATCCCGACCCGGCGCGGCAGCCGCTGGCTCATGCCCCAGATCGGAGTCAGCGCCCATCGCGCATGCGTATCGGCAAACTTCGCCGACGCCGACGCGACAATCAGATCGCCGGCCAGCGCCAGTTCCAGCGCGCCGGTATAGCAATGGCCGTGGACCGCGGAAATCACCGGTTGCGGCAAATCGGCGAGGCGCTCGACCGTCTCGGACTGAAAGTTGGGACGCGGCGGACGCTCGCCCTTCGCGATATCGGCGAGATCGTGGCCCGCGGAAAAGCATCTGCCGGCGCCGCGTACGACTACCAGCCCGATGCGGTCGGTGTCCTTCGCGATCGCGTCGATGTGCGCGCGCAGCTCGATGAACATTTCGACGTTGATCGAGTTGAGCTTGTCGGGACGATTGAGCGTCAGGGTCGCGAGTCCGTCTTTGTCTTCGCGCAGAACCAGACCTGCCATTTTCCTTCCTCCGATCGATGCGGTGTTCGCTTCTTCGATGCGGGATGTTATCCCTCTTGTGTCCGCTCCGTGAAGCGCGGCGAATTGGCGGTTGCAGCCGAGGATCGGGCACGCTATCGGTTTCAAAGGAGCATTGGTGGGGAAGGCGAGGATCACGCACACGCAGGCGGCATCGCGTACGATGCCGGATGATTCGGCATCGGCGTCGCAACCGCCGGCGGCCTACTTCGTTTCCGATCGGCGCGATTTCATTCTCTACCATGGCGACGCGCTCGAGGTGCTGCCGCAAATTGCGGACGCCTCGGCGGATTTGGTGTTTGCCGATCCACCCTACTTCCTCTCTAACGGCGGCATCACCTGTCAGTCGGGCAAGATGGTCTCGGTCAACAAGGGCGGATGGGATCGCCTCGAATCAGTTGCGGCAATGCACCAGTTCAATCGCGCGTGGCTGATTGCGTGCCGCTCGGCGCTGCAACCCAACGGCGTGATCTGGGTCTCAGGCACCCGCCACGTCATCTACTCGGTTGGCTTTGCGATGCAGGAGAGCGGTTTTAAGCTGCTCAACGAAATCACCTGGGAGAAGCCGAACCCGCCGCCCAACCTGAGTTGCCGCTACTTCACTCATTCGACCGAAACGATCCTGTGGGCGGCGCGCGATCTGCGGAGCAAACACAAGTTCAACTACCAGCTCATGCGGAGTCACAATGGCGATCGACAGATGAAATCGGTGTGGCGATTCACCGCGCCAACCGGAGCGGAAAAGGAGTTCGGCGCGCATCCGACCCAGAAACCCCTCGCGCTGCTGGAGCGAATCATCCTCGCCTCGAGCGACGAGGGCGATCTGGTGGTCGATCCGTTCGTCGGAAGCGGCACTACTGGAATCGCGGCGACCCATCATGGCCGTCGTTTCATCGGCATCGACACCGAAGCGCAATTCCTCGATCTCGCGATCAAGCGCTATCACGCGTCGCTGAATCAGCCGCATCAGGCGTTGAAGTAGCGATGCCGATTGCGACGACGCGGGTTCTGGCGATGGTCTTTGCGATCTGCATCGCGGCAGGATGCGGCGGATCGCTGCCGAGCACCGAGTTGCCCAGCGGGCGCGAGGTCGCGCCTGCGCTGGAGTTTCCGCAACTGCGCGACTATCGCGGCGTGATCGATTGCAGGATGCGGCAGTCGGGCCTCGATCAAAGCAAGCTCGCGGAGATCGCCAGCGCCGCGCAGATCGATTTCGTTTTTCTGGGTGACTACGCGCAAAAGAATTCCACCGACTTCGGGATCTCCGGCTTTACCAGCAACGTGCTGTTCTTTCCCGGCGCCGCGTTCAAGGTCGGGCAGCATGGCGCCGAGATCGTGGCGCTCAATCTGCAGCATCCGATCGATGAGAACGGCGACCTCATCCGCCAGATTCACGATCAACACGCGCTGGCGCTTGCGACCAACCTCGCCGGCTTCGATTCTCCCGACCAGTACGCGCTTGCCGACGCGGTCGAAATCTACAACCTCGATCGCGCGTGGCATTCGCACGGCTCGTTAGGGATTTATCTGCGCGGCGTGTTTTTCGGCGCCGATCACTTTTTCGCCGGCCTCGATACCCTGCCCGACGATGTTGCGATTTACGATCGTATCGCCGGCGCGCGGGTCGCGCTGGTCGCGGGCGTCGGAGCCGCACCGAACATGGCCGTGATGGGCGCGCACGTCGGAACCTTCGAACAGATCTTCCAGATCTACACCACTCACATCATCGCGCCCGAGCGGCAGGCCGATCCGATCCTCGACGCTCTCAAGCATGGGCACGCATACGTGAGTTTCGACTTTCTCGGCTATGTTCCCACCTTCGCGTTCTTTGCCCAGGTGGGTGATCGCAAGGTGATGATGGGCGACGAGGTTACGATGGCGCCCGGGCTGAAGCTCAAAGTCGAGATGCCGTTGGAGGCCGACAAGGTGGTGATCCTCGGCAACGGAAGTGAGTTCGCGTCGGGGACGCATGTTTCGAGCTTCGAGTTCAAGCCCACTGGCGCAGCGGTCTATCGCGTCGAAGCCTACCGCGGCGGTCATCCGTGGATTTACTCGAACCCGATCTATGTCCGCTGACAAGGCATCAACAATCCATCGCAGGCCGGCGAATGATCATGCCTCTGAAAATTGGGCCAGCGTGCGCACGATGTTGCCGTTAATTGCTACAACGTGGTACGCATGCCGCTAGTGCAAAAAATACTCTGGTTGATAATCGCGGCGGTTCTCATCAACGCCACTCCGGGGTTCTGCGCTCCGCTGAGCGAGACAAGGTTTCATTCGTCACCCGCGGTCGCATCGGGCGGAAAGCAGATAGCAGAAGAAGGATTGCTTGGCGAACGCCTCCGGAAGCTCAAGGAGGCCAAGCTTGACGAGGTCGCGGGCGAGCTGAAGAAAAATCCGAAGCTGATCGACGATCCGAAGTATCTCGCGCAACACCCGAAGCTCGCGAAATATCTGGAGGAGCACCCCGGCGCGAAAGAAAAGATCAAACAAGACCCGGTCGGCTTCTTCCAACATTTGAAAGAGGCGAACCGCCAAGGGACCTCTGGATGACTGCGCGTCGGATCCCGCCAGGGCGACGTTTCTTTTTTCTTTTGTCGATAAGCGTGGCCGGCTGCATGCTGGTCGGTCCGGATTTCAAACCGCCGTCCGCTCCGGTCGCTGCCAAGTGGAGTTCGTCAGGCAGTTCTGAGGTCGAGGTCGGATCCCCGCAATATCGCGATTGGTGGGCGGTCTTTAATGACGCCGACCTGACCCGCCTGGTTGGGCTTGCGTATCGGAACAACCTGACGCTGCGGGCCGCCGGGGTCCGGGTTCTGCAAGCGCGCGCGCAACTCGGTGTCGCGATCGGCGAGTTCTATCCGCAACAACAGGTCGCAAGCGCATCGCTAACCTACAACCGGATCCCTGGCTCGTTACCTTACATTCTAAACACCAATACCTACTGGTCGGATGCGTTCGGCGCACAGGCAGCGTGGGAGATCGACCTATGGGGAAAGCTGCGCCGCGCTATCGAGTCTGCGGATGACGCCTTTCTTGCCTCGGTTGCGAACTACGATGATGCGTTGGTGAGCCTGGTCGCAGACGTGGCTACGGCTTACATCCAAATCCGCACTATCGAGGCTCAAGTTGAGATTGCCCGAGACAACGTAGTCCGACAGGAAAAGGCCCTGAAGATCGCGCGCGCCAAGTTTCGCTTCGGCACCGCTACCAAGCGCGATGTTTACCAGGCAGAAGATGTTCTCGGCGCGACCCAGGCTACCATCCCTCAACTGAGCAATCAGCTGGCTCAATCGAAAAACGCACTGAGCGTATTGCTGGGTGCGCCGCCCGGGTTGTCGGACGATCTGTTGGCAAACTCTTCCGGGATTCCTGCCACTCATACCAACCTGACTGTCGGAATGCCGGCGGACCTGCTGCGAAGACGGCCTGACGTCCGGGCGGCCGAACTGACTGCGGCCGCGCAGTGCGCGCAGATCGGATTCGCCAAGGCCGATCTACTGCCCGCCTTCACATTGACAGGAAACGTCGGAACCTTTTCCACCAACATTGCCAAGGCCAGCCTTGGCGACGTCTTCAGCAAGACGACGCTGGCTTTCGGAGCAGGGCCCGCGGTTCAGTGGAATGTCTTCAACTACGGTCAGATCACAAACAATGTGCGCGTCCAGGATGCGAAATTTCAGGAGGCGATCATTAACTATCAAAACACCGTCCTCAACGCGCAAAAGGAAGTCGAAAACGGCGTCAGCACGTTCGTTCAGTCGCGCAGACAGGCCGAGTTTTTGAAGGCCAGTGTTAAGGCGGCAACCGGAGCATTGAACATTGCTTTGATTCAGTATCGGGAAGGTATCGCGGACTTCACGACCGTGTTAACTGCCGAGCAGAATCTGTTTCAGGCGCAGAACGATCTCGCGCTTGCGACCGGCAGCATAGCGCTGGGGTTTGTCTCTACTTATCGTGCTATGGGAGGCGGATGGGAAATTCGCGAAGGTCATGACTTTGTTCCGCCGCAAACGCAGCGCGAGATGACGAAGCGCACCAACTGGGGAACTCTCTTAACGCCGGGCTTGATCCATCCTAAGGCTCCCGGACTTCCATCGGCGAGCGACGAGCAGAAGCCGCTGGTACGCTTGCCGGAATTCTAGGGCATTGAATCGAGTCAGCTTAACCATGAGATCCGGAACCAGCACTGCCAATCGCACTTGGAGAGGCTACGGCAACCTCGTAGCCGCGATTGGACTGGCAATTGGCCTGGCTGCGATAGTGGCAGGATGTCGCCGAAGCGACTCGACGCCGCCTCCAGCGCAAGTGACGGTGGCCAAGCCTGTCATCCAGACTGTCACCGACTATCTGGAGTTCACGGGTAACACTGCTGCGACCGATTCTGTAAGCCTCGTGGCGCGAGTTGAAGGCTTTCTTCAGTCAGTACATTTCGCGGATGGAGCGCGCGTCAAGAAAGGCGAGCTTTTGTTCACCATCCAGCAGGATCAGTACAAGGCGCAACTGCAACAGGCCCAGGCTCAGCTCGCAGCTCAAAAAGCATCTCTTTGGCATGCCAACAAGGAGCTGGCGCGTTATACGAACCTGCTCAAGGAAGACGCCGCAACCCAAACCGAAGTTGACCACTGGCGCTACGAAAAAGACAACGCAACGGCAGGTGTGCTGTCCGCGCAAGCACAGGTCGAGATCGCGAAGCTTAACCTTGGCTACACCACAGTCAGAGCGCCGTTTGACGGCCGCATCGGCAGGCATCTGGTGAATCCCGGCAACCTGGTGGGTTCGGTAGGGCAACCGACGGAGCTGGCGCAGATCGATCGCATCGATCCGATATACGTCTACTTTACGATTAACGAGCGCGACCTTCTACGCATCGTGGCCGAAAACAAGGGACTGACCGGCAAATCTCTCGCCGAACGGAAAATCCCTGCACAATTCGAACTCTCGAACGAAAAGAACTATCCGCACACAGGCTTGCTGGATTTTGCCTCCATTTCTGTTTCTTCTACTACCGGGACACTCCAATTGCGGGGCATCTTCCCCAATCGCGATCTTACCATTCTGCCAGGACTCTTTGTCCGGATCCGGGTACCGGCCGCACTCATGGAAGATGCGTTGATGGTTCCGGCTGACGCGGTCAACTTTGATCAGCAGGGAGAGTATCTGCTCCTGGTCAATGACAAGAATCTTGTAGAACGCCGCAGCGTAACTCTAGGTCCCCAGGTTGGAGACCTGCAGGCGATCGAAAAAGGACTACGGCGCGACGATTGGGTCATTGTCGAAGGTATACTCCAGGCTATTCCCGGCCGGGTGGTTTCACCGCAACGAGAGGTTGCCGGCAAAACACCCAGGGCGGCGGTGAAGTAAGGTCTCGAGAGTCATTCGGTGTCCAGGTTTTTCATCGAAAGGCCGATACTATCCAATGTAATCGCCATCGTAACGATCGTTCTGGGCCTCGTCTGCTTGCTCAGGCTGCCCGTCGCGGAGTACCCGGAAATAGTTCCGCCCACCATTCGCGTAAGTACCAACTACCCTGGTGCGAGCGCCGAGGTAGTGGCAAACACCGTCGCAATACCCATCGAGCAAGGAGTAAATGGCGTCGAAGGTTCCATCTACATGCAATCGACCAGCGGTAGCGATGGCACCTACACCCTCACTATTACATTCGCGGTCGGCACCGACCTTAATGCCGCGATCGCCCTCGTTCAGAACTCGGTGAACAGTGCGCTATCGCAATTGCCTGACGCGGTGCAGACGCAAGGCGTCAGCATTCAAAAAGTAAGCACCAACATCCTGCTCATCGGAAGTCTCTATTCTGACGACAACCGTTTCGATGAAACCTTCCTTAGCAACTACGCAATAATCAATTTGCAGAACCCGATCGCGCGCCTTCCGGGTGTCGGGCAGGTCCAGGTGCTCGGCGCAGGACCCTATGGAATGCGCGTCTGGCTCGATCCAGTGAAGCTGAACGCATACGGACTCACCGTGATCGACGTTCAGCAGGCGATTCAGAACCAGAATGTTCAAGTTGCATCGGGGCAGTTAGGCGGTCCGCCGGTACCGAAGGATCAGGTCTTTCAATTCACCGTCAATACGCTTGGCCGACTCTCGAGCGTCTCCGAGTTCGAAAACATCATCGTCAAGGTAGCGACTCCTTCTGGAGAAAATGCCCAACCATCTGGACCCGGCCAAGCTGATCAAACTGCGGCGGTGGTACGGGTGAAAGATATCGGCAAGGTCGAACTTAGTCAGCAGGCCTTTACGACATTTTCGGGATTGAGCGGTAAGAAGGCCGCCCAGATAAACGTCTATACATTGCCGGGCGCCAACTCGCTAAAAGTCGCGCAGGAAGTGCGACAGTTGATGGACAAGATGAGCGAGAAGTTCCCGACCGGCATGAAGTACACCGCGATGCTGGACAGCTCAACCTTCATCCGCGATTCGATCCATGGGGTATACATGGCCCTGTTCGAGGCCGGGATCCTGGTGCTGGTTGTGATCATGCTGTTCCTGCAGAACTTCCGCGCGATGCTGGTTCCTGCCACCACGGTCCCGGTGACAATCATTGGAGCGTTCGCGGCGATGGCGCTGTTAGGCTTCACAGTTAACCTCATGACCCTGTTCGCATTAATTCTAGCAATCGGGATCGTAGTTGATGACGCGATCGTGATCGTGGAAAACGCCTCGCATTACATCGAACAAGGGCTGACACCCAAAGATGCGGCGATCAAGGCGATGGAAGAGCTGACCGGGCCAGTGCTAGGCATCACGCTGGTCCTGACATCGGTATTTCTGCCGGCTTCGTTTCTGCCCGGGATCACGGGGCAGATGTTCCGGCAGTTCGCGCTGGTAATTGCAGCGACGGCGATTATCAGTGCGATCAACGCGCTCACCCTGAAACCGACGCAATGCGCGCTCTACCTGCGGCCGGTGCCCAAAGACCGGCAGGTGAACCGATTCTATCAGGCCTTCAACCGAGGTTACGCAGCGCTGGAGAGCCGCTACATAGGAGTCGTCGCGTGGATGGCGCACCGGCCGCGCAATATGGCCGCCCTGTTCTTCGTGGTTATCGGCCTGACGGCACTAGGCTTTGGGCGTCATCCAACCGCATTCTTGCCAACCGAGGACCAGGGCTACTGCGTCGTGGTGGCGCAACTTCCTGCTGGATCCGCGCAGCCGCGAGTGCATGCGGTAGCCCGCGAGATCGATGCGGTGCTAAAGAAGGTCCCCGGCGTCAAAGGGTGGGTGACGAGCGGCGGATTCAGCGATCCTGACTCTGCGAACCTTTCCAACGTAATCACCGAATATGTGATGTACGAGGACTGGGACAAACGTTCTAACGATCTTTCCCAGACTCGGATAGTTAGTGATCTCCGTCAGCGACTTCAGTCAATTCGAAAAGCGGAATTCGACGTTCTCATCCCACCACCAATACCTGGACTAGGCGGGGCAGGCGGCTTCCAGATGGTGCTTGAGGATCGCACCGGTGTAGGGTTGGGCGAGCTTGAGAAGGTCGCGCAAAGGGTGTTGTTGGAGGCGGACCGCGCGCCCGAACTCCGCGACACTACCACAACATTCAATGCGAGAAGTCCGCAGCTTGAACTTGATCTGAATCGCACCATGGCGGAATCGCTGGGCGTCACGATCAAGGATACGTTTCAAACTCTCGAGACCTACCTAGGTTCGAGTTACGTAAACCTGTTCAACAAGTTCAATCAGAGTTTTCAGGTGCGGGTACAGGCGGGCGCCGACTACCGTCGCCAGCTTGAAGACATATCGAACTTGTATGTCGCCAATCGGAGCGGCCAGATGGTGCCGCTAGGCGCCATCTTGACCACGCGCAGAATTCTGGGGACCGAGCTTATCACCCGCTACAACCTTTATCCGGGTGCGCCGGTAATCGGACGGCCGGCTCCCGGCTATAGCTCCGGCGAGGCTCTTGACACGATGGAACGGGTAGTCAGCTCAAATATCCCCTTGGGCGTCGGCTACAACTGGACTGGATTGTCGTACCAGGAGAAGTTGATCGGTAACCAGGCTTACTTCATCTTCGCGTTGTCGATCGTACTGGTATTCCTGGTTCTTGCGGCACAATACGAGAGTTGGACCGATCCGGCGGCGGTGGTTGTCACTGTTCCGGTGGCGCTGGTGGGGGTCCTGTTAGCATTGATTGTGCGCGGCTTTGCCACCGATCTCTACACCCAAATCGGTTTGGTGTTGATGATTGCCCTGGCCGCCAAGAACGCGATTCTGATCGTAGAGTTCGCGCGCGAACTCCACGCCGAAGGAATGTCGTCCGTCGACGCGGCGATCGAAGCGACTCGGCGGCGGTTTCGCCCGATTCTCATGACATCGATCGCCTTTATCCTAGGCGTCGTACCACTTCTGACTGCAAGCGGCGCCGGCGCTGCCAGCCAGCAGTCTCTCGGCACCGTCGTCTTCGGTGGGATGGTAGCTTCCACCCTACTAGCGATCCCTTTCGTCGGAGTGTTTTTCATAATCGTGGAAGACTTCAACGCCTGGCGGCTCCGGCGTAGAGGGGTCCAGCCCGTTGCACTTGAGAGCAGCCCCAAAGTGGCAGACTAATGGCCAAGCTGAATAAAACGCTGGAAGTCGGCCCGACGATCGCGATCGTCTAGTCGCCGCTACCTGGCATGTCCAAATTTTTCATCGAACGGCCAGTCTTCGCGAACGTGATCGCTATCATCACGGTTCTGCTAGGACTGGTCTGCCTCTATGAATTGCCGGTTGCGCAATATCCGCAAATTGTTCCGCCTACCATTCAAGTAAGCACTAACTATGCAGGTGCCAGCGCATCTACCCTAGCCAGCAGCGTTGGCATCCCAATCGAGCAGGCGGTCAACGGCGTTGAAGGATCGATCTACATGCAGTCGACGAGCGGTAGCGATGGCAGCTACTCGCTCACGATTACATTTGCCATCGGCACTAATCTGAATACCTCGCTGGCGTTAGTACAGAACGCAGTCAACAGCGCACTTCCGCAGTTGCCTCAGGAGGTTAGAGCTCAGGGCGTTAACGTCAAGAAGGTCAGCACCAACATACTTCTAATCGAAAGCCTCTATTCGGACAGCAATCAGTTTGACGAGACCTTCCTGAGCAATTACGCCATCATCAATTTAGAGAGTCCGATCGCGCGCCTGCCTGGCGTCGGGCAGGTCACGATCTTCGGCGCCGGCCCATACAGCATGCGGGTGTGGTTGGACCCCGACAAGCTTCAAACCTTCGACCTCACCGTTACAGACGTCCAGCGAGCCATTCAGAACCAGAACATGCAGGTGGCCTCGGGCCAAATCGGAGGTCCGCCGGCGCCAGCGAACCAGGTCTTCCAATTTACCATCAACGTGCTCGGCCGCCTGTCTACCCCGGAACAGTTCGAAAACATTATCGTCAAGACTCAGCCGGTAGCGACCGTGAGTAAGAAGTCGGGGAGTCCCGCCGATCAAGCTCCGGCAGTGGTGCGGTTGAAGGACATTGGACGGGTGGAGTTAAGCCAACAGCAGTACACGATCTTCTCGGAACTGAGCGGAAGGAAGACTGCTCACATTGCAGTTTTTGCACTGCCTGATGCCAACGCGCTCGCGGTCGCGGCTGAAACTCGCCAGTTGGTCGCGGAAATGAGCAAGCGGTTCCCCGCGGGCCTGAAGTATACCTGCCTATACGACACAACGCAGTTCATTTCCGATTCGATCCATGGGGTATACATGGCCCTGTTCGAAGCCGGGATCCTGGTGCTGGTTGTGATCATGCTGTTCCTGCAGAACTTCCGCGCGATGCTGGTTCCTGCCACCACGGTCCCGGTGACAATCATTGGAGCGTTCGCGGCAATGGCGCTGCTAGGCTTTACCGTCAACCTCATGACCCTGTTCGCATTAATTCTAGCAATCGGGATTGTAGTTGATGACGCGATCGTGATCGTGGAAAACGCCTCGCATTACATCGAACAAGGGCTGACACCCAAAGATGCGGCGATCAAGGCGATGGAAGAGCTGACCGGGCCGGTGCTAGGCATAACACTGGTACTGACATCGGTATTTCTGCCGGCTTCATTTCTGCCCGGGATCACGGGGCAGATGTTCCGGCAGTTCGCATTGGTGATTGCAGCGACGGCGATTATCAGTGCAATCAACGCGCTCACCTTGAAACCGACGCAATGCGCGCTCTACCTGCGGCCGGTGCCCAAGGATCATAAAAAGAATTGGTTCTATCGGGGTTTCAATCGAGGCTTCTCCGCGCTGGAGAACAACTACATCGCGGTAGTGACCTGGATGACGCACCGGCCGCGCACAATGGCAGCGGTATTTTTCACTGTTGTAGGTCTTGCCGCGGTAGGATTTGCGATCTATCCAAGTACGCTCGTGCCGCTGGAGGACCAGGGCTACTGCATCGTGGTCGCGCAACTTCCGGCTGGATCCGCACAGCCGCGCGTGCATGCGGTAGCCCGCGAGATCGATGCGGTACTGAAGAAGGTCCCCGGTATCAAAGGCTGGGTCACCATCGGCGGTTACTCAGCCCTTGATGCCGCAAAGCTCTCCACCGTCCTTACAGAATTCGTTGTGTTTGATGAATGGAGCAAGCGACCGCCGGGTTTTTCACAGGAAAAGATTCTCGCCCAGCTTCAGAAACTCCTGGACCTTCGCGACGCCCAGGTTGGCGTGTTACCGCCCTCTCCTATTCCGGGGGTCGGTAACGCGTTCGGCTTCGAGATGATCATTGAGGATCGAGCTGGTGCGGGCCTGGGAGAGTTACAGAAGACCGTGCAGAATATTTTGCATAGCGCGGAGACTCGGCCCGGTTTTCTCCGAATTGGTTTCACGACCTTCAGCGCGAAAAGCCCGCAGCTTTATCTTGATATCAATCGCACCATGGCAAGATCGCTTGGTGTTGAGACCTCTGACATTACCAAGACTCTACAGACTAATCTCGGTTCCACCTACGTGAACCTGTTCAACAAGTTCAACCAAAGTTTTCAGGTGCGCGTGCAGGCGGCGGCTGATTATCGCCGCCAGCTTGACAACATCTCCAATCTGTACGTCAGCAACCGAACTGGTCAGATGGTTCCATTAGGCTCGCTGGTGGACATCCGGAGGGTTCTTGGATCGGAGCTGGTCACGCGCTTTAACCTCTATCCCGCCGCCGCTATCACGGGAATAGCTATGCCACTCTACAGCTCGGGCGAGGCCATGAAGGTAATGGAGAGCTTGGCCTCGCGCGCAATGCCAATGGGAATGGAGTACGAGTGGAGCGCGTTATCTTATCAGGAAACGCTTATCGGAAATCAGGCCTACTTCCTGTTTGGTTTGTCGATGTCGTTAGTCTTCCTGGTGCTCGCGGCCCAATACGAAAGCTGGTCCGACCCCATCGCGATCATCCTGACGGTACCGATGGCACTGTTAGGAATCGTCATCGCGCTGTTGGTCAGGCGATTCCCGGATGATTTGTATACCCAGATCGGTTTGATTCTGATGATCGCCCTCGCCGCGAAGAATGCGATTCTGATCGTAGAGTTTGCTCGCGAACTGCGAGCCGGTGGAATGTCCACCGAAGAAGCTGCCATCGAAGCTACACGCCGCCGCTTTCGCCCGATTCTGATGACGTCGATTGCTTTCATCCTCGGTGTGGTGCCCCTGATGACCGCCACCGGAGCCGGCTCGGCCAGTCAACAATCCCTTGGCACAGTGGTCTTCGGTGGCATGATGGCCTCGACGCTGCTAGCTATTCCGTTCGTGCCGGTTTTTTACATCCTGGTGCGGCGGATGCGCCCGAGCCAAGAATAGGAATGGTCGATTCCTACAAACGACTTCTTCCGGTTCTTCTGACGATCATCCTCTTCTGCGGAGCGGCGACCACAGACTATCCTGCGCGGACCCTTCAGCTACCAGCTCGCTATCAAGATCGACCCGCCTTGGGCGAGCTTGCAACTTTACGAGCGCGAGGGGTATTCGATCTCCTGCGTGCGACCATCGACTAACTCCGTCAGGCTGGCAACCGAATGGGCCTCGCGCGAGACCGAAACGTCTGGTCATAGTCGATGCTGACAATGCCGTTGGAGAGTGATCTTTGTTCAAGCGTGTATTGATTGCTAATCGAGGTGAAATCGCCATCCGCATCGCGCGGGCCGCGGCCGCGCTCGGCGTCGAGACGGTCAGTGTGTATGCCCCGGCTGACGCGCTCTCGCTCCATACTCGCGTGACCACCCAATCGCACGCGATCGGCTCTTCTCAGCCGCCATCGAGCGATCCGGTGCGCGCCTATCTCGACGTCGAAGCGCTGATCGAAGCCGCCAAGGGCAACCGCTGCGACAGTGTGCATCCCGGCTATGGCTTTCTGTCAGAGAATACCGGCTTCGCCAAGCGATGCCTCGACGAGGGCCTCGCCTTCATCGGGCCGCGCCCCGAGACGCTGGCGCTATTCGGTGACAAGACCAAGGCGCGCGAACTGGCGCGCTCGCTCAAAATCCCGATCATTCCCGGCAGTCCACACGCGTTAGCCAGCGCCGAGGACGCCATCGCGATCGCAAAAATGCTCGAGTATCCAATCATGCTAAAAGCTGCCGCGGGTGGTGGCGGTCGAGGCATGCGAGCGGTCGCCAGCGTGGATGAGATGGCGCCAGCCTTCGCGCGCTGTCAGAGCGAAGCGCTCGCCGCATTCGGCGATGGTTCGGTGTTTGTTGAGAAGCTGCTGGCGCGACCGCGTCATATCGAGGTTCAGGTCCTCGGCGACTCTCATGGCAACATCATCCATTTGTATGAGCGTGACTGCTCGGTCCAGCTTCGCAACCAGAAGGTGGTCGAAATCGCGCCCGCGCCGGAGCTTGAGGCCGGCCTTCGGCGACGCATCCTCGAAGATGCCATCCGCCTCGCCCGAGCGGCCGACTATGTGAACGCGGGCACCGTCGAGTTTCTGGTTATCCCGGAACGCGGCGAACACTTTTTCATCGAGTGCAATCCGCGCATTCAGGTGGAACACACCGTGACTGAGCAAGTCACGGGCATCGATCTCGTTGAGTCACAATTTCGCATCGCGGCCGGCGAATCGCTGAAAGATCTTGGCATCTCCAATCAAGCTGCGGTTGGGGCGCCGCGCGGCTATGCGGTACAAGCGCGCATCGTCGCCGGCGGAGCCGGCGTGTTGACCGCGTACAAGGAGCCTGCGGGTCCAGGTGTGAGGGTCGATTCATGCGGCTATCTGGGGTATGCGCTGCCGGCGCAATTCGATCCGATGTTCGCCAAGCTCATTTGCCAGTCAAATTCGACCAACTCGTTCGCTTCGGCGCTCGACCGCACCCTGCACGCGCTGGAAGAGTTCCATATCGGCGGCCTGCCGACCAATCTTGCGCAGTTGCGCGCAATCGTGTCGCATCCCGCGGTGCGAGCGGGTGATGCCCGGACCAGCTTTTTCGCCGAGCATCCGGACCTCACCGGGCCATCCGCTGTACCGGCCTCCGGCTCGGGCTCGCTGGCGCTGCTCCAGCAGCAGGCGACCGCACTCCGCGGCGGAAAAGCCGCGCTCGCCTTGTTAGGAGCGCAGCCTGAATCCGCCAGCCTGGCCGTGCCGAGCGGCGAAGAGGGCGTCGAAAGCCCGATGGCCGGCACCATCATCGAGCTTCACACGGAGTCCGGCTCCATAGTCGAGGTCGGCGCCACGATGATGATCATCAGCGCCATGAAGATGGAAACTGCGATCACAGCTCCCTGTTCCGGAGTCGTGACTGACATCAGGCCCGCCGAGATCGGCGCCACCGTGGCGGCCGGGCAGATCATCGCCACGATAGCTCCCTCCATGCGCATTGGCGATGCGGTCGCGCCACGCCGCTACGGCGCCGACACCTGGGCGCCATTGCTCGCCGACGTCCAGGCATTGCAAGCAATCGCGCATCGCCGCTTCGCCCCCGACTCGAAGGATCCCGGCGTGGTCCGCCAGCGCCATCGCGGCAAGCTGACTTGCCGCGAACGTATCGATCTGCTGCTGGATGCCGGCAGCTTTCGCGAAGTCGGCAGCCTCGCGGGTTTCGCTGACTACGATGACGATGGACGGGTTGCAGGCTTCACGCCCGCCAATCATGTCGGCGGCTGGGGCAAGATCAACGGCCGGACGGCGGTGGTATGCGCTGACGATTTCACCTCGCGTGGCGGCCATGCTGACGGGGCGATCGGCGGGAAGGCCGCTCATCTCGACCGGCTGTCGCTCGACCTTCGCTGCCCATCGATTCGATTGCTGGACGGCTCATCGGGCGGCGGCAGTATCGCCGCGATGGTGCCCAAGCAGCAGAAGTCCGGCGAGAGCAAGGCGCAGGAGAGTTCCGGCACTATCACCGCAGGCAGGCCTCGCGTTTCCGGCGAAGGAGGTTCGTTTCTTCCCGGCCACCTTGGCAGCACCATGTACGTGACGCAGCTTGGCGAAGTGCCGGTGGTCAATCTGTTGCTCGGCAGTGTGGTGGGCATCGGCGCTGCGAAGGCGGTGCTCGGCCATTTCGCGGTGATGGTACGCGACATCGCGCAATTGTTCGTAGCCGGTCCGCCGGTGGTGAGCCACGCCATGGGGTATGACATTACGAAGGAGGAGCTCGGCGGCTGGCACATCCACTGCCGCAACGGTTCCGTCGACAACCTCGCAGAATCCGAGGAAGAGGCGACTTCGATGACGAAGCGATTCCTCTCCTATCTCCCCTCGAGCGTGTACGAAGCACCGCCGGTTTTGGCGCCAGACCCGACCGATCCCGTTGATCGTCGAGAGGAAGAACTTTTCACCATCATTCCCCGCAAGCGTACTACGACTTTCGACATGCGCCGGGCGATCAGGTTGATGGCGGATCGAGATTCGTTCTTCGAGATCGGGCCGCTGTGGGGCACCGATCAGATCGTTGGCCTGGTTCGCTTCAACGGTTACCCGATGGGGGTCATCGCATCCGACAGCCGGCACATCAATGGCGGAGCGCTGACGGCCGACGGATGTGACAAGCTCAAACGCCATCTCGACCTATGCGACCTGTTTCATCTGCCGCTGCTCAACCTGATCGACAATCCGGGCTTCGCGGTAGGACTCGAGCATGAGATCGCCGGCACCATTCGCAAGGGCGGCGAGTGGATGATCGCATTCGCGCAGATCGCGGTCCCGATCTTCACCGTCATCATGCGGCGCAGCTTCGGGGTCGCCGGCAACAACTATGCAACACCGCGCAGCGGCGCCAGTGCACGCGTGGTGTGGCCTGCCGCGGACGTTGGCGGGATTCCACCCGAAGGCGGTATCGAAGCCGCCTACAAACGGCAGCTTGCCGAGGCCGCCGATCCGAAAGCGCTGCGTGCCGAAATCAATGCGCGCATCGAAAGCGCACGGGGACCTATCGGGCCGCTCAACCGGTTCCAAATGGAAGAGATGATCGATCCGCGCGACACCCGACGCTGGGTCTGCGAATGGGTGGAGAACGCCTATCGCATCGTCTCGCAGCCGGCTGCGCTGGTGCCGCGAGCGCTACAATTCAGGCCCTAGGCCTTTGCGCAAAATAACCGGGCACCAGTCCCGGTAGCGAACTCGTCGGCACTTCGTCCACGGCATTGGGCGCCAGATTTCCAAGTCGGAAGGACCCATAGCCGGTTCGGATCAGGCGCGTCACCCGCACTCCGATATGTTCCAGCAGGCGCTTGATTTCGCGATTCTTACCTTCGCTCAGAGTCATGGTCAGCCAGCAATTGCTGCCCCGTTGGCCATCGACGGTGGTCAGCGCCGACCGATACCTGATCCCGTCGATTGTAATACCTCTGGCGAGTCGAGTGAGCGCCGCTTGAGTGACGATGCCATGCGCTCGGATCCGATAGGTACGCGTCACCGCCTGGGCCGGATGTTCCAGGTAGCGTGCCAGTTCGCCGTCGTTAGTCAGGAGCAAAAGCCCTTCGGTGTTGATGTCGAGACGGCCCACGGAAATCACGCGCGGGAGAGTCTTGGGAAGCGCCGAAAAGACCGTCGGGCGTCCTTCGGGATCGTGGGCCGTCGTCACCAGGCCCGCGGGTTTGTGATAGCGCCACACCCTGGTTTGCTGCGGCGCTGCGATGTCTTTGCCATCGATGGTTAAGGTGTCATCCGCATCCACCAACGTTGCCGGATGTTCGACAACCGCACCGTTAAGCGCAACGCGACCGGCCTTGATCAGAAGTTCGGAATTGCGACGCGAGGCCACCCCAGCTCGGGCCAGAAACTTGGCGATACGTTCTTTTTTCTGCGCCTGATCTTTCACCCTATCGACTGCTACTGAGTCTTCGCCGGCAGCGATTCGAACCAGGGCAGCACCAACCGCTCATTGATCGAGTAAGGATATGCATGCCCCCATTCGGGGAGCTCCTCGTAGGTCAGTTGGTAGCCGATGTCCTTGAGCAGCTTGCAGGTCTGACGGGTAAACGCGACCGGAAATATGAAGTCGTGGACCCCATGAATTACTAACATTGGGGTATCCTTCCCGCGTCCCTGTCGCAACATCGAATCCACCGCCGGATGGAGCACGCCCGCTATCGGTGCGAGACCGCGAAACAGCTGGCTCTGCTCGAGTCCCAGGATGTAAGTGAAGATGCCTCCATCCGAGAGGCCGGAAAGATACACCCGTGCAGGATCGATCGCGTATTCGCTGGTGACCTCACTTAGCATTCGCAGGATCGACTGCGTGTCTATACTCGGCACGCTCATATCCCACGTGTTGTCCGCCGACTTAGGCGCGAGGATGGCATAGCCGCGGCTGCGCGCCGGCCTTAGCCACGTCCAGACGTACTCGTAGCCCTGACCATAGCCGCCGTGTAATGCGATGATCAGCGGCAACGGTTTGTCCGGTGAATAACTCTCGGGAACGTAGAGTGTGTAGTCGGAGCGATCCTGGTTGCGTTTGCGCTGGATGAAACCTGTCGCCACGCGCGCGCCCGCTGCGCTCGGAACCGGCGCCTTCGCCGAGGCGAGCAAAAAATGCGGTGCGATCAGCGGCAATCGGTCGCGGAGTTCATAGAGTTGGTATAGAGCGCGGCAAAATGCGGCGCGACTATGAAGGAAGGCGAGCGTCCATTCGGCGCCCGGCTTGCTCATGAAAAGATCATATGCCTGGCTCAGCTCGCGCATCGCAGCGCACAGCGGCTGATGCACTTCTTCCACGCCCGGGGACGGCGTCAGCGGAACAAAGCTCGCTTCGAAACGGCGAAAGGTATCGCCCACCACGCTAACCAGGCGCGCCTGACTCTCGCCCAAGGTACCGGGGCGGAGACCTTCCTGAAGTGATTCGAAAGTACGCAGGAGCTGTAAGACCTCCTTCTGGAGACTCGTGAGTCTACCCGCGTAGTCGTCACTTTCGATCATTGCTGCTTCCTGACGGAACGCGCTCCGCTATTCGCCGGTAAGGTTTCAGTTATGCCGCCGCGTCGTACATGCGCCAGGATTCGTGGCCGGCGGGCAAGTTGAACAGCTTCGCAGCGTTGTCGCGCATGATCGCCTGTCGTTGTGACTCCTGTAAGTGGGCGGTGTGTTCGGCCAGCAATTGTTGCGAGCGCGGCCAGGTTGAATCGGTATGCGGAAAATCGCTGGCCCACAGGAGTTGCGTATACGGCATCTGATGCAAGGAATTGAAAGCGGTCAGGTCGTCCTGGAAGGTCATCCAGACGTTGCTCTTGATGTATTCGCTCGGAAGCTTCGACAAGCCCTTGATCAAGCCACCTTCGGCGTTGAACTTGGCAGCGTGGTCCATGCGATACATGTAATGCGGCATCCAACCCGCGTCGCCTTCCGCGCACACCAGCTTCAATTTTGGATGACGCTCGAAGACGCCGCCCAGCACCATGAGGCCTACGACGTCCTGCACCGCGCGAATGATGCCGAGGAAATTGTTCATCTCATGCCCGCGATGCGGCATGCCGAGACTGCCGTCGCGCGAGGTCAGAATGTGAAAGCAGATCGGGAGGCCTAAGTCGCTAGCGCACTCCCACAAAGCATCATAGTCAGGATGGTCGTAGTCTTCGTAATTCGGACGGCCCGACATCATCATGCCTACCATCCCCATTTCCTTGGCGCGGCGAAAATCTTCGATCGCGCTATCCACACTCAGGACCGCGGTCTGCGCCAATCCCAGGACCCGATCCGGCGCCTCGCTACACATCGATTGCAGCCATCGATTGTAGGCCTTCATGCAGGCGTCCTTGTACACGGCGTCGCGATGGTTACACAGCCCCATCCCGACCGAGGCATAAACGACCTCGGCGGCGATGCCGTCCTTGTCCATGTAGGCCAGGCGCGCGCGGCCGCTATAGGCACCCTCGCGGACATCGGAGAATTTGAGCCGCTTGGCCCGCTCGTTTCGATCTTTAATTGTGAAGCCGGCGCCATCGATGAAGCCTAACGGGATAGGCCGTTTCATCCCGGGGACGACAAAGGCTTCGGTGCCGTCAGGTTGCGGAAGCACCTGCGGCGCCCGGTCGCGGAACTGCGGATCGATGAAGTCGACATAGCAATTGGGCGGCTCACACACATGACCATCTGCCGAAATGATGCCACGAGGTATCACGCTGCGATCTCCTTTTCGTGTTGGTAGTGCATTGTCCGCTTCGTGTTTTCGAGCGATGCACTCGGCCCTCTACGGCTCAACGCGAGTATCGCGAGAATGAGGTCGATCTGGCAATAGCGACGGAGGACTCACGAAGTGGCGATGCCCGCTACGAAATCGTTGTAAAAACAGGCGCGGCTGATCAAACATTTCCCCGGGCGAAACGAAACCAATGGCGAAGTTCCTCCGCATCGGAGTTCATCACTCAAATGTGTCCGGGTACACATCCAAGGCCTGGTCGATTCGCCGGGTCGGCTCGACGGTTCTTTTGAAGTGGGGCGCGGTGAAGGTGCTTGGAACAGGCCCGGACCGACGCATCCACTGGTCGGTTCCACCTCGGCAAAAGGCGGTGCGATGTCGAACGGAAACGCGCGCAAAGGACTACGTCAAAAACGCCATCTCACGGCGCGTGGGCCATCGATACGAACGTTTGCCGGAGAGTGTGCTTATCCGGAGCCGCCCGGTCCCCGATGGTGCCCTTCGCGATCGCGCGCTCGCCACGATCCTGTTTGTCGACATTGTTCGCTCGACTGAGATGGCCGCGCGGATGGGCGACCACCACTGGTCGGAGGTGATGAACCACTACTATGCCGCGGTCCGTAGAGAGCTGCGGGCCGCCTCCGGAAGGGAGGTAACTACCACCGGCGACGGAATGCTGGCGATGTTCGAAGCGGCCGCGAAAGCGATTCGATGTGCGGCCGCGATTCGCGAGGCGGTACGTACGCTCGGACTGGAGGTCAGGGCGGGCTTGCATGCGGGTGAGTATCAGCTGGTCGGAGGCGAAATGGTCGGCATCGCGATTCACATCGGAGCACGCGTTGCGGCCAAGGCGAGCGCCAGCGAAGTGCTGGTCTCCAGCGCGGTCAAGGACCTGCTGCCAAAATCAGAGATCAGTTTCAAATATCGTGGGATGCATCGTCTCAAGGGAGTGCCCCAAAAATGGCGTCTCTATGTTATCGATTCGTAGTCGCCAGATGCGCGCTCGGCTCCCTTACAGATGACAAAAACGAACCTCGCGATCGCCGTGAAAACAATCGCGAGGTTCGATGAGCGAACTGTTACAAGGACTAGTTCACGCGGCCTGATTGGTTCGATGCTCCGCCTTCTCGCTGCGCTTCAGCCGACCGGGACGGGCGCCGGTGTCCTTACCATCGCGCCGCGTCACGACGCCGTTAACCACCGTGAAGTCGTAGCCCTCGGCATCCTGTAAGTAGCGCGCTCCGCCGGCCGGCAGATCGTTGACCATGTAGGGGCGCAGCAGCCGCAGGCGATCAAAATCAATGATGTTCAAATCCGCGCGCTTGCCGGGCTCGAGCACGCCGCGATCGGTGAATCCGAACAGGCGCGCGGTGTCGTGCGACTGCTTCTTGATCAGCGTCTCCACCGGGAACTTCGGACCGCGATGCCGATCGCGCGCCCAATGCGTCAGCAGGTAGGTGCAGATCGATGCGTCGCAGATAAGTCGCGCGTGAGCACCGCCATCGGCGAGGCCGGGCACGGCGTTGGGATTTCGCAGCATCAGCTCGATGCCGCGATGATCCTTGTTCGAGTACCCCGCCGCGAGCGCAATCAAGACCGTCGTGCCGTCGCTCTCGACGAGGCGGTCATACATATAGGCGAGCGGATCCATGCCGACGGCGGCCGCGGCGGCGGTTACCGTTCGCGATGCTTCAGGTTCGTAATCGGGCACCGGATCGAGCGGGAAAATGGTCGCCATCATGCTCGGAATCAGGGCCGGGAAAACATCCGCCCCGGACGACGACGTCACAACATCCGATTCGCCAAGGATCGCGCTGCGCACCTCGGGCTTGCGCATCTCGCGCGCACGCTCGGCCAGCGGCAGATGCGCGAGCTTGCGGTAAGTCGGACGCAACTGGAAGGCATGGTAGCTCTGCAGCGAAGTCAGTACCCCGCCCGGGCGTCCGTTGTACTGCGCGAACATCGGCAGGCCGTCGGCGATCGCCTCGTCCTGCCACTTGAGCAGCTTGCGGAACATCTCGGGTTCGCTGTGCACTTCGATCAAGGTAAAAGTGATCGGACGCTCCGATTCGCGCGCGAAGCGACGCATCCAGTTCCATTCTTCTTCGAGGCTGTAGGTGTCGGGTTTGATACCCGCGATTTGCCCAATGGTGCCGGACGGAATCACTTCGAAAACGCCTCGGCCTGCCTTGCGCATCTCACGCGCGATCGCGAGCAGTTCTTCGGGAGCGGCGGTAGTGCCGGGCACCGGACGTCCATCGACCGCCTGATGCCCATTGATGCGCGAGGTCGAGAAACCCGCGGCGCCGGCTTGGAGAGCCTCGCGGACAATCTTTGCCATCGTCAGGGCTTCGTCGGGGGTTGACGGCTCGTTGTTCGCGCCGCGTTCGCCCATCACATAACCCCGGATCGCGCCATGCGGAATCATCGCGGCGACGTCGATCGCGAGCTCGCGACGCGACAGCACCTCGAGGTACTGCGGGAACGTCTCCCATCCCCACTTCATGCCTTCGCTGAGCGCGGCGCCCGGAATGTCCTCGACGCCTTCCATCAGCTCGATGAGCCATTTCTCGCTGCCGGGCCGGACCGGGGCGAATCCGACGCCGCAGTTGCCCATGACCACAGTCGTCACGCCATGCTGCGACGAAGGTTTCAGATCAGAGTCCCAGGTCACCTGTCCGTCGTAGTGGGTGTGGATGTCCACGAAGCCCGGCGCGACCATCCGGCCCGCCGCATCGATAGTTTCGCGCGCCGCCTCGCCGCCCAGCTTGCCGACCGCCGCGACCCGGCCATCTTTGATCGCGACATCGCCGCGAAACGGTTTGCGTCCGGTCCCGTCCACGATGTTGCCGTCTTTGATCAGTATGTCGTGCATCCGATATTCCCCTTCAGGCCAGTTCGGGCCTTCACCGCATAACTGCTTTACCAAATTGCCCGGCTGGTCTGCCATCTCCGCAGGGTCCTCTAGCGCAGGCCGCCCGATGCCTTGATCCGCTCGGCGGTCAGCCACGCGGAATCGTCCGAGGCGAGAAACACTACGCCCGGCGCGGATGTCTTCGAGTAGTCCGAACCGCTCGCCCAGCGGAATGGACGCTGCGCGGTGACTTGGAGTCTGCTATGATGTGACTGTGGCGCTCCTTGGGGCGCCACTGGCGTTTTTTGAAGCAATGCGAACGAAGCGAAATTACATCAAACGAACCCACCGCGGCGGTTCGATGATGTTCAGAAATGGAAAAAACAAACCCATTATCGTGAGCAAATATGCGGGTTTTCCTCCTGAGATGGCGTCGCTTGCGGCACGCCGTCGGTTGCGAACGTTGGCGGCCTGCACTAACGACCTCGGCCTTGGAACCGGTAGGGGGGGCCGTCGTTGCGACGCTCCGTAAAATCCTGGTCGGCTTGGGTCCTTGACAGGACACCGATCATGTTCGGAAATGCGAAAACAAACCCACTTTATGCTCGAAAATGCTGGAGATTCTGAAATCGAGGCGTAAGGAAGGGCACATCTCGTCGCTACAGGAGCAGAGCACTATCGACAGCATGTCGGTAAAGCAAGGCCAGGTCGCGAAACCGCCATGCCATGCGAACGCCCTTGGGCGTCGCGTCGGTTCAGCCACGCTCGCGAGTTGGCTTTTGTCCTCCGCACGTCTAGAAAGATAAGCGGCCCACGATCGACACTTTGGCTCGCCAAGGTTCGATCGAGGCGCGGAGGATTTCGATGGCTGACCTGAAGCATGGTTTCGCCCACACCAACGGCATCAAGATGCACTACGTCGAAGCGGGTAGCGGTCCGCTGGTGGTGCTATGCCACGGATGGCCCGAGTCCTGGTACTCGTGGCGGCATCAGATTCCCGTACTCGCAGAGGCCGGATTCCATGTCGTCGCGCCCGATCAGCGCGGCTATGGACAGACAGACAAACCCGAAGCGATCGAGGCCTACAGCATCCTCAACCTGGTAAGCGACATCGTGGGGCTGGTGAACTCGTTCGGGCAGGAACGCGCCGTGATCGTGGGACACGATTGGGGTGCGCCGGTCGCATGGACCTCGGCGCTGATGCGAACCGATATGTTCCGCGGCCTGGGATTGCTGAGCGTCCCGTACAGTTCGCGCTCCGCGCTTCGGCCCGCCGAATTTTTCAAGGCGATCACCCAGCACAAGAACTTCTACCAGGACTATTTCCAGGAACCCGGCAAGGTTGAAAAGGAACTCGAGGCCGATGTGCGCCGAACTATGCTGGGGATTCTTTACTGCGGTTCGGGCGACGCTGCGGCGGAAGATCGCTTCAAGTTCCTGTTCGAGAAGAATCAACGCTTCGTCGATACGTTGGTGATTCCCGATCAGCTTCCACCATGGCTGACCGAGCAGGATCTCGCCTTCTTCACTAACGAATTCAAGCAGTCGGGCTTTCGCGGCGGCATCAACTGGTATCGCAACATCGATCGCAACTGGGAGCTGACTCCGTTCCTCGATGGCGCGAAGATCATCCGGCCTACGGTGTTCGCGGCCGGCGACCGCGACATCGTGATGGACATGGCGGCAGACGGCTACGAGAACCTGGAAAGCCACGTCGCGAACCTTTACAAGAAGCATCTGATTCCGGGCGCCGGCCATTGGATCCAGCAGGAGCGGCCCAAGGAGATCAATCAGTTGCTGCTCGATTTTCTGCGCAGTCTGTAGTGAGCTTGATCGCGATTTTGAGGCGACATACTTTGTAATTATTCCAGCGAAGAGAGGTATCAACGCGTGAGGAAGTAACTGCTCATCCCGGTTCGACCGAAAACCGATCGCGCGCGCAAATGCGCCCGCGACTTGAGGAGCAGTTATGTTCGTTCGCGTTTCGAGTCTCTCTTTTTCCTATTCCGATTCCGTCGCAATCATCCGCGACGCAAATCTCCAAATCAGCAACGGATGGACCGGCATCGTCGGTCCCAACGGCGCAGGCAAGACTACCCTCATGCGCCTGATCGCCGGGGAGTTGGAGCCGTCGTCAGGCAGCATCCACTGCGATGGTGGCGCACCGCCAATTCTTCTGCGCCAGACCGTCGAGGACCTCACGCCTGAAATCGCGCGCTTTGGCTCGGCGCTCGATGGCGAGGCATGCCGATTGTTCGGCGAACTCGCATTGCGGTCCGCGGAGATCTCGCGCTGGCCGACGCTGTCGCCAGGCGAGCGCAAGCGATGGCAGGTCGGCGCCGCGCTGTGGAACGATCCCGCGGTCCTGATGCTGGATGAGCCGACCGATCATCTCGACAGTGAGGCGCGCGATTTTCTGATCGCGGGGCTGCTCAGGTTTCGCGGCCTCGGCATCGTGGTGTCGCATGATCGCGCGATGCTGGATGAGCTCTGCGCATACACGGTGCGCGTCGATCGCGGCACGGCGCGCATGTGGCGCGGGGCGTACTCGGCGGCGAAGCGAAATTGGGAGGCGGAAGAGCGCGAGTACCAGACCGAGCACGATCGCCTCAAGCGTGAGCATCAGAAACTGCGGCGCACGCTGGCGGACAAGCGCCGACTTTCGCAGTCAGCGGAGCATCAGTCCAATTCGGGCGCGCGCTTGCGAATGAAAGGTCCACGCGATCACGACGCCAGCAGCATGATGGCCAAAGGCAAAGCGCAGATGGGGTCGGAGCGGCTGTCGCGAGACGTCGCAGTGGTGCGGGCACGGACCGAACGCCTCGCGCAGAGCCTCGAACAATTCGTCTTCCGTAAAGACAAAGGGCGCGCGCTGTTCGTCGACTACGTTCCGGCCCCTCAAAGCCGCGTCCTCGGCCTCGATGAGGAAGTAGTCTGCGCGGGCGAGAAACCGATCCTGCGCGAGGTGCATCTGTCGGTGCATCGCGGCGACAAGATTCGCGTCGCGGGTCCCAATGGCGTCGGCAAGACTACACTGCTCAAGGCGATGGTAGGCCGCGCCCGCATCGCATCGTCGCGACTCATGTACCTTCCGCAAGAGCTAAGCGCCGCCGATAGCGCCGCGCTCGCGAGCGAAATTCGCGCGCTCAACGCGGACGATCGCGCGCGAGTGCTGACCCTGGTCGCAGCGCTGGGTATCGATCCGGAGCGCATCCTCGCGTCGCAATCGCCCTCGCCGGGCGAGGCGCGCAAGCTGAAGCTGGCATTCGGCCTCGGCACCCAGGTGTGGGCAATGGTGCTGGATGAGCCGACCAACCACCTCGATATTCCCGCGATCGAACGCCTCGAGGATGCGCTGGCCGAATATCCCGGGGCACTGGTGATGGTGACGCACGACGACGCGCTCGCGCATCGATGCACGGCGATCCAATGGCGCCTCGAGAACGGCAGCGTCAGCGCAACTTCGATGTGAGCGCGAAGTCTCGCTAGATCGTGCTGTTGAGAAGCGATAACTTCAGGTGCAGGCGAAAAGATGAAAGCAAAAGCGAAAAATCCGACGCATCCTGTGCGCAAGCAGCCGCGCGTCGGCAGGTCAAGCAAAGCCGTTCAAGATAAACCGTCTTCCCCTTATGGCTATCGGGTGGTGGAAAACGAATGGCTCAAGGCCCATCCCGAAGAGTTGCGCAAATGCGCGGGCGAGTACGTTATTGTGGAAGGCACCGAAATCATTGCACATGGAAAAGAGCCTGCGAAGCTGTTCGAAGTTGCCAAGCGGCGCGGAGTCAAGACCCCTTATATTTTCTTTGTCGAGCCGCCGTTGCCACCGAATACGTATCGAACAGGTTGGTTATAGTGGCGACTGCAGTCACCTATAGTCATTCCTTCGTCTATTCGATCGATGAAGTTTCGGGACACTCTTTTCCAGGATTGGAACTTCGCGTTGCTCGCCCTGAGATCATCGGCCGAACTATCGACATCAATGCTTATCTCGATTCAGGGGCAGAGCTCTCGATCTTCGATGGCGCCCTCCTAGTGCCTCGATTGAGTATTGAGCTAATGGCTGGACGAGAGGTGAGATTGAACCCCGCAGCGGGCTTCGCCATCAGCGCGCGAATTCACCGCCTCAAACTCTCGCATCCGCAACTCGGATCCTTCACCCTCGATGCTGCGATCAGCACCGTGCCGATACATCGCAACCTGCTCGGGCGCGATTTCTTTCAACACATCCAGCTCGGATTTCGCGAATTCCATCAGACCTTCCTCGTTACGAGTGCTCCCTGACATCGATCCTAGACATTGCACGGGCGTTGAAAACCCTACCCTCGGTCTGGTTAAA
This sequence comes from uncultured delta proteobacterium, assembly GCA_963851325.1. Taxonomy (GTDB): domain Bacteria; phylum Desulfobacterota; class Binatia; order Binatales; family Binataceae; genus DATGKG01. The sequence goes on along the minus strand of CAWKOR010000001.1, from coordinate 3,540,586 downwards.
GGTCTGATGAACCTATAGCCGCGCATCGAGCGCGGCGACAACCGGAGCTGCGATGGACCAAAACATAACCCGCCCCATCCTATGGAATGTGCCGGACGCATTCGTCGTGATCATGTATGCCCTCACGGCGTTGTGGACCGCAGCAATCATCTACGCGGCATGGCGATGGTTCCGCGTGGTGACGCTGGGGCAAGCCGAGGAGGGCCGCTTCGCACAGCTTCCGCGCCGGCTGATTCTCGCGTTGCGCGATTCGTTCGGGCAGGGCGTCGTCATCCGCGAGACCTGGGGCTGGATGCACTATTCGTTCTACGTCGCATTCGTCGGACTCTTCATCGGTACCGTGATCGTTCTCATCAATGATCCGAGCCTCGGACCGATCACGCCGATTCAACTCGCGCTCAAGAGCGTCGGCATTCCGACGTTTTTCTACTACGGCGATTTCTACCTGCTTTACAAAGCCGCAATGGACACCTTCTTCCTGCTGCTGATTCTCGGAGTCCTCGCGGAAGGCGCGCGCCGCGCGTTTCGGCGTCCGACCCTGCTAAGTCCGCCGCCGCAGGAAAAGGTGATCGACAACCTCGAGAACCGCCTCGGCTACGAAATTCCGATGCTGATGATGGTGCTGGTCGCCATCACCGGCTTGATGCTCGAAGGTGCGCGCATCAACGCGCAGCATCCTGACTTCACCGAATGGGCGTACCTCGGGCGCATGCTTGCGAGAATCGAGGGCGGCATCGGCGCGGGCGCCATGTACCATCGTACGCTGTGGATCGTCCACGTCATCCTGGTGTTCGGGTTGCTGTTCTGTTTTCCGTTCTCGAAGCTGCGTCACCTGTTTTTTGCGCCGTTGAATCTATTTTTTCGCAACCTGCATCCGCGTGGACGGCTCGCTCCGATCAAGGATTTCGAAAACGCCGAGACCTTTGGCGTCTCGCAAGTTGAGCAGTATGGGTGGAAGACGCTGCTCGACATGGCGTCGTGTCTCGAATGCGGGCGATGCACCATCAACTGCCCGACCGTCAACACCGGCAAGACCCTCAATCCAAAGTATCTGGTTGTCGAGCAGCGCGAGCATCTGCTCGAAAAGGCGCCGTTCCTGCTCGCGCTCAAGGCGGCGACCACCAGCGGCGCAACTGAACTGCCGCAATACACCGGCCGCGACATGATCACCGAGGTCGCGACCGAAGAAGCAGTGTGGGGATGTACGACCTGCGGCTGGTGTGAGGAAGGATGCCCGGTGGGCATCGAGCACATCCAGCGCATCGTAGACATGCGCCGCTACGATGTGTTGATGGAGTCCCGCTTTCCGCAGGAGGCGACCAGCGCTTTCAAGGGCATCGAGAACCAGGGCAATCCGTGGGGCCTCGCGCAGGAAAAGCGCGCCGATTGGGCCGGCGGACTGGAAATTCCGGAGATGGCCGAGCTCGAGGACCCCAGTGACATCGATGTGCTGTACTGGGTCGGATGCGCGGGCTCGTATGACGAGCGCAATCAGAAGGTCAGCCGCTCGTTCGCCGGTCTGATGAAACAGGCAGGCGTTAAATTCGCCATTTTGGGCAAGGAAGAAATGTGTACCGGCGATCCGGCGCGCCGACTCGGCAACGAATACCTGTACGCCACGGTCGCGGGGCAGAACGTTGAGACGCTCAATCGCTACAAGCCGCGGCGCATCATCACCCAGTGCCCGCATTGCTTCCACAACCTGAAAAACGAGTACCCGGACTTCGGCGGCAACTACCAGGTGATGCACGAGGCCGAATTCCTCGATGAACTGATTCAGGCCGGACGCCTCAAGCCGCGCACCCCGGTCAATGAACGCATCACCTATCACGATCCGTGTTACATGGCGCGCCACAACCGGCAATGGGACGGTGCTCGCAACACTCTGCGCGCCATCCCGGGCACCGAAGTTGAGGATGTCGATCAGTCGAAGAATCGTACATTCTGTTGCGGCGCGGGCGGCGGATGCATGTGGAAAGAGGAGCACGAAGGCACCCGCATCAACCAGAAGCGCTTCGACCAGATAAGCGTCGCGAATCCGAAGACGCTGGCGGTCGGATGCCCGTTCTGCATGACCATGATGGAAGACGCGCTGAAGTCGCGCTCGCTCGAGGACTCGATGCGAGTGCGCGACCTCATCGAGATCGTCGCCGAATCGACCGAGCCTCCCGGCAAATGAGGGCGGAGGATATCCGCAATGCGATTTACGGCGGTTTTCAAAAAAGTTCCGGAAGGATACATCGGCTTTGTCGAGGAGCTTCCGGGAGCCAACACCCAAGGCAAGACCTTGCGTGAAGCGCGCTCCAATCTCAAAGAAGCAATCAGGCTCATTCTCGAAGTGAACCGGTCCAGAGCCAGTGAACTTTCGAACGACGAGGAGGTAATCAGGGAACCAATTGAAGTCAATACGAGATGAAGCGACGTGATCTGCTGCGGCATTTGGACAGGCACGATTGCTTAGTGCTTGGAGAAGGGAGCGCCCACATCATCGTAGGTCGTCGAGATAGGAAAAACACATCGTCGGTTCCGAGGCACTCAGAGATCAACGAATTTCTCGCTCGCAAAATTTGCCGCGACCTCGAAATTCCAGAACCTTAACCCATGACTAGTGCTCAACCATCAAACGGTGCGACGCTGCATCCGCTAAATCGAGGATTCGAGTGGAAGCCGATCGTTGGGCCGTTTCGGAGAGTCACAGCGGAACAGGCGCAATCCTTCAATGAGCAGGGCTTCTTCGCCCTCGAAGATGCGATCGATCGCGAAACCGTCGCGCGAGTAATTGCCGAAATCGATCCGCGCGAAGCGAAAATGGAAGACTTCGTGCGCGCGCAACCGGGCAAGCGTCTGATGATCTCCGAGGCCGACGGCATCAGCTTCACCATTCAGCTGGTGCGGCGCTCGCAGTTCCTGCGCGAGTTTTCGGCGTCGCAGGTATTTGCGGATTTGTGCCACGACCTCATCGGCCCCGACGTGCGTCTCTACTGGGATCAGGCAGTCTACAAGAAGCCGGAATACCCCAAGCATTTTCCATGGCATCAAGACAACGGCTACACCTTCATCGAGCCGCAGGCGTACCTGACCTGCTGGATCGCGCTGAGCGATGCGACCATCGAGAACGGATGTCCATGGATCATTCCTGGTGGGCACCTGCGCGGCACGCTGCAGCATCGCGGGAGCGAGGCGGGCTATGTCTGCCGAGAGGATGATGGGCCGGAGGCGACGCCGGTTCCGGTTCGCGCCGGCAGCATGGTGGTGTTTTCGTCGCTGACGCCGCATCGCACCGGCCCGAATACCACCAGGCACGTGCGCAAGACCTACATCCTTCAGTACGCGCCCGATGGTGCGCGAATCGCGCCAGGCACCCCCGCATCCGTCGGCGTGACGCCGGGCGCGCTCTGCGACGCCCCCGATCGTCAGTATCCCATCTTGAAGGATGGCCGGCGCGTCGGGCCGCCCGCAATCAGTTAGGGCTGGGAAGCGCGCGGCCTCAATCAGCCTGCGTACTGGGTGGCCTGTTCCTCTTCCATGTGAGTAGTCGGACCGGATACCGGGCCCCGCAGGGACGCACGCACCGGCAGAATCACCAGGCTCAGTCCACGCAGTTGCAGGCGCTTGAGCAGGTCGAGCGCCGTGTGGTTATGGAGGAAGCGGCTGAAAAATCCGTCCATCTCTTCATTGAAAACCAGTTGGCCGGCGAAGAACACCGAGTTTGTGAAAACCTTGGAGACCTCGTAACAGAGCAAGTCGAGTTCCGCGACGGCATCCGCGCCGAGGCCGGTTCGGAACTCCGCATGAAAGCCTAGATCCGAAGCCAGCCGGCAATACTCCAGCATGTCATCGGCGAGTTGCTTTTCCAGTTGCTCGAGCTCCTCGGGACCCTTCAGCGACGAGGCGTCGACTTCACCGGCGCTGACGAAGACGACGTTGCGGAATTGCCCGCCAAACAGCCGCGGAAGCTTCATCAGCGTGGCGAGTCCCAAGCCGTTGAATCCATTCACCATCACTACCGCGGTAGGCGCCTCGGGATCGCGCTCGGGCGCGGTCTTGGTTGCACCTGCGAACATCTGCGGAAGGATGTCCGCCTCCAATTGCTGGATCACTTTAGAGACCGAATTGTAGTGCGACCGAACCAGGTAACAGGCCAGTATGACACCGCCGGTAATCGCGATTGTGATCCATCCACCCTCATCGAACTTGAGCGTCACGGTCAGACACAGGATGAGCGCGGTGAAGATGCATCCGGTGCCGTTTACCATCAACTTGTAGCGCCACTGAGGCTCCGTTTTTCGCTCCCGCCACCACAGCACGCTCATCCCAAGCTGCGACAGGGTGAAGGTCACGAACACGTTGATGGCGTACAGGATCACCAGCACCCCGACGCTCGCATGCGTGCCGATGAGGATCAGAATTGCCGCCGTTCCCATCGCCACCACGCCGTCCTGCGTCACCAGGCGTTCGCTCAGGTTTGAGAAACGACGCGGCACCCAGCGGTTGAGCGCCATCGTCGACAGAACCTGCGGCCCACCGACAAATCCGGTCTGCGCCGCGACAAACAGCAAAGCGCCCTCGGTCAGCAGCGTGAACGTCACGATCGGCAGGCCAATCGAAATACCGCCAATCGTCCAGCCGTTAGTAAGTCTGTCAAATAGAACCGCATTGAGGGTTCGGCCTTGGACCGGCTCGACCCCGGCCAGCAGATACGCAATCAGGATCCCGCCTGCGATAAATGCCAGCGACAGCGCCATATACAGCATCGTCCGTTTGCCGGTGACAGTGCGCGGTTCGCGCAGAATCGGCAGCCCGTTACTTACCGCCTCGATGCCGGTGTAGGTGCCGGCGCCCATGCTGTAGGCGCGGAAGAAAATGACCGCGACACCGATCAGACCGAGCGCGTCGATCCCTCGATGCGCTTCCTGCATCGCGTCATGGAATACGACCGGCAATTCGCCGGCGCGACTCATGAAGGCATAAATGATGAGGAAGGAATGCAGCGCCACGAACGAGAGGAAGATCGGTACCAGCGCCAGCACCGACTCTTTCACTCCGCGAAGGTTCATCCCGACCATCACGACGACCACCGCGATTGCCACCGCGAATTTGTAAGGCAGCCATTGGACCGGAAGAAAGCTGAAAATGGCGTCGGCGCCGCTGGCAATCGAAATCGCTATGGTCAGCACGTAGTCGACGATCAGCGCGCATCCGGAGACCAGTCCCGGATACTTGCCCAACAGCTTTGTCGCTACGAGGTATCCACCGCCACCGGTGGGAAATTGATCGATGGTCTGGGAGTAGGAGGCCGAAATGATGAAGACTGTCAGCGCCATCAGCATCGCCAGGAAGACGGCAAGATACTGATGAGTTCCGAGCGCCAGAAAGGCTTCCTCAGGCCCGTAACAGGAAGAGCTTAGACCATCCGATCCAAGGCCGACCCAAGCCAGAAAAGCCACCAGCGACAGGTTGTGAAACAGGTTCGGGTCGCGGACGTTGCGGCGCGGACCAATGAAGAGACTGGTCAGCGTTCGTCGTTCTTTGCGCGCGGGCTGGGTCGGCTGAAATTCTTCTGGCATCAATCGCCGCGGAAAGCTGGCGGCCGCCAAATGATTGATGGAGGCCGATGAGGTCAGTCCGCAGTGAACCGCTTATGCCCGAACCAACTCGGCTATGTCTATTAATCGAATAACTAGATCCGTCTACATCTAAAGATTTATTTCCGAGCCGGCTGCCCTAGCCTCTTCCGATGAGCGGCATCTTGGTTGCCATGATGGTCATGAATTGCACGTTGGCATCCAGTGGCAGCGTCGCCATATAGGCCACCGCGCGCGCAACATGATGCACGTCAAACGTCGGCTCGGGCATCATGGTGCCGTTGGCTTGCGGGACGCCACGCGCCATCCCGCGGGTCATTTCGGTGGCCGCATTGCCGATATCGATTTGGCTACACGCGATATCGTACTTGCGGCCGTCGAGCGAGGTCACCTTGGTCAGGCCCGTCATCGCGTGCTTGGTGGCGGTGTAGGCGGCGGAGTTTGGGCGCGGGCTATGCGCCGAAATCGATCCATTGTTGATGATGCGCCCGCCGCGCGGATCCTGGCTCTTCATCAGCCTGAAGGCCTCCTGGGTGCACAAGAACGCGCCAGTCAAATTGGTATCGACCACCGCCTTCCATTTCTCGTAGGGAAGGTCTTCCAGTAGCACTGGGGGCCCGCCGAATCCCGCGTTGTTGAAGAGAACATCGAGCCGTCCTAATTTTTCTTTGGTCGTGGCGAACAGGTTTTTCACCGCGCCCGGATCGGCCACATCAGTGGGGACCACCAGCGTCGGCGAGCCCAAGGCCTTAGCTTCGGATGCTGTCGCTTCAAGCGGCTCGACGCGACGCCCGGCCAGCACCACGGCGAAGCCGTCCTTGAGCAGTTCAAGCGCGGAGGCTTTCCCGATTCCAGTTCCAGCACCGGTAATGATCGCAACTTTCATCTAAGACTCATCCCTCACCCGGCTCGATATCATCGGCTTCCTTGACCTCACGGCGTGACGAACTCCTGGCTCCACGCCGAGCGCTCCTTTTAGCGGATGGTCCTAGGCATTAGCAGATTGGACAGCGTTCTCTAAAGCTGCGCGATCGCGCGAGGCCTTGGCGGCGGCATGGCCCGCGCGGCGTCCCGACCAGATGCAATCCGCAAGCGCGAGGCCGCTCACGTAATGATTCGAAGCGATACCGACTGCGGCGCGTCCCGCGGCGTACAGGCCCGGCACGCATTCGCCGCCGCTCCGCATCACCAGGCCGGTAACCTCGTCGACGCGCAGACCGCCGAGCGTGATCGCGGGACAGGGAAAGGTGGCACTGCGAACCGAGATATCGAGAGCATAGAAGGGCGGCGCCTCCAGCACCCGGCGCATGGCGGAGGATTTGCCGAACGCGTCTTCGGAGCCGCGCGCGGCAGCGTTGTAGGCCTCGAGAGTTTCGCGCATCGCGGAAGTATCGGCGCCGATCCGTTGCGCGAGGTCCTCGATCGAATTGCCACGCTTCGCGCGCAGGCTCAGCACGATCGCGGGCATGCTCTGAAACCGCCACAGCCCACCGAACAACGCCTCGCGCATGGCCTCGCGCCGAAGCCGCGAATCGAGAATCAGCCACGCCTTGCCGCCGTGCTCCTCGCACATATGATGGCCGAGCAGTGCGCCGTACACCTCTTCGTTACAAAAGCGGCGGCCTTGCGGACTGACCACCATTCCGCGCGCCCACGCGATCGGAGGATTGATGAACCGCCACGCCGACACGCGCTCCAGGTGCGCGGCCTCGCCCCCGGCGGACTCGCCGAGCCGGATGCCGCTGCCGTCGCATCCTGTGGTGCCGAGCCGGAAGTTGTGGAGATAGCCGGGCGCGTGACGCGCGAGCATCGCGCGATTGAAGATGAAACCTCCGGTGCTCAGCACCACGCCGCCGCGCACGCGGATCAACCGCGGGCGCGCGTGCGCGATTTCTATCGAGAGCGCACGACGGCGCACGCGATCGGACCAGCCGGCATCGACATAGCTGATCTTGTCGGCCCAGCGGCTAAGGCGTCGATGACTGCGCGCCACACGAGATCCCGTCGGCATCTGCCAGACCTCTGCGCCCACCACCGCGCCACTGGCGGAATCGACGATGAGCCTGCGGACCGCGGCCTGCGACAATACGCGGGCGCCTGCCGCGACGGTGGCCTTGCGCAGGGCCTTGAACATCATCGCGCCCGAAAGGCCGGCTCCCTTGACCCGATGGCCTCGCGGTGCGGGTGGAGCTGCGCCGGCGAACTGCGGGACCGCCTCGTTGCCGGAAAAATACAGGTAGTAACCATTGGGCGGATAAGATGTCTTTTTGGACGGCACGGTAGCGTCGAACTCGACGCCGAGTGCCTCCAGCCATGAAATCATCGCCACGCTTTGCGCGCAGAAGCCGCGCAGGGTGGCCTCGCTGACCACGTTGCCGACCTCATGGCGCAGGTAGTCGAACATCGCATCGGGTGTATCGTCGAAGCCGGCCTTCTTCTGGTAGGGCGTGCCGCCGCCGGCGTAGACGACGCCACCGCTCCTCGCGCTCGCGCCGCCGCCTTCGAAACGATCGACGACGATCACCTGCGCGCCGTCGCGGGCAGCCTCGATCGCCGCACTCGCACCGGCCGCCCCGAAACCGATTACCAGCACGTCGCAATCGGCATCCCATTGAATAGAACCGGCGTCCACCTGCAGCGCCGGCGCAATCGGCGTCGCGCCCGACCGCGAGGCATCGAGGAATAGATCGGAATCGTCGGATACGCGATCCACGGCTATTCGCGGACGCCTATTCGACTACCGCGGACGAATAGCTTGGAGGATCGCCGATGAAGGCGCGGCCCGATGGTGGTTCGAAACCGTTTTCGTCCTTGACCCCGTAGTGGTGCGCGAGTTCCGCGGCGTAGAAAACCTTGCCGCTGTGCTCCATGCGATTCGGATCGGCGAGGAGCGCTTCGATGATCGCGCCGCCGAATTCCGGCGTCTCGGCAAAGGCGAGGAAGGCTTCGTATTTTTTCGCCTCGGCAGAATTCATCGACAGAACTTTTTCGGTTTTCACCAGCCCCAGCCACAGCGAGATGACCGCGACGCCGTGGGGCTTGAAGTCGTGCGCCATGTCGAACGCCATCTTGTCGACCGCCGCCTTGGCGCCGCCGTAGGCCGGTCCGTGAACGTAGCAGCGGCTCCCCGGCGACGAGATGTTGATCACGACACCGCCCGAGCGAATCAGCATTTCCGCGCCGAACCAGGTCGCGACATACGTCGAGCGCGCGCCCACATCGAACAGGTCCGCGAAGGCAAGCGGCTTGCGCCAGAACGGACCCGGTTCGGTGAGGCCGTCGGGAATGGCGGTGGCGTTGTTAACCAGGATGTCGAGGCGTCCCGATTCCTTCGCGATGCGCTCGAAGACGGCCCGCGTCTGCGCATCATCTTTATGATCGCACGCGACCGGGATGCCCTTGCCGCCGCGGCGCGTGACCTCATCGGCGGTCGCGAACACGGTGCCGCCGAAGGGGCTGTCGTCGTTGCGAGTGCTGCGCCCGGTTACGTACACAGCCGCGCCCGCGCTGCCGAGTTTTTGCGCGATTCCTTTTCCGACTCCGCGGCTGGCGCCGGTGACCAGAGCTACTTTTCCTGCGAGCATCGAAGCCTCCTGGTTGAACTCCGCGGCCGAACTTCGGGTCAGACTCCCGCCAGATGATGCGCCGCGACGAAGCCGAACGTCATCGCCGGACCAATCGTCGAGCCGGCTCCCGGATAGCTCGGCCCCATCACCGCTGCCGAGGTGTTGCCGGTCGCATACAACCCCGCGATGGGCTGGCCGTCCTCGCGCAGCACCCGCGCGAATTCGTCGGTTAGCAGGCCGCCCTTGGTGCCGATGTCGCCGGCGTCGATCCGCAGCGCATAAAACGGTGGCTTCACGATCGGCGCGAGACACGGATTCGGCTTCACGTTGATATCGCCGTAGTAGCGATCGAAGCTGTTGTCGCCCTTGCCGAAATCTACGTCGACACCGCTGGTCGCATACGCGTTCATCTTGCCGATCGTATCCATCAGTCCCGGCGCGTCGATGCCGATACGCTTCGCGAGCGCTTCGAGCGACTCGGCCTTGAAGTAAACCTTGTCGGCCCATTCTTTGGGCAGACTGGAATCTTTTTGCACCATGCCCGGCAGCAGCGGCCCGCATGGATAGTTGCGCCGAAACGTCGCATCGAAGATCAGCCACGCTGGCAGGTTCGCACCACTCGCCGCGTTGTCGGCATACATCGCGGTGACGATGTCGGAGTAGGGCGCGGCCTCATCGACGAAGCGGCGACCCAGCTTGTTGACCATCACGCATCCGGGCAGCGCGCGCTCGACGAATAACGCGCGGCGTTTTTCGCGGCCGGGCACGAACACCGTCGGCGCCCACCACGCCATGTCCATCAGCGCAAGCTGCGCGCCGATAAGCGCGCCCGCCCGAATCGCGTCGCCGGTGTTGGTCGGCGGCGTGGTGGTCCATTCGGCGTTGGTCGGCTGCGGAAGATAATTTTCCCGCATCGCCTGGTTATGCTCGAAACCTCCCGCCGCGAGAATCACTCCGCGATTGGCCGCGATGCGAATCTGCTTGCCGTTCTGCGTCGCGATGACTCCGGTAACGTGTCGCGTGTCGGCGATCACCGATTCGAGCGGCGTATTGAGCCACAACGGGATCTTGCGATCGAGCATCGAAGCGCGCAGCGCACCGACCAGCGCGTTGCCGAGCGTGAGGCGGCGATCGCGGCGGGTCCGCCGACGCCAGCGCACATCGAGCCAGTAACTCGCGAAGCGGCGCGCGATCAGCAGCATCCAACCCCGCTCCTTGGCGAGGATGGTATGCGCCTCACCCGCGGTCATCCCGACCCGGCCCGCGATCAGCGTGCCCGGCGACGGCGCGCGCAAGCGATCGAACTCGTCGCCGAGCTGCGCCGCATCGAAGGGCACCGGATCCATCGTGCGATAGCCGCCCTTCGCACCGGCGAGGTCCGGATAGTAATCCGAGTACAGCGGCATCGCGCGGTAGCGCATGCGCGTTTTGTCTTCGAGGTAGCGAACCATCCGCGGGGCACTGTCGAGGTATGCGCGCAGGCGCGTCTCGCTGACCATCCCGCGAGTGGCGGACTTGAGATAGGTGAGCGCGCCATCGTAGTCGTCAGTGCCACCCAGCGCCGCGATCTGATGATTGCATGGGACCCATACTGCGCCGCCGGAAATCGCCGTGGTGCCGCCATAGACGTCGCCTTTTTCGATGACCACAACCGATTGGCCGAGATCGTGCGCACAGATGGCGGCGATCATTCCACCCGCGCCGGAGCCGACCACGATCACATCAAAACGATGGTCCCAGTTCGCCTCATCGTTCATATGAAAAGATCCGCGTTTTGAAGCCCGAGCAGCACGCCGCCGTAGTTGCGGCCGAAGCGATCGGCGTTGTTCGCGAAGTGTGCGCGCGCGGCGTGGATATCAGCGAAGAAGCGTCCGATGGGATTTCCGGAAAAGATCGCCGACGCGCCGCAGGAACGAAACAGGCGGCTCACGTGCTCGACGCATCGATCCGCCGCCAGCGCGGATTGGTAGCGGTAAAGAATCCGATCCTTGAGCTCGAGCGGCTGCCCGCTTGCCAGCGTCGTCATCATCGCATCGAAGCTGTGAAACAGCTCCAGCTTCATATCGTCGATCGCAACCGCCGCATCGGCGGCGGCGAGTTGCGCCGTCGGATCCTGCGCGGTCGCGGAAAAATCGTTGGAACTGACGCGAGTGGCGCCGAACTCACGGAACGCATCGAGTGCTCCCTGCAATGCTCCGATCGAGGCGGCTGAAACTGCGCGTACGAAAACCTGCCCGAATGGCAATCGGTACAGCGGCGCGGGATTCGCAACGAGTCCCGGGCTGGTACCGGCGAAACCGTCCCGCACACTATGCGTGCGATACTCAGGCACCATCGCATCCTTGACCACAACATCCTTGCTGCCGGTACCCTTGAAGCCCATCACGTGCCAGGTGTCGACGACTTCGAAATCCGCGCGCGGCACCAGGAAGGTACGAAAATCGGGAGAGCCGGGAGTCGAGCCTTCCGGCATCACAATCGCGCCGAGGAAAACCCAGTCGGCGTGATCGACGCCGCTGGAGAAACTCCATCGCCCGCTCAGTCGAAAGCCGCCGGCGACGCGCTTCACCTGCCCTTTCGGCATATACGATGACGAAATCAGCAGTGCGTCGTTATTTCGCCAGACATCCTCGGCGGCGCGCGGATCGAACAGCGCGATCTGCCAGTTGTGGACGCCCATCACCCCGAAGACCCATCCGGTGGAGGCGCATCCCTGCGCGAGGGTCATCTGAACATCGTAGAAAACGCGCGGGTGCAGCTCGTAGCCACCCCACTGTTTGGGCTGCAGGATGCGGAAGAACCCGGCCCTGCGAAAATCGTCGATGGTCTCGGCCGGGATGCGTCGCTCAGCATCCGCGCGCGGCGCACGCTCGGCAAGAATCGGCACCAACTCGCGCGCCCGCGCCAGCAGCGACGCCGCGATTCCGCTTTCTTTCGACTCCATTACGCAATCTCCCGCTCGCCCAGCCATATCACGGTGTCACGCGGGATGAATAACGCGACCCCACAGTTCTACTTCGGAAACAACACGCTGATGCTCTCCCGGTTGTGGATCCGCCGAATCGCCTCGCCGAAAAGCGGCGCCACCGAGACCACCTCGACCTTGGGAGAAAGCACCACGGGTTGGGTTTCGATAGAGTCGGTCACCAGCAAAGCTTGAATTGGGCTCCGCTCCAGTCGCTCCATCGAGCCCGCGCTGAAAACTCCGTGCGACACCGCCGCATACACCGCCTTCGCGCCGCGCTCGAGGAGCTTCTCCGCCGCCTCGACCAGCGTGCCGGCCGAAATCGTGAAGTCATCGACCAGCAAGGCGGTCTTACCCTGAACTTCGCCGATGATTTCGAGAATCTCGGCCCGTTCATCATGTGACCTGCGTTCCTTGTCCGCGATCGCGATGGAAGTGCCGAGCGACGAGGCATACTTGCGCGCATGCTTCGCGAAGCCGGTGTCCGGCGAGACCACGACGAGGTTCGGCAACTGCTTGCTGACAATTGCGTCGCAGAGCACGGGCAATGCGTAGAGGTCGTCCACCGGAATGCGAAAGAAGCCCTGAATCTGGGGTGCATGCAGGTCCAGCGTGACGACCCTATCGGCGCCGGCCACCTCGATCGCATCGGCGCAGACGCGCGCACGAATCGAGACCCTTGGCTCATCCTTCTTGTCACCCTTCGCATAGCTGAAGTACGGCATCACGACGGTGACTGACTGGGCGCTGGCGCGCTTGAGGGCATCCACCCAGAAGAGCAGTTCCATGAAATTGTCGTTGGTCGGGAAGACTGTCGACTGGACGAGATAGACATGACGGCCGCGCACATTTTCGTTGACACGGACAAACAGGTTGCCGTCCGAGAAGCGCAACACTTCTCCCGAGCCCGGCTCCGTCTTAAGGTAGTCGCAAATCTTGCGAGTCAGCTTCGGACTGCCGGTGCCGCCGAAGACGAGGATCTCGTCCGCCACTATCGCCATTTTCAGTATGCTGTTTCCGCTGCCCTAGCATTCGAAGACGTGATGCAGAGGAGGCGCGGTAGCGATCGCGCCGGGGTTTAACTCGAACACCCGATGCTCGCGCGATGCGCGCGGGACCTGCGCCTCATCCAGGTAAAACTGCTGGTACCATCGGCGCAGGTGCGCGATCGGGCCGTCGCCTTCGCAGAGCAGCGGATTGTCGATGCGCACCTTGTTGTCCCAGATCGCCACGTCCTGGTAGAAGCCCTGCTGGGTGTACTTGATGTAGGTTTTTGCCATCTCGGCGTTTTGCTCGTCGCTCAATCCGGGAATCTTGCGCACCAGCATCCCGAAGCGAAGATCGAAACTGCTGAGATTGATGGGCAGGTGGCAGTTCAGCAGAATCGAATCGATCGCGAAGCCGCCCATCTCCCCCTTCATTTCGGTGATCTGGTAGGCCGGGCCATAGTAGGTCGCATAGGTCAGCAGGCCACCTTCCATCGCCAGCTGCGAACTGTTCCCCAACATCACCTGGGTCGCCTTGTGACCCTCGAAGATGTTGGCGAAGTACTGCACCGGCACGCTATGCACCGAGATGAAGTGGGCCATGTCGGATACATTGTCGATGAGTTCGCGGCAGTTGGTGTTGATGCTCCACTTCTCAACCACCCACTCGGTCCACTGGTCCGAGTAACATGCGTCGATACGCGGGATAGCGACTTCATCGGCGGGCGGCTTGCCTTCGGGATCGTTCCATACGAACAGCAGCTTGTTCTGCTCGCTGGTCTGCCATGAGCGGGTACGCGCGGCGGGAGGAATTCGCTTCGAATACGGAATCGAATTGCAAACCCCGTCGGCTCCCCAACTCCAGTTGTGAAATGGACAGACGATCGAGTTACCACTGACGGTACCGCGGCCAAGATCGGCGCCCATATGCGGGCAGTAGGCGTCGAGGATGTGGACCTCGCCGTCTTCGCCGAGGAACGCAACCAGCCGCGATCCGAATGCGCTGATTTGATGTGGCTTGCCATCGCGGAAATCGGCGGCCAGTCCCAGGCAGTGCCATCCGCGTGCGTAGCGATTCGGGATAGGGCTCGCTTCAATGCTCCGGGTCGATTCCATCGCACTCCTCTCGTCTGGCTCGAGTTGAGTCTCCCGCTGAGACTATGTCATGGCATCGTCCGTCAGGACGATAGCTAAGGAGCCACATAATAAAATCAGTGCGCTGGCGGAGGTGGACACTTGGTGTTCGAGGGCTCCGCATGCGGTACCGCCGAGAGATAGGCATATACAGCCCGAAGGTCGTCGTCAGTCATGTCTCGAAACTCGGGCCACGGCATGACCTTCTGGATGTCGTCATGAGCGGTCTTCGCCTCACCTTCGCCGTCCTTCATATGCCGCTTGCCGGTGCGGATGCTATGAATGAAGTGTTCGAGGGTCAGGCCTCCCGGAAGTCCTTTGTCATTCGGCGTGATATCGGGCGATTTGAAAGGACCGAAGCACTTTCCGCCTGCGAGGTAATTCTTGATGTTGAGCTTCTCGACCTCGCCCTTGAAAGGATCGCCGCCGGGTTCGAAGGTCGGCATCGTGTGGCAGCTCACGCATCCGCCCAAAGCATTGACGAGATAGCTTCCGCGACCAACAGTGGCGCGGTCCTTTGCGTCATACTTGAGCTCAACCGGTGCGATCTTTAGTCCCTGCTCGACGTCGGCCGAATCGGCGGCCAGCGCGATTGAAGGTGCAGAGACAATCAGCAAAGTAAGCGCCACCATCGATGCCTTCATAGGTCCTCCAGAACTTCCATCGTAAGCCTTACCAACGAGGTTACGCATACTCAAGGAGTCGTGCCGAACCATAGGCACAATTTCCCACCCTGAGCCGCGGACCGGCGAGCGAACGGACTTCGACGGCCACTACATCGAGACGGCGATGGATAAAATCATCGGACTTGTGGCAAGCTTCCGGTTGGGCGTGCGAAGCGTGAGGATCGTCTCGGCTCCGTCGCGCCGGCGACTATTGGTGAATCCGAGGCGCGGGTCATGCGGCAGGGCATCGACGAGACCAAAACACCCCGGATTGAGGGCGCGAAGATCGCGATCCTCAAGTCGCGCTGGTATCCGGAGGTCGTCGAATCTCTTGCGGATGCCTGTCGCACCGCGCTGGCGAAGGCGGGCTGCGCATCGGTCTCCGAGCATACGCTGCCCGGCGCATTCGAGCTGCCATTCGCCGTGCATCATCTGGTCCGCAAGCTCGGACAACGCTTCGATGCAATCATCTGCCTGGGGGTTATCCTGAAAGGCGATACCTTCCATTTCGAAATGATCACCCCGGAGGTGTTCGCTGCTCTCGCGCGGCTTAGCCTCGAAATCGACATTCCGATCCTGGTCGAGATCCTGCCCGTGCTCGAGCTCCGTCACGCTGTCGAGCGCGCAGGCAAAGACGAGTTCAACAAGGGTCTTGCCGCGGCATCGGCCGCCGCGGAGATTATCGCATGGCGCCGATCGACCGGGTGATCCATGCATGTTGTCGATGAAGTGACCCGATGAGCGAGCCCCCGACCATCCGCGCGGCTGCTCGGTAAAGTGATGGCAAGGGTTCGTCGATCGTGACCGCAAACGACTACTGGTTAGATCTGGCAGAGCCATGGCGGACGGCAATCACACTCGCGTGGGAGGCTTACGTCGGCGGCAACGTAGGAGTTGGCGCGGTTCTGACTGATCCTTCCGGAAGTGTTGTGGCGGTCGGACGAAATCGCGGGTCGGACACGGAAGCACCGCCAGGAAGGCTTCGATCGACACCCATCGCCCACGCCGAGCTTGATGTCCTGGGTCAATTGGGGCCGAGCGACTATCAGCGCCACACTCTCTGGACCACACTCGAACCCTGCCCGCTCTGTTCCATGGCCATTCTCACGAGCAACGTCGGGAACGTTGCTTTTGCCGCGAGCGACCGGCTCTGGCACGGAATATCCAGGCTCACGGAACTCAATGAATTCATCGCAAGCCGTTGGCCTGTCCGGCGCGGACCACTCGGCGGCGCCGTTTCCGTCTTCTGTGAATTGCTTCCCCTTCTCTGGTTTCTGGAACATAAGCCGAGTGGAAGCGTCGTCGTGAAGTACGAAAGCCAACATCCACGACTTCTGGCGCTCGCTGAGACCCTTCGCAAAGATACGCAATTTATCGCTCTCAGGGCCGATTCGGTCAACGTTGCGCTGAGTCAACTATGGAACGATCTCACAGCGATCGAAGCTGTATAACCGTCGGACGCGATCAGCCGATCTTCGCAAGTATCTGGGCAAGTATCTGGCCGCAACCCCACGCATTCTCTGGGCCGAATGTTATCGCGAAATCCCGCGCATAGGCGGGGATTTCGCGCGATTCTCCGCGATGTCCGTAAATCGAAAGACTGGATGGTGGACGCACCGGGATTTGAACCTGGGACCCCTTGCATGTGAGGCAAGTGCTCTAACCGGGCTGAGCTATGCGTCCACCGGAACAGCGATTATCGTCAAGAGCATCGCTCGCCGCAAGTGCATCGGAAATGGCCGTCATTCTGGCGCGACGGCTTGATCACAGAATCCTCCCGCGATACAGCCTCAGAGGCGACATCTCGCGAAGGCTCGAGCAGTGAATGATGCGTTACGGATTCGTCATCGACCAGGACCGATGTATCGGGTGCCATGCATGCACAGTCGCATGCAAGGAGGAGCACAGCGTACCGATCGGAGTATTCCGCACCTGGGTAAAGTACATCGAGAAGGGCGCCTTTCCCGACACTTCGCGCCATTTCGGCGTGCTGCGCTGCAACCATTGCGATAACGCTCCGTGTATCGAGATCTGCCCGACCACCGCATTGTTCAGGCGCGACAACGGGATCGTTGACTTCGATGCCGACCGCTGCATCGGATGCAAATCGTGCATGCAGGCATGCCCCTACGATGCCCTCTATATCGATCCCGAGACGCACACCGCGGCGAAATGCAACTTCTGCGCGCATCGCGTCGAGCTCAACCTCGAGCCGTCGTGCGTCATCGTATGCCCGACCCAGGCGATCATCGCCGGTGACCTCGACGACGACACGAGCAGGATCGGAAAGATTGTCGCTACCCAGAAGACCCTCTCGCGCAAACCGCATAAGGGTACCGAGCCGAAGCTGTTCTACATCGGCATCGAGGGCGACCTGCTCTCGCCCGCCCGGTTGTTGCAGCAGCCGTCGCACCTGTGGGCGGAGAAACAGCCCGGCGAAAATGACTACGATGCGGCGCATCGCTACAACGCGCTCGCCGGCGCGGGAGGCATTTCAAGAGCATCGCAAGCACGCGAAGTATACGACGTTGCGCATCCGGCGCCGTGGGGTTGGCGCATCGCGGCGTACTTGTGGACCAAATCGATCGCGAGTGGTCTGCTGCTGGTGGCCGCGTTTCTGATCGGGTTCGGCTTCGATCCTAAAACCCCCGCGCTCTCAAGCATCGCGTCGGGCGGCGCGCTAATCTTCGTCGGAGTAACAACGTTCCTGCTGGTGATCGATCTGAAACGACCGCTGCGATTCTTTTACATCATCACCAAACCCAACTTCGGCTCCTGGGTAGTAATCGGAACATATATTCTCATTCTATACGGCGCGCTCGCTCTGGCGTGGTTTGGATACTCAGTAGCTACTTCGTCCGTACCTCCGGCAATTGTATTTCTGAGCGCATCCGCGGCGGTCGCTTGCGCATGCTACTCGGCGTTTCTATTCGCGCAGGCAAAAGGACGAGACTTCTGGCAAAGCCCATTGCTGTTCTGGCACCTGTTGGTACAGGCGGTGGTCGCGGGCGCCGCTTCGCTGCGATTGATCGCGTCGGTCACCGGCGATGCCGCCGCGATGATTCCCTCTCTCGACAAGGTAGTTGCATTATCGTTACTGGTCGCTCTGATGATGATGACTATTGAAGTGACTATTCCTCCAATCGGTGAAGATGTGCATTATGCCACGGACTTACTAATCCGCGGAAAGCTTAAATTCTATTTCATCATCGGAGCGATTGGGCTGGGCACCGCAATTCCGGCTTTGATACTGAGCATCGCTTTTGGCCCACCGTTCCAGGAGCCGGCGCGAATAGTGGCATGCGTACTGGCATTGGCTGGACTTTTTGTCTTCGAAGACCTGTGGGTGCGCGCCGGCCAGGCGCCGCCGCTAAGCTGAGTCGTGTGGGGCGCAAGTTGGACGAGACCTCGAAGCCGCTGAATCCCGCAGCACTGGACCTCGATGCTCCGGCACGGGGACTCGCGAGTTTCCCGCCGGCGGAGAAATGGGAGGATTGGGTCGAGTACGATCCGGCACATTGGCCACGCAAAGTAGAGAATCACTACCACATCGTTCCGACTATTTGCTTCAACTGCGAAGCGGGGTGCGGCCTGCTCGCTTATGTCGACAAACAGACCCTCAAGATTCGCAAGTTCGAGGGCAATCCCGCGCACCCCGGAAGTCGCGGACGAAATTGCGCCAAGGGTCCCGCGACGCTCAACCAGGTCACCGATCCCGAGCGCATTTTTTTTCCGCTCAAGCGGGTGGGCAAGCGCGGCGGCGGCGACTGGATGCGAGTTACCTGGGACGAGGTGCTCAACGATCTGGCGGGTCGCATCCGCAAGGCAATCGTCGAAGAGCGACGCAACGAAATCGTCTACCACGTGGGCCGGCCCGGCCATGAGCTGATTTACAATCAGCGCGTGCTCCATTCCTGGGGAATCGACGGGCACAACAGTCACACCAATGTTTGTTCGGCAGGCGCGCGCACCGGCTATGCGTTCTGGCATGGCGCCGATCGCCCGTCGCCCGATCATGCGAATGCGCGCTTCATCCTGCTACTGAGTTCGCATCTGGAGACCGGCCACTACTTCAATCCGCACGCGCAGAGAATCATCGACGGGAAGGCGCGGGGGGCGAAGATATGTGTGATCGATACGAGGCTTTCGAACACCGCAGCGAAAGCGGATTACTGGCTATCGACGTGGCCCGGTAGCGAGGCGGCGGTCATCCTGGCGATGTGCCGCATTATCATCGAGGAAAATCTTTTCGATCGCGAGTTCGTTCGAAAATGGATCAATTGGGAGGACTTCCTTCGCGAGGAGCATCCGAAGCGGCCGCGCGAGTTCGCCGCCTTCATCGAGGTGCTGAAGGAGACCTACGCGGAGTTCACTCCCGAATTTGCGGCGAAGGAATCGGGTGCATCGGCGAAAGCGATTGTCGAGGTCGCGCGTGAGATCGGCCGCGCCGGCTCGGCCCTCGCGACTCATGTGTGGCGCAATGCGGCGGCCGGCAACCTCGGCGGATGGCAAGTCGCGCGCGCACTCGAACTGCTCGTCGTGCTGATGGGAGCGGTGGGCGCTCCGGGAGGCACTTCGCCGAACTCGGCCAACAAGTTTATTCCGGCCCCGCCGATGATGCCCCCGCCGTCGAAAGTGTGGAACGAGATGCTGTGGCCGCGCGAATATCCGATCGCGTTTTTCGAAATGAGCTTTCTGCTGCCGCATTTCCTGAAGGAAGGGCGCGGCAAGCTCGCGATGTACTTCACTCGCGTTTACAACCCGCTCTGGACCAATCCCGACGGGATGACCTGGATGGAGGCGCTCACCGACGAAAGCAAGATCGAGCGGCATGCGTGCCTCACTCCGACCTGGAGCGAAACCGCGCTGTTTGCCGATTACGTCTTGCCGATGGGTCACGCGTCGGAGCGTCACGACCTCATGAGTCAGGAGACGCAGGCGGCGCGATGGATCGGTTTTCGCCAGCCGGTGCTGCGCGTGGCGATGGAGAAGCAGGGGAAGACATTCAACACTACCTGGGAGGCGCATCGCGCGGCCGGTCTCGGCGAAGTGTGGGAGGAAGATGAATTCTGGATCGAGCTCTCGTGGCGAATCGATCCCGACGGCTCACTAGGTATTCGAAAGTACTTCGAATCGCCCTACCGAAATGGAGAGAAACTGACTATCGAGGAATACTATCGCTGGATATTCGAAAATAGTGTTCCCGGCCTTCCCGAAGCCGCGAAGAAACAGGACCTGACGCCGCTTCAGTACATGCGCAAGTACGGCGCGTTCCTGGTCGAGGACGAGGTCTATCGCACTCACGAAAAGCGAGTTCCGTCGGAAATCCTCAAGGATGCAAAGACCAACCGCGCCAACAATGTGGTCTCGCGCAACGGTGCTCCGGTCGGCGTCGATATTTCCGGCGAAGTGTATGAGGGTTTCCCGACACCGTCGCGCAAGCTGGAGTTCTATTCGAAGACGCTAAAGGAGTGGAAGTGGCCCGAGCATGCGCTCCCCGGCTACATTCGGAGCCACGTGCACTGGGCCAACATGGATTTCGACAAGGGGGACATGCTCCTCCTGCCGACATTCCGACTACCTACTCTGATTCATACTCGGTCCGGCAATGCCAAATGGCTATATGAGATCTCCAATTCAAATCCAATTTGGATTCATCCCAAGGACGCACAGCGGCTCGAAGTAGCTACTGGCGATCTGCTCAAAATACACACCGAGATCGGCTATTTCATCGACAAGATCTGGGTCACCGAAGGTATACGTCCGGGAGTCGTCGCCTGCTCTCATCATCTGGGGCGATGGCGTCTGCATGAAAATTCGGGCGGCGAGAAATTGGCCAGCGCACTGGTCGATCTTTCGCAACCCAAGCCCGGCCAGTGGATGATGCGGCAGGTCCATGGGGTTCAACCGTTCAAAAGCAGCGATCCCGATACGGAGCGGGCGTGGTGGAAGGAAGGCGGCGTGCACCAGAACCTGACTTTTCCGGTGCAGCCCGATCCAATCAGCGGTCAACATTGTTGGCACCAGAAGGTGCGGGTCGAGAGACCGGCGCCTGACGATCGGTATGGCGACGTTTTTGTAGATACCGACAAGTCGCACCAGGTCTACCGGCGATGGCTGGAACTGACGCGGCCCGCACCCGGCCCCGGCAATCTGCGGCGTCCGCTGTGGCTGGCTCGGGTCTATCGTCCCGCGCCCGAGGCATTCTATTTGACGCCGCGCGATTGACTGTACGATCCTGTCGCCGATCGGTCCGCGCATCAGGAGGAATCGCGATGGCACCACGACTCAAGCAAGTCAGCAAGGCGGAAGCCTCGCCGGAAATCCAGGAACTCTACAAACAGTTTTTTGGGGACCGCGATCCGGTTGCACAACCCGGCACCGCGACCGGAACTCCCGGCGACTACTGGACAACTTTCGCGTTGGTTCCCGATCTCCTCTTCAATGCGCGCACCAGCCTGAGCCTATTGCTGTCGCCCGGGCGAGCGCTGCCGGTCAATTTGCGCGAGCTCGCGATCATTCGCACTGGCATCGTTGGCGATTCGAGGTTCGAATACTCACAGCATCTCAAAGTCGCCCGCATGGTCAAGGTTCCGGACGACAAGCTGGATGCGATCAAAGGATGGGCGACCAGCGACAAATTCACACCGGTGGAGCGCGTAGTGATGGCGGCGACCGACGAGCTGGTTGGACGCAACCTGGTCGAGGATGAGACCTTCGCGGAGCTGAAGAAGCATCTTTCGGATCCCCAGATCCTGGAATTGTTTTATGTGATCTCGCTATGGCGGATGCACGGAATGATGGTGCGCGCGCTGCATCTCGAATACGACAACGACACCACCTCGCGCATGAAGGAGATTCCCGCGCCACCCGCCAAGTAGCCGGCGGGTCGCGGGTTAGTTCAATCTCAGTTCTGAGGGAGTAGCATTTGAAAGGGGGCGTCGATAGCCAATTGAACGACCGGGATTCCGTCCACGCTCAACGTCTCCAATCGCACAAATCCCATTTCCTCGAGGTATGCAATGAACCGGACGTCGGATTCATACTCGAGCATCCAGGCATGACGAGCGCCAAGGCTGATCAAGCGCTCCCGGAGCGTGGCGAACAGGATGCTCCCTAGCGCCGCGCGTGCCGCGGGCTCCATGACCACGAACAGACGGAACCGGCCAGCAGCCGCGTCGTTGCGACGCTCGGCGCTCGCGTAACCTACGATGCGCTCGCCCGAGATGGCGACAAAGTGATGCTGGATACCATCTGTAGGCGAAAACGCCCGCCGATTGCGCATCCATTCGGCCTGGCTGGGTGCGGCGGGAAACTCGGCCAATGACCGCTCCGCGAGCTCAAGAAGGTCTTGCCAGTCATCATCTCGAACCGAACGCAATACAATCTCGCCGATGTTGGATAGTCCCGCCGGCGGCGACTTCGACCCTTCCATGCCTCAACCAGAAACGCCGATGTTTTGAACCAAGGGCGCGACGCGGACATCCTGCTACTTGTCGGAGTTTAGCAAACGGATGACCTCGGCGCGGCCCCATTCGATTTCGGCGCGATGCCGATTGCCCATCGCTCGGAGGAATTCGGGAATCGGACCTTCCGCGGGTGCGAGCGCGAGCGCTTCCTCGACCTTGCGCGCCACCCACTCCTGACCGTGTGACATCAGGCTGAGACGCTCACGAACCGTGCCGAGAGCGGCGACCTTCGCGGCGAAGGGGCCCACAGCTTTCGAGGGGACTCCGCCAGCCTGGCTAATCAGCGCCTCGAGGCCGCCGACGTTGCGCTGCTCTTCGTCGCGCTCGCCGAGGAGAAATTGCCGCAGCTCCTCCTGTTCGACTTCGGGCGCGAGGTGTTCCAGCGCGGCGACGCCGGCGCGCTCCGATTCCAGCAGCAGATTGAGCATCTGTTCGAGCGCCTTGTCCACGCGCCGAATCTAGTAAGCAACTGCGGTATGAGCAAGGCCGCCAGCTAAGCGACCCGCGCCTTTGCACCTTTCACTTTGTCAATCGACCGCGTGGCGCGAGGCTTCCTCTTCGTAGGCCGGCTCAACCAGCTTGAGCTGCGGGCGCTTGCGCAACACGGCATGCGACCACCATGTCTCGAGGTCGTCGAACAGCGAGTACGCGACCGGTGTGATGAGCAGCGTGATGACGAGGCATAGCGTCTGTCCACCGATGACGACGATCGCGATGCCGCGCTGCTCGCCCGAGCCGGCGCCGCGTCCGAACGCGACCGGAATCATGCCGGCAACCAGCGCCGCGGTAGTCATCAGGATCGGTCGCAACCGCTCGCGATTGGCCTGCAGGATCGCCTTGCGACGTTCCATCCCCTGGTTGCGCAGATTGATGGTCTGATCGACTTGCAGAATCGAGTTCTTCTTGACGATTCCGAACAGCAAGAGGATGCCCAGGATCGAGAACATCGACATTTGCTGATTGAAGAACATCAATGAGACCAGCGCGAATGGAACCGCCAGCGGCAGCGACAACATGATCGTGATCGGATGGGTGAAGCTTTCAAACTGCGCCGCCAGAACCATGTACATAAAGATGATCGAGAGCCCGAACGCGATTACGAAGCCGCCGATCATCTCGCCGAACATCTTGCTCTGACCGCCGAAGGCAGTGGTGTAGCCGGGCGGAATGTCGATCTTCTTCGCGGCGTCGCCGACGGTCTTGATGATCTGATTCATCTGGCTGCCGGGCGCGAGGTTGAACACCAGTCCGATTTGGCGCTGGCGCGCCTGCCGATCGATCTCCACCGGTCCGGTCCCGCTGACCAGCGAGGCAACGTTGTCGAGTCGCACCTGGCCCGCCGTGGTCGAGGGGATCGTAAGGCTGGCGACCACCGCGGGATCGTTGCGATCTTTTTCGTTGAGCTGAAGGCGTACGTCGTAGGTATCCTGGCCTTCGCGGAATCGCGTTATCACGTCGCCCTGGACCATCGTGCGGATGGTAGCCGCAATGTCCGACACCGATACACCCACATCGGCGGCCTTCTGCCGATCGATATGCACCTGAAGCTCCGGCAGTCCGGCTTCGTAGGTGGAATCGATGTCAAGGACGCCCGGAATATTTTTCATATGCGAGCGCAACTGCGCGATGATGGATTGCAATTTGTCGAGGTCCGGCCCGCGCACGTCGTACTCGACGTCGACCTCGCGAAATCCGCCCTGCTCCCATGGCTTGATGTCGTCCACGCTGACGCGCATCGCAGGGAATCCCGCGACCATCTTGCGTGCATCGGCCATGACCTGCTGCTGCGATCGCTTGCGCTTGGAAACCGGCGTGAGCTTCGCGACGATCTGCGCGACGGTTACGTTGCCGGCGCCCGTGGTATCGCCAACCGTGGTGAACATGTGGCGAACTTCGGGAATCGCGCGCACCCGCGCTTCCATCGCACGTACCACCGCATCGGTATGCTCGAGCGAGTAGCCGGGCGGAGTGCGCAGGTTGATTGCGAATTCGCTGGAATCCTCGGCCGGCATGAAATTAGCCCCGACGATTTTGGCGAGTACCGGGATCATCAGCACCAGCGCACCCGCGATGCTGACAATCACCCATCGATGATCGAGCGACCAGTTGAGCGCGCGCTCGTAGAGGCGCTCGATGGAGCCGAAGAACCATGAATCGCGCGAGGTCCGCTCCGCCCTGGTGTGTTTCAGGAAGCGCGAGCACAGCATCGGGGTCAGCGTGAATGCGACCAGCAGCGACACCATGATCGAAAACGCCATCGTCAAGCCGAAGGTGTTGAGGAAGCGGCCGGTGACGCTATGGATGAACGCGACCGGCACGAAGATGACGACCAGCGAAAGCGTGGTCGCGCTGACCGCGAGGCCGACTTCAGCGGTCGCGGCCTTCGCCGCGGCCATCGGGCTCATCCCCTTCTCTTCGATAAACCGGAATATATTCTCCAGCACTACAATCGCGTCATCGATGACGATGCCGACCGCGAGCGTCAGCGCCAGCAGCGAGAGCGTGTTCAGCGTGAAGCCCATCCACAACAGCAGCGTGTAGGTCGATACGATGGAGACCGGGATCGCGATCGCCGCGATCAAAGTGGAACGCAACGACCCGAGAAAGAAGAACACCACGATCGCCGCACAGATGCCGCCCAGCACCAGATGCTCCTGGACAGTGTGAACCGACTCGCGAATGTATTCCGAGGAATCACGCGAGGCGATCACGCTCACGCCCGCCGGCAATGCTTCCTTGATCTTGTTGAGGCGCTCGAAAATATGATCGACCACCTCGATAGTGTTGGTGCCGGATTGCTTGCGGATCACCAGCGAGACCGCGTTCTTGCCGTCCCATCGCGACAGCGAGCGCGGTTCCTTGACCCCGTCCTCGACCGTTCCGATGTCGCCAATCGTGACCGGCTTGCCCTGCTGCTCGCTGACGATGATCTTGCTGAAGTCGGCAACCTCGGTGATGCGTCCGAGGGTTCGCAGAACCTGCTCGGAGAGTCCCTGCTTCATTCGGCCGCCCGGATACTCAACGTTCTGCCGAGCGAGCGCGGAGGAGACTTGCTGAACCGAAAGACCGGTTGCGCGCAGCCGGTCGGCGTCGACCAGGATGTGGACCTCGCGCTCGCGTCCGCCGACGATCTCGATCGAGCCGACTCCATCGACCGATTCCAGCGGCTCCTTGATCATGCGCCGGCCGATCTCGGTCAGTTCCTTCATCGATTGATAGCCGGTGACGGTGAAGGTCAGGATCGGGAGCGAATCCATGTCCCATTTGCCGACCAGCGGCGGCTTGGTGCCTTCGGGAAGCTGATCGAGCACGGTCGAGATCTTGTCGCGGATATCCTGCACGCCTGAATTGATGTCGCGATCGAGCTTGAACTGGACCATGATGCGCGACACGCCTTCCAGCGTGACCGAGCGCAATTCATCGATGCCGCTTACCGTGTTGATTACTTCTTCGATAGGCTTGGTGACGCGCGCTTCGGTTTCCTCCGGCGCCGCACCCGGCAGGTAGGTCAGCACCATCACCATCGGCATGTCGACTTTGGGATACAGGTCGACGCCGAGGCGCTGGTAGGAAAACCATCCCAGCACCACCAGCACGCCCACGAACATGGTGGCGAATACGGGCCGTCGCACGCATAGGTCGGCGAGGATCACGACTGCTCCTTTGCAACTACCGCGGTCCCATCGGCGAGCCGATCGACATCGCTGATGACGACGCTCTCGCCCTGCTGGAGACCAGTGACGATTTCAATCTGGTCGCCCTCGACCGATCCGGTGGTAATTTCGCGCGAGCGGACCGATCCATTCTTGAAGATGAACACCCGCGCCACTCCGGCGTAGCGAAGCACCGCTGAACGCGGAATGAACAGCGCGCGATCATGACCGAGGTTCATCGTCACATGCGCGAAGTAGCCGGGCTTGAGCATCCCATCGGGATTGGGCACCTCGGCCTCGATCAGCAACGTGCGGCTGTTCTCGTCAAGGGCAGGGGCGATTCGGCTCACGGTACCATGAAAAGTCTTATCCGGACGCGCATCGACGGTCAGTTCGATTGGCTGCCCGACCTTGGCCATCGGAACGAAGCGCTCCGGAATCGGTGCGCGCAACTTGATGGGGTCGGTCGCGATCAGTTCGTAGAGCGGCATCCCCTCGCCCACATGCTCGCCTAGTGAGACCATTCGCTTCTGGACCGAGCCGGCAAAGGGCGCACGAATGTAGGTATCGTTGAGCTTTTTACGTGCAAGGCCGAGTTGCTTCTCGGAAGCATCCGCATCAGCCTGCGCCACCCGCATCTCCGCGGAGGATTGGTCGTATTGCTGCGTTGCCACCAGATGGGCGTCGTTTAGCGCCTTCATCCGCTGGAAGTTGGCCTGCGCATTCGCCAACCGAGCCTGGACCTGCTCGAGTTGAGCCTGCGCGGAATCGAGCCGAAGTTGATATTCGCGCGGATCGATGCGCGCCAGCACCTGGCCGGTGGTCACCTGATCGCCCATGTCTGCGAAGACCTGCGCCAGCGCACCCCCGACTTCGGCGGCCAGTACCGCTTTTTCTTTCGGAAATAGCGCACCCTGTGCCTGCGCGGTGCGGATGAGATCCTGCTGATGAACGGTAGCAATCGCCACGATAAGCTGGGATTCGGCGGGCGCGCTTGACGCCTTGGCAACCGGCGGTCCGCTGCAGGCGCTCGCGATGAAGCCCGCTGCGAGGGCAAGTGCTGCGACGATGCGATGCGTCATTTGCCGTTCCTCTCGGGATGTACCCCGCGGACCCCATATAAGAAGAGGTCCAGCACGGCATCGACGTCGGTTTCCGGCGGAGTATCGGTCAATGCCAAGAGGCGGCGGCGCAACGGAGCGGTCATCATCTCGGTAAGCATCAGCGCAGCGAGCTGGGGGTCCATAGCACGAATCGCGCCGTGCTCAGTCGCCGATCGCAGCACGCAGGCCAGGTACTCCACCAAATCGAGGTAAACCTTGCGCAGCTCCTCGCCACGCTTATCGCCTGGCTCGTAACTCACGAATCGGGAATCGAGAATGAGCGCCTTAAAGAAGTCCTCGTGAGACTTCTGAACTTTGACCATGCTGCGGATGAGATGGGTCAGCCGTTCGATTGGCTGCTTGGCCGTATCGTCGCTCCGAGCAAGCTCCAAGGTCAGATCGCGGATACCCTCGACTACCGCCGAGTGGAGCAGGGCTTCCTTGTTAGGAAAGTATAGATAGATGGTACCTTTTGCGATGTGGGCCTCGTCGGCCACCCGATCGATAGTAGTACCTTCGAATCCGAAGCGCCCGATGGTTCGGCGGGCAGCCTCGAGGATTTCGCCTACGCGGTAATTTTTTAGTACTTCTTCTTTTGTCACGACTGTTCGTTCAGTCAACTGAACGGAGATTCAGTCTGACATCGCGCATCAAATGAAGCAAGAGGCTGACCATCACTCTTGGATGCGCCTTTCGCAGCGTGTTAGAGGGAGGCATGGCGCGCGAGGATTTCTCATTCATCAGCCCTGAGGGTCCCGGCAACCAACCAATCGAGGTCGCTGGCTATCGATGGTCCTCCGTCGGCAGCAGACCAGTTGGCATCGTGCAGATCTCCCATGGCATGGGCGAGCACTCCCTTCGCTATGCCGACCTGGCCGGCTTCCTCAATCAAGCCGGATTCCATGTTTATGCGAATGATCATCGCGGTCATGGCCGCACCGCCAAATCCAGGGAGACTCTGGGCGACTTCGGCGTCGGCGGATGGGATGCGCTGGTCGAGGACATGGCGCGCCTCACGCGCATTGCGCGCCAGCGTGAAGGTGGATTGCCGGTGGTGCTGCTGGGTCACAGCATGGGATCATTCGCGACCCAGGCCTACCTCCTCGACCACAGCGACCTGATTGGGGCTGCTGTTCTTTCGGGCTCCGCGGCGGTCGACATGCTGCAGATGGATTCCTCGGGCGATGCGGACCTCACGGCGATCAATCGCGAGTTCGAGCCGGCGCGCACGCCGTTCGATTGGCTGAGCCGCGACCCCGCGCAAGTCGACCAATACATCGCCGACCCGTTATGCGGTTTCGGCGTCATCGCGCGCTCGATGGCGACGATGGCGGCGGCTTCGCAGCGCATCGTCGATCCCAGGCAGCTCGCGCGCATCCGCAAAGACCTTCCGATCTGGATCATGGCGGGCGACAAGGACCCGATTAACCACCAACTCGAATGGTTACGGCCGGTGGCCGAGCGCTATCGCGCGGCCGGCATCAAGGACGTGACGGAGAAGTACTATCGCGAGGGCCGCCACGAGATGTTCAACGAAACCAATCGCGCCGAAGTCTATGGCGATACCCTCGCGTGGATTCGGGCTGCGCTGCGGGTCTAGCGTCTACCTGATGAAGTAACCCGAGACGCGCCACTGGCCGTCCTTATCGAGCATCGGCGTGATGGTCTCGACGGCAGCCTTCTTGTTCGCAAAGGAAGTGTCGTACTGAATGACGACATACTCGCCATCGGGCGCGCCGGGCAGGCTGGTCGAGTAATGCGCCATCTTGAAATCCCTCGATAGCATTGCACCCAGAGGCTTTCGCGCCGCGCCGACCATCTCGCTCCAATGCGCCGCGGTAACGTGATCCTTGAAATAGGTTGCGGCCTGCTCCCAGCTGCCTTGATATTTTCCGTCATCGACCAGCTTGAGCCACGCCTCGGCGGCTTTCCTCGCTTGTTCGACTGCTTCCTTTCCATCGGCATGCACAGTCCCGATTCCTCCGGCGCAGATCAGGATCAATCCAAGCATCGCAATCGAAATCTTCTTGAGCATAGTTCCCTCCCGGGAATCTAGATCTGAATTGAGATTATGAATGCCACCCCGAGCGCTATCGGTAGCAACGCCCCGCCGACAACCACCCATCCCAACCGATGCCCGAAGTTCAACGTCCAGCCGAGGCCGAAACGTTTCTCCACCAGAAAAGCGGGATCTTCGCGATTGAAATAAATGATGCCGAATTTCCACGCCTGGTCAGGAGTGACATCTCCGCGTGAAGTCTCAATCGGCGCTGTATTGCCAGCGGTCATCAGGTAGATGGAAGCGGTCGCCAGGATTACGAAGATCATCAGCTCGGGACCATTCGCGCCAAAACCCAGCGGAAGCATCGCACTTGCGGCGAGCAGATATTCGCCCACGAGCAGCGCCGCGATAGTGCCGGTGAGAAACCGGCGATCGAACCTGCTGGAGGCGATCGACCGCGGGCGGCGCGACCAGAACATCAGTCCGAAACACAAAATCGCCATCAGCGCGCAGGCTCCGCCGAGCATCGAGAGCATTCCATAAACGTTAAACGGCGTGCGCGAGACCCAGGTGTCGGGCTCGCCGTTCCACATCCAGTGGATGGGATACGGATCGGGCAGCGCTTCCCAGCGTGCGGAGGACCATAGAGCGATCGCGCCGATGACCACCGACGGAATGGCGATCGCGACTATCAGCACTGCAGATGCTTTCCGCGCGACCAAATCGGCTTCGCGGGTGGTTGGCTGCGGCGCCGCGTACGGCCTGGTCTGGCGGCGCGCGATCGAAAGCGCCATCACGAACCCGACATACTGGAGTGCGAAAGCCAGCGCGCCGTTCCATCGTGCGAGCGGTGCAATCGCGTTCAGCGCAACCAACAGCGCGACAACTGTCGTCATCGCGACGATTCTGCGATAGCGGTGCACGATCGCGACGCCCTCGGCAGAAGCTCGCAGCGTCGGCGCCACGGTGACTGAAAAGACTACCTCGGGACGAGTTAGCTCGGGCATCAGGTATTCGAGCGCGCCCAACAGCAGCACCGCGATGGTCCACGGCAACCTGAGGTTGAGTAGATTTGGCCCGATCATCGATGCTCACCGGAGCGCTCCGCTAGCGCCTCTTGCCCTCGCCGTGCGAAGGGAGCGCCTCCGCCAGCAACTCGAATTCCGAGCGAATGACCTTCGGCGACACGCCGGCGGCGCGGACCTCCGCAATCAATTCGCGCAGACGCCGCGCGAATTGGCGTTCGGTCCGCCTGCTCGCGCCGGGCGTGCTCCGCGCCAGCACCATCGCGCCGCGCGCGCGCTCCAGGCGCAGCCAGCCCTCCGCGGCCAGTGAGCGATAGGCCTCAGCGATAGTGTTGTGGTTGATCGCGAGGTCGATCGCGAGTTGCCTGACCGCCGGAAGCCGTTCGCCGGGCTGAAATTCGCCGCTGACCAGCAGTTCGCGGATCTGGTCGGCAACCTGCCGGTAGACGGGTGTCGCGGAGGCAAGGTCAACCTCAATTCTGCGTCTGGAGGTTTTCATGTCTGATGTATGGATACATCATACATGTAGATGAAATGTCAAGTGAGCGCAGACCAGCAGCGGGTTAGCGCTCCAAACGGCCCGCGAGGAGTTCGGAGAGGCGCTCGGCCGGGACCTTGCGCAACTCCGGCGTCATGAAGCCGCTCGCCGCAGCATGACCGCCGCCGCCGAATTGCTCCGCCAGCTTCGACAGATCGACCTCGCAATCGGGACTGCGACGCAGGCTGACGCCCTGGCTGCGAAGGTCGAAGAGCGCAATCACGGTGCGCGTCGTGTTCTCATAGAGATGCGCCGCGACCTCGCTGCTGTAGCCGAAACAGCATGCCGTGCGCAACGTGACGCCGTTGCCCAGCTCGCGCACGACCAGCGTGGAGTCCGCGAGCTCGATGCTCTTGCGCATCGCTTCCTGCGCCGCGCGCAAAGCTTCGCGCAGGCGGCGCGACATCGTCGGCTCGCGCAATTTGATAATCTCGCGGTACGAGGGAATGCCGCCCAGGGTCTGCACCGCGAGCGCCCAGTCGGGCGATTCCGCGATCTTGTGAACCCATCGATCGTGATCGTCGGCGATTTCCGCAAAGCGCCGAAACAATTCGAACTCGCGCCGCTTCTCGTCCGATGAAAGCTCGCCCTCGCGCTGCTTGAGGAAATCGAAGGTCAGGCGTGCGGCGGAATATTCTTCCGACAATACCTTGCCCGCAAAAGGCACCTTGAACTCAGGCTCATTGGCGCGCGAAACTGCGGTGCGATGATGATCGATCCAGTAAACGCGCGCGCCGGCTTCCGACAGCTCCTTCAGATGCGCGGCAGTCTGCGGCTGGGTCCATGAGAGATCGGTGATCCAGATTTCATCGCCGCCGGATTTGTCGCGCAGCTTGAGACTCTGGATCGCGCGGTCGCTATCGCTGTTTCCCGGCAAGCTGGCGAAGACGCGGCTGCCCTCGAAGAATCTGGCGATCGCCGCGGCCGCCATCACGCCGTCGAGGCATGAAGGTCCGTGGCTGATGATTTGGATGGTGCGCGCTTTTGGCATGAGGCATCGATTGTAACGGAAGCAGCACGCGACATCACACCACCAGCTAATGGTTTTGCGCTCAGGTCGCAGGCCGCGAATCTGCTCAGCGCCTCGAGATTCGCCCTTGCGATGGCGTGGCTGCTCGCGTTTGAGGGCGGCCGCGCCGGCGCTGCAGTGCTGGGAAGCATCGCGATCGCGGGCGCGATATCCGACCTCCTCGACGGACGCGTCGCGCGCCGAATGGGAATCGCGGGAGGCGTCGGGCGATGGCTCGACAGCATCGCTGACATCGTCTTCGTGCTGACTGCGCTGACCTGCGAGGCATGGGCCGGCTCGATTCCGTTCTATATCCCGATGCTGATCGCGATCTCGTTCTCCCAGTACGCGATCGATTCGATGCTGCTCGGCGGCGCGCCAATAAGGAGCCGGCTCGGCCACTTCGGCGGCGTCATCAACTTCGCGCTGGTGATCGTGCTCGGGCTCGCTCCGCCGCCGGCGCTTCCGGGCGTCATCCTGCGCGCGCTATGCCCGCTGCTCGCGATCTTCTATATCGGCGCGATCGCGGAACGCATCGCAGGTTACTTTCGCCGCTAGCTCTTGTCCCCTACTGCCGCCGCGTCGGATTGGATCTGTTCGCCATTGGCGAACTTGCTGATCGAGCTCGAGGTATTCCGATTTCTTGCTCCATTTTGGCGAGATCGCTGGTTCACCGGATCCTCGTTCGACCAGTTATAATTCGGGATGCCGTCGCGCAACGGCTTGCAGCGGAGATGGTGAATGTCGAAACGAATCCAGGTTCTGCCCGGCGCGCTGGCGCTGACAATAATCGTGGCGCTGGCAGCCGTAGGCCCCGCACTCGGGTGGCCCGCGAAGGAGGTTGTCGCGGCGCCGAGCACCGGCCATACCGAAGTTATGGTGTTCAAGCCGCCGGTGCCGAATGCACCTCCGCGCGACGGCTCATGTTGGACATCCTCGATCGCGCTTCCACGCGCCGGAGTCTGGCGATGCATGATCGGCAACGGCATCGAGGATCCGTGCTTCACCACGCCCAAGGTTTCCGACGCCGTGATATGCGGGGCGAATCCTGCCACCGGCGACGCCGGCTTTCTGTTGCACCTGACCAAGCCGCTTCCCGCGACGACCGTCGCCACACCTTCGACGCCCTCACCGTGGATCGTCGAGCTCGCGATCGGACAAGGCCAGGTGCCGGGTCCCTACGCGATGCCGCCGCCGAAGACCTATTGTTCGCCACTGACCGGCACGATGCCCGCGGTCGACGGGCTCGCGGTTCGGTATTCGTGCTGGGAGGCCAACGTCGAATCGAAGCCACAGCTTGGCGATACGCAAATCGGGCTGCTCGACGACTTCAAGCCCGGCAAAGTGTGGACCGTGACCGAGGTCATGTTTGCGATTAACCCGCACGCGGGCGCCAATCAGCCGCCCTTCAAGCTTACCGGCAAGCGAACTATCGCGCTCGAAAAAGTCTGGCAGTGACTATGGAGTATTTGCCGAATGACTATCGAAGTGACTATCGATCTGACTATTTCCTGAGTTGCCGCAACTGGCGCTGAGTCATCATCCAGCATAGTTTGGCCGCGCCCGGTTCGATCCGATCGGCAAACTCCAACGCGATCACGCCACCTTGCTTGAGTTTGATTCCTGCCGATTCGGTGGACCCGACCAGCATCAGCGACGCCAGCCGCGAGAGCGTCGGCTCATGACCCACCACCAGCACACTTTCGGGCAGCCGCAGCTTGGCCAATGCCTCGAGCGCGTTGGCGGGAGATGCGCTGGTGGAAAGCTCCGGCACCGCTTTGGGCTTGGGGCCGCCGAGTTCGTCAGCCACGATTTCGGCGGTCTGCGCTGCGCGTGTGATGGGGCTGGTGAGAATCATGTTGAAGGCGCGGCCGGCCCCATGCATGCCGGCCGCCGCTTTGCGGATCTTATCGGCGCCCTTGGATGTCAGCTTGCGCGCGCCGTCGTCGCCCTTAGGCGTGGGCTCTTCGGCGAGGCCGTGGCGCATGATGTACAGCATCATCGGATGAAACCTCTTTCGGTTGAACTTTTTCGAGCGCTTTTTTCACGATGCGATCGGGATCGGTTTTCAGAAAGCGCCGCCACTCCTTGATCCCGCGACGTTTGAGTTTGATCTCGCGGCGACGGAATGCCTCGGCGAGCGCGCCGCAGGCGAACGCAACCGCTGTCGTGAGCGGGCGCGAGCCCGCGAATTCCTTGATCCACGACGCCGCGACCACCGCGTCGTGATAGCCACCCACCAGGTCCTGCAAATCCTCCAGGCCCTTGAGCATGGGGCCAAGCTGCTTCTCATCGATCGCGAGCATCGTTTCGAGCGCGTAGCGGGAGGCCTTGGCGCGCTTGCGCAGCCGGTGGAGATCGTCGGGGGTCGGATCCTCATGCATTTTCTGGCCGGCGCGGATCACTGATTTCAGCATCGGCGCGAACAGATCGCCAGCCATCGCACCGAATGCCGCATCGCCCCGAGCCGTGATGGCGATGGGTCCCGAAAGCCGCGCCACCAGCGCCTTGAACCGGCTCGATGACAAGGAGCGCGCGAGATCCGCCGCGGCCTTGGCGCGGCGCAAGCGGAGCTCCTCAAACATCGGCTCCAGATCCCTGGCGACCTGCGGATCGAGCTTCTTGGCTCTGCTTTGCAGCAGCTTCTCCAAAACGTCGAGGTCGCGCACCGCTCCCGCCTGCTTGCCCAACCACTTCAGCCGCTCGTCCATCACCTTCGGTCTGATCGACGATACATACGGAGCGAAGAGGCGGACCGCGGAACGCAAACGACGCGCGGCGACGCGGACCTGATGAATCGGCTCCGGCTCGCCTCGCTGCGCATCCGGAATCTGGCTTATCAATGCGCGAACGTGAACCGCGATCGTAGTGCGCGCTGCGGAACCGGCCGCATCGTGCGGTGGTACGCTGAATTTAGGTGAGGCCAAAAGCAGGATTCTCCGCGGCGCCAATCATGCTACAGGCCGCGTGGAGATTGGAAGTTACATCGCGCGTTGCCGGCGCGCCATCGCGGCCGAGGCATCGATCACCGCCGACTTCCTGCGCCCCTCAACCCGCTGTCGAAGCGACACCCGGCGGCCGAGCAGCTTCGCCAGAAGATCGACTCGCTTCTCGCATGCCCATAGCTCCAAGTCGGCAGGCTCGGAGCCGGAATCGACATCGATATAGAGCTTGCCCGGCGCGTAGCTGAGATGAACGTTTTTGACGATACCGAAATGAGTGCGATCGAGGCCGTCGGCGACGCGCAGGATTGCGGCCAGCGCGCGGACCATGCGCCGTTTGTCTTCGGGCAGCGCATACAACTCCGGGGAATCAACCTTCGCGCCTTGTTTGCGATGCCCGCGGGCCACTTGCGCGATGCTCTCGATCTCTTCGGGGCTGAACCCGAACAGGTCGGCATTCTTGATCAGGTAATATGAATGGCGATTGTGTCGATCGTGATCGATGCTATGGCCGATATCGTGGAGCAGCGCCGCGTACTCGAGCAACTCGCGCGATTGCGCCGGAAGTTCGAGCACCTCCGCCGTCGCGTCGAAGATCTGACCCGCGAGTTTGGCGACCGTTTGGCCGTGCTCGTTAGTCCCTTCAAACTTTTGGGCGAGCGCCCCGATTGAATGCCGGCGCGCATCGATCGCTTCCCGACGACTTGCGATTCCCGCCAGCTCAAGCAGCAAGCCCTCGCGCAGCGCCCAGGTGCATGCGACCAGCTCCGGCGCTCCCGAGTGATGCAGGATATAGTCGGTGAGTATCGCAGCGGCGGGCATCAGGTCGGCGCGTTTGGCGTCGATGCCGGGCAGTTCCAGGCGATCCGCGAGCTCGTAATCCAGAACCTGGCGCCGGACGTGTGCGATCTCCGCCGCCGATGCGGTGGCCCCGCCGAGTCTGCCCAACTCTTCGCCACGCGCGGCGCGCGCCATCGCGACGAGAGTGTTGACGGTACCCGAGGTACCAATGGCGCGTTTGACGTCGTCGCGCCGCGCACTCTTTAACAGGTCCCCCATTTCCTCCGCCAGATGCGCTTCCAAATCCTTGACCTGACGCGCACTCGGTGGATCTTCGATGAGAAATTGCTCGGTGAGGCGTGAGACCCCGAGTTTGAGGCTGCGCATCCACATCGGCTCGCCGTCGCGCACCATCACCAGCTCGACGCTGCCGCCGCCGATATCGATCAGCAGATGGGGGCCGCCTTCGAGGCTCATCGCGTGGCGGGCGGCGACGAAAATGAGACGCGCTTCTTCGGCGCCCGGAATAATCTCGACCTTGATCCCGGTTTCGCGCCGGATGCGCGTCACGAATTCCGCGCTGTTTTTCGTCTCGCGCACCGCGCTGGTCGCGACCGCGCGCACCCGATTGACGTGACGAAGTTTGATGAGCTTCTGGAAGTTACTCAGGGCCCGTACCGCAAGGTCCATCGCCTCCTTACCGAGGCTGCCGGTTTCAAAGGCGCGGCGTCCGAGGCGAACGGTTTCCTTGACCCGGTCAACCACGTCGATGTTGCCGTCGCGATTCACGTCGGCAATCACCATGTGCACTGAGTTGGTCCCGACGTCGATGGCCGCAAGCCGCATATATCGAAGGTAACCGTCTCAAAGACGCAAGTCATTACTCTTATGTTACATCTCAGCAAATTTTTGTCGGGCTGCCCTTCTTAGCGGTATCGTCGGGCACTATTCTTGTTCGTATGAGCGCCGCGGCTATCACCGGCGAGCAGCACCTCGAGGCCGGTTCGGCGCAGAAATGGCTGATCGCAATCGCGGTCATGCTCGGCACCACCCTCGAGGTCCTCGATACCTCGATCGTCAACGTCGCGTTGCCGCACATGCAGGGCACGTTTTCCGCCAGCGTCGACGAGATCGCGTGGGTCGTCACCAGCTACCTGGTCGCCAACGGCATCATGATCCCGATGACGGGTTGGATCTCGTCGCGCTTCGGACGCAAGCGCTACTTCATGGCCTCGGTCACGGTATTCGTCGCCGCGTCGGGGCTCTGCGGCGCGGCCACTTCGCTCGATCAGATGGTGATCTTCCGGCTCATCCAGGGCGCGGCGGGCGCGGCGATGATCCCCTCCTCGCAGGCAATCCTGATGGAAACCTTCCCGCCCGCCGAGCAGCAACTCGCGATGGCGATGTGGGGCGTGGGGCTGATGGTGGCCCCCATCATGGGGCCGACGCTGGGCGGATGGATCACCGATAACTGGAACTGGCGCTGGAATTTCTACATCAACCTGCCTATTGGCGCCGCCGCCCTGCTGATGGTCTACACCTTCGTGCATGACCCCGCGTATCTGCGCCAGCGACGCGCGAAAGGTGGGCGCGTCGACTACCTCGGCATCATATGCCTGGTGCTGGGCCTCGGTCTGATGGAGATCGTCCTCGATCGCGGGCAACGCGCCGATTGGTTCAACTCCGCATGGGTGTGGTACTTCACCGCGGCCTCGGCCATCGCGATGATCACACTAGTCATCCACGAGCTGCGCTTCTCCGAACCGATACTCGATTTGCGCATCATGGCAATCCCGGCCTTCAATCTGTCGGTCATGCTGATTGTCGCGATGAGCTTCGCGCTTTACGGCACCGGACTGCTCAATCCGATCTTCCTGCAGGAATTGATGGGCTATACCGCGTGGAGGGCGGGCCTGGTGCTGGCGCCGCGCGGGTTGGGCACGATGGTCTCGATGCTGCTCATAGGGCAACTGGCCAGATTCAAGTTCGATACGCGCCCGCTGGTCGGATTCGGCTTTGTGCTGATGGCGACGGGATTGTGGAGCATGTCGAACTGGAACCTGAGCGTTAGCACCTGGGTGGTCGTCTGGCCGAGCATCATAATGGGATTCGGGATGGGATTTATCTTCCCGACTTTGTCGGCCGCCACCCTTTCAGTCGTCAGTCGCGAGCGGATGGGCTATGCGGCGAGCCTGTACAACATGATGCGCAACGCGGGCGCCGCGATCGGCATTTCCTTCATGACCACCACGCTGGTAAACCATCAGCAGATTCACCAGTCCTACCTGGTCGAGCACTTCTCGGTTTTCGAGGCCTGGCGGATGAAAAACGCGGCGCCTCGAATGGCGGGCGGGCACGGCTTCTATTTTACGCCGCAGCTCACCGGCGCGGGCCATCAAAGCCTCGCGGGCGTGTATGGAATGATCCAGCAACAAGCCTCGATGCTGGCCTTCAACGACATCTATCGAGTGTTGGCGCTCTGGATGGTGCTGCTGATTCCGTCGTTCCTCCTGCTGCGCCGCGGCGCCGCGAGCGCCAGCGCCAGCCATTGAGGACGGAACCTTTCGACCACCCCGTCTGCACCGAACTTCAAAGCGCTGAATGCGATGGGACGCCGGTCTCTTAACTCATAGCTCGTATCAAGATTTCCGGAGCGTGGGTTGATCGAGTTCGCTCAGTAACTCGTCCAGGGCTTCGTCAAGATCCATCGCGATACGTCGAGCTCGATCGAATAGTTCGTTCATATGCGTAAATCCAATCCGCGCCGCCTGCCCCTCGGTGAACTCTTCGATGGTTTGACCCCGGTCATTCGAAATGCGGAGGAAAATGTATCCCATCAGGTCTTCGGTTTCTGAGACACGCTCCAACGACAAGGAAAACCGCGCAAATGCGACGGTAAAAGCATTGCCGTTGGCAGTAGGTTCCCAACGAAGCTCGCCTTTGACCGTTTTGTCGTAAATGCGTTGTAAAAGTGCCGCCAGCTTTTCGTCTTCGCTCATTATCTATCCTGCATCTTCGTCTCTAGCTCGACTAGCAAATCTGCCAATCGATTGATTTGCCGCGTTACCGTGATGTTCAGGCTGGTGACCTCGGCAATGACTTTTCCGTTGACGATGTGTTCGACCTGGCGTTCCATGTTGGCAAGTTGCGTGACAACTCCCTGAATTTCTCTCTGATGTTCCGTCGACAGGTTCGGGGTTCGGGTCCTGATCGCTCGTAGATCCATCATCAACGATGTGTATCGGTCCGGCAAGGCGGGCCACGCCTCCAGACGATGGAGCCTCCGGATGTCTTCCAACACCCGAATGGCGGAATCAACCCCGACCAGCGCGTTGAGATCCAAAACGCGGTCGCGGGCTTGTTCCGCGGCTCTTCGGGACCGCGCGGCCTGATAGAGCGTTGCGCCAAATCCTATCAAAGTAACCGCAAGGCCCAGAATGCTCGATATGTCGCCTAGTTCGCCCAGCAAAACCAGTCGCTTACCATGCCTTCCGCCAGCTCGGTGAAGTCTCCACCAAACAGCGCGGGCCGATCAACCATTGGTCAGCAAGATAACAACTGGACAGAGACTCAAAGGAAGTCGAAGAGCGGTTTCGAGCTGCCGTCAGCCGGTCTTCGTTCGCAACGCGTCCTCCAATGCCGGAAGGATGAAACGCTGTAGGAAACTCCAGCCTGGTCGCCGCTTCGAGGAGTGCGGAGGAAGGCGTATATTGTTGCCTCCCGTTCCTGCACGGTGACTCGGAGTCTGCTATGATGTGACTGCGGCGCTCCTCGAGGGCGCCTCGTTCGTTGTGGGATCGATGAGAAGGAATCGGGAATTTTACCAAACGAAGCCAAATCATGCAGGAGAACATTGGACATTTGAAAATCGAGCAGCGGCGGCGCAGCGCGAAGTCGCTGAAACAAACCCACTTCGGTGAATTGTGGCTTCCGAGGCCCTTCGCTTTGCTCAGGGCGACCGCTCGCGCACGGCTCGCGGTCGACTACACAAACGAACCCACCGCGGATGTGATGAGAAATGCAAAAACAAACCCACTTTATGCCGATAACTGTTGAGCTTTTCTCTTGCGGACCGCCGGCGAACGCATCGAGCCCCCTATTCTTCGGCGTACCTTCACGGTAAAGAAGGGCCGAACGTCAGGTTCGAAAAAAGGAGCTACCAATGACATCGATGGCGATGACGGCCCGGAAATTCTTCGACGCGTGCGAGGCCGGTAAGGGCTGGGAAGGATGCAAGGAGTATTGCCAGCCGGGTGCGACTTTCGCGGCACAAGCCGAGCCGCTCGCGGACACCAGGACATTGCAGCAGTACGCGGATTGGATGAAGGGGCTGCTCACTTTCGTGCCCGACGGCCGCTATGAGCTCAAGTCATTTGCGGTCGATGAGGAGCGCAAGAATGTCTGCGCGTATGCCGTCTTTCATGGCACGCATACCGGCCAGGGTGGCCCCTGCCCGCCGACCGGCAAAAGCACGGCGAGCGACTATGTCTACGTGATGGATTTCGAGGGCGACAAGATTCGCCATCTGACCAAGATCTGGCATGCCGGAATGGCGATGAAGGACTTCGGCTGGGTTTGACACGCGAGCGATTTACACAAACGAACCCACTGCGAACATCGGGAGCAGTGGTCCTGAGGCTCTGCGAAGGACCTCGATCAGCACGATGCCGACTACACAAACGAACCCAACTTGACGATCGATCGGGGAATGCGCAAAAACAAAGCCACTTTATGCCCGGAATCGTTGAGGTTTCCGTGCTTCAGACCCAGGCGCAGATGTTGCTGCCGTCGTTAAACGACATTGATCGACCGCCGGAGGTCCGGAGAATGCGCGGCGAACCAATCAGGAGGGATCGATCTTATCAGCGACCTTGCGACGCATATTGCGCTCGTGACGCTCAGCCTTTTCCTTGGCCCGGCGCGCGATGCGCTTGGCTCTCGCCTCGGCGTTACGGGCATGGCGCTCGGCCTTTTCCCGGGCGCGCCGCGCGATTCGCTCAGCCTTCGTCTCGACGTGCTGCCCGTGGCGATCGAGTTTGGCATCTGCTTTTTCGGCATCAGCGGTCGCGTGATTTTCGACCTTGTCGGCGTCAGCTTTGGCGCGATCTTCGACTCGCTCGGCATCCTCTTTCAAGTCCAGCGCAACCTGGATGCCTGCGGCTTGTGATCGCGAGGCCGCAATATTCGCGGCAGGGATCGGGCTCGCGTCAGCCGATGATGGAAGCATGAACATCGCGGTCGAAACCCACAATCCCGTTCCCAGCAGCCACCAATTGCGTCGCTTCATGGGACTAACGCTGTACCGGGATCGGGGCCTCTTCGCAAGCTTCCGCAGGGTTGGGAGGACATGGGTGGGCAATCGCATCGAATTACCTAAACGAACCCACCGTTGGATCGGTGCGTCACCTCGGAAAGTGCAAAAACAAACCCACTTTATCCTTGGAAATGCTGAGGTTTCTCGAAGCCATCACACTATCGACAGCATGTCGGTAACTCCCTAATGCCCACCCATCGTGGTCTTGCGAGGGTCGTTCTTCTTCAGCACCCACACCAGCGGCACCATGCATAGCGAGGCCAGCGCGAAGATCCAGATCACGTCGACGTAGGCCAGCGACATCGATTGCAGTTGGACCTGGCCGTAGATGCGCCCGTATGCCTGATGGGTCGCGTCGGCGGCGCTGT
This sequence comes from uncultured delta proteobacterium, assembly GCA_963851325.1. Lineage (GTDB taxonomy): Bacteria > Desulfobacterota > Binatia > Binatales > Binataceae > DATGKG01. The sequence goes on along the minus strand of CAWKOR010000001.1, from coordinate 3,499,482 downwards.
ATCCATGCTGCATCAGGTAGCCGCTGAGGCCTTGGCCCGCGTTGCGGACTACGTGGTCGTATCCGGTGATGTGGGTGGCGAGGCGGTCCTGATGGAACTGCGAGCGCCGCGCGACGAACGTCGTCACCATCGCGATGCCGACGCTCCCGCCGACGTTGCGCGCGAGGCTGATAATGCTCGAAACCTGATTGTTCTTGCTCGGCGCCATCCCGAGGTACGCGATGGTGGTTATCGGCACGAACAGGAACGCGAGCCCAATCGACTGCGCAACCCGGTAGTCCATCACGGTTCGGAAATCGACGTGCGGATTGATGTTGCTCATGTAGAGGAACGAGCAGCCGGTGATCATGAAGCCGAACGCGATCAGGTACCGCGCCTGGATCCTCGAGATCAGCGCGCCGACCAGCGGCATCATCAACGCGATCGCGAAGCCGCCCGGCGAGAGCGCCATGCCCGCCAGTTGTGAGGTATAGCCCATCAGTTGCTGCATGTAGAGCGGCAGCAGGATGGTGGTTCCATACAGCGCGAAGCCCAGGATGAACATCATCAGAATCGCGGTGGCGAAGGTTCGCTCGCGGAACAACCTGAGATCCAGGATGGGATGCTTTTGCCGCCACTCCCAGAACAGGAACGTCACCAGCGACACCGCCGATATCGCCATGAAGCAGGTGATGAATCGCGAGCCGAGCCAGTCGAGTTCCTGTCCGCGATCGAGCACCACCTGCAGGCATCCGAGTCCGAGGACGATCAGGCTGAGACCCACGAAATCGATCTTCTGCCTGCGCAGCGCCGCGCGATTTTCCTTCTGCAAGTACGGCGGATCCTGCACCACCCGCGAGGTCAGCAGTAGGGAAATGATACCGATTGGCACATTGATGAAGAATATCCAGCGCCAGTTGAAGTGATCGGTGATGTAGCCGCCCAGCACCGGGCCGATGGCGGGGGCGAGCACCACCGCCATCCCGTACATCGCGAAGGCCATCCCGAACTTCTCGCCCGGAAAAGTATCGGCGAGGATCGCCTGCTCGCTCGGCTGCAAGCCGCCGCCGCCCGCGCCCTGAATGATCCGGAACAGCACCAGCGAGTTGAGCGTCGGCGCCATGCCGCAAAACAGCGAGCTGGCCGAGAACAGCGCGACGCACGTCATGTAGTAGCGCTTGCGTCCGATGAGCCCCGAGATCCACGCGCTCAGTGGCAATACGATCGCATTGGCGACCAGGTACGCGGTCAGCACCCAGGTGCTTTCATCGACGCTGGCCGACAGCCCGCCCGCGATATGCGGCAGCGCGACATTGGCGATGCTGGTATCCAGCACCTCCATGAAGGTCGCCAGCGTCACCGTAAACGCGACCGTCCACGGATTGCGCACGAGAACGGCGGCCGGATTCGCGAACCGGCCATCGGCCCGCGGCGCCGCGCTCATTTGAACCAGACTTTGGCTTCGACCGACATGCCGATGCGCAGCCGATGATCGTGATCCTGGTCGGGCTTGAGGCGGATTCGAATCGGCAGGCGTTGCACCACTTTGACGTAGTTGCCGGTGGCGTTCTCCGGCGGCATCAGGCTGTACTTCTCGCCGCTCGCACCGCCTATCCCCTCGATGTAACCCTGGTAGGTGCGCCCGATGGCGTCGACGTAAATCGTCGCGCGCTGGCCCGGCTTCATCCGGCGAATCTGTGTCTCCTTGAAATTGGCGGTGACCCAGATGTCGTCGAGCGGCACGATCGCCAGAAGCTGCTGGCCCGGCTGCACCTGTTGTCCGGTCTCGACCGTCTTCTTGCCGACCACGCCGCTCATCGGCGCGACGATGCGGGTGTACTCGAGGTTGAGCAGCGCCTGATCGACAGCGGCCTGCGCGGCGCTCACCGCCGCCTCGCGCGACGCGATAAGCGTGCTGGCGGCCTGCGCGCTGGCGCGGTCGGATTCCAGCGCGGCCTCTGCCACCGTTGCGGCGCGCACCTTATCCTCGTGCTCCCAGTTCGAGACGACATGCATCTTGAACAGCGACTCGTAGCGTGCGGCATCGTTGCTGGCCTGCGTATCGGTGGCCTCGCTCTGACGGATCTTGCTGAGCGACGCGGCATAGGCGGCGCGTGCGGACGCGAGCTGCGCCTTGGCCTGCGCCAGGTTCGCGCGTGCGCTCGCGAGCGCGGTCTGAGCATCACGCGGATCGATTTGCGCGATCAGGCTGCCCGCCTTGACGTAGTCGGTATCCTGCACCATGACGCTGGCGATGGTTCCGGAAATGCGCGCGCTGATTGGCGCGATGTGGCCATCCACCTGCGCGTCGTCGGTGGACTCGTAGGCATCGAGATATCGCCACACACGCGGCGCAGCGATGAACAGCGTCATCCCCAGAATGCTCAGGATCACCAGGCCCATCGCGCCGCGCCGCTTGCGGCGCTTGGGAGCATTGCCGCCGCTTCCGCCGGAGCGCTTGCGAACCTGCGCCTCCGGTTCGTCCTGCAGGAGAACTTCGTCGGCCTCCGGCAACGAGGTGGGGCCTTCGTCCAGCGCCGCGAGGCCGTCTTCGGGGCGCGCGCGGCTGTCGAGATCGATCGGGGTAGTGGATTCCATAATTACTTACTCGACAGGATGCGATCGATATTTTCGCCGACGATCGATTGGATCAGTTTGAGGTGCGCGGGCGAGATTTCCGTCCATCCGAGCTGCCGGAAGACGCAGGCGCGGCTGGTGCGAAAGACCAGAATCTGTCCGAGAAGCGTCTGCGCGCGGATGAGAATCCTGGTGTCATCGGACGGACGTGCGAGCGCGATCGCGAGCAGCTTGCGGCACGCGTCCATCGTTTTGCTCATCAGTCCCTCGTAGAGAATTTCAAAGGCGGCGCCGGGTTGCATTTGCTCGCGCATTACGAAGCCCGCGAAGCGATCCGAAAACTCCGACCCCACAACGATGGCGGAGAAGCGTTCCAGCAGCTCATGCAGCAGAGCGGTCGCGTCGGAGCGCGAGAGTTTCTTTGCTGCGAGCGCGCGATTGACCCGATCCACCGTCGGCAAAATCTCGGGGCCGCAATTTTCGACGACGAATTCTGCCGCCGCGCGATAGAGGCCTTCCTTGCTGCCGAAGTGATAGGGAATCGCGGCCAGGTTGGCGCCGGCCGCATCGGCCAGCATCCTTGTACTGGCGCCATCAAAGCCGGCCTCGCCGAAAATCTTGAGCGCGGCTTCGATGAGCCGTTGGCGGGTTTCTTCGCCGCGAGGGGCGACCGCCGGTAGTTCGCGTTTCGCAAGGACCGCGCTCATGGAAAACTCCGTTTTCGAGAAGAGATGCGATCCGATGTAGATCAATCGAATGTTTAAGTCAATCGATTGAATTGATTCGCGAAGGACCTACATTGCCGCGAAGGTGTGCTGAAATGCCGCCAGCGCCGCCGCATCGAAAAGCACGAACTCGACCCGCGTCAGCGAGGTCGCGCCGCTGAGATGGTCGCGCACTTCCTCGAGCATCACCTGCGCGCATCGATCGAGCGGAAAGCCCGCGATGCCGGTGCCGATTGCCGGAAACGCGATGCTCTCGACCTTGCGCTCCGCGGCGCGCCGCAGCGAGTTACGCGTCGAGGCGCGCAGATTCTTCTCCGAGGTGGTGCCGCCGAGCCGCATGCTCGCGGCATGGATGACCAGTCTCGCCTTGAGGTTCCCGCCCGTCGTCACGGCCGCTTCCCCCAATGGAATGCTTCCGATGCGGTCGCATTCCTTTTGAATCTCGGGACCGCCCTTGACGCGAATCGCGCCGGCGACGCCTGCGCCGAGGATCAAGTCATTGTTCGCGGCGTTGACGATCGCGTCGGCGTCGCATTCGGTGATGTCGCCTTGCGAGATTTTCACCTTGTTGCGCCAAGTTGCTTTTGACTCCGGCATTGTTCGCCTCCGATCAAGTTGACGGCCTCGGCGATTAGGAGCGATTCTATGCGCACTCTGACGAGAACCGGAGATTCAATATGGACAAGAACAGCGTTGTCATTCCACCCGAAATGAAGACTATGTACGACAACTTTCACTTTGCTCCGGCGGTGAAGGACGGCGACCGGCTATTTTGTTCCGGCGTGATCGGCATCGGTCCCGACGGCAAAGCCTCGAGCGATCCTGAAGCCCAGTTCACCCAGGCCTTTGAGATGCTCAAGTCGGTGCTGAGCGCGGGCGGAGCGTCGTTGGGCGACGTGGTCGATATCACCACCTTCCACGTTGGATTGCAGAAGAACATCGGCGCCTTCTCAAAGGTGAAGGATCGCTACGTCAGCGAACCTTATCCGGCGTGGACTGCTATCGGCATCAGCGAACTCGCCTTCCCCGGCGGCTTGGTGGAGATCAAGGCGGTGGCCGGATCAAGAAGTAGCGCCGCAACTGAAATCATGAACGCGATTGACGGCGATAGCCACTTCATCGAGCCGCTTGACCTGTTCGAGCGCTGCATCGATCCGCAGTTCCGCGAACGCGCGATGCGAGTTGAGCGCGACTCGGCAACCGGCGAGTTCATCATACTGGTCGATCGCAAACCGATGCGGCTGGGCAATGCCGCGCAACTGCTGGGTGCGGTGGTCAGTTATGGCGAGAAGGAGAAGGGCCACGCACTCAACGACTTTGACGCGTACCAGTTCAGCAGCGCACGGTGGCAGGACATGGACCGGCGCATCAAGTTCCTCGATGACGAAGGGTTCGCCGCGCAGATCATTTATCCGACCATGGGCATCTTGTGGCAGGGCGACGTGCAGGATCCGCTTCTCGCCGACGCGCTCTGTCGGGCGTACAACACCTGGGCATTCGAGTTGTGTGCGTCGCACGCGGATCGGCTGATTCCCGCGGCGCACATTTCGCTGCTCGACGCGGCGCTGGCGGTGCGCGAGATGAATCGCGTCGCGAAGCTGGGATGCAAGACCATCTTCGTCGCGTCGGCGCCGATCGACGGCCACGGCTTCGGTCATCCCGACCTGGACCCGGTGTGGGCCGCGGCGCAGGAACTTAATCTGTCAATCGGCATCCACCTGGTCGGGCACGGCGACTACACCGGCAGCCAGTGGGTTCGCGGTTACGATCCCGGATTCATGTTCGTCACCATGAATGTGATCCAGGATCCGCGGATGGCGCTGACCACGATGGTTTACGACGGTGTGTTCGAGCGCTTTCCGAAGCTGCGCGTTGCGACGATCGAGGCGATGGCGGGATGGGTCGGTGAGTGGCTGGAGCGCCTCGACTATCGCTTCAAATACATGGGCCACACCTCGAAAATGAAGCGTCCGGCCAGCGAGTATTTCGCTCGCAACATCTGGATCAGCGCCGATCCCGAAGAGCGCATGCTGCCGCTGATGGTCGACTTCGCCGGCGACGATCGCTTCTTCGTCGGGTCCGACTATCCGCACGCGGAAGGCTTCGTAAACCCAGTGGCCACCACCCGCGAGTGCCTCGCGAAGTTACCCGAAGCGTCGGTGCGAAAGGTTTTGTACGACAACGCTAAAGCGTTCTACGGAATTTGATTATGGCAACCCTCGAAGAATTGATTGCGCGAGTTCGTAAGCTCGACGACATCGAACAGATCAAACAGCTCAAAGCGCGATACTGCGCTCACTGCGACAACAACTATGATGCTGAAGGCATCGCATCGCTGTTCACCGAAGACGGCGTGTGGGACGGCGGCGCGCTCGGCAAGGGTGAGGGACACGCGGGCATCGTCAAGTTCTTTCGGCGCGCGCCGTCGGCGTTTTCCTTCGCGATTCATAATGTGATGAATCCGATCATCGAAGTCGACGGCGACACCGCGACCGGGCGCTGGTATCTGCTGCAGCCGCTGACGCGCCGCAGTGGCCAGGACGAAACCGCGATGTGGCTGGCGGGCCGCTACGAAGACGATTACGTACGGGTGGGCGGAGAATGGAAGTTCGAGCGCCTGCGATTCATCACCCGCATACTGACGCCGTACGATGAAGGATGGGCGAAGAAGCCGCTCGCATAGCAGGAGCGAGGAGTCTCATGGATCGCAGAAGATCGATACAGCTTACGCCCGAGGAGTCACGGCGCTTCATGGAAGAAGGCCGCACCGCGACGCTCGCCACCAACGGCCGCAACGGTTATCCGCATCTGGTCGCGATGTGGTACGGCATCAAGGATGGCGACCTCGTGATGACGACCTACGGCAAGTCGCAGAAGGCGGTCAACATCAAACGCGATCCGCGCGCGACGATGATGTGGGAATCGGGCACCGCCTACAACAAGCTGCGCGGCTTGATGATTCGCGGACGCGCCGAGATTGTCGAGGACGTCAATTTTACCGCCGAGGTGTTGCGATTAGTCGGCGCGAAGATGAGCGGCAGCAGCGCGGTCAGTCCGGAACAGAATCGCGCGCTGGAGGCGCAGGCAACCAAGCGCATCGTGATCCGCTTCCATCCCGAAAAATTCTCGAGCTGGGATCACAGCAAGATGTAGGGGCCGTTCATCGAACAGCCCCTACAACATTTCTTCAGACGATGGTGCCGGCCCGTGCGGCAGTGTAGGAATCTGACTCCCGCACCACCTGACCGTTGACGATGACGCCTTCGATTCCCTTGGCGTGGCGGATGTAGCGGCGCGCCTCGCCGGGGAAATCGGACACGAAAACTTCTTCGCCGCGCGCGATGGCGCCGGCATCGAACAGCACCAGGTCGGCGGCCGCGCCTACCGCAATGCGCCCGCGATTTTTCATGCCCCACGCATCGGCAGGTTCGGCCGTGATGCGATGCACCGCGCGCTCGAGGCTCAGCTTGCCGAATTTTCGCACGTAGCGTTCGAACAGATCGGTGGTGTCGCCTGCGCCGCAGAACTGCGACACGTGCGCGCCCGCATCGGAGGCGCCGATGTGGATGCGGGGATGGTCGAGAATCTGCGCGACAATTTCCGGGTCGGCATGGATCGCGTTGTTGATCTGAAACTCGGTGCGCAACTCGTCGGTCACCGCGATATCGAGCATCGCGGCGGGGATCGATTTGCCCTCCGCCTGCGCAATCTCGGTGAGGCGGCGGCCTTGGTATTGCTGATTCTTCGGGCTGTAGACTTCTCCTACCACCGCGGCGCGAAACAACGCGGTGAAGCGGCGTTCGGCATCGGCGACGAGTTTCGGGCGCGCTTCCGGATCCGCGAATCCCGCGATGCGCTCTTCGATCGGAAGCTGCATCAGCTCATTCCATGATGGCACGCCGTAGAGCAGGAACGAGGTCTCGGACAGCCGCACATTGATGTTGAAGCTGCGTGGCATCGATTGCCCGAACACCTTGGCGCCGCGCGCGCGTTGCTCTTCGAGCTTGTCGAGGTTGCGCTTCCAGTTATCCGGCGCGGCCGGGCTGTAGATGATCGGCGCGATGGTGCAGAAGATCCCGCTGGCGAGGCTCAGGTCGCCGAGCTCCTCGATGTTCTTGAGTTGCTGTTCCGGATCGATGAAGTATGGCACCGTCTGCAAGGTGCCGCGCCCGCTCTTCGCCATCGCCTTGCACAGCGCGATCTTCTCCCGCATGTCGGCCAGACGGCTCGGGACCGGACGCCCGTTCTCGTCGATGTCGACGTAGGAGGTGGACATACCGATGGCGCCCGCCGCCATCGACTCTTCGAGGATCGCCGCCATCTGCGCGATTTCGGAATCGGTCGCGACGCGCTCCTGGCTCTCGGCTCCCATCACGTACCATCGCAAGGCCGAATGGCCCACCAGCGCGCCGACGTTGATGCCGAGTCCGGGCCGGATGAAATCGAGGTATTCGCCAAAGCTCTCCCACCTGAACGGCACGCCGGCGTCGAAGGTCGGCTCCTTGATGTCCTCGATCTTGCCGAACATCTTGATGATCTTGCGGCTCGCGCCCGCGTGCACCGGCGCCAGGCTGAGCGAGCAGTTGCCGACCACGACGGTCGTCACGCCATGCTCGAGGCTGGGCGTCGCAAGGCGGTCCCAGCAGAGCTGTGGATCATAATGAGTGTGGATGTCGATGAATCCGGGACTCAGCACATGACCATGTGCATCGATTTCGCGGGCCGCAGTGCCCTGGAATTTTCCGACCGCGAGAATCTTGTCGCCATCAACTGCGACGTCACCCTTGAATGATGGCGCTCCAGTCCCGTCGACGATCTGCGCATTTCGAATTGCTAAACTCGCTTGACTCATTTTGAAGCTCTACTCGCCTTTGAATTTTGCCGGACGTTTTTCCAGAAACGCGCGCACGCCTTCGTTGAAATCCTTCGAGCGGCCAGCCTTGCGCTGCATCTGACGCTCGAGGTTGAGCTGCTGCTCGTAAGTGTTTTCGTTGCTGTCCCAGTAGAGCTTGCGGATGAGGCCCAGCGCTACCGTCGGACCGCTTGCGAGATCGCGCGCCAACTCTTTCGCCTTGTCGAGCAGTTGCGCATCGTCGACGACGCGATAAATTAGGCCCCATTCGAGCGCCTTCTCGGCAGGCAACTTCTCACCCATCAGGGAAAGCTCCATCGCGCGCGCACGCCCGATGAGCCGTGGCAGAATCCACGTCGAGCCGCCGTCGGGCACCAGGCCGATGCGTCGAAATGCCTGAAGGAAGTACGAGGAGCGCGCGCACATCACCAGGTCACCCATCAGCGCGAGACTCATGCCGACGCCGGCCGCCGCTCCATTCACCGCGCTCACGATTGGCATCGGCAACTCCCGCAGCTTGCGCAGCATCGGATGATAGTGGGTCTCCAGCACCGAACCGGTATCGCGAGAACCGCCCGAGTTGCCGCTGGGCTGCAAGTTCGCGCCCGCGCAGAATCCGCGGCCCGCGCCGGTGATGATGAGGCATCGCACGCCATTCTTGGGGTTCTCAACTTCGGCGAGCCCGCTCATGATGCCACCAATCATCTCGGTCGAGACCGCATTCATCACCTCGGGATGATTGAGGGTGAGGATGCCGACGCTGCCATCGAGATCGAGTTTTGCGCGTTCAAAATCCATGGTCTTCTCCAGATTTGATCCAACAGACTATCGAAGCGGGCTTTCCCCGAAAAGCCATTCGACGATATTGTCGGGCTCCCCGGTCATCGCCGGGCCAATCCAAGGAGATAACGATGGATGCCATCAAGAAACTGGATCGCTCGGTGAAGGGACGCGGCGTGCTGGTCACCGGCGCCGCAAGCGGGATGGGCCGCGCGACCGCGCATGTGTTCGCTCAGGAGGGCGCGCTGGTTGCGGTTACCGATATCAATGAGGCGGGCCTGGCGCGAGTGGTGGACGAGATCAAAGCGGAGGGCGGCAACGCGCATGGATGGCGTCTCGATGTAATGAATCATGACGACATCAAGCGCGTGGTTACGGAAGTCGCGGATCGCTTCGGGCGCCTCGACATTCTGATCAACAACGCGGGCTTCGGCGCCTTCGCTCCACTCGATGGACCCGATTACGATCGGGTTTGGGATCGCGGCATCCAGGGACTGCTGACCGCGCAGCAGCAGTTGGTGCGGGCGGCGCTGCCGTATCTGCGAAAGTCCGATGCCGCGCGCATCGTCAATATCGCATCGACCGAAGGGCTGGGCGCGACGCCGGGTGACACGCCCTATGTCGTCGCCAAGACCGGCGTCATTGGATTGACGCGCGGGCTGGCGGTGGACCTGGGTCCGGAGGGAATCACCGTCAACTGCATCTGCCCCGGCCCGATTCGCACCGCGCTGACTGACGCGATTCCGGAGGAGCATAAAACGATTTTCGGCAAGCGCCGCACCGCTTTGAAGCGCTACGGATTTCCGGAAGAGGTCGCGCACATTACGGTCAGCCTCTGCCTTCCTGCGGCCTCGTATCTCACCGGCGCGGTGATTCCGGTGGACGGAGGATTGACGATCCGTAACGCGTGACGATCGCAGCAGGAGGAATTGCACGCAGCGTCGAGCCCGCGATCCTCCGTCAATCGGCAGTATCGCCGGTGATGCTCGGAATCCCGGTCTGCGCAGTCAGCCCGCCATCGGCCACGATGTATGCGCCATTGACGTAGGATGACTCGTCGGAGGCGAGGAACAGCACCACGTTCGCGATTTCGATCGGCTCGCCATAGCGACCCATCGGGATTGCGCGTTCCATCGACTTACCCTGGTCGGCCGAAGCCTGGATTTGTTTGAGGATCGGCGGCGTGCGAATCGCGCCCGGACAAACCGCATTGCAGCGGATGCCCTTGCGCGCGTATTCGATCGCGGTCGTGCGGGTGAGGTTGATGACGCCCGCCTTGATCGCATTGTAAGCGCCCAGCCCATAGTCGCCGAAGAGCCCCGACACCGAACCGGTGTTGATGATCGCGCCGGTGCGTCGGGGCACCATCACTTCGAGCGCGCATCGGGTCGAGTAGAAATACGCGGTCAGGCCGACCTCGACGCTCTTGCGAAAATTCTCCAGCGGCATCTCGCCGACGCGTCCGGTGTATAGGCGAATCGCATTGTTGTGCAGGATGTCGAGCTGGCCGAACTTGTCGACGGCGAATTTGATCATGCCCTCGACTTCACTCGGCACCGCGATATTCGCCTTGAGCGCCTCGGCCTTGCCGCCCGCCTTGCGAATCTCCTCTGCGACGCGCCGCGCACCCTCCTCATTGAGATCGACTACGACCAGAGCGGCGCCTTCCGACGCCAGCCGTTTCGCCGTCGCCTCACCGATGCCGGATCCGGAGCCCGAGATAAGTGCAACCTTGTCTTTGAGTCTCATACAACATCCTGTCGCGAGCTGTTTGCTTCGAGAGAAGAATCGCGCGGGACTATAGCGCCGTTAGCGACACTCCCGCAAAGTCGCGATCCTGTCACGAGCGCTTTCCTTCTATCTTACTGATTTGGCTTCTGTCTCCTTCGCTTGACACGGTCAAGTGCTTGCGTCAATTTCCGATCGCAATGACGGGGGCCACCTACCTGGAGCGGCGTACAGCGGCGTCAGCCACCATCCCACCTCGAAGTAATGCGACGATGAAAGGAGCTATTCTATGAAGCGGGCTGCACTTGGCTGGCTGGTTCTATCGGCTTGGTGGGTATTGATGCCGCAAATCGCACATGCGGCGGGATTCAAAACGTCCAACGGGCTCGGCTCGGGAAGCATCAATGTCCCCATTGCTGGTGGTTGCGCGGACGTTTCATGTGCCTCGGGCCATTCGTGTTTCTGTGCTGACGGCAGCATCCCCTTCAAAGCAACCGGTGGTATCGGTGCGGGTAGCGCCCACGTCGAGATGCTGATGGACAACAGTACCTCGACCGGCAACGCGAACGGACCCTGCGAGAATACCGGGGGCAAGGTATTTTTCACGGCGAAAAATGCTTCCAACACTCTCACCTTTGGTTTGGCCGGTACTTACTGTGAGACAAATCGAGGAAATGAGGCGATTGACCGTGGTGGTTACACCATACTATCCGGCACCGGAAGCTTCGCGAATGCTGCGGGAACCGGACTATTCGCATTCGGCGGCCCGGGTCTCAATTCATTCGGGTCGTCCGTCATGCAACTTCAGTTTACCGGAAACTTTAACAAGACCGGCGCGAGCGCCGCGACCGTCGCCAATCCCGGCGCAGCTCCCGACAATCGTCCCAGCGATCAATAACGGTCGGATAAGCGCACCGTCCAACCGATTGTCGCAGGGCCGTCACGAAGTCACGAACTCGATTTGACCGCGACTACCTGTTCGCGAACTTCGTCAGCCTCGCCATCGTTGCGCTCGCAGTTCGATGGATCCAGGTCGCTCCGTCCGGGCAGCGCTGGCTCCTCCCGATACTCGCATACCAGGACCTGCTGATATGCGCCGTGCTGGCGTGGCTGTTCGATGCGGCATTCGGCTATTCCTCGACGCCTTTCGGTCGCCGAAGCGTCATAGTGCTAGGATGGCTGGCCTGCCTTGCGGATGCGGTACTGCTTGGCCTACACCTACTCATCTACGCGAAGATCCGGCATCCGTTCACCTACCGATTGTTTCAAATCTCTGACAACTTCCGCGGTATCGAAGGCTCGATACCCGAATCGCTCGCACCGGCGCGCGCGGCAGTCCTAAGCGCCATCCTTGGCGTGGTAGTTCTAAGCGAAGGGATGTGGCATTTCGCGCCGGAATTTCTCACCCGGATACGCATCACCTTCAAATCACCGCAGGCTGTTGTAGGAATCCTGATCTTCGGGACGGTCGGCTACTACGGCGCCAATCGATGGGTGACCTATCCGCCTGCCGCCGTCAGTTCGGGATGGGCGCTGGTGTCATCATTCTTTTACGACGCCAGGCCATTTGTAGCTGATAGCATACCGCCCGAGTACTTCGACGATTTTCATCCGGTCAGCGATCACAGCCACCTGGCGGCGATAGGCGGAGCGGCGGGCAAGAGCTCGCGGCGTCCGATGAACGTGCTCATGGTGGTGATGGAATCGGTAGGCGCGAGGAAGCTGCAACTCTACGGCGCGCCGTTCAAAGATAGTCCCAACATGATGCGACTGGCCCAGCATGGTGTGCGGTTCGAACGTATCTACGCAGCGGAAGCCTTCAGCTCTTCGGCGATGGCTGGGTTATTCTGCGCCATCTATCCAAATCATGATTGGATGTCTGTCACACGCATGGCGCCCAACCTTGCGGTCGATGGACTCGGCGGAACGCTGCTCCCGAAGGGCTATCGCACGACTCTCATGAGTCCGGTCCCGCTGGTCTATGACAAGGATTCCGAATTCCTTCTTAAGCATGGCTTTCATGAAGTCATCGACACGCCGCACCGCACCACTCAACCGAAGGACTCCGAACTGATTGCGGATGCAATTCAATGGATCAAAAAGGCGCCGCTGCGTCCGTTCTTCCTGGCTCTATGGATGACTGATACGCACCATCCCTATCTGACCCCTCCGGTCCGTGACTACCAGGTCGGCGATCCTTATCTGAATCGCTACCTCAATGGCGTGGAAGCGAGCGACAGACTCATAGGCCACCTCGCACAAGAGCTGGACAGCATGGGTCTTGCCGATGACACTTTGCTGGTAGTCACCGGGGATCATGGCGAGGCATTCGGGGAGCACCAGGAAACAGGTCATGGATTTACGATCTACGATGAGGAAGTGCACGTCCCGTTGCTGATCGTGAATCCTCGGCTGTTTCCGCAACCACGCGTTGTCCATTCGCTCGGACGTTAAATCGATATCGCTCCCACGATCCTGGACCTGCTCGGCTACCAGCCGCCGGATCGTTGGCAAGGGACCAGCCTCCTATCAGGCATTCAGCCGCAGCGCGCCTACATGTTCGCGGCAAAAGGAGACTACGTATTCGGCCTGGTCGATGGCGATTTGAAGTACAGCTATGACTTCGATCGCAAACAGGAAGAGTTGTACGACCTGTCCAGCGATCCCGCTGAAAATCACGATCTGAGCGGCAAACCTCAGGTGGCTTCGACGATGCGGCAATATCGTCTAAGGATCGAAGGATGGTTGTCGTTCCAGAACGGTTACATCGAAAGTCTCATTCCGCCACGACCACAGTAAGCGTTCCCGCCGCGCACTTCTGATATCATGCTGGCGTTTCCAAAATGGGATCGAAGAGCCGAAGTTCGGTGGCGAGAAGCCTGTTCGTTCGCATCGCGTCATGCGTGCCGATCGCCCTGCTTGCGCTGCTAGGTTGTTCGGCATGCACGCACGGCCGCGATCGCCTTCCGCCCGGTTTCATCCAGGTCGACATCGAAACCTCGCCGACCGCGCTCGATCCCCGTTACGCGACCGACGCCACTTCCGAACGCATCGACGAACTGATGTTCGATCCACTGGTGCGACTCGACTCCCAAGGCGGTTTCACCGGCGACCTGGCGGAGAGCGTCGAACGGCCCTCTTCCACTGAAATAATCTTTCATCTGCGCCACGGAATCCATTTCAGCGACGGCCGCGAGCTAACCGCCCGCGACGTCAAGTACACTTTCGATTTCGTCGCCGATCACCACAATCGATCCCCCAAGGCCGGCGGTCTCGAGCAGCTCGCCCTCATCGAGGCACCCGACGATCATACGATCAGGATGACTACGCGAGCGCCGTATGCGCCCGCGCTCGAGATGGCGATGCTCGGCATCGTGCCCGAAGGGACGCCTGCGCGGAGCTCGAAGCTGATTGCGCCGCCCGGAACCGGCCCCTTTAAGCTGGTGGATTTCGAGCGCGACGACCGCGTGGTTTTGCAACGAAGTTCCGCGCGCGAAAACCCCAATCCCGCTGCGGTCAAAGGAATCGTCTTCAAGGTGGTGCCCGATCCGACGGTGCGCGCGCTCGAACTGGTCGAGCACATCTGCGACCTTGCGCCCAACGACATTCAGCCTGATCTGCTTCCTTATTTGCGCGCGCAGGAGGGACTCGACGTCCTCACTTCGGCGGGCACAACCTACTGGTACCTGACTTTCAACTTCCGCGATCCGGTTTTGCGAGATAAGCGCGTGCGGCAGGCGATCGCCTATGCGATCGATCGCGACGAGATCATCCGCGCCTACCTGCGCAACACCGCGCGCATCGCGACCGGAATGCTCGCTCCGGAAAATTGGGCCTACCACGGCAACGTCATGACGTATCGGTACGATCCGGCCCGCGCGCGCGGCCTGCTCGAGGATGCGGGTTTCAAGGCCGATGACCGTGGAAAGCGCGACCTCACGCTGGTGTTCAAATGCACGCCGGAAGGCTCACGGATGGGCGAGATCCTGCAGGCGATGCTGCGGCGGGTGGGAATCGAAGTGCGAATTCGCAGTAACGAATGGGCGACCTTCTATGACGATATGCAGCGCGGCAACTTCGACATCGCCGCGATGCCATGGATCGGAATCCGCGATCCGCATCATTACTATATGGTGTTCGACTCCAGGATGGTCCCCCCGCGAGGACTCAATCGCGGTCACTACTCCAATCCCGAAATGGACCGCCTGGTCGAGGCCGGCGACACCACCATCGATGCGGCGGCGCGCAAGAAGATTTACGCGCAGGTGCAAAATCTGGCCGCCGATGATCTTCCGTATGTTTCGCTGTGGTGGCAGGACAACGTGGTGGTGATGAATCGCAGGGTCGCCGGCTTCCGACCATCTCCGAATGGCAGCCTGCGCTCGCTTGCCGATTTGACGCTTGCCTCGCCATCGCTCCCGCCGCCGGCCGGATTGGAGCCCTCGGAGTGATCGCTTCTTGATTGCCTACCTGGGTCGCCGCCTGATGGCGCTGATTCCGGTCGCACTGGGTGTCGCGACCATCACCTTCGCGCTGATTCACCTGGTGCCCGGCGATCCTGTCGTTGCGATGCTCGGCGACATGGCGGCGCCGGCCGACATTCAAGGGATGCGTCATGAGCTGGGACTCGACCGCCCGCTGTGGGAGCAATACGTCGCGTTTCTTTCCGGATTGGCCACCGGCGACCTCGGCGAGTCGATCTCGACCCATCAGCCGGTTGCGCATCTGATCGCGCAACGGTTCCCCGCGACGCTCGAACTGGCGCTGGCCGGATTGATTGTCGCGATCGCGATCGCATTTCCACTCGGACTGATCGCGGGCGCCGACCCCGGAGGTCCCGCAGATTTGGGCGCGATGGGATTCGCGATCCTCGGCATCTCGGTCCCGCATCTCTATCTCGGGCCCCTGCTGATGGTCCTCTTCTCATTAAAGTTGCGATGGCTCCCGTTGACGGGACGCGGCGGCCTCCCCCATCTAATCCTTCCCGCGATCACGCTGGGCACCGCGCTCGCCGCGATCCTCGCACGAATGCTACGGCAGAGCCTGGTGCAGGTTCGCGAGTCGGATTACATGCGCACCGCCATCGGCAAGGGCCTGAGCGCGAACGCCGCGCTGATGCGTCATGGACTTCGCAACGCGCTGACGCCGGTGGTTACGCTGCTCGGCCTGCAATTGGGCGGATTGCTCACCGGCTCGATCATCACGGAAGTAATTTTCTCATGGCCGGGGCTCGGGCGGCTGCTGATCACGGCGATCAGCGCGCGCGACTATCCGCTAGTCGAAGGATGCGTGCTGACCTTCGCGCTCACCTACGTGGTGGTGAACATGGCGACCGACATGGTTTACGGCCTCATCGATCCGCGAATCCGGCTGAGCGGCGAGGCGCGCTGACGCGATGCGATTGCGCAGAAATCTCTCGCTCGGGATCGGCGCAACCCTGGTGGCGATTCTGATTCTGATCGGAATCTTGGGACCCTGGTTCGCGCACTATGATCCGTTCGCGATCGATCTTCGGCTCGCACTCGCGGGACCCTCCGCCGGCCATCCGCTGGGATGCGACGCGCTCGGGCGCGACATGCTCGCACGGCTGCTCTATGGCGCGCGTCTGTCGCTCGCGGTATCGGTTTCGGTCGTCGCACTCTCGCTGGTGGTCGGCAGCCTGATTGGCGGGTCGGCGGCGCTCGCGGGTGGCCGCGTCGATACGGTCGTCATGCGCTTCGTCGACGTCATTCTCGCCTTCCCCGGCTTCCTGCTTGCGATTGCGCTCGCCGCGATTCTGGGCCCTGGCCTGACCGATCTCGTCATCGCGCTAACCGCGATGGGATGGACTGGCTATGCGCGGCTGGTTCGCGGCGAGGTCCTGTCGCTGCGCGAGCGCGAATACGTTCAGGCTGCCAACACGCTGGGCGCGCCGCCCTCGCGCATTTTGATGAAGCATTTGTTGCCGGGAATCGCCGGCCCGGTCGCGGTGCAGGCGACCTTCGGCATCGGCGGCATCATCGTTGCCGAGGCCTCGCTTTCCTTTCTCGGCCTCGGCGTGATGCCGCCCACGCCGAGCTGGGGCAACATGCTCGACGCGGGCCGCGCATTTCTGCTGGTCGCGCCGCATCTGACCACCGCACCCGGAGTCGCGATCGGACTGTCGGTGCTGGCGTTCAATCTGCTCGGCGATGGCCTTGCGCAACTCGCCGGCCGCCGCTCCTGAATTTTTAAAGTTCGTGATAGGGATGTCCAAATGGACGTTGCCGAGTTGACCGAGCGCCTGTGCGCCTTCATTCGCGCGCAGGGCAATTTCGCCGCGGTGAAAATCGAGAACCTGCACAAGATGCCGGGAGGCGCCTCGCGTGAGATCTGGTCATTCGATTGCACGACGCAGGATTCGGGCGGTACCCGGACGCGCGGAATGGTTTTGCGGCGCGACCCCGGTGCCCAGCGCATCGAGAGCAATCGACGCCACGAGTTCCTGGTGCTGCGCGCCGCTTTCGAGGAGGGCGTGCCAGTTCCCGAAGTGTTCTGGTTATCGGATGATCCCGCGGTTCTCGATGCGGCGTTCTTCATCATGCAGCGCGTCGAGGGCGAGACCATCGCGCGCCGCCTGCTGCGTGACGAGCAGTATGCCAACGCACGCAAAGCGATGCCGGGACAACTCGCCCAAATCCTCGCCCGCATTCACCGCATCGATCCGGTCAAGCATCATCTCGACTTCCTGCCCGAGCCGGGACCCAGCGCCGCGCTGACCGAGGTGAAGCGTTACGAGGAAAACTTCCGCACGCTCGCGCTCCAACCCTATCCAGCGTTCGAGCTGGCCTTTCGATGGCTCTATCAGCGGGTTCCGGCGTCGCCACGCAAGACGCTAGTGCATGGCGACTATCGCATCGGCAACGTCATCTTCGGACCTGAGGGAGTCCGCTCGATTCTCGATTGGGAGCTCGCTCATCTTGGCGATCCGATGGAAGACCTCGGCTGGATGTGCACGCGCGCATGGCGTTTCGGCGCCGATGAGAACCCGGTGGGCGGCCTCGGCCAACGCGAAGATTTCTGGGCCGCCTACGAAAAAGCCAGCGGCGTCTCGGTCGATCCGGAGGCGGCTCGATGGTGGGAAGTATTCGGCAACCTCAAATGGGGCATCATTACCATCAGCCAGGCGCGGACCCATATGGACGGCTTGGTCAGTTCGGTTGAGTTGGCCAGCATCGGGCGACGCACCGTCGAGAACGAGTTGGAGTTGTTGAATCTCATCGAGTAGAGGACACGAGCACCGACATGCAGGACAGGCCTACCGCCATCGAGCTGCTGCAAGCAGCCGCGGATTTTGTCGAGCGCGAAATCGTTCCGGTCACGCAGGGACAGAAGCAGTTTCAATCGCGCGTGGTCGCCAACGTAATGCGCATCGTCGCGCGCGAAATCGAAATCGGCGAGCCGCTGCTGCGTGCCGAGGTCGACGCGCTGGCGACTCTGCTGGGCGCGCAGAAACCACATCTTCACACCACCAGCGACGTGATGGCGGCGGCGCGCAAATTCAATGAAGAGCTAAGCGCCAAGATTCGCGCCGGTGAGGCTGACCGTGGGGAGTTCCGCGATCGGGTGATGAAAGTGACGCGCCAGATCGTCGAGGACAAGCTCAAGATTGCGAATCCTCGCTACCTCGAGGCTGACCTCAAGATGCGGGCAGAAGCCAAACCATCCTGAAATGATCTAACGCTGAATGACCCAGGTGCCGTATCAGCGCGCGAGCTACTGGACGTTCCAGGTTCCGCCGTCGCACGCGTCGACGTGGTACTGATACGCATGCTGCGTCGCGCCATACAGGACAGCCATCAGATCGTAGTTACAGGTGCTCTGAGTATCGGCGATGGTAATCGTGGTGGTTTGTCCGGGCCCGACGGTTTGCCCGGTCAGCAGGTTGTTGCTGGTGTCCCAGGAGGAGCTATCGCTCGAGGAGGCGTAAAACTCGCTCATTGTATAGGTGGTGTTGTTAGTGACCGTCACGGTTTTCGAATGGTCGGCCATCGCGCTTGGAGTGCTGGTCGACATGAAGAGAAACAGAACCACCGACAAGTATTTTAATGATTTCATTTTGACTCCTATTCGCAGAATGCGCTTTGCGAATTGGTAAGCGAGGTTGGAAACGGAATGCCGAAGAATGGATTCGGCAATGCGATTAGATGTCTGGCGTCGTAGGTGACCGCGACCGTTATCGTCGTTCCGAAGGTGCAGGGTGGAGATGGATTTAAGGTGGCGCTCAGATAGCTGCCGGAATTTGCGCTGATGATCGGCGATCCCACCGAAACCATGTAGGTCTTCACGGTTGACTGTGACGCGGAAGGGTTAGTCGCGGCGTATCGGGCGCCCTGGTAGTTCACCTGTCCTAAGCCCAGAGCCGCGACCCCGATAATCGCAAACTGAATTCCTACCATCATCACGAACAACACGATCGGTGTGATCAGCGCGAGCTCAACCATCGCCTGGCCGCGGCTGACGCCATCGAGTTGCGGTCGGACTGCCCTGGATGTTTTTTGATCTCGCAACTGCGAGGGAGGCATGATTCAGCGTCGTCGGGGCGTCATCTCTATCGCACCAATATCGGAGTGCCACGCGATCCAAAATACGGAGCGCTAGGATCCCCGAAGCTGTTAGCGATGACCTGACTGATAAAGTGCACGGTAACCTGGCCCTTGCTGTAAGTGTCGAGCCATACGGAAGCGAAGGCCTTCACCTGTACCGAGGAACGGCCGTTGGGATGTTGCCAGTCCACAACGGGCAGGACCAGAACCCGCGGATTGTTTACCAAATGGGACGCGTATGTGCCGGTAGAATCCATCGAACTGGCTTGATCGAGTCGATCCTGAAAGCCTTGATCGACCGGACCGACTTTCTTGCCCGGTTCGGTGGTGAGCCAGTCTCCCACCGTTATCATTGAGTTGAAGCCGTTGGCGATATTACTTCTCAGGTTCGCGCCTCCGGTCCCTCCCAGTGCGAGCAAGTCCCAGTTGCCGGGGCCCAGCTGGCCCTGCTGAAGCGTTATCTGCGTGCCATTGTTGTAGACAGTGTTGGAATCGAGACCGATAGGGACGAGTCCACAAAGACCGACGCTGGTGCAGGTCCCGCCGTTGCCTCCGTTGTTGTCGCCGCCGACCGGAACCTGCCCTGGCGTGCCGGCGTTCAGGGTGCTGGGCGGAAACTGCGGCGTCGCGGTTGCGGCCGTCGTCACGATACCATTGGAGAGTCCCAGCACTTTGGCAAGGAAGTAGGGCACGGTGCGCTGCAATTGAATCGTGATCGAAAGATTGTCGACCGAGACGGCAGTGGAGACGATCTCGCCGGCCTTGACCCCATTGCTTTGTGCGAGCTGGTTGGCAACGGTCCGCGCCTGCGATGGGTTATCCGGTAGATAATTGGCGCCCGCCAAAGCGGCTGAGTCCGCCGCCTTTTGCAACTGGACCCAGTTAAAATAGAAGATCGTTACGTCGGTGCCGAGCGCGACCGCGCCCAAGAGAGCCGGCAGCATCAGCGCTACGATAACTATGGTCTGCCCACTATTTTTTCGGCGCATAGTTCGGGGAACTCGCGATAAGGATTTTGTGGCGTTTAACTGTTCAGGACTACTACGTTCGTCGTGGAGTGAGACCGATCCAATTTTAGGCAAGGGGACCACCTATCTTCGAAAGGTTCTCGGACAAATTGTCTCAAAGAAAAAGTTGCTTGAGAGGCAAAAGCATTTCCGATGCCATCCGACCGCCGCGAAACAAAGGTGATCTTTATGCGATGATCTCGGCATCCATCGAGCGCGTGAGGTCCGCCGCTGTTGCAGGCTCGCAACCACGTTGCATGTCGGCGATAGTCCATCGAACCGCCGTCGGGTCGGCCATCGGGGCTTTTTGCTATCGAGTGGACCGCAGCCGCGATGCGCGATAGAAGTCAGCAGTTGCCAATCGCAACAGGAGATCTTTATGGCCGAGCGCAAAGTGGTGCTGCTGGAAACCGATGACCTGATGCATACCAACAGCGGGGAATCCAATTTCAACGAAAGCGCCTACTACAATTTTTTCGATCGAAACAACCGCGTCGGCGGATTCGTCCGAATGGGCAACCGGCCCAACGAGGGCAATGCCGAGATGACGGTGTGCGTCTACCTCCCGGACGGCAGCGTCGGCTTCATGTTCAAGCGCCCGGAGATCGCCAACAACGATGCGCATAGCGCCGGCGGGTTGAAGTTCGAGGTGGTGAAGCCCTTCGAGCATCATCGGGTCAGCTATCGCGGCAAACTCTGCATGCTGAAAAATCCGCTCGAGATGGCGGAGCCGACCGTCGCGTTCAAGAACAACCCCTATGCAGCATGCGAGCTGAGCTTCGACTACCGCGCGACCGCGCCCGGATGGGGCGGCGAGCTGCGTGAGAAGAACGAGCATGGATGGGAAAGCCTCCAGCCTTCGGGCGACGCGACTCAGCAATTCGCCAAGGGTCACCTTGAACAGTTGGGGCATGCGACCGGCACCCTCAAGATCGACGGAACCGCGTACGACTTCAAATTCGATGGCCTGGGACTGCGCGACCATAGCTGGGGACCGCGCTACTGGCAGGCGCCCAAGTACTACCGATGGTTGACGATGAACTTCGACGAGGGCATCGGTGGAATGGCGAGCATCACGGTCAATCGCGACGGCAGCGAGCATCCGGGCGGCTTCATCATGCGCAAGGGTGCGTCGACGCTGAACATCACCAAGGTTAGTCTCGAGACTGAATTTGCCGGCGAGCAGCAACTCCACGATCGGATCAAGGTTACCTGCGCGACGTCGGACGGGGGCGCGCCAATAGTCATTACCGGAAAAGTTCTGTCGATGATCCCACTACGCAATCGCCGAGCGGGAATAGTCACTCGCATCGCGGAAGGTATGACGGAATGGCGCTGGGGCGATAAGGTCGGCTACGGCCTCGCCGAATACCTCGACCATCTTCAGGAGTAGATACTCGACTGTTAATGAAGGAGCGCGTCCTCAGGAGCGCTCCTTCAGCTTTTTCAGGCTAGTGGTGTAAGGCGGAAACGCCACCCCGCGTTCGGTGATAATCGCGGTCACCAGGTCGTGCGGCGTCACGTCGAAGGCGGGATTGAACGTCGCCACGCCCTTGGGCGCGACCTGCTGGCCCTTGAATTCGGTGAGTTCGAGCCCGGAACGCTCCTCGATCGGAATCTGTTCGCCGCTGGCGCAGTTGAGATCGATCGACGAGAGCGGCGCGGCAACATAGAAAGGAACCTTGTGGCGGCGCGCCATCACTGCCAGCGGGTAGGTTCCGATTTTGTTCGCGACATCGCCATTGGCGGCCGTGCGATCGGTTCCGACGATCACGCAATCGATGCGGCCGCTGCGGAGCACCGTAGCGGCCATGTTATCGGCGATCACCGTGACCGGGATTTTATCCTTGTGCAGCTCCCACGCCGTCAGCCGCGAGCCCTGCAGAAACGGGCGGGTCTCGTCAGCGAAGACCGCAATCTTCTTTCCCGCTTCTTTCGCGGCGCGCACCACGCCCAATGCGGTTCCATAGCCCGCGGTCGCGAGTGCCCCCGCGTTGCAATGGGTCAGGACCGTAGTCGATCGCGATAGTAACTCCGCTCCGAAACGCCCCAACGCTCGATTCGCCGCGAGGTCTTCCTTGTAGATGGCAATCGCTTCGGTGCGCAGACGTTGAAACAGCCCCGGCGCATCGAGGGACAGATTCGCCTCGAGCACGCGGCCCATCCGATCCACCGCCCACGCGAGGTTTACCGCGGTAGGCCTGGTGGCTTTGAGGGCCCTGGCAACGACCGCGAACTGCCGCTGCGCACGCGCGCCCGCATAGCCGCGCAGACCTAACGCCACGCCCATCGCGGCGGCGACTCCAATCGCGGGCGCGCCGCGAATCACCATCGTGCGAATCGCCTCGCCAACGCCGCGGTAGTCCTTGTAGATGCGAACAGTTTCGCGCGAGGGAAGCAGGCGCTGATCGATCATACGGACGGTGTCGTCGCGCCATTCGATAGTCTTGACTGCCACGAGTTTCCTTCCGGAACGCCTCTGAAGATGCTGCGCCGACAAATTTCGGCAGGCGCTACTGTATGCTTTCAGCGACGGTCGAATCCATCCAATCCGTGATCGATCGCGATGACGGCGCTAGATTCTCTCGTAGAGTCCGCGTGCTTTGCGACGCGCCGATCCCATCTGGATCCAGCGTGTGATCGCGGCAAACACTTCCGACGGTCGCTTGCCCTTCAGCCCTTTGACCATGCGGACGTCTCCGGCCTTGAATTGTTTGGGAAGCTGATCGAGAACGGCGAGCCAGTTGACCCGGCCGCCGCGCGTGCCGGCGCGCGCCGCTGCGGATCTTGCCGAACGCGGGGATGGCTGGCCTTCGATCAGCATACTGAGCCGCGACTCCTCATCCTTGAGCCGTTGCAGTTCCGTCTCTTTGCTCCGAATTTCCTTGCGAAGATTGACCATCAGCGATCGCGCTTGCTGCTGAACCTGGCGGAAAGCGGAGGTGACCGTGTTGGCGCGTGCACTGCGTTTACGTGGCATCTGGATTCGATCTCCTCGCCTACAAGTTTACCGCCGGAGAGTTTCACGAAACCACGACAAAAGCCTCCACGCAAGTACATTTTAGTTGGTATCGATTTGCATAGTGTTTGCTTTCTCATTGCCGATCAAAATGTTCGAGTGACTAATCATCGATTGCTAATTCGATCGGTGACGAAGTAGATACTCGGTAACTTTTGATGGCGCGCAGTGGCGGATCGCGGTAAGGGATCGGGTTGCCGGACTGGGTAACGGAAAGTTCGAGCGTCGTAAGGTCAGACGTTTTTTCCGCGGTCCCAGCCGCTTCCCTCGTTGGCAAGACTCGAAGCAGGCTGCGGTCGCTCTCAAATCGACAGCCGTTTCACGAGACCGACAGGCTATTGATTCAAGACTCTTTTTCATTGGTTTTATTGCTTCTTCTCTTTCTTACTAACCCTCACTGCTACCTCACACTGACACCGCGTCGAAGTAGTTTCGACCGCCGTCTCTAATAGTCACTCGGAGGCTGAAGCCCACTATGCTTGCAAATGGCGCGATGGTATAAAAATTCGCAACGTAGTTAACAGATGCACGCCGCCAGCCTCCTTTCTTCTTTGATTGCCTCTAATAGGTTTGGGCAATTCCTCGTGACGATGCGGAATCTCCGCATGAGGCAAATGTCTGCGTTGTGCGACGGGAGACGGTAATGGGTCGACGACTGTATGTAGGTAATCTGGCTTGGACGGTTACGGATCAGGATCTGCAGGATGCTTTTTCAGAGGCCGGCAAAGTCGATAGTTCGCAGGTCATCATGGATCGGGCGACTAATCGATCGCGCGGCTTCGGCTTTGTCGAAATGGCATCCGACGAGGCTGCGGACGCGGCAATCAAGAAGTTGAATGGGCGCGATATCAAAGGGCGTCCGATCCGCGTCAACGAGGCGCAGGCGCGGAGCAACAACCGCGCCGGCGATCGCGGCTAGCCAGCTTCCGCTCCGACCGCGGCCGGCATCCGGGCGCCAACCAATTTCGCCCGGCATGCGGGCAATCCAGCTCGGCGCTTTTCAGTCGCGCCGCAGCAATCAGACTCCTGACCGAGTCCCCGCACTTCCCTTTGCTCGAACATGATTGCGACGACGTGATCTTCTCGCATAGCACAATCGTGATGCGATACGATCTGGTCTGCGCGAGGGATACCAATCGTGGATTTCGTAACTATCGAAGCGCAGGCGGAACGCGCAGTCATCGTTCCCGAGGCGGGTTTTCAATGCCGCACCTATCGGGTGGGCTCCCTCGACATTGTAGCCGGGCCGAACGATCCCGAGGCTGATTGGCGCGCGCATCCGTTTCGCTCGGGCATCCCGATCCTGTTTCCATGGCCGGGGCGAATCGCCGATGGACGCTTTTCCTACCGGGGCCGAACCATCGAGTTGCCTATCAACGATCCCTCACACCACTGCGCGATTCATGGACTCATCTATAATCGCGTCTTCCAGGTTACGCGCCGAGGTCCATACTTCGTTGCGGCGCGACTCGATTCACGCGGCGATGCCGAGCTGTCGAAGTTATGGCCTTTCCCATTCGTGCTCGATCTCGATTACGAAATTGGTAATGGACTGAGATTTCACGCAGCGCTGGAAAACGTGGGTGCCGGGCCGATGCCATTCGGGATCGGAGCGCACCCGTATTTCCATGCACCGCTGGATCCGCGCGGCACCCGCGCCGCGATGCAGGTCCAGGGCGACATCGATCGGCATTGGCAACTTGATGCGCGACTATTGCCCAATGGCGCGCTGCAAGCCCCGGTCGGCAAGTTCGATGTGCGCCGTCCGGTCACGCTCGGCAGCGACACCTTTGACGACGCATACAGCCTCGACCCGAGCCGCGGCGAGCGCGCGGCGCGGTTAATCGATCCTCAACTGAAGATGGCGTTGGAGCTACGCGCGGCGCCGATTTTTCGAACCCTCGTGGTCTACGCCCCGCCGACGCCGGAGGTCGTCGCGCTCGAGCCCTACACCTGCGGTCCAAATGCCTTCAACCTTTCTGCGCAGGGCATTGACGCCGGGATGCTGGAATTGCATTCCGGTGCCCGCTTCGAGGCTACGTTTGAGATTCGGCCTAGCGCCCCTTGAACTTCGGATCGCGACGCTGCACCAATGCTGCCGCGCCCTCGCGAAAATCCTCGGTCTGAAACAGTGAGCTCTGCGCCAGCGATTCGAGATCCATGAAAGTGGCTTTGTCGACGCTCTGCCCAATGTCGATGATGCGCTTGGCCAGGCCCACTGCCATTGGCGCATTGCGGGCGATCTCGCGTGCGAGTTCTTCCGCGGCCGCGAGATGAGTGCCCTCGGCGACCACCCGATTGACCAGCCCGATGCGCTCCGCCTCATTCGCATCGATCATGCGCGCCGTCATGATGAGTTCCTTGGCCCTCGCATAGCCGACGGTTCGCGTCAGCCGCGTGGTACCGCCCACGTCGGGCACCAACCCGATGCGTGTCTCGGGCATTCCCAACCGAGTACCGACCGCGGCGATGCGCGCGTCGCAGGCGAGCGCGAGTTCCAAGCCCAGGCCGCCGACGTATCCATGCAACGCGGCGATGACTGGTTTTTCGATTCTCTCCAGAGCGTCGAGTGACGCCTGCGAGGCATGCACGAAGCGGCGGAAGCGAACCAGATCGGGGCCGCCGCCCGCACCGGCTTGCGCACCGGTGTCCGAGGCGAGCGAAGTAAAATCGATCCCAGCCGAAAATACCGCGCCTTCGCCCGAGATGATTACGGCGCGAATCTCAGGACGATCAATGCTTTCGAGGGCTTTTGGTAACGTACGTAACACTTCGTCGTTGATGGCATTTCGTTTTTCAGGCCTATTCAGCGTAAGATAAGCGAACTCGCCGTCGATCCTCACATTAATGACGTTTTTCGTGGCGTCGCTGACGTTTTGCGGCATTGGAAATCCCTCTGCTGATGAATGTTTGCGAACGTAAGCCGTCAAAGCACCAATGAGAATTCTGAATCCCAAAGAGCGCGGATGGAACAGGACTTGCGAAAAATCGAATGACGATCAACTAACCCAAACCGGCGAAGCCTTTCAACTTTCGCAATAGTGTTCGCCACTTGCGCATCATCCTCAGGTGTTTCACATGTCTGAACTGATTTCCACGGTTGAAATTGAACGCCCCCGCGAATCGACCATCGAACGTCGTCGCCCGCTCCGCATCGCCCAGATTGCGCCACTCTACGAGAGCGTTCCGCCGAAACTTTATGGCGGCACTGAGCGGGTGGTCTCCTATCTGACCGAAGAGCTGGTTCGGCGCGGCAATCACGTCACACTGTTTGCATCCGGTGACTCGGTGACGGCCGCGAAACTCCATCCCGGCTATCCGGTCGCGCTAAGACTCGCAGGCCTGGCGCAAGTAGCGGCCAACGGGCTCGGCAATCATATGGCGATGCTGAGCGAGGTCTTCGAGCGCGCCGACGATTTCGACATCATTCATTGCCATCTCGATTACTGGACCTTCGCGTTTTCAAATTTGGTGGCCACCCCTACCATGACGACTCTGCACGGCCGGCTGGACCTTGAGGAACTGGTTCCAATCTTCGAGCAATTTAAGGATCGCCCGCTGATCTCGATTAGCGATGCGCAACGCAAGCCGCTGCCGTGGGCGAACTGGGTCGCTACGGTCCATCATGGAGTGCCGCGCGAGCATCTCCACTTCAATCCAAACGGGGGCAAGTATCTCGCCTTCCTCGGACGCATCGCACCTGAAAAACGGCCCGACATCGCGATCGAGGTCGCGCGCAAAGCCGGCATCCCACTGAAGATCGCCGCCAAGGTCGACGCGGTGGACCGCGAATATTTCGCCAACGTGATCGAACCGATGATCAAACAAGGCGGAGTCGAGTACATCGGCGAGATCAATGAGCTGCAGAAGAGTGAGTTCCTCGGCAATGCGCTGGCGCTGCTGTTCACGATTGATTGGCCCGAGCCCTTCGGGCTGGTGATGATCGAAGCGATGGCATGCGGCACACCTGTGATCGCGCGTCCCTGCGGCTCGGTTCCGGAGGTCCTTCGTGACGGCGTCACCGGCTTCATCGCAGCTGAGGTAGATGCGATGGTCGCGGCAATCAAGAAGGTTGACATGCTTTCACGTCAAGCCTGCCGCGACGAATATGAGCATCGCTTCTCCGTCGAGGTGATGGCCGAGAAGTATGAACGCATCTATCGCGAACTCATATCTATCAACCAGCGCTAGCCGCGCCGGACAACAAGAGCCGATTGCAAATCAAGCGAGCGCGATTTGGGCATCATCGGATGCTCGCCTCGCGCTCGCTCTTTTGCTCTAACAGGGGCTACGCCCGCCTATCCGAAGGCGGTGCGGCGCAATTGGTCCAAAGCAAACAATGAAAGCTTTTCCCGGAAAACCATATCCGCTAGGCGCCACCTGGGACGGCGCGGGCGTCAATTTCGCCCTCGCCTCCGAAAACGCCGTGAGGGTCGAGCTTTGCCTGTTCGGTGGCGATGACGGCAACCAGCAGCAGGCCTCCATCTCGCTTCCGGAGCACACCGGCTTCGTGTGGCATGTCTATCTGCCCGGGGTCCGTCCCGGTCAGCGCTATGGATTTCGGGTTCATGGTCCTTACGATCCCGCCAACGGTCATCGCTTCAATCCCGCCAAGTTGTTGCTGGATCCCTACGCCAAAGCGATCGATCGCACGATTACCTGGAACGATTCGCTGTTCGGCTACACCATCGGTAACGAGGCCGAGGATTTGCAGAAGGACGACCGCGACAGCGCTCCGTTCGCGCCCAAGAGCGTCGTAGTCGAGCCGTGGTTCGATTGGGATGGAGATCGGCGGCTGTCGATTCCGTGGGAAGATACCGTCATCTATGAGCTGCACACCAAGGGGATGACCAAGTTAAATCCTGAGCTGCCCGAGGATATTCGCGGCACCTATGCCGGCTTGGCGCATCCCGCGGTGATCGATCATCTGAAGCGACTCGGCATCACCGCGGTCGAACTGTTGCCGGTACAGCACTTCGCCGCCGATCGGCATCTTGTCGAGCGCGGCCTGACTAACTACTGGGGCTACAACTCGATCGGTTACTTCGCGCCCGACGTTCGCTATTCCGCCAGCGGGACGCTTTGCCAGCAGGTCTCCGAGTTCAAGAGCATGGTGAGGGAGTTCCATCGCGCGGGGATCGAGGTGATTCTCGACGTGGTCTATAACCACACCGCCGAGGGCAATCATCTCGGCCCGACGCTGTCGTTCCGCGGCATCGACAATGCGGCATACTACCGCCTGGCCGACGATGGCCGCTTCTACATCGACTACACCGGATGCGGCAACAGTCTGAACATGCGCCATCCGCGCACGTTACAACTGATCATGGACAGCCTGCGCTACTGGATTACCGAGATGCATGTCGACGGATTTCGCTTCGACCTTGCGGCGACGCTGGCGCGCGAGCTTCATGCGGTCGATCGATTGAGTGCCTTTTTCGACATCATCCAGCAGGATCCGGTGATTTCGCGGGTCAAGCTGATTGCGGAACCATGGGATGTTGGCGAGGGCGGCTATCAGGTCGGTAACTTTCCACCGTTGTGGTCGGAATGGAACGGCAAGTATCGCGATTGCGTGCGCGACTACTGGCGCGGCGCGGACCAGACGCTCAATGAATTCGCCGCGCGTCTGACCGGCAGCTCCGACCTGTATGCGTGGAGCGGCCGGCGTCCTCACGCGAGCATCAACTTCATTACCGCGCACGACGGCTTCACGCTCAACGACCTGGTTTCCTACAACGACAAGCATAACGAGGCCAATACCGAGGAGAATCGCGACGGCGAAAGCAACAATCGCGCATGGAACTGCGGCGTCGAGGGACCTACTGACGATCCCGCGATCAACACCCTGCGGGCGCGTCAGAAGCGCAACTTTATCGCCACGCTGATGTTCTCGCAGGGCGTGCCGATGCTGCTCGGCGGCGACGAGATCGGCAGGAGCCAGGGCGGCAACAACAACGCCTACTGTCAGGACAATGAGGTCTCCTGGTTTCACTGGGATCAGGCCGATCATGACCTGCTGGAGTTCACCCGGATTGCGATTGCGTTTCGCAAGCAGCATCGCAATTTTCGACGCCGGCGATTCTTCCAGGGACGCCCGATCTTCGGCGAGGCGGTCGGCGACATCGGATGGTTCAAGCCCGACGGCTTGCCGATGTCCGACCACGACTGGAACAGCGGATTCGCCAAATCGATTGGCGTCTATCTCAATGGCGACGCGATCGGAGGCGTCGATAATCGCGGCCAGCCCTACCGCGACGACAGTTTCTACCTGCTCTTCAATGCCTATCACGAGGCTTTGGACTTCGTGCTGCCCGACGGCCCCTGGGGCACGCGCTTCGAGAAAGTGTTCGACACGGCGCAGCAAGCGAGCGGGCGTCCTGCTTCATTGAAGGCAGGTAGCAAGGTCCGCATTGAAGCGCGTTCGGTCGCGGTGCTCCGCCGCCTCGAGTAGAAATCGATCTCGCCACGGGCGGGAAATCGAAGCCTCGTGCGGTGTCCTTCCGTCCTTCTCGTGCGCTGAATCCTCGACCGCAGGCTACGTCTAAACCTCGTCTGAAACCCACACGAGGAAGTGACATGGCCAATAAAGCATCTCCCGATGCTCGCAAACCAATCAAGCTCGATGACCAAACCGTCGATATCGGTCGTGGCGGCGAAACTCATCAGACCGCCGGCGACGAGGTTCCGGTTCTTACCACCCAACAAGGAGTACCGGTTGCCGACGACCAGAACTCGCTGAAGATTGGCTCTCGCGGACCGACCGCGCTGGAAGACTTCCATTTTCGCGAAAAAATTTTCCACTTCGATCACGAGCGCATCCCGGAGCGAGTGGTGCATGCGCGCGGATTCGGGGCGCACGGATTTTTCGAGACTTACGAATCGCTGGCGGACATTACGCGAGCCGACCTGTTTCAACGCGCGGGCGAGAAAACGCCGCTGTTTGTGCGCTTCTCAACGGTGGCGGGCAACAAGGGATCTGCCGACCTGGCGCGCGATGTGCGCGGCTTCGCGGTCAAGATTTACACCAGGGAAGGCAACTGGGACATCGTGGGAAACAACATCCCGGTGTTTTTCATTCAGGATGCAATCAAGTTCCCCGACCTCATTCATGCCGCCAAGCAGGAACCGGATCGCGGATTTCCGCAAGCGCAAACCGCGCACGACAATTTCTGGGACTTCATTTCGCTGACGCCGGAAAGCATCCATATGGCGATGTGGATCATGTCCGACCGCGCGATCCCGCGCTCGTTCCGATTCATGGAAGGATTCGGCGTACATACTTTTCGACTGGTCAACGCGAAGGGGAAATCGACCTTCGTCAAGTTCCACTGGCGGCCCAAGCTCGGCATGCAGTCGGTGGCGTGGAACGAAGCCGTCAAGATTAACGGCGCCGACCCGGACTTCCATCGGCGCGATCTATGGCAATCGATCCAGGCGGGAGATTTCCCGGAATGGGAATTGGGCTTGCAACTCTTTGACGAGAAATTCGCCGATCGATTTCCATTCGATGTGCTGGACGCCACCAAGATCATCCCGGAAGAGGAAGTTCCGCTGCGCAAGGTTGGCCGCATGGTGCTCAATCGATGCGTCGACAACTTCTTCGCCGAAACGGAGCAGGTCGCGTTCTGCACCCAGAACATCGTGCCGGGGGTGGATTTCTCCAATGATCCACTGCTGCAAGGACGCAATTTTTCCTACCTCGACACCCAACTCAAGCGCCTCGGCAGCCCCAACTTCACCCACCTTCCGGTCAACGCGCCAAAGTGTCCGTTCGCCACGCTTCAGCAGGATGGACACATGGCGACGGTCAACCCGAAGACTCGCGCCAACTATGAGCCCAACTCGTGGGGCGGCGAGATCGGCGGGCCGCGCGAAACGCCCGATGGCTTCCGTTCGTTCGCCGCCGACGAAGAGGGACCTAAGCTGCGGGTGCGCGGCGAAAAGTTCGCCGATCACTACAGTCAGGCGCGTCAGTTTTACATCAGTCAAACCGAAGTGGAACAAGGGCACATCGCCGCCGCATTCACCTTCGAGTTGAGTAAGGTCGAACGGCCGGAAATCAGAAGCCGAATGGTTGCGCACCTGCTCAACGTCGATAAGGAACTGGCGCACCAAGTCGCCGATGGTCTGCGCTTGCGGGAACTTCCCAAGCCGGCCGACGCCGCGCGCCGACCTATCACCACGCTCAAGGAATCGCCGCACCTGAGCATCCTTCGCAACCCTCCCGCGACCTTCAAGGGCCGCAAGGTCGGAGCGTTGGTCACCGACGGCGTCGATGCCGATTTGCTCGATGGATTGAAGCAAGCTTTGCGCAAGGAAGGCGCGATGCTCGAGTTGGTCGCGCCGATGGTCGGCGGAGTGAAAGCCAGTGACGGTTCATGGATCGAGGCGCAGCAGAAAATCGACGGCGGCCCTTCGGTGCTCTACGACAGCGTCGCGCTGTTGATCTCGGCCGAGGGCGCCCGGGCATTGATCGACGAAGCGGCGGCGCGCGACTTCATTGCCGATGCGTTCGCGCATTGCAAGTTCATCGCATACGCGGGCACTGCGATGCCCCTGGTGGCAAAGGTATTGGGTAATGACGCGATCGATGGCGGCTTCGTCGAATTGAGGTCATCGCGCGACGCCACCAGGTTCATCGAAGCATGCCGCAAGCTGCGCTTCTGGGATCGCGAGGCACAGGTAAAAAAGTTCTGATTCAAGCGCTCCAGCTTGGATAAGCATCTTCATCACGCGTTCGCTTGGACCTCGCGGAGCCCGTTGAAGACGGTCGCTTTCATCGCGGCAAGCCTCTATCCTTGCAGGGTTCTGAGAGGTTCGGGGCAACTTCTCTTAACTCGCAAAAACGGATATTCGCATCGGCAGCGGCGCATTTGCTAAGGCCGCGAAAGCCGTGATATCGAAAGTGATTCCGGAGGCAGCTGATGATTCAGAACGTTAAGAAGATCCTCTCACCGGTCGACTTTTCCGAACCTTCGATGAAGGCGCTGGCATCCGCCTGGGAGCTGGCCAAGGAAGTCGACGCCACTGAGCTGCATTTGCTCTATGTGATAACTCCGCATCACCTGCTGGGCATCGAGGCACTGCCGGTGGGGGGTCGTGAGATCGCACGTGAGGCGTCGATGATCGAGCAGGCCGAGGAAGAGCTGCTGCGCATCAAGAAGGCCGAACTCGAGAATTCGAGCAAGGTGATCACCGCCACCGTCGTCGGCGCACCGGCAATCAAAGTTGGCGAATATGCGCGAGAACAGGGCATCGATCTCATCGTGATGTCGACCCACGGCCGCACCGGCGGCGACGGGGTTCTGCTCGGCGGCACCACCGAAAAAGTCCTGCGCCATGCCAGCTGCGCGGTGTTGATTATCCGCCGCTGATCGCGCCGCCAATCGCAAGTGAAGGAGAATCCTATGAACCTCGAACAACAGAAAGAAACCGCGCGCAAGTTCCTGGTAACGCTGGAAAAGCCGGATCCGAAATTCCTCGGCGATGTGCTCGCGGACGACTTCGAATTCGAAATGATGGGGCGCTTGCCGGGGATTACTCCGATGCGCGGGAAGGACGCATTCATCAAGGGGATCTCAGCCACGATGGCTGCGATGTTTCCCAAGGGCCTCAATCTGACGATTTCGACTGTGATCGCGGAAGGACCGCATGTGGCGATCCAGGCCGCCTCGGACACCACGGCCGGCAACGGAAAGAAATACGCCAATCGCTATCACTTCTACTTCCGTTTCGATGGCGACAAGCTCGGGCAGGTTCGCGAGTACAACGACGTCAATCACGTGCGCGAAGTCTTCATGTCGTAGCGCCGCGACCTCGCGAGTTCGCCTTGGCTTCCATCCAGCCGCCAACCGCGAGCGAGCACCGGGGTTCCCGTACGAAATCGATCGACTTGCCGAAAGAAAAACTCAGGCCGGGCGGATCGCTCCGCCCGGCCCAATGCCAACCGGGAAAAGGGGGGCAAACCCCGGCCAGCGTCCCGTATTGTACTTAACTTTATCCTGCTTGCAATGGCGGAGAGATTCGCAATCCGCTAGACCAACGTCTGACGCGCTAAAAACCGCTGTATAGTGCCACATTAGCTTCTATGCTGTGGCAACCGTAGCCTAGTTCAAGCCATACGACGACGGTTCTCAACTCCCACCGCTGATTTGCGGCATGAAATGAATCTCGCTGTTCTCGCGAATTGTATCGAGCACTCCATTGGCGCAGACTTCGCCGTCGATCGAAACCGCGATCGACGCCTTGATGTCGCCCGATTCCATTAGCTCGGCAGAAATTCCGGGGAACTGGCGATCGAGGTCCGCGATCGCTTCCCGCATATTCCGGCCCGAGACCGTGACGCGATCGCGGCCGCCAGTGAGCTTGCGCATGAGCGCGGGGATAATCGCAGTAGCCATATAAATGAAGGGCCGATCTCTCGACGATCTCGTCGTTTGATCGGCCCCTCTCCGATAGCAGTGGTTCAGTCGGCCGCGGCAGCCTGCAAATCGTGCGCGCGACGGTTTTCCAGGATCGCCTTGAGCAGACGCGAGGGTGACATCGGCAACTCGGTCATTCGCACTCCGGTCGCGCGATAGATTGCGTTGGCAACCGCCGCGGGAGGCGGCACAATCGAAACCTCGCCCACACCGCGCACGCCGAGCGGATGAATCGGATTGGGTATCTCGACGATCGCAGTCTCAATCATGGGCAGGTCGAGACAGGTCGGCATCCGGTAATCCAGCAATCCGCTGTTACGCAGGGTGCCCTTCGCATCGTAGAAGTATTCCTCATTGAGCGCCCATCCGAGCCCTTGCGAGGTCCCGCCCTGCATCTGGCCTTCGACGTAGCTGGGATGAATCGCCTTTCCGGCGTCCTGCGCGACGGTGCATCGCAGGATTTGCACTTTGCCGGTGTCGGGATCGACTTCGACGTCGACACAGGTAGCCGCGAATGCCGGACCTACGCCGATGCCGCCGGTGCTGACCTGTGCACGTCCGGTGATGGGGCCCCCGGTGCGCGCGAGGCGCTTGGCGAGTTCCTTGATGTTCATCGGCTTGATGCCTTCGCCCTGCGCGGAGAAGGTTCCATCGGTGAACTCCACTTCCTCGGGCTTCTTCTCCCAGGTCTTGGCGGCGCGCTCCTTCAACTGGCGGACCGCATCCTGGGCTGCATTGTAGACCGCCATTCCGGTGGCGAAGGTCACCCGGCTTCCGCCGGTCACGTCGGTATGGCCGATCGAATCGGTATCGGCAACCACCGGACGCACATCGGTGACATCCATGCCGAGAACCTCGGCGGTGATCATCGCCATCGCGGCGCGCGATCCGCCGATATCGGTGGAGCCGGTTACGACGCTGGCGGTGCCATCGGTCTGGATATTTACCGTGGCCGACGATTGCATGCCGGCGTTGAACCAGAATCCGGCCGCCATTCCGCGTCCGCGATTGGGTCCCTTCAGCTCGCTCTTATAATGAGGGCTGTTCTTGATCGCCTCGATGGTCTCGATGAATCCGATCCTCTTGTAGGGAGGTCCTACAATTTGAGGAGTACCCTCTTTGGCCGCGTTGGCGATTCGGAAGTCGATCGGATCCATACCGCACTTTTCGGCCAGCTCGTCGATGACGGTTTCGGCCGCAAACGCGGCATTGGTCGCACCAGGCGCGCGGTACGCCGCGGTCTTGGGTCGATTGACGACCACGTCGTAACCGTCCACCTGGAAGTTGTCGATGTTGTAGGGCGCTAACAGACACATCGCGCCCGCGCCCACCGGCGAGCCCGGAAACGCGCCCGCTTCGTAGGCCATCCATACTTCCGCGGCGGTGATTTTTCCGTCGCGGGTGCATCCCATTTTGACCTTGATCTTGGAGCCCGAGGTCGGACCGCTGGCGCGCAGCACTTCGCTGCGGCTCATCACCAGCTTCACTGGATGTCCGGTCTTCTTGGACAGCATCAGCGAAAGCGGCTCCAGATAGATGGTGGTCTTGCCGCCGAAGCCGCCGCCGATTTCAGCCGGCACGACCCTGATCTTGCCCACCGAGACTCCGAGCACTTGCGCGCTCATCGATCGCACGTCGAATGCGCCCTGGGTCGAGCAATAGATCGTGCCTTGGCCGTCGGAGTTGTAGATGCCGACCGCATTGTGCGGCTCGATGTAGCCCTGGTGCACCATCGCGGTGTTGAATTCGCGCTCGACGACAAAGTCCGCGGCACTGAGGCCCGCTGCGACATCGCCGCGCTTGAATTGCAGATGACTCGCGATGTTGGTCGGATGGTCGCCCTCTTCCTTGTTGCGCAGACTGGGCAACAGCACCGCGGCGTTTTTCTTCATCGCCTCGTCAACCGTCATTACCGGCGGCAAAACTTCGTAGTCGACCTCGATGAGACGCAGCGCTTCTTCTGCGATATGGGGGCTGGTCGCCGCGACTGCAGCGATTGCGTGGCCATCGTACAGCGCTTTCTGATGCGCAAGGATGTTCATCGACAGGTAGCGCGGGTTCATCGCCGCTTCGCCCACCTGCTCGATCTTGTCCTCGGCCTCCGGAAGATCCGCCGAAGTGACGATCGCTTTGACGCCGGGCATCTTGAGCGCCTTTTCGACGTTGATCGACTTGATGATCGCGTGAGCATGCGGACTACGCAGCACCTTGCCGAACAGCATGCCCGGGAAGGCATAGTCGGCGCCGTACTTGGCCCGTCCGGTTACCTTGTCGATGCCATCGTGACGGATGGGACGCGTTCCGATGACCTTATAATTTCCGTTCTTCGATTCTGCCATGCTCAATCTCCCTGCTTGGGAAAGCCCTAAACTCGATTTACTATATTCTGTTTTGCGCGATCCGGTTTCGGACCTTGATTCTAGGTCGAAACGCTCCTTAGATCATCCACCCGCCTGCATGACCTTGGCCGCGTCGAGCACCGCGTGAACGATCTTGTCGTAACCGGTGCAGCGGCACAAATTCCCCGCCAGCGCGTAGCGAATTTCCGCTTCAGTCGGATTCGGATTCCGATCCAGCAGCGCCTTGGCCGACATCAGAAATCCCGGCGTGCAGATGCCGCACTGCAAACTCGCATCTTCGAGGAATTTCTGCTGCAGCGGATGCAGCTTCGCGCCATTTGCGAGGCCCTCGACGGTGGTGATCTTCTTGCCCTCGGCCTCGACCCCGAACATCAGGCAGGAGCACACCGTGCGGCCATCGATGATGACGCTGCATGCGCCGCAGTCACCGGTGAGGCATCCTTCCTTGCTGCCGGTCAGTTCGAGCACATCGCGTAGCACCTCGAGCAGACTCTGGCGCGGCTCGCACAGGAACTCGACCGATTCGCCATTGATGGTGGCTTCGACGCGGGTCTTGTGCGCGTGTTTGCCGTTCGCTTTTCCGTTGGTGTTTGCCTTTTGAGCCATTGCGATAATTCCTACTTCTTGTTGCGCGCGCGTTCGGCGGCGATTTGAATGGTGCGGCGAGTCAGCACCCCGGTCACATGTTTGCGGAACTCCGCGGTTCCGCGCATGTCATCGATCGGCGTCGCGGCTTCGATGGCCAACTGCGCGGCGGCTTCGATCGCGGCGTGGTCCAGCGTCTTGCCGATTAGCGACTCGCTCGCGGCCCTGGCGAAAATCGGGGTTGGACCAACCGCGCCGAGCGCGATTCTGGCAGCCTTAACCACGTCGTTATCCAGCGTGATTGAGGTACCTACTCCGACCACCGCAATATCCATTTCGTTGCGCGGGATGAAGCGCAGGTAGGCGTCCGACGAATGCGGCTTGGGCGCCGGGATCACGAACTCCACCAGAATTTCGCCCGGCTTCAGCACCGTGCGCGCGGGCGCGGTCACGAAATCCTCGACCGGAACTTCGTGCACGGTTTTCCCGCCTGCGATGCGCGCCTTGGCGCCCAGTGCGATCAGTGCGGGCGTGGTGTCGGCCGCGGGTGAGCCATTGCAAAGATTGCCGCCCACCGAGGCGCGATTCTGGATCTGCAGCGAGCCGATGAGATGGGCGGCTTCGGTCAGGCCGGGGTAATGCTTGCGCATCTCCTCGTTCTCGTAGACCTCGATGCAGGGGACGGCGGCGCCGAGGCGCGCGCCTTTTTTGGCATCGAACTTAATCTGGCGCAGTTCCTTGATCTGCTTGAGGTCGACGATGAATTCCGGGCGGCGCACGCCGGCGCGCAACTGGATCAGGAGATCGGTGCCTCCGACCAGCGGACGCGCCTTCTCGCCATGGCGTTTGAGCATCGTCACCGCCTGGGCGACGGTGGTTGGGACTTCATAGTTAATTTCGTGCAACGGAGAAAATCCTCCAAGTCAAAACTATCGAGGCAGTTCGGTTCGCTACTTAGATAGCCTACTTCGGGCGCGATCGAAAAGCCCTTTCAGCGCGGAAACGCTGAGTAATTGATGACTGCTATAATGGCTGGATGTCGGGCTATATGGCATCGCACCGAATCGATGAAGCTGGACAAGGTCCAGAATACATGGGCTTATCACCTGGTTCGTCTTTTCTTCACCGCCGCATTGGCCCGCCGTTCGGGGAAAGTGATTCCCGCAGCTTACCTCCCATAGAACGTGTCGGCGATCGCTTTCTGATATCCCGCCACCGTCGCTCCATCGAGCATCGAATTGGGCGGCGTCAGCGTGATGGAATCCGCCATCTTCCAAAATGCCTCGATTTGCTCACGTCCCTCATCCGGCGTACCTGCGATTGCGAAGGTTGTGACCATCTCGTCCGGCACCGCCTTGCGCATCGAGGCGAAGTCCTTGCGCGCCGCGGCCTCGCGAATCGCGCGCGCCTGCGCACCGAAGCCGTGGGCCGCGAAGTATTTCTCGTACTGGGCGATTTGCGCATAGAACGCGACGGTGCCGCGCGCGTCGTCGATGGCGCGCCGGCGGTCCTGGTTGATGGCCGTATAGATCCACAAGTTGATTTTCAGGTCCGCTCGCCTACGGTTTGCCTTCGCGAGCGCCTCGTCGAGGTTGCGCTTGACTTCATTGGCGACCCATCGCGCCGACCAAACCGGATGCCCGATGAGGCCGTCGCCGATTTCCGCCGCGAGGCGCACGGTGCTTTCGAACAGCGCGGGTAACCAGATGGGAAGCCGCTCGCGGACCGGCTTGGCGGTGCGCAGCGCGCTCAGGTCGAGCGTATGGTACTTTCCTTCGATCTTCCCCAGCTTGCCGGTATGCCCCTCGGTCATAATCGCGCGCACCATCTGCGTCACTTCGCGCAGATGCGCGACCGGCTTGCCATAGACCACGCCATGGACGTCTTCATTAAATGTGCGAATGCTGGTGCCGAGGCCCAACACGGTGCGCCCTCCACTGACAGTATCGAGGTCCAGCGCATTGAGCGCCGTCTCCACCGGGCTGCGCGTAAATGCGAGCGCAATGCCGGTGCCGAGCAGGATGCGCTTGGTCACCATCGCGGCCGCGGCCAACGTCACGAACGGCGGGCTATGCAGTTGCGGCGACCAGATTCCCTCCAGCCCTGCGTCTTCGGCCTCGCGCACCGTGCGCGCGAGCGCGTCGGACGGCGCCGCCATCACCACCTGCCAGTAATTGCGCGAATTGCTCATCGAAATTCCTCCATCATTCGCACCAGCACTCTAGTCTGGCCGGATGCGCATGGCCAAATTCATTGTAAGTGTCGGTGCATGATAATCTTCGTGTTAATAGAGCGACTAATAAGATAATCTAGGTGGCTAAAAGCTGAAGGGCGCTACATTCTTAACGATGATACAATTTGCCAGTTCGTTGACCTTCAGGATAATAGGAACCGACCGATACCGAGGCTATCCGCTCTATGGCTGACCAGGCTGGGACTGGCGATCCGAGTTCACCCGCATCCTCCTCGATGAGCATGGCGTCGCGCAGCGAAGCGACCGCCGCATCAGCGTCGCCGGCGGCGACGACGCAGCCAGTCGCCGTCAACGGCAATGGCCTCGCGCTCAATGGCGACGGTCATGACGCGGTCAGCGCGCCGACCGCTTCGGACGGTGCGTTCAACTCTCCCGCGCTTTACCTCAATCGCGAATTGACCTGGCTCGCGTTTAACGAGCGGGTGCTGGCGGAGGCCGAAGACGAAACCAATCCGCTGCTCGAGCGGGTGAAGTTTCTCGCGATCGGATGCGCCACTATCGACGAATTTTTCATGAAGCGCATCGGCGGCTTGAAGCATCAGGTGGTCGCCGGTGTGCATGAGCTAACGCCTGACGGACGCACCCCCCAGCAGCAGATCGTCGAATGTTACGAGCGCTTGCGCGAGATCGAGTCGCAACAGCGCGAGCTGCTGCCCGAGCTGGTCGACGAGCTGGCGCAATGCGGCATCGTGATCGACTCCTATCAGAGCCTGAAACCGGAGCAGCAGAAGGATCTGCGCGACTACTACATCAAGAATGTTTTTCCGCTGGTCACACCGCAGGCGCTGGACCCTGCTCATCCGTTCCCGTTCGTCTCCAACCTGTCGCTGAATCTGCTGGTCACGGTGCGCTATCCGGGCGAACCCGAATCGGTGATGGCGCGGGTCAAGGTTCCTCTCGGGCATGGTATCTCGCGCTTTATGCGAGTGGGAGCCGAGAATCGTTTCGTCCCGCTCGAAGACGTGATGGACGATAACCTCGATTTGCTGTTCCCGGGCATGGAAGTTACCTCGTGCGAATTTTTCCGCGTCACCCGCAATGCCAACACCGAGCGCGACGAGGAAGAGGCGGATGACCTGCTCGCGCTGATCGAGTCCGAGCTGCGCGACCGCCGCTTCTCGCCCATCGTGCGGATGGAAGTCGCTAAAGGGATGGACAATACCCATCGCGGGATGCTGGCGGCGGAACTCGGCCTCGACGAGCGCGAGGACGTTTTCGAGAGCGACGGCATGATGCAGATGCGCGACCTGATGGAGCTTGCGTCGATCGACGATCCTGCGCTGCACTACCCGCCGCATCATCCGATCGACCATCCACGCCTGCCGGCGCATCGCAACGTGTTCCATTCGATTCGCGAGGCCGGATCGATCCTGCTGATGCATCCGTACGAGTCGTTTTCGACTTCGGTCGCGCGATTCCTGCGCGAGGCGAGCGAGGACCCCAAGGTCCGCGCCATCAAGATGACGCTGTACCGCACCTCCAGCGACGCCGAGATCATCGGCTACCTGTGCGACGCGGCGCGCAACGGCAAACAGGTTGCGGTGGTGGTCGAGCTCAAGGCGCGCTTCGACGAGGCCGCCAACATCCAGTTCGCCGAACAGTTGGAAGATTTCGGCATCCACGTGACGTACGGAGTGGTCGGGCTGAAGACGCATAGCAAGGTGATCCTGGTGGTGCGCCAGGATTACAATGGCTTGCGGCGCTACGCACACATCGGCACCGGCAACTATCATCCGGGCACCGCGCGCCTCTATGCCGACTATGGGCTGCTCACCTGCGATGACTCTATCGGGCAGGACCTGACCCAGCTGTTCAACTACCTCACCACCGGCTATGCGCCGGGTCGGCAATATAAGAAGATCCTGCCGGCGCCGAATTTTCTGAAGAAAGCGCTGATCGCGAAAATCGATCGCGAGATCAAACTGCATTCGCCGGCGTCGCCCGGGCTTATCCAGCTCAAATGCAACGCGCTGGAAGACGTTGATGTGACGCGCGCGCTGTATCGCGCCGCGCTGGCGGGGGTGAAGGTCGACCTCATCGTACGCGACACCTGCCGGCTGCGGCCGGGCATTCCGGAGGTTTCAGAAACCGTGCGGGTGGTCAGCATCGTGGGGCGTTTCCTCGAGCATGGGCGCATCTACTATTTCCGCAACGGGGGCGCCGAGGAGTATTTCATCGGCTCGGCGGACCTGATGAAGCGCAACCTCGAGAGCAGGGTTGAGGCGATCGCGCCGGTTGAGGATCCCGCGTTGCGCAAGGAGCTACGCGCGATTCTGGATTGCCAGTTGGCGCCCAACGAATGCGCCTGGGAGATGCAATCCGATGGCAGCTACATTCGGCATACGGAGAGTGAAGCGAACTGCCAGGAGTACCTGATTGGCTTCGTCGATCAGCAGTTGAAGGAAGCGGTGAAGCGCAAGCGTCGCAAGGGCCGCGGTTTCGCGCGCCGCGCCAACCGCGTGCTGCCTCGCGACAACGAAGTGTAGCTATTTCGGGCGCGGCAGCGGATGCCCTTTGATCGAACGTCCTCCCCACACTGGCATTTTTCGTAGGGGTCGTTCGCGAACGACCCGCAGCGGATTCTCAATCGAGACGGTCTTCGGCAATCGCGATACCGTTGCGGGCGGTTCGCGAACCGCCCCTACCTCGGAGGGAGGCTTCTTCCTTCCGACCACTCCTTAAGTCTTCGGAGCGTGATCGGTTTTGAATACGAAAGTTTCGTAGCTCACACTGGAATCCTGGATTCGCTCCGAAACTCGATTCTCCACCTTCACTCCTTATGCGATTGATCTACAGGATCGTTGTTTCTGCCATGGAGAACGTTCAAGAACTCCGTCACCTGACAGCGCGGGCAGTGGACCATCGGATGCGCTTCGAGCGGAATTTCAGACCTATCAAAAAAGCAACTGCAGCCCATTTTGATGCCGCACCAGTCGCACAAAACGGGATGTAGCTTGCCGATGTTGCGAAGCGTGCGCACAATCGCCTCCGTTGACTGCCGGATTGCGTCAATCGCGAAATTTCAAACTGTCAGTTGGATGCTATTATTTTAATCAGAAATTTCTGGAACGCAAACCTTTCCGCTGCTAAGGAGACTCGCACGAACGTCCTGCCTGGTAGGGGCGGTTCGCGAACCGCCCGCAACGATATCGCGATTGCGGAAGCCCATTTCGATTGAGAGTCCGCCGCTGGGCGTTCCCGGACGACCCCTGCCGGAGAGGAATTGACTCCTCATTTCCATGCGCTCTTGACCTTGCTCGCGTCTCGAACTTTGATGCGCTCTACCGATTCTCATTTTGGCGCGCGCGTCCGAAAGCGAGGAAGCAAATGGGGGAAGTACGAAGCAGGATCTCGATCCTTGCAGCACTAGCTGCGGGGATGCTTTCACTCGGGGCCGCAGTTTCATCCGCACACGCTACGTGCGACCTCAACTCTGCCCGGGGCGCGATCAAGCATGTCGTCTACATCCAGTTCGACAATGTTCACCTGACCCGCGACAACCCAAATGTTCCCTCCGACATGGCGCAGATGCCGGCGCTGCTCAACTTTATCGAGCACAACGGCACGCTGGACAGCGGCGATCATACGGTGCTGATTTCGCACACCATCAATGGGATCCTCACTACTCAGACCGGCGTTTACTCCGATCGCCACGGCATCCCGGTATCAAACAGCTTCGGGGTGTTCGGCCCCGTCGATGCGCAATTCGCACCGCATGGAATTTGGTCCACCTCGGCATTCTTTTACTGGACCGATCTGATCTCGGACATCACGCCGGGAACCCAGAATTCGCTCTTCGCGCTGCTGACCGAGACCGGCCAGAACATGCCGGCCTCGTGGGCCCCATTCACCCGCGCCGGATGCGACGTGGGATCGTTCGGAATGGCCAGCGTTGTGCTCGAGCGCGCTCCATTTGATGTGGTCAAAATTTACGGCGCCGATTCCGAGCAGGCCCGCGATCCGCTGCAGGTCACTCACTACCTCGGCGAATCGGTTCATTGCGCCCAAGGCAGCCCGATATGTTCTCCAGCCAATAACGCAGTCGCCGATCTGCTGCCTGACGAGCCGGGCGGCTACAACAACTTCCAGGCGCTGTTCGGCGGGAGGTACCTCAACCAGGCATTCGGACCGCTCAAGGATATGGATGGCAATGTGCTGGTGGACTCCGACGGCAATCCCGGATTCCCCGGCTTCAATCCTACCGCATCGCAGACCCTCGGCGCCGCCGCGACGATGCTGGAGCAAGGCGTTCCTGTAGTGTTCGCATACATCGCCGACCTGCACGACAAGCAGGTAGCAGGACTCCAAGACGACGACAGCCAGGCAGGCGGTGGGACCTTCGGTCCCGGCGAGGCCGAATATGTCGCCCAATGCGCCCGCTACAACCTGGCCTTCGATGCATTTTTCAAGCGCCTCGCCAGCGACGGCATCGATCAGACCAATACCTTGTTCATAGTCACGCAAGATGAAGGCGATCACTTCGTCGGTACGCCGCCCTCACCTTCGAACTGCGATGGGGTAACGACGCCATGTAGCTATCCAAACGGCCTCGGCGTGCTCGACGTCAACCTCGTGGCTGCCACCGCCAACGCCGGGAACCTGACGCCGTTCGATATCCATTGGGACATGGCGCCGACGGTTTATGTCGCGGGAAAGCCGGGTCCTTCGGATCAAACCGCGCGGCAACTCGAACGCACGATGGCAGGCTTGACCGCTATCAACCCATACACCAATCAAACCGATCATCTGATGGTGGCGATGGCCGACGAGGTCGGCGAGCGGATGCTCCACATGGTCACGGCCGACGCCGCGCGCACTCCGACCTTCACCCTCTTCGGCGATCCCGACTACTTCTTTCAAACCACCGGCTCGGCCGACCCGACGCCGGCGCCGACTTTTGCCTGGAACCATGGCGACATCCAACCTGAAATCGCGCGAACCTTCACCGGCATCGTCGGTCCTGGCGTCGCCAATCGGGGAATCCTCGGGCCTGGGTCATTCAAGGGCAGAACCGACAGCTTCTTCTCCGATCATGTCGACGTGCGCCCGACCATCATGGCGCTGGTCGGATTGCAGGATGACTACGTGCATGACGGCCGGGTAATTACCGAAGTCCTCACCAACAAAGCGAAGCCCAGGTCCCTGCGGAGATACCCGATAGTGCTGGAGCGGCTCGGCCAGGCATACAAGCAAATCAATGCGCCCTTCGGGCAACTCGCGATGGCGACGTTGATGGTATCGACCAAGGCGCTCGCCGGTGGTTCG
Organism: uncultured delta proteobacterium; assembly: GCA_963851325.1. Classification (GTDB taxonomy): domain Bacteria; phylum Desulfobacterota; class Binatia; order Binatales; family Binataceae; genus DATGKG01. Next base: position 3,455,363 of record CAWKOR010000001.1, on the reverse strand, counting down.
TTGGTAAACGACCAAGCGTACCTGGCGGCCGAAAACCAGATTGAAGGCTGGACCCAGCAACGCGACTCGATCGCCACTCGGATCAAAACGATGCTCGATGCTGCGGAGTTCCACGATCAGCCGATCCGGGTGCAGGAAGCCAGGCGTCTGATCCGGGCGGCACAAAGCCTCATCAGGGAAGCGCAGACGGCAGCCGGGAATTAGGGCGGTCTTGTATCGATGCGTGGCCCGCGAACGGCTTTAGGGGGGAGAAGCCCCTTCCCAGCCGCCTCGGTCAGGTAAATAATGACCGATGACGGTGGCTGATGGTCAGCTTGCTGAGACAATATGTTGTTGGGCGACGATGGCGAAATGCAGAAACAAAGCCACCGCGAGCATCGCGAGCGGTGGTCCTGAGCGTCCTCGCGAAGAACCTCGAATGGCACGACGCTTGGGTCGAAGAGTGCAGAAACAAACCCACCTCGGCCCGTCGACTGTGCTGGTTCATCCGAGTTGAAGTGGACGTTTTTACCAAACGAAGCCAAATCATCGAGTAAAATGAAGGATTTTCCCCAGCGCATTCTTGAAAATAAGGTCCTCAGCGCTCCCCGAAGGACAGAATGGCATGAGGCGTCGGTCCAAAAGCGCAAAAACAAACCCACTATCGTCCTCACCGGTTGAATTGCGAGGTGGGTCGTTACCGACATGATGTCGGTAGAGCCGCTACCTCCGGTAAATCGCCTGTGCTATCAGAGGCATCATGGATCCCATCGCATACGTCACCCGCCTCAATGAGTTCTATCGAAGCCAGGGATTTCCGGCCTACAAGTGGACCATCAACGATGACGCTCCGCTAACCCCGATGCGCAAGCCGCTCGGTGAATGCCGCATCGCGATGCTGACCTCGGGCGGCGTATCGCGGATGGATGCCCCTCCCTTCAATCCGCAGGCACGCAACGATCTGCGCGTCGATGCGGTCGCGCGGGACACCGCCGCGGACTTCTTCGTTATCCACGACGACTACTACAACCACAGCGATGCCGACCGCGATATCAACTGCATTTTTCCCATCGAACGCCTGCGCGAGCTCGCGGCCGAGCGCGTCATTCGCGATGTCGCGTCGCATCACTACAGCGGCTTCATGGGCCGCACCTACACTCGCAGCGCCGTAATCAATGAGGCGGCGCCTGCGCTCGCGCGCCGGCTGCGCGACGAGAGCGTCGACGCATTCGTGCTGGTGCCCGCCTGACCGCTCGATCACCAGACCGTCGGTCTGGTGGCGCGCGTGGTGGAAGCAGCCGGGATCCCGACCGTAGTGGTTTCGACCGGCCGCGACCTCAGCGCGCAGGTCCGGCCTCCGCGCACGGTGTTCGTCAACTTTCCAATGGGCAATCCGTTCGGCAAGCCATTCGACAAGGTTCAGCAGCGAACCATTCTGCTTGATGCGCTCCACGCGCTGCGATCGATCGAGACCGCGGGCGCGATGATCGATCTTCCCTACGAATGGGAGGTGCCGTTCGCGATGAACCTGGGTTCCGGATATTCCAAGAGCGCGTAGTCCGTGGAGAGTTCTTATGCCATTGAAGCTCAAGAAAACCGTCGCCCAGATGCTGGCCGAGGCAAATGCGGAGGTCGAAACCGTCCAGGCCGCCGACGCGATCAAGTTGAAGGATGATCCGAACATTCTGTTCGTCGACATCCGCGACATCCGCGAGCTCGATCGTGACGGCCGCATTCCGGGCGCGCTCCATGCGCCGCGCGGGATGCTGGAATTCTGGGTCGATCCGGCCACGCCCTACCATCGGGAGGTTTTTGCATCCGGCAAAAAGTTCCTCTTCTTCTGAGCGGGCGGTGGTCGATCTGCGCTGGCAGCGCAGACCCTTCAGCACATGGGACTCGAACCGGTCTGTCACATGGGCGGCGGCTTCAACGCATGGAAAGCCGCCGGCGGCCCGGTCGAAGGCGGCAAGCCGAAATCCTAGCGCCCCCCGCTCCGGGTTGAGTATGTGGCGCCTCACTCGCGCCGCCCCGTAACAATCGCATCGCGGTCCATTTCAGGAGGCTTCATGAAACCGTTGCCGCACGTTTATCGCGCCCAACTCTCCGCAGGCCCGGACGGCTATGTGCCGGTGTCAGCCGAAGGATTGCCCAATCTTCGAGTCAACGCGCCGGCCGACTTCGATGGGCCCGGCGACGCGTGGAGCCCGGAGAATCTATTGATGGCCGCCGTCGAGACGTGCTTTCTACTGACGTTGCGCGCGGTCGCGAAGGCCTCGAAAGTCGAATGGACCTCGCTGGAACTTTCCGGTGAAGGCACCCTCGATCGCAAAGACGGCGCGATGCGCTTCACAGAGATCGTCCTGCGACCGCGCCTGACGGTGCTGGCGGGCACGGACCGGGAACGGGCCCTCCGCGTTCTTGAAAGAAGTGAGAAAGGATGTCTGATCTCCGCCTCGCTCGCGACGCCGATTCGCCTCGAACCGGAGATCGTGTCGCCGTGATCTCTCGCGCAACCGCAATCGCCATACTGGCCGCGACGCTCGCGCTTGCCACCGCGCATCTCTCGTCGGCGCAAGTTCATACCGACACGGTGCATCACCGGTTCCAGGATGCCGAGCATTGGGCGAAGATCTTCGAATCGCCCGAACGCGTCGCGTGGCAGCAGCCCGACAAGGTGGTGGAAACCCTGAAGCTGGAACCAGGCCAGACCGTGATCGACATCGGCGCGGGTACCGGCTTCTTCACCCGCCGCTTCGCCAGAGCCGTCGCTCCTTCGGGCCAAGCCATTGGACTCGACGTCGAGCCCGACATGGTCAACTATATGAAGGCCGATGCGAAGAAGCTCGGGTTGAAGGACTACGATGCGCGCCTGGTCAAGCCCGATGATCCCGCGCTCGCGCCCAATTCAGTCGACGTCGTTTTCTTCTGCGATGCGCTCCATCATATCGACGACCGGACCGCATATCTCAAGAAGCTGCTCCCGGCATTGAAGCCCGGTGGACGCGTCATCGATGTCGACTTCAAGAAGGAGCCGCTGCCGGTCGGACCACCTCCCGAACACAAGCTCGCACGCGAGGTCGTCATCGCGACGTTCCACGACGCCGGCTTCCGGCTACTCCGCGAGCACGACTTCCTCAAGTATCAGTACTTCCTGGAGTTCGTCCCTAACTAGCAAAGCACGGACTCCGATGCCCCGTCGGCATGGAATGCCGCGCGCGCTTGCCACGTCCCGCGCCGCTTTGGTTTACTAAACGAACGTTCAGCAGAACTTTGAGAGGAACCGAGAGCATGCATGACCTCGTAATCCGCAATGGAAAAATCGTCGACGGAACCGGCAAGCCCAGCTTCATCGGCGACGTCGCTATCGATGGCGGCAAGATCACTTCGGTCGGCGGCAAGGCCGGCGCGGGTCGGCGCGAGATCGACGCGACCGGACTCCTCGTCACCCCGGGCTTCGTCGACATTCACACTCACTACGACGGCCAGGTCACCTGGGATCCGTATCTCACTCCCTCGAGCTGGCACGGCGTCACCACTTTGGTGATGGGCAACTGTGGCGTCGGCTTCGCGCCCGTCGAGCCCGGCAAGGAAGAGTTCCTGATCGGCCTAATGGAAGGCGTCGAGGACATTCCGGGCACCGCGCTCGCCGAAGGAATCAAGTGGAACTGGGAAAGCTTTCCCGAGTACATGAACGCGGTCGAGAAGATGAAGCGTGCGGTCGATGTCGGGGTGCAGGTCCCGCACGGCTCGGTACGCACCTATGTGATGGGCGAGCGCGGCGCCAACAATGAAGCGGCGACGCCCGATGATATCGCGAAGATGGCGACCGTGGTTCGCGACGGCCTCAAGGCCGGCGCGCTCGGCTTCACCACCTCGCGCACCATGCTGCATCGCGCGAAGAACAAGGAACTGGTGCCCGGAACTTTCGCCAGCGAGGACGAGCTGCTCGGCATCGGGCGCGCGCTCGGCGAAGCCGGTCACGGCGTTTTCGAAATGGCATCTGACATGGTTGGGCCCGACGCGACGATGGAGTGGATGGTGAAGCTGTCGGCGGAAACCAGGCTGCCGATCACCTTTGCGATGGCGCAGACCGATCGCGATCCGCTTTCGTATCGGCGGATGCTGGACCGGGTGAAGGAACTGAACAGCAACGGCGCGCATCTGGCGCCGCAGATTTCGGCGCGTCCGACCGGATTGCTGATGGGCCTCGAGAGCTCGCTGCATCCGTTCATCACGCATCCGACCTACAAGACCATCGCCCATCTGCCGATCGATGAGCGGGTGGCGAAGATGCGCGAGCCTGCGATGCGCGCGCAATTGCTCTCGGAGGAGCCCAGCGTCAATGACAAGGTGACGCGCTATCTGCTAACCAACTTCGAGAAATTTTTCCCGCTCGGCGATCCTCCCGACTACGAGCCCACTCGCGAATCGAGCGTCGCGGCGCGCGCCGAACGTCTCGGCAAAAGCGCGGCCGAACTCACCTACGACCTGATGCTCGAGCGCAACGGGCGCGAGTTGCTCTACATGCCGTTCGGCAACTACGCCGAATACAACCACAACGCGCTGCGCGAGATGCTGCTGGATCCGGTCACCACGCTCGGGCTCAGCGATGGCGGCGCCCATTGCGGACTCATCTGCGATGCGAGCATGCCGTCCTACATGCTGGCGCATTGGGTGCGCGATCGCAGCCGCGGCGAGCGGATGCCGGTCGAGACCGCGATTCGTCTGCAGACCAGCGACACTGCGAAACTGTACGGGCTGGGCGATCGCGGCGTCCTTGCCCCGGGAATGAAGGCCGACGTGAACGTCATCGACCTCGATGCACTGCGGCTGCATGCGCCCCAGATGGTCTTCGACCTTCCGGCCGGCGGGCGGCGTCTCATCCAGCGCGCCGAGGGTTACAAGTTCACCATCCTAAGTGGCGAAGTGACTTTCCAGGATGGCGTCCCGACCGAGGCGATGCCGGGCAAGCTGATCCGCGGCCCGCAGCAAGGACCATCGCCACAGGTATAGATCCTTCTAATCGCGATTCTTACAGCGGGCCGAGGGTGCGATGCCCCGGCCCGTTGGAACGTAAAGCGCCGATCTTCTTTCGAGGATCGGCGTTTTTCTTCGGTTGATTTATGCAAGTCCGCCTGTTAACGATGGCGTACCAGAAGCGGCTTGGGTGGATGTTGACCGCTTCCGGCTTGAGTATCTCTCCTCGTTGGACCATCCCGCAATTCCGTCCGCATTTTTCGCGCACCAGGCCGCGGTTGGTACGCCAATTCGCTTGGTCCGCGTTCATCGTGACTTGGGCGTGGCGGCAGACTGACAAAAACGAAACCAACCAGGGCCAGTGGGACCGTTCGCTACATCCGTAACCCCAGGGATGTATCGGAATGATGCAAGAAGGCAACTTAAGACTTGTTGGCAACGCTCTAGCGAAGGCTACGCATTTGCTCGCGTCCCTGTCGTGGAGCGGCACGCACTGTGCACTTACCGAGGTCGCCGACGAAGTCAGTCTTTTAGGTCGAATAGGAGACCGATTATGTGCCTCAAAGCTCTGGCGCTGAGCCTGGCTCTTTGTGTTGCGATTGCGATCCCCGCTGCTGCAAGTTCCCTACGACGGACGGCTGTGGTCGATGCGGACTCTTGGAGCTTCGTCGCGACCCACGTTAGTGCCGCGACCAATGGTCAACAATTCGTCAACGACATTCCGATGGGCCCTTACGCTACCGAGGCCGCGTGTGTTGCGGTTATGAAGGCCTATCAACCCGACCAGCCCCCGGGCAACGTGGACTTTGTCCCCTGGGACGGCATATTCAAGACCACGTGTTGCATAAGCAACACGACCGGCGAGAAAGACTGCGGCACGAATTAGCCGCTCGACATACTGGAAACCAGATCGCCCCGGTTCCTCAGATCGCATTATGATAGAAGGATGGAATACCGGACCTTCGGAAACACCGGTCTCAAGGTCAGCGTGCTCGGATTCGGCGGCTCGGAAATCGGCGAGCAGGGCGTCAGCCAGAAAGTGGCGGGAAAGATTCTCGGCGCCGCGCTCGATGCCGGCGTCAATGTTATCGACACCGCCGAATGTTATCAGGATAGCGAGGAGCTGATCGGCAAAGCGATCGCGCATCGACGCGCCGAGTATCACCTGTTCACCAAGTGCGGCCATATCGCCCGGAGGCTCGACCGCCTCCGCTATCACGAATGGGACCCGCGGCTCATCGCGAAGAGCATTGACCAGAGTCTGAAAAATCTCCGCACCGATCATCTCGATCTCGTGCAACTGCATAGCTGTTCGGCGGTACGCCTGCGCGAGGGCGAAGTCATCCGCGCCGTTCAGGATGCCAAGCGCGCCGGCAAGACGCGCTTCATCGGGTACAGTGGCGACAGCGAAGACGCATCGTATGCGGTCGAAACCGGCGCCTTCGACGCGCTGCAGATCTCGGTGAGTATTGCAGACCAGGAATCGATCGAACGGGTGCTTCCGCTTGCGCAAAAGTACGGACTCGGCGTCATCGCGAAACGCCCGGTCGCCAACGCGGTATGGCTCCGCAGCGGAGTGCCATCGAGCGACTATTCGCGCGAGTATTGGGATCGTCTGAAGAAGCTCGACTTCGATTTCCTCGCCAAGCCTTCCGCCGAGGCGTTTGCGACCGCGTTGCGCTTCACGCTGAGCGTCCCGGGCGTGCATACGGCGATCGTCGGAACCGCTAAGCCCACGCGCATCGCAGGCAACGCGGAACTGGCGTCCTCAGCCCCGTTGCCCGCGGAGGAGTTCGAAGCCATCCGCGCGCGCTGGCAGAGCGTCGCCAAGCCTGAGTGGTTCGGCCAGGAATAGGAGCATCCACTTGAGGCTCGATCGGAAGCGCCACATCGCAAAACCAAATGTTCGGCATCGGCATGAGGTCTCATCTAAGTGACCTGCACTCTTTTGAATTGCTGTTGAAGAGGAAACGGTCGTCGGACATCTTAGTTTTCCAGGGCTGTTCGGACCGTCGAGGTCGAAGAGAGAGGGGGGTCCAATGACGATGCGTTTCTACGTGTGTGCTGCGCTGGTACTGGCATCCCTGACTGCCGCAGTTGATACGAACGCGCGATCCAACCGCGCGCCGGCAATCAAGCGCGTTTCCGCACGCAGTCCATTCGCGAACTGCGATGTGATACTCGCCGAGGGCGAAATCAATTACCTCAACGCGGAGGTCGGGCCATCAGTGGCCACCAATCCGCAGGACCCAAGCAACCTCATCGGCGTGTGGCAACAGGATCGCTTCCAGCTGATCGGCGCGCGAGGCCTGCTTACCGGCGCCTCGCACAATGGCGGGAGAACCTGGACGCGAACCTTCGCGCATTTTTCCCGCTGCTCCGGCGGCAACGCGCCCAACGGCGGCGACTTCGAGCGCGCCACCGATCCATGGATCACATTCGCGCCCAATGGCACCGCGTACCAACTCTCTCTCTCGCTCGACATTTCGGACGCGTTCGAGGCCATTCTGGTTAGTCGTTCCACCAATGGTGGCGAAAGCTGGAGCGAGCCCACCACGCTGCTGCGCGATACCGACCCCAATGTCTTCGATGACCAGCCTTCCATCACCGCGGATCTGAACGATTCCAGTTTTGCTTATGCGGTTTGGGATCGCATCGATAACAATGGCGTCCCAAATCGCGGACCGACCTGGTTTGCGCGGACGACCAACGGCGGCGCAACCTGGGAACCCGCCCGCATCATCTATGATCCGGGCGCGGATGCTTCCACTATCGCCAATCAGATCGTCACGCTTCCCAATGGCGACCTGGTAAATTTTTTCGCGCGATTCACCAATCAGACTGACCCGGGCCTCGACGATTCGGTGCTGGCCGTCATGCGCTCGCAAGACCACGGACTGACCTGGTCGCCGCCGATCGTCATCAACACGCTGCGAAGCATCGGCGTAACCGACATCAAAACCGGCGAGCCGGTCCGCACCGGCGACATCATTCCGGATATCGCGGCGGACCAAAACACCGGAACGCTGTATGCCGCATGGCAGGATGCGCGATTCAGCAGCGGCCTCCGCGATGGCATCGCACTATCGAAATCCACCGATGGCGGTCGGACCTGGTCGGCGCCGGCGCAGGTCAACCAGGCACCCAACGTGCAAGCCTTCACCGCTACGGTGGACGTCGCGGATGACGGCGCCGTCGGCGTGACCTACTACGATTTCCGGCGGGACAACAGGAATCCCAAGGTGCTGCTCACCAACTATTGGGAGATCACTTCGAGCGACGGCGGTGCGAGTTGGTTCGAAGCTCGCCTCGGAAGCCGCTTCAACATGCTGACCGCGCCCAACGGTGACCTCGGATATTTCGTCGGCGACTACGAGGGCCTGGCTCACGCCGGCAACTCCTTCGTGCCGCTATTCGTGAGAACCAAATCCGGAATCGGAAAAGCCAACAATCGAACCGACGTCTACACGGTGAAAGTCCGCAGAGGAAAATCTGTCCGCAGCGCCGATGCGGACGTTGCCGTCGACGACACCAGTCCTGACGGCCACGTCGAGATAAATCCGCACCCACTTTCGCTCAAGCAGCGCCTCGAATCCCGCCGGCGAAGGCGATCGCGGTAGCAGGTCTTCACTCCAACTTCACCAGCAATCCGCGCGAGCGGGCCGCTTCGAAGATCCAGCGGAAGAACACCACCGCGAAGACGAAATATCCCGCATTCAGCGCGAGGCCCCATCCGAAGTGACGCGCCGAAAATCCGCCGCCCGCCAGCGCCTGACGCATTCCCTCGAACGAATGCATCGTCGGCAGCATCCACGCGATCGGGCGCAGATAGCTCGGCAGTGATTTCAGCGGGTAGAGCACGCACGATAGCGGCATCAGCAAACCCGCGAAGCTCCACGCGAGGCCCTGGATTTTCGTCGTGTAGCGAAAGATCAGCCCGGTGATGATGATGCCGAGCGCGAGCGCAAACAGCATCAGGTTCAGCATGAAGGGCAGGAACGCCGGCAGCTTGGGAAAAATGTCGAACGCGTAGCATAGCCATGCGATCAGCGCCGCCGCCGTCATCCCGATGGCCGCCTTCACCACGTTGACCGCGATCAGTCCGGTCATATATTCCGCCACGCTCAGCGGCGTCGAGAACAGGTTGACCAGATTGCGCGACCACAACTCGTCGAGAAAGCCGACCGCCATGTCGCGCTGGAACGCGAAGAACAATCCCCACAGGATGATCGCTCCGAGCATGAAGCTGATCAGGCCCGGCTGCAGATGGCTGCCGCGCCCGAGATAAATCGTGAAGAATCCCCACACGATGATGTCGAGCACCGGCCAGTAGACCATATCGATGACGCGATCGAGGTTGCGCCGCGCCTCGTAGGAGTGGCGCAAAATTACTGCTTTGATTCTATGCGGCTTCATTGGTTTGCCTTTGCGCGACGTGAAGGAAAACCTCCTCCAGCGCGGGTTCGTCGCGATCCTCCTTGAGGATCGTCTGGGTCACTTCGATCGGACTGCCGCTGGCGAGCACCCGTCCTCGGCTCAGGAAGACAATCCGGCTGCACATCTTCTCGACCTCCGCCATGTTGTGCGAGGTGTAGAGGATGGTGGTTCCGCGCTCGCGCTGCATGTCGAGCAGTATCTGTTTGACGTGCGACGCGATTTGCGGATCGAGGTAAGCAGTCGGCTCATCGAGCAGCAGCAACTTCGGATCGTTCATGAAGGCCTTGCACAGGCCGACCCGGGTAGTCTCGCCCGACGACAATCGCGAATAGGGCTTGTTCACCAGCGCCTCGATGCCGAACAGCTTCGCGAGCTCGCCGATCTTCGCGCGCGGATTGCGCAGGTCGTACATCCGCGCATACACCTTGAGGTTTTCGAACACCGTCAGGCGCCCCGGGAACGCGACATACGGCGAGGTGAAGTTCATCTGCTCGAGGATTTCCTGGCGATGCTCCTCGAAGCGTTTGCCGAAGATACGCACCTCGCCGGAGGTCGCCGAAATCAGTCCGAGAATCATGTGGATGGTGGTCGTCTTGCCCGCGCCATTGGGTCCCAGCAATCCGACGATCTCACCCGGGCGCACCTCGAACGATACGTCGTCAACGGCGATAAACTTGCCAAAATGTTTGGTCAGGCGATCGATTTCAATCAGCATGATTCCCTCTCTCGGCTTGCGCGGAATAAAAAAAGGCCACGGATGCGGTTGAGCACCCATGGCCTTTTCGTGATCGCGTGTAGTTAGAGTTATCTAGTCGTCAATGGAACATCGCGCACACGTCTCCATGGGCATTCGCCGCGTTTCTTGGCCTGTTGTTCAACATCGTGGAAAGTTCGGTGGAAACTTTGGATGATCCTTGACTGCGGGTGACATTAGCAAAAGTCCGATGCTGACGCCAGCGGTCTTATCGAAGCATTGCGTACGAGCTTGCCTTCGTTATAGCGATCGCTATATCGTACGATATATCGATAGCGGATAGCTGGAGGTCGCTATATGTTTGGAAGACATGCTTATTGGGCGCGCGGCGGATGCCGCCCCAGTTTTGGCTCATGGGCTCCGCGCAGCCGGTTCTTCGGACCCGGCGAGGTTCGCCTCGCGATACTGTCGCTGCTCGCCGAAGGTCCTCGTCACGGCTACGAGCTAATGAAACTGCTTGCGCAACGATCCGGCGGAATCTATCGCGCCAGCGCCGGCACCATCTATCCCACACTCCAGCAACTGGAGGATGAGGGCCTCATCGCAGCGGAATCGCAGGAGGGCAAGCGCACCTTTCACATCACCGAGGAAGGCAAGCGCGAGTTACACCTCGAAGAGGACGGCGTCGAGCGCATCTGGCGTCGCGCGAAGATGTGGAACGAATGGCGTGGCGCATTCGATCCCGAGGTGCAGGAAATCGTACGTCCGGCCGAGCGCGTGATGAAGGCTGCTTTCGGCGCGATGGCGGGCGGATCGGCGAGCAATGCCGATAAAATTCGCGAAATCCTGGAGCGGGCATTGCGCGACCTCGAGGCTCTTCGCGGCAAGGAGTAGAGATTTGCCGCGGTCTCGGCGATCCTGCGAGGCCCTCACGGATTGGGCTTCCCTATCTCAGCCCCGAGCGCTTGCTGCTTCTGGCGCAGGATGCCCACCAGTTTGGCGTAGCCGCCGTCGTTGAGCACGCGATTGAACTGGTTGCGATAGTTCGCAATTACACTGATCGCGTCGAGCGTGATGTCGTAGATTTTCCACTCGCTGCCGTCCAGCTTCATCAGGTAATTCACATTGATCGGCTTGGCGCGATCTTTCAGGGTGACTTCGCTGAAGACCACCGCCTGATCGGGCGCATCCATGCGCTCCTTGGTGAACTGGATGAACGAGGACTCGACCTCCTGCTGAACCTTTTCCACCGAGTACTTTTCGATCCGCGATAGAACGACATCTTCGATAAAGTTGGTGAACAGCGGGACAAATTCAGTGCGCTGCTCGGGCGAGAAATCGCGCCAATGCAGGCCGACCGCGGTGCGAGCCATCTTTTCGAAATCGAAATGATTCTCTGCGATCGCGCGCAACTTCTTTTCGCGGTCGGCCAGCGCGATGCCTCGGTCCTTGAAGACCGCGACCGCCTGATCGACGACGTTCTTTACCGATGCCATCGGACCGGTCGCCGCCGCATCCGCAGCCGCGGCCGTTCGCGCCGGCTGCGCCATCACCATCGTTAACATCAACGCCATCAGGAGCGATGTACCGTGCCTGCTTCTCAGGAGAAACGCCTTAATGCCCATCACCATCTAATCTAAGGGGAGCGACCCACGATGGCCATGGGCGCGCGGGCGGATTTGCTTTCCCGCCCGTCGGCCCATGATGTGCGGCGTCTCGACGCATACCTCTCTTCATCGTCGTCCAGGTTGTGATGACGCTCGTTCTTGCGCTGCTCGGATCGGCCTACAGTGCGTATTTGATGTGATCTCTTCTCTTCCACTGACTTATTGAAGGGATAACGCGCTATTGCGTTCTCGCGCCGAAACCGGAAAGTTTATGCTGCGATCTGAGCCGATGCTAAAGCGCTCAGTCTCAGATCAGGAAACGAACGGGGGGGACGTACGATGCGACCGTCCCGCGCATAGTTCAAATTAATGCCGAAGCGTGGAAGGAGAGCACAGCATGTACCAGACAATGATGAGAAAGACGGTAGCAGTGGCCATCCGGATGGGCGCGGTTGTATTGCTCGCTGGCGCGATGAGCGCGTGTTCAAGTCAACCTGACGCGGCGCAGACACCGGCCAACAATCAAATCGCGATGAAGTTCGACCTCGGCCAATGCCAGCAACTGAGCCCGAGTCTTTTTAAATGCCCGGCGCTGGACAAGCCCATTTGCGACCCCGGATACAACAAGAACGACGTCATTTGCGTAAGAGTCAACAAAAATGGCGAGGTTATCCAGCAGCTCCAATAGCTGCCGGCCACGATTGTTCTAGCCTCGTCCGCGAGGCTAGAACAACTTCACCAACTGCTTGCCGATATTTTCGCCCTTGAGCAGGCCGAGGAACGCGCGCGGCGCCGCCTCAATGCCGTTCGCGATGGTCTCGCGATACTTGATTCTGCCGTCGCGAACCCACCCGGCGAGTTCCTCGGTCGCCTTGGCGCTTTGCGCCGCGAAGTCCGACACGATGAACCCTTGCAGCTTCACCCGGTTGATCAGCAGCATCACGAGGTTGTCCAGCCCATGGGGCCGAACCTCGTTGTATTGCGAGATGAGGCCGCAGAGCGGGATGCGCGCGAACGGATTGAGCTGCAGCGCGACTGTTTCCAACACCACGCCACCTACATTTTCGAAGTAGATGTCGATCCCCTTGGGTGCCGCCGCGCGCAGATCCTTGGCCAGGTTGCCGCCCTTGTAGTCGACGCAGGCATCGAAGCCGAATTCCTTGACGACCAGGTCGCACTTCTCCTTGCCGCCCGCGATTCCGACCGCGCGGCATCCTTTGATCTTTGCGATTTGGCCGACGATGCTGCCGACCGCGCCGCCCGCCGCCGACACCACCACGGTCTCGCCTGCCTTGGGTGCGCCGATATCGATCAGCCCCCACCATGCGGTCAGACCAGGCATCCCGACCGCCCCGAGATAGGCGGACAATGGGACCAGTTTCGGGTCGACCTTCTGCAGCTCGGTGCCGGCGGAAACGCCGTACTGTTGCCATCCGAAGTACCCGGCGACGGAATCCCCGGGCTTGAGGTTGGGATTGTTGGACTCGACGACCTCTCCGACGGTGCCCCCGACCATCACCTGGCCGATCGCTACGTTGGCGGCATACGAGGGACCGGCATTCATCCGCCCGCGCATATATGGGTCGAGCGATAGATAAAGATTCTTCACCAGGACCTGGCCGGGACCCGGCTTCGGAATGTCGGCCTCGACGATTTTGAAGTCGGATTCTTGAACCCATCCGGTCGGGCGATTGGCAAGGGTCACCTGGATATTCTTATTGCTCATATTGTTGGCTCCGAGCCATGAGAGTCGCACATGGCAGGCGAATGCTCAAAGGGCGCCGTCGACCAGCTCTCTCTGAGATAGCCTAAACGTAGACAATTCTGCCCTTATGTTGCATTGAGGTCGTGTGAAGGGTACCAATTTTCCCCAGTGTGCGGATGAGTTTCGGTCCCTACGAAGCCTCCCTTCGCCGTAAGATGCTCGACTCAGTCCTGACTACATTGCAAAACGAGGCCGCGAATCTGAGCGATTCGTGGGCTGCGATTAACGTCACCTATCGGGCGCTCGCCTGTCTGCTGCTCGGGCTCTTCCTGATTTGGGAAGCGACCCGGGCTGCCCAGGACCACGACGGCAAGTTCTTTCTCCTCGGGATGGTCGCTCTGGGACTCCTCGCATACAGCGCGTCGCTGTTCGCTTATACCAGGTAGGTCTACCTCTTTCGGCTAGCCGGACGTCCAACATTCTGAGCCCAAACGAGCTTGTGGGTGGTTTTCCGGGCTTGCTTTCGTGGGCAGCAAATGCCCGCCGATCGCGCATGAAACCCACGATTAGCGCTCATTATCGCTCAATTTACAAAGCACGGAACTTGCTCAATGGAGTTCGCGCTGGGGAGCCGCCGAATGTGGAAGGTGCATTGCCAATGAAGAAGATCGAAGCCGTGATCAAGCCCTTCACCCTCGATGTGGTGAAGAGCGAGCTTCAAAGAATGGGCGTCCTCGGACTGACGGTCTACGAGGTCCGGGGCATCGGGCGGCAAAAAGGCCACACCGAGCTCTATCGCGGCGCCGAATACATCGCGGACTTCATGCCCAAGCTAAAAGTCGAGGTGGTCGTGCGCGACGACCAGATTGACGAGGTGGTCGATGCCATCGCGCGCAAGGCCCGCACCGGTCGGATCGGCGACGGTAAAATTTTCGTCAGTTCGCTCGAAGACGTGGTGCGCATTCGCACCAACGAGCATGGCGACGCCGCTATCTAGGATGTCCACTTTCCTCGATCCCTCTCGTCTCGGAGAGGGTGGCGCTCCGCGCCTGGTGAGGACGGGTACGCCAACAACCTAGCGGAGCCAGCCCGGATTGGCCGTCGTCCCATCGAAATTCACGGTGGTCTTGTAACCCTCGAAACGGCCGGCATTGGCTACCGCCGCAGTCTTCGCGAGGATCGCGTCGACCTGTTCCTTGCTCAGCGGCCTGAAGGTGGTTGCCGCAGTGATCGCCTGCTCGACGTTCGCCACCGATTCGCATCCGGTGATGACGACGCTGGTCGGCAGGTTCATCGCATAATGGAGGCACTCCATCGGGGTGACGACTCCGGTGCGCAAGATGAATCCCGCACCCATCGGCTTCATCCCCAGCACCCCGATGTTATGCTTGACCAACTCCGGCAGGACCTTGCGCCCGAAGCTGTTGTAGTGCGCATCCATTACGTTCAGCGGCATCTGGACGGTATCGGGTGTGAAGCCGTTGGCCAGCGAAATTTCCAGCATGTGCAGGTGGATATCGGGACTCTTGTGCCCGGTGTAGCCGATGTAGCGAATTTTGCCGGCCTGTTTCGCCTCGAGGGCGGCCTCGAAGCTGCCGCCGGGGGCGAAAATCTTTTCCGGATCGTCGCTCCTAATCACCTCATGAAACTGCAGCAGGTCCAAGTGGTCGGTCTGCAGGCGGCGCAGCGATTGATCGATCTGCTTTGCCGCGCCGGCTTTGCTGTGACTGTCGATCTTGGTCATCAGAAAGACCTTGTCGCGATAGCCGTCGCGCAGCGCGCGGCCCATTCGCAGCTCGCTCTCGCCGTCGTGGTAATCCCAGCAGTTGTCCATGAAGTTGATGCCGCCGTCGATCGCGGCATGCACGATCCGAGTCGATTCGTCCGCACTCGGGACCGCCATGTGATACCCGCCCAGCCCCACGATCGAGACCTTCTCGCCGGTGTGACCTAGAATTCGGTATTGCATTTCGCCCTCGGCGTGAGAGTTTCCCTTGTTTTGATTCAGCGTTCCAGCGCTCGCGAGTCGTGGAAGCAACGCGCCCGCAGCGGCCATCATTTGTATCGTTTTGCGGAACGATTCGTGGATGAATTCCCGCCGGGTCATGGCACGCCTCTCCCAGCGGTTTAGACTTTGCCCCCGATAGCTATATTCGGTAATCGGTCCGTTTTGAAAAGGTCCTGCGATCAAATCGCTCCAGGTAGGGGGGGCGTTCGCGAATGCCACATCGAATCCTGATCGCGCCCCAGCCATCCATTTTGTGTCCTCGCGATATCAAGGAACCGTCCGCGCACGCGAGTCCTAGCGCTGGCGCAAATCCTTGAGCGCGCGGGTATTGAGTACGTCGGCGCGCTCGATCCATCCGCGCCGCGCTTGATTGATACCCAACTGAAGCAGCGCGAATCCCTTGGGAGAGTGCGAGTCGCTCGAGATCACCAGCTTGACGCCGGCCAGCTTCGCGGCAAGGCAATTGGTGTCCGTGAGATCCAGCCGTTGTGCCTGCGAATTGACCTCGAGCGCGCATCCTTCGCTCGCCGCCGCGCGCAACACCTCGTTGAAATCGAACCCGCTCGGCTCGCGCTCGTCGATCAGGATTCGGCCAGTCGGATGCCCAATCACATCGACATTGGGATTTCGAATCGCGGTAACCAGTCGCCGCGTCATCTCATCGTGCGGCTGCTGGAGCTTGTAATGCACCGATGCGACCACCCAATCGAGCTCGGCCAGAACATCGTCGGGAAGATCGAGTGCGCCATCTTCGAGGATGTCGACCTCGATGCCGCGCAGCAGCTTCACCCTGACCCGCGACTGGACTTCTTCGATCTCGCGCCACTGCTCGCGCAAACGCTTCGGATCGAGGCCGTTGACCATCGCAAGCCGCTGCGAATGATCGGTGACGGCGAGATATTCGAGGCCCGCCTCATCCGCCGCGCGCGCCATCTCCTCGATCGATGCGCGCCCGTCGGTGTAGGTGGAATGCGAGTGGAGGTCGCCGCGAAGATCCTTGCGCGCGATCAGATGCGGCAATGCGTGATCGATCGCGGCTTTAATCTCGCCGCGGTCCTCGCGTAATTCCGGCGCGATCCATTCCAGCCTCAGCGCGCGATAGATCTCCTCTTCGGTCCGTCCCGCGATTGATTGTTGCCCGCGAAAAAGCCCGTACTCGTTGAGCGAAAGTTCCATCCGCTGCGCGATGCGCCGGATGTGCACGCAATGGTCTTTCGAGCCAGTGAAGTAAACCAGGGCCGCACCGTAGCTTTCCTCCGGCAGCACGCGCAGGTCGACTTGCAAGCCATCGTTCAGGATCACCGTGGTTTTGGTCTCGCCGACGCCGACAGTTTGCGCGACGCGCGGATATTCGACCAGCCGCCGCATCACCTGCGTAGCGTCGGTCGAGATCGCGAGCAGGTCGAGATCGCCAACGCTTTCGCGCTTGCGGCGGAAGCTGCCCGCAACCTCGATCTTCGCAACCGCCGCGCAACCGCGCATGTGCTCGAGGAGTCGCTCAACCTCGATGGCCGCATCTGCATAGAGCCATCGCCTGGTCGCAGTCTGCGATCGCCGGGCGAGCGCCTGCCGGATGCTCTCCTCCATCTTGGGGCCGAAGCCGCGAAGGGAGCGCAGCGCGCCTGACTCGAGCGCATTTTTCAGATCGTCGAGGCTCTGGATGCCGAGCTCCTCGTGAAGCTGCTTGACCCGCTTGGGCCCGAGCGCGGGCAGTCGCATCACCTCCATCAGCGCGGGCGGAACTTTTTTACGCAGCTCCCGATGGATCTCCAGCTCCCCGGTTTTGATCAGGGTATCGATTTTGGTCGAGATGCCTTTGCCGATGTCCGGAACTTTCTCCATCTGATGCAGGGTGAGCTTGGAGAAATTCCCGGGATAGTCGAGGACCGCGCGTGCGCCGTTGCGATAAGCGCGCACATGAAAGAAGTTCTCGCCCAGAAGCTCCATCATGTCTGCGATCTCGGCGAGGTACTTTGCGATTTCCGCGTTCTGCATCGAAGGTGACGACGACCCAGCGTCGAAGATATTTTATCCCATCGCGCGCGATAAGAGACGCTGCCGAGGCGTCCGAATACCCCACCCGAATCAGGCCGGAGAGGTCGGCGAACATCAGCGGGGTGATTACCCATCCGGCCAGGATGTGGAATCACAGGTATCCCTGCAGCAACGGCTCCGCGATGGTCGCTTCCACGGTGCCCCACTCGCCACTGGCGGGATCCATCACCACGCGCGCGCTCGTATTCGGCCGCCAGCGAGTTGCAGATTCCAGATCGACGCGACCGGCAGAAGACTTTCCAGCGAATAGATTTATCTAATCGGACTTAATCGGCTGACGATGCAACGCTGCTTCTGACGCCGGCTCCGGTCCGCTCGATTCCGCACCATTCGATGCCGCACCTTCCGATGCTCCCGGGTTCGCCGCATTTGCTCGACGCTGCCACGCTGGCCGCCGACGCCCTCGGCGCGCGCGACGACGCCGCGGTCGCCCTGCGTTATCGGAAGCTACGCTCGGGCGATTCTCCAGGTAGGCTTCCGGATCGCTAATGAATCGCGCGAGCATCGACGGGTCCGCGCCGTAGGTTCCCGCGATGATCTCGAACAGGCGGCGCGCGTTCTCGAAGTACGGACGCCGCATCACTTTGCGCGTGCGCCGCGACGGCCTCATCAGATGGGGGAACGCCTCGATAATCAGCCGCATGAACTCGGTATCGGCGCGCGCGAAGCCGCGCCTGCGAAGTTCGCCCACCAAATCGAACTGAGTTCCGTTGCGGATCGCGCTCAGATGCGGCGGGACATACTGCCCCGGATTGCCCGCGGTCTGCATGTCGAGGTACATCGCGGCCAGCACCACATCATGCGGCGGCGATGCCCCGGTCGAGATGGTCTCGCCGAGCGCTGCAAGATTGCGCGTGGTTCGCGCCTCTTCCAGCGGGCGCGCCTCTGCCTTCAAATGCGCCGACAGCCACGGCATCAGTTGCTCGAGCAACCCCAATTGCTCCATCAGCACCAGCGCACGCGCGGCGCCGGTCTGCCCGATAGTGCGATAAGTCTCCTCGACCAGCCGTGGCATCGAGGCCTTCTGCAGATCGCTTCTATGCTGCTCCATCGCCGATAGCGTCGCGGGTTCGATCTCGAAGCCGAGCTTGGCGGCGAAGCGCACCGCGCGGAGCATCCGCACCGGGTCCTCGCGCATGCGAAGTTCGGGGTCGCCGATGGTGCGGATGAGGCGGGCGCGCAAATCGGGAACTCCGCCCGCGTAATCGATCACGCGAAAGGTGCGCGGGTCATAGAAGAGCGAGTTGACCGTGAAGTCGCGCCGAAACGCATCTTCCTCGGGGGTGCCGAAGGTGTTGTCGTGACGGATAAGCGGGTCATCGACGGTGACCCCCTCGGCCTGCTTGCGGAAGGTCGCGACCTCGATGTTCTTGGGGCCGAAAAAGACATGCACCAGGCGGAAGCGCCGCCCGATCAGGCGCGAGTTGCGGAACAGATCGCGCACCTGCTGCGGATGCGCATCGGTGGCGACGTTGAAGTCTTTCGGACGCCGGCCGAGCATCAAATCGCGCACGCTGCCTCCCACCAGGTAGGCCAGTTGGCCGGCAGTAATCAGCCGATAGAGCACCTTCAGCACGTCGGGATCGATATCGCGACGCGAGATGGGATGCTCGGCGCGTTCCAGTATATGAGGTTCCAATCGCTTCCGGGCGCGCGATGCCGAATGCTTGGCGCGTCTGCCCGAAGCTAGCATGCCGGGCCTGCGCATTCAGCATGTGATGGTCCCCTGGCCACGAAAGGAGGATGCCAAAGATCAAGCGCTCGCGACTCTTACCTTCAACTGGAGATCGGGTAGGATAGAAATCCTGCGGCATCAGTTTCGCCGCGTAACGGACCATCATCAACCATCTACCACTCGAGGTCACCCCAATGGACGCGTTCGTCTCCGACATCAAAAAAATTCGTGATCGTGCCAAGAAGCAGCTTGAAAAGGGCGCCGTCACCCAAGGCTACCAGGGCGACGCCGAAGCGGTCTGCAAGGTGCTCAATGAAGCGCTGGCGACCGAACTGGTATGCGTGTTGCGCTACAAGGCTCACTACTATGCCGCGAAGGGAATCAATTCCGAGGGCGTCAAGGCGGAGTTCATTCAGCATGCCAACGATGAGCAGGGGCATGCCGACCAAATCTCCGAGCGCATCACGCAGCTCAATGGCGAGCCCAACCTCAATCCCGAGGGCCTCGCGACCCGGAGCCATTCCGAGTACGAGACCAGCGACGACCTCGCTACCATGATCAAGGAAGATCTGATCGCGGAACGCATCGCGATCGACACCTACGGTGAGATTGTGCGCTGGCTCGGTGAAAAAGATCCGACCTCCCGCCGTCTAATGGAGAGCATCCTCGAGAAAGAAGAGGAGCACGCCAACGACATGAATGACTTGCTGAGCCGCTTCGGCAAGTAGTTCGGCCGTATCTTGAGAGGGCCGGGTTGAGGGCCATCGATGCCTTATGGCCTCGGCTGCTCACGAATGACGCTCGCTGCGGAATCATTCGTGAGCGGCCGGGGATACCAGGGTTGCGACGCCCTCACCCCGGCCCTCTTGTTTCCGTCGCGGCGCCTTAGCTTGACTTAACGTTCAAAGGTGCCGCATTCTGCTCGCTGATGTAGCTACTCCTGGCTGCTCGTTTGATCTTGCTCTGAGGCGCGAAGATGCGTCCTAAATTTCTGGTCCTGATTCTTTTCAGCGCATCAGTTGGAATGGCGTCTGGCGTCCCCGCGAGAGCGCAAACCTCCCCCGCTCCCGGCACCCTGGGCGCCACCGACGGCGGCAAAATGGCCGACCCCGAGCCTGCCGCGCAGGCGGGATTCCCGCACGATCTCTACCGATGGGTTCTGCCGCCGAATAACCTCGAGCGTCCGCCCGAGAAGATCGGACTGGGACGCGCGTTGTTCTTCGATCGGCGCCTGTCCGCCGATGACAAGGAGAGCTGCGAGACCTGTCACGATCCCGAAAAAGGCTTCACCGACCAGCTTCCCACCTCGATGGGGATTCATAACCAGTTCGGCAAGCGCAACGCACCGACTATCGTCAACGCGAACTTCAACATTCTGCAGTTCTGGGATGGACGCGAACCGACCCTCGAGGAGCAGGCCAAGCGCCCGATTCTAAATCCAGTTGAGATGGGCATGCCCGACGAGAAGACTGTGGTCGACAAACTCAAAGGCATCCCCGAATATCGGAAAGCCTTCATGGAAGTCTTCGGGCATCCGCCCAACTACGAAGACATGGTCAAAGCGATCGCGTCGTACGAGCGTACCCAAGTCGCATTCGACTCGCCCTTCGACAAGTTCATGGATGGCGACCAGAAGGCGTTGACCGAGCAGCAGCAGCGGGGATGGTCGATCTTCAATGGCAAAGGCCGTTGCATGTCGTGCCACGGAGTCAATCCGGTGCAGCCGATGTTCAGCGACAATCGTTTCCACAACATCGGAGTATCGGCGCACAACAAGGACTTCGTGGGCCTGGCGCGCAAGGGCCTCAAGATTATCTCGGAAGGCGGCAACGGCGCCGAAAAGATCGATGAGCTCGCGATTCAAACCGACATGAGCGAACTCGGCCGTTTCCTGGTCACCAAGCAGCCCCACGATATCGGCGCCTTTCGCACCATGGGCCTGCGCAACCTGCTGGTAACTGAGCCATATTTTCACGACGGCTCGCAGGCGACGCTGTGGGACACCATCGACCATTACAACAAAGGCGGCGTGCAGAATCCGTATTTGGACGGCGGCATCGTTCCACTCGGGCTGTCCGAGCAGCAGATCGATGACCTGGTGGCGTTCCTCGAATCCCTGACCAGCCCGCGCTACGCCGATGCGGCCGAGCATGAGTATGCCGCGCAGCTCGCGCGCTCGAAGACCGACCGGCCGCAGCGCGACGTCGATGCCGCGATGGGACTCAAAGGTCGCAACGATCCGAACCTGTCCGGTCCCTTTGGCGATATCGGACCTGAGCAGGATCAGATGAAAGAAAATCCCGCACTGATCGGCGGCTTTTGAAATCCTGAATCAAACCAAGCCTTCAACGAGGTTCCCGCGATGGCGGTTCGGCATAAGAGCGTTGAAACGAAGTACATGGAGGAGCGCGATAGGGTCCTACGCGGACTGCGCGGACTCGATCGGCGCAGCTTCCTGAAGGTACTCGGCGCTACCATGGGCGCCGTGGCGGCCAAGGGTCTGATGCCGCCGCATTCGTTCCAGCTCATCACGCTGGCCGACGCTGCGACCGACAAAGCCAATGGCGCAAAGGGCGCCGAGGGCAAGCGACCATTCACCTTCGCCTACATTTCGGATTCGCATCTTTATGAGCGCACGCTCAATCAGCGCTTCGTGCGCGCCGCGGTCAAAGCGGTCGAGGATGTCAACGCGCTCGACCCGCAACCGGACTTCGTTTTGTTCGGCGGCGATCTCGCGCAGCTTGGGCGGCGCAAGGAGTTGGAACTCGGCAAGCAAATCCTCAATGAGGTGAAGGCGCCGGTTAAGATGATGGTCGGAGAACACGACTGGTTTTTCGACATGGGCGAGACGTGGCAGGAATTTTTCGGCCCGCCGACCTATTCCTTCGATTGGAAGGGCGTCCACGTCATCACCCTTATGAGCGTGAATGAAAAGGATTTCTGGACCCCGCTCAAGATGACGCCCGAGCAGCGCATGCAAACCGTCGCGGGTCTCGATAACGGCACCCAGTCCCGCTTCGAAGTCGGCAGCGCGCAGCGTGAGTGGCTGAAAAAAGATCTCGCGAAAGTCGACACCTCGACGCCGCTGCTGATCTTCTCGCACTCGCCGCTCTACAAATATTATCGCAACTGGAATTTCTGGACCGAGGATGCCGACGAGGTGCAGGAGATCCTGCGTCCCTACGATAAAACCACCGTCATCCACGGCCATACCCATCAGATGCTGATGAACCAGATTCACAACATCAGCTTCTACGGGATGCTTTCGACTGCGTGGCCATGGCCATACGCGCCGCAAGGGCTACCGCCGCTGACCGTGCAGATGAATCGCGCTGACCCCTTCGACCAGTTCGACGGCCTCGGCGATGGCCAGTTCAATGTGCGTTCCGATGGCCTGGCCGACTCCATCTATAACCTGTGGGATCGCAACCCGGTCACCGTCAAGGCGACTTACCTGACTTCGCGCGGGCAATCCAACCGGCCGCCTGCGCCGCAGTTCGCGAGCTACTGATGAAGCCTCATACCAAAGTTCTGACCGCGTTGATTGCGACTGCCACGCTTGGCGGCCTTGGTTATTTCGCGGCGAATCTGTCCGCGCAGCAGCTTCCAACCCATCAGACCGGTGCGTCCGCGAATGGCGGAGTGGTGGTCGAACTGTGCGACGGCGTCACCAAGACGGAAGTGAAGGGGCTCAAGCCGGGCCAGGCGATGACCCGAGAACAAGCGATCGCAGTCACTCATTCGCTGATGGCGGAGTGGGAGCGCAAGCATCCCGATCAGCATTGGGAAATGGCGCAGGACGAGACCGCCGAGGAGAATAGCGCGTCGCCCCAATCGTCGCCGGAGGCCGGCGGCACTGCGAAATCCCCTGAGGGCGCGAGCGCTCCTGTCGCCGAGAAGCCGGCGGCGGCGGAACCGGTAGCGCCGTCGGCGCCGCCGCCTCCACCGCAACGGAATCCGGTTATCAGCGGCCCCGGACACAAGAAGCTTCCCTCACAACAAGGCGATACCTACGCGAGCTTCAACGAGCGCGATTTCAAGGTCTGGCAGGCCAATACCGATCGCTTCGTACAAGAGGGCAAGGAAGTTTTTCACAGCACTGACAAGCTCGGCGGCACCATCGGCGTCAGTTGCGATATGTGCCACCCCGATGCGGCCAACACGCATCCCGAGACCTACCCCAAGTACCAGGTCCAACTGCAGCGCGTGGCGCTGCTGCGCGACATGATCGAATGGTGCATCGAGAATCCCGTCAAGGGCAAAACGATGGACCCCAACGATCCGCGCCTGCGCGCGATGGAAGCCTACATCCTCGCCCAACGCAAGGGCGTCCGCCTCGACTACGGAAAGCACTAGCAATCGGTTATTTTCGTAACCATCGCGAGGCGACCCGTTTCGCATGATGAAGTTGTACGTAGAACGCTCAATCGAAATTAAGGCGCCGGCTTCCAGAGTCTGGACCATCCTCACCAGTCCGGAGTTCACTACGCGATGGTCTGGGGTTTTCGGTGCGACTGGCCCGATCGATGCGGATTGGAAGGTTGGCGGCGGGGTTCTCTGGAGAAACGCGGAAGGCCAGGTCTACGTGTCCGGAACTGTTGCTGCCGTGGAGGAAAACCACCTCTTGCGGTTTACCGTTCGCGCCACCAGACCCGAAATGCAACCGACCTCGGGCCGCGACGAAGACGATATCACGCAAACCTACGCACTATCCGAACACGACGGAGTGACTACTCTTTGCATCTCCCATGGCGACTTCAGCAAGCTTGCCAATGGCGAACAGATCCAACCCGGTGCGGCGGCGGTGTGGGACAAGCTGCTCCCGAAGTTGAAGCAGTTGGCGGAGAGCTAGCGGCAAAAGTAACCAACGATGTGTTCGTTTCGCGCGACCAGACACAGACATGCAACCGATGGGCACGAGGAAGACGATCTCACCGCGCACTACGCGCTGGATGTCGATGCTGTCGCAGTGCCCGCCATTCGCACGCAGCGAGCGAATTCGACCGGATTGAGTGGCGACCTCAAAAGAGCGGAAGCCGCACCCCCGCGGTGACCAGCGCTCCGCTCGCGACGCCCATCAGCGCCTCGCCGGCGACCAGGCCTGCGGCGAACAGGATGCCGGATCCGCCTTCCTCGCGCGGGCGGCCGAGGCTGGCCAGCGAACCCACCAGAATCGCGACGCTCAGTCCCAGCGGCAGATAAAGTCCGATCGCAACCGGCATGATTGGCGTGCGCCAGGAGCTGCCGCGCTGCTCAAGTTGTCCATCGAAGATCGCGAGAGCAGCGGCAAGCGCAGCGCCGATCGCGATGATGCCCCATCGCAGGCCACCGCTGAAAACGCCCTGAGTGACCTTTGCCATCAGGAACGCCTGCGGCGCCGCCAGCGCATTCGCTTTCGCGCCCGGTGTTCCTGCGATTCCGTATGCGTTGAGGAGCAGATTCAGCACCGGCGCGACGATGAACGCCGACGCCGCCGCGCCAAGGAGAACCGCGATTTCGAGCGCGCGCGGGGTTGCCCCGACGTGATATCCGGTGGCCAGATCGTGCATCGAGTCACCCGCCATCGCTGCCGCCGTGCACACCACTGCGCCGGCCATGATCGCCAGGCGCGGGCCAACTCCCGCCGAGACGCCAAGCAACTTCAGCATCAGCGCCAGCGCGAGCAGAACAATCACTGTGACGCCGGAGACCGGATTGTTGGACGCGCCCACCAGACCGGTTAAATATCCAGCCACCGCAGTCGCGAAAAATCCAACGATGACGAGCACTATCGCCATCGCCAGGCTCAGCGCGATGCTTCCCGTCAGCACCATGCACAACGCGAAAATCACCGGCAACGCAAATGCCGATGCGGTGACGATGGTGGTGGCCGAAAGATCGGTGTCCTCGCGCAAGGTCGCGACGGCGGAACTTCCCGCGCGCACCACCCGGATGCTGTCAGCGAGCGCGGTCTTGATTCGCGAGCGCAACCGCCACAACGTGACGACGCCCCCGGTAAGCATCGCGCCGACGCCGAGATATCGCACCTCGTCGCTCCAGACCCGGTTCGCGGCGGCATAGGCGCCGATCGCGCGAAGCTCGGGGTGACTCGCGGACGCGATTGGAACCGCGACGAACCATGCGATCGCGGCTCCGAGAAAGACCAGCGTCGCGACCCTGACGCCCACGATATAACCGACACCCAACAACGCGGCCGAAATGTCGACTGATCCGGCAATCGCGGCGCCACCGATCCATCGCGCGCCGGAAAACATGCCGGGCACCAGGCCCGCGATGTCCTGCGAGGTTTTCAGCACCGCCGAAATGATCCCGCCGTAGAACAGCGGCGCGGCGTTCGCGGTTTTCGCTCCCGCGCGCAAAACTTCCGCGCATGCGAGGCCCTCCGGAAAGGGTAGCTTTTCCTCCACGATGTAGGCCCGACGCAGGAACACCACCAGCAGGCTGCCCATCGTGCCACCGGCGAGGCATAGCGCGGTGACGTCCAGGTAAGGCAGGTCGCCCTTCCATCCCAGGATCACCAGTGCGGGAAAAGTGAAGATGGCGCCCGCCGCAACCGCCTCGCCCGCCGACGCGACGGTTTGCACCACGTTGTTTTCCAGAATCGTCGAGCCGCCGAGGATGCGGAGTATCGCCATCGAAACGACCGCGGCGGGAATGCTCGCCGAGACGGTCAGGCCTGCGTAGAGGCCCAGGTAGGCATTCGCTGCGCCGAGGATCACGGCAAGGATGAGTCCGAGGACGATGGCGCGGGGCGTCAGTTCGCGCAGTTCATCGACAGCCGATGTAGTTGGTGCGGTGGCATCAGTCACGCCGGACGCCATCTCACGTCAGGGCATCGAAAAGCAAGTGGCGTCGCGATCAGCATGGCGGTCCAAATATGACTCACGACCCAAGCTTCGCGCGATTGGAACGGCACATCGGTCCGTGCGAAGATTCTGCCCCGTCACGAGGAGAAAAGCATGCGCCGAGATATTTTCACCCAAGAGCATGAAATGTTCCGCGACCAGGTCGCCAAGTTCGTCGACCACGAGATCGTGCCCAAGATCGAGCAATGGAATCGCGCAGGCATGAGCGATCGCGAGAGTTGGCGCAAGATGGGAGCGGCGGGATTCCTCGGCGCCAATGCGCCTGCGGAGTATGGCGGCGCCGGGGCGGACTTCGCCTACGACGCCATTGTCAATGAGGAACTCGCGCGGGTGCGCGCGCACGGCCTGATGATGGGGCTGCACTCGGACATCTGCATGCCCTACATCACGACTTACGGAAACGAGGAGCAAAAGCGTCGCTACCTTCCCGGCGCAATCGCCGGCGAGATCATCCTCGCGATTGGGATGACCGAACCGGGGACCGGCTCCGACCTGGCGGCGGTCCAAACCACCGCGCGCCGCGATGGCGATAGCTACGTCATCAACGGGTCAAAGATTTTTATCTCCAACGGCCAGATTGCGAACCTCATCATCGTGGTCGCCAAGACCGATCCTAAGGCGAACCCGCCGCATCGCGGAATCAGCCTCATCCTGGTCGACGGTGACGCTCCCGGTTTCAATCGCGGCCGCAAGCTCGACAAGCTCGGCTTCAAGGGGCAGGACACCAGCGAGCTGTTCTTCGAAGATTGCCGCGTGCCGGTCACCAACCTCCTCGGGCGGGAGGGCAACGGCTTCAAGATGCTGATGGAGAAGCTGCAGCAGGAGCGGCTGACGACAGCTATCGGCGCGACCGCGAGCACCCGGCGATGCCTCGAAGACACCATCGCATACACCAAGCAGCGCCGCGCCTTCGGACAGCCCATCGCATCGTTTCAGAATACGCAGTTCAAGCTGGCCGAGATGGCGACCGAGCTCGAAGTCAGCCAGGCCTTCGTGGACCGCCTGATCGCGGCGCACATTCGCGGCGACGATGTGGTCACCGAAGTAAGCATGGCGAAGTGGTGGACCACCGAGATGCTCAAGCGAACCGCGAGCCAGTGCCTCCAGCTACATGGTGGCTATGGCTTCATGATGGAGTATCCGGTGGCGACTGATTATGCGGACGCAGCGGTGCAATCGATCTACGCGGGCACCAACGAGATCATGAAGGTGATCATCGCGCGGAGGATGGGGCTCGACAATCGCGGGTAGAGTAGGGTTGAGACGACCGTGGCGTGGTACCATACTTTTTCGTATGAAAAGTATGAAAGCGCGGGTCGCGGAACGCGGTCAGGTGACCATCCCGAAACGCTTGCGCGAAAAGCTCGGCGTCAAGCCGGGGACCATTTTGGAGTTCAGCGAAGAACGGGGCCGCCTGATCGCGGTTAAGAGCGGGGGCGACCCCGTCTCCAAAGCCATCGGATGCCTCGGAAAAAAGATTGACACCGATGCGGTGATGGCGCAGCTCCGTGGACGGCGGTGATCACTGCAGTTGACACCAACATTTTGTTGGATGTGTTTGGGGCCAATCCGAAGTTCGTCGGAGTTTCTTCAAGTGCGCTGCGGCGCTGCTGGCAAGAAGGCGCGCTGGTCGCCTCGGATGTGGTTTGGGCGGAAACCGCGGCGGTCTTTGCAGATTTCCGACAGTTCATTGACGAGATGGAGGGATTGTCGATCTCATTCTCGCCAACGACTCAAACTGCGGCGCTGCGGGCGGCAGAGTTTTGGAGAAGCTATCGAGCGGTCGGTGGGTCCCGCGTTCGGATCGCCGCCGACTTTCTGATCGGAGCCCACGCCTTGGTGACTGCCGATCGCTTACTTACCCGAGATCGAGGTTTCTACCGCCAGTACTTCGCTGGGTTGCGAGTGTTGGATCCTTCAGCCGCCGCCAAGCGCAGGTAGACCCTAACCTCGTTAATGTGGTTCTCCATAAAAACCAAGGGGGCCGCTTGATGCGGCCCCTTGAGTCTCATGTTTCCGCTTAATCAGCTCGCGTAGATCGACATGATCTTTCCGAGCAGCTCGACCGCCTTGTCGTGCGGACGCTGGAAGGAGTTGCGCCCGACAATCGATCCGAAGCCGCCGCCCTCATGAATGCCTTTAATCTCGGTCAACAACTGTTCGTCGCCCACCGTCGCGCCGCCCGAGAAAATCACGATGCGCTTGCCGTTGAATGAACTCTGCACCACGTGGCGGATGCGATCGGCCAGCGTCTCGATGGGAACCTTTGCTTTCTCGTAGGCCTTCTTCGCCTCGGCCAGCTCGATGTGCGCCGACGGCGCCTTCACCTTGATGACATGCGCGCCCAACTGCGCCGCGATTTGCGCCGCGTAGGCGACCACATCGATCGCGGTCTCGCCTTCTTTGCTGAGGTCGGAGCCGCGTGGATACGACCACACCACCACCGCGAGGCCATGCGATTTGGCCTCCAGTGCGAGCTCGCGAAGTTGCTGATACATGACCTGCGCATTGGAGGAGCCGGGATAAATCGTGAAGCCGATCGCTGAGGCTCCGATGCGCAGCGCATCTTTGACGCTCGCGGTCTGTGCCGAGAGCGGATCCTTCTCGTCATGCAAGACGTCATGATTGTTAAGCTTGAGGATGAGCGGCAACGCTCCGGCGAACTCGGCTGCGGCGGCCTCGAGGAATCCCAATGGTGCGGCATACGCATTGCAGCCGGCGTCGAGCGCAAGTTGGAAATGGTAGGCCGGATCGTAAGCCGGCGGATTGACGGCGAAGCTGCGCGCCGGGCCATGCTCGAAGCCCTGGTCAACCGGCAGGATGACTAGTTTGCCGGTGCCGCCGAGAACGTCCGGACATCATCATCCGCGCCAGGTTGGAGAGCACGCCGGCGTTCTCCCCCGGATAGTGACTGAGAATTTCTTTGACACGCTTGGTCATCATGGTGATGCTTCCTCGCACCTTTCGTTGGAGCTTTCTACAAAGACAAAGTTACTCAAGCACCGACATGGCGCAATATGCCGCGCCGATGAGTCCAGTGTTCTGATTCAGCGCAACCCGCACTTCGATCCTTGATAACATCTCGTCGAGCCGGCCCTTGTCGACGAACGCGCGGATGAAACGGCCATCGGTCAGCGCGGGCAGAATCTTCGGCGCGATGCCGCCGCTCACATAGACGCCGCCCAGCGCCAGAACCTTGAGCGCGAGATTTCCCGCCTCGGCGCCATAGATGTCGACAAATATTTCAAGAGCATGCACGCACTCGTCGTCGCGGTGTTCGAGGCCGGCCTCGCTCACCACCGCACTCGCATCTTCTTTGGCGAGACGCTCCCTGAGCCACGCCGGTTCCGGCGTCCTGCGATGCTCGCGCAGAAAGCTGTAGATGTTGAAGAGCCCCGGACCCGAAAGCACGCGCTCAGCACTGACATGACCGAAGCGCCTGCGCAAATATCGATACAGTTCGATCTGCTCGTCATCGCGAGGCGCGAAGGTGGCGTGCCCACCTTCGGATGCGATCGCATAGTAGCGGTTGTTCTCGAATACCAGCGCGCCCTCGCCGAGGCCGGTTCCCGCCGCGATGATCGCGAGGTCGCCTTGATGTAGTGGAAACGTACCGCGCTGAAGGACGCATACCTCGGAGTCCGCCAGATGCATCACGCCATAGGCCGCAGCGCCGAGATCATTGATGAGCCGCACCGGAGCGCCATTGAGCGCACGGCGAAGACTGTCTTCCCGCATCGTCCAGTGAACGTTGGTGGCGCGCGCCTCGCCACCAATGATGGGGCCGGGCACGCCAAAGCATGCCGACGCGATGGGTCCCTTTTCGGCAGCGAGAAAATCCGCGCATAGGGCTTCGAGGCTCGGGAAATCCTTCGTGACGTACCGATGCTGGCGCAGCGATATCGGGGCGCGATTCTCGAGGTGAAACAGGCCGAGGTTGGTTTTGGTACCGCCGACATCACCGGCAAGAATCACGGCTGCCATGCGGGAAATTCTAATCCACGCGCCGATAATAACGGTAGGGAGAGTTTAGCCCTCGGCGCGAAATTCCTCCGCCATCGCGACTTCGGTCGCGCTCCCGACGTAAACCGGCTCGCGATCGTGGATATCCTTCGGAACCACATCGAGGATACGTCCCTTGCCATTGGAGGCGCGACCGCCCGCCTGCTCGGCGATCATTCCCAACGGAGCACATTCATACATCAGTCGAAGCTTACCCTTGCTCTTGCCGTCGGCGCTGATCTCGCCCGGATAGAGGTACATCCCGCCATCGATCAGGCAGCGATGGAAATCGGCGACGAATGCCCCGCAGTAGCGCATCGAGTAGCTGGTGTTTTTGTCCTTGCGGCTGGTGAGATGCTGGACCAGGTTCTGCGCGCCGGGATGCCATTTGGCGATGTTGCCCTGGTTGCACGAATAGTAGGGACCGCGCGCCGGCATCTTGAGGTTTTCCTTCCACACCACGAATTCGGCGATTTGCGGATCGAAGGTGAACATATCGACCCCCGCGCCGGCGGTGTATATCAACTGCGTCGCGGGTCCGTACAAGACGTATCCGGCGGCCACTTGCTGCGAGCCGGGCCCCAGCAAATCTTTCACATCGTTGCTGTGTCGGGGCGCGCGCTTGCGAACCGAAAAGATCGTGCCCATTGAGCCGTTGATGTCGGTATTGGAGGAGCCGTCAAGCGGATCGACCAGCAGCGCGTAGCTTGCCCGATCGCGGCTATGGCAACTGCGTTCATAATGCTTCGGCGCTTCCATCTCCTCCGAGATGAGGCTGCATATCGGTTCGCAGTTCTCGAACAGGCGCAGGAAGACCTCGTTGGTCCAGTCATCGAGCTTCTTTTGTTCTTCGCCGTGGACGTTGACCTCGCCGGAGTATCCCAACCCTCCAACGATCGAGGCACGCGCCAATTCGCCCGCGATCAGTTTGCCCGCCAGCGCGATGCGCCCGATCACCAGCGCCAGGTCGGCGGTCGGCATGGAGGTTTTTTTTCGTGTGTGAAGATGATCCGAGAGTATCGGCGCCTGCTGCCCCATTTGGTTCGTGTCCCCGGCGCCACCCGCGCCGTTGTGCATTCCCCGGCGCTCAGGCGCCGGACCGTCATAGCGTTCGCCAGCTTCGCTTGTCGGCCGCGACCATCAATGCCGACTCCAGTGGGCCCCATGAGCCCGCTGCGTACATCGGGGGTTCTACTGGAGTTTCGGCCCACACGTCCAGTATTGGCTGCACAAATTGCCACGCCGTTTCGACGCTGTCACGCCTCATGAACAAGGTTTGGTCGCCAAGCAAAGTGTCGCGAAGCAGGGTTTCGTAGGCCTCGGGCGATGCGCTCTTCTGATGGAAATCGACCTTGACCGGCGCCAGGCGTAAGTCCGCGCCCGGCATTTTCGAAATGATGTTCAACCCTAATCCCTCCTCAGGCTGGATCCGGATGCTGAGCACATTGGGCGCCAGCGGCGCGCGCGGCGAGGTGTTGAACAGAATTCGTGGCACCGAATTGAACTGGATCGCGATCTCGCTCGCCCTTTTGGGCAGCCGCTTTCCGGTGCGCAGGTAAAACGGTACGCCAGCCCATCGCCAGTTTTCGATAAAGCACTTTAGCGACACAAAGGTTTCCACATTCGAGTCAGATGCGACCTGCTCCTCTTGTCGATAGCCCTTTACGTGCTGCCCGTGAATAAGTCCTTCGGTGTACTGGCCACGGACCACCCACTTGTCGACGTCTTCGCGAGCAAACGGCCGCAGCGTACGCAGCACATCCAGCTTGGCATCGCGGACCGAGTTGGCTCCGGTGGTGCGCGGCGGCTCCATCGCAAGCAGGGAAAGCACCTGCAGCAGATGGCTCTGCACCATGTCGCGAAGTGCGCCCGCCCGTTCGTAGTAGCCCGCGCGGGTACCGACGCCCTCGGATTCGGCAACCGTGATTTGCACATGATCGATGAACTTCGCGTTCCACAATGGCTCGAAGATCGCATTCGCGAAGCGCAACACCATCAGGTTTTCCACCGTCTCCTTGCCGAGATAGTGGTCGATGCGAAAGATCTGGTCCTCGTCGAAATGCTTGGCGAGCCGATCGTTGATGTCCTTCGCGCTGGCATAGTCATGCCCAATCGGCTTCTCCACCACCACTCGGGTGAAGGGCTTTTCGTTCTTTGAGACCATGCCATTGCTGTTCAGATTGGATGCGCAGGTCTCGATGAAATTGGGCGGAATCGCGAAGTAGAAAATCCGGTTGTCGTTGGCGCCGACTTCCTGATCGATTTCCTCCAGCCGCTTGCGCAGCTTGTTGTAGTCGGCCGACTCGGTGAAGCTACCGCGCACGTATCGGAGCAGGGGGGCGAATTTGCTCCAGTTCTCATCAGTGATCTTCTGACGCGAAAATTTCTCTATGCCGTCGCGCGCGAACGCGCGGTACTTCTCGTTGTCGAGGTCCTCGATGGAGAAGGCAACGATCGTGATTTTCTGCGGCAGCAGCTTGTCGACCATCAGGTTGTACAGCGCCGGGAGCAGTTTGCGATGGCTAAGATCGCCGGCGCCGCCGAAGATACACAAAATGCAGGGTGGGAAATTTCGCCGCGACCACGGCGCTCCATCGAGCGAGGAGCCGGGCCGAGCTATTTCAACAGTATTGGAATGAGTGTCGGGCATCGCGGTTACCTGATTGGCGCTAGTGGAATATGGACGATTCGCGTTGGATGTTGCGTCGCGTCCAACCGCGAAGGCTCTTCACGCGCAACGACGCTATTCGTCTAGGCTAACGGAACGGCAAACCAGTCGGAAGGAGGCGCGTCAGTGCACCGTCATGTGGTCGCCCTGGACCAGGGCGCGGAAATCCTCGCGCTGGAATATTCCGGCGACCGCCCGCGTCATCGCGACCGATAGCACCTGTCCCGGCTCGTCGTAAATTCCC
This sequence comes from uncultured delta proteobacterium, assembly GCA_963851325.1. Lineage (GTDB taxonomy): Bacteria > Desulfobacterota > Binatia > Binatales > Binataceae > DATGKG01. The sequence goes on along the minus strand of CAWKOR010000001.1, from coordinate 3,422,446 downwards.
GCCTCGTCGTCGGGCCCGAGGCCGAAGCTGCCGATCGGCGGATCGAAATACGACTGGCTGCTGGAACCCTGCCAGAAGGGAGTCTTGAAGGGCGGTTTGTACACCGTCACTTGAAGCGAGAAATCGGCAACCGTGCTCCAGGTCGGACCGAAGCGGCCGTCTGGCCCACGATGCTTCTTGACCCAGCATTTGGTGATCTGCGTGGCGAGCACATAATCTGCGGTTCGCTGGGTTTCGCCAACATAGACGCTTTGATTCTCCGGGATCGAGCTAAGGCCCGCTTCCTCGGCGGAGCGCGCGATGGCCCCTTGAACCGTCGGGGAAAGCGGCTGGCTGTAGAGCCGCTGGATCACGTTTTCGGATTGGTCGGTGACGATGCCGATCGCAGGTTGGCCAGCGAGCGCAGCTGCATTGGGGCCGTTGAGGTCGCGTGAATCGGTAGGCAAAAGGATCACAATGGTGCGATGCGGGTAGGAATTCTGGTAGCCCTTAACCTGGTACGGATAGTACTCGACGGTCTGCACGGAGGTGGGCGTCGAAGGCCCGCTCGGACCGCCCAGCCCAAGCACCGAGCATCCCGCGACTACCAGCGCAAGGAGTGCGAACCCGCCACGCTGCAATCGCGTGTTTCGTCTCAACTCATCAGCCCCTTTGCCCTAGCGGGGGAAATCTGGATGGCCATAGTTAACCCTGCGCCGCCTGGCTCCGTTCACGATATAGAAACAGTGTGCCACCGACCTCGATGCGGTCGCCATTGCGAAGCGTTTGCTTGCCGGCGATCGGCTGGCGATTTACCACCACGGACCCGCCACTGGTCGGCGCAATCGAGTAATTCTTGCCCTCGAGCCTGATAATCGCATGATGTCCGAGCACGCTCTGGTCGCCGAATAAGCCCACGTCGCATTCCTCGGCGCGGCCGATGATCGTCACCTGCTTGGCGAGCGGATACTCGCGGCCCTCGCGCGCGTTGCGGCTCTGGCTACGTACCACCATCAGCCATCCGCGCTTGAGCAGTTCGCTGACCAATCCGATGAAGAAGCCGATCAGCGCGCCCAAAATGATGATCGCGATAGCGCGCCCGAACGCCTGTGGAAACGTGGTGGTTAGGCTCTGATAGAACAAACCGCCGAGCGCGCCACCGACGACGCCGCCGAGCGCGCCATTGCGTCGTCGCGCATTGGAGCCGGTCGCCCATCCGACGCCGAGCCCGACCGCGATCCCGAGCACCGCCCATCCGAGGATCCGACCGAAGAAGCCCGGCATCACATCGAAGGCAAGTTCGGCGACGATCAGGCCGACTGCCCCGCCGATCGCGCCGATCATTCCTCCGGTTCGGATTCCCCGCAGGGCGAGCCGATTCTGGCTGACGCTCAGCGCCTCGATCGAGGCCAGAAAAGCCGCAATGAAGGCGCCGACGAGCGCACCCAGGACGATGTCGCGGCCATAAATCGAGTGAATCCCCATGAAGGGTTCCGCGGCGCCCCATGCGGCGAGGCCGCCGAGACCGCCGGCGACGGCATAGAACAGAAGCTTTTCACGCGAGACATTACTAGCCATGAGGTACCGAAAGGATTGCGCGTGCAGGCTCGGGGTTCAAGCATAAAAGTGTGAAACCACTTAAAAGCCGGTCAGGATCGATGTTTAAAACAAGTCACAATGGCGACCTCGAAGCCTGATTCGTGATGATGGTCCGACCACCCGACCATGGAAGATGAAGACGCGACGACATCGGCATAACAAGGCGCAGATCCAACCCTCCGGTGATACGCCGAGCGCCCAGGACCCTGACTCCGCCTCCCCGAAGGCGGTTGATCCGTACTCAGATGAAATGCCGGATGAGCTGGGTAATCCTGACCCGAACAACAGTCGGCCCGCCCATCGGCCAAAGTGACTATCGGCGCTGAGTGGAAAACCTTTCTCGATTCGATCGGAAGACCTAGTAGGCGCGCGCGGTCCAGGTGCCGCGTCCACCCGAGGGACCCGATTCGAAGGTACCGGAAAGATTGCCGCCGCGAGTCTCACCTTCGAAATAGTAGGTGTCGGTGCCGTACGGAACCGTGAACTGGAGGTGATTGCCGCGCACGAATCCTTCGATCGGCGTGGCGCCGAAGCCCGATTTATGAATCGTCAGCTCCCCGTGCAGGAAGCCATTCGGCTGCGGACGCAAGCGCAACTCCATGTCAGAATTTCCGCTTCCGCCCAGACCGGTGATATTTCCCTTCGCGACGGTAGGTCCGCTCAGCGCCGGACCCGAGGAAATCGCGCCGCTGCCGAGGCTCGGTGGGATCAGACCGCCTCCCGCGGAACTTCCGCTGGGAGGAACCGCATAGGGTGAGCCTCCAGTATCAGCAAGCACCTCGAAGCGCTTTTGCGCAAAGTATTGACCATTCAAATAGAAGTTGACGGTGTAGGTTCCAGGGAGGAACGCTCCTCCAGCGGAATTACCGACGCGTCCACTGAAAGTGACGGTTTTGTCCGTAGCCGGTACGTTCTTCCAGTCGTTGACGCTCCCGAGTGTGCGACCATCGGGCGCGATATACGCCGCATCGACGCGATATTGGTTCGCATCCAGCTTGTACAGACGGTTTTTAAAATTCACCTGCCATCCGACGAACAGCACCTTCGAAACGTCGAAGCTCTCGGCCGGCGATGAAAGCGGGGTTCCGGTCTTGGTGCTGTTGAGAAATTCAATATGCTGCAGCTCCAGCGGCTTGCGCCTCACCTCCTGGATATAGGCATACCTTTTCTCTTCCGCCGCGGCCTTCTTGGCAGCATCTGCGGGCGAAACCGTGGCCGGGGTGGTGATGGCGTCGCTTGCCGATTTGGCTTTGTTCGCGAGATCCTGTGTGACGGTGAATTGCTGCGCGGCGAGGTACTTGTCGCCGAGGTAGAGCGCGACCCGGTAGGCGCCGGCGGCACGCGAAGTGAGATCGGGCATCAGCGCGACCCCACTGAAGTCAACGGTTTTTTGCGAAGGTCCAACGAACAAACTCTGATCGCTGGAGGCGATTTGATGACCGCCAGCGTCATAAAAGCGTGCCTCGACGTTGTCGTTGCGACCCTCCAACCCATGAAGGTCATTCTTAAAAGTCGCCTGCCACTTCAGGTACTTCTGGTTGCTGATTTCGAGATCGGTGAAACTTGCTTTGGGCGCGGACACCGGCGTTCCATCGCGGCTCGAGAGCATGACCGACATCTGCTGGAATTCGAGCGGATGCTGCCGGGCTTCAGCCAGTAGTTCTTCGTGCTTCCAGGGCAGCGAATCGATCAACGGCTTGATCCCGAGCCGCAACTGCAGCATCGGATCGGAATACACGTAGGTCGCACCAAAGGCGATTCCCGCCAGCACCAGCGAAAACGTGATGAGCCCGAATGCGCGCCTGACCGCGCCGCGCGGCGCGCGAGGCGCTATCGGCAATTCGCCGATGTCGCCGATCGCCACCGGCGGCAATCCGGCCGTCCCGGCCTGCGAGTTCACCACCGCTCCCGACGCTGAAATCCCCGCGCCATACAGCATCATGTCGCGGAAGGCCTCGATGGTCTGCGGTCGTCCCTCGACGTTGTAGGAGAGCGCCGAATCGATCGCGGCCGCGAGGTTGCTGGAAGCGTCTGGGCGCAACTCCCTCAGCTTCGGGAAACTGAACGGCGGAAATTTTTCCGGATCGCGCGCCGTCAACATGTAGTGCATGGTAGCGGCGAGAGAGTAGATATCGCTGCGCGGATCGACTTCGCCCTTGTATTGTTCGGGTGGTGCAAAGCCGAGCGTGCCGATCATGGTGCCCTTGCGCGCGGCCTTGAACAGCCTTGCAATGCCGAAGTCGACCAGCACCACCCGCCCTTTCGGCGTGAGCATCACGTTGGAGGGCTTCATGTCGCGGTAGACCACCGGCGGCGTCATGTTGTGCAGGTAGCCGAGCACGTCGCACAGTTGCCGCACGATGTCGATGACCAGGCCCTCGGGTAGTGGATCGCCGCCGCGTGCGGCGAGTTCCTCCTCAAGGTTGCGCCCCTCGACATACTCCATCACCAGGTAATGGCGATTCTGGTCGTCGAAGCGATCGGTGATGGCCGGAATCGCCTGATGCTTCAGTTGCGCCAGCGTGTCGGCCTCGCGCGCAAAGTAGTCATTGGCCTCCAGCCGCTGCTGTTGATCGATAAAGTGATCGACCATTTCCTTGATCGCGCAAGGACGATTGGCGAGGCGCTGATCGCGTGCAAGATAAACCACTCCCATGCCGCCGCCGCCGAGCATCCGCTCGACCAGGTAGCGATTGGCGAGCAACTTGCCGGGGTTCAGCGGCCCGGTCGGATTTCCTGCAAGCGGGGGAGGACTGGCAGCCATGATTGCTAGCTGGCGAAGACCACGATGACGGAAATGTTGTCGCTGCCGCCGCCGGCATTCGCCGCGGCGATCAATTCGCGCGCGGTGGGATATGGATCGTCGTAGCGCTTCATGATTTCGGCGATTGCGGGGTCGTCGACGTGCGCCATCAACCCGTCGCTGCACAGCAGCAGCTTGTCACCGCGGCGCAGTTTGATCGGCACCATTTCGGCGCCGGCCGCGCCGCTTTGACGCGCGCCGAGCGAACGCGTGATGACGTTCTTGTGCTCATGATGACGCGCCTCTTCGGCCGTGATCTGTCCGATCTCAACCAATCGCTGCACCAACGAATGATCTTTCGTGAGCTGGCGGAGAGTGCCGCCTTCGAGCATGTAGGCGCGGCTGTCTCCCACCCAGGCCACCGCACCATCCGGAGGCACGATCGCGGCGCATACGCCGGTGGAACCCATCCCGCGCGCCTCGGGCCGCTCTTTCTGGTACTCGATGATGAGGCGGTTGGCCTCTTCCAGAGCGGCGGTCAGGGAGTCTCCGAGCGCCTGCGTTTCGCCGCGACGAAACCTTCCTTCAACATAGTCGCGGATAGTTGCTACGGCAATTGCACTGGCGGTTTCACCGGCCTCCGCGCCGCCCATCCCGTCGCATACCACGTAGAGAAAATTCTGCGCCGGCTCGACTTGGGAATCGCGAAAAAATTCCAGCGCCAGCACCGAATCCTCGTTCAACTCGCGCATCATCCCGACGTTGGTCAGCGATGCCGCGCGAATCTTGACCTCGCCGCTCTGCTTGAGCAGCTCAGCCTTGAGCGCGTCGATGTTGGGCCATCGATCTCCCGGATTGAACTGCACCGCACGAAGGATCGCCTGCTCGAGCGACGGCGAAACCACATGCGGCGGATAAAAACGGATCGGACCGGCTTCCTCGCGCCAGGTCTCGGACTGCAGGCGATCACCGGTGAGCATCGAGTAGAGCAGCGCGCCGACCGAGAAAACGTCAGCGCGCTTGTCGGCCTTTTTGCCGCGATAGATCTCCGGCGGAGTGTAGCCGTCATTGAAAATCGGATCGGCCTGCAGCTCGTTGTCGTTGGATACGTAGTTGAGGCCGGTCATTTTCACCCGGCCATCGCCCGCGATCGCCACCGACTCGGGACAAATGTCGTTGAGCCGCAGGCCGCGCTTGTGAACGAAACCAACCGCCTGGCAAACCTGCAGCGCAATCGCGATCGCATCCGGCTCACTCATCCTGATGCCGCCGCGACGGCGCGATAGCGGCGTGGCCTCGCTATCGGGATAGACGAGATAGACTCGACCGTCATTGGCGAAGCCTGAGCTCGCCTTCTCAAACGCCGGATGCGCCAGCGTCATCGAAAGCGCGAGCACACGCCCGAAGACTTCGCCGAGGTCGTCGGCGAAATGATCCGGCAGATCCTTGATGAACTCCTGCTCCGGCGTGGCGGCGTCCACCGCCGAAGCGCTTTCGGCGATCGCCCCATTGGCAGCTTCACGTGGAGCATCGTTGGAGGCGGGTTCGATTTCGGGAGCAGCCTCGACCGAAGTCTCAGTGGCGACGTCGAGGGCGGCATCAACGGCCGACCCGGAAGTCGTCGTTGTAACGGCCGCGGCCTCGTGCGGCTGGGCCTCGCTTGCAGACGCGGGCGGGGTTGCCTCGCCATTGGTCATTCCCGGCGGAGGCTTCAGTTCGGCGGTCTTCGCATGAGGATCGACGGCGGGCGGGTGCAGCGGCGATACAGGCTTAGCGTCTTCGACAGGCCTTTCCTCCGGTTCTTCCCTCGGCGGCGCGATGCGCTCGCGCAGGCTGACCTTCTCCTCCTTGCCATCCGCCTTTCGAATCGCGCGATAGCGATTCTCCACCGAATCCTGCGCGGTAAGCTCGACGATTTCGTAGCCACGAACGACAGTACCGGGCGCGAGCGGCGTGGGCCGGGTCGAGAGCACATGCACAGGTGCTGGGGCGGCAGACAATCCGCGACCGCATCGATCGCAGAATTTGGCGTCGTCGGCCGCCTGAAATCCACATTCAGGGCAGGTAATCACGCCGCCGCCCTCCTCTTCTTGTCTCCTGTCTCACAAAGCACAACCAGAGAAGGGACGGCACTCCGGGCATTGCTACTTAACGATGGAAGCAAGACTCGCATCTTCAAACCCTGCTAGACCTTCCGAAATTCCAATATAGCATTGCCGAGCATCATCTGGTCGCCATCTTTCAACTGATAAAGCTGATCGCGTCCGAGCCGCCCGCGTCCCACGATGAAGGTGCCATTGAGACTCCCCAAATCGCGTACGAAAAATGCTCCGCCGCGTTTCACGATTTCCGCATGACGGCGCGACACCCGATCCGACGACTGCCGTAGTGGATTCAGATCGATATCAATCGGCGCATCAGCGCTGGGATCCAGCACGCGTCCGATAACCGCGCGATCGCCCATGACGGAGAATTTGAGGTTCTCCGCCTTCGCGATCAAATGCGCGGTCGCCTTCGCGGGCGCTGCCTGCGCGGCGCGGCCGTTGGTATTCACCGCGGCCCGGGATGACGTTGACGGCGTCGCGTCAAGATGGCGAACCGGAGTGACCGGTCGCGATTTGGTCAGGTCCGCGGTCTTCGCCGTCGAGGAGCCAGATGCGGGTTCCATGCGTTCGCGGATCACGTGCTCATTGACGACCGGTGTGATCGCCTTGAGGCCGACCTTGATGCCGCGCCCAAGCATCGCGACCGCCTTGTCCTTCAACTCGATCGCCTTGCGCGAAGTTCCCCCGGTACTCGATTGCGGTTGCGGCGCGGCGGTTGGTCCATCGATCGGATTACTGAGCACGATGGTCTTCATCGTCGAGGCGAGCGGAGGTATCGGTCGCGAGGAAGATATCCGCGCAGCGGCGGGCTGTGCGCGCACCGGCTCCGACAGCACGACCGTCTTGATCACCGCCATCGGCGCGGACGCGGTCGCTTCGCGAGTCGGCTGATACGGCGAAGCTATGAAGTTGCTGTCGTCGGGGCTCGGCGGCGGCAACGCATTGAGCATCTCGCGAGCGTTGCGAGGCCGCTTGTCGACTTCTTTGTCGAGCGCGCGCATGACCGCATCCGCGGTCTGCCTCGAAATCGACGGATTCAAGTCGCGCAGTTGCGGAAAGCTGAACGGGGGCTCGAGCTGCGGATCGCGCCCGGTCAACAAATGATGCATGGTGGCCGCGAGCGAATAGAGATCGGACCGCGGTTCGGTTTTACCCATGTACTGCTCCGGCGGCGCGTAGCCGACCGAACCGATCTGGGTGCCGCGGCCGCCGGGCGGCAGAAAACGCGCGATGCCGAAATCGATCAGCATCGCGCGACCGTCCTTGTCGATCATGATGTTGCCGGGCTTGATGTCGCGATAAACGATCGGTGGCTTCTGGCCATGCAGGAAATCCAGTACATCGAGCATCTGGCGCGCCCACCTGAGCACCTGAGCTTCGGGGAGTTTGCCGCCGGGACCCAGCTTGTCGAGCATGTGCTGGAGATCACCGCCTGCGACGAACTCCATCACCAGGTAATGACGTCCGTGCTCGACGAAATAGTCGATCAGGCTGGGAATGCCGGGATGCGAGAGAAGTGCGAGCACGCGGGCCTCGCGCGCGAAGTCCTCGATGGCCTTTTTTTCCGCGACGCCATCGCCGACGATCATCTCCTTGCACGCAACCGGGCGATTGGCCAGGCGAGTATCGTTGGCCATGTACACCCGGCCCATCCCGCCGACGCCGAGCACCTTGTGGATGCGATAGCGACCGTCCAGCATGTGGCCGGTGTTGAGGGACTCACCCGGATTCATTTTCTGTCAGAAGCCCGCCCTGGTGAGTTTGGAAGATATGAGGCGCGGCCTAGCGTCACGCCTCTCCAGCAGTCTGGAATCAGGCGATTGGCTCAACCACCAACTTGAGAAACGTCTTGCCAATAATAATTTCGTCGCCGTTTTTGATATCGGCCGGGGAGCCGGGCTGAAGACGTTGCCCCCGGTTCACATAGGTGCCGTTGAGGCTGCCGATATCTTCAACCGTAATTTTACCATTTTCGATACGGCAGAGCGCATGCTTGCGGGAGATCTTCGCTTCCGGATCGTCAGCGTCGAGGTCGACCTCGGGGAACGAGCCGGTTTCCGGGTCCCACCGCCCGATCAGGTTGTTGCCATCCTCGAGCGGGAATTCCTGCGCCTTACGTCCGCCCCGCACCACCACGAACTTCGCCTTGAAAGCTGCCACCGGGGCCGCCGACTCGGCAGGTGGAGCGGGTGCCTCCGCGGGCTTGTTGAGATCGCCGGTAGGCGCGTCGGATTTGGGCGCCTCGGCGGCGGCAGCTCCAGGCTCTTGGGCAGCCGGCGCCGCAGCAGCCTCGGCCGCGGGGGCCTCAGCCGGGGCGCTTTCGGCCGGTGCAGCCGGAGTGCCGGCTCCACCCGCGGCAGGCGCGCCGGCGGCAGCCGCAAGCTTCGCGCCGCATCCGTCGCAGTAGTCCAGACCGTCCATGTTTTCGTAACCGCATTCGCTGCACTTGATCATGTTTTCCTATGCCCCTCGCTGTGAGGTCGAAGGCTCTCGCTCCCAGTTCAAGATGTTCCAGCTTTTCTTTCGCCTATGCGTATCACACACCATCAAGAAAATGACGGTTACTACTCGTCCTTGCCGAACTCCTTTAACACATCGGGATCCAACATCTGAGTCTTGCGCACCACCGCCTGGGCCTGCAGAAGCGTGGTCTTGGCGGCCTTGGTCTGCAGGGTCTGAGTCTTCTTGACCTGATCCAGCAATCCAGCCAGCGCCTGGGTCGCTTTGGCATTGCCGAGGCGCTGGGTACCCTGCATCGCGTTGCCGAGCAACCGGGTCGCGCGATCGATGTTGCCGGCTTTCAGCTCTTCTTCGGCCTTGGCCTGTAGTTTGGCGATCGATACCTGATCGACCAGATTCATCACGCGTCCGTTGCGCTTGCTGGTCAGCGTGCGATCGAGGGTGTACTCGACCGTCATGTCAACCGAAGCGTTACGCTCACCAACGCCTGGAACATCGTAGGTGAAAACGTTCGAGGAGATTCGCACCGGGCCGGGTTTGCGCGGTGGCAACACCAGTGTGAGCAGGACTGAGCCCGGCACGCCCGCTTCGAGGTCGCCGATCTGGTAGCTGATTTTGCGCTCGTCAACCAGCGGCGCGCCAAGCGTGTAAATCTCGGGGCTGGCGCGAAAAGCCTCGCGCACCTGCACCCCTTGCGAGAGGGTCACATCGATCCTCCCATTGCGTACCGTGACCGCGCGAAGTCCCGATAATTCGTCTTCGAAGAGCTGAGGGATCTCCGACGGATTGCCGATGAAGTGGTACTTGCCGTTGGAGTCCTGCGCGATCTTCTGCAGCAGCTTTTCGTTGAACTCCACGCCCACTCCCATGGTCGAGAAGGACATCGCCTCGCGATACTTGGTCGCGAGATCAGTGCATGCGGTCTCCTGGTAGGTCTGTCCGTCGGTCAGCACCAGCACCCGGTTGAGGCGGTTGGGAGCGTGACCCTTATTGACTTCGTCGATGCCGGCTTGCATGCCGAGCGCCATCTGGGTGCCGCCGCCGATTTCGAGCAGGTCGATATCATCGAGGGCGCGCTGTACAGCGCCCTTGTCGTGGATCTGATTTGGTTCGAGGATAACCTTGGCGCGATCGGCAAATGCCACCAGCGCAACCCGGTCATCGGGCGCGACATTCTGGGCGAGGAACTTGACCGCGTCGATCACGAATTCGAGGCGTCGCTCATCGTACATCGAGCCGGACCGATCGATCACGACCCCGAGATTCAATGGAAGACGGGTGCCACCACCGCCACCGCCGCTACCCTGCGCAATCGCTTCGAGCAGAACATACAAGATGTAGTTTTCTGCGCTTGACAGAACATAGTCACTGCTCGCAAGCGCCTGGAACGTCAGCGGCTCGGCCATTCGGACTTCTCCTGCGTACCCGTCCCAATTCTACGTTTGAGTTTCTATCTCGTGCAACGGGGCTAATCAGGATGCACTTCGATGCCCAAACCTGCGAGCAGCAGCCATTGCTGTTCCTGGCTGACCCGCAGGCCCTGCATACTGCCCAGGCTGAGCAGGTTGAGGCCCGCGACTTTTGCGCCGCGCACGTCAGCGCCCGCCAACTTCGCGCGGAGCAGCTCGCACTTTTCGAGGTCGCAGTCGCGCAGGTTGGCTCCCGTCAAATCGGCATCGGTCAGGTCGGCCTCGCGAAAGCTGGAGCCCGAGAGATCGCATTGCGGGAGACGGACGCCGACTAGTTGCGCGATCTCGAAATTGCATCGATGGATGGTGGCTTTGTTCGGCGTGACCTTGCGTCCGTACGAATGACTGAAGTCCGCATGTTCGAAGCGCGCGCCGAGCAGGTTGCATTTGTCCATCGCGATGTCGAAGAGCTTGCATCGATCGAAAAGACAGAACGACAGGTCGCAGCGGATGAGACGCGCCTCGCGCAACTCACTGAACGCGAAGGTCGAGCCCTTCGAAGTGGCCTTGTCGGTGAAGATACATTCCTCCAGCGTCGCCCCGCGGAAATCGGCGTGCCCGAAACGACAACCAATGAAGCGGCATCGAATGAATGTCGCACCCGCACATTGGGCATCCTTCCAGTCGAGCTGGGAGAGATCGGCGTCCTCGATTGGCAATCCTTCCTCGATAGCGGCTTGAAGGTCGTTGTAAGTAGTTGGCGTGATCGGCGCGTTCTTCTTCATTCGCCCAGCGCTTTGGATGCGACTTCGCGCGCGACGATCCGGCCGCGCGAGCTGTTGGTGAGAATCACGACGGCCATCTTCGCGGCGGGACAGCCGAGAAGATAGCTCCCGAAATCCGGATTGTCGCCCCATTGCCAGAAGCAATTGCCGCCGGCGGTCTGATGCACCCCAATGCCGAGGCCCCAGGACACCGGTTCTTTGCCGATAGCGCCTTGTACCTGCTCGCTGAGCATCTGTCCGACCAGGTCGCGATCGAGGAAACGAGGATTCATTAACTCCACAGCGAATTTCGCCAAATCGGTCGCCGCGGAGCATAGCAGGTTGGCTGCGTTGGGCTGGGCGATAGGAAAAAACGGCATCGGAAGCGCGAACCCGAGCAGGTAGAGGTGTCCCCGCGCGATACGATCGTCACCCATCGAGCGGAAATAGCTGGTCGAGCCCATCCCCAACTGCGCGAAAACGGTTTGCGTCATGAAGCCATTGAAGGGCTGATGCGTGATGCTTTCGATGACGCGTTGCAGGTACATAAAGCCAACGCCGGAATATGAGAAGCGGGCACCTGGTTGGAAAGCGACCTCGTGTCGCAACTCGAGCAGGTTATTGGAAAGGCCCGAAGTATGCGTCATCACGTGCCATGCGGTGATCTGATCGCGATACGGGGAGGGCGCGACGAATTGCTTCTGCAGGTAACTGCTCATCGATTTATGCAAGTCCAGCCGGCCGTCCTGCACCAGCTTCAATGCCGCATAGCTTGTGAGCGGTTTGCCAATCGAAGCAGCCTCGAAAGGTGTATCGCGAAGCAGGATACGTTCCGTAAATGAATTCGCAACACCATAGCCCGCGCCCCAGGACGCCTTGCCGTCGTGAACCAGCGCGATGGCGAGACCGGGAATATTCTCTCGCGCCATCTCGGCGCGGATGAAGCGATCGAGTTCGGGGATTCTGCGCGCCATCGGAATTCCAGGCGCGGGAGTAAACGGAAGTGGCGCGACATCCTTCGACGTCTGATGGCATCCGGTCGCGCAACTCGCGATTAAGATCGCGAGCAGCCAGGTTGTCGCAATCCTCGAACTCACATTAATGACGGCCAATGCCGAGGTCGTCGTAGAGCGCGTCGAGGACACTGACCACGCGCGCGTCGTGCTTCGGCGGATTGGCTGCCATCATGCCATTGAAAACCAGCGCGACGACCAGCTGATATTCCGGATCGGCGAAGGCGACCGAGGACCATGCGCCCGCGTGCCCGAATGCGCGTGGAGAACATCGCGTGCCGAACCAGGAGGCTCCCACACCGTACTTTTTCGAGTCGACGACCACGCCGAGACCGCGATCGAGCGGGTACCCGAAACTTCTGTCATGAAGTCCTACCGTATGCCGTGCCGTCATCGCCGCGATGGTTTGCGGGCTCACGATTCCTTTGCCGCCCGCCAACAGCGCCTCGTAAAAGTGACCCAGCTCGCGAAACGGCCCCCATCCGCTTCCACCCGGACGGCAAATCGCGCAGGCCTCCTCCGAGCCCGACCAGAATCGATATGGCGGATCCCAGCCGGGTTTGAATGCCCGCGGCCGCTCGCGATCGGAAACGTAGCTATGCATCGCGACGATGCGATCGCCATACTCGCGATGTCTTTCGGGCGGCATCCCGAGCCATGAGTCGCCCATGCCGAGCGGCTCGAAGATCGATTCGCGCACGTAACGCGAATATGGCCGGCCATCAAGGCGGCGAACGATCTCGCCGAGGATGTACCATCCCGATGCGACGTGGTACCCGGAAGTCTGGCCCGGGACCCATCCGGCCTCGAGCGGTGCGGCGCTTATCTTCCCTATAATTTGCTCCCACGATGAGGCCGTCGATGATGCCCACTGCGCAGCGGCCTTGGGAAACCCACCGGTGTGCGTCAGGACGTGGCGGATCGTGATCCCGGACTTTCCATTCGCCGCGAACTCAGGAATGTATTGCGCGACTCGGTCGTCGAGCTCGAGAAGTCCCCGTTCCCACATTTGCGCGATCGCGATGGCCGTGACTGGCTTGACCGAGGACATCCAAAGCATCAGGTGGTCGGGCCGCATCGGCACGCCCGCTCGCGCCTCGCCGAGACCAAGATCCACCACGGTTGCACCATCAATCGAGACATAGAGCTGCGCACCGATGTGGAGATTTTCCGCAATGCCGAGATTAATCGCACTCAACGCGTTGGGAAGCGAATGGCCGTCGCCGTTCATTGAGAAGGTCTTATCCGCCTTGCTGGCAGAGCACCAGCGTATGGATGCGGCGCCGATCGATTGAAGAAACGACCTCGAAGCACGATTCATTTCAACATCGCGTCGCTAAGTCCGCCGCCTCGTAGCGGCCTGCATATTGTCGATATTTGCTACAGGATGCTATGGACTGATTTTAATATCTTTACGCAGCCAGTTGACTCTTTAATAGTAGTTTGACACAGTTATATCATCTTACGACGGTCCACTGTGCATTTCCAACCGAAGCTTCCAAAGGAGCCGAAATCGATGACGAGCCGAGATCTGGTGACCGAATGAGCAAGAAAGCCCCAGGTACACAAATCCGAGAAGCTCGGAATTCGTTGGGTTTGACGCAACGAGATCTCGGCGCTTTGGTGGGAGTCAAAGCCAGCCACATCGCGTACATCGAAAATGGACAGCGTAATCCGTCCTTGTCGCTGCTGCGCCGGCTGGCGGACACGCTGCATCTCGACCGACGCGAGCTGCTGTTTTCCATTCATCCGGATGCGAAGCACCTGACCGAGGAACGGATCCCGGCCGGCAAGGGCAAACCCGATGCGTGGCGTCAATTCTCGACCAATCAGGCGCTGCTCCGGCGTCATAGCGTTACGCCCGGGGAATTGAAGGTGCTCCGGCAAGTGAGCGCGCTGGCGCCGGTTTCCAATCCGCGCAACTTCCTTTTCATTCTGAATTCGATTCGGATGGCCGCCAACGGCGGCGTGTAGCGCTTAACTCGGGCCCCGAAATCGATGGGCCATGGGGTTTGCCGTTGAAACGTGCGAACTGCGCCGACTGACGGCGCTCTTCTGCGACCTGGTTTGCCTCAGCCCTCACTGAGGCACTTTCCGTAAATACCCATCCCATGGATTTTTGACCTGAGTAGACCTAGGCTAAGGGTCAGTCGGCAGAACAGTTTCGCCGAACTTTCACGGAGACGATTCCCATGGACTTGCGTGCTAAATGCGCCATCGCGGGATTGGGGCAGACCCGCATGGGGAAGAACTACGATCATCCCAATGCGATGGGCTTCGCGATTGAGGCCGTCTCGCTCGCGCTGGCCGATGCGGGCCTCAAGCGCGAAGATCTCGACGGTCTGTTGGTAAATCCAGGAATCACCTGGGCCGACAACACGATGGCTTCGTTCTCGATGCAGCAGGCGATGGGACTGCGCGACCTGCGTTTGAGCGCCACGATGGGACTTGGCGGCGCAACCGCAGGCGCGATGATAATGCACGCCGCACAGTCCATCGCATGCGGCATGGCGAACACCGTTGCATGCGTCTTTTCCGATGCACCGTTGAAGCCTCCCGCGCCCAAAGACGTGAAGGGCGGCGGTGGCGGTGGTTCCGCCGCGGCCTATGGATTCGCGCGCGGGCTAAACGCGGCCTACGGACAATTCGGCGTCAATGCGCACTATGCCTTCGTCGCGCGCCGTCACATGGATTTGTACGGCACGACCCAGGACCAGCTCGGCGCCATCGCGGTGGACCAGCGCAAGTGGGCCAATCAGAATCCCGCGGCGCAGTTCCATGATGCGCCGATGACGCTGGACGATTATCGCTCCTCGCGATGGGTCGTTGAACCATTTCATCTCTACGATTGCTGCCTCGTGTCCAATGGGGGATGCGCGGTGATTGTGACCTCGGCCGAGCGCGCGAAGAGCCTCAAGAAACCGCCGGTGTATCTCCTTGGCATGGGTCAAGGGCACCCGGGTGGCGATCCGATGGATACACTGCTTTCGGGCGCGCCGATCGCGAAGGAAACTGCTTTTGGAATGGCCGGGATAAAACTGGGCGACCTACAGTTTGCACAACTTTACGACTGTTATACCTTCACCGTATTGGTAACCCTCGAGGACTACGGCTTTTGCCAAAAGGGCGAGGGCGGCCCGTTCGTGGCCGACGGGAAGACCGGACCCGGAGGATCGATTCCGGTCAATACGGGGGGTGGCCAGCTTAGTTCGTTTTATATGTGGGGGATGACGCCAATCTCCGAAGCGGTGATTCAAATTCGCGGGGAGGGTGGCGCACGCCAACTGGCAAAGCATGAACTTGGGCTGGTGTCCGGCAATGGGGGGATTCTTTCGACACATTCGTCCCTCGTTGTGGCATCACATCCATAGGGATCCGAAAAGGCTGGCAGCCCTCCTCTCCAGCCTGATGTTGAAGCGGGGGGTGAGGGCTAAACAGACTCAAATAGGGTATAATAAGCGACGTCGGGCGAGCGTGGCGTCCGTGTCGCAGTTTTTCACGCACGTGAACACATCATGCCGGAAGCAAGCAAATCAGGTCCCGCAGCCAAACCGATCCCGAGCATAACTCCGGATATGGTCGAATTTTTCGAAGGAGCGCGGCGCGGTCAGTTGATGATCCAGAAGTGCGAAGGATGCGGCGAGTTGCGCTTCCCGCCGCATGAGATCTGCACCCGATGCCTGGGGACGCGCGCTTCGTGGGTAGCAGTCAGCGGTCGCGGAGAGGTGTATAGCTTCAATATTATGCATCAGATTTACCACCCCGGTTTCGCGACCGAGGTTCCCTATGCCGTGGTGGTGGTGAAACTCGATGAGGGGGTCAAGTTCGTCTCTAACCTCGTAGGGGTCAAGCCGGCGGAGATCCGATGTGGGATGCCGGTCGAGGTCACCTTCGAGAAACTCAATGATCAAGTAATGCTGCCAAAGTTTCGCCCTCGGGCGCGGAACTGAGCGGCGTTGCAGGAGCGGGCGCAAGCCCAACCACAATGTTTTCCCTCGACCAGAAATATATCCAGCGGCTCGTCGAGAGTTCGCCGGACATGATCGTGGCCGTCGATTCCGACGGAACGATTGTTTATTACAACGACGGCGCGCGCAAAAACCTGCACTTCAACGGCCAGGAAATGATCGGCGGCAAGGTCATGAGCATCTACCCGTCGATCGAAGAAGCGCGCCGAGTCATGAAGGCGATGCGCGAGTCAGGCGACGCCGGCCGCGTTTCCAACTTCGAAACCGTCTTTCGCAACAAAGACGGCGACCTGATTCCGGTGATGATTTCCGGCTCTATCATCCATGATGATGAAGGCAAGGAAATCGGCTCGATTGGCTTCGCACGCGACATCCGCAGGATGCGCCAACGCGAGCAACTTGCCACCGCCGGCGAAATCGCGGTCAGCCTCGCGCATGAGATCAACAATCCGCTCGAGTCCATCACCAACAACCTCGAGCTGCTCGCGCGCGCCATCGAAGGCCACATGAAGGACGCCGAGCTTGCCACCGAGAATGAGCATCTCGATGCGATCCGCGCCGGAATCGGGCGCGTCAATGCGATCGTGCGCCGCCTCGACGAGATGAGCCGCCGCGGCGTCTACGAGACCCGCGACTACATGAACGGCAAGCGGATGGCCGATCTCGCGCCGCGCGAGGCGGTGCAAGTCCCCAAGCATTTCGCCGAGCATGCGCAGGCGGCGCCTGCGTCGGAGCAGAGCTGGCCACTGGCCGGAATGGCGGTGCTGGTGCTCGATGACGACCTTGAAGTAGTCAACTCGCTCGCCGATGTGTTGCGGGCCGAGCGATGTATCGTGCATACCGCCACGCGTCCGTCAGGCGCGCTCGGTGTCCTGCGCAACATGAAAGTGGATGCGGTCATATCCGACGTCGTAATGCCCGAAATGGACGGCTACGAATTCTACCTCCATGTTAAACAGGAGATGCCGCACATCCCGGTGGTGCTGATGACGGCCTACTATTACGACAAGGATCACATCATCAAACGCAGCAAGCTGAAGGGACTGGAAGGCGCGATTTTCAAAAAGCCGGTCAATCCCGCCAAGCTGCGCCAGATGCTGATAGCCATCCGGCAGAAAGGCCCCGCCGCCTTGAAGCCGCCGATGCCGACACCACCGCAGGCGGGCGCCTCGAGCTAGCCGCGCAACTCTCGATGCGTGTGAAAGGGCCGACTCCCAAGCCAAAGCGAGTCGCGTCAGCGAAGAAGCCTCGCGTGCGCAAAATCGCTGGCGCGCGTTTCCCGATCCTCGAATACGATCCCGCGCGCTCGGCGGTTATCGAGCCGCACCTCACTCACAGGCCGCGCGAGATCCCGGAACATTGCGTGCTCTGCTTCTTCCAGGACGTCATAGACGACGTCTGCCGACACGCCCGCGTCGTTTACCGCGGCCGCGGCGAGGAAGGCGAGCATCATCCCATTTATGAATTAGAGTTCGGCAACCGCCGTATTGCCGTAAGGCATCCGCGAGTCGGCGCGCCGATGAGCGCGGCCGCGCTCGAATCGCTAATCGCACTCGGATGCCGCAAGTTTATCGCATGCGGCGGCGCCGGCGTGCTGGTCCCTAACGTCGTGCTAGGGCATCTGGTGGTGCCGACCTCGGCGGTCCGCGATGAGGGGACCTCGTACCACTATCTTCCAGCGGGGCGTGAAGTCGCGCCGAGTCCACGCGCGCTATCCGCGATTGAATCGGTGCTGAAATCGAATGGACACGACTACCTGCTCGGCAAGACCTGGACGACCGACGCGCTCTATCGCGAGACGCGGGCGAAGGTTGAGCGTCGCAAGCGCGAAGGTTGCCTGACGGTCGAGATGGAAGCGGCGGCATTTTTCGCGGTAGCGAAGTTTCGTGGCGTCGAGTTCGGGCAGATTCTGTACGCCGGCGATGACCTCAGCGGTGAATGGGATCATCGCAACTGGATGAAGCATGAGATCCGCGAGCGTCTCTTCCACCTCGCCGCCGAAGCCTGCCTGATGCTCTGAGCTTTTGCCCGCTTGATGCGGCTGGACAATGGCGCGGCGATCCCGCTCCGACGATCGACCGCGCCATTCGATTTCGAGGAAGTCTATTTTTTCATGTCGGCCAGGAATTCGAGGATTGCGGCGTTCACCTCCCGAGGCTTTTCCTGCTGCGTCCAATGTCCCGATCCCTTGATCAGCACTGTTTTGCGCAGGTTCGGCACCCAGGTCGTCATTCCCTCCGCCATTTCGGGTCGCAGGACCACGTCAAGTTCCGCGGTGATCATGAGCGCAGGTTGCTGAATTTTATCGGGAAGATTCGCGCTCTCCTCCCAACTGCGATCGATGTTGCGATACCAGTTCAGTCCACCCCGGAAGCCGGTCTTCTCGAATGCCTTGACGAATACCTCGAAATCTTCCGCAGTCAGAAACTTTCCGTGCGGAGCATCGGAGAGCCGATCGAGAATACCGCCGCCCGCCGGTCCGAAAACTCCCGGCGGCGCTTTGCGGATCTCCTCGGCGCTCAGAGTGGGCGGATCCTGATAGAAGCCGCGCAGCGTGCGTCGCACGTCGCGCTCCAGTTCTTTTTCGGCAACCCCCGGCTCCTGGAAATACATGATGTAGTGAAATCCGCCCGCGGCCATTGCGCGCATCAGCTCAGTGGGCTTCATCGGTGCGCGCGCCATGAACGGAGTATTGATGCCGATCACGCGCTCGATTCGCGCCGGATACATCAAGGGCGCATTCCACGCGGTCGCGCCGCCCCAGTCGTGCCCGATGATCACACATTTGTCGATTCCGAGCGCATCCAGCATCCCGATGATGTCGGTAACAATTTGCTTCTGAGTGTAGGCCTCAATCGGCTGCGGGCAGTCGGTGTCGCCGTAACCGCGCTGGTCGGGCGCGATCGCGCGAAAGCCCGCATCGGCGAGCGCGCGAATCTGATGACGCCAGGAGTACCACAGTTCCGGAAAGCCATGGCACATCACCACCGGAAAACCCTGGCCGGCTTCGACCAGGTGCATTTTGATGCCGTTGGTATCCACGAATCGATGCTTAAATTCGCTCATTGCAGTACCTCTTCGAAATGCCTTTGGGGGCGCGTATTTGGACAAACCTCGATAATGCGGAATTCGATGCGCGTACGCCAGCAGCAAGTCCTGTTTCAATTCGATTCCTCTTTGGCCGCGCCAAATTTCGCGTTGACAGGAATTTCTCCGCGACCCTATCCTGTAGCGAAACCAACCAGCCCCACGCTCGGAGGATATAGCGTCAATGAACCGCGATTTTGAATTCAAACAGCTTCTGCGAGCCTATCGCAGCGGCATCATCAGTGAACCCACTTTCGAAGACGAAATGGCCAAACTCGAGGGCGGTTCGCCGGCCGCCAATGGCGATGCCGGCGGCTTTCATGCGTTTGGCAAGACTTACAAGAACGAGCGCGCCGCCATCGTCAGCTTCCTCGACAAGGTCCGTGCGGGCGAGGCCAACGGTGGCGAGGCGTTCGCTGCGTGGGCGTCGGTATGCACCACCGATTGCATCAAGACCGGCATCCGCATGATCGCGGAGCGCGAGGCCTATCACGCGAGGATCTTCGAGCAGCGCCTGATGGAACTCGGCGGCGAGAAGCGCGCGGGCACCACCGAGGAAGGCCAGAAGTTCAAGGAGTATCTGGGCAACCCGAACATCCCGGATAACGAAAAACTGCTCCGCTTCACCAAGAGCGTGGGCGAACCCAAAGAAGCGATCAAGCCGATTTGCGAGTTCGCAGCCCTCATCAAGGAAGACATTCAGACCAAGGAAGCGCTGCGCCTGTTCTCGGAGGATGAACTTTCGAGCACCAGCTGGGTTTGGGATTCGTGCGCCGCGTTGAACCAACCGGCCGAGGCAAAATCGGCCGAAGCCCAGATGTAATATCGATTGTCGCGAATGCGAAAAGAGCGGGGCCATCGGCGGTCCCGCTCTTTTTTTGTCCTCGCTCCGACGCGCAAGGCCTAAGGATTTGCCGGCGGAGCGACCGTCAGCGGCGCATTGCCGGAAGCGGCTCCCGCGCCCTTGGAACTTCCACCGGCGCTGGAACTTCCACCCGCCATGCTGGAACTTCCGCCCGCGCTGCTCATCGGATGGCCACCCATGCCGGGCATACCCATCATCGGTTCGCGCTTGGTATATCCGGCCGGAATCGCGAATTCGCTGGCCGGAAGCTTTTTCTCCTCAAGCTTGGTCAGCTCGACCTTGGTAACAATGGGAGGACGATCGGCGAACTGCTTCTTGAGTTTCTCCACCGTCTCAGGCGGGAGATTCGGCATGCTCGTAATGTTTACCTTGGTGGTCGTGTCCTGCACCATCGGGATGCCGTCGGGCGGGTTGACGGGCATTGCAAGCTGGGTGTCTTTCAGCTTCGCCATCATGGTTTTCTGAAACTTGGTGAACTCCGCCGCCCCGGGAGCCTTGGTTGAGACGCATGAGATCACTGTAAAGTCGCCCATCGGGAATTTTCCCTTACCGTCGTAATCATCGCATGGGTAACCTGCGACGGTGCGTGACTTGCCGGTTTTGGTGAATTGTGAGGGATTCGGTGCGCCGGGTGCATGGCCCATCATGTTGGGAGGCGGGAAGGGCCGTTCGAAGTATCTCTTCTTCGATGGATCGATGACTATCGTAACGCCCTTGTCGAGGTCGGTGATAACCTCGCGGCCGCCGTCCATGATGGTTTTCTGCTTGTTGCCCTCGATCATCATGGTGCGCGTCTTCGGTTGGGGAGTCTGCCCAGCCGGCTGGCCGCTGACCACAGTTTCAGTTTCGGTGATAACAACCCCGGCGGATGCGGTGGCGAAGCCCATCGCCACCATTAAGGTCGCGGCCGCCAGCGCTGCCAAATATCTGTTCATGGAGACTCCTTCATCCCAAGGCGACGATTTTATCCGTGCGGCCGGCGCCCGTGTCGGTTCCGACGGTCATTCGATGGATCATCAGGCATACTAGCCCAAACAGAACCCATATCATTTCTTTGATTCGGCGCAGAAAACCAATTGCGAAGCCGATTCCTGCCGGATATCCCAACAGCGCCAGGATCAGCGCCTTGCCACCTTCCTGGCTCACCAGCTTGGCCGGGATGAGGAAGGTCGCGCGCTCCAGCAGCAGTCCTACCGCCTCCACCAGCAACGCGATTTCAAGGCTGGCCGTTTGATGAAGCAATCGCAACAGGATGTAAATCTCGACCGGCCCAAGGCTCCATGCGAACAAATAGCAAACGCATGACAGAAACAGCTGCACCCGATGATGCGCATAGAAGTCGAGCAAAAATTGATCTGCTTCGGCTGCCTCAGCCTGGTACTGGTCCGCGTCGATTCCGGGCAGCCTCGAGGCGGCCGCCAGCAGATACGAGAACGGATGCTTGCGCTGGACGAAAAAGAACGCGCCGATCATCGCGAGTGCCAGCGCCAACCCGCCCAGGATCGCCCAGAAGAATTCGTGCGGCACCAGCCGAATCGACAGCAGCAGCGCCATCGTGATGAAGACAATCTGCCCTACCATTTCGCATAGCGCCGCGATGATGACGGTGCTGAGCCCGGCCGCCATTTCCAGATTGCGCCGCACCATCATCGCCATCACGAACTGACCGCCCAGTTGCGCGGAAGGCGTCACGTAATCGATCGCCTCGCCCGCGATGCGGGCCGCGAAGAGCTGGCCGAAGCGCAAACCATGGCCCAGCGAGCCGATCGTCACCCACCATCCGAGCGTGTTGGCAATCCGCGCGAAGGCCTCCAGCGAAACCGTCAGGACCAGGCCCCATCCGGCAAGCCGCACATATCCCAACACCTCGCGGGTTCCGAAATGGCTCAGGAACCAGACGTAGAAGGCGAGGGCGAGGACGACAATGATCGTTTCGACGCGTCGCATTGCGATGAGCGCTCAATTCTTTCAGCCGCATCGTGGGTGCGCAACATCGCCGCGAAGAACTCGCCACAGCCGAGCAATCTAGCCTCGCAACCGGGCGCGTCCGAAGATGAAGCGCTGGGCGCCGGTTACGATCTCCAGCGCCGTCATCGCGAGGCAAAGCACCGGGCCCAGCCACATCAGGTAGTGCGTCGATTCGACCAGCGCCAGCACCGCGAAAAATATCAGCGCCTCGGTGCGTTCGAGGACGCCGGGTGGATAGTCGATCAGCTTGGGGCCGGTGCGCTCCATCGCAGCCCCGACCGCAAGAAATACGGTGATGTTCACATACCAGCTGGCGACCAGCAGCAGTGCATAGAAATCCAGCTCGCGATGCTGCCATACGATTCCGATGATCACCGCGGCCTCGACCACGCGGTCGAAGCACAAGTCCATCACCCCGCCCCACGGCGTCGAAGCGCCGCCGAACTCGCGCGCGATCGTTCCATCGAGCGCATCCAGTGCGGCGCTGATCGCAAGCAGCAGGATGCCGAGGCCGACGCGGTTGATCGCGAATACGACGCCCGCGAGGACGCCGATGATCACCGCCCCGATGGTTGCGACATTGGCGGTGACACCAATGCGATGGAGGATTCGCGCGGCGGTCAGTTGAATGCGCCGAATGGCGGGATCGGCGCCCAGGATGCTGTCGAGCATTCGTCAGTCGGCCTCTGCCACGGCCAGTTCCTCGAGAGTGACGCCACGGGTTTCGGGCGCGAACAGCAACACGATGGCGGCGCCGATCACGGGCCCGATGCTTACTACCGCCACTGCATTGCCGAGCCCGCCCATCGAATGCGAGAGGGCGCCGATGGTAAACGGCGTCGCCAAACCCGCCAGCGAACCGAGCAGGTTGACCGTCATGCTGTAAGAAGTTGCGCGGATTTCGGTCGGAAACAGCTCCGCTGAATAGGTTGCGGTTGCGGTGCGAGCGGCCTGGAAGGCAACCACGGTAATAACCATTGAGGTCAACATCGCAGCGTGAGTGTCGGTCTGAAATAGCGCGAAGATGGCTGCCGCGCCGAGCACGTAGGTCAGGCATAGAGTGGCTTTTCTACCGACCCGATCCAGCATCCATCCGGCCGCAAGATGGCCCAGCGTGCCGATGACGTACGCGAGCACGACGGCCTGCCCAATCTGGCTCGAGGTCCAATGATGATCGCGTTTGGCGTAGAGGCTGAAAAACGTCACCGCCGGGGTGCCGACCAGACCGACGCTGTTCCATAGCAACGCGACCAGCAGCAAGCGCCCCCGGTACGGGCCGCGAAACGGAGCAAATGCTTGCGCGATTGAAGCGCCGATCTTCCCAAGCGCCGCGATTTGCTCGGGAGTTCGAGCCTCGCGCATCGCGACGAAGCGTCCGGTCTCGCGCAAGCTACGGCGCAAGAATGCGACCAGCAGCAGTGGCACGATTCCGATCAGATACATCCCGCGCCATCCGAAGCTCGAATCGGCGACCCGGCCGTACAGAAAGCCGCCCGCCACGACGCCGAGCAGGCCCACCACGTGAAGGAGTGCGACGCCGCGGCCGCGCGAAGAATCGGGGAACTCTTCACTAATCATTATGATGGCCACGCCGAATTCCGCGGATAGAAAAATTTGCGAACACGCCTGGAACAGCGTGAAGCTGGCGAGGCCGCGCGAGATTGCAGTGAAGAATGTGAACAACGTATAGCCCAGCACCGTCGCCGACATGATCGGCTTGCGCCCGATGCGGTCCGACAGCATCACCACGAAAAACGAAATCATCCCACCCAGGCGGACGAACGACGCCATGGTGCCGACTGCGCGATCGTCGAGATGGAAGGTCCTGGCGATGTCAGGGGTGCAAAGATGGAATATAGTGACGTCGTATCCCTCGAAAATCGTGACCGACATCAACAGCGCGAGCAGCGTCCACAGGTAGCTGTCCGAAATGCCCAGCATCGAGGAAATGGTGGGGCGTTCCGGCGCCGGAGGCGGCGGCGCAAAGCGCGGATTGTTTTGCTCCATAGCGACTAGGAAAATTGTCTCCGCGACCCACGCTCCCAAATCGAAGGGGCGAGGGCAAGCGACGATTTCACTCGGCCATTATGTGACAGGAGTAGCTTTCAAATTGCTTCCCGATCGACGCCACCTCGTTCGCATGGCCGCGCTATGCTGCGGTGCAATCCTGGCGGCGTTGACTTGCCTGCCCGCCGCGAACGGCGCGACCTCGCTCAACTTCCCGCCCTCGGATTTCGACATTCTAAGCGCCGATCACAGCCAGCTGATCGGGCATGGGCGATACACCGTCGACGAAACCGCCGGGACCCTGACCATGCATGGTGAAAATCTCTACCTGAACGGCGAATACGACATCGAGGAGGATTTGCTGACGATCGCCGCTCCCGATTCGCCGCCGAGACTGAAGAGTTTTCGCCACGACTTTTTCAAAGCCGATCGGTCACCGTCGATGGAGGCGCGACTGGATCTGGAGACCGGGCTTGCTGTGTGCGGCACCGCCGTGGGCGGCAAGCTCGATCTCGTCACCGAGCAACTCACGATTCCGGAAGATACCTATGCCGGCGCCAGCGTGCTGCTCCCGATTCAACAGCTCGTCGCCAATGGCGATCGCGCCGCGACCCTGAAACTGCATGTCTTCAACTGCGCGCCGACGCCGAAGCTGATCGCTGTGGATGTGAAACCGGAGGCGCACATGCGCCCCTGGGTGGAGTATCCCGGCGAGCTCGAAGAAATCGATGTCAAAGCCAACTTCGGCTTTTGGACATTGGTGATCCAGCCTTTCATTCCCAAGCTCGCAGCATGGTTCGACCCCTCGCAGAACATGCTTCTGGTAGGCGCCCAACTGCAGCGTCACTACAAGGGCACCAAGATCATTCTGGTGCGTAAGCGCGAGGCCAGCATCACCAGCCAGAAAACCGACAAGGCAGGCGTGGCAACATCGCCCTGATGAGGCGCGAAGCGGGCGTAGCCGCTCCGAGGGCGGAGCAGCGCGTAGTCCGAAGCCTGGCGTCACTCGGAGTGCGGCGGAGTCCCGTTAAAAATTTAAGGCATTGCGAGCGCGAGGGTTCGCACTCGCGCAGGTCTAGAAGTGCGTAGCGCCGCCCTCGTCAAAATGACGAACGGGCGAGGCCTTCGGTTTGACGTACTGAAACGAGGTCTGGCACTGGCTGCAAGTGCCCTGGGGCTGGCTGCCATTGCGGCGAACCAGTTTGATGTTGTGTACGATTCCATCGGTGCAAAGATGCGCGGCGACGGGATAATCGTAGACGGTGCGGATCACCGCAACTTGCTCGGCCATTCTTTTCCCTAACGCTCCCTCATGCGAATTTTCCTTCTTTCGATCCTTGGCTCCGCGGTTTTTTGCGGTCGCGGAGCACCAGCGCGAAAGCAAATGTAGCGCAAATTTTTTGTCGATCAATCCTTTGGCGACGGTTGGGGCAAATTTTTTGCGCGCCGCCCTTGGGAGGCGACTCTGAACGTGACGATCTCGAACGGACGCAGATTCACTTCCAGTCGTCCCTCCCGCAGGCGCCGCACACCCGAATGGTGCAACCGCCGTACCGCGAGATCGACCATCCGCCCGCTACGCCCCTCGCCGAAGCCGAACCGCGCCGTCTCCGGCCTGGGCGAAATGCTGAACGCCCTCGCCACGTACGCGTTTCGACCACCCAGGGGTCGCGCCGTCGAAAATATGATGTGTGGATTATCGCAGGAAAAAAGTAGCATCGATGCAACCGGAACGGACGGCGCGCGTGTCGAAAAGACTCGCGGCGGGAAGCTGTACGTGGCGATTTGCGACATTGCCTCAGCTTCGAGGTAGCCGCCGCGGTAGGTCGTCAGCGCAAATTGAAATGTATGCCCGCCCTCCTCTTGCGCCCCCGGCGTCTCGAATTCGGGTCCCGCGCCGCCGTCGCGCGTCGCCAGGTCCGAGCGCGAGAGCCATCCCACGCATCGCAGCAGCGTAAGGAGCAGGGTTGCGCCGTCTTCACCGGAGCGCACCTCGGCCTCGTAGATGCCGCGGCTCATCAGCGCTACCGAAAGCGCATCCGACTCGACCATGGTGACGGTGCGCTGCGGAAAGGTCGGGTAGATGACCTCGGTGCCGCGCGGCTCGGTCGGCGTCAATGGCCTGCGGACCATGCCGAAACTGGTGTCTGAGATAGCGGCGTCGGTGTGAACCGGTGTTCGCAGTGCGATTCTAAGTCGGTGATCTCGCGAGCGATTCCGGACCTCGGCGCTCAGGTCGATTCGTTTCAAACCCGCGTGGACGGTCGCCGTCAGGGTAATCGGCAGCGCAATCCTCTGGTCGGTGCGATGCCGGCGATCGGCGGCCAGTGCAGCCGGAATTTCGAAATCGAGTCGCAGCCGCATCCTGCCTTGCGCGCCGCGCGCTTCCAGGCTTTCGACGCCGACGCCCCCAGGTACCGAAATCGGCGCGTCATCCTCAACCGGATCAAAGTTGTATTCGTCGCCACGGTCGCCTTCGTCCTCGAAATGAAGCTCCAGGGTTTGGTTGCTTTCCTTATCGAGGACGAGCAGACCTCGCGCTCCGGCCTGCACGCGATAGAACTCGTTTTCGATACGCGAGTGCTGGTCGGAGACAGGTCCGCCGACCTGCTTTTCTTCCTTCATCAGCCGATAGAATGAAAAACCCGCCTGCGCCAGATCATTCGCCATAAAGCTGACCTGCGCGCGTCCGAGCGTGCTGCCTCGGATAAGGATATTGCCGCCGTCGGGCACCCGGCTTCGGATATCGTCGCGGAACCGCGCGAGGTCGAGCTCGGTGGAGGCAGAACGGCTGAGCGATAGTTCCAGTTCAATCCGGTCGTCGGCGGCGCGAAGCTGGAAGCGATGGATAGTACGTCCCAGCAACTGCGGAGAACTGAGCGTGGCAACCATCGCTTTGAACTCGGCCGCCGGCAGGGTCACTTCAAAAGCACGCTCGGCGCCCGTGTGCTCGATTGCGAGCGGGATCCGATTGCCGCCGCTGTCGATGACGACGTAGTCGCCCTCGTCGAGCTCGATTTCGCCGGACACCAGGCCGCGGCGCGCGAACGTGGGATTGAACACCGCGAGTATCGGCGGTCCACTGCCGCCGTCGAGCAGCGCCTTTGAAGCGAGATGTACTACCGACTCGCCAAGCATCGCGGCCTGATCGAATCGGTACTTCATGTCCTCGTGAACCTGATCGACCGAACATCCGCAAATCGAGTCGTGCGGATGATTCTGAAGCTCGGTGCGCCAGGCGTGGTCGAGGAAATCGCTCAGGCCGGCGCCGCGACCGTCTGCATTCGCAAGTGCGGCGAGCGGATCGGCATAGCGTTCGAGCAGCGCGCAATTGGCGAAGTCGCGCTGCTTGATCCAGCTCCGAGCTGAGGTAACGCCTGGCAGCAGATGAGCCCGGCTCGGCGACCGCAACTCGCCATGATGCGTCGGGACACCGTCGAGTGGCGCCTCGGAAAGCCGCTTGAGGTAATCCTCGAGGCGACCAACCTCGAAGCCCAGCTCGTCGCGACCCGCAAGCTCAGCGATGCGATCCATCAATCGCGGATCCGGCGGCGCGTGATCGGTGCCGTTCATCACGAGGATCGGCGTACCGTCAGCAAACCGACGCTCGCGCAAGGCGATCTCGCCGACGCGATGAAGCAGCGCATCGGCCGAGTCGAGCGGAAGGTTCGCACCGTTGGAGTAGCCGAAGGGGAGATACACGGTGAAAACCCGGCTGCCGTCGGGCGCCTCCCAGATGAAGCGGTTGCGATCGATCTCGCGGGGAACCCCGCGCCATAGCACGGCGGTCTTGAAGCCGAAGCCGGCGAGGATTTGCGGCATCTGCGCGATGTGCCCGAACTGATCGGGGAGATAACCGGCTTCGAGAGGACGGCCAAAGCGTCGCGCGGTCGCGATGCCGATTTCGAGGTTGCGAATCAGGGCCTCGCCGCTGACCAGGAAGCTGTCGGCGAGCACATACCATGGGCCGATGGCGATTTTCTCCGACTTGATCAGCCTTGCGAGGCGTGCGCGATTGGCCGGGCGAATCTCCAGATAGTCGTCGAGCACGATGGTCTGGCCGTCGAAATGGAAATGCGGGAGTTTGCCGGATTCGACCAGCGGCAGCATGCGATCGGTCATCGCCACCAGGCGCGCGCGCATCTGCTGAAATGGCTGATACCACTCGCGATCCCAATGCGTGTGGACGACGAAAAACAGGTGGTCCATCGGGCTACTAGATGCGGGCCGCAGGTCGGCGCGGAATCAGAACCTTGCGCCGCAACATCATGATGGTCTCGTTTTTCTGGTTGAAGCCGCGAGTCTCGACGTACACGATGCCGCGATCGTTCTTGCTGGTCGACGGCGTGACTTCGAGCACGGTGGTTTCCGAATACAAGGTGTCGCCGGCAAAGGTGGGTCCGGTGTGACGCGCCGATTCATATTCGAGATTGGCGATCGCGGTCTCGCTGATATCCTTGACGCTCATGCCGACCACGATCGCGAGTACCAGCAATCCGTTGACGAGGCATTTGCCATGCTGCGAATTGGCCGCGTAGGCCGCATCGAAATGGATCGGGTTGGTGTTCATCGTCAGCAGGGTGAACCAGGTATTGTCGACCTCGCTGATGGTGCGGCCGGGCCAATGCTTGAAGACCTGGCCCGCTTTGAAGTCTTCGAGATAGTTGGACATTTATAGTTTTCCCTCGACTCCGCTGCGCTCCGCCTCGGGGCCGCTGCGCGGCGGCTGCGCCCGCTGCGCGCCTCGCCGAAGCCTTTTCCGGTCCCTCGAATCACCCCTGACGTTCGTTTCCCTCGACTCCGCTATGCTCCGCCTCGGGTACGCCGGCGGCGTGGCGCTGCGCGCCCCCTTCGGGCCTCAATCGAGCAGCCCGAGCAGTTGATGTCGCCTCTCATTTAGTCCATCACCGCGCGAATCTTCGCCTCGAGGCCTTGTATCCATTCATCGAAGTCAGCATCGCGTTCGACGACGATCTCCAGCTTGCCGGCCTTGTCGATGCTGACACGGCCGGGAGTCTCCGTGCGTAGTGGAATTACCACTGCCTCGCGCGAAATGCCCATCGGCTCGATGACGGTGAAAATTTTTTCGATTTCCTTGAGCGTAACTGCTTTGAGCACACATCCCTCGCATCGCGCGGTTTCGGTACTCTTTTACATAGGGCGCGCGCGTCGTAACCTCAACCATACTCCGACGGAGTGAGGATGAGGCCCGAAGGGGGCGCGCAGCGCCGCGGCGCAGCCGCCCCGAGGCGGAGCGCAGCGGAGTCGAGGGATACAAAAGAGACGCGGTAGTTCGAAATACAGGAAGAGGCCAAGGTAGAGGCCCGAAGGGGGCGCGCTGCGCCACGCCGCAGGCGTACCCGAGGCGGAGCGCAGCGGAGTCGAGGGATATTAATTATGACCGGGACTATAAAGAAGGTGGTCAAGGACAAGGGTTTCGGCTTCATCACGCCGGACGACGGCAGCGACGAGGTGTTTTTCCATCGCTCCCGACTGTCGCCAAAAGTCTACTTCGAGGATTTGCGCGACGGAGAGCGCGTGCAATTCGATGTGCGCCCGGGCGAGAAAGGACCGCAGGCGTTCAACCTTCGCCTCGGATAGCTTCCGCGCGCTCCGCAAATTATTTCCGGTAGTCAGCGGAACATGAACGCCATCTACCGGGCTATCTCCATCACATTTCGCACGCTCCAGATGATCATCTGGGGCGCAATCGGCGTCTCCGTTTTCTGCTGGCGCTTCATCGCCGAAAGCATCCGCGACCGACGCTTCGGCAAGCCGGCCGCATTGCGCGCATTGGGCCGCGCGCTCCGCCTGATGCTGGAAGGCCTCGGCGCCACCTTCGTCAAGGTCGGCCAGATCATGAGCACCCGGCCCGACCTGCTGCCGCCGGAGATCATCGCGGAGCTAGTCAGGCTGCAGGAAGAGGTGCGGCCGTTCCCGGTCGCGGAAGTCAGACGCATCATCGAGGAGGACTTGCACCGGCCAGTCGATGAGCTCTTCGACGATTTTAATGCGACCCCGATCGCGTCGGCCTCGGTTGCGCAGGTCCATCGCGCGAAGCTGAAAGGAAGCGGCGCGCCGCTCGCGATTAAGGTGCGGCGTCCGTCGATTGCGCGATGGGCCGTGCTCGATCGCGCGATCATCCTCGGCGTCGCGCGCGCACTCGAGCTGATTCCCTCGATGCGGATGGTTTCGCCGGTCGAGTCGGCGCGACAGTTTTGCGATGCGATCAATCGCCAGCTCGATTTCCGGCGCGAGGCCGCCAACAACCTGCGCTTCCGCGCCAACTTCGCCGGCGAATCGTATGTCGTGTTTCCGCGCGTCTACGAAAATCTCTCCAGCGAGCGCGTGCTGACGATGGAATTCGTCGAGGGCTATCGCGAGCGCGATCTTGCCGCGGCCGGAATCGATCCGAAAAAGGTCGCGGGCCTTGGCATGCGGGTGTTTTGCAAGATGACCTTCATCGACGGCTTCATCCACGCCGATTTGCATCCGGGCAACATCCGCTTCATGCGCGATAATCGCATCGCGCTGTTCGACCTCGGGCTGACCGCGGAGCTGACCGACGAAGACCGCCTGTTGTTCGCGCAGACCATGTTCTACATGGCCAACGGAATGGGCCGCGAGCTGGCGAAACAGATGTACGACCTCACCCAGCATAACCTCGATTTCGACTATGCGGCGTATGAGCGCGAAATCAGCGAGTACCTCGCGCGCTTCGTCAACCAGCCGCTCGGTGAAATCGAAATGTCGGTCGCGATCGGGAAATTCTTTGACATCTATCGCCGCTACGGCATGCGTCTGGACGGGCGCTACACGGTGCTCAATGTCTCGATGATGGTGTGCGAAGGACTGGGCAAGAAGCTCGACCCGAGCCTCGACATCACGAGCGAGGCGAAGCCCTTCCTCGCCGCCGCGCTCGCCCCTTTGATGAAAACCGCGCGCGCAGGAAGCTAAATCGACATCACGCGACGCTGAGGCTGACCCTCAACCTGCCGATAGTCTTCGCACGCCTTTCCCTGATGCGAATGTCGATGTCGCAACCGAGCCGGGTGAGCAGTTCACAAAGTCTTTCGACTGAGAATTTCTCGAGTCGTCCGCGCACGATTGCAGATACCTTGGGTTGATCGATTCCAAGTATTCGCGCGGCGTCGATTTGAGTCAGATCCCGCTTTCGGATAATGCGTGCGATCTCGATCGCGAGATTCGCTTTGGTATCGAGTTCTTCGGCATCGGGAAGTTCTAGATCTCTGAACACATTTCCGCTGCTGGTCTTGTAGTCAGTAAATTTAACGCCGCGCATCAGATTTCTCCTGGTTCCAAATATGCATTTCCTTGGCTCGCTTCAAACGTTCTGTAACCAGCTCGATTTCACGCTTCGGGGTCGAAATCCCGGATCTCGACTTTTTCTGGAAGGCGTGGAGAACGTAAATAGCTTCTTCAAACTTTACAGTATAAACGGCGCGCTATGCGTTGCCGTCGAAATCCTCGACGATTTCCAGAACGCCCCCGCCACCAAATCGTCTCACTGGTTTCGCATTCGGATGTTTTCCCCTGCTTGAGCGGACTTGAGGGCAAAGCCGAGGTGACGCTGCGCCGGTCCGGGAAATCTCTTCAAATCCTCGAGACTGCTACGCACCCGGATAATCGGCTTCAAGGACATGTGTATGGCGTCTCATTTCGACTATGCGCTAACGGGCATATTAGGTCAAAACGCGCATAGAGATGCAACCTAGCGGCGCCAGGCGAGCAGCAGCTCGAACAGGCGCTTTGCGAGCGGCGTCAGGCGGGTGCGGTTGTAGGCGTCGCCGGCTTTTTTGATCGCCGCCGCCTGGGTCGGATACGGATGAATCACGTTTGCGAGGCCGCCTAGTCCGAGTCCCGCTTTCATCGCCGTGGTGATTTCGGAAATCAGATCGCCGGCGTGGCTCGCGACGATCGTCGCGCCGAGAATTTTGTCGCTGCCGTCCTGCACGTGAACTTTCACAAAGCCGTCGGTTTCGCCGTCGAGCACCGCGCGATCAGCCTCGGCAAGTTCCTGCACGAAGGTCTTGACCTTGATGCCGTTCTTTTGGGCGTCGTGCTCGTACATTCCGACATGCGCGATTTCGGGGTCGGTGTAGGTACACCATGGAATGATCAGCGCGCTCGCCTTCGCGCGACCGAAGAACAGCGCATTGCGAATCGCGATGCGTGCGTGCTCGTCGGCGACATGGGTGAACTTGTAGGGTGAGGCTACATCGCCGATTGCATAAATGTGCGGATTGGCGGTTTGGAGATAGTCATTAACCTTCACGCCCGCAGCGCGATCCGACTCGACGCCCGCGGCTTCGAGATTGAGGCCTTCGACCGCGGGGGCGCGTCCGGCGCCAATCAGGATTTCGTCGGCCGCGATTTCTTCGGCTCCGGCGTCATGCGAGGTGACCAGGACTTTTTCAGCGCCGCGCTTTTCCACGCGCGCGATTTTGCAATTCGTCACGATGCGCACGCCGTCGCGAACCAGCGCCGCTTCGATCAGCTTCGCGGCATCTTGATCCTCGCGAATGAGGATTTGCGGCATCACTTCGAGCAAAGTGACCTCGGAGCCGAAGCGGCGAAAGGCCTGCGCCAGCTCGCATCCGATGGGTCCCGCGCCGATGATGACCATTCGCTTCGGCAGCTCGCCCAACGAGAAAACCGTTTCGTTGGTGAGATAGCCGGCGTCCGCGAGGCCTTCGATCGGCGGCGCCGTCGCGCGCGCGCCGGTTGCGATGGTTGCGCGCGCGAAGCGCAGCGTCGCGCCTTCAACCTCGATGCTGTCGCGACCGGTAAATCGCGCCTGGCCGTGGAATACATCGATGCCGAGGCTTTGGAAGCGCGCGGCTGAATCGAGCTTGGAGAGATCGGCGCGAATCGCACGCATGCGTTCCATCACCGCCGGAAAATCGACGCGGACGCCGTCGGGTACGATCACGCCGAAGCGTTTTGCATCGCGAGCCGACGCCGCCACCCGCGACGCCGCGATCAGCGCCTTGCTGGGGACGCATCCGAAGTTGAGGCAATCGCCGCCCATCAGGTCGCGTTCGATCAAGGCAACTTTGGCGCCCAGTCCCGCCGCGCCTGCCGCCGTGACCAGGCCCGCGGTGCCGGCGCCGATCACCACCATGTTGTAACGCGAGGCCGGGGTGGGATTCTTCCATCCCTCGGGCCGCACGCTCGCGAGCAGTCGCAGGTTATGCTGGTCGAGCGGCGCGATCGCGAGCGCCTCATGTGCCATTGTAGTTTCTCCTAAGATGCCGCATCCAACTGGGCGTTCTCTTTCAGCGCGCGCGAGGCGAGGCGGCTGGCGTAAACCGCGACGCCTACCGTTGCGGCGAGGCCGACTAAATCGAGCGCCCATCGCGCGGGCGACTGATGCGAACTTCCCGAGGTCGCGAGATTGCCGCCGAGGGAACCGAGGTACACGAACAGCACGCTCGCGGGCATGATTCCGACCCAGGTCGCGATCACATAGTCGCGCAAGGTCACCGCCGTCAGCCCGAAGGCGTAGTTGAGCAGGTTGAACGGGAAGACCGGCGATAGACGCGTCATCAGGACGATCTTCCATCCTTCGCGTCCGACCGCCTGATCGATCGCGGCGAATTTGCGATTGCCTTCCAGTTGCCGGCGCACCCAATCGCGCGCCAGGTAGCGCCCGACCAGAAACGCGCCGGTAGCGCCAAGGGTCGCGCCGATCGAAACATAGATCGAACCCCATAGCAGGCCGAACAGCACGCCACCGCCGATGGTGAGAACCGAGCCCGGGATGAACAGAATCGCGGCTACCACGTACAGGATGATGAACAGCACCGGGGCGAGCGCGCCCATCCCGCGAATCCGATCGAGCATCGCGGAGAAAAGCTCGCCGAGGTGGAAGTAACGTCCCAACGCGATGAGCGCGATGAGCGCGACGATAATCAGGATCACCCGGGGCTGGAGAAGTCTTTTCATAGAGCCGGCTCGCGCTGCGCCAACGGCACTTTTCTCAGCGCCACGGTAATGTAAGTGTTGGACGAGTGAGTGTACAGGAACATAAGCGTCACGCGCGCACCAACCTCAAGGTCGGCGTGCTGACCGCGAGCGATACCCGAACGCCCGCGGACGACAAGAGCGGGCAACTCATCAAGCAGATGCTGGAGGCCGCGGAACATCGCGTCGGGTTCTACCGAATCGTGCGCGACGATGCTGAGACCATCGCGGCTGCGATCGTCGAGCAGCTTCCCTCCCTCGATGCGATGATCGTCAACGGCGGCACCGGAGTGGCGCCGCGCGACGTTACCGCCGATGTGGTCAGGAAGCTGCTCGGCACCGAACTGCCGGGCTTCGGCGAATTGTTCAGGATGCTGTCGTACCAGGAAATCGGGTCCGCGGCGCTCGCGAGCCGCGCGATCGCCGGAATGCGCGAGGGAAAATTCCTCGCGGCGTTGCCCGGCTCGACTGGCGGATGCCGCCTCGCCATGGAAAAATTGATCCTTCCCGAGCTCGGCCATCTGGTTGACCTGGCAAATCCCGTGGCGAATCCAAAATGAACCGCCTCACCATCCGATTCTTCGCGACTTTGCGCGAGCGCGCGGGCGCCCCCGAACTGACCCGCGATTTCCCCGATGATGCGACTGTCGTGCAGATTTGGGAGCGGCTGAAGGCCGAGTTCCCCGCCCTCGAGGGGCATCGCGATGCGGTCCGCTTCGCGGTCAACCAGGAATACGTCGACGACGATTATCGCCCGCGCCCCGGCGACGAGATCGCATTCATCCCGCCGGTCAGTGGCGGTTCCGATGCCGCGAGCTGGATTGGGCCAATCAACATCATCCGCACCCGTGTCGATGTGGCCGCGCTGGAAGCCGCGGTCGCCGATCCGGCCGCGGGCGCGATTTGCACCTTTGTCGGCACCACGCGCGAGAACAACGTCGGCCGCCGCGTGCTGCGCCTGGAGTACGAGGCCTACGAGGCGATGGCGCTTTCGGAGATTCGCAAGCTGGCCGACGAGGCGGGCCGGCGATGGGAAATCACCCGCATCGCGATCACGCATCGCATCGGGGTAGTCGAGATTGGCGAAACCTCGGTCGCAATCGCCGTGTCGGCGCCGCATCGCGCGGAGGCGTTCGAGGCATGCCGCTTCGCGATCGACCGGCTCAAGGAAATCGTGCCGATTTGGAAGAAGGAGCATTTCGAGGGCGGCGAGGTATGGATCGGATGCCAGACTTCGCATCCGCCGCACGCGCATCCAGCGAAATAGCCAGCGATCTCTACATCAAGTATAATCAACAGGCTTATTGACCTCTCGGACAGGCTTCTATATCTCCTCAAGGAATGCCCTTAGGCCAAACTGTGGTTGAGAAAATTATTCTTGCCGAGCCGCGTGGTTTTTGTGCTGGTGTCGATCGCGCGGTCGAGGCGGTCCGCAGCGCGCTGCGCGCCTACGGGCGTCCTTTATATGTGCGCCATCAGATAGTGCATAACCGGTTCGTGCTGGAGGGTCTGGAAAAGGAGGGTGCGATTTTTGTCGAAGCCCTCGACCAGGTTCCCGAAGGCCAGCGCGTAATTTTCAGCGCCCACGGCGTCGCGCCCAGCGAATGGGATCGCGCCAAGGATCGCGGCCTGCGCGTCATCGATGCCACCTGCCCGCTGGTAACCAAGGTTCATCTCGAAGTCGAACGTTATGCCGGCGAAGGACGCACCGTGGTCCTGGTCGGGCATGCCGGGCATGAGGAAGTAAAGGGAACGGTGGGAGTCGCGCCGGGCAAAGTTGTGCTGGTGGGCAGCGTCGAGGAAGCCGAGAACGTGCAGCTTCCCGATCCTGAACGCGTTGCTGCGGTGACGCAGACCACGCTCAGCATCGATGACACCCGCGACATCCTCGAAATATTGAAGCGCCGCTTTCCCAAGATGGCGACGCCGAAGACTGACGACATTTGTTACGCGACGCAGAATCGCCAGAACGCGGTGAAGGAGCTGGTCCAGCTTAGCGAGGCCATCCTGGTGGTCGGCTCCAAGCAAAGCTCCAACGCCAATCGGCTGGTCGAGGTTGCAAGGACCCGCGGCGCGCGCGCCTTCCTGGTCGATTCGATTGCCGACGTCGAGCCCGAAATGCTAGCCGGAGTGAAGTCGCTGGGACTCACCGCAAGCGCATCGTCACCTGAGTGGCTGGTCGAGGAGATCATCGGAGCGTTCAAGAATCGTGGCGCCGAGGTGGAGCTGTTGAGCGTGGCCAAGGAGCGGGTGCATTTTCCGCTGCCGATGACGGCCGATTAGATGACCGCCGACTATGGACTCCTCCGTTATTTCATTTTGAAGTGACATGCCGAGTGGACCGCGACTTTGCGCCGAAGCGGTCACCCTGATCGCCGCGAAGGCCCTCCGCGAAGCGATTCTCTTCCTTTTTCGGTGCGAGCGTGGGCCGCCCAATCAGACGGCCGTGCTGCGGAGGCGCGGCATCCTCTGGAGGCGAGGGCCGAGCCGATCGCGCGCGGTCTCGATTTCATAGTCAGCCTGCAGTCCGATCCAGAGGTCGGGCGTCGTATCGAAGTAGTGCGCGAGCCGCACCGCAGTGTCGCCGGTAATTCCGCGTCGCCCACGTACAATCTCTGAAATCCTATCCGCCGGCACTCCGATTGCTTTGGCGAGAGCGTTCTGCGACATGCGCAGCGGCTTGAGGTAATCCTCGAGCAGCACCTCGCCGGGATGAATCGGTTTCATTTTTTGCTTACGCATGATCTTCCTGACCTTTCATTCTAATGATAGTCAACAATCTCGACCTGGAGGGCATCGCCGTCGCGCCAGATGAAGCAGACCCTCCATTGCTGATTAATCCGCACGCTGTATTGTCCTTGGCGCTCGCCGCGAAGCCGTTCGAGTCGGTTGCCGGGACTCGCCAAGTCGCGCAATTCCATAGCTTGGTGAAGGACTCGGAGCTTGCGCAACGCGACGCGTTGGATGTCCTGAGGTAGCCACGCCGACCATCGGCCGTGAAAGACCGCTTCGGTATTAGCGTCGGCAAAACTCAGAATCACGTTGTGCTAAGTGTGATGCACACAAGAGGCCGTGTCAAATTCGGCGCACGGCGCTGAATAGGCGCCTGCCGTTTTGCGGACGATGCCGGAGGCGCACGCTGGTCTGTCGTCCCTAGCAAGGCCGCCTCCCTCCATGTCATTCTGAGGTGAGCGCGAAGCGCGCAGCCGAAGAATCTCGACCACTCGCGCACCACGATGCTCACGCGACCACCACTCCTCCATGCCATTCTGAGCGCGGGCCGCCGGAGTCGAAGGATCTACGCGCAGCGATGGCTTCAACCCTCGCCCGATGGGAAAGGTTGCGCCATCTGATGGCGCTGGAGTGGGACCTTATTTAGCGCGCCGCGCGCGATTCAGGAATTCCTTTCTCGGCGATCGGAGCGGAGAGCAACCTCGCCTTTCTGGTTGCTCGGTGTAGACTGTTTGCGCGTGCTTCCAATCCCGGGGACACCACCAATTGTCTGAGCATGTTTGAGATTACTGGCGACGACATTGCACTCTTGAACGATGAGGACCTTCGGACCCTGATCGGTCGCCTCTGCGAATCGGAAGTCAGTCGTCACGGCTTTTCAAAGTCGTGGGTCACTTTCGGTGGAAACCAAAATGCTGGCGACGGTGGTTTGGATGTTCGAGTCGCGCTTCCACCAGGCTGTACGATCAGCGGCTTTATCCGACGAGCATCTACTGGGTTCCAGGTCAAGTGCCAGGACCTGCCACCCTCGGCGATTCTTAAAGAAATGCAGCCGCATGGAGTGCTCAGGGCGTCCATTAGCGAGCTGGCAGCGGTATCCGGTGCCTACGTCATCGTAAGCTCGCAGGGCTCGACGTTCGATACCGCGCTCAAGGATCGGCGCAAGGCTATGACGGACGCAGTCGTCGATCTTCCTAACCAATCTTCTCTTCTTTTGGATTTTTACGATCGATCGCAGATAGCAACGTGGGTTCGCGATCGCCCCGGGCTGATTCCATGGGTCCGACAGAAGATAGGAAGAGCACTGCAAGGCTGGCAGTCACACGGTCCCTGGCGTATGCCCCGGAAGGTGAGTTGGGCGAATACCTCTTAGATGAGAAACTTCGCATCTTTACGAAATGGCAGAGATCGTCCAATGGACTTCGTCCGCTGGAAGCCATTCGTGAAATCCGAATTCAGCTCTCGCAACCGCGCAGCGTTCTTCGACTGATAGGTCTTTCAGGCGCTGGCAAGACGAGGCTCGCCCAAGCCTTGTTTGATCTGCGTGTTGGAGAACAAAGTCTGGATCCCTCGCTCGCCATTTACGCAAATATGGCCGATAATCCCGATCCACAGCCCGTGGGACTCATTTCGGATCTCATAGCGGAACGAACCAGAGCGATCGTGGTGATCGACAATTGTCAACCGTCACTACATCGGCGTGTTGCTGAAATTTGCCGCTCGCCTGAGAGCACCGTAAGTGCGCTAACGATCGAATACGACATTCGAGAGGACCAACCTGAAGGGACAGACGTCTTCACTCTGGAACCGTCATCCGCAGAACTCATTCAACAGCTAGTCAGCAGCCGCTTCCCGAATATGCTGCCACTCAACGCGCATAGAATCGCTGAGTGGTCGGGAGGTAACGCGCGAGTAGGGATCGCGCTAGCACACACCGTAGTCAAGAACGACTCGCTCGCGAGCTTCACCGACGAAGAACTGTTCGAGCGTCTGTTTCAGCAAAGAAATCCATACGACCAGGACCTTCTGTACTCAGCGCAAGCATGCTCTCTTGTATATTCGTTCAACGGAGAAGACACCTCTAACACCACCGTGGCCGAGCTACCGCGTTTGGCCGCGATGATCGGGAAGAGCGCTGATGAAGTGTTTCGGGGTGTAGCCGAACTTAAACGCCGTGATCTTGTGCAGCAGCGTGGTGTTTGGCGAGCAGTGCTTCCTCACGCCGTCGCGAATCGACTAGCGTCGACCGCGCTGCAGAATATTCCCTATTCAACGATCGAATTACAGCTCGTCAAGGGAGCACCTGAAAGGCTTACAAAATCCTTTGCCCGCAGGCTTGGTTATCTTCACGACAGTAAGGAAGCGGTTGCTATCGTCGAATACTGGCTCGGTCCCGCGGGTCTACGAGGAAAGGTCGCGCACTTGGAAAACGCTACCAGAGAGATGCTCACAAGCGTTGCACCAGCTGCGCCAGAAGCGGTGCTCGGCGCTCTCGAACGCGTTCTGAAAGGCGCAGACAAAGATTCGATCCTAAAGTGCACGTATTGTGTTCGGCTCATCCGTTCACTTGCCTATGACGCAACACTATTCGAACGTTGCATCGCACTACTATTAGTATTCGCCAGAGTGGAGGAAACAAACTCGAATGGTCCGAAGGAAGCTTCGGAAGTGTTCAAGTCTCTTTTTCTGCTCTATCTTTCAGGAACCCATGCCACGAGAGAACAGAGAGTGGCAATCGTCGAGCAGCTGCTTCGCAGCGAAAGCGTTACGGAGCAGTCCTTTGGTTTGAAAGCCCTTAAGGCAGCACTTGAAGCGTGGCAATTCGCCTCCAACTACGATTTCGACTTCGGTGCACACCTACGCGACTACGGCTACTGGCCAGAAACTGACGCCAAAGTCGATGAATGGTACGCAGCGTTCTTGGATCTCGCCAAAAAGATAGGAAGCGCTGAACAGCCTGTCGCTTCGCTCGTCCGAAAAGCTGTAGCGCAGGAGTTTCGAGGTCTTTGGATGCGGACCGGTCTTTTTTCCGAGATCGAGCAGCTGTGCCAGGCATTCTCTCGGACCACATTTTGGGAGGAAGGGTGGACGGAAGTTCGCGAGACGCTCGATCTTCACTCTCAAGAATTAACACCGGAGATTTTTGAGCGGCTTTCGTCGCTCGAGAAGAGTCTTCGCCCAAAGAGCCTCGTAGAGAAAGTTCAAACTCTTCTTTCAAGCGAAACTCCAGTGGCCTTGGACTTCGACGACTTTGACAAAGACGCGGACCACGATATCAGTGCGGGCTGGCAGCGGACTGCTGCCGTAGCACGCACTCTCGGCGAATGCCTCGCGGTTGACGATTCAGCGCTAGCAGAGTTACTTCCCGAACTAGTCACTGGACGGGGGCGCTTGTGGGATTTAGGACAAGGGATGGCGAAGGGCACTCCAGACCGCGAGAGCCTCTGGCGTCGTATGGCAATCCAACTGGGTGCCGTTCCCCAAAGCGGTCGCAATCTTATGGCTCTGTGCGGCTTTCTGAACGGGTTGCATGCGGACGATTCTAATCTTGCCAACGCGCTCCTCGATGAGGCGCTTGAGGATGATATCCTGAAATCGGTGTACCCAGTGTTGCAGACCGCCGTCCGAATTGACGAACAAGGCGCAAAACGGCTCCGAAGCTCGCTGGCGCTCGGCTTCGCCGACGTTGGAACCTATAGTGCTCTTGCATGGCGACGAGCGACGGATCCCATCCCGCCTTGGGATTTGAAGGAAATCCTTCTGACGATCGCATCGAAGGAATATGGCTTCGACGTAGCGTTGGAAATTCTCTCGATGCGGCTCCATTCCGACAACGAGAAGAAAAAGGGTGTCGATCCTGAGTTCGTGAAGGCTGGTTGTGAGCTATTGCGACAGATCGAATTCCACAAGAAAAGAGAGCTTCTCGATTACCGACTTGGCTCGCTCGTCAAATCCTGCCTGCTTCGGGAAGAGGACGCCGACCTAGCTTCGGATATCTGTCGCAAATTTAGAGATGCGATTTCGAAACGCGAAATCTTCGCATGGGACTACAACGATTTCCTAAGCGCTCTTTTTGCGACACAGCCCGCCGCCGTTCTCACAGCACTCTGTAGTGGCGACGCCCGCGAAATCAAACAGGGAATAACAATCATTCGCCAAGCTGGCATGCAACGACAGAATCCCATCGATTGCGCGCCGGAAGATAAGCTTCTGATTTGGTGTAATGAGGCACCGCAACTGAGATACCCAATTGCTGCCGCTATAGTCGGCGTCTCTATCGCTACAGACGGCGGCGGGTTCAAGTGGTCTAGCGTAGCGCTGGCTCTATTGAACAACGCGCCCGATCGGATTGCTGTACTCAAGGAGTTCGTCAGCCGCTTCAGGCCCTCTGGCGGCTGGAGCGGTTCGCTGGCCACGATTCTGGCATCCAAGGCGAAACTTTTGGATTCTCTAGAAGGATCTTTTAACTTCGCTTTCAGAGACTTTGTCGCGCAGGTAAGAGCAAGCCTCAACAAACAAATTCAATCCGAATATCAGCGCGAAACCTTAGAAGACCGAATAAAGGACGAGCGCTTTGAGTGAAGTAGGACTTGCTAACAAGCCGGGATAGACGGTTACGAGAACGAGGGGCGAGGGGGGGAGGGCACAAGCATCGGCTTGTGCCGGAGAAAACAATCGGAATTCCTGAATCGCGCGAGGCGCGCTGAATAAGGTCCCACACCAGCGCCATCAGATGGCGCAACCTCTCCCATCGGGAGAGGGTCCAGGAGCATCGCTTCGCGGAGGCCCTTCGCTGCACTCAGGGCGACCGCTCGGCGCGCCTCGCGGTCGACTCGGCAGCCTCGCTCGGGATGACATGGGCGGGGGCGGGGCTCAGGATGCGCAGCCAAGCGGTGCTGGGGCGAACACGAACCGGGATCCTTCGCGTGGCGCTCAGGACCCATGTCACCCTAGCGGCGCCAGGCAGCCGCACACCGAGGGTCCTTCGCCAACCGCTCAGGACGCACCTCGGCGATGCCGAGGTGCGCGAGGGCGGCGAGTTACCGGCTCGGCTTTTGTCCCCGCGCTCGATGCGAGCAATGCCACCAGTTCCTGATTCAACGAGACGCCATCGAGGGCGGCCATCCGGCTGAGCCGCTCGTGCAGCGAACGCGGAAGGCGAAGGCGCAGTTGCCCCGAATGACCGGTGGTTATGTCGGACAGCGGGAGCGCATCGCCATGCGCGCGCATCGATTCAATGATGCCCCGCGCTGCGATTACTGCTTCGCCCGTCGCTGCTTCGGGGGTGCGGCCGTGGGCTGCGCATCCTGACAGGGCAGGGACGCGAGCGACAAAAGCGTCGTCCTCGGCGCTCCACTCGACGACAACGCGGTAGTTAAACGGCTCTGGCATCACTTCACCTCAAGCTTGTGAGCATCGATCAATCCCAAAACCTGGCGCACTTGATATGGTTTGGCTTTCCCGCTCCGACCTTCCTGGAGATTGACCAAAGGCAGGTCTCGCCGCCACGAATGCCGATATATCAGATGTGAGCCGCGCTTCCGGTCGAGTCCCCAACCGATATGGACGAGCAAGCTGCACAAGTCGCGGAAGCGAACGTTGGCAGGGCTTGCGCGTGCTGATTCAACCAGTTCGCTCCATCGGCTCACCGGAAACATGATACCGTATCCGGTACCACATCGCGAGGGATTTACCGAGCAGGCCGCATCGCTGGGCGGAGGTGCGGCTTTGACGCCCCGCTTGGCGACTCGGCGCGCCTCGCTCGGGATGACATGGGCGGGGGCGGGGCTCAGGATGCGCAGCCAGCCCGGCGGTGCTGAGGTGCCCGGCGGCCATGCACCCAGAGATCCTTCGCGCGGCGCTCAGGAGCGCACCTCGGCGGTGCCGAGGTGCGGGGGCGTCCGCGCACCCCGGGGTCCTTCGCGAAGCGCTCAGGACGCACCTCGGCGGTGCCGAGGTGCGCTTGACAATTTGCACCATCGGCATAGAAACTCTTCCGTCGTTTGCTAATAGTGTTAAGCAGGGTTCTCGGGGAGCCCGATAGAGGAAAATCGTAATGAGGGGAATTCCGCGCCCACTTGCCCTGACCGCTCTTGCCATAGTGTTGACCGCCGCCGGATGCCAATCGTCCGCGAAGAAGCATCTCTACAAGGCGGAGGATCTTTTCGAAAAGCGCGACCTTAAAGGCGCCCAGGCTGAATTGCGCATCTCGGTCAAAGAAGATCCCAATTTGACCGACGCGCACAATTCGTTGGCTCGGGTCGATGAGTATCTGCATGACTATGACGAGGCGGGCAAGGAATTCATGATCGCCTCGCAGCAGGATCCGACCAATCAAAAAACCATGGCGAAGGCGCGCTACTACCGCTTCCTGCAGCAGCTCTCGCAGCAGGCGGATAAGGCGGTCGACGAGGTCAAGAGCGGCGATGCGGAAGCCGGGATGAAGGACCTCAAGACCGCGCTGCAGCAGACCAAGACCAAGGATTCGCGCGACCACGTGCTCGAGGACATTCGGCAGGCGATTCCGGCTATCGTTCAACAGGGCGATCAGCAGGTGGCGCAACAGAAATACGCCGACGGGGTGAAGACCTACACCATCGCGGTCAACGGCTATATGTACATCGCGGAGGCCACCCAGAAGCCGCTGGAGCCGGGCGCCGATGACATCATGCATAAGGCCAACGAGGCGGCGAAGGCCGCCGACGCTCCCGACCTGACCTTCAAGCTGCTCAACGACGTTCTGACCGCGGATCCGGACAACAAGACCGCCAACATCGAGCTCGCG
This sequence comes from uncultured delta proteobacterium, assembly GCA_963851325.1. GTDB lineage: Bacteria > Desulfobacterota > Binatia > Binatales > Binataceae > DATGKG01. The sequence continues at coordinate 3,378,975 of CAWKOR010000001.1, read as the reverse complement.
CAGGTTTACATCCGCCGCAAACCGCCCGACTATGCGACCGCGGCGGATCTGATGGAGCGGGCCGGCGCTCCAGACGCAGAGGTGAATAAACTTCGCGCCGAAGCAAAAAAACATCATTAGAACTGGGCCTGCCTGAAAGCCCCAGGCGTCCGGCGCCGGCCAAAAAGGCGAAGCCGGAGCGAAAGGGGCTGATGGAGCGGCGCGCCTACATCGCGCTGGAGGGCCCCATCGGCGTCGGCAAGACCAGCCTCGCGCAGGTGCTCGCGCGCGAGCTCAACGCGCGCCTGCTGCTCGAGGAAGGCGAGGAAAATCCGTTCCTCGCGCGGTTTTACGAAGATCCGGAAAAGTACGCGATCCCGGTACAGTTGTACTTCCTGCTGACCCGCTACAATCAGCAGCGCGAGCTGGTGCAGCAATCATTACTTGAGAAGGCGACCGTCGCGGACTATTTGTTTGCCAAAGACCGCATCTTCGCAAACTTAAACCTCGCGCCCGACGAGCTGATTTTATACGAGCAAATTTACAAGCTGCTCGATTCTAAGATGGCGAAGCCTGACCTGGTGGTGTATCTGCTGGCGCGGGTGGAGGTATTGGCGGAGCGGCTGCGGCGGCGCAATCGCGATTTCGAGCGCGACATCAGCTACGAGTATCTGGAGCGAGTCTCCACCGCATACCGGGATTTCTTCTTCTACTATGACGAGGCGCCGCTGCTGGTGGTGGATACTTCGGAGATCGACTTCGTGAATAATCCGAATGACCTCGCCGACCTGATTCGAGAAATCGATCGCGCCGGCCAGGGCGTCCAGCATTACGTGCCCCGCAAGGGGTGATAAATCCTAGTGGCCGCCGCTGGCAGCACCCCATAACTCGCGCAGGCGCTGATCGCGGCCGCAATTGTAACGATAGAATTTATAGCGGACCGGATTCTTCAGATAAAAATTCTGATGATAATCCTCGGCCGGCCAGAAGGTGGATGCCGGCACGATCTCGGTCACGATCGCATCCTTGAATGGCTTGGTTTCCTCGATCTGCTTCTCCGACGCCTTCGCCTCGGCTTCCTGCTCCGGTCCATGGAAGAAGATCGCACTGCGATACTGATGCCCGACGTCGCAGAACTCGCGGTCCTTCGATGTCGGATCGATATTGTGCCAGAAGACATCCAGCAATTTCTGATAGCTGACCTTCTTCGGATCGAAAGTGATCTCGATCGACTCGGCATGACCGGTGCCGCCGTCGGAGACTTCCTCGTAGGTGGGATGTTGCTTGTCGCCGCCGGTATAACCGACCGTGGTGGAGACGACCCCGGGAATGTGATCGAAGGCGGGCTGCATGCACCAGAAGCATCCACCGGCGAAAGTCGCGGTTTGGAGGCCTTGCGCCGAGGTATCCGCGGCACGCGCCAGGCTCATCGAGGCGCCACAAATCGCCGTCGCCATGATTACAGTTGCGAGGAAAATCCGCCTTCGAGAGATCATTCATCCTCCTGCGCGTCAGTCTTCATTTCATACAACCGCCGGCGACGGAGCGCGGTTCCACGGGCGCCGGACGAACCGACGAGAAAATGCTACAATCGGTTAAGTCGCCGCCGACGCCGAGCCGCGAGGGCGATTTCACACGATGCGAAAATGCAGAAACAAACCCACCGCGAACATCGTGAGCGGTGGTCCTGAGGCTCTGCGAAGGACCTCGAAGACCACTTCGCCAAGCATCAATCATCGCAAGAACAAACCCCACCGCGAACATCGTGAGCGGTGGTCCTGAGGCTCTGCGAAGGACCTCGAAGACCACTTCATCGAGCATCAGTATTGCGAAAACAAACCCATTAAATGCCCGCGAATGCTGAGCTTTTTCGCTATCGACGTAATGTCGATAATTCCGGGTCAGCCCTGCCCTGACGTCTTGAATTCCCGCTCAATCGCCGCCGCCAGCTTGATGTCCTTGTCCGTGATTCCACCCTGGTCGTGCGTCGATAACGAGAACGTAACGCGTCGATAGTTCACCGTCATGTCCGGATGATGGTCCATCTGCTCGGCGATCTCCGCGATTCGGTTGATGAACCGGATCCCGCCCATGAACTCCTTGAAGGTGTACTGCTTCGTGATCGCTTCGCCTTTGCGATCCCATCCGGGCAGCGCCTTCAGTTGGTCGGTGATTTGGTCGGGGCTGAGTTTTGCCATGATGGTTCCCCTGCGTACGGTTAGATGTTGCTCCGATTATACGCGTTACGCGGCCTGTGGTATGAACACTAAAAAGCGCAATCCATGAGAGGATCAGGTTAATGGCGAACAAGGTTGTCGACGAAGAAGCCCGCAAACAGATCGGCACGGTTGGCGAGGCGCGCAGCTATGATGTCGAGCGCGGCGCAATCCGCCGCTTTGCCGAAGCGATTGGCGATCCCAATCCGCTCTTCAATGACGAGAAGGAGGCGCGCCACGTCTTCGGCGGGATGGTCGCGCCGCCGACCTTCTGTCGCTCGATGGGCTCGCCGATTCCCAATGTCTCGTTGAAGGGACTGGGCGCCGAGTTCCGCGGCCTCGACGGCGGCTCGGACTGGGAATACTTCCAGCCGATCCGCCCCGGCGACCGCATCACCGTGCAATCGAAGCTGGTCGACCTGCGCGAGTCTGAAGGACGCCTCGGCCCGATGGTCTTCATCACTATCGAGACCAGTTATACCAACCAGTTCGGCGAGCTATGCGTGACGCAACGCTCGACCGCGATTCGCTACTAAGGAGCATGACCATGGCGCAACAGCGATATTACGAAGATGTTGAAGTCGGCACCGAGATCGGTCCGCTGGAGAAAAATCCTACTACGCAGCAGCTCGTCAAGTACGCGGGCGCGTCGGGTGACTTCTATCAAATCCACTACGACAAGGACTTCGCGCTCGCCAACAAGCTGCCGGGCGTCATTCTGCATGGCGCGCTCAAGAATGCATTCCTCGGCCAGCTCGCGACCGACTTCGCCGGCAATCACGGCTGGGTCAAAAAACTTGGCGTGCAGTATCGCGGCATGGATCAGCCGGGCACCAAGGTTGTGTGTCGCGGCCGCGTGAGTAAGAAATATGTCGAAGGCGGCCATCATATGGTCGACTGCGAGATCTGGCTGGAAAACTCCAAGGGCGAGAAAACTACTCCAGGTAGCGCGACGGTGGTGCTGCCTTCGAAAAACCCTCACTAGGAAATCCGTCGATGCCAATCCGGCGTCAGTATGCGCCACGCGAAATCGATGCGGCCGAGCTGCGCGCCGGCCGCATCGATCCTCACTACGAAAAAATCCTGGTGCGGCTGCTCGCCGCGCACGCGATGGCCGAGAAGCTGACCGCATTCGGCTACCAGCGCGCGCTCGAAACTTGCGGCGACGATCCCGGCCTGAAAAGGGTGATCGAGAAAAACATCAAGGAGGAAACCACGCACGCGCGCCTCGTCTATCGCGCTCTCGAAGAGATCGGCGTAAGTCAGAAATCCGCCGACCGCATGATGCTTCCGCTGATGAAGGCGCCCTCCTTCGAAGCGCCCCGCTACTTCGCGGAAAAGGCCAGCGGCGAAATGGATCTGCTGATGGCATCGCTCGCCCTCGACATGACCGGCCTGATGATGATCGGCGAGAATTACCAGGACTCGAGTTACGCGCCGCATGCGAAGGCCGCCGAGCTGATCATGGAGGACGAAGCCGACCACGAAATCTTCGCCTCCGAATTGCTCGGCGACGCGGTGAAGAAGTTCGGCAAGAAGGCGGTGCAGGCAGCGCTCAAGCAATGGCTGCCGCGTGCGGTGAATTTCTTCGGACCTCCCGGCAGCGGGTTCACCTACGATTGCATCCGCTATGGGCTCAAGACGCGCGACAACCAGGACCTCGCGGAGATGTATGTGACGGTGCTGGAACGCCGCGCCTCCCAGCTCGGCCTGAAGCTCCCGAAGCTAACGACGACCTATCCGCACCGCGCGATCTGATAATCTGGTTGGTCGGCGCACAAACTATCGGCAGGCGGCGGCAGCAGCGATAGCAGCGTTTTGCGCGCGGGCGAGGCCCACGAGGTTGGCCACGTTATCTGGCGTGGCATCGAAACCGGCCAAGGTCGCTCCAAAAACGAACTTACCATCCAGCGCGCCGAGGCCCACGTGTGTCTCCGTCCCCTGGGTGACGCTTCCGGCGAAGGATTGCTGTCCGACCGGAGGAATCGCGATCGGAGTGAATCCGGGGACGGCCTCGCTTTTTTGCAGCGCGGTCTGATAGGCAGCGGCAGCGTCGGAGGTGTTCCGATAGCTATCAGCCGTAATCGTCACCAGCAGGCTGCCGTCGTGGTTTATGAAGAAGACCGCTCTGGTCGCGACAGGATTTCCTTGGGCCGTTGAATCTTTGCCGGTGCTTTCCTGTTCTGTGATCGAATCAAAATACTGAGTCACCAGATTTAGCAGAACGACAAAGTGTCGCGGTAGCAGAGAGCTCGATGTGCTGCTCGCTGACGATAAGGATCCGGCCATAGCAGTGACCATAGCGATCGTCATAGCCATGGAGGCGGCTGCAAGTGTCATCGAGCTGACCTGGCAAATTTTCATGCGTGCACCTACCGCACAGAATCGATACTGGACCAGGAAGCTTCACCAGCTCGGCATCAAGCTGCGGAAATGGCTACGATATCCGCAACGCGCGGGACGAACGCTACTTAAGGTCTACCGGGCCGGTGCTCGCGATGAGCAGTTTCCAGTTCGCGATTTCGGGATAGTTATTGACGTTCAAATTCTTCGCGAACTGAACCAGGCGCGCGGTGTCGCGACCGCGAGCATCCTCCGATCGCTGGCGCAAATAGTAGGGCGGAATGCTCTGGTAGTAGACCGCCGCCTGAACCGCGACCGGAGTCCCCGGAATCTGCGCCAGCGGTAGCTGATAATTGACGATGCTGCATCCGCATCCGTTTTGATAGGATGGGTCGTCTCCAACTCCTACCGAAGCTATCACATCGCCGAAGGGTCCGTTTGGGCTGCGACCCTGAGCCTGCAAGCGGTTATCTTTCACCTTATGATCGACGCTGAGAAAGCTCGTCGTCAATGATCCTTCCGGAGACAATGCCAGCTCTTCGTAAATCTCGACCTGCTTGTCGCTCGTAATCGGTGCGCCTTCCCAGAAGTGCGGCTGGAAGCTCTGCTGCGTCGGACTGAAGAATTCCGTCAGCAGCGGAGCGCCGGAATTGTCGACGATCACTCCGTCCCCGTTGGTATTTCCCGAGGCCCACAGCACCTGGCCGGTGGCGTCCAGGACCTGGAAGTTGACAAACGCGCGGCGGAAGCTCACACCGCTCGGGAAGTTGTGGCCGGCGAGGTTGGTCACAATGACCTTAGCGCTGAGTGTGGTTGCGTCGGTCGAAGCAGAATCGACCGAGACCTTGGCGGTGGCGTTCTGCGCTGTCCTGATTCCTTCTTCGACCGCAGTTTTCTGGGCCGAGATCTGGTCGCGGATCGGTCCGGGCAGATTAGGGTTCGCCTTGAAGAGGCCCAGCTCTTTGCGAAATTGATCGAACATCTCAAGCACGAACAGGTTGATTCCATTCAGCTGATGACGCCCGTATTTACCTCGCTCAGTAAGAGCCACCTGACTGTCTGGAACCCGTGTCGAAGGCCCGGTCTGCGGTACTGGCGGAAAGGTGTCATCCTCGATGTTGGCAATTTTGAATTGAAGGCTCTCGCCATGATAGTCGGTCGGCATGTGGCACTGCTGGCATGCGATCTGGTTCGTGGGCGGCAGGAAAAAACTGCTGTTGAGCCATTCGAAGTAGGTGGTTTGCTCGAACTCGGTTTTCGGCTGGCCATTCTCGTCAAGCACCTGACGGCCATGACGATCGAACACCGGCAACTGAATCGTATGACACGAGGCGCACAGCCCGGAGATCTTCGTTCCGAACTGGTTGGGCCCGAAGTGTTGCGCGAACATCGGAGTTACTCCGATCGCGTTCTGCATCGGCAATTGAATTGGTTCATTATAGGGACCGTATAACTCAGCCGGAGGTCCAATGCTGAAGAGACCGGTGTAGGTAGTCTCATCGACCAGCTTATCTTCCGACATATGGTGGCAAACGGCGCACGAGACGCCGTCGCGTGCGAGTGCCCCATACTCGGACTTGGGATTCTGCACCATGTCGCGGGTAAACAGCTTCTTCGAGTCGGGATTGTCGAGGTGGAATTGTCGCTGGCCCATCACGCCGTGGCAGCGCAAACATAGATCCTGGACGAAAGCCGCACCGTCAGGTTTGCCAACCAGGTGCTTGTGCTGAGTGGATTCGGTATCGAGTTGAGCGAAGAAGACCGGGTCGCGTCCGGCGAGTCCCATCATCGAATAACGCCATTCCCCGGCTGCGGAAAGATTTTTCAACGATCCTTCCGCGGTCTGAAAGATCATTCGCGGGGTGACACCGGCAAGGGTACCCGTAGCGTCATGGCAGCCGCTGCATTGATCGGAAGTCACAAATTCCTTCGGTCCACCATGCGCGGGACTGGGCACGACCACGTGATCCTGACCCTCGGAAATCATGCAGGGCACTTTCAAATCACTAAGCGGCTTCAAGTTAGTGAAGACTGAACTCGGAATCCGTTCGACGAACTCCGGAGCGAGCTCCTCTTCCAGCGCGCCGACATCCTCGATTTTGAATGGGCTCATCTCGAGATTGGGGATCCGTCCGGACCCGTGTGCCGCAGGAGCAGCAGCCAGATATTCAGTGCTCGAGTAGGTGGACTGGTTAACGATCGCGGAAGCATGGCAGTTGAGACAATAAAGGCCCGCCCCGTTCAAAAGGACTTGGGGTTCGCCGCAAGTGTTCTTAGGAGGTTTGGGTGGTGCATTCGGGTTTCGCGGGCTCGGATTGGTAAGGTCACCCCAGTACCATCCGTCCCAGGAGAGATTCGCGTCCTTGATCATTACCGTCCACTCGGTAAGTGGAGCGTTCAGGCTCGCATACATCTCTTTAACGATGATTGCGCCGTTCGGGACCGCGCCCTGGCGCTGTTTGACAGTCATCCAGTCGAAGACCTTCGGCGAGTACCAGACTTTTACGAATGGATGTACGCCATCGCTGGTTCGAACTGCCGCGTCGTGCTGCCACTTATGCTTCTCATAGCAGCGGTGGTTGAGAAAGTTCGTCAATCGGGGAAGGAAGTTCGGCGCCGAGGCTCGGGGTAGCGGCGCACACGGGAACGCATGCACTATCCCGGACGATCCAAGAGTAAGGGCGAGGGCGACTGCTAACGCAAAAATCCGTGGTCGAAGTCTCATTCTAGGTTGTCGCGAGAATATCGCAAATCGTGCGATGGGCTACAACAATGCTCGTTTTTGAAGTCCTCTCGGCCCGTACTGATGCACCGCCGTTTCCCACTTCATATTCACGACGTGAAGTTTTCGCATTTGCATCGCTTGACGGCTTGGCATCCGACGCTTGCCTTTTTTCCTGCGCGGAGCGAACAGTTGCCACGAGCAAGGAGGCGCATCCGCATATGGCATCCACATCGCCGCGCATGCTCGAAGGTTATCGCGTACTCGATTTCACCCAGGTGCTCGCCGGTCCGACCACCACCCGATACCTCGCCGAGATGGGAGCCGAAGTCATCAAGGTCGAATTCGCGCCCAGCGGTGATATCGCGCGCGCCGTGCCGTATATTCGCGACGGGCGCAGCGCGTATTACGTCCAGCAGAATCGCGGCAAGAAGAGCATCTGCCTCGACCTCAAGAAGCCCGAGGCCGCGACGATCGTCCGCGAGCTGATCCCGAAAGTTGATGTGGTCGTCGAGAACTACGCGCCCGGCGTGATCGGCCGGCTCGGTTTCGGTTACGAGGCGGTGCGCGCGCTCAATCCGAAGATCATCATGTGTTCGATTTCGACCTTCGGGCAGAGCGGTCCGCTCGCGAATCGGCCGGGCTACGATTTCATCGGATGCGCATACTCCGGCGTGTTGAGCATGATCGGCGAGCGCGACGGCGCTCCTTCCCTACCGGCAGTAGGGCTCGGCGATATCACGACCGGGGTGCATGCGCTGGCCGCGATCGTGACCGCGCTGCTTCATCGCGAACGCACCGGCGAGGGGCAATACCTCGAGACCTCGCTGCTGGATTGCTACTTCAGCTATCACGATATGCCGGTTCATACCGCCAGTTTGAGCGGCGGTGCGATTTCGCCCAGGCGCAACGGCGCGCATCATTTCGCAGTCGCTCCGCTGGGAGTCTTCAAAGGCAAGCGCAGTCCGATCCTGATCATGGCGAGCACGGAGCATCAGTTTCCATACCTGTGCCGCGCGATGGATCGGCCGGAGCTCGCAAGCGATCCGCGGTTCTGCAACAACACCGCGCGGATGGCGCACGTCGACGAATTGAAGCGGCTGATCCAGGATTGGTTCGATGCGACCGCGACCGATGACGAGATCTACCGCCGCTTCGAGGAGCATCGGGTGCCATACGCGCAAGTGTTGTCGACTGAAGAAGCGATGGCGCATCCGCACATGCGCGAGCGCGAGATTGTGCGGACGGTGAACGATCGCTTTTTGGGCGAGTTCGAGGTGCCCGGTTTTCCACTTCGCTTTTCCGGCTATGGCCGGAATCCGAAAACCCAGGCGCCGACTCTCGGCGAGCACAACGAGACGGTCTTGCGCGACTATCTGGGATACTCGAACGAGCGCATCGCCGCCCTCGAGCGCGAGGGGGTACTGCATCACGGTGAGCGATGAGCCGCCAACCAACTTGAGCAACAAAATTCGCATCGGGGTGTCGTCCTGCCTGCTCGGCAACGAAGTGCGCTTCGACGGCGGCCACAAGCGCAACGAGTTCGTCGCCGACATCTTCGGGAAGTTTGTTGAGTTCGTTCCGGTCTGTCCCGAAGTGGAAATCGGCATGGGCACGCCGCGCGAGAGCATCGCGCTGCGCCGCTGCGGCCACGAGGTGCGCCTGCTCGGCAACCAGAGTGGCGTCGACTTTACCGCCAAGATGAAATCATACGCCGAGCACCGCTCGCGCTCTTTGGGAGCCGAGGACCTCAGCGGCTACATCCTGAAGAAAGATTCGCCGAGTTGCGGGATGGAGCGGGTTCGCGTCTATGCCGAAAATCGGATGCCTGCGCGCGATGGAGTCGGGATGTTCGCCGCCGCGCTGATGCATCGTTATCCCAGCTTGCCGGTGGAAGAGGAGGGCCGTCTTTCGGATCCGAAGCTGCGCGAGAACTTCGTCGAGCGCGTGTTCGCTTACAAGCGCTTGCAGGATTTCTTCGCGATGCGATGGACCCAGGGCGGTCTCGTCGCGTTTCATACCGCGCACAAACTGGTGCTGCTCGCGCATTCGCCCAACGCCTACCGCGAGCTGGGCCGTTACGTCGCCGATGCGAAGAAGGTTCCGCGGGCCGATTTCCACCGCCACTATGAAGCCCGCTTCATGAGCGCGCTCAAGAAACGCGCGACTCCGCCGCGCCACGTCAACGTGATGCAGCATATGCTCGGTTACTTTCGCGAACACCTCGAAGATTCGGCGCGCCGCGAATTGGCGGACATTATCGATGACTATTCGCGCGGACTGGTCCCGCTAATCGTGCCGCTTACGCTGATTCGCCATTATGTGCGGCGCTTCGAAGTCGACTACCTGGCCGGACAGGTTTATCTCAATCCGCATCCCAAGGAGTTGATGCTGCTCAACCACGTTTGAGTCGGTTCATGATTTGCGGGCCGGAGTAGTCGAGCTTGCCGAGTTGGTTTCATGTTTGCGCGATTCCAAACGCGCGGCCAACTTCTGAACCGATCGCTCTCGCATGAACGCCAGATTCTCGGCGAGGTTCTCCAGTTCCTTGTCCGACAGCTCTTCCAGATTCATGAACAGATCGCGCGCCGCACTCACACGAATGAGTTCGTCGAGTTTTAAATGAATCGCTCGTGCGTCGCGGTTCTGCGTATTCTGAATCAGGAAGACCATCAGAAATGTGATGATGGTGGTGCCGGTGTTGATTACCAGTTGCCAGGCATCGGAATAGCGGAAGACCGGTCCGGTTACGAGCCAAATCACGATCAGAACCAGGGCGCCGGCGAACACCCAAACCGAACCGGCAACTTCCGCGGTCCAGTGAGCCAAATGTCTGAACACCTCGCGAGGTTCCTCGATGCCGTCGGCCGGCTCGTGACCCGACGCGCGATGGCGGAGGCTGGTTCCGTTGGTGATAGTGCTCATTCAGGCAGGCGGCGGCAAGCGCCGATTCTTTGGCGGCATCGGGGATTGTTTTTAGATGCCCGTCCCGATTCCACAATGAAGCAGACGAGACTCAGCCCTGCGTATTCATCACCCACAGCATCGGAGCCGAAGCCGCTTTAGCGCTCCATCGACATCGGCTGCCAAACTGTTGTAATGGTCACCAATTCTCTTCCAAGGGTTTGTTCAGAATGGCAATGAAAGTGGTCGGCGCGGGATTCGGACGGACCGGCACGTTATCGCTCAAGAACGCGCTCGAAAAAATTGGCTGCGGCCCCTGCTACCACATGCTGGAGGTCTTCCCACGTCCGGACCATGTCGCAATGTGGCATAAGCTGGCGTTCAGCCAGCAAATGGATTGGGATCTCGTGTTTCGCGACTTCCGCGCAACAGTCGACTGGCCGGCAGCGCGATGGTGGCGCGAAATCGCGGCGCATTTCCCGGACGCCAAAGTGCTGTTATCGGTGCGCGACCCGGAAGCCTGGTACAAGAGCATGACCGACACCATCTACCAGCCGATGAAGTGGCCGGTGCCCGGCGACGTGCCCGAGATGGTCAGGCTTCAGAATGAGATGGTGCGCAAGGCGATTCTCGCCGATACCTTCGACAATCGCTTCGAGGACAAGGCGCACGCGATCGGAGTGTTCAATCGGCACATTCAGGAGGTCCGCGATACCATCGATCCCGCGCGCCTGCTGGTCTTCGACGTGCGGGAAGGATGGGAGCCGCTCTGCCGCTTCCTCGAGGTGCCTGTACCTACCGATCCATTTCCGCGAGTGAATGATACCGCGTCGACACAGGCGATGATCGCGAGAATGCGCGAATCGTTTCGAAAGAGCACTTGATCTTCGCGCCCCGATTGCCGGGGTGCGAACGCCGTATCGCGCGTACGCGGAGACTCTTCACTGGCATCCAGGATCGCTCGGCCTGGGTTTGGGAGCGAGTTCCAATGGCACTCGGGAATTGCGCGAGGGTGCGCGTTCGAAGTCAAACATGTCCTCCAAAGTGTTCGAGTCAGCGTCGCGCGTGGTCAGTGATGCACCTGCCAGGAAGCGCTTCTCAATCAGCTTGAGCAGCGCGGTGTGATCCACATCCACGTGTGAAACGTAATGCCGCTTTGAAAACGGCGACACCGCTATGAACGGAACTCGAAAGCCAAACTGGTTGAAGTCGGCACACGCTTCGCCCGGGTGCGCGAGCGCACACAACTGTTCCTGCGCCGAATGACTGTCGACACAATTGAGGCCATTTCCCGGGACTTCCGAGCCCGGCGGGTTGGAAGCATCCGCACACTCTCCCGAAGGGATGCCGTCCGGCGATTGGGAGCCTGGCGGAATCGCGTGGTCGTAAAAGCCACCGCCTTCGTCATAAGTGATAAACAGGATGGAATCCTTCCAGTTCGGGCTGCGGCGCAACGCCTGCACCACCTCCGCAAGTTCGCGTTCTCCCGCGCGCACATTCAGGCTGGGATGCTCATGCTGACTCAGGTCGATAAATGATACCGCCGGCAAAGTTCCGGTCTGAGCATCGGTAAAATACTCAGCCAGCGGCAGAAAATGCGGATCGCTCGGATGGCGGAACATTTGTCCATAAGGGAGCGGGGGAGTGGCATTGTTACCGACCTGGTAATATTCGGCCCACGGAACTCCAGCGTTATCCATTAGATCGAAGATGGTTCCATTGATTGGCAGATAGCCGCCCGGAGGACTGATGTTTTCCGTCGCAGTCGTGGAGTTGTGACCAAATGAAGTGGCCGCGAAAATGTACATTCGATTCGGAAGTGTCGGGCCCACCAGCGAAGCGAACGCGCGATCACTAATCGCGAATTTCCGCGCTAGCGCGAAGTAGTAAGGCAAATCTTTTCGGGTGTAGTAGCCCATCGTCGTTAGATCGCCCGCGTTCGAACGAACGAACCCGTCCCCCAGCACGATCGTCGAATTCGGATCATTCCAATTCGCCTCCGTGTGCATGTCCTGCCATTCATGGTTCGGACTTGAAGTGCAGACCTGCGTCAGGTGGAACGCCTTTACCATGGTCTGATTGTCGGTATTCAGATTCGAATTCGAACAAGTAAGCTTGCCGCCGGAGTGCCTGCAGGTGAGACCGTCGACGCAGCGATGGTCATCCGGATCGCACGGTCCTCCAGCCGTTTTCGGGGGACGATACAAGCCACCAGACTGATACGGCAGCACACCCAGGTAGTTATCGAAGGAATGATTTTCCTGAACGAGAATCAGAATGTGACCTACGCGATTCAGTCCCGATGAATCGTCGGATGCCGCGATCGCCGAGGCTTGTGCATTCATCACGACCGCGAGCGCGATAGCCGCTGCCTTCATCATCATTGTGCGTCTTCCAAAACGAGACATGCGGGCGAGGACGAGGTCGCAGGCTTTCATTAGATAGATTACCCCCTTGGCGATCCCCCGAGGCTCCAGCCAAGGGCGTGACGCCAGCGCCATCGTTTACTCCCGGCGAGGATGCTACGGCAACCGCTCGCTCCGGCAGTTCCTAAGGATGCCCGGTCCGAATGAGGGCCTGGTATCGCTCTAGCGCTTTGAGATGGTCTCGGTCGGAGCGCATGCCGATGTATTCATCGGGACGCACCACCAGAAGCGTGATGTCCTGAACGCCCAGGAGATCGGCATCGACCGGCTCAAAGTGCCCGACCTGTTCCGCCAAATCAGAGCGAGTGCTGAAGGCGAAGACCGCCGCGAACAGCGGCGAATTCGTGGCGAGCTCCTGCAGGTCGGCGAAGAGGTTCACGAGTGCGGGACCGCGCGCGCTTTGGCCGCCCAGAAGCAAGAGGGTGTGGCCGGCGCGATGTGTCAGTTCGTGAAGTCGACGAGGCGATTTGTGTGACGGTTTAACAGAGATTGTGTTGGGGAGGCGTTGTCCTGGAGCAAGATGGTCATCGACGTCGCCGGCGACGATCGGCGAGCCCGCATAGCTCACGTTCAGTTCCGCCTCGGCCACAACTTCGTGGTGCCGGGCCGTCGATTCCGACAGCGCGGCTCTAATCGACTTGTCCCGCGTATCACGTTCGATTGGGTCGGTAAGGGTTTGGCTGTGTTCGGTGACGTCACCGGATTGCGTAATCATCTCCGCGACCGGTCGACGCTCCGCCTCGTAGCTATCCAGCAGGGTCGGTGCGGCGACACCTTGAAAAACCAGAGCAAGTTTCCAGGCCAAATTGAATGCGTCTTGCAAGCCGCTGTTCATGCCGTGTCCTTCGGTGGGTGAACAGAGATGCGCCGCATCGCCGGCTAGCAAGACCGCCCCGGAACGGAACCGGGTGGCTACCTTGGTGTGACAGCGGAATCGTGTCGGGTTTTCAATATCGACGTAAGACACGTCGGGTGCGTAGCGGCGAATGGTCGTGGTGGCCTCGGCGACCAGATCAGAATCCTCCGAGCTCGGCCTCATATAGACGCGCCAGCGTTCGCCAGGCAACGCAATTTGGATAACCGGGACCATCTCGAGGTAGACGAAGCTCACATCGTACCGCTCGGTCCAGTTTTGCACTGCTGCATCGAAGACAGCCCACGCTCGGGCAATGTCGTGGCCCTCGAAGCCGATCCCGCTCAACTCGCGGGTCGGGCTGTGGATACCGTCGCATCCCACCGCCCAACCGGCATTCATCTGGTAGCGCTCTCCATCGCGATCGATCTCGGCCAGAACGCCGTCGCGATGAGGCGTAAGCCCTACCAGCCTGGACGAACGGTTCACCTTCCCGCCCTGCTGGTGGAGATATTCGGTGAGTATCGACTCGGTGACCTCTTCGGATAGGCCGAGGTTGAACCCATAAATGCTTCCGCAGGTTGAGAGATCCATCGTTCCCAGCACCATGCCCTCGGAGTGGATCTTCACGGCACGCTGTTTCGTTCCGGCATCGAGGAACTTGTCGATGAGTCCCAGCGATTCGAACACCTCCAGCGAGCGAGGATGCACCACTGTCGCGCGATCCCAATGGAGCGGTCCTGGTCTGGCGTCGATCAAATGAGATGGAATGCCGCGCCGTTGCAGTTCGGCCGCAAGCAGTAGTCCGGTCGGCCCGGCACCGACCACGAGCACGCATCCGTCGTCGGCTTTGCGATCCTTCGGAGTTCTTTCTCCAGTCCCGAAATCTGTCACTTAACCCTCCTCGTATCGCTCTATACCGCACGCCTACCGCCTGGCCGCAAGCGTGTGCCGGTTGCGAACCAGTTGGGTATAAACTTACTACCTGCTTCGCTCGAGCTTCGCAGATACCAATAGGTACACCTGAATGAGAGGCAAGCACCGAAGCTGGCAGCTCTCCGGCTGTGCGTGCAATGTCAGAACTGGGCAAGGCGAGCTATACTTCCCACGACTCACAGGATGCCATGTGACGGTCGAAGCCCCGGTCCATCATCACCGCAAAGGAGGGCCGTTCAACGTTCGGATCGATCATCATGTGCCCGGCGCGGACCTAGCGGTCAACCAGCAGTCCGCTGACGACTTAGCGGTCGCTATCAGAGACGCTTTCGATGCGGCCCGACGTCGTATTGAGGATCATCTTCGCGAGCTGAGGGGCAACATCGAGGCGCACGAGCTCCCGTCGGAGGGTCGCGTTGCTCGCATTTTCCCGAAGGAAGGATATGGTTTCCTGGAAACCTTGGACAATCGCGAGGTCTATTTCCATCGCCACAGCGTCCTCGATGAACACTTCGATGATTTGACGCCTGGAACCGCGGTGCGCTTTGTCGAGGAAGAAGGAGAACAGGGCCCGCAAGCGAGCACCGTCGCGGTCGTTGTGGCAAGCGCCCTCCGATAGCAGGACCGGGTTAAGTAAGGGCGAATCTTGCTCTTGCAGATGGGGCGGATTGCCTTTGGTAAATGACTCGCTCAATTCCAGGTCGTGAAGGAATGCTGATTCGATTTCCCACGCCGTAGAGTCAAGCCCTGCCAGAGATGATCATTGCCATGACTCCGGGTCCAGCGGATATCCAAAGTCAAGTCAAGTCCGCTGGCCCCTCCAACTCAGGAGGTAAAATTTAACTATTCATGAAGCAGGATGTCATTGAGTGATTTGTTCTCGTGCAGGCGCTTGACCACTTCCGCGAGGAGGTCCCCCAAGCCGACGCGCATAATCGGCAAGCCACTCTTAGGCTGCTCGACGCTGTCTGTCACCAGGATTTGTCTGATGGGCAGACCGGCGAGCCGTTCAGCGCCTGTACCGACGAATAATCCATGGGTACTGACCACCGCTGCGCTCGGCAGACATCCACCGGCTATGGCAGCATGAAACGCCGCCTCGATCGTTGCACCTGTACTGATCATGTCATCGACGATAACCGGGGAACGACCACGAACGTCTCCTACGATTCCGTGTGTCTCGACTTGCTCTCCGCTGATTCGCGTTTTGTGCACGATTGCCATCGGAAGATTCAACGATTTGGCATAACGTCGCGCCAGTTTCACCGCACCAAGATCGGGTGCGATCACGACTGATTCCGGCGTCACCAACGGTCGGGCGGCATCGGCAAGCAACGACACCGCACTCACATGCTCCAATGGAATAGCGAAAAAGCCCTCGAGCGCGGTGGCGTGGAGGTCTACCGCGACTACCTGTTCGATGCCCGCGCTCTTGATGAGGTCCGCAACCAGACGGAAGAAGCTGTGGGCCGACGCGCAGCGCCCGCATCCGATCAATCCATCGAGAGTCTGAGCGGACTCGGGAGGAGAAAGCCCATGGCAAAGTATCAGAGCGGCGAACAAGAAGTGTCGATTCCTTCCGATGGAATCCAGCTCGAGGGGATCCTGACGGTACCCGCTGGCGCTAAAGGCATTGTGTTGTTTGCGCATGGAAGCGGCAGTAGCCGGCTAAGCCCGCGCAATACTTATGTCGCGAAAGCGCTGCAGAGGGCCGGCATCGGCACCCTGCTGTTCGATCTTCTTACTGATGATGAAGCGGCCGATCGCGAAAACGTTTTCGATATCGATTTTCTCGGCCATCGCCTCGTCGATGCGACCCGATGGCTCCGTTCGCGCAACGCTTACGCGAAATATCCAATTGGATATTTCGGCGCGAGCACCGGCGCCGCTGCCGCTTTGGTGGCGGCTGCGCGCGATACCTCGATCAAGGCAGTTGTTTCGCGCGGAGGACGCCCCGACCTCGCGATGAAGTCGCTTCATCGAGTGAAGGCGCCCACCTTGCTCATCGTGGGGGGCGACGATAGCCCGGTCATCGAGATGAATGAGGAAGCCTTCGAGCGCCTCCACTGTGAGAAGGAGATGAAAATCGTTGCGGGGGCGACGCATCTGTTCGAAGAACCGGGAACTCTCGAGCAAGTCGTACGCCTGGCGAGCGATTGGTTTGCGCGGTATCTGGCGAATGAAGCGGCGGAAGGGGACGCTTCAGCCGATTGTCCGGCCGACGATGAGGAGTTGATTTTCGCTGACCGTTCCGAAGCCGGTCGCAAGCTCGCCGCGCGATTGGCGAAATACAAAGCTCAGAATCCCGTCGTTCTGAGTGTGCCACGTGGCGGCGTGCCGGTGGCTTTCGAGGTTGCGCGCGCGCTCGATGCACCGCTGGATGTGGTCATCGTGCGCAAGCTCGGTGCGCCCGGCCAATCGGAGTTGGGGATCGGTGCGGTCGTCGATGGAGATCATCCTGAGACGATTCTGAACCGCGAAGTGATGAGCGCATTGCGAGTCTCCCGTGACTATCTGGAGCGGGAAATTCATAACCAACTGAAGGAAATCCATCGCAGGAACCAGGTCTATCGCAGCGGGCGCCCGCGCGTGGAACTAAAGGATCGATGCGTGATCGTCGTGGACGACGGCATCGCGACTGGCGGATCGATACGCGCTGCCTTACGCGGAATCCGGCAACAGGGGCCGAACAAAGTTGTCCTCGCAGTACCAGTCGGACCGGCCGATACCATCGAGTCGCTGCGCGATGAGGTGGACGAGGTGGTGTGCCTCAATACGCCGGCAATGTTCTTTGGCATCGGCGAGTTCTATAGCGACTTCCATCAGTTAGGCGATGCCGAGGTCATCCGCCTGCTGGAACTCGCACAGCCAGCGCAACCGGCAGCGGAGCGGCGGCACTAGCTCCTTCAACGAGCATGCAGAACGATGAAATCGCCAAAGTTCTCGACGAGATCGCCGACATGCTCGAACTCTCCGGTGAGAACTCCTTTCGGGTGCGCGCCTATCACAATGCCGCTCGCGCCATTCATGACCAGCCGGTTCAGGTGGCCGACCTGACGATTGAGCAAATCGACGAGATTCCAGGAATCGGCACTGACCTCGCGGGCAAGATCACCGAAATAATCAAGACCGGTGATCTGCCACTGCATCGCGAGTTGACGCGTAAGTTCCCGCACGAGCTGATGGAGCTTCGGGAAATTCCAGGTCTTGGACCCAAGCGAATCAAGCTTCTGATGGATCGCTTGCATATCCACGGAAAGGAAGACCTCGAACGTCACGCCAAATCGGGCAAGCTACATAGCGTCAAAGGATTCGGCCCCAAAATCGAAGAAAAAATCCTCGAAATTATCGCGAAAAAGGACCCGGGAGTTACCAAGCGGATTCTGTACGCGCAAGCCGCGATTGTCAGCGAGGCGCTGCTCGCGCACTTGCGAAAATGCCGCGCGATCGAAAAGCTCGAGGTGGCCGGCAGCTTTCGCCGCAGGCGCGAGACGATCGGTGACCTCGATGTGGTCGCGGCCGCCTCGCAGCCCGAGGCCGTGACGAAGCAACTCACGAGTTTCCCCGCCGTCGCGCACGTGATTGGAAGTGGCGAGACGAAGACCACGGTGGTGCTCAACGATGGCCTGCAGGTGGACCTGCGCGTGGTGCCGCGCGCAAGCTTCGGCGCCGCGCTTATTTACTTTACCGGGTCCAAGGCACACAACATCCACCTGCGTCGTATCGCGCAGGACCGCGAGCTCCTGCTGAACGAGTACGGGTTGTTCCGCGGCGAATCGCTGGTAGCAGGAAAGACCGAGGAGCAGGTATATCGCGCGCTCGAGCTGCCATGGATTGCGCCCGAACTCCGCGAAGATCGCGGGGAGATCGAAGCAGCGGCGTCCGGCGAGCTACCATCACTGATCGAACTGAGCAACCTGCGTGGCGATTTGCATACCCACTCGACCTATACGGATGGTCGGAGTTCAATCGAGGACATGGCGCGCAAAGTCCGCGAGCGCGGCCTCAGTTACTTCGCGGTCACCGATCATTCGCGCCGGATCGCGATGTCTCACGGCCTCGATCCGGAGAGGCTTCACGAACAGGCAGGGGAAATTGAGAATCTCCGCAAGCAGTTCAAAGGCGTTACGATCCTGCGCGGCATCGAGGTCGACATTCTTGACGATGGGTTGCTTGACCTGCCCGATAGTGCGCCTGCCGAACTCGACTCGGTCGTCGCTTCGGTGCACTACAAGCTCGACCAGAATCTGCACGCAATGACGCGTCGTATTGTCAAGGCGATTCGCAATCGCAACGTTGACGCGATTGGACATCCGACTGGACGCCTCCTCGGTCATCGCGAGCCGAGCGTCTTCGACTTCGGCGAGATCCTGTGCGCGGCTGGGGACGAAGGCTGCGCGATGGAGATTGATTCGCAACCCGATCGTCTCGATCTCACCGATACGATGTGCATGGCCGCCAAGAAGGCCGGCGTCAAAATGGTCATTACCAGCGATGCGCACTCGCCGCGCGAGTTGGAACTGCTCGAGTATGGCGTGAATCAGGCGCGTCGCGGATGGATCGCCGCGAATGATGTGCTCAACACGAGGCCGTTGAGGTCATTCCGGCAGCGTGGTCCTCTGGCGTCCGTGTAAGGATTGAATAGAGGGAATACCGATGGCCGTCGATCTACGCCTCGATCGCAACGAGACCCCCCTGGTAACCGATTTGTACGAGTTGACCATGGCGGCGAGCTATTTTCAGCTCGGTTTCAACGGACCCGCCTGCTTCAGCATGGCGTCGCGCAAGCTGCCCGCGCATCGCGGCTTCCTGGTTGCGGCGGGACTGGAACGCGTGCTCGAAGCGCTGGAGGAGTTTCGCTTCGAGCAGCCAATGCTCGACTACCTCGATTCGCTGAAACTTTTTGGCGCCGACTTTCTCGCCTTCCTCGGCAAGCTGCGGTTCACCGGCGAGGTCGTCGCATTGGCTGAAGGAACCGTTTTCTTCCAGGATGAGCCGCTGATCGAAGTACGCGGTCCGCTGATCGAAGCTCAGATTCTCGAGACCTTGGTCATCAATCAAATCGGCATGGCATCGCTGATCGCGAGCAAGGCCGCGCGCTCCATGATCGCAGCGGATGGGCGCGTGCTGGTCGATTTCGGCTTGCGCCGTAGCCAGGGTATCGATGCTGGATTAATTGCGGCGCGCTCGAGTTATCTAGCCGGATTCGCGGGAACTTCCGACGTCCTCGCCGGCCGTCGCTACGGAATTCCCCTCCACGGCACGATGGCGCATAGCTACGTGATGGCGCACGAGCGCGAGCGCGAATCCTTCGAGCATTTCGTGAAGCTGTTTCCCAAGCTCAGCACACTTCTGGTTGATACTTATGACACCGTACGTGGCGTTGAGAATGCCGCCGCAGTGGCGCTCGAGTTGAAAAAGGCCGGTCATCGCTTGCAGGCGGTGCGGCTGGACAGCGGCGACCTGCTCGATCTCAGCCTCCGAGCGCGACGAATCCTCGATCAGAATGGACTTCAGGACGTCACGATCTTCGCCAGCGGCAATCTGGACGAATATCGCATCGCGGAATTGCTCGCGTCCGGCGCGCCCATCGATGCGTTTGGCGTGGGCACCGCGATGGTGGTGAGTTCCGATGCGCCCTCGCTCGATGTCGCGTATAAGTTGACCGAATACAATGGCAAGCCGCGTATCAAGACCTCGCAGAGCAAGCTCAGCCTGCCGGGTCGCAAGCAGGTTTTTCGCGCGATCAGTGCCGACGGTAGCTTTTACGCGGATCTGATCGGGCTGGCAGAGGAAGATAGCGAGATGGTCGCGCAAGAGTTCAATCCGAGATTCAGCAATGCGACTTGCCTGCTCAAACCACAGTTTACCGCCGGTCACCGCCTCGGCCATCGTCCAACTTTGGCAGAATCGCGCGATCGCTTTCGTGACTCGATGGCGTCGCTACCCGCGAACTACAAAGGTTTACAAGATCCCGCGAAATATCCGGTCGGTCACACGCGCGCGCTCGAGGCTACACTCGCAGCCGAGAAGATTCGCGTCGCGGGGTGCCAGGATTAGCCTTTTTTCTATCTGGCACGTCGACTGCGCGGAAATCCAAGAAGTAAACTTCTGGAGCAACAATTATCCTTCAAGATGTCTTTCACTCGCCATCTCAGGTAATCAGCGAGTACGGATCGTGCACAGGCCCGCTGACAAGGACTTGCTGAACCGCGCGGTCGGGTGTTTCCATCTTGTCGCCGTCATGCTGGCAGTGTCGCTGAGTGCGACGATGCCGGAGGCGATTGCGAGGTCCGGATCAGAAGATACGACCTCCGCGACGATCCTGGTCTATCACCGCTTCGGACCTACGGTGGCCGACCGCATGACGGTCAGCACGCCCGTTTTCGCATCACAACTCAAGTATCTTCATGATCACGGCTACAATATTGTGCCGCTTCGCGACGTTGTGAATTTCGCCGCCGGGCGCGGTGATCTACCTTCGCACGCGGTGGCGCTGACCGCCGACGATGGCCATCGCACCGTATTCACCGAGATGAAGCCGCTGGTGGAGAAGTATCGAATTCCGGTGACACTGTTCAGCGCCAATTTCGCGAGGATCTCTATTATCGTTTGCAGGCAACCGTGCTGCGCGTTCCCCCGCTGCGGGATCGCGGTGGGGATGTGCCACCGCTCGCCGAACACTTCGTCAATCTGTTCAATGAAAAGCAGCTTCGGCCCAATCAGGTCGATGGTATCGACGACGACGCCTTGAGGGCGATGGGCAACTATACGTGGCCCGGAAACGTCCGCGAGCTCTCCAACACAATCGAGGGTGCCTTCATTTTCGGCAAATCGCCGAAGATCAGGCTTGAAGACCTCTCGGCCGCGATCGGCGCAGCTTAGTTACATCAAAGCGCCACGGTCTAGCGGCCCAAAATCCTGACCGAGCAATGGACTCAGGCTGATCGGTTCGATGGGGAGTCCGGAGTCCGACGGGAGCTCTACGCTGTCACTAAGGAGAATGCGTGCGATCGGCAGATTCTTGAGCCTTGCGATAGCGGGGCCGACCAGGAGTCCGTGGGTTGCCACTATGGTTGCGTCCGCGATCGCACCGGCGGCGATCACCTTGTTAAGCGCAGCCTCCGTAGTCGCTCCGGTTATGATCATGTCGTCGACGATAAGAGGCTTTCGGCCTCACACGTCGCCGATCAAGCTCTGCGCGATAACCTCCTCACCGCTCACCCGTATCTTGGCTACGATTGCCATCGGAAGGTTTAGCGCGTGCGCATAGCGCTCGGCCGATCTGAATGCGCCAAGATCTGGTGCGACTACAACACTGTCAGGAGATGGTCGACCGATTGCCGCTTGGAACAGGTCGAATGCGCTCAGATGCTCCAATGCGATTCCGAAGGCGCTTTCGACCGACGTTGTATGGAGCTCCACCGCGACTACTCTGCCCACACCAGCTGTTCTCAGCAGGTCCGGTATCAGCCGAGCTCCGACTGCCTGCTGCCCACTAGAATTTCGATCCTGACGCGCATAGCCGAAATACGGCGTGATCGAAGTTATGTGATTTGCCCCGGAACGCCGGCACGCGTCTGCAAGGAACAACAACTCCATTATACTTCGATCCAACGGTGGTCCGGTGGGTTGAACGAGGAAGACGTCACACGCTCGCACGTTTTCCTGGATCTCAACGTGCAATTCGCCGTCGGGCGATCGCTCGATTAGTCGTTGCCGGAGCGGAACCCCGAGTACAGCGGTCATTGCCTCCGCGAGCGACGTATTGTTCGAACCGGCAAAGATGGCTAGGTCCACGACTCCTCCTTCGGTTCGTCCGGGGCTAAGCTTCCTAGCTTCAGATATCGAAAATCACCCTCGCAAGCCAACCTCGGTGATTTCCGCGACCATCAGCTGATGATGGGTGATCGCATCGAATTCGCGGCGAAACGTATAAACCGTGCCCAACTGGCCTACCGAAAGGCCAAAGTGGCAAACTAATTAAAGTCGTCAAATGAGTCACTGCTGGAAACACGTAATTTGGCAACTAGCGGAAAGAGATCTTCCGGTGTCGGTTCGCAAAATCTGGAACATGAAGTCTCGAACCATCTCACATCTCACACTCGATATTGTTGGACTAAGAAGGAAGTAGTCGGCGCTTTTCGGCACGGATCCACCACGCCGCCTGGGCCGGGCGCTACTGATTGGAGCCATCGCGTATCGTCTGCAGGAAAAGGCGCTGAGCGGCCTCAAGCCATCCGCGCAGCGGGTCCTTGACCGAGTCTGCGATCAACCGCTGCAGGCCGGTCCAACCCGGATCATGAAGACCAAGATAAATGCCCGGAACCGTTCGATCCGCGACCGGCGAGAGGTCGGCATCGGCTGACCGTGCGGAGTGCTGCAAAGGGTCAGCGCCACTATCGCTACTAGGTATCAAAGGGTCTGATAAACGGCGGAGCAGAACAATCCGAAACAGGATGGCGCATCATCTCAGCCCCGCAACTTGAGCAAACGATAGCTGCCGCAGCAGCCGCGATGCTCGATGACCACACAGGAATAACTCTCGCGTCAGAGGCGTCGAAGGCGTAGATGTTCGAGGCAAACGCCGACGGGATAGTTCGCCGGCATTCCGGCGATTGAGGCTCCGGAGGCGTTCTCCGCGCCATTCGCGATCACAAATCTCTCGCACAGGCTGGTATTTCGAGCGATTCTCCGCGATATCCGAAAAGCGAGAGACCGGAGGGAATCCGCCTCTCAATTAAACTGTCACTAGCGCTCGAAGATGACAGAGGCGACCGATTGCCCGGCCAATTGGTACTCACCAAACTGGTGCCCATACGCTTGAAAAGGCGCGGCATCGAAATGCGAATGGTGGTTGAAGGCGATGTGGGCCGGAGCCGGATCGATCTACCGCTGCTGAAGGCAGTTGCCCGAGCACGCAGATGGTCTCTCGACCTTATTGCAGGCAAGATAACATCCCTCGGCGACCTCGCGCGCCGAGAAAAGGTTGATGGGCGTTCTATTCGGCGGTTAATCCAACTTGGATTCCTGTCTCCAAGGATCGTTGAAGCGATGGTCGAAGGTCGGCAGCCGGCCGAGATGAGCGTCGTTGCACTCACCCGCCGAATCAAATTGGCGCCGCGCTGGAGCGCACAGGAGCAAGTGCTCGGCAATCACTAAGTTCCAACCGTTCACTGAACGCGAGCCACGGCCGAGGATGAAGGGGGCGCGCGCTGTCGACCACGACGACAAAAAGAAAACCCTCGTCAGCAAAATCCTTCGGGTCGGATCGTCCCCTGACTACGCTGTCCCACTCGTTGAGGGAAGGCTTGCCCGAGAGCAGAAATCCGGAGGAGGCCGGAAAGCCGAAGGCGCATGCCCTACATTTAGTGGTACTGGGTGCTCCGGGGTGAATTCCGAAAAAATAAGGCACGGCCAATCGTACTCGATGCCTCAATTTCGATTGAATTGCGCTTTATGGTTCTCTGAGGGGTCGATAAGGATCTCACCCGCCGTGGTCGACAGCATTCACATCGAGAGGTACCGCCCTTCGGATCGCGAGCAGGTATTCGATCTGTTTCGGGCGGCGTATTCACCGGACCGTGCGGCGCGCGAGATCAAGCAATGGGATTGGAAACACGACTCCAATCCCTTCAATGCCGAGGCCGAGCGCTATCGCATCGCCAATCGCCCTCACATCTGGCCATTCGTGCGCGCCGCGGCCATGGCGTCTGACCTGGAGGGGCTTGTGTTGCGCGAGGGAGCCGCGGGCGATTTCGCCCAGCCCTACTGCATACTGCTCTGGAATGGTGACCGGCTGGCTGGCTCGATATGTCCGGTGCCGCAGCGCTTCATGATCTCCGGCGGGGCGCACTGCGTCGTCTTGGCCAGCAACTTTATCGTGCACCCGGATTTTCGTGGTCAACATCTTTCGGTGCGCATCAGCCTCACGATTTGCGCGGACAACCCTTTGAACCTCAACTTCGGCAACCCGCCCAACCAGCCCGCCATGCAGTCGTGGCGAAGAACCAACCGCGCAATGAAGAGCAACGCGCAGCAAGGTGCCGCGAAGACGGTTGGCTCGATGCGGCTGACCCCATTGCTCAAGCCGCTCGATTGGTACGAAGTCGCCGGAACCGTTTCCAGTAGCGCTGCGCTCCGCCGGAGTGCGGCGATTCTGGGAAGAAGCATCGACGTAGCGCGCCAACAAGTGATGGAGCGGCGTCCGCCTCAGCGCCTGAAGATTGCGGAGGTCGATTCATTCGATGATCGAGTCGATGAACTCTGGTCGTGCGTCCATCGGGACTACGGTGTGATCGCGATTCGCGACCTTCGCTATCTGAAATGGCGCTACCACGCGCGGCCCGACATTACTTATCGATATGTGGTAGCGATCGAGGACAACACGCTCGCCGGTTACCTGGTGTTTCGCATCGGGGACCGCGCCGGGATGCTATGCGGATACATCGTCGATTTCCTCGTGCGCGACCATTCGCGGGAGGTCTTCGCGGCTCTGCTGGGTTTTGCCGATGATGCGATCGCGCGCGCCGGCGCCAAGGCTAGTGTCTGTGCGGTTGCGCCGGCGGAGTATCGCTCGATGCTATGGCGTGCGGGATACTTTCCGGTGCGGATGGCGTCGACGCCCCTCCTGAACGCGATGCTCTTCTCGAGTCTCCCCGCGCTGCATCCTTTTATGGACCCCCGCAAATGGTACGTGACGATGGGTGACGGCAACCTGGAGTATTCACATTAGAATCGATACGGTCCGCGTGGATTTGAAACTTGCCTGCCGGCGGCGAAAACAATGTCATCGCGAGTGGGGTGTTCAGGCAAGCGTGCAGAATGCCGCGGTTCGCGCGTCGACGGACGAAGTCGTCATCGAGTTTTCTTTTCTTCTATGATGTCCGTTTGCGTATCGCGAGTTCTTCGCCCGGAAGGCACCGAAATTCCCCCAACTGGCCATGCTCGCTCGCGCGGTTTCGAGGCCCTCGCCTTTTAATCGATGTGGACCATCCGAAAGCGCCTCCTGGATAACTCTGGCCAGCAATCGGCTCGGGGCGCCCTCGCGGCCATTCTCCGGGTCCCACCCCGGACCAATAATCTGACGCACACGCGGGGATTTTGCGCGATTCTCCGCGATGTCCGTAAATCGAGAGACTGGATGGTGGAGCAGAAGGGATTTGAACCCTCGACCCCAACGTTGCGAACGTTGTGCTCTCCCAGCTGAGCTACTGCCCCACCGAGGCTAAACTTTGCGCGAGGCCACCGTTTCGAGGTAGGCACGCAACCTATCAGCCACCTCCGGGCGTTTCAAGCCGAACCCGATTTGCGCCGTGATGTAGCCGACCCGATCGCCGAGATCGTAGCGCGTGCCCTCGAATTCATATCCATAGATCTTGCGCCGCTTCGCCAGTGCGAGCAACGCATCGGTGAGCTGGATTTCGCCGCCTGCGCCTGGCTTGCTCTGCTTAATGAGATCGAAGATGTCCGGTGTGAGAACGTAGCGCCCGATGATCGCGAAGTCGCTGGGGGCTTTTTCCGGCGCGGGTTTCTCGATCATGCCTTTCAATTCATAAAGCCGATCGCCAGCCGGAGTCGCCTCGACGATGCCATACTTCGATACTTCGCTATGTGGCACCTTGAGCAATGCGACTACGGGCGCATCCTTTTTCTCGGCGACGTCGAGCAGTTGCCGCAGGCATGGCTTCGGCGAATCGACGATATCGTCGGGAAGGAACACCGCGAACGGTTCGTTGCCGACTGCCGCCTGTCCCTGCAAGACGGCGTGGCCGAGCCCCAGCGGCTGCGGCTGATGCGCCGGGGTAAGCCGCGCCGGCGCGTTGGTCTTGCGCAACATCTGAAGCAGGTCGTGCTTGCCCTTGCTCTCGAGCTGTCGCTCCAAGTCCTCGGCCGGCTTGAAGTGATCGAGCACCAGGGTCCGGCCGGGCGTGATGACGACAATGATCTCTTCGATGCCGGAAGCAATCGCTTCCTCGACAATCATCTGAATCGCCGGAGTGTCGACCACCGGCAGGATCTCTTTGGGAATTACCTTGGAGGCGGGCAGCATGCGCGTGCCCAGCCCGGCGGCTACAACTACAGCCTTGCGAACCTTCATTTGATATCCGGTATTGCTGGTTCCTGAATGGTTGAGAACTCGGGCTCAGGCGCGCCTCTCGCGCTCTTCCTGCTCCGACTTGCACTGGATGCACCGGGTGGTGACTGGGCGCGCCTTGAGCCGCTCGATGCCGATTTCGCCGCCGCATTCCTCGCATCGCCCGTAGCTGCCGTCGTGAAGGCGCGCAAACGCCTCGTCGATTTTGCCCAGCAGCTTGCGCTCGCGATCCTTCATCCGCAGCAGAAAGATCCGATCGGATTCCAGCGAGGCACGATCGGTCGGATCGGCGAGGGTTTCTTCGGTGGGGTGATTCATGGAGCCGACGGCCCGCTCGGCCTCCGACAGGATGTCGCGCTTGCGCTCCTCGAGGAGCCGCCGAAAAACCTTTAGTTCGCGTTGTCTCATTGCTGCCGCTACGGCAGAAAACCAAGTATTGGATCGTACTTCGGCACGGTTAGTATGTAAAGATAAAGCGATGAAGACGGCCTACCTCGACGCATTCTCGGGGCTCAGCGGCGACATGCTGGTGGGCGCGCTGCTCGACGCCGGCGTCGATTTCAAAAATCTCGAGGTCGCATTGGCGTCGCTTCCGCTGCAGGGCTCGCGGCTTTCGTGCCGGCGTAAGACGGTGAGTGGAATCGCGGCGATGAAGTTCGACGTCGAGGTGATGGAGGCGCAGCCCGAGCGCCACCTCTCACAGATCGTCACGATGATCGAGGCGTCGTCCGTCGCAACCGCCGCCAAGCGTCGCGCGCGCGCGATTTTCGAGGTGCTGGCCGAGGCCGAAGCGAAGGTCCATCACACCTCGCCGGAACAGGTGCACTTCCATGAGGTCGGCGCCGTCGATTCGATTATAGATGTGGTCGGGACGGCGTTCGCGCTGGAGGAGTTGGGCGTCGGAGAGTTGCTGGTATCGCCGCTGCCTATGGGAACCGGCTTCACGCGCTCGCAACATGGGATCATCCCGTTGCCCGCGCCCGCGACCGCAGAACTCCTCGCGGGCTTCACGGTGCGGATGGGCGATGGACCGGCCGAGATGGTAACCCCCACCGGCGCCGCGGTGCTGCGGGCGCTGGGGCATTCGGCGCCGCTGCCGCTCAATTTCGAAATCGAGAAAATCGGCTATGGCGCGGGCACTCGCGAATACGAAGATCGGCCCAATGTATTGCGCATCATGATCGGGCGCGAACGCGGCGCGTTGGACACTGATGAGTTGCTGGAAATTTCGGCCAACATCGACGATCTCAATCCTCAGATCTACGACCACGTGATGGAGCGTCTGTTCACTGCCGGGGCGCGCGATGTGACGCTAACTCCGACCATCATGAAGAAAGGACGGCCCGCGATCACGATCGCGGTGCTGGCCGAGCCGGCCCGCCGCGATACACTGGCGAAGGTGCTGTTCTCGGAAACCTCGACGATTGGCGTGAGGTTTCATGCGGTGGGACGGCTCAAGCTTCGGCGCGAAATTCGCGAGGTCGCGACGCGATGGGGCCGCATCAAGGTAAAATTTTCCGAGGGCGACGGCGCACTCACCGCGACCCCGGAGTACGACGACTGCCGCAAAATCGCGACCACGCAAAACGTGCCGCTCAAGACCGTGATGGAGGAGACCCGCGCAGCCGCGCTGGCGAGTCTCGCGCAACCCGACCATCACCATCATCGCGGCCATCATCACTAATATGTCAGCGCCCGAACGGGGCCAGCCGCGACTGGTCATCAATGAGATCTTTTTCAGCATCCAGGGTGAATCGAGTTATGCGGGACGGCCGTGCGCATTCGTGCGGCTGACCGGATGCAACCTGCGCTGCAATTATTGCGATACCGAGTATGCGTTTTATGACGGCCGCAAAATGACGGTTCCGGAAATCGTCGGACAGCTCGACAGCTATGGATGCAACCTGGTCGAGATCACGGGCGGCGAACCGTTGTTACAGGATGGTGTGCATCAGCTGATCGCGTCGCTGCTGGCGCAAGGTCGCACCGTGATGATCGAGACCTCAGGCGCGTCGGATGTAGCGAAGCTCAATCCACGCGTCATCAAGATCATGGATCTCAAATGTCCGGGCAGTGGCGAGGTATCGCGCAATCTGTGGAGCAACCTGGAGCATCTGACCGCGCGCGACGAGGTGAAGTTCGTACTCAGCGATCGCGCGGACTACGAATGGGCGCGCGACGTGATTCGCCGCTACAATCTCGCCTCGCGTGTCAATGCGGTTTTGATGAGTTGCGCATTCGGGCGGCTTCCCCGCGCGCAACTCGCGCAATGGATTCTGGAAGACCGTTTGCCGGTTCGCTTCCAGCTCCAGATGCATAAGCACATTTGGCCCCCCGAGACCCGCGGTGTTTAGTGCGAACCTCGCTTCGAATCAGCGCTCAGGTCGCGCCGGCATCAATGCCTCGCATCAGTCGCACTCAAGCTTGAGTTGAACCTGATCAGATCGCTGACACCTTCGTCGGCGGCTTTCGCAGCCGAATCGCCGCCGTAGTTGGTGGCAACGAGGATAGCGAAGTCCTTGTTGGGCGCGATCCACGCGTCGCAAAACCACGTGGTGTTTGAACCGGCGTGGGTAAGCGCCAAACCTCCGGCCCACGGGCGTCGCGTGATGATCCAGCCGCCCGCGTAGTCTTGATTGGGCATCGGAGTGATCAGCTCTTTGAAGGTTGCGGCGGACACCAGCGTCGGATGCCCCTGTGCGCCACGAAGGACCTCCGCGATAAACCGGGACCAGTCGCGAATCGAGCAGTGGACGGTGCCCGCCGGTCCCAAAACTGGAGCGTTGTCGATCTGGACCGGGGTTAAATTACCGATCGCGCCGACATGCCCCCACGGCTGATCCGCTTTGCCCGGCGTCCCGGGCGGACCGAAACCAGCGGTGGTCATCTGCAACGGACGAAAAATCTGCTGCTCTATTACCTCTTCCCACGATTTTCCGGTTTTCGCTTCGAGGATCGCTCCGAGCACGACGTAACCAATATTGGAATAGGAGAAGGTACCGATCGATGCGGCGGGTGTAACAGAAAGAGCCCTTTCGACCGCCAGTCGTCGTTGTTCAGGGAGCGGAAGATGAGTCGCCTCGAGGGCCCCCCAGTCCAGATCGTGCGGAAGTCCCCCGTCATGATCGAGAAGATTGCGCACCGTGCTCCGGGCCATAACAGGATTCATTTTCGCGGCCAGGGCGGGAAATGCCTCGGCCATCGTCGTATCGAAGGTGAGCTGCTTCCTATCGATCAATTGACCGATGAGAATCGCGGTCATGGCTTTCGTATCGGAGCCGAGGTGGATCGTATCTGTTACCAGGAAGGGTGCCGGCTCCCCGGTCTTGCGAACCCCGGTGCTGCCAAGCGCGACAATCTGATCGCCGTGAAGGATGGCACCTACAACGCCGGGGAGTTGGTATTTTTCGGCCAAGCTTCCAAGCGTCGGAGCAATATCAGAAACCGGAGGCGGCACATCAGCGGCCAACAATAATGCAAGCACGCCCAGTATCGTGAAGCCGCGCGCCAAGGTGCTTATCCAGGATTTCCATCGGGTCTTCAAAACCGGGTTTCGCGCTTGACCGCAGGTCGCGGCTTGGCTGACGAACGAGGCGTGGTCATTGCACGCAAGCCTTGTTCACCACGGCGCCGTTATTGGCGAACCACAAGTCGCGCCCGCAACCATTGCCCCGATGCTTGTCGATAAGGTCCCCGTTGGCATTGTCCGACGCGGTACACTTCCCGATTTGATTGAAGTCCGAATTGAACTGGATGGTGACTCCGCCGGCGCCGTTGCTGTTGGCCGTCAAATTGTAGATCGAGTTCGACTTCGCGTTGCCGCCTCGCGAGGCGCAGGTTCCGCTGCCGGTCCCGATGCATCCCACAAAGACGCCATCCAGCCCGTTGAGCGAGGTGGTTCCGGTACCAACCTGGTTGTTCATTCCGGAACTCAACCATACTCCGTAGCCGGAATTGCTCGAGGAATTGAAGTTCACCAGTTGGCTGCCGCTGCCTTTGAAGAAGTAGACCCCGGCTTTGGAATTGCCGCTGGTAGAGACGTTCTCGATCAAAATATCGTTGCCATCATTTTCGATGCCGTATTTCCATCCGCTGATGGTCGACGGTTGTGACGCAGTTCCCTGTCCCTCGACCCAGACCGAGGTGGCTTTCTTGATGTGAATTCCTGCGCCGTTCGAGCCACTGCCGGGTCCGGTAATCAGGTTCCCGTTCAGATTGAGGACTACGTTTTTGGCCCCGATGGAAATGCAATCGCTGCCCGAAACCAGGGTGAGGTTCTGGGCGACCGTGTATACGCCGGTGCTGGTGATCGAACAGCCGCACGAATTGATCGTCTTACTGCACACGTTGACCGCGGCCAAAGCTGCGGACTGACTGGCCAACAGCAACCCCGCGAGGGCCAAAACGGCAGGCCCAAAGCGATCGAGCAGCGCGAACCATCTGGTCGGGTCATCGAAAGGGATTTGCGTACGGGAAATATGCCTCATCGTCATCCACTCCACACCATGCGGGACAAGCGCCCCGCGAACTAATTTCAGATCGAGGGTTTCACACGAACCATAACAGGTCAATTCGCGATGCTTTGACGCGATGCATCGCCGCAACTAGGCTTGGTGAACTATGGCGGCACCGATGGTGAGTGAAGTTCTTCCCGATTTGCTCGACGAGATGGCGGCCTTGCTGCGTGAGGCGGGCGCCGATCCCCTGGTCGAGCAGCTTTCCAAATTGCGAATCGAGTCAGTTTGCGATTGTGGCGATGAGAACTGCTCGAGCTTCGCGACCGCAAGCGAGGTGAAAGTCCACAATCACGTCGAGCTACCCGCGATGGAAGGGATGTTGATCGTTGACTTGAACGCGGGGGGCGAGATTTGCTTCATCGAGGTGCTCAATCGTCCCGACGTAAAGTACCTGATGGAAGAGTACTACGACGCCGCGAAGCAGAGTTGAGATCGCACCCCAATCGCGCGCTAGGCGTTGGCGGTGCGGCGCTGCGGGGTGCGGAACTGATTCGCAAAACCCAGCACCTCTGATGCTATGCGCTCCTTGTCGCTGTCGACCGTGATCACGTGGTAGCTCTGGTCGAGTATCACCGCCCGCTTCTCCGCGCTGCCCAGATGTTGCATCAGGTAGTCGACATTCTTTTGCTGCGGGCAGGTGTGATCGTTGATGCTGTGCATGATCAGGGTGGGTTGCTTGATGCGCTGGATCGACGCGCGAACGATCGCCGATAGCTTCAGCAACTCGATCGGCGCGCTGAGCGGCATCAGCTTGCAAGTCGGATGAACGAGCGCCGCGCTTTGATCGTGGATATCGGAACCGCGATCGT
The DNA here is from genome assembly GCA_963851325.1 of uncultured delta proteobacterium. Taxonomy (GTDB): domain Bacteria; phylum Desulfobacterota; class Binatia; order Binatales; family Binataceae; genus DATGKG01. Next base: position 3,347,173 of record CAWKOR010000001.1, on the reverse strand, counting down.
TGTGCAGATAGAGACTATTGACGATCGGTCCAAGCCGTCGGACCGCATTCAGCATCAGCGTCTGCCGCCAGGGCAGGAAAAATGCCGGCGCCAGCATCACCAGGCCCGAAACCGCCTCCGGTTGATCCTCGGCCAGGCGCGCGGCCAGCACCGCGCCGCATGACAAACCGATCACGATGTTAGGATCGCCGTAACCACGCAGCTCCTCGAATCCGCGCACCACGCTTTCGTACCAGTTCTCATGCGTCACCTTGCCTAGGTCCTCGGGCGCCGAGGCATGGCCCGCGAGTCGCACTCCTCGAACGCGAATTCCCTGCGCGGCAAGACGCTCGCCCAGATAGCGCATCTCGTAGGGTGTGCCGGTCAGGCCATGGATGAGCAACGCACTGAGACCCGCGCCTTCGAAGAAGAATTCGCTGGTATCGACCTTCGGTCGCGAGGGAGGTTCGTCTTGCGAACTCATGGGAAATTGTTATCGGGTCCGGGCGCCGAGGACGGCCCGCGTTGCGCAAACTGGGTGTTGTCGATTTTGATCTTCGCGCGCGACTTCAGCGCCTCGATGAACCGGGTCCACGCTTCCGCGCGGCGTTGCTGGACAAATTCCGAAGTGAAGTCGGTCTGCGCGGCTTTCCATTCCTCGTCGGTGGGCGGGGTGCGGGACGTCACTTCGAAGATGTAGGAATCACCTTTATTCTGCGCCACGTGATCGAATAGGCCGGGAATCTTCGGCACCGCGCCCGCGGCTTCCGTCACTTCGGGAAAGGATCCGAGCCCCGGCACCGATTCGGTGGCGCGCGAAAATTGATCGGTTTGATGAATCGGCAGTTTGTTAGCCTGCGCGACCTTGTCGAAGTCCTCGACGGTCTTGATCTGCTTGAGCAGGTCTTGCGCCCGGGCGTGCGCCTGGTTTTCCGCGGTCGCGCGGATGTAGGCGTCGCGAACCTTGGCCTCGATGTCCTTGAGCGGCGGAACATGTTCCGGCTCGCGCGCAATCAGCTTCACCAGGTAGGGTGGTGCGCCTTTTTTCTCGGCCGAGACGGCGCGAACCTCGCCCAACTGGAGCTTGAAGGCCGCTTCGATCAGCTTTTGATCGCGCACCACTCCGGCCGCATCGGCGTTGGAGAACATTGGCGTTTCGGTAATTTCGAGGCTGCGCTTTTTGGCCAGATCGGACAGGTTTCCGCCTGCCAGCGCGGCCGTATCATCTTCCTCGAGGGCCTGGCGCGCCAACCGCTCGCCGCTTTCGGTCCGCAACGCCTCAATGATCGACGGGCGGATGTCCGCCATCTTGTCGACGTGGGCCGGGATCGACGACTCCAGCTTCACATCATGGAAACCGAACTTGGTTTCCACCATCCGCAGCTCACCGGGCTTCATCGAGAAGACCGCATCCTCGAACGGCTTGATCATCTGATTGCGCCCGAAGGTGCCGAGGTCGCCGCCTTCCAAGCGCGTCGAAGGATCCTGGGAATACTCCTTGGCAAGTTTCGCAAAGTCGGCGCCTTTGCGGAGCTGCTTCATGATGTCTTCGGCTTTCGCCTTGGCCTTGGCTTTCTCTTCCGGCGTCGCACCCGGCTCCACCTCGATCAGGATATGGCGCGCATGGACCTCGTCGGGATGGGTGTAAAGCTTTTTGAGATTGCTCTTGTAGTAGCTTTCGATGTCCTTGTCCGAGGGCGCGACTTTTGCGCCGAGGATCGCGGGATCATAGTGGATGTAGGCGATCTTGATGCGTTCGGGTTCGCGGAATTCGTCCTTGTGCGAGTTGTAGTAGTCCTCGACCTGCTTGGAGGTCGGAGTAATTTTCGCGCTGAAGTCCTGGTAAGGAATCTGAAGGTACGCAAGCTTGATCTTTTGATTGCGTAGGTCGTATGCGTGGCGCGCGTCGGCTTCGCTTACCTGCACCCCCTGGTCGACCATCTGCCGCAACGCCTCGCGCATCAGGCCGATGCGCATCGCGGTTTCATAATCGCTCGGCAGCATGTCGTTAGCCTGCAGGATTTCTTCGTAACGCTGCGGGTCGAAGGTGCCGTTCTCCTGGAACTTCGGGTCGGCGCCGATGGCGGCTGCCAGCGATGCGTCGCTGACACGAATCCCGAGATGGCGCGACTCGTCCGCGATCAGGCGCTGCTCGATAATCTGGTTGAGCGCCTCCTGGCGAAGGTTGATGTTGTGCAGGAGTTGCTGCGCGTTAGGCCCATACACCTGGGTCAAGGTGCGTTTGATCTGCTCGCTTTGATTGTCGATTTCGGTGCCGAGAATCCGGCTGCCGTTTACGGTAGCGACCGGATGGACCCGCATCGCAAGGCCGGTCCCGACGCCCCAAAACGCGAACGCAATCATCAAAACCCCGAACAGCACTTTGACGGCCGTCGAGCGACCCCAGCTACGCATCCGATCTAACATGGATCACCAATCATACTTGAGGTTATTTTCAACGCCAAACAGGCCATTTACTTGCCTCTACTCACGGTACTCTGTAACCTCTCCAACGGGTAATTGGGGCGGGGCGCGTCTTTTGCTTGACGCCTTGGGGTTGACCTTCCTGATTTTCGCGCGCCGTCAAGGGTTGATCATTAGATCATGTACTCCATGCCTGAAAGTGGCAGGCAAAGGGTGCCAATGTGGTCCTGAACGCTATTTTCGGATGGTTCTCCAACGATCTCGCAATCGATCTCGGCACTGCCAACACACTGATATACGTCAAGGGCGAAGGCATCGTTTGTAACGAGCCCTCCGTAGTCGCGGTTCAAAAAGACTCCCGCGGCTCACGACGCGTCCTCGCTATCGGCGCCGATGCCAAGAAAATGCTCGGCCGCACTCCCGGCTCGATCGTCGCGATACGTCCGCTCAAGGACGGCGTCATCGCCGACTTCGAGATAACCGAGAACATGCTGAGCTACTTCATTCAGAAGATTCACAGCGGCAAAACCCTGGTGCGCCCGCGTCCACGCATCGTCATATGCGTACCGTTTGGTATCACCGCGGTCGAGAAGCGCGCGGTCCGCGAATCGGCCGAATCGGCGGGCGCGCGAGAGGTCTACCTGATCGAGGAGCCGATGGCGGCTGCGATCGGTGCCGGAATGCCTATCACCGAGCCGGTTGGCAACATGATCGTCGATATCGGTGGTGGCACTACGGAGGTCGCGGTCATCTCGCTGGCGGGTGTGGTGTTTTCGCGATCGGTCCGGGTTGCGGGCGACAAGATGGATGAAGCGATCATCCAGCACATCAAGCGTAAGTATAACCTCCTGATCGGCGAGCGCACCGCCGAGCTGATCAAGATCACCATCGGGTCGGCGTACCCGGGCAACGAAATCCAGACTATGGAGATAAAGGGGCGGGATCTGGTCGCCGGCACTCCGAAGATCATCGAAATCACCGACGAAGAAATTCGCGAGGCGCTGATGGAGCCGGTGCGCCAGGTGGTCGAATCGGTGCGTATCGCGCTGGAACGCACCCCGCCTGAACTCGCCTCCGATATCGTCGACAAAGGAATCGTGCTGGCGGGTGGCGGCTCGCTTCTCCGCAACCTCGACGTCCTGCTGCGCGAAGAAACCGGCCTTCCGGTCACGCTTGCCGATGATCCACTGACTGCGGTGGTGATGGGTGCGGGGAAGGTTCTCGATGAGCTGTCGTTGCTGCGCGACGTGACCGTCGACTAAACGGCCGCGCGCCGGCTGCTCCGGATCAAGGCGCTATACGTGAAAGGCACTGCTCTTTGGCGCTACCGCGTTGGTCTTACCAGCGGGTTGCTCATGATCCTGTCGCTTCATCTCATCTCGAGCGGGGTGAAGCCTGGCGATCTCGCGTCGCGTCCCTCGGCAGTGATGCTGACACTGTTGAGCCCGGTTCAGGATGGGATCGATCGCGTGGTGCATGGCAGCACGGGCTTCATTCGCAACTATTTCGATTTGGTCAACGTGCGTCGCGAGAATGAGCGGCTCAAGGCGGAACTCGCCGATCTGAAAACCAATCAGAGCCGTCTGGTAGAACTCGAAACAGAAAATCGCCACCTCTCCGAGCTGCTCGATCTAAGGGATGTGCTGGGCGGCAATTCGATTGCCGCCAATGTGATCGGTGGCGATGCCAACGGCCTCGCCCGCACGCTGGTCATCAGCCAGGGATCGTCCAGCGGTCTGCGCCCCGGAATGGCGGTGCTCTCCTTCCAAGGCGTGGTCGGCAAAGTCATCGCGGTCAGCTCGCATGCCGCACGCGTGCTGATCATCGACGATCACAACTCGGCGCTCGATTCATTCGATCAACGCACTCGCGCACGCGGCATCGTCGCCGGGGTGGTCGACGATGGACTCACGATGAAGTATGTCGAGCGTTCGCAGGATGTGCGACCGGGCGACGTTATCGTGACCTCGGGGCTGGATGGTGTTTTTCCGCGCGGATTGCTGATTGGCGCCATCAAAAGCGTGAGCGGCGAAGGCCCGGGAATGTTCCTTAATGTGATGATTACACCGGCGGTGGACTTTCGCGGCCTGGAGCAGGTGCTGGTGGTGACGCAGATGCCCGAGCAGCCGGAAATGCAGGCGCCGCCCAAGGGCTAGCGAGTTGGTACGAATGGTGATCCTTTTCGCGATCGCAACCTACATCGCACTGCTGATCCAGACCGCGGTTCCGCTCTGGTTCCCGTTTCATGCCCTGATCCCCAATCTCATCATCATCCTGACCGTCGACCTCGGCCTGCGCCATCATGGCGCACTTCCCGCGCTGGTTGCCTTCGCGATCGGATACGCCACCGATACGATGTCGGGCACCACGCTCGGCATGAACGCATTCCTGATGACCGGTGTGTTCCTCGTCACCTACGAAATATCCAGCCGCTTGCTGGTGACCAACGCGCTGGTCGGAGCGACGGTGGTGTTTTTTGCGGTCGTAATGGCTGGCTTCGGCGCGATCATCATCACGTCGGGTCGCGGCGCCGGTGTCGTGATAAACGAGGCGATGCCGTCGCTGGCCCTTCAGGCGCTGATCTCGGCGTTGGTGGCGCCGATAATCTTCTCCTTGATGTCAGGCTCGAAGCGGATGGTAGGCCTCGCCGACCGCCCCGACCGCGAGTAGTTCCCTTCCGGACGCACGGAAGGCATCGTCGCAATTTAAGGTTGTCCCAAAGCCGGTCGCCTGCTCTACGGTCGCTCCTACAGCCATATTCCCTTGTGAAAGCATGACGGCGGGGAACTCGTGAGAGCCCGCCCGCCGTTCTAAAGTCGGTCTGCTGGTTCTGGTAGGTCCGCGCGTTACATCGATGCCGACGCGGAGCTTTGCGCGTTAGTCGAGTTAAGCGCCGCGCAGGTATCCCAGATCCATTTGGCGCTCGATAGTTCGTCTTCCGCAAACAGGCGCAGCGCTTCCTTGGTGCTCATGTCCTCGCGGATGCTGTCCGCGAAAGCCTTGATCGGTGCGATCGCTTCCTCGGGCTTGCTGAAGTTCGTAGTGAGGTAAAGGAACTTCTTGTTGTCGGCGAGGTCGCTGGACAATGCTTCGGTCAGTTTGCGTCCCTGTTCGGTGGTGCCCGCATGCTGCATGCCGCCCAGATCGGCCAGGCGCTTGGCGAAGATCCGCGAATGATACGCCTCGCGCTCGGCGATCATCTGGATTCCCATGTAGATGCACTCGGTTTTACAGGTGCGCACCCATCCGTTGAATGCTTCGGCGCCTCCGGCTTCGGCCGCGCGGGCGCGATCGAGGAATTCCAATACGGCCTCACGCTCCGAACCGTAGGTCTTGCCGAACGCGACGAAGCCGCGATGGCCGTTGCTGGCCGCGCTGCCGTTTTCGAGTGCGAGCACCTCGGATTCGAAGGTGGCTTCGTCGATGATTCCGCCGCGATAGGCGCGGAGTAGTTGTTTGAATTCGAAGTTGCGATTCATGGGAGTCCTCCCGGGTAGAATGACCGTGTAGTCGCCGACGATAGGCGGAGCGTCAATCGTTAGTCAAACATCCTAATGCGCACCTAATCGGTCATTCGTCACAATCACTTGCGACCGCGCGCCGATGCTATGATCGCCGACGTGAGACTGCATCTTGTCGATGGGACCTACGAGCTTTATCGGGCGCACTTCGCCCCGCGTCCCGGCCATCAGGATCCTTCGGGACGCGACGCCAAGGCCACGGTCGGAATCGTGGAATCGATGCTGGCTTTGCTCAACGACGGCCAGGAAGCGGTCACTCATATAGCGGTCGCGTTCGACAATCCGATCCGATCGTTTCGCAACGACCTGTATCTTCCCTACAAGAGCGACGAGGGCGTGCCCCCGGAATTGCGCGCCCAGTTCGATGCGGCGGAAGAAGCGCTCCGCGCGGTTGGAATCGTAGTCTGGTCGATGCGCGAGTATGAAGCCGACGATGCGCTCGCGAGCGCGGCACGCCAATTTCGCGATCAGGTCGAACAGGTGCGGATTCTCACTCCCGACAAGGATCTCGGACAGTGCCTGATGGGCGATCGAGTGGTGCAGGTGGACCGGCGCAATCGAAAGGTCACCAATGAGGACGCGTTTCGCGAGCAGCGCGGCTTCGGCCCGCAAAGCATGCCGGATTTCCTGGCTCTGACCGGCGACAGCGCCGACGGCTTTCCTGGACTGCCGGGCTTCGGGACCAAAAGCGCATCGATATTGATCGGAGCCTACCAGCATCTCGAAAATATTCCCCGCTACGAGCATGAGTGGAAGGTGAAGCCGCGCGGAGCGCTCCAGCTCGCCACGACACTCAATGAGCGGCGCGACGAGGCTCTGTTCTATCGCAAGCTGGCGACCCTGGTGGACGACATCGCAGTTGCAAATTCGCTGGAGGAACTGCAATTCCGCGGCGTACCGCGCGCCGCGTTCGAGCGATGGTGCGACAGTCTGGGCGTCGAACGCCTCAAAACGATGCCGCGCCGCTGGCGACCGTAGCTTCCCGCATCGCGCAGCGAGAACCCCGTACAAATCGATTGGCAAGTCGGGGCACATCGAAGGCCAAAGGCAAAAGAGTCGCCTTCTGTCCACCAACTGTGTATAAATTGAAATGCCTTTTCCTTTTCGAACGATAGCAACGATCAATTTCAAGGGTGGTGTCGGCAAAACCACAGTCACGTGGTGTCTCGCAAACACAGCAATCGGTGGCATGGGAGAACCAGCTCTACTGGTTGATCTCGACGCACAGATGAGCCTCACGCAAGCGGTCGCTCTCAGAGAGGATGGAACGTTGACGCCTTTTGGAGACTGGCGAGAGGATTCCATAAAGAGGAAGCGGACTCTGTTCGATGCGGTCGAAACCTACACAGATCCCACACGGGGCCCGCACTTCGATTTCCCGATCAAGTCCGACTTCATTTACAGTCCCCACGGGAAGAACCTAGCTTTCATCCCCTCTTCGGAGGAATTTTACTGGGTTGAACTCGAGGTAATCGAGCGCGAGCACATGAAGCATTTCGTGCGGGACCTCTTGGGGAAGATTGCGAATACTCCCGGCTTCAATTCCTACAAATTCGTTTTCTTTGATTGCCCGCCGAATTTTAGCGTGTTGTCTTATTCTACACTCGCAACCTGCGATATGATCCTAATTCCAGTAAATCCTGATTCTTATGCATCGCGCGGTTTGGGTTTAATCTTGCAGCACCTCAAGCTGAGAATCGAGCCTTTCCCTCTACCCACAATCGTCGCTTTTATGAACAGAGCAGGATACCGAGCTGGATTGGGCCTTTTCCAGGAGACTCGAAGATACATGTCTTTGTGCAAAGATGTATGCGACGAGTGGCGTAACAAAGGAGCTCATGTATACTGGCTTCAGAATTTTGTACGTGATCGGGTGGACATAAAGCGAGCTATCCACTACGGAGGCTGGGCAGGAGAGTACGGCAACGATTTTGTCGAACTTTTCAACGAAATGAAGACCTTTCTGTAGGCAGTGAATCATGAAGGAAGTTCTTGAGAAGATAGCAATGGAGTTACAACTGCTTCGCGAATGCGCGCAGCGACTAGAGGCCGTTCTTGCGTCGCGTTCGTCCAAGCGGAAGGAACCTCGACCCGCGCCGCTGACCGCAGAATCCTCCCGTCAAATCTATCATGAGATTCGCGACCAATTCCTAAAAAATAGGGATACGAGCAGCCTCGCGGAGCTCCTAAAGCGTGGACATTCAGATCTTCAATTGTTCTGCTCGGAAAACAATCTTGCGGTCGATCCAAAAGGCAGCAAGGATCGAATCCGGCACGAGATCATCAAACGTTTGAATGAAGAAACTCAGATTCGTCGCACTGACCCAATTCACCGTTCCGCTGGATGAGCGAGCGCATCATTCCCCGTTACCCAACTACATAATTGCGCCAGCGACTTTCTCCCGATAATCTCTGATTCTCAAGAGGTTTAGGGCTGCACCAGTGGCGTATTCTCGCCGCCAGAAGAACAATCGGCCAGTTCCGAAACTGGAACTCCGCATCGTCGCTATTTCGGCCGTGATGATGGCGGTGCTGGCCATCGTCGCGGTCCGTCTCTATTACCTGCAGGTCATCAAGACTTCCGAGTTCACCGAGCTCGCCGATCGCAACCGCATCCGCATTCGACGTGTCACGGCGCCGCGCGGCCTGGTGTTCGATCGCCGCCATCGCCCGCTGGTCGATACGCATCCATCATTCAACGCAGTAATCGTCCCCGAAGATTCCCCCAACCTTTCACAGACGGTCGAAAGCCTCGAACGCCTGTTAGGTCAGACTGGAGTTGCTGAGAAGCTCGCCACCGCCGACGACAACGGTCGTCCCGAATACGAACCGGTGACGGTTCAGGAGCGTCTTGAATGGCCGCAGGTGGTCGCGCTCGAGACGCATCAGCTCGAGCTACCCGGGGTCAGCCTCGAAATCACGCCTGCGCGTCACTATCTATACGGCTCGCTCGCGGCTCATCTGCTCGGCTATGTCGGCGAGGTCGATCGCAACGATCTTATGAAAACCAGCTATCGGATGGGCGATGAGATCGGGAAGTTCGGCCTCGAGCGCGGATGGGAACCGTTCCTGCGCGGCGAGGCGGGCGGCCAGGAGATCGAGGTCGATTCGGTTGGACGCCGGCTCCGCGTGCTCAAGGAAATCCCGGATCATCCCGGACAGAGCGTCGTGCTGACGCTCGACCTCGACGTGCAACAAGCAGCCGAGCAGGCGATGGCGGGCAAAATGGGCGCGATGGTGGCGCTCGATCCCAACAACGGCGAAATCCTGGCGATGGTCAGCAATCCCTCTTTCGACCCCGACATTTTCGGCGGCGGCATCAAGGTAGCCGATTGGCGCAAGCTGGTGACCGACCCTGACCATCCGCTGCAAAATCGCGTAATCCAAGGCGCCTATCCGCCCGGTTCGACCTTCAAGATCGTCGACTCGATCGCCGGGATGGAGGAGCACACCCTGACCCCGACGACCACCTACTCGTGCAGCGGCGGATTGTGGTTTGGTGGACGCACCTACCATTGCTGGCGCAAACATGGGCATGGCGCGATCCAGCTGCATCGCGCGATCGTGTCCTCGTGCGACGTTTTTTTCTACCAGGTCGGCGAGAAGCTCGGCATCGACAGACTCTCGCATTGGGCGCACCTGCTCGGCTTGGGGGAGAAAAGCGGTATCGCGCTGGATAACGAGAAGGCCGGCACCATGCCCTCCAGCGCATGGAAGCAGAAGCGGTTCCATGAGCGATGGTATCCGGCCGAGACACTGTCGGTTTCGATCGGTCAGGGTTATGTCACCACGACGCCGCTGCAGATGGCGCAGGTCGCGGCGATCGTAGCCAACGGGGGCATCCGTTATCGGCCGCAATTCGTGAAGGAGGTCGAGGGCCTCGACGGCAACCCGACCAAAACTTACCAGCCGATAGTCGAAGATCGCATCAACTTCGATCCGCAAGTGATTACCGAAATTCGCAATGCGATGTGCGGATGTCGTCAACGGCGCGGGCGGCACCGGTCATAAGGCTAAGCTCGACGGTATCGAAGTGGCGGGGAAATCCGGCACCGCACAGGTGGTCGGCAACAAGGCCGCGAACCTCGAGTCCGGCCTCGATGAAGACAAGATTCCCTACAAGTATCGCGACAATGGATGGTTCATCGCATTCGCGCCCAAGGACCATCCGCAGATCGCGGTTGCATGCATCATCGAGCACGGCGGCCACGGCGGTAGTTCGGCCGCGCCGGTCATTCATGACGTGATGAAGCGCTACTTCGAGATCTACCCGCCCAACCCTGCAACCACGCCGGACCTGACCAACGCGGTGCCGGATTCGAACCGTTTCGCGGAGCGCGACGACTGATGCCCATAGTCGATCGCAGGCTGCTTGGCCATTTCGACTGGACCCTGTTCCTCAGCGTGCTGGCGCTGGCGGGCATCGGCATGTTCAGCGTGGCCAGCGCCTCGTATACCAGCAGCCATCACGCGCTCAATGGGCTGGTGACCAGGCAAATCGTGTGGGTCTCGCTCGGCACGCTGATCATGGTCGGCGCATTGTTCTTCGACTACCGCGCGATGCTGACTTATGCGTATCCGATCTACCTCGCGTCGTTGGCGTTGCTGATCGCGGTCTCGATCATGGGGCATTCCACCGGCGGTTCGCGGCGATGGATCAACCTTGGATTCTTCCATCTCGAGCCGTCGGAGCTGGCGAAACTCGCCATCGTGCTGGTGATGGTGCGGTACCTTCGCGAGGAGCCGCCGCGCGGCGGATGGGGCCTGCGCCAGATGATTATTCCGGGCGTGATGCTTGGCATCCCGGCCGCACTGGTGCTTAAGCAACCGGACCTCGGCACCGCACTGGTGCTGATTCTCATCAGCGTCACCTTGGTATTCGTGAGCGGACTGAACTGGCGCACCATGGCGATGTTGGGGCTCGCCGCGATGCTCGCGGCGCCGGTGAGCTGGCACTATCTCAAGCCGTATCAGCGCCAACGGCTGGTGAGCTTCATCGATCCGAAAGCGGACCCCCTTGGGTCCGGCTATCACATCATCCAGTCGGAGATTGCGATCGGCGCGGGCGGCACGTGGGGCAAAGGCTTCATGAAGGGCACCCAGGCGCGGTTGAATTTCCTGCCTGAGGAAACCACCGATTTCATTTTCGCGGTATTCGCCGAAGAGTTCGGCATCGTCGGATCGATCCTGTTGCTGTCGTTGTATGCCGGACTCATCGCGCGCGGCGTCTGGATCGCGCGGCATGCGCGGGATCGCTTCGGCGCACTCCTCGCGCTGGGACTGACGGGAATCGTGTTCTGGCAGGTCGCCATCAACATCGCGATGACGACTGGGATGTTGCCGGTGGTAGGCATCCCGCTCCCGCTGGTCAGTTACGGCGGCTCCTCTGTTCTAACGATGATGGCCGCGATGGGCTTGCTGATCAGCGTCAACGCGCGCCGCCGGACGCACTGAAGCAGTTCCTTCACACTTTCGTCACAACACCAATGAAGGGAGCGACCGATGATTCGGTCAGCACTGGGTGGTTGTCATGATTTCGACATTCAACCTGATTAATCGCTGCTATGTTACGGTTTTTTCCGCAGCTGTCTTCTTGAGCCTCGCCGCGAATGTGCCGGCACATGCGCAGGTAAGCGGCTCGAATCACCATGCGCATACCACGCCGAAGAAGAAAGTCATCCACGGCAAGGCTTCGTTCTATGGCGGCAGCGATGGCTTCGATGGCCAGACGACCGCGAACGGCGACACCTTTGATCATCATGAGCATACGGCTGCGGCCACCAAGGCGATCCCGCTCGGCTCCAAGGCCAAGGTGACCAACCTGAAGACCGGCAAATCGACCACTGTGACGGTGACGGATCGTGGACCCTACGTACCAGGCAGAAAGATCGATCTATCGAAGGACGCGGCGAAAGAGATCGGCATCACCAAAAAAGAGGGTGTCGCACCGGTAAGGATCGAGGTCACCAAGCCTCCGGCTAAGGAAGCTACCAAGCCGTAACGATCCGTGATTCGAGTCGCCACCGACCGATAGGTAGCAGGACTTTTCGGTTGTCGCCCATCCGCAGACCGGCTAGGAACGACCAGGACCGAGAGGATCCCACCATGAAGGTACTGTTCGAAAAGAAGAACCATATCGCCTACGTCACCATCAATCGGCCGGAACGCTTGAATGCGTGCGACTTCGAGACCTACGCGCGTCTGGCTGAAATTTGGACTGAATTCCGCGATGATGGCGACCTGCGAGTCGCGATTCTCACCGGTTCGGGCGAGCGCGCCTTCTGCGCCGGCAGCGATGTGAAATCCAATTACGTCGAAGCTCGCGGCGCCGATCCCGCCAGCTCGCCGTTTCCCATCATGCTCGACCTGCAGAAGCCGATCATCGCCGCCATCAACGGGCATGCGAATGGAGGTGGCCTCGAGCAGGCGCTCGCGTGTGACATTCGGGTCGCAGCGGAGCATGCGCAATTCGGCCTCGGCGAGGTGCGGCTCGGATGGCTTCCGGGCGGCGGCGGCACGCAGCGCTTGCCGCGGCTGATTCCGTTGGGCCGCGCGCTGGAGATGCTCTACACCGGCAATCGCATCGACGCGAGCGAGGCACTCCGTCTGGGCCTGGTCGATCACGTGGTGGCGATGGACCAGTTGATGAGCAAATGCGAAAGCATCGCGACCGAGATCTGCAAGAGCGCACCCCTGGCGGTTCAGCGCATCAAGCGGGTCGCCCTGGAGGGCCTCGATCGTCCGCTTGTTGAGGGGCTAAAGCTGGAGCGCGAGGGATACAAGTGGTTAGTGGGAACCGATGACGCGCGCGAGGGCGCGCTGGCCTTCGCCGAAAAGCGCCCTCCGAATTGGAAGGGGAAGTAGCAGCTTTCACGCCGCTTTCAGGCGGCGAACCTTGCCGAGGCGAACTCGCTTGCGCGCTAGCGCGAGGTCGTACTGTTGCTGCATCCCGAGCCAGCTTTCCGCCGAAGTGTCGAAGGCCTTCGCGAGTCTCAGCGCCATCTCGACGCTTACCCCGGAGCGGCAGTTGATCAGTTCAGATAGTGTCTTGCGCGTGACGCCGAGCGCTTTGGCGGCGTCCACCACAGTAATCGCCAACGGTTCGAGGCACAGCTCGCGGATAATCTCTCCAGGGTGTGCGGGATTGTGCATGTTCATCGGGGTCCTCTAATGGTAGTCGATGTAGCCGACATCGAAAGCATCGGTTCCTGCATATCGAAAAATTACGCGATAGTTTCCACTCACAGTAACCGCCCAATAGCCGTTCAAATTCCCCTTTAGCCGGTGGAGATCGAGGCCTGGAAGCCCCAGATCGCCCGGTCCGACCGAGACGTTGAGAACGGTCAGGATCAGTCGCAACCTGTTCGCGTGCTTCGGCTGAATGCCGGCTTTGCTGTTTGTCTCGAAGAAGAGCCGAAGACCTTTATGCGCGAAGCTCCTGATCACATGCCTCTATCGTAACGCGTAACGTATCGGGTATCTAGCGCGGGATCGGAGACATACAAGTGCTTAGTCGGCACCGATGACGCGCGCGAGGGCGCGCTGGCCTTCGCCGAAAAGCGCCCTCCGAATTGGAAGGGGAAGTAACGTTTCGGGTGTCCATTTGGCCTGCTCCTGGTAGGGGTCGTTCGCGAACGACCCGCAGCGCTGACGCAATCGCTATAGCTCTTCGCGATCGAGACATCGCTGCAGGCGCTTCGCGAAGCGCCCCTACCGGATCAACCGATACGTCGCCGCTACACTTCCTCGCGCTGCCTAGCCATAATGATCGCGCACAACCGCAAACATAAATGAGGAGGGGATCGCGGCTATGAGCGACCTCGAAACCTTTCGCAAAGAAACCCGTGCGTGGCTGGAGGCCAACTGTCCTCCGGAGATGCGCCGGTCCAGCGGCAGCGAGGACGATACCTGTTGGGGTGGACGCCGCTGGAAATTCCAGTCTGACGCACAGCGCCAATGGATGGAGCGCATGGCCGCCAAGGGCTGGACGGTGCCCGAATGGCCGCGCGAGTACGGCGGGGGCGGGCTTTCGCGCGACGAGGCGAAAATCCTGCGCCAGGAGATGGCCGCGCTCGGATGCCGCTCGCCGCTGGATAGCTTCGGCATCTGGATGCTCGGCCCCGCGCTGCTGAAGTACGGCAACGAGGCGCAGAAGAAAGAGCATCTCCCGAAAATCGCGCGCGGTGAAATCCGCTGGTGCCAGGGATATTCCGAACCCGGCGCCGGCTCCGATCTCGCCTCTCTGCAAACCCGCGCCGAATTGCAAGGCGATCATTTTATCGTCAACGGCTCGAAGATCTGGACCTCCTACGCGGACAAGGCGGACTGGATTTTCTGCCTGGTGCGCACCGATCCCAACGCGCCCAAGCATGAGGGCATCAGCTTCGTGCTGTTTGATATGGAAAGCGCCGGCGTCTCGACCAAGCCGATCACGCTGATCTCGGGCTCTTCGCCGTTTTGCCAGACCTTCTTCGATGACGTGATTGTGCCCAAGGAAAATCTCGTCGGCACCATGAACAAGGGATGGGATATCGCGAAGTACCTGCTCACCCACGAGCGCGACATGATCGGCGGGATGGGCCGCACTTCGGAAGGTCGCTCGCTCGGCCAGATCGCCGCCGAATCGGTCGGCGTCGAGAACGGCGTGCTTGCGGATACCGTGCTGCGCGGCCAGATCGCGTCCTACGAAATCGATGCGCTCGCGTTCAAGCTGACGATGGAACGCGTCGGCGATATGGCGAAGAGCGGCAAGGCGCATCCCGCGATTTCCTCGCTGCTGAAGTATTACGGCACCGAGCTCAATAAGCGTCGGATGGAACTGGCGATGTCGGCCGGCGGTTCCGACGCGCTGGAATGGGAGGGCGAGCGTTCGCGCGACGGCTTCATGGCGCGCGCGTGGCTGCGCTCGAAGGCCAACTCCATCGAGGGCGGAACCAGCGAAGTTCAGCTCAACATCATCGCGAAAAGAATTCTCGGATTGCCGGGCGCATAAATACCTATGCCACTTACACTCAACGACGAACAGAACATGCTGCGCGATCACGCGCGCGGCTTTTTGAGCAAAAACGCGCCCATCGCACATTTGCGCCAGCTTCGCGACAGCCACGATGCGACAGGGTTTGCGCGCCCGCTATGGAAGGAATTCGTCGACCTCGGATGGGCCGGCATCCTCATTCCGCAAGCGCACGGAGGCCTCGGCCTCGGGCACGTCGAGATGGGCGTGGTGATGGAGGAGCTGGGCCGCACCTTGACGCCATCGCCGTTCCTCTCGACCGCCGTTCTGGCAGCGAGCGCGATCGCGCACGCGGGCAACGAGAAACAGCAGGGCGCCTATCTCGCAAAGATCGCAAGCGGCGATTTGATCGCGACACTCGCAGTCGATGAAGCCTCCAAGCATCGCCCCGAGAAAGACCGCGCTTACGGCGACTCGCGCCGGCAACGGCTTCACCCTCAAGGGCGCGAAGAGTTTCGTCCTCGATGGTCATGTCGCGGATCTCATCATCGTCGCAGCACGGACCTCGGACGCGCCGGGCGATACTAAAGGCATCACGCTGTTTCTGGTCGATGCGAAATCGAAGGGTATCAAGGCCGAGCGCACGCCGATGGTCGATACCCACAATGCGTCGCGACTCAGCTTCGACAATGTCAGCGTCGGCGCCGATGCAGTCCTCGGGCAACTTGATGCGGGATGGAATGCGCTCGACGGTACCCTGAATGTCGGTCGCGCCGCGCTTGCCTCGGAGATGGTGGGTGCGAGCCAGGAGGCATTCGATCGGACCGCGACTTACCTGCGCGAACGCAAGCAATTTGGAAAACTCATCGGCGAGTTCCAGGCGCTGCAGCATCGCGCCGCGGATCTCTATTGCGAATTGGAAGTGACGCGATCGGCGGTGCTGAAGGCGCTGCAGACCCTCGATGAATCCTTCGACAAGGCCTCGTCGATCGTCTCGGTCGCGAAGGCGCGCGCCGGAACCAGCGCGACCCGCGCGGTGCAGGAAGGCGTGCAGATGCACGGCGGCATCGGGATGACCGACGAGTTCGACATGGGCTTCTTCATGAAACGGGTGCGGGTATGCAACGAGTTATTCGGCGATGCGAACTTCCACGCCGACCGGGTGGCGCGGATGCATCGGTATTAGAAGCGGAGGGTCGCATGAGCGCTGCGCAGAAGATTTCTGTTAAGCGGATGGCCGGAGCGTTGGGCGCGGAGGTTGAGGGAGTTCACCTGGGGCATCTGGACGATGATACGTTTGCCCAGGTGCGCGCAGCATTCCTCGAGCATCAGGTGTTGTTTTTCCGCGATCAGGAGATCACACGCGAGGAGCATAAGAATTTCGGACGCCGCTTCGGCACCTTGCAGATTCATCCGTTCCTGCAGCCCCTCAAGGACCTCGGACATCCCGAATTCGTGGTGCTGCAGAGCGACGCGCAACATCCCTACGTCGCCGAAGCGTGGCATAGCGATGTGACTTTCGTGGACAGTCCTCCGCTCGGCTCGGTGCTCAAATGCCTGGTCGCGCCGGAATTCGGTGGCGACACGATGTGGGCGAGCATGTACGCGTCCTACGAAGCGCTTTCCGACAAGATGCAGCATCTGCTCTCCGACCTGGTGGCAATCCATGACACCGCGCGGACTTTCTCGCGCGCCGACTACAAAGTCGATCGTATCGGAGGGTCGCTGCCGCCGAAGCTGCTTTCAACTGAGCATCCTGTGGTCAGAACCCATCCCGAGACCGGGCGCAAAGGGCTATTCGTCAATTCCGTTTTCACCGCGTCGATTAAGGGGATGAAGCCGGCTGAGAGCAACGCGCTGCTGTTCTTTTTGTATCGGCATATCGAGACTCCAGATTTCAGTTGCCGCTTCCGATGGCAGCCGAACTCGATCGCGATGTGGGATAACCGCTGCACGCAGCATCGTGTATGCGGCGACAACAAGACCGCGCCGCGGCGGATGGAACGCATTACCATCGACGGCGACCGCCCGTTCTAGGTGCACTTAACCCGAGCCGAGCCTATCGTTCAAACTTTCGCAAACGCCGGCGGGGCGACGAATCCTCCGACCACCTCTGACAGCAGGCTCGCGAATTCAATCGACGTGCTGTCTTCCGACATCGGGGCGATGATCTGAATCCCGACTGGAAGCCCCGCCTTGGTAAGACCCACCGGGGCGACGGTTGCCGGCAATCCCGCGAGTCCTGCAAAAGAGATCCAGAAGGAAAGACTCGGTAGATAGGGCCGCTTGCCCTGCGAGCTTTCGATAACTCGATTCTCGGGCGGTTCGCTGTGGTCATGAGGAAACGCAGCGGTGAATGTAGGTGGGAGAAGAAACGCATCGTGGGTTTCGAAGTACTTCTGCCATAACGCGCGATAGGCGAGGCGACGCGCGCTCTCGTGCAGCCAGCGCGCATGTGGTTCAAATGCGGCGGCGGCCTCGAGCGCGGTAACGGTGTCGTTGGGATTGCGCTGAAACCGGCTCTTCAATTGCTCGCGCGCAGCAGCCGGCATATCCGCGGTGACCAGCGCCAACACCAGGTAGTAAAACGTATTCAGATGCGATGCGGTGTCGGCCCCGGGCGGCCATCCGCGCTCCACCTTCGCGCCGGATTTCCCAATCGCCAAGAGCATGTTCTCGTACACCACGCTGACATCGGAATTGTCCGAATCGGCGGGATCATCGAGGACATATCGACCGGCGGTGGCGCGGCGGCGCTCGCGGCTGGAATCGGATGCCTCGCGATGGGCAGTGAC
Source organism: uncultured delta proteobacterium (assembly GCA_963851325.1). Classification (GTDB taxonomy): domain Bacteria; phylum Desulfobacterota; class Binatia; order Binatales; family Binataceae; genus DATGKG01. Next base: position 3,329,501 of record CAWKOR010000001.1, on the reverse strand, counting down.
CTTAGTGGTTCGATTCGGATTCCGGCGCACTTCTGCGGCGTGTACGGCCACAAGCCATCGCTCAATTTGATCGGCATGGACGGATTTCAGCCTGGCCCGTGGGATGGCTCCCCGAATTATCCGGAGGATATCGCGGTGGCTGGCCCGCTCGCGCGCAGCGCGCCCGACCTGCTGCTGAGCCTGGGCGTGCTCGGCGGACCAAACGGAGCCGACGCCAACGCGTGGGCATGGCGGCTACCGCCATCTCGGCATAAACGCCTGCGGGATTTCCGGATTGGCTATCGCCCCTTAAGTCATGGTCAAGAGACCTCGGGATGCCCGATCCGCATGGCGCGGGAGAAACCAAACATGTTTGCCCAAATTGCATCGACGATCTTTCTCGCTTCGCTCAAAGGCATGTTCCCGTGGTTGATCTCACCGAACAGCGAAGCCCTGCGGCGGGGAATGGTGAATTCATGTCAGTGATTTCGTAAGGTTTCGGGGTCGTCGATAAATCGCTGCGGGCGGTTCGCGAACCGCCCGCTACCAGGAAGGAATCCGACCGCGGCGCCGGCGGGAAGGCTGGAATTCATTCAGGCCCACAAGCAAGAAAATGCGAGTCCGTCCGCCAATCAGAACCGAATGTGTGGCACCGTCATCGCCACGGTGTACGGTCTCGGGGCTGCCTGCGGTCGGGTTCTCGGCGTCGGTTTCCCAATGCGTCGGGTTGTTTCGAATGCACGCGATGATCCGATCAAATGCTCGGTCGTGTCCAATTGATGTGCTCGTAAAAGCTCCGCTGCCAGATCACCGCGCCAGCGGATTTCGTTGACGCGTTTGGTTGAGACCGTCTTGAAGCCCCCAGACTGGCGTCCGAGCGGTTTTCTGGTAGGGGCGGTTCGCGAACCGCCCGCAACGATGTCGGTGATGGCAACGATTCCATGCAAGTGATTCGGCATCACAATCCAGGTGTCCGAATCTTCCGAGACTCCGCTGAGGGTCGAAATGTGCTAACATGCTGACTATGGCGCCCCGATGGGCGCCACAGTCGTCATGAGGGACCGGGATGTTCGCCTATGAAAATACATAAACGAACCCACCACGAGATGACGGCGCGCTCTCGGAATGGAATCGCGGAAACAAACCCATTGTTGGGACTTCAGGCGATTACATAAACGAAGCCACCGAATGTCTCAACGGCAGGTCATCGAGCCTCGCGGGAACGTGAAAACAAAGCCATTAAAGGCAGGAGAATCAAGGGATTTTGTCTTTCGAAAGCCACGACAACGCTATCCCAACGCGAATGGTCGAAGCCTCGCGGCATCGGGGAGCGACGCTCGAAACGTACGAAAACAAACCCACTGTCATTGAAGGTCTAAGGACCTACCGAGCGAAGTCGTCAAAACAAAGCCACTGTGGAATTTCCTAATAAAATCGGATGCTTAGCTCGCATCCTGGAAACTGCCCACTATCGACATAGCGTCGATAGATGGCCTCCCGAATAACGAAGCGGCGGCCCTCGAGGAGGACCGCCGCTCTTGTTACTTCTCTGATTCCCCTTCCCTGCAGATGGAAGGGGCTAGGGGTTAGGTCTGCGATAGATCCTTCGCTCCGCTCAGGATGACCGCTTGGCTACGCCAACGCGGTCACTTCCACTTCCGTAGCTCTCTCCGCGCAATCGTCATCCGATGCACTTCGTCCGGGCCGTCCGCGATGCGCAGGGCGCGGCTGTCACGCCAGAAGCGCGCCAGCGGGAAGTCGTCGCTCACGCCGGCTGCGCCGTAGAGCTGGATGGCGCGATCGAGGACCCGCATCACCATGTTGGCCGCCATCACCTTGATTTCGGCGATCTCGTTGCGCGCGTTGCGCTTGCCTTCATGATCCATCTTCCAGGCCGCGTTGAGCACCATCAGGCGGGTCGAATCCACCTCGATGCGCGAGTCGGCAATCCATTCCTGGATGTTCGCTTTGTCCGCGAGGTAGCTGCCATGCGTCCAGCGGGTGTTGGCGCGTTTGCACATCAGCTCGATGGCGCGCTCGGCGATGCCGATGGTCCGCATACAATGATGGATGCGTCCGGGGCCGAGGCGTGCCTGCGAAATCGCGAAGCCACCGCCTTCCTCGCCGAGCAGCGCCGTGATCGGCACCTTGCAATCGGTGTAGAGCACCTCGCAATGGCCGCCGCCTCCAGTGTGGCCCATCACGGGCACCGGGCGCACGATTTTCATTCCCGGAGTATCGAGCGGCACGATGATCTGGCTCGCGCGTCGATGCGGTTCGGCTTCAGGATCGGTCACCACCATCGCGATGGCGAAGGCCGCGCCGATCGCATTGGAGGTGAACCACTTGCGCCCGTTGATGACGTAGTTGTCGCCGTCGCGAACCGCGCGGGTCTTGAGCTGGGTCGGATCCGATCCGGGGGTATCGGGCTCGGTCATCGAGAAGCAGGTGCGGATTTCGCCGTCGAGGCATTTCTGCAGCCACTTCTTCTTCTGCTCGTCGGTGCCGAACTCGGCGAGGATTTCCATGTTGCCGGTGTCAGGCGCCATGCAGTTGAAAGCGCGTGCGCCATAGAAGCTGCGCCCCATCAGCTCGCATAGCGGTGCGTAGTCGAAGTTGTTCAGCCCCGGGCCGTGCTTGGGGTCGGGAAGGAAAAGGTTCCACAAGCCGGCGGCCTTGGCCTTCTTGCGAATTTCGTTCATGGTCGGCGACTCGTTGAACTTTTCGCCCAGCGACTCGACCTCGTGATCGATTTTACTTTCGTTAGGCAGGACGTGTTCCTGCATGAAGGCGTCGACCTTCGGATAGTACTCCTTGGTCCGGGGGCTCATTTCGAAGTCCATCGCATTCCTCTCGTGATCTGAATGATGTCGAAGCAATAACCCAGATAGGCCGCTAATAGAAGTCCCGCGATCGGTGCGATTGTCTCCACCGCTGGACGGGAATACGATTTGCCGAGTCAATCGATCATGCGGCGGTTAACGACAATTTGCCTGGTTCTCGCGCTCCTGCTCGGCGGCGGTGTTGCGTCATGCCTGGCGGCAATCGGCAATGCTCGCGCTTTGGAGTGCTGCTCGAAGGATTGCCCGCGGTCTCCCACGCATAGCGCCGATCGATGTTGTTCAGTTGCCGGCGCGGCCCAGGATGGCGAGGTCGCACCGGCATTGCCGTTGGCGAGCCCGAATGCATCGGCGTTGCGCGTCGCGATGATGCCGGCCTCATCGATCTTCGTTCTTCCGGCCTCCGCTCGGCTCGAGATTCGGATTGCACACTGTTCTCCACCTCCGCGTCACCTTCACACCACTCTCTGTTTGCTTCAACTCTGATCGCCCGAAATATTCGTCGCTAAGTCCATTGCGCGTCATCGGCCGCAAGGCTGGTTTCGCGCGAACGACGGTCGGACCACTTCGCGCCCATGCGGCGCGCTGCTCATCGCTAGCCGCGGTGAGCGTCAGTCTCGGGTGACATATGCAAAATCTTGTTCGCTGGATGCTTGCGCTCGCGATTACCATCGGCGTCGCGATGCAGGCTCGCGATTGCTGGTCTGCGAATTCCCAAATCGAAGCGATCGTCGCGGAGGCAGTTGCGCACAATCCCGCCGTCATTGCCGCGCGCGAGCATTGCGAGGCCCAGGAAAAGATCCCGCTTCAGGCCGCCACGCTTCCGGATCCTGAAATTTCGTTTCAGCAGCTCACTGTCGGCGGTCCCAGGCCGTTCGAAGGTTATGAGACCAGCGATTTCTTCTACACCGGAATCGGCGCCAGCCAGGAAGTTCCCTGGCCCGATAAACTGCGGCTGCGCGCGAGCGCGGCCTCCCGCGACGCCGAGATCGCCAAGCAGCAATACGAGGAGGCGCGCCGCGAGGTTACGGAAAAGGTCCGCGAGAACTTCTTCGAGCTGTTCTTCCTCGGTCAACGCATCGGGCTCCTCGATGCGAGCCGCGACCAACTCCTGGACATCGCGAAATTCACCGAAGACCAATATCGCTTCGGCAAGGGCCAGCAGGCCGATTTGATCAAGGCGCAGTTGGCCGCGACCGCCATCCTCAAGGAACTCGAAATGGCGCGCCAGGAGAGTGCGCAGCGTCAAGTCACCTTGAAATCGATCCTCGGGCGCGATCTCGATTCGCGCAATATCGAGATATCGGATCTCGCGCCCACCGTGATTTCCGCCGGTATGGATCGAAGTCATCTCATCGAGCTGGCCGCGCAAAATCCCACCGCGATCAAAATCGCGCAAGCGGAGGCGAGCAAAAGTGAAATCTCGCTCAAGCTGGCGCAGGAGGACTACATGCCGGATTTCAGCGCCGGCTACACCTATCAGAAGACCGGGCCGGGCTTTCGCGATTACTACATGCTCTCGCTCGGCGCCAAAATTCCCCTCTACTTCTGGCGCAAGCAGAAACCCGCGGTCGAGCAGGCCGCGCTGGAGCGCGAGTCCGCCCGAGAGCGGCTGCGCGGGAGCAAGCTCGACGCCGTCAGCGAGGTCGATCGCGACTGGATCGCGCTCCAGACGCAGGAGCGCGTGATGAACCTGTATCGCGAGGGACTGCTGCCACAGGCGCGCGCGGCCTTTGAATCCGCGATGGCCTCGTATCGGACCGGGCGGGTGGATTTTCAAACCTTGCTCACCGCCGCGATCGAGCAGTTGAACATGAACGAAGAATATTTCCGTGCGATCACCGATCGCGAGATCGCGATCGCTCGCATCGAACAGATGATCGGAGAAGATCTATGAAAGCGTCGCGCGCCAATCTGCCGAAGTGATCATCGCATTCATCGCCGTGTTGTAGTGCGGGAGGTTTCGTTCGCACAAGCCTCGCAAGATGAAGCCAAGCTGGCGCCGATTCTGATTCCGCCCGCGCGCCAGCAACTCATCGGGCTGAAATTCGCAACCGTCAGGAGGCAAGACCTCGTCGATACCATCCGGACCACTGGTACCGTCGAGACGAATGAACAATCCACGACCTACGTGCAGACGCGTTTTTCAGGTTGGGTCCGGCGAGTGCTTGCCGATCAGACCTGGCAATACGTCAAGGAAGGTCAGCCGATCTTCACGATCTACAGCCCCGACCTGGTCAGCGCGGAAAACGAATACCTGCTGGCTGCGCGCCAATCCAAAGCGCTGGCGACGAGTTCCGTCGACGGTGTCGCGGATGGCGCCGCATCGATGGTCGCCGCATCGCTCGATCGCCTGAAGCAGTTCGGCGTACCGTCGAGCGAGATCCGACGCTTGCAGCGCGAGGGCAAGGCGCGCGATGAGATCGCGATCGTTGCGCCGGCCACTGGATACATCGTCGATCGGCAAGCGTTCCCGAATCTATACGCCGAACCCTCGATGCGGCTGTTCACCATCGCCAACCTCTCGACGGTGTGGATCTATGCCGCGGTATTTCAGAATCAGATTGCGCAAATCAGGAAGGGCGACCCGGTAGCGGTAAGCATCGATGCCTATCCGGGCCACGAATTTACCGGCGCGGTCGATTTCATCTGGCCCGCGCTCGATCCGATTTCCCGTACCGCAAAGGTTCGCATCAACCTGCCCAACCCGGAGGGCGAGTTCAAGATTGGGATGTTCGTCAACGTCAACATCCGGCAACGTCTCGGTCGCGGTCTCGTGATTCCTGACTCCAGTGTGCTCCAGACGGGCCTGCGCAATATCGCATTCCTGGACCGAGGCGATGGCTACCTCGAGCCTCGCGAGCTCGAACTCGGTGCTCATCTGCGGGATGGCTACGTGGTTCGCAAGGGTCTCGCCGAGGGCGACCGCATCGTGAGTTCGGCCAACTTTCTGATCGACTCCGAGAGTCAGCTACAGGCCGCCGTGGGCGCGTATGCGCCGCCGCCTCCGGGCGCGAGCGCCGCGGGACAGGCCGCGGCGCAGACCGCGACTATCGAGATGAAGACCGCGCCGAATCCGCCGCGAAAGGGAAGGAACAGCATCACGCTGGTGCTGCGCGATTCCTTCGGCGCGCCGATCGATGACGCGAACGTATCGGTGGTCTTCTATATGCCGCCGATGCCCGCGATGGCGATGGCCGCGATGCGTCGAGTCGCAACTGCGGCTGCGCGAGGCAACGGCACCTACGTCGCAAGCATCAGCCTCGACAGCGGCGGCGGATGGCAAGTCTCGGTGAGCGCGAGCAAGGGCGGCGAGCAGGTCGCGACGCTGCAGACCAACGTATCAGCGACCGGCGGGATGTAGGCGGGAAGCGAGCATGATCGACAGAATCATCGATTGGTGCATCCGCAATCGCTTCCTGGTCTTCATCGTCGTAGCGGGGCTGGTAGTCGCCGGCTTCGGTGCGATGAACAACATTCCGCTCAACGCGCTGCCGGATATTTCCGATGTGCAGGTCATCGTGCACACGGCGTGGATGGGGCAGCCGCCCGACATCATCGAGGACCAGGTGACGTATCCGATCGTCACCACGATGCTGGCGGCGCCCCACGTCAAAGCGGTGCGCGCGCAGACCATGCCGAACGATTCATACGTGTACGTGGTTTTCGAAGACGGCACCGATCTGTATTGGGCGCGCACTCGGGTGCTGGAGTATCTGCAGCAGCTTCAGGGCGGAAGCCTGCCGCCGGGAGTCAGTCCGATGATCGGCCCCGATGCGACCGGCGCGGGATGGATCTTCCACTACGCGCTCATCGACACCAGCCATCGCCAGAGCCTCGCGGATTTGCGCGCCCTGCAGGATTGGAAAATTCGCTATGTGCTGGAAACCGTGCCGGGGGTGGCTGAAATCGCATCGATCGGTGGTTTCATTCGCCAGTACCAGGTCAAGCTCGATCCGAATCGGATGCTCGCGATGAAGGTTTCGCTCCGCACCGTCATCGACAGGATTCGCGACAGCAACAGCGAGGTCGGCGGGCGCGTGATCGAAATGTCCGGAGCCGACTACCAGGTGCGCGGGCTGGGTTACATCCACTCGCTCTCGGACCTCGAGCAAATCGCGGTGAGCGCCAACAATGGCACGCCCGTTCTGATCCGCGATTTGGGCGTAGTGAGCTTCGGCCCCGACATTCGCGAGGGCGTTGCGGATTGGAACGGCGAGGGTGAAACCGTCGGCGGCATCGTGGTGATGCGCGACAACGAGAACGCATTGCGCGTCATCACCGCGCTGAAAGCGAAAATCGCCGAGCTGCAGAAGACGCTGCCCGACGGCGTGCAGATCGTCACCGCCTACGATCGCGGGCCGCTGATCTCCGAATCGATCGACACGCTGCGCCGCGACCTGATCGAGGAGGCGATCGTCGTCAGCCTCGTCATCATAATCTTCCTGCTGCACTTCCGCTCGGCCCTGGTGCCGATTCTCACCATCCCGCTGGCGCTGCTGGCGTCGTTCATTCCGATGTACTTCCTGCGGGTCAGCTCGAACATCATGTCTCTGGGAGGATTCGCGCTCGCGATCGGCGTGCTGGTCGATGCCTCGATCGTGATGGTGGAAAATGGGCATCGTCATCTGAGCGAGGCCATCAGAAAGGACTCGGTCGTCGATGAGCCGCGCCGAGTGCAGCTGCTCATCAGCGCTGCCAGGCAAGTAGGCCGCCCGATCTTCTTCTCGCTCTTGATCATCCTCATCTCGTTCATGCCGATATTCCTGCTCGAAGCGCAGGAGGGTCGGATGTTCCGGCCGCTGGCGTGGACCAAGACCTTCGCCATCACGTTCTCCTCGATACTCGCCATCACCATCGTGCCGATCCTGATGGTGATGCTGATTCGGGGGCGCAAGATTCGCGACGAAGCGGAGAATCCGCTCGCGCGATTTTTTCAATGGACGTATCTGCCGGTGATCACCTGGTGCCTGCGGCATCGATGGATGACGATCGCCGCGAACCTGGTTTTCCTCGCGCTCACGCTGCCGCTCGCATTCGGCATCGGCAGCCAGTTCATGCCGCCGTTGTTCGAGGGCTCGACGGTTTATATGCCGACCGCGCTGCCCGGGATTTCGATCACTTCGGCGACCGACATCATGCAGAAGCAGGATCAGATCATTCGCAGCTTTCCCGAGGTCGAGAGTGTGTTCGGTACCGTCGGTCGATCGGACAGCGCGACCGACAACGCGCCGATGGACATGTTCGACACCACCATCATGCTGAAGCCGCGCAGCAGGTGGCCGAAAGGAATGACCTACGAGGGGCTAATTGGCGCGATGAACGAGAAGCTCAACTTCCCGGGAATTTCCAACACCTGGACCATGCCGGTGGAAAATCGCCTCGACATGGAGCTGACCGGCATCAAGACTCCCGTCGGACTGAAGGTGCAGGGACCGGAGCTCCGCGAGATTCAGCGCATCGGCGCGCAGATCGAGGAGCTGCTCACCGGCGTGCCGGGCACCCGTGGTGTTTTCGCCGAGCGCGTCAATCAGGGCTTCTATGTGAATGTGACGCCCGATCGCGCAGAGCTCGCCCGCTATGGAATGAGCGTTGGAGATGTGCAAACGGCGGTTGCGTCGGCAATCGGCGGTGAGAACATTTCGACCCTCATCAACGGACGCGAGCGCTTTCCAATCAGCGTGCGATATCTCAAAGACTATCGCCACAATCTCGATGCGCTGCGTCGCGTCCTCATCATGACGCCGACCGGCGCGCAGCTTCCGCTCGGCGAGGTTGCGCGGATTTCGCTCTCGCCGGGACCTTCTATGATTCGCGACGAGGGTGGCGAGTTGACCGGCTATGTCTATGTCGATCTCGCGACCTCGGACTACGGCGGCTACGTTCATCGCGCAGCTAAAATCCTCGACGCCAAATTGAAGATGCCGCCGGGATATTCGGTTCAGTGGGCCGGTGAATATGAGTTCGAGGTGCGCGCGCGTCGCCGGCTGACGATCATCGTGCCGATCGTGTTCGCTGCGATCTTCATCCTCTTATATGTGCTGTTCGATTCGACGACCGAAGCACTGATGCTGCTGTTTCCGTGTGTCTATGCGCTGACCGGCGGCCTGATCCTGCAATACCTGATGGGCTTCAACTTCAGCGTCGCCGTCGCTGTCGGATACATCGATCTGTTCGGCATCGCCGTCGAGACCGGCGTGGTGATGGTGATCTATCTGCAGGAGGCGCTCAATTCCCGCCTCGCGCACGGCGCCATCGACGCTGCCGGAATCGAAGCCGCGACTATCGAAGGCGCGGTGCATCGCCTGCGGCCCAAGCTGATGACGGTTGCGGTAGTCATGATCAGTCTTGCGCCGATTCTGTGGGAGAGCGGCATCGGCTCCGATGTGATGAAGCCGATCGCCGCGCCAATCGTGGGCGGAATGATCACCTCGACGATTCACGTGCTGGTGCTGGTGCCGGTGTTTTTCGCGATGCTGGCGGAGCGGCGTCTGCGCAACGGCACACTGCGTCGCGTCGCGACGGTGGATACTCAGATGACGCCGGCGGGTGTATAAGCTCCGAATATGGAACTCGCGAAAGACTGTATCGACAGTCGTCGCCTCGATGCGCGGAGTAGGAATTCGCTACATGACGATCCACGTGCGCGACTGCAATGCCACGTTCGGGGAGTGCATCGAGAAAGGAGCGTGGGAGGGTTCCGCGCCAAAGCCAAAGCGGAGGTAAGGACAGATGACTCGTGAAGAAGAACTGATCAAGCGTTACTTCGATGCATTCAACCGCCATGACATCGAGGGCGTGATGGCCTGCTACCATGACCAACCTGTCCTGGTTGCTCCCGACGGCAAGCGACGCGAAGGCCGCGCCGCGGTGCGGCAATCATACGAAACCGAGTTCGCGATGTTCCCGGATGCTAACTGCGAGCTGCGCACATGCACCGGCAACACCGGCAAGGGCCTCGCGGAGTCATTCTTTACCGGAACGCGCGCAGGCCACGGACGAGTGGAGGCGATTGGTGCGGAAGTGCTGGAAATCGTGGATGGCAAGATCAAGGAGATCCGCGACTATCATCACGCGCTGACGGCCAAAGCCGCCTAGAAACTGAAATCCATATTCCTGTTGGCGCGGTCGAACATACGACCGCGCCTTCGCTTCACAGAAATCATGCTTGCGGCGTAACTTCAGGATGACGGGAGGATCGGATCATGAGCGGTGCGACGGAGCAGTTTGAAGGTGGCTGTCTATGCGGTGCGGTTCGTTTCATTGCGACCGGCGAACCGAAAGGCGTGTATTGGTGCCATTGCCAAAGCTGCCGAAGGCATACAGGCGCACCCGTGTCGGTCTTTGTTGCATTCGAGCCGAAAGCCTACAAGGTTACCAAAGGCGAGATCACCAAGTTCGATTCTTCGCCGGGTCGAACGCGGCGCGGATTCTGCGCGAGGTGCGGGTCAACCTTGACCTGCGAAACCCTACCCCAAATCAGAGAAACGCACTTCCACGTTGGCGCCTTCGATCAAGCCGCGCTGCTTCAACCCACGAAACATTACTTTTCCGAAGAACGCCTGCCCTGGTTGCACACCAGCGACGCTTAAGTGCTCGCTGGCAGAACTGGCTGGCTTAACCTTTTTTCGAGACCGCGAGTTCGAGACGATCATCCAACGCCCATCAGCGATGCGGCCACGAGGCTCGCGGCCTTCATAGGGGTATTCACTGCAGCGGCGCGGTAGGAAACGGCCGCGCCCCGCCGACCTCCGATCGCGCTCGAGGCTGCGCCGCTGCCCGAGCAACCTCGCGATCACTGCGCTCAACTCCGTCTCGTTGAGAATCCTGTTCGCGGCCACCGCGGTTGGTCTGGCGCTGGCCGCGCAACGAGGGCACATCGAATGCATCATGCGGATCTGGATTTCGACGTGACCACCGGCGTGCGTTTTCATCCGATCGAGATCGTTCTTTCAATGCACCGAGGTGGTGCGATGCCTTGGCCTCGAGATGGCTGGATGGCGGAGGGGGGAGAGAGTCGAACTCTCCGGCGGGCATAATGCCCGCCAAGCCGGTTTTGAAGACCGGTCACGGCACCGGCCGCGTTCCTCCTCCGTGCCTATTTATCGCGTAGTTACAGCGAACAACTCAACTGTATAAGACTTTGAATGGCAAAATAGATAGCCACGTTTTATCCACATCGCGCCTTCGGCTTTCCGCAGTACTTCCTTCACGATGGAGGAGCGCTGGTCGGGAATCAGGCACAAACCCAGTTCGCGAGTTTTCTGACCCCTCCGGGCGGAGGCGCCGCGGCTTCCGTGCTATACACCTATCAAGGTTCAGGGACCACCTTTTGGCATGTACCCCTCTACGATATCTTTGGCTCGACCGTTGAATTGGTGGATGCGAGCAATCCCGGCACCCCGGTCTCCCTCTACAAGTACGACCCATATGGGGTACCGACTTACACTAGTACTCAGCGCCCGCCATGGCCGTTCCTGTACCATGGAATGGAGCAGGAGTATCCCGACTCCTGGAAGTTGTACTGGGAGCCCAATGGGAATGTTTACAATCCGGATCCGTTTCAGCTCTCGCTCAGTGGTCCGCAAGGGCTGGGCGGCGGCGGCGGTCCTCGGAGGCTCGGCGGGTTTGAGGGGAACGGCGGACTGGGATGGAACTACGCTCAGGGCGCTACGAACGGCGCTGCGTTAGGGGCTTCCTATCTAGCGATTACGACTGACGCTACGCTTGCTGCTAGCGAACTCGGGCCTTGGGGGTTGGCGGCGGCAGGCGCGTTTGACATTTTCGCTAGTCTCGGTTTATTCGGCGGTGGTGGTCCCTCCGGACCGCCGCTCTACGACATTCTCCGTACCCAGCACCGGGCTCACGACATCTATCCTTGGCTTGGCATTGCCATGGACCTTCTCGTAAACCAGAAAATCGCGAAGCCCGAAGACCCGTGTCCACCGGTGCCGGGTGGACACCGGGATGCACTAATTCACAATATTCAAGAGGCTCGCCGGAATCCCGGCGCGCTGTATCTGGGCGCAAAAATGATGAATGGGGGCGGATGGGACTATCGAAACAAAGAGACTTTTAGCGATGGCGACGCATTCGGAAACTTTAACTACGGCGCCTGTGCGGCGGCCGCAGGTTATAAAAACGGCTTTACATTGCGATGGGCCGGATTTTATCACCAGCATTTTGGTACCATTAGTGGTGACGAAGCTGGCACTCCGTTCGGCAATTTCCCATATGGTAACAGGCCTCTCAGCGAATCTGAAGTCGCTAAAGGCATTCAGTTCGTTGAGCTAGGGTGCGACAAGATGTGAGCCTAGGAAATGTTAGTGAGTTGAACATATGCTTCCCATCTCGCGGCGTGTGAAAATCATAGCGGGACTCTTGTTGGGCCTGATGTGTCTAGTCGTGTTCTGGGTCGTAGCACCCTATGCGCTATTCATTGTCTCTGTGTCTGGAAGGAGTTCGGTCAAGGAATTATTGCGAATACCATCGCAAGACAAGGTAGTGGAGGCGGTATTACTTGAAGATAGACCGTCGTTCTCCATTGAGCCAATTAGTCTGCGGGTGTTTATCATACTTGCTGGGGAAGGAAGCATAGACGCAACACCGGTGCTCGAGGGAACCGGCTTAAAGGATTAAAGATCACCTGGTTCGGACCCAGAGTGCTTCAGCTTTCATATTCTTCGGGATGCGTTGATTCGTTCCGTAACAGATGGATAGCACTGAAACAGGATGGACATCCATTTGAGCCAAATGGACAACCCTACATTGTGGAGGTGCGATTGAAGGGACCAGAGGGAGCTGCGTCGCAGACATGCTACTAGCGTTTGATATCACACTCTAAGTCGCGCAGCCCCACTGCTCCGGTATTGCCCAAAGGCTCAGTCGACGACAACATACGAGCTGCACAGGGGCATGGGAAGTGGTGGCTTTTCGCGCAGGTTTGGCTCGGGCAGCCATGGGATTTTAAGTCTTATCATGGTGGATGGCGAAAATGGGACTATGCTGGGAATTTCAACTTCGGCGCTACCGGTCGCGCGGCAAGCGTTAGCAATCAGGACCTCCTAAGCTGGGGTGGACTCTTACAAATTTGTAGTGGCAGACATTTCTCGGGTTATCGCTTTCCCTTTGTGTTCGATCCGTTCGGTGACTCTGATAAGGCGGCGATACAAGCAGGAGAAAGAAATTACGATTGTGGATGCTACAAGCATTGAACTCGGATGGATGACAAATGACAGGCCTAGTGACACTCGTCGCCTTCTCGGCCCCCATCTTGATCTTCCTGTACCTTTGCCGAGCATTTGAAATAAGCTGGCGGCTCTCCGTCGGCCTTTTACTTGCGGCACCCACAATCGCTTGCTCATTAACACTAGTGGCCGATGTAGCAGCGTTTCCGGCCGATATATCTATCAGATCCTTTTGGGACATAATCGGCGGCGTGCTGCCGTTCTTCATTTTTGTCTTGCCAGATGCTTTGTATCCGAGAAGTACCTGGATCGCGCTTATTATCTTACTGGCGGCAGTGATATCCGAGCGCCGATTTCCGCGTCTGCCAACTCGGAAGAGCAAGTTTTTTGTTTATGCTGCCGCAGGGGCAATGGTCGGAGCTTTGTTCGGTCTTGGCGTCTACCTGCTATTCCAGACCCCACTTGCTGATCTCGGAAATTATAGCGACTTTACTAACCGGTACCGGCCTCCACCTTTATTCATGGCGATGGCCATCTTCACGGGAGCCGTTGACGGGCTATTTGTTGCTGCAGGACGGTCCGGTACGCGCCGGCGAGGCTATAGCGTTCGGACCTGATCTTTTGATTGGTAGTGTTGACGGCACAGCCGCTACGCATCGCCCTACGATGTAGTTGGACTTTAGCGCTGGTCGTTCAATACCTGCCTAGCAAGCGAAGAGCTCTAAGCTAGGCTCACCGATCGATCTCTGACGCAGCCTGCGGGCCAAGTCTTTCAGCGTCTTTTGGGAGTGTGCACCAGACGCAAAACCGGACCATCTGGCCCTCAACGAGGTGAGCAGATTGCGGTGACAACGCGAGTCTTCCGATCAGTCTGGATGCCCGAAAGAACGGCCGTCGTCCTAGCAGGGTGTTGATGAAAGGGTCAGGTTGTCAGCCTGGTTTGGTTTGATAGTCCCATGAGATCGAGGCGATCAGAATCGTTGGATGACCTGGCTACTTGCCATCGGAGTTCAGGTGGTCGGGCAGAGCTTCGCGATCCTCAGCAGATTGTAGGCGGCTGCCACCAGATAGGCAGCGAAGCTGGTTCGCGCGACTCCTCGATAGCGCGTGCGTCGGAAGTTGCCGACCGTTTTGCTCCAACCAAAAATCTCTTCGACTCGTTTGCGCACCCGCTGGCTCAGCAAGTAACCGGGCCAGCCGGTGGTGCGCTGGTCGAGTGCGGAGCCTCCCGGTCGCCGGTCATTTTGCGCGACATGAGGAGTGACGTTGAGCGCGCGGCAACTCGCCACGAAGTCAGTGGTGTCATAGCCCTTGTCGCCGGCGACAGTGATCCGGCGCGCTCCGCCAAGTTCCTGCAGCATCGCCAGCCCATGCTCGCGCTCGGCGCGGCCAGTGGCCTGCCCCACGCGCAGGTCGATCACGATGCCGTTGCGATTCTCCATCAGCACACTCTCGGTGTAACAGAGCTTGGCCTCTTTGCCGGCACCTTTTTTGGCCAGTCTCGCTTCGGGGTCGGTGGTGGATTGATGGGTCGCGTTCCTGCGTCGCTCGCCGTGAAAGTCCACGCTGGGATTACCGGGATCATCGGGCGGCGTGCGATCGCTCAGCTCTTCATCCTTGGGACGCAGGCTCTTAAGCGACGCCCATGCCTCGATCAGAGTCCCGTCCACAGTAAAGTGCTCGTCGCTGGTCAGCTTGAGCTCGTGCGCTTCCGAAACCACGGTGCGGAAAAACTCGCCCGCCACGTCGTGCTTGAGCAACCGCATCCGATTGCGGCTAAAAGTGGAATGGTCGAAGGCGGGCTCGTCCCAGTTCAGGTCCAGGAACCAGCGAAACAACAAGTTATAGTCCAACTGCTCACAAAACATCCGCTCGCTGCGCACCGTATACAGCGCCATCAGCAGGGAGGCTTTCAACAACCGCTCCGGTGGAATCGAGGGCCGGCCCACCTCACTATACATCTGCTCAAACAACGGAGAGAGCTCTTTGAGTGCAACCTCGGCCAACGACTTGATAAGTCTGATCGGATGGTTGGCCGGCACTCGCTGCTCAGGATTTACCAGCGTCAGCATCGTGGTCTGTGGTCGATCGTAGCCCCGCATCTTCCGCTTCCTCCTCAACCCCACTGGCCTCGTTCCACTATACCGACCCGTTGCCATTCGTCGATCCCATCGGCGAGGCCTTTTTCAACATCCTGCTAGGAATCTTGTGGGCCATCGGGTTTTCCCGTTCGGAGACGCTAGAGAAAGCGCTCTTCCGCGTTGACTCGCAAGCAAAGGGTGTCAATCGTGAACGGGAATGTGGCCGAGGCACAAGGACTTTTTGGCTAATTATTTGGATTTGGCAAGGGACCGAGACTCAGGCTCCGTCGGTACCGAAATCTTGCTAACAACTATGCTAACGAATTGTCGTCCCATCGGATGCCGGCATGTGCTTTAGGCTCCTGGTCATCGCTGAAAATCCCTTAAGATCATTGACTGGATGGTACGGCGAAGGAGTCCCCTGCACCCGACGCATGGATTTTGAAGACCGGTCACGGCACCGGCCGCGTTCCTCCTCCGTGCCTATTTATCGCGTAGTTACAGCGAACAACTCAACTGTATAAGACTTTGAATGGCAAAATAGATAGCCACGTTTTATCCACATCGCGCCTTCGGCTTTCCGCAGTACTTCCTTCACGATGGAGGAGCGCTGGTCGGGTATCAGGCACAAACCCAGTTCGCGAGTTTTCTGACCCCTCCGGGCGGAGGCGCCGCGGCTTCCGTGCTATACACCTATCAAGGTTCAGGGACCACCTTTTGGCATGTACCCCTCTACGATATCTTTGGCTCGACCGTTGAATTGGTGGATGCGAGCAATCCCGGCACCCCGGTCTCCCTCTACAAGTACGACCCATATGGGGTACCGACTTACACTAGTACTCAGCGCCCGCCATGGCCGTTCCTGTACCATGGAATGGAGCAGGAGTATCCCGACTCCTGGAAGTTGTACTGGGAGCCCAATGGGAATGTTTACAATCCGGACCCGTTTCAGCTCCCGCTCAGTGGCCCGCAAGGGCTGGGCAGTGGCGGCAGCGGCCCACGAGGGATTGGCGGCGGAGGCGGTAGCGTCGGAGGAGGACCGCTGTTTGCGCAAAATTCGCTCAATCAATCGGGAGCAGCGTTTACGGCAATCTCGGTAGCATTGTGGGATACCCCCTCATGGCCGGTTGCAGTCGCCCTACAGACCTTCGCGTATTTCTTTCCGGATTTCTTCGGCGGCGGCGAGCCGGAGATTCCCAGTTATGTACAAGACCACACCAGGCACGGTCCCCACGCCGTCGCTTACAACGGAATTCAAAATATTGTGGATCAGTCGCCTTCCGCTTCGGGCGGTGGGGGAGGAGGGCGCCCTCTCGGTAAAGGAGACGCGCCAAGTCCGTCTCAATATGAACAGTGGGGAAGGACTGCGAATTTTATTCAGAATTGGTGGAATCTGTGGGAATTCCATCGAGGCGGCACCCTAGACGCGCAGCATTATGGAGGGTCAAGAGCCTATGGCAACTATGTATTTGGGGTCTATATGGCTGCGCACGGATACACACTTCCGGAAACATTAAACTATGCATAACAATATGCATTTAACTTTAGCCGCTATCGTCCCGGAGAGCCCAAGAGCCCGGTGTATCCATCGGTGCCAACTGCAAATGTCGCGAATATCACGAAGGGTTTCAACGACGAGAGGAACGGTACTCTTGGTCTGCCATAATGGAGGTGCGGGTAATGACTGGTTCCAAGGAGCCCTACCATAGGGTCTGCATGCATATTCGATTGCTAATCCTCGCCGGAGGCCTATTGATGCTTGGCTGTCAGGACGTGGGGACAACCTGGTCAGCGGAGGTCCGATCGCCAGACGGCCAATTCGTTGCTTCCGCTCGAACACAGCAATGGGGTGGACCTGGAACCGCAGATGACACCACAACTGTCGATCTCCGACGGGTCGGAAGTTCGCAAGCTCCGATGGAAATCCTTGAATTCTCTCACCAGTATTCACGGATGAACCTCGAAATGAAGTGGCTGACACCTACTCATTTGGAGGTGGCGTATGGGCCCAGCACAAAGCCGGGGGACCAAGTAAGTCTCGACTTCCAGGTCGTCAAGATTGAAGGAATCGACGTCTCCGTGCGGAATATATCAGACCAGAAGGTCAAAGCTTCGCAATAGACGCCTACGCCTGAAACGTAGTGTCTGTTGTATACCCTGTCCGTCTTCAAAATCTTATCCGCGTGGAAGGGACGCCACGGATAATCCAGGGCGGCCGCTTAGCGCCTGTGAGAATGGAACAGGAGTATCCCGACTCCTGGAAGTTGTACTGGGAGCCCAATGGGAATGTTTACAATCCGGACCCGTTTCAGCTCCCGCTCAGTGGCCCGCAAGGGCTGGGCGGCGGCGGCGGCGGTCCTCGGAGGCTCGGCGGGTTTGAGGGGAAGGGCGGACTGGGATGGAACTACGCTCAGGGCGCTACGAACGGCGCTGCGTTAGGGGCTTCCTATCTAGCGATTACGACTGACGCTACGCTTGCTGCTAGCGAACTCGGGCCTTGGGGATTGGTGGCGGCAGGCGCGTTTGACATTTTCGCTAGTCTCGGTTTATTCGGCGGTGGTGGTCCCTCCGGACCGCCGCTCTACGACATTCTGCGCACCCAGCACCGCGCCCATCAGGTGTATT
Source organism: uncultured delta proteobacterium (assembly GCA_963851325.1). GTDB lineage: Bacteria > Desulfobacterota > Binatia > Binatales > Binataceae > DATGKG01. Next base: position 3,311,789 of record CAWKOR010000001.1, on the reverse strand, counting down.
GTGGGGTTCTGGGGATATGCGGGGCGATCGTCACGCAGCGCGGCCATATAACACTAGCGGAGGACGACGAGGGAGAGGGCGGAGACGATGGAGATGCGGCTCGTGAAGAAGGACAGGGGAAGGCACAGTTTGATGAAAGCGTGTCTACGGAGTCGACCTTATATGGCATGGGTCGGCCTGATTGGGCGCATACGGACGGAGGTTTCTTGGCTTGGTTGAGACAACTGCAAGATCCGCAGGGTCCATCGGTGAGTAATTCGCAAGCGGATGCCATTGTGCATGAGGCGCGGCGTCTAGGTCTCAGCGTTAGGCCCGATCTCGCGGGTCACACAGGGAATAATCCGTGGTGGCGGCCGCATCTGAACATCAGTGGAAACAGCCTTAGCGTTCACGTGAACGTTTCAAATAAATACAAATTGCCTTGAGAGCTCATATGAAGTACTTAATCCTCGATGGTCCGACCTACCGGATAAACTTCTGGCGTGGCGCCTACCGCGGCACAGACAGGAAGTACCCTTCTTGTATCAATGAATTGTCGGCGGACAGCGAAGTCAATCGGCGGGGGTTGTGGTACGTGAGTGAGCTGGAGTTATACGGAGGTATTCGTGATCTCGCGAGGGCACGGGAATACCTGCGTTTCTGCGATCAATATTTTCCTGAAATGCACTTCGAATTGATTGGGATATCAAAGGATACAGAGATGTCCAGCGATGACGCGAAGCTCCTCGGCTTCGACATTTCTTTCGCGGGTGCTGGCAATTCTCTCCTTTTCATGACGGGGTTTATGGCGGGTCCATATGAAAAGATTTCCGACGAACCTGTACTCATACTAGACGATTTGCTCAGGCGCTATTTCTGCCCTAAGCTCAACGAATCCGGACTTTTCGCAACCTTCGAGGACGCCGCGCATTGCCGACGGGCAATGATCGCACTGCATAGTATTGATCCCAATCTATATGAAGGCGGTAGTCTCGAAGTCTTTGAAGTTACCGGCGTTTATCTCATTATCTAGCGTCAAATGAAAAGGCAATTTTATCGCGAATGGAAGCCGGTAAAATCTGCTACGACAGTCGTGACATTCAAGCCGTCTGCCACCACCAACCATGCGGCAAATTACGACGGTGGCCAGCAAACACACAAGCGGTCGCGCGCCGTTTGAAAGGATCGACCGGACCTCGCTCCCATCCAATTTGGGGACGGACTTCTGAGGACAGCGGCGGGCTCGCTGCCCTGCTAGGCGAAGACTTCGGCGGATTTCAGTGATCACGTCGCGCCGCCGCAACTGGACCCAGTTCGGCCTCGGACCTCGGGTACCGCTGCTCTTGCTCTCGCCGTTCGTGAAGTCAGACTCCCTCAAGCGTCTGCATTTGGAATTCTCGTCGGTGGTGAAGTTTATCGAGGCTATCCTCGGGCTGCAATTCCTGACCTCGCGCGATACCAGCTCCAATGATCTGGCTGGATGCGAGCAACCCTGGCTCACCGCTCGCCCAATGTCTACAATCCGGATCCTCCGGCCTCGATCCTGTCGACATTACAGGACGGACTTCGGGACAGCGGCGGGCTCGCCGCCCTGCTAGGCGCAGACTCAGTTCGCGAGTTTTCTGACTCTCCGCGCGAAGGCGAGGCGCCCCAGAATCGGCACGACCAACGATAGTTTGCGCCCCCGAATCGAGGACCTCCAATCAAACCTACATTGAAACTCTTCGTCGCCCAATAACCGCGCCCGAGACCAGCGCAATGAGCGGACACAAAGGAAACTCGGTTCCGAACCGAATTCATTTGTAGAGCTCTTCGCTTCGTTGTCTAGTTGGGGTGGGGACTGGGCTCGCCGATCGGTTTCCGTCGCAGCCTACGGGCCACGCCCTTAACGTCTTTTGGGAATTGCACCAGACGCAGAACCGGCGCTATCTGGACTCAACGTGGTGAGCAGATTGCGGTGAAAACCCGGATCTTCCCATCAGTTTGGATGCCCGGAACAAGGGCGGTCATCGCTAGAAATCGTGTGGGCCATTCGGGTTGATTTCCTTCAGGAGAAAGCACTCTCACAATTTTTCCGCAAAAGGGGTGTCAACCGTGAACGCGAATATGGCCGAGGCAAAAGGACTACTTGGCACGGAACCGAGACTCGATTCCGTCGGTACCGAAATCTTGCTAACAACTATGCTAACGAATTGTCGTCCCATCGGATGCCGGCTTGTGCTTTACGCTCCTGGTCATCGCTGAAAATCCCTTAAGATCATTGACTGGATGGTACGGCGAAGGAGTCCCCTGCACCCGACGCATGGATTTTGAAGACCGGTCACGGCACCGGCCGCGTTCCTCCTCCGTGCCTATTTATCGCGTAGTTACAGCGAACAACTCAACTGTATAAGACTTTGAATGGCAAAATAGGCATCCACGTTTTATCCACATCGTCGCAAGCGCGCTCGCTCGTGGCGGCTCGCTAATCCGCGTCGAACATCGAACGGTTGCAGGCGTCTCCGTGAGGCTGCGCCACAACCGTTATCATGACAGTGTCCGCAATAACTGTCCTGCACGAAATAAATCGCGAGCAGCGCAGGCCGGGAGAGTTCGATTGCTGGACCAGGTAAAGCTCAGCGCCCGGCGCGCGTTTCCGAGTAGCTGGCGTACACTGCCAGCGGTCGGGACGTGCGAAGATCCGCGATCTGAGGTTGGATCGCGGTGCGTCATGGTGGAGGCTGTGTTTGGTCTGCATTCCCTGGGAAAGGTTTAGCCTAACAGAATTCATTGCTCCCGTCACTGCGGCCAGTAAATTCGCGGCGACCCTTGAGGCTGGTGAGATGAGCTTTCCGGCACTGTTCAGTGAGCTGGTGTGGCTTTTCGGCTGCTCATTCCTTGAGGTTTGCAGTTTAGTATCCGGGAAGACTCGATGCCGTCTTCATGGATGGATAACCAGACGGGTCTAGTGAGATGCGAGCCTTCAATGGACGCCTGTTCTATTTCAGCTCAGCGGTTCGGAACTCGAGAAGATGATTTGACCGATTGCGCCGAGGCGGATAATAAGATCGATCCTGGTGCAACACCTAAGCGACGCGAAAACCAACGACTTCGAAGACAGTCCCTCCTGTATTGGAGGATTGAGCGATGGAGCGGACGGGCATCATGGCTGAAGCTGTATGACGCGCCCCGATTCAGGGCCCTGGGATCGGTTAAAAGAGATGTCGTGGACCCGCCTGGTGGCGGAAGCGATGGGGCTAGCTATGCTTCTGCTCGCAGTGCTCGGAGCGATAGGTATCGGTCTGGGGCTGTTGAGTCAACTCTGGCGCACACCGTTCGTCCTCATCTATTTATTCTTCTACTTCGGCTTCGATGTCGCCGATCGCTTTGTCCGTCCCCCTTTCGACGTATCGGCCGATCGCGACGGCACCCCGGCATGCAGATTGAACACGGTTTTGATGCTGATACTCTTCGCCGCGGCGCCGTTCGAGCGGTACAATTTCTGGGGTGGTCAACCCCCTGTGCTCTTATCCGCGTTCGGGGTACTCGTTCAATTGACTGGCCTCTTGGTCGCGCTTGGCGCACGCATTCAACTCGGGCGCTTCGGCACTCCGCATCTGACCGTAGTAGAAAATCAGGAGATTGTGCGCGCGGGACTGTATGGTCACATTCGACATCCGATCTATGCGGGTGGAATCCTCAGCCGGCAAGCCTGGGCAATTGTGATGGGGGCGCCCATAGTTCTCATTCTAGGTGCAGCGGCGGACATCCTTTTGATGAGTTGGCGCATCAAAACCGAGGAGGAGATGATGCTCGAGCGCTTCGGCAACAGGTATCGAACATACATGTTGGAAACCTACCGGCTCATACCTCAAGTGTGGTAACAGCTTGCAAGTCTCAGTGATCATTCCGACCCGGAATCGCCCGGTTGCTCTAGCTCGCATCTTGGCCATCCTGCTACGAGAGATACAGCAATACGATCTGGCAGGCCGGGTCGAGATCATTGTAGTCGATGATGCAAGTGAGCCTCCGGCGATAGAAGCTCTTTCAGAGGGCTACGCCTCCAGATTTCGCGGAATACTTAAGATTGTGCGTATGGTCGAGAATCGCGGCGCTTCGTCTGCTAGAAACCTTGGGGTTGCGCATAGTACAGGGGAAGTCTTGATCTTCATCGATGACGACATAGTACCAGCGGACGACTACCTCCGCGCCGCTATCGATGTGACCAATGCGGAACCGCAAGTGCTGGTTCTGAACGCCAAGCTGCGTCCACTGCGCAGCGACATCTATTCAAGGTTCTGGCTCTATTACTACTCCTTTACTTTCGACAAACCCGGCGAACTCTATCAGGTGCCGATGCTCGCCTCGGGAAACTGCTCGATCAGGCGCTCAGTCCTGAATATGGAGAATCCCCTGTTCGATCCTGCCCTGCCAACCCGAGAGGATTTTGATCTATATCTGCGCCTTAAGGCCCGTGGGGTTCCAATCTACATGTCCAACCGTATCCTGGCTTTCAATGACTGCCGGAATTCGCTGCTTGGGTTTATTACTCAGCGACTGCGGTATGCAGAGGGGCAAGAGCACCTACTGAAAAAATATGATAGCGAGCTTCTCAAGCGTGAAAGCGAGGTTAGGACGGCTCCTATGAACTGGCGCTTTCTGCACCTCTATGTAGTCTTCAGGCTGGTTCAACGTGCGCTGGCAGTCCAAATGCGCATCCGACAATTACTTCGAAGCAAAGGCTCTACTACTTATCAACGAAGTGGCGACTGAAACCATATCGGTAATAGTACTCACCTACAATCGCAAGCGGTTGCTCAAGGATTGCCTGGATTCTTTGCTCCAACAGTCAGAGACTGGCGACGGCCTTGAGATTCTTGTCGCTGACGACGGATCGGAAGATGGCACAAATGAACTGATCGCACGCCACTACTGTGCGGTCTCAAACATAAAGTATCTGCATCACCAGCACCGGGGGATATCGGCAACTCGCAACATGGGTTTGCGAGCGGCTACAGGCGAGATCGTTGCCATAGTTGCGGATGACTACATCTTGGATAGAGACTACGTCAAGGTCATCTTGGAGTTTTTTCGAAGTCACCCCGAAGCGAGCGTGATTCGGTTCAGAATAGTACCGTCGCGCAACGACCTGGGAAGTCGAGTTAGTCACTTCTACTATGACGCCAGCATGCGTGGGCGTTTGCACAACCACAGCGTCGAGCACACCAGGAGATCTTTAAAAAGCGCACCCACCGGCCTTCAGAAGCCGTTGGTGAAGAACGAAGAGATCATGGTGGAGAATGGCGTCGAGGCCTCCGGCGCGGCTGCTTTCCGCAGAGATGTTTTTGAACGGGTTGGCTTTTTCGACGAAAATCTGGCACGCGCGGAAGATACCGATTGGACCCTGCGAATGCGCGCCTACGGGATCGATATCTACTATAATCCAAATCTACCGATTCAACACCAATATGATAGGTGGATGCTGGATACGATCCGCAAGAGCTTCGAAAGCGGCTGGAGCCGTTACTGCTACTATCGCAAACATCGGATCACACCTATTGAGGCGGAGCGCAACTGGAAGACTTGGTGTTCGGCAAAATTCGGTACTTTACTCACTGCGCTTCGACATCTGGAAACACCGAAGCAATTGCTCTATTTTCCTTTCCTGATATTTTTTGAGGGTGCAAACAAACTAGGCTTCGTATGCGCCTGGATGTTCTCGCAGCTGCGGCCACAACAGAGCATCGCCGACTAACGAGACCGTGCGTCAACACAATGAATCAGTGCGCACCTCACGCTCCGAAATGCAGGCGGCAGCTTCGAACGACCAGGACACTCATTCCGTCGATGGTCTTGTTTTCTAGGTGCGTATAGCGGCGAAAACGCCACCACCTTCGCACCTTCCCCAGGTCCGCCAGTGCTAGCTCGCTCGACATTGACACCAACGAGCGATCCTGCAGCGCTCTCCCGAACACGAAACCCATCTTGAGCAACGCCCGAAGCAGGACTTGTTGACGACGGATACGATCAAAGTCTGTTGAAGGACCGTCATCACGCTCATAGCGCGCTCCGATCCATTGATGGATCCTTTCTCCCCTGAGAATTTCGGAGGGCGGAAGGAAGTCGACGGGCTTCCTCCCATCTTCGATTGGACCGGTTGGAGTCAGGGGATACCAGAATCGGAAATGCCTTCTGACCCGGACCCGAACCTCAACACCGTCAAGAGCTTGCTCGGCTGCACAACGCCGCAGGCAGAGACTTTGATCAACCTGGAGCCCGAGCTGAGCTATGCCGTCCATGAGTGCCCGGTGTCCGCCGAGCGCAAACGCACGATTGATGCGGTCGGCGATCGCGTCGCACCAGACATCGCGTGGAACCCACACCAGCCGTCGCCTGCTCGGATCGACCACCACGATGATGTCGGTGCGGGCATCCCACCCGTCGCGGTCCATCACGCTTACGACAGTCGCCATCCCTTGTGACCTGAAAGACGCGCAGCATTTTTGATCGAGTAGCTAAGCCTCGGAAGGAAGGGAAGGACAACATCGACGTTGCCCGTACTTGGCGCAAACCCCTGTAGAACCCGACCCAGGTGGTAGCAAATCAAAGCTAGTAAGATTGGTGTGCTGGAAGTGTCCGCATTTGCCACCTTAATACGCCGTTCTCTAGCCTCAAGTTCAGGCCCAGAGCACTGCATTACCTTTAGGTCCACTTCATTGCATTCATGCTGCATTCGCCATCTGCTTGGCGACTGCCATCTGCAGCGATCCAGCGCACCGCGAATCGAGTGAATCTGCTTCAGCGTCTCCCGACTTCCCGGTAGGCTCGAGTGGTCACTAAGTGGCCGCTCCGGGTTGCTACAGCATGACCCTGCATGACCTCAAATCCGAAAAACCCCCCGATTTTGTATCTCACATGACCCTACATGACCCAGCATGAGATGTACCGCATCCGTTTTGAAGACTGGTCACGGCACCGGCCGCGTTCCTCCTCCGTGCTTATTTATCGCGTAGTTACAGCGAACAACTCAACTGTATAAGACTTTGAATGGCAAAATGGGCAGCGACGTTTTATCCACATCGTCGCAAGCGCGCCCGCTTGTGGCGGCTCGCCAATCCGCGTCGAACACGGAACGGCGTCAGGCGTCTCGTGAGGCTGCGCCACAACCGCTATCCTGACAGTGTCCGCCATAACTGCGTCAGAGAGAGAAGATCCGATGGCCGAGATCACCAAAGACGAAGCAGAGCGCGAGCTGATGCAACTGATGATTCAGTGGTTTGGAGCTATCAAGCGACACGATGGCGCATGGTTCGAGCGCATGATGGCGGATGACTGGCAATACGTCATGATCGACGGCTCCGTCAAAGACAAACGCTGGTACGTACAAGCGATGCAACAGCCTTTCGATGGCGAGCCCTCGACCGAGCTTCACGAGTTGACTGCCCGGGTCTACGGCAATCTCGCGATCGCGACGGGTCATTACACCATCAAAGCAACTTCGCGAGGCACGGATCTGAGCTCTCATACTCGATTCACCGCAGTGTGGAAAAAGCATGCGGACGTTTGGCAGGCGCTGGCCCACCACGCAACACGAATAGCCGAGTAGCATCTCAAAATCGGAGTGGCTGGTGATGTTGCATCGGTCGCCAACCGTGCCCATATCCGAGTTCAGCCCGGGTTGCCCAAAATGGCCAATCGCGTAACACTGCGGCGGTCGTCCCTCGAGCTTTGAAGAGCAACCTTTCGGACGATCGAGGCAGCGCCAATGAACACCATCAAGGACAAGGTGGCGATCGCCGGAATCGGCGAGACCAAATACTACAAGCGCGGCACCGCGCCGCTGCCGGAGTTTCGGCTCGCCTGCGAGGCGATCATCAAGTCGGCGGATGATGCCGGAATCGCGGTGACCGATATCGACGGCTTCGCTTCCTACAGCAACGATCGCAATGACGCATCACGCCTCGCGACGGCGCTGGGCTTGCCGCATCTCGCGTTCTCGAACATGGTCTGGGGCGGCGGTGGTGGAGGTGGATCCGGCGCCGTCGCGAATGCCGCCGCGGCGGTAGCGGCAGGCTATGCCAAGTATGTCGTGGTGTTCCGCGCCCTCGCGCAGGGGCAATTCGGACGCTTTGGACAAGCGGCACCGATGAAGAGCATCTCCGGCGATTTCGCCTACACGCTGCCGTACGGGCTGATGTCGCCGGCGCAGATGTTTGCGATGCGAGTGCGTCGCTTCATGCATGAGCATCATGTCGAGCAGGACGCCCTCGCGGCAGTCGCGCTGGCGGCGTACCATCATGCGCAATCCAATCCGCGCGCGGTGATGTACGGACGCCCGCTCACGCGGGAGGCTTACGACGAATCGCGCTGGATCGTCGAACCATTCCATCTCTACGACTGCTGCCTTGAGAACGATGGCGCCGCGGCAGTGATCGTGACCAGCGTCGAGCGCGCGCGCGACCTGAAGCAGAAACCTGCTTATCTGATGGCCGCGGCGCAGGGTTCCGACTATCGGCAGAATGCGGGAGCGCACAACGCGCCCGACTACGCGACCTCCAACTTCAAGACTCTCGCTCCGCGACTCTACGAGATGGCGGGAATCACGCCAAAAGATGTCGACGTGGTCCAGGCCTATGAGAACTTCACCGGGGGGGTAGTGATGAGTCTGGTCGAGCACGGCTTCTGCGCTGCCGACCAGGTGAACGAGTTTTGCACCGTCGAGAACTTCCTCGCGCCGAACGGCAAACTGCCGCTCAACACCAGCGGCGGTAACCTCGCCGAATGCTACATGCATGGACTCGAGCTGGTGATAGAGGCGGTGCGTCAAGTGCGCGGAACCTCGACCAGTCAGGTCAAGGACGCCGACATATCAATGGTTGTATCGGGGCCGATGGTGACGCCGGTCAGCGATCTGATCCTACATGGTTGAGGTAATTATCAATGCCGGCTCAATCTGAAGCGAACTACTGCCTGCCCGAGGGACTGCCGGCGCCGCGCGCGGCGCACGATGGTCTGGATCGGGAATTCTGGGAAGCGGCTCGGCGTCACGAGCTGATGGTTCAACGCTGCAAGGACTGCGAGGCCTTCCAGTTCGGCCCTGAATGGATCTGTCATCAGTGCCGCTCGTCCAACCTCGGATGGCACCGCGTCTCCGGACGCGGCCGCGTCTACAGTTGGGAGCGCGTGTGGCACCCGGTGCATCCTGCTCTCAAGGACGCTTGCCCGTACATGGTGGTGCTTGTCGAGTTACCCGATGCCGACAACGTGAGGATGGTCGGCAACCTGGCCGGCGATCCGCGCGCAGATCTTCCCATCGGCGCCGCGGTCCAAGCAGTCTTCGAGGATCACCCTGAGGGCCATACTCTGGTGCAGTGGAAGCTCGTTTAGGCCCGAAGTGAAGATTTTTTGGGCTTGGGACAGCTACCAAGTGCGTGGGTTAGACCCGAACTCCAGATCGTTAGTTGAAGGTAGGTCGAATGAGTGGACCCCTCGAAGATGTAGTTGTTCTTGATCTCACACAACAACTGGCGGGTCCCGGTGGCACCATGCTGTTGGGGGACATGGGAGCCGTAGTCATCCGAGTCGATCCGCCTCCAGCCCAGGTGGTGGCCGACGTCGCACCTTCGGGGATGGTGCCGGGCGAGAAATATTTGCGTCGAGTCGATCTCAACATCGGACGCAGCAAGCGCAGCATCTCACTCGATCTAACGAAGCCGGAAGCGCGAGAAATCGTGTACGCGATTGCGCGGCGCGCCGACGTGGTCTGCCAGAACTATCGTCCGGGTGTCGCGGAAAAGCTCGGAATGGATCTGGAATCCTTTCGCAAGGTCAAACCCGACATCATCTATAGCTGTGTTTCGGCCTATGGCGACCATGGACCAGAAAAGTTTCGGCCGGGATTCGACATAGTCGCCCAATCGGGCGGTGGCTCAATGGTCCCGGGTCCCGATGGTTCGATGCCGACTCCTACCGCCGTGCCGATTGGCGATGTCACCGCATTCTGCATGGAGGCACTCGGCATTGTCGCTGCGCTCTATCATCGAAAGCAGACGGGCGAAGGTCAGGCGCTCAGTACCTCGATGCTGGCTGGGTCGCTGCTACAAAATATCCTGAGATTGATAACCATTGACAAATTCGATCGCGAAGACCGGCGCGCCGCACTGGAACAAGCGAAGACTCTGGTGGCCCAGAAGGCGCCATACAGCGAGGTCTTAAATGCGACCGCGTCCGGATTGGGCGGTCAACTGTCGCCAACCTTCGCCGCCGGGAACCTGGTCACCGACGTGTACTATCGCGTTTTTCGAACCAGGGATGGTTACGTTACGGTCGGCTGTCTTAACCTGCGCCAGCAGAAAAGGATGAACGCAGCACTGGGTCTTGGCGATCCGCGCTTCGACGCTAAGGCTACGGCTGAGTCGATCAAGTCGGAACAAGCGAGCCTGCGGCTTGCGCAACTAAAAGAAAAGGCCGAGCAGCAATTCGCCGAGCGTCGAAGCGCCGAAATCCTGAAAATTCTGGAAGCCCAGGACATCGCGTGCGCACCGGTACTCAATGTGCTCGACACGTTTGATAGCCGCCATCTGCTGGAGAATCGTTACCTCGTCGAGTACGACCATCCAAGCGCCGGCAAGACTACGCTCCTGGGTCATCCGATTTCATTTGAGAAGACGCCGATGCGGATCAAGCATCCAGCGGAACCAGTGGGTGCTCGCGGCGAAGAAGTTCTAGCCTGGCTTGGGTATAGCTCCTCGCAGATTCAGTCGCTGCGCGAGCGGCAGGTGTTGTTTCACTAATCGGAGAAGCTACACCGGTGGTCAGCTCCGCGAAAGCGACTTGGCGACGGGAGGAAGATTTCGATTACGCCTCAACATACAATCTACGCGCTCTGGTGCGCGTGGTTGGTGTCGTGGACCATCGCGATGCTGTGGTCTAACCGCACCGAAAAACGGGGCGGAGTAGGATTCGAACTTTTTTTCCGCGTGCTCATTGGTCTCGGCGTGGTAATGCTCTTTGCTTATCCATCCAGCGGCCACAACTTCGCGCAGTTGCAGCTCTGGAACCTTGGCGATGCCTTAAAGTGGATTTTGGTCGCGCTGACGCTTGCCGCACTTTCCTTCACCTGGTGGGCGCGCATTCACCTGGGCCACTTGTGTCTGATTGGGTGACGAAGAAAGCCGGCCATCATGTCATCGACACTGGTCCGTATCGCTTCGTGCGCCATCCGATCTATGGGCCTTTTTCGGTGCCGCGTTCACAACCGCGGTCGAGAAAGGAACCTCCTTCGCGCTGCTCGGCGCTACCATCATGGCACTCGCCTTTTACATCAAAGCGCGACGGAAGAACGATTCTTGCGCGCAGAACTTGATGACGACGCCTATGATGCATATGCACGCAAAACTCTAATGTAGTGTCGAAGATTTAGTGCGGCTGTGTGTTGCAAAGATAAAGGCCGCATCGCTCGCCGATCAGGTACGAATGCCAGGAGTCTCAGAAGTTCCGGACCTTGAAGCTCCGGAAATCGGGAAAGCAGCCTGAAAGCTATCGTCTAGTGAAACTACGGATCGATTAAGGATCGGAGGCGTCTCTATGAAAGCTGCCATAATCTCTCAATTCGGATCGCTCGATGTCATTACGGTAGCCGAAACGGAGCGGCCATCGCCCGGACCGGGCCAAGTGCTAGTCCGTGTGAAGGCGGCGGGCGTCGGGCCATGGGACGCCCTCGTGCGCGAAGGAAAAAGTGCCCTACCCCAATCACTGCCATTGATACTGGGGTCCGATATTTCCGGAATCGTGCAGTCGGTTGGCTCCGGCGTAAATGCATTCCGGGCGGGCGATGAGATCTACGGCCTTACCAACGAACGATTCATCGGAGGATACGCCGAATATGCCGTCGCGACTGCGGCGACGATCGCGCGCAAGCCGAGGGCGCTGAGCTTTGTCGAGGCTGCATCAGCTCCGGTGGTGGCGGTGACGGCCTGGCAAATGCTCTTCGAGTATGCGCAACTCACTGCGGGTCAAACCGCGTTAGTCCACGGGGCGGCAGGGAATGTCGGCGCCTATGCCGTTCAATTGGCGGCGCATGCGGGCGTCCATGTGATCGGCACCGCGGCCGGCCGCGACGCTGATTACGTCCGAGGGCTGGGTGCGGAAAAGGTTATCGATTATTCGACCGCTCGTTTCGAACATCTGGTTACCGGTGTCGATGCTGTGATCGACACGGTAGGCGGAGAAATCAGGGAGCGCTCTTTCGCAGTAATCAGAGAGGGTGGGATTCTTGTCTCGGTCGTCTCGCCCATGCCCAGGGAAGGCATTCAGCCGCGCGATGTTCGGCAGGTGTTCTTCATTGTGGAGGTGACGACGGCGCGGCTGGAGCGATTGACGGCGCTGTTCGACAGCCACGCGCTGCTGCCGCAGGCGGGCACGGTGTTAAGCCTTGAGGAAGCGCGCAAAGCTCACGAAATGCTCGCGGGCGCGCGGCATCGTCGCGGAAAGATAGTGCTCGAGGTGCACGCGTGATGCAGAAGCCGGAAAGCCGCGATTCCAGCCGACTTGTGGCGGATGGCAGCCGAATTCATCCAGGTGCATCCCTGTGTTTTTCGAATCTGCTCTGAATCCAGCCATATATCCCTACCGAATTCGCGACCTCCTACGCTCTCGTCGAATCGAATAAAGCTCGGCGACGCATCGTCTTGTTAATTGGTGTGTGTTGAAGCGGCTGTTACGTGTAACAGCCCGCTTCGTGTGGTTGCGAGCGCTCGGGAGCCAAAAGGCCGCGAGCTGCTCAAGATCGTAGTTCTCTTCCTGAAGCGAAATAAAATTCCGCGTCCACCTCGGACCAGGCGAACTTATCGGGTCGCCGAACGTCTGCCGAATAGGAAGCAGATTTCTATTCGCAGCGGCCGCCCGCACCCGCCTAAAGAGCGTCGTCAGTCAGAAGTGGTGACGAGGCGAGCGGGTTTGTCTTGGGGAAGAAGGGAGAAAGAATTATTAACCCAACTCAATTTCATTCGATCGCGGAAGTCGATGCGTGGCTCGATCGCGAACGCCTCCTTTGTCCGCGGTGCGGCGGCCGCTTCGAGCATCTGGGCCGTCATCTTGCCGCCAGACACGATATGAGCGCCGACGAGTTTCGCGCGCTCTATGGTATTCCACACAACCGCGGCCTGGTGGGAGCGCGTCTGAAGAGGCATTTGATCGATCGGCAACGACTCAAGCTTGCGCGCGACCGTGGGCATCGCGCGAAGTTCGTCGGCGCGCGCCGCCGGCGTCCTTATTCAGTGCATCTTCCGTCGGCGGCCCAACTGGGCGACCTTCGCAACCGCATCCAGCCATTAGGGAATCGGACGCGATGGGGAGTATCGAAGTGATCGACTGCCGCCGCTCGTAGAAGTTCGGTTTCCATGGCGGAGTTTTGATTAGGTATCGGTCGCGCCACTTACTGAATCAAAACGTTGACCTGCTGGGTTTTGAGATCGTAAACACCTCCCGCGATCAGCAGGGACCCGTCTGCAACCATCTTCCTGAAGAAACGACTCTTTCGCAGAGCCTGGACGCTGAGGATGACGTTCTGATCGGTAGCCACCGGAATTACTTGCGTCGGATCATTCGGATCGCCGCCCGCCCGCTTCACCATGCGTCGGGCCAGCCGCACCGCCGGGAATAGCAATCGTACAAACTGAAGCTGGTGGCGTAGGAAGCTGGTTACCGCGGCTTTCACCGCGCCGCATTCGGAGTGGCCGAGCACGAACAGCAGCAATGCGCCCGGAACCTCCGTCCCGCAGTAGAGACCCTCGGTTAAGGTTCCTGTCGCGCCATTGCCCGCCCCTCGCGCGACGAACAGATCGCCTAATCCCTGGTCGAAAATCAGTTCCGGCGGTACTCGCGAATCCGTCGATCGCCCTGCCACTCCTGCAGCGGCGCTTCAGGCGATATTAGGCAGTCGCCATTCGCCGCGATTGTCTCGTGCTCGGTTGCAAAACGGCTCAAGTGGGCTCTGGGCCTCACTTATTCGAAGCGCCGGAGATGGCGCCGTGGCGATTCCGGTGAATGCCCCGAGGCGCAACATGTTCCTTCGGGTTATTTGTTGATTTGTTTTCGACTCTAAGAATATGTACCCCGTCCCATGGAATGATTTATGCCAAAACGCGTTTCAATGGCCAAAGAAGTATTTTCTAATGAATTCACCACATTTGTAAGTGTAACTTTAGCAATTCCTTTCCATGGGATGCTTCGATAGGCACTTGCTCCCTCACCGAAACCGCAGGATCGCGCCTTGCCCCTCGAGGCGATTTTGAAGCAGCTTCACCTCCAGCGCGCCGGGTTCGATTCCCGCGCCGACGGACAAAGCCGCCGCGACGCCCGCCGCCTCACCGGTCGCCATGCAAGGGGGGATTTCCTTGGTCGCGTGATGCACCCGATGGTCCACCGAGATGCATCGGCCCGCGACGATCAGGTTCTCGAATTGCGCCGCCAGCAGTGACCGGTACGGGATGTAATATAGAGAGTCGTACTTGGTCCAGTTGCCGGTGATGGCGATGACGTCATCGCACGGCTGGTCGACCTCATCCCGCGCGAGAACATGACGGCCCACCAGACGGCGGCTTTCGGTGACTCCCAGTTGGTCCGCAACATGGCAAATGTGTGCGCGCGCGAAGCCGGGGATCTCCGCCTTCATGCTGTCCACCTGCTCCATCACGCGCCTGCGGCAGGCCAGCTCCGCATAGCTGAGATCGTCGGGATCGGTCGCATCGATTTTGCGCGCGATGCGCTCGGTGGCGCCCCATGGCAGCAACACGCGCCCGTCGCCGATGGTGCGAAAAAACCAGCGGCCTTTCTCGATGGCGGCCTCGGCATTTTCGACGCCGCCCATCGTGAACCATAGCCATGGCAGGACGGCTTCTTTTTCAAATGCCGCGCCGGCCGAGGTGAAGATGTCGCCGTCGCCGCTCGCATCGATAACCGCCCTGGCCATAATCGCGAAGCGTCCAGCTTTGCTTTGAAAGGTCACGCCGGTGATGCGATCACCCTCGACAATCGCGTCACAGGCGTAACAATGAAAGAGCAGCCGCGCCTTCGCTTCCTCGGCCATCGTGTTAAGCGCGAATTTGAATTCCTCGGCATCGTAGGCAACCGAGTAGCGCACGCGATGCGGTGCGTGACCCCACACCAGTCCCCACTGCTGGTTATGCGCGATCAGCTTTTCATCCGAACTGCCCCATTCACTGCTCGACGGAAAATGCGCCGCGCCACGCTGCTGCAATCGATCGGTGATCTCCTGACACAGTCCGCCGATCACCTGCCTGCCTGCGCCGTCGTCAAGCGTAAGCAGGAGCGCGATGAGACCACCGGTTGCCAGTCCGCCAAGGTATCCCAGCCGCTCGACCAGGATCACATCGGCGCCATTGCGGGCCGCGGCGACCGCGGCCGATACTCCGGCGGTTCCGCCGCCGATCACGAGCACCTCGGTCTCTGCTTTTACCGGCGTCTGCCGCGGTGGCTCGCTGATGAATCGTACTGGCGTCGCCATCTTCCGGACTCCTTCTGAAATTTTCGCGGTCTGCAAACGATTCATCATAGGTCATCGGTTTCGACTCGATTGATCAAGTCAGGGACGTTTGCGGATTTTGCGAGTATTGAGGCGCGCTACCTGATCCCGGGTGCATAGGATTCGAGTTTCGATAAACCTCGGCGAACCAGTAAACGATCGAACCATAGCATTTTCCACTTCCGGTGCGTCTTTCCGGCAGAAAGGCGAGTCGCTGCAAGGAAGATTCGCGCTTCAGCTAAAGCCCCAGCTCCTTGAGGATGAATTCGACGCGTTCCCGAGGCGACGTTTTCGGGAGTAAAACCACCTCATGCCCGAGCCGCTCGTAGGCCGGCGCCAGCGTGGCGTATTCCGCGACCGCCTCCTCGTATGAGTGGGTGCGCTCAGTGTCGTTGCGGAACAGCTCCGGCCACGGCGGCGCCATGAACACCTTGCGGTTGTATCGGAAGGTCCCCATGGCCCTGATCAGGTGCGGCGGCGCGCCGCCCGGCAGTTGCTGCAGACCATTGACATTGTCGACGATCGATCGGTCGAAGAAGACATGCGCGGTGGTGGTGGCGGCGCTGATCATGTTGTGCATCGAGCGGGAGACGCAAAGCTCGACGAATTTGCGCGCATCCTTGCTGGGGATGCCGTCGCCGCCGATGAAGTTTTGTTCCTTGACGATTTGCCGCCCCGGTTCCGCGAAAATGCGATACCCGCGATTGGCCAACTCCCGCATCAGCGACGATTTGCCGCCCCCGGAACATCCTGAGATGACGACATAGTAGTCGCGCGCCGCGGCCACTTTTGCGGGCGCGTAACCATCTTCGAGAAGTTCGAAGGTGCTCATTAAATCCCCGACTAAAGGATGCGCGGGAAGCTCATTGCGACCAGGGCGGATAGTTGTTTTTTCGGGCGTCCTCTTGATTTGACCGCGGCGCTTTCCGTCAGCCGATGCCTCAGACCTTGGCGATGATTTCGTTGCCGATCTTGTCGAGGCCGCGCTTCAGTTCGTCGGGCGCAAAAGCCGGCGGCCCGACCGTCACGCGCGATACGCCGAGGTCGCGCAGCTTCTTGAGCGTCTCCAGGTCGGCGGGTCCGATACAGGAGATTTCCAGATCGGCTGGCTTGCGCCCGATCCGCTTGCACTCGGTCTTGAGATCATCCAGAAGGGCGCGCAGGCGTTCCATCGCGGCGGCGTCGATCTCCCACGACAGGCCGCGCAACTCGCCGACCGCGGGAAAGAATCCATCGCCGAAGCGAGCCGCGCGCCGCACGGCGGCGGGAGAATGGCCGCCCACGAGAATCGGCACACCACCGCGCTGCACAGGCTTGGGCAGGCTGCGCACGGGGCCGAAGTTGAAGTACTTGCCATGGAAGCTTGAGGGATTTTCGCGCCACAGCGCGCGCAGCGACTGGATCGACTCGTCGGTCATCAGGCCGCGCTTCTTCCAGTCGAGCTGCAGCGCTGCGAATTCCTCGGCCAGCCATCCGCTGCCGATGCCAAGCAGCATGCGGCCGCCCGACAATCGATCGAGACTTGCCAGCTCCTTCGCGACGTAGAGCGGGCTGCGTTGCGGGAGGATCATCACCGCGGTGCCGAATCGGATGCGCGTCGTGATGGAGGCTGCGAACGCCAGATGCATCAGGGGATCGGAAAGCGCGACGTCACCGGTGCCCTGGAGCTTCCCGCTCGAGGTGTAGGGATAGGGGCTCTTGAAGCCGTCGGGAATCACGACGTGTTCGACACTCCAGAGCGATTCGAATCCAGTAGCCTCGGCGTGAGTCGCGAGCACCCGAAAGGTCTCAGGCTCGCTGAAGGGCCCGGCATTTACGAATATCAATCCGATTTTCACGAGCAGTTACTCCAATGTTTGGTTTCGATGATCTATTCGGAGACTTTTGTAGCATGGAGCGCTAGCTGATCCCGGGTGCACCGGTCGCTTACCAGGGCAGCCCGATAGCTTCGGTCAGGAAGCGCATGAAGGGGATCACGGCCTTGGAGGACGAAACGAATTTGTCCATGAAATCGGGCGCGCCGGCATCCTTTTCTTTCATATCAACCATAGTTACGAAGTCCTTTCGTTTGAGATCCTCGATGAAAGGATGCGCGGGATCGTAGCCCTTTGGAGGTCTTTGTAGCTTCTCTCCGGAAAGCCGGCAGGTCGCGCGAAATCGTCGGTCCGAGATAGCCCGCTTCCATTTCTCCGGACGGGCCACGATGGCATCTCTTATCTTTGCCAGGGACTGGCTCTCCGGGTGCCACATCCCGGCGCCGATGAAGACCTCGCCGGGTGAAAGATGGAGATAGAACCCGGGGGTGCCGATTCCTTTTTCGCGGCCTGCCAAATGATGAAAGAAGATTCCGGCGCTGGTTTTGTAAGGACTCTTGTCTTTTGAGAAGCGAATGTCGCGATAGATGCGGAACATCGAGCCGCCAACCGGGCTCGGGTCAGCATAGTAGTGGCGACTGATCGCGCGAAGGTGGGGAGCAAAATCGCTGATGAAGTGAATCATCGGAGCGCGCACCTCGCTTTCGAAACGTGACTTGTTAGCCTGGAACCATTCGCGCCGATTGTTAGCCGAAAGCTCGCGGAAGAACCGGAAAAACTTCGGACCGAAGTAGGTAGCGTTGTCTTTCATCCGAAGCCCTCGGCTCGGCGTAACGTGGTTACCAATCAGGTTGCGGAATGAAGCGCCGGCCCTCAGCTATCGCTACTGCAATGCCCGCCCCGCCCGCAACAGGTCTTCGGGCCGCGCGCGAATGCGGAAGTCATCGGTAAGATTTACCCATCGCACTACTCCTGACGAATCCACCAGGAACTCGGCCGGCCGGGCAATGTCATGACCTTTCACGCCAGCGCCAGGATGCAGCAAATCGTAGCGCCGAATTACTTCCGTGTCGGTATCGGAGAGAACGGTGAAGGTATAGCCGTGTCGCTCGCATAGATCGCGCGACACTTCGGGCGCATCGACACTGATTGCTACTGGGCGGATTCCCATACTTTCAAACTCTGCCAGGTGATTTTGGATACCCCGCAACTCGGAGTTACAAAACGGTCACCAATAACCTCGATAGAATATCAGCAGGACGCCTTTGGGCGGGCCGGAAGATGGGTTAAGAGGCGTCGTTAGCAGGCTTGTAAGAGTAACCAGCCTGCCGTGAGTGTCCGGCAACTCAAAGCTCGCGGCGCTCGCGCCCACGTGTGGGGCGCGGCTGGACGGCGGGAGTTGGCGGGTAATGAAAAAAACTACCGCGCTAAAAAACGCCAGAACCGCGAAGCTTAGAACAGCAAGAATGGGGCCCGCAATTTTGCCGCGATACTCACCCGGCATTCGGTAGGCGCGCCGTAGCCCCTCGACCAGGAGCGCACCGCCAATCGCGAACATCAAGAAGTTGGCCCATGGGACATCGCGGGTAATGGGAAATTTGGCGAAAAAGAGGAAATAACTGGGCAGGGCCACAAGGCTCAGCACAAACCCGGTCCACAACGGCCAATTCCATCGACGCTGATTCACGAGCTTATGTCCATCGGACCCTCACCCGATTCCACGAGGTTCCCGTGCTGCCACGCACGGATGCTTATCTTGGTGTGGCGGCTGTTGATGAGCAAGAGGCCGTCTTGCGGGGGTCCGATTCCCCGGTTTACCGCGATTGCGCCAGTTGCACGTGGAGTTCGGCATGCTGCTCATCGCGGTGCTTCGCCAGTTTGGTTGCTCCAGAATTTGGCGATGACAGCGGCCATCCTTCGTCCTTGGGCGAGACCGGCATCTGCAGCGGGAGCGCGCAGGCCTTCGTCTCCGAGCGATGGACCGAAGGCCTTGAGACTCGGCTCATCGGGGATGATCAAGTGGACCCTGCAGCCGCTCCCCCGCAGAATTTCCAACTCGTGCGGTAAATCACCGTGCTTAGCAATGACGTTGTCCTGCCCAACTGTGGGCGCGAGTACCAGCACGGTTTTGAAACCGACCGCCAGATCGGCGTTGGTCGCGGAGCGAACTCCTCCGTCCATGTACCCATGACCCTCGATGATGACCGGCGCGAAAAGGCCCGGAAGCGCGCAACTCGATGCGACCGCGAGCGCCGGAGGAACCCCAGAGGATTCGCTCCATATGCGCAAGGACCCGTCATTGGTCGCGATGCTGGTGCATTGGAAAGTAGGACTCGGCCAATTTTTCCCTGGAAACCTGCGCTGATAGCTGGCCACGAATAGCGCCTCGCTCACCACCGGAGTCACCTTCTGCGCCCACGCGCCGATTTCCGCTCGCATCGGTTCTTGCGGCCGCTTATCGATTTCGACCCGCTGAAATTTGTCGATCATGAATGACAAATCCGGTGGCGGAGCAGGTGGAACTGGATTTGGAGCGTGAGGAGGCGGAGGTCCATCAGCTCTCGGCAAGGCCGCCTTGATCAGGTCCGCAGGCGGCATTCGGTGCGCGAGGCGGGCGCCTACGACCGCACCGGCAGAAGTGCCGAGGATCAGGTCTGCGCGAGAGAGATCAATGCCCTTCTCCATGAGTCCCGCGAGCACTCCCGATTCCCAGGCCTCTCCTACTGGGCCGCCTCCGCCCAGAACCAGCGCATGGTTCTTTGCCTCGCCGCGACCTTGCGCAGCTCGGGCGCCGTAGGGAAGAAGTGAGGCAGCGACGAGGACTCCTACAGACAGAAGAGACCCGGCGCAAATCGCAGGCAGAGCATTCATGACAATCATTGCTGATGACATCAGCGACTAGCCGTTGCAAGCGGCGCCCACCCTGAATCCCACTTCGGAAGCGTCTGTAGGAGACTACTTCAGTAGAGATTCGATGCGGAGGGCTTCGCCGACCGACCACGCCTGAAAGAAACATCCGCGCGCGAGGTAAGGCTCCGTGGCATCGGCGATTTCCGGCAGATGGCCGATACCCGCGTCGTCGAGACGCGCGAGTAGCGGGACCAGGAATCGCTCGCGCGCTTCACGTTTTGCATCGTCAGTGTAGCCGCGGACCTTGAGCCACGCGTCGACGAACCCACCCATCAACCACGGCCATACGGTACCCTGATGATAGGCGCCATCGCGCCGGCGAACGTCGCCTTCGTAGCGCGGGGCGTATCCGGGTTCGGTGGGAGCCAGCGAGCGCAGGCCGATCGGCGTATAGAGCTGCGCTTCGACGATCTGAACGATTCGCGCGGCTTGCTCGCCTTCGATTATCGGGAAAGGCAACCCGCCGACGGCGAAAATCTGGTTGGGCCGAAGCGATGCATCGACGGCGCCGGCTCGATGATCGCAATCGACTACGTCATAGAGGCATCCGCGCTGGGCGTTCCAGAAACGCTCGCGAAAGGAAACCAACGCCTGGTTGTAGGATGCCATCCATCGCGGATCGATCTCGCCGCCGATCCTGAGCGCATTGAGCCATAGCGCCTGAACCTCGACCGGCTTGCCGATGCGAGGAGTGACTACCCAATCGCCAACCTTGGCGTCCATCCAGGTGAGCTGAACGCCGGGTTGCCCGCATGCGAGGAGACCGTCGGCATCCATCTTGATGCCGAAGCGGGTGCCGTTGGAGTATCCGTGCAGGATTTGCTGTGCGGCGAAAACGAGTGCCTGGCGATCATCGGGCGCAAGACTCGAGGCGCTGCGGATGAATTCGTGAGCCGCCACGATGAACCATAGCGATGCATCGACAGCGTTGTACTCGGGTGACTCGCTGCGGTCTGGAAAGCGATTCGGCAGCATTCCTTCGGAAACGGCGCCGGCCCATTGCAGCAGTATGTCGCGTGCATCGGCGTGCCGGCCGGTAGCGAGGCATAGTCCGCGCATCGCGATGAAAGTGTCGCGGCCCCAGTCGGTAAACCAGGGATATCCGGCGACGATAGTTTTGCCCTCGTCGCGCTTGACGATGTAGGAATCGGCGGCGCGATGCAGCCGGCTCGGGAACGCGGCGCGCCGCTCGCGCTCGCGGTCGCAGATGTCGCTCAAGGAATGAATCGGCTCCTGACCCTCGACCGACAGCATCAGGCATGCATCCGCTTGCGTCAGGTCCCAGCTGAAGGTGCCGGGCGACGCGAGGTCTTCGATGCAGTCGAGTCCGCGCGCACGCTCTTCGGTATAGAGGAAATTGCGGAACCATTGCGGAGCTGCATTAAAGGTACCGCGCGATTGAAAGACCACGCCGGGAATTCCCTGGTATGGGCGAACGATCACGCGATGGCCCATGACTTCGGCTGCGAAATTGAATGCCGGATTCTCGTGATGCATCGAGTGATAGTCGCGGCCCGACATCAGCAGACGGACGGTCAGCGCGCCACCTTGACCCTTCTTCATGCGCCAGTAGACGACGGTCGCGGCGCGCCCCGGTTGCACGATGATGCCATGCTCGAGCTCCCGCGCTCCTGGGAGCGCGAAGGTCCAGCGCGGCCAGGGGTCGGCATCAAAAGAAATGAGGTGCTTTGCGCCGTCCGGATAGACCACGTCCGGCGCATACCGATGCGAGCTGAGCGGGAACTTTCCTTCGGGTATTTCCAACCACGCTTCCACATCATTTACCAGCGCCACTCTGCCGGTAGGCGGCGTTGTCGCGGCAAGCAGAAGCGCATGGTAACGACGCGAGCGAATACCACTTGCGCATCCGGAAGCGAATCCGCCCAGGCCGTCGGGCTCGAGCCATTCGGCCGAGCTATGCATAGGACGACCATCCGATGGCAACGACCAAGTTCCTTCTCC
The DNA here is from genome assembly GCA_963851325.1 of uncultured delta proteobacterium. Classification (GTDB taxonomy): domain Bacteria; phylum Desulfobacterota; class Binatia; order Binatales; family Binataceae; genus DATGKG01. The sequence continues at coordinate 3,289,601 of CAWKOR010000001.1, read as the reverse complement.
TTGCAATGAAGGCACGCCCACCGCACCCGTTGGTAAACCGAGTAGATCTGCGCGAGCGCCTTCTCCGCGATAGTTAGCGGCTCGACCAGCCTCGCGCAATCGCGAACCCTTGCGAACGGACGATCCAACCTCCGCGACCTTGATTAGAGGTGAATACAATTTAACGTCCCGTGTAGACTGGATGTGCGCCGCCAGACATCATGTGGCGGGGGCAGGATGAATGACGCCAGGAAAAGTCTGTACGATCGTAAGTAACAACGTTACGTCGCATACAATCGTTTCGTCGCGGTTCCGAAACATAGTTCACCGACATTGGCGCGGCTGGATCTTCCAACTGACGCTGTTGTCGCTGCTTTCACTCGGCGGATGCAGCGGTAGCGACGACGGGTCGGGATCGTCCGCGCCAGCCGCGAAGCCGAACATCGTGTTAATCATCATGGACGATATCGGCATCGATCAATGGTCGCTCTTCGGCTATGGGGGCATGACTCCCGCGGACACGCCAAACATCGATGCGATCGCGCAGAACGGAGTCAAGTTCCACAACATGTGGGCGATGCCGGCCTGCTCGAACGGACGCGCCACTCTGTTTACCGGACGTTATCCTTTTCGCACGCAGGTTTTCACCGCGTTGGGCGATCACGACCTCGCGAACTCGATGGTCAACGACAACGAGACCACCCTGCCCAAACTGCTTAAGCAGCGCGGCTACAAGAGCGCGCTATTCGGCAAGTACCATCTGGGAATTCAGGCGAACAACCCATACGGCGAGGCGATGCCTCACGCATCCGGATTTGATTATTTCGATGGCTGGCTGGACATCACCGGCGATCCCTCCTCGATCGATTCGACGGCCGGAGGCGTATCGCCCTTGGGCACCTGGTCGTGCGGCTTCGTGCGGGATGCTGCCAACGGCGGCGCAGACCAGGGCGCCTGCTACGCGGGAGATAACACCTGCACAGTGGTCACCAAATCCGGCGAGGAGGCTCCGGGCCGAGTCTGTCGTGACTCCGGCGGTATCTTCGATCCAAACCAGCCCTGCGTTAGCCCGGTACCGGGCTACATAAATTTCTCCACCCTCAGCGGGCACTACGTATCGCCGCTGGTGATAAACAACGAAAATGGATCGGTGGTAGAGGTGTCGCCCAGCGACATTCGCGCGCGCACCTATCGCGGCATCGAACCGATTGATGCAGCGCTCGACTGGATTAAGCAGCAGCCCGCGAAGCAGCCATGGATGGTGACGCTGAGCTTCGCAACTGTCCATGCACCCGTCATGCAACCACCCAGTCAGTTACTTCCCAGCACCGAGCCGGACTCGAGCAACGTCGACTGTACCGCGTCGGTCGGCCAGAGAATCCTGTCCGACGAAATGGAGGTGGCGCTCGACCTCGAGATTGGACGGTTTTTGGTTGATGCCGGCCTTGCCACCCGCGGAACCAACGGCGAGCTAATCTACCATCCTCGCCAGACCAACACCTGGGTGATACTTGTCACCGACAACGGCAGCAATGGAGCGGTGGTAAAACTGCCGTTCGACGCGCTACGCGCCAAGTCTACAGCCTATCAAACCGGCGTCTGGGTTCCCGGAATCGTGTCGGGCCCTGGCGTGGTCAAGCCCGGGCGCGAAGTAGGTGCGATGGTCAATATCGTGGACCTGTTTCAGTTAGTCGGGGAAATCGCCGGCATCAACGTGCACAAGGCGGTTCCCAGGACGGTCGACGCGACCTCCATGCTTCCGTACCTGAAGAATCCGAAACAGCGGAGCATCCGGAAATCCAACTACACGGATATCGGTACCAACTTGCAAGCCAACGGCGCTATCAACGGGCCATGCCAATACAACACCACCACTTGCACCCAGATCGCTCCGAGCAAAGGGGTGTGCGAGGACAACAATGGAATATGGTGGGGAGCGGGTGCGACCGATCCGAGCACCGCGGGCATCCCGGCGGACGGGCTAAGGTTATGCTGTGACGTGGCTATCTGGCAGCATGATCATAACCAGACGATTTCTACCGATATTTATCCTTTCCGTGCGTATGCTATACGCAACGATAGCTACAAGATCGTGGTTAATAACACCTACTCCTACGATGCCGATGCGAACGCCTGCGCTACCACTGCGAGCACGGAGTTCTACCAGATCAATGAAGATGTTCCGTCCCCTAAACTCGATACATCCGACGCCAACTTGCTGGCGACCGGCAAGCCTCCGCTGACTCCCCTCGAGCAGCAGAACTATGACGCATTGAGCACCGAGTTGACGGCGCTTCTCGCATCGGAGCAAGTTTGCACGGGCGACATCAACCTTGATGGGGTCATAAACGATCTCGATGTAGACCAATGGACCATGTTCGAAAGCTTGTCGGGTGGCCTTTCCAGTTGGGCCGATCTTAATCTCGATGGACTGACCAACAGCGATGACTTGGACATCATCGAGCAGAACATGGGACCGTGTCCCACCTAGAGTATAGCGCGGGCTGAAATCGGGCATTGCGGCTGCGAGCGATGCATAGCCCTGTCTCAAAGCGGAGATGGTTACTCTGGGCGCTAGGCCTGGCTCTGGTGGGCGGATCCGCGGCAGCGATCTACGTTTCGCGCGGTCCCAGCCGACCGCCATCATCGATTGCTCCACGCGCAACTGCCAAGGTCCCCAGGTTCGTAGGTTCCGAGGCGTGCGGCAGATGCCACGACGCGGAATTCAAGAGCTGGCAGGGTTCGCATCATGAGCTCGCGATGCAGCCTGCGACCGACACGACCGTGCTCGGAGACTTCAACAATACGCGATTCACCGGCGGCGGTGTCACCTCGACTTTTTTCCGACGCGACAAGAAATTCGTTGTGCGCACCGATGGTCCCGATGGCTTGATGCACGACTACCAGATTGGATTCACCTTTGGGGTTTTTCCATTGCAGCAGTATCTGATCGCGATGCCTGGTGGACGACTGCAAGCATTCGGCATCGCATGGGACACCAGGCCTCGCGAAGTTGGCGGCCAGCGCTGGTTCCATCTCTATCCGAAGGCAAAGCTTGGGGCGTCCGACCCTCTGCACTGGACGGCGATCGACCAGACCTGGAACTACATGTGCGCGGACTGCCATTCGACCAATGTCCGGAAGGGGTACAACCAACAAGCCCGCAGTTATGACACCACCTATGCAGAGATCAACGTAGCCTGTGAAGCTTGCCATGGACCGGGATCAAATCACGTCGCGTGGGCAGGGAAGCCAAATGACCAGAGGAAGCTCGACGCGAATGAAGGACTAACAATTCTTCTCGACGAACGCAGGGATACTGGGTGGGTTATCGATCCGGCGTCGAACACACCTCATCGCAGCAAACCTCGCGAAACCGAGCGCGAGCTTCAGATGTGTGCGCGGTGCCACGCGCGTCGCAGCCAGATCCACCAAGACTATGTACATGGTCAATCGGTAGAAGATGACTATCGAGTAGCGCTGCTCGATTCGGACATCTACTTCCCTGACGGTCAAATCAAGCGAGAAGACTACGAGTACGGCTCATTCATCCAAAGCCGAATGTTCCATGAAGGAGTCACTTGCAGCGATTGCCACGAACCTCATACTTCAAAGCTGCGGGCTGAGGGCAATGCACTTTGCCTCAGTTGCCATCTCACGCAGAAGTACGATTCACCGCGTCACTACTTCCATAAGACCGGAACCAAGGCGTCTCAATGCATTGAATGTCACATGCCAACCAGGACCTATATGGTGGTGGATAGTCGGCGCGACCATAGCATTCGCATCCCACGTCCGGATTCAAGCATAACCCTGGGCACACCCAATGCCTGCAACCAATGTCATACGGATAGGAGTGCGCAGTGGGCATCTGATGCTTTGAATCGTTGGTATGGGAAAGCTCCGGTCGGATTTCAGGACTTCGCGGAAGCACTCAACGGCGGAGTGCAAGGCGCTCCGGGTTCGCTCCAGACTCTTGATGCACTGATCCTCAATGAGAGTCAGCCGGCGATCGCGCGCGCCACAGCTTTGACGTTGTTGGCTTCCTTCGCGCCTTCTCCGAACGGCAGACCTATTGACGTTGCATCGATCGACAACTCGCCCCTCGTCAGGCGGGCTTCTGCCAGGGCTTTGTCATTTTCTGACTTGAAGCCGAATGTTCAGGTTCCACGATCGCTCCTGGATGATCGGGTACGCGGCGTTCGAATTGAAGCGGCGGAAGCTTTCGCGGGCAGGCCGTCAGGAGAGCTTCCGTCCGGCCTTAGCGCAGCTCTCGATCGCGCGACCGCTGAATACGTCGCGGCTCAGGAGTTGAATGCGGATCGGCCCGAGTCACATCTGAATCTCGCTTTGTTATTTGGCAAGGAAGGCAAACTTGATCGCGCTGAAGACGAGCTGAAGACCGCGCTCTCGATAGATGGCGGTTTCGCACCTGCGGCGGTTAATCTTGCGGATCTGTTTCGCGAGACTGGCCGCGATACCGACGGCGAAGCGGTTCTCCGGTCGGCTTTGAAGCGCTCACCCCATGATGCTTCGTTGCTCCATGCGCTGGGTCTCTTGATGATTAGACAAAAGAAGCCCGACCAGGCGCTCGAACTACTGGGCGAGGCGGCTAAGTCTGACCCGTCAAGTGCGCGATATGCATACGTCTATGCCGTGGCATTGCATGACAGTGGCCGTAGCAAAGAGGCGGTGGACCTTCTGGAAGGTGTGCTGAAGGCTCATCGGTACGATCGTGATGTACTTGCGGCGCTCGTCGAATGGTGGGAACAGGCCGGCGATCATTCGAAAGCACTTTACTATAGGCAACGGCTCAGCCAGTTGGGCGATGAGACTCGCCGATAGCGGATCGCCGTCAATCGCGCTCGGCAGCTAGTCGAGGTTGTAGAGTCTCCGCTTTCTATGCAGCGTGGTCGAATCGATTCCCAGGGCATGGGCCGCTTGTTCGAAGTTTGCGGAATTCGCCAGCACTCGAACGATATGATTTTTCTCGAGGTCGCGAAGTCTGGTGATCGGTTCGGCCATGTTGGACTGGCCCAGCGCCGATGGATGCCACGGTAAAACATCCGGTAGCTCGTCGGCAGTCAATTCGTCGCCTTGGCCGAGGATTACCGCCCGCTCGATAGTATTTCGCAGCTCCCAAACATTGCCTGGCCATTGATGGTGCCGTAATGCGAAGGCCGCACCATCCGAAAATCGCAGGCCGGGTCGCGAGGCAGCATTCGATTCAATCCTCAGCAGATGCTCTGCCAGCGGCAGGATGTCCTCGGGACGCTCGCGAAGCGGAGGAATGCGCAACGAAACGGCACTGATTCGGTAAAAGAGGTCGGCACGAAAATTATTCGAGGTGACCTCATTTGCGAGTTCGCGACTGGTCGCGGCGATGATCCGTGGACCAATCGCCGGCGGGTCCGTTGCGAATGGACTTTGGAGCCGCTGAGATTCGATGAAATCAAGCAGCGCCGTCTGCCCGCCGCGGTCCAGGTCCGCCAAATTGTCAAGGAAGATAGTTCCCGCACCCACCTCTCCGTTGGTGGCGCAGCGACGAAGCTTGAGGAGGATCCGGGAGGTGCTGTCCAGTTCGGCGCCTGCACTGCGAACCTCCGAAAGGGTCGCGCAATTCAGCGAAATCAGCGGCTGTTCGCGGCGGCGACTCCAAAGATGAATCTGGCGCGCGAAGACGCTTTTCCCGACCCCACTCTCGCCGATCAGGAGAACCGTCACCGAAACCAGAGCAACTCTTCGCGCTGCTTTCAGGAAGCGCTTCATCCGGGGGTTCCGGGTTTGCAGAAATAGCGCCTGCGAATCCAGCTTCGCAGTCTCACGAGGCGCCGGTGTCCTTGAATTCAATGCAGCCACTTCAAGACCGCGCTTTCTGCATATATCAGAACCGCGATCACACCGAGCATTTCCAACATCACTGGGGTCATTTCCTTGATCCACTGGACCGGAGTGTAGGCGCTGTCGACATCGCGCTGAATGAACGCATAAGCGACTACCGATTGAGCGCATCCGATATGCGTCCAGCATCCCCCCAGCGCATAACCCGCAATCTGCGCCATCGCGAACAGCGAAAGCGTCGAGAGATCCAGCCCGTGGAGAGCGCGCGAGGCAAAGTCGGCCACCACGTTGTTGTCCAGGATGGCCGATAAGAATGTGCATCCGAGAAACTGCGCCAACGCCACGTGCGCCGTCCCCAGCATCTCGATTCCGTGATGAATCAAGCTTTGGGCTTCTTCAAAAAAGTTAGCCTTGGTGAGCAGCGTAATCGAAAGAAACAGCGGGAACAGAAAATAGTATTCGGCGTATTCCAGGCGCGCTTCCCGAATCGCCAGGGAACGCATTTTCGGAATCGCAACGATTCCGATGATCGCTACCGCAAAAGCTGCGAACGATGCTGGAAACAGAGGAAGCCAGTGCGTCGTGCCGTGCAGCACCAGCAAAGCAACAAATGGGACCAGCGCCAGTGCGCCGATTTTCTGCGCCCGTCTGCGCACCTGCGCGAGCGCCGCCAATGCGTCATCGACGGAGCGTTCGGCTTCAAGCGCTTCTTTATGCTTCCCGGCCGCGTCAAGTATGTAGTGCCGGTCGAGGGCGCCCGCGAGATCCTCACTAACGAAATGTCCCAGCAAACCGAGGCGGATCGGCACCGGCACCTCCTCGCGTACCAGAGCGATGCCTAATGATTCGCCGTTGCGGAGGCGATCCAGTACACGCTCGGTGTGGTCACCCAAAGCCTGAGCCTGATCTTCAACCAGCTCGACTGCGCTCACCACCTCGCCATGCCGGCTAGCCTGGAGGAAGCGAACATCCTCGGCGTTGGCATCCACCACGTCCATCTTTTCGAGATCGACCAGCTCACCCTGAAGCTTCTTGCGAAGGTGGCGTGCCACTACGAAATAGCTGGCTACTGCGATCGGCGCACAGTACGTGAGGAAGAAGACGTTCCCGAGATGGGGATAGAGGTTCGCCTTCATGATCAAATTGGGCGGTTCGCCGTAGGCAAGCCATACGCCGCAAACGGTAGTCACGGTGGTGCAGATCATAACGGCGTGCAGAATCGATGACTTTGGCGCCGATGCGAGCATCATTATGATGACGAGGGTTCGGATCGTCAGACCGATCATCGAGACGCCATCGAGAATTCCCGAGGCCAAGGCTACGACCGCGGTGACCGAAATGACGGTGGACAGAATCGCGCCATCATTGCGCCGCAGCAGCGCGAAGGTAATTCCTTCCAGCAGCCGAGTCTGTGCGATGACTGAGACGAAGAACGTGAGTCCCAGGATGAAGAGCATAGTGTCGGCATGAACCAGTTCATCGAGCGCTTCGAACGACAACAGATTGTGCTGCGCCCAATGCATCCAGCCCTGCTGTGCGATTTCGACTTGCCATTGTGTTGTCGGGAGGGCGCAGAAGGTCGCGATTATGATCAGCAACATTCCGTAGGTGAGAGCGTTCTTATGAATCTGGTATTTGAACGAGCCAAACAGAAAGAGGCCGAGAATCGTTACCATGACCTCAGCCGCCAGCAGCCATAGAGGGATTACGACGAGGTAACCGGCGCCTAGCATCAAGGCGGCGAAAACCGCACAGCCAATGACGAATTTCTGGCCGGAGAGCATCACTACGGCCGGCGCCGGTGGTGTACCCTGCGGCCGTGCCGTCGTGTCAAAATCCTGGCCGGTAGCTTCAGTCCTTGCCGTTGCAATACTCATGGCTGGATCGAGCGTCTTCCGCGTCCATTCACGCGCGCGGCTCGCACTTCACCTTGAACCTTTGACGAGGCGCTCGAGCGCCGGATCGGGCGAATGGACACCGATCCTGGTGGCAACCGAGGTGGGCATTCTCCTCGGTAGGCTTTAGGCGGCGCCGGCCCAAACACTCCAGAGCAGTCCAGCTACCGCCATCGCCCGCGAAATTTCCCTCTGCGAAATCTAGATCGCGGGATCGCCGTGTTCCTTGGTCCGAATCCGGATGACGTTGGCAATTTCGCTGACGATAATCTTGCCGTCGCCGATCTTGCCGGTGTTAGCCTTGGCGATGATTGCGTCGATGACCGAATCCAGTTGGCTGTCGTGAATCAGAATCTCGAGCTTCAGTTTAGGCAGGAAGTCGACCACGTATTCGGACCCGCGATACATCTCGGTATGGCCCTTCTGGCGGCCAAAGCCTTTGACCTCGTAAGCAGTGAGTCCATGAACCCCGATCTTGCTCAGCTCATCCTTTATTCCATCTATGGTGAAAGGCTTGATGATAGCTTCAATTTTTTTCATTCGGGACTTCCTTTTGACCTAACCGATGGCATCATGCCTCGGGTTTGCGGCGGAGAATCAGAAACGCGGTGCCGACGGCACCGATTACTACCGGAACGACGGGTGCCTTGAAGAAAAACACCATCATAATCGCGGCGGTCAGGGTGGCGCCCAAGGTTAGCATCTGCGCGCGGTTCTTCGACATCGTCATGGCCTGGGCTTCCTTCCTAACAGCTTGCTGAAATCGGGACGCCACGCGCGCCGGGGGGCGCGTTCGCCCTCGATCGCCAGCAGTCGCCGAACCATATCACGCTGGTCCTTGGCGGTGCTCAATTGGAGCGCCTGGTTGAGATATTCCTTGGCGCGAGTGGGGACACCCACCCGCATGTAAGCTTCGCCAATCCGGAAGTGCGCGAAGAAGCTCTTGGGTTGGAGCGCGATCGCGGCCTCCAGGGCCGCGATCGCCTCACTCATTTCCAGCGCGCGCATCAGCGCGATGCCTAACACCAGTTGCACGTCATGTGACTCAGGCGCCAGTTGAGCGGCCTGGCGCAGCAGGCCCACCGCCTCGTCGATGCGATCGAACTCGACCGCCTCGATTCCACGCCGCAGCAGTGCATCGGCATCGCGGACGATTGGGGTAGGCCGTCTGGCCATCGCTGATTCCTGTCCCTGGACTTCCATCTATCTAGCTCTCGCAGCGCAACTTGGCGATCACTTATCGAAGATACTCTTGCCCGGTTTTACCAATTGCCACAGTGCGAATACCACCAGCATCAACACCGCAAAGCCGATTTGTGCTTCCATGCGATTCCTCCACTTAGTCCGCGGCAACCTCGACCGAGCGGCCGAGTCCGGGGGTTACCAGCTGAAATTCGGGATATCCGAGGGCGCCCATTTCCGGAAGATCGAGACCTTCCAGTTCGCTGGCCGCTCCCACGCGCTGGCCGACGATCACATCGACCAACCAATTGAGCAGATACGAAAGGGTGAATACGATTCCCGCCAGCGTCGCACATCCGATGAGCTGAGCGACGAACTGTTTGGGGTTTCCGTAAAACAACCCGGTCACGTTGCTGGCGACACCATTATATCCGCCGCCTGCGGTACCATCGGCGAACAAACCAACCGACATGACACCCCACAATCCGCACACCCCGTGAACCGAGATGGCGCCGACGGGATCATCGACCTTCATCACACGCTCGATGAATTCCACCGACAGACAGACCAGCATTCCGGCCGCGAAGCCGATAATCGCCGCACCGACGGGATTCACGAATCCGCTGGGCGCGGTAATCGCAACCAATCCGGCCAGCAATCCGTTGCCGCCCATTGAGGCGTCGGGCTTGCCGAAGCGAATCCACATGTAGAGGACCGAGGCGAACGAGCCAAGGCATCCCGCGATCATGGTGTCGACGGCGATTACGCTAATGCGCAGGTTACCCGCGCCCGATGCGCCAAGTGTGCTGCCAGGGTTAAATCCGAACCATCCGAACGCCAGTATAAAGCATCCGATCAGAACCAGTGTGATGTCATGACCCGGCATCGGCAGCGCCTTTCCCTCGCGCGTGTACTTACCGATTCGGGGTCCGATAACCAATGATACAGCCAGTGCGGTCATCCCACCGACCGCGTGGACGACACCGGAACCAGCGAAGTCACAGTAACCATTGCCGAGTCCGTAGTTCCCGCCAAGCTGCGAGAGCCAACCGCCGCCCCATGCCCAGTTGCCATACAGCGGATAGGTGATGGCGCCGAGGCAGAACGTCGAGATAGCGAAGGCAGCGAACTTCCATCGCTCGGCGGCCGCGCCGGTGACGATGGTGGTAGCAGTGTCCATGAACACCATCTGGAAGAGGAACATCACGCAGATGCCGACGTCATAGGTTGAGCCGGCGAGGAAGAAGCCGCGCTGGCCAAACAGGCCCCACGCCTTTCCTCCGATACCGGTGATCGCAAATTCGCTATTGAGAGGCGTCAGTCCGCCCAAATTCGCCACCGGAGCGCAACCGCCTTGCTGGATTGCAAAGCCCATGACCCAATAGGCGAACAACCCGAATCCATACACCATGAAGTTCATCATCATGGTGTGATTAGCGTTCTTGGCGCGGCACAAACCGGTCTCGACGGCTGCGAATCCGGCCTGCATGAACATAACCAAAAAGCCGGTAAACAGGGTCCATACAAAGTTGATCGCGATCCGATTCTGGCCAACCATGTTGACCAAATCCGCGAGCGTGAGACCCACCTTGGGGTCCGCGACTACGATGTCATTGACCGAACCGGTGATGCTGCCGCCCGGATCTCCCTTACCCAAGTCGTCGGCTGATGGTCCCTTGACGGCCTTGAGGTCGCCGGTGGTGATAGGCACGGATGGCGGGGCAGGTGCGGCGGCAGGTGAAGCCGCTGCCGCGGGAGCATCCTGCGCAAAGGAGAGGCTGATCGGAGCGACCAATCCGAGCAGCCAGATTGCAGCAATAACGGCGGACGCCTTTCGCCGCAGCTTATTGATTCTTGCGAACATCGATACTTCCCTCCGATTCACTGTCAGTTCACTGTTTCCAGATTGCATGGGCGAGGTGGTGACGATTGAGGACCCCGACAATTCCCACCAGACAGACAACGAAGCCCAATAGGGCGACGATAATCTGAACCCCGGTGGAGCCGATCGTCACGCTGCTGACGGCGATCATCCAACCGAGCAGGATTACGATTAGACCTGCGATTCTCATTTACCTTCGACCTCCCTAAACGGCGCGCTTCGCCGGCGCGGCAGAAGTTACACTCGCGCCGACAGTCTGATTGGCCGGCGAATCACTGAACTCGAGTGGCCTGATCCGATAAAAACCGACTAGCGAGATGATCAGGCAAGCCAGTCCCAGGACCGTGAATAGGAATCCGAGGTAAACTATCCCGGCCGGGACAAACGTGAATCCGATTAGAAAAAGAAACAGGTACCACCCTTGTTTACTGTTCGCGCCCATCGCGCAGATTTCCTCCGTTGGTGCTGAAAAATCCTCGCGTGCGAAAATCGCCCGAGGTTTCCGACCGGTGAAAGTAATGTTTTACGGCGTCGATTTGCTGGAAAATTGCGCCGCGCTCAAATGCCGTTGTGGAAAACTTCCCGCAGTTTGCAGACTGCAATGGACATGCCCATTGCGCCATGGCATCGCTCAGTGGGCATCCTTCGCACAACCCGGCCTTAAATGGAGCAACTTCGTACTAAAGTTCTGCTCGGCGGGCGCCTCGCATTATGCAAATGAACCCGGGTTCGGGCTTCCTTGTGCCTAACAAGGCAGCAATGCCTACCCCGTCAGCAGTCTTACCGACGTGGCGGGTAATTCCCGAGTTTTTGCGGTCACCTGAGGTCGTGCCCAGGCTCTCGCTTGCATACGGCGGTGCGGCTCTTCCGAAGGGTGTAAAGTGGAAGAGATGGCATGCCCAGATGCATGCCAAAGTTGTGGAATCGGCGCCGAGGAGGTCAGGGTTCGTCAATGCTCCCATCGCCTCACGCGGGGATCGCACCTCATCTCTACGCTCGGTCACTTCCTGGCCGATCGCCAGCATTGCGCTGGCCATGGCCGGTGGTTCCCTGCGAAATTGCGGCAGCCGCCTCGAGATCACTCCCCAGGCGCGCCCGAAGCCTCGCGGACACGGTCGGTCTGTCGTTTCACCCAGCGGGCTGACCTTTCGCCCAGTTGCGGAAATAGCGTTACAGCTGAACGGTCAGGTCATCGCCTTTCGCTGAACGAAGGAAATGGGGCTCGGCTTCGCGCCGCATCCGTCGAGGAAAATCGACAAGACCGCGTCAGTCGCGCTTTCCGGCGTCGCGTACTCACGACAATAGCGATTGATGCCTCGCAACATCCCAAGCAGCGACTCGGCTACGATGCGCGTATCGAGGCCCGTGCGAAGCGAACCAGCTTCGATGCCCTCGACCACGATGGCGCTGATCATTTTCGAAAGCTCCTGGCGCTGTTTCAGATAGCTTCGCTCGAGGCGGGGCGGAATCGCGGTCGGGTCGCGCAGCAACGCGAAGAACTGACGCCGCGTCCAGAAGTACATCAGGGTATGCCGAACGACAATTGCGATTTGATCGCGAGTCACGCTGCTGTCGCTAAGGGCGCTGCGAATTTCCTTTTGCAGATGTTTGAATCCCTCGATGACGACGGTGGCATACAGCGCCTCCTTGGATCCGAACTGGCGATAGATGCTTCCCTTGCCGACTCCGGAGCGAGCCGCGACCTGGTCCACCGAGACTCGTGCGAAGTCGTTTCTGGCGAACAGATCACTGGCGTGGCGCAAGATGGTTTCGCGCAGAAACGGGATCGTCGGGCGTCCGCGTGTTCGTTTTACGGGTTTGCGCAACCTGGTTACGCGGTGCGAGGTCATTCTAGAAGAAAAATGGACTGGCGCGTCCAAAATTGCAACAATTGACGCTGCTCCGCGGCCGAACGTTTGCGCTATCCGAGGCCTTCCGCGACTCCTATAATGACGGGTGATTTGGCGTCGGGTTGCATTCGGCCGATCCGGAAATCCGCCTGTAACGGCGTCGGATCTTCAACGTCTATAGGAATTATGGACCTGGGCGTCCTCAAAGCGAACTGCCCCGCCAGCCGCTCCGTTCCTCCGTCCAGGTAGGCGAGCCTTTACCGCGCTGACCGAGCGGCCGTTTGGAGAACCTGAATTGTTCGATGAGATGAGCACTGGCGCACCCGCCCCCGAACAAGCCAAGGCGAAATATTCCGCCGCGGAAGCGACTCCGCGCCTTCGCATCCGCTATGCGAATGATTGGCGGACCTGGGCGATTGGCGCGCTGATCACCATCATTGCCGTTGGCTCGGTCTGGTATGTGCGGCGGCCAGCGACCGAGGTCACCAGTACGATGACGCGACCTCCGATTCCAGTATCGGCGGTACGCGCGCAACGGGGCGATTTGAACCTCTACCTGAGCGCGATCGGCACGGTGACGCCATTTAACACCACCACCGTCAAGTCGCGCGTTGACGGCGCGATCGTCAAGATTCTCTTCAAAGAAGGACAGCCGGTGAAGGAGGGCGACCTTCTCATCGAGATCGATCCGCGTCCCTATCAAGTTCAACTTACACAGGCACAGGGCCAGATGGCGAAAGACGAAGCGGCCTTCAAAGACGCCACGCTGACCTTCGAGCGCGGTCAGACTTTGTTCCGCGAAGGAGTGCTTTCGCGCCAGCAACTCGACGATGAACGGTCGGTGATGAATCAGGCACGAGGCGCGGTCCAGACCGATCGGGGCGCGGTCGAGAGCGCGAAACTCAATCTCACCTACAGCAAAATCACCGCGCCGATTAACGGGCGCATCGGACTGCGGATTGTCGACCTGGGCAATATCGTGCATGCGACCGATACGACCGGGCTGGCTGTGATCACGCAACTCCAGCCGATTGCTGTGGTTTTTGCGATTCCCGAGGATAACATCTCCAAGGTGGCCGCACGGATGCAGGGCGGGCACACGCTGACGGTCGAGGCGTGGGATCGCGAGTTCAAGAAGAAGCTCTCGACCGGCAAGCTGCTGACCTTCGACAATCAGATCGATCCGACCACCGGAACCGTGCGCCTGAAGGCGGAATTCGACAATACCGATTACTCATTGTTCCCCAGCCAGTTCGTCAATGCGCGACTACTCATCGACACTGTGCGCGATACGGTGCTGATTCCCACCGCGGCGGTGCAGAAAAGTCCGCAGGGAAATTTCGTCTACGTAGTCAAGCCCGACGGCACCGTGATCCAGCGCGAAGTGACGGTAGGCGCATCCGAGGGAGACCTTTCCTCGATCGCAAACGGGCTGACCCAGGGCGAGACAATCGTAACCGACGGGGTCGACAAGCTGCAGCCGGGCGCCAAGGTTAAGGTGCATATGGCGGCGATGGCGCGCAGCGATCATCCGGCCGCGCAATGAATCTCTCGCGGCCGTTCATCCTGAGGCCGATCGCGACCACGCTGTTGATGGCGGCAATTCTGCTCGCCGGCATTGTGGCGTTTCGACAGTTGCCGGTCTCGGCGCTGCCCGAGGTCGACTATCCGACCATCCAGGTGCTGACGTTTTATCCGGGCGCGAGCCCGGATGTGATGGCGTCTTCGGTGACGGCGCCGCTGGAGCGCCAGTTCGGGCAGGTGCCTGGACTGAACCAGATGACCTCGAACAGCTCGTTTGGAAGTTCCGTCATCACGCTGCAGTTCGACCTCAACCTGAGCATCGATGTCGCGGAGCAGGAGGTGCAGGAGGCCATCAACGCGGCGGCGACCTATCTGCCGACCGACTTGCCCAATCCTCCCGTATACAGCAAGACCAATCCGGCCGATGCGCCGATTCTGACGCTGGGTCTGACCTCGAACGAGCTGCCGTTGTACCAGGTCGAGGATCTCGCTGACACGCGACTGTCGGAAAAGATATCGCAGGTGTCGGGGGTGGGTCTGGTCAGCATTAGCGGGGGACAAAAGCCCTCGGTGCGCATCCAGGCCAATCCGACGCAGCTATCGGCATATGGATTGACGCTGGAGGATCTGCGCCTGGCCATCGCCAGCTCAAACGTCAACCAGGCAAAAGGAAACTTCGACGGGAAGGCGCAGGCATACACCATCGGAGCAAACGATCAGCTTCTGTCGGCGAAGGATTATCGGCCTCTCATCATCGCGTACAGGAACGGCGCGCCGGTCAAGTTGTCGGATGTCGCCAAGGTCGTCGAGCAGCCGGAGAATATCAAGCAGGCGGCATGGATGAATTCGGTGCCCGCGGTGATTCTCAATGTTCAGCGACAGCCGGGCGCGAACATCATCACGGTCGTCGACAAGATCAAGACTCTCCTCCCGAGGCTGCAGGCTTCGCTCCCGGCCTCCGTGAAGGTTTCGGTACTCACTGACCGCACTACCACCATTCGCGCTTCGGTCGCCGACGTTGAATTCGAGTTGATGCTCACCGTCGCACTGGTGGTGATGGTGATTTTCCTGTTCTTGCGCAGCCTGTCGGCCACCGTCATTCCCAGTGTCGCCGTTCCGCTCTCGCTCATCGGCACTTTCGGGGTGATGTACCTGCTCGGCTACAGCCTCAATAACCTGACCCTGATGGCGCTCACCATCTCGACCGGTTTCGTGGTCGACGACGCGATTGTGATGATCGAGAACATTTCGCGCTTCATCGAGGACGGTGAAGCGCCCCTGAAAGCCGCGCTGAAGGGCGCCGAGCAGATCGGTTTCACCATCCTTTCACTCACCATCTCGCTCATCGCGGTGCTCATTCCGCTGCTGTTCATGGGCGATATCGTGGGACGATTGTTTCGCGAATTCGCGATCACACTTGCGGTGACAATTCTCGTCTCGGCAGTAGTGTCGTTGACGCTGACGCCGATGATGTCCGCCAAGCTCCTGCGCCGCACCGAGGAAAGCGAGCAGACCGCGCTCTACAAAGCCTCGGAGCATGCGTTTCAGCGCGCGATCGATTTCTACGCCTCCACGCTGCAATGGGTCCTCAAGCATCAGCCCGCGACCTTGATGGTGGCCCTGGCGACGCTGGTTCTCACGATTGTTCTCTACTGGGTGGTGCCGAAGGGATTTTTCCCGGTACAGGACAGCGGCGTCATTCAGGGCGTTTCCGAGGCGCCGCAGAGCGTGTCGTTCCCCGCGATGGTCCAACGTCAGCAGGCGCTCGCGCGCGTCATCCTGCAGGATCCGGCGGTCGAGAGCCTGTCTTCCTTTATCGGCGTTGACGGCACCAACACCACGCCCAACAGCGGACGAATTCTCATCAACCTCAAACCGCTCGCTGAGCGCGATGCGGGCGTTGCTGAGGTTATCGATCGCTTGCAGCCGAAGCTCGCGCAAATTCCCGGCATCACGCTGTATCTTCAGCCGGTTCAGGATCTGACGGTCGAGGATCGGGTGAGCCGCACCCAGTATCAGTACAGCCTCGAGGATCCGAATCCGGCGGAGCTCAGTACCTGGACGGCGCGGTTGATAGACAAGCTGAAAACGCTGCCCGCGTTGCGCGACGTTGCAACCGATCAGCAGGAGCAGGGACTTCGCGCGCACCTTGTGATCGATCGCGACACTGCCTCGCGCCTCGGCATCACTCCGGCCATGATCGACAACACGCTTTACGATGCGTTCGGTCAGCGTCAGGTATCGACGATGTTTACTCAGCTCAACCAGTATCACGTGGTGCTGGAGGTGGCGCCCGAATTCCAACGCGATCCGCGCGAGCTCGACGCTATTTACCTGCGTTCGACCAGCGGCGGACAGGTTCCGCTGAGTGCTTTCACGCATTACGAAGCCGGCAGCGCCCCGCTCATCGTCAACCACCAGGGGCAGTTTCCGACCGTGACAGTCTCCTTCAATCTCGCGCCCGGCTATTCATTGGGCGATGCGGTCACCGCGATCGACAAGGCGCAGAAGCAAATCGGCATGCCGGACAGTATCCAGACCGCCTTTCAAGGAACCGCCGCGGCGTTTCGCGCCTCACTCAGCAACGAGCCGCTGCTGATCCTCGCAGCGCTGGTCACGGTCTACATCGTGCTCGGCGTCCTGTATGAGAGCTACATACATCCGATCACGATTCTCTCGACCCTGCCCTCGGCGGGCGTCGGCGCGATCCTCGCGCTGATGATCTGTCGCATCGATCTCAGCGTCATTGCGCTGATCGGCATCATCCTGTTGATCGGTATCGTCAAGAAAAACGCGATCATGATGATCGACTTTGCGCTCGACGCCCAGCGCAAGGGCGGCAAAAGCGCCGAGGAGGCTATCTACGAGGCCTGCCTATTGCGCTTCCGGCCGATCATGATGACCACGATGGCGGCGCTACTGGGCGCGCTCCCGCTCGCGCTCGGGACCGGCACCGGTTCGGAATTGCGGCGCCCGCTCGGGATCGCCATCGTCGGTGGATTGCTCATCAGCCAGTTGCTCACGCTCTACACCACGCCGGTAATTTTTCTGTACTTCGACCGCCTTGCGCCCGAATCGGAAAGAGTGCGCGCGGAGGCTGCGGAGATCGGGACCTCGCGGGTCCAGGCGATATGAGTTTTTCCGAGACTTTTGTTCGTAATTCGGTCGGCACCACGCTGCTGACGATCGCCATCGCGCTGGCCGGTGTCATCGCGTTTCGTCTGCTGCCCGTAGCGCCGTTGCCGCAAGTCGAGTTTCCCACCATTCAGGTGCGGGCGAGTCTTCCCGGTGCGAGTCCTGAAACCATGGCGTCGTCGGTCGCGACTCCGCTGGAGCGATCGTTCGGACGCATCGCCGGTCTGACCGACATGACCTCGACCAGCTTTCTTGGCCAGACCAGCATCGTTTTGCAATTCGATCTGAATCGGGACATCGATGCAGCGGGACGCGATGTGCAGGCCGCCATCAATGCGGCCAACAGCAACTTGCCGAGCAATCTGCCGTCCAAGCCGCTGTATCGCAAGGTAAATCCGGCCGACGCGCCGATCATGATCCTCGCACTTTCGTCGAGTACCGAAAACGCCGGCCAGGTATACGATGCGGCATCTTCGATTCTGGCGCAGAAGCTCTCGCAGATTGAAGGGGTCGGGCAGGTCTGGGTCGGCGGCGGCGCGTTGCCCGCCGTGCGAGTGGAGTTGAATCCGACTCAGCTCAACGCCGCAGGCATCAGCCTGGAGCAAGTCCGCGCAGTGCTCGGCAGCGCCAACGCCAATCGCCCCAAGGGCGAGATCGCCGATGACACGCGCGCATGGTCGCTCACCACCACCGATCAGCTGCTGAAGGCGGAACAATATCGTCCATTGATCGTCGCACACCACAATGGTGCGGCGGTGGTTTTGTCGGATGTCGCGCAGGTAAACGATTCGGTGGAGAACGTTCGCACTGCGGGCATGATCGACGCCAAGCCGGCGGTGCTGGTGGTCATCAGTCGCCAGCCGGGCGCGAACATCATCGACACTGTCGATCGCATCTACGCGGCGCTGCCGGGGCTGCATGCGTCGATTCCCGCCGATATCAAGATGACGGTCGGCATGGATCGCACCACCACCATTCGCGCCTCGGTGCATGATGTGGAATTCACGATGCTGATCTCGGTCTCGCTGGTGATCATGGTGGTATTTCTGTTCCTGCGAAGCCTGCGCGCCACTCTGATCCCCGGCATCGTGGTGCCGATCTCGTTGGTCGGAACCTTCGCCATCATGTACCTGTTCGGCTACAGCATCGACAATCTTTCGCTGATGGCCTTGACGATCTCCACCGGTTTCGTGGTGGATGACGCGATCGTCGTCATCGAAAATATTTCGCGCTACCTCGAGGAGGGCTATTCGCCTTTTCGGGCGGCAGTGCGCGGCACCCGCGAGATCGGCTTCACCGTGATGTCGATCAGCCTTTCACTGATCGCGGTGTTCATTCCGATTCTGCTGATGGGCGGGATCGTTGGACGGTTGTTCCGCGAATTCGCGGTGACCCTGGCCGCGGCAGTGGCAGTTTCGATGCTCGTCTCGCTGACTACTACTCCGATGATGTGTGCGAAGCTGCTGCGCTCACAGCACGATCGCCCGCATGGACGCTTTTATCGGAACAGCGAAAATGTATTCAACGCGATGCTCTTGTTTTACGAGCGAACCCTCAAGTGGGTATTGGGGCATCCGCGCCTGATACTCAGCATCGCGCTCGCTACGCTCGCCCTGAACATCTACCTGTTCAAAATCATTCCCAAAGGATTTTTCCCGGAGCAGGACACCGGCCGGGTGATGGGCGCGGTGTTCGCCGATCAGGATACTTCATTCCAGGCGATGCACGATCGCGTGGTCCAGGTTGTCAAGGTGATCGATAGCGATCCGGCGGTCGACAACGTGCTCGCATTTACCGGCGGCGACGGCGGCGCAACCAACAATGCGAGGTCATTCATCGCGCTCAAGCCGCTGCGCGAACGCAAACTCAGCGCGCAAGAAGTCATGGCGCGGATCCGCAAGCATGCTGCCAAAATTCCTGGCGTCAGCCTTTACATGCAGGGGGTTCAGGATCTTCGCATTGGGGGCAGACTTGCCAGCGCCGAGTTTCAGTACACGCTGCAAAGCGACGATCTAGCGCTGCTGATGGAATGGGCGCCCAAGCTCCTGAACAGGATGCGTAAGATCCCGCAGTTGACCGACGTCAGCAGCGATCAGCAGAACGGCGGGCTGGCGGCCAACCTGGTAATCGATCGCGCGACCGCCGCGCGTCTGGGCATTTCGCCGCAGCTGCTCGACAACACGCTGTACGATGCGTTCGGACAGCGGCAGGTTTCCACCATCTATACTCAGTTGAATCAGTACCACGTAGTAATGGAAGCGGCGCCGGAGTTCTGGCAAAACCCCGATGGTCTGAAGCAGATATATATCAACTCTTCAGATGGCGGTCAGGTTCCGCTCAGCGCCATTACTCACTACGAAGCATCGACCACGCCGCTCACGGTGAATCATCAAGGACAATTTCCCGCGGTGACGATTTCGTTCAACCTGCGTCCGGGCGTCGCACTCGGAGATGCGGTCGATATCATCAATCAGGCGCAGAGCGACATTCATATGCCCGCCGGTATTCGCGGCACCTTCCAGGGCACCGCACAGGCGTTTCAATCTTCGCTGGCAAGCGAGCCGATGCTGATTCTGGCGGCGCTGCTTACCGTATACATCGTGCTGGGCATTCTCTACGAAAGTTACATCCACCCCATCACGATACTATCGACGCTGCCGTCCGCCGGTGTGGGCGCGCTGATGTTTCTGCTGTTGTTCCACTACGACTTGAGCATCATCGCGCTGATCGGGATCATCCTGCTGATCGGCATCGTCAAGAAGAACGCCATAATGATGATCGACTTCGCGCTGCAAGCGGAGCGCTTCGAAGGGAAATCATCCGAGGAGGCGATCTACCAGGCCTGCATCCTGCGTTTCCGCCCGATCATGATGACCACGATGGCCGCGATGCTGGGTGGTCTGCCGCTGGCGATGGGAACCGGCACCGGCTCCGAAATTCGCCGCCCCTTGGGAATCGCGATTGTCGGCGGCCTGTTGGTCAGCCAGATGCTGACGCTGTACACCACGCCGGTTATTTATCTCTATCTCGATGGCCTGAGCCTGTGGTGGGCGCGCATGCGGGGTCGAACTCCTGCCCGAGTCGCACTCTCGGAGAGCAAAGTCTGATTCGGAAATTACACGCGTCGAATGACCACGCTGATTTCGCCCGCGCTGCCGACTATGACTGTCGCGAGTTGATTCTCAAAGTCCACCTTTACCTCGCCCCGCGAAATGTCGACTGCGCATCCTGCCGGATATTGAAGGCGCGGTACGAAAATTTCAGTGGCGCCGGCGACTGACGGATCGGCATCGTAAACCAGCTCGAACACTCCACTTATGCGATCGAATTTCACCTTGCGCGGAGTGCCTTGAATCGCTCTCGCGTAAGGCCGCACGAAACCCTTCAGCGCGCGACCGCCGCTGTTGATGTCGTTGCGATCGATCTGCTGATCGCGCGAGAAGATGCTGAGGTCTTCCTGATTCCAGCCGTCGCCGATCGCGAGATCGTTGCGGTTCGACGCTGTGTAGTTCCATTGCGTGCTGTTGATGAGCAGCGCATCGAGCGCGTTGTACATCAGATCGAGCGCGATGATGTGGGGCGTCCATGGCGCATCGCTGTTATCGCCGGCGGTAAACGCGCGGTACGCCTCGGCGTCGTTAAGGTCGAACGGAATTCCGCATTCGCCGATCAAAGTTGGCGCCCCGCGATTAATTCTTTCCGAGATGCTCGCGATCGTGCCGAGCTGACGCAGGTAGCGCTCCTGGATCTGCGCGGCCTCTTTTGCACTTTTGCCGGTGGACAAGTTGAGATCGAAATTCGGATTGAAGGCCTTCGTCGCCAACGTGATGATGTCGTACCAATGGTCCGCGTTGACGGTGTTTTGCGGAATATCAATCGGAAATCCCGCGCCGAGAAAGCCGGACAGCGGATCCAGCTCTGCGAAGAGAATCCATTCCGGATTTACCTCGCGGATGTTGGCCGCGACGCGCGCGAAAAACGGCCCGAGGTAGTCCGCAATGTAGTCGACGCTGCGATCGCCGACCCGCTGGAAGAAGTTGTCGCGCACAACTTCGTAGCTCCCGTCGGCTTGGAGCCGCCACGCGCCGGCCTGCTCGAAAGGATCGATCGCGCCGTCTTTCCAAATCGAGACGCGCTTCGGATTCATCGTCTGCTCACGCTTCGCGACCATTGCTCGCGAGATGCGATCGAATTCCAGCATTGGCACCGCGCGAGAAATCCCGCGCGACACCAACAGGCCATCAAGCGGTGACCATGCCAGCCCCGGCGTCGCGCGATGCGGACTGTCTTCGCTGGGGCCGAGATGACGATAGGTGAGCCGCTGCCCGATCCATCCCGCAGCCGGCTCGTTGAGCGAATCGAAACCCATCACATTGGGCAAGTCGCTCACCCGCCGCGCCACTTCGCGCTGCGCGGCGAGATAGTGTCCCTGCAGGTAATCCTGGATGTTGAGCCCATCGATGATGAGATCGGGCGTAAAATCGCGACCGGCGAAAAACAGAGTCCACATGATGCCGTTAGCGGGACGACGCGCGTTTTGCGGCCAGCTCATAGTCGGATAGCGATCTTCCTGGCGGCCGCCGCGCGCGTAGTCATACGTACTCTGCATGACGTGGGCGGAGTCCGACTCGGCGAGCTTGCGATAGTCGATTCCAACTTTCTCGAACAGCCAGCATGGCGCGCCATCCCCACCGCTCATGCGGCTCCAGACGTCCTGATGGAAATCGACAAAAACGTAAAAGCCGTATTCGCCTGCGATGCGACATAACTCGGCGAAATAGTCCAGGTAGGCGGTATCGTAGTCATGCGGTCCGCGATGCTCGACTGCCTCCCACG
Organism: uncultured delta proteobacterium; assembly: GCA_963851325.1. Lineage (GTDB taxonomy): Bacteria > Desulfobacterota > Binatia > Binatales > Binataceae > DATGKG01. The sequence continues at coordinate 3,267,477 of CAWKOR010000001.1, read as the reverse complement.
TTGTCAGCAGGCGGAGGCAATTAAATCCCCACGCGCGCAACCGCGAGAAGTGTTCATCAGCCTCGGGGAGCGGAAATGGACGTCCCACGAACGAGACTGCGCGATGGTTGGAAAAATCCGAAGCGAAATTGGTGCCGCCGTCGGGGTAGGGAACTTTGCAATCGCCGCCGAGGTTGACCCCGCGCAGGATGACGCGGCGGCCCGCTTCGTCGACGAACCAACGTCCCTCGATATGTAGTCGTGGCAGCGGTCGGGCGTTCATCGAATCGAAGCTGACGTACATGGCGATAGCTCGTCAAGTTGAACCCGATATAATCGCGATCCTCACTTTGCGAGGTAACCATTTGGCCCCGAGCTGGAAGGAGAGCGAGATCATTCCGAATCTGTTCGTCGGCGATCTTCAGGATGCGCAGCGCTTCGACGGCATGATCATCAACGTGCTGCCCGACCTCCTCGAGGGAGAGCCGGCGCACGCGATTCACATGCCATTTCTCGCCAATGGCCTCGAGACGCTGGAGCGGACCGCCGAGCTTATAGATGATGGCCTCGCGCGAGGATTGCGTGTGCTGGTGCATTGCGAGGAAGGATGTGAGCGCGCGCCACTGGTGATCGCGTGGTTTCTCAAGACACGTCGCGCAATGACACTCGACGAGGCGTACGCGCTGCTGAAGGAACGCCGCCCCATCGTCGAGGATCGTCGGCGCTGGCTAGGCATCTACAATCGTTGATGGAACGCTAGCGGCGCGAGTGCTCGAGGCCCCAGATCTCCCGCGCGTACTCCCCAACCGTGCGATCGCTCGAAAACCTGCCGATGCGCGCCACGTTGAGGACCGACCGGCGATTCCACTCGCGCTCCTGGGTGTAAAACCGGGTGATCTCGGCCTGGGTGTCGACGTAGGATCCGAAATCCGCAAGCAGAAAATATTTGTCGGACTCCAGAAGCACATCGCGGATCCAGCGAAACAGCCCCGGCTCGCTGGGACAGAAGCGGTCTGAGCTCAGCGCATCAAGCACCCGGCGCAGGCGTGGATCGCTATCGTAAAAGTCGCGCGGCCGATAGGTGCGCTTGGCAATATGCTCTTCGATCTGTTCGGCGGTAAGCCCGAAAATGAAGATATTTTCCGCGCCCACCGCTTCGCGAATCTCGATATTCGCGCCGTCGAGGGTTCCGATTGTCAACGCGCCGTTCATCGCGAACTTCATGTTGCCGGTCCCCGAGGCCTCGGTGCCGGCGGTCGAGATTTGTTCCGAAACGTCGGCGGCGGGAATGATTTTCTCGGCCAGCGAGACGCGATAATCCGGCAGAAACGCCACCTTGATCAGGCCGCGCGTGCGGTTGTCGTTGTTGATCACGTCGCTGAGGCTATTGATCAGCTTGATGATCATCTTGGCGACCCAGTACCCGGGGGCGGCCTTGCCCGCGATGATGTATACGCGTGGGACCGGCGGTTCGACGCCGTCCTCGACGATTGCCAGATACTGATGCACGATTCCCAACGCCATCAGCAGTTGACGCTTGTACTCGTGAATGCGCTTGGCCTGCACATCGAAGATGGAGGCGGGATCGACATCCACGTTCGCGATTCGATTGACGATGCGCGCGAGCCGTTCCTTGTTTTCCAGTTTGGTAATTCGGAGCTTGGCCTGGAAGCCCTCGTCGTCGGCAAACTGCTCGACCCCGATTAGCCGATCGAGATCAGTCACCCATCCTTCGCCGATCGCCCAGTCGAGCAGTTTCGAGAGACCCGGGTTGGCTTGCAGCAGCCAGCGTCGCTGAGTCACTCCGTTGGTCTTGTTGCTGAAACGCTCGGGCCACAGCTGATTGAATTCCGGAAGCAGCCGGGTTTTGAGCAGCTCGGAATGAAGCTTGGAAACCCCGTTGATCGAATGACTGCCAACTACCGCGAGATGCGCCATCCGCACCTGACGCTCATTGCCTTCCTCGATAATCGAAACCCGCCGTAGCGCTTCGGGATCGTTGGTCCACACCGACGCCGCTCGATCCATGAAGCGCCGATTGATTTCGTAGATGATTTGCAGATGGCGCGGGACGACCCGCTCCAGCAATCCAGCCGGCCATCGCTCGAGCGCTTCCGGCATCAGCGTGTGATTGGTGTAAGCAACCGTGGCGCGGGTGATATCCCACGCTTTTTCCCACGGCAACTCGTGTTCATCGACGAACAGGCGCATCAGTTCCGCGATGGTCAATGCGGGATGCGTATCGTTCAGCTGGATGGCGACCTTGTCCGGGAAGTCGTCGAAGTCTTCCCCCCGCCGCAAGTATCCGTGCACGATATCGCGGATCGCGCAGGCGACAAAAAAATATTCCTGCAGCAGCCGCAGCTCGCGTCCGGCCGCGACCGCGTCCGAAGGATAGAGCACCTTGGAAATGGTCTCGGAGACCATTTTCTGCTCGACCGCTTTCATGTAGTCGCCGGCATTGAAAATCTGCATGTCGAATTCGTTGGACGCGGCAGCCGAGTACAATCGCACGAAATTAACCGTGCGGCCGCCGAAACCGGCAATCGGCAAATCGGACGGAATGCCGGTCAGCACGCGCCGGTCAACCCAGGTCTGGCGATACTCGCCGCGCCGGTCGGGCCGATACTCGATGCGTCCGTAAACCGGGATTTGGCATGACTCTTCGGGACGGGTCACCAGCCACGGCGACGTTTCGCGCTGCCAACTGTCAGGTTGCTCGATCTGGTAGCCGTCGCGAATCTGCTGGCGAAAAATGCCGAACTCGTAGTTGATGCCGTATGCGTAGCCCGGCATATCCATGGTAGCGAGCGAATCGAGAAAGCACGCTGCCAGCCTGCCCAGGCCTCCATTGCCGAGCGCCGCATCCGGCTCCTCCTCGAAAAGCGGAAACAAATCGATCCCGTTTGCCGCGAGGTACTCGCGGCAAAAGTCGAGAATGCCGAGATTGAAGAGATTGTTTTCCAGCGATCGGCCGATCAGGAATTCCAGCGACAAATAGTAGAGCTTCTTGGCATCCTTGCGATCGAAGGCGGCCCGGGTGCCCAGCATCCGCTCGACCAGCATGTCGCGCACCACCATCGCGGTCGCTCGATACCAGTCGTGCTTCGACAAGTCGATCCGACGCTTTGCCAGCGTGAAACGAATGTGATGCTCGATCAGTCTTACGAACAGAAGGCGATTATGTTCGCTGATTTCTGAAGCAGCCATGCCGCGCTAGTCGTTCTTCGCGAACGCGTCCAACCAATGTGCAGTGTAACGAAACGTGAAACAAGGGCGCAAAAAATTGCGCCACTGCCGAAGAGCGAAAAGACGCCAATGCGACTTTGGATACCCGCCTTCTGCGCATTTGCGCGCGGGTCGAGCGGCAGGGTTCTTTCTCAGCGCCACGGACTCGAATCGCGAAGGTGCATTTCGGACCGGCGAGAGAGTCTCTCAGATGAGTTCATGCAGCACCGAATAGGTGCCTGCCGCGCCCGCGATGCGCATTTCACGCGCGATGACCTTCTCGCGCGCCAGTTTTCGCGCGGCAACATCGACTAGTGCGGGATCGATGTGGAGAATCCGCGCCAGGGTACGCTCGCTGCCGAAGCCCGCGATTTCGAAGTAGCGACGCATCACACGGTAGGCAGCTTCGCCTTTGGATAACGCGCGGCTCTCCTTCAGCGCGTCGGGCCATCGATGCTCCAGGGTATCCCACACATACGTGAACGGCTCGGAACGCTCTTCGACCTTGAGCGCGAGAAATCTTCCCTGCACATCCTTCATCGCGCGATCGAACTCACTGCGCCGCGAAGGCTGTGAGTACCCGCTCGCGAGCTTCAGCGCCATGGTTTCCGACGCGCCGCGCCTGCTGAGCGTATCCATCACCAGCTTGGCGCAATGACTCAAGAGGCCGCGTTGATAGAGCTTCGCATATCCGCCCGGCTCGATGCGTAAGCGAAGGAAGGCGCCGAGCATGTCACGCGCGATGAAGCTGGGGCGTCCCGCGATCGCTTTTCCATAGTAGACCAGACGCTTTGCGGGCAGGGTGTCCTTGATGCCCCAGGTCATGCCGATGGCGTAGTCGTGCTGCAGGTGTTCCGGAATTTTCGGCTCGCGCTCGCCGGCGATCGCCTCGCGCAGGCATGGTACTCCAAGACCCGCGCTGAAGCCGGTACAGAAGCCGACCTCGTTGATAAATGCGAGCGCGCTCTTTTCGCCGGCGACCCGTCGTTTTGTCGTTCTTCGGAAGTGATGGTCGCGATGGCGCTCGAGGCTATCGAGTTCGATCGCGGCGGCTGCCTTCAGCCGAATCGTCACTTCCGAAGCGCGCGCTCGACGCATCGCTCGAAGATGCTGCGGTAGTCGTCCTTGATACCCAGCCGCATGATGATCCCTTCCAGCCCGACCAGTGCGCGCAAAAGGAAAACGGCGTGGTCCGGCGATTTGTATAGCTTGTTCTCCAACGCCAGCTCGCCGACTTGCTGCGCTTTCGTGACCGTGTCGTACGAAGCTGGATCGAATTCGCCCTTGATGTACATCGGCTCGAACAGAATGCGTATGACTTTCAGCATCGGCTTGGGATCCTGCATCCGATCGATGTATCCGAGCTTGACCAGGCCCGCCGCGAGCGATCGGTCGTCTTCATCGATGATCGCTTTTGCGACCTGCAGATAACCTTTTCGCACCGGTTCGGAAAAGCGCCGGACCGAACCAAAATCCAGCACCCCCAGGTTGGGGTGATAGGTCACAAGATAATTGCCCGGGTGAAAATCGGTGTGCAACGTTCCGAATTCCAGGACCTGACGCCACGCGAACTCGGAACACTTGCGCGCAACCCAGCGCCGCAAATCTTCCTCCACCACCACACCGAGCACGTCCATCAACGGATAGCCGTCGATGAAGGTCATCGTCAGCACGCGGCGCGAGCTCAAGTCCTTGACCACTTGCGGGATGATGATGTCAGGATCGTTGGCGAAAAATTTCCCGTACTCGGTCATGTTGCGCGCCTCGAGGTAGTAGTCGAGTTCCTCCTTGAGGCGCACTTCGAGTTCGCCGTAGATGGTGTTGACGTTGACCTTCTGCCGCATCACATCTCGCGCAATCGAACCGAGCGTCCGCAGCAGAATTTTCAGATTCTTGAGGTCCTGCTCGACCGTGCCCTCCACCCCCGGATACTGCACCTTCACTGCGACGTCGCGGCCGTCCTTCAATTTCGCGCGATGCACCTGGCCCAGCGATGCGGCGGCGAAAGCGGTCTGATCGAAGTTGCGAAAAAGCTGCTCCGGCTTGCCGCCCAACTCCTTGCGAATCTGCTCCGAGATCATTGGATAGCTCATCGGAGGAACGTTCGACTGCGTCGCTTTCAGCACCTCGAGCGCTTCCCCCGGCAGCAAGTCGTGGCGCATCGAAAGCATCTGGATGAGCTTGAGAAACGCGCCGCGAAGCTGCGCCGAACCTTCCACGATTCGTTGCGCATTGCGGATGTGGGTTTCCAGCAGCTCGCGTTCGCGCGCTCCCGCATTGAGAAAGGGGCGCCGGAGCGAGGTCCACAGGTAGCTGTATCCGACCTGCGACGCGAGTTCGCCCATTTTCATCGCACGCCGCGCGCGGCCGGTAGTGAGGTCACGCTTCGCCATCAGCCGCTGTGCTTCAATCCGACCCGATTGATCAGCGTGGCGGCGAGCGCTGCGCCGAATCCATTGTCGATGTTCACCACCGTCACGCCGCTGGAACAGGTGTTCAGCATTCCCAGCAATGCCGCGATCCCGCCGAACGCGGTGCCATAGCCGACGCTGGTCGGCACCGCCACCACCGGCTTGTCGAGCAGGCCCGCCACCACCGAAGGCAGCGCGCCCTCCATTCCGGCAACCACGATCAGCACGCTCGCCTCCTTGATCGAGTCGAGGTTGGAAGTCAGCCGATGGAGTCCCGCCACGCCGACATCGTAAAGCCTGGTCACGCGATTGCCGAACAGTTCGGCGCAAACCGCCGCTTCCTCGGCGACCGGAATATCCGAAGTTCCCGCGCTGATCACCATGATTGAGCCATGACCCGAGGGCTTCACCGATTCGACGATGATTGTTGCGATGCGCGGATCGGGCAGATACCTCAGGCGCGGAATCCGCCGCTTCAGGGCGCGTGCCTTGTCGGCCGCGAGCCGAGTGATGATCAGGTTGCCGCCGGATTTCACGACCCGAGTGCCGATCGCGGCGATCTGATCGATGGTTTTGTTCTCCCCGAAAACCACTTCGGGAACTCCGCGGCGCATGGTGCGATGCGAATCGAGTTTGGCAAATCCCAGATCCTCGAAGGGGAGATCCTTGAGCGCGGCAAAAGCGTCATCGGCGCCGACTTTGCCAGACGCGACGGATGCGAGAATTTCGCGGATTCTTTTTTCGGTCATTCGCGGCGCGTGTACTCGGGTCGCAACGGTCGCGCAAGATGCAGCATCACCTCGCGCACCGCGCGCGCATCGCTGCGCAGCACCGTGACCGTGATGTCGCCCGCCTTGAGCTGTTCGCCAGGTTTCGGAATATGACCCAGCCGCTCGACCACAAGCCCACCGATGGTAGCATACTCATCCGCTTCGGGGAGTTTTAAGCCGAAGCGTTCGTTGAGTTCGGTGACCGGCGCGCGCGCCATCACGCGCAGCATGCGGTTATTGACGATGCGGGTGAGCCGTTCGGCCGCGTCATATTCATCCTCGATGTCGCCAACGATTTCCTCGAGCAGATCCTCGACCGTGAGAATTCCCGACGCGCCGCCGTACTCGTCGACGATCACCGACAAATGCTCGCGCGTCCGCTGCAATGCGAGCAGCACTTCATCCAACGGCATCGACTCGGGAAAATAGCTCACCGGCCGCATCACTTCGCTGACCGGAGCGGCCAGGTCGGGAGCTTCGAGCAGATCGAAGACGTGCACCACGCCGACCAGATCGGTGATGCGGCGGCGGAACACCGGGATGCGGCTATGGCCTTCGCGACGCACCAACTCGATCGCGGCATCAAGCCGGGTATCTTCAGGCATCGCTACCACCTGCACCAGCGGTACCATCGCCTTGCGCGCTTCGGCATCGGCGAATCGGAAGATGCGGCTAATCATGCGGCGTTCGAGCGGAAGGATCGCGTCGCTCTGTGGTGCAGCGGCGCGCGGTGCGCGGCGTTCCAGCAGCAACTGCAAATCCTCGCGGCTCAGGAACACGCTTTCCACTTCGGAAGGCACTCCGACAATGCGCCGCAGGAGTCCACTGAGCGCGGTTTCCGCGGCCAGCAACGGCGCCAGCACGGTGGCGAGCATCGAAAGCGGACGCGCGGTCACGCGCGCGAAGTCCACCGCGCGCCGCAGCGCGATCATTTTCGGAATCGCCTCGCCGACGATCAGCGTCAGCGGCGCGAGAATGAACGGCGCCCACAACGCGTAGTGGGGACGGATGCTATGGAGAAAACTGGTCAGCAGCGCGGCGGCGATCACGGTCGCGAGATTGTTGGTAGTCAGCACCAGCGCGAGCAACCGATCGCGATTCTGCAGAACCTTGCCGAGCACCATCGCCAATCGGCCACCGCTCTCGGTTTCGGCCTGCATCTTGGCTTCGTCGGCCGAAACCAGCGCGATCTCACTAGCGGCAGATAGCGCCTGCAGCAGGATGCATGCGACGGTAGCGAGCGCGACCCCGAGGCTAACGATGATCATCGTCGCAACCTCACCTGCTCGATGGTTGCGCCGCGTACGCGTTCCGCGATGGCATCGAAGTCGCCGATCTTCACCGATTCGCCCGCGCGCGGCACCCGGCGCAGGGTCCGCAGAATCAGGCTGCTCAGCGTGCGCGCGCCGCCGGCGTTTAGAAATCCGTCACCGAACTCGTCGCGCAGCCGCTTGATGTCGATGCCGCCCGAGGCCAGCCACTCACGCTCGCCGACCCTGGTCAGCTCGGGGCCTTCGAGGTCGAACTCGTCGCGAATCTCACCGAACAGCTCTTCGAGCACGTCTTCCAGCGTTACCAGGCCGAGCAGTTTGCCGAACTCGTCGACCACCAGCGCCATCCATACGCGCTCACGGCGGATTTCGTCGAACAACTCACCCAACGGCTTGCCCGGCGGAACAAACACCGGCGGCCGGATGATGCGGTCGATGCGCGGGGGAGTGGCTTCCAGACGCCTGCTCACGAGATCCTTGGCATTGAGGACGCCGGCAATGTTTCCCGGACTGCCGCGATAGACCGGCACCCGCGAGAAATGCCCCTGGATGACCTGCGCGAAAATCTCGTCGGGCGGCGTGTTGATGTCCAGCATGAAAATGCGATCGCGCGGGGTCATGATGTCGCTCACGCGCCGCGCCGCGAATTCGAACACCCGATGAATCATGGCGCGCTCGGATGGTTCCACCTCGCCCAGGTTTTCACCCAGCCGCAGCAGCGCCTTGAATTCGGATTCGGAAACCGGCTCGGGAAGCGGCGCTGCCTCGCTAGCCACGAAGCGGCGGAGGATCGGATGAACGATTTCGACCAACACCACCAGCGGGCGCGCGGTGATGGCCGCGATGCCGCCGGGAAACCCGAGCGCAAAAGTCTTCGGGGTTATGTCGCAGAACAGCAGCACCAGGATGAACATCACCGGCACCGCGACATAGCCGCCCAGCGGACCCAGCCAGGTGAGAAAGAAAATTGTCCCGAGGCATTCGGCGAATACATTGGAGGCCTCGTTCAATCCAATCGCGACGATCAGCGACTCCAGCGGCCTTTGCATCAGGCGACCTACCGCATCGCGCACCGCCGCGGACAGTTGCTCGCGCGTATGCTCCATGCGGGTCAGCGCGAACAACGCGGTTTCCGACGCAGCCAGGAGCGCGCTCACCAGCAGCAGTCCCGCCACGACGATGGGGAGGATCAGCATCAAGAGTGAAGCCTCACGCGCTTGCCCGCAGCTGATCCCAGCCGCGAAGTTTCGGCATCAGTGTGCCTTTGCTTCCCCGAATCAGCGTTTGCGATCCTTTAACGATCCGTCCGATGCGGTGCACGGGCACTCCCAGAGCACGCGTCAGCGCCTGCTCCGATAGCGCGGGGCGGGTGCAGAAAAGCAGCTCGTAATCTTCACCGCCGCCGAGCGCCAGGGTCAGGTCATCGCCCATCGCGGCGCGATACTCGGCAGAGACCGGGATCGCGGTCGCATCGATCTCGGCGCCGACGCGGCTGCGCTTGAGGATGTGCCCGAGATCCTGCAACAGGCCGTCGCTGATATCGATCGCCGCCGGAACGGCACGAAGCTTCGCGAGCGCGAGTCCCGCCTCGATGCGCGGAGTAGGATTCAGATGGCGCTCGAGGAGAAAGGTCCGAGCGGCCCCGCGCACCGTGAGCTTCCGGTTCAAAATCGCCAGTCCCGCCGATGAATCACCCACGGTTCCGGTCACGAAGATGTCGTCCCCCGCGCGCGCGAGGTCGCGGCGAGTGACACCGACGGAAGTCTCGCCGAGCAGTGCGATGGTAATCGCCAGACGGTCGGCACGCGTGATGTTGCCGCCGGCCACATCAGTATTGTAACGCGCTGCAACTTCCCTGAGTCCGGAGTAAAGGCGATCGAAGAAGCGCGCATCGAGGCCTTGGCGGATCGCTAGATTGATCACGCATGCCGTCGGGGTTCCGCCCATCGCGGCTATATCGCTGAGGTTGACCGCGAGCGCCTTCGCGCCGAGCTTTTCCGGCGGCCCCCATGCGATTCGAAAGTGCACATCTTCGAGCATCGAGTCGATGGTGAAGAGCTGTGGTCGCTTGCTGGGAGCGAGGATCGCGCAATCGTCGCCGGGCCCGAGGATCGTTCGCCGCGTCATGCGAAGGCCCTTGACCAGGCGATCGATGAGCTCGAATTCGCCGGGAGTTTTGATGTTCGATCGCATCGACAATCAGGCGACGCTCGGCTTCGCTTCGATCTTTGAGGAGAGCACTTCGGCGACCAGCCGGATCCGGTCTTCGGTCGGCAAGGTCACTTTCACTCCGCCGCCGGAACTTTCCGCGAGCGCCCGCGCGACGTAGATGCCGAGCATCGTCTTGATTGGCCGACTGCCGTTGGCCTCACTTCGATTGAGCAAGGTCGCGAGTTCCTCGTCGTTTGGCATCGGCCCGTCGTCTTCCACTTCGATGGTGATGCCAAGATTGGTGGAAAGGGTGCGCAGCCGAATCTCTCCGCTGGATACGCGGGAGATGGAATACGCGAGCAGGTTGCGCGCGATGCGTTCAAGATGGCGTGGATCGAAGTTGCCGCGCGGCACCTCACCGTAGTCAACTATCAACTGGAGTCCCTTGTGAATGGCCTGGGGCGCGCAGTTCGAAGCCGCATCGGCCACGATCCGATTCGGATCCACCCGCATCGGCGTCGCGGAGATGCGGCCGCCGGCGATCTGGTAGAGGTCGAGAACGTTGCTGACGGTGAGGTCCATCGACCATGCGGTGGTTCCGATGCGCGACAGAATGGCCTTGCGATCGTCTTCTTCCAAATCGTCGTCATCGAGGAGATCGACAAAGCCGGCGATCGCCGCGACCGGGCTGCGAATGTCATGCGCCATGGTGGCGATTTGCGATTCCCGAAATGCCGCCGCCTGCTTGAGCTGATCGACTTGCGCATCGATTTGCTGCCGGTAGACGCCGATGAAAAACGAAATGCACTCCGCCAGCGCGACTGCGGCGAACAGCCCCAGCCATCGATGAAACGAATCGCCGGGAACCGGGATCACGATCTCGGCCAGTCCGTACAGCGCGATGCAGGAGAGACCCATCAGCGCCTGCCACTGCCACTCCCAATTTATGAATGCGGCGGTTGCGACCGGGAACAGCAGGATGGTGATGTACCTGGAATCGCCTTCGTGCGTCTCCGAGCTGATCATGATGAAGATCGAGATCAGCATGATGGAGAAGAGCAGGTTCCAGAGTTTCCAATGGGTGCGAAATCCGCGCGTGAAGCTGGCGACCAGAAAACCCAAGGTCGCGAGGATCGTGATCCAATGAAAGATCGAGCCGAACCAGGTTCCGCCGGGCGCCGACCAGAGATCGTAAACTAGATAGATCGCCAGGAATACCAAAGCGATCGAACTGCCCGCGCGGAGTACCTGGATCGAGGTCTCGTCGTCGCTCATCCGCGCCTCGTCCGCCGGCAGACGCGACGAAAATAGCGAAGCCAATCTGTCAGCAATCCGCTGACTGGCATTGTTGCGCTGCGAAGTCATCCCCAGACAAGGTTCACTGAGCGCCGCGACTAACTCAAGCCTCCTGCGCGGATGAATTCGAGGGCGCGGCTCATGGCGTCCAGCGCGAAATCGACCTCGTCAGCCTGGATATTGAGCGGGGGCGCGAGGCGCACCACCTTTTCAGCATTCAAAGTCCAGTTTATGACCACACCGTTGGCGATCGCTGCGGCAACGAATCGATGCGCTATCTGCGCGTCGTGAAACTCGATTCCGACCAGCAAGCCGATGCCGCGTACCGCATCGATTTCCGGCGCACGAAGATGGCTGAGCCGCGCGACCAATTCCCGGCCAAGCTGCAAGGCGCGTTCGGAAAGCTGCTCGCCCACGATGGTTTCGAGACTCGCGAGGCCGGCCGCGCACGAAAGCGGATGGCCGCCGAAAGTCGTGATGTGACCCAGCGGTGGGTCGTGCGAAAACTCCACGATCAGCTCGTCGCGTCCGCAGAGCGCGCCAAGCGGAAGGCCGCCCCCCAGAGCCTTTGCGAGCACGATGATGTCGGGCGTCATGCCGAAATGTTCCAGCGCGAAAAGTTTTCCGGTCCGGCCGAAACCAGTCAATACTTCGTCGAAGATGAGTAAGGCGCCGGCCCGGTCGCATCGCTCGCGCAAGGCCTTCATGAATCGCGCTTCCGGAATTCGCACGCCACCTTCCGCCTGCACCGGCTCGATCACCACCGCGCCGACGGTCGAATCGATTGCATCGAGCGCGGCGACCTCGTCGTACGGGAGATGCCGAACGGGACCGGGCAACGGCTCGAACGGCTCGCGAAAGGCAGGATTCCCCATCAACGCGAGCGCCGCCATGGTGTCACCGTGGTAGGCGCCGTCGAAGGCGACGAAACCCGCACGCCGCGTATGCTTGCGCGCGAGTTTGAGTGCGGCCTCAATCGCCTCGGCGCCGCTGTTGGTGAAGTAGACGCGTGACAAATCGCGGGGCAGGAGCTCGCTCAGTCGAGCGGCGAACTTTACCTGTGACTCGATCACGTATTCGCCGTAGACCATCACGTGCAGATGGCGGCGCGCCTGCTCCTCGATCGCGCGCAGGATCGCGGGATGTCCGTGACCGAGCGCCGAGACGCCGATTCCGGCGATGAAATCGAGATAACGGCGGCCGTCGACGGTATAGAGCCACGAGCCCTCGGCGCGCAAAATCTCGAGTCCCAGTGGCGCGCCGGAGGTTTGGGCGACGTGGTCGAAAAAAAGATTCTTGAGATTACGCATCGCGCGAGGCCAAAAAATCGAGAAACGCGCTCCCGCCGTGCGGCCAATTTAACGCAGGCGAGTGCATCTTTCCCGGATCGCATACGTATGTCACACCAGCGCCCGCGAGCACATCCAGGAACCGCGCACGCAAATGCGTCGGCGCAGCCAGTGCAAAAGCTTCGAGTCGTCCGGCCACCGGCGCCAGCCTCGATAGGAGGTCATCCGCATCGCGAATCGGCGATATCGTCACGGTGCGATACCCGGGTGAAATCGTGAAACGCGCCGCGGGATCCAGTACGACGGTCCACGCCATATTGGCGCCCTCGAAAAGTTTAACGCGATGCGCGCCAATTCCGCGCCATCGCGCGCGCTCTCGGACTCGCCGAATCGCAGCAGCGTCGTGAAAGGTAAGCGATGCCGGCGCGAGCGCGGCCGCAAGCGAAGTCAGCGCCTCGCCCAACGCGCTGGCGAATTGTCGAGCATCGGCGCCGTCGGCATCAGCGACAAAGATGTGATGAGGCGAGAGACATCCTTGCTGCTCGAACAGCGCGACATCGCGCGCCACGGCGGCCGCGAGCACCGGTAAGTTGGCGGGTCCGAGAAGCGAGACCAACGCGCCGCTGGTCCGGCTGCCGAATCCAAACAGCCGAGCGGCATCGGCAAGATGTGCGAGGCTCTTGTCCTCGCCGAGCGCGACGACGAAGTCGCACTGCCCGTTCATCAGCCGCGTCAGATCCTCGCGCGCGCGGCCGAAGGTGGTTACTTCGATGAGACTCCCGACGACCGGATCAGCCTGCCGCAGTGTCTGCGCGAAGGTATGAAAGAACACCGGCTCCCGATACGAGGTCTTCACGAGCGCCGCAGCGCCTGAAATCAACGCAGCAACCAGCTCATGCATGCCCGCACCCGGAACATTGGCGGGCATCATGAATCCGCCGACGCGGGCAGATTGCGCGGTCGAGGCGAACGAGGCGAGCGCATCACGCGAGAATGGGGCGAGGAGCGCATCGATGGATTCGTCGAGGAGTTCGGTCGACCATCCCGAGGTCGCGGCTATTTTCGCGATCGCAGACCGGCGCTCGGGCAAGGTGCGATCGCTCAATCGATCGAAGGTTGAGTCCAGGGCTTCAACCACTCGCACAACTCCCGGGTGGTGCGCGAGGTTTTGCCGTAATCGCGCGATCGTTTCGCGCATCGTATCCGGCTCAGCGCGGTCTATCCGAGTGGCTTCCGTCATTGCCGGCGTTGATTTTCCGCGGCCTCGAATTCCTCGATCGCCAACGCACACCCGCGCGGCTCGGTGACGCCGGCGCGACCCAGCACACGCACCCGATCGCCTGCTTCGTTCACGATGCCAAAATCCTCGGTCAGAATCGCCGAGATCGAACCGACATTGGCCAGATCGAAAAATCGCAGCATCCCGATTTGGCCCGGCGCGATCGCTTTGAGGCTTTTGGGATCGACGGCCGCCGCTCGCATCCACGGCGGCGCGATTTTCACGCGTAGGCCCGCCGGCGCATCGTCACTCGAATTGAATGAGGTGGCGTCGTAAAGCTGCGAGCACAGTTCAGTCATCCCGTACTCGTTGATGACCAACGGCGACGCAACATCGAGCAGCTCCTGCGAGCGAGCGCATACTGCTTCGGCATCGAGCGGAGTCAACTGACCCTTCGGGCCACCGGTGTCCATGATTCGTGATCCCGGCGCGAGCGCGATGCGGATATCGATTCTTTCCAGATGCGCGAACAGCGCGCCCAACGAGGCGGTGGTTCCCAGGATGCACACCGACTCGTGATTGCGCTCCGCGTCCATCAGAAAGTCGCATGCCGCATCGGTATCAACGCCCTTGCGATCCGCGACGCATGCGCAAGGACCTGCACCGAACTCCGCGATGCACCAGCTGATCATTTGGGAGAGCGACGACTCGGGCATCCGGTCGGCGGTAGGATGCATCGCGAGGATGCGCATCCTGCGGTCATCGGGAAACATCATTTGCTTCAGATGTGCGAGCGCCGACGCACGATAAACCTGAGGCCGCGCAACGATGTGGGTCCCGCGCTCCGATCCACCGATGGTAGTTCCGCTGGTGAGAAAGATTCTTTCGTCGGTGCTGTGCAACTCGCCGGCCAAGCGCGCATACTTGAACGCGAGCGTACTGACGGGAGGGATGTCCTCCAACTTGGTACAGGCGTCCTCCTGCACTCTCAACTCTCGGCAATGTTCCCGATACGCCTGGACATTGGAGATCTGATAACGGAACACCTCGAGCGCCAAGGCTTCGAACACCGAGGCGTCGGGCGCGCCAATGAATGCAAGAATTCTGTCGTAAATCGACATCAAGTGAGAATGACCTGTCACGCGTCGGCAGGTTCAAGCATCGAAGGTTGGCAGTGAGCGCATGCATCGCCATGCACGGAGGCCATCAGAAACATGCTGAATGTCGCCTAGACATGCTGTTTTGCCGATATTACTTAGCCAGAAGGCCGCGCATCCAAAAAAGATAATGCCTGTAACCACTTTTGCAGTCGGTTCGTATATCTGTTACAAATACTACCACGGGTCTAGCCTGGGAGCGCTTCTTATAATGAAGAGATTTGTTGCAGGGGTGGTGGTGGGCTTGATAGCAAGCGGTGCGGTCGCGTTCGCATCTTCGAGCGCGAACCATAACGGCATGTTTTGGAACAAGCTCAATCGAGCCGCGAAAGACGGTTACGTCAACGGCTATGCCGATGCGATGCGGGTTAGCGTCTCGAAGCTGGACACGCTCACCACGGCGGGCGATCTGTTTCATTGGAAGGGATCGCGCAAAATCATTCATGAGGTCGAGACCCAACTTTCGATGTCGGAGCTCACGCCCCAGGATGCGGTGAATCGACTCGACACTCTGTACAACAATCAGAAGTATAGCGAACTCGACCTCGGCACGGCACTGCAACTGCTGGCGCTGCGTCCGCAGGGCAACGGCGCAGGCCACGCATCCTCGAACAAGTAGCCAGAACATAGAATCCATTTTGAGGCGGTCTCAAGGCGAGGCCGCCTTTTTTTGTGGAACGAGGAAGCACGACATCGGCGATCCATCCACATTCAAGCGCCGACGCCGCTTGAATCCACGCGCCATTTGCTTAAGGCTTTTAGTCGCGGAGCGGGTAACGTGAACGCAAGGCCTCAATTGTTGGAGAAAGTCGCGCGCGCGACGGTGGGAGTGCATTCGCAAGTCCCGGAGACGCACGTCTCTGCCGCCATCGGGCTCGGCACCGACCGGCGCGGGACCGGCACCCTGGTCAGCAGCGACGGACTCATCCTGACTGTCCACTACATGCTGCTGGGGGCGCAGAGCGTCATCGTGACGATGGTTAATGGCGATCAGTTTCCCGCCAGAATCATCGCCAAGGACTATTCCACCGGCCTCGGATTGCTGAAAATCGACGGCGCAAATTACCCTCGCGTCGAAGTCGTGAGCGCGGAGCACTGCGTTCCCGGCGAGGAGGTCTTCAGCGTCGCCAGTCTCGGCGGCGAGAAGCGATGCGCCGATGCGGGCATGATTACCTACACCGGCCCCTTCGATGCGTTGTGGGAATTCATGCTCGATCGATGCCTCTGCGTCACCGCCGGCTCTCTCAACATTGGCATGTCCGGCGGCCCGGTCTGCAACGCGCGCGGCGAGTTGATCGGCGTCTCATATCTGAACTTCGCCGATATGGGCCGCGCGATCCTCGCGATCCCGGGTGAATGCGTGCTGCAAACGCGCGACGAGTTAATCAAGTTCGGCAAGCGGGTGACCGCACCCAACAAGGCCTGGATCGGCGTGCTGTCGTACACCTTGCGCGAGCACGTGGTCATCGCGGGCGTAATGCCCGGTGGTCCGGGCGAGAAGGCGGGATTGCAGCAGGGTGACCTGGTGATCACCGTCGATGGCAACGACATCAACGAGCGCCGCATGCTCTACGAATCGCTGCGCAATCATGGCCCCGGCGATACGGTGAAATTCAAGGTGTTGCGCAACAACCGCGTGATGAACATCGATATTCCCGCCGTACGCGCCGAGGACTACTTCGCATGAGCAACGAATCACGCGCTCGCCTGCGCGAGCTGCTTGCCCAAAAAGACATGACCGTCGCGCCGTTCGTGTTCGATTGCCTGCAGGCCAGGCTCGCCGAGCAGGCGGGCTTCGAGGCCATCTACATGACCGGCTTCGGCACCTCCGCCGCGCGAGGTTTTCCCGACCTGGGCCTGTTGACGATGACCGAGATGGTCGCCAACGTTCGCGCGATCGCGAACGCGGTCAAGATCCCGCTCATCGCCGATGCCGATACCGGCTACGGCAATCCGATGAACGTGTGGCGCACCGTGCGCGAGTATGAAGATGCTGGCGCGGCTGCGCTTCACATCGAGGACCAGGTGTTTCCGAAGCGATGCGGTTTTCTCGCCGGCAAGCAGGTCATCGCGATGGACGAGATGATTCCCAAGGTGCGCGCCGCGTGCGACGCGCGTCGCGATCGCAACCTGGTGATTATCGCGCGCACCGACGCGCTGGCGGTCAACGGATGGGAGGACGTCATTCGCAGATGCCGCGCTTATCGGGAGGCCGGCGCCGACATGGTTTTCGTCGACGGCATCCGCACGCGCGACGACCTCGCGCGCTACGCCAGCGAGCTGACCGACCTGCCGGTGCTATACAACGGCGCGATGTTGCCGGTTGCGGACCTGGCGAAGCTCGGCTTCAAGCTGACCATCCACATCGCGACGCTGATGGTGGCCTTCGAGTCGATGCGCGCGGCGCTGCGCGAATTGAAGGAAACCGGCTCCGTGAAGGGTGGCGGTCTCGGCGGCATGTTCGACGACTTCGTGAAGCTGATGGGCGCCCCCGAGATGGACGCGTTGGGGAAGAAGTATAACGACTAATTCATAGGCGAATATTTAGCGAAACACCGCGAGTCTCCTACATTTAGTGGCTTTGTTTTTGCGATTTCTGCACTGCGAGATCTTGACCGGCTGTCCTCTAATCCAAGTTTAGTCGGGTTGACGGATGGTGCTTTGATTTGGGTTCGTGATAGGACGTTCTCCGAACATTTTTTCGTGACGAATGTTTAGCGAAATACCGCAGAATCATTGAACTTAGTGGGTTTGTTTTTACATTTTTCACATCTGCGATCTCTCCTCCAAAAACGCCGACGGCGTCCCGAAGGACGCCGCCCCACTATACTAGCACACGTTTCGATATCCTCTATACGTCCTTGAATTCGCGCTTGCCCTTTTTCGCATCGATGGCTGATTGAGCTGCTGCCAGGCGGGCGACCGGAATCCGGTACGGTGAGCACGATACATAGTCGAGGCCGAGGTCGTTGCAGATGTGGATGCTCGCGGGGTCGCCGCCATGCTCACCGCAAATGCCGAGCTTGAGGTTCTTGTTGGTCTTGCGCCCGCGCTCGACCGCAATTTTCATCAGCCCGCCAATGCCCTCGGCATCGAGCTCCTGGAACGGGTCTTTCTTATAGATGCCGCGCACGATGTAATCGTTGAGAAACTTCACCGAGTCGTCGCGCGATAGTCCGTATCCCATCTGCGTCAGGTCGTTGGTGCCGAACGAGAAGAATTCCGCGGTCTCGGCGATTTGGTCCGCGACGATGCACGCGCGCGGCACCTCGATCATGGTGCCGACCGTGAATGCTACCTTCTGTTTGGTTTCCTTGAAGACCTCGGCGGCGACTTCGCGGATCTCCGCCGCGAGCACCTCAAATTCCTTCTTGGTGCCGATTAGCGGCAGCATTATTTCCGGGATCGCCTTCACGCCCTTGGCGCGAAGCTGACACGCCGCTTCGAGGATCGCGCGCGCCTGCGCCTTGTAGATTTCCGGATAGCTGATGCCCAGGCGCGAGCCGCGATGACCGAGCATCGGGTTGAACTCGAACAGGCTCTCGCGCACCTGCTTCAGATGTTGCGGCGTGGTGCCGATCTTTTGCGCGAGTTCGCGGATCTCTTCTTCCTCCTTGGGCAGGAACTCATGCAGCGGCGGGTCGAGCAAGCGGATGGTCACCGGCAGGCCCTGCATCTCACGCAAGATGCCGACGAAATCGTCCCGCTGCATGGGCAGAATCTTCTTCAGCGCCTTGGCTCGCTCGTCGGCATTCTGCGCCATGATCATTTCACGGACCGCATCGATTCGTACCGGCCCGAAGAACATGTGCTCGGTCCGGCACAGTCCGATTCCTTCGGCGCCGAACTCGCGCGCAATCTTTGCATCATGAGGGGTGTCGGCATTGGCTCGCACCCCGAGCGTGCGTTCCTGGTCCGCCCACGACATGAACTTGGTGAAAAACGACGACATCTCGGGATCGACCGTCGGCACGCGCCCGAGGATGACCTCGCCCGCGGTGCCGTCGAGCGTGATGAACTCGCCGCGGCTGACGATGGTGTCGCCGGCCTTCATCTTGCCCCGGCTGTAATCGATTTCGAGCGAGGAACAGCCCGCGACGCAGCATTTACCCATCCCGCGCGCGACCACCGCGGCGTGACTCGTCATGCCGCCGCGCGCGGTGAGGATTCCCTCGGCGACCTGCATCCCGTGGATATCCTCGGGCGAAGTCTCGATCCGCACCAGGATCACCTTGCGACCCGCCTGGGCAACCGCGACCGCTTCGTCGGCGGAGAACACCACCTCGCCGAACACCGCGCCGGGCGATGCCGGGAGTCCTCGCGCGATGACGGTCTTCTTGAACTTCGGATCGAGGCGCGGATGCAGCAACTGTTCGAGCTGCACCGGGTCGACCCGCATCAGAGCGGTGCGCCGATCGATGAGCTTCTCTTGCGCCATATCGACGGCGATACGCACTGCGGCCTCAGCCGTGCGCTTGCCGTTGCGGGTTTGCAGCATGAACAGCTTCTGCCGCTCGATGGTGAATTCCATGTCCTGGCAGTCGCGGAAGTGATGCTCCAGGGTTTTGGATATTTTGAGCAGCTCGCCGTAGATCTTCGGAAAGGTCTCCTCGAGGGTGGCGGACTGCTCGTGTCGATCCTCCTCGCTCATGCCTTCGCGCGCGGCCGCCGCATGCCCCGCGGCGAGGCTGATCGGTTGTGGAGTGCGGATTCCGGCCACCACGTCCTCGCCCTGAGCATTGAGCAGGAACTCGCCGTAGATTCCTTTTTCTCCGGTGGACGGATTGCGGGTGAATGCGACGCCGGTAGCGCAATCGTCGCCGAGGTTGCCGAACACCATCGACTGCACCGTGACCGCGGTGCCCCAGTCACCCGGGATGTTGTTGATGCGCCGGTAAGTGATCGCGCGATCGTTGTTCCATGAGCCGAATACCGCGCCGATCGCTTCCCACAGTTGCTCTTCGGGATTCTGCGGAATGTCGCGGCCGACTCGCTTGCGAATCAGCGAGCGAAACTCGGTTACCAGTTCCCTCAGGTCCTCGGTCTTCAGATCGGTGTCCTGGGTGACGCCGCGCGCGTTCTTCTTGTGGTCGAGCAGTTCCTCGAACGGATCGGGATCGTTCTTGTTCTCCGGCTTCAGCTTGAGAACGACATCGCCGTACATCTGGCAGAAGCGCCGGTAGGAATCCCACGCGAAGCGCTCGTTGCCGCTGTCCTCGACCAGGCCCTTGACGGTCTCGTCGGTGAGCCCGAGGTTGAGCACGGTGTCCATCATGCCGGGCATGGAGACGCGGGCGCCGGAGCGGACCGAGAACAGGAGCGGTTTTTTTGAATCACCGAATTTGCGGGCGAGCGCTTTTTCCACTCGTGCGACGCTTTTCTTGACGCCCTCCGTGAGGCCCTTGGGATACTTGTTGCCATGCTCGTAAAAGTAGTTGCAGACCTGGGTGGAGATGGTGAAGCCGGGCGGCACCGGCAGCTTGAGTGAGGCCATCTCGGCGAGGTTCGCACCCTTGCCGCCAAGCAGATTGCGCATGTCGGCGCGGCCCTCCGCGATGCCCGCGCCAAAAAAGAAAATCTCCGGATGAACTCGTGCCATCGAGTATTACTCCCATCGCCGACCCACTCGGCGGATGCCAAATTTCAATTTAAAAATGGACGACCACTAAACTTCTAGCGAGACCAGCCAGTTCGCGAGGTTAATTCTTCCACCAACCCGGAGATCGCAATTCGGTCCTGCGTCATCGTGTCGCGATCGCGCAGCGTCACCGTGTCATCTTCCATCGTCTGATGATCGATGGTGATTCCGAACGGCGTCCCGACTTCATCCTGCCGCCGATAGCGCCGGCCAATGGAGCCGGCCTGATCGTATGCGACCGTGAAATGCTTCTTGAGCATCATCAAAACTTCGTTCGCCTTCTCGGGCTGTCCGCCCTTGCGCAGCAGCGGATACACCGCAGCCTTGATTGGCGCGATGCGAGGATCGAGGCGCAACACGATGCGCTCCTCGTTCTCGACCACATCTTCATCATATGCATCGAGCAGGAAAACCAGCATCGCGCGGTCAACCCCGAGCGCCGGCTCGATGACCCACGGACGATATCGGGCTTTTGCTTCCTCATCGAAATAGGTGAGGTCCTTGCCGCTCGCCGCCGCGTGTTGATCGAGGTCGTAGCTGCCGCGCTTGGCGACCCCCTCCAGCTCACCCCATCCGAATGGGTAGTGATACTGGAGGTCGGTGGTGCCGCGTGAATAATGCGACAACTCCTCCTTCGCGTGCTGATGGAGCCGGAGGTTATCGCGCTTGGCGCCGTACTTCAGGAACCAGTTGAGCCGATGCTCGACCCAGTACTCGAACCATTTGGCCTCTTCCGCCTCGTCGGGCTTGATGAAGTACTCCATTTCCATCTGCTCGAATTCGCGGGTTCGGAAGATAAAGTTCTCCGGGGTAATTTCGTTGCGGAACGACTTACCCATTTGTGCGACGCCGAACGGCAACTTGACTCTCTGTGTATCTACTAGATTCGCGAAGTTAGCAAAAATGCCTTGCGCGGTTTCCGGCCGCAGGTAGACAGTGCTTGCGCTATCTTCGACCGGACCCAGGAAGGTCTTGAGCATCATGTTAAACTGACGAGCCTCAGTGAGCTGGCCGCCGCAATCCGGGCATTTGGTCGGATCGGGAATCTGGTCGGCGCGAAACCGATGCTGGCATTTTTTGCAATCCACCAGCGGATCGGTGAAGTTTTTCAAATGTCCCGAGGCTTCCCAGGTTTTGGGATGCTGCAAGATCGCGCTGTCGAGCCCGATGACGTCGGTGCGTTCCTGCACCATGTAGCGCCACCATGCTTCCTTGACGTTGCGCTTGAGCTCGGCGCCGAGCGGGCCGTAATCGTAAGTGGAACCGAGTCCGCCATAGATGTCGCTGGTAGGAAAGACGAACCCGCGCCGTTTGCACAGGTTGACGATCTTTTCCATCGTAACCGCGCGTTTTTCGCCGGAGACATTTGGAGTGACATCTGTTTTGGCTTCTGGTGCGGACAACAATCCCTCCTGGATCCGGCGCCGACGCGCCTAGGCGAGCCTGATGATCTCGGCCGATGCGATGCCGTTTAGTATTTCGAGAATCGCAACTGTTCCCGGAATGTTGGTGAGATTGCGCGGCAGCGTCGCACTGCCTGGATTGACGACCAGCGTGTCGCCGAAGCGCACGATGCCCTCGCAGTGGCTATGCCCCTGCACAATCACATCCATCGGGCCGCCAAAGTGGCGATCCATCGCGTTGAGGAACACTTGCTGCGAAGTCTCATCGGGGGTCGGCAGCGCATGCACCAGCCCGATGCGCACGCCTTCGATCTCGAGTTGATGCGCCTCGCGCACCCGCTCATCGATCTCGAGCTTGTGCTGGTGACCATCGAGGCCCTCATCACCGTTGCCAAGCGCGGCGATGACCGGAGCGATGCGCGAAAGCTCATCGAGAACGCGGTTCACGTAGACATCGCCGGCATGCATCACCAGGTCGACACCGCGAAAAACCTCGAACACCGCGGGCGGCAGATGCTCGCAGGCTTCGGGAATATGGGTGTCGGAAATGATCCCGATTCGCATGGCAATAGCGGATTCGATGTCCTCAAACGCGAGCCCTAAAGCGTATCACGCAGGAAAATACCCCGCAATTTCGGTTTTTAAGTGGTGCGATACGCTTGCGATAAGGCGTGGCGCTCCCGCTGGTCGCGAAGTTAAGTCAACTGCAAGGATGGCGGTGGGTCGGATGGAACTGACTGATTACCCTCGAAGCGGTCGTTGTTTTTCACTCTCCCGGCGATGGGAGAGGACGGGCGAGAGCGAAGCGAACGTCCCGGCGAGGGACCTTATAATGAGCCTAGGCGCGATAATGAGCCTAGGCGCGCGGGCCCTTGGTCAGGTCGATGAGCGTCATCGGGGTGCCGAACGGATCGATGATTACCGCGCACTTGCCGATCACCACGTCGAATGGAGGCGCGGCGATGGTGCATCCTTCTAACTTCAGAGCATCGACCGCGGCCGCGACGTCATCGACCAGATAAGTAACATCGACGCGGACCGGGATACTCGCGATATTGTGCAAAACGATCTCGGCATCGCTTTCAGGGAAGCGGAGGCCGGCACTGGTCGCATCGCGCCACGTCGGACGCATCCCGAACACGCGAATGTAAAACTCGCGCGCCCGGTCGACATCGTCGACTTTGACCATGATGCAATCGATCTTGCGCAGCGTAGTGGGGCTGGTCGCCGATGAGGTCGCCACTATGCGAGATTGAAACGCGCGGCTGCCCGCGTCAATCGCGATGCATCGCGCGCTTGAACGGGGGTTCCTTCCGCATGCTAAGACTGATGCTAGCGCTGGATGGAATCGACTGTCGCGGAGGAGGACGCAGTGCTCAAGAACCGGTTCGCATTGGCCGCTTCGCTGATTGGCCTCTCACTGGCCGTCGCCGGATGCCAGCATTACCTGGTCGCCCCCCCGGGCGAGAAAACGGTGGCGATCTATCCGAATCGTGAAACATACGACAAACTCGGGGAACTGAAGAAACAGGGGCCGCTCGGAGCGCTCGCCAGCGGAGTGGGCAAAGGCGTCGAAGCCCGAAATGTCGACGATAAGACCCCGGTAAAAGTGCTGTCCAGCGATGACGAAGGCGACATCATCGAGGTCATCGA
The DNA here is from genome assembly GCA_963851325.1 of uncultured delta proteobacterium. Classification (GTDB taxonomy): domain Bacteria; phylum Desulfobacterota; class Binatia; order Binatales; family Binataceae; genus DATGKG01. The sequence continues at coordinate 3,244,012 of CAWKOR010000001.1, read as the reverse complement.
GGGACCCAACCGAGGCGTGACAGGTTTCGTTCCAAAAAACAGCGTGAACTAATCTTTAACCACGAAGCATCGACTCGAAGGAGAAAACATCATGGATGAAAATGCCAAGAAGAAAGCGCTCTTGATGATTCCTTACGGCCTCTACGTTCTGGGCGCCGCGCACGGCGGGAAGAGCACTGTCGCAACGGTAAATTGGGTGACCCAGACCGCATTCGCGCCGCCATTGGTGGTGGTCGGCATTAAAAAGGATTCCGGCTCGCACGCGATGGTGAAGGATTCCGGCAAATTCGCGCTCTCGTGCCTGGAGAGCGGCCAGAAGAAAATCGCGACCTCGTATTTCAAGCACGTCGAGCCGGTGGACGGAAAGTTCGGCGAGTTCGCCTACGAGACCGGCGCGAACGGATGCCCCATCATCAGCGATGCCCCCGCCTCGGTCGAGTGCGACGTGGTGGGTTTCTATGAGCTGGGCGACCACAGCACGGTGATCGGCAAGGTAACCGAGGGGCATCTGAAGCGCGACGCGAAAATCATGATGTTGTCGGAGACCGGCTTCAACTACGGCGGCTGATCAAGGAAACGCTGCGTCCTACAAAACGTTCTTGGACGCCCCTACCAGGCACGACATCCGTCTTGGTAGGGGCGCATCGCGATGCGCCCGCTAAGAATCTGAATCGCAACGCCTCCATCGTTCCGAAAGGAATATGTGCGATTATCGCAGCGTTCGCCCTGCTGGTCGCATATGCCTCGCCGACGCCCTTTGCATTTATCGCGGCAAGCTCTACGCGAAGACCACCCTAGAGCAGGAGTTCCGCGACGCGAAGGTGGTAGTCAGAGGCGTCGTTGTATCAAGCAAGGATTTCTACCCTCCCGACGATTCCGCCGATTCCGATCCCGGTGTCCCTTATCGCGCCAGGGTTGAGCAAACGTTTAAGGGCGAGCCGCCCGAAATCCTGGTCGATTACACCGAGCGCAACAGTGGCGGTTTCTATCTGGATGTCGGAACCGAGTATCTTCTCTTCCTCAATCCCCTCACGCCCGACGCCGCGCGCGAGTTTCCATCCTGGAAAAAGAATGCTCCCGATGCGTTGATGGTCGACTACAACTGCGGGCAATCGCATCCGTGGGCCAGGGTCTCCGCTGAGGATCGGCGGCGTCTCGGCGAATTGTCAGACGGCGCCAAATAATTGAAACCGATTGTAGGAGACTTTGACTTTAATCTTGTCTACAACTACCAATATTAGTTAAGGCAACTGCTCTTAAACTAACCGGGGGGAAGTAATGGGAATTGAATCTTTAATTGGCAGAAGGAAATTCTTCCAAATCGGCGCGTTGGCGGCTCTCGCAAGTGCAACTCCTGCCTTGTTGGGGCGGGACTTGGCACTGGCTCAAGCTCCCGAGGTTTGCAATCCGGACGCCCCTGCCACTCCAGCGGGAGCGTTCCAGGCTTTGATGGACGGGAATGACGCCTGGTCATCCGGGGCTCCGCAACATCCAGGCCTTGATGCGATTCGTCGAGCCTGCCTCGCGGGCAATCCGCAAACCCCCTTCGCATCCATCCTTTCGTGCTCGGACTCGCGATGCCCTCCCGAGCTACTTTTTGACCAGGGTCTAGGCGATTTGTTCGTAGCTCGGGTAGCGGGCAATACTGCGAGCGGACGCTTGGTTGATAGCCTGCTTTATGGCACTAGCGTCCTGGGAACCCGGCTCTTGTTCGTACTAGGTCATACTTCTTGCGGTGCGGTGGCGGCCGCCGTCGACACGTTTCCGAAGCCCATTCCAAAACTGCCTTTTGTGAAACTGATTTTTCCCGCGGTAAAACAGGCCAGAAGAATCGTCAAGCGCAACGGCGGCAACCCGAATGACCGCAACCAGGTAATCCCGGTCGCTACCAATCAGAATGTGGTCATCACTGTCAGAGAGTTGAAGAAGTATTTCGGCCTGCGCGATGAGGAGATCAGGGGAGGTGTCTACAGCCTCGCGACTCAGAAGGTTACACCGGCTGTGGATATGAACACCTGAACCCGCGCCTAACGATTCGTTGGCGGGTCCTCGACGCCATCGGAAAATATCTTGCAAAAGTCGCGTCAACGCCGCCCTCGTGGGCGGCGTTGACTTGAACCCCGTGGCAACGGAGAATTGACCCCACATGGCACGCATTACAGTAGAAGATTGCCTCCTCAACGTTCCGAACCGTTTTGAACTGGTGCTCGCGGGCGCGCGTCGCGCCAAGCAGTTGCTCAAGGGCGCGCCTCCGTTGGTCGAATCCGACAACAAGGAAGTAGTGACGGCGTTGCGCGAGATCGCCGCTTTCAAAGTCAAGATCGAGTTCCCCGAAAAGGAATAACCCGGAGATCGCCGGACGGTGCCGATGCGACCGCCGTGCTGATCGCATTCTCTCGCTAACAATTCGCCAGATGCCGGAGTTTTGCCGTGGCTCGTAAACCCGGGAAAGCTGCTCCCACCAAGCGCGCGCGCAAAGCGCCGACTTCGGTCGTTGAGCCGGAAGTGATCGAGGAGCCCAAGCCCGCGACCAGAAAAGCCCGCACGTTGAAGGTCGCCCGTCCCGACGACGCCGAAATCGTCGCCGACGATGGCGATGACTCCGCTCCTGCAGAGATCGTCCTGAATCCCGATGTGCAGATCGCGGTCGAGCCCGACCATGCCGACGACGAGGATGGCGATGCTTTGCTGGAGGCCGCGGAGCAAGCCGAGGCGGCGGCGGAGCGGCAGGCGGCGCTGGTCCCGTTCGATCCACTGAGCCGCTACCTTGCCGAGGTGCGGCGCTTCCCGCTGCTGACGCGCGAAGAAGAAGCAGTCATTGCCAAGCGCTACCTCGAGAGCCACGACCGCGAGGACGCCTACCGTCTGGTGACCGCGAATCTGCGCCTGGTGGTCAAGATCGCGATGGAGTTTGCGCGCGCTTCCAAGAATCTTCTCGACCTAATCCAGGAAGGCAACGTCGGCTTGATGGAGGCGGTCAAGAATTTCGATCCGTATCGCGGGATTCGATTTCCCTCATACGCAGTATGGTGGATTCGTGCCTACATCTACCGTTATCTCATCAACAACTGGCGGCTGGTAAAGATCGGCACCACTCAGGCGCAACGCAAGCTGTTCTTCAATCTCAAGAAGGAAACCGACCGGCTCGAGGCCGAGGGCTTTACGCCGCAACCGAAGCTGATCGCGCAGCGCATGGGGGTTAAGGAGAGCGAGGTCCGCGAGATGCAGGAGCGCATGTCGCAGAGCGAGGTTTCGCTCGACCAGCCGGTGCCGAATACAGAAGATACGCGACTGCTCGACGTGCTGCCGGACAATGATCCGTCGAGCAATCCTGAGGAAGCCGCCGCGGGCGAGGAGTTCCGGGCCTTCGCCAAGGAAAAGGTCGAGGAATTCCAGAACACGCTGGAAGGCAAGGAACTGGAAATCTTTCACGCGCGGCTGCTGTCCGAGGAACCGGTAACGCTGCAGGAGATCGGCGAGAAGTTCGGCATCAGCCGCGAGCGCGTGCGGCAAATCGAGAATCGGCTCAAGAAGCGCTTCAAGGATTTTCTCAAGGGGCAGGGAAGCGATATCGAACACGCGGGCCGCTAGTTTCAAAAGCGTAGTGGCTGCATCCCGAATCCCGCGAGCGCGCCTTGCCGCATCGCGATGGCGTTAGGATAATGCGTGGTGACTATGCACGATCGTAGCGCGGCGCTGGTGGTTATCGGAAATGAAATCCTCTCCGGCAAGGTGCAGGACAGCAACGCTTATTTCACCGCGCGCGAGCTTCGCAGCCTCGGCGTCGAGCTGAAGCGAATCGCGGTGGTTCCCGATGAACTCGCCGCGATTGCCGAAGAAGTCGCCTACTGCTCCACCCACTTCGATTTCGTTATCACCTCGGGCGGGGTCGGCCCGACGCACGACGACATTACGATGGAAGGTGTCGCCATCGCGTTCGGACGCAAGCTCATCCAGCATCCGGAACTGGCGGCCCTGATCCAGAAACACATGGGCGAGCGCACCAATGCAGCAAGTCTTCGCATGGCCGATGTTCCCGAAGGTGCGGTGCTGAATGACGCCGGTGACATCCGGTTTCCCACCGTGCAGGTCGAAAATGTGTACGTGCTGCCGGGAATCCCGCAGCTCTTCGAGAGCAAGCTCAATGCTCTCAAGCCGCGGTTGCACGCCGACCCGTACTTCATGCGCGCTATTTATACCAATAGCGTCGAGAGTTCGCTCGCCGAGCATCTCAACGCGACGCTATCGATGTACCCGCTGCTGATGCTGGGATCGTATCCAAAGATCGGTCACCCGGAATATCGGGTGAAGCTGACCCTGGAATCAAAGGACCAGGAATACCTGGAACGCGCCTTTCAGCATTTGCTTGGCCTGATTCCGGGCGACGCGCTGGTGAAAGTGGAATAGAATGAACCTGTGGGGGGAGGAGGACGACGATGAGGAAGAAAATCACTTCAAGATTGGTCGCAGGCGTACTCGCATTGATGATGACGGTTCCGGCCGGAACGCTCGCGAGCAACGCATTCGCACAAACCAGCAACACTACCGGAACGAGCGCGAGCGGGGCTCAGGTGCCTCAACCCGATGAGGGCGGGGTAAATTGGTCAGGGGTGGGATACGGCGCGGGCTCGCTGGCCACCAACATCCTGTATATTCCCGCCAAGTTGGTTTATGCGCTGTTGGGCGGCCTGGTGGGTGGCGGAGCCTGGGTCCTGACCGCAGGCAATACCCAGACTGCCAATACCATCTGGCGCAGCTCGCTAGGTGGAGATTATGTCGTCACCCCCGACATGCTCGCCGGCAAGGAACCGATACATTTCAGCGGACCGAACGAGACCGCACCGATCGCGGCCGAAACCACCACCACGGTGCAGCCCCTGAGCGCCGCCTCTCCGGCAACCACCGCGCCGGTTTACACGCCGCCTTCTGCGCCGACCTCAGCAGGAGCGCAACCGATGGACCGTGGCGCTGGAGCAGTGGGACACCCTGGCGGCCCCTCGACGCTGCCGGACACCAGCATCGAGTAGCCGTGGAGATCGAGATGAAGAAAGCGAAGTTCTTCTGGAAATCCACCTGAACGACCTGCCGCAACGCAAGAAGTTTCTTGCGCAATGATTTGGGCGTCGAGCTGGAGGAGCGCGACTATGCGAAAAATCCGCTGACCAAAGCGGAACTCACCGGGCTGTTCGACGACGCCGGCCTCGACCCGCGGGATTTTCTCAATCCCAAAAGCCCTGCCTACAAGGCGATGGAGTTGCATGACAAAAGACTCACCGCCGCAGGTGCGATCGAACTGATGGCGCGGGATCCTAACCTCATCAAGCGGCCTCTGATAATCGCGGGCCAGACCGTCATTGCGGGATTCGATAAGGATCGGTTGCGCGCCGCGCTGAGGTAGAATCGCCTTGCGGCTGGCCGTCCCGCCTCCCATATTGGCATCTCGATCGTGGCAATGTTAAAACCGCGATAAGTCGAGGTATCGTCAATATGGCATTTTCTGACGAGTTGTTTTTCGCGCCCGCGTCGCAACTGCTCCAGATGCTGCGCTCCCGACAGGTTTCTGCCGCCGAAATGGTGTCGGCCTTCATCGAGCGGATCGAATCGCTCAATCATCAGGTCAAATCGGTCGTTACCCTGGTCGAGGAGCGCGCGGCCGAGGAATCCGATGAAGCCGATCGCCGCCTGTCCGGCCGCGAGGACATCCGCCCGCTGGAAGGACTGCCTATCACCATCAAGGATTCCATCGAGACCAAGGGCGTCCGCTCGACCGATGGCATGAAGATTCTCGAGCATCACGTTCCGACCGAAGATGCGCCGACGGTGGCGCGTTTGCGCGCGGCCGGCGCCATCGTCATCGCGAAGACCAACATTCCCGAAATGGCGATGGACTATGATTGCGACAATCCGCTGTTCGGTCCGACCAACAACCCGTGGCATGTCGGACGGGTGCCGGGCGGATCCAGCGGTGGCGAGGCAGCTTCGCTCGCGTCGGGCATGTGCGCGCTGGGACTCGGTTCGGATTATCGCGGATCGATTCGGGTGCCGTCACACTTTTGCGGAGTGGTCGGGCTGAAGCCGACCTGGGGCAGCATCCCGATGACCGGCCATCTGCCGCCCGGGATTGGGGCAATGCCGCCGGTCGCGCATATGGGGACCATCGGTCCGATGGCGCGCTACGTTGACGATCTCACGCAAGCCTACAACATCCTGCGCGGGCCACATCCGAGCACGCCCTACACGGTGCCCACTCTGGAAGCGCATCCGGAAAAGGTGAACCTCAAGAAGACCGCGTGCGCATTCTTCACCGACGTCGAATCAGCCGCGCCGGTTGCGGCTGAAATCCGCGCTGCGACGGAGCGCGCGGCCCGGGCGCTGAGCAAAATCGGAGTTCCAGTAGAGCAAAAGACCCCTCCGATAAAAGAGGCGGAGCGGATCTGGATGGATTATGCGATGGCGGACGGCGGCCAGCTTCTAAAGGAGATGATGGCGGGTCGCGAACATATGTCGCGTGAGCGCCTGCGGCTAGGATTGATGGCATCGAAGGAATCGAAGTCAGCGGCCGATTTCTTCCGAACCTCGATCGAGCGCGACACCTTGCGCGTTCAACTGCAGCAGTTCATGGAACGTTATCCGATCATTGTCGGACCGCCGTTTTGCATCACCGCCTTTGAGCATGGCGCGATGAACGTTGATATCGACGGCAAGATGTTCGATCTGTTCGCGGCGGGATGGCCCACGGCATGGGTCAATTGCGCCGGACTCCCCGCAGCGGTGGTGCCAGCCGGACAGGACCGCGACGGACTCCCGATCGGGGTGCAGGTCGTCGGGCGCGCATTCGACGAGGAGACGGTCCTGGCGTTCGCCAAGGCGCTGGAACAGGAGTTGGGAGGCTTCAAGAAGCCGCCCTTACCGCATTGAACCAGATTGTTTGAAGCGAGGCTGACGAACTCGCGCCCGCCCCGATTCCCTTATGTCTGCCGATGGGGAAGCCGCCGGACCACTGCGCCCGGACCGCGATAATCCAGCGCAAGCTTCGGATACCCGGTGGCGCTGCATACTTCACCGAGAAGCTTCTTCAACTTGCCGGACATGCGATTGAGATGCTCCGCGGTGCGCGAGAAGTCACCCGACAGTGAATCGTCGAACATTCGTTCGTCGGCGACCATCTCCATTTGCAATGCACCCTCTTTGATGGCGGATCGCAAAGTGTCGAGAACCCCTGTGACGATCTTGCGGTCGAACTCGAAGCACTTGCGTTCGAGATCACCGGAAATTGCGTTACCCTCACCCTTTGCGAATGTCCGGTCCGAATGGCCTGACCGGACTCGAAAGTTGTCGAGAGCTTGACTGCGCCGGGCCATCGATCTTCCCTCCTGTCTGTCCCCAGATGTTGGCAAAACTGATCCTCTAAAACTGATTGAGGAGCGGCGGGGTCAACTGGATGCCCGAAGGCCAGCCGCTTCGTTATCGCTCGATCGAGATAACTCAGGTATGCTGAAATTATCTCTCCTTAACGCTCATTCTGGGTGTTATCAACAACTCCACATTGGGTCAACCGACAAATTTCGATAAAGCTTTGCTTCGATTCAGTGGTGGCTCTAATCCGATCGAGTCATCGCCTTGATGAGGGGGTCAGAAGGCACCAGAGCGAACGTTTGCATCAGTCGAATCCTGGACCCGGCGTCCCCATGAATTTTAGAATCGCTTCGACTGCGATGCTGAGGGTATAAAAGCACCATGGCAAACGAAATGAATGGCGCAGGCGCCCAACCACGAATCGGCGACCCCTGTACGATGGTGATTTTCGGTGCGGGCGGCGATCTCACCAAACGCAAACTTTTTCCGGCTTTGTACAACTTGAAAGCGAACAACCTGTTGCCCAATGAATTCGCGGTGATCGGTTTTTCAAACAACCAATTCGACAGCCAGCAATTCCGCGAGGCGCAAAGCAAGGACATCCACCAATTCGCGACCGCCAAGGTCGACGAAGAGGTCTGGAAGTGGTTCGACGAACGACTCGAATATGTGCAGTGCGACTTCGCCGATCCCGCGGCCTACAAGCGCCTGGCCGAAGTCATCGATAAGCTCGACAAACAACATTCGACCAAAGGCAATTGTCTCTTCTACCTCGCGGTCGCGCCGCGCTTTTTCTCAGTCGCCATCAAGCAACTTGGCGATGCCGGCCTGACCACCGAAGAAAACGGCCGCTGGCGTCGCGTCGTCATCGAGAAGCCGTTCGGGCGCGATCTTGAATCGGCGCACGCCCTGAACACCGAGATCAAAAAGACCCTGGACGAAAACCAGATCTATCGCATCGATCACTACCTCGGTAAGGAGACGGTGCAGAATCTGATGGCGTTCCGTTTCAGCAACGGCATCTTCGAGCCGACCTGGAATTCCCGCTACATCGATCACATTCAGATAACCGCGGCCGAAACGGTGGGCGTCGAAGAGCGCGGCGGCTACTACGACCAGTCCGGGGCGCTGCGCGACATGGTGCCCAATCACATGATGCAGCTCATCTCGATGGTCGCGATGGAGCCGCCCTACTCCTTCGATGCAGACGCGGTCCGCGATGAAAAGGCCAAAGTGCTGCATGCCATCTCGCCGATCAAGCCCGAAGAGGTTTTGCAAAGCGCGGTGCGCGGACAGTATGGGGCCGGCAGCGAGGAGGAGAATGCGGTGCCGGCTTATCGCTCAGAGCCCCAGGTCAAGCCCGAATCGAACACCGAGACCTACGCGGCAATGAAACTGTTCGTGGATAACTGGAGATGGTCGCGAGTTCCGTTTTATATCCGCACCGGCAAGCGCATGAAGCAGCGCCTCACCGAAATCGCGATCCAGTTCAAACGCGCGCCGTTCACTTTGTTTCGGGATACCGCCGTCGAAAACACCATGCCGAATCTGCTGGTGGTGCATATCCAGCCCGATGAAGGGATCTCGCTCGGTTTCAGCGCAAAAATCCCCGGGCCGACCATGCAGCTCGGCCAGGTCGATATGAATTTCAAGTATTCGGATTATTTCGGCGCCGCCCCCAGCACCGGCTACGAAACCTTGATCCTCGATTGCATGGTCGGCGACCCCACGCTGTTCCAGCGCGACGACATGGTCGAGGCAGGTTGGCGGATCGTCACCCCGTTGCTGGATTTGTGGCAAGCACTGCCGGCGCGGGAGTTCCCGAACTATCCCGCGGGTTCATGGGGACCGAAGGAGGCTGACCATCTGCTCGAGCGCGATGGCCGCCAGTGGCGCTTCCATAGTGAGAAGTAGCCGCCGCGGGACCCGCGCTTCGTTGGTGTCGGCGGTGTAGGCTGCGCTTTACGGCGTCGGCGTAAGGGGGATAAAAAGCCGCCTATGGAGCAGGTGGGACGCGATATCGAAGCGAGGCGGCTGGTCGAAGACGCCGAGCGCAAGCGCAACTGGAAGCGATGGGGGCCTTATCTCTCGGCGCGCCAATGGGGCACGGTGCGCGAGGACTACTCCGAATCCGGAGATTGCTGGGACTACTTTCCGCATGATCATGCGCGCAGCCGTGCCTATCGATGGGGCGAGGACGGCCTGCTCGGCATAACTGATCGCGAGGAACGGCTCTGCTTCGCGCTGGCGTTATGGAACGGGCACGATCCGATTCTCAAGGAGCGCTTGTTCGGGCTGACCAATCCCGAAGGCAATCACGGCGAGGATGTGAAGGAATACTACTTCTACCTCGACTCGACGCCGACCCATTCCTACATGAAGGCGCTCTACAAATATCCGCAGCGCGAATTTCCCTATGCCCGGTTGGTCGATGAGAACCGACGCCGCGGCAAGGATCAGCCCGAATACGAACTAATCGATACCGGTCTGTTCGATGACGACCGCTACTTCGACGTCATTGTCGAGTATGCGAAGGGCGCGCCCGACGACATCCTGGTGCGCATCACGATCGCCAATCGCGGCCCGGAGGCCGTGTCGATTCACGTGCTGCCGACGCTATGGTTTCGCAACACCTGGTCGTGGGGACGCGAGGGCGAGGGTTACTGGGAGAAACCGGTCATCGAGCGGACCTCGGCGAATTCGCTGCACACCAGTCATTCGACGTTGTGCGACATGAACCTGGTCGTCGCGGATGTGGGCTTCAAGGAATTCCTCTTTACCGAGAACGAGACCAATGCGCATCGATTGTGGAACACGCCCAACGGCGCTCAATTCGCAAAGGATGCGTTCCATGAGTTCCTGATTGATGGCCGCAAGGAAGCCGTCAAGCCGGCCGCCAGCGGCACCAAGACGGCGGCGCATTATGCTTTCGAGATCGCAGCGGGAAAATCGATCACGCTGAAGATGCGTCTCTTTTCCGACGACCAGCGAATTGCAGAACCGCTGGACGCGAACTTCGACGCCACATTTTCCGATCGCATCGGCGAGGCCAACGACTTTTACGCCGAGCGGCTGCCCGACAATCTCAGCGACGCCGAAAAGCTGGTTGCGCGACAGGCCTACGCCGGCCTGTTGTGGTCCAAGCAGTTCTATCACTACGTCGTCGAGCAGTGGACCGAAGGCGATCCCGCACAGCCACCGCCGCCGCGCAGCCCGGAGCAATCGCGCAACCAGGACTGGCCTCATCTATATAGCCGCGACGTGATGTCGATGCCCGACACCTGGGAATATCCGTGGTTCGCAGCGTGGGACCTGGCGTTCCAGATGATCCCGTTTTCCAAGCTCGACCCGTTTTTCGCCAAGGAACAGCTCAGCCTGCTGCTGCGCGAATGGTACATGCATCCTAACGGTCAGATGCCCGCTTACGAGTTCGCGTTCTCCGACGTGAATCCTCCCGTGCATGCATGGGGGAGTTGGCGAAGCTATAAGCTGACCGGACCGCGCGGCCATCGCGATGTGGCATTTCTGGAGCGCACCTTCCAGAAGCTGCTGCTCAATTTCACCTGGTGGGTCAATCAGAAGGACGTGGGCGGACGGCATGTTTTCTCCGGCGGATTTCTGGGGCTGGATAACATCGGCGCCTTCGATCGATCCAAGCCGCTGCCCGGCGGCGGTCAGCTCGAACAAGCCGACGGCACCGCGTGGATGGCGTTCTATTGCACCACCATGCTGGCGATGGCGTTTGAGCTGGCGAAGACCAATCCCGCCTACGAAGCGCTCGCTTCGAAATTCTTCGAGCACTTCATTGCGATCGCCGACGCGATGAATCGCCTCGGCGGCACCGGGCTATGGAACGAAGAGGACGGATTTTACTACGACCAGATTCTCATCAATGGACAGTGCACCCCACTTAAGCTGCGCTCGATGGTAGGAATCATCCCGCTGTTCGCGGTCGAGGCGCTCGAGGAAGAAGACATCGGGCGACTACCGGGCTTCGTCAAGCGGATGAACTGGTTCTTGGAAAATCGCCATGATCTGGCCAGCCAGGTCTCATATATGGATAGCGGCGATGGCGGGAAGCGGCGGCTGCTGGCGATTCCTTCGCGCGAGCGCCTGGAACGGATGCTGCGCTACGTGCTGGATGAAAACGAATTCCTCTCGCCATTCGGAATCCGATCGATTTCGAAAATCCACCAGAAGGAGCCCTTCATCTTTCGATCGCATGGCGAGGAATATCGTGTCGATTATGTCCCGGGTGAATCGACCACTTCATTGTTCGGCGGAAATTCCAACTGGCGCGGCCCGATTTGGTTTCCGGTCAATTTCCTGATTATCGAGGGCCTCGAGCGCTATCATCATTTCTATGGCCGGGATTTCCTGATCGAATGCCCCACCGGCTCGGGCCGACTGATGGACCTCGGGCAAGTCGCGCAAGAACTCTCGCGCCGCCTCGCCAGTATCTTTCTGCCCGACAGCTCGGGACGCCGTCCGGTTCATGGCGGGGTCGATAAATTCTCGCTTGATCCGCATTGGAAGGATCTGGTTCTGTTCCACGAGTACTTCCACGCCGACACCGGCAAGGGGCTGGGCGCGAGTCATCAAACCGGATGGACTTCGCTCATTGCGCCGTCGCTGGAGAATGCGGCGAAAGCTCGCGCCGAGGCCGCGCAAATCGCTGCCGAGCACGACCGTAAGCCGCGCTCGGCAGCGTAACGAATGTCCGACCTCCGGGCGCTGGGTCTAATTCTGCACCGTCACGGTAACCGATGCGCTGCCGACCGCTGCGCCGGCACTGCTGTACCCGTTGGTCGAGATGACATGACTGCCGTTGGCAACCGTCGTCGAGTTCCAACTGAAGGTAAACGGTGGGCTGGAGACGAGGTAGCGCCCATCCACATAGATGTTGACCCACGAAACATTAGACGGCCTTTGCACCGTGATGCCGACCGTCCCCGAGACCGCCGCGCCATTGGCGGGCGCCGTAATTTGGATGGCGCCGGCGGTCGCGGTCGCAGTCGGTGTCGCTACCGCCGTGGATGTCGCCACTACAGTGGAGGTGGCTATCGGTGTGGGCGAGCTGCCGCCATTCTGCACCGTGACGGTCACTGTCGCGGTGCCTAAAACCGCGCCTGCACTGCTGTAGCCGATCGCCGAAATGACGTGGCTTCCGTTGGCAACCGTGGTGGAGATCCAACTCAGAGTTGAGGGCGGCGTCGAGGCGAGATAGTGCCCATCGACATAGGCATTGATCCACACGACGTTGGAGGTCTTTTGCAGCACGATGCTGACCGTGCCTGAGACCGATGCGCTAGTGGCCGGCGCGGTTATCTGCACCGCAGCGCCGGGAGTCGCCGTGGCAGTAGGTGATTGGGTGGGAATCGCAGTCGGTGTGACCGTTGCAGCCTGTGTCGGAGAAGTAGTCGCGACCGCAGTCGGAGTGACGGTCGGATGTGTTGTAGGAGTCGCGGTCGGCATCGCAGTGGCGGTGGCAGTTCGAGCCGGTGTGGCGGTCGCGGTCCGAATCGGCGTTGGAGACGCGGTTGCAGTGGCCGAGGGCGTCGGCGATGCGCTCGCCGCGCCATCGATGAATCGGGCCAACACGTTGCGGGTGATCTGCTGCGCCGCCGGATTTACTCGCGATGGGCTGGCGCTCCACGGGCTGACGTTGCTGAGGCCATGCGTCCATTGGATGGTGCCGGTCGCAAATACAGTGGCGCCACTGTCGGCCGTATAGAGCGACATGTCGGCGTACTTGGTTGACCCCTCGAAGTCGTAGGGCGAGTGCGCGAGGTCGATCAGTCCCTCGGGAGCGTCGTCATCGAAAATTCGGTCGACTTCGTAACCGAGGAGCCCCTTGAGCGCGCTGCCATTGTGCAATCCGGTATTTGCGAAGACCCAGTTCGACGCATCCGCCACGATGATGTCGCTATCCACCGGCTCGTAATCGTTGTACATCACCCCGATTAGGGAACTTTCGGGATTGGCGGGCCGCGAGACTTTGTCGTCGCGCCACAGGTTCGTAACCAGGTGATAGGTCGAGGTCTGGCCGGCCGCGGGGTCCAGCTCCCAGAGGTCCTTGTAGCAGACTATCGTTCGATCGGCCGCGCCGGTCGCCGGGCTGGCCTCGAAGCGGATCTGCCAGTACATCGTGTTGGCGGAAAAGAATCCCAGGTTGACGCCGCTATCGCGCGCCGCGGTGACATTCTGGCGCATCTCCCATGACCAGTACTCGTCGTGGCCCACCGAGAGAACAGCCTTGTGCAGGAGCAATTCTTCGGGCCGCTCATGGGTATCGAGATCGGTGGAGTAGACGACATCGTAGCCTTCCTTTTCGAGAAAGGCCGCCATGTTGAGTTCCCAACTGAGGATTTCGCCGGCGCCGTCGGAATCGTCGTAGGGTCGGTTGAAGGAGACTTTCACCGCGGGAACTTCCGCGGTGCTGTTGTAATCGTAGAGCGATTTCCCGCCCCATGCGTTGTAGGCCTGCGCGGTGGTGACCGAGCTTTGGAACATCAGGTCTGCGCGGCGGCCGTCATTGCGTACCACGAATGCGATCAGGCTTTCTTTGCCGGAAGAGAGACCTCGCAGCCGGGCGACATACTGCCCGCTGACCCAATCCGAGGGTATACTGAGCGTGTAGGGGTTGGTCCATTTGCATTCGACCATGCCGGTGACCGGATCCGGCGGCGGAATAGACTGTGCGAGCCCGGTCCTTGTTACCGGCGACGTCATCTGCCGTCCACCCAGGCCCTGGTAATATCCCAAACGATAGATCGTCAAGGAGTATTGCGGATCGAGGGTGTTGACGAAAAAGCTGATTTGGTCGCCCGCATTGACGCTGGTCAGGGATGCATAACCCTCGATCTCGTGATTGTTGGCGGCATTTGCCGGTTCCCATGCGCTGGTGCCGAGGTTTAGATTTTCAAGCTGGACCGGATTGGCGGCGCCTGAGGTTGAAACGATGCCTCGCAGGGCGAAGGACGCAAACATCAGCAGAAATAAAGCAAAATATAATCTGAGACGCCGGATGTGCATGGCTTTGACACTCTATATATCGTCTACGTTTGATTTGATTATCTTACACCATCCAGTGTTGCGCGATGACTGAACTGATTCAAGGTATCATAGACATCTTTTAAGATTATAAAGAGAATCAACGCTAAAAAAACTGCCAAGTGCCTGGGATGTCATCGGTCAAACTAAATTGGGGCCAGCCTCCATGGCTTCGTGGCCTCCCTCCAATTTCGAGGGTCTCAACTTCCCAAAGTCCTGAAGTGGCGATCGTCGGCGGCGGACTAACCGGCACCTCGGCGGCCCTGCATCTGGCGAGGCGAGGGATTCGCTGTGTGGTCTACGAAGCTGGATTGATTGCCGACGGCGCCAGCGGTCGCACCGGGGGTCTGGTCCTCGAGGGCACGGCAACCGGTCCCCTCGATGAAGTCAGCACCTGCGTCGCCGGATTGGAGCGCATCGTCGCCGAGGAACGCATCGACTGCGATCTCTTCCTCCCCGGATGCTGGGAAATCGAGCATCACTCAGCCGCCCCCGACAAGATGCTGCCTTGGACCGACGCGGGCAGTCCGGTGTGCATCGTGAAAAATGTCGCAGGAGGGGTAGTCCAACCAGCCGCGCTGACGATGGGCCTCGCGCGAGCCGCACTGCGTGTCGGCGCAAGTATCCGGGAGCACGCCGCGGTGACGAAGATTTCCTTCGCACCGGAGTTGGCGATCGAGGTTGGCGGCGAGCGCATCACACCGGGTCACGTCGTCA
Source organism: uncultured delta proteobacterium (assembly GCA_963851325.1). GTDB lineage: Bacteria > Desulfobacterota > Binatia > Binatales > Binataceae > DATGKG01. The sequence goes on along the minus strand of CAWKOR010000001.1, from coordinate 3,228,886 downwards.
TTGCCACCAATGCCTGGATTAATGCGACCCTTCCCGATACTCCGCCATTGAGCAGTTGCCTGACCTTCGCATGCGCTACCGAACCGCTGGATGCTTCGACGCTGGAGGCTATCGGACTCGCCAAGGGCATCCCTTTCTACACCACCGATATGCCGTATCTGTGGGGCCGGACCATCCCCGATGGCCGGGTGATTTTCGGCGCCGGCCTGATGTTCGGTACGCCCGCCGATTTGGAAAATGCAGATGTGCTTGAGGGCGAGTCGCGCGCGGTGCTCGAACGGATGCGCCGACGTGTGCGCGCTCTCCATCCGAAGCTTGCCGAGGTGCAATTCTCCGCCGCATGGGGAGGGCCGATCGCATTCGGTAAAGACGCCATCCCTTTGCTCGGCGTGCATCCGCGGCATCCTCGGGTGATGGTCTCCGGAGGCTATGCCGGCCACGGCGTTGCGCTGAGCGTTCGCGCCGGCGAATTACTCGCGCGCACGATCGCGGAAGATCGTCCACTCCCGAAATGGGGCTCGCTCGCGCGGCACAACAGTGACTAGGCTGCCGCACATATGTCCGGCGGTGGCGGTCTTGATGCTACTGGCCACCGTCCCTGCGTATGCGCAATGGAGTGGGCACGACGGATGGGTGGAGGAGCCGGGCGCCAATTCACTGGAAGCCGAGGGCGACCCAGGTCATTCGTACCTGGATCCCGCCTCGGTCCATCGCGGCGACGACGGCCTCATCTACTTCAATGAAAGTTCCGGGGTGACCAGGCCAGAGGAAATCGGCCGCACCGGTTTCATGAAGGATGCCTACGACTGCGCGAAGAATGTGAAGTATATGTGCGTGGGCGTTGGCGATTGGCGCAACGATCTGAAGAGCACCATCAGCACCACGAATGATCCGGCGCTCCCGGTGTATCGCAAGTATCTATGTGGCGATTCCGGTGCCCATCCTGTGTCGGCCTCGAGCGCCGAGGCGACGCTGCAGAGCTCCGAGAACGCTAAACGTCGATAGCGAAGAATTGATTGTCGATCGGCTATCTGCCGACGCCGCGGAGCGAGACTTGTTGCTGGCTGTTGGAGGCGTTGTCGCTGAAGGTGAGCACATCAGTCAGCCGCGTCCTGCCCCCGGTGCGAGGATTGAACACCACCCCAACGACGCAGTTCGCGCCGGCCGGCACCATCGATCCCGAAGTGCACGTCGACGACGTGATGCTGAAGTCGGTGCCGTTCGCGAGGACCGCATCGGCGGTAAGTTCGGCGGCGATCTTATTCCTCCTGGGATTCCGGAGTCTGATCATTTTCGTCCGACCGGGTGAAGCGTCAACCTTGCGGCTTCCGAAGGAAACTCTTTTGGGGAACCTCAACGGACCTGGAGTCGGAGCGGGCTGGGCCTGGACCGCGGCGGCAAAGACATCGAAATCGATGGTGCCCCATCCAGTCGATTGATCGTATTCGGGGCCTGCATTGAAACCGCTGACGCCGTTGAAGCCATTGTCGCCCAGCGTAATGTCGTGGAAGCCGCCCGCAACCGCCTGAGGACCGAACTGCCGATTCGCCAGATCGTAGATGAGCGGATTCATCGGTCCCGGCCGCTCCCCAAGCATCTGGGAAATCACCCGGGTGAAGCCGGCCCATACCGGAGCGGAGACGCTGGTACCGCCGATGCAGCAATCGATTGCACCGCTTCCGTAGACATCGTCGCCCCAGAAAACTCCGGGAGATCCCGCGATCAACGCGACATCGGGAATGTCACGCTTCCCATCCGTGGGAACTCCCGGACCCTTCTGGTAAGCAGGTTTTCCGTAGACCTTGCTGGCGCCGCCGCCGCTCGCTCCGTTACCGGCTTTCCAGACCCGCTCGTTGTTCGAGTATCCGACCACATCGTAGTTGGAATCGTATGCCGGCACGAATTGGGTGCCGCCGACCGCCGTGACATTGGGATCGGCCGCCATCTCACTGACGCTGGGCCGATTGCCCACCCCGCAATTGTGGCCTGGATTTCCCGCCGAGCCAGCATCGCCAGATGACACAAATACCGATTCGCCTGATGCCGCAGCTTTCTTCATCAACTTATGGACCGCGCTGGCATAGGTGGATGGCGCGCCGCAGAAGGTGAAGCTGATGCTGATGGCGTCGCAGCTATCGTCAACCGCGCCGCTGATCGCGTCCAGCAGGTCGTTGCCGAAGTGGTACTTGTGGGCGGCTCCCGGCGCCACCGCGTGCGACCATTCGAGATCGATCTCGGCCTCGATCTCGCTGGTGTCGCGGGTCCTGCCGGGGTTGCGCCCATGCACGACCCGGGTGACGTTGAATCCGGGATCATTAGGCATGAATTGATTCTGAAACGCGTTGAGTGCGTCATCGAGATAATCCGACACGCCGACGATAGCGATGCATCCCCCACTGCCGTCGCGTCCCTCACCCACCGTGTCGTTATAAAAAGTCCGGATGTCTTGCGGTGCGAACCCCACCCCGACTCCACTCACCAATGCCTGCGGCGCATACCGACCCGATGATCGCGACTGCGGAGTCTTTCCCGGCATCGAGGCCGGGGGAGTCGGAGGCTTTCGATGCATTTGGGGCTGCGCCAGCGGCATCGCATGGGTCATATTATCCAAGCCCAGGATGCCGCCGATCAGACCGGCGAAGCGCGCGGGGATCGTGGGATCGTCAACGTTGGCATAGGTGCTTCCGTCGCCGAAGCGCGCGATGCGCGTTGCGAAGGCTCGTTGCGCCTGCGCGACGGTGCCGGAGAACCGGATGTATCCGTTGGATGCGGACTCGACCGTAAAGCCCTCGCTCTTGAGCCAATCCGCAACCGCATCGAGATCCGATTGGCGCGGGCCGAAGCGCTGATCGTATTCGCCTGGCGTGAGCCACTTGTGATAGTTCGGCGACGCGGGATTCTGCTGCTCGGCAAGGAGCTTGTTGAGTTCGGCCTCGTTGCGAACGGTGAATCGGATCTCCATCGATAATGGCTTACTCGGTTCGGCATTGCCGCTGGAGGCAAGCGTTTCCGCCTCCGGAGGATGGTTTCCCGCCAGAATGGCGGTATCCGCAGCGTTGCCGGCGCCGACTCCGATGCCGAGCAAGGTCAGCACGGTAAACAGGAAAGTGATTGCGTTACTTCGCATCGGATTGCGAGCCTCTCTCATCGCTCAGATGCCGAGTTGATTGCGGATGTTTTTCACTATCGAATCGGGCGTGCCGCTAACATCCACCACGATCCCATCGTGAGGTTCCTCGAGGGTTTCGAATTGGCTCCCGAGCAGATTCCGGTTCATAAAGTGAGATTTTCGGTGCGCGATTCTCGATTCGATCAGTTGCCGGTTCCCCTTCAGATAGACGACCTTCACGCGCTCGCGATCGACGGTAATCTGATCACGATAGCTCTGTTTCAATGCTGAACAAGCGAGCACCAGATTAACGTTACGCGCGAGGGCGTCGGCGACCAGCTCGCGAATGCTCGCCAGCCATGGCGCGCGGTCCGCGTCCGTCAAAGCAATGCCGCTCGCCATCCTGGCCTTGTTCGCTTCCGAGTGAAGGTCGTCAGCATCGTCAAATTTCCAGCCTGTCTCCTCGGCGAGCAGACGACCGATGGTGGTTTTGCCCGCGCCAGAGACTCCCATCAGCACGACGACCATCCAGTAAGCCTACCTTCGCCGCGCCTTCAAGTCATTCGAGGTCCGCAGCATGGCGCTCACAGCGATAAATTGCTCGCAAGGGCTTAGGTTGGACGAAGGGACGCGGTCACCGCTTCAATGGCACGTCGAGATCAGCGCCGGCTCGTTCCGTCATCGCGCGCCATTGCGGTCCTCGCGAACGACTCGATAACGCGGGCAGTCCGATCGATATCCAGCGGCTTGGCGGTATAGTACTGCGCGGAGTAGGAGCGGGCGCGCCGCTCGTCGGCTTCGCTATGAGTGCTGGCGATGTAAATGAGCAAGGCTTGCGGGACGAATTTGCGGATGCGATCCAGCAGCCATCCGCGCGCTTCTTCATCCACCGCACCGTCATCGACAATGACCAGGCGCACCGAGGGACGGGCCAAGGCCTCGCGACCGATGGCTGGGTCCTCGCACAATTCGATCTTCCATGGCGCAGTGACAGTCTTTCTGACCAGTGCGATAAGTTCCTTGTCGGCCGAGAACAGGACCAAGGTGGGCGAAGGTCTACGCTGTGACTGGGTCGTCGGCGTTTGCTGGGGAACCGAGGCTTCGGTTCCTCGAATGCTGCGGTCGCGCTGGATTGCCGCCATCCTGTTTGGCGATTCCCGCATGATGGTGATCGGCCTGGTACCGGTGGTTAATCGCAAACCCGTAAGATCCCCCTGCGTTCTGGACTAGCACAATGATACGATCACCCGCGGCGATGGCGGTCGTAGCAAGCAATAGCATCAAACTGCATTTTTACTGTAGAGCTAAAATTGTGCCAATCGCATGGTTGAAATTCTCCAATTTTCGAAAGGACTTTCTCGAAGCCGTCTCAAAAAGCTGTTCCCCGTGGGCGCATACAGGCAAAAGCCTGTACCCCTTGGCGTCATCGGAGGCGCGGGGTCGGCTACCCTCGACGGGTGAAGCGCGGCCACGGCTGCGCTATCGTCGGTGGAGCATTCAGATTCAACCATGCTGGCTCCGATCGTAACACTAACCAGCATAGGATCTCATTCACGCGCGATTCCCTTGGGATTGTCGGCATAGGTCCAATTCCTTCAGATGGCACGACAATCGCTTTCGATACCGCGCATGCCGATAAAACGGCCCAGGAGTTTTGAGCAATGTCTTCATATCAGCGGATTCTCTGTCCGGTAGATTTCGACGACAACTCGCTCGCGGCGCTGGCTGCGGCGACGGATCTCGCGCGAAGCTCCGACGGCACCGTGTTCGTCTTGCATGTGGTTCCGATGATCGTGCAGCCGACTGCGATGCCGGTGTACGTCGACATCTACCAATCCCAGGAAACCAGCGCATGGTCTCGTCTCAAGGACATCGCGCGTAAGGATCTGGCCGGCGTTAAGTATGAATTGCTGGTGCAGATGGGTGAGCCTGCGGGCTCCATCATTCGAACCGAAAAGAAAGTGAAGCCTGACTTGATCGTGATGTCGACGCATGGACGCCGCGGCTTCTCGCGCTTTTTCCTCGGCAGCGTGGCCGAAGTGGTTCTGCGCGAGGCGAGTTGCCCGGTGCTCACGGTTCGCGCGCAAGCGGCCGACAAGAAGAGCGTCGGCGCGTGGATGACTCACAATCCGGTGGTCGCCGGCCTCGAGGACAAGCTATCCACGCTGGAGACGAAAATGCGCGAAGGCGACTTCCGCGCCATCCCCATCGTCAAGGATGATGCGGTGGTAGGCATCATCACCGATCGCGATTTACGGCGCCTCACCGGCCTGCTCGACTCCACCCGGGTAAAAGACGCGATGTCGGAGAGCGTCATCACGGTGTCCGCCGACACTCCAATCAATGAAGCTGCGCGTTTGCTGCGTGAGCGCAAGATCGGCGGGCTGCCGGTCGTCGGGGACGGTAAACTGATAGGTATGATCACGGTAACCGACGTGTTAGAAGCACTGACTGAAGCCGAACCCGCGCAGTAGCTCGACGCGGTAGCTCACGAGATGACTGGGAGGATTACGAGCCGTGGATAATCCGGAGCTTAATCCTCGTGTCTACTCAGTCGACGAAGTCCTGCGCGACGGCAGTCCGATTCACATCCGCGCCATTACGCCTAACGATAAGGATCTGCTGTTCGAGCATTTCAGCGCGCTGAGCCCCGATTCGCGCTATACGCGTTTCTTCGGCGCCAAACGCACCCTGACGCGCGACGAGCTCGCAGGCTTCACCGAACTCGATTTCGACAATCAGGTCGGGCTTACCGCCACCATGGTGGAGGGCGGCAAGGAGCGCTTCATTGGGGTCGGACGCTATTTCCGCACCCATGACCGCAATTCCGCCGAAGTTGCCTTCGCGGTGCTCGATGAGTACCAGGGCCGCGGCATCGCCTCGCTGCTGCTCGAACATCTGCGGCGCATCGCGCATCAGAGCGGCATCGCGGAGTTTGCCGCCGATGTTATGGTGTCGAATCGGCATATGCTCGACGTGTTTCGCGATAGCGGCTTCCAGCGCAAAAGCTTCAGCCAGGGAGGCGTCGTCCATGTCTCGCTGCGCACCGACCACAAAGTTGGTACCCAACCCTGAAGCGCTACACGTTTCGGGTAATGCCAGGGCGGCAGTGCTAGAATAGACTTGCGCGATAGACTTGCACTTCCGAGGGCATGATTTCGATTAACGACCGCTCCCATTCAGATGAAGGCGCTGGTTTTCAACTGTGGCAGCTCGTCGCTCAAGTTCGAGTTGCTCGAGCTCGACGCAGGATTGCATGACCGCATCGCGATTGCCTCCGGAATCGTCGAGGAAATCGGCAGGCGCTCGACCCATCGATTCACCGGCCCGGACCAACGGGAGAGCGGGGGCGCCGAGCCGATCGCCAGTCACAAGGACGCCGCGCTCCAAGTCCTGAGCTGGATGGAGTCGCTGAACCCCAAGCCGTTGGAGGCGCTCGATATCGTGGCGCATCGCGTAGTGCATGGCGCCGGCGAAGTCCAGGTCCCGCGCATCGTCGACCAATCCGTTTACGCCGCGCTCGAGCGCGCCGCGCAGTTCGCCCCGCTGCATAATCCAATCGCCATCAGTGTGATACGCGCGGTGCAGGAGCGCCTGCCCAAGGTGCCGGCCGCGGTGGTGACCGACACAGCGTTTCATCGCGAGCTGCCGCCGGCGGCACACACCTACGCGATCCCGCATGAGCTGGCCGAGCGCCATGGAATTCGTCGCTACGGTTTTCATGGAATCGGGCATGCCTGGATGATGGAGCGTTACGCGGAGATTACCGGAAAGAAGCCGTCCGGCTTGAACCTGGTGACCTTTCATCTGGGCGCCGGATGCTCCGCGTGCGCGATCCGCAGCGGTATCTCGGTTGACACTTCGATGGGCCTGACGCCGCTGGAAGGGCTGGCAATGGCGACGCGTTCGGGCGATCTGGATCCTGCGATCGTTACCTGGCTGGGCAGCCACGCGAAAGTCGCACCCGAAGAACTGGACCGCATCCTCAATCATGACTCGGGAATGCTGGGAATTTCGGGGATCTCGGATGATATGCGCGCTCTGGAAGAAGCGGCGGACGCCGGTAACCAGCGCGCCGCGCTGGCCATCGAGGTGTTTTGTCATCGCGCGCGTAAATACCTGGGCGCGTATCTCGCGATTGCGGGGCAACCGGAAGCGGTAATCTTCGGCGGCGGCATCGGGGAGCATTCGGAACGGGCACGGGAGCGCATTTGCGCGGACCTCGAATGGCTCGGCCTCGAGCTCGATCGCACTCGCAATCACGAAGCCCGCGGGCACGAGGCGCGCATCTCGACCGAGGCTTCGCGCATCGCGATCCACGTCATCCCGCTGGATGAGGAACTCTACATCGCGCGCGCCGCGCTGCGGCTGATTTGAGGTCTTTTTCCTTTTGGAAGCCGGCGATCTGAAACAAGTCGTCGCCCACGCCGTTCCTGTGGCTCAGCCATCCATGACGATCTCCGCTCCTGGTAGGGGTCGTTCGCGAACGACCCGCAACGAAGTTGCAAGCGCGAAGATTTTCCGCGTTCGCACCTTCGCTGCGGGCGCTTCGCGAAGCGCCCCTACCAGATAGAGACCATCCGACAACGCGCTTAAGTGAGCCGCGCTGCAGGTCAACGCTTCTTGAAATGTTCGTTTCCCAAGCGAAATAGCGCTGCGCTATATGACTCGGAAGTGGAGTATCCATGGAAGAGTTCACCGTAAAAGACAAAGTCGCGATCGCCGGGGTCGGCGAATCAAAATATTACAAACGCGGCCAGGCGCCGGTGCCCGAATTCAAGCTCGCGGTCGAGGCCATCACCAAGGCCGCCGCTGACGCCGGCATCGCAGTCACCGACATCGACGGATTCGCATCCTACAGCGACGATCGCAACTCAGCGGTGCGGTTGGCGGCCGCGTTGGGACTGCCGCAATTGCGCTTCGCCAACATGATGTGGGGAGGCGGCGGAGGCGGCGGCTCAGGTGCGGTCGGCAATGCGGCGGCCGCGATCGTCGCGGGATACGCGAAGCATGTGTGCGTTTTTCGCGCGCTGGCGCAGGGGCAATTCGGGCGCTTCGGCCAGGCGCCGCCGGTGAAGACGGTATCTGGTCCAGCCGCATACACGCTGCCGTATGGAATGGCGGTGCCGGCGCATTGGGTCGCGTTGCGCACCCGGCGCTTCATGCACGATCACGGCATCAACCAGGATCCGCTGCGCGCGGTTGCGATGGCCGACTACTATCATGCGCAATTCAATCCGCGCGCCGTGATGTATGGGCATCCGCTCACCCGCGAGGAGTACGACAACTCGCGATGGATCGCGGAGCCGTTTCATCTCTACGACTGCTGCATGGAAAACGACGGCGCAGCCGCGGTCATCCTGACCAGCGCCGAACGCGCGCGCGATTTGAAACAGAAGCCGGTCTACGTGATGGCGGCCGCGCAGGGTGCTCCGCATCGCGGATGGGCGAACGTCGAGAACGCGCCCGATTATGCTTCGTCGAACTTCAAAAGTCTCGCGCCGCGACTCTACGAAATGGCTGGAATCGCGCCTAAAGATGTCGACGTCGCGCAGGTATATGAGCACTTCAGCGGCGCGGTGATGATCAGCCTCGTCGAGCATGGCTTCTGCAAGCCCGACGAAGTGATGGAGTTCGTCACCTTCGAAAATATCACCGCACCCAAGGGCAAACTGCCGATCAATACCAGCGGCGGCAACATCGCCGAATGCTACATGCACGGCCTCGAGCTGGTCACCGAAGCGGTGCGCCAATGCCGCGGAACTTCGACCTGCCAGGTGCCGGACGCGAAAATCTCGCTGGTTGTTTCAGGCCCGATGGTCGCACCGGTCAGCGACCTAATCCTGCATGGATGAACGAATGCCAACACAAGAAAAGAAATACTACCTGCCCACCGGATTGCCGGGGCCCGCGGCCGAGCGCAGCGGTATGGACAAGGGTTTCTGGGACGCGGTCAACCAGCACAAGCTGACCGTCCAGCGCTGCAATGCGTGCGGCGGATTTCAGATGGGACCCGAATGGATTTGCCATCGATGCCACAGTGACGACCTCGGATGGCATCGCGTGTCGGGCCGCGGACGCATCTACAGTTGGGTGCGCATCTGGAATCCGGTGCATCCGGCGCTCAAAGATGCGTGCCCGTACATTGCAGTGGTGGTCGAGTTGCCGGATGCCGACAATGTGCGGTTGGTCGGAAATCTGCTGGGCGATCCGAAGCAGGAACCCGCCTTCGATGCCGAGGTCGAGGCGGTGTTCGAGGATCACGACGAAGGATTCACACTGGTGCAGTGGAAGCTGGTCAAATGAGCCTCGTCAATTTTGATATCGAAGAGAACCTCGCGATTGTCACTATCAATCGTCCCGACGCGCGCAACGCGGTCGATCATCCGACTTCGCAGGAACTCGCGATCGCGTTTCGCCGTTTCGATGCCGATGCGTCACTGAGCGTCGCGATCCTGACCGGCGTGGGTGGATATTTTTGCGCGGGCGCGGACTTGAAGGCCGTCGCAACCGGGAAGGGAAATCGCGTGACGGCCGATGGCGATGGTCCCCTGGGTTGCACGCGGATGCTGCTCTCCAAGCCGGTCATCGCGGCGGTTGAAGGATACGCGGTCGCAGGCGGCCTTGAACTCGCACTGTGGTGCGATATGCGAGTGGCGGCCCGCGATGCGGTTTTCGGGGTGTTTTGTCGGCGCTTCGGTGTTCCGCTGATCGATGGCGGCACGGTGCGCCTGCCCAGGCTTATCGGCATGAGCAACGCGATGGACCTGATCCTCACCGGGCGCGGCGTTTCCGGCGACGAGGCATTGCGGATGGGCCTCGCCAACCGCATCGTCGAGCGTGGCGAGGCGCTAGCCTCGGCGAAGGAACTCGCGCGGCAGATTGCGGCATTCCCGCAGCGCTGTATGCGCGGCGATCGCATGTCCGCGTACGAGGCGTGGACGATGCCGCTAGGCGACGCGATCGCGAACGAATATCGCTACGGCATCGCCACCGTGCAATCCGGCGAGACGCGCGAGGGGGCGGCGCGTTTCAGCGCGGGCGTGGGTCGTCACGGCAAGTTTTAGAAGCTACGGCGCGTCAAAACTGAAATCGCGTTGAACCGCGTGAATTCCGTGCGTCGCGGTCCGTCCAATGGAGGAATGCCTGGGGGAGGGTAAGCGTCCGTCATCCATCTCACCGTATCCTTGATCCTGCCGAACCGGAGACCATCCCTTGAGACCGACCCACAATTCGCCGTGCGCGCGGCTCCTTACCGCATCCTCCAGAATCCGTTTCCTGTTTCCGCTTGCGCTGGTGGTTTCGATAGCGGCCTGCACTCCCATCGGCAGGCTGATTCTGCATCGGGGCACCGAGCAACTGAAACCGGTGGTGGCGCCTCCCCCGCCGCAAGCGCCGCATGTTCTGATCTTCGCGCTCGATGGCGTCGGCTACGATCAGTTCACCGAGGCGACGCAGCCCGGCGCTTCGCCAAACGTCGATGCGCTGCTCGGTAAGCCGTCGGGCGAGCAGGGAGTCTTTGCGCACGGCTACTCGATTCCCAATGCGGTGAGCGTGCTGCCTTCGACCACCATCGATGCCTGGACGGCGACCTTCACCGGCGCGCCGCCGGCCGTCAACGGCATCACCGGTAACGAATGGTTTCAGCGCGAGACCGCGACCTTCTATGCGCCGGCGCCGGTGTCGCTGCCGAAGCTGGGCGGGCAAACCATCCAGGTCTATTCGGAAGATTTGATCGGCAAGCAGATCAAGACCAGGACGCTGTTCGAGATGGTCAACGGTCCGTCGTATGTATCCCTCAACGGCGTGTATCGAGGCGCGAGTATCTTCACCAGTGTCGATGTCTCGGCGTTCAGCGTGCTCGCGACCAGCTACCTCGAAGACGACATTGGCGATGACCTCGAGGACGAACGGAACGCATACGCCAAGCTCGATCTCGAATCGATTCCGTTGATCATCAATGCGATCGAAAAAAACGGCGTGCCCAAGGTGCAGGTGGTCTATTTTCCCGGCATCGACCTGTACACGCATATCGCGGAAAACCCTCTTCACGATCAGGTCGGCTATTTCAAAAGCGTGATCAATCCCTCGATTGGCCAGGTCATCGATGAATATCGCAAGCAGGGCGCGCTGGATCACACCTTCATCGTTTTCATTTCCGATCATGGGCACACTCCAGTGCTCAAGGATGAAAAACATGCGCTCGGCGCGAAACCTACCGGACGCGCCGCTCACGTGCTCACCCGGCTCGGCTTCAGGCTGCGCCCGCTGAAGGTCGATACCAGTTCCGAGGACTACACCGCGGCGCTCGCGTATCAGGGCGCGATGGCGTACGTGTACCTCGCCAATCGCGCGCTCTGCCCCGAGGGAACGAAGTGCGATTGGAGCAAGCCGCCGCGCTTCAAACAGGACGTCATGGCGGTGGCGCGCGCATTCTATCTGGCCAGCAAGGACGGTGCGCGAGCGCACGGACTCAAGGGCGCAATCGATCTGATTTTCGCACGCGAGCCGCGGCCCACCGGCACCAGCACGCTCCCATACGAGATCTTCGACGGCCACAAACTGGTTCCAATCCAGCAGTATCTGAAGGTTCATCCGCGACCCGACCTCATCCAGCTCGAGCGCCGAATGCGATGGCTCTCGGCGGGGCCGTGGGGCAATCACGCCGGCGACGTATTGCTGCTGTCGAAGTCGGGGCTCAACCGGCCCATCGAGGATCGCTACTACTTCTCGCGGCCATATAATTCATGGCACGGCAGCCCCTCGCTGCAGGACAGCCACATCACCTTTGCAATCGCGAATGCTAAGTCGTCGGGTGCGGCGCTGAAAGACGTCATCGCGCAAATCGGCGACAGCGAGCCCTCGCAGCTCGATCTCACGCCGTTGGTGCTCAAGCTGCTGAAGCAGCAATCGCAGCCGAACGGTCCGGCCGCTCAGTCCCTGGGCAAGGGACCGGTCGGCGACGCGCGCTGAGAGATTTCGCTCCAGTTGCCATCCGGATCGCGGATGAAGCAGATGCGCGCGACGTCGCCGAATGGCTTTATGCCGCAAGCAACGCTCAGCACGAGCTGGCGATCAGTTCCAAATCGATTTCGTCCTTGCGACGCCTTCGCACTGATGCGGTCGCGACCGTGCCCAACGCGCCTCAGGGTTGCGGTGGACGCCGGTCGGCGGCAATCTCTACGTCGCCGACGAGGCCAACAACCGAATGCTCGAATACGATAGTCCGCTCTGAGATAGTCCGCTGTGACGGCGATGATCGCTTCGATCGCTCCTATCTTTGTGCGGATTGTCAACTGCGACTTTCAGCACCGGACCTTATGACTCTCCCCCTCCGCCATTAACCATCTCGATCCTGTCGTATTCCGACCGCCTCATGGCGCAGTCGCGCGATGGCATAGAATCGTGCCCGCTCGGATTGTACAATCTCCCGCTTCAACATCGACGAGTGGTTTCCTTGAGGTCGCGAGGAGTCGCCGCGTGATTCCGATTCGTTACAATCTGCGCAGCCTGATGGTGCGACGCGCCACCACCTTGATGACGGCGGTGGTCGTCGCATTGGTCGTAATGATCCTGTTCATCCTGTCGGGATTCGTCGCCGGGCTGCGCGCCACCGTTTTGCGCAGCGCCGCGAGCGACAACTGGATCGTGCTCAGCCGCGGCACTACCACCGAGGGTGGCAGCTACATCACGCGCGACCAATACGAGATCCTCAAGAGCCGAGCGCAAATCGCAACCACCCAGGATGGTCAGGCGCTGGTTTCCCCTGAAGTGGTGACCGGTTTCAATCCGGCGGCGAATCAACCGGGCTCGGCCGGGTTCTTCACCCTGTTGCGAGGCGTTTATCCGATCGCCCGTCAGGTTCACAGCAAGATGCGAATCGAGAGCGGCAGATGGAACGCGCACGGCGCCGCGGAAATGGTCGTCGGTCGCAAGCTGGCCGCGCGTCATCCGTTCTTGACGATCGGGAGCGATTTCAAATTCGGCCGGCGCACTTTCAAGATCGTCGGAATCTTCTCCGATGACGATAGCGCGCGGGAATCGGAAGTGTTGACCGACCTCGACATCCTGACCCAGGACATCCACATGGCCAACGGCTTCGCCGTGCTCCATGTGGTCTTGCGCCCCGGCATGGAAGAGGACTTCACCAAGTCGCTCACCACTGATGCGCGGGTCAAGGTGGATGCGATGCCCGAAAGCGAGTTCTATGCAAAGCAGACCGGCTTCGTCGAGCAATTGCGCGCGTTGGGTCTGGCGGTCGCGCTGGTCCTGGCGATCGGATCGATCTTCGGCGCCATGAACACGATGTACTCGGCGGTGGCGCGCCGCTCGGGGGAAATCGGGGTGCTGCGCGTGCTCGGCTTCAGTCGCTTCAATGTGCTCACCAGCTTCGTGGTGGAGAGCATGCTGCTCGGAATCGCGGGCGCCGTGCTCGGCGAGCTCCTGGGAATCATCGCGACCTATGCGACCGGGTTGCACAGTCAACTGATGAATGCGGGCGAGTTCATCTTCAAGTTCCAGCTCACCGGCGGCGCGTTCGTATCGGGGCTCATCGCCGGAGTGATGATTGGAGGACTAGGCGGATTGCTGCCTGCGTGGCGAGCTTCGCGCACGCGGGTCATCGACTCGCTGCGCGCGGTGTGAGGGACTCATGTTCAACAAGATCAAACTGATCGAACGCAACATGCGCCGCAACCTCCGGCGCACCATCCTCACGATCCTCACGATCGCGCTGGCAACCTTTATATATACGGTCCTGGTGTCGGTCCCGGCCTCGATGGATCGGATCATCAAGGACGCATCGGGCACGCTGCGGCTGATCATCGTCAACCGGACTGCGCCGTGGGAAGACCTGCCGGCGCGCTACTGCAACGATATCGTCAAGATGCCGGGAGCCGCCGCATGCGTGGGGATCACCGGATGGTTCGCGACCTGGCGCAACGTCAGCGAGCCGATCCTGGCCTTCGGAGCCGGGCCGGGAATCGCAGACGTGTTTCCCGACTACGAGTTATCCTACGAAAACCAGCGCCTGGCCGCGAAGGATCGTCGTTCCGCCACCGTCGGTACGGTGCTGATGAAAAAGATGGGCTGGAAGGTCGGCGACCACATTACGCTGCGCGGCACCGATGCCGGCCACATGCAGATGGAATTCATCATCATCGGCACTATCGAGAACAAACGCTATCCGAATACCTTCCTGTTCCGGCGCGACTACCTGATGGAATCGCGCAAGGCCAACGGACTGCCCGACGAAGACATCGCGTGGAACATTCTGGTGCGCGCCGACAGTGCCGCCGATCTGCAGCCGCTCGCCAAGGGCATCGATGAGCACTTCTCCAACTCGGACTACGAGACGCGCACCATGACCGAGAGCGATGCGCTGGCGTCGGGACTTTCGGCGCTCGGCAACATTCGCGGAATCGTGTTCGCGCTATGCGCGGTGGTGGTGCTGACGGTGTTGCTGATCGCGGCCAATTCGACCGCCATGATGGTGCGCGAGCGAATCAGCGAGGTCGCCGTTATGCGGTCGCTCGGCTTCAGTCGCGGCGCCATCTCCATCTTGCTGTTCGGCGAATGTGGTTTGATAGGAGCAGTAGGTGGACTCATCGGCGCGAGCGTCGCGCTATGGAAGTTTCACGATGGCGTCACGCTAGGCGCCGCACTCGGCGGCAACGGCGCGCTATGGGTCACGCCCGAACAGGCGCTCAATGCATTGATCGTCGCGATAGCGGTGAGCCTCGTCAGCGGGTTGGTACCCATCTTCGAGGCGCTGCGAATCTCGCCGGCGATGGCGTTCCGCAAGGTCATCTGATCATGCACTCTACAAGGCGAATATTTAGCGAAGAAGCCCGGAATCATTGGGTTTAGTGGGTTTGTTTTTGCGCTTTTTCCGATCTCATACGGGTGATTCCACTGCCAATCGGGGATTGCGCGAGGGTGGCAGATTATCGCGCAAATCGGCGAGCAGGTCGGATTTGACTTTCGCGTATCCCGCATCATCCCAAAGATTGCGCCACTGCAGCGGATCCTCGTCGAGCTTGTAGAGCTCGCCCTCGCTACCGTTGTAGCGAACATCCGGAAGGTGCGAGGCGTTCGAGGTCGCGCGCAGCAGCGCCGCCATGTCGAAGCCAAAATCGCGAGTAGTCTTTTCGTACATCGTGCATACCCACCCGTTGCGATAGATGGTTCGCAGATGCATCCCGATTTGCGCGAACTGGCTGTCCCATTCGGTGATGACGCGCTCGCGACCCGATCCGGCGGCGCTCGGCAAAGTCCGACCCTGCACCCAATCAGGAATCGGCACGCCGGCGATCTCGCAAAACGTCGGGGCGAGGTCGAGATGGCCCACCGGTTCCGCGATTTCGGCTGGCGAGGTTTTCGTGGACAGCGCGGGACGCCAAATCAGCGGTACTCGCATCAGCGCGTCGACGTGATACGGACCTTTGTAGATGAGGCCGAAGTCGCCCTGCAGCTCGCCGTGATCGGTGGTGAAAATCACGTCGGTGTCTGCTTCCCATCCGCGCTCGGCGATGCGCTTGAGCACCCGGCCGCATGCCTCGTCGATGAGTTCGTTCTCGACGTGAATCATCGCGTTGATTTCGCGCACCTGGTCATGGGTAAGGTTGCACGGCACGAATGAAGCCGGACCACCCTCGTTGTTGCGGAATTTACCGTGATACCAATCGAGCCAGTGATGCGGTTTCTGCGCGAGGATTTGCTCGATTTTCTCCCGCGAGCCCGGATGCCCGGCTGGCAACTCGAGGTCGCGCCACTTGATGCGTCGAGTCTCGGCCGCAGGCGGATCCCATGGATGATGCGGATCGGGGAAACTCATCCACACGAACCAGTCCTCATCGGCAGACAGTGAATCGAGAAATGCTATGGTGCGATCTGCCACCCAGTCGGTGTGGTAGTGCTCGCGCGGCACCGGATTGTATTTCAGCTCGGGCGCGCCGGTTTCGCCACCACCGCTGGCATCGAGCATCGCCACAAAGCCGCCAACTTCAGCGGGAAAGTTCTGCCGAAACCATCGCGGATAGTGCCAGTCCCCCATCAACCCGTGCATCGAGAGCTCCATCCGCTCGAAGCCGCGATAGGGACCGGTCGATCCTTCGCGCGCCATCCGATTCTCGAAATAGTTGTGGCCCATGTCGAACATCGGCTCGAAATGCGCCTTGCCCAGCAACGCGGTGCGATATCCCGCCTTCTGGTGGAGATAGGCGGCGATGCTGGGTGCATCCGGCGGCAGCGGGATGCCGTTGGCGATCACGCCGTGGGTGCGAACAAGCTGACCGGTCATCATCGTCGAGCGCGCGGGTGTGCATACTACGTTTTGATTGTGCGCGCGCCGGTAGTTGATTCCACTCGCCGCCAAGGCATCGACAACCGGCGTCCGCGCGATCCTGCCGCCGTTGCATCTGAGGGCGTCGTAGCGTTGTTGATCAGTCGTGATGAAGAGGATCTTGCGTCCCATAAAATCCTAAGCGGGCGAAGGATAGGCGAAGCCTCCCGCGATCATTGGAGTATTTGGCTTCGTTTGGTAATTTTGATGATGCGCGCTTCCGATGCTGGTGGCTTTGTTTTCGCACTTTTGATTCTCGCGCCGCCTCCATCGTCCATCATCCAAGGAACCTGCCAGGCACGCAGGACCCGTTATCATATCCTGCGAGGGCAACCCTGAGAACCCCGCTAACCTCATGCTGAAGCTTCGAAAACTCAATGTGGCGGTCGCGATATTGGTGACCCTGGTAGCCGCGGCGTCGGTCTCGGCACGCGCCGAGGATCAAACTTGGGTTCGGACCGGTAAGGCCGCATTCGGCGATTGGAAGACCGACGCGCCCGGCGTGCGCAGAAAAATTACCGTCGCGGATTTGCCGCCGCCGTACGAAACCGGGTCGGCCTGGAACAGGCCCTCCCTCGTGTCGCCGCCCGAGGGAGCCATGCCTCAAGTTCCTCCCGGCTTCAAAGTCGAGCGATTCGCTTCGGGGCTCGACGATCCTCGATTGCTGCGGGTCGCGCCCAATGGCGACATTTTCATCGCGGAAAGTAGTTCGAACCGAATTCGCGTCATGCGCGCCGCCGATGGCGCCGACCAGCCGGAGCATTCGGAGATTTTCGCCACCGGTCTCGACAAGCCGTTCGGCATTGCGTTTTGGCCGCCGGGGCCCAACCCGAAGTTTGTCTATGTCGGCAATACCGGCTCTGTTGTCCGATTTCCCTATCAAGTGGGCGACCTGCACACGCGCGGAGCGGCTGAAGTTGTCGTTCCGAGCATCCCGTCCGGCGGTCATCTGATCGGCGGAGGGCATTGGACGCGCGATGTGGTTTTTTCGCGGGACGGATCCAAAATGTTTGTCTCGGTCGGCTCCCATTCCAACGATGCGCAGCAGTTGGCGCGGCTCCTCGGATCGGAGGAGCACCGCGCCGATGTGCTGGAGTTCAACCCCGACGGAAGTGGATTCCGTATCTATGCCAGCGGCTTGCGCAACTGCGTCGGCGAGGCGATAAATCCTACCACCGGTGATCTATGGTGCTCGACCAACGAACGCGACGGATTGGGCGACAATCTGCCCCCCGATTACCTTACTCACGTCCAGGATGGCGGATTCTATGGATGGCCGTGGTATTACATCGGCGATCATCAGGACCCGCATCATAAGGGCGAGCGGCCCGACCTCGCGGACAAGGTGATCGTTCCCGACGTTCTGGTGCAAGCGCACTCCGCTTCGCTCGAAATGACCTTTTACGACGGGCATCAGTTCCCGGAAAGTTATCTCGGCGACGCATTCGCCTCCCAGCATGGTTCGTGGAATCGGGAGCGCCGCACCGGCTACAAAGTCATCCGCGTCATCATGCACAATGGCAAGGCAACCGGTGAATACGAGGATTTCATGACCGGCTTCGTCACTCCTGACGGGAACGTGTGGGGCAGGCCGGTCGGCGTCGCCGTCGCGCATGACGGGGCGCTGCTGGTCACCGAGGATGGGAACGGAACCCTCTGGCGCATTTCGTATGTCGGCGCGAAGTGACAGGCGAGACAGGACCATTCGCGAGGCAAGGATCAATCAGAGAAGATCATTCGAATGATAGATCGACGCGAGTGGTTTTACCTTTGTCTTCGATGCCTTCGGGGGTGAGCTTCGGCGCCACCAGGAACAACCTGCCAGGCTCGATCTTGCCGCTCATCCATTTTCGCACTACCGCGGCGCGCGCGTCGGCAAGACGTTTCAGATCCTGATCATTCACCTGGATGTTGCTGAGCAGGAGCTTCCTCATCTCCTCGGGAGGAACTGACTTGTCCATTCCGAGGAAATTTTCCGGCTTGCTGAACTTGGCCTCCTTGTATACGCGCGCGAGGTATTTAGTCTTCTCCGCCGGGGTAAGCTCGATGCGGTCGAGGTCCGCGCTGTCACCTTTTTTCCCAGCCTTCGCTGCTTTCATCCGGTCCAGCAGCATCGCCTCGCGCAAACCCTCGCGATCGAATGCGGGATCGACCCGTCCCTGAATGCTCAGGTGCAATGCCGGCCGTTCCTTGAGCGCACTGGCCAGCAGATCGAGCGACTTCTCGGCTTCCGGCGTCAACGTCGCCGTGCCCGGCGCGAACTCGACATAAGAAAGCTGCGCCTTGCCCTGAAATCCCGGAATCGCGGACGCGAGCAAACTGAATGGGGCGGTCGCGGCTTTCACGATGATGTTTTTGAGCGCGCCGATGACCACGTCGAAAACGCTGAATTGCGGATCATTGAGCGAGCCCGAGATGGGGATGTTCAGATCGATTTGTCCCTTCGAATCCTTGAGCAGCGCGATCGCCAGGCGCAACGGAATCTTGCTGGTCTTGGCGCCTTCGAGCGGTTCACCGAACGTGAGCTGATCGAGAAAAATATGATTCTCGGCGGTCAGTTGCTCATCTTTCAAAACATAGTGGACATTGAGGGTGAGCGTGCCCTTGATGATCGGATAGCCGGCATAGGTGCTCGAATACGGCGTCAGCCCGGTCAACTCGACTCCATCGGCTTTCGCCGTGATATCGAGCGCCGCCTTGGGCGCCAGCGGGTTCATCGATCCGTGGATGTCGAGCGGCGAGCTGCCGTTGACCTTGCCATCGACCAGCACCTCCGCCGGCTCGGTCGTACCGGTACCGAACTTTCCGATCTTTCCGTTGATCTCGGTGAGGTCGGCCGAGTAGTTGGGCTGGATGAAACTGTCCGAATAATTGACGTGGCCGTTTTCCAGCGTGATCCTGCCGACCTCGATATCGGCATTCGATTCGGGCGCGCTCGGCTCCGGAGCAACCGGCGCGGGCGCCGCGCCCGGCGGCTGCTCGGTGCGAGTGAGCGAGGTCGGCGGCGCCTTTTCGCTTGCAACCACATCCTTGAGGTTCATGGTGCCGTTCTTCCGCAGGATGATGCGTGCATAGAAATCGTCGAGTGCGATCGCGCCGATATGTGCATATGGCGCGCCGGCGCCGGTCTTGACATTGATGCGCGTGACATTCAGCGATTTCCACTGGACAAACGGATCGCGCGTCACCTTGTCGAGCACCATCACATTGCCGAGTGCGACGTCGCCGCGATAACTGACGCGAAAATCCTTGTGCGAATTGTCCAGCCCCAGCGCACCCTTCATCGTGAGAGCAGCGCTGGTGATCGTCGCATTGAGCTTGCTGCTCACGTACGGATCGACCGGAGCGAGATTCAGACGATCGGTGCGGACGCGAAGCTCGGCTTTGAGTGGAATCGGCGCCACTGTCCCCGCGATATCAAAGCTGCCCTTGTTGTTGAGGGTGCCAGTGATATCGAGGTCGATCGGTTTCGCCAGATCCTGCGTCACGTCTTTCAAATGGATGTTGAGCGGCGCGACCTTCAGTTTGGCGGGACGCGGAGTGCTGTCGTCCTCGATGCGTGCCGCGGTATTTTCCAGCGCGATCGACGCGACCTTGTATTTCCAGCCCGGAGAAGCCGGAGTCTCCGCCGCACGAGCGGGGGCCGACTTCGCCTTTTTCCTCCGGCGACGTTCCTTCGGTGGGGCAGGAGCGGGAGTAGAACTTCGGATCAGCGATGCGAGGCTCAACTCTCCGTGGTGCCCACGCCTCACGAAAACACTGATTCCGTCGGAGCGTACCTCGTTAACGATCGCTTGATGCGCGGCCAGGTCAATCTGGGCGATTCCGATGGCGAGGGTTTTCCATTGGATCGGGGTTTCGCGCTTCGGATCGTCGACCTTCAGATTCTCAATCGAAATGCTCGCCGGTTCGACGTGAACATTGAAGGGTCCGCCGAAATGCACCTGCAGGTTCGCATGCACGGTGACTTTTCCGCTCGCAATATTCCCGGCGAAGGTAGGCTGCGCGAACCCCTGCAATCCCGGCAGATCGATCTGATCGATCGTCACCTCGGTCGTGGCCTGCGACTGCGCGAGGTCGACCGTGCCCTTGGCCGCGATGCTGCCGCCGCTGAGCTTCATGCCGAAGTCGAATGGCGCCGGGATCTGGCCGGTGGTGTGAAAATTCCGCAGCGCGAAGTGAATGTCGTCGAGTGAAACGTCGTTCGGCGTGGCATTGCGATGGTCTGCGAGTTTGACCGCGCTGTTCGCCATCTCGAACGAATCCAGCGATATGTTCATCGGCGCTTCTTGCGGCGCCTTTTGCACGGGAGCCTCGCTGCTCTGCGTCAGCGGCGCAGCCGGCGCTGCCGCGCTCGGAACGGCGGTCGGCGTCGGTTCGCCGCCGATCACCGAGGTAAAGTTGGTCGTGCCGTCGCTGTTGAGGGTGGGGTGAGCGACCAGACCATCCACCCAGATCTCCTGCAGCGCAATGATGCTTTCGAGCGGCTCGACATCCTTCAGCTTCACCACCGCGTGCTCAAGTTCAACCAGCGGAGCATCGGCGCCATCGCGGACCGCGAGATCGTCCAGTGCGACGGGACCGCTCACCGTGATTTTCGGCCGCGCGCTCGCGCCGCTGGCATTGACGAAGTGCACCTGCAGGTCCGATGAAAGCGTGCCGGACGGAATTTTGATCGCGACTCGCTTCGGGGCGTATCCGAGGTAGCGCTGCAGTTCGAGCCGATGCAGCCGCAAATCCACCACCGACTCGGGCGGGTTCGCGAACGGTTTGGCGCGTCCGGCGATGCGCAAAGACTCCCATCAATCACCATCTGCAACAACGGTTGGACGTAGATATCGACGTCGCCGGGCAGGTTTGCGATGAACGGGATGCCGAGCTGGATGTGTTCGATGCGATGCTGCTGAGCGAGCACCTGATCGTCGAAGCGAATATCACCGTCGATCAGCCGGATGTTCGACACTGCAAAGCGCAGCGGTTTGCCCGCGGCCTCCTTCTTGGGCGGCGCCGGTGGCGGGTTCGGCGATTCGAGCAAATCGGAAAAGTTGAAGCGTTGCTCCGCCTCGCGCACCACATGAATCGAAGGCTTGGTGATCGAGACCTCCTTGATCACGGGCGCGAACCGGAACAGCGAAGTCCATCCGACCCTCACCCGGATGTGGCCTACATCGACAAACGGCTGCGATCCCTCGGGCTCGCCGATGTGCAATTGGTCGATATCGAGCTTCAGCGTATAGAGGTTGAAGCCGATTCGCCCGACGCTAACCGGCCGCTTTAACTGCCTGGCTACTTGTCCGACCAGGAGATTGTGCAGCACCATCGGCACCGCGAAGTAGGCGATCGCGCCGAGCAGGACGATCGTAACCGCCGCACCGATCCCGATTTTGCGCGCGCGCCGCGAGCGGCCAAATTCCAGCGCGCGGCGACCCCATGCGCTCGCGTGCTGCATCCCGATCTTTCGCCAATCGCTCATCGAGGTCGCGCGATGACCCTCCTCGCGAATACGCTATGACTTGCGCGGCAAACCATAAACCTTGCGGATACTCTCTCCCGCGTTGAAGCGCGCCTGGATCCGCCGCATCGTTTGCTGCGCCTCGGGCGTGGTGGCGACCGACTGAAACAAGCGCTGCTCGTTGGCGAGCGCATCGGTCAGGTTCATGTCGTCGTTGTCGGCGAGTATCTGCTTCAGCGCGGCGAGGGCTTTCGCAGGCCGATCCGCGAGCTCGCCGGCCCACCGCAGCGAAACCTCAACCGCCTTGCCGGTCGGCACCACTTCATTTACCCCGCCGAGTTGATGGATGCGTCGCGCCGTCATCGGATGGCCGAGCATAACCATTTCCGCGGTCGCGGTGCGCCCGATGATTCGCGCCAGCCGGCTCGTGCCACCGATGCCGGTGGTCAGCGCAATAAGGATTTCCGGCTGCGCGAACAGCGCCTGCTCCTCCGCGATGCGCAGGTCGCAGGCCCATCCGAGTTCGGCGCCGCCGCCGGAACAATCGCCCGATACTGCCGCGATGGTGACCACGTGGGTCTTGCCGATCTCATACAGCGCGTTGAACCATGCGGCGCCTTCACCGGTGGTCGGCTTGCCCTCCATCGCGTCCGCCAGATCCTGCAGCCACGCGTGTTCGAACCAATGACCCGGCACGCCCGAGGCAAGCACGGTGACGCGCGCGCCGCCTTCCCGCCCTTCCTTCATCGCCGCGGCGAGTTCTCCAATGCCTATCCACGAGCCGTGATTGTTGATCGCGGGATTGGTCATGGTGACCAGCGCGACGCCTTCACGCGGACGTTCCAGTTTCACGAAATCCGCCATCGAACCGCCTCCCTGGAGAGTCGGCGGAACTTTAACATTGCGCGGCGCGGTTGCGCGAATCATGTGAATGCGCGAAACGAGATGCATGCCGAATGACTACGACGTCATCATCGTGGGCGCGGGCTCGGCCGGCGCGGTGCTGGCAGCGCGCCTGTCGGAGGATCCCTCGCGCCGCGTGCTGTTGCTCGAAGCGGGCCCCGACTACTCCTCGGCGGAAGCTCCGGTGGAGATGCGCATCGCGAATCCGGCGGGAATAATCCTCGCGCCGGAAAATTTGCAGAAGTTCATGTGGGGCGCGCTCAAGGCGCGTCGCACGGACATTCAGCCCGCGATGATCTACTGGCGCGGACGCGGCGTCGGCGGCAGCTCGGCGATCAACGGTCAGATCGCCATTCGCGGGATGCTCGAGGACTTCGACATCTGGGCGAGCCAGGGCTGCGAGGGCTGGTCGGGCGTCGAAGTGCTGCCCTACTTCATCAAGCTGGAAGACGACCTCGATTTCGGCGGCGAGCCTTATCATGGGCGCGGCGGTCCGATTCCAGTGATGCGCACACCGCAGGAGGAGTGGGGCGGCGTGGACCGGGCGCTGCGCGATGCGTGCCTCGATCTTGGATACGGATGGTGCGCGGATCACAACGCGCCCAACGGCACCGGTGTATCGCCCTACGCGATGAATCGTCGCAACAACGCGCGCGTGTCCACCAACGACGGCTATCTGGAACCCGCACGAGGCCGCGCGAACTTGCGCATCATCGGCGATGCGCTGGTGGACAGCGTCGAGTTCGATGGCCGCAGGGCAGTCGCGCTTCGAGTGCGCACGCGCGAGGGATGGCACCGCATCGAGGCCAGCGAGATCATACTGTGCGCAGGCGCGATTCATTCGCCCGCGATCCTGATGCGCTCGGGCGTCGGTCCTGCCGAAAATTTGCGCGGGTTGGGCATTCGCCAGGTCGCGGAACTCCCGGTGGGCCAGGACCTGATCGACCATCCGATGATTGCGATGAGCATGGCGCTCAAGCCCGCCGCGCGATGCCCCAATATCCAGTCGCGTCACACCAATTGCGCGGTGCGCTATGGCTCGGGGCTCGGCGGCGCGGGCCTAAACGACATGTTTCTCCTCGCGATGAACCTGCTGGGGTACAGCGAGCAGAACCTCGCCTATGGTTTCATCTGGATGACTGCGTATCAGACCTGGTCGCGCGGTGTTTTGCGCATCACTTCGCGCTCCCCGGAAATCGATCCGGAGCTGCGCTTCCGAATGATGAGTGACGAGCGCGACCTGGTGCGCATGCGCGACGGCATGAAGCGCCTGCAGGAAATCGCGAAGCATCCAGCTGTCACGTCGATTGCCGAACGCATCAGCTTCGGGAATCCGCTGCTGATCATGCAAGGAGTTTCGGAGCTGCCGCCCGAGGGCGCGGCGCTGGATCAGTGGATGATGGCGAACTGCTTCGACTCGCAACACGGTGCCGGAACCTGCCGGATGGGACCAGCTTCGAATCCCCGCTCGGTGGTGGATCCCGATTGCCGCGTCATCGGACTCGAGGGTCTGCGCGTGATCGATTGCTCGGTGATGCCGGAAATCGTGCGCGCCAACACGCACCTCAGCACCGTGATGATCGGCGAGGTGATGGCCGACCGCATCCGTGGCAGGCGCCCCACGGCCTAGGTTCGTCGCGACTTGGAGGCGATCGGAAGCTTGCGCGATGCGAGGAAGGATTTTATCTGCGTGATGGCCTCCGCGATGTTCTGCTCGAAGGTGCGCCCCGATCGCGCGCGCGGCTTGAACGAATGGTCACCGTCCTCGATCCATGCGATGCGAATTTTCGCCGATAATCGGTAGGCCGCGACTTCCTCAGGCAGGCCGAACGAATCGCGGGTGCCCTGCAGAATCAGCGCGGGAGTTTTCAGCCTTTCCAGATGGGCGGTGCGAAGACGCGCGGGCGCGCCAGGCGGATGAAACGGATAACCGAGGCAGATGAGGCCCGCGACGCCCACCTCATCGGCAACCATGCTCGCAATCCGCCCGCCCATCGACTTGCCACCGATGACGATACGCGCGGGCGCGCCGAGTTCTGCGATCACCTCGCGCCAGGTCTGCAGAAGCACCGATTCGCGATCGGGCGCGCGCTTGACGCCGCTGGTGCGTCGCGCCGCCATGTACGGGAATTCGAAGCGCACCACCCGCACCTCGTCGCCCGCCACTCCTTCGGCAATCGTGTTCATGAAGGGATGGTCCATCGGCGCGCCTGCCCCATGCGCGAGCACCAAAGTACTGCGTGCGGCGGAGTGCCCATTGACGATCGTCGCGGTGGCCATGAATCTGCCACCGGAGTTGTCCCACTTTGGAAAGCTCTCGCGCAAACATCCGCCCAGGTGCGTTGTTGGCCAAGGTGACGCGGGAGACGCTATTTGCCGGCAGCGATCGGTTGCATCCACCGCCGCAGAGATCCGGATTTCGACATCGACGGAGGCGCCTTGCGCATTCGCGCGGTAAACCAGAATGTCGATCCATTCCCGGGTTCGCTGGTGACGCCGATTTTACCGTCCAATCGTTCCACAATCTGCGCTGCGATCGCGAGGCCGAGACCGGTTCCGCCGTACTTGCGCGTGCTGGAGGTGTCGGCCTTGGAGAAGGGCGCGAACAGTTCTCCTTCGTCATCCGCGGCTATACCGATTCCAGTATCGGCTATCGAAAAGTGGAGGATCGCCTCGACCGCCGTCTCCGCCTCGGTTTTGACGACGACTGATACCTCGCCACGTTCGGTAAACTTGATCGCATTCCCGACCAGGTTGACCAGGATCTGTCCCAGCCGCGTGGGATCTCCTGCCAGCAGCAACGATGGTTGGGTTTCGTTGCGCAGCTTGAGCGCGAGGCCTTTTCCCTCGGCATAGTCGGCAAAGTCAGCGATCACGGCATTTAGCGTCTCGCCGAGATCGAAGGCAACTTCGCGCAGCCGCAACTCTCCGCCGGCCAGCCGCGAGTAGTCGAGGATATCGTCGATCAACCTCATCATGGCGGACGAGCCGGTTAGCGCAGTCTCTGCCAGTTCGGTCTGTTCCGGGTCGAGTGGCGTGTCGAGGAGAATTTCGATCGGCCCGATGACCGCGTTCATCGGCGTGCGCATTTCGTGACTTATGATGGCGAGAAATTCCGATTTGAGTTTCGCCGCTTGTAATGCCTCGTCGCGCGCTCGCTCCAACTCGCGCTGAAAGTGCGCACGCTCGATCGCGTAGAACAGCGATCTGCTCAACAGGCGACCATCGAAGAGACCCTTTACGAGGTAATCCTGGGCACCAGCCTTCACCGCTTCGCGCGAGATCGTTTCGTCGTCGCGACCGGTCAACGCCACTATGGGCATTCGGGGCGCGGCGCGGTGAACCCGGATGATGGTATCCGCGCCTTCGCAGTCCGGAAGCCCAAGGTCGAGCAGCACCACCACGAAGCTTTCCCGCGCCAGTAAAGCCAGGCCTTCTGAAAGGGTCTGGCGCCAGCTCAGCTGCCATCGCGCAAAGCGTGTATCGGACAGGGATTCCTGGACTAGACGGCGATCGCCCGGGTTGTCCTCGATCAGCAGAACCTGGAGCGCTTCATCGGCCATTGGCCGTCAGCTTTGAAGGAAGCTTCACGATCGACAGCCAGAAGCCCTCGATGCCTCTGACCACGTTGACGAACTGTTCCAGGTCAACCGGCTTCACAATGTAGCAATTGACATACAAATCGTAGCTCTTGAGGACATCGGCTTCCGCATTGGAGGTGGTAAGAACCACCACCGGGATTCTTCGCAGGATGGGGTCGGCCTTCATTTCACCCAAAACCTCACGACCGTCCTTCCCAGGCAAGTTGAGGTCGAGCAACACTACGTCGGGGCGCAGCGCGTCGCGGTATTTCCCCTCGTTGCGCAGATATTGGAGCGCCGAGATTCCATCATCGACCACCGCAAGATGGTTGATAACCTTGCCCTCCTTGAGCACCTCCTGCGTGAGGCGGACGTCTCCCGGATTGTCCTCGACCAGCAGGATCTCAATCGGCTGCGTGCTGAACGATTGTGCCATCGCTACCCTCGACGTAGTCCGGCAACGTAAAACGGAACGTCGCGCCTTTGCCCTCCTGCGATTCCACGCTGATCTGCCCTCCATGATGGACGACGATCTTGCGACACACGGTCAGCCCGATTCCGGTACCGGCATATTTTTCGCGCCCGTGCAGGCGGCGGAAGATCTCGAAGATTTTTTCCTTGTACTCGGGAGCGATTCCAATTCCGTTGTCGGCGACCGCGAATTCCCAGGCCGATCCGCAACGCGCCGCCGATACGTGAATCAGGGGCGGCGCATCGCCGTGAAACTTCAGCGCATTGCCGATCAGATTCTGGAACAGCTCCGCGAGCTGCGGCTCGATGCCTCTCACGGTCGGCAGCTCAGTGCGAGTGACGGTGGCGCCCGCTTCCGCAATCGCGAATTGCAGATTGGCCAGCGCGCGATCCAGCGCCACCCCCGCGTCAGCCATCTCGAAATCATCGCCACGGCCGGCCTGCGAATATTTCAGCAGATCGGCGATCATGGTTTTCATGCGATTGGCGCCTTCAACCGCATAGCCGATGAAATCGTTCGCATCGGAGTCCAGTTTTCCCTGGTAGCGTTTACCGAGCAGTTGCACGTAGCTCGCCACCATGCGCAGCGGCTCCTGCAAATCATGCGAGGCTACATACGCGAATCGCTCCAACTCCGCGTTGGACTTGGATAGCTCATCGCGAGAGCGGGCGAACTCGCGTTCGAGCCTTTTGCGTTCGCCGATGTCGTGCGCGATGGTGGATGCGCCCAGCAGTTCGCCATTCGAATCCCTGATTGGCGAAACTCTGATCTCGACCTCGATCCGTTCTCCACTTCGCGATACCCGCTCGGTTTCGATGCGTTGAGTACCCGCGAAACTGCGCAGTCGCGCCATGATATCGTCAACTTCAGCGCGGCGATGAGGGGGTACAATGAAACTGATGTGACGGCCGACCGCTTCCTGGGCGCTGTAGCCGTAGAGCTCCTCAGCAGCGGGATTCCAACTGGTGACGATGCCGTTTTTGTCTTTGCTGATGATCGCATCGTGCGAAGATTGCACGATCGCAGCCAACAACGTTTGCTGCGTCGCCGCGCGCGCCAGACTGTCGCAGGACTCGCACCATTTGGCGTCAGCCGGCTGGTCGATGCGATGATCTGATACCGCCATCAGGCAACGCTCATCACGCAATCGATATGCCGACAGATCAAATCCGCGATAGCCCTCTAAAGATGAAGCCGGTTGCCGAGAGCGCGAGCGCGTCGGCTGGGTTGCGGATCGTCGCGCGGCTGCGCGTGCCAAAAATATGGCGCTCCTGGCAACTGATCGACGTCGGTTTCCGCGTTTCGCCGCTCACGACATCACGAACATGTAAACCACCATCCCCGCGCCGATGAGCGCGAGGACGACCGCCACCATGATCGCCGAATAAGACGGTCGCGCGATCGTGTCGTCGCCGCGCTTCAGCTCACCGATAAGTTGTACATGTCGGATGGCGGAAGCGATGTTCATCACCACGCCGATCAGGATGAGCGCGGTGCCCGCGCCGGTCGAGAATCCCGACGATCTGATGTGGAGGTCGGGACGCGTGGTGGCCAGCTCGCGAAGAAACAGGCCGAACCTCGCCACCACGAAGCCGAATCCCATGAGCGAGAGTCCGGTGCGAATCCATGCGAGGAACGTTCGCTCGGCAGCGAGGTAAACCCGCGGATCGTTGGTAAAGTCTTGCGCCAATTATGCGGCTCGTTCGCGATGCTCGATTAGAAACGCCAGCGCCGCCTCGTTGAATGCTTCGGGCTGCTCGATATTGCTGAGATGCCCGGCGCCCTTGATGATGGTGAGGCGCGCACCCTGAATCCTCGACGCCATCGAGCGCGACAGCGCGGGGGGCGTCAGCGCGTCCTCGTCCCCCACCACGATGTGCGCCGGCACGCGGATAGCCTCGAGCGGCAACACTCGCGCGTAGTTGGTGGTGGCCTCGATGGTCTTTATGTAGGAGTCCTTGTGCAGCGCGGACATGCTCGCGACCAGCCGCTCGAATGAGCCTGGCTTCGCGGATCTTCCGATCAGCGTCTTCGCGACGACCGGCGCGATATCGCGTGGCTCCTTTCCATTGAGCAGCGGCTCCTGTCGCAGCCGGATGAATTCGCGGCGCGCTTCCATACTGATGTCGCCCATACCCGGCATCGAATCGCAGATGGTCAGTGTCGCAACCCGATCGGGATGGTTCGCGTGAAAATCGAACGCGATTAAACCGCCCATCGAGAGGCCGACCAGATGAGCGCGGTTGACGTGAAAATGATCGAGCACGCGAAGCAGGTCAGCACTGAAATCGTCGAAATGAAGCGGCCCCTCACAATCGTCACTGGCGCCGTATCCTCGTGCGTCCCATGCGAGCGCGTGAAACTTCACAGCGAATGCAGGAAGCTGATCGTGCCAGTTGGTGCGATTGCCCCCGATCCCGTGCATGAACAGCACCAATGGCCCGCTGCCGGCGTGATCGACCGCGATTCGCGGCGTGCCCGGAACATGTTCGGTCTTCCATACAGCCATGGGTATGACTACTCCTTCGCGCGGGATTCGCTGGTCGGTGATCGCGACCGCGCCTCTAAGCCTCGCGTCCATAACGGGCACGTTGTAATAGTCTGCTGCTATGCGTTCCCGGTTTGGTGTCGTATGCCAAGAGCGCGACGAGGCGGGTGATTGGTCCGCGAATCGCGGTCACGCGATGAATCGAGTTGCGGCCCTCGAACAGCAGCAGCGTGCCCGCCGTCATCGGAATCCGCACCACCTCGTCCTCATCGCCCAGAAGCAGCCGCTGCACGCGAGGATAGTTCTCATCACTCAAGCTGCGGATTAACGGAACATACTCGAAATCACCGCCGTGGTCGGCGGCACGCAACGCGATCGAGGTCACGAAATCGGTCTGATCGAAGTGCCAATGCAGCCGCTCGCCGTCGCGCATCACCGCCAGGTTCAAAGCGCCGAACGGATCGGCATAGCGATACAGCCGCTCTTTATTCAGCGCCGCGCCGACGAAATACATCAGCGGTTGCCACTCGTAGAACAGACGCATCGCCGAGTCGGAAGGAAATTGATCGTAAGCCACGACCCCAACCGACGTGTGATCGAGAATCCTGCGCGGATGATCCTCGGGGAGATTGCGATCCGGAATCTCCAGATATGGAGTTCCAGTTGATTCGCTGTGGTACGCGAGCGCGGACAGAGCATCGCCTTCGCGGGTCAACAGCTCGATCGCAGCGGGCGTCAGAAAACCCGGCAGCTCGCACGCGCCGGTTCGATCGAGCTGCGCGCGACAATGACCGGTCAATTCGCGCGCCGCATCAGTCTTCAAATCGATGATCGGATAGCGCCTCAGATCGATCAGATCTTGCGGCGAGAACGCCGACCCGTTCCCCACCCGACTAGCTCTCCGGCGGCGTGTTAGGCGGGACGTCGGTGTAGCCGAGCGAGGTATGCATGCCGTAGCCGACCAGCCGCCGCAGCGGTTTGGAAAGCGTGCGCGCGACTTCGATCGGCGTGTCGATGTACTGATTCTCCTCCTGCCGCAGCCATCCCAGCGAATACGACAAGAACACGCCGTAGCGCCATTCATCGGCGGTGCGATTCGCGCCCGCGCCGTGCAGCGTGCCCCCCATCCAAAGCAGCACCGAGCCGGCGGGCATTTCGGCTGCGACCACTTCGTCATCGCGCGCGATGCGGCCCTCTTCCCATCGATGACTCCCGGGTACCAGATGCGTGCCGCCGTTGGCCTCGGTGAAATCGCTGATGGCCCACATGCTGGCCAGCACCATGTTCGGGCGCGGCAGTTTGAAAAACTGAAAGCCATCTTCCTCGCGATGGAGCACTTGCACCGTCGCGCCGGGCCCTATCACCAGTCCCGCGGTCGCGTGGATCTGGTAACTGGCGCAATTGGGCTTCAGGAGCGCGTCACACGCCGAGAGCATTAAAGGATGCATCACGAAGGAGCGAAACGTTTCGGACTTCGCGACCAACGCGGTGATGCGCTTGGTGTTGCCGGGATAGAAACTGCCGTTGCCGCCGGAGGCCTCGTAGACTTTGTTCAGCCGGTTGCCGGCATCCGAGCTTTTCAGATGAGGCGCGAACTCGCGCTGGAGCGCGTCGCGCGTTGCAGCATCGGTAACGTCGCGCACGACCACGCATCCGGCGCGCTCCAGACAGGCGACCACATCGGTCGAAGGCGCGTTGGCCGGGAGCACAGGAATCGAAGCCATCACGAAGCCTCCACTGCGTCGAGGAAAACCTTACCGGCTCTTATCATCCACTTTCGACGACCGTCAATCGACTCGCCGATAACCGGCGAATCGCGTACCTTTTGGCATATGCCAACCCATCGAATCGTAACGCTGCTGCCGAGCGCGACCGAGATTGTTTGTGCGCTGGGATTCGAGAGCGAGATCGTCGGGCGTTCTCATGAATGCGATTTTCCCACCTCGGTGAAGCGGCTGCCGGCGCTTACCGAACCGAAGTTCAACCCCGAAGGGAGCAGCGCCGATATCGATGCGCGGGTGAAAACTATCGTGCGCGAGGCGCTATCGGTTTATCGCGTCGACGCCGGGAAGCTTCGCGAGCTGCGTCCCGACACCATCATCACGCAGTCGCAATGCGAGGTCTGCGCGGTCAGTCAGACCGACGTCGATGCCGCAGTTGCCGAATGGACCGGGGTCCGTCCGAAGGTCGTGTCCCTCGCGCCATACTCGCTCGGCGATGTCTTTGCCGATATGCAGCGGGTCGCGGCGGCGCTGGGAGCTTCCGAACGAGGCGACAAGCTGGTGCACGAACTGCACATACGTTGCGACGAGATCCGCGAGGTCTGCAGCAAGCTCAAGCATCGGCCGACCATCGCGTGCATCGAATGGATCGAACCGATGATGGCCGCGGGAAACTGGATGCCGACCCTGGTCGAGATGGCGGGCGGCATCAATCTGTTTGGCAAGGCTGGGGAACATTCGCCATGGATGAAATTCGAGGAACTGGCAGCCGCGGATCCTGAGGTGATCATGATCGCGCCATGCGGCTTCGGCATCCCGCGCGCATCCGAAGAACTGCATCTTCTGCAAAAGCAACGTGGTTGGAAGGAAATACGGGCCGTGCGCGACGGGAGAGTTTTCCTCGCGGACGGCAATCAGTATTTCAATCGGCCCGGACCCCGCATCGTCGAATCGCTCGAAATCATGGCGGAGCTGATGCATCCGTACACGTTCCGCTTCGGCCACGAAGGCGCCGGTTGGCGCCAGGTGGGATGACTACTTTCGCGAGGGCGCCAGGTATCGAAGCCCCTCGCGCAGCGGGGTGAGCCGAATTCCGAATTCCGCGACCAGCGGTTTGATATCGGTCGCGTTGTCAGCAGTTACGAAGGTCACGGCGTCGCGCGAGAGCAGCGGAGTCGGCAACATTTCCAGCACCGACGCTCCGGCGCGCATGAGCCCTTCGGGAATGTGAATGATCGGGCGGCGCCGGCCGGTGACCTCCATGAGAATCCGAATCATCTCATCGAATGTCATCAGTTGGGGTCCGCCAACTTCGAAGGTGCCGTTGCGTCCTTTCCCGCCAATCGCCATCGCGACGCATGCGGCGAGATCGTCGACCAGCACCGGTTGAACTTTCTGCCGGCCGGTGCCCGGCACGCCGAAGGCGGGCGCGAATTTCAGCAGCTTCGCGAAGCCGTTCATCACCTTATCCTCGGGGCCGTAGACGAGCGAAGGACGAAAGATCGTGTAGGCGAGGCTCGATTCGCGAATCGCCTGCTCCGCGCGGCCTTTGGCGCGAAAGCCCGGGTGCGTCGCGTTTTCGTCTGCCGCCGCGCCGCTTATGTATACGAACTGCTCGACGCCGACTTTCCGCGCGGCATCCAACAGCGCGACGGTTCCGCCGAAATCGATGCCCTCGAACGTAAGTCCGCGCTTCGGATTCTCGACCGGATAGCCCTCGAACTGAACCGCGCTCACGATCGCATGCGCTGCCTGAAGCGCGTTCGGCAATGTCGATGGTTCAGTAACTTCAGCGCGAACCCAGTCGAGGTTGGGAAGATCGAGGCGTTGGCGCGCTCGCTCGGGCGAACGGGTCATTCCGCGTATGCGAATGTCCGGCATTCCGGCGAGGCGCCGCACAATCGCGCGCCCAATGAAACCGGACGCGCCTGCAACTGCGACAATCTTTTGGGGCATGTCTTAGTGGCTTCGCAAAACGGGTGAGAATGCCGCACGCGCCAAAAACATTCCGCGGCCCGCGTCTGCAGTGGTCCGGCGAGCGCTAACGATCTCCTCGCCGCGCGAGATCGTGAGGCGAGGCCATCCGGTGACTTCGAAGCCTTCAAAGGGATCGTAGTCGGCTCGCGAATGCATTTCCTTAGCGTGCACCACCACTTTCGCAGCGGGATCGAAGATGACCAGGTCGGCGTCGGCGCCTTCGACGATCGCGCCCTTGCGTGGATAGAGTCCGAAAATCTTCGCGGGATTCGTCGCCACCAGCGCGACCATCTTCTCGAGCGATATCCGCCGCTTCACCACGCCCTCGGAGTACAACATCGGAACCAGGGTTTCGAGGTTCGACATGCCGGGCGGAATTCGCGTGAAGCGATCCGCGGCGATCTTGCGTTCCAGCGGCCAACTGCAGTGGTCAGTCGCGACCACATCGACGGTGCCGTCGGCGAGCGCCTCCCAAATCGTCTCCACATCGGCGCGATCGCGCAGCGGTGGATAGCCGACATACTTCTCGCCCTGCGGCTCCAGGAATTTCTCTTGCGTGAGGTAGAGGTAGATCGGCCGTGTCTCGGCGAGCACGGCGCGACCCGAACCATTGCGCCGCGCGCGACGGATCTCATCGATCGCGGCCTTGCTCGACAAATGCACGAAGTAGGCAGGCGCGCCGGTGAGTTCGGTCATCTTGAGGCCACGCAGCACCGCGGCAGCTTCCGACAGCGGCGGCCGGCTCGAGGCGAAATGCGCGACGCCACGATTTCCCGCGCCGAGCAGACGCTCGGTGCAGTAGCCGATCAGATGCTCATCTTCCGCGTGAATGGTGAGCAGCGCGCCCGAGTCGGCTGCGACTTTGAACGCACGCAAGAAATCTCGCGCGCGTTCCTCGAAGCCACGCATCATGAAAATTTTGAAGCTGGTGACCCCGCGCTCCACGACCTTGGGAATCTCGGCAATGACGGCGGGCGTCGGATCGAGGATCGCGACATGAAATCCGTAGTCGATAATGGCGCGCCCGCGCGCCTTGTCGTCCCACTTGGAGATCGCCTCGGTGAGCGATCCCCCCGGTGACTGGAATGCGTAGTCGATGATCGTCGTTACCCCGCCCGCCGCTGCTGCGATGGTACCGGATTCGAAATCGTCGGCGGTGGTCGCGCCGAACATTTCGGCGTCGAGGTGTGTATGCGGATCGACGGCGCCCGGCAGCAGCAGCATCCCGCGAGCATCGATGCTCCGGGCCGCTTGCTCGATTTTGCCCGGTGCGGTGACGCTGTCTATCTTGCCATCCTTGATGCCGACATCCGCCAACTTCGTCGCGTTGGGCGTGATGACGGTTGCACCCGTGATGGCAAGGTCGAGCATCGAGGGCCGCCTGTCTCAGCCGCGCGCGCGGATTTTCTTCGGACGAACCGCCCGGATGCGACGCCGCCGCCGCGGTTGGATAACAGGTTCGGCGGTTGCATTCGGGCGATGCGCGCTCTTCGGGAGTTCGAGTGGCGTCAAGCTGAAGCGCGAGATCTCGGGGCGGCAGTTGATGCGGATGCGCACCCAAAAGGTGCCCAGTCCCCGATTCGTATAGATGTAGAAATCCTCGTAGAGGTTCAGGCCGGCATAGAACTGTTTGCCGATGCGAAGGATCGAGCGCAGCGGCGAGCCATAAAATGGAATCCGCACCACACCGCCATGGGTATGCCCCGAGAGCATCACGCCCGGCCCGAGGTGGCGTGCGTAGAGCGCGGTGTCGGGGTTGTGCGCGAGGACGATCGTCGATGCGTCCGGAGCGACATCCTTAAACGCTCGCGACGGCTCGGCTCGCCGCGACCATAGATCGTCGATGCCGACGATGGTGAGTTGCTCGCCTTTCAGCTTCAGCGGCCGGTTGGTGTTGGCGAGAAGATCGACCCCCGCGGCTTCGAGTGCGCCGGCGATGGTATCGAACGACGACCAATGATCGTGATTTCCGGCGACGGCGAAAACGCCCACCTTGGGGTTGAGCCGCGAGATGGCGTGGCGAAATGCGCCGACATAGCGCCGCATGGTGTCGGGTCCGGAAAAATAATCGCCGGTGAGAAAAACGAACTCGGGTTTTTCCCGATTGATCACGTCGACCGCGAGCTCGAGGCGGTCCACGTCTTCATCCATATCGAGGTGAAAATCGCTGATTTGACAGGCCACGACGCCCTTCAACGCGGACGGCAGCGCGCGCACCGGCAGGTCGATGTGCGTGACCTCAACCTCATCGAGCGTGCGTCGCCACATTCGATGGATCGGACGAAGTGGAAGCGGTGGTTTTCCCTTGAGCGAGCGTGGCTTCTGATGTGCTGACTGATTAATGGCAACCCTCATGCGAAGACCGACCCTAACCTCGCTATACTAGAATACGTGGAGCAGCTCGCGGAAGGTGGGTAGTTCGACGATTCGAGGGTCCGCCGAGTCGATTTCTTCGTGCTCCAGCTCCCAGGTGTACTGATGCGGAATATAAATGGCGGCGCGCAGGCCCGCGCGCAACGCCGGATTGATGTCCGAGCGCGGGCTGTTGCCGATCATGAATGTTCGCTCGCGATCGAGGCCGACCTCGACTACGAGGCGGCGATACGAATCCGGATCCTTCTCGCGCGGCGTCTCTACCCGGTTGAAATATGGCGCGAGGCCCGACCGCTCCAGTTTGCGCATCTGCTCGTCGCGCTGGCCCTTGGTAAAAAGGATGAGCCGATGACGCGCCGCCAGCTCGGGCACGGTTTCCCCGACGCCAGGCAGCAGCTCGCAATGGCGCTCGATAAGCTGGGTGCCAATTCTTTCCACTTCGCGACGCAGCGGCTCATGATGCAGCTCCGGCGCAACCTGCGCGACCGCGCGCTCCAGCGCAATAACATATGGCCGGCGTCCATAGCCGTGGGTTTGGATGAGTTCGAGTTCAGCCTCGCGCACGGCGGCTTTCACGGCGTCGCGATGAGTATCGACGCTGAGGGCTGCGATCGCTTCAACAAAAGACTCGAAAGCTTCCAGAAAGTGGATGTTGGAGTCCCACAGCGTGTCGTCCGCATCCACGACGAGATTCAGCGGCGCCTCGCCGCGCCAGTCGATCGATGACATACCATCTGGATCGTAACCACGAGCGGGGCGAGGAGCAAATCAGCCGCGATGGGCCGCCGGCAGCACCATCAACGCACCACTGGACGGATTGCGACCGACGTAGACCTCTGTATCGTACACCGCGCGCAGATTTTGCTCGGTGAAAACGTCTTCCGGAGTTCCGGATGCGACCGCCGCACCTTCCTTCATGAGCAGCACCCGATCGGCATACAGCGCGGCAGCATTCAGATCGTGAAGCGTCGCGACCACCGCCATCCCACGTTCGACACATAGCGCGCGGAAGCGCGAGAAGATGTCCGCCACATGCTTCATGTCCAGGAAAGCAGTTGGCTCGTCGAGCAGCGCGATTTTGGCTTCCTGCACCAGCGCGCGCGCCAGGAACACACGTTTGCGCTCGCCTCCGGAAAGTTCCTGGATGGGCCGGCGCGCCAACGGGAGCAGATCGAAGTGTTCGAGCGCGGAATGCGCGATCTCCAAATCGCGGCGGGTTTCGAAGTGAAATGCGCCCAGATGCGGCGCCCGTCCCATCAGCACGACTTCCAGGACCGAGAATTGAAACGCGATGGTGTTTTCCTGCGCGACCGTCGCAACCAAGCGTCGCCAGCGAGCGGCGATCGTACGAACCCAGCGGGCGTCCGAACAACTCGACCTCCCCGCGCATGCGAGGAAGCGTGCCGCCGATCACTTTCAGCAAGGTCGATTTGCCGGCGCCGTTGGGACCGACGATCGCGAGCATCTCTCCCGCGCGAAGTTCCATCGAAACTCCGCGCAAAACTTCCAGCGTGCCATATCCGGCAACCACCGCATCAATCCTGAGCACCGGCGCGTTCTGGAGGGGGCCAGTCATAACGAAAACGGCCTTCGGCCTTGGCGGCGCAGCATATAGATGAAGAAGGGGCCGCCGCACAACGCCGTAATCGCGCCGACCGGAATCTCGGCGGGCGCGATCGCGGTGCGCGCGACCAAATCGGCAATTACCATAAAGGCCGCGCCTCCAATCAGCGACGCAGGCAGCAACAGGCGATGGTCGGCGCCCAGCGCAATGCGCAACGTATGCGGCACAATCAGTCCGACGAAGGAAATGATCCCGCTCACCGAAACCGCGGCGCCAATCATAATCGAGGTCGCGAAGAAAATGATCCGCCGCAGCCGGTCCACCTCGACGCCCATCTCGGCCGCGGCCTCATCGCCGAGGCTGAGCAGGTTCAGGTCGCGCGCGCGGAACATCAGCACCACGAAACCAATCGCGGCGAGCACCGCGACGATCGCAACTTCGCGATAGCTGGGCGCCTCGAGATTGCCCATCAGCCAGAACAGGATGCTGTGCGCGTAATAGAAGTTGACGATGCTGTTGACCAGCATGATCGCGGCGCCCCAGAACGCATTGAAGATCACACCGATCAGCAGCAGTGTGAATGGCTCGAGGCGTCCGTCGATCATCGCGAGGCGGTAAACCGTAAGCGTTGCGATCAGTGCGGAGGCAAATGCGACCATCGGAACGATCGCATCGGAGAACGGACTGGTCGAAAGCACTACCAATGCGATAATCGCACCGAGGGCCGCGCCGCCTGAGATCCCGAGGATGCCGCCCTCGGCCAGCGGATTGCGCACCAGCGCTTGCAGCGCCGCGCCAACCGCTGCGAGCACCGCGCCGACCACCGCACCCATCAGGATACGGGGAAGGCGAACCCCGAAAAAAATCGCGTGGTCTGCGCTGCTCGAATCGGCGAATGCCCGAATCAGATTTACCTGTGCACTGCCAAAGGAGGCGGCAACCAACAGCGACACCATCAGCGCGATGGTCAAAATCAAGAGCCACAGAATCGCGCGACTGCGAGTTAGATATGCTCCTTCAAACGCCTCGAGATTGATGGCCGCGTTCATTGCCGAACACTCGGGGAAGTCTTCGGCGAGGCTTTCCACGCTTCCGGATGAACCAGCTTCGCGATCAGCTCGAGCGTCGTTCCCACTCGCGGTCCCGGATGCAGGGTCGGGTCCGCAGGATATCCAACCACCCGGCCATTCCTGACTGCCGGAATAGTCGGGTAAGCGTCCCAGAACCGCGCCGGCGATTCGGGGTCGCTCCCCATCTGACCGTCGATGATAACTTCGGGCCGCATTGCGACGATGTATTCGATGCTGAGTTGCGGCCACTGCTGAGAGGTCGCATCGGCAATATTTTCCGCGCCGGCGATTTTGAACAAATCGTCGAGATAGGTTCCCGGCCCGACCGCGACGATCGGCTGATGCCCCACCAGCATTAATGCGCGCTCCGCTGGATACGGATGCACGCGGGTGCGCACATCAGTCACATTCGCCTCGATGCCCGCAATGATCGCGCCGGCCTGCTGCGATCTGCCCACTCGCGCTCCGATCACTTTGATGCTCTGCTCGATCTGCCGAAGCGAATCGTCCTCGATCATCAGAATTTCGTAGCCTAACGCCCGCAGTGCGCGGACCTCGCGCTGATTCGATGAAATGCCGCGTCCGATCACCAGCGTCGGACGCAGTGCCGCAATCGCCTCGAGATTTGGCGTGAGGAAGGAACCGACCTGCGGAAGCTTCTTCACTCGCGGCGGGTAGTCATCGTATGACGAGACGCCAACGACCTGGTCGCCGACGCCAAGGGCGAAGAGCGTTTCCGTAACGGACGGCACCAGCGACACAATGCGATCGGCGCCAACGGCGATCCGCGGCGTCGCCAGCGCGACAAGTATCAGCAGCAAGGCACTGGTGTTCTTGAGGATCGATCGGGGCACCTCGCGAAACTATCTCATCCGGCCCGCGACCTTAAGCGTGGGAAGAGATGGCGCCGTAACCTTGGTGAACTATCGAACTAATTGCATAGATCGGTGGCGACCGTTACTTTTCCCGCAGGAGCACCCATAAGTGTTGAACATCGCGGTTCTAATCAAACAGATTCCTCTGATCGAGGATGCCAATTTCGACCCCGCCACCAAAACCATCAAGCGCGATGGTCCCAATGTCATCAGCGCTTTCGATTTGCGCGCGGTGTCGCTCGCAATGGATTTGAAAAATCGCCACGGTGCAGAGACCACCGTAATCACGCTGGGACCGCCGCAGGCGCGAGAGTCGCTGGAGCAGGCGCTCGCGATGGGGATGGATCGCGCCGTTCACATCACCGATCGCGCGTTCGCCGGCTCCGACACCCTTGCCACTGCGCGCGCGCTCGCCGCGACGCTGCGGCGAGCGAAGTTCGATCTGATACTGTTGGGCAAATACTCCCTCGACGCGGAAACCGGCCAGGTCGGGCCGGAGGTCGCGGAACTACTCGGCATCGCGCAAATCACCGGCGTGCGAAAACTGGAAATCGACGGCCGCACGGTAAAAGCAGAGCGCGAGAGCGATGAGGGCTTCGATGAAATCGAAGCCGCGATGCCGGTGCTGCTGACCTGCGCGGAACGTGTCGCGCAACCGATCAAATTCAAGCCCGATGCGGTCGAGCAGGCGAAAAGCAAGCCCCTCGAAGCCGTTTCAATGAAGGACCTCGGCGCCAACGCCGAGGACTTCGGATTGCAAGGATCGCCAACCTGGGTCGCGGAAATTCGCGCGGTCGAGGCTCCCACCACCAGGTGCAAGTTAATCGATGCGTCGGATCCTGAGCGCGCCGCGGCCGATGTTATCGCGGAGCTCGACAAGGTCGGCGCATTAAATGCGGGCACCGCCAGGCACCGTGCGATTTCGGCGATCATGAGAAAGCCCCGCCGCGGACGGGATGTGTGGGTCGCGGTCGAAACCAACCTCGCGGGATTCGTCACCCGCGGCAGCCTCGAAATGCTTTCGCGCGCCGATCAACTTGCCTCGCACCTCGGCGGGGCCGTCATCGCGGCAGGATTTGGCGCATCGATGCGAAAACACGCCGGCCTGCTGGGCAGATATGGCGCCGATCGCGTCCTTATCATCGAGGCAGCCGCGGCCGAAGCGTACACGCCCGAGGCCGCCGCCCAAGCCATGGCGCCGCTAGTCAAGGAACGCGAGCCGTGGGGTCTGTTTCTCTCCGCCAGCGAGCGGGGTCGCGATTGGGGCCCGCGACTCGCCGCGCGACTGGGACTCGGACTGACAGGGGACGCCATCGGGTTGGAGATCGACGAGCAGAATCGGCTGGTCGCGCTTAAGCCGGCGTTTGGCGGAAACATCGTCGCGCCGATTCTCTCCAAGACGTTGCCGCAGATGGCGACCGTGCGGTCCGGCGTCCTCGAACTCGCCGATCCGAACCAACTGCGCACCGCCGAGATCGAGGTCGTGGCGGCCGGCGCCGGCAAGCCGCTGAGCCGCCTCATCAAGGAGCATTCGCTAATCGACACGACGATCGAGCCGCTGGAAGGCGCGGAGATCATCGTGGGCCTCGGCACCGGCGTCGGCGGTCCCGAGGGCGTCGCGGTCATGAAGGATTTTGCGCGAATGCTGCGGGCCGGAATGTGTGCGACGCGGCGGGTTACCGATGCGGGATGGATGCCCCGTCAGCTCCAGGTTGGTCTTACTGGAAAGGCGATCGATCCGCGGCTGTATTTTTCGGTGGGCATACGTGGAGCGATCAATCACACCATCGGAATCAAACGCGCGCAGACCGTGGTCGCGATCAACAATGATCCCGAGGCGCAGATTTTCGAGCGCGCCGACATCGGACTCGTCGCGGAGTGGGACAAAATCATTCCCGCTCTACGCGATGCGCTCCAGAAGCGGCTCGCCTGATCTACTGCGCTGCTCTGGTCAGAAGCCGGTCCGCGTCCAGGGCTGGTCGTGGAGGATTTGCTGCACCTGGTTGATGTACTGAAGCGCACCGGCATCGTACCATCCGCCGCTATACCAATTGCCGACCGCGCCCCAGCGCCGCTGGTTGACGTCGGTTGAGGCGCGATGCAAAACCCCATGCGCATCGATGTAGTCGACATACGGCGCGAAGCCATTGTTGATCGCGATGACAGAGCGCTCCGGATCTCCGAGATAGGAGAGCTCGCCGCGCTCGACGCCCATCTGCTCTGCGGTTTTGAAGTCAGCGTTGAAAGCGGTTGATTGCGCGCTGAGTGGGAACGATGCGGGCCAGCCCTGGCCGACGCCTTCGGCGATCTGGAAAAGTCCCCAGGAACCGCCGTTGGGCTCGTTCGACGTAACATGCTGGATGTCGCCATGCGAAGGCGTGAGGGTTTTCGTGCCGGTGATCGCGTCGGGCGATGAAAGACTGACCGCTCTCCATTGATGCCAGCCGGTCTCATTGACGGCGACCGCTTTCAAGAGATCGCGAAAGCTGTAGGTCAGCCCATCCAGCGGATTGACGATGGTGCAATCCGGGCACCATTTGTCCGCGACCTGCTCGATGATCTGCTCGGTCGTCCCGCTGAATCTTCCATCGACGCTTCCCATATAGCTGCAATCGTCGAGACCTCCGCACGCGCCGATCCCGGTATGGAAGGCTGCGAGCTCCGCCGCGGTGGGCGCCCGGTTGTTCGGAATGTTGTTCGAGGGCCGGAGTGGATCGCTGCCCGGCGTCGGACTTCCGGTCGGCATCGGCGTCGACGATACGCTGGCCTTTGGAGTCGCCGTCGTGGTTGGAGTGACGGTCGGTGAAGGCACTCCGGCGACATTGTCGACGATCACGGTGACCGCCGGAGCGGCGATCACGGTGCTCGATGAGTCGAATCCCTTGACTGACAGCGTATGTGCGCCATCGGTCACCGAGGTCGAGTCCCACAGAATCGCCGACGGTGGAGAGGACGCGATGTAAGTTCCATCGACATAGAAGTTCATCCATACGGCGCTGGAGCTCTTGAGCGCCGCAATCGAGATGGTCCCTTCGATATGCGCTCCGTCGCCCGGCGCGGTTATGATCACCGCAGCCGAGATTGGCGTTGGAGTAATCGTCGGTGAGGGCGGCAGCGGAGTGGGGACCACGGTTGGAGCAGGCGTCACCACCACTGTTGGCGTTGCAGTCACGGTCGGTATCGGGGTGAAGGGGTCGGGAGTCATCGTAGGAATCGGTGTGGCGATTGCCGTGGAAGTCGCGGTCGTGGTGGGCGTTGGCGTCGGATCGCCATTTTGCACGGAGATCACAATCGCCTGGCCGCCGAGGAATCTGCCCCCATCCGAAAAGGACTTGACGGCGAGGACGTGGCTTCCATCGCTCACTGCATGGGAATCCCACGTCAAATTGCCCGGCGCCGCCGAAGCATACAGGCTTCCGTCGATGTAGAGTTCCGCGCTGCCGACCCGAGGAGCCATCGCGAGAACGACCGCTACCGGCCCGGCGACCATCGCTCCATCACTCGGCTGTTGGATGGTGGCGCCGCTTCCGGCGGCGAATGCTGGAGCCCCGGCGCACATCGAAATCACATAGACGAACAAGAACGCTGAAGCTGTGCGCAGATGACGCAGATGCCGGTCCCCCCTCGCGGAGCCGGCAAGCGAGTCTGAAAATCATTCGGGCTGGACCACTCGCTCGTCGGCTATCAGTGAACAGGAGCAAGCGATGAGCCAGTTTGTGGAGGAGTGAAGCGAAACGTTGGGCAGATATTTCTTTGCGATTTTCTGGGGATTTAGACCGAGATCTTGAGCGTTTTCCCGGTCGGTTGGATTTTACTCCTCCAAGACGGATTCGAGGATGTGCCACGATGCAACTTTCCGTCGCGGAAATGACAACGGTCAAAAACCGCCACCGCATCGCGGCCCGAGGTGTATGAAAACGCTACGCCCGAACTTCGTACAGCGCCGAGAACATATCCTCTATCGGCAGCCGGCGAAATTGCGAGAATCCCGCCTCCGCCACCAGCTCGCGTGCCTTCGGTTCGCCCATGCATGCCCCGATTCCGGCTCCTCCGTGGGCGAGCGATACCGTCATGCAGTAGAGGGTGCTGACCGAGTACATCATCTTACCGGTCGGCCCGATGTTCTCCTCGAGGTTGGGCGAGACGTTGACCTCGAGCATCAGGTAGGTCGCATCCTTCTTCATCGCGCGGCGGATCGATTTGAGCAGCGCGACCGGATCGACCGAATCATGCACCACGTCGAAGGTCGAGATGAAATCAAACTGGTTCTCGGGAAGCTTGGTCGCGTCGCGAGCCTCGAACGTGATGCGATCCGCCACGCCCGCCGCCTTCGCGTTGGCACGCGCGCGCTCGATCGAACCAGGATGCACATCGAAGCCGAAGACCTTTGCTTTGGGGAACGCAGTAGCGATAGCGATTACGGCCCGCCCGCTGCCACACCCGATATCGGCGGCGCTACCACCGCCGTTCAGCACCTCGATGACCTGCGGCATAGTGGGCAGCCATTTCTTGATGAGCTGATTGCGATACATCCCGGCGGACGAACGCTCCATCGCCTCCCAGGTCTCGGGCGGATACTCGCTCTGCTTGACGCCGCCGCCGTTACGGAACGCCTCGGCGATCTTGGGCGCCATCGTAACGTTGGGGATCACCATCTCCATGAAGCCGCCCATAAAGAAGGGCGATTCCTCGCGCGCCACGACCATCGCATGCTCGGGCGGCAGCATGTACTTCTTCACCGCCGGATCGTAGATGACGTAGCCCGCCGAGGTCACCGCCCCAAGCCATTCGCGAACATAACGCTCGTTGAGGCCC
Organism: uncultured delta proteobacterium; assembly: GCA_963851325.1. Classification (GTDB taxonomy): domain Bacteria; phylum Desulfobacterota; class Binatia; order Binatales; family Binataceae; genus DATGKG01. Next base: position 3,185,144 of record CAWKOR010000001.1, on the reverse strand, counting down.
GCGCGATCGGCAAGTTCCTGGCTGGTCACCCATCCCGCATCGGCCAGCGTCTTGAAGATACCGAGCCGGTCGCCGAGATAGTTCATCGCGCCGAGCATCGCAGCCCCGAGGTCATTGTTGACCTGGAACAGAAACTTGCGCGCCTTGTCCCAATCGAGTTGCGGCTTGGATGATTTTTCTTCGGCCACGTTGGTGCCCTCTTTTTAAAATTTCTTCGGACTACGCTTCGCTCCTCCCTCAGAGCGCCTGCGGCGCAGCTGCGCCCACTTCGTGCCTCGATCGTCCAGCCGCGTACCAAGGGCGTGGCGCGAGTATCGCGCAAGTTGCCTCGGGTGGTCTACTTCTCGGGAGTGGAAAAAAAGTCCTGCTGCGAGGCGTCCGCATCTTCGCCGCCGGGCTTCTCGAGTTCCGAGGCCGCGAACAATCCAGGCTTGCTCGCAAAGATGCTGAACTTCTCGAACAGGTCGGTCAGCTTCGCCTGGTAATATTCGATGTTCTCGTCAGGACGGCGCGGGTCGTACTCGCCGACCAGCTTCGCCGCGCTCGCGACCTTCACCTTAGTGCCGCGCCCGGTGACGTAGTATGACACCTGGTCGCCTGCCACATACGCGCGCGAAGATTTCAACGCCAGCTCGTAGGCCGCCGCAGCATTGCGCCGCTTGCCGCCGACCTTCTCGCGATAGTTATCGAGCGAGTCCTGCAGCGTCTCGGTTTTCATCAGGGCGTCGATGCCGATTTCATGCGCCGCGATTTTTGCGAGGTAGCCGGCGAAGAGATCTTGCAGTTCAGGATGCCGGTCGGTCATGAGGAGGAGGAACATCTCTTCCATGAAGCGGCGCTGGAAACGCTCGAGGCCGCGCGACTTGAGCCCGGAGCCGCGAATCGTCATCTCGCCGTCCGCGTCGAGCAGCACGTAGTTCTTCATTTTGTATGAAAACATGGCTGCGTATTTGCCGTCGATTTCGAGCTTGATGCCGGCCGGCATCGTCACCGCGATTTCCGCCAGCATCGCATCAGCGTCAGTGTCGCTGTCGGAGTTGCCGGGCAGCACAAAATAGATGCCGTCGGTATCGACCTCGATCATTCTGGCATCGCGCTTCTCGAGCTCGTCGATCGCAGACTGAATAAGTTCGCGCCCGCGCCGCGTCACCGCGCTGGCCTGATCGAAATCGTTGAAATGGCCCATCGAAAAGCCGAGGTAGCCGTAAAACGAATTGATCAGGATTTTGAAAGTCTGCTGCAGCGCTTCGATGTTGCGTCGCGCGCTCCCGCTAAGTTCGCGGGCCAGCGCCTTCGACTTGATGCGGAAGCTGCGCAAATCGCTGAGCATCTTCAGGAACACGCCGAGCGCATCGGCGGCGGGTGCGTGACCGAACTCAAGCATCAGCGACGGATACAGCGAAGTGACATCGCAATGGAAAACGTTGCGCGCGACGCCGCAGCGCCGCATCTCGGTGTAGCCGCCCGCAAACGCCTTGGGCTCGCCGCCGGCAGGAATCGAATGCTGTTCGGCGAGATAGGCGCGCATCATCAGCGCGTCGATCTTGGTCGCGTTCCCGCGCAGGATCGCGTTCTGGTAGGAGTACGGAAAAATCTGCGCCTGCACGAAGTAGCTGGCAGAGAGCGCTTCGGCCACATCGCGCGTCTCGCGCACCTCTTCAAGCGCGGATTGAAATAGCGCCTCGCGCTCGTGCTCGAAGTAGTGGCTGGCGCGTGTCGCCTCACGATACACGCGGCCCTCGCGGGTGACGCCGAGATGCTTCGCGAGATCGCGCAGCTCGAAGCCTTCTAGTTCGCGACTGCCGATATCGTAGTGCTGCGCAAGAATCCAGGTGTCGACGAGATTGCGCCCATAGGCATCGAAGCGCCGATACGCGATGGTGCGCTCGGCAATCTGAAGACGCGCCGGTCGCGCATTCATCACGCTCCCGTCGCGTCCGAGCGCAAGCTTTACGCCCAGCCGCCGCGCGCGATGCGCCAGGTATTCGAGATTTGCGCGGAACAGGTTGTGCCCTTCGATAACGTCCGGATCGCGCTCGCCGATGATACGCACCAGCTCGGCCAGCATAGCGCGTTCGTCCATTTGGTCGCCGCGAATCACCTGCTCGAAGCCGGTGTTGTCAGCGATCGCGATTGCGACGATGCGATCGCCCTCGCGCGCCGCCGACGCATACTCGAATCCCCCTGTGATGTAAGTCTCGATGTGGAGCTGCAAGCGGCGCAACTGCCCGAACTCCATCCCGATGAAATGCGTCATGCCGGTCAGCATCAGGTATTGCTCCACCGGATCGGACAGCAGCAGGTACGGCGCCTCGGGCGAGCCGGAAGTCTTTCCGGTGATGTTCTTGAGATGGCGCTTCAACGCCTCGAGTGCCTCGGTGGATGCGACGGTGACGAGATGGCGAAACCGGAAATCGCCCTTGAGCTCGGTCACCTGATGCGACGCTTTGAAGCCCCGCAGCGATTCGCGATCATCGACAATCGCAAAAAGCTGGATGGGCCGCCGCTCACGCGTGATGCTCTCGCCGTCGCGCTTGAAGATCTCGACCTCGGTGCGCGACGCGATTTCCACGGCCACGATCCCGGATTGGTTCGGATCACCGAACAGCAGCCGACTGCCGTAGAATTGCGCCGATATTTCCTGCCACCCACTCATGCGACGATTACACATGTTCAATACTGGAGTCCTGCGTATCAACGGAAGCGATTAGTTGGTGTGGCAACGCAAGTTTTTTTCAACTTCGAGCTCGACGCTATCGAGGTTTCTGCCTATGCCGGGAGCACGTCGCCATTGGATCGAGCATCCAGGAATCGCGTCCGCAGCGACTCTCACATCGTCGGTTAGCCTTGCAACCGAGTGCCACGCGGGCTAGCCGTTGCTGTAAGCGATCACATCGCGCGAGGACAGAGAAATGGGTTCGATTCGCGAGACCGCGGATAAATTATTCGCCGGTGAACTCCAAATCCGCGAGCACCATCCGCTCGCCTTCACCGGCGAGTCCGAGGAAGTTGCCGAGGGCGTGATGTTCTGCCGATGGTTCGCCAACGTCAGCGCGATCAAAACGGCAGAAGGCCTGGTGCTGATCGATACCGGCGCCTACTTCAATCAGCGCCACACCCTCGAAGTGATCCGCCGCTACTCGAACGAACGGGTCAACACCGCCATCTATACCCACGGCCATGTCGACCACGCGTGCGGGATGCCGGCGATCGTCGAGGAGGCCGGGAAGAATCACGTCGCCCGGCCGCGCGTGGTCGGGCATCGCGCGGTCGCCGATCGCTTTGATCGCTACAAGCGGACCACCGGCTACAACAGCGTCGCCAACACCCGGCAATTCAATCGGCCCTCGGTATGGCCGACCGAGTATGTCTATCCCGACACCTACTTCGATCATCAGCTGAACGTTGCCGCGGGCCAGCATAAGTTTGAATGCCATCACGCGCGCGGTGAGACCGACGATCATTGTTGGATCTACTTCGCCGCGCAAAAAGTTCTCTTCACCGGCGACCTGATCATCTGGGCGGCGCCCAATGCGGGCAATCCTCAAAAGGCGCAACGCTACGCGCGCGAATGGGCCGAGGCGCTGCGTGCGATGGCGAAGCTCGGCGCAAACGTTCTGGTGCCCGGGCACGGCTATCCGGTGTTCGGCGCGATCAAAGTCAGGCAGGTTCTCAATGACACGGCCGAGTACCTTGAAAGCATCTATCAGCAGACCCTTGCGATGATGAATGATGGCGCCTCCCTCGACGCCGTGATTCATAGCGTGAAGCCGCTGGAGAAATTTGCCGACAAGCCATACCTGCAGCCGATTTACGACGAGCCGGAATTTATTGTGCGCAATATCTGGCGCCTGGAGGGCGGATGGCACGACAGCGTTCCATCGCATCTGAAGCCGGCGTCGGAGGCGGAGCAGGCGCGCGAAATCGCGGACCTCGCGGGCGGTGTCGCCAATGTCGTCTCGCGAGCGGTGCAGAAACTCGAATCAGGCGAGGTCCAACTCGCATGTCATCTGATCGAGTGGGCGGTCGCTGCCGAACCGGACAACAAATCGTCGCATGAGGCACGCGTCAGGATCTACCATCAGCGCGCGAAGGATTCGGACTCGACGATGAGTCACGGGATCTTTCGCGCGGCCGTTATCGAATCGGCGCAAAAGGCCGGCATCAATCCACCGGAAGATCCACGCAGCTATTAGCCTCGAGGGGTCGGCGGGAGCGTCAGCTTGCCGAGGATCGCAGGCGCTCTGGCGCCGGTGACGCTCGGAATGTTGCCCTGCCGGCCGCGCAGCATCTGGTAGGCGAGAATCGCGAAGGCCACTACCTCGAGCGCATCGCCATCGACGCCGACCGCTGACGCCGGCAACACTTCCACCTCGCGAAGGTAGCCGCGAATCATTCGCAGGAGCGTCGGATTGCGCGCGCCGCCTCCAGTGGCGATGACTTGATCCACACGTCCCAGTGGCATGATGAATCGGACGATCGCATCGGCGATCGAGCGCGCGGTGAGCGCCGTAACCGTTGCGACCAAATCGTCCGCTGGGACATCTGCGGCCGAGGCGCGCCGCTCAAGTTCCTCGAAATATTGAACGCCGAACTCCTCGCGTCCGGTGGACTTCGGCGGACGGCGGCGAAAGTACGGATGACGCATCAGTTCCGCAAACAGCGGTTCGCTGATTCGGCCGCGCGCAGCCAACCTGCCATCGCGATCCATCTTCAAGCGGCGGTCCGAAAGTTTGCTCACGAGGGCATCGATCAGCATCCCGCCCGGGCCAGTGTCGAATGCGATCAATGTCCGGTCATCCACCGTCGTGCCCGGCTTGAGGTAGGTGGCATTTCCGATCCCGCCGATATTCTGAATGACACGGCCCAGCTTCGGATCACCGAACAACCAAAGATGCGCCAGTGGCGCGAGCGGAGCACCTTCGCCGCCAAGCGCGACATCCATTGTGCGGAAATCGGCAACCACCGGCAGCCCGGTCATCGCGGCAATCACCGAAGATTCGCCAATTTGCATCGTCGAGGGAATTTGTCCGCGCGCGGCAGTGCGCGGCGGCAGATGAAAAATGGTGTGTCCATGCGATCCGATGAAAGAGATCCGCGCCAGCGGAACCTCTGCTGCGCGCGCGATTTTAATCGCCGCGGTACCGAGAATCTTCCCCAGTTCGAAATTGATTGACGAGATCGCAGGTGCGCCGACCTCTTTCATCGAAGCGACTTCGAGCAGGCGCGAGCGGAACAGCGGCGAGTAAGGGAAAGTTCGAAACGCGACGGCTTGCGCGCGAGGCCGCACCCGTTCATCGAGTTGCACGACGGCGGCGCTCACCCCGTCGTGGGAGGTTCCCGACATCAGGCCGATTGCGAGATGTGCCCCGCCTGCGAGGCGAACGCGCACCTTAGCGATTTTGCTCGTCTTCGTCTTGCTCGCCATTGCGATCATCACCGTCGTCGCGCCGTGTCAGTTTGAATCTCTGGAACGAAGCCAAAATGAGGCGCCATCCGGTCGGGAACTCCAGGGTGCCAGTCTCAACGTGCGCCTCGGGATCGATCACCACCTTCTGGCCGCCGTGCCATTGAACCAGCAGCATGCGATGGCCGATCTGGCGGCCAGTGACGCGATCGATCGCGAAGTCGCCAAAGAACGTGGTGAGGTGAAGATCGGAAAAAGCCTCGCGAATTTTGGCCGCATCAAGGCTGCCCGCGTTCTCGATCGCAGCTTTGGTCAGAAGTCCCGCCGCGTATGCCTGCGCCGCCGGGTAGTCGCAGGCGACCTGAGGAGCACTTGCGCGCATACCGCGAATGAATTCCCGTGGAGTTGGCCCCAGCTCGGGCCGAAACTGAAGTTGGTCTTCCCACTGACTTGGACCGACCAGGCCCTCAGCATCTTCGCCCAAATCGATGCGAAACTTCTCCACCCCTGCGGCCACGCATCCGAGCACCGGAATATTCAGGGACGACTGAGTAACAGCACGCATCACCGCCAAGTCGTGATCGTAGCTACCTGCGCTGACCAGAGCGTTGACCCGGTTCCGGCGAAGCGCGGGGAACAATTTGGCCGGCGTCGATTCAGGGTCGAACCTGCCGGCATACTTGACCCGAATTCGAACGCCCTTGCGGCGAGCGTATCGTTCCTGGGATTCGCGTTCGATGCCATTGCCGATCGCTTCCGCAAAACCGCTCGCCGAGCGAACGATTGCGATGCGCTTGCGCCACAACTTCAACCCTGCGACCAGGCGCACCAAGCCGTTGAAGTAATCGCCGGCAGGACTGAGCACTCCAACGATAAGTCTATTGTGATGCGAGAAAATATCATCAGCCGCGCCACCGTGATTCACCAGCAACATCGCGGAGCGTTCGGCGATCGGCGCGGCGATCCGCACCAGCTCGCTGGAATACGGACCGAGCAGAATGTCGACGCGATTTTCACCGCACAACGATCGGTAGATTTCGGCGCATCGAGCGGCGCTGCTCGCATCATCGAAGCATTGGAGGTCGAGCTCGCGCCGAGCGTCATCCAGACCAATTCCGCCCGCCGCATTGGTTTCCGAAACGAACAGTCTCAGCGCCGCCTCGGCCTGCCGGCCCATCGGAGCATACGCGCCGGTGAGCGAGAGCGAGAGGCCGATGCGAATTTTCCCGGGCAAGTAATTTCAGCGCGCGACTTCAGCGAGGCCACCGCGAATGACGGCCCGACCTTCAGGATTGAAGGTTTCGAACGCGAACATTCTGCGTTCGCCGCTTTCTCCGTCGGGGAACACTTTGGTGGTGATCACCTGGCCCGGCAACACTGGCCGTGAAAAACGCACTCGCAGACGCTTCAGCTTGAGAGGATCGCCGTTGCAGACCTTGTCGATTATCACTTTCGAGGTAAAGGCCATCGTGCATAGCCCGTGCACGATGATGCCCGGCAAGCCCGCCATTTTGGCAAAATTCTCGTCGACATGTATCGGGTTGAAATCGCCCGAGGCCTCCTTGTAGCGATAGGTTTGATCCTTGTCGACTTGCTGCGCTGCTACGACGATCGGCTCGCCACGGGCGGGCTCGGCCACTCTGGCATCGGCCCCACCTCTGCCGCCACCGCGAATGAAAGCATTGAACAGCGTGCGATTGACTTTGGCGCCGGCCTGGTTGGTCGCGTTGATCTCAATGATCAGGGTCTCGCCGCTGGCTTTGGTCTCGATCGATGCGACTTTGGCGACGGCGGTGATTTTGTCGCCCGGCCTGATCGGCAATATAAATTCCATGTCCTGCTCGCCATGCAGCAGCCGCACGACGTCAACTTTCAGATCGGGATCGCCGACAACAGCCAGGATCGCGGGCCACATTGCCACGACGGCGTACATCGGCGGCGCAACGATTCCGCCGCGACGCGTTGCGTCGAAAAATGCCGGATTGTCGTCATTAGACGCGCGGGCGTACCTCTGCATCGCATCGAGCGTCGCCTCGGTGGTGGTCGGCGCATACTCCTTGCCGATGAGTTCCTTGTTCAGCGCCATTGATACACTCCATCATGGTTAGGTTGGGACGTCGCTTCAGTTCAATTCCCGACCCCCAACGAAAACTGCTTTCAACTCCAACGCGCTGTTCAGCACGATGATATCCGAGGCCGCGCCCGCGTGAAGACTTCCGCGCTGCGTGTCACCCAGGAGCGTCGCTGGATTGAAGGCTCCCATCATCGCAACCCCGCCGATATCGGCACCGGTCTTGTCCATCATTAGCCGCGCGCCGTCCAGCATCGAGATAACTGCGCCGGCAAGGGTACCATCCGATAGCCGCACCGCCCCGTTCGCGACACGGGCCTGCTCGCGGCCAACCGTCAGCGAGGAATCAGCCGCAGTGCCGGCGAGCGAGACCTTGTCGGTCGTGAGCAACATTCGCTCGGCAGTCCGAGCCATAAAGATGAGTCGCAGGATTTCCGGAGCGACGTGGACTCCATCGGGAATCACCGCCGGAATGGCAATCGCGTTGGTTAGAGCCGCGGCAACAATGCCAGGATCGCGATGATGGAGTGGACGCATCGCATTGAACAAGTGCGTGAACATGCGCGCGCCCGCGGCGATACCCGCCGACGCTTCCTCGAACGTGGCGTTGGTGTGTCCCATCGATACCACGACGCCGCGCGAGGTTAACCGCCGTATCGCGTCAACTGCTCCCGGCAACTCAGGTGCGAGCGTGACAATTTTCAAGTGCTCCAACGCCATAACGCGCTCGAAGGCCTCGCCTCGCGGTTCAAGGTTAAGCTTCGGATGCGCCCCCAGTCGCATCGGCGAAATAAACGGCCCTTCCAGATGCATTCCCAAAATCCGCGCACCGCGGGAGTCACCTCCCCGCTGGCGCTCGATGGCTTGACGGATCGCGTGATGAACTCTTTCGATGTGATCGATTGGCGAAGTTACCGCGGTCGGAAGCCACGCCGTGGTGCCCTCGCGCGCGAGATTTTGCGCAATCTCGAGGATGCCGTCAGCAGATGCGCCCATCACATCGATCCCATGTGAGCCATTCACCTGCACGTCGATGAAGCCTGGGAGAACGTAGTCGGATGAGGCATCCGATGGCTCGATCGAAGAAATCCGGGCGTCGAACCGGATCAGCCCGGCGACGATCGACCCGTCCGGGAGCACGATTCGGCCAGCGAGCGTTCGCATCAAAGATCGAGTCGGAGGCGACTCAGTTGGCGCCGTATCGCTCCGCCAGCAAGCGCGAGAAGCGCGGCATATAGATGAGGTCGAAGGTCGCTTCCTTGCCGGGGAACATCGCTACCGCCGCGCCCTTGAGCGCGAGCACATGCTCCCAGGACTGCTCCAGCGTGAGCGAATCATCCTGGGCAAGGGTGGCGAAAGTGAGATTGACCAGGAAGCGGAGCCGCCGGATCATCTTATCTTCCAGCTCGATCAGGGCTTTGCGCTCGCGATCCTCCATAGCCATACTCCCGAAATCCAATGCGCAATCGTGTATACCGCAGTATATCATGAGGCGCCAGACTGAGCATTCACCTGCCACCGACAGGTTCCCAAGCCGGCGGACTTGTTTCGCCCGATACGCGATGCCAACCTCGATGTCACAGTGGCTCAGGCACGTTTAAGAAGCAGCTTCATATATCTCGCCAATGCGGTGAGCGATTTGAGCGGCGATTGGCCGGTTCTCGCGCTGGTGCTCGCGCCGCTCATCCTGGGCGCCTCGCTATGCCTGCTCCCCGATGCCTTGAACATTCAGCATCGTGTCGCGCACAGTTTCGACTCCGGCGACGCGCATAGCGTCGGCGTGATGCTGCATCGCGTCGCGCTCGAGCCTGCGCAGACTCCCTATCGTCCGGAGACCAGTACGCCACCGCCGGTCGATCCATATCCGGAGTGGATGACCATCAGCCTGCACCTGGTCTTTCTTCTGATCTTGCTGATGGTGCACCTGGTAGTTCTCTGCAAACTGGCTCGCACGTATGCGCAAGCCCGCGCGCCGACTGCGGTTGGGGAAGCGATCGAAGTTTACAAGCGGGTGATTAAAATGACGCCCGCGTTTCTGTGGATTTCGTTTCTACAGTTCCTGGTGATCGCGGTGGTCTCGGCGATCTTCATGATCCCGTTGGTCCTGGTGTATCTGGCGGTCTTCGGCACGGCGATGTTCTTGCGAATACCACTGCTGTTTCCGGCGCTTCTCGTCATCACCGTTCTCTACTTCGCCAAGGTCGGCCTCGTATTCGACGGCATCCGCAGTTGGCACGCGCTCCTGTACAGTCGCGAACTCGAGCGCGGACGCTTCCTCAAGGTGGCGATCCGTATCATGGTGTTTTTCGCGGTTTGGTCGGGCTACAACTCATGGGCTGCCGGCGCGTTTCTGGTCGCCAGCGTCCTGCTCGGTCCGGTCGGCGCGGTGACCGGCTCGGTCTGGAGCCTGGTATTCATGCTTGATTTGCTTGCGGTCGCGGTGGCGTACTTCACCTCCGCTTTCTTTGTTGCGGCCGGCGTGCGCCTCTATCAAGACTTGAAGGCGCTCCAACAGGAGCAAACGGTATTCGCGAATTCGGCGTTGCAAGCGACCGCTCCGCTTCCGAATGCGGCCGCCTCAGCGACGTCTTAAGCCTCGTTGGCGAGCCGCGATATCGCTCGGACCACCACCTGGAGCGCCGCCAGCGGAATCGGTGCGGTGGTCTTCACCTCCGCGATCAAGCGGGCCGCTTCGGCAAACTGGCGCGGCCGTTCATTCTTGAGATGATCGAGCGACGCTTCGCTGGTTCCCTGCGCGCGGAGATGCTGCGTTAGAGTGAGCCGCGCTCGGCCAAGTTCGTTAGCCAGTTCGCGTGCCGCCCGACGCTCCCAACTATCTTCTGACGAAATGTTAGACAGCGCAGTTTCCAGCGTCGCGAAATCGATCGCATCGCACAGCCCGAAGTAGACCCGGGCCGTTTCCTCAATTGCGCCGTCGCCGTTTTTGAGGCTCAGGCCGATGACTCCTAACAGATGATCGGCGAAGGCGAGGCGCGCGAGGCTATGCGCCAGTTGCTCCTCGTTCACGGTGGCGCGCAAGTCGCGGTAGATGCGCTCGAAACGATCGCGCTCGGTGGACAACAACATCGCTTCGAATTCGTTGCTGAGACTCTGGAAAAGCCGCCGGAAGTTAGCGACGGCGTTGGTTATCGAGAGATCCGGTCCGCAATAATGGAGCGCCCATTCGCTTGCGCTTCGGGTGGCGCGGGCCAGAGCGAGAAAAGCACCCACCTCGGCCTCGGCGTTCATCAAGTAGGCGTTCGCGCGCAGAGTTTCCGCGCGCGCGTGTAAATCGAGGATGTCGCCGGCGATGATCCACGCGCGGATGGCGTCCTGCGCCTGCACTCCGTGATCGCGTACTATCGTAAAAATGAAGGTCGATCCCATCACGTCTACCAGCTCGTTGACCACACGGGTGGCGATCAGCTCGCGGCGGAGCCGGTGATGGGCAATCTCGGTGGAAAAGCGATCCACAATTGACGACGGAAAGTACGGCTTCAAAAAACGATCGACCAGGTACGCCTCGTCGACCAATGGCCCGTTCTCCAGTCGTCTCGACAGGTTGATCTTGGTAAACGCCGTGACCACCGCGAGCTCGGGTCGTGTCAGCCCAGGATACTGTGCGCGCCGCTCGTTGAGTTCCTCGCGAGTGGGAAGCGAGTCCTCGCCCTGACGCACCAGGCCGCGCTCCTCGATCGCCTGCATCAGATCGCAAAACGAATACGGGTCGACGGTGGAGCGGCGCTGCTCAAGGCTTAACGACAGCACCTGATCGCGATTGTCGCGCAGCACCCGTTCTGCGACCGCGTCGGTGCAGGAGGCGAGAACTTCGTTGCGCTCGCGAAATGACAGCGTCCCGCGCTTCACCGCCGGCTCGAGCAAAATCTTGAGATTGACCTCATGATCCGAGGTATCAACGCCGGCGGAATTGTCGATCGCGTCGGTGTTGATCATTCCGCCGTTGAGCGCGTACTCGATGCGCGCGTGCTGCGTGAAACCAAGGTTGCCGCCCTCGACCACGATTTTCACGCGCAGCTCTTTCGCCGTTATCCTGCAGCTATCGTTGGTGTGATCGCCGACGTCCGCATCGGTCTCGCCGCTTGCGCGAACGTAGGTGCCGATGCCACCGTTGTAGAGCATCTCGGTCGGCGCGCGCAGAATCGTGCGAATCAGGTTCTCACTGTCGAGCGCATCAGCATCGGTGCCAAGCGCGATGCGGATTTCGGGGCTCAACTCGATCCGCTTGAGGCCGCGCTTGAAAACCCCGCCGCCTTTGCTGATCAGAGCGGGGTTGTAGTCGGCCCAGGTGGAACGCGGAAGCGCGAACAGGCGCTTGCGTTCCTCGAAGCTGACCGCCGGGTCGGGATCCGGATCAAGCAGGATGTGGCGATGGTCGAAGGCAGCGATCAACTTAAGGTTGTTCGAGTAGATGAGGCCGTTACCAAACACGTCGCCCGACATGTCGCCGATTCCGATCAGGGTCACCGGCTTTCCGCGCATCGGATCGCGTCCGAGCTCGCGCAAATGGCGGCGGGCCGATTCCCAGGCACCGCGCGCCGTGATCCCAATCTTCTTGTGGTCGTAGCCGTGCTGGCCGCCGGAGGCGAAGGCGTCACCCAGCCAGAAACCGCGTGCCACCGCGATCTCATTGGCGATGTCCGAAAAGCTCGCGGTGCCTTTGTCGGCGGCGACGACCAGGTACGCGCCGTCATCATCGAGAACCTTCACTCCCGCCGGATGCACCAGACCCTGATCGGTGCGATTGTCCGTTATGTCGAGCATGGCGTGGATCAGCGTCTTGTAGGCATCCACGCCATCGTTGGAACTGGCCGCTCGGCCGGGAACCTGCTTCACGACGAATCCACCTTTGGCGCCGGTCGGCACGATGACCGCGTTCTTGACCGTCTGAGTCTTCATCAGGCTCAGAATTTCGGTGCGAAAATCGTCGGGACGATCGCTGAAGCGAATGCCGCCCCGCGCGACCCGTCCCGCGCGCAAATGGCAGCCATCCATCCGGGGACTATTGACGTGCAGTTCGAACAACGGCGCGGTGTCGGGCAAGCCGAGAATTTTTGCGCTCTCAAATTTGAGCGTAATGCAGGGATTGGCTTCCGCAATGGGAAGAAAATAATTGGTCCGCACCGTGGCTTCCACCATCGAGAGAACCGCGCGTGCGGCACGATCGTCAGCGATATTGTCCACCTGGCCAAGGTTTTCCAGATAGGCGGCTTTGAGCTGCTCGCCCGCCTCAACCTTGGAATGGGGATTCGACTTGGGGTTCAGCCGCTCGCAAAACAAATCGACCAGGATTCGCGCCAGTTCCGGGTGCGCCAGAAATACGCGCCACAGCGCCGGCCGCGCCGGTGCGAGCCGCATCTGAAATGCCGCACTCAGATATGCGCGCAGCAGTGCAACCTCGCGCCAGTTGAGCGGGCCAGTCAAAGTCAAAGCGTTGAGGGCATCGCTCTCCGCCTTGCCGCCGCGCACCGCGGCGATGGCTTCGGCAAGCATCGAGAGGCCCGGCATTTTCTCCAGCGCGCCGCCGTCAGGTCCCTGAACCAGAAAGGCTTCGACGACCGCGCGCGCCGGTTTGCCGCCCACTAACGGCGATAGCTGATGCGCATCTTCCGAGAGCACGCGAAGGCCGAAGTTTTGCAACATCGGCATCAATTCGGAAAGAACCGGCGCATCGCCCAGCGCGTACATTCGGAGTTCGCTCGCCTCGGCAGAAGAGCCAATTTGAGGGTGGCTGTTCAGTTCGACCTCGAAACCATCGCCTGCAAGTAACCGCTCGATATGATCGACATCTGCCGCGGCGCGCTCTACCTCGAATGCGGCCTTGTATTCGGAAGTGAACGCGACGCCCCATCGCGAGAGTATTTCGTGCGCGCGGGCCGCGCCGAACTTTTGCCCGAAAAGCTCGCGCAAGCGATCGTCCCAGGTGCGTGCGAGTGCTGCGATCTCGGATTCGATTCTGCGCACCAGCGCGGTTGAAGGCGGTGGTGCGTGAAAGCAAAAGTGCAGGCGCGCGGTGTAACCCTCGCCGAGCGCTAGATAGTAGTAGAGCAACTTGCCCTTGAGACGATTCTGGATCGCGTCTTGAATCCGCTGCCGGACCGCCGCCGAGAATGCCTCACGCGGCATCAGCACCAGCGCCACCACCTGCTGCCGACTCGAATCGGAAAGGACATTAAGCCGAACCGCCGCGTCGGCTTTGGTATCGAGCAAGAGCTGAATCTGATTTCTGAGCTCGTCGACTGAAGCCCGAAACAGTTCCTCCTTAGGAAAACTGTTAAAGGCGCCGACGATTTCCTTGTAGTCGTGAGAACCGGCCGTTGCGCCCTCCGCCGCCAGAACCTCGTTCAGCTTCGCACGCAGAATCGGAATGTGCTCGGCCTCTTCCGCGAAGGCCTTGGACGTGAACAGGCCGATAAACCGATCGAAGCCGGAAACTTTTCCGCTCGGTGCCTGGCGGCGAATCATAATGCTGTCCATCGCATGGCGGCGATGCACATGGGATTCGACATTGGTCTTCGTGATGGTGAGTGGGGGGCCATTGAAGAGCAAAGCCAGTTCCCCATCGCTGAGCCCGTCCAGCGGGCTGGGCGGCGCGAAACGGGAATTCGGGTAGTCGCCGAGTATGCCTAAGCCGGATTCAAGTTCGACGGCCAACCCCTGCGTGCCGTTGTGCGACTCGACACGATATCGCCGGTAGCCAAGAAACACGAATCCGCCACGCACCAGCCAGCGAAGAAATTCGCGCACCTCGACCAGCTCTCGGACCGCTGCCGTGGCATCGCAGATCTGAAGCGCCTGTTCGGTCATGCGCTCGAAGTCGCTTGCGGCGCGGCGAACTTCGGTCAGGACGTGGCGAACTTCGGCCGCGAGTTCGTCGGCGCGCGCCGGCGTGGTGCTGATCTCGAGCTCGGCATGAATGAAGGATTCCGGTTGCTCACGCAGACCGGCAGTCTCGAACGATTCAAGTTTGCCCGCTTGGTCGCGCGCAACACGAAACACCGGATGCAGCATTGCGCGCGCCGGCGCTCCATTCGCATGAAAATACTCGAGCAGGCTGTCCACGATGAAAGCGCAATCCGGCGTAACCGTCTCGATTACCGTCACATCGTCGTCCGCGCCGCTCATTACGCGAACTGCAATTTCCTGGTCGCGATGACTGAAGAATTCCAATCCCGCCAGAGCAATCGCGAGCCGCTGATCGAGCGAGGTTCGCTGGAGGAATTCAGCAGTGGCGCGCATGAAAAGACGCTGCGCGAAGATCGCCAGCCGCCTCGCCTCTTCGCCGGAAGCGCGCGCCTCGATAAGCTGATTCAGGTCAGGTCCATTCGACACTCGAAGTCACCCTCCGAGGAACTCCGCGCGACAACGCGCCAGATCGTCATGAGATTCGCTATGGAGATTATAGCGCCCGATGCCCGCATCCACCCTATCACTCGTCAACCACAGTCCATAAATTAAGTCGGAGGACGCCGGTTATAAATGCCCGAAATCGAAGTGAGCGCGATGACCTTCGGCCCCTATGCCGTAGCGCGTCTCGACGGGGTCACGGTGATGGTGCCGCACGCCGCGCCCGGCGACCGCCTCGAAGTCAGCATCGCCTCGCGCCGGCGGGATTTTTTGCTCGCCAAGATTGATCGTATCATCGCGCCGGGCCCCGACCGCCGCGATCCGCCGTGCCGGTTTGTTCCGAAGTGTGGTGGATGCGATTGGCAGCATCTCCATTATCCCGCGCAACTGCGCGCCAAAGCCGAGCTGATCGCTGCCGGATTGCGGCGCGCCAATATCGAGGTCAGCGCAGAAAATCTCATCGAGCCGGCGCCTGAAGAGTTCGGATACAGGTCCCGAATCCGGCTGAAGGTCGGGAGCGACGGCAAACTGGGATTTTACCAGTTGGGCAGCAACGCTCTGGTGGAAATCGATCGTTGCATCGTCGGAGCGCCAGGCCTCCGGCTGCCTCAGCCGCTCGCAACAGCGCTGTGGCGTAATCTGGAGGAAATCGAAGTTGTCGAGGGCCGTGCACGCGAGGTCATCACGGCGATCATGCGAAAGCCGCCGTCGCCCGTGGACGTCGAGAACGCGCGCCGGATTCTCGAGCACGATGCCGCGATTGGAGGAATCATTTTGAAGAGTGCGCGCGCGCGCCAGGTGCTAGGCGATCCCGCGATAACAATCAACGTCGAGGATGGACTGGATCTGATCGTCGATGCCGACCTCTTCAGCCAGGTGAATCACGCGCAGAACCGCAAGCTGGTCGCCAGTGTGATGGAGATGGCGGCGATCGAGCCGGGGATGTCAGTGCTGGATATTTTTTGCGGAGCTGGAAACCTGAGCCTGCCTGCCGCGCGACGTCATGCGAGAGTCTCGGGAATCGATGCCGACGAGCTCGCGATTGCAGCGGCGACGAAGAATGCGCATCGGCTCGGCTTCGCGGAGAGCAAATTCATCGCCGGTAAAGCGATCGAGGCGGTCAACTTTCTGATTCGCGCAAAGTATCGGCCGCAGGTCGTGATCCTCGATCCGCCTCGCACCGGCGCCGCTGAGTTGATGGAACCGATCGTCAAGATGCATCCGCGCTCGATCATCTACGTCTCGTGCGACGTTTCGACTTTGGCGCGCGATTTGCGCGCGCTGATCGATTTCGGGTATCGCGCGGAGCGAATCGCGGCGTTCGATTTTTTTCCGAACACGCATCACGCGGAGATCGCGGCGCACTTGCTATTGACTTAGGTTGCGGCGCGTTCTTAATGTAAGTGCAGGTCGCTCCCGGACCTTCCCGCCAAAGGGTAAAATCAAAGGCGATGCCCAAACAGGAAAAGGAAAAGCTCACCCGTCCGAAGATTACGATAATTCCCGGTCGGGGAGTGGCGCAGACCATCAACTATCTGCTCGAAGATCGCGACGATCTCGAATGGATCATAGCGGTCGGCCGCACCAAGAACGGGGAACTGTTCTTCTATGACACCGGCGGCGATATCGTCGAGGATTTGGGCACCCTGGAGTACCTGAAGGCCCGCATCGTACGCGCCCACTTCGGCGACGAATACGAATAAGCGCGCCGCCCGTTTAGTAGTTCCGCGTCTTCCGATTGCGATCAGATTCCGTCGTCAGCAAATTCCTCTTGCGGCGGACGTGCATAAATCACGTCGTCCTTGATCTCGAGCGGCACCTGATAGAGGAACTTTCCGCACGCGCTGGATGGTCCCGCGATGCACTCGCCACTCGCGGGCTCGTAGTACGCGTTGTGGGTTTGGCACATCAGGTAGCGGCCCTCTTCGGCGAAGAATTGATTGTCGACCCAGTCCATCGGCATTGGTACATGGCGACATCGATTGACGTAAGCATGGAACTCGCCGTTGAAGTTGATCACGAAGCATTCTTCGTCGGCGCCGCGAATCGGGAGCAGGAACTTCATCGATTCACCGGGCTTCAAATCGCTGACGCGGGCGACTTTGAAGCGTGAGGCGGCGGCCTTCCTGCCTTGGCGCGGCCGGGAACCGGTGAGCGCCGCGGCGCGGCGATTTTTTTCAGACATCCGATTTTCTCTGGAGAACGAACTCGGGTTGCCGGAGTTTTACAAAGCCCGTAGCATCTGTAAACGCCGTGATGGATAAGCCGCGAATTCGCCCCGTCGAAGCATTTCCCATCGAGCAGCAGGATCAGACCTACATCTGCCTGCGCGATCCAACTGGGCTCGCGCCCGAACCGATCCTGCTGGGAATGGGCGCGTACTACATCATCACGCTGTTCGACGGGCGCAATGAAACCCACGACATCCAGGGCGCCTTCGTCAAACGCTTCGGCGAGAATCTTCCGCCCGAAAAGCTGAAGGATTTGATCGCGACGCTCGACCAAGCCTACTTCCTCGATTCTCCGAGGTTCGCCGATCGAGTGCGACGCGTGCGCGAAGACTTCCTTTCGAGTCCTGACCGCCCGGCGGTCCATGCGGGTGCCTGCTATGCGAAGGAGCCCGTTCCACTCAAGAAAGAAATCGAGGGCTTTTTTGCTTCACCCGAAGGGCCCGGAACCACGCAGCCCGAGCGCCGAGAGGGAGCGCTCACGGGGCTCATCGCGCCGCACATCGATCCGCGTCGAGGCGCCGCTGCTTACGCGCACGCCTACGGGCATCTGAAAGCATTCGAGGCGCCGGAGCTGGTGATCGTCCTCGGCACCTCGCACTATGGATCGGGGCCTGAGCTGTTCAGCGCGACGCGCAAGAACTACGCGACGCCGTTCGGCGCGGTGCGGACCGATGCGGAGTTCATCGAGCGGCTGTCGGCGCGCTATCGCGGCGATCTCTTCGCCGATGAGCTGCTGCATCGCAATGAGCATTCGATCGAGTTTCAGGCGCTGTTCCTGAAGTGGGCGCTAGGCAACCATGACTTCACGATGGTTCCGATCCTGGTCAGCTCGTTTCATGAAATGATCGTCAGCGGAACCTTGCCCGGAAATGATCCGCGAGTGTCATCATTCGTCGAGGCGGTCAGAGAGGTGCTGGCGAATGAGAAGCGCCGCACGCTGATCGTTGCGGGTGTGGACTTCGCGCATATCGGGCGAAAGTTCGGCGACGCGTTCACCGCCGACGAGTCGGTAGCCGAGCGTATCAAGGGCGAGGACCTGGGCCTCATCGAGTACATCAAGCGTGGCGACCCGGCGGGCTTCTTCGGCGACATCTTGAAGGATCGCGACGCGCGAAGAATTTGCGGTCTGTCTCCGATGTACACGCAACTCGAGCTGCTACAGGGTCATCGCGCAGACCTGCTGAAGTACGGTATCGCGATGGAACCCGACACCGGCTCCGCAGTCTCCTTCGCCAGCCTCGCGATCACCTAGATTTTCTTCTCCTTCGGAAGGTGGCCGACGCAAATTTCTGCGAGACGCTATCGTCCTTGCCAGATTTGGCCTATTATCATTGACCATGAGAACATGACCATCGTTACAGGGCGGTATACACGGTTCGATTCAAAGTGCGCATCTACGTTCTCCACTGCTTCCAAAAGAAATCGAAGAAGCGGAGCGCAACACCGCAACCCGATATGCGTTTGATCGCCGGGCGTCTCCAACAGGCCAGGAAATTGGAAGAACAAAAGAGAAGCACATGACCAGGGACATTGTTTTTGTGAATGGATCAGAGAATGTCTTCGCAGACATCGGAGTCAGGGATCCTGAGGAATCTCGCGTGCGCGCGGACCTGGCATCGAAGATCGCGAGGATCATCCAAAAACGAAATCTACGTCAGGTCGAGGTCGCCAAAATTCTCGGGGTCGATCAGACCAAGGTTTCCAAACTGGTTCGCGGTCGAATTTCCGGCTTTACCAGCGATCGACTGTTTCGATACCTGGAAGCCCTCGGATGCGACGTCAAAATCGTAATCAAAGAAAAGCGCTCCGCGCGCGGGAAAGTTGAAGTGGTGGGTGTTTAGTCGCGCAGAAAACCCGCAGCTTAGGGGGCTCCAAGCTCCAGAATTACATTCTGCCTTGCCCACCATCACGTTTGGGCAGCATTTTAGCCACGGTGCCGTGCGCTTAGAGGCAATATGTCAGCGGCGTTCACTTCTGCGCGTACACCGGATGCACCACCTCGCCGTCTTCGGCCGCCTGGCCGACGTTGAGCGCAACTACATCGTCGCTGCGCACTCCGCCTTCGACCACCACGGTGTTGCCGTTGTCGTATCCCAGCTTGACCGGCACGAGGCGCAAATGGCCGTCACGAACAACAGGCACGAAAGCCTTGGCGTCGCGGAACACCAATGCATCGTCGCGCACCATGAGGCCAGTTTCGCCTGCGTCAACCGTAACCTCGAGCTTCGCGTACATGCCCGGGAGCAACGTGCGGTCTTTGTTAGGCAAATCGACTTCAACCAGCATCGTGCGACTCGCACTGTCCAGCGCCTCAGGATGCCGAATGATCACGCCCTTGAACTGCCTGCCTACCAGTTCGTAGCTGGTAATGGTCGCCGGATCGCCATTCTTGACCCATAGCGCGAGGCTCTGGGGTACGTCGGCGTACACGCGTAACGGCGCGAGAGCGGCCACCGAAATTATCGGAGTGCCGCTCGCTGACGACGTGGCTTGCGGTATCAGCGCGCCCGGATCGACGAATCGCGCGGTGACGATGCCATCGAAGGGAGCCTCGATTTCCTTGTAGCTTTGCTCCGCGAGCAACTGCTCGTACATTGCCTTGGCCTGGAGCATCGCGGCGTGGGAAGTGTCGGCCTGCTGCTGTGCGATGACGCCCTGTCGCACCAGCGTCTGCTCGCGGCGATCGGTTACCGACTGGAGCCAGTAGTTCGCCTTCGCATCGGCAACCTGCTTGTCGAGGTCGGGAGTGTCGAGGATCGCCAGGACCTGGCCTTGCTGAACACGATCACCCTTATCGACATCGATGGTTTTCAGGTAGCCGGACACCTTCGCGTAGATGGCCGCCTCGGTGTAGCCGTGAATGGTCGCCGGCAATATCAGGGAGCGCGAAGCTGGCTGCTGAAAGACCTTGGCGACCAGCACATTGCGGCCTTGCTCAACCCGCTGCGCGAGTTCTGAGGTCTGGCGCTTCACGATCAGGTCGTGACCGAGCACTAATCCGGCCGTGAGCGCGACCACCACAAACACCGCGAGCGCGAGAGTGAGGGCGAAGAATTTCCCCGGTTTGGGACCCTGGTATTGCCGGGGATCATCGTTGGTTCGTTCTTCCTGGTTCATCAAAATCCTTAGGCACCGGGCAGGGTGACGGCTTCGATCTCGGCGTCGCGCTCCTTCTTTCCCTTCAGCGATCGGCTGAGGATCGAGTACACGGCCGGGACCACGAACAGCGTCATCGCGGTCGCGGCAATCAAGCCTCCGATCACTGCGCGGCCCAGCGGCGCGTTGAGCTCAGCGCCCTCGCCCAATGCCAGAGCCATCGGCAGCATTCCGAGGATCATGGCGAGGGCGGTCATCAGAATCGGACGCAAGCGGATGCGGCCGGCTTCGATCGCGGCCTCAACCGGACCATAACCTTCCTCGCGCAATTCATTGGCGAAGGTGATCAGCAAATTGCCGTTGGCGACCGCGACCCCGATCGCCATGATCGCTCCCATCATCGATTCGACGTTGATAGTGGTGCGCGTGATTACCAGCATCCAAAGCACACCCGCCAACGCGCCCGGCACCGCCATCATAATGATGAGCGGTTCGAGCCAGGATTGAAAATTCGCCGCCATCAGCAGGTATACCAGCAGGATCGCGAGCAGAATTCCCAATTCGAGGGTCCTGAACGATTGCTTCATCGCCTGACTTTGCCCGCGAATGGTGATCTGGGTGCCGGGAGGGAGTTTTCCCAGATGGTCGATCTCGCGCTGCACTGCATCACTCACGCTGCCGAGGTCGCGTCCCGAGACGCCGGCGTTCACGTCCATCACGCGCTGCACGGTGTAGTGCGCAATCACGGCCGGATCGACGTCATGCCTGATAGTCGCAACATTGCCGAGCACCTGGCTCGGCGGCGTGACTGCATCGGCCGGCGCGGCGGTGCTCGCCGTCGCGGTATTCATCATCGATGTGGGCGCGCTCGATGAGGAAGCGGCCGAGCCCATGATCGGAATACTTTCCAGCGCCGCGACCGAATCGATGAAGTGCTGCGGCGACTGCGAAACGACGGCGTAATTGACACCGCTTTTCGGATCGAGCCAGTAGTCCGGCTGCAGCAGGCTGTTGCCGCTGAGCGAGGTGAGCATGCTCGAGGCGACCGCCTGCTCGGTCACGCCGAGTTCCAGCGCGCGATCGCGATCGACATCCACCTTGAGCGCGGGATAGTCGAGCGGCT
The DNA here is from genome assembly GCA_963851325.1 of uncultured delta proteobacterium. Lineage (GTDB taxonomy): Bacteria > Desulfobacterota > Binatia > Binatales > Binataceae > DATGKG01. The sequence continues at coordinate 3,163,851 of CAWKOR010000001.1, read as the reverse complement.
CGGCGACGCGCACATCGACCAGCCCGGGAATAAGTTGCATGCGCTGCTTCAGGCGCGACGCGATCCTGAAATCGCTTTGGAGGTCATTGCCGCTGATCTGCGTATCGATGGCGGCGGGAAGGCCAAAGTTCAGCACCTGGCTGACTATATCGGCAGCCTGAAAATATCCGGTGACCTGCGGAAAGTCGCGCGCCAGCAATCCGCGAATGCGGTCCTCATACATCGCAGTCGGGCGGTGGCTGGGCTTTAACTGGATTAGAACGTCGGCATCATGCGGCCCGGTGCTGTCGGTCTGGTAGAACGCGAGGTCATAGGAAATCGGCAGCCCGATATTATCGCTGATACCCTCCAGCTCGGACTTCGGAATGACGCTGCGGATATCTTTCTCGAGGCGATCGACGACGTATTCGGTGTGCTCGATGCGGGTGCCGCTCGGCATCTTGACGTGAAGGCGCATCATGCCGGCGTCTACCGAGGGAAAGAAATCTTCGCCGGCGACCATCAGCAGCATCATCGAGGCCGCCACTGCAATCGCAACGCATACCAGCCCGAGCGCGCGCCGCGCGATGAACATCGCGAGCAAACCTCGATAGCGCTCGCGCATGGCTTCGAACTTTGAGTTGAACCATCGCACGAAACGATCCCAGCGACCGGGACCCTCGTGTTCCTCCGCTTCGTGCGCCAGCAGATGATGCGCCATGGTGGTGACCAGCGTGCGCGAGAGGAGATACGAGGTCAGCATCGCGTAGACCACCGCCAAGGCCAGCGGCGTGAAGAGAAATTTCTCGACCCCGGAGAGCAGAGCGACCGGAAAAAACACGATGCAAATGGACAATGTGCCGACCAGCGTCGGGGTGGCGATCTGATGCGCGCCGTCAAGGATTGCCACCAGCAGCGGTTTGCCCATCGCGTGGTTGCGATGGATGTTCTCGACCTCGACGGTGGCGTCATCGACCAGCATTCCGACCGCCAGCGCGAGGCCGCCCAGCGTCATGATGTTGAGGGTCTGGCCGGTGAGTTTCAGGAACACTATGGCGGTGAGAATCGACAGCGGGATCGAGGTGATGACGATCAGCGTGCTGCGCGGCGATCCGATAAAAACCAGCACCATCAGCGCGACCAGCACTGCGGCGATAACCGATTCGCGCACCACCTCTGTTAAGGCGCCGCGAACGAAAGTGGACTGGTCGAAGCTCAAAGACATCTGGAGGCCTTTGGGTGCGCCCGCCAGAATCTGTGGAATTTTCTGTTTGACCTTGTCGACGACCGTGAGCGTCGAAGCGTCGGCGTGTTTGATCACCATCAGATAGGTGCCGCGCTGTCCGTTGACCCGCACCACGTTGGTCTGCGGCTGATGCGTATCGGAGACCGGCGCCACATCGCCCACATGGATCGGAGCGCCGTTGGTGATTTTGATCGGTAGCCGATTGAATTCGGCAACCGATTCGGGGCTCATGTTGAGGTCGACGTCGTATTCATAGTCGCCCATCTTGGCGGTGCCCGACGGAATCACCACGTTGGCGGAAGCGAGCGCGTTTCCAACGTCGGCCGGCGATAGGCCATTCGCATAAAGGGTGGTCGGATCAAGATTCACCATCACCGCGCGCTGCACACCGCCGAGCGGTGCCGGGCTGGAAAATCCGGGGATGGTGAAAAGCTGGATGCGGATGAAGTTCAGGCCATAGTCGAAGAGTTGCGGCTCGGTGAGCGTGTCGCTGAAAATGTTGAGCTGCGCGACCGGCACATTGGCAGCATCGTAGGAAATGACCTGGGGCGGCACCGTTCCGCGCGGCAACTGGGAGAGAATCGATTCCGAAACGCTGCTGATCTGCGCGATCGCGCCGCCGATATCGGAGCCGGGATAGAAATATATCTTCAGAATGCCGAGGCCGTTCATCGACTCAGAGTCGATGTGTTCGATGCCGTTGACGGTGGTCGAGGCGGCTCGTTCGCTGATCCAGACCATCTTGCGTTCGATTTGGATTGCGGAGAGTCCCGGATAATTCCACACCTCCAGCACCACCGGCAGGTTGATCGCCGGGAAGATATCGACGTTCATCATTTCGAAGGACAAGACGCCGAGAACCAGCATCAGAAGGGCCATTACCGCGACGGAAATGGGGCGGCGCAGGGCGAGTCGAACAAGGGCCATCATAAGCGGAAAACTCCGGGGCAAGACCGCGAGGCCGGTGGCGTAAGCAAATCGAAACTACTTTATCGGATGACGAATCGAACTCGAAAAAATCGCAATTCTGCCGATCCCTGCTTAGACGACCATCGGACGGGAAAATTCTTTTATTTCGGACTGGCCGGTCCGAAAATGTTTGAAAGCGAAAAGCGTGCCGCTAACTTTGCGTTCTCGATGCGGCACTTACTGGAATTTCAAGCATCGCAGAATGCGACTGCGCGTTCGATTTGCAAATTGCATCCGAGCCTTGCGGAGCCAGGGTGTTGGTTGCGAAGCGTAGGCGCCGATGCAGCTATAGTGCGTTTCAGTGCGCAGTACGCTTCGGAAGTTGACAAAAATTGGAGCAAACTCATCAAAACAGACTCGGGTGCGGGATCGTGCCCGCACCCGAGGTTTCAAACGTTTTCGGCAGGACAGTGCCGATGCCGAACCCTACCGGCCGGCAGCCAGCTCCATCGCCTGTGGCTGGAAGAAATCCTTATCGACCGCTCCCATGTTGATGTACCAGCATTCGCGCTCCGGAGTATCGATGCCCGGCAGATAGCACATCGTGGCGAGGCCCGATTGCACGTCCGTCGATACCGCGCCGACCACGAACAGGCGCTTGAATGGATAGATCGCTACCTTGGCATCGGGAACCGGGCGATCGCGATAGGCGACCATGTGGATATTGCTGATGCGCAGTTCGCCGCGTCGGTCATAGGTGTTCGCATCGAGCGGGAACCACAATTCGGAATCGATGTACACAATGGTCTTTGAGTCGCGCGCGCCGGAGGCCCGATTCGGGGTGGGCGTCGCCTCGACCACGTAGTCGTTACGGAGTTCCCATCCTTCGGGGCAGGCGCTCGCGCCATTGTCCGTATCGCAACGAATTTCAGGCGAATGAATCGCTTCAGCAACCATCAGCATCGATTTGTCGCCGAGGAGTTTGTAGTTGTATTCCTCATTCTTCGCGTTGAAGCCGGTGTAATGGTCCGGATCCCATGCATGCGCCGAGGTGCCGGGAGCGGTCGAGTCGCTCAAACTGGTTTCATTGAGACGGCGCAGGCGGCGTGACGCCGGCAGGAACGCCCATACATCATCGCCCTTCATCGGATCCTGATAGCGCCAGCGCACGAAGCCGGTTCCCTTGATCTCCGCGGGCGCCAGGATTGGATACAGGCCGAACAGCCAGTAACGATGGGTCTGCTTAAAGTCGGGGTCGAACGGGATCGGCTCGACCTCGGTACGCCCCACCAGGCTGTAACCGGCATAATGTCCGACCTGGAAGTTGGCGGTCTGGAAGGTCTGTTTCTTGCCCGCTTCGCCATAGACGCTCTCGCAATCGAAAAAGCGGAGGTCGTAATCGTCGGTGAAGATCGGACGAAAGGCATTGTTCCACATGATCTTGGTGGCTACATCCGGGTCATTCAGATCGAGCATTGGAAACGGGAGGCCGGCCACGTAGCCGACGATTCCGCGGCGGTCTGAGGACAGCCTCACCTGCCCGGAATATTTTTCGGTGGCATCCTTGTAGGGAGGAGGCCAATCGATGCGCCCCGACGGAATGATCTTCATCGACATGCCGTGCATGAGCTTGTAGTAAGTGCCCGGCGAAACGATATCCTTCACTTTAGTGGCGTTGGCCGGCGTGATCATGTCGCCGGGTTTGACCTGTGCCAACGTCGTCCCGCTCGTAAACCCGAGCAGCAAACCTGCGATTAGCAAAGCTACTCCCAGAACTCTTTTCAACTTCATGGTGAATCTCTCCCCGAAAGTTAGATTTTCCCCGTCACAAACTGCTTATCCTCTCAAACGCCCGCGACGACCATTGCCGTTTCCCGCTCAACACGCCCGGCCTCTTCCACAAGTAAAACTGATGTATCGTCAAAGTCCTGCTAATGTCATCTCCAGACTCTCCAATGTCAAGCGACATTTTTCTAGTGAGCTCGCGCATCGGCTGACTGGGGCATCTCAGCCCACAAAGGCGTAGTCTCGGCGTTAACTACTTTTCGGAGGATGGTGATGATCGACCTTTACACCTGGACGACGCCGAACGGCCGCAAGGTCTCAGTAATGCTCGAGGAATGCGCGATCCCCTACCAGGTGCATCCGGTGGACATTCGCAATGGCGATCAGTTCAAGCCCGAGTTCGTGAAGATTTGCCCCAACAGTAAGATTCCGGCGATCGTCGACAACGACGCTCACGTCGCGATCTTCGAATCCGGTGCGATCCTGATTCACCTCGCCGAGAAAGCCGGCAAGTTCCTTCCCGCCTCGGATCCCGGACGCGCGAAGGTCCTGGAATGGCTGATGTGGCAAGTGGCAAACATCGGCCCGATGCTCGGGCAGGCCAATCACTTCGCCAGTGTCGCGGCGGAAAAGATTCCCTACGCGATCGATCGATATATCACCGAGTCGGCGCGGTTGGTAAAAGTCCTTGACGATCAACTCGCTCGCACCGAGTACGTGGCGGGGAATTATTCCATCGCCGATATCGCTAGCTATCCGTGGGTCTCGGTGGCCTTCAACCTTTTGAAGAACGCCAAATCCGAAGTGGTAGGTGAGGGCGCAAATGTGGCTCGCTGGATCAACGCGATCGGCGCACGCCCTGCCGTGCAGAAAGGCATGGCGGTGCCGGCGGTCTGAGTCTTATCGCTACCCAGTTACGCGATCGAGAAATGTTCGCACCGCTTGGTTGAAGGCCTCGGGCTGATCGATATTGGCCGCGTGCCCCGCGCCTTCAAGGATAACTTTCTCGGCGCCGGGGATCTTCGCCGCCATGTAGTCGGTCGCCGCGAGGAACTGCACATCGTTGGGGATTAAATACTTGACAAACCACGAGCGCTAGAATGTCAGGGACGTGCAGGTCGGCCTTACGCGCCCATTTTGGATGGGTTAGTTTGATTTGAGGCGGGGATCGTCGGTCGAGACGCATTTGCTATACTGAAACATTCTCTCGATTTCTCGTTCTTTCTCGACAGTCATCCCCTTGGTCGGCTCAGTCCGTTTGACCAGTGCCTCGCGGAGATTCTCGCAATCAATCGCCTTGTCCAATGCCTGTATCATTTGCCACTTGTTAAGTGGCGCTGACTCGTCGATGAGGACGTGGGGATATTTGTTCCCTGGCGAAGTCGGCGGAAGCATCAAGTACCAACCCGCAAGCGCGAGCATAGCGCCGTGGCGAAGCTTCAAAGGGCCTTGTAGCGCCTCTTTCGCTTGGCCTCGTGCTCTTTTCGGCGGCGGCTTAATCGTCAGCACGTCCCTGAGGATCTCCTCGAATTTGACCGGGTAGAGGCTGAGGGGCCGGACCACGCTCAGGCTGTTGCTGGTTTTTCATACAAATTACTTCTTCATCGACTCTGCTTGGGGAATCGTGAGCGCTTTGCCTGCTGCGCCGCCCCGCACTGCGTCTTTCTCCAGCGGTGTTGATAGTCGGATCAAAATCAATTGGCAAAGTGAAATGCCGTTCTCTCCCGCCCTGATCTTGTATTCCGCCTTGCTATGATTTGTAAGTTCCAGTGTGATTCGGTTGTTATAACCAGGATCGATTTTCGGTGCGGTAACGTGGATGCCAACGCCGAATCTGGCGTAACTGCTGCGACCTTCCACTAAACCTAAAAGATCGTTTGGTAAGTGAACTTGCTCAAGCGTGCGTGTTAGGACAAACTGCCCGGGCTTTAGTGGCCATTCCTCGGTAGCCTCGTTCTCCCATAACTCTTCTGCTTCCAGCATCTCCTTGGCGTTCTGGAGATTGAAGGAACCGATATAGTCCTTCTGCTTGAATGTCGAGAAGATTGGCTCGACGCGCAAATCGATACTGCACTGGTCTATCGCGTTAGGCTTTATGTTCGGCGAAAACGATAGGCTTTGATAGTCGGATGGGTCTTTGAGTCCAGCCTCTATTCTGGCTACTAGGTCAGGCTTAGAGAGCACCATATTCTTGGATAAATGAAGGCTGAGTGCTTAAAGTCTTACTCGCGGGTGACTGTCCGTTGATCCCGACAACCACCCTATCGCTTTCGACGGCCAGAACGAAAGCCTTCACCTGATCTGGACCTTCTTTAGCTTTATTTTTTAACTCCGAAACATTGACGAAACCGAACCAGTCTCCCAGTTCAGATGGAACGAACACTCTGCGTTCGTCTGGGAAAGGCCCTCCCCGTACTTCACACGGCAACCATACGATCATTCCCAACTTGATTTCATTTGAATTCATCGGATCGCTCTCCGCAGTTTCGTCGTTTTTTCGCCCCCTCCATTAACCGATTAACCCACATATGTGGATAATTGCAAGGTAATAGTGGGGGAAGGGCCTGTTTGGCAACGATCTCGATGATGAATCAGTTCGATCCTATTAACAACGGCTTGTGGATGGTCGCCCCTGTACTAACACCGCATGTTGTTGTCCTATATGGAGCGAACCCTGTGTACGACGCCATGTTCAACGGGCGCCTTCAATTCCCACGTACCCGCACGAATGGGACGCAGCGACAAAACAGCACGAGGCGCTGAAGAGGACCGGAATCGGGTGTTGACGGGGGTTGAATGGCCGACCTCACCGGCGATGCGCAGGCACCGGCCAAGGCGCATCGCTACCCAGTCGCGCGATCGAGGAAGGTTCGCACCGCCTTATTGAAGGCCTCGGGCTGATCGATATTGGCGGCGTGCCCCGCGCCTTCAAGGATAACTTTCTCGGCGCCGGGGATCTTCGCCGCCATGTAGTCGGTCGCCGCGAGGAACTGCACGTCGTTGGCGCCTGCCAACACCAGCGTCGGCACCTTGATAGTGGGTAGCGATTCGATGACGCGGCCATCCGATTGCGCGAGCATCCCGCGCGCCGCATGCGCGAGGCCTTGCGCGCTGCGATGCTGCGCGACGGTCACCTCCGCGCTCGCGCCCAACGCGGCAAGGCCCTTGGTCTCCAGCGCCTTGGCCATGGTGCCGGTCATCTTGCTCCATTCGTCGCGCGGGCCATCCTTCTTGTAGCCCGGGCCGGTGTCGAACAGCATCAACGCCGAGACCCGCTCCGGATGTGCGAGGTTAAACGCCAGCGAAATAAAGCCGCCCAGCGACAGACCGCCGATGACGGCGCGCTTGACGCCACACGCATCGAGGATTGCCGTCATGTCGGCAACCGTTAACTCGTGTGAATAGAGCGAGGGGTTGTTTGGGGAGTCGGAACGATCATGGCCGCGCATGTCCCACGCGATGAGATGGTAGCGGTCCGAGAGCGCGCTCATCTGGCCGGCCCACATCCGCGTGCTGGCACTGTAGCCATGAGAGAGCAACACCGCGGGACCCTTGCCGCGCTCCTCGTAGTAAATATTGACGCCGTCGCGATTTAGATAAGGCATGGTTCCTCCGCAGTCTTCAGGTCCGGCGGCCGGTCACCGCATGATAGATGACGAGCACCACAACCGCGCCGACAAACGCAACCAGGATGCTGTAAATGTTCAAACCATAGACGCCGGGTTGACCGAGCGAGTGAAAAATCCATCCGCCGACAATTGCGCCGACGATTCCGAGCAAAACATCGCGCAGAAAACCTTCGCCGGTGCGATTGACTACTTTGCTCGCGAGAAATCCCGCTATCAGACCCACCAGAATCCAGGCGATGATCCCCATCAGTTATCTCCTCTCCGGGTATGGTTGCGAAAACTGCATCCATCTCGCGCGGCGGACCACGCCGGATTGCACGCTTTGCGAAACTTGAGCACGCTGAGTATGTTCTCTTCTCCGCCGCGTCGTCTATACGACGGGCGGGGATTCCGGAGGCTATCGATGGCTGAACTGAAGAATCGGCAATGGCTGCTGGCGGCGCGTCCGCAAGGTCTCATCAAGGAAAGCGATTTCCGCTGGAACGAAGCTGCCGTGCCGCCGCTCCAGGATGGGGAAGTCCTGGTGCGCAACCTCGCCTTCTCATTCGATCCGACCCAACGCGGCTGGATGTCAATGGACACCTACATCAAGGCCATTCCCATCGGCAACGTGATGCTGGCGGGTACCGTCGGCCAGGTGGTTGACTCGAAGCGGCAGGGCATTGCGAAGGGTGACCTGGTCAACGGACTCCTGGGCTGGGAAGACTACACCATCACCGACGGCAAGGGTCTGATGGGCTTGCAGAAACTGCCGGCGGGAACCGATCCGCTGCTGGCGCTCTCGCTGCTCGGGACCACCGGCTTGACCGCATACTTCGGCACGCTGTCGGTCGGAAGCGTGAAAGCGGGCGAGACGTTTGTGGTCTCAGGCGCGGCGGGCGCGACCGGCTCAGTCGCGGGCATGCTCGCGAAGGCCAAAGGATGCCGCGTTATCGGAATCGCGGGCGGTCCCGACAAGTGCCAATGGCTTATCAAGGAAGCGGGCTTCGACGCGGCCATCGATTATAAGAATGAAAAAGTAGGCGAAGCTCTCACCAAACACTGCCCCAACGGCATCGATGTCTACTTCGACAACGTCGGCGGCGAGATCCTCGATGCTGCGTTGGCGCGGATTCGCGATGGAGCACGCATCGTGCTTTGTGGTGCTATCTCGCGCTACAACGAAACCGGTATGACCGGCCCCGGCCCGAAGAACTACTTCAACCTCATCCTTCATGGCGCAAGGATGGAAGGCTTCCTGGTATTTCATTTTCTCAAGCATTTTCCTGAGGCAATCGGAGAGCTGAGCGCATTATTTGCGAAAGGCAAACTGAAAAATCAAATCGACTTGCAGCACGGATTGGAGAACGCTCCCAAAACCATCATCCGGCTTTTCACGGGTGCGAACTTCGGCAAGCAATTGCTGAAAGTCGCTGATGTGCAATAGCCCGTGCGGCTAGCAGGCACCGCCATGTGCAGGAACATCAAAACGCTTTTCAACTTCCAACCGCCGGTCAACGCCGAAGAGATTCGTGCCGCATCGCTTCAGTTCGTGCGAAAAATCAGCGGATTTAACAAACCGTCGAAGGCAAACGAAGCGTCGTTCGATGCCGCGGTCAACGCGATCGCCGATATCTCGGCTCAGTTGCTCCGCTCTCTTGAAACCACTGCGCCACCGAAGAATCGCGCTGAAGAAGCCGCCAAAGCCAAAGCGCGGGCGGTGCAAAGATTTAGCGCTTGATTCCTTCGCGGGTGCTCGAAAACGAAAGAGGCCCGCGCAATGAGCGCGAGCCTCCTCGCATGCAAAGATTCAAGGGGAGCTATTTCTCGCTCGAGAGCGAGCGCAACTGGCGAAAGTCGCGCACCTCAGTCGCAAGCCCCAGCGTCTCCAGTCCGCGAATGATCAGATAACCCGCGTCCGGCTCATGCCAGCTCCATCCTAATCGCGCCAGGCCGGGGCGCGAGTGATGGTTGCGGTGCCAGTTTTCTCCCTGCAGCATATGCATCAGCGCCAGCCATCGCACATTGCGGCTGGAGTCCTGTCCCTCGCGCACGCCCGGCTCGGTATGGCAAACGCTGTTCACGAAGCATTGCGCGTGCAGCGCAAACACCAGCCGAATCGCGCCCAGCCAAAAAAACGCGGCGAGTCCCAAATACAATCCACCGAAAAACGACAGTGCCAGGATTGGCGGCTGCAGGTAGGTCCATACATTGTACGAAAACCGGTTAAGGTCGGGGACGAAGCGCTCAGTTGGCGAAGGCGACGCTTGCCACAACCATCGCAAGTGCGCCCACCAGAATCCCTGCCGCGGACTCGAGATGTCCTCATCAGTGTCCGCCGATGCGTGGTGTAAGCGATGGTTCGAAGCCCAGCTGACCGGAGCGCCCGATCCGTTCGCCACCGCAAAGAAGGTCAGTATCCCACGAACCCACGGGTTGAGCTTCAGCGCGCGATGCGTGATTGCGCGGTGATAACAGACCGTGGTGCCGATACCGCCGATCCACGCGAGCGCCAACGCGCCGAGGACCAGTCGCCATCCCGGGAGGGGAAAGAGAATCAGACCGATCAGCGCGGTCAGATGGATCAGAATGATCCATCCAAACGTACCCGAGTGGCGCAGCGAGGTGTGCCACCACGGCCTTTCCCAAGGCGACAGTGTTTGCCGTTCGGAGGAGTTTTCAGGAAACGGAGTTACTGTTACCGGTGCGCCCGACGCCACCTTATGCCCACCGGGCGCGGGGGCGGCTGCGTCTGGAGTTCTTGCTGGAGCGGAAAATAGTGACCGGCTTGGGCGCCGTTATCTGCGGGGCTTCAAAGCCCTCTACCGTCTCGCGATCCAATTGCTTTCCCAACGTTCTCTCCAATCTCCCGAGCGTCGCACGCTCCTCTGGAGTGACGAGGCTCAATGCCTCGCCTGACTTGCCCATGCGGGCGGTTCGGCCGATGCGATGGATGTAATTCTCCGATTCGTCCGGCAGGTCGTAATTGATTACGTGAGATACATCGGGAATATCAAGACCGCGCGCAGCGACATCAGTCGCCACCATCACGCGATAGGTTCGATTGCGGAATCCGGCCAGCGCCGCATTGCGCTGACTCTGTGAACGGTCACCGTGAATCGCCACTGCTTTCACCCCTGCGCGCGAAAGCATCCTCGCCACCCGATCGGCCCGGGAACGGGTCCGGGTGAACACGATGGCGCTTTCAACTTCGTCACGCTTGAGGATCTCTATCAGCATCGGCCCCTTGTTGTCAGAGGTGACCGGATAGATGGTCTGATGGATGGTTGAGGGCGGGGTGGCCTTGGCGCCGACGCTCACGTGCTCGGGGTCCTTGAGAAATTCGCGCGCGACTTGTGCGACGCCCGATCCCATAGTGGCGGAGAACATCAGGGTCTGGCGCCGGGTCGGCACGGTCCGCATGATCCGGCGAAGTTGCGGCAGAAAGCCCATGTCGAGCATCCTGTCGGCCTCGTCGACCACCACGATCTCGATGTGATCGAGCTTCACGGTGCCGCGTTCGATGTGATCGTTGAGGCGTCCGGGACATGCGACCAGGACGCTGGCGCCGCTGCGCAGATCATGAAGCTGGCGCGACATCGAATCGCCGCCCACGATCAGCGCCGACTTGAGGCGGGTGTTGCGCGCCAGGATGCTGAACTCCTTGGCGACTTGCGCCGCGAGTTCTCGGGTCGGAACCAGCACCATCGCGCGGATGCCGTGGACGGGAGCGGCGCCGTTAGTGTGGCCCGGGTGATGACCCGCGGCATGATGATGGGCGGCGCCCGGTTTGCCATGCAGCTTATCGATCAGCGGGATCAGGTAAGCGGCGGTCTTACCGCTGCCGGTTTCGGCGGTCGCGATCAGATCGCGTCCCGACATTGCCACTGGAATGGCGCCGGCTTGAATTGGGGTGGCCTGATGATGGCCGCGGTCTTTGATTGAACGAGCTAGTTCGGGTGATAGGGAGAATTCAGAGAATGACAATATGCCTCTCGGTCCAGATCCAGCGGATTCCCGTTGGCGCTAGGCCGAACGAATGGTTCTGTATTGGTTGGAAGGTTGGCGGTCGCGGAATCCGGACGCGCGCTTAGCCTTTATTGGCTCTTTTGAGTGACTCTACGGACAACATGGTTACAAGTCAACGGGGGTTTACCAGGCGGAGCTATGGCAGCGCTCGGCAGACATTCGTTGCGCGCTTGAGGTAGTATCCCCTCGGCGTCGACAAAATCGCCCGAGATGGAAACAGAATTGGCCCCGGACGCGGATCCTCAGGTTAGCGTGGTGATTCCCGCGCGCGATGCGGCGCGGACCCTGCCGCGTTGCCTCGAGGCCGTTATCGCGCAAATCGCGCTGCAATCACCGGCAGCGGTCGAAGTCATCGTGGTCGACGACTGCTCCAACGACCAAACATCCGAGGTCGCGGGGCACTACCCGGTCCAGCTTGTACGACTGCCGCGGCATAGCGGACCCTCGGCAGCACGCAATCGAGGCGCACAAGCTGCCCGGGGTGCGGTGTTATTTTTCGTTGATTCCGATGTAGTTATCGCGCCCGGCGCGCTGGCAAAGGCCCTCGACATAATGTCGGCACGTCCCGAAGTTGGCGCTTTGATTGGCTCCTACGATGACGATCCCGCCGACCATTCGATCGTCAGCCGGTTCAAGAATCTCGCCCATCATCATTTTCATCAACGTTCGCATGCCGAGGCGACCACGTTCTGGGGCGCCTGTGGTGTCATCCGGCGCGATTGCTTCATGGCGGCGGGCGGCTTCGATGAATCCCGCTTCCAGATCGAGGACATCGAGCTAGGTTATCGATTGGTCGAAGGCGGGGTGCGGATTGCCCTGGACCCTGAGCTGCAGGTCAAGCATTTGAAACGATGGACCTTGCGCTCGATGCTGGTCACCGATGTGGTGGGGCGCGCGATACCCTGGACCCTGCTATGGCTGGAGCGCAGGCGCCTGCCGAACGACCTAAACTTTACGACCGCGCAGCGGATCACGTCGGCCGTCGGCGTCGCGCTGGTATTGGCGATTCCGCTGGCGATGCTCAAATCGTGGGCGTGGCTGATAGTGGCGGTCCTTGCGGGCGTCGCGCTATGGCTTAATCGCGATCTCTATCGCCTGCTGTATCGGAAGGGTGGAATTCGGCTTGGGGTGGGCGGCTTCTTTCTGCAGCAGTTCTACTACCTATACTCGTGGTTCGCGCTCGCCGCAGGCATCATCTACCACCTCATTGGCCGCCGCCGCCCCGCACCGATCAGGATTTCCCCCTCGACAACCGATCGTTGAGCATCCTGCAACTTGGTCGATTCCAGGGAATTTGACTGCGGTCAATTATTGGATTAGATCCCCGGTTCAGCAGGCTGCCGATGCGCAGACCGCCGCTTCCGTGCCGGGAGGTTCTCCGATGTTCCTTCGCAATTGCTGGTACATGGCCGGTTGGAGCCGCGACTTTAGCCCCAATCAACTCACCGCCGTGACGATGCTCAACGAGCCGATTGTCATCTATCGCACGAGCGACGGCGCGCCAGTGGCTCTGCAGGATCGATGCTGCCATCGGTTTGCGCCGCTTTCGCATGGCCGGCTCGAGGGCGACGATCTTCGATGCATGTATCATGGTTTGAAGTTCGCGCCCTCGGGTAAATGCATCGAGATTCCGGGCCAGCCTAAGATTCCGCCCCAGGCGTGCGTGCGAAATTATCCGATCGTCGACCGTCATAGTGGTGCCTGGATCTGGATGGGCGATCCCGCCGGTGCCGACGAGTCGCTGATACCGGATTTCGTCGGCATCGATGATCCCCGCTGGGTCATGCATCCCGGCCGTATGGACTACAAAGCGAACTACATGCTCATCAATGACAACCTGCTCGATTTGTCGCATCTTGCGTTCCTGCACCGGCAGTCGTTCGGCGCTGCCTTCGGTGGCGAGAAAAGCGAAATTTGGGCGGAGACCAGACCGCAGATCACCAGGATAACCCGCGGCATGCGCATCGAGCGCTGGCAGCTCAACAACTCTCCACCAGCCTTCGTCCCGGCGGTACGAGCAGCCACTGATCGGACCGATCAATGGACCGCTTACGATTTCATCGTGCCCGGCGTGTTCCTGTTGCGCTCCGAGATCTACAAAGCCGGCACCGCCGAGGCTTGCCACGAGGGCCCGCCTCCAGCCGATCTCGAACCGCTGCACGCGCAGTTCACCTGCCAGGCCGTCACTCCATTGACCGATAAAACTACCTGCTACTTTTTTGCGTACGGCCCGCGCGTCAAAGAAGCGGCTTTGAAAGATGCTTTCTTCGAGCTGGGCAAGATGGCGTTTAACGAGGACCTCGCGATGATCGAAGCGCAGCAGAAACTCATCGATCGCTATCCCGACGACAAGATGATGACGACCTCATCCGATAGCGGCCTCGCACAGTTCAGAAGGATGGTGGCCGAAATGATGCGCGAAGAGGCCCAGGGCAATCGCAGCACCGCGCCTTCGCAGATGCAGGCCGAAAGCGCCGAGGCCTGATCCACATGTTCCTTCGCAATTGCTGGTATGCCGCAGGATGGAGCCGCGACTTCGCGCCCGGGGCCCTCACCTCAGTCACCATCCTCAAGGAACCGATCGTCATTTATCGCAAGAGCGACGGCGTCGCGGTCGCACTTCTGGATCGATGCTGTCATCGCTTCGCACCGCTTTCGATGGGACGGTTGGAAGGCAACGATCTTCGATGTATGTACCACGGCCTCAAGTTCGCGCCCTCGGGTAAATGCATCGAGATTCCGGGGCAGCCTAAGATTCCGCCGCAGGCGTGCGTGCGCAATTTTCCGATCGTCGACCGATATTCCATCGCCTGGATTTGGATGGGCGATGCGGTCCGCGCCGATGAATCGCTGATTCCCGATTTTGTCGGCGTCGATGATCCGCGCTGGTCGATGAAGCCCGGCCGGATGGACTACGACGCGAACTACGTTCTCATCAACGACAATCTGCTCGATCTCTCACACATTGCGTTTCTGCACCGAAAAAGCCTCGGCGCGAGTTTCACCCCGGGCGGGGTCTCGCGGCCGACTATCGCGAAGACGGCGCATGGCGTGCGCATCTCGAACTGGATCAACAGTGGTCCATCGCAACTGTCGGAGGTGCTCAGCAGGGGCAGAATCGATATATGGCAGACCTACGAATTCGTCATTCCGGGGGTCTTTCTGCTGGGCGCGGACTTCTATCCCGAGGGCACCGCCGCGAGGTTCCCTGAGCGCGAGCCGGTCGATGTTGAGCCGCTGCATCGCCAGTTCACCTGCCAAACGGTGACTCCGATAACCGACGATCGGACCTGCTATTTCTTTGCCTATGGACCATGGGCCCAGGAGCCGGAACTCAACGAGCCGCTCTACCGCCTCGGACTGAAGGCTTTCAATGAAGACCGGGTGATGATCGAAGCTCAACAGAAGAACATCAACTGCTCGCCGGAATCCCGCATGGTGACTATCGCGATCGACAGCGGCGTCGCACAGTTCCGCCGAATGATGGAGGACGCAATGCTGGCCGAGCAACAAAACCAGGGCACCATCGCCGCCGCGGGCGCGTGATCGTTTCGAGGAGCTCATCGATGTCGGCATCCGCGGCGGTAGTGGAGATCGGGCGCGCCGAGCGCAACAAACGCGACAAACGCGAGCGCCTAATCCGCGCCGCGCGCGAGTTGTTTCAGACCAAGGGCTTCGCGGCGACTACGACCAGCGAGATCGCCGAGCGGGCCGACGTCGCGAAGGGCACCCTGTTCTTCCATGCGAAGTCGAAAGAGGCGCTGCTGGTGATGATGTTCCAGGAAGAGGTGGGCGTCGCCATTCAGCGCGCGTTCGCCTCGGTTCCGGACTTGCCGTTTATCGAGCAACTGATGCACGTGTTCGGCGTGATGCTGCGGCAGAATCAGCGCGACCTCGGACTCGCGCGCATCTTCGTCAAGGAGCTGGCGTTCGTGCGGGGCGAGCGCCACGGCATCGACCTCGTCATGGAGGGTTTTTTCGACCAGCTCAAGAGTCTCATCGAGAAGGCGAAGGATCGCGGTGAAATTGCGCGCGCGACCGATTCCGCGCTCCTTAGCTACAACCTGTTCGCCTTGTATTTCGTATTTCTGATGCTATGGCTTGGCAGTGATGCGCCGGCTCCGGAGGGACGGCGGCCGTCATTGCGCCAAATGCTTGAACTACAGCTCGGCGGTGTGTCTGCTACGCCGAATCCGAGCAAAGGCAATCGCAAGAGGTAATCCAATGGCAACCACCAAAGTTGCGGGCGTGACCGTGTCCACTGATCATTTCA
The DNA here is from genome assembly GCA_963851325.1 of uncultured delta proteobacterium. Lineage (GTDB taxonomy): Bacteria > Desulfobacterota > Binatia > Binatales > Binataceae > DATGKG01. Next base: position 3,148,022 of record CAWKOR010000001.1, on the reverse strand, counting down.
TCGACGGCAAGCGCGTCGAATCGAAACGCAAATTCGCCAATTGCTCCCCGATCGATGGCAAACATCTCGCCGATATGAGCGCCGGCGGCTCCGACGAGATCGAGGCCGCCGTCGCCGCTGCGCGGCGCGCTTATCCGAAGTGGGCCGCGCTCGGCCCCGAAGGACGCCATCCGATCCTGAAGCGTTTTGCGCAGGCGATCCTCGATCACGGGAAGGAAATCGCCGCGGTCGAAACCGTGGACAACGGATCCTTGTTGATCGGAAACAACGCGCGAGTGATTCCGCGCGCCGCGCTCAATATCAACTTCTTCGCGGATCGCGCGCTGCGGCTCAATGACGAGAAGATCGATTCGCCCGAGGTGGTGAACCATGTTCGCTTCGATCCCGCCGGCGTGGCCGCGCTGATCACGCCCTGGAATGGACCCTTCATGCTTACCACCTGGAAGGTTGGTCCATGCCTCGCCGCCGGTGACACGGCGGTTGTGAAACCACCGGAGTGGGCGCCCCTGACCTGCTCGATGATGGCTGATCTCGCCGCCGAAGCCGGCCTTCCTCCCGGCGTCCTCAATGTAGTGCAGGGTATCGGCGAAGAGGCCGGCGCGGCGCTGGCCGCGCATCCTGATATCGATCGTCTCAGCTTCACCGGTTCGACCGATACGGCACGCCTGATTGGCGCATCCACCGCGCGCTCGCTGACGCCGGTAGCTTTCGAACTGGGCGGCAAATCGCCTTTCATTGTGTGCGCCGACGCCGACCTCGATGCAGCCGCGAAAACCGCCGCGGGCCAATACTTCAACGCGGGGCAGGTTTGCCTCGCGGGCACCCGCATCCTGGCCGAAGCGAAAATCGCCGACGAGTTCCTGGCAAAATTCCGCGCCGCGGCGAGCCAGATGAGAGTTGGCGATCCGCGCGAGAAGACCACCCAGGTTGGGCCGCTCATCACACCCGAGCATTACAAGCGCGTGGAAGGCTTCGTCGACCGCGCGCTCAAGGCAGGCGTGAAGCCCCTATGGGGCGGGCATCGCGACAAAGCCGGTGAGCTCTACTTCGAGCCCACCCTGATGGATGGCGCGACCCAGGACATGGAGATCATTCAGAAGGAAGTCTTCGGTCCCGTCCTCACCTGGCAAACCTGGCGCGACGAGGATGAGCTGATGAAGCTCGCCAACGGAACTGACTACGGCCTCGCAGCAGTGGTCTTCAGCAAGGATGAAGCGCACGCGATGCGGATCGCGAGCAAGGTCGTCGCCGGCACCGTTTGGGTGAATTGCTTCTTCGTGCGCGAGCTGGCGGCGCCGTTCGGTGGTAGTCGCAACTCCGGCGTCGGACGCGAAGGCGGCAACTGGAGCTTCGATTTTTATTGCGATGTGAAGAACATCGCGGCGCTGAAAGGCTCGTTTGCGTAGGCTTCTATCGACGCGATGTCGGTAAGGCCGCAGCAATGGGTTTGTTTTCGCACTTTCGGCCCGGCCGCCAGATCCATGCCCTTCGCCGCTGATCGGCAAAAGATGCTGTAATTTCGAGCATTTAATGGGTTTGTTTTTAGCGATCGCTGCGATGGGTGGCTTCGTTTTCGCCCCTCGCCGCAAGGCCGAATCCCTTTGCTTCGGAGCGATTCGATGGGTTTGTTTTTGCGACTCCAGAGCGCTGAAGCCAGTTTCCCACGATGCTCTATGGTCGCGCCACGTCCTCGGCGTGGAATCGAAAAATCCTTGATCCTAAAGGATTTAATGGGTTTGTTTTTGCACTTCATACACTTCTCGCGCCGTGTCCGGGACGACAACGGCACCCTCGAAGGGCGCCGCTGTCCATATGATAGCAGATCCTGACCGCGAGGGGATCCAGCAATCGCGCCTCGGCCCCGGCCTCAGGCCAGGACTCGCGGAGACCGCTGCCTTGCGCCCTGCCGAGGCGCTGGGTTATCGTTCGCTCGAAACGAGCAAGCCCGCCATTCAAGGAGACACCATATGCGTGAAGTAGCGGTTATCGGCGCCGGCATGGTGAAGTTCGGAAAATATCTAGACACCAGCATGAAAGTCATCGCGCGCGATGCGGTTAACGCAGCGCTGTCGAGCGCGGGCATGGATCAAAACAAAATCCAGGCCGCCGTCGTCGGCAACGCGATGGAGGGCCTGGTCACCGGCCAGGAATGCGTGCGCGGACAAGTCGTGCTGCGCGATATGGGCGTGGGCGGCATCCCCATCATTAATTGCGAAAATGCCTGCGCCAGCTCGGCTACCGCATTTCATCTCGGCTGGCTGTATGTGGCCTCGGGCATGTACGACGTGGTGCTGGCGCTCGGGATGGAGAAGCTCTACCACGCGGACAAGAAGAAATCGTTCGCGGCGATCGGCTCAGCCGTCGACGTCGAATTGATGCAGCAGATGATCGCCGACATGAACGCGCAGCAGGAGGCGCTGCGCAAAGAGCGCGAAGCGCGCGGCGAAAAGATAGAAAAGACCGCCGGCGCGGGCGAGTCCCGCTCGATGTTCATGGACTTTTATGCGGCCGGAGCGCGCTCGCACATGAAGCGCTACGGGACCACCAAGGAGCAGTTCGGGCGCATCGCGGTGAAGAACCATCGCAACGGCAGTCTCAACCCGCACGCGCAGTATCAGGAAGTCTACTCACTGGAGGACATCCTGAATTCCCCAACCGTCGCCGAGCCGCTCACACGCCTGATGTGCTCGCCCATCGGCGATGGCGCCGCGGCCACCATCCTGTGCGCCTCGTCGGTGGCGAAGCAGTACACCAACAAGCCGGTCAAGGTTCTCGCGTCGATTCTCTCGTCGGGCACCGATCACACCGCCGAGGAAGAAGGCGTGGTGACGCGCGTCGCGAAACAGGCGTACGAAAAGGCCGGCGTCGGTCCCAAGGATCTCAGTGTCATCGAGTTGCATGATGCGTCGGCGCCGGCCGAGCTGATGACCTACGAGGAACTCGGACTGTGCAAGCCTGGCGAAGGCGGTAAGATGATCGATGAGGGCACCACCGAAATCACCGGGCGCATCCCGGTCAATCCTTCGGGCGGACTGCTGGCGAAGGGTCATCCGGTAGGCGCGACGGGCGTGGCGCAAATCTGTGAGATCTTCTGGCAGCTTCGCAATGAAGCTGACAAGCGTCAGGTCAAGAATCCGAAGATCGGGCTGACCGAGAATGGCGGCGGTATGGTGCGCGGCGAAGCAGCCGCGATGTCGATCCACGTCCTCGGAATTTGATCCTCGAACAGAGTGAGCGCATACGCGGGAACAATGAGCATCTAGCATGAAGCTTGTTGTTCCCGCAGTTTTTCAACCCGGTTTTTTAGATACCGTCGCCCCGTACCCAATCGATCATCTGTATGGCGCGATGGGCGGGGACGTCGGGTTGCGCGCGCAACAATGGTTGCCGCAACCGAAGGCCGACGAGCTCGCCACCTACGTCGAATCGGCGCGCGCGAAGGGCATCGCATTTTTCTACTGCCTCAATGTCGCATGCCTCGGCAATCGCGAGTTCACCGCCGACGGCCAGCGATGGCTGGTCGAGCGCCTCGGATGGCTCGACGATCTCGGCATCGAGGGCGTGGTGCTGTCGAATCCGTATCTGATCGCATTCGCTCACAAGCGGTTTCCGCGCTTGCGCATTGCAGTCTCGACGGCGACCGCGATCGACAGCGTCGACAAGGCGCAGTTTTTCGAGGGCCAGGGCGCGAGCGTTCTTTACCTGCCCGAGTACATTAACCGCGATTTTCCGCTGCTTGCACAAATCCGCAAACGGACGCGCGCCGAAATCGTTCTGCTCTCCAACGTCGGATGCCTGCTGCATTGCCCGATTCGCCAATATCACATCAACCTGGTTTCGCATTCGAACGAGAGCCACGAGCTGGGGACTTACGTCGACTACCCGCTGATGTGGTGTTCGAAGGAGAAGGCGCGCGACGCCGGTCAGATGCTGAAGGCGCCGTGGATCCGCCCCGAGGACCTTGGCGTCTACGAAGAGATCGGCATCGACCAGTTCAAGCTCGCGGGACGTGAGATGGATCGGCCGTGGGTGGAGCGCGTGACGCGAGCCTATGCCGAGCGCTGCTACGACGGCGATTTGAACGACCTCATTCTCGGGTTCGATCACCTGGAGCCCTACGGCAAGTTGCCGATCCGGATTCCCAACCGCGCGCTTGATGGCTTTCTGGAATTTTTCAAAAAGAAACACGACTGCCGCATCGGATGCCGCGATTGCCGTTACTGCGATGACTACGCAGCTTCGGTCAGCATGGTCGAAGACGCTGATCGCAACGACTTCGTGAATCGCGTTGGGCGCGCGATCGATCGCTTCGAGAGCGGCGCGTTCCGCACCGCCAGCGGCAAGTAACGGTCCCATTGCGGCGGTCGCTCTTTGCCGTTTCGCTTCGATTTCAGCGAGCCTTCCCATGCCATTCTGAAGCAAGTCGTAGGCGCGGCTGGTGTTCAGACCCGTCGCAACTGCGAATCACGATCGTCGCGCACCAAAAAGTAGAAACCGGTCGGATCAATCTGCGCGATGAGACCTGAGCGCAGCCATCCTTCAATGAGGGTTCCACCGGCCGGCGCGAGCGCGGACTTCACACCGAGCTCCGCGGATTCCACAACTTCCCATCCGATGTTGAGCGGCTGGCCATCGGTGGGATTGAGCGGGCGAAGATCGACGCTCGGCAGCGGAATTCCGGCCGCATCGTTCAGGTACCATGCGGGATGACTCGCGACGATCGGGCCGAGGTCGCTGCGACCCAGCAGCGTCATCACGTCGGCGCGAAGCCGTCGCGCGATGCGCAAACGCCGCGAGGTGCTGAACGGGCGATCGATTGCGACGACGAGGCCCGCGCTGATCCGCCCCGCCAGAGCCGCAACTTCATTGTCGAGTAGCATCCCGGCCCGATCCCATCCGCACACCACATAGTTGATGCTCGCGGGCAGCGCCGGAAGTTCTCCCTCCCAGCCGGCCCAAATAGTTGCGCCCCGATTCATCGCACCGAGCAGCATCGCGATCGTCCACCAGTTGGTGGGCGGTTCGAGGAGCAGGATCGTGATGTCATCGCCGAGCAGATAAAAGGCGCCCACCGAAATTCCGGTCGCCACCAGGGTGCGATGATTATGCAGAACCTCGCCGCGACCATTGGGCATCGCCATCACCAGGATGGGGCTTCGGAAATCCGGCCGTCCACTGCGCTCCTTTCCCGGCTCGGAAATGAGCGCTTCGAAACCGACCGTTGGCGCCGTACCGTCAGAAGGATTTTCACCGACGACAAGTTCCGGAGCGAATGCCTCGAGCGCCGCCTTCGGTGGCACTGCCGCATTCGGGAAGCTGAGCACATCAGCCTCGAACGCACCGAACATCGCGATCAGCAACTCGGCAGGATCGTCGAGCGCAATCGCCACTCGCGCGCCACGGTTGACGCGTCCGCGCAACGCCTTGCCGAATTGGCGAGCCTTCTCGGCGAGTTCACCATAGCTGAGCGTGGCGCTGCCGGTCCGAAGTGCAATGCGCTCCGGTGCGGTCGCGGCGATCGGATAGATCGTCGTATCGCCGACCGTCTTCAGCGGAACGTGCGCGTAACGCGGCGTGTCCTCGGGCCAGTACGCGGAGAGCAGTCCTAGCGCGCCCTTGCTCATACGGCGGATGCGGCCTCCTGCTCGGAAAGTATCGGAGGCACGCCTTTGAAGCGAAGCGGAAGATCGCGGACCGCTTTGATTTCGACTGGAACGTCGAACCGGCGCGCCAACCTGGATTTTGCGCCGTCCACCAGATTCGCCGGCGCGCCTTCAGGCTCGACAAGAAGTAGCCGAAGTGTACCGTTGGCCAAGCCGTCTTTGGAGATCACGAAAGCGGTCCCGCGCAGCTCGGGCACCTCCGCTTCGAGTGCAAGCTGAACGTCGTATGGCAGCATCGTGTGAGGCCCGAGGGTAAAGCAATCGTCCCATCGCCCGAGCAATTTGATGCGCGGCGACGGCAACCCGCATGGACACGCCGAGCTATCGAGAATGCCGACATCGCCGCCGTCGTAACGAAGATATAGCGAGCCTGCGGGGATGACGCTCGAATGCACTACGGCGCCACGTTCGCCATCGCGCATCGGGTTGCCAGTCTTACGATCGATCACTTGCGCAAAGCAGGTGTCCGGCACCAGATGGAGTCCCTGCGCGTGGATGCAGTCGACCGCGAGGAGATTTTCACTCGAGCCCGCAAGCTCGGTTACGCGTTGGACCCTGGTGAGCTCCTGCAGATGCATGCGCATGCCGGGCGTTATCGGCGCGCCGGTCACCACCAACGTCTCGACACCGGCAAACAGTTGCGCGCCGCCTAAACCCTGACGGCGCGCGGCGGCGAGAATGGAAAACACCATCGGCAAGAACATCGTGAGGAAGCGCGGACGAAACGCCTGTATCGCATCGACGATGCGATCTGCGAAACGAGGCAGGAACGTTCCGGAAACCACCACGCACGGATTTCCGAAATGCATCGCGATCGACGGCTGGATCGAGGCATACGCGTGCCACGCGGGTGCGGACATTATCAACGGCGTGCCGGGTCGAAGGCCGGCCCACCAATGAGCACGACTCGACGAGTATCCTTGCAGCTTGCGCCAGCGTCGCGTGTGCATGACGAAGGTGGTGCCCGAAGTGCCGGAACTCAAACTCACCGTCATCGGCGATTTCGGACCTGCGGTGTACGACTCCTGACCACCGCCGCCGCGCGCGAATGCGAGCAGGTCATCCTTAACGCAGATTGGGATCGCGCGAAGATCGTCGAGCGCACGGAAGCGAGCCGGATCAAAACCCGCGGCGAGGAAGCGCTCGCGATAAAACGGCAACTCCTCGAATGCGACCTGCAAGACGCGCTTCAGTTTTCGGGTCCACCATCGCTTGAGCGCTTCCTGTGAAAGACGATCGATCTCGTCAAACGGCGCTGCTACCTGCGATTTCAAAATTCCAACCGCTGCGCACGAGGTTCCAGAGCGCAGCCGCCCTTCAGCAATGTCGCGGAGCCCAAATCGAAGCGTACGGCGGGACATGCATTGGCAAAACGAGCCGTGATTGCGACATGACCGGAGGCGAGAGTCTCCGCGCGATACTCACGATCCAGATGAAACGCGCGACAGCCGGGGCATTCGCCCGCAATGAGGAAAGCAGCATCAGAACGCAGGATGCGCCACACCGGCAGACCGAGGCGCCCGGACAATTGTTCAGCCTCGACGCGCGATACCGCCCCTTCCACCTCACTTATCGCGAGCCATCGCACGTGATTACGGAGATTCGCCCCGGTGGCTTCCAGAGCCATCGCAAACGGCATCATGAGGTCGCGGCGGATGATCAGCATCGAGGGTCGGAGCGTTGCGACGATCGCCACCATGCGGTCCGCCATCGCGGCTACGCCGTCGTTGCAAATCGCGGTAAGGCCCAGACGGTCGGCCGCGCCGCGGCGCAGGTAGCCGACATAGCCGCTGGAGGCGAGCAGCACCAGCGGGCTGGACCCGTACTCGAAAAACGCGATCGTCTCGCCGGGCGAGGCGCCCCATCGCCTCCACATCCGCTCGATGACGCCCGCCCATCGATCGAGTTCGGGCGGTTCAAGAGCGATCCAGATCGGCGGATCTTCAGTCGCCTCGATCTGAAGTGCGAACCTCGGCACCAGACCTTCGCGCACCCGCCCCGCGAACGGATCGCCCGGATGACTCGTCGCGAAGTTTTCGAGGTCGGCGAGCTCCCACGGATGCGGCTGCCGATCGGGGCCCATCCGCTCGCGATAAAAAGGACTCCGGTTCAGCTCGATCTCGTTCGCCATGGCGCTTCAGCTGCTCGCCATGATCCCGCCGAATGCGGCGAGGATCGCGAGTGTCAGGTTGATGTATGCGAGGCGATCCTGCCATGCGGAAACTTTCGCTTGCGCGGCTCGGCGTTCTTCGAGGTCTCGCAAGCCGGCGGCGTAAGGAAGTTTTTTGGTGAGGATGGTTCCGTACCAGAAGCCGGACAAAGTGCCGGTAATGAGCAACATCAGCCACGAGAAAGCCATCAGCGCGGTCCATTCGAGGCGCGGGTCGCGGACCACGTCGCGGGAGAAGAGCAACGGAAGCTCACCGAGAATCCACGCGCGAAGGAAGCCGGTGAGTCCGAGAAAAAAGATCGCGGAGCCGCCCAGCCACATCAAGCCCGCGCCGATTTTTTGCGACACCACCGCCGAATGCGCCGGGGGAATGCGCCGCAGCGCCGGCATCAGGATTCCGGTGTTGAAGATTATCGATCCGACCAGAACGATCGCGGCATAGATGTGGATCGCGCGCAGGATCCGGAACGACAGCGCGACCGCATGCTCAGTCATGCCATATTTTGGAACGGTTGCGGATGCGATCGTTCACGTAACCCTCGTTGTAGTAGGTGTCGTAGTAGTCGACATCGAGGTTGTGAATGACCGCGCCGAAATGCGCCTGCATCGGATTGTAGGTCACCGGCCATTGCCCAAAGGTCTTCACGCAATACTCGATGTAGGCAATGCAAGCTTCCTGTACCCATTCGGGAGGCCGCGTGCGCGGATGCGCGATAACCTTTTCCGCGGTGGCCTTGTTCCATGGCGACCCGACCTTGCGCAGATAGTTGTTATCGCCGCGATGCAGCACGCCGCCGTCACCGTACTTTTCGTTGTACCATGCCTTCACCAGTTGCTCGGCATTCTTGTAGCGAGGCGACGGCACGTAGGTCGCTTCCTTGACGCCCTCGATGCCGAAAATCTTCGTCTGGCCGGTCGAAATCGGCGCCTTGGGATTCGGCGCCTCGACGTGAAACCCCAGTCCCCGTGTGATTTCCGGCATCGCACCCATCAAGACATCCGGGTTGAAGCCGCAAAACACCCACGACCCGAGGCCCATCGCTTCGGTCGCGAGGCGCATGTTCTGAACCATCGCGCCGGTAGGAAATTGCTCCACCTGGAAGATCAGCTGCTCCTCGCCCGCGATGGTGGTGGGCAACTCCAGCATCCCCTCGCCGATCCATTTCTCGAGACCCGCCGGACGCCCTCCGTTCCACTCATCAACCATGTAGTACTTCCAAAAATCCATGAAGTTGATGAGCGCCGAGTTGAGCCATCCCGCGTCGGTCAGCGGCAGGAACCAGGTCGAGCCGGGCATGTTGATGTTGAACTGATACGGCCCCATCAGCACCGCGTTCGGAGCGCCGGGTGCGCGCAGACCGAAGTCGATGTCGGGCCGCTCATCGAGAATCTGAACGAGGCCGTCTTCGTACCATCGGATGACCTTGTCGTAGTCGGCCTCCGACCTGATTTCGATCGGCCCCGATCGCTCGAGGCTCGGCTTATAGATGTAGGCACCGGTGTCGTTGATGACGAGCAGATCGGTCGCGTGCGAGTTGCCCGGCGCGGGAGCGGTTCGTCCCGCGATCCACGTCAGCTCGTGAAATCCGCCGTCGACGGAGATATCCCACGCCACCAATCCATTCGGACCGCAAGCCGACCAGCAAATCAGCGCCTCTTCCAGCTTGGTGAGCGGTAGCGGATCTTTTTTGGAGATGAACTTCGCCGGGCCGTCGCCTTGCGTGAGCGTGCGGCCGGTCACCGGATGCTTCATCTGCGAGCCGGAGTCGATGCGATATCCGCGCCCCACGCGGCGGCTGCGAATGGTGGTGAGCAATTTGAAAAAGGTGTCCGACTGCTCGAACGCCCACTTCAATCTTTCTCTATCGTTCATGTACCTCTCCCAGACCTCACCCGGCGCAGTAGCGCCACCCTCTCCCTTTAGGAGAGGGACTAAGGAAAGAAGACAACTCTTTTAGGCCGCGAACTTGTACTTTCCGTCAATCAGCTCGACCCATCGGCCGCGATCGGTGACTTGACCGCCCACATCGATCTGCGTGCGCAACACCGTCAGCTCTTCATCGGTAGGCACTTCGAGGATCTCGAGCTTCGGCGCGATCGCCGGCTTGAAACTCATCTCCGACAGCACCTGCTCGACGGTCACGTACGGAGCGATGCCTTGCAGCATGAGCTGGCAATCGGCGCCGTACCCGAACATCGCCCACGGTGTGTACACGCGCCACGGCCCGGTATTGGGCGGAAGCCCGTGCTTCTCCCGCGATCCGGGACCTTCGAGAAAACCAGGCGACGAAATGAAATCGACCCGATCGACAAATTTGCGCTTCTGCTGATCGGTCACCAGGATGGTGCGCCACGCGAGCGCCGCGATGCTGTCGGCGCCGCCCGGCCCGCCGAAGCGCCGCCCCTCGCCGCCTTCGTATTTGCCGATCACAGTCGAGTTGACGTTGCCGTACCGATCGACCTGCAGCGTTGCGAGGATGCCGTAATCGACATAGCCGAGATGCGCGAGGTCGGCCGCATAGTTCATCGTGCCCCACTGAAGCGCGCGATAGTTGGCGCGCGAGCTGATCATCGTCATCAGCGGATCGAACGGGACCAGCGCTTCGGGACCGACGACGCCGTCTTCAGTGAGATACTGCAAGTTCGGCGCGCTCATTCGTTTCGCGAGGAGCACCGAGCTCAGCGGCTCGCCGCCACCACCAACCCAGTAGATGTACTTGTCCTCGACCAGCCGCGAGACCTGGCAGGTCACGAATTCGCGCTCGTTGAAACTAGTCGCCGGAGTGCTCATGCGTTGTAGCCCTCCCGGATGGTTTCGCGACGCCGCATCTCGCCGAGTTTTTCGGGTCCCACCACTTTTGCCAGGTACTCGTCGTGCGATGCGACGGCATAGACGTGCTTCTGGAGATAGTCTTTGAAATCGCCGCGAAACATCGCGCCCATCGCCTCGACCACGCCCGCGGGATCCGATGCATAGTAACCTTGCACGGTGCCGGGATAGGCGCCGAACGGAGCATGCACCACGGCGTCGACCGAAAAATGCGCAATCGAGGTGCGCGAGGGATCGCGCCGGAATTCCGCGGTCTCGACGATCTCCTCTGCCGAAACGATCACCCGCTTCGATGCGAGCGCGCATTCGGCATGCGCGATGCCGGTGCCAAAGACGCGCGCGTTGCCGAACTCGTCAGCTTGGTGCACGTGGATGATCGATACGTCGGGATTGATCGCCGGGACCAGCAGAACCGGTTTGCCGGTGAATGGATCCTCGACGATCTTGCAGCCGGAGCGCTGAAAGCCGTCGGTGCCGCCGAAGCTGCGCGCGGGCAAAAACGGCATGCCCATCGCGCCGGCCTTCAGCCGCAGCGTCATCAGCGCGTTGGAATATTCGTAGATGGTCACCTTGTTTTCTTTCACCGCGCGAGCAATCCACGGTCCGAAGCCGATAAATCCGATGTCGATTCGATCGGCGCATCCCGCTTCGACCAGCAGCGCGCAGGCGACGTAGGTGAACTTTCCGCAAATCCAGAGCCGTTTTTTGCGCTGCCGGATGATCTCACGAATCAGCGACGACGGTCCGCGCTGAAAATAATTGCAGTCGTAGGCGAGATAGTCGCCATCGCGCACGAAGCGTTCGATCGCTTCCTGGTGCGTCATCAGCTTGGAGACCATCTGATGCGGTTTGGTGTCGCGCACCGCCGCTCGATAGCCGTCGGGGTCAACCTTCAGATAGTCGGCCTTGCCTTCTTCTATTACGCGCATACGGCTCTCTCTTTGTTTCAGGGTAGGGATCGTTCGCGAACGACCCGCAACAACGGCGCAATCGCGAAGAACTTTCCCGCTACCGCGGCATCGCTGCGGGCGGTTCGCGAACCGCCCCTACAAGAAAACTGCAGGGTCCGCGGCCGCATCAAATCTGGATCCCCGATTGCAGCAGGATGCCGTTATGGATCAGAAAGCTCCTGATCGTGTTGCCCCGCTTGGGGCGGTCGCGCGGCTCGACGCCGGCGGCCTGAAAGTCAGCGATGCGCTCGGCCATCGAGCGTCTACCTTTGATGCTGATCTTGGTTTCCCTGCCCTCTTTCTTGAGCAGGCAGGCGGCGACGAGTTCGTCGGGGTCAAGTGCGACCGTCGCGCAGAATTCTTTTAGGTACGCGGTCCGCGACGGATCATCATGTGGATCGACGCCAGACTGTTCGCGCAAGCCGGTGAACCAGGTTTTAACCGAGCTGTACTCCTCGAGCGGTTTGTCGATTGAAGCCATCGTGGTAAAGAAACCGCCGCCGGTCCTACTCGGGAAGTCCGAACATTCGCGCGAGCGCCTTGATCTCTTCCTTGCGCCACGGCAACGGCGCCGGCGCTTGAATCATCTTTGCGGCCCTCATCTGCTCGGTCACCTTCGGATCGGCCTTGAAGGGCTTGCCATACTGACCCTCGAAGAAAATCTCTTCGATGGGCGGGCGCGGACGCTGACCACCCGCTTCCCACGATTCCGCGGGATAGCCGACCAGCAACACCCACAGCGGAATCCACTCGGGCGGCGCCTTCAGAATCTTGTTCATCGGCTCAGCCTGAAATGCCGAGAGACAAACGCCGAGGCCCTCGTCGACCGCCGCGAGCATCGCCTGGCAGATCGCGATACCCGCATCGGAGGCGGCCGCGGCGGCGACCGAAGGCTGATTCGCATTCTCCGCCAGCGGTTTCAGCACGTTAGGCCATACGAACTCGTCGACGAATTTATGGCTCCATCCGTGGGTGGCATTGAGCGCGCCGACGTTGACCAGTTTCTTCAGGCGGGCCTGCGCTCCCTTGTAGGCGCCCATATCCGCATAGGTATAGATGTGCACCGGCGCGAGCTCGATGTTGAGTCCCGAAACCGGGGTTTTGATCGCGTCGAGGGTTTCGCGCGGAATGTCGTCGCGGATCACGACGATCGCCTTCAGAAAAGTCGCGTTGACGGCGCAGGAGGCGATGCGCGCGGCCTCCAGCATGATCTGGATTTTCTCGCGTTCGACCTGACGCCACGACTGGAAGTAACGAATGGTGCGGCGCCGCCCAATTACCTCTTTATATTCCATCGACGATTCCTCCGCTTCGGGTATGCGATGCGATGGGCGAGCCGTCCCCGTCGCTCGCCATCGCGCGTGCAATAACACATCGGCCCGCGGATGTCATACACAGCGCAGTCGTCTGCAACTGCTTTCGGATAGATGCAACGGGATTCGACTCACGGAAGAGACAAGGCAGCGCCTCGACATTCGACGACATAGACGTCGCAGTTAAGTTTTGGCGAAAAACTTTTTGAAGAGACGCTCTGACTCCTGGAGCCCGGATTCAGTCAGCACGACGGACTTCGTCTTGCCGACTGGATTCGAGTTGAAGCCCTTCTGATGAAGGCGGTCGAGCGAGTCCCAATCAAAACCTTTCCACGCCCTGAGGCCATCGTGCAGAGTGAGCTGGAGCAGGGCGAGAACGACCTCGTCGATTTTATCCGCATCTATTTTTATAGCGTCCATAACCGAAACTCTTTTCTTCCCTCGGTGAGATCAAGCTTGCGCCGTCGAAGAACTCCGAATGCGTCTTAACATCGAGTGCCACTTCAGCATACGAGCGAACATCCGCACGTCACCATCATCGCGAAGGTAGACCCTGCGAATGCAGAAGTGACCTGCGGCTTGCCCCGGCATGGAGGTTCGTAGCGTTTAGGCCGCCTTGTTGCGGGGACGCACCTGGCGCGTGACCTCGGCTTCGAATTCATCGCGCGCGACTTGCAGATCGTAGTCCTTTTGCATGCCGAGCCAGAAATCCGGCGAGGTACCGAAGTATCGCCCTAGCCGGAGCGCGGTTTCGCCCGTGATGCTGCGCCTGCCGTCGACAATCTGCGAGATTCGGTTGGCAGGAACGTGCAGTTCTTCGGCGAGCTTGTTCATGCTCATGGCCAGCGGGCGCAAAAATTCCTCGCGCAGAATTTCCCCAGGATGGATCGGCGGTAGCAGTTTGGGCCGTTTCATACTTGTAGCTCCTCAATGATAATCGACGACTTCGACTTCGTAAGCACCGCCGTCGCCAAACGAAGCATATTCGCCACTGGCTGTTGATTCGGATGCTGTACTGGGCCCGGCGATCGCCATGAAGCTCCTCCGGCCGGTTGCCGGGTGGAACCCGCAGATCGTGCAGCAACCGTGCGTGGTTAAGCATCGTGAGCTTCCTGCGCGCGACCCGCTCGATTGCCGCAAAGCGCGGGCAGCGACGACGATTGAACAACGCTTCGGTGTCCTTGCAACGAAACGTGACGATCATCTCATAACGTATTACGTCCTACGTAAGAAGCAAAGACGGCTCGAGAAAAAAACAGGCCGCGCATTGCTGCGCGACCTGCGTATGCCGTTGCCGGCTCGCGGCTATTCCAACCGATCGATCACCTTGCCGAAGCCCAGCGTCATCTCGCTGAGTACGTAGTTCGCGTGAATCACCCTCTTGACCGGCAGCCGATTCCACGGATCAAGCCTCGAGGCTTCTGCGAATGCGATCGATCCGACACCCGTCCATGCCTCGTGCACCTTCACTTCGGTGTGCGTCTCGATGATGTCGGCGCAGATCGGCTTCCCGTTTTCTTCCGCCGATGGAATCAGCCGCATGCTGACCGCCGGCGGCGCCGAGGAATGCCCGTTAGTGGCGGGACGCTCAGGCCGAACGACCGCACTGGCGAGGCGCACTCCTGCGGGACGCTCGAGCGTGCCATAGATCATGTCGCGCTCGCTCTTGAATTCGATCTGCGCGAGCTTCTTCGGGAAGCCCCAGATTTCGCGCCCGGCCAGCATCGGTGGTTCAGTCGTCACCGCGATGTGCATGATGTAGTTCATCGGGCGGCCCTTGTGCTCGACCAGCAGCGACAGGATCACCTCGTTGTAGGGACCGAAAGTCGTCCACGGATATTCGTAGAACGAGAGCACCGCAGTGGCAGGATCGGCCACCGAGAGCGGCGCCGGCAGGGCCTCTGCGGCGGCGTCGGCGTCGGTTTCGAAGGCCACCGAAATCGAGCGCGTGCCGCGATAGTAGAAAGGCGGGCTCTGGTACGCGGCGGCATCGGCCGGCATTGAGTAGCCTGCGTTCTTGAGCGTGAGACGTCCATGTTTTTTGGCCATCGTGCGATCCTCCTGGCGGAGATTTCTTTGCTGGTAGTCGTAAGGCTCCTATAGCGCCTCGCTGGACTGAAGACCAGTATCAGCGCAACTTGTCTCACGTAACCTCAGATGGCGACGGCTTCGCGGAAAAACAAGACGGCGCACGACCCGATCGCGCAATTCCTGCGATGGTTTCAGGAGGAAGTCGGGGCCGGCACCGAGCTTCCTGAAGCCATGGCGCTGGCGACCTCGAGTCGCAGTGCGGTTCCCAGTGTCCGATTCGTCCTGCTCAAGCAGGCGGACGAAACGGGATTCTGCTTCTATACCGACGCGCGCAGTCCCAAGGGACAACAGCTTGTAGAGAATCCGTACGCCGCGTTGGTGTTCTATTGGTCGCGCAAGGGACGCCAGGTCCGGATCGATGGGTCCGTCGTGGCGATGAGCGCGCGCGAGGCCGACGAGTATTGGCTCACCAGGCCACTCGCGAGCCGGCTATCCGGAAGCATTTCGCATCAGAGCTACCCGATCGGAAGCCGCGATGAACTCATCGCTCGAGTCGCCGAGCTGACGCGCAAGTTGAAAGGCAATCCGCCGCCGCGGCCGAAATACTGGCGCGGCTTTCGGGTGACTCCCCAGCGGATAGAATTCTGGGTGCGCGCTGCCCATCGGTTGCATCGACGCGATTTGTTCGTCCGCAGCGGTAACCGATGGCGCAAGACGTTGCTCCAGCCGTAGCCTGGTTTGACCGCGCGAACGCGAGTCTGATACTGCCCCAAGTCTGTTCCCAGCGACGAGGTTACAAGCATGAAATTCGATGGCAAGGCCGGCGTAGTCACAGGTGCAGGCTCCGGAATCGGAAGAGCAACCGCGATGGAATTCGCCAAGCGCGGCGGCGCGGTCGTGGTCGCCGATATCAATGAAGAGACCGCGAATTCAGTGGCGCGGGAGATTTCGCGCAACGGCGGCAAGGCCATGGCGATCGGCGCGGACGTAACCCGCGAGGCCGACGTCGACGCGATGCTCGCGCTGGCGACGAAACAATTCGGCCGGCTCGATTTTCTCCACAACAACGCATTCGGACTTCCGCCCGCGCCTGAGAATGAGCAGGCGGTCACGCGCGTGGCGGACGTTCCCGATTCGGTGTGGGACAAGACTATCGATGTAGGCCTCAGCGCAGTTTTCCGAACCATCAAGAAAGCTATCCCGATAATGAAGGCGCAGGGCGGCGGTTCGATCGTCAATACAGCGTCGATCTCCGGGCTCTACGCCGACTATGGCATCGTCGCTTACAACGCCGCGAAGGCCGGCATCATCAACCTGACCAAGGTGGTCGCGGTTGAGTATGCGCCCGACGGCATCCGCTGCAACTGCGTATGCCCTGGCGCAATTCAAACGCCGCTGCTCGAGCAATCGCTGGTCAACCCGCGCATCGCGGAAGGCTTTCTGCGCGCGATTCCGCTCGGCAGATTGGGAAAGCCGCAGGAGATGGCCAACGTGGTGCTTTTCCTCGGATCGGATCTCGCTTCGTTTGTGACCGGCGCGGCGTTCGTCGCCGATGGCGGACAGACCGCGAAGACCGGCAGCCCGTCGTTCATCCCGGATTAGGCATCGGGGACCAGGAGATCGAGATGGCGTCGGAGCTCTATGACAAAGGCATGAAGGTTCGCCGCGAGGTGTTGGGCGACGACTACGTCGATCGCGCGCTGGCCGGCGTCGACGACTTCAATCGCGAATTTCAGCAGATGGTGACCGAGCACGCATGGGGCGCCATTTGGACCCGCCCGGGATTGGCGAAAAAGCAGCGCAGCCTGATCAACCTGGCGATGCTCGCCGCGCTGAATCGACCCGAGGAATTCGAGCTGCATTTCCGCGGCGCGTTGAAAAACGGATGCACCCTCGAAGAGTTGAAAGAGACGCTGCTTCAAATCGCCGTCTACTGCGGAATGCCGGCCGGGGTCGCGGCGTTTCGAATCGCCAGGAAAGTCCTCGCCGAACGCAAATCCACCGGCGGCTGATCGATGTGTGCCCGGGGAGACCCCTCGGGCGGCGTTGCCCGCCTTCCACGCTGTCAGTAGCTTGTCTGATGGGCCTCGGGCGCCCCTCGCATGCCCCAAGCGTTGCAAACCAAAACCGAAGTTGCCGCCGAGCCGCCCAAGCTCTCGGTCGAGCGGACCACCTCGGGGTTGATGATTCGCCTGATTGGCGAATGGCGCTTGACGCGCGACCTCCCGCCGCTGGTAACCGTTCTCCGGGAACTCGAATCAGCGCCACCGCGCAGGGTGACGTACGACGCCTCCGCGCTGACCGGATGGGATTCGAGTCTGCTGGCGGCGATCGAGAAAATCAGCCAGCGCTGCAAGCACTCCAAAGTTGAAGAAGATCGCGCCGGCCTGCCCGACGGTTTGAAGGCCTTGCTGAAGCTGTCGGAAACGGTGCCCGAAAACGAAGGCGCTCGTGCGCAGTCGCCCGAGCCTAACTTCGTCGCGCGGATTGGGCGCGAGTTTTTGGGATATCTCGCGGGCATTTCCGAATTCCTCTCCTTCTTCGGCGAGATCTCGATCGCGCTCGGCCGCCTGGTCCGCGGCAGGGCGCGCTTTCGCGGGGTCGATCTCGCGATTGCGATTCAGGATTGCGGTGCGAAGGCCTTCGGCATCGTGTCGCTGATAAGTTTCCTGGTCGGCGTGATTCTCGCGTTTATGGGCGCGGTGCAGCTCGAGCAGTTCGGCGCCGCCATCTATGTTGCCGACCTGGTCGGGATCGGCATGGTGCGCGACATGGGCGCGATGATGACCGCAATCATTATGGCCGGGCGCACCGGTGCCGCATTCGCCGCGCAACTCGGTACCATGAAGGTGACCCAGGAAATCGATGCGCTGACGACGATGGGCGTTTCACCGATCGAATTCCTGGTGCTGCCGCGCGTGATCGCGCTTTTTCTGATGATGCCGCTGCTGTGCATCTATTCGGATTTCGTCGGAATTCTCGGGGGCGCCGCAGTCGGCGCCGGAATGCTTGGGATCACGGTGAGCTCATTTCTGCATGAGACGATGCATGCAGTGACCCTGGGAGGCGTTATTGGCGGCGTCGTCAAGGCAACCGTTTATGGTGTGATCGTCGCGGTCGCCGGATGTCTGCGCGGAATGCAATGCGGCAACAGTTCGTCGGCGGTCGGCGATGCGGCAACCGCGGCGGTGGTCACCGGAATCGTTTACATAGTCGTGGCGTGCGGAATCTTCGCGGTAGTATTTCACATCCTCTATATCTGAACGTGGAAGGAAGCTTTGCCGAATCAGCATAGTCATCATCGACGACCCGCCGCCGACGCGCTCGCCAATCCGGCCCACGACGACGCGCATATCGTGGTGAAGGACCTCACCATGGCATATGGCGATTACGTGGTGATGCGCGATGTGAACTTCAGCGTTAATCGCGGCGAAGTGTTCGTCATCATGGGACCCAGCGGATGCGGCAAGAGCACCCTGTTGCGCCATCTAATCGGACTGAATGAACCGGCCAGGGGCGAGGTCTGGTACGGCGATTTCAACTTCACTGCGGCCGATCCAAACCAGCGGCGCCGGATGGTGCGCCACTTCGGCGTGCTTTATCAGGGCGGCGCGCTATGGTCCTCGATGACCTTGGCGGAGAACATCGCGCTGCCGCTCGAAGAGTTCACCGACCTGGAGCGCGATCAAATCGAAGAGATGGCATCGCTGAAGCTCTCGCTGGTCGGGCTCAAGGGCTTCGAGAATTATTATCCAAGCCAGATCAGCGGCGGGATGCAGAAGCGAGCGGGCCTCGCGCGCGCGATCGCGCTCGATCCCGATGTGCTGTTTTTCGATGAGCCGTCTGCGGGCCTCGATCCGATCAGTTCCCGCCTGCTGGACGATCTCATTCTGGAGTTGCGCGCCAGCCTCGGGGCCACGGTGCTGGTCGTCAGCCATGAGCTGGCGAGCATCTTCGCGATCGCGGACAACAGCATCTTTCTGGATCCCGAGACCCATAGCGTCGGCGCGCAAGGGAATCCCAGGGAGCTGCTTCAGCATTGCGAAAATCCGATCGTCCATCGCTTTCTCAGCCGCGGCGAATCGCAAGGCTCGAATGCGCCGGCTGAGAAAGGAAACCCGGACGCGACTGAAAAATCGCCGTCCTCGTCGGTGAGGTCCAATGGGTAAGCGGTTCAGTCCCACCCTGGTGGGCGGATTTGTATTGGGCGCGCTAACACTGGGCGTGATCGCCCTGGTGGTGCTGGGCTCCGGCCGATTTTTCACCGGCAAGACCAGCTATGTTCTGTATTTCGATCGCGATGTGAACGGACTGCGGGTTGGCGCGCCGGTGAAATTCCGCGGCGTCGACATCGGCACCGTGAATGCGATCCTGTTGAGCCTCAGCGGCATCGACCAGCAACGGAGCAAAAGCGCATCGCCCAACGTCAAGATTCCGGTGGTGATCGATGTCGATTCGCAAAAAATTGAAAGTCGCGGCGCGCATGACGACTTGAGTGATCCCGAGGTCATGCGCCATGCCATCGCGCTGGGACTCCGCGCCGAGCTGCACATGCAGAGTTTCGTTACCGGGGTCCTCTATGTCGACCTCGACATGCACCCCGGGACCGAGGCGAAGTTCTCGATGAATACGATTGAGCGGGAGCGGGGTAGCTATCAGGGGATCCAGGAAATTCCGGTGCTGCCCACCGCATTGGAGCAGGCGCAGGAAACCTTGACCAAAGTCGTCGATGAACTCGGAAAGGCCGACATCCCAGGCCTTTTCAAATCGCTCAGCCAGACCGCGCAGGGCGTGAACAACTTCGTCAACTCATCCGATCTCAAGAACAGCGTCGATCAACTCGGGCTGGCCGCGAAAAACCTGTCGGAGGCGTCGCTGAGCATTCGCCACCTCGCGGACAAGGTCGGCAGCGAGGTCGGACCGCTTGGGGACAGTCTGACCAGGAGTTCAAAACAGGCGGGAGAAGCTTTGAAGCAGATGCAAATGACGCTCAGCAGGGTGCAGCATTCGGTGGAACCAGAATCGCCGCTGGCCTATCAACTCACGCAGACGCTGCAGGATCTGTCCTCCGCCGCGAACGCCGTTCACCAACTTGCCGACATGCTGCAGCGCAATCCCGCCGCATTGGTGCGCGGCCGTTTCATCCCGGGAGTGAAACGATGAAATGGCTTCGGGTTGCCATGGCCTGCGCCGCTCTCTGGTACGCCGGGGCCTGTTCTCTCGGAACGGTGCTCGAACCCGCCAAAGATCCCTCGCAGTTCTACGTGCTGACCGCGATCGATACCTCGGCGCGAGGGATTCCAATCACCTACAGCGCCACCGGTGGAGCGAGGGAGATCGACATCGGACTCGGGCCGGTAAATCTTGCCCGCCTACCTGGCGCGCCCCGAAATGGTCACGCGCAGCTCGCCCAACCGGGTCGATCTGTCGGAAATCGATCGATGGGCGGAGCCGCTCGACAAGAACTTCGTCAGCGTGCTGGGGCAGAATCTCATGATCCTGCTCGGCGCGCACGTGACGACATTTCCATGGTATCGCCCCACCACGCTGGATTATCAGATCACGGTTGATGTCACACGTTTCGACACCGATACCAAGGGAACCGCGCAGATCATCGGACGCTGGGAGATCAAGGACCCGAATACCGGCGAAGTCCTTAAGTCGGGGGAGATCAACATCACAGATCCGGCCCGGAGCGGAGAGTCTCGAGCCTCGACCTTGAGTCGCGCGCTGGGAGATCTGAGCGTCCAGCTCGCCGATGCCGTGCGCGCGACGCCTCATCCGCCGCCGCGCGTGAAAGACTGACGCGATTCTTCGCGGAGGCTACAGTTCGCGGCGCCCGGTCAGCGCGGAGGCCAGTGTCGCCGCATCGCTGTATTCGAGGTCGCCGCCGGCCGGCAGTCCTCGCGCGAGGCGAGTGGTCTTGACGCCCAGCGGCTTCAGCATCCGGGCGATGTAGAGCGCGGTCGCCTCGCCTTCCACCGTCGCGTTGGTGGCGATGATGAGTTCGCGGATGCGCGGCGGATCGCCGATCCGCGCGAGCAGCTCCTTCATCTTCAAATCGTCGGGGCCGATGCCATCGAGCGGTGCGAGCGCTCCGTGCAGAACATGGAAGACGCCGTTAAAACTGCGCGCGCGCTCGATCGCCATCAGGTCGGCGGGCCCCTCGACGACGCAAATCACGTCGTGCTCGCGCGCTTCGCTCTCGCAGGTGTGGCAGCGCGGGCTATCCGACAATCCGTAGCATTCTGAACACAATCCGACACGCTCCTTCATTTCCAGGAGCGCCTCTGCCAGCGCGATCACTTCGTCGCGTGGCCGATTAAGCAGGTTGAAGGCGAGGCGCGAGGCGGTTTTCTCGCCGATACCGGGCAGTCGCGAAAGTTCCTTGACCAGCCGCGTCATTGCGGGGGGTAGCCCGTCTTGTCGTTTGATCGTCGGTTCCGCCATCGCGAAGCCACCCTCACCCGCTCGCCAACGTGCTTCGCACATCGGCTCGCGACCTCTCCCAACTTGCGCGTGACGACTTTGTCGCCCGCGCGGAAGAGGGGCGAACGGCTAGTCCCCTCCGAATCCGGGAATTTTAAGCCCACCCATCGGACCGAGCTTGCCCATCGCTTCCTGCATCAGTTGCTGGGCGCGCGAAAGCGCATCGTTAACCGCGACCACGATCAGATCTTCAAGCATGGGTTTGTCATTGGCAGCGATCAACGAAGGCTCGATAGTGATGCGGCGGATGCGCATCGAACCATCAGCGATCACTTTCACCATTCCGCCGCCGGATTCGGCTTCGACGGTTTTGCTGGCCGCCTCGTCCTGCACCAGCTTGAGTTTTTCCTGCAGTTGCTGCGCCTGCTGAAAGAGTTCGCTGATGTTAAATTCTGCCACGACCTTTACTCCTCGACGCGAAGCTAGTCCTTCCCGGATGCGTCGGCGTCTTTCGTGCTAACAGGATCAGTATCGGGCGTTATGCGCACCTCGACAAGCCGCGCTTCGAGCTCGTCGAAAATGCGCCGCATCTCGGGATCCTGCAGCACCGCGGTGCGATCCTCAGGGCCGCCGGCGCGCGATTTCGGCGCGACTTCGACCGCCGCGGGCGGTACTGACGGCGAAGCCATCGGAGCATCGCGCACGACGGTCAGCTTCGGTTCAATCTCGGGCGGCGCGGCTCTCTCGATCGTTGAAATATCCGGCGCGGCTGCTTTGGCCGCTCCGTTAGATGATGGTGTCGCCGCCGGAACCTTGGCTATCGCAGTGCTGACCACGGTTCCGTTGGAGGAGACCTCGACTTTGATTGGACGCGCGAAGAACTCGCCGGCCAGTTCCGCGATGGTCGCGCGGTTGTCGCTGAGGTAGCGGATATAGATGTCGTTGCGCGCGTTGACGGAAAGCACGTCATCAGTGAGCGCGAGCGATGCGCCCTGCTCCATGAAACCGGCGAGGGCCGCGCGCCGCGTGCGGATGAAATCGCGCAGCTCGGGTAGATCCGGTTTCATCGAACCTTGCGCGATTCCCGCACCCAGGGGCGCGGTTGCGCGCGAGACCGGCGACGCGGTGGGTGCCGGCGATGGTGCGCGGACCGGCGCGGTCGCGTTGACCTCGCCTTCCACTTTCATGCGCCGGGTGCCGAGCGATTCCGATGGCCGGCCTGATCCCCCGGATGATCCACTCGATGCTGCACCGCCGCCTGAACCTGACGACGAAGCGGGTGCCGTTCCGCCCCCATTTCCGATTGCGCGCAGCAATTCGTCCGCATCCATCACCGGCGCGAGCGACGCCATGCGGATAACGGCCATCTCCATCAGCAGATCCGGATACGGCGACTTCAGCAATTCCTCCTGCGCCTCGGCCATCAGGCGAAACAGCCGCATCACGTCGCGATTGCTTGCGCGCTCGGCCAGCCGCTTGAGCTCGGTCGCTTCATGATCGGGTAGATCGGCAAGCGGGCTCATCGAATCATTGGAGGGAAGCTTCGCGACCGCGATATTGCGCAGTGCTTCGAGGAGATCACGCCCGAGCGATTCGAGGTTTGCGCCGCGCGAATGCAGCTCGCGCACCTTGCGCAGCGCGCTAGCGGCATCCTTGCTGATGATCGCGTCGCATAATGCGTAAACCACCGAGCGGCTCGCGACGCCCAACGTCGCGGCGACTTCGGCCTCGGTAACCGCATCGCTGGAAGCGCAGGCGATCGAGGTTTCCAGCATCCGCTCGGCATCGCGCATGCTGCCGCCGGCTTCGCGCGCGAGCAGCAGCAGCGCGGATTCCTCGACGTTGACGCCTTCGCGGGAAGCGAGTTCCTTCAACCTTGCGAAGATGACCTGCAACGCGATGCGCCGAAAATCGTAGCGCTGCAGCCGCGACAGGATCGTCTCGGGCATCTTTTGCGGCTCGGTCGTCGCGAGGATGAACTTGACGTGCGGCGGCGGCTCTTCGAGCGTCTTCAGCAATGCATTGAACGCCTGATCGGTGAGCTGATGTGCCTCATCGATGATGTAAATCTTGAAACGATCGCGCGCGGGCCGATAGCTGAGGTTCTCGATGATCGCGCGGGCGTCGTCGATTTTGCGATAAGTGGCGCCGTCGATTTCGGAAACGTCGAGCGCGCGACCGGCCCGAATCTCGATACAGGCGGGGCATTCGCCGCACGGCTGCGGGGTCGGACCTTTCTCGCAATTGAGGCATCGTGCGAGGATGCGCGCCGCGGTGGTCTTGCCCACCCCGCGAATCCCGGTGAACAGGAACGCATGCGCGATGCGGCCGCGCTTCAGCGCCTCGCTCAGCGTTCGGGTGACATGCTCCTGGCCGACCAACTCGTCGAAGCGTTCGGGGCGCCATTTGCGCGCGAGCACCAGATGTGATGATGCGGCTTCAGCCATTGAATCCACTTAGCATAGGAAGTCGCGCGCGCGATCATCCGTCGCTGGATCGATCATGCCCGTCGATGATAGCCAGGCACCCCTGCGGCACAGAAAGTTGGCCGGTACCGTTGCTTCCTTCCGGACCTGGCGGGGTTCGCGGTGCTCCCTTGCGCAGGACCCGGCTATCAGCGGCGGTCATGACCGGTTACAGATGACCTTAGGCGCGACACCTTTCGAGTGCCGAGCTATTAGATTATCACATCGATGCAGTTGCAACCGCATCGCATCGAGCAGTTGTTGATGGACCGCGCTCGCTGACCGCCTCACTTAGGAGGTTCAACCAGCACCACTTTGCCCCGCTTCAGTTCGACCCCCGGCAAAACATACGCTGCGGCGTTTGCGAGTTTTTCCGCCGGCCTGCGGATTCCAAATGTATGAGTTCTTCCGCCACCTCCGGTTCCCGCCTTGCTCCCCTCATACTTCCAATCAGCCTTTTCGATGAACAGCACGTCGACGCGCCAAATGACAATTGGCTTTCCCGGCTTTATTGTTTCGGTCGGATCTATCACATAGCGCCAGACCACGTACCATCCCGGGTGATCGTAATGCGATTGGATTGCCCACGGACGAGTACTGCCCTTCGATTCCAGCGCCTGCGCCGGCGGAGGATCGAGCTTCCCGCGTAGCGAGAGGTCAGGAAATCGCTGCTGAGCTACATCCGGATGTTTGTGTCTCTTGTAGGGACTGAAGGCGGCTAACGCTTTGGCGCCTAGAATTCCGACAATACCGCTGAAGACGTTGGCCTGCTCAAAGTAGATATCGATCAGCTCGCCCGCTTCCCGTTCGATGTACTCAACCGCCTTCCTGACGTGGATGGGGCAGGCCCGTCGGCAAAGAGGCTGGATTGAGCGGCGCCATTGCGGTCGGAGAATGCGCCTGCCGGGGAGAGCCTGGCAAGTTGTGGAATCGCCTTTTTTGCGAGCGCAAAATATCCCGGATCGCTTTCTACGCCGATACTCGAATAACCGCAGGCAATTGCAGCAGCGATCGTCGAGCCTCCACCCATAAAGGGGTCGAGTACGATTCCTTTGCCAAGTGGTAGCGCAGCGCGAACAATTTGGCGCATGAAGCTCTGCGGTTTGAGTGAAGGATGAGGCGCGATTTCGCGTTCCTCGGGACGCGTCGGCGCAGAACGAATCACATCAGTAAATGGATCGTCGACGGAGACTCGGCGCAGCCCGCCAGTCTTCCATTTGCGAAGATTATCCTGCACCCGTCCCTCGCACGGCTTGCGAAAGAGGCCCCATGGCTCCCATGCAGACCTGGGCATAACCGTGATCTCGGAGAACTCGAGATGCGCGTTCTTGGGACGGTCGCCGCCGCGAAGCGTTTGCACGAGGCGGATGATTTCCCCGCGTTTCTCGAATCCGTTTTCTATCATCGGCGAGTAGACCAGATGCGAAAGGATTGGATTGGTGGCAATAAACACGTGCGCCCCGGGCGTCAGTACCTGAAAAGCCCTTCGCGCGAATTCAGCGAAGAACTCGCGCAGTGCGGTTCGCTCCTTCTCATGGAGCACCGTGAAGCGAGGCAGGGGACTGCGTTTGCACCCATCGAAGGACGGCGGAATACGCCAGACACCTCCGCGACCGGCCCGCAATTTCCCCTTTTCCTTCTCCGAATATTCTTTGAGGCCGTACGGAGGATCAGTGACAATAGCATGAATGGAATTTGGCTCGCGTGCTTCCATCCATTCGAAGCAATCTCCCAAGGCCAGCGAGTAGCCGCTCATCGCGATGTCTCTCCGTCGAACAAGAAGGTAGCACCTTAACATTTCCGCGGGCATCAAGTTAGGCGGACGGAGTGGGAAAGCCGTAACCCAATGCGAAGACTCCATCTTCGTTGCGATAGCTGGCATTATTGCTTGGCGATGCTGGATCATCTCAAAGCAAATAATCGTGCGTGGGCGGCGAGGATGGTTTCCTCGGATACCGAATTTTTTCGCCGCCTCGAACGGCAGCAGGCACCCGAGTATCTCTGGATCGGATGCTCCGATAGCCGGGTGCCCGCCAATCAGATCGTCGACCTCGCGCCGGGAGAGCTGTTCGTGCATCGCAACGTCGCCAACCTCGCGCCGCCGCAGGATGCCAACTACCTATCGGTGCTGCAATATGCGGTCGACGCGCTGAAGGTGAAGCACGTCATTGTGGTGGGGCATTATGGATGCGGCGGGGTGAGCGCGGCTATCGATGGCAAACGGCGCGGCCTCGTCGATCATTGGCTGCATCCCATCCGCGAGGTTTTCCATGATCATCGCCGCGAGCTCGAAGCGATCGCTGATGAGCGCGCGAGGCTCGAACGTCTGTGCGAACTCAATGTCCTCCGGCAGGTGAGGAACGTCGCGTCCGATATCATCCTGCGCGAGGCGTGGGCGCGTGCCCAGCAGGTTAGCGTTCATGGCTGGGTCTACTCTCTGGCCAATGGGCTGGTGAAGGATCTTGAGGTCACGATGCGGTCGCAACAGGACCTCGAGCGCTAGGGCTGTTCATGAAATTTGGCGTGAAATTTTTGTGATTCGATAGCGTGCCATCGATACCGCTGATATCAAGTTAGAAGATGCCCCATGAGAAGAAACCGCTAACGCTTGGACTCATTCAGATGAGTTGTTCGCCGGATCCGAAACAGAATTTGGCGAAAGCGCTTTCCCATATCGAGGATGCCGCGCGGCGCGGCGCCGATACCGTATGCCTCCAGGAGCTATTTCGCTCGCAGTATTTTTGCCAGGTCGAGGAGAACAGCCGCTTCGATCTGGCGGAGACGATTCCCGGCCCCAGCAGCGAGGAACTGTGCAAGGTCGCGGCGGCGCACAAGGTCGTGATCGTCGCGTCGCTGTTCGAGAAGCGCACCGCGGGCATCTACCACAACACCGCGGTGGTCATCGATGCGGACGGGAAAATCGCCGGCAAGTATCGCAAGATGCACATCCCTGACGATCCGCGCTACTACGAAAAGTATTATTTCACTCCCGGCGATCTCGATTTCGTCGCGCATCCGACGGCGAAGGGCCGGATGGGCGTGCTGGTGTGCTGGGATCAGTGGTTCCCCGAGGCCGCGCGGCTTACGGCGATGGCGGGCGCGCAGGTGCTGTTCTATCCCACCGCCATCGGGTGGTGGCATGGCGAGACACCCGAGGATCGCAAGAAGATGCTTGACGCGTGGATCACGATTCAGCGCAGCCATGCGATCGCCAATGGCGTGTACGTCGCGGTCACCAATCGGGTTGGTATCGAGGATGACCTCGAATTCTGGGGCAACTCCTTCGTCGCCGATCCATTCGGCGAAATCATCGCACAGGCCGACACGAAGTCCGAAGAGACGCTCATCGTCGAATGCGACCTGGGCAAAATCGAACGCACCCGGCGCAACTGGCCGTTCCTGCGCGACCGCCGCATCGACGCCTACCAGGACCTGACCCGGCGCTATCGTAGTTGAATTTACTTTCTCGGGTTCAGACTTCGCATTGCAGCCGTCCGGTCCGGATGCAAACCTCAGATAGCTCTCAAAATCACGTGGGGGAGAACGATGAAATACATGATTAGCTGGTTTGAGCGTCCGCAAGGCTCGCCGATGGAATACGAGAACGTCCAGAAGCGAATCCTCGAGGTGTTCACCCAATGGAAGGCGCCCGCCAACTTCAAGATCGAAATGTTCGTGATACGAGTCGGCGAATGGGGCGGGCACATGTTGGTGGACTGCGACGATCCACTCGCCGTGCACAAGTTCTGCTCGATGTTGCCCGCCTTTGAAATGCAGGCACGACCCGTGATCCCCATCGAGGACGCGGTCCGCGCCGAACTCGAAGTCATCGCGTGGCGCGACGGCCTGAAACGCAGCTGATTTTTACGGTGAGACATGGCGATTGATCCTTCACATCACGCGCGGATGCGCCACTACCGGATGCCGGCCGAATGGGAGCCGCACCTCGCGACCTACCTCGTGTGGCCGCACAATCTCGATACCTGGCCCGGCAAGTTCGCGCCTGTACAGCCGGCGTACGCGAAGATGGCGGCTGCGATCGTCGAATTCGAGCCGATACGCGTGCTGGTCAAAAGCGCCGATGAGATCGAGCCGGTCAGAGCGCTGATTCGCACCGCGGTGAGCAGCGCCGATTTGATGAATCGAGTCGAGCTGATCGTCGAGCCGACCAACGATTCATGGATTCGCGACCACGGACCGATTTTCGTCAATCGAATTTCCGGCGATGGCCCCGAACAGATCGCGCTCGACTGGATTTTCAATTCGTGGGGCGAGAAGTACGGCGCTTACGACCTCGACGATGCGATTCCGCGCAAACTCGGCGCGCGCTATGGCTTCGAGGTTGTCCAGCCGGGCATGGTGCTCGAAGGCGGCTCGATCGAGGTCAATGGCGAGGGTCTGCTGCTGACGACTGAAGCATGCCTGCTCAACAAGAATCGCAATCCGCACCTCAGCCAGGCCGCGATCGAAGAATGCCTGATGACCTACCTCGGGGTGACCCATGTGCTATGGCTTGGCGACGGCATCGTGGGCGACGACACCGATGGGCACATCGATGACCTGGCGCGATTCGTCACCCCGCACACCATCGTGACCGTGATTGAAGACGACCCCGCCGACGCGAACCACCATGTGCTGCAGGAAAATCTGAAGCGCCTGCACGCGATGCGCGATGAGCATCGACGCCCGTTTCGCATCGAGACCCTGCCGATGCCCGCGCCAGTAGTCCATGATGGCACCCGCCTGCCCGCTTCCTACGCGAATTTCTACATCGCGAACGGTGGGGTCATCATGCCGACCTTCGATTGCGACGCGGACGCTATCGCGATGCAGACGCTGCGGCATCTTTTCCCTAGCCGTCGCGTAGTGGGCGTACCATCGGTTGATTTGGTGTGGGGCCTCGGAGCGATGCACTGTCTTACCCAACAGCATCCACTCCCGCATAGTTAGACTTTGTTTCTCTAGATCGCGCTCTCACGTACGACCTCTTTGTAAATTTTACACGGTGAAGCGTGTAAAAAGGTAAATCCAGAAAGTTCCGCCTCCGAAAAGCCCTAGAAATTGCTCGATCCATGGTGCGGCACGGGAAGTGTATTAAAAGCCCTTGCGACGGTAATCACGAACCATGAGGAAGGGCATCGCAAAAAGTTATTCCCCTGGCATCCGCGCCGATGTTCATCCTGGCGGCTTGTTCGGCAACTCCCTTATGGACTCGGGAAAAGGGGAACCCCCTTGGAGTATGGCGCGCGTCGGCTCGGGTGCGATGACCGGCACCCCCCCACCGGTAGAAGCATCCGTAGCCGGCGTTGCGTTCCATCAATCGCGAATTAACCATTCGCCGTTCGGGAGCAGCATGCACACCCCCCCATGCAGCTGCTTTCGGACGGCGGGTAAAAATAGCTCCTCCACCTGATCCTCAACCCTGCTTCCCCCTCCCCCTGCTACCTTCCCCCAGACTGAGGTGAGCCGCTGCCAGACGGCTCACCTCTCTTCTTTTTCTGGAGCCCGAATCGAACGACCAACCATTCAGTGAAGGTCGATTTTCGACCTTAAGCCGATTGTCGCTGTAGGCCGTTCAGATGGCTGAAAAAGATCATCCTTACGCCCGAGACTCAAAGGTCGGATAATGGCTTTGGCAGGTGGGCCTCCGTGAGGACTAGGAACGGAAAAACGCAAAAACAAACCCACCTTGAAGTCGTGTTGAATTGCAAAAACAAACCCAAATTAGTCAGTAATCATGCGCTGTTATTCGAAAAAAGGAGCCTTACGCAGCATCCGAGGCCGACAGGCGCCATTACATAAACGAACCCAACCTCGCAGAGCTGGCGGAAATCCTGTGCTCCGGTCTCTGCAGGGGCACCGGCTTCGCACGGTCGCTAAATTAAAAACCAAAGCCACTGGCGAAATATTACCAAATTCAATATAAAACTTGACTTATTCAATGTTTTAATTAACTATCCGCATATCACCCTATGCGGCCGCTTCTCTTAAAATGTCCCTCATGCAATGGCGATCTGACCGTCACCAAACTCCATTGCCATTCGTGCGAGATTGCCGTCGAGGGTGATTTCGCCCTCCCGGCGCTGCTCAGGCTCAACCGCGCACAACTCGATTTCGTCGAGGTCTTCCTCAAGAACCGCGGCATCATCCGCGAGGTCGAACGCGAACTCGGGGTTTCCTACCCGACCGTGCGCGCGCGCCTTGATGAAGTCATCGACGCCATCGGATTCAACCTCGCGTCATCACCTGAGCCAAACCTCGATGATCGCCACGAACGCCGCAATCAGGAAGACTCGGCCACTCGCACCCGCCGCGCGCTGTTGGAGCAACTGAGCGCCGGCAAAATCAGTCCCGAAGACGCGCTGCGCGCGCTCGGCGCACTGGCAAAACCGGACAATCGCAACCAGGAAAAATCAGAACGGGAGGAACCCGACGATGGATAACACCAGGCTCAATGATGTCGAGGCGATCCGCGTGATGCGCGCGGGCGGCAACCTTCGCGTGCGCGGCGTCACCTCGGGCGACACCGTGCTGCGATCCGACGGCGAGCCGCAAATCCGCCGCGTCGAGAATCGCGCGGAGGTGCTGATTTCCGGCAACGCGGCAATCGAGCTGGCAACCGGGGTCACGCTCGAGATTCTCGAATGTGCCGGCAACCTCGATGTCGAGGACATCAGCGCGCCGCTTGCGCTGGGGCGGGTGCGCGGCAACCTGCGCGTGCGCCGCATCGGTTCGATTGCGATTCGGGGCGAGATATCCGGCAACATGAGCCTCGACGATGCGCAGGCGCTGGAGGGCGAGCAGATCAACGGCAACCTCCGCGTCGAGGGCGCGCGCTCGATAAAGTTTCGCGAAGTCGCCGGCAACGCCGATTGCGGCACCATCGAGGGTGAAGTCAGCTTCGAGGAAGTGCGCGGGCGCTTGCGCGTCTCCGTCGCAGGTCCCGTCAGCGCGCATCGCGTGGCGGGCAAGCTCGAAGTGCAGGGCGTGGCATCGCTTAAGGCGGACAGCGTCGGCAGCAAGGCGAAGGCAGTCGACGTCGCCGGTGACGTCGCGCTGGGAAAAGTCGGCGGACGACTCGGATGCGATGACATCGCGGGCAACGTCTCGGTGGAACAGATCGGCGGCCACGTCGGCCTGCGCGGCGTGCGCGGCGAGGTCGCACTTCCGAAAATCGGCGGCGCGGTTGATTTGCTGGGGCCTTTGCCTGGCGCGGGAACCTGGAAGATCGTCGCGCGCGGAAGAATCAGCGTCGAGATTTCCGCGGACACCTCGGCGAAGTTCACTGCCAGCGCGCGCTATGGAAGGGTGCGCCTGTATGGCGTTCCGGAGGCCAGCTTCGCGCGCAGCGGACGCGACCACGTCGAAGGCACGCTCGGCGCGGGCGGGCTCGATATCAGCCTCGAGGCGACCGACGCCGACATCATCCTGTTCGCCGACGACGCACAATCGCGCGATTATGACGGGCGTCGGCGCTCCAGCGATTTCCGCTTCGGACGCCGCTTCTCCGCGCCCTTCGAGAATTTCGCCGACGACCTGCGCGAGGACATTCCGGAATTTGTCGGCGAGATCCTCGGTGCGGCCGGGCGCATCGTGGCGGATAGCGGCAAGTTCACCGGCACCATCGCGCACGATGTGACCCGCTCGGTGGGCGATGCGCTGCGCGAGGTCGAACGCACCATTGCGGACCTGGACGATAAGGTTCCGCATGAGGTCAGCGACAAGCTCACCCGGCTCGGGCGAAAGATCAGCGACGCGGTCGAGCGCGCCGTTGATGAGGCTCGCGCGCGGCGGCGCGATCGTTCGCGCACTCGCGAGGAAGGTTTCGGCGAGTCGCACCCCTCGGATGCGGCGTCGCCGGATCCGTCGCAGAGTCAGGCTTCGCCAGAGTCACCGGTGCCGGGCGCCGAAGGAACTCGCGACGCCGCAATGATGAAGATTCTCAACGCGGTGCGCGAGGGAACGCTGAAGCCCGAAGAGGCCGACCGCCTGATCGCGGCGTGGGCCGAATTGCATGGCCGCTCGGACAAGCACGCCGAGTAGCCGCGGCACGGCTCATTCGCGCCAATCTGTTTCACTCGCGCGGGGCCTTTGGTAGCCTCCGCGCGATGCTAAATTTTGGCTGCGGCGACGCCGCGAACGCTTGAAGCTTCGACTGGCAGCGACGGCGCTGGCGCTGGGTGCGGTAGCCGCTGCGGCGGCGTGTCAGGCTAAAAAAGTCACCCCGGTGGTGCGCGGCCGCATCATCTACATGTCCAACTGCGTGGTATGCCACAACGTCGATCCTAATCTGCCGGGTAGCCAGGGTCCGCCGATCGCCGGCTCCTCGCGCGAATTGGTCGAGGACCGGGTCCTGCATCTGACGTATCCACCGGGTTACACGCCCAAGCGCAAGACCCACGCGATGCGCGCGATACCCACGCTGGCGCCGGAGATCGGCAACCTGGTTGCGTTCCTGTCCGCGGCCAAGAAGCCCGAGCCCAGCGCGTCCGCGAATCAAACGCCATGAAAAAGGCGGCCGCGCATTGATGCGCGTCCGCCCGGGGTTGCTGATCGCGCGATCGGTTACGGCATCGCGATCTTGATTCCGATCACCAGCACGGCCCACGCGACGAAGCCCGCGGTGATAACTCCCGTGACCGAGTCGAGCGGCTTCTTGGTGGGTCCCTGGGTTCCGACCAGCGCGTTGTACTCAATCGCCGCGATGATCACGCCGTCGATGATAACCCAGGTCAGCAGTCCACCCGATGTAATCGGACCGACCAGCGCTGGAAAATGCGAGGCGGCGCCCATGAAGAACAGCATCGGCACCGAGAACAGCGTGTTAGTTCGCGAGGCGAGGCCCGCGCGGCGTCCAGCCGGGGCGGCCTTGGGATCCGGCGCGGCTCCGCCCGCGGTCGCGACCGCATTAGCGATAATTATTTTCTGATTGGGCCAGATCACGAACCACACATTAGCCCACATTATGATGCCCATCGTGCCGCCGGTGATAATCGCAACCGTCCACGCGGTGAAGTTCATATCGATGGTGGCCCACCACGCGAAGAAATAAATCAGGCCGAAGATGATCGTGCCCATCGCGCCCCATCGAAACCACCACAGCGCGCGCGGCACCAGTTTTTGGATTGCCCCGCTTCGCACCGGCGCTTCCGTCTCCGCGAAGAACGGGGTCTGCACCAGGTTGAAATAGTAGAGCAATCCGATCCATGTGATCCCGAACAGAAAGTGCAACCACCGCATCAGCATCAAGAACGCTTCCATTAGTTTGGACCCTCCCGCTTGTTTGGCTTCACTAATGCCGTTCGTTTGCGTTCTCTCTTTCACAGCATTAGGCGATTTGCAACTGCCTTAACGCGACGCGGCTTGCAGCGACCATGCGTGATGTTACGATCGTAATGCACACAAACACGGACCGCGCTGAATTACGGCCGCGGATTTCCGTCATCATCTAATGTACTGGCCGACGCGCGACTGATTCGCGACGCCGATGGCTTACCTCGCCAAAGGATGGTTGTTATGGCTTTCGAACTTCCCAATTTGCCCTATGCCTATGATGCACTGGCGCCCAGCATTTCCAAGGAGACGCTGGAGTTTCATCACGACAAGCATCACGCGGCCTACGTCAACAAGCTCAACGAGTTGATCAAGGGCACGCCGCAGGAAAAAGAGTCGCTCGAGCAGATCATCAAGAATTCGTCGGGCGTGCTGTTCAACCAGGCCGGTCAGCATTTCAATCACAGCTTCTATTGGAAGAGCATGGCGCCCAAAGCGGGTGGCGAGGCGAAGGGACCGATCGCCGATGCGATCAAGAAAACCTTTGGCGATTTCGGCGCGTTCAAGAAGCAGTTCAGTGATGCAGCGGCAGGACACTTCGGATCAGGATGGGCATGGCTGATTCGCGACAAGGAAGGAGCGCTGAAAGTTATCGCAACCCACGACGCTGACACTCCCATCAAGCACGGCGATCATCCGCTGCTGACCTGCGACGTGTGGGAGCATGCGTACTACATCGACTATCGCAACGCGCGCCCCAAATATATCGAGGCATTCTGGAACGTGGTGAACTGGGACTTCGTGAATCAGAATTTGAAGTAACCGCGAGCAGTCGCGAGCGGTTATCCTGAGCGCCGCGCGAAGGATCTCAGGTGAGCAAATCTCTCGCGAAATGAACCGACCGCCGCGCGAGGGATCTCAGGTGAGCAAATCTCTCGCGAAATGAACTGGGCGCTGCGCGAAGGACCTCGAACGAGAATAGAGCGCCGGACCATCAACGGTCCGGCGCTTTCATTTGCGGAAATTGGATCCCGGCCAATCGCTAGCCGGTGCCGCCGCCACCTCCGCCGAAGATCGATCCAATCCACGAAAAAGTCCCCGCCAGTGCATGCGGGAACTGCGCACCCAACAGGGTTAAAATCGGCACCACCGCAAACAGCATCAGATGCATCGTGAAGGTACTGTCCCAGTTGAACTGTCCGGGATCGTTTCCAGAGAACATGCTGATGATGGGATTACGGTTGATGCTGATGAAGACATAGAGACTGATCCCGACGGTCGCGAGCAGAGCCGTCCAACTCACCCACAGCAAGGTGTCGTGCGCGGGAAATGGGTAGACGCTGATCGCCAGCATCATCGCGAGGACGGCCGGCATCGCGAAGCCGATCAGGTTGATGAGATGGGGAAAAACGTGCCGGACAAAATCCCCGACCCGGGCGGCCACAAAAAGTTCCGCCAGTTGCCGGAGTTTGCCCTCGGTGGTGAGGTGATCGTCGTCGGAACTCAGGACCATCTGCAGCGGTGGAGTGTGCGCGCGCATCCTCCATGCCGGTTCAAATAGACCGGTCACCACCCCCGCGAGTTGTGCCATCGTCTCGTAGAGATTGACCCGCGCAGTAAGGCTCGAGCGCCATGTGGTCGTGCCCCATAATTCCTCCAGTTGTTTCTCCGCCGTTTCCAGGGTGCCCTCGAGGAGCGGATTGGCGCAGATATCATCGATGAGGCCGGCGCGCGGCGGCGACGTCGCATTCGATTGCTGATGCGCCTCGCCGGCGATTCGGACGATCGCCCTCGCGCAACCCAGCTCATACTCGACCGCGCTCAGGCCGGGGCGTGCCTCATAAAGATGGAGCTTCTGTTGCTCGAGATGGCTGGGACGCGGCGCGAGTTGCACGTTCTTGTAGGAATAGCGTGACGGATGGGAATACAGCCGTCGCAACAGATGCCGCAGCTCCACCCAGGTGACTACAAAGCGCAGCAGCACCAGCGAAAACATCGCATACACGCCAAACCCCAGCAGCAGGAACAGAATGTCGAAGGTCAGCCCGTCGACGGAGAAAGAGAGCCGCACTTTAGCGATTCCGAAATAGAGGAAGGCGATCACCAGAGCCGCGATCAGAAAATGCACCCCTGGCAATCGCAGCTCCGCTTGCGTCAGGTCTTTCACCACTCGGTTCCACAAGCGCCCGACCCCACGAAACGAACCATGTCCGACGATCTTCCAGGAGCGCCCGTCGACCGGTGGCAAGGGGCGATCGGTCAGCATCGCCACGCGCGCCAGATTGCCGATCGCCAACGCAGCAGCCGCAAGGCCGAGAAACGCGAGCGCCATCAGCGGAGATACTCCGCTGTGAAGATGAGTCGCGCGAAGGAAAGCATACAGCGCGAATGCCGAGGAAGCATGGACCCACTGTCGCGCGACGAACCAGACCCCGAAACATAGGGGTACCGTACAGGTCACCAACCACCGCAGACCCGAGCTGAGGCCACGAACTCGGAACATCTGGGAAATCGATCGCTTGGCGGCGACCAGAACGAGAACGGCGATGAGGCCTTCCAGTCCAAGCGTCAAGAGCCGAAGAGGACCGAGCGATGAAAAAGTCGCCCACTGTATCTGAGCGCCTGAGGAAGCAACCCGGAAGGCGGCCAGCAAGGGTAAAATCGCGAACCCCAGCCCTATGATCTCAGCCAGTAACATCCCCAGAGACCAGAGCATCAGGTAAAGGCTGCGTTGTCCGGCGAACTCGCTGTCCTCGTCGAGCAAAGCCTCGATCCACCATCGTTCGCCGACGATCTTCTCCAGTTGCGTTCGGGAAAGGACGGCGGGCGCGGCGCATAGCAAAAAAATCAGGTTCATCACCAACAGGGTTGCTTCGAAGGGACCCGGGTAGAGGTCTACCGAAGGACTCGGAGGTGGCGATTTCGATGTGCCGGCGGTGCCCTGGCAATTGGCGGCGCTGCTGGGGGAACCCGAGGCCGTCGAAGAGAGCACATGGTCGCACTCACGCAGATTCGGAATCTGAAATCCCAGCGGCCAGATATCATTGCGTCCAACCACTCCGATCTGAATCACCGGACAGTGTGGTTGATCTGCCAATGGCTCGCCGTAGTCGAGCATCTTCCCGGGCAAATCGAGTTGCGCCAGGGTCGCGTTATAGACGCCGTGCGCGATGTCACTGGGAAAGGTTTGCCGTTCGGTTTCACCGGTAAACGGGGCGGTCCAGTTCTGGAGTCGGTTGAACAGCGGATAAGTAGTGAAAATCCGCATTCCACGGAGGTCGGTGTTTACATCGGTATGAAGGAATGCGATGTCGGCCGAGGTGGTAAAGACGATCGTGTCCGGGCAATGGATGCGAATCTGTTGAACCAGAAAAATCAGATCCTGAACGTCGGTCGCAACGATTCCCACGTAGCGGATGTGCTCGCGGCGGATCGTGACCAACAGATTGCTCAGAACCAGTTGATCGTAGACCGCCGCGCGCGGTGAAAAGGTCGGGATCACATCCCGGCGCTGTTGGCCTGCTTCATCGGGCAGATCGAGATCGTGATTTCCCAAGTCGGGTCCGCTGGTGCTCTGGCTCCGGGTGCTGTGGTAGGCCGAGCGCAGCGCTGAGATGTGGAGCGGAAAGGTCAGCCTCAGGACGCGCCGGGGCGAGGATTGGCGTTTTCGGGCCGTGGTTTGATCGTCCGAACTGTTTGCGTCGCCGCACTTTTCGGCGGGGGCGGAATCGTCCCCTGAGGCGTCCCGCTCTCGGCCCTTTCCATACACGGTATTTTCCACCAGCAGCGCGATTGGAGGTGCTTCAATCGGCAACAGGTTCGATACCGCTCTGGGGATGTCGTCGACATTGTCGACCATGCTGGGAATCTGCTTCCACAGAATCGCGTCAGGTACTTGAACCGTGTTGAAGTAAATGGGCGGCAGTCCCGGGTCGGCGTTTGCCGAAAGGGCGTCCCCGATTGCGGTGGCAGTCCCGGAAACGATGTGAATGGAAAGGTCTTTGGGCGCGCGCGGGTTCGTGGCGGGAAAACTCCGCCGCCAGTCTTCCAGCACATTGCGCAGGGAGGGCGCCGAGCCGGAAAAGGTCGGGCCGATGATTCTGATTTGCTTCTGATCAATCGGCGGCTCAGTCGTAGTCTTGAATCGATCGACCAGCCGAGGCGGAGGTCCGTGTCCCCCGGGAGCGTCTTGCCAGCCCTCCAGCCATGCGATTTGGTCAAGCGCGTCGCGCATCGCGATGCGATTGACGCCACGGGTGGGGGTTTCACCCACCAACAAAATCACCAGCAGTTGCGTATCGTTCCGGAACAGCAAGACGCCGGTATCACGTTGCCATCGACTTCCGCCGTCGCCGCCGGGCGCCATCGTATAGATGGTTTCAGACCCTTGGTCATCATCGCCGGCCGGGGATTTCTGATTCTGCCCGGAGGAGGGTTTAAGTGCTCGATTCGGAGATGCTGATTTGGGCGCGGTCGCGGTGATGTCGATCTCGCCCCCGAGTTGGAAGGTGGTCGAAGAATCCTTCGCACCGCTGGTCCACGGAAGGTCGAAATTGTCCAGCGAATAGCCGGCCGCGCCCGCCGCCGACTGCAGCGCCGCGAGTTCGGAATCGAACATGTATTGAAGCGGCGGTGAAATCGGAGCCGGCAGGGTCACGATCAGGAACCGCACCGAGTAGTTGGCCCGCAAATCGGGGAAGTCGGCGGCAGCGGGATCTGAATTGCGTTTGTGATACGCGGCCCAGGCCTTGGTGTCTTCCGAATCGTTAACTTCGCAGGCGAAGAATTTCTCCAACACGCGTCCCGCGCCATGCCCGTATCCGCCATTCTTTTCGTATGCTCCGACGGAGCCGGTAGTGTTGGCCGAAGCGGAAAATGCCGCAGCGCCCGCACGCGGGGTCGGCGCGGCGGGCGCGGACGAATGTCGCACCGCTCCGCCGATACCGAGCGCCGCCAGCAATGTGATGATTACGGCCGGAACAGCCAGGCCGGAATTGGTGCGCTCCGCCATTGTTACCTTCCCGGCGCGGCCATCGATCCCGAGGAAAATACCGCGTTGGCTGCGTTTTGACCGCGAGTCAGCGCCGCTAGTCGAGCAGTAAGTATCGCGATGTCTACATTATGTAAAGACGAATCCGCGCGCCGATCGCGATCCCGAAAAAGAGGCATCCGTGGCGCTGGTCGAAATCACCCGCGCGATCTAGGATGGCCGCATCTCGGCGAAACTGCTCAACCGAGAGGCTAAGCGGAGTCCGAGGAAATACGAGAGCTCAGGATGACCGATGTCAGGCAGACTCTTCCGGGAGAGACACGAAGCGGGCGCAGCCGCCGCGCAGCGGCTCCCGCGAAGCCGCCGAGGCGGAGCGCAAGCGGAGTTCGAGGCGAATCAACAGAATCGGAGCGAAGCGGAGTCCGAGGAATATTAAGGAGAACATCATGAAACTGCTGGAAAATCGCGTCGCGATAGTCACCGGTGGAACCGGCGCGCTCGGCCGCGCCGTTGCGGATTACTTTGTGGATGCGGGCGCGCGGGTCGCGATTCCATGGGTTGTCGAGCCGGAAGTGCCGCTCCTGAAGAAACGCCTCGGCGACCGCTGCTCCGATGCGAATGTCTTCCTCAAGCGCGCCGACGTCGGGGATGAAGCCCAGATCGCCGCTTTTGTGAACGATGTTACGAGCAAGTTCGGCAAGCTCGATATCCTGGTGAACCTGGTAGGCGGATTCTGGGGCGGCAAGTCGATCGCCGATACCTCGGTCGCCGAATGGCAGGCGATGTTCGATCTCAACCTGAAGCCGACGTTTCTATGCTGCCGCGTCGCGGTCCCCGCGATGAAGAAGAACGGCTACGGCAGAATCGTATCGGTCAGCTCGCGCAGTGGGTTGATGGGCGCGGGCGACTACGCCGCTTACGCGATCGCGAAGGGCGCCATCGCGACCTTTACCGCGTCGCTGGCCGAGGAAGGGCTCCCTGACAACATCATCGTCAATGCGATCGCGCCGAGCACCATCGACACCGAGGCGAATCGCGCCGCGATGCCGAAGGCGAAGCATGAGAACTGGGTCAAACCCGAGGATATCGCGCGCACGGTTGGCTTCCTGTGCTCCGAGGAGAATCGCGTCACCTCGGGCGCGGTGGTGCCGGTGTACGGGAAGGCGTAGAGGGTCGCTAAGAGAGTTGCGGACTCGTGTCGCGGCGCTGCAGGCGGACCGACGGCCGGGCCGACGAGGTTGCGCGTGGGGCGCTTGCCAGGCGATCGGCCACCACCTTGAACACTTCGGTGTTGACACCCATCCCGACGTGACTGGCCATCACCTCGATGTTCTCGACGGTCTTGGCGCCGGATCGATCGACGCAACTATCCCAATGCACGACACCATCGGTCTTCGAGTAAATCGCGGTGGTGGGGACTTCGCCCGGATGTCGTTCGACCAGCATCATGCCGCATGAACAGGATTGGGTGAGGCATCCTTCGTCCATGTTGCGGAGGCGCGAAACCAGCCGCGCCATCGCGATCACCAGAGAGTTGGCGGAATCCTCGACCAGGCGAATCGGCGATCCAAGGGTGATGACGCGCTCGATGAGTTCCGGCCGTCGCGCCGCGAGTTCCCGCGCATAGACGCCGCCCAGGCTCTGTCCGATGACGACGACGCGGCCTTCGTCCTCGTGGAGGCGCTCTAGGTGGCGCTCGAGATGAACCAGTGTTTCACGCGGACAGTTCGAATTGGATCGGATACCGGTGAAGAAGGTTTTGTGCCCGAGCCATCTGCATAGCCCGGCCAGCGGCGCGAGGGTGAAATCGCTGGCCATGAAGCCGGGGATCAACATCACGGATTTGCGATGGCCGTGCTCGGCGACATGCGGCCACGGATGGTGAATGCCGTGAATCCAAAAGAAGGCCGCCTCCATCGGGAAGCGTAACTCGAAGAGCGAATGAAGGAGAGAAGGTCGTTGCGCGAATCGCGCAGTCTCGATTTCGTCAGCCGTCCTGTCAGACCGCATCAGACCCCCGATTGGAACAGGCGCTCCGCGAGACTTCGCGATTCATTCGCGAAGCGTTTACGGAGCCGACCACACCGCTCCGCCTCGTCCCATCTGTTGATCAAATATTCTCCAATCGGAACGATTGTTCAAATGAAAAAGAGTACTACGCTCCGCGCAGTAGTGTAGGAGAGCTAAATGCTGAAGGTGAGCGCGGTGCGTCGCCGCTCGGAGAGGGATTGCAGCGTGGTGCGTCGCAGCACTGCGGTAACCGAGTCGCGTACCTCGCGCCAGACATCGCGCATCGGGCAGGGCTGCTCGCGCGGGCATGGCGAGTTGGTGCCTTCCTCGAGGCAGTCGACCGGGTTGTAGTCTCCCTCGATGATCTCGACAACATCCGCCATAGTGATTCGCATCGGATGACGCGCTAACATGTAACCGCCGCTGGGCCCCTTCTGGCTGGCGACCAAGCCGCCGCGCTTAAGCTCGATCAGCAAACGGCGCAAATAATTTTCCGGGATGCCCTGAGTTTCGGCGATCTCCTCGACTCGCATCGGTTCCGGCGATGGGTAGCGCTCCGCGAGAGCGAGCAAAGCCTTCAAAGAATAGTCGACGCCGACACCAAATTTCATAGAATCTTCCAGCAATTAGTATCATGATCGCGCGATAGTTGGAATAGCTCACTTCCTTTGTCATCTATTTAATTGACTAAGTTGCTCACCGAAGTTATCTTTTATTCCCTTGGAGTAATCGATCGTGCCGAAACGTGAGCCACCGTCGCGCGAACTGGTCTTGAAGCGCAACTCCGTCGAGCGCCTCAAAGCCGATCTGTTCCCGACCGAATTGTGGGGGCAATGGAATCGCCTCGCGACCACCTCTTACGAAAAGCTGCCCGAGGAAGACATCGTGCGGCTGCAGTGGTTCGGGATGTATCACGACAAGCCGAAGGTCGGCACTTTCATGATGCGCGTCAAGATCCCCAGCGGCATCCTGAGCGCCGAGGGTCTGCGCGCGATCGGCGAAATCTCCGAACAGTATGGACGCGATCAGGGCGAGCTGACGACGCGCCAGAACATCCAGCTGCACTACATCACGCTGGATAAGTTCCCCGAAATTTTAGACAAGCTGAAAGCGGCCGGCCTCACCACGATGGGTGGATGCGGCGATGTGGTGCGCAACATCACCGGATGCCCGGTGGCCGGCGTCGATCACGATGAGCTGTTCGATGTCACCGGCCTCATCAAAGAGGCCGCCAACTTCTTCTACGGCAATCGCGAATACTCCGACTTGCCGCGCAAGCACAAAATCTCCATCGCGGCGTGCAAGTACCATTGCAACGCGCCCGAAATTAACTGCGTCGCGATGATCGGAATGATCAAGGACGGCCGCGAGGGCTTCGCGGTGCGCGTCGGAGGCGGGCAATCCTCGACGCCGCGGCTCGCGCGCCATCTCGGAGTGTTCATCACGCGCGAGCAGGCAATCCCGGTGATGCGCGCGATCATCGATACCTGGCAGTCGACCACCGAGTATCGCATCTCGCGGGTCAAGGCGCGCCTCAAGTTCATGATCGACGACTACGGACCCGAGGAATTTCGCAAGCTGGTTGAGGCGCGGC
The DNA here is from genome assembly GCA_963851325.1 of uncultured delta proteobacterium. GTDB lineage: Bacteria > Desulfobacterota > Binatia > Binatales > Binataceae > DATGKG01. The sequence continues at coordinate 3,106,304 of CAWKOR010000001.1, read as the reverse complement.
TCGGCTTCGCGCTGGAGGATCTGGCAGAGACTCCGCTCCCCGATGAAGAAAGCGATCACATGGGCATCCATGAGCAGAAGCAGTCGGGCCTCTACTCGGTCGGATTCCCGGTTTATCTCGGGACGATGACGGGGCGGCAGATGCGCGAGATCGCCGCGGTGGTCGCGAGCTACGGCGGCGACATCCGGCTCACGCGGCGGCAGAATTTTATCGTCACCGGAATTCCGAAGGATCGCCTCGACAGCGTCATCGCGGAAATCGGCAAGATCGGCTTTCCCCTCGATGCGAACGGGCTCTATGCGTCGTCCATCGGATGCATCGGCGATCCGCACTGCAACTATGCGGTCACCCCGACCAAGACCAAGCTCGCCACCATCATCGAGCGATTGGTTAATGACTTCGGCGACCAGGTCGCGGGGCTCAAGTTGAACCTCGACGGATGCCCGCATGCGTGCGCGCAGCACTGGACCGGCGACATCGGCCTGCAGGGCACCACCTCGCGAGGACCGAATGGCGAGCCGCTGGAATCCTTCGACATCATCCTGCGTGGCGGACTCGGGCGTGACGCGGCGATCGGCAAGCCCATCCTTCGCCGCATCCCGTCGCCGCATGTCGAGGACTATGTCGCGCGCCTGTTCGCCGGATATCTCGCGAAGCGCGAGGGCGAGGAAAGTTTCACGAAATTTTGCGTCCGCACCCCGGATGCTGACTTGATATCGATCGCGCAAGGCGGAGCGTCCGCCCAGGCCGCGGCCTAAACGTCAGAGGAAAACCTCAGCGAGCAACACTATGTCGACGCATCAGGAAACCGAGAGCCCCAATTTGATCCATGCGATGGACGAGCTCGAAGCGGGAGAAGTCGCGGTCGAACTCGACGACAAGGAGCCCCAGGAAGTGCTCGCGTGGTCAATCGATCGCTTCGGCAATGAACTCGGCATCTGCTCCAGCTTCCAGGCCGAGGGCTGCCTGCTGATCGATATGGCGCACAAGATCGATCCCAACGTGCGCGTGTTCACCATCGATACCGGACGCCAGCCGCAGGAGACCTACAACCTGATCGACCAGATTCGCGATCGCTACGGCATCAAGGTCGAAATCTTTCTGCCCGACAGCAACATCATTCAGCAGATGGTCACGCGTCACGGCAACAATCTCTTCTATCGCGACGTTAACCTGCGACTGCTGTGCTGCCAGGTGCGCAAGGTGCTGCCGCTGCGCAAGGCGTTGATGAACTACAGCGCATGGGTGACCGGTCTGCGGCGCGATCAATGGGCGACCCGTTCCAACATCCGCAAGGTCGAGATCGACCATGACCACGGCGGCATCGTGAAGCTCGCGCCGCTGGCCGATTGGACCGAAGATGAAGTCTGGGACTATATCAAGGTCAACGACGTTCCCTACAACGAGTTATATGACAAGGGCTACCAGTCGATCGGATGCGCGCCCTGCACCCGTCCGGTCGTCGAAGGCGCGGACCCGCGCTCGGGGCGATGGTGGTGGGAGACCGGCGCGCCGAAAGAATGCGGGATGCATTGCGCGATCGAGACCGGCGGCTTCGAGCATGAGCTCGCCGCGCTGATCGGCGATCACGGCAACAACTCCAACGGCCACTGATGGCATCCTCCGAACGGTCGAGCGCTGAAGGCATCAAGCTCGATTCCATCCAGCGCGAGGCGCTGCTCGGCGAGATCAGGAACATGCTCGCGGCGCCGCTCTCGCCTGAGGTGCGCGCGCCTTACGAACGCCTCCACCAGTGCATCGAGGACGGCCTCGAGATTCCTCCCGAGCTGGGTCCCAACCTGGGTATGATGATCGAAAGCTCGATCATCACCGGCAATGCGAAACGCTTCGGCGCGGGCGTGCTTCAGTCGATGGTGGCGCTGTTCCAGAAATTGCCCGGTGGCAAAGCGATCGCGGACTCCATCGGCGCTGTGAACGCCGCACTGGAAAAAGTGAAGGGGCAAGTTATCGAGCAGGTCTCCGCGACGCTGCGGGCGCCGGGCTCGTATGCGGTCACATTGAAAACCGATCAGATGATGATGGTGATCATCTTCGATCGCGCGGGCCTGAGCATCGAAAGCCTGGAAGTGAATCTGGGTTAGGCGGCCTTTCGCCGAATGCGTCTCTGATACCTACGCGAGAGGCGGGTGCGTTCGGGGGAGATCGATTCCAATTCGCTGCCCGCGGTTTCGGGGAAGAACATCGCCACGATGATTGCCGCCGCCACGGAGGCTGACATCAGCAGCGTCACCGCCCGCCAATGGTTTCCTACCAACCCGTATAGAAGCGATTCGAGCATCAAGCCGGCTGAGCCGCCGAGGGTGCCCGCTACTGCGATGGCGCTCTGCGCGGTCGAGCGATGCGAGGTCGGGAACAACTCCGCGCTGAATGCATTGAGGATGGTGCTCGCGGCGGTCTGCGCGAACAGGCTCATCACCCACGATGCGATCATTATCGTTCCGGTGCTGCGAAAGAATACCGCCCACATCGCAGGCGCTACCATGAGCGCGACGGTGCCGAGGATGCGCCGCCCGAGCTGATCGCTCAACTCGCCGGCGACCACGTTGCCGAGGATCCCGATTCCGCCGCCAAGGAAAATCAGCGTCGATACATTCATCGGTGACCAGGCGTGGACCTCCTGCAGGAACTTCGCTTGCAGCAAACCCGCAGGCGTCCCGCCCATCGCATTGAGAAACATCACGGCGGCCACCATGATGAAGCGCTCCGGATATGACGACAGCAGCGCGCGAAATGGATCGAAGAAGCTTCCCGGCGCCATCGCCTTGGTCGTGCTTTCGTAGCGATTGCTCTCCGGCAGCAGCTTCGACAGCGGGACGACCAGTAGGATGGGAATGAATGCGAGGGCGAACAGCCCGCGCCATCCGAAGGGAACCGCGTCGATCATCGCAAAGCCGATCGCGGCGAGTGCGAAGCCTCCTGCGGCTATCGCGCCGAGCAATCCGACCGCCAACCCGCGAACGTCCGCATTCATCTCCTCGACCAGGATCACGAGCGCGATTGCTCCTTCGGCGGATGAGAACGTGATGGTGAGGAATTTCAGGACCACGAAGCTTGCGGCATTCCAGGCGAATGCGGTCAGCCCGCTCAGCAGGCTGAACATCGCGATGGTCGCGATGAGTAGCTGTCGTCGCCCGCGCCGATCCGCTTGCGAGGTGATCAGCGGCGCGAGCAGGCTGCCCAGCGTGATCACCGAGGCCATCCGCCCCAGGGTTTTCTCGCCGACGGCGAGGCCGCGCTGGATCTGCTCGATGGCGAGGCTTAGCAGCGCGCCGTCGTAGTTGTTGAAGAAGCCGGCCGCGCACACGACCGCAAAGGTGCGGCGCTGGCGCTGCGATAACGACCGGAGTTTTTTTGTGAATTTGAGCTCCACGCAAATGGCGGCGGTGTCCGAGGCGGTGGCTCGTGATGTTTTGACCTCTCAGGCGGTCGAGAAATTCATTTGCAGGGTGCTGCACCTAAATCAGTGAGCGTCCTTGCGCACCATCGACGGGCAGGATGACACCGTTAATCCAGCTCGCGCGTGGCGAGGCCATCATCACCACCGCGTATGCGACTTCGTCGGGACGGCCCAGGCGTCCAGCCGGCGTCTCATGCGCAATAAAATCCTGCTCGAAGGCCGGGTTCTCCTTGAAGCGGCGCTCCCAGCTCCCACCCGGATACTGAATCGACCCTGGAGCTATCGAGTTGATGCGAATGTTCTTCGCCGCGGTTTCGCGCGCGAGCATTTTGGTGAACGAGATCATCGCGGCCTTCGAGGAGTTGTAGGTGAGCGGACCGCCGGACTCGCGCCCGTAGATCGAGCTGATGTTGATGATCACGCCGCCGCGTGCTTGCATCTGCTCGGCTACCATTCGCGCCAGGCGCACCGCGGAAAAGAAGTTGAGCTCGAAGGTTTCGCGCCATGCTTCTTCCGACAACTCGCCGAGCGCTCCCGGCTTCGCGCCGCCGGCATTGTTGACCAGGATGTCTACGCCGCCGAAGAGCCCCACGGTGTCGTTCATCCATTTCGTCATGTCGGCGGGCTTGGTGACGTCGGCGACGGTAGCGAGGACCTCGAAGCCGAGTTTGTGAAACTCCGCGGCGGCGTCCTTGAGGTCAGCCTCGCCGCGCGCGCAGATGCTGAGCTTGACGCCTTCCTCGCCGAACGCCTTCGCCATGGCGCGGCCGAGGCCTTTGCTGGCGCCAGTGATCATCGCAACTTTACCTGTGAGTCCGAGGTCCATGTTACATCGCTCCTGAATGAGGTTGCTTATCATTTACGGCATTCGAGGGAGTTCCTCCACCGTGTTGGGCCAGCCTACTTCGACTTCGGCTTCTTTCCGCCAAATAGATTGTCAGTGTCAGCAGGCGAGATGCCGGTGCGGGGGTCTCCGGGGTCACCGAGCTTCGTCTGCACATAAAAGGGGGCTGGAGGTTCGCCAGCTGCTTTGACGGTTTGGCGCAAACCGTGTCGCTTGCGCCAGTTCCGTAACCGCTTTCGCCTTTGACCCCGGTCTTTCGTTCTCCGATTCCAGCCGAATGCGGTCAGAAGAAATATCCCGACAATGGTAGAGACTATCGCGAGCTTGGTGCCCAAATCTTAGCTTGGGAGCAAAGCGGTGCAGCGGAGCTTCATGGATCGCGATTACTACGATCCGCGAGGACCTTCAATCGTCCTTGAGGTCAGCCTCGCCGCGCGCGCAGATGCTGAGCTTGACGCCTTCCTCGCCGAACACCTTCGCCATGGCGCGGCCGAGGCCTTTGCTGGCGCCAGTGATCATCGCAACTTTACCTGTGAGTCCGAGGCCATGTTACATCGCTCCCGGGATGTGTGCTTTCTATTTACGGCATTCGTCAGCGAGGCACCAATGCCTTAGTGTCCACCAATCGCAAGCGTCGGCGATTTTGTGTAGAGCCTATTTCGGATTGAGTGCCGGATCGCGAATGTCGATGCATCTCGCCGCTTGCAGAACCGCGCGGCCCAACCGATCAACAATATTGGTGTGGAGGTCCTTTTCCCTTGCCACTTCGCAGTCCCAACGCTTCGAGAAAGGTTTCCTGTTCCAATCGCGCAGCGGCGCGGCGAAGTCTACTTGTACATGCCCATCTCGAAAGGTGTACGGCGGAGTTATCAAATACCATTCAATGGCTTCTCCTACAGGACCGGGAGGAGCTGGTGCGGCGAGACCTACGGTGGCGCAAACCCCTAGAGCAAGTGCGAACGCGGCCGCATGGAGGAGCTTCACCCGTTGATCAGTACGGCACTGGTACGAATTCAGCCAACGGTTTGTATCTGGTTCACTACGCCCGAGGGCGGTCCGGCTAACTTCAGCCAATTTTCATTTCCAGAATGCGCGGATCGTCGCTGCGTACACAGCGCGCCGGTTCCACAACAGGCATCCGGTCAATCAATTGCAAGCGCAGTGCTTCGGATTGCCGGGCAGCTTCGAATTGGTCGATGATCTTCCATTCGTTAAGCGGAGCGGAAGCTTCGCGCTCGCTGGCTCGAACTGGAGGCGGGTGGAATCATGAGATACGAACTTACCAGCACCACCCTGGCAGCGTACCGAGTTCTCATCGTTCAACCGATATTGCCATTTCGACCGTGCGTCCAATCGCCATCGGCGCGGTTGACTACACGCATCGGCGGACCTAATCTCGATAGGCTAAACCACCGGCTTCGGAGGCGTATGGAGATTCGTGTAGACGGTTCGCTCGATCAAGCGATGCGCGTGCTAAAACGCAAGCTCGCGAAAGAGGGCGTGTTCAAGGAAATGAAGAAGCGGGCTTTCTATGAAAAGCCCAGCGTCCGCCGCAAGCGCAAGCGTTCCGAGGCCCAACGCCGCCGTCGCAAAGAACAGCGTCGTCGTCGCGCCTCCGCAATGTAATCGCCTCCCCGCTTTTTTCCGTTTCAGGGTCCGAACGCCGGCTGCCTACTTCGCGCTGATTTGGTGCGGTCGCGCGCGATGCCGCTCGACCACCACGCGGATGACCCGCTCGTACGCAGCGACGAAGCTCCCGAGGTCGTGCGCCTTGACCCACTGGTGCGCAGCGCGGCCGATTCGATCGCGCAGCGCGTGGTCGCCGGCGACGAGCACCAGCTTCGCGGTCAAATCGGCGACATCGCCCATCCGAAAAAGCAGTCCCGTGTCGCCATCGCGTACGATTTCGCGGGCGGCTGGGATATCGCTCGCGATCAACAGTCGCGCGCATGCCTGCGTCTCCAGGTATAGCAGTGCGGCCGCTTCCGATTCCGAAGGCATTACCACCGCGTCGGCGAGATTGACGTACTTCGGGGCCAGGTCATGATCCACCCAGTCAACGAAGCGGAAATGATCGAGCAATCCCCAGTCGCGGCATTCGGCCTCCAACTCGGCGCGGCAAAGGCCGTCACCGACGATTACATATGCCACGTCCGGAACATGTCGAATGACTTCGCGCGCGGACTGAATAATGTCGGACACTCGTTTGAGCGGCTTCAAGTTGGAAATATGAACGACCGTGAATTGACCTTCGCGCAGGCCGAGACTTTCGAGCAGTCGAGGATCTTTGGGCATCGGAGAAAACCTGGTTCGGTCGACCGGATTGGCAATGAATGAGGCCGCTAGACCCAGTTCCCGCATCGGCCCTTCCATCAGATGTCGCGCCACCGAGACCATCGCGTCGACCTTTCGGAACTGCTCTCTCAGGTGATCGCGCTGCCATGCCGGGAAGGTCCGCAGCATTCCGAACAGTCCGGCCCCCTGAACCAGGAGCAACGAGGGAACTCGTTGCGCCATCGCAAGTTCGGGAACGCACCAGGCGAATGTCTCACGCCCCGATGATCACCAGATCCGGGGCGCTGGGCGCCAACCGCGGCGTGAAAAGCGCCGCGCATCGATGCTTCCTCAGAACTTCGGTAATCCTGCGTCATCGGCTGGTCGGGCGAGCTATTGAAGAAAGGCACCGGGTATCTGCTTACTCGAAGTTCGGGATGAGCTCGGGCAAAGACATCACCAGCAGCGGCTGCGTCCGAGGTGATGGGAGCTATCGCACGTATGCCGTGGCCTCTGCTCGCGAGACCGGCAAGCAGTTGGTAGCCAACGATCGCACTCCCCCCGTTATGCGGCGGCAGCGCACCGACATAGAGAATATTGAGCGAGTCGAGGCTTCCTACAGGCGCGATATTCGACTCTTCAGAGAACCGGACCGTCGGGCAGCGGTCGCCAGGTGAAGACCAGTTGGCCATTGGAGACGAAGCAGTCCAGATCCTGATGCGGTAACTCAGCGGCCTCGCGGGCCAATCGGAAGTTTTCTATTGCTTGTAAAATCGGGTCGGGAGCGGCAGTGGGTCGTTCGGAGCTTTTGGTGGTGGCGAAATCCTTGATGGCGGAGTCCAGATTCACCGGCAGGCAATTGCGCCCGCCATGTTCATCCAGCGGGCCCGCCCCGATACATGCGCAGCGGAGGCAGAGGATCACCGGACAGCGCTCGTCAGCCGGTGCGCGGAAGAACTCGGTATGCAACCTTGCGATGCCGATGGCGCATTCGGACCACACCTGACGGGCGCGTTCGGCCGAAAAACGGCGGATGGCGCGGGCCAGATCGCGCATCAGGACTGCGCCGGAGCGCGGTTTCAAGGCGACGATACTGTCGCTCTCGACCCGCATCGAGGGTCCCAGTTGTTCCGCTAAAAAATGCCGTAAATTGATGGGCAGGCGGCTTCCAAGGTAGAGCCGCGACGATTCCCAAACCGGTCCGGCCATCGGCGCCCGGGTCGGTCGGCGATCGGCCAGTGCGCTTAGGGCGGCGAGGCGTTCCAGTGGGGAGGGAGCACCCTGAATCGCGCGCGAGACTTGGGCGTTTCTGTGAACCAAGGGGCCGTTTCGCAAGTGCTATCCTCCATAGGTCTGAACAAAATGGAGTCCATAGCCGGCGTCGCTCCCCCGCCCCCCGCGGAGATCGATGCCGCGCTGTGCTCCCGCCAGCCGCCGGTCAGATGCGTGTGGGTCGCGAATCCGAGTGCTTACCCGGTTAGAACAATCACCCGAACCATCTTGGGAATTATAACAAAAACGCGCCGAGTTATGACCATGAAAACTCGGCGCGGCGTGTACCACAGAAACGTATGGATACGTAGCTCGGTCGGCACTGGGGCCGGTTATCTGGAAAGCGCCGCAACCTATTCGCGCCATGCGCTACAACTCGTTCCATCAGCCCATCAGCCCGCTTTAGCACCTCGCCCGCTCTCACTCCACATCAACCAAACCAAGCAGCAGCTACGATGGATTAGGCGCAGGTCCCCTGGAAGTCGGCGGGACACGATGCGCTGTTATCGGACTTCGGCCATAACTCGCTACGAACAGTTAACCTGTTTAGCGCGCCGGTAGAATTGGAGCAATAATTGAACGATCGATTAATTGGGCGCCGCCAACTTGACATTGAAATTGCCACATGCCGTTGATCGGGGCGTCAGGTAATACAGCGCCAGATGGTCCATGAGGTAGTCTTATGAACTTCGAGTTAGCCCTCGATACGCCCATTTGTGAACGCCTTGGAATAAGATATCCAATCTTCCAAGCGGGGATGGGGTTTGTCGCACATGCCGAGCTGGCGGCCGCGGTTTCAAACGCCGGCGGACTCGGATGCATCGGGTCGGGCAGCATGAGCTCGCACGAGTTAAAGGAGCAAATCCTGCGCTGTCGCGATCTCACTGATCGGCCGTTTGGCGTCGATATTCTTTTTGCCGAAATTAAGGCCGATAAGGCCGACTCGACCGTCGTGAAGTACAGCTCCAATGTCCAACGGCTCATCGACATCACCTTCGAGGCCGGCGTCCCAGTCATTGTTTCGGGGCTCGGCAACCCGGCCGGCATCATCGAACAGGCGCACCAAAACGGCGTCGTGGTGATGTCCCTATGCGGCAACGTCAAGCAGGCGCGCCGCCTGGAAGCTTCGGGTGTCGATGTCATCATCGCCCAAGGCCACGAGGCCGGAGGGCACACCGGCCGGGTCGGTACGATGGCGCTGGTGCCGGAGGTCGTCGATGCAGTGCGTGTCCCGGTCCTCGCCGCAGGTGGTATCGCCGATGGCCGCGGCCTGGTGGCCTCGATCGCGCTGGGCGCCGAGGGCATCTGGATGGGCAGCCGCTTCGTGGCATCGGTCGAGTCTTATGCGCATTCAAACTACAAGAACCGCATCGTCGAGATCGATGAGGAAGGGACCACCATCACGCGATGCCATTCGGGCAAGCCGTGCCGGCTGGTGCGCAACAAGTTCACCGAGTCATGGGTCGGGCGCGAGGCGGAGATCAAACCGTTCCCGCTTCAATCGATGAACTATGGATTCCCGTTGGCCGAGATCGCGCGCTATGAGGGCAAAGTCGAAGAGGGTGGCCTCGCATGTGGTCAGAGCGCGGGCCTCATCGATTCCATCGAGCCCGCGGGCAAGATTGTTCGCGATGTGATGGACGAGGCGCGCGCGGTCCTGGCCGAGCGCTTTGCGGGTCGCCGCGAGCAGGCCTCGCGTGCGGCATAGTGCGCGGGTAAGAATGCGCATCTACAATCCGGGAACCAGATAGCGGGGGAGTCTGCCGTGGAGCGAAAAAATCGAGGGATGCTGCTGACGATCTTCGCGATCGCCTTGGGATTGATGGCGGTGTCCAATTTCTCCAAACCATTGCAGATGAGCCCCAACGTCGGGTTCGTTTTCTTCGGCAAGAAACTGACCGGCATGCCCAATACGATCATCGCCCCGCTGTTCGGGATCACGCTGGCGCTATTGGCGTACGGCATCTTCACGATGAAGAGGTTCGCGCTTCCGATCGCGCACTTCTATGCCACTTACGTGATCATCAACCTCTTGATGTTCACCATCCGGGTTCATGGCACTGCGGAGATGCCACCGCTCGGCTTCTGGATTATCTACATCATCGTGGCGGTCGGCGTATCGTCCGGCGCGGCGGTCATGCTGACCCTCCGCAAAGCCGAACTCGCCTGAGATGTTCGTGATTGGTAGCTGACCAGATCTTTCGATGCTCGTGCGCGGGCGTTACAAGATCGCAAACCGGCCGTAAGTTCGGAAGTCGCGATCAAAAGTAATCGCACCTTCAAGCCCGAGGCGTTCCATAACCGCAAAGCTGTATGCATCGCAAAGGGAGTACTTCTTGTCGCGATGCGACCGGAGTATTGCGATCGCCTTGTCTGTGTCGACTTGGCGAAATCGGATCAGTTGGACCTGATCATTTCGGAATCTATCGAGAAATGCGAGAGCAACTTCGCGGCCGGACCGCACTCGATTGAGAAGAAGCGCATGTGTTTCAAAGATGACGATATTCGTGGTCATTAGACGCCATCGTTCCCGCGCGGCCCGTTCGAATAGCTCTTGCGCACGCTCGTGGTTCACGTCGTCACGGGCCAAGAGGGCGAAGAAACCGCTGGTGTCGACGAAGACGCGCCTCACCGAATGGGTTTGGTGGCGTAGATATCGGCGAGGTGTTTGTACTTGTTGCGGGAAACGTCGGTGTGTGAGGTGCGCGCGGCGCCAGATAGAGACAACAATCCGGAATACAGCGGTTGCCGGATTAATGGGGCTCGATTATGGCCCTTGCGGGAACGTCGGGGAACGCGCGCTGGGTCAGTTTTGCCGGCTGCGACCTTCTTTTTCACCTCGCCGTTCTGCGGCAATCCCGAGCGAGTCAATCCGCCATTGGACGAGGACAAATACTCCTCCAGCTTACCGATCAATCGGAGCAGTTCCGACCTCTTCAGTCGTTTCGCGCGCTGGAGGAAGTCGTCCAGACTTACCATGCTACGAATTGTAGCGAAGTCGCGCCGCTCGTTCATCCTCAAATAATGCCTCCGCTAGCAACCTCACGCCACTCGCCGTTAGTGACTGGATCCTTCCGTTCAGGCTAGCAGATTGTTTTGCATAGTCGGCCATCGATCAAATAACTTCTACAAGCCGAATGGCTGCCACTCCAAAATCAGCGCTCGAGGACCACCCCTCTCTCGAACATTACGAGTACTCCTCCGCGCGCAAATGGATCATCGCCTTCTCGGTGATGCTCGGCACCATCCTCGAAGTTCTCGATAGCTCGATCGTTAACGTCTCGCTGCCGCACATGCAGGGCAGCTTTTCCGCCAGCGTCGACGAGATCGCATGGGTCGTCACCAGCTACCTGGTCGCCGCCGGCATCATGATCCCTATGACCGGGTGGATCGCCGAGCGATTCGGGCGCAAGCGCTACTTCATGGCCTCGGTCACGATGTTCGTGGCCTCGTCCGCGCTATGCGGGGTCGCGCAATCGCTCGACCAGATCGTGCTGTTCCGCCTGCTGCAGGGCGCGGCCGGCGCCGCGATGATGCCAATCTCGCAAGCGGTGCTGATGGAGACCTTTCCGCCCCGCGAGCAGATGATGGCTATGGCGGTGTGGGGAATCGGCATGATGGTCGCTCCCATCATGGGCCCGACCATCGGCGGATATATCACTGATACCTGGAGCTGGCGCTGGAACTTCTACATCAATGTGCCGATCGGCTCGTTGGGCATCTTCATGGCCTACCGCTTCCTGGAAGATCCGCCCTACATGAAAGTGCTGCGCAAAGGCGGGCGCGTCGACTGGCTCGGCATCCTGTGCCTGGTAGTCTCGCTGGGCGTGGGCGAGATCGTCCTCGAGCGCGGCGAGCGGTCGGATTGGTTCCAGGCGCCATGGGTTGTTTACAGCACGCTGATCGCGTTGGCGGCGCTCGCCATCCTGATTTACAACGAACTCAACATCGAGGACCCCATCGTCGATCTGACCATCCTGGCTGATCGACGATTCACCCTGCCGGTCACCCTGGTCATCTTCCTCACCTTCACCCTCTATGGCACTGGAATCTTGAACCCCATCTTTATGCAGGAACTGCTCGGGTACACCGCGTCGAAGGCCGGAATCGTGATGGCGCCGCGCGGCTTTGGCACCATGTTCGCGATGATCGTGCTGGGTTCGCTGGCAAGGCGCGGTTTCGATACGCGAATTCTCATCGCGATCGGGTTTTGCCTGGTGGCCTACGCGATGTGGTCGATGGCGGGTCTCAACCTGCAGTCCGACACCTTCCACATCATTTGGCCGACGGTGGTGCAGGGCGTCGGAACCGGGCTGGTTTTCCCGGGCCTGTCAGCGGCAGCGCTCGCCTCGATGCATCGCCAGAAGATGCAGCGTGCGGCAAGTCTCTACTCGGTTACCCGCAACCTCGGCGCAGCGATCGGAACCTCGTACCTCACCACGCTCCTGATTCGTCGCCAGCAGGTTAATCAGAGCCATCTCGCGGAGCACGTGTCCGCCTTCACGCTGTCGCGGATGCGGATGCCAGGTGGCGCCAGCCTCGCGCAACAAATGATGGGCGGGCATCGCGAAGGTTTGATGATGGTGTACGGGATGGTTCAGCGTCAGGCGATGATGCTCTCGTTCAACGACATCTACCGGATGCTGGCGGTGTTGATGTTGCTGATGGTGCCGACCTTCATGTTCCTGCAACGCGACCGCCGCAATCTCCCGGCCTCGCACGCGATGGAATAGTTCGCGATCGATTCGGCGCCAACCGCCGATCGTAGATGTCCTCCAAGCGCCGGTTGGTCGACAAACGGGGCGTCGGAGAGAGAACGCCAGCGCAAAGCAGCGAAGCATTGGACACAGTAATCCGGTTCAGGCAAACATTAGAGGCTTCGTGAACGACGAACCTGGTCGCGCGAGGATTTAGTTGGGGGCGCGAAGGTGTCGTCACGGACTATCAGCCGGTTCATTGCGCGAGGCATCGCCCTCGCGCTTTTCTCGATTGCGATTTCAGCCGCTCACGCACTTCCGACCCACGAAACTTCCGCTTCATCAAGCAAGGCTGCGGCTTCGAGTAACGAGCCCGATTGGCGCGCCATCGATGCCGAGGCGCTCGAATACTTTCGTCGCTACGTCCAGTTCGATACCACCGATCCTCCGGGCAACACCGCTGCCGCAGTCGCGTATCTGAAGGCGCAGCTCGATCACGAGGGCATCGAGACCGAAACCTTCGAGAGCAAGCCCGGTTTGGTTACGCTGGTCGCGCGAATTCCGGGCGCCGTTACCGAGCGACCGCTGCTCTTTCTGTCGCACGCCGATGTGGTTCCCGCCGCCGCAGCCGAATGGACCCATCCTCCCTTCAGCGCCGACCTCGCCGATGGCTACGTCTGGGGGCGCGGCACCATCGACAACAAAGCCCACGGCATCATGGCCCTGATGACGATGATCGCGCTCAAGCGTCAGGGAATCCGGCTTCATCGCGGAGTCGAGATGATGGTGACTCCCGACGAGGAAGCGGGCGGCGAATGGGGCACCCACTGGATGGTGAACAACCACTTTGAATCCATCGATCCCGCGTTCGCGATCAATGAAGGCGGCAACGGCGGCATCGATCCGTTCGGTTCTCATAGGGCAGGTTTCGGGATCGCGGTGACCGAGAAAGCACCGTTGTGGCTGCATCTCATCGCCAAAGGAACCTCGGGTCATGCGTCGCTGCCCAATCCCGACAATCCCAACCAGCTTCTGGTCGGCGCGCTCTCGCGACTGATGGCGATGGCAGCGGCGCGGCCTGCGCGCCTTGAGCCGATCGTCGCGCGAAGCTTTCTGCGCGATGGGCCCTCCGAGCCGTTCCCCGCGTCATTCGAACTCACTCATCTGAACTGGCCCTACATGCTGGATATCGCGGCGCGCGGACCGCTGTCGGCGCCGAGCATGCAAGCGTCGCTTCGCGATACGATTTCGCTCACCATCATTTCAGCCGGCAACAAGGTGAATGTGATCCCCTCGCATGCCGAGGCGGATGTCGATTGCCGCCTACTTCCAGACACCGATCCGAACAAATTCATTCGCGAGGTTAAGGCGGCGCTCGGTCCGCGCATCCAGGTCGAGGTGCGCCTGAAACCCATCAAGGCGAAACCATCACCAGCGTCGGGTGAACTGTGGGATGCGATCGCGAAGGTCATCAGCACCGACTTCGAAGGAACCGGCTTCGCGCCGTCGATGACCACTGCGGTCACCGATTCGCGATTTCTGCGCGCGCGCGGCGTCCCCACCTACGGCTTCGTACCGCTGGTGCTGAAGGACAACGACGCCGGCGGCATCCACGGGGTTGACGAGCGCCTCTCGCTCGAAAACTTCAATCGGGGACTGCACGCAACCTACGACCTCACGATGGAAGTTTGCGCCGACCAGAGTGGAACGTTGAGGGCTGCCAGATAGCTGCATCCGGGTCGTGGGCTGATCCGGGACATTATGCAACGGACTACTTTGAGAGGTATCCTGGCTCGCGCGCGAGGGGGTTTAGCTTTCCTGTTAGTTGTCGCTGAGCGACTTGAGAGTGGCGAGAATACCTGGAATTCGCTTTTGGCTAACTTCGTCTCCCGCAACGTGAGCAGGCAGTGCCTCGATAAATGCACGAATTTTCAAAAGCCTGCCAACTTCGGCGCGCAGAAATGCTCGAACTTCTTTGTTCGAGGCATTAACTTCCTGAAGAATCGTTGGGCGGCCATCGATTACTGCAACAATGTCCTCAAGGTCTCGGCTCGCGAGATAGTCTTGCTTGCCCCGTCCTTTGAGCGCCTCCAGCTTGGTTGCCAGGAAGTATGGGGGAGTGACAACCCGCAGTTGCAGGTTTCCCAGTGAAACCGTCTGGGCGTGGGTAACAGCCTCCTTGTACCAGCGACTTGAGAAGCCAAGGGTCTTCGCATCGGTCGGCAAGACATCTAACTTCATGCCGCCCAAAGTCCATCGGCAGATCGGAGCTCCGTCGCTTGAATCCTCCGAAAATCCCAGACCCTGCAACCGTTCGGAAAACTCCGAATACTCAGCGTACGAGGATGCTTCGACGATCATATCGACATCATCTGACATGCGTGCAGGCGTAGCGGCAGGGTCGGTGATTAACAATTGCGTCGTACACCCGCCCACAAATACCACTTCGGGGAGGAGTAGGCTCAACTTTGCCGCCACCGCTTCCAGCAGGTCGGTACTAGAGCGCGGTTCCATTTCGCGCTCTCAGCCGACCTGCTAATTCGCGTCTCGCGAGTTCGCGTTCGCGCGCTCCTCCGACCCGAATCGCGTCGACAAGTGCGAGCATCTGGTAGAGACGCCCATCCAGCAGCGCGGCCCGCGGTACATTTTTGTGCAGCGGCGTAACCGCATAGCCTCGCTGGGTCCCGGCTTCGTAGGGCCACACGGGAGCCGGATTTTCCTGGGTTATTTTGCGATTGAGCGGCGCCGCGGCCGAAGCGGTCGGAATTCCACGCACAATGGGTCCTGGCTGTGCCGGGAAAGCATATTTTACTCCGTGCACCAGGAATTCTTCGAGTGCCTTGTCGCTCGGTCTTTCCGCGCCTTTGGATCCTTGAATCAGCCTGGCTGCGCGCGCGCGCTGGACCGACATATGAACTTCCGACGGGCTCATAAACAATTCCATCGCAAGCTGCGCATAGCTGGGACGTTTCCCAGGGCAAGCAAAGAGTTTAAGCAGAACTACCAGATCTTGCGATTTTAGCGCTGTCACGATTATCTACCGATCTGATTCGTGATTCTAGAATATAGAATATCAGGCCCGATCGCAAAGCTTCATCCTCAAACGTACATTCTGTTCAAGAAGGAAATTTATGCGGCTTCGCGGGTCGCGCGCTCGTCCAGCACACTCTGCAAGGGGCGACACGCCAGGCATGCCAATACGCAAAGTAGCGATACGCCGATGAACAGCCATAGCGCCGGGACATAGCTGGTGGTGCGATCGTGAATCCATCCGGTCACGACCGGACCCACCGCGTATCCGAGCGTGCTTAGCACTCCCGCGATTCCCATCAGCGAGCCGAAGCGCTTGATCCCCAGCGACTCCAGCATCAGGAGCGGGATCAGCACGCCGAATGCGCCGCCGACCGCGCCGACCAGCACCGCATATACCATCAGCGCCGAGAAGTGCGCCGCGCCCAGCAGCGCAAACACCGCGATCGCAGTCACGAACCAGGTCGCCGCCGTCGCGAGCCGCGCGTTGACGCGATCCGCCAGCGGTCCGGAAACGAGGCTGCCGATGGTGGTGAAGACGAACAACATGCTGAGCACCTGCGCCGCCACGTTCGCGCTGTACCCCACATCGATCAGATAGGCGATGAAATGCTGGCCGAGTCCGGCAAACAACGACGCGAACAGGAATTGTACCAGCGTGATGAGCCACATCGAGCGCCCGCGTAGCGCTTCGCCAACCTCGAGGCCGGGTAGTTCGATCGGTGCCGGCGGCGGCTCCGAGGGATGACGTTCGGGCTCGGCCTGGGCGGCCGGGCGCGTCCGCACAAACGCAATCAGCAGCGGGATGGTGATGAGGAGCATCGGCGCCGCGACTACCAGATAGCCGAATTTCCAGCCGCGGGCGGAAATTGCCCAGTTCGTGACCGGCGTCATGACTGCGCCGCCGATCGACGCGCCGGCCAGCGCGATTCCCATCGCGAGTCCGCGCCTCTCGTTGAACCAGTTTGCCAGCACCAGCGAGGAGGGAATGCCGGTGCATGCGACAAAGCCGATGCCGAGCAACAGGTTGCAGAGAAAGAATTCGGAGAAAGTGTGGGTGCGGGTCACGAGGATGTATCCGGCCGCGACGATCGCTACCCCGGAGACCATCACCTTGCGCGCGTCGACCCGATCCAGCAGCCATCCGACCACCAGGCCGAATGCGCCCGCGGACAGCGCCGATGCGGCAATGCCTGACGACAGCCGTGCGCGGCTCCATCCGAAATGATTCAGCAACGGGGTGAAGAACACGGCGCCGGTGTTGGCGCCGCCGCCCCAGACGAAAAACCAACAGACGAACAGCACGGCGACGACCAGCCATGCTCCCGGAGCTTCTTTTTTGTTCATCGTAATCCGTTCCCCAATCGCGCGAGTCTACTGCATCCGCGGGTTTATCGGGAACCGGTTTTGGCGCGTCTTCAGTTTCCGCGGCGTGAAGTCGGTGCTCCACCGCCACTCGTGCGAAGCGCGGTTGCGGCTCCGATGGTTAAAAAGATATGATTTTTCTGGATTTTTAGTCTTCCCGGTTCGGCGAGTTCTAAAAGAGCATGTTCAGCGGCATAATCGAAGATTTGGGAAAGGTGGCCGACCTCCGGCAGAGCGCCGATGGCGCGGTGGTGACGCTCAATACCAGCCTGCCGATAGCCAAAATCAAGGTCGGCGATTCGATTGCCGTCAGCGGAGCATGCCTTACCGTGATCGCCAAGGGTCGCGGCAGCCTGACTATGGACGTCTCTGCCGAAACGTTGCGCCGCACCATTCTGGGCAATTTGAAAGCCGGCGATCGCGTCAACCTGGAACGATGCATCACGCTTAATACGCTGCTCAATGGCCACATCGTCGCCGGTCACGTCGACAGCGTCGGCCGCGTCATCTCGATCAAGCCGGAAGGCGATTCCAAACTCTACACCTTCGAGGTGGCCGCCAATGAGGCGCGCTACCTGGTTGAAAAGGGTTCGGTCGCGATCGACGGAATTTCGCTGACAGTGTTTTCGATTCGCGGACGGCGTTTCAGTTGCGCGCTGATCCCGCATACGCTCAAGGTCACTACCATGGGTTTTCGCAAACCCGGTGACAAGGTGAACGTCGAGAGCGACATGATGGTGAAATACGTCGAGCGAATTTTGAGCGGCCGCGCGGCCACGGCGGCCGCCGCATCATGATGCGCCAAGCTTCGCACCATCGCGGCGGATTGGTCGGGCGCGTCAGAGGTAACCCATGAGCCTGATGCAGATACCGCGCAAGATCGAATACGCGCTGCGGGCCATGATCTATCTCGCCGATCGGCCCAACGGGGTCGCGCGCGGCAGCGAGATCGCGCGCCATGAGCAAATCCCCAAGTACTACCTGGAGAAGGTGATCCGCGACCTGATGCATCGCGGACTGGTGCATGCGCGGCGCGGGCCGGGCGGCGGCTATCAACTGGCGCGGCCGGCCACCAACATTTCCTTCCGCGACATTATCGAAGCGGTCGAGGGCCCCATCACGCTCAACGTATGCACCGACGGCTCCAGTTCCTGCGCGCTGCAGCCGACCTGCAGGATGTATCGGGTCTGGGAGAAGGGGCAGCGCGTACTCCTGGAAGTATTTTCCGACACTTCGCTACAGGAGATCTCGTCCTCGCGCGTCGCCACCGGTTTCCCGGAAACCCCTTCCGCTCACATCGCCGCTGCGCATAAGTAGCGGTCGCCAAATCGACTTGCACTCGCTGGATTTGAACTTCGCGCGGTTAGTTGTCGCCACGCATCGATGAGCCCCGAGAGCAGCGCGGCGCTAGTCTCCCCGGCCTCGGAGACCCTCTTCACCGAGAAGACTTTTTATCTCGAGGAGTTTTACGGCAAAAGCCTGCTCTTTGCGCTGGTGCCTCCGGTCGGCCAGCGCATGAGCGATTTCGATTCCCTGGTGAAAACGCTGCGCGAGCTGCGACGCAACCAGACGCGATGCGTCGTGATCGTATCGCCCAGCGCGCTGCCCCGCGTGATGCGGCGTCTCGGCAGGATGGCGCCGCCCGAGGCGCCCCCGATTTTTGACCCGACCTCCGGGCTGCGCACCCGCCCCTATCCCCCTGATTCCGCGGTCGCGAAAATCTGGCACGCGCTGCGCGCCGGCTCCATCGTGGTGGCCTCGACCAGCACTGATGATCCCGAGGACCTCGCGGTCTTCGCGCAGGAACTGGCATCGCGGCTGCGAGTCTTCAAACTGATCCTGCTCGATCGCGGCGGCGGGCTGACCGACGAACACGGCGAGCGAATGTCATTCGTCGAAGCCAAACGCTCCGCGCGCGCACAACGGCGCGCGTCGACCAAGCTGCGCCGTAAGATGGTGCGCCTCGCCTCCGATGCGATCCGCGACGGCGTCGGCACGGTGAACCTGGTTTCGCCGCGCTGGGTCTACGAGGAGCTGTTCAGCTTCACCGGTCTGGGCACGCTCTTCACGCCGACGCAGTACGGGACGGTATCGCCGATCTCGATCGATGATTTCGAGGAAGTCGAGGCGCTCATCATCCGCGCGCAGGATGCGGGTTTCCTCCTGCCGCGTTCGCCCGGGCAGATCGAGGGAATCCTGCCGTCGTGTTTCGGTTATCACGTTGGCGACGAACATCTGGCGGGCATCTGCTCGCTGTTGACGGATCCCTATCGGCGCGACCGCGCGGGCGAGATCACCGCGCTCTATACGCTGACCCGTTTCCAGGGCGAAGGGGTGGCGGCCGAGTTGATCCAGGAGATCATCCGGGAAGCCAAGGCGCGCAAGCTCAAATACGTATTTGCCTGCACCAGCGAAGATCGCGCCGCGCGGTTTTTCTCGAAGCTGAAGTTCCGCCGCGTCGGACCCGACCAGGTGACCTCGCTCAAGTGGCGCGGTTACGATTCGGACCGCATCGCACGCATCAGCATTTTCCGCCTCGATCTGATGTAATGGCGCCCGTCATGGAGAGGATGCGTGGCTGAAATCGTCTCGCCGTCCGCAAACCCGTCCGGCCGCCGCAAACTGACCTCGGAAACACTGTGGGTGGCAACTGCGATTTTGGCGATCGCATGCGTCACGCTCGCGCTGACCACCTGGCGGCTCGGCGTGCGAGATGTCTGCAGCGGCAACGAAGCCTTCGAGGGTGTGTTCGTCCAGCAGATGGTCGAGCATGGGAAGTACCTGTTCCCGGTCGAGAACGGGCGCGTGCCGATGTACAAGCCGCCGCTCTTCCACTGGACCGCGACGGCCATCGACCTCGCGAGCGAGGCGAAGAAAGTCACCGCATTCAACCTGCGGCTGCCGTCGGCGCTCTACGCAGTCGCCGGCGTCATCCTCACGATGCTGTTCGTGTACGGGCTCCTCGGCCTCGAAGCCGCGATTCTCGCCGGGCTGACGTTGGCCGGCGCGTTTCAGTACATCACGCTGGGAAGATTCGGCCGAGTCGACATGACGCTCGCGTTTTACGAAGCGCTGTCGCTGTTCGCGTTTTTCTGGTGGATCGGTCCGCGGCCGACCGAGACCCCGTCGTTCGCCCAGGAAACCGTCAGCGAACCGATGCAGTATCTGCTCGCGATTGCGCTCGGTCTCGCGGTGCTGGCGAAGGGCCCGGTCGGCGCGCTGCTTCCGCTCATAGCGATGGCGATTTTCGTGCTGGTCGAGGGGCGCATGCGCGAGGCCTTCCGTCGAATTTCGCTGCTCGCGGTGATTTTCGCCATCATGCTCGGCTCGAGCTGGTACATCGCATGCTGGGTGGGCCGGGAATATGGATTTCTGAATCGTCAAATCGGCAGCGAAAACGTCGGGCGATTTTTCGGCTCGCTCGGAACCATGTCACCGCTCTATTACGTGTTTCCGCTGCTCTTCAACTCGGGGCCGCTGAGCCTGCTCGCTCCGATCGCGGTGGTGATGGCGCTGCGGTCGCGGCCGACTCGCGCCGAGGAAGTCGAACATCCCACCGAAGCGGCGCCGCGCGAAGCGGTGCGGCTGCTGGCGATTTTCTGGATCGTCACGGTGGTGTTCTTCTCGCTCGCGGCCTACAAGCGCCGCGCCTATCTGCTCCCGCTATGGCCGCCCTCCGCCGTGATGCTCGCCTGGATGATCACCGTCACCTCCAAACGATACGGCGGGCGCGCATTGAAGGGCGCATACGCGGCAGTCTGCGTGGTGATGATCATCGTGAATCTTGTCGTCATCCCGCGCAGAGAGGCGCGCGAATGCGGTGGCGACTCCTTCCGTCCCGCCGCCGGCGAGATCGCGAAAGTGGTTGCAGCGGGTGAGCCTCTTTACCTTTACGGATTCACCGAGGAGGTTGCGCCGCTGCTGTTCTATCTTGATCGCGATGCGCCCGAATGGAAGGGGAAACTCGGCGACGCACCCCCGGGTTACATCATCGTTCCCGCGGACGTATGGGCAAAAAAACGCGGCGAGGCGCTCGACCTCGAGCCGGTGCTGGAATCGCATCATGGCAACCGCCACCTGATTCTGCTCCATCGCGGCAAGGTCTACGCGGCGGCGCCAAGGTTTCTCATTGCGGGAGGAGCCACATGGACAAGGTGAATCTTGTCGAGAAGTTCAGCCTCTTCGATGAGTACTGGAGTCCGCGTATCGTGGGCGAGCTCAACGACTCTTACGTGAAGCTCGCCAAGTTCAAAGGCGAGTTCATATGGCATCGGCACGAGGCTGAGGACGAATTGTTCCTCGTCATCAAAGGACAGCTTCTCATCAAGCTTCGGGACCGAGAGATTCATCTGGATGCCGGCGAGTTCACCATCGTTCCGCGCGGCGTCGAGCATCTACCAATCGCGGAAGAGGAGGCGCACATCCTGCTGCTGGAGCCGAAAACGACGCTGAACACCGGCAATGTGGTAGGCACTCGAACCGTCAAGGATTTGCAACACCTATAGCGTGTCAGAGCGCCAAACTTATCTTGAGCGCCTGGTCGACCTTCGCCATCGTGGCAGTCCTCAATTGGCCCAAGGTCCTGGCTAGACGCTTCTCATCAACGGACCGGATCTGGTTGCACTGAACGACACTATCCTTCCCCAATCCGCCCTCGCCCTTTGGCACCGGGACATCAACCGGATACTGCCTGGGAACGTTTTCGGCGCCGGTTATCGCGGCAACGATTACGATTGGCGAGAACCGGTTACCAACGTCATTTTGAATCACCACGCAGGGACGGGTCTTGTTGGCTTCGCTGCCGACGACAGGATCGAGGTTAACTTCGACGACGGCGCCTCTTACGCATTTGCCCGGCATCAGCTACAGCAGGTCCAGGTCGACACGCTCAAAGGCTTCCGCCGTTTCCCGGGCCTGGGAAGCGTTGGCGATATAACCCTGCGCTAACTGCTTCTCCAGCTCATCTCGATGCAGCCTTTCCAGGAATTCCCGAACCGCCGAACGAATCAGCGTGCTGCGGTTGATCGACAGCTGGGCCGTTGCGTTCTCCGTCGCGACGTACAAGTCATTGGGAAAGTCTACGATGACTTTGCGGCCCGCTCGCATGCTGCCGATTTTCTTGAACCGCGCGCTCTTGGATGTCGCGGGTGACTGCCGGGATCTCATAAGATGTACCACCAATTGTAAAACATGGTGTATGTGATGGAGTTCATACGATTGTATACTATCATGCTACTAGAGCTGATTGTAGTTTGTACGATTAAGCGCCTCGAGTGCGGAGATTAGTACCGTGAACCGCTGGGCCAAACCGGTCAACGCGTGGCGAATTGATTCGTTGCATCGATCAGCGCCGCGGTGATGGCCGCGCTGGATGCGTCGTGGCCGGCATCATCAACGATCACCAGCTGCGCACCTGGCCACGCGCAGTTTGAGTTCCCATGCCCAGCCCATCGGTGCCTGGAAATCGAAACGACCACTCACCATGATCGCGGGAATCCCGGCAAGATGGACGGCGCCGCGGAGCAGGCTGCCATCCTCGAGCCACGCGTTATGCCTGACGTAATGCGTCACGATACGCGCAAACGCCATCCTGAAAGCGGGGTCGCTGAATCGAGGCGACAATCCCGGTGCAGGAGGCCAGGTCGGCGTCGCTGATTCCCAGGTACACCAATCCAGCGCGGCCTTCCCGCGAATCGCCGGATCGGGATCGTGCAACAACCGATCATACGCCTCGACAATGTCGCCGTCGCGATGGGCGAGCGGCAACGCATCGCGCAAACGTTGCCATTGCTCCGGGAAGAGCACCGCGACGCCCCCGCGGAATAGCCAATCGAACTCCAGGCGGCGGCCGGTGGTGACTCCCCATAAGATGATTTCCGTGACGCACTGCGGATAGCTTTCCGCGTATGCGAGGGCCAGGGTGCTGCCCCACGATCCGCCGCATATCAGCCACCGATCGATGCCGAGGTGAAGGCGCAGCCGCTCGATATCCGCGATCAGATTCGAGGTGGTATTGCTCGCGAGTTCCGTATCGGGTTCGCTTGCGTGCGGGATGCTCCGCCCGCATCCGCGCTGATCGAAGAGAACGATGCGATAGCTTGCCGGATCGAACAAGCGCCGGTGCCATGGGGTGCATCCTGAACCGGGACCACCGTGCAGGATGAGAGCAGGCTTACCGCGCGAATTGCCGCAGGTCTCCCAGTAGAGGCGGTTGCCGTCGCCGACCTCCAAGTTGCCATGCTCGTATGGTTCGATTTCCGGATACAACTCCGGCACCGAGATTCCTTCTCCAAAAAAGGGCCGTGACAGGCAGCAGGTTAGCGCAAGGTCTTCATCCCGTTGGTCTGAATAACTACGTGCAAGCGCTTGTCGCGAAGCCTCTGTATTTCCTCAAATTCGTGTTCGATAAACGACATCGCCGCTCGTATTCGTTTGCTTGCTTGTGGTTGAGAGCATTCCAGTACGATGCGTCCAAGCTTACGAAACCGAGCGCGATGGCCTTTCGGTATGCGAGGAGCCACCGATCGAAAGTCCCTATCGCAGGTGATCAGAATCATGCCTTCCAGCTCGCTAGTAGTAGCTACAAGCTGATCGGATGAATTGACGGGAAGAATGTCACGAACGTGCAGAATGAAATGACCGCAGCTAATTAGAACGTCGCCGACCGAGTCTGGTACGTCATTGTCCAGTAAGCAACGAAGTTGGACCGGCACTTGGCACGCCCGAGTTTAGGCTGGTTTCGCCAACTTCTTCTCATGCGCGAGCGCGGCCTTAATGTCTGGTTCAGATAGAAGCGGGTATTCACGGATAATCCCGCTTGGCGAGTACCCTGCTTCCTGAAAATTGCGAATGGCTTTGGTAGGTATTCTAGTCCCCGCTATCACCCATGCGTTATGCGAGACGTAACGATGCCTCTCGATGCGACCGATTTGGTCGGGGGTTCGGTGCCGCATTTTATCGGCGTCTTTCGCAACGTCCCGGATAATGTTTTGCAGTCTGAGAGAGACGTATTGCCCGTTCAGGACCCCTCTTATCGCTTCTGAATCGGGTTCGCGAAAATAGACTTCCTTTTTGAACACATAAAGTGTCAGACCAGACCATGGCGCTTCGTCATACTGACTGAGTTTACGAGCAACGCGCCGCAGGTTTTGAAGAGGAATTTTGTGCACTTTACGAAGAATGCTTAGTGTTCGCAGGCCGACAACGTCCCTGAATGAATAGACCCGACTAAACGGACTTCGGCGATTTTCAAACGCGTAAGTAGGCTTGAAAAATTCGGTGTCGTCCCAGTACCGCAGCTGTGTATCGGATAGTCCGGTTAGAAGCACCACGTGATCGGCGCTGAATGCCCTGATCGTGTGAGAGGGACCGACAATGCGGTCCCCAATGTGCTCGATGCGCATATGCAGACATTTAGCTTACACATTTAAAGCGCGCCAACGAAAAGATTGAGTGAAGATCACCGACTTTTTCGACGGTCGGACGCTTTCCCTTACATTTTTTTCGGCATCCAGGATCCTACCAGTTTCCTTTCTCGGCACCTGGGCGACGGCCTGACGCGGAATCCTATCTTGCCGAGATTACGCCTAGGCCTTCGCGGCGGTGCCCAGTGCGGCGCGGGCCAAGATGCGGGTCGAATCGAGAATCGGTAGCGGCGAATCCTGCTCGCTGATGAGCAATGGAATTTCCGTGCAGGACAGCGCGACCGCATCGCATCCGCGGTACTTCA
Source organism: uncultured delta proteobacterium (assembly GCA_963851325.1). Lineage (GTDB taxonomy): Bacteria > Desulfobacterota > Binatia > Binatales > Binataceae > DATGKG01. Next base: position 3,081,675 of record CAWKOR010000001.1, on the reverse strand, counting down.
GCCTGGCGATGACATCCTGAAAGAATCGGCGTGCCGGTTCCTCGAAGCGTCCGTAAACCAGCTCATCGAAAATGATCCTGTTGATGCGTTCGCGATCATCCGGCGGCGGAATTTCGTGCGCGAGACCCGCGGCGGAGAGCTTCGGCGGATACACCGGCCCCTCCATCAGGTACTTCGTTCCCAGCACCCCGATGCGACGAAAGCCGCGAGCCCCGGCACTCGACGCCACCTCGCTCGCGATGTGCAGCCATGGCAGCGGCGATCGATCGATGATCAAGTCGATAGACTGATGCGCGGTGTTGTCGGGGCAAATCAGAAAATCGGCGCCAGCATCGGCGAGTTTGCGCGCCGAGCGCAGCATCAGGGCGCCGCAACCGTCCCAGTCGCCGGCATCGATGCGCTCCATGTAGGTGGCCAGCGGGATGGTATGCATCGTGACTTCGGGATGGTTATGCGGCCCGAAGGTCGCCGCGCCCTCGACGCAAATGGTTCGGTAGCACAGTGCTGCGCCCTCGGCGCTGACCGCGACGATGCCAATATGCTTCGACATGCGTATGAGTTTAGCGGATTTCGCGATAGCGGAAGCAGTCGACCAGGTGATCGTTGACCATGCCAACCGCCTGCATGAAAGCGTAACAAATCGTAGGACCCACGAAGTTGAAGCCGCGCCGGCGTAGGTCCTTGCTCATCGCGGCGGCCTGCGGCGTCTCGGCGGGAACTTCCTTATGCGTCTTCCACGCGTTGCGCTTCGGAGCACCATCGACGAATGTCCAGATGTAGCGGTCGAAGGTGGTGAATTCGTCCTTGACGTTGAGAAACGCGCGTGCGTTTTGAATCGCCGAGGCAATCTTCAAACGATTGCGCACGATGCCGGCGTTGTTCAGCAAGCGCTCGACGCGACGCTTGTCGTAGCGCGCGATTAGCGCGGGATCGAAGTTGTCGAATGCGGCACGATAAGCGTCGCGCTTGCGCAGGATGGTGTCCCAACTGAGGCCGGCCTGCGCTCCCTCGAGTACGATGAACTCGAAGAGCCGATGATCATCGTGCAAGGGGACGCCCCATTCCTCATCATGGTAAAGGCGCGCGAGGTCATCGCGAGCCCACGGGCATCGCGGCGGTTCCGAGGCCGGCGTCGGATCGGCTACCACTTCAGCCTCCTTCGGCAATGACGAGGCTTTCGGCTTTGATCCGCGAGCTGGCGAGGCTATGCTCCTCCGGCCGCGGCCGAGGTGTTGGAAGCCATCGTGGCCGCATCTTTTTCGGCCTGCGCCGCCTGCGCGCGATCCTTCAGTTCGGCGAATATTTCATCGACGAAGAACTTCATCAGCGATACATCCGGCATCAAGTTCGGGTCGGCATTCATTCCGAAACACAACGTCGAGTTATAGCTGAGGATGGCGACGCCGTATCCGAGAGTTGCGCCGCACGGTACCAACGGTACCTGCTCGAGGCATTTGTGTCCGAGCAGATACTGCGCCACCTGGACCCCCGGAACATTGGTCGCGATGAAGTTGATGCCCATGGTCGGCAGCAGGAAGCCGTCGGGGCGCGGTTTGTATCCCGAGAGCTTGAACAGCGTGGTCGCGGCATTCAGCGCCATCGTGCTGACGCGCGAGCCGACGCCCATCAGGGTCGGCGGAATGCTTTCCGCCATCGACATCATGCGCTCCAGCGCCTGAGGCAGGTGCGCTTCCTTGATGCGCTCGGTTTCGGCGTTGACATATTTGAGCCGCTCGACCAGGTCCATCGGCTCCGCCGGTAGCATCGGGAACATCATCGAGACGCGATTGCCCAGCGCGGTCGCCTCTTCCTTATGCCGCACGTTCACCGGGCATCCGATGCATAGGTGGCCGTTGGCCGCATATCCGTGATGCTGGAGGTAACGCGCCGCCGCCTCGCTAAGAATCGTCAGGACCACGTCGTTGATCGATCCACCGAATGCGTTGCGAATTCTGCGGAAGTCGCCAAACGACATGGTCGACCATGCGAGCGCGCGCCGCGGTCCGACCAGCCCCGAATTCCAGGGCGTCGACACGATGCGACGGGTGGTGATTTGCGTCATCTGCTGCACGCCGTCGGCGAAGGTGCGTGCTTCGTCGCCGAGCGCCTCCGGATCGCGCATCAAACCGCGCGAAGTTTCGATCGCGGTCTTGACGGGCGCCGCCGTCGCCTCGCGCGCCGCCTCCCACAGGCGCCCAATCGGCGTCGATGGCTCCTCCGGCTGCCATGGCTCGGCCGGCGGCTCGATCGGATCCGGATGCTGTTTGAGGTCGAACATCACCTTGAGCAGCTCGACGCCCGAGACGCCGTCGACCAGCGCATGATGCACCTTGGAGACGATCGCGGTGCGGGCGCCTTCAAGATTCTCGAACGAATGCATCTCCCATAGCGGGCGGGCGTAGTCGAGCTTGACCTCGTAATGACGGAGCATCTCGTCGATTGCCTCGGCCTGGCTCATGCCGGGGCGCAGGAGATGGCGAATGACGTGGTTTTCGATGCGAAAGTTGGGGTCATCCTCCAGCAGGGCATGGCCCAGGTTGAACGGCACCGGCATCAGGCGCTGGCGATAGCGCGGCACCAGGTGCAGACGGCTTTCGACATGCTGCACGAAGTCGTCGAAATCGATTTTGCCCTCGAACATCAGAATGGAGCCGATGTGGAGCGGGCTGTTGGGAGTTTCGGCGTATATAAATGTCGCGTCCTGGGTGGACAGACGATATCTGCGGGAGGGGGTGTCCTTGTTGGGCATGAGCGGACCTCCTGGTTAGCGAATATGACGCATAGGCGGAAAAAGTATCTCCCGGTGGGAGTTCTGCCGCAAACGCGACGAAAATCCCATCGCGGGTCGAAACCTACGCGGAGAAAGCAACCGTATCCAGGTGAGCTTAGGACAGCGGCGGGGCCACGCCAACCGGGAATCGATAGCGCTTGCGGCGTGGGCGTCGATGTTCGTACGATGGCATCCCTCGCGCCCAACCAGCGAGTCTGGAAGCGTGAGGGCAGGGAGGACCTCGCATGGCGGAGAAAGGCATCAATTCGCATCAGCCATTTCCAAAACAAATCAAACTAAGCGACGGCACCGAGGTAAGCATTCGTCGCATGGAACCTGAAGACTCTGAGAAGATTCTCAGCTTCGCCGGCAAGCTCCCTGAGGAGGACCTGCTATTCCTGCGCACCGACATCACCGATCGGCAAGCCGTCAAGCAGTGGGCGGAGAACATCAGGAAGGGACAGACTGTCACCCTGCTCGCCGAGGTCGGCGATGAAGTCGCCGCGTATGCGACGGTGCATCTGGAACAGGCGCGCTGGACCCGGCGCGTAGGCGAGATTCGCGTTAATGGCAGTCCTCGTTTTCGCGGACGCGGGCTCGGCAAGCGACTGACCGCGGAAATCTTTGAACTGGCGAAGTCGCTCGGCCTCAAGAAGCTTTCCGCGATGATGACCCCCGACCAGGTCGCAGCCCGCGCCGCCTTCGAACGCCTCGGCTTTCGCGTCGAAGCGATCCTCGCGGACTGGGTTGAGGATCGGAGCGGCCGCGTACGCGATATGCTGATCATGACCCACGATCTCGACGGGTTCACCGATCAGATCGTCGCTCATTCCTAGTCGCCCGGACGTGCCGAAGCTCGGCATCTCGATATCGCCATTCTCCGGCATACGCTGGGGCGATTTCGTGGACCTCGCGCGCGAGGCCGAAGACGCCGGCTTCGAGGGCGTGTTTGTTCCCGAAGGCCCCAATGACGTGATGATGTGCTGCTACGCGATCGCGAAGGCGACCCGCCGCATCAGCATCGGTACCTGGATCGCCAATGTTTATTTTCGTGAGCCGGTCCTCGCGGCGGCGTCCGCCGAAATGATTCAGAGCGAATCGGGCGGCAGATTCATCCTCGGCGTCGGCGTCAGTCATCGCCCCGCGCTCAGCGGCCTCGGCATCGAGATGGGTAACGCGCGCGATCGGCTGCGCAAGTTTGTCGAAGTTATCAGGAAAACCAATCGCGGCGAGCCAGTGTCCTCGATCGGAATGCGACTGCGCAAACCCGCGCCTGATATCCCGATCTACTTTGGCGCTTTGGTCAAGGAAACGGCGAAGCTCGGTGGTGAGATTGCCGATGGCCTGATGCTTTATCTCGCATGGCCGGAGCGCCTGCGCATGGAGATCGCGGCCGCCCGCGACGAAGCCAGGCGCCATGGCCGCGATCCCGGCTCGCTTCGCATCACGATGGGCGTGCCGCTGTTTCTCGATGACGACCGCGAAAGTGCGCTCATTGCCGCTCGGCGTGGTCTCGGATTTTATCTCGCGTTGCCATTTTTCAATCGGGTGCTCGCGCACAACGGCTTCGAGGCGGAGGCTCGTGGCGTGGCCGAAGGCTTCGCGAAGCGCGATATGGAAGGCGCCAGCGCTGCGATAAGCGCCAGGCTGATTGATTCGATCGCAGTTGCGGGGCCGCTCTCCCGATGCCTCGAGCGAATCGAGGAGTATCGTCAGGCGGGCACCGACTTGCCGATCATCGTCCCGAACGTCGTTACCGATGATTACCTCGCCACGGTTCGTAAGACGATCGCGGCGCTAGCCAAGGTCGTGTAACAATTTCAGGGACAACTTTACTCAGCCGGAATTTCGGAGTTACTGCGATGGCTCAATTCACTGGGGAAACCGTCAAGAAGATCGCGCGCGAAGTTTTCGACTACGAGATTACCGACCACGACGCCCACGGCGTCGCCAATACCGCCGGCGCAATGCTGACCCTCGCGCGCCAGCTCGGCACTCTCCCGCTGTCAGGTGTTGGCCCCGCTTTCGGCTATCAGAATCTGCTGGCCGAGGCCGCGCATCTCAACCAAAGGAAGGGTTGACCATGGCATCGAATCAAATTCTCGAGCTCGATGTGGCCGCCCTATCCGAGCACCTGCGCGCGAAGAAGCTTTCGCCGGTGGAAGTCACCAGGGCCTACCTCGATCGCATCGCAGGTGTCGACGAAAAGATTCGCGCATACATCACCGTCACCGCAGACGACGCTATCGCGGCTGCAAAAACAGCCGAGAGCGAAATCGATGCGGGAAATTGGCGCGGCGCTTTTCACGGGGTGCCGATTGCCCTGAAAGATCTGCTCTACACCAAGGGCGTGCTGACCACTGCCGGTTCAAAAATTCTCGCCGACTTTCGCCCGGACTTCGATGCGACTGCATGGGCGCGTCTGAAAGCCCAGGGCGCCGTGATGCTCGGCAAGCTCAACATGCACGAGTTCGCATACGGCATCACGTCGACCAATCCGCATTATGGAGCATGCCGCAATCCCTACGCGCTGGACCGCATTCCCGGTGGTTCCAGCGGCGGCTCCGCAGCCGCGATCGTCGCGCGCACGGCAGCCGCAACTATTGGCACCGACACCGGCGGATCGATTCGTATCCCCGCCTCGCTGTGCGGATGCGTCGGGCTTAAGCCGACCTGGAGTCGGGTCAGCCGCTATGGCGTGGTGCCGCTGGCCTACTCGATGGATCACGTTGGCCCTATCACGCGCACCGTCCGCGACGCCGCACTAATGCTGAACGTGATCGCAGGCCACGACCCGAACGATTCCACCTCGAGCCGCGAGCCGGTACCCGACTACACCGCGACACTCGGCGTCGGCGTGAAGGGGATGCGCATCGGCGTCATTCGCGAGCTGATGGATGGCCTCTCTGATGATGTTGCGAAGTCTTTCAAAGCTGCGATGAAGCAGCTCGCCGACCTCGGCGCTTCGGTTGACGAGGTCTCGATACCGACTCTGCCGTCGGCCAACGTCATCAACAGCATCGCGACGTTCTGTGAGGCGCTTGAGTATCACGAGGAATGGATGCGAACGCGGCCCGACGACTACGGCACCGATGTGCGACGCCTTCTCGAATCGGGAATGGCGGTGCTCGGGGTCGCCTATGTTCGGGCGCAACGTGCGCGAGCGAAGGTTCTCGCTGATGCGCTCGCGGCGATGGCGAAGCATGACGTGCTCGCGGCACCGGGCAGCGCGATTACCGCGCCGAAGATTGGCGAGAGCCGTCTGATCGGCGAGGGCGAGCAGCGGGTTGATGTAGTAGACAAGATTCTGCGTTTTACCGCGCCATTTGATTGCACCGGGCAGCCATCGCTCGCGATTCCGACCGGGCTTGGTAGCGATGGCTTGCCGCTCTCGATGCAGATCATCGGGCGGCCTTTCGACGAGGCGACGGTGCTTCGGGTTTCTTCGACCTATGAGGAAGCGCGCGGCGCGATTCCTCCGCCATCGATCTAGCCAGTCCGCGCTGCTCAATCCGCAGCGGCGGCATCGACGGTAAACAAACGCACCGATGCTTCTTCGGTTTGGGTGCGACGGGGATTGGGGAACATGATTGCGCGCACGCACAGCAGCACCAGCGGAAGCGTACCGCCCACTATGAACAGCGCATCGCCAGGCATCCGCATCCATTCCAGGAAATGGATCCATGGAGTCGCGATAAATTGTGGGTCGCGGGCGTGCCAGTATCCGACGTTGACCGAATCGTAAAGCTGGACGATTCCGACCGGGAACAAATTGCAGAACGCCATCCATACGAGGCCGAGGTTCAGTGACCAGAACGAGATCTTCGCAAGCCGGTCGCTCCATGCCTCGGGCCGCATCAGGTAGCGCAGGCAGAACAACAGCAGGCCGATCGCCAGCATCCCATATACGCCCATCATCGATGTATGCGCGTGGTTAGCTGTGAGTCCGGTGCCGATCTCGTAGTAACTGACCACCGGAAGGTTGATGAGAAAGCCAAACACGCCGGCACCCAGGAAGTTCCAGAAGCCGGTCGCGATCAGAAACCACACTGCCCATCGGTGCGGATGGTGATCGCCGGTGACCGAGCGCTCTCCCGATCGCATGAAGGCCCATGCCTCCAGCGTGAGCATCAGCAACGGAATTACTTCCATCGCCGAGAACGCCGCGCCCAGGGCCATATGCACCGCGGGCGTTCCGCTGAAGTACAGATGATGCATGGTGCCGACCACCCCACCCATCGAATACAAAATGATATCGAGATAGATGACGCGAACGGCGGTTCGCTCGCTGACCATTCCCAGCAGCACGAACAGGTACGCGACGACTACGGTAGTGAACAGTTCCAGGAAATCCTCAACCCACAGGTGCACTACCCAGAAGCGCCAGAAATCCGCGATCACAAAAGTGCCTCGCGAATTCACCAACAACCCGACCGCGTAGAAGGCTGGAATCGCCAGCGCCGCATAAAAGAGCAGCCATGGCAGATTTCCATGGGCATTGCTGTTGAGCGGAGCGCGCAACCCTCGCCACAGGATAAAGACCCACAGACCGAGTCCCACCACCAGGAGAATTTGCCACAACCGTCCAAGATCGAGGTATTCCCATCCCTGGTCGCCGATCCAGAACCACGAGCCTCCGAGCCATCCCTGGATGCTGGCGTATTCGCCGATCAGGCTGCCGAACACAACAACCGCGACGGCGACCAACAGGACCACCGTGAGCCGCGCCTGGTGGCGAGGTTCGCGGCCTGCGATCAAGGGCGCAATGAAAATTCCGATCGCAAGGTAGGAGGCCGAAACCCAGAAAATCGAGAGTTGCACGTGCCAGGTACGCACCGCGTTGTAGGGAAATACTCGCGACACATCGATGCCGAAGAACTGTGCAGGCTCGGCCCGGTAATGTTCCGCTAGACCACCAACCAGCGTCTGGATTACAAAGAGCAGCGACGCAACCAGCAAAAACCAGACCACCACTCGCTGCGCAGGTGTGGGCGCGAATTCCTCAACCGGAAGGAATCGCAGCGGCAGGCGGCTTTCGTTCCAACCGAGCCAATCGTAACGTCCGAAGAAAAACAGCACGGCGCCGGTTCCGCCAAGCAGGAAGATGATCGAGATCACACTCCAGGTGACGGCGTTCGCCGTTACCTGATTACCCGCCAGCGGATCGGGCGGCCAGTTGTTGGTGTAGGAATAGTTGTGCCCGGGCCGATTGGTAGTCGCCGTCCACGCCGTCCACGCGAAGAAATCAGCTAACTGGCGAATCTGCCCGGAAGTGGGGACCGAATGCGCCTGCAGGCCTGCCGCGGCGGTGTCGGCAGAAAACAGCCGCTGGTAAAACTCGACGTTCTGTTGGTGCGCCGCGGCACGCCCATCGCTCCATCGTAGGGTATCGGTGGCGGGATCGTAGGTATTGGTGTGCAGTTCGCCGGCGACGTGCGATTCGATCGATCCCGCGTCATCGTTGCGATAGTGGCGGCTGAGGTAAAGTGCCTCGCGATGGAGGTATTGCGCGGTGAAGTCAGGACCCAGGTATGCGCCGTGACCATAGATGCTGCCGTATTCCATCAGGCCCTGGCGCTGGAAGACGTTCATCCCATCGAGGACGTCGTTGCGGGTAAAGAGCGTCTCGCCACTGGCAGTCGTAACCTGAGCAGGAATCGGGGGTTGCTCCTGGTAGGCGAGGTAGGCGAGTATCCCGAGGATGGTAAATCCGGCCAGGTAGGTGAGGATCGCACCCTGCAGCCACCAAGATGAAATAGGCATGCTCCGTCGCGGCATATGTAACTCCTAGTGTGCGAGACACAGCTTCACTGAAACAGACCGTAAAGGCGAACGCTTCGAAGCTTGCGCTTCTATGTCCATCTGATGCAGCGCGTAGGGAGTTGTTTGCAAATATCTACTACCTGAACATGCAGGAGCTTCGGGAATTCTGTGACACGCACGGAATTCCATATGCAATCTACTTCGAGACCCAGGATGGCCGGGTGCGCAAATCGCGCGACGCTGATCGAAAGGGCATCGTCGTCGATCGGGTGATGCATTTCCTCAACACCGGCACCATCAAACCTCGGACTGTGTTCGCTAGGACGGTGGTGCGCTTCGAAGCCGCAAACCGACCGCCCAGGGAAAGTGATCGCATCTTCTACGGCCAATACAAAGATTCGGACTCCAACCTGCTGAAGTTGATGGAGCATCTGACCGACGGCAAATTCGAAGCAGGCGCCATCTCCCAGGAGGTCCTCCGCGCATGTTGGACGCGCGGCGAAGCGCCGACCTATCGGGAGTTCGCGAAGCTATGGCTCAAGGCGCGCGCGGATCACACGAGGCCCAATCCTGAGTGGGCATTTCTGACCGATCGCGCCAAAGGCATCGCGGGCGCGGACTGGAAGCAGCTCCGCATCCAGAAGGCGTCCGCCGCAATTGCTATCCTGAAAAAGATCTAGATGATCTGCAGATAGTCGCGCGGCGGAAGCTTAGGGAACGGCGCGGCCGGCTGCGTCTGATACCAATACGCCACCGATGCGACGTCGTCCTGGAGCTGCAGGTAGCGCGCCCCCTTTCGCGGATCGCCGCGCCAACCAAGCGCCTGGATGGTCACTCGCAAGTCGCTCTTGAAACGAATCGGATCCATGATGTGCCATCGATACATCCCGAATCGCTGCTGCGACTGATAGAGGCCGTCGGGCCTGATGACCTGGGCCAGACCCGCGTATGGGGTGTTGAACTCGCGATAGCCGCCATTCTCCTTGCCGACATCGAAATCGTAGGACCCGCAGAAATAATCCTCGGTACCGGTGCCGCAGATGGTCGGGAACTCCGTATCTCCGTCGAGGAAAAACTTCACCTCGCCTTCGCCCCACCATCCGCTGTTGTTGACGCCCCACGCCATGTACGTGCCGACGTAGTGGCCGCGGCCGCGCACGCCATCGAGGATGATGAAGACTTCGCCATAGGGAATCGGATTCACGCGCCGAAATTGCGCGTGAAAGTATGCAGCGTCCTCGGGAACCTCGGTCAGCGTGTAGTTGATTTGATAGAAGAGGATCATCGGCGCCTCGCCGGTGTTGGTCATCGTGACGAGGCACGATTTCCGAAACGGCATCTCCCAGTAGCAGTTGAACGCGCTGCCGGGATTGACGCATACGGCCTGCGAAGAGACTTGCGCGTACTTGTTCCAGCCGCACGCGAAGAAGTCGCCGACGGGGCATTCAACTGAGGGCGCATCGGCGCCGTCCCAGTAAAATCGCAGGATGCTGTCGCGCCACGCGCCGGTCGGCGTCATCCAGATCTGCTGAATGGCGCCGGACCCGACGATGTCCGCCAAGGTCGCCGTCTCGCCCTGGTTGATGATGATGTACGGCCTGACCTTCCATCCCTGGCCCAGCTCGCGCGCCGGGCTGGTGGGGGAATCCGGAATCGCCATCGCGCCCTTGCCGCGCCCGCCGGTTGGATTTTCCGGGCTGATGGAGCGGGTTTCCGCGTCCGACAGGCGCGAAAGATTACCTAGATGAAGTCCGAGTCCATTGAACGCCATCGATATTTCTCCTTGAAACGCGACGCGCTACGCCGCCGGGACGCGCCGGATTGTAGACGAGTGCGCGCGGAAAACGGAACCGGACCTTCAGGTCGTTGGTATCAAAAGGATTCGCGCGGCTGCGGCGCCAGCCGCGTTATGCATCCCGCCAGCGCGCCATACGCGAGCAACACGCAGAACTCGATCGAGACGCTGGTGACGGCAAGTATCGCATTGCTTGCGAGAGGAGGTAGAGCATCGCGGACCCAGGGGTAAAGCACGCCGACGTCTCGATGATGAAAAACACCAACCAGGTGTCCCATCTCAAGGTCGTCGCAAATCATAACGCCACGTCAACCGCGATAAAATCATGATCCGACACCCGCGAGGCGAAGAAGCCTGGGCGTGCGGGAACCACAATTGCGGAGCCTGGCATCGGCTCCAGGCCGCGCAGGGCTATCCAATCGAGCTTCGGGCGCATCCACGGCGGAACCATTCGCGCGAAGGTGAAGGTCGCGCGACCCACGGCATTGACGCCGCGAATCTCGAAACCTGCCGTCGCGAGGCGCGCCAGCAGAGGCTCATGCGCATGCGGATAGCGAAAGCGCTTCGAGTTGATCAGCATCTCGCGCAGGACCAGGCGCACGCTCGCGGGATTGATGAGCTCCACAGTGGTGGTGTTGAGATCGCCGCCGAAGATCGCCGGCCCATCGGATGGGAAACCCTCCAGCATTGTCGCGATCTGGAGGTCGCGGCCGGTGGGATGCGCGCGGCTATCGAGATGCGCAACCGATACATACACGGGATTGCCGCCCACGGTAATGGTCGCAATGAGAGCGGCCTGGCTTCCTTCGCGTCTCACGCGGCCGAACGATCGAGGAATGTGGGGAAATCGAGCGCTGACCCTCGGCAATGGAATCACTGTGAGATTCTCCAGCGGTAGCCTGGACAGGATGGCGTTCCCGAGGAATGCGCGCATCGTACCATCGGCGCGAACCAGCCCAAACTCGGGGAGATATGCGCAACTCATCCCCATCCGGTGCGCCAGCTCGCTGGCGACCTTGCGACCGCCACTTCGACTGGTGCCGAGATCCATCTCACTAAGCAGAATGATCGCCGCACTACGCAGTGGTTCGCGCGCGAAGCATCGCAGGATGCCCTGGAAGCGCGTGCCGCCTTGGGCATTGAAGGCCACTACCCGCAGGGGTCCCGGCCGCATCGTCGGCGGTCGATTCTCGAGCCTCGGTTCGAATGGATGAACCTTATCCTCGATCCCACTGCCCGGTTGAGCGATTGTCATTCGAGGATCGAAGTCAGTTTACTGCGTCGGGCATTTGCTCGGATCGAAGGCTGATACGAGGATTTCCACCCGCATCTGAATTTTACGCGCGTTGTCGATGTAGTTCCTGGTGAGAGCGTCAGTCTGGGTTTTGTTCACCTGCGATTGATGATCGGTGAGCATCGTCAGACGATCGTCCAGATATTCCTTGGGCATTTGACTAAGCGTCGCCATACTCACCGGCCAGGTATTGAGCTGCTGCTTGGGCCATCCGAGGCCGAACCAACTGCGGTATTCGAGCGCTTGCGCATCGCCAACAACGCCAGCGTCATTTTTGGCTTCATTGATGCGCCCATTGAAGGTCCAGTTCTTGTTGGCAGTGGTGGTGGGAATCAGGAAGGGCGGATCAGCGGAGCGAAAACGACATTGTGCTCCTACTACGGTCGCATCCAACGAAGCGTTGCCATTAAGCAAAGCGGCCGGCGAAATCATCGCGAGTCGGGTCGAGGGTTCGACCTGATCGATTATCGACGGCACCGACGTTGTGGCCGCTCCAGCGGCGGGGGCAGCGACACTGCCTGAACCGCTACTACCTCCACTGAACAAGCCCGCCAGCGCGGTACATCCGGCGAGCGCTAATAGACCGGGCAAGGGGAGCAGGAACTTCAGCAATCTGGACACCATTCACACACCTCCGAGGTCTCTCCAGTATGGAAAGTGTATTGGCTCGAATCTCCCCGATTTTCGTCAGCCGCGTACTTCCGCCTCGAGGTTCTTGTAGGAAGTCAGCGGCATCGAGCAGGCGCGATCGCGGCATACATAGGCGGTGAGTTTTCCATCGACCTGGTTTTTTCCACGCGCCTGCTCCGGCAGATGTGCGCCCTGGGGCTTGTTCGAATCAACCGCATAGATCGCGAGATTGGGGATATAGAGCAGTCCGATGCGCTCCACCCATTCGCGAAAATCGGAAGACGATCGATCGCCTACAAGGACGACCTCGACCGGGCCGCGCAGGTAGAGGTCGACCCCTTCGAGGAGATGCGAAAATGCGAACGGCTGTTTCTCCATGAACTCACGGAACAGCTTGATCGCGCGCTCTGCTTCATGAAAGTACCGATCGTCGCCGGTATAGCCGTGAAGCCGTAGCAGAGCCATCACCGCCGCACTGTTGCCCGAAGGCGTGGACCCGTCGAAAGCGCCCTTGAATCGAGTGATAAGTTCTTCGTGATCCTCCGAAGTGAAGAAAAACCCGCCCCGCTCCTTATCGAGGAAACGTTCGAGAATCACATCGGCGAGAGTTCGCGCATGCGCTAGGTACTTTGGATTGAGCGAGGCTTGATAAGTATCGAGCATCGCGTTGGCGAGGATCGCGTAATCCTCTAGGTAGGCGTTGAACCGCGCGGTGCCGTCTTTGTACGACCGCCGCAGCGCGCGCCCGTCCCATAGCTTCGTCATCGCGAAATCGACTGCGCGCTCCGCAGCCTCGAGGTATCGCGGTTCGTGCAACGCGCGATAGGCCTCGGCGAAAGCCGAAATCATCATTCCGTTCCAGGCAGCAAGGATCTTTTCATCGCGGCCGGGCTTGACGCGCTTCTCGCGCGCCTCGAACAGCTTTTGCTTGATGGTGCGAAGCGCGTCGGTGATTTCTTCGGGCGTGGTTTTGAACTGTTTCGCGATGTCGGTCAGCTCAATGGTTCGATGCAGGATGTTGCTGCCTTCGAAATTTCCCTCATCACTGACGTCGAAAAAACGCTTCGCGATCGGCGCTAGTCGGTCGCCGAGGATTGAATCCACTTCGGCAGGCGTCCAGATGAAGAACTTCCCCTCTTCGCCCTCGCTGTCCGCGTCCTGGGTGGAATAGAACCCGTGCTCCGGACTCGTCATCTCACGCAAAACGTAATCGAGGATCTCGCGCGCGACATTGAGGAACTCGGGTTCGTTCAGCGCCCGTCCGGCATCGACATAAAGCCGCCCGAGCAGCGCATTGTCATAGAGCATCTTCTCGAAATGCGGCACTAGCCACCGATCATCGACGCTGTAGCGATGGAACCCGCCACCGACTTGATCGTAGATGCCTCCCCTCGCCATCCGGTTGAGGGTATCGCGCACCATCGTCGCGAAATTCGGATCATCGTCGGCATCGTAGGCACGGAGGAAAAGCGAAAACACGAACGAGTTGGGAAACTTCGGCGCCTGACCGAGGCCGCCATGCACGCTGTCATACGCGCGTGCGAGTGCATGCGCCGCGACGATCGGCAGATCGCGCGCGATCTCGCCGGGTTCCGCCGTGTATGTCCCCAGCGCTCCCAGAGCCTCGGTCAGCTTCTCGACGTTATGCTGAACCTCGTGCGCGCCGCGCTTGTAAGCCTCCGCGGCCGCCATCAGCACGCGTGGAAACCCTGTCATCCCCTGGCGGTCGACCGGCGGAAAATAGGTGCCGCCGAAAAACGGTTTCGCGTCCGGCGTGAGGAACATCGTGAGCGGCCATCCGCCGCGTCCGGTGATCATCTGCACCGCTTCCATATAGATTTGATCGAGGTCGGGTCGTTCCTCGCGATCGACTTTGATCGGAATGAAATTCTCGTTCATCAACCGCGCGATTCCTTCGTTCTCGAACGACTCGCGCTCCATTACGTGGCACCAATGACACGCCGAATATCCAATCGACAAAAGAATGGGTTTGTTTTCGGCCTTCGCACGTGCGAGCGCCTCCTCACCCCAGGCATACCAGTCGACCGGGTTGTAGGCGTGCTGGCGCAGGTACGGACTCTGCTCGTTGATCAACCGATTTGGCTTGCGCTGGGGATGCTGGTCGCTCATGGAAGCTCTTTCGAAATGAGGGATGACGTGACGCGTCTGAGAGCGGATGTTCGCGCTACTCGCTCACGCCTGCCTTCGACGGTAGCATGAGCAGACGTGCATCGAAACCAATTGATCATCGACGCAGATCCTCCGGGCACTTTTTCCGCCTCCGCGCGCGAGTCATTGTTTGATTGGAGGCTCGCCGGATGGGGCGTTATCGCGCTGACCGCGATCCTCTACTTCACCCGCCTCGGTGCGCGCGCGCTCTGGTCGTCGGAGTTTCGATGGGCCGAGATTGCGCGCGAAATGATGCGGAGCGGCAACTATTTCTGGCCCACCATCAATGGCCATCTGTACTACGACAAACCTCTCGGCTCTTACTGGCTAGTGGTGGCATCAACCTGGGTAACGGGTGGCCTGAATGAAACCGCTTCGCGAATTCCATGCGCGATCGCCGGCGTGCTTGCGGTCGGATTGCTGATCCTGCTCGCGCGACGGCTCTATGATCGGCGCACCGGCGTGTTGACGGGATTCATCCTCGCTACCAGCTTCAGCTTCGTTTTCTTTTCGCGCCACGCCTCGGCCGATGTCGAAACGATTACTGGCGAACTCGCAGCATTACTTCTGTTCGTCAAGCATGAGGAACGACCAACCGGATGGTGGGTGGTATGGCTGTGGATCATCATGGCTCTTACCTCGCTGACGAAGGGCCTGCTGGGCTTCGTTCTGCCGATAATGGTGATGGGGCTATATGCGACGTTGTCGGACGGATGGGCGCTATTCGGCGAAAGAGTTCTCCATGGCTCCATCGCGGATCGGGTACGATGGGTGATCGATCGGAATCGATGGTTGTTCAACTGGCGATCCATCGCGGCGGTTCCGATGGGGCTAGCGATTTATGCGGCGCCATTTCGAATTTCGCGTGCGATCATGGGCTCCAGCGCCGGCCTCGACATGGTGTTTCGCGAGAATGTAGTGCGCTTCTTCCAGCCTTTCGACCATCGCGGCCCTATCTATCTATATGTCTATGTAATCTTCGCGTTGATGGCACCGTGGGCCATTCTGCTGCCCGCCGCACTGGTCCAGGCGCATCACGAACGTCGAATCGAGGCCGAACCAGCGAAGAGCGATCGCTTCACACTGATTTTCTTTTGGTCGACATTCGCATTCTTTACGCTTTCAGGCTCGCGGCGCAGCTACTACATCTTGCCGATTCTGCCTCCCGCCGCGATGTTGATCGCGCGGCTTCTCACCTCGCCTTGGGAGCGATTGGCGGCCTGGGGTCGGCGTCTTGTGTGCGTCGGCTATGCCTTTTTCGGCGCGATCGTAATTGCAGGAGTCGTGCTGTTGATTCCACCCTCCACTGTGCTTCCTGGTCTGATGGCAAAACTTCCGCCAGCTCCTGATCGCCTGATCTTTGCCACAATGTGGACAATCGCCGTGGCGACGATTGTCTATACGCTTCGCAAATTCAGTCTCGTCCGCGTTGCGATGTCGATGGGCGTCGCCGCATATGCCGCGATGGTTTACATCTACATCTTCGCGATGCCGGCGGCCGAAGCGTATCGAGGCGAAAAACCTTTTGCCTATGAAGTTCGCGCGAGAATCGGGGCGCAGACTTCGCAATTGGGTTTGTTTCGCACCGTAGGACCCTTGTTTTACCTCGATCTGCCCCATCCCCTGCCTGAATTCGACAGGCCCATGGACCTCACCAAGGCGGCGAATGATGGAAAGATCGAATGGGTGATCGTACGGCGAAGAGATCTTGCAAGTATCGGCCTACCGACCGAAATCCTTGCGGCCGAGGCATCATACCCGTGGGAGTCGGAATACCAGCATCGCAACAAGGTGGTGCTGGTTAAGCTGTCCGCCGACGTTTCTGGCGGCGCGCGCTAGCAATAATCGAACTATCTCTAGTGATCGGAAGTGCTGTCGCGTTCGGTTGCGTGAGAAGCCGCGCAATGTTCGTGACCGCAATGGCACTCGGTTGCGCCCTCGTCTCGAAGGTCCGATTCGCACTCGTTCGAGCAGAATTTCTGCCCGGCGGGCGCCTCGCAATTACAATGCACATGAATACATTTCATCGCGCCAATTCCTTACAGGCGCATTGGCATCACCACATAGCTGAATTCGCTGTCGGAAGCGGTTCGGAGCAAGCCGGGACTCGCCTCGTCCGAAAGGCCCAGATCGATTTCGCTTTCCGCCGGTATAACCGCCAGCGCCTGCAGAAGATATGACGCATTGAACCCCACCGAGAATTCATCGCCGCGATAGTCGACGTCAATGGCCTCGCTCGCCTCTCCCATTTCGGGGCTGGTCGATGAGACCGTCAGCGAACCTTCCGCAAGCGCGAGCTTGACGCCATGGTATCGCTCGTTGGAAAAAATCGCCGCGCGCTTTATTGACGCCTGCAAGGCATCGCGGCTGACATTGATGTGATACTTGGTCTGCTTGGGCACCACTCCGCGATAGTCGGGGAACTCGCCTTCCACCAGACCGCATCGATACCTCTGTCGCTCCGCGCTTGAGCGAGGCGAGTTGTCCATCGAGCAGAAGTTTCACTTCCGAATCGCCCCCCTGGTCGAGAAGCTTGCGAAGTTCGGTGAGTCCCTTGCGCGGAATGATGGTGCCGCCTTCCATTGAAAATCCCGGCACCGTGCGATCGATCATCGAGAGCCGATGGCCATCGGTCGCGACCATTCGCGCTTTGCCGGCATCATGGGCTTCAAGGTAAACCCCGCTTAGGTTGTAGCGCGCCTCGTCGGGGCTTACCGCGAAGATAGTTTTGTCGATCATCGTAGCAAGCACCGCTGCGCTTATCGTCAACGATGCTTTGACCGACTTCTTGGGGCCGTCAGCCTTGGTCGACTGACTCGGCATAGCTGGGAAGCTACGCGGATCGAGGCCCATCATCTTGAACCGTGATCGTCCGCATTTCAGCTCGACCCAATCATTGTCGAGAGAATTGATGGAGAATTCATCGCCTTCAGTTTCGCGCACGATTTCAAACAGCTTGCGCGCATTGAGCGTGAGGCTTTTTTCTTTGCCGGATTTGCAGGGAACCTGGGTGCTGATGCCGACCTCCAGATCGGTGGCGGCGAGCCGGATGCTTTGCGCTTCGGGTTCGATGAGCACGTGGCCGAGGATCGGCACCGTGTTGCGGCGTTCCACGATCCCTTGCACCAGCGAGAGACCGTTCATGAGCGACTGACGTTCGACAACAATTCCCATATTGCGAGGTCCGATCCTGATACTTCTATCTTATTTCTTTCTTAATAAAAGTCAGAAGTAATAGTAGGCGCTGTGCATTTGTTGATTGTGCCCATAAGCCTTCAGAAACAAAAGGAAACCTGTATCTGTAAAGATGTCGACAGTTTGCCCGGTAATTCGGGAATTACGCGCAAAACCCCAAGAAGCTGTCGATAGTGGCCCGCTTTTCCACCTGCTGTGAACACCTTTGTCACCTCAGGCCGCGTTGCGGACCGCCTTTAGTTCCCGTTCGATTTTCTCGATCGACATTCTGAAGGCCGAATCGTTGCTGATTCGGCGCGCTATCAGATTGTACGCGTGGATGACGGTCGAATGATCGCGCCCGAAATGCTCGCCTATTACCGGGAAAGAGCAGTCGGTCAGCTTGCGGCAGAGGTACATCGCCACTTGTCGGCAGAATGCGATGTGCTGGGTGCGCTTCTTCGATTTCAGGTCGGCGAGGCGAACATGGAACGAATCCGATACCGTGCGCTGGATTGCTTCCACGTCAGGCTTTTGTTCCTGTTTGCGGATCAGATCGTGCAACGCCTGTCGTGCGAACTCCAACGTGATTTCAGAATTGTTCAACGAAGCCAGAGCCGCCAGGCGTGTCAGGCATCCTTCGAGTTCGCGAACGTTGGTCGAGACGTTCTGCGCGATGTAAAGGCCAACATCTGCGGGGAGACGCAGGCGATCGAGCGCCGCCTTCTTCTGGATGATCGCGATCCGGGTTTCGAGATCGGGTGGTGCGATATCCGCGATCAATCCCGATTCAAACCGGTTGCGCAATCGATCCTCGAGTCCCGGGATATCCTTCGGCACTTTATCGGAGGTCAGCACGATCTGATGCCGTTCGCTGTGGAGTGAATTGAAAGTATGGAAAAACTCTTCCTGGGTGCGATCGCGGCCGGCCAGGAACTGCACGTCATCGAGGATCAGGGCGTCGACGCGGCGAAACTTGTCACGGAACTCAGTGGTCTTGTCGCGTCGAATCGAATTGATCAGTTCATTCATGAAGACTTCCGCCGACATGAACAGAACCTTTTTGTTGCGCTCGCCCTGCAGCCAGATTTGATGCCCGATGGCGTTCACCAAGTGCGTCTTTCCGAGCCCGACTCCACCGTAGATGAAAAGCGGGTTGTATTTCTCGCCCGGTTGATTGGCAACTGCCTGAGCTGCGGCATGTGCGAACTGGTTGCCCGAACCGACCACGAATTCGTTGAAAGTATAACGAGGGTTGAGCTGCGGATGCCGATCGCGTTGCTGCATTTCCGTGCGCGCGCTCATTGTCGAAGACGACAAGTGTCGTCCATTCCCGTTTCCGTTGTGATGGCCATTGCCGTTGCCGGACTTGAGCACCACGGTGCCGTTTTCTCCGAGCGTGAGTTTGACCTCGACCGGCTCGCCGATTTCCGCTGAAAGTGACTGTCGCAGCAGCGGCATGTAGCGCTCGTTAATCCAATCCTTGAAAAAGCGATTAGGTGCTTCGATGGTCGCGGTCCTCCCGTCCACGCCAATAAAATTTAGAGGTCCTATCCAGGTTTCGAAGCCGACTTGACCGAGCTGATCGCGCATGCGATCGGCGGCACGTTCCCATAGACCGATCATTTGGTCCCCTCCCAGAAGCCGGACAACCCCATTGCCCGGTTGCGGGTCTGAACTAAGGTCGATTAATTACACACAGTCTTGTCCACATCTGTTAATAACTGCCTTTTCCATTGGCAGGGACAGCAACTGCACAGCGAAAACCGGTAAACTATCAACTCGCGAACACAGGGAATGGATTTCTGAGCCTCTGATTCCAATAGAGCAACGTTGATCGACACGCGCATTAGGCTCATAACGTTTGCGCACGAACTCGACCTGTTTTCCGAGTCTGCTGTGGGTTAAAAAAAGTTCGACGGCCAATGAAAGGTGATAAACACTTTCGAAGATTGTCTCAAGCGAGCGAATCAGAAATTAGAGAACACAGCGAAATTGAAAGAGAATCCGTCGCGCAATTCCATGATAGTAAGATGTCGCGCGTATGTCTTGATTTTCGCGTCAGATTTGCCTCTCACGTGACGAGCAATCCCAGAGCCATCGAGCGCTATCCAGCGTTTTTTTCTGCGAGATCGAAAAATTACCGATTCATGAATTCAGACTTTGACCGCCAACCTCCGGCGATGCTAGCGAGAGGTGCACGAAGATGAACTTGCGAACTAAAAAATCACAGGACCTTCTCCAACGTGCACAAAAAAAAATTCCTGGCGCGGTTAATTCGCCGGTTCGTGCCTGGTCTGCGGTCAAGGGCTCGACGCTTTTTTTACAACACGCCGGCGGTGCTTACGTTTTCGATGCCGATGGAAATCGCTTCATTGACTATGTCGGCTCTTATGGTCCAGCCATTCTCGGCCACGCTGATCCCCTTGTGGCCCAAGCGGTTGCCGATCAGGCGCGACGCGGCTTCAGCTTCGGCGCACCTACCGAACTCGAAGTGGAACTGGCTGAGACAATTGGTGGCGCAATCGCGGCGGCCGAGAAAGTTCGCCTCGTCAATTCCGGAACAGAAGCAGGCATGACCGCGATTCGCATCGCACGCGCCGCCACCGGCCGCGACCACATCATCAAGTTCGACGGATGCTATCATGGTCACAGTGATGGTCTGCTGGTGCGCGCGGGCTCCGGCGGCATGACCCTGGGAGTCCCGGACAGCGGCGGGGTCCCGAAAGCATTGGCGGGCATGACGCTTATCGCTCGCTACAACTCGTTGGAAAGTGCTACCAGATGTTTTGAGGCCAATCCCGCCGGCATCGCGGCCGTGATAGTCGAGCCGGTCGCGGCCAACATGGGCGTGGTTGCGCCGATGCCACAATTCCTCAAAGAGCTGGCGGCCCTGGCCAGAACTCACGGCGCCCTGCTGATCTGCGACGAAGTCATCACCGGCTTTCGCCTTCGTTACGGTTCGATTGCTGAAGAGATGGGCATCGTACCCGATCTCATCATGCTAGGGAAAATAATTGGAGGCGGAATGCCGATCGGCGCGGTCGCGGGGCGCGCGGAGCTGATGGATCTCCTCGCGCCGACGGGTCCGGTCTACCAGGCGGGGACGCTTTCGGGAAATCCCATCTCAGTGCGCGCGGGCCTGGAGACATTGCGGCTGCTGGCGCAACCGGGAGTTTACCAGCAACTTGAAAAATCCGGCGCAAGCCTGGCGACTGGCCTCTCCGACGCGCTGCGATCCGCTGGTGAGAAAGGATGCGTGAATCGGATCGGTTCGTTGCTGACGATGTTTCTTGGGCGAGAGTCGGTAACCGACGCTGATGAGGCGCGACGCTCAGATACTGCAAAGTTCGCGACGTATTTCCATCGGATGCTGGAGCGTGGCATCTACTTGCCACCGTCGCAGTTTGAGGCGATGTTTCTCTCGCTCGCGCACAGTGTCGCTGACATCGATGCGACCGTGAACGCAGCGCGCGAGTCATTGCGCGATCTGACGGCCGCTTGAGAGAATTTTCAAAGCTGAATGCCGGATGAAAACTCAAGCCAGGGCGGCGGCAACAAATGGCTCTATGTGGCAGCCGCTATGCAGTTCACGACTTCGCCGATCGCCGGCGGCGCCGCAGGCTATTTTGCCGATGCTTATTTTAAGACCGGGCCGACCTTCGCGCTGGTGGGTTTTGTGTTGGGATTCATCGCGGGCACCATCAATCTGGTCCGCCTGCTGAAGATTCCCACTAAATCCTCGTAGTCGATGCCCACTCTTCGTTCGATTCAACTCACCAATGTCGCGCTGGTTTTTGTCAGCGCCGGGCTGCTTGCGTATTTCGTTTCCAACTCTGCGGCGATAGGATGCCTGATCGGCGGAGCGGTCGTAGTCGCCAATATGTTTCTATTGGCCGCGATGGGTCGCTTCGCGTTGTCTGCCGCGCAGCGCAGCGGCGGGGTAAGCAGACTTGGGCTCCTGGCATTGCCGCTCAAAGTGGCGCTGGTCGCGGGGCTGGTTTACCTGGTCTTCGCGCAAGTCCATATCGATGGATTGGGTTTTGCGCTAGGCGTCTTGACTCAGGTGACGGCGATAATTATTGAAACCGGGCGAACTTCAGTTCGAAAGAATAGAACCGATTCCGGAATTCCGGAGGAACTTTGAAGCCGATCAATTTTCTTGAAGCGCTGGGTGGCGGAAAAATCCCCGAGGTGATCCTCGGTACCTGGCTCGTAATGGCGATCCTGCTGATCTTCGGATACCTTGCCGCCAATGCGATCAAGCGCGCCGCCGATCCAGTGGTTCCCGACGAGGGTGGCTCGCTGCGCGCGGTCGGTGAGGCGATCGTCGAATTTCTCGACGGTTTCGTCCGGGACGTCCTCGAGGATCACCATTATCGCACGATGGTGCCATTCTTCGGCAGTCTTTTCCTGTTCATTCTGGCCGCGAACTTCCTTGGTCTCATTCCGGGGATGGAGCCGCCGACTTCCGATACCGATCTCACTTTCGCGCTTGGAACCATCTGCTTCATTTTTTTCATCGTCCGTGGATTTCGTTCCAATGGTTTGGGCTATCTGCGCAGCTTTCTGGGACCGGTGATCTTTCTCGCGCCGCTGATGCTGCCGATCGAATTGGCCGATAATCTGTTTCGCCCATTTTCGCTCGGTGTTCGTCTCTACGCCAACATGTTCGCCGACCACACCGTGCTGGGAATCTTCACCGGCCTTACCTACGTGATTGCTCCGCTGGCCTTCTATGCGCTGGGGGCGGTGGTCTGCATAATCCAGGCGATTATCTTCATGGTTCTCTCAATGAGCTACGTGCGCCTCGCCGCGAGTCACGATCATTGAGGAACGGCGTTTGAACTAAGGTTTTTTCGCGACCGCTTCGAACGGCTTGAGGCAAATAGTGGAGGTAGAGGAAGAGGAGAAGGGCTGCGGCCGGGCGGTGTGGCGCGATCAACAAGGAGGACTGGTTTGATGGTTCGCAAACTCTCAACCGTAATGGGAACGGTCACGATGCTCGTTTTGGCGTCGCCCCTGCTTGCGATGGCGCAGGAGGGCGCTGCGGGAGGCGGTGGTCATATGACGGCGGGACTTATCGCGCTGGCGGCAAATATCGGTATCGGTATCGCGGCTTTCGGTAGCGCGCTCGGCCAGGGACGAGTGGGCGCCGCTGCGATGGAATCGATAGGCCGCAATCCCAACAGCACGGGTCAGCTCTTCACTCCGATGATTATCGCGCTGGCGTTCATCGAGGCATTGACCCTGTATGCATTCGTGGTCGCGTTCTTGCTGCAAGGCAAAATCTAGGCGATCGGGAAATTCGAACTTTGCGAAAGACGGGGCTCCGAATTTCGGGGCCCCGTTTCCATTCGAGGTTGCACAGGTGACTTCATCGCAACGACCTGAAATCCGCGACGACGTTCTCGCATTGTTTTCCGCGCGCAAGGGGCATTTCAGGTTCGAGTCCGGACATCATGGCGACCTGTGGCTGGATCTTCCTCCGGCATACCTTCAACCAAGACGTCTTCGCCGGTTCGCCTCGGAGCTGGCGGGGTTGCTTAAGGCGCATCAAATCGAAGCGGTATGCGGCCCGTTAGTGGAGGGCGCATTCCTCGCGCAAATGGTCGCCGAGGAACTCGGGGCGGAGTTCTTTTTCGCCGAGCAGTTTACCCGGCCATCGTCGGACGGGCTCTATCCGATCGGATATCGCATTCCGGCGTCGCTGCGCGAAAAACTGGCACACAAGCGCACTGCCATTGTCGACGACGTTATCAATGCGGGCTCCGCAGTCCGCGGCGCGTTCGAGGATTTGCAAAACTGCGGGTCGCTGGTGGTTGCCCTCGGCGCGCTCATGGTCCTCGGACTCCCGGCTTCGTCACTTGCGAAGAACAACGGCATAGCGCTGGAGACGCTGACGGAGCTTCCCGATAATCCCCTCTGGGTCCCATCCGCATGCCCACTATGCGCATCCGGCGTCGCGCTCGAAGGCGTCCAAGAACCGGTCTGATTGGCTGGCTGCGCGACTCAGTCGCGGCGTTTCGCGCCTTGGAGAACATCAAAGGCGGCGCGACGGCGGTCGCGACGCAGCAGGACATACATCGCGCCGGCGCCACCATCCTGCGGACGCGCGGTCGCGAACGCATGAACGTGCGCTCCGATTTCCCCATGCGATAGCCATTGCGCCGCCGCATGCTTCAAAACGGGCCGGCCGCCCGGAGAACCCAGGCCCCGGCCATGCACTACCAACACGCTGCGCATCCCCTTACCGACCGACTTGATGATGAACTCGCGCAGAGCATGCTTCGCATCGGGCTGAATCATGCCGTGGAGGTCGATGTGATCCTGCACCGCGAACTCTCCTCGCCGCAGACGGCTCAGCAATCGCGGATCGAGTCCGACCCGTGCGCCTTCGACATATTCCTCCGTTTCGGTGAGGTCGAAGCTGCCCACACCCGATACCAGGTCTGACAAAGCAGCGAGGACCTCGGCCTCCTCGCTCACCACCGCACGACGGAGCTCGGGCACCACCGGCATTCGATGTCCGGTCGGAGCGGCGCCCAAGGGACGCACGCCGGCATAGGCCTCGCGAAGGATGGCGGCCTCGTCGACGGGTTCCGGCGCGGGTGGAGGAGACATAGGCACCGGCCTAGCCGGAGCGGGCTTGGCAGGAGGTTCATGGTTGCGTGCCGCGACACCCTTGTCGGCGAGCATTTTTTTGAGATCCTTGAAAGGCGAAAAGGTAACCGGCTTTTGCGGCGGCACGCGGTCTGCCTTATCACCGCCGCGCTGCGGAATTTTCTTCTTCTTCGCCATGTGCAAGATCCGGGTAGACGCAACAAATTGTATCGGAAAAAGATGAGATAGCGACGCCATTGGATTACACTCGTCGTGTTGGTCATCATTTCCTGTCGGCACCGGAGCTTGGATGAGAAAAGCCGTAATGCTGGTCGGCGTCGTGTTCGGGTTCGTTGTCCTCGTAATAGCAGGGGTCCTGATCTATGCCGCCCGCAACCTCAATTCGATTATCGCGGAGCGCCAACCGTACCTGCTTCAGAAGCTCAGCGACTCGCTCGGCCGCAAAGTCGAAGTCACCAGCATCAAGGCGAACCTCGGGTGGGGCCTGGTTGCCGAAGTTACGGGCGTCAAAATCCAGGATGATCCCGCGTTGTCGGATCGTCCATTCGTCGAGGCCAGCGACGCATATGCGAAGGTCGATCTGCTCCCGCTACTCTCCCGGCACATCCACGTAACCGAGGTGACGCTGAACAATCCCGTGGTCCGCGTCATTCGGACGGAGCAGGGCGGGCTCAACGTATCGACTATCGGGAAGGGCGCTCACGAACAGGAAGCGAAGCCATCGGAGAATCCGCCCGAGGGTGGAATCCAAGGGGCGCCAATAACCTCGGAGCGCGGCAATGCACCTGTCGGCAAAAAGGCCGGGGCTGAAAATCTGGGAGCGCTCTACGTCAAAAGCCTCCTCATCGACAACGGCGTGATCGTGTACGAAGAACGCGGCGTCAACCATCAGACCGTGACGATCAGCGCGGTAGATCTCTCGGTCAAGGATTTCAGCTTCACCCGCGCCTTCGATTTGTCGCTCAAGCTGGCGATGCTGTCGGACAAGCAGAACGTCGATGTGTCAGGGACAATGGGGCCTTTGGCGGCCGGCGGGGTTCTCGACGTCAAGAACGCTCACTTCGCTGTTGAGGCGAAAATCGGGCCACTCGACCTCGCGAAACTGCGCGCGATCGGCCCGCTCGGCAAGGCTATCCCGGATGCCCTTTCAGTTCCGGATCCAGTTTCGATGGAGGCCAAGGCGGACGGCACGCCATCGGCACTAAAATTTCACGTCGAAACCGATTTGACCCCGGATCGCGTCGCGTGGGCGGCTTCATTCGACAAGCCTGCGTCGGTCACCCTCAAGCTCAGCGCCGATGGTTCACGTTCCGATGCCGCGCTTGAGATCGCACAAGCGAACGTCAAGCTGGGAGATCTCGAGGCGAACCTTCGCAACATAAAATTTGATAATGGCGATTTGCACGCGCGCATCGATACCAATCGCTTTGACATCGCCTCGATGGTCAAGATGCTGCCGGCGTTGCAGAAGTACGACGCTTCGGGCCATGCGGAGATCCATGCCGAAGTACAGGTTGCAAAACAGCAACCTCGCGCCACTGGCACGGTATCGCTCGAAAACGTAGCGCTGACCCGTCCCGACGCCAAAAAGTCCCTCGTCAACAATCTCAATGGGGATATCCACCTCAACGGCAACGCTGCTGAGGTGGGACCGATTAAGTTTGATCTCGGCGATGGACACGCGACCGGAACTCTAAGCATCGCTTCGCTGCAACCGTTGAAGGCGACCTACAATTTTTCGGTCGACAAGGTTAAGCCTGGCGACCTGGTTCCGGATCGTCCCGAGGGGGAGTTTCTGAGCACGGTCCTGGCGGCCGGGTCGATTACTCAGATCGATCCGCTGCCCGCGCTCCCGTCCCTCACCGTAAAGGCGTCGGTAGCTGAGGGCAATATCGCGAATGCCGCTTTCAAGGACCTTAGCGTTGCGATGTCCATGGCCGGGCAACAGGCCGACATCCAGTCGTTCAAGGTCGCGATCTTCAACGGGAATGTCGATGGCAGCGGGACGGTTTTGCTCGAGAAGACACCGCAATTCTCTCTAAACCTCAACGCGAGCAACGTAGACATCCAACAGGCGCTGATGGTGCAGGATCCGAAATCTGCGGCGATGTTTCGCGGAAACATTGATACACAACTGCAGGTCTCGGGGAGCGGGACGAAGTTCGACGACATCAAACCTACACTGAAAGGCAGCGGCCGCGCGGCGGTCCGTGATGGAAAGCTGGTCGGCGCGAACCTGATCGTCTTGACGCTCGACAAGACTAAGGGCATCCCGCAGATTGGTGATTTGATCCCGCCCGGAATAGTGAAGCGTCATCCCGAGTTGTTCAACAACCCCGACACTGACATCAACCGCGCCAGCCTGACTTTCACGATCGCCGGAATTCGCATCAATACCAGCGACCTCGTGGTGCAAGCCGAGGACTACGGCATGAGCGCCGCTGGATGGTTCGATATGGACAAGAACGTCGACCTGAGTGGGCACGCGCTACTGACGCGCAAGTTCAGCCAGGAAATCGTGGGCGAAAAGCACAACGTCGCCTACCTCACCAATCAGGATGGCGAAGTCGACATTCCGCTCCGGATCGAGGGCCGGTTGCCCAAGCCGAATGTGTCGCCGGACCTTGCGGTACTCATCCAGCATGCTGCCAGTCATGCATTGGAGCAGAACGTCGGTAAGCTGCTCGGTAAAAAAGGGAAAGGATTGAACATTCCATTCTTGTCCAACGAAGGCGGCGGTTCGGGCAAAGGGAAACAGAAACCGTCCGATAATCCACTCGATCAGTTGAAGGGATTGTTCCACTAGATTTCAGGTCTATAGATTCAACTGGACTACGGTTGCGCCGGCGCCGCCATGATGCGGTTCTGCCTCATGGTAGTTTGAGCTGTAGGGCGAGGTGGCGAGGTATTCCAGCACCGCCTTGCGTAGTGCGCCCGATCCGATGCCGTGGATGATGCGCACCTCCTTCCGATTCGTCAGGTATGCCTGATCCAGGAACTCCTCCAGCTTGCGCAGTGCTTCGGTGGTCCGCATCCCAATCAGATTGACTTCCTCGCGCTCGGTTGCGCCGGAACTCACCGTGACCGACGGGGTGGCGCGCCGCTCACGTGCATCGGAGGCGATCGCCGCCGCTTTCGCGCGGCGCAACCGCTCCGGCGAGACCTCGATGCGCAACCCGCCGCGGCTGACGACGGCCTTGCCCGGCTCCATCACCACCAACTCGCCACGGATACCGCCGAGTTCGACCTGATCGCCCACTTTCAGCGGCATCGTATCGAAGTCGCTCTGTTCGTCGGTTGGAATAGGAGCCGCCTGCTCGAGTCTCTCGGCGATGCGCGCCTGAAACTGCCCTAGGTCCCGGCGGGTTTTGGCGCCGCTGCGAATCTCTTTCAGCAGCTCGTCGCCCTCGCGGCGGAAGTCGGTCATGACGGCCGTGACCTCGTCGCGAAGCCGCTTGCGCTCGCGGTCGATGCGCTCGCGTGCATGTTCCTCGGCTGCGGCGGCTTGGCGCAGACGTTCCGCGAGTTCAGCGGATCGTTCACGCGCCCGCGCAAGTTCGCCTTCGAGGATTGCACGTTGCTGTTCGAGGCGTTCGATGGCCGTCTCCAGCTCCAGCGTGCTCTCTCCCATCGCCGCCTGGGCGCTTTTGATGATTTCCTCGGGAAGCCCAAGACGCCGCGCGACCACCAGGCCATAGCTCTGGCCGATTGTGTGTGGCTTCAGTCGATAGAGCGGAACCAGGCGCTCGGGATCGAAATCGACGGCTGCGACCTCGAAATCGGACCGCGAATAGGCGTTGAGCTTCACCGCGGTCGAATGCGTCGCCACAGCCACTACGCATTGCCGCGCCGCCAGATGATTGATGAGCCCAATCGCGAGCGCCGCTCCCTCGGCCGGATCGGTGCCCGCGCCCGGCTCGTCGAGGATCACCAGCGCGGGTTCCACCAATGAGCGCACGATTTCCGAAAGGTTGGCGATGTGAGCGGAGAAGGTCGAGAGGCTGGTCTCGATCGATTGCTCGTCGCCGATGTCGGCGAACACGCTGCGGAACACCGCCACCTTGCTGCCTGCACGTGCGGGGATGAGAAGGCCGGCCTGCGCCATCAGCGAGAGCAACCCCAGCGTTTTAAGCGCGACGGTTTTGCCGCCGGTGTTCGGCCCCGAAATCACGATGCCCTTGTGATCCGCCGGGATACGAAGATCGACCGGCACCACCTCATGCACCGCGACCGTCAGCAGGGGATGGCGCGCTTCGAGCATCTCCACTTCGCCATTGCCGATGCTTGGTTCGGTGCAATCGAAGCGTTCCGCGAAAATCGCGCGCGCGTTGAGCGCGTCCAGCGCCACCATCGCGTCGAAGGTCAGGCGCAGCTCGTTGGAGTAGCCGCGCACCATCGCGGAGAGCTGCAGCAGGATGCGATGCTCCTCGGCTTCGACCTCGCTCTCCAGCATCATCAGGCGGTTGTTGAGCTCGACCGCCCACATCGGCTCGACGAACAGGGTCTCTCCCGAAACCGAGCGGTCTTGCACAATGCCGGCGAGCTTTTCGGTGTAGTTCAGTTTCAGCGGCAGCACGAAGCGATGGTTGCGCAGCGTGACGAGGTAGTCGGAAACGAAGGCCTCCATGCCCGGCTGATTTAGCGAGCGCAGTAGGCGCGCCTCCAGCTCGACGCGTTCCTCGCGCAGACGATTGCGCACCCGTTTCAGGGTCGGGCTCGCATCGTCGAGGAGCTGCCCATCATCGGCCAGCGCCTTCAGCAACGCATCGGCCAGCTCCTTGGGCGCCAGCAGGTTCGCCGCGATCGCGGCGACGCGAGGGAAGGGCTCGACCCGGGAACGGATGAAGCTCTGGACGTGGCGCGACGAGAGCACGAAGTCGCGAATCTTTACCAGCGACTCGCCATCGAGAATCGCGCCCTCGCGCGCGGCGGCGAGGAATAAACCGCGCAGGTCCGAAAATTCCTGGATTGGAATCGAGCCGGTGTGCTGGCGTAACTCGGCCATCTCGGCGGCGGCGCGGAGTCGATCGCGAACGGTGTCGGCATCGAGGGCGGGTCGCACGCGTGAGAGTACCTCGCGCGCCGGCTCGGATGCCGCCATCCCCATAACCAGCGCTATGATCTTGTCGAACTCGAGCGCTTTGAGGTCGCGTTCTCTCATCGGGCGGTGATTATTTCATTGAACCGGATTCCGCGCGAACCCAAGCACACCGGTCGTTTCATGAAGCTTCGACATAGCCGGCGTTGCACTAGGTCCTATGGTGACATCACCACCGGTCTCTTCCGGCATCGCGATGCCGCTATAACATCAAGCGAACTTTGTCTTTGAGGCGTTTGAAGAAGCCCGCGCGAGGCACCGCCGCCTGCGCCACCACCGGTATCGACGCGATCTCCTTGCCTTCCTGCATCACGGCCAGGTTGCCGACCGCGAACCCTTTCGCGATCGGCGCGATGAGATATTTCGCGTTGCCGACGTAGCTCGCGGTCACCTGGTTTTCCTTGCCGCGCAGGCAGGTGACGTAGGTCTCCGAGGCGGGTGCAACCGCGACCATCTCCGCAGTTCCCTGGTAGACCGGTATCGAGGCCGGAACCGCCTTATGCCAGTCGGGATGGACCGTGTTGAAGGTGCGGAAGCCCCAATCGAATAGCTGCTTGGTCTCGACACGCCGCTTCTCCATGCTGGTGGTGCCCATCACCGCCGAGAGCAGCCGCATGTCGCCGGAATGGCCCGACCCGACCAGATGATACCCGGCTTCGTCGACGTGGCCGGTTTTGATGCCGTCCGCTCGCGAATCGTAGAACAGCAGCGTGTCGAAGTTGCGTTGCGTGATGTTCTTGATTTTTCCCTGCGGACCGACGGCCGCCCAGGTGTAGTCCTTGGCCGAAGTATAGGTAATCGACTCAGGAAACCGGGTCTGCAAATCGCGTCCGAGCTTTATCATGTCGGAGGCGGTGGTGTACTCGCCCTCGGCCGGCAGTCCGTCCGGATTGGTGAAGTGGGTTTCCGTCATGCCGAGTTTTTGCGCTTTGTCGTTCATCTGCTGTGCGAAGGCTTCGCTGCTGCCGCCGAGGTATTCCGCGAGCGCTACGGCGGCGTCGTTGCCCGACGACACCATCAAGCCATATAGAAGGTCGCGTATCGCGACTTTCTGGCCGACCTGGAGAAACATTCGCGAGACCGTATCATTGAGCGAGAGGCGCCACGCCGCCTCGCTGATGTTAACCTGGGTATCAAGCGTGATGCGTTTTTGCTGCAGCGCCTCCATCGTCAGGTAGAACGTCATGATCTTGGCGAGGCTCGCAGGCTGCATCTTCTCGTGCTCGTTGAATGCATAAAGCTGAGTGCCGGTGCGTTCATCGATCATCAGCGCTGACCTGGCTTCAAGAGCGAATGGCGCGGGCATCCCACCGAAGGCCTTGATCTGCGCGAGCGGAACGATCGGCGGCGCGGTCTCCATTTTGGCCGAACGCACCCGATGCTGCGGTTTGGCGTGCGCAGCGATCGCGGGACGGGGGATCGCACATATGGCGAGCAGACCCACGCATCCGAACCATGGAAGGAGCAGCCGGAGAGATACCCTCATCCTCGCACAACCTCGTAAATGAAAAGGTACGGCCCGCTGCCGGGCGCGGCAAGTGGAGACGATCAAATCATGCGCTACGATATTTCATCCGCCCGGTTTTCATCATAAACAGGTGGCAGAGGATTTGATGGATATATCTGTCGTTTTGCCGGTCATGAACGAATGCGAGAACGTGAGCATCCTGCTCCCGCGGCTCCAATCGATCCTCGCGCGCGAGAAACTCAGTTATGAAATTCTCGTCATCGACGGCAATTCCACCGACGGCACTCGCGAGATGGCAGAGTCGCTCGGCGCACGGGTAATGCCGGAACGCCGGCGCGGATACGCGGGCGCGCTGACCACCGGGCTGGCCGAGGCCAAGGGCGACTATATCTTGACCCTCGACGCCGACCTATCGCACGAGCCTGACTTCGTGGGCAAGATGTGGCGGGCGCGCACCCGCGGCGACATCGTGATCGCCTCACGCTATGCCCGCGGCGGGGTGGCGTATTCGGGATTTTTCCGCCGCAAGCTGAGCGACTTCCTGAACTTTGCGCTACGCCGCGTGCTCTCGCTGCCGGTGGGCGATGTATCGAGCGGCTTTCGGCTCTATCGGCGCGAAGTGGCGCAGCAGGATCTCGACCTCGACTCGCAAAATTTCGAAATCCAGGAGGAAATCCTCGCCAAGGCCTATGCGAAGGGCTTCAGCGTCACCGAAGTTCCGTTCGTCTACTTTCCACGCGAGAGTGGCAGCTCGCATGCGCGCGTGTTCAAGTTCGGTATCGATCTTTTTACCTCCGCCATCAGGCTGTGGAAGATCCGCAACTCGCTGGATTCCGCGGATTACGATGATCGCGCCTTCTACAGCATCATTCCAATTCAGCGCTACTGGCAACGCCGCCGCCACTCCATCGTGCTGCTATGGGCGCGCGGCAAAGAGCGAGTGCTGGATGCGGGGTGCGGTTCGAGCGTTATCATCCAGAGTCTCAACAATGCGGTGGGGCTGGATCTCCTGTTCCCCAAACTGCGGTTCCTGCGTCGCTACGGAATTCCCATCGCGCAAGGCTCCGCGTTCGCACTTCCGTTCAAGGACAACAGCTTCGATTGCCTGATCAGTTCCGAGGTGATTGAGCACGTCACCTTCGATGACACGCTGTTCACCGAGATGCGGCGCGTGCTCAGGACCGACGGCACCCTGATACTCGGGACGCCTGACTATGCGACGTTGGGATGGCGCATCATCGAGCCGATTTATGGATTCCTGATTCCCGGCGGCTACCACGACGAACACATCACGCACTACACGAGGTCGACAATTACCGACATTTTGACGCGGCACGGATTCGAGGTCGAAGAAATCGCATACGTAGGTGCGAGCGAAATGATCCTGAAGTGTCGGAAAAAACAGTTAACAAAATCCACCGCCGATGATATAGAGATCCCTCGCGCATTCAGCGCGGCGTGACCGCCGGTCGCGCAGAGGGGGACCATGATCGCTAAATTGTCCGCGATGTGGGCGGGAGCGATTCTGTTGGGCATACTCTCAGGTTGCGCTGCGCAATCCAGCGGTTCATCCTCGAGCAGCGCGCAAGCTGCGGCCGGATCGTCGGGTCAAAAGTGCGAAATCGACGTGAAGCGGATCTGTCAGGAAATCCGCGACAAGCCGGTCACAAGCGCGGAGACCGGGATGCAGGAAGACGCCACCGCGAGGCAGCAGAATTCTAACCGTACCGCGTCTGAATTCGTCACGATCCAGGTTCCGAACGGATCGGTGGTGGAAGTGTCCTGCGACATCAATGCCGCTCACAGTAGCGTCGTATATGCTCATCTTATGCAGGGACCTCCGCTGACGCCCACTGATATTGCCTATTTTGAAAACGGCGGTTACTGCGTGCACTAAGGGATTTCCATGAAGCTTCTCATCGGTCTGAGCGGAGCAGCGGTACTCCTTTGCCTGCTCGCTGGATGCTCATCTCAGAGTCCCGGCGCGACTACTTCGAAAAGCTCCGTCGCATCCAACGCTCCGCCGCCGGCGCCGCTCGAGGAACCGTTTCGCAGCATTCTGACGCGGTGGAACTTCTATCGAGCGAGCGTAGGCGTCGCGCCGATCGTCGCTGATCCGGAGTTGAACGAAGCCGCGCTCCATCATGCGAAATACCTGGTCAACAATCACATCGATGCCGGGGACGCGGTCATAAAGGACGGCCGCATGATCGAGAACGGATGGAACGCGAGCGCGCATTCCGAGTCGGAAGGTAATTCCTGGTACACCGAGGACGGCGCGAAGTGGGCAGACTACGCCAACGTCATTCGCGGGAGAACAATCCCCACCGACGGAGCTGCGCTGGTCGACGAGCAGGCCGCACGCCTCGATTCGCTCTCCGTGCTGGATCCGCAGTTAGCCTCGGTTGGATTCGGAATCTTCTGCGCAGCCGATGACTGTGCGGGTGTCATCATCTACAAACGCGGCCTTACCAAATCGCAGTTCCTCGCGCTGTATGAAGGAAGCGCAATGGACTGGAATGGATTGCTCGGCACGATGCCGTTTACCATTGCTCGCCTGAGAAAGCCGATCGAGTTTCCGCCTTCGACTATGCATTTTCCGTCGCGCGCCTATCGCGGTGGCGAATATCCCGACCCACTGGTCGGTTGCCACGGATACGCGGCGCCCGCGGGAGTGCCAATAGTTCTTCAGCTCGGTGCCCCCTCGGAGGGCGAAGATGTGAAAATATCTTCCGGCACCGTTACCGAAGATGGTTCGCAAATCGAAACCTGTTTCTTCGACGCGACCTCCTATGCGAATCCCGACGGATATCAGCAAACGCGCGCTCGTCAGGGCTTGCATGCTTATGGCGCGGTGGCGGTTATTCCAAAAAATCCCTTGCAGCCGGGTCACAAGTACACCGTTTCGATTGTCGCGGATTCGCAGCCCTACACCTGGTCGTTTTCAATCGCGCCCGACGCGAAATAGCCCGCGCGCGTTGCGGGATTTACAATTCGCGGCGTGCTGGAGCACACTAGCGCCAGTCCCTCGTTAAGGAGTTATTCCGATGCCGCAGGCTAAAATTCGCGACGTCAATCTACAATACGATGTCTCTGGAAGCGGTGATCCGCTCCTGATGATAATGGGCCTCGGCGCCAGCTCCGCGCAGTGGGATCCCGAGCTGCTGAAGGATCTCGCCAAGTCGTTTCGCGTAATTACCTTCGACAATCGCGGCACCGGCCAGAGTGACAAACCCGATATTCCGTATTCGATCGAAATGTTCGCGGATGACGCGGCAGGCGTGCTGGAGCATCTCGAAATTCCCACCGCGCACATCTTTGGGGTCTCGATGGGCGGGATGATCGCGCAGGAGTTCGCGCTTCGCCACGTGCCGATGACGCATACCCTGACACTCGGATGCACCACCGCGGGCGGAACTCATTCGGTGCCGCCGCCACCCGAATCGTTGAAGGTGCTGACCGCGCCGCGTGAGGGCGTCGCGCCCGAGGAGATCATCCGCCGTGGATGGCCACTCAGCTACACCCCGGAATACATCGCCGCTCATCGCAGCGATCTGGAAGCCGCGATTCCACGCCAGCTCAAGCATCCGACCCCGCCCTTCGCATTTCAGCGCCAACTCGAGGGAACCTATACGCTGCAGACGTGGGATCGATTGCCGCAGATCAAGGCGCCCACGCTGGTCATCACGGGGGCGAAGGATGTGCTCATACCGGCGAAGAACTCGGAGCTGCTGGCATCGAGGATTCCCGGCGCGAAGCTGCATCTGATTCCGCATGCAGGCCACGGCTTTATGTCCGAGGCACGTGAGGAGCTTGTGCGCGTACTGGTTCCGTTCGCGAAGTCGCATCCGATCGGAAACTGAGCCAGCTTCAGGTCGTCGAGGCTTTCTCTACTTCTCGACCCACCATGGGCGCCGGCCTTCGTGACGTTTGTGGAACTCCGCCGTCCAGCCCGACTTCTCCCTTTGAGGATGATGGGATAGCACGAGCGAACCGTCGGTGACCTCGCGCACGATGGTCGTCCCCGAGGCCACATAGACATCGTTGCCGAGCTTGACCGGCGCGACCAGTTGCGTGTCGCATCCCACCATACAATGGTCGCCGATCTCGGTGACGAATTTGTCGTAGCCATCGTAATTCACCGTGATGACGCCGCATCCGATGTTGGTGCCCGCTCCAATCACGGCGTCGCCCAGGTAGCTGAGATGACTCGCCTTGCTGCCGATGCCGAAGCGCGCTTTCTTGGTCTCGACGAAGTTACCGATACGATTATGGCCCGCCAGGTCGGTGCCGGCGCGCAGATGCGCAAACGGCCCGATTTCGGAATCGACGCCGATGTGGCATTCCTCGGCGCGCACCCCCAGTTTCAAGTGGCATCGGTCGCCGATAGTGACGTTCGAGAGCCACGCGGTGCCCTCGATGCGAACTCCCCGTCCAATTTTGCTCGCGCCGAGAATCTGCACGTTGGGTCCGATGACGGTGTCGGCGCCGATTTCCGCACTCGGCGAAATGTATGCGGTCGCGGGATCGATGAACGTCACCCCGTCCGCCATCAGCTTGCGGTTCACCTGATCGCGAATGTCGGCTTCCATTGTTGCGAGCTCCTCTCTCGAATTGATTCCGGCGAATTCGGAGGCATCGTTGGCGCGCCATCCAAGGATGCGCATCCCACCAGCGCGCGCGATCGCGACGATATCGGTCAAGTAGTACTCGCCCTGGGCATTGTTGGGCGCGAGTTGGTGGAGGGCCTCGCGCAGAAAGGCGGCATCGACAAGATAGACGCCGGTATTAATTTCGTTGATGGCGAGTTGCGACGGGGTCGCATCGCGTGCTTCGACGATCGCGCTGACGTCGCCGGCGCCATCGCGCACCACGCGACCGTACGCGCTAGGGTCGGGAAGCGTCACGGTGATGAACGAAGCGGCGGTCGCGGCTGAGCGATGCGCCGCGCGGAAAGCCTTGAGCGTCGCAGGCGACAGCATCGGCAAGTCGCCGTAGGTGACGAGAATGTCACCCGCGAAGTCGCCTGGGATGGCCGACATGCCGCATCGTGCGGCGTGGCCGGTCCCGCGCTGCTCAGCCTGGAGTGCGAAGGTCAAGTTGGCACTGGCGGCAGGGAAGGCGGCGCGGGCAAGAGCCTCAACCTCGCGCGCCTGATAGCCGACTACGACGACCATCGGCGCCGGCGCGAGGCTGGCGACCGCGCGCATCGCACGAAGGAGCATCGGCTCGCCGCCGAGCTCATGCAGCACCTTGGCGCGCTCTGAACGCATTCGCGTTCCGAGTCCGGCGGCGAGAATTATCGCTGCGATGTTCCTTTGGTCTGTCATCCTGAGCAACGCTTCGTTGCGAAGGACCTACGCGAAGCGATTCTCCTTCTTACCCTGTCCTGAAGGGAGAGGGTGGCGCGCAGCGCCGGGTGAGGTGTCAGTCGTACTCCGAATAGTTCGATACCTTCCAAACCCCGCCGTCCTTCTTTGCCGTAATCATCCAGTACTTTTTGAAGGTGCCACCTTCGGGCACATCGATGCGCGCCTTAAACAGAAACGTCTGCTTGTCGCCATCGCCGCGGGTTTTCTCCAGCTTGTAGTGCACTACCGGTTTGCGCGTCGATTGATCGATGGTCTGACCCTGGGTCAGCTTGATCTCCTCGTGCACTTTGTCCAGCGCGAGGCCGGTGGTCAGTTCCTGCATCTGCTGCTGATCGATGAGGATATAGCGGGCCTCGATGAAGCGATCGACGACACCGCGCGCACTGTTGCCCTGGGTGCATCCGCCCACCATAAAACTGATGAGGACGACGAGAGCTGCTATTGCTTTTTGAATAGTGCCTCCAGCTTGGCCTGCGCGGCCGATTTCGATGGGGCCCCCGCACCGGCACCTTTCCCGGTGCCCGGTGCGAAATATTCGCAGAAATTGAAACGCTCCTTGTCGACCACGCGGTCGGCCTGCGGCTCGCGGCAAGCGTTGTTGTATGCCGGGTCGTAAAAGCTGCAGTTGCGGCATACGTGGAGCGCGCGGCCGCATCCCTCGCAATCGTCGCGAAACCCGATTCGCTCGACGACGTCCGTCGCCCTGCCGCAATGCCAGCACTTCATACGCAATATTCAGGATAGCGACGGCGCGCTATCTGTGCGAGCGAGCCGCTTTAGTAGCGTCGAGGCGGTTGGTAGCATAGCTCGCGAGTGCTCCACGATATCGAAGCGTTCGCGACGTCGCTGGCGAAAGCCGCCCGCGCGTCGAGGCATACGGTCAGCAACTATCGCCGCGACCTGATGTCGTTGCGCGCCTTTCTGCTGGAACGGGGCAGCCTCGTCGATGCGAAGGGCGAGGTCGCCGTCGATCGCATCACAGCCGATCACGTTCGCCAGTACCTCGCCGAGCTGATGCGCAACGCCGCCGCGCGCGCAACCGTGCAGCGGCGCCTGTCGGCCATCAAGGCGTTCTTTCGGTATCGCGAATCGAGCCTCGGCGCGACGAGTCCGGTGCGCGCCTTGCGGTCTCCCAAGTCGCAGCACCATTTGCCGTCGATCCTGCAGGAGAGCGAGGCGCGGCGCCTCATCGAGCATGAGCCGGAGGCGGCCGAAACTCCCGCGATGGTGCGTGACCGCGCGATCCTCGAGGTGCTGTATTCCTCGGGCTTGCGGGTGAGCGAGTTGGTCGGCCTCGATTGGCGTGACATCGATGACGAACTTGGGATGCTGACTGTGCGGGCAGGTAAGGGCGCCAAGGATCGGGTCGTTCCGATTGGCGAGCCCGCGCTCGATGCGCTGAAGGCATGGCGCGTGGTGATGCCGATTCCCGCCGATCCGAATGCTCCCGTCATCACCAATCTGCGCGGCACACGGCTGACTACGCGCAGTGTCGAGAAAGTCGTTGCGCAGCGGATCCTCGATGCGGGCCTGGTCTCGAGCGTCACACCGCATGGCCTGCGGCATTCGTTCGCAACCCATATGCTGAACGCGGGCGCCGACTTACGCTCGATCCAGGAAATGCTCGGGCATGCGAGCCTCGCGACCACCCAGCGCTATACTCATGTGAGTGTGAATCATCTCAAGGAGGTCTACCGCCGGGCGCATCCGCGCGCCTAGTTTTATGGAGTTTCACGGCACAACAATAATTTCCGTTCGTCATGCGGGCCACGTGGTGGTCGCCGGCGACGGCCAGGTCACGATGGGCAACGCCACCATCATGAAGATGACCGCCAAGAAGGTGCGTCGGCTGCATAACAACCAGGTACTCGCGGGTTTCGCCGGCGCGGTGGCCGATAGCGTCGCGTTGTTCGACAAGTTCGAGGGCAAGCTGCAGGAGTACAATGGCGTGCTGCGTCGGGCCGCCGTTGAACTGGCGAAAGACTGGCGAACCGATCGCATCCTGCGCCGCCTCGAGGCCCTGTTAGTAGTGGCCGATCGCGAGACTTCGCTGATGATCTCCGGGACTGGTGAGTTGATCGAGCCCGATGACGGTGTCCTTGCGATCGGCTCGGGCGGCAACTACGCGCTGTCGGCTGCGCGGGCGCTGATTCGTCATGCGCCGCAGATGAGTGCGCGCGAAATCGCGGAGGGCGCGATGAAAGTGGCCTCGGAAATCTGCGTATATACCAACGACCAGTTCGTGATCGAAGAGTTGTGATTGGAGAGCTGTGATTCCCGCACCGCGGCGGTTCATGCTTAAGATATAGCGATGGCGGAATTATTAGCCCCACCCGCGGTGATGACGCCGCGCGAAATCGTATCCGAGCTCGACCGCTACATTGTCGGGCAGCATGATGCGAAGCGCGCGGTTGCGATCGCGCTGCGCAATCGATGGCGTCGGCAGAAGGTCGCGCCTGAACTGCGCGATGAAATCGCGCCGAAGAACATCCTGATGATCGGGCCCACCGGGGTCGGCAAAACCGAAATCGCGCGACGCCTCGCTCGCCTCGCGCAGGCGCCATTTATCAAGGTGGAGGCCTCGCGTTACACCGAGGTCGGATACGTCGGTCGCGACGTCGAATCGATGATCCGCGATCTGACCGAGCTGGCCGTGAAGATGGTGCGCGAGGAGGCGCAGCGCGGCGTGGAGGCGCGCGCGCGCGAAAATGCCGAAGAGAAACTCCTTGATATCCTCTTTCCCACCCCGGCCAAAGTGCGCCGTCCGGTAGGAATCACGCCCGAGGGAGGCAACATCGAAGTCGAAGATTCATCGCGCGCCGATACCCGCGAGAAACTGCGCAAGCTGCTTCGCAATGGTCATCTGAACGACCGCGAGGTCGAGATCGAGGTCAGCGCGCAATCAACTCCGATGGTCGAGGTATTCACTCCGCAAGGCATGGAAGAGATGGGGTTCAACATCAAGGACCTCATGAGCCAGATCATGCCGAAGAAGACGCGTACCCGAAAGGTCAAGATTCCCGAGGCCCTCGAGCTCCTTTCGCAGGAAGAGGCCGCCAAGCTGGTCGACATGGAAAACGTCGCGCGCGAGGCAGTCGTGCGCACGGAACAGTCCGGCATCATCTTTATCGATGAGATCGACAAGATTGCCGGCCGCCAGGGCGCCGGCGGACCCGATGTATCGCGCGAGGGCGTGCAGCGCGACATGCTGCCGATTGTCGAGGGCTCCAGCGTCAACACCAAATACGGGGTGGTTCGCACCGACCACATCCTGTTTGTCGCGTCGGGGGCGTTTCACACCAGCAAACCGTCCGATCTGATTCCCGAATTCCAGGGCCGTTTTCCGATTCGGGTCGAGCTGAATGCCTTGACTCGCGAGGACTTTATCCGGATTCTAACGGAACCCGAAAACGCGCTGACCAAGCAATATGTGGCGTTGATGGACACTGAGCACATAAATCTGAATTTTACCGATGACGCGGTTGCTGCCTTGGCGGAAATCGCGGCGCAGGTGAACGCGCGCTCCGAAAATATTGGCGCGCGACGGTTGCATACGGTGCTCGAGCGCCTGCTGGAAGAGATTTCCTTCAGCGCGCCGGAACTGACCGAACGCGACATCAGGATCGACGGCGAGTACGTGCACCGCCGTCTGGATCCAATCCTCAAGAATGAGGACCTGTCGCGCTACATCCTGTAACAAACGTGGGATATAGGAAGTTGTAAGCGTCGCAGGTCGAACAAGCGACGCTGCTACGCATTTGGAGAAAGAGTGCAGGACCTAGTCGATAGGGCGCAGATTTTAGCTGAGGCGCTTCCCTATATTCGGCGCTTTCGCGGCAAGACCTTCGTCATCAAATACGGCGGCCACGCGATGGGCTCGCCGGAACTCGCCGAGGCCTTCGCGCAGGATATCGTGTTGCTCGACCTGGTCGGCATCAACCCGGTGGTGGTGCATGGCG
The DNA here is from genome assembly GCA_963851325.1 of uncultured delta proteobacterium. GTDB lineage: Bacteria > Desulfobacterota > Binatia > Binatales > Binataceae > DATGKG01. The sequence goes on along the minus strand of CAWKOR010000001.1, from coordinate 3,041,559 downwards.
GCGGTCCGCAGATCACGCAGCTCATCGATAAACTGGGGCTCAAGTCCACCTTCGTGCGCGGCATGCGAGTGACCGATGCACCCACCATGGAAGCCGCCGAAATGGTTCTGCAACGCATCAACAAAGACATCGTGCAGACGATTTCGCGCCAGGGCGGCCGCGCGGTCGGCCTCTCCGGCAAAGACGCCGACATGATCGTCGCGCGCAAGATGCAGATGGTCGTCAGCGATGAGGCGGGCCGCAAGAGCAAGGTGGATGTCGGCCTCGTCGGTGACGTGGTCGAAGTGAATGTAGACATCCTGCGCACCCTCGATGGCGCCGGGTTCATCCCGGTAATTGCACCTACGGGCTTCGATCGCGAGGGGCAGACTTACAACATCAATGCGGACGTGGCGGCGGGAAAGATCGCGGGTGCGCTGAAAGCCGAGAAGCTTATCCTGCTTAGCGACGTCGAGGGTGTGAAGGACAAGGACGGTCAGCTCATCCCGACGCTGGATCCTGTGCAGGCAAAGAAGCTCATCGGGCGCGGGGTGATTCATGAAGGCATGATTCCCAAGGTCGAATGCTGCATCGACGCATTGCGCGACGGTGTTGCAAAAACGCACATCCTTGATGGACGCGTACGGCATGCGGTGCTGCTGGAGACTTTCACAGACTCCGGTGTCGGGACCGAGGTGACGCCGGCGAGCGCCAAGGTAACGGAACTGAACGGCCGCCGACGCAACGTCCGTCGATGAATCAGTGCCGATAAATTCGCGCCAAATTCCAAAGGATTAGAGCCGAAGTACAAGAGAATGAACAGCGCCGAAATAATCGAAACCACCCACGCCCACATGGTCGATATCTACGGATGCCTTCCGCTTGCGTTCGCGCGCGGCGAGGGTTCCTACCTCTACGATGCCGACGGCACCCGCTACCTGGATTTTTTCTGCGGGCTTGCGGTGACCAGCCTCGGCCACAAGCATCGGGGTGTGGTCCGCGCCATCCAGGAGCAGGCCGAGAAGCTCACTCACGTCTCCAACGTGTTTCATACCGAGCCGGGGGCACGGCTGGTTGAGCGTCTCTCGAAACGCTTCGGCGACGGCAAGGTGTTCCTCGGCAACTCGGGCGCGGAAGCCAATGAGGCCGCGATCAAGCTGGCGCGCAAGTGGGGTCACAAGGATGGTAAGGGGCGTTTCGAAATCCTCGCGACGCTGGGCTCCTTTCATGGCCGCACGATGGCAACGCTAAGCGCCACTGGTCAGGAAAAATACCATCAGGGATTCCTGCCGCTGGTCCCCGGGTTCAAGCTGGTCAATTTCGATGACATCGGTGGGCTGGAGAAGGCTCTCACCGATCAGACCGTGGCGATCATGGTCGAGCCGATCCAGGGCGAGGGCGGTGTGGTCGTTCCGCGTCCGGATTATCTAAAACGGCTGCGCGAGCTCTGCGATCGCGCGAAGTTGCTGCTCATCCTCGATGAAGTGCAAACCGGGATGGGCCGCACTGGCAAGTTTTTCGCCTATGAGCACAGCGGCATCAAGCCGGACATTGTCACCCTCGCCAAGGCGCTGGGCGGCGGTTTGCCGATCGGCGCGATGATTGCCAAACCGGAGATCGCCAGTGCCTTGACGCCCGGCAGTCATGGCACCACTTTCGGCGGCAATCCGGTGGCATGCGCCGCGGCACTGGCGGTGAACGATGCGCTCGACAAGGAAGGTGTCACGCAGAATGCCGCCGAGGTCGGCGGCTACTTGATGCAGCGGCTGAAAGAGATCACCGCAAAACTCGACCGGATTACCGAGGTTCGCGGGCTCGGCATGATCATTGGCGTGGTGCTAAAGCACGACCCGAAGCCGGTAGTCGACGCATGCCTGAAGGAGCGATTGCTGGTGAACGGTACCGCCGGCAACGTGCTGCGATTGCTGCCGCCGCTCAACCTCTCGCGCGCAGATGCGGACGCGGGCCTCGCGATCATCGAGCGCGCGCTGAAAGAGGCACCGATGCCGAAGGTCGCCGGCAAGTAGCGCAACCGCCATGAAACGTGACTTCCTCGATCTCTCCTCACTCAACAGCGCTGAGTTTCATGGGTTGCTGGCCCTCGCCGCACGGCTGAAGGCTGAGCTGAAAATCGGCCTCGAGCATCCACACCTGCGCGGCAAAACCCTTGCGATGGTCTTCCAGAAGCCGTCATTGCGCACCCGCATCACGTTCGAAACCGGGATGGCGCAACTGGGCGGACACGCCATCTATCTCGCCGCCGGCGACATCGGAATCGGCGAACGTGAATCGGTAAAGGATGTTGCGCGCAACATCTCGCGCACGGTCGACCTCATAATGATTCGCACCTTCGCACATCAGACCGCGGTCGAAATGGCGCATGAATCGAGCGTGCCCGTCATCAACGGGCTCAGCGACTTGCTGCATCCCTGTCAGTTGTTGGCCGATTTGCTGACGATGCAGGAACGCTACGGTAGCGACCTGCGCAAGCGCCGCGTGGCGTTCCTCGGCGACGGATTCAACATGGCGCAGAGCTGGATCGAGGCCGCCGCGCTTGGTGGTTTCGAACTTCGCATCGCGTGTCCGCCGGGATACGAGCCGCAAAAGAGCTTCCTCGATCGGATGCGGCGCGAGGAGCTGGGTATCATGACCAATGATCCCACCGAGGCCATCAAAGATGCCGACGTGGTTTATACCGACACGTGGACCTCGATGGGTCAGGAGAAGGAAGCGGCCAAGCGGCGACGCGATTTCAAGGAATTTCAGGTGAACAAGGTGATGCTCAAGCGCGCTTCGCGGGACGCGTTGGTGATGCACTGCCTGCCGGCCCATCGCGGCGAGGAAATCACCGACGAAGTCATCGACGGTCCGCAGTCGGTGGTGCTCGATCAGGCCGAGAACCGGCTTCATGCGCAGAAGGCCGTGATGGTGTGGCTGCTGCGACCGGAGATCATGCAGCTCGTAACTCCAACTCCAGGAAGCTGAGATGGCAACCCAATCGATAAAAAAACTGGTCCTCTCATACTCCGGCGGTCTCGACACGTCGGTCATCCTGCGCTGGATCAAGGACGAGTTCGGCTGCGAGGTAATCTGCTACTGCGCCGACCTTGGGCAGGCCGAAGAGACTGTAGGCCTCGAAGAGAAGGCGCTCAAGACCGGCGCGAGCAAGCTCTATCTGGTGGATCAGCGCGAGGAATTCGCACGCGATTTCGTTTTCCCGATGATGCGCGCCAACGCAGTCTACGAAGGCTATTACCTTCTGGGCACCTCGATTGCGCGGCCGGTTATTGCGAAGAAGCAGGTTGAGATCGCTCGCGCGGAGGGCGCCGATGCGGTTGGGCATGGCGCGACAGGTAAGGGCAACGACCAGGTGCGCTACGAGCTAACCTTTGCGCGGTTGGCGCCCGAGCTCAGAATTATCGCGCCATGGCGTCTGGCTTCGTGGCCATTCAAGGGCCGCGCCGACATGCTCGCGTACGCGAGCGAGAAGAAGATTCCGGTTTCCGTCACCGCCGAAAAACCTTACTCGATGGATCGCAACCTCGTGCACGTCAGTTACGAGGGCGGCATCCTCGAAGATCCGTGGCGCGAGCCCTACCACGACATGTTCCGCCTCACGGTCGCACCCGAGCAGGCGCCGAACGAGCCTGAGTACGTCGAGATCGAATACACCAAGGGAAATCCGGTTGCGATCAACGGTGAGCGTCTTGGGCCTGCGTCGATCATTGAGCGTGCCAATCAAATCGCGGGACGCCACGGAATCGGGCGCGTCGATTTGGTTGAGAATCGCTACGTCGGAATCAAATCGCGTGGCGTATACGAGACGCCGGGAGTGACGTTACTGCTGCATGGGCATCGCGCGGTCGAGCAGCTCACCCTCGATCGCGAGGTGCTGCATCTGCGCGACTCGCTGATCCCGCGCTACTCCGAGATGGTCTACAACGGTTACTGGTTCGCGCCGGAGCGCGAATCGTTGCAGACGCTCATCGATGATAGTCAACGCAATGTCGAGGGCGTCGCGCGTATCAAGATGTTCAAGGGCAACGCGACCATCGTCGGTCGAAAATCGCCCAAGTCGCTGTACGACGCGAAGATCGCCAGCTTCGAGGAAGCGGGCGGCTATCAGCAAGCTGACGCGGAAGGCTTCATCCGGCTGTCGGGTATGCGGTTACGCGCGCTGGCCAAAGTCGAGCGCGATTCCAAGTAGCTGGGTAGCGGGAAGATCTTGGCGAAGGTACTTCCATTCAAGCCGCGTCGGAATGGGCTTCGCCTGGAACCCAAAGTGACGCCGGGCGAATGCCCCAATTGCCAACACAAGCTGAATGTCCACATCCAGCATCCGAACGGCGGGGTGAGTTGCGCGGCGCGCGGATGCCGCTGCGAAACCCGTCCCACCGGCGAATGGCCCAAGGTCTAAAAGGGAGATCGGTCGGGTCGCAGCGAAATTTCGGCGTTCTTCAGGAGAGGCGGCGCGCTACGCGGACCGGCATTCCCTCGGAGGGGGCGAGCGCGATGCTCGAGCGGATGGGCTTCGCGGTGTAGCCCGCGGCGGGCGCAAGTTCCACGCTTCGCAGCAACTCGGATAACACTACTTTCATCTGATAGGTCGCGAATGCGGCGCCGATGCATCGGCGGGTGCCGCCACCGAAGGGGAAAAACCCGTATGGATTTGGCCGGGCATCGAGGAATCGCGCCGGATTGAATTTCTCCGGTTCGGGCCATAGATCAGCGCGTCGATGCGTAAGGTAGATGCACGGCGCGAGCACGACGCCCTTGGGAAGCTCCTGGCCCGCAATCTTCATCGGTGCCTGCAGCTCGCGACCGACGTTAGGAACCACTGTGTCCAGCCGCATCGTTTCGCTTAGCACCGCGTCCAGGTACCTGAGTGAGTTCGCATCGGTATCGGCAGAAGCATTGGCGGATTCAGACGTCGCGAGGTCCAACACTTCGGGATTCATGACCAACCGGTTGATCGTCCACGCCAGCGACGCCGCGGTGGTTTCATGTCCAGCGAGAATCAGCGTCATCATCTCGTCGCGCAGGACGCGATCGCTCATCGGCGCGCCGGTCTCATCCCGTGCGAGGAGCAGCATCGAGAGGATGTCTTCCCGGCCGGAGCGATTTTCCTCGCGGCGGCGCGCGAATTCCGCGAACAGCGATGCCTCGACCTCGCGATTGATGCGAACCAGGCGGCCCCAGGGGCTCCATGGCCCAAGATCGATCTGCATCGCCGGAAGCTGAAGCAGAGAGCCGAAGCGGCTGGTCGATACATCGAAAAATCTGCGGAGGGCGTCTTTAAGCCGCAACGCATCGGCGGAATCGTCAAGCCCGAACACCGCGCGCATGATGACGTCGAAGGTGATCGAGCGCATGCGCGGATGAATCGGGAAAGCTTCGCCGACGGGGAAACGCGCGATGGCCTTGCGAGCGATGTCACGCATCATAGCGCCGTAGGCTCGCATCCGCTCGCCCTGAAACGAGGGCAGGATGAGGCGTCGATCGCGCAAATGAGCCGCGCCATCGAGGAATAACACCGATTTTTCCCCCATGAAGGCGCCCAGCGGTCGGTTGGCTTTACCGGCGTACAGCAGCTCGGTATCGCCCAGAAACACTTCGCGAACCGCTGCCGGATCGCTGGTGAAGATGAAGGGCGAGACGCCCGGGACGCGCACCGTGAACCAGTCGCCGAAACGGCGCGCGCAATCGTCCATGAATTTGAACGGATTGCGCACGAAGTTGAAGGTCTCGATCGTGCCGGGACCACGCGGCAGCGGCACCGTAGTCTTAAGATTGGTCAACCGCACGAGTGAGGCTTACCCGCTCGCGATCATGACCGCAACGGCTATTTGCTCCAGCCGAGCCAATGCTCGAGGCGCGAGTTGATGTCGTTGTAGTAACCACGCCATCCGGAGGTTCGCGCTTGATGCGGTTGCGACGGCGCGGAGTGCCCGGTCTCGCGATGTTCTGCGAGTCGGCGCTTCCTCGACGATGCGGCCGGCACCGCCGCACCTTCGTCCGTCATTTCATCGCCATTGTCCGCCAGCTCATTTGACGAATCACCCCGTGCCAGCCACGCCGAGCGTTGCGCCGCCCCTTCGCTGGTCAACTCCGTCAGCATCTCGGCATCGATCTTGAGCTTGGTGCCGTTGTCCCAATTCCACACCGCGGTCACCAGTTCGGGATCATTGCAGTAGGTGCAACTGTCGGGTTTCCCATATCGCGCGACCATCGCGTCGAACCAATAGTGGGCACTATGCGAATCGAGCAGGATTTGTCCGCCCACGACGTGTCCCGAATAAATCTGAAATGCGCCGGGCGACTTGACGCTCGCACCATGGAGTGTAGGCACCTGATAAACCTGGAAATGCCGATCGCTGTCGGGATTGCGGGTAGTGTCGCGATATCGCGACTTGAGTTCGGACAGCGAGGCGCCGAGCGGCACGCCGCCGAACTCATTGGGCGCGGGAGAATCGGCGGCAAGCGCCAGCCCCGCAAGGAGCGCAACCAGCGCTGAGGTCAGGAGAATGCGCATCGGTTGAGTTTAACATGCCTCCACAGATCGGGAATCCATGTGGAAAGCTTCATCGGGCGCCTCTTGCGGAGTTTTCGCGGTCGATGGACGATTAACGGGCAATCCGAATCGCTCACAACCACACGTCCTGCGGATGAAGCATACGCCGTGCGAGATAGTTAGCTCCCCGCGCGCATCCGAGCGCATCCGCGCCGCTGCCACTTTCCTCGAAAAGCTGCCGGCGGGTACCGAGGCATTGGTGATCGGCGCCAGCCGCGAAGCTGCCGATGACCTGGTGCGCGGCGTCTCGATGAGGAGCGGCGCGACCTTCGGCATCCATCGGCTGACGCTTAATCGCCTCGCAGGCCTGCTCGCGAGCGATCATCTCAATCTGAATGCCCTAGCACCGGCGGCCGGACTCGCGATCGAGGCGATAACCGCACGGGTGGTGCATCGCCTCAAGGGCACCGGCGCGTTGGAGTACTTCGATCCGGTGATCGCTCGCCCGGGTTTTCCTCGCGCGCTCGCCCGCACCATTTCCGAGCTTCGGTTGAATCGGATCATGCCGAACAAGCTCAAAGGCAAGGGCGGGGCGGCGGAGGCACTGGCGAATGCGATCGACGAATTCGCCGCCGAACTGGATGCCGCGAAGCTTGCCGATCGCGCCAGCATCCTGATTGCAGCCGCCAAATCATTGCAGGCCAAGGATGCCCCTCGATTCGCCGGTATCCCATGCGTGATGCTCGATGTCGCTATCGAGACGGTGCTCGAGGCCGAGCTGGTCGAGGCGCTCGCTTTGCGCGCGCCTGCTTTCCTCGCAACGATTCCCGCAGGCGATCAAGTCACGCGATCATTCCTGGAGCGCGCGCTCAAAACGGAAACCATCTCGCTCGCGGGCCGAGAAGGACCCGCGCCGACTTCATTGCGAAGGTTGCAGGATCATCTGTTCCTGAACGCGCCCGAGGAATCCGCTCTCGACGGCACCGTCACGGTGGTATCGGCGCCGGGCGAGATGCACGAGGCGGTGGAAATCGCGCGGCGCATTCAGGATGAGGCGCGTCACGGCGTCCCGTTCGATCGAATCGCCGTGCTATGCCACGTGGGCGAACGATATGGCCCGTACCTCGAGGAAGCGCTAAACCGTGCCGGCATTCCCGCTTACTTCGCGAAGGGCACCCGCCGGCCCGAGCCGGGTGGCCGCGCTTTACTGCAACTGCTCGAATGTGCGCGCGAAAATCTTTCCGCGAAATGCTTTGCCGAATATCTCTCGCTCGCACAGGTTCCGAATCCCGATGCGCTGATTCCCGGCGCATTCAATCCGCCGGAGGCGGAAGTTTTCTCCAGCCCGCTTGCCGCCGACCTCGATCTGCCACCCGCCGTGCCTGAAACCGAGCCGCCCGAGGTCAGTCCGGTGCCGGTGGTCGAAGGAACGCTCAAAGCGCCGTGGCGATGGGAGAAGCTGCTGGTCGAGTCCGCAGTCATTGGCGGGCGCGATCGATGGCGGCGTCGCCTCGCCGGCGTAGAGACCGAACTGCGGCGCAAGCGCGGCGAGCTTCCTCCCGAAGAAGGCGGATGGATCGATCGCCAGCTCGTCGACCTCGACCATCTCAAGACGGTGGCGCTGCCGATCATCGACAAGCTCGCGGAGCATCCGAAAAGCGCGACGTGGCGCGGATGGCTCGACTATTTGCGCGAGCTGACGATGCTTGCTGTGCGCGATTCGGCGCCGGTTCTCGCTGCGCTCGCGGAACTCGAGCCGATGGCGCCCGTGGGCCTGCTCGGACTCGACGAGGTGCTGACGGTTTTGTCGGAGCGGCTCGGTCGCCTCGAAGCTCGTCCGTCGCGCCGCCGCTATGGATCCGTGTTCGTCGCGCCGCCCGCTTATGCGCGTGGCATGGAGTTCGACCTGGTTATCGTCCCTGGACTCGCCGAGCGGATGTTTCCGAAGAAACTCACTGAAGACCCGATTCTTTCCGATGCGATACGCACCAACGTCAGCCCCGATTTGAAAACCCAGGCGGCGCGCCGCGAAGCGGAACGGCTGGCGCTCCGCCTCGCAGCCGGGGCAGCTACGCGCGTAGCGATGTTCTCGTATCCGCGCGTCGACCTGGACCAGGGACGCCCTCGGGTGCCGTCCTTCTATACGCTGGAGTTGATGCGCGCGGCGGAAGGACGGCTCCCCGGATTCGCGGAGCTCGCGCGGCGGGCCGCATGCGAGCAGGCGACCCGGCTGGGGTGGCCCGCGCCGGAGAACGAAAACGTCGCGATCGACACCGCGGAATTCGATCTCGCGGTGCTGAACAAGCTGGTCGGCAAGGATCCTGAGGAGACCATCGGCGCTGCGCACTACCTTTTGAACGAAGACTCGAACCCCCACTTGCCGCGTGCTTTGCGCGCCCGCGCGCGGCGATGGCGTCCGAAGTGGACCAGCGCAGACGGCCTGGTCGATCCAGGACCCGGCGCGATGCAAGCGCTTCAGCGTCATCAGGTTTCGTCGGCTGCCAACGGGCGCGCGTATTCACCAACCGCACTAGAAAACTTCTCCAAGTGCCCGTACAAATTCGTGCTGCACGCGATTTTTCGTTTACAGCCACGTGAGGATCCCGAGGCCATCGAGGCGATCGATCCGCTTACGCGAGGCAGTCTGACCCACGAGATTCAGTTCGAGATCCTGTCGCGCCTTCGCAACCTGCACCTGCTTCCGGTCACGCCGGCAAACCTCGAAACCGTGCAGGGCGAGCTTGAGCATCTGGTTGATGCTGTCGCTGAGCGATCGCGCGACGACCTCGCGCCGGCCATCGAGCGGGTTTGGAAGGACGGCGTCGACGCGATTCGTGCCGATCTTCGCGAATGGCTGCGACGCGCGGCAAACGATCCGCAGAAATACTGTCCCGAGCGCTTCGAACTCGCCTTCGGACTCAAGGATCGCGATCACGCCGATCCCTTGAGTTCCCTGGATCCGATCGAGCTCGCCGGCGGCCTCAAGCTGCGAGGCTCCATTGATTTGATCGAGCGCTCGGCCGACGGCGTGCTACGGGTCACCGACCACAAGACCGGCAAAGTGCGCGCCCAGAAAAACTTCGTCATCGGAGGCGGCAAGACCCTTCAGCCGGTCTTGTATGCACTTGCGGCGGAGCGGTTGCTCGCCGAGCCGGTGCGCAGCGGGCGCCTCTACTACTGCACCGCGACTGGTAACTACGAGGAGCGCATCGTCGAGATCGATGAAACCGCGCGCGCCGCCGCGCTCGATTTCGTCGCGACTGTCGACGGCGCCCTTAAAGCGGGATTCCTGCCGGCTGTCCCCGAGCCTCGCGAGTGCGAGTGGTGCAATTTCCGGCGCGTGTGTGGTCCCTACGAAGAGCAGCGGATGCGCATCAAGGCGGGCGGCACCGGCTTCAGTGGCGCAGCCAAAACCAAAGAGGCCCAGCGCCTCGATCCGCTCTGGAATCTGCGAGGCAAGCCATGACGCCAGCCGATCAGCGAGTGCGCGATCGTATCCGGCGCGACCTCGATACCACGCTTGTAATTGAAGCCGCGGCCGGCACCGGCAAGACCACCGAACTGGTCAACCGCATCATCGCGGTAATCGCGTCGGGGCGGGCGCGCCTGCGAGCCATCGTCGCGGTGACCTTTACCGAGAAGGCCGCCGGTGAATTGAAGCTGCGCTTGCGCGAGGAAATCGATCGAGCCTGTCGCGACAAGACATCGTTTAATGATTCCGAGCAATCGAATCTGCTTGCCGCGCTGGAGGATCTCGAGGAGACCCGCATCGGGACCATCCACTCCTTCTGTTCCGATCTGCTCCGCGAGCGTCCGGTTGAAGCGCGCGTCGATCCAGCCTTCGAGGTTGCCGCGGAAGATGTTGCGGGCAATCTTTTTGAGGCCGCCTTCGAGCGCTGGTTCGAGGAGACGCTCAAGGATCCGGGGCCGGGGATGCGCAGGCTGCTGCGGCGCCGCGACGCCATTCAAGGCGAGGGGCCACGTCCGATCGCGCGGGGTGCGGCCAATGCGTTGCGCGAATGGCGCGACTTCGATGCTTCGTGGGAGCGTGTCGCCTTCAATCGCGATCGCGAAATCGACGGGCTGGTCGACGATATCGAGAAGCTGGCGCGCGTCGCGGAGGACGGGCGTCCCGACGATTGGCTGCGCCGCTCGCTCGATGAGATAAGCCGTCCGGTCGCTGAGGCCATTCGCCTCGAGGGTTCGCAGCGCGAGCGGGACTACGATGCGCTCGAGCACGTGCTGTGCTCGCTCGTCCGCAACCAGAACAAATTCACCTGGGGCAGTCGTGGCGAGCTGTTCGGCGAGCGTCCGCGCGCCGAAGTCCTCGCGCTGCGCAGCGCGCTGCATACGCGTCTGCTCGAATTTCGCGAAGCGGCCGGGAAGGATCTCGCACCTCTTTTGCGAAAAGAAATGCGCCCGGTAACTGACTACTACGAGGCCTTCAAGCAGCGTGCCGGGGTGCTCGATTTTCTCGACCTGCTGCTGGTGGCGCGTGATCTCGTGCGCGACAACGCCGATGTGCGCGCCGACCTGCAGCATCGCTTCACCCATATTTTCATCGACGAATTCCAGGACACCGATCCGTTGCAGGCCGAGATTCTCCTCCTGCTGTCGTCTGACGATCCCGCAGAAGCGAACTGGGAAGAGGTGCGGCCAACGCCCGGGAAGTTGTTCATCGTTGGCGATCCGAAGCAATCGATCTATCGCTTTCGGCGCGCCGACGTTTCCCTTTATCAGGGTCTCAAAACCCGCCTGGTCAAACGCGGCGCTGCGCTGGAGCATCTAACGGTGAGTTTCCGCGCGACCAGGGAACTGCAGGAAATGGTCAATGCTGCGATGGCGCCGCTGATGTCCGCCGAAACGGACACCCAGCCGGCCTACGTTCCGTTGCAGAAATTTCGTGATGGCGTCGAGACGCAGCCCGCGATCGTGGCGCTGCCGGTACCCGCGCCCTATTCGGACGATGGCCGCTACATTCGGCAATGGAAGATCGACGAATCACTGCCCGACGCGACCGCGGCTTATGTGGATTGGCTCATCCACCAAAGCGGCTGGACGGTTACCGAGCGCGAGGCGCCGGATAAGCGGGTGCCAATCGAAGCGCGCCACATTTGTATCCTGTTTCGACGCCTCAACACCTTCGGCAGAGATGTCACGCGTCCTTATATACGCGCGCTCGAAGCGCGACACATCTCGCACGTGCTCATCAAAGGCGGCTCGTTCAACGAGCGCGAGGAGGTCGAGGCGATTCGCAACCTGCTCGGCGCAATCGAACGTCCCGACGACGAACTGGTGGTGTTCGCGGCGCTGCGCGGACCCGTCTTCGCGCTCTCCGACGGGGCATTGCTCGAATATCGCGAGACGCAGCAAGGCAGCCTGCATCCGTTTCGAAAACTCAAAGAGGGCGCCACCGCCGAGGTTGCGCAAGTTGGCCGCGCGCTTGAGCTTTTGCGCGATCTCCATCGCGGACGAAATCGCCGTCCGATCGCCGACACCATCGCGCGCGTGCTCAATGAGACCCGCGCTCACGCAGGCTTTGCGATTTGGCCCACCGGCGAGCAGGCGCTGGCCAACGTGATGCGATTGATGGACATGGCGCGGCGCTACGAAGCGCGCGGCGGTGCAACTTCGTTTCGCGGTTTCGTCGATGAGCTGGAGGAGCGTGCGGAACGCGACGAGGCGAGCGAAGTGCCGGTGGTCGAGGAGGGTACCGAGGGCGTGCGCATCATGACGGTGCATCGCGCCAAGGGCTTGGAGTTTCCAATCGTCATCCTTGCGGATTTGACCTGCAAGGAGACGCGCGAGCCGTCGCGTCATGTGAACCCGAGCAAGAAGCTTTGCGCACAGCGGCTGGCCGGTTACGCGCCGCTGGAGCTGCTCGACAATGCCGAAGATGAAGGCCGGCGCGACCATGAAGAAGCTATTCGCGTCCTCTATGTTGCCGCAACCCGCGCGCGCGATTTGTTGGTGGTGCCGGCGGTCGGCGACGAGGAGCGCGAGGGCTGGCTGCAAGGCTTGAGCCCCGCCATTTATCCCGATCCGAAAAAACGTCGCGGCCCGATCACGCGGACACCGCCCGGAGCTCCGGAATTCGGCGATGACAGCGTGCGCGTCAGGGCGAATGGTTACGGTGCTTCGGGGAAGGAAAAATCGGTGATGCCGGGAATGCATCAGGCGCGGGTCGGATCGCATCGCGTGGTCTGGTGGGATCCGTCGAGGCTCGAACTCGACGTTCGCGAAACGATGGGCCTGCGGCAGATCCGGCTGCTCGAAGCCGACAAGGAGAATATCGTTTCGACCCGCGGGCGCGATCAATGGACCGCATGGAACGACGCGCGTGCAAAGCTGATCGCGACCGGCGAGACGCCGACGATGCACGTCAGGACTGCCACCGAGCTGGCGATTGCCGAGCCGAAAAGCGACGGGCTCGAAATCGAAGTCATCGAGACACAACGCGATCCGAGGCGGCCGCATGGACCGCGCTTCGGCAGCCTGGTCCATCTCGCGATGCTGCGGGTCAGCCTGGAAGCATCCAACGATGCGATTGGTGTTGCGGTGGCTGCCGAAGGCCGCATGCTTGGCGCCGACGATGCGGAAGTCGCGGCGGCCGCGCGCGCGGTATCCGTCGCGCTGAAGTCGCCATTAATGACGCGCGTGCGAGGCAGCTCCGACGTGCGGCGCGAGTGCCCGGTCCTCCTGAAACTCGACGACGGCGCGATCATCGAGGGAATCGCGGATCTCGCGTTTGCCGAAGTTGCGAACGGCAAGACGATTTGGAATGTGGTCGATTTCAAAACCGATCTCGCGATCGTCTCGCGCCTCGACGAATATCGGACGCAGATCGCGTTATACACGCGCGGCATCGCGCGCGCGATCGACTCGCCAACTCGCGGCATTCTCTTCTGGATCTAAGCACTTTTCCCGACCTGACAGCGCGCTCGCCAGTCAAGGGCGAGGCACCTTTCTTGGCCTAACTCAGCATGCTAGAGCCCGAATTGTGCGATCCTCCTGCTAACCAGGCGTGAATCAGCGAGGCGGATCGGCACAGGTGAACTTCGATGCCATGGTGGCTATGGGGAATTCTGGGAATCGCGCTCATCGCGCTGGAAACTCACACTACGCGCAACTTCACGCTGTTTTGCGTCGGCGCGAGCGCGATCATCGTCGGCGCGGTCGCCGGTCTCACTCACACTGAACTGTGGGTTCAATGGCTTGCGTTCGGCATCCTTTCGACCGCCACCTTATTGTGGGCGCGCGACTGGCTCGCTACGACGCTTCTGGCCCGCGATGAAGGCGAACCCGAGTTGGGTAACGTGGTGGGTCAGATAGCGGTGCCGATCGACGATCTGCCGGCGCTGGGATTCGGCAAGGCGGAAATGCGTGGCACCACCTGGAATGCGCGCAATGTCAGCAACCTGGCAATCGCGCGCGGTCAGCGGTGCCGCGTTTCCGAGATAAAGGATCTGACGCTCTGGATTGCACCGGAGTAGGAGGAACTGCGATGGCATTGATTATCGTGCTGGCTTTTTTTGCATTCGCGGTGATCGTGGTTTTGAACGCCGCCGCCAAAGTGGTGCCGCAGCAGGAAGCCTGGGTGGTCGAGCGGTTGGGCCGGTTTGAAAAGACCTTGACCGCGGGATTGCATCTGCTGGTTCCGTTCGTGGAGGCGGTTCGCTATCGGCATCCACTTAAGGAACAGATCATCACGGTCGACGAACAAGACTGCATTACGAAAGACAACGTGCTCATCAAAGTAGATGCGGTGCTCTATTTTCAAATTATCGATCCGGTGAAGGCCTCCTATGGGATTGCCGATCCCGAACTGGGGATTGTGCAGCTCTCGCAAACCACCGTTCGAAGTGAGATCGGCAAAATCGATTTGGATCGGACCTTCGAGGAACGCCCTAACATCAATGCTCAGATCGTCGGCGAAATCGACAAGGCCTCGATCGCGTGGGGCGTCAAGGTGCTGCGCTACGAAATCAAGAACATCAAGCCTCCCATCGACATTCGCGAAGCGATGGAGCGCCAGATGCGCGCCGAGCGCGAAAAACGCGCGGTCATCCTCGAATCGGAAGGTCGCCGTGACGCGCTGATCAACAACGCCGAGGGCAAGAAGCAGGAAGAGATAAAATCGTCGGAAGCCGAAAAGCAGCGTCAAATCAACGAGGCGGAGGGACGTGCCGCGGCGATTCGCTCGGTCGCCAGCGCGACCGCCGAAGGAATTCGCGACGTCGCCAAGGCGATCACCGAATCCGGCGGCTCCGAGGCGGTGCAGCTTCGCGTCGCCGAGCAGTACATCCAGGAATTCGGTAAGCTGGCCAAGGACAGCAACACCATTGTTCTTCCCGCGAACGTCTCGGATGTAGCATCGATGATCGCGACGGCGATGGGCGCGATAAAACTTGGGCAGCCAAACAGCGTCGACGGTAACAACTCGATTCCGCTCAACCAGAAGCATTCGTAAGAAGGGGAGACCAGATGGCAGTCGATATCATATACGGCGAGAACGTCAGCAAGGCGGTCGATGCGGTTGCAAAAGATGGATTGTGGCTGAGCGCCAACGACTTCAAGCGGGTGGCAGGTTTCGAGCTCAAGCCGGAAGGCTTCTGCAAGGGCGAGCAATGCTATCCGGTTCCGCCCGCGCGAAAAGCACAGTTCGAAAGTGGTGGACGCTACAACCTCACGGCTTTGGCCGAATTGATCGGGCAGCCGGCAGTCGCGGACGAGGCCCATCAGGTGTGGTGCTTCGGCGAGTCATCCGCGAATCGCAAGCGCGCGCTCACCTCGCTCGAGGCGCCCGACTTCTCGCTTCCGGACCTCGACGGTCGCATGCATTCGCTGTCGGAGCATCGCGGCAAGAAAATCCTTCTGGTCTCGTGGGCCTCGTGGTGAGGATGCCGCTTCGACCTGCCCGTGTGGCAGGCCCTTTACACCGAGCTGGCGCCCAAGGGTTTCCTTCCGATCGCGGTCGCGTTCGATAGCGCGGGCAACCAGGCAGCCGAGCCTTGGATCAAGGCGGCGAATCCTACCTACCCATGCCTCGTCGATCGGCGGCACATTGTCGCCGAGTTATTCGACATGGTGAACGTGCCCAACGCGGTGTGGATCGATGAGAATGGGAAAATCGTGCGCCCGTCGGAACCGGCCGGGTCAAGCGACGCTTTCCGAAAGATGGATCACACCACCTTCGCGATTCCGCCCGATGCGCTCGGCGAGCTGCAGGCGAAACGCAGCGCATACCTCGATGCGATCCGCGACTGGGTCGCCAACGGTCCTGCCAGCAAATTCGCGCTGAGTGAAACCGCGGCTGTGGAGCGGATGCATCCGCCGAGCGATGATCATGTTCGGGCGGCTGCCAACTTCCGCCTCGGCGAATACCTCGTGGAGATCGGGCATCCCAAGGATGCGCAAAAATACTTCGAAGAGGCGAAGCGGCTGCGGCCCGAAAGCTGGAACTACAAGCGTCAGGCATGGGCGCTGGAAGATCCGGCGAAGGCCGGCGGTCCGGAATTCTGGGCGGCGGTCGACGCGCTGGGCGACAACAAATACTACCCTACGTCCGACGACTTTTAGCCGAGCCTTTTGCTATGCGTGTGCGGCGACCTGGCGTGTCGTAGCGGCCAAGGTTGCCGCTAGTGCGGTGAGATCGCTCTCATCATAGTAGTCGATCTCGATACGCCCGGGATTCTTGCCGCGCCGGCGAACCACCCGAACCTTGCGCTTGAGGGCGTGCTGGAGCGAATCGATTAGCGCATTCAGGTTGGGATCTGATGCGCCGTTCGCCCGCGCGGATCGATTCCCGTTGCCGTAACGCTTACGATGCGCCGCGGCGATCTCTTCGGCTCCACGAGCGGTTATGCCGCCCTCGACGATTTTCCGCGCGGCCTCGATCCTCGCTTCTGCGGACGCCAACGCCAGGAGCGGGCGCGCCTGGCCGGCGCTCAGCTGACCTTGCGAGATCATTTCAAGAATCGTTTCGGGAAGGTCGAGCAGGCGAATCGCGTTGCTGACGTAGGGACGGCTCTTGCCGATGCGACCGGCGATATCGTCGTGGCTCTGAGAAAACTCGCGGCTCAGCCGAGCGAATGCGCGCCCCTCCTCAACCGCATTCAATTCCTCGCGCGCGAGGTTTTCGACCAACGACATTTCCAGCGCCGCGCGATCATCGAGATCGCGAACAATCACCGGCACCGTTTCCAGACCGGCAGCGCGGGCCGCGCGCAGGCGCCGCTCCCCGGCGATCAATTCGTAACGGGGACCCTCGAAGTCGTCGGGGTTGCCGACGATCCTGACGATCAACGGCTCGATAATTCCCTGGCTCTGGATCGCGCGCGTCAGCTCTGAGAGCCGTTCAGCATCGAAGTGCTGGCGCGGCTGGAACTGTCCGGGAGTGATTCGCGCCGCCGGGGCCATGGTGATCGAGGCGTTCTCTCGCTGCGTCGATGATTTGGGCGAAGTACTTTCGAACGCCGTGCTTTCAATCAATGCGCCCAATCCGCGGCCCAATGGTTTGCGAATCATTTGTGTACCTCTTCGCTGGTGGATCCGGAAAACTCGTGCCGCTCCGATGGCGACTCAGCGACCCCGTTTTCGCGCGCAAGAATTTCGGCCGCGAGGTCGCGATAGCCCTCAGCGCCGGCGGACTTGCTCTCGTATTCGATAACCGAGAGGCCGTGACTAGGGCTTTCAGACAAACGGACATTGCGCGGAATGATCGATTTGAAAACCTTATCGGCAAAATGCTCGCGCACCTCGCGCGCGATCTCATGACTGAGGCGATTGCGCGAATCGAACATCGTCAGCACCAGACCTTCGATCTCGAGCGCGGGACGAAGCTGCTCCTTTACCCGTTTGATAGTGCCCATCAACGAGGTCAAGCCTTCCAGAGCGTAGTACTCACATTGCATCGGGACCAAAACGGTATCGGAAGCGACCAGGGCATTGAGGGTCAGTAAACCCAGCGAAGGCGGCGTGTCGATTAGAACATAGTTATATTCTTCGCGTACCCCGTATAATAGAGCACGCAACCGGCGCTCGCGGCCGGGCATCGTTGCCATTTCAATCTCCGCACCTACCAGATCAGCTCCCGCACCGGCGAGAAACAAATTCGGCCGTACCTGATGAACGATGTCATTGATCGCGCCCCCGGAAACGAGCGCCTCGTAGATGGTTCGACCTGAGGCAAGCGAGGTGCGAATTGCGTCTGAGCATGCGAGGCCCGAGGTCGCATTGCCTTGCGGATCCAGATCGATGAGGAGGACGCGACGGCCCGCCTGCGCGAGCGCATAGGCGAGATTGATCGCGGTAGTGGTTTTGCCTACGCCGCCTTTTTGATTTGCAACTGTGATTACCCGCCCCACAACAACCCCACATCCGAGCGCGGTATTCGCATCGTTTCACGTGAAACGATGCCTATCAGCATAATGGCCCTGTCGATCGATGAATGCAATTCCGCCTGCGAGGCCAATTCACACCCTGTTGATTCACTTCCGACGCCATAGCGCCAGCATGCGTTCGACGTTCTCGCCACCACGCGGGATGCGATACTCGATTAGCCGATAGTCCGCGAGATAAGACTTCAGGGCTTGGTCGAGGCGGATCCGTTGTGAGGGGTTCGCGTACAGCATAGCGAGGCCGCCTGGCTTCAGGGCGCGTTCCGCCAATGCCAGAAAATCCGACGCCACACCGAAGGCCCTTGCCGTCACCAGGTCGAATTGCCCCGTCAGGCCAATATCCTCGGCGCGACGAGGCTCGATCGTGACGTTCTTCAGACCCATTTCCGCTACAGCGATTTGTAGGAAGCTGGCGCGCTTTCGACGCGCTTCGACGAGGGTAAAATTCGCGAGGGATGCGGCCGCCAGAACCAGACCGGGAAAGCCTGCTCCGCTCCCTACGTCGAGTATCTTGCGGTCGGAGTCGAATGCCCCTGCAAGGTGGCTTTGTTCCGTGGGCGCGAGTACCAGCGGCATTATGCTGTCGATCACGTGAAACGCGATTGCGTCGGGGTTTTCGGGATGCGCGGTAAGATTCGTCTTCGCGCCCCAAAGCGCGATACTCGCGGCCAACCTTTCGATGCGCTCAGGAAACTCTAAAGGGACAGTGTCGAAATGTATGTGCAGAAACGCCTCAATCACGCGACGGGCGGACAAAGCGATTTGAGCGGGATCGGAAGCGCCTTCAGATGAGCTACGTTTCACGTGAAACGTGGTTGCCCTCAGATGGCGATAGCGCCACGGTTGCGCTTCGATTTGATGTGTACGGCCAGCAGCGAGACGGCCGCCGGCGTAATCCCCGGCATCCTGGCCGCCTGACCTAGAGAACGTGGACGCAGATTTGACAAGCGCTCCTTTACCTCGGCTGACAGACCGGTCACCGCGCTGAAATCCACCCATTCCGGAATGGGAGCATCCTCCAAGCGACGGAAACGTTCGATGGCTTCGCTCTGCCGTTTCACATAGCCGTCGTATTTTATCTCGACCTCGAGCTCGGCCGCTTCGTCGAAGTTAAGCGTCGGGCCGCCTCCCATCATCGCGACGACCGTCGCATACGACAGCTCGGGACGCTTCAGCAGCTCAATAGCTCGCATCGATTGGGTCATCGGAGACGACCCTGCCTCAGCTAGAATCTCTTGATTGGCACGGGTATCTGTAACGACCGATGCTCTCATTCTCGCGATTTCGTCGGCGACGGATTTTGTCTTGCTGCGCATCCGCAACACGGAAGCCACATCGAGTAAGCCCAGCTTCTCTCCGATGGCGGACAACCTTCGATCGGCGTTGTCTTCCCGCAACACGAGGCGATATTCCGCGCGCGAGGTGAACATTCTGTATGGCTCACCGCCGATCCCACGTGTAACGAGGTCGTCGATCATGACGCCGATGTATGCCTCGTCGCGCCGCAGGATCAGAGGCACCTCGTCGCGGACCTGTAGCGCGGCATTGATGCCCGCCATCAATCCCTGGGCGCCTGCCTCTTCGTAGCCGGTCGTGCCGTTGATTTGGCCCGCGAAAAATAGCCCGCGCACCAATTTGGTTTCGAGCGATGGGTGAAGCTGCGTCGGATCCGAGAAGTCATACTCGATGGCGTATCCGTGACGCATGATCTCGGCGTGCTCGAGGCCTTCTATCGATCGTACCATCGCTATCTGCACATCGAGTGGCAAGCTGGTCGACAGCCCGTTGGGATAGACCTCGACGGTATCGCGCCCCTCGGGTTCCAGAAAAATCTGATGCCGCTCCTTGTCCGCGAAGCGCATCACTTTGTCCTCAACCGACGGGCAATAGCGCGGACCGCGGCTCTGGATCGTTCCCGAGTACATCGGCGAGCGACCGATATTGGCGCGAATCACCTCGTGCGTCCGGGCGTTGGTATAGGTCAGGTGACATGGCAGTTGGGTCTGCTCGATGCGTTTGGTGCGAAACGAAAATGGCGGCGGCGGCTCGTCGCCCGGCTGGACCTCAAGGCGCGAGTAATCGATCGTGCGGCCATCAAGTCGCGGGCAGGTCCCGGTCTTTAGGCGTCCGACGCGAAAGCCAAGTTCGCGCAGATGATCGCTAAGGCCCATCGCGGCGAAGTCGCCGATGCGTCCAGCCGAGAAATTTTTCTCGCCGACATGCACGAGGCCCTTCAGAAAAGTCCCGGTGGTCAGCACCACGGCCAGCGCTTCGAAGACCTCGCCGATTTGCGACTCGACGCCCCGCACGGCGCCGTCTTCGATGATCAGTCGCTCGACGCTGGCCTGGCGCACCTGCAGATTATGCGTCGACTCGAGGACGCGCTTCATCCGCGCGCGATACGCAGCCTTGTCCGCCTGCGCGCGACGCGCGCGGACAGCCGGGCCCTTGCGCGTGTTGAGGAAGCGGAACTGGATTCCGGTCTCATCGATCGCGAGGCCCATCTCGCCGCCGAGCGCATCGATCTCGCGCACCAGATGACCCTTGCCGATTCCGCCGATCGCGGGATTGCAAGACATCTGGCCGATGTGATCGAGGTTGAGCGTGAGCATGAGCGTCTTCGCGCCCATGCGGGCGGCCGCAAGCGAGGCTTCGATTCCGGCATGACCGGCGCCCACTATTATGACGTCGTACTTCATCTACTTGATGTAGATTTTCCCTACATACAGGAGCAGGCAGTCAGGCAGACCACAGAGACACGGAGACACAAAGGTAGGACGTAGGGCGCATGCGATGCAGCACAATGTGCGAGAGAAATTTCTATCTGCTTTGGCTTGGTGTCTCCGTGCCGCTGTGGTGAACCTCTTATCCTTCGGGTTGGCATCCTAGCAGATCATTTCCCGATGCAGAATTCGCGGAACACCGCGTCGAGCACATCCTCGGTGTGCACCTCGCCGGTGATTTGCCCGAGCGCATCGGCGGCGAGCGTCACGTCGACCGCGATGATCTCCGGCGGCATCGATTGCATCGCACTCTGCCTCGCGGCCGCCAGCGCCTCGAGAGCGCGCGCGAGCGCGTCGCGATGGCGCTCGCGCGAGATCGCCACGCCGTCACCTTGACTGGGGCCGCGCAGAGATTCGAGCGCGCGCACCAACTCGCACTTGAGGCTATCGATGCCTTCGGCCCGAATCGCCGAAAATGAGAGGATGGGCAACTCGGCCCCGATTCCGCGTAATTCCGCCGGATGCACCTCGGCGGGCAGGTCATTCTTGTTGAGAATCGCAATCCCGACGCGGCCCCGCGTCTCACGAGCGATCACCGCATCCTCGGGGGTCAGCGCCTCGGAGGAATCAAACACCGCGAGCACCAGGTCCGCTTCCTCGATCGAGCGTCGGCTCCGCGCGATGCCGATTTTCTCAACCTCGTCCGAGCTGTCACGAATCCCGGCAGTATCCTGCAGGACCAGCGGATACGGTCCGACCTGAATCGCATCTTCGATGATATCGCGGGTAGTCCCAGGCACTGCCGTTACAATCGCACGATCGGTACCCAGAAGCAGATTCATGATGCTGGACTTTCCGACGTTGGGTTTGCCGACGATTGCGAGGTGCGCGCCCTCACGCATCATTCGCCCCCGCGCATAGCTGTCGTGCATAATCGCAACGTCTTCGGAAAGCATTTTTATTGATGATGCGATAGCGCTACGCGAAGGAAGTGCTATTCCTTCGTCAGAAAAGTCTATCTCCGCTTCCAGATGCGCACGAATCGTAATCAAATCCTTCCTCAAACCACGCAGTTTATCCGCTAATGCACCAGTTAAATGTGCAGTGGCCTGTCTAAGCCCACTTTCGCTGCGTGCCTCCACCAAATCGGCTACAGCTTCCGCTTCGGTAAGGTCGATTCGGCCATTGAGGAAGGCTCGGCGGGAGAACTCACCCGGTTCAGCAATACGCGCCCCAAGCTGAGTCGCGAGAGCCGTTATTCTGCGCACCAGGTAGCTTCCGCCATGGCATTGCAATTCCGCAACGTCTTCGCCGGTCACGCTATGAGGCTTGGGAAACATAACGGCCATCGCGACGTCGAGGTGAGCGCACGTATTGGGATCGGTCACGTCGCCGAGGTAGAGGCGTCGCGGCTCCAGAGTGGCTTTGTTTTTCGAATGCCAGATCGAATGGAGAATTTCAAAGCTCGAGGGACCCGACATCCTGACAATCGCGACCGCGCCGGTTCCGGGCGCAGTGGCTGCAGCAACGATGGTGTCCTGAACGTACACTTAGGAGAGAAGTCCGCTATTTTCCTCGATCATTTGGCTTTGTTTCGCAGAAATCGCGTATCGATCGGCGCGGTGGGATGCGTTGGGTTCGTTTCTGCATTTCCGCACGTCATCATGTCGCGGCCTGCTCTAAGCCTGCCGGCATGATAGCTTACCCGATCGGAATTCGTAACCGGGCTGACACCGGCAAACCTTTCTACGGCGACCGTTCAGAGCGCCCTTCGAAACAGGCCAGGATAGGTCAGAACCATACCCCGGCCGTCTACCTCGATATCGCGAGTGAAGTCGCTGTCGACCGATTCGTACCGATAGTGGCTGGCGTTGAGGCGGGTGTACCGCTGCCGATCGGTCATGATGTCGAGGCCGGGAAGCTGGATATATGCGGCAAGGATTTCCGCCTGCTCACCCTGCTTCAGGTCCAGCCGGCGAATCGGCAGTGTGTTGGTGAATGGGGTAACCGAAATGTCGATATCGATGGCGCCTCGAAGCTGTGGCTGAGCGACGCCTGCTCCATCGATCCAGTTTCCGGCGCCATCGCTCGCGAGTTCGATCTTCCGGCCGTCGCCGACGTGCGCGATTTCAGCTTTCGTCACGCGCCACACCGGGTCGCATTCGATGCGGTAGGTCACCGCAATTGGTTCTCCGTCAACCGTGGCAAGGACCGCCGACTCGACAACAAAGCCTGTCGGTCCGTCCCGCAACACGAGATGCTCCAGCCCCTCGCCTGCCCAATCCTTCCATCGCGCGACGATTCTGCTCACGTCAATGTCCTCACTTCGTCGACAGCAATTCGATGCCTGAGGTATCGCAAGGATATACGACTCATCAATCTGTATAGTAAGGACCGCACGCGCCGACTAGAAAGGATACGTGAACCGTCCCTTGATAATGATCTTAGCCGCCTCTTTCGCGATGGCCGGATGCGCCTTGCGGCAGCAAGCCGTCGCCGTCTCATCGGAGCCTAAGCCGGTCGCCTCAGTCGCGAAGCATAAGAGCACCGGATGGTACCTGATGCAGCCGCCGATGCGTCGTGGAGAAACCGAAACCAACGCCCCTTTGGCGAATTGGCAGGTGCTGGCATTTTTCGATCGCGCTTCGGAATGCGATGCCGCGCGCGAGCAAGGCCTCAAAGCGTATTCTTCGTATCTTCCGGTGGCGGCATCCGGTCCGATAAATTATGTGCGGACGAGTCAGCGGCTCGCTTCGTCGACGCGATGCGTAGCGGCCGATGATCCGCGCATCAACTGGTTTCACATCCAATGGAAATGAAACTGAGCCACGCCGCCGCCCTCGCTTTGCTGGGCTGGTATCTGATGATGCCGCCGACCAGCCGCGACTTTCCGATGGGGAATGTCGATGCGCCGCTGACCCAATGGGTCAAGCGGCCGACCACCTATCGCGACAAGGCCGAATGCGAGCATGTGCTGGATCAGCGCAAACGGCTCTCCAACGCGAAGAATCGGCAGCTCACCGTTCGATTTTATAAGCAGGCGCAGTGCGTATCGGCGGACGATCCCCGCCTCAAAGCGCAATGAAGCTCCGCCACGCCGGCGCCCTCGGTTTGATAGGCTGGTACGTTCTTGTACCGGCGGCATCTAACGTTGATCCTAACTTGCCGCTGTCTCAATGGAGTATCGTGCATGAATCCGATTCCGAATGTGGATTGCCGTGTGGCGAGCACTGATGGCCCGCGTCAACGCAAAACACCCGCCCAACAATGGCAATTGGGTACATGATCCGAATAGCTACGCTAAATGTGTTGCGAGCGGCGATTCAGGATTCAAGTCGAAATGAAGTAAACCCACCCGCTTGCTCCGAGGCTGCGGCTGTGGTTCCATTGTCCGTTCGTTTCATAGAGAATCATCCCTGAAATATCGCTAAATTCCCGGGCCGCCCGCAGGGCCCCGAGTATCGCTAAAATTGGTCAGGTACGATGAAAAGGACTTACCAGCCCCACAATCGCCGCCGAAAGCGGACCCACGGATTCATGGCCCGCATGGCTACCCCGGGCGGACGCAACATTCTCAAACGTCGTCGCGCCAAAGGCCGCCATCGCCTGGCGATCGACATCCCGGCCAAGCAGCCCGGTTGACGCATCCGCGTGGGGCAGCGAGCTTCTCGCCCGCGGACCGACTCCACAACAGCGCCGAATTCCGCTACCTGCAACGCCACGGCGCACGCGCCGAGAGTGCGCACTTCGTCCTTTATGCAGGCCGGTTTCCAGGTGACGAAAAACCGCGCCTCGGGGTCACAGTCTCGAAACGGGTGGGCATCGCGGTGATCAGGAATCGCGTCAAGCGCCGGGTGCGCGAGGCTTACCGCCTGATGCTGCGTGCTATGCTCAAGCCCGGAATCTCGCTGGTCGTTATCGCGCGCAGCGGCGCAGGTGAGTTGACCTCCGATGCGATCGGTGGCGAACTCAAAGCCGCGACGCTCACCATCGCGCAACGTCTATGACCAATCCATCACAACCGCTGGCCACCCGGCTCGCACTGGCAACGTTGCGGTTCTATCGCGCGATCCTGTCGCCGCTGATCATGGGGCTATACGGTCCGGCCTGCCGTTTCGAGCCGAGCTGCTCCGAGTATGCCCATCAGGCAATTGCGGCATACGGAGTGATGCGCGGGGGTGCGATGGCGGCGCGACGGCTGGCCAGGTGCCATCCGCTGGGAGGCCATGGCCATGACCCGGTACCGGCGCGCTCGCACACGGGACGCGAGTAATCGGAGGCAAGGCATCGTTTGGATACCAGTAGACTCCTGCTCGCAATTCTCCTTTCGCTGGGCCTGGTCTTCGCGTACCAGGAATTGGTGCTCAAGAGGTTTTACCCGCCGCCAACCCAAAAGGCGGGCGAACCTGTACCGAGCGCTGCGGCATCGGGAGCAATCACCGCCCCCGGGGCGGTTGCAGCATCCGGGGCGCCGGCAGCCTCGAGCGCGGCGACCACGGCGGCGACGCCACCGGCGGTAGTTGCGCCGATTGCGGCGGCGCTGGTGGATGCCTCGAAAGCGCCCGAGAAAACCATCGAGGTCGACACCGACCTGTACGCGGCGACCTTCACCACCCATGGTGGACGGTTGAAATCGTTGCGACTCAAGAAATTTCATGAGACCGCAGCATCCAATAGTCCGCTGTATGAGATGGTCCGGTCTGCGCCTGCCGACGAGCTTCCACTTGGCGTTATGCTCGATCAGGACGGCAAGGCCGCCGACGATCGCGACCTCAACTACGCGACCAACATGCCCCAGAAGATCGAGGTCCGCGACGGTCAGCGGGCAACTATCAGCCTCAGCGCCCAGACCGCCGACGGCGCCATTGTCGAAAAGAATTTCACCTTCGACGGAAACAAGTACGCATTCGATATGGAGGTGGCGGTCAAAGCGCCGAAGCCTCCCGCCAGCATCGGCCTGGCGATGATGGAGCCGCTGACCGAGCGCGGCGAGGGATATTACGATATCCCGGCGCTGCAGGCCGACGTCGGCGACAAGGTGCTCAACGAGAACGAGAAGTCGCTCAAGAAAGGCATCCCACCGAAGTCGGGGCGGATTGCTTTCGTCGGTTTCGGCGACCGTTACTTCCTGAATGCTTTTCTGCCTGAAAGTCCTCCCACCGGGACCCTGGCGATGGAATTCGTCGGCAACGAGGCGAGCGCACGGCTGGTGTTCCCACAGACCTCAATCGTCAAGACCAAGGTCTACATGGGCCCCAAGAAGCTGGAGGACCTCGAAGCAGTCAGCCCGACCCTGACCAAATCAATCAACTTCGGCTGGGCCAGTATCCTGGCGCTCGCGTTCCTTCGAGTGCTGAAGGTATTTCATATCTTCGTCCCGAACTGGGGATGGGACATAATCTTGATGACGATCGCGCTCAGGATTCTGATGTTACCCATGTCGATAAAAGGCCAGCGCTCGATGATCCGGATGCAGCGCCTGCAGCCGCAAATGGAACGCCTGCGCGCGCAGTTCAAGGACGATTCCGAGCGCCTCAACAAGGAGATGGTCGAGCTTTATAAGCGCAATCACGTCAACCCGGTCGGCGGATGCGCGCCGATGATCATCCAGCTTCCGGTCTTCATCGGACTCTATGAAGCGCTGCTTAATGCGGTCGATTTGCGCCATGCGCCGTTTATCTGGTGGATGAAAGATCTTTCGGCGCCCGACTGCTTTCCGCTCGCCTGGATGCCAAAATTACCAATCATGCAGTGTCATGGAATCCCGGTCCTGGTGCTGCTGATGGGAGTCAGCGCATACTTCCAGCAGGCGATGACGCCGACTCAGCCCGACCCCAATCAGCAACGCATGATGATGCTGTCGCCGATCATCTTCACGATTTTCTTCGTCAACTTTCCCGCCGGGTTGTCGCTATACTATTTCGCTTCCAACGTGTTGGGAGTGATTCAGCAATTCGTGCTTAATCGCGAGTTTAAACAAGCTGCCCCCGCATCATGAGCAACCAAGATTCAATCGAAATTTCATCAGCTACCGTGGAACAGGCCATCTCCGAGGCTTTGGCGCAACTCGGCGCGGCCCAGGATGATGTGGTTATCGAGGTCCTCGCCACGCCGCGCTCCGGACTTCTGGGACTCGGTGCGCGCGATGCACGCGTGCGCGTATCGCGTCGCGCCCAGGTAGCCGCCACCAGCGGTGTCACCGCGCCGCCTCCGGCCCCGCCACCGCCGCGTCGCGAGGAACAGCCAGCGCGCCGCAGCGAACCACCTCGGCGCGAAGCTGCGGCGACCCCGCAACCACCCAAAGCGGAAGCTTCGACGCCACGGCATGCGCAGCCGCAAGCACCTCAGCGTCAGCCGCGGCCCGAACGCGAACAGCAGCGATCGCGCCCGCCTCGCCAGGAGCGGGAACAGACCAGCGCGGCGGACGATCTATCGGCCCAATCTGCGATGGAAGACAGTGGCGGCGACGCCGACCGCCATCCGGCCAACCTCGACGAGCAGGTTCGCGAGGCTTCGGAGATACTCGCGCAGATTCTCGAGCTGATGAACGAGAAGTCGGAAATCCGTCGCGGCGAGGGCGATCGCGAATCGCTCGAGTTGGAAATCAGGGGCGACGGCTCCGGCATCCTGATTGGCCGCCACGGCCAGACTCTCGATGCGCTCGAATACCTGCTCAATCGCATCGTTGCGCGCCGCATCAAGGATGCGATGCCGATTCTGCTTGACACCGAATCGTATCGCGCGCGCCGCCGTCAGCAGTTGCATCGGATGGCGCTCTCGATGGGCGAACGGGCCAAACGCGATCACGAGGCGGTCAAGCTGGACCCGATGCCGCCGCGCGACCGGCGCATCGTGCATCTCGCGCTCAAGGACGACCCCATGATCACCACGCGCTCGGCCGGCGACGGCTTCCTGCGCACGGTCGAGATTGTGCCGGTCGAGGGGCGCCGGGAGCGCAGCGGTGGTGGACGTGACAATCGGCGTGACCGCGATCGCGATCGCAATCAGGAGCGGCCGCGCGAGCGCGAGAAGGATCGGGAGCGGCCCTCGGGCGGGCAATCACCGATCGGCGAGCAGGGCGGCTTCAAGCACGGCCAGAAGCGCCTGTTCTAACGTCGACAAACGAAATCGGATCATCCTCACCGACGCTGCTTCAGGTAGCGATCGAGGAATGAGAGGGTGCGCGACCAGGCATCCTCCGACGCTTCCTGATCGTAGCCGGGCGCGCCGCGAAAATTGAAAGCATGCTCAACGCCGGGGTAAACGCGGATCTCACTCGCCTTCTGATGCTTCGCGATGACGTTGTGCAGATGGATCGAATCGACCACGCGCTCGCGGCTGTCCGAGTCGCCCTGCAGAATCAAAGTCGGTGGAAAATTCGACTGTCGCGCAACGGCATCTTCGATCTTCGGATTTGAAAATCCATAGTAGTCGACGATCGCGCTGATTGCCTCGGGATTGAGCGCGGCAGTGATTACTGCGAGCGTACCTCCGAAGGAAAATCCGATCACACCCAGGCGCGCCGTATCGGCCTGCGGATTGTTGGCGAGAGCTTTGGCCGCCGATACCAACTCGTGCATCCAGACATCGTCGGGGATCGGGGCCTCGGGAGCTAGACTGACACCGCGCATCATCGCAAGGTCGCGGCAATTCGGCGCTCCTGCCGCGCCGTAATACTCGATGAAGCTCGCATAGTAGCCGCGCTCGGCCAGCCCGATACACATCCGCTTGAATTCGCTCGCGCCGAAGTCGTTGGGTGCGCATCCATGAAGGAGCATGACGACCGGATGTTTCCCCGAAGCTTCCGGAACGCAATGGAACTCCTCGATCGCGCCGGCGCCGAAGGCGAACTGACCTCGCACGGGCTCGATCCTGACTACGCTCGGAGCGCCGGGTTTGCCTGTATCACGCGCATCGAGAGGCGCGACTCCGATGATCAAGCCAGCCGCGGCGGCTATGAGAACCACCGCGAATCGCGAATGCCAGCCGGCACGCATCGTCCGCAAAACCAATGTTCCTAAAAAATGGGGGTTTTGCGCGAGGC
The DNA here is from genome assembly GCA_963851325.1 of uncultured delta proteobacterium. Lineage (GTDB taxonomy): Bacteria > Desulfobacterota > Binatia > Binatales > Binataceae > DATGKG01. Next base: position 3,012,903 of record CAWKOR010000001.1, on the reverse strand, counting down.
TGTTGGGGCGGGATTTAGTTTGGATTGTTTTAGCATCGCGAGGCTGGAAGCATAGCGCCTGCCTGCACGATGCGAAAGCCTTGTTATGCCAAAGCTAGCGCTTTTGGGCAATCAAGCGGCCTGCCTCCATCTTCGCCGGATCCGTCTCATCGACCTGGGTCCCGACGGAAGCATCGGTCCGCGAGGCGGTGGTCTGCTCGGAAGTGTCGTTGCGCGTCGACTTCGCATTTTCCGTTATCGTCCGCGCCCTTGAGGCCGCCGGATAAATCGCCATCGCGGTGACTGCGGTCATGATTGGGAGGTATCGGCCAAAACGATCTTTTCTCATTTCGAGAACTCCAGAATTTGATGTGACAACAGGCCCGGTAGTTACCGCGCGAGCCGACGCGGATGGATTGCTCGTTGAGTTCGGACTTGAGACGAAGCGAGATGGCGATGAATTCAATCGAATCGGGATGTCGGCCGGAATTTTGCCGATCGCGCGAGGGTCCGGCGCGCTGAAAAAGAAACTGGCGCGACCCCATTGAGGCCGCGCCAGTTCGGTTCGCAGGTTGCTTGGCGGTGGTTAGAAGTTCGCCGCGCGCACCATCGCGTCGGTGGTGAAGAAGCTCTTGTCCACCGCGCCCATGTTGATGTACCAGCACTCGCGCTCCGGCGTCTCGACGCCCGGCAGGTAGCACATCGTGCCGAGGCCCGACTGCACGTCAGTCGAAACCGCGCCGACGACGAACGAGCGCTTGAACGGATAGATGGCGACCTTGGCATCCGGGACCGGACGATCACGCGTCGCCAGCCAGTAGATGTGGTTGCGGAAAAGCTTGCCCTGACGATCGTAGGTGTCGATGTAGGGCTCGAACCACATTTCGCTGTCCAGGTAAACCAGGGTGCGGGCGTCGAGCGCATTGATGCGGCTGCGATCGGGGAACGCCTCGATCACGTACATGTGGCGCATTTCCCACGCCTCGGGGCACGCGCTGGTGCCGCCATCGGTGGCGCAGCGCTGTTCCGGAGAGTGCTCGGCATGCGCGCATCCCAGCATGTTCCTCTCGCCCAGGAACTTATAGGTGTACTGTTCGGTCTTGGGGTTGAAGCCCGAGTAATGATCGGGATCCCACGAATGCGGCGAGGTTCCGGAGGTGGTCGAGGAGCTCATGATCGATTCGTTGATTCGGCGGACGCGGCGCGAACCGGTGTTGAGCGCCCAAATGTCGTCGCCACGGGTCGGATCGGCGTAGCGCCAGCGGATGAAGCCGGTACCACGAATTTCCTGCGGCGCAAGAATCGGATACAGGCCGAATACCCAGTAGCGGCCGGTGGTCTTGAAATCGGGATCGGTCGGCAGCGGTTCCACTTCGGTGCGTCCGACCAGATCGTAACCAGCGTAGTGTCCGATCTGGAAGTACTCGATCTGCTTGGTCTGAGGTCCGCGGGTGGTAAAAGCAGAATCGCAATCGTAGAAGCGCAGATCGTAATCGTCACTGGTGATGGGGCGGAACACGTTATTCCAGATGACTTTGTTGGCGACCCACGGATCGTTGGGATCGATCAACGGGAAGGGCTGCCCGGCGACGTAGCCGATGATGCTGCGGTGATCGTTGCTGAGGCGCACCTGCGCGGAATATTTTTCCGTCGCGTCCTTGTACGGCGGTGGCCAGTCGATCCGCTGGGACGGAACGATCTTCATCGTCATCCCGTGCTGAACTTTGTAGAACACGCCGGGTGAGACGATGTCCTTCACCTTGGTTGCGTTTTCCGGCGTGATGAAATCGCCCGGTTTGACCTGGGCGAACGCCGAAACCCCCATAAAAAACGAGACCGATAAGGCGACCAGCGCAATCATTATGCGCTTAGTGCCCGTTGCTAAATCAAACCGCATAAGCAGACCTCCGATCAGTAATTAGTTTCCGTCTGAGGCCGACATTAGGTCCCGCGAATATGAATGTCAACGCAACTTCTTTTTGGTTGCGATTCTTGACTTTTTACGCTATTAGACAGGGTTTAATCTTATATTAGTATGATTAATTCCGGAACGGCGAACGATCGCCAAAAAAAATGGCGCGACCCTAACAGGCCGCGCCATTTGCGCTGACAGGTCTAGCTTCGAACGACGACTAGAAGCTCGCCGCGCGAACCATCGCATCGGTGGTGAAGAAACTCTTCTCCACCGCGCCCATGTTGATGTACCAGCACTCGTGCTCCGGCGTCTCGACGCCCGGCAGGTAGCACATCGTCGCGAGGCCCGACTGCACATCGGTCGAAACCGCGCCTACCACGAAGGAGCGCTTGAACGGATAGATGGCCACCTTCGCATCCGGAACCGGACGATCGCGCGTCGCCAGCCAGTAGATGTGGCTGCGGAAGAGTTTGCCGTCGCGATCATAGGTATCGATATACGGTTCGAACCACATTTCGCTGTCCATGTAGATGACGGTGCGGGAATCCAGCGCGTTCACGCGGCTGCGATTGGGCAACGCCTGAATGATGTACATGTGGCGCATTTCCCACGCTTCCGGGCAGGCACTGGTGCCGCCATCGGTGGCGCATCGCAGCTCCGGCGAATGCTCCGCATGCACGGTTCCGAGCATGTTCTTCTCGCCCAGGAACTTGTAGTCGTACTGCTCGGTTTTGGGATTGAAGCCCGAATAGTGATCGGGATCCCATGCGTGGGCTGAGGTTCCGCCCGCGGTGGTCGAGGAGCTCAGGATCGACTCGTCGACCCGGCGAACGCGACGTGCGCCTGCGCCGAGACTCCAGGTGTCGTCGCCCTTCTTGGGATCGGCGTAGCGCCAGCGGATGAAACCGGTGCCGCGAATTTCCTGGGGAGCAAGCAGGGGATAGAGCGCGAACAGCCAGTAGCGCCCGGTGGTCTTGAAGTCGGGATCGGTCGGCAGCGGCTCGACCTCGGTGCGTCCGACCAGGTCATAACCGGCGTAGTGGCCGATCTGGAAATACTCGATCTGCTTGGTCTGCGGTCCGCGCTGCTGGAACGAGGAATCGCAGTCATAGAAGCGCAGGTCGTAGTCGTCGGTGGTGATCGGACGGAACACGTTGTTCCACACGATCTTGTTGGCGACCTCGGGATCGTTGGGATCGATCAACGGGAACGGCTGCCCCGCGACATAACCCACGATGCTCTTGTGATTCTGGCTGAGGCGGACCTGGGCGGAATATTTTTCCGTCGCGTCCTTGTACGGAGGCGGCCAGTCGACGCGCTGAGTCGGCGTGATCTTCATCTGCATGCCGTGCGCGACTTTGTAATAGACTCCAGGCGACACCAGGTCTTTGACCTTGGCCGCGTTGTCGGCGCCGATCATATCGCCGGGTTTTACTTGCGCGTAGCTTGGTACGCCGACGAGCGCGGATAGTACCAAGGCCGCGGCGGTCATCATTGTTAATGACGACAATCCCTTGTGCCTTCGCATAAACTCCCTGATCTCCCAAATTAGGACTGGCGATGCATGAACAGCACCGCACGTTTGAATGCTTTGAACTTAAAGATGCGCGAGGATTCAAGTCAACGCAGTTTCCGCGCAAGCACATACCGATCGTTTAGTTGGGGATGTCGCAAATCGACACATGGGCGCGAAAAGGCACGTCGAATATGGCTGATCCGGAGTGTGTCATAAGCCGGCGAGAAGGCCACTCTTAGAATTTTTAATGCTGAAATTATGTCCGATTTTGAGACTTTTCGCTCCCGCTAATTCGTTTCAAACCCCTTGCGCCACAATGGAAAAATGCAACCGGCCCGTCACATTGGTGGCGAGCCGGCGGCAGTCGAACATTATGTATTAGCAACTATGCGTTCGGATCTAAGCCCCACTTCTTCTTGTTCTCCGCAACCTCGTCCGCATTAGGATGTTTACCCTGCACGAACGCCTTCACCTTGAATTGATCCTTCAGCTCGAGCAGCGCGTGATTGAGGTCGATGTCGGATTTGAAGACCTCCGGCACTGCGGGCTCCTCGAAAATCGCCTGCCATGGACATTCCGGTTCGCAGGCGCCGCAATCGATGCACTCATCGGGATCGATGTAGAGCATATTGGGAAACTTCTCTTTGTCAGATCCCGCGTATTCGTAAATGCAATCGACCGGGCAAACGCTCACGCATCCGGTATCGACGCAATCGATGCATAGTCGGGTGATAGTCCACGGCATGGGTTACATTCCTCTCTTGTGGGGCGTGTTTTTCTAACCTATATGGACCGCTTGGCGTTGAAAAGTTCCGCGCCAAATATCGCTTTCCACGATCGAAACCTCAAGTACAATAGGGGTGGTCGGCGACGCAAGGAAGAGGCGCAATTCCGGCCATCCAGAAGCTTCGCACCAAGGCCCAAGGAGCACACATCATGAGTGAGCAACACCATCGCGGTCAGCATCGCAGTGAAACCGACAGCATGGGCGCGATCGAGGTTGGCTCCGACCGCTACTGGGGCGCGCAGACCGAACGCTCCTTGCTCCACTTCGCGATCGGATTCGACCGGATGCCGCGCTCGGTCATCCGCGCCTTCGGCATCCTCAAACGGGCGTGCGCGGAAGTGAACCAGGAACTCGGCAAGCTTCCAGAAGAGAAAGCCAGGCTAATGGTCCAGGCGGCGGAGGAAGTGGTCGAGGGCAAGCTCGACGATCATTTTCCCCTCCGCATCTGGCAGACCGGCTCCGGCACCCAGACCAACATGAACGCCAACGAGGTCATCTCCAATCGTGCGATCGAGCTGGCCGGCGGTGCGATGGGATCGAAGAAGCCGATTCATCCCAACGACGACGTCAATATGGCGCAGTCATCCAATGATACGTTTCCGACCGCGATGCATATCGCGGCGGCCGAGGAGGTCGCCGGTCAGCTCCTCCCCGCGCTCAAGAAGCTCATCACGGCATTGCGCAAGAAGTCCGACGAATTCGCATCGATTATAAAGATTGGCAGGACGCACTTGATGGATGCGGTGCCGCTGACGCTCGGGCAGGAGTTCTCCGGCTACGTCGCACAGCTCGAGTACGACCTGCGCCGCGTCGAGACGAGCCTCCCCGACGTGTACGAGCTAGCGATCGGCGGAACCGCGGTCGGCACCGGGCTGAACACCTATCCGCAATTCGCCGAAAAGGTCGCCGCGCGCATCGCGAAGCTGACCGGCCTGCCCTTCAAATCGGCGCCTAACAAATTCGCCGCACTCGCCTCCCATGATGCGCTGGTGTTCGCATCGGGCGCGCTTAAGACGCTGGCGGCCTCGCTGATGAAGATCGCCAATGACATCCGATGGATGGGTTCGGGACCGCGATGCGGTCTGGCCGAGCTGAGCCTGCCCGAGAACGAACCCGGCTCCTCGATCATGCCGGGCAAGGTGAATCCCACCCAGAGCGAGGCGATGACGATGGTGTGTATCCAGGTCATCGGCAACGATACTGCGATCTCGGTGGCCGGCTCGCAGGGCAACTTCGAGCTCAACGTGTTCAAGCCGCTCATCATCCACAACTTCCTGCATTCGACGGTGCTGCTGGCGCACGCCTGCGATGCGTTTCGCAAATACTGCATCGAGGGAATCGTGCCCAATCGCGAGAAGATCGCCGAGTATGTCGATCGCTCGCTGATGCTGGTGACGGCGCTGAGTCCGCATATCGGTTATGACAAAGCCGCCAAGGTCGCGAAGCAGGCGCATCTCGACGGCACCACTCTGAAAGAGGCGGCGGTGGCGCTCGGCTATTTGAAAGCCGAGGATTTCGATCGCCTGGTGCGCCCCGACAAGATGCTTGGCCCGGTGGGATAGGGCATAATCGCGCGCCGTCGCGGCTGGGGAGGCATGCATGTGGGGAGGCTGAGGAAGCAACTTTGGCGCGCGATCCTGCCTGGTCTGCTGTTGCCGATCTCGATCGGGTGCTTCGGCGTCACGAATTGCGCGTCGGCCGCGAATCCGGAGTACGGATCGCTCTACTCGCCCGGTGGGAGCAATCCGATCCCGGTCTCGATCCAGCTCGAAATCGAAAACATTCCGCGCCTCGACGAGGTCGCCGAACAGTTCAGCGTCGACGGTGCTCTGCTCGCAACCTGGAAAGACCCGAATCTCACCTATCAACGATCGAGTCCGTCGGAGCCGGATAGGATTTACCAGGTCGGCAGCATCTGGATGCCGTCGCTGGACATGGTCAACGCGGTCACGCCCCGCGAGAAGCGCTATCGGTGGCTGACCGTTTCTCCCGACGGCACCGTGCATTTCGAGGAGCGCTTTCATGCCGACCTGTCGTCGCGCTTCATGCTGCGCCGGTTTCCCTTCGACGCGCAGTCGCTATCGATTCATCTCAGCCCGTTTGTCAATGACATCAGCGCCGAGACCCTGGTCATCGCGCCGGAACCAAGCCGGGTGCGCAGCGAAGAGAAATCTTACAACTCGCTGGCGCAGTGGAACGTCGACCGCTCGATCGCTACCCGAACCGGCACCTATCGGGAATTCAAACACTCCGCCAGCGAATTGGTCTTCTCCATTCAGGTGAAGCGGCGCTATGGGTTTTACATCTGGAAAGTCTTCGTGCCGCTGTTGCTGATGGTGTTTTTGTCGTGGGCGGTCTTCTGGATCGATCCGGTCGACCTCTCCAATCAGGTGCAGATTGCGGTCACCACAATTTTGACCGTGATCGCGTTCGCCTTCGCGATCTCCGCGACCATGCCGCGCGTCCCGTATATGACTTTCATCGATGCATTCTTCCTGGCCTGCTACATCTTCGTCTTCATCGCGGTGGTCGAGCTGATGACGGTCCACACCGCGCACCGTCGCCACGGCCCCGACGCGAGTCTACGCATCCGCCGCGTCTCGCGATGGCTGGTGCCGGCAGCCTACGCGACGACGATCGCAATCCTGGTCATCGATTTCCTCGGATGACAGGAGTGGTACTCTGACGCCGCGCGCGCGAATTCAGGTCGAAGAAGTAAGCGACCTTCAATGGCCGCGAGATGGCTTCGGCGACCGGCCGCGCTAAGAGCACGGCTGGAGGAACCAGGCCTACGATCGTCGAAGTGCGCGACCGGGGCGCGCACCGACGTGAGCGCCATCGCGCACGACCGCGCTGCCATTGACGAACACGTGGCTGATGCCCGCGGGATAGCGCCGTGGATCGGAGTAGGTTGCGGTATCGAGGATTTCCTTCGCATCGAAGATAACCAGATCGGCGAATGCGCCTTCCGCGATTACTCCGCGATCGCGAAGATGGAATTTCTCGGCCGCCATTCCGGTCATGCGATGGACCGCTTCTTCGAGACTCATCAATCCGCCCTCGCGCGCGTAGTGGCCGATGACGCGAGGGAAAGTCCCGTACAGGCGCGGATGCGGTTTGCCGCCCATCGCCAACCCGTCGGAACCGATCATGGTGCTCGGATGCGCCATCACCATCCGCACATCGTCCTCATTCATCAGATCGAGGATGACCACCGTGCCGGGATCCTCGCCGATGATCTTGCGCGCCGCTTCCATTGCGCCGAGGTCCATCGCGGCTGCGATCGCATCCAGGCGCTGGCCCTCCCACTCCGGATGCGAAGGGACCGAGGCAACCAGAATGCGTTCGGGCGCGATCGTGCCCATCCCGCCGCGTGCTCCGCTCTCATCCAATCCGCCATTTTGCAGGACCGCGCTCAGCACCGTGCTGCCCGAGGTGTAGGGATACTGATCGGCGCTCACATCGATGCCGGCCTTGCGCGCCTCGTCGATGAGCTTGAGCGACTCGCGGACCATGCCCCAGTTCTCGAGGCCCGAGGCCTTGTGATGCGAAATCTGAATCGCGACGCCTGCCTCCTCGCCGATACGAATCGTCTCGCGCACCGAATCGAGCAGGCCGCGCGCCTCGTTGCGCATGTGGCTGGCATAGAGCGCGCCGCTCCCGCGCATCTCGCGCGCCAGTTCGATGATCTCCTCGGTGCGCGCATAACGTCCCGGCTCATAAACGAGACCGGTGGAAAGACCGACCGCGCCGGCGTCGATGGCCTCGCGCAGCCAGCCGCGCATAGTCGCCATTTCGTCGGCGCTCGGCTCGCGTTTCGCGTTCCCCATCGCGCCGAGGCGAAGACTGCCGTGACCGGCGAGCACCGCGACATTGAGGCTCGGAGGATTATCGTCGAGCGCGCGCAGGTAGCCGGCATAGTCGGTCCAGTCGGGCACCTTCGCATCGGGCCCATGCAGCGCGCGGAAGATTACCGCGGCGGCCGGATTCGGCGCCGCACCCATCCCGCAGTTGCCGACCACATCGGTGGTGACTCCCTGCATCACCTTGAAATCCATTTCCGGTGTGAGCAGGACCGCCCAGTCGTCGTGGCTGTGGACGTCGATGAACCCGGGCGCGACGGTAAGGCCTCGCGCATCGAGCTCGACGGCGCCGCGCTCGGCGACCTCGCCGACGGTGGCGATGCGATCGCCCCGAATCCCGACGCTCGCCTCGAATGAAGGCGCGCCGGTGCCGTCGACGATCGAGGCATTGCGGATGACAAGGTCATAGGCGGTGCTCATCGCAGGCTCCTACTTCTCGATTTTGAGGATGAAGGTGCCATCGGCACGCGCGTCGGTGGCAAGGATCGCATGCCCCTCGGCTTCGGCCGCACTTGGAATGTCGCGATAGCCGCGCGGGTCATCGAGCATCAGTTCGAGGACCTGGCCGCGTTCCATCTGCTCGAGGCGAACCTTCGCATGAGCCCAGTTGAGCGGGCATTTGATGCCACGCAGGTCGAGCTTGATGGGATCGGGGGCGGTCATGAATACAAGGCTGAGAAGATGCCCTTGAGGCATTATTTCCCCATCGAGGCTAACCCACAAGCGGAGCATCGGCGGCACGATTCCCCATCGCAACACGGCGGGCACAGAGACATAAAGTTAGGGATGCAGAAAATTGATTGCGCGCGGAATGCTGCATCGAAGAAATTGTCGCGCTCTCACGCAGCTCGACGCCGGAACGACCCTTGCTCAGACCCCGACGCATGAAACAAGCGACCAACGTCGAATGCAAGCAGGATGCGGGAATCTTCGCGCCGGTCATCGATCGCAATCGATGCGAGGGCAAAGAGGATTGCGTCCAGGTCTGCCCCTACGAGGTCTTCGAGATGCGCAAGTTGAGCGTCGAGGACAAGGCCGCGCTGCCGTTCGCATCGCGCGTCAAAGCCCTGATGCATCGCAACTGGCAGGCCTTCGCGGTGCGCGCCGACGAGTGTCACGCATGCGGGCTATGCGTGGCCGTCTGCCCCGAGCACGCCATCAAGCTCGAACGCCGCGTGTAGGAAAATCCGAAGCGTTTACTTGGCTGTGGCACCCCGCGTGTGCCGCGCGAAATCACAGCTCGTTCTTGTAGACCACGCCGTCTTTCATGATGAGTTTGAGATTCTTTTGCGGATCGATCATGACCTTAAGATTGCGCAGCGGATCTCCTTCGACAATCAACAGGTCCGCGTATGCCCCCGGTGCAATCACTCCCAGCATTCCGGTCTGCATGAGCAAATCAGCGTTGATGCGGGTCGCCGAGCGAATGATATTTGATGGCTCGTCGAGATCAGCTCTCATTTCGAACTCGCGGAGCTGCGACTTCCTCGCCTCGGGACCCCACAGATCGGTGCCGAAGGCGATCGGCACGCGATGCTTCTTCGCCCATCGATAGACTTGCCGGCCTTTCGCGACGGTGGCGTGGAGATTTTCGACGATCGAGCTGGCAAGTCCGGTTTCGGGCGCCGATTCGATGCGTTGCACCAACGAGATGAATGTAGGATCGAGGTAGGCGCCTTCCCGAGCCATCGCCGCGACGGTTTCCTCGCTGACGAAATTGCCGTGCTCGATGGAGCGAACGCCGGCCAGCAAGCATCGGCGCACCCCTTCGTCGGTGTACACATGCGCCATGACATAGGTGCCGCGGCCCTTGGCTTCCTCAACAATGGCGCGCAGTTCCTCGAGCGAATATTCGTAGATGGTGGGATGCGCTTCGGAGGGAAATACGACTCCTCCGGAAACGAAGACTTTGATTTGTGCCGCGCCCCTGCGCAGTTCCTCACGCGCGGCCTTACGCACCTCATCCACCCCGTCAGCGATCACGGCCATCACCGAAAATGGCCCGGGCTGACCACACGGATCCTTGACCTCATCCGGGGTGCGAAAGTCGGCGCCACCGCCGGTCTGAGTCAGAGCCCGTCCCGAGTAGAACAATCGTGGCCCGATAGATTTTCCTTCCGCGAGCAGACGGGCATGGCCGTGGTCGGCGCCGCCTGCTTCTCTGATCGAAGTGAAGCCGTCCATCAGGCTGGAGCGCAGATAGTCTGCCGCTGCGTTCGCAATTTCGGAAGCAGAATAGGCGATGTTCTTCGGGCTCAGCGACAATCCGGTAATGTGCGCATGCGCATCGATAAGGCCCGGCATCAGCGTTCTGCCGGCGACATCGATCACGGTGGCACCTACACGGTCGAGAGGCGTCTGCGACATCGCAACAATGCGATTGCCTTCGACCATTACCTCGAATGATTTTTGCAACTCCGCGAATCCATCCAGAAGCAGATTCGCGTTGATGAAAAGGGTCTTCTCCGGCATTTCCATTTCGGGCGGAAAGGGGCGCGCGCCCGCAACGGCATTATGTACATCTGCCGGACGCGAGCGAAGGAAACGCTACGCTAATCTGGCGTCATTCGTCGCTGAATCCTATCTCCCCACGAGCTCGCGGATGCCCTTCTCGATGCGCGCCTCATCCGGCACCGCCACCTTCTCCAGCGGCGGGCTGAACGGAATCGGCACATCGAGTGCCGTGATGCGTTTAACCGGCGCATCGAGGAAGTCGAAGCCCTTGTCCGCGATGATCGCCGCGATGTCGGCCGCCGCACCACCACGCAGATGGCCCTCGTCCGCGATCACGACGCGATTGGTTTTCTCCACCGACGCCAGAATGGTTTCCTCGTCGAGCGGGATCAGCGTGCGAGGATCGACGATTTCGACGGAGATGCCTTCCTTGGCGAGCTTCTCAGCGACCTTCATCGTCTTGGATACCATCGCGCCGATCGCCACGACGGTGACCTGGGTGCCCTCGCGTTTCACCGCGGCCTTGCCGAGCGGCACCAGGTGATCGCCCGCCGGAACTTCCTCCTTCAGCCGCCCGAGGCCGCCGTGCTCGAAAACGATCACCGGGTTGTTGTCGCGAATCGCGCTCTTGAGCAAACCCTTCATGTCCGACGGCCCCGACGGAACTACCAGCTTCAAACCGGGCACGCTGAGAAACTGCGCGTACACGGTTTCGGAATGTTGCGCCGCCGCACCGCCCATCGCGCCATAGACCGCGCGAAATGTGATCGGCATGGTCGCCTGGCCGCCCGACATGTAACGAAGCTTGGCCGCCTGATTGCACACCTGATCGAATGCGCAATAGAAAAAGCTCGCGAACTCGACCTCGCAGATGGGCCGCGTGCCCGCCATCGCAGCGCCGACCGCCGCACCCACGAAGCCCGCCTCCGAAATGGGCGTGTTGCGAACGCGCACCGGACCGAACTTGTCGATGAGGCCCTTGGTGGCGCCGAATGCGCTCAGGATGACGTCTTCGCCCATCACGAAGGTGAGCGGATCGCGTTCCATTTCCTCGACCAGCGCGGAATTTATCGCTTGAACAAAATTGATTTGCGGCATCGTTCAGTCCCTCCACTGAGGACTAACCACAGAGACACACCGACACGGAGAAGAATTCGGACAGGCGGTTCCCGCCTGATGTGAAATTGCTGGTTTCCTCAATCCCAACTTTGTGACTCCGTGTCTCTGTGGTAAATCTCCCTTTCTTTCCTACTTCGCATAGACGTCGTCGGTTACTTCCGATACATCGGGCAACTCGCTCTCGCGCGCGAATTTGATCGCATCGTCGAGCTCAGCGGTGGTTTCGCTGTCGATGCGATCGAGTTCGGTCTTGTCGATCTTGCCGCCGCTGACCAGGAATTGCTGATATCGAATGATGGGGCATTTGAGCTTCCACGCTTCGACTTCCGCGGTCGGCCGATACGCGCCCTCGCCCAGGAACGCCGCCTCGCCAACCACATGCCCTTCCCATCGATAGGTTTTGCATTCGAGCAGCGTGGGACCTTCGCCCGCGCGTGCCCGCGCCACCGCCTCGCTGGCGAAGCGGAAGACTTCCATCACATCGTTGCCGTCGACGATGAAGCCCGGGATGTTGTAGGCCTGCGCGCGCTGCGCGATGTCGCGCACCGAGGTCACGGTCTGCATCGGGGTGAACTCGCCGTAGCCGTTATTCTCGCATACGAAGACCACCGGTAGTTTCCACACCGCCGCGATATTGAGCGATTCGTGGAAGGTGCCTTCGTTGGAAGCGCCATCGCCAAAGAAGCATGCGGTGACGTCGTCCTTTCCCGCGATTACCGCGGCGAGCGCCGAGCCGGTCGCAATCGGCAAGCCTCCGCCGACGATGCCATTGGCGCCGAGGATGCCGAGCGCGTAATCGACGATGTGCATCGAGCCGCCCTTGCCCTTGCAGTAGCCGGTTTTCTTGCCATACAGCTCCGCCATCATCCGGTTGAGCTGGCCGCCCTTGGCGAGCAGATGGCCGTGGCCGCGATGGGTCGAGGTGATGCGATCGGTTTTGCGCAGCGCCGCGCACACCCCGGTGGCCGAGGCCTCCTCGCCGATCGAAACGTGGACGAAACCCGGCAGCTCGTTGGCGAGCGCGAGGTCGCGCGTTTTGGTTTCGAACTGGCGGATGCGTTGCATCGAGCGATACATCTCGAGCAGTTTGTCCTTGCCGACATCCATGATGGCTAGCCTCCCGCGAAGTGGCGCGCACGCGTTCCTGACGATGCGGAACGCTAGTCCCGAACAGGCCGGATCGTCAAATGATCGCTGTGACGACCGGAGGCCCGATAGAGGTACGCGATGAGTATCGTTGCGTCCAAAGAAGCCGGCATTCAGCGCGCGAGGCCAGGGCGAGGCGGCAAAGTTACTTGTCGGCGCAAAGAGAGGCCGTCAGGGTCGTATTAACCAGGATTAGCACCCTTCCCCCTAATTGTACCGTTGTTAACACTCGGCTACTCTACGGCCCAATCTGAATGACAGACAGAAGGTGGTTGACCTCCAAGGGGTTTAGATTCGCAATCGTTCCAGCGGTAGCGGCGATACCGTCCCTACTCGCCGCCGCCTACTATAAGAATAGTCCGACCGAAGCGTATATCTTCGTCTGCGTTGGAATATGGGCGATCATCGTCTCGATCGGAAAGTCGTATCTAAACGATTTCGCTAGGACGACGATTGAAGGGTTGGAGGCGACCATCGAGGCCCTGAAAGCGGCGCAGAAGGAGTTGGCTGATCTCTTCAATTACGTCAGAATAGTGGTCGGTGCGAAATCGGCGCGATTCTATCAAGCCCTCGACAAGCTCCCCGACGATCCCAATCCTGGTGAAACGTTCTTCAAGATTACGAGACCGGACTTGCAAATAAAGCAATTGGTCGAGGCAGTACAGGGTTACTTTCAAATCGGGTCAAAAGCGTCCGACGAGCGGATCAAAGTCTCCTTAATGCGATGGAATGGTTCGTTCCTTGAATTCATGGAGTGGTTTCCCGATGCTGACCAGCCGCCTCGGGCGGAGGTTCATTTTTGGTCTGATGCGCGCACCGTCGCGGGTTTGGCGTATCACACTAAACGCGTTGTCATCTGCGAAGACATTGAGAACGACGACCGTTATTTCCACTTCAATTCAAAGCGCGATACAGGTTCGATGTTCGCGTACCCGGTCTTCGATGAACAGCTTCACGAGGTCGTTTTTGTGGTTAATACGGTTTCGACAAGAGTGGGTAGATTTCAGCGATCGGGGAATGAGGCGCAAAGGATTCACTATGCGATGGACATTTTCGCGGAACGAATGATATTAGAAAACCGGCTCGCGCGGATAAAGGAGAGAATTATGCGGAACCAAGGCGGAGGAAGGATCGACCATGCCTGAGCAGGAAAAAAAAGTAGAAAAAGACGTGGATGCGGTCGTGAAGCTAGACACCCCGCAGCAAGATCGAGAATGGTCCGCCGAACAAAAGATGGAATGGGTGAAGGGAACGACGCGGAAGATGCTCAGCACCTTCAACGGAGAATCGAGCTAGTTCGCACGGCCTAAATTCAGAGGAGAAAGAAGAAGAGGGCATTCCGTTCGGAGTGCCCTCTTCTTTTGGATAGTCGCCGTTGGTCAAACTCGACTGTCTTGCCGCTAGTGGAATCAAGGTGCACCGAGCGCGAGCCGGCGAAGTGCTGACACCGATCGAATTGTTGGAATAGTATTTACGGGGAGAGTAGCGGAAATGTCGTGGCTGCGAATTTCGAAAGCCGAACCGCTAGACCAGTTCCGGTTGCGCTTGACGCTTACCGATGGCTCTGTGGTCGAGCGTGATGTGAAACCACTTTTGCGGGGCCCGGTCTTCGAAAAAATTCGATCGGACCCGGGCAAGTTCGCGCAGGTCTTGGTTCGCGATGGCAGCATCGTGTGGCCGAATGGCGCTGACCTTTGTCCCGATGTCTTGATCTGGAACGGCTTACCTCCGGAAGATGAAGCCAGATTTCCGTCGGCCGAACCTCAGCCGAAATCGAATTCGGGACGCTGATGCTCACACCTCGCGTTTGAAATCCACGTCCTCCATATCTACCGCAAGCTCTATTCTGCAACGCAACTACAAAGCGGGATCGGCGCGCCACCGACCTACCAGTTGCGTCACCGGGAAATCAGTCGCGAAGCTGCTGCGCATCCTTAGCCGCGAGGCGCCGAAGTGGAATGCGCCGATTATCGCGCTCGCCGCGCAACAGAATCAGAGCCCGTTCCTCACGCTCATCGGATGCATCCTGAGCCTGCGCACCAAAGATCAGATGACGGCGGTTGCTTGCGAGAAACTTTTCGCGAAGGCGCGCACGCCCGAGGCAATGCTCGCACTCGCGCCGAAGACGCTGGAGCGCCTCATCTATCCGGTCGGCTTCTATCGCACCAAGGCCCGCGTGATTCGCGGAATTTGTGCTGACCTCATCGACAAGTTCGGCGGGCGCGTGCCCGACAATATAGATGACCTGCTTACCCTCAATGGCGTCGGGCGCAAAACCGCAAACCTGGTGGTGACGCAGGCGTTTCGCAAACCCGGCATCTGCGTCGATACCCACGTGCATCGCATCTCGAATCGATGGGGCCTGGTCGCGAGCAAGACGCCTGATAAAACCGAACTGGCGCTGCGCGAAGTTCTGCCGCGCCGCCATTGGATCGACTACAATACTACCCTCGTGGCGTTCGGCCAGACGCTTTGCCAGCCCGTTTCGCCATGGTGCTCGCGCTGCCCGATCGAGCGCGAATGCCCCAAGATCGGCGTCGTCCATTCGCGATAGTCTCGATGAGGAATCGCCAGGAGAAAACTCAACATGGATATCGGATTTATCGGACTCGGCTCGATGGGACTCCCGATGGCGTCCAACCTGCTCGCCGCCGGTCACAAGCTGCGGGTCTACAATCGCACCGCATCCAAGGCCGATGCCCTTCTCAAGCAGGGCGCCGAATTGGTCTCGCATAGCGCGGCGGTCGCTTCGCCGGGCGGCGTCGCCATCACGATGCTCTCCGATGACGCGACGCTGGAGGCGATGGTGGTCGGAGTTGACACCATCGCGCATCGCCTCGCGCCCGGCGGCATCCACATCTCGATGAGCACCATCGCGCCCGCGACGGCGCGCAAGCTGGCGCAGTATCATGCGGAGAACGGGAGCATCTATGTCGCGGCGCCGGTGTTCGGGCGGCCAGAAGCGGCGCACGCGAAGCGGCTCTGGATATGCACCTCGGGCCCGCACCAGGCGAAGCATAAAATCGCGCCGATTCTGAATGCGATGGGGCAAAAGACCTTCGACTTCGGCGAGGAGCCGGGCGCGGCTAATGCGGTGAAGCTGTCGGGAAATTTCCTGATCGCGGCGGCGATGGAATCGATGGCCGAGGCGCTCGCGATGGTCGAGAAGAGCGGCGTCGATCGGGTCGCGGCGATGGAAATGATCAGCTCCACTTTGTTCGCATGCCCGGTTTACCAGGGCTATGGGAACGCGATCGCGCACATGCGCCATACGCCGGCGGGATTCCGTTTGCCGCTGGGCCTCAAGGACGTCGAGCTGGTGCTGAAGACCGGCGGCGAGGTTCGCGTGCCGATGCCGGTGGCCGCGATACTTCGCGACCGGCTGCTCGCGAGCATCGCTAATGGGCGCGAGGAAATGGACTGGTCGGCGCTCGCACTCGGCGCGCGCGACGACGCCGGGCTGGCGCCGCCCAAGTAGCGTCGCATCGCATGAGACTGTGGTGGAAAGGATTTGCGGTCGCGCTTGCCGCATTGGGCGTGGTCGTGACAGTCGGCGAGGCCTACGCGATCGACTTTTACGAAATCCAGATTTATCCCACCGAAACCGCGCAGCAACATCATCTCGACCTCGAGCTGCATTCCAACACCGTGACGACGGCAACCGGGCATGAGGCGAAAGAAACGATTGGCCCGTATCAGATTCACGAAACCCTCGAGGCTACTTACGGGGTGCTGCCGCATCTGGAGATAGGCCAGTATTTCTGTACCGCCAAGCTCGACAACGGCCGCTACGAATACGCTGGTTCACGGACCAAGATGCATTTCGGCATCCCGCAGACGATGGATTGGCCGGTTTCGTTCGGCGGCAATCTAGAGTTGGACTACATGCGCCGCGCTGCCGAGGAGCAGCCGCTGACGCTGGAAATGCGCCCGATCGCCGAGACTCATTTCCGGCGATTCACGCTTATCGTGAATCTGCCGTTAAACAAACCGTTCTCCGGGCCTGGGACGCATAAAGGTGTCACCTTCGCCGCTCAAGGCGAGATTGAGTACGACCAGCTTTTCTGGTGGCTGTCGCCCGCGGTCGAATACTACGGCGACCTGGGCCCGATTCGATCGCTTCCCGGAGTTCAGCATCAGCAGCATTTCATCGTGCCGGCACTGAACTTCGATCTTTTGCCGCAAATGGAACTGAACCTCGGCGTGGGCATTGGATTGACTCGCGCGAGCAATGGAACATTTGTAAAGTCGATCATCGGGTGGAGTTTCTAGGCGGCAAAGAAGCGTCTCAAGACCCACGCAGAAAGTGCGTTGCGCATAATCCGGGGTTAAACTATCCTCGATCTACTTTCCTGAAGTTCAAATGTCTTCACCACATCAGGTCCGCAAAACCGAAGAAAAACTCGGGCTGATTCTTGGCCGGGTTTCCTCGATTCGCCGCCGCCTGAACTCGCTGGCGTGGCAGCGGGCCGCCTTCGGCACTCTCGGCTGGACCATCGCGATCGGCGCCATCATGGTGCTTGCGGCGTTTTATCTGCAGCCGCTGATGTTTCTTGTCGTCGCCACCATCCTCGGCCTGGTCGCGATCGTCGGCTTGATCAATACCACTCGCGCCGCATGGCGGATGCACGCCAGCCGCAGCGCCGCCGCGTCGATTGCCGATCGGCGCGCCGATTTGAAGGGCCGGTTGGAGACCATCATTGAGATGGGACAGCGCCAGAAGGTCGTCCGCCTGAGGCACTCCCCCGAGCATCTGTTGCTGTGGTCGTATCTGATCGAGGACACCCTCAGCCGCAAGGAGGAGTTCGAGCCCGCGCGCATCGAGGCGCGACGCATCTCGCGTTCGATCTATGGCTTCGTCGGCGCGTTGCTGTTGGCGCTCGCAATCCTCCCTTTGATTGCGCGCCTGCATGGCAAGCCGATTCCGCTGCCGGCCGACCAGGACGAGATCTCGATGAATCTGAACGATTTGCATCTGCGCGCCGCGGACCCGGATTCCGACGATGGGGTCGAGGTTCACGCCGACGCCCGCACCATGCGGCGGCTCCAGGAAAAGCTCGCCGCGGAGGGTGCGCCGGCGAGCGGCAAAACCTCGGATACGCCGATGGAAAAGGTGGTGAATCGCGCGAAGAGCCTCGCAGGTCGCCTTCAAGACAAACTTACCGGGCGCGCCCAGCGTTCGCGGCTAACCTTGAAACTGGCGGACAATGCCCAGGACCTCGACTCGCTGGAAAAGCGCGATCCGCTCAAGTTGAATCCTCGTCGCAAGGGTGAGAATGCTGACGCGCACTTCGAGCATGAGAAGAATAACAACGATTCCTCGAAGCCCAATGCCGGCACCTTGACGGCCAATGATCCCGCGAAGAACAACTTGGGCGGGATGGGCGACGATGAGAGCAACACCCCTGAGAAGCGCGCGACCGCCAGTGATAACTCATCGGACAAAGCGTCCGAACAGTCCAACAGTGAACAGAGCAACAACGGCAGTTCGACTCACGGCGTAGGCGCCGACCCGGATACGCTGTTCGGGGCGACCGCCGACCCCAAGCTCGGCGGCCAGGGATTCGAGATTTCCATCGACGCACGTTCCGAGAGCAAGGGGCCTAAAGCCGCGGGCCATGCCTATCTGCCACCCAAGGTCCGCACCTCGCTCAATGCCAGTCAGCATCCCGACGAACCGATCGCGCGCGCCGCGGTGCCCGAAGAAGATCGCGCCGCGATAAAGAGAGTTTTCGAACGATGAGCGAAGTCAGCAGCCTCGAGATGCCGACGGTGGGCGATTTTGCCCGGATCTTCCGGAAACTTCAGTCCGAGATCCACAAGGTCATTGTCGGCCACGAGCAGGCCGTCGAGGAACTGCTGATGGCGCTCTTCGCCGGCGGCCATGTCCTCATCGAAGGCGTGCCCGGCACCGGCAAGACCACCCTGGTCAAGACCCTCGGGCTCGCGCTCAACCTGAGTTTCAACCGCATCCAGTTCACCGTCGATCTGATGCCGGCCGATATCACCGGCACCCGCGTCATCCTCAGTGGCGACGATGGCCGGCGCGATTTTCAGTTCCAGCGCGGACCGGTGTTCTGCAACATCCTGCTCGGTGACGAGATCAATCGCGCGACGCCTAAAACGCAGTCGGCGCTGCTCGAAGCGATGGCGGAATTGCAGGTCACGGTGGCGGCGAAAACCTATCCGCTCGAACCGCCCTTCTTTGTAATGGCGACGCTCAATCCGATCGAGATGGAGGGCACTTATCCGCTCCCCGAAGCGCAGCTCGATCGCTTCCTGTTCAAGGTCAAGCTCAACTATCCGGATGAGGAGCAGTTGGTCCGCATCATCTCGACTACCACCGGACCCGAGGAGGCCGGCATCGAGGCGGTCTTTCCTCGCGAGGAAGCTTCGCTGCGAATCGAGGCGCTCAAGAAACTGGTGCGCAATGTCATCGCGGCCCCGGCCATCGAGCAGTACGCGGCGCGGATGGTGCGCGCGACGCAGCCCGCCAATTCCAGGTTCGTGTCAGATTCGCCGAAGGCGGTGCACGAAGAGACCGTCAATCGCTATGTGATGTTCGGGTCGAGTCCGCGCGGCGCGCAGGCACTCATCCTGGGTGGCAAAGTTCGCGCGCTGCTCGACGGACGCGCCAATGTGGCGCGCGAAGATATCGAGACGATCGCGCCGTCGGCGCTGTCGCATCGCATCATGCTCAACTACGCCGCGCACTCGGACGGAATCGACGGCGCTCATATCGTCGAGCGCGTGGTGCGATCGATTCATTCGGCGCGGCCCGCGTAAGGAGAACTCGGATGCTCGAAGCTCGCGCATTCGAGCCGGATTTTCTACGGCGCCTCGATCGCCTGATCCTCGGGGTCAAGCGCGCGCGCACCGTGCGGGCCGGTCAGCGGACCATCGGGCGCATCCAGGGCCTCGGCATCGAGCCGGAAAATTTCAAGGAATATTCCGAAGGCGACGATCTCCGCTTCCTCGATTGGAACGCTTTCGCCCGCCTCGACGACCTCCTCATCCGCACTTATCGCGCCGAGCGCCAGGTCGAGATCACGGTGATGCTCGATGCGAGCGCCTCGATGGCGATGCCGGAGCGGGACGACAAATTCGGTTTCGCCCGCGCGCTCGCAGCCACCTTTGCCTACATCGGAATGGCCGAGAACGATGCGGTACGGATTGTATCGTTCGGGTCGCGGCGCGACGGCGTGAAGCTTCATCCGACGCCGTTCTTTCGCCGTCGCGAGCAGTATCAATCGTTCAAACCGTTTCTCGACCAACTGAGATGCGCCGGTGAAACCCGCCTTTCCGCGGCTGTCGATGAGCTGCTCTTGATGCGGCGCCCGGCCGGCGTGGTGATCGTGATCTCCGACTTCCTGATCAATCAAACCGATTTCGAAGACGCGATGCTGCATCTGCTCGGCACCCATCATGAAATAAAGCTGGTGCACGTCATGGGCGAGATGGAATCCGAGGGTTCGTATCCGCCCGGACTCTATCGAGTGCGCGACTCCGAAAGCGGCGAGTTGCGCGAAGTTGCCTTCGGCCCCGAACTTGCCGCCGCATGCCGCCAGCGCGTCAATGCGATTTCGGAGCGGATTAAGGACTTTTGCGCCGCACACGCGATCATCTATGCGCAGGCGTTCGGCGCACGCCATCTCGATGCGATTCTGGCCCGCGAGCTGCCTTTGATGGGAGTGCTGCGCTAGGTGGGCCTGCTCAATCCCAACCGCCTGCTATGGGCGATAAGCATCGCGATCCTGCTCGCGATCTATCTCCGATCGCGCTCGCGCCCAACGCTGGAAGTCTCCAGTCTGCTGCTGTTCGATGAAACCGCGGCGCCCAGCGCGCGGATCAGACATTTGCGCATCGATCCTTTGTTCTGGCTCGAAATGGCGGTGCTGGCGGCGATCACGCTGGCCTTGGCCGGAATGTTTATTCGCACTGTTCCTGCAGCCGTACACGGGAAAAATCGCGCGTTGGTGTTCGACCTGGCGGCAGGGATGGGCGCGCGCGAGGGCAGCGGCGGTACCCGCCTCGATCTGGCCAAGAAGCAGGCGCTGGCGATCGTCGATGCGGCGCCGCAACGCGATCGCTTCAGCCTCATCGGCTATGCGCTGGAGGCCCAACCGATTCACCCCGAGACTGCGAGCCGCGACGCGATCCGTAAGGCGATTTCCGGCCTGCAGGCAATGGCGGTTCCGGGCCGTCGAGCGGCGCAGTCGGGGGCGTTGATGCGTGCGCGGGCGGCCGGCGAGGTAGAGTTTTTCGCCGATCGAAGGCCTCCCGCCTCGACTATTGTCGACTCGGGATTGGGGTCGAGCTTTCATTTTCATCAGAGCGGCGCGCCGGCGGACAACTTCGCGCTGGTCTCGCTCGATCCGGGAATTCCCAACCGCTCGCGCGGCCGCGTGGTTCTGAAAAACCTGGGGTCTTCGCGGCAGATCTGCGACCTCGCGATCGAGAATAACGGCAAGGAAGTATTCCATCAGTCCCTGGTGCTCGGGCCACGCGAACAGAACATAGTTGCCTTCCTGCCGCTTACCGCCGGCGGCTTGGTGCATGCACAAATCCAAAGCCACGACGCGCTCGAAGCCGACAACGATCGCTATGCTTACGCGGCTGTCGATAGCCCCGCGCGGGTGCTGGTCCTTTCACCCGACCCGGCGGTGCGGGATGATATTGCGCGTGTGCTGATGGCGGTAAACAGCAACTTCATCGTCGCGACCGCAGATCCCGTAAAGTTCGTCAGCGAGGAGCAGTACACCCTGGCCGTAATGCATGACTGTTACCTTCCCGGCATCAAGGCGCAGTCGCTGATGTTGATTTTTCCTCCAGCAGGCAGCATCGACAAGATTCCGGGGCTGCGGGTTCTGCGCACTTCGCCCGCCGCACTGCTGACCAATCAGGGCCGTCCCGACGCAAACGCAGCTCCGACGCTATTGGCAGCGACGCGCACCGTGATCGTTCCCGAATGGATGACGGTGAGAGCTTCAGGCGTCGCGTCCGCGGCGCACGAGACGCTGCCTCTGGCGGCGGAGGGGTCACTGCCTTCCGGCCAGTTCGGTTTGGTCGCCTTCGATGTCCGTCAGCATCTGCTGCTGGATCCGGATCGCCTCGACGCGCTGGTCACCGTGGTTGATCTGGCGCGCGAGCTCACCGCACCGAAGCAGTTGCACATCGTCTCGACGGGAACTTTTCTCGCGGTGCCCGCGCCTCGCCGATGCGAAGGTGAAGGCGCCGGACGGAAGCATCGTCTCAGCGTCGCGCGATAGATGGGGCCGCCTGCGCATCCGTCCTTTGCAGCCAGGCCACTACTCCGTCGAATCGGCGGCGGGCGTTATCGACGTGTATGCAAACTACTATGATGCGTCCGAATCCGATTTGACGGCCATCGCGCCGGCTTCCTCGCCGACCGCGATGAAATCCGCCGGCGCGGCCGAAACTGTATCGGCGCCGAAGCAGGTGCAACCGCTGTCGATGTTACTACTGGCATTCGCGCTGTTCGCGATTTTGCTGGAGTCCGCGTTGTTGTTGCGTACCGCCAGTCGATGGGGGATGCGCAATGTTTGAACGTCCCCTCTTGCTGTGGCTGCTGGTCCTGACGCCTCTCATCGCGATGCCCGCGCTGATCGCGGTGCGACGGGGCCGTCTCTGGGCGGGCGGCTCGGCGGCGTTGTTGCGCGTTCTGGCGTTCGTGGCGCTGGTGCTGGCGCTAAGTGGATTCGGCATACCCACCCGGAGCGCATCGCGGCAAGTCGAAACCATCGCGCTCATTGACCAGTCCCGCTCTATCGCTCCCGATCAGCAGGATTGGATGCGCGCCAAGGTTCACGAACTCGCGCGTGCCAGCGGTCCCGGGGAGCAACTCGCGATTCTCGGCTTCGGGCGCGATATGCGGATGCTCTTCCCGATGGGTGATCCGCGGTTGGTCAGTATTCCTTCGCTCTCGGCCGACTCGGGAGCCACCGACATTGGCGAGGCGCTCACGGCGGCCGATAGTTTGTTTTCCCCTGATGCTGACAAACGGATTTTTCTGCTGAGCGACGGCAATCAGACCGTCGGCGATGCATCGTCAGAAGTTCCCGCGCTGCTGGAAAACAACGTTCGAGTGTTTTCGGCTAGCCCGCCGGGATCGACCACGCAACGCGTTGCTCTGACTGGCTTCGAGGCGCCTGGTGCGGTTCGCGCAAATCAGCGCTTCACCTTCCACATCGCCATCGAAAGCGAGGCTGCCCAGCCGGTCAAAATCAACCTCGAGTTGCTCAACGACAGGGATCCGGTGGGGGGCGAAACCGTCGAGTTGAAACCCGGGCTCAACCGCTTCGAGCTTCCATATCGAATCGACCAGCCCGGCGCCTACATGATGGGAGCGCGCCTGATCACTCCGGCGTCGATGGTAGCGCTGAACTCGCAGGCGGAGGCCGCGCTGACCGTGATCGCGCCGCCGCAAATCCTGGTCGCGGGAAGCGCGCCGCCCGAAAGCCTGCTCGATGCGCTGAAACTGCGTGAATACAACGTCACCGTGACCTCGCCACGCAGTCTGCCGACGCATGCGGAAAATTACCTGCCCTACCAGGCGGTGGTTCTGTCGGATGCGACCACGGCCACGCTGAGCACGGCCTCCGCCACCGCGCTCAATCGCTACGTGTCGGATTTCGGCGGCGGTCTGATCGCCACCGGAGAGACTTTGCGCGACGAGCGTTTCGCCGGCACGCCGCTGGAGAAAACCCTGCCGGTCAAGTTTCAACCGCAGCCGCCGCCACCTTCGCGCGAACCGATCGCGGTGTTCCTTTGCATCGATCGCAGCAACTCGATGAGCTACGACTCGCGCTACCCTGCGGTCCGCGACGGCGAGCGCATCCGCTATGCGAAGACCGCCGCCATCGCGCTGATGCGCCAGCTCGATGACACCGATTTCGCCGGAGTAATCGCGTTCGACTCGCAGCCGTATGTGCTCGGGCATCTGGCGCCGCTCGGGGAGGATCGCGCGGAGCTGGAAAATCGCATCGAGCGGCTCGAACCCGGCGGCGGAACCGATTTCAAAGACGCGCTCGAGATTGCACAACGCGAGATCCTCGACAGCAAAATCGCGGTGCGCCAGATCTTTCTGCTCACCGACGGAGATACCAACCGGCAGTATCATGATCACGACGCGCTGATCGCGGATTTCGCCGAGCAGCACATTCCGGTCTCCACCATTCGTATTGGGCCCGACCTCGCCAACCTGCGTCTGCTGCAGGATTTCGCGCAGGCCACCGGCGGCACTTTCTATCGCGTGCAGGACATCGAGAAGTTGCCGCTGTTGCTGGTCGGCCTCACTCGCGAGGCGATGAATCGGCGCAAGCAAGGCCGCACCGAACTGGAAGCGGGCGGACCGAGCGCGATCCTCACCGGCATCGAGGTCAAGGAGATGCCGCCGATCGATTACTACGCGACCACGCTCCCTAAGGATGGCGCGCAGGTGCCGCTTAAGATCACGCGGCATGACAGTTCGGCGCCGCTCCTTGCCGCATGGCAATACGGACTCGGCCGCGCGGTGGTCTTTACCGCGGATCCCGATTCGCTTGCGACCTTGAGCTGGATTCGATGGGATCGATACGCGGAATTCTGGTCGCAACTGGTTAACTGGGCGATGCGCCCTGGCGACGCGGGACCGTTCTCGCTGCGAATCGAAACCAGCACCGACGGCGCCGTGCGGGTCGAGGCTGAGAAGGCGGATAACAGTCCGGTCTCCAACCTGGTGCTGCGGGTGACCGGCACCGGACACGCGCTGGACGTTCCGATGACGCAGACCGACGCCTCGCTCTATCGCGGCGACCTCGGTCAGTTGCCGCGCGGAAAATATACCGCCGCGCTTATGATCAAGGGCGGCGATACCGAGCGGGTTCTGATGGAGCGCCAGTTCGCCTCCATCGGCACCGCCTCGGCGGATGCGGACGAAGTGCGGATTCGTCCACGCAACCTCGCCCTGCTGAAAAGCCTCGCGCTGGCGACCGGTGGAGCGCTCGACGCATCCCCCGCGCAAATCCTGAAGCCGAGCGGTGCGCTCATCAAAATGCATCGCAGCGCCGAGCCAATCCTGCTTCCGCTTGCGATCATGCTGTTCCTGGGCGAAGTATTCGTCCGGCGGCGCTTTCTCGGAGATTGATCCAATCGGTTGAGATGAGGAAACCATGACGCGACGATTTCGTCTGCTCAGTTGCTGCTCGATGCTGGTTACCGCACTGGCAATCTTCGCTGCCGGCAACGACGGATTCGCGCAGGCGACGCCGCGCGATATCGAAGCATTTTCCAAAGCGAGCCTGGTTTATATCGCCACCGTTCGCAAAGACGGCAATCAAAGCAAGGCCGCGCCGATATGGTTCACGACGACTCCCGACCACATATTGCTGGTCAACACCGGACCCAATACCTGGAAGGCGAAGCGCGTGCGGCGCGGCAGTCCTGCGATCGTATGGATCGGTTCGGAAGACGGGCCGGCATTTATCGGAAAAGCCGAGATCACGAATGATCATGCGCTGCAGGCGCGGATTATCAATGACTATCCGCAGAAGTATCTGACGGCGCGGGTGGGCCTGTTCAAACCGAACCAGAGCAAATACGACAAGGGCAGCAACATCGTCATCAAGATCACGCCGGTGCGCGACCTTCCCGAACATTTCACCTCGCAGCCCGGGACCCCCGCACCGAGCCTCGAGGCGGCGGCGGGAGCCGCTCACTAACGTCTGACCGTGCCGTTCTTAGCGAGCGATTTGTGCTCGAACAGCATTTGATCGCTGCTTTCTTTGTCTCCACGGTAGTTCCGCTGGTTGCTACATTGCTGGTGAGAAAGCGAAATCGCTTCGACGGTCGACTGCCGCTATATCTTTTCACGCTCGCTCCTGCAGCGGGAGCACTCGCGTTTACTATTCTTGTGATGCGGGGTTTCGGTTTGGGGAGTCTCTTCTACGCAGGACTCTACTATTTCGTATGCGTTCCTTTTCTAGGTGGCGGATGGGCGGTGCTCATAGGAGTTGTGGGTTGGGTGCTGGCTTCGAAAATTCAGGCCAGCGCAAGTTTCAGCTCGCTCGCCCGTTTTTCAATCGGCACGTTCGTGGGAACGGTCATTGGTGCCGCTTTTCTGCCCCTGTACTGTCACATCCTCGGAATACTTTATGATCAGCTGGCTTACTGGACGGTGTCGGGCGCATGCGCCGGCGCAGTCGGCGGAATCATTGTCATAGCGTTTGTCGCGGTGCCGTCCGAAATCGACGCGGCGACGAAGCCGCGAGGAGCTGTGCGCGAATATCGGGTCAGCTGAGCACGATGCTTAGATTCAAAATACGAATTCTCGTTAACGGTGCGGCGCGGTAGAATGTATCAATGGCGACCCCCTCCAATGCGCTTCCCCCCACTTCGGTACTGATCCGCAGAGCGCTGACGCGGCGATGCCCGGTCTGCGGACGCGGCGCCATCTTCGAAACTCATTTCCGCATGAACCGCAGTTGTCCCGTTTGCGGGGTCATTTTCTGGAAGGATCCGGGCGAGTCGCTGGGCGCGATGTACGTCGACTATGCGGTTGCGACCATCGCGCTTCTTATCGTGTGGTTTGTTCTCGACTTTACGACCCATCTGTCAGATGCCGTCCAGGTGGCGGTCGTCGGCGGCTTTGCGGTGGCGGCGATCCTGATCTTCTATCCAATCTCGCGCAGCATCTGGACGGTGTTGGTCTACATTTCAGGCGGGATTGAGAAGCCAAAGATGCGCGCGATTCGTGGCGGCAAGGCGCTTTAGCGTTTTGCCAGTCCGGGCGCGCTGACCTAACCCTCCCCCTTCTTGGGAAGCGAAACACGCAGGGAAGCAGTCTAGCTTTGCGCGCCTGCGGAGCGGCGACCGCGAAGTCTCTCGTTCAACTTCGACAAACGCTCAGCCGCATTTGTAAGGGTCTCGTCACTCTTGGAAAAGGTGAAACGAATCTTGCGCTTCCCCAGCTCCGGATGCCGATAGAAACTCGACCCCGGCACCGCGGCGACGCCTACCTGGTCGAGCAAAAAATCCGCCGCGGCGAAATCATCGCTGAACCCGAGGTGGCCGATGTCAGCGATGATGTAGTACGCGCCCTGCGGCGACCGGCATTTGAGGCCCGCACCGGTCAGTGCATCCAGCAGCATCGCGCGTTTGCGCTCGTACATCGCGGCGAGGTCGGCATAAAACTTGGGCGGCAGCTTGAGCGCCGCGGCACCCGCCTCCTGCAGCGGATGCGGCGCGCCTACGGTTAAGAAATCGTGAACCTTGCGAATCGCGGAGGTGAGCCGCTCGCACGCGATGGTGTACGCGAGACGCCATCCGGTGATCGAGTAGGTCTTCGACAGCCCGCTGATAGTGACCGTGCGATCGGACATGCCGGGAAGGCTCGCAATCGAGATGTGTTGCGCACCGCCATAGATGATGTGCTCGTAGATTTCGTCAGTTATGGCGAGCGTGTCGTGGCGCTGGCATAGCTCGGCGATCATTTCGAGCTCGGCTTTCGAGAAGACCTTACCGGTGGGATTGTTGGGCGTATTGATGATGATCGCCTTGGTACGCCGGGTGAACGCGGCCTCGAGCTCCTTCCGATCGATGGAAAAATCGGGATCGCGCAATGTGACGAAACGGGCGGTCGCGCCCGCCAGGATTACATCGGGACCGTAGTTCTCATAAAAGGGCTCGAAGATGATGACCTCGTCGCCGGGGTTGATCACCCCGAGCAGGGTGGCGATCATCGCCTCGGTGGCGCCGCAGGTCACCGTGACATTCTTGTCAGCGTCGCACTCGATCTTGTTGTAGTTGCGCACCTTGGCCGCAATCGCGGTGCGGAAATTCGGGGAGCCGTGAGTGATCGCGTACTGGTTGAAATCTTCGTCGATGGCGCGCTTGGCAGCTTCTTTCAGCTCGGCCGGCGCCGGGAAGTCGGGATATCCCTGGGCTAGATTGACTGCACCGACCCGAAGGGCCCTGCGGGTCATCTCGCGGATGACCGATTCGGTGAAGAATCTGGTCTTATGCGATATGTCGGTTGGCATCGGCTCGCCAGTCTAGCTGCCCCTGGAAGCTCGCGCCAATACGCTCAAATAGAGAATCGAAGTTGCCGATTGCGGGGATTACCGCCTTGCGTGCTGGGTCGGAGCGACCTGTTCGGCTACTACGGCTTCCTCCAGCAGGCCCGCCCCCTGCTTTAGCCGCCATTCGTCGATAACTTCGACGTTGAAACGCCAGTCGCTGCCGATTTTGAAGCCCGGCAATTGGCCTTTTTTCAAAAGCCGATAAATGGTGGAGCGATGCACTCGGAGATAATCTGCTAATTCATTAACCGTTAGAACTTTGGGCGCGGCGGCCATATTCTATAGTTCCTTTTGGTATTTCTACCCGATTCGTCAGCAATCCAACCCGATACATCATCAGACCCGCCAAGTCCGCCGCACCTGCCCAATGCCCTCCTCAACAGTGTCTAGGTCTGCATATGTGTACCATAATGAGACAATCGTTGCCATAGCTAGCAAGAGACATCTTTTAGGCTTATTCCGTGCCTATCCGAACAGACGTTTCGCTTCGAATTGCAATTCAGCCCGATGCTCCGGATGGGCGATTGCGATCAATTCTGCCGCGCGTTCGCGATGGTTTTTCCCTAGCAGCCTCGCGATTCCGTATTCTGTGATGACCGTATCGGCGAAGTAGCGGGGTACCGTCACCAGCGCCCCAGCCTCGAGTTGCGGCACAATGCGCGATACCGCCCCCTCCAGCGCGGTCGATTGGAGAAGCGTGATCGCGCGCCCTCCCTTGCTGAGAAATGCCCCAATATGAGTCTCCGGCTGACCTCCGGTGCCATTAATCATTCTGGCACCCGTAACTGTCTCGGAGTTGATTTGGCCTGTTAGGTCTATGCTAAGCGCGTTATTGATCGAGGTCTGCTTGTGGTTAGACCGCAGTACCCCGATGTCGAGAACGTACTCCGGGTCGTAGATCTCAAACGCTGGATTATCATTGATGATATCCAAATCTGCCGGATCGGAACCCGACCATGCATTCGCGACTGCCTTCCCTCGATGGATGCTCTTTTTTCGACCGTTGATAATTCCCGCATCGACCAGCCTGGCGATTCCGGGCGCAACCATCTCGGTATGCAACCCCAGGTCAACCTTTCGATTGAATGCCCCCATTCGCGGCATCTGCGAGGACGGGTCACCCACCCCAATCTGGATGGTCGCGCCGTCCTCGACGACCTCGCTCAGATAACCGGCAATTGCCCGATACTCGGGAGGCGGCTCGCTTACCCCCATCAGAACCCGCAAATCCTCCACCGACATCCTCGCCAGGTACTGGATGATTGGCGCGATTCGCTCCACTCCAACCTCCCCGATGACCTGCTTAATCCCGGCGCGCTTCGCCTCGTCCATCTTGGCCAGTTCGCGGTCGACCGCCGCGAGGTCGGGAGGTGGCGGGGTCCCATCGACGAAGTACGCGAAGTCGCTGACGTGCATATAGACGTCGCCATGGGTCCGCGTCAGGGTCGCGTCTACCTCGGCCACCGCCATCCGGGCGCGGCGCACGTACATCCGCTTGTTCCATTGATGCGGTCCAAAGCTTACGAAGCCCTGCGCATTGGGCGGCGTGGTGTTCACGAACGTGATGTCGATGGGCTTGGCTTCGTTCGGCCGCTCATCGTGCGCTTTGAAATTGCTCGAGAGCAGATTGGGGAGATATGCCCCATTCTTCGCATCATGCGCCGGGCGTCCGAGGTTGCCGATAAAGAGTTCGAACTCGATGCGAAATATCGCGCTCAGGTCGCGGCCGAACCATCCGGGATCGACCAGCGGCGACGACAATCGCAAATCGACCAGGCCACCGATCTTCTCGGCATAGGCACCGAGCGCACGCTGCATCGTAATGCCGCTGGCGAGGGGAAAGTGCACCCGCATCCCGGGCTTGACCAACGCCGCAGCCTCCTCAGTCGAGATGCGCCGCGACTGATAATGTTCCTTCCAATTCATCGTGGGATCCTCGGAATACTGGATGGATCGGTACCTACCGTGAATCGAGTTTTCCTTCCAGCAGCGCGAACAGGCTTACTGGTCTTTCGCGACTAGGGCACCGGCAGCACAGTCGGACTTCGGCACCGCATTCTGCTGCCGAATCTTAGAGTGGCCGCAAAACGCGGTGAGGTTCGCTTGCGACCCGTTTGATCAAACCGCCGAGGTCAGACTGAGTTTTGGGCAATTGGGCTTCGGGCCAGAGTAATCACTCGGACTCCGGGCGATCCTTCGAAACGAGATCGGATGGAAGCGGGACGACGACTCTGAGGCCCATTGCGCGGAGTTCTTCGGTGGCCTTTTCCGCCGTTTCGGTTTCCGGCTCGACCATGGGGTGGTAGGCGATGTTGAGACTGAGGACCTTCGTGCTCGGAAGGTAGAGAGTATTACCCGGGATCTTCTTCCAATAGCCGTCCGGTTTTGTGGCGGGCTCCTGTTCCTTCCGTCGTAAATATCCCGCACGATCAAACCTGAACGGCGCTCCTAGAAAGATACCGGACAGTGAGCCATCGGTGTCGATAAAATATTGAGCCAAATCACCTCGATAGAGATGATCCTCCTGGGTTAGGATATCCACAGAGACTTTGTGGGGCTTGTCCTTTGGAAGAGCGAAATCGGTCAGCAAC
Organism: uncultured delta proteobacterium; assembly: GCA_963851325.1. Taxonomy (GTDB): domain Bacteria; phylum Desulfobacterota; class Binatia; order Binatales; family Binataceae; genus DATGKG01. The sequence continues at coordinate 2,982,456 of CAWKOR010000001.1, read as the reverse complement.
ACGTACCATTCATTGACCCCTCGCAAGAGAATCTGTTCGACGATCCACGCGTAACGGGGGCAGCGTTCTCGCCAATCGCCGTATTTGCGGACAAGAACGACAAATAAAACAGACTCACTAACGACGAGCGGATAGTAGAATATTGACAGAAAGCCAACCTGGTCGAGAAAGACTCCCCAGGTTGCAGTGAAGAATTTGAATGGCGGGCCCGTCGGTTTCATCCCTGAGTAGGTCCCGGCGAACCATTCGTCTAGTTTCTGCCACGCGGCCGCGGAAGGCGGTCCCGACACGATTATCAGTAGCAACAGCGCTAGTGCCAGGGGGAGCAGGCAAATCCAGGCCGCAAAAGTAACTTCTTCCGCTCGGGTGCGTTGGAACCTGAGCGGGACCCAAATGCCCGCGAGCCGAAAGATCACGCCTGGAACAAGCAAATAGGCAATCAGGAAATAAGAGAGGATCAGAGCTACCATCTAGTAGCCCGAAAGATTACTCGGCTTTGGTGCCGTTCGTAGACGAAGCGTCGAGAACTTTGAATTGTCGCCCATCGACCCGGACAATCGAGAAACCGTCCGATTTTATCTGTCGTTCGATCGCCGCACGATCAGCCTTGATCGCCGCCACCAGATCGGCTGCCCGGGGGAGAGTTGCTTTCTCCAAGGCTTTTGACAGCTTTCCGAGGTTAGTGATCACATTACCATCGTATCAAGGTGTTTACGGTAAAGCCATCAGGACGAATGGCTGCGAGCAAGGGTAATCAATCAACGCCAGCTCCGCCTCAACGCGGATTGAGCCCGTTCGTCGTGGGTTCATTGCGTACACGCTAATGCGGAATCGTACGCGACGTGGCTTGTCCGAGTGCAGCGCCGGCGTTACGGTTCCTCTAGATGAGCGCCACCGTCCGCATCGGAACTTCGGGCTTCAGCTACAAGGAATGGCTCGGCGGCTTCTATCCCGAAAAACTTCCCGGCCCCAAGATGCTCGCGCACTACGCACAGCGACTCCCGACCGTGGAAATCAACTACACTTTTCGCGCGATGCCCAAACGCGAGATGCTCGAGAAGTGGGCTGTCCAGACCCCCGAGCATTTTCGGTTCGCGCTCAAGGCGCCCCAGCGTATCACCCATTTCGCGAAGCTCAAGGATGTCGACAACCTGGTCGCGCACTTCGCCGAGGTCGCATCCTCGATGGGCCCGCGCCTGGGTCCGTCGCTCTTCCAGTTGCCACCCAATTTCAAGCGTGATGTGCCGCTGCTGCGCGATTTCCTCGCGATGCTCCATGGCCGGCTCCGCCCGGCATTCGAGTTTCGCGATAAGTCGTGGTTCGATGATTCGGTGCTGCAGGCGCTGCGCGATGGTGGCGCGGCGCTATGCATCGCGGAAAGCGAGACCATTGTAAGTCCGGTCGAGCGCACCGCGCCATTCGTATATCTGCGCTTGCGCAACGAGGAATACTCGCCGCCTGAGCTGAAGCAGTGGGCGGAGCGCATCACCGCGATGGCTGCCGAATCTGAGGAGGTTTACATCTTCTTTAAGCACGAGATTTCGGCTCCCGACCGCGCTTTTCGCCTGCGCAAGCTCCTGCCTGGCGCGCTCTAGCCGCGTATTCCTCAACCGCTCCCGAGATGAATAGGTAACCGTCCCGGAATCGTCACTAGAGAAGTGCCCTGCATTGCAGCGGGCCCCGAAGTCGTCCACGGAAACCAGCCTCATCCTGCAACGGAGGTCAAAATGAAGACACTTTTATCCGCACTTACGATCGCCGCCCTGACCGCGGGCCTGACCGGACTCAGCTATGCCGCGCCATTCCGGTACAGCGCATGCGCTCATAACAACAGTGAAGCATGCCGCGACGCTCGCGACGCATTCGCCGAGCATCACAACGGCGTGTATCCCAATCAGTGGTACAACCAATGGTATCAGGGTCGCCAGGGACGCTGGGCCCAGCGTGACAAGAATTGGCGATGGGAAGGCATGGATGGACGCGACTATTGCCACGGACCCAAAGGTTGGGAGTGGACCGAACGGAGCCACGATCCGCATCATTGGTGGTGATCGGACAGTCCCCAAACCGGTAGCCTGAAACGCATGCGCCGATTTCTGCGGCGCATGCGTCAGCAGGCGGACTCACGCGCGGGCATTTCTATCGTCCGCGCGCTTATGAAAGTCATTTTGTGTCTTTTATGTAGGGCAGGAGGTCGGTGTGATGGCTGATCATTTTCCATTTGCCGCCTTCCTGGCGAAAAATGCTGGTAGCTCGGATTGATACCTTCTGCTGCTTGCCTTGCGCGTCGTTATTGACTCCCTTTTCATAATTTTGAACGACCGCAAGTTTGGAGCCGACGATGATATGCATATCGGCCGGTTCTACCTTCCCGCCAAGTTTCATCGCAGCCTGCTTCTTCAGATTCTCCGAGATCTGCGGCCATCCGACTTGAAATCCACCACCGGGCCCCATGTAGGTATCATCATCTGCATGCGACCAAACCTCGAGCATCGGATCCGGATTGCCGGTGAAAAGAATTTGCAAGGCCGAATAGAATCCCGCGGCTGCTTCGCGGACTGCATCTGCGCCATCGTGCGAGGCGTGCGCCGGGCGAGGGAGCAAGGACAACGCGAGCGCCAGACTTAAGGCGGAGAGCAAAGGACGGTAGTTCTTCATTTTGGTTCCTCGAAAAATTGGTTTTATGGACGTTTGGCTGTTGCCTTGACCGCTGCGCCGGTGACCGGCGGATTATTCCACGATTGACAGGATGCTTAGAAGATGAAGCCGCGCGCCGCTGTTACTCTTGTGCTCCCTCGGGCTGGACGGTGTTCGCACGCGCTTCCTTGTTGACTGATTGAACCAGACCATCGGGTCCGTAGGCGAGATGATAGACCGTGAGTTTCTGCTCGGTCTCATGGATTCGCGCCTGATGGACGACAGTCGCAGCTCCCGCGGTGAAGACTCCAGCCGCGATGTTGCGCGCGTAGGTTTTGGGCTTTACGAATTTTGAGCCGTCGGGATTGAACTCGTACACGTCCTGCTTCTGCCCGCCCTGATCGATAACCTCGTTGGGCTGACCGAATGCGGCGATGATCTGATCGCGCGATGTCCCCACCTTCAGCAGATTGGGATCCTCGTGTACCGAGGTATCCTTCATGGTGGCGTTCTCCTCGAAGGCAGTGGGGCTCAGCCGTTGCGCCGGGTCGAAGCGCGAGGAGTCGATGCCTTCCGACATGCGCGACGCGAGGCATCCTGCCAGTACGAGGAGCGGGAGCGCGAGGATGGTTCTCATTGGTGCCGTATAAACCCAACCGGCGCTCCCCGCAAGGATGAGGAATCCGGCGACGGTTTATGTCAAGGTTTCTGGCAATCGCGTTGATCGAAGCATCCACGCCCCAAGCGCATGATTCCGGCCGGCGAATACCAATACGAATTCCGACGTGGCAACGAACTCGTCGCCACCGAGGATGATCGTTTCGCGGGCGGAACGTTGAGCGGCATCCGGCGCTTCGCGGGTAGCTCCGATTCCTTCGAAGCCGCCGCGACGCTGGATGCGCTCGGGATGATCGCGCGGGTTACCGCGCGCTATGCCCGCGGGCCTTTCTCGCGCAGCGCCACCTATGAGGCCAACAACGATTTCATTCGCGGCACCGTAAGCGCGGTCGGCAGCCGTACCGTCGAGACCGCCAAGCTCGGGCGCTATCGCGAGGTCGATTGCGGACTGGTCCTGTTCAAGGCGTTGATGATCGCGCATACGCGCGCGCGAGGTCAGTCGCGATGGACCAGCCGGGTGGCCACCATCGATCCGAGTACGCTAACGGCGCAAACGCACAAGAAGACCTGCCGCCAGAAGGACGGGCACGAGCGCATCTTCATCTACGAGCCGCGGATGGGCGATGCTGAAGAAATCGAAATCGATGAGGCGGGGCGAATCGTCCGCATCGTCGATAACACCGGCAATCGCATCGCGCTGAAAAGTTTCACGGCCGAGTAACCCGGGCCGTTTCTTTCTTCTTGCTATGCGGGAATCTACGCGGCGATGCGCTCGCGAGGCATCTTGCAATCGCCGTCGAACTTGGCGCCTTCCGACAAAACCAGGTTGGGCGTGCTGATGGTGCATCGCACCCGCGCGCTGGGCAGCAGTTCGACCCGCTCGCGCGCGATGATCTCGCCGCTCACGGTTCCGGCAATCGAGATGCTCGACGCGCTGATGCGCGCGGTGACCACGGCGCCGGCCGAGATCACAATGTCATCGCCACTGATTTCGCCATCAGCCTCGCCATCGATGCGGGTGGGCGCCTTGAAGAACAGCTTGCCGGAAATCTTGGTGCCCTTTCCGATGCGCGATTCGAAGGCAGTTTCACCATTTATCGCCATAACCAATCCCTCCTCGACCCCCGCCCAGTACCGCTGCGAGTTCCCAGCAGATTAAATTCGGGAAAAGCAGCAACCAGCACCTTTGCGCGTCCGCGAGGCGTGGGTCAAGATGGCTCTTTAAGGATTGCCATACAGGAAGACGGATAAGATGCGACGAGAATACGGTCCAGAACGGCTGGCGGGACAGGGCCTCGACTCCAATCAATATGAATCGGGAGACCGCACTATCGCCGCGCTGCTCGGCGACGCGCCTGCTCGCGACCACGTCGATCTGGTTGCAACCTGGCGCGACGGCGCTTACGAAGTGTGGGCGCGCCGCGGCATGATTCGCTTCAAGCGCTACCTCGACGACGCCGGCAACCTCGAGTTCGAAGTCGTCGAACAGGTCGGCCTCAATCCGGTCGCGAATCAGGATTCGTTCGCCGTTTCCACGATAGCGGAAGAGCTGGCGGCGTCGGCCGCCGGCGGGCATTCATCCACCGATTCCAATCGCGCATTCATCGAGCCGCATCGCGTGTCGCATCCGTTCGCCTACGAGCGCATCGCGCAGCTTTTCGATAGCCCGCGCGCTCCGGACATCATGGTGAGCCCTAAGGCCTACACCTATGGCACTCAGCCCGGGCAGCATGGCGCGCTGGACGTGGTGCAATCGCGCGCGCCGTTGATTTTTTCAGGGCCGGGAGTGAAGCGCGGAACCCATCGGGTCGCGGCGCGGCATGTCGATATCGCGCCATCGATCGCGAATCTGATGGGATTCCCGCAGCTCGATGGCGCTTACCTCAAGCGTCAAGACGGCCGCCCGCTGCATGAGATCCTCGATACCGAATCATCGCAACGGCCAAGCGCCGTTTACATGATCCTGCTCGACGGCCTTTCGCATTCGGAGCTGATGCATCAACTGGAAAACAATCGCGCCGCGATTCCCAACCTCGCGCGGCTGATCGATGCGGGCGCGATGCTTTCGCATGGCTCGATCGTCAACTTCCCCAGCATCACCTGGCCGAGCCATTCCACGATTCTCACCGGCGCATGGTGCGGGCATCACGACATCGTCAATCCGACTTACCACGAGCGCGCGAGCGGCGAGACGGTTCCGGTGCAGGGGATGATTTACGATACTGCGCGCTTCCTCAACCCCGAGGTCGAGACATTGTACGAGGCGTTCAAGCGCGTATTCGGCGACGACACCATAACCGCGTCGATTCACGAGCCGCAGGGACGCGGCGCGGATCACAATGTCTTCGAGAAGCGCATCATCGGCGACAAGATTCGCTTGAAGGATCTCACCATCAGCATGATGGCCAGTGAGATCAGCCCGCGATGGATGGCCGACGAGAAGCCCGCGATGCATCGCGAGGAAGTCGTTGACATCCGCGGCATGGCGCAGCTGATCAATCTGCTGGAGCACTGCGGCGAGCGCACGCCCGAAAATATGCCGAAGTTCATAGCGCATGAGTTCGTGCTGACCGATGGCGCGGGGCATGACTACGGGCCGCATCATGAGGGACTGCGCGAGGCGCTCTATCGCACCGACGCGCGCATCGGCAAGGTGCTGGAACTGCTGGACGCCAAGGGGATGCTCGCATCGACGCTGTTCGTGGTGACCTCGGACCACGGAATGGCCGCGCAACACATCGAGCTCAACGCCAATCCTACGGTCGAGCCGGTGAAGGCGGGCATCAAGGGCGTGTACGCGGAACCGATGATCTATCTGCGCGACGTGCACCTTGAATGTGTGCGCGCGAACGATCGCAGGACCTTGCGGGTGACGGTGCTCGAGAACGACTTCGCATCGGATGGCGAGCGGCCCGCAATCGAAGGCGCGAAGGTGAAGCTGCTCGATCGCGACGGCGCCCTCCTCGGCGAGGCGACGACGTCATTGATGGGCATCGCGGCATTCGCAACGCCGGCGAACCTTCGCGACGAGGATCTGATGCTCGAGGTGGAGCATGCGGACTTCAATCGGCGCAAGCTTCGCATCGATGGCACGCCGCTGCATGCCGACATCCGCAAGCTGCTGTATTCCTGAGGCGATTGCGAGGCAGTTCTTCCGCACATTTGATCTTGAATCTGCGGCTGCGATGACTCAGAGGCGCGCAGGCTCGCAACAATCAGCCAACTTCTGAAGAACCTTCTGGTAAAATTTCGCTGGATTACGAAGCTCTGGGTGCCCTTGACGCGTTGGTCGAGAACGTCTTGAAGGCCCGTACCAGGCGCGCACGAGCGCTTTTCTGGTAGGGGCGGTTCGCGAACCGCCCGCAGCGATATTGGTGATGGCGACGATGCATGCAAGTGATTCGCACCACAATTCAGGTTTCCGAATATCCCAAAAACGAAACATGTCTGCCCAGATTCCATCGACAATTTTTCCAGCTTCGCTCAAGCGCATCTCCGGTCGAAAATCTCACCAAACAGCGAAGCTCTGTCGCGGAATGCTGGAGTTCACTCGGTAACTCTCGCAGCGCACTCGGTTGTCGATAAATCGTTGCGGGCGGTTCGCGAACCGCCCTTACGACGAAGGACCTGATATCCGGGAGATACTCGGAAGCTTTTGTGGCGTAGTCCATAAGACTACATACTTGTAGACATCAATCACCCTAATATTAATGCGGATTCGGCATGCTGGGCTGTCCGACGTCGCTCGCTTATCGCCCACCCAAGCCTTTTTTGAGCTTTCACAAGCAACCGCTAAGGTATTTGACAATGATGGTAAGTATGACTTATTCTCTATAGAAGTTGTACTAATTTATTCCGCAAGTCCAAGAGGACGCGAGGCGATGGCGGAATTAGAGATCCAAATCAGCGCCGATCGCATTCGGCATGCTCGCCCGACACCATCGGAGACCGGGGAAAGAGTCGAGTCGCTACGCGACCGAATAGTCTGGGATCTCCGCCAGCAAGGATATCGCTTCCGAGAAATCGCGGAGCTGATGGGCATAACCAAGCAGCGTGTCAGTCAAATTGAGCGCCGACTGATTCAGCGAGCGCGCTCAGCCCCAAAGAAAACGCGCGGATTAGCCGCGGGTCCGCCAAGGGCGATCGGGAAAAAGGAAGAATCGCGAATCCGGAGCGTCACTTCTGAGGAGTTCAACCGGCGTTTGGATGCCCTAAATCGCAGCTACGAAAACCAGCTCAACCGCATCCTGGCCCGAGGCTACAACCGACAAAGAATTCATACTCGAGGTCATCATCGCGCTTCGACGCTCTTTCAGAAAGTATGGCCGCTCATCGAACTGTATGAACTCAGGCCGTTCAGTTTTTCAAAACTCGTAGGCGATTTCCCCTCCCTGGCTCGACAACCGCATTTGCCGCAGTTGCTCTGCCGGCTCAGGACCCGCGGGCAATTGCGCAAACTCGGTTCGATCCGAATCGAAGGACACAACCTCCCCGAGGCATTGATTGCTGAAGCGCCGATCGAACAATACGCCGCTCCCTGCATCGAAAAATTGGTCGTACGATGGAGTCGGAAACTCGAGCAACTGCGATGCAGCTACTCGGCTACTCGACCAGCTCAGTCGATTCAATCGCTGCGCCAGTCTCTAATTCAAACCCTCCTGGATCAGGGACATCCCGCCGTTGAAATCGAGAGAGTGTTTGGTCGCAACTGGAACCCCCCGGAAAACTACTCAATCGTCCCGCCTAAGTCGGGAACCGGAACGCATGTGCGGAATGTCCCTGATCAAGGTCTCCCCTCGCACATAAATCATTGATGGAGTTCGCCCAGAGGGGAATCCGCAGCGCGGCCGTCAACTCGTCGATGTTGTAATTCTCTGATTCGCGCTAAAACGAAAGGCGGCCGCGCATTTCGCGCAGCCGCCTTCGTGTTGCGAATCGGTTTAACGGCTAGATTTCGTAGCTCAGCGTCGCCTCGACCTCGTTGATGCGCTGGTTGCGGCTGAAGATGAACGGATCGCTGAAGCGTCCGCTGCGGCCCAGGTACCAGATCCCATTGAGTCCGAGCAGGATGTTACGCGAGTAACGGAACACGTTGGTGCTGCCCAGGTTTCCAACGTTGTCGTCGATGTCCCACACGAACGCGTTGGTCGAAGTCAACTGTCCGTTGACCAGCCAGTTGGTGCTCGCCACGAAGAACAGGTTGTCGAAGCGCCGGACTTTGCCGGACGCCTGTGCGACGCTGGGAATCGCAGAGCCAGGCAGGTCCGGGTACCAGGTCTCGATGAACTGGGCCACCAGGAAAGTGTGCTGTTTCGAGATCCATGGAATGTAGGTCGGGCGATCGCCGGCCAGAATGAAGCGTGCATTCGAAGTCCATCGCGCGGAGGACTCCAGGCGTCCAACCGGGGTGCCGGGAGCGGCGATCGTTCGGATGGCGCGCGCCGTGCCGGTCTGATTCAGAGCCGCCACGTTGATGCCGATCTTCGGAGCGTACAGCGCGTCATAACGGAAGACCATGTCCGTCAGGTCTTTGTCATAGTAGGTGCCGGTGACGCCGAAGAAATGATTGCGGCGATTGTTGACGCTGGTCAGAACCCGCAGCGTTCCGCTGGGGATCGGTGCTCCCGGAGGCGGTGCGCCGTAGTCCAACTGACCCGGTAGATACCACTCACCCGCTGCGAATTTGACCACCGCTCCTGGGATCGCACGGTTAATCGGGTTGGGGCACGAACTGCACAGCCCGGTCTTGGAGTAACGCGCTTCATACAGATAGATGAAGCTGGCCTGCAAGCCGTTTCCAATCGGCAACAGGGTGGAATAGCGGATCCCGAATTCGCTCTTGTCCCAGGTATTTCTCGGATGGTTGGACGCCGAATGGCTGCCTGGATTGGGATCGAATTGAACCAAATTCAAACCGAACGCAGCCAGGTTGAGGTTCGGGAATTGCCCATCGTCCGCGAAAGTCTGCACGCGAAACGGCTGACCGAAGCGATTGTAGTGGGTGCCGGTCGTCTGCGGCGCGCGTACAATCCAGGGACTGCGGCCGTCGTTAAGTTCGACCACCGCGGTGTCACCCTGGTAGTCGCCAGGGATCACGAAGGCTTCCAGTTCGTTGTTCGCGGTCTTCAGGAAGTCCGGCAGGATGTAGTTGAACTTGATCATCCGGACGTTCTTGCGCAGATTTTCCGCGGTTTCGAAATGGGTCCAGTGATAGGTCAAGTCCGACGGATTGGTAATTTCGGTGCCGGACAGCGCATCCGCTTCCGACCAGATGACCTGCTGCTTGCCAACCCGCATCGAGAAATTATCGGTGAAGTTGAGCTGGGCATAAAATTCGCGCAGGTCGTTGCGGAAATAGTGTTCCTGCAAATTCCGCTGCGAATATTCCTGCCAGTCACGACCCGGCTGCGCTACACCATGCCGCTTGATGGTCCCTTCCGCGTCGTACCACGGACGATAGAACGCGAAGAAGTCCGCGTCCTTCAGAACCAGGGTGTCGAAGCGTCCCAACAGTTTGTAGTTCTTGACGATGTGGTAGTCCGGACGCACGTCGGCCAACTGCCGCATCTGGACCAGATCCCAATGATTGAAATCGAAGCTGCCGCCGCTCTCGGTCGGCGCTCGGCCCGGGGTCAGTAGCGTAGTCGTGCTGCCTGGCACTACCGGTCCGTAGGTTGCCGGAATGCCCGACCCGTCCTTGTTTCCGCCCTCGCCCCAGCGCCCGGACTCCCTGGTTTCAAAGAACCCGAACACCGAGAAGTCACCTTGAGTGATTGTTGCGTTCGCGGTGGCAGTCCACAGCGTCGCCAACCCGGCGCATGCGGCGATCAACAGATTTCGCCAGCACACCCCGCGACCAACTCCCAATTTGCTTTTCACCATATGCTCCCCAAAGCCAATGCTTTTTCTGAGGTAAGCTATGCCCCGTTGCAGTTGTCGGTCATTCGGCAACCACCGCCCCTATTAGCCTTACTGACATCGGATGTCAATCCAGCTAATGACCACTATTGCGTTGAAACCGAAGAGACTAAAACCGTCCGCAAAGATGCGGTTTATCGGCGGAAAAACAAGCAAATCGGTCTGCCGGGCGGAGCCATAAGGCGGTCGGTCGCCGTGCGGACTATCTGACTAGACACTTTGTTTCGGCGGTGTTACCGAGCAACTCGCACGCCTGCATCGCGCGCGTCCGGCCTTTCCCGGAGTCGGCTGGGTAGATCGCTGAAGCCGGCGGATGTGCTGCTCAGGTGATGAGACCAAACTCGATGATGAGCAGTTTCATTGTCGGTGAATTCTAACGCAGCCGATGCGCATGCTAATCTCGCCGCCAGCGCGCATCAGGCGCGCGCAAAAACATGTTCGACCTCAGAGGCAAGACAGCACTCATTACCGGCGGAACGCGCGGACTCGGCAAGGCGATTGCCACAGTGCTCGCGAAAAACGGTGTCGCAGTCGCCCTGAACTATCGGCGCGATGACGACAGCGCACGGATGGCCATCGAAGAAATTCGGGCGATTGCACCCTCTGCGATGCTGGCGAAGGCGGACCTCGCTAACGACTCATCGGTGCGAGCGATGGTGACCGAGGTGGCGGCGAAGTTTGGGAAAATTGACCTCCTGATCGCCAATGCAGCCGCGACCGCGTTTAAGCCGCTGCTCGAGGCCAAGCCGCATAACGTAGCCAGGACGTTCGACCTCAGCATCGGCGGTTTTCTCGCGGCGGTGCAGGAGTCGACCAGGCACATGGGGAAAGATGGCCGCATCATCATGATATCCGGCATCGATTCGGTGCGGATGCTGCCCGGGCATGGCGTGCTTGGTGCAGCAAAGGCGGCACTGGAAAGCATGGTGCGCGACTTGGCGTTCGAGTTGGGACCACGCGAAATCACGGTCAATGGCGTCAACGTCGGCTACATGGATACCGATTCGTCGCGGTTCTACTTCGGTGCGGAGTTCGAGGCCATGACCCAGCGCTCGGCCGCGCGATGCGCGCTTAAAAGGCCACCGACGCTGGAGGAAATCGCATCAGTGGTGTGCCTGCTGTGCATGCCGGAGGCCAGCTACCTCACCGGTCAAACCATAATGGTGGATGGTGGCCTGACCTTGGGATTTCCACTTGCGCCGTGAGCGGCGGGACGGTGAGGTAGGATCTACTGCGCGCGTCATGATGACGTGCGTGTTCAGGCGACGCGACTCCGCACGTCGGGGTGCTGGATGCCCAACTCCTCAAGGTCGCTGTTATTTCCGGAGTTCAACTCGATGTCCAGCCAACTCTGCAAGGCATCTTCGCGGAAACGCCAATCGGCGCCTAGCCGAAAGCCGGGCAATTTGCCGCTCTTGGCCAGGCGGTACACGGTGCTGATGTGGCAGCGTAGGTAGTCAGCCACCTCTTTGGCGGTCAAGATACGTGAAACCGCAGCCATTTCGGGATCCTCCGTCTAAGTCGTGCAACTATCATTCAGTCAGGACGGTATCTTAGGACACCTGCGAGCGTTTTGCAACTACTCACTTTCGAATCACCGGTCTTAGCCCATTCATCGCGCGAATCTGTATCGTTCTGAGACAGAATCCTAACGCCGCGACCTTGGAGATTAAAAGGATACTAAACATTGATTTAAATTCAAGTAGATATCGTTGAGATAAGCAGCTCGTCGCCAGCTTCTCACCGCTGCGCCAACCTCTTGCATCTGAGACGCGCCTTCTTCGCAGCGAAATCCTTATATCGGGCGGCGGACGATTCGAATCTTGCCCCACTTTCCTATTGCGCCCTGCCCATGGCACGAAACGCTTCCCTTGGCAGGATCGATGTCCTTTTCGGTCATCAACCCGAGCGCCAGCGTGCAGGGGCCGAGTTTGAATGGCACATTCGAGTAGCCGCGGAGTTCTTTGTTATCCATCGAAAATGTCACTTCGTCTTTGGCGCCGTCGTAGGTGATTTCGAAGTGTCGCATCTGCCCTGGCGCAGTTGCGTTGCGCATCTCCTCGAACAGACAAAAAAATCGCGGACCGCGATCTGGTGTGACCTCGGGAACTCCGGGAAACGGAAGCTTACCGTACACGGTCGCGACGGTATCGTTGCCGACAAAGAAATCCAGCGCCGCTCCGGTCGAGAAATCGAGCACGTTGAATGACACGAAACCGTCGTAGAGATCGCCGGGTGCGCCGCCGACGATGGTCGCGCTGAAATCAATCGCAAAAGTGATCGAGCCGCCCGGCGGAGGCGCGAACTGGCGGGCGCTAAAGTACATGTGCTTCGCGTTGTCGAGGATCTGCTGCGAATCGTGATGGCGGGTATACGGTACGGCGGCCACCCGCAGGAATCCATCCTGCACTATCACCACCGCGTTGGGCTCCTGGTATTGCCAGAAGCTTCCGTCGGCTTGGGGAAATCCGGCAGGCAGCCAGTCGCCCTCTCCGGTGATGACCGATGAGAAATTGGAGTACTCGATTACTTCTTCAATTGGTTTGGACATAAGACAAAAACGCGCCTTGACCTACGAATTGTTTTGCGAGATTTGATGCTCGGTCAGACGCGACAGAGCAAACCGCCGTCGACCGCGATCGATTCGCCCGTAACAAAAGCCGCCGCCGGAGAAACCAGGTACAGCAACGCTCCGCCGAGCTCTTCCGGTTTTATCAGACGATTGTCGGGCAGATATTTCATGAGGTTTTTCGCGAAATCGTCTTTGTTCGCCGCCGGGCTCTTCGCATCCTCGAGCCATCCCGCCTTGATGGCGTTGACGCGGATGCCCTTGCGCGCCCATTCGAGCGCGAGCGCGCGCGTAAGGTTCAGCACTCCCGCCTGCGCCGCGCAGTAAAGCGAGGCGTTGGGCACGCCGCGATCGGCGAGCACCGAAGTGAGGTTGACGATCACCCCGCCCCCGCGCGTCAGCATCACCCGCGCGCCCTCCTGACAGGCCATCCACACCGTCTTGAGGTTGCCGGCGAATACCTTGTCGAAAGCCGAATCGTCGGCAGCCTCCGCTGGAGCATACAGGGGGGTGTCCAGCGCGTTGACGAGGATATCGAGCGCGCCCAATTCTTTGACCGCGAAATCGAGCGTGGAAGCCAAATCGCCACGAATCGCGGCGCTCTGAACCCGAAGCGCTACCTGTGCGCCGGTTGCACCAATCCTCTTCGCCGTATCCTTGAGCTGCTGCTCGGTCCCGAGCTCCTGCGATGCCAACAGAACCTTAGCGCCCGCCTCCGCCAGAGCCGTCGCCGCGGCGCGTCCGACAGTATGTTCGGCTCCGATTACCACAGCCGTTTTTCCTTCGAGCGAAAATTCCTGGAGTGTCATGAAGTCCTCGAAGGTCAGCTCGGCATCTGCGGAGCAACGCCGGTCGGAATCAGGCCCCCGGCCAGCCCGCCGCCATCGATGGCGACCAGTTCGCCGTTAATATGGTTGGACGCGTCAGACGCGAGGAACACCGCGAGCGGTCCGATTTCGATATCCTCGCCGCCGCGCCCAATCGGAATGAACTTGCCGCCCTTGAAAAAGCGCATCATCTCTTCGTTATGCGGAAAGATGCCGGGCACGATGCAGTTGGTCTGGATGTTGTGCTGCGCATATGTCAGCGCCATCGAGCGGGTGAGCTGGATCACCCCGCCCTTCGAGCATGCGTACATATAGTTATGTTTGCCACCGCGCAGACCGTATCCGGATGCGACGTTGATGATCTTGCCGCGCTTCTGCTTGACCATCTGCGGGATGACGGCGCGGCAGCCGTAGAACTGGCTGCTGAGGTTAGTGTCGATGCCGTTGCGCCAGATCTCATCGGTAATATCTTCCAGCCGCGCGCCGAGCATCTCATCGCCGCCGCCGGCGTTGTTCACCAGCACGTCGATGCGGCCGAATTCCTTGATCGCGGCAGCGGCGATCGCGTTAACCTGCGCCGACTGGGTGACATCGGCAGGCACCACCAGGCACTTGCGCCCGAGCTTCCTGACCTCCTCGGCGGTCTGATCGAGTTTTGCCCTGGTCCGCGAGGCTGCGACGATATCGGCGCCCGACTCTGCGAACTTAAGCGCCATCGCATGGCCAAGACCCTGGCTGGCGCCGGTGATGATCGCCACTTTGCCGTCGAGGCTGAGGCTGTCGAGAATCATGGTTTTCTAACCTCGGTTTCCGAGTCAGATAGCTAGTAACATACGCCTCGATGAGCAGAAAGAACGAGGAGCCTTCGAATCGCGCGTCGGGTTAGTCCTCGGTTTGCCGGGCCTTCTGCTCCTGGTGGCTTTGTTTTACCGGCCCGCCGGGCGGCTGTTCGGATCGTACGCCTGGCTACTACTCGATTGGTGTGTCTTGCAAACGGCCGGCGGTTTGACCGCCATCGGCATGGCGCTCTTTCGACGCCGTCGCAGCGAAGTCATCTGGGCACTGTATTTTTTCCTTAGCGCCGCACTCCCGCTCATCCTGGTGGAAATCACACGTCCACGGTTGGTGAGGTAACACGGTCGGCAACAAAGCATCGCTCGCGACTTTGACGGGGTCGGCGGTCGCGTCTTATAGTCCGACCGAGGATCAGAACCATGGCACTCAAAATCACACTGTTCTCGGATTTCATCTGCCCGTTCTGTTACATCGGCTTCCGTACCCTGAACAAGATGAAGCAGGAGTTCGAACTCGAGGTCGATTGGCGCGGCTTCCAGATTCATCCTGACTGGCCCGCGACTGGAATCCCCGTCGAGAAGGTCTATGGTGTCCAAGGCTCCGATGCACGCAAGGCTGCATGGCAGCGGATCTCCGCGATGGCCACCGAGGCCGGCATTACGATGCGTCCGCCGTCGGTGCTGACGAATTCTCATAACGCTTTGGCCGCATGCGAGTATGCCGTCGCGGCGGGCAAGGGCGAGGAATTTGAGGAGCGCGTATTTCGCGCGTATTTCGCGGACGGGTTCAATATCGGCGATGTGGAAGTGCTGAAGAACCTCGCCGGCGATATCGGCCTCGATCCGACCGAGGTCGTCGCCGCGATCGAATCTCCGGAAGTCCAGTTGAAACTCAAAAACAACGCGATCGTCGCGCATCAGCACGGCGTCAGCGGGGTCCCCACCTTCTTCATTGGCAACTACCCGCTGGTGGGCGCGCAAAGCGAGGACGCAATGCGCAAGATCCTCACCCGCGCCACCGAAATGATGAGCGCCGCGAAGTAGGGAAGCGGTTGAGCTTCGAACGAGGCCCGAAGGGGGCGCGCAGCGCAGCGCCGCAGGCGCTCGCCGCGCAACCGCCGAGACGGAGCGCAGCGGAGTTCGAGGCGAAAGTTGAAGTCGAGCGAAGCGGAGTCAAGCGAAAATTAAAATGCGACTGAAAGATAAGGTTGCGATCATTACCGGCGTCGGCTCCGGACAGGGCCGTGGCGCCGCCACGATATTCTCGCGCGAAGGCGCCAGGCTGGTCGGATGCGACTGGAAGCGCGAAGACGGCGAGATCACCACCAGCATGGTGAAGCAGGCGGGCGGCGAGATGGTGTTCGCACAAGCCGATGTTTCGAGCGCGAAGGACTGCGAAAACGTGGTGCGTACCGCGATGACCACCTACGGGCGCATCGACATCCTCTATAATAACGCGGGCGTCGGATTTTCCTCGCCGCTCTCGATGGGCGACATCCTCAACACGCCTGAAGAAGATTGGGACCGCGTGCTCGCGATCAACCTCAAGAGCATGTTTCTGATGTGCAAGTATACGATTCCCGAGATGATCAAAACCGGCGGTGGATCGATCGTGAACACCGCATCGATTGCCGCGCTGATCGGTGGCGCATCCGCGCATGCCTACACCGCCTCGAAGGGTGGGATGGTCGCGCTCGGGCGTGCGCTGGCAGTCGAGTTCGGTCCCAAGAACATTCGCGTCAACATGATTTGCCCCGGCGCCATCGATACGCCGATGATCGCGCCGGTGGTCGATCCGATTCGGGATTCGGGGCAGTTGCTGCTGCATTCGCCGATTCGCCGGATGGGAACCCCCGAGGACATCGCGAACTGCGCACTCTATCTGGCCTCGGACGAATCCACCTTCGTAACCGGCGCGACCTTCGTCGTCGATGGCGGCGTGGTCGCGCAGTAATACAAATTCAGGAGCATCTATGGCCAAGTCGCTGGAACAGAAGGTCCAGGAACTCGCCGATCGCGAGGAAATCAAGGAACTGACTGCGAAGTATTGCTGGCATGTCCAGCACTCCGAAGGCGAGCAGATCGCGCGCTTATTCACCGATGATGGCGTGCTGGTGACCTCGCAACCCGATTTCAAACCGGTGCGCGGAATGGACGCGTTGCTGAAGTTCTATGGAGCGATAGCTCCAGCCGAGTCGCCGGTGCCCTTCATTCACAACCACATCATTGAATTCGACGGCGAAAATGATGCGCACGGAACCTGCACTATCGACGCGCGCTTTACTCGCAAGGGCGAAAGCCTCCTTGGCGCGGGCTGGTACAACGACAAGTATCGGCGCGTTAACGGCAAGTGGCGCTTCGCCGAGCGCAATGTCTCGTTCCATTTTTCGGTGCCGCTCAACAAAGGCTGGGCGGAAGTGAAAGCCGAAGCTGCAAAAGCAAAACGCTAGTTTCCGATGGCCGTCGAAGTCACGATGCCCAAGTTTGGGCTCACCATGCACGAGGGCACCATCCAGCGTTACTTCAAGTCGGTCGGCGAGAGCGTTAGCGCTGGCGATCCTCTATACGAGGTCGAAACCGAGAAGGTTCTGTACGAAGTCGAGTCGCCTGCCAGCGGTGTCCTCGCGGCCGCACTCTTCGAAGAAGGTGCGACCGTTGAATGTGGCGTCGCGGTTGCGGTGATTGCCGAAGCAAGTGACGATCTGGCCTCGCTGCGTGCGAAGTACGCCAGTGCGCCAACCGCCGCTTCCTCCAATGGCGACGTGAAAGGAGCGAAAGCGCCAACCGCCGATTCCATCGAAGCGAAAAGTACGTCAGGCGAGCGCCGCGCAGTGAGTCCGGTCGCGCGCAAGCTCGCGGCGGAACTCGGGGTAAGCCTCGATCGAGTCACCGGGAGCGGGCCGGGCGGAAGAATTACGCGCGAGGATGTCGAGCGGGCGGCAAAGTCACCCCCGCCCGCGATTGCGTCGGCGAAGGTTGGCTCAGGCGAGCGAATTCCACTTCGCGGGATGCGCAAGACGATCGCCGAGCGGATGCATCAAAGTTTACGCGAGACCGCGCAATTGACCATCACCTCCGAGGCGGATGTGACGCCCGCAACCGAACTGCGCGAGCGGCTCAAGCGCGAATTCGATTTCACCTACACCGATTTGCTGATCCAGGCGGCGGCGCGCGCACTGCTGAAGCATCCGCGCATGAATGCGCGCCTCGACGGAGGCCACATCGTCACCTCGAGCGACGCCAATATCGGGCTTGCAGTTTCACTCGACGAGGGCCTGATGGTTCCCGTAATTCATGATGCGACCAGCAAGAGTCTTCGCGAGATCGCGACGTTAACCAAACTGGCGGTCGAGAAAGCTCGGGCCGGCAAGTTGAAGCTCGAAGACATCAGCGGCGGCGCCTTCACCATTACCAACCTTGGCACCTACGGCATCGATGCGTTCACTCCGATTTTGCACGCGGGCGAGACCGGGATTCTCGGCGTCGGCAGGATCATCGAAAAGCCCGCCATTTATCGAGGCGAGATAACGCGGCGGTCGATGATGATCCTTTCGCTCACCTTCGATCATCGGGTGATCGACGGCGCTCCGGCCGCACTCTTCCTGCAAACCGTCATCGACTTGTTCAACTACGGCGAGCGATGAGGGTAAACGGACGCCCGCGCGGTCGTCGCCTCCTGACGGCGCTCACCCTGGTTGCTGCTGCGTTGATCTCGCTTGCCGCGAGCAGCCCGCAGGTTGTCAAAGCTCCTCCGCCCAAAGCGATCGATTACGACAAGCTCACGCAGGAGGCGACGGACTTCCTCTCGAAGTACATCAGGATCAACACCACCAATCCGCCCGGCAATGAATTGGAGGCGGCGAAATTCCTCAAGGAGAAATTTCTCGCGGACGGAATTCCTGCTACCACCTGGGAGCCGGAGCCCGGGCGCGGCATCCTCGCGGCGCGGCTGCGCGGCATCGGCGAGAAGAAAAAGGCGCTCATTCTCCAGACCCACATGGACGTCGTGCCGGCGAACCCATCGGAATGGAAAATGCCGCCGTTTTCAGGCGAGATAAAAGATGGTGCGGTGTGGGGGCGCGGCGCCGCCGATGACAAGGGACCCAGTGTAATTGCGATGATGGCGATGCTGGCGATCAAGCGCGCCGGCATCCTGCTCGATCGCGATATCATTTTCATCGCGACCGGCGACGAGGAAGTGGGCGGCCGGATCGGCGCCGAATGGTTCACCGAACACGAGAAAGATATTTACGCCGACGCCGGTTACGTCCTCAACATGGATGCCGGCGGAATCGTCGTCCTACCTGATGGCAAAAAATTCTACAGTGTGGATGTTACTGAAAAGACGCCGCTGTGGCTCAAATTGACCACCACCGGAACCGAGGGGCATGCCTCCGCGCCGCCGGCGCAGACCGCGGTGACCAGACTGGTCGGAGCGCTGGCGCGAATCATCGAGTACCATCCGCAGATCCGGGTCGTAGGTCCGGTGCAGGACCAGTATCGCACCATCGCCGAGCTCGAACACGGCCCCAAGCAATACCTCGATCTCGCGGCTTCGCTCCGTGATGCCGCTTATGCGCGCGAATTTCTTTCCGATCCCTTTCACAATGCCTCGGTGCGCAACACCATCGCGCCGACAGTGCTTTCCGCCGGTTTCAAGACCAATGTTCTGCCACCAATTGCGACCGCCGAGATCGATTGTCGGTTGCTGCCGGGCGACAGTCAGAAGCAGTTCCTCGCCACCATCGCAAAATTGATCAACGATAAAGAAGTGAAAGTGGATGTGACCCTGCAGTCGCCGTCCGCGACGTCGCCCTCCAAGTCCCTTTTGATGACCGCAATCGCAAAGCTCGCGCACGACGAGGACCATGCACCAGCGGTTCCCGCCATGTCGGGTGGTTTTACCGACAGCAGGTTTTTCCGCAAGCAGAACCTGCTCACCTATAGTTTCACGCCGATCGATTACACGCCCGGCAAGCCTTCGGGGGTCCACGGCGTTGACGAGCACATCGAAATCAAACCGATGGGACGCGCAATTCAGCGGATGGTCAAGCTGCTGGAGATTTTCGGCGGCAAGGAAAAATAATCATGCTTCGCGCGGGTACAGGAATTTCAACCTCGCACAATCCACGCACCGCGGCGGTCGAAGCTTGCGCCGCCGCAATGACGCAGGCGGGACTCGCGCAGGCAACCGGAGCGATCTTCTTCGCCACTACCGCGCACGGCGGCGCCTTTCCGTTGATCCTGCGCACTATCGGCGAGGAGACCCGGACTTCCGAGGTCGTTGGATGTTCGAGCGTAGGAGTCATCGCATCGGAGTCCGAAGTGGAATCCGGTCCGGCCTTGGCAGTGCTGGTATTCGGCGGCGAGGTGCAGGCGCGGCGATTGTTTGCGCCGTCGATACGCGGGCGCGGGCGCGAGGTCGCACTCGAACTGGCAGCCGCCGCCAAGCCGGCCCTCGGCCACACCAACCTGCTTTGCGTTTTCGCCGATACTTACAACCTCAACGCCGACCCCTTTCTCGCCGCGCTGGCGGCTGAGCTTCCCGGCGTAGTGGTCGTCGGCGGCGGTGCGAGCGAGGACGGCTCGATTGGCGAGACGTTTCAGTTTTGCGGCGATACCGTCAGCTCGAACTCCGTATCCGCGATGCTCATTTCCGGCGACTTCGATTTGAATGTCGGAGCGTCGCTAGCCTGCACTCAGATCGGCCCGATGCATCGGGTCACCGAAGTCCGGGACAACGTCGTGATCTCGCTGGATGGACGCCCGGCTTACGAGGTCTTCGCCGACGCCGCGGGACCGCTGGCGGAGGATCTTCGTCGCGCGCTCGCCTTCGTGTTTCTCGGAATTCCCCTCGACGAGAACCCGGCGCGCCTCGAACGCGGGCGCTTCCTGGTGCGCAACATTGTGGGCGCGAGCGAGGAACATGGCGTGATCGCCGTTGCGCACTATCCCCAGGTGGGCGATGCGGTCGGGCTGGTGC
Organism: uncultured delta proteobacterium; assembly: GCA_963851325.1. Taxonomy (GTDB): domain Bacteria; phylum Desulfobacterota; class Binatia; order Binatales; family Binataceae; genus DATGKG01. The sequence goes on along the minus strand of CAWKOR010000001.1, from coordinate 2,962,110 downwards.
TGCGCAACGCAGAGCGCGCGCGGGAAGATTTGAAGGCGACCCTGGAGCAGATGCGCGGTCGAAACGCCGGTAACGCTGCCGCTTTCGGATTGTATTTCGATTGCGTATCGCGCGGCTCCGGGCTGTACAGCCTCCCCGGCCACGATGCCGCCTACATCCGGCAGTCTCTGGGGCCAATTCCGATCGCGGGATTTTTCACCGGTTTCGAAATCGGGCCGCTGGGTGACGCGACCGGATTGCTGCAGTACTCCGGGGTCCTCGCGCTGATCTCTGAGAAGTGACGCGGTCGGAATCGTTAAAAGGCACTTTAGTTCGCCTTGCAGGTTCGTTATTTACTTGCAGCATGAAAGTTGACGTTTTACCCTTTGGCGCCGCGATCCTTGGCCGTTCATGGTGTCTGGCAGCGACGCTCTTAGCCGCTGCGACGCTAATCGCTCCTACCGTTGCGAATGCGAGGCCACCATTCAAGGCATTCACCTATTCGGCAGCGCCGAAGCTGCAAAACCCGGGCGACGAGAGCCTGGCGTGCCAGGATACCGGAGTTCCGCAGTGTCCGATTGGCCATACTTGTAAAATCTATTCATACACTGCCGATGGAGTCGGGAAGCCTGGATTCGGTCGGACCAACATCGAGGTCTGCGTTTTGGCCGATCAGACTGACGCGGGTCCCATCATCGCAGGTAGCACTTGCTCTCCGGCCGCGGGTTTCGCGCAAATCGTCTTCAAAAAGAATGACTCGGTGACGGTCGGCCTGATCGGGCAAACTTGCGAATTCGTAGGCGGCTCCGCTGTTTCGAGCATCGTGCAGGACCTTAACATTACCGCCGGTCCGATGACTGGAAAAATGTCCATCAACTCCTTGAGCCCGCAAGACTCCGACGGACTCCTGAGCATCTACGGTACGCGGCAGAACCCGTTCTAACCCGGTTTCCAGTTAGCGCGAGCGCTTGAGTTTGCGCGCGGTGACGATCGCGAGGCGATGGGTGAAGAACAGCTCGCCGTCGATTCGCGATGGCCGCGCGCCACTCAAATCCTCGACCAAATCGTGCTCGATCATAGCGCGCGCTTCGGCTGCACGGTCGGGCGGCGTGTGGCCGGATGCGAACCATTGCTCGACGGGATTCTTCAGCGCCGCGGATTCGAAGCGCATTAATTCCAATCCCGCCGCGGAGAGCGTCTTCACCAGTTCGCTCAATGGCAGCGCGCGCGTATGCGAGGTGTCGCGCAATCGCTCGAAGCGATTGTAGTACTCCGCGCGCTCCGGATGCTCGCTCGAGATCAAGTCCTCGACGGCGACGGTCCCATCGAAGCGGCATACCCGTGCCATCTCGTTGATAACGATCGCCGGATTTTCGAAGTGATGTACCGCAAAACGGCACACCACGACATCGAATTCATTGTCGCCGAATGGGAGGCGCGCCTCAACGTCGCCGATCCGGAAGCTGACGTTGCTAAGCCCGCGTTCGGCTCGCATCCGCTCGGCAATTTTCAATGGCGCCTCGGTGAGGTCGACACCGATAACTTCGCGCGCGACTTTCGCGAAAGCCATCGCCACATGGCCGGGCCCGGTGGCAACTTCGAGCACGCGCGCGTCGGCGCTCGGCCCGACCGCGTTCACCAATTTTTCGATGTGATCGAGGTCGCGGATTATCGGCGCGGCGGCGTACTCATTGGCTTGCCGGGTGAATTCCTCGCGAACCTTATCTTTATGCTGAGCCTTGTCCATCGCACCTTCCGAAACCATGGAGAAACTCCTTTTGGCGAGGCGCTTATTGTGGTGCGCCGGCGGGTGCCTATCAAGTATGATCGACATCCTGCGTACTTGCACAACGTGGCAGTTCGGCGCGCTTGCGCAGTTTTGGCCGATAGTGGTAGCTCAATCATGGGTTCGAGCCGGATTGAGCCGGTAGAATTCCAGCCTCGGAAATAACGGAGGAACACCAAGTTGGATTTCGGGTTCTCAGAAGAGCAGGAAATGTTGCGCGATGCGGCCAAGCGCTTTCTGGCCGACAATTGCCCAACCACGTACGTGCGCAAGATGATGGCGGATGCGACCGCCCACGACAAAGATTTCTGGAAGAAGCTGGTTGACCTCGGGTGGCCTTCACTGCTGATTCCGGAACAATACGGCGGCCAGGGCGGCAGCTTCCTCGACATGACGGTGGTCGCGGAAGAAGCCGGTAAGGCGTTGGTTCCCGGACCATTTTTTACCTCGGCATTACTCGGCGCGCCGCTCGTGATCGAGGGCGGCTCCGAAGAGCAGAAGAAAGAGATCCTGCCGCGGATGGCAAAGGGTGAGTTCATCGGCACCCTCGCGCTGGCCGAGGCCTCGGGCCGTTTTGATGCGGAAGGTGTGCAGCTCAAGGCAACCAAGAGCGGTAACGACTACACCATCACCGGCGAGAAGTTTTTCGTGCCCGATGCCCACGTCGCCAACGGGATGGCAGTGGCAGTTCGCACCGGCGGCAGCGGCGAAAAAGGCATTACGCTGTTGATCGTGCCGACTAATGCCAACGGCGTCACTATCACACAGCTCAAAACGGTCGATATGACGCGGCGTCTATGCCACGTGAAATTCGACAACGTGAAGGCCGGGGGCATGCTCGGCAAGGAAGGCGAAGGCTGGCCGATCCTGCGCAATGTCCTCAATATTGCGACTGCGGCGTTGTCGGCCGAGATGGTCGGCACGGCGCAGCGGGCGCTCGACATGTCGGTCGAATACGCCAAGACGCGGGTGCAGTTCGGCAAACCGATCGGATCCTTCCAGGCCGTCAAGCATAAGTGCGTTGACATGATGGTCGCGGTCGAGAACGCGCGTTCGCTGACCTACTACGCGTGCTGGACCGTCGATGAGAAAAACGCCGAAGCGGCAACCGCGGTCCCGATGGCGAAGGCGTATGCCTCCGACATGGCGAAAAATGTGACCTCGGAGGCTATCCAGGTTCACGGCGGCATCGGCTTCACTTGGGAGCATGACATGCACCTGTTCCATCGTCGCGCGCTCGCGGGCGAGGCGAATTTGGGCAACGCTCCGGTGCATCGGGAAAGCGTCGCGAAGGCATTGCTCGACTGATCGAAGAATCTGCGAATGTACAAAGCGCCGTGGCATCGATGCCACGGCGCTTTTGTTGGATAGCTCGCGGCGCCCCAACAGCCGAGGGTTGTGAGAGAGACCCTTTCGCGCGAACAGATCTGCTCCGGTTCGGCTTGCGCAATCCGAACCGACTGCCGTACCGAATCGGCAAGATGTGCTAACATAGAGATTGGGATGCAGGTGCTTTGTGTCCACGGCAGTACACAAACGAACCCAACTCGGATGCGTCAAAACAAAGCCACTGCGGGAATCGCTGGGAGACATCGGGATTACCAAACGAAGCCAAAAAATGCCCGCCGATGCTGGATTTTCAATTTCCCCAAACGTCGCCAGGCAAGAAACAAACCCACTTTGAACGTGTGACCGACGACCAGTAAGTACAGGCCATCACTCAGAAATCGGAAAAACAAAGCCACTTCGCAAAGGCGAAGAAATAGCGAAATCTCCTCAACCACCTCAGTTCAATGCGTCGCGACCTTGCGCGCTTCGTGCTCGACTGCCGTGGCCTTAAAGAAGTCGGGATTGGTCGCGGTCCAGAACCTCACAGGATTCACGAACAGGAATTCGCGCAGCTCCTCGAGCTTTACCATCCCATGCTCGACCAGCTCGTAGGCCTCCTCGGCACATTCCTTCATTTCGGGCACATCCCAATGGCCGATGTCGGAACCATAAAGTGCGAGAAGCTTCGCATCGAAAGCAGTGCCCATCGGATCGAACGCGAGTGCGTTTAAGGGATCGTCGCCCTCGCATCCGAAATAGAACTGGCTGATGAAGACGTCGCGAATGTCAGCGATTGAACGAACGCCGCTCTGCGCCCATTCGTCCACCATGGCTGGGTCGATACCGCCGGAAAGCCCGTTCACCATCGCCTCGACGATCTGATCCTCGCGGCCTTCCGCGCCCTTGCCGCCGTAGCGGACCGCGTAGTCGCGCAACGCAGCTCCGTCGATGCCGGCGGGATTAAAGCTTTCCACCGCCTCCCGATTGCGCTTCTCGTAATGGCCGATCAGCTCGGAGTAGAGCGAGCGCGCCCACGCCATCCCTCCTTCGAGGAAAGCAAACTTGATCTCGGGGAAGCGCCTCGGCACCCCGCCGAGGAACAGCGATTTGCAAACCGCCTCGGCGCTGGCGGCGAAGTTCCCTATATGGTTGTAGACGTAGTTGCTGATCGAGCGCCGCGCGCCCCACCCGTAGCCGACCGAATGAAAGGTCGGGGCGATTCCCAAATCACGACACTTCGCCCATACCGGATCGTAGTCGTATTCGCTGTCGATGCCGAAGGTGTCCATCCAGTAGGTGTATTTCGCTGCTTCCGGATAACGCTTCGCAACGTATGGGATCGGGCGTTTCACATAACTCGCCATCATGACGGCTTTCAAGCCAAGTTGGTTGACAACGTATTCGAGTTCTTCGATGGCCTCCTGCGGGGTATGCATCGGGATCACGGCGGCGGGCGTCATGCGTTTCTCGAGTCCCGCGAAAGTGTCCGCTTTCATTCGGTTGAGCGCGCGGCACGAGGCGCGGCGCACTTCGTCATCGGGCATTTCCATCGTAATGAGCCCGATGGTCGGATAGACGACCGAATAGTCCAGTCCCATTTCTTCGAGCCGTTCGTACATCAGGCGCGGAAACAGCGCGGTCGCGAGGTCTTCGGTATGCCTCGCCGGAACGCCCCACCAGGTGGGGCGAATGGTTCGGCGCTCGCGACGCTCCTCGAGGGTGCGGGTTCGCCAGGCTGGATCGCTGAACGTATCCAGCATCGCGGTCGAATAGCGCTCGGCAACTTTGGCTCCGCCAACCGCTTTCAGGTAATCGAAGAACAACGGTCCGATCTCGACAGTGTGACCGTCGGAATCGATGATCGGATGATTCAAGCGCGCGCGTATTTCGGCTGACTTCGATCGTGCTGCGGTCGCCATCGCGTCCCCTCCAGAACTATGAAGAGATCTCGTTGCATTCAGAGCTATAGAAGAACCGCGATGAACGGGCAAAGGGAATCACGTATTGCGGTTTCAGAATTAGGCGTTGGATACTGCATTTCGATGATGCGGACCATCTTTCATGCTGCGGCAGCGGCGCTCTTCGCAACCGGCGCGATCGCCCACGCCGCGGGACCCGCTCCCGATCCAAAACCAATCGCCGCGCATCCGGTTGCGACTTCCGCGACGCCACCAAACCTCGCGCCGGGAACCATCATCAACGCGGACAATGCCGAGCAGTATGCGAACTTTATCCCGGCGGCGACCATGCTCGCCATCCGGCACGGACTGCGCCTGGAGGTGACGCCCACCAATCGCATTCAATGGTCGAAGGGTTTTCAAACCGCGACCGAGAAATATTCGCCGCAAGTTGGCCTCGATAAGGACGACTACATCACCAACTACATCGCGGGAATGCCGTTTCCGCTGATCGATGTCAACGATCCCAAGGCGGCGGTTAAGGTCGCATACAATTGGCACTTCGGGCCGGTGCTTCCCGACGATTTTTCGCTCGCGCCATGGAGCGTAAACGGTTACGTCGCGAGCTCACGGGAGCCAACCCAGATTCATCCATCCAATGATTTGGACAATGCGTGTGAACAATTCGATTTCCTTCGCTTCTCGCATCGCACCGAGGTGGACCCGCGCCCAACCATGGGATCGAACGCGCTGAACGTCGAATGGAAGGCGCGCTGCAACCGCTGGACCACGATCAGCGTTGGCGGCGATATGGCCGAGGGCGCGGGAATCTGGATTCGCTATTCGGATCCGCGCAGCAACGACGATTTCTATGGGTTCGACGAGCAGACACGACGGCTGCGGCGGATGGGTATTCGACAGGCATTCCCCAACAAGATGTGTCGCCGATGCCATCAGCCATATTGGGCTTATGCCTTGCCGAAAACCGAGATCTACAAATATCGACTGCTCGGCACCGCACCGATCCTGGCATGCGTTTCGGCCAAGGATGAGCCCGCCGGCATCGAGGCGCAGGAGTCCGGCTATGCACTGACGCAGGAGCCGTTCGAACTTCGGAGGGCTTACATCCTGGAGATGTCGCCGGCGCAAAGAGATCTCGAAGAACGCACCCTGATCTTTATCGACAGCGAAATCTACGTTTGGCTCGCCGCGGAATTCTATGAATCGGGCGAACGCGTTGCGACAGCGATTCCGCTATGGCGCACCCACCCTTCCCCCGAGGGCGGCAACCTGTTTGACCTTGCCGGCAGCTTCTATTTTCCGAATGATCGCAGCGGCCTTTTCCGATCGGTGGTGCCGGCGCACTCCGCCTTTACCCAGAAAATCAACACCGGCGGCATCTCCGAGAGCGACTTCAACCCGAACATCCTTGCTCGATAGTGCGATATGGATGCGTGAAGTCGTGGCGGGCACGTCGGGCTTTCACGCCTGGGGAAGCGTTTAGCGCAGCATTGGCAGCTGGGGGGAGCAGCTTGCCGCCGCGGCCCGACGTGCCCACATAGCCCCGTATACTCCCTGAAGTAGAGAAATGCGTCAAGGGGTATATGAATAGCGGTGGGTGTTTTATCAACAGAATTCCGACTCGCTGTCTGAAAGAGGGTCCAGTCTTTGCGCAAATCCACGTTTCGCCTTATGGTCGTCTCGTGATCGAGACATTTCCCGAACTGCAAGCCGCCGCCGCGCTGGCAACCGGGATCAGCGCGCGTTCGCGGGAGTTCGAATCGATCCGGCGCCTGCCCGCCGACCTGGCGCATCAGCTCGCTGAAGCCGGCGTTTTTCGAATTGCCATCGCGAAAGCTTATGGCGGCGCGGAGCGCCACCCCGCCGACTTGATCCGGGTTATCGAGGAGGTATCGCGCGCCGATGGCTCGGTCGGCTGGTGCGTCATGATCGGAAGCGTGACCGCCGCGCTATCGGGCTTTCTGCCACCGGCGACGGCGCACGAGATCTACGGAACCGACACGCTGGTAATCACCGGCGGCGCCGTCGCGCCGACCGGAAAAGCGACGCGCGTGGAAGGCGGATACATCGTCAATGGGCGCTGGCAGTGGGGCAGCGCGACGCAGAATTGCGGATGGATAACCGGTGGCGCCTTGATTTTTGAACGAGACAAGCCGCGCATCGGACCCAGCGGCGACCCTGAATTTCAACTGATGATCTTTCCGGCGAAGGACGTTGAGATTCTCGATACCTGGGATTCGTCGGGATTGCGCGGGACCGGCAGCCATGATTTCCAGGTGAAAAATGCGTTCGTGCCGGATGATCGCGCATTCGCGATCGGTGTCACGCCGCCGGTTGTGCAAACTCCGCTCTATCGATTTCCGTTCTTCGGACTGCTCGCAATCGGTGTGTGCGCCGTTTCGCTGGGAATCGCGCGCCGTGCCATCGACGAATTCATCGCGCTGGCGGGTGGCAAGGTCCCGACCTGGGAAAGAAAAACCCTCGCGCATTCCGCACGCATCCAGGAAGCGGTGGCCGAGGCCGAAGCGACGCTCCGATCCTCGCGCGCATTCCTGTTCGAGACTATCGACACAGCGTGGACGGCTGCATCGGTCGGCGAGAGCCCCGCGCTCGAAATGCGGCGCGATCTGCGACTTGCGGCGGCGAATGTGGCATGGCAATGCGTCAAGGTGGTCGATGCAATGTACTCGATGGGCGGCGGATCAGTGGTGCATGCGAGCCATCCGATTCAGCGATGCTTTCGCGATGTTCACGTCGTCACGCAGCATCGGATGGTCAATCGCAGCGTATTCGAGACCACCGGGAAGTTGCTTCTGGGAATGGCGACGGAATCGTTCTTTCTATAGAGCACCAGCAAAAAAGGAGATCGGCGATGCCTGAAATGGGAGTTTACGAAGCGATGCGCACGCTCAAAGCGGTGCGGCGACTCAAACCCGATCCGATTCCCGACGAGGTGCTGCAGCGCGTCCTCGAAGCTGCGACCTGGGCGCCGACCGGAGGTAACCAGCAACCGTGGCGCATCATCGCAGTGAAGGATCGCGAGAAGAAAACCCGGCTCGGGGCCTGGTACGCCGAGCGCTGGAGCGCGTTCTCCAAGACGTATCGTTCGGCCATCAGCGCCGACATGCCCGAGGATGCACGCAAACGAATGGCGCGTACCCTGGACGCCGGAGACTATCTCGCGCAGCACTTCGGCGAGACCCCGGTGGTCGCGATTTTCTGCTTTAACCCGAAGCAAATGGCGATCACCGACGCCAAGCAGAATCGGCCGTCAGTGGTCGGCGGCGGGTCGGTTTATCCCTCGGTGGAAAATCTCCTCATCGCTTGCCGCGCCGAAGGTCTCGGATGCGTGCTTACTACCCTGCTGTGTGAGGTTGAGCCGCAGGTGAAAGAACTGCTCGCGATTCCCGAGGGATGGGGCACCGCGGCCGCAATTCCAATCGGCTATCCGGTGGGGCGTGGTCACGGACCGCTGATCCGCCGGCCGGTCAGCGACCTGGCGTATCTCGATTCGTGGGGCAAAAGTATCGGGTAGTCATCCAGGACGCCGCACCGGTTGGGCGCCGTCCCAGGTGCGATGCGTCTCCCGCATCATCGCGAAGAATTGGCGGGTGCCGGGCGCGGGCTTCAGGATTTCCACCAGCGAGCCGGGTCCACCGCCGGTATCGAGGTATATGACCTCGCCGCCTCCGGGCACCAGTGCTTCCTGCGCGATTGCGACATGTGCATCTGCGCATGCAGCACGCGCCATTGCGATGTCGTCCACCAGCATGCATACGTGATGCAATCCTTCGCGGCCTTCGTCGCGCCACGCCTTGAATATCGACGGAGCATCGTTGTGCTGCCGGATGAGCTCGATCTGCATGTCACCCAAATAGCCAAGCATCATCGAAAAGTCGATGTCGCTTGGCTGACCGCGATATTTCATTTCTTTGAGCTTGACGTGCTCGATAGAGAAGAACGGTCCCGCGCCGATTACCTCGGTCCAATACTTCAGCGCACCTTCAAAGTCGGCCGGTACGTAGGCCATCTGCATGATCTCGCCAAGCTTTGCGATGGAGCCGAGCGCTTTCATTGAATGCCCTCGTTGGTTCGCTTCGATCCCGACGTGACCGCGTGGAGGCGCGTGCCATCAATGCCGGCGTCTTTGGGATCCCCTTGCCCGTCGTTTGGAAGGTTGACGAAGTGATCGATCCAGTCGTGCAGTCGATGCAGTCCCAATTCATTTTTGCCAAAGACGAAGTCCCTGTTGCCGCCACTGGCCAGACCGCGCTGAATCCGCGCACAAACCCAGTTGTCCTCGAATTCCACCGCCTGGGTGAAAAACTTTGCGGTCGCCTCCATGCGTGCGCGCTCTTCATCCGAGGCCGGCGGTTGCGAGAAGAGGTGATTCTGAATCGTGCGTGAACGGTCGGGAGTCGGACCCGGGATCAACTGAGAAACCATTCCGCCGCTTTGCGAGATTGCGAAAGAGACATTCGGAAAAATTGTGCGCACTACCGCGACGCCCTCCCCCGTCCTCCACTCCTCGCTCGGCTTGCGCATCAGTTCCTTGATGCGATGCTCGGGGAATGCCACCCGCTGATGCGGCCCATAAGCGTCGTAGGCCATGACGTTCGACATCACTTGCGCACCGACGGTCTGCGGATGCAGGGTCGAGAAGTGATAGCCTTCCAGGTATCCGTCGTGTGCAACCTTCCAGTTCGAGGTCGGCAGTTCGTTCTGCTTGAACATGTGCCAGGTTTCGAAACCGAACGATTCGAGTTCCGCAAGCATGCCGCCCAGATACTGGTCGAGGTCGATCGAGGTTCTCCGGGCGAGGCTGACGAAGATGAGTCCGGCGCGCTCCACACACGGCAACTCTGTCAGCCCGCGCGCGTCGGTATCGACCTCGCCGAACTTGGGCCGGCCCGCGACGCCGATCAGCGCGCCGCGATCGCTGTAAGTCCAGCCGTGATAGGGGCAGACAAAACGGGTGCAACTCCCCTTTCCGTCATTGGCAATCATCGTGCCGCGATGCGAACATACGTTGACGAATGCCCGCACCACGCCGTCTTTGGCGCGTGCGATCAGAACCGGGACCCCGACCACATCCAGCGCCTTGTAGTCGCCCGCCTCGCGCATTTCGCAGGTAAAGGCGAGCAGCAGCGGCAGTCGCTTGAAAATACGATCCATTTCGCGATGCCAGCGCGCCGGATCGAGATAATTCTCGACCGGAACCTGCTTCACGGTATCGGCGGAGTCGGTAGTCCCATTCTCGATATGCGCAATCAGGCGCTGCGCCAGTGCGAGGTATTCGGATCGTCTCATAGGAGTCTCCCGCGATGAGGACTCATTCTGAGAAGGACTTATGCGCAGAGCCGCGCGCCGGTCAAGTTCGGTCGAGAGTCGGGAAATTGCCGGCCAATCAGAAGGGAGGGAGGTCGCGGCATAGAGGCGTCAGGCCGAGAACTTGATCAAATCAGTTGGGGTGTTTCGCCGTTGCAGCCGCACGGCCTGCGACCCCGCTGCCAGGGGATCGAAGTCTTCGGCTCAGTCAGGTCCTCGTGACGCCAGAATGATTCGCCGCATCGCGTGCACGACGCGTTATAGTGCCCGACCTGCATCGATACCCATTGTTTCGGGCCGATATGCCGCTGCAGCGCATGAGTTCCACAATGTGGGCATTTTTCTCTCACGGTTCGCTTCCCGTCCTTCAGCTTGAAACAAGCTTCAAAAGATCGCGAGCGTTGGAAGATCTGAAACCCCCAGCCACGGACCAATGGTACCAGATCGCAGTATTCAGTACCAATAGACTATTACCTCCATTTTAGTCAGGAAACCCGACCCGTCTTGCAGTACCGTTGGTACCGCTAGGCGCGCGCCCGGTCTGGGTGTATGGGTGATCCGGGGATTTCGTAGGGGAGAGAGCGAAAATCAATGGGGACCGTCAAAGCGCGGGCTTTGCCCAAACGGTTGCAACGCGTCATCGAGGAGGCGGAGTCGCTGTTCGTTGAGGAGGGCTTCCTTCACTTCGGGACTATGGAGCTGGCGCGCCGGCTGCGATGCTCGAAGCGGGCGCTATACTCGATTGCACCCACGCGCGAGAAGTTCTTCGAGCTGATCTTGGACCGCCATCTCTCGCGGATGAACCGGGAAATGGTCGCCGCGGCCAAGACGGCTCCCAACTGCATCGCGGCGCTGTGCGCTCCGATGGAGACAGTGATCGCGGCCTTTGGGAACGAGAGCAACCGCTTCAACCACGATCTCAAGAGTTTTCCGGCCGGCCTGCGGGTGTTGCGGCGCACCGACCAGCATCGGCTCCGCTTGACCGAGGAAAACATCGCGCAGGGAGTACGCATCGGTGCGTTTCGCAAGGTGGATCCGCACCTGGTTGCCGCCGCGTTACATGCGGCCGCGATGCGCGTGACCGATCCGCAATTTCTCGCCGAATCTCCGATGACGTGGGCGCAGGCGTTGCGCGAAGTATTTCGGCTGTTCTTTCAGGGACTGCTCATCAGCCGCGATGGCGAAGAGTTGCGTGAGCGACACGGTCGCACCGCCAGCATCCGCCGCCCGCATCGCAGAGCCGCGGCCCAGTAACGGGATCGATCGTAAAATTGGCGTGTCGTGTGTCCGAAGAAGCTGTTTCCGAGGACTCGGTGAAGCGAATGGTTGCGGGGGAAGGATTTGAACCTTCGACCTCCGGGTTATGAGCCCGGCGAGCTACCAGACTGCTCCACCCCGCGTCGGAATACTAACTGCCGCGGACTATGCTTTCAATACGATGGATGAGAAAGTCCGCGCTGGATCGCGGTTTTCTGCGCAGCGCGATTTCACCGCGAAGTTTTTTGTGATCTGCGACGCTGCTACGGCTTGGAAGTCAGGTCCGCTTTTCCGGTCGCCAGATCGACAGGCGCCGAAAGATGTTCGTGCACGATGAGCCACTTGCCTTTGACTTTGCGATAGTCATCGCTGGCGCGCATCGTCATTTCCAGCTTGTTGCCCTTGGCATCGGTGCAGACGAAATGTTGAATGCTGTGGCTGAAGGCGAGCTTGCCATCAGCAGTGATGTCGAGGTCGCTGATGTCCATTTTCGGTGAGTCGGCGCATCCGGCAAACACTCCCGCCCAATCCTTCTTATATGCATCGTTGCCGGTGTACTGGCGCGGCGGTATGAGGTCGAAGACGACCAACGAATCGCCGGGAACGTAGTTGGCCATAACCGCGTCGGCATCCTTGGCCTGGATACCCGCGGCCACGCGGTTTTCCAGCGCTTGGAGGTCGGCTTTGTCATCGGCGTGCGCCACGGTGCCGAGCGCGAGTATCGCCGAGAAAGTCGCAAGCGCAAGTCCGGCCGCAATCGTTCCCTTACCCATATCTTCTCCGTTCTATCGGACTGCGCCCAACCGCGGCGCGGTTTGCGATGCCTTCAACCGGCCAGGATGCGGATGTTGCATTCGCGGTGTTTCTTGCCGAATTCGATGATCTCAAGCTCTTCCTTGGTCGCGCCCGGTTTGCTCTCGGCGAACATTAATTGCCGAGCGGCAGCCGCGTCAACGTCGTCGGCCTCGACGCTCAGGTTGTGGTCGTCGCAAACAACAAATGCCATGTACGAAAGTTCTCCTTGATGCTGAAACCATAGACGCTATACCAACCGGCGCATCATGTCAGCGGGCACGATCAGCCCTGCGCCTCCTTTGACGCCTCGCGGCGATTTTGTGGTAATCGTTTGAGGCAAGCGCACACCGCAACGAATACGGAGTGACATCATCATGAGCCTCAAAGGAAAAGCCGCCGCGATTGGAATCGGCGAACTGAAACCCCTCAAGGACCCCGGCGACGAAACTCCGCTCGGCCTGATGGCAAAAGTGTCGGCCGAAGCGATCGCGGACGCCGGCCTCGAAAAGCAGGACATCGACGGATTCCTGGTCGGAATGCCGTTCGCGGATCCCGGCATGATCTATCCTGCCGCCGCCGCCGAGCGCCTCGGGCTGCAAACCAGGATGCTCAACGTCGTCGACATCGGCGGCGCCAGTCCCGCCGGCATGATCTGGCGTGCGGCGGCCGCTATCGACGCGGGTATGTGCAACGCGGTGCTGTGCCTGGTGGCGGATCTGAATCGTACCGGCGATCAGCGGGTGCCGGTGGTATCAATGCAGCGCGAGTTCGAGGCGCCCTACGGAATGATCGGCGCGAACTGCGGGTACGCGCTCATCGCCCGCAGGCACATGTCGGAATACGGCACCACCGCGCAGCAGATGGCGAAGGTTGCGGTCGATCAGCGCAAGAACGCGATGAAGAATCCGCTCGCGACCTTCAATGACAAGGAACTCACTATCGATGACGTGCTGAACTCGCGGATGATTTGCGATCCACTGCATCTGTTCGAAATCGTCAGTCCGGTGAGCGGTGGTGCGGCGATCATCGTGGCCTCCCCGGAGGTCGCCAAGCGCGCGAAGCATCCGCCGGTCTGGCTGCTAGGCGCCGGTGAGTTCGCCAATCATTCGACCATCACTTATGCGCCGTCGATTACCACCTCGCCGATCGAAGTCGCCGCCGCAAACGCATTCAAGATGGCGGGGCTGAAGCCAAAGGATGTTCACCTGGTCTGTCCGTACGATTGCTACACCATCACGGTGATCGTCTCGCTCGAAGACGCCGGCTTCTGCAAGAAGGGACAAGGCGGCCCGTTCGTGGCGGAGCATGACCTCACCTACGCGGGAGACTTTCCCTGCAACACGCACGGCGGCCAGCTTTCGTTCGGGCAGCCCGGGTTGGCCGGCGGGATGAGCCACGTGACCGAAGGCATCCGTCAGCTGATGGGGCGCGGCGGCGCGCGGCAGGTGAAAAACGCGAGCCTCGCATACGTCAATGGCAACGGCGGCATCATGAGTGAACAGGCGAGCCTGATTCTGGAGCGACGGTCATGAGCGAATATTTCAAACCGCTTCCCAAACCCACACCATCGAGCCGCCCATTTTGGGATGCCGCAAAAAAGCACGAACTGAAATTGCAGAAGTGCGGCGCGTGCGGACAGTTCATCTATTATCCGCGCGATCGATGCCCGAACTGCTTCTCGGATCAGCTTTCGTGGCAGCCGGTGAGTGGTCGCGGCAAGCTCTACAGCTACACCACCGTCTATCGCGCCTCGACGCGATCATTTGCCGACAAACCGTATGTACTCGCGATCGTGGAACTCGACGAGGGTCCGCGTATGACAACCAACATGACGGTGCCGCAGGATCAGCTCAAAGTCGGCATGCCCGTCACGGTGGTTTTCGACGATGTGACCAAGGATCATACACTGGTGAAGTTCAAACCAGCCTAGAAGCCGCTGAGGCTGCCAGGCTGTCCTGAGCAAAGCGAAGGACCTACGCGCCGCGATTGCCGAACGCTCAGGCCAGCAGCACCGCGACGATCCCGGTCAGGAAAATTCCGTCGAAGGTTCCGGCGCCGCCGATCGATGCGACCGGAGCGCCGAGGCCGCCGATCTTGCGCAGGTTCAAAAGATCCGCGCCGATCAAAGTACCGATCACCCCGCTCACGTATGCGACCGCATCGGGATGATGCGCGCCGTAGTGACCGCCCAGCCACCATCCGCAAATCGCCGCGATGATCGGTGGAATGAACATCGGCGTGGCGATGCCTAATCCGGGAATCGGCCGCGCAAAGCGATTCACTACGATCGCGACGATCGCGATTCCGAGCAGCGAAGCATAAGTCACTTCCGGAAAATGGCTCAAAACGTACAGCGAGATCAGGCCCGGTACGATGGCGCCTCCGACGTTTATCGCGACCGTCGTCCTTCCAGTCCGGTAACGCATCGGGATTCGGTAGCGCATCCCGAAATGTGACACTACTTCAGGCAATTGCGCGTTCCCGCTTTCGACCTCGGTAAGTGGAATGTTGATATAGCTGCCGAGAAAGCTCGCGAGCAGCGCAATGAAAGCGAGGTTTGGCGGCAATCCAAGCGCCTGAAAAACGCCGCCGATGACGCCGATCCAAACGAACATCAGCCATACAAACAATACGCCGATGAAGAGCAGCGCGTAGAATGCCAGGAAGGGTGCGAAGAACATCGCGCGATGATAGCAACTCAACAAGCCTTCGGCGACGTGATGTGAGCAATCAACCGTCGCGAAGATGAGGAAAGAACCTGCCTACGCCGCCGAAGGCCTGCGAATAGCCGACGCCGAGCGCGCGCTCTTCAGCGGGGATTCTCACTGCGAGCATCAGCGCGTTTGCAACCGTAAATACG
The DNA here is from genome assembly GCA_963851325.1 of uncultured delta proteobacterium. GTDB lineage: Bacteria > Desulfobacterota > Binatia > Binatales > Binataceae > DATGKG01. The sequence goes on along the minus strand of CAWKOR010000001.1, from coordinate 2,946,857 downwards.
ACCGCGGTGATCCAGCATCCGCGAATCAACGGAAGTGCCGCGATTTCGATCGCCACCGCCACATAGTTGGGATGGCGCATCCATCGATACAGTCCGCGCGTGACCGGAATCGCACCGGGCATCACGATGATGCGGGTGTTCCAGCGCTCGCCCAGCGTCGCCACCGCCGCATAGCGAAGCACCTGCGCGAGCACAACGCTCATCAGCGCGATCGTCGAAAGAATTGATGAAACCGGGCGAGCGACGAGGATCGATTCCGTGCCGCACGACACCAGGAACAAGGTGTGCATCGCCACCATGACACGATAGTGGCTGCGGCCCACTTCGATCGCACCATGCGCGACGGCGCGGCGGGCATTGCGCCGAGAGAGGACAAGTTCGAATCCACGCTCGGCCGCGAGTACCACGAGCAGCAGCAAATACGCGTGCTCGGAAATCACCATCCGAACAGAACCAGTTCGACTGAGAAGCCGGGGCCCATCGCGATCATAACGCCATAGTCGCCCGGCCGCGCTTCTTCGCGCTTGATGATGTCCTCGAGCATGAACAGCACCGAGGCCGAGGAGAGATTGCCGGTGTTTTTGAGCGAGCGCCACGAGCGCTCGAGGGCCTCGTCAGGCAGCCGCAGTTCATCCTCCAGGATGCGCAGCACCTTGGGACCGCCGGTGTGCGCGATCCAATGCGCGATATCGGCGCGTTTGAGGTTGCTTGCGGCCAGGAATTCATCGACCTCGCGTGCGATGTTGCTGCGGACCAGTTCGGTGAGATGCGCCGAGAGCACAATCTTGAATCCGCCATCGACGAGGTCCCATCCGATGATGCGTTGCGTGTCGGGATAAAGAATCGATCGCGTGGCGAGCACGCGTGGCGTCGCAGCATCGACGCGGTCGGCACCCGATACTACGACCGCAGCGGCGCCATCGCCGAACAATCCTGACGCGATGATGTTGGCGGCTGAAAGGTCGTTCTTCTGCAGTGTCAGGGAGCACAACTCGACCGATATCAGCATCGCGGTTTCGCGCGAAAAGCCTCGCACGTAGTCGGCGGTCCGCGCGAGTCCCGCCGCGCCTGCGCCGCATCCCAGCCCGAAGATAGGGGAGCGCTTCAGGTCACGGCGCATTCCGAGGCGATTGGACAATGCGACGTTGATGGTGGGCGTCGCGATGCCGGTGACGGTCACGAAAAAGACGTGATCGATATCCCGCGGTCCGAGTCCCGCGCGCGCGAGTGCCTTGCGCGAGGCGGCCTCGGCGAGTTCCGGCGCGACCCGCAACCACGCGTCGTTGCCCTTGGCGAATGAATCGATGGCGTAGTAGTCGCGCATCGGCAGCGCGAGGTAGCGGCCCTGGATGCCGAGCGCGCCCTGCAACCGATCGAAGCGCGCGACATCGCCATAGCGTTGCATCCACAATTGGCGAAGCGCGCCGGTCAGCTCTTCCTGCGAAACGTAATTTTCGGGAAGCGCGGTCCCGACTCCACTTATGCACGGTGCGAGTTGCATCTATTGATAGTAACCTTTTGGGACCGAGCGGAGTTCCGCCGCTGTGAACAAGCGATGTCGCTATCTTTACATAGATGCTGCCGGTTCCGATAAGATTTCACGACTATGAACCCTTCCCAACGCATCGAACTGCTGAATCTGCTTGCACGCGAGTCCTACTTCGAGCGCGAATTGACGCTCACCTCGGGCCGCTCCTCCAACTATTACATCGATTGCAAGCGCACCCTGTATCTTCCGCTGGGCGCATTTCTCGCCGGCGAGGCGATGCTCGAACTCGCGCAGGCGGCCGGCGTCGCGCAGCTTGGCGGGATGGCAGCCGGGGCGCTTCCGGTAACCGACGCGGCGATCGCGGCCGCTTATCGCCACGGCGTCGATCTGCGCGGATTTTTCGTGCGCAAGGAAACCAAGGCGCACGGCCTTCAGCAACTGGTCGAAGGCGCGTTTCGCAAGGGCGTCAAAACCGCGATGGTCGACGATACGATTACCACCGGCGGCTCGACGCTGCAGGCGCTCGCCGCGGTTCGCGAGGCCGGTGGCGATGTCACCCACGCGTTGACCATCGTAGAGCGAGGCGAGGGCGCCGCCGATGCTTTCGCGAAAGCCGGCCTCCAATATAAATGGGTCTTCACCGCCGAGGAGGTTCGTGCGGCCGCCAAAAGTCCGAAGTAGATGACGTTGAAGAAAACCGAGCTGAGCAGCTCGCTCGAAGGCCGTAGTGCTACCGTTTCGATAAGCGGAAGAGTTGGAGTGACGGCGGTCTTCGGCGATCCGGTCGAGCATTCGATGTCGCCGGCCATGCACAACGCGGCCTACGCGACACTCGGAATGGATCGCATCTATCTCGCGTTTCACGTGACCGCGGAAAATCTTCGCGTCGCACTGCACTCGATACCGGCGCTGGGAATTCTCGGCGTCAATCTCACCGTCCCGCATAAGGAAACCGCGGTGCGGATTGTCAAAAACCTGAGCGCCGAGGCGAAGCTGCTGCGCGCGGCGAATTGCATCATCAACGACCATCGTGGCCATCTGCGTGGTGACAACACCGACGCGCTGGGGCTCGAACAGGATTTGCGCGCGCTGGGCGTCGATCTCCGCTCGCGTCTTGCGATCGTGATTGGCGCGGGAGGCGCCGCCGCAGCCGCGATTCTGGCTTGCTCGCGGATGGGTACCGCGCGGATTGTGATTGCCAATCGCACCCGTGCGCGCGCGGTGAGCCTGGCGCGCCGCTTCCACTCTCCGAACTCGTCACGGCGCATCGAGTTGTCGCCGCGCGGCCTCGATGCGCTGACCGACGCCTCAATTCTCGCCGACGCCGCGCTGGTGCTGAACGCGACCTCGATGGGACTTACCACCGGCAGCTTCGCGCCGCTCGACTATGCGGCGACCTCGCGGAGCTGCTTTTTCTACGACGCTATCTATCGCGCGGGCGCGACGCCGTTTTTGCGCGGCGCGATCGCGCTTGGCCGTCCCAACGCTGACGGCGCGGGGATGCTGATAAATCAGGGCGAACTCGCTTTCGAGCTGTTCAATCGGGTCGCACCGCCGCCCGGCGTGATGCGCCACGCACTGCTCGAGCGCCTTGGCCGCACGCTGTAACGCGCTAGCCCGAAGCGCGCCAAATCACTAGATTCGGCATCGCCGCTCACAAAAGGTGGAAGCCGTGATGCGGAGTCAAGGATGAAAGCCTCGTCAGCAATCGGCGTCGAAGACGTTCTCGACTACCTGGGCAGACTCGGCGTTCTGCTCGAAGCGGACCGCAAATTCCCCAGCATCACGGGCATCATGGTGCGCGAGCCGATCAAGGGATCGTGGTGGGCGCATCCGATGGCGAACGAGATCTACCTGCTGAGTCAGCGGCTCATCCACCATCCCGATACGATCTTTCTGAAGTTGCTCTCCGGCAAGACCACCTATGTGCATCGGCGGCTATGGCCCGAGTTGATCGCGATTGGTACCGCGCAGGAGCCATGGCAAGTCGACGCGCTTCCAATCTCGGCAAAATCGATGCTGAGAAAAGTCGAGGAGCGTGGCAGCCTTCGCATGGATGAGATCAAGGGCAAGCGCACCGCGAAAGAGAAAAGCGCCGATGCACGGGCGCTGGAGCTGCGTTTGCTGGTGTTCGGCGACGATGTTCACGCAGCGTCGGGTGCGCATGTGAAGAGGATCGAGACCTGGGAGCATTGGGCATGGCGTACCGGACTTCACATTCACGTGCTGCCGCCTCCCGAAAAAGCGAAGCAAGAACTCGCGCTCATCGTGGAAGACCTCAACGCCGAGTTCGGCGCCGAGGCAACTCTCCCATGGCAGCCTAAGAAGGTATCGAAGCATCCTCGGGCTAAAGCATAAATGGCTTGCTGAAAAGATAAGGATAGGCACATAGCTAATGAAGCGCGACAAGCCCATGAAAATGGTCGGGTGGTATGATCCGTGGCAACTGATTCAGACGGCGCAACACGTCGTGGTGTCGACCATCTTCGGTGAGAATGCGGACTTTCGTGTCATCGAAGCCCTGTCGGCGCCAGAGGCCGAAATCCATGATTTCTCTAGGGCGAATGATGGCACTCCAAGAAACGAACTCTGGATCGACTACGTTGCCGATGCTGGCGATGGGTGGAACTCCACTTACGCGATTGCGGAGTGTGTCGCACAACGCCGGCTGGTACTTACAAACCACCCTGACCCACTAGGGCGGGGCGCAGTCTTGGTTTTCGGCGGCGATGAAGTTTATCCAGCCGCTAGCAGGAAGGAATATGAACGCCGATTGGTGGACCCTTACGAGTGCGCGCTGAAAAGGACTGACCCTCCCAATCCGCAGGTATTCGCGATTCCAGGCAACCATGATTGGTATGACAGCCTCGTTTCATTCACACGCTTGTTCTGCGGGAAGGACTGGTTCGCGGGTTGGAGGGCGCCGCAGAGTCGCAGCTATTTTGCGCTGCAACTGCCACATCGCTGGTGGCTGATAGGTCTCGATATGCAGCTTGAGTCAGACATCGACCCGGCGCAGGTCGCCTATTTTGAGAATGTGGCCGCAAGGATGGCCCCTAACGACCGGATCGTCCTGTGCAACGCGGAGCCGTACTGGATTTACGATCATATTTATGGCGAGAGGGATCCCGAGTACCGCGACAAATACCTGCATTACACCGGATTTATTGAGAAGCACTTTGGGGATCGAGTTAGAGTGTTACTCGCAGGCGATCTTCACCATTACCGCAGGCACGCGGCAACTTCCGGAACAGAATCGAAAATCCAGCAAAAGATCACCGCCGGAGGAGGAGGCGCCTTCCTACATCCTACCCATGGACCAGACACTTCCGTTTTGAAAGACGGTTACAAGATGAAGTGTTGCTTTCCCACCGCGGCCGAATCATTCAAATTGAGTTTCCGAAACCTGTCCTTTCCCCTAATCAATCCAAAGTTCGGTATGCTGACTGCGGCGCTCTATTTTCTTCTGGCCTGGTCGGCCCAGCCGGACATCGGAAATTACCCTCTGAATCTCACCGGGTTCTTCCGGGCGGCATGGGAGGCGCTTAGATGCGCGGTTCAGAGTCCCGCAGCCGCCTCCTGGCCGATTCTTACGGTCCTTGGGTTCTGGCTGTTCACCGACACTCATCGATTTTGGTACCGACTCATAGCCGCCCCGCTTCATGCGTTTAGTCATCTGGGTGCGGCATTATGGCTTTATTGGTTGGCAGCTCATTGGTCATACGGGCTGCCCGGACTACGGCCAAAGTTTGCCTATCTGATTGTTCCAATTGGAGGTTACCTCTTGGGGCCCGTCATCATGGGAATCTACCTACTAGTGTCGCTTGACCTTTTTAAGCGGCATTCCAACGAAGCCTTTTCATCGTTGGCTATCGATGACTGGAAGAGTTTTTTGAAAATCAAGGTAGACGAGAAAGGTCTCACGATTTACCCGATCGGAATCCGCCGGGTAACCCATAAATGGAAATCGCGTCGAGGGAGCGATCCCTGCTGGGTTCCAGATGACAATCGGGCAAGCGCGCCGGAGTTGATCGAAGAACCTATTACAGTGACATAGGGTAGCTGTATTCGCATGGTGGGCTGCGAAGTGAGAGCAGTGGCACGAGGATGCTCGCTCGGATGCTGAAATGACACTCTTCGTCAGGCGCATCCGAGGTTCTTCGGCTGCGCGCTCCGCGCTCACCTCAGAATGACAAGAGGGAGAGTGCTTGCCTCAGAGTGGCAAGCAAGAATGCGAGTGAAAGGAAGGAATGCCAGTGACAGGGAGGATTGCGAGTGTCAGGAAAAATGCGAGGGCTTGCCCTGGAACGACAACGAGGCGCTAGCCGAACATCTCCTTCAGCTTATCCACGAAGCCCTTCGATAGTGGATGGTGCACATCTTCGCCGGAGGCTTTGGCAAACTCCTCGAGCAGCTCGCGCTGGCGCGCCGTCAGCCGCTTCGGAGTCTCCACCACGATCTTCACCAACTGGTCGCCGCGGCCATAGCCGTGCAAGTCGACGATGCCCTTGCCCTTGAGCCGCAGGATCTTGCCCGACTGCGTGCCCGCAGGAATCTTCAGTTTGACCTTGCCCTCGAGCGTCGGCACGTCGACTTCGGAGCTAAGCGCCGCCTGCGGAAAACTGATCGGCACCTCGATGATGACGTCGTTCTCCTGGCGCACGAACAGCGCATGCTCTTTGACATGGATGACGACATACAGGTCGCCCGCGGGCCCACCGGCGAATCCGGCCTCACCCTCGCTGCGCAATTTCAGGCGCGAGCCGTTGTCGACTCCCGCGGGAATCCGTACTGACAGCGTTTCCGCTTTGCGAATGCGGCCCTGCCCCTGACACTTGGCGCATGGATCGGTGATGATCGAACCCTCGCCGCGGCAGTTGCCGCAGGTGGTTGCGATTGAAAAAAAGCCCTGCTGGGTGCGGACCTGGCCGGTGCCGCGACAGTTGGGGCAAGTACGAACGCTGGTGGCGCCGCCCTTGGCGCGGCTCCCATGGCATTCATCGCACTGGGTCAGGCGTTGGAACTTGACGGACTTCTCGGTGCCCTTGGCGGCTTCCTCGAACTCGATCTCGAGGTCGTAGCGTAGGTCGTCGCCACGGCGGGTGCGCGACCGCGTGCGGCCGCGGCCGGTACCGAAGAAGTCGCCGAAGATGTCGGAGAAAACTTCCTCGAAGCCCTGGCTGAAATCGAAACCGCCGAACCCGCCCGGTCCGCCCGCCGCGCCCTGAAATGCCGCATGACCGAAGCGGTCGTATTGCGCGCGCTTCTCGGGATCGGAGAGGACCTGGTAGGCCTCGTTGATGAGCTTGAAGTTGTCCTCGGCTTCTTTGTTGCCGGGGTTGCGATCGGGATGATACTGAATCGCGAGCTTACGGTAGGACTTCTTAAGCTCTTCTTCAGTAGCCCCCCGCGTGACGCCTAACAATTCGTAGTAGTCGCGTTTTTTTTCGGCCGGCATTCAGGCAGCAATCATAAACCAAGGCGACGCGGGATGCCATTCGGTAGCTGAATGCACACCGCGCGCCGCCGCTTATGTCCTCTTAAAGCACCCTCGACTCCGCTTCGCTCCGCCTCAGGGCGCCTGCGGCACGGCTTCGCCCGCTTCGCGTCTCTGTCCGAAATCACGCCGCTTTTCAAAGCACCCTCGACCCCGCTTGGCTCGACCCCCAGACTGCGCCTCCGACTCCGCTGACGCTCCGCCTCGGCGGCTTCGCGGGGCGCCTTACGGCGTGGCTCTCGCTTTGCGTCTCTGTTCCAAATCGTGGCGTCGGAAGTTCGGCCGCTCGGGTCTTAGGAATCCTTCACTTCCTTGAAGTCCGCATCGACCACGTCTTCCTTGCCGCCACCGGACTGCTCGCCGCCGCCATTGGCCCCGCCTTGAGGGCCACCCGCTCCATCCGCGCCAGGCTGCGCGCCGCCGCCCTGCTGGGCCTCGCGAGTCTTGCTGTACATCGCCTCGGCCAGCTTGTGCGATGCCTTGGAGAGTGTCTCCGCGGCGGCATCCATCTCAGCCGGATCCTTCGATTCGAGCTTGGCCTTGGCTTCCGTCACTGCTTCTTCGATAGCCTTGCGACCGGCTTCATCGAGTTGCGCGCCGTAGTCCTTCAGGGTCTTCTCGGTGGTGTAGATCAGGTTGTCGAGCTTGTTGCGCGATTCGGCCACCGCGCGGCGCTTCTTGTCTTCGTCGGCGTGCGCCTCGGCCTCCCGCACCATCCGTTTGATCTCCTCTTCATTGAGACCAGAGGAAGCGGTGATCTTGATCGACTGCTCCTTGTTGGTGCCCAGATCCTTCGCATGGACATTCACGATGCCGTTGGCATCGATATCGAAGGTGACCTCCACCTGGGGCAAGCCGCGCGGCGCCGGCGGGATGCCGATCAAGTCGAACTGACCGAGCAGCTTGTTGTCCGCCGCCATCTCGCGCTCGCCCTGGAACACGCGAATGGTAACCGCCGTCTGACCATCCTGCGCGGTCGAAAAGACCTGGCTCTTCTTGGTCGGAATGGTGGTGTTCTTCTCGATCAGCTTGGTGAACACGCCGCCCAGGGTCTCGATACCCAAGGACAGCGGAGTCACGTCGAGGAGCAGAACATCCTTGACCTCGCCCTTGAGCACTGCGGCCTGGATCGCGGCGCCGATGGCGACCACCTCGTCAGGATTGACGCCCTTGTGGCCTTCCTTGCCGAACAGGCGCTTCACGCGCTCCTGCACCGCGGGCATCCGGGTCATTCCGCCGACCAGCACTACCTCGTTGATCTCTGAGGCCTTCATGCCCGCATCTTTCAATGCTGTGATGCAGGGCGGGTCGAGCCGGTCGAGCAGATCGGAGCATAGCGACTCGAGCTTGGCGCGACTGAGCTTGATGTTCAGATGCTTGGGCCCGGAAGCATCGGCAGTGATGAAGGGCAGGTTGATGTCGGTCTCGGTGACCGTGGAAAGTTCCATCTTGGCCTTTTCCGCGGCTTCCTTGAGACGCTGCAACGCCATCCGATCCTTGCGCAGATCGATACCCTGATCCTTCCTGAATTCGTCGGCGAGATAGTCGATGACCTTCTGGTCGAAATCCTCGCCGCCCAGGAAGGTGTCGCCGTTGGTCGATTTGACCTCGAAGACGCCGTCGCCGATTTCAAGGATAGAAACGTCGAAGGTGCCGCCGCCGAGGTCGAAGACGGCGATCTTCTCGTCCTTCTTCTTGTCCAGACCGTACGCCAGCGAAGCCGCGGTGGGTTCGTTGATGATGCGCAGGACGTTTAGTCCCGCGATGCGGCCGGCATCCTTGGTCGCTTGGCGCTGGCTGTCATTGAAGTAGGCGGGCACGGTGACCACGGCCTCGGTGACTTTCTCACCGAGATAGTCCTCGGCGGTCTGCTTCATCTTCTGAAGAATGAAAGCGGAAATTTCCGGCGGGCTATACTTCTTGCCGCGGACTTCCACCCACGCCGCGCCGTCGTCATTCTTGACGATTTTGTAGGGAGAGATTTTGATCGCCTTCTGGACTTCGGGATCTTCAAACCGACGGCCCATCAGACGCTTAATCGCTGATATCGTGTTCTCGGGATTTGTGATCGCCTGGCGGCGCGCGATTTGGCCGGTCAGGCGTTCCGCCGCCTCGGTGAATGCCACCACCGACGGGGTGGTGCGACTACCTTCGGAGTTGGCGATTACGACCGGGTCGCCGCCCTCCATAACAGCTACACAGCTGTTGGTAGTACCCAAATCGATTCCAATTACTTTTGCCATTAACCCGGACCTCTAGTCTTAAGAAGTAAGCACGCTTTGCAATTTTTCAATGCGAAAATGCCGTCTATTCAGTATCTTCAAACCGTTCGCTACGTCCGCCTGCCGTTGCCCTCGCCCTTGGAAACGACCACCCGCGCCGGACGCAACACTTTGTCGTTAATCAGGTAGCCGCGATGGAATTCGTCAACCACCGTATTAGGGGGATGGGTGGCATGCGGTACCTGGTCGGCGGCCTCGTGACGATTGGGATCGAATTGCTGGCCGACCGACTCCATCGGACGCACGCCATTGCTCTTGAGAAAATCCAACAGCGAAGCCAGCACCATCCGGACCCCATCGACAATCGACTTGCCGTCGGAACTTCCCTTGGCTGCTTCCACGGCCCGCTCCAGATTATCTACAATCGGCAGCAGGTCGCGCAGCAGGTTTTCCTTTTGCAGCTTAACCGAATCTTCGCTTTGCTGGCGGATGCGCCGGCGAACGTTTTCGCTTTCAGCAAGAGTCCGAAGATATTTATCCTTCAATTCGGCGATCTCTTTGTCCTTAGCGTCACCGCTCTCGCCTTCAACCGCCACCGACTGCCCGGTCTCAGGAACCCCGGCATTGGCGGCTTCCTCGGCGCGCAATTGAGCTAGTTCTCTATCTTTCGCTTCCAGCTCCCGCTTCAGCTCTTGAACCTCGCCATTGAGCCGGTCGATTTCACCAAGCACCTCAACCGTCTCTTCCACGGAAAGCGGGGTCGGACCTGCGAGGTCGCTCCGGCCTTGATATCGGGAATCGTGTGGATGGACGGCGGAATCCGGGGTGAGGATTATCGGCTCATCGCCGCGATAATCGCCTCTTTCGTCCTTGAATCTTTTACTCATGTCCCAACAAGCCGCTCCGAGTCGTCGTCTAGAAAAACTTAAGCATTGATCGCGGGATCGCCATGCGGCGGTGGGATTTTCATCCGACAAACATCGGGCAGATGAGAAACGTCGTTCTAGTTTGGCGCGATGACTAGTGTTCGAGCAATTTCGATAGAGCCCGCGCGGTATATTCGACCAGCGGGATGACGCGCTCGTAATCCATCCGCACTGGGCCGACGATTGCCAGGCTCCCAAGTGGCTTTGTTCCACCGATATAGGGTGCCGCCACGACCGCGAATCCCGACAGGCGCGGATTTTCTGATCCGATGGATACCATCAGGCCCTGTTCCCGGATGCTTCGCTCCAGCAGTTCCAGCAGCGCGGTTTTGTCATCGAGCGCCCGCAGTAACTCGCGCACCTTCCCCGGATCGGAGAATTCCGGCTGCTCGAGCGCCTGCACGCTGCCATCGACGTAGACCTCGATCGCCTCGGGATAACCGGCGATCGCCTCCCCGAGCACCAGCGCCTCGCGCATGAAGCGGTCGTAGCGCGCCTGCTCCAGTTTGAGCTGGGCCTCGATCCATTCCCGCGCCTGATCCAAGGTTCGTCCGCCGAGCGATTCGTTAAGATAACCGGCCATTCGGTCGAGCTCGCCCTGCGAATGGTCGCGATCCGTCGCGACCAGGCGATTTTGCGCGGTGCCCGTAGTGGCGAGAAAAATGGCGAGGACTTCGCGATCGCGGATGCGAATGAAGTTGACTCTTTCGAGTTCCACCGATTCGATGCGCGGGGCCATCACCATCGCCGCCTGCCCGGTGAGTATCGACAGAAGCTTAGGCGTATCGCGCATCAGCAGGGCTATGTCGCGCCCGCGCCCCGAATAATGCAGCTCAATTTGCGACCGATCCTCAAATCCGATGCGCCCGCCAGCCAGATGATCGACGTAGTAGCGAAATGCCTTATCGGTAGGCACACGGCCCGCCGACGTATGCGGCTGCGAAAGGAAGCCTGCGTCCTCAAGTTCCGACATCATGTTACGGACCATCGCAGACTTGATTCCGAGATGGTGGCGCGATGCGATCTGGTTGGAGCCAACCGGTTCCGCCGTTGCGATGAATTCCGATACCGCCGCCAGAAGCAGCGAGTGGCGGCGCCCGCCAAGAGTGTTTTCTGCTTCGCCCGTCATCTCACTTGATTAATCTTCTCTCGTTACGACGAGCTTATTCAAGCGGGCGACCGAATACGTTTCCACATCTGACGTTGACGAACCGGGCCGAACGCCGGCCGGAGCACCCTAAAAACGCGCGTTGATCGCCCCGAGCAACCAACGATCCAAGGTGGTCGCCAGTTCCTCGATTTTTACCGGCTTGCCGATGTAATCGTCCATTCCGGCCGCCAGACATTTTTCGCGGTCGCCCTCCAGCGCATTCGCAGTCATTGCCACCACCACCGTATGCGGTCCGCTGTCGAGTTCCCGGCGTCGCAACTCGGCCGCCGCAGCGTAGCCGTCCATATCGGGCATCATGCAGTCCATCAGGACCAGGGGATATTGCTCAGTAGCAAGCGCTTCGAGGGCTTCGGCGCCGCTCCCAACTACCACTGCCTCGTAGCCAAGTTTGGCGAGTTGCCGTCGTGCAACCACCTGGTTGATGACATTGTCTTCCGCGACCAAGATGCGGAAGCGCTGACGGATCTCGCGTAGCGGATCCGGCCAGGGGGCGGGAGAAGTTTGATCGGCGGATGTAATATCGGTCGCCATCAGCACCGCCAGCGAGTCGTAGAGCTGCGATTGCTTCACGGGTTTGGTGAGCCAGGCCTCGATCGGTGCGAAATTCGCTCCGACCTCCGCGCGCCCCCCGGTTGAAGACATCATCAGGAGGCGGGTATTCGCGATCGCCGGATCGATTTTGATCAGTTGCGCGAGCATCAACCCATCCATTCCTGGCATCGCAAGATCGAGGATCGCAGCATCGAACGGCGAATGGCCGGCGTGCTCGTGCAGTGCCGCGAGCGCTTCCGATCCGCTCGCGGCCGACGCACTGACGATTCCCCAGTTCTCGATTTGACGCGTGACAATCTGGCGGTTGGTATGGTTATCGTCGACCACCAGCACCCGCAAGCCGGAGAGCCGTTTACCGTTGGACCAGGGGCGCGGACTTGCTGCGGGCCGGCCAAAGTGCGCGGTAAAGCTAAAGGTCGAGCCTTTGCCCAATTCGCTTTTGACCTCAATCTTTCCGCCCATTCGTGAAACCAGCTGCGAGGAAATTGCCAGCCCGAGGCCGCTACCGCCATATTTGCGCGTGATCGATCCATCGGCCTGATGGAATGGCTGGAACAGCCGGCGCTGTGCTTCGGCGCTGATGCCAATCCCGGTATCGGTGATAAAGAACTGCAGAACCACCTCCCGCTCGGTCGTGCCGGTCATGTTGACCGACACCACGACCTCGCCATGCTCGGTGAACTTGACGGCGTTGCCGACAAGGTTGGCAAGCACCTGGCGCAGGCGCTGCGGATCGCCGCAAATAGCTTTCGGAATCGCGGGATCGATGCTGAAGATGAGCTCGACTCCGGTTTTACGGGTCCGCCCGCCCAGCAACTCCAGCACCGCCTCCACCACCGGCGCCAGCTCGAAATCGATTTCCTCGAACACCAGCTTGCCCGCCGAGAGTTTCGAGAAGTCCAGGATGTCGTTGACGATGATCAGAAGCGAATCGGCGCTGTTGCCGATGAGGGCCGCGAGATCGCGCTGCTCGGCTGATAAAGTGCCATCGCGGATCAGCTCGCACAGACCGATGATGCCGTTGAGCGGGGTGCGAATCTCGTGGCTCATGTTGGCCAGAAACTCGGACTTGAGAAGGTCGGACTCAACCGCCGCGTCGCGTGCCGCCTCCAGTTCCTCCGCGGTCGCTACTGCCGCATCACGCGCGCCGGCCAGCGTGCGAGCCTCCGCGAGAGCACGCTCCAACTCGATCGTCGATGCAACGGCGGCGTCGCGGGCCGCGGTCAATTCGACATTCATCGCTTCCAGTTCCTCAGGCGCGCGCAACGCGCGCGCGGCCGGAATCATCGCCATCAGCACGATCGCCGTGACGATCGACAGCGCCGCGGTAGCCCCCTTCACGCCACCGGCTAGCCAGTAGTCAGGATGCCATAGCGTCCATATGTCGATCAGATGGGTGGTGCCGCACGCCGCGATGAAGGCCGCGAAGAGTGCATAGATCGATCGCGATCGCCGGCTCTGGCCATGGCGCACCAAGTACACCAGCGCGCCCGAGATTGCGAAATAGGCAAGCGCGATGATCCCATCGGAGAGCCCGTGCAGCCATAGCAGCGACGGCTCCCACATGAAGCAGTGCCCATGGGGGAGGAATCCGGTAGAGAATAGCAACTGCAAATGATGGTCTGCCGGCATCGCCCCTCCGAGGTGAATCAATATTCTTTTCGGAGTTGGCCGCTTGAATCGAGGTGGTTGGTGTATAGGACAAAACTTGGCAGCCTATGCGTGTCGCACACTAAACACTCATCGAGTTGTCCTTCAAAGCGACGCTTGGCGACTCTCTTGCGATGGTCCCAAGCGCCTCGAACTGAGGTCGTAGCTCCATTCCAATCTTATCGGGTAAGCTAATGATGCTGTGGCGCGCAAAACCAAAGCAGTAAAGCCGCGCAAGCTTTACGTCCCTCAAGTCCCCGATGCGATTTCGTGGCTCGAAAGCGACAGCTACGATCGCCGCGCCTGGAACGAGATCCGATCCACGGCCCCCTCGCTCGCGACGCTGGCGGAATCGGGCGGCGAGCTGATTCCGCATTTCGATGCGCTGCTGCAGGACCTCTTCTTCTCGCTGTTCAAATACAACCTGATTTTTCAAAAGCCGGATGCGGTGCGTCGATCCGCAATTCTCAACCGCACCATTCTCGACCAACTGGTGCCATCGCAAACTTTCGAGGCGCTCAAGAACCGCACCCTGCTCGAAGAAGACAAGGCCGCCATCGCCGCGATCGTCCTCGGCGAGCAGGTCCTCGAGATGGTGCGCGGCGAGCGCATCGTCAATCGCAAGGACATGCTTGACCTGTGGGACCTCGCGCATCAGGAAGAGGATCTCAAAGAACGCGCCGACGCGCTGAAGAACGTTCAGGAAATGCAGGAAGAGGCTCAAGGAGCTCCCAAAGAAGGTGAGCCTGAAGCGGACGCCGAGCTCAAGGAAAAGATCGCCCAGCTGGCGGATGCTGCCGAGAACGCGGCTAAGGTTTCCGAGGCGCGCCTCAATCAGAAGGCGCGCCAGGTCGAAAACGACATCAAAAATGGCGATCTGACCCAGCTTAAGCGGATGGAGTTGCGCGCGGCGGAACTCGCCAATGAAATCGATCAGGCAACCGAGGACAGCCATGCCTTCAGCCGCGAATTTGGACAGGGCGGGCGGGTATCGGCCGGCGAGCGGCTGGAACTCGGACGCCGCCTCGCGCGCAACAAGAAACTTGGCGAGCTCGCCAGGATGGTCGGGCGCTTCAAGCAGGATGCGCGCGCGATCAAACGACGCACTTTGGAGCGCGGCGTTGCGGAAGCATACGACGTTGAGCGCGGCTCTGATTTAGGCAGGATGATTCCATCCGAGTTGGTCGCGATGCATCATCCGATCCTGCGCCACGACTTTCATCGCCGGCTGCTGGAAGGATCCATCCTTCAATACCGCCTTCAAGACGACGAGCAAAAGCATAAAGGTCCGATGGTGGTTTGCGTCGACGTCAGCTCCTCGATGGAAGGGCAGAAGGAACTGTGGTCCAAGGCGGTGAGCCTGACGCTGATGGATATCGCGCGTCGGCAGCGGCGGCTCTTTCGCGCGGTCATGTTCTCGTCGAGCAATGTCGTGAAAGTCCTCGATCTCAATCGCGAACGGCGCTACCAGCCCGACCTGAACAAGGTAATGGAACTGGCGGAATTCTTCCCGGGCGGCGGCACCGACTTCGAGGCGCCCATTGACGCCGCAATGGACCTCATCGATGAGAAGAAACTCAAGCGCGCCGATATCGTCATCATCACCGACGGCGAATGCCAGGTCAGCCCTCAATGGCTGGCGCATCTGAAGGAGCGTAAGGAAGAGATGGATTTTTCGATTTTCGCGGTGCTAGTCGACGTCGGCTCCAGTGAGATGTCGACGCTGGCGCAGTTCAGCGATCGCATCACGTCGATAAAGCAGCTCAGCGCTGAAGGCACCCGCGACATTTTCCTGAACGTGCAAGGCCGGTAGCCATGAGTAAGGTGCAGGTGCAACTTAAGCCCGTCGATCGCGACAACTGGCGCGCGATGGTGCGGCTTAGCACGCGCCCGGGCCAGGAACATTTCGTCAGCTCGCCGGCGTGGTCGCTCGCCGCCTGCTACGTCCGCAAATATGGCGACAACTATGACTATTCGCCGATGGTGATATGTGATGGCGACACCATCGTCGGTTACGTCACGCTGGTCTGCGACCCCGCCACCAGCGATGACTACTGGATCGATGACATCGTCATCGATGCGATTTACCAAGGCCGCGGATACGGCCGCGCGGCGATGAAGGTGGTGCTGGCGATGATTCCGAAGCGCTACCCGAAATGCCGCACTATCAAGCTGACCTGCTTTCGCGGCAACGACAGCGCAGCGGCGTTGTACAAGAGCCTCGGCTTCGAGCCTACGGGGGAAGTCGATCCGATGTTCAAGGAACCGACCTGGGCACTATCGGCGAAGCAATCGAGGGTGTGACACTAGAGCGCGCGGAAGCCCGAACGGCGGGCGGCTCTGCGATCGAAGGTCGCGGCGTGCTCGCATCCGAGGCGGAGATTTATCTTCGCGATGAGCGCGTCGGCGAAATCCCCGCCGTCTTCGTATTCTTGAAGAGCGAACCATACATCCTCCGGATCGGCGACCATGAAGCGCTCACTGCGCATTACCAGATTGAGAGCTTCGACTATACTTTGGCGCGGGATTCGATATGACCTCTCGAGAACCCATACGAATTCGCACAGCACAACGTGGTTGACCATTCCGGGATCGGACGGCGAACGCGCCCGGACAAATTGGCCGGCTCTTTCCGTGAGCTGTAGATCATCGCGGACGAAGAATCGCACCAGGATGTTCGTATCGACGCCTTTCATTTGCGCATCGCGCGCTCCACGGCCGCCTGGCGGATGGCCTCATCCATTTGGTCTATCGAAACTCGACGCCGTGGACGACCGAGCATTCCTTTAAATTCCAGAATGTCCACATTGAGCGGTATGAGCACGACCTTACCGTCTGGTTGCACATGGAATTCGATGCGATCGCCCGGCTTCAGTTTGAGCTTTTTCCGGATTTCAATCGGAATGGTGGTTTGCCCTTTGCTGGTTATCTTAGACTCGGCCATTTCATGATTCCTTACCTTGAGATCATCTTCCTTACTTTCCGGCAATGCAAAAAAGAAAACGGGTGCGCGATGCGCACCCGTTCTACAAGGCCAGCCGCACACCAAGGCGCGGCATTAAAGACATCAGCCCGCGTACATCTCCAGCACCCCGAGCTCGCGGTAGCGAGGCTCGGTGCGCTCGTTCATCAACCCCAGATGCTTCAAGTTCGGAATGATGGTGTCGACGAACAGGAAGGAGTTGAACTTCTTTTCCATGTCCGCTTCGGCCTCGGCCCAAGCCGGGTTGCGCTTCATCTCTTCCTCGAGGTCGCTCGATGAGATGCCGACTTCGTCGAAGACCGACATGCCCGAGAGGAAGCCGTCCCGAGGAACACCGTCTTCGACCTTGGTCACCATCATGTCACATGCGGTGAAGCAGAAGTCCTCGAGCTCGGTGCGCTCCTTGGGCGCGAGCTTTTTGATGCCGTCGCGTAGCGCCAGGACGCCGAAGCCGACGTGACGCGATTCATCCTTGATGACGTATTCGAGCATCTCCTTGAGCAGCGCGTCCTTCGACTCATGCTGCATGAAGCGGAACGCCGCGATCGCGAGGCCTTCGGCAATGAGCTGCATGCCGACGTACTTGGGCTCCCATCGATCCTGCTCCATGATGCCGGTGAGCAGGCGGGCGAGGGTAGGATCGATCGGATAAATCTTATCGAGCTTCTGGATGTACTTGCGAAAAACCTCAACATGGCGCGCCTCATCCATCACCTGGGCGGCCGCGCACATCTTGGAATCGAGGTCGGGAACCGCGTCGACGAGTTGGCCGCATACCATCAGCGCGCCCTGCTCGCCGTGCAGGAATTGCGATAGCCGCCAGGCCGCGAACTTGCGCGCGAGCTGTTCCTTCTTCTCGGCGCTGAGCGATTTATAGAGCTCGGTCTGAAACATCGGCATCTGCGACATGTCGAGGACTTCGCGCTCGATGGGTTTGTTCCAGTCGAGTTGGGTGGTCGCGTTCCATTGATCGCGCTTGGCGTTTTCGTACAGCCGGTCGATCATCGGGAGCTGCACGTCATAGTCCCAATGGAAAATGCTGTCGAGTGGGGTGTGAATCTCGGTTCGAACATTGTTGATCATCGCAGCGATACCTCCGTGAGTGCGGGAAAATTGTCTATCGAACCAGGTCGCCGTTACCTTGAGCGGCACGCCCCAGACCGCCCAGCGCAAAATCGACCGTCAGTTCCTTGATTTCAGGAAGCGGCAGATCGGTGCGCTCCAGGAGCCATGACACCGCCTGCGACAACATGCCGATGGTGAGATTCGCGACCGCATTCGCATGCGCGCCGAGGGTCGGCTCGAAATCGCGGCGCAAATCCTCGATGAACATTTCGTGCACCCGCACCATCAGGTCGAGAAATGCCGGACCATGCCCAAATACGATCCGAAACTGCTCGGGATGCTCCGCCGCAGCATCCAGGATGGTGCCGATGGTGATGCGCAGTTTGTCCTCGACGCTGTCGAAGCCGGCCTTCGCGGCATTAACCTCGGCGCGCAACTCGGCGGCGCCCGTCTCAATCAGCTCGATGAAGATTTCGTTCTTGGTTTTGAAGTGGAGGTAGAACGTACCGAGGCCCACGTCCGCCTCGCTCGCGATGTCGGCAATCCGAGTCTGATGGTAGCCCTTGCGTCCGATGACGCGCTCGGCTGCCGCGAGTAAATCGACCCGGGTCTTCTCGCGTCGACGATCGAATCGATTGGGGTTCTCCTGGAGCTGCCTGGCCGATGCTGTCATCAGACATGACAACGTAGTCGGTTATGAATGGTGAGTCAATGCCGAAGGGCGCATCATAACTGAATTGTCATTCAGTTCAAGGTGAAGACGCATCGCCGGATTGTGGCGCGACCTGAATCTCGGGCGCGTCGATATCTCTGGGGCTCGGTTCCGGAAAATCAGCGCTCACATCGCAGCAAAGCTTGTAACTGCTACCGGCGCGAGGCTCAGCATCATAGGCCTGCAACGAGAAGTCTGACTTGACACGAACTGCCTGGTAGCTGGTAGCACCCGAAGCGCGTTCTATCGCGAAGATGTAGTAGCCCCCGCTATCCAGTGGGGGAGGTGGCCCGACCTCGGGGATATCCTGCCCGAAGCCAGGCGGCACCTTGCCATATTCGATACTGGTGACGTGGTATGGCGTGCGCTTTATCGCGCTGAGCGGGTTGAGCAGGCTGCGACTGGCGTGGAATTTCCAAATCGGCACGCCGCCGTCGAATCTTACCACGGAGGCTTGGCCCTCACTTTCGTTGGCGGTGCGCAGGACATTCGCTCCGGTGTACTGAACCACTTGCACCGACAGCAGGGTATCGTCCGGCTTCGCATAGCTTATCTGAATCGATGTCGGCGAAGGCGGCCGCGGCGTCTCATCGACGACCGTTATATGTTCGCCCGCGTCGCCCTTTCCAAACATCGAGCATCCATAGTTTCCAAAAATCAGTGGCGACAATGCTGCCATCAGCAGCGCAACCCTGAGGTGGTGGCGGATGCTTTGGTTTCGATTTCTTATCTTCACCGCAATCAGTTAGATTCCGAGGCCGTGGAAATTGGCGATCCTAATGAGAAGATCGGCCTGCGGCCAATCTTAACATACTCCCAGGCACAGACCGGGCTTAATCTGTGCGTGACCCTCATCGGGCTTCACTTGCTCTACTTCTATACCGACCGCAAGGGGCTTTCCCCGGCGCTGGCGGGATTGGCATTCTTCCTCGCCCTGGTGCTCGATGCGGTTACCGACCCGCTGGTGGGCAATATTTCCGATCGCGCACGCTTTCGAATGGGGCGTCGTCGGCCTTTCTTTCTCGCCGCGATTCCAATGGCGCTCTTCTACTACCTGTTGCTCTCGCCACCGAATCTGCATCGCGGACTGTTCGCATGGTTCCTCGTGACCTACTTCCTGATGCTGACCGCCCGCAAGTTCTATGAAACCGCATACGGCGCGCTGATGCCCGAACTGACCCTGGACTACGACGAACGCACCAGGCTTTCGACCTTCCGGCAACTCTTCGCTACTGCAGGTGACATCAGCGGTGCACTGCTTCCGTTTCTTGCCTCCTATCTCTTTGCGGCGGGAACCGATTTCAAAATGACCGGTGCTCTATGCGCGATGATCGTGGTGGGGAGCGCGGTTGCCCTGTTCCTGGGCGTCAGCGAGCGCGAGGAGTTTTCCACTAAGCTTACCTCGAACTTGTATGAGTCGATCAGCTCAGTGATGGCAAACAGGCCATTCGTCATCCTGCTGATAGCTACCAGCCTTGCGGTGATGGCGATCAATATCCCCACGGTGCTGATCCGTTTCCTGGCGAAGTATTGGTATCACGATGATGGCGCCGCCGCGCGATGGCTCATCATGTACTTCGCCGGGTCCCTGGTCTCCTATCCATTCTGGTTCAAGATTACGGTCCGAATCGAAAAGAAGCCTGCCTTCGTGGTCGCGATGATCTGCAATGCCATTTGCTCGATGCTGTTTCTCGCGGTCTCGCCGCACGGATGGGTCGCTCTTAACGTGCTTATGTTCCTGAGCGGATTCAGCGCGATAGGGATCTGGATTACCCAAATCTCCGCGTCCGCCGACGTTATCGAGTGGGATGAGGAGCGTACCGGCCAGCGACAGGAAGGCGCTTACGGCGGCATCACCTCGATGGCCATCAAAATCGCAGTGGCGATCACCTTGCTGCTGGTGGGGCCCGTGATGAGCTGGATTGGTTACGTCCCGGGGGTCATGACTTTGCCGCCGGCCGCGACGGAAAACCTCCGCATGCTGTTCGCGATCGGTCCGGCCTCGATCTACTTCATCAGCGCCTTGGTTTTCTTGCGTTATCCGATAACGCGCGAGGCCCATCGTGCGATGCGCGAACGTCTTGTCGCACGCGGCGCTGCTGTTAAGATCGCGTAGGGAGGGTTGTCGCTATGGCTGAAGCACTCCCCACTCGCGCATCTCCCAACCTTCGAAGCGAAGCAATTCAGGCGATGCTCCGCTTTCAGATCTTCATGGCGCTACTGATTTTCTTACCCGCCTGGTCGCTGCGCTATTGGCAAGGTTGGCTCTTCTGGATCGTCTTCTCGATTTTGGTGTGGTGGATCACTTTGTACTTCCTGAAGCACGACCCTCACCTTATCGAGGGCAGGATGAACGCGGGACCGGGTGCCGAAAAAGAGCGCAGCCAGAAAGTCATCCAGGCCTTTGCCGGCACTCTGGCCGCCGCATTAGTGACAGTACCAGCCCTCGACCATCACTTTGGATGGTCTTCGGTTCCGACGCCGGTGGTACTCCTGGCAAATGCTTTCCTGGTGCTAGGGTTCGTGATGGTCTTTCGGGTGTTCAAGGAGAACAGCTTTGCCGCCAGTACCATCAAAGTGGAATCGGAGCAGCAAGTGATATCCACCGGCCCCTACCAGATGGTCCGACATCCGATGTATTCCGGAGCGAGCCTGGCATTGCTCGCCACTCCCTTGGCGCTGGGATCGTTTTGGGGGGTAGTGATAGGTGTTGCTCTCGTAGGGGTGATAGTCATCCGCCTGCTGGATGAGGAGCGCTATCTGTCAGCTAACCTGCCCGGCTACGACGCGTACCGCGCAAAGGTCAAGTATCGTTTGATCCCGCTCATCTGGTGAGGCCGCCTCAATTCCTAACTCAATTGGCCACATTCACAGAAACTGAAGCCGTTGCCAGCACAGTGCCGGCGGCGCTATAGGCCCTCGCGGAGATGGTGTGCGCGCCGTTTGTCACAGTCAGAGAATTCCAACTGAAAGTTGACGGCGGCGTTGACGCGAAGTAGTCACCGTCGATGTAGACGTTGGCCCAACTGGCCCCAGTGCCCTTCACCAAAACGATATTCAGCGTTCCCGAAACCGTAGTGCCATTGCCGGGCGCGGTTATCTGAAGGATGGAAGAGATCGGTGTTGGGTTAGGCGTCGCGGTTCGAACTGGGGTAGCGGTGGCCGTTCTGGTAGCTGTAAGTGTTGCGATCGCGGTTGGGGTTGCAATCGGAGTCGCCGTTCTGGTGGCTACCGCGGTGGGGGTCGAAGTTTTTACCGCGGTAGGTGTAGTTGTGAGAGTTGCTGCCGCGGTCGGCGTCGAAGTTGTAGTCGCAGCGGCCGTTGGAGTGATGACCGGCGTCGCGGTCCGAGCGCTGGTCGGCGTCGCGGTCGCGGTTGGCCCGCCATTTTGCACGGTCACAGTTATGGTATCGGTGCCGAGGACTACGCTGGTACTGCTGAATGCTTTCGCTGAAATCGTGTGACTTCCACTGGCAACTGCGGTGGTATTCCAGTTGAAGCTCGACGGCGGTGTCGATGCGAAGTAGGCTCCGTCGACATAAACGTTGACCCAACTTACCCCGCTGCCCTTCACCACCGTGATAGTGGTAGTGCCCGAAACGGTCGCGCCATTTAGGGGTGCCGTTATTTGCACCGCTCCGGGGGTCGGCGTGGCGGTCGGGCTTCCGGCGTTTGTCGGGGTGGGGGTCGCTGTCGCGACAACCGCAGTCGGGGTTGTAGTCGGTATGACTGAAGCGCTGGCCGCGGCGGTAGGCGTAGCATTCGTCGTCGCGGTAGCAGTTGGTGTCGGCGTGGCTGAAGCATTGATGAACCGCGCAAGGACGTTGCGAGTTATCTGCTGCGCGGCAGGGTCGACCCTCGAACTACTGGGGCCCCAGGGGCTCAGGTTGCTCAGTCCCCATGACCACTGCACAGTGCCGGTAGAAAATACCGTCGCACCGCTCGGGGCTTCGTACACCGTCATGTCGCCATATACAGTCGATCCATCGTTGGCCGTATATGGCGAGTGTGCCAGGAGAATAGTGTTGGCCGGCTGATGGCCTTTTTCTGCATCCGCTTCGTATCCGAGCAACCCTTCCAGAAGGTCGCCATTCTCAAGACCGGTATTGGCGAAAACCCAGTTCGACGCATCTGTGATCACGATGTCGCTATCGACCGGTTCCTTGCCATTGTACATCGAACCGATCAGCGCATCTTCGGGATTCCCGGGATAGGTGAAACGGGTCTGGCCAAACGTGGAAGTTATCAAATAGTAGGTGGAAGGATCGGAAGCAGCAGGATCATCATGCCACAGCTCTTTGTAACCGACCTGCGTGCGATCCGGGTCGCCGGTTACGGGGCTAGGCTCAAAGCGGATCTGCCAGTTGCTGGTATCAGCCGAGAAGAATCCCAGGCTGACACCCTGATCGCGCGCCGCGGTTACGTTCTGCCGCTCCTCATACGACCAGTACTCATCGTGACCGACGGAGAGAAATCCCTTGTGCAGCAGCAATTGCGCCGGCGATTCGTGAGCATCCAGATCGGTGGAATAAACCACGTCGTAGCCTTCCTGCTCGAGGAAGTCCAACATGTCGAGTTCCCATTGCAGCAGGTTGCCCGCGCCCTGACTGTCGTCATAAGGCCGATTGTAGGAGACTTTCACCGCCGCAACGTCGTCCGTACTGTTGAAGGTGTATAGGGACTTCCCACCCCAGCCGTTGTAGGCCTGATAAGTCGTGACCGAACTCTTGAAGATCAAGTCGGATGGGCGGCCATCATTTCGAACGGTAAACGTGATGTAGCGTTGCTTGTGGGACTGGCTGCCGATCAGCTTAACCACATAAACGCCGCTGACCCAGTCCGCCGGTACCGCGAACACATAAGGATTTGTCCACTGGCATTCGACCATGCCGTAGGTCGGATCGGGTGTGGGAATCGGTTGCGCGATGCCGGCCAGCGTCACCGGTTGCGTCATCTGCCGCCCGCCGAGCCCGCCGTAGTACCCCAATCGATAGATAGTAAGGGTATATTGCGGATCGATAGTATTGACGAAGAAGCTTATGTCGTCGCCCGCGTTGACGCTGGTTAGCGATGCATACCCTTCGATTTCGTGCTGGTTGGCATTGTTGGTAATCAGCCAGCTCGTGGTGCCTTGGTTCTGATTTTCGATTTGGATTGGATTCGCCGATTGGGCGAACAGCGAGAAATTGCCGCCTCCCATCAAGAGGACGAAGAGCACCGAGAGTATGGCAAGAATGACAACTCGGTACGTAACATATGTGCGTTGACGATACGACGTAAAATTGTCCTAACGGATGTTTTTGATAATGCGTGCATATTAAAGCGTATATCTACTCTAAATACCAGATGTAGACTCAATATATAATACATCTACTTGTATAAAATTATGAACAGATAGACGGATTTCACGTATCACGCCTTAACTAAAGCATCGGCAACTTTGGAAGTTTTCCTTCCACGCCGGCCGCGCCCGAAGCGCATCCAGATAGGCCTTCATCCTGGGGAACGGGGCGAAGTCGAACCCGGCCTTCTCCACCACGTTGAGCACCGGTCCATACGCGCAATCGACCAGGCTGAACTCGTCGCCGGTCATCCACTTGCTCTTCGAAAGTTGTCCTTCGACGACGCTCAGGATGTCGGGCAGGGCCTTTTCGCCGCGCGCAATCGCTGCCTCGTCGCTGGAGAGCCCGGCCAGCTTCGCGGCCATGCGATTGAATGCCAAATCAGTCGCCGGTGGCGAGATGTGCGTGGAGAGGAAGCACAGCCGATTTCGTACTCGGTTCCGTCGGGACGGATCTCGAAGAAACGGCCGCCGACCCGCGGTTCCATCGCCAGGCGCGAGTCTTTGCCGGTAAAGCCTCCTGCCACCATGCTCCGATCTCCTCGCAGAAAACCTTGAACGAGATTTCCGGCGAGCGTTCGACCTGGATCGATTTGCGAATGGTCATGCCCTCTTTCTCGATCGCCATGGGCGGATATGTAACCTCAGGGTTCCATATCTGTCAAGTCTTTCCACCCGCGGCCGCGCAACCACCGAAGATGGTCCGCGCGTCACTAACCTTCGACGGTCACTTCACCTCGGGCAGGAAATTCGGAAAATCCTTCGAGGGTTTCATCTTCCACGCGGGCTTGCGCTTTTCGATGAACGATGTAACGCCCTCGCGCGAATCGGGCTGCGCGCCCGTCCAGTAAAATGCCTTGTGATCGACGGCCTCGCCTTTTTCAAAAGACGGCTCGCCCAGCAGTCCATAGATGAGGCGCTTGGTGATCGCGACCGAGACTGGCGCGGTGTTGGTTGCGATATCGGAGGCGAGCTCCCAGACTTTTTGCTTGAACTCCCGGTCGGGCCAAACGTGGCTCACGATGCCGAAGTCGAGCGCCTCGCTCGCAGTGATGATGCGGCCGGTCATGAGCAGCTCGTTGGCCTTCGCGACGCCTATCAGCCGCGGCACCAGCCAGGTGCTCAACGCCTCTGGAATTACGCCGCGGCGCACGAACACGAAACCGATGCGCGCGCTCTCGGCGGCCACGCGGATGTCCCATTGCATCGGGAGCGTGATCCCGACGCCAACCGCGGGACCGTTGATTGCCGCGATGATCGGCTTCTTCATATTCCACGGGCGAATCTGCGCTTCGGCGCGTGGATTGGGATCGGGATTGTTTGAACTGCGATCGAAGGTGGCGCCGCCGCGCGCCGAGAGATCCGCGCCGGCACAAAATGCGCGACCCGCCCCGGTAACCACGATCACCCGCGCATCGTCGTTGGCATCGAGTTCCGCGA
This sequence comes from uncultured delta proteobacterium, assembly GCA_963851325.1. Lineage (GTDB taxonomy): Bacteria > Desulfobacterota > Binatia > Binatales > Binataceae > DATGKG01. Next base: position 2,921,809 of record CAWKOR010000001.1, on the reverse strand, counting down.
ATGCCTGATGAATCTCGGTGCCCATCTGCGCGGTGTATGCGTTGAGCTTTTCGGGACGATTGAGCGTGATGGTCGCGACGCCTTCCTTGAGGTCAACCTGGATTTGTTCGTATGCCATCGGAACTCCCTCCAATGATTTCTATCTAACGGGCGCGCGACCCGGGACATACTGGATCGGTTGGGAACACGCGCCGCCGCCGCCGTTGTAGTCATACACCATGATGCCGCCGTAGTCGGCGCCCTTGGTCAGCAGCACGAGCATGACCAGCAGGCCGAACAGGAAAAGATAGCGTGATGCCGACACCGGCATCGGACGCTTGATGGTAGCCCATAGCGTAAGCAACGCCGCGACCGCGGAGGCGGCAAACATCAGGCGCATGTGCGGCTCGAGCACGTTCGCCTTGACCGATGGATCGAGCATCACGCCGCCCGCCGACCACCATCCGGTGCCGACTGCGATTCCAGCCGCAATAAGGCCGAGCACCAGGAACCACAGCGCCGCCCATGCGATCCCGTCGCGGCGTGTGAGCCACGCGATGAAATACAGCAGTGCGGCGCCGTAGAGGAACGCGATCGGAAAATGCACCACCAGCGGATGCGGGTTCTGAAGATGTTCGGCGCCCGGCAGAAAACGCGCGAGCACGCTACTTCACGGATTCGACCTGCAGAAAGTCGGTGCCGTTCTTTTCGTAAACCTTACCGGTCACCGTCACTTCATCTTCCATCTTGTCGATGACGTTTTTGGGCAGCGGTTCGTCATCCTTGGGAGGAATCAGAATGTAGCTCTTGTTGGTGCCCTTCTCGACCATCACCACCGGAATTCCCGCCTGTGCGCATGAGATCGCGCATTTTTTATGACTGGGACCCTGCGCACCCATGACGGTGTTGCAGAAGCCATCGCGCAGATTTCCGGTGACCGACTTTGCAGTTCCGCCCTCCGTCGCAAAGCTCAATCCGCAGGTCGCGAGCGACAGGACGATTCCAAGACCAGTGGCGACAAGTGTGCGCATTTCTTCCTCCAACAAGATAGTGGTTCTTTCGATTATTAACCAAGGGACAGAAATGTTAAACCCGCCATGGCTTGAGCAGACGGGGCCGGGAAGATATCCCGCGTCGCGCGATGCGGCGTCTAGCGACGATACGGGCGTGGTGCCGGAGAGGGCTCTTCCTCGCCGCCCAGCACTTCGCGCCAGCGCGCACCGATAGTGCGGCGGCCGCGCACTCCGAGCTGCTGAAGATGGCGCTCCAGCGTCTCGCGAAGCTCATGGCTCAGGCGCTCGATTTCAATCTCATCGGGCGTTTTCATTCCGCCCAGAAGATTCTCGGGTGCGCCCGCGGGACGCCGCCGTCCGTAGAGCTGCTGCATCCGCAATTCCGCCTTCGCGATAGTTTCCCGATACTTGACGTCGAGGCGGCTCAGCGACATCGCAAGGTCGCTCAGCGCCAGAAAGCGCCGGCGCAGCATCCACCATTCAAATAGCGTCAGCCCGGTAACTCCGAGCATCAGAAGTGCTGCAGCGCCCACCGCAAGCGCGGTTCCTCGCCACCATGGGAGCACCTTTACCGATTCCTTCAGCGTCGCGGTTTGCGCGGTTAACTCCGAATTTGAGCTTGCAAGCGTTTCGGACTGGGCCTCGGTCTGCTGGATCTTCTGCTCATTGGCGCGAACCTGATCCGAAAGTTGCTGAACCTGGGCCTCGAGGCTGCGCTGCGAGGCCTCGAACGGATTCGGGATCTTGAGCGACTCGCCGGCGTCCAGCTCGTCATCCTCATGCAACTTGTTGAGACGTGCCAGGTCGGCGACCGTGATGCCGAAGTATTGCGCGATCGTGCCCAGAGTGTCGCCAGGGCGAACCGTATATGGAAAAAATTTGTGCGGCTTGACCGGTTTCACATCGGACGCCGAACCGGTCTGTGTCGCTGAAGTCGCAGCGGACGAGCCGTAAGCTGTGGCAGGCACTGGCCGCATACTGCCCGGCGGAAGTGCCGAGTTGTAACTCGGGTGCGGCGCCGAAGGAGCCGATGGCGGCGGCGCATCCTGCGCAAGGGCAGGCATCGCCATTGCCGGCACTGCGAAAGCCAGGGCGAGAATCAATGCAATGCGATGCAATGAGGATTCAATTGGACGCATCGGAAAAAGCAGCCCGAACCAGGATTGGAGGAGAATCGAGCCTGCACCCTGAAAGTAGTCCATTCGGAGCTGTGAGTGAATGCTATTGGCAGCTATCGCGACGAATTATAAGGCGAATTCGTTTAATCAGATAGTTAAAAGACCAGATTTAGCGAAGCCTTAAGCAATCTACCGCTCATTTAAGTCGCGAGATGCCCAATTTAGCCATTACTTGATTGGCATTTTGTGCTGCATAAGCTGCTCCCACCACGCCGCCTTCCGGCCCGAGCGCGGCCTTCACGATGCGCGTCTGTGCCACTGCCGCAGCAAAGGCGCGCGCTTTTACTTCCCGCGTCATCGCCGGACGCATCAGCGAGAGCGCTCCAGCCACACCACCTCCAATCACCACCATCTCCGGATTAAAGATGTTGATGAATGATGCGATCGCGACGCCCAGGAATCGACCGGCTACTTCGAACATCTCGATCGCGATCGGATCGCCGCTGCGAGCGGCGCGAGTAAGACCGCGCGCAGAAAACTCTCCCCCACGATCGAGATACTTCGGCGGAAGCTGAGCCTCCTCGAGCTGTAACCGCTGCTTTAGCAGGCCGCACAAACCGGAAGCCGACGCGTAAGCTTCGAGGCATCCGCGCGCGCCGCAATCGCAGGGCATCCCGTTGGCCTCGACGAAAACATGGCCGAGTTCGGCGGCCATTCCGCTCCGCCCGTGCACGAGTTTGCCGTCGACGATGAGACCGCCTCCGACTCCAGTCCCGAGCGTGAGCAGTACCACGTTTTTGCAACCGCGGGCGGCGCCGCGCCAGTACTCGCCGAGTGCCCACGCATTCGCATCGTTCTCGACTATCACGGTGCGTCCGAGCGCGTGTTCCAGTCTGCGACGCAAAGGAAAACTTCGCCACGCTTTGACGTGAGGCGCGGCATAGACGACGCCGGTCCGAACATTGAGCGGACCGGGAACCGCGACCCCGATCGCGAGCGTGCGCCCGAGACCCTGGCGTCGGGCCGAATCCTGAAGCGCGAGCACCTGAGTGGAAATATTCTCGACTGTCTCAGCAGCGGTGCCCTTCGCGCGCGCGGGAGCACGCAGCATCAGAAGCACCTCGCCATCTCTCGAAACCGCCGCGGTCCGAATGTTGGTGCCGCCCATGTCGAGACCAATGACGTAGTCGCGCTTCATTTTGCAGTTCGCGCCGCGGCGGTCAGGTGGCGCGCTTCCTCATCATCGCGAGATACTCGAGGTTGCCGGCGGCGCCACGGATCGGCGATTCGATTGGGCTCACCACCTCGAGGGCGGCGTCGCGCGCGAATGCCATTATCGTATCGAGTGCTTCCTTCCTCAGCCGGTCGTCACGCACGACGCCGCCCTTGCCCACTTTGCCTTTGCCGACTTCGAACTGCGGCTTCACTAGTGCGACGATGTCAGCCTTTGGCGCGGCGATTTCGATCACGGGCGGAAGCACCAGGCGCAGCGAAATGAAACTTGCATCGATTACGACGAGATCCGGCGTATATGGAAGATCGGTGGGCGCAACATTGCGGATGTTGGTGCGATCCATCACCACCACGCGCGGATCGCGACGTAATTTTTCGGCGAGCTGTCCGTATCCGACATCGAGCGCGATCACTGATGCGGCGCCGCGCTGAAGCAACACATCGGTGAAGCCTCCAGTCGATGCGCCGACATCGAGCGCGCGGCGACCAGCGACCTCGACCTGAAACTGATCGAGGGCGGCAACCAGCTTGTAGCCTCCACGGCTCGCATATTCTGAGGATGCACCGACAACCGCGATAACGGTTTCGGCATCGACCTTGAGGTCGGCCTTCGATGCGGGCCGAGAATTCACTCGCACCTTGCCGGCCATAATGAGTCGTTGTGCGACCTCGCGGCTTTCGGCGAGGCCTCGCCGCGTCATTTCGAGGTCAAGCCGCGTGCGCATCAGCCATGATGGAGCGAGCGATTGCGAGCGAAACCGAATCAGAATGGGATGTCGTCTTCGTCGTCGGAACTCTTCTCGCCGCCGTTCTTGCTGCGCGCGGCCTTTGCGGGTGCGATTGCGTCGGCGATGCCTTTGTCGCGCGGCGAATTCTCGCGCCGCGCCGGAGGAATTTCCTCGTCGAGTCCTTCATATGGAGCGGTTTTCAGATCGCCCTGAGAATTGCGGCTGAGAATCTCGACCTTCTTTTCGACCTCGTCGAGCTTCTGATTGAGCGAACGCACCAGCGCAACGCCGCGCTCGAACGCGCCGATGGAATCCTCCAGGGTGAGTTCCCCCGAATCGATCCTGCCGACTATCTCTTCGAGGTCCTTCAGTTCTTCTTCAAACTTTTTCGGCTTAGCCGCCAGGGCCATCGCACCACCTCACACATCACGGCTCTCGGTTCGCGCACGCAGTTTGCCGCGCCGCAGCCGGATTTCCAACAGGTCGCCGATCTTGACGGTTTGCGCATCCATCATGGCGCGGCCGTCGCCCAGATTGGTCACCACCGCGTATCCGCGCTCGAGGCACTTAAGCGGAGAAGTTGCGTCGAGTTGCGTCGCCAGTGACCCCAGCCGCGCGCGATGCTTCTCTACCACCAGCGTGCCGCCGCGAAGCAGCGATGCCGATGCGCGGTCAACCGACGCGCGCAGATGGTGCGCGCGAAGCGTCATTGCCTGCGCCATTATCCGTGAGAGCTCGCGCGTGCGGATGCGAACTTCGCGCGCGACGGCGCTCGGCGGCCGCAACCGCGCTTGATACTCGCGCACCTGGCGGCGCGCCTCGAGGACCCGCGCCTCCATCGCATCCGCCAGCTCTTGCGCCATCGCATTAAGCTGCTGATGCGCCTCGTGTATCAACGCGCGTGGGTGCTTCACCCTCGCGGCCAGGTAGTCGACGTCTTCGGCGAGGTCGTCGAGCATTTTGCGCATCGAGGAGTTGAGCGTCCGCTCGAGGTTGGCAATCTGGTCGCGCAGCTCGACGCGCGACGGCACCACCACATGCGCGGCGAAGGTTGGCGTCGGCGCGCGTTTGTCCGCGACGAAATCGGCGATGGTGAAATCGATCTCATGACCGACCGCCGAGACGATCGGAATCCGCGAGCGAAAGATAGCACGCGCGACGATTTCCTCGTTGAATGCCCACAGGTCTTCTAGCGAGCCACCGCCGCGTCCCACGATGATGACCTCGGCACGCGAGTCGCGATTGAGATCTTCGATCGCGGTGGCGATCTCTTCCGCGGCGCTTTCGCCCTGCACCCGCGCGGGCCGAATGATCACGTTCAAATTTGGAAAGCGATCGAGCAGCACGCGCAGGATATCGCGCAGGCCCGCGCCGCCCAACGCCGTCACGATGCCGACGGTTCGGGGCAGAAACGGCAGCGCACGTTTGCGAGCGGCCTCGAACAAGCCTTCAGCATTCAGGCGCTGCTTGAGCTGCTCGAATGCGATCTGGAGCGCACCTGCGCCGCGCGGTTCCATCTCCTCGGCATAGAATTGCAGCGTGCCGCGCGTCTCGTAAATGTTCACCCGTCCGCGCACGACCACCTTCATTCCGTCAGCCGGCTTGAAACGCAGCCGGCGCTTGGCCGAGGAGAACATCACGACGTTGATCGATGCGTCGGCGTCCTTAAGGGTGAAATAGAAATGATTTGAGTTGGCGAAGCGGGCGTTGGAAATCTCGCCGGTCACCCAGCAATCGCCGAAGCGCGCATCGAGGGCATCGCGCACCAGCCGCACCAGTTGGCTGACCGTAAGCGCCGAAGAGGTATGCGCGCGCGGCGGACCGAGCGCCAGATCGAGCTGCCCCGCCATATGGATGTGAAGCTACCCCGAAGCATCGCGCAGGGGTAGTCCTGTGGCTGCCGACGAAGCGAGGGCGGCATTTCGGAGCTTCAGCAACGCCAGCATCGCGGGCCTTGATCGATATAGTTCAATATTGAAATAATCCATTCCTGAAAATAAGGATCGCCTTTCCACCAACAGGAGGAAGCTTTATGGATCCGGTTGTCGCGATTGCGCTATGGGCGATGCTCTTCCTCGTTTCGCATCTCGTGATTTCCTCGCGCGCGCTGCGACCGCGGCTTATCGCGATGGTCGGTGAGCGTGCCTATCCGGGAATCTACTCGATCGTTGCGCTCGCGACCTTCATTCCGCTGGTCCTGGCGTTCGCGCACAACAAACATTCCGGCCCGATGCTCTGGAACCTGCGCGACGTTCCGGTCGTTCGTTACCTGGCGTGGCTCCTGATGCTGTTTGCGTTCATCATTTTTGTCGCGAGCTTCATGACCCCGAATCCTGGATCGATGGGCGCACAGGGCGCGGATAAGACCGCGAGTGCGGCGCGCGGCGTGCTGAAGATCAGCCGCCATCCCGGCTTCGTCGCGTTCAGCGCGTTTGGCATCGCACACATGCTCATGAACGGATTCGTCGGCGATGTGATCTTTTTCGGCAGTTTTCCCGCGCTGTCGATTCTCGGCGGGATGCATCAGGACGCGCGCAAGGAAGTCCAACTCGGCGCCTCCTACCAAAGCCTGGTGGCCGCCACTTCCTTCTTGCCCGGCCTCGCGCTGATTCAGGGCCGCCAGCATTGGACCGCCGCCGATACGCCCTGGATGGCGATCGGTATCGGCCTCGCGCTGACGGTGCTGGTCGTGTGGCTTCATCCGACGATCTTCGGCGGCAATCCGATGGGCATGTAACCCAGCGTGCGAAGCCTTGGACAGCTCACCCGTTCAGTTCTAGGATGTGTCGGAAGCTTCGGAATCGAATCGGAGGGCGGCCGCCAATGGAAAAAAACCCGCGGATGCTGGAAGGCTATCGCGTGCTTGACTTCACTCATTTTGTCGCGGGTCCGACCTGCACACGCATCCTCGGCGAAATGGGCGCCGACGTGATTAAGGTCGAGCGTTCGAAGCAAGGCGATCACGTGCGCCTGCTCGGCATGGTCAAGGACGGGATGAGTTCGTACTACTTTCAGCACAACCATTCCAAGCGCAGCCTCGCGCTCGATTTCCAGAAACCGGAAGCGAAGCAGCTCATCCTCAAGTTGATCCCGAAGATTGATGTCGTTGTAGAGAATTTTGCGCCCGGGGTGATCGCCGCGATGGGCTTCGGCTACGAGGCACTCAAGAAAATCAATCCTCGCATCATCATGGTGTCCGTCTCGGTCGCCGGTCAGACCGGCCCGCTCAGCAGCAAGCCAGGCTACGACTATCTGGGTCAATCGCTGGCGGGAGTCACCGATCAAATCGGTGAGGCCGAACGCACTCCGGTGACGACGCCGATGGCGATTGGCGACATCTCAACTGGCGTCTCCGCTGCGATGGCGGTCGGCTTTGCGCTGCTCCATCGCGAGCGTACCGGCGAGGGCCAGTACATCGACGCCTCGCTGCTGGATACGTACTTCCACATGCACGAATTGAGTGTGCCGATCATCTCGATGCGCAAGGGTAAATGGATCCCGAAGCGCACCGGCGCCATGCATCCAACCGGTGCGCCATGCGGCGTCTTCCAGGCCAAAGATGGCTTCGTCTTCATCGTCATCCAACAGCACGAAATCGGGCGTTTGTGGCGCGCGATGGGCAAGCCGGAGCTGGCGACCGATCCGCGCTTCCTCACCAATCGCGATCGGATGAAAAACAACGCTGCGCTTAAGGACCTCATCGAAACGTGGCTCGCGACATTTCCGGACCGCGACTCCGCGGTCGCGGAGCTCGACAAGGTCCGCGTGCCGTGCGCGCCGGTATACAAGCTCGCCGAATCGATGGCGCATCCGCACCTGCGCGGACGCAAGACCGTGCGCCAGGTCCAGGACCCGCGCCTGGGCGAGTTGGAGATTCCGGGTATGCCGGTGAAATTTTCCGCGTGGCCGGATAAGACGGATCTCAAAGCCTCGAAGTTGGGCGCCGACAATGAAGCGGTTCTCGGCGAGATGCTCGGACTCTCATCGGATCAAATCGCGAAGCTCTACTCCGATGGCGTCCTGATTCACGCCGCGGAGACTGAGAGCGCCGCCGCAGGACAGTGAGGTATGATCAAGACCAAAGGGCTGCGCCACATCAACCTCAACGTCCGCGACGTGAATCGCTCGCTGGAATTTTATAAGCAGGTGTTTGGACTGCAGGAGGCGTTTCGTGACGGCGCTCTAGTGTTCCTGACCACTCCCGGCACCGACGACCTCATTACGTTGTGCCCGGCCGGCGCGGACGATCCGGTCGGCGGCGGTGGGGTTTCGCATTTCGGATGGAAGGTTGAACAAGGAACTGACTTCGACGACGCGGCCAAACAAATCGAGCGCGCCGGCGGCAAGGTCCTGCGCCGCGGCGAGCACTCGCCGGGCGAGCCATTTCTCTATTTCACGGATCCCGATGGCTACATCATCGAGCTATGAAGCACGCGGGTCCCAATGCGCTTGATGCGTTGGAGCCGGTGCTCGTGGAGTTGCGTGCGATTACAGGGTTGAAGGAAAAGAGCTGCGGCTGCTTCTATTACAGATCGAAGGGGTTTCTCCATTTCCATGAAGACCCGGCCGGAATTTTCGCGGACTTGAAGAAGGGCGACGAGTTCGTGCGTTTGCCGGTCAACAATCGCAGCGAAATCGCCGCCCTGATTCGAGAAGCGAAGAAGGAGCTTAGTATCTAAAGTCCCGCCACCCTCTTCGCGTAGGCGGATACGGTTTTGAAATCGTACTCGCGGTAGGCCTGAAGCTTTTCGGCTTCGAAGCCGCCCTCCGCATGAACCGCGAGGACCTCCTGATACCCGCCATAGTCTGACGACGTTAAATCGCTGATCAGATTGAGCAAGCGCAGACGCTTTTCGGCGTCGAAGCCCTTCGCGCCGCCCATGTACTTCTGCACGTAGCCGCGCGTCGCTTCGCTGGTGAGATCCTCATAGGCCGGCGCGGTGACCAGCAAGCCTCCGGCGAGGTCCTGCACGATCTGCACCGCCTGATGGTAGTTGTGCGCGAAGTGATACTTCGCGACGTTGGTGATTAGCGTGTTCGGCACCGCGACGCCTTCCTCGATGGTGCAGGTCGCGGCCGCATGCTCGATGAGCCCGCGCACTGTGGTGTGATACGCGGCCAGATGCGTAAGCTTGTCGCGCACGTGCGCCGCCTTCGAAATGCCGTTGGCCTCGGCCGCCGCGAATCCCGCACCCGCCAGCATTTCCAGTAGCGGCAGCTTGTATGACACGGCAGTAAATCGATGGAAGCGCACGAAGGTCAACGCAAGCAGCCCCGCGAAATCGATTTCGCCCTGGAGGAACACGCGCTCCTTGGGCACGAACACGTTGTCGAACACCGTCAGCGTCTCCATCATCTTGTGGCGCGCCGTGATCGGATGCTCGAACTCGTTGTTCCTGTTGCCTCCGTGAGGGCTCGCGATGAGCTTCACGCCCGGTGTGTTGACGGGCACCGCGAAGGCGACCGCGTAGGCCTTGTCTTCCGCCTTCATCGCGCGCGTCGGCAGCACGATGATCTCGTGGCTGTTGGGCGCGACCGAGGTATGCACCTTGGCGCCGCTCACGACGATTCCATCGGGCCGCTCCTCGACGATCCGCACATAGTAATCGGGATGATCCTGCTGAGTGGGTCCTAGCGAGCGATCGCCCTTCACGTCGGTCTGCGCTACGCACACCGCGAGGTCGCTGTCGCGGCAATGTTTGTAAAACTTCGCGACGCGGTCCTTATATTCGGTCTTGCCTGCCTTCGCCATCCGGTCGGCTGTCATCGTCAGCGCGTAGAGGGCGTCGGTGCCGATCTCCTTGATGAGTACCACCAGCGTCTCGCCCTCGCGCGTGGCCGCCGCGATGAGATCGCTGCGCTTGCGCAGGTCGTCGGCATTGCGCGGGATCAGGTAGTAGCGGCTGTATTCGTCGTCGCCCTCCTTTACCACCGCCAGCTCCCGATACCTCGGATCCTCGGCCATGTGGTAATCGAGTGACGCGTGGCGTACGGCGAGACCGATCACCGGATGCGCGTTGACATCGGGCACCTTTTCGCCGCGATAGAAAACCGTGCGTCCGTCTCGTAGCGAACTTTTATATTGTTCAGGAGTCTTGAGTCCCATCGCTATAGATCCCCTCCCGAGGAGCTTTTCGAGATTTACCGAGGCTCGACTTGGCCGAGCGCGGAACGTCAATATAAGTGCGCGCCGCGCTCGATGTCCATCGTGGGGCGGCGCGGTGTGAGCGCATTTAAGAACCAATGCGAGGAGACAATGGCGAGTCCGAAAATTTTCGACCTGCAAGGCAAGGTCGCGGTCGTAACGGGTGGCAATGGCGGAATCGGCCGTGGCCTCGCGCTCGGGCTGGCGCAAGCGGGTGCAGCGATCGCGATCCTCGCGCGCAACAATGACAAGAGCCAGGCTGTCGTCGAGGAAATCAAAGCGCACAACGTCCCAGTCATTGCGATATCCCTCGATGTCACCAAGCGCTCGACCTTGCACCCCGCGATGGATGAAGTCGAAGCCAAACTCGGACCCGTCGATATCCTGGTGAACAATGCCGGCATTTCAGTGCAACGCGGCACGCTCAAGCTCGAGGCCGAAGCGTGGGATCGCGTGATCGAGACCAATCTCAACTCCGTGTTTCTGCTCTCGCAAATCGCCGCGCAATCGATGGTCAAACGCAAGCGCGGCAAGATCATCAACATCGCCAGCGAGTATTCGCGCTTCGGCTCCGGGGCGGTGCCGTCGTATGCGGCGGCCAAGGGCGGCGTGGTGCAGCTCACGAAATCGATGGCGATCGAACTGGCGCGCTTCAATGTGCAGGTCAACGCGATCGTCCCAGGCTGGATCTGGACCGACATGACCATCGGGGTGAAGGGCACGCCATTCTATGACGAAATCATTACCCGCACGCCGGCTGGCAGATTCGGCGAAGCGGAGGAGCTTGCAGGAGCGGCGATTTTCCTTGCTTCGGAGGCCTCCAACTTTGTGACCGGCGAAGTCCTTTATGTTGATGGCGGCTTCGCCATCCGCTAGGGGACCAACCATGGCAAAGAAGCGGTCCAGCAGCTCGAATCAGTCGCGACGCGCGGATCAAGGTCTGCATCCCGGCAGTCTCGCGATGCCCGAGCTGGGACCGGTGCGGGTGCTGGTGGTCGGCGAAGTGATCCTCGATCGCTACCTGCATGGCGACGTATCGCGGATCTCGCCCGAGGCGCCCATCCCGGTTTTGCGGGTGACGCGACGCGAGGAGAAGCCCGGCAACGCAGGTTTCGTGATGGCCAATCTTCGCGCGCTCGGTGCCGAAGTCAGTGCGGCCAGCGTGGTGGGCGGCGATCGCGACGGTCATCTGTTGCGTGAAATCTTCGGTGGCCTGGGAATCAGCATGCGCGCGATGCTCTCCGATCCGGGCCGGCCCACCACCGTGAAAGCGCGCCTGCTCGGCTCGGTCCAGAGCGCCAATCGCGCGACGCAGCAGCTGCTTCGGGTCGATGAGGAAGACAGTCTGCCTCTTGCTCCGGCGATCGAGCGCGAGCTTGTCGCGAGGGTTAAGCGCGAGCTGCCGCGCGTCGACGGCGTGCTGATCTCCGACATCAACAAGGGACTGCTGACGCCGAATCTGCTGCGCTCGATCATCGACGGTGCGCGCAAAAGAAAAATTCCGGTGATCGTAGATCCGCGCGTGACCGAGGATTTTTCGATTTATCGTGGCGCGACCGCGATCACTCCCAATCGTTTCGAGACCGAGACTGCAACCCGAATCAAGATGACCGACCGCGACGCGTGGCGCGTGGCCGGAGAGCTTCTAATCAAACAGCTTGGACTGGAGGCGTGTCTCATCACCCTCGATCGCGAGGGGATGTACCTGGTGGAACGCGCCGCCGCGCCAACCTACATCGCCACCGCGCCGCGCGAGGTTTACGACGTTACCGGAGCCGGCGACGTGGTGCTCAGCACTTTCGGGCTCTTCGTGATCGGCGGGCTTGGGTTCGCATCGGCAGCGCGGATGGCGAATCTGGCAGCCAGCCTCGAGGTGACGCGGCTCGGTACGGACGTGATCTCGCGCGATGATCTCTCGCGCGCGATGACGCCAGTGAACGAACACTCTGAGCGCAAGATCCTGTCGCATGAGGAAATCCGTTCCGCGCTCGCACGCGATCGTCGCGCCGGCAAGACCATCGTCTTCACCAATGGATGCTTCGATCTGATTCACGCGGGACATTTGCAGATGCTCAATTTCGCGCGTTCCCGAGGCGACAAGCTGGTGGTCGGGCTCAACAGCGATCGCAGCGTGCGGATGCTGAAGGGCGAGGATCGCCCGATCCATCCGGCGTCGGAGCGGGCACGAATCCTCGCGGCATTTGAACCAGTCGACTACGTCGTTATCTTCGATGATCCACGCGCGGAGAAAATCGTGCGCGTCGTTAAGCCGGATGTGCTGGTGAAAGGCGAGGACTATCGGGGGCAGACCGTCGATGGACAAAAGTTCGTCGAATCATACGGGGGAAGCGTCGCGCTCGCGCCCCTGCTCGCCGGCAAAAGCACCTCGACCACGATCAGGAAGATGCGCGCACCCCGAAACGGCGCCTGAGGATCCCCACGAAGCCCCGAAACTCTGGCAGCCCGAGCGCATATGCCAGGCCGAGATAGATCGCGCCGAAGACCGGAATCACCATCAGCGCCTGGAGGCGCGGACCCACATGAGGCGTTGCGAATTTGATCGCGAATGCGATCGTGGCAGCGAGAAATGCCATGCCCCATAGCTGCGCGAGGAATTTTCGATCGAGCCCCGTCCACCCCACCCGATGATTCAGGCTGCGGCGTAACAGCGCGAATTCAACCCATGCCGCAATTCCCGCCGACGCGGTGAGGCCGGCTACACCCCATCGCGAATCGATGCCGATCAATCCCGGCAATGGAATTGCAAAGAGGTATCCGAGAATGAACGAGAGTGTCACCCGCACCAGCGCGAATTTCAGCGGCGTCCGCGTATCCCACAAGGCGTAGAACGCCGAATTGTAAAGCCGCCCCATCGTGTTAGCGAGCATGCCCACGCCGGAGCCGGCTAGCACCGCCCAAACGTAAACTGCGTCATGATGAGTGAAATGACCCGATTGAAATACCAGCGCCACGATGACATCGCCGATAGCAAAAAAAGCCGCTGCTGACGGGACCACCAAAAAAGCGATCTGGCGCAGCCCGAAGTTGAGCCGGCGGCGCAGCGTGGCCTCGATATCATCCGCCAGCGCGGTCGCACGCGACATCGTAGGCAGCTCGGCGGCCGCGATCGAAATTCCGAACAGGCTTACGGGCAGCATGTAAAAAATCTGCCCATAGTTGAATGCGGCGACCGCGCCGATCGGCAGCAGGCTCGCCAGCAGATTGTCGATGTAGCTGCTGATTTGGCCGACCCCACGCGAGGCCACCACCGGAACCAGGTTGTTGAACACCGCACGCAAGGACGACGCGACCCGAGCGAAATCGATCTGCAACCTTCGCAGCAGGGCCAGCGTTTGCGGCAGTTGCGCGACGATTTGGAGCGCCGCGCCCACCACGCATCCCCACGCCAGGTCGATCGCGAGCGCGTCCTCGGACCTGCGCGGGCCGTAGAGTAGCAGCGTCGCAATCATTGCGATGTTGAAGGCAACCGGTGCCGCATACGACATGAAGAATTTGCGATGACTATTCATCACGCCCAGGCACCATGCCGACATCACCAGCAACCCGGTGCATGGGAACAGAATCCGTACCACAGCGATCGTGAGATCGCGGCGTTCGCCCTCGAAGCCCGGCGCGATAACCGTGATCAAGTACGGTGTCGCAAGCATCCCGCCCAGCACGAGGACAGCCACCATCAAGGCGAGCAGCGCGCCGACGCCCCAGGCGAGCAGGTCGGCCAGCTCCTCTTCGCCTTCGCCGAGCAGGCGGCTGTAGACCGGGATGAACGACGCGGAGAGCACACCTTCGCCGAGCAGGTTTTGCAGAATGTTGGGAATCCTGAAGCCGGCCTTGAAGGCGTCGGCGGCGGCCGAGTTGCCGAGGTAATGCGCGAAGACGCTCTCCCGAATCACTCCCGCGATTCGCGACAGCAGGATGCCTGACGCGACGAGGCCGGCGCCTCCGCTCGCGATGGGTTTTGCCGCAGCCTTGGCGGCGTCCGCGTCGATTGCGGCATCGTGCGCGGCAGCGATGTCGGCTGCATCAGGCGAGCGTTTTTCCGGTTGAATAGCTACGACCGCGACTCCATGAAGGATCGCATGAGTATAGCGACAGGGCCCATCAGCTTGTAGGCGCGAGCTTCGGTCATTCGAGCGTTGCGATTTGACCGACGACCGACGACAGGTGACTCAGTACCGCCTCCATTCCTCGATCAATTGTTTGATGGTCAGCCCGCGAAGGTCGCGCCCGCGGCCAAAATTGCGAAGTTCCGCTATGGCTTTCCGAATCGATGCCTTCGTGCGACGATTTACTGGCACTAGTTTCGCAACCGCCCGGCCGTATCGCGTAATCGTATTCTCCTCGCCGTTGACGACCCGCGGTATTATTTCTGACCGGTGCGACCTTGCCGCTTGAATTCCGAAGGTACTCATTGTCGATTGATTCAGAATGATCCGATGCGGCTACCTTCGAGGCAACCAGCGAGCACAAGCGCCCGAGCCCAAACAGAGTTAGAATTAGCTGGTGAGCTTTTCCCTCTACATTCACATCCCCTACTGCCAGGCGAAATGCCCGTATTGCGATTTCAATTCGCATGCGGCGAGTGCGTGGCCCGAGGAGGAATACACCAACGCGCTGATCACGGAGATGCGCCATCGTGCGGGGCAGGCACCGTTTAGGGGAGACTCGATATCCACGATCTTCTTCGGTGGCGGCACGCCATCGCTGTTTCAGCCGACGTCGATCGGGAAAATCCTGGAGGCCACACAGAAGACCTTCGGCGTCGCGCGCGATGCCGAAATAACTCTGGAGGCGAATCCGGGGACCGTTGATCACGGGAAGCTATCCGGCTTCCGCACGGCGGGTATCAATCGACTCAGCTTCGGAGCGCAATCATTCAATGATGCGACGCTGAAGTTCCTCGGACGCATCCACAGCGCAGATGAGACACGTGCGGCCGCGAGAATGGCGCATCGTGCGGGCTTCGAGCGCCTCAACCTCGATCTGATTTTCGCGGTGCCCGGGCAGACGCGCGCCGATGTTCTGCGCGACATTGCGGAGGCCGCTGCCTTGGAGCCCGATCACATCTCTGCATACAACCTGACCTTCGAGGAAGGGACGGTCTTTTTCACCGAGATGCGGCACGGAAAAATTCGTCCACTGGAAAGCGACGAGCAGGCCGAGATGTATGCCGCGGTGCGAGAGGAACTTCCCCGGCGCGGCTATCCAATGTACGAGATTTCCAACTACGCGCAGCCCGGCCGCGAATGCCGGCACAATCTAACCTACTGGCACAACGAGACCTACCTCGGTCTCGGTGCGGGTGCGCATAACTTCGCACGCGACGGCGGCGGTGGCAGGCGATGGTGGAATGAGCGTAGCCCGGCTCGGTACATCGCTCTCGCGAAGGAAACCGGCATCGCGGAAACGGGAAGCGAGACAGTCGAGCCTCGCGCATCGATGGGCGAGTATGTGTTTCTGAGCCTGCGCTTGCGCGAGGGATTTGCGCTGGCGGATTTCAGCTCGCGATTCGGTTGCAGCTTCGACGCGGTTTTCGGCGCGCGACACAGCACGTCTGTTCGAGGGCGGCTTGCTCGAGAATCGCGACCACGCGCATCCGTTTGACAGATCGCGGCCTCGAACTCGCCGATTCAGTGTTCGCGGAATTCGTCTAGTTAGCTCTCGATCGAAGCTATTGAGGATTTCGACCATCCGCTGAGGAGTCGCCAGTTTGATGAAAGCACCCAGGCGTGGTCCGCGCTCCTGGCCTAGCAGGACGCGATAGATCAGCGGAAAAATCTTTCCCGGCTTGTCGTAGTTCTCGCGCCCGAGATCGTAAATCTTCTTCTCGATTTCCTCGGCCGACGCACTCGCTGTTCGCCGCCAGAAATTCCGTGAGCGCGCGCAGTTGATTGCGTTCGGTGGCTTGCGGCATATAGCGCTGCTTGTTCGGCTCGACAAAGTCCGCGTAGAAATTCAACGCGGATTCCATCAAAACTTTGCCCATTCGCTCGGTCTCGGAATTGCTCGCGATCTTAGAATCGTAGCCGGTTAGATAATTCCAAATCAGCTCGCGATCCGATGTACCTAACGCCGAGACGAGATTCATGATCATGCCGAAGGTCAACTCCGAATCGAAGCGGCGCGGCGTGGCGCTCTGAATGACCAAATCGATGGGAAGCTTGCTCCGATCCTCTTCAGGTGCGGCGGCATACGCACGCAACGCGTCGAGGTAGTCGTCGACGTATTGCGGAATCGCTTCGAGGAACAGCTTGCGCGCGCGCCGCGGATTGAGCAGCAGGAAATATTTGAGCACCTCGATCGGTGCATATCGCGTCCATTGATCGACGGTAACGCCGCGTCCCACCGACTTGGAAACCTTGTGCCCTTCCTCGTCGAGAAACATCTCGAAGGGAAACCCAATTGGAGCCTTCCCGCCAAGCACCTTGAGAATCTGTCCTGATAACCGCGCCGAATCGATCAAATCTTTGCCATAGAGTTCGTAGTCGACCTTGAGCGCATACCAGCGCAACGCCCAATCGACTTTCCATCCGACTTTGGCCTTGCCCCCGAGCACCGATTGCTCACCCTTGAAGCCGCACGGCTTGGCGCCACCGGCGCTGCGCTCGCAGGAAAATTCCACCGTCGCGCGATCCGGATGATACGCGGTGACGAGGGTCGAATTGATCTGGCCGCATTGCGGACACACCGGCATAACGGGCGACCATCCGGCGCGGTTCTCCTCGCGCAGCGTGGGCGCGATAATCTCGATGATCTGCTGGTGGCGCGCGAGGATCAGCTTCAACGCTTCGTCAAACGCGCCGCTGCCGTACATCTCGGTCGACTTGATGAGCTCGTATTCGATCTCGACCGGTGCGAGAAATTTCCCGAGCACGCTCAGCATGTGTTCCGAGAATGATGGATGACAATCGCCGAAAGGATCCGGAATTCGCGAAACCGGTTCCCCCAGGTGAAAGCTGGTGCCCTCGCGATTCGGGATATTCTCGGGAACTTTGCGCAGCCCGTCCATGTCGTCAATGAAAACAATCAGGCGGGTTGGCCTATCAGCCGGTATCACGCCGGAACGCTTGAGTTGCTCGAAGGCCTTGCGCACGTACGACGGCCGCAGCACCTCGGACATGGTGCCGAGATGTGGCATTCCTGACGGACCGAAACCGCTCTGGAAAATCACCGGCCGGCCCGATTCGTAGCGCGCCACCCGATCGGCGACCTTCTTGGCCTCCTCGTAGGGCCATAAATAAAGCTCCGACTGGGTTTTCGCTTCTGCGGCCATTTTGCGAGCTACTCCTCTTCCGGCTGCTTTCCGCGCAAGACCAGCGCGACTGCTTCGTGAATCCACGGATCGATCTGCAGGTCCCGAACTTTTTCCGAGGAGAGGCGCAGTTTCACCCCGCAGTTCGGGCACACAAGGCCCTCATGCCTATACCCGCCGGCGTCCTCTACGGTCAGCTTCAAAATCCACTCGACCACGGGCCGGCGACAAATGACGCAAGTGCGCGCTGTCTCTGAATGAGAATCATCCTGCGGCATAGAGCGCGCTATTGTATATCATTGTGGCCATCGAGGTGGATGGCCGATTGCGGCAACGTGCCGGGTTTTGTCTTAGACTGCGTCGTCCTATACAGTGTTTTAGTTGAGGCCGTGGCGATTTACTTGTCCCAAAATGCTTGCGACCCGGCCCTTGTGCTTCGTTCCGGGCTATTCTTGCGGCAGCTCCTATCGTTGCAGCGCGCCGCCAAGCGCGTCTAGCGGCAAGATTCTCTTCGCGTTCGATGCCTCAGCCCGGTCGAGCCTTGTTGGTAGATGGACAAAGAACTTACCAGGCAAAAGATCAAAGAGCTTCGCGCGATGGTCGCTGAGACCGATCGCATCGCGATTGTTTTGCAGGATGACCCCGACCCCGACGCGATGGCTAGCGCGATGGCCTTGCGGGTGCTTCTCGGGCGCAATAAGCAGACCACCCCCATTTTCACGTTTGCGCCGGTAACTCGGCCCGAGAACCGCACCATGGTGCATCTGCTCGAAATCGAGATTCAGCCGGCCACCGCCGAGGCGCTGAGCGAATTCGACAAGATCGCGATGCTCGATGTGCAGCCGCCTTACTTCGGCGAAAAAATCAGCCGCGCGCACATTGTGATCGATCATCACCCGGGTTACGGGCCGCACAATTCCATCTTTCAGGATGTGCGTCCCAAGTACGGCGCAACTTCCACCATCATGACCGAATACATGATCAGCGCCGACGAACACATCAGCGAACGGCTCGCCACCGCGCTGCTCTATGGGATTCGTACCGATACGGTGATGTTGTCGCGGCGCGTCACCGACGACGACGTCCTGGCTTTCACTCATCTTTATCCGATCGCCAACTATAGTCTGCTGCGGCAGTTTGAGCGTCCGGAGTTGCCGCTGCAATTCGCAAAAATTCTTTCGCGCGCAATGCGCCGCCTCCAAATCAATGATGGATTAGTGGTGCTCAATCTAGGCAGGGTTGCGCGCGACGATCTGATCGTCCAGATGGCGGACTTCTGTCTCCAGTTCGAGGGTGTGCAATGGGTCGCGGTGGCGGGCAAGCTCGGTCCAAATCTGGTTGTCGCACTCCGGAATCATGGCAACACTCGCCAGCCCGCCGGCGAAGTCGCGAAGCGATTGGTGGGCGAGATCGGCAGCGGCGGCGGCCATCGCGATATGGCGAAGGCGGTGATTCCGCTGCGCGCCTGGCGAAGCCGCGAAGGCACCACCCGAGACGCACCCATCGAAGCGCGATTGCGGGAACTTTTCGTCTCGGAATTGGCCGCAATGAGCGAAGACGCAGAAGCACGTGCCGCGGCCCCGCGACCTGGGACCTCTTGATAGAGTCGGCGCAATGTCAGGAATAGAATCGTGAGCGTGGCGGAGGGCACCGTCGAGATCAAGAACAAGTTGGGCCTTCATTTGCGGGCCGCGACGCTGCTGGTGAAAACGGCCGGCAAATTCTCCTCGGCCATCACCCTGACGCGCGGCAAAGATCACGCTAGTGCGCGCAGTGTTATCGGCTTGATGACCCTGGGAGCCGGCCTCGGCACCAGGCTTACAGTCAAGGCGGAAGGCGCCGACGCTGAGGATGCACTGAAGGCGGTCGAGGTGCTTTTCAATGACAAGTTCGGCGAAGAGTAACTCGGCTCGATGAGATCGCTTCTACTCCGTCTAGTCGCGATAGTCTTCCTCGTGTCGTTGATGCCGGCGTCCGCGGTGGTCGCGCAAGATACTTCGATTCCGATGCCTAGTGGATACGCCCCCGATGCGCCATCCATTGCCCCGCCAATACCGGATCCGAGCGCAACTTTGCAGGATGACGGGAGCACCATCGCGATTCCGATCCCCGGTGGCGGCGACGTCCAGGTCCAAGGTCCCGCCTCGGAAGCGCCGACTAGAATTGGACCAATCGAGAATTGGTCGGTGCAGCGCAACAATCCATTTGCGGTTGGCGGCGGTCCCCTGGGACCTGCCCCGTCTCAACAATAGGTGAACTTACTGATTTGCGCGTGGCAGGCAAACGATAAATTCTGAGCCTTTTCCAACTCCGTCGCTGCGCGCCGTGACGGTGCCGCCATGAAGTTCGGTCACCTGCTTCACCACCGATAGGCCCAAGCCCAACCCATGTGGTGGGAGCAATGCCGCCTGTGCAAAAGGCTCGAAGATACGGTCCAGCATTTCCGGTGCGATTCCGATGCCGGTATCGCGAACGCTGAGCAAGGCAGAGTCCGCGTCGGCGCGCAGACTCACTTCAACGCGGCCGCCGGGTTCGGTGAATTTGATCGCGTTGGTGACGAGGTTGGCGATCAGCTGATGCATTCGGACCGGATCGCCCGCGATGATAATCGGTCCTTCGGCAATCGATACCATCATCTTCAAGCCGCGCTGCCGGCCCATATCCTCGAACGATTGCGCACTCTCGCGCACCAATGCACCGAGGTCGATGGACTGCAGCGCGAGGCTCATCTTACCCGCCAACACTCGCGAGACATCGAGGAGATCATCGACCAGTTTAGAAAGCTGCCGCGTCTCGCGCCCTATCATCTTGCGGAGCTTGCCGAGGCGTTCGTCATCGAGGCTTTCGCGTTCGAGCATCTTTGCGACGATGCTGATCGAGTTGAGCGGATTACGCAGCTCGTGGCCCAGCATCGCGAGGAAGCGGTCGCGCGCCGCGACCCCGTCCTGCGCGGTTTTGAACAGGCGCGCGTTGTCGACCGCGATCGCTGCCCGATTGGCAATCTCTTCCGCCAGGTTCAAATCGTCATCGCCATAATGGCGGCCGGACTCGATGCAGGCCCAAATCATCACGCCCAGGATCTGCCCTCGCGATTTGAGCGGTACCGCCAGACCCGAATTCACCCGCGCTCCAATCTTCGTCTCATACTGTTCGCGGCTCAGCGCGACCCCGAGGTCGGGAACCATGATCGGATCGCGCATCAAAACCGATTGCCCGGTCCGATAGATCGCCTGCAACGGCTGATCGGGCCTTTCCATCGCTGGATAACTACGGAAAAATTCGCGCGCCACGTCGGCTCGCGAGGGGTCGCTGTGAGCGCTGGTGACCAGTTCGAGTTGCCCGTGATCCGAGCTCAAAAAGATTATGCAGTCGTCTGCAAACGCGGGCACGATGATGCTGGTAACATTGGCTAGAGTGATCTCGTAGTCGAGCGAACTGTCCAAGGTCTTGCCGGCCTCGGCCAGGATCCTGAGCCGCTCCTGGGCCTGCCTGGATCTGGTTACGTCTGTGGCCACCGCCCGAATCATGGGCCGCCCGTCCGGCGTGGTGCTTACCCGTGCGGCATCTCTAATCCAGATAATCCGGCCGTCAGCCCGCCGCGCGCGATATTCGAGTTCGAAATCACGCCCGCTTCTGATGCCGGCGGCATATTCCTCCATCACTCGATCATGTTCCTCGGAAAGGATGATTTTGCGCGAGGCATTCGGCTCCCGTAACAGACTGGTGGGGTATCCAAACAGCGCCTCCGCCGATTGATTGACATAGCTGACCTCATCAATCCTCTCGCCCAGACCCTCCCACACCGAGGCCTGCAAACCGTTCAGAAGATCGTTGAGGCGCTGGTTGGCAACCTTCTCCGCTTCGTACAAACGCGCATTGTCGATGGCGTATGCGGCGCGCACCGCGATTTCTTCGGCCATCTGCAAATCGTCATCCGTGAAGAGCCGCTGCGCATCGACGCTGACCCAGGTCATCGCGCCGATGATCTCCCCGCGCGCCTTGAGCGGCACCACGATGCGCGAGCGAATTCCCAGCCTCAGCGCAATCCGCAGAACCTGCTCTTCGGGCCCTGGTTCCCGATCCAGCTTCACTTCGGGGTCGTGAACCAGACTCGACTTGCCGGTCGCCAACGCCGCAAACAGCGGCACCTGAGGATGCTCGCGGGCGTTGAGCCGCCGCAAGGTATCGCAGATCAGCTCCCCGCGCTCGGCATCGGTGTGCGCGCTCGCGACCAACTCGGGGTCGCGGTTGTCGTCTCTGAGGAAGATCAGGCAATGATCCGCCAGCGTGGGAACGATGAGATTGGTGACGCTTTTGAGCGTCGTCTGGTAGTCGAGGGAAGTGACGAGCTCCTGCGTTGCGCGCGCGAGCAGATTGTCCGCCGACGGACGATGCGCACGCGGCTTCACCCGGTTTTTGGAGGCGAGAGTTTCCTGATGGCGGGCGTCCTCGGAAGGCGAGCGCTTCGGCGGCGGAGTTTTTGGTCCCCTCAAGAGTTGCCTCAGGATTAACAGGACTCAGTAGATTAGGATGCCGACCCCGAACATAAAACAGGAAACCCGCCGAAGTTTCCAGTCCGGATGCGTCCGGCGACCCGGCTGATCTCAACTCGCGTATTCGGGCGTGACCTCGATCGCGAGTTTTTCCGTCCCGCGCAGTATCGTGACCGGCGTCTTCACGTCGGCATGTTCGTCGCTCAGCAGCTTGTGCAGCACGTCGATGCTCGTTACCGGATACTCGCCGAATGCAACCACTATGTCGTTCGGACGGATGCCCGCCTTGCCCGCCGCACTATTCGGCTCGACCGAGGAGACCATCACGCCACGCTCAGCCCCGAGGCGATGGAAGCGCACTACCTTGCGCTGAATCGGCACGTTCATACCCGCGATGCCCAGGTGCGCGCGAATGATGCGGCCATCGCGCATCAGGCGTGCCGCCACAAATTTCGCTGTGTTTACCGCGATCGCGAAACAGATTCCCTGCGCTGGCAGAATCACCGCGGTGTTGACGCCGATTACCTGGCCGCGCGAGTTCACCAACGGCCCGCCCGAGTTGCCGGGATTCAGGGCTGCATCGGTCTGGATGACGTTGTCGATCATCCTGCCGGACGCCGCACGCAGCGATCGGCCCATCGCGCTGACCACCCCGGCCGTCACGCTGTATTGGAAACCGTAGGGACTTCCGATCGCGATCGCGACTTGCCCAACTCTCAGTGCCGCCGAATCGCCCAACTCAGCCGCGGTCAGGTCCGGTCCTCCGATGCGCAGCACGGCGAGGTCGGAATCGGCATCGTCACCGACCACCTCGGCGGCGAATCTGCGCCCATCGAGCAGGGTCACATGAACGGTGGAAGCCTGATTGACAACATGGCTGTTGGTGAGAACGAACCCATCTGGAGTGAAGACAAACCCGGACCCGGAGCCTCCCGACGGCCGACCCGAACCCTTCGCATGCGCGACTTCGACATGCACCACGCTGGGACTGACCTTTTCGGCCGCGCCGGAAACCGCGGTCGAGTAGGCGTCGAGCAGATGCGCGTCACTAGGCTGCGTGGAGCCGGAAGCGGCGGGCGCGCCCGGCCGGTAATCATCATTAAGTATGCGACGTACCGTGGCTTTCATTGTAAGGGGAAACATAACCATTGATGGCTATGCCGTGGCGGACCCAAAAAGCCGCGGATTTTCTAGAATCCCAGATGGAGCCGCTGGAGGATTTCGGTGCCGTGATTCGCCACGATTCGGGAGAGCGCGAACATCAGGCCGAAAATCGCACCGAAAATGCCGCCGTTGACGCGAATCCAGTCCAGATGCTGGCGGGTCTTCGATTCAATCTGGAACCTGATTTTTTCGTCATCGAGCTTCGCCAGGTTTTCCTTGACCATCTCGGCGATTTGCCCGCGGCTGGTCGCCACCGCCCGCTCCACGAAGGTATCGATTACCCGGCTTGCCAGCTCATGCGCCGAGCTTTCGGGGTCGTGCAGCTGCTGGCCGATTTCGTGCACCGCACTTTCCAGCGTCGCCATCAGCTCGGGATCGTTGCGAAGCTGCGGCAGCCGGGTGCGAAGGTTGGAGGCGACCTGCGAGCTGATGGACTTCACCCCGATGCGATTGAGCGCGGCATAGACGCGGCGGTATGAATTCGGCAGCGCCTTGCGCAGGAACGTCTCAAGGCGATCGACTACCTCGGGCGCTTCGAAATACATCGCGGCCCGATTGAGCAGGCGATCGAACGCCGGCTGCGCGAGGAACTCGGCCATGTCCACTTCCTCGAGCGCAGTTCCGAGCCGCCCCACCAGGTTCATCCGGTTGAGCTTGTCGCCAATCATGGCCGGCGTCAGCCATTCCTTTTCGATGGTCGCGGAGATGCCATTGATGAGCTTCTCGCGATTGCGCGGCAACACCCCGGAGCCGGGCAGGTACCACTTGCGCTCGAAGATCATCTTGAGCGCGATGTAATCGCAGAGCCCGCCGATGAGCGCCGCCTCGGCAATCGCGACGATCATCTCCGCCGTCGAGTGCCATGGGGTAAAGCGGAGCGCCGCCCATGCGAGCACGTAAACCAAAGCCGAAAACGCGAGTGTGACGCCGCCCTTATGGGTGAACAGGAAATTCTTGAATCCGGATGGCGCGACCTCAGACGGCGAGGCTGCACGTCCATTGAGACTGCGCGTCGAATCGGGGATTTCCGCCTTCGGAGCCTGCGTCCCCGGCTTCGCAGTGAGGTCCGGATGACTCACTTCCACACCATCATTGTAGCTGAACGGTAGCTGAAACGGGTCGGGGGTGGGTCGAAAATGGGTGGGAACCGCTGGCGTGACTAAGTTAAAATAAACGGCTCTATGCAGTGGACGACCGCAAAAATCAGGCAATCGTTTCTGGATTTCTTCAAGGAGCGGGGCCATCAAATCGTGCCCTCGGCCTCGATCATTCCCAAGGGCGACGCGACGCTCCTGTTCACCAACGCCGGGATGGTCCAGTTCAAGGACTACTTCCTCGGCATCCGCACGCCCAGTTCGAAGCGGGTGGCCGACAGCCAGAAGTGCCTGCGCATTTCGGGCAAGCATAACGACCTCGAAGCGGTGGGCCGCGACACCTACCATCACACCTTTTTCGAGATGCTCGGTAACTGGTCGTTCGGGGATTACTACAAAGAGGCGGCCATCCCATGGCATTGGGAGCTCATCACCAAGGTCTGGAAGATTCCCACTGACCGCTTGTGGGCAACGATTTACACCGACGATGACGAGGCCGAGGGCGTCTGGAAGAAGATTCCCGACCTGCTGCCGGGCCGCATCCTGCGCTTCGAAAAGGAAAATTTCTGGGAGATGGGCGATACCGGCCCCTGCGGTCCGTGCTCCGAGATCCACTTCGATCGCGGCGAGGCTGCGTGCAAGGGCGCGACGCATCCGGGGGTGAAGTGCGCGGTCAATGTGGAAGGATGCGAGCGTTTCATCGAGCTGGGCAACCTCGTGTTCATCCAGTACAACCGCGACGCATCGGGGAAGCTGACCCCGCTGCCGATGAAACATGTCGATACTGGCAGCGGCCTGGAACGTATCGCGGCGGCGATTCAGAGCCTCGAAACCGGCAAGCTGCTGGGCAACTACGACATCGATTTGTTCCGAACGATCATTGAAAAGATCGAATGGGCCGTTACGGCATTTGCGAAGAAGGAACTGCCGTACGGCCAAGATCCTGAGGCCGACGTATCGTTTCGGGCGATTGCCGATCATGCCCGCGCGATCTGTTTCTTGGTTGCGGAAGGGCTCACGCCGGGAAATTCCGACCGAGAGTATGTGCTTCGAAGGCTTATCCGCCGCGCGATTCGCCACGGCCGCTATCTGGGCATTCGAGAGTATTTTCTCAAAAGCGTTGCGGAAGGCGTCATCGACGCGATGGGGCAGGCCTATCCTGAACTGAAGGCCGCAGAATCGAAGATCGACTTCGCCCTTGAGCGTGAATATGAATTATTCAACTCGGCCCTCGATCGCGGTCTCGAACTGATTGCTGAAGCCCGGAAGCGGCTCAAGGAAACCAAGGGTCATACGCTACCGGGCGACGTCGCCTTCAAACTCTACGACACGTATGGCTTCCCTCTCGATTTGACGCAGGACGTGCTGCGCAGCGAAGGAATCGATGTTGATGTGGGGGGCTTCGAAGCGTCTGATGGAACAGCAGCGCGAGCGGGCGCGCGCCGCTCGCAAAGACGACATGGCCGCGCCGGAAATCCAGCTCGCCGCAGGAACTTCCTCGCGCTTCGTCGGCTATCACGAATATGAGCGCGACGCGGAAGTTTTGGCGATTGCGTCTACCCCGAAATACTCGTGGGATTTGTCTCAACAGAAAGGGACACCCTCTGCGGAGCTGAAATTTTCGATTGTCGTCGCGGAGACTCCCTTCTATCCCGAAGGCGGCGGCCAAATTGGCGATCGCGGCGTCATCGAGGCCGAATCGGGTGCGCTGCTTGAAGTCGTCGACACGCGCAAGGCCGAAGGCTCCATCGTGCACATCGGGCGCCTGCTGCGCGGCGAGATCGGCGAATTCGAGAAAGGCCGCCGTGCACATCTCAAAGTGGACCGCGAGCGCCGCGATGCCGCGATGCGCAATCACTCGGCCACTCACATCCTCCACTACGCGCTGCGCGACGTGCTCGGCGACAAGGTGCATCAGGCGGGCTCGCTGGTCGATCCCAACCGCCTGCGCTTCGACTTTCATCATCAGGGCGCAATTTCCGAGGGCGACCTGCAAACCATCGAGGAGGAGATCAACGCGCGCATCCGCGAGAACGCCGCCGTCCGCACCGATGAGATGGCTTACGACGACGCCATCAAGGCCGGCGCGCTGGCCTTCTTCGGCGACAAGTACGGCGACGTTGTTCGCGTGATCAGGATGGGCGATTTTTCGGTCGAGCTATGCGGCGGGACGCACGTCGATGCGACCGGGCAGATCGGCATGTTCAAGCTGGAGGCTGAATCGGGCATCGCGGCGGGAGTGCGGCGTGTCGAGGCGCTGACCGGCGCAGGCGCTCTGGAAGCGGTCCGCAAGCGCGAGAAGATTCTGGAAGACATCGGGCACTACCTCGGCGCGCGCGATGCGCAGGCGCTGGACCGGCTGGAAAAACTCGTCGCACGCGAAAAAGAACTGGAAAAGAAGCTGCGCGCGATGGAACAGAAACTCGCGTCGGGCGACGTGAGTACCGGAGGCTCCGGCGAAACGGTCGTGGTCGCGAATGGCGTGAAAATCGTCACCCGCAAGGTCGAGGGCATCGAGGCCACCTCGCTGCGCGGAATCGCCGACAAGATGCGCGAAAAACACGGCTCCTGCATCGCGGTAGTCGGCTCGAACCTCGGCGATAAAGTCGCGCTGGTGGTCGCGGTGACACCGGACCTGGCGGGCAAGCACAAGGCCGGCGACATCATCAAGACGATTGCGCCGATCGTCGGAGGCTCCGGCGGCGGGCGCCCCGACTTCGCGCAAGCCGGCGGTAAAGATCCTTCGAAGCTGGACGCCGCCCTCGCAAAGGTTGCGGAGTTAGTGAACTAGATCACGCGGTCCAGTTTTCGATTCGCAGATCTGGAATGCGCCGATAATGTCGTTCGTTATTGGTCACGAGTACGGCTCCGTGAACGAGCGCATGGACCGCGATCCAGATGTCATGGTCGGCGACCATTTCGCCGCGATTGGCGAGACTCGCCTTGATCACGCCGAACCGCTCGGCGACGGTGGGGGTAAAGGGCAACAATTTGACAGTTGTCAGGAATCGACGATACCGGCGCAAATTTGCCTCGACTCGGCGTGAACGGAAAACCCCAAAATAGAGCTCTCCAAGCGTGATGAGGGTGATGTAGCGGCGAGCTGGGAGGGTTGCTTCCACTCGGCGAGCCACCGAAGGAACGCCCTTCATCTGATAAATGATGATGTCGGTGTCAAAGAGCCAGTTCACTATGGTTCAATTTTCGGATATTTGGTCTTGTTCCGCCGACTCCCATAGATAGCTCTCATCATCTCGTCAGCGTCCTCGTTCGAAAGCGTTCCGCGAATCTCAACCCACGGATCGCGGCTTGGCTGCCTCGGCTTCGGCCGTTTGTTCACCGCGATGCTGACTTGGTCGTCCGGAACCAGGCCGAGGCGGCGGCGGAGCGCTGGACTTAATTCCTTCGCTTGAACCTTCGTTGCTGCGCTTCGAGGCATCGAATGTCTCCTCCCAAATCGCTTCCCTCCAGCATGGGGCCAAACGCGATTCGTCTCAAGTATCAATCCATAGACCTTCCACCAATCGGTCTGCAAAATATCGCGCGGAGGATCGAAAATGCCCGACATCCATGAAGGCGGCTGTCTATGCGGCGCGGTGCGCTATCGCACGATTGGGAATCCCGACGAAACGGAAGGCGTAGGCATTTGTCATTGCACCTTTTGCCATCGACGAACCGGAAGCGCTTTCGGAATAGCCGCGTATTTCCCCGCGGCCGCGGTGCAGATCATCAGTGGCGACCTCAAGACCTACGAATATCGCTCGGACGTGTCGCATCAATGGCTGCGGATGGAGTTTTGTCCGAATTGCGGAACCACCATGACCTGGGTCGGCGAATGGAATCCCGCGTTGCGCGCGATCGCGGTGGGGACCTTCGATGATCCGAACTGGCTGAGGCCGGGATGGCAAATCTTCGTGCGCTCCGCGCTGCCATGGATTGTCCATCCGCCGGGCGTGGATAGCTACGATACCAACCCCTACGTCAACGTGGACGAGCAGCCGAAGAGATTCTAGCCTCTATCCCGCGAGCAATTCGTTCAGGGCGGCATCGATGAAAGCGTTGTCAGCCGGATTTATCCCCGCGCCCGCCACGTGCCCCCATATCGAGGGAATCGGGCGCAGTTTGGCATTCGGCATCTGCTGAACTTCGATGGCGTTGTCGCGCACGCGAAAGTAGAGGTCCGTCGCACAGGGCATCACGATGGCGCGCGAGCGGATCGCGCCCAGCGCGGCGGAAAAATCGCCTCTGTATTTGGAATTCGCGCTGAGGTCGGCATGCTGCCAGGTCCATAGCATCGCCAGCAGATCGTTCGCGTCACGGCGGCGGAAGAGGCCTTCCATGAATCGCGCGGCGTCCTCTACCGAAGCCATCCCGAGCTTGCGATATTCCTGCTCGCGAAAAAAATCCTGCGAGAAGACCCATCCCGCATACACGCGGCTGAAGGCGCGAAGCCCTCGCACTGGCGGCGATTCATACCAGCCATCGGCAAAGGACGCATCGGCAAGCAAGGCCGCCTTGACGCCCTCCAGGAACAGATAGTTGTGCGGTGAGGTGCGTGACGAACCGCAGATCGGCGCGATGGTGTCCACGATGTCCGAATAGAGCGCGCCCCATTGGAAGGTTTGCTGCGCACCCATCGAGAATCCGACCACCAGCTTGATGCGGCTGATGCCGAGATGTTCGGTGACCAGACGATGCTGACAGACGACGTTGTCGTATACGGTGACATTCGGAAAAGCCCCGCGGTCCATCGGGGCGGGAGTATTGCTCGGCGACGATGACAAACCGTTACCGAACATGTTCGGCACAACGATAAAGTAGCGCGCGGGATCGAGCGGACGCCCGGCGCCGATCATCGCCTCGTTGTCGAGGTGCTGGCCGCCATAGTAGGTCGGCATCACGATGACGTTGTCGCGCGAGGGACTGAGTGCGCCGTAGGTCTTGTAGGCCAGCTTCGCTCCTCGCAGCGTCAGCCCGGATTGAAGTACGACGTCGCCCAGCTCAAAAATTTCGTGGTCTGTCATTTTCCTCAGCTTGTCCTGGTGCGGATTCGCCGAGAGCTTAATGCCTCGCTCCGTCGGTTTGAAAGCCCATCAGAGGGAGATGACTCAGCCAGCTTCATCATTATATTTATGTTGCGTGCTTCTCCGCGGCGGTATCGGGGTGCCAGTATCCACAGCGCGGAGGAGGATGTGAGGAACAATCGGTAACCGCGCCTTTTAATGAGAGAAGAAAAAGCGTTAGGATTGGCCAGCGCGCCGTATACCAACGGCGCAAAGTATCCTGATTCAGCGAGGTCTAGCAGTAATATTTCCCAACTAGCTGTTGAAGACTCTCTCGAACTCCATTTCGACGACCCACGTCTGTTTTCCGATTTGCTCGGCCAGCACGATTCGCACATCCGCACCATCGAGCAGGCCCTCGGCGTTCGCATCGCGGTGACCGGCACCTCCCTGCGCATCTCCGGAGGCCATGCCGAACAAGCGATGACGGGCAAGCTGCTCGGCGATTTGTACGAGCTGCTCAAGCGCGGGCATCCGGTGTTCGGCAGCGACGTCGAATACGGAATTCGGATTCTGCGTGGCGATCGCAATGCCGACCTGAAGGACATTTTCCTCGATACGGTTTATGTCTCGGCGCACAAGCGCGTCATCGCGCCCAAGAGCCTCAACCAGAAGCTGTATATCGACGCGATTCGCAACCACGACATCGTGTTCGGCATCGGCCCGGCCGGCACCGGCAAGACCTACCTCGCGATGGCGATGGCGCTGGCGGCGCTTGATGAAAAATCAGGTCACCCGCATGGTGCTATGCCGTCCTGCGGTCGAAGCCGGCGAGAAGCTCGGCTTCCTGCCGGGCGACCTGTCAGAGAAGGTCAATCCTTACCTACGCCCGCTTTACGACGCGCTGCACGACATGGTGGATTTCGATCGCGCGCGGCGGATGCTCGAGCGTGGCACTATCGAGGTCGCGCCGCTGGCCTTCATGCGCGGTCGCACGCTCAACGATTCGTTCATCATTCTCGATGAGGCGCAGAACACCACCACCGAGCAGATGAAGATGTTCCTCACGCGGCTCGGTTACAACTCGAAAGCGGTGGTTACCGGCGACATCACGCAGATCGATCTGCCGAGCGGCAAGCTTTCCGGCCTCAAGGAAGCGCGCACCGTGCTCGCTAATACACCGGGCATCAACTTCACGATTTTCGATGATCGCGACGTGGTGCGGCATCGCCTGGTGCAGCGCATCATCCTGGCCTATGAGGCATTTAATCGCGGCGACGAGGGTATCCAGACCGGACCGGACCAAAATAACGGCACGCCGTAGCTTGGGCGTCGAGTTTCGATGCGCGTCGGCTAAAGGACGACGCTATAGTCGAGGCCTCCGGCGCGATGCCCTGGCGCTGATGAGGGCCGCCGATCTGCCGGATTGCGAACTCTCGCTGACGCTGACTTCAGATGCTTCGATTCGCGCGCTCAATCGCGACTATCGCAAAAAGGATCGCGCCACCGACGTGCTCTCGTTTTCCCAGCTCGAGGAACGCGACAGCGCACCACCCGATCCTCGAGCGATCGCGAATAGCAAAGGCATGCCGCTGGGCGACGTCGTGATCTCGATCGACACCGCGCTCGCGCAGTCTCGCGAATATGGCATCGCGCCGGCCGCGCGCCTGCGCACTCTTCTGATCCATGGATTCCTGCATCTGCTCGGATACGATCACGAGCGCTCGCCTGCCGACGCGCGTAAGATGTTCGCCCGCGAGCGCGAGCTTGCGTCGATGATTACTGTCGCGACGAAGCCCAAACGAATCCGCAAGCCGCGATGAAACGCGAATCTCCCAAGCTCCCGTCGGCGCCGACGCTTGCGCATTTCACCCGCGCCTCGGGAAAAACCTCGGCGCTGGATAATCTGCTCTGGATTCTCGAGGACGGCCGCATCCGCGGTTCGACCCGCATGATCGGCGGCGGCCATCGTGGCGTATGCCTCTTCGATGCGCCGCCGCATGAGCTGGGGCATCTGTTGACGGCGCGCAATCGGCGCCGCTATGAACCCTTCGGCGTCGCCGTTGATAAACGCTATGCTTTTTCGACGGGCGCGCGGCCGGTCATCTATATGCCAGGCGCCGAGGCCGCGGCTATCCTCAATCCTGACGAGATGTGGCGCGTGGTGAGTATCGACATGACCCGCAATCCGCCGATTGACTGGACTTTTGAGCGCGAATGGCGCCTGCTCGGCGATCTTCCGCTTAAGCCGCAGCTCTCGGTGGCTCTGGTAGCGAGCTGGCGCGATGTCGATGAAATCTATGAACGCTTCAACGGCAAGCCTCCGTGCGCGGGCGTGATCCCGCTCGGAGAGATTTTCGAAACCCGGTGACAATTTCTTCCAACGCCATGACCCGCGCGGCGCTCGTGATTGCGAGCGGGCTCGCGCTCGCGCTGGCGTTCCCGAAGTTCGACGTGAGCCTGCTCGCATGGGTGGCATTCGTTCCGTTCTTCTACGCGGTCGAGGGCGAGCCGCTCAAAAAAGTTTTGTGGTGGGGATGGCTGCAAGGCCTCGCGTGTTACGCCGGCTCATTCTATTGGGTCGTCATCACGCTCAATGAATTCGCTGGCGTACATTTTGTTTTGTCGCTGATCCCGATGCTCCTCCTGGCGAGTGTAGTCGCGATCAATACCGCGATCGCGCTATGGGCGGGCGAATTTACCGCGCGACGACTGCGGCTTCCGATCGTCGTGACGATGCCGATCGCATGGGCTGCCGTCGAGCTCATCCGCACCTATTTTCCGATCGGGTTTCCGTGGAACCTTCTCGGCGAGACCCAGTATCGCAATCTCGCACTGATCCAGTTCGCGGAATTTACCGGCACCTATGGAGTTTCCGCGCTGATTATTTTCTTCAATGTGGTGGTCTTCATGGTGCTGATGCGGCGCGGCTCGCGGCGTCTGCAGACCTTGAGTCTCAGCGCCCTGACCGCCGTCATGATCGCGGCGCTCGTTTTCGGCAACTGGCGCATCCATGAATTGAAGACCATCAAACCCGCCGGCAGCTTTCGCGTTGCGATGGTCCAGGGCAATATCCCGCAGAGCGTCAAGTGGGACCCCAATGCGCTGGCCCCGACCTTCAAAATATACGCCGACCAAAGCACCCAGGCCGCTAAACAGGGCGCCGATCTAATCGTATGGCCCGAGGCCGCCGCGACGTTTCTGTTTCAGCCCGATGACCGCTATCCAGCCGGCGATAGCGACGACGTGAATTATCGCGAGGCCCTGCTGCAACTCGCGCGCACCATCGGCAAGCCGATCCTGTTCGGTGCGCCGGCGCTGATTTCGCGCGACGACCGCATCGTAGGGTTCGCCAATCGCGCCGATTTGGTTACCGCGCAAGGCGAGGTCGCGGCCTGGTACGACAAGATTCAGCTTGTGCCGTTCGGCGAATACGTTCCCTTTCGCAGCGTGCTGGGATTTTTCGTAAATCGCATCGTCCACGGCATGGGCGACATGATTCCCGGCCGGCAACAGACCCTTTTTGAAGTGGACGGCGCAAAACTCAGTGTATTGATTTGCTACGAGAGCATTTTCCCCGACCTCGCGCGTCGTTCAGTCAAGGAGGGCGCCGACGTGATGGTGAACATCACCAACGATGCCTGGTATGGCACCAGCTCCGCGCCTTATCAGCTCCTCGCGATGTCCGCGATGCGTTCGGTGGAGACCAAGGTGCCGATGATTCGCGTCGCCAACACCGGCATCAGCGCGATCATCCTCAATGACGGAAGCATCACGGCGACCACGCCGCTGTTCAAGCGCGGCACCGAGCTCGAGGACGTCGCTTGGCATCCGATGCGCACACTGTACACCATCGTGGGCGATCTCTTCGCGCAAATTTGCCTGGCGCTAACTGCGATTGCGCTGGTCTGGGGATGGCGCTGGCCGCGCAAGCTGAAGCCGCTGGAAGCCCACATCGAGGAGATCCTTTCCTCGCGCAACGGCAAGCGCGTGGCAATTAACTAGCGCGCGGCATCATCACTCTACGTTGCTGACTCGCCAGCTTGCGCTCGAACTCGACGAGCAGCTGAGTGAACAACTTGGGATTGGCGCCATGCATCGAATGCGGCATTTGTGGCAGAGACCGGTAATCGATCTCCTGACCGCGCCGGAAACCAGCTCGCACACACGCTTCGCCTGCAGATCCGAGGCCGCGCCCAGCAGATGCCCGTCCCCGGCCTCATCGACATTGCGGAAGTGATGGGTATACAGGACTGGGCATTTGACGCTGGCCAGCATCCGGGCATGGTCACAACTTGCGTAGACAGATCCTTCCCAGAAGGCCCGTGCCCACTCCGGATCGTACTCCTTGAGATTCTGCGGGACTTCGCCGCTTCCCTCCATCACATGCCACCATCACGCTCCTTCTCTTGAACCCGACATCATCGCCATCACATTCGCCAGCCAGTCAGGAAGCTCGGTTCTGATTGCTTGCTGCATTCCCGCAACCCCAATCTCCAGTCCAAATGCCGCACAGTCACGAACCACCCACACGAAATCACCCACACTCCACTGATCGCCCAGGTATTTGCTCATCAGAGCGAAGATCGGTCCGATGGTTTGCCGAATATTGTGTCCGCAGGCGGGTTTGACGTCGGAGGAGAAGAACGGCGGATCTTCATAGATGGCGCCACGGACGCCTGCCGGGCATCGCGTACGCGGAAAGCCATGCTGTGATTACCCCACCGGACGAGAGGCCGCTGACAATCACGGGCCGTTTAATTGCCAGCGCGATGAACCGCACCATGTCGTTGCCGAAATTGTCGAGCGTGTAGCGGCCTGGTGTCCGGCTCGATCTGCCCTGCCCGCGCAGGTCAACTGCGAAAGCCTGGAAATGCTCTTGAAGCAGACGCATCGCCGGCTCGTATCCCCACCACGATTCGGTTTGCCCCGGGATAAGCAGCAGCGCCGGCTGGGCGGGCGATCCGCGACGGCGTAGTTGATAGCGGCCTCGCCGGTGTCAATCGTTTGTTCTGCAAAGGTGTGCGAAACATAGGTTTCGGCAGGATGGTCCGGGCCGAATCGAAAAGCGCTCATGTTGGCCTCCTCGGAGCCGCAGGAACAACTTTATATTTTCAGCCGATACTTTCGGAGCTTGAACGATGCCGTCAAGCGCCATCGCATCTCTCGCCCTCGCTGGAGGTTCACTATGAACCCCGAACAGTAGCCATTAATTAGTTCCGCGCTTTCTGTCACAATGAATGGTCGGACGGCAAATTTGGACTCCGAAGTAATATTTGTCTTTGAAGAGTCGCCGGAGGGTGGTTTCGAAGCCCGCGCCGTCGGACACTGCATATTCACGCAGGCCGATACATTGGAGGAATTGAGAGCCGAGATCGAGGACGCGGTTCGGTGTCACTTTGATTTCGACATCAACCGTATCGTGCTTCGAGCGGCACACGATTCTCTAAGGAAGAGCGAAAAATGATCAGCGACATCAGAGAACAACTGAGCGATTTCGAAGCCCGCGCGGACAAGCTCGGGAGGCGTCTTTGACCTCCCTAAACTGACCGCCCGCCAAAAAGAACTCCTCGAACAAACCAGCAAACAGGAATTTTGGGATCGCCCCGAGGCCGCCCAAACCGTCCTGCGCGAGGCCGACCAGGTAAAGGGCCAGCTCGAAGGTTTCAAGCGCCTGCGCGATCGCCTCGATGACGCGCGCGTCTATTTTCAGATGGCCGAAGAAGAGGGCGCCGACGATTCCGAGGCCGCGCGCGAGGCCGAGACCGCGCTCGCCGCCGCGCGCACCGAACTGGAAAAGCATGAGCTGCAGGTGATGCTCGGCGGCCAGTACGATCGCCTCGGCGCGATTGTCTCGATTCACCCAGGCGCCGGCGGCATGGAGGCGCAGGACTGGGCCGAGATGCTGCTGCGGCTTTACATGCGATGGGCCGAACGGCACGGTTTCAAAGTCGATGTCGCCGATTTGCAGCCCGGCGAAGGCGCCGGCATCAAGAGCGCGACTTTCGAGGTCGATGGCGAATACGCCTACGGCTACCTGAAGGCCGAGGTCGGGATTCATCGCCTGGTGCGCATCTCGCCTTACGACGCGAACGCGCGCCGCCACACTTCCTTCGCGTCCGTGTTCGTGTTTCCCGCGATCGACGACAAGGTCGAGGTCATCATCAATCCTGCCGATTTGAAAATCGATACCTTTCGTGCCAGCGGCGCCGGGGGCCAGCACGTCAACAAGACCGATTCCGCGGTGCGCTTCACCCATATTCCCACCGGTATCGTGGTCGCCTGCCAGAACGAGCGCTCGCAGCATAAGAATCGTGCGATGGCGATGAAGATTCTGCGCGCGCGTTTGTTTGAACTCGAGGAACGCAAGAAGCGCGAGGAACTTGAAAAATTCAGCAAGGACAAAAAAGACATCGCGTGGGGCAGCCAGATCAGGTCGTACGTGCTGCAGCCCTATCAGATGGTGAAGGACCATCGCACCGGCGTCGAAATCGGCAACACCGCGGCGGTGCTCGACGGCGCCATCGATCCGTTTATCGAGGCTTATCTGATGGGCGTGCGTAAGGGCGACGCCGACAAGGAGCTTGACTAGCGCGGCGGTTCGGCGCCAAACCGTTCGAGAAGCATCAAGCTGACATTCGTTAACAGCTTGTCACTACAGCGGTAGAGCCGTAGTCTTCTCACATGCCTTTGCCCGACGTTTCGAGGATGGTTTCCGCGCCGCCGGCGCTGTGGCGCGCCCTCGGCACGCGGTTGCGCGCCATTGGTCTCACTCTCAGCCGCGCGCAGGAAGTCACCCAGATCGGCGTCTTCATGCTCGATGCTGCTCGTGCGCCGATTCGCAAATGGTATCTGCGCCGGATGGGCGATCCTGCCGCCTTCGCGATGCGCATGCTCATGTTCGACGACCCCCTTTCGCGTGCCGAGGCGGAAAGCGCGCTTGGTGATGTTCCCCTCGATGCGTTCGCGGGAGCCGGCCTCATCCACCGCTCCGGTGACGGAAATTACGTCTCGCCGTTTAACCTCAACCTGGTCAATGACATCTTCGTAATCTGCGATCACCTCGGGCGCGGCGGCAACGCTGTGATGGGCGCCGGCCAGACCACCACTTTCATCTGCGATGCGAGCAGACCCTCGCATCGGCTAAGGCGTGGGCTGGACGTCGGATGCGGTGCGGGTACTGGCGCTTTGAGCCTGGCCTCGATGGTCGCGAAGGTCGTGGGCACCGACATCAATCCGCGCGCCATCGCCCTGTCGCGAATTAATGCCGCCCTCAACGGCATCGACAACACTGAATTTCGCGAGGGCGACCTGTTCGCGCCGGTCGCCGGTGAGAATTTCGACCTCATCATTTCACAGCCGCCGTTTGTCTCGAGCCCGCCGGGCCTCGCGATCGCTTCGTTCGAGTCGGGAGGTCAACGTGGCGATGAGCTGCCGCTGCGGCTGTTACGCGAGGTCCCAGCCCATCTTGCGCGCAATGGACGCGCGGTAATCCTGGCGGAGTGGCCGGAGCTCGACGGCGAGACGGTGGAGCAACACCTCCGCACCGCACTGCCCGCTCCCGATATTAAGGTTCTGATTCTGCAATGTCCCGGCAGCAGCTTGAATGACTACTGCGCGATCTATGCCGCCGCCGATCATCCGAATCTCGGCGCCGAATACGAGCGCGATACGCTCATGCGCCGCGAGCACCTCGAGGCCATGGGGATTCGCGGGCTCCGCGTCGCCATCAATATCCTGCAACACGCGCCGGATCGGCCCACCGGATGGACCGCCGCGGTCGACATTCAAGGTGCCGGACAAATCATCCTGACCAGCGAGCGCATCGACAAGATGATTGCCGCACGCGACCTCGCCGCGCGCGGAGAACAGGCGATGCTCGCCGCCAAGCTGCGCGTTCCCGAAGGCACCGCGCTCATCGAGGAACGCTCCGGCCTCGATACCGCCGCGACCTCGAAGCTGATGGCGCGCCCCAGTCCGTGGCTGCTGGTTCGCCCCGCGGAGCTCAACGCCGATGCGTTCCGGCTGCTGGCGCTGGTGCATCAATCAGCCTCGGTGAAAGATGCAGTCGAGCGCTTTCGGCCTGCGGTGGAACCCGAGAAGATAATGTCCACGGTGCAGTATTTTCTGCTCTACGGCTTGCTTGAAATTGCCTGAGCGCGGCTTCGATCCAGCAGCCCCAGCAGCGCGTGCACCGACTCCATCGCCGGGACCGCGACCTTGTGGCGGTGCGCCGCGCGCACGACTCCGCCGCTTAGTGCGTCGTATTCGAGCCGCGTGCCGCGATCGTAATCCTGGCGGGTGGAAGTTTTCAGTGCGCGCAAATTCTTGCGCGAATGATCCAGCAGCGTCTCGATGCGGTCCGGTCCCAGCCTTGCGCCGTTTGCCTGCGCGACCGCCAGTGTCTCGTTCATCAGGGTGCGGATCAACGCGGCGCCGGAGGGATCTTCGAGCACCTCGCCGACGGTCCGGCGCGTAAGAGTCGTCACCGTATTGAAGGCCGCGTTCCACAACAGCTTCGACCATCGAAAGCTGAAAATGTCGGAGACCAGCTCGCCGAAAATTCCCGCGCGCCGAAACGCATCGCCGATTTTCAGCGCCCGCGGAGTTGCGCGCCCGTCCAGTTCGCCATACTCGATGACGCCGGTCGTGACATGCAGCACCTTGCCCGGCCCGACCAGCTCAACCCCGGCGCGCGCGCATCCCGCCATGATCGCATCGCGATCGAAATACTCCGCCAGCCGCGCCTCGCTTTCCACGCCATTTTGCAGCGTCAGGATTGCGCCGCCGGGCGCGAGGCATCCGGCGAGCGGCTTCGCCGCCGCATCCGTGTCATACATCTTGACGCAAAATAAAATGAGATCGTAAGGCGCGAACTCGCGAGGATTGTCGGTGGCGCTTACCGGTCCATGGAAGTCGCCGCGCGGGCTTTTGAGCTCGAGGCCGTGCTCCCTCAGCGCCGCCAGGTTCCGGCCGCGCGCGCAAAATGTTACCGCCTCGCCGGCCTGATGCAGTCGCGCGCCGAAGTAAGCGCCGATCGCACCCGCGCCCATCACCAGAATTTTCATGGGAGCCGGTTCATCGCACCGCGATTCCCGCGTCGAGGAGTTTCAGCAGCGCGTGTACGGTTTCCGTCGCGGGCACCGCGATGCTGTGCTTTCTGGCCGCGCGCAAAACCGCCCCGGTAATCGCGTCGTACTCCAGCCGCTTGCCTTTCTCATAATCCTGCAACGTCGAGGGGCGGATCGAATTGAGGTTCGGATACTTGCTCATCTGGCGCAGTTGTTTCTCGGCCTGCTCTTCGCTGAGCTTCGCGCCTTCCGCGCGGCCGACCCGCACCACGTCGAGGAACAATTGCCGGACCAGCGCCGCACCCTCCGGATCGGAGATCGCAGCGCCCACCGAACAGCGACCGAGCGTGCACACCGTGTTGGTGCCGTTGTTGCCCATCAGCTTGTGCCATCGGATGGTGAGTAGATCGTCGGTCAGCTCGCCGAGGACTCCTGCGCGGCGAAAACTTTCCGCGATCCGTTCCGCGCGCGCGGTTTTGCGCCCGTCGAGTTCGCCGATCTCGGCGTTCCCTCCAACCGTGTGCAGCAGCTTGCCGGGTGCGGTTATCTCGGCGCCGACGCGCGCATTGCCGCCCATCACCTGCTCGCGCGGAAAAACCTCGCACAGCAGCGCCTCGTTCTCGACCCCGTTCTGAAGCGTCAGCACCGCGCCGCCGTCGGCGAGGCATCCGACGAGTTGCCGCGCCGCGGAGAGCGTATCCTGCGACTTGACGCAAAACAGGATCAACTCGTAGGGAGCGAACTCGCGCGGGTCCGACGAAGCCTTGACCGCGATATGAAAGTCGCCGTTGACGCTTTTCACCTCGAGGCCGTGCTCCTTCAGCGCTCGTAGATGCTCGCCGCGCGCGCAGAAATAAACCTCGTCGCCGGCTCGCTGCAGCCATGCGCCGTAGAATGCGCCGATCGCGCCCGCGCCCATTACCAGAATCTTCATTGCATCCGTTATAGAGAACGCGGCGATGGTTCCGCTAGTGTGACGCATCACGATGGAAGCCGAACCGTCGCATCGCGAGACGCCGGGAAATCTCGCGCACGAATTGCTGATCGCGATGGCGACGCTTTCGCGATGGTCGCTGTTTGCGCGCCGGGAATTTGGCGATGCGGAGCAGCGCGCGCGAGCGTTGGTATTCGCGCCGCTGGTCGGGCTGATCGGCGGGATCTTCTTTGCGTTGATGGATAGATACTTCGGCAGTTTTCTCTCGCCGCTACCCCGATCGATCTTCCTGATCCTTCTCATCGAGGTGGCCGCCGGCGGACTCGACGCACTCGGCATTGCCGATCTGGTTGACGCAATCAGAATCGGCTCGCGACCGGCCTCGACCGGCCTCGCGCGCATCGGACCGGTCGGGGCGCTCGCCGCAATCGCATGGTTCAGCGCGAGCGCGTGGTTGCTGGCGCGCATTCACGATCCGGCCAGCCGCAGCGGCGCACTGGTGATGGCCTCGATGCTCTCGCGATGGGCGGTCGTTCCAATCGGATATGGCCTTCGTCCGCTCGAGCGATGGGGCCTCGGCGTGCCCTACGAAGGACCGATCCGTTTTCGCGAATTTTCGGTTTCGAGCGCGGTTGCACTCGGACTCACAATGGCGCTGTACGAAAACGTGGGCCTCGCGGTGATCGTGGCGCTCGCCCTGACCATCCTCGCGATGCGCCTGGTGCTGAGCCGTCGCCTCGGTGGCGCGGCCGGCTACGCGCTCGCCGGCGGCATGGCGATGTGCATGCTGGTCGTCCTCGCGGCGATGGCTGCGCTGACGATCTAAGCGTTGCGCTTCAGGGCCTCCGCCCAGACCTTCGCAAGCTGCTGCTGAAGCTCCGCGATGGTTCCGTTGTTGCGGATTTCCAGCGTGGCGTGCTTGCGCCGCTCGTCGTCCGAAAGTTGCGCCTTGATGCGCGCCTCGGTCTGCTCGGGTTTCAACCCGCGTTCGCGTTCGACCCGCGCGATGACGAAATCCTTTGCCGCGGTGATGAGCCAGACCTCGTCGAACACCGATTGCCAATTGGCCTCGATGAGGATGGCGGCCTCAACCACGATCGGTTTGCGCTCGCCGCTGTGGCGCGCCTCGGCGATCATCTCGGTGATGCGCTGCTTGGTCGCCGGCCACACCGCGGCGGTCAGTTCGCCGAGCTTGGCGGGCTCCTTGAAAACGATCGGGCCGAGCTTGCTGCGATCGACGCTGCCGTCGGGGGCGAGGACCTCCTTGCCGAACGCGGCGACGACACCGGCATAGGCGGGGCCGCCGGGCGCATAGGTGGAATGCGCGATTTTGTCGGCGTCCATTACGATCGCGCCAAGCTCGGCCAGAATCTTGATGACGGTGCTCTTGCCGGATCCGATTCCGCCGGTGAGTCCAATGTTCAACATGATGTATTTTCCTACTGCTGGTCGGTCGCGGGTTCCTTCCAGGCCTGCAAATTGTACAGATAGCTGAAAAATCCGCCTTGCGAGAGCAGTTCCTGAAAGCTCCCCTGCTCCTCGATCACGCCGCCGCGCAGTACCAATATGCGATCGGCGTTCTGAATCGTCGAGAGCCGATGCGCGATCACCAGCGTGGTCCGCCCGCGCATCGCCTCCTGCACCGCAGCCAGCACCAGCGCCTCGGTTTCGGTATCCAGCGCGCTGGTCGGCTCGTCCATGATCAGGATCGGCGCGTCCTTGAGCAGCGCGCGCGCGATGGTCACGCGCTGGGCCTCGCCTTCGGACAGGCTGTGGCCGCCCTGTCCGACCTGCTCCTCGAGGCCGCGCGGCAACTTCGCGAGGACCGGATCGAGCCGCGCCATCGCCGCGGCGCGCCGCACCTCGTCGTCGCTCGCGCCGGGTTTTCCCAGTGCGATATTCGCGCGCAGCGTATCGCCGAGTACCAGCGGCGGCTGCAGGACCACCGCGATATTCTTGCGCAACGATTCCAGCGTAACCTCGCGCAGATCACGTCCGTCGATTTTGATGACGCCTTGTTGCGGCTCGTAGAAACGCGTGACCAGGCTCGCCATGGTGGTCTTGCCGGCGCCGCTGGGCCCCACAATCGCAATCGATTCGCCCGCCTTTGCGCTGAAACTGATTCCCTTCAGAACCGGATTCGCCGCTTCGTAGGCAAAGACTACCTGATCGAATTCGACCTCGCCGCGCACCCGCGGCATTGCGCGCGCGCCCGCACGATCCTGAATTTCCGGATCAACGGCGAGCAGCTCGAGGCATCGCCGCAGGCCCGCCTTGGCGCTCTCGACCAGGCCGTAGGTCTGGAAGATCTGATTGATGGGCGCATACAGCGACGCGAGATAGGAGGTGAAAACGATCAGGCCGCCGATCGTGAGCCGCGCGCTCATCACGTGCAGCGCGCCGACATACATCACCAGCGCGGTGCCGATCGCGATCACCACGCTGACGCCGCCCGCGTAAATGGATTGAAAGGTGTAGAGGCGCAGATTCTCGCCCAGGCTCTCGCTGCTGGAGCGCACGAACTCGCGATAGGATTCGGCTTCGCGCGTGAAGGCCTGCACCACGTGGATCGAGGCCAGCGCGCGATGCGCCACGGTATACAGCGCGCTCTCCTTGATGCGCGCCTCGCTCGCGAGCTGGTCGATGGTGCCGCTGACCGAAGCGATCAGGATCACCAGCAGCGGTATGACGCCGAGCGCGATCAGCGTCATCGTGACATCGATTTTGATCATTACGATGAACATCCCGATCAGCAGAATCGAGGATGCGAGAATCTGGAAAACCCCGTTCATCGTGATGGTCTGGATCGCGAAGGTGTCGTAAACGATGCGCACCATCAGGTCGCCGATTTCGCGCCGCCGGTGGAAGCCGAGCGAAAGGCGCTGCAGGTGATCGAACAGCTGGCCGCGCAAATCGTTGACCATCCGCTGGCCAATCGAAATCGAAATGTAGTTGTTGGCGACGGTGAGAATTCCGGTCAGCAGGTAGATGAGAACTCCGCCGACGCATGCGGCGAGGAGCAAATCCATTTTCGAGTAGCTCGCGAGCGCGGCGACCCGCAGCGGTTTGCCGCTTAGCACGTTGTCGATCAGGACTTTGAGCGGCCACGGTTTGAGCACCTCCATCGCCGCGCCCAATGCGACGCCGCCAATCGCGAGGAGGAAGCGCCACAGGTGCTGCCGCATGCGGCGGAAGACTTCGGCATAGATCTCGAGCGCGCTCAATGGGTCTCTCCCGCGCGCAAGTCGACCTGCAAACCTTTCGCTTTGGCGATCGAATCGGCGGCCGCGGCGAGCAGCGACGGCACCCGCAACGCAGGAGCGGCGAAGAACGCCGCGCAGACCACCAGCACGACGAACATGATCCATCCGAAAGCGATCGTCAGAGCGATCAACATCGCCACCGCGACGATCGCGCCGATCGGTTCCGGAATCGTGCGCCACATCAGCGCAATCGAATCATCGCTCACGCGAACCGCATTGATTGGGAATCGAATGGGGCACCGCGGCATGACGTTGAGGTCCCATGCTTTGAAGCCGTCGGTCGCCGCGACCCGAAGCCCGGACTTGATCAGCGCGGCGCGCGTGTCGGCGAGCAGGGCGGCGGAATCGATCTTTTCGATGGCCTCGCCTTCTCCGCGGAAGACGATCCTGCCGCGAAAGCTGAAGGGTATCTTCGGCGCGGTCCCGCGCTGCGGCGCACGAGCCAGTCGGTAGCTCGCGCGCGCAAAACTTCGCACCGGCAGTCCGATCAGGTACAGCATCGCGAGCCTGACGCGCGAGGCGGGCGAAATCTCGCGGCCATCGGTATCGGCGAATGCGGCGGAGAGGATCGCGCTCGCAATCGACACCACAATGCCGAGGCATCCGAGTGCGCCGAGCAACGGCGACAGCGAGCCCGCCATCGCGAGGATCAGCGACACCACTATCCATTGGAAGGTCTGCGGCAGCTCGGCCAGCCAGGGCAGGTCGGCGCCCGCATAGACGGACTGGAACAGCCCACGCCCGAATGCGCCATGATAGACGCGCGGACCGCCGAGCAGCGCCGACAGCCAGGAGCCCGCGCCGCCATACAGTCCGGCTTGATGCGGCGAGCGATCGGGATACTTTCTGGAGAGGAGATTTTCGCCCGCGCCATAGCCGCGCTGTTGCGCGAGATAATCGCTTAAATTCGTGCGGCGCTGGTGGATGACCACCGCGCCGGGCGCGCTGACAATCGGCGCGCGCTTCTCCTGCGGTAACTCGGCCAGCCGCCACGAGAGATCGACGTCGTCGCCCGCCGCGGTGAATGACTCATCGAAGCCGCCTACTTCCTGTAGGGCCGCTTTGGTGATCGCCATGTTGCATCCGCACAGTTGCGAAAGCTCGTCGCCGTCGCCGCGCACTTCGCGCGGGACTCCGGGCGCGAAGGCGTAGGCAGGATCGGTATCACGCGGAGCGAAATTCGGTCCGCCGGCGGCTGCCGCTCCCCGCCGCGTGATCGCTTCGACGAGGTGATAGAGCCAATCCGCATCGGCGCGCGCATCGGAATCGATGAAGGCGACGATCTCGCCGGTGGCTGCCGCGATTGCGGCATTGCGCGCCGCCGCGAGGCCGTGGTGCTCGACGCGAATCATGCGCGCTTTATTGGCTTCAGCGATCTGCGCGGTCGAGTCGGTCGAGCCGTCGTCGACCACGATGGTCTCGTAGTCGGGGTAGCGAAGCTCCTTCAATGATTCGAGGCATGCGCCAAGCGACCCGGCTGAATTGTAGGCGGGGACAATCACCGATGCTTTTGGAGTGTTCCGGAGCGGCGGTGGAAGCGCGCCTTGAAAAATTGCACCGACCGCCTCGAACGCGCGCTTGGGGGTGCGATCTTTTTTCACCAGGCCGAATGCCCAATCGGCAATCTCGACCCCGCCGGTATGCCATTCGTCGGTGAACGCGAACACGATAAATCCCGACAGCCCGATTTCGAACGCCGCGCGCGCCTGCCATGCGAGCAACTCCGCCTGGTGCTCCTCGCCTTCGCGAATGGTATCCATGCCGGTTTCGCTCAGCATCAACGGACGCTCGCCGGTCGCCGCCATCAGATGGGTGAGATAGCGGCGATAGTCAGCCTCGCGATGGAGGTAGACGTTGAAGCATACGAAATCGAGAAAACTCAGATCGAGATATTCGGTGGTCGGATAATTCGAATAGGTGAAGAGGCCGTCCGGATCGGCCTGCTTGCCGATATCGCACAGCTCGCGCAGAAAATTGCTGACCGCGCGCGGCCCGTGCCATCGCGCGATGTCCGCACGGACCTCGTTGCCGAGGCTGTAAGCCAAAATCGCGTCGCCGTACTGGCGGAGGTCCTCGACGCCTTTGCGAATCGAGTTGCGGATGCCGGCCGCCATCTCGCGCGAGTCGAGAAACGCCATGTGAAACGGCCACGGGATACCGACCATCAGGCGCAAATTGTGCCGGATAGCTTCCTCGAGGAGCCAGGGCGG
Source organism: uncultured delta proteobacterium (assembly GCA_963851325.1). Lineage (GTDB taxonomy): Bacteria > Desulfobacterota > Binatia > Binatales > Binataceae > DATGKG01. Next base: position 2,877,091 of record CAWKOR010000001.1, on the reverse strand, counting down.
CGGCGGCACGTAGCAGCGCACCACGTTGGCGCCCATCTGGTTCATCAGCGCGAAGTCCGCCGCGACCCGCTCCGGCTCGGGATAACGCTCGCCGCGCGAATTTTCCGGAAATGGCCCGTAGGAGACGCCGCGCGCCAGGAACTTGCGCTCGCCATCGAAAAGATATTTTCCCCGTGCAACCAGCCGGCCCATGCCCGATGAGCTAATCGTAAAGCGTCAGGCGGCGCAACGCGGCTTGACTAACCCCGACGCGGGCCGCGAGAATTTGAGCCCAAATGGGCCTGACCAGTTTCGTGGAACCGAAAAGTGGAACCCTCGACGTCAATGGAGTCCGCCTGCACACCCTCGATTGGGGCGGCGACGGCGATCCGATCGTGCTCTTGCATGCGACCGGATTCCTCGGCCGCATCTACGCGCCGATCGCATCCGCGCTGACCCGCATCGGCCACGTCTACAGCTACGATCAGCGCGGCCACGGCGACAGCTCGCCGGCGCCCGACGGCGAGTACAACTGGCAGCGCACGATGGAGGATCTGGCGGGCTTCCTCACCGCGATGGGATTTCGCCAAATCCGCGCGTTCGGTCATTCCGCGGGCGCGACCGCAATTGGAGCGCTGGCCTTTGAGCGTCCGGATTTGATATCGCGCGCGGTGCTGGCCGAGCCGGTGGTGTTCGAATCACCGACTGCGCCGGAACTGGGATGGCGCAATCCATTCATCGAGAGCACGCTGAAGCGCAAGCGCATCTTCGAGAGCGTCGAAGCGATGTTTCAAAACTTCGATCGCAAGCCGCCCTTCGACAGTTGGGACAAATCGATGCTGCGCGACTATTGCGAGTTCGGCACCCGCCTCAACGCCGAAGGGAAGCGCGAGCTTAAGTGCAAGCCCGAGATCGAGGCGCGCTTTTACGAGACCTCGCGCGATTTCGACGGGTTGGGACGCATCGTGCGCGCGCAGACGCCGTTGCTGGTGCTGTTCGGCGAGAAGAGCGATTCGCTGGCGCGCAGCTTGTCGGATTCGATCGCGGCGAAGCTGCCCAAGGGTCGGGTAATGAACATCGCGGATACCGGGCACTTCATGCCGATGGAGAAGCCGGCCCTGGTCGCGGAGCTAGCGGTCGATTTCCTGCGCTGACGGTCACAATATTTTGTAAGTGCGGACCTGTTCTCAACGGGCCCGAGCCATTTTCCGGTAGGGGGCGGTTCGCGAAGCGCCCGCAGCGAGGTGGCGATTGCGGAAGATCCTCGCGAGAGCAGCATCGTTGCGGGTCGTTCGCGAACGACCCCTACCAGAGGGTGGTGCGCGGGGCGGCCAGGCGGTCCATTCGAATCGCGGAATAAGGAAGGTCCCCGGCCTGCGTTCGGATCGGAGAATCGCGAAGACCCGCCTCTGCGCGTCGATGCCGGATGCACCATTAACGCTTCGAGCCATTTTCCGGTAGGGGCGGTTCGCGAAGCGCCCGCAGCGAGGTGGCGATTGCGGAAGATCCTCGCGAGAGCAGCATCGTTGCGGGTCGTTCGCGAACGACCCCTACCAGAGGGTGGTGCGCGGGGCGGCCAGGCGGTCCATTCGAATCGCGGAATAAGGAAGGTCCCCGGCCTGGGTTCGGATCGGAGAATCGCGAAGACCCCGCCTCTGCGCGTCGATGCCGGATGCACCATTAACGCTTCGAGCCATTTTCCGGTATGTGCGGTTTGCGAAGCGCCCGCAGCGAGGTGGCGATTGCCGAAGATCCTCGCGATTGCAGCATCGTTCGAATTCTGGAATCGCGAAGGCCCCGCCGTCCGCGTCGAGACGGAAAGCGGGGCCAATGATCGAGGCGCGATTGCGTGATCTGACGCGCGTCAGCCGCGGATCGAATCAGGACCGGAAGTCGGGACTGCTTGGGACCAACTGCTCAATCTTGCGCGCGCGTCGCTCGCGGCGCGATCCGCGCGTCGGCGTAGCGCGCGCGCTCTGCTTAGCCTGATGCCCGGTGATTTGTTGCCATCCATTTTGCGCATCGAAGTACTGCGCGTAGCCGCCGGTCAGGACCTGAAATGGCGCATGCGCATGATGCTTGAAGTCCACCGTGCTGTGCGAATGGGCATGCGCGAACCAATCCGGAGTGACAAAATCGGTGACCAAAATGTTGCCGATCTTGTATCCATATTTGTCCTCTTCGACCGGATCGCAGACCTCGCCGGCCCAGAAGATACCCTTGCGATCCTGGTAAGCACTGTTGAGCCACGGATCGACTGCCATCTCGCATAGCTCATGCGTCGCGCCGACGCTGAGGCTGGCGTTATCGGCGGCAAGGGTTTTCACGAAGACCTTGGAAATCGGCAGGCCCTCATTGGTCAGGTCGTGATAGGCGAGCGCGTCGGCCTGGTCGCTGTTGTCGAGGAATACCAGCCACCATGAGCCGGCCGGCGGTTTCTTGCCCTTGGCATGAAAGGCGAAGGTCACCGGATCGACGCTCCAGACCGATTGCAGGTCCTTGTTCCATTGCTGATCGAAGGCCGGCAGCATCGCCTGCACGGCAGCATCAGTGGACGCGGTAGATTCGTTGATAACGGCAATTTGCAGCATGGCTTTTCAACCTCCCACAGAATTGGCGATCGCGGACCTCAATCAGGCGCAGAGGAAGGAGTATGCGAAGCTGGGGAGCGCCTCTACCAAATGTAGCATTCCCTAGGCGTTCGGTTAGCAATGCGCCGAGGCTAATGCAAGTAATAATGTGTTAAGCGTCTAATGACTTGATGTCATTTCCGGTAGGGGCGGTTCGCGAACCGCCCGCAACGATATCTCGGTTGCAGGAGATCTTTGCGCTTGCATCATCGCTGCGGGTCGCGTCGTTCGCGAACATCCCGCGAACATCCATAGTCGATAGGTTACCCTCTTTACACCTGGAGTCACTTCCGAAATAATAAAGGTTTCATCGCGGGAGGCGGTTTTCCCCTATGCCTCCCCGTCAGCGTCTCTCGCCCAACTCACCGATGCGATCGGCATGCGTGTCGGCTCATCATTCGGAGACGCTATGCTCACATCAAACCCTTCGGAAAACTCCGCATCACACAACCCTCCTGTCAGCGAGCGCAAAGCCGCCGCCAATCGCGCCAATGCGCAACGCTCGACCGGGCCGCGCACTCCGGAAGGCAAGGCGCGTGCGAGCCTCAATGCATTGCGCCACGGCATCCTCGCCAAGGCCGCATTCAACGTGACGATCGAGGGCGAGGAGCGGCGCGCCGAATTCGACGCAATCGTGGCCGGCCTCGCGCAGGAGTTCCAGCCGCGCACCGTGATCGAGCAAATGACGGTGCAGCAACTCGCCGGATGCTACTGGAAGCTGGCGAAGGTGTGGACCTATGAGCAGGAGGCGGCCTGGCGTGGATGGGCCACCCCGATGCCGATCGACGAATTCAACGAATACGAGCGCCACTACCAGGGAGTGACAGTGCGCGAGCAGGTGTTGAAGCATCAGGATGAGTTTTTTCACGAAGCGGGTTTAGGTGCGCCGACCATTCCCAGCGGCGTTTCGGCACGCACGATTTTGCGCTATCAGGGCGCGATCAACACGATGATCACACGATGCCTGACGATCCTCGAGCGGCGGCGCAAGGAGCGGATGGCGTCGGATGAGCCGTTCGAGGAGCTGGATTACATCAAAGAACTCACCCAGGAAGGCCAGGCATCGGAAGGAAGAGCTGAAAAGCCTGCCGAATCTGCCGTCGAGGCCTTGGCGCATAAACGAACCCAAAATGGCGAGGCGGATGCTGCGGTTTCCTCGACCCTGGATGCGAGCGCGGGGGAACGGGAAGCCGGCGAGGCCTCGATGGCGTCTGAATCGACGGCTAAATGACGTAAAACATCGTTGTAAGTCCGCTTCGACGACTCCTCGACCGTAAGCTTTCTTTCAGCCGTCCAAGGCTATCAGATTTTTCTGTAAATCGTGGGTGTTTCTTTATCCACAAGCCATCCGATGAGACATCGTTTGATTCCGGCGGCCTCGATACCGTGCGCATCCTTTACTATAGCGCGGTGCCGGAATAGAATAGGCGCATCCATTTCGAGGTTGAGGTTGGTGGGAGGCATTGGCCTTTTTCTATGGCAAACAAATCACCTACTGACGGTTACGGCGCGGAGTCCATCAAAGTTCTCGAAGGTCTCGAAGCGGTCCGCAAGCGTCCCGGCATGTACATCGGTGACACCGCGGAACGCGGACTGCATCACCTGGTTACCGAGATCGTCGACAACTCCGTCGATGAGGCGCTGGCCGGACATTGCACCGAGATCGATGTTGTCATCCTGAGTGACGATCGCATTTCGGTCGAGGACAACGGGCGCGGCATCCCGGTCGATATGCATCCGACCGAAAAGCGCTCGGCGCTTGAAGTCGTGCATACCGTGCTGCACGCGGGCGGCAAGTTCGAAAAAAATGCTTACAAAGTGTCGGGCGGACTGCATGGCGTCGGCGCGTCCGTTGTTAACGCATTGAGCGAGGAGTTCGAAGTCGAGGTCCGCAAGAACGGCAAGCTTTATTTTCAGCGCTATGAGCGCGGCATCCCCAAGACCAAAGTCGAGGAGCGCGGCGCGACCAAGCTGACCGGCACCAAGACCACCTTCTCGCCCGACGCGAAAATTTTCGCCGAGGTGAAGTTCAAGTACGAGAATATCGTGCGCTACCTGCGCGAGATGGCGTATCTGAACGCGGGCCTCAAGGTCACAATCGCTGACGAGCGCGACGGCAAGAAGGAAGAGTTCCATTACGAAGGCGGCATCGCGGAGTTCGTCGAGTCGCTTTCGGAGGGCAACCAGGCCATTCACGACGTAATCTTCTTCAAGGGCAATCGCGACAACATCGATGTCGAAGTGGCGCTGCAGTGGACCGATGCGGTTCATGAGACGATTTTCACCTACGCCAACAACATCCACACCGTCGAAGGCGGCACCCATCTGTCGGGCCTCAAGTCCGCGCTCACGCGTACGCTCAACACTTACGCCACCAAGAATAACCTCTTCAAAAATAAAGAGATGAGGCTGGAAGGCGAGGACACTCGCGAGGGCTTGACCGCCGTAGTCAGCATCAAGATCGGCGAGCCGCAGTTCGAGGGTCAGACCAAGACCAAGCTCGGCAATTCCGAGGTCGAGGGTCTGGTCGCGGGCCTGGTCAATGAAAAGCTCGGCGAGTTCTTCGAGCACAATCCGGGGCCCGCCAAGAAGATCGTCGTCCGCACCATCGAGGCCGCCACTGCGCGCGATGCTGCCCGGCGCGCCAAGGACCTCGTGCGGCGCAAGGGTGCGCTGGAATCGGGCGGCTGCCGGGTAAGCTGGCCGACTGCCAGGAAAAGGATCCCGCACTCAGCGAGCTGTTCATCGTCGAGGGAAACTCGGCAGGCGGCACCGCCAAGGAAGGCCGCGATCGCAAGACCCAGGCGATCCTGCCGCTGCGCGGCAAGGTGCTCAATGTCGAGCGCGCGCGCATCGACAAGGTGCTCGGTTCCGAGCAGTTGCGCACCTTGATCATGGCGCTGGGGATGGGTGTCGGCAGTGAGAAGGACCTCGAGAAGCTGCGCTATCACAAGATCATCATCATGACCGACGCAGACGTCGACGGCTCGCACATCCGCACCCTGCTGCTGACGTTCTTCTTCCGCCAGTTTTTCGAGATCATCGAAAATGGATACCTCTACGTCGCGCAGCCTCCGCTGTTCCGGGTCAAGAAGGGCAAGCAGGAGCGCTACGTCAAGGACGAGGGCGCGCTGGAGGATTACCTGACCGACCTCGGCGCTGAGGCGGTCACGCTGGAGGCGGGCAAGGGCAAGGACGCGAAAGAGGTCAAGGGCGCGGCGCTGAAAGCATTGGTGCGCAAGGCGTTGTTCTTCGATCGGATGTACTGGCAACTGGAGCGCCGCTCCAAGGAACGCGAGATCGTCACGGCAGTAGCAAAACTCGCCATCGAGAAGGAAATCAGCGACGACAGCTTCGAATCGGAAAAGGCGGCCAAGGCGATGGCGGCTGCGATCATCAAATCGGTCGGAAAAGATAACCTCGTGGCGGATGTGCAGCTCGATGGCGAGACCCATTTCAAGGCGGTCTTCTCGCATCGCCAGAACGGGGCGAAGGCGCCGACCATCGTCGACATTTCGATGCTCCGATGCGGCGAGTTGCGTGAGATTCGCCGCCTGATGCCCGACCTCGACGCCATCAAGGGGCCGCTCGCAGTGAAGGTCGGTGAGGAAACGCGCACTGTCGAGTCGCTGGTCGCGGTGGCGAAGGCGGTTATGGATGCGGGCGAGAAGGGCATCGAGACCAACCGCTACAAAGGCCTGGGCGAGATGAATCCGGGTCAGTTGTGGGATACCACGATGAATCCCGAATCGCGCTCGCTATTGAAGGTGCAGATCGGATCGGTGGAAGAGGCGGAGGAGATTTTCAGCAAGCTGATGGGCGATCAGGTCGAGCCGCGGCGCAAGTTCATCGAAGACAACGCGCTGGATGTGAAGAACCTCGACATCTGACCCTCTCCCGAAGGGAGAGGTCGGACCGCGCCGCGCGGTCCGCGGTCGAGAAGATTAAGGACCACATCCTCAACTCCTCTCCTGTAGGGAGAGGTCGGTGAGCGGAGCGAGCCGGGTGAGGGTCATTCAGAAAATATGATTCCTCATCGCAAGCCCCATGACCGATCGGAATTCGGCACGAACTCGCTGACGAGAAACTATTTGGCGATCCAGCAGAGCAGGAATTGTATTTCTTAATGGACCCTCACCCGGCCCTGCGGGCCGACCTCTCCCTCCGGGAGAGGAGATAGGAATATGGCAGAACAGAACGGAAGCACCCCACATAACGAACCCTCGCTGCTGAACATCGAAACCGATATGCGGCAGTCCTACCTGGACTACGCGATGTCGGTGAATATCGGGCGCGCGCTGCCCGACATTCGCGACGGCCTCAAGCCCGTCCACAAGCGCATCCTCTATGCGATGTTTCGCGAGGGCCTGCTCGCCAACCGCAAGCATTCCAAATGCGCGGGCGTGGTCGGCGAGGTGCTTAAGAAGTTCCATCCGCACGGCGATATGGCGGTTTACGATTCCCTCGTGCGCATGGCGCAGCCGTTCGCGCTGCGCTACCCGCTCATCGACGGGCAGGGCAACTTCGGCTCCATCGATGGCGACCCGCCGGCGGCTTATCGATACACCGAGGCGCGTCTCACTCGCATCGCCGAGCGGATGCTGCTCGATATCGATAAGGACACCATCGACTTCAAGCCCAATTACGACGGCTCGGATGAGGAGCCGGAATTTCTCCCATCGCAGATTCCCAATCTTCTGATCAACGGTTCCGATGGCATCGCGGTCGGGATGGCGACCAACATCCCGCCCCACAATCTCACCGAGGTTTGCGACGCGCTGCTCGCGATGATCAAGAATCCGGCCATCACGATGGAGAAGATCCTCGACATCATCCCGGGTCCGGATTTTCCCACCGGCGGGCAGTTGCTCGGGAAAAAGCAGATTCGCGAAGTCTACATGAACGGCCGCGGCATCCTCACGATGCGCGCGCTGGCGCGGATCGAGACCGACAAGCGCAGCAGCCGCGCCTCGATTATCGTGAGCGAGATTCCCTACCAGGTGATCAAGAAGAACGTCATCGAGCGCATCGCCGAGCTGGTCAACGACAAACGCATCGAGGGCATCAGCGATCTGCGCGACGAGTCCGATCGCGACGGCATGCGCATCGTGGTCGAGCTCAAGCGCGACGCCGAACCCAAGATCGTGCTCAACCAGCTCTACAAGCATACCCAGCTGCAGGAGAGCTACGGCCTCATCATGCTTTCGATTCATGAGGGCCGTCCGCGCGAGCTGAGCCTGCGCGACATGCTCACCGAATTTCTCAGTCATCGTAAGCGCGTCATCACGCGGCGCACCCAGTTCGAGTTGCGCCAGGCCGAGGCGCGTATCCATGTCTTGGAAGGCTTGCTGGTCGCGCTGCGCAACCTCGACGCGGTGATCAAACTGATTCGCGCGTCCAAGGATGCGGAAACCGCGCGCACCGGCCTGATGACCACCTTCAAGCTCACGCTGATCCAGGCGCAGGCGATCCTCGACATGACGCTGCGCCGCTTGACCGGATTGGAGCGCGAGAAGATCGAAGCGGAGCACAAGGAGACGCTGGAAACGATCACGCGGCTGAAGAAAATCCTCGCCGATGAAAAAGAGCTGCTGAAAATCATTTCGGACGAGCTGGAGGACATCAAAAAGGAATTCGGCGATCCGCGCCGCACCCAGATCGTCGAGGCCGAGGGCGATTTCTCGATCGAGGATCTCATCGTCGAGGAAGACATGCTGGTGACCGTCACCCACGGCGGTTACATCAAGCGCACTCCGCTTTCGCTCTATCGCACGCAGCGGCGCGGCGGACGCGGCAAGGTTGGCGCGGGAACCGGAGACGAGGATTTCGTCGAGCGCCTCGAGCGCGTCTCGACCCATGACCGGCTGCTGTTCTTCACCAACAAGGGCCGCGTCTACCAGCTCAAGGCCTACGAGCTGCCCGAGGGCGGACGCGCCTCGAAGGGGCGCTCGATCGTCAATCTGTTGAGCCTGAGCGAGGGCGAGAGCCTGTCGGCATTCATTCCGGTGCCGCGCGAGACCAAGGGCAAGAATGTTTTCTTCTCGACCAAGAATGGCCGGGTGAAGAAGACCGCGCTCGATCAGTTCGCCAATGTGCGAAGCAGCGGCATCATCGCGATCGCGATCGATGAGAATGATCAGGTCGTCGACGTGCGCATTACCGACGGCAATCAGCAGATCGTGCTCTCGACTCGCGAGGGGCAGGCGATCCGTTTCGTCGAAGAAGAAGTGCGTCCGATGGGGCGCGACACCGCCGGCGTCACCGGCATGGAGCTCGAGACCTCCACCGTCAAGGAAGGCAAGACCGTCACTCTCATCAGCGACGAAGTGGTTTCGATGGCGACCGTCCGCGAGGACGAAACGCTGCTGACCGTGTCGGAGTTGGGGTTCGGCAAGCGCACCCCGGCCTCGGAATATCGGCTCACGCATCGCGGCGGCAAGGGCGTCATCACGATGAACGTCACCGACAAGACCGGCAAGGTGGTAGGCGTGCGACAGGTCGGCCTCGACGATCAGGTGGTGTTGATCACCGACCATGGCAACATCATTCGGCTGCCGGTGAAGGGCGTGCGGGTGACCGGGCGCAATGCGCAGGGAGTGCATCTGGTGAAGGTGGCGGAAGGCGAGCGCGTCCGCGCGGTGGTGCCATTGGCGGAGAAAGAGGAGGACGATGACTCCTCGAACGGCAACGGCGCCGCGGAGGAGTAAGATCGGTTCAGGTCAGAGGGTGAGCAGCGCCCGGATTTTGGCTTGCGCCTGATCCAAGGCGTCTTTGGGACAGCGCGCGATAAACGTCGCTTTCCGCGCCCGCCAATCTACGCTTTTGATTTGGTCAGTCAGGATGACTCCGCTAACTCGATTGCCGCTGGTCGCCACCTCGAATGGATAGCCTCTGACCGTGTTGGTGACTGGACAAACAATCGCCATGCCCGAGCGCTGATTGTAAATCGACGGACTTAAAACCAGCGCGGGCCGCCGACCGGCCTGCTCGTGACCCGACTGCGGATCGAAGTTGAGGGAGACGAAATCACCCTGTTGAGGAACGTATCTAGCCGTCGCCTCTACCAGGCTTCCTTGCCGCGCGGTTGTCCCCAATCGACTTCCCGGTGTCGATTTTTCGGGGTGATACCGGCCACCAGCTTCTTGAGATCGTACTCGGGTCGAACCGGTTCAACGATCAGGCGGCCTGCGGAGACGTGCAATTCCACCTCGCTGCCATCCGCAATACCAGCGGATTCCGCCAGCGGTGCGGGAATACGAAGTGCCAGGCTGTTACCCCATTTTGAAACGGTCCGCATAATTATGATGTTTAGACATTGTATCTATGTGGTCAAGACCCGAGACCGGCGCCGCGGAGGAGTAAAGTGCGCTGCGCGAATCAGGATTTTACGGGGCGTTCGCGAACGCCCCCCTACCGGGGAAAAATCACTCGTGTCGGAATTCACCGGTTCCGCTCGCCCGGGTAGGGGCCGTTCGCGGGTATGGACCGGATGGATAGGTAACAGTTTGGACCGGATGCATGGGTAACAGAGTTAACCGCATGAAGGGCTGGCGGAAATGAAAATGCGGCAGCAAAAGCATTCGTGACAACTGGAGAGCAAGTTCGAGCTCATGGTGGCGGCGGGCCGCCCACAGGGTCCACAGGCTCAGGGATTTCGAAGGATCCCCGCCTGTGGACTTGTGGACGGTCCGCCGACGATCGTCCCACGCAGATGCGGGTTTGATGATGGGCACCGAGCTGAATTGCCGGGGCCAACACGGAAAAAGTGTCACCCATGCATCCGGTCTATACTGTTACCTATGTATCCGGTTGATACCCGCGAACGCCCCCTACCGGGAAAAGGAATGCCACCGAATGAGATCACTCGCCACAAAGACTACAGACTCGTCATTTTGTTTATGCCACAATGACGAATGGTCGGGCGCTTCCTGCAAACGCGGCAATTTCCGCCGTGATACCTTCCTCAATCAAACCGTGACTTTGGTCCCATCGAACTTCGTAAAGGTAAAGCCGGCATAGTTCTCGTTGTAGAGATGAGCCTGATCGCGCAGCAGATTGATTGCCACCGCCTCGCCCAGCAGCATCCCCTGCTCGATGTCGGCGCGCCAGTGGATTCCCGCATATACTCGGCCGAAGCCGACGTTGGAGGCCAGCTTGGTGAGCTCGCCGCCGACTTTGATCTGGCCCGCGTCGGCGCCCACATAGGGTACCGTGCCCAGTCCGTCGTCGGTGGTGGCCAGCGGATTGGGAATCACGAAATTCTCGTCGAAGAACCATTTGAGAATTGTCACCGCCGCGCCCGCCGCGGTCGCATGTCCCGAGGGATACGACGGATGCAACGGGCAGCCCTCCGGATACGACAGCGGGATGAAATAATTGCCGGTACGCGCGAAGACCTGCGCCGCGGCATTGGAGTTGAGCACGCTCGCGTCGACCGGATAGGTTTTCGCCCCGGTCTTGGTGAAGTGAACCAGCCCCGCGTAAGCCTCGGGGCGCGTCACGCGGTGAATGAACCACTTCTGGAACCATGCGTTTTTGATCGCACGTGCGATTACTTCGGCGACCAGCACCTCCACCATCGGCAGTCCGAAGGTGATGAAACCGGTTTCCGAATTGAGGCTGTTGTACGGATTGCCCGAGTTCAGCGGCGCGCCCATTCGCAGCAGCATCAACGCCGCGATCAGATATTCCTGGTACAGCACGTCGTTGTGCACATACTCCGCGAGATCGCGTCCGGCGCCGAGAAACTTGAGATTCGAATCCGCAGTCGCCGGCGCGAAGGGGCCTTGACCGTTCTGTACCTTCAGCCACGCGACCGGATCGGTGGCGAAGTCTCCGGTCATCACGGTCTGGTAGCCTTGAAAAGGCATCGCACCGATACTGAACGGCTGCAGGAACAGTTGCGAAACGTACGGTCCGACCAGCTCGCCCGCAAAAGATCCACGAAACAAAGTTTGCGGCGTGACGCTGCCGCCCAGCCTGGGACCCGCGAAGGCCGGGTTGCCGTTGAGTTCCGCCACCGCCGCGGCGATCGCCGAATCGGAGCTCCATTGCGAAAACGGCACGTCGCGGGTCAGCGCCATCCAGTAGGTTTCGATCATCTGCGCCGCGAAGCCGGGAGAATTCAATTTGTCGAACGCCGGCATCGCGTTCTGCGACGGGTCGCAGGTCTCAAGGTCGAACGCGAGCCCGGCCTGCGGATCGACCAGCGGCGTGTTGCCGCCCATCGTAAGCGAGTCGAAGTCCGCGCGCTTGCCGCTTCGGATCGCCGCCAGATAAGCGGCGTAGACCGTGGTATCGACCTCGCCGAAGGTATTATGCGAAAAGCCCTTGGTGAAATTCGCGATCCCCGACGGATACAGCGCCTCGTCTCCGCTGGTGGGATGCGTCGGGGGCTTGATCTTCCGATCCTCGACGGCGGCCTTGAGCTTCTTCCGATAAGCCTGATGGCGGCGGCCCGCGATGTTCAGTTTTGCGGAACGGGTATCGGAGATGACATCGGGCATGACATTGCGTCCAGCGGCAGCCACTGCCGGAACTGTGCTCGCGATGGCCGCAGCGCCCAACCCCTTCAAAAATGCGCGGCGGCTTTGCGCGCGACGCGGTTCGATAGTCGATCTTCCCGATGCGGATTGGTCCGCGGGCAGACCCTCCTCAGATTTTCGTTCCATCCCGATTGTTTCCCCCGAGAAAAAATTTCAGGGCGACGCGATGCCATTGGAGCCGAGACATTAGTGACTTGACCGCTTTGCTACAAGCTAAAGCTGCAATGCCCCGTCTAGTGCCGCATCTTTAGCGTCTATAAGACCAAATCAAGCAAATACAGTCTGTAGGAAATCACTACATCTTGCAGCTTCTGCTCGGAACAGGCCGAATCGAGCCGCCCAAGCTGGGTGACATCCTAAGTGCAACGATGAAGTGAGAGAAGTGATTTATCGCGGCTCGCCCGCCCCCAGCCCCATCGATTCGTAGGCCTTGTCGGCGGCCGATAGCGCGCGACCGCGCGACAGCTCCATCCCCATCGAGCCGAGGATCTCCTCGAGCGCGTTGAGCACCAGCATCACGTTCTCGCGCCGCGAGCCCTCGCCCATCAAGCCGATGCGCCAGACCTTGCCCTTGAACACACCCAGGCCGGCGCCGATCTCGATGCTGAAAAGCTTGAGCAGGCGCTCGCGCACCTTCGCGTCCTTGATGCCGTCGGGGATCGTGATCGCGGTGAGTTGCGGCAGCCGATGGCCCTCCTGCGCGGCCATCGCGATGCCCATCGCCTTGAGCCCGGCGACCAGCGCGGTCGCGTTGGCGATGTGCCGCTCGAAGCGCGCCTCCAGTCCCTCCTCGACCACGATGCGCAGCGCTTCGTAGATCGCGTAGTTCATCGTGATCGGCGCGGTGTGATGGTAGAGGCGATCGGGTCCCCAGTACTGCTCGATGAGGCCGACGTCGAGGTACCATGAGCGACACTTGGTCTTGCGCTTATGCACCGCCTCCATTGCGCGCGGACTGAAGGTCACCGGCGAAAGTCCCGGCGGCGCACCGATGCCCTTCTGCGTACAGCTGTAGCAGGCGTCGATGCCCCATGCGTCGATCTCGAGCGGCACGCATCCCAGCGAAGTGACTCCATCGACGGCCAACAGCGCGCCGCTGCGACGCGTCATCTGCGCGATTTCATTCAACGGCTGATGGATGCCGGTCGAGGTTTCGGCGTGGACGATCGCGACCAGCTTGGGGTTGGCGATCTTCGAAAGCGCCTGCGCGATTTGGTCCGGCTCGATGATGCGTCCCCATTCGGACTCGACCTTGTGCACCTTCGCGCCCAGGCGGCCCGCGACCTCGGCGAGGCGGCCGCCGAACGCGCCGTTGACGCCGACTACCACGTCGTCGCCCTCCTCGATAAGGTTCGCCATCACGCATTCCATCCCGGCCGAGCCGGTGCCCGAGACCGGAAACGTGATCTCGTTGGAGGTCCGGAACACCAGGCGCAGCAGCTTCTTGATGTCCTCCATGATGCCGACGAAATCGGGATCGAGATGGCCGAGCACCGGGGACAGCATGGCCTTCATCACGCGCGGATGCACATTGGAGGGGCCGGGTCCGAGCAGCACGCGCGCGGGCGGCTTCAGTTCGGGGAAGGAATTTGCCGAAGTTGCCAAGGGTCGAACCTCTTTTCCGTTGCGAAATCGAGTCCACCATATTATCCAGCATCGCGAGCGCATTAAACCGCTCGATTCGGCGAACATCGCTCACGCGCGGCTCCGTAGCGCGCGCCACGCATGCTAGAGTCGGAAGCCGAGAGTCTTATCTATGGAAGGGAACGGAACCGCGCCGCACACCAGCCTCGATGCCAGCGTCGCGCACGAGCTGCGCGCCATCGTCGGCGCTGACGCGATCGTGTCGCGCGTCAGCGAGCTCAAGGTTTACGAGTGCGACGGCTGGACCATCGAGCGCAACGCTCCCGAGGTGCTGGTCATGCCGCATTCCACCGCCGAGGTCAGCGCGGTGCTGCGCGCGCTCGATCGCCGCGGCATTCCGTTCGTGCCGCGCGGAGCGGGGACCGGGCTTTCGGGCGGCGCGCTCGCGACCGCGCCGGTGATGATCTGCACCTCGAAGATGAATCGCATACTGACTATCGATCTGGCTAATCGCCGCGTCGAAGTGCAAAGCGGAGTAGTCAATCTTCATGTGACTAATGCGGTAAAGGCGAATAGCTATTTCTATCCACCCGACCCGTCCTCGCAGATGGCGTGTACTATCGGAGGCAACATCGCGGAAAATTCCGGCGGTCCGCATACCCTGAAATACGGCGTCACCACCAATCACGTACTCGGCCTCGAGCTGGTGCTCGCCGACGGCGAGGTGGTCGCGCTCGGCGGCCCGGCCGACGAGCGCTGCGGCTATGACCTGGTCGGCGCCGTGGTGGGATCCGAGGGCACCTGCGGGATGGTCACCGCGGCGACGCTGCGGCTGATGCGCGAGCCGGAGGGGCATCGCACCATCCTCGCGACCTTTGCCGACGTCGAGGACGCGACCGCCGCGGTTTCGAAGATCATCGCGTCGGGAATGATCCCGGGCGCAATCGAGATGATGGATCGGCTGATCCTGAAAGCGGTCGAAGCGGCTTTCCACGTCGGATTTTCTCCCGATGCCGGAGCTGTACTGATTGTAGAGTTGGATGGCCTCGAAGTCGGCCTCAACGAACGGGCGGCGGCGGCCATCGATCTGATGCGCCAATGCCGGGTGAGCGATGCCAAGCTCGCGCGCGACGAGGCCGAGCGCGCGCTGCTGTGGAAAGCGCGCAAACGGGCTTTCGGAGCCGTCGGCAGGCTCGCGCCGAATTATGCGACCCAGGACGGAGTGGTGCCACGGACCCGGCTGCCGGACATTCTGCGCGTCATTAACGCGGTCAGCGCGCGGCACGGCCTCGCGATCGGAAACGTCTTTCACGCGGGCGACGGCAACATCCATCCGATCGTGCTTTATGATGAGCGCCAACCGGAGCAGGTGCGGCATGCGATCGAAGCCGGACGCGAAATCCTCACCGCATGCGTCGAGATGGGCGGCAGCCTTACCGGCGAGCACGGCATCGGCGTCGAGAAGATGGGCGAGATGCCGCTGCTGTTCTCGCCCGATGATTTGATCGCGATGACCGAGTTGCGCCGCGTATTCGATCCGAACGGGCGATCGAATCCGCGCAAAGTGATTCCTACTCCCGGTGCGTGCGTCGAAGTCAGCTCGCCTCGAAGGCAAGTTCCTCTGTGAGTGCAGTGCTCGAAGACGCCGGCGCGATCGGCGCGGTTGAAACGATCGTGGAGCCGGGGAGCGTTGACGAGATCGCCGACCTCGTGCGCAAGTGCGAGACCGACGGAATCAGCATCGCGCCGATTGGCGCGGCGCGCACCCTGTCGCAGATCAGACGCCATCCGGCGCGGATCGGAATCTCACTTAAGCGGATGACGAAGATCGTCGCCTACGAGCCGGAGGATATGACGGTCGTCGCCGAGGTCGGCCTCACCGTCGGCGCTTTGAATGCGAAGCTCGCGGCGCCGGGGCAGCGGCTTCCAGTCGACCCGTGCGATCCGGATGCGACGACGCTCGGCTCGCTCATCGCGGCGGCGCATGCGGGACCGCTGCGGCTCTCGGAAGGGACCGCGCGCGATCTCCTGATTGGAATTCAGTTCGTCGGCCATGGAGGCCGCGTCGTTCGCGCGGGCGGGCGCGTGGTCAAGAATGTCGCCGGCTACGATCTGATGAAGGTGATGACCGGTTCCTTCGGGACGCTCGGCATCGTAACCGAAGCAACGTTCAAGGTGCGCCCGATCCCGGAAAATTACACGCTCGCGGTCGCCGCGTTTCCTGATGCGGATGCGGCGTTCGCCGCGGCGTCGACACTTCACGATCAGATTCCGCTGATTCACCTCGAGGTCGCAAGCCGAGGCATCAGCGCCGCGCTCGGCACCTCGGTTCGATCGATCGTGCTCGCGGGTTTCGCCGGTATTTCCTCGGAACTCGAGTACCAGGCGCATCGGATCGCCAGTACTCTCCCGGGCTTGGAAATGCTCGACCATAGTCACGCGCTCGAACTTTATTCCTCGCTGCGTGACCTCAATTTTCCCGACGGCATCACGGCGCGCATGACGGTGTTGCCGAATGAGCTCGCGCGATGCGCTCGCGCATCGTCGGCGGAGTTCGTCGCGCACGTCGGATCGGGAATCGTAGAGTTGTCCACGCATTCGAACGACCCCGCCGTCGTCGCGCGATGGCGCGAGGTTGCGCATTCGGCGCGCGGCCATCTGCGCGTCTTGTCGGCGCCCGCATCGATCCGATCGCAGATCGAGTTCTTCGATGCTCCCAATTCCGGCGCCTTCAAGCTGATGCAGCGGCTCAAGGCCACCTTCGATCCGGCGGGCGTTTTCAATCCCGAATGCTTCGTGGGAGGCCTCTGATGGCCGAACTCGGCACCGCTCCCGCGCAGCCGATGCGGCAGGTCGTGGATTACGATCTGCTGTTCGACTGCGTCCATTGCGGGCTGTGCCTCGAGGCATGCCCGACTTACGCCGTCACGCGGGCCGAGATGGATTCGCCGCGCGGCCGCATCTATCTGATGAAGTCGCTCGCCGAAGGCCGCCTCGAACTCGACAGCGACGCGGTCCGCCATCTCGATTTGTGCCTCGGGTGCCGCGGCTGCGAGACCGCGTGTCCCTCGGGCGTGCACTACGGCCGGCTCATCGAGGATGCGCGCGCATACGTGGAGCATCATCATCAGCGCGGGCTGCTGGAACGGGTGAAGCGCGCGCTCATCAGTGCAATCTTTCCGTACCCGAATCGTCTGCGCGCGATGCTTGCGCCGCTGGCCCTCGCCGAGCGCCTTCATCTGCGCGGCGCGATCGAAGTGATCCTGCCGAAGTCGTTGCGGGAGTGGGTGGAACTGCTTCCGCCGTTGGTTCGTCGCGGAAATTCCACGGTTGCGAATTCCGCGAATGTCGCGACCGACGCACCCAGCGTGGTGGTGCATCATGGATGCGTCGCGCAGGTCCTAGCCGCTTCGGAAAACCGCAACGGCGAGCGGCTCCTGGCGGCTGCCGGATATCGTGTCGTGCGGATGCCCGCGACTGTGTGTTGCGGCGCGCTGGATTTGCACGCCGGCAACGACGCGCGCGCGATCGCATTCGCAAGCGCGAACGTTCGCGCACTCAAAGAACTCGCACCCGATGCGATCGTTTCGGCGGCCTCGGGATGCTCGACTGCGATCGCCGAGTACGGCGCGATCCTGAAGCGCGACGCTGCCGCCAAGGACGCCCTCGCGATCCAGTCGAAGGTGCGCGACCTCAGCGCGCTACTGCTCGAGCGGATGCCTCGATTCCGCCGGCTGGAATGCAGCGTCACCTATCACGATGCATGTCACCTGGTGCATGGGCTCGGGGTGCGCGACAATCCGCGCAAGCTCCTGCGCTCGATCCCGGGCGTGCGCCTCATCGATCTCGCCGAGGCGGATCTCTGCTGTGGCTCCGCGGGAAGTTACAACCTGACCGAGCCGGAAATGGCGCGCGCACTCGCGAAGCGGAAGGCGGACAACATTATCGCGACTGGCGCCGATTACGTGGTGCTGTCGAATCCGGGCTGCGAATTTCAGATCGCCGCCGAACTCAAGCGGCGCGGCGCGCCGGTCAGAGTGATTCACCTCGCGGATTTTCTCGCGCTCGCATTATCCGACGATTACTGACGATGAACAGCGATCTCGTAATCAAATTCTACTTCGCGTACACCAGCCCGTTCACCTACCTGGCGTGGGCGCCGGCGCGCGATCTGCAGCGAACCCATCGCGTCAAGATCCGCTTCATTCCGTATGGGGTAAACATCTACAAGACCTACGGCAACCTCAATGATCCGGCGGTCGAGCGGCGCAAGGTGCGCTATCTCTACCTGGACGCGAGGCGCATCGCGAAGGAACGCGACCTCATCATCTATCCGCCAAAAAAGATCATCTCGTGCCGCCTCGCGTTCTACGGCGGACAATACGCCGCGAAGCACGATCGCTTCATCCCCTACTCCGACCGCGTGTTTGAGCGCTTCTGGAAGCACGAACTCGACGTCGAGAAGCCCGACGCGATCGATGGCCTGCTGACCGAGGTTGGCCTCGACACCGGCGAATTTCACCGCTACGTCGAGCAGGACGCGCGCGCGGATCTGGATCGCTGCTTCGAGGAAGCGGTGGGCGATCAGGTCTTCGGGGTTCCCTTCTTCATGGTGGATGGCGAGCCGTTCTGGGGTGAGGATCGGGTCGAGTGGATGATCAAAAAGCTCGACGCGCTAGGCCTTCGCCGCTGAGCCCGCGCGCTCGGTGATCGCGATGTGTCGCGGCTGCGATTTCACGCGCTGCAGCCATCCGCGAATCGAGGGATACTTGCCGAGATCGAAGCCGCCTTCATCGGCGACGTGCGTGTATGCATACAGTGCGATGTCGGCGATCGAGTAGCTATTGCCGACGAACCACTCGCGCGACGCGAGATGCTTCTCCATCACGTCGAGCGCGTCGTAGCCGCGGCGAATCATCACGTCGAGCATCGCGCGGCGAGGATCCGCGGCCTCCGGTCCGATGTGCACGAGGAATCGCACACTGGCTATATAAGGTTCGTGACTATACTGCTCGAAGAATAGCCATTGCAGAACCTGCGCGCGTTCAAATCTACTTTGCGGAATGAACTGAGTATTCTCCGCGAAGTAGCTAATGACGGCATTCGACTCGAATAGTAACTTGCCGTCGTCGAACTCGATCGCGGGAATCCTGCCATTGGGAAACTTCGCGAGGAACTCCGCGGTGCGCGTCTCGCCCTTCATGATGTCGCGTTCGATGAGCTCGAACGGAATCTGAAGCTGCGTCAGCAGCAGCCGGACTTTGTAGCCGTTGCCGGAGGGCAGATAGTCGTAGAGCCGCAGCACGATGCGAAGCCGCTACAGTTCGGGGCTCGCGGGCAGGAACGATTCGCCCATCAGGTAGGCGTCGACGGCGCGCGCGCATTCGCGGCCTTCCCAAATCGCCCACACCACCAGCGATTGCCCGCGCCGCGTGTCGCCTGCCGCGAAGACGCCCGGCACGCTCGACTGATAATTGTCGCATAGCACGTTGCTGCGAGGATCGAGCTTGAGGCCGAGCTGCGAAATGATTCCGTCCGGCTCCGGCCCGAGGAAGCCGAGCGCGAGCAGCACCAGGTCGCAATCGAGCTCGAAGTCGCTGCCGGGAATTTCCTCCATCGCCATGCGGCCGTCGCTCGCTTTCTGCCAATTGAGCCGGATGCCGTGGAGCTTCGTCACATGCCCGTTGTGGCCGGAGAACTTTTTGGTGTTGATGCTCCAGTCGCGATTCACTCCTTCCTCGTGCGAGGTCGAGGTGCGCAGGATCATCGGCCAGTCCGGCCACGGCATCTCGAGGGTGCGCGACTCCGGCGGCATCGGCAGCAGCTCATACTGATGCACGCTGATGGCGCCCTGCCGATTCGAGGTTCCGAGGCAGTCGGAGCCGGTGTCGCCGCCGCCCAGGATCACCACGCGCTTGCCCTTCGCGCTGATGAAGATGTCTTCGGGAATAATGTCGCCCTGGTTGCGCTTGTTCTGCTGCGGCAGGAACTCCATCGCGAAGTGGATGCCCTTCAGCTCGCGCCCGGGAATCGGAAGATCGCGCGGCTTGGTCGCGCCCATGGTGAGCGCGATCGCGTCGAACTTCGCGCGCATGTCATCGGCGTGTATGTCGATGCCGACGCGGCAGCTGGTGACGAACTCGACGCCCTCAGCCTTCATCTGCTCGACCCGCCGATGGACCAGATGCTTCTCCATCTTGAAGTCCGGGATGCCGTACGACAGCAGCCCGCCGACGCGATCCGATCGCTCGTACAGCGTGACCGCATGACCAGCTCGCGCCAGTTGCTGCGCGCACGCGAGGCCCGCGGGCCCCGAGCCGACCACCGCGACGCGCTTGCCGGTCGCGCGAGGCGCGGGTTGCGGCGTCACCCAGCCCTCCGCCCACGCGTGATCGATGATGTTCTTCTCGATCAGCTTGATGGTGACGGGATCGTTGTTGATGTTCAGCACGCATGCTTCCTCGCATGGCGCCGGACACACGCGGCCGGTGAACTCGGGAAAATTATTGGTCGAATGGAGGCGGTCGATCGCTTCCTTCCAGCGCCCGCGATAAATCAGATCGTTCCAATCAGGAATGATGTTGCCGAGCGGGCAACCCTTGTGGCAGAAGGGGATCCCGCAATCCATGCATCGCGCCCCCTGCGCGCGAAGCTTGTCCTCGGGCATCTTGAGGTCATACTCGCGCCAGTCCTGCAGGCGCTCCTTGACGGGCCGCCGCGACGGCGTTTCCCGCTTGATCTCCATGAAGCCCGTTATCTTGCCCATTGAAAGTCGCCCATCTAAACCGATTCTCTCCGGTCCCGAAATCTGTCGATAGCCCTCCGCTCTCCGCCTACACCGCCGCCAGTTTTGCCATGTCGTTGTTTGCCCCGAGATGCTGCCGCTCGAGCACCATTCGATACTCGGTCGGAAGCACCTTGACGAATTTGCTGATGTGCTCGTCCCATCGATCGAGCATGCGCCGCGCCACCGCGCTCTGGGTGTACTGATGATGCCGCACGATCAGCGCGTGGAGCTGATGGATCTCGTCGGCCTCGGTTATCGGCCCCAGCTCGACCATGCCCATGTTGCACTTGGATGCGAAGTTGCTGTCGGCATCGAAGATGTAGGCGACCCCGCCGCTCATGCCGGCCGCGAAGTTGCGCCCGGTCTTGCCGAGCACGACTACCAGGCCGCGCGTCATGTACTCGCAGCCGTGATCGCCGACGCCTTCGACAACCGCCGTCGCGCCGCTGTTGCGCACCGCGAATCTCTCTCCCGCGACGCCGCGGAAAAACGCCTCGCCACCGGTCGCGCCATAAAGGGCGACATTTCCGATCAGGATGTTTTCCTCGGCCTTGAAGGTCGCCTCGTGCGGAGGACGCACCGCCATGAAGCCGCCCGAAAGCCCCTTGCCGCAGTAGTCGTTGGCGTCGCCTTCGAGATACACCGCGACTCCGGGTGCCAGCCATGAGCCGAAGCTCTGACCGGCCGAGCCTTTGAAGTGGCATTGAATCGTATACGGCGCCAGGCCTTCCGCGCCGAATCGTCGCGACACTTCGGCCGAGAGCATGGTGGCGACGGTGCGATTGGAGTTGCGAATCGGCAGATGGATCTCGACCGGCTTCTTGCTTTCGAGCGCGTCTTTCGCGAGCGCGATCAGTTGCACGTCGAGCGCATTTTCGAGGCCGTGATCCTGCTTCTGGATGTTGTGCAGCGCGACATCGGGGCCGACGCTCGGCTTATAGAGGATCGCGCTGAGATCGATGTTGGTCGCCTTCCAATGCTTGATCGCATCATTGGTATCGAGGCATTCGACGTGGCCGACCATCTCGTCGACGGTGCGGAAACCCAACTGCGCCATGTACTCCCGCAACTCGGTCGCGATGAACATCATGAAGTTCACCACGTGCTCGGGCTTGCCCTCGAACTTTTTGCGCAGCTCCGGGTCCTGGGTGGCGATGCCGACCGGACAGGTGTTGAGGTGGCACACCCGCATCATGATGCAGCCGGATGCGATCAGCGCGGCGCTCGCGAAGCCGAATTCCTCGGCGCCGAGCAGGCAAGCGATCGCCACGTCGCGTCCGGTCTTGAGCTGGCCGTCGGCTTCGACGCGGATGCGCCCGCGCAGATCGTTCATCACGAGGATCTGCTGCGTCTCCGCGAGGCCGAGTTCCCACGGCACCCCCGCATGCTTGATCGATTGCAGCGGCGAGGCGCCGGTGCCGCCGTCGTATCCGCTGATCAGCACCACGTCCGCCTTGGCCTTCGCGACTCCGGCGGCGACGGTTCCGACGCCGACCTCGGCCACCAGCTTGACGCTCACGCGCGCACGGTCGTTGGAATTCTTCAAGTCGTGGATGAGCTGCGCGAGATCTTCGATCGAGTAGATGTCGTGATGGGGCGGCGGCGAAATCAATCCGACGCCGGGGACCGAATAGCGAATCTTCGCGATGAAGTCGTCGACCTTGTGGCCGGGCAGTTGCCCGCCCTCGCCGGGCTTCGCGCCCTGCGCCATCTTGATTTGCAACTCGTCGGCGTTGACCAGGTAATTGCTGGTGACGCCGAAGCGCGCCGAGGCTACCTGCTTGATCGCGCTACGCCGCCAGTCGCCGTTCGCATCGCGCACGAAGCGTCCGGGATCCTCGCCACCTTCGCCGGTGTTGCTCTTGCCGCCGATCCGGTTCATCGCAATCGCGAGGTTCTCGTGCGCCTCCTTGCTGATCGATCCGAACGACATCGCGCCGGTCTTGAAGCGTTTGACGATCTGCTCGGCTGGCTCGACCTCTTCGAGCGGGACCGGTGGACGATCCGGCTTGAATTTGAACAGGCCGCGCAGCGTGTCGAGGCGGCGTGAGTGGTCGTCGACCGCGGCGGTGTACTGCTTGAACAAATTGTAGTTGCCCGAGCGCGCCGAATGCTGGAGCTTCGCGATGGTGTTGGGGTTCCACATGTGGAACTCGCCGCGCCGACGCCACTGGTACTGGCCGCCCACGTCGAGTTCGCCGTCGAGGTTGGCCGCGATCTTGAACGCGTGCTGATGCCGCGCCGCAGTCTCGCGCGCGATCTCTTCCAGCCCCACGCCGCCGATGCGCGAGGCGGTCCAGGTGAAATACTTGTCCACCACTTCGCGGCTCAGCCCGATGGCCTCGAAGATCTGCGCACCGTGATAACTCTGCAGCGTCGAGATTCCCATCTTCGACGCCACCTTGATCATGCTCTTGGTGGCGGCCTTGATGATGTTCCTGACCGCGTCGTCAGGCGCGAGGTCGTGGATGCGCCCGTCGCCGATCATCTCAGGCATAGTCGCGAACGCGAGATACGGATTGACCGCCGCGGCGCCGAAGCCGACCAGCAGGCAGAAATGCATCACCTCGCGCGGCTCGCCCGACTCGACCACGATGCCGCATCGGGTGCGCGTGCCTTCGCGAATCAAATGATGATGAACGCCGGAACACGCGAGCAGAGACGGTATCGCGGCGTGCGTTTCGTCGACCCCGCGATCCGACAGGACCAGGATGCTGAATCCCTGCTCGATAGCTTCGGAAGCCTCGCGGCAGATGCGATCGAGCGAGGCCTTGAGACCGGCCGCGCCTTCGTTGACCGCGTAGAGCGTCGAGATCGTTTTGCTGCGCAGTCCCGGCTTGTCGAGCCGGCGAATCTTTTCCAGCTCGACGTTGGTCAGAATCGGCCGCTTGACCTGAAGCTGACGGCAATGGACCGGGCTCTCCTCGAAAAGATTTTGTTCCGCGCCGAGCGAGGTCTCGGCCGAGGTCACCATCTCCTCGCGAATCGGGTCGATCGGCGGATTGGTGACTTGCGCGAACAGTTGCTTGAAGTAGTTGAACAGCGGCTGCGGACGATCCGACAACACCGCGAGCGGCGTGTCGGTGCCCATCGAGCCGACCGGCTCCTGGCCGTTGACCGCCATCGGCGCGAGCAGCATCTTCAAATCTTCGACGGTGTAGCCGAACGACTGCTGCAGCTTGAGCAACTCGTGTCCTTTGTATTGATCGATCGGCGGCGCGGATGGAGGCTCGGGAAGATCGTCGAGGCTCACGATGCTTTCATTGAGCCATTCGCGATACGGCTTACGCGCCGAGAGCGCTCCCTTGATCTCCTCGTCGTGCACGATGCGTCCGAGCTCGGTGTCGACGAGAAACATCTTGCCCGGCTGCAAGCGTCCCTTCAGCTCGACGTTGGCGGGCGGGATGTCCAGCACGCCGGTCTCCGACGCCATCACCACCAGGCCATCCTTGGTCACCAGGTAGCGCGACGGGCGCAGTCCGTTGCGATCGAGCACCGCGCCGATACGCACGCCGTCAGTGAACGCGATCGATGCGGGACCGTCCCACGGCTCCATCATGCAGGAATGGAACTCGTAGAATGCGCGCTTGTCGGGCTTCATCTGCGGATCGTTCTGCCATGCCTCGGGGATCATCATCATGACAGCATGCGGCAGCGAGCGTCCGGTCCGCGTCAGCAGCTCGAGGCAGTTGTCGAACATCGAGGTGTCGCTGCCAGTCGGCTCGATGATCGGATGCAGCTTGTGAATGTCGTCGCCGAACAGCGGCGAGGCGAACAGCTTCTCGCGCGCATGCATCCAGTTGATGTTGCCGCGCAGCGTGTTGATTTCGCCGTTGTGCGCGATGAAGCGATACGGGTGCGCGCGGTCCCAGCTCGGGAACGTGTTGGTGGAGAAACGCTGGTGCACCATCGCCAGCGCGGTGACGAATTCCGGATCATTGAGGTCGGGGAAGAACTCCGGAATCTGGGTCGAGATGAGCTGACCTTTATATACGATGGTGATGGCCGACAGACTGCAGAAGTAGAACAGCTCCGGATCGCGCAGCCCGAGCGAGGCGAGCGCCTCGTTGGTCGCGCGCTTGCGGATGACGTAGAGCTTGCGCTCGAGCGAGGCCGCATCGGGCGTCGCGGCGCCGCGTCCGATGAAGACCTGCCGAAACGCCGGCATCGCGCGTCGCGCGATATCGCCGCATGCGCCGGGGACGTGCGGGATGTCGCGCCATCCGAGCAGCGTCAGGCCCTCGTCGCGCACCACATGCTCGACCACCGCTTCCGCCGCTTTGCGCTTTTCGTCATCGAGCGGAAGGAACAGCATCCCGACGCCGTACTCGCCACGCGCCGGAAGCTCGAAGCCGAGCTTGCGCGTCTCGCGACTCAGGAACTCATGCGGGATCTGCAACAGGATGCCCGCGCCGTCGCCGGTGCGAGGATCGCATCCGCAGGCGCCGCGATGGGTGAGGTTGTTGAGCACCTCGATGCCCTTGCGCACGATGTCATGCGAGCGCGCGCCCTTGATGTTGACGACGAACCCGACGCCGCACGCATCGTGCTCGTGCGCGGGACTCCACAGTCCCTGTGCTGGAGGTATGCTGCTGTATTCATGCATGGTCACACCCTCTTGGTGTCGGCGATGACCGTTTTCACGGTGCCGTGGCGATGCCGCCGTCCATGGCCGTTGCCGGCCACCTCCGGATCATCCGAAGCGCCCACCGAAATGGTCGCGCGCTCGGTATGGGTCGATAGCACCACCATGGTTTCCGTTCGCGACACTCCCTCGATCGAGCGGACCGTGCTGATGAGCCGCTCGAGCGACGAAGTGTTGTCGGTCTTGATCTTGAGAAGCAGTGTGTGCTCGCCGGTGACGTGATGACATTCGAGGACGTCGTCAAGCAGCGCGACGGTGTGCTCGAAGGTCGCAATCGCTTTCGGATGCGCGATCGAAACGCCGATGAACGCGATGACATCCTTGCCGAGCCGGCGCGCGTCGACGGATGCGTGGTAGCCGGTGATGATGCCGCTGTCTTCGAGTTTCTTGACGCGATCGATCACCGAGGGCGAGGAGAGTCCGACCTGCTCGCCGAGCTTGACCAGCGGAATGCGCCCCTGATCCTGGAGGATCTCCAGAATCTGGAGGTCAATCGCGTCGAGCTCGAGTGCTGCGGAGCCTAATTTCATAAGGGAAACCTCGATCAGGTCCGCCGAAGATATTTAGAATCGAGCATTGTGTCAACTCTTTCTAAGGCAAAAATCCCTTCATGGGCGAATTACTAGAGGTTTCTATCGGCTCCGCCTAAGTTTCGGTAACAGGGTCGCATTTTCAGGCAGCTTCAGAGGTATTGCGAAGAAAGCTTCGCCTCAGAAAAACGCCGTCCAGGTCGCGCGGGCTTAAGTTCCTTAGTCCGACGCCGAAGCGGGATTATTCTTCTGGAGGGCTGCTGCGATCGCCCAAAATGCGGCGTAGGTCTGCCCCTCGAACTCGGGATCCCAGGGGCGATCGGCGGCGCTGGTCTTCACGATCACGAGGTTGTCGGCCGGATTTACGTAGATGAACTGGAAGTAGATTCCCTCCGCGGAATACGCGCCGTCATCGGGAAATGTCCACCATTGATAGCCGTATCCCAGTGTCGATCCTTTGACCAGCTTGCCGGGCTGCACCTGCGGACTCTGGGGAACCGTCGCATGCTCGACCCATTCGGCGGGAACGATTTGCCTCCCGTTCCATCTTCCATGATTCAGAAACAGCAGTCCGAAGCGCCCGAAGTCGCGCAGCGTTGCGTTGAGGCAGGTGAACGCCGCCTCCATGCCGCGGGGGCCGGGCGCGTCGGTATTCCAGAATGCATCGCGCTCCATGCCCGCGGGCTGCCAGACCTTGTCGGAAAGGTAGTCGGCCAGGGACAGGCCGGTGACGCGATGCACCAGCCATCCGAGCGCTTGAGAGTCGGAGCCCTTGTAGGCGAATCTTGCGCCCGGCGGTAGGTAGCGCTGAAGCCCTTTCAGGTAATCGTTGAGCGGCGCGGTCTCATCGATCATCCCGCGCTCGAACATCAGGTCCATGTCGGAATAGCGACCAGGCACATATCGTTCGGTGAATTTGACGCCCGATGACATCTGCAGAATGTCCTCGATCGGCACGCCGTCGTAGCCGCTTCCCTTCAGCTCGGGAACGTAGTCGGTGATCGGATCATTGAGGCTCTTGATCCTTCCGTCGGCGAGCGCGAGGCCGACCAATGTCGAGGTGAACGACTTGGCCACCGACATCGAAGTGAAGGTCGAGCCATCGTTGGCGCCGCCAAAATATCGCTCCTGAACGATGCTGCCATCCTTGATCACGAGGAAGCCGGTGGTCTTGGTCTTGTGGAGCAACTCGTCCAGTGTGTGGGGCTCGCCCTTCCATTCAAAGGTGACGCTGCCAAGTTGAAAGCCGGCGCGCGGCAGCTCCGAGATCGGACCCGCGCGATGCACCACGTGGAACGGGAACACCTGATCCATGTGACGGAACGATCCGTTGCGGTACGGCGCGCGGAAGTAGTTCTGGCGCGTGCCGACCGGCGCGGTATCCGCACGCGAGGCGGAATCCTGCGCTCCCACTGCTGAGGCTATCAGCAGCGCGGCGCAGCACAATGTGGTCGCGACCCACCCCAATCGCGAGGTCATCTCATCCTTGCAGCAGCGTCGTTGCGATGGTCACTCGCCCTTGAAATTCGCGGCTCGTTTCTCGACGAACGACTGCGCGCCCTCGATGTGATCCTTTGAAGTCAGCATCAGATGCTGTCCGTGACGCTGATAGCCGTAGAAGTACGGCAGGTTGAGATTCAGCCCGACCCGCAATGCTTCCTTGGCGAGGCGCTGGGCGAGCGGCGCCTGCTGCGCCAGCTTGGTTGCCAGCGCCATGGTGGCCTCGCCGAGTTGCGCATGCGGAACTACCCGGTTGACCATGCCGATGCGTTCGGCTTCCTTCGCATCGATGATGTCGCCGGTGAGGATGAGTTCGTAGGCCCGCGCGAGGCCGACCAGCCGCGGCAACACCAGCAGTCCGCCGGCCTCGGGAATCAGTCCGCGCCGGATGAACACCTCGCCGAATTTCGCCTGGTCGGAGCACACGCGCATGTCGCACATCAGCGCGATGTCGCATCCGTACCCGACCGCGGCGCCGTTCACCGAGGCGATGGTGGGCTTGGGATACTGGATCAGAAAGTCGAGCGCGACCGGATCATGCGAGCGCCACTCCTCGACCTCCTTGGCCTTGTTGGGTTTGGCATCGCGAAATTCGGGGTTCAGGAAAATCTCTTTGACATCGTCGCCGGCACAAAAGGCGCGGCCCGCGCCGGTGATGACGACGACGCGGACCTCGTTGTCACGCTCGGCATCGTGGAACGCGTCGGCAATCTCACCCCAGGTGCGGATGGTTCCGGCGTTCATCGCATGCGGCCGATTGATGGTAATGGTGGCGATCGCGTTCTTCTTCTCGAAGAGAATTTCGCTATAGGCCATCGCTTATCTCCCGCGCCAGTCGTGGCGACTCGGCTTTGATTGAATTCGATCCTTCATCTATCGCAGAGAGGCAAAACCGCGGTCAAGCGAGTCTCCCGCGACGCCTATTTCGCCGCCGCTGGCAGTGGATGTTGCTTCATGAACTCGAACATCCGCGCGTTGGAGTCCGTCGGCCAGCTCAGATGGTGCTTGAGGCCGCGCAGCGTTCCGCTCGCACCGATCTCGCCCGCCGCCATCGGGCTGGTGCCGCAGGTGTCGTCGCATGCGGTGACAGGCTGGCCGTCGGGATCGAGGAGCACGTCGTCGAGCGCGATGCCGATCGAGCGCATTTGCAGCGCGAAGTTATTCCCGTTGGGGCAGATGCCGCCGATATCGCAGTTGTTGCGCACGTGCATCAGCGGAATATGTGGATTGAAAATTTGCACTTGCGCATCCGAAGTCGGCGCGCGAGGCACCGGCGTCTGCGGGCATGGATCGTTGAATGCGCCGAACGGGTCGGGCGCCGAGTAGACCGCGGCGGCCGCGATCGATTGCCGATTGAGCGCGTACAGCATCGCCATCGCCGCGCCGTTTGACCATCCGGAGAGATAGATGCGCGAGCGGTCGACTTCGCCGGTCGCGACCTCGCTTTGAATGAAGTGGTCGACTGCTGCCGCGTCGACGTTCTCCTTGTAGACGGCGCCCGCGATGGTCACATCGCCTGACGGATTGAGTTGCCGGTACCAGTTGTCCCATCCCATCCCGTTGGAATCGAGGCCCGGATAGTAGTGGGTCGTGTAGCGGCCTTCGGGCGCCAGCAGAATGAAGCCGCGATTCTTGCCGCCCAGGTCAGCCTTGTCGATCTCGCTCACCAGGCCGGTCACCTTGATCGAATCCGCCGTCGCGATGGATCCATGGAGGAAGACCAGCAGCGGTAGAGGATTGTCGCGACTGCGCTGCTGGGGCTCGTAGATGCAGGCATAGCGATCGCTTCCTTCCGAGTCCTTCCACGGCCCCAGCACTCTGCCGCCGAAGCAAATCGGATTGTGCGCGGCGAACCAGCTCGCGAAAAACCCCTGTGTGACCCGCGCCGGCGGATCGCCGAAGGGGGTGCATTGATCGGCCGCGCACAGACGCGTGGAAAGCGAGAGACCGGCGATGGCGAGCAGCGCGATGATCCTCGCCGAAAGCAACGCCCGCGATCGCGAAAATCGCGCGCGCCTCACATCGCCACCCATCCGGCAGCGGAGACGATCTCATCCAGGTCGATTTCGAACAGTGTCAGCACGGCGGATTGGACATTATGGCTGGCGGTGCGATTTAGCGCGACCTGAGTGCCGATGGTCAACTGGCAGGGACCATACAGATACGCGAGCCCGGGCGTTAGCCGCAGATCGGGCGGAGTGTTACGGCGGCGTCCGATCGCGATCTGGTCGTAGTTGAGTTCTACAAATGGAACCAGTGCCGCGCTCACGAAGTTCAGCGGCAGCGCCTCGCCCAAGCCGGCCAGATATTGCAGCGAGTATTCGACCGTCAGATTGAAGAGAAGTTCGTCTGCTTGTGGACCTCCCCAGCTCGGCAGGTAGCCCAGGTTGCACTGGAGCGCGAATGGCCGGACGTAGTGGAGCGAAGCATCGGGCAGATCGCCCAGCCCTTTCTCCCAAAAAAGCAGCGGGCCGCCGCGCGAATGCGTCTCCGCGCCCTTGTCCGGATCTCCGCTCGACGGAAGCAGGTCGGCGCCGAGCGCGATCA
This sequence comes from uncultured delta proteobacterium, assembly GCA_963851325.1. Lineage (GTDB taxonomy): Bacteria > Desulfobacterota > Binatia > Binatales > Binataceae > DATGKG01. Next base: position 2,847,344 of record CAWKOR010000001.1, on the reverse strand, counting down.
CCGCTTCATGCTCCTCGGAGGTGAAAAATACCCATTTGGGCATAATCTCGACGCCGTCCCAGCCCTGCGATGAGCGCTCACGCGAGCGGGTCGCGCTATCGAATGCCTCGGCCACCTCGATGCTGAAATTGCGGGTGAGCTGCTTCTCGATGGCGAAGGCGAAGTTGAAGTCGCTGGCGTGCGACTCGCGATTCCATGACGGCGCCAGCTCGAGTTCGTTGTCGGCGGTCGCGTCCTCGGTCACCAGCGGATCGATGAAGACGCGGCGGCCAACCTGCGCGCGCACCTCGGGCGTGGTCACCAGCACCAGGAGCAGCGCGAGCCACATCCCTGCACGCCGTCCTGATCTCAATTGCATCCGCTGTATATGCGCGCAGGCGGGGGCCGATTCAACCGGCCTCGAATCTCGGCGTGAAGCGGTCCAGCTCGTAGATGCCCAAGGCGCGTTCCTCCTCGGCTACTGCTTCGACGATCTTCGCGAAGCCGCCCTCGCCGAAGAGTTTTTCCTCCTGCCTTTCCATTTGTTCGCCGATCGCGTCGAAGTCCTTTTCGCCGACCGCCTTATGGAACGCGGGAAACACGATGGTGTCCTCGCGCGCGGCGTGGGGACGATACATCCGGATGAATTGTTCGACCGGTTCGACCAGCCGATCGTCCTTCGCGTTGGTCGTCGAGATCCTGATGATGGCGTCGGTGAGCTTCCTGCCGCCCTGATGTTGGCGCACGAGGATCGGGACATCGCGACCGGCCTCGCCAACGTTGTTGCGCAGCCTTGGAAAAATGAACTGCTCCTCGTTCTTCTCGTGGTAGTCCTCGACGAATTTGCGGATCAGTTGCGCGCCAGTCAAAAATGGATTGCCCGGGATGTCCTGATGCGCGGCGATGCGGCGCAGTCCTTCTTCATAGATCAGCAGCACGCGCCGGAGTACGCCGTGCTCGCGCATCAGATCCTCGATCGGGCCAATGTCGCTTTCATCATCGTCATCTGCGCGCGCCGACTCGATCGCGACCACCAAGCCGCCGACCACCGTCAACGCGGTCTTGCAGACCTCACCGATGAATCTCCGTCTCTCCGGAATCATGGCAGACCTCCGTCTGAACAGGTTGAAGTTGAGACGAACGATCGATTCTACCTCACTCGATTCGCGATCGCAGCGAGCGGCTACCCGTTGGTGTAGGCGTCGGTGCCCATCTCGAGCGCGTCCAGCCCGGTCCATTCCACTTCCGCGATAACGCGATTTCCGATGGTGCGCTCGATGAGCATGAAGAACGCGAGCGCCAGTCCGAACACCACCACGATATTGACGCCGATGCCGATCAGTTGCGCCAGCAGTTGTCCGGAATCGCCGTACAGGATGCCGCGCACCGGTCCCGCCACCGCGTTCCATCCGTCGCCGTAACTGCCGTCGGCGAAGATGCCGACCGCGAGCGCTCCCCAGATGCCGCAGCCACCATGCACCGCGATCGCGCCCACCGGATCGTCGATGCGGAAATGCCGCTCCAGCAGCAGCACCAATGCGACCACCAGCAAGCCGGCGACAACGCCGATCATCAGCGCCGCCATCGGAGTGACGAATGCGCAAGAAGCGGTGATCGCGACCAGTCCGCCCAGCAGCCCGTTGCATGCCATCGCGACGTCGGGTCGATGGAATCGGAACCAGAGATAGAACAGTGCGGAGAGCGCGCCACCCGACGACGCTATCATTGTGTTGGCCGCGATTAATCCGATGCGCGGATCAGAGGCAGCCAGCGTCGAGCCCGCGTTGAAGCCGAACCATCCGAAGGCGAGGATCAGCGTGCCGATCATCGCCATCGGAATGTTGTGGCCAGGGATCGCCGCCAGGTGACCGTCGCGCCGGAACTTTCCGATGCGCGGGCCGAGCACAATCGCGCCCGCCAATCCGGTCAGGCCGCCGGTCATGTGCACCACCGAGGATCCCGCGAAATCGACGTGCCCATGTCCCAGCCCAAGATTTATCCCGAGCTGCGAGAGCCATCCGCCGCCCCATACCCAATTGCCATATAGAGGATAGAGGAACATCGACATGAACAGCCCATAGACGACGAATGCGGAGAACTTCCATCGCTCCGCCATCGCGCCGGTTGGAATCGTCGCCGCGGTATCCATGAAGACCACCGAGAACAGGAACATCGCGAGGCTGCCGGGCCGGTGACTCAAATTGAGCAGCGCGAATTTGCTGGCGCCGAGCAAGCCATACGAATGCCCGCCGAGATTGATTGACAGCTCGCGATGGCCAAGACCGGTCGCACCGAGCGAGGACCAGTGGCCGACGCCGCCCATCATGATCGCATAGCCGGTGAGCCAGAAGCCGAACACGCCGAGCGGATAGATGATGAGGGTCATCGCCATCGTATTGACCGCGTTCTTGGCGCGGGTGAAGCCGGTCTCCAGCATCGCGAAGCCGACCTGCATGAACATCACCAGGAATCCCGCCGCCAACACCCACGCGAGATTGAGTGATTGATCGAGCGGGAAGCCGGCGTCGGCGTTTTGCGCCTGCGAGCGCGCGGGGAGCAAAACGATCGCCATCGCAACGGCGGCAACGGTCACCGAAAAACCTCTGCGATAGCGCATCATCTCACCTCGCCTCGAAATGATCGGTACGGCTTTCCAGCCGGCGCGGGATACCGGTTGGCGAGCCAAATCAGCAACAGGAACACCGCGATCAGCGATATGAAGAAGGCGCCCACCCCAACCGCGGTGCGAATCCGCCGCCACCGGAGGCTGACCGGATGGAGCGCCCGGGCGCGATTGCGGATCTCCACCTGCGACGGATCGCGCAGGTCCTCGAGCATCTCGGCGGCGCTCCGATAGCGGTCGCGCGGCGCGCGCTCGATCGCATGCAGGATGATTTCCTCGAGGTGCGGATCCAGGTCCGCGCGGAAGCGGGTCGGCGGTATGGGATCCTCGCCGGTCTTGGCTTTCATCATCGCGTAGACGTTGGTGCCCGAGTAAGGCAGCTCGCCGGTCAACATTTCGTAGAGAATAGTGCCCAAGGCGTAGATATCGGTGCGCAGGTCGCCACGCCGCCCGCTGACCTGCTCGGGCGCCATGTAGTCGGGAGTGCCGATGGTCGACGAGAGACCGGACCAGGTGAGGCGGCGCGCCGATTCATCGAGGGCGATCCCGAAGTCCATTATTTTCAGGGTGCCGTCGGCCGTCACCAGCACGTTTTCCGGCTTCAGATCGCGATGCACGATCTTCTCGCCATGCATATAGACCAGCGCTTCGCAAAGTTGCCGCGCATAGTTGAGCGCCTTTTCCACCGGCAGCCGCTGCGCATCGCGCATAATCGCGCGCAACAGAATGCCGTCAACGTACTCCATCGCGAGGTACATCCGGCTTTTCTTTTCCGGGGTCAGGACTCTGATGAGGTGCGGATTGTTGAGGCGGCGCCCGACTTCCTCCTCGCGCTGGAATCGCGAGTAGAAGACCACGTCGCTCTCGAACTGAAGGTAGGGAACCTTGATCGCGATGTTCTTGCCGGTGCGGGTGTCGATCGCCTTGAAGATCGATGCCATCCCGCTGCGCGCGATCACCTCGGTCAATTGGTACTGATCGAGCGTTTCGCCGACACTGACCTCGCGCATGAGATTCGCGCCACCCCCGCCGGGCGCATGGGCGCGGACGTTAACATCCGGCGGAAGAACGGATCAACGTGTCACGCATTGGTTCTAATCGGATTTCATCGCGGACCGCGGAACACCCACCGCCACCATCAAGAGTGGACTCTTCGCCGCCGCGTGCGGCGAGAGAAATTTGCTGGTGTCGTCGTCATAGAAGGTGAGCCCGGTCGCGCCGCGATCGAGCGCATAGGCTGCGAGGTACGCGCGACCAGCGTGGATGCCGGCCTCGAGGTGAGCATCGCGATAGGCGCGATTCCCGAGCCCCTCGAGCGCGCGCTCCAGGTCCGCCATATAGATGATGAGCGCCGAGCAGTCGTAGCCGAGTTGCTGCTCCAGGCAAAGATACCCCGCCTCCTTGCGGAAGTCGCCCGGCTTCAGCAGCTCGAAGGATGAGGTATCGCGATTGAAGTAGTAGGCGCCGGGCGCGAGTTCGTCGACCGCATTGACAATGAGGTAGGTATCGGTGAGGCGCGGAAAATCGACATTAGGATGACCGCTCGATCCGATGAGAATCGTCGCCAGCTCATCGGCGCCGATTGCCTCATGCGCAAACGCCCGCGCGGAGCCGCGGCGCAAGATGGTGTCGCCGAGACCGCGCGCATCGCCAGGATCGATCGCATCGAAGCTAAGTTGCCCGTCGACGGTTGCGGCAGGCATCGCAAATCCGGCGCTCGCAACTTTGGCGACCTCTTCCGCCGATGCGAGCCGCGACTCACGATGCATCTTGACCAGCGGCTGGTATACGACTTCCTTCGACAGCTCGATCGATTCCAGATCAAGTTTCGTCAGCGGCGGCGAGGTCGCCATCGCTTCGTCCGTCGCGCCGAGCGCCACCAGGCACATCACCCCCTCGCTCGCGCCGTCGATGCCGAGCAGCGTTTCCACTTCTGAATCGACGAATGCGCTGACCACCTCGGCACGGATTCCCTCGGAGGCCGCCGCGGCGAGCAGGTTCGCGACGATGGTGCCGCTGTCCCAAAAGCAGTAGCGATAGGCGCGCGCGCGATATTTCCATGCGCTGCGCCAGAAGACTGCGCTCATGACGAGCACCGCGCGCGCCTGCGCGATCGAAGGGCGATTTGCAGTCGCGCGCGCGATCACCTCGCGCCAATCGCCGCGTCGCAGTCCTTGCACCTTCAGGTCCGCGGGCGAGAAGTGATACAGCCCGGCCTCGATTCCATCGATAGCGGCAGCGGCAATGTAGGTTTCGATCGGATAGAGTGCGCCGGCCGAAGCCGCCGCGCGGAAGTGATAATCCTCGCCACCGATCTTGCGCTGACGCGTCAACCCATTGGCGCAGAATAGAATTCGCGTGAGCATCGCAATATCCAACTCGCCGGCGCCGGCAGCGCGAGCAGCGATCGCCGCCAGCGTCGGCATCGTGGGCAAGTCGATGTCGCGGGGCAGCGCCATCGTCCCGGCTTCGGGATAAATTTTGTATGGTCCCGGGCGATTGTCCCAATCCAGCGCGTAAGCGCCGGCGCGCACGCTGGTGTACGAGTGCTTGGTGATCTCGTGATAGACGCGCGCCGCCTCGATATCGAAATTGGACATCTTTAAATCGTCGCTCGACTCCGCTGCGCTGCGCCTCGCGAGCGCCTGCGGCGCGGCGCTACGCGCCCTCTTTGAGTCTCCGATCCGGATCGGTTGTTCCGCGTCGCACGGTTCGTGCTATACGGAAAAATCGACTCTGCAAGGAGACACTAACATGGCGCAACGGCTCACGTCTGCCGAGATCAAGGGGCTATTCGAGAAATGCAACAACTGGGGGAAATGGGGCAAGGATGATCAGCGCGGCGCGCTCAATTACATCACCGACAAGCAGGTCGCGCGCGCCGGCAAGTTGGTGCAGACCGGCGAGACCGCGTCGTGCGCGCTGCCGCTGCCGGTCACACCCGCCGCGGACAACCCGACTCCGGTCACGCATCTGATGGTGCAGTCCGGTCACGATGCGCATCACACTCCGCTACCCTACTCGGGCGATTACTTTGCGATTTCGTTTCATGGGATGGCGACCACCCACATCGACGCGCTATGCCACGTTTTTTGGGAAAGGAAAATGTACAACGGCTTCGATGACAGCGAAGTCGGCTCCCATGGCGCGCGTAAATGCCCCATCGATGTGACCCGCACCGGCGTCATCAGCCGCGGCGTGCTGCTCGATATTCCCAAGCTCAAGAAAGTCGACTGGCTCGAAAAGGGCGAGGCGATTTTTCCGCAGGACCTCGACGCCGCCGAGAAGGATCACAAGATACAGGTCGAGGAGGGCGACGTGCTGCTGGTGCGCACCGGTCGCGCCGCGAATCGCAAAGCCAAGGGCGCGTGGGATCCTGCCCAGGGTCTGCCGGGCCTCGATGCGAGCTGCCTTAAGTGGCTGCATGAGCGCAAGGTCGCGGTACTCGGTTCCGACGCCGTGAGTGATGTGATGCCCAGCGGCTACGAAGGCCTGATGTTGCCGGTGCACGTCGGCACGCTGGTCATGCAGGGTGTGCATCTGATCGACAACGCGGATTTCGATTCGCTGGCGGAGAAGTGCAAGAAGCATTCACGCTACGAATTCATGTTCAGCATGGCGCCGCTGATTTTGGAACGCGGAACCGGCTCGCCGGTTAATCCGATCGCGATTTTCTGATTTTCGAAATTTCAATTTCGAGGAGAGAGAATCATGCCTGCTGAAGCCCTGGTCATCGATGCCGACGGACATATCCTGGAGCCGCCGGACCTGTGGGAGAAGTACCTCGATCCGAAATATCGCGAACGCGCGATGCGCATTCGGGTCGGCGAGGACGGCTACGAATTCCTCGAGATCGATCGCAAGCGCGCCAGGTTGACTCAGCCGGGCGTGCTCGGCTCGCTCGGCGGGATGGGCAAGAACGTCAATGAGGCCAGGCAGCTTCGAGACGCGATGATGAGCGGAAAAATCCGCCCCGAAGATGCGCGCGCGCTGCGTCCCACTCCGGAGCAGACTTACATGAAGGGCGCGGCGTTCGGCACCATGGACGCCAAAGAACGCATCGAGCTGATCGCCAAAGAGGGCATGGCGAAAGCGCTCCTGTATCCGACGATCGGACTGTTGTGGGAGGCGGAGCTTTTCGATCCCGAACTCTCGCAGGCCTACTGCACCGCCTACAATCGATGGATCGCGGATTTTTGCCGCGACACCGGCGGGCGTCTGGTTCCCATCGCGCATCTTTCGCTTGGTGATCCGGAGGCCGCCGCGCAGGAGTTCGAACGCGCCGTGAAGGACGGATGCAAAGGCGCATTCGTGGCGCCGTTCACCATCACGCGCAAGCCGCACGGCCATCCCGATCACGATCCGGTTTTCGCGGCCGCGCAGGATCTCGAGGTGCCGCTGGCGATTCATCCGACCATCGAGCCGATCGCGTTTGGCATTCATCATCGGTTTGACAAATTCGGCTGGGCGGCATGGTACAACGATCTGTTCGCCGCGCAGGGATGCCAGCAGGCGCTCGGCACGTTCTTTCAGTATGGCGTCTTCGATCGCTTCCCGAAGCTGAAGCTGGTGGTTCTCGAAGCCGGCGCGGGATGGATCGGCTACTGGCTTGATCGCGCCGATGCGATCTTCACCGGCACTCCGCTGGGCGCGACGGTGCGCCTTTCGGAAAAGCCGTCGTACTATTTCAAGAATCGATGCTACATCTCGGCCGATCCCGATGAACGCACCATCGCCGCGATGATGGAGTTAATCGGCGAGGACAAGTTTTTCTGGGCGAGCGACTATCCGCACCCGGATCATCCGGGCAACTACCTCGAGGAGTTGCGCGGACTTATCGCGCCGATGAAGGAATCGGGCCGGCGCGCCATCCTCGGCGAGAACGTAGCGAAGGCCTACCAGCTACCCTTGTAAAAGTCGATATTTCAAAGAGAGAAGACGGCTCTGATGCCGTCCTCTCTCTTCCCGCATGCGCGTTCGCGCTTCCCGACCTGTGTGACCGTCCTGTTCATACACACATGACCCATCTTGGGCCATAGATGTGCCAGCGAGTGTCCTGATCGTGGACAGACCCACGGCAATTGTGAGTTTGTCTCTGTAATCACTTGGTTTAGTGACGCGGTACGTTCGATGCGTATTTAAAGCAACTAGAGCTCCTCGAAGCATCATTTCGCGGACCAAAAGGAGAACCCTAGTGAAGGCGCGCACTCGAACTTTCCTCGAGAGTGGACTGATTTTCGCTCTGCTGGCAATTTCGTCACGGGCGTATGCCCAGGAATCCACCTTTGATTGGAAGACCGTTGTCAACAACGGTGATCAGATCCCCGGCTCCACCGAGCAGTTCTTTAGCTACAACCAGCCGTCAATCAACCAGCAAGGCCTGGTAGTGTTTCGCGCCCGCGCCAAGGACGTCGCGGGCGGCGAGGGCGACGCTCTCTCGGGCGCTGCCACGCCAGGCAGCGGCACCGTGCGGGGCATCTTCCAACGCGACATGTCGCGGAAGAAGAGCGTTATTGAAGAGGTGGCGATGACTGGTGAGCAGGTGCCGGCGCCTAACAACACCGACGCGCGATTCAACGAGTTCCCGTCCTTTCCTCGAATCGACGCTCATCTCAGTGCATTCGTTTTTCGCGGACAGTCGCAACCGGTGTACGAGTACACCCTTCCAGATGGGAGCGATACCAAGGTTGGGACTTCCGGTTTGTACTGGAAAGCGCGGCCCAAAAGCCCCGTGACCTGCGCGGCTTCCCAGCTCGGGGCGGTTCCGGGATTCGAATATTCACAGGTTCCGGGGGCCGCGCCCGGCACGAAGTTCGATCAATTCCCCGGCGCTCCGACTCTGCTCGGACGCAAGCTGGTGTTCAAAGGCAACTACTCCGAGGACCAGCTCACCAGGACCGGGGTCTTCTATCGCAACATGAAGGCTTCGGCTATCAACCGCGGCGAGGACCAGATAAACCTCATCGCCAACTCCAAAACGCTGATTCCCGGTCAAGGCTCGGACGGGGCGGTAACCTTCGGTTCCACCGCTCCGCCGAGCGCCGCCGGCACCCGCATGGTATTCACCGGATGGGACAACGAAGAATTTCCGGCCATGGGCGGTATTTACTCTGCTCCGCTCAAGCCCAATCCCGAACTCCGGACCATAGTCGCGATCGGTAATCCGGTGCCGGGAGTGGAAGGCGCCAGCTTCATCAATTTCGGTGAAGGGTTGTCTTTCAGCGGCCGTTACCTCGCCTTCTGGGCTGCATGGGGAGCCGAGACGAAAACCATGCTGTTGACGTGTCCAACCGATGGCAACAAGGATTTACTCGCCTTTTGTCAGGCGCAATACCCGCTGGGCTTTCCAGCGCAGGAGCCGCTTAACCAGGGGATCTTCGTGTATGACGGGGTCTCAGGAAAGATCACGATGCTGGCCAGGACCGGCGCCGACAACCTCGATGACTTCCTGTATTGGACCTTCTCGGGCCGCGTCCCAGGCGTCGGCGACAGCGAGGCTGAGGAGCCGGCGCGGTGGCGTTCCGCCGCCTTCGCCGCAGTCTCACCAGCGCGTGGAGGCACCGCAGCCTTCAAGGCCAGCAAAGTCGACGGCACTCAGGGCATCTATCTGGGACTGATTCACAACCCATCGCTGGACAACCACCTCGCGGTGATTGATTCGACCATGGATGGGAACGCGATCGATCCTGCCGCTCCCCAAGGCGTCAAGGTCACCACCGTCGGCCTCGAGCGCGATGGGTTCCGTGGCAGACGGCTGGCGATCACCGCAAGCATGGCCAACGAGGACGCGAGCCTGACTTGGGGCGGGATTTATCTTACGCGCCCGCCCGTTCGTGTGGATATGACGCCGCAGTAGGCGGTACAACCTGAGGAGGCTGAGAGGGACGGACGCAAGGTCCGTCCCTTTTCGTTTAGTTCGTGGCTGAGGCTATCGTGATGGGAATCGCGAATGGAATCGATTGCGGGATTTTGCAGATGTTGTCGCTGCACTCCTGAAAGTCGACTTTTCCGGTCAACTGGTATGCCCCGGGCTTCAGATCGGTTCGCAGCTTGACGTTGCCGCCTGCGTGCACGCTGCCCTTGTAGACCGGTAGCGTTTGACCGAGTGCCTCGAACTTCAACATCTCGGGCTTGGGGAATTCCATCGACTGCTTGGCCACCAAACCGTTGTCGAAGGTAACGGTCGTCGGCACATAGTCGGTCGAGATCGGTCTTCCGTAGATGTGCCATGGTGAGGCGATGGTGAAATCCGCGCTCACCTCGATGCTCTGACCCGCCGCCGCCTGCGCGACCGACGGTTTGATAATCGCCAGCACCTCGCCACTGCGTACCGTCGCCCCTTTGATGCTCGGCACACCAAGGAGCCTGTCGGTGATGCTATCGGCGCGCGCGAGCATCGCAGACGCGGCGAAAGTGCACGCAGCGATTATGGAAATCACAGCCGTGTTGAACATTCTGATCTTCATCGACTCGGCATTATAGATGATCCCGCGTCGCCAGTCGCCAATGAAAAAGCCGGCCCGATAACGGACCGGCTTGATAGCGCGAAAAGCTCGCGCGACCTACGGCAGCGGCGCGGCGGTCACAATCGTGGGGCCGTCGTGCGTCGGCACCTTCGGCTCGCGCTTGCGCTTCATCGCATTTTCGATGATCGGCGCGAGGCGCTCCGCCTTCTTCTTCGCATTGAGCTGTTCGCGTTCCTTGAACTCGGGAAGTACTTCCTTGCCGAACAGGTTTAGCGAGCTGCAGATGTCCTCATGCTTGTTCTTGCCGGCCTGCGAAATGAACACCACCTGATCAACGCCGACGTCTTCGTACTCGCGCAGCTTGTCGCGGATTTTGTCGGGGGTGCCGACACACGCGGCCTCGCCGCCCATCCCGGGCATCTGAAACTTGTTGTTTTTAAAGTTGCTCCAGATGTTGGTTTTTCCTACTTCGTGCTGGCCGAAAAAGTAATGATGCCCGAGCGCGTAGGAGAAGAAGTTCAGTCCTTCCTCGCCCATCGCCCGCGCGCGCTGCTGATCCTTGTCGCACATGAAGCCGGTCACGATCGCGATATTGGCGTTGATCGCGTATCCGATCGGCTCACATTCGTTGGCCAGCGTCGTGTAGTAGTCGTTTACCCACTGCTTGGCTTCTTCAGGCGAGATGAAGGCGAAGGTCAGCGCGCCGATTCCGAGTTTGGCTGCGAGGTGGATGGTTTCGCGGCGCGAACACGCGACCCATAGCGGCGGATGCGGTTTCTGCACCGGTTTGGGCACCACGTTGCGCACCGGCATGCTGAAATATTTTCCCTCGTGACCCTGGAATGGACTTTCCACCATCATCCTGGCGATGGCGCCGAGCGATTCCAGCCACATGTCGCGCTTGTCGGCGCGTGGAATTCGGAAGCCTCCCAGCTCCAGTTCTGCCGAGGATTCGCCGGTGCCGAATTCGACGCGTCCGTTGCTGACCAGATCGAGCGTCGCGATACGTTCCGCCACTCGCGCAGGATGGTTATACGCCGGCGGCAGCAGCGTGATGCCGTGGCCGAGGCGAATATTTTTGGTGCGTTGACTGCAAGCGGCCAGAAAAATTTCCGGCGCCGACGAATGCGCATACTCCTCGAGAAAATGATGTTCCACTTCCCACATATGGTCGATGCCGAGCTGGTCCGCGAGTTCGACCTGATCCAGCGCATCCTGGAAGAGTTTGAGCTCGTCGCCTTCGTTCCATGGACGCGGTAGCTGATGCTCGTAGAAGGTTCCCAATTTCATCGTTGACGGTTCTCCTTAGGTACTTCGAATTTGCGCGAGTGGCGGACCTAGACCAGCGGCGGCTCGCTGCCGGCGTCGGACACCTTGCGCGTGACGAACAGGGTCCGCTCGACCATATCGATCACCTCGCGCTTGCGCCGCTCGATGACGGCCGGCTCGAGGAGATTGTTATTCCATAGCCGCCGCACCATCGCCGCAGTGGTGAAAAATCCAATCGTGATTGAGTTGAGGCTGAGCAGGAAGTGGAAAGGGTCGACTTCCTCGCGGAACCAGCCCTCGCGCTGGCCGCGAAAAATGAAATTCACCCCCATCGCGAACAGCGGCGGTACGCGGCGCTTCAGGAGCTGACGGCCGACGCCGCTTTCCTCGGTCATTTCGTGCCAGATTATGCGCATCGAGTCAGGACTCTTGGCGATATGGTCGATCGCGCCGACGATCGCAGCGCGGCACGCCTCGTGGTAACCGCGGCGACCCGAGAGGAAGATCTGCGCGGAATCCTCCATGCCTTCGAAAATGCGGTCCAGCACCGCTACGTAGAGCTGTTCCTTGGATGGAAAGTGGTGCAGCAACGAGGGCGCCTTGATCCCGATGCGGCGCGCGATATCGCGCAAGCTGGTCCCGCGATAACCGTGTTCGGCAAACAACGCCTGCGCCACCAGCAGCACGCGCTCGCGGGTGTCGGGCGCGCGATGCATCTCGACTACTTTGCCGGAACGGCCAACGCTCTTTTGGATGCTTCGCGCCATGGCTACGTCTCGCCCTCATATCTACCTAACGGACGTTAGGCAGTCAACCGGATCGAGCAGATTCTTCGCATCGCAGGCGCCCGGACCATTCTCTCGTTCTAATTTTTGCGGCTTCGTAGTATGACTCTTTTGCACACAATCATCGTTCTTCGAGGATGCGAACCATGTCGGGCGATCTGCATTTCAAACCAGCGTACGAAATTGCCGCAATGATTCGGCGTCGCGAGCTCAAGCCGAGCGAGTTGATGGCGGCCACCATCGAGCGCATCGAGGCGACCAATCCGAAGATCAACGCATTCGTCGCCTTGCGCACCGACGCCGCGATGGCTGACGCGCGTGCGATGGACGAGAAGATCGCGCGCAAAGAAGAAGTCGGCCCGCTGGCCGGATTGCCGCTGGGAGTTAAGGATCTGGAAGACGTCGCGGGGTTGCCGACCACGCATGGCTCGGTGCCGTTCAAGAATCTGATCCCCAAGGAAGACTCGGTGCAAGTCGCGAGGCTCAAGGCGGCCGGCGCCATCGTCATTGGAAAAACCAACGCCCCGGAATTCGGCTACACCGCATTCACCAAAAATCTGCTGTTCGGACCGACCCGCAATCCATGGAACCTCGAGCGCACGCCGGGTGGATCATCGGGCGGAAGCTCGGCGGCGATCGCGGGCGGAGTGGTGCCGCTCGCGACCGGCTCCGACGGCGGCGGTTCGATTCGGATTCCCGCGTGCTACGTGGGATGCTTCGGGCTCAAGCCCTCATTCGGGCGCATCCCCAGCAATCCGGTTCTGGGTATGCAGCAATGGAACGACACCGCGGTGGTCGGCGCGTTGACGCGGACCGTTCGCGACACCGCGATCTTCATGGATGTCGCGATGGGTTATCATCCGGTGGATCCCGATTCGCTGCCCCATCCGGGAATTTCGTATGCCGCGATGCTGGATCGCCTGCCGAAGAAATTGCGCATCGCGTTTCACCCCGACTTCGGACGCATCGTGCAGCGCGACGTGAGTCGGGAAGTGGAAAAAGCGGTCGGCGTCTTCAAGGATATGGGCCACGAAGTAACCGTCATCACCGACAAGCCGCCCGAGACCGGCGTTGCGTGGGGAAGGATGGGAGGATCGCAGGCGCTCGCACAACTGTGGGAGTACATCGATCCGCATCGCAGCGAATTCGGGCGCTCGTTTCTGAGCGGTACTGAGACCGCGAAGCATCTCACCTGGCGTCACTATGGCGAAGCATATCGGGTGCGCCTGCAGTTCAATGAATGGATTCGCGGCATCTTCGAGCGCTTCGATCTGCTGCTGACCCCGACGCTACCGACTGAAGCATTTCCCGCCAAAGGGCCGATGCCGAGTGAGATCGACGGCAAAAAGCTCGAAAGTCCGCTGGAAGCGGTGGTCTTCACTTACCCGATCAATCTGAGCGGACATCCGGCGGCCTCGGTGCGCGCAGGCCTGACCGACAGCGGCTTGCCCTGCGGCCTACAGATTGTAGCGGAGCGTCATCGCGACGACCTCGTATTGCAGGCGTCGTACGCATACGAGCAGGCGCGCCCCTGGAACGACAAATGGCCGGAGATTTAGTGGTTCGGCGTCTGAGTGCAATCTGCGGCAAAGGTAGGCTGAGGGTCCGGCGTCCATGAGATGATGGAGATAGACGAACCAGGCCTAAAAAGCAGGACTGTAGCGGCTTGCTTGACAAGTGTAGCGGATCGCCTTACAGTTAGTTCTTCTGATCAAATCCTTTCTCCACAAAGGCCTGAAAGACCTCTACGAAACCGGCAAAAGTGCGTCGGTCCCGGCTCAATTGGTGGAGCGCTGCAAACTTCGGCTTGCGGCTCTTGACCGTGCAGCGGTGTTATCGGACGTGAATCTAGCCGGCTTCAACTTTCATCCGCTGAAAGGATTCAAACCCGTGCGATACTCGATCCATGTCAACGGTCCGTGGGCGATCACTTTCGGGTGGCAAGCGCCGGACGTATATCGGGTTGACCTTGAACAGTATCACTGAGAGGTAGGGACTTGAGTAACAAGCGTGAGTATCTGGTTAAGGGACCGATGGCCGAACCGAGCCACCCGGGATTGTTGTTCGCAGATATCCTTCCTGACATGGATGGCGGCCGGCGCACGATTGGCGAGATCGCCGCGCTCTTAGGTATCAGCCGGCAGACGCTTCATCGCCTGCTGGGGGGTCGGACAGCAGTGACGCCGGAAATGGCGGTCCGCCTCGGCAAGCTGTGCGGGAATGGCCCGGAACTTTGGCTGAACATGCAATCCGCATACGATCTGTGGCGAGCAAAACAGAAGTTGGGCAAGGAAGTCGAAGCGATTCCGACGCTGAGCTGAGCGTCCGGGCGCGAGCGACGATGCGGTCCTGGAGGCCTCGTATGGGTACCGCACGCGCGGCCGTGACACGAAAAATGGCCGGAGATTTGAGCACCTACTCGCCGAACTGCTTTTTCACCACCGCGAATGCCCTATCGGTCACCTCCAGCGTGCGCCTGATGTCCTCTTCAGTATGCGCCGCCGACAGGAACCAGTTGTGCCGCGGATGCAGATAGACGCCATGCTTCGCCGCTTCGCCGCAGAAAAGTTTGTTGCGCGAATGCTTGTCTCCATCCGCCTTGAAGCTCATGTAGGGCAGCGCCGGCGGACCCGACCACGTCACCTCGATGCCGTGGCTGCGTGCCTGCCCGAGCATCCCGTCGCGCAGCATCTCACCCAGCGTGCGCATCTTCTCGATGCCGCCGGTGGCCGCGAGCTCATCCAGCGTCGCGAGGCTGGCCGCCATCGGCACCGCGCTGGTGAAGTACGATCCAGTGAAGAAGACTTCGGCGGCCGATTTTTTCAGGCTGTCAATTCCCATACACGCCGACAGCGGATAGCCGTTGGCGATCGCTTTGCAGTAAGTCGATAGATCCGGACGCACGCCGAACACTTCGCCCGAACCGCCCATGTGAAGGCGGAATCCGGCGCGCACATCATCGAGGATGAAGACCATCCCATTGTCGTCGCACAGCTTGCGCACGCCGCTCAGGAATCCTTCGACCGGCAATTCTGAATCGTGACCGGCGTCATGCCGAAACGGTGAGATGATCAGGCCCGCCAGCTTGCCGCGATTGTCTTCGACGACGCGCCTCAGGCTCGCGAGATCGTTGTAGCGGAAGTACACGATGTTAGCGCGGTCCTCGGGCGTCACGCCATTGGGAACCGGCGTCACCCACGCATGCGCGCCATGATACGCGCCTTCGGCCATCGCGATTTTGGGCCGCCCGGTCGCATGCCGCGCGACCTCGGTGGCCCAGGTGCAGACGTCAGAACCGTTCTTCGCGAATGCGGCCCAATCGGCGAACGGAGTGATCGAGACCAGGCGCTCGGCGAGCTCGACCCATCGCGCGGTCGGAGCGTTGAAGCAGTTGCCCTCGGCGGATTGCCTGCGCACCGCTTCTTCGACGCGCTGATTCAAATGGCCCACCACGATGGGGCCGTAGGAGCACATGTAATCGATGTATTCGTTGCCATCGACATCCCAGATGTGAGCGGCTTTGCCGTGCGCGAAGAACGACGGATAGGATCCCGGGGTCAGCAGTAGCGGCGTCTGATGCCCGTAGATGCCGCCGGGGACAACTTTCTTCGCGCGTTCGAACAGGGCTTCGCTTTGGGTGAATTGATACGGCTTCACGATGAGATCCTCGCATGCGCAACGGCGCGGAATGATTCACGAGAATCCTACGCTGGCGCGCGTGGGGAAGAGAAGCGAAGGGGTGGGCGAAAAACCAAGGCGCCGAGGCGGCGCATGGCGCACGATCCTCGGCATCCTTACTAATGCGATTGTTACTGGCGAACCCGCAGGTACAGCGGCGTCCCGGGTGCTCCGGGAATCAGTCCGACCCGCACGATCTCCTCGCGGAAGCTGGCGCGCGAGAGCGGCTTGCATAGCACCGCCGAAGCGCCCAACTCGTAGCATTCGGCGATGTCGCGATCGTAGCCCGAGCTGGTAATGACGAACAGCGGCACGTGTTCACAGGCAGTGGTGCCGCGCACCGCCGACAGCACCGAGAAGCCGCCGTTGTTTGGCAGGCGCAGGTCCACCATGAAGAGATCGGGACGATCTTCGGAGGTGAACTGGCCGATCAAGTCGACCGCCTCGTCGGCGTTTTGGGCATGAATGAGTTCGATGCATTCGCCGAGCACCTGGCGGGCAACGGTCAGCGCAACGAAGGCATGATCAGGATTGTCCTCGACCAGCAAAATTCGAAAGCCGATAGGATCGCTGGGCGTTTCGATTTTCCGGCTCCGCTGCGTTTCTTCTTTCATGTGCTTTAGTAAAGACGATCACGGAGTGAAAAGGATTCGGCCCCCCAATCAAGAATCACCCCGTGTTTATGAAAACATCCAATTGCCGTGCCATCTAGACAGGGTTATATTTCGACGAATTCGATTCGCGACCGCACAGATGCATCGGCCGTGCTCGCTTGAAGGTAACTGCTCCGGAACGTCGCTACGGCGCGCATCTACTTAAATTTCCGTGGAACTAGCTTCGATTTTTGAGCGCGCCGTCGTTGAGCATGACTAGTGGGTAATCGAATCAGTAGCATCAGTGCAACAAATCAATGTTTCTATGTGCCGAAATGACACAACTTCCGGACGCCGAATGTTTCATCAGGCGTAGCAAAAAAGAACGGCAATTTAGCGAAGGGAGATTTCCGATTGGCTTTCCTGAATCGCCTGTTCCACTCCGAACTGCTTAATCGGCCCGCCATCCGGCGCTATACCGCGCTGATAAGTGAGGACCTGGCCGACACCTATTCGCGTGATATTCAGAAGTGGCTGCTGGTGGCGCCGATTATCGGCGTCATCACGGGCTTGTTGATAACCGGGGTCGCGACTCTGATTCTGGACATCATTTGGGCCCGAGTGCTCCCCTACTACTTGTTACATCACTGGGCGATCGTGGCCGGACTACTGGTCGGTTTCGTGCTCACCGGAATCATCATGCAGTACCGAACGCCGGATCCCGACGAGCATTCCACCGAAGAGATAATTCGCTCCTATCACGACTTTCAGGGCGATATCGACATGCATCCCTTCTGGTGGAAAATTCTCGCCTCGGTTACCACCGTAGGATCGGGCGGGAGCGCCGGACTCGAAGGCCCCAGCATCTATGGCGGCGGAGCGATCGGTTCGTGGCTATGGACCAGGCTGCGCCGTTTCGGGCTGGAGCCGCGCGATCGCCGTATCATGCTCATCAGCGGAGCGGCGGCCGGGATGGCGGCGGTATTTCGCGCGCCGCTGACCGGGCTCGTGTTCGCACTCGAGATGCCGTACAAGGACGACCTCGCGCACGAGGCGTTGCTGCCCTCGCTCATCGCGTCGGTGGTTTCGTATGCAACGCTGGTGGCATTTGCCGGCTCCGAGCCGCTGTTCGGGTTCGCGGGCAGCACCAGCTTCGCCGAGAGCGACCTGCTGTGGTCGGCATTGCTGGGCGCGATCATCGGGCTGATCGCGATTGTCTATGACATTACTTTTCGTAGAGTCAGGCGCTTTTTTGTAACGCTGCACATTCCGCATGTTGCGAAGCTTGCGATCGGCGGACTCGGCACCGCGGCCTGCGGACTGGTCTTCGTCAGCATTTATGGCAACTTGCTGATTCCGATCGGTCCCAACTACGAGGCGGTGCGCGAAATCCTCGCCAGCCCGCATCCCTCGCATATGCTCATTGTGTTTGCGATTTTCAAACTCGCCGCGACCATCTGTTCGCTCGGCTCCGGCGGCGTCAGCGCGATGTTCGTTCCGTTGCTGCTGGCCGGCGGATGCATCGGCAACGCCTTCGGCCAATCCCTGGTGCATACCAACACTGTTGACCTGTACGCCGCGGTCGGGATGGCGGCATTCATTGCGGGCGGCTACAAAACGCCGCTCACCGCGGTGGTGTTTGTCGCGGAGACCACCGGCGGGCATTCCTTCCTGATCCCGAGCCTGATTGGCGCGGCGGTCGCCTACGCGGTTTCGGGCGAGGCCTCGGTCTCCGGCGATCAGCATCTGCATGAGATGGTGAAGATCGCGGAACTCAGCGGCGCGAAAGTGCGCGATGTGATGCAGACCCGCGTGGTCGGCGTGCAAGCCGACACCACAGTGGGAGCATTTCGCGCCAGCATCGCGGCGCATCATCGCCACACCATCTACCCGGTTTACGACCACGAAAAAGTCGTGGGCACTATCGCGACCGCGGTATTGCCCCAGACCGATCCCGCGCAATGGGATGTGGTCAAAGTTGGCGACCTGACCCATCGCGCCACCAGTCGGGTGCCGTCGAGCAGCGATCTCTCGGAGGCGCTGCGGCTGCTGGTGCGCGAAGGCGCCGATCAGATGCTGCTGGTGACCGACGACAGCGATCATCTGGTCGGCATCGTGACCAAGACCGACATCCTGCGCAGCTTGCAGAATGGCGGCCGCCCTTAGATGGTCGACGGACAGACGTCGTTCTTTTTTGCTGAATCAATTCGTCGCGATCATGGCGTGGCAACTTCACAACCACATTTGAAGGGGTTCGAGATTAGAAGATCGTAAGCGAAGATCACGCACTCCCCACAACTCCTCAGATTCACCCTACGATATTTGTGCGCTGCGAAACCGGTTTCGGCAGCGTGGCGACTTCCTCAGCGGGACAACCACCACAAGCCACCCGCTAGCGACGACCGATTCTCTCTTGAACTGGTTACCGCCCGAATGCGCCATCCGCTTCGGTTAGGACTCTGCTCACGCCTAGAATGCAACAATCGGGGTCGGACTGGCGGTCGGCACAGGTGTCGGCGATGCAGGTTCCGGGACTTGAACACCGGAAATCGTGCAAAAAAATGGGCCTCTACCTGTTGTAGTGCAGCTTAGTGACGAATTCTGCGGTATCGCGAGCCCGGGCGAGAAGGTATAACAGGTGGCTCCATCCCAGCTTAAAGCAATAGTTCCAAAATTCGTGGCGCTAAGCCGGACCCCTCTAATCACTCCCGGATCGCCACAAAACTGGGTCAGGACGAAGTCACCATCCGCGGGCGTGGTATACACCGTTCCTCCGCCAGGTCCGGTAAAGTCTCCGCTCGCGCTAACCATGGGACTGTCGGCCATTCTGTTGATATTGCTCTTTGACAGATTCAGATTTGACGTGGCCCACGAATTCGTCACCAACATAAGGATAGATGTAGCGACAATGGCGTACGATGTTCGTCTCATTACCAACTCCTTGTGGCGTCGTCGATGAGAATGCTGCACCAACTCCACCATACGTTGGAGCACCGCTAATGCAAGGCTCTCAGGTCGGTGCCGACAAACTGAACATCCGTTCAGCCTGCTGCCCAGTCCGAGTTTTCCATTCAGTCGGAGATAGTAGAGTAGGAAGGGAAGGGAGGAGGGAGGTGATGGGTGATGCGGTTTTCCTTAGCCTGCGAGTATCGATGAGTGAAGCTATATAGGCAGGGCGCGGTCGGACAGAGTTGCGTTTGAATAGGGGTACTCATCTGGCGTTCGCGACGGCGGCGCCAGATTGCTGGTACTTTCCCAACTCATAGGGATGTGAGCCGGTGAAATAATCGATCAGCGCGCCCTCGTGCTCGATGAGGATTTGCTTGAACCCGATTCCGGCGCGTTCCATTTCCAGAACGATATCGAGCGCGCGCCATTGCGGCGGAATGATGATGACTGCGTCCCGATGATCCTTGAGCCAGTCACGTGAGAGAATTTCCTGTCCGGTGCCCGGCACGAAGGTACCTACCTTCGCCACATCGGAATCCACCACGATCGGGAATCGGACCCGGTCCAGTCCGTAGCGATTGATGAATGCCGCGGATTTTCCGGTGCCGCCCCACACCACGATTCGCGCACCCGATGCCGCCAGCGCTTGGAGCTGCGCCGGAATCCGCTCCAGACCGGCGCTGGCCGCCTCGAGAAATTCGCGCGCCTCATCTGCGATTTTCAGCCGTCGCGATTGGCCGCCCAGACTCACGTATCCGTAGATAACCTCGCCGCCGTAGCCGTGGCCGACGCTGTTGATGATGGCGCCGCATCGCGAAAGCATTTTACGAAACGACCGTGTGCTGAACTGCGAGTTGTGCTCATAGTAAAAATCGACCGTCCGTCCGGTGGCGATAGCCCGATCCACGCACGGCACTTCGAAGTATGCGAGTTGTTCGCGGCCCATGCGCGCGGCCGCAAATGCGATGCGCTGAAGGAATGCGAGCGGGCTATGCAGATGCTCCAGGACGTGGCGGCTGATCACCAGGTCGGGCGCCAGCTCGGCCAGATGCTCCTCGGGTTCGAAGAGTTCCGCGCGCAGTTCCAGATTCCCTGCGCTGCGAGTGGCGCCGTGGGGATCGAATCCGACGCAACGGCCGGCGGGACCCGCCTCGGCCAATGCCGCAAGCAGGCTGCCATCGCCATGACCGATTTCCACTATCACCGGATGCGGCGGCAGTTGGTGCAGCATCTGGCTCATGGTGTCCTGGAGAAACTCCGACCACAGCGCGCCCCGATTGAACATCAGGTTGGGCTTGTCGCTGTAGGGAACCTGCGCATAGTCAAAGGCCGGATTGTACACATGTCCGCATTCCACGCAGCGTACGAAGTCGATCGGCAGGCGCGCCATCGCATGAGCCGCCGCCTGGCTGCGCGGCCATGCGAGCGTCGCCAGCGGTTGGGCGCCGCCGTTGAAAAACGGCGCCGCGATCTGAAATCCGCAGGCCGGGCAGACGGACTGACAAATGTCGTCGCGTCCGATGCGCTGGTTCATGCCTGCCCCCATCGCGCGATGCGGTCGCCGCGCCGCTGCGCCTCGAAGGCGGCGCACAAAAAATCTTCCATCTCTGTGACTACGCTCGCGTCTTCATAGAGCACCGCCGAGCGGGTCGCGATTTCGTTCTTTACCTGCTCGCGCCAGTCGCCGTCATTGGCGAGGCGCAGCGCGATCTCGACATAGGAATCGAGGCTGTCGGCCACCAGTTCCATGAAGCCCATCTGGCGGTAGCAGCCTTCGGTGACCCGTCCGCGCATGAACTGGCCCGGCCACGTCACGATCGGCAAGCCCATCGCGAACGCTTCGTAACTGCTGTTGCCGCCGCCGAAGAATGGCGGATCGAGAATCACATCGGCCATCATCAGGAGCCGGAAGAATTGCGCTTGCGGGATGCGTGGAACGAACACCACTCGATCGGCGATGTCCGGGAAGCCCCTTGCGATGCGCGCGCTGAGCAGCCGATCCCAATGCTGGTGGATTCCCGAAAGCAGCAGCAGGCGCGCTTTCGGATCGCGCCGCAGCAGGGTCGCCAGCACCACATCGAAGTCGGGATGCAGCTTGAACAGGCTCTGCGGGCATACATATAGCCGCGCGTCATCGGGAAAGCCGAATTCCGCCCGGGTGAACGGGGTCGCCGGATGATGCGGCCGCCAGTAATACGTCGGCAGGCGGTCGAGCAGCACCAGCCGCTCCGAATAATGCAGTTGCGCGTCCGGCGGCTCGATGCTCTTTGCGGAGATGAAATAGTCGATGGCCGGAATGCCGGTGGTCACCGGATGACCCCAGCTTACGCATTGCACCGGCGCCAGCCGCGCGAACGCGAGGTGGTACGTCAGCGGCGTCATTCCGAGGTCGGGATAAAAAAGAATGTCGAGGCGCTCGGCGGCGATCAGGTCGCGCGCCGGATACAAATCGTGGGGTATTTCGACGCTTCGATCCGCATCGCGCCGGATCGCTTCGCTGATCGGGTCGGGGTCGTGCGGCGGCCCGATCACCGCGACCTCGAAGCGTTCGCGCGATAGTTTCTGGATGATGCCGGTGTAGAACTTTCCGATGGTGTGCTCGAACAAGCTCGCCGAAAGGAAACCGATCCGCAGGCGGGCCTCCGAGGCCCTGGGCGCCGAACAATGGGGCGCGCTCCAGCCAAGTCTGGGGCATGCGTTCAGATAGAACTTCGCGCTCAAGGACTGCAGCTCGATGTCGTTCACATCCTGGTAGGCGAAATAGAAATTCGTCATCCCTACTTCGTGATGCGGATCGGAGAGCTGTACATTCCGCGCGAGCAGGTCGTCGAGAGACTGGAGGACCTCGGCGCGCCGCGCGAGCGCGCTCTCACGTGAATCGAGGATGACTTCCTGCGCGAGCGCCAGCTTGACCATCTGGGGGACATTGTCCGGATCGGTTGCCAATGCTTTTCGATAGATTTCGACGGCCTGCGAAAACTTTCCCTGGATTCGCAGCACGTCGCCGAGGTTACTCAGGACCTGCCGATTCCGTGGACTGAGTTCCATCGCGCGCCGGAGACAGCTCTCCGATTCATTGAATTCACGCTGCGCCAGGAATGCGGCGCCCAGGTTTGACCAGGCTTCCGCGAAGCCGGGCTTCAGCGTCAGCGCCCGCGCATACGCGGCCTTGGCCTGTTCAAATCGTCCCAGGCGATGAAGTACCGCGCCGAGATTGCAAAGCGGTTGCGCCTGGTCGGGGTCATGGTTGATCGCGTCGCGATACTGGAGGCTCGCTTCCTCGAGTCGCCCCAGTGCTTCCAGCACGCCGCCGAGATTGTTGTGAGCCGCGGCAAACTCGGGCCGCAACGCGATTGCGCGCCCGAGGCTCGCCTCAGCTTCGGCAAGACGGTCGAGCCTCCACATGGTGCAACCGAGGTTCGCCCACGCTTCCGCATCATTGGGCGCGAGCGCCAGCGCCTGACGGTAGGATCGTTCGGCGTCGGCCAGTTTGCCGTGCGCGAGCATTTGGTTGCCCCGATTGTAATGGCTGGCCGCAAGCGAAAATCGCGGCGAGACTCTGACGATAGAAACGGGACCGAACCCGTTGCCGAAGGACGATCTTGGGGACTTTTGCGAGCTCGCGGAGCGACCCCGATGCTTCATATCGCGGAAACATCGAGCAATTTCCGCGCCTGCGGCTATACGAGGCTAATCAGGATGTTGCTGCGCTTCCGCTCTCAGTCGCTGCCAAAACTCCGTCAAATCCCCCGCATTGTCAGGAGATCGTCAGCGGACCATGCGGCGTCGCCTTAAGCGTCACCTTGCCGACGCGATGCCAGCATCGAATCAGCCGCGCCGCCAGGCGATTTTGCTGGCGAATTCATCGCTTCACTGGCTTAGCTATGACCATTACAATCGCCGCATGTTTAGACGACTCCTATTGGCAGTGGCGGTCTGGTACTTCGTGCTTTTCAGCCAGGCGGGCGTAGCAACGCAGATCGGGCCATTTGCGACATCGACGGCCTGCGCAAACTATCGATCTCAGTTCGCCGGCAATGGTGGCGCAGCCCCCTGCTTCAGCACTACCGCCAAGCAGTAGAATTCCGACACAGCCTGCGGTCAAGACGTGCTATCATGATGATGCGGGGGCGCCATCATCGACGCCGGCGGAATGATTGTCGAGACTTTCTCGATGAATGCGGCTCCGAATGTCTGAAATCGCAAGAACAAACCCACTAAGATTTGGCAGCAATACATAAACGAACCCACCGCATGATGCTCCACACATCGCGAAAGCAGCAAAACAAAGCCACTCGCGGTTCAGGAGAACAAACGTCGAAGACTCCTTATCGGGATTGGGTTTTCCGGCCGCTTCGAGGCCGTGGTTTAGGGTAAATTCGCGATGCCTAGGGGCTGCTTCCGAGCGGGTTGCGCGCTTCGGTCGCGTTGTCCAGGTAGTCATGCTCGCCCAACCGAGTGATGCGCAAAGTGTTGGTTACCTCGACCCCTTGCAGAGTCAGCTTGGTGCTTAGCGATACCGGCCTCGCGGTCCCGACCCATTGACGCTCGCCCGGAAACGCCTCAGTCAGCACACGGCCGGTTGGACGGGCGCCACCCGGTCCGGTGTTGGGCGCCAGATGCAGTATCCGTGTGATGGTCGGCGCGATATCCACATTCGCGGTTGGGTTGGTATCAACGAAGGCATGCTTGAAGTCGGGTCCGATGGCGGCGCACACGTTGTGGATCTCGGCCGCACCAGCCGCGCCATGCATCCCCATCCCGGTGGTAAACGAATTTGGCGCATCGGCATACAGGATGCCTTTCACCGGATGCACCAGGGTCTTGGAATTATTCTTCACCGAAGTTTGCCCCTTGGCCGCAATCGCGAAAGCGGGAAGGTCGGGACCGGTGAGCTTCTGATTGTCCAGGTCGGAAATTTCGCGAAATGAGATGGTCAGGTCGGGCGAGCGTGCCGGATTGAAGATGCCGATTACCTGCTGGGCGAAGGTGCCATCGATCCACCCCAGATAGGGCTTCTCCCTGGGCGGCCTGCGTCGATGCTTCCCTTCGATCGCTACCGGTGCGAGGTCGCGCGAGAAAATCGGGCCGCACCATTCCTGCGCCTCAGCGAAATTGACGATTTTCTGCAGCTCCTCGCGACGCGAGTTCTCACTCGGGAACGCCGTCCTGGAAAGGTAGATGAGGTCGCTGCCGCCATTGCGCGCCACCACCACGTCGTCGCTGTCGAGCGATTTTTTGAGCCCCGCACTGGTCAGCAGCGCATTCAAATCGATCGTCATCCGCACCGTGGCAAACCCATGGTCCGACACCACGATGACATCGGTGCGATCCTCGATGCCCGCGCTCGCAACCGCCGCCCGCACCTTCGCCAGGTTGAGGTCGGCGGCGGCCAGCGCCTCTATCGCAGGCAGCGTGCCGAGGCCTGCCAGATGCTGGGTCAGATCGGGATTATGCAGCCACAACACGATGAGCGAAGGGCGCCCCGCGTCGGAAGCATGTTTTGCGGCTGGGATCGCTTTCTCGGTCACGGTGCGGGTGAAATAGGCATCGCGCGAGGAATCGGCCACGCCCTGGTAGCTACTGCGAGGAGCTTTCTCGACGCCCGGTTGCGCCGGCTCTGCGAGATCATCGGTGACGAAGAGATAATCCTTGTGCGGATTGCCGATCGAATCGACGCCCTCCTTGACCGATTCCACCCGATCGTCGAACAGAAAGGTCGGTCCCTGCTTGCCTGCGACGGTCAGGTATCCGCCTTCGCGCTCGACTTGCTGCGCAATCGTGTCGAGGCCGAGCAGACGTCCGGCGAAGGCGCTCTCGCCATTGAGCGACGCCAGCAGCGCGGTGCTCTCAAAAAACAGCGGCTTGGCGAGCTTCTTGCCGAGCGCGCTCGCATCCAGCGCCGATGCTTTGTCCGCAAGCGCGGGTGCGAGAAACATCGTGTTGGCAACAATTCCGTTGACGCCGGGCGAGGCGCCGGTGGCAAGCGCCGCGGCATTCACCATCGTCAGCGTCGGGTACATCGAATGATGGCGGTCGAAGCGCGTGCCGTCATGCGCCATCTGGTATAGATTTGGCGTGTCACGCTTGGTGACGAGGTCCGGCCGCAGTCCGTCCCACACCATCAGGATCACGACGCGCCCGGGCACGGACGGCGTCGCGGCCTGCGGCGACGAGCCGATTGCCGTAAAAAAAGCAAATATCAGAATCAGTAATTTGGGGACGCGAATTCTCATGCCAGATTCAATAATCCCGCTCTTCTACCATCGCCCGATGGAGTAGTCACACTCAGCAGCGTACCCGATAGTTGCAGTGATGTTCCGATTCGACTGAGCAAGCCGGAACTGACCCGCAAGCGGTCAGTGTAAGCCGTACCGAACTCGCGCCATGATACCCCATCGATTGTACGCCCCGCGACGTGCGGCGTAGCGGCATATCCGAATGCTTCGCTCGAGGTCCCAATGGCCACAACAAGTCCGGCAGTGATCGGTGACTCGAATGGAGGGCTGAGAAAAGCCGGTTCTGTTTCATTATCCTAACAGACAGTTTATGGTTGAGTGTCGAGCTTGTTTGCTCGTTCCGGTTCGGAGGGGGGATGATTGGAAGGAACATCGCTGCGTTCTGCGCTGTCGCCGCTCTCGGGATCACTTTTCGTACTTCGTGGGCACAGCAGAAATTTCCCGAGGCGCGGCCGCTGTTCAGCAAGTTAGCGGTGGCGCCGGCGAAGCTATCCTTCGGACGAACCGCTTCACGAAGCAAGAAATTCGTGATCAGAAACGCGGGCAACGCTCCACTTGTGATCAATTCCGTATCTTTGCCCAAAAATCCCGCGTTCATCCTGATAGAGACACCTCGGGCCGGGTCCACCCTCGAGCCACGAGCAGAAGCCACCACGGTGGTCGGATTTCAGCCGCCCGCAGACGGGCCTTTCAACGCTACCGTCTCGATCCTGACCGATGCGACCAAGGGAAGTTCGACAGCTTCGGTCCGGCTTACGGGCACGGGTGATCGAACGGCCACTATCTCAACTCTGAATCCAGGGTCCGCTGTCGCAGGTGACGCAAAGTTCACCCTGGATGTCACGGGACAAAGCTTCTCCCGTGGCTCCAAGGTTAGGTGGAACGGGAGGACTCTACCGACCCGATATGTTTCGGCTACCGAATTGACGGCTCGCGTTCCCGCCGCCGACGTTTCTACCGTGGGAACCAGGTTCGTCACTGTTTCATCGCGAGGAGGGTCTTCGCCGGCCTCGACCTTCTTTGTCGGCTCCGCAGGTGTGGCCCCCCTTGCCCAGTTGGAAGTAAACGTGGAAGCGAATGACATGGCGTACGACCCGGCGCGGCAGGTGATTTACCTATCGGTGCCGGAGAATCCGTCATTTGAGGGTTCACCGCCGGAACTGAATAACACAATCGCAGTGCTCGATTTGACTTCCGGCACCATTACGAGATCGATCTTCGTCGGAAGCAATCCGGACCATCTTGCGATCTCCGATGACGGCCAATTTCTTTATGCTGGTCTGGACGATACCTCATCGGTCCAGCGCTTCATTTTGCCTGCTCTGACTCCGGACATAACCATTCCACTCGGAAGGAGCCTTTTCTTTGGTCCCTACTTCGCACTCGATCTGCAAGTGGCGCCAGGAAATCCACATACCATCGCGGTCTCTCTTGGTGTTTCGAATTCCTCGCCACATTCAGAAGGCGGAATTGTCATTTTCGACGAAGGTAGTCCACGAACCAAAACGGCACCGGGCTTTTTTGGCGGCGGAAACATATACGATTCGATTCAATGGGGAATCGATCCAACGGTGATATACGCCGCAAATAATGAGTCCGGCGGCTTGGATTTCTACAATATGCCGGTCGACGACGACGGGATTACGTCTTTGAACGATTTTGATTCTGCTTTCGTCGCAAATGAAAAGCGAATCCACTTCGATCGCGGAACCGGCCTCATCTATTCCGACAACGGCCAGGTCATCGATCCGTTAACCGGAATTACTACGGGGCAGTTTGCGGGGCCCAACGAATCCCCGGTCTTCGCGATGGTACCGGACTCGACTATAAACCGTGCGTTTTTCCTCGTGAATGGCATCACTTCTTACAACCTGACCGACTTGTCGGTGATTGACTCCGTATTCGTCACGGGTAATGGCGGCGGGGGCGGCCTGCCGAACCGGTTGATACGCTGGGGCAACAATGGTCTCGCAATGAACACCACAGACGGCCCGGTCTTTATCATGGGAGGCGGCTTCGTGCATTGAAGAGTGACGAAGAAGTGCTGGCGAACTATCCCCGATGTCAGCAATTCGCGTGTCCATGTTTGGTAATAAATCCCGGCTACTCGACCTCGGCCCCGATGTGGCGGGAAATTTCACAAGGATGGACATGTTTTGATCGGTGGCCATTAACCTCGTATCAAGCCGCCGCCCTTCTACCATTGGCGAATAGTGTAAGTCACACTACTGACGATTGCCGGAGCCTGAATTCGATGCGACCTCATCCCCTCCTAGTCGCCACTTCGATCGCCGCGCTCGCCACCGGATGCTTCTACAGTTCGCAACCAGTCGATAGCTCGCTCGGCACCAATTGCAAAGCGCAAACGGCGGGATTGATGTTTCTAAGCCGCCCCGATGTCACTTGCGAGCAACCGGCCCAGCCTCCTGCGCCTGACGTTCCCGCGGGATCGAGCAAGCCTGCGCAGGTGCAGTAAATTCGCGCTATCGCAGGTCGATAGATTGTCGATTAAAATCGTCAGGTGATGCGCAACCACTTGAGCCACCTGCTTCGCGCGCTGGCAATCGTCGCGGCGATCGGCTGCGCCGGATGCATCAGCATCTCGAGCAACACGCCGGCCTCGACCGATACCACCTGCACCACCACCGACAATGGGCCCGGTGTGGCGCCCACCACAAATTGCACTTCGAAGCCGACCGGAGGCTCGCACTGGTCATTTTTCCTGTGATGCGCTTTCAATGCTCGCCGAGTTGAAAGTCGCGCCGGACCACGAACGCATGCGGCTTGACGTGTTCGTGTCCTCGGCGCTTGGTCCCGAGTACACCCGTTCGCAAGTCGCGCGCATGATCAAGGCCGGCCTGGTCACCGTCAATGGCGCGACCTCGCGTCCGTCGAGTGCGGTGCATCAGGGCGACCGCGTCGGAGTGGCGGAGCCGCCGCCGATGGAGCCTCGCGAGGTGTCGCAGACCGCGCCGTCGATCGAGGTGCTCTATGCCGACGACGAATTGATCGTCGTCAACAAGCCGGCGGGGATGACGGTGCATCCTGCGCCGGGGCATCCCGATGCGACGTTGGTAGATGCGCTGCTGGCGAGGTTTCCCGAACTCGCAACGATGGCCGAGGCCGGGGGCGTGCTGCGGCCCGGAATCGTGCATCGCCTCGATAAGGAGACCTCGGGCGTGATGGTGGTGGCGCGAACGCCGTTTGCGAAGGCCGCGCTTTCGGCGCAGTTCAAGGCGCGCACGGTGAAGAAAGTCTATCTTGCGATCGTGCGCGGAATCGTCGCGCGCGATCGGGTCACTATCGAGCGCCCGTTGGGACGCCATCCGACCGATCGCAAGCGGATGTCGGTGCATTCGCATACGCCCCGCGACGCCCTCAGCAACATCGTCGTGGTCGAACGCCTTCACGAATCACCAGAATCGACGCTGGTGATCGTGATGCCGGAAACCGGCCGCACTCATCAGATACGTGTTCACCTCGCGTCGATCGGGCATCCATGCCTGGGGGATGTTTTGTATGGCGGCGGGTCAAAGGAACTTCGCGTCGGCCAAGCGGGAGACTTCCAACGCCACGCGCTGCATGCGATGCAGTTGTCGATCGAGCATCCACGCACGCGCCAGCGCCAGATTTACTTCGCGCCAATGCCGCCGGATTTCACCGGATTTCTCATCGCCCGCGGCGTCGACCTCGAGAGATTGAGGATCGACGCGCTGGTGAAAGAACATTTGTTGGGCCGTTGACAGCTTTTGCAGGCTTGGGTACGGTTGCTTGTAGCTTCCGCACTTTGGGATGCTGGGGCGACGTTCAAAACCACCTCGGCCAATCTGTCGGCCAGCCCCTCACACCCGAGACCCGGCGTTATTCTTATTCGCACTCCGATCGCCAACGCTCAGGTGGGTCTAATCCGCAGGATTGCCCTGACTCGGGCCGGTTACCACGCACGATTTCAAATGCCGTCACTGGGCGACTGTTCCAGACGGAGTTCAGGTTAAATGGAGAATCAAGAAGAAGGCAGAGTGAGCAGGATGCGGGGGAGGCATATGGCTAAAGGTAGAGGAGCGGCGAGACATCACGATATGCGCGACGATTCGGTTCCTTCCGAACCACGCCAGATCGTCGATCGTCCGCAACAATCGTCTGAACCGGTCGAGGTGATTTCGCCCGAGGGCGTGCTGAATCTCAAGGCGCTCAAGCGGGCCAAGGTCACCGAGCTGGCGCAGGTCGCGCGCGACTTCGAGGTCGAAGGCGCCGTCAACATGCGCAAACAGGAGATGATCTTCGCGGTCCTCCAGGCGCAGGCGCATCGCAACGGAGCCATCCTCGGCGAGGGAGTGCTGGAAATTCTGCCCGACGGTTTCGGCTTCCTGCGCTCTCCCGATTACAACTACCTGCCCGGCCCCGATGACATCTATATATCGCCGAGCCAGATCCGGAAGTTTAATCTTCGCACCGGCGACACCGTCTCGGGGCTGATTCGGCCGCCAAAAGAGGGCGAGCGCTACTTCGCGCTGCTCAAGGTTGAATCGATCAACTACGAGGATCCGGAGAAAGCGCGCGACAAGATCCTGTTCGATAACCTGACGCCGCTTTACCCCACCGAACGCCTCAAACTCGAATACAATCACGAAGACCTCACCACCCGCGTTATCGATCTGATCGCACCGATCGGCAAAGGTCAGCGCGGACTTATCGTGGCGGCGCCGTTTACCGGCAAGACCATGATGCTGCAGGCGATCGCCAAGGCGATCGCGCACAATCATCCTGAGGTCGTGCTGATCGTGCTGCTGGTCGATGAGCGCCCCGAAGAAGTCACCGACATGCTGCGTTCGGTGCAGGGCGAGGTAGTCAGCTCGACCTTCGATGAGCCGCCGACCCGCCACGTGCAAGTGGCCGAGATGGTCATCGAAAAGGCGCGCCGTCTGGTTGAGCACGGCCGCGACGTGGTGATCCTGCTCGATTCGATCACCCGCCTCGCGCGTGCCTACAACACCGTGGTGCCGCCGTCGGGCAAGATTCTCTCAGGCGGCGTCGACTCGAACGCGCTGCATAAGCCGAAGAAGTTTTTCGGCGCCGCGCGCAACACTGAAGATGGCGGCAGCTTGACCATCATCGCCACTGCGCTGGTCGACACCGGCATCGAGGATGGACGAGGTCATCTTCGAAGAGTTCAAGGGCACCGGCAATCAGCAGATTGGGCTGGATCGGCGGCTTATCGAGAAGCGCATCTTCCCGACCATCGACATCCAGCGTTCCTCGACGCGTAAGGAGGAGTTGCTGCTCTCCCGCGCCACGTTGAACCGGGTTTTCATCCTGCGCAGGTTGTTGTCGCAACTCAATTCGGTCGAGGCGATGGAGTTCCTGATCGACAAGATGGAGAAGACCAAGACCAACGACGAGTTCCTGGATTCAATGAACGCCTGATGGACCGCACGGAAATGGTTAAATTGGGGTTTGAACGAGGCGAATAGCTTGCTAGGTTGGGGGGCTGCGCTCGCTAAAATTGAGGACTAAACAGACGTTATGACCGAAATTTCTATGAAGCAGCTGCTGGAGGCCGGGGTCCACTTCGGCCATCAGACCAGCCGCTGGAACCCGAAGATGAAACCGTACATTTTCGGGGCCCGCAACGGCATCTACATCATCGACCTGCAACAGACCGTGAAAATGTTCCGCGCATGCTATGACTTCGCGCGCGATATTGCCGCGCAAGGCGGCACGCCTCCTGTTCGTCGGTACCAAGAAGCAGGCCCAGGATATCGTCAAGGAAGAGGCCGAGCGATGCGGCATGTTCTTCGTGAACAATCGCTGGCTGGGCGGCATGCTGACCAACTTCCAGACCATCCGCGCCTCGATCGAGCGGCTCAAGAAGCTCGAAGACATCATGGCCGACCCCGAGATGGTCAATGCGCTCACCAAGAAAGAGATGAGCGAGAACGCGCGCGAGCACGCCAAGCTGATGCTGACGCTGGGCGGGATCAAAAACATGCGCAAGCTGCCCGACGCGCTATGGGTCATCGACACCAAGAAGGAATACATCGCGGTGTCGGAGGCGCAGCGCCTCGGTATTCCGGTTATCGCGGTGGTCGATACCAACTGCGACCCGGACCTGATCGCGTATCGCATCCCGGGCAACGACGACGCGATTCGCGCGATCAAGCTGTTCACCGCGGCGATTGCCGATGCGGCGATCGAGGGCAAGCATCTGGCCGAGGAGCGGCAGAAGGGTATCGACGATTCGGGGCCGAGTTCGAACGGGAGCGGCGGCGGACAATCGGAATCGTCACCCGCAGTTTAGGCATAAGGCGACCCGAGGCCCGTCCCCATCGCGGAAGCGGTGGGAAAACGCGGACTCGGGTTCGTGTATCTATAAACAACGTTTTTTGACATAGAGCATCACTGATGGAAGTCAACGCCAATATCGTTAAAGAGCTGCGCGAGAAAACCGGCGCCGGCGTAATGGATTGCAAGAAGGCCTTGGCCGAGAGCAAGGGCGACCTTGAAAAGGCCGCCGTCTGGCTGCGCGAAAAAGGCATCGCCTCGGCCGCCAAGCGCGCCGGTCGGGTCGCCTCGGAGGGATCGGTCGGCTCGTACATTCATGCCGGCGGCAAGCTCGGAGTGCTGGTCGAGGTCAATTGCGAGACGGACTTCTTCGCCAAAGGCCCCGATTTCCAGAGCCTGGTGAAGGACATCGCGATGCAGATCGCGGCGACCAATCCCCGCGCCATCAAGCGTGAGGACATCGCCAGCGATGTGCTCGAGCAAGAGAAGCAGATCTACGCTTCGCAGGCCGAGGGCAGCGGCAAGCCCGCCCAGGTCATTGCGAAGATCGTCGAAGGCAAGCTCGATAAGTTCTACAAAGAAGCTTGCCTGATGGAGCAGAGCTGGGTGAAAGATCCCAACAAGACCATCACCGATCTGATTGGCGAGTTCACCGGAAAATCGGGCGAGAAAATCGAGATTCGACGCTTCGTGCGTTTCCAGCTCGGCGAAGGGATCGCGGCCAAGACCGAAGACGGCGTGGCCTCCTAACAGGTACTCGCTACCAACAGCGGCGAGAGCATCCTGGGGGTGGGATTGCAAACGATGGCGGAGGTTCAAAACCGTTTGAGTCCGTTACCTCGTTACAATCGCGTGCTCCTGAAGCTGTCAGGTGAGGCGTTGGCGCCCGCCAGTGGCAGCGGCATCGACCTCGATGCGCTCGCTGAAATCGCCCTCGAAGTCAAAGAAGTCTATGACCTCGGCATCCAGCTCGCGCTGGTGATCGGCGGTGGCAACATGATGCGCGGCAGCGAATACGAGGCGCGCGGCATGGATCGCTCCACCGCCGACCAGATGGGGATGCTCGCCACCGTCATCAATGCGCTCGCCCTGCAGCATGCATTGGAGCGCAACAAGGTTCCGACCAGGGTGCTCTCGGCGATCGCGATGCAATCGGTGGCGGAGTCGTACATTCGTCGTCGCGCGGTACGCCATCTCGAAAAGGGGCGCGTGGTCCTGTTCGCGGCCGGCACCGGCAATCCTTACTTCACCACCGATAGCGCGGCGAGCCTGCGAGCGCTCGAAATCGGTGCCGACGTTATTCTCAAAGCGAGTCATACGGTAGATGGTGTCTACGATCGCGACCCGCTCAAGGAAGCCGGCGCGACCCGTTTCGATCGGCTGACCTATATCGACGTGCTCAATCGCGGCCTGAAGGTGATGGACTCGACCGCGATCTCGATGTGCATGGACAACCGGCTGCCAATTATTGTGTTCAATCTTCGCAAACCGGGTAATATAAGAAGAGCCGTGATGGGAGAGACTATCGGCACCTGGGTAGGGAGCGAAGCTTAACATGCAGGGCGAAGTAATTGATCTAGCGCGTTCCGAAATGGAGAAAACTGTCGAGGCGTTTCGCCACGAGTTATCGAGAGTGCGCACCGGTCGCGCCTCGACCAGCCTGGTGGAAAGTTTGCAAGTCAACTACTACGGCGCCAAGACTCCCATTCGCCAGGTGGCATCGCTGGCCGCACCCGAGCCGCGACTGATCGTCATCACGCCGTACGACAAGACCGCGCTGCACGAAATCGAAAAATCGATCCAGAGTTCCGATCTGGGCCTTACGCCGCAAAATGACGGCAAGATCATTCGCATCCCGATTCCCGAATTGACCCAGGAACGCCGCAAGGAACTGGTCAAGCACGTCAAAAAAATCGCCGAGGATCATCGTGTCGGAGTGCGCAACCATCGCCGCGACGCCAACGACATGCTCAAGGATCTGCACAAGGACAAGAAGATTACCGAAGACGATTTGCATGGCGCGGAAGCCAAGGTCCAGCAGTTCACTACCGAATTCATCGAAAAGCTCGACAAGGTCCTGGCCGCGAAAGAAGCGGAGATAATGGAGGTCTGACCAAAAGGGGGTATCGGGGCGCATCTGCATCGGCGCGCGCACCCCGATAGCGCAAGCGGATCCAAAAGTCAGGTCACATCCGGAAGTGGCGATTTCACTACCAACCGACGAATTCCCAAATCTATCTCTCGATCGCGAGCGGCTGCCGCGTCACGTTGCAATCGTGATGGACGGCAACGGGCGATGGGCTCAGCGGCGCGGACTGATCCGCAACGAGGGCCATCGACGCGGCAAGGATTCGGTCCGTGCGGTAGTCGAAACAGCGCGCGAACTGGGCATTCCATATCTGAGCCTGTTCGCATTTTCGCACGAGAACTGGGGACGTCCTTCCACCGAAGTGAATTTCCTGATGCGACTCTTTCATCGCTACCTCATCACCGAGGGCAAGCGCCTGATGAAGCGCGAGATTCGCGTGCTCGCGCTCGGTCAAAGCGACCGGCTCTCGCCGCCGCTTCGACACGCTCTCGAACAGACCGTTGAGATGACCGCGAAGAATCAGGGCATGACGCTGGGCCTCGCGCTGCCGTACAGCGGGCGGCAGGATATCACCTCAGCGGTGCGCAAAATCGCCGATGCGGTTGCAGCCGGCAGCATGAAGCCTGAAGAGATCGACGAGGCCACTATCGCGCGATCGCTCGCCACCGGCGCGATGCCGGATCCGGACTTGTTCATCCGCACCTCGGGCGAGCAGCGAGTCTCGAACTTCTTCCTGTTTCAGCTCGCATACACCGAACTCTATTTCACCGAGACGCTATGGCCTGATTTCCGCGAGCGCGAATTCCTCACCGCGCTGTCCGCATATCAGGCGCGCGAGCGCAGGTTCGGCGGAGTTCCCGCGGACGGCGACACCCGGCTGCGTGCTCAGAACTAGGCTTCTGACCGCGGCGATCGCGCTCCCGGTACTCCTCGCAGCGATCTTCTTCCTCCCCGATGGCGCATTCAGCCTGATGATCGGCGTGCTCGGTCTGTGGGGCCTCTACGAAGTCTATGAAGCGATGCGACCGCTTTCGCCGGCATCGATGCTGGCGCTGCTGACGCTCGGGCTGCTTCCGCTGCTATGGCTGCTGGCCGGGCCTAGATTCGGATTCTATCCGGCCACCGTATCCCGACCCGCAAAGGGCATTGATCATCCTGCTGGCAGTGGTAGCGGTTGCGACGCTCAACGTAATCGCGGTCGGAATTTCCGGACCCGAATCGATTCCCCGTGGCCTGATGGAGGTCGCGAGCGGAGCACTCTATGTCGGCCCGCTTTTTCCATTTTTTGCACTGGTGAGAAACGGCCCCGATGGAATCAAGTTGGTGGTCCTGATGCTGCTGCTGGTGATCTGTGCGGACACCGGCGCCTACTTCGTCGGACGTGCCATCGGACGCCACAAGCTCGCGTTCAAGGTGAGTCCCGGGAAAACCGTCGAAGGCGCGATCGGCGGAATTGTGGCTTCGATCGCGGGGGCTCTGATTCTCCGGCCCTGGCTGGTTGTGCAATGGGGCATCGCAAGGCTGATGGTCTTCGCGGCCCTGGTGGCGATCCTCGCGATCATCGGCGACCTGGCTAACTCGGCGTTTAAGCGAGTTGCCGGAGTCAAGGATTCAGGCTGGATTCTTCCGGGACATGGCGGTTTGCTCGATAGAACTTGTTCACTGGTCTTCGCGGCAGTTTTGACTTACTATTACTCTCGATGATGCGACGCGACGCGCGGTCGCACTGCCTCGTGTCGGGGGACCGAGCGCAGAGGTTTCGGAGGAGTCCGCTTTGCTAACTACAATAATCGCGTCCGCTTGCATTCTTGCCGTTTTAATCGTCGTTCATGAAGCCGGGCACTTCGCGATGGCG
Organism: uncultured delta proteobacterium; assembly: GCA_963851325.1. Taxonomy (GTDB): domain Bacteria; phylum Desulfobacterota; class Binatia; order Binatales; family Binataceae; genus DATGKG01. The sequence continues at coordinate 2,811,537 of CAWKOR010000001.1, read as the reverse complement.
AAGCGGCTCGGGGTTCGCGTTATCAGGTTCTCCATCGGATACCCGCCCAAGATTTGGGGCATGCGGCGGGGCGAAACCGAATACTCCCTCGGACTGACACCGTTCGGAGGTTACGTGCGGATGCTCGGCGAGGAAGTCGGCGAAGAACCTCGCTCGGAAGAACTTCAAAACTACGTTCACGAGCTCGCGCTTGATGTGGTCGAAGCGGCGGAAAATTACCGCTGGAGTCTGCCCTCGAAGGATCCCGACCAGAAGATCCTCGCACTCGCGAAACAAGTTTTTTCCCGACCAAATGCTCCCGCGCCGGCGCTGAAAGTGGCAGTTGGTGACTCGGATTCGTACGCTCCCGCATTGACGCCCGTTACACTACCGGACCGTTCGGACCCGCGCCCCCGGGAAGTTGTCGGGCGCGAACTGAAGCCTGAGGAAGCCGATGTGATGCGCGAGATCAACGCGCGCGATTCAGTCGCCGACGCCGCGGCCTATCTCGCGGAGCATCCGACTCCAGCGCTGGTTAAGTCCTTCGAGATTCGTTCCTTCCCTACCCAGAGTTTGTGGAAGCGCTTCGCCATCGTTCTCGCCGGTCCGCTCTCGAACATCCTGTTTGCGCCCGTTTTGTTGACCATCGTCTTTCTATGGGGCGTGCCGATGCTGCTTCCTATCGTCGGCCAGGCCAAAGAGGGATTGCCGGCCCATGCGGCGGGACTCCTTCCCGGGGATCGCATCGCCTCGATCAACGGAAAATCGGTCGAGAGCTGGAACGATTTTTCGAGTGCGGTCAAAAGTGGAAACGGTGCCCCAATCAAACTGGGTATCGAGCGCGGGGCCGGTTCTTCGGTCGAACGTCTGGAACTTACCATCAATCCCAAGCGCGAAGACGAGATGACCGTTTACGGCAACAAGGTCCCGACCTGGATCATCGGCGTGCTTCCGCGCGGCGATGAAGTGGTCAAACGATACGGCCCCATCGAGTCGGTGGAACACGGAGTTACCCAAAGCGTTGCGATGACGGCGACCCTGGCGGTCGGTATCTGGCAAATTGTCAATGGCTCGACTCCGGTACGTCAGGCACTGGGCGGTCCCATCATGATTGCCCAGATGGCAGGCAAGGAAGCGCACGAGGGGCTCTCGGCGATATTGATGTTCACCGTGATGCTCAGCCTGCAACTGGGGATCATCAACTTGCTGCCGGTGCCGTTGCTCGACGGCGGGCATCTGCTGTTCTTCGCGTTCGAGGGACTGCGCGGCAAACCGCTCAAACTCCGGACGCGTGAAATGGCGCTGCAAGTAGGACTGTTGGTGCTGGTCGCCTTGATGGCGTTCGTCATTTTCAATGACATCTCGCGCATTGTTCAGGGCTGAAAGGCTTTTCGAATTGAGCGCCGGCGTAGGACCGGTGCTCGGGTTGGACACTGCAAGCGGGACTGCATCCCTGGCAATTCTCGCGCATGGGAAAATCCTGGCCGAGGTTCAGAGATCGGCAGCCTCGCATGGTTCACAGCTCCCAGACGCGGTTGCTGAGGCATTGACCCTCGCCGGCATCAAGCTGAAGGACTTGGAGGGCATCGCGGTTGGCACCGGCCCCGGGTCGTTCACTGGATTGCGGGTCGGAATCGCCTACGCGAAGGGGCTGATCCTCGCGCTTGGATGCGCCTTGATTGGTATTCCCACGTTTGATTGTCTGGCGCTGGGGGCGTTCGAGCGGGCCTCGGCATCCGAGGGCGCGCTGATTTGCCCCATCCTCGATGCCCGCAAAGGGGAGGTTTACGCAAATCTTTACCGGGTCGGGACTGATCGGCTGGACAAGATTTCGCAACCCTTGGTAATAAGGTTACAGAACCTTTTCCAAGAGCTTTCGGACGGCGTTATACTGATCGGAGATTCCACAGCCAAGGAAGCATCGTTGTTACTCAGCGAGCGCGGAACACCATCCACCGTTTTGGACGAAGTGGAGTTTAACTCGCGCGGCCGATATGTCGCGGCATTGGGAGCGGAGAGGCTATCGCGCGGCGAGATAGATTTGCCCGCCACCCTCGAACCACTTTATGTCCGCACTGCAGAGGCCACGTTCAAACCCGTGGCGGCACCTCCAGTTGCCGCCGCCAAGGAGAGGCCATGGAGCGACGAGACGAAGAGATCATCCAGCAATTGATGATTCATGACGACGCGATGCGGGCCCTGTACGTCGAACATCAGGAGCTCAAGCATCAACTGGAAGCCTTCCGCGACAAAATCCACCTAAGCACCGAAGAGGAACTCGAAAAAAAGCGCATCCAAAAACTCAAGCTGGCCTCCAAAGACCGATTGATGGAAATGCTGCAACGTCATCAGAACCATCACGAGGCACACTGAGCCGCGGATTCGGCCATGAGAGCTCGAACACCACCGAATGCCAAGCCACACAATATCCGTCCTGGTAGAAAACGAATTCGGCGTGCTGGCCCGCGTGGCCGGTCTATTTTCGGGCCGCGGCTTTAACATCCAGTCGCTCACCGTCAACGAGGATCCACTGGATCCGACGGTCTCGCGCATTGTGCTCGTCTCCTCCGGAGAAGACACGATCCTCGAGCAGATCAACAAGCAGCTCAACCGCCTGGTTTCCGTAATCAAGGTCACGGATTTTCAAGGCGTCGATATCGTCGATCGCGAAATGGTGATGGTCAAGGTCGCGGTCGACGAGCGCACCCGCTCCGAACTCGATTCCATCGTCACCGCCTTCCGCGCGCATGTCGTCGATATCGGGCGCAACGCGGTCACCGTCGAACTCACCGGCGACGAAGAAAAAATCAAGGCGTTCATCGCGCTGGTTCGCCCGCTCGGAATCAAGGAGATCGTGCGTTCGGGCAAAATCGCGATGGCGCGCTCGGTGCAGCCCAGCGAAAACCATAATCGGCGCCCGGTGCAAAAGGCAGGAGAATAGGCGTGAAAGTTTATTACGATCGCGACGCTGACTTGAGCCTTCTTCGCCCCAAGAAGATCGCTATCATCGGCTATGGGAGCCAGGGACACGCGCATGCCCTCAATCTCCGCGACAGCGGAATGGACGTGCGAGTCGGTCTTCGCAAGGGCAGCTCCAGCATCGAGAAGGCCGAGAAAAACGGACTGAAGGTTTTCGATACGACGGAAGCTGCCAGGCAGGCCGACGTCATCATGATGCTGGTGCCAGACGAGCAGGGTAGTGAAATCTACGAAAAGGAGATCGCGCCCGCACTCAAGCCGGGCAAGTATCTCGCGTTCGGCCACGGCTTCAACATCCATTTCGGATTCATCAAGCCGCCCAAGGATGTCAACGTTTTCATGATCGCGCCCAAGGGTCCGGGCCATCTGGTGCGCTCCGAGTATGCGAAGGGACGCGGTGTTCCGTGTCTCCTCGCGGTACAGCAGGATCCCTCGGGCGACACCAGCAAGATCGGACTTGCCTATGGCGCCGCGATCGGCGGAGCGCGCGCGGCGATCCTCGAGACGACGTTCAAGGAAGAGACGGAGACCGATCTCTTCGGCGAGCAATCGGTGCTATGCGGCGGGCTGACGGAACTCATTCGGGCCGGCTACGAAACGCTGGTCGAGGCTGGGTATGCGCCCGAGATGGCATACTTCGAATGCGTACACGAGGTGAAGCTGATCGTCGATTTGATTTACGAGGGCGGCATCTCCAACATGCGCTATTCGATCAGCAACACCGCCGAGTACGGCGATATGACCCGCGGCAAGAGAGTGGTGAGCGAGGAATCGCGCAAGGCGATGAAGCAAATCCTCGCGGATATTCAATCCGGCAAGTTCGCCAACGAATGGATCAATGAGTATCGCGCGGGCCTTCCGCACTTCCGTGAGATGCGCAAGGAAGGCGAGCATCATCCGGTCGAGGAAGTAGGGCGCAAGCTCCGCTCCTTCATGCCATGGCTGGCGAGCGATCGGTTGGTGGACAAGGCAAGGAACTGACTCCATAGCCGAAGGCGAGGAGTCATCCTGAGTCTCTTCGAAGGATCTCGAATACGAAAGGGCCCGCGGCATCATCGATGTCGCGGGCCTTGTGTTTTTCGGTTCAGTCGCGGTTGTGATGTATCAATGATATATATCATTTGTGGCAGCTAAAGTTTCCAAGGTCGCGAAAGTCTTCAAGAATGGGCGCAGCCAGGCGGTGCGAATTCCCAAGGAGTTTCGCTTCGACGTTGATGAGGTCCTCATCGAGCGCGAAGGCGAGAAACTCATCCTGACGCCTCGCCAGCCGAAGCGTTACAAAACCTGGGCGGAGTATTGGGAAAAGGCGCCTCGTTTGACCGACGATTTTCCTGACGACATTCCCAGCTCTCCGTCGCGGCCCGCGCCAAAATTCTGATGCCCCGCTTCATGCTCGATACGAACATTTGTGTCTATGCGATGCGAAAACGACCAGCTGCGCTGCAGCGGCGCCTCGAAACTCTGGATTCATCAGAGGTGGCGATATCCTGCGTTGTACTTGCTGAACTTTGGCTGGGCGTCATGAAATCGGAGTTCCGGCTGCACAATGAGGCCGCTTTGCTGGCCTTTCTCAATCGAGTAACCGTACTCAATTGGCCGGTCGGTGCAGCTCGAGTCTACGGCTCTGTGCGAGCACACCTCGAACGACGAGGAACACCGATCGGCGCCGAGGATATGCTGATTGCCGCTCACGCTCTTCACGAAGATACGCCATTGGTCACCAACAATGCGAAGGAGTTCCGGCGCGTGCCCGGACTTAAGGTCGAATCCTGGATTCGCTAGGCGAACAGATATCGAAGATCCATCTCGGATATCTACGCTCAAAAGCCTTATAATTAATGTCGAATGGGTAAGCTGGCTCAAATGATCGGCCTCGCTCCCGAGGGCGGGAGGCTAGCCTTGGGCATTTTGTTTGTAGGCCTACTACTCCTTTTCGTAGGATTTCCCGTTCTCGGAATTCCACTAATTCTGGCGGCCGCCGTGGTTGGTTCCTTCTTCCGCGATCCCGAGCGCTATCCGGACCGCACCGATGGCGTGGTGATTTCGGCCGCCGATGGCAAAGTCACTGACGTTTCCGAGTGCACCCTTCCCGATGACCGCGAGACCGTCTACCATCGCGTGTCGGTTTTTATGTCGCCACTCAATGTTCATGTGAATCGCGCGCCGATAGCTGGTGAAGTTGCAATGGTCGAGCACACTCCCGGCGATTTCATCGCGGCGTATCGCGATGATGCCGGCACCCACAACGAGCGCAACCTGATCGTCTTTCGCGACGCGATGGGCAGGCGTCACGGCATCATGCAGATCGCCGGCTACCTCGCCAGGCGCATCGTGTGCCGCGTGCATCCGCACGACAGAATCGAAATGGGACAACGCATCGGGCTAATCATGTTCGGTAGCCGCGTCGATCACTTCATACCTCCCGATTACCGCGTCAGTGTCGCGGTCGGTGAGCGCGTGCTCGCCGGGGAAACCGTTATCGGAGAACTCGCGCAATGACCCCGAATCGTCAAAGCAGCCGCAACCTTCGCCAGGGAACGCGGATGCATCTCATCTCAGGCCGGATCCGACAACAACGCAAAAAGGTGGTGGCTCCCTTGCGTCGTGGCGTATTCCTACTTCCAGTCACTATTACCTCGCTGGGCCTGCTATCGGGCTTCTATTCGATCGTCTCGTCGATCAATGGACACTTCGAAGTCGCGGCGGTGATGATCGCGATTGCGTTCGTGTGCGACGGCCTGGACGGCCGCGTCGCGCGCGCCTCGCGCACTTCCAGCGAGTTCGGCGTCGAGTACGACAGCCTGTCCGACGTGGTCGCCTTCGGCGTCGCTCCCGCATGCCTCGCATACACGTGGGCGCTCAAGCCGCTCAACGGCATCGGCATCGTAATCGCCGGAATGTTCGTAGTATGCGGCGCGCTACGGCTGGCGCGCTTCAATATCCAGACCGAGACGGTGGCCAAGAACCGCTTCGTCGGTCTCCCGATTCCCGGCGCCGCCGCGATGATCGCAGGCGCCGCCCTCGCTTACAGCTACTTCGAGCTCTCTTCGCCGCGAGCCCTGACGACCGCCATGGCGCCGATCACGCTCGCGCTCGGCCTGTTGATGATCTCGCGCGTTCCGTACCCCAGCTTCAAGACCATGACGGTCCACAAGCGCGCACCGGTTGGATTGACTATCGGGGTGCTGATGACGGCCGCACTGCTATTCGCGCTGCCCCAGTTGACCGCCTGCCTTTTGGCGGCCGCCTTCGTACTTTCCGGACCATTCCTGATGCTGCGCGGCGAAGAGATGCAGCCCAAGGTTCCAGTGCTCCATCCAGTTTCCGCAGCCAACGGAAAAGATGCGAACCCGGTGAAGAACGGCAATCGCACTGGCGGTCTCCACGAAGCGCCGGATCAGCATCGGGTGTGAATAATGAAGTTCGCCATACTCACTTCATCGGCGCTCGTCTCGTTGCTCTTGTCGGGATGCGTAACGGAAGAGATAGGCCCCAGGGGATTTCATACCACCGCATACGTCGAGCACGCGGCGCCGACGGCCGATGAAGAGCAACCCCATAGCAAACCGGCGTCCGGCGCCTCCTCGAGCGCGGAGGCTTCGAGTCAAAGCCAGTAGCGGCGACACCATTGACTGGAACTACTGCCATCGCTACAAATGACTCTACTATGAGTCGTAACCTGCTCCTCGGACTGCTACTTAGCCTGGCCCTTACCGGGGCCCACGCCGGGTGCGTCGAGGAACAGGCCTAAGCAAGGCTGAAAAATCTGAGATGAGCGCCCTGGGCGGTGGGCCGACGAAGCCGCCCAGGGCGTTTCCTTTTTTGCCGCCCAGGCTCCTTCGCCGCGCCCGACCTTGGGTCCAAAAGACGGAGGCAATGTAAATGAGCAACTCGATTCCCACGACGCAACCCGACGACTACGTACGCATCTTCGACACCACGCTCCGCGACGGCGAGCAGGCGCCCGGATGCACCATGAATGTCGAAGAGAAGATCGCCATCGCGCGCCAACTCGAGCGGCTCAATGTCGACGTGATCGAGGCGGGATTTGCCGCGTCCTCTCCGGGTGATTTCGAGTCGGTCAGCCGCATCGCGCAGACTGTCACCACGCCCCGCGTGCTCAGCCTTTCGCGCACACGTATCGAAGATGTCGATCAGGCGCTGGCCGCGGTCGATAAGGCCAGGACTCCCGGGATCCACATTTTTATCGCGACCTCCGAAATCCACATGAAGTACAAACTCAACATGACGCGCGAGGACGTCCTGGAAGCGGCGACCTGGGCCGTTACGCATGCGAAGAAGCATCTCGACTACATCGAGTTCTCCTGCGAAGACGCGTCGCGCAGCGATTGGGATTTCATGGTCAAGGTTGTTACCGAAGTAGTTCGCGCCGGCGCGGGTATCATCAATCTGCCCGATACGACCGGGCACGCGATTCCTGAAGAGTTTGCGCAGATGTTCCAGTACATGCGGGAGCACGTTCCCGACTCCGAACACGTGATCTGGAGCGCGCACTGCCACAACGATCTCGGCCTCGGGGTGGCGAATTCGCTGGCGGCGGTGCGCGCGGGAGCACGTCAGATCGAATGCACCATTAACGGCATCGGCGAGCGCGCGGGCAACACCTCGATGGAAGAAGTCGTGATGGCGCTCAAGACCCGCCGCGACTTCATGAACATCGACAGCCACGTTGAGACGCGCCAGATCTATCCGGCTTCGCGCCTGCTGGCCCAGGTCATCGGATGGCCGGTGCCGCCGAACAAGCCGATCGTCGGCGACAATGCTTTCGCGCATGAAGCCGGCATCCATCAGGATGGCGTACTTAAGTACAAACTGACGTATGAGATCATGAAGCCCGAGGACATCGGGATTCCGTCCAACAAGCTGGTACTCGGCAAGCACTCGGGTCGTCACGCATTCATCAATCGGCTCACCGAGCTGGGCATCGATACCAAGGTCGTCGATATCCCGAAGGCCTTCGCCGAGTTCAAGAATCTTTGCGACAAGAAGAAGATCGTTTACGACGACGACATCCTCGCGCTGGTCAACGAGGAAGCCCGTCGCACCTCGGACGCATACGAGCTGGTTGACGTCAACGTAACCTCTTCGACGCGCAGCACGCCACAGGCCGAAGTTACCCTGCGCATCGAGGGTGCGGAGCGAAGTGCCAAAGCCACTGGCGATGGAATGGTCGATGCGTGTTTCAAAGCCATCCTCAAGGCTGCGGGCATCAATCCCTCGCTCGAACGCTACTCGGTCAAAGCGATTACCGGCGGCACCGATGCGCTCGGCGAAGTGAGTTGCCTCATCCGCGACGATGGCATGACGGTCGCCGGTCAGGGCGCGCATAGCGACATCGTGATGGCGAGTGCGCTGGCATTGGTGAACGCGCTGAATCGTCTGAAGGCACGCGCTCCGATGGTCGAGAAGGATACCGCCGTCGGCGTCTAGTCTTCTTAGAGCCTCTCTCGCTCGCTGGCGGGAGAGGCTCCGCACCATGACAATGGAACTTTCTGAAATAGATCTCACCGACCTGGATCTGTTCGTTCATGGTGATCCCCACATCGCGTGGCGGATGCTGCGGGAGCAAGCGCCGGTCTATTGGCACGAGCGAAGACCTGGCCACGGCTTTTGGGCGATAACCAGGTATCACGACGCGCAGACCGTCTATCGCGATCCGATCCGTTTCAGTTCCGCCGACGGGATCGTGCTGAATGCGCGCCTCACGCATGAATCTCCCGCTTCGATGGGTCCCGTAGCCGGCGAAACTTTGCAAGCCGCGCCCTCGCGTCGCAGCCTGATCGCGACCGACCCGCCACGTCATCGCGAGGTTCGCGAGATGATCAACCGGCGCTTCACGCCTCGCGCGATAAAGGACTTGGAGCCTCGTGTACGATCGGTTGTTGCCGAAGTACTCGATGCCATGATCATCCGCGGCGATTGCGATCTGGTGTCCGAGGTTGCCGCCAAGATTCCCGCCGCGACTATCTGCGCGATGATCGGCGTCCCCCGAGAAGATTGGCTGCTGATGTTCCGCCTCGCATCGATGGCCGGCGCTCCCGACGATCCCGACTATCAGGGCGGTCACTCGGCGCTGGAAACGATGCGCCGGACTCGTCGCGAGAGCTTCGACTACTTTGCCGGTCTCCTGCGAGAGAAGCTCGAGAACCCGCAGGATGATCTTGCGACGCTTTTCGCCGATGCATGTTTCAATCGAACGATAGTCACTGAGATCGAAGCGCTGTCGAACTGCTTCTTGCTGGTCGGCGCCGGTCAGGAGACCACCCGCAATTCGATCTCCGGCAGCGTCCTGGCGCTGATTGAGAATCCGGACCAATTCACTCTGCTGCGATCTCGTCCGTCGCTGATGCACGTCGCGGTCGAGGAGCTCTTGCGATGGATCTCTCCGGTCACTCACGTGATGCGTACTTGCACGGCGGACACGATGCTTGGCGGCTACCAAATTCGCATTGGGCAGAGAGTCGTTATCTGGAATGGTTCCATTAACCGCGACGCCGAGATCTTCGCGCTGCCCGATCGGCTCGATCTTGCGCGGACGCCGAACCATCATCTGGCATTCGGCTACGGCGAGCACTTTTGCCTTGGTGCGCATCTCGCGCGGCTCGAGTTGCGCGTTTTCCTGGAGGAGTTGCTGGAGCGAAACCTTAGCCTGGAATTGGCCGATGATGTCGAGCGTGTGCCTTCGAATTTCGCCGCGGGCCTCAAGCGGATGCCGATTCGTGTCGCATTTCAAACCTGAAAGCGTGCGCGCGACCCGCATCGGGGACTTGCCGCATGCTGACAGTTGGGCTAAACGCTAGACCGTTGCTAACCTTCTTCAGAGGCATCTCATCTTAACAAGCGATTTTCGACGCGCTGGAACAGCGCAATTTCTAAATGGCCTACAAGGTTCTAGTTCTGAAAGGTGACGGCATCGGTCCCGAAGTCGTCGGCGAGGCACTGCAGGTTCTCAAGCTGGTCGCGCGTGATTCCGCAGTGGATCTCGAATTCCACGACGGCATCATCGGCGGCCACGCCATCGATCAGTTCGGCACTCCGCTTCCCGACGACGTGCTCAAGCACGCGCAGGAGAGCGATGCGATCCTGCTCGGCGCCGTGGGCGGTCCCAAGTGGGATATCCCGACCGCCGAGCATCGCCCCGAACAGGCGCTGCTCGGCCTGCGCAAAGCGCTGGGACTGTTCGCGAATCTGCGTCCCGTCAAGGCGGTCAAGGAATTGGTCGGCGCCTCCACGCTCAAGCCGGAGGTGATTACCGGCGTAGATCTGGTCGTCATTCGCGAGCTGACCGGCGGGATCTATTACGGCAAGCCGAGCGAGCGTCGCCAGGGCAAAGAGGGACGCGAGGCGATCGATACCTGTACCTACAATGAGACAGAAATTACCCGCGTGTTGCGTTTTGCCTTCGAACTTGCACGCAATCGGCGCAACAAGCTGACTTCGGTGGATAAGGCCAACGTACTTGCGACATCGCGCCTGTGGCGCGAGATCGCCGGCGAACTCGCCAAGGAATACAAAGACGTCGCTTTCGAGAATCAGCTGGTCGACTCGATGGCGATGCATCTGATGCGGCGCCCCAAGGATTTCGACGTGGTGGTAACCGAAAACATGTTCGGCGATATCCTCACCGATGAGGCCTCGATGCTGGCGGGCTCGATGGGCCTGCTGCCTTCGGCCTCGCTCGGCGAAGAAATCAATAGTGCTGGTTTTCGGGTGGGACTCTTCGAACCGATCCACGGCAGTGCGCCTGACATCGCCGGTCGCGACGAAGCAAATCCGCTCGCAGCAATTCTATCCGCTGCAATGCTGCTGGATCATTCGCTCGGGATGCGCTCAGAGGCCGAATCCATCGAGCGCGCGGTCGAGTCCGTCGTGCATGACGGGTATCGCACCAAGGACCTCGGCGTCGCCGCCAAGGGCATGCAGCTCGGATGTAAGGCGATGGGACGCCTGGTCCGCGAACGCATCGAAGCGCAACAACCGGAAGCTGAGTAAGCAGTGCCTCCAGCCCGCGAACCGCGAGTGGCAGTAGTTGGAGCGACCGGCGCGGTTGGCAACCAGCTGGTGGAACTGCTCGAGACTCGTGCGTTCCCCAAGGGCGAGCTGCGTCTGTTCGCGACGGCCACCGAGACCACCAGCACCATCGAAATCGAGGATGCCGAATTCGAGGTTGAAGAATTCAGCGATCCCGAAGACCTTCGCGGGTTCGATCTCGCGTTCCTCGCGGTTCCCGAGCGCGCCGCCAACGAGGTAATCGCAGCTCGGCCCGGCCCCCTGTTGATCGATCTCAGCGGCGCGATGCGAATGCCGTCGGGCCAGCCAATCGTTTCGCCCGGGATCACCGGCCGCGAACGAATCAACGAACTGCGCGGCAGGATGGTGTTTGAAACGCCACATCCGGCGGCGCATTCGCTCGCAACGATTCTGCGCGCGCTGGGAATTGAAAATGGTTTCGCGGCTGCAACGTTGCTGATGGGCGCCAGCGCGAGCGGTCGCGACCGCATTACCAAAACCGCCGAGGAGTCTGCGGACCTGCTTAGCGGCAGCCTCGATCTCGAAGAGGACGACTATCAGCGCGCATTCAACATTCTATCTAGCGACGCCAATCGTCACCTCTCCGAAGTGGTGCGCGCACAATGCGCCGCGCTGATGGGAAACGCGCCGACGCTGGCTCTTGCGGTTCTCACCGCGCCGATCTTGCATGGCTCGGTGCTTTCGCTTCAGCTTCCGCCGTCCGAGCAGGCCGCCTCATACGGTGACCGGCTGCGCGCGGCTCCCGGAATTCTTTTTGTTGAAGATAATCGGCCGATCGGCGTTATCGACGCGCTCGGACAGGAAGCGGTCATCGCGAAGCTCGAGCGCCAGCCGGGCGGCACCACCCTGTTCGCGGCCTTCGACAACGCGCGGCTCGCGGCATTGATTGCGATTTGGATTGCCGAAAACCTCCTGCTGACCTCGCACTGATTGCAGATCAAACTCACCATCGAGTACGACGGGACCAACTACTCCGGATGGCAGCTCCAGAGCGGTCAGGACTCGATCCAGGCGCGCATCGAAGCCGCGCTGGAGCGAATCTTCGCTACGCTCGTACGAGTTCGCGCCTCGGGCCGCACCGACGCCGGGGTACATGCCCGCGCTCAGGTGGCGGCCTTCACGCTGCCGCGTCCGTTTGACCTTGCGGAGTTACATCGCGCACTCAACGCGATGCTGCCTGACGATATCGTCATTCTCGATGCTGCGGCGGTTGACGACGATTTCGATCCGCGCCGTCGCGCGATCGCGCGGGTCTATGAGTATCGCATCCTGAACCAGCCATGGCCGTCGGTCTTCGAGCATCGCTATGCGTGGTTGATTCGCGAACCGCTCGATCTCGATCGCCTGAATGAGGCGGCGCGGGGCTTCCTCGGTGAACACGACTTCGCAGCGTTTCGCACGCTCGGCACCAATGTGAAAACCACCATTCGCCGCGTGCATTTGAGCCAATGGCGGCGCGAGGGCGTGTTGCTGACGTATCGCGTCGAGGCGACCAGCTTCCTGCGCCACATGGTCCGCACCATGGTTGCAACCATGGTCGAGGTTGGGCGCGGCAAAGCAGAGCCGGGCATCGTCGCCGAGTTGCTGCAACTTCGGGAGCGCTCGATGGCTCCTGCAGCAGCTCCGCCGCAAGGTTTGTTTCTGGATGAAGTTCGCTACTGATCGAACGCACCGCGAGGAAGCGTTCTCGACCAGAGTGCAATAGTGTGCGGGTCGTTCAGAAGGGCCGATCTGACGGGCTTAACTGGAGCGCCGGATCAATATCTCGTTCGGGCACAACGACGAAATGAGCAGCCTGTTGAAAAAACTGCGCGATCCTTAAGAAAAAACGCTGTTTTTGAGCGTGGTGCGCTTGCAATAACCAAAGCGCTCGTTCAGGCTTGCTGGCAGCCCACATTTACGGGCGCAAGGAGGAGGATGATGACGCAGTCGCAAGTAGCAGCGCATCTAGCTGACAAAGTTGGACTTACCAAGAAGCAGGCCAAGACCGTGCTCGAGGAACTGACCGCGCTGGTGGTTCGTGAGCTGAAGAAAGAAGGCTCGCTGCGGTTGGCGGGGCTGGGAATTTTCCGCAAGCGCAAGAGCAAGGCGCGGATGGGCCGCAATCCCGCCACTGGCGAGGCGATCAAGATTCCCGCGCGCACGCGGCTGCGTTTCACCGCTGCCAAGGCACTCAAGGACATGGTCCTCGGCGCCAAATAATTCGCTCCGGTTTTTCAGCAGCCGCGAGAGGGACCGCGTCCTTCTCGCGGTTTGTTTTTCAACTTTGCGAAGTTGGCGCGATCGGCGCCTCGGGCGTTTGCACGTGCTCGGGGCGAAAGCCCATGCCGATGATTCGGGCCGGGATTCGTCGCAGAATCGGCCAATCGCGGAACTGCTTCAACAGCCATGGCTGCGGCAACCGCTCGTTGCTGTGGAGCACCCGGCTGATAAATCGATTCTGTATGAAGATTTGCAAACCCTGAATCAGGCGGGTTGGAAACTCGCGCCGGGTCTGGACTTCGCGCAGTGCGTCGACACCTGCGGTTCCATTGCGAAGTCGCGCGGCGAGGAGGTTCGCGGTCGCAACCGCATCCTGAATTGCGAGGTTGATTCCCACCCCTCCGATCGGCGACATCGCATGCGCTGAATCGCCGATGCACAAGAGCCCGGGCCGAAACCACGTCCGCAGGCGATCGACGGCGACCGACAGGAGGCTAATCTGTTTCCAGTCGGTGATCTCGTCCACTCGATCGCGTGCATACGGCGCAAGCATCGCGAGGTCGTCGCGAAACGCATCGAGTCCGCGCTGCTGAATTTCCGTAAAGCCGCCCTTGCGAATGACAAACGCGCACTGCCAGTAGTCGCCGCGATCGAGCATGATCAGGAAACGGCCCGCGTCAACGCGCCCGAACGTCTGGCCCGGGTCGTCCGGACGCCGAGAGATCCGCAGCCACAACACGTCCATCGGGGCGCCCAGATTCATTACCTCGAAACCGGCCTTCGCGCGCATCGTCGAATGACGCCCGTCGGTGCCGACGACCAGGTCGGCCCGAACCTCCAGCGCGCCACTCTTGCTGCTCGCGCGCACGCCAACCACCCTGCCGTTCTCCTCGATGAGGTCGGTACCCTCGGTTTCCATCATGAGGTGGAACCCCGGATAGCGTTTGCCTTGTTCGGCGACGAAGTTGAGAAAGTCCCATTGCGGCATGAACGCGATGAACTTGCATCGGGTGGGCAGATGGGTGAAATCGACGAATGTCATCCGCGCGTCGCCGAACTGCGCTTCGAGTTCGCGCACTTCGTTGTGCGGTCGTTTTAGGAACTCTTCGAGCAGCCCCAATTCGTACATCACCTCGAGCGTGGCTGGATGAATCGTGTCGCCGCGAAAGTCGCGGAGAAAATCGCCGTGCTTTTCGAGTACCAGCACTTCCACGCCAGCGCGTGCGAGCAGGAACCCGAGCATCATGCCGGCTGGTCCGCCGCCCACGATGCAACATCGGGTATGGAGTTGCCGCACTTCAGAGGGGTTCGGCGAACTCATTCTGGGCCTCCCGCGGCGTTTTTGGAGGCGCGATTCTTCCCGCGCGCAACGGCGCGAATTTCGCGCACCTTGTCGAGATACTCCTTCAGGCGCGCCTCGAAACCGCGCTCCGTCGGCTGGTAGTATTCCTTGCCTACCAGTTGGTCGGGTAGAAAATCCTGCTCCGCCACCGCCCCTTCGAAATTGTGCGGATAACGATAATCCTTGCCGTAGCCGAGGCCCTTCATCAGCGGCGTGGGCGCGTTGCGCAGATGCAGCGGAACCGGCAAGGCGCCTAACTCGCGAGCGTCTTCACGCGCGCGCTGCATACCAAGGTACGAAGCATTCGATTTGGGCGCGCTCGCGAGATAGGTCACACCCTGCGCCAGAGGAATGACGCCCTCGGGAAGTCCCACGAAATCCACCGCATCCTTCACCGCGATCGCGATCTGGATCGCGCGCGGATCGGCATTGCCGATATCCTCGGAAGCGAAAATCACCATCCGGCGCGCGATGAAGAGGATATCCTCGCCAGCCTCGACCATCCGCGTCATCCAGTAAAGCGCCGCGTCGGGATCGCTGCCTCGCATGCTTTTAATGAAGGCGGAAATGACGTTGTAGTGCTCCTCTCCCGCGCGATCGTACAGCAGCGCCTTATGTTGCGCGGCCTCGCTGATGTGCGCGATGAGAATCTCCTTGCTGCCGGCATGCTGTGCCAGTTCAGCGGCGATCTCCAGCGTGTTGAGCGCGCGGCGCGCATCGGCAGACGCGAGCCGCACCAACTCGGCCCCCGCGTCGTCATTGAGGGTGAGCCCGAGCTTGCCGAGTCCGCGCTCGGGGTCGGTCAGTGCGCGCGTGACGATAGTAGCGATCGCATCGTCAGAGAGCGGATTCAGCACCAACACGCGGGCGCGCGAGAGCAGCGGCGCGACCACTTCGAACGATGGATTTTCCGTGGTCGCGCCAATCAACGTGACCAGCCCGCTTTCGACATGCGGCAAAAAGGCGTCCTGCTGAGCGCGATTCCAGCGATGAATCTCGTCGATGAAAATCACCGTCCGGCGTCCGGTGGTATCGAGCTCGCGGCGCGCATCGGCAACTGCTTCGCGGAGATCCGCGACGCCTGAACTGACGGCGCTGATCTGGATGAACTCGGCATCGAGCTGGCGCGCGAGCAACAACGCGATGGTGGTTTTGCCGGAGCCGGGAGGTCCCCACAAGATCACCGAATGAAGCCTGCCTGCCGCGACCATTTCCGAGAGCAGTTTGCCGGGCCCGAGCAGATGCTCCTGGCCGACGACTTCATCGAGGCTGGCAGGACGGATGCGATCTGCAAGCGGCTGCGCGGCGGGCTTTTTTTGCGGGAAAAGGCTTCCGGATGCGGCTTTGCGCCTCATCCTTCGACGCTATCATATGAAGTCGTCGCAGCAAGCTTCACTTAGAGATCGCTTTTCTGCGATACGTGATTCCCGTAGCGTGAGTAAAATTCTTCCATTCGAATGGGACGATGCAAAGACCCAGGGGGAACGAGGCTTCGATTTCGACCTCGCGGCGCGAATCTTCCAGAACGGAGTCTTCGAAAAAGAATATCAGCGGAGAGACTATGGTGAGGCGAGGTTCCGAGCGACAGGAAAAGTCGGAGAGACCTTCATCACGGTCGTATATACGTGGCGCGGCGACCGGCGCCGCATCATTTCCGCACGCATAGCCGATAGGAGAGAACGCGATGGCTATCGTGAGAACTACGATGCGTGAGATCCTCAAGCGCCGCGGGAAAGTTGACTTGGAAAAAATCAGGTCTTTCTCCGAGGACGACATCAAGCGGATGAGGGTCGAGGATGACGAACTCCCCGATGAGCGATGGGGACCACGGCGACTCGTCGATCCCATCGCTCTCGACGTACGCGCGATTCGAGGGAAGTTGCGGCTCTCGCAGGCGCAGTTCGCGAGGCGCTCGGCTTCAGTGTCCGCACCATCCAGGAATGGGAGCAGGGCCGTGCGCTGCCCGATCGCCCTGCGCGCATCCTGCTCCGCGTTATCGAAAAATCGCCCAAGACCGTGGCGCGCGCGGTCGCCGAGCTTTAGTTCGCGTTTGCGCGAAAACGTGGCGATGTTCTAGGTTTGAGGCGGGCTGGACAGGAGCCGGCACCACCTATGATCGTTGGCATCGATATCGGCGGTTCTACAACCGACGCCGTAATTCTTGAAAATGGCAGTATCCGCGTAGTCACCATCGAGGCGAATGACCCGGTGGCGGCCGCGGCGGGTGCACTGGGAAAAATCGTCGATGACGCGGGCATCAGCCTCAGCGACATCGAATGTGTGGCTGCGACCGGCGCTGGATCGCGCGCGCTCGGCGACGCATCTGTTCGGGCGTCCGGTGGTCAAGGTCAATGAATTCACGGCGATTGGCGTGGGCGGCACGACGCTGGCCGGCAAGGATCGCGCATTGGTGATTTCGCTGGGCACCGGCACCGCGATCGTATCGGTGAATCAGGCCGAGATTCGCCACGTGAGTGGAACCGGCGTCGGCGGTGGCACTCTCCTCGGCCTTGCCAAGCACATGCTCGGAGTGTCGGGTATCGACACGCTCGAAGCGATGGCTAGTCGGGGCGATCTTCGCCACGTCGATCTGAGTGTGCGCGATATCGCGGGCGGTCCAATCGGCGATCTTCCGCCGGGCACGACTGCCGCCAATTTCGGCAAGGTCGGCTCGGATGCCACGCAGGACGATAAAGCACTTGCGATCATGAACATGATCGTCGAGGTCATCGGAGTGCTGGCCATCGCGAGCGCGCGCGCGTGCGACCAGAATGACATCGTGCTGACCGGCAAGCTGACGCGAATTTTTCGCTTCATGCAAAACCGGCGCAAGCTCGAATTTGTGTTCGGGCGGGGCATGATGATTCCGGAGCATGCCGATTACGCCACCGCGATCGGCGCGGCGCGCACCGCGCTCAAGTCGCAGAATCATTCTCCCTGAGCCGTTTCCTTACCCGAGCCTCGTCACGTTAGAATGCGCGGACCGTCGCGCCGGTGTTTCCGCGCGCTAGTCCCGACGGTTTGGAATACAAGAGGACGATGGCTTCAGAACTGCTCAAGGGATTCCGAATGCTCGATCTCGCCGATGAGAAGGGCGCGATGTGCGGCAAAATATTCGCCGATCTGGGTGCCGAAGTGATCAAGGTCGAGCCACTGGCTGGATGCTCGACGCGCCGGATCCCGCCGTTTCTCGAGGATGAGGTCGGAACCGATCGGAGTCTCTATTTCATCGCATACCAGGCCGGCAAGAAATCCGTCACGGCCAATCTCGAGAGCGCTGATGGGCGCGCGCTGGTAGCCGAACTCGCCGAAAAATGCGATTTCCTGGTCGAGTCCTTTCAGCTTGGCTATCTCGAATCGATCGGACTCGGTTACGAGGCGCTTGCGAAGATCAATTCGCGACTCGTCTACACATCGATAACGCCCTTCGGTGATAAGGGACCCGCCAAAGACTACAAATGGGCGGATATCATTACGTGGGCGGCGGGCGGAATGATGTACCTGATGGGAGAGGAGGGTAAGCCCCCGATCGAAATGGCGCTGCCGCAAGCGGGGCTTCACGCGGGCGCCGAGGCGGCCGTCGCGTCGCTAATCGCCCACTACCCGCGCGAGATCGACGGGCTCGGTCAGCGCGTCATCGTCAATATGCAAGCCTGTATCGTCTGGACGCTGATGAACGAACAGGCCATGCCGATTCTTCATGGCGATCACTTGCGCCGCTCCGGTATGTACGCCGGGTCGCTCGGAGTGCGGCGCAAAATGGTTTTCAGATGCAAGAACGGCTACATCTCGAGCGTCATCGGCGCGGGGCCGACTACCAAGAATCTCATTGACTGGGTCATGGAAGCGGGTTTCGGCGCCGATTGGATGAAGAAGATGGATTGGAATACCTGGACGCCCGGCCTGTTTATGAAGCCGACCGAGGAAGACCTCGCGAATATCACCGATATGGAGGACCGCATCGAGAAGTTCTTCATGACGATGACCAAGGAAGAAATCTACGCGCAAACGCTGAAGCGCCGCCTGCTGCTCGCGCCGGTTGCGACCGAAGCCGATATCGCTCGCGACGTGCAACTCAAGGCGCGCAACTATTTCGTTCCCGTCGATTACGGCGACACCTTAGGGCGCACGCTAACGATGCCGGGACCGTTCGCGAAGCTGAGCGCGACTCCGATCCAGATCAGTCAACGCGCGCCGCGGCTTGGCGAGCACAACGACCAGGTCTATGGCGAGCTGCTGGGCCGCACCGCAAAACAACTGACCGAGCTGCGCGCGATCGGCGCAATCTGACCGGCGAGGAATGCGATGAGCCGTTACGCTTTTGAAGGTATCCACGTGCTCGATTTCGCGTGGGTCGGGGTTGGGCCGATTACCACCAAGTATCTGGCTGACAATGGAGCCGACGTGATCCGGGTCGAGTCAGTCTCGCGCCTCGACGTATTGCGGATCGCGCCGCCGTGGAAGGATGGTCAGCCCGGGCCCAACAACAGCCAGTTCTTTGCCAGCTACAACACTTCAAAGAAAGGCATCACGCTTGATCTCGGTAAACCCAAGGCGCGTGAGCTGATCCTGAAGCTGGTCCCATGGGCGGATATTGTGTCGGAAAGTTTCACTCCGAAAGCAATGCGCAACTGGGGTCTCGATTACGAGCATCTGCGCGCAGTGAAATCCGACCTCATCATGTTCTCGACCTGCATGCAGGGTCAGACCGGCCCCAATGCAATGTATCCGGGCTTCGGCCAGTTGATGGCGGCGCTGTCGGGCTTCTATTACATCTCCGGCTATGGCGAAGGGCAGCCGCCGGCCCCGCCTTACGGCGCGTATAGCGATTTCATTGCGCCGCGATTTCTCACCTCAGCATTGATCGCTGCACTCGATTACAAACGGCGCACCGGCAAGGGTCAGTACATCGATATGTCGCAGTACGAGGCCGCACTCCACAACATGGCGCCGGCGCTGATCGACTATTTCGCGACCGGCCGATCGCTGGGTCCGAGCGGAAACGCCTCGATGCGATATGCGCCGCATGGTGCCTATCGATGCGTCGATGAAGGCGTCGAGGAGCGCTGGATCGCGATTGCGGTCGCCAACGACGCCGAGTGGCAATCGATGCTGAAAGCTTTGGGCGCGGCCGCAAACGACGCACGATTCGGCACGCAGATGTCGCGGATAGAGAATCGAGTCGCGCTCGATCAATTCGTCGGCGGCCTCACCCGCAATCAATCGGCCAACGATCTGACGGCGCGGCTACAAGCGGCCGGTGTCGCCGCATATCCGGTGCAGAACTGCATGGACCTGCATCAGGATGATAATCTCGAGGCCTTCGATTTCTGGCATTGGCTCGAGCACAAGCAGATGGGCCCGCAGCCGTACGAAGGATTGCAACATCGCCTCAGTCGCACGCCCGGCGAACTTCGCAGCGCGGCGCCGGTCCTGGGTCAGCACAACGAGGAGGTCTTTCGCGGAATGCTTGGACTCAGCACCGAGGAGATCGAGCAGCTGACCAGGGAAAACGTGATATTCTGAGTGCGGCTCGACTGATTTCGTGCGGCTGAATCGCCGCCGGATCGGACGCCATCTCACCGTGAGATACGAACTCGCAATCGCGCTGCGATATCTGCGCGCACGCCGCAAAGACGCCTTCATCTCCGTGACGACGCTGCTCAGCGCCGTCGGTGTGATGATCGGCGTCGCCGCCCTGATCGTGACCCTTTCGGTGATGGGCGGTTTCGAGGCAAGCCTGAAGCAACGCGTCCTGGCGCTAAGCTTCCAGGTGGAAATTGTCAGCACCCAAGGGTCGATTCCGGATTATCGCGAAATTCAGCAGAAGGTCGCCGCGGTGCCGCATGTGAGCGGCTCCGATCCGTTCGTTCTTGGTCAGGCGATGCTCGGCTCGGGACGCGGACTCGGCGGCGTGGTAGTGCGCGGCATCGAGCCCGACAATCCGGTCATCACTTCGCAATGGACGCGCTACATGAAGGAAGGCGCATTGGCCGACTTGCTGAAGGCCTACAACCCCGCAGCTCCCGGTCAGGAGGCGCCGCAGGGTGCAATAGCGATTGGAGTCACGCTGGCGCAGAAGCTCAAGGTGAAGCGCGGCGACCCGATTCGGGTGATTGCGCCGATTGTGGGAGCGGGAGGAAATCTGAGTGCGCGCAGCGGCAATTTCGTGGTCGGCGCGATCTTCGATTCGGGGATGGCTTTTCTCGACACCAACATGGTGTTCATGGACCTGGTGCGCGCGCAGAACTTCTTTGGACGCCCCGGAGTGGTCGATGGGATCGACGTTCATCTCACGTCGCTTGACGCCACTGATGCAGTCGCCAATACGCTGCGCGAGGTCCTGCCCGCACAATTTCGCGTGCGAAGCTGGGTGCAGTACAACCAGTCGGCATCGGCGGGATTCGCGATGCTCAAGCGGGTCTACGCGATGGTGTTGATGCTGCTTATTGGAGTTGCCGCGTTCAATCTCATCGCGACGCTGATTATGGTGGTGATGGAGAAGCGCAAGGACGTCGCGGTATTGATTGCGATGGGCGCGACGCCGGCGGAAATCCGCCGCATTTTCACTCTCAAGGGTCTGATCGTGGGCGGAGCCGGCACTTTTGCCGGTTTGATTCTGGGCGCAGCGGGATGCGTGGTTCTCGAGCGCTACCACTTCATCCACATCTCGCGCGAAATTTATGGGATTTCGTCGGTGCCGATCGCGGTGGATCCAGTGAGCTTCGCCTGGGTTGCGATCGCTTCGATGGTGTTGTGCCTGCTCGCAACGATTTATCCAGCGCGGCAAGCATCGCATGAGATGCCGGTCGAGATTTTTCGCTCGTAAGAACCGGCGGCCTGAGCCTGCCACCTCCTGCGGGCACGCATGCCCACTGTGGAAGATTTCCCTTTATGAATGAATTACCAATCTGGTAGAAAGCTCTGATACATTTCGACTTATTCTGCGTGTGCTGCCACCACGCCATGGGAGTTTGATCCAATGAGTGACGTTGAAAAAGTCTCATCCGCTGGAAACGGTGTTCAAGGGTACGATTTCGATCCTGATGCGCTCCGCAACAGATACCGCGAGGAGCGAGACAAACGCTTGCGCAACGATGGCAATGAGCAGTACGTCGAAGTGAAGGGCGATTTCAAACGCTACATCGACGACCCCTACGTCGACCCGGGCTTCACCCGCAAGCCTCTGAACGATGAGGTCGAGGTTCTGATTATCGGCGGCGGCTTCGGCGGTCTGCTGGCGGGTGCGCGTTTACGCGAAGCCGGCGTGCAAAGCATCCGCATGATCGAGAAGGGTGGCGACTTCGGTGGCACCTGGTATTGGAATCGTTATCCCGGTGCGCAATGCGATATCGAGGCCTACATATACCTGCCGCTGCTCGAGGAGACCGGCTACATACCGAAGGAGAAATACTCCTATGCTCCGGAAATCCTGGAGCACTCGCGGCGCATCGGAAAGAAATACGATCTCTATCGCGACGTCTGCTTTCAAACCCAGATCAAATCGATAACCTGGAACGAGGAAGAGTGCCGCTGGATCATCACCACCGATCGTGACGATCGGATGCGCGCCCGCTTCGTGGTCATGTCCAACGGGCCACTGAATCGGCCCAAGCTTCCTGGTATTCCGGGCATCGATAGCTACAAAGGTCACACCTTCCATACCAGTCGCTGGGACTACGGATACACCGGCGGCGATACCACCGGAAATCTCAACAAGCTCGGCGACAAGAAGGTGGCCGTTATCGGCACCGGCGCAACCGCCGTTCAATGCGTTCCATACCTCGCCAAATACGCACAGCATCTCTACGTGTTCCAGCGCACCCCGTCGTCGGTCGATGAGCGTGGGAACCGTCCGACCGATCCGGAATGGGTCAAGACTCTGACCCCGGGGTGGCAGCGCCGTCGAATGGACAACTTCAATGTCCTGGTGTCGGGTGGCATGGAAGAGGTCGATCTCGTCAGTGACGGATGGACCGACATCATTCGCAACCTGGGCGCCATTCTTCCGGTCCAGCGCGGATGAAGCGATCTCGCCTGAGGAATTCGGGCGTATGATGGAGCTCGCGGATTTCAAGAAGATGAACCAGATCCGCGCGCGCGTAGATAGGGTAGTGAAGGACAAGAAAACGGCCGACGCACTGAAGCCATGGTATCGTCAGTTCTGCAAGCGTCCCACCTTCAACGACGAATACCTGCCGGCGTTCAACCGGCCTAACGTGACACTGGTCGATACCAAGGGCCGCGGAGTCGATCGCATCACCGAGAAGGGCCTGGTGTTCGAGGGAGTGGAGTACGAGGTCGATTGCATCATCTTCGCGACCGGATTCGAAGTAGGGACCGCCTACACCCGGCGCGCGGGTTTCGAGGTCTATGGTCGTGGCGGCAAGTCGCTCACCGAGTACTGGGCCAGCGGCATGAAAACGCTGCACGGCTTCTACAGCAACGGCTTCCCGAACTGCTTCCACATGGGCATCACGCAGAATGCGCTCACCGCGAATTTTCCGCATATGCTCGAAGAGCAGGCGCGTCACATCGCGGAGCTCATTCAGCATACGAAATCGAATGAAGCACGATGCCTTGAGCCGAGCGCCGAGGCCGAAGCGGAGTGGGTGGAGATCGTCAAGCAGAAGGCCATCAACAACCAGAGCTTTCTGGAGGCGTGCACCCCGGGCTACTACAACAACGAAGGGCACGTGGAGGCAGGCGCCGGCTTTATTGGCGCGCTTTACGGCGGGGGACCGGTGGAGTTCTACGACCTGGTGCGCAAATGGCGCGCCGACGGCCAGATGAAAGGGATGCTCTTCACCTAGGGAATCGTTGCGAGCCGTAGCGATGTCGCTACGAGCCCTACAGTTGTAGTAAACGGGAAGCACGATGATCATCCAGATCGTCGTGCTTCTTCGTTTCCGGATTACACTGCTATCGAAACACTCGCCGTCTTATTCGCGCTGAAAGGCGACCCGGCCCTCGAAGAAGGTGGTCAGCACCTCCGTGTCGCCGATATCGGAGGGCGCAATCGCGAACAAGTTTCGATCGAGCACTATCAGGTCGGCCGACTTTCCGATTGATAGCGAACCTGTCACGCCGTTAAGCCCCATCGCGCGGGCAGGATTGGCGGTATAGGCGGCGATCGCAGCCGCAAGATCCAACGCCTGCTCCGGCCACAACGCGCCGTCGAATTGGCCGTCCGGATTGCGGCGTGTGATCAATCCCTCCATGCCTGACCACGGATCCGGATTGGGGATCACCGGCCAATCGGTCCCGGTAGCGATCAAAGCTCCGGCCTCGAGCAAGTTGCGATTCGGCCAATATTGACGGACACGCTCACCCACCGCTTGTTCGATGCCATCGATGATCTGGTTCGGGTACCAGAGAATCGGCGATAGGTCGGCGACGACATTCAAATCCTTGAAGCGCCGAACGTCGGCAGGATCGATGAACCCGGCGTGCGCAATATGATGCGTGAGCGGCGTCGCGCCTTTGAACGATCGCACCACCTCGAAAGCGTCGAGGGCAGTTCGCACCGCGCCGTCGCCGGCGCAATGGATTTTGACCGCGAGGCCGCGGTCCTCCTGTTTCGCGATCAAACGCGCCAGCTCGGGCAACGCCTTGATGGTGGTGCCGCGGAAACAGCATCCGTGCGCTTTGTCGGGAAGATACGGCTCGATGAACGCGGAGGTTCGCGACATCGGGACGCCGTCGAGAAATATCTTGACGAAGGTCGGATGGACGTGCGGGCTGGCGAATCTCGCGCGTTGTTCGATCAGCTCGTCGCCGACCATATCGTTCAGGAATCCTGCCGGTTCCGCCATCATCGAGCCGACCACCCATGCCGAAAGTTTTCCCTGCGCATCGAGGTTGTTGTAGGCGGACAAAACCGCTCCGCTGACGGCGGCATCCTGCAAGCCGGTAACGCCGAACGAATTTAGAATTTCTACCGCGCGCGCGAGGGCGGAGACGTTGGCCTCCAGCGAATAGGGATTCGCCACTTCGGCCGCATGCTCGACTGCCGCGACCGCAGACTCGAAGAGCATCCCCACCGGCGCCCGCGTTACTTCATCGCGAACGATAACTCCGTCGACCGGATCGGGCGTGTTGGCATCGATGCCGGCGAGTTCGAGCGCACGCGAATTGACCCATCGATTGTGTACGCTGTCATCGCGCAGCAAAACCGGATGCCCCTCGCTGGCCTCGTCGAGTGCCCGCAGCGCATCGAGGGTCGACAGCTTGCTGGTGAAGTTGCTGCCCCATGAACCGCCGACGATCCACGCGCCGGGCCTCGCCTTGCGGGCATCGGCGCGAACCACGGCGAGGACTTCTTCAAGCGAGAGCGTGGGCAGGAAGTGGCATTCGAAGAGATCTGCGCGTCCGCCCAGGAGCGGATGTACATGCACGTCGTTGATACCCGGCATGACCATCTTGCCCTTCAAATCGATGACGCGCGTGTCGGATCCGATTAGCGATTTCACCTCACTGTCGGCGCCCACGAAGGTAATCTTGCCGGCCCGAATCGCGAGCGCTTCCGCCCACGGCTTTGAGGCATCGACGGTGTAAACTCTGCCGTTCTGGAGCACCAGATCGGCGTTCGAATCGTTTTTCTTCATGGCAACGACGCTTCAGTTCCAGCGCGAGGGTCGGATTCGCGGCGTAGCCGCACCTCGTCAAACGGACCTGACCTTATGGCCGAATTCCGAGGCTGGATCAATGCTTTAGGCGGTGGTGGCTGTCGCTCCGGCCACGATGGCGCCACCGACATCGCGGATGCCGGCGCTTTGAAAGATGGTTCGTTGCGCGCGAGGCGGCTTAGTCTGACGCGGAATCTGATTCCGGCTTCGGTGGAAGCTTGTGCTTTCTCACCACCAGCGTCTCGTGTCCGCGCACCTTGATGGTGCGGGCCGGACCCGAGGATTGCCCGTTGGGACTGTTACTGATCTCGGGCCGCCGCGGTTTCGATCCGTTGCGCTGCCGCCGCCAGTTGTCGAGTTCGTGGGAGAGCTTCTGTGCGACGGTGTTGTCGCTGCCCTCGCGGTCATCGTGCTCCACAACGTCGGCCGCGTTCTCGCGCGTTTCGTCCAGAGCGCCAGGTGTTTCTTTTGAGCTCATGTGGCTCCTCTCTTCAGTTAGAACGGGATCGTGCTCCTTCCGGTCGATGAGACCTCACGAAACCTCACTCTACAAAATGTACTCTATTGGAATTCCGCAATGCGCTCATGCGCACTGTAATCACCGATGTCTCAGAATTGGATAATTGGGTATGGATTTTTGAATAAGCCCGCTATGCGACCAGACGTTTAATCCATGATGTTGGGCGGCTTGCTGTGGGTTCTTTTCGAAAAGGATCTATCCGAAGAGTCAGGCTGGGGAGAAATGCGCCGGACTGCGTAGTAAGCGCGCGAGTCCGGCGCGCTTCAATCATTTGTGCCTCAGGTTTGGAACAGGCTCTGCATGCGCAGCGCTAGGCCCATGTCGCCCGCGATGCGAAGCTTGCCGCTCATGAAAGCGACCTGCCCGTTCAGTTTCCCTGACAACATGTCCAGATAGTCCTGTGCCGTCATCGAGATCGTGATGCTCGGTGAAGGATTCGCGCCTTCCTTAACCTCGACAGTCTGATCCTTGATGATGACCTGCCACTTTCCGCCGCCGTCGCCGGAAAGGTCGAACTGGTAAACCGCGTTGAGTCCCTTGGCCGCTTCTTTGTTGAAGCGGGTGGGCATCATGTCGAATGCTTGCTTGGCAGTCGTTGGTGCTTCATCAGCCATGGGAATGGAGTCCTCCTACGGAGAGCGGCGGCTGCCGCGCTATGCGAGCCATCTAATCTTTAGATTTTCAGGATGTCAATACCACTGTGACGAATCAACCCTGGCATGGCAACCCCGATTAGCGAACCAGATCCACCGTGCCCAGCGCATGCCTGGTCAGAAACCAAACATGCTTCCGGGCGCGACCCGAATGATATTGGTGCGCACCGTAACCGGCGCAGCACCCTCCGCGATCGTTACTGCGCGGCTCTTGTCGAGCTCCGTTTTCACCTCGCCATCGAGAAATGCGTCCTTACCGATCACCTTGACCGTGACCTTGTCGAGGCCCGCATTGGCAAGTTGCCGCGCGATGCGGGTTTGCTCCTCTGCCCATTCGCCCTCGTCAGTCGTAATGGTATCGACCACCGAAGTCACGCCGGGAACGTTTCGCACCGTTTCCTCCGCCAGCGATTTCTCGCTCTCGCCGAATACCTTGCCGAAAAGCGTGACAGTGCCGCCGGAAGTGTAGGCGTTCACCCTGCGTAACTTCGGATTTGCTTTCAGACGAGCGCGTACCTGCTCGAAGATCGAAGGCGTCGGCGCTGCATGCGCTACCGGTTCGCGCCGCGGCTTGCGTTTGGGTTTCGCGATCTCAGGCGCCGGTGCGACCTTGGGGCTCGGTGCAGCCTCCGGCGACGGCGCGGATGCTATTGCGGGACTCGATGCGGCTCCCGCTGACGGCGCGCCGCCCGCCTCGGCCGCAGGCGAGGCGAGTGGCGAGGCCTCGGTGGCAGGGGCGGACGCGTACTCGGGAGGTTCAGTGGGAGATAAATTGGTGATTTTGGTCTGCAGGTCAGATTCAATGCGCGATTGTTCGGCGCCATCGCGCGCAAAAATTATCGGGTAGTCGGCATCGACCTCGCCGGCGTTGGTAGCGGGCAACTTCCACATTTCCATAGCGGCGAGCGCCTTGGCGTCCAGCGACGGATCCGGCGAGGTCGAAGTACGCACCGCACCGCTCGCAACGGAACCATCGGGGAGGATGTGCAGGCGGATCAGCATACCGTCGGCAATTCTGGGATCGGAGGCCAGCGCATTGTTGAATGTATCGGCTAAAGAGCCGCGATTATCTTCGAACGCCTTCCTGATGGTCTCGGCACTGCGATCCGCGGAGGTCGCGCCCGGTCCGGAAACCTGCACCGGCATACCATTCGCCAACGCCACGACCGGTCCGCCGGTAGCCGCGTTGGGAGAGCCGATGCCCACAGGTGACGGTGCGACGCCGGCCTGCTCAGTTTTGCGGGCACTCAGATGGATCGCGAACCACGCGCCCGCCGCCAGCGCGATCACCGCCGCTATCGCATAGCCGATCACTCCGAGCGTCGAGCGACCCTCGTCAGCCTCGACCGGGTCCGACATCCGCGATGTGCCGGGAGGTGGCGGCGTCGCGGAGCCACTCAGCCGTGGGTATGGCGACGGCGACTTTTGCGAAGGAGGAGCAGTCGATGTTTGCGAGCGGGATGGCGCTTGCTCTGCAGGCTGACTCTGATCGAGGCGCGCCCCGCAGAAGTTGCAGATGATCTCTCCCGGCTCAGCCTTGCCGCCGCATACCGGGCATTCGACAACCGCAGAAGCTGCCGATTGCGTGAAGGCAGGCGCCGAGATGAGGGGGCTGCTGTCAGCCTCGCAAAAATTTTCGCTTTCGGGATAGGTCCGGTTACATCGAGGGCAGGTCTTCATAGTTGATCAGGTTTGCTCCAGGTGAAATCGCATGTCCCCCGATGATGGATGCTTCCTTAAATGATATTGGCTGCGATTGCGCAGGCCAATACTCGAAGAAGCACGACTTCAGAACTGGGCCATCACATCGTCGCGAAAGCGCTCCATCTGGATCAGTTGATCGCGCGTCGACGGGCTCGCACCGAGAATCACGCGCTCGACGCCGAGATCGCGCATCCGCTTCACCTGCTCGACCGTGATCGGCCCGCCGAAGCGCGGCGCAATCGTGATCTCCAGCGGTTTGCTCCGATGCTGTTCCTTCTCGTGTTCGCGCAGCCGCTTGATCACGCGCTCGACTTCCTCGGGCTGCTCGCCGATCCCGTACCATCCATCGCCCAGCCGCGCGGCGCGTTTCAGCGACGGCTCGGTATGCCCACCGAACACGAACGGCGGATGCGGTTTCTGCACCGGTTTGGGATTCATCTTGAACCCTTCGATGCTGGTGGTTTTGCCGTGATAAACCGGCTCCTCGCTGGTCCACAGCGCCTTGAGCAGCTCGACGTATTCGCGCGAGCGCAGCGCCCGATCCTTGAAGTTCATACCCACCGCTTCAAATTCTTCCTCGAGCCATCCGATGCCGACCCCGAAGATGAAGCGTCCGCCCGAGAGCACGTCGAGACTCGCGACCGCCTTCGCCGTGGCAAAAGGATTGCGAATCGGCAGTACGAAGATTCCCGTCGCGAGGCGAATCTTGCTGGTGAGCGCGGCGGCATACGCGAGCACCAGCATCGGATCGTGCAGCGGCGTCTCCGGCGGCGCGGGCATCCGCCCGCTTGACGAATATGGATAGGGCGATTGGTATTTCACCGGCAGGATGATGTGTTCTGGAATCCACAGCGACTCGTAGCCGAGATCCTCGGCCGCCCGCGTCACGGAGGTGATGCTCGACGGTTGAGTCTGAAAAAGGAAAGTCGCGAATTTCATATCATGCTCCTGCCTCGCGGCTAGGTTTACAAAGCCGCATGCTGGGACAGCTCACCTCGCGGATCGCTATCGGGTGCCGTTTGGCGAATGCGAGCGTCTTTGCCCGGGCGCGCCGTTGTTTTTCGAGCGACGATTCTCTCAGACCGGATTTCCCTCGAGGCGGAAACCGATCCGTACTTCGACCTGGAAGGTCGGGTCTCCATTCTTTCCAACCGATCCGCGGATGTCCTTGACCTCGAACCAATCGATGTTACGCAGCGTTTGATTCGCCTTGGTCAACGCGTTGCGGACCGCTGCCTGAATACTGTCGTCGGACACGCCAACCACCTCGACGATCTTGTAGGTCTTGTCGGGCATAACAGTTCCTCCAGTGCATTCGAGCGCTTCTGATGCTGCTCTAGCGCCCTCGCGGGTTCGATGGCAAGCGAGAGACTACGCAGGAATCGGGGGAAAGGCCGCGGCGAATACTGCGGGATCCTCGATGGTGCGCAAGTCGAGCTGGAACCCCGCGTCGGTGATGCGGCCGATGATCGGGGGTCGCGCGCGGCGGAAGAGCTCGGCGATCGAATTTGCTGAAATCGCAGGATGCGTTACACGGATTGCAACGGTGGGTAGTTCCTCGGTCGGCAGCGCTCCTGAACCAATCTGAGAAGCCGATTCGATGATCTCGCATCGAAATGTCGGACCGAGGCGATCGATCAAGATGTCGCGCGCGCGTGGCGCGATCTGTTTTATCTCCGCGGAAGTGCGGGTCAGGAATCGCAGAGTCGGGATATCTCCCACCAGATTGCCCGATCGCAAGTACAGCCGCAGCGTCGCGGAAAGCGCGGCCAGCGTGAGCTTGTCGCATCGCAGCGCACGCTTGAGCGCGTTCGCCTTCAACTTCGCGACCATATCGCGCCGGCCAACCACGATTCCCGCCTGTGGGCCGCCAAGCAGCTTGTCGCCCGAGAAGCTGACCAGATCGGCGCCCGCCGCAGTCCGCTCGGCAACGATCGGTTCGCGAGGAAGCCCATGCCCGCTCATGTCGATGAGCGCTCCCGCGCCGAGATCCTCCATCACCGGGACTCCGCGCGCGCGGCCGATTTGCACCAGCTCTTCGAGCGTCACCTCGCTGGTGAAGCCGACCACCCGATAGTTCGAAGGATGCACTTTCAGCAGCAGGGCGGTCTCGGGACCTATCGCGCTTTCATAGTCGCCCGGATGTGTACGATTCGTGGTGCCCACTTCGCGCAGCCGCGCGCCGCTGCGCGCCATCACGTCAGGCAGGCGAAACGAACCACCGATTTCGATCAGCTCGCCGCGCGACACGATTACCTCGCGTCCTTCCGCGACCGCGGTCAATGCGAGCAACACCGCGGCGGCGTTGTTGTTCACCACGGTCGCGGCCTCTGCGCCGGTTAGCGCGCACAATTCGCTTTCGACCAGTGCGTCACGGTCGCCGCGGCCGCCGCCCTCCAAATCGAATTCCAGATTGACCGCCGAACGCGCCGCCTGCGCAATCGCTTCGATCGCGGCTTCCGGCAAAATCGCACGCCCCAGATTGGTATGCAGCACGACGCCGGTGGCGTTGACGACCGACTTCAGCGCCGGCTCATCCGCGATCGCTGCACGCTCGACCTCGGCCACGATCTCCTTGACGATGTCTTCGCGATTGGCGGCAGCCGATTTTCCGTCCGCGATCGCGGTGCGCATTGCACGCTGCGCGCGGGTGACAAGGGCTTTCAGATATGCGCGCGAGAGTTCTGCGAGTACCGGACGCGCCTCGGCTGCACGGATACACTCATCGACCGGTGGCATCGCACGCAGCCTCGAGGCTCGCGCATCGGAGGCCTTGGACCGTTTTTGCGAAGCTGCCACGCGTGGTGGATTCTCAATCGACGTGGCGGAGGCTGTCGAGCATTTCTTTTGCGCCGATGTAGCCGACCTTCTGATGGCGAACCTTTCCGCTCGAATCGATCAATACCGTGGTCGGCACGCCCTGGATTTTGAATTCCGACATGATGGCCGCGGTCTTGTCATTCTGCGCGGTCAGGTCGGCCCGCATCCGGACAAAGCGTTGCGACTCCTTAACCACCGCCGGATCGACAAAGGTCGAATGATCCATCTCGCGGCACGGGATGCACCAGTCGGCGGCGAAATCGACCAGCACCGGTTTTCGCTTGCTGACGGCGCTCCCGATTTGCGCGGGATCGAATGGCTGAAACACGACGGGCATCGCTTTGGCGCGCGGAATCATCATGAAGACTAGTGCCGCGACCGCGACGATTCCAATGCCGCTGCGAATCACCAGGAACGGACGCCAGTTTCGTCCGGCCGGTGAAAGGAAGCCGAGAAAAATCCCCGCCATCGCCGCATAATAAGGAAGGATGCGGGACATCAAGTGACTTGGCACCACCGGGTCGAGGAAATAAATCGCGAGTCCCACCAGGATGAATCCGAAAAGCTGCTCGACCCAGGCCAGCCACTCACCCGAACGCGGCAGCCGACGGATACTGCCGGCCGCCATCGCGAGGCCGACATAAGGAAGACCGAGTCCGATCGCGAGCGTGAAGAACAGCGCGAAACCGAACAGCGGATTGCCACTGCGCTCCACCATCAGCAACAGACCCAGCACGATAGGTCCGATGCACGGCGCTGCGATCACGCCCATCCCGAGTCCCATCACGAAGGAACCGACATAACCGGGTCGCGCGGCGCCCGCCCATTGCGCCATGAATTGCGGCGGCTGAATAACGAAGAACCCAAAGCTGGAGGCCGCGAGCACCAGCATCATCGCGGCGACCGCGGACAGCACATAAGGATTTTGCATCGCCGCGCCGAAGAGGCCGCCGGAAAGCGCGACTGCCACCCCGACGCTGGAAAACATGATCGCGATCCCGAGCACGAACAACATCGCGAGTGTCATCACGCGGCGGGGGCCTCCGCCCTGGTTGCCGAAATATGCGATGGTCACGCCGATCAGCGGATAGACACATGGTGTCAGGTTGAGCGCGAGACCGCCCAGGAGAACGATCAGGAACCCGATCGCGTAGCCGCGACTGGAGAATGTTCGCGACAGCCAGTCGGACGATTGCGGCTCCGGCGTGCTCGGGGAAGCCTCAGGCTGCGTGTTTCCATAGATGGCCGACAGGCCGGACACTTTGACAATCGACCTCGGCGCAAGGCATTGGCTGTTGTTGCAGGCCTGGTAGTTGAGCGTGACGGTGACGGTGTGATTGGGCGCGACGGCTGCTTCGGCTTTGAGCGGAATGCGAAACTGAACCTCACCGGTGAAGACCGAAAGTTCCTCGGAGGAAAATGCGAGACGGGTTTTTTCCGCGGCGGGATATTGGACCGCGCCGGCCGTGACGCCGTTGGGAACCGTCAACTCGACCTGGGTCGGAATGTAGTCAGGACTCGACGGATGGTTCGAGTTGATGTGCCATCCGTCATCCACCCTGGCGTCGATGATCAAGGTGCTGCTGGCGCCCGGCGCAAGCGGCTTATCGAGGCCGATGCTTCCGAGCTTAACCACCGCGGGCGGCGTTTTGAGCGCGGCCATCGCAGCCGGTGCGCAGACCGCCGCCATCAGAAAAATCAAAGTGTAGGCAATTGCAACAGAGCGTCGCAGATTGGTCCTCACCGCCGCCTTCTCGCCGATCACCGGCTTCCCCGTCCTACTTTCCGTTCGGATGCGCCGGCTTCAAGTCGTCGCTGAGCGGCACACTGCCGACGATTTCCAGCCCATAACCGGGCAGGTTCGCGAGCCGCGGCGGCATGTCAGACAGGACGATCATCTTGCGCACGCCGAGGTCGCGGATGATCTGTGCGCCGATTCCGTAGTCGCGAAATTCCGCATCCGGCAGGTTCACCCGCGTGGTCGGTTGCCGCGCGCCCTGCGCATTGAGGGCGTCGAGCTCGGCCGCGATGGTGTTGGCCTCGCGCTTGACGTAGAGCAGTACTCCCTCTCCGGCCGCGGCGATTTTTTGCATCGCGGCGCGCAGCAGCTTGCGGGTGTTCCGCTGCGACAGTCCGAAAACATCACCCGGCAGATACTCGCGATGGGCTCGCACCAGGATCGGGCGCGACGGATCAATGTTGCCCATCACCAGCGCGAGATGTTCCGTGAAATCGACCAAAGTGCGAAACACGATCGCGGTAAATTCGCCGAACGCGGTTGGGAGCTTCGCCTCGGCGATGCGCTGGACCATAGTTTCATTGCGCAGCCGATACTCGATGATGTCCGCCACCGTGACGATCTTGAGATTGTGCAGCTTGGCGAACTCGACCAGGTCGTCGCGCCGCGCCATCGTCCCGTCTTCCTTGAGGATTTCGCAGATGACGCCCGCCGGTTTCAGCCCCGCCAGCCGCGCCAGGTCGACCGCTCCCTCGGTCTGGCCGGTTCGCACCAGCACCCCGCCGTCGCGGGCGCGCAAGGGATACACATAGCCGGGAGTAGTGAAACCCGACGCGGTGGCGTCCTCGCGGACCGCCTCGAGGATGGTGATTGCGCGGTCCTGCGCGGAAATTCCCGCGCCGTGGCATCGTTTAGCGCTAATTGATGTGGTAAAGGCCGTGCCCAGCGGCGCTTGATTGTCGCCCACCATCATGTTGAGCCCAAGCCGATCGATGCGATCAGTCGACATCGGCAGGCAAATCAGGCCGCGGGCATACTTCGCCATGAAATTGATGAGTTCCGGCGTCGCTTTTTCGGCCGCCATGCTCAAGTCGCCCTCGTTTTCGCGCTGCTCGTCATCCATCAGGATGACCATGTGGCCGCGGCGAGTTTCTTCCAGCGCTTCCTCGACGGAAATAAATGGCGCCGCTGCCTTGGTGCGAGGGCTAATCTCTCCAAACATCGGTCGGACCTTCTGAGCGCAATAGCGGTATTCTCACTCCACCCAAGCAGATTTTAACCATCCTGCAAAGCGCCTGTGAATCCCCCATCTGTTATGTTGCCGGAGTGGCGCGCGAGATTCGAAAGGCGGTGCTACTGGCGGCCGGACGCGGTTTGCGTCTCGGCACGCTGACCGAGCGCGTCCCCAAGCCGATGCTCGAAGTCGCGGGCAAGCCGCTCATTGGCCATATCGTGGAAGCGCTGGCCGCCAATGAGGTCCGCGACATCGCGATCGTCACCGGGTATCTCGGGTCGCATATAGATGATTGGTGCGCGATTTGGATGCGTGAAAATTCCAGTCTGCATCTTACGACGCTGCGCCAGGCCGAGTTGAACGGTACCGCCGGCGCAATGTTGCTTGCCCACGACTTCGTCATCGACGAGGACGCTTTCATTTTCGGATGGGGCGACATTCTGATGGATATCGAAAATTACGCGCGCTTCATTCAGGCCGCGCGCACGCAAGCGTACGACCTGATGCTCTCGATCAATCGGGTTCGCGATCCATGGCGCGGGGGAGCCGTGTACGTCGATGCCGATATGCGCGTTGAGCGGCTGGTCGAGAAGCCCGCGCCCGGCACCTCTACCACGCAATGGAACAACGCGGGCCTGTTTGCCGCGACGCCGCGTATCTTCAACTACCTCACGAAGCTACGCCCTTCGCCGCGCGGCGAGCTGGAGTTGCCGGAAGCGATTGCGGCGATGATTGCCGATCGATGCGAGGTGCGCGCGGTCGATGTGCGCGGATTCTGGAGCGACGTCGGAACCCCGCAAGATTTGGAATCGGCGCGCAAGCTGTTCAAGCCGCCGCGTGGAAAATGAACTGGAAGCAATCGGCGGAAAACTGGGATCGCGACGAACTCGCCCGGTCCGAAGCATTGGCGGCGAAACTCGGTGCCTCGGATCGGGCCGCGAAGGTCTTCGCGGTGCGCGCGCCCGGGCGGGTCAACCTGATCGGCGAGCATACCGACTACAGCGGTCTGCCGGTGATGCCGATTGCGATCGATCGCTCAACTATCATCGTGGCAGCGGCCCGCCAAGACTCGAAAATCGAACTGGGCAACCTCGACACCGCTTTCGCGCCGCGCGAATTTCACCTCGAAAGAAACATTCCCCCGTACCCCGCGGGCGATTGGGCGAACTATGTAAAGGCAGGTTTTCAGGGTGTCATCGAGCACTTCGGCAAACGTGGCGTTTCGATCGGGCACCTGCGCGGCGCGACGATGATGGTCGATGGACGCGTGCCGCCCGCCGCCGGTCTTTCGTCCTCGGCCGCGCTCACGGTTTCCTCGGCGCTTGCGCTGATGGCGGTCAACGGCCTGACGCTGGCCGCGCTCGAAACTGCGCAGATGGTCGCGCGCAGCGAATGGTACGTCGGCACGATGGCGGGTGGCATGGACCAGGCGGCGTCGATGCTGGGGCGGCGCGACCACGCGCTCCTCATCCACTTCGATCCGCTGCGAGTGACGCCGGTAAAGATGCCGTCGGGGGCTGCAATCGTGGTTGCCGATAGCCTGGAGATCGCTGACAAATCCGGCAAGGTGCGCGAGGAATACAATCGTCGTGTGGTTGAATGTGCGGTGGCAGCCCGCATCCTCGGCCAAGCGTGTGGATTGAGAAATGTGCGCGTCCTCTGCGATGCGGTGAAGCAACTTGAGCAGTGGACCGCGCGCGACCTCGTCGAGACTCTGGCGGCCAGCGCGCCGGAACGCGTCAGCATTGTGGAAGCGTCGAAGATTCTGCACCTCGACGAAGAATCGCTGCGCGCGGAGATACTCGGCCAAGGTGCGCAACGCATTCATATAGATGAGGCGCGGCCGCTGGAGATTCGGCGCCGCGCGCGCCACGTCCTGACCGAAACGGAGCGCATCAACCTCGCGGCGGACGCGCTAGCCTCGGGCCGCCTCGAAGAGATGGGCGCGTTGATGGACGCCTCGCATCGGAGTTTGCGCGACGACTTCGATGCAAGCACCGCACGCCTCGACGCAATGGTGGCCTGCGCGCGCGAGGGTGGCGCGCTTGGGGCTCGTTTGACCGGAGCGGGCTTCGGCGGATGCATCATAGCGCTCGCGCATGAATCCGGCACGGCCGCTATCCTGGAACGTCTGGAACGCGACTACTACGCGAAGCTCGACGCCGGCGCGGCGTCGCGGGCGCTTCACACCGTCGTACACGCGGGACCGGGTGCCGCGGTTATCGAATTGGTTTAGCGAAACCTCAGGCGCGCTTCTGACGCAGGTAGTGCCGATGCGCCTTAGCGCGATTCCCGCACGACTGCATCGAACACCAACGCCGCGTGCCGTTTTTGCTGTCGTCCAGAAAAAGCCACAAGCACTTGTCGTTGGAACACTCACGCAGCCTCGCAAGCTCTGGAGCGACGAGCAGATCGCCCGCTGACCACAAGACCGGAGCGAGCATCGAGGCCGCGGAAATCTTCGTCTCCTCGTCCACCTGCCATCCGAAGCCCGACTCGTTGCGCAGGAGCGTGGTGCGCATCGGTGCGTCGTGCAAAGCGCGGTTGAGGAGATCCAGATCGACCTCGTCGGGATTCGAGCCAGACGCGACTGCGTGGAAGATGCGATAGATCGCCTCGCGCAGCGCGATCGCTTCGATGAAAGCTTCGGCCGCGCGCTTCGGATGCTTATCTTGCCAGCCGCGCAATTGCTGCATCGGGCGCGGAGCAATAACGCGCGAATCGCCACACCATTTGAGTAAATCGGCGAACGTATGGAGGCTCTCGGTGGGAGAGCTGCCGCGATACGCCAGTGTGTTTGCGAAGTCCAGACACATCGTGGTTCGCGGAGCCACCGCAAGCGCAGCGGTTTTTTCCGAATGATTAGTGGACGCCATCCAGTCCACATTCTAACCACTATGGCGGTTGACACAAACCTGTGCGCAAGCTATACCTAACCATCTAAGAGGTTAGTACGAACCCGAACGGTATCAGGAGGAATGATCATGATTCATCACGTATCGATTGGAGTGAAAGATCTTGCGGCCGCCAAAGGCTTCTATGACAACGCGCTGGCGCCGCTCGGGATCAAATGCCTGGTCGAAGGCGACTCGTATCTCGGCTACGGCGCCGACGGTCCGGAGTTCTGGGTGCTTCCCGCCAAGCATCCGGTTAAGGCTGACGATGAGTCGGGGCTCCACTTCTGCCTGCAGGCGACAAGCCGCAAGGCGGTGGACGGCTTTCATGCGGCGGCAGTGAAATCAGGTGGGCATGACCACGGCAAACCCGGCATTCGGAAAGACTACGGCGAGAACTACTACGCCGCGTTTGTGAAGGATCCCGACGGGTACCGCATCGAGGCTTTCACCGAAGCGAAATAGCAACCGGCGCTTCGAGCGCACGCTGCCGGTTCGTGTCGCGTTGCGGTGGTTGCGATCGCTTCCTGCAACCACCGCGCCGCGCCAGTGAGGCTGCTACGAGTTCGACCGACGTGGAGTGATTGGCATACTCCGACACATGCTTCCTGAACGCGCGAAAAAAAACCTAGCTGGATTTGCCCTCGGCCTCAGAGGCGCTCACGTGACGAATCGGCTGATGGAGCGCGAACCATCCGACGATGCCGTCGCCCATCACCGCGACATCCTTGTAACCTGCTTCGACCGCCCGCCGGGCGGCTGCGTGTGAAGCCATTCAATGGGAATCGGTGCAGTAGAAAACCAGCTTGGTGCTTTTGTCCGCAGGCAGTTCCTTTGCGACGTCGTAGTGGTCCGAGGTGCTGAGCAGATGTGCGCCAGGAATGACGCCGAATCTTTCGCGGGTGGAAGAATGGTTGGCGTCGAAGACCTGCACTTTGGATGCGGGATCGGCTAGCAGTTTCGCCAGGTCCGCGACGTGGATGATCTGGAACTTATCGGGGCCTTCCTTGTTCTCGAGGATCTTGCCGATGTCGGCCGCCGACGCGCGTGGCGCGAGCATCACCATTAACATCAACGTGACAACCGCTATTGAGCTTGCGAATCGACGCATCGATTCAGCGTAACAGAGACCTCAGACCTTCGCGAACAGGCGCGCCCAGTCGTCGATCGCATCCTCATGCCCCGGCACCAGTTGCACCACGAATTGATTGTAGCCCGCGTCCTTGAACGCCTTGAGGCGATCGCGCAGCACCTCCTCGGTCGCGGTGAAAGTCGTCTCGCGCAGGAAATCCTCGGTAAGGAATTTCTCTTCCTCAGCACGCACGCCCAGCAGATGCATCTTGTGCATCTGCAGATACTTCGCATCCGCGGGCTGGTAGCTCGCGTACTGCTCGCGATACGTCCCGGCGAGCTTCTGGATGTATGGCGGGAGCAGGCCGTCGATCGACCTCTCTATCAATCCATGCAGCGTAACCACCGCCATCGGCCCGGCCTGCGCCTTCGCGCGCGGGCTCGCCGCCGACTCGCCCGGTTTCAGCACGCATCCGAGGGCGAATGCGGTGGTGTACAGCGTCTTCGGATCGCGTCCAACTTCGCGGCACGCCTTGCTCATCTCGCCGGTTTCATGGATGGCTCGCTCCGGCGATGCCGAAAATGTGATCCATCCGTCGGCGATTTCCGCGGTCAGTTTGCGCGCCTTGGGCGCGAAGGCCGAAACATGCAGCGGAATTTTGTCGTTGATGTTGATCATGCCGAATTCAGGATTGAGGAAGCGAATCTTCCTGCGCTCGCCCTCGAAGTCCCATTCGATGGTTTCGCCTTTGAGCAGTCCGTAGACGACGCGAATATATTCCTTCATCGCGGACAGCTTCATCGGACCCATGCCCATCGTGTTGCGGCCGGTGAATCCGGTCCCGACCCCGAAGATGATGCGGCCGGGCGCGAGCTTATTCAGCGTCGCGAATGCGTCGGCGCACACCGGCGCGATGCGATTGGTCGGTATCACCACGCCGGTCGCCAGTTTGATCTTCGAAGAATGCTCGGCAGCCAGCGCCATCGAGATGAAGACGTCGGGCGCAAGGAGCTGCGAATCATAGAACCAGGCGTGCGAGAAGCCGAGCTCCTCGGCGCGCTTGACGGTCTTCCAGGCGTCGACATTCGAGAAGAGTGCGATTCCGAATTCCATCGATGCAGTCCTCCATATCTCGCATATCTCGCATATCTCGCCGATATTCGGCGAGCCGCAAGGCGAGGAGTAGCACGGCGAATTCCGCATTTACAAAGCGCGGTTGGTCCTATAGAGCCTCGATAATCCACGGAGGCAGCGCATCATGATCAAACTCTACGAGCATCCTTTTTCACCATATGTGCAGAAGGTGAAGATTTCGCTTTACGAAAAGAACATTCCGTTCGAAGCGGAAATTCCCAATGCGTTCAGCGGCGGACCGACCGACTACGGCAAGAGCAGTCCGCGTCTCGAAGTGCCGGCGCTGATCGATGACAGCTTCGCGATTTTCGATTCGACGGTCATCCTCGAATACCTCGAAGACAAATGGCCCAAGCCTGCGATGCTGCCGACCTCGCCGCGCGACCGCGCTCGCGTGCGCATGATCGAGGACCTCTGCGACACCTACTACGAGGCGATCAACTGGGGCCTGATGGAGGTGCAGGCCTGGCAGCGCATCACCGGTGATACCGCCGCCGCGATTACCAAACGCGCCGAGGCGCAGACCACCGGCATGTATCAACGCCTCGAGCGCGAGCTAGGCGACAACTCATATTTCAATGGCGCGGACTTCGGATGGGGCGACCTTAGCGTGTTCCCGTATGTAAACGGGTCCGTCGTGTGGGGCATGGGACCGAAGGCCGGCAGCAAGCTTGGCGCATGGCTGGATAGGGTCAGCCAACGCGAGAGCATCAAGAAGACGCTCGCGGCCACGGCGGCGTTCCAGGGCAATATGGAGGAGCTTCCGAAGATGCTCGCGTCGGGAGCATTCAAGCGTCAGTACCGCGACCATCGCCTCGAATGGATGGTGCGTTCCGGCGGCGTCGAGGTAGTGATCGAGGGGATGAAGAAAGGAACGATCCGGTTTTCGGAAGAGATCTCGTGATGGCCGGCTGACTAGGGCGGCGTCG
Source organism: uncultured delta proteobacterium (assembly GCA_963851325.1). GTDB lineage: Bacteria > Desulfobacterota > Binatia > Binatales > Binataceae > DATGKG01. The sequence continues at coordinate 2,771,657 of CAWKOR010000001.1, read as the reverse complement.
TGTGCTAAGCTGCAGGGGTGGCGTCCGCATTGGCGGACGCCATCGGCGTTTTTGAGGAACTGAGGTCGCGGAGAATGGAAAGTGCAAAAACAAACCCATTAAATGCAGCAAATCCGCGGGTTTTTCAGAAATGGATGTTCGCCATGGACGTGAAAGGCGTTTGGCCGGTTTTGGGGTGCGCGATTACATAAACGAACCCACGGAGCGGTGCGGACGCCTCGTGAAATCGCAAAAACAAACCCACTTAATCGAGGAATTCGCTGCGTTTTTGAATAAGCAGGCCATTACCGACATGATGTCGATAGTGGCCAATCCTGATTCCCCTTCCCCTGCAAGGGGGAAGGGGTCAGGGGATGGGGTTACTTGTGCGCCACGAACCGGAACGCGTCGCCATCCTTGCTGATCTTCCCGCACGAGGGCGTCGCGAAATGCGTCCCGAACACGATGACGTTGCTGTCCGCGTATTTCTCGCAGAACGCGCGCCGAGTCTTTTTCGCCATCGCCCCGTCGCTGTCGAAGCCGTCATCCCATTCCGGATACGCGCACTGCACCGGATGATGCATCAGGTCGCCGGTGATGACCGCGTCCTGTCCCTTCGATGAAATCCGTACGCTGTGATGGCCGGGAGTATGGCCCGGGGTCGGCTCCAGCCACACCTCGTCGGTGATGCGATGGGTCGACTCAACCATTTTGGCCTTGCCGCGATCGACGACCGGGCGCACCGAATCCTCGACCGGATCGCGCATGTCGGCGCCATCGAAGTGTGACCAGTAATCCCATTCGGTACCACCGATGATGTACTGCGCGTTGTCGAAGGTCGGAACCCATTTGCCGTCGACCATTTTGGTATTCCATCCGACATGGTCGACGTGAAGATGCGTGCATACCACGTTGTCGATCTGGTCGGGCGTGTAGCCGGCATTCTTCAGGTCGCTGATGAACGGCAATTGGAGCTTGCTCCATGCCGGATTGGAGCGAACCTTGTCATTGCCGATGCAGGTGTCGACCATGATGCGCTTGCCCTTGGATTCGATCACCAGGGCGTGGATGCTCATGCGGAGCTTGCCCTTCTCATCGGTGAACACCGACAGCCAGTCCTTGCCCTGACGCTCCTTGCCGATCCGATCCGGGGTGGCGTCCGGAAGAAGCCAGGTCCCCGGCCATGCGGCCTCGCTCTCGATGATGCGGGTGATTTTGACGTCGCCGATATTCCATTGGTTCATGGAGATGCTCCTGCGCTTCGGTTTGCGCGAACTTAGCGCGACCCGCACCATCCCGCCAAATGAAAAAACGCGTGAGCGATGGACATTGCGCCAGCTCTCGCATTACTTCTTGGAGCTTGCCGAGGTGATGTCCATGGCTATCGAACCACCGAAGAAGGAAGACCTCCAGCGCATCGCGAAAGAAAACCATTTCGAGATGTCCGACAGCGAGGCCGATGCGATCGGCGCGATGCTGCCGCCGATCATCGCGTTTCTCGATCGCATCGATCAGACGCCGATCGAGCCGAGTCCTTCGGTCAAGAAGTATCGCGAGCGCGACGCGGGACGGCGTCCGACCCGCGAGGAAGATCCGCTCAACGCGGTGGTGCGCAAAATCAGCGTGAAGGGTGCGCCCGCGGGGAAGCTCAAGGGCAAACGTATCGGAGTGAAGGACAGTGTCGCGGTCGCCGGAATCCCGATCAGCGGCGGCTCGCATGTGCTGGAAGGCTTCGTGCCCGACGACGACGCCACCATCGTCAGCCGCATGCTCGATGAGGGCGCGGAGATCGTCGCGACGCTGGTTATGGACGACTTCGCACTTTCGGGTGACGGCACCACCAGCGCGCACGGCGCGACCCACAATCCGCATCGCCCGGAATATTGCTCGGGCGGATCTTCGAGCGGCTCCGGCGCCGCGCTTTACTACGACTGGATCGATATCACCATCGGCACCGACCAGGGCGGATCGATTCGCATGCCCTCTTCGTGGTCGGGCGTATGCGGCATCAAGCCGACCTACGGCCTCGTGCCGTACACCGGCGTGATGAGTATCGATCCGTCGATCGATCATGTCGGTCCGATGGCGCGCAATGTGAGCGACCTTGCACTCGCGCTCGAAGTCATCGCAGGGAAGGATCCCGCGGACTTTCGCCAGCAGGAGGTGCGCGTCCAGCCGTATCGCGAGGCGCTCGGCAAGGACGTGAAGGGTTTGCGGCTGGGAATTTTGACGGAAGGATTCACCCACCCGGGCGCGCAGGACGACGTCAATACCGGGGTACGGAAGGCGGCCACGCAACTGCAGAAGCTCGGCGCCAAGGTCGAGGAGGTCTCGATCCCCGAGCATCGCGATGCGTGGCAATTCCTGTGGCCGATCGGCCTCGAGGGGATGGCGACCCTGGCGCGCGGCAACCTCCAGGGCCGGCATCATTCGGGACGCTACGATGCGGGCCTCGCGGATTTCTTCGGTGCTGCGCGGCTCAAGCAACCCGCGACCCGGGCGCTCACGGTGAAGTTCATGATCAGCGCGGGCGAGTATCTGCATGAGCGCTATCACGGCCGCCTCTACGCGAAGGCGCAAAACCTGCGCGCCGGCCTGCGCGCCAAGTATGATGCGGCGCTATCGAAATTCGACGCGCTGGTGATGCCCTCCACCCCGATGAAGGCGCATCGCCGCGATGAACGCGCGCCATACGCGATGCTTACCAACACCGCGGCCTTCGATATCACCGGGCATCCGGGGCTCAGCGTTCCGTGCGGCATGTCCGACGGATTACCGATCGGCCTGATGCTGATCGGCAGGCACTTCGAGGATGCGACGCTGCTCCAGCTCGGGCACGCCTACGAGCAGAGCGTCGACTGGCGCAAGCAATAGGGCATCCGCACTAGTGCGGCGACCGGAAGTCTCCATCGGCCGAAACGCGGTCGAAATTGAACCAGTCGTCACCGCTGCCCATCTTCAGGTCCAGGATGTGAAAGGTTCGGTGCGCGGCGAATTGCTCGCACCCCTCGACGTCGAGCACCAGCGTATACGGCGAACGGCCCTGAATAACGATCGCGTAGTCCGCCGTGGCCCAGTGGTCGAATGGCGTTTTGTCGGTCCAGGTCAGCGATGCGCGTGCGATACATCCGCCGCGCACCGTCTCAGCGCTCAAGCGGTCGGTAATCCGCCGCCACGCCACGCATTGCACAGAGAGCACCGCCAGAAAGACAACGGAGATCGCGACCAGGGTTAGCGATCGAATCCGCGCCGGCGTCGCTTGATCGGCATTGCGCCAGGCATCCAGGGCACAAGCCGTCATGAGCACCAGAGAAATTTGGGTGCTCCAGAAACGGAAATCCAGTTCTTTCCACCATGCGTGCGGATCGATCGCCCACGGGACCAGCATGAGTCCGGCGACGACCACGACCGCTGCGACCAGCAAGTCGCGCTTGCGATTGTTCGGGAGAAGGCAAAGGCAAGCGGCCAGCGCGACCAGGATGAGAAAGCAGAGCGGCCATCCGTTAATCGCCAACCAGAAGCTCGTGCGCAGGCTCGCGAATACCAGCATGTGCTTTTCGTATGGGTTCAGCGGAATCGCCAATCTGAGAAAACACAACCATCCGAGCCCGATCGCGGCCCCATATCGACGCCGTTGTGAGCGCGGCGTTCTCCATGCGCTGACAATGGCGGCTATGGTGCCAAAGCCAAAAAACGCTGCCGCATCGAGATGCGATACCAACATCGCGAGTGCGAGCAGTATGACGAGGTAGAGTTCCACGCCGCCGGCCCCGATCAACACTGCCATCAGCACCGGCCAGAACAGGGAGGGCATCATGATGGCTTCATTCGCGAAACAGAAGAGGCCGGGGAGCAATCCCAAAGCGATCCCGAGTGCCGGCCATATGAAGAGTGAACGGCGGTTGCGGCATACCAGGTACGAAGCGAGAAGGCCGATCAGCGGGACCGATGCGTAACTCAGACAGAAAACCAACCGCAGAACTTCCAGGTTCGAGGTGAACCGGCTGACCAGCAAGGTCGGCGATTGAAGCGGCACATTGATCAGCCGGCTAGCCGGCAGAAACCAGACCCGGAGGTCGAGCACCTTCAGCAGATAGTGAGCCCCATCCCACGAGAGTGGCCCGCCGGCGATAGCGGTGAGCACCAGAGCGCCAGTGACCAACGCGAAGAAAACAGGAATCGATAATCGATCAATGTCGAATCGAAATCGTTCCATTCGCTGGCGGGCTCGTTCTATGCCGGGTGAGGAATGGCGTCATGCGCCCGAGCCGCACATTCGATCGACGACCCGCAGGATCATCTCGGGACCGCGCTCGAACAACTGCCGCCCAACGCTTTCATTGGGCTGATGGGCCTGGTCGAAGTCGCCGGGTCCACAGATCAGGGAGGTGATTCCCGAGAGCGCAAAATGTCCGCCGTCGGTGCCGTAGGATGCGCCACCCGAGGTCTTTGTGCCCGTCACTTCCGCGAGCGCGCGTTCCAGTGCGGTGCCTCGAGCTGATAGCAGTGGCGGCACAATTTGCGGACGTCCGACGGTGATCTTTGCGCGATGCTCGCCACCCGCCCAGTCGCGCGAATCGATCTCACTCAGGCGGCGTTCGATCTCGCGATGGAGCTCGAGCGGGTCGACGTGGGGCAGCGAGCGGTAACTGATTCGCAGCCTGCACTCCTCAGCGATCATGTTGAGCGCGAGGCCGCCGCTGATAGTGCCGAAGTTCAACACATCGTACGGCGACTGGGGAAACGTCTCGGCAAATTCCGCGTTGCGCGAGGTCGCGCGTTCCTGCTGGAGCCTTCCGATCACGTCCATCACCTTGCCCATCACCGCGATAGCGTTGACGCCTTGGGCAGGCGCACCGCTGTGGCCACCGCGCCCCTGCACCTTGACCTCAAACGAGCCGATGCTCTTGTGGGCATGGCAGATTCCGTATGAGGTAGGTTCGCCGATCCAGCACAAACCCGGCATCGGAAGATCGCGCAGCAGTGCCGGCCAACTGGGGGCCGACGAGCTCGGCCCCGCGACAACCCACTTCTTCATCGGCAGTAAAGACGAAGACCAGGGGGCGGCGGAGCGTGTTCTTTTCCAGCTTGGCCGCGGCGTCTATACATTGCGCGAGGAAGCCCTTCATGTCGCTGGTGCCGCGCCCATAAAGGCGATCGCCATCGAGATCCGCCTTTAGCGGGTCGCGGGTCCATCCCGGCTGACCCTCGAAAGGCACGGTATCGATATGGCCCGAGATCATCAGCCCATCGCGAACCGGTGGGCCGGCCCACGCGATCAGGTTGGCATGCGGAACCCCGGAAATTTCGACCTTTTGAAAAGTGGTCTTGAAACCGGCGCTCTGGAGCCGATCGGCGAGGAATTGCGCCGCCTCGAGGTTGCTATTCGCGCTGACGGTGTCGAACGCAATCAGGCGGCGGATGGTATCGTACAGATAATCCGCCATAACGCGCCTACCTGAAGTAAGGATTTACGCTGGAAGGATATCGCGCGCTACCGCGCAACACCATGGAGCACGCGCATCCAAATCGCCACCAGGGTCTCGATGACCACCTCGGGGTCGGCCTGCGGCCGCCGGCCCAGTCTTTCGATCATGAATCGTTCATTCATCCACAGTAGCGCGGAGGCGACCTCTCGCGGATCGAGACCTGGCAGTGCCGTCGAACCGTTGCTGATAAACTCCCGAATCCGTTCGGCAGTCGCATCGATCACTGACTCAAAGGCCGCGCGGTAGCTGGCTTCGACTATTTCGTCACTGTGGGCGGCGTCCGACATCGCGCGCAGCAGGTGTCCGTGAGTGACATACCATTGGACCAGCTCACGCGTCGAATGCCGAAGACCTTCGACCGGATCCGGGTGGGTGAACCACCGGTCGGCGAGCACCTGGTTTTGGGTGTTTATGCGTTCGGACAACTTGATGATTAGATGACTGCGATCGCGAAAGTACTCGTAGAAGGAAGGACGAGAGAGGCCGGTCCGCGACATCACGTCGTCCACGGTCATTTCTCGATACGGGAACTGTCGCAGGAAACTCTCGGCGGCATCGAGAATTTCCGTTTCGGCGGCCTCCGGCTTACGGCGACGACGGCGTGTCAGCTCCACCCGAGGAGTTTTGGTCTTCTTGGTCAACTTTATGATGCAAATGCGCTTGGCTCAGGCTGCCCCGAAGCAAACCGCCCAAAACTCTTGCCCCCGCGGTCATCGGCCGCCTCAAAATGCCCATTAGACCTTCAAGCGCGCCTATCAAACTATAGGACCGCTTGGATCAACTAGGCAAAGACATATTACTGATATTTGTGCGCGAAAAAAGATGACTGGGAGATGGCATCGTAAGCGATTTTCGTGGATTGTCAGCCAAAACCAGGGAATTAGTTGACTTCGCGTCGGCAAGGGTTTCCGCGCGCGGACCTCACAAGCTGGATGCCGCGAGTTGACTGAGAGTGGTTCTGCTTTCAGTCGGCCGGGCGCGAATTGCGCCGCCGTTGCGACAGCTCACGCGAGACCAATCCGCTGCGCTTGCCTTTGATAAGCGCGGGCGCCGAACGCTCTGGGACGACCTCCAGCTCGCTCAACCATGTGGTTGCATCGCCGTCGCTGGGCGCACGCCAATCCCCGCGCGGCGATAGCGAGCCGCCCGAACCCACTTTGGGCGCGTTAGGAATCGCGCTGCGCTTGTACTGACTGAGCTTGAAGAATCGCTGCAGGAAAGTCCGCAGATGCTTCTTGATCTCGCCGATGTCGTAGCGGTTGCGCGACGCCGGCGGAATATCGGGCCACGCGCCGCGGGTCGGATCATGCCACGCCGCATACGCGAGGAAGGCGATCTTCGAGGGCGGATAGCCGAAGCGCAGGGTGTAGTAGAGAAAGAAATCGTGCAGCTCGTACGGACCCAGCATCGCCTCGGTGTCCTGGAACGGGGTCGCGCCGACTTCCTCGCCGGCGGGAACCAGCTCGGGACTGATCGGCGTCTCCACGATGTCGCTGAGCACCGCAGAGGCCTCGTCGCCGAGTCGATTGGTCGATGCTACCCATCTGATGATGTGCTGGATGAGCGTCTTCGGCACGCTCGCATTCACCGCGTAGTGCGACATGTGATCGCCGACGCCGTAGGTGCACCATCCCAGCGCCAACTCGCTCAGATCGCCGGTTCCGACGACCAGCCCGCCGTAAAGATTCGCGAGGCGGAACAGATGACTGGTGCGCTCGCCCGCCTGCACGTTTTCGAAGGTGATGTCGTAAACCGGCCGCCCCTCGAAGTACGGATGCTCGATATCCTTGAGCATTTGAAGCGCGCTCGGGCGGATATCCATTTCGTGCGCTTCGCAACCGATCGCATCCATCAGGCGGCGCGCCTGCTCCAGTGTGCGCTTACTGGTAGCAAATCCCGGCATTGTGTAGGCAAGAATGTTGCTCCGCGGATAGCGCAGCCGATCCATCGCTTGCGCACATACCAGCAGCGCATGAGTCGAATCGAGACCGCCTGAGACCCCGATGACCACGCGCTTGATGCCGGTCGCGCGCAGCCGCGTGGCGAGGCCCTGGACCTGAATCTCGTAGACCTCGGAGCATCGCTCGTCGCGCCGCGACGGATCGGAGGGAACATACGGAAAGCGCTCGTAGACGCGTTCCGGAAGCAGGCGTCCAACGCTGCGTGGCTCGGCGGAAAAATCCACCGTTCGGAACTGTCTGATGCGATCGTGCTCGAGGCGGACGTTCTCGGCGAAGCTGTTCTGCCGCATCCGCTCCTGCGCCAGCCGCTCCAGGTCGATCTCGGCACAGATCACCTGCGGCTCATCGGCAAAGCGCCGCGAGTGGGCGATGAGGTTGCCGTTTTCGGCGATCAACGCCTGGCCATCCCACGCGAGGTCGGTGGTCGACTCGCCGGGCCCAGACGCCGAGTAGAGATAAGACGCGAGGCATCGCGCCGACTGGCTGGCGACCAGGGTATGACGAAAATCGGCTTTGCCCACCGTGATGTTGGAGGCGGAGAGGTTAAGGAGCACCGTGGCGCCTGCCAGCGCTGCGTACGAAGACGGAGGAATCGGCACCCACAGGTCCTCGCAAATCTCGATATGAAAAATGAAGTCGCGGAGTTCCTCGCATCGGAACAGGATGCGGCCGCCGAACGGAATTCCATGTTGGCCCGCGAGATCGATGTGATCCTGCGTTGCCGTGGTACCGGGGGTGAACTGGCGCACCTCGTAAAATTCGCGATATCCGGGCAAGTAGGTCTTTGGAACTACCCCGAGAATCCGCCCGCGTGAAATCACCGCCGCGCAGTTGAACAGGAGATTCCCAACTTCGAGCGGCAAGCCGATTACGCTCACGATCGGCACCTGGCGTGTTGATTCGACGATTCGCTCCAACGCCGCGCGGCAAGCATCGAGTACCACGCGCTGCTGAAAAAGATCGTCGCAGGTGTAAGCCGAGAGTCCCAGTTCCGGAAACAGGACGAGCGCGGCTTTCCGATCGCCGGCCTTGCGAATCAGCGCGAGCGTCTGCTCGCCATTGAAGGCGGGATCCGCTACACGAACCGCCGGAGTGGCAACGGCCAGGCGAATCAGGTCGTGATTATAAAGGTTGAAAAATTCTCTTCCGGCCTTCATGTCAGGTCTTCGGGCGAATCCCCCGGTGTCCGTGTCGTCATTCTAAACAGGCTCGGGCAGGCGCGCCATCGATATGTAATGTCGCTATAGGAGAGAATAGCCTGTCAAAGGCCAGTCAAGCGACGCCGTATCAGGAGGCCTCACGGGCACAGACGCAGCAACAACAACCCCGGCCAGCCGAGGTACTTCATCGCGCGAGGGAAATTGCCGGCCACCTCGGCATCGATGGCGTGTTCGCTCATGTGATCGATGCGCAGAGCGGCTGTCGTCGTCGCATTGACGTAGTCGCTAATCTGGTTAGGTGCGCTGCGCGGGCGCACCGTAGCTCCACTTTCGAGATCGTGAAACTGGGCCTGCACGTTGCGCAGCATCATGGCCGGATGCATCGCCGATATTGCAATGAAGCCATCCGGACGGCAGATGCGCTTAAGTTCTCTGAACAGGCCGGCCACATCGTGAATGTGATCGAGGACGAGACAACAGATGACGCGATCGAAGCGGCGATCGCGAATCGGCAGGCTGCGCGAAATATCGGCGATCGCAAACGCGATATGCTCGGCGGCGAACTTTTCGCGCGCTTTGCGCATCATGCCGGTGGAAAAATCGAGCGCCACCACGCGAGCCCCGCTGCTCGCAAGCCGCGAGGAGTGCCGCCCGGTGCCGCATCCGATATCGGCCACCGTAAGCCCGCGCACCTCGCCAAGAATTTCGGGAAAGTACTTCTCTTCGAGCGCGATCAGCGGGTTGCCGTCGAGATCGTAAAGATCCGACCAGCGATCGTATCCCTCGCGAGTATCGATGACCTCGATGCGCGCTTCATCCGCCATAGCTCCTTCATCTTAGGCCTCGGCGGATCGATTTTCACGCCGCGGGCAGACCGGTCATCTGCGCGCTGACTTCCCACAATCGGCGCCCGATATCCGGGTCGTGCGACTCGGCCGATGAGCGCGCTTCTTTCGAATCGATGAAGTATTTCCCGGTAATGCCGGCGACCTCGGGCGACGAGGCGAGGTAGATTTGCGTGCGCGCGCCATTCTCCGATGATTTCATGAACGGGCCGATCAGCTTCCATACCACCGTCGCCAGCGCGCCATTGTTGCTCGCGAGGTTGGTCGCGACGGCACCCGGATGCACGCAATTCACCGTGACGCCGGTACCCGCGAGGCGGCGCGCGAGTTCGTAGGTGAACACGACATTCGCCAGCTTCGACTGTCCGTAGGAACTCATTCCGCCGTAGGAGCGCTCGCCACCGAGGTCGTCGAATCTGAGCGTCGCGCGTTTATGCAGGTCGGACGCGATATTGATGATGCGCGCGGGCGCGCTCTCCTTGATCCGATCGAGCAACAGCAGCGTGAGCATGAAGTACGCGAGGTGGTTGACCGCGAATACCTCCTCGAGGCCATCGCTGGTCAGTTTGCGCTTGAGGTTGAACACGCCGGCGTTGTTGATCAGCACATGCAGCGGCTTTGGGGTCGAAAGAAAATCGGCTGCCAGCTTGCGAATCTGTGCCTGCGATTCGAGGTCGGCGATCATCAAATCGACATCCGAATTTCCTGCGCGCTGAATTTCCCGCAGCAGGTCCTGGCCGCGCTCGCGATTGCGGCAGACCAGGACCAGCCGGGCGCCCATCCGGCTCAGCTCTAGCGCAGTGGCGCGTCCGAGGCCTGACGTCGCGCCGGTGATCATGCAGGACTTCCCGGAAATCCATTGTACGTTGGCCGATTGCTTCGTTGCCATGGAGGCGCGGCTAACCGAAAAGGCGGCGGCTGGCGATGGCCGCGCCGTCGGATAGCGCGCGCAATTTTTCCCACACCAGATCATCGGCCACCGAGCCGAATCCCGCGCTGGTGTCGAAGCCGCAATCGGTCCCCGCCATCACGCGGCGAGGATCTCCAACCGCTCGCGCGGCCCGCTCGATTCGATCGGCGACGACCTCGGGATGTTCGACGTAGTTGGTAGTCGAATCGATGGCGCCGACGATCAGGTTCATGCCCGCGGGCAAATGATGCCGCTGCAGCGAATGGTACTCGTGCTCGTGGCGCGGATTCGCCATCGAGAGCATCAGCGCACTGACCTCGGCAGCGTAAAGATGCTCGATGATCTCTTCCAGCGGCACGTCATCGGTGTGCGGACCTTCATAGTTGCCCCAGCACACATGGAGCCGGATCCGATCTTTCGGCAGTCCCGCGATGGCGCTGTTGATCGCGGCTATCACGACATCGACAAAATCGAGAAACTCCTTCAGCGGCTTTCCTGCATAGCTGGTGTGACGTTCCATCGCCAGGTCAGGAGCATCGATCTGAAGCGCGAAGCCGGCATTGACGATGGTCTGGTATTCGGTCTTGAAGGCCGCGCCGAGCGCCATCACGTATTCGCGGATGCTCGGGTAGTGCGCATTGAGCATGGCGGCCGCAACGATTCCGGGCGAGGCCGCAGTCATGAAGGGCTCGACGAAGTGGGACTTCTGCTCGTCGAGGGCGCGGCGGAAGTCGTCGCATTCCTTCTTCACCGCATCGAGGCCGGTATAGCGGATGTCGCCGGTCGCCTGTGGCGCATGCATCAGATCGACCTGCATCCGGGCGGTGTCGCGTCCCATGAATGCGAGATAGCCGGGGTACCGAATCAGATCGCTCATGAACGGCCGCTGACTCTTGCCCGAGAATCCCGACATCCGGTGCTGCACATAGGTGAAGAAGCTCTCGCGCGATTGTTCGCCATTGTTGCCGATATCGATCCCGCATTCGAGCTGGCGCGCGATGACACGCTTGGTCGAATCTGCGATCAGTTGTTCGAGCGCTTCCTCATCCACGGACTCGTGGCGGCTCTTGCGCCCGAGCATTTCCGCGAGTTCCTTCGGGCGCGGGAGACTTCCCGCGTGAGTAGTCAGGATTCGGTTTTCGGAACCTGGCATTCGTGCACCTGCGGCAGCACTAGAGATTACCTCGCGAGATCAGCACGAATGCCGTGGAATTTCCAATCCGGAAAATGCAGACGGCGAGTCGAAGCCCGATGCTTGCTCGCCGTGTTAACGGTGAAGTGAGCCGATTTCGGATGCTGCTGGACGAATCCGGTCGGCTTTCGATTCAGCGTCGCGATCCGCAGCGGATGCGATTGAGCGCGTCGATCAGTTGGCGTTTCTCGGTAAATCGACTCAACATGAAAACCGTGTGGAGCCGCTCGACCTCGTCGGAAGTTACCCTGAGCACGGCCAGGGTTTGTCGGTCGTTGCGAAACTCTTCCCACACCTTGCGGCGGTCAGGGGTCGCGTGGCCGGAACTCTGATGTAGACTCATAAGTGCAGCCTCCCTGAAAGTTGTCAGGAGGACAGGCCGCCGAAAGGGTGGTCCAGCGGCTTGCCCGGCTCGGGCTGGCGGAATCCCATGCGAGTTTCTGCCGAACGAGCTTCTCTACTATGAGTATAGAATGCCCTACAACGAGGCAAGAGCGCTGGGAAGTTCCTTTTCACATGCATGCCATGGCGTCTGAAACCAGGACGCGGCGGGCGCCAGGGCAAATCGGCAGGTTGGCATGAACGCGAACGCGTTATAGAATCGAACCTGAGCTAGCGGAGAAAATCATGGATCTTTTTGCGCCCTCTCATTTGCTGGTCCTGCTCGTGATCATCCTGATCATCTTCGGACCCAGCAAGCTTGGCGATGTGGGCGGGGCTTTGGGCAAGGCCATCAAGGATTTCAAGAAGGCGATGAACGACGAGCCCGAAACCAAGCCGGTGGTCAAAGCCGAAGACACCAAGCCCCTGGACAACAAGGTCTCGTAGTTTCGGTTGCGCCGCCTAGTGCGGCCTAAGAAGATTCCTCACCGCCACCACGCCGTGCACCCGTGCTGCATCCTCTGCCGCGATCTTGACATCTTCGGCTGATGCGACGACGCCACTGAGCGTCACGGTGCCGTGGTCGGCGTCGACCTGGACCGGGTAGCCGCTGGATATACCGTTTTTCGCGAGCACGCTTTTGACCTCGGTAATCAGCAGGTCATCTTGCGCGCGTTCGGCGTCGGAATTGTAATGATGATGGCCGACGCTCGAAGCACTGTCTTTTTCCAGCGAAACCGACGAATGGCTGATTTTCACCGCGGAATTTACTGGTGCCTGCGCGGCCTGATTCTGCGCCACGGCATTTCCAACGATGTGAGTTCTTAGTTCTTGAGCGCCAGTGCGGCCGACGCTCATAGCTGTCACGAGAGCCATACCAGACGCTATTGCGATGGACTTATACGGCGGGAACATCGCGATAATCTCCCTCACCGACGAAGGCGGAAGGGTACCAGGCTCCTTCCGCCTTCGTCAGACGACCCTAGTAATTCGTTTCGTAAGTTTTCTTCTGATAGGTCGTGGTCGTTGTCTCATTCGCCGGGGGCGGGGGCGCTGCGGGCGTCACCGTGGTGGACTCGCTGTGATAGCTGGAGGTCCGCTGCTGTGAGGTGTTGCCGGCGTTGTTCGCATCGACCGCATCGTTTACCGAGCGCTCGGTGGTAGTTTTTTCGGTGACCGCCTTCGGAGGCGGCGGGTTCATGACTACCGGCGCGGGTTGCACGATGACCTGGGGCGGAGGGGGAACCGGGGTCACTTTCTCTTCGTGCGAACTGCATCCCGCGATGGTCAGAAGTCCGACAATGCTAATCGCGCCGATGGAAAATCCTCGGGTCAAGCTTTTCATGGGTAGGTGATCTCCTTGTGGAAGTTGCTTGCCAGGTGCGCAAGTGAGCGCAATATGAATTAGACGACCTCGTATCCGCTTGATTCAGAGCCTTTTTTGGCGCGTGTTTGCTGGATTTCTACCCCGGATGTGCGACCCGCCGCGAACCACTCCTTGATCGCCAGTCGCTCAGCGGTTAAATGCGCGTATCGTGAGGATGCTTCGAACTCTACTCTGGGTAGGCGTCGGCGTGCTCGGTGCGCTCGGCCTGACGACCATCGCATTCGCGCGCGGCGAGCAACCAAGCGTACTGTGGTTCATCGTCGCCGCCGTATGCGCGTATGCACTCGGCTACCGCTTTTACTCAGCCTTCATCGCGACCAAGGTGCTGGAGCTTGACGATGCTCACCCCACTCCGGCGACTCGTCTGGCTAATGGCCGCGACTATGTCCCGACTGCGCGCTGGATAACCTTCGGCCATCACTTCGCCGCTATCGCCGGTCCAGGCCCGTTGGTCGGCCCGGTCCTTGCCGCGCAGTTCGGATACCTGCCTTCGACCATCTGGATAATTGTCGGCGCCGTACTCGGCGGATGTGTGCAGGATTTCGTGATCCTCGGCTACTCGCTGAAGCGCGATGGCCGCTCACTCGGCAAGATGGCGTCCGAGGAGATCGGACCGGTCGGAGGATTCACCGCGCTCATCGGCGTGCTGATGATCATGGTGATCCTGATCGCGGTGCTGGGCCTGGTGGTGGTCAATGCGATGAAGCACAGCATCTGGGCGACCTCGACGGTCGCGGCCACGGTGCCGATTGCGATGCTGGTGGGAATCTACATGACCCATCTTCGCCCGGGCCGTCTGGTCGAAGGATCGGTGCTCGGGGTCGGCCTGATTCTGCTAGCGGTATGGGGCGGGCGCTTCGTCGAAGGCTTCAGCTTCGGGAGCTACTTCTTCATCGACGCACCGCATCTGGCGATTTGGATTATCGCATATGGCCTGCTCGCGTCGGTGCTGCCGATCTGGCTCCTGCTGGCGCCGCGCGATTACCTCTCGGCGTTTATCAAGATCGGAACGATTCTGGCACTGGCGATGGGCATCGTGGCGTTGCATCCGCGTGCCTTGATGCCGCCGCTGACCCAATTCATCGATGGCAATGGCCCGGTGTTCGGCGGCAAGGTTTTTCCGTTTGCATTCATTACCGTCGCATGCGGGGCGATCTCAGGATTCCATTCGCTCATCGCATCGGGCACCACGCCCAAGATGCTGACGCGCGAGGGTGATGCTCGATTGGTCGGCTATGGCGCGATGATGATGGAGTCATTCGTTGCGATCATGGCGGTGATCGCAGCCGTGATGCTCGAGCCGGGCGTCTACTTCGCGATTAACAGCCCAGCCGGCGTGGTCGGAGCAGGAGCCGCGGCCTGCGCAAAGATTTCCTCGTGGGGATTCGCGGTCAGCGACGCTCACATGCAGCAACTCGCTGCCGCGGTGGGCGAGACCACGCTATACGCGAGAACCGGCGGCGCACCGTCGCTGGCGGTCGGTATGGCGCACATCTTCGCGCATTCGCTCGGCGGACAAGCGGTGATGGGACTCTGGTACCATTTCGCGATCATGTTCGAAGCGTTATTCATCCTGAGCACGCTGGATGCCGGCACTCGCGTAGCGCGCTTCATGCTCCAGGACCTGCTCGGGCATCTATATGAGCCGCTGGCCGATAGCTCCTCGTATCCCAACATCGTTGCGACCTCGCTGCTGATCGTAGCGGCGTGGGGCTACTTCCTTTACTTCGGGACTATCGATCCGCTGGGCGGCATCAATTCGTTGTGGCCGCTGTTTGGAATCGCCAACCAGATGCTGGCCACTATCGCGCTATGCGTCGCGACCAGTGCGATGATTCGTTCCGGCAAGGCTCGCTATGCATTCGTCACGCTGCTGCCCCTGGTATGGCTGGTCGCCGTGACGATGACGGCGGGCATCGAAAAGATTTTCAGCGCGATGCCAAACATTGGATTCCTCGCACACGCCGCCAAACTTGCCGCCGAGCTGGGAGGTCCGGATACGACTGTCGCACGCAGCGCGGAGATCGAGCGGCTCATCTGGAATGATCGCGTCGACGCTGCGATGACAGCGTTTTTCATAGCCGTTGTCATCATCATCCTGAGCGATTCGCTTCGGGTATGGAGCAAACTGATCCTGGGCAAGGCCGAGCGGGCAGTGCACGAAGAGGCAGCATAATGAAACAGCAATGCCCAGAAATTGGCACCGACCGGCGTTCACTGGCCGTTTTGTCCCGGCACCTCCACCGCATGGCACAGGCCCTGTCGCATGAGGTTGTAAAAGAATTACGGCGGCTCAACTCGGCGCGGTTGGGAAGTGATGAGCTATCGCAGCTTGCTCCTCGCGAGCGTGTGCGCGCGGTGAAGGAGGCGCTCGCGACCCATCATCACGGAAATTCGCGCTGTTGCTGAATTGGATGGCAGGCTGATGAACACTGCCAGTTAACGGCAATACGCGACATGTCGCACTGAGTATTTTTCAGTCGCCGACTAGGTACTTTATCCGACCAGCCTAGGCACATTCCCGATTATGCTGTGGGCTAGCTTCGGTTAGCTTGAGTGACTTCGAGTTACATCCAGCGAGGACTGGGCAATCTCACGCATCACGGACGGGGTGGACTTATGGGATTTCAGTCAGAGTGTCATTTTTCCGAATTCGGGTTCGAGGCCGTTTTCTGCGAGCAGTCGGCGTTCGCATCTGCGAAATCTAGACCGGCTGAGGAGTCGGAGTGGTCCAATGGTGTGCACTTCGAGTCACTCGCCAACCTCGCGCACGAACTGCGGACGCCAGTCCAGGTCCTGCTTGGATATCTCGATATCCTTGGCGACGATCGCGGCAATCCCTCCCGTGACCTCCCCGATACCCCCAACCGCAGCATAATCGAGCGCATGAATGCCAATGTCCACGAGCTCGCGCAGACGGTCGAGAACGTCCTCGAATTCGCCCTGGCATACGCCGGTGCGGAGACGGCGATCGAAGAGGAGATCGACCTCGCCGAATTGTTTGCCGAGCTGGAGGTGGTACTCAAGGCCTCGAAGCGCAATCAGCGGCTTCTGGTTCGCATCAACCTCGACGACGCCCCGCCGATCTTCGTCACCCAGCGCCGCGCGCTGCGATCGATCGTCCTGAACCTGGCAACCAATGCTATCAAGTTTACTGCCGATGGAGCCGTTACGATCACCGTGAGGGGGTGCGCGGAAGGGTTGCGAAACCTCGAAATCGAGGTACGCGACACCGGGGCAGGGATGACCAGCGACCTTCTTTCCTCAGCATTCGAACCCTTGGTCCAACTGTCCCACTCCAGCGTTCGCCATCATCGCGGGCTCGGCCTGGGATTGACGATGGTGCAACGCAATGTGAAGGCGCTTGGAGGATGGCTGCATGTGGAGTCCGTGCCCGGAAGCGGTTCATGCTTCAAAGTTATCATTCCCTGTTCCGGTTCCGCGTCGCCGATGTGCACTTCGAGTCACTCCTATGGCGTCGATGCCTTACAGAGTCTCGACAGTTCGCCGATTTCGGCCGAATCGCGGGCGGCATAAGGGATGCATCAGATAAGTCCGTCGCCGGCCACTGCGGCGAAAGAGGCTTATGATGACTCCCCTAATGCTGCTTCTGGTGTTCAATGCGGGAATGTTGATGGGATTCATTCTGCACACGCTGCTCGACCGCGGGCATCGAGAAGATGCGGCTAGGGAACGAGTCGTACTTGAAGCCAGTCCATCGTTCCGCGACGATCTGCTGGTGCCCATGATGGCGTCCAGGACTCGCTACCTGCATTAGATGGTGCGGTCCGACAGCTCCAACGCGTTCACCGATAGTGGCGCATCAGGCCTACCACCACGCCGCGAATCTGCAAGTCACCTTGACTGACGAATATCGGTTCCATGGCCTGATTCGCCGGCTGTAGTCGAATCCGTCCATCCGGTTCGCGGAAGAACCGCTTCACGGTCGCCTCATTACCCACCAGCGCAACCACGGTTTCTCCATTAGTCGCACTGTCGCGTCCCTCGACGATAATGTAGTCGCCGTCGCGGATGCCGTCCTCAATCATCGATTCGCCGCGCACGAGCAGGCAAAAGGTATTGTCGCGTCTCACGAAGTCGTCGGGTACCGAGATGGTTTCGTTGCCCTCGATGGCCTCGATGGGTTGACCGGCGGCTACCTGGCCTAGCAGCGGAAGCTCCTGCGCCCCCGCCGTGCGACGGCGCCGCTGCGCGATCTCCAGCGCCCGGCTGTGATTGTGCTGCCGCTTGATGTACCCCTTCGCTTCCAGGTTGCGTAGATGCTTGTGGACCGTCGCAAGCGACGATAGCGAGAAAAATTCGCCGACCTCGGCCAGGGTGGGCGCGTATCCGTGCTCGTTGATATAATTTTCGAGGTAATCGACCAGTTGCTTCTGGCGCTTAGTCAGTGTGGCCATCTTGTGCCCCCTGCGGCGTGGGATCAGCCTTCCGCATCATGGCGAAAGTACGGCGAAAACGCAAGTGCTGAAGCGATGCTTATTCGCATCACGATGCCGCAGTTTCGCAACCGCGCCTCGACGCATATCCTGAAATCACCAATGGCGAAGTTGCACGTCAAATTCGAAAGCGGCGAGCCTGACCGGGTGATCGAGTTCAACCCGGCCGATGCGCCCTTTCATCATGACGGCCGTCCCGGCTCGATTCTCGACATCCTGCTCGGTCACAAAATCCATCTCGAGCACGCCTGCGGCGGCAACTGCGCCTGCACCACCTGTCACGTCATTATCAAGGAAGGCCAGAACAAGCTGAGCGAAGCCGAGGAGTCCGAAGAGGACATGCTCGATAAGGCGCCCGGCCTCACGCCGACCTCGCGCCTTGGATGTCAGGCTGTAGTGACCGATCCCAATGCCGAAATCACCGTGGTGATCCCGCGCTTCACTATCAACCTCGCGAGCGAGAGCCGCGACGAAACTTAGCGGCGCGTCGACGATGCCCGAAACCGATTCACCGCGCGCTACCTGGCTCTCAGTTGTGGATCGCATCGTCGATCACAATCGCGACACGCGATCGATCTTCTTGCGGATGCGGTCCGGCGCGACGTTCGAGTTCGTACCCGGCCAGTTCATCTCGGTCTTGATCCCGCTAGGCGACGAGGTCCGGCGGCGCGCCTATTCGATCGCATCGATAGATAGCGGCCTCATCGAGATCTGTTTCAACCAGATCGCCGGCGGGCGCGGCGTCGGATGGCTGTTTGAGCGCGCGCCCGGCGACGCCGTCGAGTTCATGGGACCCTTCGGCAACTTCACCCTCGATGCTCCTCCGCAGACCGAAACCATCTTCATCGCCGAGGGCACCGCGCTCGCGCCGATTCTGCCCATGCTGCGTCAGGCGCAATCGGCCTCGCATGCGCCGATGTCCCTGCTCTATGCGGCGTCCGATCCCGCACACATCTTGTACCGCGGCGAACTCGAGGTCCTCGCCTCGCGCGACCCGAACTTCCATTTCGAAACGCTGATTGCCGATGACATCTATGCGCGGCTTCACGACGAAGCGAACCGCCGATGGGTCATCTCCGATAACAATCGCGCGCGGCAGTTCTACATCTGCGGCGTCGGCAAAGGCGTCACGCGCATCCGCGATTTGCTTCGTGGCTCCGGCTACGAACGCCGCGCCGTCCACTACGAGCAGTGGTAGCAGAGCGAGTTTGCGATTCGCGCGTGAGCTGATGCAGAATTAAACGTTCGTTTAGGAGAAGCTGAAACCGATGCGAACCGATATCGATAAGATCGTCGCCACAGTCGAGGCCGAAGGCGTATGCGTGGTGCCGGATTTCATTCCCGGCGACCTGCTCGCGCAAATTCGTTCGGCGGTCGATGCGCTCAACGCGTCGGAGCGCGCGAGCGGAACCGGATTTCTGGAGTCCGAGGGCGTCAATCAGCGCGTCTTTAACCTGGTGAACAAGGGCGAGGTCTTCGAACAAATCGTCCAGCACGAAGACGTCATGGCCGCGATGGGCAAGCTGCTCGGCGGCGATTTCATCCTGTCGGGATTTTCCTCCAACACCACCGGCCCCGGCGGCGAGGACATGATTCTGCATTCCGACTCAGGCTACGTTCCGACGCCGCATCCCGAGTATCTCCTATCGGCGAACGCGGTCTGGATGATCGACGACTTCACCGAGGAAAACGGCGGTACGCGTTACGTACCCGGTTCGCACAAGCTGCGCGACAATCCGCGCCCCGACGGCGAATATCCTACCGTGCCGATCATCGGCAAGGCCGGCTCGGTTGCGTTCCTGCACGGATACACCTGGCACAAGACCGGTGCGAATGTATCGCGCGACCAGATGCGGCGCGCGCTGTTCGGATACTACGTGCGGCCCTTTCTGCGGGTGCAGGAGAATCACATCGTGTCGGTGCGCGAGGAAGTATGGCATCGCGCGTCGCCGCTCCTGCGCCATCTGCTCGGCGGCGATCTATGGCTGAACTCGATCGGCTTCTTCGATGGCCCGCCCGCCGCGATGCGCAAGATGGCATATCCGAAACGCAAGTCCGGCGTCCTCTCGTAGCGGCAATCTCGCGCCTCGCTATCTCAGCATCATTTCTGCCGTGTAGTCCTTGGTCAGCAGCTCCAGCAGATGGCCATTGGGATCGCGGAAGTAGACGCCGCGCCCGCCATTCCAATTGTTAATTTTCATATCGTCAGGAGCGAACGGCCCGCTGCCGTAGGCGAGGCCCTCCGCCTTCACGCGCCCGAAAATCTCATCGAACTCGGCCTCGCCGACCTTGAAGGCATAGTGCTGCGGTTGGAATGATGTGCGATTGTCAAAATCGAGCGACAGCGACTGACTCGGGATGCGAATCGGCGCAAAATGCCCGAACGGTCCCTCATACTTGAGTCCAAAGATCCTTTCATAAAACCGCGCGGATTGTTCCTTGTCATGCGCCGGCACGATCGTGTGGTTCAATTCGATTTTCACGACCTTGTCCTCCATTCGAAGCGGGCCAATTCGATCTATGCGCCGGGACAAAAGGTAGCGTCAAGCTGCCCGACATAGGTCGCTTGCGTCGCTGATGCGACGCCTATATTGTAGCCACTCGATGTTCCCCGACGCGCACGACAACCTGATCCCTAACGCCCAGATTCTTGGGCTCATCCTCGTCGTCGTCGTTACCGAGGCCATAGCGCCGTAGCCGGGGATTAACCGAGTAACTTTCGAAACCCCTGCTGGCGCGATGGCCGGCGGGGGTTTCGCTTTTCAGCCACCTCGCCTTCCTTCCGACCGCAGGGAGCTTCCGAACCAGGAGAGCTTCCATGAAACTGAACGGCGCCGAACTCATCATAAAGATGCTGCAACGCCACGGCGTCAGCATCGTAGCTGGGATTCCCGGGGGCGCGAGTCTCCCGCTCTACGATGCCCTGAGCAAGAGCACGCTTCGCCACGTCCTCGCGCGTCACGAGCAGGGCGCCGGTTTCATCGCGCAGGGGATGGCGCGCGCTACCGGGCGTCCCGCGGTATGCCTCGGCACCTCGGGCCCCGGCGCCACCAATCTGATCACTGCTATTGCGGATGCGAAGCTGGATTCGATCCCGCTGGTCGCAATCACCGCCCAGGTCCCGCGCAAGATGATCGGTACCGATGCCTTCCAGGAAATCGATACCTATGGACTTACGATTCCGATCACGAAGCATAATTTTCAGGTGCGTTCGATTGCCGAACTGCTGGAAGTTCTCCCGGAGGCATTTCGGATCGCGACGTCGGGCCGCCCCGGCCCGGTGGTCGTGGATGTTCCCAAAGATGTGCAGACCGACACTATCGAGCTCGACTCGCTTCCCGAGCCGGCGCGGCCCGATCGCACGCCCGCGATCGCGCGCGACGATTTGCAGCGCGCCGCCGAGCTGATCAACTCGGCCCAGCGCCCGATGCTGATGGTCGGCGCGGGCGTCATCGCATCGGAAGCCTCGAAGGACCTGCTGCATCTGATGGAGAAAGCCTCGCTTCCGGCGGCGTCGACGCTGCTCGGCCTCGGCGCGATACCGAATGACCATCCGCTGTTTGTCGGGATGGTTGGGATGCACGCCGCGCGCTATACCAATTTTCTGCTCGAAGAGTGCGACCTGCTGATCGGAATCGGGATTCGCTTCGACGATCGCGCGACCGGTAAGGCGGCGGAGTTTTGCCCTCGCGCGAAGATCCTGCACGTCGACATCGACCCCAGTGAGTTGGGCAAGATCAAGAATCCAACGCTCGGCATCACCAGTGATGCAGGCGCGTTCCTTCGCGCGCTTGAGCCGCTGCGTCGAGTCGAATCCGTGCCGCGAGTGGATCGGCCACATCGCGATGTTGCGCGGGCGCTATCCGCTGATGACGCCGGGAGCGTCTGACCCGCTGCGCCCGTATGGGATCATTCGATACGCGGCTGAGATGCTGCCGCGCGATGCGATCGTCGCCACCGACGTCGGGCAGCATCAAATGTGGGTCGCGCAGGCGTATCCGTTTTCGCATCCACGCCAGTTCCTCACCTCGGGCGGCCTCGGCACGATGGGCTTCGGGCTGCCGGCCGCGATTGGCGCCGCGCTCGCGATGCCCGATCGCGAGGTGGTGTGCTTCAGCGGCGATGGCAGTCTGTTGATGAACATCCAGGAGCTCGCCACCGCAGCCGAAGAAAACGTCAACGTCAAGGTCATCCTGCTCAACAACGAGCATCTCGGGCTGGTGCGCCAGCAGCAGCAACTTTTTTATGGCGAGCGTTTCCACGCTTCGAGGTTTCGCGCGAACACCGACTTCGCCGCGATCGCGCGGGGCTTCGATGTCAACGCGATCGATCTGGGCCGCGTCGAAGATCCGATCGCATCGCTGGCCGAGGCATTGGCGACCCCCGGTCCATGTCTGATCAATGTTCCGATCGACGCCGAGGAGAACGTCTACCCGATGGTGCCGCCGGGCGGCGCCAATCGCGACATGATCGGAGGAGAAAACGATGAGCGCGTCTGAAGTGCATCGCGACGAAATCCACGGCGCGGTGCTGCGGCTGCTGGTGCGTAACCATCCCGGTGTGATGTCGCACGTGTGCGGGCTGTTCTCGCGGCGCAGCTTCAACCTCGACGGGATCATTTGTCTACCGATTGGCGACAGCAGCCGCAGCGAGATGCTGCTACTGGTGAAAGATGACGCGCGCCTCGAACAGCTCCTCCTGCAGCTTCAGAAACTCGAGGACGTCATCGAGGTCAGCCGCGCGCCCGCGATGCGCTCGGCTTTCGAAGATATACTGAGCCGGTTGAAATAGACCGCATGAACGCCTCTGACATCCTTGCGCATATCAACCAGCGCCTTCGTCGCGATTACAAAATCGCAGGATCATACGAGCGTGGTGAAAGTGGCGTCGCATCGCGGGTCGTCGATGAGCATTCGAATCAATTCGTATTGAAATTCGGCTCCGGTGGCGAGTTTCGTGCCGAGAATGCCGCGCTCACAACTGCGAAGCTACGAGGCCTCGGCTATCCCGCGACCGAATATGTGACAGTCGGCGCACTCGCTGATACTTCATACACGCTTCAACGCGCGATGCCGGGCGAGCCGATCGGATCGCGGGTGTCACTCGCTCTGCTGCCGCAGTTGCTTCATCTGAACGATCTTCAGCGTGGTCAGGGCGAGTCACCGAATGACGAGCCCGAGCGTCTGGTCCGCGGAGTGATGTACGGATACGCCGAGTTCTGCGTCATCGATACGTTGCGCAACTACTCCGCCGATAGCGCCGCGATGCTCGATGCCCTCCAACGAATTGTCGCTGCACGCGCGGGCGAATGTCCCAAGCGCAACGACATCGTTCATTTCGACTTCCACACCAACAACATTCTCCTCGAAGATGGCCGCGTCACCGGCGTGATCGATTGGGAAGGTTCCGAGAGCGGGGATTGCGCGTTCGACCTCGCGACGATGCTCTTCTACACCTGGCCATTCGCCGATTTCCGCGAGGCATTGTTGCGCGAGTTGCTGAACCGAACCACCCGCGGCGCCGTCGCCGTCTATCTCGCGCACATGATCGTCCGGCAGCTCGACTGGTCGATGCGCCATTATCCGGGCGAGACGGTCGACCACTATCTGCGTCTCGCGCGCGTTCCAGCGCGAGATCGAACGACTATGAGGGTTGTGTCGAGGGTGTCTTAAGCGATGATGCAACACACTGCATTAACGTTCGCTGTCCGAATGGCGCTGGGCTAGATTCGCGCTATGGGCGCCGGGACAGTCGCATCCACCAACAGTTTCGTCGGTCGTAGCCGCGAGCTCGCCGAGTTACGTGGAGCGCTCGAGGATGTCGGCCACGGCCACGAGCGCCTGTTCCTGGTCTCGGGCGAGCCCGGCATCGGCAAGACCCGGTTAGCTGAGGAGATCGCTGTCGATGCTACGTCGCGAGGCATGCGGGTGGCATGGGGCCGCTGCTGGGAAGGCGGCGGCGCGCCGGCGTATTGGCCGTGGACCCAGATCCTCCGCACGCTGGTGCTGGAGCCGAGTCCGACTCGCGTTCAACTTCCCGGTGTGCCTGCCGAGATAGTCCAATTGGTCCCGGAATTAACTTCTCAAGAGGAACGCCAGCCGACGAAGGACCCTCAGGAAGCTCGCTTCAGGTTGTTCGACGCAACCGCCTCGATTTTGCGGGAGCTGTCGCGCAGACAACCGCTGGTCTTGATTGTCGATGATCTGCACGATGCGGATCAATCCTCTCTCGAGATGCTCAAATTCGTTGCTCGCGCGTTACCCGATGCGCATCTGTTGATAGTCGCGACCTACCGTGACGCGGAAGTGCAGCGTTTGCCCGTCCTCGCTTCCGCCGTCGCGGAACTGAGTCGCGAGGCCCCTCAGCTATTACTGTGCGGGCTAAGCCGCCCCGAGGTAGCCGGATTTGTCCACGATCGTGCGGGCGTGAACCTGGGACAACTGGTGGTCGCCACCATCGCCGAGACGACCGCTGGAAATCCGCTCTTCCTGGAAGGCGTCATGCGAATGCTGATCGCGGAGGGCAAGCTCGCGGATCCGGATACCTTGCGCGCGGCGGATCTTAAGCTCCCCGACAGTCAGCGAATGGCGATCGCCATGAGGCTCGCGCGCTTGTCGCCTTCGGCCCAGGGAATGCTTCCGTTCGCGGCGGCACTTGGAATTGAGTTCGATCTTGCTCCCCTGGAGACGGTATCGGGTATTGCATGCCCGTCATTGCTGGGACTGCTGGACGAAGTGATCGGCGCGGGCCTGATGCGGAATCTCGCGCCCAATCGCTACCGTTTTGGCCATGCACTGATTCGCGCTGCCATCTATGACCAGATCGGATCGGCGGAGCGGATCTCAATCCATCACGAAGCCGCCGAGAAACTGGAGGAGCTCTATCGAGAGAACCTCGATTCTCATCTTGCGGAGCTTGCCTATCATTTCACCGTTGCAGCGCAACGCGGCGGCCGGCGTAAGGCAATTGACTACTCGATTCGCGCGGCCAAAGCGGCTGACCGAGCACTCGCCTATGCGGAAGCGTTCACGCTTCGCGAGACCGCGTTGGGGCTCTTCGGCGATACCGAGAAATATCCCCGCGAACGGGCGCATTTGCTCACTGAGTTGGGGCGCGTCGGGGGTCTTTCCGGACGATCTCGCGCCGAAATTACCCTCTATTACCAGCGCTCTATCGACATCTATGCGGCACTGAACGATCGCGCCGCCGAGGCTCACGGCCGCTTTAGTCTGGGAATGCAACTGGTCAAGGGTGACGACGAATCGTACCTCGACGTGGCGCGCGCTCGTGCCGAGTTGACCCGGGCGGAAGCGATTTCAGCAATGCTGGGCGACAGCGTTCAGTTGGGGGAGATTCGGAGCGCGCTCTCGCTTGCGGCTTTGCGTGCGCTTGACCCGGACTATGGTCTGGAGGTCGCCGACAACGCGATGAGCGCCGACCTCGACGACTTCTGGTGGAGCATCAGCTCGCACATCCGCGCCATCCATCTGCTGCATAGCGGCCGGATGCGGGAGAGCTTGGCGCAGCTGGAGGCGGGTATAATCCGCGCGGGTCGGTCCAGCGATCCGCTCGCGCATTTCAGAGCGCCATATCAGGCGGGAAATATACGGATCTGGAGTTGGCAGCCTGATTTGGCGCTGCGCGGTTTGGAAGCTGCGATCGTCGATCTCATGCTTTCGCGAGGAAGTCTGCTGCATCAGATACTGAGCCGAAACTGCGGCCTCGCCTCAGTCATGATCGGTGACCTCGATCAGGGCGCCGCTACTTGCGCGATGGACCTCTGCCACTTCTCGAAGGTCACCTCGCGCTTTATAGCGGCGAATCAGAGCATGCACGCGAAATCCTGGCCGACGGGGTTGTCCGAATGCGTGAGGCCGGTGCGCGCGCGTCGCTTTGCCACTACCTGTTCGCGCTGGCGCGGGTCGAATTGGCAAATGACAAGCTGCTTCGCGCCGAGAGCATACTTCGAGAAGGAGCGGAGATCGCTTCGGCCTCCCACGCGCAATTTTTCGAGATTTTATTTCGGCCCGAATTGGTTTCGCTCTATGCAAGGATCAACCGGCCTGCCGATGCCAGAGTGAATCTCGAACGATGTGTCGAGATCATGCCGGCGGGCGAAGACTGGTTCGGCTTGGCGGGTCATGTTGCGCGAGCGCAAGGTGAATTTGCAGCCAGCCAAGGCGACTGGGTCGCGGCGGCAGGATCACTGGATCGAGCGATCCTGAATTTTCGCGAGTATCGCTTACCGTGGGAGGAAGCCCGCGCGCTGGAGGCGCGGTCGAGGGTGGCCGCCCAGGAACACGATAGCCAGACTGCTCTCCAGAATGTAGAAGCCGCGCTGGCTATCTATCGCGAGCACGGCGCAGGTCACTTATGGATCGATCGCGTAAATGCGGCCCGCAATCAAACCTGGGTTACGCCGACTGCCACCGAGGGGCCGTCTGAGGCGACTGCCTCCAGCACGGAGGCAACTGCATCGATATCGACTAATCTTGGCCGCTCGACCTTCAGACTTGAGGGCGAGTACTGGACGCTTTCCTATCAAGGCGACGTTTTCAGGCTTAGAGACACGAAGGGGTTGCAATACATTGCCTATTTGCTGCGCCATCCCGGCCAGCAGGTATTGTCGATCGAACTTTCCGCACTCTCGGCTGGCGGTGATTCCCCATCCAAAGGCAACACCGCTTAAACTACCGCTGTCAGGTCACCTAACTCAAAACTTGGAAATGCCGGCGAGATACTCGTCTTGAAAGCCCTGGCGAATTAAGGCACCTCCGCTAGGACTTGCCTGAGGACCTCGACGACGCCATTGCGCAACGAAACGGGTGCCGAGCAGCGCGCCCGCGCCGAATGGGAAGCCCTCTCCGAACAACTCAGCGCGGGTACCGGCCAGCATGGGCAGCTGCGAACAGTGGCTGTCGCATCGCGAACGCGCACGCGTGACGGGGACCAAGCGTATCAAGAAGGCGCTCGAGAGCATCCGCGCTGCCGATGCCTCGTTGGCTCGCCATCTCGCCACCAGCATCCAGACCGGCCATTCGTGCTGCTACGGCCTTCCAAGCCTGTGTCCTGGCAGCTCTAGCGCGAATTTCTTCTCTCTAATCTCATTTGTTCCCCGCCGCGGCACACCTGTGCCCTATAAGGTCACGCCCTCCATTTTAGGAGCCGGGTCCGCTCGGCGATGGAGGTAAGTATGAAGTTCATCAGAACCACTTTCTGCGGTTTCTCTACGTCGGCCTGATTATGCCGCCGCCCGCCCATGCGCAGACGTCTGGTCGATTGTGACAGGGTCGCCTAGACTGCAATCGTTACCAACGCATAGGAGGCGCCAACCACCGCAACGGTTTGGTTCGCATATGTTCATCTGGTGGTTTACGACGCAGTCAATGCTATCTATGGTGGTCATCAACCATACCTTTTCGGCGCTTCTGCTTAAGAAGTTTTTCAGAGCGAAGAAGAAATAACCCGGACAGTGTTTGGAAATCGTGGCCCCTCGGCAGGGCCAATTAACCGGAGGAGAGAAAGTTATGAGTGATCGAAATGAGGCAGTGGTTTCGCGGCTCAATCATCTGGAGAAAACGAATCGGCGGATGAAGGTGCTGGGGTTTGCGGCCCTCGCTGTGATCGCGATGGGCGCTACCCAGAACAACTCCATTGTTCCCGACCTGATTCGCGCGCAACGTTTTCATGTCGTCGATAATAAGGGAAACGTGCTTGCCGACTTGGGGCCGTTCGGCAACAAGAACCATGGAATCTGGTCGTGTACGATTCGAAAGGCGTGGTGAGGGCTGGTATCGGCATCGACCCCAATTCCGACAATTCCGGTGATGCTGGATACGATTGCAAGGGTACCTTGCGAACCTTCTCGGGCGCGGTCGAGACCGGGCCGTCCAAGGGCCTGAGCGGCCACTTCACCTATGACAAGGATGGAGTCGAGAGAGTCGCGATCAACGTAGATCCGCTCCACAACTTCATTGGCTTTGCGAATC
Organism: uncultured delta proteobacterium; assembly: GCA_963851325.1. GTDB lineage: Bacteria > Desulfobacterota > Binatia > Binatales > Binataceae > DATGKG01. The sequence goes on along the minus strand of CAWKOR010000001.1, from coordinate 2,743,907 downwards.
TGGATTTCGAACTGGAAAGGCCCGTGCCGTCAGCGGGACGGGAATGGACGGAAGCGTTCCGTTCCTGGACTTGTTTGACCCGAACCAGACCCTTCGCGCATCCTTGGCCGCCGACTTCGATTCCACGGGCGGAACAGGACTAGCGCTGTGGGACAAGGACGCTGTGGTGCGTGTCGTCATGTCCATTGACGACACGAACCTGGCCGGCGTTGGCAACGAAACTCTACTGTTTGCCAACAACAACTTTCACAACAACGTCGACAACAGCTTCGTGGGCGGCTTCCACTCCGAGCTCGGCCAAGGCGGAAACTTTTTCACCAACGATACCCATGGTAACCCGACCGGTTCGTTGCCCCCGACACCGTAGTTTGATCGTATAGGTGTTCGTGCAAAGAGCGTGCGGTGCCGAATGGCGCCGCACGTTCTTTTTCACCACGTGTCGATGCAGGGGCGCTTCTTGCCGGTGCGCGGCTCCGGAGGCGGCGCCGAACGCAGGCCCGCCATGATCCATTTGCGCGAATCGAACGGATCGATCACATCGTCGATCTCAAAATGATCGGCGGTGCTAACCGCCTTGCCGTGCTGATACATCCGCGCGACCATCTCCTCGAAGAGCGCGGTGCGTTTCGCCGGATCCTCTTCTGCCGCAAGCTCCTTGCGATAGCCGAGTTTCACCGCGCCCTCCAGTCCCATCCCACCGAACTCGCCTGTTGGCCACGCTATGGTGAAGAGGCCGGCTTTGAAGCTGCCACCGGCCATCGCCTGCGCGCCTAGACCATAGCCCTTGCGCAGCACGATGGTGAAAAACGGCACCGTCACACTCGATCCGGTAACGAACATACGCGCCGCATGCCTCACCAGCGCGGTCTTTTCGACTTCCGGGCCGACCATGATTCCCGGCGTGTCGCATAGGAACAGCAGCGGGATGTCGAAGGCGTCACACAGTTGCATGAAGCGCGCGGCCTTGTCGGCGCCGGGGCTGTCGATGGCGCCCGCGAGATGCACGGGGTTGTTCGCGATGAGGCCGACCGGCCGCCCCTCGATGCGAATCAGCGCGGTGACCATGCCGAGGCCGAAGTGGCGGCGCAATTCCAGCACCGAGCCGGTATCCGCCAGCGTCTCGATAACCTGGCGGACGTCGTAGATGCGCAGGCGGTTCTCCGGGATGATCCCGCGCAGCCTGCGCTGGTCGGCGCATTCCCAATTCTTCAGCGGTCCCTGGAAATAAGAAAGATACTTTTTGGCGACTTGTACTGCTTCGGCTTCGTCCTCGACGCCGATATCGACCACACCGTTGGGCACCTGCACATCGATGGGTCCGACTTCCTCAGGCCGGAAGATGCCCAGCCCGCCCCCTTCGATCATCGCGGGACCACCCATCCCGATGTTGGAATTTTTTGTCGCGATGACGACGTCGCAACATCCGAGCAGCGCGGCATTGCCGGCGAAGCATCGTCCGGAGTTGATCCCGACTAGCGGCACCAGCCCGCTGAGCCCGCCCCAATAGCTGAAGGCCATGCAATCGAGGCCCGCGACTCCGATGCCGTCGGTATCGCCGGGACGCCCGCCGCCACCTTCGGTGAAGAACACCACCGGCAGCCGCTGCTTCTCGGCGATCTCGAACATGCGATCCTTCTTGCGATGGTTCTGCTGTCCCTGCGTGCCGGCGAGCACCGTGTAGTCGTATGACATCAGGATGCAGTTGGCTTTCGCCTTGTCCTCGAACAGATCCGCGTTAACGCTGCCGATGCCCGCCACCAATCCATCCGCCGGGGTGTTCTTGACCAGGTCCTCGATGGTGCGTCGGCGACGTTGCGCCGCGATCACCAGCGGGCCGTACTCGACGAAGGTGCCCGGATCGCAAAGGTCGTAGACATTCTCGCGCGCGGTGCGCTGATGGGTCTTGCGCCGGCGCGCGACCGCGTCGGGCCGCGCTTCGTCGAGACCCTGCGCGTGGCGCTCCTGCACTTCCTTCAAATCGTTGCGGATGTGATCGAGGTCGATCTCCTTTGATTCCGCCGCTTGCGCCACGCCGACCTCGGCTTCCTCGATGAACGCGAGCGGATGGCCATCGAACACCGCATCGCCCTTCGCGACGGTGATAAGTCGCACGATGCCGCTGACGTTTGCGCCGATGACGTGCTCCATCTTCATCGCTTCCATGACGAAGAGCTGCTGTCCGGCATGCACGCGATCGCCTTCGGCCACATCCAGCGAGACAATGGTGCCTTGCATCGGCGCCGCGACGGCAACCGTGCCCTCGGGTCCGGTGATATCCGATGCGACCGCGGTCGCCACTTCGGGCTCGGCGGTTTGTACGACCGGTGCGCCTTCCGATTTGCCATGATGGAGCACCGCGAGCGGATCGCGGTTGTCGATTTTAACTCCAGCCAGGCGTCCACCAGGGCGCGCGGGCGTCGGCGTAGCGGCGGCCGGACGATCGAAGAACAGCTTCTTGTGACCGTTGGCGCCATTGCCCGCCCCGACCAGGTCGGCGATGTTGTCCTCGATGAAGCGCGTGTAGACGCGATTGCCGATGAACTCCGGGTGGCGCAACAGGCTCTGCAGAAAGGCGAGGTTGGCCTGCACTCCTTCGATCTTGAACTCGCACAGCGCGCGATAGGTCTTGGTTACCACGTCGGCGAAATTCCCCGACGGCGAATGCGCGATTAGCTTCGCCAGCAGCGAGTCGAAATTCGGGTTGGTGGTATAGCCGGCATAGCCGAAAGTATCGACCCGAACGCCGGGTCCCGACGGCAGCTCGAATGCGGTCAGCGTGCCGCCCGACGGTTTCGCGGTGCCATCGGCGCCCATCGATTCCATGTTGACCCGCACCTGGATCGCGAATCCGCGCGGCGTCGGGATCTCATCCTGGGTCAGATTCAGCTCGGCCAGCGACAGGCCCGACGCAAGCAGCAACTGGGTCTTGACGATGTCGACGCCGGTCACTTCCTCGGTGACGGTATGCTCGACCTGCAGGCGCGGATTCGCCTCGATGAATGCGAAGGCCGGCTCGCCCTCGCCGCGGGTCGCATCGACGAGAAACTCGAAAGTGCCGAGGCTGTTGTAGCGAACTTCCTTCGCCAGCTTCACCGCCGCGGCAGTCAGGCGATCGCGCACGCGCGGCGGCAGCGTCGGGCTCGGCGCGATCTCGACGATCTTCTGATTGCGCCGCTGGATGCTGCATTCGCGCTCCCACAGATGACTGACCGCACCGGTGCCGTCGCCGATGATCTGGACCTCGATATGGCGGGCGCGCGGCATCAGCTGCTCGACATAGACATCGCCGTTGCCGAATGAGGTGCGCGCTTCCGACTGGCATCGCTTGTAGGCCTCTTCGAGCTCATTGAGATGATGAACGATGCGCATGCCGCGCCCGCCGCCGCCCGCGACCGCTTTGATCATGATCGAGGCGCCGCCGCCGAGCGACATAAAGAAGGCTTTCGCGTCTTCGAGGCTGGTCGGGCCGGAAGTCCCGGGCATCACCGCGATCCCGCATCGCGTCGCGATGGCGCGAGCTTGGACCTTGTCGCCGAACAGCTCGAGGATTTCCGCACGCGGCCCCACGAAGGCGATTCCCTCTTCGTCGCAGCGGCGCGCGAACGCGGCGTTCTCGCTCAAAAAGCCATAGCCGGGATGGATGGCGTCGCAGCCGGATTCCTTTGCGATAGCGATGATCCGGTCGGCGTCGAGATAGGCTTTGGCGCCCGAACCTTTCAGCGCGACGGCGTGATCGGCTTTGCGGGTGTGCAGCGAATGCGCGTCGTCTTCGGAAAAAACCGCGGTGGTGCGAATCCCCAATTCGGCGGCGGCGCGCATCACGCGAATGGCGATCTCGCCTCGATTGGCGATCAGAAGGTTGCTCGGAATCATGAGTAGCTTGCTCTACCTTTAATGCTGGCGGTCAGGATTCTCTGACATCTAGCATGAAAAGCACGCCGGACTCACATCGCAGATAACGTTCCGCACGGGCGCGGAAAAACCGTTTGGTCAGATCAACCAGCCGCAGCGAAGTCGCATCAGCCGTGGGGCAGGAATCGAATCGGCCTACAGAATGTAGACCGGTCTATTCGGAGGTGACCTCTTCGGGGAGGATTGAGTTGGCGCGCTGGGTATCGACCCATTCGGCAATCTGGATCGCACATCCTTCGAACAAATCGGGAAAGGTGGAGGAAACTTCGCGCAAGACCACTTCGATCTCGGCCGGGCTGACGATCTCGTAAACCGCCCGTTCATATCTGAGCGCGGCCTCCCAACCTTCGGGGCTGTCGTCGAGGCTCATCGCGGCAAGGAATTCACGGCGCGAACGAAAGGACGACACCAGCGTCGGTTCTCCGTGAAATGGCAGTAATAACACGCCGTACATAGCGCCCCCTTGATTCAATTCAGCGCCAGTCCGAAGCACGCTTCGCAAAAGATTACCCGTCGATAGACTAGGGCGGGACCAACAACGAGTCTAGCGCTCCCTCGCGACTTAGCAACCGGAATTGCAGCGTACGATTTCACAAGCCCGAGGCCTCCAGCGAGCCGCTCCCGGCCGCATCACTCCGGCTCGCACAAGTCTTTGCGATCGCATTGAGCAGCGTGGCTCGTTTGACCGGCTTGCTGACGTGCAGGTCGAAGCCGACCGCGCGGGTTTGACGCACCGCTTCACCGAGAGCCGACGCGGTCAGCGCGATAATCGGGGTGCGTTTGCGATGGGTGCGTGTTTCCCACTCGCGAATCTTTTCCACCGCGGTATAGCCGTCCATCACCGGCATCTGGATGTCCATCAGGATCAGATCGTATTGATCGGCGAAAACCAACTTGAGGGCTTCCTCGCCATCTTCGGCTTCATCCAGTTGATATGGCGTCTTGCGCAGATAGGCGTGGATGAGCAGTCGATTATCGGCGGAGTCATCGGCGAGCAGGATGCGCAGCGGACGCTGTACGATGCTGTCCGGCTGACTGGCCACTCGCGCTTGGGTTGCCGGCGCCGCGGATTTTTCGGGAACGCGGTCAGCCATCGCGCGCGCGATCGCCGCATACAGCTCGGCGCGCTTGACCGGCTTTACCACGTACCATCCGATGCGGAGTTCACGCACCCTGGCAATCGTCTGCGGAAGATCGGTGGAGCTCAGCATCATTATGATGAGATCGCCGCCGGACGACATGGCGCGGATCCGGCTGACCATTTCGAAGCCATCCATCTCGGGCATCATCTGGTCCGCAATCAGCAAGCGAAACGGCTCCCCCGCTTCCCGCGCGTCGCGAAATCGCGCGATTCCCTCGAGCCCGGATGCGGCTTCGGTCACGATCGCGCCGCCCGGCAAGAGTGTTTCACGAACGATGGTTCGGTTGACTTCGTTGTCATCGACCACCAGCACCCGGATGCCGCGCAGATCGAGCGCGCAGGATTGCGGGTCGGAAGCGGAAACTTCGCGAACCGCAAAAGTTGCGCTGAAGGAGAACGTGCTGCCGCGGCCGAGGTCGCTCTCCACCGTGATGTTGCCGCCCATCAGGCGCACCAGGCGATCGACAATCGCCAGACCGAGCCCGGTGCCACCGTATCTGCGGGTGACCGACGAATCGGCCTGGCTGAAGGGATCGAACAACCGCGCCAGCTTTTCCGCGGGAATGCCGATTCCGCTGTCGATGACCGAGATCAGCAATGCCCCCGCGTCCTGGACATTCGGATTGCGCCTGACCCTGATTGCCACCGCGCCTCGTTCGGTGAACTTGATGGCGTTGCCGACCAGGTTGGTCAGGATTTGGCGCAGCCGGAGCGGATCGCCAACCAGCGTGGTCGGCACATCCTGATCGATCAGCACACCCAGCTCGACGCCCTTCTCGTCGGCGCGGACCGCCAGGGTCTCGGCAACCTTCTCGATCATCTCGCGCAAATCGAAATCGAGGGTCTCGAGGCTCAGCCGTCCGCTTTCCACCTTGGCCAGGTCCAGGATGCTGTTGATGAGTTCCAGCAGCGCGTTGCCGTTGTTGATCACGGTATCCAGATAGCGGCGCTGCTCGGTGCCGAGTTCGGTTTCCCACATCAGATCGGCCATCCCGAGAATGGCGTTCATCGGAGTGCGGATCTCATGCGACATGCTGGAGAGAAATTCGGATTTCGCGCGCGAGGCGGCGAGCGCTTGATCGCGGGAGCTCGCGATTTCGAGCTCGGCGCGTTTGCGCTCCGAGATATTTCGGATGGTGCTGACGAGGATCCGCTTGCCGTCGGGGGCGATTGCCGCGCGACCGATGAGCTCGCAGTCGAGCCATGAGCCATCCTTGCATCGGATCGGCGCCTCGCCGCGTCCGATCAAATTGGGATGCGCGAATGACTCCTCGATTAGCCGGGCCTGCTCGGCCTGCTTATCGGGATGAATGAAGTCCATGGCGCGATGCCCGACGAAATCGGACAGCTCGTAGCCGAAGTCCTTGCGGCCTTCGCCCGCCGCGAACAGGACGATGCCCTCTTCACTCGAAACCGCGGTGAGATCAGCGGAGCTTTCAACCAGCGAGCGGTAGTACTCCTCGCTGCGGCGCAATTCGTCCTCGGCGTTTTTGCGTTCCGTAATGTCAGTGGCAATCGCGATAGCTCCGGTGACCCGGCGGCGCGAATCCCATACCGGCGAATACCATACTTCAAAGCTCTTTTGTCCGCGGCGCAGATTTTCCGTCGCTCTGAAACTTTCGCCCGCCAGCACCCGGTCCACATTTTTCAGGGCCGGGTTGCCCGCCAATACCGTGTCGCCCAGCCGCTTGCCGACGATTTGCTCGACCGACATCCCCAGGCCGGTCAATGCTCGGCCCCGCGCTGCCGTAATCACTCGATCGGTGTTGAATGCCAGCACTGCCAGCGGCGCGTTGGCGAGCACATCGTTGAGTTGCCGCTCGGTGCGCAAAAGATCATTCTCGGCGCGCCTGAGATCGGTAATGTCCTTAATGAAACCGAGCGCGCATTGGATGCCATCGAGTTCGACCACCATCGCCGAGACCAGCAATCGATGACGGACTCCATCAGGATCGTTCAGCGTCAACTCGTGATTGTGGATGAATCCGTTCTCCAGCAGCGAGCCTGCGAACTCGTTTATCTGGGCCTCGGTTAGAATACCCAGTTCGACCGCGGTCTTGCCGACAATCTGCTCGGGCGAGACATTCAGCATGCGGGCGAACTCATCATTCACGTCGAGGTATCTGCCGTCGCGCACCGATGCGATCGAGATCGCGTCGTTGCTGTATTTGAAAACCGACTTGAACTTCTCTTCGCTGCGACGGAGTTTTTGTTCGGCGAGTTTTTCTTCGGTGATATCGCGGAACATCCCGGAGAATCCCATCAGCGTACCGCCTCGATCCCGAATCGCGGAAATCGAAAGCAGCGACTCCAGATGGACCCCGTCCTTGCGGCGCAGATGGGTTTCGATGCGAAAGGTCTTCTCGCCGCGCTGGAAGCGTCGCACCGCCTGCGCGACTTGCCGCACGTCCTCATCGGGCGCAAGGAATCGCCAGTGCCGCCCCAGGACCTCGTCGGCGTGGTATCCTGAGATCTGTTCAGCCGCGGAATTCCAGCCAACGATGTGACCCTCGAGCGAGGTGCTGATGATCGCTTCGCTGCACGATTCGATGATCGCCGCCGACCACAAAGCCGCTGCTTCTGCGCTTGTGGGCGTAGTGGCGCTCGGTGCGCCAGCAAGGCTGTTCAGCAGGTCCCCCATTTTTCTCTGACCATTGAACTGAACCGCGCGCTCCGGCGAGTTCGCGGATCAGCCCCCCGGATCGGAGAAACGCAACGGTCATGCCATCGGATTGGACCCTTTCAATCGGCTTCCGCGCCGGTTGCGAGATGCTAACGCTCTCTGTGTCGCAATCTGGGAGCCCCGCAAGAGCACTTCTGCCACATCCCGGTGGCCTCGATGCGACCGAGGTGCCGGCCCGAGGTGGCCCACGGACGATTGCCGCGCCGCGATCATCGATCTATGGTCGCCATGACGACGCACATTCGAGGAGGCGCAACATGAGCGGCAATTCCACCAATGGCGGAACGAAACGCATCACTCCGAGCAAATTTGCGCATGCGGTCCTGCGCACCAACAAGTTCAGACAGATGGTTGACTGGTACCAGACCGTGCTGCAGGCCGACATCGTGTTCGAAAACGCGATGCTAGCCTTCATGACCTACGATGACGAGCATCACCGCCTCGCGATCGCGGCCTTCCCCGGGATTGAGGATCGCGCCCCGCGCAGCGCCGGCCTCGATCATCTCGCCTACACCTACGCAAACCTCGGGGACTTGGTCGCGACCTACGAACGCCTCAAAGCCGCAGGCATCACTCCGGCGGTGCCGATCAATCACGGCTTGACGCTCTCGATGTACTATCGCGATCCTGACGGGAACAAGGTCGAGCTGCAGATCGATAATTTCGACACCATCGATGAGTTGAAGGGGTTCTTCCGCAGCAACGATTTCTCCAAGAACCCGATCGGCGTCAGCTTCGATCCCGATGAACTTGCGCGCCAGTTTCATGCAGGTGTCCCCGAAGCCGAACTCAAGAAGTATCGTCCCGAGCAGGGACTCGATCCCAACGTGATGCGCAACATGGCGCAGTGACAGGAGCAACATGAGGCTCGCCAGCTTTACCCATAACAACGTCACCCGGATCGGCGTGGTGGTCGATGATTCGATTGTCGACCTTGGCGCGGTGGCGGAACTTCCGCGCGATATGGTCTCGTTCCTCATCGCCGGCAAGGATGCGCTCGATCGCGCGCGCATCGCGGTTCGCGACAAGGTGCGATCGTTTCCGCTGACGGAAGTGAAGCTCGAAGCGCCGGTGGCGCGGCCGCCCGAGTTTCTCGCGATCGGGCTCAACTACGCCGACCACGTGGCCGAAACCGGAATGAAGCAGCCCGAGTTTCCGATGTTCTTCAACAAGCAGTCGACCTGCGTCAACGCGCCCTTCGATCCGATTCATCTGCCGCGCGTGTCGGAAGCGCTCGACTACGAAGGCGAACTCGGCATCGTTATCGGCAAGCGCTGCCGTCACGTCCCGCGCGCCCGCGCGCATGAAGTGATCGCGGGCTATCTGATCGTCGACGATGTGAGCGTGCGGGACTGGCAGCGGCGCGCGCAGACCATGACGCTGGGCAAGTCATTCGACACCCATGGCCCGATCGGGCCGTGGATCGTCACGACTGACGAAATGACCGACCCCCACAAACTCGAATTGCGCACCTGGGTAAATGGCGAACTCCGGCAGCATTCGAACACCAAAAACCTGATCTTCGATTGCTTCGCGCAGGTCGAGACTCTTTCGACGGTTTGCACGCTGCTGCCCGGCACCATCATCTCAACCGGAACGCCGGGCGGCGTCGCGGCGGCTATGAAACCGCCCAAGTGGTTGAAGGCCGGCGACGTGGTGAAGATCGAGGTCGAAGGAATCGGCAGCATCGAGCATCGCGTAATCAACGAACCGGCCGACACGACCCGGATTGGCTAGTTAGATTGGCTAGTCAATGGATTACTCAGTCGAATAGCTGGTTGGCGATCGGGAGAAAGACATAATGGCGATTAGCATCGAGGGAACTTGCGATCCTCGTTTCAACCGCGTCAAGGGCGCCTTTGCCGCCAACTTCGAAACCACCAATGAAGTCGGCGCTTCGGTCGCGATGTATATCGACGGCAAGCTGGTAGTCGATCTGTGGGGTGGCCACACCGATCAGGCGCGCACCCGGCCGTGGACGCGCGACACCCTGGTGAACATCTATTCGACCACCAAGGGTCTCGCTGCGATGTGCGCGCATCGCCTGGTAGATCAGGGCAAACTCGATCTCGATGCGCCGGTTGCGAAGTACTGGCCGGAGTTCGCACAAGCCGGCAAGGATAAACTTCCGGTGCGATTTCTGTTGAGCCATCGCGCCGGATTGCCCGCGATCCGGAAGACGCTTCCACCCGAGGCATTGTACGATTGGAAGACCATGACTGACGCCCTCGCGGCGCAAGAACCGTGGTGGGTGCCGGGAACCAAACACGGCTACCATGCGATTACCTACGGATGGCTGGTGGGCGAGGTAGTCAGGCGCGCGAGTGGCAAAACTCTGGGTACTTACTTCCGCGATGAAATAGTCACTCCGCTCGGCCTCGACGCTCATATAGGCCTCGATGCGAAGGACGATTCGCGAACTACCAACATCATTCCCGCGCCGCCCTCTGGCCCCGGAGAAGTGAATCCGCTCGCCGCCCTGATGGCCGATCCCGAATCGATCACCTTCAAGGCGATCATGAACCCCGGGGCGGTGCTCGACCCCGGCGTCGTCAACAGCCGCGCATGGCGCGGGATGGAACTGCCATCGGCCAATGGTCATGCGACGGCGCGCTCGATTGCCAAGGCATACGCGGCGCTTGCCCGTGGCGGCGAAATAGACGGCTATCGCGTGCTGACCCCGGGGAGCATCGAGCGATGCTACACCGAGCAGTCATTCGGCATGGACGAGGTCCTCAAGCAGAAGACCCGGGTCGGCTTGGGCTTCATGCTGTCGCAGCCGGGCGTTGAACTGGGACCCAACCCGCATACCTTTGGGCATCCGGGCGCGGGCGGCTCGCTCGGTTTCGCAGACCCCACGGCGAAAGTCGGGTTCGGCTACACGATGAACCAGATGGGATCCGATCCGCTGCTGGACCCGCGCGCGGCGCGCCTGTTCAACGCGCTGTATGCCTCGATGTGAGCGGACTTTTGCCGTAGCTCGCTGCTTCTGAGTGGCGATATTTCCTAATGATATCGCCACGTTACACCATCCATTCTCCTGATCCTTGCAGTGGGTTTGTTTTTGCACTTCGAATGTCCACCGAGCTGGGCGGTGGGTTCGTTTATGCATTTCGCGATCGTCACCGTGCCATCTGAGGTCCTTCGCGAGGACGCTCAGGACCACTGCTCACGATGTTCGCAGTGGGTTTGTTTTTGCGATTTGAGCATTCGGCATGGTGCAATTCGAGGTCCTTCGCAGAGCCTCAGGACCACTGCTCACGATGTTCGCCGTGGGTTTGTTTTTGCGATTTGAGCATTCGGCATGGTGCAATTCGAGGTCCTTCGCAGAGCCTCAGGACCACCGCTCGCGATGCTCGCGGTGGGTTCGTTTATGTAATTTCGCATCCGCGCGATTCCTCCGCTCCGAAAAGGGAACGGCACCCCTGCGGGCGCCGTTCTCTTGATGATATCAGGTTGTGACTGGTGGTGCTACTTTCGCCATCCTATCGCCGATTTCGGGGTCCCATCGCTCACAGCCGAACCAGCAGGCTATTTCACGTCTACCTCCATCCGCATCCACGGATGGATGCAGCACTGGAACAGATGTTTTCCTTTCGACAGGCTGTTGATGTTGAGGCGGCTGCTTTGCAGGATGCGGGTCTTCGCGACCGCGAGGTTGGCAAACCCGCCCGCGCACTCCGGCACCGTCGGTACCTGGTTTGAGCTTCCACGAACGCCGGTTCCCTCCAATCGTGTTGGGATGCCTGGGACATTTTCTTTCGCGCGCGAAATTAGATCAGGGAGCTTGCGAGCGACAACTCGAAAAAAAGCGGCACCCTCTCGGATGCCGCTTAGCTCCACCCGGCCGAATTTTGCGGCCTGGCGTGTTTTGGATCTATTTCCTGTTCATTGCCGCGAGCGCTTCCTGCATCTCGCCGAGGCCCTTCTTCACTGACGGGCGCGTCTGCACGTGAGTCCACCATGACGCGATCTTGGGACGCCCCTCCAACGGCGGTTTGGCGCCGAATGAGGGCAGCAGCGCGTTGCAGAAGAAAATCGTCGGCGCGACCGAGCAATCGGCCAGAGTAAAATCGGCGCCCGCCGCGAAGCCGCTCTCACCGAGCATCTTCTCCAGCTCGTCGAGGCGCTTGTTTACCTCAGTCAGCTTCTCGTTGACGACTTTGTCATCGCGCGCCTTGGGATTCATTTGCCCGAACAGCGCGCGCAGCGGCGGCTCGAGGTAGAGATCGTGGAAGCGGCCGAAGAGGCGAACCTTGGCGCGCGCTTCCGGTGATTTCGGCAGCAGCGGTTTCTCGGGATATTTCTCTTCGAGATACTCGTTGATGATTTCGGACTCCGGAATGATGAGCCCATCGACATCGAGGCAGGGGATTTTGTCCAGTGGATTGATCTTCTGATACTCCGCCGAATGGAGCCCGCCCGGCGGATCAACGAAATCGACCTTGAGCCCCTTCTCGTAGATCACAATTCGCGTCTTGGTTGCGTAGTTGGAGAGATTGCTTTGATAAAGTTTCATTGATGCTCCTCGTTGTGGATCGCTTATCTCAAAACGTCCGCCGCAATGGCAAGCTCACTGCCCACCCTCAGTCTGCTTGAACACAAACAGGATCGAGTCGGTGAACTCTTCCGGATGCTCGAGTTGCGGGTAATGGCCCGAGGTCTTGAACACGATCGTCGCCGACCCGGGCAGCGCTCCGTGAATCGCCTCGCCCTGGTGCGCGCCGAAATACGGGTCCTTGCCGCCCCAGGTAATGACCGTAAGCAGGTTGAAAATTTGCCCCAGCCGCGAACGGATGTGGCCTTCGTCGCGGGGAATCGAATTGAGCATCTCGGTTTCCGCCTGCAAGTCGCCCGAGAGCTGTTCCATCATGCGTTCGTAGATGAAGCCCGGCATCGTGGGCAGATCGAAGAAGCTGTCTTTCGCCTGCTGCTGCATTGCCTCGATCGAAGTCGGCAACAAATCCTGGCGCAGCTTCTTGGCAGCGGCCTCGCCGAACAGACCACCCGAGACCAGGATCAATCTCTCCACCTTGTCGGGATGATCCACCGCATAGTAGAGCGCGACGTCGGCGCCGATGTCCCATCCGATCAGATTGATCTTGTCGATTTGCATCTGGTCGATGAACTTGCCGATCGCGGCTGCCTGGTATGCGATCGAATGATCGACCTGCCGGTGCTCGGAATCCGCGAACCCATACAGGTTGGGCGCCATCACCTTGTAGTGACCCGCGCCGATCGGCGCCATCACGTCGCGCCATACCAGCGCGGCATTGGGCCCGAGACCATGGATCATGATGACGGGATCCATGTTTGGATAGCCGCCGTTGATGTAGTAGGTCATCAACCCTTCGTCGAGACCGACTTCGGCCTTGGTGACGCCCGACCAGCCGAGGCTGGTGGATTGCACCCAGCGCAGCACGCCGATGGGATTTTTGTAGAACGCCGCAAGCATGATCGCGATCGCCACGGCGCCCAGTGGACCCGCAATGTTGAGCCATGCGTGGCGGCGGGTTTTGGGCGCGAGCAACTCACCGCGGACCTCGGCCGCGCGGCGGCGAGCCTCGAGTTCCTCGGGAGTGAGGTCTTCTTCGCTCTGGCGATGCGAAAATTTCGAGCTGGCAGGCATAGGCTCTACCTCGGGTTGTTGAGCTTGGCCGCGCTACCGCGCCGGCGAGGCAGTTGCGGCCGGCGAGGGGTTGCTTGCGCGCGTAATATTCGCCGATTTGTCCTCCGCCGATGAATTGTTCGCGACCGCGGCGGTCTTATGATGATGAGGCTTCGGCTTGGCCTCCTCCGCCGCGTCCTCGGCCTCCTCCGCCTCGCGCTCCTTCAGCAATTGCTCGAGGTGCGCCGAGACGCGATCCATTTCCTTGGTCGCTTCCTTGACCGCGGCGGCCGCATGGTCCGCGGCTTTCATCGCGGCTGCGGAAGATTCGAGCGCCTTATCAGCTGCTTGTTCCGCGCGCTCCGCCGATGCCTGTGAGCGCGCGGCAGCAGCCTCGGCATCCTCAGCATCTTTCTCGCGGACGGCAGAGCATCCCGCCATGGCAACCGCGAGCACCAACGATGCGCCGATACCCAGTGTCCTTCCAATGTGGAGTGATTTCGATGCGAGTGGCATAGCTACGGCCCCAAACGAAGCGCCGATCCTAGCAGACCGCGCTCCGTTATCGGAGCGCGGTCGACTTTCGCAAAATTTACGATTTTCCAAACGGTAGGAGCTTATTTCGGCGCCAATGCTTCCATCGCACGTTCATCAGGCAAGTTCGCCATGTCGGTGCGCAGTGGCTGGATGCAGACGTGGGTGGCGCCCGCTTTGAAATGCGCCTGGATGCGATCGTTGATTTGGGTCTCGGTGCCCCACGCTACGATCGCATCGACCAGCCGATCGCTGCATCCGTTCTCGAACTCCTCGTCCTTCCACCCCAGGTTCTTGAGGTTGTTGGTGTAGTTGGGCAGCCGCGGCACGTAGGTCTTCATGAAGTGGCGCGCGGCGGTGCGAGCCTTGCTGGCGTCGGTGTCGAGGATGACCTTCTGCTCGACGCAGATCCACGGCTTCGGACCGATTTGCGCGCGGACCTTGGCGGTATGCTCCGGCGGCACGAAGTAGGTATGCGTCCCCTGTGTCTCGGCGGCGCAGAGCGCGAGCATTTTGGGATGCAGCGCGGCCAGCACCACCGGCACCGGCTCCTTGGGCGCGGGCGCCTGATAGAGGGCACTCTTCATCTTGGGCAGATACTCCTTCATGTAGGAGTAGGGCTTGTCATAGCTGTGCCCGCGCAGATTGCTGACCAGCGGCTTGTGACTTACGCCGATTCCAAGCAGAAAGCGTCCGCCGGAGAGCTCCGCCACCGTCTTGGAAGCGGCCGACATCGTAATCGGGTCGCGTCCATAAATATTGGCGATGCCGGTGGCGATGTTGAGGCGGCTGGTCTTGTCGAGCAGATAAGCCGCATGGGGAAATGGTTCGCGGCCGACCGCCTCGGGAATCCAGAGGGTTTGGTAGCCGAGTTTTTCGACCTTTTGCGCGAACTCCGCGCTTTGCGGCGCAGTCATCGCATCGAGGAAAAACCACAATCCAACTTTTCCGAGTTCCATAGTGATCCCTAAGTAGCGCAGGCATCGCCCGATGCTCAAGGCTGGCGCATTGCCTCTTCAATCAAAGCATCGTCATCAATTACGACACGCGTCAGCTTTCTGTTCTTCGGCACGCCAAGATCCTCAGCCTAACAAAAGCACTCTCCTCGACTTGGCGAAATGCGTTTCATTCATTTGCGTGCCCGCGCTAAATTGTCGCGAATCCACTACTTGCGAGGCAGCTATGAAAATCGGTCTGATGTTCGCCAATTCCGGACCTTTCACCAATCCCGATCTCTTCGCCCATCTCGTAACCACCGCCGAGAAGGTTGGCATCGAATCGATCTGGACCGTCGAGCATGTCGTCATTCCGCACGACTACAAATCTCCGTATCCATACTCGTCGACCGGCAAAATTCCCGGCGGTGAGGACGTTTCGATCCCCGATCCATTGCAGCCGCTGTCATTCGCCGCGGCGCTGACCAAAAACCTGAAACTCGCGACCGGCATCCTGATTCTTCCGCAGCGCCACCCGATCTATGTCGCGAAGGAAACCGCCACCATCGATCAGCTATCCAAGGGGCGCTTGCTGCTCGGCATCGGGAGCGGATGGCTCGCGGAAGAGTTCCAGGCGCTGGGGCTGGATTTTCACCAGCGTGGCGCGATGACCGATGAGGCGATCAAAGCGATGCGCGCACTCTGGAGCGATGGCGCCGCGACTTTTCACGGTAAGCATTACAGCTTCGATAACGTGAAGATGTACCCCAAGCCATTCAACAAGAGCGGCATCCCGATCATCGTGGGTGGGCATTCGCCGGCCGCTGCGAAGCGTGCGGGACGCTATGGCGATGGCTTCTTTCCCGCGCTCGGTGAAATTCCCAAGCTCAAAGAACTATTCGCGATGATGGCCACCGAGGCGCAGAAGGCCGGCCGCGCCGCGACCCATATCGAGTTGTCATGCATGGGCCGCGCGAAGCCCGAGGTGCTCAAGGCGTTTGAGGACATCGGCATTACGCGGGTGGTAGTGCCGCCTCCCGCGTTCGATCAGGAGGGCCTGACCCGCGGACTCGAGAAAATGGGCAATGAGGTGATCGCACGATGACGATGGGAGTCCGACGATTCGCGGCAATCGCGCTGACCGCGCTGCTGCTGACGACCCTGGCCGGATGCACCTCTCCCAGCGAATCGGCAAAACAGGGCGCGGCAGCGGCAACCCACTGGCTCGAGATGATAGACCAGGGCAAATACAGTGAAGCGTGGGAAGTAGCCGATGAGCAGATGAAACCTGCTGCCATGTACCGGCGCAAGTTCGTAAAGAAGATGACCCTGACGCGCACCGCGCTGGGTAAGGAGCTCAGCCGTTCCTTGAAGGACCAGACCTATGAGAAGAATCCGGAGAACGAGCCGCCCGGCGAGTACGTTCGGGTCCATTACGACAGTTCATTCGAACACTCGAAGGCGGAAACCGAGACGGTCCTCGTCAAGAAGCAACGGAACGGCGAATGGCGGGTGACTTTTTACCAGGTCGGTTCGGAGTAGTGTTCTGCAACCAGATGTTGCCAAAAAAGGGCGGCCGCGATGGCCGCCCTTTTCATTTTCAGATTGTCATCTCAATCAATAGCCGTAGTCCGGATGATGCATCCCGTGATGCTGCTCATCCTCGATCACACAAGCTAAAATCCCGGACCACTCAATTCACAGACACGGCCATCGCGGAACGCGATGCGATAAACCGCCGGCGTCGGAATCGCATTCCAGAAATCGTAGTTCACCGTAGGCTCGATCGCGTGCAGCGCGAGGCTGATCAGATTCCCGTGACTCCCGACCACCAGCAGGCCCTCGCGATGGCGTCGCCGCAAATCGTCGAACACCGACCTCACCCGCGCCTGCGCGATCGCGCTGCTTTCGCCGCCGAGGGGAGCGTAGTCGAAATCAAGCCAGCATCGTCGCAGATGGTCGCGGAAGTCGGGCAGCGCAGCGGGAGAAAGCAGCCGCTCGCGCAGGTCCTCGATGAGCTCGACCTCCATTGAATTGCGCGCGGCGATGGGAGCTACGGTCTGAATCGAGCGCCGATAGGGACTCGAGTAAACGCGGTCGGGTTTGATCGCGGCCAGCGTCTCGGCGAGGACCTCCGCATCGCGGATACCGCGCTCGGTCAGCGGCCGATTGCGCTCGCGCTCGGCGCCGACACCATCTTTGGGCGGCGCTGATTCCGCGTGCCGGATCAGCAGGATGGTCAGTTCATCTTTCATGTTCACCGAAGCCTGCTTTTGGAGGCGCCTTCAGACGCCCCCGACCCTTGCCATTCGGCGCGGGTGATGCGCAGCATGGCGACAGTCTAACCCGAGGACATTTCCGTGAGCGAACATCACAGCACGCGCGATCCCCTGATTGTAACCCATGAGCCGCCGCTCGGATGGCTGACCCTCAATCGCCCCGAGGTCCGCAACGCGCTCAACCTGCGGAGTTGGCTGCGCATCGCCGAGGGTATGAAGGAACTCGACGCCGACCCCGCGGTGCGCGTGATCATCATGCGCGGCGCGACTCCCGAAGCGTTCATCGCGGGGGCCGATATTTCGGAATTTCCCGCGATGCGTGCGAATGCAGAGCAGGCGCGCGCCTATCGCGACGCCCCTAACAACGCGATCGCCGCGATGACCGAGTCACCCAAGCCTGTGATCGGAATGCTGTCGGGGGTGTGCATCGGAGGCGGTCTGCAGGTCGGGTTATCATGCGACATCCGGATCGCCGCGCGAGGCACCCGCTTCGGCGTTCCCGCCGCCCGGCTCGGCCTCGCCTACCCGCTCGATGGCGTAAACGCGCTGATCAATGTGGTCGGCCCCGCCAATGCGCGCGACATCCTGCTGTCGGCGCGGCTGTTCGATACCGAAGAGGCATTCGCGATGGGGCTGGTCAATCGGATGGTCGACAGCGCGCAGTTGGAGGAAGCGGTTCGCGAGTATGCGCTCAAGATGGCGACCAACGCGCCGCTGACGATGCTGGCGGCCAAGGCTGCGATTCGCGAATCGCTCAAGGACCCGGAACATCGCAACGGCAAGACGGTAGCCGCGCTGGTCGCGCAATGCTTCGACAGCGAGGACTATCGGGAGGGGGTCAAGGCATTTTTGGAGAAGCGGCGTCCGAATTTCCAAGGAAAATAGCGGTTTGGTCGGATATCTGGCGAAGCGGGACTAGCCATCCGACCTCCTCCGCGTTATTAGACTTTAAGTAGACATTCTCGCCTGTTTGCAACATCCAGTACGGTATGTCATAAAACTCTCTGGCGAGTTTTATGCCTCGAAGTAGTCTGCAGGAGGAACGTAGCGCGGAAACGCGCAAGCGGCTGCTGGAAGCCGCCATCGCGTGCCTCAATGAGCGGGGGTATACGGGGACCACGACTACAGAGATTGCGGGGCGCGCCGGAGTTTCGCGCGGCGCCCAGGTGCATCACTTCCGGCACAAGGAAGAACTTGTGATCGGAGCGCTGGAGCATATTTGCGCGCGCCGCCTCGCCGAACTTGAATTCGCGTTCGAGGAGCTTCCTATCGGGGGACTGGAGTTCCGGGTGGAGACGCTGATCGACCTGATGTGGACTGCGTTCCGCGGCCCCAGCTTCTACGCATGGCTGGAGCTGCTGGTGGCCAGCCGCACCGAACCGATACTGCGGGTGGCGGTGCGCGAGACCAATCGCAGGCTTGCCATCGGCATTCGAAAGGCGTTCGCGAAATTTCTCGATGACGACCTTGCGCCGCCGGATCGCGCGGAGCGTTTGACGCGCGTGGTCGAGATCGCCTTCGGGAAACTGGAATCGATGGCGCTGGAGCGCGCGTTGCTCGACCCGGACGAGCCGGACCCCCCCGATTTGGTCAGGTCGCTGGACGACCTGAAAAGGACCGCACGGGAAATCCTTGGCGCAAAGGAAGAAAGCCGATATGGATCGCGGGGGGAAATTTAATGAGTGGAATGGCTGAGCAAGCCGCCGGCGCTGGACTGACCTTCAATCCATGGGACGAGAATTTTCGGCGCAATCCTTATTCCTTCTATCAGCCGCTTCGAACCAGCCCGCCCCCGGTGCTGCGCTTCTTCATTCCGGTCGCCATCATTTCGCGCTATGCCGACGTGCTGGCGACGTTGCGCGATCAAATCCGCTTCTCCAGCGTGCCGGTGCGCAATCGGATGACGACCGAGACCGCCGAAGTCTTCGGCGACGCGCCCAGCATCGTCAGTTCCGATCCGCCGATTCATACCCGCATGCGCAAGCTGGTCAGCCGCGATTTCGGCCCGCGTGCGATCCGCGAACTGGAACCGCGGGTGCGCGCGCTCACCAATGCGCTGCTTGACGAGGTCGCACAGAAGCGCCACTTCGATCTGGTGGCTGATTTCGCGATTCCGCTTCCGGTCAGAATCATCGCCAGCATTCTCGGCATTCCGGGTGAACGCTACGAAACCTTCAAGCGCTGGTCGGATACGCTGATCGAGTTGACCAGTTTGCCGCCCGGTACCCCGATGGCGGACTCAGTGCGCGGCAACCTGGTCGAGATGCGCGGTTACTTTGCCGAGGAAATCGAGCGTCGGCGCCGTCATCCCGGCACCGACCTGATGAGTTCGCTGGTTTCCGCCCACGAAGATACGGAAATGCTGAGCGCCGGCGAACTGATGCAATTCCTGGTCATCCTGCTGATCGCGGGCAACGAAACCACCACCAACCTGATCGGCAACGGGATGCTGGCGCTGCAGGAGCATCCTGAGCAGATGAAACTGCTGCGCCGCGATCCGACGCTGCTGCCACGCGCAATCGAGGAAATGTTGCGCTACGACAGCCCGGTGCAGTCGGTTTTTCGCACCGCCAAAGAAGAGGCCGAAATTGGCGGCACCCTGATCGAAAAGGGCAGCGGCGTTTTCCTGATGGTGGGATCGGCCAATCGCGACGCCGCCAAATTCGAGCGCCCCGACGTGTTCGACATCACCCGCGAGGAAAACGATCATCTCTCCTTCGGCGAAGGAATTCACTACTGCCTGGGAGCCCCACTGGCGCGGCTGGAGGGGGCGGTCGCCTTCGGCAGTATGCTGGATCGCTTCCCGCAACTCCGGCTCGACGGCCAACCCAAGCTGGACTACAAGACGTCGTTCTTCGTGCGCAGCCTGAAGGCTCTGCCGATGGTTGCAGCGTAAGCTCCATCGCATTACGGCTCCTCGGCTGACTTATGCCGCGCGCCTGCTGCGTGCAGCCGCGACCATGCACGAGACTTCTGCTATTTTGAATTGAGTTCCCTGCCCGCTGTCGGCGTTTCCGCGCTGGCCCGACGGCATCGAGATTGCTGATAGCCGAGTCGTTGCCCAAGCAGGTACACTGCTTCGGTCACGAACCTGAAACCTCGTTTCTAGAGGAGGCGCGCAGTCATGCCTGAATCAGCAGCGCAAGAAATCTATTTCAATCAATGGGACCCGGAGTTTCGGGCCAATCCTTATCCGCATTACAAGGCGATGCTGGCCGGGCCTCCGCGCATCATCAACATCACCATCCCGGCGACTCCCGAGTTGCTGAAGATGTTTGGTATCGAGGGCGCGGGCGTCAAAGAAATTCCGCTGCCAACCGGCCTTGCCACGCGCTACCAGGATTGCCTGAAGCTGCTTCGGGACCCGGAGCATTTTTCCAGCGCGCGTCCCGCCCGCGAGTCAGAGCTCGATGTGATGGAACGAGAACGTGGGCCCTTCAAGGGTGCGCCCACGATGCTCTTCTCGGACCCCCCGGTGCATACCCGCCTGCGCAAGCTGGTGAGCCGCGACTTCACGCCGCGGCGAATTCGCGAGCTGGAGCCGCGCATCCGCGAGCTCACCAACATGCTGCTCGACAAAGTCGCCGAACGGGGAAGCTTCGAGGTGATGGGCGACCTTGCCAATCCGCTCCCGGTGATGGTGATCGCCGAGATGCTGGGGGTCGAGCGCGACCTCTACGCGACCTTCAAGCGCTGGTCCGATGCGATAATCGCCGGCGACAACACCTTGCCGGGAAATCCGGTGCCGCCAGAATTCACCTCCTCGGTGGACGATTTGCGCGCTTACTTTTCCGCGCAAATTGAGAAGCGGCGCCAAACCCCGGGGCCTGACCTGGTCAGCGCGCTGGTCACCGCGCATACCGAATCCGAAGCGTTGAGTGCCGACGAGCTGATGGCCTTCGTCATCCTGCTGTTGCTGGCGGGAAATGAAACCACTACCAACCTGATCGGCAACGGAACCCTGGCGCTGGGGCGCAATCCCGATCAGATGAAGATGCTGCAACGCGAGGCGTCGTTGTTGCCGCGCGCGATCGAGGAGATGCTGCGCTATGACGGGCCGGTGCAATCGACCGCGCGCTTCACCAAGAGCGACATCGAACTGGGCGGGACGTTTTTCCCGGCGGGATTTCCGATCTTCGTGATCCTGGCGGCGGCCAATCGTGATCCGGCCCAGTTCCCGGACCCCGATCGCTTCGACATTACGCGCGATCCCAATGATCACCTGGCCTTCGGAGAGGGCATCCACTTTTGCATCGGCTCGCCGCTGGCCCGCCTCGAGGCGCAAATTGCATTCTCTGCGATGCTGCAGCGGTTTCCCCATCTCCGGCTGCGGGAGCCCGGCGCGAAGTTGCAATACAAGGGCTCATACTTCCTGCGTGGACTTGCCGCGCTTCCGATGGCGATTGAATAGGCCACCTGACGTGAAATCTGACTACTCGATCATTTCAAGCGGGGAGGCCTTGTGAGCGAGCCGTTACCGATTGTCGATGGCGCCGAACAGAACACCATCGAAGCTTCACCGGAGGAAGAACGCTGGGGCATCCCACTCGGATTCTTTGGCCGAACGCCACCATTTACCAAGCGTCAGCGCCGCGTTTTTCTGATCGCGACCACGGCTGGATTTTTCGATCAGTATGATCGGGCGCTGCTGACTCTTGCGCTGAAACAGATCCAGAAAGGCCTCCAGATTTCCGAACGCGCGCTGGGCAACATGCTCACGCTGATCCGTCTCGGTTACATCGGCTCGCTGCTGGTAACCCCGCTCGCCGACGTCTTCGGCCGCCGCCGGTTGCTGCTCTACACCGTGGTTGCCTACACGCTCTTCACCGGCCTCGCCGCGATCGCTCCCAACGCAAACGTCTTCGTCGCATGCCAAATGCTGGCGCGCGTTTTTGCCGGCGCGGAAGGAACCATCGCGCTCGTGATCCTGTCCGAGGAGGTCGATGCCGGAGTGCGCGGATGGGCCATCGGTCTGCTCGCCGCACTATCCTCGGTCGGGTTCGGGATCGCGGCGCTGGCCTTCGCCGGCATCAACGTAGTTCCATACGGATGGCGCGGGCTGTATGCGCTGGCGCTGATTCCACTGGTGCTGATCATTCCGTTGCGTCGGGCGTTGCCGGAGAGCCGGCGCTTCGAGCGCGAACAGCTAGAAGGGAGCGGGCCGCGCAACATCCTGGCGCCCTTGAAGGCGCTGTTCAGCGCGTATCCGGGACGCTTGCTGATGCTGGTGGCGGCGTCGTTCGCGGGCAACCTGGGCGGGAACCCGCAGGGATTTTTCTTCTCGAAGTATTTGCAGGAAGCGCATGGCTGGTCGCCGGGCAATGTTTCCAGCCTGTACTTCATCGGCGGCGCGCTCGGCATCATGGGCAATATCGTATCCGGGCGGATGAGCGATCGTTTCGGACGCCGCCGGATGGGCGCATTTTTCTACCTTTTGGCGCCGCTGCTCGCGATCTTCTTGTATTCCTCGTACAGCTCGGCGAGATTCACGCTGCCGGTCTTTGGCACCTCGTTCAGCGCGGTAATTCCGATCTGGATCTTTCTGCTGTTCTTTGATGTCGCCTCGAGCACCATCGGAACCGCCTATAGTGCGGAGCTGTTCCCGACCTCCTACCGCTCAACCGCCGGCAGTGTGCTGGCAGTCACAGGCACCACCGGCGGCGCGCTGGGCTTCTTCCTCGAGGGGCTGCTGTTTCGCTCGACCGGGTCGCATTGGGTCGCGATTCGATACGTGACGCTCGCGTGGTTCGTGCCCGGAATCATCATGTTGCTGTTCTTTCCCGAAACCGCGGGCTTGGAACTCGAAACGATATCGCCCGAGGAAGCGGGCAGGTCTTGATACGCCGTGAAATCGATCGTCTCTGATAGCGAGGAACCTTTGATGGCAGAGACTCGCATCCGTTGGGCAACCGAGCGCGACGCGGCGCTGATCGTACACTTCATTCGCGCGCTGGCGATCTTCGAAAAGGAACCAGTCGAGCAGGTAAAGATTACCGAGGCCGACGTACTTCGCGACTGCTTCGGGCCTACTCGCCGCTTCGAAGTTCTAATCGCGGAAGTCGATCGCAAGCCGGCCGGCTTCGCGCTGTTCTTTCCGAACTACTCGACCTGGGAAGGAAAGCCAGGCCTCTACATCGAAGATATTTTCGTCGAGGAGTCGGCGCGCAAATCGGGCATCGGGCGCAAGCTCATCGCAGCGGTCGCGAAGATTGCGAAGTCGCGGGGATGCGCGCGCATCGATCTCGCGGTGCTGGATTGGAACCCGGCGCGGGGCTTCTACCATCGCATCGGGTTCCGCCACGCTGAGCCCTGGCAGATTTTCCGCCTGACCGCGTCGAGCTTCGCCAACCTGATCGACGAAGGCGCGGATTTTCCAGTCGCTTAGAAATCCGGAATGTGGAGGGTGTACGGAAGCCACTTCAGCCGTAGATCCAGTTCGGGTTCGAGTTCGTACGCCGGATCTTTGGCGAGGTAGGCGTAAGGACTTTTGTAATCGATGTAAATTCAGGGCATTCTGGAGACTGAGATTGCAAAACATCATCTCCACAAACGATCTTCTTACGAACTTCGGTTCGGACCGCCTAGCAGATGAGACCAACCGTGCCCCGGATGGCATTGGTTCACAGCTGCTTTGAGCCAATCTCGCGATTGCGTCGGCAAGATCTGCAGTACCTGGCGAAAGTCTGCTTCATCCTCGGCGCGAGGTTTCTTTGCTTTGAATAGTAGTGCGATTTCGGGAGCTATGTGTGGGACGGCGGCGACTTCGCTGGTCTTGATTGCTGACTCAAGCGGCATGCAAATTCTCAAATTACGACGAAAGCGCCAGTTGCCGTTGTCGCGCTCGTCTAGCAGGATCTCCAGGACAAAGCCGTCAGCTCTATCGATCGCTTCGAGTTGATGTATCGACGATTCCAATCGGTGCGCGACACTCCACGGCTCGCGACGAGCTGGCTGACCGGCCCTGCCATTTCGCACTAAGCGTAGGTCGAACCCTGGTGAAAGATGAGTATGTAGCTTGCATTGATCGCCTCGAAATATCGCAATCTCGACGTCCTTATGGCGCCTGGTAACGCGGCCAAGGTACAAATCGATCGTCCATCCGCCAGCAATAGCCCACGGAGGACGGAATCCCCGCATCAGCCTTTCAACCCGTAGTGGAACTGAAAAGTCGCTTTCTGTCATCAGTCCAAAACCTCTCAACGTTTACTTAATTGACGGGCCCGCCAAGCTGTTGACTGCGCAATCACGCCTCCAGGTGCCGCCGCTCTGCCTCTACATCGAAGATATTTTTGTCGAGGAGTCGGCGCGCAAATCGGGCATCGGGCGCAAGCTCATCGCGGCGGTCGCGAAGATCGCGAAGTCACGCGGATGCGCGCGCATCGATCTCGCGGTGCTGGATTGGAATCCGGCGCGAGGCTTCTACCATCGCATCTGGTTCCGCCACGCCGAACCCTGGCAAATCTTCCGCCCGACCGCGGCGAGCTTCGCAAGCCTGATGACTGACGCGGCGGTGTTTCCAGTCCTCTAGATTTCTCCAGACTGCGTTTCCAGAAGAGCATACCGAAAATGGTGATTTCCGGTCACTTGGCGTAGCGCGGATTCCTGCCGATTGACCAAAACTCAGGGTGGCCAGCAGTCGGCGCGATCAGCGATTGGCGCGACGATGATTTGGAAATCCTCATTTGAAGCACCAACAAAATGGTCGCGAAAGACTGAGTATGCGACGCTGAGGACAGAACAGGAATGCCTAACGCTCCACAAGTAGCGCCGGTTCAGTTTGCGATGCACCGGAGCAACCTTCATTCACCGCCGGTGCTGCCGATCGAGTCAGATAAACTGCTTGTTGCATCGTTCGGACTCACGATGCTGGCGAGAGCCGTTGGTTCCATGCACTTTTCGAGGCGCTAGAACGGTCTGCTTTGCACTGACACCAGTGGCGATCAACCCAACCTCAGCGACGAGGGAACTTTGGCAGGTTAGTTGCTCCTGCATCTATCCGTCGAGAACGAGGACGCAGAGAAATGCAAAAGTTTCGTCGGGGAGCGGGTCAATGAAATTTCTTCGAATGGTCGGTCAGTTTGCACTGGTTGCTCTGGCGATCCTCATGACGACTAACAGCGCACTTGCAAAGCAATGCTACATAGCGATCGATGAGTGCGGCTATCAATCTCTGGGCGATGTAAATTGGCAGCTGAACATGCTGCCGAACTGGAGTATGACGCACTCATACTCGACTGGCCAACTCGACGATGGGACTTGGTACGCGGGGTTTGTCGTGATCGGAGTTCAACACGCAAGTATATGTTCAGCCATGTTCATGTCGGTCCCGGGCGTGTTCATGTGCCAACCTTCGGCAGGTGCTCAAACTCTTCAGTCGCAAACAAGCACCGAGCAAAGCAGCGACGGTCTGACCAGCATCGTAACAGTCAGTAAGCAAGTGGTCGTGAGATAGCTGATGCCGGGGCTGATCGAATGGCTCCAGACGGCGGCTCAAAACAGCCGGGGCATCGCGGTTTCGACTGGGGTTCGAGCGCAATTTAGCCATTACAAGAATCAGCCGCGATCGGCGGTCGGAGGTGATGGCACCTGCTGCATCACCGTGAACTTCGCGTAGCCGGGTTTCACCGCTTCGATACGCATCGGGAGCGAAATTTCGCGCAGCACCGGAACCTTCTCAGTGATAGTTCCAGTCCGCGGCGCATCGAGGGCTAAGGTCGCGACCTCGGTGCCGACGAAGCGCACCACCGTCGGCAGCATCTTGCCGCTGCCGTCGTAGTGAGTATGGGTTGCCTCGAAGATCGCATCGCTCTTGAAGGCCTTGGAGCCGGCGCGAATCAGATAGCGATTCTTACTCAGCTCACGCACCATCACCGATTCGCTCATCACGTAAATTCTGCCGATTTGCGGACGGTGGAAGTACGGCATCAGCGGATTTATCCCCAGCCAGAATGGGATGATGACATGCTTGCCCTCGGGCCAATCGGTCAGCCGCACCACTGCTTCGCGATCGTTGGTGCCGAGCTCGAAATCGCGTCCATTGAAGTCGTGCAAAATCTGCCGGCTGAGCTCGTCCGCGGGCGCGGTATCGATCTCGCCGGTCGGCCCGAAGTCCATAGCCTTGTCCGGGGTGCATGCCGAGAGTGTAATGACGATCGCGATTGCGCTGATAACTCGCCTCAGAAGCTTCATCCGCTGCGAAACCTCGCGTAACTGGCAGGAACGCCGCCACCACCCAGGGTCCACTTCATCGGGAGCGAAACCTCGCGCAGGATAGGCATCTGGATGGTCTTGCCGTCCTCGGTCTTGAAATCGCGCATCCCAATGAACTGCACCACGGTTGGAAGAATTTTCCCGGTGCCCAGGTAGTGTGTGCGGGTGGTCTGCAGGACGGTTTGCCGCTTGATCATCGAGCTGCCGGCCTCGATCATCCATTCGCCGGGGGTGTCAAGCGTCTTGATCAGGCGCGCCTCGCTGATGACGTAGTAGTCGCCTTCCTTCGGTTGCAGCGAGCCCGGAACCATCGGGTTGATGCCGAACCAGAAGGGCAACCTGAGCCATTGATCTTTCGGCGAATCGACCGGCCGCACCATCGCGATGGCTGCATTGTCGCCGAGGATGAAACTTCTCCCGCGGAAGTTCTCCTCGACCTGCCCGGCACTGGCGAAGCGCGTCGTCGCGCTGGAGGCGACTGGCGCCGGCGTCTTGCTGCATCCCGCAAGCAGGGCGCCGGCCATCACGAGCACTATCGAAATCGCGATTCGCGATGGGAGGACGCGCCGCATCGTCAGGCAGCCACTTTCATATAGTGATTCGCAATCTCGCTGCCGACTAACTCGACCTGCTTCGCCCACGCATCAGGAGTGGCGATGGGCCATAGCACGAATTTGTCCAATCCGTGCCCGGTGTACTCCGAAACGCGCCCGATGACGTCTTCGGCAGTGCCGTAGACGGTGCGCTCGAGGAACTGCTCGGCGCCGCGTCCGAGCGCCTTGAGCATCGGCTCCATTTCATCGAGCGCCTTCTGCCGCGAGCTGGCGATGCGACATAGCAGGATGAGACCTGACTCGATGTGTGCGTTGGCGCGTCCGAATTCGACCGCGTATTTGCGAATCGAAGCCATGCTCCGGGCGTATTCGTCGGGGGTCTGGAACGAGGCGAAAAATCCGTCACCCATCTTCGCCGTTCGTTTCAGCGCCGCTTCCGATTTGCCACCGACCCAGATGTCCATGGTGCCGAAGTCATTGTTGGTACGCGCCACCGGCCGCGGCTCGATGGTGATATTGTCGAAGTTGAAGAAGCGCCCGTGGTAGCTGGCGTTCTTCTCCCGCCACACGGTGCGCAGGACCTCGATGCCTTCCTCCAGCCGCTTGCCGCGCCCCTCGGTAGGTATGCCGCATGCGGCATAGTCGGCGAGGTTCGCGCCGGTGCCGACCGCCATCACCATCCGGCCCTTGGAGAGATAGTCGAGCGATGCAAAGGCTTTCGCGACCAGCAGGGGATGGCGCAGGTTGAGCAGCAACACGCTGGGCCCCAGCTTCATGCGCGAGGTGCGCGAGGCCAGCAGGGAAAGCGTCGCGATGACATCGAGCTCGGGGGAGGGCGACAGCAGATGGTCGGAGAGCCAGAAAGAATCGAGGCCCCAGTCCTCGGCGCGCTCGGCGACCTTGACGATGGTCTCCGGCGCGGGCATCCCGAGGCGCCACAATCCGAACCCAACTCCGACTTTAATTTGCTTCATTGTCATTCTCCCAAGTTTGCCTATGCAGCCGCATGATATTAGCATTGCTTCCCAATTTCATGGTTGACAGCGCCGCCAATGGCAGAGATGGCTCAAAGGGGAAGCCGGTCACCCTCACCATACTAGGTACCGGTGATGCGTTCGCTAGTGGGGGTCGTGCCCAGGCCGGATATCTTCTGGAGGCGGCCGGGAAACGAATCCTGCTTGAAGCGGGTCCCGGTGTGCTGGCTGAGATGAAGCGCAACGGCATCGAGGCTGACTCGCTCGATGCGATCATCATCAGTCATTTGCACGGCGATCATTTCTGCGGGCTTCCATTCCTGTTTCTCGAATATATGTGGGAGCGTCCGCGCAAGCATCCGGTAATCATCGCGGGGCCGAAGAACCTCGAGAAGCGGACCTGGATTCTCATGCGCACCATGTTCTCGCGATTCAACCTCAAGGATCTGGAACACCAGGTGAAATGGGTGGTGCTGGAGCCCGGCAAGAGTGTCAAGCTGGCCGGCCTCAGGCTCAGCACCATCAGAAGTCCGCATACCAAGCCCGATGTATCGCTCTCCCTGAAGATCGGAGTTAACGGAAAAACTTTCGTCTTCTCAGGTGACACGGGCTGGAACGACAAGCTGGTGGACTTCAGCGCAGGCGCCAACCTGTTGCTGTGCGAATGCACCTATTTCGAATCGGATCATCTGCGCTTCCACATCAACTATCCCGAGCTGCGGCGCAATCTCGATCGCTTCAACGTGAAACGGATGATTCTGACCCACCTCGGGCGCGAGACCATCAACCATGCGCGCGAAATCGAAATCGAGATGGGCTTCGACGGAATGAAGCTCGAACTGTGAAGCCCGTCGACCGCATCTGAAACCAAGGAAGTACTGCCGATGGGAATCGCTGACGGCAAACGGGCGCTGGTTATCGGCGTCGCCAACGACCACAGCCTCGCGTGGTCGATTACCCAGGAATTGCACAAACAGGGCGCGAAAATTGCCCTGACCTACCAGGGCGAGGCGCTCAAGAAGCGCGTTGAGCCGCTCGCGGAGCAGGTTGGCGCAAGCATCATCGGCGAGCTCGACGTCACTGTCGATGAGCAGATCGAATCGACGCTGGCGAAAGTCAAAGCATTGTGGGGCGGCCTCGATATGCTGGTGCACGCGGTCGCCTTCGCCGAGCGCGAGGACCTGCGCGATCGCTTTCTGAATGTGAGCCGCAGGAATTTCGCCCGCTCGCTGGAGATCAGCGCCTACTCGCTGGTGGCGCTGGCGCGCGCCGCCGAGCCGTTGATGGAAGCCAACGGAGGTTCCATCGTGACGCTCACCTACATTGGCGCGATGCGCGCCATCCCCAACTACAACGTGATGGGTGTAGCGAAGGCCGCTCTGGAAGCCTGCGTACGCTATCTGGCCAGTGACCTCGGGCCGAAGAACATCCGCGTCAATGCGATCAGCGCCGGGCCCGCGCGGACCCTATCGTCGTCGGCGATTCGCGATTTCCACTCGATGGCGCATGAGGTCGAACAGCGCGCGCCCCTGCGCCGCGCAATGCGAAACGACGAGGTCGGTGGGATGGCCGCCGCATTGCTCAGCGATCTGGGCAGCGGCGTCACCGGGCAGACGGTTTACGTGGACGTTGGTTATAGTATCGTCGGAATCTGATCGGGCGTATGACATCGCCCGGCTGATGGCATCACCTGAGCCGCATGGAGGCCTCTGCGATGGCTATTACGATCGTTCCCCAACTCTCCGACAATTTCGCATATCTGATTTCTGATGACGCCAGTGGCGAATGCGCGGTGGTCGATTGCGCCGAGGCCGACAAGGTCATCGATGCAGTCAAACGTCATAAGTTGAATCTCAAGTCGGTGCTGACCACCCATTGGCATCCCGACCACAGCGGCGGCAATGCGGACATCGTGAGCAAGGTTCCGGGGCTGCGCGTGTTCGGCGCCAGTGCCGAGAACGGTCGCATCCCCGCGCTGACCAATCCGGTCGCCGATGGCGACAAGTTCAAAGTGGGATCGCTGGAAGCGCGCGTGATT
This sequence comes from uncultured delta proteobacterium, assembly GCA_963851325.1. Classification (GTDB taxonomy): domain Bacteria; phylum Desulfobacterota; class Binatia; order Binatales; family Binataceae; genus DATGKG01. The sequence continues at coordinate 2,714,039 of CAWKOR010000001.1, read as the reverse complement.
GGTATTCCGGCGCATACCAACGGCCACGTCGCCTACTATTTTCCGCAACTCAAAGCGGTGTTCACCGGCGACACCTTGTTCGTCGGCGGATGCGGTCGCGTGTTTGAGGGCAAAGCGGCGACGATGGTGGAGTCGCTGAAAAAACTCGCGTCGCTTCCCGACGATACCAGGGTTTACTGCGGGCACGAGTACACCGAAAAGAATCTGCGCTTCGCGTTGACGTTGGAGCCCAACAACCAGCGCCTGAAGGCGAAGCACGAATGGTCGAAAAAGGTGGTTTCGGAGGGCGGCCACACGGTGCCCTCGACCATCGAGGATGAGAAGCTCACCAATCCATTTCTGCGCGCTGACAGCGCGGAGCTGCAGGCGAGCGTGAAGCGTGCCGATCCGCAAATCGGCAACGATCCGATTTCCATTTTCGCCAAGGCCCGCGAACTCAAAGATCGCTTCTGATTCCCGGTAGGGGCGCTTCGCGAAGCGCCGCCCGCAACGATGAACCGAATTCGTGTAATTCTTCGAACCGGAGGATTCTGATGTCGCAAGTTACCAGTGAAGCGCTCGATACGCTCAACCAATTCCTCGCCGCAGTGATGTCACAGAAGCACGATCGGATCATGGCGTTCTTCAACGACGACGCGCAGATGTTCTCGCCGCTCGGAACCTATGACACCCGCCTGGATGGCCGCGGCGCGATCGGCAAGCAGTTCGAATCCATTCTGGAAGTGGTCAAGAGTCAACCCGGTGGCGGATTGAAAATCGAGCCGCAGGACATCGATGCGCGCGAGCTGGCGCCGAACGTCGCGCTCATCACATTTCATTTGCGGCTGCCGGGCCCGCTGCATCGGCGGTCCTTTGTGATGACCAAGGGCGCCAATGGATGGCGCATCCAGCACATTCACGCCTCGATCGCGTCGGCGACCTAAAGCGCAAGAATGCTGTAGCTCGGCCGAGGTCCTGTGAGCATTTTGCCGGGGCTGGTTCCATGCATTACCATTAGCGAGGTCATTACCATGGCTATGAAAAATCCTCCCCATCCGGGCGGCGTGGTGCTTCGTCAATGCATCGAGCCGCTCGGTCTGACTATCACAGCCACTGCCGCCGCTCTGGGCGTGACCCGCACCACGCTTTCGGAGCTTGTGAATGAGAAGCGCGGCATCTCGCCGGAGATGGCGGTTCGACTGTCGCAGGTATTCGGGGGCAGTGCAGAAAGTTGGCTTACGCAGCAGGCACAATACGACCTTGCCCACGTGCGCGCTGACCGGATTAAACTCCGGCGGCTCGAATTCGCCTAGGGCAAATCGAGTTGCGCCACCTTGCCACACAACGAGGCTATCGACGAATGAGGCGCGAAGCGGGCGAAGCCGCGGCGCAGCCGCTTCCGCGAAGCCGCCGAGGCGGAGCACCAGCAGAGCCCGAGGCGATCTTTAAGGTGCGGAGCGCAGCCTAGTCTGAGGAACATCAAAGATAGGAGACCATCATGCTGCTGAAAGACAGAGTTGCCCTGATCACCGCCGGCGCCGGAGTCGGCATCGGACGCGCGGTCGCAACCCGCTTCCTCGAAGAAGGCGCCAATGTCGTCATCACCGATGCGCATCCGCGTCGCACCGCCGAGGCCGCCGAGGAACTGAGCAAGCAGTTCAATCGCGAAGTCCCCGGCATTGGCGTCGACGTCACCAATCGCAAGCAGGTCGAAGATGCAGTCGCGGCGACGATCGATAAGTTCGGCCGCATCGACATCCTGTTCAACAACGCCGGCATCAACAAGCTCGAACCGATCTGGGAAATCAAGGATGAGACCTGGGACCTGGTGATGAATGTGTGCCTGCGCGGCACCATGTGGACCATGCGCGCCGTGATTCCGCACATGATCAAACAGGGCAAGGGCGCGATCGTTAACATGGCCTCGGCGGCAGGATGGATCGCGTCCTCCGGTGGCGAGGCGCCGTACTCCGCGGCCAAGGCCGGTGTGATGGGACTGACGCGCGCGGCGGCCGGCGAACTCGCGGGCAAGGGCATCCGCGTCAACGCCATCGCGCCCAGTGTCATCTACAACGAGTTCCTGGAACGGATCTATCCCAAGTCAATGTTCGAGGGCGCCAAGAAGCGCAACCCGATGGGCCGCCTGGGCGAGCCGAGCGAAGTGGCGAATCTGGCGCTCTTCCTTGCCAGCGACATGTCGTCCTACATCACCGGCGAGGTCATCAGCATCAGCGGTGGGTCGATTGTAGTGCCATAGGCTTACCGACATTGTGTCGATACTCCAATGAGTCGCTGCGCTCGCTAGCGAGAGAAGGCGCTTGGCGCGGTTCTCGCGCTGGCTTCGATGCGAGAACCGTGACGGGCGGATGAGAGTGGGGAGAACAGCACGACATGATCGGGGATTGCGCGACCGATTGTCTGGAAGAAAACCCTTTATTTTCCTCGATTTAATGGGTTTGTTTTTTCAATTTTCCCTATGCCGACAGAGTTCCTTCGGTGGGTTCGTTTATGTAATTCCGACCTCAGCATGACGATCGTTCCGAGCTCCCTTAATGGGTTTGTTTTTCACCTTTCGCTCGCCGATGCCGTCCCCTCGGTGGGTTCGTTTGGTAATTTCCACATCAGTGCTCGCGTCATGACCGTATCGACGCACGGCTCAAGGAAGGCCGCGATCCGCATTGTAGCAGATTTCGACCACTAGAACGGCCTAAGGAGCGCCATCACGAGGATGGCCAGCAACACCACGCTGACGACTCCATGAATGACGCGAAACTCCGCCCGCGTTACCGAGGAAGGGTTGTCGCTCAACGCGACGATTCTGCGATGCAGTCGAAGGTGCACCAGCAGCAGGATGAACACGAAGGTCAGTTTGACGTGAAACCATCCGTGGCGCAGAACGTCCGGCACCATCACCATCAGGAGGATGCCGAAGATAAGCGTTACCGCGCCGCCGATATTGCATCCGCCATAGAACAGAGTGCTCGCGACCATGATGAAGCGCTCTTTCGCGACTCCCACTTCGTCGGAGACCATCGCGAGCAGGCTCGCGATTAGGAGCAAGCTTCCAATCCAGAAGATCACCCCGAACAAGTGAAAAACCAGTAGCCAGCCGATGACGTTGCCCAAATTGTTCTCCTGGCGGCCTAGCCCATCGGCTCGTTGATGCCGCGCGCAAGTATAAATGCCACGACCGCTACAACCGCACCACCCATATACGGCGCCGAGGCACCCAGCGCCGCGTAGGCCAGCCCGCCCGCCAGCGGACCGAGGATTCGCGCCATTGACGAGGCTGACTGGTTGATGCCCAACGCCTCGCCCTCCAGCGTGCGCTCGGTTCGCTTTGAAATGAGGCTCGCGATGGCCGGACTGGCGAATCCGTAACCTAACGACAGCAGCGCGAGCGCGAGCAGCAGGGTCGACGGTAGCGGCAGGTTCGCCATCGGGGCGAGGCCGATCGCGAACATGATTATGCCGATCGAAAGCAGCCGCGCCTCGCCGATGCGCTTTACAAATTTCCCGACCAGATAGCCTTGCGCGAGCGCCTGCATCAGGCCCGCGAACGCGAGCAGCGCGCCGATGCCGGTGGGGCCATAGCCGTATACGCTTGGGATCATGATCGCGAAGGTGGTTTCGAATGCTGCCAGCGCGAAAGTGGTGAGGAACGCGACGGAAAACAATCGCGACAAATGATGGGTGAAAAGCTGGAGCGGAAGATCTCGAATCGGGGCGACGATCACCGAGGCGTCGATGCGCGCGCCGGGCTCCGGTTGATGCGATTCGGGGAGCCGCAGCGCGGCGAACAGCAGATTCGCAAAGGTCAGCGCGGCCGCGAAAAATCCCGGTATACGCAAGTCGCTGTGCCCGAGCAATCCGCCAATCGCGGGGCCGATCACGAAGCCGAGTCCGAACGCGGCGCCAATCATGCCCATCCCGCGCGCGCGATTGGACTCGTCGGTGGTATCCGCGATGTAGGCCTGCGCGGTCGAGATGGTCGCGGCGCAAGCACCGTGCACGGCGCGCGAAATAAAAAGCCCGACGAACGATCCCGCAAATCCATAAATAAGATAGCCGACCGACGAACCGAGCAGTCCCAACATGATAACCGGGCGACGCCCGATGCGATCGGAAATCCGCCCCAGGATCGGCGCGAAGATGAATTGCGCCAGCGAGTAGACCGCCATTATCGCGCCGATGCCGGTGAATGAAATTCCGATCCGGCCGGCGAACATCGGCAGCAGCGGAATCACGATTCCGAAGCCCAGCAGATCGATGAACACCGTGATAAACAGGATCAGGCGCGCGGAGGCCGCCGGTTGGGTCGATTCGGGCACTTGCTTGGTTGCTTCCAGACTAGGCATTTATGTTGACGATGCTGCGCGCGTTGCAGAAAATCCTACGCATCGGGCACAGTCAAGTGACTGCTCCACGAAAGGGGGACACCTTAGTTTATGGCACTTTCAGATCAAGCGGAACTAAAGCGTAAGACGATCGGGCCCGAGCAGGCCGCCTCGATGGTGAAATCGGACACCTGGCTCGAGTATGGCTTCGGCGCTGCGCAACCCGACCTCTTCGACCAGGCCCTGGCGTCGCGGATCACCAAACTGCATGACCTGCGGATTCGAGGCTGCCTCGCGATGCGGCCACGCATGGTCATCGAGGCTGATCCGGAATCGCGTCACGCTGCTTATCACTCGTGGTATTTTTCGGGACTCGAACGCAAGATGCACGACCGCGGACTGTGTTGCCACATCCCGATGAATTTTGGCGAGGCGCCCGACTACTATCGCCGTTTCATCGACGTCGACTTTGCGGTGCTCAAGGCCGCGCCGATGGACGAGCACGGTTTTTTCAACTTCGGCGTGTCGGTCACTTACCATAAAGCGATCACCGAACGCGCCAAGACCTTAATCATCGAAACTGACGAATCGATGCCTTACGTTTACGGCGTCGAGAACGGCGTGCATATCAGCGAGGTGGATTACGTCATCAATGGCGGCAAGACCGAGCTGCCCGAATTGAAAAATCCCGCGGCCACCGAAATCGATCAGAAAGTCGCGGCGATCATCGCCAATGAAATTCAGGACGGCGCGTGCGTCCAGATCGGCATCGGCGGAATGCCCAATGCGGTGTGCGAACTTCTCACCCGCTCCGCGATAAAGGATCTCGGTGTCCACACCGAGATGTTCGTCGACTCGCTGGTGGATTTGTATGAAGCCGGAAAAGTCACCGGCGCGCATAAGCATCTGAACCGCTACCAGATGGCCTATTGCTTCGCCGCCGGCTCATCGCGGATGTATCAGTTCCTCAATCGCAACACCGCCTGCTTCGCGGGACCAGTCGACTACACCAACCTGCCGCATCACATCATGCAAAACGACAACGCGGTGGCGATTTGTAACGCGGCGCAGATCGATCTGTTCGGCCAGGCGTGTTCGGAGACCGCCGGCCTGCGCCAGATCAGCGGCACCGGCGGCCAGCTTCAGTTCATCCGCGGCGCCTACGCATCGCGTGGCGGCAAGGCGTTTCTGTGTCTCGCTTCGACCTACGAGCGCGGCGGAAAACGCGCCAGCCGCATCGTCGCGCGCATCGATGAATCCAACGTGGTGACTACGCCGCGCACCGACGTAATGTATGTAGTCACCGAGTACGGGATTGTGAATCTGAAGGGCAAGTCCATTCACGAACGCGCGCGGGCGCTCATCGGACTTGCGCATCCCGACTTCCGGGAGCCGCTGGAGCGCCAGGCGCGCGAATACGGACTGCTCGCGCGGTCGACCTTGTAGCGAGGTAGCGAGCGCGCGGCGGCTATCGGTGAACGACTCCGATCTCGGAGAGGAGTTCCAGCGTCAGGCCTGCAATTACAGATCGGCGAGTTTTGCTACGAGTGGTTTCAGGCGGACTCTGGCGCGGATCCGACGATGCGTCCGCGGTGAATTTGTAAACCATTTCATCCGGACGCGCGTAGCCGAGTTCGGTGCGGATGCGATGCTCGAGGTAGCGATCATTTGAACGTAAGTTCTGAACGGTCGTTTCAAGTCCGGCTTTGCGAACTATCAGTTCGGTCCGCTGCGCCTCCAACTGCGCGCGTCGATCGCGCAGAAGGAGCAGATCACGGGGGCCCATCGCGGCCAGCAAGGCGTTGCCGAGCAACCCCACGAGGATCGCCGACAGCATTAGATTGGCCCACTCGCGCCGGAACCAGTTACTTAAGCGAAACATCGCGTCAATGGTAAAGCAGGGGGCCGTGTCAATTCAAGCGGGCTAATGAATAAAACGCATCCGTGGGATGAAAAGCATCGGTACATCCGGCTTTGTTCCCACTTTAAAATTTCTTTATATATTGGCCTCGCAACCTATTGCGTTCTGCATAACGCATTTATATAGTGGCTGCCATCAGCACAGATAGCAAAGGCTATCTAATACGAAGGGTGCTTCTCCAGCAGCGGCAAAAAGAGAGGAGGTGTCTATGCCAGTTTCGAGAAAGAAGGCCCCAAAAAGGGCGACCAAATCCAAACCAAAGTTAAAGAGTGCTATGAAAAAGAAAGCCCCCAAAAAGAAGAAGAAGTAACTTTTGACAAGTTTCCCTCCGGAATGATCGTTCCGGAGGCTGGCCAGATGCCGGAACTGCTGCTGGATTAAGCCGAGGCTTTCGATGGCCTCGCAAAACGGGGAGAGCCCCCTTGAAAAAGGGGGCTCTTTCTTTTGCCGCGCACGCCTTGCGCACGACCATTCAGCGCCGCACTATTTGTGCGTGTCTTCCGCCGCACAGAACTTCGATGCGATCATCGTGGGCGCCCGTGTCGCCGGCTCCGCCGCCGCGATCATGCTGGGACGCAAGCACCTTAAGGTTTTGCTCGTCGACAAAAGCGCCTTTCCTTCCGACACTATCTCAACCCACATTGTGCTCGCGGGCGGGACTCAAGTGCTGGATCGGCTCGGCATGCTCGAAACGCTGGAGCGCTTGGGCGGCGTACGCTTCTGCTCGATGCGCACGGTCGGTCCCGGATTCGACTACTCGGCGCAACTCGAGAATTCCAAAGACCTCCGAGGATTGTGCCTGACCCGCGACAAAATGGACTCCGCGATGGCCGACGCCGCACGAAGCATCGAATGCGTCGCGATGCGCGAGCAATTCCGCGTCACGGATATCGTGGTCAACGATGGCGTCATCGCGGGAATTCGCGGCGAGGATTCCTCCGGCACGCACGTTTTCGAGGCGCCGCTGGTGATTGCCGCGGATGGCCTTCGCAGCACCTTCGCAAGACTCGCGGCGGAAAAAATCGGCGCGTTCGAACGTAAGGACGTGCCCTGCGCGCGCGCTTACTATTACGCATACTTCGAAGGAGTGCCGCGAGCCAAACTTGATGGCGCGCTGATCACTGAATTCGAAACCAGCCCCGGGACCGCGAGCCTCGCCTGCCGATGCAACGGCGACCTGGTGGTGGTGGGAGTCGCATTCGATGCTCGCGAAATGCGCGACTTCCGCACCGATCTTTCATCCAACTTCATGAGCTACATAGGCGATTCGTCGGTTCTGGGCGAAATTCTCAGAGGCGCGCGGATGGTCGGAAAAATTCGTTCGTCGGGCCTTTTGCTGAATACCTGGCGTGACCCACTGTGCGACGGCGCTATCCTGCTCGGCGATGCCGGCCTGCATGTCGATCCGCTGTTCGGCCAGGGACATTCGTTCGCGCTGCTCGGCGCGGAAATATTCGGCGAACTCGCGCCCTCGTGGTTCGAGGCATCGCGAGGAGAATTCGTTAGTCGCTACGCCATGAATGAATTCACTTCGCGGCGCGACGCCGCGCTGATGCCATATTATAAAGCGAGCCTGAAAGTCTCGCAGCATCTGGGGCTCGATCGCAGCTCGCTGCGCGCTCATCTGGCGGCCAATCGCGAGGGCTGGGCGGCCGAAGAGATGGTGCGTTTCGCACAGATGGCCAATGGCGAAATTCCATTTCCATCGTTTCGTTTCGCACGCCTGATGGCACGCAGCCGCGCCGCCGCCTGAAAAGTGGAAACCAACCTCGGTCGCTTCCCCAGCCAGGCGGAGATTCCGGAGCCGCTGAAGTTTGCGTGGCCGATTGTAGTGCTGCCGGAGCTGTTCACGACCTCGCGGCATCTCGCGATGCTGGTGGGATATTTCGCGACCATCGGATGGGAAGTCTACGCGCCCGATTTGCACGTCGTCATCGGACACGGCGAAACTCCGCCGCTGGAAAAAGTCAATTTCGAAATGATGGTGGATCTCGCCGCCGAGGCGCTCGCCGCGCTCGGACGCGAAGCGATCGTGGTCGGTCACGGAATCGGTGGCCTCGCGGCGCTGAAGCTCGCAGAACGTCCGGGAGTGAAGGCGGCAGTTGCGATGGCGCCGCTGGTGCCCGGTTTTCGCACCCCGCCGTTTATGCGCGGGTGGAATCGTCTCGCGATTTGGCAGGGACGTCCCCTCAATCCGCCAGCCGGCCGGACGCTTTTCGAATTCGTCGGCGACGCTGATGTGCACTCGCGCGCGCAGATCATCAAAACGCTCACTCCGGGAGCAACCGCTGCCGCACTGGAAGTGGCCAGCGGCGACATCGCGCTTGCCGCTTCGAAGGAAGCCTCGCCCCGCCTCATCGTGGCGGGCGAGTCGGACATCTTCGCGCCATATGAAAAAACTGCGCAGTTGGCGCATCGTATAAATGCGCCAATCGTCAAGGTCGGCAGCCGCGGTCATTGGCTTATCGGTGGCCGCGCTTTGGAACGCAGCATCAACGAGATCCAGCGCTTCCTCGTTAAGGCGCTGGGGCGCGATCTGCTGCTGCTCTATCCCGAGGAATGGAAGCGCGAAGAGTAGCAGATCAATTTCCGTATGCCGCAGGAGGCAGTCATGCCCGAACAACCATATGTGCTCCTCGAAGAGGAAGAGGGTCTCGCCACGGTCACCATGAATCGCGGTGAGAAGCGCAATCCGCTTTCGACCGCGATGATGTCTGCGCTGATCGGGACGTTCGAAAAGTTGGGGCAGCGGCGTGAGATCCGAGCCGTCATCCTGGCCGGCGCGGGAGTCGCATTCAGCGCGGGCCACGACCTCAGTGAGATGCGCCATCGCGACCTCGAGTTCTATCGCTATGAATTCGATTTATGCTCCCGCTTGATGCAAACCGTGCAGAGTATCCCGCAGCCCGTGATTGCCAGGGTCCACGGCATCGCCACTGCCGCGGGTTGCCAGTTGGTTGCCACCTGCGACCTCGCGCTGGCCGGCGAGAATGCGAGGTTCGCGACTCCCGGGGTGAAGATCGGACTCTTCTGCTCGACGCCGATGGTCGCATTGTCGCGCGCGGTCGGCCGCAAACGTGCGATGGAGATGCTGCTCTCCGGACAGCCCATCGACGCGCGAACCGCAGCCGAGTGGGGCTTGGTCAATCGAGTTGTCGCCGATGCGGAGCTGGTAGCCGAAACGCGCAAATTCGCGATGCTCATTGCGGACGCGAGTTCGCTGACCATCGCCATCGGAAAGCAGGCCTTCTACAAGCAAATCGATCTGGACCAAGCCAAGGCTTACGAACACACGAGGGAAGTGATGAGTCAGAACGCGATGGCTGCCGACGCGCAGGAAGGCATCGGCGCGTTTCTGGAAAAACGCAAGCCGGTCTGGTGCGGCAAGTAGAGAGCTATGCGGTGCGCGCCGCTGCGATTCTCGCTTTCGGGTGAGCGAATGATCTAGAACGGATGGCTATGAGAATTTCCTGCTTCGATCAGCGCGCGCCGTTTGGCCGAACAAGGTGTCGCTCCTACCGATTTGCAGCCTCGTTCGCCGCGCTGCTGTTCCTCGGATGCTCGACTCAACCAATGACGGTCCAGCAGGAACTCGCGGCGGCTGCGGTTGCCGGGGTGATTGGCGCGGGTTCGGGATTGGTGTTCGCAGCTTCCGCGAACCAATCCTACCCGGCCTCGATTCTGATTGGCGCCGCGGGTATGGCGGGGGTGGTTCTGCTGTACGAGGAGGTCAAGCGCGAGGCAGCGCTGGAGAACATGCCGCCGGTGCCCACCTATCCGGATTCGACTCCCCAGCCGAAACAAGTTCCCTAGCCGCGAAGTTCAAATCTTCGCGTTCCGAGGATGACGAATTGATCCAGCCTCGTAACTCTGATATCAACGATTATGGCGCGAGCCCATAACAAGGCCGCGATTTTTTTATAGGCTCAAAAGGCCCGCAGGAATTTCTGCGGGCTTTTTTTTACCAACGGAGGGAGATTTATGCTGCATCAGGAGCTTCGCGAGGGTCTCACGTACGATGATCTGCTGTTGCTGCCGCAGGCCTCCGACGTGCTCCCTTCGCAATGCGACGTCTCAACCCTGCTCACGCCGAAAATCCGGCTGCACATTCCGCTGGTCTCAAGCCCGATGGATACCGTCACCGAATCGCGCACCGCGATCACGCTGGCGCAGGTCGGCGGTATCGGTATCGTGCATCGCAATCTCACCGTCGAGCAACAAGCCGCCGAAGTCGAAACCGTCAAAAAATACGAAAGCGGGATGATCACCGATCCGGTCACGGTGCATCCTGATCAGAAGATCGGCGAGGCGCTACAGATCATGGAGCGCTACCGGATCTCCGGGGTTCCGGTGGTCGTCGAGGGCCACCGCCTGGTCGGGATCCTGACCAATCGCGATCTACGATTCGAAAAGCGCCTCGATCGCCAGGTGCGCGAAGTCATGACCACGCGCCTGATTACCGCCCGGCCCGGCATCAGCCTCGAAGAAGCAAAATCCATCCTGCAGGCAAATCGCATCGAGAAGCTTCCGCTCACCGACGAACACGGGCGTCTGCGCGGCCTCATCACGGTAAAGGACATGGACAAGGCCACCCGCCATCCGAATTCCAGCAAGGACTCGCTGGGGCGTTTACGGGTCGGCGCCGCGGTCGGCGTCGGGCCGGATCGCGAGCAGCGGGTCGCGACTTTGCTGAAGGCCGGCGTCGATGTGCTCCTCATCGATACCGCTCATGGGCATTCGCAAAATGTCATCGACGCACTGCGTTCGACCAAACGCGAGGCCGGCGATATCGAAGTCATCGCGGGCAACGTCGCGACCAGCGATGGCGCCAAGGCTCTGATCGATGCGGGCGCCGACGCGCTGCGAGTCGGCATCGGACCGGGCTCGATCTGCACCACGCGCGTGGTTTCCGGCGTCGGCGTGCCGCAAATGACCGCGATCATGGATTGCGTCGCGATCGGTGAGCCTCGCAAGGTCCCGATCATTGCCGACGGCGGCGTGCGTTTCTCCGGCGACATCGTCAAGGCGCTGGCCGCCGGAGCATCCACCGTGATGATCGGCTCGCTGTTCGCGGGAACCGAGGAAAGCCCCGGCGAGACAGTGCTGTACCAGGGTCGCACCTACAAGGAGTATCGCGGCATGGGCTCGATCGGCGCGATGAGCGAGCGCGTGCGCGATCGCTACATGCAGCAGGACGTTAGCGACGGCAAGATTGTGCCCGAGGGCGTCGAGGGCCGGGTCCCCTATCGCGGCACGCTGGCCTCGAATGTCGATCAGCTTATCGGCGGTTTGCAGGCCGGGATGGGTTATGTCGGGGCGCATAGCCTTGGCGAGTTGGTGCGGCGCGCGAAGTTCATCCGGGTGAGTGAGGCGGGCCAGCGCGAGAGCCACGTGCATGATGTCTTCATCACCAAGGAGTCGCCCAACTATCGGGGCTGACGAGGTCGCCGCTGTAGTGGTCGCCTGGGCGGCCGACAAGTGATTACAAGATTATCTAACGTCGCACCGATGCCCCGGCGTTTTTCCGGGAGAGGCGGTTCGCGAACCGCCCGCAGCGATGGTGGGTGAACCAGAAACTTTCCCGATCACCCAATCATTGCCAGGTCGGTTGGGCAGCAATGAGGGTTATCGCGGCCGTGCTATCGCTGCGGGTCGTTCGCGAACGACCCCTACCCGGATTTCGCCCTTTTTTAAGGTGACAGCGTTCAGAAATGACCTCGAAGCCCGCACGATCTCGTGACAGAATCAAACCGAAATTGTTTCGCCGGATGAGGCGCGGATGATGGAACACAAAATCAGGGTCGGCGTGCTATTCGGTGGACGCTCGGGCGAGCATGAGATATCGCTGCGATCCGCGCTGACCGTGATGTCCGCGATGGATCCTGCGCGCTACGACATTGTGCCCATCGGCATCGATCACGAAGGTCGCTGGTTCCTCGAAAATAATGCGCTCAAGGTGCTCGCCCAAACCACCCCGGACCTGGGCGCATTGAGCGCGGGCGATACTCCCGTCACCTTGCTGCCGCATAATGACAGCCGCACGCTGGTCCCGACTCCATCCACAGACGCCGTCGCCACCCTCAACCAGAGAAGCCTCGGCGGTCCGCTCGACGTGGTGTTTCCGGTGTTGCACGGCACCTTCGGTGAGGACGGCACGGTGCAAGGGTTGCTGGAACTCGCGGGCGTTCCCTACGTAGGCGCAGGCGTCCTCGGCTCCGCGGTGGGCATGGACAAAGACACCCAAAAGCGCGTGCTGCGCGACGCCGGAGTCCCGGTAGTGAAGTATCATTCGATCATTCGCGCGGACTACGAAGAGCATCCGGCGCTAGCCCGGAGATATGCGCGGGAACTTCGCTACCCGGTCTTCGTGAAGCCCAATGCGCTGGGTTCTTCGATCGGCATCAGCAAGGTTAAGCGCCCCGGCGACCTCGATGCGGCGCTTCACGACGCGTTCCAGTACGATCGCAAGGCGCTCATCGAAGAATCATGCGAGGGACGAGAATTCGAATGCGCGGTGCTCGGCAACGATCGTCCCGAGGCTTCGACGGTTGGCGAGGTCATCGTCACGCATGGTCACGAGTTCTACAGTTACGAATCCAAATACGTCGACGAGAAGGGCTCGGAGACCCGGATTCCCGCCAAGCTTCCGAAGGCGGTGCTCAATACGATTCGCAAGATGGCGGTGGAGGCTTTCAAGGCGCTCTCGCTGCGCGGGATGGCGCGGGTGGATTTCCTTGGGCGGCGCGACCTCAGAAAAATTTTCGTCAATGAGGTGAACACCATTCCCGGCTTCACTTCTATCAGCATGTATCCCAAGCTGTGGGAGGCCTCGGGCCTTCCGCTTCCGAAACTGATCGATCGACTGATCGAACTCGCGCTCGAAGACCATCGTGAACGCGCCGCGTTGAAGTTCAGTTTCCATCCCAAACGCACGTCTTAGAAGACTTCGTGAACCGCATCCTCATCGCCACCACCAATCCTGCCAAGCTGGCGGAGTACCGGATTTTGTTGCGCCAGATGGAGATCAACCTCGAAACGGTGTCGCTCGCCGAGGCTGGGATCCGCGAGGTCCCAGAGGAAACCGCCGAGACTTTCCACGGCAACGCGCTTGCAAAAGGACGCTTCTACTTCGAGCGGAGTGGCCTCGCGACGCTGGCCGATGACGGCGGGCTCGAGGTCGATGCGTTGGGCGGCGCGCCGGGAGTCCGGTCGCATCGATGGCTCGGCAGCGAGGCGAGTACTGATCGCGCGCTCGCCGAGGAAGTCATTCGGCGCATGGAGAGCATCGAGAAGCCGCGCCGCACCGCGCGAATCCGCGCAGCAGTTGCTCTCATCTATAAAGATAAGAGCGGTGTACGAGAGGTCGTCGCCGAGGATTCGATCGAAGGCTTGATCGCGCCGCGCGTCTACCCTGAAGTCCGCCCGGGCTTCCCTTATCGTGCGGTGCTGTGGCTTCCCGAGTTGTCATGCTATCTCGGCGAACTCGGCGAGGATGAGGAAGCGCGATTGAGTCAGCGCAAAAAGGCGCTCTTGAGACTCCGCGACGACCTCCAAATCATTGCTTCACAAAGCGATGACTTAGTATCAGACTGACTATCCTAACCCGCGTCGCGCGACTAGAATCGCAAGCTGGACCGAGGTGAAACGCAAAGGCAGGATTGTTGTTCTCCACTTGGCGATGCGATTCCCGTTCGCGGGCGTCGTCTGGCAGTTGCTTCACCATTTGCTCGGGCTGCGCGCCCTCGGCCTCGACGTGTACTACATCGAGGACCACGGCGCGTATGTTTACGACGCAATCGCGCAAACCCCGACACCCAATCCAGCCAACAACCTCAAACTTGTCGGCGGCGTGCTGGACCGCTTTGGTTTCGCGGGTCGGTGGGGCTTTCGCGACCCAATCACCCAGAATTATCACGGAATGGCGAAGGACAAATGTCTGAGGTTGATCCGCGAGTCTGACGCGGTGATCAATTTGTGCGGCGCGAGCGAACCGCGCGAAGAACACCTCGCCAGTCCGATGATGATTTATCTGGAAACCGATCCCGGCGTATTCGAGATCCAGATCGAACGCGGAGATCCGATCGCGACGCTGAACGTATCGGCGCACAAGCTGTTTTTCACTTACGCCTACAACATCGGAAAGCCCGATTGCCGCGTCCCGGCGGCAGGGGTGAATTGGCAGCCCACCCGCCCTCCGGTGGTGCTCGACGAATGGCAGCCGGGCATCGGTCCGGCGCATCCGCGTGCATTTACCACCGTCGGAACCTGGCGCAACAAGGGCAACGACATCGAGATCGGCGGTACGACTTACTATTGGTCCAAGCATGTGAATTTCGAAAAAGTGCTCGAAGTTGCACAGCGCGCTGATCAGCCGATCGAAATAGCCACGGATATCAACTCAGGTTCCGACTACGATCGCGCGGTCGCGGGAGGATTCACATTTCGTCCCGTCGTGCCTATGTCTTTGGACATCGACGAGTACCGCGACTACATATCCTCCTCGCGCGGAGAGTTTACCGTATCGAAAGATTTGTATGTGCGTACTCGCTCGGGATGGTTTAGCGATCGCACGGTATGCTATCTCGCGGCCGGCCGCCCGGTGATTACTCAATTCACCGGTTTCGAAAAGTATATTCCGAGTGGAACGGGCCTGCTCGGTTTCGATGATGCCGATGGCGCAGTCGACGCGATCCGCACAATCAATTCCGACTACCCACGGCATGCGAAGGCTGCGCGTGAAATCGCCGCTGAGTACTTCGATGCCTCCAGGTTGCTCGATGAGATCGCTGAGAAGGCGGGCCTCTAGCCGATGCCGATCGATTCGCTGCTACCGCTGACCCCGCTGCAATCGCTGCTCGGCTTCGACTATCTGCCGTATCGCTACAACAGCGCGGTCGAGTTGATGTTCGCGTTCGTATGTTTTGCGGCCGCCATCGCGTTGCGCCGCCGCCAGCGCATGCTGACGTCGCCCAGCTTCATGATGCTGGGACTGGGAGCACTTATCGATCTGGTCGGCGGCTCGATGGTCTCCAATACCAGGGTCGCCACCGGTCTGGGCGGGGCCGCGGTGCTGCTGTTCTTCTGGGGCGTGGTCCGTCTGGTGATGGACGCGATCGACTACACTTCCCGGCGCGTTGGCCGCGACGTTTCCAACATCCTGCGCGATCTGATCAGTTTGAGTCTCTACGCCGCGGTACTGGTCGCGGTGCTCGCCGCAGACTTTCGGGTCAACGTTTACTCGCTGGTCGCGTCGGTCGGTGTATTGGGTGTGGTTATCGGCTTCGCGGTCCAGCAAACGCTGGGCGACATTTTCAGCGGCCTCGCGCTGCAGCTTCAGCGTCCCTTCGACCATAATGATTGGGTTCGCAGCGGACAGTTTCTGGGCCGCGTCCAGGGTATCGGCGTGCGGTCGACGACTATCATTACCCGCGCCAACGAACGCCTCGAGATTCCCAACTCCGCGATTGCCAAGGACGCGCTCACTAACTACGGCGACCCTCCGATAGCGGATGAAATCTCAGTGGGCCTCAGCTATAGCGAACCGCCTAACCGGGTGCGCGAAGTGATCTTTAAGGTAATGCGCGATGTGCCGCACGTGCTTACCGATCCTTCACCCGAGGTGCTGGCCTGGGAGTACGGCGATTCTTCGATCAAGTATCGAGTCAAATACTGGATTCCCGACTATGCCCTTCAGGAACAGATCCGCAATTCGCTGGTGACCAGTCTCTGGTATGCGCTGCGGCGTAACGGGATGGAGATCCCATTTCCGATCCGTACCCTCGATGTGCGCCGCCGCAAGGTTTCGCGACGACCTCAGGAGGAATTCGAAAACGAAATCATCCGCGAGCTGCGTCAGATCGATTTTCTCCGCAATATGCCGGAGGAGGAACTGCGCCTCCTCGTCCCCAACGTGCAAGTGCACGAATTCGGCGCGGGGGAAACGATTCTTACTCAGGGTCAGACCGGCGACACCATGTACATCATCAGACGCGGCAGGGTCGAGGTTCTGGGACGCACCGACAACGGGTCGTTGCGGCAGTTGGCGGTCGTGGGCCGTTCGCAGATCATTGGCGAGGCCGGGATGCTGACCGGCGAGCCGCGCAACGCGACCAACAAGGCCCAAACCGACGTTGAGGTGCTGGAGATCAATCGCGAGTCGTTTACCGAATTGTTCAAAAAACATCCCGAAGCGGTCGAGCAAATCAGCGAGGTCATCGCAAATCGGGCATCGGAACGCGAAGAGCTCCTTAAAACAACCGATGGTGACGGCGTTACCGCGCGCCGCAATTGGTGGGTCGCGAAGGTCCGGGAACTCTTCGATCTTCGCTGAGACCGCCGAGGTTAGCCGACTTTGATGAGCGCAGCTTCCAGTTCGCGTAAATCGCGCGACGGCACCAGCGCGGAGACCTCCCGCGCATATTGAAAGATCGCGCTGTCACCGGTGCCCCATCGCTCGCGCTCTTCAGGTATCAGCCAGAAGACGGCGCGGCACAGGCGGCCCATCTCGCGAAGCAAATCTGCACGCGGCGGGCGCCGATTGTTACGCCCGTCGCCCATCACCACCAACACCGTCGCGCGATTGAGCAGCTCGCCACGTCGCTCCCATAGCTCATTGAGGACGCGGCCGAAGTCCGAACGCGCGTAGAGATCGAGGGGAGGCGTCATGATCAGGTGCTTTTGTTCGAACTCGGCCTCCGCGAGCCGATCGATGAAAACAAAGCTTCGCACCCGCCGGAAAAAGCTCGATGCTCCCGCGATCAGCTCGAGCATCAGGGTCGAGGAATAGCGTACCGAACCCGAAATATCCGCGAGAATCACGAGGTCGATATGCCGCGGGCGTCGCGCCCGGAACCGCAGGTCCGACAAGGCACCGCCGCGTTGAATCGAGGCGCGAATGGTGCGCCGGAAGTCGAGGCGGCCACTCTTCGCCATTCGCAGCCGCCGGGAAAGGCGCGCCCGGAAGCGTCGGGCAATCGGCGCGAGCGCGTCGCGAGCCTCGTCGAATTCCAGGTCGGAATAGCGCTCGAACGGCGTGCGCTCGATCTTGTGCCGTCGCGCATCGTGCCCGCTGGACGCCCTGCTCTCGGCCTCCTTGCCGGCTTCGCTTGCTTCCTCGCTCGCTTCGTCCGCGTAAGACTCTTCTGCCTCAGAGTCTTCGCGCTCGCGAGGTTCCTCGGAGTCCGCCTTGGCTTGAGTATCCGATTCGTCGCGCGATTCGGATTTTTCGCGGACGGCAGACTGCGCGGGTTTCTTGTCCTTGCGAACCGAGCGAATCGATTCGCTTTCGACTCGCCCCGATCCGGGCGCCGCGGATGATTCAGCTCCGGGCTTTCTCCAGCCGTCATCGGTGGGATGGCGATTCCCTCCGAAGAATGCGGCAAACAGCTCATCGAAAATCTGGCGGTCGTCTTCGTCCTTGATGAGCGTGGCTGCGAGCGCCTCGCGCATCGGAACGCGTTCGAGTCCCGCCGCCGAGATCGCATTCATCGCGTCGAGCGTCTCGGATATCGATACTCGAACTCCCGCGCCACGAAGCTGACTGACGAAGCGCAGCAACTCGTCCCGAAGCGTGGTCATCGCGATCCGAAAGGCTACCTCGCGCCGCGGCCTGAAAGCGCGCCGGCTTTGCTCTCGACCTTGGCACGATCGTCCTCGTGCTTGAGCAAAACGCCGAGCGTGGCTTTGATCGCGTCGCTGTTTAATTCCTTGATGCCGAGCCGCTGCAGCGCCCGCGCCCAATCCAGCGTCTCCGCGATCGAGGGTGGCTTTTTGAGGCCCTGCTTGCGCACCGCACCGACGAATCGCGCGGCCTCGGTTGCGAGGCGCTCGTCGAGTCCCGGCACCTTCAGTTGCACGATGCGACGCTCCTGTTCCGCGCCCGGAAAGTCAATGAATAAATGCAGGCATCGCCGCCGCAGCGCTTCCGATAATTCGCGGGCCCGATTCGAGGTCAGCACGACCACTGGAATTTCGACCGCGCGAATCGTTCCCAATTCGGGAACGCTGACCTGAAAATCGGACAGCAGCTCGAGCAGAAAGGCCTCGAACTCTTCGTCGGCCTTGTCGATCTCGTCGATCAGCAGCACCACCTTGCGCGGTGCCGAGATCGCCTTCAGCAGCGGCCGCTCCAGCAGGTACTCGCGCGAGAACAGATGCTCGGAGATTTCCTCCCATCGCGCGCCTTGATGCTGGTCGGCCTGCAGCCGCAGCAGTTGCTTCTGGTAGTTCCATTCGTAAAGTGCGCGCGCCTCATCCAGTCCCTCGTAGCACTGGAGCCGAATCAATTCGGTCCCGAGCATCTCGGCGATCACCTTGGCGACTTCGGTTTTGCCGGAGCCGGCGGGGCCTTCGATGAGCAGCGGCTTTTCGAGCGCGAGTGCGAGAAAAATCGCGGTCTCCACGCGCTCGTTGGTAATGTAGTTTGAGCCGCGCAGTCCCGCGCGAACAGCTTCCTGGGTGATATCCACTGCGACGAGCATCGCGAGCGCATCGGGCCAAGTCAACGCGGGTTCAGGTGATGGCGTAAGCGGCGAAAGTCGCGGCGGTAACTGCGGGCATCATAGGCGCCGCGAATCACGTAACCCGGATGGTACATCGGATACAGCATTGCGTTGTTGTGTTCGCGGATTTTCGGATGCGCCGGATCGAATGCCGCGTCGCGCCCGGCGAGCTGACGCCACGCCATCGCGCCGAGGCAAACGATGACGCGAGGCCGCACCATCGCGATCTCAGCATCGAGATGTTTGCGACAATTCGCGATTTCGTCGGCGTAGGGATCACGATTGCGCCCGCCTTCATCGCGCGGATTGCATCGCACCAGGTTGGTGACGAATGCATCCTCGATATTGGCGCGCGCAATCATGCTGCGGAGCAGGATGCCCGAGCGATCGCCGGAAAATGGAATGCCGGTGACATCACCGCCAAAGCGCCCCGGCGCGATGCCGATAAACATCACCTGAGCCGGCACGGCGCCGTCACCGGGCACCACGCGGGAGCGGCACTTGACCAGCGCCGCGCAGTCGCAGCACCCACGCATTGAAGCCTGCAACGTTGCCAATGGAGTAGCCATTGCCGCGGTTCAGGTGGGTTTGATTTTGGGGACGCGGCGACGCTCGAGGAACAGGCGCGCGCGATGCTTCATCCCGTCGCCCTCATCCTTGGGCGTCGCGCGAAGCTCCTCGGTGTAGGCGTGCAGTTCGGTGATCAGCGTCTCGATATCGACACCCTCGCGGCTGGGCTTCATCTGATCGAGTGTGAGCATCGCCTGCGAGAACAGGTTGATGGCAGCCTGACGCCCGCCGCGTTCGAAGCGAAGATGCAATCCGGCCGCGATGCGATTGAGCGTGATGATGAAGGTCTTGCCGGCATCATCGGACTCGGCGGCGGCGTTCTCGAACAGTTCCGCGGCCTTGAAGTATTCGCCGCGATTAAACTCCTCGATGGCCGCTACCAGATGAGAGTTCACTTCTTCGTCGGATGCTGATCGAGGGTTTCCACTTCTTCGACGACGCGGAATTCCGTCTCGGTCAGCGGCTTCGATTTGCGCGACCCATGTTTCTCGTACATCTCGAAGATCGCCGCCTTATGCGGACGTACCTTGCCGAGCGGGCACTTGGCCCATTCGTCGAGCGATTCGTCGCAGTAGCCCATCCGATTCTCGCCGCACTTGGGCTGCAGGAACACCGCGATCTCGGGCAGCACGCGTTTGATCTCGGCGCGCATCAAGGCGACCATCCGACGAATTTCCCACTGCGCGCGCACGCACAGCCGCAAGTCGCAGATGTGCAGCATCTCGGCGAAGTTCACCATCACCTGGAAGTTGGTCGGCGCGGCATTGGGGAGGACGAAGCGCGCGTCCTCGGCCGGGACGCCCGCTTTCAACGCGCGCGCATACAGGTCGGAGGTTTTGTCGAGCAGGCCCTCGAACTCCTCGCGCATCCCGGCGCGCTCCCACGATTCAGGCATCACGAACGCGAGCTTGTCCTGTTTGAATTTCACATAGCGCTGGCTCTGTTGCTCGAAGCTGATGCCGATGCGATGGCGGACGAACTGATGCGAGAGCGAGCGCGAGACGTTGGCGATCGCGAACCAGAATACCACCTGCTCGAGCGGCGAGGCGTGGCCGGTCTTGAGGCGCTCGCCGATGAACTCGCGGATTTTTTCGCGCGAGATTTTCTCGGCTTCGATCTTTTCCCAGATCTCGATCGGGGTTTCCGAGGAATAGCAGGTGCGAAACGCCGCGTAGAGTTTTTCCAGCGGCGACTTCGCGAAATCGATCAGCTTGACCTGGACTTTCGCCTCGTTACTCAATGCTCACCCCTCCACAACGTCCACTTCGGGGTACGAATATTATGCCACGACGCCGCGCCACGCACGCGAGCAGCGTTTTGTTTTCGAACAGACTGTGGATGGCCAAATTGCGTCGCTCACCGCAGCCGCCTAGATTGCCCTCGATGTCTCTGATTCCGGGTCCGCTCTATCGAGGTTTGCTCCGGCCCATCCTGTTCGGCCTCGACGCCGAGATCGCGCATCACCTGGCGCTCTCGATGCTCTCGATAATGCCGCCTCTTCCGGTCGCCCCGGATCCGCCGGAGTTGCGATCCTCGCTGTGGAGCATGGAGTTTTCCAATCCGGTCGGACTCGCCGCGGGAATGGATAAAGATGCGATCGCGATCGGCGCGTGGCAATCACTCGGGTTCGGCTTCGCCGAGTTGGGAACCATCACGCCGCGGCCGCAGCCGGGCAATCCGAAGCCGCGAGTGTTCCGGCTCCCGGAGCATCGCGCGTTGATCAATCGACTCGGCTTTCCCAGCGAGGGGATGGAGGCCGTCGCAGCCCGGATTGAGCGCGCTAAGAATGTTCGGCGCGGCGGCACGCGGATTCGGCTCGGGCTCAACTTCGGGCCGAATAAAGACACGCCGGTGGAGCAGGTGGCTGATGACTATGGCGCGTTGATGACGCGCCTGGCCCCGCTGGCGGATTTCATTGTCATCAACGTCAGCTCGCCGAACACCCCCGGGCTGCGAAACTGGCAATCGCCCGATAAGATGCGCGAGTTGTTTGCCGCGATGAAGCAAAACCCTACCGGCGGGCGTTCGGTGATGCTGCTCAAAGTCGCGCCGGACCTCGACGACGCGACGCTGGACGCGATATGCGATACCGCGATGGGGCTGCGGCTCGACGGCATGGTCGTTTGCAACACCACCTTGAAACGCGGCGAGGTCGGCGTCGCATCCACTGAAGCCGGCGGACTGAGCGGACCTCCACTGCGAGATCTCGCGCGCAATCGCATCGCGAGTGTATATCGTCGCACCGCAAGGCAAGCTTCCGATAATCGGGGTGGGCGGCATCACGAATGCTGACGACGCGTTTGGCCATATCAAGGCCGGCGCGAACCTCATCGAGCTTTACACCGGGCTGATTTACGAAGGACCGGGGCTGATCGCGTCGATGAAAAAGGAGCTGGCGACCTTGCTCCAGCGCGAGGGATTTCGCTCTATTAGCGAAGCGGTCGGCAGCGCAGCGAAGGTTTAGAGAGGGTTTGGACGATGGCATCAAAAGCTGATTTCCTGGTCGATGCGCGATGGCTCATTGAGCATCGGAACGACGCGAATCTGGTGATCGTCGACACCCGCGCGGCGAAAGATTTCTGGGCGGGCCATCTCGCGGGCGCGCGCCATTTCGATCCGTTTCCATTTCACTACAGCGACAGCAGCGAGCGCGGCGTCAACGAGTTCAAGGATCAGTTGCGCTGGATTTTTTCGGCGCTCGGAATCACCACCAGGCATACGGTCGTATGCTACGAGAATGATTCCGGCATGCGCGCGACGCGAGTCGCGTGGGCGCTCGAATGGATGGGCCATGGCAACGCGAAAATCCTCGACGGCGGACTGAAAGCGTTCGCAAACGAAAAGCTTGCCACTGAGGCGAAGCCGTTCGCGCCGGTCGAGTACGACGGGACACCGGCAGACGAAGCGGCCGCTTCCCTCGGGTACATCATCAACCGCATCGCCAATCGCGAGGTGCAGATCTTCGATGTACGCAGTGACGCCGAATACTACAGCGAGCGGGTCCGCGCCAAGCATGGCGGCGCGATTCCCGGCGCCATCCACCTCGATTGGACCGCGAGCCAGAACCAGGCGGGTGCATTCAAATCGCCCGACGAGCTGCGTGCGCAATTCGCGCAGTTGGGACTTAGTCCCGACGCCGAAGTGATTCCCTATTGCCAGGGTGGCTACCGGGCGGCGCACGCATACTACGCGCTCCGGCTCGCGGGCTTTTCGAAGGTGCGCAACTATTGGGGATCGTGGGGCGAATGGGGCAATCGCGACGACGTGCCTATCGAGCATCATCGGCGCAAAAAGTAGGCCGCAAGAAGTAGCCGCGCCATGCCGCCCATCATCGTGGTGACCGGATTCGCGCCGTTCGGCGGCGAGCGCATCAACCCGTCGTGGGAGGTCGCGCGCAACCTCGACGGGGACGTCATCGGCGGCCTGCAAGTCAAATCGGTGCGCTTGCCGGTCAACTGCCTCGCGGCGGTGCGACGCGTCGAGGCGGCGTTCGTGCGCTATCGACCGCGGGCGATCCTGGGGCTCGGCCAGGCGCGCGGCCGGCCCGCGCTGTCGCTCGAACGCATCGCGATCAATCTGTTCGAGCAGCGCAAGGCCGGCCATCTCGACGCCCGCTTCGGGGGGCATCCGGTGATTAACAACGCTCCGGATGCTTACTTCTCGCGACTACCGATGGGACCGATTCTTAAGGCGCTGGAACGGCGGAAGGTTCCGGCGTCGATTTCGCTGAGCGCGGGCGCATACGCATGCAACGCCGCGATGTATGCCGCGCTGCATGCGACCCGGCGGCGCCCGAACTTCCCTGCCGGGTTCATCCACCTGCCCTTCGATGCGGCGCAGTCGGCGCGCGATCCTGCCGTCCCGAGCATGCCGGTCGCGATGATGGAAGATGCGATCCGCGCCGCGGTCGCGGTCATCGCGCGGGAAGCGCTCCCGCATCAGATGCGGAAAGCATCGTGACCGCTGTCACGGATGCTCAGAATCCCAGCAAGGACTTGAAGTGCTCGATCACGGACACTGTGGTTGCGTCACTCAGCGCAGATATGCACGACGATCGGTATTTTCAGGCGAGAATGCACGAAGAGTCACATTATGGTAGGATCGGAATCGCGGCGCCCGAAAACGGGCGCCGCAAGCTATTTGAGGAGTCAGGTGAGGCTGCGTGATTGTGCAAAAACAAACCCACTTAATCCTTGGAAATAAAGGACTTTCCGTCTGGTGGGTTGGCCAAAACCACTATCAATCGAAGCCGGCGAACTCGGCTGTGACGATGTTCCTTGCCTTGCCGGTGGCACGAAAACAAACCCACTCATTGGGGACCAGGATCGGCAAAAACAAAGCCACTCATAAGATTAGCACGTCTTACTCATGATAGGACATGAAATAAGTCAGTCTACTTGATCGCCACCGCGTTCGGTGGCGACGCGATACCGCCCTCCAGGTTCATCGGCACTGATACCATCATGAATTCGTAGCGTTTGTCGGCCGCGCAATCAGCCGCGAGCGGATCGAGGATGAACTGCTCGCCCAGCGGCAACCCCAGCATCGAGAGCGTGCGATAGTGAATCGCGCCGGTGTCCTGAAAGCTCCACGGCCACGGTTCGACGGCCGGGCAATCGGTGCCGATCGCCGCGACCCGATTATCCCATAGCCAGGCGACCATCTCGCGCGACGGCTCGATGCCGCACGCCTTGAGGACCTCGAGTGGCGCCATTGCGGTTTTGTCGGCGGGCGACGCCTTCTCGTAGGCCTGCATCCATCCGGTGCGAACCAGCAGGATCGATCCCGGCTTGAGGGTGCCGGCCTGCGCCTTCAGCGCGTCCTGCAAATCCTTCAGCGTGTATTTGTCATCGGTGAGCGGATTGAGCGGGCGGCCGGCTTCGTTGCGAAACTTGAACGCATCGATGAGCACGCCGCGGCCCACTACCTTGTTGGCCCATTTGTGGATGCTGAGCTTGCCGTCCGGGCCGTCCTTGATCTGATTGTCCTTCACCCCGTTGTAGTAGGCCTGATGCTTGATATGTCCAACGTGGCCGAGCCCGTCCCACTGGCTGCCTTCCTGGGTGTTGTAGTTGTCGATCGAATCATCGTGCCCGAGCAGGCCATAGCTCTCGAAACTCAGGATGGTGTGCTTGGCGGGATTGCGATTGAAGAGCGGCGGGGTCGCGTAATTGATTTTGGTATCGAGGCGAAAAACTTTGCCGTGACGCACCAGCCCGGCGGCCTCGACGATTGCCTCGGGGGTGAGGAAGTTGAGGCATCCGAGTTCGTCATCATCGCCGAAGACGCCCCACGAGGAATCTTCCGGCGCGCCTTTCTTCACCGGAAGCTCTGCGAAGCGGGGAACCTTGCTGAAATCCATTTTCGCCATTGGCCGATCCTCCAAGCAGGTCAGATACGCACCGTCTCGCTCCGATAGCGTTGAATGTCAAGTGCCGAGATGTGAAGTGCGCGACGCCCACCATGGAAGGGACCTCGCCCTGCACAGCGATGAAACACCGAGTTTCAAAAAGATTCAGCCGTACCGCCGGAATCGTTTCAGCATCGGACGTTTAAGAAGGGCAGCTTCCTCATAGGGCCAATCACCGAGACCTGCGCGCCTCGACCGTAAGTCTACCCACAGGGCGACTGAGGACCACGACCTTCGCCCTGCGGGGGCTCTCATGGCTGCGGTCGTCCATCGATTCTTCCGAACGATAATAGCGCTCACGATATTGCTTCTTCTTGCGATTTCCTCACACGAGGCATGCGCTCAATCGCCCGCTGATACGGACCCGCCTTCGTTTACAATCGGATCGGAAGCGCGCGACATGGGGCCGGGCATGATGGGACCTTTGGTGGCGATCGACGTGAGTCCCGGCAACAGCGTGACGCCATTCGCGCCGCACTGGGTCAGAAGCCCCGAAGGCAGAACCCTGGGCTTCGGCTTCGGACTGGACAAGATGATCTCGCCGAATTTCGACATCGAGGTCGACAGCGCGTGGGACTCTTTCGCTCCCCACGACGGCGCGAGCGAAGCCGGCTTCGGCACGGTCGATGTTCTGAGCCGCATGCTGTTCATCAATCAGCCGGACATGCAGGCGGGCGTCGCGCCTCAACTGTCGTTCAGCGTCGGAGATTTCGGACAGTCCTTCGGCCTCAGCAATGCCGGCCTGGCCCTGTTATGGGGCGGGCGTGGCGGAGCGCTTCCGGAGAAATGGAACCTGGGTTTCCTTCGCGCATTCGAGGTGCATAGCGACCTCGGATATTCGCGCATCCTGAATGATGGCGGCGGCGATGAGATATTCTTCGATCCCGTCGTCGACTACTCCTTCCCCTATTTGCAGTATCTGACGAAGACCCAGCTTCCGTGGCCGATTCGCAACCTATGCCTCTTCGCCGAGCTCAACTTCGATGCTGTGGTTAGCGGAAGCGAGCAAGGTTCCCCAACCCTCTATGCCACTCCGGGAATCAGTTACCTGACGGACGCTTACCAGATCAGCACCGGGGTACAACTGCCACTCAATCACGACTCCGAGCATAATCAGCAAATCGCGGTGGTGGGGATGATCGATTTCAGCCTCGACGATTTCCCGGTCGTCGGATGGATGCCGTTCTAGCTTCACGAGATCGCCTCAGCTAAGATCGCGATACGGCGGCTGCAGCTATGCAGCCGTCGATTTCGTCGAACCCGCTATCCCCATACCGGATTGAGATTTCGCTGAAAACATCGCGAAAACATGGTGATGCAAACTTTTAGCGTCGCACCCAGGCCAAGCTCCCAAGTGAGGCTACGATGCTCTTAGAGTTGACTTGGCTAACATATGACGTTATAAAGTAGCTATGCGTCGCCTCGCTCCGCTGTTTTTGTCATTGCCTTTAGCGGTCGCTTTTCTCTGTGCCGGCGTGGGCACCGTTCGCGCCCAGCAGGGTTCCTTTCATTTCGAGCCCACCCCGCCGCCGCTTCATGCTCAACAGGACTCGCCGTCCCAGACCATCCCGCAGGCGCGGAAACCGCCGCCTCCTGCGAATCCGTCGAATGCGGGATTGCAAATCTCGGACGCGTATCTCGGATGCTGGGAAGGCGAACCGCGCGCGGATGCGTGGCATCAATACTCCGGGCCGCCGATCGAAAAATGGGTTCCAGGTTCCGTCACGCTATGTTTTGTTCGCACTCCATCGGGAATCGAGGTCGCCTACCACAAGCAGTCGCTCGATGAAGCGGCCAACCAGGGTCGCATTTTCAATACCCGCTCACGCACCGTTGCGCTTGGGAGCGCGGGCGACCATATCGCGCTTCGATCGTATGGATCGGCGCAGCAACGCGGTCACCTTTTCGGTCTCCCCCTCGGTCCAACCATCGACATCAAGTGGATGGCTGACTCGGTCTGTACCCTGCTGCCGGATGAGAAAACCATGGTCGTGTCGGAGTCGATGAACCAGTTCTGCTCCGGCAGCAAACGGTGCAACGGCGGCCCCTTCGTCAGCGCGGTCTGGCACGGCACCTTTCACAAGGCCGCGACGCTCTAGCAACTTGCCTCGCAAACGATTTGTGCGATGGTGATGCTCGATGAGCAACGCGAGCATCGTCATCGACATTCGGGGGCTGCGCGTCGAGCGCGAGGCCGTCATCCTCGAACACATCGACTGGCGCGTCGAGGCCGGCCAGCATTGGGTGATCCTCGGGGCCAACGGATCGGGCAAAACCTCGCTGCTGAGCACCTTGACGGGATACCTGCCGCTCACCGCCGGCAGCATCAGCGTGCTGGGCGAGACCTACGGCAAAACCGACTGGCGCGATTTGCGCACCCGCATCGGCATCGTCAGCAGTGCGATTCAGCAACTGATGCCAGGCCATGAGACCGCGCTCGACGCGATCGTCAGCGGTAAACGCGCGATGATCGGCTTATGGGGCGATACCGCCGCCGATGACCGGTCGCGCGCGCTGGACATCATCCGCCAAATCGAAGCCGAGGTTATCGCGGATCGCCCGTGGCGGTTTCTCTCCCAAGGCGAGCGGCAGCGGGTATTGATCGGACGCGCGCTGATGGCCAAACCGGAGCTGCTTATTCTGGATGAGCCGTGCGCCGGACTCGATCCGGTTGCGCGAGAGCAATTCCTGCAATTCCTCGAGCGCCTCTCGCAGGATGCTGCCGCACCGAGTCTGGTGCTGGTGACGCATCATGTCGAGGAGATCATGCCGGGTTTCTCGCACGTGCTGATTCTCAAGGGCGGACGGGTGCTCGCCGCGGGGCCGCGCGACCTGGTGATGAATGCTGCCCAGCTCTCCGAGGCGTTTGGCGCCAGATTGAGCCTCTCGCATTCGCATCGCCGCTACGCGCTAGCAGTGACCGGCAACACCGACAAAGTTGTTTGAGACAGGCCGAGCATTGCGTGTCCCGCCAGTCCGCCTGTTGCCCGAAGTAGCACTACGGCTCGGCGCGGGTGCTTGACCTGGATGCCTCAAACGCCCGAAATGACCGGGTATGAAGGCACTCGACTTTGCCGATCTCGATCTGAATGTCTCGCGAGCCCGAATCGCCCTCTCAGTCGTCGCGCTGATTTCAATCTACATCGATCCAACCACCGGATACGGGATTTTTTCCCTCGATCGTTATGCGCTGACGACGCTGGCGCTCCATTTCGCATACAGCCTGACCGCGTACCTGTTGATCCGCCGCCACCTGGCGCCCCAGCGAGTGTTCGCCGCGACCACCGCGCTCGACATTCTCTTCGCCACCGCCGTGGCGTTCTTCACGGAAGGCCCAACCAGCCCCTCTTATGTCTTCTTCACTTTCGCGATCATCGCGGTGGGATGCCGCACCGGCCTGCGCGCGACGCTGTGGGTGACTTTCGTCAGCGTCCTGCTCTACCTGTTGCCGATCACGCTATCGCCACAAGGAGTGATGGCGCTGCCCCTGATGCGGCCGGCGTACCTGGCGATTACCGGCTGCGTGATTGGCTTCCTCGGGCAACAGCGCGCAAACTTCGAGCTGCGGATGCGCGAGCTCGAAACCTTCGCGGAGCGTGAGGAGATCGCGCGCTCGCTCCATGATGGCTATGTGCAGGTGCTCGCGGGAATGAATCTTCGGCTCGAAGGCTTGCGCGAATTGCTGGCGCGGGGCGAAACCGCCGAGGTGCTCGGCGAATTGCGCGAGTTGCAAATCGGTATCACTCGCGAGTATGACGAGGTTCGCGAGTACCTCCGTTCGCTGATAAACCTCGATCGTAAAATTGCCGAAACCACTTCGCCCGCCAGTGAAACGCGCTTCCATGTCACCGCCAGCTTCTCCGCCAATGGGCTGCTGGTCGAGCAGATCCTGCTGATCATGCTGGAAGGAACGCGTAATGCCCGGCGTCACGCGCAGGCGCGCGAAGCATCGGTCAAGGTCAATTCCGCCGACAACCTGGTTCGCATCACCATCGACGACGATGGGATCGGTTTTCAGCAGGCTGAGGCGCCCTGGGCGATCGCGTCGCGGGTGGCGGAGTTCGGTGGTCAATTGCGGGTGTCGGGCAGAACCGATCAGGCGCGCATATGGAAATCGAAATGCGCGCCGCCTAGCTCATGCCGATTCGACTCATCATCGCCGACGATCACGCGATCTTCCGCCAGGGCCTCAAGTCGATCCTGCGCTTTCAGCCTGAGATTGAAGTGGTTGCCGAGGTCGGCCGTTCCATCGAGCTTGAAGCGGCGCTGGCCGCAACGCCTTGCGACGTTCTGCTGCTGGACCTGCAAATGGAGCGGTGGATGGGTGACGACATCGAGCGTCTCGCGCACCTGGTGACGGTCGTAGTCCTGACCGCCAGCGAACGCAATGCGGAGGCACTCGAGGCAATCAGAATGGGCGCCCGCGCCGTGGTTCAGAAGCGCTTCGCCGTGGAAACGCTGATGGAGGCCATCAGGGCCGCGGTCGAGGGATTGGTCTGGATGCCCCCGGCGCTGCAAGCCGAGCTGGCCCGGCTGGATCGCACTGGAGATGAACTCACCTCGCGCGAGCGCGAGATCGTACGCTATGTCGCCTTGGGACTGCGCAACGCCGAGGTCGCTACCAAACTGGCGATTACCGAAGCTACCGTGAAGAAGCACCTCAATAACATTTTTCAGAAGCTCAGAATCCGTGACCGGGTTGAAGTTGCGCTTTATGCGATGCGAGCCGGCCTGATCAACCCGCATCAACGTAATCGATAGAACTCATCACATCATGACCACCTGGACGCTGCTCATCCGAAGAGGTTAAGCGGGGGGCGAGGTTCGCCGGCCTCAGCCGCGCAATCGCTTCACGCTCTCGGCCCGCCAGACCTTGGAGAGGTCCGTATAGATGGAGTCGAACACCTGCGCATCCTTGGGAAGTTGCACCCACGGCAGCTTGGTTCGCGTGAAGATGTGCACATCGGGAGTGACTGCTTCGGGCTGGTCGAGGGTGCCCGCGCGCACAAAGAGACAATCGCCCGGTGCGATGCTGTAGCGGCTCCATACGTAGGTTCCGCATTTATCGCAAAAGAAGACCTCATGCCTCTTGCCGCTGCCGCCTTTAAGCACGAATGACTTGGGCTCAGCGCCGCCGGCTTCGACGAACTTGCGCTCGATCCAGATGTTGATGACATGCGGGCCGCCGGTAATGCGCTGACAATCGCGGCAGTGACACGCATGAACGATTAGCGGTGTGTTAGTCAGCTTGTATCGGATAGCTCCACACGAGCATCCACCTGCCAGCGTCATGACCGCGGTCTCCTTTTGGTAGTTTGCACTCGATTGTTATACTGAACCGGCCGTTCGGAGACTTGGCAAAAATTGCTCTCATCGCAGATTTTAAATCCCCGGATTTCCCATCGCGATCCGCTGACCGCCGCCCTGATACACAAGGAACGCGACGGCGAGCCGGGTGCGAACTTCGGCAAACTGGTGGCCGAGGGTAAGGGATGGCGCGTGCTGGACGTGCTGTGTACCGCTGGACCGCACGATCGTCCTTTCGCCGAGCGTCACGCCTGGGAGTCAGTATCGTTGGTACTGACGGGGTCGTTCTCCTATCGCAGCGATCGTGGTGCGTCGCTGATATCACCTGGCGCGCTGGTGCTGGGGAGCATCGGGCGCACCTTTGAATGTTCGCATCAACACGGCGAGGGTGACCGCTGCCTCTCGTTCCAGTTCGCGCCGGAGCTGTTCGAAAGCGTCGCGCGCGATGCGGGAGCATCACGCGCCTCGTTTCGCCTCGATCGGCTGCCACCGCTGCGGGCGCTCGCGCCACTGACCGCTCGCGTCGTCAGCGCGCTGCGGCGTCCCGCTTTGCTCGAGGAGATCGGAATCGAGCTGGCGGGCGCGGTCCTGCAGGTGGACGGTGATATTCGCCGGCATAGCATGCCGAGCGCGACGCGGGACTCCTCGCGCATCGCGGATGTGATGCGGCTCCTGGAGGCTGCCTTCGAAGAGCCGCATACGCTGGAGACGCTCGCCAGTATCGCGGGTCTTAGCCGCTATCACTTTTTGCGAACCTTCAAGAGGGTGACCGGGGTCACTCCTCATCAATGGATTTTGCGCGCGCGACTGCGCGAGGCAGCCGGGCGACTCACCGCCGGCGTCCAGCCGATCACCGAGATCGCGTTCGAGGTAGGCTTCGAGGATCTTTCCAATTTCATCCGCAGCTTCCGCGCTGAGTTTGGAGTTTCGCCACGCGCGTATCGTGCCGGCAATTCCTGAACCATCGATCTGATTGCTCAGCGCAGCGGCCAGCTCGCCCAGAAGCCCGCGAGTACCTCGGCGACGGCGCGTGGCTCGACCGTCTGCAGCATATGGTTGGCCTTCGGCACGGTGACCGCCTTGGCTTTCGGAAACCACGCCTGCAACAGCTTCTGAATCTCGTGGAAGATCGGCGCGCTGGTAGCGCCCAGCATCGCGAGGACCGGCTGCCCGATCCGCTGTGCATCGTCGCGGGTGAAACTCCACTGACCTGCCGCAGGCATCTCGAAGCGGAAAAAGTTGTCGGCGTCGGCGAGGGCCATCTCATATGAGCCGGGAAGGCCCTCGAACATCGCGCGATAGCCGGGGCCGGCGACCCAATTGAGAAATCCGTTGAGCGCGCCGCGTTTGTCGCCGTCCTGGTAAGTCTTCACTACCGGAGCCATTCCCGCCATGAACTCCGCCGAGTTGGGGATTTGTCCGACCAGGGCGGGTTCGAGCAAGGCCAGCGAATGGACGACTTCCGGATGGTCGAGCGCCAGTTGCAATGCGATGACGCCGCCATATGAATGTCCCGCCACGTGTGCTTTGGCGATCTTCAAATGGCGCATCAGCGCGTGGCAGTCGTTGGCCTGCTCGCGAATGCTGATGGCCGAATCGGGATGCGTGCTGTTGCCGAAGCCGCGACGCCGGTAGCGCACCATCCGGTAACGCGAGACCGACGGCTCAGGGAGCATCGGCAGGTACGAATCGGCGACCACGCTGCCATGAATCAGCATGACCGGCTCACCCGCGCCATGAATCTCGTACTCCAGTTGAACGCCGTCGAGACTTACCTTGTCCAGCATCGTGACCTCCGTGGGAGACAGACCAGTAACCCGACATTCGCTGGTTGTCAAAATGCACGCCGGGTTGTAGGAAGCGGAGAAGCCCGCCAAATTTGGAGGAGTGCGCCATGAAGGGAATCTCGCATCTGGCTATCGGCGTCAGCGACATGGAGAAGTCGCTGCCGTTTTATCGCGACCTGCTCGGGCTCGAGGTGATGCTCGATGCGGAAGAGACGGTGGGGCAGGGCAAGCGCCGCGCGGTCTACCTGAAGTGGAACGACGGCGGCGGGTTCCTGGTGCTATCGCAAACGCTTGGCAGAGAGCCCTCGGGCAAACCGCTGCGGCTGCATCAGGTCGGGATGCATCACTTTGCGTTCCTGGTGGATGACCTGCGCAGCCGGTTGGAGAAGCTCGCGAGTGCGGGCGTCAAGATTCTGGTGCCACCTTACGAGGCCGATTCGATCGCATACGGGGAGCGCGGCGGCGCCAAAGTGCTGACCTGCCTCTTCGAGGATCCCGACGGCACCATCCTGCAGTTCGATCAGCGTCCACGCTGAGTAACTCAGGCGCTCGCGCATCGGCGCTTTGCGAAGAGAATCCGTCTCATGTTAACTGCCGGTTGCACACGGCTAACATGGAAATATTCGACGGAAATGAAGCGGCGGCCTCGATTGCCTACCGCCTGAGCGAAGTAATCGCGATCTATCCCATCACCCCATCGTCGCCGATGGGTGAACTATCAGATCAATGGAGCGACGAGGGTCGTAAGAACATCTTCGGTACCGTGCCGCAGGTGATCGAGATGCAGAGCGAAGGCGGCGCGGCCGGCACCCTTCACGGCGCGTTGCAGGCGGGAGCACTTGGCACCACCTTCACAGCCTCGCAAGGCCTGCTGCTGATGATCCCGAACATGTACAAGATCGCAGGCGAACTCACCGCGTGCGTCATCCATGTGGCGGCACGGACCATCGCGACTCATGCGCTTTCGATATTCGGCGACCATAGCGATGTGATGGCGGCGCGCGCGACCGGGTTTGCGCTGCTGTCGTCCAATTCGGTTCAGGAGGCGCACGACCTGGCGCTGATCGCGCATGCGGCGTCGCTGGAATCGCGCATCCCGTTTCTGCACTTCTTCGACGGCTTCCGTACCTCGCACGAGCTCAACAAGATCCATCCGCTGCACGATGACGATCTCACCGCGCTGATCGATGCGAAGTTCGTCCGCCAGCATCGCGATCGCGCGCTCACCCCCGATCGGCCAATGCTCCGCGGTACGGCGCAAAATCCGGATGTCTTCTTTCAGGCGCGCGAGGCCATCAACTCTTTCTATCGCGCCTGCCCCACCATCGTGCAGGATGTGATGGATCGCTTCGCCAAGCGGACCGGACGGGCCTATCGGCTGTTCGACTACGTCGGCGATCCCAAAGCGGAACGAGTCATCATTCTAATGGGTTCCGGCGCCGGAGCGGTGGAGGAGACCATCGAGCGCCTCATCGCGGTTGGGGAGAAGATCGGATTGCTCAAGGTGCGACTCTTCCGTCCCTTCGACGGTGCCGCCTTCGCCGCGGCGTTACCGCGTACTACGCGCTCGATCGCGGTGCTGGATCGAACCAAGGAACCCGGCGGCATCGGCGAACCGCTCTACCTCGAAGTGGTGACCGCACTCAGCGAAGCGTGGACGGCGCGCACCGTAGACGGGCGATGGCCGCGCATCATCGGCGGGCGATACGGACTGTCATCAAAGGAGTTCACGCCCGCGATGGTCAAGGCGGTCTTCGATGAACTGCGCAAGGAGACCCCCAGGAATCATTTCACGATTGGGATTAACGATGATGTGACGCATTCCAGCCTCGCATTCGATCCCGCTTTTTCAACTGAGAGCCCGCTGACGGTGCGCGCACTCTTCTACGGGCTGGGATCGGACGGCACGGTGGGCGCGAACAAGAACTCGATCGCGATTATCGGCGAGCATACCTCCAGCTATACGCAGGGCTACTTCGTCTACGATTCCAAGAAAGCAGGCTCGATCACCGTTTCTCATCTCCGCTTCGGGCCCGACCCGATCCGTTCGACCTATCTGATCAGCAAGGCGAGCTTCATCGGATGCCATCAGTTCGCCTTCCTCGAGCGGATGGACGTGCTGGCGGCGGCCGATCGCGGCGCGACCTTCCTGCTTAACGCACCCTACGCACCCGGCGAGGTGTGGGACCATCTGCCGCGCAAGGCGCAGCAGCAGATCCTCGATCGAGAGCTGCGCGTCTTCACCATCGACGCATACCAGGTGGCGCGCCAGGCCGGCATGGGCGGCCGCATCAACACCATCATGCAGACCTGCTTCTTCGCCTTGAGCGGAGTGCTGCCGCAGGACGCGGCGATCGCGGCGATCAAGTCGGCGATCCAGGAAACCTACGGCAAACGCGGCGATGCGATCGTGCAGAAGAATTTCGCCGCGGTCGATACCACCCTCGCGCATCTGCATGAGCTAGCCATCCCGGCCCGAGCAAACAGCGCGATCGACATTCTCGCCCCGGTGCCATCGCATGCGCCGGCCTTCGTGCGCGATGTCCTTGGCGCGCTCATCGCGGGCTACGGCGATTCGGTTCCGACCAGCGCACTGCCACCGGACGGCACCTTTCTTACCGGCACCGCCAAATGGGAGAAGCGCAACATCGCGCAGGAAATCCCGGTGTGGGACGAGGACCTCTGCATCCAATGCGGGAAGTGCGTGCTGGTATGCCCGCATGCGGTGATTCGCGCCAAGGTCTACGAGCCTGGCGCTCTTGACGATGCGCCGGCGGCGTTCAAGTCCGCGACCCCACGATGGCGCGGCCTCGAAGCGATGCGGTACACGCTGCAGGTCGCGCCGGAGGACTGCACCGGATGTCGCCTGTGCGTCGAGGTATGCCCGGCCAAAAGCAAGAGCGAGGTTCGGCACAAGGCCATCAACATGCTGCCTCAGCCTCCGATTCGCGACGCCGAGGCGAAGAACTGGGATTTCTTCCTTACCCTGCCGGAATTCAATCGCGACACCCTCGCACACGCGCAGGTCAAAGATGTGCAACTACTCGAACCGTTGTTCGAATTTTCCGGCGCCTGCGCGGGATGCGGCGAGACCCCATACATCAAGCTGCTCACCCAGCTCTTTGGGGATCGATTGCTCATCGCGAATGCGACCGGATGCTCCTCGATATACGGTGGCAATCTGCCGACTACGCCTTACACCTCGAACGCGGAAGGCCGCGGTCCGGCGTGGTCCAATTCGCTGTTCGAGGACAATGCGGAGTTTGGCCTCGGCATGCGGCTCGCCCTCGACAAGCGAACTGACTATGCGCGCGAACTGATTCGGCGCCAGTCCAGCCAGCTTGGCGGACGCCTGGTTGCCGAAATCCTCGAAGCCGATCAATCGGCGGAGGCAGGCATCACGGCTCAGCGGGAGCGGGTTGCCGAGGTCAAGCGTTTGATTGGCGGGCTGGAGACCAACGATGCCCGCGATCTGACCGCGCTGGCCGATGCGCTGGTGCGCAAGAGCGTCTGGCTCATCGGTGGGGACGGATGGGCGTACGACATCGGCTTCGGCGGCCTCGATCACGTACTGGGGTCCGGCATGAACGTGAACGTGTTGGTGCTCGATACCGAGGTCTATTCGAACACCGGCGGTCAGATGTCGAAGTCCACCCCGCGCGGTGCAGTCGCGAAATTCGCCAGCGGAGGCAAGCAGACCAGCAAGAAGGACCTTGCAATGGAGGCCATTAGCTACGGTTCGGTTTACGTGGCACGGGTGGCGATGGGCGGCAATGATGCGCATACCGTGCGAGCGTTCCTCGAGGCCGAGGCGCACGACGGTCCGTCGCTGCTGCTCGCGTACAGCAACTGCATCGCGCACGGCTACGACCAGGCCTTCGGTATGAACCAGCAGAAGAGCGCGGTGCTTTCCGGCTACTGGCCGTTGATGCGCTACAACCCGGGGCTTCGAGAGCTGGGCAGGAATCCATTTCAACTGGACTCCAAAGCGCCCAGCATCCCGCTCAAGCAATATGCCTATCAGGAAGCGCGCTACACGATGCTCGCGCGCAGCAACCCCCAGGCCGCGCGCGAGTTGCTTCAGTTGGCGCAGGAAGACGTCGCGCGTCAGTGGCGCGTTTACGCGAATCGTGCCGCGATGCCCGGTCCGGGAAGGCCGGTGCAGGACGCGCTCGACTCGGAGGTCGCTGGAGAAAAATCAGCGCGCGGAGGTAAACAATGATCGACCTGACGACGACCTACCTCGGCCTGGCGCTTAAGAATCCCATCGTTGCATCGGCATCACCACTGAGCGATTCGCTCGACCACATTCGCCAGCTTGAAGATCACTGCGCGGCTGCGGTGGTGTTGCCATCGCTCTTCGAAGAGCAGTTGACGCTGGAAGGTGAAACGCTGGACCGTGACCTTTCGCGTGGCGCTGATAGTTTCGCGGAATCGCTGAACTACTTCCCCGACCTGACCACCTATAACCTTGGACCGGACGGCTACCTGGAGCTGATTCGCAAGGCGAAAACCGGTCTTTCGATTCCCGTGATTGGCAGCCTCAACGGCGTCTCGGCCGGCGGATGGACCCGCTATGCGCACGAGATGGAGCAGGCGGGCGCAGACGCCATCGAGCTGAATCTGTATTCGATCGTCACCGATCCGGAACTCACGGCGGCTCATATCGAGCGGGCCTACCTCGAGCTGGTTCGCGAGGTAAAACAAACTGTACGGATTCCGGTTGCGGTGAAGCTGTCGCCATTCTTTACCGCTCCGGCAAACATGGCGAAGCGATTCGAGGCCGCCGGTGCGAACGCGCTGGTGCTGTTCAACCGCTTCTATCAACCGGATCTGGATCTCGAGCAGCTGGAGGTAGTGCCGAGCCTGGAACTGAGCAGCCCGCAGGAGCTGCTGCTCCGGCTGCATTGGGTGGCAATCATCTTTGGGGGAGTAAATGTCGACCTCGCGATTACCGGAGGCATTCACAATGCGGAGGGAGTGCTGAAGGCCGTGATGGCCGGAGCGCGCGCCACCATGATGACCTCGGCGCTGCTGCGAAACGGCCTCGAACACCTCGGCGTGGTCTTGCGCGACGTCCAGAACTGGATGGAGGAACACGACTACGAATCCATCGGCCAGATGTGCGGCAGCATGAGCCAGCGCAAGGTGCCCAACCCGACGGCGTTCCAGCGCGCCAATTACATCCGCGTCCTGAGTTCCTATTCGCTGCGCGGGGCCTGGAACGGCTGATTGCTCATCCATCCTCGGGGTTTGCGCGCATCGATGCGACTGGAGCAAGATCGCGCCAGAGGATTTGCGATGAAGTACGATTTCATCTCAGCCGATTGCCACGTCGATCTGATTTGGCTGCCGCCCGATCTGTTCACCTCCAACGCACGCGCCGATTTAAAGGATCGGATGCCCTACGTCATCGACACGCGCAAGGGCAAGATGTGGGTCGCGAAGAACGGCGCGAAGTTCGGCTTGATGAACGGGATGGGTTCGGCCGGACGCGAATATGTTCCCGGGCAGATCCATCGTTCGGATCGAATGGCATCGACTGGCCTCTACGATGACGGCCGCAAGGGCATTCGGCGGCTGACCGATCCGGAGCTGCGCCTGAAGGATCAGGAACGGGACGGCGTTCAAGGCGAGGTTCTCTACGGCGTCCTCGGCGCGAGCATGCGGCTGAAGGACGACGAGGCCGCGACCGACATGCTGCGCATTTACAATCAGTGGCTCGCCGGTTTCTGCCGCACCCATCCTGATCGGTATGCCGGATTGGCATCGATACCAAGCCACAACATCGCCGACGCCGTTGCCGAGGTGAAACGCGTCGCCAGGGAAGGAGCGCTGCGCGGTCTCGATATCGCCAACCGTCCTGATATCGAACCGTTCTGGGATCCCTGCTGGGAGCCGCTTTGGGCGATCGCCGAGGAGGCGAAGCTACCGGTGCATCTGCATACCATCGGCAGCGCGATGCCGGATTTGAGTAAGCTTCAGCCCAAAGTTGCGCGCGCCGCCTTCGCCACGATGATCAGCAGCTTCCAGATGTACATGGCGGTCCCGCTGATGGCGATTATCTTCGGCGGCGTGCTCGAACATCACCGCGGTTTGAAGATGGTCATCGGCGAGAGCGGCATCGGCTGGCTGCCCTACATTCTCGATCACATGGATCTAGAGTGGGAGGATCAGTTCGCGGACCTCGACCTCAAGATGAAGCCGAGCGAGTACTGGCGGCGCCAGTGCTACGCGACCTACCAGAGCGATCGCATTGGCATCAAGATGCTCGACGAAATCGGCGAGGATAACATCATGTGGGGTAGCGACTTCCCGCATCCAGACGGGATCTGGCCCGACTCGCAGGAGTACATCGCGCGCGAGCTGGGACATCTTCCCGCGGCGACCCGCCGCAAGATCGTCTGCACCAATGCCGCCCAGTTGTACGGTTTTAATGCCGACTGAAGCTGAAGTTTGCAGTTTCCCTACGCCACGCGGATCGCGCCTTGTCTCGGCAGGACGTCGCGCCCGTCGCGCCGAACCCATACCTGCGTCAATTCGACTCCCAGCAGAAGGATGAGCGCGGAGTAGTAGGTCCACATCAGAATCAAGGCGAGGGAACCCGCAGCGCCGTATGCGCTGGCGCTTCCGGCGTGCGCCAGGTAAATCGCGATCAGGAATTTTCCCACCACAAAGAGTACCGCGATGAACGCACCTCCAACCCAGACATCGCTCCAGCGTAGTTGCACGTCCGGCAGCACCTTCAGAATCGCCGCGAAGACTACCGCAAACATTGCCAGCGACATGACCATCTCGCCGACCGACGCGGCGCCCGCAAACGGCAGCATCTTCGCGAGTGCGGAAATCGCGGAACTCGCCGCCACCGAAACCATCGCCAGAATGCCGGCGCCGACCAGCAGGAGTCCCGAGCGGAGCCGTTTCATCGCGAGGTTTCTGAGACCGGATTCGACCACCTTCACTTTCCAGGCTTTGTTCAGACACTGCTGAAGCTGCATCAACACTCCGGTTGCCGAAAGTATCAGGCCGACGAATCCGAGTGCCGTGGCGATCAAGCCGCCGGTCCGGTTCTGCGCGACACTACTCACCATCGTCTGGATTTGCGCCGCGGTCTGGGGACCCATCTCCCCGCTCAAACGTGCCTGAATCTGACCACTTGCCGCCTGCGGACCGAGAACCAGGCCGGCGATGAAGATGACGATCAGCAATAGCGAGGGCAGCGCGAACAGCGTGGCATATGCCAGCGCAGCCGCCATCGATGCGCATTCATCCTCAGAGAAATCCCGGAAGACATGCAGTAGAAATTCCTTTGCGCTTGTCAGCATATGGCCTCACGAACCTGCGCCGCGCACTCGGCGGCGTGTGATCACGCGATGTAGGAAAACCTTCGGCCGTAACGGGGCTTTCAGTAGATGACTTTCTGCTCAATCAGCAGCTTGATTTCGGCATCGGAGAGGCCGAGCAGGCCGCCGAAGATCTCGCGATTGTGCTCACCGAGGTCAGGCGGCATCGAGTAGTTCAGCACGGGCACGTTGCTCATTTGAACCTGCATGTTGGGAAGGATGCGGCCGCCGACCTCGCGATGTTCGATGTTGCGAAAGAAGCCCCATTCCCACAGGTGCGGGTCCTGGTGGATCTCGACGCTATCAAGCACCGGCCC
The DNA here is from genome assembly GCA_963851325.1 of uncultured delta proteobacterium. GTDB lineage: Bacteria > Desulfobacterota > Binatia > Binatales > Binataceae > DATGKG01. Next base: position 2,674,568 of record CAWKOR010000001.1, on the reverse strand, counting down.
CGCCGCCACCCCGGCCGCTTGCAGATCCTTCGCGAGCGCGAGGTGCTCGTGTTTGCGCGTCCACTGCGCGAGATGCACATCGAGAGCATCGCTGTTTTGCCAGCGGCTATATTGGTCGGCGAACTTCGCATCGCGCGTCCACTCGGGATCGCCCATCGCACCGCATAGCGCCTCCCATTCCGATTGCGAGGCGACCGCGATCGCGATCCACTTGTCCGCGCCGGCGCATGGATAGGTGTTATGCGGCGCCATCACGTCGTCGCGATTCCCGCGCGCGCGCCGGTCGCGCCCGTTCATGAAGTAGTCCATGTACCATTCGGGCATCTGGCCGATGACGGTCTCGCCCATGCTCGCGTCGATCCATTGCCCCTCGCCGGTGCGATTGCGATGTCGCAGCGCCGCCAGCACATGAAATGTCACCGCGCTCGCGATTGCGTAGTCGGGCCAGGTACCCCCGGTTTGGCGCGGCGGAGGATTGTCATTATCCGGATCCGGGTAGCCTTGCGCGTCGAACATGCCGACGAAGCAGCATGCCATCGGGCCCCATCCGACCCATGAGGCGGGTTCGAGTCCGGTTTTGCCGAGCAGCGACACCGAAACCATGATGATGTCGTTCTTGACCGCGCGCACCCGATCGTAGGTGATGCCGAGTTTCTTCGCGGCCGGGGTCGGAAAGCATTCGAGAACCAAATCGCTCTTGCGAATGATCTCGTCGGCGAGTGAGCGCCCCTTTTCCGAGGCGAGGTTGAGGGTGATGGCCTTCTTGCCGTAGTTGAGCGCGTGATAGTAGCCGTTGCGGTTCGGTCCCTGGATGCGATCGGCCATGCCGGAAGGATTGATGCGGCCGATGTCGATGTAGACTTGCGACTCGATCTTGATCACCTCCGCGCCCATCGTCGCAAGCCACTGCGCGATTTGCGGACCGTTGATGATCCAGCTGAAGTCGGCGACCCGGATTCCTTCGAGTGGAAGTTTCGCCATCGATGCCCCCTTCAGATCACGCCGGCGGCGCGCATGCCCTGCTGCTCGGCGAGCGAGTAACCGAGGCGTCCAAGAATTTCAGCGTTGTGCTCGCCCAGCAGCGGCGCGCGGGTCGAGGTTGGCGGCGTCGCGGTCATCTGTACCAGCGAGCGTGGATATTCGAACTTCCCCGCAATCGGATGGTCGATTTCCACAAACGCGTTGCGGGTGCGCAGATGCGGATGGCGTGCCGCCTGCGCCACCGAGAACACCGGACCAATGGTGAGCCCGAGCCGCTGACCTTCGTTGACCAGATATTCGGTGTCGAATTTGCCAAGGTGTTCGCGGATCATCGGACGCAGCACGTCGTCGTTCTGCTGGCGTCCGAGCAGCTTGTCGAAGATCTCGCTCTCGAGATCTTCCGGATGATGGAGCAGCGCCTTGAGCGCCTCGTAGTGACTGTCCGCCGCCCACAAGGTGTACACCCAGCCATCCTTGCTCCGCATCGGCTCGAGTCCGACTGCGACGTTGCTCCGCAGCCGGCTGAAGGGAATTCCTACATAAGTGTAGGCCGCCATTTCGATCTTCGAGGTGCTCGCGATGGCCTGCCAGCATGGCACATCGATCCATTGCCCCTCGCCGGTGCTGTCACGATGAAAGACCGCGAACATCGAAGCCGCCGCGGCGGCGGTGGCGCCCATCATCTCGGCCTGATGGCCCGGCGCGCGGAGCGGATTCTCGCGCTCGGCATCATCGATCATCGTGGGAGTGTTGTAGCCGGTCAGGCTCATTGCGAACTCGATAAGGTCGGTGCCCTTCCAATCGCGATACGGCCCGGTCTGGCCGAAGGGCGTGATCGAGGTGACGATCAGGCGCGGGTTCAGTTGGTGCAGAGCGTGGTAACCGAGACCGATGCGCTCCAGATATCCCGGCGAGTGGTTCTCGAGAAGCACATCGGCACGCGCGAGGAGCTTCCTGAAAATATCGGCGCCGGTGGGAGTTGTGGGGTCGAGCGTGAGGCTCTTTTTGCTGGTGTTGAGGTAAAGAAACGATCCGCTTTTCTCTGGATGCGGGATGTCGTCGGGAAACGGTGGGTGGGCGCGCATCGCGTCGCCGGCGCCGGGTGGTTCGAGCTTGATGACTTCGGCGCCCATGTCGGCGAACATCTTGCCGCACATCGGTCCCGAGACCATCTGCGCAAACTCCACTACCACCAAATCGTCGAGTGCTCTGTTGGCCAAGCCACGCACCTCCCGCATAGGCAGGGAACGCAGACTATAGCCCACAAACCGGCGCGTGGTGAAATCGGAAATCGAACATACCGATCGGTTTGTATTTTGCGCCAAAACGGGTAGATACTGAGCGCAATCTCCAATTTAGCCCGCGTTCAACCCTTAGATGAGGTGCTCCATGGCGGAATTCGATTTAGTCATCAAGAACGGAATGGTGGTCGACGGTACCCGCGCGCCGCGCTTTCGCAGCGACATCGGGATCAAGAACGGCCGCATCGCAAAAATTGGCCGCATCGCGAATCACCAGGGTGCCAAGGTGGTAGATGCCGACGGACAGATTGTCGCGCCGGGATTCATCGATCTGCACACCCACTACGATGCGCAAATCTTCTGGGATCCCTACCTCACCATCTCCGGCTATCACGGTGTGACTTCGGTGGTCCTCGGAAATTGCGGCTTCGGCTTCGCGCCGGTTCGCCCAAAAGATGTCGAACGCTCGATGCTCACCATGGTCCGCACCGAGGCCATTCCGCTGCGCGCGATGCAGGCCGCCATGCCGTTTAACTGGGAGAGCTATCCCCAGTTCATGGACGCCCTCGACGCGACCCCCAAGGGTGTCAATCTGCTCCCCTACGTGCCGATGAATCCGCTGATGGGTTACGTGATGGGCATCGAGGAGTCCAAGACCGGGCGCATGCCGACGGATGATGAGCATGCGAAGATGCGCCAACTCCTGCATCAGGCAATGGATGCGGGCGCGGCAGGATGGTCTGCGCAGCGCCTCATCCCGGGTGGGCCTAGCGCGGTGCAGCGCGACTTCGACGGCTCGCCGATGAACACGGACGTGATGCACGACGAGACCTGCCTCGAGATGGCTCGGGTGCTCGGCGAGCGCGGCGAAGGCTTCCAGGAACTGACCCTGGCGAGTTGGGATCCGAAGAAAGACGCTGACCACTTCGAGAAGATCGCCGAAGTAAGCGGTCGCCCCATCATGTACGAGGCGCTGGTCACCAACGATCGTTTTCCGCATCGCCATCGGAACACGATGAAGTGGCTGGAGAAGTGCCGACAGAAGGGTCTGCCGGTTTATGGACAGGGGACCACCACTGACGCCGGCCTCACCTTCACCTTCGAAGATTGGAACCTGTTCGACGACTCCGACGCGTGGCGTGAAGCCACCACTGGTACGGTTGCCGATCGGACCGAGAAGCTGGGCGATCCTCGCCGCCGCGCCGCGCTCAAAGCGCAGATGCCGCGCGAGAGCCTCATCACCAACTACTTCGACGAGATCATCATCACCGAATGCAGCAAGCCCGAGAACAAGAAGTTCGAGGGGATGACGCTGCGACTCGCCGCAAAAGAGACCGGCAAGGATGTCGTCGATACGATGCTCGACATCGCCGCCTCCGAAGGGCTCAAGACGGAGTTCTTCGCGCCTGCGGTCAATTCATCCGACCTGATGAAGGAGTTGCTCGACTATCCGTACATCACCTTCGGCGTATCCGACGGTGGCGCGCATACCAAGTTCCTGACTGCCGGACGCTATCCGACCGAAGGCCTGATTCGCTTCGTGCGCGAGAAACAGTGGATGAGCCTCGAGGATATCCACTGGCGCATGTCGGGGCTGCCGGCGTTTTGCGCGGGCTTCAAGGATCGCGGCTTCCTGCGCGAAGGCTCGCCGGCCGATATCGTGATCTACAATCTCGACCAGCTCAAAGTGCTGCCGGTTGAGATCGCACACGATCTGCCGGGCGACGAATGGCGCCGCGTCCAGCGTGCCGAGGGCTATAGCCACGTTATCGTGAACGGCCAGATCACATGGGAAGGCGACAAGTTCACCGGAGCAACACCAGGTAAGGTTTTGCGCCATGGAGTATCTGCCTAGTCGCGGGCTCCGAATGGGCTGGTAACATCGTGGCGGGTACCGCAAGGTATCCGCCACGTTTCGTTTTACACGCGAAGGAATCTCTAGCCGATGCATACCGATCATCTCGCTCCGGCCGGCCAGGAAGTCATGGCGGCAACACTCGCGCTGGAACCGGAAATCAAAGCTGCTTCGGCCACGATCGAAGCAGAGCGAAAGCTTCCGTCCGCGCTCGCGCACAAGCTGATGGAAGCCGGGGTGTTCAGGATGGGCACCCCGCGCGCGTATGGCGGCAGCGAACTTGATCCGATGAGCCAGGTGCGGGTGGTCGAGGAACTCTCGCGCATCGAGGGGTCGGTGGGATGGCTCTCGATGATTTCGACCGCCGGCAGCTTCCTTCCTGCATTTCTCGAACCGCCTGCGGCGCAACGTCTATTCGGTGCGGTCGAGAGCGTGGTCGCCGGGCAGGTGCGGCCTCCGCAGCGCGCGGATTTGGTCGAGGGCGGATATCGCTTGAGCGCGACCTATCACTTCGGCAGCGGATGCCAGCATGCGAGCGTCATCACGTGCGGCTGCAACATCTATGAAAATGGCGAGCCTCGCCGCCATGGCCGACATCCGGAATATCGTGTGCTGCTGGTGCCGGCGTCGAAGGCCTCGATCGTTGATGTGTGGGATACCACCGGCATGCGCGGCACCGGCAGCAACGACATTGTGCTCGACAATGTTTTCGTGCCGTTCAGCGACAGCACCACGATGATGGAAAAGCCGCACGCCGCTGGGCCGTTGTACGCCTTTCCGCCGCTGTTTCTGGTTTCTCACGCCGGTGTTCCGCTTGGGATCGCGCGCAATGCGCTCGACTTTGTCGAGGATCTCGCCGGGCGAAAGAAGGCGATTCCGAGCGGCCAACCGATGCGCGAAGACCCAACCTTCCAGGAAACCATCGCGTCGTGCGAGGCTCAGCTCGGCGCTGCGCGAGCCTACGTCTACAGCACGCTCGAGGATTTGTGGGAGACGCTGTCCGGGGGAGCGAGGCCTTCACCGCGGCAACGCGCCGCGTACCGAATGATGATGACCCACTCGCATCAGGCGGCGAAGCAAATCATCTCGACGCTGTACGACACCGCGGCTACCAGCTCTATTTTCCGATCGAGCCGCCTCGACCGTGATATGCGCGACATCCTTACTGCATGTCAGCATCGCGTCGTGCACCTCAAGATGTATCGTCCCGCCGGCCGCCTGCTGTTGGGCCTCGATCCGGAAGAACCGTTATTTTGAAGTTTACGGAATCAATAGCAGCTTGCCGGTCGAGCGGCGCGACTGCAGGAAGCGCACTGCGTCGGCGGCGTCGGCGAGCGGGAACTTCTTGCCGATCGGAATCGTCAGCTTCCCTTCGCGCGCGAGTTGGAAGACCGCCTCGAGGCCGCGCCGATGGATCTCCTTCATCCCGTATACCATCGGCACCACGAAGCCACTGACCTTTTGCGATTTCGCGAACAGGCGAGCGCGAACATCGATCGGATCCGGCGCACCCCCCGCGCTTCCATAGAGAATCAAATGGCCGAACGGCGCGAGGCACGTGAGCCCTTTCTCGAAGGTCGGCTTGCCAACCGCATCGAGAATCAGATCGACCCCGCGTCCGTTAGTGATGCGCATCACTTCGGCAGCGAAGTCGTGGTTTTCGTAGTTGATGACGTCGCTCGCGCCGAACTTCCGCACGAGGCCAATCTTATCGTCGCTCGATACCGTGCCGATTACCCGCGCGCCGGTTGCGCGCGCGATCTGCACTGCCGCGATGCCGACTCCGCCCGCCGCCGAATGCACCAGCACGGTCTGACTCGATTCGGTGTGGTGACACGAATGGATGAGGTGCCATGCGGTCAGGACCGCGATCGGAAACGCGGCGGCCTGTTCGAATTCGGTACCCTCCGGAATCGGAATCACGCGCGAGGCGCGCATCCGCGTAAACTCCGCATACGCACCCATGCCGATGTATGCGACGCGCATCCCGGGCGCGAGGCCGGTAACATCGGGCGCCACCGCGTCGATGACGCCGGCGCCTTCCATGCCGGGAATATCCGGGAAGACCGGCTTCACCAGATACTGCCCTTGAATGAAAAACACGTCGCCGTAGTTGAGCGCGATGACGTGATTGCGGACGATGACGGTGCCGGGCTTCAGGTCCGGCTTCGGCACCTCGCGCAACTGCATCACCTCGGGTCCCCCCAGGCGGTCGAATTGAATTGCCCTCATGACTAGCGCCGGTCGATGACCACGCGCTCCTTCGCAATCCACATCGAAGAGTTTTTGAAGTCGATAAAATTCGCCTCATCCTCGACCGCGAGCGCCCCCGCACGGCGCGCTTCCGGAGTTCCGGCGGCAGCGGCGGATTCCGCACGATCGATCCAGGCCTCGGCATGACCGGTATACGGCGCGACCTTGGTTCCGCGCGCGGCGCGCAGTTGTTGCTCGATCGGATCCTCGAAGCGATGGACCTGGAAATATTTCTTCAAGCGCGAGCCTCCAGCGAGGCCGCGAATGATCGGACCGTGGTTGGTGCGCCAGTAGAGTTGCGCCTGCTCAAGGGTTTGGTTTGTCGGATGACGTAACGGAAAGAAGATCTTCACCAGTCCACTGCTGGGGCGGGCGACGATATCTTCGGACGGATTCACTTGCGGGTACTCATACGCGAGCCACAGTGGAGAATTCGGCAGATCGATGAACTTCGCTTCATCTTCGACCAGTTCTCTCCCGGCGGCCTGGCCCGCGGCACTCGCCGAACCTGTGGCGAGGGCCTCGCGCGTCGTCCACCAAAGTTCCGCGACTCCGTCGTAAGGAGGTTCCATGCCACCACGCGCCTTCGCCATCTGCTCGTTCATGGGATCGTCGAGCGTATGATCCTGCACGTAGCGAAGTATGTTCAGGTTACTAGCGTGTTTCGCAACGAGTGGCCCATGCACCTCATGCCAGTATTTCTGGAACTCGACGAGCGACATTGAGGGTTTGCGCCGCAAAACGAAGATTAGGCGAATCATTTTCCCACCTCCTCACGATCGATGCTGCCCCGTCACTAGCAACAAACGCGACGCGCATCAAAGTGTTCGCCGACGCGAGGAATCCGGCGCTACTATTCCTCTATCGAGGAGGTACCTCATGGACCGAAGCGATGAACTCGAAATGTTTCGCGCTGCCCTCAAGATTGCCGAGCTCCAGCCCAACGCGATCGCGCTGCCCGAAGACCACCACACGATCATCGGCGCGATGCGGTTGCACTACCTCGATTGGGGCGGCGCGGCGACGCCGATTCTTTTTCTTCACGGCGGCGGCATCAACGCGCATACCTGGGACTGCGTCGCGGTGATGCTGCGCGATCGCTTTCGATGCGTCGCACTCGATCAGCGTGGGCATGGCGACAGCGAATGGTCACCCGTCGTCGACTACAGGATTGCGTCGCACGTCGCTGATATCGAGGGCTTCATCGATGCGATGCATCTGGACCGGCCCATCCTCGTCGGGCAATCGATGGGCGGGCTCAACTCGATTGCATACGCGATTCGGCATAGCGAGAAGCTGCGCGCGATGGTGATTGTCGATGTGGCGCCGGAGATCAGCGCTTCGGGCGCCGATCGGATTCGCGATTTTTCATCGACGCCGGAACTCGATTCGCCCGAAGCGTTCCTGGAGCGCGCGGTGAAGTTCAACCCAATCCGCAATCCTGCCGTGCTGCGCCGCAGCCTTCACTACAACCTGCGCGAAACGCCCGCCGGCAAGTGGGTCTTCAAGCACGATCAGCGCCGTCGCACCGATGATGCGATGCGCTCCTTCACCGAGGATCGTGCGCGCCTCGCTTCTGAAGTATCGAAGATCAAATGCCCCACGCTGGTGGTGCGCGGAGCGCTCAGCGACGTCCTTACCGATGCGGCCGCCGAGAAGTTCGCGCGCTCGCTGCCCAATGGTCGCTGGGTCCGGGTCGAGAAGTCGGGGCATAACGTACAGGGCGACAACCCGCGCGCGCTGCTCGATGCGATGGCCGCGTTCTTCAAGGACGTCGGAATTTCCTGAAATCGCACTTGTAAGCAAGCCTCTACTTCGAGTAGCGGATAGATATGAGCGAGGCGAAATCCAACGGCAGGCGAGCGCTCGAGGGCGTGCGGATCATCGATTTGACCTGGCTGCAGGTAGGGCCGCAGGCGACGCGGCTGCTCGCGACCTTCGGCGCGCAGGTGATTCGGGTCGAATGGCGCGAGCGCAAGGCGATCGACTTCATTCGCTACGTGCCGCCGTTCGCGCCGGACCACGCGACTGCCGATGGCGGTCGCAGCCAGGGCGCCGGGCGCGGTCACTCCAATGGAAGCTTCAATCGCGCCGGATATTTCAACAACACCAATCCCGGCAAGTACGGCATCACGCTCAACCTCAATCATCCGAAGGGCCGCGACCTGCTGCGCCAACTGGTCCGCGACGCCAACGCCATTTGCGAGAACTTCAGTCCCGGCCAGATGGACAAGTGGGGCCTCGGTTACGAGGATCTTCGCAAGCTCAATCCGCGCATCATTTATATCCAGACCACCGGCGTCGGGAAGGCCGGCGTCTACAAGGATTACGTCAGTTACGGACCCACCGCGCAGGCGTTCTCAGGACTGACTTATCTATCGGGGTTGCCGGAGCCACGCCCGCCGGCGGGATGGGGTTACTCGTACCTCGATCATTCGCCGGGATACTTCGGCGCGATCATGTTGATGGCGGCGATTCGTCGGCAGCGCCGCGACGGAACCGGTTGCTACATCGACATGTCGCAGAGCGAGACCGGCCTGATGCTGTCAGGGACCTCGATCGTCGAGCATCAACTTACCGGCAAACCCACCACGCGCTACGGAAACCGGATGCCGTTTCTTGATTGGGCGCCGCACGGCGCCTATCGATGCGTGGGCGACGATAAGTGGATCGCTATCTCGATTCAGTCGGATGCGCAGTGGCGCGCGCTGATCGAGGAAATGGGTTCGCCGGAGTGGGCGCTGGATGCGCGCTTCGCGACCGCGGCCGCACGCAAGCAGCACGAGGACGACCTCGACGCGCAGCTCAATGCCTTCACCATCGGATGCGAGCGCTACGATCTCATGAATCGGCTACAAGCGCGCGGGATCGCGGCGGGCGTGGTGCAGAAGGCGTCCGATCGATTCGACCTCGATCCTCAGCTCAAGGCGCGCGGATACTACGTCGATCTGCCGCACAGCGAAATCGGGACTTGGCCGATTGAAGGATTTCCCGCCAAGTTGTCGCGTTCGCCCGCCGACGTTGGCGGAGAGACTGGCCGCGCCGCGCCCAAGCTCGGCGAGGATAATGAATTCGTCTTCGGAAAAATCGCCGGGCTGAGCGCCGCCGAGATGGCATCGCTCAGAGAGGAAGGCGTCATTTGAACTCCCAGCTCAACCTCAGTTCCTCGCTCGTCGGCGTCACGATTCTGGAAATCGGCGATCAGTTGGGCGACTACGCTGCGATGCTGCTCGCGGGCCTCGGTGCCGAGGTCATCAAGCTCGAACCGAGCGACGGTTCAGCCTCGCGGCGCATCGGCCCCTTCGCATCTGGTGCGCACGATCCCGAGCAAAGCGTTTTCTTCTGGCGCTACAACCTCAATAAAAAGAGCGCCGTCCTCGATGTCGATGATCAAGCTTCGCAGCCGGCGCTCGCCGCGCTGGCTTCCAAAGCCGACATCGTGCTGCTCGCAGGTGAATACGAAACCGTCGCGCGGCGGCTTGCACTGTGGCGCAAACTCGCCGAAGAAAATCCGCGCCTTATCGTATGCACCATCACCCCGTTCGGGCTCGACGGTCCGTATCGCGCGCTGAAGGCAACCGACCTCGTGCAGATGGCGCTCGGCGGGATCATGGCGGTGTGCGGCTACGATCCGGGCAAGGAGGGCGCGTACGACACCCCGCCGATTGCGCCCGCGATGTGGCATTCGTATCACCTGGGCGGCGAGTATGCGGCGGTCGCGATGATGGCCGCGCTCAATTTTCGCGAACTCAGCGGCGAGGGCCAGCTCATCGACGTCTCGGTGCACGAGGCGGTTAACACCTGCACCGAGGTTGCGATTCCCTCCTACGTCTACAGCGGCCAGGTCGTGATGCGGCAGACGGCACGTCACGCCGCTCCCAGTGTTACGCACGCACGCCTGAGCAAAAGCGCGGACGGTGTTTTCATGCTCGCGAGCCTGAGTCCCTTCGAGCGGGAGATGCGGGCGCTCGCGCAGTTGGCCGATCAGGTCGGAATTGTCCATGTGCTGGGCACCCCGGAGTTTGCGCAACTCGAGAAGGACGATCATGTCGCGGCCGCGATCTATCGCAACGATTTGCTCGAGCAACTGGTGGAGAGCCTTCCGGCCGACGAACTCTTCCATCGCGCGCAGTCGCACGGTCTCGCGTGGTCACCGATTCGACGCCCCGAGGAGAATCTTGACGATCCGCATTTCGCGTCGCGGCAGACCTTCGCCACCATTCATCATGAGGAGCTCGGCCGCGATCTGCGATACCCCGGCACCGTCGCGAGTGATGGTAGCGCTCCGCACTTTTCCTATAGTCGCCGCGCGCCCCGGCTCGGCGAGCATACCGACGAAGTATTGGGTCGCGTGAGCGACGCTTCTAAGGAGAGCTAGAACTGACCGATGGTTTGTTACATCCAGGCGTTCGCCACACCTTATCCCGAGGCCTGGACTAAATCGGGCCGGCGGGAATCCGATAGACTCGCGCGGCGGTTCCACTGAAGAGCGCAGCCTTCTCGGCGGTTGAAGCGCCGGCCGCGAGACGCTTGCAGGCATTCCACAAGACCGCATAGCTGCTCCAGCGCTTTTGCACCGGAAAATTACTCTCGAACATGCAGCGGCCGGCGCCGAACTGTTCGACGCAGATCTCGTAGAAGGGTCTCCATGCAGTAGCAATTTCCTCTGACGAGAGCGGTGGGGCGCCGGCTTGCTGCGCACGCGGCCCGGAACGCCGAACCGGAAGCGCACCCAGCTTGACGTTGACATTGTCGTGCGCCGCGAGTGTCGTCATGCTCGCGCGCCACTCGGCAAAAACCTCGCCCGCACGACCGGTGTTAGGGCCCCCAAGAATCGGACTGCCGAAATGGTTGAGTACGATTTGGGTATCGGGGAAACTCTCGGCCAGCTCGGCAACTTCGCCCAATTGCGGATGGTAAACCCAGGCATCGAACGCGAGATTGAGGCGCGCGAGGCAGCGGAATCCCTCGCGGACCTGCTGGTCGGCAAGCATTCGCGGAAGCGGAACCGTGTTGTGCACGCGCTCATCGGCATCCCACGCGGTCGAAAACCGAATTGCGTGAAAGCGACCTCCGCTAACGGCGATGTGCTGCTCGAGGATCGGCGCGACGCGCGCTCCGAGACGCAGATTCACATTCCCGACGATCGCCGTACACGCTCGCGCGGGCCCGAAGCCGCCACTCGCGCTCATCGCGGCCACACCGGTCACAAACTCGGTCTCGCCCAGCGAACGAAGCTCCTCGGGACCGTCAGCGCGGTACATCGATCCGCACTCCTCGAAGACCGTGGCCGCGATTCGATGGCCGCTTGATAGGTCTGCCATTAACTCCGGGAAGAGGTATACGTTGCCGGCGCGACTCCACAAATGGTGATGCGCGTCGATGATCGGCAGTTCAGGCTCGATAATCTCCTCGCGATGCTGGGCTAGCCACGCATCGTCGGATCGGCCGGAAAAATCGGCGCCGGATGCCATCGTTCAAACTCCTTGCCTAAGAATCAGCAACCCGAATCAACTACCTCGGCATGACTGGGAGCAGTACGTACGATGCCATATCGGGTTGGTGAAATACATTTTGCCGCGCAGCGACACCTTTGGTCCCTTCGCCGAATGGCTCGCCGGTATTCAGGTTGCGATCGAAGCGCGGAAAGTTGCTGGAGCTGATTTCGAGCCGAATGCGATGACCGGGCAGAAAGACATTGCTGGTGGCCCACAAATCGATACTTAGCAGGTATGGCTTGCCGGGCTCCATCATTTTTGGCGCGCTCTCGGACTCCCGATAGCGCGCACGAATGATACCGTCGATCAGATTCCGCGCGTATCCGCTCGGGTGCACATCCACGAGCTTTGCGGTGAAGTCGGTATCCACTGCCGAAGAGGAGACCCATAGGGCTACGCTGACAGGTCCGGTAACTTCAAGCGGTTGCTCCATCGGCTCCGACGTATAAACCAATACGTCGGGGCGCTCTTCAACGGATCGCTGATCCTGCACACCCATATCGATAGCCAGGTTGTTGCCTCCTAAGGATGGAACCGGATCATTCGGATCGTAGACATAGCTATCGGCACGCTCGATATCCGGCGGCACGGTGGAAAGCATGCCATCGCCACTTAGAGAATTAGCGCCCTTCTGACTGTGCAAGAAATAGCGGACCTGCCGCATGTTTGATGGCGGCCAGTCAGACAGCTCTTGCCATCGGTTCTCACCCATGGTGAAAACTGTGACAGGTGGTCCATCGAGGATCCCGTTATCGACATCTTTGAGCCAGTAATCGAACCATCGCAGCAGAGTCTCGTTGAGATCGATCAGGGCGGCAGGTCCAAAATCGATGTCGCCGGTGCCGCGCGAGCTCGGAACATTGTAAGGAAGCAAGTGGCCCCAGGGTCCGATAATCAGTCGCTGTCCGCTGCGCGCTCTCTCGAACCTGCTGTTGGTCTTGATGCTGCGATAGGCGCTCTGACCACCTTCTCCGAAGATGTCATACCATGAAGTGACATGCAGCATCGGCACATTGATGCTCGCGGCATGGCGATTTACATTGGCGCGATACCAATACTCACCGTCGTCAGCATGGGCGATATGATCTGCCAGATAAGGCGCGGTTTCCTTAAGCAGCCCGATCCAGTCCTTGATCGGAAGGTGGCGATACCATTTGTCTGTAAGCGGAGTGAAGGCGTTCATGCCGAAACGGGTCTGCCGCAGGATGGGAAACTCTCCGCCTTCGACGTACTCCTTCATCTTTTCGAAAAGATCGTTGCGCTTCGCTCTCTTCAGAGTGTTTAGCCCTTTGAAAATCGCGTAAGGGATGATCCATCCCCACAGGGAAACGCCGCCGGTGTGGTAGATCCAGCTCGCGTGATAATCCGACGATGCTGAGACGGGAGCCATCGCCTGCAGCGACGGTGGCATCGGATCGTTACACGCGATCATGTACTGCGTCAGTCCGAGGTAGGACTGACCAGTCGTTCCTACCCGACCGTTGGACCACGGCAGCCGGGCGGCCCATTCGACCGCATCGTACCCATCGGCGATCTCCTGAAAAATAGTGTCGTACTCACCTTCGGATTCGAAGCGGCCGCGGCAGTCCTGGATGACGGAGACATAGCCATAGCGCGCGAACAGGTAGCCGGGGCCGTTGGGGTCGTCGCTTCCCTTCTTATTGTAGGGTGTGCGGCTGAGTAGAACCGGAAAACGTCCTGGCGCCATCGGGGCGGACGACATCAGCGGAGAGTGTCACTCCGTCGCGCGTCTTCATCGGGATACTTTTTTCGGTCGTGACCTTATAGGTCTTGCGTGCTTTGACGATCATGTCTGCCTCCGGAAATCACGGATGTTAGGTTGGGTCGCCCACGGACCGACCGCTGCAATCGTCAGGCCGAGTACGCGAATGCCCTCGAGAATGTTCGCCATGGAGTTTTCCTCCTTCGATTCTTGCGGGTTGTCAAGCCGAGATGCGGTGTGCGAACTTTGGGGTAGAGGTTGGACCGTGGAAAAAATTGAATTCGGCGCGGCATTGCCCGCCGCCAAGGGAATACCGGAGTTCGCGCGCCGCGCGGAGAGCCTCGGCTACGACTATCTCGGCGCCGGCGAGCACATGATGTTTCATGGACCCATTTCCAACACTATCGTCAGCCTCTCGGTCGCCGCGGGGGCGACCACCAAAATCAAGCTGATGAGCACGGTGGTCCTGCTCCCGCTTTACAACCCCACCGTACTGGCGAAGATGACCTCGGTGCTCGACGTGGCTTCGGGCGGACGCTATCACATGGGCATCGGAATCGGCGGAGAGTTTCCCAAGGAGTTCGAAGCATGCGGCGTCCCGGTGAAGCAGCGGGGCTCGCGCTCGAATGAAGCGCTCGAAGTAATCACCAAGCTCTGGACCGAGCAGAATGTGACTTTCCAGGGACGCTACACGAATTTTTCCGGCGTTACGCTCTCGCCGCATCCCACCCAGAAGCCGCATCCTCCGATTTGGGTCGCGGGCCGCAAAGATCCGGCGATGCGGCGCGCCGCTCAGTATGCGAACGGATGGCTGCCCTACATGTACACGCCCGAGATGCTGGCCGAGAGCATCGGCAAGATTAAGCAGTTCGGCGCCGAGGCTGGCCGCGACCTGAGCAACTTTCGCAACGGGCTGTTCATCTTTGCGTCGATCTATCCGGATCGCGAGCAGGCCCGCGAGCAGGCCGCCAAAGCCCTCGGGCGCAACTACGCGCAGGATTTTTCCAAGATCGCGGGGCGCTACGCGCTATGGGGCAACCCGGACGACTGCCGCAAGCGCTTGCGGGAATACGTCGACGCGGGGGCGCGCACGGTCATGATCAGCTGGGCATGTCGGCAGGAGGACATCGACCAGAACCTGGAGCTTTTCGCCAGGGAGGTCGCTCCCGCTTTCCGATAGGAGCGCCACCAGAATTAGCTATCGCGATCCGCGGCCGCGCAAAGATAGAAGACGTAACTTTTCGACCTGAGAATCATCGTCGGTCATCATCAAGTCTTAGTTCTGCTCGGTGTTTTCCCTACTGACTTGGCGCGACGCTTCGTTGCCGCTGATGCGTTGCTAAGTGTGATGGTGCGGGGCAATATCACTAACGCTGAAACAAATGCGAGAACACACTGCATACGATCTGGTTGCTGAAGCGCGCGCCAACTTCGGCGAGTTGAGCGCTGCCGAGCAGAACGTCCTGCGCGCCGTCCAGAGTGGCGAGGTCGCATACTGCGGCCCCAGCGACAAGGCTGACGACACCGAGAACGATCCCTCCAAGGCTGCTGGATGGGACGCGGGGCGCACGATCCGGGCCCGACTCATCAGGTGGCTATGCGTCGATCCCGAAGCGAGTAAGCGCGTCGATCCGCAGGGCATCCAGGTTCATGCGGCGAGGATCGGAGACCCGGCGAACGAGAAGGACCTGGAACTTTACGCGATTAGCATTCCATTTCCGCTGGTCTTCGTAGCATCGAGTTTTCAAGTTCCCATTCGCCTCACCGATGCGAGCATTAAAGGGCTGCATCTGACTGGCAGCCGCATTCCTGCCCTGCGTGCCGATCGAGTCGAAGTAAGCGGTTCGGTTTTGCTGAACGAAGGATTTCAATCGGATGGAGAGGTGCAACTATCCGGCGCCGCCATCGGCGGACAAGTAGCGGTTGATGGAGCCCGCTTCGGAGACGCAAGCGTCGTCGATTTTGAAAACGCGCGCGTGAAGCAGGCCTTCATCTGGAGAAATCTCGCGCCCGGCAGTCAGTTGCGATTGAATCTAGTGCACGCTTCCGTCGGACCCATCGTGGACGACGAACAGAGCTGGCCGGAACGAGGAAAGCTGCTACTCGACGGATTCGTTTACCAGAGAATCGGTGGCGGGCCCACCGACGAGGTGAAGCGCCTGGAGTGGCTCGCGCGGCAGCCGGACGGCTTTATTCCGCAACCTTACCAGCAACTCGCGAAGGTGCTGCGCGAGGCCGGCGACGACAAAGGCGCGCGCAAAGTTTTGATCGCGATGGAAAACTCGCGGCTGGAACACGGCCATCAGAGCGTCGTGCAGCAAGTGTCGCAATGGCTTCTCTGGGCGACCGTCGGCTATGGATATGTTCCATTGCGTCCGCTTTGGTACCTGGGATTTCTGGTGCTTCTGGGCACCAGCCTTTTTTCCTGGGGTCACATGGCGCACGTCATTGTGCCGACGGAGAGAGATCGCGGTGCGTGGTTCGAACCCTTCAACCCCTTCATTTACTCGATCGAAAATTCCCTACCGCTGGTGGATCTCGGCATGGCCAAACGATGGCGGCCCGATCCCAATGCGAAACCTATCGCGCTGGTTTGGCCGTTTTCGGAAACTCCATCCCAGACCCCGGCGTCGCTAGGTGGCTTCCTACGTTGGTATCTGTGGGTGCATATAATGCTCGGATGGTTCTTCAGCGCAATGTTCCTAGCCGGGATCACCGGCCTGGTCCGACGCGAGTAGCACCCACCATTGCTTCCAGCATTTCGCGCTGACCCTCCGACTCTGGGATTGATACTCCAACGCCGCTATCTTAGCTGGATTGTCAAAATCACCTCATCAGCGCCCGCTAAGGCTAGCTCTAACGACCGGCCTCGTGTCCGCGTTCTTCAGTGTCGTCTATCAAGCCATCGAGGAATTCCTGGCCCATCCCGCCCATGAACAGCTTCAAGAACTGATAGTTATTGCCCTGACATCGATCGGAATGCTCCTGGTAATCGAGCCGATCCTGGAGCGAATCGGGCCGGTGCGGATGCGCGAGGCTACGGGACGTAAAGACAGCATCCTGATCCGGGCGGGGGCCTTTTTGACGATAGTCGCGACCAGCCTGCTCCATGGCCTCTTGCACAGCCACATTAGCGAGAGCATCGGCCTTCATGGACTGATGGTGCTGGAGCAATTGCTGACCGCACTGGTAGCTCCAACTCTGATCACGCTGGCATGGCTCTATGGCGTAAAGCGAGAAGGCCCTCAAGCGAAATGGTATGGGCTCATCGTTGGGTTGCTTACCGGCGTGGGGCTGGTGGGGCTGGCGATGGTGCAACTCTATTTTCTGGAGACTCCGGCCGAGCTTCGCGAAGTCTCGGCCGGCAACAACCCGATGGCACTGCTGGCGGTAGCGAGGTCGCTGCTGCGGTTCGTCGTACCATCATGCGCGCTCAATGGCTTTCTGGGGGGCCTTGCGATCGACCGGCAATGGTCTCCCAAGGCCTGGCATGCTGTTGCTCTTGGTTTGTCGATTGCCGTGGTGGCGGAGGCCGCGTTGTTCCTTGCGGCTTCTCATTTCGAGGCAAACGCGATCGGGCCGGCGGCGCTTGTACCGCCGGAGATGTTTGCGTCGATGATCGGCGAGGTCGTGATCGCCAACCTGGGATGGGTGATGGGTTTGCTGGTGCGTCAGGACGCGGACGCTCTCCTTCGCACCGGGCGATCCTCTCCCATGTCCTCGCCGGCCACGCAGGCATAGGTGACGCTGCTATGGACTTTCTCCGACAGCGTGGTATGTCGATACCGCGAACGTTCGCATTCAGCCGGCGTGGGGCAAGCTGGTCGTACGGCTGATCGTCGAGGCTCGCATCGAACAATTCACATACTCAAGCCGAATGACTCCGAGTGAGAAGGCTCGACGTTAAGGAGACAGAGAACCGATGATTGCGAAGTCCAGTCATCTCGCAGCAGTTGCAATTGCATTGACGATCGGCGGGTTCGGATTCCTGCATTACAGTGCCCAAGCCGATGAGTCGCCGGCCGCGGCCGCCGCATCGCCCGCCCCCGCCGCGCACGTCGATGCTGCGCGCCTGGTCGGCGCCGACAAGGATCCCGGCGACTGGATGACCTACGGCAGGACCTATAGCGAGCAGCGTTTCAGTCCGTTGAACAAGATCAACGCCGACAACGCGAAGAACCTCGGGCTCGCGTGGTACTACGACCTCAACACCGATCGCGGTCAGGAGGCCACGCCGATCGTGGTCGATGGCGTGATGTACATCACCACCGCATGGAGCATGGTGAAGGCCTTCGATGCCAAGACCGGCAAGCTGCTATGGGATTTCGATCCGAAGGTGGGCCGCGAAATCCTTATCCATGTCTGCTGCGATGCGGTAAATCGCGGGGTCGCGGTATGGAAGGGCAGGGTTTATGTCGGAACCATCGATGGCAGATTGATTGCGCTTGACGCGGCTACCGGCAAACCGGTCTGGAGCGTCCAAACCACCGACCGAAACAAGCCTTACACCATCACGTCCGCGCCGCGCGTCTTCAATGACAAGGTTGTCATCGGCAACAGCGGCTCCGAGTATGGCGTGCGCGGATACATGTCGGCCTACGACGCTGCTACCGGCAAGAAACTTTGGCGCACCTATACCGTACCCGGCGATCCGTCCAAAGGGTTCGAGAGTCCGGCGATGGCGAAGGCGGCCAAGACCTGGACTGGAGAATGGTGGGAGAGCGGTGGCGGCGGATCTCCATGGGGCGGCATTTCCTACGATCCGGAACTCGACATGATGTATTTCGGGACCGCCAACGGCATCGAATGGGATCAGAAGCATCGCAGCCCCGAAGGCGGCGACAACTTGTACCTCGCATCCATCATCGCGCTGAAAGCCTCGACCGGCGAGTACGTGTGGCACTACCAGGTGGTGCCCGGCGACGTATGGGATTACGACGCCACCCAGGACGTGATCCTCGCTGACTTGACCATCGACGGCAAACTTCGCAAGGTTGCGATGCAGGCGGGCAAAGACGGCTATTACTATGTCCTCGATCGGAAAACCGGCGAACTGATCTCAGCGAACAACTTCGTGCCGGTAAACTGGTCCAAAGGCATCGATCTGAAGACTGGCCGCCCGATCGAAATTGCGGCGGCACGCTACGATAAGACCGGCAAACCATTTACTGCCCGGCCGGCGCCGAGCGGTGGGCATAACTGGCAACCAATGGCGTTTAATCCGCAGACCGGGTTGGCCTACATTCCGGCGCAGGAGGAAGGCTTCGCCTTCGAGACGGACAAGCATTTCACGCGCACCACGGTCGGCAACAATATGGCGATCGATCTCGCGAAGGTAACCGCAGGCGAGGGAGCGGCATTTAAGGATGCATTGAAGGGTGAGAAAGGATTCCTCCTTGCCTGGGATCCGGTCCATCAGAAAGAGGTCTGGCGCCACCAATACGCCGGGCCGTGGAACAGCGGCATCATGACTACCGCCGGCAACCTTGTCTTCCAGGGTAACGCGACGCATGAATTCGCGGCTTATCGAGCGGACAACGGCGCCAAACTATGGTCTACGCCTACCCAGACGGCCGTCCTCGCGGGCTCGATGACCTACGAAGTCGACGGCGAGCAATATGTCGCGACGCTGGTAGGATGGGGCGGCAGTTATGCGATCCTGGGAGGAGGGCTAGCCAAGATCTCGGGGCCGCAACGCAACATAAGTAGACTGCTGGTCTATAAGCTGGGCGGCACTGCGACCTTGCCGGCTGCGGCCGCAGAGGAAGTGAAGGTGCTCGATCCGCCGAAGCAGACTGCCAATGCCGCTACCATCGCGGAAGGCAAGAAGCTCTACGGACGTAACTGCGTCATGTGCCATGGCGTCGATGTGGTCAGCGGCGGCATCAATCCAGACCTGCGCTATAGCAAGCTCCTCGACGACGATGGTTACTACGATGTTGTGCTGGGCGGCAAATTCAAGGACCAGGGGATGGTGTCGTTTGCCAAGAACATCGATAAGAAACAGGCGGCGGCGATTCGCTCATTCATCATTCAGCGCGCGAACGAAGACAAGCTCGAGGAAGCAAAGCAGGCCAAGAACTGAGAGTCAGCTAACTGCGATAGCTAATAGCTACTACTTGGCGCGACGCTGCTTGAGGTCTTCGAGCTCGTCGAGGGTGCGCGGCCAGTCCTGGTGCATCAGTCGCGATAAGGCGCGATCGGCCAGCAGGCGGCCCCCGGTCTGACAAGGCGCGCAGTAGTTGGTCTCGTTGCTCGCGTACCGGATGCGTTGGATCTTCGCGCCGCAACGCGGACACGGCTGATGATAGCGCCCATGCACCGCCATCTCGGGGCGAAATGCGGTAACTCCTTCCGGAAATCCGTCGCCCGCCTCGGCGCGCAATCGATCGGTCCATTCGATGAGTGTCGCGCGAGTGGCCTCGTAGAGTCGCTGGATTTCTTCCGCGCCGAGTTTTTGCGACATCGCAACGGGAGACAGTTGCGCGCGATGCAAAATCTCGTCGGAGTAAGCGTTACCGATCCCGCTGAAGATGTGAGGGTCGGTCAGCGCGCGCTTAAGGGTGTGATTTTCCGCCTGCAATGCCGCGGCGAATGCCTCCATGCTCACATCGAGCGGCTCAATCCCGCCGGCGCTGAGCGATTGCAGACCGGCCTCACCTTCGACCACGGTCAGCGACGCGCGCCGCTGAGTTCCCGCTTCGGTGAGCCATAGCCATCCGTTGTCGAATTCAAATGCGGCAAGTGTGTTGCGGCTGCCAAGCTTTGGCTTCGAGGCGCCCCAATGGAGCCGGCCGGCAATCATGAGATGCAGCACCAGCCACAGGTTGCCCTCGAGGCCGATTGCTATTCGCTTGCCTACCCGACGAAGGTCGCGGACGGTCTTGTCGTAGGTCGCGCTTAGAGGCGGCTCCGCGGAACGGAGCAGGAACGGCGACTTGACAATGGCGCGAACGAACCTGCGATCGCGGATGCGCGTCCGCAGGGCTTCGACATAGACACTGACGTCAGGCAGCTCCGGCACGATGCTATCGTTGACAAGCCCGGCGACCGCGTCAACCGCGCCACATCGGCGAAGTGCGGGTTATGCGGTCGGCAGCTCTGCTTCGGGCCGCGACGAAACCTGCATCCGAGGAACATCGCTTTGATGGCCAACCTCGATTGGCTTTGGTGGAGTGGGAATCGGCTCGGCGGATCGAGCCTTGGCGCCGTTCCGAAGCTCGTGCAGTCGTTGCGATAATCTCGCGACCGTAAGCATCGGCGCTTCGAGCAGAAAGGGGATCGGATCGTCGGCCGCCAGCATCGCGAACTCCAAGGGCGCGCGCAGCGACTTCAAGTACGCTCGCAGAGAAATCCTGCCGCTGATTATCTCACGCGCCGCTGCCGGCAGGTCGGTCGTCATTCTCACCCATCGGTAGCCCGCGGTCACGCGGATTTCCGGGACTGACAGATGCTGGGCGAGACGCCATTGGAAATATGGGAAATCGACGCCCCCGGCGCGCGCCAAGGTGTGCCATCCCCAAACCCGTGGATTGAGATCGAGCAACTTGTAGCGGCCATCGCGACAGTCGTACTTGAATTCCGCCTCCATCAAGCCGGTGTAGCGGAGGCCTTCGAGCAAGCGGCGCGCGGCGTCTTCAACCGCGGGCGCCTCCACGGTTTCAACGAAAGAGCTGGAGCGGCCGAAATCGACCGGATACTGGCGCGCGCGCCGAGCTACCAGCGATGATAGCGTCCGCCCATCACGACAAATCGCGCCGTATGAAAATTGCGCCTCGCCGCCGCCGGGGATCAATTCCTGGATCATAATCAGATCCGGATCGACCATCGTGCAGGCCGCGTCATAGCTCGCCAGCAACGACGCGCGCTCGTGGATCGGCCAGGCCTTTTCGCGAGTGAATCGATTGACCGCTTCCTTTATCGCGGGCTTGAGAATCACCGGATACGAGCAGTCCAAACCTTCGACCTCGCGACGATCGCGCGGGTAGTGCGTCACGGGGCAATCGACACCAAGCTCCTGCGCGACCCGATAGGTTGCTCGTTTGTCGTAGGCTACCTCGACGGTTTGCCATGGCGCGGTTGCCAGCCGGAATCTGCTCGCAAGCTTTGCTTGATGTCGCGCCAGCAGAGCAGCGTGAGTATCTTCGGTGGGAAACAATACCCATTGGTCGAGGCCGTATCGCTCGCCAGCGGCAAGCAGGAAATCGACCTGCTTCTCTTCATCGGCGGATGGCAATGGGAACTGTCTGACGGCGTATCGGGACTTGGTCGCGATCTTTTGCTGTTCGGGAAAGACCCAAACCGGGATGCCGCGACGGCCAAGGCTGCGCACAACGGTAAGGGCGCGATAGTCTCCCCCAAGTACTACCGCGCCCGGCAGACACTTTTCCGAACCCGCGAGGTCGTCGCAGTCGCTGGCCTTGGCCGGGTCCTCCGTCTCTGATGGTCCGGAGGAGCGCTCTGCAACGTTGAGTTCGTTGGTCATGCTTAGCTCCGACCTCGAGCAGCGCGAACGATCGCTTCGGTCAATGCGCGAGCGCTGTAGCCAGTGCCCGAAACGAACCGCACCAGTGGCCCGAAGCTTCGCGCCGCCGGAGCACCCATAAAATGCAGACCCGGGACCGACGACTCGAGGCCCGCGTTGAGCCGCGGATATCCCTGGTCGATTCTCAGGTTGCGGACCAGTTCGGGCCCGAGGAAACCATAGCGTGAGACATCGACCCGGAAGCCGGTTCCGAGCAGGATGTGATCCACCTCTCGCGTCGATCCATCATCCAGTTCGACCCGCGCGACATCACCGCACGCGACTGCTCGCGTCACATGGTGCCCGGTGGTGATTCTGACCCCTTCGACCCGATCGCGAAGCCAGGTCGATGCGGCCGGTCGAATCGCGCGATAAGCCCATTTGGTTTGCAGTCTGCGTGGGAGCAGGCGAAACAGGTGCGGCCTCGCAATGAGCTGGTTGAGTCCCGGAGGACCAACATCGGTGGGCGGGTAGAGCAAGCGTCGCAGGGCCCGCAATTTGTTGCGGAAGTGAACACTTCCATGGAGCCAGCGGACCTCGGGAGCACGCATCACCAGTTCGACTTCGGCGCCGCCTTCCTTGAGCAGGGCGGCTGATTCGAAGGCGCTTTGGCCTCCGCCGACCACCAATACTCGCTGTCCGCGGAAGCGGCTGAGGTCGCGATGCTCGCTCGAATGAGAGGCCAGGTGACGGGGTAATCGGTAAAACTCGGGTGGCCGTTGCGCGAATGGCGAAATCCCTGCCGCGACCACCACCCGTTTGGCATGGAGGGCTTCGCCATCGCCAAGAGCGAGCCGAAAGCTCCCATTCTTATCGATGCGGGTTACCATCCGCTGGTCGAGGTCCGGGATGAGATGGCGCTGAAACCACAGTCCATAACGTACGAAAGAGTCCAGCGGCACCGGCGCCGAGAATGTCTCTTCCTCCCGCGCCCTGAAATTATCCAGGCTGAAATGCCCCGCTGGATCCGCGATATCGCAGGCGTACCACGCCGAGCGTAGAAACATGCCCTTGGGCATCTGCTGATCCCAGAACGACATGGGCTGGCCGAACACCGTCGTCTCGATCCCCGATGCTCGGAGATGAGCCGCCGCAGCGAGGCCATAGGGTCCCGCCCCGATAACTGCCACTTCTGTAGTTGGAGAAGACATTCGAATGCTCCGCCGCTTTCCTCGCGTTTTTAGACTTTGCTGCATTAATACGTGCAGATTGGAGTCGAAAATAGCAAAACATGAAGAAACAGTCAAACCTGTTTGTTTCACGATGTTTCGCCAATGCCACCATCCCTGTTCAGACTGCATGCCCGATAATGGGACAGCGGACGGGAACGAGTTATCCCGATGCGCCAATTTCCCTGGATGTGATGTGCAACCGCCTTCGAGGCCGAAGCTGTGGTTCTCGATGCGAATCGGTTAGCTTTTTCCCTCGCTCTTCTTCCACCAGAGTTCTGCGCGCAACGTATTGAGCGGCAACTCCTCATCGAGAACCGTGTCTGCTGCTTCGGCTCCGGTTATCGGAAGTTCCTTCGCATTCGCGAGGCCGACCTGCGCCAGCACCGATGCCTGATCCCAATACAGGTGCTCGGCGGCCAGCTTGTTGCCGCGAAATTGCACGATCGCGACCATCGGGATGCGCACCTGTTTGCCGGTGGGCTTGATGCCCGGCAGCAGCGTGTCGTTTTCCTTGTCATGCGTGAAGCATGCGACGAATTCATCGACCAGCCGATCGCCGCCGATGGTGCGCGAGATCGGTATCATCATCGAACCCTGATTCTGCGGAATGAAGTGGTACTTGTAGTAGCGATGCAGTTCGCGCTCGCCGAAGCCGCCGATCATCGTCGGCACATGATTGACGTAGGCGCGCGGGATCATCGTGCGAATCGTCGCATCGGGATCACAAGTCACGAACTCGCCTTCGAGATGCTTTTCCCATAGGGCGTCGAGGTCGTAGCGGGGGCCGATGGCGCGACGCAGCAGGCTGATGGTGCGTGAATGCGCCAGCGACGCTGACGGGCGATGGTAGGTGTCACGCTGCCAGTTGTTAAAGGCATGATCGGCGCCGAGGTAGACGTAAGTTTCAGCCTGGTCGTTTCCCGCCAGCGCCTGCTTGATAGCGGCTCGGGCGGCGGCTGGAACGAATTTATCCTCCGATGCGAAATGGAGCGCGATTGGACATCTAATCGATTTCGCTTCGGCCAGATGCTCCTCGATCGCGACGCCGTAGTAGCCAACCGCCGCATCGAAGGGCAGGCGCGCGGCGGCCAGCCAGGCCAGCTTTCCACCCAGACAGAACCCGACTGCGCCAACCTCGCCGGAGCATCGCGGGTTCGCGCGCAATGCGCGGAGCGCGTCGCCGGTATCGAGGATCGCCTGATTGGTATCGAAGCGCTGATAGTAACCGAGCGCGGTCTTGAAATCGTCTTCGGAGAATCCCAACTCGATCCCGGGCTGCATCCGCCAGAACAAATCCGGGGCGAGCACGACGTAGCCCTCCTCGGCGTAGAGGTCCGCGAGCTCACGGATGTGCTGATTGATGCCGAAGATCTCCTGCAACAAGATCAAGCCGGGGCCCGAGCCGGATTCGGGCATCGCCAGATAGCCGTTGAAGGTGCCTGCGTCAGCGGCGGCGATCGAGATCATTGTGCCCTGCATTGTTTCCCCTCCGCGCCGCGTTACCACCTTGGTCGTCGCGCCGGGCGCATGGTTGGATTAGATCAGGAAGGTCAGATTATCGATCGGCTCGTCGTTGTTGATCAGCAGAACTTTTTTGGATGCCATTTTGAAGCCGCCATTGTTCGAACGCAGCCGATGAATCGAGCGCCCGGCAAACAGATCCTGCTTACCCCGTCTCAACTCCGCCAGCAGGAAGTTCGACGCGGCAACAACTTCGCCGTTCTCCGCTTCCTCGATCTCGATATTCGAGAGCAAGCGACGCATCCGGGACTTCGGCTCTTGGGCATGCGCAAACCCGCTCTTCAAGCGAGAGACGCGCAATTGCAGCCTCACGTGATCGTCGTAAATCAGTGAGACTTCACGCTTGGGATCGAGGTTGTCGCGATTGCTGGGGACCCAATAGAGCGCATCGTCGGCCCACAGCGCCAACCATTCATCGTAGCGATGTTCATCCATGAGCTGCGCTTCATGGTAGAGGAACTGTTCGACTAGCTGGCGATCAATAGCCATCGCCGCGCTATCCCCTCTTGGCGCCGACGGCGGTGCCGTTGCGCTTGCGGCTAGCTCTGGATGCGCCGGCGCCCTGCAGCATGACCTTTTTCCATTGCCGCCAGATGCCGCGCTGGGTGACCTCGTCGGAAAGGTCGCCGATGATCATGCCGTCCTCGTGACGCTCGCGATGGATGCCTCGCGAAATGAGCTGCCATGGCTCCAGATCAACCGCACATCCGTCCTGTACTCTTTCGAAAATCTCCGAATCGTCGGGTCCGCCGAAACTGGCCGAGCCGAAGAACGCCTCGTGCGAGCGCAGCCTTATGGTATTGACCTCGGGCGTGAGCCACTTGAGCAGCGTGGGATACAGACTTACCTCGGTGCGATCCGCGCTGAGTGGTTGAACGACTCGCATCTGGATGCCGATCAGGATGAGGTTGGGGAAGATGAAGGTATGCGTTCCGCCTTCTCGCAGCATGTTGGCGGCGCGCTCCGGACCGAAGCGCGCGGTGAGCGCATCCAGCCGCGCCTGTCCTTCGGGCGTGACCGCGCTGACGGCAGGCGTCGGATCGCCGTTGAGCGCGTCGTAGATGCGCAACTTGTAGTCCAGCATCACATGCCCGTTGCCGAGATCCTTGGTGTTGCCGCGGAACGACGCGAAGTCGCGATCGACGCCGCCCTGCTCCGGAGTGGGGATATGGATGATCTTGTCCATCAAGGCCTGCGCGAACGAGGCGTGCACAATGGTGGGATGGTAGCCATCCATCGAGTTTTCTGCGGCGAGCTTCCAGTTGCCCTGGTAGGAGTACTTGTGAATGCCGGACACGACTTCCACATCGTCGCCATCGGAGAGACCTACGAACAAGTCCAGCTCATCCTTGGCCTTGCCCAGGTGTTCCTCGAGGGTGATGCCCGCGGGACTCAGGCTCGCGAAGATGAAGCCGCGATACTCCGAAACCCGCGGAACCTTTACCAGGCCCAGCTCTTCGCGCTTGAAATCGTCGCCGTACCCTTCCATCGACGGTACGCCGCTGAGGTCGCCGTTCAGCAGATAGGTCCAGCCGTGATACATGCACCTGAACGAGCGCGTGTTACCTTGCCCCTCCTGGCAGACCGTCGCGCCGCGATGGCGACATCGGTTGAGCAGCAACTGCACTTGCCCGTGCTGGTCGCGCACCATGATCACAGGTTGCAGGCCAATCCGCTTGAGCCGGAAGTCGCCCCGGTTGGGGATTTCGCCGCGATGCCCGACATAGACCCATCCGCGATGGAAAATCTTGTCCATCTCGTCGGTGAAGATGGCGGGATCCTTGTACACACTGATGTGGACGCGGTCTTCTTTCACCAACGAGTCGTAGTCGATGTCTGGTCGCGAGAGCATACTCGAGTCTCCTTAGTCGGCCGGCAGGCTCCGGCGGCGCATCAGGGCATCGACGTTGAACTTGAAAATCCGCGCGGTGTTGAGGCCCAGGATCTTGGCCCGGCTCTCTTCCTTCAGCTCTCCCATCTCGCGCTCGATCGACTGCGCCGAATGCGGCCATGAGCCTTCGTGATGCGGATAGTCATTGGCCCACAGGAAGTTGTTCACCAGGTTATGCCGCTCGGCGAGTTCGAGGCCGATCGGATCATCCTGGAACGACGCCGCGCCGTGCTCGCGGAAATAGTCGCTCGGCAGCTTCTTCAGCTTCGGGAACGCCCACATGTGATGCTTGCGCGCGGCCTCGTCCATCGCTTCCAGCGCCCACGGCACCCATCCGATGCCGCACTCGATGCCGGCGAAACGCAGCTTGTTGAAGCGCTCCAGCACGCCCGACGCGCATAGGCATGCAATCGGCTCGACGGTCGGCGACAGCGCATGCGCGGCGTAATTGATGATCGCGCCACCATCTTTGCGCGCGGCGCGCGGGTCGCGCCCGGTGGAAATGTGGAAGGTTATGGTGACGTCGCAATCCTGGATCGCCGCCCACATCGGATCGTACATCGTCATGTTGTAATTGGGATGGCGAGCATCGTGGGCGCCGAAGATCGGCTTGCAGGGAAGATTGACGCCGCGAAAACCCAGCTTCGCCACTCGCTTGATCTCATCGATCGCCATGTTCACGTCGGCGGTCATGATGGCCGCGATCGGCGACATGAAATCGTTGTACGGGCCGTATAACTCCCACGCCCAATCGTTCCATACCTTGCACTGCGCGTTGCCGAATTCGGCATCGGTCGTCGCCCACACCGAGAGGCCCTTGTTGGGGAACATGATCTCGGCATCGATGCCGTCGCGGCGATGGTCGCGGATGCGCTGCTCGGGTGTGTAGCCCGATTTGTTGCGCATGTCGTCCTCGCCCGCGAGATGGCTGTCGAGCAGGCGCGAGCGCTGCATCCCCTCGTTGACCACCCACTTGGTGCCCTTCTCGTCGACTTCGATGCGGGGCAGGCGATGGTGATATTTCTTGTCGAGCCGCTGATGCCAAAGTCCACCGGGCTCGTTGGCATGGCAATCGGCGGAGATCATCAGGTAACGGTTGGGGTCGTCGGGCCTGGCGCTGCGTTTCCATCCGGCATGGCCGGGAGTCTCGAGCCGCCAGCGGTTGGGTTCATCGATCTGGGTATTGGTGTCCTCGATCATCGTTTCCTCCGTGGATCAATCGTAGGATCCTTCGTCCTGATCGCTAGCAAAAAACCCTCGAATGTACTATCGCCCGAGGCTGATGGTCCTGGTCGAGAGTCATTGCCACATCATGTCGGACGATCAGCGCAAGTATCCGCGCGATCTCGGTCCGAAGCCCGCCGCGTGGGTCCGCGATCTCACCGGAGAGGAATTTCTAAGCCTGATGGATGGCGCCGGCGTTGACCGCGCGATCCTTGTGCAGGCCTTCGGCGCATATCGATACGACAACAGTTACGTCGCCGATGTAGCCGCGCGCTATCCGGATCGCTTCGCCGCGGTCGGTATCGTCGATGTCGTGAAGCCCGATGCGGCGGACAGGCTTAGCTACTGGGTCAAAGACCGAGGAGTGAAGGGCCTGCGGGTGGTGACCTGGACGGAGCCGGAAACAATGCTCGATGATCCGCGCATCAATCCGGTGTGGCGTCGCGCCTCCGACCTGCGCCTGCCGGTATGCGTTCTGACCAACTTTCATCAATTGCCGCGGCTCGCCCGCGTGCTCGAGCGCTTCCCCGACTTGAGCGTCGCGCTCGATCATCTGGGCCTTCCGCGTCTCGATGACGCCCCGGATTTCGAGGGCGCGCAGCCGCTCTTCGATCTTGCGCGATTCCCGAACTTCTATGGCAAGTTTTCCTCGTGGACCATTGCGGCGGCGGCGAAGAATGGCGACCGCGGATGCATCCAGTTCTTCCGTCGCCTCATTGACACCTTCGGCGCGCATCGCCTGATGTGGGGAACCAACTTCCCGGCGAGCAACGATCGCAGCTATCAAGGGTTCGTGGACCTGGCGAAAGAGCAGTTGTCGTCCTTGCTGCCGGACGAGAAGCGTTGGCTATTGGGGGATACTGCGCTGCGGCTCTGGCCGCTGCTGAGGTGAGGGCCGGAGCTATCGACAATCAGTCGGTAGGGGAGTTACCGACAATCAGTCGATACAACCTGGAAGGGGAACGAATCGCGAAAGTCCGCCATTTTCCTCGATCAAGTGGGTTTGTTTTTGCGATTCCTGGATCGGTCCCTCCTCTCGCTTGGCAAGCGAAGGTGGGCGCGCTCGGTCTGCCGCGAACTCCGATGACCCGTCGGCATGGAATGCCGCGTGCCGACCGGATGAGAGCCGGGCGCGCTTCGCGACCGGCGGTGGAGCACCACCTGCCTCGGCAAAAACGCAGCATTGGTGTGGATAAAGTGGCTTTGTTTTTGCGAATTCGGGGTTCCTCTTCGCACCATGCGAGGTCCTTCGCCGAGCCTCAGGACCATTTCTCGGCGATGCCGAGAAATGGGTTTGTTTCTGCATTTTCGTATCGCATACCCATCCCGCCAAAACAGCGGCGGCGCCGATCTCCGGCGCCGCAATGCCATCATAGCATAATGTCACAGGATGTTCACCGTCGGCGACGGTCGCCGATGACCGACGCGCACCGGGGTCCTTTGATGGACGTGAGCGTCCAGACGCGGCAGGATGACATCCGCGAGAGATTAACCGATCCCGACGTTGTAAGCCGATGAATCCATGAAAGTCGTCGCCGGAATAGATGTGGGCGGAACCAATACCGATGCGGTGCTGGTCCGCGACCGCAAGATCATTGAGCGCGCGAAGGTCCCAACCACCAGCGAGGTGCGCGAGGGCATCCTCGGCGCGCTTGCGCGGGTTCAGGGTGACCACGAAATCGAGCGCGTTCATATCGGCACCACGGCCTTCACCAATGCACTGGTGGAACGGCGCAATCTGGATAACGCCGCGGCGATAAGAATCGGCAGCCCAGTCTCGGAGTCGCTGCCGCCAATGATCGATTGGCCCGCGGACCTTCGAGGCGCGGTCCGCAATGAAGCTTTCTTTGTCGCGGGTGGACGCGAATACGACGGGCGGCCGATTCGGCCGATCGACCGGGCCGAGATTTCCCGAATCGCAAAAACGCTGGCAACCCACGGCATAACGCAAGTCGCGCTTACCGCGGTCTTCGGTACCTCATACCCCGAGGACGAAATACAAGTCGGCGAATGGTTACGCAGCGAAAACCCGGAGCTGCAGGTCACCCTGTCTCATCGCATCGGGCGCTTCGGAATTCTGGAGCGCGAGAACGCCACGCTGCTCAACGCGATGTTGCGGCCACTAGCCGAACGTACCGTCGCCGGCTTTCAGGCCGCGGTTCCCGCCAACTTGTTCATCAGTCAGAACGACGGAACTGCGATGCGAGCCAATAGCGCCACGCAACTGCCGATCTTCACCGTCGCCTCGGGACCAACCAACAGCCTGCGAGGGGCGGGCATCCTGGCGTCGCTGGAAGAGTCCATCGTGATCGATGTAGGCGGCACCACCACCGATATCGGCGTGCTACGCGGAGGCTATCCGCAACCGGCGGGGCTCGATCTTAGTATCGCGGGGGTCAGGACCAACTTCCGTATGCCGGACCTATGCTCGATCGGCGTCGGCGGCGGGAGCCTTATCGATGCCGGCACTGGGGCGGTCGGTCCGGAGAGCGTGGGCTTTCGCATCACCGACGAGGCGCTCGTGTTCGGCGGCCATCAACTGACCCTTACAGATGTTGCAGTCGCGGCGGGTCGCGCTGTGATTGGCGATCGCGCATTGGTAAAGCATCTTGATGCCGCCATGATTGCTCGCGTCGATGATCATTTACGCCTTCGACTGGCCCGCCTGCTGGAAAACTATGACCGCCTCGATCGGCAGCTTCCGATTATCCTGGTGGGAGGGGGCGCGCCGTTGATTCTGCATCTGCTGCGCGAACTTGGCCGTCGGGTTGAATCTCCCGCCGATGCCGCGGTTGCAAATGCCTATGGAGCCGCGATGGCGCAGGTTGGCGGCGAGGCCGATCTGACTTTCTCCTCCAGCGTCCCGCGCAAGGAGGCGCTGGCGAAAGCTGAAGCCGAGGCGCATCGCCGCGCCGAGGAAGCCGGCGCCCGTGCCGGAACCACCAGGACCGTCGAGCTGGAGGACGCGGCACTGACCTACCTCGCATCCGAGGCACTTAAGGTGCATGCGCGCGCGGTCGGTGACATCGGAGAGTCGGAGCTATGAGCTTCGAAATTCGCCGCGCGGATCTTTCGGCGCTGGCGCTAGGTTCCGGAATCCTTGGAACCGGGGGCGGCGGCAATTCCTACTACGGTCAACTGGTGGCGAGCCAGGCGATCGGCGACCAAGTCGTACGCGTGATCGATGTTACGGAAATGGATCCTGACTCCTTCGCGATCAGTTCAGCGGTCATTGGAGCGCCGCTGGTTTGTCTCGAAAAGCCTCCTAGCCTTCGCGCTTTGCAACTAGGACTCGATTCGGTGATGGCCGTTCTCCAGGGTCGAGTGGGCGCCTTCGTGACCGCGGAAATCGGCGGCTTGCAGTGTATGTTCCCGCTCATCCTTGCGGCCCAGAATGGCTTGCCTCTGCTCGACGGCGATAGCATCGGGAGAGCTTTCCCGGAGTTGCAGATGTGTACCTTCATGATTTACGGCACTACGCCGGGGCTTCCGCTGGCACTTAGCGGCGACAGCGCTTTGCTGCTCGAGGCGAAGGTACATAGTAATGAAGGCCCTCGCAATGAATCGCCTGATGAGCCGTCCGGCATTTCAGTCGAGCGCCGGCTGCGCAAGATCTGTTCTGACAATGGCGGCCTCATCTATATGACCACGACTTTCGATCATGAGTCATTGACGCGCACGCTTATCCGCGGATCGATAGCGCTAGCTCTGGCGCTGGGTCGCGCTGTGGAGTCAGCGCGTGCGGCGAGGAGAGATCCGATCGCGGCCATCGTCGAAGCCGGGGATGGCAAGAGATTCATAGGTGGGAAGATCGTCGATGTAGAGAGGCGCTTTCGCGCAGGACATGACTGGGGGAAGGTCCTGCTCGAAGGTGTCGATGCCGAAAAAGGACACACCGCGGAGGTAGCATTCAAGAACGAATATCTGATCCTGAAGCTTGACGAAGAAGTTGCGCTCACGGTGCCCGATCTTATCACCCTGGTTGAAACCGAAACCGGTAATCCTGTTACGACAGAAATTCTCCGGCCAGGACTTAGAGTCACTGTCTTAGGGCTACCTTGCTCTCCCCTGATGAAAACTCCCAAGGCTTTGATAGCAGTTGGTCCCAAGGCCTTTGGCTACGACCTTCCCTACATTCCCCTTCTTTGAGGCCAGGTCCTGGTGACTGCCGAAGTAGAAGTTGCGGGTACTTAACCGGCGACGCGATGCGCGCCCGCCGCGCGGCTTTCGCGATGGGCGATCTCGCGGCGCACCGCGGGAATCAGCTCGCGGCCATAGTCGATTGCATCTTCGAGTGGATCGAAGCCGCGAATCAAAAACGTCGTGACGCCGAGCTCGTAGTACGCGAGCATCGATTCCGCCACTTGCTCGGGAGTTCCCACCAAGGCCGTGGTGTTGCCGCGCGCGCCGGTCGCCGCCGCGACTGCGGTCCACAGGCGCGTATCCAGCACATCGCCCTCGGCAGCCGCGGCCAGCAAACGTTGCGAGCCGACCGCCTGAGGAGCCTTGCCCGGCGCGCCGAGCATCGCGCGGCCGCGGATCTCGCGAATCCTCTCGATGATCGCCTTTGCGCGCGTCCACGCAGCATCCTCGGTGGACGCCAGAATGGGTCGCGTTGACAAGCTGAATCTAACAGTGCGTCCATGCCGGGCCGCCGAAGCGCGAACCTTGGCGATGGTTTTAGCAGCTTCGGCCAGCGGCTCGCCCCACAACGCGTAGACGTCGGCGTGCTTTCCCGCGATTGTGATCGCGGCCTCCGAGGAACCGCCGAAGTAGATGGGGAGGTGCGGCTTTTGAATCGGCTTCACGTCCGAGAATGAGCGCCTGAATTTATAGTAGCGGCCTTCATGATCGACAGGTTGGTCGGCTGTCCAGATGCGGCGGAGGATTTCGACATACTCGTCGGTGCGCGCGTAGCGCTCGTCGTGCGGCAGGAAATCGCCGTCCTTGGCCTGATCGCCATCGTCGCCGCCCGAGATGATGTGGACTGCTAGCCTGCCTCCGCTGAAGTGATCGAGCGTCGCCAGCTTGCGCGCGGCCAGCGTCGGCGCGACGAAGCCCGGCCGATGCGCCAGCATCAACCCGAGCTTCTGCGTCACCGAGGCGGCATATTGCGCGACGATAAATCCGTCCGCCGCGTTGGAGAAATATCCGATCAGGATGCGGTCGAAGTCCGATTGCTCGTGCGCCTGCGCAAAGCGCCGCAGGTAGTCGAGGTCGATCGCCGGCCCATGCGGCGGGTGAATCTCCGAAGCGGGCTGGGTACCGATCATCCCGATGAACTCAACGCTCATGGGCGGACTCTCCTTCTCCCGCGCCCTCGAAGGCTGTTATCACGCGGCGCGGCGCGGACGACGAACGTCCTTCGCCATCACCTTTTCCGTGATCGGCGTGAACATGTAGGTCGCAACGTTCTTCGGATCGATAGCGTCGCTGGGCACGATGTCAGCGGTGCCGCCGCGCGCGCGCAGCTCCTTGATCGTTGCCGCGATATCGTCCGTCTCTATCTCGTAGACGGCGAGGTACTTGAAGGCCTTGCTGGCCTCGCCACCGAACTGGCTGTCCGCGAGCTTGAAGCGCTGTCCGCTGACGAAACCCGGCACGTTGATGACATCGGGAACGTGGTGTTTGTCGTACCACTCGTTGAATTCGGCTTCCTTCCCTTCGACCGGATTCGTCAGCGCGAGGAACGTGTACTTAGCCATGACGGTACCTCCTGGATTTGTTCGGAGTCTAAAACCGCTGCTTCGAACTGTCCAACGACTAGCGGGGCAGGTCGCCAGGCCCGAGGAAGGGCGGTTTGATTTCGTTCAAGGTCAGGATTTTCCATTTGCCGCCGTCGCGCTGAAGCAGATAGCAAGCGCGCAATTTCTCCAGCACCGAATTGTCCGCCTTGTAGCGCGTTACATCGCAGACGAGCAGCCCGAGGTTGTCCGCCATCGGCCACGCCTTGATGCTATCGATGCCGGAGTGCGCCCATCCGCGCTCCTTGAGTGTCGCGATCATGCGGCGGAATGCGGCGCGATGATTCTCGTCATTGGCGACCGTAGTCAATCCACGTTCGCCGCTCACCATCGCGTGCGGCGACGCGAACGAATCGAACATCGCCTCTTCTTCGCGATTGAAGACGTCGATGTAGTCCCGATAAAAGCTTTCCATTTCGCGCGCGATTTGATCCGCAGTTGCCATTGCAGTTCTCCTTCACTGTGCGGTCAGGCCGCCGTCGACGACGAATTCCGCACCGGTGCAGTATGATGAATCGTCGCTGGCAAGAAACAGCACCAGCTTCGCGACGTCTTCCGGGGTGCCTTCGCGGCCGAGCGGCACCGCATACTTCACCGCATTGGCGCGTTGCTCGGCGGGTATGATGTCGATCATCGTGGTGTTGATGAGGCCGGGATGCACCGAGTTGACCCTGATCCCATCGCGCCCGTATTGCACCGCGGCGGCTTTGGTCAGCAGACGCACCGCGCCCTTGGTGCCGTGATACGCGGTTGAGCCGCCCGATCCCGTGAGGCCCGCCACCGATGAGATATTGATGATGGCGCCGCCGCCGCGCCGCTTCATCGCGGCGACCGCTTCCTTCATCCCGAGCCACACGCCCTTCTGATTGATGTTGACGATGGCGTCCCAGAGTTCCTCGCTGGTATCCTCGAGGCCCGAAGTGTTGAAGATGCCGGCGTTGTTGATCAGGATGTCGAGGCCGCCGAATTCCTTCTCGCAGGCGGAGACCGCGTTGCGCCAGTCGGTCCCGCGGGTCACGTCGAGATGGACCGCGACCGCCGCGCGCGCCTTGGCATTGATCTCCCTCGCGAGCAGGTTGGCTTGATCGTCGAGCACGTCGCCGATCACAACCTTGGCGCCCTCGTTCACGAACAACCGCGCTTCGGCCGCACCCTGTCCGCGCGCGCCGCCGGAAATCAACGCCACTTTGCCCTTCAGTCGATCCATGATGCGTAGCCTCCGCGAGGATTCCCGTTCGATAGCAGGGGCGTCTTCAATTTGAAAGTCGCCGATAATCTTGCATGATGGGGGCGCGCCAATTCCTGAGCGCAGGAGGCATTACGATGGCTGAACAAATCGCCGTAACCGATGTGAAGTTGAAATACGCGAGCCTCCAGGACGCCAAAGCGATGTCGGGGCTGCGCCTCATCCTCGGCGAAGTCGCGGTCCCTGGTCCGTGGCGCGAGGCCTGCAAGGGAATTTTCCACGTCAAGAAGATTCCGTACACTCCCGTCGCGACCGCCGGCAAAGATGGTTCGCAGCGCGAACTCATCGAATGGACCGCGCAATCCAGCGCGCCGGTCGCGATCTGGAATGATGAGCGCCCGCGCTCAACCTGGATCGAGCAGCTTTACCTTGCCGAGCGCCTGCAGCCCGAG
The DNA here is from genome assembly GCA_963851325.1 of uncultured delta proteobacterium. Classification (GTDB taxonomy): domain Bacteria; phylum Desulfobacterota; class Binatia; order Binatales; family Binataceae; genus DATGKG01. The sequence continues at coordinate 2,639,303 of CAWKOR010000001.1, read as the reverse complement.
CCCGCGCTGATTCCCGCAAACGCCGGCGACCGGGTGCTGATGTTCGGCCTCATCAATGAGATTGCCGGCGAGAACGGCATCGGATGGCAGCGGCGGCAAACGCTGATCCATGGCACCGTGAGCAACCCAAAAACCGATCAGAGGACGCGCGACTTCTGGCGACGCTTCGGCAGCAAGTACCTTTATAGTGAGGAAGCCGCCGCTGCTGCTCCCGCGCGAGTCGCATCGATTCTGAAGACGCTGGCGGCACAACTGGAAAGTCAGAAAGCCAAAGGCAGCAAGTTCTTCATCAGCGATCGGCTCTCGGCCCTCGACATTTATTGGGCGACGTTTTCCGCGATCATCCGGCCGCTGCCGGTCGAGCTGTGCCCGATGGCGGACTCATTTCGCGATATGTACACCGAGAAGAGTCCGCTGGTGCTGGCGGCGAGCTCGCCGTTGCTCTTCGAGCATCGCGACTTTATCTATCGCGAGTACCTGGAGCTGCCGATCGTGTTCTAAGCTGCGCGACCAGCGATACTCGTCGCTGAATGACAACGCGAGGTGTTAGCGATACTCGTCGCCGCAGTCGCCAATCACTTTCATCAAATCGCGCGACTTGGCGAGAACTGCTTCGATGCGCGTGCGATCGTCGGCATCCAGCGCGAAACCGAATACCCGCGCATTGTCCGCGATATGCTCAGCGACCCCCAACCGCGTACCGACGATCACGCCGGCGACGAATGGGCGATCCAGGATGTAGCGAATACCTACGTCGGCGATGCTCACCCCGTGCTTATCGGCAATCGGCTTCAACGCGCCGAGCAGTTCCTGGAACAGCGGCCATCCTCCCCACGCATCGATCATGTTGCTGTACTTTTGCAGCGAAGCGGTGTTGAGCTCGCCGCGATGCGGCTGTGAACGCCCCAGGAATTTTTCCGATAGCAATCCACCCAGCACCGTGCCGTAGGTGAGCAGCGCGATGTTGTGTTCGCGGCAGAACGGCGCCATCCAAACCTCGGGACGGCGATCGACAAGCGAGTACTGCACCTGGTTCGACACCACGCGAATGCCGGCATCGCTAACGACGCGCATCCGCTCAGTGTCGAAATTGGTCAGCGCGAGATGACGAATCCTGCCCTCGCGCTGCATATCGGCGAGATGCTTGAGCGCGTCGAGATAGCTTCGATCGGAATAATCCCACCAATGGAATTGCAACAGGTCGAGACATTCGACGCTCATCCGCGCCAGCGAGCGTCCAATCGCGTCGTCGACCATCCGCCGCGTGACGCGGCCCGGCCTCGGTACCCATTTGGTGAATGCCTGGATCTCCGAAAGCCGCTCCGCGCCATTGCGTCGGGCGAACTCGCGCCGGAACTCGCCGATGAAATCCTCTGCGGGTCCATAGTGATCCGCGAGGTCCCAGGTGGTGAAGCCGGCATCGTGATAGGCGAACATCTCGCCGACCGCACGCTTCGGCTCGATGTGGCCATGCGCTCCCGAGACTTGCCACATGCCGTTAAGCACGCGGCAGATGTTGAGATCGGGTGTGAACTGGAAGCGGCTCAATGCGAGTAGCGCCATACGCGCGATACTAGCGCGTTCGCCGCGCGGTGACATTCGCGGAAAACGGCAAGTCAGTAGGTCCTTTGAGCAAGACGCCTTTGACACAAAGGGGAGCGGATTAATATGATGCCGCACTTCTGGATAACGGAGGCTCCTTATTGCCGGCACGGAAATCGTGAGTGGCGCGACTTCTTTCAGTCATCGACAAGGAAACTGCGAAGGCATGAAGAAACTCGTCAGAGGTGAAAATTGACCAGGACTTCCTCGCTTCGGATGGCGCCGATTTTGGCCCTGGCCCTGCTGGTTTGCGCATGCGGCGGGAGTGATTCGGGCTCGTCGAGTGGCTCCCACCCCGCGCCATTCGACAGCGCCAAGGGCGAAGGCAAGCCATCCAAGGCATTGACCCTTGCGGTAACGACCTATTCGACCGGCACTCCGTCTTTTGATGTGTCGGACGAGGTTGAGGCGGCGGACGAAACGCCCGCGAACCCGGCTCTGGATGCCTACTACAGCGACGCGATCTGCCCGAGCAGCCTTTCCCAGGCGGATTGCGCGAAGAACGAGGAGAGTTTGAACACCGCCGATTTCGGCAACTTCGATGTGGCGGCGGATCCGATCGCTAACAATCCGCTGGGTATTCAAAAAGTTGATGCCAGCAAGATTATTTACGGCGCCGTCAATGTGAACGGCGCCGTAGTAATGGTATCGGGAGGAATCGTGATTCCGGAGCTGGCGCCCGCATCAATCAAGGGAATCATACTCTTCTTCCACGGCACCACGATTCAGCGCAGCAGCGTGCCCTCCAATTTCATCACCGGCGCTAATCCGGACGGCAACTACTACGGAATTCTGCTGGCCGCGCTTTGGGCCTCGCAGGGTTACGTGGTGGTGATGCCCGATTACATCGGACTTGGCATCGATACCACTGAACCCCATCCGTATGTGATCTATCCGGGGGTCGACGCGCAGAGCGGACTTGCGATGGTAAAAGCGGCGCGCAGTTACCTGTCGAGCAAGGTGCCGGGCAAGCAGCCGCTCTACATCTCAGGTTATTCCGAGGGCGGTGCCTATGCCCTGGAAGCGGCCCATCTGATGCAGGACAATCCTCGCTACGCAGCCGCGCTGAAGGTGGACTTGAAGCTGGCGGTGACGATGTCAGGAGTGTTCGACCTGACCGGAACGATGCTGCCCTACCTGTTCGATAACGTTTCGTCCAACAACAATCAGTGGTTTTTGCTTGATCCGACCACCTCGGCCCTGTCGAAGCCGTATCTGAGCGCCAATCTGGCGTTGAGCTTTGCCGCCTATGGGGACATCGCGCCGACCGACATCATGGCGGATGCGTTCTACAACTGCCCAATGAACAGTCAATCGTGCGGTTCCAGCGACAACCTGGACGGCCTGTACTACCACACCGATACCTCGGACACCTCGGCGGTAATAACCGTAGCCGGCCAGGCGACCAGAACGGCGTGGGCCATTAACAACAATTCAGTTGAACCGCTGTTGACGACCACCTATGCCGAGCAACTCATGCAGGGCGATATGAGCAATCCGCTGTATGCGCAACTGCTCAGCGCCGATACCTATTTGTTCACGCCCGAATTTCCCCTCGCGCTGGTTTCGCTGCAACAGGATTCAGTGGTCACACCGGTCAACACGAAAACTGCCTTCAGCTACATCACCGGGAAGAATCCGTCCGGCCCCTACCAGGAGTTTCTGGTGGATAACAACAACTTCGTAGTTCCTGGACTAATATTCGGAACCAACCCGATCGATCACACCACCGAAGTACCATTCCTCGCGGTACTGGCCTTGAACCAGTTCAAGCTTCACCCGTAGCTCGCGCCCGCCGCGCGCGATATTGCTGCCTTCGGTGCTATGGTGAGAGTCACCTAAAGTCCAAAGGCGAGGGGAACTCAGCATGAAAATCGGTGCGTTGGTTTTTCTCACCGAGCAGTCAGGCAATCCCGGCGCGATCGCGCGCGAGGCCGAGAACCTCGGCTTCGAATCGTTCTTCGTAGCCGAACACATGGCTGTTCCGACCTCCTACACGACCCACTACCCGCGCTCGCGCGACGGAAAAGTTCCCGAGTTCTACGCGCGGCTCATCGATCCGTTCGTGGCGCTTGCGATCGCCGCCGATGCGACTTCGCGCATCAAAATCGGCACCGCAATTTGCCTGCTGCCGCAGCGCGATGTCATCGAAACAGCCAAGGTTACCGCATCGATCGATCTCTACTCGAAAGGACGGCTCGTGCTTGGCGTCGGCGCCGGATGGTTTCGCGAGGAAGCCGAGGTGATGGGTGTGGATTTTTCGCGGCGCTGGCAGCATCTGCGCGAATCCTGCGAAGCGTTGCGGATACTATGGAGTGGCGACGACGTCAGCTACAGCGGCGATATCGTAAAGTTCCCGTCCATCAAGCTCGGTCCCAAGCCGGTGCAGAAGCCGGGGCCTCCGATCTGGCTCGGTGCGCACGATCCGAAGTACGCGCTCAAACGCGTCGCGCGTTACGCCGACGGATGGTGCCCGGGCGGGCTCAGCGTCGAGAAGGCGCGCGAGTGCATTCCTCAGATCAAGAAGATGGCCCGCGAATTCGGCCGCGATCCGGAGAAGCTCGAATTTTCAGTGCTGCTGATGGGCGGCGACCCACCAACCGCTGATGTAATGAAGCAATACCAGGAAGCAGGCGTGTCGCGACTGGTCCTCGCAGCCTCGGCGGTATCAGAGGACGGCGTGAGAGTGGTGCAGGGGATTTCATCGATCGTCGACCGTGCCGCGAGGATATAGGAATACAAAAGTAGAGGGCGCGGCATCGATGCCGCGCCCTTGGCATTTCTATATCGAGGCTACTTCGATGCTGCAGTCGCGGCGCCGTTACCTTCCTTGGCCGCCTTCTTGGCGGCGCGCTCGTCGGCGTGCTTCTGAATCATCGCGCCTGCCGCCTGCATCGCCTGGCCCATGAAGTCCTGCGCATTTGACATGGTCCAATCGTAGGATGCCTGACGGCTCACGTTGGCGTTCTTGAATACCGGCGCGACGTGCTCGGCCCACAGGTCATACGACTTGATGGTGTTGTCGAAGCTGGCCCAGTTGTGTGCGAGCTGCAGGAAGGCGCCGAACTCGCCCTGCTTAGCCTCGAGGCGTTTGATCTGCGCGATCGCATCCTCGGGCGTGCCGATGACCGCATTACCCGATTCGATCATCAACTCGATCGGATCGGCGCCGCTGGGCGGCATCGGGGTGAGCGGATTGAGCCGCGCAAAGTACTCCATCCATTTGTAGATGCCGTACTCGACGTTCTTGCGCGCCTTCTCGCGAGTCTCCGCGATGTGCACCGGCCCGACCAGACGCAGCTTGCTGCGATCCATCGTGCGGTTGTTCTCCGCCGCGATTTCATTGGCGACCGCCCAGTTGGTGCCGAGCGCATCGAAGCCGTTGGCATTGGTCGCCGCGACGCACAACATCCCGAAGCCGTACTTGCCTGCCGCGCGCCCGCCCGACGGGCTGACGGCGCTAGCGACCGCGATCTCCGGATGCGGTTTGGTGTAGGGCAGCAGATGTGCGCGCGCGTTGACGAGGTTGTACCAGTCGCTCTTCTCGGTCACGACCTCGCCGTTGAAGAGCCGCATGATGACCTGGATGCCTTCCAGCATGCGGTCGCGCTGCGTCATCGGATTAATCCCGAGCATCATCGCGTCGGAGGGAAGCAGGCCGGGGCCGACCCCGAGCATCACGCGCCCGCGGGTTTGATGATCGAGCTGGATGATGCGATTCGCCGTCATCAGCGGGTTGTGGTAGGGCAGCGACACCACGCCGGTGCCGAGGCGAATCTTTTTGGTGCGCTCGGCCGCGGCGGCGATGAAAACCTCGGGCGATGCGATGATCTCGAAGCCGGCGGAATGATGCTCGCCGATCCAGGCTTCCTCGTAGCCCAGCCGATCCAGGTTCTCGATGAGTTCGAGGTCGCGGTGCAGTGATTCAGTTGGATCCTGGTCGAGCGGGTGGAACGGGGCCAGGAAGATGCCATTGCGCATCGGAATGGTGCGAGTCATTCGTCGGGTGCCTCCTTCAGGCTTCCTTCAATTAGGGTAGCAATTCAGCGTATCGCACATTCGAGAGCCTGTCCAAAACGCCGATGGCGCTTGATTTTCGTGGCAATGCAAGTGAATCTCGCGATCGCGAAGGCGGCGAGAGTTTTTGCAGGGCACGATGCTGAGCCCGGCGCTAAGCGGGCGAAGCCGCGCCGCAGGCGCTCCGAGGGCGAAGCGAAGCGGAGTCCGAGGAAAACAATTGATGAGGTGGCGCAGGTGTCGATTACCGAGCATACCGTTAAGACCGACCGGCATACGACTTTCTATCTCGCGGCGGGTCCCGAAGATGGACCACCGGTAATTTTTGTCCATGGATGGCCGGAGCTATCGATAAGCTGGCGCCATCAGCTTCCCGCCCTTGCGGCGCTGGGGTTTCGCGCGATCGCACCCGACATGCGCGGCTATGGGCGTTCCTCAGTTTACAATCGGCATGAAGACTACGCGCAGGAACTGATCGTTCGCGACATGATCGAATTGCTCGATTCGACCGGACGCAAGAAGGCGGTATGGGTCGGTCACGATTGGGGCAGTCCGGTGGTGTGGAACGTCGCGAGCCATCATCCCGATCGATGCGAGGCGGTCGCGAGCCTGTGTGTACCTTACTACACGATCGATCGCGGCCTCGACCATACGCTGACACTGGTCGATCGCCAGCTCTATCCTCAGAGCGAGTTTCCGTACGGCCAGTGGGAGTATATGCGCTTTTACGAGGAGAACTTCGCGGCGGCGACCGATCCGATGGATGCGAACGTGCGCAAATTTCTGAAGCTCGCATTCCGCAAAGGCGATCCATCGGGAGAGCACAAGCGCGCGGCGACCTCGATGGCGCGCAAAGGTCGCGGACTTTTCGGCAGTACCGAGATTCCCGACGTGCCGTGCGACGGCGATGTCATCAGCGAGGAAGACCTGAGCGTGTATGTGTCGGCATTGGAGCGCAACGGATTCTTCGGGCCGAGCTCCTGGTACATGAATCACAAAACCAACGAAGCGTATGGGCGCAAAGCCCCCAACGACGGCAACCTCGATATGCCGGTACTGTTTATCGCCGCTTTGTATGATTTCGTGTGCGAGTCGGTGCATTCGCGGCTCGGCGAGCCGATGCGCCAGCATTGCCGCAACCTGAAGGAAGAAATCATCAAGGCCGGCCACTGGGTCGCGCAGGAAAAACCGCTCGAAGTCAACGCCGCACTCGTCAAGTGGTTGGCCACCAGCGTCCCCGGCGTGTGGCCGCGTCCGGCCTGAACTGAGGAAACCGATGGGAGCATTGACGGATAAATATTGCATCGTCGGGGTCGGCGAGACGCCGCATATGCGGCCGTCGAATCGCACCACGCTCTCGATGGCGTGCGAGGCGATCACCAACGCGATGGCCGATGCGGGCCTGCAAGCCTCCGACATCGATGGGATGACCAGCTACCAGGCGGCGGATTCCACTACCTCGGGGCATGTCGCGACCGCACTGGGCATGCGGCTCAACTACTGCCTCGACATTTTCGGCGGCGGCTCCAGCACCGAGGCCTTGGTCGCGCACGCGATTGGTCTTATCGAAGCCGGCTATGCGAAGACCATCGTGTGCTTCCGCTCGATGAACGGACGGTCGGGCCGGCGCATGGGCGGGCAGATTCCGGGCGGACCGATTCCGGTCGCGACCGCATCCGACGACAATCAGTTCAACATGGGATGGGGCTGGACGACGCCGGCGCAGCGCTTCGGCATGTCCGCGATGCGCTATCTGCACGACACGGGATGCACCACCAAGGCCTTCGCGGAAATCGCGGTCGCGCATCGGTACCATGCGAGCCTGAATCCCAAGGCGCGGTTTCGCCAGCCGATCACGATCGAGGACCATCAGCGCTCGCGATGGGTCGTGAAGCCGTTTCGCCTGCTCGACTGCTGCCAGGAGACCGACGTCTCGGCGGCGATCATCGTGACCTCGCGCGAGCGTGCCTACGACCTGAAGCATCCACCGGTTTTCATCATGGGCGGATACGCGCGCACGATGACCGAGAACCCGCAGTGGAACTACTCGCGGCCGGTGCTCCACTACGTCGCGGGCAACTATGGATGGAAGCGCGCATTCGGCATGGCGGGCATCACGCACGACGATGTGGACTTCATCTCGTGTTACGACGCCTTCACCTTCACCACGCTCATCCAACTCGAAGCGAATGGCTTTTGCCGGCCCGGCGAGGCGGGTGAATTTGTGAAGGGCGGTCGTCTGCAGATCGATCATGAGCTGCCGAGCAATCTCTCGGGTGGGCATCTGTCGGAGGGCTATACGCACGGTGTGCAGATGGTGATCGAGAATGTGCGCCAGTTGCGTCATCGCGCGGACGACGCGTGTCCGGGTTGGCGCGAGGGGCAGCACACCTACGATCGCAGCAAAGGATGCCGTCAGCTTCGCAAGGCGCGCATCTGCTGTGGGATGGCGTGGGGATGGGAGAACATGGCGAGCTGCCTCATCCTGCGCGGCATGGCTGCCTGAGGAGTTGCGGAAATGGCTGTCACAATTGACTATTCGAAGCTGCGCATCCTTCCCGATCCGGACACCCACGAATGGTGGGCCGGAACGCGCCAGCGCAAGTATCTCGTACGGAAATGCAACAAATGCGGCCACAAATGGTTTCCGCCCAACATTCCCGCATGCAGCAAGTGCACCTCGATGGATATCGATTGGTTCGAAACCGCGGGCAAGGGCGTGATCCACAGCTACGTCGTGGTTACGCAGCCGATCGTCGGCGCATTCGTCGGCGCGGTGCCATACGTCGTCGCGATTATCGAGTTGGATGATTGCAAAGAGGCTGATGGCAGTGTGACGCGCGTCGCGGGCGTCATGACCAACGATGAATCCGAAGTTGCAATCGGGCTGCCGGCTGAAGTGCTGTTCGAAGAAACCGGTGACCCGAAAATCGTGATGCCTCGATGGCGCGTCAGCGGCACCGCCGCGAATACCTGGAAGTTCAGCGAGTAGCTGCACCCGGCAACTAAGAAACTCGTCGCCACCATCTCCGACGCATGTCGCTGCTTGAGCGGAGGTAGGAATTCACACACTATCACCCTCACAGGATGCGAGGGGTTCGTTGCGCCGCGGATATTCCACCTCAGGCTGGTCGCTCATCAGCATGTCGATTGCGCTGTTACTCTTCGGAGGATTCGCTCAATCGGTAATGGCGGCGGATGCCAATCCGGCTACGCCTCAGCAGAAAATCGCGGGCACTATCAATGATTCCCTGGGGCATCCCATTAGCGATGCCGAGGTCGTGCTCAAAACGGCCAACGGTCATCTGGCGGCGCGCACGCGTTCGGATCGCAATGGAAAATTCGTCCTCCGCGCCGCTCCCGGAACCTTCGAGCTCACGGTAGCGAAGCAGGAATTCGAGCCCGCCGCGTTGGCCGTATCCGTAACCGCCGGAAACGCGTCGAAGCCGATAGTTCTCACCATGGCGGCGAAGAAGCCGCTCACCCTTGAGGTGTTGGCGCCGCGGTTCGATCGCGCCCTCAACGATCTCTCGCCGGAGACCGGCAGCTCTGCCTATCATTTCGACCGCGAGTCGATTCACCGGTTGCCGCAAGGACAGAACTCCTCCCTCGCGCAGGTTCTGCAGCAGGCGCCCGGCGTGAGCCAGGACTCCTATGGTCAGGGTCAGGGGCAGATTCATATCCATGGTGAGAATGGCGGCGGCGTCCAATACCGGATCAACAACGTTTTCCTCCCCGATGCGGTTACCAGCTTCGGCGAGATTTTCAGTCCGCGCTTCGTGCATAGCCTCACGTTGCTAACCGGTGTCATGCCGGCCGAGATCGGCTATCGCAATGAAGGAGTGGTCGACATTCACACCAAAGATGGATGCGTCGATGGTGGCGCGTCTTTGAATAACCTCGACCTCTATGGCGGACAGCGCGGCACCCTGGAGCCGAGTTTCGAGCTCGGCGGATGCGTGGGTAACTTCAGCTACTACGCCAGCGGATACTATCTTCGCACCGATCTGGGCTTGCAGTCGCCGACCACCAGTCCAACCCCACGTCATGATCATTCGGATCAGGGTCAGGGATTCTCCAACCTGTCCTACCTGATCAATCCGGAAACACGGCTATCGTTGATGACAGGAACCGCCATCAGTTACTTCCAGGTCCCGCCGCAGCCGGGTCTCGAGCAGGAGTTCGATCTGGCAGGGGTGCCGGTTTATCCTTCGGCCCAAGTCACCGATACCGAGTTGGAGCAGAGTTACTACGGAATTCTGGCGCTGCAGGGCAGTCTCGGGGACAGAACCACCTATCAACTGGCGGCGTTCAGCCGCTACTACGTCCTGAGCTTCGATCCGGATCGGCAAGGCGACCTCATCTACAACGGCATCGCAGCGAAAATTTTCCACACTGGCTTCGTCAACGGCATCCAGGAAGACACCAGTTACCAGCTCGATTCGCATCACACGATCGGCGCCGGATTCTATCTCAGCGGCGAAGCGGTCGAGCTCGATGAGCATGCGGAGACCTTTCCGGCGACCAACGGGATGCAAAGTAGTTCGAATCCCATCTCGATCGTCGATAACAACAATCAAATTGCATGGCTATTGGGATTCTACCTGCAGGATGAATGGCGCCCGATCCCGAATCTGACCATCAACTTTGGCGCGCGCTGGGACTGGATGAGCGCGTTTGTGACCCGCAATCAGCTAAGTCCGCGCCTCGGAGTGGAGTATGAGGTGAGGCGCGGAACCATCCTGCACGGCGGATACGCGCGTTACTTCAAAGTACCGCCATTCGACCAGGTCGCGCTCGGCACGGTTGAAAAATTCGCCAACACTACCGGCGCCGCGCCGGCGAACAGCGGTAATGATCGCATCGGTGCCGAGACCGACGATTATTTCGATGTGGGCATCCGGCAGCGCATCTTCGAGCATCTGAATCTCGGCCTCGATGGATTTTTCAAGCTGGGGCACAATCAACTCGACCTTGGGCAGTTGGGCAGCACCCTGGTTACCGCGCCGCTGACCTATCGGCGCAGCCGCGCATGGGGTTCCGATTTCAGCATGGCGTATGGTTACGAAGCGCTAAACGCATATCTCAACTTTTCGTATACCGTGCTGCAGGCGAAATACATCAATGCGGGGGCGTTTCTGGCCGACGATGCAGACGAAATCAGCTACATCGCCAATCACTGGGTCACGCTGGATGACAACCAGATGTTCACCGGCTCGGCGGGCGCATCCTACAAATGGTGGGGCTTTCTATTCACCGGCGATGCGATCTGGGGCAGCGGATATCGCCGTGGCTTCGCAAACTCCGGCGAGTTGCCGCCGATCCTGCAATTCAATGCGGGAATCGTGCGAAGTATCCCGTTGCCGCAATTCGGCGAGGCCCAATGCCGCCTCAGCATGATCAATGTGTTCGACCGCACCTACCAGATTCGCAACGGCACCGGCATCGGCGTCGCGTCGCCGGCCTACGGTCCCAGGCGCGCACTCTACGGAGGCATCACGATTCCGCTGACCCGCGCGCCGTCTCCGTAGCGATGTGGTTTAATTTCTCGAGCGGAACCCGCTCACCTTTGGGCCGACAAATGTCCGCGTGATTCCGACCAAACTCTCAGCGATTTCGTACTTGTTCGGTCGGTAGAAAATCGCTACTGTCCGGCGCATTCAACCGGCCTTGGAGTGTTCCGCCCATGAAAAAATCATCCTTGAAGCTCTTGATTGGTGCATCTGTCATCCTGATTTTGGTTGGTATAGGGCATACAGCATTTGCCTATGAATATCATCTCCAGTTCACACCGCAGTCGGGCGCACGCGGGCTGGTCGTTGCAGGCTACGAGTTTGTCGGAGATACAGTGGTTGGGAATTGCAGCTACACCAGCTATGGCGCGTGTTCGGGTCGCGGTTGCCGTCCCAAAGTGACCCCTCACTACAACACCTGCACCTGGGACCTGTACGGCAATCTGTTGGGCATGACGGCCGGGGGACCGACCGTTCCGCCAGTGCTCTATCAGAGCGGGACGGAGACGGTCTATGCGAGCAATGGGACCAGCACTACCGGAGCGGACCGCGGCTTCGGTTTCGTTTCGACGCCTTCGTCACATTACACATGGCAGACGCCCAATGGCGGCTACGCTGTGATCCCTGACGCCCCGTACTCGGTCATCGCGACCTTCATCAGCGATGGAGACATTGATCTCAATGTCGCCGGAGCCGCGGTAATAGCCCAGACCTTCGGAACCATAACTCCGGCTCCTGGTAGTGCGTTCGTCTCGGGAATAACCTGTCCTCCCGCCGTTGCGCCCGGATCGACCTGTTCGGTGACGGTTACCTACAATCCGATTCCAGTCGTCTGTACCGCTTCACCATACGGCTACCTTTACACCGGCATCGACCTGTCGCTGGTTTCCGACGCGCGCGCAAAAACGGATTTTACGCAGCGCTTTACCGTCACGGGCGTAACGACCTGCGACGACGACTGAGAACGCAAAGCTCGATGATTCCTCGAAACCGATTCGGGTGCACGGAGCCGACGGAAACTGACTATGAGTCCAGTCTCTCGAGGAGAGCCTTGGCGGGTTTCAGGTCGGCGCTGTCGAAGCCCACGGTGAACCAGCTGTAAACATCGAATAGCATCGCGCGCGCCTTGTCGCGCCTACCCTGCTTGGTGAGCAGCCGGGCGAGGGTGGTCACGGTCCGAAGTTCGCACCATTTGGCCTCTTGAGCACGAGCGACCTGGGGCGGCAGGCGCGGATGCGTCGCTCGGCCTCGGCTGTTGCTGAGGCGTCATGCGCAAGAACTACTTCACCTCTAAGGGGCAGAATTTCAGTGAGATCCACCTTTTCGCCGCTACGTTCGACGCGAGCCAGAGCCTCATCCAGCATCGTCGGCGCATTATCGGTACGGCTTATCCGCGTGTCGATTTGTGCGAGGCAAGCGATTGCGTATTGCTGCCTCGGAACTCCGCCGATCTGGTGGAAGCCGGCGAGGCCGGTTTCCATGACAGCGTCCAGCATCCCGCTCGCCTCGCCGTGATCGGAGCGGGCCTTCGCCTGCTCCGCAGTCGACTGCGCATATGCGATCCTCTCACAGCGTTATTGGGGGGTATTGCGTGATGCGCCAGCTCGCTGGAATGGTCCTCGATCCGTTCGGAGTGAATTGCCTCGATCGCTTTCGCGGTTTGTTGATGAATTTATGGAAGAGACTTACCAGGTGCTTCTCGACGAGGGTGCACTGGTGGTGCGCATCTTCGCTGACGATCTTGAAATAGCCATGCAGCAAATCGATGAGGGGTACAGATCGGGGCGGCGATGGCGGAAGCAGGCACCGGCAAATCGCTGCTGTTCTTCGAGTACAAAGCGACCAGCGCGGCAGGCTCGATGGTGCTGGAAACGTTCTCGGTTTCGCGCGGCAAGGCGAGCGCCTACTTATGAAACGAAAGAGCCAAGATGAGACGTTCCGTTTTGAGGATTTCAGCACGGCCACTAACATACGAATGAACATACGAATGAACCTGCGAATGAATCTGCGAATGAACTTGCGAATGAACTTGCGAATGAACTTGGAGCGTCGGAGGCGAGAACATGGGTAAGCTGGATGGTCGCGTGGCAGTAATCACCGGTGGCTCAGGCGGAATCGGACGCGCGGCGGCGAAACGATTGGTCGATGAGGGAGCCAAGGTGCTGTTGGTCGACCTCGAAGAGCGGGCATTGCGCGGCGCCGTTGACGCGATAGGCGAGAAGCATGCAAGCTTGGTCTGCGCCGATGTGACCAGCGACGAGGATACCCAGCGCTACGTCAAGACCGCGGTCGAACGCTATGGCCGCATCGATATATACCTCGCCAACGCCGGTATCGAGGGCAACTTCAAGCCGATTCCCGATTACCCGATCGAAGTCTTCGATAAGGTCATCGCGGTCAACGTTCGCGGGGTATGGCTTGGTCTAAAGCACGTGATTCCGGTGATGGCCAAGGGCGGCGGCGGAAGCATCGTAATCACCTCATCGACGGCCGGCATCCACGGCTATGGCGGCATGTCGGCATACGTGACCAGCAAACACGCCGTGATCGGCATGATGCGCACGGCGGCGCTCGAATGCGCTCCCCTCAAGATCCGGGTCAACACGGTGAACCCCGCGCCGATTGAAACCCGGATGATGCGCTCGATCGAGGAGATGTTCGCGCCGGGTCATCCGGGGCAAGCCAAGGAGCAGGTTCAGGGCGCCGTGCCGCTCGGACGCTATGGGAACCCGGAGGAGGTGGCCGACGTCATGCTGTTTCTCGCATCCGACCAGAGCAGCTACTGCACCGGCGGGGTATATATGGTGGATGGCGGCACCTCAGCTACTTGACGACTTTGGGTCGAGGGTTAAGCTGGCCAAGGTCGGTTGACGACATCTTCATAGCGGTTTAGTTTGCTCTAGAGAAATTTGGCTTGCTCAAGAAGAAGAGCTTCGCGTATAATTACCGAACGGGGTCACATCATTATGAACGATTGGAAAACACCAGAATTTGTCGAGCTCCGCTGCGATGCGGAGATCAACTGCTACAGTTCCGCGCTCCCGGAGACCGGCAAGGTTCGGATTCCGAATCGGCCGGTTATCGAGACGGCGTCGGATAGCAATTCGGAGTCATAAGCTCGGCTTTTTGTGCGGGTCCATATTCTCGGCTCCGCGGCGGGCGGCGGCTTTCCGCAATGGAACTGCAACTGCCGCAATTGCTATGGGCTGAGAAGCGGCACGCTTCGCGCGAAGGCGCGGTCGCAGTGCTCTATCGCGGTAAGCGGTAACGGCTCGCAATGGCTGTTGCTTAACGCCAGCCCTGATCTTCGCACTCAGATTTCGTCGTTCCCGGAACTGCTTCCGAAGGAGACCGCGAGGGGATCATCGATCGCGTCCGTGCTGTTGACGGATGCAGAACTCGATCACGTCACCGGATTGCTGTCGCTTCGCGAAACGCAGACCATACCGCTTCGATGTACTCGGCGGGTCTATGAATGGGTGTTCGCAGCGAATCCCATATTCGAGGCGCTGACGGCCGCGGGAAAATTTTCGTGGGCCGAAATCCAGAATCATCAGCCGGAAACAAATCGCGAGACTAACCTCACCTACGAGGCGGTTTTCGTCGACGGTAAGATACCGACCTACGTCAAAACTCCATCTGATGGCCTCGAGGAAGCCACAGTCGCCTACAGAATCATCGACGACCAAAGCCGTTCGTCAATTCTATACGTGCCCGCGATAAAGCGGATTGGAGAAGCGCTCATCGCCGCGACTGCGGGATGCGATTGCGTCCTGTTCGATGGGAGCTTCTGGTCCGACGACGAAATGGCGCGCCAGGGTGTGGGAAGCCGTACATCCCTGGCGATGGGGCATGTTCCAATCGACGGACCCGACGGCAGCCTCGCGCGGCTCGCCCACCTTCGCGCCAGAAAGGTCTATACTCACGTGAACAACACCAACCCCATTCTCGATGAGGCCTCGCCCGAGCGCCGCGCAATCGAGACGGCGGGATGGGAAGTCGCCGAAGACGGCATGGACTTCATCGTTTGAGCTGGGAGCCCTGAGCAATGAGCGAAACTGAAGCGACGCAGCCGCCCGACTCACCGGATGATTTCGTTGCGAGGTTGCGCGCGATTGGCGCCGCCGCCTATCACGACAAGCATCCGTTTCACGTCCTCATGCATCAGGGCAAGCTGACCAAGCGCCAACTGCAGGCGTGGATCGAAAATCGTTTCTACTATCAGTGGAGCATCCCCAAGAAAGACGCGACCATCCTTGCGAAGGCTGACGACCGCGAATTTCGCCGCGCGTGGATTTCCCGCATTACCGATCACGACGGCATCGGCGACGTCGAAGGCGGCATCAGCAAATGGTACCGCCTCGCCGAGGCCGCGGGCCTCGAGGTCGCCGATGTTGCCAGCCTCCGCTATGTGCTGCCGGGCGCGCGCTTCGCCGTCGATGCGTATGTGAATCTGTGCGCGACGCGCTCGCTCACCGAAGCGGTGGCATCGTCGCTCACGGAATTGTTCGCGCCCGTGTTGATGGCGGATCGAATCGTCGCCTTGGAGAAGCTCTATCCGTGGCTTGATAGCCGCGGCCTCGACTATTTCCGCGGCCGCCTGACCCTGGCCGCACGCGATTCCGACTTCGGCCTGCAGTACGTCGTCGCGCATTGCACCACGCGCGAGATGCAAGATCGTGCGGCCGAGGCGCTTACCATCAAATGCCACATCCTGTGGGGCCTGCTCGATGCGATCCACTATGCTTACGTCTCGCCGGGATTTCTGCCGCCGCTTTGGCATGACACGCGGAAACTTTGATGGATGGCGAAGCTAAATGGCGCCCGCGGCTCGCATCGAGGGCGCGGCTCAAATTCGATCCGGTCGCGAACCAGGAGATGATCCTGTTCCCCGAGGCAGCGCTGATGCTGAATGAGACTGGCGCGGCCATCGTGCGGATGTGCGATGGGGAGCGTTCGATCGAACAAATCGTCGATGGTCTCACGCAACAATTTCGCGGCGCCGATCGCGATACCCTGATCGCCGAGGTGGACCAATTCCTCGCTTCGATTCGCGCGCGAGGACTCCTGCAATGAGCGCCGCGCCCCGCCCTTATACTCTCGTCGCCGAACTCACCTATCGATGTCCGCTGCGATGCCTCTATTGCAGCAATCCGGTGGATTTCGCACGCACCCGCGACGAGCTTTCCACGTCGGACTGGTGCCGCACCTTTTCCGAAGCTGCGGAACTTGGCGTGGTGCAACTGCATCTGTCGGGTGGCGAGCCGATGCTGCGCGATGATCTCACCGAACTGATTCGCCATGCGCGCGGCTGCGATCTGTACACCAACCTGATTACCGGTGGGACGCTGCTCGACGAAGAGAAACTCCGCCGATTTCGCGATGCCGGCCTCGAGCATATCCAACTGAGCATCCAGGGCGCCTCGATAAAGAACGCCGAGACGGTGGCCGGGGTGCGATCTCATCAGAAGAAGCTCGAGGTCGCCCGCCTCATCACCAGTCTGGGTTTTCCGTTTACGCTCAACGTCGTGATCCATCGGCTCAACATCGAAGAGATTCCCGAATTGATTCGCCTCGCGTCCGAGCTCGGTGCGCAGCGGCTCGAATTGGCGAATACCCAATTCTATGCGTGGGGGGCGGAAAATCGCCGCGCACTTATGCCGACGCGAGAGCAGTATCTCCGCGCCCAAGAAATCGCACTCGAGGAAATTCCCGAAATATCGCGGCACCCTCGAAATCGTATTCGTGCAGAACGACTATCTCTCGGGCGAGCCGAAGCCGTGCATGGGTGGATGGGGTCGCAGCTACATGTGCATCAACCCCGCCGGTGAGGTGTTGCCTTGTCATGCCGCTAAGGTCATTCCCGGGCTGAGCTTCGAAACCGTCCGCGCCGGCTCGCTGGCGAATATTTGGCGCGATTCGCCCGGTCTGAATGCCTTTCGCGGCGATGCGTGGATGCTTGAGCCGTGTCGTAGTTGCGTCCGCAAAGACATCGATTTCGGCGGCTGTCGATGCCAGGCCTTCATGCTCGCCGGCAATGCTGCGGAAGCCGACCCAATCTGCCGTCTATCGGCCCATCATACCGTGGTGGAATCAGCGCAGACCGATTTGACGACCGATGCGGAACTGATTTACCGCGATGCCAAAACCAGCCGTCGCCTCACCGGCGAACGGCCCTCCGATCGCTGACCGTCTCCTCAAACCGCCTCGAGCTGCGGTCGATTTCCGTCAACTTACTACATTTGTTAAGAACTACTGTAACAGGTAGTCAAATGAAGCTAACAACAATTGTACTGATGGCAATGGTTCTCCTGCTGGGGCTGCAAGCGCGTTGCGAGGCCTACATCGACCCCAACGCCGGCGGATTTCTTCTGCAGCTACTGGCGCCGCTCGGCGCGCTCGCCGGCTCGCTCTTTATCTATTTTCGAAAGCAGGTAGTCGGCCTCTTCAAGCGAGGGGAGACTCAGGAGCCCGGATCCAGTGAGTCGACCGCCTCCGACTTGAAGTCATGACACGATGGCGCGGCCTGTTTCGCTCGATCGCAGTCCCAACCCTGGTCTTCATATGTCCACTGGTGGCGCTGACTTCCTCGATGTCATGGGTGCTGTTTCTCACCTGGCCGGAAATCGCGAAGGAGTTGTCGGTCCGATTTCTCCTTCTGTTGATGATGGAAGCGGCAGGAGTAGCCGTCCTATGCGTAGCTTTGATGCTGCTCAGCTCGCTGCGAGTGCCAAGCCGCAGGATGCATCAATTGTGCGGAGGCATCCTGACCATTGGAATTCTCGACGTCAGCCTGATCCTTGCGACTCATCCGATGAAGAAAGTGATTTTCGGTATAGGAGCAACGCCCGGATACATCAAGCTGTTGGCGCTCGCCGTCGAAGCCATTCTGATCATTCAGATAGGATGGCAACCAATTTTCGAGCTCCTCGATCGTCTCAATCGCAAACTTGAGCCTCTCCTGTTACTGAGTCCGTTGCTGATTGTCGCGCCGCTGTTGAGCGGCATTAGCCTCCGCCCCTACGATCCGATGCCGGTAGATCCCCCGCCGGATGTCACCATTCAGGACACGCGGCCGAGTATCGTGCTCATCACAATGGATGCGTTCGCCGCGCAGGACGCCTCCCTTTATGGCTACCCGCTGCCCACCACGCCGAATCTCGATCGATTGTCGCACCGGAGTTACAACTTCACCCGATTCAGCTCGACCTGCAGCTTTACCACCACCGCGGTTTGCTCGCTGCTGACCGGGATGTATCCGTTTTCGCATCGGGTGTTCCAATTGGGTGGTCATTTGCCTGCTCGCTTGGCCGACAAGAATCTACCGTCAGTGCTCAAGCAGCATGGCTTCACCACCGCGGCGATTGTGACCAATCCCTACGCTCATCCGCTGCATTTGCGGATCGGTAACGCGTTCACGTATCTGCCGGAGCCTCCGATGTCCCCATGGTTCCGCCCCGCCATATCTCTACTGCAACTGCGCCGTAGCATGCTGTTCGGGAATGTCTTTCTGGATGAAAAGTTCCCCTACGTCCTGCTCGATATTTTTGGCGGGATGATTCCCGGCTTTAATCTGCGTCCGGTAGTCAATGAGCGCGCCGTATTCGACTCGGCGCAGGAATTTATTGAAAACAGTCCTACGCCGTTCTTCCTGTGGGTTCATGTTTTCCCGCCCCACTTCCCCTACATCGTCCGCCCCCCTTTTCTCGGCAGGTTCCTGGAATCCAGTGAATTCACTACCCAGAGTGGTTTTCAAGCCTCACCCGCCACTGGACTGTACTCGCCATCTCAACAGACCACCGTCGATGAGCTGCGGCTGCGCTACGATGAATATGTGAGCGAGGTCGACGCGGCGCTCGGCGAATTCCTCAATTGGCTGTCCCATAGTCCGCACGGTTCCAACATCGTATTGGTTGTCACGGCCGATCATGGAGAGAGCTTCCACCACTATTTCACCCACGCGTCGCCCGACCTCCACTATCCTGAACTGCACATTCCATTGTTGATCTCGCTCCCCGGGCAGACCGTAGGCGAGACCGATTCTCGCGATGCCGACCTTACCGACCTGGCTCCGACGATCCTTCAGCTCGTGGGAATTGAGATTCCGGATTGGATGGAGGGGCAGTCGTTGATCGGCTCGAAGGCACCAGTCGGCGAGTCGAGCTTCGCTGCGGCGCTTTCGTACTCCAGCGTATTTACCAGGTTGCCGTCGACTGGCGCGGTGGCCGCGACCCATGGCGACTACAAGTACGTCTGGTACTTTCCCAGTCATCACGGAACGCTCTTCGACATCGACCGCGATCCCGAAGAGACTGAGGATCTAGCTGCAAAGCGTCCCGCCCTCGCGGCTCAGATGCGCGCGACGATCCAGCATCAGTTTGGCAAATACCTGGAATAGCCCGCCTTACAGCATCGCGGCAGTATGACTGCGCGCCGCGTGATACTCACGAATTGTCTCTTCAATGAGTTCCGCCGCGCTTTGCACCCGCGTCACGCCCGACACCGAATGACCCGCGCTCCAGATGTCGCGGTACCGCCGCGGGCCGTCCATCCCGCCCTTGCTGCCGAAGTTGCGCGCTGCCTCTTCGATCGACACGCGTGGCGGCAGCGTCCTCGGATCCAGCCCCGCCGCGATCATCGAAGGAGTGAGCATGTTGGTGTCGAGTCCGGTGAAGGCCTGGGTCAGCATCACATCGTCCATATTTGACTCGACCAGCATCCGCTTGTATGCCTCGGGCGCCATGCTCTCGTCAGTCGCGATGAACTTCGTTCCCATATAGGCGAGGTCGCATCCAAGCACCTGCGCCGCCCACAACGCCGCGCCATCGCAGATACCGCCCGCGAGCACAATTGGACCGTCGAAGATCTGGCGTGCAGCGCGCACAAAGGCGAGCGGATTGAGCCATCCGGTTTGGCCGCCCGCGCCCGCAGTCAGCAGGACCAATCCATCGACGCCCGCGGCGATCGCTTTTTCGGTATGGCGAATCGTCGCTACGTCGGCGAATACCGTGCATCCAATGTCGTGCAGCGGGCCGATCGCCTCGGTCGGCGAACCGACGCTGGTGATCACCATTTCGATTTTGTGGCGCACCATGCACGCGAGTTCAGCCTTCATCTCCGCGCGCTTGATGATCAGATTGGGGCAGAACGGCGCAGGTGGCCGATCGGGATTTTCCCGCGCCGCATTATCGAGCACCGCCTCGATTCGCGTCAGCCATGTCTCGAGCGTATCGATGGTCCGTGCATTGGCGACCGGGAACGCGCCGATCACACCATTGATGCATGCCGCGATGGCGAGGTCAGGCCCCGAAACCGCGAGCATCGGCGCCGCGATGAGCGGAATTCTCAGGCGTCGCGAAATTCGGTCCGGCAAGCGATTTTTCATTACGCGCCTTTTTGCAGGATGTGCACTACGCAGACCGCGCCGATTCCTACCATGTGCGCGAGACCCACCCGCGCGTTGGGCTGCTGCCGGGCGCCGGCCTCGCCGCGGAGCTGGCGGGTGATCTCGGCGATCTGACCCGCGCCGGTGGGCCCGATCGGATGCCCCATCGCGAGTAGCCCGCCGGACGCGCTGATCGCGCATTTGCCGCCGATATCGGTCGCGCCGCTGCCGATCATCGCGGCGCCTTCACCCTCGCCGCACAGTCCCATCGCTTCGACATAGAGCAACTCCTCGATCGTGAACGCATCGTGCAGTTCGATGAGGTCGAGATCCTTCGGTCCCACTGCGGCTTCCTCGTATGCTTGCGCGACGGTTTCGCGCGTGAGTTCGGCGTCGAAGTTCTTTGCGCCGCGATAGACGTGCTCGGTGCGCGTCACCGACGCGATCACTTTGACCGCGCGCGATCGCTCGATGCCCAGTTTCGCGATCGCATCTTCCGACGCGACGATCACCGCGGCGGCGCCCTCGCCGACCGGACAGCACTGCAACTTGGTGAGGCTGCCGGAGATCGGCGAACCCGCCATCACTTCTTCGAGCGTCACTGCCTTCTGACGCTGCGCGTATGGGTTACGTGCGCCGTTGCGATTGTTCTTGACCGCCACGGCCGCGACCTGTTCCGGCTTCACGCCATAGCGATTCATGTATTCATTTGCGAGCAGTGCGAAATGCGTGAAGGGCACCACGCGCGCACCGACCAGATCGCGGATGTTGGCCTTGCTCGCCGCGGCTGCAAGCGGCGCCGGTTTATCGACCCCGATGGCGAGCGATACGTCGCTGATGCCACTCGCGACGTCGAGACACGCGTGGCGAAAAGCGGTCGAGCCGGAGGCCGATGCGTTTTCGACTTGCGCCATCGGAATTCCGGTCGCGCCAAGATGACGAAGGATCGGACGCGACACCGCCATTCCGATGAGGGCGGTGCCGGTGTAAGCGGATTCGACGTCACGGTATTCGATTCTCGCATCGTGCAATGCTTCGCGTACCGCGGTCAGCCCGAGCGTCACGAAGGTTGTTTCGCTCATGTACTGGTATCTGTGCAGACCGATTCCGACCACGTATACGGGCCGCATCTCGCGGATAGTGTTTTTCATCGAACCGCCTCCGTCTTCGCAAAGCGAAGCTCTACAATTTGTTTTCCCTCGTCGTTGGTTCCGGCCGCGACGAGCATCGAGTGCATCCGGTCACCGATGCGAAGGCCTGCATCGGTGGGCGCGCTCAGAATCGCGCGAATCGCCGGGCCGTCGTCCAGGACGATCAGCCCCACGGTGAACGGCGCTTGCAGGCCCTTTCCGCTCCGATCCTGATGCAGATGGACGGTGGCAAATGAATGCAGCGTGCCTGAACCCGCGAGGGCCGCCGGCTCGAGCTGATCCCCGGTCGCCCCGCAGACTTCGCATCCATAAGTCTGTGGCGGAAAATACACGTAGCCGCACTTCCTGCAGCGGCCGCCGTTGAGCTTCGGCGCTGCGTCCGCGCTATACAGCGCCGGCTGGGCCAGGATCTGATCGGGCATGACTAACCTCTGTCGCTCTTGAGTTCCCGCGTGGGGTAACGCAATTGTTAGTCAACAAAGATGCCCGATACCAGATGCATGCTGACGGAGCGGCGCGATGCTCAATGACATTCGCGTGCTCGAAATCTCCGCGCCCGATACGATGCAAGCCGGAAACGTCCTCGCGGCGTTCGGCGCCGACGTGGTGGTGGTCGAGCCGCTCGCTGGAGCCGCTGGCCGCCGAATCGAGCCGTTCCTGGACGAGATTCCCGGAATCGAGCGGAGCCTCACCTGGCATGCGCTCAATCGCAACAAACGCGGCATCACACTGGATCTGCAGAGCGCGGATTCGCGCGAACTGCTCGGCGGCCTGCTCCCGAAGTTCGACGTGTTGTTTGATGCGGCGGTCAACGGAATCGCGCCGCTCGATACTTTTACGATTCCCGAAAGGACCATCAGGATTCGCATCGCGCCGTTCGGCCCTACCGGCCCCAAGAGCAGATACGCGTCGTCGGATCTTACGGTGATGGCGGGGAGCGGCGCGCCCGGCGTCACCGGCGATCCCGATCGACCACCGCTCTTTTTTCCGGTACCGCAGGCGATGATGGAAGCCGGTTCGGATGCGGCTATCGCAGCGCTCGCCGCGCTTACTGCGCGCGATCGCGATGGCCTGGGACAAAGCGGCGATGTTTCGGCGAGAATCGCCGCGATGATGAGCGCGATGAGCCAGCATCTCGCGCCGCCTTCCGGCAATCCGGAGATCAAGCGGAGCTACGGAGCAATGACGATCGCGGGGGTGCAGGTTCCCAGCATGTATGAATGCGCCGACGGCTTCGTGATGATCAGCGTCGCCTTCGGCCCGGTGTTCGGACAGATGACGCAGCGGCTGGCGAAGTGGGCCGCGGATGAAAATCACCTCGCGCGCAATATCGCGGAGATCAGTTGGCCGTCGTTCTTCAGCGATCTCTCGCAGAAAAAAGTATCGCCCGCCGATCTCGCCGCGCTGGTCGACGGTTTGAAGTCCCTCACCCGAAACAAGACCAAAGCTGAGTTCGGCGCCTCCGCGCGCAGGCTCGGACTGCTCGCCTCGCCGGTGTTCAGCATGAAGGATGTCGCCGAGTCCGCGCAGTATCGCGAGCGCGGACTGTTCACTTCGGTAGCGGTCACTGCTGGACGCGAAATCGAGGCGCCGTCTCGCTTCGCGCAGTACTCGAATTTCTCGATCGAAACCGCGCGGCCCGCGCCGATGCTATCGGAGCATACGGTCGAGATTCTCGAAGCTGACCTCGGCCTGACGCGCCTCGAAATCCAGGCACTGTTCGCGCATGGAGTTATCTAGGAGATCATATGACGGCGCCGCTCGAGGGAATTCACGTTCTCGATCTCAGTTGGGTCATGGTCGGTCCGGCGAGTGGCCGCTATCTCGCGGACCTGGGCGCCGACGTCATCAAGGTTGAAAGCTCGCGCCGCATCGATCCGGTGCGCACGCTCGGTCCGTTCAAGGACGGACGCTATGGTCCGGAGCGCTCGGTGAGTTATCACAATCTCAACGCCGGCAAGCGATGCATCACGCTCGATATTCGCAAACCCCAAGGACATGACCTGGTGTTGCGGCTCGCGCAGTGGGCCGACGTCGTGATCGAGAGCTTCACACCCGGCGTGCTCGACGAGTTGCAGCTCGGCTATCGCGAACTGAACCAGGCCAATCCGCGGCTGATCATGGCGTCGACCGCGATTCTCGGGCAGACGGGTCCCGATGCGAAAGGAACCAGCGGAGTCGGCACGATGGGCGCCGCCATGTCGGGCGCGACTTATCAATTCGGTTGGCCAGACCGTCCACCATGCGGTCCGTTCGGTCCGTGGACCGATGGCGTCGCGCCGCGCTTCATCGTTCCCAGCATTTTGGCGGCACTGCATCGGCGGACGCGCACCGGCGAGGGTTGCTATATAGATGTCGCGCAGGCCGAGGCGGGCGTGCAGTTCATGATGCCGGCCTACTACGAATTTGCCGCGAACGGAAAAATTCCGGAACGCCGCGGCGTCGCGGGATCGCCGCTGCGCGCGCCCGAAGGCGTCTATCGATGCGCGGGCGACGATCGATGGATTGCGATCAGCGCGAGCGAAGCGCCGCAGTGGATGAAGCTGCGCAGCGTCATGGGCGGCGCGCTTCTCGATCAGAGATTCGATACGATGCTGGGTCGGCTGCGTAATCGCGAGGCGATCGACGCCGCGATCTCGCAATGGACGCAAACCAGGGAATCCGAAGACATCGAGAAGGCCCTGCAATTCGACGGAATAGCGGCGCATATCGTAAGCCACGGCGTCGACCTCGGTCGCGACGCCGATCTGATTCATCTTGGACAGTTCAAAAAGTTCGCCGACGAAGTCCTCGGCGAAGCCGAGATAGAAGGGCCGCGATGCTCGCTCCAACGCACGCCGCTGCCGGAAACACGTCGCGGACCGCGCATCGGCGAACACACCAATGAAATTCTCGAGACCGTATGTCATCTGTCGAGGGACGAGATTGCGCGGCTCACCGAAGCCGGCGTGCTCGCCTGACATCGCAAGGAGGAAACTTTGGGTACCAACATTCTCGATCTGAAAGGCCGCGTCGGATTAGTTACCGGCGCGGGTCAGGGAGTCGGCCGCTCGGTCGCACTGCGCTTTGCGGAAAACAATGCCGGCGGCGTAGTGGTCAATGATTTTCGGATGGAGCGCGCCGAAGCGGTCGCAGCCGAAGTCGAAAAGCTCGGGGTCAAGGCGCTTCCGGTGCAATGCGACGTGACCGATTTTGCCTCCGTCGGCGCGATGTTCGACAAGGCGAAAGCGAAGTTCGGCGGCGTCGATATCCTCGTCAACAACGCGGGCAACGCGGGTCCCGATGCGAGCCGCGTCGCGCGCAAGCCATTCTGGGAGCAGGAGCCGAAAGATTGGGACGCCTTCATGGGCACTAATTTGTACGGCGTGATCAACTGCGTACGCATCGCCGCGCCTTCGATGATCGCCAGGAAGTACGGCAAGCTGGTCACCGTGATTTCCGATGCGGGCCGGGTCGGCGAGCCGCAATTGGAAATCTACTCGGCTGCGAAAGCCGGCGCCGCGGGCTTTATGCGCGCGATCGCGAAACAGCTCGGGCGGCAATCGATCACCGCCAACTGCGTCGCCCTCGGCACCACCATGACTCCCGCGATAGCGCCCCGGATGCAGATCCGGAGGCGCGCAAGCGGATTCTCAAGGTCTATCAAATCAAGCGGCTGGGTGAGCCTGAGGATGCGGCCAACATGATCCTGTTCCTCAGCTCGGATGCGTCCGAATGGATCACCGGCCAGACCTATCCGGTCAACGGCGGCTACTCGTTTTCGATGTAGAGGAAAGTACGTGAAATACGAAACCATAATTCTCGAGCGCAAAGACGGTATCGGTCATCTCACCCTCAACCGCCCCGAGCGTGCCAACACGATCAGTTTTCAGCTGATGATCGATGTGGTCAACGCGATGGAGGAGGTCGAGAAGGATCCGGGGTTTCGTGTCGTGATCGTGACGGGGGCGGGTGGAAAGCATTTCTGCGGCGGCGCCGATCTGCGCGACTTCGCGGAGCGTGCGCGGGCGGCGAAGAGCGGCGGCGAGCGCCAGGGCGGGGGGGATTTCGTTTCGCCGCGGCGCGATCTGTTCAGCGCGCTGGAAGAATCGCGGGTGCCGGTGATCGCGGCGATCAATGGCGCGGCGATGGGCGGCGGATGCGAGATCGCGCTGGCCTGCGATATTCGCGTAATCGCCGACACTGCCACGATCGGGCTTCCGGAAATTCGCTTCGGCGCGCTGCCTGCGGGCGGCGGAACGCAGCGTCTGCCCCGGCTGGTCGGGTCGGGTATCGCCAAGGAAATGATCTTCAGCGGCCTGCCCTACACCGCCGAGGATGCGCTGCGGATCGGTTTAGTGAATAAGGTGGTTCCCGCCGCGGAGCTGATTCCCGAATGTGAAAAAATCGCCGGCGTCTATATCGAGCGCGCCGCGTATGCGCTCAAGACTGCCAAGGCGCTGATCAATCGCGGCATCGAACTTCCGCTCAAGGACGCACTCGCGCTGGAGCGCAAGATGATCGCCGAAATGGCGACGCCCGAGGAGCGAAAGAAGGCGCAGGATCAGGCTGCGGCCACCCAGAAAACCTACGCGCGAATCTTCAACAAGTCATGAGCAGAAGCGGCGCCGCTTAGTTCGCGCGAGGCGAATTGCGATACGACATCAGCCGCTCGATATCGAAGTTGAACATCCGCGCGGCATTGAGGCCGAGAATCTTTGCGCGCTCGTCCTCGGTAAGCCGGCCCATCTGACGCTCTATCGCCTGCGCCGAATGCGGCCACGAACCCTCATGATGCGGGTAGTCATTCGACCAGAGGAAATTGTCGATGAGCCCGAATTCTTTGGCGAGCCCAAGTCCCGCGCGATCCTCCTGGAACGCCACCGCGCCGTGCGCGCGAAAATATTCGCTCGGCAGCATCTTCAGCTTCGGATACGCCCACATGTGATGCTTGATGTAGCCCTCGTCCATCGCATCGAGCGCCCACGGAACCCATCCGATACCGCTCTCGATCGCGGCAAACTTGATTTTCGGAAAGCGCTCGAGCACTCCCGATGCGCATAGCGAAGTGACCGGCTCGATTGCCTGCACCAGCGCATGCGCGACGTAGTTGATGACCGCGCCGCCTTCGCGGCTCGCCGCGCGCGGGTCGCGTCCGGTGCCGATGTGAAAGGTGACCGGCATGCCGGTTTCCTCGATCAGCGCCCACATCGGATCGTAAACCTTCTGATTGTAGTTGGGATCGCGTGGATCCTGCGAGTTGAACACCGGTTTGCATGGCAGGGTGAGGCCGCGGAATCCCAACTTCGCGACGCGCGCAATTTCCGCGAGCGTTCCCTCGATATCGGCCGTCGCGAGCGCCGCCATCGGCGACATCCGATCGTTGTACGGCGCGTAGGTTTCCCATGCCCAGTCGTTCCACACGCGGCACTGCGCCTGCGCGAACTTCGCATCCGAGGTGGCCCACATGAAGAGGCCTTTGTTGGGGAAAATGATTTCCGCGTCTACGCCGTCGCGACGCCGATCCTCCAGTCGCTCCGAGATAATCGCGCCCGCCTTGTTGCGAACCAGATCCTCGCCCTCGAAGATGCTGTCCTGCAGCCGGGTCCGGCGCAGGCCGTCACTGATGACCCACTTGGCGCCTTGGGCGTCGACCTCGATGCGCGGCAGGCGCGAGCGGTACTCCTTGTCGAGCCGCTCCGACCACAGATTGAACGGCTCGTTGGCGTGACAGTCGCACGATATCATCAGATAGCGGTCGGGATCGTCGGGCCGCGCGGTGCGTTTCCATCCATCGTGGCCGGGAGTTTCCAGTCGCCATCGATTCGCATTATCGATTGTCGCTGTGTCCATATTTTCCTACTCTCTGTCAGTCCTGGGCGAGCGCCTGCATGTCTTCGAGCGCCGCCGCGAAATCTTCCATGAACTCATTCACCACGCTGCGGCAGGTTTTCACGCTATCGACCAGTCCCACGCCCTGCCCGACGAAGTAGGTCACCAGTTCGCGCGCCTTGGGATTTCCACGCGACGCCGCCCGCTGTGCAACCTCAAGCGCGGGCTCGCTGATGAGACCCTGCAGCGGCATCGGCAGGGCGCCGGGACCGCCTCCGCCCTCCCACGCATCGGTCCACGCCGACTTGAGTTGGCGCGCAGGCTTGCCGGTGCGGCCTTTGGATCGGACGGTGTCGCGCGAACGCGCTTCGACCATCTTCTCGCGAAAAATTTCCGAGGTTTCGGACTCCTGGGTCGCGAGCCATACCGAGCCCGTCCACACGCCCGCCGCGCCCATCGCCATGCATCCCGCCATCTGACGTCCAGTCATGATGCCTCCGGCCGCAAGCACCGGAACGTTGCGAATCGGTTTGATCGCGCGCAGCACCTCAGGAATCAGAACGATGGTCGAGACCTCGCCGCAATGCCCGCCGGCCTCGCCGCCCTGCGCGACGATAAGGTCGACGCCGGCCTTCGCCTGACGCACCGCATGCTCCGGGGCTCCGACCAGCGCAGCGACCGGTACGCCATGCTTGCGCCCCATTTCGATCATCTGCTCCGGCGGCACTCCGAGCGCATTGGCGATGAGCTTGATCGGATGCCGAAACGAGGTTTCGATGAGCTTGAGCGCATGCTCCTGTTGCAGGGAGAACGGCGCATCGGGCGCACGTACGTGACCCTCCTCAAGCATCTGCGAGGCCTCGATGCCATGCTTCGCGAGCAGGTCGCGCACGAAATCCTTGTGCATCTGAGGAATGCGCTCCGAGAGTTTGCCGCGGGTGATGTCCTTCTCATTCTTGATCGACAGATTTTCCGGAATGAGGACGTTGATGCCGTAGGGTTTTCCGTCAATGTGATCGTCGATCCACTTCAGCTCTTCTTCGAGCTGCTGCGGCGAGAAAGCGGTCGCGCCCAGCACGCCGAAGCCGCCCGCGCGGCTCACCGCGGCGACCACGTCGCGGCAGTGGGTAAACGCGAAGAGCGGAAAATCGATGCCGAACATTTTGCATACAACGTTGTTCATTGCGCACCTACTTCGCGGCGAAGTTTTCCTTCGCGGCGGCGCTGCGGTTTCCGTTGCCGCTCATCTTCGGCGCATTGGCGGCAACCAGCTTCTGGCTCACTTCCGGGGTCCAATGATCCGGCTGATCGGCCCACAGATCGCGCAGATATGGCGCGACCTCGTGGCCAAACAGGCGGGTGTTCTCGGCCGCGATGTCTTCCGCGACGTTGCCCATGTGGGGCGTCGCGATCAGCTGGCCGATCCGCAAATCGGTGATGAGCTCGCGCAGCCGCTGCCGCACTCGCGCCGGCGTCCCCGCAATGATGTAGCCCTTCTCATCGTATTCCCAGAAGCTCATCTCGCCTTTGGCGGCGCGCAAGCGATCTTCCGGCGTGAGCTTGCTATGCGTCCTCTTCGCGAGTTCGGCCATGAATTTGGTCGACTTGAGCGTCGCGTATCCCGCGGGGTTGGCGAATTCCATTTTCGGCGCGCTGTTG
Source organism: uncultured delta proteobacterium (assembly GCA_963851325.1). Classification (GTDB taxonomy): domain Bacteria; phylum Desulfobacterota; class Binatia; order Binatales; family Binataceae; genus DATGKG01. Next base: position 2,610,165 of record CAWKOR010000001.1, on the reverse strand, counting down.
CGATGAAAATAGCGCACCGCCTGATAGTAGTTTTTCTCTGCTTCCGCGTCGGTATTCGCTACACACACGATTTGCGTGAACGCCATCCGATGCGGATTGGTGGTGCCGCCCTGTTGGTCGACATATTCCCAGAATGCATCGACCAGCGGCTTCGACGAATACAACCCCGAAAACGACAGATGCCCATAGCAGTAGTCGTGTTTGATGACGAGATCCCAGGTCTCCACGCTGCCGCCACCGCCGGGCACCCAGATCGGCAGTTTCTTCTGCACCGGGCGCGGCCAGATGTTCACGTAGCGAAGCTGATTGTACTTGCCGTTGAATGCGAACGGCTCGGGTTCGCTCCACGCGCGCAAAATGAGCTGGCGCGCCTCCTCGAAACGCTCGCGCATCTCGATCGGCGTTTTGCCGTACGCGAAAACCGAATCCATCGGGGTGCCGAGCACGAAGCCCGCGGTGAGTCGCCCGCCCGACAAACAGTCCAGGTATGCGTACTCTTCGGCGACTCGGGTCGGCGGGTTGTAGAGCGCCAGCGAATTGCCGACGATCACGATGGTCGCGTTTTCGGTGGTCGAAGCGAGGCTGGCTGCGAGAAGATTGGGCGACGGCGACATCGCCAGCGGGGTCTGATGATGCTCGTTGACGGTGAGGCCGTCGAAGCCGACCTTATCGGCCAACTGCATCAGGCGGATAAACATTTTGTAGGTTTCGCCGGCCTTGATCGGATCGCACAGATGCGCCGGCGGCGTCACCCATGCGGAGTCGTAGCGCTCGCGAAAATCGGCCGGAAGATGAGGATATGTAACTTCAGCAAACCAGTGAAATCTCACTGTTAAAAGGCCTCCACCATCGATCTTGATTTCAGCTTAATCGAAATGCTCGCGTGAGAGATAACGTCTGCGCATCGAAAAGATGCCGCTCAGGCATCGTCAGGAGTGCGAGCCTTTCGCAGCAGTTTCAGTTCTGCTTCCAGGGCCGCGATGCGCTGGTCGCGCTCGGCAAGAACCGCCGCAACCTCCGCCGCATCGAAGCGTCGCGGAATGTGCTGCGGGCAATTGGTGTCCCAGGCCGCGACGGTGAAAACTATCGCCTGCTCGACCCGCGCATCGTAGGTGTCCGACTTCAACTGCTTGATCAGGGCCGCATCATTCTCGATGACGCGCGCTTCACCCCAAATCTTCACCCGCTGGAGGTTTTGGAAGTCAATCAGAAAAAGAAACGCTTTGGGATTGTCGGTCAGATTACCCAGCGTGATGTACTGCCGATTACCCGAGAAATCCGCGAACGCGATCGTCATGTCATCCAAAACCTTGAGGAAGCCGGGCGGTCCCCCGCGATGCTGGATATAAGGCTGACCATCGCCGCTGGCGGTGCCGAGAAACACGCTGGTCTGGGCGCCAATGAATTTCGCCAGATCAGGCGTGATGCGAGTCTCCCAGGACCCGCGTTCCTCCATGCTGGCATAGCCGCGCCGCGATCCCTTGCGTGTCTGGATCGCCTTGACGGTGGGCGTAAAGGCGACATCGCTGGAGTGGATGCGCGGAGGAGGAGGTTGCGGCTTTGGCATCAGGCGCGCGGCTAGCTTCGGATGGTGAGCGCCCCAGATGGACAGGCTTTCACCGCGGCGATCACTTTCTCATCGCTGGCTGCGGCTGGATCGATGACGAACTTACCGCCTTCGACCTTGAACACCTGCGGTAGCGTCTTCACGCAATTCCCCGAATGACTACAGACCTTCGAATCCCAATCCACTTGTACTGCCATTGTCGTCGCTCCTTGTTATGCACCTCGGCGACGATAAGCCCCTCGCCGCCTTTTTCGCAAGGTTAACTCCACTCCATCGGGAGAGAGGCGGGGCCGCGGAATTGGAAGGAATCGATGTAGTGCACCGTATCGGTGGTGCGATGCGCAATCGCCAATAGAGGTATGACGCGTTGCAATGCGGCGGTCGCTTCCATCCGCGCGAGCGACGCGCCGAGGCAGAAGTGGGTGCCGAAGCCGAACGCCAGGTGCGGGTTCGTCATCTCGCGATCGATGTCGAACTCCGCGGCATCGCTGCCGCACGCGGCTTCGTCGCGATTGGCCGAGGCGATCAGCACCGTGACCATTGCGCCTTCAGGAATCGTGGTGCCCGCGACCTCGACGTCCTGGGTCGCGCGACGGAAGACATAATGGACCGGAGGATCCCATCGCAAGGTTTCCTCGATCGTCGGGGCGATCAGTGCGAGGTTAGCGCGCACGCGCGCGAAGGTCTCGGGAAATCGCAGCAGCGCGCAAATCGCGTTACCGATTAGGTTGGTAGTGGTCTCGCTACCGGCGAAGAGCAACAGGTTGGCGAAGATGACCGCCTCCTGTGCGGTGAGCACGTCGCCTTCCTTGGCGCGCACCAGCACGCTTATCAGATCGTTGCCGGATTCCGACGTCTTCCGTTCGATAATTTGCGCGAGGTACCTCGACATCTCGGAGCTGGCTGCCGCGGCCCCGCTTCCGGCAAAGCCGAGATGCCGCCTGGAGCCGTTCATGCCGGCCGTGATGGTAGTCGCCCATCTCTTGAAATCCGTGTAGCGCTCGGGCTCGACGCCCAGCACATTCGCGATGACGATCACCGGCATCGGGATCGTAAGGTCGGCAACGAGGTCGAAGCGTTTGTTCGCACGCATCGTCGCGACACAATCATCGACGATCTTCTCGACCGCCGGTTTCCATGAGGAGATCTGTCGCGGAGTGAAGCCGCGGTTCACCACGTTGCGCAAGCCCGTATGCACTGGGGGGTCGCTGGTGACGACGCTGGGACGCGGCGCACCCGGCGTGCCGTCATAGGAACGTTTCGGCGTCGAACCGACCAGGACAGTCGCCATCGCGTCGGAGGAAAACCGCGTCGTATCCTTGAGTACACTCATCACGTCGTCATAACGCGAAACGACCCAGGTCTTGGAGCGCTCGGCCCAATACACCGGCGCGCTGCGACGCAGCTCCGCGTAGGTGGGATACGGATCTTCGGGATGCGCGGAGAAAAACGGATCGTAATCGATAGTCATGAAATTCCTCTATTGCAGAGGCTGGGTGAGGGTGCCGTCCTTCTCGTTCCACTGCGCGGCATCGTGGCCGAAGATCAGCCGCGCGCCGGCCCGTTCCATCGCGCGATAACGCATGATCACCTCGCGCATCGCATCATAACTGTGCGCAAACGGCGGCAGCACCATCTCCTCGAGCGCCTGACGCATGTAGCAGGAGTCGGCGGTCATCACGACCTCGCCGCTGTCCAGGCGCACGCGCAGCGACTGATGCCCCGCGGTGTGGCCGTAGGTCGGAATCAAAGTCACGCTGCCGTCGCCGAAGAGATCGTGCTCGCCATCGACCAGTAGCAGTTGGTGGCCGAGATCGAAGTCCTTGCGATTGTAGCCGTTCTTTTTGATCAGTTCGGGATTGGCGCCCGCCTCCCATTCGAGACGTTGCACGACCAGCTTGGCATTCGGGAGGTCCTGGTTGCCGCCGACGTGATCGAAATGCAGATGCGAATTGATCATGTAATCGACGCGGGCCGGATCGACGTCGTGCGCGCGCAGCCGCGCTCCGAGGTCTTCGCCGGGACGGAAGAAAACATCGAACATCTTGCCCAAGGGTCCGAGCCGATCGGAGTTCTGCTGCAGCTCGCGATGGAGCCCGGTATCGAACACGGCGGTGCCCTTCGGATGCACGATGAGGTAAGTCGGGATCGGCAGCCGCAGGCGCCCGGGTTGGTTCGCCATGATTCCCGAGGCGTTGGTTTCCAGCACGCCGCATAGCATCGGATGGATTTTCACGGACATAGGTTTCTCCTTATGGCTGAATGCTCAGGCGGCCGCGCGCTGGCGGAATTGCGGCAGCACCTCGTCGATCAGCGCCCGCTGCGAGGTTGCCCAGGCCTCGTGCTCTTCGGAAAAATCGAAGGTGAGCACCAGCATCGTGCCGAAGCCGCCCGAGGAGCCATACATATCGGCGAGCTTCTGGGTGACGGTCCGCGGCGATCCGACCAGCCAGCTATGCTCGACGAGATACTCCGGCGTGACATCGGAATCCGCGACGCTCTGGTCATGCTTGAACAGCGAGAGCAGGCCGAATTCGCCGAACAGCGGAAGCAGATACTCGCGATACGCGCGCGCCAGCATCCCGTTCAGCGCGAGCTTCTTCGCTTCAGCGTCAGTCTCCGCGATGTAGACCTCGCGCACCACGCGCCAGTCCTCGCGCTTCGGCATGCGTCCGGTCTTCGCGGCGCCGCGCTCGACCGAGGCCCAGTGCTCGTGCAGATAGGCGCTCGACAGGTTGAGGCTCATCGGCATGAAGCCGCGCTCGCCCGCGATTTCGAGCGTATCGGATTTCGGCGTGAGTCCCGCGATGCCGATCGGAGGATACGGCTTCTGGAACGGCTTGAGGTGGAACTTGAGCGTCTTGAGCATCGTGTCGATGCGATTCACGGTCCAGAATTCGCCCTTGTACTCGAAAGGCGTGTCGGACTCCCACAGCTTCAGGATGATGTCGAGCGCCTCGCGCGTCATCTTGCGATTATGGCCGCTCGTCCCGTCGACATTGAACAGGCGCCAGTCGCTCGGCAAACCGCTGGCGCCGACGCCGAACATGAAGCGGCCCTTCGCGATGTGATCGAGGTACGCCACGCGGCACGCAAGTTCCGCCGGATGATGGTACGGCAACAGATGCGCTCCCGGCGCGAGCTTCATTCGGCTGGTGCGCAGCAGCCCCTGCGCGATGAGCAAATCGGGCGCGGGATTCGGTTCCCATGGCGAGGTGAAATGCTCGCCGATCCACGCCTCGGAAAAGCCCGCGCGATCGCATAGTTCGAGATGCCCGAGGTCCCATTCAAAGCCCTCGCGAAAACCGCGTTCGGGTGGATGCGACGGCATCATGAAGATTCCAATGTCCATTATAATATCCCTCGACTCCGCTTCGCTCCGCCTCGGGTACGGCTGCGCCGTGGCTACGCCCCCTTCGGGTCTCATTCGCCAAATCCCGTACCGTTGTTTCCCTCGACTCCGCTTCGCTCCGCGTCTTTCTAAATAACGATTCGGCCCTCAGACAGCCCGAATCGGCTTCGCGTACGGCTGCGCCGTGGCTACGCCCCCTTCGGGCCTCATTCGCTTTGCGCGGTGACTTTTCCCCTCGATTCCGCTTCGCTCCGCCTAGCTGGTCGCATGGCTACTGCGTCCTTAGCACAATCGACCGATTTCTCGATCAAGTAAGAGCCGGTTCCGCAGTGGCTAACTTCGGCAGAACCTCGTCGGTGAAAGATAGGAACGTCTGATGCCCGAGCGGAGCGGCAATCATGTAGTCCAGCCCGATCTCCTCGTGCAGCCGCGCAATCTTGTCGACCACGCGCTCCGCAGTCCCATGAATCACCATCGAGTCGACATAGCGCTGCACCATCGCCGCGCTGTCGCCGCGCTCGCCGGTCGGATTGACGTAAGTGCGGAGCATCCACTTCGCTCCCTCGCGCGCCATCTCGGCCGCCTCGGAATCGGTGGGCGCGATGGCGACCAGGCGAACAGTCGGAATAACCCGGCCCTCGACGCGATGGCCATGCTGCGCGAGCAACGCTCGATAGGTTTTCATTCTTTCGCCGAGTTCTGAGGAAGGTGAGTGCGGATCGAGCATGATCGAGTATCCCTGCTCCGCCGCCCACTCGATTGCCGTCGGCGAGTATGCCGCCACCCACATAGGTGGATGCGGCTGCTGGAGCGGCTTCGGCAACACCTCGATGTCTTCACAGGAAAAGTATTTGCCATGATAGGTCAGGCGCTGATTTCGCCATGCGCTGCGTACGATATCGACCGCCTCGCGAAAACGCGGATAGCTTTCTTCCGGCGTCATCCCGAAGGTTCGAAACTCCTTGGGATCGAAACCGCGTCCAGCGCCCCAGTAAACCCGGCCGCCCGACAGGATATCGAGCAGCGCGATCTCTTCGGCCAGCCGTAGCGGATGATAGAAGGCGGCGAGCGTAACTCCGGTGGCGATGTGCAACCGCCTGGTGCGCGCGGCCGCATAGGCACCCATCACCGGTATCGAAGGGCATACACTGTAGTCGTTGAAGTGATGCTCGGTGAGCCAGACCGCGTCGTACCCGGTGCGATCCATGATCTCGATGCGTTGCAGCGCGCGTTCGTACACGGTGGGGAGAGATATTCGCCGGTCAGGCCAACTGAAAAATTGCAGGATTCCGAATTTCATAGCTGCACCGAATAGGCTCCCCGACTCGCGTCGATCACCCTCAAGGTTTCACATTCGCACGGCGAATAAACAAGCGGCGCGAGAAGATTCCCGCGCCGCCTGGCCCTCTACATTCTGTTCGCGCCCGAGGCCTATGCTGCCTGCGCCTGGACGCCGTTGAGCTTCTTCAGCTCCGGCATCACTTCTTTGGCAAACAGCTTCAGGCTGTTCTCCGCATCTTCCCATGGCATGCCGGCATAGCTGAACACGCCCGTGAAGTGATTCGCGTTCACCTTCTTGCGGATCTCGTCGATCTTGTTGAAGCACATTTCGGGCGTGCCCCACACCTGGAGATTGAGGAAGAACTCGATCGAGGCATCCTTGCCGCCCTTCAGGTTCTTCGCCATCTGCTCGTAATACTCGTAACCCTTGGCCTTGCCGAAATGATCGGATGCCATCTCGTAGTGGCGCAGCGCAGTCTGCCAATAGCCGCCGATATACTTGACTGCCATCTCGCGGGCGCGGTCGGCGCTCTTGTCGCAGAAGGTCCATCCGGCCGCGACAGTCGGCAGCGGTTCGCCGCCGTTGACCTGCTTGTAGATCTGCCGATACTCGGCGAGTTCCTGCGCCACCGCTTCCCACGGCTTTTGCGGGATGATCAGGATGCCGATGCCGAGCTTCGCCATAATGCGCGAGGACTCGGGCGACACCGCCGCGGCATAGGTGCGGCCCTTGAACGACTTGAACGGCTTGGGCCGGATGTCGACGCGCGGCTGCTTCAGATATTTGCCGTCGTACTCGCAGTAACCCTTTTCGAGGCCCTCGAGGATCATCTCGGCGTATTCGACGAAGCGCTCGCGCGACTCGCCCATGTTCACGCGGAAGCCGTCGTACTCGATGCGTGCGAGTCCGCGGCCGAGACCCAGCACCATGCGGCCGTTGGATTGATGATCGATCACCGAAACCTGCTCCGCGACGCGAACCGGATCGTGCCACGGCAGCACGACCACCATCGAGCCGAGCTCGATGGTCTTGGTGCGTCCCGCATAGTACGACAGGAACTGCAGCACGTCGGGACACATCGTGTAGTCGTCGAAGTGATGCTCAACGCTCCAGATCGAATCGAAGCCGAGCGGTTCGTACATGTCGCCGATCTTGAGGTCATGGATATAGACATCGCGATCCGACATCTGGTTAAGGGGATTCTGGAAGATTACTGCGCCGCCTACTTTCAATGTTGTCTCTCCTTGTTCAGAGCCTTTTGCAGAATTGCTTTTCTTCTCTTTCCGGTTCCCCTTCCCCTTCAGGGGAAGGGGTTAGGGGTTAGGTCTATCTCGCCGCCGCGCTGGCCTGCTCTTCCGCCGCGATCGGCTTCGGGTTCAGCGCCTTCAGCGCGGGCATGACTTCCTTCGCGAACAGCCGCATGCTCTTTTCCGCTTTGTCGATCGGCATCGCGCCGTACTTGAAGATGAACATGATCTCGTCGGTGCCGAACGCGTTGGCAAGTTCGGTCGCGCGCTTGATGGCCTGCTCGGGCGTGCCCCACGGATGGGTATTGTAGAAGCCGCGGGTAAACAGCGTAGGATCCTTCCGCAGCGCGTCCGATTGTGCGCCGTACTGTTCGTACCCCTTGATGCTCTTCAAATGAGTTCCGAGCAGTTCGTAATGACGCAGCGCCGAATCGCCGTACTCCTGCATATGGCGGGCGCCCTGCTCGGCCTCGCTCGCGGTTTCGGCAACGTAGGTCCAGAGCGCGAGCCTGGTATGACTCGGCGCAAAACCGGCATCGCGGCGGATTGCGGCATAGCGGCGCATTCCGGCCAGCGAAATGTCGAGACTGGTGGTGGGAATGGTCAGTGGTTTGACGTCGTTCTTCGCGATGATTTCCACCGTCTCTGCGGTGCCGCCCGCGCACCAGAAATTCGCGCTCAGGTCCTTTTCAGGTTGGGGTCGCAGATGGAGCCCGTGAATCTTGTAGAACTCGCCGTCAAAGTCACACTTGCCTGTGGCCAGCAGCTGTCTGAGCACCTGCAGCGATTCATCGAAGCGGCCGCGGGCCTCATTCTGATCGATACCGAGGCCCGCATACTCGCGACGTCCCAACCCGCGTCCGACGCCCAGGATGACGTTGCGGTTGGGGCCGAGGAACGCATCCAGCATGTTGACGTCCTCGGCGACGCGTACCGGATTGTGCCATGGCAAAACGACGACCATGGTGCCGAGGTCGACACGCTTGGTGATGCCGGCGATGTAGGTGAGATACTGCAGCGGGTTGGTGACCATCGTGTAAGGGGTGAAGTGATGCTCGATGGTCCACACCGCATCGAAGCCGGTCTCGTCGGCAATCCGCGCGATGTTGAGTTCCTCGTTGAAAATCTCGCGATCTGACTTGGCCGGCCGCTTGGCCACCGATTGGCCTTTCTCTTCCGCCTCGTAACGGTCCCAATCGTTGTAGTTCTGATTGAAGATGGTTGCACCAACGCGCATTTGTTTTCTCCTTCGCGATCGTTGCCGCTGACCCTTGGCCCAACGGTCAAGAGTCGGTCGGTTGAATTTTCTGCTCGCTCAAACTTCCAGACCGCCTATCCGACGGCCACGTTGAATTCGGTCAGATGAGCCTCGTTCTTCGCGCTCGCCCTCACTTCGCCGAGCGTGTCGCGCGCCAGAGTTTGCAGGAAGCGCTCGATCCTCGAGTCGGGCAGCTTGGCCATCTTCATCTGGACCAGGACATATCCGGTCGCCGCGATTACGCGCGCGTCGTCTTCGGCATCGGGATCGCGCTCGCTCCCGGTTGCCATGCGCCAGCGCCGGATGGTGCGGGCGATAATGCTGATGTTTTTCTCGTGGAATCGCAGATACAGCGGCCATACTTCGTCGCGTAGCGCGGTGCTCCACTCCAGCAGGACCCGCGCGTAGTCGGGATGCGTAACCATTACGTCCGCGAAGCTGCGGCCATGCTCGACCACGATTTCCGGGGCGGAACGACGGCTGTTGTGAATCCGTTCGGTCATTTCGAGGAAGAAGCGTGCGACCTCGTCGAGGACTTCGCGCACCAATGCCTCATGGGTCGGGAAGTAGAAGAAGACCGTGGGAACCGAAACCTTGGCCTCGCGCGCGACTTCAGAGTGGCGGGCGCCACCAAGACCGCGGCGTGCGAATACGCGGATTGCGGACTTCAGGAGCAGGGCCCGACGCTCGGGCCGTTCCAGAGGACGTGCCCGGCGCCGCTTGGCGATAGCCTTCGGCATTCGAGCCCAGAGTTACTAGTGATTGAGTGAGATGTCAATGATGATTGACTGGATTGTCAATTAAGAATTATCGACGCTATGTCAGTAAGTGCCCGGGACGCACCGCTTAAGGATGACGCAGCTTCAACAAAAGTCCAGCATTTTCAAAGACAATTTGGCTTTGTTTTTTCACTTCCAGGCAGTAGCAACGCAGACCTGAAGTGGCTTTGTTTTTGCGCTTTCGCGACGCGCGGAAGAACCTCCGGTGGGTTCGTTTATGTATTTCGGTGGCTTCGTTTCTGGATTCCGTGGGTTCGTTTGGGTATTTCACCACCGCTTGAGTGGGTTTGCTTTTGCGATTTTCTGCATTCGGCGTCGTGCCATGCGAGGTCCTTCGCAAGGACGCTCAGGACCACCGCTCGCGATGCTCGCGGTGGGTTTGCTTTGCGATTTCAGCATTCGGCGTCGTGCCATAAAAGGTCCTTCGCGAGGACGCTCAGGACCACTGCTCGCTTTGCTTGCGGTGGGTTCGTTTGTGTAATTCCGCATGTCGCGACCTCGCGGGGCCATAAACAACGATGACGCCCCTCAAGGCGCCATAGCCCCATGATAACACATTTTCGGGGTCGTGCGGACCGAAACGTCAGCTATTGACCGCGGTTGCGAGCGGTGCCGATGCACCTTCGTCCCGGGCATCCGGAAGAGCAGCGACGTAGTCCTTGCCGAAGCGCAATTGATCGTGAAGGTGGCTATAGAAGAATTGGCCGCCGCGCCCGATGAGGTCAAGATTCGAGATCCCGCTGAGCCGATCCATAATCCGCGACACCTGGGATTGGTAGTTGAGCGAGTAGACCGGATAGGCGTTGGGCAAAAAGTGATGGCGCCATTCGAGCACCTTCGCCGCGCTGATGATCCCGATGCTGTCGAGCTCGGCCATCACGCGGGTCGCAAGATCCTCGGTCGAAGTCGCGTAAATAGGATCGTCGGTGAAGCAGGGCACTTCGACCACCAGCGAGGTTTCGTGCGCAGGCGCCATCCTCTCCGAGCGATTCTTGGGTTCATACATCCTGGTTACACACTTCTCGGGATCCGGGATGTAGATCGAGGCATTGGCGGAAACATGCGGCTGCGCAAGGCGCAGGAAGAACAGCCGGATATGGCGAAAGCGCAACCCGGCCGCTGCCTCGCGAACCTCCTCGGGCACATAGTCGCCGAGCAATTTTACCGCCAGTGTCAGCGGCAGTGTCGAGATGATCCGCGAATGCGGCTCGATGTGATGGTGCTCGGCAAAGTGGATACGCCGGATGCGGTTGCGATCGCATTCGAGGCGCACGATATCGTGACCGGTGCGGACCGCCTGGGACGGTATCGCAGCCTCGAGCGTCTCGACGATGTGGCCGTAGCCCTCGCGCGGGTAGAGAAAGCTGCCATCGATGTGGGTGGTTTTCTTTTTCGGGAACAGCACCTCCAGGAATAGCGAGGTCAGCGTCATGCCTTGGAGGCGACGGGTGGCAACATCGGGCGATAGTTGATCGGCCGGCAAACCCCAGAGCTTTTCCGAATAATTCAGCAGCAACCGGCGCGCGAGGGTTTTGCCGAACTGGCTGACTGCGAAATCAGCGAACGAGACGGGAGTCTTGGGACTGCGTCGTGATCGAATCAGTTCGATTCCGATCCGGCCGGTTTCCAGCAAATTGAACCCAGAGAAGAGAACATTGAGCGGGGTCGGAGGGAAATCGATGAAGCGGCCGCGATCATAGATTTTGCTCGGCGAATCGACCACCGCCAGCTCGTCGCCCATCAGGGCGCGAACGTCGGCAGTAATCTCGGCATCACGATCGTGGAAGCGGTGCGCGCCGCAGTCATAGGAATGCTGACCAAGAGTCAAGGTGCGGCAAAGCCCACCCAGATGAGGGGACTTTTCAAACAATAGAAAGGGGAGGCCCGCACGATGGGCATAAAATGCGGTGCCGAGGCCCGCCGGTCCCCCACCCAGGATGGTCAGTGCTTCCACAGTGCCCCCCGTAACTCCTCGGGCGAAGTTTTTAGCATAGAGGCCAACTGGAGCGCTAACGCGCCATGCAACATCCTTTAGCTAAGGCGGCGGCGAGGGCGGGGAATTCGAAAGCAAAGTGGAGTGAACGGCGGTGATTTGCACGTGATGCCTCTGATTTTGGCTTTCGCGCGTTCTGGCACGAGCAGGCGGCGACGGCGTTAGGATGATTTTTGGGTTATATTCGAGTGGGCCGTGGTATGCATAGCACTATCAGAATCGACATAGCATTGGCCGTTTTAAGCGAGTTCCTGCTAAAAGAGGGGACTCACAATGAATGAGCCGAAAAATGTTACGCGGGTCGAGCCGCCTCGTTATTTCCACTTGCTGTGGGACGAGGATTTGGAAGAATTGCACGATGTGCTCGCCGCGGTCCGCGATCGGCGCGCCGAGGTGGTCAGCGTCTGGTACGACCTCTATCAACTTCATTTTGGCGATCGGCGAGTGCTTTCGGAGACTGAATTCCGAAAAATTTTCGAGCCTGCGCTGCTTCGCAATCAAGACTGTTTGCTGCGCAAGGACATGGACGGCTATGCGCGTGCAATTCTGAAGCTCGGCGAGGAACTGGCTGACCATCACGTGCCGCTGCAGGAAATCATCGCTTCGTTGCATTTGTTCGAAGAGGCGGCGCAAGCGGTCTTTCCGCAGGAGCCTCCGCCCAGCACCGATGTCTACAACAAGTTCGACAAGCTGAGTCACATCCGGATCATCCTGCTCGTCGATGCCTACTCGCGATCGCAATGGGCCGCGGTGGCCACCCGCATCCACGCGCTGGAACTGGAGGCGAAGTATCTTCCGCCCGAGGAGCGGACCAGGTTCCATGGGCTGGTCGGCAAAAGCCCCTCGATGCGCGAGCTCTACGGGCGCATCGAAGCGGTCGGACGCGCCCGCGCCATCGCGTTGGTGGTGGGCGAAAGCGGAACCGGCAAGGAACTGGTCGCGCGCGCGGTTCACGAATGCGGCCCCAATCCGAACTCACCATTCGTACCGCTCAACTGCGCCGCGTTGCCCAAGGAACTCATCGAGAGCGAGCTCTTCGGTTACAAGCGGGGTGCCTTCAGCGGCGCCACGGCGGAGTACCTGGGCCTGTTCCGCGCGGCCGAGGGCGGAACGCTGTTCCTCGATGAGATCACCGAGATGAATCCGGATACCCAGAGCAAGCTGCTGCGCGCTATCCAGGAACGCAAGGTGCGGCCGGTCGGCTCGAGCGCGGAGGTTTCCATCGATGTGCGCGTGATTGCATCGACCAATCGCGATCCCGAACTGGCGATGAAGGAACGACAATTCCGCCAGGACCTCTACTATCGCCTGCAGGCCAGCATCCTGCGGGTTCCGCCGCTGCGCGATCGCGCGGAAGACATCCCCCTGCTGGTCGGGCACTTCATCGATTTGTTCAACCAGAAAATGGTGCGGTCCACCGCGGTCGCCGGGATCGAAGAAAATGCTTTGCGAGCCTTGTGCGCTTACTCATGGCCGGGGAACGTGCGCGAACTTTCCAACGCCATCGAAGGCGCTTTCATCTTCGGCCGCACCCCCATGATTGAACTCGCGAACCTGCCTCCCGGAATCAGCGGCAAACACGAGCAGAACGCGGCGCCCACCCATCACCTCGCGATGGGGACCTTCGCGGAAGCCGAGCGCGACATCATTGCGCAGGCGCTGGAAATGGCTGGCGGGAACAAGGTGCACGCCGCGCGAACCCTCAAAATCTCGCGCAAACGGCTCTACGCAAAAATCGAGAAATACGGCCTCGAGTAGCGACGCGGAAGGCTAGCGGCTGGCGCGGCGCCGATCCTGGATGGTGTCCAGGTAGGCGACGATTTTTCCGATCACCTCGCCGATGCCAAGTTCGCCGCGTTCGCCTTCTCCGGTTGCATAGAGCCGCTCACCCCATACCGGCATTTCGGCGCTGCCGTGAGCCCGCACCGCATCACGTCCATCGATCAGGTTTGCCAGGCGCGCGACGGGAAGCGGCGAGCCGAATTTCTCGGACAACAAACGCAGGTTCGCCGGCGGCTTGGTCAGGCTTTTGGCAACCGGTCCATCGCCGGTGCCGTTGGTTCCATGGCAGGATGCGCAATAGCGGAGGAAATACTTTTCTCCGTCGCGAACCTCATCTTTGCCGGCAGCCGAGGCCGAGGCAGCAAAACACAGGATCGCCGCAAGGGCCACTATCAGGCAGATCTCTCTTCGCTTCATTTCCACTCGCGTACGACGATGACTGCGTTATCCTTGCCCGCGAACCGGCTGATTCGCAAGATCACGTTTTCCGTCCTGCATTTGAAGTAGCCGTTGGAGCAACAGGTCGACCTCGGCCGGGATCAATGGCTTCGCGGTATAAAACAGTACCCCGCGGCTTCGCGCCTGCTTTTCATTCTCGTGGTCGTGCTCGCCGGCGACGTAGATGATCGACGCCTTGGATGCGCATCTTCTGATTTCGGTCAGCGCCCATCCGCGATCTGAAGCTGCGACCGATTGATCGTCGAAAATCACCAGCTTCACATTGGGCTCGCGGATCAGATTGGATATCTGAGCCATGCCAAACGCGATCACCAGCCATTGCGCCCGGGCAGCTGTATCGACGGTACTTTTCAAATGGTCGTCGCTCGAGAGCACGGCCAGAATCGGACGATCGGCTTTCGAGAGTGGTGCGCGTTTATGATTGGTCCTGGGCATAAGCTTTGACATAGGAGGGCAACTGCAAGCCTCCTGCCAAAGGGCGGTCCGCCGCAAAACCATTGGATGAATAGAGAATCGGGCCACCTGTGAGTGGCGAATCGTGCCATCGGCCTCTTTTCCGTGGCACCGATCGATACATCGGGAGGCCGTCCACCCGGGTCCAACGCTCTTCAAATGGGCTAATCTATGGCATAAAAGTCGCTCAGGGCCGGAACGGCTATGCATTGGGGCCGGTCTCAAAAAAGCGAGGATTCGATGCGCGGGATAGCTTACATAGGCACGTTGGTCGCGGGGGTGGTGCTTGTTCTCGCAACCGCGGCGATGGCGCAAGCGTCGGCCGATAAGGACTACCTCCACGATTGTGCTGAATGCCATGGCGCCGACGGCAAGGGTAATCCATCAGAGAAAAGAACGGCGCGCGGCTATGTTTCCACCGATCTGACCCAGATTAGTAAGCGCAACGGCGGTGAGTTTCCGCGCCAGAAGGTCTATGACGCCATCGATGGACGCCATCGAATCGCGGCACACTTCCGAGGCGATATGCCGCGATGGGGTGCGCGTTATCGGGTCGATGAAAACGATCATTCGGTTGCCGAGCAGCGGGTCAAGGATCGGATTTCGGGCCTGGTGGATTTCGTCGAATCAATGCAGGAAAAGTAAATTGCGCGAATGAGCTGCCGACCATGACGCTCGAGGAAATTTCCACAACGCAGCATTCGTCGCTTCCTCCGTTAGTGGAAGCGATGATGCGGCCATCCTTTTACCCGGAACATCCGGAACAGGTGGAGCTGATCCAGACCCATATCTCGTACGTCTTCATTGCGGGGGCTTTCGTCTACAAGCTCAAGAAATCGGTGCGCTTCTCGTTTATCGACTGCACCGACCTCGCTCAGCGCCGCCATCTTTGCGACGAGGAAATTCGCCTCAATCGCAGGCTCGCACCCGATGTGTATCTCGGGATGTTTCCGATTCTTCGAAATGGTTCGGAGTTTGCCTTCGGCGATAAGTCGACGGAGCACCTCCAGGTAGCCGACTATGTATTGAAGATGCGGCGGTTGCCGGCCGAGAACATGCTCGATCGGAAGTTAGCGCGGCGCGAGGCCGACCTGGCCACGATTCGCGCCCTGGCCAAGGTCATCGTTAATTTTTACCGCACCGCGCCCTCCACGCATGCCTCCAGGTATGGTTCAGCCTCCGAACTCTGGCGCCTGATCATCGGCGAAGTCGGGGAAATGGAGCGCGTGGTGGGTGTGACGCTGACCGACCAAGCGTTCACGCCGATCGAGAACTACCTGCGCGGATTTCTCACCACGCACTGGAAGGTGCTCAACGCGCGCGTGGAAGCAGGTCGGGTGCGCGAGGGTCATGGCGACCTGCGATGTGAGCACATCTGCATCGAAGACGGCAAATTCTCCATTTTCGATTGCGTCGAGTTCAGTGAACGATTCCGCACCTGCGACATCGCTTCGGAGGTGGGGTTTCTCGCGATGGACCTCGATCGCCTCGGCGTACCGGAATTCGCCGATGCGCTGGTCGGCGTCATCGCGGAAGCCACTGGAGATAATGACCTGCCGCTATTGGTGCCGTTTTACAAATGTTATCGCGCCATCATTCGCGGCGTGGTCGAGAGCCTGCGCAGCCGCCAGAACGAAGTCGAAGACCGCGCGCGCAATTCCGCCAAGGAACTCGCAGGCAAATACTTCGCGCTCGCGCGCAGCTACACCATCGATGCTGCACCAGCGATACTGGTGGTGTGCGGTCTTTCCGGCAGTGGCAAATCGGTCCTCGCCCGCGCGCTGCAAAATCGATTCGGCTTTCCGATCGTCAGCTCGGATCGCACCCGCAAGAAACTCAAATCGATTCCACCCGATACCAGCGCGGCGGATGCCTACAAGGCCGGCATCTATTCTGACGCGATGACCAAGTCGACCTATACGGCGATGCTTGATGAAGCGAAGCACCTGCTTGGCGAAGCAACTGGCGTCATCCTCGACGGGACGTTCCAGGACCCTGCGCATCGCAAGGCGGCGCTGGACCTCGCATCACGCGCCGGGGTGCCGGTCCTCTTCATCGAATGCCGCGCCGAGGATACGGAAATACGACGCCGCCTCATCGAGCGTCAAAAGGCCGGAAGAAATCCCTCCGACGCCACCGTTGACGTCTACCTTCGCCAGCGAGAGGAGTTCGTCGAGTTATCGGAGATCCCGGCTTCGAATCATCTGATTGTGGACACCGAGCGCCCGCTCGGTGAGATAGTGGCAGCAACAAAAGGTGCCGTAGCAAACCTGAGCCGGTGATCAAGCGAGAGTGACGGCGGTTTCTCTCAAAGGCCCGTTTACTCGAAGTCGCGCACGGCGTATAAACAGACTGAAACCGCTCGGACGCATCCCTTCACTTAAGCGCCGGAATTACTCCCCGCTTTTCTGTATCGAGAGCTTCCCAGCACAAATGTAAGGAGGGCCATAAGTGCCCAAAAAGTTGTATGTAGGCAACCTCGCCTACTCAGTCACCAATGAGGATCTGAAGGACCTCTTCTCACAGTCCGGCACCGTCGAGAGCGTCGCGGTTGTCTCAGACAAGTTCTCCGGCCAGTCCAAGGGCTTCGGCTTCGTCGAAATGGCGGATGCCGGCGAGGCCGCCGCGGCGATTCAGTCGCTCGACGGCACCGAGTTCAAAGGCCGCAACATCAAGGTGAACGAAGCCAAGCCTCGGGAAGCGGGCGGCGGCGGACCCCGTGGTGGTGGCGGCGGACGCGGTGGAGATCGCGACCGCAGTGGCGGCGGCGGACGTGGAAACCGCTGGTAATCAACAGCGCTAAATAAGGACGGGCCGTATGGTTCGTCCTGAACCTTCACGGCGGGAAGCAGACTCGGTCTCTTCCCGCCGTCGATTTTAAAGGGCGGTGCCTGATGCAATCGACGCGCGACAAGACCCCCTGGGAGAGTCACGATTGGAAAGTCAAAACCTTGGAGTCGGTCAGCGCCGGCGGAGGTTCCCGGCTTGCCTTCACCTGCCGCGGATGCGAGCGGAAGTTCACCTACACCACCGCCAATAACCGCGCCTGGGCTACCAGCGCCGATGGCACTGCGCTGGCTGATGAGATCAGCTCACGATGGCTGGCGCAGAGCTGCCCGGGCCGTCCCGGCGAAGGCGACGCGCAGGATCGGCTAATCCTCAAGAACCCGGTCAGATAGAATTCGCACGCCAGCACGCCGCCGCCGCTCTGTAAATCTGACTACCGGTTACCAACGACGCTTCGCGATCAGGTTGCGCGCGCCTTGGCGGGTCCCTTTGACAGCGAAAGATTGTGCGCGGTGTTGATCAGCGATACGTGCGAAAATGCTTGCGGAAAATTTCCCACCTGGCGCTTCGCGATCGTGTCGTATTCCTCCGCCAGCAGCCCGACGTCATTGCGCAGTGCGAGCAGCCGCTCGAACACCGCATGCGCCTCGTCGTAGCGTCCCATCAGAGCCAGGTTGTCCGCATACCAGAAGGTGCACGCCAGGAAAGTGCCTTCGCCGGGTGGAAGCCCATCGATCTCGGGACGGCTCTGGTAGCGTTTCACCAGCCCATCGCTGATGAGGTCGCGTTCGATTGCCGCAACCGTGCTCATCACACGAGGATCGTTGGCCGGGAGAAACCCGATCAGCGGCATCATGAGCAATGATGCATCGAGCAGATCGGAGCCGTAGTACTGAACGAAGGCATTGCGTTGCTGGTTGAAGCCGCGGGCGAGGACATCGGCATGGATCTCGTCACGAAGCTTTCTCCATCGTTCCAGCGGGCCGACGGTGCCGAATTTTTCGATCAGTTTGACGGCGCGATCCGCGGCCACCCACGCCATCATTTTGGAGTGGGTAAAATCGCGGCGCGGCCCGCGAACTTCCCAGATTCCCTCATCGGGCTCTTTCCATGCACTCTCCAGGAATTCCATCAGCGCCTTCGCGACCGCCTCCGACTCAGGCAGGGAGTCGAGGGCCTGCTTCCGCGCCGCGTAATACGAATCCATGACCTCGCCGTATACGTCGAGTTGAAACTGCTCGTGCGCGGCGTTCCCGATTCTGACCGGCGCGCTGTTTTCGTAGCCAGGCAGCCACGATAGTTCAAATTCGGTCAGGCGTCGCTCGCCACCGAGGCCGTACATGATCTGCATTTTGGCCGGCTCGCCCGCGATTGCGCGCAGCAGCCATTGGCGCCATGCTTTCGCCTCTTCGTGGTAGCCCGCAATCGATAACGCATACAGCGTGAAGGTCGAGTCACGCAGCCAGCAAATGCGATAATCCCAATTGCGCTCGCCGCCGATTTTTTCCGGCAGCGAGGTAGTGGCCGCGGCGACGATTCCGCCCGTGGGGCAGTAGGTGAGCGCCTTCAGGGTGATGAGCGAACGCATCACGGGCTCGCGCCAGGGTGCTTTCACGGTGCAACGTCCCGCCCATTCGCGCCACCACGCCTCGGTCTCCTTCAACATTTGATACGGATGCTTGCCGCCCGGTTCCGGCTCGTGTGAGGGATAGTAAGTCTGGGTGAAGTGGACGCGATCGCCCTGGCCAACCGCGAAGTCAGCCCTGGTGGTGAAGTCCTCTCCCCGCATCGGGATTGAAGTGCGCAGCTTGATGGCGTCGGGGCCGGCAATCGCGCGTAAACCCTCATGCTGCGAGGTAACCCATGGCATCACGTTTCCGTAGTCGAAGCGGAAGATTGCCTCCATCTGCATCTCGACCCGGCCCTTGCGGCCCTCGACGATGCGCACCAGGTCGACTTGCCCCATCCGTTCATGAATCGGCATGAAATCGACAACCGCGACCGCCCCATCAGCGGTTTCGAATTCGGTCTCGAGGATCAGGGTGTCCTCCCGATATTGACGGCGCGTGCTTTTGATCTCGCCCTTAGGCGCGATTAGCCATCGGCCATTTTTCTCCGATCCGAGCAGCGCGGCGAAGCACGCCGGCGAATCGAAGCGCGGAACGCACAGCCAATCGATCGATCCGTTGGTGCCGACCAGCGCGACTGTGCAGGTGTTTCCGATGATGGCGTAGTCCTCGATCCTCAGGCTCATGAGCACCTCCTGCCGGCCGGCATTTTGATTTTATACGGAGCGCCGCACGGGCTTAAATGCGGTTGTGCAAGTTACTCGACAATGGGGTATCCAGTTCATAGCACCTGTCGGAGCAATACCGTGCGCAGAATAAAAGTTGGATATCAGTTGGACTTCCGCAATCCTCCTAATTCGGGGCGGAGCTTCCAGGACCTTTATGCCGAGATGCTCGCACAGGCCGAGGCGTGCGATGCCGCCGGATTCGATTCGATCTGGCTGACCGAGCATCATTTCACTGACGACGGCTATCTCCCTGCGATGATGCCGGCGGCCGCCGCGATCGCGGCGCGTACCAGGCGCGTGGAGATTGGCACCTTCGTCCTGCTCGCACCGTTTCAGCATCCACTGAAACTTGCCGAAGATGTCGCGGTCGTCGATGTGATCTCGGGCGGACGCCTTCGGCTCGGTATCGGGCAGGGCTATCGGCAGGAGGAGTTCGACGGATTCGGGGTTCCGCGCGAGCAGCGTCTGGGGCGCACGCTGGAAACCCTGGAGATTCTGAAGCTCGCCTGGAGGGGCGAGCGGTTCGATTTTCATGGCAAGTATTTCCATTTTCGCGATGTTCGCATCCTGCCCGCCCCGGTGAGTCAACCATACCCGGAACTGCTGTGGGGCGTCGGCGCTCCCAAAGCCATCCAGCGCGCCGCCCGGCTCGACCTCTCATTCGCGTGCGTGGGCGGGCACAAGGAGGTCGGCATCTACATCGATGCGCTTATGGCCGCCGGCAAGGACCCGGCGCGCTATAGCATCGTGAACAGCCGCGCCCTTTACGTCGCCGATTCCGAGGAACAGGCCTGGGCCGATACGCGCGAAGCGCTGATGTACCAGGCGGAGTTGTACGGCAAATGGCTGAAGGCCGCGCAGTTGCAGGCAGGGGGCAAGGGCGAGGTGCTGATTCGTCCCGATGCCGAGCGGCTGCGGCGCACCAGCGTCCTCGGATCGCCGGAGCAGGTGAGGAATCGCCTGGCCCAGATTGTGGACGGATCTCCGATCACGGAGCTGGTAATCGCGATGCAACTTCCCGGCCTCGACCCGAAAAAAACGCGCCGCTCGCTGGAGCGCTTCAGCGCCGAAGTCCTGCCCGCACTACACGGAGCATGAGAGGACTTTTCGTTTACCGCTTTGAGGTGTAGGAGATTCCTATGGCAGTCGCTTACATTCCACGTACCCGCGAGCTCTATAGCGATTTCAAACCCTATCAATGGGTCGTCAACGAAACCGTTCCATGGACGCCGCTGCGCAAGCCAATTTCCCAATCGAGAGTCGCGCTGATGAGTTCCGGCGGTATCATGTATCGCGACCAGCCGCGTTTTCACCGTGAGGACGCCTCATACCGGCGCATCCCCAAAAATGCGGAGCGCGAGGATTTCTTTGTCTGGCATTTCGGATATCCCACCGCTGACGCCGAGAAGGACCCCAACTGCGTCTTTCCGCTGGAACGGATGCGCGAGCTCGAAGCGCAGCGCGTAATCGGAGAGTTGTCGGATCCCGCGTTCAGCTTCATGGGCGGCATCTACTCGGCGCGCAAAGTGCGCGATGAACTCGCACCGAAGATCGTCGAGGAGCTCCAGCGCGCCCACGTCGATGCGTTTTACCTGGTCCCCGCTTGACCCGTTTGTCATCAGTCCGTTGGACTGATTGCCCGAGTGGTCGAAGAGGCGGGAATCCCTACGCTCTGTATGACCTCGGCGCTTGATATCACCCAATCGGTAAAGGCGCCGCGCGCGGTGTTTGTCAATTTTCCGCTCGGCCATCAAACCGGACGCCCCAATGATCTCGACATTCAGCGTCGGATCGTCGGCGATGCGATGCGCGCGTTCGAAACCATCAGCACCCCGGGCGAGATCGTCCAGCTTCCGTATGTATGGAACCCGAACGACCGCACCTGGGAGACGCAAGATTATACAAAAGGTTGGATGCCGGAGCGTCCGAAGCGCGAGGACGCGGACGCTGCTGAAGCGGAAAGAGTCGCACGATACGCGAAGTAGGCCATAACCTCGCCAGGGAACCTGCGGGCGCGCCGGCTTGTTTACGCAGGAAGGTTCAAGCGGCTAAAGTCTCTGTCTTCGAGGTGCTGGTTTTTCAATCCAACGATAGACAGGAGATTCATTCATGGCGGAAGAACGCAAAGGCGCAGTTACAATGCGGGGCAACCCGATGACGCTGGTCGGTCCGGAAATCAAGGCAGGACAAAAGGCCCCCGAGTTCCATTCGGTTGATAAAGGGCTCGCCCCGATCGGGCTCGACAAATTCAAAGGCAAGGTCAAGGTCATCAGCGTGATTCCTTCGATCGATACGCCGGTATGCGACGCGCAGACGCGCCGCTTCAACGAGGAAGCCTCGAAGCTCGGCGACGTGCAGATTCTGACGGTCTCGATGGATTTGCCGTTCGCGCAGGCGCGATGGTGCGGGGCGGCAGGCGTCGACAAGATCACCATGATTAGTGATTTCAAGGATCACGACTTCGGGAATAAATACGGCGTGCTGATCAAGGAACTCGGCCTGTTGGCGCGGGCAGTGTTCGTGGTCGACAAAAACGACAACGTTACGCATGCGGAATATGTCAAGGAAGTCGCGAGTCATCCTGACTACGACGCCACCCTGGCTGCCGCAAAGAAAGCCGCCGCTGCATAGAGTTCTCAGGCGCAAGGGGCCGGCGCCTCGCCGGCCCCTTCGTCATTCGATCTCATCAAATTCCAAGTGATGCGTTCCCGTGCGCCCTCGAGGTGTGTTGTCGATGGCGGAAAATAATTCTCACGCGTTTTCGCCACGGCTGCGCCGCGGGCTGTACGAAGCAATCTTTCGCCGCCGCGACATGCGCGAGTTTCGACCCGATCCGGTCCCCGACGAAATTCTCGCGCGGGTGCTGATCGCCGCTCATCATGCAGCGAGCGTTGGTTTCACCCAGCCCTGGGATTTCGTGATCGTGCGCGACCTCGAACGCCGCCGCGAAGTGAAGCGTGTGTTCGAGGAAGAGCGCGCGAAGAATGCGCAACAGTTCGAGGGGGCGCGCCGCGAGAAATTCCTCGCGCTCAAGCTGGAGGGAATCCTTGAGGCGCCGCTAAACCTCATCGTGACCTGTGAACCCGAACGGTTCGGGCCCAGCGTTCTCGGCAAAGTCAGCCTGCGCGATGTCGAGGTCTACTCAACTTGCCTCGCGGTGCAGAATTTGTGGCTGGCGGCGCGCGCCGAGGGTCTGGGCGTCGGATGGGTGAGCATCCTGCGCAACGAAGACCTGGCGCGAATATTCTCGATCCCGGAAAAGGTCATACCTCTGGCGTACCTGTGCATCGGATATGTGCCGGATTTTCCCGCGCGTCCGGTCCTGGAAAGCGCGCAATGGGCGAAGCGCCTGCCGCCGCGCAGCTTGCTTCATTTCGATTCATGGAATCGTCGAGCGGCTGCTAGCGACGAGCTCGCCGCCGCGATGGAGAGCGCACTCATCTGGCGCGAAATCCTGCCCGATGACGCTTCCGATGGAAGTTGATCGGGTGTGTGAAAACGACGTCTGCGTTCGGGTCCGGCTATTTCAACTGCGTGATCATTTCTTCGACATCGCGCAGACGGTCCTTGCCGAAGAAGATTTCCTCGCCAACGAAGAAGGTAGGCGAACCGAAAGTTCCGCGCTCCACCGAATGTTGCGTGTTTTGAAGTAACCCGTCTTTCACTTCCCTGGTTTGGATCAGATCGAACAAGCGTTCGGCCGGCAATCCTGCTTCGACCAGCATCGCGCGAAACACTTCCGGCTCGTCCATTTTTTTCGGGTCGGCCCACATATTTCGATACATCTCGTCGACGTAGCGTGCGAAGACGCCGAGCGATTGAGCGGCGATCGCGCCTCGCATCATCATCAAGGTGTTCACCGGAAAGAATGGATTGCTTTGATAGCGCGTGATCCCGTGTCGTTTTATGAAGCGGGTCGTTTCGAGCCGTTCGTACTGCGGCTTGTTCTTGACGCCTGCCAGGCTTTCGGCTGGCGATCGATTGTTGGTCAGTTTGAAGACCCCGCCCAGCAGGACCGGTACATATTCGAATTTGGCGCCGGTGCGCGTTTCGATCTCGGGTATCACGAGATGGCTCAGGTATGCGTTGGGGCTGCCGAAATCGAAGTGAAACTCTACCTTGACCATAATGCTCCTCCAAAAGGAATTCGCGCCATAAGCCACCGAAGAGATTCGCTCAATCAGGGGGTAATAGCCAAGAGGTTTTGATACCTTACGCAGCGGAAGCGCGGGGCATTGCCCGTGAACCCGATCTGATCTGAGGAGTTCTGAGGCCGATGACAGATGACCTGGTACTGTGGGGCGTTGGAACGAGCCGAACGATTCGCGCGCATTGGATGTTGCTCGAGCTGGGCCTTGACTATGAGTGTCGGCCAATTCGTTCGCGCACCGGTGAAACCCTGACTGACGAATTTCTGAAGCTGAATCCCAGGCATAAGATTCCGGTTCTCCAGCACAGGTCGTTGGTGCTGACCGAGAGTGCGGCGATCATCCAATACTTGGCCGAGGCCTTTGCCAGTCCGAATCAGCTATACGTTCCGAAAGACGCGCAGAGCCGTGCGATGCTGAACGAGTGGTGCTACTTCATCATGTCTGAACTGGATGCGGGTTCGCTTTATGTAGCTCGCCGACATGAAGGCCTGCCACAGATCTATGGCGAGGCGCCGGCCGCGGTTGAGTCTGCGAAGACTTACTTTCTGCATAACCTCGAGGCGATGCTTCCGAAAATCGCAACCAGGACTGCCTATCTGTGCGGTGATCTATTGAGCATTGCGGACATCCTGCTGGTCAGCTGCCTCGAGTGGGCATCGCTGGTAGGAGTCAGCCTGCCGGAGAGTCTGTTGCCCTATCGGCAGCGGGTAGCGCAACGCCCTGCATTCCAGGCTGCGATGAAGAAGAACTTTCCAGAACTTCAGCGCTGATCGGAGACGGAGTTACACGATGGCCGGACCATTAGAAGGTGTTCGAGTGCTCGATCTGACGACGATGGTTGCGGGTCCGGTGGCGACCATGATGCTCGCCGATCAAGGAGCCGATGTCATAAAGGTCGAGTCTCCCGGGGGCGACCTTATGCGCCATTTCAGCTTCGGCCGCAAAGGAATGTCTGCGTCATTCTTGTCGTGTAATCGTAACAAGCGCTCCCTGGCGATCGATCTCAAGACCCCTGAAGGTCTCGAGATCGTTGGTAAGCTGATCGCGACCGCCGATGCCATGGTCCACAACTTTCGCCCTGGCGCTGCCGATCGCATCGGCCTCGGAGAAGATGCCGTGCGCCGCATTCGACGCGACATCATCTATGTTTCGGTTAGCGGATTCGGCGACAGTGGTCCGTATGCAAATCAGCGCGCCTACGATCCGGTGATTCAGGCGTTGAGCGGTCTGGCGGAGATACAGCGTGACCGCGACACGGGCCGCCCGCGAATGATCCGAACCATCATCGCCGACTACACTACGGCCTTGACCACCTCGCAGGCGATCAGCGCTGCGCTTTTTGCGCGTCAGCGAACCGGAGAAGGACAGCATGTGAAGGTAGCTATGCTGGATTCGATGATCTCCTACCTATGGCCTGAGGCAATGCCGAGCCTGACATTCGTAGGCAATGAGATCGATCCATCTGAAGGCGAAACCGGCCCGGATCTGGTTTACGCCACTGCAGACCGATACATCACCGCGGCCGCGTTGTCAGACGACGAATGGCGCGGGATGTGTCGCGCATTGAGGCGAGAAGATTTGATTAGTGATCCTCGTTTCAAGACTGCGCGCGATCGTGCGGTAAACGCGGTGCAGCGGCGCGAGATTACGGCAGCGGAACTGGAGAAGTGGAACGCGAGCGACATTTTGCCGCGCCTGCTCGCCAATGACGTTCCATCGGGTCCGGTCTTAAGCCGGTTTGAGATGCTTAGCGATCCTCAAGTGCGCCAAAACCAGGTTCTCGAGGAACATCATGATACTAAGTTCGGAAAGGTTCGCCAGCCACGCCCAGCGGCTCGCTTTGATCGCACGCCCGCAGCTATTCGTCGGCTAGCTCCGGCACTAGGAGAGCATAACGCAGCGATCCTGAGAGAGCTAGATTACGACGACAGCGAAATCAGACGCTTCGAACAAGAGCTGGTTTTATATCCAAAGGCATCCGGAAAGGATTGAGTACCAGAGCTATAGCCGGCCCTTCCAATCCCCGCCAATATTCCTGTGGTCATCACCCTTGGTGTGATGGTCCGCTAGAGCACCCCATCGCGACGCAGCAAGGCTTCGACGGCGGCATACTCGCGCGACTGAAGCAGCAGAGCGGCCGCAAACGGAATCTCGTCGGACCGCGGCTCAGTCTCGGCGCCAAGTAGGAAATCCAGCGCCTGCCTTTCTTCCTCCCGCTTCACGAATCCTTCGAGGTACGCGCTCCGGACCTGCGCCGCATCAGTCAAGACCACGCCATGCTCGAGAAAAAGCCGGACGGCAGCGAGCTGGCAAAAGTTGCAATCCTTCGAGACATACCGCGGTCGGTAGCGCAAGGTGAAACGGTGAAAGAAGAAGTACTGGGCACACCATCGCAGGCGCTCGGCGCGCGAAGGTGGTGCGGGGATGTGTGGCGGCGATCCAAAGAGAGTCTCCGCGAAAGTGGCGACATGTTCGTGAAGAAACGGAAACGGTGTGCCCAGGAAGTACCATGGATGCTCGAATGCGCGGCGAGGAACCAGGGTTAACTGCGCATGCTTGCCTTCGATGCCGAAAGTTCGGCCGCCGAGGGATCTCTTGATCGCGCGCACCGCATCATCGAAAGCTGCCGCCGCCACGTCGTCCTCGAGGATCAGGTCGATCTGGTACTCGCCGCGAGCCCAGTGAGGGGTTGGATAGATAATGACGGTTCCGGCGATAGCGCGCAGCGCCTCTTCGCGATGGAGCCGTTCCCGCAGCTCGGTGCGATGTGCGTTGGGTATCGATCCAGATCGACAGCTCGCGGGCGACACCCACGCGGCGTCCTGCGGAACCGCCAGGTCGCGATAGAATTCCTCCGCCAGCCCGATGGATCGGTGGAATATCCTGGCCTTTCGCGCTTCGCTGTCCGAGGCCTGGAAGCCCTTGCGCACGAGGTCCCCGACAAGTCCAGCCATCGTGGCGTCCCCAGCAAACAACGCCGCAGCTTCGGTATCGGGCAGGTACGCTTCCACCGGGGGAGCCATCTGGCCGCGGGCGACCAGCAGGTTGAGCTGACTCTTCATCGCGACGCGGAAGCACAGCCGCATCTCACCTTCGGCGAGGTTGGCCTGGGGTGTCAGCACATGGGTCTGCAGGACGTTGAGCCACCAGGTATTGAACTCGGGATGCAGCGGGATGCGATTGCCCGCGATGGCGGGAAGTTGACCTTCTCGCCGCACTTCCTTACCGCCGATCCTGATCCATCCACTTGGCGCGCTCAAAATCTCGGCTGCGCCGGGCGATGTCTCGATCTGCGCGAGTTCGCGGCGAGTGACTAAGCGCGCGTCTTGCGGCCAGACGAAGCCGAACACGCCGCATAAAATGTCGACTCTGTCATTGCAGGCTTTCACCAATGCGGGATCGTCAGCTGCATCGTCGGTCAGCACCACGGTGAGATCGAGATCGCTTTGGCCGGGTGCGAAAGTGATGGAGCGCGGATGGCTATGGCGTGCGAATATCGCCTCGACTCCGCGCATGCTCGCGAGCTGTCGGCCCACCTCCCAGGTGACGACCTGGCATGCTTTTCGGTAGAGCGTCCGGATCCATGGCAGGTGCGAGCTACGAATGATTCCGGAGCGGATGCGACGCCGCCACTTGCCCATCGATCAGGGCCTCGATCGACGATGTTGCAGCGCTTCTTTGAATGCCGCGGTGGAGCGAAGGAAGGTATCGCCAAACGCCTGCGATGGCTCGATGTGGGTGTTCTCGTGGAACTCGTTGAAGCTGGTGACCACGATCAGATCTGGAGACGGATCGAGGTTGACGGCGACTTGCTGCATCTGCTCGTAGGTGCTGGTTCCCCGGCGTGAGGTGCTGCGGTAGCGGCTTTGACTGCGCTGCGGAGAGGCCAGGCGCGTATCGTCATAGCCTGGGCAAACGGTGAAGGCGCGGACCGCGCCGCCGTCCTCGGCAAAGGAACGGTAGCTGCTGGTCCAGATGGCTTCGCGCACGATGCGGCGTCCAACCTGGAGCGGTGAGTATATGCACCATCCGCTAAAGAACTCGCGCAGCGGGCGCGGAACGAACTGGTTGAAGACGATCTGGCCGGTGGCGATCGCATGGAAGCCGCGCGTAAGCCGAGTGAGCAGGTCGCGATGATGGAACAGGAAGCCGAGGAAGGGGCCGCTCAGGTAATACCACAGGAGTGGCCGTCCATGCAGGCGCTGGTATACCGGAGACGGCATGAACTCGCTGCGGATGGTCTTTAGGGCTGCCTCGACCATTGCCGCGTCTTCGGTATTGATCGCCAATAGGATGGCGAGGTTCAGCGGTCGTGGCGCTTTTTCAGCGGCCGCAAAAAGCATTCGCGTGGCCTCGAGCTCGGTCGGGTTGAGACCCTGAAAGGTGACCTGCAAATTGATCACCAGGAAATCGAGCTGCGCATCGGCAGCCATTCGCAAATGATTGCGGATTAGGCCCCGGTCTCCCGAGGAGTAGACTCCTCCCAGCGGAAGATCGGTGACTGCGGCGAACTCCTGGTTCTCGTTCCAATGCTGCGGCTGGTCGCCGGCGCGGTACCAGGGATAGTAGTGCGCACCGAGCAGCGGCTGCCGTGGTCGGGCTACGACGCTACGTGAGACCGTTTCGCGGAACAGATCGAGGAGTTCGCCGGCCGTGCGATCCCAGCTGTGGTGCGCGGCGATCTCGCGCCCCGCCGCGCCCATACGCCGTGCTAGATCAGAATCACCGAGCACGGTAGCGATGCTCTCCGCGATCTTGTCGGGGTGAGCGGGCACGAAACGGGCGCAACTGTCATTCAGCACCTCGCTGTATCCCCCGCCCTCGGTGGCGATGACCGGCCTCGCGGCTGCCGCCGCCTCCAGCGGGACCATACCAAACGGCTCCCGTTGCGGCGTGTAAACACAGATAGAAGATCGCGCATAGACCTCGTTTAGGGTGTTCTGATCGACCCGGCCGCTGAACAACACTCGGCCGTCGAGGCCAAGACCGCGCGCGAGTCGGCGCAGGTTCTGCTTCTCCGGTCCCTCGCCGATGATTCTCAGGCTGCCATTCGGCAGGCGGGCCAAGGCCTTGATCAGCAAATCGATCCGCTTGTGCTGCCAGAGGTTGCCGACGAACAAAAGGGGGTCCGACGACAACGGCGGCGACACCGTCGCGGGCAGATTCACCCCGGGATACACCACCCGATCGGGAGCCCGACCGTATATAGTCCGCAAGTACTCGCCAGTGGCGCGGCTGTTGGTCGCGAGCCGATCGATGCTTGCGGACGAATCGATCGTTTCGATGAGGTGCAGCAACACGTCCAGCTCCGACGCGACGACCCGGTCATAACGCATCTTTGGGTACAGATGAATGCTAACCTCTTCGGCCCCATGATGCTCTCGGCGCAAATCGTACAGGATGCGAAGCGGTTCTGCGGCGAACCAAACCGAAGGCCGTCGCTGAATGAAGTGGGTTGGGAACAGATAGAGGAAATAGAGATCGTGTGGCCGGATCATTTGCTCCCACAGCCTTGGAAGCACCACGGTGTTGTAAAAGAACGCGTCCCGGCCGGTGCGTCCGCCCGGAAGCTTGACCATCTTGACTCGTGATCCGACGTTGAATTCATTCAGCAGGTCGCGCCGGTAGAGAGGCGTATAGACCGTGACGTCCATCGCCTCCTGCCATCGGCGCAGACATTCGAGGAGGTAGACCTCCGAGCCCCCGTAGTGATCGAGCTGCGGTGTGACGACGCCGATGTTCACTTACAACCCGCCGGCGGAAAGAGTAGGTCTCGTTCGAAGGAAGGAAACAGTCGCAAAAGCTCTACACCAGGCCCGTGGCAATCATTACGAGAGTGTTGCAAGGCAGATGCGCGTGGAGCGAGAGGGCTTCAAGCGTCATTTGCCATAGACAAAACTCGCAGAGCATAGCGGCTGGAGGAACGGAAAGCTACATCGTTGGCCATGATCACGATCCTACAACCACGACACTTCAGTTGACACAAATCGTGATGCGTGAAAAAGAATTCGTACTACGCCTTCTTGTGCCAAGGTTTGGGTTGGCTCCGGGGACCGCCTCGGCTCGACCTGCCGAATGCGAAGATTGATGATGCGATGCTGATGGGCAGATCTGGAGGCGTCCGCTACCATCTCGCGGCTCTGACGACGGCATCCGCGCGAATCGAGCCAGTCCCGGATACCGTGGGCCATAACCCACGAGAGTCGTGCTTGATCGACTGCGTCATCAACGTTGTATTCGGCGAACGGAGAGCCGAACCCACGCAAGTTCAGATATAGAGATGCGAGTAGCCGACACTTCCGAAGAAGACAACATGACCTTTACACAAGGAGATGCGGTTGTTCGTGTCGCAACCAATCCTCATCCTAACTCCAGCCCATCGAAAGCAAGTATCTATACCATCGAACTAATCCTGCTCACCTTCATGTTCGCGATATTTGTCAATTCCAAGGCTCACGATCTGGCAGATTCCAAATACTCGATCCTGGTTAGCGAGGAGCTATTGAGCCATGGTAGCTTCGTGATCGATGAACGCGCGGTGCCCCGCGGAAAGCCTTCCGACGCTCCTGGCCATGTTACAAGCGGCTATCCGTACCAGTTCGAAGTCGTTGGGGACAAAGCCCTATACGGCTATCCCATAGGTGGCAGCATCCTTGCCGCACCATTCGTTGCCTTAATGAATTTTGCCGGAATATCTGCACGCGCTCCGGATGGCAGCTACTCGGCTTCTGGAGAAGGTCGCATACAAACGTATCTGGCAGCATTGTTAATGGCGGTTCTGACGGTGGTGTTGTTTCGTACTGCGCTACTAATTCTGCCCATGAGTTGGAGCGTAGTTCTGGCGCTTGGAGGCGCCCTTGGTACTCAGGTCTGGAGTACAGCTTCAAGGGTTGTATGGTCGCATACCTGGCAGATATTCCTGCTTGGTATTGTCGTCTACATGTTGCTCTTCGAGGAAGAGCGCCAAATTCGCGGCCGTCCCATTTTGATGGGAACGCTACTCTCGTGGGCTTACTTTGGTCGTCCGACCAGTGCAATTCCCATCGCGGCAATAAGCGTTTACGTGCTGGTGTTTCGGCGCGAAGAGTTCCTTGCCTATGCAACCACCGGGGCCCTGTGGATGATCATGTTTGTAATCCTATCGTGGAATACTTATGGCAAAGTGCTCCCAGGCTACTATCTATTCCATCTAAGTTCTGAACATCTATGGGAGGCACTCGCAGGAAATTTGATTAGTCCTTCACGAGGGCTATTCGTGTTTGTTCCAGGAGCAGCCTTTGCACTGTGGCTCGTTGGATACTACTGGCGCACGCTCCCGCATCTGTATCTGGCGATTCTCTCCTTCGGTATCATAGGCGTTCACCTGTTCGTGATGTCTCGAGATCCAAATTGGTGGGGTGGCCATTGCTATGGACCACGCTTGTCGACCGATCTTGTACCGTGGTTTTTCTTGTTGGCAGTTTTAGGTAGCCGATGTTTGATAGATGAGCGTTCGACCATGAAACACGTCGCTATAGCCATCGGTCTCCTGACCATAGCCGTCGGAACGTTTATGAATGGACGCGGTGCGGTATCGTATCGGGCAAACGGGTGGGTGAACACTCCAGATGTCGACCAACATCCAAACAGGGTTTGGGACTGGTCGAATCCGCAATTCCTTGCCGGGCTGCACTGGCCGAGATTATAGGCTCTGTCGTGAAACACGGCCGGCGCGAAATTCAACGTCTACCAGCTTTTCGCTAGCTGGGATCCGATCTCAACTAGTTGAATTTCAATCGGCGCAACGCAAAAGCCATCATTCGCAGCAACACCAGTCCGTGTCTCCATCGAGCAATGTTGGTCTCGCCGTATGTTCGTTCTGCGTACCTGATGGGAATATCGATGAGCTTGAGATTGAGCTTCGCGGCGCCGAAAAGGAGGTCGAAATCGCCGAATGGGTCGAAATCACCGAAGTAGTGGCGATTGTTAGCGATCATTTCGTAATCCGTCTTCCGGAAAACCTTGGTGCCGCACAAGGTGTCCTTGATCGATTGTCCCAACAACCAGGAAAAGGTGATGCTGAAGAACTTGTTTGCGACGAGATTGAAGAAGCGCATTGCACGCTGCTCCATCGGATACACCAGTCTCACACCATTGATGAATTCTCCCTTGCCGGACCGCAGCGCTTCGTAGAATCGCGGCAGGTCTTCAGGGGGCATCGTCAGATCAGCGTCGAGGATCATCAGAACCTCTCCGCTAGCGGCTGAAAAGCCGGCTCTGACCGCATCGCCTTTGCCCTTGCCGGGCTGCTTCAACAGCTTCGCATTTCGCTCAGCATGATGCGCGACCGCGAGTTCGATGACATGATAGGTATCATCGGTGGAGTTTCCTTCGACAAATATCAGCTCGGTGCCAGCGCCCATTTCAGGCACTCGCTGGAAAATGTTTTCGACGTTACCGGCTTCGTTACGCGCCGGAACCACGACACTTACCACCGAGTCGGTGTTCGAACTGCCCGCATCCGTCCGTGGAGCGGGTCGCGCTACTATGAAGTTGGTGAGCGCGGCGAAGCGAAAAGGGGAGATCCGCGCGAGATACGAATTGCAAAACCGGGCGATGCCGGGAAGCCATACCGGAAACAGGATCTCCTGCCAACTTCGCATCGACTCAAATCCCGTCAGGTAGAGAATATTGTCAAGATCTTCGACGGTAAGCCAGTTTTGCGCGATATAGGGATGAGCGAGCCCGAGCCGGCGCACCGCCCCCAGCGGCAACTCCCAGAGTCGGCTGTAGGTATTTATAATGATTCGAGTCCGGGGTTCGCAGACTGGAGCGATTTTCTCAAAAACTGACTGGACATCCCACAAATCATTGACCAGGTCGGAAAGGATCACATAGTCGAATTTATCTCCAAGACTTAGCTCCCCGACGTCATCGTTTACAAACTTCAGTTCAGGATGACGCGCTGCGGCGCGAGCGAGCATCTGGGGTGAAAAGTCGATACCTACCCCGCACCCAGGCTCTAGTGCGGCCAGGAGATCTCCCTCTCCACACCCCAACTCGAGAACGCGGCGACCCGGAGGCACCAGGAAGCGATAGATTCGGGTAATCTCGTCGTGGTAGTAGCGTCCCGGCTTTCTGCGTTCATAGCCGTTCCAGTAGTCAATTCTTTCGTCTCGGTAACGAAGTGCCTTCTTCGTGGTGGACGATTATCAATCATCTGATCGCGAAGCTGAGTTTCCCGTAATCTTCCAGATTCGAATTCTCGGACCGGGCCTTAGCATGCTTGTAATATGAGTGAAGGGTACATAGAACGCGTCATTCGGATCAAAGGTAGGCGCTTCAGCTCCGGCTTTTATAGGATCGATATCGAGCTCCAGGGTGCCTTCGGAAGTCAGTTCGGCCAGCTCCGAATCCGTGACGCCCTTCGACCATAGCGACAATAGCGGAAAGCTATCAGCAACGACCCACTTCGCCGTCTCAGTTTCGGAGCGTAAGGATTCGGATGAATTTACCGAGATTTCGCGATAACCGCTCGACAGTTTGGGCTTACCGTATCCATCTCCGTCCACCATGGCAATTGTGCTTCCTGGTGGTATGCGATTGAGCATCCACATTCGGGCAATCGTGCGCGTGTCCGGCAGCCTGAGAAGTCGGTTGAGTTGCACGTCACGGATCAACGAGGGTGCCAGGAGCAAGATTCCACCCAACAGCGCTACCAGGTTACCTGCGCGAGTCTCCATCGATGAACATGCCAAGGCTTTCAGATCAGCCGCGAAGACGCCGCCCAGCAATGCCATCGCGAGCAAGGGGTTTATGAGGTAGCGAAACTCAAGCTGCGGACGACCATTGGTCAAGCTCAGGAAACATACCAGGATAAATGCCATCAGTGCGTAGGTTCCGGGCTTCGGTCGAAAGATTACCCACGGTAAGGCGGATAGCAGGAAAAGTTCTAGTGCAATTCCGAAGCTGGCGGGCATGGCTAGCAACAGAAGCCACGGCCATCCGAAGCCCGCCGGAGTATGGCCACGATTCCACAACTTATATGCGTCTTGCATATTGTGGTAGGTGTTGACGGTCGCCTTCCAATCGAGAACGAAATACGGATCGGCGCACAGGAAGGTTATAAGTGTGACGATTCCGGCCAGGTAGATTCTGGTATCTGCCAGAGAGCCGAGGAGTGACTCCCCCTCTCGGCGTCGCACTTCCAGGTGCGCGACTACAATGCCGACAGCTATTGCTCCCGACGGATAGTGGGTTGCAGCCGCTAGTCCGCAAAAAAAACCAGCCAATGCATAGTCCATCGACCGGCCGCGCACGGAGATGCGCAACACCATCAATATACTCAGGGCCAACCACAAGCCGGCGGGAACTTCGGTCTTGGCGAATTTGGAATCACGCACGTGGATGAACGAAACGGTTACTATCGCCGAAGACACTAATGCTGCGACCGGACCAAACACCGGTGAGGCAGCCAGGTAAATCACCGGCACCGTGGCTGCACCCATCGCGGCGGACATTCGACGAGCTATCGAGAAGGCTTGCTCCGCGTTGTCTGAGCCGTAAACAGCACGCAAATCCTGGCCGGCCGCACCCGTTAATATGGCATACGAGCACAAAACTCCGTGGATAAGGTAGGTCTGAGCGGCTGGATAGATAGCAATATGTGGGTTCCAATCATGCCGAAACCCGAGTGCTCTCGGAACAAGGAGCTCTTCGTCGGGGCGAAGCTGGTCTGGAAGCCCAAAGTCGATCGCTGAAAATCGTAGCCACGCGGCGATCACGGTAAGAGCGACTACCGCCGCGAGGCGAACCCACTTATCGATCTTGCGCAAAAGAATCTATCCCGAGCATCCCAAAGTTTGGCGGAATTTTAGAATAGCGGCCACTGGGTCTCAAACCCGCGAGGCCGAAAGGAAGAGCCCAGTCCGAGAACCGGCACTATATGTTCTGAACCTATTGGGCCATGTAGCCGTCATCCACCGGCATCAGATGGCCGCTTACATACGATGCGCGTTCGGAGCACAGCCAAGCGACGGTTTCCCCGACTTCCTCGGGTTGCCCCAACGCTTCATCGGCTCGAATTGCAAGAAAGCGGAGATCATCCAGATGCTCAAGCAAGCTAAGGGCGCAATCGTCAATACCTCTTCCATCATGGGGCTGACTGGCCTGGCTGCGAAAATAGCTCCCGGCGATGCGTGGAAAACAACGCCGGTCGAGTGGTATGGGTGGGCTTGTTCCGATTTCCTCCGGATGGAGCAGACCGATGGCAAATGAGGAATCCGCATCGCGCGCGAGGCCGCTTTTGGGCCGAGTCGCGATCGTCACCGGCGCCGGACAGGGAATCGGCCGCGGCATCGCCAAATGCCTCGCGAATGCCGGCGCTGATGTAGCAGTCGTCGATCAGGTCTCGGAGCGCGCCGACTCGGTGGTGGCCGAAATAGTTGCGTCGGGCGCGCACGCCCTTGCAATTCGCACCGATGTCTCCACATGGAAAGACGTTGAGGACATGGTACAGCTGGCCATCGCGCGGTTCGGTAAGATCGATATCCTCGTAAACAACGCGGGCCGGCTGGTAGTGAAGCGGCTGGTTGAGCAGACCGAAGAGGAATGGGATCGCGTGCTCGATGTGAACCTCAAAGGCGTATTCCTCTGCTGCCGCCACGTGTTGCCTCATATGATCGAACGCAAGCAAGGAGCGATCGTTAACATCGCATCAATCGCGGCCTTCCACGTCACCGTCCCGCACGTGCCCTATGCCGCATCGAAGGCTGGCGTCGTTGCGCTGACGCGCGATCTGGCGCATGAGGTCGGTCGCCATGGCATCCGCGTCAATGCAGTCGCCCCGGGTCCGATCGACACGCCAATGGCCCGATTCGGCAGTGACGAGCAGCGGCAGGCGGCCGCCAAGAACATCCTGCTCGGAAGGATCGGGCAACCCGAGGACATCGGTGAGGCGGTCGTCTTTCTGGCCTCAGCTGCCGCCAGCTTCATCACCGGAGCAACCCTGCCGGTGAGCGGCGGCACCGACCTGAAGGTTTCTTCGAGCTAGCGAAGGGCCATTTCTGAGATGTGCATTTCGACGATTTTGCGCTAGGAAAAAAACAGAGCGACTACACCACCCGCTCGACTGCATCGCCCGCGAGGAGGGAAGCATGATGTCAGACCGCCGACTCATTTCCGCCGATTCGCATTTCGTCGAACCTCCAAAAATGTGGGCCGAGCGCCTCGACCGCAAATTCCGCGATCGCGCTCCCCACGCAGTCAGGCTCGAGGGCAAGCCCGGTGAGTACCTGGTATGCGAGGATCTCGCACCCGCACCGGTCGCGGCATTTTTCAGCGCCGGCGTACCTGCCAATGAAATCCAGGAGTTCATGAAGCGCGGCTTCGATGAAGCGCCCAAAGCGGTTCACGATCCGTCGGAACGCATCAAGGACCAGGATCGCGACGGCGTCGCGGCCGAGGTCATCTACACCTCGATGGGGATGCCGCTGTTCGGGCTGGGCGATGCGGAGTTTCGCGCGGCATGCTTCCGCGCCTTCAACGATTGGGCGACCGACTATTGCGGCTACGACCTCAAGCGTTTGATTCCGCTCGGACTGATCACGCTGGAAGATATTCCGGCTGCGGTCGCCGAACTCGACCGCATCAAGAAGCGGGGCATGGTCGGCGCGATGATCTGGGGCGATGCTCCCGCCGACAAGCCCTACTCGGACCCGGACTATCATCCGTTCTGGGCGGCGGCGCAGGACCTCGATATGTCGCTCTCGCTGCATATTCTGACCGGGGCAAAAGGCACTGCCGGTCACGCGAGTAAAGTGGTCAATCCGGAAATGCGGGGCATCGAGTTCATGTCGGGTCTGATCTCGATGGTGCATCCGATCGAGCGTTCGTTGACCTCGATGGTGTTCGGTGGCGTGTTCGAGAAATTCCCGCGCTTGAAAATCGTCTCCGCCGAAAACGACGTGGCGTGGATCCCGTTTTACCTGTTTCGCATCGACAAATACGGCTCGCGAGGATTCAAGCTTCCGCTCAAGCCGAGCGAGTACATCAAGCGGCAGGTCTACGCGACCTTCATCGACGATCCGGTGTTCGTGAACCTGCTCGACTGGTTCCCCGCCGACAACATCATGTGGTCATCGGACTACCCGCATCGGCAGGCGACCTTTCCGCATTCGCAAGACTACGTCGCCAAGCATCTGAGCAAGGTGTCCGAGGCCGATCGCAATAAGATCGTACGCGAGACCGCCGCGAAGTTGTATGGGCTGAACTAGGTTATCGCGCCCAGACTCCGCTCGCGTTGGAGCGA
Source organism: uncultured delta proteobacterium (assembly GCA_963851325.1). GTDB lineage: Bacteria > Desulfobacterota > Binatia > Binatales > Binataceae > DATGKG01. Next base: position 2,573,471 of record CAWKOR010000001.1, on the reverse strand, counting down.
TAGCCGAGCGCGCGATACGCTGCATCGACCAGGCTCTGTCCACGGTCGTTCATCAGGATGCCGAAGCCCATCCGATTCATCGTGTAGCCGAAGCTGAGATGACATTCGGGATCGGCGAATCCGAGCGAGCCGCCCGCACCGACGTGGCCGAACGCGGGCTCCGAAATCAGCAGCGAGCAATGGGCTGCGTTGTCGAGTTTGCGATTGTCCATCGCCTTCATAAAGCCGAGCGAGAAGCGTGTCGGAATTCGCAGCGTCGCATCCTCATGCGTCGCGACCGAGCACAGTGCCATCCGCTGTAATGTGTCGGGACCGACCAGCCTTACGCCGTTGAGTGCGCCGCCGTTTGCGATCGGCGCGTAGAGCCCGGCGAGCCCGCGCGCATTGGAGATGCCGTTGGCGGAACCGATTTCGGCGGCATGCGCCTCGCGGCTGTTGGCGTCGAAGCCGCCCATGTTGAACATGAAGTAGAAGGTCGCGGAGTCCTTCTCATTGAGGGCGGCCTGCGAGATGCGGCTGTTGCGCACCTCGTCGGTGATCGGCGCGAAGATCATCGGCGCGACGCGTGACTCCTTGTCTTCCGGCAAGCCGATCCAAAAATCCAGTCCTAATGGTTTTGCGACTTCTTCGGCGAAGAATTTGCCGAGCCGCTTGTCGGTCGACCGATGCACCATCTCGCCCACCGTCCATGCCGAGGTGATGCCGTGATAGCCATTGCGAATGCCGGGCTTCCAGAACGGCGCTTCGTTTTCGAGCAGCTCGATCATGTATTCATAATCATAAACGCCGCCTTTCTTGATCTTGGTACGGACGTGCGGCAAGCCGACCGAATGATCGAGCATCATTGAGACGATGGCGCTCTCCTTGCCGGCCTGGCCGAACTTGGGCCAGTAGCGCGTGACTGGAGCATCGAGGTCGAGCTGCCCGCGATCGGCGGCCATGTGCGCGCAAATCGCCGACGCGCCCTTGGTCGCGGAGAACACGATCGAGATGGTATCTCGCTTCCACGGCTCGCCCTTTTCGGTGACGCGGCCGCCCCACAAATCGACCACGGTACGGCCTTCGAGGTTGAGGCACACGCTGGCGCCGAGTTCGTCGCGCTGCTCGAAATTTTCGACGAATGCGTCCAAGACGCCGTCGAACTTAGGATCGCATTCGCCTTCGACCAGACCGATGCGCGTGCTCTTGGAAATAGTGCGATTTGCCATGGGCCCCTGCTTTCTCGATCGATTTTCGGAATTATTGGCGCATCGATGTGTCCGCTGACAACCAATATCGAAGCGCTACTTCTGTTCGTACCACTGGATGGCGCCCTTGAGGCCGCGCTCTTTTTGAATCGCGCGAATCTCCTCGTTGCCAGGACCGAAATGGAAAATCGCGTCGAACTCCGCGCCGGACAGCACCGCTTGCCGAAACCCCTGCATGTCAACGGCACGATTGATGGCAAGTTTTTCCAGGCGCAACTTTTGCGCGGGCACCTTCGCCACCCGGCGCGCATAGTCGTAGGTTTCTTGTTCGAGTTTCTCTGCCGGAAACGCGCGCGTCGCGAAACCGATCGCCTCGGCCTCCCTGCCGCTGATGCGGCTGCCGGGCAGAAACGCCATGTACTTGGTGCGATGCGGCCCGACCATCCAGTTCCAGAACGAGCTGACGTAACCCGCGCCCGCCGGGATCGAGGGAAATCCGATGCTTGCGTTCTCGGCAACGAAAATGATGTCGGTGGAAATCGCCAGCTGCGAGCCGCCCGCGAGGCAGTACCCATGCACCATCGAGATAACCGGTTTGGGCAGGTCGCGCAGGCGCAGCCAGTGCTCGACGATGCGCTGGAGCGAGCGCTGATCGCTGTCAAGCGTGTAGCGCTCGCCGCTGCCGTCGGCCAGTCCGACGGTCAGATCGTATCCGGTACAGAAGGCCCGGCCCGCACCACGGACAATCACGACTTTGATTTCGGGATCCTTCTCGATTTCGGTCAGTGCTTCGCCCATCTCGGCGATGAGAGTCGGGGTCATCGCGTTCAACTTTTCGGGTCGGTTCAGAGTCAGCGTGCCGATGAGGTCGCGCTTCTCCAGCACAATATTCGTAAATTCCATGGTGCTTCTCTCCGTATGCGCGAGGTGAGTGGGTCCATCGCGATGAGAATCAGGTTGCCGGCTAACTTGCAAGCGTGACGGTCTCGTCGTAGGAGTTGTGGAGTCCTACGGCGACCTTTTGCCGCCAGGGATTTGATCAGGAGCGATTTAGCATGGCGAAGCTGCCGCTTATCAAAGTTCCGATCGTCGATTACGGGCCCGACCAGGCTGCCATGGAGCGCTATCGCAGCGAAGGCGAGCAACGCGCGCAGAGGCTGGGCAATCGAGGTCCGCTGCGCTTCGACAGCGATGGCAAGCTCGATGCAACGATCCTGAGCGCCTACTCGCGCTGTGGGTTCTATATCTTTGAAGGTTTGCTGCGCGAAGATGAACTGGAGGATCTCGAACGCGACGTTGCGGAAATGTTGGCTCACGCGCCAGTGACCAAGGACGCGAAGGTCGACGCCCACGGTCGCCCCGCCCTTGGTGAGGACTGCAAAGCGCACAACATCAGTTGGGTCAGGCCACTTTCCGATCCGCTTGGAGGCACCGGTTTCGCCAACGGGCGCCATCCGGTGAAGATGATCGAACCTGTCGCACCCCAAGAGGCCCCCGAATACGTCCTGCAACTGGTCCTTGGTTCTCTTCAGTTTTCCGATGCGTGCCTGCGGCTCTATGGCCATCCACAGTTGCTGGCGGTCGCTGAAAACATCAATGGCGAGGACTTTACGCCGTTCAACGAGGCGGTATGGATCAAGCAACCTGGCCTCGGCGGTTCCGTGGCATGGCACCAGGATGGCTGGACCCATTGGGACAGTCCCTCTCTCGACGAAGGCACTCACGGCTTCAACTTCATGGCCCAGCTCTATGGATGCAACGCGGCCAACGGTCTGTGGGTGGTGCCGGGTTCGCATCGGCAGCACAGGGTCGACATCAAGGCGATGGTGGAAGCGGCTGGATCAGATCGCTTGCCGGACGCGGTGCCTCTCCTCTGTGGGCCTGGCGACGTCGTGATCTGTAACCGACAGGCGGTGCATGGCTCGTTTGCCAACACCTGTGAGGATGTTCGCGTCACGCTCAACTTCGGTTTTCATCGCCGCAAGTCAGTACTGGGAGTAGTCAGCGGAGGGGTGCATAACCCGGTCGCGGTTTATGACAAGGAGCGCATTCGCGAGCGCTCGCGCTTGATCATGTATGCGATCGATGCGCGCCAGCAGCGTTTTCCGAACGAGACACCTTTCCGATACAAGCCCTTCGTCGGACAAGAAGACCGCTATCGATGGAACCCGGAAGTGAAGCCCGGTCTCAAGGACTACAACCTGCTCGATCTCGGAATCTGATTGTCACGCGGGACCTTCACCTCAAAGGCTTCAGTCTAAGGTCGTTTCCGAACCACTTCTCGTTTTGGAGGAATGCACACATGGCTTTGTTACCATACCTCGACGAGAAGGATGCCTCTCCCGAAGTCCTCAAGATTTTCAAGTCCGGACGCGTCGTCCTCAACGTCCAGAAGATGACTGCTAATGCGCAGAGTATTTTCCTTCACCGCAGCCGTTTGAGTAATGCGCTGTTCACTCAGATCGCGATCGATCCAAGGCTCCGCGAGATCGCGATCCTCCGCACCGCCAAAGATTGCCATTCGGTCTACGAATGGACTCAGCATGTGCCCGCAGCCAAGCATGTCGGCGTCAGCGACGAACAGATCTCGGCGATCGAGAACTGGCAAAACGCCAAATGCTTCAGCGAGGTAGAGCGGCTGGTGTTGCAATTCACCGATGAGGTGAACACCAACGTTAAGGCCAGCAGGCCGACTTTGGAAGCTCTCAAGCGGCATCTCAAGCCCGGCGAGATAATCGAATTGCTGATCATAATCGGACATTGGCGTCAGACCGCTAGTATCCTCGAAACGACTGAAGTTGAACTCGAGGACTTCGCCGGCAAAGTCGACATCCTGGAGGGCATGAAGCCGCGCAACTGATCGCTAAAGGACTGCATCGAGGTTCCAATCAAATGAGGCTCCAGAACAAAGTGGCAGTGATCACCGGCGGCGCGAGCGGGATGGGCCGCGCGACCACGATGCGCTTCCTTCAAGAGGGAGCATCGGTGGTTATTGCCGATTACAACGAGGATACCGGCAAGCAGACCCTCGCCATCGCAGCCGAACGGGGATTTCGTGAGCAGGTCCGCTTCATTCGAACTGACGTCGCCAAAGAGCCCGAGATCGCCGCGATGATCGACTTGGCGATTTCCGATTTCCATGGTCTCGATGTCGTTTTTAATAACGCCGGCGTGGGCGGCGCGCTCGGTCCGATCTGGGACGTGGAAGTAGAAGAATGGGATTACACCTTCGATGTGCTCGCCAAGGGCGTCTTCCTCGGCATCAAGCACGGGGCGCGAGCGATGAAGCGTCTGGGTCGTGGTGGATCCATCATTAATACCGCGTCGATCGCAGGCCTCAGCGGCGGAGGCGGGCCGTTGGTCTATTCTGCGGCGAAAGCCGCAGTCATCAATCTCACCAAGGGTGCGGCGCTACAGCTCGCCGCCGAACATATAAGGGTCAATGCGATCTGTCCGGGAGGGGTTCTTACGCCGCTCACCGACCGCGGCGATCCTGCCGCCGCCGCCAAGCGGATGGAGCAAATGCAGCCGTGGCCGGAGCATGGAAAGCCGGAGCACATCGCCGGCGCCGCGTTGTTCCTCGCCAGTGATGACTCGGAGTTCGTCACCGGCGAGGCGCTGGTGGTGGATGGAGGTTTGACCGCAGCCGGGCCGGACATCTGGCGGCGCTTGGGAGCAGGCCGAGAAGCTCAGCTATCGCAGGTTGGTGTGAACCGAGGGAGCACCGGAGCGGCCAGTACCCGTCGACCGGTGCACAAAATTTGAGTAGTGATACGGTGCGCGCGACCTCGCGCGGGAGGAGAACGTCGTGCAGGTAAGCAAAGATTCGATCGATTTGGGAATCATCGTCACCGACGAGAAGGCGGCCCTCGGCTTTTACCGCGACGCACTCGGGTTGGAGATGGAGGGCGAGCTGCCGTTGCCGGGAGGCAGGATGTATCGCCTCAAGTGCGGAACCACCATCATCAAGCTGCTGAAGCTCGAAAAGACCCCGACCGCGAAACCTGCACCGGGCGGCCCGATGGGCGGCCTCGGCTTCCGCTACTTCACGATCTCAGTCCCCGATATTCGTGGACTGATGAAACAGATCGAAGCTAAGGGCGTTCGCCTGACGATGCCGGTGACCGAATTCCGTCCGGGCGTTACCATCGCAATGGTGACCGACCCAGACGGCAACACGGTTGAGTTCTTGCAAAATTCGCCGGTGAATTGATCGCACCTTCCAGCGGTTATTCGCAAAACCGCGGCTTGGATCGCGAAACGAACGTCAGCCTAGCAGGTCCAGGAAGCTGTACAGCGGTGGGCCGCACCGAAGGCCCACCGAGTCAGCCACCTCGGCTATGGTTTCGGGGGAAAACGCATAGGAACGAATTCGCGAAATGCGGTCGTCGATACCTTCAAGCCGCATCACTGATAGGAGAACCTCTTCGCCACCGTGTGGCCCAAGCACGAGGATGACGAGTTCGCCTTCCAAGTCGCGCAGTTCCCATCGGGTGCCCGTCGGCATGAATTGGAAATTGTGCGCGAACCAACCCTGGTCCTTGCGCTCGAAGTATGCCCGGCCGACTTCCATCTCCACGCCCAGCATTTCGATACCCCCGCTGTCGAGCATGAGCGCGACGAGGCCCGACATGTCCCGGGCATTGTAGAGTTCCACAAAACGATCGAGGAGAGCCTGGCTCGGAGCGATGCGCGGTTTTGCGCGAACCGAAGGGCTCGCTTGAAGGCGCGAGCGTCCGCGATGAAGCGCAGCTTTGATTGCACCGATCGAGGACCCGAGAATTCGCGCCGACTCCTCCAGGCTCATATCGAACATATCCTTTAGAACGATGGCCGCGCGTTCCTGCGGCGCAAGCGCCTGCATCAGGACGGAGCCCGCATCCCGAACCGAGTGCGTATCTTCATGCGCGCCGGCGCGCTGCGACAACGCGGTTTCCGCGGTCATCTCATTGACCGCGGCGGCTTCGACCGCCTTGCGTCTCCTCCAATCAATCCACGCATTGGCAGCGATCCGGAGCAGATAGGCCCGTGGGTCTTTGATTTCGTCCTGACCCACCCCGAGGCTGGCGAACCCGCGCATCAGGGTTTCCTGAACCAGATCGTCCGCATCCCAGGTGTTTCCCGTGAGCCCTCGGCAATATCTGTACAGCGCCGGCCGGAGAGGACTTAGATCTCTCAGGTATTGATGCCAGGCCCCTTTGGCGCCGGTGTAGACTTCACTGGACAACTTTGGTTCGCCCATAGCAGCCACCTCTTTGGTTCAAAGACGAATGGCACGGTCAAAAAGATACGTCAGGAACCGCGCCGAAAGGCGAATTTGTTGCTTCGGGTGACTAGGCAGCGGAGCAGGTCAATGAATGGCCGGTGGCGGATTCGACGCGCGCCTTCACAATGTCGCCCGCCACGATGCCGGGACCGGCCGGAAACGCCGCGGTCTTGAACTGCGGCGTCTTGCCCGCAAGCATCCCCGCGCCGCGGCGCGCGGTTCCCTCTACCAGCACCGGAAAGACTTGCCCAATCAGCGCGCGATTGCGTTCGAGCGAAATCTGCTCCTGAAGCGCGATAACTTCATTGAGGCGACGTTGCTTTTCGTCGTCGGACACCGTGTCGCCGAGCTTAAATGCGCGGGTGTTTTCGCGCCTGGAATACTTGAAGGTATAGGCGGTGTCGTACCCGACAGTGCGCATCACCTCGAGGGTGGCGCGAAAGTCGGAATCCTCCTCGCCATAAAAACCTACGATGACATCGGTCGACATCGCGAGGCCGGGGATGGCGCGGCGCAACTTCGCGACCAGGGTCAAGTATTCAGTAACGGTGTATCCGCGTTCCATCGCGGTAAGTATGCGATTCGATCCGGATTGCAATGGCAGATGCACGTAGGGCTGCACTTTCGGCTCAGTCGACATCGCGTCGATAACGGAATCGCTCATGTCGCTTGGATGCGGTGAGGTGAAGCGGATTCGTTCGATGCCATCGACACGCGCGATCATTCGCAGCAGCGCACCGAAATCCACCTCATCGAAGCGATATGCATTGACAGTCTGCCCCAGCAGCATCACCTCGCGGACACCGCGGTCTGCTAGATCGCGAATCTCGCGTAACAAATCGATGGGCGGCACACTGCGCTCGCGTCCGCGCACATATGGCACGACGCAGAAAGCGCAAAACTTGTCGCATCCACGCATCGCGGTGACGTACGCGCGAACGCCTTCGGCATGCGCGGCAGGAATATCGGCATAGGTTTCGGCGCGATCCAGACGCACGTCCACTTGAGGGTCGAATGCCGCCTGACCGAGCATTTCCGGAAGGCGCCGATATGCGTCGGGCCCTGCGACGAGGTCGAGATACCATGCCTTCTCGACCAGCGCGGCGCGATTATGTTGCGCCATGCATCCCAGCAGGCCCAGCCGGACTTCGGGGCGCGCTGCCTTGAAGCGGTACAGGTAGCTCAGGCGGCCTAGCACCCGCTCCTCCGCATGCTCGCGAATCGCGCAGGTATTGAGCAGGATGACATCGGCGTCGTCGGGCCGCTCGGCACTTGCGTAACCTGCGCGACGCAAGACTGCGGTGACCAATTCGGAATCGGCCACGTTCATCTGGCATCCGTAGGTTTCGAGATAGACCCTCGCCTGATGTGTCTGTTCAGTGTCCACTTGAATACCGATGAGACTGGAATCTTAGGCTACGGGGTGATGGCGAGACAAACGCGGCCGTCGCTTGCGAGTGATTGGCCAGTGGTTATTGTTTCGATGGAACACGAATATGCCATCGGGACAAAAACCCGCATTCGAGCGAATGGAAGCATCGTTGCTCGCGTGCCCCAAATGCCGCCGCGCGGTTGCGGTGCGCAAGCGATTGCTCCTCATCCTGCCCGAGGGCGACAAGTACGAGTATGTATGCCCGCATTGTGGCTCGACCTGTGGTGACACCATCATCAAGGAAACGCCGGCTCGGAAGCTGATTTAGCCTTGGCGAGTTGGTGCCATCCAGGAACCAGCGTTATCCCATCGTCTGGGACGACTCGGGCACGATCTCGATCAGGATGCGGGCCTCGCCGGCCTGGCGGAACGGATAGTCCGTGCCCATATACTTGTGCGCCAGCCGATCGATGTGCGCGTCGGCGCCATCAGTCGTTACTTTGGTGACGGTCCCGCGAATCTGTATGTATCGGTAAGGATTGGCCGGATCCATAATCGCGAGGGCGACTTTGCGTCCTTCGGCCATGGTGCGGGACTTGACGCGGCCGGTCGCGGTGTTAATGCGAATCCGGTCGCCGGTGGTATCGAACCAAACCGGGGTCACTTGCGGGGAGCCATCTTTGAGCACGGTGGCAACCGAGGCGAAGGCTTTGGTCTGGTCGCTCAAAAGGTCGCTAAACTTCTCTGGAACGTTTTTCATAAACAAGAGACTATCCATTGCGGGCAAAGATGGCATCAGTCGGGCCGAGAAAATTTGACTCTGTCGGCCCCATCAGTTAATAGCCTTTATGCTGTCAGAATGATTTTGGGGGCTGGACCGCGCGGGGGTCTTCTCGCCCCATTTTTCGACGGAGGCTGTGGGAAATGTCGCTTTTCAATTCGAAGGAACCGGAGAAGAACGCAAAGCCGCAGACGGCATCCTCTCCGCAAGCTCAGCCTGCGCACTCCGCGCCCATGCCTGTTCAAGCAGTTGCTGCAGTTGAATCCAAAGCATCGAATAGCAATGGTGTCGCCGCGAAGCCGGCCACCTTACCGGCGAGCAATTCGGGCGCATACCTCGACGCGGGTTCGAAGATCAGTGGTAAGCTCAATTTCGAGACGCCTGCGCGTATCGATGGACATGTTGAAGGCGAAATCAACGCCAAGGACAGTCTCACGATTGGCGAGAGCGCAGTGGTCGCGGCGCAAATCAAAGCCGATTCGGTAATCGTCGCCGGCAAAGTAAGCGGCGATATCGTTGCGGCCCATCGCATCGAGATTCGGCCGTCGGCGAAGGTCCTGGGCAACATCACGGCGCCGACCCTGGTCATCAACGAAGGGGCGCTGTTCGAGGGTCATTGTGCGATGCAGGCCGAAGCCCACGACGATCGCAAGGTAACAGTCTTCCCCAAGGAGGAGCGCCTGGCCCAAGCCGCAGGGCAAAAACCGGCCTGATTTCCGGACCGCTTAGGCGTTTCGCCGTCCGCGATTTCGCTCTAGGATGAAATAGCCCTAAAACCCCACGCAGGGGAGACGCCGAATTATGCACATCCCACCGAATTGGGGAACTTTCGGTACGCTGATTGTTTCCTTTCTCGTTTTTTGGTTTATATTCAGCCGGATCTTTTTTCGTCCGTTTCTGAATCTGCTGTCTAAACGAGAAGAGCGGTTCAAGGACTTGGCCCAGCGTACCGAGCAACTGATCAAGCAGGCCGGGGCCGCGGACGAAGAGCGTGAACAGCGTATTCTCGCAGTACGTCGGGAAGCGGGAGCAAAGCGCGAGGCCGAGCGGCGTCAGGCTGAAGCCGAGATGGCAAAGATTCTCGATACGGCCAAGACCGAGGCCAAGGCAACGTTGGATCGCGCACATGCACGAATTGAAGATGAACTCAACGCCGCGGAGCGCCAGCTCGACGACATGGGACGCAGCCTCGCGGCGGAACTTGCGCAACGCGTGCTCGGCCGGCCACTTAATGGATCACAAAGCGGGCGTGCCTCGAACTGACTTTAGATTGATGAACTTACGCCTCAGGACCGGAGTCAAAATCGCGATAGCCATGGCCGTCGCTGCGCCATCATTCGCCTTCGCCGCTGAAGAAGGCGCCGAGAATCCAGGAAGCTGGCTTGGCACGATGTTCTTCGCGATCAACTTCGCGCTCTTTGTCGGGATACTGGTTTTCTTCGCCGGGCCCGCGGTCCGTTCATTTTTCCGCGACCGCGCAAGTGGCATTCGCTCGCAACTCGATCGCCTTACGTCGGCGCTTCTAGAGGCTCAGGACCTCGCCAATCGGGCCGCGGCCCGGATGGCCAACCTCGATCAGGAGCTCGCTCATCTCAAGTCTGAAATGGAAAACGAGACCGCGTTCATAGTGAATCGGATACACGAGAACGCCCGGATGGCTGCTGAGCGGATTCAGCGCGATACCGAACTTACCAGCGCGGCCGTCGTCGAAGCTGCCCAGCGCCGGGTGCGCGAGCGTCTTGCCGCGACCGCCGCGAATCTGGCTCGCGATCTAATCGCAAAGAGCTTCGAAGCTTCAGATCAGTCGCGCCTCATTGACAACTTCATGGAAAAGATCCGCAATGAGGCCGCGCAATGAAAAGCTTCCGAGTGGCCAGGCGCTATGCACGCGCACTGCTCGAGGTAGCGCCGCGCGACCAGGCGGAGAAGTGGGGCGCCGAGCTGGAGAAGCTTGCTCGCATTGTCGAGTCGCCGGAACTGATGCCAAGGCTCGCGTCGCCGGAATTACCCCAGGATGCTCGCGAACAGGCGATGCAGAAGATTGCTGAGCGCCTGGAGCTGAGTTTTCCACTGCGTTCGTTCGCGGTGGTGCTCGCGCGTCATGGCCGAATCGCCGCGATCGGCGCGGTTTCGCAGTCGTATCAGGACTTGCTCGATGAGCAGTTGGGTCGCCAGCGCGCGACCCTCACCTTCGCAATTCAGCCTGACAACGGCACGGTAGAGCGGGTCGTTTCCGGGCTCGAAGCAATAGCGGGCAAAAAGATCATTCCAACCATCAAGGTTGACCCCGCACTGCTCGGCGGCGTCATGGCGGAGCTGGGCGGCAAAATCTATGACGGCAGCCTCGCGACGCGACTTGTAGAGGCACAGCATCGGCTGGCGGGATAGCAAACAGGAAGCGACCCGGAGACGGATCCAAAAGACATGGCGGACATTCGACCTTCAGAAATCAGCGAAATCCTCAAGAACGAAATCAAGGGCTTCGAGGGCTCGATTGCGGTGCGCGAAACCGGCCGCGTGCTCTCATGCGGTGACGGCATCGCCCGCATCTACGGCCTTCAGAACGCCGCGCAAAGCGAACTGCTCGAGTTTCCCAACGGGATCATGGGCATGATCCTCAACCTCGAAGAAGACAACGTCGGCGCGGTTTTATTTGGCGATCCCGAAGCGGTGGGCGAGGGCGATGAGGTCAAGCGCACCGGTCGAATCGCGGAGGTTCCGGTCGGCGACGCCATGCTCGGTCGCGTCGTCAATGCGCTGGGTCAGCCCATCGACGGCAAGGGCCCGATTAAGACCAGCGAGACCCGGCGCATCGAGATCAAGGCTCCGGGCATCATGAAGCGCCAGCCCGTCAAAGAGCCGCTCCAGACCGGGATCAAGCCGATCGATGCGATGCTCCAAATCGGCCGCGGTCAGCGCGAATTGATCATCGGGGATCGCCAGACTGGTAAGACCGCCATTGCGATCGACACCATCATCAATCAGCGCGGGCAAAATGTGCAGTGCATTTACGTCGCGGTCGGGCAGAAGCGTTCGACCGTTGCGCAGTTGGTCGAGACGCTCAACAAGCATGGCGCGATGGAATATACGACGGTAGTTGCCGCGACCGCTTCAGAATCGGCGCCGCTGCAATTCATCGCACCCTACAGCGGCGTCACGATGGGCGAGCATTTTCGCGACACCGGCAAGCATGCGTTGCTGGTTTACGATGACCTTTCAAAGCATGCGCAGGCCTATCGCCAGATGTCGCTGTTGCTGCGCCGGCCTCCAGGACGCGAGGCATATCCGGGTGACGTTTTCTACCTGCATTCGCGGTTGCTGGAACGCGCCGCAAAAATGAGCGCTGAGGAAGGCGGCGGCTCGCTGACCGCGCTGCCGATTATCGAGACCCTGGCGGGAGATGTTTCGGCGTACATTCCGACCAACGTCATTTCGATTACTGACGGCCAAATCGTGTTGGACAGCGACCTTTTCAATTCCAACATTCGTCCCGCCGTCAATGTGGGTCTATCGGTTTCCCGGGTCGGTTTCTCGGCCGCGGTGAAAGCAGTCAAGCAGGTCGGCGGCAGTCTCAAGGCTGACCTCGCGCAGTATCGCGAGATGGCCGCATTTGCACAATTCGGCTCGGACCTCGATGCGGTCACGCAGCGGATGCTCCATCGCGGCGCCCGCTTCACCGAAATGCTGAAGCAGAATCAGTACGAGCCGCTTTCGATGGAGAAGGAAGTGCTGATCATGTTGGCGGCGAATTCGGGATATCTGGATGATCTGGAGATTCCGCAGATTCGACCCTTCGAAAGAGGGCTGTATGCTTTCTTCGACGCGAAGCATGCGAACCTGCTGGGCGAGATTCGCGACAAGAAAGAAATCAGCGACGACCTTCGCGCCAAGCTGACCAAGGCGCTCGACGACTACAAGCAGGAGTTCGTCGCCGAGCATGGAAGTTCGGCCAAGAGCGCGGCTTAAGATCATCTAAGCGATGCCAACCCTTAAGGCAATCCGGCGCCGCATCTCGTCGGTAAAGTCCACCCAGCAGATCACGCGGGCGATGAAACTGGTGGCTGCATCGCGGCTGCGGCGCGCGCAGGAGGCCCTGCAGAATTCGCTCCCCTACAGCGAGGCGCTGACCCGCGTCGCAGACTCCGTACTGGGTGCGCAGCGCGCGACCTTGGGGCCTGCCGAGGGCGCTGCGAACGCGGCATTTGTGGTGGTGATATCGTCGGACCGCGGACTCTGTGGCGGCTACAACGCGAACGTCATCAAATTTACCGAACAGCAAGAGGCTGAACTTCGCAGCGCCGGGCTCGATCCGCAATTGTTTGTGGTCGGGCGCAAGGGCCTTGAGCATTTCCGACGCACCAAGGCCCCAATTATCGACAACTCGATCAACAACCCGCGCCTCGCCAATGTAACACTGGCCCGCGACATCGCGCATCGCATGCTGAACGCGTATCAAACCGGACACGCGCGCGAGATTGGAATCGTATACAGTCATTTCCGTTCCGCGATTTCACAGGTTCCGGTCTACGAAAGATTGCTGCCGATCGCGGGAATTCAGGGCAGCGAAGGTCAGGGCAGCGGTGACGACGCCGAGGTGGGACACGGATCCGCCGAGTATCTGGTTGAACCGAGCCGGGCGGAACTGATCCCATTGGTTATCAGGACCTATATCGAGGCAGCGGTTTTCCATGCCCTGGTTGAGGCCGAGGCGAGCTTCTTCGGCGCGCAGATGACTTCGATGGACAACGCGACCAATAATGCGACCGAGATGATTCAGTCGCTGACGCTGGAAATGAATCGCGCGCGCCAGGCTATGATCACGCGCGAGCTGATGGACATCGTGGGCGGCGCCGAAGCCTTGAAGGGCGCATCCTAAAAGAAATTTCGCCGGGGGAAAACCCACACTATTTCTATGGCTGAGCAAGCAAACGGAAACATCAATCAGGTTCTCGGCAACGTTGTCGACGTCGAATTTCGGGGCGGCGGGTTGCCACCGATCCTCAATGCCCTGCGGGTTTCCAATCCCTCGGTCAGTGACGAGCAATGGAACCTCGTGCTCGAGGTTGCGCAGCATCTTGGTGAGAACACCGTGCGATGCATCGCGATGGACACCACCGACGGCCTCGTGCGCGGGATGGCGGTGCAGGACACCGGAAAAGCCATCGCGATCCCGGTCGGCCCGCAGACCCTCGGGCGGCTGATGAATGTGATCGGACAGGCCGTCGATGGAAAAGGACCCATCGATGGTTCGCGAATGATGCCGATTCATCGCGATGCGCCGTCGTTTGAAGATCAGACCGCAGAAGTGGAAATCCTCGAGACCGGCATCAAGGTCGTCGATCTCATTTGCCCCTACGTACGCGGCGGCAAGATCGGACTCTTCGGCGGCGCCGGCGTGGGCAAGACCGTCACCATCCAGGAGTTGATCAACAACGTCGCCAAACAGCATGGTGGCGTGTCGGTGTTCGCCGGTGTTGGTGAGCGCTCGCGCGAGGGCAACGATCTCTATCGCGAACTCGCGGAGTCTGGCGTCCTCGCGAAAACCGCGCTGGTGTATGGCCAGATGAATGAGCCGCCCGGGGCGCGCGCACGGGTCGCGCTGACCGGAGTCACGGTAGCAGAGTATTTCCGCGACGAGGAAGGCAAGGACGTGCTGTTCTTCGTCGACAACATTTTCCGCTTTGTGCAGGCTAACTCGGAAGTGTCCGCGCTACTCGGGCGTCTGCCGAGCGCGGTCGGATATCAGCCGACTCTCGGCACCGATACCGGCGGTTTGCAGGAGCGCATCACCTCGACCAAGAAAGGTGCGATCACCTCGGTGCAGGCGATCTTCGTCCCTGCCGATGACTACACCGACCCCGCGGTCGCGACGACCTATACGCATCTGGACGCGGTCACCCAGCTCGATCGGAAAGTCTACGAGAAGGGAATCTATCCGGCGGTTGATCCACTGGCGTCGACCTCGCGAATTCTCGATCCCCAGGTCGTCGGCCAGGAGCACTATGACGTCGCGCGCGGAGTGCAGGCGATCCTGCAGCGCTACAAGGATCTCCAGGACATCATCGCGATCCTCGGGATGGATGAACTGTCCGCCGAGGACAAACTGGTGGTCTCGCGCGCGCGCCGCATCGAGCGATTCCTGAGCCAGGCCTTCTTTGTCGCCGAGGTGTTTACCAACTTGCCTGGCAAGTATGTGCCGCGCATGGAAACGGTGGCGGGCTTCAAGGAAATCCTCGACGGCAAATGCGACGACATGCCGGAGCAGGCTTTTTATCTGGTCGGCAACATCCAGGATGCGCGCGAGAAGGCCGAGCGCCTGGCTCGCGGCGAAGCCCGTTAATGGCCGAAACGTTTACCGTCGAGCTGGTCACTCCAACCGGCATCGCCTACCAGGGCGAGGTCGAGGAAGTCACCGCATGGAATCCGATCGGCCAATTCGGCGTGCTGGCTAATCACATCAACTTCATAACCTCGTTGATTCCGGGAATCGTCGAAATCAAACTGCCCGGCGGCGCGATGCGCTACTACGTGGTGGCGGGCGGACTAGCCGAAGTCAAAGATGGCAAGATGACGATTCTGGCCGATAGCGCTGAGGGCCCGGAGACCATCGATGTCGGCGGGGTGGAAGGATTCCTTCGCGAGATGGAGAGCGAAATCTCTATGCTCAGCATGTACGAAGAGGGATTCGAGGCCAAGCAACACGAGTTGATGCTGGCGCGGGCACGTCATCGCGCCGCCACCGAACTGCGCTCCGCCCACTGATCGGTCACTGCGTGCTCCTTGCAGCACCGGCTTCGGCTGGTGGGTTTGCTCTTTCTCCTGGTCGCGGGCTAAGCCTGTGCCATTACGGAGCACACAAATGGCTACCCATCCGATTCGATTTGGATTCCAATCCGGACAACAGAATGTCACTTGGGAGCGGATGCGCGACTTCTGGCGCAACGCGGACGCGTGGGGCTACGATTCTTTGTGGGCATTCGATCACTTCTATCCCATCTTCACGCCCGATCCTGCCGGACCATGCATGGAAAACTGGACGCTGCTAAGCGCGCTTAGCCAGCACACCAAACGCGCGCGCATCGGCGCGATGGTTAACAGCAACACCTACCGAAATCCGTGCCTTACCGCGAAGATGGCAGCCACTCTCGACCACGCAAGCGGCGGAAGGCTGAACCTGGGCCTCGGCGCGGGTTGGTACGAGCTCGAGCATCGAAGCTTCGGCATCGATTTCAAAACCATCGGCGGCCGCCTCCGCGCGCTCGATGAGTCGTGTCAAATCATCAAAGGGATGTTCACCCAGGAGAAAACCTCGCTCGACGGCAAGCACTATAAGGTGGTCGACGCGGTCTGCAATCCGAAGCCGCTCCAGAAGCCGCACATTCCGATCATGATCGGCGGCCGCGGCGAGAAGGGTTTGTTGAAGATCGTCGCGAAGCACGCTGACCTGTGGAACACGATGTTCGCGAATCCCGCCGAAATGAAGCGTCTCATCGGTGTCATCGAACGCCATGGCGACACGGTCGGGCGCAACACTGACGAGATCGAGAAGACCATCATGATGCCGCTGTGCTACAAGGCCCCCAAAGATCGCGAGCAGATGATCGCGGCCACCGTGGCAAGCATGACCGGCGGAACTCCTGAGCAGGTTCGCGATCGCATCATGATGGGCGGCAAGGACGAATGCCTTGACAAGGTCGAGCAGTATCGCACGGTGGGCGTCACGCACTTCATCTTCAGCCTTCGGTGGCCGATTCTCGTCGACGACGAATTCCAGTCCTTCGCGGAAGAAGTGATCCCGTCGGTGCAGCGTCAGTGACGCGCTAGAGCCGGCGGCCGAGAATCATCAAATCGCGTTCGATGCCGTCTAGTTCCGCGACTCGCGGGAGATGAGCCCACATCTCGAAGCCGAAGCCCTTGAACAGCGTGAGGCTCGGTCCGTTGTGGCTGAAGATGAATCCGAGCAGCGTTCGGAGCCCGAACTCCGGCGCGCGCCGAATGGCCTCGGCAACCAACTTTCGCGCATAGCCACGGCGATGCGCGTCGGGTGCAACGTAGACGCTGAGTTCGGCGGTCGCACGATACGCGGGACGTCCATAGAAGGATTGGAAGCTGAGCCATCCTCTAATGGCAGTCCCATCCTCGATGACCCACAAGGGCCGCGAATCCGGCGAATGCTCGGCAAACCACGCGCGCCGTGAATCGACACTGACGGCTTGGAGGTCTGCGGTCGCCATCCTCCCTGGAATCGCAGCATTGTAAATCGCAACGATCGTCGAGAGATCACTCGCGGTCGCATCGCGTATCGTCATCTCAGGCGGAAAGACTAGCGAGCTTCGTGAAAAACTCAGGGAAGGTCTTCGAGACGCATCCAGGATTCTGAATCTTCACCGCCGGGATTCTCAGGCCGACCACCGAAAATGCCATCGCGATGCGATGATCGTCGTAGGTCTCGATGCTCGCGCCTCGCAGCCGCGCCGGCAGAATCTCCAGGCCGTCGTCGAGGTCGGAAGTACTCGCGCCCAATCTGCGCAATTCTGCGGCGATCGAACGCAGCCGGTCGCTCTCATGATGGCGAATGAACTCGACCTTGCGGATGCGCGTCGCCGAGGTCGCAAACGGCGCGATCGCGGCGAGCGTGGCCACCATGTCGGGCATCCCGTTCATGGCAACGTCGACTCCGCGCAATTGGCCCGCTCCCGTCACCTCGACCGAATCGCTATTCCACTTCACCCGCGCACCCATCTGTTGCAGCACGGTCAGAAAAGCGATGTCGCCCTGAACCGAATTGGCGCTGAGGCCCTGCAGGGTGACGGTTCCGCCGCATAGCGCGGCGGCCGCAGCGAAGTAACTCGCGCTCGAGGCATCGGGTTCCACCACGAATCGACGCGCGCGATAGGCCTGGCCGCCCGGAATGGTGATGGTGTCGCCATCGATATTCCACTTGACGCCCCAGCTCTCCATCATCCGCAGGGTCATTTCGACAAACGGTCGTGCGGCATCGCCGGCGACCCGAAGGCGCAACCCCTCCGCCCATAGCGGCGCGGGCATCAGCATCGCGGAAACGAACTGCGACGACATTCGGGCGTCGACATGAGTGGCGCCCCCTCGAAACGGATTGCGCGAATCCGCGATCACAGGCGGACATCGATTGTCGCGCTCGCTATACACCGACGCTCCGAGGCGCTGCATGGCGTCGAGCAGCGGACCGATCGGGCGTTCACGCATCCTTTGATTCCCGTCGAGCCGGAATTTTCCGCGCGCGAGGGTCAAAAAGGGAATCAGGAACCGCATCGCGGTGCCGGCGCCACCGATCGCAAGGTCGCCGCTCGAAGCCGGAATCTGTCCACCCAAGCCATTGACGGTGACCCGTTTCTCGCGCTCCTCGATCGCGGTCTGGAAGCCGAGCCGCTTGAGGGCCTCCAGCATCCGCTGGGTATCGTCGCTGAAGAGCACATTTTCGATCACGGATCGGCCTTCTGCCATGGCGGCGATCAGCAGCGCGCGATTCGTGATGCTCTTGGAACCGGGCACCGTGATTACCGCGGAAAGCGGCTTAGCGACCGGCGTTATCTCGATCTCGTCCATCTCTGACGGGAGATTATGCGCGTCAAAAGGTCTTCTCAAAAGAGCCAGGCGGGCAGGTTCTGAGCCTTCGCGCAGATTGCTATATTTGAAGCATCTTTCCAGTGCCGCAGGAGCAGCTCATGGCGCGAGGCCACAAGTTCAGCGACCCGCTCGATCAGCAGATTTACGATGCTCACCGCCGCTACATCGAGGTGATGGAGGACATCCGAATGAGCGCCATCAGCGCTGAGACGAAAGAAAAATACCTCCACATCATCAGAGGGCTCACGGAAAAGCTCGCACTGCCGAGCAAGCCGCTGTCGGAGATCATCGGCGAGATGATGGCCGAGGCGGCACCCTTCCTGTTCCAGACGATGCAGAACCGCTAACGCCCGTCGGCTAGGCCTCCACAGCGTAGGCGCTCTCGTTGTGCTGACTGAGGTCGAGGCCCATATGTTCCTCTTCGTCGTTGACGCGAATCCCGACCACCACATCGGTCAGCTTAAGAAGGATCGAACTACCGACAAACGAAAAGACGATCGTCGCGACGACCCCCACGGCCTGGATTCCGAGCTGGCGCGGGTTGCCATAAAACAATCCGTTCGCGCCCGCCGAATTTACCAGCGCGCTGGCAAACAGTCCGGTGGCGAGCGCACCGAAGATTCCGCCCACCGCATGAACGCCGACCACGTCGAGTGCGTCGTCGTAGCCGAAGCGATGTTTCATTCTCACCGCTGAAAAACAAATCACTCCCGCCGCGACGCCGATGATGATCGCCGGGACTGGAGATACAAATCCCGAGGCTGGCGTAATCGCAACCAGTCCCGCGACCGCTCCGCTGGCGGCGCCAAGCACCGTTGGCTTTCCGGTTGCAGCCCATTCGGCGGACATCCATCCGAGCGCCGCGGCCGCCGCGCCAAGATGAGTCGCAACGAATGCCGAAACCGCGAGGCCATTGGCGGCCAGCGCGCTGCCCGCGTTAAACCCGAACCATCCGACCCACAACAGTCCCGCCCCGGTCACGCTGAGCACCACATTGTGCGGCGGCATGTGCTCGCGCCCGTATCCCAGCCGCTTGCCGAGGAAGAGTGCACCAGCCAAAGCGGCAACGCCTGAAGAGATATGCACCACGGTTCCGCCCGCGAAATCGAGCGCGCCGAGCTGATGGAGCCATCCATCGACGCCCCATACCCAATGCGCGAGTGGGTTGTAAATGAAAATCGCCCACAGCGTGCTGAACATCAGAAAGCCGCGAAACGACATTCGCTCCGCGATCGCGCCGGTGATCAGCGCCGGCGTGATAATCGCGAACATGCACTGATAGATCATGTATGCCTGATGCGGCACGGTGGCGGAGTATCCGGCGTAGGGTTCCGACGCACTCACACCCGAAAGCCCGAGCCACGCGAGCCCGCCGATGAGCGAGTTACCGGGCGCGAACGCGAAACTATAACCGAACAGCACCCATTCGATGGAAATGACGCCGGCCAGAATAAAACTCTGCATCAGCGTCGAGAGCACGTTCTTGCGCCGCACCAATCCGCCATAGAAGAGAGCGAGGCCGGGGATCGTCATCATAAGAACGAGCGCGGACGATGTGAGGAGCCATGAAACATCGGCTCCGCTGACCTGCGACGGCGCATCGGCGGCATCCGCGAACGATACGAAGAAAAATGGCGCGAGCGCGACTACCGCGACAGATAAGTAACGCACCCAACGGCCGGTTAGCTTCCCACCCATGAGACGATAACCTCCCGAGCATCTCGGACGCCGTTACGCGCGTCCGGGCTGATCACTAACTACGCCGAATGTGCCCTCCCTCTGCCCAGGCGACAGAAACGGCCCTTCGACCTAGCTGCATTATGTTGGTGGACATAGGAGCAAACGGCCATGCCCAATGTAAAGCGCTGGGCACGAAAAAAGCGGGCGACCGAAGCCGCCCGCCCTCATGAACCATCTTTCCGCGCGGGCTAGCCCTTCGGCAGCCCCAAGATTCGCTCGCCGATCATGTTGCGTTGCACCGCGGAGGTGCCACCCGCGATCGTCATCGATTCGCTGGCGAGGATTCTGCGCAACCAGTCGCCATCGGGAGCAAACGGCGAACGCCGCTCCAGGAGCGCATAGTCACCCAGCAATCGCGTCGAGTACTTCACCATCCGTTGCGAAAGCTCCGTCGATACCATCTTCGAGATCGAGGCCTCGGCGCCCGGAGGCTGCCCCTTGAGCCGCTTGGTCAGACTGCGCATGCCACTGTACTTCTTCGCCGCGACCTCGCATGCGAACTGCGCGATCTGCTGGCGAACCGCGGGATCATTATAAGCCGGCTTCCCGTTGAGTTGGTTGCGCTTGGCTAGATCGACAATGTGAGTAAGCAACTGCTCGCTGCCGCCCAAGGTTTCACCGATGCCGATGCGCTCATGCATCAAGGTGGAGACCAATACCTGCCACCCCATGTTGACGGGACCGAGGAGATTTTCTTTCGGCACCCGCACATCTTCGAAGAATATTTCGTTGAACTCGGCGTCGCCGCTGATTTGCTTGAGCGGCTTGACGACCACGCCAGGCGACTTCATGTCGACCAGCAGCGCACTCATCCCCTTATGTTTGGGTACATCGGGATCGGTACGTACGAATAGCTGGCAGAAGTCGGCGCGGTGCGCGACGGTAGTCCAGACCTTCTGCCCATTGACGATAAAATTGTCGCCATCGAGCACCGCGCGCATCTGGATATTGGCGAGGTCGGAGCCGGCGCCGGGCTCCGACATGCCCTCGCACCAGATCTCCTCGCCCGAGATGATCGGCTCGAGGTAGCGCTTTTTCTGCTCGTCGGTGCCCCACTGCATCAGGGCCGGGCCGGTCATGATGACGCCGAGCACGTTGCATCCGAAGGGCAAATTCAGCCGCCCCAACTCCTGCTGGAAGATTACCTGCTCGATAAAGGTTGCCTGCTGGCCGCCGAATTCCTTGGGCCAGGTGAGCCCCATCCATCCGCCTTGATAGAGGCGTTTGTGCCATTCCTTGAGGCGCTTCCATTGGCGATCGTCGCCGCCCATGCTGTCCGCGTCGGACGATTCGAGTTTGCCGGGCTGATTCGCTTCGAGCCAGGCGCGGACCTTGGCGCGATAGGCTTCCTGTTCAGGCGTGTATTGAAAATCCATCGGGTAGCAATGCTCCGTGATTAAGCCGAATGTACTCGAACTTTAGCTCAGACGATTGAGTTTAGGTAGCAGGAGGTTCATTGCTGCGTTTGCGGATCTTACGGAGGTTTCGTCCCGACGCTTGGCTTAGTACCGCGATTCGCCAAGGGCATGAAGATTCCGCCAAGCTCATCGCGACGCCTGAGGGGCGATGGGTGAGGTGCGGGTATTAACTCTGAACCGATTCGTGTTTCCGAAATGGCAAGCACGAAACTGCAGCCATCCCGAAGGTTTGGTTAGATTACCTCAAAGCTGTCGACGTTGACAAGATCGCCAGGCACGTCGATCATGGCGCGCTCCAACTGGGAGTGGTGATCAGCATGCCCGCAAAAGCAGTCGGACTCGATTTCGGAACTACCAATAGCGCAATTGCATCGATCGCACCGGACGGTTCAGTCGCGCTGGCCGCGTTTCCTGCCGGTCGCGAGCGTTCGCGATCGGAAACCATGCGCTCGATCCTGTTCTTCGCCGCCGACCCGCATGGCGACGAGCCGCGGCGATCGGTGGGAGATGAAGCAATCGAACATTATGTCGAAGCGGGCGCAAACGGCCGCCTGATCCAATCGCTGAAGTCGTTTCTCGCCGATCGGCTCTTCGACGAAACCAACATCATGGGTGATTACTACTCGCTCGAGGATCTCATTACACCGATCCTGCAGCGCCTGCGAAAAGTCGCCGAGGAGCAATTCGGCGAGCTGCCGCCACGCGTTGTGGTCGGACGGCCGGTGCATTTTTCATCGGCACAAAATGATGCGGATGATCAACGCGCGACCATAAGGCTGGAGGCCGCGATTCGACGCGCGGGCTGGAATGAGATTAGCTTCGAGCTCGAGCCAGTTGCGGCGGCGTACCATTATGCCTCGACCATCGCGCGCGAGGAGTTGATCCTTGTGGCCGACTTCGGCGGTGGCACCAGCGACTTTTCGATTGTGCGGCTGCGTCCCCCGACGGCAGCTCCTTCTCACGATCGTTATGAGATTCTCGCCAACGATGGGGTCGCGATCGCGGGCGACGCCTTCGACGGGGAGATTGTGCGACGTCTGGTCACACAGGAACTCGGTCGCGGATCACAGTATCGCACCCCCTACGGCCAGGTGCTTCCGATGCCAACCTGGTTCTACGCGCAGATGGAACGCTGGCACTTCCTTTCGTTCCTCAAGGCGCCTGCGACGCTGAGCAAGATGCGCGACCTCGAGCATCAGGCGCTCGCGCCGGAGAAAATCCGCGCGCTCATCCATATCGTGGAGAATGATTTGGGATATCCGCTATTCAAATCGGTCGAGCAAACCAAGCTCGCGCTCTCCGAAGCGGACCTTACGACTTTTCGGTTCGCCGACGGCGCGGTAACAATCGAAAAGCCGGCCACCCGGGAGGCCTTCGAAAACTGGATCGCTCGCGAGCTGCGCGCAATCGCGGAATGCGTCGATCGGGTGCTGGCCTCGGCGGAGGTTTTGCCGTCTTCGATCGACAGCGTTTTCCTGACCGGCGGATCGTCGTTTGTGCCGGTGGTGCGGAGGATCTTTGCAGAGCGATTCGGTGCAGAGAAAATCCGCACCGGAAGCGAGTTCACCTCGATCGCACGCGGCCTCGCGCTACGCGGGCTCGAGCTGTCGCAAAGCTGAACCCACGCGCCGACGCCGTTCGCAGATCGCGTCAGCATCAAGTCCAAAACGCAGCAAGGAGCAGCGCGCCTCGCGCACGCTGCTCCCCGCCACACTAGATGGTGTCGATGCTGATGCCTACGGCCCCGGGATCAGCAGAATCGACTGGGCTGTCATCACCTGCATCCCGCCCGTGACGCTGGTGCTCGCCATCGCGGTGAAGGTCCCCGACGGGGTTCCCTGGCCGGGTGCGGCCCGGTCCCCCGACGCGAGGGTGAAGCCTTCCTTGGTCGACTTGATGTTCGAGCGTTGCGCTACCGCCACCGGCTCGGTGATGGTCGGTGCGAGGAAGCTTTGCGCACCGTAAAAGTAGACCAGCAGTTCGTTGTTGTGATTCGGCGTCAGCGATGGAGCCGCACTGGAAACCGGATTGGGTCCCCCTGCGGTAGCTCCTGAGGACAGGTCGATGGGAGTTGCCGAGGCGCCACGCCATGCGCCGATATCACCGGCAGCATATTGCGGGCTCAGGCTCCAGCTATAGGAGGCTGGTTCGCTCCCGCCCGCGACCTTGTAGTAGAGCCATGAAGTCATCTTGTTACCGGAGACGGTTACCGAATCATGCCGGACCGCCGTCCAGCCGGCAGGGGCCACCGGTACATTAGTGCCCAGCGCATCGGCAATGACGATCTGCGCGATCAGCACGTCGCCCAACCCTGAAGTTACCGGCCGGCTGATGGTCAATGTTGAGACTGGCTGCCCGAGATCCGCCAGCGGACCAGTGGCCACGAAGGTTATGGCCGGGGTTGGTACCGGGGTTGCCGTCGGGGTCGGGGTCACCGGCAGAGGCGTCGCGGTCGGCGTGACTGGTACCGGTGTTGCCGTCGGTGTGACCGGCGGAGGCGTCGGGGTCGCCGTCAAGGTGGCGGTCGGCGTCGCAGTGGCCGGGGTATTGTTCGGTATCAGCAGAACCGCCTGCGCAGTCATTACCTGCATACCGCCCACGAAGTTCGAGGTCGCCATTGCCGGATAGGTCGGCGAGGGATTCCCTTGCGCTGGCGCGGACTGATCCCCGTCAGCCAGCGTGAAGCCTTCCCGCGCCGACATGATGTTCGAGCGCTGCATTATCGCACCTTCGGTAATGGTGGGCGCGACGAAGCTTTGCGCACCATAGAAGTACACCTGCAATTCAGCGTCGTGAGCCGGCGTCAATGAAGGCGCTGCGGCGGAAATCGGATTGCCAACTCCCGCAGTCGTACCCGAGGACTGATCGATCGGCGTGGCCGACGCGCCGCGCCATGCGCCCATGGTCCCGGCCGCATACTGCGAAGCGAAATGCCAGCTATAGGAAAGAGGTTCGCTGCCACCGGCGACTCTGTAATAGAGCCAGGTGGTCATCTTGTTGCCGCCGGAACTCACCGTATCGTGTCGGATCACGGTCCAGCCCACCGGTGCGGTGGGAACATTGGTGCCGAGCCCATCGGCAATCACGATCTGCGTGAGCAGAACGTCGCCCGAAATAACTCCCGCGGGCAGATTGATGGTTAGGGTGGAAACCGGCTGGCCCAGGTCTGACAGCGTACCCTGCGCCACGAAGATGATGGCTGCCGGAGTTGCGGTCGCTGTCGGAGTGGCGGTGGACGTCGGAGTAGGTGTCGGCGTCGGTGTCGCCGTGGGTGGTGGCGGGGTTGGGGTCGGCGTCGGCGTCGGAGTCGGTGTGGAAGTCGGCGTCGGAGTTGGTGTCGCGGTGGGTGTCGGGGTCGGTGTCGCCGTAGGGGTTGACGTTGGCGTCGGAGTCGATGTCGCGGTTGGGGTTGCCGTCGCCAGTACGTTGCCGGTCTCGAATGCTCCTACGTCGCAGGCTGGGATGCCCGGATCCAGGGGATCGGGGCGAATGGTGCCACGCTGGTCGGTGCTGGGGCAGGTTGCAGGTAGAATCGCATCGATCCCCGGGCTGCCCGCCAG
Source organism: uncultured delta proteobacterium (assembly GCA_963851325.1). Taxonomy (GTDB): domain Bacteria; phylum Desulfobacterota; class Binatia; order Binatales; family Binataceae; genus DATGKG01. The sequence continues at coordinate 2,548,541 of CAWKOR010000001.1, read as the reverse complement.
CAACGCGATGGTCTTGGTGGGGCCGCCGTTGTCCTGCAGGACGTCGAGCATTGGATCGACACTGTCGCCCAAAGTCTGACCATTCGCGCCCGTCGGACTGCCAAAGATGCACGAGTTGTCATCGGCGATGTTGGAGCCGCCGTCGGTGATGGTGTCCTTGCAGTCGAGGCCGGTTCCGCTGCCGGCAATGATCGAATTGGTGACGGTCATGACACCGGTTGAGAAGTTGCGAAGTCCGCCACCGTTTCCGGCGCCCGCGAGGTTACCGGACAGCGTAACATTCTTGATATCGGTAGTTCCGGTACCATTGGTGTCTACGCCGCCACCCGAGAACGTGGCGCTGTTGCCGGAGAACGTCGAGTTGATGATGCTCAAGCTGGTTGTGACCGCCGAGACGCTATTGTTCTCGTAAATCGCTCCGCCGTTGCTCGCGGCCATATTGGTCGAGAAGGTGCTGCCATTGATGGCGGTAGTGCCGCCTTGAGTATAGATTGCTGCGCCGCCATCATTCCCGACGCCGGAGATTGACTGGGTGTTTCCGGAAAAGGTGCTGTTGTTGATGGTCAGGTTGCCGCTGTTAAAGATCGCACCGCCCTGCGCCGTGGCAGTATTGTTGGAAAGCTTGCAGTTGGCCACTGACAAGGTGCCGCTATTGCTGATTCCTCCGCCGCTGCCGACCATGGACCCGTGAGCGATCCCCAGAGTCATCAGGTGCAAGGCTTTTCCAGCATTCACGACCATCACCTGGTACAGGCTCGCGCCGTCGACGGTGATGTCCTGCCCGAATCCATCGATAGTGACGTTGCTCGCGATGGCGGGAAGTGTGCTGCCCAGAGTTATGGTGCCGCTGACGCTGAAAGTAATGTCGTCGCTAACCAGGCAGTCTCCGCCGGTGGTGTCGCTGCCGGCGTTCGCGTTGCTAATCGCCTCGCGCAGGCTGCAGTACGTATCGCCTGAGGTGCTGGTGTCGCTGGTCGTGTTGACAACGGTCGGCGTAACGCAGGGGTTGGAGGTCTGGGACGGGCTGAAGTCAACCACCTGATCCGGATCGATAACCGCGTCACCGGTGCCGGTGGGGAAGAAAGCGTTGGTTGGACCGCTGCCGCTACCCCACCAGTTGTTTTCTGCGTCCAGACTGCCGGCTGCCACCGGCATACGCATCAGCTTCAACCGCGAGACCGGCCACGCTATTCCCGGAGATGCAATTCGCTGTGCGCGGTAATGCCGGAGTTAGGGCTAACGCTGTACATCACGCCATAAGGATCTTTCCACCTGAATGCCGATCGCTGGCCGTTCTTCAAGACATTGTTTCCGGTGATGGTGATGTTGGAATCATCGCCGAACAAATCGATGATTCCTGTGGGTTGGTCGAGCCGGTGCTTGTGTTACCGGTAATCGAGCTGGTGCAACGTTCAGAAAAGCGATGATCCTTCAGCCGCGCCGCCGACAGGACGTTGTTGCTGACAGCAACACCGCTCGAAGTGACCAATCACTATTGCTGATGCGATGCCCATTGTTGTCTGCCGCTGAACTTGTTGCTATCGATGGTGGCTCTCGAAACGACCGGCCGACATTGATCGCTTCGATGCCGTTACCGCTCGCCGGTGCCGGGTTATTGTTGTTTTGGATAGGTTGTACTGGACCAGGTCGGGTAAGTGCCATCATTGTCCAGTTCGATACCAGACGATGTTGTTCTGGACGATGTTGTTGATGATCTGCGCGCCACCATTGGTCCCCGCGACGCCCGGGATTCATCCAAATTCCGACTATCAGGCAAGGATCGACCATCGTCGATCCCTGGACCGTGAACCCGTCCAAGGTAACATTGTCCGCCGCAATCTGGACCGGTCTTCGCAGGCGGCATTATATAATTGACTCCGTCGCCGAACGCGTCCGCGCATCGACGTCCGTGCTGAACGCCCTGCAAGGTGAGACCGTCAAGACGCGTGCTGCCGGCGTTCTGGCCAATCACAACGGATTCATTGTACGTGCCGGCCGCCACGTTGATGATTGTCGCCGGCGATTCGGATTGGCTGATCGCATGATTGATAGTCAAGCATGGCGAGCCCATCATCGCAGCAATCATGCCGGTATCAGCTCCCGGTGGTCGCGACGAACCGATCGGTTGCCGTCGCTTTAGAAGTAGAATGAACTAAAAGGAGGAAAACCGGCACCAGGACCGCGATCATCGTGACGAGGTACGCAGGACGCACCACTGCCCTCGATGCGCTCATCAGCCATGCGACCGCCTCGGACTTGACGCGACTGGTGTGCGAACGTAGCCAAGCCATCCGATTGTGCCAGAAATTCCCCACGGCTCTCTCCTCGGCGCGCTGGCGTGCAAACGCCGAGACGCAACTTCGCGGGACTCCTCTGTCCGCGTGGAATTGCCCTCAGGCGTGCAGATTTGGTCGCCAGATATGTGTTTGCGACTGACGAACTACGGGATGGTCGAAGCGTGTGGAAACCCCAGGTGCAAGCGGCACATCCACCCAAACCGCTTGGCTATACTGTGCTGCTAACAGACTGACTTATTTTTTGCAAGCGCAAACGACCGGTGGTCTTGTTCTCTGCGGAACCAATTTCGTGGTCGGATCGACGGAAGTCTCGCCCCCTTCGATCAACAGCTTCGATTCCGGGTAGGGGCGGTTCGCGAACCGCCCGCAGCGATTTATTGACAACCCGAGATCTCAGCGAGAGTCACTGAATGGATTCCAGCATTTGCCGCCGGCTGCTTCGCAGACTCGCTTCTCTTTCAGATTCAGACACTCTCGATTGTCGATGCCGAATCACTTGCATGGCATTGTTGCCATCACCGATATCGTTGCGGGCGGTTCGCGAACCGCCCCTACCAGAAAACCGCTAGAAGCCTTGTGCGGCGGCCTGCAGGCGTTCCTCGACGCCTCGAACGCCGTACACCCTGGCGAATGAACCGCCGCGCATTTTCTTCAAATTAACGGACGCGAGCGGATTGCTTCCGGGTAGGGGTCGGTTCGCGAACCGCCCGCAGCGATTTATCGATAGCCCGAGATCTCAGCGAGAGTCACTGAATGGATTCCAGGATTTGCCGCCGGCTGCTTCGCGGACTCGCTCTCTTGCGCTTCGGACACTTCGATTGTCATGCCGAATCACTTGCATGGCATGGTCGCCATCACCGATATCGTTGGCGGGCGGTTCGCGAACCGCCCCTACCAGAAAAACGAGTGGGGGCAATCGAGCGCTGGTAAAACCGGCGCGATTTGAGGGACAATCCGTGGTCGCCCCTACGCGGCCATCGCGCCCAAGCGCGCCGAGGGAACAAATCGCTTTTCAATGGAGGATCAATCGTGAGCTGGGATTTTGAAACTGAACCGGAGTTCCAAAAGGAACTCGACTGGATCGATAAATTCGTCCGCGAGGAAGTTGAGCCGCTGCAGTACGTGCTCAACTGCCATCCTTATGACGTCCGCAACCCGACCCGCAACAAGCTGGTCCGTCCGCTGCAGGCCGAGGTCAAGAAGCGCAAACTGTGGGCCTGCCATCTCGGACCCGAGCTGGGCGGCCAGGGCTACGGCCAAGTCAAGCTCGGGCTGATGAATGAGATCCTCGGCGGCGTGACCTATGCGCCGATCGTTTTCGGCTGCCAGGCGCCGGATTCCGGCAATGGCGAAATCCTCGCGCATTACGGCACGCCGGAACAGAAGAAACGCTACCTGCAACCGCTGCTCGACAACGAAATTGTGTCGGCATTTTCGATGACCGAACCGCAAGGCGGCGCCGATCCCAAGGTCTTCACCACCAAGGCCGAACTGAAGGGCGACAATTGGGTCATCAACGGGCAGAAGTGGTTTTCATCCAATGCTCATCTCGCGTCGTTTCTCATCGTGATGGCGGTTACCGATCCCGACGCCTCCGATTACAAACGCATGTCGATGTTCATCGTGCCGATCGAGACGCCGGGCGTGAAAATTCTCAAGAACCTCGCGGTCGGTATGCACGAAGGCGAAGGCAGCCACGGATATGTGCAGTACTCCGATGTCGTGGTGCCGAAAGATCACATGCTGGGCCCCCGCGGCGGCGCCTTCGCGGTTGCACAGACGCGTCTCGGTGGCGGCCGCATCCATCATGCGATGCGCACCATCGGTCAGGTTCGCCGCGCCTTCGACATGATGTGTGAGCGGGCACTGTCACGTTTCACCCAGGGCTCGCGGCTGGCGGACAAGCAGATGGTGCAGGAGAAGATCGCCGACTCGTGGATGGAGATCGAGCAGTTCCGCCTGCTGGTGCTGCGCACCGCATGGAAGATCGATCGGTACAAGGACTACATGAAAGTCCGCAAGGACATCGCGGCAGTGAAGGCCATCATGCCCAAGGTCTTCCACGACGTAGCCTCACGCGCGCTCTTCCTGCATGGCTCACTTGGCGCGACCACCGAGATGCCATTTGTCGAGCAGGTCATCCAGAGCTTCCACATGGGACTCGCGGACGGGCCGACCGAGGTGCACAAGATTACCGTCGCGCGCCAGGTGTTGCGCGAATACAAAGCGACCGACGGCTTGTTCCCGACCCAGCACATTCCGAAGCTGCGCGAAGCGGCGCTTAAGAAGTACGCGGACAAAATCGAGCATGAAGTGAGAGCGCACGCCTAAAGGAGATTTCCTCAATTCCTTTTTCCCTCTCCAGCAGGGAGAGGGTGGCGCTCCTGCGCCGGGTGAGGTCGGAGAAGAAATGGCATATCAGACGATCGTGTACGATGTCGCAGACAACATCCTGACGATCACTCTCAATCGTCCGGAGAAGCTCAACGCGTTCACCCGCGAGATGATGCTCGAGATGATCGACGCCTTCGACAAGGCTGACGCCGATGACAACATTCGGGCGATCATCGTGACCGGATCGGGACGCGGGTTCTGTGCAGGCGCTGATTTGTCTGCCGGTGGCGCCACCTTCGATCGCACTGCGCAGCCCGGCGCTGCGTCGAGCCGCGCAGCTTCGAAGAACGAGGCCGACATCGACTGGAGCGACGAATCTATTCGCGACGGAGGCGGGCTGCTGACGCTGCGCATCTTCAAATCGCTGAAACCGGTGATTGCCGCCGTCAACGGACCCGCCGTTGGCGTCGGCGTCACCATGCAACTAGCGATGGATGTGCGACTCGCGTCGGAGAACGCGCGCTTCGGCTTCGTGTTCGCGCGTCGCGGCCTGGTGCCCGAGGCGGCCTCGAGTTGGTTCCTGACCCGCGCGGTCGGCATCTCACAGGCGCTCGAATGGACGTTGACCGGCCGGGTCTTTTCAGCGCAGGAAGCGGCTGAAGGACGGCTTGTCAAAAAAGTCTACAAGCCGGATGAACTGATACCGGCCGCGCGTGCGCTCGCACGGGAGATCGCCGACAACACCGCGCAGGTTTCAGTTGCGATGACGCGTCAGATGCTATGGCGCATGCTGGGCGCCGACGATCCGATGGAGGCGCACAAGATTGACAGCCGCGCGATTCGCTCGCGCGGCGCCTCGGGGGATGCGAAGGAGGGCGTTACCTCGTTTCTGGAAAAGCGCCCGGCGAAGTACCCGAACAAGGTCTCGACCGATATGCCATCATTTTTCCCATGGTGGCAGGAACGCAAGTATAGTTAGCTCTTCGGTCGGTTCCTTCTCGTACTAGCGCCGTCTTATAGCGAGCTGCGCAGCCGCCGCGGCATAGAGCTGAGGGGTGTCGCATTCTGCTTCTTCGATATCGCCCCGTTTGGCCTGATAGGCTCCGACCGCCCAGTAGGAGTGGGTGTCCCAGTCCTGGTTTATGACCATCGACATGTTGTCGGGAATGCTGCTGGGCCCCGGCGCGATCCCGCCGAAGTCGGTGGCAAACAACACCAAGATGAAGTCGCCGTCATCGTTGGTTGTGAGCCTAGGCGCCTTGAGGTCGTGATCGCCGCCGGCACCACTACTTGCATCGATGGGGTCGCTTACCGATGCATCATCCAGCATCACCAGCATGCCCTGGGCGTCAACCTTCTGGCTGAATTTCCACTCGGCGGGCTGTTCATCCGCTTCTGCGACATGCCAATAGAGCGATTGCCGGGTCGTCGAAGTGCTGTCCTCGCGAATCAGTTGCCATCCGGCGGGGGCCTCGATGACGGGAAGGTTGCCGCCATAGGTCATCACGTCGGCGATCAGGAGTTGGCCAACCTTGGGTTGTCCGCCGAAGCCCAAACGGTCCGAATTTTCCACACATCCAGCGGAGTTCGCGGATCCCGGCAATCCTGCGGTGGCGCCAGCTTGTCCTTGGGCTTCGGATGATTGCGCAGCTCCGAGAGTCAGGCTCGTGGTCATCTCTACCAGCGGAGCCGGGATAAAACCTGCGACAACCGGACCACCGAGAGAGGGTCGCTGGATTTGCAGAGGCGACGGGTTGATTGCTGGAGACGTGCTATCCGCCATCACCGAGCCAGGAATCGCAATCGTCGCGGCGAGAAGGATAAGCATGCCGTAGCAGGTCCGATTCGAGTTCGAGAACGCAATCAGGTCCCTCGAGCGAGCACGCCTGGCAAATATCATTTGAGACTTCCGCACCAAAACTTCCAAAAGCGATTCAAACATGGATGTCAGCCGTCCGTGATTGTATTTGCGATATGGAGCCAACTTCTTGTGCGCTCACAATATCAGGGTAGCTCAAATGTCAACGGAGAGTACATCCAAAGAAGCGAGATTCCTCCGGATTGAAGAAGCTGCATTGATGGACTCAGATCGCCACTGTCGCATCCGCGTTCATTAATTGCGACTCTCGCTAGCAATGCCATCGCAAGTTTCGGTGGAAAAACCAGCGTTGCCGGATGCGGTGAACGTCGGGGATTGAGCGGATGCGCATCGATGATCAACCCATTTTGTGATTTTCGGGGCCGACCACGACCGGGCAAAGTTGCGACCTACAGGGTGCGGGCAACTCGCCTTTCGCGAACGAATTTCTCAATCCTACGAGCGCCTCGGAATTCCACAGTTCCGCGATAGTATTGCGGTCGAGGCTGCCGATTTTCATCTTCAGATAGCAGGGGCAGAATATCGCACTGAGGTCAGTGGTTACGCTGAGGACCCCGGTCCACGGTTCGCTGCAAAAGTACTTCTTCTCCTGGCCCATCGGATTCGCTAAAGGAGCAGGACCTCGTACGCGAGGCCCGCTGCTTCGCAGTTAAATTTGGCCCGGGTCATCACGTCGTTGTATTCATCCTTGAATGATTCGCACGACTGCTCCCATCCTTGGAACCGCCATCCCGTGTCGTTGCTGACATTCCATTTCGACACGTGACGGACCGGATGAAACTCGACACGATGTGGATGAAAATCCTTGACGAAATCCACGAATTTCACAACGTCGCAGAGATTCTCACGCATCACGACAAAATGGGGGATCAGACGGATGTTGCTTTTGTCGCGAGAGAGATCCGCGAAGTGCTTCACTTGCGATGCAACTCGATCGAAGTGATCGGCGCCGTGAATCTTGAAATAGGTCGAGCGAGTGGCGGCATCGATAGAGCATCTGAGGTCGAGCTCGTGCAGCGAGGTCAGGCGCCTGGCTGTCCGGTCGGTCAATGCCGTGGCATTGGTGATTAATGTGACGGCGATGCCGGTTCCTGCCAGATGCTCGAGAACCGTGTCGATCCACCGATATAACAACGGTTCGCCACCGAGCAGCGTAAGATGCTCGGCATAGGGCTCTATCTGATTTATGAACTTGAAGAACTGGTCCAGCGGCAGTTCGTCATGCGGATGTTTTCCGTCCGGCATGCAAAAAACGCACTTCTGATTGCAGAGCTTGTTCAGATGAATCTGGTAGTAGTACGGAGGGCTGCCGACCACCGCCGCTTTGGCGGCCAGATCTCGCTCGATGATGGTCTTGTCGATGGTGGTATCCGGAATCATCTGCCCCCGCGTACCGCTATATACTAATTTTACCGTTGCGTGGGTAGCATCACGCAGACTGGACGGGCCTCCCGCATGTCCCTGACGCGCATCGCGTACATCGTAAAGTGCTTTCCAATGCTCACCCAGACGTTCATCGTCGCGGAACTGGGTGAGCTGTTGCGGCGCGGTATCGAGGTGCGCATCGTGTCGCTGCGAACTCCAGTTGAACTACTGCGACATGAGGTCATCGCGAAGCTGGGGCTCGACCGACGCGCGCTCTACGATTCCGCCGCCTTCCTGCCGGCTCTTGCGGAGTTCCGGCCTCAGCTCCTGCATGCGCATTTCGCCACCGATCCCGCGGCCGCCGCACGCGATCTTTCCGCTCGACTTGGCGTTCCGTTTACCTTCACAGCGCATGGCTACGATATCTACTTTCGGCCGCCGGCTGACTTTGAAGCACGAGCCGCGGCAGCCGCAGCGGTGATTACGGTTTCCGAAGCCGGTGCGCGGACACATCGCAAGGAACCTCAATGTTCCACGCGAGCGAATTCACGTGATCCCTAACGGGGTTGATACCAACTTCTTCTGCCCTCTGGACAGCGTGTCCGATGGTGATGGCGCAAAATTGAAGACGGCGAGGCACCGGATTGTGTGCGTCGCCCGACATCATCCAGTGAAGAATCTCGAACTCTTGCTGAATGCTTGTGCGCTCCTGCGCGACCGAAGAGTCGAATTCCACTGCGTTATCGTTGGCGATGGCCCTGGTCGCACCGACCTGGAAGCCGAGCGCGTGCGACTCGCTCTCGATACCTATGTCGAGTTAACCGGCGAAATAGCTCAGGACGAAGTGTTGGCGCTTTGGCGCAGCGCATCGATCGCGGTGTTGTCGAGTCATAGTGAAGGGATGCCGATAAGTTTGATTGAGGCCGCCGCTTGCCAGGTGCCCGCTGTCGCCACGCGGGTTGGGGGTGTAGGGGAGCTGATCGAGGACGGAGTAACCGGCCTCCTTACAGCGCCCGGTGACGCCACGGCCTTGGCCGATGCGCTCCAACGCCTGCTCAAAGATCCTCGATTGGCCGCCACGATGGGAAGAGCGGCGCGCGGAGTTGTGGAGCGGAATTTCTCTCTAAAGTTGCAGGTCGATCGCCTGGTCACTCTGTGGCAGAGCTTGCTGAAGCGGCCCGGTGCACCTCGCCGCGATGAGCTGGAGGTGGCCAAGTAGACCTGGCTCGGGAAGAATTCGTATATAGGCGGACAAAGTCCTTGGTGACCGCGTCCCAATCACCGAGCTTTTGGCTGCGCAGGCGCGCGGCCCTTCTCAGCCGAGCGTTTTCCGAACCATCGACGACGACCCTCGTTAGAGCCGCTATCAGCGAATCCGTATCGCCGCCTTTGAACAGTGCGGCGGCGTCATCGACGACCGCCCGATTTTCGGCGATGTCGCTGGTGACGATGCAACACTCGTAGGCCAGCGCCTCCAGCAGCACATTCGCGCAACCCTCGGCATCCGAAGGCAGCACCATCGCAAGGCTGCGCCGGTAAAGGTTGCCCAATGTTGCGAAGTCGACTTGCCCGAGGAAGGCTATCCTCGGGTCATCACCGGCCAGATTCTTGAGCTGCGTGACGTAGGCATCGCAGTGTGATCCCGGGCCGACTATCAACAGACGTACGTCGTATTCAATTTGCTTGAAGGCTCGAATCAGCAGATCCACACGTTTTTGAGGAACCAGTCGGCCTGCATACAGGAGGAACGGCGGCTCCGCGCGGGCCGCGCCATCAGTTGGCCCAACTACGTCAGCGGGCCGGGTCAGACTGCGGCGAGGCGCGCCATTTGGAATTAACCGTGCCTTGCCGGTAAGAAACGGGAGAGGGTCCAATACTCGAACGCATCGCGCGCAGACCGAAGCGACTTCATGCGAGGCGATCGCTCCCATCACGCAACTAACACGAATCGCCATGGCCATGAGGGGGTTCCACTTTTGGACGCGCCATTCGGCTCCGTGCAGATGGAAAATGACCCTTGCTGCGGTAAAAAGGCGCAACGGCAGGCAAACGAAGCCGTTGGCGGCGCTATGGACGTGGTACGCCGTCACCCCACGAAATCGCACCAGGCTATCCACCAGGCTGACCAGAATATGGCTCCACCCTGCGAGGTTCTTTCGATCGATGTAAGGTGCTGAACGCACGACGATGCCGTCCTCGTTACGAACGCCGAAGGAAGATCCGCGTTCGTAGACGATGACTTCGTGTCCGTCGTTGGCCAGGCGCCGCGCCACCTCGTGCACGCCGCGCTCTACTCCGCCGCCGCCACTGACCTTTGGGAGCCCTTTGGCGCCCAGCACTACAACCTTCATTTTTTACCGACCAGAAAGCCCCGGAAGGGGCGATTGTCACTGCGCATGTGGGTATTAACAGACGCAGGTGCTAGAAAACAAAGCTTGTGAATCAGAAATTTCTCCAACCACCATCAAGCGCCATCATTATGGAGATGGATGGCAAACGACTCCACATTGCGGACCAAAGTTACAAATCCCCTCCGTCGGCACCGCCCGCCCTTATCTTCGCAACATGAACGCAGGCCGTCTTCAGCGTGCCGTGATGCGGAGCTCGCGTTATTGGCCGGTCCGATGGCTCTACGCTGCTTGCTATGGCGGGTTGTTATTTTGGTTGGGTTTTCGACTGCGACGGACTCGCGAGATTCAGATGCTTGAGCTCAGGCAGCCGCGCCAAGGGCATTGTTTCGGCAGTAGCGATCTGGATTTGCGTGCTCTGACCTCGCGCTTGAACGCAACCGAGTACTTTGCGCTGTGCGATCGTTTCGCCGACGTGCTTCGGCCGCGCAAGCGATGGATGAAAATCCTCGATTTTCACCTGGTCGGGCCAGTCGAAATGGAGCTGCAGCAATACCTCGGCCCGATTTCGTTTGGTGCGTCGCGGTGGATTCGGTTATTCGGTCGGCACTCGGTTCCGCCGGCCCCGCCGCGCCCGAACTTCTCGCTCTGCACAGCAATGTACGAGTATGGATACATCTGTCAGGAACTAATCGAGCGCACCTTCGATCTCCATTCTACTCGATCGTTGTATCGGCGAATGACACGAGTGGATGATCACTTTCGCGCCTCGAGCGGCTCGCTCGATGAGCCTGGCGAATCGCTTCGAAGAGAGGTTATGTCGGTCGCGCAGAGCGTTACCGTAAAAGGCCATCTGCGGGTTGCGGGTCCTGAGGAGCTCGAGTCGGTCTTCGCTTTGGCAGTCCGCGAACTCGATTCAATGGCGCAATGTTTGACTACACAACGTTCTAGAGTTTCGCGCGCCGCGGATGGCGATTTTCGTCCCGTGGGCCATTGGTTCGCGCCGACTACCATTGGCGAGGCGGTCGCGTCCTGTTCCGCGGCGATAAACGATCTGTGTCGGGAAAACTCGAAGCTGCTTCAGAGCGCGATTTTGGGAGGAGTGCCCGGGACGGCCTTTGACTATCGCATCTATCTCGTATTGCGCGATGGATTGAGCGACGAGCAACTCCGCGAAATCTATCGGGCGATCAGGTCCATTTACACCGACGTGAACACTTTCAAACGGATCTCGAGCAAGTACTTACGCTTGCGACATCCGACCGTTCTGACTCCACAAATGTGGCGCACCAGTTCGCGCTGGTATCATGCACTGCGGCCGGTCGAAGAATACTACCTGCTGCGTCGTCATGGCGTCATACTATGGGGCGAAGACCTGCGCGCCGAACTCAAACCACCAACCGACTCGGATCTCGTGTACAGCGCAGCGATCGGGGCGACTGATCTGCGCCACATAATCTGGGAGGCCGTTCATGATCGACGGCCAAAACAGGTCGCCGATGCTCTGATCGGTCGGATCCCAGCGCTGTGGTTGTTGCTTGCGGAATCGCGAATCGCTACGTCAGCAGACGAAGCCTTGGCCGCATGCGCCGAGAGCGGATTTTTCAAGGTGGAGATTCTTCAACAATTGCATGATCGAATCGCGCATCAGCCCTCCGAAAATCTTCCGCAAACCGACGACTCGATCTGGCAGCCTGCCCTGCAAACCAGCTCAGTATGGTTGGACCAGATCGTGGAGATGGCAGCGGCACGGATCGAAGGGCAATCGGCGACGCTGCCGGCTGAATCTTTCAGGAGCGTCATCTGATCCGCGTCGGCTTTCTGTGTGACATTTTCGATCTCGGGGGCCAGGAGCAAGGGTGCCTCGAGGTTTTGCGCCGGCTCGATAGAAAGAAGTTCCGGCCGTATCTGTACACTTTTCGCGCAGGTGATCTGCTGCGCCAGGTCAGGCGCCTGGGGATTCCGGTCCTGGTTGGATACAACAAGGCCGCTCGCGACGAGAGCTGGCGCAGGCGCGATGCGCTCGCACTGGAACGATATCAGCGGCAACTAATCGCGCGGCTGCGAAAAGATCGCATCGATGTATGCCTGATCTACGGTTGGCGTGATGGGGTGCAAGCCGCGCAGGAGGCGAGGGTCCGCGGCATTGTCGAACGGGTCGACGGCTTCGAACTCATTTCTCGCGTCCGCGACAAGTCACCCTGCAACCGAATCATCTGCCAGGCCAAGGCTATCCGCGACATCCTGCTCGCGCAGCGAAACCTTCTCCGCTGTCGTCGTGAGCAGATCATCGTAATCTCCAATGGCATTGATCTTCGCCGTTTCGATCCCTCGGGCTATGACCGCGAACGATGCCGGCGGTCTCTCGGCCTTGCGCCGGGCGACTTTGTAGTCGGTAGCGTGGGACGGCTGGCGCCGCAGAAGAACCTCACTCATCTGCTGGATGCGGTAAAGCTGTTGGTGAAAGAGAACAAACGGGAAGCGCGCATCCGTGCGATCATCGCCGGTCCGGACGGCGGATCGTTGCGGCAACTACGCGCCCATGCCCGCCAACTCGGCATCGCGAAAAATGTGCGTTTCATTGGCGCGCGTTCAGACGTTCCGCGGGTGTTGCGGGCGCTCGACGTATTCGCGATGACGTCGTTTCACGAGGGCACGCCCTTTGCCCTTCTGGAGGCGATGGCGATGGGCCTGCCGATCATCGGAACCCAGGTGGGAGCAATTCCCGAGACGATCGATGGAAACGGTTATCTGGTCTGCGTAACGCGGCCGGTGCAAACCTTCTACGCCTTGCGGGATATGCTTGCTAACCCCGGTTTGCGCCAGCGCCTCGGTGCTCGCAGCCGCAAACTCGCGGTCCGCTATGACGTCGAAGAAATGGTCCGCGGCTACGAGAGAGTGCTGCTAGACGCGGTTCGAAAGACCCCTCGCGCGCGCAGACGTGGCCGCGGTAAACGCCCAAGGTTGCGACGCTGACATGAAGATTCTTTCGGTTGTTGAGGCGTTCTGCCACGGCGGTGCGCAAACCGTTTTATTCGATCTGGTCTTGGCCCTGCCCGAGCATGAGCATCGCGTCATCCATTTCAGCCGGGCCAACGGCATCCTCGCCGAGCCCACCTTCGTCGAAGCCCTGCACCGCAGTGGAGTAGCCTGCGTCGATACGCACTGGAATTCTTTGTCAACCGACCGCGCCCGCTCCGAGTTGCTGGGCGATTTTCAGCCCGACATCGCGATCTTTCACTGGTGGGGCAAGGATCCCTGGATGCCATGGGTGCAGTCGCGGTCCCATGGAGCGCCCGCATTCGTGTGCGTGCTGCATCACGCCGGAATCCCCGTCGAATTGGGCTATGACCAATATGTTGCGGTGTCGCGAAATCAACTCCCCCAATTGAACGAAGTTCCCGCCGCCCATATCAGAGTGATCCCGAACGGCGTCGACTTGGCACGTTTCCGCGCGGTTGAATCCGGAAATTTCTCGATCAATGACGACTTCGTGGCGGGCCGCCTGAGCGAACTTCGTGACGGCAAAATTCCCCTCGACTGGGTTCGCACCTTGGCGTCGTTTCGCATCCCGCGAACGCGATTTGTGATCGCGGGTGGCGGCGAGTTGCTGCAGACGCTTCGACAAAGCGCGATCGATCTCAGCCTTGAGGATGTATTCTCATTTCCGGGTTATATTCCGCGTGCCGAAGTTCCGTCGATGCTCTCCAGCTTCTCCGTGTTTTGCTACGTAACCTCGTCGGCCGAGGAATGCTGTCCGCTGGCGATCCTGGAGGCGATGGCCGCCGGGGTGCCGGTGATCGCGGAGGCACGCGGTGGAATTCCCGAGATCGTAGCCGACGGCGAAAATGGCCTGTTGGCCCGTTCGGTGGCTGAGGTCGGAAGCCATCTCCGCAGGCTTCGCAACGATCCGGCTCTTCGCAAAAGCCTGTCCCGGGGCGCACGCGCTACTGCGGAACGTTTCTCGCTCCGGCGCCAGGTCGACGCCTATCGTCTTCTGTTCAACGACCTTCGGCAACTGCGCAGTCACTGAACCGCGCCTACAACCTGCGAAGGATGCGGCCGACGTCCAGGTAGTACTGATCTTCGAAATGAAATGGGCCTAGTCCCCATCGATGATTAGGGTTCGCCACATAGTTACGCGAAAGATCGATCTCGACTGCGGATGGAATGTTCGCGAGAAGGCACTCGTGGCAATCCTCCAGGATCGTGTTCAAGTCGCCGAGCGGTATGCCATCGGCGAACGGATTCAGATCTCGAATGGTTTGACCGTCGCGATAGTGGCTGGTGGCCAGCACTCTGTGCAGAACCACCTGAACGTTTGGTAGGTGTTGGCGCAAAGCTACGGCAAATCGTGCGCATGCATCGCGCCACAGGAGCTGAGTCGCCGGCTCGAGGCGGTTGACGCGTTCGAAGCCAAAACGATCAATTCCCTCGGCGCCGGTAGCCATCAGCTCCTGCGAGCGGGTCACCAGGGTGTTGCCGCTGCGCAAAAGATCCCACCTGTCATCGACCAAATCGATGAACAACATGTCACATCTCGTCTTCATGAGATCCTGGAAGAACGTCTTTTCAAAATCCGCCTTGACTGCAGACTTGGCAAAGTTCGATGGCCAGTCGAACCCCTGGTAGTCGTCCCGCAGCGGCGGCGACATCAGGCTAAGCAAAGAGCTTCGCTCATACCAAAAGACGAACCTTGGAACCCCCAAATCGAGGCGAACGACGTCCGCCGAAACGCAGCTCCCGAGCATAGCGATGCGACGGGACGCCATTTTAATAGCCCATCATTCGTGCTGTGGCGAGACTTTGGTTCGAAAAATGTCGGCCCGATGCCTTCCAGATACCTACCCTTGAATTTGAGATTTGTAGTGTCTTCAGGAGGTCATGTTTGTCGAGTTTCAGCATGTGATGCACGACATCATCGTCGCGCCAGCGCCGTTTTACACATAGTGGACGACCTAATACTTCCGCGATACGCGATATTGCGGCGTCTGGATCGGCGACGAGGTCCTCGTAGCGCAACCACAAATCGAACATAACACGATGCTGCCAAATGCGACGATAGTGCGTATTCAGTCCGCTCTCGGTGAAACCCTCTGGAAGCGGTCGCACCAAAGCATCGCGAATATCGCGAAAGATCGCTATCACCGGCCAGCGCCTGCGCCGATAGACTTGATAGTAACCCAGGTAATAGCTGTTGCAGGTCTTAACGCCCAATTCGTGCGGGTGCAGTACTCGCTCGCATTCCAGCATTAATGCCGTTGCCTCGGAGAAGGTCATCGCACGCCCCGGATGCTCCGGAAAGCTGAGCTTGGGAAACATCTGCCGGAGCAGCTGAATAGATCGATGACTCTGAAGAGGATTGTGAAAGTCAGGCTCGTCGAGGCAAACCACATCGCCTTGGTTCAACATCAAAGCAAGCAGCGTGGTGCCGCTGAATGCAGGTCCGCCTACTAGAAACATGACCTAGATAGTTAACCCCATTTCCTGAAAGAAATTAAGGTAGCGGTCGAGCATTTCGACGGTGCTCCAGCGTGATCGAAAGTACTCGCTCGGACGGTATGAGTCGCGACGCGCCAGAACCCTTTCCATTACTTCCCGGAACCTTTCCTCGGATGCGAATTCGCCAGTAACTCCCGATACCACCAGATGTTGGCCGCCCAGTATGTTCTCATTAACAACCAGCGGAAGGCCAGCCGCCACGCACTCCCACATCGCGGCAGGATTGGAGGTCAAGTCTCCCGCATACACCGCGATTCGCGAGGTCCTCATCAGCTCGACGACATCTCTCTCATACCAGTTGCTGGTAGTAATGTTTGTGTCAGTAAGATCCAGCGCGCCATGGTCTATGGGGTGCAAGTGACCTGTTAATCCAGTCCTTCTGACCGCATTTAACAGTAAGTCGTGCCGCTTTCCTGGATACGCGCTGGCCAGATAGATGAAGTCCCGCCGCTTGTCACAACCGATCGGAAAGATCTTTCCGGTGTGGACAACCGGAACATAGAGCATCGAGCGTGAATCCAGGAATTTCTCCCGATCTACCAGGAAACACTCAGCATCGAAATTGCCTTTCTGATATTTCCCTGCTCGGACGCAGGGCACATGGACTCGAAACGACTTTCCGGAAAGGCCCTCAAGTACCGGATGACCCACCTGCCCATAGTTAATGAACAGGTCCGGATACCCGAACCGGTCCAAATAGCATTGCAGGTCTTCATGGTTGAAAAACGAGATCCGGTGCACGCCGGTTGGATGATAAGTGTCGAATCGATCGTTTCGGTAGTCCCAGAACTCTGCCTCCTGTGCGATACCCCGGTCCAGGAGGTGAGCGGCAATCGCGAAAATGTGAAATCCCCAGTCATGTGGTTGTTCCAACAGCCCGAGTCTTGGCGGCCGCGGCGATTTCTTGTAGCTGCGCCAATACTCCTTGAAGTCGCGAGAAACCTGGTACGGGCTCGAGAAGTTGGCGATCGCGACCTTCATGATATTCCAACCAACTGCTGTGAGGAACTGTCCATGAACAGGGCCCAATTGTGATTAAACGATTAACTTATTAACCCACCGATGATAGCTTCGGCAACCGGAGTGCGCGATCGATCGAGGGGAATTGTGACTGGATTCGAAAAACTCTTTGCAAGTGTCCGCAGCCCCTCCGGTCGTCGCGCGAGTGTGGCCGCATTTCTCCTTTACCTGTCCGCGTCGATGCTTCTCTATGGACGCGGCGTAGTTCTGGATCCATCGAAGATCTACGTCGGGGTAGGTCACGATCCGGCAGCCTATATCTGGAGCATGGTGTGGTGGCCGTATGCGGTCAGTCACAGCCTTAATCCGTTCGTCTGCCGTGTGATCTGGTCGCCGGTAGGGTTCAATTTGACCTGGGCGGCCGTCATTCCCGCAGCCAGCTTCATTCTCTGGCCGATTACCAAATGGTACGGACCGGTCGTCTCTTTCAACGTGCTGATGATTTTGACCCCCGCCATTGTGAGCTGGTCAGCATACTTACTATGCCGTCGTATCAGTGGCCACTTCTATGCGTCGCTGGTGGGTGGATACCTGTTCGGATTCTCGCCTTACATGATTGGCCACATGCTGTTGGGTCAACCAAACCTCACGCTGATCTTTGCCGTACCCTTATGCCCGTATCTCGTTTTGAAGAGGCTGGAGGGAAGCATCAGCCAATTCAAATTTGTCGCAATCCTGGCTGCCCTGCTGACGCTTCAGTTTCTCGTATCGACTGAAATTGTGGCGCTGATGACCCTCTTCGGTGCGGTAGCGCTCGGGTTGGCTATCGCCCTTCTGCCGCGAGATCAGAGTGTTGCGGTTCGTCGACTGATCTTCCCTATCGGGATCGCCTATCTGGTTTTTGCAGCCTTGACAGCACCCTATCTCTACTATGCCCTCCTGCGCGGCATTCCCGAGCAGATGCATCCAGTCGAGAAATGTTCGGCAGACCTATTAGGGTACTTTGTGCCATCGCCTATGATGGGTATCGGCGGAAAACTCTTTTCACGCTTCGCCGATACCCTTACTCCCCATGTATGGTACGGCGGAAAAGGCGTCTACACGAATCCTGCTCTGCTTGCGATGCTGATTCTCTATGCACGAAAGCATTGGAGCAGCCCCGCAGGCAAAGTGCTGATAGTGTTTAGCATTGTAGCAGTAGGATGTTCTTTTGGTCCCGAGCTTCACGTGGCGAATCATTCGGTGATGGCATTTCCGTGGCGATGGGTAATGAAAATGCCCACACTCAACCAGGCGCTCCCGGTGCGATTCGCGATGTTCTTCTTCCTGGCAGTTTCGATCATCGCAACTATGCTGCTGAGTGATCAGTCGGTGCAACTGCCATTCAGAGTCGCACTGGCTTTACTATCGGTCCTGCTGCTCCTTCCCAATCGTCACTATCTCTTGACGGTACCCCAGGAGGTGGATACCCCCGCATTTTTCGACACTTCACTGCTTGAGGCTTATGTCAGACCAGGAGATACGCTGTTGATCTTTCCCTTTAGCATTCAGGGAACCAGCCTGCTCTGGCAAGCGCAAACAAACCTGTACTTCAATATGATCGGAGGTTACGTCAGTACCTGGGTACCAGGAGAATTCAGGCAGCCGGTGGTGGAAATGATGCTTCGTGATACTCCTGACCCTGATTTTGCCAACCAGTTGAAACCCTTTCTCAAACATTACCGGGTGAAAGGAATAGTGGTGGCGCCGGAAGCGCAACCGAAATGGCGGGGTCCGATTTCGGAACTAGGGATCGAGCCAAAAGAAGTAGGCGGGGTGCTCTTCTATCAGCTTTCTCCTTCGCAGTTGTCAGCATGGTGAGAAGTCGACAGTTTCAAAAATAGATCTATTTAGAATCTGATCGCAGGTCTGCAGGTCGCCCAAAGCGAGCAGGCGATCCAGCAACCGAGGGTACTGGTCGATCCAGAATTTCGAGTAGCAGTCGTGCAGCCCGACTGCGGTAAAAGTGCGCGAGGCTACCTTTTCTATCAGCCGCTCAGCCCAGTGCTCGTAGGTTTCGGCGCCGGTGCTAAGAGAGTAGTCGTCGATGTGCGCCGGTATTTTCACCAGTCCGTTTACGGCTCGCGGCATTTCGAATCCCAATGATGATGCTGACGACATCAGCCATTCGAAATTGTGGAGACTCAGCGAGAAGTCAGAGAGCTCCGGCGTAATGATGGAACGCGCGGTTCGATATCCTTTGACCTGCAAGTTGACGGCGCGCACCTGGGGTAGTTGATCCATCGCATCGATTCGATGGTTGTAGGTATGGAACGCTATTGAATGACTGCCCGGCTTGTGCGACGAGCGGGGCGGCGCGTCGAAACAGCGTGCCGAGGATGTTGTAGGTGGCACGCACACCGTGCCGGCGTTCTACTTCGAGCATTCGGGATAGTGCGCCTTGACACTCCTCCGCACTTACGTCGGTATCGACGTTTTCCTCGATGTCGTGGTAGACGCAAATAATGCGTGCAGGGCGCTGCTCGGGCGCCGACACGATGGTGGGTGTTAATGCTACGATCAAGTCGGCATTTTCCCGAATCGGGACGTCCCAATACTCGGCAGGCCCAATTGTGGAGCGGCGCAGCTTATAGCGGGTTGACGGATAGTCGTAGATTTCGCGGAACAGTTCGTCGTTGATAGCTTTACGTGTGGTCCCCACAATCTGCGCAGCGGTCGGCGAGAACACCCGTTCGAGGCCGCGCTCGAGCGCGAATTCGAGCACCGCATTGAAGAGTAATTTGTACCAATAGCGAAACCGGTTATTGACTCGCGAGGCGCAGATTTGTTTGAGCCGCGGGTGCCTGAATATCTGCTGACACAAATCGGACTGCAGCAGACTCACGTAGGCATTGCGTTCTTCTACAAACAATCCCGCTGCTGCAACAAGGCCCGGCCGTCCGAATTGCTGCTGATGCCAATTGACGGTTGGATCGGTGAAAAGTTCTGCTGGGAAGTCATCGATCTGGTTCGTATACAGATTGATCTGCCAAAGGTGATCGAGAGTAATCTGCGCCGGTTCAATCCCTCGCCTTCTGAACTGCAGCAGGGTATCCGGGTAGGCCTTTTTGAGCGCAATCGCTTCATGGGGAAAGAACTCCCGACTGCGAAATCCTTTCGCGACGAATGGCTCGGACCTATAGCAGGCTTTCACAGTTACTTCGGAGCACCATAGATTCGCGAATAGGCGCGATGAAGCGGCTCTCCGTACCATCGCCCGTGCAGGTGCCTGATTTGCTCGCGCTCCGATTGCGCGAGGCGGTGCTTGTCGAAAATCCGTTCCAGCACTACGGTGGCCTGCTCGGCAGGTCTCAGGCTCAGGCGCTCTCCCTCGTGATCGCGATAGTTATAGAGAACTCGCTCTACGATAGCCACGGTGGCGCCGTGCTCCAGCATAACCCAGATCATGTCGTAGTCATCGATGCCTGGAAAATCGCCGAGCGACTCATCCGCGCCGCCGATCTCGAGCAGCTTGCTTTTCCGCAATAAGAAAAAATGCTGCAAGTATCTCGCCTTGCTCTCCAAGGTTTCACATTGATGAAACCGTGCCCAACTTGCGACTCGACCGAGGGAATCCCAGCAGGTTTTCCCGTCCGCGGCATAGACCCGGTTGCCGCTGCTCACGATGTCGGCCTGGCAGGGAAGCGAAAGTTCCACTGCTTGCGTCTCCAGCCAATCATCGGACAGGAGGATGCCGATCCGGTCCGCCGATGCCGCGCGAAACCCCGCGTTCAGCGCTGCGGGAAAGCCCAGCGCATCCATCTTGATCAATCGCAGGTGGTCGCGTTCGCTTCCTAGCGAATGCAACAGATCGAAATTCGACGACCTGGTCCGAGGCGAAGCAACTACTACGACCTCGCAACGGGCGGTCTGATCCAACGCCGAGCGCACGCATCGCTCGAGCCATTGGTCATGCTGATCGAGAAGGGGAATTACGATGGTTGCCGCGAATCCTGGTGCCATTCGGTGAGGTCTAAGAATCCTTCAACTTGCCTTCGGTTATTCAAACTAGCATGATGCCATCCGGCGAGGTAATTCATCAGTGCAGAGTGTCGCCGTCCGGGCCTCGGCGGAGCAGCGGTTCGCCCAATTCGACATCTATGGCGTGGGTCTCAGGATAACGAGTTCGTGCTCCGAAATTCTGGATAACTTCGCGCGCGATTTCGGATATTTCGAGGCAACTACCGGGGCATCCCCGGGCGCCGGCATCAACGTCGAATGCTCGTTGGCGAAGCCTCCATGGGAGCGAATTCCGTCCGATTTTGCCGCCCGGATCACGCCCAATGCCGTGATCTATGACCGCGGCAGCGTTCGCTATAACGACTACTATCACGAGGCACTGGCAATCTACGATTTTTCGCGCGAGGAAGGCCAGGTCTGGTCGGAAAACCCCGACCTGCTTTATGAGATCGTGTATCTGCTATGCCTTTCCAGGGTCGGCGAGATTCATGACCTGCGAAGGATACATCGGGTCCATGCGCTGGGCGTCGCGATCGGCGGGAAAGGCGCCCTGGTTCTGCTTCCCGAAGGCGGCGGGAAAAGCACTTTGTGCATGGAGTTGCTGAGCATACCCGATGTGCAAATCCTTTCTGACGACACGCCCCTGATCTCAGGCAGAAAGATGCTCGCTTTCCCGACTCGGGTTGGACTGCGCAACGGAAGCAGTTACGCGATCGATCCGCAATACCTGCGCATTATGCGTCGGCGTAATCGCGAGCCCAAGACGGTGCTCGATATCCGATACTTTCGCGATCGGATTGTGCCTGAGGCGATCCCGCAAGCGGTTATCGTGGGAGCGCGGCGCAACGGCGACGAGTCGTGGATTGATCCAATCGGTGCGGCGAAAGCGATGCCTACTTTGGCGGCCAACATGGTTTTCGGCCTCGGCCTGCCGCAGGTGGTGGAGTTTTTTCTTCGCGGCGGTGGTGCGGAAGCGGCGAGTAAAATGCGCATTGCCAGTTACCGCCTGTGGGCCGCCGCACGCCTTGCAGGAAGCGCAAAATGCTATCGCCTCGCCCTGGGACGGGACGTCTCAGCGGCCGCACGCGCGGTCACCTCGGTGTTGCGGAGCTGAAGTCAACGATTGGGGAGGAGTGCGGGACCACACCGCACTTAGCAAGAAATCGAGCGAGGTTTAAAAATGGGAACGAGTGTCGGCGAGATGCTCGCTCGGCCGGATCTGCTGCGAAACCTGGTCTGGGCGGAATTGACCGCCCGTTACAAAACTACCGGCCTGGGAGTTTTGTGGTTCCTGGTCAATCCCATGATTATGATGGGCATCCTGATCATGGTCTTCGGGAAGGTTATCCATCTCGAGATCAAGAACTATCCGGTTTTTGTGCTCTCGGCCTTGCTGCCGTGGACCTTCTTTCAGATGGGTCTTAGCAATGCTGCCAGCTCGCTTACGCGTGCTTCGGGGCTGGTCAAGCGGGTTCGGATTCCTCGCGAGTTCGTGCCGCTATCGGCGCTGATCGCAGGATTAATCCATTTTCTGATCTCTCTGACGATGCTGTTCGCGTTGATGGCCTTCATGCGAATCCCATTCACCGCATACATCGTGTTCTTGCCGGTGGTGGTCGTCATTCAATTGGCGTTCCTGGTCGGCATCTGCCTGTTGGCTGCGAGTCTCAATGTTTTGTATCGGGACGTGGAGCACCTGCTCTCGCCGGCGACCCAGGCGCTGTTCTATTGCACCCCGATCTTTTACCCGCTTTCATACGTGCCGCAGCGATGGACGCGCTGGTATCTGCTTAATCCGATGGCGGGCATCGTCGAGTTCTACCGCGATACGCTGGTTTTGGGTCAACTTCCGGCGCGCAATGTGGTGGGCATGGCGGTGCTTACCTCGGCAGCCGTACTGGTCATGGGATACCTGGTCTTCCGGCGCCTCGAGCCGCACTTTGATGACTACGTCTAAATCGTCGGACTGCGACGGCCTCTCGATGCACGACGGCGCGCAGCTACGGATCGCCTGTGTTTACCGGCGCGAGCACAACGCCAACCCTTCGCTTTGCGACATGGCGTGGATCCGTTTGTTCCGCATGTCGCAGGCACTGGCGCGGCGCGGACATCAGGTCGATATTCTCCTGAACCGTTATCCGGATGCGCGGCCGCTGGCGCCTAACCTGCGCCAGATCCCGTTTTATCTCGCCCGTTGGGATCGATATCAAATCGTCAAGACGTTTTTTCATCGCGGCTTTGATTCGCTGGTTGCTGAGGGCGCCGGCGATCATCCTTTTATCATCAGCAAGCTGGGATCGGTGGTTGGTCGGGAGCCTACTGACGGGGTTCACTTTCATGGTGCAGTTCGCGAGCAACTTTTCGCCACGCAAGGTTTGATCGCGGCCCGCAGCAAAATTGTAACCGTGCTCACCGACCAGAGCGCGGCGTTGTGGCGCCGCGAGCACGGTTCTGCGGCGACGCTCTATCGGGTCCCGACCGGCGTCGATGCCGACATCCCGGCACCTGGACGCAATCCTTATGTTTCGCTCGGTATCAATCGTCCGGTCGCCTTGTTCGCGGGCAATCTTTACACGAGGGAGCATCAGCCCGAGGTGAATCTGCTGTGGCAGGAAAGGCTCAACCAACTCGGCCGCGCGCTCGCCCGGCGTGGAATTTCCCTGGTCGCGATGGGGACCGGGGAAACCGATCATCTCGACCCGTCGGCGGTCCTGCACGTGGGCACCAGAGAAGTGGATGAATTCTGGGATTGGCAGCGCTTTGCGAAGGTCGGAATCGTATTGGCGCAGGGGCCGGTCCAGGATAACGAGAGCAGCAAAATCTACTACTATCTGCGAACCGCGCTGCCGGTCATCTGCGAAGCATCGGTGCCCAATAGATCTCTCATCGAAGAGACCGGTTGCGGCGCGATCACTCCCTATGGTGACATCGGCGCGATGGCTGACGCCGCCGCCGATCTCATCGACGCTCCGCCGCACCAGGGTGGAGTTTCCGAGTATATGATCCGCCACCACTCATGGGACGCGCGCGCGGCGCTTTATGGTCCGGCTTTGCGCGATGCGGCGCGATCGGCATCAGCCAAATGAAGTTGCGTCCCCTGGATTCACCGCGCACCATCGTGTTGTTCAGCCCCGGACTCTACGAAGACTCGATCTGGGGCGAGAAGCTTGCGGTTCGCAGTGAAGCCAGGTATCTGCGACGAGAATTTCCCGACGCCGAGGTCTTGCAGTATGGCCTCGAAGACCTCGACAAGCTCACTGCCTCGAAAATCGATCTGCTGATTTCTTACTACACCGGACCGCGACCGCCCTGGAGATTCGATAACATCGCCGACTTCGTTGACGGCATCACCATGTTGAAGGTCGTCAATCACGCCGATCTGCTTGATGAATTCGCAAGAGTCCCGGTCGATGGATTCATCACTAACAGCATCGCGGCCGTGAAAGTGTTGGGGCAGCATCGCCCGGCCGTGTACCTTCCGCTGGCAGTGGACGACGACTACGGACCGGTACCGGCGCAGCATCGCTATCGCAATGATGTGGTTTTTCTTGGCAGCGGTGGACGCGGAAACAAGCGTCCCGCGACCACGATGCACTATCTGCAAGCCGCCAAGCAGTTCGATTTTGCGATTTGGGGCGGCGATTGGGATCGCGAATACTGGGCGCGCGAATATACCGATGCTCCCGGCGCCAATGACTGGTATCGCTACTGGCGCGGGCAACTGCCCCTGGACGATATCGCGGCGCTCTACAGTTCGGCGAAAATCGTGCTGAACTTTCATGAAGACTCGCAGCGTCAATGGGGGATGTGGAACAACCGCGTTTTCGAGGCGCTCGGATGCGGAGCCTTGATGATTTGCGACCACGCGACGGGCCTGCGCGAGGAATTCGGCGACGGTATAGTCTTTACCTCCGGAGGTGATGAAACCGCCCGCCATATCGCCTACTACCTGCAAAATCCCGAGGAATGCCGTCGCCGCGGAGAGATTGGAAAAGAGATCGTGCGCGAGCGATACATTTACAGTCGCTGGGCGCGCTCGGTGCATGAGTTTTATGATCGATTGGTGGCGCGAAGACGCTCCGAACCGTATCCTGCCAGCGGCAGATAATTAATATTCACAGTGACCAAAATTCGTGAAATTTCTAACCACACGATGAGATACTCAGGGTCTGCAGCCGCGTCCTGCAGTCGGCACCGGACCGCGATCCGTATCGCTCAGCCCCGGAGGCATGGCACGTGAGCTTTCGTGGCGGCGACGCGGTAATCGTCGAGCAGCTCAACAAGTCCTACAACGCGCGCAATCTGCAGAAGCAAGCGCTGGTGGAAAACCTGTTTCGCAAGATGCTCGGGATCCAGCCCAAGCGCGCGGACATCCATGCGCTCAAGAACATCAGCTTTCGGGTCAAGGCGGGCGAGTCGCTCGGCATCGTGGGCGGCAATGGCGCCGGCAAGAGCACTTTGCTCAAAATGATCGCCGGTATTGCTACCCCATCCTCGGGGACCGTGGAGGTTCGTGCCCGGATATCGACGCAACTCGCGCTCGGTTCCGGGTTCCATCCCTTCATGACCGGCCGTGAAAACATTTACCTGCAAGGATCGATTCTCGGAATGACCAATCGGCAGATCCGCGAGCTGATGCCGACCGTGATCGCGTTCGCCGGCATCGAGGAAGCCGTCGATCGCCAATTGTGGACCTACTCTACCGGCATGATGTCGCGCCTAGGCTTCGCCATTGCTGCCCACGTCGATTTTGAGGTGCTGCTGCTCGATGAGGCCCTGAGCGCCGGCGACCGGGCATTTCGCGAGCGATGCACCGAAACATTGCTGAAGTTTCGCGCTTCCGGTGCGACGATGATTATCGTTTCCCACGGATCTGAAAACCTTTCCAAACTATGCGACCGCATCTTATGGCTGGACCGAGGCGAAATTCGTGCACTGGGGCCGACTGCCGAAATCTTGAGCCGTTACGAGGACGCGGGACCGAGACGCGTCGCACCCGATGAAAACCGTGGTGCGCAGAGCCGGTGATCCGGGTCGCCTTCATCTGCGACACTTTCCAGCTCGGCGGCCAGGAGATGGGCTGTCTCGAGGTCATGCGGCGCCTGGACCGCAATCGTTTCGCCCCGTATCTGTACACCTTTCGTCCCGGCAGCCTTCTGCCTGAAGCAGCCGCCCTCGGAGTTCCCATCCTGGTCGGGCATCAGAAGCCCGGCTCTGATCGAAGCTGGACCGCGGCCGACGATTTGTGCCGCCAGCAATATCGTGAACGGCTTGCCGCGCAGCTTCGAGCCGATTGCATCGACGCGTGCCTTCTCTATGCGTGGGTTGATGGAATCGAGGCAGCGCAACACGCCGGAGTTCGCGCGATCGTCGAGCGGGTTGATGGAACCGCGCTAGCCTCGCGGCTGCCGGACAAATCGGCGTGTAGCCGGATCATCTGCGAGTCCAAAACGGTGCGCGACGTCATTCTGGCCCAGCGCAAGTTATTGCGATGCCGGCGCGACCAAATCGTCGTGATTCCCAATGGCATTGATCTGACTCGCTTCGACCCCTCGCGCTATGACCGCGAAGGATGCCGACAGGCGTTGGGTTTGCTCCCTGATGACTTCGTTATCGGAAGCGTGGCGCGGCTGGCGCCGGAGAAAAACCTCGAGCATCTGGTACGCGCCGGCGCATTGTTGATGGAGACCGGAATCTCTAACAATTCGAGGCGGATACGCATCGTTTTGGTCGGGCCGGACGAAGGAACGCGCGGGCTTCTTGAAAAACTTGCTGGCGAACTTGGTATCGCGGATGCGGTCAGTTTCCCCGGACCTACCGCGGCAGTTCCCGAGGCTTTGCGAGCCTTCGACATTTTCGCTATCACTTCGCTTTACGAGGGCTCACCTTTCTCGATGCTAGAAGCAATGGCAATGGCGTTGCCGGTCGTAGCAACCCAAGTTGGGGCGATACCGGAGCTGATCGACGGAAACGGTGTTCTAGTCTGTGTCATGCATCCCGAAGAGACGGCGAACGCCCTGGCTCGGTTGATGCGCGACGATAAATGCCGCCGCGATCTTGGCCGTCGTAGTCGCCAGCTTGGTATGCGCTACGACGTGGACAAGATGGTGCGCAAGTACGAAGCCGTGCTTTTGCGAGTACTCGGTGGGGAACCGGGCTCGCGGACTGCCCAAGACCGCGATCTGGGCGGGGATCTGCGGTGACTGCGAAAAGGCGCTTCTCTCAACAGAAACCCTCCTAAACCCCAGAATACGACGGCTTTGATGCTCGAGCGGAGATTTTCGAGCGAAATTTGCGTACAAGCCATTAAACTTACTGGAGCGCTGCGACGTATTTTGCTATTTGACTCTCGCTAGGCTTGTCGAAGCGGGCTGCTGGCGACCGCTGATAGTCTGCCAGTCGTGTCGGAGCATTGGGGGGGTACGGAAATCAGAATTCATCGCGAACCAGAATTTTCGGCGCTAACGACGGTTGAGGTGCTCGATCTTTTCCGTCGCATCTTGAAAACCGCGCGCCGCAATGAGCCGCGATCAGACGGCCATCCGAAACAGCCTATCTACGCGGTAAATGGTCGGCGAGAGCACATCGGCGATGTTTACTGACTCCTATAGCGATCGAATCCGGGGTATGTCGCTGGCGCCCTCGCTTACGATCATCATTCCGACCCGCGGACGCCTTCGATTGTTGAAAGAATGCCTCGACAGCGTTTTCGCAGCTGAGCTTCCCGAGCAAACCGAGCTTTTAATCGTCCGCAACGGCTTCGACCCAGTCACAGAAGATTATCTCGAGCGGCTCTCAGCTTCAGACTCCCGAGTGACCGCGATCGGGTTACCTGAGACCTCGCCGGCCGAGGCACGCAACGTCGCGGTGCTGCGCGCTAAAGGCGACATCATTTATTTCCTTGATGATGACGTGACGGTGGCTCCGGATCTCTTCGCGCGCGCACTGGATACTTTCGCGCAGCGGCCCGATGTTGACGTGATCGGCGGACCCAACTTGACGCCTATGTCAGGGAGCAGCTTCGAGCAGTGCGTGGGGTACGTGCTCGCGTCGCCATTTGGATCCGCTTCGATCCGGGCGCGGTATCGCTCGGCTGGACATTTGCGCTCCGCCGACGATCGTTCGTTGATACTTTGCAATCTCGCAATTCGCCGCAGTGCCTTGCTGGACCGAGACGAGGTGTTTGGGCGCAATCTGGTTTGCAACGAGGAAAACATCATGCTCGGGAGGATGGCGATGGAGGGTAGTGCGATGCTGCATGATCCCGCCTTAGTTGTCTATCACGCGCGCCGCGAAACCGTGGCCGGTTTCATGCGTCAGACTTTCAAGTACGGACGTGGACGCTGGCAAAACACGGTGGCTTTGCCCTCGTCGCTCTCGCCGATTTTCCTGATTCCCAGTCTCTTTCTCTTTTACCTGATCTCGCTGCCATGGTTGCGGCGTCCTTGGGGGCTGATTCCGCTTATCGTCTATGTTGCCTTGCTTGCTGCATTCGCTGCGTTCGAGGCCTTCCGCAGTCGGAGTCTGCGGGTTTTTCCACCATTGCTGGTCCTATTTCCGGCATGTCATCTCGCCTACGGAGCGGGTCTGGTTTGGCAATGCGCGCTCTCGGTGCTGCCAAGCTTCGGATTGAAGGCGCGCTCCGAGGCGCGCGCCAGCTGAACGCGCTTCCGAACGGTAGTCTAGCGATTCATATACCGCAGCGGTCCACCGTCGAGTTGCGCCGGTCACAAACGACGATGGGAATTGGTATGCGCTCGCATCGGAGTACAAGTCTCACCCCGTTAGGTCTTGCATCGAAGCTCAGAAGAGTCACCTCGAAATGGTAAGACCGCAGAGTAGTGTAGTCTTCGAATCAGATCGCAGTTTAGCGGTTGCTTTACGTTTGGTATGGCTACGGGATTGATCGAGGACGAATGCGTTTCGGTATGGGAGATGGGTAAGCGTGACAGCTAGGACAACGCACGAGCCCAACGGGTCACTGCCATCATGGTCACGATTTGACACGATTGCGCTCTCCCTGATGCTGCTCGTCTCGCTGGTAGCCCACTTTTGGCAAATCGGCTTTCCGAACGTAGTCATTTACGACGAGCATATCTACGTCGACAAGGCCTTGCGTTATATGCGGGGCCAGCCTTTTTTTGAAGTCCACCCGCCGCTCGCGATTTTGTCGATGGCGCTATCCATGTGGCTCTTCGGCTGCCATTCCTGGAGTTGGCGACTCCCCAGCGCGTTGTTCGGCACTGCGCTGATCCCTTGCACTTATCTTCTAGCGCGACGGATGTTTCGCTCCCGCGCCGCTGCTGCGTTGACTACTCTGCTACTGCTGGGCGACGGCCTGTTTCTCCAATATTCGCGACTGGCCCTCATTAACATTGTCTACGTCAGCCTGGGCGCGGCGTCATACTTGATGCTGTTTCGGTACTTGCAGGGTCGTGAGTCCATCGGACGGCGACGTTCGTTAGCCTGGATGGGGGTTTTTCTCGGCCTGGGTCTGGGAGCAAAGCTGGCGATTCCAGCGATAGCCTGGATCCTGGCGGTAGGTTTCGTATTGGCTAGCCTGATCCTGGAGTCGCTCACCAAAGAGTGGCGCGACCGCGCCGCCAGCTTCCGGAACCTGAGATACGCAATCAGCGCCGTCGCATTGATAGGTGGGATAAGCGGATTATTCTTCCTCCTGACTTTTCTTCCTAACTATGCACTAGGTTGGTGGAGCGGAGTATCTTCTCTGACTAACTACTATCATCAGGTAGTGCAAGCAAATCTGAATTATCCTAATCCTGAAAACCACCAGGATTCACCGTGGTGGAGTTGGCCGCTCCTGCTTCGTCCATATCGAATTTGGCAGCAACTTGATGATCTGGGCAGGTACCTGGCTCTTTGGGGAGGTGGCAATCCGGCCGTTTGGTGGGGAGCGCTGGTAGCAATTGTTCTTGCCGGCGTGCGCGCTTTGCGCGGTGGCGGCGTAGTCTGGAGCTTCCTCGCCATCGGATATCTACTGTATACGGCGATGTGGATTCCGGTTCCCAGAGCCTTGTACCTCTATAGTTATCTGCCGGCGTATTATCTGGGAGTCCTTGCCCTGGGCGGATTGCTGGCGGCGTGTTGGAGAGGAAGGGCGGAACTCTGGGAACAGGTCAGCATAATGCTGCCGGTCTTTGCAGTGTCGTTTTTGGGTTTTGGCGTGACCCTTGGTACGATCGCCTCAATCCTGGTTCTGGGCGGTTTCGTGGCGCTGGTTCGTCTTCGCGCCGACTGGGCGGGAAAGTTTGTATGCGGGATCTTTGTGATCACGACCTTAGCGGTATTCGTATATTTCCTGCCTCTATGGATTCCTTTACCGCTCTCGAAAGAGGGAGTTGATGCCAGAATGTGGCTGAACAATGTGGGTTTGGGCGATTGGAAATGACTACGGACATCGGACCATGCGTTTTCGATTGACCATCCGCATCGCGATTGGAGTCGCTGCAATCCTGCTCTGGACGGGCTGGGCGATTTCTGCCAAGGCATTCGCGGATGAAAAAAATCTGCTGGTTAACGGTGGCCTGACAGCCACAGTTGGCGACTCACCTACCGGATGGAAGACTACTTCGCTACCTGGTTGTGGATTCAGGTTCGAATTGCACCGCAATGGTGATGCCCCAAATGAATTCGAAATCATCAATGATCAACCCGCAGAAAGCTCCTTCCAGCAATCGGCGCAATTGGATCCGGGCTGGTACCACTTCAGCGCGGAAATCAAGGTTGACTCGCTAGGCTCCGCAGGAGCCGAGCCCGAGCTTTTCGTACGCTCTCCCGTGCTGAGTGCCGTGCACAACACCGCACACCTGATAGGTTGGAGTAACGGCTGGCAGAAAGTTCAAATGTGGTTCAAAACCGGCGAGAAGGTTCGTCAGGTAGACCTTGGCTTGAGGCTGGGAGTGTGGGGGAGTCCGAATACAGGAAGAGTGCTGATTCGGAACCTCGCCTTGGTGGCTGAAGAACCGGAGAATCTGGGTAAGAGTGGGGATCTGGAAGCAGCAGAGAGCCGGGATCTCGAGGAACTGGCCGAGCGAAATAGTGAGCGCTTCGACGAGCGTCAGAGGACCACCCATCCGACCAACTACTACATTCTCGGCCGGCCATGGTCCTTGGGGGTGCTCTACATTATTCTTTTGGCGATAGGTGTTTTCGGTTGGCTAGGGCTTTCGCCGCCGCGGGCGGCCCAGTTGGACCGCATGCAATGACGGCAGCCTCAATTGAATGATATCGCACCCAATTGGAAGAGAGTTCAGCGTGGCTTTTCCTCGCGCAGTTCTTTCTCGGCAGCAACCAGTTGCTCAGGATGGCGTCCCAGAAAGACCGCCGCATAGCCTTCTTCGGCAGGATTCACCGGATCTTTTTTGCTACTGCATACGGCCAGCAACGGAGCGGAAGCTGTCTCCGACGCGGAAATTGCGGCCTCTCTAAGTGTTTCGGATCGCGAGGGGATGCGCGAATCGCCATCCGGGTGCACGTCCACCGCATTCAATCCAGCCGCACTTGCCCATAGCGAAGAAAGGGCACGGAACTGGGAACCGGCAGTGACGATGGTTGCCCCGCGTTCAGAGCGGACTGCCTCGCCGATAGTTTTGATCGCGACCCCCAGCGCATTCCATTCGATCGCGTCCCTATCCGTGTTTGACTTGCCGCGCGCAATCAATGTTTCGGGTTCGTTTACGATCTCAAGCGCGAGTGTCAAGTGAGGGTCGAGCCGTCGCATCAGCGGTGCGGCAACGCATTCAGCGAATTGTGCGGTCCGTTCGGGCGTCCGCAGGATTGTTGCCGACAAAGCGTCGCCGTCGTGCTCGGCGGAGTGGCCATCCAGCAGCGTCCAGTAGATTCGGAGGCCGCAAAGGCTCGCGCATTCCTGAATAACGGCGACGGATTCAATAAGTACTGGTGAAACGCCGATGATGGAGTCAGCGTTCATCAAGATGCCCTCGCCCCCTTCGCAAAGCCAGATACGAACGGCCAGGAATCCCAATTCACGCGCGGCGATCAAGGGCCGGTAAATGCCGATCGCGTCGACATCGCGCGGGCCCGCACCAGTTAAAGCGTTCGGGGCAAGGTCGTGCCCGTACGCATCAAAGAAATAGCGCAGGTTCACACCGCGCAGAGGATCCATCACAACCAAAACCGGAGATCAGAGTTGACGGCGTCTTCGAAGGCGTCGGAATAACCGCAAACTTCCGCGCTGCCTCGCCTGCTATGCGCTCTCGGCAAAAGATTGCACATCGGAACAGGCAGCGAGGCATCCTGGACAACGCTCAGTCAGCGCGAGGACCTGCAACTGCTTATGCTTAAGGGAATGCCAGATTTCATTCAGTCGATCGTGATAGACGTTTCCCATCCGATCCCCGTCGGTCCACATGAAGAAGCAGGGGTACACGTCCCCACGCCAATCGACCAGCAGCATTTTCGAGGGTAGAGCGCAGCCGCCCCGCGGAATTGGCCGCTTACCATAAGCCAGGTAGTCGGGAACCACGCCGAACAAAGCCTCGGTAAAGATCCAGACCTTGCGACGTGCGGCATAATCGGCCAGTGCGGTCATCCGGGTTGCTATTTCGTCGCGAGCTTCTGCGAGCAACGAAAAACGCGGGATATCTTTGTCGGGCCCGGAGATCTCCTGCTGAAAAGGTTGATAGGACACTTCCTTGATTCCATTATCGGCGGCGAGATCGATCAGCGCCTCCAGATGGGGCAGGGTTTCGCGCATGATCACGCCCGACATTCCAACCGCGATTCCTCGTGCAACGCATTGCTTTGCGGTGGCGACAGCCTTGTCGAAATTTCCCGCGCCTCGCAACTCATCGTGAACGTCGCGAGGACCGTCGATGGAGATGTGCAACTTGACCGAGGGGCAACGAGTCAGCCGATCCAACTGCGCCTCGGTAATCATGGTACCGTTAGTAACGATGGGCTGGTACCAATAGCCAATCGAATGAGCGTATTCGACGATGTCGAGAAAGTCTTTGCGCATGAAACTCTCGGCGCCGAAGGGTACGAAGGTTCGCGCCCCGAGTGTGCGCGCATCGACTAGCAGCTTCTTCGCCAGATCCAGCGGAACCCCGGTCTGGCGGATCTCCCAGACGCTGCACATCTTACATTGAAGATTGCAGTAGGTGGTGAGCTGCAACGCGATGCGATCGAGAGGCCGGGTCAGACGCTCCGAGGCGGGTACCGCGGAAAAAGCCGAAGAGGCGTCAATCATGGCGTCGCGCATAGGGTGGACGATATCGAAATGCCAGGCATCTTGAAACTACTATTTAACTGCTTCCGTCAAGTCGGCGCCGGTGAGATCGGCGAGCAGCAGATTGGCTCGGCAAAGATTAGTCGCTCGTAAATCCGCGTCGCGCAGGTTGGCGCCGGTCAAATCGGCGCCCGCCAGATTCGCAGCGCGGAGTCTGGCTCCGGCAAGATTTGCTCCCTGAAGGTTGGTCCGTCCACCGAGGTCGGCGCCTTCCAAAATCGCGCCGCTGAGATTCGCACCGCTCAGGTCGGCTGAGCGCAAGTCGGCGCCCTTCAAAATCGAACCGGATAAGTCGACGCCGTGAAGATCGACGTCGCGCAAGCAGGCTACGATGAGACGAGATTTGTCGCCGCCGATCACGTCACGAAGTTTTGCACCGCGTAGGTCTATCTCTCTGGGTACTCGAGTCAGATCGACTCCATCGATCGTCGCGCCGGTCAGTACGGCACCGACCAGGTCAGCATCGAAGGCTGCGGCATCGAGGCGCGCCCCACTCAGGTTCGCATCACGGAATGACACTCCGCGCAGGGTGAGACCTCGCAAATCTACACCGCGCAGATCGGTCGCGCTGCAGTTCCTTCTCAGCCGAAGCCGAATCATCATTCTGATGGCAGGGGCTCTGCGATGGGCGATCTCTCGTGACATCCGATCCCGGATGCGTGCCATCAACAAGGCTCGATGGCGACCCATTGCCTCTCGCGCAAGATGAGCGACGTGGTGCAGACGCGCGCTTCGGCCAGGCCACCAGCGTCGCCGGCGGGGTTGAGTATTCATTCGATTAGCCCGAGCCCGGATCGTCGGGCCTGAAGATCGACGATGGTATCAGGATAACTCTGTAACGTAGAGCGCCTACGAACGAGGCGACGGTAAAGGCGACATTCGTGAGATAATGAATCATAGCCAGCTTGACGGTATCCCACCGACCAAGCCTGGTATGTCTGACGTCGTAAAGATAGCTACTCGCTGACCACGCTAAAGCCGCCGTTGCCACAACTCCTACTACGAGATGACCGGTAACCGCCGCCATCAGTGCCAATAGGGCAAGCCCATGCGCAAGATAGAAGTCACAACCGAATACGCATACCAGGATCGGAAACCGAGCAGTTTCGAAGCGCGCTCTGAGGTCGTGCTCGCGCCCGTTGAGCCAGTATAGGTACGCGCCGCGAATTCCGGTCTTGGCGTACGGATATCCGACATAGAAACCCCATCCCCACATTTGAGTGATCAGCCCCCACAGGGTGCGACGCCCCTTGTGGCGGACTACCGCGGCGTCTTCGCGCCAGGCAACCCATCGCGGACTCTGCGCAAGCCGAAAACATAGTTCCACGTCTTCCGACTTGGTTGCGTTCAGATCATACATGCCAAGGTCCTGAGCGCACTGTTTGCGGATGGATAGATTGTTGTTTGAGAAGTGGAAGAACCCCATACGTACCGGCCGCCCCTGCCCTGCGGTTCTTCGAATATTGTCTACGCTAAGTGGTAGGTCGACGATCATACTTAGAATACCTGTACCTAGGATTTGTTGTGATGAAAGATGCGATAGTAGTTATCGACGCTGGAAGGCCTCGGCGCTGGTTCATGCCTAACCCATCCACCCACGACGCCCACGTTGGTCGCTCGTAGGAATCCCGCTTCCACCGCTTCCAGCCATTGCGGCTCGCTAATGCAATCGTCGTCGATAAAGGAAACGATGTCGTGCGCAGCTCGCTCGATCACCAGGTTTCGGGCCGCCGGGATGCTCGCCTCGGCGAGGAAGTGACTGCGGATCGGCAAGCGACTGCGAAATCGCTCGATTACCGCCTGCGTCCGATCAGTTGATCCATTATCGACTACTAAAACTTCGTCCGGCGCGCGTCGCTGGCATGCCAATGACTCCAGCATTTCCCCGAGATCACCGGCTCGGTTGCGCGTTATCACGCCGACCGTTATGGCCAGGTGTTTGCGGAGCGGGTCGAGCGTAATCCTGGGCGCGCCCGACAACAACTGCCACATGTACTGGTGCAGGCAATGATACCAATTGTTCGCCGCCGGAGGCATCGCTGATTCGTCAAACAAATAACGGCGCTGCTGCTCGAGCGCGGTAACGAAGTCGCGGGCTTCGGGATTGCGCTGGCGTAGATAGCCGAATAGATCGCTCAGCTGCCGGACTAGTACCAGGTCGCCCGAGGTTGCTATCCGCGCGCGAATGATCCGCAGCGCGTGCTCGATCACCTCGATATCGTTTTCACGATAAATGCATGGGTATGGAAGTTTAGTTACCTGGCCATCGCTGCTCCGATAGGTGTTGGCGAGTCCTGAGCTGACACCGTTGGATGCCGCCTCTTGTTCTGCAAAGACGCTGGCGGGCATCTCGAAGGCGGTTGCGCCTTGATAGGCCGCGTAGACATTCGCATAGATAATCGGGTCTAGCGGAACCAGATCGACGAAGCTTGGTTGTCGGGTGACGATGAACATAAAGCCCTCGGCCGCGACGAGAGCATTGTCGTCGGTAAGAGGCTTCTTCGCCATCGCGTGCCGTAGCCGGTGGAGGCCTCGGTACGAGCTCTTATGAAACTCGAGCAACGGAATGCGATCATCGATAGGGAAATAAAGCAGGCGAGGGACAAGTCCCATTGGCGTCCAGGAAATAGTTTTCGCGCTCACCGGGATGCTGCCGTTCAGTCCTAAAGACATGGGCGACAGCTTCGATGCCGTTTGCTCGCCGGTAACGCTCTGGGTCTCTGGCGGCGTCCACGCAACCGGTTCGATTTTCACTAGAGGCTCGCGCGATCTGACCGTTGCGCATAACTGCTGAGCCAGAACAAGAAGCAGTGAAAACATCGCCTCAGGTTTGCCGGCGCGCAAGAACAGGTGGATGTCGTCGTTGTCCAGGAAGTCGAGCTCCGGTCGCCCTCGAAACTCGGCCGCCAGTTCCGAGAGACCGAGCAGCTCGACCAATGCGATCAGTTTGGTGAAAATTCGCTTCCAGAACACCAAACGTCCAGCGTTCCTTTCATCGGTCGTGACCGAAAGCCGGATCAAGGTGTCGAGCTCGACCAGGACCTCGCTGGTGGTAACGGGCCCCGTGGCGAGACCAAAGGGGAGCGGGTTCCCATACAGCGAGACCAGGCGATTCTGTTTGATGCGAACCCGAAATGATTCGGGAACCGGAAATCCGGCGGCAGCATCCGACAGGAAGATCAGATTTGCTTCCTTCTCGTACCATCGCCCGAGGAAAGGAAAAAAACGGCGCACCCGCTCGTACGAATAGGCAAGCTCGCGCGGTGCAACATCGGAGCGCTGCACCTCTTCCTTCAATACGATGATGAGGTCGATGTCCGATAGCCCATAGGTCGGCCGGCCTTCGAAGTACGACCCACAACCCAAAATACAAAACACCGCGCTGTGTTTGGACATCGTAGCGACGACGCGGCGCAGCCCGAATGCATAGATCTTGCGAAATACGTGGGTAAGCGGGGTTAGATTCAGGATAAGGACGATCGAGCGGAGCAACCACATCACAGGTGAACTTCCTAAGCAGCGCGAGCAGATGCCTGCCTTGGTAGGCCGGCTCTCAAACGAAAGGCATTCATGGCCTCAAGGGTGTACCTCAGTTTGCGTTCTCAGTGCGAGCGCGGCATCGACTTTTCTCCGGTGATTCGAATCGGCAACCTCAGCGAGGCGCTCGACCGCCGAGATATTACCGATCGGTAGCCGGCCTGTCAGCCTCGAAAGGTGGATCGACGGATGGGGAACCCGATTTTACTTGATCTTGCCGGTCGCGCTGATTTTGGCCAACTTGATCGCCCGCCTTGACTGATCATCTCGCCGATGGAACCGTCGGTGCACCGGTCGCAGAGCGTCGTAAGAATGATGCTAACTAAATTCGACTTAATGGTGCGAGAAGCCCGGCGACGCCCACTCCGATCCCAACCAAAAGCGCGAGATGTCGAACACTACGAACATCGTTACCATCAGCCATGCCGGGACGGTCTCCCGGAATCCCGCGCGCGCTCGCACCGCGAATCGGCCCACCACGATGATCTCGAACGGCTCGTAGTACTTAGCCATTGCGCGGGACTGCATTATGTTGACGATGAGCCACAGGCCAAACGCTAACACAATCCAGATTTCTCGTCTGGTGGTTGCGACGTGATAGATCATCGCCACCACCACCAGGCATCCCGCAGGGAAGAGCAGCCAGAACAATACCCAGTTGCCGAACAGCACCGGCGAATGCTCCGCCATGGAGCGAAGCCATCCTCCTTCCATCGGCACTTGATAGGAGCCGGCTTGAGCACCAAGCATCGGTAAGAGTACGAGGGCGAGCGCAATAGTAGACGGTACCAGATACCTGACGTGCAAGGCGGGCGACAGGACTCTGATCAGCGAGGGTGCGAATACTACGGCAAAGGCGCCGAGCATCGAGAGAGCCAATGCCAGGGCTTTACCGTTTAAAAGGCCATTGTGTAGTTCGTGCTTCGCTACGAAATCCGGGTTGGCTAGCCCATGCCAAAGCATGAACAGCGGCGCCAGTGAGAGTAATGGAAGCACGGACAAGCCGATTCCTTGCAGCTTGCGCCGCGTTTCCCATTTCTTGTTAGTCAGCGCGTAACCAAACAAAATGGGAATCATCCAAAGATATAGCTGTCGGGTCAACACGGCCACGACGGTCAACAAAACCGCCCATCCGAACCTATCGCGCTCGGTCTGGGAGTCGAGCAGATATAGAACTCCGATGCTGCATCCTAGCGCCAGATTGTCGGTCGTCAGGCGTACTGAAGGTCCGACCACGTAAATCGATGTTGCGAATAACATTGCGGCAGCAGTGGCGAGGTTGCGTGAATTGGGAGCCGATGCGTGTTGCAGATACACGACCACCATCATCACGGTAGCAGCCGATATAGCGAAATTGATCAGCCGCAACCCGGTCAGACTGAATCCAAATCGCAGCAGCACGGCGAAGAGAAGGTGGTAGAGCGGAGTTGTTGCCGAACTATAGTGACGAAGATCCGGGTTAGGGAGCTGGGCAGCGAAGCGCACGATCGCGGGCAGGTGATATTTAGCCTCGTCATAGTTGTCGGTGAACTGAGTATTCAGAAACATCACCGGCGCCGACACCACAGTGAAAACCATCAACACTATCAGGCGATCGAGGGCGCGCTCGGACCCGAACCATCGAACAGGCGAATCGACGATCGATGCCTTCAACAAGTTTTGCCTCCGTCGTTTATAGCTCCGGCGATCCGGAGGTACATCTTGTTAAGGGTTGCACATAAGTGGGAGTCGCGGTTGTGACTACGGTCACAAGGATAATGTATGAGTTCGGACGCTGGCTAATGAGGCCGATCGCATAGCCAACCAGGCAGGTTGAAAGTGAAATCCATACAAAGACAAAGGGCAGCATCAACCACGGCGTTTCTGCCAATACGCGCGCCAGAAGCCCGACAATTACCGCGCCCAGCTGAGTGTTGACGTGGCAGCTCGCGTCCAGTCCAATTGCGATTAGCACAATCGTGGCGATGCAAGGCAGTGCGGATCTTCCGGGCGCGAGGCGCAAGTTCCCGCGCGACCAGCGCTTCGAGTTGATCCAACCAGGCCAGTGGCCGTTGGTTGCCGAACTGTTGCTCAATGAATCCTGCCACACGCTTCGCTCAGTGTTCGCCTCGATTTTCACAACTGCCATCGCGCGCAGCCGATGGCTGGCAACGATTTGGTCATTCCTCGTAAAGCTTGGTTATAATCGAATCAGTCTACGATTTGCACGGAGATAAGGATTTTATGAATGACGCCGACGGCCTTCGCTATACAAACATACCGCTCAACAACGGGTCTGATCAGATTCCAGCGCTAGGATTTGGCACGCTGATTCCCGATCCCATCGCAACTAAAGAGGCGGTCCGGATCTCGCTGGAGGTCGGCTTTCGTCAATTCGATTGCGCGGAGCGCTACCGAAATGAAGAACAGGTGGGCGAAGCAATGCGGGCGGTGTTCAAGGAGGGCAGTGTAAAACGGGAGGACGTTTTCGTAGGTACGAAGCTCTGGAACAACAATCATCGTCCCGAGCGCGTTAGACCGGCCTTCGAGGCAAGTCTGAGAAGACTGCAACTGGACTATGTCGATCTATACAGCACCCATACTCCATTCGCTTTCAAACCCGGGGATGAGCAGGACCCGAGAGACCAGAACGGCAAGGTGATTTATGATGATGGCGTGACTCTGACGAATACCTGGCGAGCTTTGGAGAGCCTGATCGATGAAGGTCGGTGCAAGGCGATCGGCTTATCGAACGTCAATTTGGGACAACTGGAAGAGGTATTTGAAGTCGCACGCATAAAGCCGGCTGTGGTTCAGGTCGAATCTCATCCATATCTTCCCGAATGGGATCTGCTCGACTATTGCAAGAGGAATGGCATCGTGATTCAGGCCTTCGCTGCTTTGGGTCATGGTATTGAACCGAAATTGATTGACGATCCGGTGATCGCCGCCATTGCGAAGCGCGTTCGCAAGACCCCCGCTCAAGTCCTCCTGGCCTGGGCGCTGCAGCGCGGCACTTCTCCTCTGACCACGGCTACCAGCATCCGCCATATCGAGGAAAATTTTGATATCTCGGCTCTTCCCAATGACGCCATCGAGGAGATCAGTCGCGGGATCAGTACGCGAGTGAGGCTCAATTCGGTTGTCGACACGGGCATCCCGGGGTTCATTCCCCGGGGAAGATGAGCGTTCAAGCCGGAATTGCCGCCGAGCTGAGCATGCCGCGATTTGGCGTCACAACATTCCCGACCGACTATGGTTTTTCGGTCGTAGACTGAACCTGAAAGTATGACCATCGAGATGAACCCTAGAAGCTGATGTCTCTTGGCGTTTTTGGAGCCACCCGTCGGATTCGAACCGACGACCTGCTGATTACGAATCAGCTGCTCTACCAACTGAGCTAGGGTGGCATCCGCAGAATTACGAAGATTACCGAACCGCGGGCTTTCGCGAAAGCCAATCCATTACGGCGCAAATCGTTCGCGCGTCCATTCCACCAATACTTTCATCAGCCGCGGCCGTGGATCTCCCAGGTTCGCTTTGGTGCCGCCCGCTCGCATGAAGTGGTCGGCGCCTTCGATGAATGCGATCTGCTTGTCCTTCGCCCCCGAGGCTTCGTACTCCGCCTTCACATCCGAATTGAAGATGTCCTGATCGCCGTTGGCTCCAACCACCAGCGTGGGCACCGTCACCTTCGGAAGATTCGCCGCCGTTCGCGCATAAGATGACAGCCCCGACCATGTCGATAGCCACGCATCTGGCGTGATGATGCGGCCGAGTCCGAACACCACGTAATTCGCCAGGTCCGGGCGGGGTGAAATGATCGAGCCCACCGCCCGCTCCGAGGGATCGAGCGTCAAGTCGAGATAGTTCGGATTCGCCTGCGTGCGATACACGAACATCATGCGCGGGGCCATCGCCCGGCGCTCGATGAAGTGGCGCGCCGTCGGTTGCTCGCTTTTGAAGCTTTCGGCGCGCATCGTGGCGCGAGCGCCGTCCGCCTCCGCGATGTGGCGGCGCGCGATGGCATCGATGCGAGCGCATCGTGCGCGCTGTGCGGCGCGATACTTCGTAAGAAACTCGGGTGAGTAGCGGCTCTGTTCCGGTGGCGTTTTGAAACCGTTGCGCTCGTCGTACATGTCGAGGTCGGGGTCGCTCGCGAGGGGATCGTTTTCGTCGACGACCGCGGCATCGAGGCAATTCATCAGCACCATCCCCTGCCCCGGATGCGCCGCGAGGACGATGAAGCCGTCGGCGGTTGGGAAATCATACTTGTTCAGATCCGGCGGCCCGCCACCGGGTGGCGATGCGACTCGACTCCCCTTAGGCGCGCGCGCCTGTGCATCGTAGTATGAGAACAGGGATCCGCCCCCCGAGTTCCCCAACATTACGATGTGCTGGAAGCCTTCCTCCTCGCGCAGATATTTCATCGCCGCGGCGAGATCGAGCAGGATGCTCTCGTGAATCATGGTCGAGTCGTTGTTCAGGTAACGGGTGTTGTGCGCGAACGCCGCATAGCCCGCGTCGACCCAGAAGGGAATCGAATAATGATGCCCAAACTCGGCGCGCGGATGCGCCATGATGACGCAGGTTTTCGGTTTGCCCTTGGGAGGCATCCATAGAATACCGCGCGATTTGCCGAGGTCTTGCGCATACAATTGCACGACTTTGTGGGTATTCGGACCGATTTCGGCGAAATCGATCGGATAGCGCATCTGATAGTCGGCTGGAGCTTTCGGCATCGTCGATGTCTCCTTACTCGATTCGCTGCATAGCACAGTGGCGGCGAGTCGTCACAGGTGCGAACACTCCCTTTCGCGCATCCTCTTAAGTGAAGTCGCCGCTTTGTGATTAACTCTTCAGAGTGAAAACTGGAATCATCGGCGCGCGAGGCGCCGGAAAATCTACCGTCTTCCATGCCCTGACCGGGCTCGCGCCGATTCCCGGCGCTGCCGAAGGAAAGAATCGCGGCCGCCCCGGACAAATCAAGGTGGCTGATGCACGCCTCGATTTCCTCGAGGCCACCTACGGCTCCAAGAAGAAAGTGCCGGTCGAGCTGACCGTGCTTGACTTCGCGCCCAACCCCAAGGAGCAGAAGGAGGGCGCTGCACTCGACCCGAGCCTGCTACCGCTCACCCGCGACCTCGATGCGTTGCTGGTAGTGGTCCCGCAGTTCGCCGGCAACGAGAAGGATTTGGTCTCGGCAATCGAGAGCATCGAGGGCGAGCTGATTTTTTCCGATTTCGATCAGGCCGAGCGCCGCCTCGAGCGACTGAAGAAGGAAAAAGCGCCCAGCGACTTCGAGCGCGCGGGACTCGAGAAATTTCTCAAGTGGCTGGAGCAGGGCAAGCCGTTGCGATTGCTCGAAACGACGGCGCAAGAGAACGCGGCATTTTCGAGCTTCGGGTTTCTCTCGCGCAAGCCGGTGCTGGTGGTGATCAATTGCGAGATGGATCGTGCGACGGCCGACATCACCGCGCAGGAGCACGAAGCGATCAAGGCCCACGGCATCGAGGTGTTCCGCCTCGCGGCCGCGTTCGAATCGGAGCTGTGGGAGCTCGATCCGGCCGGTCAGACCGAGATGCTCAAGGCCGCGGGCCTCGATGCGCCCGCGCGCGATCGCCT
The DNA here is from genome assembly GCA_963851325.1 of uncultured delta proteobacterium. Taxonomy (GTDB): domain Bacteria; phylum Desulfobacterota; class Binatia; order Binatales; family Binataceae; genus DATGKG01. Next base: position 2,506,445 of record CAWKOR010000001.1, on the reverse strand, counting down.
CATCGCCGCCCTCTATCACCATCTGGGCTTGATGACGTTTTACACCGCCGGCGAGCCGGAAGCGCACGGATGGTCGCTGGAACGCGGCGCTTCGGCGCTGGACGCAGCCGCGAAGATTCACAGTGATATCGCGCGCGGGTTCATTCGCGCCGAGGTGGTGAGCTACGAGGATTTCGCGCAACTGAAATCGGACGCGAAGGTGAAGGAGGCGGGCAAGCTGCGCCTGGAGGGGCGCGACTACGTGATGCGCGACGGCGACATCATCCACATACGATTCAAAATCTAGCTCGCAGCATTGCAAGATTTTCCGTGAGCGCCCGTCTCTACGAAGGGGGCAAAACGCACAAGCAGACATCTTGTGCGCAGGCACACTTCGGTCCGAGAATGGATAGGGGCATCCAATGAAGGACCGGCTCTTGGACATATGACGGCGGCACTCGAGCAGTTCCGCCGCGACCACCGCGGCAGCATCGAGCGGCTGTATCGGCAAAGCGGCGCCGCGAAGTGGAATCTCTCGGAGATCTCCTTCGCCGACGCGCTATACCGCAGCTATGCGCGACGCGAGGAGAGCGGGCCGGAGTTCGCCTCATCGGAACAGGTTGACGCATTTCTTGACTCGCTGTTTGTCGATGATCTGGCATTGGCGGCGGCCTGCCGCGACGGCAACGAGAGTGCGTGGCGCGAGTTCCTGGCCAACTATCGCGCGGTTGCCGAAGGTGCGGCACGAGCACTGATTTCAGACTCCTCGGCGGCGCGTGAGCTGGCCGACTCGCTCTATGCCGATCTCTACGGGCTGCGGCAAAATAACGGCGCGCGCAAATCTCCGCTCGATCGCTACCATGGCCGCAGTCCACTTTCGGCCTGGCTGCGCACCGTGATCGCGCGCCGAGCGGCCGATGTCTGGCGCGCGACCAGGATTCACGAGCCGATGGATGATGCCGCCGAGCGCTCCATCAATCACGCCGCATGCCAGCCCCAACCGCCTGCCGATCCGCAGCGCGCGCGCTACCTGGCAATGCTATGCGACTCGCTCAAGCGCAGTATTGCAAAACTTCCGCCCTCGGACCGTCTAAGGATCTCTTACTATTACCTGCAAGGGCTGACCCTGGCGCAGATCGGCTCTTTGATGGGCGAACATGAATCGACGATTTCGCGCAAGCTGACGCAGACGCGAAAGCGGATCCGCGAAGCAGTCGAAGGGAATCTCAGGGACGAATATCACCTGAGCGCAGACCAGATAAGTTCCTGCTTCGAATACGCAACCGAGGACTGGCCGTTCAACCTGTCGGAAGTCCTGGCGCAGGCTAAGTGATGGCGACGCGAGGCAACGGCAAAGATTCTTTTGACATGCTCATCGCGCGAGGACTCGGTATGAGTATCACCGACTCGGAAAGCGGATGCCCCGATGCGGACGTGCTCGCGGCATTCGCGTCGCACGCCCTGTCAGCCTCGGAATACGGCCATTGGGAATCCCACGTCGCGGGATGCGCGCTATGCCAGCACGATGTCGCGGCACTCGCGCGCACCGGGCTGTCGATTGATCGGGCCGGCGATCGCGCTGCGCAGGCGGCGACGATGGCTGCGATCAGCGAGGATGACGAATCCACCTACCATGCGATCCGCAAGTCGACCAGCGAGATCATCGAGAATATTCGCAGTGCGATGCGCTTCATGCTCGGTCCCTTCCCGCTCTCGGTCACCATCCACGTCGCGCTGATCCTGTTCCTCATCATCACCGTGCACGAGCAGCGCGGGCGCGAATTGATCATGGTCAACCTTGAGGCCGGTGGCGGAGGAGGCGGCGGCAGCGAGATGAACGACCTCGACATGCCTGAAGTTCCGATGCCCGATACCGCGCCACAACAAATGGATCAGCCCACCGCGGTTGATACCTCGCAAGCCGTCGGCCTCGCCAACGACTACGTGCGCGCCGCGGGCGGTGGCGGGATCGGAATCGGACGCGGCGGCGGAGTCGGCTCGGGATATGGCAAAGGCATCGGATCCGGTTTCGGCGGCTTCATTGGAGAGCTGCGACGCAAGGGACTCGATGTAGTGATCGTCGTCGATGGCACCGGCTCGATGAAATTGATCATCGATGATGTGAAAGCCAAGATGTCGCAGCTCGTGCATGCGATTCATCGCCTGGTGCCAATCGCGCGGGTCGGGATGGTGGTGTTCGGCGGCAAGGGCAAGAAGATGGAGATCCAGCCGCTCACGCTTAACCCGCAGAAGCTGGTCGACTTCCTGAACAACCTCCATGCGGAAGGCGGCGACGAGTGGGAAGAGGACCTCGCCGGCGGGGTCAACATGGCCATCCATCAGATGGACTGGAAGCCCTACGCCAAGAAGGTGATCGTTCTGGTAGGAGATTCGCCGCCGAAGAAGGACGACTTCCAGCCGCTGCTCGCGGAGATCCATCAGTTCAAGAGCAACAACGGCACCTTCAACACCGTCGACGTCGCGGCGGAGGAGCACGAGCGTTTCGAGCGCGAGTTCTGGCTCAAGGTGCATCGCGAGGAACCGCCGAAAATCTCGCCGCTGCCGGAGTTTTATCAGCAGACGCGTGCATCCTATAAGGTGCTCGCCAACGCTGGTGGTGGCGCGATGCGCAGCCTCAGCAAGGACTCGCATATCAATCAGCAAGTGCTGGTATTGGCGTTCGGAGAGCAATGGCAAGGGCAGGTGGCAGCCTTCGGCCGCGGCATCACCAGCGGCAGCCAGTAGGTCAGCAGAAGTGAAGACTATTTCGGAACGCGAACTTCGCAACCGCATTAGCACGGTGTTACGCGAAGTCGAAGCCGGCGAACGCATGCGTATTACCGTCGATGGACGACCAGTCGCTGATTTGGTTCCTTTGGACGGTACCCGGCGAACCTTTGTCTCCACAGCGGACATCGTCGCGCTGCTGCGCCGAGCCTCTTTAGATCAGAAGTTTGCGCGCGACCTGTCACTCCTGGATGCAACGATCGATGAACTCTGAGCGTGGCAACCACCCGGCTCTACCCCCGATTTACTCGACACGTCGGATCCCACTGCTTCTAGCCCTGATGCGACCCGGCCCCACCCAATCGAACTAGTAGCGGACGATGGCCGCGGCATCCTGCAGCTCTGTCTCAGCGGCATCTTCGAATGTCCAAGCGGCCGACATCTTAGATTGTTCGCGACATCCGCCAGGTAGGCAGGTTCGCCCAAGGTCGAATTGTGCTATCATTCGATTATGGCGCCGCGGAGGCGCCAATTGTCGTTTTTGGCGATCGACGACTGCGACGGATTAGAAAAATGCAAAAACAAACCCATTAAAGGCAGCATTTCCATGGACTTTTACTTTCGCGAGCCAGGAAATGAGGTCACGAATACAAAGCCATTTTGGACGGTGCTGCGGGAAGTCCGCGAGGACGAAAACCAACCCCCTGGGCCGGTCGGCTGTTCGAGTCATCGCAACTGGGGGAGTCTGGAAACTGAAAAAACAAAGCCATTAAATCGAGGAATATCAAGGCATTTTTAGATTTAGGGACCGGTATCTGCCTCTGGACCGCGACAGAAGGCTGGAGGTCGAACACGCCGAAAACAAACCCATTGCGACGGCGCCGCGATCAGCGGAGCGGGCCGTTGTCGACACTCTGTCGATTAAACCTGACACAGTGTCAGTTTAGCTGCGCGCGCGTGGAGCGAAATCACAGGCGCGACGACGAATATCGTCGCCTTATCGAAACACTAACTCGGCGCCGTGCGAGGTCGCGTCGACATCGAGGGTGCGATCGCTAAGCTCGTCGGCTACCTCGGCAGCTACGAAAACCCGCAAGCCATCCTGCTCAAAAATCTGGTCGGTTGGATCAGGCTCCTGCTGGAAGCCGATCTTGAAGCCATCCCATGGATCGTTGGGGCTATCCGAGCGCTTGATGCGAAGCCCCGCGGTAGGAGTCGTAACACCTTCGCGCGCCGCCTTCAGGACGTAGGCTGCTTCGCTGGTAACTCTCAGCATCGCAAGGTCCCGAGGAACTACTGCTTGCCGGAACTGAATAGCTTCATGAGTGCGTCGCGCGAGGCCGGAGGTTGTTTCATCCCCGCCAGGATGTCTTCGACATGTTCACTCGATTTCATTCCCACCAATGCCACGTCGATGCCGGGAGTCGAGCGCACGAATTGCACCGAGCGCTGTGCATCGGTGGTAAGTCCAGGGAATGTTTCGGAAAGAATTGGCGGCAGACCTTGCGATAGCCGCCCCTGTAGCAATGAGGCACTGGCGCACACCGCCATGCCGAAGGACTTCGCCAGTGCCACCGGGGTGGTCTTGGCATTCGGCGCGCCTTGATTGCTGAGCGTGACTGCTTCGGGCATTGCGAGATTGTAGGGAAGCTGAATCGCGCGAAAATGGTGGTCGTCGCCACCGACCTCGCGCGCCACCCGCAATAGCTCATCGAGTGAGAGCCAGCCGCGGTCGGTCTGCTGCGCCCTGAAACCGTTCCAGGTAGCAGTCCCATAGTATGCGATCTTGTTTTCGGTGACTGCGCGCTCCAGGAACTCGAAAGCCTTGCCGATTCGCGCAAGGAACTCCTTGCGATCGACCACGCCAAGCTGAGTCTCGGGATTGTGGACATAGTAAATGTCGATGGTATCGAGGCCGAGATTCTGGCGGCTCATCTCGAGCATCGCGCCGAGGTACTTCGGCGTCATGCAATGCGAGCCTTCGACCATCTCGCGCGCTGAAACGATGCCGGTGCGGATGAAATGCTCCTCGAACCATTCGCGCGGATTAGGCGGCACCTCGCCGTCGAAAGTGATGTAGCCGCCCTTGGTTGCCACCACGACTTCCTCGCGCTTCAGTTCGCCGGCCGCAACCATCTCGGCGATGACTTTTCCGATGGTTCGTTCGCTGCGCTGGAAGCGATAGTTCACCGCGGTATCGATGCAGATTTATCCCGCCTCGCAGCGCCGCCCGGATCGATTCTTCATAGGCGTGATCGGTCTCTTCATCAGTCTCGCCGAGATAGGTACCGACGCCGATCGAGGAGATTGCGAGGCCCAGGACGCTGCGGAAATTTCCCGGCAGGTCGGCATGACGTGAAGCATAGGATGCCGTGCCCTGGGCGGTCGCGCGATTTTTCAGCATGATTTGTATGTCTCTCTTAAGTGGACTCAGTCGATGAAGGCCGTTAGGAAATCGTTACAGGACTGACGCCTGGTTCGTAGAGGACCTGGATAACGTTGCCGTCCGGATCGCGGAGGTAGAACGATACTGAGCCATCGCGATGATGCTTGAAAGGATGCGCGATATCGAGATGTTCACTCTGCGCCCACGCCCATGCGGCCTCGACCTCGGCGATGGTGGGAACGATGAATCCGAAATGATCGAGCACCTGAGCATCAGTATCGCCATGGGATCCTTTGTGCAGCGCGAGGTTGTCGCATCCCGAGGAGAGGTAGGCATTGTCGGGGTCGGGTTGCCAAACCATTCGCATTCCGAAGACGCGCGCATAGAACCTCGCGGCCCGTTCCACATCCGAGACCTTGAGCGCGAGATGACGAAGGCCACGATGCTTAATCACTGACGGGTTTCCAATCGGCGATCCGATAGCCGACCACCGCGTAAATCGGATCCGACGGCGGATCGGTCGGAGCGCTCCGGTCGATTGCGTCCATCTTCTCAAATGCGCCGCTATCCTTAAAGTAACGCCCCACCAGCCCGACCCGGTCGCGCTCGTCGAGGTATTGCCAAATCGCCACCGCCTTGGTGGGGAACATTCGATTGGAAAACGTCACGATGAATGGCGCGCCAGGCTTCAGCACCCGGCCGACCTCGGAAAATGTCTGCACCGGATGGACCAGGTACTGCACCGAGACGGTCATTATCGCGCCATCGAATTGGGCGCCTTCGAAGGGCAGGCGCGCATTGGTATTGACGTTGTGAACGACCGGCTCGGTGACCTGCGGATTGTCCTCCATTTCAGCGAGATTGAGGCCGACGCCGACCACGCGCGAGGGACGGACCTGCTCGGTGAGATGGGTCCGCCAACTGCTCATCATGTCCAGGATGGCGCCACCCTGGGGCAGCAGTTGGGCATAGATCTCCCCGACCTTGGCAATTGCGCCATCATCAATGTGAACCAGAAAGCGCGGCATCGAGTAGAAGGCTTCATCTTCGGAGTCATCGATGCGGCGAAAAAACTCGGGTTTAAAATCGGATGTCATTTCTTAACGCCACTTAGCTCGACCAGGCATTGAAGGTGCGGGTTAATTCTGTCATATGCGAAAAACTTCGGCCAATTCGAGCGCAAAATGAGTCAGAAGCGCATCGTTGACATGCTTTCGGGTGCTCATCTAAATTAAAACGCCTTCCCAAAATGGATGTGGCTGCGAACGAAGGCATCAATGAATTCAAGATGATTCCCGATGGTCGTCAGGCGCGATAAAACAAACTACCTCATCCAGTCGGTCGCTCATGCGCTCGATGTGATGGAGCAGTTTTTCGGCGATGTCGACGAGCTCGGCGTCACCGAATTATCCAAGCGCCTGAAGCTTCATAAAAACAATGTTTTCCGGCTTCTCGCCACCCTCGAAGCGCGCGGCTATATCGAGCAGAACAAGGCGAGCGAGAATTATCGCCTCGGGATCAAATGCCTGCACCTGGGGCGGCGTTACATCGAGCATATGGGCCTGGTGCGCCAGGCGCGCCCGATTCTCGCCGAGGTCACCCGCAAGTGCCGCGAGAGTACCTACGTCGCGGTCTATCGGCGCGAGGGCGTGGTGCCGCTGGAGGCCGTGGATCCCGAGGATCGCGCGGTGCGCATCAACTCGCCGGTCGGTCAGACGCTGCCGCTGCATGCCACGGCGGCGGGCAAGACGCATCTGGCGTTCGATACCGACGAGCAACTGAAGTCGTCGCTGCCCGATGTGTTGCGGGCATATACCGATCGCACCATCACCGATCGCGCGCTGTTGTTCGCGCAACTGGAGTCGGTCGCCCGCAGCGGCTATGCGGTGGACAGCGGCGAGTACCTCGACGAAGTTTCCTCGGTCGCGGTGCCGATTCGCGACTATACGCGTTCGGTGGTCGGCTCGCTTTCGGTATCGGGACCGGCGTATCGGATCCCCGAGGACAGGGTGGCGGCAGAAATCGCTCCGCTGATCCTGGATGCGGGCCGCGAGCTCAGCCATCGGCTGGGCTACAACGAATAATCGATTCAGGTTAATATTAGATGGAGCTGATTTTCCGTTTGACTGGCATTAGGGCCGCTGTTACGGTCACTTGCTCGTAACGCAACACGGACCAGCAGCCTCCTTTTCTATTCGCCGTAAATATACTGATACGCTTCAGGTGAAACTGTCGTGAAGATTCTCGTGCCGATCAAAAGAGTTCCCGATCCCGCCACCACCATCCGGGTGATGCCCGATGGTTCCGGGATCGCCACCGACAACGTCAAATGGGTCATCAACCCCTTCGATGAGATCGCCATCGAAGAGGCCCTGCGCATCAAGGAGAAGCAGGGTGGCGAGGTCATCCTGGTCACCATCGGCCAAACCACCTGGCAAGAGCAGCTTCGCACCGGCCTCGCGATGGGCGGCGACCGCGCGATCCTGGTGAAGACCGATGCGGCGCTCGATGCACTGGCGCTGGCGGGAATCCTCGCCAAGGTCGCTGAGGAGCAGAAGCCCGACCTCATCATCCTCGGTAAGCAGGCGATCGACGACGATTCGAACCAGGTCCCGCAGATGCTGGCCGAGATGCTCGGATGGCCGCAGGCGACCTTTGCTTCGAAGGTGGAGTTCGCCGACAGCAAATGCACCGTCGTGCGCGAAGTCGACGGCGGCCTCGAGACCATCGCATTCAACCTGCCGGGCGTCATCAGTACCGACCTGCGACTGAACGAGCCGCGCTATGCTTCGCTGCCCGGCATCATGAAGGCGCGCAAGAAGGAATTGAAGGAAGTCGCGGCCGACAGCCTGGGCGTGGACCTCGCACCGAAGCTGAAGATCAAAACTCTGGCCGCGCCTCCGAAGCGCCAGGCCGGCAAGAAGGTCGCATCGGTGCAGGAACTGGTGCAGGTGCTGCATACCGAGGCGAAAGTAATCTAGCAACAAAGATTTCTGATTCCCCTTCTTCAGGGGAAGGGGTTAGGGGTTAGGTCTAAGAATCATGGGCGACGTATTAATCTTCGCTGAGCACCAGCAAGGTCACTTTCCGAAAACCACTTTGACCGCGATTCATGCGGGCCTCGAGCTCGCGAGCAAGCGCGGCGGCAAGGCCATCGCCGTGGTCGCGAGCGATAACCCGGATGCACTCGCCGCCGACATCGCCAAGTACGGAGTCGCGAAGGTGATCGCGCTTTCGAGTCCTGCGCTGAAGAATTACCTCGCCGATGCCCACGCGCAAGCGCTCGCCAACCTCGTTAAGGCAACCGGCGCCGAGTATGTCCTCGCGACCGCGACCGCCATCGGCAAGGACCTGATGCCGCGGCTCGCTGCGCGCATGAAAGCACCGATGGCCTCCGACATCAGCTCGATTGGCGATGACGGCACGGTGGTGCGTCCGATGTACGCCGGCAATGCGATGGCGACAGTCGAATTCGACGGCCCCGTCAAAGTCATCTCGGTGCGCGGCACTGCATTTGATGCATCGAAGCCTGGCGACACCGTCGCTCCGATTGAAAAAGTGACCGCCGAGATCGATACCGCATCGGCCAAGATGGAGTTCGTGTCCTTCAACCAGACCAAGAGTGACCGGCCTCAGCTCACCGAGGCGCGCATCGTCGTGTCAGGTGGACGCGGCCTCAAATCCGGGGAGAACTTCAAGACCGTGCTGGAGCCGCTGGTCGATGAGATGGGCGCCGCGATGGGCGCCAGCCGGGCGGCCGTCGATGCTGGATTCGTCCCCAACGATTTGCAGGTCGGGCAGACCGGCAAGGTGGTAGCTCCCGAGCTGTACGTTGCGGTAGGAATTTCCGGCGCCATTCAGCATCTGGCGGGGATGAAGGACTCGAAGATCATTGTGGCGATCAACAAGGATGAGGAAGCGCCGATCTTCAATGTCGCCGACTACGGACTGGTCGCCGATCTCTTCAAAGCGGTTCCCGAGATGGCCGAGGAAGTGAAGAAGGCCAAGGCGCACTAACGCGCGATTACATCGATTCCTTCAAAGGGCCGCTCCTCCGGGCGGCTCTTTTTTTGATGCGCACGCAAATCAATGGCGGCCGTGGAAGCCTCCGTGACCTCCGCCACCCTGCCTGCCGATGCTGTGACCTCCTCCATGGCCGCGGGAATGAATGCCACCCCCGCCGCCACTTGACCGCAGGCCGTGATGTCCGCCGCCGTGCCCGAAATAAAAACCACTGCGGCGGTGAATTCCTACGGGCCAACCGCCAAGGATCAGGGGAGGCGGGAACGCATAGCCGAATGGGCTAAGGTTTACGACCTGCTCCGGCTTTTCCGCACGCATGTAGTCTGCCGTGTCATGTTCCTGCTGAAGCACCCCCGCATAGCGCTCGTAGGCTTGTTGATCGCCTTCGTACAGGCAGCCACAGATGGCAGGATCCGCATACCAGAAGACGCTGCCCTCGGCGCTTTGATAGTGGTTGAGCCGATACAGTGGCAGCTCTTGCACTGCGCCATCCTGTTCCGGAGTTTCGATGGGAACTCGCCGGAAGCCTGCCTGCACCAGCCGCGCCTCGAGTTCCAAAACGTTGGCGGGCCGGCTCGCTTCGTAATCGCTGATGAGTGAGCAGGATGCCGCGATGGAGAAAATCGCTCCGAGGAAGCTTAGCTTGATAAATCCGGTGCGCATGCCGCTTACTGAGGCGATACTCCACCATATAGCCCGGATCGGATCGCGCACCAACGCGGCATCTTCATTCTCGAATGACACGGCTTCCGGGCGGCGTCCAAACCCGTGGGCTTTCCCGGCGATGCCCAGTAGCATCGGGTTATGAAGCGCGAAAAGTTCATCAAGCCGTTCCGGGTCGAGCATGGAAAACACTTCCGCCTCAAGGACTATGACCCCGGCGATACGCGAGGCCTGAACTCGGAGGAAGATGCGGTCGAGCTTCTGCAACGCGGCATTGCTCAAATGGCCGAGCTGCAGGACAAACTCTACGCGCAGGATCGATGGGGGCTGCTGGTGATGTTTCAGGCAATGGACGCGGCCGGCAAGGACAGCGCGATCAAGCACGTGATGTCCGGGGTCAATCCACAGGGATGCCAGGTCTATGCCTTCAAGCAGCCATCGGCGGAGGAACTCGATCACGACTACCTGTGGCGCGCGAGCAAGGTTCTGCCGCGTCGCGGCGACATCGGAATTTTCAATCGCTCCTACTACGAAGAAGTGCTGGTGGTACGGGTCCATTCCGAACTGCTCGAGAACCAACGCCTCCCGACCCCGCTGGTGTCCAAGCACATCTGGAAGCGTCGTTTTGAAGAGATCAGCAACTTCGAGAGTTACCTGACGCAGCAGGGCATTGTGATCCGGAAATTCTTCCTGAATGTCTCGAAGGAGGAGCAGAAGAAGCGCTTCCTCGAACGGCTCAAAGAGCCGACCAAGAACTGGAAGCTGTCGCCCTCGGACGTGCGCGAGCGCGAGCGATGGGACGACTACATGGAGGCCTACGAGGACATGATCGCGCATACGGCGACCCAGCATGCGCCATGGTACATCGTGCCCGCTGACAACAAATGGTTCACCCGCGTGGTGGTCGCCCAGGTGATCGTGGAGACGCTGAGCAACCTGAACTTGCGTTATCCTCGGGTCGACGCGGTGCAGAGAAAGGCGATGAAGGCCGCGATGGCGCATCTGCTCCGTGAGCGCAGTTGAGGCGGGGTGATTTTCGTCGAAATCCCGATCGACTTGCGCTATTCTACCGCTTCCTTGTCAAACCCCAGTTTGAATCACCCATTCGAAAGGAGCCGTCAATGAAAGGCTACGGCGTCACCCTCTCTCCGATGTCCAGAAATTCCTCGCGCACTGGTGCGACCGATTTGCCGGCCGGGGGCTTTCCCGGTTTTGTGCAATTGGCGCGCGAGACCGAGGACGCCGGGTTCGGCGGAGTCTTCATCCCCGAGGCGCTGAACGACGCGCTATTGTGTTCGCTTGCCGTAGCGAATGCCACCCGCCGGATCGCCATCGGCACCTGGATCGTCAACATCTATCTGCGCGAGCCGATGTTGTGTGCGGTGGCCGCGGAGACGGTGCAGGAGGTCGCCCAGGGTCGCTTCATTCTCGGTCTGGGGGTGAGCCATCGCCCGGCGCTGGAAGCGCGCGGAATTGAGATGGGCAACGCGCGCGATCGCCTGCGCCGCGATACAGAGGTGATTCGCAAGGCCTTTCGCGGCGAGCTCGAGATGTTCGGGATGAAGGTCGCCGCGCCGAGCCATCCGATCCCCGTTTACTTTGCGGCGCTCGCCCTGGAGACCTCGAAACTGGGCGGGGAGTTGGCCGACGGCTTGATGCTTTACATGTGCACGCCGGAGCGGATGCGCAAATCGATCGACGCCGCGAAGCAAGTCGCTCGAGACCTCGGCCGCGCGCCGGGCAGCGTGACGATGACGTGCGGGCTGCCGGTGTTCTTGCACGATGACTTGAAGGTCGCCTACGAAGCCGCCCGTCGTGGGCTCGCCTTTTACGGAGCGTTGCCGTTTTACAATCGAATCATGTCAAAAAGCGGGTTTGCGGAACCCGCCGCCCGGATCATGGAGGCCGCCAAGCGTCGCGATTCGGAAGGCATGGCCGCCGCGGTCAGCAACGAGCTCGCAGATGCAGTCGCGCTGATCGGTCCCGCATCGCGCTGTATCGAGCGGCTGGGAGCGTATCGCGAGCAGGGCGCTGACGTCCTGATCCTGGCGCCCAATCCGGTCAACGAGGACTACGCCAGCGGCGTTCGCCGAATACATAAGGCCTTCGCGAAGCTGAATTAGAGGCAGCCGCGAGCCCTCCTACATCCGCGAGATGGTTTCCTCTTGAAGCTTCTCCAGCGCTCGCGTGATGACCTCGGGATTGGTGCCCGGCGGGTTGGTGACGACGCGCGAGACGCCGATGTCTTCGAGTGCTTTCAGGTGGTCGGGCTTCATTGATGACATCGCGGTAAACTCGATAGCGTCCGGATTGCGCCCGGCCTTGAGCGCCTCGCTCTTCACCAAATTGAAAAGCTCTTTCAACTTTTCCGGATTCGCGACGGTGGGAAAGAATCCATCGCCATAGCGTCCTGCGCGCCGCGCGGCCGCAGGCGAGTGCCCGCCGACGTGGATGGGGACATCATGCTTCACCGGCTTGGGGTACGAGTGCAGCGGACCGAACTTGAAGTGCTTGCCTTCGAATGACGAGGGGCCTTCGCTCCATAGCGCACGCAGCGACTGGATCGCCTCATCGGTCAGCGCGCCGCGACGATGGAAGTCGATCCCCAGAGCCTCAAACTCTTCTTTCATCCATCCGCTTCCAATGCCAAGGATCACGCGCCCTCCGGACAGCAGGTCCAGAGTGGCAACTTCTTTGGCGGTGTATATCGGATGTCGCTGAGGCAGAATCAATATTCCGGTCGCAAGCTTGATGGTCTTAGTGATCGCTGCGACGTATGCGAGTGGGATGAGCGGATCGGGAATCGCCACGGTGTCGCCGCCGGCCATCTGGCCATCCTTGCTGCCGGGATAGGGCGTATGTTTGACGGGTATTGCGACATGCTCGACGGTCCACAGCGACTCGATGCCGCATCGTTCCGCGGTAGTAGCCAGGTGTCCCATCAAGGCAGGATTGCTGAAAGCTCCGGAGTTGGCGAAGGCGATTCCGAATTTCATATTCTAACTCCCGCAGCAGATGTGTTCTCAGTGAATCTATTGATCGGATCGAGAGCTTTTACTAGCGCTTTTGCGTTGATACGCAGGGGCATGCCACAGAGTCGGAGGGCAACATGAAGATCGGAATGACGGCGATTGGGATCGGGAAGGCGGCGCGTCCCGGAACGATTCGGGCGGTGGTCGAAAATGCGGAGCGGCTCGGCTTCGCGACGCTTTGGGCGCCCGAACACGTAGTGCTGTTCGACAGCCACGACTCGAAGTATCCCTACCGCGACGACGGCAGCTTCATGGCTCGCAGTGACATCGATCTTCTTGATCCTTTTATCGGACTGACATATGCCGCCGCATGCAGCAGCCGCATCAGGCTCGCAACCGGAATCTGCCTGGTCGCGGAACACAATCCGCTCGCACTTGCGAAGGTGATTGCGAGTCTCGACAGCCTTAGCTCCGGCCGCCTCGCGCTTGGGGTCGGCATCGGATGGTCGGCCGAAGAGTTTGCAGCATTGGGAATCCCCTTTGAACGACGGGCGCAACGCACCTGCGAATACATCGAAGTGATGCGCAAGCTGTGGGGCGAACCGAAGTCCAGCTTCGGCGGCGAGTTCGTCCGCTTTGACGGCGTCCGCAGTTTCCCCAAGCCATCTCAAGGCGCCAAGTTGCCGATTATCTTTGGCGGCGAAAGCATGCCGGCGCTGCGCCGTGTCGCTCGCCTCGGTAACGGCTGGTTCGGCGTCAAACTGAACCCGGAGCAGGCCGCGGCAAAGATCGCGACGCTTCGTTCGCTGATGAGCGAAGCAGGCCGCGACATCGCGGAACTCGAAATAATAATCTCGCCATACGAGAACCAGGTGACTGCCGAGGACTTGCGCGCGTATCACGAACTCGGGGTGGACGAATTCGTACCGTTCGTGCGGCTGCCCGGAGACGACAACAAAATTCCCGAAGCGCTGGAGCGGGTTGCGCGCGAATGGGTCGAGCCGGCGGCGAAGCTTCGTTGAGCAGTCGCGCGCGGGGCGTAGTCCGCGGAGGTCGGCTTGGCCCGGTCGATCGTTATCTGGCGAACGCCTTCTTTAGCGCCGCCGCGGACTCCGCGATTCCCTGTTTGCCCTTGTCCAGCATGTCTGCCATCGAGACGAATCCATGCACCATTCCCTCGTAGCGCGAGACCTGTACGGGAACGCCCGCGTCGCGAAGCTTCTGCCCATAATCCTCGCCCTCGTCGCGTAGCGGATCGAATTCAGCAGTGATGATCAGCGCGGGTGGAAGCCCTGTGAAGTTCGCGGCGAATAGCGGTGATGCCAATGGGTTGCGACTGTCGGCCTCATTGCCGAGGTAGTGGCCCATGAACCAACGGATGTTGTCAGGAGTCAGGATGTATTCGGTATTGGTTTTATGCGAATGCGCTGAGCAGGTCAGGTCGGTCCCAGGATAGATCAGGAGCTGGAACACGATCTTTGGAGTATTGGGGAGAGTCTTGTTGTCGCGCGCCATCATCGATACCACCGCGGCGAGATTGCCGCCGGCGCTGTCCCCGCCGACCGCGAGCCGATTGGGGTCGGCGCCCAGCGTCGCGGCGTTTTCAGAAACCCATCGCGTTGCGGCGAAGCAATCCTCGACCGCCGCCGGGAACTTCGCTTCGGGCGCGAGCCGATAATCCACCGCGACCGTCACGCATCCGGCGCCATTGGTGAGCGATCGACATAAGCCGTCGTGCGATTCGAGGTCGCCGATCACAAATCCGCCGCCGTGATAGAAGACCAGCACCGGGAATGGACCGTTGCCCGCGGGCGTGTAGATGCGAATCGGGATCGAGCCGGCGGGTCCCGGAATTGCGCGATCTTCGACCTTGCCGACCGCAGCCGGCTGGGCGTTGCGCAATGCCCGCATGTCGGCCATCTGCTTGCGCGCGCCGGCGGGGGAGAGCTCGCTGAACGGCGGCAAGCCTTTCGTCATTTCGAGTAGGACCTGGACTTGAGGATCGAGCGGCATGGTTTCTCTCCTCTGGAGACAGAGTCTTGCTTATGGCTCGCGCCGGGTGAAACGCGCGATCGGCATTGGAAATCTGGTTCTAGTCCTGAAAGAGAAACGCCGCAAGCTAATGTGCATCAGGTAGCTGGCCGTGCTGACTCCAAATCTCAATGGGCGCTGTTGGCGCAGCCAAGCTCTCCGCCTTCGCGAGGTGCGGGGCCAACGATGACGAATCTCGGGGTCGCGTTGGATCAGATCGCGAAGCTGTAACCGCATGGTTTCGTTTCCGGTAGGGGCGGTTCGCGAACCGCCCGCAACGATGCCGGCACGCAAGAACGTTGCTCGCACTTGCGCCATCGCTGCGGGTCGTTCGCGAAGGGCATAGTTCCACCAGGGTCTTGGTGTTTTGTTTCATGCTCTACTATAACAAAGGACAATCTGAACGAGGGCTACGAGACAGGAAAATGGACGACAAGAGCTTTATCGCTGATTTGAAGCTGGATTTCGATCCGGACGCGCTACGCGAGAAATACATACGGGAGCGCGACAAACGCATTCGGACCGATGGCAACGCGCAATATGTCGAAGTCGCCGGCAAGTTCGCGCATTATCTGGACGATCCGTATGTCAAACCGGTGGACCGCGCGCCCCTGACCGACGAAGTCAATGTAGTCGTCATCGGCGGCGGTTTCGGAGGATTGCTGGCCGGCGCCCGCTTTCACGAGGCCGGCATCAAGGACGTACACATCATCGAGTCGGGCGGCGACTTCGGTGGCACCTGGTATTGGAACCGCTATCCCGGCGCGCAGTGCGATATCGAAAGCTACTGCTACCTGCCGCTGGTGGAAGAGCTCGGCTACATGCCGAAAGAGAAATACTCTTTCGCGCCCGAGATCTACGAGCACTCACAGCGCATCGCGAAGCATTACAACCTCTACGATAACGCGCTGTTTCAGACCAATGTGTCGGAACTGCGCTGGGACGAGGAAGCCGCGCGCTGGATTGTCTCGACCGATCGCGGCGACAAAATTCGCGCGCGCTTCGTGGTGATGGCGACCGGTCCTCTCAATCGTCCGAAGCTGCCGGCGGTTCCCGGCATCGAGGACTTCGAAGGTCATACCTTCCACACCAGCCGCTGGGACTACGAATATACCGGCGGCGATCATTCGGGCGGCCTGACCAAGCTCGCAGACAAGCGGGTGGCGGTTATCGGCACCGGCGCGACGGCAATCCAATGCGTCCCGTTCGTCGGGGCGCACGCCAAGCAACTCTATGTCTTCCAGCGTACACCCTCATCGGTGGATGTGCGCGGGAACAAACCCACCGATCCCGAATGGGCGCAGAGCCTCAAGCCAGGCTGGCAGCGGGAGCGGCGCGAAAATTTCAACAACCTCGTCATCGGCGTCCCGGTCGAGCAGGACCTGGTCAATGACGGATGGACCGATATCTTCCGCCATCTCGGTATCGCGGCGAAGAAGACCGGCCCGGTGGCCGAAATGTCCAAGCGTCAGGCGGCGATGCTGATGGAAATCGCCGACTATCAAAAGATGAATGGCGTCCGCGCGCGGGTCGATCAGACCGTCACCGATCCCGAAACTGCCGAGACGCTCAAACCATGGTATCGCCAATTCTGCAAGCGTCCGACCTTCAACGATGACTATCTACCGACCTTCAATCGGCCCAACGTAAAGCTGATCGATACCAGCGAGCGTCACGGCGTTGAGCGCATCACCAGGACCGGCATTGTCGCCAATGGCGTCGAGTATCCAGTGGATTGCATCATCTTCGCGACAGGTTTCGAGGTTGGGACCGCGTGGACTCGGCGCGCGGGCTACGAAGTCATCGGCACGGACGGCGCGACCTTGACCGACTACTGGGCTGACGGGATGAAGACCTACCACGGCTTTTCCAGTCACGGCTTCCCCAATTGCTTCCTGCTGGGAATGTCGCAGAATGGCGCGTCGGTGAACCTTACGTCAGTGCTGGACGACCAGGCACAGCACATCGGCTACATCATCAAACAGGTGATGGACCGGGGCTTGCGCTGCTCACAGCCGACTAAAAAAGCCGAGGAAGAGTGGGTCGCGGAGATCAAGCGGCTCGCGGTGGTCGCGGCGCGCTTCCTCCAGAACTGCACGCCCGGCTACTACAACAATGAGGGTCATTTTGGAGAAGGGGTGGACGGAGGCTTCGGCGCCAATTCCTATGCCCCCGGCATCAATGCCTTCAATGCGCTGATGAAGAAGTGGCGCGAGAAGGGCGACCTCGAAGGCCTCGAGCTGGACTGAGCCCCCGGGTTATCCACGCAAAAGGACGCGCCGCTTCCGTTTGGAGGCGGCGCGTTTTTCATTTCGAGCTTGACGATCACTTTCGATCCGCGCTAGCGAGACCTCAAAGGGCCATCGCAAACGGTCCGGCACTGCATCTCTCCGCAGCCGAAGGAGAACATCATGGCGCAAAATGCTACTCGATATTCCGGGCCCCCGGTTAACCTGGCGGCCGGATGGCAATGCACCCGAGTGACTCCGCCCAGTGCGCTGTTCGGAGCCAACGGGATGCGAATCGGGCCGGACGGCAGGCTCTATGTCGCGCAGGCTTTCGGCAGCCAGATCAGCGCTATCGATACGGTCAGCGGCGCGGTCTCGGTCATCAGTCCCAAAGGCGGACCGATCGTGGCGCCCGATGATCTCGCTTTCGATTCGAAGGGCACCCTTTACGCAACTGAAGTTATGAGCGAGCGGGTGTGCGCGCGTTCTCCCAACGGCGAGGTCCGCATCATTGCCGACGGCGTGACAGCCGCCAACGGGGTGACGATTCACCAGGATCGCATCTTCATGGATGAGTGCCGTCCGGGCGGGCGAATGTGGGAGTTGTTCGCCGATGGCCGCTCGCCGCGGCTGCTGGCCGACAATCTTCCGCTGCCCAATGCGCTGCAACTCGGACCCGACGGCAACATCTACTTCCCGCTGCTGGGCGCCAACGAAATTTGGCGTATCCCGGTTGGCGGTGGCCGCCCCGAGCCCTTCGTCAAAGGTCTCGGACTTCCGACCGCGGTCAAGATCAACCACAAGGGTGAAATCATCACCACGCAGGGGCGCACCGGTGAGATTCTGGCGATCGATATTCAGAGCGCCTCGAAGCGGGTGCTCGCCAAGGTTCGTCCCGGACTCGATAACCTCGCGCTGACCGACGACGACCGCGTCTTCATCTCTCATTTCACTGATGGCGGCGTGGCGGAAATCATGCCGGACGGAACCGAACGCCGCCTGGTTCAGCCCGGGTTCTGCGGTCCGGCCGGAATCGCGTTCAGCAGCGACGGCGTCCTCTATGCATGCGACGGAATCAGCCTCGCGGCGGTTGGCCTCGACGGCTCACAACGTCGGGTCGGGATGCTCTTCGACGGGGAATTCCCGGGCTTCGTTCGCGGCATCGATGCCGGCGCCGGCGGCAACCTGATCGTCACAACAGCGACCGGCGAAGTCGTCAGCTACCATCCGACTACCCATCAGATGACCCAGCATGCGAAGGGCCTCAACGAGGCGCATGGAGTTGCGTCCGCGCCCGGAGGATCGATCGTGGTCGCGGAAAGTGGCGCGGGTCGCGTCCTGGTGATTTCGGGCAAGGAAATCAAAACCGCCGCCAGCGGTCTGTCGCGCCCGACCGGAATCGCTGCCGCGCCGGATGGCTCGTGCTACGTCTCGGAGTCCGGGAAAGGATCGATCGCGCACGTCAATGGCGGCGTCAGTGTGGCGGTTGGCGGTCTCGACAAGCCGCAAGGCTTGATGCTGGCGGGGGACGATCTTTACATCGTTGATGCCGGCACCCGGGAACTTATTTGCTTCTCAACCAAAACGCGCAAGCGTGCGACGATCGCGACCAACCTGCCAGTCGGGGCGCCTCCCGGCGTGGTCCCGCACGTGCTCTCGGGCATCCCGGGATTGTTGCCGGGCCCGCTCACGTCGTTTGCCGGAATCGCGCAGGGACCCGACGGCACGATCTTCGTTTCCGCCGACGGCGAAGGAACCATTCTGGCGTTCCGTCGATCCTGAAGTCTTTCCGATGCTATCGAGTGTACATTCGGAGCATTTAGTAGGAGAACGTGAGTGAGAATTGACCCGTTCGATCTACGGAGAAACTTATGAAGTTCATGTACTTCTTTTTGCCTTCCATACCGGCGACTTTAGAGGAACGGAAAGCGCTGAGGCCCATCTCTCATCATGCCGATCGCTGGCAGCGGATGATCAGCGAAGTTACCGAGATTGCCCAGCTATGCGAGGAAGTCGGCTTCGACGGAGTCTGTTTCCCCGAACATCATCTGCACAGTGAAGGCATCGAGATGGGCAGCCTGCCGGTGCTCACTCAGCACGTCATTCACAATACCAAGCGAATCAAGGTTGGCCCGATCGGATATGTGCTGCCGGGATGGAATCCGCTGCGCCTCGCGCTTGAAATCGCCTGGCTCGACCAGCTAACCAAAGGCCGCACCTTCGTGGGTTTCGCGCGCGGATACCAGACTCGCTGGCTCAATCAGATGGCGCAGAAGATTCATGTCGGCGCCACCTCCAGCGACAAGAGCGAGGGCGATCGGGTAAATCGCGAAGCATTTGAAGAAGTCTTCCGGTTTCTGAAGCTGGCGTGGGGCGATGAGCCCTTCACCTTCAAGGGCAAGTACTACCAGTACCCCTTTCCGCAGGAAGGCACCCCCTGGCAGGCGCATGAATGGACCCGCGAATATGGTTTCCCCGGCGAAGTCGATGAGGTCGGGCGCATCCAGAAAATCAATGTAGTGCCGAAGCCCTATCAGCGCCCGCATCCGACCTTGTTCCAGGCGTTTTCGGTCAGTGAAGAGACCGTCAGATGGTGCGCGAAAGAAGGCATCATTCCAACCATCCTGCTGCCGCAACCGGCGGTGGTCCGCAAGCTCGCCGAGGCCTATCAGGAAGAGGCGCGTAAGGCGGGACGCAGCCTGAAACTGGGCGAGAACATCGGCGTGCTGCATGCGATCTACTTCGGTGACAACAAAGCGCAAGCGCGCAAGCTCGGCTCGGAAGGGATATGCGGCGTCGCCTTCAAAAAATTCTTTCACCAGTTCGGCTTTTCCGAAGCGTGGCGGGAAGATGCCGACGAGGCGCGATATCCCAGCGGCAAGGTGTCCTTGCCCGAGTCCGAGGTCACCATCGATCGCATGGAGCGCGTAAAGTTCGCCTACACCGGAACCGTCGCGGATGTGCGGAGCGAATTCGACGCGATGGTCGAGAACGTCCATCCGGAATGGTTCGTGTGGCAGGGCGATCAGGGACTGCTGCCGCTGGAGACCGTGAAGCAGCAGATCCGCACCTTTGGGAAAGAGCTGATCACCCGCTACAGATAAGTCTCAAGGCGCTCAGAACCGCCGCATTTCAAATATCCGCGCCGCCTCCACGATCCGGAGGCGGCGCGTCTCGTGTCAGTCGTCATCAGAGGTCGCGAGTGCGCGGTTCACGCACGCTTCTAACCAGTTGTTCGGTAACTTGCTCGATGATCCATTGGGGTTTCCATTTGCCGCCCGCGCGGTACCAATTGGCCACCGTAAAGGCGGCCCGCAAGATCACGAAGGTCATTAGCTTTGGATCGCCGCGGACGAAAATTCCCTGGTCCATTCCGTCGCGCAGCATATCGGCGAACATCCGTTCGTAGCGCCTGCCCAACATTCGAATGCGCTTCCGATTCTCGGGGCTGAGCGAGACCGGGTCCGCCAGCACTGGCTCGTAGCTTTCTCCCTCGTTGAAGATTCTTCCGATCACGGATGCGATCGCGTTTCGTAAGGCCAGTTCGGGATCGCTGGCCGCCGTGGGCGCGATGGCCGTCAGTCTTTCAATCAGTCTACTTACCGCGTCAGTTCGGATCTCGGTGAAGATTTCCTCCTTGCTGCGGAAATAGTGGTAGATGTGCCCTTTGGCCAATCCGCACTGTCGCGCGATCTGGTCCATGTTGGTTGCATCGTAACCGCCATGCGCGAAGGCGCGTGCCGCGCCCAGCAGGATCTCCCGCCGGCGTCCCTCGGCCCGGGCGAGATCGCGGATGCGGTAACCGCGGACCCCGATGGTCCGGTTGAGCGGCGCAAGCGATTCAGCTTTTGGTTTTCCCGACCCCATCAGGTGCAACCCCCGTGCTGCCTTGACTAGAACGATTATTTTAGAATAACTGTTCTAAGAGTCGTAGTGCAATGCGATCGCCCGCGACTCATCGACGTCGGAAGCCGATTCCATCGTCGCAACTTTCCAGTGGGAGTGTATGCCATGGATCGTACTTATGTCGTCACCGGTGCCGCTTCGGGCATCGGAGCCGCAACCACGAATTATCTTCGAGAACGAGGCCGGGTCATTAGTTGCGATCTCCGAAATGCGGATGTCGTTTCGGATCTGGCCACCAGCCAGGGACGCGCGCAGTTGGTCGACGGCGTGACGCGCCTGTCTGACGGGAAGATCGACGCTATCGTTGCAAACGCCGGTGGCGGTCCGGCCGAGACCATGCTTGCGCTGAACTTCTTCGGCACGGTGGCAACGCTCGAAGGATTGCGCCCGCTCCTCAAAGCCAGCGCCGCGCCGCGTGCCGTGATGGTGTCGTCGATAGCCTCGTTGAGCCCGCCTGATCCGCGGATCCTCGAAGCTTGTCTGAACATGAATGAAGCCGCGGCAGTCGCCGCCGCCAAGGAGGCCATCGCAGCCGGAAAGGGGCCTTTGGATCTCTACGGCAGCGCCAAGCATGCCTTGAACCGCTGGTGCCGAAGAGTCGCGAGCAAAGCGCAATGGGCCGGTGCTGGAATCCCGCTGAATGTGGTTGCTCCAGGCTTCATTGATACGCCTGCCGCTGCCTATATCCTGTCGGATCCCGACCGAAGAGCGGCGGCGGGAAGCATGGTGCCGATGCACGGGGCATTCCCCGGTCGTCCCGAGGCGATGGCCGCCATCCTTGGCTGGTGTGTGAGCCCGGAGAATTCGCTGATGACGGGACAAATCCTCTTTGCAGATGGCGGCTATGAGTGTTCGGTGCGTGGAGAGGGTTCCTGGTGAGCGCTGATTCGACCTCCAACCGTCCGCCGCTTACCCTGTCGGCCAATATCTATTACGGGGTCGGATCGATCGCCTTTGGAGTGCATCAGGCAACGCTGACCTCCGCCCTCCTGCTGTTCTTCAACCAGGTGGTCGGACTGCCCGCGGCGTGGGTCGGCGCAGCGATGATGTTTACGCTGATCTTCGACGCGATCTGCGATCCGTTGATTGGCGAATGGTCGGATCACACGCGTTCGCGATGGGGCCGGCGTCATCCATTCATGTACGCCTCCGCGATTCCGGCCGCGGTCGCGTTCTACTTCCTGTTTGCTCCTCCGCTCGGATGGCCGAAGAACGATCTGCTGATTTACATGGCGGTGATGCTGGTTACGGTGCGGGTGCTGCTCAGCTTCTATGAAATCCCCAGCTCCGCGCTGGGACCGGAACTCACCCTCGACTACGACCAGCGCACCAGCCTGATGAGTTCGCGCTTCTTTTTTGGAACTCTTGGCGGCGCGGCCATGTCGGTGCTTGCGCTGCAGGTCTTCCTGCGCAAGGACGCAACTCATCCGCTGGGCCTGCTGTCCCCGGTGGGCTACCGCGAAACGGCGCTGGTCGCCAGCATCGCGATATTCCTGTCGATCATCATCTCATGCGTGGGCACGCAGCGCTTCGTCGGAGCGCTCGTCCATACGCCGCGAGTACGGGCCACCTGGCGCGAAAAGCTGAGGGAGGTCGTTGGGACGCTAAGCAATCGATCGTTTCTCGCGCTGACGGTTTCAGGAGTAGTCGGCGCGGTTTCAACCGGCTTGAGGCAGGGACTCGACTTCTACATCTCGGCGTATTTCTGGGAACTGACGCCCGCGCAAATGTCGTATCTTGCCGCAGCCGCACTCTTCGCAGCCTTTGCCGGGGTGGGGCTGGCGCCGGCAATCTCGAAGCGGTTCGGAAAGAAGCCGGCGATGATCGGGGTCTTTTTCGCTTCGCTGTTCGCGTCAGTCGCGCCCATCACGATGCGCCTGCTCGGACTCCTGCCGCTCAACGGCACCGCCGCATTGTTCACGATCGTCTTGGTGTTCCAGTTCATCGCCGCGACCCTCGGGCTGACCGGCTTCATCATAGTAACCTCGATGATGGCCGACGTGGTCGAAGATGCGGCGGTCTCGACTGGACAACGTTCGGAGGGCCTGCTGTTTGCCGCCAACGGCCTCATATCGAAATGCGTCACGGGAGTCGGCACTTTCTTTTCCGCGCTCATACTCGCATGGGTCAGCTTCCCGCAACATGCGACGCCGGGTCAGGTTGATCCGGCGATCCTGCGTCATCTCGGGCTAGTGTTCGTTCCGATAGTTGCGGTCTTCAGCGCGATCGCGATCGCGGTCCTGATGTTTTATGAGATCGACCGCTCCACGCATCGGAGAAATGTCGAGCGCCTGGCCAGCGCAGGTGAAGCCGATTTGCCGGTCTCAGGGCCGAGAGAGCAATCGGCATCCGGCCAATAGGTCGTTGGTCTGGTGCAACGCTGATGCTCGCCCTATCGAAGTAGCAGCGCGGCGACTTGGTTGGACTGGGCAGTGGTAGGTTCCGCTTGCACCTCGAAACGTCTGAAACGTCTCGAACAGATCACGGTTCGGGTTCGCGAACGCGGCGGACCCAGTCTCGAGCCGAGGGATTTATTCCCGAAATGCCGCTTCGGTATTGGTTCGCCACGCGACGGTTTTATATCATTTCCCAACTGCGAGGCTAAAACGGTGCGTACACAAGATGTGGACGCTGGAATCGAAACCCCGTCGCGGGATGTCTACCGAGTCTGTCAACCTGAAGGCGACCCTCAGAACGATCGCGACCAAGCAAGCTTGGGACTATCTAAGTGAATAGTGCGCGACCCGATCAATCAAGCGCGTTTACGGCGTACCGCGTCCTCAAGCGCCTGGCGGATGAAGCGCTGATAGGGTACGCCGGCCCTGGCCGCTGATGCCCGCACCGCATCGAGCAGTTGCCGGGGCAAGCGCATGTTGACTCGCTCGCTCTTGGGCTGAAACTCGAAGCGGATCGGTTGCAGCGCGGACAAGTCGTACTCCGTCAGATCGGCCTTTTCGACAAAGTCCCCGGCTGCTTTATCGCTTCGGAAGCGTGGCAGTTTCTTCTTCATAGTGATCCATTTCCTTCCTGTGCATGTACCGCGCGCTGATCGGCCGAATGAGCAGTTTGCCGCGTCGCGTCCGCAAGGTGAACACGATGAAAATCCCGCGACCCCCGGTTGTCCTGCCAATCGCCTTGAAACGTTCCTCGGATTTCGAATGCAAAGGATCAGGTACGACGGCGATCGGGCCATGGAACAGAGACTCGATCGCGGCGGTTGAAACGCCGTGCTGCCGGCACTTGGATCGGTTGCCCTCGTCCCAGTCAAATCCCGCTACCCGCATTCAAGGCCTCAAAGCCGAGCCTCTCCGAGTCTGTACCGTTGTACAGCCATTCGTCAACATCTCCGAAATTACCGGACCGGAGAAGCGGCGGTATCGGGACGTGCGGTCGCCGGGGAATCAGCTTTGTGCAGTCGGAATGCCTTCGATGGTCTGACGAGCCGGAAATGAGGGAGGGTTGCCCCTGTCCGGAATCAGGAATCCGCTCCAGCACCTTTCGAAGAACGCCGGCGGGAATCGCGACGCCCAGCGCGAGCATCGAAAACAATGGAGGCGACGCGTGAACGCGCCGCCTCCATATCAGTCGTGTCACTACCGTCGAATTATCAGGCGTGGCCGTGCCGCAGGAGTTTGCCCGGCGTCGCACCGGTGCAGCGTCCCTCCTCGAAGGTCTCCACTCCATTGACGATGATCGAGCGGTAGCCCTGCGGGCGCTGCACGCGTCGCCATTCGCCGCCCGGCAAATCGTGAACGATCTCGCCGACCCAATCCGGCTCGACGCCGAGACGCTTGAGGTCGTAGACCACGACGTCGGCCGCCGCACCTTCGCGCAGGGTGCCGCGATCTTTGAAGCCCGCCGCATGCGCCGGCAGCGCCGACAAGCGATAGTGCGCCTCTTCCAGCGTGATCTTCTGTTCGTCGCGAACCAGCCAGCGCAGGAAGTCGGTGGTGAAAGCGCCGCCGGTGAAGAATTTGGTATGCGCGCCGCCGTCGGAGACGCCGGGGAAAGTGAACTGCGAGTTGTTGATGATCTCGGCCATGTAGTCGGGATTGAAGCCGCGATTGGGTCCGAGGAATTCCGCCTTCAGATCGGTCGCCACCGCGATATCGAGCATCGCCGCGATCGGATGCTTGCCTTCTTCCATGCCGATCTGGCCAAGCGATTTGCCGACGTGCTTCTCCAGCTCTTCGTGATTCTCAACCCATTGCACGATCAGATGCTTCGGGTTGCCGCCGACGCCGGCCTGAATCGCCTTGAAGTTGTTGTCGCAGTTGTCGTTGGCGTGGATCACCGCCGCGCGCAGCTCCGGATCCTTCATCTTGGCGAGCTTCTCTTCCTTGGTGCCGGTGGTCAGCACGCGCCATTCAGGCAGCGTGTCATAGAGGTTCCAGTTTTCCAGCGTGAAGGCGAAGCCGCTGCGAACCGTGCCGGCCTGGCCGAAGATCTGACGCCCCTTGGCGCGATTGCGTTCGACGAAGCGCATGCTGCGGCGATGAATCTCGGGATTGTTGCGGGTCGGGATGATTGCCTGCCACAGAATCGGACGCTGCGATTCATCGGCCAGCTTTTCCACGAAGCCCAGGTCAACCCGCGGGTCGCCGGTGCCCTGGGTAATTTCCATGAAGCCTTCGTCGCGCTTACGCAGCACCCGCGCGAGGTTCAGGATGTCCTCGTCGCACATCGTATCGGTGACCATCGGCGAGCCGTCGAAGTCCGCCTGCACCGAGTTCGGGCCGAGGCGCTGAATCGAAAATCCACAGAGGCCCGCGTCCATGCCTTCATCGAGGATGCGCGCCATCTCGACGCGTTCAGCCTCGGTCGCGGGACGCGTCTTGGCGGCCTCGAGGCCCATGACGTAGGTCATCAGCGACGCGGTCGGCATGTACTGGATGCAGTTGATGCCCTTCGCCGCGCGATCGAGCGAATCCAGGTACTGCGGGATGGTCTCCCAATCCCAGTTGATGCCGGCCTTCATCGAGGCATACGGGATCGCTTCGGTGCGCGTCATCGTGAGCATCGAGCGATCGCGAAATTCCGGTTTGCATGGCGCAAAGCCGAAGCCGCAGTTGCCGAGCACCAGCGAGGTGACGCCGTGCCATCCGGAGATCGTGCAGTACGGATCCCATCGGATCTGCGCATCGTAATGGGTGTGCAGATCGACGAAGCCCGGCGCCACGATCAGCCCGTCGGCATCGATGACCTTTTTGGCGAAGCCGGGAGCGCGACCGCCGAGCTGCGCAACCTTCCCGTCCTTGATCCAGACGTCGCCGCGGTAGCGCGGAACCCGTGTACCGTCGACGATCGTGCCGCCTTTGATTTGAATGTCGAAATCAGCCATCGGGTGTTCCTCCTCGATTGGTAAGCGCTGCGACTTCCCAAAATCCGTGGGATTGTTTACCTGCACCTTCTGTAGCAAAAATCAACCCGCCTGCACCAGCGCGACGATTCGACCGCCGGATGCATACCCGAAATTGCGCTCCTTCGCGCTCCAGGCTTGCAGAACTTCGCGCCGGAGAGTTGACTGACTAGCGCGTGCCATGACCGGAGTTTCCTGAGCATGCATGAACTGGCAATTACCGAAAGCGTGGTCGCGGCCGTATGCGATCGAGTCGGCGCCGCCCGCGTCATTCGGGTGCAGCTTGAAATCGGAAAACTTTCCGGCGTGGCGCCCGATGCGTTGCGCTTCTGCTTCGATCTCTCTACCGACGGAACTCCGCTGGCCGGCGCGCATCTGGAAATCATCGAGACTCCCGCCCGCGCGCGATGCCGCGAATGCCGGGCCGAGATCGACGTCGATGAACTGATCGCGCTATGCGGCTGCGGCAGCGCCAAGCTCGATTTTCTTTCCGGCCGCGAGCTCAAAATTTGCGAAGTGGAGATGGCTCCTGATGTGTAGTACCTGCGGATGCTCCGACGACGCCCAGCCGCGCCTTATCGATCCCGATACGCACCACACCTCGGTCCACGTTCATCCGCATGACCATGAGCATTCGCATCAGGCCCACGGCGATCACGATGACCATCATCATGATCGCGATCACCCTCACGATCACGGAGTGAAAAGTACCCGCACGATTCGACTCGAACAGGACGTTCTGGCGAAGAACAACTTGCTCGCGGAGCGCAATCGCGGATGGTTCGAGGGGCGCCGAATTCTCGCGCTCAACCTGATGAGCTCGCCGGGCGCCGGCAAAACCACCCTGCTGGAGCGCACGCTGCGCGATCTCGCGGGCGAGGCGGTGCTCTCCGTCATCGAAGGCGACCAGGAGACTGCGCGCGACGCCGAACGGATTCGCGCCACCGGATGCCGCGTGATCCAGATCAACACCGGCAGCGGATGTCATCTCGATGCGCTGATGATCGGGGACGCGATGCGCGCGCTCGATCCGCCACCGGATTCGATCGTGATGATCGAGAACGTCGGCAACCTCGTATGCCCGGCGCTGTTTGATCTTGGCGAAGCAGCCAAGGTCGTGGTCGCGTCGGTCACCGAGGGTGAGGACAAGCCGCTCAAGTACCCGCATATGTTTCGCGCCGCCGATGTGATGCTGCTCAACAAGATCGATCTGCTGCCGCACCTGCAATTCGATGTGGCGCGATGTATCGAATATGCGCATCGTGTGAATCCAGCGGCTCCAGGTGCTGCAAGTCTCCGCGACCAGCGGCGATGGGCTACGCGATTGGTATGCATGGCTGCGCCAGCGCGTGGTGTCGCGAGAACATCGCGCGGCGACCGAAACCAGTTAGTCGGTAAAGCATCGCGAGCGGCTGATCGCTCGCGCGCGTGTCCCTTGGTATGGCTCCGCTTTAACGCTTCCGTCTGAAGTCCGGTTCCTGAGAACGATCGCTACCCGGTGGCGGGTTCGCCGAGCTTGCACGGCGCGACCCATCAGGTGGAAGGTGAGGTGACCCTGACGACCTCGGCCGGCGAGCTTCAAGGTTCGCGGCTGCGCGATCGCGATTGGCGAGAAATGAGGTAGCCGAGCATGTGCCTGGGGATTCCGGGAAAAATTATCGAGTTGGTCGATCCCGAGCACTCGATCGCGAAAGCCGAAGTCGCCGGGGTTCGCCGCAATGTCTCGATCCAGTTGCTGGAGAACGAGGATCCACCGATCCGGATCGGCGACTGGATTCTGATCCACGTCGGCTTCGCGCTGTGCAGGATCGACGAGCAGGAGGCCGCCGCGACGCTGCGGATGCTGGGCGGCATGGACACGGCGTACTCGGACGAACTTCAGGCCTTGGAGAAGAGCGAGATCGAATAGATGGAGCCGGCGTCCGAACCTCGAATTTCCCGGACTCGCGACGACGCCCGCGCGGCCATTGCGCGCGCGATGACGCGGCGCAGCGAGGCGGGCCGGCTGCTCGCGCGCGATGCCGAGCGGATCGCGCGCGCCTGCCATGCGATGGCCGAGCGATTTCATCGCGGCGGCAAGCTGATCGTGTTCGGCGACGGTCCTTCGCGATCGGACGCCGAGCATGTGTCGGTGGAATTCATTCATCCGGTGATTGTGGGCAAGCGCGCACTGCCCGCGATCGCGCTGAGCCGTGATTCCTCGAATGTCGAAGATGCCGAAGACGCCTTCGCTCATCAGATGCGGTACCTCGCGGCGCCGGAAGATATCGCGATGGGATTTTTGCCCGATGGCGCCGGCCGCGCGGTGCTGCACGCGCTGGAAGTTGCGCACCAGAAGGGGCTGCTGACCCTGGCGATGATCGGCGGCGCCGTCGAGCAGTTCGCGCAGAGCCCGATCGATTACGGATTCGTCGCGCGCAGCGATGATCCGATGATCGTCAAGGAGATCCAGGTCACGACCTATCACATCCTGTGGGAACTGGTTCATCTGTTTTTCGAACAGCCCGGGATTTTGCAGCCGGGCTTCATCAAGTGATCGAGTCGATACACATACCGAGCGGAAGCGGGGCCATGTTTCGCGTATGAAGGACGCATCTGACAGCAACCGCCAGGGTATCGAGACGCTGTATCCGTTTCTCTATGCGGGTTCCGGCGGGGTCGATGCGCTGCTGACTGAGGTGCGCAAATCCACCGCGGCCAAGGCGCTGGAGATCGTCGCGTTGCGCGAGACCACCATCGCCGCGCTGACGGAGCCGCTGATCGATTGCGCCGAGGCGATGGCGCGCGCGTTTCGACGCGGCGGCCGGCTGCTCTGTTTCGGCAACGGCGGCAGCGCGACCGACGCACAGGCGGTGGCGAGCGCGTTTCTGTTTTGCCGCGGCGGGCATCCGTTGCCGGCCTTGTCGCTGGTGTCGGAGCCCGCGGTGCTCACCGCGTTGAGCAACGATGTAGGATTCGACATTGCGCTGGCGCGGCAGGTCGCGGCCTTGGGGCATCGCGGCGATATCGCGATGGGGATTTCCACCAGCGGCAATTCAATCAATCTGCTCAAGGCCTTCGAGGAGGCGAACCGGCGCGGTATGCTGACGGTCGGAATTGCCGGCTACGACGGCGGAAAGATGGCCGAAGCCGGCTCGCTCGATTTTCTGTTTGTGGTGCCGTCCAGCTCGGTCCATCGCATCCAGGAAGTACAAACCACCATCTATCATCTGCTCTGGGACCTGACCCGGCGGTCGCTCGAAACTCCGGGAGAAGCATCATGAAGTTTGTTGATGAGTTCCGCTCCCAGCCGCTGGCCCAGCGCCTCGCCGGCGAGATCGCGACGCTGGCCGGCGATCGCGCATATCAAATCATGGAGGTATGCGGCGGGCACACCCACACCATCTACAAGCACGGCGTCGAGGATTACCTGCCCGAGAACGTGGCGCTGATTCACGGTCCCGGATGTCCGGTATGCGTGATCCCGATGGGGCGGCTCGACGATGCGATCTACATCGCGGAACAACCCGACGTCATCTTCACCTCATTTGGGGACATGATGCGGGTTCCGGGCGGGCGCGGCTCGTTCCTCGATGCGAAAGCGCGTGGCGCCGACGTGCGCATCGTGTATTCGCCGCTGGACGCGTTGAACATCGCGCGGCGCAACCCCGGCCGGCGCGTGGTGTTTTTCGCGATTGGGTTTGAGACCACCGCGCCTTCGACTGCGATCACGCTGATGCGGGCGAAGGCCGAAGGACTGCGCAACTTTTCGATATTCTGCAACCACGTCACCATCATTCCGGCGATCAAGGCGATTCTGGATTCGCCCGATCTGCGGCTGAGCGGATTTATCGGCCCGGGCCATGTTTCCACCATCATCGGATGCCGCCCGTACGAATTCATCGCGCACAACTACGGCAGACCGATTGTGGTGGGCGGCTTCGAGCCGCTGGACATCCTGCAATCGATCCAGATGATCCTCAAACAGATCTCCGAAGGCCGCGTCTGCGTGGAGAACCAGTACACCCGCGCGGTCAGTTGGAACGGCAATGCGCGGGCGTTGCAGGTGCTCAATGAAACGATGGAGCTGCGCCCGTTCTTCGAATGGCGCGGGCTCGGATTCATCTCGCATTCGGCGCTCAAGGTCCGCGAAGCCTTCGCCGAGCACGACGCGGAACGGCTGTTCAATCTGCCCGGAGTTCGGGTCGCCGATCCCAAAGCCTGCCAATGCGGCGAAGTCCTCAAAGGGGTTCTCAAGCCGTGGCAATGCAAGGTATTCGGCACCGCGTGCACCCCGGAAACGCCGATCGGCACCTGCATGGTCTCCTCGGAAGGCGCCTGCGCCGCTTACTACAACTACGGGCGCTTCACCCGCGAGCGGATCGAGCGGGCTGCACAATCGGGCCATTCGAGCTGAAGGTCGCATGGACAAAGAAACCAGAATCACCAACGGGAGGTCGGCGGGATGGGCCGAGGACGCGGTCCGCGAGCACGCCGGGCTGGAGTTCCGCGGCAATGGGGTCGCGAATATTTCGCAGGAACAGGTGCTGGAGCGGATCGAACTGGCGCGCACCCGCAAACCGCGCATTCGCGAGGATCGCATCACGCTGGCGCATGGCGCCGGAGGCAAAGCCAGCCGGACCCTGGTCGATGCGATTTTTCTCGATGCGTTTCGCAACCCGATCCTCGAAGCGCTGGAGGATCAGGCATCGTTCAGCGCGGGCGGCGCGCGGCTGGCGTTCACCACTGACTCCTTCGTGGTCTCGCCGCTGTTTTTTCCGGGCGGGAACATCGGCGACCTCGCCGTCAACGGCACCGTCAACGACCTCGCGGTGGGCGGCGCCAAACCGCTCTACCTCTCCGCGGGATTCATCCTCGAAGAAGGTTTTCCGATTGCCGATTTGCGCAAGATCGTCGCCTCGATGCGTGAAGCTGCCGTGGTGGCCGGAATCCAGATCGTGACCGGCGACACCAAGGTAGTGCAGAAAGGCAAAGGTGATGGATGCTACATCAACACCTCCGGCATCGGCCTGAGCGAACACGTCTCGAACCTGAGCGCGGCGAATTGCCAGGCGGGCGACGTCGTGATCGTTTCGGGTCCGATTGGCGAGCATGGAATAACCATTCTGCTCGCGCGCGGAGAGCTGGAACTCGAAGCGGACATCAAGTCGGATACGGCCTCGCTGGCGGCGATGACCGAGCAGTTGTTGCGCGCGACCGATGGGGTGCGCTGCATGCGCGATGCGACTCGCGGCGGCGTCGCGACCGTGCTCAATGAGATCGCGGCGGCCTCGCGGGTCGGGATGATCATCGACGAGTCGCGGGTGCCCTTGAAGGACGAAGTGGCGGGTGCGTGCGAAATCCTCGGCATCGATCCGATGCACGTGGCGTGCGAGGGACGGCTGGTTGCGATCGTGAGCGAGCAGGCGGCCGACGCCGCGATGGCGGCAATCCGCTCCGCACCGCATGGGGCGGGCGCGCAGATAATCGGACGCATCAAGGCCGATCCTCCCGGAATCGTGCTGCTGAAAACGCGCTTCGGCGGGACCCGCATTCTCGATTTGCTGATCGGCGATCCGCTGCCCCGCATCTGCTGAGGAGCTGCTGAGATTATATACTTGATAAACCCATCGACGAAATGGTAGGTTCAGGTGCATGAACTTAGCCGAAAGAGCGGTGTACGATGAGGATGCGGCGCGCGAATACCTCGAAAAGCTACGCTGGCCTGACGGCTGCCCCTTCTGTCCGCATTGCGGCGTACTGGGCAAGGTCTATCGGTTACCAGCGGCCAAGGGAAAGCGACAGGTTCTCAAATGCGCATCGTGCCGCAAGCAGTTCAGCGTAACAGTTGGAACCATCTTCGAGGACAGCCATATTCCGCTCCACAAGTGGATGCTGGCTTTCCATCTGTACTCAAGCTCGAAGAAAGGCATAAGCGCGTATCAACTCCATCGCTCGCTGAAAGTGACCTACAAGTCGGCGTGGTTCATGGCGCATCGCATCCGTTACTGCATGGGCCAATCACCATTGCGTGAGAAGCTGTCAGGCGTGATCGAAGCGGACACCACTTTCGTCGGCGGAAAAGAGAAGAACAAGCATTTCCATGAGCGCGAGGGACGCAGCAAGCGCGGCGGGAAGGGCAAGATTCCGGTGTTCTCCTTCGCATCGCATGGTCATGCTGCTGGTACAACCTCCCCGCCGACGTAGGGAATTACATAGAGAAAAATTGGCAAGGCCGTGACCAGACCGAAAGCGAAGAAAGCCGGACCACTCAGCCTCTACCCCCTAAAATTCGAGGAGATCGTCAGAGATGTACTGACGATCAAGCCGCAGCCGAAAGCGGTGAAGTCAAAGCCCGGCGTTCATAGGCGAGAATTGGCCCATGATGCGAAGCAGCGCCTGAAAGAGGCGAACGCCGAATTTCGGCCAGCGGTGGATAAGGCTATTGCCTCGCAATCCTCATCGAAGCCGAAGCGGATGCCGCGCGCTAAAAGTTAACTGCCACAAAATGTGGGGGTAAGATCAGGTCTGCTGTTAGTTAGGTTAGGTGTGTTTCAAGGTAGATGGGCAGATTTCGTGATCGGGGTCCCACCAGAGCAAAGTAAGGACTCCGGCGCTAAACATTCCCCAGATCCGATTGGTGCCTGATAGTTTCAGACTCACAAGGCCATCCACATCGTCCAGTTTAAGTTCGGTTAACCGTTTGCGGGCCTGGGCGCAAAGATCAGCGGTGGCAACTGTGTGATGATGCTTTTTCGCGTTGATGAGTATCTCGCCCCAAGTCATCGTCTCGAAGTTGGCGAGCTTTTGACGAATGAAATTAAGTTTCGCGGCATCCAGTTCATGCCAACCATATGGATCGACGAACTCCATTCTTCCTATGCGCCAAGCCGGATTCAGGGGCATATATCCCTTCGGGTCGGTAGCGACTTTGGGATTTTTGGCTGTCTCAGGAGCGGAAGCGAACTTGGGGTGCTTGGGCACAGGCGAAATTATAGACTGCTGTAATACTCCACCATCGCCGCGTGAGTGATTTCCTGTTGGCCGCGTTCCCCAGGAGCCAACCCGCGTCGCGCATCTACCCACGGCTTTTCTCGATGAGTCAATTCACTAAGCCAATATGGGTCTTTGTCGCCGTAAAACTTTAGAACAGCATCGACTGTTTCTCGCTCTTTCGCATTGAGGCGGCTGGCATCGCCACTTGGCCATGAGTTTACCTGAAACTGTCCGCGATGCTTTTGATATAAGGCCGGGACAACAGGACCGCTGGCCCATGCCTCGATTCGAGCGCTGAAAATCGGACGGGAATCCCAGACGAGCGACCACGCCTGCGAATAGTACGCGAGCTTTTCGAGCTTCATCGCACTAATACGCCCAAGCTTTTTCAGCACATAGGCCGCCACATCATGTACGCTTGCCATGCGCAGATAATAGCCATCGGTACGGCTACTTGACACACGCACGACCCGTTTTGTCCTAAAAGCGGCGCTATTAAAGCAATTTCCAGAGCCGCAAATCTGCCCCTCTAGGGCGTTCCGACCTGTCACGTCGCCGTCGACTCTAGCGTGGCGGGTTTGTGAAGTATATAATCCCCTGAGCTGATGAGGATGAGAAAAGTTATGTGCCTCGCAATTCCAGGCCGAATTGAAACGATCGATCGCGAGCAACCCGACCTTGCCGAGGTGGAAGTAGCCGGCCTGACGCGCCGCATCAACATCGGCATCCTTGAACGGCGTCCGGCGCCCGGCGAGTGGGTTCTCATCCAGTCCGGCTTCGCCGTCGAGATCATCGACGCTGAAACGGCGCGCATTCAAATCGAGTTGCTTAACCAGTACACCGGCGCATCCACGATCACCGAGGAGCCGGATTTCGATTGGGAAACCATGACGGTCGCAGAGGCAAAAGTTCGTGGCGAGGACGAATAGGAGACGCGGCGGATGAAGTTTCTCGTAATCTGGCGCATCGATATCGCATTGATGTCGCGCGGGGTGGTGGACGCGGTGCTCAAGATGGCGGATTACGCCAAACCGCTGGAGGACAGCGGCAAAGTGCTCTCCCGCTACCACATTCCGGGCGCGCACGGCGGGGCGTGGATCTACGACGTAACTTCCAACGAGGAACTCGACATGCTGCTCGCGCGCTCGCCGGTGTACAACGTCTCGCGCTACGAAGTCCTGCCGCTCGCCGAGATGACGCCGCCCGGCGTGCGCCCCAAACCTTGATGGCTTCCGACCCGCCTACTGCCGGCGGCGGCGCGCAATCGGATTCAGATCGCGCGCGTATCCGCATCCGCATCGGTGGCATCGTTCAAGGGGTAGGATTCCGTCCCTTCATTTACTCGCTGGCCACCAGCCTGGGGCTTGGAGGCTTCGTCCGCAACGATACGCGCGGCGTGATCGTCGAGGCCGAGGGGCGCGCGGCTCGGCTTTCGGAGTTGGTGGAAAGAATTCGTCTGGAGGCGCCGCCGCTGGCGCGGCTGGAAGAAATTTCCAGCAGCTTCATTCCGAATTGCGGAGCCGACGAGTTTCACATCATCAAAAGTGCCGGCGGGGACAGCGGCAGCGCGGGAAATCGGGAGGTGCTGATCTCGCCGGACCTGGCGACCTGCGACGATTGCGTGCGCGAGCTTTTTACTCCCGGCGATCGCCGCTTCGGCTATCCGTTTAACAACTGCACCAACTGCGGGCCGCGCTTCACCATCGTGCGCGACGTGCCGTACGATCGCCCGTTCACCACGATGGCCGGGTTCGCGATGTGCGATGAATGCGCGCGCGAATATAGCGATCCGCGCGATCGGCGTTTTCATGCGCAGCCGATCTCATGTCCCAGGTGCGGGCCGCGGCTGTCCGCGAAAACCGCCAACGGTGCGATCCTCGAGGGAGATCCAGTTCGCATCGCGGTGAATTGCCTGCGCGATGGAAGGGTCGTCGCAATCAAAGGACTTGGCGGATACCACCTCGCGGCGGATGCGGCGAATGAATCGGCGGCCGCGCTGCTGCGCGCGCGCAAGTTTCGCGAAGACAAACCGTTCGCCGTGATGGTGGCTGATCTCGCGGTCGCGCATCGCCTCGCGCAACTTGACGATGAAGAAGCGCGGTTGCTTGGCGATAGCCGACGCCCGATTGTGCTGCTGCGGCGTCGGCCCCAAGCGAACCTCGCGAATTCAGTCGCGCCCGGCAATCCATGCCTCGGGCTGATGCTGCCGTACACGCCGCTGCATCATTTGATAATGCGCGAATTCGGCGCGCCGCTGATCATGACCAGCGGCAATTTTTCCGACGAGCCGATCGCATTCGTCGATGACGAAGCGTGGGAGCGGCTGCGCCCGATCGCGGATTTGTTTCTCGTCCACGATCGTCCAATTCAGACCCGCATCGACGATTCGGTGGTTCGCGTGTTTCGCGGCCGGCAATATCCGGTGCGCCGGTCGCGCGGATATGCGCCGCAACCGGTGCGGCTGGCGCGCGCGGCGCCGCGGCAGATCCTCGCGTGTGGCGCGCAACTGAAAAACACCTTCGGGTTGGCCAAGGGGCGGCACGCGTTCATCTCGCATCACATCGGCGACCTGGAGAACTACCAAACGATGCGTGCGTTTACCGAGGGCATCGCGCATTTCAAAAAGCTCTTCGACATCGAGCCGCAAGTGGTCGCGTTCGATTTGCATCCTGACTACCTGTCCAGCAAATACGCGCTGGACCTCGAGGGCGTGGAGCAGGTGGGGGTGCAGCATCATCATGCGCACATCGCGGCATGTCTCGCCGACAATCAATCGGAAGGGCCGGTGATTGGTGTCGCGTTCGACGGCCTCGGCTATGGCAGCGATTCGACGATTTGGGGCGGCGAATTCCTGGTCGCGGATTTGGTGAGCTTCGAGAGAGTGGGGCATCTGGCGGAAGTTGCGATGCCTGGGGGAGCGGCGGCCATCAAACAACCATGGCGGATGGCGGCGGCATACCTGGACCAGATTTACGGAGACGAGGTGCCGGAGGAGCTGGAGGTAGTGCGGCATAATGCGCGCCATTGGCGAAGTATAGTTACGTTGGCGCGTCGTGGCATCAATGCACCGGTGACCTCGAGCATCGGGCGGCTATTCGACGCGGTGGCGGCTATTTTAGGAATCCGAGACATTGTGAACTATGAGGGCCAGGCGGCCATAGATCTGGAGCATCATGCTAAATGGTCGGAATTTTCGCCCTATGATCTGATGCCTATCTCCGACGCGGTTCTGATGCTGCGTGGTGCC
This sequence comes from uncultured delta proteobacterium, assembly GCA_963851325.1. Lineage (GTDB taxonomy): Bacteria > Desulfobacterota > Binatia > Binatales > Binataceae > DATGKG01. The sequence goes on along the minus strand of CAWKOR010000001.1, from coordinate 2,469,949 downwards.
GATTTGGTCCGCGCCGTCGTCGAGGACCTGCGCGCCGGCACGCCGATTCCGATAATCGCCGCGCGCTTCCACAACACCATCGCCGCGATGATCGCAGTGGTATGCGAGACCATCCGCGCGCGCTCCGGCATCGAGGATGTCGCGCTCAGTGGTGGTGTATTCCAGAACATGTTCCTGCTCGGCCGCACCGTCGCCGCACTCGAGCTCCGCGGCTTTCGTGTCATGACGCATCACAACGTTCCCACCAATGACGGCGGCATCAGCCTCGGTCAGATCGCCATTGCCGCCGCCCGCGACGGAAGCACACCCGGCCTCCGAATTCGATGAGTGTCGAATATCAGGACCGCTCAACGCGATGAAAACGCTGCAATCAATGCAGCACAGGCTGACCGGTTGCCGCCACGCGCTCGATGATATCGGCGGCCCGCTCCAAGCCTCTCCCTGCCGCAATGATTCGCTGAAAGCGTTGGGCTGACTCACGGTAGGAAGCGTTGCCGAGCACGGTATCGATCGCGTTTCGCAAACGGAGCGGTTCACATTCTGAAGCAGGAACGCGAACGCCGGTACCGGTCCATTCGATGCGGGCTGCGATTCCGGGCTGATCGTGCGCGATCGGGACCGCGACCATTGGAACTCCGGCAGTAAGACTCTCCAGCGTCGAGTTCATACCCGCATGAGTGATCATAAGGACAGCCTTATCAAGCATCTCCAACTGCGGCGCGAAGGGCACCACCAGCAAGTTGTCCGGAAGCTTTCCGGGAAGCTCACTCGTCTCCGCGCCTCCCAATGACAGAACGACCTGCGCATCGAGATCTACCGCCGCCTTGACGACGGCGTTCCATAAGTGCCGATTGCGGTTTTGCGCCGTGCCGAAGCTGGCGTACATCAATGGCTTTCGCAGCAGCCGGTCCCATGGGAACGGAGTTGGCGGACGCGCGGAGCGACGCGCGAACGGTCCGCTAAAGTGGAAACATGCGGGCAGCTCACGGCGCGGAAACTCGAATTCGACCGGCTCCTGCGTGATCTGCGCCAGGTCCGACCACAGGCTCTCGAAACTGAACGGACCCATGCCTGCCTGCATGCGATAGGCTCCGACGAAATCGCGGAAAGGCTTGCTGGCGGTGAGCATCGCTTCGTTAAAACTGCGATCCCGCGCCAGAACCACCGGGTCGTCCGAGCATGGCTCGCCGCTGAATCCGGGGACGCCGTCCTCCTGGTGCCTCATCAGCCCGACGATCAGTGAGACGAACGGCGCTCCCATACATGCCGCCAGGGTCGATGCGGCATAGTCCATGTGATCCACGATCCACAGATCCAGCTTCGCCTTCTCGATCGTCGGTCTTGCGGTCGTGAAGAGTGCCTCAGCCTGCGAAGTCAAAATATCGAGGCTGGCCCGACTCGCCGCCAATCCATCGAGGCGGCTCATTTGCCGATAGCGCTCCGGGAACGTTCCGGCCGGGTAGTCCTTTTCGCCGAAAGCTTCGAAATGGAACCCGCGATCCCGAACCACTTCGGCGAAATCCGGCACATTAAAGAAAGTAACCTGATGCCCGCGCCCGATCAGTTCGTGGGCCAGGGTGGAAAATGGATTAAGATGCCCAATGAGCGGCATACAGAACATTCCAATTCGAGCCATCACAACCTACTTAGATGAGGTGGCGCTGGAGAACGCCAGTAGTGATTTCTGAACCTCTCGGGTGTCGCGCCATAACTGCTCGTATTCCGCGCGATAGTAGTCCGCGACGGTGGGCGCGCCGCCGGCCATCATCTCCACTATCTGTTGCTGGGGAATCGCCGGCGGCAGCTCGCCTCGGAAAGCCGAATCCATCGCATGTCGGATCAGCGCCATCCGGGCAGACTGCCGCGGCGGGCTGCGGTCCGCGAAACCAGGATGAAACAGGAAGCGACTATGGCTGTAGTAACGACAGGCATTCAGGAATTCCGCTACCCTGGGAGGCTGCATCCCCAGCTCCAGAAGTTCAGGCGGCATAATCCAGTAAAGGAATGCATTCTTGATGTGAACAAACAGATCAAGGATTTCCGGGGTGCAAGGAAATGCACCGCTCTCAAAAACCTCCTGCGGCAGAGCAGAGTCCGCTCGCGGGAGAACGACAAACTTCCGCCGCAAACACAGAGGTGCCGTGACAGCTTCGAAAATCAGGGGCTTGGCCAGTTTCCGCAACCCGGGCAAACGCGAACGATGCAACCGGTCTGCGAGCTCAAAAACGAAACCAGTCGCGTAGGACGGTTCCTCCAAATGCTTGATTACCACGCCTCCTTCGATTCGCGCGGCTTCAGCCTCCATCTCGCTGCGCAATAGAAAAGGCTCCCGAATCAGACCTTCGGCAGAGGCATAGCCGTTCCAGCACTCCAGGGAGATCTTGCGCAGGTTGCGAGCATTTTTCTGCTGCAGGGAAATTGCGAAGAACCACTCCAGCCACAACAGGACCTTGCTCAACGCGTGATCGGGTTGGATCGGAACGAGCGGAATTTCGATCGCTCTGCCACCGAGCAGCATCGTGCTGCGCCGCTCGACCGAAGCCCAGAAGGTATCTATCTCGGCATGGCTGGTAATGCCGGCGGGGTCGTACACATCGACATGGGTCAAAGCCGGATTGAAAAACTGCGCGCGACTCAGTGCCCGGTAGAGCGAAGCGACGTCTGCCCCACGTTCCGCCTTGTTCTGATCGACAACTATCATCATGTCGATGTCGCTTCGTCCGAAGAGAACTTCGCCGGTGGCAACGCTGCGATGAAGCAGCACGCTTTCCACCATCGGGGAGAACTTCAGCATGCGAGCCGACATCTTGGCCGCCTGGCGGTAAAATGCGGTGGCAATTCGCTGGGAAAACGCGCTCATGTCGGCGAGCAGTGTAGCCCGCGCCTGTCGCCGAACCAAAATACGGCCGATGCATGCGACTGATGAGTTGAATTTCTGGGCCGCCGGCTGTTCGTCCTACATCGCTAGCGGCACGTCCGCAGTAGGCGGCTGACCCGAGTCGGCATTGCGTGCGGCCTCGCTGAGAGTGTTCCAATCCGCGTCAACCGCCAGGCGCATCGACGCCGGACGCACGCGGTCGAGGCCGACGTTATCGACGTTGGCTGGAACCCCACCGCCATCCTGGAGCCGGTGCACCGCCTGCAGGAGTTGCCTGCGAACTGCGATGACCATGGCGTCGGATGATCCGAGGTGCTCGCGGGTGCGATCGTAGATCGGCTCTTCGTCGGCGTTGCACATCAGCTCGGTCATCGCGCGATCCTGCAGATTGACGACCCACGGCACCCCACTGAACATCGATTCCTTTTCGACCTGGCGATTGCGCAGGTAGTCGTTGCGCTTGTTGGCCTTGGTCAAAAAATAGCTGCGCGGATCGTTGGTGCGCTCGATGTAGCCGCCGACCTCATCGAAAGCAGTGGTCTTAAGCAACTTTGACGACCCGAGCCATCGCAGCGTTCTCCTGACCTGGCGCACCGGACGGCGCAAGATCAGCGGAGTCTGGCGGAACGGCTTATGGATCTGCCCAAACTGCGAAATCAACATTGCATTGTAGTCGTCGATGGGTACGAACGATCGCAAGGTGACCTGGTGGGGCACGCCGTTGGTGATCATACTATGGAAAGGAAAGATGAACTGATTGATGCGATGCCACTCGTCGCCTTCCGGCATGCTGCGCTTGGCGGTATAGAAGGCGCCGTACTCGGTCGGCACGACCTCCAGGCGCGGCGCGCGCGGGTCGGGATTCCAGAAGCCGCGCATCCCGACTGCGGGCTTGGGGCTGTCGCGGCGCAACCGCCGATGGACCCAATCGAGATGCGCGGAGTCGAGGTCGCCTTCCATGTTCTGCAGCCAGTTCGCCTCTTCCATCATGATGTTGGGCTTCTTGACGAATTCTGGTCCGAGCAGATTGATCTCGAAGGCAGGGAACGGCGGCGGCTCTTTGCGCGGCCCCATGTAGACCCACACCAGGTGGTTCACGTCGCGGCAGGGATAGGCTTTGGCTTTGATTTTGGCGCGAAACGCCTCACGCCGCCGATCGTCAGGCTCGGTCGGGAGATCGAGGCAGTCACCGTTGATGTCGAATTTCCAGCCGTGATACGCGCATCGCAGACCGCACTCTTCATTGCGCCCAAAGTAGAGGCTCGCACCGCGATGAGGACACGATTCCGCCATCGCACCCATGCGGCCTTTGGTGTCGCGGAACATCACCAGGTTCTCGCCCAGCAGCCGCATCCGCATGGGCGCACAATCCGGCTCAGGGAATTCACCGGAGGGCAACGCCGGAATCCAATACTGGCGCATCAGTTCGCCCATCGGCGTTCCCGGCCCGACGCGGCACAGAAGTTCGTTGTCTTCCCTGGAGAGCATCGGTCCCCCGGTCAACTATCCGTCGGTGGCAGAATTACCCGATTTTTTGATCGCGCGACATACCTTCCAATACAACTCCGATGGGACGCCGCCCGGCCTGCGCTGCCGAAACCGGGTAGCAAAAATATGATTCGTTCGACTCGAAAGTGAGTTCGTCGATGAACGCGGTAATATCCAGCGCGGAGATGTAATCGGGCTGAGGGTTCACAATCAGGCGAAGGAAGTACTTCGCCCATACCGAACAAAAATCAGCGGCACTCAATCTGTTTCTATCGGCAACGAATGGTCGCTGGCCCATTCCCCCATCGAGCCATCGTAAAGGGTGAGGTTAGGGTATCCGAGCTGATACAACATGAACAAATCGACCGTGGCTGAGATCCCTCCTCCGCAGTAACAGATTACGTTCTTGGTTTTCTCAACCCCGGTCGCATCGAACCTGGTACGCGCGTCGGCCAACGGCACGAAGGCTTTCGTCCTGGAGTCGAGCAAGGTTGCGGCGGGCACATTCACACTGCCCGGAACCCGGCCCGGACGACCATAGCGGCTGGAGCCCTTGCCGCTATGCAAATCAGGCGGCAACGCGTTGACAATTGCAACACGAGGATCGCCCAGCGCCTCGCGCACCTGCTGTTTGCCGACGAACAACCCGTCGCGCGGTCGCGCGATGAACCTGGCGGCCGGATACGTGCACGGCTCCGTGGAAATCGGTCGGCCTTCTGCGCGCCACTTCTCCCAGCCTCCGTCCAGAACCGCCGCACTATCGAAGCCAAACGCCCGCAGCATCCACCAGACTCGGGTTGCCCACATGATATTGCCGGCGCTGTACAAAATGACCCTGGTACCCTCACCGACTCCATACCGCGACATGACGGCGGCAAACTGGTCAGCCGGCGGCAGCATGAACCGTAACTTCGTGGTGTTGTCCGACAGCTCTGCCTGGATATCGAGGAACCCCGCGCCCGGAATATGCCCCGCGTCATAGTCAGCCTTGCCGCTGACGATGCGATACGGAGCATCGGTGCCCGGTTCGGCTGGCAGCAGATGGGTGGTGCAATCGAAGATGCGCAAATTGGTATCGCCGCGATGTGCATCGAGCCAATCGGTCTGCACCAGCGCGTCAGGATCACGATAGGCGGTAGCTTCCTGTGGCATGTTCTACTCCTGATTGAAGGTCTTCGACTTACGATGCATCGGGCGGAAACATCATCCTGCCCACATGGAACTCGATGCTGGTCGACCGCTAGGCAAGGTACCGGTGAATCAGCTGTTCTTCGAGCGTCATTTTCTTTCTGCTTAGGCTCTACGAATAGGCCGCTACCTTCCTGATTAGCAACACTCTCCGGCCTTGCCGGGCCGGGCCTCGCCCGAAGGGGCGGCAGGTACACAGCACGCCGCTTGCGATGCTTCGGGAGCGGCACTTGCGTCCTTATGAAGAGGAATGCAGCAAGGCTGATTGTCAACTTGATTCATCTTCGTATCTTCACCAAAGATTGGCACCTCGCCCAGGGTCTGAAAGTTTTCCCACGCCAGGCCTTGAGGGTCGACCACCCAATACTTATTGCCCTTGGCATAGCAACACTCGACCTCGGTTTCCTTCATAACCGCCGAGCCCGCGGCGTGATCGGCTCGTAAGCTCAACTCCGCCAACTCCGCGGCATTCTCTGCCTGGAATCCCAGATGATTGAGGCCGGGTTTATGACCGCGCGAGGAAATCGCAAAGTTCACGCGGGGGTCCTCGATCATCCACTTCGCATAATCCGGCCGCTCGACCGCGGGCCTCGTCCCGAACAAGTCGGAATAGAAAGCTATGCTCTCATTAAGGTTTTCAACCGCAACGTGCACGTGAAATCGCTTCATTTGAAACTCCTTTGCATTTCTTCAAAAGAAATCGGCCAATTCGGAATGTTGGTAGCCATCGAAGCTCCCAGCTAACTCAGCGATGGCTTGCGAGCTCGGATGAAAGCGCTCATGAACTTGCCATCGGCGATCCGCGCGACCTTCTCGCCGTCTTCATTTTTCGCAATGAATGCCTTCGCATCGGCCGCGGTGTAAATGCGCGTCGGTTCGACCTCGATTCCTTCGAATCCGGCCGCAGCCAGCTTCGATTGGTATTCCGTCTCCTCCAAGGCGCCCGCGATGCATCCAGCCCATAACTCCAGACGACGGCGAATTTCGGTGGGCATTTCACCGCGAACGACGATGTCCGAAACCGCAAAGCGGCCGCCGGGACGCAGCACTCGGAACGCCTCGCGAAGGACGCGATCCTTGTTGCCGGACAAGTTGATGACGCAGTTGGAGATGATGACGTCGACCGAGTTGTCCGGGAGCGGAATCTTTTCGATTTCGCCTTTCAGGAATTCGACGTTTGCGACGCCGGCTTTACGCTGATTCTCACGCGCGAGGGCGAGCATCTCGTCGGTCATGTCGAGCCCGTATGCCTTGCCGGCGGGGCCGACCCGACGCGCCGAAAGCAACACGTCGATTCCGCCGCCGGATCCCAGATCGAGCACGGTTTCACCCGGCTTGAGTTCCGCCAACGCGGTGGGGTTGCCGCATCCAAGCGATGCCGCGACCGCGTCCGTCGGCAAACCGGAAGTTTCGTCGGCCTGGTACAGATTCGACGTGATCGGGTCCGCGCAGGAGGTCGCCGTGCCGCTCGCGCAGCATGCAGACTGACCGGAGTTTTGCTGGACGCGTTGCGCTTCGCGCGCATAGCGCTCGCGAACTTGTTCCTTGATCGATGCCTCGTTGTCCATTTTTTCTTCTCCCTATCGTTTCGCGGCTTTCCGCACCATGCGCGGGCTTGCCGGTTCTTCTTCAACACAACAGCCGGCACTCCCGGATTCTTTCTCCGCAGCCGGAAGCAGCCGGGTATGCATGTCGGCGCAACAATCCTCGGTCAGGAAGCGAATCAGGTTCGAAGTTTCGCGCCAGTTCACCGCGTAGTAGATAAAACGTCCGGACCGCTGTGCGGTGCACAATCCCGAGCGCGTCAACGCATCGAGATGATGGGAAAGCGTGGAGCCGGGCATCTTGAAGGCGCGCTTTATGTCGTCGACGCACTTGCCCTGCAGGCCGGCGCGGACCAGCAGCCGAAAAATCCGCAGTCGATCTTCCTGTCCGAGAGCACCAAATTGTTCAACGCGTCTATTCATTACTACATTTCTAGTATCATCGAAATAAATCTGACGCAAGCCCCGGTTAAATGACTCTGGCAACGAGAGAGCATCTAGTTGGGAGGAGGGTTCGGAATTACTGGACGCCGGTCATCGTTGGGCGCTGGTCACAGAGGGTGGGGCGATGCGTTCGAGCTGGAGGTCTTCGCGTTGAATGACTGAATCCGGAAGCGGTGCGTAGTGCAACTTTGCGGAATAGGTCTGACCATCGTGGATCACCCAGCGCAGATAGTTTCGTACCGCCTCGGCTTTTGCGCCGTCCTGCTGCCGCTCGTACACCAGGAAATAGGTATAGGACGAGAGCGGATAGACGCCATCTCCTGGAGCATTGGTGATGGAACCGCGGAAATCTGCGGGAAAACTATTCATGCTGTGGTGGGCGGCCAGCGTTATGCTCTTGAGATCCGGATCAATCCATTGTCCTTGAGCGTTCCGGATCTGAGCAAAGGGTAGCTTCGCATCGAGGGCGTATGCTTGTTCCAGGTATCCAATTGCTCCAGGCGTATGCGCCAGCAAATCAGCCACCCCCTGATTACCGTTAGCTTCCGATCCTGCCGGCCATTTCACCGTTGTGCCCTTTCCCAGTTCGCTTGCCCATTCGGGGCTAACCTTCGAGAGATAATCCGTGAAGATGTAGGTTGTTCCGCTCCCATCCGATCGGTGGCAAGGAAGAATGTCGATTCCCGGCAACTTGAGCTCCGGATTCAGACCAGCGATCGCGGGATCGTTCCATTTCGTAATCTTGCCTCGAAAGATGTCGGCGACGATCGGGCCGGTCAGTCTCAGGCGGGCTGGCGGAACAATAGCCGGCAAATTGTACGCAATGACATCGGCGCCAAGAGCGGCCGGGAAATGCAGGATCTTGCCTGGTGCGCCGGCCAGTTGTTTATCGGTGAGCGGAGCGTCGCTTCCCGCAAAATCCGTCATGCGTTGCAGCAGCTGTCCGATGCCTCCGCCCGATCCTATTGGCTGGTAGTTGATGCCGACATTCCGGTCGGTCTTTTCGTAGACCCGCGACCAGACCGATTCGATCGGAAATATGAAGGTCGAGCCGCTCGCATTCAAAAGCACTTTGGCGGAGGTTATGCCACTCCAGAAAAACAGCGCGCCCAGAGAAGCCAGAACCGCGGCACCGTAGCGTTTGGTTGGAGTTCTCATCGGCGTTCTCTCCGGCGAAACTGGCATACGTTGATAGTTCCGTATATCTGAAACTATGGAGAAGTCAATGGATCATTGAAACCAGCTCGATGATTCTATATCTATAAAATCATGACCAAGCCGAAGGCTGTAGCCGCTTTGGGCGCGCTCGCGCAAGAGACCCGTCTGGACATTTTCCGTTTGTTGATTGCCCGCGGACCGGAAGGCATGCCGGCGGGCGAGATTGGCGAGCGACTCAAATTGCCCTCGCCGACCCTGTCGTTCCATCTGAACCAGCTCAGATTCGCCGGGCTGGTGGGCTCGCGCAGAGAGAGCAGGTCCATCATCTACAGCGCAAATTTCGGCGCGATGCGGGGATTGATGAGCTACCTTACGGAACAATGCTGTGGAGGCCGTCCGGAGTTATGCGCGCCGATCCTTCTTTCTCCACCGCAGCGTGCCACCGGAGCTTGCGGACCCGGTGGCTGTCAACCTGCCGTCAGTGCGCCGCGGAAGAAGAAAACAAGTAGGACAGTCATAGCGACGTCGACTGTCGAATAGCGCCCGCGCATCGTCGGGCCGAGGGATCCCCGCAGATCCGTCAAGCGTAGCCTATCCCGCTGCGCAAATGAGGAACGAACATGCTGGTGCGCGTTGGAATCAACGGATTTGGCCGAATGGGCAGGCTGGCGTTGCGTGCCGCTCTCGAACTCGGCCAGTTCAACGTCGTGCATATCAACGAGACCGAGGGTGGGGTATCGACCGCGGCTCATCTCCTCGAGTTCGATAGCGTGCACGGGCGATGGCGCGCTCCCATCGGCACCGATGGAGATTCACTAACCGTATACGGTCGGAAAATAGGGTTCAGCAATTTTCAGGTCCCGGGCCAGGTGCCCTGGAAAAAAGCGCACGTCGACATCGTTCTCGAGTGTTCGGGAAAATTCCGCACGCCCGATGCGCTTCAGCCCTACTTCGATCTTGGCGTGCGCAAGGTTATCGTCGCGGCACCGGTCAAAAACGGCGCGCTCAACGTCGTGATGGGGGTCAACGACCATCTCTACAGATCGAAACGCCATCACCTGATCACGGCGGCCTCATGCACCACCAACTGCCTCGCGCCGGTGGTCAAGGTGATTCATGAAAGACTGGGCATTTTGCATGGTGCGATCACGACAGTCCATGACGTCACGAATACGCAGACGCTCGTCGATCGGCCGCACCACGATCTTCGTCGCGCCCGGTCGGCATTGTCTTCGTTGATCCCGACCACGACCGGTTCCGCCACCGCCATCGGACTGATCTATCCCGAGCTCGAAGGCAAGCTCAACGGTCTCGCGATTCGGGTGCCACTACTCAACGCATCGCTGACGGATTGCGTCTTTGAGGTTGCCCGACCCACTACCTCACAAGAGGTCAACCGCTTTTTTCGCGAGGCAGCCGACGGCCCACTTCGCGGCATACTCGGTTTCGAGGAGCGCCCGCTGGTATCCGCCGACTTCCTCAACGATCCGAGATCGGCAATCGTCGACGGCCCATCGACCATGGTGGTGGACGGCACCCAGGTCAAGATTCTTGCCTGGTACGACAACGAATGGGGTTATGTGAATCGGATGGTCGAACTGACGGCCAAGGTAGCCTCGAGTCTCTCGGACGACCGGACCGACGCCGGCCGGGAAGAGCGATGAACAGAGCGGTGCGCGATTATGCGTTGGTGACTGGCGCGTATTGGGGGTTCACCCTCACCGACGGCGCACTCAGGATGCTGGTCCTGCTGCATTTCGATCGCCTCGGCTACAGCGCGGTCGAGATCGCTTTCCTGTTTCTTTTTTATGAATTCTTCGGGATCGTCACCAATTTGCTGGGCGGCTGGATCGCGGCTCGCTCGGGACTAAAGGTCACCCTCTACGGCGGGCTGCTCCTGCAAATTGGTTCCTTGATCATGCTGGCCCTGTTGCAACCCGGGTGGTCCCGGGTCGCGTCGGTATCCTATGTAATGGCCGCGCAAGCGCTCTCGGGCATAGCCAAGGACCTGACCAAGATGAGCGCCAAGACCGCGATCAAGGTGGTGGTTCCAAACGACGAGGACAGTACGCTCTTCAAATGGGTGTCCCGCTTGACCGGATCGAAAAACGCTCTCAAAGGCGCGGGCTTCTTTATGGGCAGCGTCTTGCTCACCGTCCTTGGCTTCGTTGGTTCATTGGTCGCGATGGCGATTGGCCTCATCTTCGTATTGCTGGGGACGGTCGTCGCGCTCCCCAGCGGAATGGGCAAGGCCAAGGCGAAAGTGAAGTTCAACAAACTGTTTTCCAAGCGCCCGGCGGTGAACTGGCTTTCCGCGGCGAGACTTTTCCTGTTCAGTGCGCGCGACGTTTGGTTCGTGGTCGGGCTGCCGGTCTTTCTTGCTTCCACGCTCGGATGGTCGTTCTGGCAAGTGGGTGCGTTCTCCGCTGCATGGTTTATCGGCTACGGGATGGTGCAGGCTATCGTGCCTGAGATCCTTCGCAACGCAGGCGCGCGAGAAGGCGTCACCGGTGACACGGCGCGTCTGTGGGCCTTCATCCTGGTTGCGATTCCGCTGGGTCTCGCCGCCGCGCTGCGTCTGCAAGTCGCTCCGGCACCGGCGCTGATGATCGGACTAGCCATCTTCATGATTGTGTTTGCGATCAATTCCGCCGTGCACTCATATCTTATCCTGGCCTATTCCGACGATGACGAGGTCGCGGTGAACGTAGGCTTCTACTACATGGCAAATGCCGGCGGGCGGCTCCTCGGGACGCTGCTGTCAGGGGTGATTTTTGAATTCTACGGATTTACCGGATGCCTTTTGGCCTCCGGCGCTCTCGTATTGGCGGCGGCATTGCTGTCGATCAGCCTGCCGCACGGTCGCGAGATACCGCTCTCGATCAAGCTCGAGGGAGCGGAATCGTGACAAGCTGATTCCGCGTTCTCTCGCCCGGCATCCACTAGTGAACGACAAATAAGACGAGGCAGATGGCCACTGCATTCCCCTCAAATCCGAGAATTCCCAGGCTGAGCGAGACTTCGGTATCACAGCGGCTGTCGCTGCTGGACCGCTATCTCACCTTATGGATCTTCCTTTCCATGGTCGCCGGGGTTGCGCTCGGGTCCCTCTGGCCAGGCGTTAAAGCGGTCTTCGATCGGCTCAGCGTCGGAACAACGTCGCTCCCCATCGCCGCCGGGCTCATTTTGATGATGTACCCGCCGCTTGCGAAGGTGAACTACGACGAGCTCGGAGATATATTCCGCGATTGGAAGATCCTGGGACTTTCGCTGGTACAGAATTGGATCATCGGGCCGCTCCTGATGTTCGGGCTTGCGGTGCTCTTTCTGCGCGATCGCCCGGAGTACATGGTCGGCCTGATAATGATCGGCCTGGCGCGTTGCATCGCGATGGTGATCGTTTGGAACTCGCTGGCGGACGGTGACACGGATTACTGCGCAGGCCTGGTGGCGTTCAATTCTATTTTCCAGGTGCTCTTCTTTTCCGCGTATGCCTTTGTCTTTGTGACGGTACTTCCCAAGTGGATCGGGCTGGGCGGCGCGATCGTTCATATCACGATCGGGGAGATCGCGGAGAGCGTCGCGATCTATCTGGGCATTCCATTCGCGGCTGGATTTCTGACTTGGCTGTCCCTCACCCGTCTCAAGGGCCAGGATTGGTACCGACGCCGATTCATTCCCAAAATCAGCCCACTGACGCTTACCTTCTTATTGTTCACGATCGTGGTCATGTTTTCGATCAAAGGCGCGGCAATCGTGCAGCATCCGTTTGACGTTGTTCGAATCGCGGTGCCGTTGTTGCTCTACTTCACGATCATGTTTGCGCTCTCCTTCGTTCTGAGCCTGAAGGCCGGCGCTAACTATCCGCAGACCGCAACGCTGTCCTTCACCGCGGCCTCTAACAACTTTGAACTCGCTATCGCGGTGGCGGTGGCAACATTCGGAATCGATAGTGGAGCCGCGTTCGCCGCGGTCATCGGCCCGCTGATCGAAGTGCCGGTGATGATCGGCCTCGTCAATGTCGCACTTTGGGGACAGCGGAGGTTTTTTTCCGAAGCCCCGCCGATTGCGACAGCTCCGAAGTAGGCTGGGAGGCGGCGGCTCCGACCCATCGCAAATCGATATTCGTCACGAGCTACGAAAAGTGTCGCTCAGTGCGTGCCGGCAGACAGCGCTGCCGGATGCGCGTCGCGCTTACCAGCAAGCGCCGCATCAGCCGGAGCGCGGACGATCCATGCGGTGTTGTGTGCCGGCGTGCCATTGGCGTCATAGCCCGCAAAGTAAACGTGACGATCATCCGGGAAGGGTGAAGCCAGAATCGCGCGCGTCGCCACTAATGCATTGCCGACCCCTGGCAGCGACACCGTAACCTGACGCAAATCGTAGCGGCCGTCGGGATGTCGCACGAGGTACCATGCCCCGCCTTCGAGGCCATGTATTACATCGATCACCGTATGACCGGGGGGCTGCGGCGACTCGCGCGGAATGAAGGCTTCCATGCCGATCAGCAACGCGCCGTCCACCTTCGCCATGTCGTTATATGCGCTGATGACGTAGCTGACGCGCGTCTGCCATGCGCCATCGAGCAATGCTCCCAGGTCAAGATCGGTTGCCTCGCTACCGTCGCGCGGATCGATCCGCACGATCCGCGCCGACCTGCCTTCCACGGCGGCGAGCAATACCTCGCCGGGGCCTGCGGGATTGGCGATCGCGGTCAGACCGCGCAGGCCCGTTTGCGAATAGTGCACCTGCGAGTTCGTATAGATCCGACGCCAATGGGGCATAGCACCGTCTCGGCGCTGCCAGACCTGCTGACCTATGGCGGCGTACAGGCTGCCGTTGCATTCAGCGAAGCTGCTGATGCGCAGCCTCCCGGCGATCCCGGGAAAGTCATCGGCATTCAGTTCTCTGATGTCAAGCTCGGGCTCGCTGTCCCACGCGATGCGGCCAGGCGCCGACGGATCATATGCGCCACTGAAGATGCCGCGCGGATCGGTGCCGGCGAACACCCGATCAACTCCGGTGCTGCGGTCGCGATGCTCGGCCAGGCTGCGCACCTGCGGCAGGAAATGGGGTCGCCGCCGGTCGCGCGAAAGGACGGCTTCGGTCCACACCCCGGTGTCGTCGTCGAGACTGTATACCGCATCGGCGCCGCCACGATCCCAGGACGCCGCGAGCAGGATGGCGACCGGCCGGGGCAGAGGGTGACCCGCGCGATCCGTAGTAAAGCGGACACTCCGCAGGGCCGAGATCGCGAAGTCGCGGGGTTTGCCATTAGGCATTCGAGCATCGAAGACATGCGCCACACGCCATGATCCGGCAGCATCGTCCAGGACCAGTATCGCCGCCGCCTGCGCCCCCTCCACGCTGTTGGGGTGATCCTCCCAATAGCCGAGCCCGGCGTAGAGCTTGCCGCCATGCGCCGCGAGATTGCGCGCCTCGGTCCCGCCGATGTACTGCCCGATATCGGGGGCGCCGGCAGCATATGAGACTTCGAACTGAGTATCCGCCGGCGGCGATGGCGACGACGATGGTAGTTCCTTGGTAACGCTGCATGCACTCACCGCCACCGTCACAAGCAGCATCAAAACTTGCGCGGGTCCCCGCACTATCCGAACGCTCGCAGTTCGCGGGGATCGGTGACCTGGCCAAACTGATGTCCCATCCGCTCGAAAATACAGTGCCGCCCTCATCACCGCACTCGATTCGCTATCTGATTGGATCGATCAAGGTCCTTGATATCGATGAGCAGTGAAAGTAGCAATCGTCCTCCGGGAGGCAATCGAGTGTCGCTGGCGGCGTTGGCCGCCTGAGGAGGACATGAGTCCGGTTGACTTAAGTCACGATGTGACATACTTTGTTCACTCTACATAATGCTTTGATTGTTTCCTAAATGTAGAACGCTCGTTAGCGTGCTCCTGACTTCAAGAGCGCGGCACCGTGCGAAATGGTCAGTCGCTGACCAACGGAGGGAAACAATGGACGCCGTCAGTAGCATTTACGTCCGTATTGTAGAGGGTAGAGTGGGGAAGGGTTTCGCGAGGATGACCGCGAGCAGGGGGCAAACCATGACCGAGTACGCGATGATCATAGCGGTCGTCGCGGTGGTTGCGTACGGCGGCTACCAGGCGTTCGGCACCAGCACCACCGCGCTGCTGACCAGCATCGACGGGTCTCTATAGATGACTCCTTCGCGATCGGTTAGGCGCTCTCGTTTTGGCATTCTTCCCGGATGCGATTTCCGGAGGATCGAGCAAATTGAGATGGATGCCGAGAGCGGCAGGCGAAGCGAAGATCCGTCGCGCGCCCGCCGCCGCGAGGTTGTCCCGAAGACCCTGGTTGAGAGCAATCCCAAAAAAATCTAGTTCGAGTTCGGCGGCGGCGAGATAGTCGGAGTCCGCATCGCCGACGAAGGCTGAGTCCTTCGCGCGCATCTGGCACCGGTCCAGCGCCGCCGAGATCATTTCCGGCGAGGGCTTAAGGGCCAGCAGAGAGTCCCGCCCCACGATCACATCAATGAGACGACTCTGATGATGGATCGCAAACCATCGCCGAATGGTGCGCGAGGAGTTGGAGGTCACGATCGCCAGCTTCGCGTTCTGCCTCCTGAGTTGCTTGAGCAGATCGACAGCGCCCGCTAGGGGTGCCGCGCGATCGACGCCCGCCATTTCGTATTTTTCGATCATCTTCGATGCGCGGCGGAGGATCGATCGCACGCGCGCTCCGTTGAAGCCGCTCGATGGGTCGTCGACGAGCTTGAGCAATCGCGCTCGGGTCGCGCTGTACAGCGGAAGGTTGCCGCGCGGGAATTGCGCGAAGAGGTCTTCGGGCACCCCCAGTTCGCGCAACATCGGTTCCAATTCGCGGCGGCCACCCGCCCAATCCACCTCGGGCTCGAGTCGGGCCAGGGTGTTGTCGAAATCGAAAATCCAGAGCTGCTTGCGAACCAACGGACCGCGCTTACGCATGCGCGCAGACGCAACCCGCTTTCACTGCCAAAAGAGGCGTGGAGATCGTCTGAGGTCCGTCGAACCGAAGTAGTGAAGCCGCAGCATTGGTGTCGTACGCGGCGAGAATCTTCAGGACTTCGGTGGTTGCCATCATCGCGATCACTCCAGCGGCGATGACCCCCGCGCGCTCGCTGCGCTCCCCGAATGCATCGAGCAGACCGCCCGAGGCGCATCGGAGGCACGGGGGCGGCGAGGGCATCACGGCGATCGCACCCGGCGCGTCCAGTCTTGCCACCACCGCCGCTTCCGCGCTTGGCGCCTCGGCCGCAGCGAATTGCACGACCTCGGCGTTTCCGAGCAACGCGAAAACCAGGTCGGGTATCTGGGCGAGGCTGCCGTAACTCACCGTCGAATCGGGATTGAGATCGCGCATCTTGTCGCACAGCGTTCGCAGGCTCGCGTCGTCGCATCCGGGCACGCATAAATCGATATCGCCCACGCCCGCGCCGACGAGATAGGCGAGCGGTTCTTCGAGGTCCTCGCGCGCCGCGATAATCACGATGCGCGAGCTGAGCAGACGTTCCTGCGCACGCCCGCCCATATTGGGAATAATTATCTGGCGGCTGTAGCGCGCGATCTGGTCGTTGGTAAGAGGCATACCCGCGAGAATATCCGCTTGCGAGGCAACTCGGTAGGACTCCGCAATCTTGCATTTGGCGGGCGAACCTTATCATCGGCGCGCCGCGAGCGCTCTGGCACGGCGCCGTTGATGACGATTGCCCGTAAACATTGAAGTTAATGGGTTTGTTTTTGCATTTTCATGGAGTGAAGCCGGTGACACGCGAGGTCCTTCTCCAGCCTCAGGGCCATCACTCGGCGCCGCCGCCTCATCCAATCGCTGCGCGAAGGCCCTTCGCAAAGCCTCAGGGCCACCATTCGGCGCTGCCGGTGCATCGAATCGATGCGCGAAGGCCCTTCGCAGAGCCTCAGGGCCACTATTTGGCGCTGCCGAAACATCCAATCGCTGCGCGAAGGCCCTTCGCAAGGCCTCAGGGCCACTATTCGGCGCTGCCGAATAGTGGGTTTGTTTTTGCACTTTTTGTAGCAAGGCGAGCAGCGTCTGAAGCTCTTCGGTCGGGTCATGGCCACTATACGGCGCTGCCGGAACATCCAATCGCTGCGCGAAGGCCCTTCGCAGAGCCTCAGGGCCACCATTCGGCGCTGCCGAATGGTGGGTTTGTTTTTGCACTTTTGATGGTGACGATTTCCCCTCGAGCCTGAGGTTTTTCAGCACGTGCAGCTCCGAGATGGCGTGGCGGATCGCGCGATTGAGGCTGCCCTCATAGCGTAAGATGGCCGCGGCCTCGCGAGGCCCCGGGATGGTCGGCCTCCACAATCCGGCGCGGCGTAACCGCTCCCGCTCGGCCCGAAGATGCGCCGCCTGAGCCGCATCGGCCATTGCGATGCGCTGGTTCAACTCGCGCTCGCATTCCTGGTGGTATTTGAGCGCCGCGATATTTTCGTAGCGCAGCACCGCCGCCATCTTCACGTAGGATTCCGCGATGGTCCGGACGCAGCTCTCTTCCAGCGCGTCATTCGGCCTGAAGTCCGCCTCAAACCCGGCGAGGGTTTCCTCGAAATCGCGCTGTTGCTGCGAGGTCCATCGGTCGCGCGCGACGAAGAATCCATGCTTGATCGGATTGCGCGCAACCTTCGCCTTTCCTTCGGGGGTGCGCGGGCCGGTCGAGTGCACGGCGTTGCGCCGATTGGCTTCGAGCCTGCGTTGGGTGAGAGCTAACGGACGCCGACGGGTATTGGAAAGCGGGGCCGAAGGAACATTGACGGGGCTGGCTGCCATAGCGCATGCCTCCTTGGGATAGGGCCGCGACAACGCGCGGTCATAACCCTTAAGCATTTACCTATGACAGCCAGTTGTCTAGCCCCCCTCAGCGGTTTACGTCAGCTGTCGCGCGGTGAAGCTCATCGAGAAGGATCTTCATCCGGGTTCCCGACCGCCGGCGTGGGAGGTGCACAGCTATGTGCGTGGCATATCGAAGCGCGGCGAGGATCTGAGTCGTTGCCGGCTGGTCGCAACGCAAGCGACCGGGGACGAAACCAATCTTACTCGATAACGTTCTTTTCGATTGGCTCGACGGTCACTCCGGTTTGCCGCAGCCATTCGATCGCGCGCTCGATCTGATCCGACGAGCCTTCGAACTCGACCGCAACCAGCCCCATGTCTTCGGATACGCTGGCGCCCCGGATGCTGAAAATCAGGTCGAACTTCTTCACCAGCTGATACAGGATCGGCTCCTTGATCAACGCCCGCGGATAGCTCAGATAGTAGCGCTCGTGGATGCGGTCGATCATGCCGCGACCATTTTTTTCAGCCGTTCTTGCCATTGTTCCTGCCGCCATTCCTGCCATCCGATCCACAGATTGGTGGATAAATATTTGTCGCCGAAGTCGGGAAAAACCGTGACGATGGTTCCCTCGCGAAGCGTGCGCGCCAGTCGCATCGCAGCGAGCAGCGCCGCTCCCGACGACTGCCCGACCACCATCCCCTCGATCTGCCCAAGCATGTAAACCATCTCGTAAGCGTCCTCGGTCGAGATCGGAATCTTCGAATCGAGTTCATTTTCGTGATAGATGCCCGGCACGATCGACGATGCCATGTGCTTGAGGCCTTCGAGTCCGTGCATCGGGTCGTCGGGCTCGACCGCGATCACCTTGATGTCGCGATTTTTCGACTTCAGAAATCTTCCGGTGCCCATCACGGTTCCGCTGGTTCCGATGGCGGCGAGGAAATGGGTCACCCGTCCTTCGGTCTGATGCCAAATCTCGGGGCCGGTAGTTTCAAAATGCGCCAGCGAGTTGGCCTCGTTGTTGTACTGGTCGGGCTTGTAGTAGCGCTCGGGATTCTCCGCATAGATCTTCCGGCACAGCCGGATCGCGCCATCGGAGAGTTCCATCGGATCCGAAAGAATGATCTTCGCGCCATAAGCTTCAATGATTCGCGTGCGCTCGCGGCTGACGTTGGACGCCATCACCAGTTCGACCGGATAACCCAGCGCTGCTCCGACCATCGCAAGCGCGATGCCGGTGTTGCCCGAAGTCGAATCGAGGATCACTTTCCCCGGCTTCAACTCGCCGCTTTCGATCCCGCGCAGGATCATGCTGCGCGCCGCGCGATCTTTCACCGAGCCGCCCGGATTGAAGCCTTCCAGCTTCGCGAAGATGCGGACTGCGGGCGCAACGATGCCCTCGGTCAGCCTCGTGATCTCCAGCAGCGGCGTGTTCCCGATTAACTCGAGAACGTTCGACGCACGCTGAGCCGGCACGAATTCCGGTTCAGTTTCCGCCGGCGATCGCGGGGACGATTGAGATCTCGTCGCCATCCTTTACCTTCGAGTTGAGCTGCTCGAGAAAGCGGACATCGTCGCCGTTCAAATAGATGTTCACGAAGCGGCGAATCTCGCCCTTGTCATCGAGCAACCGCTCGCGCAAGCCGGGATGGCGCGTTTCGAGGTTCTCGATGATCGCGCGCAACGACGCGCCCTCGGCCGGGACCTCGTCCTTGCCGCCGGTGAAACGCCTCAGTGGAGTAGGAACTCGAACGCTAATTGCCATGCGTGGCGCAGACCTCCTGATTCTTGCCGATCCTTGATTGATGCTATTGCCGCTCTGAGGGGGCAGACAAGCCGCGACCCATCGATCGGCGCTTCATGCGGCGCCCGCGATTTCGCGCTTGCCGTTTTCCAGCCGCTCGAACAATGAATCGAATTCCTTGAGCTTCGCCTCGATAATGACCGGCTGCTCGATTGCGCCGGCCACCGCTTCGAGGGTTTTGTATCCGTTGCCCGTGATCGATACCACCACCGTCTCGTCGCGCTTGATGCGGCCCTGCTCGATGAGCTTCCTGGTCACAGCGAGGGTGGTGCCGCCGGCCGGCTCGGCGAAGATACCTTCAGTGCGGGCGAGCAGCTTGATTGCGTCGATGATCTCGGGATCGCTGGCCACGTCGCCCCATCCGCCGGATTCGCGCACCGCCTTCAGGACGTAAAATCCATCCGCCGGATTTCCAATCGCGATCGATTTCGCGATGGTGTTCGGCTTGACCGGTTCGATCAGGTCGGTGTGTTTGTGCAGCGCGTGGATGACCGGTGCGGACCCGGCAGCCTGGGCCGAATGAATCTTGAAATTGGCTTCCTTGAGCAGGCCGACTTCCTTGAATTCCTTAAACGCCTTCGCGACCTTGGGCAGGATCGTCCCGCCGGCGGTCGGGACCACGATATGGTCGGGCACCTTCCAGCCGAGCTGCTCCGCGACTTCGAAGCCGAAAGTCTTGGCGCCCTCGGTATAGTATGGACGCAAGTTGATGTTGACGAAGGCCCATCCATATTTGTCGGCGATTTCGCTGCACAGCCGATTGACGTCGTCATAGTTGCCGCGAATCGTGATGACCTGCGCGCCATAAATCGTCGAGCCAACGATTTTTCCCGACTCGACGCCTTCGGGCATGAAGATGTAGCACTTCAGATGAGCCCGCGCCGCATGCGCCGCCACCGCAGTCGCGAGGTTTCCGGTCGATGCGCATGACACGGTAGTGAAGCCGAACTCGCGCGCCTTGGTGATAGCGACCGAGACCACGCGGTCCTTGTACGACAGGGTCGGATGATTGACCGTGTCATCCTTGACGTAGAGATTCTTGATCCCGAGCTCCTCGCCCAGACGCTTGGTGCGAACCAGCGGAGTGAAGCCCGAAAAGGGGCCGGCCTCGGGCTCACTGTCGACCGGCAACAGCTCGCGATAGCGCCAGAGATTGTGCGGACGCGATTCGATCAGCTTGCGCGAGATGGCGGCGCGGATGCGCGCATAGTCGTAGGTAACTTCGAGGGGACCGAAGCATGTTTCGCATACGTGCAACGGACTGATTGGATATTCCTGCCCGCATTCACGGCATTTCAGATTGGTGATGTAGCTCATCGCGTTCCTTCTTAAATGGCGCCTCAGCGCCGGGCTTCCTGATGGCGCCGGGGCGCCTGAACATCTTGATGGTTGGCTCGCTCGTATGCGCCGCAGAGGCATCCCTGTCGCGGCTTAACTTTGGTGAACCGCATTCGGGGCGCGCCGGCCGCGTTGTAGGTGACGATTGCTCCGGCTAGCGCCGGCATTCGTTCGCGGGTGAACGCGAGTGCTTCGCGCGCCTGCAAATTGCCGACTAGACCGGCGACCGGCCCCAGGATGCCGGCCTCGCGGCAGCTTGCGACGTCGGCGGGATCGGGCGCCTCCTCAAACAAACATCGGATGCATGCGGTGCTACGCGGAAGCACGGTCATAACTTGCCCGCTCATCCCCAGAACGCCGCCATACGCGAAAGGGGTCGCGGTCGCGATCGCCACGTCATTGATGAGAAACTTCGCGGCTGGACTGTCGGTACCATCAATCACGAAATCGAATCGCGCGATGATCTCGTGAGCATTGCCGGCATCGAGAGCGACCGGGAATTTCTCGATCGTCAAAGCGCGATCGATATCGAGCAAATGACGCGCGGCGGCCTCGACCTTGGGGCGGCCGATATCGGCGCCGGCATAGATAACCTGGCGATGGAGATTGGAGAGCTCCACCGGATCGGGATCCACCAGACCGAGGCGCTCGATGCCTCGGGCTCGGGCGATCGCCAGGGCGGCCGGAACTCCGAGGCCGCCCACGCCGATGATCAATATGGCTTTGTTTTTTCGCATCTACCGCTCGGCCTGAGGAGAGCGAGTGGAGGGAACAAAAAACCCTCGGTCCTGCGATAAGGACGAGGGTTAGGTAACTCTCGCCTTATCTTCCAGGGATCGTAATCCCCGCAGGAGTTAGCACCTGCGCCCTCGCGGGGCCGGTTGCTGCGGCATCGTCGGGCCTGTCCCTCCGCCGCTCTCGATAAGGCAAATCAGCACCATCAGAGATATACAGCCGCGTTATCCGTGTCAAACGGTGCGGCGGGTGGAGCATTGTTTGCTTCGATTTTGCGATTAGCCAAGGCGCGATTTCTTCTGTAAGTTGAAGCAAACGGCCTTCTGCCCCTCGCTAGACTTGCTCTTGCATAGTCCGTTTCGATATCGTCCGCAGAAATCATCAGAATATTGTTCAGACCGGTAACAGCATCTAATAGCAGCCGCGCCGGAGTGCAGCCAATGTTCGCTCGTTATGCCATATTCACTCTGATCGCCGCTTTCAGTCTCGCGGCCGTGGTGTCACCGGGATGTGATCCTTGTCCCAAGTGCACCCACGCGGCCGTAGTCTCGCCCACTGCCACGTCGACCACAACCGCGACCGCAACTGCAACAGCTACCCCAACTACCACCGCAACCGCCACCCCAACCTCGACCCCGACGCCAATCACGCCCTCGAATCAGGGTAGTGGAGCCGTGGAAAATGGAGTCGCCGGAGCCGCTTTCATCAATTGCACTGCTGGGAGCGGTCTGAAAGAGAACAACCTGGTCATTCTGGCCATCAGCGTTTTAGGAACCGGAGTCACCATAACACCCCCGGCGACGACGACTGGAATTCCTCCATGGAATCTCATCGACAGCGAAACCGTTAATGGAGACTATCAACAGAATCTCTACTGGCATCAGGTCGGATCGGCAGAAACGGGCGGGCCTTCGTTCGCGTTTACGCTGAGTCCCTCGGTCCGAGCATCATGCGCCGCCGCTGCATACAGCAATACTTGCCTCGACGATCCGATCGCTTGCACCAATCCCGTTTTTGCCATTACCGCGGGCGTCGCAATCAACAGCAGCAACGTGTCGCAAGATTCGGCGATTAGTTTCCCGGCTTCTTCGCTCCTGGTCGGGATTTTTGGTACGACCGATACCAATTCAAAGTTCGGCGACTCCGCGACCAATCCTCCGAATATCGCGGGCACCTCGGGTATCAATCAAGGCACTGGACCTAACATGAGCCCGGTTAATGGGATCGGCGGCAACAATGGAGGCATAGCGATCTCGAACGTGACCGAGGCCTTTGCTGGAACCGATGGCCCGTGGCTGGCTTCGCTGCCTCAGTTGGGCAAGTTTCCAACTATCCAGCTTACCGGTATCAGCGGTGATGGAACGACGGTCACTGGAACGGTGGCAACGTCGCCGCTATTGATGCAGTATCAACAGCCCTCCTTTTCAGCGGCTATCGTTGGAGTAACTGGAGGCTCGCCCTCCGGATGCTTCAACGGCACCTTCACCGTGACGCCCACCGGCGTCACCACCTTCGCCTACGCTGATTCAGGATGCACGGGGACAGGGAATACCAACGCCGCGAACATCATGATCATCGATCCCGGTAAGGGTGACAACGTTGGCCAGGTGGTGAGCATTGTACCGCACATTCCGTAGGTAAGACCGGCTTTAGACAACAAAAAAGCGCCGATCCCGGATGGGTCGGCGCTTTTTTCATCGCCAGTCAGGCCAACTTATCAAGGTTGATGCTAGTTTATCAGCAGCTCCGCGATTTGGATCCCATTGAGGGCCGCGCCCTTGCGCAGCTGATCGCCGACCACCCAGAAGTTGATCGCATTGGGGGTGCTGATGTCCTCGCGGATGCGTCCGACGAAGCAATCGTCTTGCCCTTCCACCAGGATCGGCATCGGGTATTTGTTCTGCCCCGGATCGTCGTAGACCCGCAGACCTGGGAATCGATCGAATGCCTCGCGCGCCATCGCCGCGCTAAGGTGCCGCTCGGTTTCCGCATTGACCGAGATCGAGTGTGCGGTGAAGACCGGCACGCGAACAGTGGTTGCCGAGATCGGGAGGTCGGGCGTATCGAGGATCTTGCGCGTCTCATTCACCAGCTTCATCTCCTCGCCGGTGTAGCCGCCCTCGCCAATATCACCCGCCGGAAGAAGGTTGAACGCGATCTGATGCTGAAAGAACTTTGCCGTGAGCTTCTCACCCTTGCTCCACGCCATGGTTTGCGCGCGCAACTCCTCGATGCCTCCCACGCCGGCACCCGAAACCGCCTGGAAGCTGGTAGCGATGACCCGCCGGAGCTTGCCGGCATCGTGCAGCGGCTTAAGCGGCATGACCGTTACGATCGTGGTGCAATTGGGGCATGAGATAATGCCCTGATGCTTGCGCGCCGCGGTGGCATTGATCTCAGGCACCACCAGCGGAACGTTCGCGTCCATGCGAAAGGCGCTCGACTTGTCGATCATGATGGCGCCGGCGTTCACGACGTGCTGCGCGAATTTTTTCGACTGCTCTCCTCCGGCGGAGAAAAAGGCGAAATCGATTCCCTTGAATGATTCGGCGGTGACTTCCTCGACCGAAAGCTGCTCGCCCTTGAAGGTGAGCTTCTTGCCGATCGATCGCGCCGACGCAAGCAGACGGATATCTCGCACCGGGAAGTTGCGTTCCTCCAGAAGTTTGAGCGTGGTTTGGCCCACCGCGCCGGTGGCGCCAACTACGGCGACTCGTTGCCCATTGGCCATGGCGACTATCTTATCCGCGCCGGCATCTTGAATCGACCGCCCATCGTCGATGCGACGATGGGCGGGGAATAATCGCCCGGGTGGCCGAAGCTCTTTTGAAAACCTAATTCACCGTTATGGACCCCTTCATCGGGCAACCGTGGATCTCGCAGTGATAGGCGAAGGTGCCTGGAGTGTTAAAGGTGCGCTCAAAGGTTTGGCCTGGTCCTACGCTCGGGGAGTCGAAGACTTCGCCCGACGTGGGTTTGCATTTTTCGGTCCCGGGATTGGCGTTGATCGTATGTTGTTCATTGCCGCCATTGGTCCACCGGACGGTCTGGCCGGCGCTGATGGTTAATTTGTTAGGATAGAAGTAATCATCCCCGATATTTATGAAGACTGTAGTCGGTGCCGGGCCCGGCTGAATATCGATGGTTCCGGTATGGCCGCACGCACTGAAAGTGGCCGAGATCATTTCCTGAGTCGCCCCGACACTGTGGACCATGTTTCGGCAGGTGCCGATGTGGTCGCCCTTTTTCGGCACCAGTGTAACCGCGACGGCGCTGCCCACTACCGAACCCGTCACCGTACCGAAATCGTTGACTACGCCGAAGGGCGCGGTATCGGGAAAGCTGACCATCCAGGTTCCCTTCAAGGTGGCCTTCTTCTTCCCCACCTTTTCCGTGAAGGTCAGGTTGATGGTGCCGGGACCTTTTATGTTGTCCTGGATCGTTCCATTCCATGAACCGGCGATCTGAAGTGGCGGAGGAGGCGGAGGCTTTTTGGCTCCGGCCTCGGTGTCCGAACCGCTCGTGGCCCATCCGCTTTGCGCGTATGCGTTCGCGCCCATCAAGGCAGCAGTCGCCGCGACCGCGATGATGATCCCGCCAGCCCAAGTCGAAAACCCGCAATTCCTTTTCATCATTTATCTCTCCGTCGCGAATGACTGACGTGCATAAAATTCTTCAACATTAAAGCGTGAAACATCGAGTTACAAAATGTGAAGAATGAGCGCGCCGGCTGAGGCTTTTCTGGCGCGCTCATCCCTTCCGAACCGCCGCGGCGATCCTCAAAGCACTTGATTGATAGTGGTATCGACGGTGATGCGCGCGGCCGTGACGTTGCCCTTTACTTCAGCGAGCAGGTTCCCTGCTGGATCATATTGGTCGATGGTGAAGGTTCCGGAGTAGCTGTTGCCCTTCTTGTCGAGCGTTATCTGTTCGCGAATTTGGGCGGGGCCGACAAAGTTGTTGGCGGTATCGAAGCTCAATGCGAAATGATTTAGCTCGTAGGTCAACTTTCCGGTTCTGTGCCAGATGCCTAAACAGAAACTCTGGGTGACCGGAGCGCGGGTCGAATTCATGATCTCGGTTCCATCGCTATGCCATTGCACGAATGGACTATCGACCACCGTTCCATCTGGGATGCCGTCGCTGCCCTCCGAGACGAAACTGGCCTTCCAGAATCCCACGATGCGCTGACCTTCGCTCCCGCGCTCGGCGAACGAGGCGTCCATGAATTGACCATCGCCATCCCATAGCTGCGGCTGGGTACTGACGGTGTTGGAGGATAGCAAAGACGCGCATTGCGCATCGGCGCGCGAAATGAGAGCTGTTCCCATCATAAGCAGCGCAAAAGCGGCGGTGCTTACCGACCGGACTACCATCTTCATTGATCGTTCCTCCCAAACGTTGTGATCGCGCGACTGACCGCGCTATCAGTCAGGCGGGAAAAAGCTGGTTACAGAACGTGAAGCTGGTGGAAAGGACGGCCTAGAGCTGCCAGGCGACTTTTTGGCCGGGGTCGGGCAGGTAAGCGCAATAGGCGCCAGTCTGGATGCTTCTGTCGAGATGACTACCGAGCTCCGAGTCATGCCGCCCGATGAGATCGAGTCCGTTGCGGATATGCTTGGTCACCAACGATCGCGCCCGCTCGGCATGCGCGAGGTTTTTGCGACCGCGGCCACCACTCCCGATTGCGGCGGACAACTCATCGATAACCAATTCGAGTTCGTGGCGGGCAGCCTCGGCGCGGCCGAAATCGTTTTGACCCTGGGCGTCCTCGAGTTCCGCACGTAGTTCATCGCGGCGACGCCGATATTCGTCCCGCGCCTGAGCATCGAGGACTTCACCCGCATCACCGAGGCCGCGTTGCACCTGGAGTCCCTCGCGCGCGGCATCGATGCCGCGACCGCTCGTATCGCCTTCGACGGCCTGCACTATATCGATGACATGGAGGCGCTCGCCCGGGTGAGCCAGCAGAAACGCGATGTAGCCAAGACCTTTGATATTGCGCAGGTGCGAGGTCTTGCCCGCATGCGTGATGGTCCAGAAATCGCCCTCGCGCCTGAAGCTGGAAGATGCTTTCGATGGAGCCGCGATGCGAGGGCGCTGTGCCTCGACGCGATCGATCCAGCGCTGGCCCGCGCCGCATCGGCGGTAAATCTCGATTGCGGTGTCGAACTTCGCCTCGCCCTCCGTGCGATTTCCTATCCCGAGCAGCGCCGATCCCCAACTTACAAGACTGTCGGCTTCCTCAAGAGGCAAACAGTACCGCTGGAAGATCGTTATCGCTTTCTGGAAGTGCTCTTCGAAGGGGCGTCCCAGCGCTGCCGCCAGCCTTCCTTCCGCGCGATGGGTCGGACCCTCCCGGCCGCCCCAGTTTTCGCCTTGTGCGAGGATGCCGCGACATACCTCGAGATGCGCAGCGGCACGGTCGAGCCGGCCCGCCTCGATCTCCAACGTTGCCGCAAGCGGGCGAACTCCGCTCTCAAGCCAATAGTCAGTCGGATCATACAGCCGTATCGTCTCTTCGATAAGTTCCAGAGCCTGCTTGGGATCCCCTGCCAATCGAAGCGTACCCGCCAGCCCCGGCATTGAGGTCACGACATCCCACAGATGGCCGGTCCGCCGTGCCCATTCGATCATGGTCCGCTGCAGCTCGATCGCGCGGTCAAAGTCTCCATCGAACGTGGCGATGGCAGCTTGGAAGTGAGGATTTATTCGTTGTGCGGCGGCGATTTCTTTCGCGCGCGTCGAATTTCCGCTCATGACCTCGGTCATCGCGAGGAATTCCAAAGCCCGGGTGCGCATTTCGGGCGGCATTCGCTGGTGCTCAACTGCCATCGTAAAGAATCGGCGCGCCTCGGTTGGATTCAGCATCGTCATTTTGGTCCAGCCGGCCGACCACACCGCGACATGAAGGAGGGTCGGGTCACGAACCTCCTCCAGAGCCCGCATCACCTCCTGCAGCATCGCGGCGGATTCGCGATGGCGTCCCTTGAGCGAAAGCAGCTGCCCGACAAAGGCCCCTGCGTGGATCCACATCGGGCCAGAAAGCTCGCGCCAAAGCTCCGTTGCGCGTCTAGCCGAGGCCAGTGCTTCTTCGATTCGGACTTGCTGAAACAGCGCGACGGACATGCCACGTTGGAGCCATCCAGGCGACAGGGGGTCGGTGAACTCCCCGTGCCATTCCTGCCCCTTACGAAAGTACTGGAGCGACCGCGCAACATTCATTTGCGGCGCGAAATCCGCGAGGAAAACCTGCGCGAGACCGAGAGTTACATTTACAGATGCGATGCGCTCGTCGATTTTTAACTCGCGAAAGAGTTCCAATGCCTGTTCCAGATGGGCGATGCCGGCGGCGGGATCCAACTGAAACGCTTCTACCTGGCCCAGGCCAAAGAGCATATCCGCGCGGCGCTCGTCGCGTTGGCCCGCGGTCATCTTATCGACGGCGCGCCAATGCTCGGCGGCGAGCGCATAGGCATACACCGCGTACGCGGCCTTGGCTGCGCGATACGAGTAGTCGATGGCCTTTTCCGTCACGCCTGCGGCGCGAAAATGATGCGCCAACTGGTCGAGATGCGCATCGAGGTTTTGTGCGTGAAGCTCCTCGATTGCTTCGCCGACTGCGCGATGCAAGCCAATTCTGCGATTGGTATCCAGCGCCTCGTAGAGCGCCGAGCGAATCAGTGCATGTGCGAAACGAAAGCGATCGTTCTCGAGTGCGATCAGTATTCCGGCGGCCGACGCCTCATCCAGCATCGAGTTCGCCTTTTCCTGCGAGATGGCAGCAACCCTCCGAAAAGTCCCACCCACAAAGTCATTGCCAATTACGGCGGCGATGTTCAGTACCGACTGAGTCGGTTCCGACAGCATCTCGAGGCGGCGGCTTATCGCCTCGCGCAAAGTCTCGGGCGTCCGGAAATGCTCACTCGAGGTTATCGGGTGGCCGCCCTCGCGCTCGGAAACCATGCTGCGCACGATGCCATCCACATAAAGTGGATTACCGGCGGTCGCCAAATGAAGGCGCGCGGCCAGTTCGCCCGCGGGTGCCTGTCCCGCCACCGCGCGATAGAATTGGCCCACCTCGGCCTCGCTCAATCCCGCCAGCGGCAACGAACGCCCCTCGCGCGCGAGGTCGCCGATGTGCCGGCTGAGCTCCGGCGAACGTTGCACCTCGAGCTCGCGATACGTCCCGACGATCAGCATTCCAATACGGCCCAGTTCGCGCGCCACGAATCGTAGCATCAGCAACGAAGCCGGATCGGCGTCGTGCAGATCATCGAGGATGACGAGCAGCGGACCCAACTGCGCAAAGCTCTTGAGCAGCGTCGCCACCGCATCGAAGAGCCGAAAGCGCGCCTGCTCGGGTTCCATCGGTGGCAGGGGCGGGAGCCTGCGCGCGCCGGCGCCCCCATGCAACTCCGGTACAATCTGGGCTACCGCTTCGATGGTTGAGTAGGCCTGCTCCGATTCGAGGATGGTTCGTCGCGCAGTCGGATCAACGGCGGCAACCAGTGCGCGAATCGCCTGGATCCATGGCCAATACGGCGGCGCGCCATCACCCTCCCAGCATCGCCCCCACACCGCAGGTACCCCGCGATTCGTAGCCTCGCGCGCAACCTCCTCGGCGAGGCGGGTCTTGCCGATGCCCGGTTCTCCCGAGATTAGGAACAGACGGCCGCGACTATTGCGCGCCTCGTCAAGCGCCGCGCGCAACTCCGCCAGCTCTCGCGTACGGCCTACGAAGTTCCCGAACGGCGATGTCTCCGCGGACTGCATTGCCCGAGAATGTAGACCAGACGGCAGCCGAATCGCGAGGGCGCTGAAACCTCGCGTCGAGGCGGTTCAGACTTTTTGCAGCAGCCAGTCGGAGACCAGTTCGATCATTTCCTTGCGCGCCTCGATCATCAGATGACCGGTGCCCGGATACAGCTTCATGGTCTTGGGCTCGGCGGCGCGCTCGTACAGCATCTCGGAACATTGATGCGACAGGATGGTGTCGGCCATCCCATGGATCAGCAGCAGCGGCTTCGGCGCCAACTCCCCCACCGTATGCGCACCCGCGAGCTGGCTCGAGATCGCGATGACCGTGGTGACATTGGGACTCAGCGTGCCGGCGTTGATAGCAACCGCGCCGCCGAACGAATGCCCCAGGAGTGCCGCGCGCTGATAGCCGGTGCCCTTGAGGAATGCGAGGCCCGCCATCGTGTCGAGCACGCATTCGCCGAAATCATTGGGCGCGCGATAGTTGATGCGAGCGATGCTGATACCCTTTTTCGGCAGGTTCAATCCGAGCTTGGCATAGAGCATCGCGGGCCCGTCGTATCCGCCGATTGCTCCGCTCACGCACAATGCTGCCCGACCGGGCTCCGGCGCTGCATGAAGGATCATCGGAATTGGACCGCGGGTGGTTTGAATCTGCAGCCATCGCGCACCGGCCACTTCGGGGCCGGGTTCGATTCCCGTGATGCGGAGGTTGATGCCTTCTTCGCTCATCTTCTATCGATCGAGAGCAGCGGCTGCGGGTCGTCGTCACCCAGCATCCGCATCCCGTAACGGATCAGCGCGATGAACTTTTCCGCGCGATCCAGCAAATCGGTCTGCTCGTAGCCGGATGCATCGACGATCTCGACTGCGGTGGCGTGGAGGTTCTGCTTGAGAATTTCCACCGCGCGCTCGAGACTTTGGCGCTCGCGCGCGCGACTTCGGTCGCGGCTCCTGGCGATATCGCGGCGCAGATCAAATTCCCGGATGTAGATCAGTTCGCCCATTGCAATTGTCGCTCAGCTTATCGCAGCCGGATTAGAGTTCAACCAAAAACCGTTCGCGTGTCGGCCGACTCAGACGTAACATCTGCCCAGGTCGGGTAAAGGAGATGGAGTATGCCTGACGTCGGAAGTTTGAAAATTGTGCGGCGCAAGTATGCCGAGATGCTCCGCGAAAAAGCCAAACTGCGCAACCAACGGCTGGTGCGTGCACTCGCCGAAGTCCCGCGCGAAGCCTTCCTCGGTCGCGGCCCCTGGCTCCTGACGGATTTGTCGCTACAATACCGATATACGGCCGACGACAATCCCGCGCATCTTTACCAGGACGTGCTGGTCAGCATCGATGCGGCCCGCGGCCTCAACAACGGGATGCCGAGCGGTCTCACCAGGTGGATCGATGCGCTGGATTTGCGCGAAGGCGAAACCGCCGTGCACGCGGGATGCGGCCCGGGATACTACACCGCGTTGATCGCTTCGGTGGTCGGCGAACGCGGAAGAGTCATCGCATTCGACCTGGATACTGACCTCGCACAAAGGGCCAAGTCCAATCTGCAACCGTTTACGAATGTCGAGGTGCTCGCCGCGGATGCGTCCATATACGATCCGGGTCCGGTTGACGCGATCCTGGTCAATGCGGGTGCGACACATCCGCTGAACCTGTGGCTCGATTCGCTCAAGGAGGGCGGACGGCTGTTATTTCCCCTAGTCCGATGGCCCGACGGAGCAGTCTTCGGCCAGGGCATGGCCGGATGGGGCGCGATGATGCGCATCCAGCGGCTGGCGGGCGATCGATACGACGCCTCATTCGCCGGTTCGGTCGCGATATTCCCCTGCTTCGGCGCGCTCGACCGCGAAGCGGATCGATTGTTGGAACAATCGTGGCAAACGCCCATCACCGAGGTGCGCTCGTTGCGTCGCGACGCGCACGAGAAGGCGCCCTCATGCTGGCTGCACGGCGCCGGCTATTGCTTCTCGAAGGAGGCTCAAGGCTAGGCCGGGGTGACGCCGCGACCACGATGCCGATGATCAATTTGGCGCGCGATTGTTGCAGCGCGCGGAACGCGCCCAGGGTTGGCGGCTTATCGATCCAGCGCGTCGCCAGCCGGTCCGCCAAGGGGGCTGTATGCCAGCATCAATGCCAGCCACGCCACCGCGAATCCGACCGTCGCGAGCCACGATGTCGGAGCAGCTAAGCCGACCTGTCGCATGGTAGCGCACATTATTAAGGTCCGGCGCGGAGGCACTGAAGCCCTTCGCGCCGGATCGCTGAGGGAGATCTAGAACGCGAACTCGAGGTTCAGCTCGACCGCGTGGGTATCGCGCGGAACCGGCTGGGCAATGGTCTTGGGCGGCTGGAACGGCGTCGCCCCCGCCGAGCTGGTATTTTTGATCGGCAGGAAGACGTTGGCGAAGGTGTTTGCATACGCAGTCGAGAACGGTTCCTGGTCATGGTAGAAGCTCAGGTTCTGCGTATCTACCGCCAGCCGCACGAATTCGTTGATCTGCCACTCGACGCCGACCATGTAGCGATAGAAATCCAGCGGATCGTTGTCCACCTTCGAGTTGGGCTCAAACCACTGGAACAGGCCGATGAGCCTGAACGGGGTCTGCGGAATATGTAGATGTCCGAAGACATCGAACCCTCGCTGAACGGTGCGGCTGTTGCCCAGCAGTGCGGCAGTCATCGCCGAGAAGTTGTAGTAGGGAACATTGTACGGATTTGAGCTTCCGCCGTTCGGCGAAGCCGCTGCCGG
This sequence comes from uncultured delta proteobacterium, assembly GCA_963851325.1. GTDB lineage: Bacteria > Desulfobacterota > Binatia > Binatales > Binataceae > DATGKG01. The sequence continues at coordinate 2,438,041 of CAWKOR010000001.1, read as the reverse complement.
GGGCGTGAAGAAAACTGTGGGTCCGCTGCCGGAGAAGAGATTGGCGCCGGGGAAGGCATTGTGCCCCTGGTCATATTCGAAGGCGATTCCCCATTGCTCGGCCGTGTAGTGGAGTAGTGCCGCCCATCGATCGAGATGCGCACTGGCAACGCGCCCGAATGCGCTGGGGTTGGGTCCGAAGCCGGTCGTGAATCCGCTGCTGTCGGGTGAGGAGTTGTTGTAACCGTAATCGTAGAATGCGGTCATCCCGAAACCCTGATTCTTCCACGATGAACCGAAGGGAAACGCGGTCAACCGCCCCATCACCTGCTTGGTGTTGGTCTGCTCGAACTGGTTGTACTTCGCGTTCGTATACACCCCCGCGGCGTAATCAAGGTAGGTGCGCTCGCGGTACCGGATCGGGCCGTTGATTCCGAAGCCGAGTTGCGTGGTTGAGAGGCCCGCATAATTCCACGGCGATGCGGTAACATAACGGAAGGTGGACAACTCCTCTTCCCATGGCACGAATGCATTGGGAATCGAGCCGAATTGGACCACCGCGCCCTTAGTGGTATCGCCGGCCCAGTCCAGGATCTTGTTGTACTCGAGGTAGGCGTACTTGATCCGATAGGACAAATTGCCGGTAAGATTGCTGCCGATCGAGGAAACGTGACTGTTGGCGGTCGGCGTCGCGTTGCCGAAGGTCTTATAGATGTCAGGGGTCACGCGCAGCAGCCAGTCGGGAGTCGGATTGAAGTAGAAATTCAAATAGGCGCGGTCGATATCGAAGCTGTTGTAGAGGTTGTTGCCCGGACCGGGCCAGGTATTGCTGTCGAACTGCGCGGGCCCGAAGCCGGTATGGGTATACATTTTGTAACTGGCGAAGACCTGGGCGCCAAGGCGAAATCGATCGCGGAAGTTATTCAGGTAATCCGACCAGGCCGGTTCGATTTTCGCCACCCGCGCCTTGAGCTCGGTATTTTCCTTGATCAGGGTTTGCTGATTCGCCTTGAACTCGGCGCGTAGCTCGTCGTTGCTCTTTTTGACTTCCTGGACCTGCTTCTCCACCGCGCCGGGCGCCGGAGCTGCATCGAAGCTCAGGATAACGGCGACGCGGCCCCTTCCCGGTTTGCGATAAAGCGCGCCGGTCTTTTCGTCCTCATACAGCGTAATGCCGCGCGGCGCCGATTGCGCAAAAGACGGCCGCAACCCGGCGCCGCCGAGCATCGATAATGATAACGCGGCAAGCGCCGCAAATTTCCATCGTCCGAGCTTCATGAAACTCCTCCCTGGTCTGTGAATTCGATGCGCACGATTCTCATTGAGCGGACAACTTCTTGAGGGCCCGATCCTCGCGAAGCTTGGCCAGTTGATATGACGTGTAGACTTTGCCGTTACACACGAAGCGGTTCGGCGTCCCGGTGCTGACCACCCCGCAGTCCTGGACGCGCAAAGGCGGCGTCGCTGCCGCATGCGACGCGGTACCGGTTGGGGTGAAATTCATTGCCCCGCAACCGCACGCCAGCGTCACCAACGCGGCGGTCGCCAGGTTCGCCAATCGCGAACGACTGACTACTTTCATCGAAGCTATCCTCCATCTTTCGGCTAAAACTGCTTTTGGTCCTGCCAGAACGCTTGTCATTACGACAAGCAACATGGCATATGTCACAAGTCACCAAGAATTCAAAACCAACCCAACGAAATCCATCGATGCTGATCGACGCGAGGCCGCTAGTGAAACGACCCAACCTCAACCAGGCTATGAACGCTCTCTTTGCCTTCGCGATGCTGATGCTGCTCGCTTTGGGCCTCGCAGTGCCAGCGCATGCGGCCAACCAAATCACAGTTGCCGCCGCATCCGATTTGACCTTCGCCTTCGGGGAGGTAGCTGCGAAGTTTCAGGAGCAGACCGGCGACCAGATCAAGTTATCTTTCGGTTCCTCGGGCAATTTCTTTTCCCAGATTCAGAATGGCGCGCCTTTCGACCTCTTCTTTTCGGCTGACGTCAGCTACGCCAGGAAGCTCGAAACTGCCGGACTGGCCGAGCCCGGAACGCTTTATCAATACGCGGTCGGCAAGATCGTGCTCTGGGTTCCGGCGGGCTCAAAACTCGACGTCAGCAAGGGAATGAAGATGTTGACCGATCCCGCAATTCACAAGATTGCGATCGCCAACCCCGAGCATGCTCCCTATGGGCGCGCGGCCAAGGCAGCGCTCGAACACGAGGGAATCTACAATCAGGTCAAAGACAAAATCGTGTTGGGCGAAAATATTTCCCAGACCGCGCAGTTCGTGCAGTCGGGCAATGCCGAGATCGGCATCATCGCGCTTTCGCTGGCGCTCGCGCCGACCATGAAGGACAAGGGCAGGTACTACGAAATCCCGGCCGGCGATTATCCCGCGATCGAACAGGCGGCAGTGGTTCTGAAGTCCTCGAAGAAGAAGGACTTGGCAAAGAAGTTTGTGGCCTTCCTGAAGACGCCCGACGGCCTCGCGATCATGCAACGCTACGGATTCGTCGTCCCTAAATAACCGGCTGCTGGAGATGGCTAGCGCAGCTTTTTGCCGGCGGCGCGCTTGGCTGCCAAAGTCGCGTGACCGCCGTCCGCCGCCCATTTGGTATGCTTCGCGATTCCGTTGATGATTTCGAGCTCGCGCGGGCCGAGTCCGCTTCGCGCGAAGATGCCTCGTAGCGTGAACATGATGTGATCGGGGTTTTCCTCGGGCAAAAATCCGATCGACAGCAACGCTTCCTTCAGCCGCTCCATCGCGGCGTTGACGGCGGTCGCGCTCGCGAGCTGTGGGGGTTCGGCCGCGCCGCGCAGCTCGGAACCGAGCAAAGCCATCCGCAGTTCGTAGGCGCATAGAATCACCGCCTGCGCGAGGTTGATGGAGGCGTACTCGGCCGAGGCCGGAATCGTAATGAGCTTCTGACAGAACTTGAGTTCGCGATTGGTGAGCCCGGTATCCTCCGCGCCGAAGATTATCGCGATGCGGTTAACCTGCGATGCCTGCGCGAGTTCGATCGCCGATTCCCGCAACGGACGCACCGCCTCCCGATACGGCCCGGTTCGGCAGGTGGTGCCGACGGTCAGGTTGCAGTCTTCAACCGCGACGCCGAGGCTCGGGAAAATTTTCGCATGCGCAAGGACGTCGTTGGCGTGCACCGCCATCGCATGTGCGGGGTTTGATTTTGAGGAGGCTTCGGGAGCGACCAGTCGAAGGTCGTCAAAGCCCATGTTTTTTATCGCGCGCGCCGCGGAGCCGATGTTGCCGGCTTGCTTCGGCCGCACCAGCACGAACGCGAATTGGTCATGCGGCATCGCCATCCTGGAAGCTTCCCACGCTCTTCGACGGCGGGAAAGTATCGGTTGCGCCGCAGCAAGGTTCCGCTAACCTGATCTTCAGCATGAAAATCGTTTCCATCAGCGATGTGCACATGGCGACCCGCAACCTGGCCCGGATGTCCGAGGTGTGGCGCGATACCGACCTCGCCATCATCGCCGGCGACCTGACCAATTTCGGCGGCATCGAGGACGCGCGCAAGGTCCTCGACGACGTCCGCGCATGCTGCAAAAAGGTCCTTGCGGTTCCCGGCAACCTCGATAAGCCGGAGACGTTTCCATACTTCGAACGCGAGGGAATCGCGCTGCATGGCAAAGGGATGGTCATCGATGGGGTGGGACTGTTCGGATGCGGCGGCTCCAACTTGACTCCGTTCAAGACCCCGAGCGAGTTCACCGAAGATGAAATCTATGCGGCACTCCAGCGCGGCTACGACGAGGTGCGCGAGGTGCGCCCGCTGGTGATGGTGTGTCATACGCCGCCGCTGGAGACCAAATGCGACCGCATCATGAGCGGCAAAGCGGTGGGGTCGCCGGCCGCGCGGCAGTTTATTGAGGAGCATCAGCCCGAAGTTTGCATCTCGGGACATATCCACGAATCGGCGGCGACGGATACAATCGGGCGAACCGTGGTGCTCAACGCGGGCCCATTCAAGGGTGGCGGCTACATCGTGGTCGATATCAACCGCACCAGCTTCGACGCGAGGCTCGAATTTCTTTGACGTGCCTCGATTCTCGCGCGCTGGCCAATCGATGCAGGTCTACTCGGGCAAAATTCGCAACGGCTGGCCATTGATCCTCCGCCACATTTTTACACTCCTGCGACGCTTCAACCCGATGGCACGCGGCTGACCCAGCAGCTTTCGGTCGCGGCCCCTACAGGCGACCCCCTCCGAAGCGGTCCCGCTCCGGTCAGATTAGGGCGTTCTCAATCTGTGGCAGTGCCGCGTCCGGTTGATTCTGGATATTGGAAGCGTCGAAGCGGTGGGACACATCATCGGCCTGTCGAACTGGAATTACACAATTTCGCCCCACTGAGACCGCAATGAAGATGCGAAAATGCTACATAACGACTGGCTAAATGGTAGCGTATTAGTTATTCTACTGAATATACGGCTTCTATGAAGCCGGAGCGGGGCCTTCCAACTGTACAAATCAGGCGATAGCGCCTCTTGACCTCTCCCCGCAGTTTTGCGAGTTACTAAAGAAGAGAAGGTGGGCGTAAAAATAGCGGAGCCGTTTTGCAGAGTCTCAAGAAGTATCAATTGACCACTTTCGGACGGCGCGCTGAACTTTCTTTACCGGGAGATGCCATGGCTACGGAATCCAAGTACACCTTGCCGCGCGTAATGACGGTAAAGGAATTGTCCGACTACCTGCGCGTTCATCCTTCCACCATTTATAAGCTGTTGCGCCGTGGTGAGCTACCAGGATTCAGGATCGGAACCGATTGGCGCTTCAATGCCGAAGTCATCGACAAATGGTGCCTGGAGCGCAATATGAAGTTGTCCGACGATCCCTCGACTCGTAACTGACCTTCGAGTCCACTACTTCGTCAGGTCTACGCGATAGTACGACCCCTTTTCGCGGGTTTGCGCCCGTCGAAATGGCGCGGTTGGATGCGTCATATCGTCGGCGATCGTGAAATCGGGAAGCGACCCTTGATCTCGCCGCCGATGTGCCGCACCATTCCGTTCGTTCAACATCATGATTAGTGCAGCACGAAAACCCGTCATTGCCGACCCGGCCACCCCGGCTCCGCGCCGTCGCGGCTCGCTCGACCAGGTCCTGATCGATGCCGCGATGGATTTGTTCGCTTCCTTCGGATATCGCGGCACCTCGCTGTCGCGCATTGCCCGCGCGGCCGGCGTCACCAAGGGCGCGCTCTATTGGCACTTCAGCGACAAGGAAGAGTTCTTCCTCGCGGTGGTCGAAAAAGTCCTCGGCGAATGGGGTCATCCTTATCCGCGCAAGCCGATCACCTCGAAAAAGGAATTCACCCGCATGTTCCAGTGGGCGTTCGAGAACATGGCGGTGCTCAATGAGAAGAATCCCTGGGTCAGTCGTCTGCTCCTCATCATCACCCTCGAATCGCACAAGATAAGCCCGCGCGTGCTCAAGGCGATGCGCCGCGCCAACCTCGGCTATCTGAACAATATGCGCACCATGGTCCAGCGCGGAAAGGAGCTCGGAATCTTCGATCCGTCGCTCGATGCCCGATGGGCTGCGACCCAAATGTTCGCCAGCTACCTGGGCCTGGCCAACCTGTGGTACCTGCACGGTCCCCGCTTCGATTTGCGCCGCTTGCTGGCGCGGCAGGCTCGCGAATTCATGCGCCAATGGAGCGCAAAAAAATGAAGGCCGGGCTGATCTACGAGATCGAGACGATCAAGCCCTTCAAATCTCCCACCTACGAAGCCGACATTTATCGGGATACGCTCGAGCAGATCGAACTTGCCGACCGGCTCGGCTTCGATTCGGTGTGGACCGTCGAGCATCACTTCCTGCACGAATTTTCCTACTGCTCCGCGCCCGAGGTTTTCCTCGGATGCGTCGCCGGCCGCACCAGGCGCATTCGCATCGGCCACGGCGTCGTGGTGCTGCCCTTCAACCATCCGCTACGCGTAGCAGAACGAATCGGTGTGCTGGATATCGTTTCCAACGGCCGTGTCGAATTCGGCACCGGCCGCGCCACCACCATGGATGAGATCCTCGGCTTCGGGATGACGCCGGACGAGACCCGTCCGCGATGGGCCGAAGCGGTCGAGATGATCCCGCGCATGTGGCGCGAGGATCCGTTCACGCACGCCGGCAAGTACTGGCCGGTCGAGCATCCGGTTTCGGTGATTCCCAAACCGGTGCAGAAGCCGCATCCGCCGATGTGGGTGGCATGCACCAATCCCGAGACCTTCGAACTGGCCGCGCAGCGCGGCCTCGGCGCGCTATGCTTCACGCTGGGGGTCGAGCTCCGGGATGTCGCCCCGCGCATCAAGCTCTATCGCGACACCATCAAGCATGCGAAGCCGGTCGGGCAGTCCATCAACAATCAGATTTCCCTGAACATCATGGGAGTGATCGACGACAATCCGAAGAAGGCCGAGGACTTCGCGCGCGAGGCGGTGCTGTGGTACGTGCGCAAGGGTTTCACGCTGGTGTCGAGCGTGGGTCAGGCCGCATCGAAGGACAAGTCATACAAGTATCTGCAGACTGCGGCGAAATTCGATCCCGCGCAAATTACCGGCGACTACTACAGCTTCCTCAAGGGTGACGATCTGATCGCGGTCGGAGCAGCCTCGGAAGCGCTGCGGGTGGCCCGGCGCTATCGCGAGCTGGGCGGGGACCAGGTGCTGTTTTTTCTTCAGTACGGCGCCATTCCGCATGAGCAAGTGATGCGATCGATCGAGATTTTAGGGGAGAAGGTTCTTCCCGAAATTCAATCATGGCCCACCCCCGGCAGCGTCACGGTGTGCGATACCTCACCGCGCAACTGACTTGTGGCTTTGGCCTTCTGCCGAGCCCGGAAGGTGAAAAATCAAGGTGCCGGCCTAATTCGGCTTTGTTCCTGAAACGTGTGCGCAGCACCGATGCGGTGCGGCCTGGAGGCACGCCCTGAAACGCTTTTCCTCAGTCCTCAGTGTGCGGTCCGAGTCTTTGGAGTTGGTCTCGGGTCATCGAATTCCGATTCTTATTGTCGGCGAAAATTTCATCGCATCGGAGTGATTTCCAAGCCGACAATCTTGGCGCCGATGGGGAGAAAGGTCCGCGCGCTTCTCAGTTCTCCGATGGTGGCGGTAGGTTCTTCGAACGCTGTGCCAAAATCTTCTTGATGGATGGTTCTGGCGGCAAATCCTCCGGCATGGTGCCGTTCAACCGCTTGATGGTCGCGCGCACCTCCGCTGCCACGGTCTGATGCGCGGTGATGGCGTGCTGTTCGCCGACGATACTTTCGCGCACGATCTTATCTTCGGTCTGAGTTATTCTGAATTCATTGGCTGCCAGTTCAGTTCGTCCCGCGCGATCCAGCAAATCATCACTATCACGCAGTCCCTTCTTGCGCTTGATCTCAGGCAGCGCCAAGCCGTAGAGACTCTTGTATCCGGCCGCATGAAAGAGGGCGTATCGCTGCACGCCGGCCCGTTTGGCGACGCTGTTCAGCCCGATATTGGCATTTGCTACGCGCCGCCGTAGCGCGATGCGCTTTTCTACATCAACGAGCTGGTCGTGCTTTTCCTGGCGTCGGGCCTCCACGGCAAAATATGTCTGCGCGAAAGCGACTTCCGCTTTGCCAGGGTTCCCGTTCATGGCGATGAGGTAAGCTGCATAGCGGCTGAGAAACCAATCTCTTCTCATCCGCTTCGCGCCACTTCCGATGCTGACCATCTGGTCGGTCGCGACGAAATGGTGATCGGGATCCACTCCCGTACTCTCGCACGCCAATCGAGCTTTTTGGACAACTTCCTCGAAATGCCGCCAATCTGCATAGCCCACGAGCGGCTGGATGTCGCGTCCCATCCAATACTCGGCACCACTACGCGCGGTCCTTTTCCTCTCATCCAGTTTGCGGGCGAAATCACCGTATTGTGGATTTTCCATCATCTTCTCCATTGCATGACCGCTCATAGATGGTAGCGAAAAGGAATGATAAATGAATGATCGTGGCACGTCGATTTTCCACATTTCCACAGCTCATCATTCCCTGTTACTATGAAGCAGGCGGGAGGATATCGGAGCTATGGACTTGAGAGAAGAAATCCAAAAAAGAATCGCCAGGAAGGAGGAGGAGATTCGCGAGTACGAACTCCAGATACGTGAAGGCAAAGCGTATATTCAAGCGCTATCCGACACTCTGCGATTCCTGCCGAAGACGCCCGCCACACTTCCGGACCCCGATATGCTGCTGCGAGCCGGCACCGCTATGGCAAAGGCCCGTGATGCCATTAAAAAGGCAGGACGACCGCTGCATATTAGCGAGATTTTAAAAGCAATCGGCAGACCCGTGGATCGGGCAAATCGGGGTTCAATCGGGGGCAGTTTATCTGCCTATGTCCGAAACGGCCAAGTCTTTAACAAAGTCGGACCTAACACCTTCGGCTTGGTAGAAATGGGCGCCAGATTAAAAACCACGCCGATGGCGACGGCGGACAACGGCGAGCCACCGGCATCATTCGGTGTGGACGAGATTTCTGAGCCATCCTCAAATGGAAATTTTGAGGAAGGAATCAATGACGAGCAACTCTAGAGATAAGGGAACCCGCCCCGTATCAGACGCCGGAGTGGTTCTGGCGTTCTAAATCAGTTATGCGCTGTGGCTCAGCTGGGGTTATCCGATTGGACAGTTCACCCCGACTCGCAGTTGGCTGACGGCTGAACGAGTGGCCGATTTGAAAACCTCAGTGGGTTGTTCGGACACAGCTGAAATCCGAGACACTACGGAGCGGGCGATTCGATCGCCGATTTACGATCCCACAGAACGAAGTGATCGGTTTGGTATATCGGCTTGAAGCCGCGGTCGAGCAGAACCTGCGGAAAATCGGGCGGTAGCGAGCAGAGGCTACGTTGGTCCTGCGGACAAACCAGCGGTAGCAGTTGAATTGGCGAGTCCGGCACGATCGCGTTCAATTTTCCATCTTGAATCGACTTGATGATCGGGTCGCGCCAGAAATGCGCGGTCTCGGCAATCAGACGAAAGAAATTCTCCTGCCCGAGATGGGCCCGCGCTTTCAGGAAGCCGCCGCGCTGATACTCCTCTTCCGCCTCGCGCAAGACGCCGTAAGTTTCGGGAAACCGGATCAGCTCGCGCCGGTTCGCCTCAAAGCTGATGAAGGCGGGCGCGAGGACATCGTCATCGGGCCGAGTGGCATCATGCAGCGCGGCGCCGATGCGCGCGACTTCTTCGCGCGGGACGAAGCCGAATCCATAAACCGAACCTTGGAGCCAGTTTTCATTCTCCAGCGGCGCGATCCATAAAATTGAAATGAGAAAGAAGAGGGCGCATCCGGCAAGTGGAATCCATCCTTCCGAATTTCTGGTTCTACCAGACAAAGCCAGCGCCTGACCGATCATCCAATCGACGCCGATCCCGCCGACGATGGTGATGAACGGGAGCGCCTCGAGATAGTTGTGCGCCCACGCGGTTGGGCTGAGGATGCCGAAGAACAGATACTCGGCCGCGACGACCGCGAAGACCGACAGGATTTTGGAGTTGCGCAGAGCCTCCCGCCTCAGCGACAAGAACCCCGTCACACATCCGATGACAAAGAGCGGAAGTTGAAGGTCGAGAATCGCGAGCGGATACAGCATGACCGATAGCAAATCGGTGCGGCCCTTCATGAAATGGAAGATGAAAGTCTGGAAGAGGAACTCGGGGCCATAGATTGCGTAGCAAACCAGTATCGCGATGATCATCGCGATGGCGACCTCGGCCGCGACGGTAATCGCCTCGCGCCACCGGCGCTGCACCAGCGCCATGAATGCCAGAATGACCGCGACCGGGATGAACGCCGTCAGCTTGATGAGGCATGCTCCGCTGAGCGCGAGCGCCATCCACGCGAGTCGTCGATACGACGAGGGCGTGCTGTCGTCCGCATCAGGAGCGAGAATTGCGGCGACCAGGATCAACGGCGCAACGAAGCATTCGCGCTCGTAGACGTGGTAGCGAAAGACAAGCGAGCTGGTTGCATATAGAATCGCCGCGCCTATGGCCGCGCGCCGCGTCGTCATGCGCACGGCGAGCTTGAAGGTCAGCAGGCTGGTGGCATAAATCGCCGCCTCGTTGAGGATCTCGATCGAGAAATGACTGGCGCCGAAAATCTTGAGATAGGCCGCGCTGAAATACTCCAGCAGCGGAAAATGCGGATGCACGAAGTCCAGGTAGGGCCGCATCCCCGCGCTCACCAGCCATGCCGCCTCGAGGTAGAAATCGTCTTCGACCCAGATTGCCGGATAGAAAAGCCGCACCAGTCGCGGGATTGCAAGGGCGATCAGCAGCACAGCGCCGAACTCGGCGGGAGCGCTCTTTGAAGAAGCCCGCGCCATTGCGGAAGGCGTCCCCCGACGCGGTCGCATCAGAGCCCGGCCGCCTCAGCTTCATCGACGGCATTGCGGTCGCGATGTTGCTCACGCTCGCGCTGTTCATGATGGCGCGCAGCGGATTTCGCCGGGGCATGGAGCTGATGCCGTGGCCCGACGGCCTCGAGTACGCGGCCGCGGCGGTGAATCTCGATCGTGGGATGGGTCCGGTGCTCCATTTTGGAGGCTATTCATATCCCTCACGCTACACCGAAGGCTACCCGCTGATTCTGGCCGCCGCGTATCCGATCCTCGGGGATCGAGTCGAGTTGCTAAGCCTCGCGACCGTGGTGATGGGCCTCTTCGCCATTGCTTCGCTTTACATCCTCGCGTTCGGGATGTTCGGCAGGCCGAGCGCGTTAGCCGGATGCGGATTGCTCGCGCTGTCCCCCGTGTTCATCACCTACTCGACGCTGGTTCTGAGCGATGTCCCAACGCTGACGGTGACGATCCTGACGGCGCTGGCGTTTTACTACGCGAGTGAAGCGGAAGATGGTGTGGCATCGAGATGGGTGATAGCTGCGGCATTATGCGGCCTGCTGGCGGGCTTCACGGTGATGATTCGGCCGACCAATGCAACCATGCTGGCCGGTATCGGCGCTGCGATGTTCATGGTTCGCTCGCGAAGGCGGCGACTCGAGCTGGTGCCGGGCGGGATCGCGTTCGGCATCGCATTCGGGATATTTGCCATTTGGCAGGCATGGACGAACCATCGATACCTCGGCGGAGTGATGCACAGTGGCTATGCGTTCTGGGTGCCCGAGGTTTACGCGTCGTTCGGGAAGACCTTCAATCTGCGATTCCTGTTCGGCCCGACGATGCCGGGGAACCCTTACGGCAATGTCCTTTCCTATCTGCTCACTTTGACGGGACTCGATGGGATGCTCGGCGATCCCGGCGATCCTCGATACTTGATGTACCCCTTCGCAGCGGCGGCGTTCGCGGCCATCGGGATCGCCGCGGCATTGAAGTCTCCCTCGCGCGCGGTCCTGCGCGTGATGTGGTTTGGCCTGGTCTTCCTCGCGGCCCTGCTGGCGATTTACCTTTTCTACTTCTTCACTGAGATTGCGTTCATTCTTCCCGCGACGTTTGTTCTCTTTGGCGCCGCCGGTTACGGGATCGTGATCGCGAATCGCGCGATGGCTGAGGCTCGCACCGTCGCGCGTAAGAGTTCGCGCGATATCGGCATCATTGCGGGCGTCATCGCGCTGGACCTGATGCTCACGGTTTCGCTGATGGCGGAAACTGCGGGCCGCATCACCACGCCGCCGTCGCAATCGAAGATGGTGCCCACGCTGCTTGCGGTCCGCGCTCAACTGCAACCGGATGCCATCGTGATCAGCAACATCTCGCTTCAGTTTCTGGAACTCTACCTGGCGCGGCCCAGGACCGAACTGGTCGGACTCAACGCTTTCGACCCGGGCGGGCAATTCACCGATTACCATCTTGCGCGGCTGTACGCGAAAAAGGCTGCGGGATGGAACGGTCCGGTGCCGCCGGTTCTGTTTGCGGCCCCGCATCTCGATGAAAGCGAGACGAAGATCCTCGCCGATGCGATGCGTTCGGGCCGACCGGCCTATCTTCTTGTCACCGCCCCGGAACGCGAGGACTACGGAGATCTGCTGAAGGATGAAATCTCGCAGTTGAGCACGTCGTTCAATCTCGAATCGATCGCGCGTTCGGACCTGATCGATCTGTATCGACTTACGCCGCGATAACCCGCTCTCTTGGTCCGCCCCATCGCCGACGAGCAAATGCGTAGGCTGGAAACACGGTTGCTCCAATCACGATCGCGACCAGAAAATCGGTCCGGCCTCCACCCTGTGAAATCGCAAGCCCGAAGGTTGCGGCCCACGTCACCAACGGCAGCGCCGCCACCAGGTAGAGCCCGAACTTCCCACCACCCACCGTGAAGAGTCCGTCGCGATTGGGCCGCAGCCGGCGCAGTTTCAGTAAAGCGACCATCTCTAGCACCAGCGCCGCCATGTAGAAGAATACGTCGAGCACCACCAGCGCCAGAAATCCCAACGGCACCAGGAGGGTGAAGACGGTGCAGCAGAGCACGATTGATTTCCACGGCGTCGAGGTGGCTGCCAGGATTTCGCCGAACGCTGGTGGCAGGTACGACTCGCGCGCCAGCACGAACGGCATTCTCGATACCCACAGCATCGCCGCTTCGAATACCGCGAATGACATGACCGCGCCGCCGATTGCGAGCGCGCCTCCGAGCAGCGGTCCTCCAATGCGAAAACCCTCGTGCGAGAACCATCCCATCTGCCAGTCTGCGGTACTCTTCGCGCCTGACAGCGAAACCAACAGTGGCAGGACGTATCCCGCGACGACCATCGGCAGCGCGACGCTAATCGCGCGGATGTAGTTGCGCTTGGGATCGTCCAGCTCGCCCGATACGACGCTGAGATTTTCCCATCCGCCGAAATTCCAGATTACAACCGTGAGGCCTGCGCCCAACGCCCCGAAAAAGCCTGGCCCATATAGCGGCTGCACTGGTGGCACGAAGTGGATGAGATGCGGCGCCCCGATGATCACCATTGCAGCGAACGGCGACAACAGTATCGCGGCCAGCGCGATTGAGCTGAATCCAACCGGGCGGATGCCGAGCAGATTCATTCCCCCGGCCAGCCAGATGAGCGCGACCGCGAGCACTGCCTGCATCGCGGGTCCAATCGGAATCAGGAACGAAATATAAGCAGCGAACAGGCCCGGATATATCGCCATGTCCACCGAGGTGTAGAGGATGGTCATGTAGGCCTCGGCGAAACCGGCGAACGGTCCGAGCGCCTCTTTAACCCAGAAATAGAAGCCGCCCTCAATCGGCATTAACGCGGTAAGCTCGGCCGCCATCAGAGCGGTCGGGAGACTGAGGGTCAGCGGCACCAGCAGGCACAGCGCGATGGTGAGGCGCGGGCCCGCAAGTCGCACCGCATCCTCGAGGCCGTAGGCGCCGCCGCTGACCACCAGATACATCACGCATACCAGCGGCATCAGGCCCAGCGTGCGCCTGGCGGCGGTCATCCCGACCGGGGACGGCGAGGCGGTGGGGGAAGGCTGTGGGCTGGCGGTCAAATCTGGCGACTCCGGCACCCTCTGTATTGGAGCCATCCCGCTCGCGCAAGAAGATCGCTGTAACCGCGATTGGCGTGTCGCGTCAAACAGGGAAAACCATAATAATGTTGATTAGTGAGAGAGATATTCTATCTGAAGGGTCGCCGCGTTGACGGTTTTGATGTGCCATGTTAGCTGTGACTGGAGGACGCTCTCGAGATTCGCGTTTCATGAGTAAAGTTCGCCCCACGTCCGCGCTAGTGATTGTGGCCGTGGTCTCCGCGGTATTGGTCGGATGCGGCCCGGTGCAGCGCCCGCATCAGGGCTACCTTCAAACGGTCAGCGCCGACGGGGTCAATCCCTTCGGCGGCACTCCCGCAGTCGAAATTCCCGACGACGCCAAGGCCATGAGCGCGTTCCTCAAGGCCGAAGTCGCGATGAACGAGGGCGACCGGGCCGAGGCGCTCACCTCCTACGAGGAGGCGGTCAAGTACGACCCCAACAGCGCCGAGCTTCGCGTCCAGCTAGCTACGATGTATGTCCGCTCGGGTCGTCTGAAGGACGCGCTGGAGCAGGTCAACCACGCGATCGCCGAAAAGCCCAATCAGTCCGACGCGCTCCTGCTCGCCGCCGGAATCAATTCTGCGCTGGGCAATGATGACGCCGCGGAACAGGACTACAAAGCGGTCCTGCGCACCGATCCGAAAAATCAGGAGGCTTACCTCTACCTCGGCACTCTGTACGCAAAGCGCGAGGATTACACCAACGCCGAGGCCACCTTCAAAAGACTCATCGAAGCCGATCCGAACTCTTTCCTCGGCTACTACTACGCCGGCCGCGTGATGGTGGCGGCCAAGAACTATCCGGCCGCCGAAGGGTACTACGCCAAGGCGCTCGACCTGAATCCTCAGTCGGAGCTGGTCTTACTCGACATGGCGATGCTGCGCGAGATCGAGGGCAAGCCGAAACAGGCCGAGGAATATTACAACAAGGTCATCCAGGTTAACCCGAACAATCAGCAGGCGCTCAAGCTGTTGGCGCAACTTCACGTCGGGCAGAAGAACTTCGAGAGCGCTCTGACCGATCTGAAGAAGCTCGAAGACGTCGAAACCAATCCCGCCGATACCCGCATGAAGATTGGCCTGCTCTATCTCGAGCGTGGCGACTACGACCGCGCGGCCACCGAGTTCAACCTCGTGCTCGGGTCGGAGCCGGACAATTATCGGGTGCACTACTACCTCGGCACCACCTACACCGAGCTAGGTGAGAACGACAAAGCGATCGCCGAATACAACAAGATTCCGGAATCCAACGACAAGTACGGCGAGTCGCGTCTTCAGCTCGCATATTTGTACGACAAGGCCAACCGATACGATGACGCGATAGCCGCGCTCAACGATGCGCTCAAGCAGAAACCGGATGATACCGAAATCATGGGTTTCATCGTCGGCATCTACCAGGAAAAGAAGGACTATCCCACCGCGATCGATATGACCCGCAAGATGATCGCGCTAAATCCAAAAAGCGACAAGTTCCACTTCACGCTCGGCGCCTTGCTCGATGAGACCAAGCAGAAGGAAGCCGGCGTGAGCGAAATGCGAAAGGCGATCGAGCTGAATCCGCAGAACGCGCAGGCGCTCAACTATCTCGGATACACCTATGCGGAATCGGGCAAAAATCTTGACGAAGCCGAGAGTCTGATCAAGCGCGCGCTGACCGTCGAGCCCGAGGACGGCTTCTACGTCGACAGCCTCGGATGGGTTTACTATCAGAAGGGCGACTACAAGAAGGCGGTCCAGGAACTCGAGCGCGCGGTCAATATCTCCAACAACGATCCTACCATCACCGAGCATCTCGGTGACGCCTATCGCAAGATGGGCAAGCTCAAGGAAGCCAGTCGCGAATACGACGACGCGCTCAAGAAATCGCAGGCCACCGACCAGCAATCGCGTCTGAAGGACAAGATCCAGGATCTGCGGACCGCGATGGGCGGCGGAGCGGCGTCGGCCTCCCACTGAGGTTTCTCATTCATTGCGTGACGTATGCCTCGAGGGCTGCGCGCCCGCTTTCCATGCTCATGCTGCCCGTGGTGCTGGCTTTGTCGGCCTGCGCAACCTCGCGACCTCCCGAGGCTGAAACCCATACCGCTATCGGCAGAGTCGATGTCTCATCGCTCACGACCGCGATGGCCGAGCGCGATCGGGCACTTGAATCCCTCCAGACCAGCGCGGTGATGGAATACAACAACGGCACCGACCACGTTAAGGCGCGCGAGGACCTGACCGTGCGGCGGCCCGGCAGTCTGCGCGTCGAAGCGATGTCGCCTTTTGGGGTTGCGCTTATCGTCGCCGCGCAGGACACGCGTCTGCAAATTTTTGAGCCGTCCAGGAATACGCTCATGCACGGCACCGCCGATGCTGCCACGCTTGCGCGCTTCGCGCGCATCCCGATGGCGCCGCGCGACGCAGTCGGTCTGCTGATGGGGATCGTGCCCGAAGCACAAAATACCGCGTCGCCGGATTCCGTTACGACCGAAGGCGATATGACTGTTTTGGCATTTAGCGAGCCCGATCATTCGCGGCGCGAGCTGGGATTTCAGGATGGGCAGCTTGCGATGGTGCGGAAGCGAATGCCCTCGGGAGTTGTGGATTTCGAGATTCGCTATTCCGACTACCATGACATCGGAGGGGTGATGTTCGCCTACAAGGTCGACGCCGACTTTCCAGCCGCCGATACCCGGGTAGGATTTGTCTACAAGCGTCCCATCGTCAACGGCAAAATCGCCGACTCGGTGTTCACGCTGACGCCCGGTCCCGATGCGAAGCAGGTCGATATCGGCATGACGCACGAGCAGAGGTCGCCGTTTCATGGCTAAGCGGTGGCGCACCTCGATCGTCGCCGCCCTGGCGGCACTGGCAGCGTGCGCATGCCACGTAGAACACGCGAGCGACAACCATCCCAAGCAGCAGATCTTTTATCAGTCATCGCTCGGGGATCCGCGGACCTTCAATCCGATTCTCTCGACCGATTCGAGCTCCAATGACGCCTTCGGCGATGTGTTCGATTCCCTGGTTCGAATCAACGAGCTGACCACCTTGCCGGAGCCGGGTCTGGCGGAACGCTGGGACCTCGCGTCCGATCAGAAGTCGATAACTTTCCACTTGCGTCATGGCTTGAAGTGGGCTGATGGCGCGCCGTTCACCGCGCATGATGTAGCCTTCACGATGCAGGTTATTTACGACCCGCACGTTCCCAACTCGACGCGTTCGATTCTGACTATCGACGGCAAGCCGATGGTGATCGAGGCGCCCGACGATTACACCGTCGTGATGCGTCTGCCGCGTCCGTTCGCGCCGCTGTTGTATTCGATCGGCACTCCGATAATTCCGGCTCACATTCTGGAGCCGGTGTATAAGGCCGGGCACTTCAACCAGGCCTGGAACATCAATACCCCTCCGCGCGATCTAATCGGACTCGGGCAATTCATCATGACCCGCTACGTGCAGAGCCAGCTTCTGCAGTACATCGCCAATCCAAATTTCTGGATGCGCGATGAAAGGGGCGGCCGGCTGCCGCGGCTGCGCGGCCAGACCACGCTGATCGTTTCCGACCTCAACGCCGCGTACCTCAAGTTCCTCGCGGGCCAGCTGGACATTTATACTCCGCGCCCGGAAGAGGTCGTTTCGCTGGAGGAGCGGGCGAAAGAACTGAACATCACCGTGGCGAGCAATGGAGTCGATACCGGGGAGCTGTTCTTTTCCTTCAATCGCAACCCGAATCACTACGTGGTCAATGGCCATCGCGATCCCAGGCTCGACTGGTTCAGCGACATTAATTTCCTGCGTGCGATGGCGCATGCGATCGACAAGCAGGGGATGATCAACCTCTGCTTTCATGGACTCGCGGTTCCCGCCTACGGAATGATCTCGCCCGCCAATAAACTGTTCTATGATCCCAACCTCACCGACTATGAGTACGATCTGAAGAAATCGGCGGAGATGCTCGAAGCCGCGGGCTATCATCTGGCACGCGGCGGTGTCCGCATCGATCCGCGCGGCAATCCGATCGTCTTCAATCTGATGACCAACACCGGGGTGCCGGTGCGCGATCAGATGTGCGCCATGTTCAAGCAGGATCTCGCGACCCTCGGAATCAAGGTGAACTATCGCCCCCTCGAGTTCACTACAATGGTTGAGAAGCTCGACCGCAACTTCGATTGGGATTGCGTGCTGATCGGATTCGGTGGCGGCGGCGTCGAGCCCAACAATGGCGCCAATGTTCTGCGCTCCTCGGGCGACTTGCACATCTGGTATCCGGATCAGAAAAGCCCCGCAACGCCGTGGGAAGCTGAAATCGACAAGCTGCTGGAGCAGGGCACTGCTGAAATGGATGTGCAGAAACGGGTGCCGTACTATTGGCGGATTCAGGAGATCGTTCACGACCAGTTGCCGGTAATCGAGACGGTGCGGCAGACGCGATTCACCGCGTATCGGAATACGCTCAGGAATTTTCGGCCTACCGTGTGGGGCCTCTACCGCAGAGAATACATCGAGTTTACTCCGGACTGATTGAGAGCAGACACTAAAATGGCGCGCTTCCTCATAAGACGTACCCTCAACATGATTCCGCTTCTTATCGGGATCACTTTCCTGTCGTTCCTGGTAATGTCGCTGGTGCCCGGCAACTTCCTTTCCAACCTCAAGATGAATCCCGCGATCTCGCCGCAACTCATCAAGGAGATGGAGGCGCAGTTCGGGCTCAACCAGCCGCTCCTGGTGCGCTACGGAAAATGGCTATGGGCGGTGCTGCATCTCAATCTTGGAACCTCGCTCGCATTCAACGTCAGCGTGACCAGTCTCATCGGTTCGCGCGCCGTCAACACCATCATTCTGTCGGCGGCCAGCATGCTTTTCGCGTGGACCATCGCAATTCCGATCGGAATTGTGGTCGCGGTCAATCAGAACTCTATCTGGGATCGGATACTGTCGTTCATCGCATTTTTCGGCATGTCGGTACCGAATTTCTTCCTGGCCTTCCTGGTGATGTACTTCGCGATGAAGATTAACTCGCCCTATCTTCCAGTCGGCGGAACTTATTCGGTCGATTACGCGCAACTCGACTGGATCAACAAAATCGGCGACCGCATCAATCATCTGATATTGCCGGTATTCGTGCTCGGCGTCGCCGGAATGGCCTCGCTGATGCGCCTGATGCGCTCGCAGATCCTCGAAATCAAAAATTCCGATTTCGTCAGGACCGCGCGCGCCAAGGGTCTCTCGGAGCGCACCGTAATTTACAAGCATGTGCTGCGCAACGCGCTCAATCCGTTCGTCACCATGGCCGGTTATGGCCTCGCCGACCTTCTCGGCGGAGCCGCGCTGGTCGAGGCGGTGATGAACCTGCAAGGATTGGGTCTGCTGCTGCTCAACGCGGTGCGCTCGCTCGATATTTACCTGGTGATGGGTTCGGTGCTGATGGGTACCGTGCTGTTGCTGCTCGGCAACTTGCTCGCCGATGTCGCGTTGGTTGCAGTCGATCCGCGCGTCGATTTCTCGTCGATGGGTTCGCAATGAGCGCGGCGCCGCGAATTTTTCCTCCACTGCAGGAAGCGCCGCATACTCCGCGCAGCGGATATCTAGTCGGCCTGCGTCGCGAATGGCGGCTGGCCTCGTGGCCGGTGCGCTTTTCAGCCGTGTGTCTGTTGCTGTTCTACCTGTTTGCGATCGCGTCGCCGATCATCGCGCCCTACGATCCGACTTACCAGAATCGACGCCTGCCCGATTGTCCTCCCATGCGGCTGCATCTCAGTGCGCCGTCGGAATGGTCGCATGCGTTTTTCTATGCACACCCGATGACGATGGTTGATGCGCAGGCGCGCAGGTTCGCCGAGGACCGCGGCAGCAAGACCTACGTGCATCTGTTTTCGTTCGGGCACCTGTTTACCACCGAGCCGGGCGCGCCGCCATTTTTTTTGATGGGCAGCGAGGGCCTGGGGCGCGATCTGTTTTCGCGCATCGTCTATGGATCGCGCGTGTCGATGTTCGTAGGCCTCATCGGTGTGACGATCAGCTTCGGCCTCGGAATCACGATCGGCGCGCTTTCAGGCTACGTCGGCGGGCTGCTCGATAATCTCATCATGCGCTGGTCTGAAATCGAGATGTCGCTGCCGTCATTTTATTTCCTGCTCGCGCTGGCCGCGATCATTCCGTCGGGCATGAGTGCGGTCGCGACGTTTTTCATGATCGTCGCGATCATGAGCTTCATCAGTTGGGCGGGCTTCGCGCGCATTATCCGCGGGATGGCGGCCTCGGTGCGGTCGGTACCGTTTGTGGAAGCAGCACGCGCGCTCGGCGGCTCGCGATGGCGCGTGCTGACGCGGCACGTGATGCCCTCGGTGCTCGGCTATGCGATCGTCGCGGCGACGCTTTCGATTCCCGGTTTCATCCTCGGGGAGAGCGCGCTTTCGCTGCTCGGCCTCGGCATCCAGGAGCCTGCGTCGAGTTGGGGCAACCTTCTTGCGCAGGCTGAGGACGTCCAAAATCTCGCGCACTATCCGTGGATTCTGATCCCCGGCATCTTCATCTTCCTGGCGGTGATGTCTTTCAACTTCCTGGGCGACCACCTCCGCGATCGGCTGGACCCGAGCAATCGCCATTAGCTCAGCGCCTGCTATGGACGCATTCCCTCGGATGATAGCTTAGGTCGCAGTGCCCCTACTCGAAGTAAAGTCGCTTCGTACTTCATTTTTCACCGATGATGGCGAAGTTCGCGCGGTCGACGGCGTCAGCTTTTCGGTCGAACCCGGCAAGCTGATGGGTATCGTCGGTGAGTCGGGCTCAGGTAAAACTGCTTCGGTTCTTTCGATCATGCGGCTCCTGCCCGAGAGCGCCCGCATCGTCGGTGGCGAGATTCTCCTCGAAGGGCGCGACCTCACCAAGTTGCCCGAGCCGGAGATGCGTGCGATTCGTGGCGCGAAGATCGCGATGATCTTTCAGGAGCCGATGACGTCGCTCAATCCGGTTTTCACCATCGGCAGCCAAATCGCCGAGGCGGTCCGGCTGCATCAGAAGACCTCGCGCGGCGAGGCGCGCGAGCGCGCGATCGAGGCGCTCAAGATGGTTGGAATAGCCGACCCGCAGCGTCGCGTCGACGACTATCCGCATCAGTTGTCAGGCGGGATGCGACAGCGTGTGATGATCGCGATGGCGCTATCGTGCAATCCGCAGTTGCTGATCGCCGATGAGCCGACCACCGCGCTCGATGTCACTATCCAGGCGCAAATTCTCGACCTCATTCGCGATATTCAATCACGCCTCAAGCTGGCGGTAATCCTGGTCACGCACGATCTTGGAATCGTCGCCGAGTATGCCGATGCAGTCACCATCCTCTATGCCGCGCGGGTGATGGAGCAGGCGCCGTGTGATGCGCTTTTCAAAGAGCCCTTGAATCCTTACACGCGCGGATTGCTGGATTCGATTCCCGGCGTCGACGGCACGCGGCATCATCGCTTGCAGGCGATTCCGGGGACCATTCCGAACGCGCTAAACCCGCCGTCGGGATGCAGATTTCATCCGCGCTGCCCGATGGCGATTCCCAATTGCGCTACGATAGATCCTCCATTGGAGGAGAAGAGACCCAACCATCATGTCGCCTGCATCCGTGTCTAGCGCCACACAAAGTGCCGCCGTCGCGGCCGCCGGCGCATTGGTCCGTACCGAGAACCTGTCCAAGGAATTTGCGGCGGGATCATCGGGAGTGCTGGGCGGCGGCCGGCTCACGGTCAAAGCGGTCACTGGCGTTAATCTCGAGATCGTTCAGGGCGAGACGTTGGGCCTGGTCGGCGAATCGGGCTCCGGGAAATCAACGCTCGGGCGCCTGATACTTCGACTGATCGAACCGACTTCAGGAAGGGTATTCGTTGAGGGACGCGATCTATCGACGCTCGCGCGCTCAGAACTGCGACATTTGCGCCGCGATATGCAGCTGGTTTTTCAGGATCCATACGCCTCGCTCAACCCGCGCATGCGAGTGCGATCGATCGTCGGCGAAGGCATTGAAATCCATCGGCTCGCGCGGGGCAAAGAGAAGCTCGACCGGATTGCCGAGCTTCTGAAGATGGTTGGTATGTCGCCGGACGCGCTGAGTCGCTATCCCCATGAATTTTCCGGTGGACAGCGTCAGCGTATCGGAATCGCGAGAGCGCTCGCGGTCAAGCCGCGCTTCCTGGTGCTCGATGAACCGGTCTCGGCGCTCGATGTTTCCATCCAGGCGCAGATCATCAACCTGCTGCAGGATTTGCAGGAGCAGTTGAAGCTCACCTACCTGTTCATCGCGCACGATTTGCGCGTGGTCGAACACATCAGCAATCGGGTCGCGATTATGTACCTGGGCAAGATTGTCGAAATTGCCAGCCGCGACGAGATCTACGCCAATCCGCGGCATCCTTACACGCGCGCGCTGCTATCGGCGATTCCTTCGGTTACTCCATCCGCGAAGTCCGAACGCATCAAATTACCGGGCGAGGTTCCCAGCCCGGTAAATCCGCCGAGCGGTTGCAGCTTCCATCCACGCTGTCCGTATGCGAAGGATATCTGCCGGACGATGGAGCCGCCGCTGGAGAAGGGCCACGGCGGGCATGGGGTCGCGTGTCACGTTTTTCCCGCGACATGAGGGTGAGTAAATGGCTGCGCAAGGAAATGACCGGTTTTTGAAAGCCGGGAGGCTGGTCGAAAGTCCATCGAGGGCTGAATCGAGATCCAAGCAGGATTCGCAACACAGCGGCGCCGATGCACATCATGCACCCACCGGATGGGTACAGGAGCGCACCCGGGTGGCGGTCGGTCAGGGGGTCAACGTTTCAGGACGGCTAATCTTCAATGAGCCGGTTCGGATTGAAGGCACCTTTCGAGGCGAAGTCAGCTCATCGTCGCTGGTGGTGATCGCGGAAACCGGAACCGTAGAGGGCAGGATGAAAGCCAGTAAGCTGGTGGTGCTCGGCGAAATGCGCGGTGACATCGTGGATGCAAGCCGCGCTTATCTCGGGTCGCACGCTCGCGTCTACGGCGACATCACGGCGGAAAATCTTACAGTTTGTGAAGGCGCCTATTTCAGCGGCAACGTCAAGATGACCTCGCGCCGGGCGCCGGAATCGTCAACTACCGCGTAATCCACGGAGCATCAAACGGTAGCGCCCTCCGGATGCGAGGGCGCTGCTCAAGGCGAGGCAGGTAGACTCCTCAGCCGGCAATGTCGAGCCGGGCTGCTTTACCCGACAATCCGCGCAGGTAATACAGCTTCGCGCGGCGGACCTTGCTCCTCGAGAGCACTTGCAACTTGTCGATGCGCGGCGAGTGCAGCGGAAAGATTCTCTCGACCCCGACCCCGTAGGAAATCTTGCGTACCGTGAATGCGGCGCGATTGCCGCCACGGTTGATTTTGATTACCACGCCCTCGAATGCCTGGATGCGCTCTTTCTCGCCTTCGCGAACCTTGACATGGACCCGGACGCTGTCGCCAACGCGAAACTCGGGGAGATCGCTTCGAAGCCCGCGGTCTTCGACCTTCTGGATGATGCTATTCATGGGAAAATGCCCCTCGGTAGAGCAGATGAATTTATCGGAACCGCCCCCGCGACTCAACCGTCACCTGATCGGCCGCGCAGGCGATCGAGGATGATGCTGACGGCGGCGCGTACCGACAGATGGTTGTAGCTACCCGGTCCGAGGATCGCATGGAGCACGATGTCGGCGCGTTCCAGAACGCTGGGCGCCATTCCAAATCCAGTACCGAACAGAATCAGGACTGGAGGCGCATCGGTCGCTTCCATTTTTTGACGCAGCTCTGCAGTAGTCATGCCGCCTGAGGTGCGCGCCGAGGTATGCACGACCAACGGGCGCGCGCCGGCGGCCGTCGACGCATCGGCGATCGCGTCATCGAGGGTTTCGACAATTTTGATGATTTCCAATGCCTCGCGGCGGCGGCCGTCAAAACTACGGCCGAAGTCGAAACGCCAGTGATCGATGACCGTGCCAGCGAACTCGCGCTGCTCGGGTATCGGATGCACGATGTAGGCTCTTTCCACGCCGTAGGTATGTGCCGAGCGCGCGATGTCGTGGATATCGAGGCTGGTGATCGCCGAGGTCACGATGCGGCCATTGCGATCGACCACCGGATGATGAATCAGCGCGAGAAACAGGTGCGACATCTACGGCTTTCGACGTCCGAAGAGGTCGGGACGGCGCTCTTCGGTGCGGCGCCGTGACTGCTCCGCGCGCCATGCGCGAATCTTGCCGTGGTCGCCGCTGAGCAGCACTTCCGGCACCCGCATCCCGCGAAACTCTTCCGGGCGCGTGTATTGCGGATATTCGAGTAACTCGGCGCTGAAAGACTCTTCGATTACCGAATCAGGATTTCCGAGAACCCCCGGTTGAAGTCGCACCACCGCTTCGATGAGCACCATCGCGGGAAGCTCACCGCCCGAAAGCACGTAGTCGCCGATCGAAATTTCCTCGTCGACCATCGAGCGCAACCGCTCATCGACGCCTTCGTAACGGCCCGCGATCAAGAGCAGCCCCGGTCCCTGCGACCGCCAATTCGCGCACCTTCTCCTGCGTGAGCGGTGCGCCCTGCGGCGTCATCAGGATGCGCCACAGCTGTGGACGCTCACCGATTACCGCATCGATCGCCGCCGCGAGTGGCTCTGGCCGCATCACCATCCCGCTGCCGCCGCCATATGGTTGATCATCTACTTGCTTGTAGTTGCCAAGTCCGAACGGCCGCAGCGGATGCGGCTTCACGATGATCATGCCCTGCTCGATAGCGCGTCCGACCACTCCGCCTCGAAACGGCGAGTCGAACATCTCCGGGAAGAGCGTTATGATGTGAAATTCCATCGCGGATGGTTTTACTGTACAGGCGCTGCATCATCTGAATCGAGAGCCACTTGCATGGCGGCGGGCGATTCTCCAAAATCTGGAACTTCTCGATAGGTTTCCGCCATGCTTACCCCTGAACAGCTAGACGAGTTCCGACGCTTCGGTATCCTGCGCGTCCCTGGCGCGGTCCCATCGCGCGTTGCCAACGCGATGTGCGATTCCGTTTGGGAGAGGCTCGCTCGCCGGTATCACATCCGCCGCGATGATCCGGAAACCTGGAAGGCGCAAAGAATCGCCGGCACCAAGGATCGGCCCAAATCGTTGACCTTCGAACAAGTCGGGAGTCCCCCTCTGCGCGCGATACTCGATGACCTGCTGGGAGTCGCGGCCTGGGAGCGTGACGAGCATTGGGGCTCGCTACTGGTTTCGTTTCCCGGAGCATATCCCGAAGCGCGCGACGGCCGCTGGGACGTGCCGTATCAGGGGTGGCATCTTGATGCGCCGGTGGTGCGATCGCTGCCCGATCTTTACGGCGTGCGGCTGTTTACCTGTCTGGACACAGTGTCGCACCGAGGCGGCGCGACGCTCACCGTTGCTGGATCACCCCGGCTGGCTCAGGCACTGGCCGATGCTCGCTCAATTGCGAAGATGCGATCGTCCGACGTCCGCAAGGGGCTGATTCAGCGATATGCCTGGATGAAACAGTTGTGTTCGTTCGATCCCGCGATCGATCGAGTCAAGCGTTTCATGAAGACCACGGCGGTAGTCGAAGATGTGGAAGTACGCGTCGTGGAAATGACCGGCGATCCGGGCGACGTATACCTTATGCATCCGGTGATGATGCACGCGGGCTCGCCCAACTGCCTTGCGACTCCTCGGATGGTGCTATCAACGACCGTCTATCGGTTCGGCGTCAACTGGACAGCGCTCTACGCGCCGGAAGCCGCCGCGGCGATTGCGTAGTTAGGCGAAGCGCGCCGCCGGCTGCGCGGTTGGGTACCTCTTCACGTATTGAAAGAACATCGCCAGCGCGCGATCCGCGTCAATAAGCAGGCCCTCGCGAAATCGAATGGTGCTCATGATGGGAGTGTCTTCCTCGATCAGCCGCTGGAAGAACGCTTGGCCAATTTGGATCCGTTGCGCGCGGCCTTCTTCGTCACCTTCCGCCAGCGGAGTCGCAGTGACCGACCACCCGTGGGTGCGGCCGTCGGGAGTGGGCGTGCCGGTCGCCATCGAGAGCACGCTCATACCATTGAGCTTGCCCGCGAGTGCGATAGTGTTGGTGCCGCTGACGCGTATCGACTGATCGAAAATTCCGTATTGCGGATCCTCGAAGCGGACGTCGTATTCAATCTTGTATGGTCCGACGTGGATCTGATCGGGATTGCAATCGATCTTGAGGCCGTGCAGCACCCGCAGATGCTGAAAGTCCATCGAGTTGGTGAACGGCACCCACGGCTCGACCGGAAGATCGAATGCCTCGGCGGTGCGGAAATCCAGCGTCGAGGCATCGTAGCCGGGAAAATCGGGAACATCGTAAAGCGGCTTGTCACCATTGAAAGCCCAGATGAGGCCCCATTTCTCCGCAGTAGGGAATTTGAACAGCTTGGCGGCCTTGGGAATCTTGTCGGATGCGGGAATCTTCGTGCATGCGCCGTCGGGGCCGTATTGCCAATGGTGAAACGCGCAACGCACGTCGTCGCCGATAACTTTGCCGAGGCTCATATCAGCGCCCAGATGCCGGCACCACGCCGTCATCACCGCAGGCTTTCCGCTCTCGCCGCGATAGACAATTGCGCGGCCTTCGAGAAAATCGCGACCGACGACTTGCCCGGGTGCGACTTCATCGGAGCGCGCGATCGCATACCAGCATTGGTGGAATCCTGCGGCGGCTTTCTTACCCTTCGCGGGCCTGCGAACTCGTGCGGCCGTCTGGATCGCGCCTGCTGCCATTTTCTTTTCCCCCTGAATCAGTTGAAGGTGGGCATCCGAATCAGGAAGAACTCGGTATCTTCGAGCACTTCGAACCTGGTTCCCTGATCGCGCGCATCGACATACCACGCCGAATGCTTGTCGAGTTTCTCACCGGGTAAAGTTTCTACTGCGAAGGCGCCCTTGGTTACCAGCGCCAGCTCCGGCGACGCCAGCGCGCCTAGCGTATGGGTAGCGCCGCGCGGACCGCGAATGAAGCCCACCTCGAGCCCGCGCTCGCCGAACGAGCCGAGATGCTTGAAGTCGAAGCCGCCACCGATCGCGCGCCATCCGAAATTCTCCGGATGCATCACAATCGGCTCTTCGTAGCGAGGCGCGGGATACTCGACCTCGCGCTTATTGACGTATTCCCAAATCGCCTCGTAACCATCTTTGCGTTGCGAGCGACCGTCGGTGGTAGTCCGGGTAAACACCCCCTGATCGAATTGACCGAGATCGGAGAGTCGCTGGTACCCGTCATTGAGTTGCCGATAGCTCATGAATCCGTAGCCGCCCGCACCGCCCATCTGAAGCAACAGCACGATCGAGCCGGTGGTGTCCTGTTGCGGACCGTAAAAGGTGCCTTCAGGAAAATATCCGACGGTGCCGGCGGTCAGATTCTTGCCGGGTGCGTAGTTCATCGAGCCTTCGAGGCAAAAGCGCAGCTGATCGAAATTGTGCCGATGGCGCGGCGTAAAGTAATCGCCGGCGGTGCGCACGAAGCTGAATTCGAAGTTGTCAGGCGCGCCATCCTCGCCCTGGATCAGGCGCTTGAAGTCGATGCCTCCCGAGCGATGGCCCGAGACGGCACCCCATTGCGTGGATGCGGCGTGCGCGGTCTTCATAGACGGGGCATTAGCGCGCCACCAGCGACCGCGTCAAGCGAGTCGGATGCACGACCGCCTTGCCATCTGGGATTTTTTGACGGAGGCCGTCGGTATTGAGACGACAACCCGCGACCGTCAAAATATCGGCGTCTTGCAGCGCCTGATTGCGCGATGCTACTTACGGCTAACTTGCACAAACGACAGGATGGGGCACATGCGACAGATTCTTGGCCGGATCGGAATTACTGTTTTGACTTTGGCACTGATGGCGTCCACCAGCGCACTTGCGGAGGAGGCTGCGGATGGCGCCGCCGCATCCGCCGACCAGGCCGCCATCCAGGACACGGCCAAGAAAGCGTACCAGGCGATAGCCGATAGCAAGATCGATGACTTGTGGACCCTGGTGCAGAGCAAATACGATCGTAAGCTGCGGCCCGAGAACCTCCGTCCGGGAGACACCGGGCCCAAGGTCAGCGTCGCCTTTGATGGCAATGTGAAAGTTCTGCGCACCGGAAAGAAAGATGCGGTGGTCGGTGCGAACTTTTTCAAGCCGGACTCTTCGGACATTCCCGCCTCTGAAGTCAGTCGCCTCGACCTCTACCTGGTTAAGGACCATGACAGTTGGAAAATCGGTGCGCCAGACAAGAAGGAAGCCGCGTTCGATGGCGACAAGGGCGGATGGTACCACTCCGGTTCCTTCACCTTCTGTCCCAACAAGAAAGGCATCGTGTTTCTGCCCAATCACTTCAGCAGCAAGACCGAATGCGACGCGACCGCAGTATGCAGGTGGTAGGTCTGTCAGAGTCTGGCCTACGACTCGGTGACAGGCCCGCGGCAGCCTCCCTTCGTGGGCGCGCACCATACGCCGAATATTGCCCGTAATCGTTGAACTTAGTGGGTTTGCTTTTGCACTTTTGGGCTCAAGTAAACCTTGCCATCTGAGGTCCTTGGACGCTCCTTGGTGCGCCACCGGGCGTCCGCGAAGTGGGTTTGTTTTTGCAGTTCCGAAGGGCTCGATAATTTCGCCTTCGCTTCGCTCTCTACCGCAGTTCTAATCCAATAGACCCGGCACGGCCTCGATAACGACGCGGCGAGCTGCGACATCGATCTCCTTGACCACGTCTTCGATTACCGGAACGAGGAATTCCTTATCCTCGGAGTGAACCACGAAGACATCGTTGGCGCCGGTGGCGATAACGTCCTGGATTGCGCCGATGCGCCGTCCATCGGTCAGGAAGACTTCGCAACCGATAACGTCGCGGAAATAGAATTCATTTTCGGCCGGTGGAGGAAGCTCGCGCTCATCGACGAAGACGTTTTTACCCTTCAGCGGCTCCGCCAGATTGGGGTCAGTGATTCCCTCCAGCATCACGCGAAGGTTTCCGCGGCCAACCTGCGCGACGCCGATGACGCGGAATTCCCGGGCGTTGGTGGCATCCGCAGATGCGGTATCGCCATCGCCAAGAAGGACCCGTTCGATGGTCTGGATCGATTCTGATTCGGGATTGTCAGGTCGAAATCGCAGCCCGCCGCGCAGCCCATGAACTCCGATGATGCGGCCGATTCTTATCAGCGATACGCGCGCCTCGGGAGGTTTGTTAGCGATGAGTCCAACCTGGCTGGTTAGGCAGATGCGGCGATGCGGCCGCGCAATCGAACCACAGCTGCACAAATCGGCTACTTGTCTTCGATGATTTCCAGCACCACTTTGCGATTGGTGCGCGAGGCGACCGCATTGAGGATGGTGCGAATCGACTTCGCGGTGCGGCCTTGCTTGCCAATCACGCGGCCGAGGTCTTCCTTGGCGACGCGCAACTCCAGCACCGAGGCAGTGTCGCCCTGGGTCTCCTTGACTTCAACCGCGGTCGGATTGTTAACCAACTGCTGGGCGAGAAACTGAACTAGCTCCTTCATAGTCGGCTCCGTTCAGGCAAGTTTTGAGGTTGTGGTGCGAGCCATCGCAATTTTGTCGGCGAATCACGCGCCGGCGGCGCTGGAAGCTTGCCGGATCAGTTCGCGCACCGTGTCTGACGGTTTCGCGCCGACTTTGATCCAGTGTTCCACCTGCTCCTGCTTAAGTGTCACTTTGGCCGGTTTGTAAGCGGGATCATAGGTGCCGATTTGCTCGACGAAACGGCCATCGCGCGGCGAGCGCGAATCCGCCACCACGATCCGGAAAAACGGTTTCTTGCGGCTGCCATGCCGCCGCAGTCGAATCACTAGTGCCATGCGATCTCCAACTCTCCTCTTCCTGAGTATTTAACCGAGGCCCATCCCGCGCATCATCGCGCGGCCGGCGCCCATCCGGGTCAGCTTTTTCATCACCTTGCGGGTCTGCTCGAACTGCTTTAGGAAGCGGTTTACATCCTGAACGCTGGTTCCACTTCCGCCCGCGATCCGCGCGCGACGCTTGCCGTTGAGAATCAAGTGATTCTCGCGCTCCTGGATGGTCATCGAATCGATGATCGCCTGGATGCGCGTCAGCTCGCGCTTGGACTCTTCCGAATCAACCTGGCCCGCGACCTTCTTCAAACCGGGAATCATCCCGACCAGGTCGCCGAGCGATCCCATTTTCTTGATCGCCTTCATCTGCTCGGCGAAATCGGTCAGGGTGAACTCATTCTTCTTGAACTTGCGCTCGAGTTCCTTCGCCTTCTTCTGATCGTAGTTCGCCTGCGTCTTCTCGATCAGGGTCAGAACGTCGCCCATGCCGAGGATTCGCGTGGCCAGCCGATCCGGGTGAAAAATGTCGAACGCGTCGAGCTTCTCGCCGGTTGCGGCAAACAGTATCGGAGCGCCGGTGATTGCGCGAACCGAAAGTGCGGCGCCGCCGCGCGCGTCGCTATCCAGCTTGGTGAGGATGACACCCGAAACCTGCAGCCGTTCGTGAAATCCCGCCGCGACGTTGGCGGCTTCCTGGCCGGTCATCGCATCGGCAACGAACACGATGTGATGAGGTCGAACCGCGGCCTTGAGCCGCTCGAGTTCCTCCATCAAATCTTCGTCGATTTGCAACCGGCCCGCGGTATCGATGAGGACCGCATCGTTGCCGCCGATTTCGGCGCGCGCCAGTGCGCGGGTCGCGATTTCGATTGGATCCTCATTTTCATGGCTGTCCACCACCGGTACGCCGGCCTGCCCGCCGAGCACGCGAAGTTGCTCCATTGCGGCAGGACGTCGCACGTCAGTTGAGACCAGCAGCGGATGACGCTTGCGAGTATCCTTCAGCCACAGCGCCAGTTTCGCGAGCGAGGTCGTCTTACCTGAGCCTTGCAGACCGACCACCATGATCTTGACCGGCGGTTTTACCTTCAGGTCGAGTTCCCGTGCCTGCTCGCCCATCACGTGGCGAAGCTCGTCGGCGACGAACTTCAAGATGTGCTGTTCGGGGGTCAGCGAGCGCAGGACTTCCTGGCCGAGCGCCTTTTTCTTGACGTGCTCGACGAAGTCCCGGACCACTTTGATGTTGACATCGGCTTCGAGCAGGGCGAGCCGGACTTCGCGCAGGGCCTCATCAATGTTGGATTCGGAAATCCGACCTTGGCCCCTGAGCTTCTTGAAAATACCGTCCAGGCGGTCGCTCAGTGTGTCAAACATAGGAAGGGACTAGTGATCCATGAAAGATTGAAGCGATTGAAGGTTTATCGTGTCCCGGTTTGCTGCAGAAGCCAGCAGGCTAGAATACCCTCGCCATCGTGTCAAATCCATACCCGAGACGGCCCGAAGGCTATACCGAAGGCATTTATCCGACGCAATTAAGAGCTATGCCATCTCCAATATAACGCATCGGCGGAAGGACTTACCAAACTTCCGCCGATCGATTGATTGTCCCGCTGATTGGCTTCCCGGTCAACCCGATTGGTTGCCGATTAGTCCCACAGCCCCTTCCACCACGGCGTCTGCGATGGACCCTCGGTTAAACCAACATTCTTCATTATGCCGCCCAGGTCCCATCCCGTGAGATCTGCCAGCGTCTGAGCCTCGCGATTCTCGCGTTCGCGGACCTGCCTGAAATAGTTGGCTGCCTCCGCGCACGCGTCCGGCGATCCCTTCCACGGATGCTGAAGGACATAGCGCGCCTGGTAGTTCTCCCGGTCGCCGGTCTCCTGGAATGCAAGGTCCTCGGGAAAACTATTCGCTGAATATCGGACATGAAGCCGGGTCAGCATCACCGGCATCGCACCGCCACCGAAGACCGGTCCGCGCCGATAGAGCATGGCATTGGAGCCAGCCTGGGATTCGTCCAGCCAGAACACGCCGAGGCTTCGAAGATCCTCGCGCGAGAGCGGCGGGCCGGCGCATGGATCGCACCATCCCATGTTCCACACATATTCGGTAAAGACCGCCTTCATGCCGTTGTCGTCGACCTGCTTGTTGAACATCGCTTTGTAGAAATCCTGGAACTTCGGCTGCACGTATTCCGGAAGATTCTCGCCGGTCGGCAGCTTCTCGGTGCGATAGTTGGTGGCCTCGACGCGGCCATTTTCGGTAAGCGCATAGACGATGAGCTCCTGGGGGCCTTGCGCGTTTATCATTCCGAGGCGAATCGGCAGCATGAACTTGCGTGATTCGAATGCGAACTGGATCGGTCGCAGATAGCTGCGCCCGCTCGCCTGATGCTTCTTGAGATTCACCTTCGCGACGAAGAATTTCATATCCTGGCGAATGTAAGGTTCCAGCGCGCGATGCGCCCCGAGCGGAATCTTGTAGCCATTCTCTTGCAGCCACGTTTCGAGGCCATCGGACTGCTTCGCCGACAGGATCACGATGTCGTACTCGCCGACGGTGTATTGCGCCTCGATTGTGACGCCGCGCGATCTCGCCTCATCTTTCCTCATCACGTCGCCCATCGCTCTTGGCGAGGCGGCCGACATCGACTCCATCATCGGCCGGAGGATCTCGCACGGATTGGGGTCGAAATACTCAACCAGGCGCGGCGAGCTGTATTGGTCGAGCTTCTTGAAGATCTCGCGATCCCCGATATGAATCTGCTCCTTCTGCAGCACCTCCGGCACCGGGACCACCAGCGCGAAATCCGACGGCTCGCCCTGGTAGTCGTTCATCAGGCTCAGCACGCTCTTGTCGCCGTGGCGCACCATCACGACCTGCGACGCATGATTGAAGAGATTTGAATCGGCCTTGCCGACGTAGAATCCGCAGAACGCGCGCGCCTCAGGCGGCCGCGCGATCGCGCACGCGACCAGCATCGCGAGCACCAGTGTCATCTTCAGCTTGTTCATGTTTGCCTCCAGTTTGATTCCATTGAAATTTTGGAGCCGGGCAAATCGCGTCCCACAGCGGCACCATCGGTGCGGCGAGGAGTAGTGCCCAGAGCATTCCGTTGTGTGCGTAAAATCCGAACTGCCAGGTAAACGCGATCGCGGCCACTATCGCGGCATGAATCGCGCGCGTCCGCGGATGATTCGGTGAAGTCATCGGGTCGGAAATCATGAAGAAGGCAAACAGCAGCAGCGCGCCGTTCATGAGTTGATGCTCGAGCACGGCCCACCGCTGGCCGAGATACGCAATGCGCAGTGCGAGCGCGCCGACATAAAACGCGAGGAAGCTCCAACTGATATCGGCACGCCGCGCGCGTGTGGCAACAAATGCGCCCAGCGCGATAATCCATCCCGCGAGGGCGACATCCTGGCCCCACTGGCCGGGAGATATCCACGCTCCAGGAAGCAGCAGCATTGCGAACATGACGCCGAAGGTGGCGGGATTGAAAAGATGCTTGCCGCGCGGGCGAATCAGCGACTTCGAGAGAATCGCGGCGGATGCAGCCGCGGGATGAATCCAGAGATTATCGGCGCGCAGCAGCAGCGTGAGGCTGAGTCCGGTGATGATCGCGCTTCGATAGGAACGCGGCGCATCTGACCGCAGGCCGAAGGAGAAATGCTGCGCTGTGATCGCAGCAGCGAAGGTGAGAATTATCTGCGCGGAAGAGAGGCTGAAATCGCGCAACCACGCTCCCGCCGCGAGGAGGATGCCGAGGAACAGAATCTGGAAGATCCTCGGATCGCCGAGAGCATTTAGAAGCTTCCAGTTACAAAGACGTTCGAGGGAGCGGCATCTTGCACGCATCGAAATTCATGGCCTCTCGACCTATGAACGCGATGCGCCTCTTTTCTTGCAGGTTATTTCTTCCTCTCCCGCGGCTGCTCCGGGGGCGCCGGCCGCAGATTGTAAGAGGTCGCGCAGCTACATTTCGAGTCGCTGCGTGGATGAGGGCCGTGCGCGCTGCGCGCGCAGTGGCAGAATGCCGGGCCTACCGCTTCTCGAACTGCTTGTTGCCGTACAGGATCGATCGTTGTTCTTCGGTCAGCGGCGTCTGCGGACGATCTGCCATCACCGCCATGCCCTTCTTCACCGCGGGGCGCGCTTCGATCGCATCGAGCCATCGCTTGAAGTTCGGCCGGCTCTCCAATTGCTCGGGCTCGCGACGCGTACCGACTACCCATGGAAACGTTGCGATGTCGGCGATCGAGTAGTCGCCGCCCAGGTATTCGGCCTCGCCCAGCCGCTTGTCCATGACGTTCAGAAGCCGGCGCGACTCGTTGGTGTAACGATCGATGGCGTAGGGCAGCTTCTCCGGCGCGGCGCGCATGAAATGGCCGCGCTGTCCGAACATCGGACCGACACCGGCCTTCTGGAACATCAGCCATTCGATGACTTTGTATTTCGCGCGCGTTTCCTTCGGCAGCAGCTTGCCGGTCTTCTCGGCGAGATAGAGCAGGATCGCTCCTGATTCGAAAATCGAGATCGGCTTCCCGTCGGGTCCATCGGGATCGACGATTGCCGGCATCCGATTGTTGGGACTTATCTTCAAAAAGTCCGGCTTGAACTGTTCGCCGTTGGCGATATTGACCGGCACGATTTTGTAAGGCAGCCCGGTCTCCTCGCAGAAGATCGTAATCTTGTGTCCATTCGGGGTCGGCCAATAGTAGATGTCGATCATCGCGTCCTCCGTGTTCGATGCGAACGATTACGATAATCGCAGTCGATGGTGCTCCGCTACCGCGCTGAAGCAGCGCGGCCCTCACCCGCCGCGCAACACGCTGCGCGTGTCACGCAGCGACCTTTCCCGGTCTGCGGCTTCGCAGGCTCAGCCGCGAGAGAGGGGCGGATCGAATGCAGTGATCGGCGGCGGCTCGCCGATGAATCTCTCGATCTCCACCAACGTGGTTTGCGCGCTGGGGCCTTGCGCCAGCCGCGAAGTTCCCTTGTCCAGCGTCAGCACATTAGGGTTGCCATGCTTGTCGAGGCTGCCGATGACGCCGGGATGCTCGGGGTCGTACCACGCGCCGGTCGCCATCTGCACGACGCCGCGCCGAATGTCGTCGCTGACTGCGGCGCCTGCCAGAATCGCACCGCGATCATTGAAGACTCGCACCACGTCGCCATTTGAAATTCCGCGACTGGCCGCATCGTCGCGATTGATGCGGATCGGTTCACGTCCCGCCACTTTGGTCGCCTGGCTGACGCGGCCCATATCCATTTGCCCATGGAGGCGGGTGCTCGGCTGAGTGGTAATCAGATGGAGTGGAAATGATTTTGCGATTGGACTGCCAAGCCATTCGGCGGGCTCCAGCCATGCAGGATGGCCCAGGCAGTCGTCGTAGTCGAAGCCGGCGATCTTCGGGGAAAAAATCTCGATGCGTCCTGAAGGCGTCGCGAGCTTATGGCGATTCGGATTTGAGCGAAATTTTTCGAACAGCACGATCGGCTTCGGCGCCGCGGGCATTTCGAAATAGCCGCGTTCCCAGAATTCATCGAACGTGATCCACGGCCTGCCGCTCTTCTCCGCCTGTTCGCTCGCGGTTTCATAGAGGTAGCGCACCCATTCCATCTCGGTGCGCATTTCGGTGAAGAGCTCGCGCAATTCGAAGCGTTCCGCGAGTTCGGAAAAGGTATCGAAGTCGTTGCGCGCCTGGCCCACCGGCGCGATCGCCTGCTTCATTGCGATGATAAAACGATCGCGCGACGCTGCGCCGAGATCATTGCGCTCCAGGCTGGTCGTCGCGGGCAGCACGATATCCGAATGACGCGCCGTCGCGGTCCAGAACGCCTCGTTGACGATCACCGTATCCGGCCGCCGCCATGCGCTCATCAACCGGTTGAGATCCTGGTGATGATGAAACGGATTGCCGCCGCTCCAATACACCAGTTTGATGTCGGGATAAGTGAGATTCTGGCCATCGTACTGAAACTGCGCGCCGGGGTTCAGCAGCAAGTCGGCGATGCGCGCGACCGGAATAAAATCGCGCACCGCGTTGTGGCCCATCGGCAGCGACGGCGTGGGCGCATCCTGCCGCAAGCCGGCAATCCCTTCCATGCTGCCGTAGCCGAATCCAAAACCTCCGCCAGGAAGCCCAATCTGTCCGAGCATCGCGGCCAGCGCGATCGCGGCCCAGAACGGCTGCTCGCCATGATCGGCGCGTTGCAGTGACCAGTTCACAGTGATGAAGCAGCGCGTCGAGACCATTTGGCGCGCGAGCCTCAAAATCGTGTCGGCCGGAATCTCGCTGAGATCCGCCGCCCACGCCGCATTCTTCGCGATGCCGTCGTCGCGGCCCATCAGGTAATCGCGAAAGCGCTCGAAACCGACGCAGTAGCGCGCGAGGAATTCGGGGTCGTGCAGCTCTTCGGTCACCAGCGTATGCGCCAGCGCGAGCATGATCGCGGTATCGCTGTGCGGGCGCGGTGCGAGCCATTCGGCGCCGAGGAACGCAGCGGCATCATCGCGCATCGGACTGATGTTGCAGAATTGGACGCCCGCGGCTTTCACGCGCTGGAGCCATTCGCGCGTGCGATGCTCGACCGCGCCGCCCGGGGTGACCTGGGTGTTGCGAATCGGCAAGCCGCCGAACATCACCACCAGCTTGGTGTTCGCTGCGATACTTTGCCAACTGGTGCCGGGTCCATTGAGCGCGTGCAGCGTTCCGAGAACGTTGCGCACCAGCACCGCGCCTGCGGCGTTGCTGTAGGTCTCGCGCGAGTTGGTGAAGCCGCCGATGGTCGCGAGGAACCGGCGCAACTGATATTGCGCATGATGGAAGCGGCCCGCGCTCGCCCATCCGTAGGAACCGCCGAAGATCGCGCGATTGCCGTGCTCGCGAATCACCCGCTTCAATTCACCGGCCACCAGATCGATCGCCCGATCCCACGAGACCTCAACGAACCGATCGCCGCCGCGACCATCGTTCGCCACGCCCGGACCGTGCTTCAGCCAGCCCTCGCGAATCGCGGGCCGCGCGACGCGGCTATGATGGTGGACCGCATCGGGAATCGAAGGCAGCATCGGCGACGGATCGGGATCGTGCGCAAAGGGCTGGATCTCGATCAGTCGGCCATCTTGGACGACCGCGTTGAAGGCGCCCCAATGCGAACTGCCGGGCGTGATGCGGCGGGATTCCGGGATCGAAGCCATCGTGGTGATCGTTGCTCCAGCGAGAATCGGAGGTGAGCCAACGAATTTAGCCTACGGCGATGACCACGTCACGCCACCGTCGTGGGTGGTGAAACGCGCGCCGCCTGCCGCCATCACGGTAGCGTTGTTGCTGTCGGTCGCGCTGACCGCGATGAAATCGGTGCGCGCCGGCGCCTTGAGGATTCGCCAATGCGCGCCGCTGTCGAGTGTGCGCACGATGGTTCCGGACTTGCCGACCATCCAGCATACGGCATTGGACGGCGCCGCGGCCGCGAGGAGATCGCTCGTCACGCCGCTGTGTAGCGCAAGCCACGGGCTGGAGTTTCCCGATCGCATAATCGCGCCGCCCTCGCCGAACTGCCATGCCACGCTGCCGTCGGGCGACGCGATCTGATTCATGGGAGCGGCCTCGGCCGTCAGTTTAGTGGAACCAGAAACTGCGGAACCTGCGGCTGCGCTCGGACCTCGCATCGCACGTGCGACCGCAGCAGGGGCGTTTTGCGGTGGCATGGCTGCCGATGAGTCTCCGTGCGACGACCCCGAATACTTCTTCAACGGGGATTCCGATTCTTCCGGTGCCTGCTCCTTGCGGATCAGCCGGTCCGCCTTCCGCGCCTGGACAGCTCCTCCGGCGCCTCGCGCTTCGGGAGCCTGCGGCACGGGCTGGGCTCCCGATTCGGTCTGTGCAACCGGAGCCGCTGCACGCTCCTCGGATTCGCGTTTCGATGAGGTATCGCGGGATGCGAGCGCGATCACCTCGGGCTTGCGCTGCTCGCGAGTGCGCACTCCTATCGCGATTGCGATCATGACTCCGACTACGGCGACCGGCGCGAGCAGCCGCGTAATCCAGAAATTCCAGCGCGATGGCTCGGGTGGCACCGTCGATGAATCGGCGCCGTCCGCGCGTACGATCGCGGCCAGCATCGACTGGCATCGCGCGCATGTCACCAGATGCGAATCGACGCCGGCGCGCTCGCTTCGCGCGAGCGTGCGGTCGTAATACGCCGCGAGGATCTCGGGCGCCGGGCAGCCCGCGCTACTTGAGCGCGGCGCACTTCGGAGTGCGCGCTTAAGTGCGGCCTCGAAGGCCTCGGCCGATTTTTTCCCGCTGGCCAAATCTCTCCTCGATCCTAGAACGAACCGCCTTCCTTCTTTTGCGATATCAATTGGGCGCCAATCGGCGTGGGCTCTGCGCTAAATCTGAACAGTGAGTCGCTAGCCGCGTGATCGTAGCAAAGCTGAATATGCTCCCTGCTCATCCGATGCGTCTTGTGCAACTCGCGCTCGACACTCTTGCGTAGTTCACTGCGAGTGCGTTCCAGCTTTCTTGACACGGTAGACTCATGCTCGCCCATCGCCAGGGCGATCTCACGCAGGGTCAGATCATCACGATAATAGTAGCCGAGGCGCAAACGATCGGCGCCGCGCAGCGCCGCGACCGCCGCGTTCAGCACGGCGGTGAAGATTTCCATCACCCGCGCATGACCTGGTTCAAGATGATCCGCCGAATATTGGACGGTGCGCGACTCGTCCCGTTCCGCATTCTCAAGC
Organism: uncultured delta proteobacterium; assembly: GCA_963851325.1. Taxonomy (GTDB): domain Bacteria; phylum Desulfobacterota; class Binatia; order Binatales; family Binataceae; genus DATGKG01. Next base: position 2,399,934 of record CAWKOR010000001.1, on the reverse strand, counting down.
GGCTCGAAACGCCGCGAACCGCGGACAGCATCAATATGCCGCTGGGCGACGATCGCCCGCAGCCACGTCGCGAGCGAACTGCGGCCGTGGAAATAGTCCAGCAAGCAACGGCGTTGCCCGCCTTTGGCATCGACGCCGTACAGTTCGGCCCACATCGAATCGGCGATCTCGCGCGCCTGCATTTCCTCGCGGCAGATCGCGCGCGCCGCCGCATAGAGCGCGGGCCGATATTTTTCGATGAAGGTCTCCCACGCCGCCGCGATACCGGCGCGGCAGGCGATTGCGAGCGCAAGGTCTTCCGCGCGCAGCGATTCGAGGTAGGCCTCGGGAGACTCTCCGCGCTCGACGCCGCCCCACGACTTGATGCTACATGCCAAAGTCTCGCGGACCGCGTCTTCGGTGATTTCCCACTGCACACCGAACCTGAGGACGCGGGCGGTCGCGAGTGCATACAGCTTTTGCAGTTCGGATGAAGGGTCGCTGCTCATCCCGAGGATGTGCTCAGGCTTTCGAGATCGCCCAGGTGGAAGTTGCGGTTATGGCGATCTCGCCGCGCGTGTTTGCGACCGAAGCCTCCATGAAGGCGAGTGCGCGGGTGCGGCGGACGACCCGGGCATCACCGTTTAGCTGGCCAGGGCGAAGCGCGCGCAGGTAAGTGAGCTTAACCTCGGCGGTGACGGCCCATTCGCCGATTTCGAGCACCGAGGCGATCGCGGTCGAGAACATCTCATCGACGAAAATTGCAAGATAGCCGCCCTGCACGATACCGAACGGATTCAGCGTCGACGGCGGCTGCGATGCCCACGACCATCGTGAGGCGCCGATGCCGAACTGGAGCGGACGCATCCCCAGCGCAAGATTCGGCGATGAGAAGTCGTCAATCCGATTCTCGCGAATGAGCTGATTGATGGAATCGACCGGGGCCAGCTTGCTTTCGGACACGACGCCTCCGCGCAGTTGCGATGCGCAATAATCATAGGCGTCGCGCTCAACCTCGCGAAAGACAAATCCACCCATCTCGATTCCAAGGTTAGAATCGACCAGCGCAACGGCAATTCGGGTCGAGTCCGGCGGCAACCGTACGCCGCCCTGGAGCTAACCCGCCATTCCGTTCAGCATTCCGGCCAGGAAGAGGAAGCCGAGGGTCACCGCAGATGCCAATCCGACAAAGATGATCATCTTGCCCATAGCACTGTCTCCCTCGTCGAAGGCTTTTTCCACACCTTCGGCGTAACGACCATTCGGTAGGCTTATCCGAATGGACTGATACTCTTATGCCTGACTAAGGTCAATATTCGGCGGAATTATCAATTTCGCTTCGAATTCAGGGCTTTAGAGCGGTGCTCGATCGAGCGAGCGGTACTGGATCGCCTCGCTAATGTGGTGTGCTTCAATCCGTTCCGACCCGTCCAGGTCGGCCACCGTCCTGGCAACCTTGAGGATCCTGGTGTATGCGCGAGCGCTCAGCCCAAGGCGATTAATCGCGAGTTCGAGCAGGCGCTCGCCGCCCGATTCGATTTGGCAATGCGCCCGCAACTCGCGCGAGCCCATCTGCGCGTTGCAGAAGAAACTCATTCCGGCAAATCGCTTGAGCTGAATCGAACGCGCACGATCGACGCGTTCGCGAATCCGCTCCGACGATTCGCCGTCCGACTTTTCCGTAAGTTCCTTGTAGCGCACCGCCGGCACCTCGATATGGATGTCGATGCGGTCGAGCAGTGGCCCCGAGATGCGCGACCGATAGCGCTGAATCACGATCGGCGAGCAGGTGCATTCATGGGTCGCATCGCCGAAGAAGCCGCACGGACACGGATTCATGGCCGCCACCAGCATTACAGAAGCCGGAAAGGTCAACGTGCCCATCACGCGTGAGATGGTGATCCGCGCATCCTCCAGCGGCTGGCGCAGAACCTCGAGCACGTTCTTGCGAAACTCCGGCAACTCATCGAGGAAGAGCACTCCGTGATGCGCGAGGCTCACTTCTCCCGGGCGCGGCACCGGCCCGCCGCCAATCAGACCCGCGTCGGAAATCGTGTGATGCGGCGAGCGAAACGGACGCGTCGAGATCAGCGCGCGGCCATCGAGCAGCCCCATCACCGAATGAACCTTGGTGGCTTCGATCGACTCCTCGAAGGTCATTGCGGGAAGGATGGTCGGGAGGCGCTTGGCGAGCATCGTCTTGCCGGAGCCCGGGGGGCCGATCATCAACACGTTATGGCCGCCGGCCGCCGCGACCTCGAGCGCGCGTTTGGCCTGTTCCTGCCCTTTCACATCGCTGAAGTCGACGTCGTAGCGGCTGTGCGCGTTGAACATCGTGGCGACGTTGGCAACTGTCGGCGTCAACTCACGGTCCCCTTCGAAGAACTCCAGCGTTTCGCGCAGGGTGTCGACCGGCAGGATCGCCACGCCATCGCCAACCACCGCGGCCTCCATGGCGTTCTCGCGTGGCAATACCAGGCCGTCGTATCTGGCGGCGCGCGCATGCAGCGCGGTGGACAGCGCACCCTTGATGCCTCGCACGCGGCCGTCGAGCGCGAGTTCGCCGATTACCAGGTAACGTTGCAGTCGTTCGCGGCTGGTGAGGCGTCCGGTCGCGCCCAGTAACGAGAGCGCGATCGGCAGATCGAAGCCGGAGCCATCCTTGCGCATGTCGGCCGGCGCGAGGTTGATAGTCACCTTGCGCGGCGGGAACTGAAATCCGGAGTTGATGATCGCGGGCTTCACGCGTTCCTGCGATTCGCGGACCGCGCCCTCTGCGAGACCGACGGTCTTGAGCGTGGGCGGGATGCCATTGCCAAGATGGACTTCGACCTCGACGCCGAACGCATCGACACCTTGCAGTGCCGCGGAGAGTACACTTGCTATCAAGAAGTTAACCCGAGGTGAGTATTATCTCACCGCGACGATTGGTCAAAGGCGGCGGCTACACTCCGGCAGGGTGAGCGGACGACCCGAACGATCGCCAGAAATTCAGCGATCGCGGAGCGAAAAAAGAAGATTACTTCAACCGGGTATACAGCCGGATTGGGTTCTCATGGAGGATCCGGCGCTGATCCTCGACGCTGAACTCCGGTCGATCGGCCGTGAACTTCACGGTATTGGGAAACCGCCCATCGAAATGCGGATAATCCGAGGCATACAAAATGTGATCGCTTCCCACCACTTTGGCGACATACGGCAGAGTTGCTTCATCGGGGTCGCATGAAATGAAGAAATTCTCCGAGCGAATCACCTCGGACGGCTTGCGATGCAGAAACGGTACATACTCGGGCATCAGCTCATAGTGCTCGTCGAGGCGTTCCATCCAGAATGGCAGCCATCCAACGCCGGCCTCCAGCATCGCCACGCGCAGGCGCGGATACATATCGAGGACGCCGCCGCCGACGATCGATGCGATGGCCCGCATGATCTCGAACGGATTGGTTGCCGAATGCTGGATGAAAAGATTGTTGCCGAACTCGAAGGTGCCGCATCCGTAGGGCGGACGGGCAGTGCCGCCGTGAAAGCATGCGGGCAGGTCCTCATCCTGGCAAGCTTCCCAAATCGGACGGAAATCCGGATGGTCGAGGAGCTTGTTGTCCATGTGCCCCGAGAGATAAATGCCGACGCACCACGGTTCCCTGGCGATGCGACGGATTTCGCTCGCGGCGAGCTCCGGCGCCCGCATCGGAACCACGGCGACGCCCTTGAGCCGATGCGGATACGCAGCGCAGTAGTCGCCGAGCCATCGATGGTACGCGCGAATCATCGCGAGCTCGAAATCGACGCTCTTGAGCGCGCAGAAGCTCGACACCACAGTTGCGAAGACGACCGCGACGTCGATGCCCTCGCGATTCATATCGAGGATCCGCACGTGAGGATCGAAGCCGCCGCGCGGGTTCGGCTGCGGACCCTCGGGTCGCCGGCCGCCGCGCAGCAGCGGTTTGTCGATCTGCGCGAAGCCGAGTGGGCGTCCGGTATTGAGCTGATGGAAATATCCGAAAAACCACTTCGAGGGGCGTGTCGCCGCGAATTTCTTCAGCTCCTCGAGGTCGGGCTTGAATTTCTTATCGAGGTATTGGTCATAGAGCTCGTTAGGCTCCATCACGTGCCCGTCGGCATCGATGACTGTGATTCCGTTGAACATGGAAGCGCTCTCTCCCGAATCGACGATCGGGATTTATCTCGTCTCGACCAGCCAGCTCAAGGTGCCTCGCGACCAACGCTTCGCTCTTTTGACATAGCAAGAGCGCGCGCGGAGCGTTTCAGGGTGGGCAGTGCCTCAATATCTTTCCCTACTTTCCGTTGCGCGAGACGCAGTTCGTAGAGGCTTTGCAGATTTAGCCAGAACTCTGCGCTGGTGCCGAAGAAGTGTGCCAGACGCAGGGCGGTATCACTGGTGACCGCGCGCTGGCCGTTTAAGATGCCGGTGACGCGATTGGTTGGCACTTCGAGCTTACGCGCCAATTCCGCTGCGCTCATTCGGAGTTCCTTCAGTTCTTCCGCCAGATGTTCCCCTGGATGAATAGCGATCGGTGTCGTCTCGCGCATGTTCTCTCCTGGTGATAGTCGACGATTTCCACATTCCGCGGCCCTGGGTCTCCGTCGAGCCACATTATGCGTTACGTCAAGCATAACGTCATCAATCCATCCTGGTCGATCTTCTCGGCACAGCCAACTCAAGGCGCGGAGCGATGCTCTGCGCGAGCGATGAAATCGCGTACCACCTTCAGGTACTCATCCGGCTCCTCGAAGATGGGCATGTGAGAACTCTTTTCGAAGATCACCATCTCCGAGCCGGGCAATGCGCTGTGGCATAGAGCCGTCGCGCGCGGGCTGGTCTCATCGAAGCGGCCTGCGATGTACAAGGACGGAGTTTTGATTTCCTTTAAACGAGCGGTCCGGTCCCAATCCTTCAGATTGCCGGTGCAGGTGAATTCATTGGAACCCTGCATCGTTGCGTAAATTTCGTCGTTGTGTCCGGCGAACGCGCGCTCGAGCGGTTCAGGCCATACCGCGAGTCGGCACACATGCAATTTGTAATACTCCAGGACCGCGCTCTGATATTCGGGGCATTCGGTATGCCCGGTAGCCTCGTGCCGGTCCAATGTAGCGCGCGTCGCGGCTGGAAGCTGAGCGCGATAGGTCGTCGCATCTTTTGACCATTCGGGGAACGAGCACAGTGGATCGGAGAAGGTTAGACTCACGACCCCGACGGGCTGGGTCAGCGCATAGTCAGTCAGCAGCATCGTGCCCCACGATTGCCCGAGGATGTGCGCGCGCTTCAAGCCGAGCGCGGCTCGGAGTTCCGCTAGTTCCTTTACGAAGCGATCGATCTTCCATAGCGACTTGTCATGCGGATGATCTGACTTTCCCGACCCGAGTTGGTCGTAGAAGACGACCGGCCTCTCTTTGCAGAGTGCGCCGAGCGGCTCCAGGTAGTCGTGCGTGAACCCGGGGCCGCCATGCAGCGTGAGGAGCGGGATCGCATCGCCGTCACCTACGATTTCGTACCAGACCTTACCGCCGTCGACATTGACATAGCCCTCCTTCACGGGGCATCCGAATGGGAATGTGGAAATGTCCGCCGATGCGACACTTGCGATCATCGACAAATGAAACATCGCCATCGCGATTAATATTTTGATTTTCGAATTCGAACTCATTGTTCCACTCGCGAAAGGAAGTCGCGGACCACGCGAAGATACTTGGCCGGCTCTTCGAGTTGCGGCATATGCGAACTCTTCTCGAACACCACCATCTCCGCGCCGCGAATCCTACGGCGGTAGAACGCGGTGCTCTCGGGCGTTCCCTCATCGTAACGGCCGCACAGAAAAAGAGTGGGGAGAGAGATTTCCTTCAGCCGCGCACTTCGATCGTAAGTCTTAAGCGCGCCGGTCGCGACGAATTCGTTGGGCCCCCACATCGCGCTGTAAACTTCGCCGCCGATCCCGCGCATCATGCGCTCCATCGGCTCGGGCCAGGGATCGAGGCGGCACACGTGACGTTTATAAAAGGCGAGCGTCGCAGCCTGGTATTCGAGGCATCCGAGGTCGCCGGTCTTCTCATGACGATCGAGCGTTGCCCGCACCGACGCCGGGAGTTTGCGGCGTAAGCGATTCGCGTCGGCGATCCATCGCGGAATCGAGATCGCGGGATCCGCGAGGATCGCGCTCGCGACGCCGCTCGGCCGCGTCAGCAGGTAATCGACGGCCAGCATTGTGCCCCACGATTGTCCCAGGATGTGCGCGCGTTTGAGTTTTAGCGCCTCGCGAAGCTGAGCGAGCTCCTTCACGAATCGCTCGACCCGCCACAGCTTGCGGTTGCTCGGACGATCGGATTTTCCGCATCCGAGCTGATCGTAAAAGACCACCGGTCGCTCATCCGCCAATGCCTCCAAAGGCTCGAGATAGTCGTGCGGCGCGCCGGGGCCGCCATGCAACGTGATGAGCGGTATGCCACCACCGTTGCCGACTATCCGATACCACGCGCGCCCGCCTTCGACCTTTACAAATCCTTCCCGTGCGCGTTTCGCCATTGTCGCGCCTCCTGTCGGCTCTGCTTACCGCGCCGCCATCTAAAACGAAACCACGCGACAGCGTGGAATCGACGAGCCGCTTGGAATAAAACACTCGCCCAATGGCCACTGCCGATGTTTCCGCAAGGCCTGCCGAGCCGGTGCGTGCGATGACGCCCAGCGAGGCGGGCCATACGCTGTTTGCCAGCTTCCTCGGATGGACGCTGGACGCATTCGATTTCTTCGTGCTGGTGTTTGTGCTGCCGAAAATCGGCGCCGAGTTTCATCGCTCGGTGGCCGACGTTGCTTTCGCGATCACGATGACGCTGGCGATGCGTCCGGTCGGCGCCGCGCTGTTCGGATGGCTGGCGGATCGTTATGGACGCCGTACGCCATTGATGATCGACGTGCTGCTCTATTCGGTGGTCGAAGTGCTGAGCGGCCTCGCCCCGACCTACGGATGGTTCCTGTTTCTGCGCGCGCTGTACGGAATCGGGATGGGCGGTGAATGGGGCGTAGGGGCGTCGCTCGCGATGGAAGCGGTTGCGCCGAAGTGGCGAGGATTTTTCTCCGGCCTGCTGCAGGAGGGCTATGCGGTTGGATATCTGCTCGCAGCGGCCGCATATTTTTTCGTCTACCCGGTGTTCGGCTGGCGAGCGATGTTTTTCATCGGGGGCGCGCCGGCGCTGCTGACCCTCTACATTCGCGCCAAGGTGCCGGAGTCTGAGGCATGGCAGCGTACGCGACCCGATCGCGCCGCGATTTTTCGCGCGCTCCGAAAAAATCTTCCGATGTTCGGGTACCTTTGCGTATTTCTCACCATCATGAGTTTCGTTTCGCACGGCACCCAGGACATGTATCCGACATTTCTTGAGAAGCAGCGCGGGTTCGGGCCGCATCACGTCGCCGCAATCGCGATCATCTATAACATCGGCGCCGTGATGGGAGGGTTGTTTTTCGGCTATGTCTCGGACCACTGGGGTCGACGACGCACCATCGCGACCGCGCTGATCATCGCCATCTTCATCATCCCGCTCTGGATCGGCGCGCGCTCGATGGTGTTGCTCACGGTCGGCGCCTTCCTCATGCAGTTCATGGTTCAGGGAGCCTGGGGCGTAATCCCGGCACATCTAAGCGAACTCTCGCCGCCCGAGGTGCGCGGACTTTTTTCAGGGATGGCCTATCACGTCGGGGTGCTGATGGCGGCCAATGCTGCGTTCTTCGAAGCACTGCTCGCGGAGCGATGGGGCTTTGCAAATGCGCTGGGGTTAGTCGCAGTCACGGTCTTCGTGCTGGGCGCCATCGTGGTGATGCTTGGAAGCGAGCGGGCAGGCGGCAGTCTGCACGCGGAGTGATATGCAGCAGCGGTTATTTGCCGGCGGCGAAATGTGCCGGTGCCGCGACCTCGTGCATCGGTGCGATCTCATTGCGGGCAGTCCCGGATTTCAGCTCCGCACGTGTGATACCGAGGCTGCGCATGGTTGAGAGCACCACGCCCTCCATGAATTGTCGCGCCGTGATTCCCCCACCGCCGACCTTCAGGCGCTCATGATAATTGGGAATCAAGCCGTCGCCCGGCATTTTGAAGGTGGCGAGCACGTGAGCGAAGTCCGCGACAGTGGCTTCGCGATCGGCGCCCAGCTCGATTTCCACGACCTTGCGATAGAAACCCGCGTGCGCGGCTTCGTCGCTGGCGACGTTGGTGAAAATCGCTTTCAGCACCGTGTCGCCCTCGGCCTCGGCCTTGTCCTTCTGGTTGCGGTAGGCGAGGTAGGTGGCGCCTTCCTGCAGCGCGCCGTAGCACGACATCAAGCGAATCGTCTCGAACGGCGGCACCCACGCGCGCGAGAAAACCATCTGCTCGATCGACTCGAATTGCGCCTCGGAACGCAGTCCTGAGCGGGTCAGATATTCTCGAAACGCCAGGCCATGGCGCGATTCCTCAAAACTCCAGCGCGCCTGAAACCACGCGGGCCCGAAGACTTCCCGCGTGATCCGGGAGCCGTGCGAGCTATAATCAGGAAGGTACATCTCCTCGGCGCAATAGGTTTCGATGCAGGTCGCCTTCTGGTCGGAGTTCTTGGAGGGATCGATTTTCTCCCACGGGATGTCGCCGAAGAGCTTCCAATCGCGCTTGCGATCGGCGGTCTCCAGGTAGTCCATCGTGGCGCGATAAAACTGCGCGCGCTTGATTCCCTCAGCGGTCATTCGATGACCTCGGAATAGGGCGTTGGGCTACTACCAAGGATGGAGAGTCTTCCGGTGAACACGCCATCATGAGTATTCCTATCGAGGCGCATAGTCCATCGCCGGATGATAGATACTGCACCTCGATTTTATCTCGGAGTTATCTTGAGCAATATTTGCTAACGATAGCTATAGCTACACCAAACATAATCGTGGTTAATGAACTGTGAACATGAATATTAGCTGGTCTTGCCGCCATGAACGCTTCTGATCGGCGGCGGTGTCCGGGCTACCGGAGTTGGCCGGGCGTCACTTTCATTCTGCAGCGGAGATTGCTAAACGAACGGTATGCGGAGGGTACCCTAAAATGAAATTCGGACTCTTCTATGAAATCTCGGTTCCTCGTCCCTGGACGGCTGAAACCGAAAAAACCGTCTACGATCGATGCCTCGAACAGGTGAAACTTGCCGACGAGCTGGGTTTCGAATCCGTCTTTGCCGTCGAGCATCACTTCCTCGAGGAATACTCTCATTGCCCCGCACCCGAGTTGTTCCTGACGGCGTGCGCAATGATCACCAAGCGGATCCGGGTCGGACACGGAATCATCGTGTGCGTTCCGGAGTTCAATCATCCGATCAAGATCGCGGAGAAAACCGCGGTGCTCGACATCCTCTCCGGCGGCCGACTCGAAGTTGGCACTGGGCGCTCCGCAACCTGGACCGAGTTGGGCGGGTTTAATGCGAATCCCGACGAAACCAAGAAGACCTGGGACGAGTTCGTGCGATGCCTCCCGCAGATGTGGACTCAGGAGCGTTACCACTACCAAGGACGCTCGTGGTCGATGCCGCAGCGCACCATTATTCCAAAGCCCTATCAGAAGCCGCATCCTCCGATGTGGGTTGCGGTGACCAGTCCGGGCACTGAGATCGACGCGGCCGAGCGCGGCATGGGATCGTTGGGCCTTACCTTCGGTGGCTTCAAGGAGCAGGAGCAGAAAGTCAACAACTATCGCAAGATTATTCGCAATTGCGAGCCAGTGGGAAAATTCGTCAACGAGAAGGTGGCCACCGTCAACTTCCTCTTCTGTCACAATGACGATGCCGAAGGCGTGAAGACCGGTCTGCGTCTCACCGGCACTTTCAACTATCTCGCGTCGCAACTGCTCGCGGCGCGCGAGGCATATCCGACCAAGTCCTATCCGTCGCTTGGACTGCTGCCCTCGCTCCGTCAGGAAGCTTCGGGACCCGGCGACGCATCAGGAGCGCCTGAAGGAATCGCGATCGGCAATCCCGCGCGAATTATCAAAGCCATCAAAGCATGGGAATCGACCGGCGCCGATCAGGTTAACTTCCTGCTCAACGCGCTGGAGACGGTACCGCAAGAGCAAGTGCTCAACAGTCTGCGCCTGTTTGCGAAAGAGGTCATGCCGCACTTTCAGAAGAGCGGAGAATCGGCCACCGCCGCCGCGGGAGGTCGTTGATGCCTCCGCGTTTTGGAACGCTCGATTTGGCGAAGTTTGGGAAGTACGCGGGCGCTATCGACGGTTACAAGACCGACCCTCTGACGCTCAAGGGCGCGCAGATCCTTGAGCTGCACATGGAAATCGACGACGACCCGGCGATCGCGCTGATTCCTGCCACCATGCATCCCGCGATTCCGCAGTATGCGATCTTCAACGTGCTGCATGCACCGCATAGCGAATGGGGTCCCTTCACCATCGCTGAAGTTCGGGTGGCGGGACGCACCGGGGTTCGTCCCCGTGGCTTCGTGCTGCGCAGCTACATCGACAATGACGAGGCCGCTAAAGCCCTTTCGTCGCGATGGGGCTTTCCGGTTGCGAAGGGCGACGTGACGTTGCGGGTGAGCCACGATCGTATCGTCGGTCGCGTCAAGCTGGGCGGAAAAACGGCTTACGAAATCGAGGAACAGGATCGCGAATCAATCGGCGGCGGCGACATCCAGTACATCGCAAGCATGCACCTGGCGCGCAACAAGCAGGATGACAAGCTCGTGCTGGTCCAGGTCGATCCCGAGTATGTTTTCAGCAAAGCGGAGCGCGGACGACCTCGTGTCGTGACACTCGATCATGAGGCATTCGGCGCGACGGCAGCGAACCTCAACGTGATGAACCCGATCATGGCATGCTTTACGACCGCCGACATAACGCTGCCCAAAGTCCGGTACATCTGCAATCCTGAACTGCCGGCTATGCAGGGGACGACGAAAGTAGCGGCCTAGCAAAATCTCACAAAAGTCCAGAGAGAGGCCGTGCTCGAGTGGGTGCGGCCTCTCTTCATTTTCGTGGAGGAGAAGAACCAGACAAAACACGAAGACACCAAGGTAGGACGAGTGAAACCGAGCTGAAGGCGCATGATCAAGGAATCGTGGAAGTATTCCAGACAGCAGATGCGGGCGCAGCGGCCCTGTCAGAAAGCGAAGCGGACTTGGCGCCGTTGATGTCTGGTGGGTTGTCGCTCTCTTTGCCGCCTACGGCCCGCCGCTCGCCAGGCATTCGGGGCAAATGCCATAAAGCTCCAGCTTGTGTCGCGTCAACATCACCTTGAGCTCGCGCGCGACGGTCTCCTGCAGTCGCTCGAGGTCCTCGTTTTCGAACTCGATGATCTTGCCGCATCGATCGCAGATGAAGTGGTCGTGATGCTTGTCGCTAACCACTTCGTAACGCGCCTGGCCATCGTCGAAGTGGCGCTCCGAAACCAGGTCGCATTCCTTGAGCAGCCGCAACGTCCGATAGATCGTGGCATAACCGACGTGAGGGTTGATCTTCTTTACTTCGGCGTAAAGCCGTTCGGCGCTGATGTGCTGCCCGATCCCGAAAAACACCCGCGCGATATCATCGCGCTGGCCGGTAGATTTGAGCCCGCGATCCTTCAGCCGCGAGTGGAAAAGCTCCATCTGCCGATCCGCATCGACGCGCGTCTTGCGATCGACGACAGTACGGTTCGGCAACTGCATCTCTTCGGTGCGCGGCATAGCGGCTATCCGGTTGGTCGTGCTCCAACTTGCAGAATGCGACGCGCGGCGGGGGAAAGATACACCGCCTCGAGGTCGCGGTCCCTCAATGCTTCCGCCACCATTTCGAGTTGCTCATGTGGCGGCAGATCACGATCGATAATCACCATGTCGTGGTCGCGCAGCCGGCAGGAGCCCCCGCGGGCGCGATACCCAACCTCACGCATAATGCGTTCGCGGCGCACCTTCAGTCCGACCCGCTCGGCCGCTTCGATCAGTTCATCGAGCACCCGCTCGGTACGCGAATTCGCTTGCTCACTCATCCTGCGAAACCTCTCTCCACTCCTGCCTCTTGAGCCTCGCCCCACCGCCATGGTATCGCGAACACTCACACGGGACAGCCGATGATAAAGAAAATCCTGGTCGGCATCGATACCTCCGAGCATTCCCGCAACGCGCAGGCGTATGCATTCTACATCGCCCGCAAGCTCGACGCGGCTCTAATCGGCCTTCATGTGGTCGACATAGTTTCGATCGAAGGTTCGTTTTTTCATGATATCTCAGGATCACTCGGACTTGAACCGTACCTCGACTTCTCCTCGAAGATGCGCGAGGTGCTGACTCAGCGCGGAAAGTCGGTGCTCGAAGCATTCGGCGAGGCTGCCAAGCGCGAGGGCGTGCCGGTCGAAACCATCCTCGATATGGGCATCGTGGCCAATCAAATCTGTGAGCGCGCCAAATCCGCGGATCTGGTGATGATCGGGCATCGCGGTGTGAACGAACGCTTCTCGACCGGGCTGCTGGGCTCGACCGCGGAAAGTGTTGCACGAAAGTGTCCGCGTCCAGTGTTCATTTCACCGCAGAATTTCCGCGAGATGAAACGGCCGGTCCTCGCCTATGACGGAAGTGAACGCGCTTCACGCGCGATGCGCGCGGCGGCGGATTTTTCCGCGGGCTTCGGCGTTCCGCTGACCGTCATCACAGTGGCGCGCGATCCGAAACTCGGAGAGCGCACCCTTGATGAGACCCGCAAATACTTCGAGCATTTCACCCCGCGGGCGGAATTCCAGCAGCTTGCGGGGCACGCCAACGAGGAGATCATCAAGTTCATCAAGGAGCGCGACGCAGACTGCTTGTTCATCGGCGCTTACGGGCACAGCCGGATTATCGAGATGGTGCTGGGATCGACGACCGAATACGTGCTGCGCAATTCGACCTGCCCGGTGTTCATGTCGCGATGAGGAGAAGCTCTTGCGGCTGTTTCAATTGCCGGGATTTTCTTCGCGCTGGCGCATATACCGCGCGAAGATCAGCCGCATCGTGTCCTTGGGCTGAATCCCGATCAGCGGAAATTCCCCGAGGATGAAAGTCGGATAACCCAACGCCGATTGTTCGTCAGCTTCGCGCTTGTTGTCGGCAATGCGCGAGGCCATCCGCTCGCTTTCGAGGTCGGCTAGAAAACCCGCTCGATCCATCCCCGCGCGATGCGCGATATCGGCCAACACCTCGCGGCTCGAAATGTCGAGACCCTCGTCAAACGCGCCGCGAAAAACCGCTGCGTGATACGCGGGAAAAGCCTTGGCCTCGCGCGCGAGCTCCGCTCCCATCAACGCGGCATCGGAGTTAATCCAGGTCTTCGGCGGCGCGACCAGGATCCCGGTCTCCGCTGCAACCATCAGCACTTTCTGGTATTCGCGCGTCCCCAGTTCGCGGCCCGCACGTGCCTTGAAATCGCGGATTGAGATGGGCACGCCCTTCCACAACGCCTCGAAACCGAGTTCACTTTCGAGCTCGCTCACGATTCGCCACGCGATGTAACAGAGGGTAGAGGCGTAGTCGAAATAGATCGGTATGATCACTGGTTGCATACGCCCTCGAATTATTGGCGCGAGCGCACACGCAGTGCAATTGATTTCACCGTACTTGCGTTGGTGCACATCGACCACGCATCTTTGAGGAATGGATTCCAATCGACGGCAGGTCCTAAAACTCGGCGTGGTGGATGTCGGCGTTGAACACGCTTCCCTTCCGAACGGTGTCGAGATCGATCTAGCGGTGATTCGGCATCCGGGGGCGGCCGCGATTGTCGCGCTCGATGCCGGTGGGAACCTCGCGTTGCTACATCAGTATCGTTACGCGATCGGCGGCTACCTGTGGGAAATCCCGGCTGGTTGCCGCAATGCGGGCGAAACGCCGCTGCAATGCGCGCATCGCGAACTGGCCGAGGAGGCCGGCCTGGCGGCGCGGCGATGGGATCACCTCGGCACGATCGTAACCATCCCAAGCTTCTGCGATGAGCGCATCGATTTGTACCTGGCGCGGGACCTCGACCACGCAACCGGTACGCCCGATGTAGATGAGGTGATTCGAGTGGAGAAGATTTCGTTCGCCGACGCGATGCGAATGGTTCGCAGCGGCGAGATTGTGGATGCGAAGACTATCGCCGCGTTGTACCGCGCGCGAGACGTGCTGGATTCGCAACAAGCATAAGACATTTTCTATGATTCCATACCGAAGAGCCGCCGCGCATTGTCCGAGGTGAGGATCGCGAGGCTATCCGCCTCGACGCCACGCAGCTTCGCCAGCACTTCCAGCGTACGGCGAACATAGGCGGGTTCATTGCGCTTGCCTCGATACGGCTCCGGCGCGAGATATGGCGCATCGGTTTCCACCATCACGCGATCGTCGGGCACCGTCGGCGCCGCGTCATGAATCTCGCGGGCGTTTCGAAACGTAACGATGCCCGAAAATGAGACGTGGAATCCCAGCGCGACGAAGACCCGCGCCGCTTCGCGATTGCCGGTAAAGCAGTGAATCACGCCTCCGCGCGGGGGCATCCCGACCTCGCCGACTATTTCGGCCAGTCGCGTTTCGGCATTGCGGCAATGCACCACGATCGGTAACGCAAGTTCGGAGGCCAGCTTAAGATGGCGTCGCAGCGCGGCTTCCTGGGCCTCAGCCGGGGAGTGCATGTAATGAAAATCGAGGCCGCTTTCTCCGATCGCAACCACTTTTTTCGATTGGGCAAGCTCCCGAAGTGCGGCGATTCGATCGGCATTGCAATCCTTCGCATCGTGCGGGTGAACCCCAATCGCGGCGTAAATATGAGGATGCCGCTCCGCGATTTCGACGGTGCGCCGATCCGTCTCGATCGACGCTATCGCGCCGACAGAGACGATTGCGCCGATTCCCGCATCGTTGGCGCGCTGAAGAACCTCGCCGAGGTCGCGATCCAGCTTCGGATCGGCGAGATGGCAGTGGGTATCTATGATCGAGTTCATGAATTAATCAATGACATGTCGTTTCTTCGAAACCGACAGTTTGTTACAACGGATTCGATTGGTCTCTGAAGCACTCGGGAGGTCGGACTGACAAAGCGACTACATAGCGTTCCCCCTGCGAAACGGCAAGCCGACGACCAGCCACGCTCGATCGAGGAAGAGGCGCTCGCAGGTCCCGACGGTCCGCCTCCGCGCAAGCTTACCCCCGAGTGGGTAGCGGTGAACCTGATGGACATAACCGCGCATCTGATGGCCGCTATCGACAAGGCAGCCGGTCCGCTCGATCGGCTCGCCGACGCCGCGGAAGATGCCACCGCCCATGTCGCCCATGCAAGCGGGTTTCTTCGCCGGCCGTTTACGATTGGCGCGATTCTTCTGGCTCTGGTCATTGTGATCTTTGGCACCTACGAGCTCGCGAGTCATGGACACCCGGAGGTGAGACGATCTTACGCGTCGGCCGCATCTGAATCTGCCTCGGAAATCCGGTTAGGCGGGGTGGAGTATCCCATCGATCGTAAGTCATTCGAGCAACGGCTCGCGAAGGCGCAGCCCGAGGCGATCCATAAGTACTTCGCGGAGATCGATGGGCGCAAATTTCCTGTCAAGCAGGCGGTGAGCGTTGGTCTTGGAGCGCCACGCGCGAGCTTCGGTACCGAAGCCGCCATCCACGCGCTGACGAGGCTCGGTTACAAGACCCAGACCAGCAGTGACTAGTTTTTCGGCTTCTCGATGCGAGGGAATAGTGGGATGGGCGGTTTTACACGATGCCCGGGCTTGAGGCCCTCGCCATACGGCGCGCGCAGAGTCTTCTCATCGAGGTTAAGCAGGTCGACCAGCTTCGCGGCCATGGTCGGCATAAACGGCTCCAGCAGATCGGCGCTGATCCGCAACGCCTCGAGCAGGTTCGCGAGGATTTGCTCGACCCGCGGCATCGAGGCCGGCTCCTTCGCCATTTTGAACGGCTCAGTGATGACGATGTACTTGTTGGCGACGTTGAGCGCGACCTGGATCGCATCCAGGGCGCGGTTGAACTGGAGCGCCTCGATTTGCGCGCCGACCGTGCCGGGGACTTCCTCAAACGCGTGCACCACCTCGGAATCGATCTCATCGCGAATGGCGGGCGCAACTTTTACCTCGCCGCCGCAATAGCTCTGCGCCATCCGCAACACCCGGCTGGCGAGGTTGCCGAGGTTGTTCGCGAGGTCGGAGTTGTAGCGCTCGATTAGGCGCTCGTCGCTGAAGTCCATATCAAGGCCGTAAACAATTTCGCGCATCTCGATATAGCGCAGCACGTCGGTGCCGTAGCGCGTCTCATACTCCATCGGGTCGGGAATGTTGCCCGAGCTCTTCGACATGCGCGCGCCACCGAAATTTATCCAGCCGTGAACATTCAGACTGCGGTAGAGTGGCAACCCCGCGATCATCAGCATCGCGGGCCAGTAGGTCGCGTGCGTCTTGAGGATGTCCTTGCCGATAAAATGCTCGGTGACCGGCAGGATTTCGCGCAACGCCGCGTCGCTGGTATCCGGCAACTCGCTGAGGTACGCCCAGAACGCATCGAACCAGACGTAGGTCACGTACTTGTCGTCGAACGGCATCTCGATGCCCCAGTTCAGCCGCGCCTTGGGGCGCGAGATGCAAAGGTCCTCGAGCGGCTCGCTCAGCATGTTGATCGCTTCGTTGCGATAGCGATCGGGGCGGATGAAATCGGGATGAGCCTTGACATGATCGAGGACCCGCTCGCGATACTTTTCCAGGCGCAGGAAATAATTCCCCTCGTTGATCAGCTCCGTCACCGTGTTATGCGCCGGGCAGATATTTCCCGGCAGCAATTCCTTCTCGGTGTAGAAGCGCTCGCATCCGACGCAGTAAAGGCCCTGGTAGTCCTTGTAGTAGATCTCGTCTTTGTCGTAGGCGCGCTGCAGCATCGCCTGCACGAACTTCTGATGCGCCGAATCGGTGGTTCGCACGAAATAGTCGTAGCTGATGTTGAGCAGGTCGAAGCCCCGCTTGAAGACTTCGGCGATTCCATCCACGAACTCCTTGGGTTGGAGGCCGGCCTTTATCGCGGCGCGATAATTCTTGTCCCCATGCTCATCGGTGCCGGTAACGAAGGTAACGTTGTGCTTGCCGAGCTTGCGCCGGTAGTGACGCGCGAAAACATCGACGGCGAACGCTTCCGATGCATGTCCGACATGCGGCGGGCCGTTGCTATAGAAGATCGCCGTGGTGAGATGTACTCGGTCCGACATGGCTGCTGCGATGCGACGCTAATTGGGCCGCGATTGCTCGGGCGGGCGATTCAGAACCAGGTCCTCGCGCGTCGCCTCGACCACGCCGCCATCTTCTTCGCGCTGAATCAACACAGTCTGGGTAAAAATGTTCTGCCTGATTACCTTTCCGTCGCCCTTGACCGATTGCACCCGCTTGCCGAGCGCGGGAAGTCCCCGCTTCAGTTCGACGTAGGTCGCGTACTCGTAGCGCAGGCAGCATTTCAGACGACCGCACATTCCCGCGAGCCGCGACGGATTGAGCGCCAGCCCTTGCTCGCGCGCCATCTTGACCGTTACCGCCTCGAAGTCGCGCAGCCACGAGGAGCAACACAATTCACGTCCACACGGCCCGAGCCCACCGGTCACCTTGGTCTCATCGCGCGCGCCGATCTGCTTCATTTCCACTCGCACTCGCAGGGTATTGGCGAGGTCGCGAACCAGGTCGCGAAAGTCGACCCGATTTTCCGCGATGAAATAGAAGACCGCCTTGCGCCCGTCGAAGGCGTAATCGACGTTGACCAGCTTCATCGCCATACCGCGCTCGTGGATGCGCTCGACGCATAGCCGCCGCGCGCGCGCCTCGCGCCCGAGGTTTTCTTCTTCGGTGCGAAGATCCTCCTGGCCAACCAGCCGGATCACCGTCTTGAGGATCGACAAATCCAGCGTATGCGCCGGTTCATGCGGCTCCAGCTCGACTGTGCCGACCCGTACGCCGCCGTCGCTGTCCACCAGCACCCGGTCGCCACGGCGCATCGCGACGTCGCCCGCGAGATAGTTGAACAGATGCCCGGTCTGTTGCAGGCTTATCGCGACGATGCGTGGAAGATCGTCGCGGGTTTGAAATGGGTCTATTTCGGTCGCCAAGTTATTCGCCTCGCGCTGCCTGCCCCATCGCCATCCAGAGTTGCTCGGCCTGAAGCCGGCAATTCGCCATCGCTTCCACCGCCGCCTGCGCCCGGACCGCCGCTCCCAGACACGACAATAACCCCTCGACAGTATATGAAGCGGCGATCTCTTGCATTATCGGGGCGTTCTCAGGCGAAGCGGTGGCGAAATCACCGCTAAGTAACTTCAAGCATAGTATTTCTTCAAGCAGGCGCGCTATCAGTTCGAAGTTGTCGGCGGCCTGCTCGCGATTGCCGAAGTGCTCCTGCGCCAAGGCATTCGCGCCGGCGAAGTCCAAGCGCTTCGCGCGGCTCAACGCATCCAGCAACTCCTTGAGCGGAGGTTCGTCGCCATCGATGAGCGCGAGGGCGCGCGCCGCACTGCCTCGGGCGAGCCGCGCGATCGCGTGCGCGCGTTTCTTGTCGAGGTTGCCGCGCGCCACGACGATCTCCTCGATATCTGCTGGACCGAGCGGCGGAAAGCGCACCGGACGCAGTCGCGAGCGCACCGTGTCCAGCAACGCGCGCTCGCTCGCGGTGATCACGAAAATGATCGCATGACCCGGTGGCTCTTCGAGCGTCTTGAGGACCGCGTTCTGACCCGGGACGTTGAGAGTTTCCGCGTCGTCGAGGATTGCGAGGCGCATCGGCGCGCGCGACGGCTTCAGCGCCAATTGCGCCATCATCTCGCGGACCTGTTCGATCAGCACATCGGTGCGATTTACCGCCTTCTCGACATGCGCGACGTCCGGATGAACGCCGAGCGCGGTCTGCACGCAGGCGGAGCAGCACGCGCAGGTTTTCATGCCGCCCTTGTCGCGCACCCGCGTCGTTTCGGTGGTGCCGACCCCAGCGCGGATTGGGCATCGATCGGGCGTGCAGCAAAAGTTCTCGCCTGGCGAACGTTCACATACCAGCCCGTGTATCAGAGCCTGCGCCACCAGCGACTTGCCGACGCCGCGAGGGCCCGAGAACAGATACGCGTGCGAGGGCCGGGTCTCCAGCTCGCGCACGAGGCGATGGTAAATTTCGCGATGACCTCGCAGCGCGTCTAGAGGCATCGGAGTCGAATCAACTCATTGGCGGCAGACAGGATCTCCGCGGCTGCGTCCTGGTACGGCTGCTGCGAATCGACAATTTTTACGCGATCGGGCTCGGCCTTCGCTGTCGCCAAAAAGCCCTCGCGCACGCGGCGATGGAAGTCCAGCATCTCGCTCTCGAAGCGATCAAAACGATGGGCCTGGCCCTTCACTCGTTCGCGGGTGCGCGCCAGTCCGATTTCGGCAGGGCAGTCGAGCACGATAGTGAGGTCCGGGACCATGCCTGCGGTCGCGAGCTGATTGAGCTGTCGCAGCAGCGGCATATCGAAACCGCGTCCGAAACCCTGATATGCGACGGTCGAATCGGAATATCGATCCGAGATGACAATCTCGCCGGCCTCGACACCGGGGCGCAGTTTCTCGCGAACATGTTGGGCACGATCCGCCAACACCAGGAGTAACTCCGACGCGACATCGAGCGAGACTTCGGGATCGAGGAAAATTTTGCGAATCGCCTCGCCGGCGCGAGTACCGCCCGGCTCGTGGGTGACGCTGACGCTGCGGCCATCCTTGCGCAGTGCCTCGGCGAGGGTCGCAGCCTGGGTGGTTTTTCCGGAACCCTCGACGCCCTCCAGGGTGATGAACAATCCGCGCCCCATTACTGGCCAAGATACCAGCGCTTGATCTGCGGTTGAAAGAGCGCGAATGCACCCGCCGCCAGCGCGAGGAATGGACCGAACGGAACTTCGGTACGCAGGACCGAGGCCTCGGTTTCGCCAGTTCCGGCGGCGTTTTCCGCCACCGGCGGCTGCGGAGCCCCGCCCGAGAAAGCGGCGAGGATCCCGCCAATCGCCCCCAAAATCGACCCGACGAAAAGCGTGAACGCGGCGCCCGGCCAGCCCATAAATGCACCGACCATTCCAAGCAGCCAGACGTCGCCCATCCCGACGCCTTCGCGATTGCGCAACCAGAAGTAAACCTCGCCGGTGAGGAAGAGAAATCCCCATCCAACCGCGATGCCGATCAACGATCGCTTAAGCCCGACCTCCGGAATCATGAAGGTCGCGGCCAGCAGACCAATCGGAATGCCCGGGAAAGTTATGATGTTCGGAATCAGACGCCAGTCGTAATCGATCAGCGCAACGATGAAGAGCGCCGCGCAAAACACGAAGCGCGCGAAAGCATCCGGAAGCGGAAAGCTCAGATACAGATAGGCGGCGGCGACCGCGAGCGCCAACTCCGCCATAAAATGCCGAAAGGCGATCGGTGCGCCGCACATCAGGCAGCGACCACGCAAACCCAGGTACGCGAGAATCGGAATGTTGGCCCACCAGGGAATTGTGTGGTTGCACGCCGGGCAGAAGGACCGCGGCGTCACGATCGACATATCGCGCGGCAACCGATACGCCACCAGGTTCGCGAAGCTGCCGATGCTCGCGCCGAACAGGAAGGCGATCAGCGCGCCCATCGATGCGGGAACGTCCACCGTCATCGGCTAGGCCTTCACCACCGTCACCATCAGCGAACGATCGCGAGGACCGTCGAACTCCGCAAACATCACGCCCTGCCAGCGCCCCAAGGCCAGCCTGCCTTCGCGAACCGGGACGTTGATCGAAGTGCTTAGCATCACCGATAGAATGTGGGCTTGCGAATTTCCTTCGTCGTGGCGGAAGCCGCCGGCGCGCGGAACCAGCTTCTCCAGATGCATGATCATATCGGTGGTAACATCGGGATCCCAGTTTTCCGAAACGATGATTGCAGCGGTGGTGTGCGGAACGAATAGGTTACACAGGCCGTGCTTCACGCCTGACTCGGCGACCGCGCGGTTTACGTCCTCGGTAAGGTCGACCAGAGTGACGCGCGAATCGGTGTGAAGTTTGAGTTCCTGCATGATGCGAAGTTTACAATTCCAAAAGAAGCGGTTCCATCGATCTCCATTCAGCGGGCGGCGCACAGTTTTGTCGTCAGGTCGTAAGTCGCGCGAATGCCGCGATTGAGATTGTCGATGGAGAGGCGCTCATCAACGCCGTGAATGCGTACCGCTTCGGGTTCGGGCAAAATAATCGGAACGAACCCATACGCAGGTACGCCTTTTACGCGCAGGAACCTCGAATCCGTACCGCCGGAGGTCATGTTCGGTGCGATGATGGTATCCACGAAATCGTCCGCTACCACTTGCTTCATGGCATCCCACGCCTCGCCGCTGGTGGGCGAAGTTGGCGACGGATCGGGCCGCTGGATGAACTCGATGTCGATCTGCGGGCCGAGCACCTCGCGAAGATGCTTCAGGAAGGCGTCGGCGTCGGTGTCGGGGAGGAGGCGGCAATCGATGCCTGCTTCGGCCGTCGAAGGAATGACATTCACCTTCATTCCGGAGGTGAGCATCGTCGGCGCGATCGTGTCATGCATCAGCGCCCGAATGGTGTATGAGGAGAGCGGACCGCGCGCCGCTATCTGCATCATGTAGGGCCAGGACAAATGCGCGAGTTCGAAGGAGGCCGGAGAGTCCATCCTGGGCGCGAGAGTCCGCATCGCTTCGTCGAACACCGGAGTCAGCCGAAACGGCGGCGGCGCCGCAAGCAGGCGCGCCAGCGCATCGATGAGGATGAGATTGGGATTGTTGGCGTTCGGCATCGAGCCGTGACCGGCCTTGCCATGCGCGGTAAGGCGCATCCACATCACGCGTTTCTCCGAGACCGCGATGCGAAACGTTACGCCGCGACTGCCGAGCCAATTCGGGGTGCCCTCGCCACCTTCGTTGAAAGCGAAGGCTGGATCGAACGCGTCGTAATGATTCGCGGCCATCCAGTTCGCTCCGTTTTCGCCGCCGGCCTCCTCGTCGCAGTTCACCATCATCTCGACGCCGCGCCTGAGCTTGGCGCCGCTGCGCTTCAGCGCGAGCATCGTCATCAGCGCCATGATGCCGTGCGCCTTGTTGTCGATAGCGCCGCGTCCCCATACGAATCCATCGGCGAGGTCGCCACTGAATGGAGGATGACTCCAATCTTTGGCAACTGCCGGCACTACATCGGCATGTGACATCAGAAGCAGCGGCTTCACTCCGACCGGGCCCGGCAATCGAGCCACCAGGTTCGCCATCCCGGGCTTGCTGACGTAGACCTGCGACTCAATCCCCTCCTTGTCGAGGATCGTTTTCAGGAAGGCGATGGCCGCGTTGGTGTCGTCGGGCGGATTGCTGGTGTCCAAGCGCAGGTACGATTGGAAATACGTCAGCGCCTCGGGGTCGAGCGCCTTCCAATCCGGTGCGGGAGGTCCGGCGGCGCGCGCAATAGAAATTGTGCACACCACAAACACAACAGGTAAAAGAGATTTGATTCTGAAACTCGTCACAGGCCTCAGCGTTGGCACTTCGGACAATAGAAACTCGCGCGCTGGCCGACCACCACATTGCGAATCGGCGTGCCGCAAATGTAGCAAGGCTCGTTTTCGCGACCATATACCATGAGGCGTTTGGAGAACGCGCCAGGACGTCCGCGTGAATCGCGATAGCTGCGAAAGGTGGTGCCGCCGCTTCCGATCGCCGCCCGCAACACCTTCGGCGTGAACTCGACAATGAGATCGATCTCGGTGCGCTTGACCCGGCCGGCGCGCCGGGTAGGGCGCACGCCCGCATGAAACAAGATCTCCGAGGCGTAAATATTTCCTACGCCGGCAACGATCCGCTGATCCATGATGAGGTTCTTGATCGCGATTTTCTTTCCGCGCGCCTGTTCGGCAAGGTAGTCGGCATTGAAGTCCGGGCCCAGCGGCTCGGGGCCGATTCCCTTGAGCTCGGCAATCACCCCGAGGTCAGCGCGGCTGATCAACCGCACCATGCCAAAGCGACGGGGGTCATTGTAGACCAGCCGCGTAGCATCATCGAGCGCGAACTCGAGGTGGTCGTGTTTTGCGTCGAACTGGCGTGCATCGAAACCGCCGTGGCGATGGGTGATGCTGCCGCTCATGCCGAGATGCGCGAGAATGATCGAATCGCCGGTTAGCTCGATCAGCAGATACTTGGCGCGGCGCGAAATGCGTTCAATGGTGCGGCCGGCAAT
Source organism: uncultured delta proteobacterium (assembly GCA_963851325.1). Lineage (GTDB taxonomy): Bacteria > Desulfobacterota > Binatia > Binatales > Binataceae > DATGKG01. The sequence goes on along the minus strand of CAWKOR010000001.1, from coordinate 2,376,745 downwards.
CATCGCCCCGAAATCCGGGACCACGCGACGGCGCAACGGCAGCTTTCCGATTCGCGCGCCGACGATGGTGCGCCCCACCGCCGAGCGGGTCAGGATGCGGCGCAGCGATTCTACCTCGGGAAGCTCGGGCATTTCAGCGATGTGCCATCGGCGTCGATTTCAGGTGCGGAGACCCAGATCCAATGCGCGCGCCAGCCTAACGAAGTCCGCCGGCGAAAGCGACTCCGCCCGTGCGGTCGAGTCGATTTGGGCGCGTGCAAGCGCGTCCTTTGCAACCTCGGATCCGATGCCCAGACCTCCCGCAAGCGAATTGCGAATCATCTTGCGAGGCGCTGAAAACGATGCACGCACCGTATCGAGAACGCGAGTCTCCTCGTCGCGATTGAAGAGCATTGTCTCTAGGGGGCGAAAACGAAGTACCTCGGCATCTACTTTTGGTTTCGGATGAAAGCTGCCGGCCGCGACCCGAAAGTGCAGATCGACTTCGAAATAGAGCGCGGCGTAAACGGAGAGTGCGGAATATTCGGAATCAGCGGGGATGGCGCGAATCCGTTCTGCGACCTCGCGCTGGAACATCGCAACGATCGTCGAAAGCAGGTCGTGGTGATCGCAGAGAATGCGAAAAATCGCGCCGGCAGAGTTGAACGGCAAGTTGCCGATTACGCTCACACGATTCTTCGCCAGCGAGCGGAAATCGAGTTTCACGAAATCTGACTCGATCACGGTAACCCGTTTGTCATCGGCGTATCTTTCGCGAAGCCGCTCCGCGAGTGCATGATCGAGTTCTACCAGCGTCAAGCTGCGAACCTCATGATGCAAAATGCGCTCGGTCAGGATGCCGAGACCAGGGCCGATTTCGATCACGTTGTCCGATGACTTCAGATCAGCGGTCGCGACAATGCGATCCGCAATCGCTCCCTGGGTCAGAAAGTTCTGACCTTTCGACTTGCTGGGGGTTACGCCGACGCCGGAGAGAATCGTCTTCGCGCGCGAGGGTCCGGGGATCTCGGGCGTGCGATTTTGCCTACGGCGTACGGTCACAGCGAAAGATTCGCCTCGGCATCGAGGTCGAGCCGGTCACCTTCGCCGCGCAGGAGGCGGTAGCTGCCGGCCATCGCGATCATCGCCGCGTTGTCGGTGCAGTACCGGAGCGCAGGCGCGACGACGCGCCGATTCTCCGCTTGCAGAGCCGTCGAGAGCCGCTCGCGCAGCCGCGAGTTAGCGGCGACCCCGCCCGTGAGCGCGACGGTGTCGGCCCCGGTCGCATGGGCCGCAGCGATAGTCGGCCGAATCAGCATATCTACCACGGCTTCCTGGAAGCTGGCCGCGAGGTCCTCGCGGGAGGTTGCGGCACCCGCTTCGCTTCTCAGGAAATTGGCGACCGCGGTCTTAACCCCGCTGAAACTGAAATCCATCGCGGCGCCCTTAACCCGCGCGCGCGGAATGGCTACCGCTTTGCGATGGCCCCGGCGGGAGATGTCGTCGATGATTTTGCCGCCCGGATAGCCGAGTCCCATCAGCTTCGCGACTTTGTCGAATGCCTCTCCGGCAGCGTCGTCACGCGTGCTGCCGAGGCGGCGATAACGGCCAAAATCCTCCACCACGAAAAGCGCGGTATGACCACCGGAAACCACCAGCGCGAGGTACGGCATCGCGATGGCGTGCTCCAGAAGCGGTGCGAGCAGATGCCCCTCGATGTGATTGACGCCGACGAACGGAATACCGGTAGCTTGTGCGAGGCCCTTGGCGCACATCAGGCCAACCAGCAGCGAACCCACCAATCCGGGGCCGCGCGTGACCGCTATCCCACCGATATCGCTCAAGCCACAGGCTGCCTCGCTCATCGCGCGTTCGATGATCGGCATCATCGTTACCACGTGATTGCGCGACGCGAGTTCCGGAACGATACCGCCGTAGAGCCGATGGATGTCGTCCTGGTTCGCGACCGCGCTGGAGCGGATCTCTCCGACCCCCGCACGATCGGTTTCAAAAACCGCCGCCGCGGCATCATCGCATGAACTTTCTATGCCGAGAATCAGCATGGTCAATTCGCGGGTGGTGGCGGCGCCGACTCCGGCGGCGGCGGAATCTCCCCGCCCTCCGGTGGCGACTCGGCCGTGGCATCGGGCGCGGAGACCGGCTGAATCGACGGCGCTACTTGTTCACCTCCTAACCGGGTCAAGCCAACACGCGCCATCAAGTTGCCGGGCACGGCGACTAGCGCCTTCTGGTAGCAACTGATGGCGGCCGCGGGCTGGCCAGCTTGCTCGTTGACCAATCCTTCGAACGCCATCGTCTCGCCAAGCCATTCGTTGTTGGTGCCGAAGCGAAGTTCGGCGCGTTTTAGAAATGTGTTCGCCTGTGCGTAGTTCTTTTTCGCGAGGTACGCGCGGCCCAGATAAAAGTAGGCGTACGGATTGGATGCATCGATCGAGATCGCGCGCGCAAGGGTCTGAAGCGCGTCGCTTTCCTGATGTTTCAGGATTTCCTCGCGAGCCTGGTCTGTGACGCGCAACGATGCGGCCAACGCAGGCTGTGTGGCGCTCACGGACTGAATCAGATCCGAAAGGGATGAATCGCTGATCTGAATTTGCGGCGCCACCGAACCCACTTCGAGAGGCGCGACATCGGTCGGCGTTGGAATTGGGGTGGGCTCGAGTTGTGCCGCCTCGCTCTCTCCGGGCATGGGTAAGTTTGCACCTTGAGCCGCCGGGACCGGCGCACTGCTGCCGGAAGCGGGCGCGGAACCCTCGGACGAAGACGGGGGAGCCTCGGTCCAATCCGCCGCGGGACTGGCCTCCGGAGTCGCGACTACACTGGGCATATCCTGTGCGGGAAGATTCTCTTCGCTGAAGCGCGCGAGCTGGAATGAGTCGCGTGCCATCGCCGCTGGCGTTTGAACCATAGCCACGAGGCTCGTCATCGTGGCGAGCGCTAAAGTTGCCGCAGCCAATCGCATCCTCGCGTACAACAATGGGAGACGGGCGCGGCGCGATGCAGGTGCGATGAGCATCAGTCGTTCGGATCTACCGAATCATCTACCTCGGGATCCGGTGCGATGGGAACCGCGTGGTTGGTGGTCGCACTCGCCTGCAGTGGACCGCCGTGAAATGGACATAGCTGAGTCGGGGCGCTGGCCTGCGGAAAAACCCCCTCAATCTTGACCGGACAAAATGGAGTGGCTTTGTATCCCGTAGTAGGATCGACCATTTCTTCGACCAGCCCGGGTGGCACTACGAAGCCGAGCGGCGGCCGTGACGCGGTGGCGGCCTTCATGAAATTCGCCCAGGCAGGTAGCGACGCTTGCGCACCGGTGAGTCCAAGCACTTCCTTCTGATCGAAACCGGTCCATACCACGGTGAGCAGGTTGGGTGTGAAACCGGCAAACCATGCATCCTTGGCATCGTTGGTAGTGCCGGTCTTGCCGGCGGCGGGACGCCGAAAGCCGTAGATCGAACGCGCGCCCGCGCCGGTGCCATGGTTGATGACCTGCTCGAGCATGAACTGCATGATGTAGGCGAGCTGCGGCGAGATCCGTTGCTCCGCCTGCAATTCGTGTCCCTCCATCACCTTGCCGTTTTGATCGACCACCGCAGTTACAGCATAGGGATGAACGTCCATGCCGTCGCTGGCGATAATAGAGTAGGCCTCGGCAAGCTGGAGAGGTGAGACTTCGATGCCGCCGAGCACGATCGATGGATACATCGGGAGATCGCCGAAGCCGAGGGTCTTGCCCATCGCAACCACTCGATCGAGTCCGATGGTGTTAGCAATGCGGGCGGCAGCCGCGTTGAGCGATTCCTCGAGCGCGAATTCCAGCGTCACGTGACCGAAGTAACGATCCTTGTAGTTATTCGGCGTCCAGCTCATGTTTTCGGCGTAGTCCCAGGTCCATTGGGTGTCGTCGACGTAGCTGGTGGGTAGAAACATCTCGGGGCCGCCATTGAGAGTTTCATCGAAGGCGGCGGCGTAGGTGACGATCTTGAACGCCGATCCGGGCTGGCGCCTGGATTGCGTGACGCGATTGAACTGCGAGCGCTGATAGTTGCGTCCCCCAATCATCGCGCGAATTTTTCCACTACCGGGTTCGAGCGAAACCAGGCATTCCTCCAATGTCTGGGTCTCCTCGCGCCGCCTGAGCTTGGGATGCTTCGCTTCGAGGTCGGTGAGGTTTTCGCTGATCGCCTTCTCGGCGAGCTTCTCCGCATGAACGTCGAGCGTGGTGAAGATGCGCAGTCCTTCTTCAGTGAGCACCGATGACGGGTAACGTTCGGCGAGTTCCTTCTTTACGAAGTCCACGAAGTATGGAGCGTCGTTGGTCTCGACGAAGGTCTCGCGCGGATGCATCGGCTCACCGCGCGCCTTTTCATAAGCCGGCTGGCTGATGTAGCCGTCCTGCAGCATCGCGGCAAGGACTTCGTTGCGTCGGATCCTGGCGAGGTCTGGGTGGCGGATCGGGTTAAGGCGATTGGGCGAGCTAATCATTCCGGCGATACTGGCCATCTCGCCAATGCTCAGATCGCGCGGCTCCTTGGAGAAGTAGTATTCGGAGGCTTCCCAGATACCATAGATTCCTTCCTGGCCGCGCTGACCTAGATAGATGTCATTAATATAATTTTCCAGGATCTCGTCTTTTGAATACTTGCTCTCCGCGATGTACGCCATCAGCAACTCTTTGAGCTTGCGTTTGAATGAACGCTCGCGAGTCAGGAAGAAATTCTTCATTAGTTGCTGCGTAAGCGTCGAGCCGCCTTGCCGAACGTGACCTGAGGTAAGGTCAATCCACCCCGCCTTGGCGGTGCGAATCAGGTCGAAGCCATGGTGATCGTAAAAGCGGTGATCCTCGGCGGCCAGGATCGCATCGATGAATGCGTTGGGGATCTGGCTCAACGGAACCAGCCGGCGCTGCTGCCAGTCCCCCTCGAAGATGCCGCTCAGCAGTTCGGGTTCCAGTTCCATCGAGTAGATTGGCTTGCGGCTGTCCGGATCGCTCATCTGCTGGATGACCTGGTTGCGCGAGAGATCGATCGCAACGATCTCGCCGGGAAAGTTGCGATACGGATAGGAGAAGTTGTGCAGGAAGATCACCAGCTTCCCGCTCTTGTCGTCGTAACTATACTCACCGCGCTCCGCGACCTTGCCGCCTTCGACGCGGTGGTAGTTGAGCCGAGCGAGCCGCTCGAAGAAACCCACATCCTTAAGCGTCAGTCCCGGATAGATCACGGTGGAGTCGGAGTATATCCGAGAGGGTATGTTCCAATGCTTCTGTGAGAATCGAGTGACTACTTCTTCTTCGAGTGAGTGGTAGTAAGTCAGGAAGAAGTACAGCGCCGGGACCGCCGCAAATACTATCAGTGCGAGCGTGCCGATGATGGCGATCTTGACGATGGTTCTAAGCGACATCAGATGGTTCGAAGTCGCGCCGCCCGCGCGCAGGATGCGTTGACGATGCGATTATGCCAGCTACGCCTCCGGCTTTAGCGCGAAGTAAATCGTGCTGTCACCGCGTTTGACGAGGATCAGTACAATCTTGCCTTTGCCGCCCGCGCGCATTGCGCGCTGATATGAACCGACGTCTTTCACTGCCGCGCGATTCACCTCGAGAATGACGTCGCGCGCGCGCAGCCCGGCTTCGTCGGCCCGGCTCGCGGGTTGCACCGACGAAATGACTACGCCGCTCGCCTGGTCGAGCCCGAGTTCCTTGGCAAGCTCGGGGCTCAAGTCCTTGACGTAGAGGCCGAACGACGACGCGGTCCCGCGATTTGGTTTGCCGACCGGTTGCGCCGCAGCGATTTCTTCCTCATGCGACTGCGTGATGGCGATTTTCAACTCTTGCGGTTTGCCTTGCCGCATCAACTTAAGCGTCGCGACATGTCCGATGGGCGTGCGTCCGACCATCAATGGCAGCTCGCGTGAATCGATAATAGGCGTTCCATCGAATGCGGTTATTACGTCGCCGCGCTGGATTCCCGCCGATTTTGCCGGACCGCCTTTGAGAACCTCCGCGACCAGCGCGCCGGTCGGTGCCGGCAGGCCGAGCGATTCTGCGATCTCGGGGGTCATCTTCTGGATATAAACCCCCAGCCATCCGCGCACCACTTTTCCCGACGAGCGCAGTTGCGCGAGTTCTTCCTTGACGATATTGACCGGAATCGCAAACCCGATTCCCATGTTGGAGCCGGTGCGGGTATAGATCGCCGAGTTGACTCCCACCACTTCGCCACGCACCGAGATTAGGGGACCGCCGGAGTTGCCTGGATTGATCGATGCATCGGTCTGGATGAACTCGTCGAAGTTGCCGGGGATGAACCGCCCCCTCGCGCTCACCACCCCGACCGTGACCGAATGATCGAAGCCGAACGGATTGCCGATCGCCATCACCCACTGGCCCACCTTGACCTCGTCCGAATTGCCTAGAGGCGCCACGGGCAAGTCATGCTTCGCATCGATCTTGAGTAACGCGATGTCGCTCTTCTCGTCGCGCCCTACCAGCTTCGCTTTATACTGAATCCCATCCTGCGTGGTGATCGCGATGCGATCAGCGTCGGTGACGACGTGATCGTTGGTCAGCACGTAGCCGTCCTTGCTTACGATAAACCCCGAGCCGAGGCTCTTCGCTCGCGGCGCGTATTCTTCGAACGGATTGCGCGGGGTCTTGCTATGAGGCGCTGGCGAAGGCGCGGGCTCCTCTTCCTCAGGACCTGCGCCGCGCTCCTCGGTCTCCTCACTGGAGATGTTAACCACGGCCGGCGACAGTTTGGCCGCCAGCTCGACGAAGTCCGGCAAGCTTTGGACCTTGGCTATTCGGCCATTTTCGGGAAGCTCAGTCCAGAAGCGCGGGTTGTCTGCTGCACCGGCATCCGAGGGCGACAGGGAAGCTAGTGCAACAACCAGGATAAAAGCCCAATACCAACTGAAACGCATTTGGATTCGGCGCAGGGAGGCCCTCAACGGGGCGTCTGGCGCGCTTTTTCAACATATTTCATCCGAAGGTCAAAGAGAATGGCGTCGAGCAGCGTGTCCTCGTCATGGCTCAGGTTGCCGCGGGTTTTGTCCTGCAGAATCGCTATTATGTCGATGAGCTGCTGAGCGCCGATCAAATCATGCATCCTCTCGCCGGTTGCCGGATGCGGCATTTCGCCCATCAATGCCAAAGCTTCGGTCGAAAGTCCTACCACGAAGCTGGCGAAAGTGAGATCCTGCGGCCCCAGATCCTCGGCGCCCGGCTGCGTGGACGACGCCTTCTCATAGGCGGCCGAGGCCTCGGCCTGCGCTCCCGCACTCAGGGTTTCGTGAGAATGCCCGGCGTGCGAATGTGGCGCTTCTGCAGACTTGCCGCTCGGCTTTGCCGCTTCAGGCGCGGCCCGTTCTTCGGCCTCCGGCTTGGCTTCGCCCTCCGAAGAGAAGCGACGGCGGTCCGCAACCTTGAATCCTCGTTCCTTATCCTCTTCTTCAGCCATCGGATCGATCAGGTCCTTCCCGCCGCCATCTGTTCGAGCCGGCGGATTCTTTCTTCAATTGGCGGATGTGTCGAGAAGAGGCGCGTGAGTCCCTGCGCGCTCAGCGGATTGACGATAAAGAGGTGCGCCGTCGCGGGACCGGCGTCGAGGGGCATCCGCTCATTGGCGGATTCCAGTTTGCGCAAAGCGTTGGCGAGGTAGAGCGGATTGTGCGAGAGCTTCGCGCCGCTGGCATCGGCCTGGTATTCGCGGGTGCGCGAAATTGCAAGCTGAATCAGCGATGCCGCGATCGGCGCAAGGATTCCGGCAATCAGCAAGCCCGCGATGCCGCCACGTTCGTCGTCGTCGCTGCGCCCGCCGAGCCCGAAAATCGCGCCCCATCGAATGAAGGTTCCCAACATCATAATGGCGCCGGCGAGCGTCGCCGCGATCGAGCTGGTCAGGATGTCGCGATTGAGGACGTGCGACAGCTCGTGAGCCAGTACACCTTTCAGCTCGTCGCGCGAGCAGATTCGCATAATGCCGCGTGTGACCGCGACCGCCGCATGATTGGGGTTGCGGCCCGTCGCGAAAGCGTTGGGGGTGTCGCTGTCGATGAGGTACAGCCGCGGCATCGGGATGTGGGCCTGCTGCGCGAGCTCCTGCACGATCGAGAACAGCTCGGGGGCCGAGCCGGAATCGATTGGTTTGGCATGGTACGCGGCGAGCACGATCTTGTCCGAGAACCAATAGCTGAAAAAGTTCATTGCGATGGCGATGATGAGCGCGACTTGTACGCCGTTGCGTCCAGCGGCTAACCCGCCGATAAGCATCAGCAGGCCAGTCAGCGCGCCGAGAAGAATGGTGGTCTTGAAGATACTGCCCATTTGGAAGTTTGTTCGCCTATTAAGTGGCAGGAAACCAGGCTCGTCACCGCGATCGACAGATGACGATTTCGAGGCTACGCCACCGATTTTTCACAGTCAACGTAACCATTTTTTGGCGTATTTCACGCGCCCTGACGGCAACGCTGGGAAACCGCTGCCAGGACTTCATCAACCGTTATAGAATCGACGGGTTCGCCCTTGAGGATGGACATGCGGCCCAGCGGACGCCATCGCATCGGGTCGGTGGGGCCAAACAACACTACGCCGGGCGCATCTGCCGCGGCTGCCAGATGCGACACCCCCGAGTCGTTTCCGACGAACGCCGACGCCATTGCCGCGACCGCGGCGACAGTGCCCAGCGACAGATTCTTGATGACGCAGTGGCCGTGAGCGCGGAGCGCGTCTTCGATGGAATCCTCCGCCGGGCCGAGAATGAAGACCGTTGGCATCTCTTCTTTCAATCGGTCGCTGAGTGCGCAGAATTTTTCGAGGGGCCAGTTTTTCACGCGGCTGCCGCTGCCGGGGAAAATCGCGATGAACTTCCTGGCCTGCGGGATGCCGCAAAGCTTTCGCGATGCTTCTCTCAGATCGCTCGGCAGCAGGGTGAGGGCGCTTTTTTCGAGGACGGCCTGGCCTGTGACGTCCTGTAGGTAGGCCGCTGCGACGTGGCCTGTCCCAGTGGGACGAAAGGGGTGAAATGTAACGGTCCCCGGCGCAGATGCCTCGGTGAGCGCGCGGCGAAAACGTGGATCCTCAACATTAAAGAAGCAATAGATTCGCTTGAACACACCGAAAAATCTTCCTGCTCGCTCGTCGTCATTCTCGGCCGAATCGCGGAACAGCATCGCAACTTCCCGCCGGTCTATCGAATGCGCACGGATGACAGGAAGACGCCCGACCGCAAACTCGGCGAGCTCGCCGCGCGCCATCAGCTCCAGATCGGTGTGCGGGTGCCGTTGCGCGATCGCGCGAATCGTTGGAGCCAGACAGATGAGATCGCCGAGCGCCCCGGGGAAGATGATCAGAGCGCGAGCCGCCATGGGAGCAATTACGCCAGGCGGCGCAAAATGTCGTCGAGGTCGGTTTCGCGCAACGATTCGCGGATGAGATCGGCGCCTTCGAGTTCCGTTTCAGGTGCGGTATGCGTCAGCGCCAGGACGCGCATGCCGGCGCGCTTCGCAGCCTCGATACCGGCGGGCGTGTCCTCGATGACGAGGGTCTCGGCCGCGGCGATGGCGTCGCGCTGGCGAAGGAGGAAACCGAGGCGCCCCAGCGCCGCGACGAATCCCTCGGGGTCCGGCTTGCCGCGCTCCACGTCTTCCGCGGCCACGATATCAACAAACAAATCGCGCAGCCCGGCCCGGCGTAAAATCATCTCGGCCTCCGCGCGCAGGGTGCCGGTGACGATCATCAGAGGAAAGCGCGCGGCGCATAAGCGCACAAAGTCAGCGGCGCCCGGATAGATCACGTCGCGATTACGAATCATCGCCAGGTAGATCTCCGCCTTGCGCGCGGTCAGCGCATCGATCAGCGCCTCACTCGCATCTTTACGGTTTTCCCTTAGCACCGCCTCGAAGCAGTCGTGATCGTTAAATCCGATCAGGCGGGTGAAATATTCCTCGCGGGAGAGTTCGATTCCCTCGGGGCGCAAAGCCTCGGTGAACCCGATGTAATGAAGCGGCTCGGTTTCGACCAGTGTCCCGTCGAGATCAAACAGCATCGCGCGAATCATGCGGCTACAGCTTTGCGCTCAAGATAGGAATAATTTCGCGCTGGATCGCCGCGGCGCTGATCTCGGCACGGCCGTTTTCGATAGTCATGTCGAGTTCGCTTCGGACACCGAAACGCCCCTTCAAATAAATTCCCGGCTCGACGGAAAAGCAGGTGTTTTCGAGCAGCATCCGATGGTCGTCGGTCTCCAGCGAGTCGAGATTGGCGCCGGTGCCATGGACTTCGCGCCCGATCGAATGACCGGTGCGATGAAGAAAGTGATCGCCGAATCCCGCCGCCTCGATCACCGCACGCGCGGCGCGATCGGCGTCGCGTCCGCTCACCGCCTGTCGCATTGCCACCCGATTGCGAACCAACTCGACCGCAGCATCACGCGCGTTGGCGACGATCGAAAAAATCCTCGCGTGCTCTTCAGGCACCGCATCTCCGACGAAAGCAACCCACGTGAAGTCGGCATATATCGATGACTCGCCGGGTTCCTTCGCCCACAGATCGAGCAGGACGAAATCGCCGCGGCTGATGGGCGTGGGATGTTTCTCGGAAGGTCCGTAGTGGGGATCGGCGCTGTGCGCATTTGCCGCAACAATCGGCGGCTCCGCGGTCAACATTCCGTGTGACGTGAATCGATCGAGCACAAAGCGTTGAATCTCATGTTCAAACGGATTGCTTCCCGATTTCACCTCACGCGCGAGCTCCGCGAAGGTCTCATCGACCACCGTTCGTAGCTTCACCGCCGCGCGATGGTGGCTCTTCAATTGCTCCGGCGTCAGCGTGGCCTCGAAGCGCTGGATCAGGTCCGCGGCGGAAATTACTTCGATCCCGAGAGAGCGCACGAGTTCGATGGTGCCCGCGTCGACGCGCGAAACATACGGGATCGCGCAATTGGGCGAGTAAGCCATCGCGATGCGCTGCGCGCCACTCAGGATTTGCGCGAGACCGTCGCGCATCTCATCGGCCGATCGATAGACAATCGTCGAGCCCGCGAGTGCGTCGAGGCGATGCGCTTCCACCGCGGAGACGAGCTTGCGCGGTTGCCCCGAGCGCGGAATAAAGCAGAACCAGCGCCGCGTCGCGATCCCATGCTCCGGCAATTCGAGAATCCGATATGCGATCGGATCGCTCAGCCGAAAGTCATAGAACAGCCAACCGTCCAACGATGCTGCGGCAAGTGCGGCTTGAATGTCAGTAACGCGGCTCATCGTGAATTATCCGCGGGATCGCTGAATCTCGCTCCCCATGCATGCACGCGCCGCGGTTCGATGCGGATCCCGGGATTTTTCTCCTGGGTAAGAAGCATCGCATGATACTGAGGGTACTTGTGACGTAGATGCTGGATCGCGCGCGAGTATTCTGCGCTGTCTTCGACGATTCCCGCATCGCCGTGGACCAGAACGTACGCAAGCCGGTTCCAATCCTCGTCATAATGATCGATGACGAGTGCCACCCGTGGGTTCTCTGCGATGTTCCTCATTCGCTTGATCGCGGCGCCGGTGTTGCGCTTGGGTTTTTCATCTATCACAAAATAAAATCGCGCGCCGTCGAACCAGAAGCATAACGGGATGTTGTGCGGTTCGCCCGTTCCGCTGGCCGTGGCGAGATGAGCGATTCTTGAAGACTCGATGAACTCGCGCACCGCCGGTTCCTTGAGTCGGTCGATCATACACTTGCGCCGAGCCGCGCGAGCGCGCCCTCCGCCGCGCGCTTCATGTAGATGTCGTCTTCGATATTTGCCGCCTGTGTTAGAGCTTCGGTCACACGAGACGAACGATTTCCGATGTGACCGAGTGCGACCGCGGCGCATCGCCGGACACCGCCGTCGGGATCTTTTTCGAGCAGGCGAATCGCCAAGGCGGCGACTCGATCGTCGGAATTTTGCAGGCGCGACAGCAGCGACAGGGCCGCCATTTTCAGAAGACTCTGATGATCGTCGACGCAACTTTCCGCGGCAGCGAGCAGCTCCTCGGGCGGACCACCCACATCGCGCAAACAATAAAGCGCCATCTTGCGCGCGTTAAGGTTGCCGCTCGCAGCCAGCGCGATCAGTTGATTGCTGACGTTGTCGGGATGCTTCCTGCCGAGGCGAACGACGAGTTCCGCCGCCGCCCATCGTACATCGCCGTCGCTGCTGGAGAGCGCCTCGATGAGGACCGGCATCGATTGCAGATCCAGAGCGCCATCAAGAGTTACCAGCCCCAGCGCGTATGCGACGCCCCATCGGGCATGCGATTCGGGATGCGAAAGCATCGCGCGCAATTTTTCGACCACCCGCGGCTCACGAATCGACAACGCGGAGAGCGCTTCCGCCGCGCGACGCTGAAAAATCTTCCGGCTTGCTCCCAGACACTGCATCAGCGCATCCAGTGCCGCGTCATTCAGCGTAATGTTTTGGTTCTCCATGACGGTTGCAATCGCGGCGAGCCGCACCTCGGGGTCGGTGTCGTTCAAAGCGTTTGCCAGCCTGATTGCGAAGTCGTCTTGATTCATTGCGCGCGGGTGATGAGTTTTACCAGGTTCGAAAGTTCGCCGATCCCGAGGATGAAATTGTCACCACCGCCAAAGACTTTCATCACGGCGTCTGAAACGGAAGCCAGGTCCAGGCGCTGGCCGATCATCCCCGACTTGAGCGCGGCGATGCCGGGCGAGTTCGCGATGAGATCGCCATACAGGCCGAGACTTTCCACCGCCCCCGCAGAGGAGGTTTTCACCCGCGCCTCGATGCTGCCGAGTTGTGTCGCCATGTGGCTGAGGAGGTTATCGTCGGGCGAAAGATGGAGCCACCCGCGCTGCTCCATCGATGCACCACGGCGCTGTGCCTGCGCGTTTTCGACCGCCGTGAGCTCGCGACGATTTCCCCCACCAAGCAGATTGGAGTAGCCGCGCGCGATAGCCTCGGCGACCTGCTGAAACGAGATATCGCGATCGAGTTCGCGCACCAGCTTGGTCGCGACGTCGGGGCCATACATCGCGCAAGGCAGCTGCCCGTCGGGGTCGAAGTGTTCGAGGTCGTGTACGACTTCTTCCATCCCGCGATTTAGTGCGAGCACGGCCTCGAACAGCATCGTGCCCGAGGCGTCGGTTTCAAAGGTACACATCGCGAGTTCGCGGCGCTCGATGGTTACCGCATCGCGGCCGGGATAGAAGCATTCGAGGCCCAAATCACGCAGGCCAGCCAGCAGGCCGCGCGCGTATCGATTCATCACCTGGTCGGGCTTCAGCTTGATATCGTGAGCAGGCAGCAGCGCATCGCGCGAAGGCAGAATGAGGGCCAGATTTAGCCAGCCTTCGCCGGAGCCGACCACGCGGCCTCCGGTGAACCTCCGCCATGCAGCCAATCCGGCCCGCTCGGTCGGTCCCGCATAGTGATGATAACGCCCGAGCGAGAGCACCCGGCCGCTCATCGTGTAGATGAGCAAGCAGGGCCGCGCGGCCTTCGTCGTAACTGCTTCCAGGAGATGCGCCTCCAGTCCGAGCAGATGCCACGACTCGAGGCCGGAAAGCATAACTATGTCGAGCGCGTCCACGGCTAGCGCTCCTCGCCGAACAGGAAGATGCCGCTGGCCAGCATGGTGAACAGCAAATTTGGCGACCATGCGGCGAACCATGCGGGCATGAAGCCTGAATGCCCCAGCGACGAGGTCAACCCGGCCGCCAGCCAGTAGCCGAATCCGATGACGATCGCCAATCCGAAGCTGCGCCCCAGGCTCAAATGGCGCGGCAGCGGATCGAGGCTTAGCGCGATTCCGAGCGCAACCATAATGAGGCACGAAAGCGGCATCGCATATTTGAGATCTCGATCGACAAGGTAGCCGCCGGGATCGAGGCCTTTCTTTTTCAAATCGTGAATATAGTGGTCCAGCTCCCACACGCTGAATTCCTCGGGCTCCAGGCGCAGCAATCCCAGATCGGCCGGGGTGATGTTGATGACGAATCCTGGTGGCTCCGACGATGACACCGCGCTTCCCGACAATTTGTAGCGGGTGACACCGGTGGTGTCCCAGGTTCGACCGTTCCAACTCGCATCGTCGGCGTGAAAGATGTTGGTGACTGCGTAGGCCGGGCTGATGCGATACAGCGTGAGGCCGGCCAACTTCATTTTCTTGCGATCGTAGCTATCGGCGGACAGAAAGCCGTCGCGCACCCGCATCCAGATGTGTCGATTGGCGAAGACGCCCTCGAGTTGGCGTCCCTTCAGTTCCACTTCATAGAGATACTTAGCCTCGCGCGTCGCGGCCGGAACGATCGTTTCGCTCAAAACGAATTGAAAACCGGAGACCAGAGCGCCTATCAGCAGGACCGGTAGCATCATCTCGATGCGGCTGATCCCGAGTTGCTGGCAGGCGAGGACTTCTCCGGTGCGATTGAGCAATGCGAAGCCAAGCAACACACCTGCGAGGCACGCAATCGGAAGCAGTTGGGTAACAATCAGGGGAATCTTGAGCAGGAAATATTCGAGACCGAGCACGCCAAGTCCGCCGTGATGAACCAGGGTATCGAATCGATCGAAGAGGTCGCCTAGAAGATACGCGGCGGTGAATGCCGCCAGGCAAACCATGAAGGGTCCGAAGAACGTTCCGGCCAGGAAGCGATCGATGGTGGGGGAGAGGCGCGGCCGCAGCGTCATGCGGCACTCCTGGAACGCTCGAAGCGCTCAATCATGTCCCAGATGACATCGCCGGGGCCGCGGCTTTCGTTGCCGCGATCCTCGGCGGCGCGGACGAAAAGCCAGATCGCGAGCGCCAGGAAAACCAGGTTGGGGATCGCCATTGCGACAAAGGCATTGAGCACCCCGCGTTCGCCGAGAGTCTGGCCTACGCGCATCAGCGAATAGTAGAAAAAGAACAGCGCGACGCTCACCCCGAAGCGCTCCGACTGCCCACCGCGGGCGGGCTTTAGGCCCAGCGAAATTCCGAGCATCGCAAACAGCAGCGTCGCGACCGGAACCATGTATTTGCGCGCCAGTTCGGTTTCGGCCTCGTAGTTGCGCTTGCCGGAGGTGCGACCATCGCGAATCGCAGCGAGCAGCGTCGGATAGGACATCTCATCGGGCGAGAGCCAGGTCGCACCAAAATTCTCATTCGGCTTAATCGCGAGATCGTAGGTTTTGAAGCTGGTCACATGCGATGCGTCATTCTTTGCCTCGAGGCCGAAAATTGATCCATCGAAGAGACGCAGCGTTAGTTCGTTTTGTTTTGCGTCTGGCAACAATGTCCCCCGCTGCGCGATGATGGTGTTCTGCTGCTCCGGGGTCCGCGCGTCCGATATCATCACCCCCTGCAAGCCGCCGTCCCCCCCTGGCGACACCTTGTCGACATACACCACCAACCCCTTGAAGCCGCTGTTGAAAACCTTTTCCTTGAGCACCGCCGAGACCCGCGTCCGGGTCAGATAGAACAGCCGCTGCTCGAGGCTGATGTTGGCCCACGGCCGAATCGAAAATGCGAACCAGCTCGACAGCGCGTACACGATGAGCGCCACCATCATCACCGGCGCCGCGATGCGATACAGGCTCACCCCACACGCGCGCGCCGCAATCATCTCGCGGTCCCCCGACATTCTGCCGAAGCCGAGCAGCACCCCCAGCAGCACCGCCATCGGGAAGGTCAGTTCCAGGAAGGCCGGCATGATGAACGCCATCAGCCCGAGCACCTCGCCAATCGACACGCCATGATTGACCACCATGTCGGTGAGCTTGAGGAGCTTGCCGGTCACCAACGCGAAGGTCAGCAGCGCGACGCCCATGCCGAACGGCGCGAGCACTTCGCGCGCGACATAGCGGTCGAGGATGGTGATTTTCGGCATCGCAATTTCCATCGCCAAGTTCCATCGCAAAGTTCAAGTTTATGCATTCATGACCACGGCACCAAGCTGGCAGGAGGGGAGCATAAGGAGGGGAGCATAAGGAGGCGCAGCGCGTCGAAGATTCCGGAGAGCATCCTCCCCCCGCTCGGCCCCCCGCTCGGCCCCCCGGCGGCGCAGGCTGTCCCGCTCGTCGCAAAGAAAAAGAGCGACGAGCGCGCCATCCCGCACCGCCCACCACCCCCCTCCTCCACCCCAGCACCCCCCCACCGGCTGGCACGCGGGTCGCCAGAGGAAGAGCGACCCGCGCGCCAGCCGCCCCCCCCGCATCTTTTCCCCTATGTCATCCCGAGTGAGGGTGCCGAGTCGCCAAGCGAGCGAAGCGAGCGTCTACGAGGGACCGCCGCGAAGCGATTTGCCTGTTCCGTAGCGAGGCTGCCGATGTCGCCCGCCATTCCGCCCTCCCCGAATTCATTCGACTGCACTACCCGGCGATGCTATTTTGCCCCCACTATCCGTCTCGCTCATGCTAACTCAATTTGTTCCATGGTGGGTGTACGTGGATTAATCTGCGCTTGGGGGATTCGTGTTCGAACAGGCTTTCCGCAATATCGATGATGTCCTCCGCAAGGAGGCCGGATGCACCACCGAGCTCGACTACACCGAGCAGACCTCGTGGCTGCTGTTCCTGAAATACCTCGATGACCTCGAACGCGAGCGCACCATCGAGGCCAAGCTGAACGGCAAGAAGTACACCTTCATTCTCGACCAGGCTTATCGATGGGAAAGTTGGGCCGCGCCCAAGGGCAAGGACGGCAAGCTCGACCACAACAACGCGATGACCGGCGACGACCTCCGCGACTTCGTCAACCAGAAGCTCTTTCCCTACCTGCAAGGATTCAAGCTGAAGGCCGACAACTCGCAGACTATCGAGTACAAGATCGGCGAGATTTTCGGCGAGATCAAAAACAAGATCCAGAGCGGCTACAACCTGCGCGAGATCATCGACCATATCGACGAGCTGCGCTTCCGCTCCCAGACCGAGAAGCATGAGCTGTCGGTCCTTTACGAAAACAAGATCAAGAACATGGGCAACGCGGGGCGCAACGGCGGCGAGTACTACACGCCGCGCCCGCTAATCCGCGCGATTATCAAGGTGGTCAAGCCGAAGATCGGCGAGCGCATCTACGATGGCGCCTGCGGCTCGGCGGGCTTCCTGTGCGAGTCCTACGACTACCTGATGGCGCAACCGGGAAGCTCGGCACCAAGGACTTCGACACGCTGCAGAAGCGCACGTTTTACGGCAAGGAGAAAAAGTCGCTCGCCTACGTGATGGCGATCATGAACATGATCCTGCACGGCATCGAGGCGCCCAACGTCATCCACACCAACACGCTGACCGAGAATCTCGCCGACATCCAGGAGAAGGACCGCTTCGAGGTGGTGCTGGCGAATCCGCCGTTCGGCGGCAAGGAGCGCAGCGAGATTCAGCAGAATTTCCACATCCGCACGGGAGAGACTGCCTACCTGTTCCTGCAGCACTTCATCAGGATTCTGAAGGCGGGCGGACGCGGCGGCATCGTCATCAAGAATACGTTTCTGTCCAACACCGACAATGCCTCGGTGGCCTTGCGCAAGCTGCTGCTGGAGAGTTGCAACCTCCACACGTCTCGATTGCCCGAGCGGCACGTTTCAGGGCGCGGGCGTGAAGACGGTGGTGCTGTTCTTCGAGAAGGGCGCGCCGACCCGTAAGATTTGGTACTACCAGCTCGACCCTGGCCGCAACCTCGGCAAGACCAACCCGCTCAACGATGACGACCTCGCGGAGTTCGTGAAGCTGCAAAAGAGCTTCGCCGACTCGCCGAAGAGTTGGAGCATGGACGCGAAGAGCATCGACCAGACGACCTTCGACCTCTCGGTGAAGAACCCGAACGGCGGCGAGGAAGTGGCGCATCGCAGCCCGGCAGGAATCATGGATGAAATCGTCGCGCTGGACGCCGAGAGCGCGGAGGTGCTGGAGGAAATTCAGGGCGCTGCTATGAAGAACGGGTGGCAAACAAGACGCTGTGGCGACTTGTGCGAGATTATCAGGAGGACACTCGAGCAGAGCAGAAGTCGCTTCGGCGAGCGAAGCAAGTGGCTTGTCTCAGGCGACATTGACCGCAGGAGATCTTCGACTTGCGAGGCAGATCACGATACGATCGCGATGGACAATGCATCAACGCAAAGCTTGCTACCGCGTCAATCGGTGCTATTGCCTGAACGGACAGGCCAAGTCTGCGAGACTGTCGGCTCACTCAGAACGTCTGCTACCGGCAATCAACGCATTGTATGCGACTTGCTCCATACGACGCCGCGGATCTGATACCGCGAGTTTCTCTTCTATTACTCTACTACACGGTATCAATGACTCGGCACATGACTGGCGAAGCGGTACTGATCGGCGCGTGCTATCAACATGCCGATCAGTTCGAAGCATTGACGATTCCGGTTCCGCCGCTCCCGGAGCAGCGGCGGATCGTCGGCATCCTCGACGAGGCGTTCGACGGGCATCGCGACCGCCAAAGCCAACACCGAAAAGAACCTCCGAAACGCCCGCGCCCTCTTCGAAAGCCACCTCCAATCCGTCTTCACCCAGCGCGGCGATGAGTGGGTGGAAAAGCCAGCTTGGTGAGCGTCGTGCACGTATCACGTACGGTCATCGTCGGCAGCACCGAAGATGACCAAGAGCGGCGCATCACCGCTCCTTCGCACGCAACGTGCAGATCGTCTACGCGATCGACTCGAAGCGGATCATAGCGATTGACGTCGACTGCCGGACGACATGATCTCGAAGTACGACTCAGCGAGCGGCGATGTCCTTGTATACTGCGAGGCAACATCGGCAACGTTGCGCATTCGTGCCGAGATGACGAGGCTGCGAATCTGTCTCGCAAGTGGCATTGTTGCGATCGTGATCCGCAGCTGAATGCTGATCCAGCGATTCTTGCTACTACGTTCTTGATCTGCCGCAGGCATCAGCGAGCAATCTCGGAAGGAAGCTACGGTGCAGGCATACGCAGACTTCACATGGCGAAGCTTGCAAGCGATCTCAGATTCTCGTTCCCGACTTCGCTAGAACAGCAAGCAGATTGTCGCGACAGCTCGACGCGCTTGCACGACGAAACCCAACGCCTCGAATCCATCTACCAGCAGAAAGCTCGACGCGCTCGAGGCATTGAAGAAATCGCTGCTGCACCAAGCCTTCAGCGGCGACTAACTGTAGAGCTCCAGAACGCGTGCATGAACGAAGCCGAAACCAGAGCCGAATATATCGATCCCGCGCTCAAGGCGGCGGGATGGGGCGTCGTCGAGGGCAGCCGCATCCGCCGCGAATACCACATCACGCCCGGCCGCATCGAAGGCCACGGCAAGCGCGGCAAGGCCTCAACGCCGATTACGTGCTGGATTATCGCAACCACAAGCTTGCCGTCTCGAGGCCAAGGCGTGGGACGAGCAGCTCACCGAGGGCGTGGCTCAGGCCAAGGACTACGCCGGCAAGCTCGCCGTCCGCTTCACCTACTGCCACCAACGGCCAGGGCATCTACGGCATCGACATGGAGACCGGCAAGGAAGGCGAGCTGTCGGCGTTACCCCGACGCCCGACGAACTCTGGAACCGCACCTTTGCCGAGCAGAACGCATGGCGCGACCGTTTCGCCGCCGTGCCCTTCGAGGATCAAGAGCGGTTCGCATCCAAGCCGCTACTACCAGGACATCGCCGTGGAGCGCGTGATGGAGGCCATCGCCGCCAAGCACGCAGCGCATCCTGCTCACGCTCGCGACCGGCACCGGCAAGACCTTCATCGCGTTCCAGATCGCATGGAAGCTGTTTCAAGTCCGCTGGAACCTGAGCCGCGAACCGACGCGCCGCCCGCGCATCCTGTTCCTCGCCGACCGCAACATCCTCGCCAACCAGGCCTTCAACGCCTTCTCCGCCTTTCCCGAAGACGCGATGGTGCGGATCAACGCCGGAGGACATCCGCAAGAAGGGCAAGGTGCCGAAGAACGGCAACCTGTTCTTCACCATCTTCCAGACCTTCATGAGCGGACCATCCGAACGACGGCAAGCCCGCGCCCTACTTCGGCGAGTATCCGCCGGACTTCTTCGACTTCATCGTCATCGACGAATGCCATCGCGGCGGCGCCAACGACGAAAGCAACTGGCGCGGCATCCTCGAATACTTCGCGCCGGCCGTGCAGCTCGGCCTCACCGCGACGCCCAAGCGCAACGACAACGTCGACACCTACGCCTACTTCGGCGAGCCGGTTTACATCTACTCGCTCAAGGACGGCATCAACGACGGCTTCCTGACTCCGTTCAAGGTCAAGCAAATCTCCACCACGCTCGATGAGTACGTCTACACCCCCGACGATCACGCTGATCGAAGGCGAAGTCGAAGACGGGCAAGCGCTACATCGAAAGCGACTTCAACAAGATCATCGAGATCAAGGAGCGCGAGGCGCAGCGGGTCAGGATTCTTCATGGACGCAGATCGACCAGAACGAAAAGACGCTGGTGTTCTGCGCGACGCAGGATCATGCGCTGGCGGTGCGCGACCTCATCAACCAGATGAAGACGAGCAAGGACCCCAACTACTGCCAGCGGGTCACCGCGAATGACGGCGAGCTGGGCGAGCAGCACCTGCGCGACTTCCAGGACAACGAAAAGACCATCCCGACCATCCTGACCACCTCGCAGAAGCTTTCGACCGGCGTCGATGCGCGCAACATCCGCAACATCGTGCTGATGCGGCCGATCAATTCGATCATCGAGTTCAAGCAGATCATCGGGCGCGGCACCCGGCTCTACGACGGCAAGGACTACTTCACGATCTACGACTTCGTGAAGGCGCATCATCATTTCAGCGATCCGGAGTGGGACGGCGAGCCGATCGAGCCGGAGCCGCGCGAACCGCGCGAGCCATTGCCACGCGCCGACCGCCAGATACCCGACGCCGGGACCCGAGCCGGAGCCACGGCCGCAGACCGCAGAAGATCAAAATCAAGCTGGCCGACGGCAAGGCGCGCACGATTCAGCACATGATGTGCACCACCTTTTGGCATCCGGACGGCAAGCCGATGTCGGCGCAGCAATTCATGGAGATGCTGTTCGGCAAGTTGCCGGACTTCTTCAAGAACGAAGCGGAGCTGCGCGCCATCTGGAGCGCGCCGGATACGCGCAAGAAACTATTGCAGGGCCTAACCGAGAAAGGCTTCGGGCGCGAGCAGCTGGCCGAGATGCAGAAGATCATCGATGCCGAGAAGAGCGACCTCTTCGATGTGCTCGCGCACGTCGCCTACGCGCTGCCGCCGCTCACGCGAGAGGAGCGAGCGAACACCGCGAAGGCGTCGATCGGCACCCTGTTCGACTCGAAGCAACAGGTGTTCCTCGACTTCGTGCTCTCGCATTATGTGAGCGCCGGCGTGGACGAACTCGATCAGGAAAAACTGGTCCCACTGCTGCAGCTCAAGTACCACAACTCCATCATGGACGCCGTGACGGACCTCGGCGACACCGAGAAGATTCGCGGCGCGTTCGTCGGGCTTCCAGAAATTCCTGTATCAGAAGGCTGCCTGATCCTCCCCTTTCCTCTCCGTGCCTCCGTGTCTCCGTGGTGAATCTCTTTCCTCGATGTGGCCCGACGCTGGATTGCGAGTTCAGGATGCATCGCATCCTGCGTGATGTCCCCAACCGAGAAAGAATTCCATATTCGCGCGAAGACGCGCTGAATAATCCACTCCTGTCGCGATAGATCGCGACCCTCCTCTCCCATCGGGAGAGGGATTTTTGCGCGGAGCGACGCTCGACCTTCTCCCCTGCTGCATGTTCCTGGTGAATCTCTTTCCTATGTGGCCCGACGCTGGATATCGAGTTCAGGATGATCGCATCCTGGAAGAATTCCATATTCGCGCGAAGACGCGCTGAGTAAGGTCCCACTCCTGGTCGCGATAAATCGCGACCCTCCTCTCCCATCGGGAGAGGGATTTTTCGCGCGGAGCGACCCTCGCCCCTTCCTCCTCTCTGTGCCTCCGTGTCTCCGTGGTGAATCTCTTTCCTCGATGTGGCCCGACGCTGGATTGCGAGTTCAGGATGCATCGCATCCTGCGTGATGTCCCCAACCGAGAAAGAATTCCATATTCGCGCGAAGACGCGCTGAGTAAGGTCCCACTCCTGGTCGCGATAAATCGCGACCCTCCTCTCCCATCGGGAGAGGGATTTTTCGCGCGGAGCGACCCTCGCCCCTTTCCTCTCTGTGCCCCTGTGTCTCCGTGGTGAATCTCTTTCCTCGATGTGGCCCGACGCTGGATTGCGAGTTCAGGATGCATCGCATCCTGCGTGATGTCCCCAGGGCGAAAGAATTCCATATTCGCGCGGGACGCGCTGGGTAAGGTCCCACTCCTGGTCGCGATAGATCGCGACCCTCCTCTCCCATCGGGAGAGGGATTTTTCGCGCGGAGCGACCCTCGCCCCTTCCTCCTCTCTGTGCCTCCGTGTCTCCGTGGTGAATCTCTTTCTTCGATGTCTTTGCCGCCAATCTTTTTCTGCTAACATTTTTTCGCAATGAAGAATCGTGGTGACAGAGGACGCGCGAGGTTTCGCGACGACCGCCGCGGACCCCATCGACGCGACGACGCACGCGGCGCGCCGCCGCCACAGCGCGAGCCCGATCGCAATCCCCATCTCCAACGCAATCCCGAACGTCATGGGCCAGACCATCGACAAGACCATAGAAGCGAGCATCAGGGCGCCGATCATCATGAAGCCGCTCGCACCGACCTCGTGTATGGCGTCGAGCCGGTGCGCGAACTTATCGCCGCCGCGCCGGGCGCCATTCGCACCCTCTACATCCGCACCGGCGACGAGGGGCGTTTCGAAGAAGAAATGGATAGCGTTCGCATCGCGGGCGGGCAGGTTGCGTTTGCCAATGAGGCGGAGATTTCGCGCAACTGCGGACGCGATGCGCGTCATCAGGGGATCGCGGCAGTCGTCAAGGAGTTCCCCTATACCGAATTCGAGGACATGCTCGAAGCCAGGCCCGACCCCATTTTGCTCATCGATGGCGTGACCGATCCGCGCAACCTCGGCGCGATCCTGCGCTCGGCGGAAGGCGCCGGGGTGGGCAATATCGTGATTGCGAAGGATCATACGGTCGGGATGACCTCGGCCGCGATCAAGTCGTCAGCTGGGGCGTGGATCCATTTGAAGATCGCGCGATGCGGCAATGTCGCGCGCGCCCTCGAGGATCTGAAGAAAGCCGGCTACTGGATCGCCGCCTTGGCGCCCGGTGGCAATGTCTCGATCTATGATCTCGATGTGACCAGTAAGCTCGCGATCGTGATCGGTTCCGAGGGCAAGGGCGTCCGCGAGATCGTCAAGAAGACCACCGACTTTCTGGTGGACATTCCGATGCGCGGTAAAGTTGCATCGCTGAATGTATCGGTGGCGACCGCGATTGCTCTGTATGAGGTCGCCCGCCGCCGTTCCCACCCCGCGATTTGAAAGCAACCCCCGGCGCTGAGGGTGTCGCGCTATCCGAAGCCGCACTGTGCACGCGGGTAGCCGTCAGCTTGGGGGCATTGAGCCGACCTTCTTTGGCTTGTTCTTGACAGCGTGGTAACCTGCGCATAGTTTTCCGTCTTTAGCCCTCTGCCGATGTAGCTCAGTTGGTAGAGCAACTGACTTGTAATCAGTAGGTCGTCGGTTCGATTCCGACCATCGGCTATGCTTCGAGATATATCGGGGAGAGGTTCCCGAGTGGCCAAAGGGATCAGACTGTAAATCTGACGGCGAACGCCTTCGGAGGTTCGAATCCTCCCCTCTCCACCATAATTCTAGATGAGCGGCATCGGGGGGAGTTGAAGATATAGGCGAGATAGTTGGATGAGGCGCGAAGCGGGCGAAGCCGCGACGCAGGCGCTCGCGAGGCGGAGCATAACGGAGCCCGAGGGAAGGTTTAACAGAGAGCGGGAATAGCTCAGTTGGTAGAGCGCGAGCCTTCCAAGCTCGGGGTCGCGGGTTCGAGTCCCGTTTCCCGCTCCAATCTTCAACAAATCAACCTTTTTCCCTCTTACTACAAATTTAATCCAAAACTCAATTTCTATATACAATATACTACGAATTACACTGCCATAGATATCTATATCATCTATATCAACTCTACTTAAAACCAAGTAAATCTTGCATTAACATACTAATTGTAGTTCCTTGTCTATAAATTAAAGTTTTCAAAGTTCTTTAACTCAGCAAAAACTAAGCGCATCGATTCCTCTTACCAGACCACCTTCTTTAGTTTTCAAAGCTGGTCGTAAACTTAACGGGCGCCTCGGGTGTGGGTGTGGATAGCTTGCAGCGGTCTAGGTGGCGGCATCACTCGTGTGCGGTATACTGCCTTCCTCTAGGTTCATTAGAATGCCAAATTTAAATATATTGCTCGTCGAGGCGCTCGGCGGCTCTCGGGGCGGTTGAGGAGAAGGGACATGAGTGGCAACGGAACTTGAGAACTGGATAGTTCGCAGCGGAACCCGAAAGAATTGGCGTGTCGAGTTGATCCAGAGCGGCGAATAGCAATACTCGAAGGAGATAGCGCAGAAACACTGCGTCACGTTCCAGATGAAGCGTCTAGCTCATTGTCACGTCCCCACCTTACAATCTCGGCAAAGTTTACGAAAAAGCCACAGACTTGGACGGGTACTTGAACGCCCTCAGTCCGGTTGTGGATCAACTGATTCAGGTTCTTTCCCCCAATGGTTCCCTCTGTTGGCAAGTAGGCAACTACGTGGAACGCTCCGTAGTATTTCCTCTGGTTATATCTGATCACTACCCATTTTTCTAGCAACGAGGATTGTAGCTTCGCAATCGCAACATCTGGTATTTCGATCACGGTCTGCACGCGACGTAAACGATTTTCTGGCAGATACGAGGTCCTTCTGTGGTTCACCAAGGGCGACAAATACACTTTCAACTCTGTACTCCGTTGAGGGTGCCATCGAAGTACCCAGGAAAACGAGCATTCTAGGGTAAGAACAAAGGTCTGCCCTCGGCAATCCTCTCGGGAAAAATCCCTCTGACGTTTGGCGTGTGTCGAACAGGATTGGGAATCCGGTTTGTGGATATTCCGAATGTCAAATGCAATCATCCCGAAAAAACTATTCATCCTTGCCAGTTCCCGATTCAGTTAGTTGAGCGCTGCGTTCTCGCTTTGACAGATGTGGACGATTGGTTTTGGACCCCTTCTTTCGGGTCAGCTCTGCTTTACTTGCAGCACTTCGACATGATCGCAGAGCTTTAGTTGCGAGAAGGAGAGCGAATATGTCGAGGCGACCTAGAAACGCATCAACGACTTCTACTCTGGCAATTTACGTTATCGACCTCTCTTGGAACCGATCTATCAACCATCGGACGAGAAAAGGTGAGCCAAATCCCCATCGAATAGCAAAAAAGAACTGTAGTGAGGATCGCCGCTGAGTACTCTTTCAACAACGGCGCGTCGAGTGGCAAAGCGATTTCCGCATCTCTTGCCGAGGTCAACGCAGCCATAAAGCTGTTGAGGCCTCGTAGTACTAGACAAAAGTCAGCAAAGAAAAGACGATGCCTGGTCGTTTGCTCTACGACCCTCGCGCTTGAACAAGGCGTTCAAGCAGAATTTTTACAAGTTTGTTGAGTCTCTCCGCGTTATCTGCGACTACCCAACCAATTTTTATCGCAGCGACTACACCGCGTAGCCAATCTACCCAGCAGCTTTCCGACAATGGATTTTTTGAAGTAGAAACTTGGAGTCGAACTCCAGCTCGGTAAGTACTCGTTCATGGTTTACAACGTGTCTGCCAAGATGACGATCTTTCACAATCTTCAGCATATTGACTGCGGAATCGAGATCGTGCCTGTCAAAGCACTTGCCGTGAGATGTCCACGGGCGTCTCCTTCATCGAGCAGTTCACTTGGGATTTGGAAAAGCGCGGTGTCTCTGACATCGATATACCCGTATTGATTCTCGGTATAGACGCCGTAGACTGACGACAGCGAACCAGCTTCTACTCGTTCCGACCTAAACCGAAGTTCAAAGCTTTAAACACATCCTGTTCTAGAGCATGATATTTCTTTCTCTTCAGATAGAGGCCTTTGATTTACTTCAACCATCTCTTTAAAATGTATCTCCATATAGCTTGAATTTTGACCAACTCAGATTTAAAACAATATTTTTACACATCCAAAAAACATCACTACATTTATCCATTATTTTTAATCTTCCAAGCTCGGGGTCGCGGGTTCGAGTCCCGTTTCCCGCTCCAGACAACAGCGTATATTCAAAGGGACGGGGGAAGGCGCGGGCCGTCGACCTCTCCCGGCGCAGTAGCGCCACCCTCTCCCTGAAGGGCGAGGGAAAAAGGAAGGCAGCAACTTCATTAGGGCCCATGTAGCTCAGTCGGTAGAGCACTTCCTTGGTAAGGAAGAGGTCACGGGTTCGAATCCCGTCGTGGGCTCCAAAACCGAGGCCCAAAGGGGGCGCACAGCGCCGCGACGCAGTCGCCCCGAGGCGGAGCGCAGCGGAGTCGAGGGAACGATTATAGAGTCACGGGTTCGAATCCCGTCGTGGGCTCCAAAACCGAGGCCCAAAGGGGGCGCACAGCGCCGCGACGCAGTCGCCCCGAGGCGGAGCGCAGCGGAGTCGAGGGAACGATTATAGAGTCACGGGTTCGAATCCCGTCGTGGGCTCCAAAACCGAGGCCCAAAGGGGGCGCGGCCAGGATGCGTCGCTTCTGTTTCTGGTAGGGGCGGTTCGCGAACCGCCCGCAGCGATATCGCGCCAGCGGGACCAGCTTCCGAATGCGCCATTGATGCGATTCGGATCGGTCCGAGTTTAGAGAGAATTAGGAAGGTATCACCATTATGCGAGATCTAATCGGAATGGCGTGCGACGGATGCAAACGTCGCAATTACACGACCACCAAAAACAAAAAGAAGCAGACCGACAAGTTCGCCATCAAGAAGTTCTGCCCGGCTTGCCGATCACACACCGTACATAAAGAATGTAAGGTCTGACGATCGGGTTGAGGTGTTTCGCGCCTTCCGTCCTGGTCGGGGCGGTTCGCGAACCGCCGCTACGCGGTCGCCCCAAGGCGGAGCGCAGCGGAGTCGAGGGATACTAGAAAGATAACGGGCCAGTAGCTCTAATTGGCAGAGCATCGGACTCCAAATCCGAGGGTTGCAGGTTCGAATCCTGCCTGACCCGCCACATTTTTTTGATAATGCAAGAACGGTGCTTGAATTAGGGTGCATAAATGGATACCTTAAAAAGTTACCTCGATCAGTCGGTGAGTTTTCTCCGCGAAGCCTATGCTGAACTCGCCAAGGTCCATTACCCGTCGCCCAAGGAGACGATGCAGGCCACTATCGTGGTAGTCGCGTTATCCTTCGTGATGGCTCTATGGCTCGGGCTGGTGGACGTGGGAGCAACCCGCGCGGTCCGTTTTCTGATTGGATAAAGTGAGGCATCCGGTGCACCGGACGCCATTGTGATGGAAGAAGCTAAAACACCAGAAGCATCGCCGGCCGCCGCGGATCTCAAGGCGAGCTGGAAGTGGTATGTCATCCACACCTATTCCGGCTACGAGGCGAAGGCCAAGGCCGCACTCGAAGAACGGGTGCGCTCGATGCACATGGAGCATAAGATCGGCGCCGTGCTGGTGCCGGTCGAGCGGGTTCAGGAACTCGGGAAAGGCGGGCAGCGCAAGATTTCGAGCCGCAAATTCTTTCCCGGCTATATCTTCGTGAACATGCTGCTGGACGACGAAACCTGGCACGTGATCAAAAATACCCCGAAGATCACCGGCTTCGTCGGCCATGCGACCAATCCTCCGGAAGTACCTGAGCACGAAGTCCGCGAAATTACCCAGCAAATGGAAGAAGGGGCACTGCGGCCCAAGCCCAAGGTTCTGTTCGAAGTGGGCGAGGCGATCAAGGTGGTGGACGGTCCTTTCCAGGATTTCAACGGCACGGTGGAAGAGGTCAAGCCGGAAAAAGGCAAGGTGCGAGTGCTGATTTCGATTTTCGGCCGCGCCACCCCGGTCGAACTGGACTTCGTACAGGTAGAAAAGGCCTAGCATTAACTCGAGCGTTGTCCTCCGCGGTCCTCGAAAGGGACGGCGAACGGGGTCGCGCTCGCATCAACGTTCTGGATATCGGTTAAGTGGCGAAAAAAATCGTCGGACAGATCAAGTTGCAAATCCCCGCCGGCGCGGCCAATCCGGCGCCTCCGGTCGGGCCCGCGCTCGGACAGCGTGGGGTCAATATCATGGAGTTCTGCAAGGCGTTCAATGCGCAGACGCAGAACATGGCGGGATTCACGGTGCCGGTGGTGGTGACCGTCTTCAGCGACCGGTCGTTTACCTTCATCACCAAAAGTCCACCTGCCTCCAACCTCCTGTTGAAGGCGGCGGGCGTCGAAAAAGGCTCGCCGAACCCCAACAAGAACAAGGTCGGCAAGGTCACCAAGGCGCAGATCGAGGAGATCGCCAAGACCAAGGTCAAAGATCTTACGGCGGCCAATCTGGAAGCGGCGATGAAGACCGTGTCAGGAACCGCACGATCGATGGGAATCGATATTACCGAGTAGTAAATCGGAATCGCGCGGCGATTCGGAGAATTCCAATGGCGGGCAAGAAATACCAGGCAGCAGCGAAAACAATCGATCGCGAGAAGCGCTATCCGCTTGAAGAAGCGATCAAGATGGTTGCCGCGAACAAAATCGCGAAATTCGACGAAAGCGTCGAGACTGCGATCCGGCTCAATGTCGACCCGCGCCAGGCCGATCAGAATGTCCGCGGTACCGTCGTGCTGCCCAATGGCACCGGCAAGACCGCGCGGGTGCTGGTGCTGACCAAGGGTGACAAGGAACGCGAGGCGCGCGAGGCCGGGGCGGACTTCGTCGGCGGCGAGGACCTGATCAAGAAGATCCAGGAAGAGAATTGGCTCGACTTCGATCGCGTGATCGCGACGCCCGACGTGATGGCGCTGGTCGGCCGCATCGGCAAGATTCTCGGACCTCGCGGCCTGATGCCGAATCCGAAGGTCGGCACCGTAACCTTCGACGTCGCCAAGGCGGTGGGCGAAGTGAAAGCGGGCAAGGTCGATTTCCGGGTCGATAAGGCGGGCGTCGTGCATGCCCCGATCGGCAAGCTGAGTTTCGGCGAAGAAAAGCTCAACCAGAATGCGCATGCGCTGCTGGATGCGATCTGGAAGGCCAAGCCTTCGACCGCGAAGGGCAACTATATCAAGAGCATCGCGGTGTCTTCGACGATGGGGCCCGGGGTGCGGGTTGACGTCGCGGGTGCTTCGAAGACCTATCAGACGGCTGCTTAAGAATCGGAACGAGCGTTCAGGTAAATGAGAAAAGAACAGAAAACCGCGGTAGTCGAAAACCTTTCCGGCGCATTCAAGAAGGCGACCATCGCGCTGGTTTCCGAGTATCGCGGAATGTCGGTGGCCGAGACCACCGAGGTCAGACGCAAACTGCGTGCGGTCCGGGGCGAACTAAAAGTCGCCAAGAACACCCTGATCCGGCGCGCGCTTAAGGACACCGGCTATGCCTCCCTGGAGGACCAGCTGGGCGGACCGGTCGGCCTCATCATCAGCACCGAAGATCCGGTCGAGCTGGCCAAGACCGTAGTCGGTTTCAAGGACCTCGGCGAGAAGTTCAAGCTGCGCGGCGGCGTGGTCGACGGCTCTCCGGTGACGGTCGAGGAAATCCAGGCGCTGGCGACGCTGCCGCCCAAAGAGGTGCTCCTGGCGCAGTTGCTGGGAGTCCTGCAGGCGCCGGCCACCCAACTGGTGCGGTTGCTCAATGAGCCGGGCTCGCAGTTGGCGCGCCTGGTAGATGCGATCGGAAAGAAAAATGGCGCGGGCGCGGAGCAGGCAGCGCCGCCAACTGAGACGCCACCGGCCAGCGAAGCACCGCCTACCGAGGCGGCGCCCGGTGACGCGGCTCCGCCGGATGCGGCGCCGTCGGCATAGCACGGAGATTGTTTTTAAGCGGATACACAAGGGCGGGAAAAGTTACTCATAGTAAGCAAGCGTCAGGGGCGCTCCCACATTCGCCCGGTACGCGAGGACAAGGAGACTAGCGACAATGGCAGAAGCACAGCTCAGCCGCGATCAGGTGAAGAGCTACCTCAAGAATTTGACCCTGATGGAAGCGGCGGCCCTGGTTAAAGAGCTCGAGGAAGAACTGGGCGTTTCGGCGGCGGCCCCGATGGCGATGGCAGCGGCTCCGGGCGCCGCGGCGGCGGCTCCGGTGGCGGAGAAAGACGAATTCACGGTGATGCTGACCGGATCGGGTGACAAGAAGATCCAGGTCATCAAGGTCGTTCGCGAGTTGACCGGACTGGGGCTGAAAGAAGCCAAGGATCTGGTTGACGGCGCGCCCAAGGCGGTCAAAGAAGGCGTCAGCAAGGCCGAGGCCGAGGACATCAAGAAGAAGCTCACCGATGCCGGTGGCAGCGTGGAGTTGAAGTAGGCTGGTAGGCATTGTCGCCACGGCCGGGTTTCCGGAGAGCCGCCGAGCAGATTCGAGATTCGAGATCGATTCGGGATTCGAATCTGCGGGATGCGGTTTTCTGACTGAATGGTTTTATCGCGGCGGACGCGCGCGAATCCTCACCGAGGGTATCCGCGCGTCCGCGGCTTCTATTTTTACTTTTGGCTCACCGCGCGCGGTGCGTACGCGCGCAAAGGCCACGCGTGCGCCAAATGCACGCGTAAAGGCCACGTGTGCGAATGCACGCGTAAAGGATTAGATGATGGCTGCTCAGACGCAGGTCACCAGCAATCTTCGCCTTCGCCGTTCGTTCGGGAAAATCAAGAAGATCATCGAGATCCCGAACCTGATCGAGATCCAGAAGCGTTCCTACGAGGAATTCCTCCAGGCGGACGTTGCTTCCGATCAGCGCGAGGACAAGGGACTTCAGTCGGTTTTCAAATCGGTTTTTCCGATTAAGGATTTCAACGAAACCGCTTCGTTGGAATTCGTCAGCTATGAACTTGGGACCCCCAAGTACGACGTCGAGGAATGCCATCAGCGCGGGATGACCTACGCCGCGCCGCTGAAGGTCAAAATCCAGCTCGTCATCTGGGACGTCGAGAGCGGGCGCCGCTCGATCAAGAACGTCAAGGAACAGGAAGTCTACTTCGGCGAAATTCCGCTGATGACCGGCAACGGCACCTTTATGGTGAACGGGACCGAGCGCGTCATCGTGTCCCAGCTGCATCGCTCGCCCGGCGTGTTCTTCGAACACGACAAGGGCCGCACTCATTCGACCGGCAAGCTGCTTTACTCGGCGCGTATCATTCCGTATCGCGGAAGCTGGATCGATTTCGAATTCGATCCCAAGGACATCCTGTATGTCCGCATCGACCGGCGCCGCAAATTCCCGGCGACGGTGCTGCTGCGCGCCCTGGGGATGACCACCGAGGATCTGCTCAACTACTACTACAAGAAGGACGTCATCAGCCTCGACCCCAAGGGCTACACCAAAAAGTTCGAACCCGATCAGTTGTTGGGGATGCGCGTTACGCGCGACGTAAAGGATCCCAAGTCGGGTGAGGTGGTCGCTCGCGAAGGACGCAAGTTCAACAAGGCGATCGTGCGCCAGCTCGAAGCGGCCAGGATCAATGAGATTCCCATCGCGCTCGAAGAGATCGTCGCGCGCATCTCCGCGCACGATGTCGTCGATTCCAATACCGGCGAAGTTCTGCTCCAGACCAACGAGGAATTGACCGAAGAAAGCGTCGAGAAGCTCAAGGAGCACGGGGTCAAGAAGATCGAAGTTCTCTTCACCGAGGATCAGCCCGGTGGCGGGCCGCTGCGGATGACGCTTTCGTCGGACAAGCTGGACACGCCCGAAAACGCGATCATCGAGATTTATCGGCGCCTGCGTCCCGGCGATCCGCCGACCGCAGAAACCGCGACCACCTTCTTCAACAACCTGTTCTTCAATCCCGAGCGTTACGACCTCTCCAAGGTCGGACGCCTGAAGCTGAACCATAAGCTCAAGATCGATGTTCCGCTGGAGCAGGGCACCCTCCGTCGCGAGGACATTCTGGAAGTCGTCCGCTACCTGGTCGATCTCAAGAGCGGGAACGGTCAGATCGACGATATCGACCATCTCGGAAATCGCCGCGTACGCGCGGTCGGCGAGCTGGTCGAGAACCAGTTCCGCATCGGATTGGTGCGCATGGAGCGCGCGATCAAGGAGCGGATGAGCCTCCAGGACATCGAAACCCTGATGCCCCAGGAGCTGGTGAACTACAAGCCGGCCTCGGCGGTCATCAAGGAGTTCTTCGGCTCCTCGCAGCTCTCGCAGTTCATGGATCAGACCAATCCGCTGTCGGAGATCGCGCATAAGCGACGGCTTTCGGCGCTCGGACCCGGAGGGCTCACGCGCGAGCGCGCGGGATTCGAGGTCCGCGACGTGCATCCGACGCATTATGGTCGGGTCTGCCCGATTGAAACCCCGGAGGGACCCAACATCGGATTGATCGCGGCGCTCTCGACCTACGCACGCGTCAACGAATACGGATTTATCGAAACGCCCTACAGAGTCGTCGAGAATTCGCGCGTCACCGATCGCATCGTCTATCTGTCGGCGCTCGATGAGGAAGACAAAGTTATCGCGCAGGCCAACGCGAGCCTCGATGAAAAGGGCCGCTACACCAACGAGTTGGTCTCGGCGCGGATCGGCGGCGAGTTTACCACCACCCGCGCCGAAGACGTTCAGTACATGGACGTCTCGCCCAATCAGCTGGTTTCGGTAGCCGCGTCTCTAATCCCGTTTCTCGAAAATGACGACGCCAATCGTGCGCTGATGGGATCCAACATGCAGCGCCAGGCGGTGCCGCTGCTCAAGACCGACGCGCCGCTGGTGGGCACCGGGCTCGAGATGACGGTGGGCCGCGACTCGGGCGTCACCGTGATCGCCAAGCGCGACGGAGTGGTGGAAAGCGTCGATGCCAAACGCATCGTGGTGCGCGCCGACAAGCAGACTCGCGACGGGCGCGACGCCGGCGTCGATATCTACAACCTGATCAAGTATCAGCGCTCCAATCAGAGCACCTGCATCAATCAGCGACCGGTGGTGGTGCGGGCCGAGCGGGTGAATGCCGGCGATGTGCTGGCCGACGGTCCCTCGACCGATCTGCGGCGAACTGGCCCTGGGCCGCAACGTGCTGGTCGCGTTCATGCCGTGGGGCGGGTACAACTTCGAAGACTCCATCCTCATCTCCGAGCGGGTGGTCAAGGAAGATCTCTTTACCTCGGTGCATATCGAGGAATTCGAATGTATCGCGCGCGACACCAAGCTGGGGCCGGAGGAAATCACCCGCGATATTCCCAACGTCGGTGAGGAAGCGCTGAAGGACCTCGACGCCAGCGGCATCATTCGAATCGGCGCCGACGTAAAGCCCCAGGACATCCTGGTCGGCAAGATCACGCCCAAGGGCGAGACCCAGCTGAGTCCGGAAGAGAAACTGCTGCGCGCGATCTTCGGCGAAAAGGCCGGCGAGGTCCGCGACACCAGCTTGCGCGTGCCGCCGGGCAACGAAGGTACCGTTATCGACGCGCGGGTTTTCTCGCGGCGCGGCGTGAGCAAGGACGATCGCACCCAGGAAATCGAAAATACCGAAGCTGAACGACTCAAGGTCGACGAGGCCGAAGAGATTCGCATCCTGCGCAGTGAAACCTTGCGCAAGCTCAAGAAGGCGCTGGTCGGCGAGAAGCTGGCCGGTCGCGTAATCGCCGACGATCGCCACGTCATCCTCAACAAGGGCGACACGCTGGAAGCCTCGCAACTTGAGGAGTTGGCGCCGCCGCTATGGGGTCAGCTCCGGGTCGAAGACGAATCGGCGCAAGCCACCGCGGCGCAGGCGCTGCAGGCGATGACCGCGAATATCGAACAGATCCAGCAGCACTACGGCGCCAAACAGGATCGCCTCAAGGCGGGCGACGAGCTTGCTCCCGGCGTCATCAAGATGATCAAGGTGTTCGTCGCCATGAAGCGTCGGCTGCAGGTCGGCGATAAGATGGCGGGACGCCATGGCAACAAGGGCGTGCTGTCGCGAATACTGCCCGAAGAAGACATGCCGTACCTGGCCGACGGAACGCCGGTCGACATCGTGCTCAATCCGCTGGGCGTGCCCTCGCGCATGAACGTGGGACAGATTCTCGAGACCCATCTTGGATATGCGGCGCGCGAGCTGGGACGGCGCCTGGAACAGGACCTGAAAACCAATACGACGCCAGCCCAGATGAAGCGCAAGCTCAAAGAAGTCTATCCCGACAAGGAAAGCCACGACTTCATCGACGAGTTGCCGGAGGGCGACGTGTTTCGGCTGGCGAGCAAGGCGCTGGCGGGTATCCATGTAGCCTCACCGGTGTTCGACGGAGCGCGCGAAGAGGAAATCTTCCAGATGCTGGAGCGCGCGGGCTTGCCCGACACCGGGCAGTCCAAGCTTTACGATGGGCGCACCGGCGCCGGCTTCGAGCAGCCGGTGACAGTCGGCGTGATGTACATGATGAAGCTGCATCATCTGGTCGAGGACAAGATTCACGCTCGGTCCACCGGACCCTACAGCCTGGTTACTCAGCAGCCGCTGGGCGGCAAGGCGCAGTTCGGCGGTCAGCGGCTTGGAGAAATGGAAGTGTGGGCGCTGGAAGCATACGGTGCGGCCTACACCCTCCAGGAGATGCTGACGGTCAAGTCCGACGACGTCGCGGGACGGACGCGAATGTACGAGGCAATCGTCAAGGGCGAGAACACGCTGGAGCCGGGATTGCCCGAGTCGTTTAACGTTATGGTCAAGGAACTCCAGTCGCTGTGTCTCAACGTCGAGCTCCTGGAACAGGCGCCGCGCAGCTAAGCGTAAGGGGTATTTAGAATCATGGAAGATCTTTTCGGCCTATTCGAAAAGCCCAAGAACCCGCTCGCGTTCAACGCGATCCGAATTTCGATCGCGTCGCCCGAGATGATCCGGTCGTGGTCGCACGGCGAAGTGAAAAAGCCCGAGACCATCAACTACCGGACCTTCAAGCCGGAGCGCGACGGATTGTTCTGCGCGAAAATTTTCGGTCCCACCAAGGACTACGAGTGCAACTGCGGCAAGTACAAGCGGATGCGCCATCGCGGCGTGGTATGCGAAAAGTGCGGCGTCGAGGTCATCCAGTCCAAAGTGCGCCGCGAGCGGATGGGTCATATCGACCTCGCCGCGCCGGTCGCGCACATCTGGTTTTTGCGCTCGCTGCCCTCGCGCATCGGCACCCTGCTCGACATGACGCTCAAGGAGCTGGAGAAGATTCTCTACTTCGAGAGTTACGTCGTCGTCGATGCCGGCGAGACTACGCTTCAGTATCGCGAGCTGCTCACCGAGCGGAAGTATCGCGAAGCGAGCGAGCAGTTCGCCGATGGCTTCAAAGCCGAGATGGGCGCCGAGGCGATTCGCACGCTGCTCACGCAGCTCGAACTTGAGAAGCTGTCGGAAGATCTGCGGGTCGAGATGAAAGCCACGGCCTCGGAAGCGCGCCGCAAGAAGACTGCGAAGCGCCTGAAGGTTGTCAATGCGTTTCGCGAATCGGGCAACAAGCCGGAATGGATGATCCTCACCATTCTGCCGGTGATTCCGCCCGATCTGCGACCGCTGGTTCCCCTCGACGGCGGCCGATTCGCCACTTCGGATTTGAACGATCTCTATCGGCGCGTGATCAATCGCAACAACCGGCTCAAGCGGCTTATCGAGTTGAATGCTCCCGACATAATCATCCGCAACGAAAAGCGGATGCTGCAGGAAGCCGTCGATGCGTTGTTTGACAATGGACGCCGCGGCAGAGCTATCACCGGGCCCAGCAAGCGCCCGCTTAAGTCGCTCTCCGATATGCTCAAGGGCAAGTCGGGACGCTTCCGGCAGAACCTGCTCGGCAAGCGCGTCGATTACTCAGGGCGATCGGTTATCGTCGTAGGTCCCGAGCTGCGGCTGCATCAGTGCGGGCTGCCCAAGAAGATGGCGCTCGAGCTGTTCAAGCCGTTCATCTACAACAAGCTCGAAGAGAAGGGCTACGTCACGACCATCAAGAGCGCCAAGAAGATGGTCGAGAAAGAAGGCAAGGACGTTTGGGACATCCTTGATGATGTCATCCGCGAGCATCCGGTGCTGCTCAACCGCGCACCCACGCTGCATCGATTGGGTATTCAGGCCTTCGAGCCGGTCCTCATCGAGGGCAAGGCCATCCAGCTGCATCCGCTGGTATGTGTCGCGTACAACGCGGACTTCGACGGCGACCAGATGGCGGTCCACGTGCCGCTGTCGATCGAAGCGCAAGTGGAATCGCGCGCGCTGATGATGTCGACCAACAACATCCTGTCGCCCGCACATGGCAAGCCGATCATCGTGCCGACCCAGGACATGGTGTTGGGACTTTATTACATGACGCGTGAGCGTCCGCTGGCGCTGGGCGAGGGCAAATTCTTCGCCAACTCCGACGAAGTGCGCATCGCATACGACCACGGCGAGATCAGTCTGCATGCGAAGATCAACGTGCGGATGCCGGCGATTCGGGTCGATGGAATTCCCGGCATCGACGATATCGCGCGCGAAAAGGCCGAGCATGCCGAGAAGGCCAACGGCAAGGCGAGCACCAAATCCAAGAAGGCGGCCAAGCACGGCGCCGACCCCGACGGCAACGGAGCGGCGCAGTTCAAGCGCGTCGAGACCACCGTGGGGCGCATCCTGCTCAATGAGATCGTACCGCCCGAGATTCCGTTTGCGGAAATCAACCGCACCATGAAGAAGAAGGAGCTCGGCAACCTGATCGATCTGGTGTATCGGAAGTGCGGCAACAAGGCGACGGTCATCTTTGCCGATCGCATGAAGGATATGGGCTACGAGTTCGCGACGCGCGCGGGAATCTCCATCTCGATCAAGGACATGAAGATTCCGCCGCAAAAGGCGCATCTGCTCGACGAGGCGCAGAAGCAAGTCGCGGAAATTCAGAAGCAGTACAACAACGGCGTCATCACCGACGGCGAACGCTACAACAAGGTGGTCGATATCTGGGCCGAAGTTCAGGACGAGATCGGCGGCGCCGTCATCAAAGGCCTCTCGACCCAGGTCGTTCGGCAAGGACAAGGACGGTAAGGAAATTACCGGTCCGTCCTTCAACCCGATTTTCATCATGGCCGATTCGGGCGCGCGAGGTTCCGAGCAGCAGATTCGTCAGCTCGCCGGGCTGCGCGGCCTGATGGCGAAGCCGTCGGGAGAAATCATCGAAACTCCAATCACCGCGAACTTCCGCGAGGGGCTCACGGTGTTGCAGTACTTCATCTCCACTCACGGCGCGCGCAAAGGCCTCGCGGATACGGCGCTCAAAACGGCCAACTCGGGTTACCTGACTCGCCGCCTGGTCGACGTGGCGCAGGACTCGATTATCACCGAAGACGATTGCGGCACCCTGGACGGAATCGAGATGACGCCGCTGGTCGAAGGCGGCGAGATCATCGAAAACCTCGGCGACCGCGTGCTGGGCCGCGTCGCGTTGGAAGAGATCCGCGATCCATTCACCAACGATGTGCTGGTTCACGCCAACGATTCGATCGACGAGGACAAGGTTCGCAAGATCGAGGAAGCCGGCGTCGAGCGGGTGAAGATCCGGTCGGTGCTGACCTGCCAGTCGCGAGTCGGCGTATGCGTCAAGTGCTATGGACGC
Organism: uncultured delta proteobacterium; assembly: GCA_963851325.1. Classification (GTDB taxonomy): domain Bacteria; phylum Desulfobacterota; class Binatia; order Binatales; family Binataceae; genus DATGKG01. The sequence continues at coordinate 2,339,105 of CAWKOR010000001.1, read as the reverse complement.
GACCTCGGCCGCGGACATCCGGTCAACCTGGGCGAGGCGATCGGAATCATCGCGGCGCAATCGATCGGCGAGCCGGGCACCCAGCTCACGATGCGCACCTTTCACATCGGCGGCACCGCCAGCCGTCGCGCCGAGCAGACCACCCTGGAAGCCCGCAACGAAGGCATCCTGCGCCTGCACGGCGTCAACACGGTTAAAGCTCGCGACGGCAGCCTGGTGGTGATGGCGCGGCACGGTGAAATCACCGTTGCCGAGCAGGTCACCTCCGATACCGGCGTGGTGCGCGAGCGCGAGCGCGAACGCTATCCGCTGGTATACGGCGCGAAACTGCGCAAGGGCGAGGGCGAAAAGGTCAAGGCCGCCGAGCTGATCGCGGAATGGGATCCGTACACCACCCCGATCATCACTGAAGTCGGCGGTACGATTAAGTACGGCGATATCCTTGAAGGCAAAACCATGGAGGAGCGCGTTGATGAACGCACCGGCGCGCGCTCCAACGTGATCGTGGAAAATCGCGAACTCGATGTGCGCCCGCGCATTTCGATCAAGGATGCGCACGGCAAGACGCTGAAGCTGCCGCATAGCGAAAACATGGCGCGGTACTTTCTGCCGGTTGGCGCGTACATCAACGTCGCGGAGCATTCGGAAGTTTTTCCCGGCGACGTCATCGCGAAGATTCCGCGCGAAACCACCAAGACCAAGGACATCACCGGTGGTCTTCCCCGGGTTGCGGAGTTGTTTGAAGCGCGCAAACCCAAGGAGTTCGCGGTTATCTCGGAGATCGACGGACAGGTCTCGTTCGGCAAGGACACCAAGGGCAAGCGCAAGGTGGTGGTTACCCCGGAAGTGGGCGAGCCGCGCGAGTATCTCATCGCGAAGGGCAAACATATCGGTGTCCACGAAGGCGACCTGATCAAGGCCGGCGAGCCGCTGATGGAGGGTTCGTCGAATCCGCATGACATCCTCACCATCCTCGGCGAAAAGGCGCTGGCGAAGTATCTGGTCGACGAAATCCAGGAGATCTATCGGCTCCAGGGCGTGCGCATCAACGACAAGCATATCGAAGTGATCGTGCGCCAGATGCTGCGCCGGGTCCGCATCAAGGAAGTCGGCGACACCGATTTCCTGGTCGGCGACCATGTCGAAAAATGGCGCTTTGACGAAGAGAACGGCAAGGTTATCGGACGCGGCGGCGAGCCCGCGATCGCGGAGCCGCTGCTGCTCGGAATCACCAAGGCCTCGCTGTCCACCGAAAGCTTCATCTCGGCGGCATCGTTCCAGGAGACCACCCGAGTGTTGACCGAGGCGGCCATCAACGGCCGAATCGACCGGCTGGTGGGTCTGAAGGAAAACGTGATTATGGGGCGGCTGATCCCGGCGGGCACAGGCCTGGCGGGTTATCATGAGATGGAATTGCAGGTGGAAGGGGCTCCCGCTGAGGGCGACGAAATCGAAAAGAGCATGCCCGCGGAAGCGCGGATTTCGGCCGGAGATTGACACAGCGCGATAACTAGCTTACATACTTGTATTTCCCCCAAGGGACCTGTGCCCTTGGGGGGTTTGTTTGGAACACCCGCTTCCCGCCCCTGACGAGAATCCGGGAAATCGCGCAAGTCCGATGGTCGAGTGCGCGAGTTTGTATAAAAGGTTGAAGAACGCCGGGGTGCAGGGGAGCGGCTTGGCAATCGAAAGAAGCGAAAGAAACTAGTGCCGACGATTAATCAGCTCATTCGCGGAGCGAGAGAAAAGAAGCGCTTCAAGAGCAAGGCGCCTCAGCTCGAGGCCTGCCCGCAAAAGCGCGGCGTATGTACGCAGGTGAAAACCACTACGCCCAAGAAGCCGAACTCGGCCTTGCGCAAGGTCGCACGCGTGCGGCTTTCCAATGGGTTCGAGGTTTCGACGTACATCCCGGGCGTGGGACATAACCTGCAGGAGCACTCGGTGGTCCTGGTCCGCGGCGGCCGCGTGAAGGATCTGCCGGGAGTTCGTTATCACGTCATCCGCGGCACCCTGGATTCGATCGGGGTGAACGATCGCCGCAAGGGCCGCTCCAAGTACGGCTCCAAAAAGCCGAAGTAGAAAATCATGTCACGTAAAGGCCAGGCTCGAGTCCGGGAGATCATCTCGGACCCCAAGTACCACGACCGCACGGTTGCGAAGTTTGTCAATATCGTGATGGAGCGGGGTAAGAAGTCGACCTCCGAGCAGATCCTGTATGGCGCGATCGACATCGTCGCTCAGCGCACCAAGGAAGAAGGGCTGGAGGTGTTCAAGAAGGCGCTGGAAAACATCCGCCCGGCGGTCGAGGTCAGGTCGCGGCGGGTCGGCGGCGCCAATTACCAGGTCCCGGTGGAAGTTCCGCCGCTAAGGCGCAACTCCCTGGCGATGCGATGGCTGGTGACGGCGTCGCGCGCACGGGGCGAAAAATCGATGGAAGAGCGACTCGCCGCCGAGATCATGGAAGCGGCGCAAAATCGCGGCGGTGCGGTCAAAAAGCGCGAAGACACGCATCGCATGGCCGACGCCAACCGGGCATTCGCGCATTACCGCTGGTAGGAATTAAGTAGTATTTGTAATGGCTCGCGAGACGCCAATAGAACGGGTGCGCAACATCGGCATCATGGCCCACATTGATGCCGGTAAAACGACTACCACTGAGCGGATCCTCTACTACACCGGGATCAACTACAAGATCGGTGAAGTGCACGAGGGTACCGCGACCATGGACTGGATGGTCCAGGAGCAGGAGCGCGGCATCACGATCACGTCCGCCGCGACTACGTGCTTCTGGCGCGATCATCGCATCAACATCATCGATACGCCCGGCCACGTCGATTTCACCATCGAGGTGGAGCGCTCGTTGCGGGTGCTCGACGGTGCGGTCGCCGTTTTCTGCGCGGTCGGCGGCGTGGAGCCGCAGTCCGAGACGGTGTGGCGTCAGGCCGACAAGTATCGGGTGCCGCGGGTCGCATTCGTCAACAAGATGGATCGCGTCGGCGCCGACTTCCCGCGCGTGGTCGAAGAGATCCGCGAGAAGCTCAAGGCTAATCCGGTGCCGCTGCAGATTCCGATCGGCGCCGAAGAGAAGTTCAGCGGGGTGGTGGACCTGATCGAGAACAAGGCGATGATCTGGGACGAGGATCGTCTCGGCGCCAAGTTCCGGGTCGAAGAGATTCCCGCCGATTTGCGCGAGGCCGCGGCCGGTTATCGCGACAAGCTGGTCGAGCAGCTCGCCGATCATGACGAAAAGATCATGGAGCTCTACCTGGAAGGGAAGAGCGCCGAGATCGCGCCCGAAAAGCTTCGCGCGGCGGTCCGCACCGCCACCTTGAAAATGGAAATCACTCCGGTCGTGCTGGGCTCCGCGTTCAAGAACAAGGGCGTGCAGCCGATGCTGGACACGGTGGTCGACTACCTGCCGTCGCCGGCTGATTTGCCGCCGGTGGTGGGAATCATCGACGGCGACAAGGAAAAGAAAGAAGAGCGATGGCCGCGCGATGACGCGCCGTTTGCCGCGCTCGCATTCAAGATCATGACCGACCCGTTTCTCGGAACGGTGACCTTCCTGCGGGTCTATTCGGGCACCCTGGCCACCGGCGTGTCGGTGCTGAACTCGACCAAGAGCAAGCGCGAACGCATCGGGCGTCTGTTCAAGATGCATGCGAACAAACGCGAAGAGCTGACCGAGATCTACGCCGGCGATATCTGCGCAGTCGGACTGCGCGATACCACCACCGGCGACACGCTATGCGATCCGGCCAAGCCGATCGTGCTGGAAGCGATTGAGTTTCCCGATCCGGTGATCCAGATCGCCATCGAGCCGAAGACCAAGGCCGACCAGGAGAAGCTCGGCGAGTCGCTCCAGAAACTGGCCAAGGAAGATCCGTCGTTCCGGGTGAGCGTCAACAAGGAAACCGCGCAAACGCTTATTTCCGGGATGGGCGAATTGCACCTCGAGATCATCGTCGATCGGCTGTTGCGGGAATACAAAGTCGATGCGAACGTCGGCAAGCCGCAGGTGGCCTATCGCGAAACGATTCGCAAGCCGTCGGAGGCCGAGGGACGCTTCGTGCGCCAGACCGGTGGACATGGCCAGTTCGGCGTCGTCGATCTCAGGATCGAGCCGCTGGGCAAGGGCGGTGGATTCGAGTTCGTCGACGGGACCAAGGGTGGCTCGATTCCGCGCCAGTTCATCAAGCCGGTTGAGGAAGGCGTCAAAGAGGCGATGGAAAACGGGGTGCTAGCCGGGTATCCGATGGTGGATATCAAGGCCACTTTGCTTGACGGCAAGCATCATGAAGTAGATTCATCGGAGTTGGCGTTCAAGATTGCGGGTTCGATGGCGTTCAAGGAGGCGTGTCACAAGGCTGCACCGCTGCTGCTGGAGCCGGTGATGGAAGTCGAAGTAGTGACGCCGCAGGATTTCATGGGCGACGTGATCGGCGACCTCAATTCGCGCCGCGGCAAGATCCTCAACATGGAAGGTCGCGGCGGCGCGCAGGTTATCGAGGCGCGGGTACCGCTGGCAACCATGTTCGGATACGCCACCAAGCTGCGGTCGGTGAGCCAGGGACGGGCGACCTACACCATGCAGTTCGCGGCGTACGAGCCGGTGCCGCAGCAGATTTTTGAGGAAATAACTTCGCGCAACGCTGAAAGCGGCGAGGCGCGTGCTTAGATTAGATGATCTGCTTGCGGGCGTACGGCCCGCAGGAGATTTAAGTTTTTGCGAGATTCGCGTGCTGTAGATGCGCGCGACTTCATCCGGAGGATGAGCAATGGGCAAGGCCAAGTTTGAGCGTACCAAACCCCACGCCAACGTTGGGACCATCGGTCATATTGACCACGGCAAGACCACGTTGACTGCGGCTATCACTAAAGTGCTGGCGTCGAAAAAGCTCGCCAACTTCATTGCGTTCGATCAGATCGACAAGGCGCCGGAAGAGCGCGAGCGTGGTATCACGATTGCCATCGCGCACGTCGAGTACGAAACGGCCAAGCGCCACTATGCGCATGTCGACTGCCCGGGACATGCCGACTACATCAAGAATATGATCACCGGCGCGGCCCAGATGGACGGCGCGATCCTGGTGGTCGGCGCCAACGACGGCCCGATGCCGCAGACCCGTGAGCACATCCTGCTCGCCTACCAGGTCAGCGTGCCGTCGATCGTGGTGTTCATGAACAAGGTCGACATGGTCGATGATCCGGAACTGCTGGACCTGGTCGAACTGGAAGTGCGCGAACTGCTCAAGAAGTACAATTTCGACGGCGATAACGCTCCGGTTATCCGCGGCAGCGCGCTTAACGCGCTCAATTGCGGATGCGGCAAGGAAGACTGCGCCAACTGCAAGCCGATCCTCGATCTTATGGACGCAGTCGACAGCTATGTTCCGCAGCCCAAGCGCGAAACCGACAAGCCGTTCATGATGCCGATCGAAGACGTGTTCTCGATCTCGGGCCGCGGCACCGTGGTCACCGGACGCGTCGAGAAGGGACGGGTGAAGGTCGGCGAGGAAGTGGAAATCGTCGGCTTCAAGGACACCACCAAGACGGTGGTCACCGGCGTCGAAATGTTTCGCAAGATCCTCGATGAGGGTCAGGCGGGTGACAACGTCGGAGTGCTCCTGCGCGGCGTCAAGCGCGAGGAAATCGAGCGCGGACAGGTGCTGGCGCAACCCGGCAGCATCACGCCGCACACCACCTTCGAAGCGTCGGCATACATCCTGACCAAGGACGAGGGCGGCCGGCATACGCCGTTCTTCTCCGGCTATCGTCCGCAGTTCTATTTCCGCACCACCGACGTAACGGGAGTGCTGACCCTGCCGGAGGGGACGGAAATGGTAATGCCCGGCGACAACATCAAGATCCAGGGCGAACTGATCACCCCGGTCGCGATGGACGAAGGACTGCGCTTCACCATCCGCGAGGGTGGACGTACGGTCGGTGCGGGCGTGGTTGCCAAGATTATCAAGTAGAGATCTCGAACCGATCGATTAGCGAATAGGGGAACTGGCAAGGAACGCGCACGCCTTAAGGTTTGGACGCGGCCAAGGAACGATGAACGAAAAGATACGCATTCGCCTTAAGGCGTACGATTATCGGCTGCTCGATCAGTCGGTACGCGAAATCGTCGATACCATCCGGCGCACCGGCGGGCGGGTGGCGGGTCCGATTCCGCTGCCGACCCGCATCGAACGGTTTTGCGTCAATCGCTCGCCGCACGTCGACAAAAAGTCGCGCGAGCATTTTGAAATCCGCACCCACAAGCGGCTGCTGGATGTGCTGGAGCCGACCCAGCAGACCATCGATGCGTTGGGCAAGCTCGACCTGGCCGCAGGCGTGGATGTCGAGATCAAACTTGAATAGCGGGATCGAGCAGGCGGCGCGAGAAATACTGTGATTAACGGATTAATCGGAAAAAAACTGGGCATGACCCAGGTCACCGACGCAACCGGGCGGGTCTTCGCCGTGACGGTGGTTCAGCTCGGGCCCTGCACCGTAACCCAGATCAAGACCGAGCCGACCGACGGTTACGAGGCGGTTCAGGTTACCTTCGGTAAGAAGAAGCTGAGCCGGGTAAGCAGCGCGGCGCGTGGACATTTCGCCAAGAGCGAAGTGGCGCCCGGAGTGCGGACTACGGAGTTCGAGAAGCGCGGCGAGGGCGAGTTGAAGCTCGGCCAGCCGATCGCGATCGCCGATGTGTTCAAGGAAGGCGACACGGTCGATGTGAGCGCAACCTCGAAAGGGCGCGGCTACCAGGGCGTTATGAAGCGGCATCATTTCAAAGGGAATCCGGCCTCGCGCGGGACCCACGAGTATTTCCGCCACGGCGGCTCGATCGGTAACCGTTCGTACCCGGGGCGCGTGCGCAAAGGGATGCGGATGGCGGGGCAGATGGGTAACGAAAAGGCGACGGTGCTGAATCTCAAAATTTTCGAGATACTTTCCGACGACAACGCGGTCCTCATTACCGGCGCGGTGCCGGGTGCCGACGGCTCGATTGTGATGGTTCATCACGCGGCGCGCTCCAAGACTCGCGGATTGCAGGTGGCGGCAAATGCCTGAAGCATCGGCACAACCTAGTCCGGTAAAAGTGCCGCTTTACTCGGCGGCTCGCGAACGGGTCGGCGATTTCGAAGTCGCCGGCGCGGTGTTCGGACGCGAGGGCGACGCCTCGCTGCTGCATGAAGCGGTGCGGATGCAGCTTGCGAATCGGCGGCGCGGAACCGCGGCGACCAAGACCAAGGGATTCATTTCGGGCGGTGGAAAAAAGCCCTGGCGTCAGAAGGGCACCGGTCGCGCCCGTGCGGGTTCGACTCGCTCGCCGCTGTGGAGGCATGGCGGAACCATCTTCGGGCCGCAGCCGCGTGACTATTCGTACAAGATGCCGAAAAAGGCGTGGCGCTATGCGCTCTGCCTGGCGCTCTCGGATCGCGCGAAGAATGGCAAGCTGGTGGTGGTCGAGTCGCTGGAGCTGGCGGAAGCCAAGACCAAAGCCGCCAATGCCTTTCTGGGCGCGCTCGGGGTTTCGCATGCGCTCATCCTCATCGGAGACGAGGACGCTAATTTTTTTCGCGCGGCGCGCAATCTGGCGCGGCATAAAGTGCTGCCGATCGTCGGGCTTAATGTGTACGACGTGCTCAACTACGACGAGATCGTAATGACCACCAAGGCGGCCAAGCTGGTGGAAGCGCGGCTGGCCGAGAAATCGAAAGCCGGAGCGGAGGCGTAACACGATGACGAACGATCAAGTCATTTTGTCGCCGCTGGTAACCGAGAAGAGCACGATGGCGACCGAGAAGGCCAATCAGGTGGTGTTCCGGGTTCGTCGCGAGGCCGGCAAGGACAAGATTCGCGGTGCGATCGAAGAGTTGTTCAAGGTCACGGTGGTAGCGATTCGCACCAGCAACTACATGGGCAAGCTGCGTCGTCGCGGCAAATCGGTCGGACGCCAGCGCAGTTGGAAAAAGGCCTACGTCACCCTCAAAGAGGGCGACAAGATCGAATTTTTCGAGGGACTCTAGGCAGAACGACAGCGGAAGGATGGGGCTCTAAGTCACCAGGTAAGGGAGCCGTCAGCTTAAGGGAATAGAACAGCGGGACATCGCGATGGCAGTAATTCAACTTAATCCCCGGACCCCGGGTCAGCGCTTCATGCAGATCGCCGACTTCTCGTCGCTCACCAAAAAGGAGCCCGAGAAAAGCCTGTTGCTGCCGCTGACGCATTCGGGTGGGCGCAACAACCGCGGCCGGATGACCTCGCGTCATCGTGGCGGCGGTCACAAGCGCCGTTTGCGGATCATCGACTTTCGCCGCAACCATGACGGCATCGCCGGTACTGTCGCGGCGCTGGAATACGATCCGAATCGCTCCGCGAATCTGGCGCTCATCCACTATGTCGACGGGCTCAAGAGCTACATCCTGGCGCCCGAGGGCCTCAAGGTCGGCGACAAGGTCGAGTCTGGGCCGGATGCCGATATCAAGCCGGGTAATGCGCTGCCGCTCAAAAGCATTCCGGTCGGCACCATCGTTCACGCGATCGAGATGAAGCCGGGTGCGGGCGCGCAAATGTCGCGCGGTGCGGGCACCCAGACCCAGTTGATGGCGAAAGAAGGCAAGATGGCGTTGCTGAAGCTTCCTTCGGGGGAGCAGCGGATGGTGCTGGCCGAATGCCGCGCCACCATCGGGCAGGTCGGCAACATCGAGTATGAGAACATTTCAATTGGCAAGGCGGGGCGCAGCAGATGGCTGGGCAAGCGCTCGCACGTTCGCGGGGTCGCGATGAATCCGGTCGATCATCCGCATGGTGGCGGCGAGGGCCGTTCCAAGGGCAATCATCCGCAATCGCCGTGGGGACAGCCGGCCAAGGGCTACAAGACGCGCGGCAAAAAGAACTCGGACAATTTCATTGTGAGCCGCCGTCCGAAAGGTAAGCGTTAGGTTATGCCGAGGTCGCTAAAAAAAGGTCCATTCGTTGACCAGCACATTCTGAAAAAGGTCGAAGGCGCGGCGGGAGTCTCCGATCGGCGCATCATCAGGACCTGGTCACGTCGTTCGATGATCACTCCCGACATGATCGGAATCACTTTCGCAGTGCATAACGGGAACAAGTTCATCCCGGTGTACTGCACGGAAAATATGGTCGGGCACAAGCTGGGCGAGTTTTCACCGACCCGCACCTTTCACGGCCATGCCGGCGATCGCAAGGGCGAGGTGAAGAGTTCGGCGGCGCCCGCGGGCGGAGGGGCGGCGCCGGCGCCTGCAACCGCAGCGCCCAAGGCTCCGGCCGCGAAGGCATAAGGCACCAACCACATGGAAGCCAAGGCGCATAGCCGGTTCATCCGGATTTCACCGCAGAAGCTGCGGCTCATCTGCGAGTTGATCGCGGGGCAGCGGGTCGATCGCGCAATTTCGATTCTCGAGTTCACCCCGAAGAAGGGCGCGCGCTTGGTGCGCAAAACCCTCATGTCGGCGGTGGCCAATGCGGTCGATCAGCAGAATGTCGATGAGGACAAACTTTTCGTCAAAAGCGCGGTTGCCAATGCGGGTCCAACCTGGAAGCGTTCGCTGCCGCGCGCACACATGCATGCGACGCCGATCCTCAAACGCAGCAGCCATCTGACGGTGGTGGTGGACGAGCGCGCAGCGTGAGGTTTTTATAGATGGGACAGAAATCACATCCGCGGGGGCTTCGGCTCGGAGTTATCGATACCTGGGATTCCCGCTGGTTCGCGACCAACGAGTACGCACCGTTGTTGCATGAGGACATCCGACTGCGCGAGTTCATCAAGAAGCGGCTGTATCACGCGGGCATCTCGAAAATTGAAATCGAGCGGATGGCCAACAAGGCCAAGATCAACATTCATACGGCGCGGCCGGGAATCGTGATCGGAAAGAAGGGCGCCGAGATCGAGAAACTGAAATCCGAGATCGGCAGGATGATGAAAGGCAAGGACGCCTTCCTCAACATTCACGAAGTGCGCCGCCCCGATCTCGATCCCCAACTGGTGGCTGAGAATATCGCGCTGCAACTGGAGCGGCGCGTCGCTTTTCGGCGCGCGATGAAGGAAGCGGTAACGCGCGCGATGCGGATGGGCGCGCAGGGCGTCAAGGTGCACGTCGCGGGCCGCCTCGGGGGCGCGGAAATCGCCCGCAGCGAATGGTATCGCGAGGGTCGGGTGCCGCTGCAGACCTTGCGCGCCGACGTGGCTTATGGATTTGCCGAAGCGAAGACGACCTACGGCGTCATCGGCGTGAAGACCTGGATCTTCAGGGGCGAAGTGCTGACTCGGCGTGAAGAAGACGCACGCCGCCTCGGAACTCCGGCGCAGAATTAGGATCGGTATCCGCCCATGATGCAACCGAAGAAAGTCAAGTATCGCAAGATTATGAAGGGCCGTGTGCGCGGCGCGGAAAACCGCGGCGTCGAGCTGGCCTTCGGCGACTACGGGCTCAAAAGCCTCGAGACCTGCCGGGTCGACACGCGCGCGCTGGAGGCGGCTCGTATCGCTTTGACGCGGCATATCAAACGCGGTGGCCGAGTCTGGATTCGGGTCTTCCCGGATAAGCCATTTACCAAGAAGCCGGCGGAAACCCGGATGGGCAAGGGCAAGGGCGCGCCCGAGGGATGGGTCGCATGCGTGCGGCCGGGCAGGATTTTGTTCGAGATGGAAGGCGTCGACCGCGCCACCGCGCTGGAAGCGATGCGGCTGGCGTCGCATAAGCTGCCGGTCAAGACGGTAGTCATCTCGCGCGAGGAGGGCGGCCTTGGAGCTTGACGAATTCAGGCAGATGACGGCGCCGGACCTGCGCATCAAGGAACGCGAGATGCGCGAGGAGCTGTTTCGATATCGCCTCAAGTTACGGACCAATCAGCTGGAAAATCCCAGCAACTATAAGAAGTCGCGCCGGGACTTGGCGCGTCTGCTTACGATAATTCGGCAGAAGGAAGGAAAGCCGGGCAAGGCGGCATCAAAAGGCGAGTAATGCGGCAGCGAATCAAGCGGCGCGAGGGAACGGTGGTTTCCGCCAAAATGACCAAGACGGTGGTGGTCCAGGTGGATCGCCTCGTCGAGCATCCTATTTATGGCAAGCGGATGAAGCAGCGTGGCCGATTCATGGCGCATGACGAAAAGGGTCAATGCGCGGAAGGCGATCGGGTCGCAATCATCGAGTCGCATCCGCTATCGAAAAACAAGCGATGGCGCGTCAGCAGCATCATCACCAAGGCGGCCGGCTAGGCGAGGCCCCCGGGCAGCAAGGAAGCAGGAAGAATCAATCATGGTGCAGATGCGAACCATCCTCGATGTCGCCGATAATTCGGGTGCGCGCAAAGTCCAGTGCATCAAGGTGCTGGGCGGGTCGCGCCGCCGCTATGCGACGGTAGGCGACGTGATCGTGGTGGCGATCAAGGAAGCGATCCCCAACGCCAAAGTGAAAAAGGGCGAGGTTTCTCGCGCTGTGATCGTTCGGACTGCCAAGGAACTGAGCCGCGACGACGGATCGTACATTCGCTTCGACGGGAATTCGGCGGTGCTGCTGGATAAGGAACATGAGCCGATCGGGACGCGCATATTCGGGCCGGTCGCGCGCGAGCTGCGAGCCAAGAAGTTTTTGAAGATCATCTCGCTTGCTCCGGAAGTGCTCTGAGCAACGATTACGATGCTGAAAGTTAAAATCAAAAAGAACGATATGGTGATGGTGGTCAAGGGTCGCGATCGCGGCAAGACCGGCAAGGTCATGCGCGTGATGCCTGAACAAGGCCGCGTGATCATCGAACGTCTCAATATCGTCAAGCGCCATTCCAAGCCGCGCGGCGCGACCAGTCCCGGTGGAATCATCGAGAAAGAAGCGCCGCTGCGCATCGAGAACGTGATGATCTTTTGCGACCGCTGCAACGCGCCGGTCCGTGCGGGATGGAAGCTCAATTCCGACGACACCAAGTCGCGCATCTGCCGCCGCTGCGACGAAGCATTGGGGAATGACTAATGGCCGATAAAACCGACAAGCCTGAAAAGCAGGACAAAGCCAAGCGCCAGGACAACAAGGGCGCGGGCGGCGGCGAAAAGCAGCAGCGCAAGAAGGGTGGCGGCGCGCCCCAGGAAGCGGCTGCGGCGCCGGCCAAACCGCGCGAGCCGGAGCCGAAGATTCCGGCCCGGATGCGGCTTAAGTACGAGGCCGAGATCGTGCCGACCCTGATGCGCGAGTTGAAAATCGAGAACAAGATGCGAGTCCCGCGGCTGACCAAAATAGTCATCAACATGGGACTGGGCGAAGCGCGCGACAATATCAAGCTGCTGGAAGCGGCCGCCGAAGAATTGACCGTGATCGCCGGGCAGAAGCCGATTATGACCAAGGCGCGCAAGGCGATTTCGAATTTCAAGCTGCGCGAGAACGTGCCGATCGGGGTGATGGTGACGCTCCGGCGCGAGCGGATGTGGGAATTTTTCGACCGCTTCGTCAACGTCGCCCTGCCGCGCGTGCGCGACTTCCACGGCATCAGTGAGAAGTCATTTGACGGGCGCGGAAACTACTCGCTGGGGCTGCGCGAACATACGATTTTCGCGGAACTGAACCTCGACAAGATCGAGAAGGTCAAGGGTCTGACAATAACTTTCGGGACCACGGCGCGAAGCGACTTCGAGGGGCTGACCCTGCTGCGCACGCTGGGGATGCCGTTTAGAAACGCGGCCGGCGATCGCAGCATGGCGCAAGCGGCGGCGTAGGCGGGAAACACAGGAACCCAGATGGCGAAAAAGTGCCTCAAGATTAAGGCGGTCAGACCGCAGAAGTTCACCGCGCGCAAGTATAACCGCTGCCCACTATGCGGCCGGGCGCGCGCGTTTTATCGTCGTTTCAAGATGTGCCGGCTGTGCCTGCGCAAATACGCGCTGCGCGGACAACTTCCCGGTGTGGTCAAGGCAAGCTGGTAGGTATAAGGGCTCTCATGTCGCAAACTGATCCGATAGCTGAACTGTTGACCCGAATTCGCAACGCAGCGCATGCGCGTCATACCGAACTCGAACTGTCGTATTCGCGGATTCGCGAAGCGATCGTGCGGGTGCTGGTTGCCGAAGGATTTCTCGACAGCTTTGAAACCGCCGGTGAGGGATTCAAGAAGACCATCAAGATCCGGATGCGCTATTCCGCCTCGCGCGAACCGGTGATGCAGGGAATCGAGCGGGTCAGCCGCCCCAGTATCCGCCGCTATCGCGGCGCGGCCGCGCTCGGCAAGATATCGCGCGGAATGGGTATCGAAGTGGTCACAACCCCGCTGGGGGTGATGACCGGACGCGAGGCGCGGCGCAAAAAGGTCGGCGGCGAAGTGCTTTTGAGGGTTTGGTAAAAAAAGATGTCGCGCATAGGCAGACAACCGGTCGTACTCGACAAAGGCGTAAAAGCCGTCGTCGCGGGTCATACGATCAAGGTCGAGGGTCCCAAGGGCAAGCTCGAATTCGCGATGCCGGCGGGCTACCAGATCGAGATTGCCGACTCGCAACTGATGGTGAAGCGTCCCGGCGACAACCAGGAACAGCGCTCCAAGCATGGTCTGGTGCGCAAGCTGATTGCCAATATGGCGGAAGGCGTGAGCAAGGGCTTCACCCGCATCCTCGAGATCAATGGGGTTGGGTATCGCGCCGAGGTCAAAGGAACCAACATCAACTTTCAGCTCGGCTATTCGCATCCGATCGTATACCAGCTTCCGCCGGGCGTGACGGCGAAAGTCGACCGGCAGGTGATCATCACGCTGGAGAGCGCCGATCGACAGTTACTCGGCACCGTGGCCGCGCAGATTCGCGAATTGCGCCCGCCCGAGCCGTACAAGGGAAAAGGAATCAAGTACTCCGACGAGACTATCCGTCGCAAGGCCGGCAAAGCGGCGGCGGGAGCCTCGGCGAGTTAGGGCTAAATCATGGCATTCAACCGGGCAATCAATCGCGCGACGCGACAGACTCGCGTACGGCGCAAGGTGCGGGGATCCGACGCGACGCCGCGGCTTAGCATCTATCGGTCGTTGCATCACATCTATGCCCAGGTCATTTCGGATGACAGCGGCAAGACGCTTGCGGCGGCCTCGACGCTAACTCCCGGGTTGCGCGATTCGATGAAGAGCAAGCGCAATGCGGACGCGGCCAAGAACGTCGGCAAGGCGATCGCGGAGAAGTGCCTCGCCAATGGCATCAAGGAAGTAATCTTCGATCGCAACGGCTTTCTCTATCACGGCCGACTCAAGGCGCTAGCCGATGGGGCGCGCGAAGCAGGACTCAAATTTTGATCGCAAAGTGGACTGACTGAGGCAATATCCGTGGCTCGAAATGTTAATCGCGTCGACCCGCAGGGTCTCGAAATCAAAGAGAAGGTCGTCCACATCAACCGCGTCGCAAAGGTGGTAAAGGGCGGACGCCGCTTCAGCTTCTCGGCCTTGGTGGTCGCGGGCGATCACAACGGGATGGTGGGGTTCGGGTTGGGCAAGGCCAACGAAGTTCCCGAGGCGATTCGCAAGGGCGTCGAGCGCGCCAAAAAAAGCCTGGTCCGGGTGCCGCTGCGCGAGGGCACCATCCCGCATGAAGTGCTGGGCCATTTCGGCGCGGGCAAGGTTATCCTCAAGCCGGCGGCGGAAGGAACCGGAGTTATCGCGGCGGGCGGGGTGCGCGCGGTGGTCGAGCTGGCGGGAATCCGCAACATCCTGACCAAGCGGCTGGGGTCGTCGAATCCTCACAACCTGGTGAAGGCGACGCTCGAAGCACTCAGCCAGCTTCGCAGCATGGAAGAGATCGCGAAGGTTCGCGGACGCGCTCCCGAGCCGCAGGCGGCGGCCTAGACGCGGGAATATCAAAGACAAGGATTTTTGCGATGGCCGATATGATCAAATTGCGCCTGGTGGGAAGTGTAATCAGCACGACCCGACGGGTGCGCGAAACGGTGCGCGGTTTGGGCCTGCATAAGATCGGCAGCGAGAGTACGATCAAGCGAAGCCCTCAAGTCGAGGGCATGATTCGGCGCCTGAAGCATCTGGTGGTCGAGGTCAAGGAGTAACGGCTTAGATGAACCTCAGTGACTTGAAACCGGCGGCCGGATCGACCAAGAAGCACGTCCGGGTCGGACGTGGAATCGGATCGGGACTGGGCAAGACCTCGGGCCGCGGACATAAGGGCAAGGGCTCGCGCACCGGGGGCAATACGCCGCCGACTTACGAAGGCGGCCAGATGCCTTTGCAGCGGCGCATCCCGAAGCGAGGATTCCGCCGCCTGTTGAAGAACAAGCAGCGTCGCGAAGAATTCGTGATCATCAACCTCAAGCAGCTTGCGGATTTTGCCGATGGCGCAACTATCGACAGCGCCGCCCTTATTGGCAGGAACCTGGTCAAGCCCGGACTCAAAGTTAAAATCCTCGGCGACGGGGAGTTGAGCATAAAGTTGAACGTGCGCGCCGATGCCTTTTCGCAGAGCGCGCGCGATAAGATTGCCAAGGCGGGAGGTACGGCCGAGCTGGTACAGCAAGCCGCAACTCCCTAGCCGATGCGGTTGAGCATTAAGACTAAAGCCTGCTGGTCAGGCGGCGAGAGCAGCTATGCTTGAAGGTTTTTCGGGCGCCTCGCGCATCCCGGAATTGCGCCGTCGGCTGATTTTCACAGCCCTGATGCTGGCGGTGTATCGCATCGGGGTCGCGGTGCCGACGCCTGGTATCGACGGGCAGGCGCTGCAGTCCTTCTTCGACCAGGCCTCCGGCACGCTGTTCGGATGGGCGAATCTGTTCTCCGGCGGCGCGCTGGAGCGTTTTTCGATCTTCGCCCTCGGCATCATGCCGTATATCTCGGTCGCCATCATCCTGGACCTGCTCAAGGTGGCGTGGCCGTATCTAGACGAGCTCTACAAAGAGGGTGAAGCGGGACGGCGCAAAATCACCCAGATGACGCGCTATTTCACCGTCGCGCTGGCGGTGGTGCAGGGCTCGATGATCGCCTACGGATTAGAGAGCATGCGGGCGCCTTCCGGAGCACCGGTGGTGTATTCACCCGGCGTCGCCTTTATCGCGCTGACGGTTATCACGGTGACGGCCGGCTCGATGTTTGTGATGTGGATTGGCGAGCAAATCACCGAACGCGGAATCGGAAACGGGATCTCGCTGGTGATCATGGCGGGAATCGTGGCGCGGCTGCCGAGCGCGATCAGCACCACCGTGCAGTTTGTGCGCGAAGGTGAAATGAGCGTGTTCCTGTTGCTCTTCATCCTCGCGATCGCGGTGGGAGTTATTTTTGGCATCGTTTATATAGAGACCGCGCAGCGCCGGATTCCGATCCAGTATGCGCGCCGGATGCAGGGACGCCGCGTGTATGGAGGACAGAGCTCGCATCTGCCGCTGAAGATAAATTCCTCCGGCGTTATCCCGCCGATTTTTGCATCGTCACTGCTGGTGTTTCCGGCCACTTTGGCGACGTTCGTCCCGGCGATGAAGAACTACTCGGCTTATCTGACGCCCGGGAGCGTCGTCTACGACGTCGTTTACGTGGGTCTGATCGTGTTCTTTTGTTATTTCTATACGGCGGTCAGCTTTAACCCGGCTGATGTCGCGGACAACCTGAAAAAATACGGCGGATTCATTCCGGGCATCCGCCCCGGCCGCTATACGGCGGAGTATATCGATCGCGTCCTGACCCGCATCACATTAGGCGGCGCTATCTATGTCAGCGCGGTGTGCGTGTTGCCGACCATCCTCATCATGCGCTTCAATGTGCCGTTCTATTTCGGCGGGACCGCGCTGCTGATCGTGGTGGGCGTGGCGATCGATACGATCGGACAGATCGAGACTCATTTGCTGACCCGCAACTATGAAGGCTTCATGAAACGCGGGCGTGTCAAATCCAGGCGGACCAGCTAATCGCGTGCGACTCGTGCTATTGGGCCCGCCGGGTGCGGGTAAGGGTACGCAAGCGCGAATGCTGGGAGAGCGCATTGCTGCGCCACAGATCGCCAGCGGGGACCTGTTGCGGCAGGCAGTGCGAGATAAGACCCCGTTGGGCATCCAGGCTCAGGGCTACATGGATCAGGGGTCGCTGGTTCCCGACGAATTGGTGCTTAAGTTGATAGATGCGCGACTAGACCAGCCCGATGCGAAACCAGGGTTTATCCTGGACGGGTTTCCTCGCAGCGTCCCGCAGGCCGAAGCGCTGGCCAGGATGCTCAAGGAGCGCGGCGAAACGATATCGCAGGTAGTCGCTATCGATGTGCCCGAGGAAGAATTGGTCAAAAGGATTTCGGGCCGGCGCACCTGTCGCAATTGTAATGAAATGTACCATCTGGTCTTCGATCCACCGGCCAAACCGGGCATTTGCAACAAATGCGGCGGGGAGCTTTATCAGCGCGAGGACGATCACGAAGATACCGTCAGGCATCGGCTGCAGGTGTACAACGAGGCCACCCGGCCCTTGCTCGACTACTACGGCAAGGCAGGGCTGCTGTCGCAGATCGACGGAATGGGTCGGCCCGAGGAAATCCTGGGCCGGATAATGGCAAAAATTGGCGCACGCGGCGCCGAGGCCCGGGGCTAGCTCATGATCACGCTCAAAACGCCGGACGAACTCGCGATTATGCGCAAGGCATCGACGATTGTCGCCGAGATCCTCGCGGAGCTTGCAGCCGCGGTGCATCCGGGGGTCACGACGTTCGAACTCGACAAGATGGCGGAAGAGCTGACCTACAAGAAGGGCGCAAAACCCGCCTTTAAAGGCTATCGGCCCGGCGATGTGCCGTATCCTAAAACCCTGTGCGTATCGGTCAACGAAGAGATCGTTCACGGGATTCCATCGAGCCGCAAGCTCAAGCAGGGCGATATCGTGGGGCTCGATTTTGGCGTGGTTTACGAGGGCTTTTATGGCGATTCAGCCCGCACCGTGCCGGTCGGCAAGGTCCCTGAAAGCACCGAGAAGCTGCTGCGGGTGACGCGTGAGGCGCTCTACAAGGGTATCGAGCAATGCCGCGACGGCAATCGCATCAGCGATATCGCAAGCGCAGTGCAATGCCATGCCGAAAGCGCGGGATTTTCGGTGGTCGAGGAATTTGCGGGCCACGGCATAGGCAGGCGCCTTCACGAGGAGCCGCAAGTCCCGAATTACTTTCGGCGCGGGATGCCGAATCCGCGCCTCAAGGCAGGGATGGTGATTGCCATCGAACCGATGGTGAATGAGGGAACCTCCCATCTTCGAATCCTGAAGGATGGGTGGACAGCAGTCACCGCAGACGGTAAACTATCTGCCCACTTCGAGCATTCCGTCGCAATCACTGACAACGGCCCGGAAATTCTGAGCGAATTGGACCATCATGTGTAAGGTAGACGATTATGTCTAAAGGCGACGCGATCGAAGTACAAGGCAGTGTCCAGGAAGCGCTGCCCAATGCGATGTTCCGGGTCACGCTCGAGAACGGACACAAGGTGCTCGCGCACATCTCGGGCAAGATGCGCATGCACTACATAAAGATACTTCCTGGCGACAAAGTGACGGTGGAACTGTCGCCGTATGATTTGACCCGCGGACGAATCACCTATCGGATGCGATAGGGATTGGTCTCGCGTTGAAGGATTAGGCAATGAAGGTCCGGGCGTCGGTAAAAAAGATTTGCAAGAACTGCAAGGTGGTGCGCCGCCAGGGCGTGGTGCGCATCCTCTGCTCCAACCCGCGCCATAAACAGCGTCAGGGCTAGGAGGTCGCAAGATGGCTCGTGTAGCTGGCATCGAACTACCCAAGAACAAGCGCATGGATATCGCGCTGACCTACATCTACGGAATCGGCCGGACCGCGGCGGTCAGGATTCTCAGCGAGGCGAAGGTCGACGGCGACCGGAAGACCGACGACCTCTCCGCCGAGGAGCAGGTTCGGATTCGTAACGTCATCGACGGCGCATACAAGGTCGAGGGCGACCTGCGCCGCGAAGTTCAGCAGAGCATCAAGCGTCTGATGGATTTGGGATGCTATCGCGGCTTGCGGCATCGGCGCGGGTTGCCGGTTCGCGGCCAGCGCACTCATACCAACGCGCGCACCCGCAAGGGACCGCGCAAGATCGTCGCCGGCAAAAAGCAGGCGCCACCCAAGTAACAAAATCCTACTCTCTGTTCCCCTCCCGTGGAGGGGAAGGGGTTAGGGGTTAGGTCTTAAAAAAGATGGCCGACGAAAAAGAAACCAAAGAAGCTCCCGAAGCTGAAGCTCCCAAGGCGCCTCGCGCCGAGCGGGCTCCAGGCGCGGGAGCCAGTGCTCCCGCGGCGGCACCAGCGGCCGGCGCCGCGGCACCTGCGGGCGCTCCAGCAGCCGCAGCCGGCGCTCCAGCGCCGAGACGCGTACGACGCACCCGGCGCTCAGTGCCGGAGGGCGTCGCGCACGTGCACGCGACCTTCAACAACACCATCGTGACGATTACCGATCAGCAGGGAATGGTGGTGGCGTGGTCGAGCGCCGGATCGGTCGGCTTCAAGGGCTCGCGCAAGGGCACTCCCTTCGCCGCGCAGATGGCGGCCGAGGCGTGCGCGCGCAAGGCCTCCGAAGTCGGGATGCGCAGTTGCATCGTGCATGTGAAGGGTCCGGGTGGCGGCCGCGAATCAGCGGTGCGCGCGCTGCAGGCCGCGGGACTCAACGTACTATCGATCAAAGACGTGACGCCGATTCCGCATAACGGATGCCGTCCGCCAAAACGGCGCCGCGTTTGAACGGAGCAAAGGACTAAAGCAAGGTGGCGAGAAACCTGGGTCCAGTATGCCGGCTCTGCCGGCGCGAGGGGCTGAAGCTCTTCCTTAAGGGAGAGCGATGCTATTCGGACAAATGCGCGATCGAGCGCCGCAACTACCCGCCTGGAGCGCATGGGCAGGCGCGCACGCGTTTTTCCGAGTTCGCGATTCGGCTGCGTGAAAAGCAGAAGGTCAAGCGCATCTATCGGCTGCTGGAAAAGCAGTTTGCGCATTACTTCGAAGTCGCCGAGCGGATGCCCGGCATCACCGGCGAAAGCCTGCTGGTGTTGCTCGAGCGCCGACTCGATAACGTGATCTATCGGCTCGGATTCGCGAGCTCGCTGTCGCAGGCGCGCCAGTTGGTTCGCCATGGCCATTTCGAAGTCAATGGCAAGAAGGTCACGATTCCATCGTACCTGGTGGCGGTCGGCCAGATGATCAGCATCACCGAGAAGAGCCGCACCAAGAAGGTCATCGTCGAGGCGCTGGAGATGGCGCAGCGGCGCGGAGTGCCTCCCTGGATTGCATTGGAGCGCGATCAGTTCCGCGGCTCCTTGCGTTCCTTTCCGGCGCGCAGCGATCTGACGATGCCGATCAGCGAGAAGCTGATCGTCGAGCACTATTCAAGATAATAGACGGCGATGCCGCGGCGCTCGGGCAACCCTCGGTGAGCCACGAAAATACATCCCGTCAAGAGACGACAAATTATGCAGAATGATTGGCGTGATCTGATCAAACCGAAAGCAGTCGAGTTCGACGAGAAGGAATCCACTGCGACCTATGGGCGGTTCCTCGCGGAGCCGCTGGAGCGCGGCTATGGCACCACCATCGGCAACGCGCTACGCCGCATCCTCCTCTCCTCGTTGCCCGGCTTCGCGATCACTGCCGTAAGGATCAAGAGCGTACTGCACGAGTTCTCGACCATTCCCGGAGTTAAGGAAGACGTCACCGATATCGTGCTGAACCTCAAAGAGGTGCGGCTGCGCCTGCACGAAGGCGACCAGATTACCGCGACGCTCAAGTCCAAGGGTGAAGGCGTGGTTACCGCGAGCGATATCAACGCCGGGCCGAGCCTCGAGGTTCTCACCCCCGGGCAGCATATCGCGACGCTCGATCGCGGCGCGGACCTCGACATGGAAATCGTCATCAAGCGCGGTCGCGGCTACGTCACCGCGGAGCGTGGCGGCGAGGACGAACCGATCGGCACCATCCGCCTTGATGCGGTGTTCTCGCCGATTCGCAAAGTCAACTTCACCGTCACCAATGCCCGCGTCGGCCAGCGCACCGATTACGATCGCCTGGCGCTGGAAATTTTCACTGACGGCTCGATCTCGGCGCGCGATGCACTTACCTACGCGGCACGTGTGGCGCGCGATCAGATGTCGATCTTCGCGGGTGTCGAGGAAGAGGTCGAGGTTCCCGGCCAGATCGAAGCGGGCGCACAGGAAGCCCGCCCGACCATCAACGAGCTGCTCTATCGGCCGGTCGAAGGACTGCCGATATCGGTGCGCGCGTTCAACGGACTGCAGAACGCCGACATCAAGTACATCGGCGAGCTGGTTCAGCGGACCGAGCAGGACATGCTCAAGATCAAGAATTTCGGGCGCAAGTCGCTCAATGAAATCAAGGAAGTGCTGGCCGACATGGGCCTGTCACTCGGGATGCGGCTGGAGAATCTGCCCGCCCGCAGCGAGCTCGACAAGATGTGGGAGGAGCAGGAGCGCCGCGAATCCGCGTAGTCCTATATAACTCTCCCGACCTCACCCGGCGCAGTAGCGCCACCCTCTCCCTGCCGGAGAGGGAACGAGGAAAGAGGACAACTTTAGAGGGAGAGGACGCGAGGCAACGTTTTCGTTGCCGAGCTGGTGAGGGTGCAGCGAGTGCCACGGACCTGCGAAGTACGGAGCCCGGAGAAATAGGCCATGCGTCATCTTAATCTCGGAAGAAAACTGAACCGGACCAAGGCTCATCGCCGGGCGTTGTTCAAAAATATGTTTCTCGCGCTGGTGAAAAGCAGCCGCATCACCACCACCGATCAAAAGGCCAAGGAGCTGCGCCGCTTCGCCGATCGGATGGTGACGCTGGGGAAGAAGGGCGACCTCGCGGCCCGGCGCCGCGCTTTTTCCTATCTGCAGTCGCATCAGGCGGTGAAAAAGCTCTTCGATGAAATCGCGCCTCGCTACAAGGAACGTGCGGGTGGCTACACTCGCGTTGTGAAGTTCGGCTTCCGTCGTGGCGATGCTGCCCAGCTCTCGATCATCGAGTTCACCGGCCTCGAGGAGAAAGCGCCGACGCGAAAGCGTCCGCGGCGCAAGAAAGAAGAGGGCGCGGACGAGCACGCGGGTCATCGCCACGCCGCCGCCGGCGCCTAGCTCGCGACATCTCAAATGAACCCAAAGGCCTGCGCATCGCGCGGGCCTTTTTCTATGCTTCGGACTTAACACTGTTTGCCACCGGATAGCGCAGCCAAAGCGAATTTTCCACCGGCGGCGCGCGCTTCTCTTGACAGTCTGCGGCTAATTCATGTTAGGCATCTTGGTTCGATGCCGAAGCGCTTAAAGCCTTCTCCCGAGGAAACCAACCTGCTGCTCCGCATAGCGCAAGACGTTCCGGCTCGGATATGGATTAAGGACGCAAACGGGCGCTACGTTTTTGTGAATTCCGAAGTGACGCGTGTCCTCGATCTTCCGCGCGAGAAGTTCCTCGGCGCCACCGACGAGGAATTGTTTCCCACCGTAGGGCATGTCTACTGGCGCAAGGATCAGACCGTTCTTTCGACTGGGCAGCCGCTGATCACCACCGATCAGGTGGAAAAAAGGCGATTCCTTTTCTGTCTCAGGTTCCCGCTTAGTCTCGATGGCAAGCCCCATGTAGCCACCATCGGGGTCGATACCACCTCTCATATATCGGCTCTGGCGGGGTTCCTTCAGCTTCAGGAGCAGCTGTTTCGCAACGAGCGGATGCGTTCCATTGGCGAGATGGCATCGGGCCTGGTCCATGACCTGGGTAACAATCTGCAAGCCTCGGTCTTGCGATTGCGAATTCTGAAAACCAAAGCTGGACCTGAGCTGACCTCGGACCTCGAGGCCCTGGCGCGTTCGCTGGACGCGGCCTCGCAGCGGGTGCAGAACGTCCGCGAGTATGTAACCTCTCGCAGAGAAGAACATCCATCGTTGGCCGACCTCGAAGAACTTTTGTTCGCGGCCATCAACATGGTGGATTTTTTAATCGAGCGGACCCCGACCGTTAACGGCGGAATGATTCGCATCGTCAGAAAATCTGCCGCACCACTGCCTCCGGTCTCCGTGCTCCCCAATCAACTCAAGCACGTGATCGCGAATCTGCTGCTCAATGCGCGCGATGCGATGCCTGATGGCGGCGACTTGATCATCGAGACCCGGCAGAACGGCTCATCGATCGAGATAAGCGTCGCGGACGAAGGCATCGGGGTGCCGGAAGACTTGAAGGCGAAAATCTTTGAGCCATTTTTTACCACCAAGCCCAACGGCAATGGACTCGGTCTCTCGATGGCGCAGGATGTCCTGTCCAGATTGCGTGGCCGTATCTTGGTCACCAATCGGATCCCGCGCGGCACGGAGTTCATTCTCAGCATACCTTTGTATTCCGAGCCGAGCTGATGAGTTGAATGAAACTAGACCAGATCGACCTCACTGACCTCGATTTCTTTCGCGACGGCGATCGCTTCGAGGCATGGCGCATCATGCGCGCCGAAGCCCCGGTCTATTGGCATGAAAAAACTTCGGGCGAGGGTTTCTGGTCGCTGACCAAAATGCGCGAGAGCCTCGCGGTCCTGGCCGACGCGCACCTGTTCAGCTCGCAGCTTCAGGGCAACGTGCTCAACTTCGTTCTCAATCGCGACCGCGCCGGCGGCGATACCGGCGTCGGCGCGATGCTCAACTGGACCGACCCGCCGCGGCACGAGAAAATCCGCGCGCTGGTCAATCGTCACTTCGGCCATCCCGAGGTCGCGGCGCGCGAACCGCACATCCGCCAGATCGTCAACTCGATCATCGAAAGGTGGCGCCGCGCGGCGAGTGCGATTTTTCAGTCGAGATCGCCGGCCAACTTCCTACCGCGGTCATCTGCGAGATGATGGGGATTCCGCGCGAAGATTGGGATCGCCTTTTCGATTTGGGCCGCGTGATGCTCGGCGCCGATGACCTGGAATATCGCAAGGGGCGCTCCTCGACCGAAACCGAGGACAGCGCGCGCTCGCAGATGTTCGATTACCTCGGACGCGCGATCGCGCAACGCCGCCGGCATCCCGCCGACGATTTGGTGAGCGCGCTGGTGACGGGAACTGTCGATGGGGCAGGGCTTTCCCAACCCGAGCTATTGTGGAATGCGCTGCTGCTGATTCTGGGCGGGCTGGAAAGCCTGCGCATCGCGATCACGGGCGGGATGCATGCGCTGCTGGAAAATCCCGCCGAGTTCGCAAAGTTGCGCGCGAATCCCTCACTGATGGAATCCGCGATCGAAGAGATGCTGCGCTGGACCTCGCCCGCCACCCACGCGATGCGCACCGCGCGCCGCAACTGCGAAATCGCGGGGCATAAGGTGATGGCCAATCAGCGCATCGTGATGTGGTTCGCGTCGGCCAATCGCGACGAGGAAATCTTTGCTGATTCGGAGCGCTTCTACGTCGATCGCAAGCCGAACAATCATCTGACCTTCAGCCACGGCAACCATTTCTGTATCGGCTCGGGCCTCGCGCGCCTCGAAATGCGCGTGATGTTCGAAGAGATCATCCGCCGCATGGCCGATATCGAGCTGGCGGGACCGGTGGAATGGCTGCGGACCAACTTCAATTGCGGCATCAAGCACCTGCCGATCCGTTTCAAAACGCGCGCATAAAGTTTCGAGCGCTCGAACCGAAGCGCAACCCTGTTTTCGATGCCATTCTGAAGTGAGCGCGCAGCGCGCAACTGAAGAACCTCGGGAGCGCCTTCGGATCGGGATCACTTCAGCGTTCACGCGATGCTACCTCTCAAAGGCCGCACGTGCCACGCAGGAGCCAATCACTTGAGCTTCTTCCGCCACTTGGTCCAATCGACGCCCGACGATTCGACAACCTCCAGGTCGGCGGGCGCAATCTGATCGGTGAACAGGATCAGGTTGTCGCACGCCCAACGAGCGTTCGGCGCGATGATACTGTCGAAACCCAGGAAGTAAGCCGCGTCGGCGACTAACTGGGTCGGCTCGTAGAGGATCTCGCGGTAGCGGGCGGGATCGACACCAAGCGGAACCATCGCGTCTAAATCCGGAAGCCTGAGACTCTTCGCAGTCGTAACTCTGATGCGGTGCAATCCATAGCGGATCTTCGAGGGAAAGACCGGCTGACGGGACAGGTGAAAATGAACTTCCGCAACGGCCCCATCCGGATTCAGGGAGGTGTAGAGTACGTCAAACAACGTGGGATCCCAGCGTCCGCCCGAGGCACTTCCCTGCAGGGGATCACGACCGTTGCGAACAACTCGCCAGGCCTCTCCCGCGTAGCGAATTCTGTCGAAGGCATCGAGCGCGTCAAGCAGGGTGGGGTCGCGAGGCTTCCGTGCTCCAGGCATCGCAGTTCAATGTGCCCGAGCAATCATAAGTAGGCGCCTGAGTCGAGGCGTTCGATGACCGCGAGAACTTCCTGCGTGCGGTCCGCGATGATCAGGTCGATCGCGCGTTGGTTGTTAAGCAGTGGGTGCTTCGCGTGAAGCCACAGCCGCGTCTCCGCTGGCGTATAGAACTCTGACAGTCGATCTACGACATAGCGTAGGTCGGCGATGATGGTCTGGGTTGCAAGCGGCGGCGAAGCCTTACCGCTCTTCCATCGCGACACAGTCGGTCGAGACGCATTGACGATGTTTGCAACATCCGAACCCTTAAGGCCCCCGTTGCGCTCAAGGTCGACTAGAATTTTCGCTACCGCGCTTGCCATTAACGTTTAACCATTCTGTCGTTTGTCGTTGCGCGGTTGGTCTTGTCGTCGAGGCACGCGAGACCTTGATTAACCAAGGCCCGGGTTTGAATCGACGATTTTTCGCGCGCGTGACATCGGATACTATAGATGTTACAGAAATGTTTCAGAAATCTCTAGATCTGAAACATCGATGAAATCTTATCTCCCTGGTCGGATCACGAAAACGGTGCGGATTTGAAGGAGGATGCGATGCCGCAAGTCCCGAGCGGAACCGAACTCGCCCGCCCATTCATACCTTCAAAGGACTTCGATCTTTCCAAGAAGTTTTATGAGACGCTGGGCTTCGAGAAACTTCTGGACGGTGAGGTGGCGATCTTCCGGGCCGGCTCCGGCGGTTTCATACTTCAGCGCTACTATCAAAAGGACTGCGCTGAAAACTTCATGATGCAGCTCATGGTCGATGATCTTGATGCCTGGTGGACGCACATTGTTGGGCTTGATCTGCCCGGGCAATTCAACGTCCCTCCTCCGCGCGCTCCGGCCATGCAGCCATGGGGCCTTCGCATCGCTTATGTGGTGGATCCATCGGGAGTGCTTTGGCACATTGCCCAGCGCCGCGATGGCGCAGTGCAGGACTAACGCGCCAGGCGACGCAGGACTTCTGCGCCCTCAAGTTAGCCCAGATGGAGACTGTGCGACGCTGTTCCGGTTCCCATGTCATTCAAACACAATCGCTGAAGTGAGCGCCCAGGCGCGTAGCTGAAGAACCTCGGGGGCGCCTTCGAATCGGCTACCACTTCAGCATTCGAATGATGCCTACCTAACAGATGCGGCGGGCCAGCAGTTTTGCTTCGGCGCAATATGGGTCGCGCGAGCGATCAGCTCAGAATCCCGCGATCACCAAATCGGCATATCGATGAGGCTCGAGGTGCTCGAGGTACCAATCCTCGGCCGCCATCCAGCGAGCCATCCAGGCCGTGCTCGCCTGGCGGCGCGCCGACATCCGACGCATCCGCTCGTCGCGCGGAGTTTCGATGAAGATGGCGACATCTATCATAGGTCGCAGTTCGGGGCGGGTTGAGAAGACGCCTTCCACCAGCACGATCTCGCGCGGCTCGATCTCGATCCATTCGGCCAGTTGATCGCTGGCCCAATCGTACCGTTGATAACGCGCAATCACGCCGCTGCGCAGAGGCATCAGCGCTTCATCGCGCAGCCGCTGCCAATCGAAATAATCCTGGTACGCTGCTTCGGCGGTGAGACGCGAATACTGCGCGCTGAGAAGCGGACGATAGAAATCGTCGCACTTGAGGATCGATACGCGACCGGCGAATTCCTGATCGATGCCGCTTGCGAGGGTCGATTTACCTGCGCCTCCGCCGCCATCGATGCCGACGATCAAACGCCCGCGCCCGTAAGGTAGATTCAGAATTGCGCATGCCGCGCGGGTCGCATCGGCGGGGGTCATCGAAATGACCGTAGAACACCATGGAGATTCGAGCCATCGCGACGGATTTGTTTTTGCCGCGCTCCCCACCGATTCGATAAAATATTGCTGCTCGTTCCTGTTTGCACCGGAGGCACCTCGTGGCCAGACCTTTTCCGAAGAATCTTCTCGTCGATTTGGTTCAGCGCAAACGCTTATTGATCTGTGTTGACTTCGACGGCACCATCGCCGCGACCACCGCCAATCCCGATGACGCCAGACCGCTGGAGGGCGCCCGCGACGCCATCCGGACGCTCAGCCGTCATGGCGAGGACGTGGTGATCGCA
This sequence comes from uncultured delta proteobacterium, assembly GCA_963851325.1. Taxonomy (GTDB): domain Bacteria; phylum Desulfobacterota; class Binatia; order Binatales; family Binataceae; genus DATGKG01. The sequence continues at coordinate 2,311,687 of CAWKOR010000001.1, read as the reverse complement.
ATTTTCAGCGGGCGCGATGCTCAAACCGCGCGCCGCATGCTGGGCGTCTCCGAAGGACTTTACTTTGTTGGACTGCATGGCATCGAGCTGCTCGATCCCGACGATCGCCGTGAGTTGCTGGCGCGGGTCCAGCATTGTGTTCCCACCCTTCACACTGTGCGCGATTGGCTCCGGAAGGAGACCAGCCCGAGTGACGGCTTCATCGTCGAAGACAAGGAATTCTCGGTCGCGCTTCACTATCGCAAGGTGGATCCGGAGCTCGCGCGCGACGTGTGCCGCCAGCTTGAATACCTCGTCGCGCACATGGTCAGAGGCCTGCGCGTAACACATGGAGACATGGTTGCGGAGGTGATTCCGAGCAACACCGGCGGCAAGGGATACGCGATCGATCATTTGCTCGGGCAGCTTAAGGACAAGAGCCTGATGCCGATTTACTTCGGCAACGATCCCTCCGATGAAGAGGCGTTCTTTGTGGTGCGGCGCGCGGCCGGCGCGTCGATCCTGGTCGGCGCCGATCGCGACACGCATGCCGAGTATCGCGTCAGCGGGCCGCAAGGTGTGATCGAGGCATTGGGGATGTTGGCCGAGGTGCTGGAGCGGACCAGCGCGGTTTCCGCGAGTTAGAGCGATTCGGCGATCATCTATAGGGATTCAGCGATCATCTATAAGGATTCGGCAATCCGGGCGCGCAACGCCATGTGTGCGCTCTTCAATCCGGACAGAATGCCATCTTCAAAGTTCCATCCGGAATCGGCGATCAGATCCGGGAAGTCATGCGGATTGCGGATATCCTCGGAGCTGAGGCCGGGATGAATCCTGTTGGCGAGGTCGAGGACCTTCTTCTCCTGCAATGCGATCAGCTCGAGCATCAGCGCATCGATTGCCGAGAAGGTTTCGCGCGTGAATGCCGCCATCGGAACCAATCCTAGTCCTAAGTGCCTTCGACAAAAATGTCTGAGCCGCGAGCGTCAGGCGTCGCCACGACTTACATTGAGACGAGGGCTTGCGCGCAGCATCGAGATGCCTAATGCTTTTGGGTCAGGGCGCGCGCCCGAACCGGAAGCCAAAGCGACGAGCACCAACGAAAATTACCAAACGAAGCCAAATAATCCTTTGAAATCAAGTATCTTCGCTGTTCTTTCGCTCGCGAAAAGTGCCGTTCATCGGCGCTGAGGATATGGAATCTGATGGCAACTGAATTGACCAAACCCGAAAAGTTTTTCCAGAAGCGCTTCGGCATCAATGAGCCGGCTTTCGAGCAAATCCTCGGCACCGCCCTCGAGCGCAAGGCTGACTATGCCGACCTCTACTTCGAGTATCGCAATGCCGAGGCGCTCGCGCTCGAAGAATCGATGGTCAACCACACCAGCAAGAGCGTCAGCCAGGGCGTCGGCGTTCGCGTATGCGCCGAGGATCGCACCGGCTACGCCTACTCGGACGAGGTCACCGTCGATCGCATGAAGCTGGCGGCCGAGGCTGCCCGCGCGATTGCCGATAATCGCACCAGCGAGGTCGCGCCGGTGCAGGTCGGGACTCCGGTGCGTCGGCACAACTTGTACGAGCTCGATAGCACGCCGCTGGAGGTTCCGGTCGAGGAGCGCGCGAAGCTGCTTTACGAAATCGACAAGATCGCACGCGCCTACGATCCGCGCATCAAAAACGTGATGGCCTCGTTCGTCGCCGAACAGAAGCTGGTAATGATCGTCACCAGCGACGGAAAGATCGCCGCCGACACCCAGCCGCTATGCCGCCTGAACGTCAGCGTGATTGCCGAAGAGGGCACCCAGCGCCAGATGGGCAGCTTCGGTGGCGGAGGCCGCGTCGAATGGCGCTACTTCCTCGAGGGCGAGAAGTGGCGTGACTATGCCAAGGAAGCCGCGCGCCAGGCGATCGTCAACCTCGGCGCCGTTGACGCGCCCGCCGGCGAGAGCATCGTCGTCCTCGCGCCCGGATGGCCCGGCATCCTGCTGCACGAGGCGATCGGCCACGGGCTGGAGGGTGACTTCAATCGCAAAGGCACCTCGGCGTTTGCCGGCAAGATCGGCCAGCGCGTTGCCAGCGAATTCTGCACCGTCGTCGATGACGGCACCATCGCGAGCCGGCGCGGCAGCCTCAACGTCGACGACGAAGGCACCCCGACCTCGCGCACCACGCTGATCGAAAAGGGCATCCTGCGCGGCTACATGCAGGATCGGATGAACGCCAAGCTGATGAAGATGGAGGCCACCGGCAACGGCCGTCGCGAAAGCTTCGCGCATGCCCCGATGCCGCGCATGACCAACACCTTTATGCTCGCGGGTGACCACGATCCCAAGGACATCATCAAGTCGGTGCCGCGCGGCCTGTATGCGGTCAGCTTCGGCGGCGGCCAGGTCGACATCACCAACGGCAAGTTCGTGTTCTCGGCGAGCGAGGCCTACCTCATCGAAAATGGCGAAGTGACCAGGCCGGTCAAGGGCGCGACGCTGATCGGCAATGGCCCCGATGTGCTCACGCGCGTGACGATGGTCGGCAACGACCTCGAACTCGATTCGGGCATCGGCACTTGCGGCAAGGATGGGCAGTCGGTGCCGGTCGGCGTCGGGATGCCGACCATTCGTATCGATGGAATCACGGTCGGCGGAACCAATTAGGACGAGCGCATAAAAATGGCAGAGCTGGATTTGAAGCTGGCCGAATGGGCTCTCGGCGTAGCGAAAAAAAATGGCGCCACCGCGGCCGAAGTGCTGCTCATCAGCGGCGAGTCGCTTTCGGCCGGCGTGCGCCTGGGCGAAGTCGAGAAGCTCAAGAGCTCGCGCGAGCGACGGCTCGGGTTGCGGGTGTTCACCGGGCAATCCTCGGCGACCTCCTCGACGGCGGAGATCGAGCAGGATTCGCTGAAGGATTTCATCAAGAGCACGGTCGACCTTGCGAAGCTGACCGCGCCCGATCCGTGGTCGGGCCTTCCCGACGCGTCGTTGCATCCGAAGTCGTTTCCGGATTTGGAACTCGAAGACAACGAGCATCGGATAATCGAAGCGCCGCGGGCGCTGGAACTTGCGCGCATCGCGGAGAAGGCCGCGCTCGACAGCGATCCGCGGATCAAGAATTCCGAAGGCGCCGAATTCGATTCCGGCACCTACCACGTCATTTTCGCCAACAGCCAGGGCTTCGCGGGGGAGTACTCCGGGACCAACTATCACCTCGGCATCGCGCCAATCGCGCAGGACGACGGCGGGATGCAGGTCGGCTACTGGTATACCTCGAGCCGGATGTACGACGCGCTCGATGACGCGGAGCAGGTCGGCAAGAAGGCGGCGGAGCGCGCGCTGCGACGCCTCGGTTCCCGGAAAATCAAGACCACTCGCGTGCCGATCGTCTTCGATCCGCAAATGGCGGCGGGCCTGATTCATTCGCTCGCGAGCGCGGCTTCCGGTCCTTCCTTGTACAAGGGCGCTTCGTACCTGGTAGGAAAACTTAACCAGAAGGTAGCATCGCCCAACGTCACCCTGGTCGACGATGCGCGGATGCCCGGCGGTCATGGCTCCAAACCTTTCGATGGCGAGGGGCTGGCGACCAATCGCAAAAACCTGGTCGACAAAGGCGAGCTGAAAACCTACCTGCTCGACAGCTATTCGGCGCGCAAGTTGAACCTTGCTCCGACCGGCAATGCCTCGCGCTCGGTGGGCGCGCCTCCGGGGGTGAGCACTACGAACTTTTACCTGGTACCCGGAAGGTACACGCCCGAGGAGATCATCGGTTCGGTCAAACAGGGCTTGTACCTCACCGAACTGATTGGCTTCGGGGTCAACATGGTGACCGGCGACTATTCGCGCGGCGCCGGCGGCATCTGGATCGAAAACGGCGAACTGACCTATCCGGTGCAGGAAGTAACCATCGCCGGAAATCTCAAAGAGATGTTCAACTCGATCGAGATGATCGGAAACGATCTGGTGTGGCGCTCCTCGACCGCATCGCCAACGCTCAAAATTGCCGAGATGACCATCGCGGGAGCCTAGCCCATGCGTCTGCCGCGCTGCACGACGATGTTGCTAGTCGCGGCGCTGCTCCTTCCGATCGAAGCGAGCTGAGATCCGCCAGCCATCTTATCGATCGACGGATGCCAACCCGTCAAAAAGTAGGATTCAGCCTTTGCGGAAGAGCAGCCGCATCAGCCAGCGCCAGAAGTTGATCAGGATGCCCTGGCGCGCGACGGTTCCCTGCGCATGCGCCTGAACTTCCGCCTCGGCCGCCGCGAAGAACTGCCCCATCATCATTTTCGCCGCGCTTTCGATGAGACGCTGGCCGACCTGTTGCAGCGGGCCGCCGACCTGCACATCGCCGGAGTATTTTACCGTGGTCTCGTTCGCACCGGCCGCGACCAGGTCCAGCGTGCCCGAGCCTTTGACGAATCCCATCTTGCCTTTGCCGTCGACCAGCATCTTGTAATGCTCGGGCGCGCGCTTGTCCTCCAGTTTGATTTTTCCCGAGTAGGTGCCTTTGACGGCGGCAATGCCGACGTTGATGGTGCCCGCGAACTCGTCGGGACTTAGCACCTCGAGCTTCTCCAGACCCGGCACCAGCTTCGAAAGCCGCTCAGGATCGTTGAAGAGCTCCCACACTTGTTCGCGCGGGGCGGAGAGTGGTTGTTCGCCTGCAATTTTCATAGCTGGAGCAAGTAAGTCGGTAGCGGAGTTTTAGGTTAACCCTTCGCGCGCGAGGCCGCCTGTTCGAGTGCGCGTCGCGTGTAGACGCGCGCGAGTTCGGCGCGGAAATCCGGCGAAGCGTGAATGTCGCCCAGCGGATCGATGCCATCGCTCGCGTGCGCCGCAGCCGCCTCGATCGCGTCGCGGCCCTTGCCGGAGAGCGCATTTTCAACCGCGGTGGCGCGGAACGCTTTCGCCGCGAGACCCGTGACTCCCACTCGCACCTTGTCGAAATTGCTGCCCTTCATGGTGACCAGGGCAGCGACTCCTACCAGCGCAAAACCCGACGCCGGCTGGCGATGCTTGAGGTAGGCATAACCGCCATTTTGTGGAATCGGGGCGAAGCTCACCGCGGTGAGAATCTCGCCCGCCTGCATCGCGGTGGTGAAGAGGTCGACGAAGAAATGCTCGGCTTTCAGAGTGCGCTTGCCCGACTCGCCTTCCGCGGTGATGTCCGCCTCGAGTGCGAGGACCGCCGCCGGATAATCCGCCGCCGCGTCCGCATGCGCGAGGCTGCCGCCGATAGTGCCGCGATTGCGCACCTGCGCATCGCCGATGACCTGCGCGCACTCGGACAGCAGTCCCAGCTTCTGCGCGACGACCGATGAAGCCGCGATCGCCGAATGCACGGTGCCGCCGCCGATGATGATTTTGCCGCCTTCCTCGCGAATCCCGGACATCTCGCGCACCGCGCCGATGTCGATGAGATGCGCCGGCTGAGCGAGGCGCAGCTTCATCATCGGAATCAGGCTATGCCCGCCCGCAAGCAGTTTGGCGTCATCGCCGTATTGCTTGAGCATGGAGAGCGCCTCTTTCACGGAAGCGGCGCGATGATAGTCGAATGCGGCTGGAAACATTTTGTAGGCCTCTATGCCTTTCGCGCGGCGCGAATCGCGCTCCAGACTCTTTCCGGCTTGAGCGGCATGTTAAGGTCGCGAATCCCGAACGGCTTGAGCGCGTCGAGCACCGCGTTATAAACGCAGGGCGTCGAACCGATCGTGCCCGCCTCGCCGACGCCCTTCACTCCCAGCGAGTTCACCGGCGAAGGCGTTACCGTCGATCCGAGATCGTAGTGCGGAAGCATGTCGGCCTTGGGCACCGCGTAATCCATGAAACTGGCGGTGACCAACTGGCCGTTTTCGTCATAGACCACTTCTTCATACAGCGCCTGCGCGATTCCCTGCGCGATGCCGCCGTGAACCTGGCCCTCGACCAGCAGCGGACTGAGAATCTTTCCGCAATCGTCGACTGCGACGTACTTCAGAAATTTGGTCTGCCCGGTAAGCGGATCGATCTCCACCACCGAGACGTGGGTGCCGAATGGAAAGGTGCAGGCCGACGGCTCGTAAAAGCTGGTCGCATCGAGGCCGGGCTCGACGCCTGGGATCGGCGTTTTGTAGCCGTAGGCCGCGTCGATAACCTGCTGCAGCGGAATCGATTTCGCCGGGTCGCTCGCCAGCGCTACCGTGCGATTGACGAAGGTGAGCTGCTCGGGCGGCGCTTCCATCATCGTCGAGGCGATCTTCTTCATCTTGTCCTGCAGCTTGACCACCGACATCATCAGCGCCGGACCGCCCACCGTGGTGCCGCGACTGCCGAAAGTTCCGATGCCGTAGGGCACGATCGCGGTGTCGCCGTGCACCACGTTGACGTCATCGATATCGATGCCGAACGCGTCGGCAACCATCTGCGCGAAGGTGGTCTCCTGCCCCTGGCCGTGCGGCGAGATGCCGGTGAGCACGGTAACTTTCGAATCAGGTTCGATCCTGATCCCCGAGCTTTCCCATCCGCCGCCCCGCAGCTTGGGCGGTAGCAGCGACGACGGCCCGATCCCGCAAATTTCGACGTACGAGGCCATCCCGATGCCGATGTAGCGGCCGTTCTTGCGCGCGGCTTCCTGCTCGGCGCGCATCTTCTTGTAGTCGACCATCTCGAGCGCCTTGTCGAGCGCGAGATGGTAGTCGCCGGAGTCATAGACCAGTCCGCCTGCGGTCGGCGCCGGGAACGCTTCCTTGGGAATAAAGTTCTTGCGCCGCACGTCGGCGGGATCCAGGCCGAACTCCGCCGCGACCATCTCCATCGTGCGCTCGGCGATGAAAGCGGCTTCGGGCCGCCCGGCGCCGCGATACGCATCGGTGCTCATCTTGTTGGTGAACACCATCACCTGCTCGAAGCTGAGCGCGGGAATTTTGTAGCATCCCGTCATCATCAAGCCCGAGAAGCTTGGGATCACCGGCGTGAGGAGCTGCAGGTAGGCGCCCATGTCGCACACGAACTTACCCTTCATCGCCAGGACTTCGCCGTCCTTGTTCGCGCCGATTTCCAGGTAAGCGATCTGATCGCGCCCGTGAATCGTGGCGGCGAGATTCTCGCGCCGGCGCTCCATCCATTTCACCGGGCGATTGAGTTGCATCGCGAGGTACGCGACCAGCGCCTCTTCCGCATAGACGTTGAGCTTGCATCCGAAGCCGCCGCCGACCTCGGGCGCGATGACGCGGACCTTGTTTTCGCCGAGCTTCAGTTGCTCAGCGAGTTGCGAGCGCAGCAGATGCGGTATCTGGGTCGAGGACCATACCGTGAGCTGCTGCATTCCCGCATGCCATTGCGCGACGACCCCGCGCGGCTCCATCGGTGCGGGCGCCAGGCGCTGGTTGAGGATGCGGAACTTGATGATCTTATCGGCCTTCTTCATCCCCTCGTCGACGGCGGGATTGGGAACCTCCGCGCGCGTCACCAGGTTGGTGCCGAACTCATCGTGGATAATCGGCGCGCCCGCTTCCAGAGCCTTCTCGGGATCAACCACCGCGTCGAGCATGTCGTAATCGACTTCCACCAGATCGAGCGCGTCCTGCGCCTTGTACGAATCGGAGGCGACGGCGACCACCACCGGCTCGCCCACGAAACGCACCTTGCCGATCGCGAGCACCGGATGAAACGGCACATGCTCGGCCGGCGCGACGCACGGCACCGAGCCGATTTTATCCTTGAGATCGGCGCCCGCGAGCACGCATGCGACGCCGGCGGACTCGCGCGCCTTGCTCAGATCGACCGAGTTGATCTTCGCATGCGCATACGGGCTGCGCATGATGACGGCCGAAAGCATTCCGACCAGCTTGATGTCATCGACATAGGTCGCGGTGCCGGAAATCAGGCGCGGGTCTTCGCGCCGCTTGATTCGTTCGCCAACAAATTTGGGAATGACTGGCATGATGGTGTCCTTCGCGAAGCTCAGGCGGCCTTCGAGGTGCGCATCTTGTTTGCCGCGTGCTGCACCGCCTTGATGATGTGCTGGTAACCGGTGCATCGGCACAAATTGCCCTCGAGGGCGACCCGAATTTCATCGTCAGTAGGACTCGGGTTGTGCTTGAGCAGATGAGTCGCCGACATGATCATTCCAGGCGTGCAGTATCCGCACTGAAGGCCGTGCTCTTCCCAAAAGCCTTCCTGCATCGGATGCAACTGGCCATCCTTGGCGAGGCCCTCGATCGTCGTGATCTCGGCGCCCTCGGCCTGCACCGCGAAAACGGTGCACGACTTGACCGCCTCGCCGTTGAGATGAACGGTGCACGCGCCGCACATCGAGGTCTCGCAGCCGACGTGGGTGCCGGTGAGCTGCGCGACCTCGCGCAGATAATGGACCAGCAGCATGCGCGGCTCGACCTCATCCGCGCGGCGCTGTCCGTTGATGGTCAGGTTAACCCGCATAGTTTCTCTCCAGGGATGCGATGTGGAACTCTATCAGGACGGTCGAATGGTGTAACACGGATCCGACCGGTGTGGAATGACGGACGAGCCGAGGAATAATGCGCAGATGAAGCCGCATCGAATCGCCTGCGCGGTCCTTTCATTGATGCTGATCGGAGGTGGATCGGTGAAGTTGGCACATGCCGCATCCGCTAAAGATACGATCGTCGGAACCGCATTGTCCCCCGCGCATTTTCCGTACTTCTCGGACCACGATTTCCAGGTCTTCTTTGACGAGGCCGCACAGATCGGCAGCCATCTCACCTGGATTTATCAATGGGGCTCGCCACCGCCGGAAGGTTCGTTCGCGATAGTTCAGGGCTGGGCGAAAAAGCGCGGACTCAAGCTTCAACTCTGGCTCAGTCCGACCACGCTGTCCAATGAGCGCAAGGATCCGGACCTGCCGAAGTCGTTGGCGGGCAAGGGTTTCGCTGATCCTGAGGTGCGGCGTGCTTACATTGATGAGGTAATCAAGCTGGCGGATGTGAAGCCGGAGGTGCTCGGCCTCGCAACCGAGGTCAACTTCCTCGAAGCAAATCCCAAAGAGTTCGCGCCGTTCGTGAGCCTCGCGCATGAGGCATACGGGGCGGTCAAGAAAAAATATCCGGAGCAGATCGTTACGCTGAGCTTCCAATGGGAAGTGATGCGGGCGCATCAACAGTTCGCCATGTTCAAGCAATTCGCCGATAGCGTCGACATCTATTCGATCACCAGCTATCCCGATGCTTTCGGCGATCCTTCCAAGGCGAAGGTGCCGGATGATTACTATTCGTCGGTGCGCAGATACCTACCGACGCAGCGGGTTGGGATTTCGGAGATCGGATGGAGCTCGGCGCCGCCGGCTGATGAGACGATGCAGGCGAACTTTTTTGCGCGGCTTCCCGATTTCACCCGCGGCGCGAAGTTCGAGTTCGTGTCGCTCGCGCTGCTACACGATGTGTCGCTGTTCACCGGCGAGCTCGCGCGGCTCAATCACGTCGGTATCCGAACCATCGATGATGCGCCGAAGAAGAGCTGGGAGGTGATTCTGAATCTTCCGAATCTGCACTGAACTGGCGGCATCCGCTGCCGAATTGTTGACCATCAAGCTCAAGCCGTCAGCATCGCGCGTCTGACCGAGATAGGAGATCGAGTTCAATTCGGTCTCCAAAATGCGAAAGGTGTCGCAAAACGCGACTTCTGAGCATGTTTTGCCTGAAAAACCTCCGAACATACCGATCGGTATGTGATGGCACTTCGATTGCTCATCACTGGGAAGGTTTTTTTCGGTTGCAGGGATGCATGGTGGCGTTGTTTCAGGCAAAATTATTTCGGGCAGATGATTCCTCGCGATGGTCCCGCCCAGGGCCGTCGCATCGCAGTTCGCCCCGTCCAAACTTTGCGACCGATGATCGGAACCTCCAAACCGACGTCAATAACGTAAGGTCCGGGTCGGCTCAGTTTCATCCAGCCCTTATTTTCACCCAGCGAGGTTGTGCTCTTCCGCGGAATCGCCCCGGTGGACCGCGAGTCGAGCCCGAAAAATGTTTTCCATAACCAAAACAATCCAAACTAAAACGCCCCTGCTCCCCCTCCCATTGTTGGTTCTGTCAACCATCGTCTTTTTGGCGACGCCGGCACGAGCTGTCGTTTTTAATATTGGTGGTCCGCAGAATGGTGCGGGCGTCGACATGAGCACCACCTCGGGACTGTATGAAAGCAGTGGGCGCGATGGCACCGCCACTTTGATCGCGCAGCTTGGCGCGGTCGCCCCGGGTGGTCAGATATTCGAGGATCTTGGCGTGCCGTCCATCTCGCCCGAAGGCGATGTGGTGTTCGGCGCGGAAACCGTGGGCCAGGACACGCGCCCGCGATGGGATATCTATCGCGCGAATGTGGGCGCGCCCGGGAACCGACGCATCGTGCGCATCCTCGATGAAGCGAGCATGCCGGACAACTGTCATCCGATCTTCAAGGTCGATCCTTATGCCATCGCCAGCGCGAATGGGGTGGTTGGGTTTCTAGCTCCTGAAGCATCGGGAAAGGATGCAGTTTTCCGTTACCAGGATGGCCACTTGAGTTGCGTGGCGCGAATCGGTGACCGCACCGCGCAGGGCCACACCCTCAAGCTGCTTTACTTCGGTAGCGCCGATATCGCGGCTGACGGCGAAATGGCATTCCTCGGCCGTGTCGAAGACAACGGGGTCGAGAAGGCTGTGGTGATGACGCTGGATGGAAAGTCGCTGCGCGAAGTCGCGCGCGAAGGTGATAGCGCTCCAGGTGGAGGCTTGTTCGGTCCCAGTTTTGGCAGGCCTGCGATTGTGCATTCCAGCTTCGGCGATATGATCGCATTCACCAACCGGGATTCATCCGCCAACACTGCCTACCTGGGGAGTGCTCTTGGACTATCGCGCAGCTTCCGAACCGGGACGCACACCACGCTCGGCACGCTCACCTACATCTCCGAGGGACGCCCCGGCCTGCTTGCCGATGGGACTTTGATCGTCAGTGGCGCTTCGAAGGATCGGTCGGCCGTTTTCAAGGCCAAGGATGGCGAGCTGACACCGATCAAGCGGCAGGGCGATTTGACTCAGTTTGGCACTAAGCTGGAAGGCTTTGTCGATCCGTCGGTTACGGCTTCCGGGCTGGTCTATCTCGGAGGGCACGACGACACCGGCGAGGAGCATCTATTCGTATTCGAGTCCGATGACGCTCTCCAGGTTCCTATCGAATCGAGTGGCGATATGTCTACGATGGGCCGATGGATGCCGCCGTTTTTTCCGGGAAGCTTGGCGGTGAATCAACGTGGCGACCTGGCTGCACTCGGCGCGGCGCCCAATACCGATTCCGCCAGCCTGCGCACGATCACGCTCGACTGGTAGGGGTCAGGGACGCGCTTGCTCCGCCGGGTCCGGGTTGACCATATCGGGAAACTTGAAGCTGGGTGGAGGGGTAGCATCGACCAGCGCGAGCAAGTTGTTGCGCCGCGCGGTCAAGAGATCCATCAACTGATGCTGCTGTTTTTCATCGAGCGTCAGATCTTCGCTGAGATGATCCAGGGTGGGGCGGTAGATGACCATCGAGACAAAGATGGGACCCATTCCGGGAGCGCATCCTGGCAAGGGGTCGGGAAAGCTCGCCAGCCGTTTCGTAATCGTATCCAGCTTTTGCCGCTGCTCGGGCGTCAGGATCGCGTCGAATGAAGTTCGGAACTGCTGTTCGATAGCATCGACCTTCTGCTGAAAATCGGCAATCTGCGGCATCAGTATCGCCATCTGTTTGCGAATTTCCTGCGGACTCACCGGCCGATGACCACTGGAGCCCGGCCCAACGAACCACGGGGCCCGGCGCGTCGCGGGCGCAGCCGCGAAGTTAGGATGATGAGCCTGGCCGAACTCGCCCATCGGCCCCAGCGGCGGCGGAGGCACCGGGCGGTTGCGTTGGGTCCATACTCCTACGAATAGTCCCGCCACAAACAGCGTGACCGTAGCGAGTACGACCAGGACGTTTCCCCTCATATCGATTCCTCAAGCACCCGGATTTGCTCGGCGGTGGTGGCCCAGGTCTGGAGGTTCTGCTCCTGCGTATATTGCAGCTGAATCCAGTGCATCGAGACCGCGGCCATAACGCATAGCGCACCGGTGATTGCGACCAGGCGCAACCTGACCGCGAGACCGGCGACCCCGGCATTTTGCCGGGCCTCCTCGATCACCTGCCGCGCGAAGTCGGGCGGCAACTGAGTCCGTGCGTAGCGGCGCTGATGCTCAACGTATAGCGATTCAATCTTCATCGGCGACCCTCTGTCGAAGATAATCCCGTGCGCGAAACAAGCGCGACTTGACCGCGCTGACACTGCTTTTGGTGATTTCGGCCAACTGCTCGTATGACCAGTCGTTCTCGGCGAGCAGCAGGATCAGTTCCTTTTGATTGGGAGGCATGCCCTCGAGGGCAGCGCGAAAGGTTTCCAGCCTGCTATCGAGGGGTGGTGTCTCGGCGATCTGTTCATGCTTGGGTTCAAACGGCACGAACATCCGCCACAGGCGCTTGCGGCGCAAGGAATCCATCGCCACGTTGCGCGCGATGCGGAACAGCCACGCCTCGAAGCTATCCGGATTCTTAAGACCTGGTAAGCCGGAGATCATCTTGATGAAAATGTCGTGGCAAAGATCCTCGATGGCGTCATCGCGGCCGATCAGCGAATAGACAAAACCCGCGATCCGATCCTGAAACCGCGATATCAGGATTTCCAGCGCCGCTTCCGATCCGTCTTGAGCTCGCCGTATCAGCGCGGTTTGGTCTTCGGCTTCCGGACTGATCTCAGCCACCCTCGACACTTATCTAAGAAAGACGAAGCAAATCACGGAAAGTTGCGCGGGGTAAGCTGCGCCATCTGATGGCGCGCCACCTCGCCTCTTAGCTCACAATAGCCGTGATGCCGGGGCAAGTAGAACTTTGCATCGAGGAATTTCGCCCAGCGGCCTCGCGCTTTGCGAAAAAGGGGGAGGAGGAGGCCCTCGCCAATGATCTCACCAGCGAAACGGGGGGGAATTTCGCCGGCGGGGAGGAGGAACGAGGGCCTCCCAGCTTTAATGTCTTTCCATCACTCACAGATAAAGACGCGGTTTAGCCACAAAAGTTGCGCGGCGAGATTTTTCTCTCAAACGGTTCCATCCGCCATGAGAATAGACTATCGCCCGCTTTGGAGGATATTTGGGACCACATTTGATTGGAATTGGACGGACGCCAAAGCGGGCCTCGCAACCGGCCTACCCGTCAGCCTCCACGGCTCGAAAGGAAAGCCAGCAACCGCTGCTCATGCAGTATAGGAATGCTACATCGTGTTAGATATTCCGGAGGAGAGTGCGAGGTGGTTCCGAAGGCTACTGGCGCACGCGGAATTGAACGGCTACAAGGTTACAGCTATGAAGAACGGCGACCTGGTGATGATAAATCCCGCGATTGGCCTCGCTGCCCGCATTCTGTTTACTCTGATTTTCTTTCTCTCCGGCATTACTCACTTCACCGACTTGCACACCTACGTCAACTTGATGCCGGCGGCGATTCCGTGGCGAACTTTCTGGGTGATTATTTCGGCGATCGTAGAACTCGTTGGCGCTGTCTTTATCGTTTTCAACTATCGTCCCCGGCTAGGCGGATGGTTGATAGTGCTGTTCCTTATTCCAGTGACCATTGTAGTACATGGTACTGCGATGATTGTCGATCCGAGTCCAGTCATGCGGGCGATAAACGTGTCGTTCTTTCTCAAAGGCCTCGCGATGATCGCTGGTGCCTTATTTATAACCCAATATGGAGTAGCGGCTTCGCAAAGATAGTCTCCTTATGTAATCTATAACCAAGCCGTTGCTCGGACCGTCATCGTTCCGTCTGTCTAGGTCTTGGAGTGGGAATCACGCTATCAGCTATTGCGAAATGTGCGGGCGTGCTGTTTAGTCAACTAACTGCAAAAACCTGAGTCGTGGAGGAATGACAGTGGATCTTGAAAAAATTGTGGCCGAGTTGAGAAGTGAAATGGATCGAATCGGCAGGGCGATCGGCCTGCTGGAAACCTCTCAAGCTCCCAAGGCCCGCAGAGGACGCCCCCGCCTCGCAACCTCTGCTGCTTCCTCCAAGCCGCGCCGCAAAGGACTCACCCCCGCAGGCCGCAAGCGCTTGTCCGAACTGATGAGGAAGCGCTGGGCAGAACGCAAGAAGAAGCAAGCCTAGTTGCTCGGGACCCGTATCAGAGTTACGGCGCGACTTTCGTTGCTTCATTCGCTGCGATAAATCGCAACATCACGCTCTGTAGCTCGGTCGCATGAGGGCCATACAGGATTGCAGTGCCGTGCGCATTGCCCGGGTATACCTCCAATGACTTCGGCGCGTTTGCCAGCTTGTACAGGATCTCGGCTTGTCCTGCGACCAATGGGTCATCAGCCGAGGTAACGAACAGAATCGGTGCGCGCACCAGATGGACCACAGGCTCGACGTCGAGACCGCCAAAACTGGTAGGTGTGGATATGCAGATGATGCCCGCTACCTGCTCGTGGGCCGCTACCAGGATTGCCGCTTCTGAGCCAAGGCTCGCGCCGGCGATGAAGATGCGCGCGACACGTGGCCGCATGAACCGATACGCCGCCAGCAGGTCGCGGTCGGCGAACTCGGTTCCGGACTGACCTTCCGATTCGGTGAATCCACGAAAGTCGAACGTCAGCGACTGATAGCCGTGGGCCGCCAGCACGCGCGCAAAATCAGTCCAGTCCGACTGATCGGCGGGATACATATGCGCCAGGATCACTCCGGTCGAGCCACGTCCGTACAAATGGCCGCGCAGCAGCACATCATCAGAGGTGATGAAGGAAACATGCTCCCCGCCAAGGTCTTGAGAGCTTCGATGCGGACTAAGAAAGCATCCGGCGATCGTCGCTATTGTCACAACTGCAACCGCTACTGGCAAACTATGCCGCAGGCGACCTGCTAGACGCATTGAAGCACGTGCAGGATCGCTTCTCCGAGTTTCAGCGGCCATACCGCTTGATGATTTTGCGCAAGCGGTCATGAGGAAGCGCGTATACGGTCCGGTTGTCGATCCCGGTCATTGTTTCCGCCGCCGTCAAGGCATTGACTATCGCTTCTTCGGTCGCTTCGACCGCGGCAGTAAAGATGGGATCCATAGCTGAATTGCGCAGCATCTTCACAGACTCGATCGGAGACTTGTTCTTGCCGCGCGGGTTCGCAGTCGAGAAAGCTATGAAGATGTCACCTGAACCGTTGCCTGAGACGCTGCCAGTCCGTGCGAGACCCATCGTCAATCGGCGGGCTACGCGTTTTAGCTGATGCGGCAAAAGCGGCGCATCGGTTGCGGCTACTACTATTATCGAACCTGACTCTGCCGATGACATATAGCTTTTGGGGGTCAGCTCGCGACCGATTGGTACACCGGCGATAACCAGTTCAAGCGCTCTTCCGCAGTTGAGTTGAACCAGGATGCCGAGTGAATGCGCGCCGTCAGCTCCAGCGAGTTTCCGCGAGGCGGTCCCTATGCCACCCTTCCATCCGTAGCCGATCATTCCGGTGCCGCCGCCGACACATCCTTCGGCGACGATCCCAGGCCGCGCCGCGTCCAGCGCGGCCCAGGCATCATCCTTGGTGACATGGAATCCGTTGATGTCGTTCAGAAATCCATCGTAGGTTTCCGCCACCACCGGTAGCGACCACGGTTGCGCCATCACACCACTACGAAGTTGCCATTCGATGAGCGCGTCGCGCACCACTCCCACGCTATGGGTGTTGGTGATCATTATCGGCGTCGACAGCTGACCGGATTCCTCGATCCAGGTGGTACCGGTCATCTCGCCATTGCCGTTCTGCGAAAACCATCCGGCGAAAACCCGGGTGCCGTCGCGTCGGCCTCGCGGCAGAATCGCAGTAACACCGGTGCGCACCGGTCCGAGGCCGACCACGAGTTTCCCTTCTCCACGAATAATGGTCGTGTGCCCGACTTCGACTCCTGCTACGTCGGTAATCGAGTTGAGCGGGCCAGGTGTTCCGGCGAATGGGATTCCCAGATCGCGCGCGCGAGGTCGTGCTTTGGAGCGAGCCTTCGTTGGCCGAACGTTCCTCATCGCGCCCACAGATAGCCGACTCAAGATCGAAGTGATAGAGGAAAATCGTCAGACAAGGGAGAAGATGGCGATGGCTGAACTGCTTGACGGCAAGAGCGTGCTCATTACGGGAGGAGGCTCTGGAATCGGACGCGCGGCGTCGCTGGTTTTTGCGCGTGAAGGCGCGCGCGTAATCGTGGCGGATGTGGTCGAGCAGGGCGGCCACGAAACCGTCGAAATGGTTCGCAGCAAAGGTGGCGAGGCGCAATTTCATCGCTGCGACGTAGCGCGGAGTGGCGACGTCGATGCGCTTATCGCCGCGGCCGTGAAAGCATACGGCCGGCTCGATTGCGCCTTCAACAATGCCGGTATCGGCGGGCCGCAGCGCAAGACCGCGGACTACAACGAGGAGGATTTCGATCGCATTGTGGCGATCAACCTCAAGGGCGTATGGCTTTGCATGCGGGCCGAGATTCGCCAGTTCCTCGCGCAAAAGTCCCCCGGCGCGATCGTGAACACCGCATCAGCGGCCGGACTGGTCGCGTCGCATTCGATGCCCGCCTACACCGCCGCCAAGCACGGCGTAGTCGGGCTCACCAAGTGCGCCGCAATCGAGTACGCGCGCACCGGCATCCGCATCAATGATGTATGCCCCGGGGTCGTCGATACGCCGCTGGTCGCCGACATGATCGCGCAAATACCGAAGCTTGCGGGACGCCTCGATCAGGTCGAGCCGGTCGGGCGTAAGGCGCGTCCTGAAGAGATTGCCGAAGCAGTTGCATGGCTATGCTCCGATCGCGCGTCGTTCGTGACCGGCAGCTCAATGTCCGTCGATGGCGGCATCACGGCGCAATAGACGATGGCTGCGCTCATCGATCCGTTTATCGAGGCGTGGGATCTCCGAGAGCTGGTTCGTAAAGGCGATTTGCGTCCCCGCGAGATCGCGGAATTTTTCCTCGCGCGCATCCAGCGGCACAATCCAACTCTTGGCGCCTACATGACGGTGCTCGCCGACCGCGCCATGAATGACGCGCGCACCTCAGAAGCCAGCGACGCATCCTTGCTGCCACTGCTGGGCGTTCCCTACTCATTGAAGGATTTGACGCCAACCAAAGGTATTCCAACCACCATCGGTTCGGCCAACTATGCGAACTCGATCCCGCCGCAGGATGCGGAAATTGCCGCGCGCATGTTCGGCTCCGGCGGAATCTTCCTCGGCAAGACCAGCACCCCCGAATTTGGCGGACGGCCAACCACGGAAGGAGGGCTATGTCCAATCGCGCACAATCCATGGAGCCTCGAGCATAATGCCGGGGGCTCCAGCGGCGGCGCCGCTGCCCAGGTAGCCGCGGGGCTCGGTCCGCTCGCCGAAGGCAGCGACGGCGGAGGTTCGATTCGCGGCCCCGCATCGAACTGCGGAGTGGTTGGCCTCAAGCCGTCGCGCGGCAGACTGAGCTATGCTCCTCATCGCGGCGAGGCATGGGGCGGCTTCGCAACCCGCGGACCGATCGCGCGCACGGTGCGCGACGTCGCCATGATGCTTGACGTGCTCGCAGGCCCCGTCATCGGGGACCCTTACTGGGCGCCGCCGCCGGAGCATCCATTTGTCGAGGCAGTGAAAACAGTCCCACGCGACCTGCGCATCGCGGCGATTGGCGCCAGCGGATTGGGAGCGAACGATCCCGAAGTCACCGCGTCATTCGCGTCCGCATGCAGGACGCTGGTTGAAATGAGTCATCGCGTCGAACCGATCGATCTCGATCCGGGCGCGATGCTTCTCGAATGCGCGCGAACGCTGATATGCGTTGGTATCGCGGCGATTCCGATCGAGAATATGGCGACGGTCGATCCGGTCGTGCGCGAAATGCACGAGCATGGGCGCAAGGTCAGCGCGGCCGACTACATCAACCTCGTTGCGGCGATGCACAACACCGCGCGCGAGATCGTGCAACGCCTGCACCCCTATGATGCGTTGGTGACCCCGACCATGACCCGGCCTGCGATGCCCAACGGTACGTTCCCCTCGCGTCCCGAGCGCTACCTGGACGAGCTATGGACCTGGATCGCCTTCGAGTATCCGTTCAACGCGACCGGACAGCCGGCTATCACGTTGCCGGCGGGATTCTCGAAGGCGGGATTGCCGATCGGACTACAGATTGTAGGGCGCCCAAATGGCGAGTTCGAATTGCTGTCGCTCGCCGCATCATATGAGATAGCGCGTCCGTGGAAGCATCTGCGCCCGCCATTGTTTGATTCGTTGGCGAAGTGAGATCGCAATGAACATTGATCCTGCGAAAATCGAAGACTACCACGCGCACCTCTACTATGACCGCGCCAGCCGCAAGACTGCCGCGAAGATTCGCACCGCGATCGAGAAAGCATTCACGGTTGAAATGGGACGCTGGCACGACGAGCCGGTCGGACCGCATCCGCAGTCAATGTACCAGGTCAAGTTCGCGAAGAAGGAATTCACGCGCATTGTGCCATGGCTGATGCTGAATCGACGCGGCCTCGACGTCCTGGTGCATCCCAACACCGGCGACGCGTATGAGGATCACGCGACCCACGCCTTGTGGCTGGGCAAAAAGCTGAAGCTGCGCCTCCGCATCCTGCGCAAATTTTCGAAACGCTGATCTTTAACGATTGAGCTCCGGGATGACGTGCTTCCCGATCAGCTCCATGCTGCGCTGGATCTTGCTGTGCTCCAGTCCACCGAACTGCACCCAGGTCAGCATCTGATCGACGCCCATCTCCCGGTAGGTGCGGAACAACTTCAGGATTTCCGCAGGCGTGCCGACTGCGATAATGCCGTCGCGAATGCGCTGCTCAACGTCGCCCATCACCGCGCCTGCGCGCTGCTGTTCGGTCAGATACTTGTAGGATTCGGCCTTGCGCTCGCGGCCCTTCTCCGCCCATGGAAGAAATAGCTCGGCGGCAAGTTGCGCGACGATCTCCAGCGGTTGCGTGACATCGGCGACCGCTTGCTCATGCGTCTCGGCGCAGTAGGTCTGGATTAATACCGCGGACTGATCGTTGACGACGCCGGACACCGGTTCCGCATGTTTGACCGCGTCCTTGTACGCTGCGATGCGTGGCGCCACCTGGTCCGGCGTTCCCGTAACGAAACCGAGCATGCCCAGGCCTTTGCGTCCCGCGAGGTTGAACGTCTCAGGATTGGTGCCCGCCAGCCACATCGGCGGATGCGGTTTCTGAATCGGCTTCGGCACCACGTAGCTCTTCGGAATGTTGTAAAAGCGGCCCTGGTATTCGATGTAGTCGTCCTTCCAACTCCGCACCAGTACCTCGACCGCCTCCGCCCACATCGCCTGCGTGTCGTCAGGGTTGACCTCGAAGCCATCAAGCTCCTGCAGCGTCACCGCACGCCCGGTTCCCAGCTCGACGCGCCCACCGGTGAGGATATCCAGCACCGCTGCGCGCTCCGCCACTCGCAATGCATGATTAAAGTTTCGCGGCAGCAGCGCGATCCCATGACCGATGCGGATGTTCTTAGTGACCTGGCTCAGCGCTCCGAACAAAACCTCGGGCGCTGGGCAATGCGACCATTGCGGGAGCAGATGATGCTCGACGGCCCACACGTAGCCCCATCCGAGCTTGTCAGCGAGGACCACCTGTTCGATCACCTCGCCATACGCGCGCGCCTCGATGCCGGGTGTCCATGGTTTCGGAATCTGTATCTCGTAGAGCAGGCCAAGTTTCATGTCGCTTTCCCTTTTCCGCGCTCAACTGCGCGGCCGAAGTTTGAGAAACTCCGGATGCCGAAACGGATCTCCCGGTTTGAGCGTTTCGCCGATCTTCGCAAGTGCTGAGCGCGTATCTTCTTTTCCTGGTTCGCGGCGAAACGGCGGAGTAGTGGCCTCGACGTCGGTAGGACGCCGTCGGTAAACCGAATTGTCGCCGAAAAATCGTAGCGACAGCGTGCGCCGTCGAATGCTCCCATGGGTGGGGGCGCCGCCGTGCAGCATCGCGGGATGAAACACCACTACATCGCCCGGCGTCACACCCCACGACACGATGTCCCAGTTCGCGCGTTGCGTCTCGATATCCGGCAGCCGCGGAAGTACGTCATTGCCGTACAGCGGTGCGGTGTCATCTTCCGGGTCGAAGCGTGAGCCGTCGTATAGCACTCCGCGATGAGACCGGCGCACGAACTCCAGACCATTTTCCTTGGCCACGGGCTCGAAACTGATCCACATCACCGCGATGTCCGATCCATCGATCGGCAGATAGGACGAATCCTGATGCCACGGGGTGCGCCGGCTCTCGCCGCCTTCCTTCAGGAACACCTGCTCGTACATGAACCACACATCCGGTGTGCCCCACAACGCGGCTGCGATATCGGCGGCGGGCGATTCATCGAGCATCTTTCGATATGCGGCGATCGCCCCGGGATTCGCGAGGTCCTGGTAAAATGTCGCCGGCGAATCCTTGGTCACAAAATTCGCCGCGCCTGGACTCGGATGCGCGAGGCTCCAGTTATAGGCCTCCTCCATCATCCGCATCGAGGCGGCATCGAGCGCATTGCCGATGAATACCACGCCGTTTTCACGAAACTCATTTACCTGCGACGCTTCCAATCTCACGTCAGGCGACCTCTCAATCAATTATCCGATCGGTATGTAAATTACCTGATCGCTGATCCATCGCACATCTCGACGCATCGCGCCATTTCGACGGATGAATTTTCAGTGCGCTAAAAATTGCGCAGCTCAGGAAGCACTTCGCGATTGAAAAGCTGGTCGTGCAGGATGAGATGGAAACAGTCCACCCCGAGCGCTTGAAATTGCCGCATCCGCGCAAGGATGGTGTCGGGACTTCCGATAAGCCGGCTCGCGTAGCCCTCGTTGGTGTCGAGGAAACTCAGCTTGTCGTCGGACGCCCACATCCCGCGCGCACCAGAGGTCTTCTCGATGCGCCGCGCGACGATCGCGGGATCGATGGCTTCGACCATGGTGGCGATTTCTGCTTCGGCCTCGGCATCCGTATTGCGGCAGAGCGGGATCGCATAGAGCGCAAAACGAACCTTGCGCCCTAAAGCAGAAGCGCGAGCGCGCACCTTCTCCACGATGCCGCCGATTTTTTCCGGCGGACCGCCATTGAGGAACATCCAGTCGGAATGCCGCGCCGCCATTGCGATTGCGGCCGGCGACTGACCACCCTGCCAGATTTCCAGGGGCGCAATCGGCTGCGGTTCGAGGCGCAACCCGCGCGTCTGGTAGAAGCGGCCAGCATAGTTCACTTCCTCACCGGTCCACGCACGCTGCAACACTTCGATGAACTCGGTGGATCGCACATAGCGCTCGTCATGCTCGAGCAGATGCGCACCGAACATTCCGAACTCCGCCTCATGCCATCCTGAGGTCACGTTGATCGACCACCGCCCGCCGGTGAGGCGATCGATGGTCGCGCCCCATTTCGCGATCACCGCGGGGAGAAAGAATCCCGGATGGATCGCGGTGATGAGGCGCATACGGCTGACCAGCGCCGCATAGACAGCAGTCATCGCGAGGCAATCGTAAGTCGAGCCTTCGATCTCCGCGCCGCTCCCCCACCATCGTTGTGCGACCAGCAGATAATCGATACCGAGCTCCTCGGCCGCGCGCACGCCCTTCAATAACCGCTCCTGGAGCGCGAGGCCGGACGATTCAGCGATCGGCGAACGCGCTGGCGCGCGAACTTTATTAGTGAGTTGCATCCCCGCCATCGCGGTCGGAGCAAAGGTGCTGGTGAGAATGCCACTCATACTAAGTTGCGCGCCCCGCCGCTTCCCGTGTCACTTTCCGGAGGCTTTCAGCTCGACCGGCTCATAGTAATGCTTGTTACCTAGCGCCATCACTTCGGCAAAAAACTCGGGACCCGAAGCCTTGCCCGCTTGCTCCAGTTCCCAAGTCTGACGCTTGAAGCTCCAGCTCTCCGGGCGCAGGCGGCGCGCTTCGGCAAAATATTTCAGCGCCTCCTCGCGATGGCCCTTTTCAAACAGATATTCGCCGAGACGGAAGTTTGCCGTCGCGAGTGCATCGGTGTCGTCGGGCTCTGGCGTTCGGCGGCGTGCTTCTTCAGGTGAGAGCACGAACTCGCTGCGATCGCCTTTTGCAACCCAGTCGCGGATGGCGTCAACGTAGGAGCGGCGCAAGCGCTTGCCGGTCTCGACTGCCTCCTTCGGAATCTGGAATGTCGCAGGGTCAATCGAGCGAACGATATCGGCGACGCCCGAGGCTTCGGTAGGCCTGACGATGCGACCCTTCTCGTCGATCCACACATTCATCGGCACGTTGATGAATTCATATAGCTCGCCGGTGACGTGCTTCTGATCGATCAAGCATGGATATTGCGGTATGCCCGCACGGCTCAGAAAGCCGTCATCCCATCCCATGATGTCCTGCAGTAGCGGCGGCAGCTCGGTGGACGCGGGCCGAATGAAATCGCGAACGGCAGGCGCGCCTGCGGAATCGAGTGCGACTGCGACGATGGTGAAATTTTTGTCCTTCAATTCTTCGTAGAGGCCCTGCCAGACTGGCAGGTCATAGCGGCAGCCTCACCATGAGGCCCATGCGGCGAGCAGGACTTTCTTGCCGCGATAGTCCGATAGGCGATGCATCTTGCCGTCGAGGTCGGGCAGTTCGAAATCGGGCGCCTCGAGCGATTCCAGCGCGGCGCGGCGCGTCGCGGCGGCTTCACCGAAGTACCAGACGCCATGTTTGTCGTCATGGACGACTGGCTGTCCGAGGTGACGCGCAAACGCTGCGAGATTGAAGGAACGGCCGCCGTCGCGAATGAATTCTGCCTGGCGCGCAGGCGGAATCGGAACGCATACATCACCGATGCATGCCCCCTCCGGCTTCAGCTCCCATCCGCTCGCTTTCGTCAGATCGACGTTGCTGAGCCAAAGGTTGTCGCCTTCGGCTCTGGCACCGCCGATCTGCGATTCGCGGCCTCCATAGATAATGTCGGTAGCCATGTCGCGATCCTCCTCGTCCGGTTTCCGCATGCCACTCTACCAAATGGTGCGTAAAGCCCAAGAGACGAAATTCCGCGCCTTCGTGACAGCGGAGCGAGTTGTGTGCTTAATCATCGGGTACGATCAGCAAAATGGAGAACCATAAACATCCCGAAGTCGTGATAGTCGGAGGAGGAATCGGCGGAAGTGCGCTTGGCGCCGTGCTCGCGCGGGCCGGAATCGCGACCACCATCCTGGAAAAATCCACCGTGCACGTCGACCATGTGCGCGGCGAGTGGATTGCACCGTGGGGCGTCGCCGAAACGCAGCGCCTCGGATTGTATGACCTCCTGATCGCCGCCGGCGGCCATCATCTGAAACGGCACATTCCATATGGCGACGATGTAGACATCGAAACGGCGGAGGCTCAGACGCTGACCTTTGCGGCGTTCGAGGGCGCGGGTTTGAAGCCGCCGCTTTGCATGCGGCATCCATATATGTGCGAGGTCCTTAATGCGGAGGCGATCGCAGGCGGCGCGGAAATGTTGCGCGGCGTCAGCGAGGTCGAAGTCATCCCGGGTGCGTCGCCGAAGGTGCGATTTCGACATGAGGGTGCGGCTCGTGAACTCACCCCGCGCCTCGTAGTCGGAGCGGATGGCCGCAACTCCATCGTGCGCGGCCAGGCGGGTATCGAGCAGCGTCGCGAGCCTACCCATCATCTGATGGCCGGGCTTCTAGTGGATCAGGCCGACGGGTGGGCCGAAGATGTGCAGATTTTCGGTACCGAGAACAATGTGAATTTCCTCGCGTTTCCTCAGTCGCCGAGTCGCGTGCGGTTGTATCTCTGTTATGGGCTCGATGATCGCCGTCGATTCGCGGGCGTCGACAACCACGAGCGCTTCCTGGAAGCGTTCCAACTGAGCTGTGTACCCGGGAGCGAGTACCTCGCCAACGCCAAGCCGGCTGGGCCGTGCAATTCCTACGGCAACGAGGATACGTGGACCGATGTGCCGTATGTGCCGGGTGTCGTGCTGATCGGTGATGCGGCCGGACACAACGATCCCATCATCGGGCAGGGACTCTCGATCACCTATCGCGATGTTCGAATCGTGCGTGACCTGATGTTGGAAAACCGCGACTGGTCGATCGAGACGTTTCGTCCTTATGCTGAAGAGCGGCGCGAGCGAATGCGGCGTCTGCGCATCACCGCTTGGGCATCGTCGATTTTGAACGTCGAGTTCGGCGCGCGTGCGCGCGAGCGTAGGCTGAAGGTTCGCGAAGAACGCGCGCGCAACAACCCTGATTTTCCCGATCTGCTTCCGGTCGCATTCGTCGGGCCGGAAGTTCTTCCCGCCGAGACCTTCTCCGATGAAGTGTTAAATCGGCTGCGCGCGATTTAACAACCACTCCTTTCCCAATGGGCGGTTGCCGCGCTATCAGTATCAAATTGCAACCGAACACCTTTGCCAAGGAGTGGGCATGAAGACTGAAACTATCGAATACAAAGACGGCGACGTAACGCTTCGCGGATATCTCGCCTACGACGAAACCAAAACCGGGAAGCGGCCGGGAATCCTCGTGATGCCCGAAGCATTGGGGCTCGGCACTCACGCAAAGAAACGCGCCGAGCGCCTCGCGCAATTGGGCTATGTCGCGTTGGCCGGCGATCCGTATGGCAACGGGCTGGAACTGGCGACGGTTCAAGAAGCGATCAAGCTAGCGACGGATCTGTTTGCCGATACGGCCAAAGCTCGCCAGCGCGTGCGTGTTGCGCTCGATAAGCTCGCATCGCTGCCGCAGGTTGACGGCGGCAAGCTGGCGGAAATCGGGTTTTGCATGGGCGGCACTTTTGGCCTCGAACTCGCGCGCGATGGCGCGCCGCTGAAGGGCGTGGTGACGTTTCATTCGGGACTACAAACCCAGCGTCCGGCGGAGGCCGGGAAGGTCAAGGCAAAGATTCTCGTCAACACCGGAGCCGATGATCCGATGGTTCCTTACGAAGCGGTCAAGGCATTCGAGGACGAGATGACCAAGGCCGGCGCGAACTGGGAGGTCATCAGCTATAGCGGCACCAAGCATAGCTTCACGAATGTCGACGCCGCGACTGCGGGCATGCCTGCCGCGCTCGAATATAACAAGCAAACCGACGAACGTTCCTGGAAAGCGATGGTGAACTTTTTCGAAGAAATTTTCGCATAGCAAGGAGAAGAGACATGGCTGACCCGATGGCCGAATTCAATAAGAAGGTGATCGAGGAGTTTCACGCCAACGCTGGCAAGGTCGGCGGCCAGTTCGCCGGCGCACCGATGATCATCATTACCCACACCGGCGCCAAGAGCGGAAAGACCTATACCTCGCCGCTGGTCTACAGCAAGGACGGCGATCGTTACGTCATTATCGCGTCCAAGGCCGGTGCGCCGAAAAACCCGAGCTGGTACCACAACCTGGTCGCGCATCCGGAGGTGACGGTCGAGATCGGAACCGAAAAGTTCAAGGCCAGGGCGGTCGAAGCCAAAGGCGCAGAGCGCGATCGCCTATTTGAGGCGCAGGCCAAAATGATGCCGCAGTTCAACGAGTATCAGAAAAAGACCAGCCGCAAGATTCCGGTCATCGCGCTCGAGCGCGTGAAGTAGATTCGCGATTGGATTGTCGCGCTTCCCGATCTGATTCGAGAGGCGCGGCAATCAATCCGAGCCAGGTTAATTCGCGAGCTGCGTACGACGCTTCAGCAGCAGGTCTACGTCGAACTTGAACATCTTCGCGGCGTTCAGACCGAGGATCTTCGCGCGCGAGGTTTCGCTCAGCGCGCCCATCTCACGTTCGATCGCCTCGGCCGAATGCGGCCAGGTTCCCTCGGCATGCGGGTAGTCGTTGGCCCACATGAAGTTGTCGACCAGGTTGAAGGCTTCCGCCAGCCCGAGGCCGGCACGATCCTCCTGGAAGGTCGCCGCGCCATGGATGCGGAAGTATTCGCTCGGCAGCTTCTTGAGCTTGGGATAGGCCCATAGATGATGCTTGCGAACTGCCTCATCCATCGCGTCGAGCGCCCATGGCACCCATCCGATCCCTGATTCGACGGCGGCGAACCTTATTTTGGGGAATCGCTCGAGCACGCCGGATCCGCACAGGTTGGCGACCGGCTCGATGCTCGGCGATAGCGAATGCGAAACGTAGTTGATGACGGCGCCGCCTTCTTTGCGTGCTGCGCGAGGGTCGCGTCCGGTCGAGACGTGGAAAGTTATCGGCAGATCGACTTCCTCGATCGCTGCCCACATTGGATCGAATTCGGTGAGATTGTAGTTGATATCGCGCGAGTCGTGCCCGCCGAAAATCGGCTTGCAGGGCAGGGTCAGGAATCGGTATCCGATCTTCGCGACCCGGCGGATTTCCTCGATCGCGAGCACGACGTCGGAGGTCATAATCGCCGCGGCGGGTGACATGAAATCGTTGTATTTGCCGTACATCTCCCACGCGAAATCGTTCCACACCTTGCACTGCGCCATTCCGAATGCGGCATCCTTCGTCGCGAACATCATCAGGCCCTTGTTGGGGAAGATGATCTCGGCATCGACGCCGTCGCGAATCTGATCCTTGATGCGCTCAACTGGATCGGCGCCGACCTGGCCGCGCAATCGGTCTTCGCTATTCTCGCGCGGCACATCGGCGATCATTCGGGCCCGCACGCGCGACTTGCCGAGGCCCTCGGCGATGAACCATTTCTCGCCGTTGGAGTCTCGTTCGACGTGCGGGAGCCGCTCGCGATATTTGGCGTCGAGCCGCTCGCGCCACAGGTTGCCGGGTTCGTTGGCGTGGCAGTCGGCCGAGATCATCAAGTACCTGTCGGGATCGCTGGGACGGGCGGTGCGCTTCCATCCGGCATGACCGGGGGTCTCCAGGCGCCAGCGATTCTTTTCATCGACCTCGACAACGGTTTCCTGATTCATCTGAGGGTCTCCTGCTCTCATGTGTAGTGGGGTCATCAAACCTCGTCAATTGACGGTTCGGTAGGTAAACGGCGTTCGACTTTCTGCTAGTGGATGTGGCAGATGACATAGAAGATCCGCCGGCGATGACGCCGGAAATGCGAGGTGCGAGATGGCTGACTCCAAAGCTCGAAAAATGTGGGCGCTTCCCGGTGCGCAACTCTCCGCGCCGATGTCGCTGCTGATGCAGGGCGGGGACAACACCGTAATCGATTTGCCTTGCCCGTCGTTTCTGATTGAGCATCCAAAGGGCCTGGTGCTGTTCGACACTGGATGCAACCCGAAGGTCATCGACGATGCGGTGGGCTACTGGGGTGAGATGGCGGCGCATCTGCCGCTGGTGTGGAAGAAGTCCGACACTTTGGATCAACAGATTAGGAATGTTGGTTACAAACCGGAGGACGTGAAATACGTCATCCTGTCGCATGCGCATCTGGACCACGCCGGCGGCATGACCTATTTCCCGAAAGCCAAATTTCTCGCGGGCAAGAACGAAATCCGCTACGCGTATTGGCCGGAGGCCGAAAAGCGGTGGGCCTTCATCCTGAATGACTATATCCCGACTCGTGGCTACGACTGGCTCGAGCTCGATCGCGACTTCGACCTGTTTGGTGATGGGAGTTTGCAATTCCTGCTCACGCCCGGGCACACGCCCGGCGAATGCTCCCTGCTGGTGAACCTGCCCAGTCGCAAAATCCTTCTGACCGGCGACACCGTGCACGTTCGCGAGGCGGTAGGTCCTGAGGCGACCATGCCGCTGGATACCGATCCGATCCAGTCGGTGATTTCGATCAAGCGCATCAAGGCGATCCGCGATATGCATGATGCGACGATGTGGATCACGCACGATCCGCGAGACTGGAAGGAGTATCCGCACAAGGTCGAGTAGCACGATGCCAATTTACGAATGGCAATGCGGCGATGGGCACATTTTCGAGGTTCTGGCGAGCGCCGGGGCATCGAAGAGGCTACAGCGATGCCCAAGCTGCGGTGCAAAATCCGCACGGGTTATTTCGACGTTCGCCATCCATGGCGGAGCACCGATCGCAACCGCATCGGAGCGCGCAGCGGCGCGCGACGTCGATGTCACGAATCTGAAGCTGCCGACCTTCGCGCGGCTGTGCGGGATGGACGATTATTCCGCTAGCAGGCTGGCGGCGCACAAACTCGGACGCGGAGCTGAATTCGACGACAAGGCGGCGATGCGCCACGAGCGTAAGGCCGCGCTGGGAGAGGCGCCGAAGAAACCGGCGGCGAATCGCAAACCGAAGCATTCTCACTAGCGCAGAGTTTTGATGATGATTGGACTCAAGGAACATACGGTGCGTGGGGCGAAGTCGTTCGCCGAGCTCCGCGCGAGGCATAAGTGGAACATTCCGGCCGACTATAGTGTGGTGGTCGACTGCCTCGATCGGCACACCGAGCTTCGCGACAAGGTCGCCTTGCTCTACGAAGACGATGAAGGGCACACCGCGCGCTACACCTTCGCGCAGATGATCGAGGCCAGCAATCGTTTCGCCAACGCGCTGCGCGGTATCGGCATCAATCGCGGCGACGTGGTCGCGGTGCATACGCCGCAGCGTCCCGAGACGGCGATCGCGCACATGGCGCTGTACCGACTCGGCGCGATCGCGCTACCGATCTCGAAGCTTTTCGGGCCCGATGCGCTTCAGTACCGGCTCGAAAACAGTTCGGCGAAGGCGATCCTGATGGAGCCTGAGACGGTCGGGAAAATGGACGCCGTCGATCGCAAGAGTCTTCCGAACTTCAAGCAGGTCATCGTTACCGACGGCGCCAAAGGTGGGCTAAGCTTCGACGATCTGATGAACAAGGGCGCGTCGTCCTTCATGATGGAGAAATCGAGCGCCGAGGATCCGGTGCTGCTGATGTACACCTCGGGGACCACCGGCAACCCCAAGGGAGTGTTGCACGTCGCGCGGTACGTACTGGGCCACAACGGCATCGACTATTCCTACAACTACCTGCGCGAAGGCGACCTCTATTATAGCCCGGCCGATTGGGCGTGGGCGGGCGGCCTGCTCGACGGCCTGCTGGCGATCTGGCCGTACGGGATCCCGGTGCTGGCCTATCGCAGCAAGGCGCGCTTCGATCCGGATGTGACGTTCCGGCTGCTGGAGAAGTATGGGGCCACGGTGGGTCTGTATCCCCCGACCGCGCTTAAGGTTTTGCGCGAAGTCAAAAATCCGCGTGAGAAATACCGCGACCTGAAGCTGCGATGCATCGTAAGTGGCGCCGAGCCTGTCAGTCCTCAACTCGCGAAATGGGTCGATGAGGAATTGCAGGTCGAGTTCAACCAGGGCTTCGGCCAGACCGAGGCTAACTACTTCATCGGCACTTGCAGCGCGGTGGAGAAGGCTCGCCTTGAGCCGCTCGGCAAACCGTATCCGGGCCACGAGGTCACGATCGTTTCGCCTGATGGTGTGCCGCTGAAGGTCGGCGAGAGTGGCGAGATTGCAATTCGACGAGATTCTCCGGTGGTGATGCGCGAGTACTGGAAGAATCCTGCCGCGATGAGCGACAAGTTCAAGGGCGAATGGTGCATGACCGGCGATCTGGGCCACATGGACGACGAGGGCTACGTCTACTTCGCCGGGCGCAACGACGACGTTATCAAGAGCTCCGGGTATCGCATCGGTCCTTCGGAAATTGAAGCCAAAATCATGGAGCACAAGTCAGTTGCGTCGTGCGCGGTGATCGGAGTGCCTGATCCGCAACGGGGACAGGCGATTAAGGCGTTTGTGAAGCTGCTGCCCGGCTTCAAGCCGTCTGATGAGATGATCAGGGAAATCCAACTACATGTAAAAACGCGCCTCGCCGCGCATGAAGCGCCGCGTGAGTTCGAGTTCATGGACGAATTTCCCTCGACGGTGACAGGCAAGATTATGCGGCGTGAGCTACGGGCCCGCGAAGAAGCAAAAAAGCCCTCGAAGTAACTACTCTGCGGAGAAAGTCATGATCGAAATCGGCGTATTTCATAATGGCGCGAGCGATCTGCCGGTCCTTAAAACTCCCAGCGGTGTATGCGTCAACGACGGCAACCTCGCCGAGGTCCATGAATCGAGTCAGCGCACGCTGGTGAGCCAGATTCGGCAAGGCATCCTCGCCGACAAACTCGGATTCAACTACTTCTTCATGACCGAGCATCACTTCCAGCCTGAGGGTGCGGAGTTCAGTCCGAATCCAATCCTGGCTGAAACGGCAATCGCGTCGCGCACCAAACAGATTCGTCTCGGTCAGGCCGCGAATATCGTGACCTGGTGGCATCCGGTGCGGATCGCGGAGCAAGCCGCGATGCTGGATGTGCTCAGCGGCGGGCGGCTGGAATTCGGAATCGGGCGTGGCTACCAACCGCGTGAGGCGGAGGTCTTCGGCTGGCCTTTTGCCACGATTCAGGATCAGGAGCGCAATCGCGCGTACTACCAGGAAGCGTACGAAATCATCCTGAAGTGCTGGACGCAGCCGTCTTTTTCACATCATGGACAATTCTTCACGATTCCGCCCGTATTCACGCGCTGGAACCATCAGCAGACCATCGCTTATTTCTCGAGCGGCACCGCCGGCCGCAAGCTCGAGGACGTGTTGCAGATCGGCAGTCCGGATCCCTACGGCGGCCCCAATCCGGTCATGCAATCGTCGACCGTGTTGAAGGAGCTACAGGTGTTCCCGCAACCACTACAGCGGCCGCATCCACAAATGTGGGAACCGCTTACGACCGAGCGATCGATAAGGTGGGCGGCAGAGCGCGGCATCAACGGATATTTCATCGTGGAGCCGAACTCGCGTCTGAAAAAGAATCTCGATTTCTACTATGAGACCTCCGAAAAAGCAGGCTGGCCGGATCGGCTTAATCGCGGCAAGCTCAAGTTTGGTTGGGATGCCGAGAAGCGTCGCGGCGTGTTGACCGGCCGCTATATTCATTTGTTGCTCCCCGGAATGGATCGCGAGCGCGAGCTCAATCGTTTCCGTGCGGCCCTCGAGTTGCAATGGGATTACTACGGACCGTTCGGTTTCGCGGCCGTGCTCGCGGACGCTGACGAAGAGAAGCTGGCACTCGACAAGCGGGTCGACGCGAACACGCTGCTGAAGAAAGAGATCGCGATCTTCGGGACCGCATCAGAAGTGACTTCGGCGATCATGCGGATCAAAGAGAGCTGCGGTTACGAGGACTTCGCATTTAACACCTGGTTCGAAACCGGCGGCTTTAGCAGCACCGAGGTCGAGGATCAGATGCAGTACTTCGCCGAGGAAGTGAAGCCTCAGCTCGCGCGGGCATGCGGCGGCCAGGTACAGAACCCGCCGCTGGGCCTCAACTTCGAATAGCGACCGATTACTTCGAACGTTGCTCGTCGAAAGTACGATCGATGCGATCGAAGCGTCGGCGCAGAAATTCGCGGCTCTCGTCGTGCGGCAAAATGTAGAGCCGGTTGGCGACGATTGCATCGACGACTTGCGCGGCGATCTCATCAACCTGGAGGACGCGGCCGGCAAGATTGAGATTCGCCGCGCCTTGCGGCTGGACCTGCGGCGAGGCCTCCGCGCCACCGAAGTCAGCAGCTCGATTGCGTTCCGAAGTGCCGATGTTGGTCTCAACCCGCATCGGACAGAGCACTGAAACTCCTATGTCGTGCTGGCGAATTTCGCGCCGCAGCACTTCGGCAAGCGCCACCACTCCATACTTCGCCACGCAATATGGTCCGAGGCCTTCGTTCGGGACCAGTCCCGCAAACGACGCGGTGAACAGTATGTGTCCGCCCTGGCGTTGCTCAATCATTCTTGGGAGAAAGGCCTCGACTCCGTGAATCGGTCCCCACAAATCAACCTTGATAATCCACTCCCAATCGGAATGCTTCATCTCGGCGATAGGGCCGCCGACCGCAACACCCGCATTGTTAAACACGATGTGCACGGCGCCCATGCGCGAGAACGCCGCATCGGCCAGATGCTCTACTGATGCTAGATTGGCCACATCGCAAATCACGCCCTCGACGTTCGCGCCCGACGATGAAAGTTCGCTAACCGCCTTGTCGAGCGCGGCCTTTTCGATGTCTGCCAGCACGAGCTTCGCGCCTTTGCGCGCCAGAGCCTTTGCGGTTGCGAATCCGATCCCGCTCGCTCCGCCGGTGATGACCGCAACTTTTCCGCTCAGGTTTTCCATCCGCCCAACCTACACATCGAGCGAGGCACTCCGCTACCTCACGAGGCCGGGCAGCAGTTGTGCTAATCCACCCGCGATGAACTCCACGGCGACCGCGGCAAGAACCAATCCGAGCAGCCGGCTGATGATGTTGATGCCGGTTTTACCGAGCAGCTTACGAATCGGATCGGCCAGACGCAGCGCGATCCACACTGCAAATGCCACAAACAGACCTGCGATGACCAGAAAAACAGTGTCGTACAGGTCCTGCGCCTGATGCGCGTAGATGATCATCGTGCTGATCGCGCCAGGCCCCGCCAGTAGCGGTATGCCCAACGGCACTACGGCAGGGTCTTCCTTCTCGGAGCCCTCCTGCACTTCCTCCGGAGTGCTGTGGGTTCGGCTCACGCGCGCGTTCAGCATCGAGATCGCCATCAGCAGGATGAGGATTCCGCCCCCAACCCGAAAAGATGCCACGCTGATTCCGAACAGGCGCAGCAACGGCTGACCGAGAAATATCGAGCTGACGAGGACCGTCGCGACGGTCACGGCGGTGACAGACGCGGTGCGTTTGCGCTCCTCGTCGGTTTCGCCGGAGGTCAAGGTGATGAAGATTGGAATCGCGGCAATCGGATCGGCGATTACAAACAACGCCGTGGCGATCTCCGCGCTGGTTCTCCAGTCCTGCATCGTGGTTAAGCCTTAGATCGATCGAATTGCCAAATCTGCCCAGACCTAGGATAACAGCATCGGTCGGGAGGTTTTATCATGAGAATCCAGATTGGCGATGGACGGCTGTTCTTCGACATCGAGGGCGCGAAACTGGTCCCCGACGGCCCCAACATGCGCGAGCGACCTACGCTGTTGCTGTTGCACGGCGGTCCCGGCTTCGATCATTCGAATTTCAAACCCGACATGAGCGCGCTGGCGGAAGTCGCGCAGGTAGTTTATCTCGACCATCGCAGCAATGGCCGCAGCGACCGCACGCCACCTGACCGATGGACGCTGGCGAACTGGGCGGACGATGTCCGCGCGTTCTGTGAGGCGCTCGAAATCGAAAAGCCAATCGTGATGGGCACTTCCTTCGGTGGCTTCGTCGCGATGGCGTACGGCACCCGCCATCCTGAGCATCCCGGCAAACTGATCCTCTGTACCACCTCAGCGAAGTGGCGCTTGTCGAGAGTGCTCGATGTGTTCGAACGCCTCGGGGGCAAGGAAGCGCGCGACGCGGCGAAGAACTATTGGGAGAATCCCAGCAACGATACGATCGCCGACTACATCCGGGTCTGCATCCCGCTCTACAACCACAATCGCCGCGGTCCCGAGATGTTTACCCGTAGCGTGATGAATATGGAGGTAGTGGTCGACTTTCCGCGCCGCGAACAGACCAGGTTCGATTTTCTTCCCGACCTCGAGCGCATCAAATGCCCGACCTTGGTGCTAGGCGGCGAGGACGATCCCATCACGCCGGTCGAGGATTCGGAGGATATCGCGGCGGCGCTGCCGAAGCAGTTCGCGCGATTCGAGAGATTTCCTGCGACCGGCCACGGCATTGTGAATGACGCTCCTGAGCGCTTTTTCCAGGTCCTGAAAGAGTTCATCGCGGGCTAAAATTGCGTGTCGGGACGGGGTTTTATGGGGGCTCCGGCACCGTTATCATCGTGTCACGGCGCGCGTTGAATGGGGATACGTCAGCATGCACCGGTGTCGATGGACAATATGCCCAACAACCAGGCCGCCCAACCGCCCGCGAATCCGAAGCGCATCCTGATTGTCCTCAATGGTGCGATCGGCGATGTGGTCCGCGCGCTGCCGCTGCTTGGCAGAGTCCGCCGCGGGTTTCCAAACGCGCACATTGCATGGGCGATAGAACCTAAATCGGCGCCGATTCTGGAAGGGCATCCGTGGCTTGACGAGACGATTCTCTACGATCGCCGTCATGCACCATGGTCGTTCGCGCCATTTCTGAAGCGGGTGCGGGATGGGCGTTTCGAGCTCGCGATCGATCTGCAGCGCCATCTCAAGAGCGGGATTATCTCGCTGGTTTCGGGCGCGAAGGATCGCATTGGGTTCAGCGGAGAAAACACCAAGGAACTGAATCATCTCTTCTCGACGCGTCGAATCGAGCCGCAACCGGTGATGCGTTTAAAGTTGCTTCAGTATCAGGCATTCGGCGACGCCATGGGTCTGCCGCCGGTGCCGATGGAGTTCGGTCTTTCACCTTCGCCGGCGGAGCGCGAGCGCGCGCGGGAACTTCTCAAGAATACTCCGCGACCACGACTGGGCGTCATCCTCGGCTCGTCATGGCCTAGCCGGATCTATTTTCCGAAATCGATCGCAGCGGTCATTCGCGGGGCCTGTAATCCGAGCAACGTCAATGGGGCTGGCCCCGCACTGTTCCCGGTACTGCTTGGCGGGCCTGAGGAAGCCGCGTTGGCGATTGATGTAGTCCATGAACTCGGTGGGGTCGAGGCGCTTAACCTGGCAGGTCAGACGTCGCTACGGGATCTGGTCGCGATTTTTTCTGAATGCGAGGCGGCGTTCGGGCCTGACTCCGGGCCGATGCATATTGCCGCGGCGGTCGGATGCCCCATCGTGTCGCTATGGGGATCTACTTCGCCGAAGCGCTCGGCTCCGTGGGGCTTCGACGATCTTGCGATCACTGGCGACATCCCGTGCCATCCCTGTTACCTGCGACATTGTCCGGTCGGCCGCGAGTGCATGCATCGGATCGCTCCCGAAACTGTTATCGAGGCGTTGCAGCGCGCTCGCAGTTCCATTCGGGGTCGGCAGGATGAGATCGTGGCAATCGCTGCGGTTGACGGAGTCCAGCGATGATTCGAGCGCTGGGCGATCATTTCGAGCGGAACCGGTGGAGCTTTATCATTCGGTCAAGTGCCGGCAATCTTTCTTCGCCGGTGCGAAAAGATCTCGTTGACTGTGTGGTAGAGGCGCTGGAAAACAAAAGTCGCGCACCAATTCGCCGCTCTCGCCACGCGACCACCTGGAAGTTGCGTGTGGTGGGCACGAAGGGCGAATCGACGACCATCTTCGTAAAGCGACTCGAGGCGCCACAAGGCTTGATCTCTCGCTCGAAGGCAAGATTCCGCGCGAAACCCTCAGAGCACGTTCTACAAATTTCGGAAGATTTACGTCGGGACGGTTTGGGCGTGCCGCAGGTTCTCCTCATCGGGGAGAATTCCGAAAACGGCAATGAAGTTGTCGTAATGAACGAAGCGCCGGGCTTCATGCTGACTCGATGGATGAAACCATCGCATCGTACGGACCTGGTGTTGCGCCGCCGGATTCTGCATAAGCTGGGCGCCGAAGTAGCCAGACTGCATCTAAGTGGCTATCTCCACGGAGATCTCACCCCGTACAATGTCTTTGCAACCGGCGATCGAGAAATCGCTATCACTTTCATCGATCATGAGGGCACCCGGAAGACGTCACGCGCCAGTGTCGATCTCCAGCGAAATAGACTGCGCAACCTGGTGCAACTGGGACATTTCGAAATTCCAGGAGTATCGCGAACTGACAAGATGCGCGTCTTCGCGAGCTACGCGAACAGAATCGGTCTCTCAAAACGCACACGAAGACGTTCGATGCTTAGAGTCGCGAAAATGATCGAACGAAGACGCTTACGCGATCGTGCGATTGAGCCTGGCACGAGCCAACCTGCGATAATCGCGAAAGAGGGCGCTGCACGAGGCTGATGGCGGATGCGACCAAAATATCCGTCGTGATTCCCGTCTATAACGAGGTCAAGACAGTTGGCGAGGTTATCAACCGGGTGCTCAATTGCGGCTTCGATGCTGAAGTGATCGTGGTCGATGATGCTTCCACCGATGGTACCCGCGAGTTTCTACAGAACTTTCACAACGGCCGGGTCAAAGTCTTTTACCATTCCAGGAATCGAGGCAAAGGAGCGGCGCTGCGGATGGGATTCGCAGCCGCCTCCAATCCATATGTATTCGTACAGGACGCCGACCTGGAGTACGATCCGAGTGACTATCAGTTGATGATCAAGCCCTTGCTCGATGGCCGCGCCGACATGGTGTACGGCTCCCGCTTCCTTGGCGGGCCTCATCGCGTATTGCTGTACTGGCATTACCTCGGCAATCGGATGATCACGATGCTCTGCAACATCGTGAGCGATTTGAACTTGAGCGACATGGAGACCGGTATGAAAGCGTTCGCACGCGACAAACTGCTGCAGCTTCGTCTGAGCGCGAACCGCTTCACCTTCGAGCCCGAGGTAACCGTTAAGGCCAGTCGCGCGCGATGGCGCATCTATGAGGTCCCGGTCTCGTATTCCGGGCGCACCTACGAAGAGGGAAAGAAAATAGGTTGGCGCGATGCGCTTACCGCAATCGGTGCGATTCTCTACTACAGGTTTCTCGATTGACGACGGGGGCCGATCGCGACTTGAAGTCAGCAATCAAAATGGATGATCTCGGCAGATTTCCGGATGGCTGTCCTTCAATGAGTGATGCCGCGGAAGCGAGGTTGTCCGAAGAGCAGTTGTGCATCCTTGGCGTTGATCCCGAACTCGGCTACGGCGGAGGTGAGACCCAGGTACTCGGCCTGACTCTGGGATTGCTGCACGCCGGACATAATGCGGAATTGGCGTGCGATCCGCGAGGGCGGCTCTACGAGCGCGCTCGCCGCGAGGGCGTCTCGTGTTATCCGCTCTCGATTCGCAATGCGCTCGACTTCGCCGCGGGCATCCGCCTGCGAGCGCTTCTCTCGCGAAAGCGCTATGACGTCGTTCACTTCCATACTTCGCGAGCACATTCGATGGCGCCCTTCGCACGAGGGCTGGCACGAGCGTTGGTGGTGACGCGACGTATGGATTATCGGCCCAACCGGCTGTTTGCGCCCTACCTGTATAACCACGCCGTCGATGCGGTGGCTGCCATTTCAAGCAAGGTTGCCGATGCGCTCGGCGAGGCCGGCGTCTCGCGTGACCATCTTCGCATCATTCCATCCGGCGTGGATTGCGATCATTTTCATCGCGCCAGTTCCTCCGAGCGCGAGGCTGCGCGAGCCCGCCTCGACATCGGGCATGACGATTTCCTGATGGGGGCCGTGGGAATGCTCGAGGAACGCAAGGGCCATCGCTTCTTACTCGAAGCGGTCGCGACGGTCTGTCGCGAGCGCGCTGCGGCTTCACCGATCAAATGCGCGATCGCCGGAGACGGTGCGATGCGCGATCAACTTGCGAAACTGGCGGCAGAATTGGGAATCGGCGGCCACTTTCTCTTGCTGGGCAGGATTGGTGATTCTCGGGAACTACTTGATGCGCTTGACCTTTTCGTGTTTCCTTCGCTCAAGGAGGGTTTGGGAGTCGCTTTGCTCGAGGCAATGGCGTGCGGACTGCCGGTCGTTGCGACGCGCGCCGGCGGGATTGTTGATATCGTGGATGACGATCGCAATGGGTTGTTGGTGCCGCCGGGCGATTCAACCTCGATCGCCAACGCAATTGCATCGCTTGCGAATGACCTGCCGCGCCGCTTGCAGTTGGGAAGCGCCGCGCGCGAGCGAATTGGAGCTGATTTCTCCATGACCGCCATGACGAAGAAGACCATCGATCTATACCGGGCCTGCCTCGTGCGGCAGGCGGCGGATCCAGAAGGGGCCAGGGACTAGATGCGCAGCATGACAGGATTCGGGCGCGCTCATCTCGAGCGCGACGGGGTAAGAGTCGTGGCGGAGGTTCGCGCGCTCAACCAGCGCTTCTTTGAATTGAAGCTGAATTTGCCGCGCGGATGGGGCGAGCATGAGTCGCAGGTGCGGAAACTGGTGCAGAGCACGGTTTCGCGGGGCCGCATTGAGGTGTTCATGCGCTATAATGCGACCAAGGCTCCGGCAGTCAAGCTGCAAGTTAACGAGAAGCTGGCCAAACTTTACATCACCGAACTGCGCAAGCTGGGGAAGCAACTGAATCTGAACGGCCGCCTCGGCATGGAAACCCTGATGCAACGGCCGGAGATTTTCCACGTCATCGAGGACGAAGACGATCAGGTTCAGCAAGGCGTCAAGCTAGGATTCGAAGCGCTGGAACTCGCGCTGAAAAAGCTTGAGAGTGAGCGCATTCGCGAAGGCAATAGCCTCAAGCGCGATTTCGCTCGGCGTATCAAGAAGATCCTCCTCGCGATGCCGAAAATCGAAAGGTTGTCTGGTGAGACTCGCGCTGAAGTTTTGGCCGGCTTCCAGACGCGCGTCAAGGAACTGCTCGCCGAGCTGCCGGTAAACGAAAAGCGGCTTTATGAAGAGGCTGCTGGAGTGGCCCAGCGCGGCGATATCACCGAGGAGCTGACTCGGTTGCGGATCCATCTGGAAGCGCTTGCGGAGCTGCTGGACCGCTCCGAGCCGGTGGGGAAATCCATCGAGTTCCTGTTGCAGGAGATCAATCGGGAGGTGAACACGATGGGTTCCAAATCGCAAAACGCGGGACTCTCGCAGCTGACTGTAGAGCTGAAGGGAGAGGCGGAAAAGATGCGCGAACAGGTGCAGAACGTCGAATGAGTTCCTTCACCGAAGCAGCCCTGATAGAAGCGCGTTTGCGAGCGGTGTACGCTTCGTATTAGTGTCTTTAATGTCGGATTTGCCTCCAAGACGCGGTATAGTTTTTATCCTGTCTGCTCCTTCCGGAGCGGGAAAGACCACCATCTGGCGCGCGGCGCTGGATCGCATGCCCGAGATAGAATTCTCGGTCTCGCTGACTACCCGAAAACCGCGCGGCAACGAGGCCGATGGAACCGATTATCATTTTGTGAGCGAGGATGAGTTCATACGCAGGCGCGATTCCGGCGAACTTGCCGAATGCGCGCAAGTTTTCGATGCCAGCTACGGCACTCTAAGGAGCCCGCTCGACAACGCCATCCAGTCCGGCCGTGACATACTGCTCGATATCGACATTCAGGGCGCCGGTCAGATTCGCTTCAAGTATCCCAATGACTCGGTGGCGGTATTCGTATTGCCACCCACCTTTGATGATCTAGCGCAGCGTCTTCGCAAGCGCGGGACCGAAACCGAGGCGGCGATCGCGCGCCGGCTCGATCGCTCGCGCGAGGAAGCGCGCGCATACACGGACTACGACTACCTGATCATCAACCAGGACGTTGGTGTGTCGGTTGAACGCTTTCGCTCGATCGTCAACGCTGAGCGCTCGCGCGTCGCAAGGCTGCGGGAAGGTTTTGCTCCGTGGAAGAGCTAGTCGAGCAGAGCGAGCCGCAAGGACTGGATGAACTTGCGCGTCGAATCGTTTCCTACAATCCCGACGCCGACCTCGCGCTGATCCGTCGAGCCTACGACTATTCGGCGCGAATGCACGGGGAGCAAAAACGCGAATCGGGTGAGCCCTATGTCACCCATCCACTCAACGTCGCGCTGATAGCCGCCCAGCTCAAGCTTGATGTTCCTTCGATCGTTACGGCACTGCTGCACGACGTGGTGGAGGACACCGCGACCTCGTTACCCGAGGTGGAAAACCTGTTCGGAGCCGAAGTTGCTCGGCTGGTAGATGGGGTCACCAAAGTATCGAAGATCACTTTCTCCAGCCGCGCGGAAAAACAAGCGGAGAATTTCCGCAAGATGATCATCGCGATGGCGCAGGACATCCGGGTCGTCATGATCAAGTTGGCGGATCGGCTGCACAACATGCGCACCCTGGGTCCGCTCGGCCCCGAGCGGCAGATCGAGATTTCTCGCGAAACGCTGGAAATCTACGCGCCTATCGCGCACCGGCTGGGAATCTACTGGATGAAGTCGGAACTCGAAGACAACGCGTTCCGTTACCTCAACAAGGGCGCGTACTCGACGCTAAAAACCTTCGTGGCGAGCAAGCGCGCCGAGCGCGAAGACTACATTCGCGCGGTCATCGAGATTCTTTCCAAACGCCTGGAAGAATCCGGGGTGCTCGCGGAAGTCACCGGTCGCCCGAAACATTTCTTCTCCATTCATTCCAAGATGCAGGAAGAGGGGCTCACCTTCGACGAAATCTACGATCTCGTCGCGTTTCGAATCATCGTGGGCTCGGTCCGCGAATGTTACGAGGCGCTCGGTGTCGTGCATGCGAACTGGAAGCCGGTCCCCGGCCGCTTCAAGGATTACATCGCGCTGCCGAAGCCCAACATGTACCAATCGCTGCATACGACAGTTATCGGTCCACGTGGGCAGCGGATGGAGGTGCAGATTCGCACCCGGGAGATGCATCGCGTAGCCGAGGAAGGAATCGCGGCGCATTGGACCTACAAGCAGGGGGTGTCGCCGGAACAGCGCGACACGGAGCGCTTCGCATGGCTGCGACGGCTGGTCGAATGGCAGCAGAATCTGAAGGACCCGCAGGAATTCCTGTCTACGGTCCGCGACGATCTTTTTCCCGAAGAAGTCTTCGTCTTCACGCCCAAGGGTGACGTGCTCGATTTTCCAAAGGGTGCGAGTGTCATCGATTTCGCCTACCGGATTCACTCCGACGTTGGTAACCACCTGGCCGGTGCGCGCATCAACGGCCGGATGGTCCCGCTGCGCTACCGGCTGAACTCGGGCGACACGGTTGAGGTCATCACCAATGAGAAGCAGACGCCGGGCAAGGACTGGGCGAATTTCGTCTCGACCGCGCGCGCCAAGAGCAGGATCCGGCAATGGTTCCGCCAACAGCAATCAGAACGCTCGCGCGAACTTGGGATCTCGCTTCTCGATCGCGAACTCGAAGTGGTGAAGCTCGCCGTCAATCAACTGCGTAACGAGAAACGGTTTGATGCTGCGCTCAAGGAATTTTCGCAGCGCGACGTCGATGGTCTACTGGCCGCGGTCGGCTACGGTATCATCACGCCGGGCCAGTTGCTCGGAAAGGTGCTTTCGCCTGATGAGCTGAAGATCTATCGCGGAGATAGGCTCCCCGTACCTCCAGGTCCGTTAGCCGCCGACCGCGCAGCCAAGGAAGCCCGTCGTGCCGCCAGCGGCGCGGTGGTCGTTTCGGGAATCGGCGACATGATGGTGCGATTCGCGCGATGCTGCAATCCGCTGCCGGGCGAAGCGATCACTGGATTCATCACCCGCGGACGCGGCGTGACCGTGCATCTCGCGGGCTGCCCGCATGCGTTGCTCTCCGATCCGCAGCGGCGCGTGCCGGTGGTATGGAAAGATGACGAAGCGACGCCGCGTCCCATCCGGCTCGAGGTGCTGTGCGCGGATCAGCCGGGCCTGCTTGCCGCGATGTCAAAGGCGATCGCCACCGTCGGAGTCAACATCACTACTGCCGAAGTGAAGACCAAGGGCAACGACGGCCGCGCGCTGTCGATTTTTGAACTTAGCGTTACCAGCGCGCGCCAGTTGAACACGCTGATGAGTTCGATCGCCGCGATCGACGGGGTCATGCGCGTCTCGCGCCTTGGCCAACAGAACGGCGCCCGCGACTAGCACTGATTTCGCATTCTTCTCGCGCTGGTCACGTCCCACCGCATCGGCGAAGATGTGGACATGAAAAAGATCATCGAAACGCGCCTCGCGCCCGCTGCAATCGGTCCCTATTCCCAGGCGGTTGAGGTTGGCGACACCGTTTTTCTATCCGGACAAATCGGCCTCGATCCGAAAACGGGCGCACTGGTCTCAGGCGGCATCGAGCACGAAACGCGTCAGGCGTTGGACAACATTCGCGAGGTGCTGCGCGCGGCGGGCCTCGGGTATGGCGATGTGGTGAAGACGACGATTTTTCTGATCAACCTTGCCGATTTCGAAATCGTTAACGGAGTTTACGGCGCACACTTCACCGAGGCTTTTCCGGCACGTTCGACGATCCAGGTCGCGGCACTTCCCCGTGGCGCCATGATTGAGATTGAGGTAATCGCCAGGCGCGCGTAGCCTTCATCCCGTCAGTATCTTGAGCGCGGCGGCATCGAGATATCGCCCTTCGGGATCGAGTTTGCGAATCGATCGTGCGAGGCGCTTGAGGTTACGCTTGCGCTTCGAGCGCGGTACCGCGCGGGACGAGAGCTTCGCTTTATCGAAGTCGAGTACCACTACCGTAAATCCGTCGCCCGCCATCGAAACGTACAAATTGTGCAAATTGAGATCATCGTGGAAGAGGCCGTTTTCGTGCATGGTGTCGATCGAGTACCGCGCCATTCTCACCACGTGGCTGAGGCTGCGAGGATCGGTCTCGACCTTCACGAACTCCCACATCGTCATCCCCGGGATCGCTTTGGTAACGACGGCACCGCGATAAACTGCTGGACTGACCCGTTCCACGATCGCGCCCATCGGCTCTGGAACCGGCACGCCGCGTTTGCGCGCCGCTGAAATTACGTTCAGTTCCTGGACCATGCGCGGGACGAATCCGAGATAAAGGTCACCGAGGAAGCGCATCACACCACCGCGCATGGAGCGGCGCACGAACAATTGTGGCGCGCCATCGAGATTGATCGGATATCCGCTTTCCCGATTGCCGGCGCCCTTTCTTCCGGACCGCAAGGTGCGATCGATTTCCAGCAACAGCGCCGGCGCGAGTGGAGCGATTTCGCGATGCAGATAGGCAACCTTCCGCCCGACCTGGCTCTTGATGAAATCCGGTCCGAGTCCCTGATTTTGTTTCACGCTAACTATTTACCGTAGGAGATGGTGTAAGTCTGCAATCGGCAGCTTGGCGCGACCACGACGATGCAACAATGGTCGCTGTCAGCAACATCATTGCAGACAGAAAGTGCGCCGAAAAAAACAGCGCAACGCGGTTCGCGCGACTGCCGGGAATCCAGTTCAGTACGACCGAAAGGACCACCAGGGCCCACGTCATCGTGGAACTTGGCGAGCCCGGCGGCCTTTCCGTCCACAACACAAAGGTCAGTAGCATGTATGGCACCAACAGGGCGGCGTAGTAGCTCTTCCACGAGATGGGGACCAGCGACGGCATGATGCAGAAAAACGCCGCGAGCTGAAATCTACCCGGCAGCACTGTTCCGCGCGGTTCGGCGTCGCCGCTGTGGAGGTACCAGGCCGTGACCGATGCCACCAGCGCCAGTTCGATCGCCGTACCGATGTACAATGCAGCATGAGGCGCGGGTGCACCTGGACCTGAGCCAATGCTCATAAGTCTCGCTACCGCCGAAGTTGCAGACTGGTTCGTCAGCATCATCGTATAGCGGTTCGTCATCGAGCCCACGACCTCGAGGTAGGCGACGGTATGCTCGAATGCGCCG
Organism: uncultured delta proteobacterium; assembly: GCA_963851325.1. Taxonomy (GTDB): domain Bacteria; phylum Desulfobacterota; class Binatia; order Binatales; family Binataceae; genus DATGKG01. Next base: position 2,268,387 of record CAWKOR010000001.1, on the reverse strand, counting down.
GCAGGTCCGAACACCACCACTGGCGCAATCAGCAGAACCGCAGCGAAAACCATCGAAAAGAGTATCGCGCGCCACTTTCCCTCGAGAAGGAGAAAGAGCGCGGCAAGCGCTGCGAACGGCTTGATGAGCAGCGCCGCGGCAAGCATCGCGCCGGCGGCGATCGCACGATTCTCTTCCGCATACGCAATCGCCCACACCGTCAGCGCGAGGGTCGGGAGATTTATCTGCCCGTGTTCAATGTTGTTGTCGATGACGCGCGCGCAAAGCAGGACCGGGACCACAATCAGCGCCGGCGTCAGTTCGCGCCGACGCCCAAACAGCATTCGCCCTGAGCCGAGAATTAACGCAACCAGCGAGACTGCGCTGACCGCGTACCAGGCAAATTGCGCGGCGCGAAGCGGAAGCGCAGCGATGGGCGCGAAAGCTACCGCGAAGATCGGCGCGTAGAGAAAATGGCTCGACTCATCGAGGCGGTAGATCGCCTCACCGTGCAACACGCGCGTTCCCGCGCGGTAGTAGACATTGAAGTCGCCCTGCACTCGCAACACTGCTGCGATACCGAGGGCGAGAAGATAAACCCCGATTGCGATCCAGGAGAGTTGGAGCAGCCGATGCGCGCGCTCAGCGTCGGTGCTCGAGCGGCTCACGTAAGCGGCTTCGCCTCGTCGATCAGCATCACCGGAATATCCTCGCGAATCGGATACACCAGCTTACACGCCTGGCACACCAGACCATCCTGCTTCTCCGTCATTTGAAGTTCGCCCTTGCACTTTGGGCAGGCGAGAATATCGAGCAACTCCTGACTGATGGGCATTGAAAGCCTCCCGGCATTCTAGCGAGCGGCGGCGACGCTCGCGTGGGTTGCGCCGTCGATCACGATTTCATCAAGCCGTGCCGCGTCCTCCGCGCTCATCACCACCTCGATGCGCAGAGCGTACAGAGAATCGCGCGCGAACGGAAATTTTTCCAGCTTTACGAGATCCTTCTCGGTCGTCAGGATGATGTCCGCGGTGGCTGCGGCCTTTACGATGCTTTGCCAATCCGACGAATTGTAGACGTGATGGTCTGGGTATTCGAGCACCCCGACCAGGTCTGTATCGATCTCGCGAAGCATCGCATAAAAGCCGCTGGGATCGGCGAGACCGCTGACGGCCAGCACACGCCGTCCGGCCATCGCGATCGGCAGTTCAGACCAGTTGCCTTGCTCGTAGCGGATCAGTGCTTTGGGGCGAAGCGCCGCGTGCAGCGTCGTGATAGCTGAAATCGTCTTCATCTGGCGCGGAGTGACAGTGCGCGGCCGCTCTCCTATTCCATTCGACATGAGAATCGCCGCATCGGCGCGGCGAATCGAGCGCAAAGGCTCACGCATCGGGCCGGCCGGGAGGAGGTGGCCGTTGCCGAAGCCGCGCTCTTCATTGACCAGCACCAGGTCCACCTCACGTGCCAGCGCACGATGCTGAAACGCATCGTCAAGAACAATCACATCAGGAGCCGCGATTTCGCCGACAAAACGAATCCCGTCGATACGTCGCCTGGCGATCACGATCGGTCCGCGGAACGACTTCGCCATCATCACCGGTTCGTCCCCGGCTTCCTCCGGCGAGAGCTTGATGCTCAAGCCGTCGGACACCAGAGCGGCCGGTACTCCATTTGCGCCGCGGCGGCCAAACCCGCGGCTTACGATGGCGACCGACAAGCCGCGCGCCTGGAGGCGTGAGGCCAAGAATAATGTGAAGGGGGTTTTTCCGTTACCGCCAACCGTCAGGTTGCCGATGCTGATGATTCTGGTCGGCACGCGCTTTTTAGCGAAGTGCCAGAACGCATTTCGGATACTTTGTCCGGCGCAATAAATAAACGATGTGGGAAGTAATCCTGCTACCATCGCGCGCTGACTCCAGCGCAGCTGGCCGAACCAGAGATCTTCGATTCGAGATCGCCGATGGATGGTTTCGCGGCCCGGCATCAGTCGAGCGTAATCAGCGTCCGCAGATGCATCAACGACGTGCTCACTCCGCCGCTCAACTGCACGATGCACTCGCGTGCTGCGCGTCCGGCGGTTCTGCGCAAGTCATCGTTGGCGAGCCATTTGGTGGCGGTGCGAACGATATCGTCGGCGCCGTCCACTACTCGCGCACCACCTGCTGCGACCAGCGCGGACGCGGTCTCCTGCTGATTCTCATAGTATGGACCGAACATCACCGGCACGCTGAATGATGCGGGTTCGGCGGGATTCTGCCCTCCGCGAACCTCGTTGAGGGTTCCGCCGACGAATGCCACCGTGGCGCGACGATAGAGCGCCCGCAGCTCTCCCATGGTGTCGAGGATCAGCACGTCCGCATCGGGAGCAAAGCGACTCGCGCTGGCGCGCACAAATTTCAGAGAACGCTCGGCGACCAGGTTTTCTACTTCGAGCACGCGCACCAGATGACGCGGTGCGACAATCAACGCGAGTGCGGGGAACTCCTTGCGCAACGCCAGGTAGGCATTGAGGACGATTTCCTCCTCGCCTGCGGCGGTTGAACCGGCTACAAAAATCGGCCGCTCGCCGGCGAATTCCTGCAGTTCACGGCGCAGCGGCATTTCGCCCGCAGCGTCGGGATCGAATTTGGTATTACCGGTCACCACGATGCGATTGCGGTCGACCCCCATCGCGACGAAACGATCAACGTCATGCGTGGTCTGCGCCATGATCAGATCGGCGCACTGAATCGCTCGGCTGAACAGTTTTCCCAGACGCTGGTAGCGTGCAAGCGAACGCGCGGAAATTCTGCCATTGACGATGGCGATCCTGGCGCCGGACTTTTTCGCTTCATGAAAGTAGTTCGGCCACAACTCGGTTTCGGCGATCAGGACGAGGTCGGGACGCACCCGCCGCAGGAACGCGCGCACGGCGGAGGGGTTATCCAGCGGTGCGAGCAAATGCGCGGTGGCCTTTGGAATTCGCCGGCGAGCGACGTCGCGGCCCGCCGTAGTCATCGCAGTTATGACGGCGGTCGACGCCGGAGCATCCCGCATCAGGCGCATCATCACGCTGTGGATGGCTTCGATTTCGCCAACCGATGAAGCATGTGCCCAGATACGCAGCGCGCTGGATTTCGCGCGCGGCGCGGCGATCCCCATGCGTTCGCGGGAGCCTTGCGCATCGGCCCCATTGGAGGCCAGCAGCACGAACGGCAGCGCCGGATACCAGAGCAGGTTATAAATTGCGTGCAGTATCAACTGGAGACCCGATCTGTGTGCAAGCCGCGGCGCCAGACCTGAGCCGATCTAGTTGACCACGACGTTTTCGCCCTCTTCGATTTCGGGCGCGGCCATGAACTGCAAATCGTAAAGTTTGCGATATTCCTGGCCACGCGCAAACAACTCGTCATGGGTGCCTTCTTCGACAATCCGGCCGCGCACCAGCACAATTATCTTGTCGGCGCGGCGCACCGTCGATAGCCGATGTGCAATTACCAGGGTGGTGCGGTTGCGCATCAGCGTCTCCAGTGCGTCCTGCACCGCGCGCTCCGATTCCGAATCGAGTGAGGACGTCGCTTCATCGAGAATCAGGATCGGTGCATCCTTCAGCAATGCACGCGCGATTGCGATTCGCTGGCGCTCTCCTCCGGACAACCGGACCCCCATCTCGCCGACCATGGTGGAGTAGCCCCTGGGCAATTGGATGATGAAGTTGTGAGCGTTGGCCGCGGTGGCCGCCGCAATCACCTGTTCCTCGGTCCTGGCCTGGCTGCCGTACGCGATGTTCGCGCGGATAGTATCGTTGAAGAGGAATGTGTGTTGCGTGACGATGCCGATTTGGGCGCGGAGCGACTCCAGTCGGATTTCACGAACATCGAGGTTGTCGACCGTAATCCGACCTTCCTGCACGTCATGGAAACGCGGGATCAGATCCGCCAGCGTCGATTTGCCGCCGCCGCTCATGCCGACCAGCGCGACGACCTTGCCGGCGGGAATCTCGAGATTGATGTCGCGCAGCACCCATTCTTTCGCATAGCGGAAACTGACGTTCTCCAGCCGAATGCTATGGTTGACGGGGCCGAGCACCGCGGAGTCGGGAGCATCGTGGATTTCGATCGGCTGGTCCATCATGTCGAACACGCGCTCGGAGGCGCCGAGGCTTTGCTGCACGGTATTGTTGATGCGCGCAAGTCGCTTGAACGGCTCGTAGACAATCAGCATCGCGGCCAGGAAAGCGCCAAAGGTCCCGATCGATCGCGTGCCGTGAATGACCGAGGCGGTCCCGTACCAAAGCGCGATCAAAAACGCGATCGCCGCCATCGCTTCGATCATCGGGCCGGTCGAGGCCTTGATGACGGCGGCGCGCATGTAGAACTTAAACAGGCGGCGCAACTCGACGTCGAAGCGTTCCCGTTCGTACTCCTCCATTCCGAACGCCTTGACCACGCGGTTGCCCTGGTAGGCTTCCTGCAGCAGCGAAGTGATTCCGCTCATCTGCTTCTGCGCCTTCTTGGTGAGCTTGCGCATACGGCGTGAGAACGCCATCACCGGTCCGACTGCGCACGGAAACACTACGAATGCGATGAGCGCGAGTTTCCAGTCAATCCAGAATGCGGCGCCGAGCACGGCGATCAGGCGTGCGCCTTCTCCAATCACGGAAAAAGCGCCGTCGGTGATACCGCTGGAAATAACGCTGACATCGTTAACCACGCGCGACATCATCATGCCGCTGGGTGTGCGATTGAAGAACGCCAGCGGCATCCGTTGAAGTCTGCGATTCAGCTGAGATCGGATATCGAGGGTAATGTGCTGTCCGATATACGCGCTGAGGTAATCCTCGCCGAAGCCGGACAATGAGCGCAGCACCACCACCGCAACCAGCTCGAGAGAAATGGTCTGCAACACCTGAATGCTTTTCAGATGAGAAATCTGATCGATGAAGTGCTTGATGATGAACGGAATTGCACCGTCGGTAGCGCTGCTTGCGATCATCGTGACCACCAGCAACGCCATGTACGGAAACCGGTAGGGCCGCAAGTACGCCAGCACGCGCCGGGTAAGCGGAGTGAGCATCTTCATGACAGCATCGAGAGCGCGAGGGCGGCGACGCGCGCGGCGGCTCCGGGAGCGCCCAGGCGCCCGCGCAGCGAGTTCAGATGCGTGATAGTTTGGTTGCGGATCGTATCGTGCAGCAGCGGTTCGGAGGCGCGAACCAGGTTGCGGGCGGTCAGTTCGCCTTGAATCAGTTCCGGGACGATTTTTTCTCCCGCCAGTATGTTCGGCATTCCGATGAAATTGACCCCGGTGATGAGCATCCTTCCCAGTATGTAGGTCAGAGGCGACACTTTGTAGGCAATGACCATCGGGCAGCCGAGCAGCGCGGTTTCCAGCGTCGCGGTGCCCGAGGCCACCAGCGCGACCTCACTGGCAGCAATGATACTATACGTGTCGCCCTGGATAATACGTATCCCGCCCAAATCGGTTTTGGCCTGCTCCGCGAGCTCTTCCCGCGTAAGGGTCGGCGCCAGCGCGATTACGGGAACTAGGCGATGGTCGCGGGCCAGGGTGCGAGCGGCTTCCACCATCGGGGGCAGAATGTATCGCACTTCGGCGCGCCGACTGCCCGGAAGTAACGCCAACAGCTTCGAGTGGGGAGGCAAGCCATGGCGCGCGAGGGTTTCCGCGCGGCCTTGCGCAGGGACGACCCGATCGAGCAGCGGATGACCGACGAAGCTCACGCGGTCTCCCGCCAGTCCGTAGAGTTCCTTTTCAAATGGTAGTACGACCGCTAAGCGGTTCGATCGCTCGACGATTTTCCTGATCCGCCCGCGCCGCCACGCCCACACCTGCGGCGTAATGTAGTAGAGCACCGGCACGCCGGCGCGCCTGGCAATGCCCGCCAGCACCAGGTTGAACTCCGCGTAATCAATCAGGATCACGAGGTCAGGCTGGTCGGAGCGCAGGATGCGCCGAAGATCGCGCATGGTCGCGAGCGACAATCCGATGGTCGAGATCAGTTCCGTCAGCCCGAGCCCGTGAATGTCTTCGATGCGAACGTTGGCCTGCACTCCCGCCGCTCGCATCTGTGCGCCCGCAATTCCGAATAGTTCACAAGAAGGATCGAGCGCCAGGATTTGTCGTGCGAGATCGCCGCCGTGCAGATCGCCTGAGGCCTCGCCGGCGACGATCATGATGCGTCGTGGGCGGCGAGGATGTTCGCTGAGGATTGCGCTGGGTTCCGCCAAATTGTCTGCGCGCCCTGGTTGCGCGCTCAATGCGCGCTTTTGACCGTAAAGCTGTACGCGCCCATCGTGTGATCGCCGTCCTTGGAAAGAGCGCGCCATTTGACGAAGTATTGGCCATCGGAAAGCGGCTTCAGCAGCACCGTCAGCGTGCGATCATCTGGACTTGGCGTGTCGGCGCCCGAAACTACATCGCCGTTTTCATTGAGCACGCGAATCGTGGTCGAGGCCGGATTGAACTGGTTGTCGAAGTGTATCGCCACTTGGGATGGTGGCTGCTTCAATACGCTGCCCGCGGAGGGAGCGGACTGTTCGGGAAAACAATGCGCTAATGCCGCCGGGGAGAAGACCGCGATAGCGAAAGAAGCAAGCGCCAGTCGCAGCGCATGTTTTGCACCCCGAGCCATCTTATCCGTTCGAAATCGCCCGATTGACGTCGTCGGCCATGGTCGAAGGTGTCACCGCAATGCCGTCGTATTGGCGGATTTGCCTACCGTCGGGACCGAGCAGAAAACTGGTGGTGACGTGGTCGATAGAGCCGTCGGCCTCGCGGCTGCGTTTGATTTTGAAAATCGCGAGATATTCGTCGATCTGCGCCGGCGTGCCGGTAAGGAAAATCCAGTCCGCGCCATTCGCGCCATGCTCATTGGCGTATTTCAAGAGTCGCGCAGGATCATCGTGTTCGGGATCCAGGGTGATCGACACCAGATGGACCTTTTTGCCGAGTTCAGGCGCGAGTTGCTTTTCGACCATGGCCATTTTCGAGGTCAGCATCGGGCAGGTCCCGGTGCATCCAGTATAGATGAAGTTGATGAGTACATACTCGCCCTTGAGCGAGCTCAGATTCACGCTTTGCCCGTTTTGATCGATCAGCGCGAGGTTCGGCAGACAATCGTCCTTGTTGGCGGCTGGAAATGAACCGGTTTCGTCGTTGCCACGGCACCCCGCGAACGCGAGGACGCATATCACGAGCGCGAGAATTGCGAACTGTTTCGCGAGCGCTGAAAACCGGGCCATCATGGCTGCTCCATGCAAATGCGGATTCGTTCGATCAATTCAATCACACGCAGCCCATCGCGCGCAGTCACCGCAGGAGTGGAGCGATCGCGCACCGAGGCAATGAATGCGGCGACCTCATCGGCGAGCGGATCGGCCTCGCCGAGATCGATTTGCTCGGCGGAAATAATCGGAAATGCGGTTCCGGCAGGCGCGGGGCTCTTGCGATAAACCTGAACCCGGCGTGCCTCATAGTCGACGGAAATGTACGCATCGGGCTGGAAGAATCGGATCTTGCGCTCGCGCCGCGGCGCCACTCGGCTCACGTTCATATTCGCGATCATGCCGTTGCTGAAACGAATGCGCGCATTGGCAACATCGATCTGATCGGTCAGCACCGCCACCCCCAGAGCCTCGACCGAAGTCGCTGCCGCGCCGGTTAGAGACATCAGCACGTCGAGGTCGTGCACCATCAGATCCAATACCACATCGACGTCGGTGCCGCGTTCGGTGAAGGGCGCGAGGCGATGGCATTCGACAAAGCGCGGCCGGTTGAGAATCGAGCGCAGATGATTGACCACCGGATTGAAGCGCTCCAGATGGCCGATCTGCAGGATGCGATCGCTGCCCTCGGACAGCGCGGCCAGCGTGCGAGCGTCATCGATCGACGCCGCCATCGGTTTCTCCAGCAGCACGTCGAATCCGGCGCGCAGCAGGTGCGAGGCGATTTCAAAATGCGTGACGCCAGGCGACGCGACGGTCACGACGTCCAGCGGTTTGGCGAGCGCGCGATAGTCGGTTATTGAGGCGGCGCCGAATTGCGCCGCGAGTTGCGCTGCCCGCGCGCCATCGATGTCCACCACCTGCGTGAGCCTGACGCCCGGAGTCGCCGCATACTTCGCCGCATGAAGGCTCCCCAGGCGGCCGGCGCCGACCACTGCGGCGAGAATCTCAGGCATGTCCGTACACCGTGACGCTGGAGGATTGCGCCAGCGCGAGGGTACGCTCGCGCTCGAGCAGCAGGCATTTGTCTGCTTCGATGCCGATCATCGCGGCCCCGATTTCCACCAGCAATTCGATCGTGGCGGGTCCGATGGCCGGCCGGTCGAACCGCAAATCCTGCCCCGGCTTGGCCACCTTTGCGATGACGAGGCCTTTCCCCGCTATCAATGCCGCACGCCGCAGCGCCGCATCGGTGCCTTCAACCGCTTCGACCGAGTACACCACTCCACCGCGCACCGCGACGCTCTGCCCGATGTCGAATGCGCCGAGGCTGCGCGCGACACGAAATGCGAGATCGAGGTCGCGAGTCTTTCCCGCTTCCGGTTCGGGGCCGGTCATCAGCCCGGGTTTCGCGATCGCATCGTCCATAAAGGGGACCGGATCGATTACCGGGATCCCGTCTATTTCGATTTCGTGCGCGATGGCGCGCAGGACCGCGTCGTCGCTCCAGCGCGTGATCGAGGCCAGCATCTTCATCGCGCGCTCGTCGGGAGCAAAGGAATCGGCGAGTCGGGCACGCGAGATTCCACCCGCCATCGCAGCATTCTCGACGCCGGCGCTTTTCAACACATCGATAATTTTTTGCAGCTCGCCGACCTTGATCCACGTCAGTTGGTCGACCTGCGCTTCGAGTTCAGGTTTGGTCTCGCCCTGATGTGCGAGTGCGACCAGTTTGATTCCATGGCGGCGCGCAGCGATGGCAACTTCGAGGGGGAAGACTCCGTTGCCCGCGATGAGGCCAAGGCTATTCACGCTCGCGCCCGACGACGCCGCGTTGGGATTTCTGGATGAAGCTCACCAGGCGCTCTACTTCAGGGACGCCGCTATACTCGGCCAGGACTTCCTTGATGGCTTCTTCGCGCGTCAACTTCGAAAAAAACAGTTTACGCATCGCGTTCTTGATCACCGCGATCTGTTCCGCGCTGAATCCGCCGCGCTGGAGTCCGATTTCATGAACTCCGACCAGGCGCGCCCGGTCTCCGGAAGCGATTGCGTAGGGAGGAACGTCGAGTTCGACGCGCGCGCCAGCGGCCAGCATTGAGTATGCGCCCATCCGGGTAAACTGTTGAATAAGCACGCCGCCCATCGCGCGAACATGATCCTCGAACACAATATGACCCGCGAGCTCGGTCGAGTTGGCGAGGATACAGTGATCGCCGATGATGCAGTCATGGGCGATGTGTACGTAGTTCATCGCGAGAACGTGATTACCAATCCGGGTCACCATCCCTCCGCCCGTGGTGCCGCGATGAATGGTGCAGAACTCGCGAATCAGATTATCGTCGCCAATCTCGACCACTGAAGGTTCGCCCTTAAACTTCAAGTCCTGAGGTTCCGCGCCGATCGAGGCGAACTGAAAGATGTGGTTGCGCGCGCCGATAGTGGTGTTGCTTTCGATGACCGCATACGGACCCACCACGGTATTCGCGCCGATGCGCACGTTGGGACCGATGACGGCGCCGGGGCCGACCTCGACCGAAGTGTCGAGTTCCGCGCGGCTGTCGATCACCGCTGAAGGATGAACCTTGCCGGCTATGACAATTTCTCCTCGGACACTTCCATCGCGGAGAGTTCGGCTTCGGCCGCGATTTCGCCGCCGACGCGAGCTTCTGCGTGCATCTTCCAAAGCGGTCCGCGGCTGCGGATGACGCTGACTTCCATATCGAGCTGGTCACCGGGAACGACCGGCCTGCGAAAGCGCGCCTTCTCGATGCCGGTCAGCACGAAGATTCGCTGCGAGTCGGATTTCATCTCGGCCAGCGCGAGAATGGCCGCCGATTGCGCGAGCGCCTCGATGATCAGCACTCCCGGCATCACCGGATTGCCCGGAAAATGTCCGACGAAGAACGGCTCGTTGTTGCTCACATTCTTGATCGTGCGCGCCGTGCCGCCGGCGATCTCTACCACCCGGTCCACCATCAGAAACGGGTAGCGATGCGGCAGCATCCGCAGAAATCGATCGAACCCGTGCTTCTTGTGGTCTGCCAAAATGCCCTTGCGGAGCCCTACTTCGAGATCGACGAATGCCTGGCAGCCGCGGCGCCGAAGCCACTCGGCGAGGATGCGCCGGCGTGCTGCTCGTCCCCGGCATCATTGTCGGCGCTCTGCGCGGCGGCCGCTCCGCCTCCGAGCGTTCCGACCTTAACGTGCATGCTATTGTACGTGCGAATGACCTGGTCGGTGATGTCGATGCTGGGAATTCCCCACAGAATCTGGCCCTTTTCCATCACCATGGTGTAGCCGCTTTTTTCTCCCACGTTGCGAATCACTTCGGCGATGTCGTGGATGATTTTGGCGGTCATCTCCTGATCCTTGCGCTCGAGGTCATCCTTGGAATCTTTGAAGTTGCGCTCGAAGTTCTTGGCCTTGTTGAGGTACTCGTCCTGCAGACTCTGACGCTGCTCGGGCTTCATGAGCATGCCTTTTTTCTCGAGTTCGTCCTTGAGGTTAGCAACGTCGGTCTGTTCGCGCTGCAGCTTCTGTTCGACACCCTGGACCTTGACGCGGAACTCGGCCTTCGCGGTCTTACCCGCTTCGCATTCGTTGAGCGCGCGCTGAACGTCGACATAGGCGAGCTTTATATCGGCGCGCGCGGGAGCCGCGGCAATCAACGCTAAAAGGGTAACAGCGGCCATCAACCGTTTTTTCATCTGAATAGGAATCCTCCGTACGACGAATCATAGCAACGCGGGTTGGACGGGGAGTCCGAAGCGAGCGGGCCCTGCGCTGTCTGAATTGCGACTATCGAGCAGTATTTAAGCCAATTTTCTATGCGCTGCGCTATAGGGGCGCGCCACCGCCGATCTCGAAAACATTATTCATGTCCTGGGGACGCGGATTGATGGGGCGCGCGATGTCGACCGCAAGCGGACCAAACGGCGAGCGCCATCGAATGCCGATTCCGTAAGCTGCCTGGAGGGAACTGAGCGTAACGCTTTCGCTCAAACGATAGGCCTGACCGGCATCGGCAAAGATGACGCCGCGAATTCCCAATCCGGTAAGAATCGGAAAGGTGATTTCGCCATTGAGGATAACCTCTTTGCTGCCTCCGATGTTTTCGATCTGAAGCGGAACTCCGGCCTGGTTCAGCAACAGCACTTGCGGGCCCAACGAATAAAGCTGATAGCCGCGAACGTCCCCCTGACCGCCCACGCCGCCCGGAAAGAATCGCTCATACAGTGGAAGCTCGCTGCCGTTGCCCGGCGACAGCGTCGTACCGATTCCATAGGTCACCCCGGGCGAAAAGACCCACTGCCCGAAGGTCGCACTCTTGATGAAGGTGTAGAAGAAACGCGCGTGCGCGACTGCCTTCACGAACGAGGTACCTGGACCGACGCCCGCGATCTCCGCGCTGAGGCTCTCGATCGAACCGCTGCGAGGATCGATGGGATTGTCGACCGTTACGCGCCGGATGCTGGGCATCAACTCGGAAACCTTCGTGTATCCCTTGTACCTCGCGATCTGGAAGGTGGTGAATGGGGACAGTCCGCCAATTCCTACGCTTTGGAACTGGTAACCCAGGCCGGCGCGTATATCCCTGAGCGAGAAGGGGCCTATGTTCTTGAAGCCCAGCTCGACCAGCGGGTAGCTGGAGTTGATCGCACCGCCGGCGGCATTTTGATGGAAAGTGAAGAGGTCGGTTTTGCTCGAGAATATCGACAGCGACACCGCCAGCGGGATGTCGAGGAACCAGGGCTCGGTGTAACTCGCAGTATAGTTTTGAAACAGAAAGCCTATCTGAGCGCTCAGCAGAACCGCCTCGCCGCCACCAAACAGGTTGGTATTGCCGAGTTGAAAATGCCCGAAGATCGACTGGTAGCTGTCGAAGCCGCCCGCGACTTGAAATGACGCGGTGCTTTGCTCGGTCACATTGACGTTCAGGTCGACCTTGTCCGGTTGTTGCGACGGCGCCGTAGTGATGCGGGTTTCGCTGAAGAAACCGAGCTGATCGAGCCGCTGCTTCGAGTAGCGAATCGCCGAGGCCGAGTAGGGTTCCTGCTCCTGCACCTGCATCTCGCGCCGGATGACTTTGTCCGAGGTTTTGGTGTTGCCGGAAATGTTGATCCGGTTGACCAGCACTTCGCGGCCCGGGCTGATGGTGAAAGTGATGTTCACTTTGCGCGCGATCGGGTCGAGCGACGTCTTGGGTTGCACGTCGACGAAGGCATAGCCGCGATCCGAATAGAAGTCCGACAACGTCAGCACGTCATGCTGTAACGCCGAGCCTCTGAAGTCTTCGCCGGGCTTGATGGTCACCAGCGGAACCAGTTCGCTGCGCGGATATTTCAGGTCTCCGGCGACGTCCACGCTGCCGACCTTGAATAGCGGACCCTCATCGATGGGAATCACTAATTTGATCCCCTTGGGCAGGCGCGTGATGACTGGTTCGCCGACGTGGACGTTCAGATAACCGTGGTCGTAGTAGAATGCCGCGATGCGGTCGGTGTCCTCGCGCAGCTTCTTTTGATCGAGCACCCCTTGGCTGGTGATCCAGCTCAGGATGGGGATGTGGACTCCCGGTATCCATCTGAGTGCGCAATTCACGCGCCGAGAACGCGTGATTACCGGTGAAGTCGACTTCGGTAATGTAGACCTTGGGGCCTTCCGTGATGGCGAAGGTTCCGACTTCGGTATTGTTCGGCCCGGGCTTTTCGCGATAGTCGATGGTGACGTCGGAATAGCCCTTGCTCGCGTATGCTTCCTTGATCGCTTTCTTGGTTTCGTCCACGCGAGCGGGATCCACGATCGAGCCTGGGTGCAGCTTCATCGCGGCGATTATCTTGTCGTCGGTGGGCCGAAACGCATCCATCCCGGTGATCTTTACATCGGTCACCTGGGGCCGCTCGGTGACCTTGTAGACCAGGACTTCCTTGCCGTTCTGATAGCGGGTGTCGGCAGTCACATTACGAAAAAAGCCCATCTGATAAATGGACTTGATGTCGTTACTGACGGCGTCACGATTGAGCGGCTCCCCCGCCCGTTGCGTAATATGCAGCCGAATCGCGTCGGCTTCGACGCGCTGATTACCTTCGATCTGAATGTCAGAGATTACCGGATTCTGGGCGCGCGCGACGGCGCCGCCCAACGGCAGCAACAGGGATAACAGTACCCCGAGCGCGCACCACCATCGCGCGTTGCCTCTTCCGATTGCCACCAATGTCCACCCAAACGCACGCCAAGCTAACCAATCACCCCTGTGATGTAAACCTGACATGCCGCGGCAACAATTCATTGCGAGGTGCAGACGCGCTTAGGCTCGCGGCTCGTCGAACAGTTTGCCGTCTTTCAGGCGCAGCGCCCGCCCCATGCTGCGCGTCAGCCGCTCATTATGCGTCGCGACAATCAAGGTGACGTCGAGATCCCGATTCAATTTATGAAAGAGCTCGTGGACCTCGTCCGCGGTATGCGGGTCGAGATTGCCGGTCGGCTCGTCCGCCAGCACCAGGCGCGGGCTCTGCACCACCGCTCTGGCAACCGCGACGCGCTGCTGCTCGCCGCCGGACAGCTCCGCGGGACGCCGATGCAGCTTGTCGCCGAGCCCGACCATCGCGAGCATTTGCTCGGCCCGCTGGCGTGCCTCGCGCTCCGGCACGCGCCCGATCAGCGCCGGCATCATCACGTTTTCCAGCGCGTTGAAGTCTGCCAGCAGATAATGAAACTGGAACACGAAACCGAGTCTGCGGTTGCGGAAATCCGCCAGCGCGCGCTCGTCGAGCGCGAATAAGTCCTGACCCTCGAAGAGTACCTTGCCGCTGCTCGGCCGCTCGAGGCTGCCAAGAATGTGCAGTAGCGTCGACTTCCCGGTGCCCGACTGGCCCACCACCGCAATCAATTCGCCCGGCTGCACTGTGAGCGAGAGATCCTGCAACACGCGAATCTCGCGATCGACATCGTAGAAATTCTTGGTGATGCCGGTGGCGACGATCAAAGGACCAGCTGTTCGCGACAACGGTTGAGGCGCGATTACGCTCGCGGTCGCGTCACTCATAGCGAATCACCTCGACCGGAGAGAGCGAGCGCGCCTTCAGCGCCGGATACAACGCGGCCACGATGCATAGAATGATGGAGGCGACTGCGACCAGCACGAAGTTGAGCGGATAGGTCCGCACCGGCACATAGCTGATCATGAACATATCCGCCGGCAACCTTATCAGATGATACTTGCCTATCGCCCACGAAGTGAGGAACCCCGCTCCGGTGCCGAGAACGGTGCCGACCACGCCCAGCACCGCGCCTTCGGTAAGGAAAATCGCGGCGACCGAACCGGCGCGCGCGCCCATCGCGCGCAGGATTGCGATTTCCTTGCGCCGCTCCATCACCACCATCACCAGGGTCGCAATGATGTTGAATGCCGCCACCAGCACAATCAGCATCAGCACCAGGAAGTAGGTGAACTTCTCCAGTTGCAAAGCTGAAAAGAGCGGCGCGTTCTCCTGGGTCCAATCCTTGACCGTGAAGCCCGGTCCCGCGAGCGCCGCTATCTTTGCCCCGATTGCCGGCGCTTCGAACAGGTCCTTGACCCGGGCCTCGAGGCCTGATTCCAGTTGCGGATCGTCAGCCAGCAGCGCGCGGCCGGCCTTGATATCGACGAAGATCAGGCTCGAATCAAAGTCATACATGCCCGAATGGAAGAAGCCGCTGACCACAAACCGCTTGAGGCGAGGGCTGCCAGCGGCGCCGGCCAGGCTCGCAGGCGAGACCAGCGTGATGATGTCGCCGATGCGAACGGCGCCCAAATCGAGCGCCAGAGTGCGGCCGAGTATCGCGCCCGGCAGTTCGACCTGCCGTTTTGCGCCATTGTCGACGACCTCGACCTGATGCATCTCGCTCAACGATTCGAGGCTCCCCGATTGCAACGTGCTCTTCAATTCGGTCAGGACCGGATTGTTTTTCGCGATGACGCCGCGCAGCATTCCGCCCGACATATATGAAGGCGCGCCGCTGGCCGTGGTCCCGACCGCCATAACTTGCGAGGTGACAAACGGCGCCACCGCGACCACTCCCGGCATCGCCGCGATCCGGGTTCGCAGCGCATCAGGGTTCCACACCTGACCATCGGTTCGTTCGACCACGATTTGCGGGGTGAACGAGAGCAGCCGCGCGCGCAAATCGACCTGGAATCCGCTCATTACCGACAACGCCACTGTCAATGAGAAGGTGCCGAGCATCACTCCGGCCAGTGAGATGATAGCGATGAGCGAGACGAAGCGTTCGCGCCGTCGCGCGCGCAGATATCGCATTCCTATGAGGTATTCGAAACGCATCGGAGTGGCCGCGAAATATGCTTTCTGACCGATGGGGTATTTGCAACGGCGAGCCGATCGAGCCGCTATCGCGTTTGAGGAAGCGAGGCGCATCGCAGTAGGATTTCGCCGCAACACCGAAGAATCGGGGAGAGCCATGGAAAAGTCGGATTTCTATCGGGAGGCGCGAAAGGACCTGACCGGACCGCTGCACGGCATCCGCGTGATGGACGTTACTACCAGTTGGGCGGGTCCGATGTGCGCTTGCATACTCGCGGACCTCGGCGCCGATGTGATCAAAATCGAAGCGCCCGACGGCGAAGTCGGGCGGCGCATCACGCCCTACCTGCCGGGCACGAATCCGCCGCTTAGCTTTGCGCATGCCACGGTCAATCGAAACAAACGCGACCTGACCCTCGATATGAGGGTGCCTGAGGGGCGCGACATTTTCCTGAAACTCGCAAAGAGCACCGATATCATCGTGCAGAATTTCCGTCCCGGCACGCTGGTAAAGTGGGGCCTCGGCTATGACGACGTGCGCAAGGTGAAGGCCGACATCGTGTACGTGTCGATCAGCGGATGGGGACAGTGGGGGCCCGATCACGATCGCGTCGGCTACGATCCGATGGCGCAGGCGGCGGGCGGGTTCATCTCGCTCAATGGCGAAGTGAACGGACCGCCGATGAAGGCGCCGACTTTTCTATGCGACGACTTGGCGGGACTTCATGGGGCGATCGGCGCGATTGCGGCGCTGCGCCATCGCGACCAAACCGGCGAGGGTCAGCACGTCGATGTTTCGCTCCTCGACGCGATGCTGTTCCAGTCCAATGGCTATCCAACCCTCGGTGCGGTGGGTGTTCCGATGCCGCGCTGGGGCAACGAATTCGGGTTTTCGATTCCTGCCAACATTTATCAATGCCGCGACGGGCGAATCATCGCAGGCACGCTGCTGGACAGTCACTGGCGGGTGTTCGCGCGACTCGCGGGCCGGCCTGACCTCGCAGACAATCCTGACTATGCGACCGCCGCTTTACGCGCGAAGCATCGCGACGAATGCAATGCGCTGTTCGCCGGCTGGTGCGCGACGCGCACAGTGGCAGAGGCGGTTGCCGAATGCGCCGCGAATGCGATCGCCTGCGCACCGATTCGGTCCTACGCCGAAGCGGCGCGCGATGCCCACGTCCTCGCGCGCGACATGATGCAGGACACACCGCAGGCCGACGGCACGATAGTTCCGATCGTCGGCCCGACCGCCAAATTTTCACGCACACCGACTCGGGTTCGCACACCGGCGCCGGCGTTGGGCGCGCATACAGATGACGTGCTCGGGGAACTGGGCATCGACGCCTCGACACGCACACGCCTGCGCGAGCAGAAGGTTATCTAGCTGGCTTAGGAGCCTTGGCAGCCCGGCCCCAGCCGCCGCCACCCGGGGTTTCGATGCGAATCCGATCACCGGGCATCAGGCGCACATTGGTTTTTCCGGGAAGCTTCTTGCGCTTGCTCCCATGCACCAGATAGTTGGCGCCCGCCGCACCCTCGCCACCACCATTCAAACCCCACGGCCTCGTGATGCGACGATCGGTGAGCAGGCTGACGCTGGAATCGACCAGGCATTGGAGTTCGCGCACCAGTCCGTCGCCGCCGCGAGAAGTGCCGCGACCTCCCGAGCCGCGCCGTATTCGATACTCCGTCACCCGCATCGGATAGTAGGTTTCCAGTGCTTCGATCGGCGTGTTCAGCGTGTTGGTCATGTGCGTATGAATTCCAGAGGTGCCCGGATGCTCGCGCGACGCGCCCGCGCCTCCAGCAATCGTCTCGTAGTAGGAAAAGTGACGCTCGCGAAAGTGGTCGAACCCGCCGATGGTAAGATTCGACATCGAGCCCGAACTCGCCGCCGCGATGCGTCCGGGCGCGGCGGGCGCCAGCGCCTTGAACAGCACGTCGACGATGCGCTGCGAGGTTTCCACGTTTCCGCCGGCAACTGCTGCGGGCGGATTGGCATTTACGATCGAACCCGCGGGCGCGAACACTTTGATCGGGCGCATCAGGCCTTCGTTGGCTGGAACCTCCTCGGACGCGATGCATTTCATCACGTAAAAAGTCGCCGATAGCGTGATCGCGTAGTTCGCATTCACGTTGCCGCGTACCTGCGGCGACGAACCCGCGAAATCAACCATCGCCTTGCCGCCGCCGATGCGAATCTTCACCCGAATCGGAATATGCTCGGTGCCGAACCCGTCGTCGTCGAGGAAATCCTCCGCGGCGTAAGTTCCCGGCTTTATCTTGCGCAACTCCGCTTCCATCAGGCGCGCGGAATAGGTCTTCAGGGCGTCCATCGCAGCCGCGATGGTGGTGCGGCCCGAAGTCTCGACCAGCGAGCGCAAACGATCCGCGCCAATCGAGAGCGCCGCGATCTGCGCCCGCAAATCGCCCTCGCGTTCTTCATGCACGCGCGTATTGGCGAGGAACAGCGTCAGCACATCGCGTGAGATGGCTCCCGCCTCGACGATTTTCACCGGCGGCAGGCGAAAGCCTTCCTGGTAAATCTCGGTTGCGAGCGCCATCGAGCCCGGCGCCATCCCGCCGATGTCCGCGTGATGTGCGCGATTGGCCGCGAAGGCGAACGGACGTTTCTCATTGCCCAGAAAGATCGGCGCCACCAGCGTCAAATCGGGCAAATGAGTGCCGCCCGCGAATGGATCATTGAGTGCCGCAATGTCACCCGGGGAGAGCTCGAGCCGCTCGATCGCGGCGCGCACCGACAGCGGCGTCGATCCGAGATGCACCGGGATATGCGCCGCCTGCGCGACCAGCTCGCCGCGCCCGTCGAACAGCGCGCATGAAAAATCATGCCGCTCCTTGATGTTGGGTGAGAAGCCGGTCATCCCGAGCACCACTCCCATCTCCTCGGCGATCGCGGCGAGGCGATTGTTCATGACCGCGAGGGTTACCGAATCGAGCTTCATGCGCGCATCTCCAGATGCAGGTTGCCGTAGTCGTCGACCCGCATCGCGAAATCAGGCGCGACATACGAGGTGGAACTTAGTTCGACCACAATGAGCGGGCCGGAAAGCTTCGCGCCGGATCCGAGGTCGTCGCGCGGATACACGGGGAGGCGACGCGCCTTGTCGTCGACCAATGTGTCGATGCGCGCAACCGGCGCCGGCGTTCTGGCCGACCGCGCTATTTTGCGCGGTCCAACGGCGGGCCCGGGTGCCGACGAACGCAAGCGCAGGTTCACCACTTCGATCGCCGACCCTTTCGATGAGTGGCCAAAGGTCCGCTGATGCGCCCGGTGAAACTCCTCGATGAAGCGCGGGGTGAGCGCCACCTCGAGCTCGTAGGACTGTCCGCGATAACGCATATCGGCGAACAGCTCATGCTCAATTTGGGTTCGCGCAACTCCTTCGCTCTCGAGCTCTCTCACGGCGCGTTTGATCATCGGAGCGGAGCGCCGAATCAGGTTGCGATGCGTCGGCGTCGCGTCGCGAATGGTCATCGAATATTCGCGCCCGACTGGCGCACCCAGCGCTCCCCACGCGCATAGCAGGCCCGGATTGCGCGGCAGCACCAGGTGGCGAATGCCCAGGTCGAGCGCCAGTTCGCAGGCATGCATCGGGCCCGCGCCGCCGAATGCTAGCAGCGCAAAATCGCGCGGATCGAAGCCGCGCTCAACCGTGATCACACGAATCGCGCGCTCCATGTTGGCATTGACGACGCGAATGACTCCGCGCGCCGCCAGTGTCGCGCTGGTGCGCAATTGCGATGCGAGTTTGCCGATGGCGCGCGCCGCGCGATCCGGGAAAATCTTCATCGCGCCGCCAAGAAAATTCTTCGCGACGATGCGGCCTGCCACCAAATCCGCGTCAGTGACGGTTGGAAGATCGCCGCGTCCGTAACAGGCTGGGCCTGGATTCGCGCCCGCGCTTTCAGGACCCACGCGCAGCGCGCCTCCCGCATCGACGCGCGCAATCGAGCCGCCGCCCGCGCCGACCGTGTGTATGTCGATGACGGGAGTCCGCACTGCGTATCCATTCTGATAGCTGAGGGTGCGGATGCGCGCGCGGCGATCGAACATCGACACGTCGGTCGAAGTGCCGCCCATATCAAAGGTGATGAAGCGATCGGTGCCCATCGCGCGCGCCAGCTCGCCGGCCCCGATAACCCCGGCCGCGGGGCCCGAGAGAATCGTGCGAACCGGTTCTTCCTGCGCGAGGTCGACGCCAATTGCGCTGCCGTTCGACTGCATCACCCGCAGATGTGTTCCTTTGAGGCGCGATTGCAGGTTGCGCAGATGGGTGGCCATCCGCGGCGCGACGTAGGCATTCACGACGGTGGTGGAGAGCCGCTCGAACTCGCGATACTCGGCCAAAATCCGGTGCGAAACTGACGTTGGGCGACCGATCGGTTTCAGCGCATCCGCGATCGCATTTTCATTTGCCGGATTCGCGTACGAATGCAGTAGGCACACCGCGAAAGACTCGGCCGTACCTCCGCGCGCCACCTTTACGATGCGCGCCAGCTCCTCGCGCGTCAGCGGGGTTGCGATGGAGCCGTCAAAGAGCGTGCGTTCCTCGACGCCGAAGCGCATCGGCCGCGCGACCAGCGGCGTCGGGCGCGAGGGCGACAGCGCATACAATTCGCTGCGATTCTGCCGTCCGATTTCGATCAGATCCTCGAAACGCGCGTTGGTGAAGAGCGCGACCCGCGCGCCTTTCGCTTCGAGCAGCGCGTTGGTGGCGACCGTCGAGCTGTAGGTAACCATCGCGGCTGTTGCGCCGCCGAGCATCTGTGCGAGGCCCTCGATGACGGCGCGCGCCGGATCGTCGGGGGTCGAAAGTGTTTTGTGAACGACCAGCTCGCCGCCGACCATCGCGACCAGATCGGTGAAGGTGCCCCCGGTATCGATACCCGCGATGATCGCGGTTCGCACGGCGCGAGCGGACTGGATGCGCGCCCGTTTCACGCGGCCTGCAACAGAACTTTCAGGTTCGATGACTTGGCTGCTTCATCGAAAGCGCGGAGCCCATCGTCAAGGGGCATGATGGCGGAGATCATCGGCCGCGGATCGATCTTGCCGGCCGCCAGCGCGTCGATTGCAGGTGCGAACCGGCCGCATCGGGAACCCACAATCGTGATCTCGTTGATGACGACCGGCGCAAGGTTGAGCGCCGCCGATGCCGCCGCGGTGCTTTTCAATACCAGGGTTCCGCGCGGTCGCAGCAGTTCAAGCGCGCGGACGAATCCACCGTTGGAGCCGGTGCAGTCGACGACCACATCGAAACGATCGTTCAGATCCTTCTGATGCACCACCGCGAGGCCCAGGCGCTGTGCCTTCTCCGGATGATGGCCACCGACGATTACATCGTGGCCTTCTGCCTTGAACGTCATCGCGACCAGCGCGCCGAGGCGTCCGTCGCCGAGCACGAGGATGCGATCGCTGCTCGGAATATTGGTCTGCTCGAAAATCTCGTAGGCTGCGGCGAGTGGTTCGACGAACACGGCGATTTCATCGGGAATCGAGTCGGGAAGCGGAATCAGATTGCCTTCCGGAAGCCGGAGGTAGTCCGCGAAAGCGCCGTCGCGGCCGAGGATCCCCAGCACCGTGCGGTTGGGGCAATGACGCCCCATTCCTTCGGCGCAGAGGCGACATTTGCCGCAGGCCGCGTTGATCTCGCCGACGACCCGGCGTCCTGACAGCGCGGGATTCGCCGTCTCGACGACTTCGCCGACAAATTCGTGGCCGGGAACTCCGCGATATCCCATGTAGCCCTGCGCGAGTTCGAGATCGGTGCCGCAGATCCCCGCCATCCTCACCCGCACAATGCATTCGCCGGGTGTCTTTGCCGGTTCGGGATAGTCGCGCCGCAGCGAGACTCGATGGTCGATCACGATTGCGCGCATCATCGGACTCGAAGCGCATTGAAACAAAAAAACCGCGAGGCAACTACCCCGCGGTTCTCATTCGGTGCTCGGAAACTGATTTAGTCGGACTTGCTGGTCGATGCCGGCTTGGCGCTGGCGGCCGGCTTCTCGCTCGCAGTCGAGGGCTTCGCCTCTTTGGTTTCGGGGGTCGAGCTGCTCTTCTCGGTGGCGGGTTTGGAAGTTTCGCTTGCCGAAGCGCTACCGTTGGTGCCATTGCTCGCACTCGAAGTATCAGTGGAGGGGGCGGGCTTCTTGGCGTAATCGGTCGCGTACCATCCGCTGCCCTTGAGGACGAACGAAGTCGACGAGATCATCCTTTCAACTTTGGATTTACAGTTGGGGCATTTCTTGAGCGGCTTCTCTTTGATGCCCTGCATCACTTCGACGACGCCGCATTTGGCGCATTTGTATTCGTAAATCGGCATAAGAAAACGTTTCGTGGCTAAGGAGATCAGAATATCGCTAAGGAGTAGGTAACCACCTTAGGAATCGTTGTCAACGAAACTGCGAAGGCTTCACCATTGTTTCGCCTTGGCAGGCTGATCTGCCCCTTCCACGATTATTGGGCGGTTCTGGTGGTTTGTTCAGTTTTCCAAATCGCGCGCATGCTCTATGTCGGAAATCAGCCCAGTCTGCGAGGGGCGCCATCCCAGCCGTTGCTGCGTCAGCGCACTCGATGCCGGCGCGTCGACACTCACGAAGAACCCGAGGAAGCCAAAATGATCGGCCGCCTCTTCAGGCGACTTGGCGACCACCGGAAGGTTCAAACGCCGCCCGATTACCTCCGCGATGTTGCGAAGGGGCACGCCTTCTTCGGCGACCGCGTGATACCGAACTGCGCCGGAACCCTTCTCAAGCGCCAGCCGGAAGAGATGGGCAGCATCGAGTCGATGTACTGCGGGCCAGCGGTTGAGGCCGTCGCCGACATAGGCCGAGACACCCTTCTCGCGAGCCAAACCGATCATCGTCGTGACTAGTCCATGCTTGTTGACGTCGTGGACCGATGGTGGAAGGCGCACCACCGAAGCGCAGACTCCGCGC
The DNA here is from genome assembly GCA_963851325.1 of uncultured delta proteobacterium. Lineage (GTDB taxonomy): Bacteria > Desulfobacterota > Binatia > Binatales > Binataceae > DATGKG01. The sequence goes on along the minus strand of CAWKOR010000001.1, from coordinate 2,245,973 downwards.
GCCGCCATCGCCTCTGTGGCCTGTTCCGAAGCTGCCCGGGGAAGCGTCGCAGCGAATGTATCTTCTTCGGTCCCGAGGCGCCCTGGGGTGAGGAGCGCGGTCCCGGAGGTAACGATCAAGGGGCGATCAGAGCCGGCGAACGCCGAGCCGAGAGCCTCGATGGCTCGCCGGTCTATCTCGCAGTTAGCCTGGTAGTTCGAGAAGTCGTGAATAAAGGCGCAATGGATCACGCCATCCGACCGCGCGGCTCCACTGCGCAAGCTTTCCGGGTCTTCCAGATGGCCGCGATGCACCTGCGCACCCGCGGCAACGAGAGACTTGGCGCCTGCATCCGAGCGCGCCAGACCGAGCACCTGATGGCCCGCTTCGATTAGCTCCGGAACGATCGCAGAACCGATAAAGCCTGTAGCACCAGTGACGAAGACACGCATTGCGACTTCTCCCTTTGTTTAATTCATAACGAGCATAACGATTGAGAACATACGATCTATGCTCTAAAGTCCGTATTATCTTCGCAATCGTCCGGAGATGGCCCATGGACCCGCTCTCAGATGTGCTCTCGCTGCTGAAGCCGCGCAGTTACGCCTCCGGGGGCTTTGATGTGGGTGGTGATCTGTCCGTCCAGTTTCCCAGGCATGAAGGCATCAAATGCTACGCTCTGGTTTCCGGCCAGTGCTGGCTCTCCGTAGAGGGCGTTCCCGACCCGGTGCGCCTGAAGACGGGGGACTGTTTCGTTCTGCCACGCGGACTGCCCTTCCGACTTGCGAGCGATCTAAGTTTAACGCCGGTCGACTACCGCACAATCTTATCGATCCGGCGAGATAGTGGCATCACTACGTACAATGGCGGCGGGGATTGCTTTATGGTCGGCGGCCACTTCGCCCTTACCGGGAATCATGCCGGCATCCTGTTAGGAATGTTACCGCCGATTGTGCACCTCCGGAAAGAATCGGATAAGGCTGCTCTGCGCTGGTCTCTGGAGCGGATGAGGCAGGAACTAGACGAACCGCAGCCGGGCGGTTTTCTGGTCGCACAACAGCTCGCCTACATGATGCTGGTGCAGGCCTTGCGGCTGCATCTGGCGGAAGGATTGAGGGCCGGCGTTGGATGGCTCTTCGCCCTCGCAGACAAACAAATGAGCGCCGCGATCAAGTCGATCCACGACGATCCCGCGCAACCCTGGACCCTGCACGAGCTGGCCAAGCGCGCCGGCATGTCGCGATCGACCTTTGCCCTGAAATTCAAACAGACGGTGGGCGAGTCACCGATGGAATACCTGACGCGCTGGCGGATGCTGCTGGCCGGCGACCGGTTGACGAATTCCAGCGATTCCATTTCCGTCATTGCGCTGTCCGTCGGCTATGAATCCGACAGCGCTTTCAGCACTGCTTTCAAGCGGGTCATGGGCTGTTCGCCGCGGCGATACAGCAATAGCCGCAATCGGGTTTCCTCTTCGCATCGCGAGGGAGAAGCAGCCGGCGCCAATCAGCTCGAATCTATCTCAGGATGATAAACGTCAACCCGAATCGCCCGCGACGAACATTGTAATCCGCCGCGCGATTGCCGAAGGTTGTTCGCTCGCGATGCGCAGCACTTTGTTGCGCGCGCCAGTACCGCGAAGGATCGAGACTTCTGCGCGCGCCACGCCCGCAATGTTTGCAATCGTCGCGATCAATTCCTCGTTGGCTTTTCCTTTTTCCGCCGGCGATGCGATCCCGATCACGAGACCGCGAGGCTCTATCCGCAGCAACCCGCGCCGTTGCGAGCCCGGACGCGCAATGATCTCGATCGTTACGAAATCGACACCGGTTCGAAGCCACTTCGGAACCGGCGCATCAGGCAAACGGCGAACCTATCAATGCCTGGCGAAGTGTCGGCAAGACGACCGATTGAATGATCTGGATTCCGAAGATCACGACCAGCGGTGAAAAATCAATCCCGCCGAACTGGACCGGCAGATGCTCGCGCACCCAGTCGAACACCGGCTCGGTAACCGAATACAGAAAACGCACGATCGGATTGTACGGGTTGGGTTCGATCCACGTCATCACGGCCGCGATGATCACGATCCAGAAATACAGATTAAGCAGGCCGGAGATAAAGAACAGCGTTTGAGTGATGAAAACCGTCCAGGCCCCCACGGCGATCTCCTCCCTAGAAGTTGCGGCCCAGTTCGCGCGAGCGGTCGGCGGCTGCATGGACAGCGGAAGCCACGATATCAGAAAAGCCCGCGGCGGCGAATCGTTTGAGCGCGGCCTCGGTGGTGCCGCCGGGCGACGCGACGATGCGAATCAACTCTGCCGGCGCGAGCTTCGACATTCGCATGTTGTATTCCGCGCCTTCGACAGTCTTCAGCGCCATTCGAATCGCGAGCTCGCGAGGAATCCCCTCGTTGGCGGCGGCATCGGCCAGCGCTTTCACGAAAAGGTAGACATAGGCGGGGCCGCTGCCCGACAGCGCGGTCACCGGATCGAGTAGCGATTCGTCCTTGAGCGCGACCGCATCGCCGACCGCCAAAAAAATTTTCAGTGCGAAATCCTCATCGATTTTCGAAGCGCCTCGCGATCGGACCAGCGCCGCCATCCCGCGGCCTACCATCGCGGGCGCATTGGGCATCACGCGAATCACCCGCGCCTTCGCGCCCAGCGCGCCGGTCAATCGCGCGATGGTGATGCCCGCCGCGATGGAGATGAACAGGCGATCGCGCAGACGGATTGTTTCCTCGCGTGCAACGCCGGTGAGCACCTCGTCGATCTGCTGCGGCTTGACCGCGAGCAATACCGCGCGCGATTCGCGCACCACCTCGAGGTTGTCGTCGGTGACCGCGATTTTCAGCGTGCGATTGATTTTGCGCCGGCGTCCCGCGTCGACATCCGAGACGATCAGCTCGGCCGGCCTGAAAATTTTGCGCGCCACCAGCCCGCGCGCCAGCGCTTCCGCCATGTTGCCGCCGCCGATGAAGCCCAGCTTCTTCATGTCTGCCGCTCACCGAAAACTGCGCGCCCGACGCGCACCATCGTCGCACCTTCTGCAATCGCCACTTCGAAGTCCTCCGTCATTCCCATCGAAAGCTCGCTTAGCGCAAGCCTGGTTCCCGCGGCAAGCCGGTCACGCAGCTCGCGCAGCGCCACGAAATATTTGCGCGCGCCGTCGGCATTGTCCGCATGCGGCGGAATCGTCATCAAGCCGACGATCTCCACCTTGCTCCGTGTCGAATCGATCAGCGACTCGACCGCGCCAGGCGCCACACCGGACTTACTCGCCTCTCCTCCGAGATTCACTTCGATCAGCACGCGCATGGGCGATGACGGATGCGCGCGCGCGACCGCATCGGCAAGCCGCGCAGAATCAAGCGTCTGGATGATGTCGAAGGTCTTGCTCGCGAGGCGTGCTTTGTTGCTTTGCAGATGCCCGATGAGATGCCAGGTCGCATCGCGCAGTTCGCCCAGCTCGGCCCGTTTCGATACTGCCTCCTGGACGTAATTCTCGCCAAATTGGCGCGCACCGGCCTGGTATGCCGCGCGAACCGCTTCCGGCGGCTGGGTCTTGCTCGCCAGCACGAGCCGCACCTGGTCCGCGTTGCGTCCTGACCGTGCAGCCGCCGCGGCGATTCGGTCTCGCACCTCGCGCAGGCGCCGCGCGATTTGTTCCGCGTCGAGCATTAGACGATTCCATACTGCCGCAGCGCCGCGATTACTTCTTCGGTGGGCAGCCCCATCACGTTGTCGCGCGATCCCTCGACCTGCGAAATGAAACCCCCGCCGATTCCCTGGATGCCGTAAGCGCCGGCTTTGTCGAACGGTTCGCCGGTCGCGACGTAGGCCGCGATCTCCGCGGGCGTGAGCGCTCGAAACGTAACCCGGCTGATGATGGCGTCGCTAACGATCACTGCGCCGTCCGATGCGATCGCGAACGCCGTCACCACCGTATGCGTGCGGCCCGCCAGCGCGATCAGCATTCGAGTAGCATCGCGCGCATCGGCGGGCTTCTCAAGAATCTCGCCGTCGCATTCGACCACCGTATCCGCCGCGAGCACTGGACGATTGCGATAGCGCGTCGAAACCGCGAGCCCTTTGTCGCGCGCCATTCGCAGCGCATAATCCCGCGCGGCCTCGCCGGATTCGCGGATCTCGTCAAGGCCGCTTAGTACCACTTCGAAATCGATGCGCGCGCGAGTCAGCAACTCGTGCCGGCGCGGCGATCCCGAAGCGAGAATCAGTTTCGTGTTGGTCTTCATCGCGCGGGTTCAGGTTATCCCGACTTGCGGACCGCGGGCCACCGCGATTGAGAAGCGCGCCGCCATCAGATAACCCAATTAGAGGTGGGTATGAAGCGGCATCATCTGGTCGCGATGGTTCTCGCGGGTGCGGTCGCGATGGTCGGATGCGGCGCGACGGCCCGCCCCGAAGACGTTACGCCTGCCGACCAGGCGCCATCTGCTGCCGCCGCTGCGCCTTCGACGCAGGTTCCCCTGACCGCCTCGCAGAGTTTCCTCGACGGCTATCGCGCCTATACCAGCCGCAATCTGAGGGTGGCAGTCGATCGGCTCGGCTATGCGGCGGATCATTTTCCGCAACTGGCCGACTACGCACTCTATTATCAGGGCCTCGCGCAACGGGACTCGGGCGACCTCACGGCGTCCGCTTCGACCCTCGAAAAGCTGCTTCGCACCTATCCGGAAAGCGTGAACATCGGAAACGCGGAGGTCGCGCTATCGGAAGTCTACCTGCGCCTGACCCGGGCGACCGATGCCGCCGCGATGGCTTCCAAAGCAATCGCGCGAACCACTGATGCCAAAGTCGAGCAGTCCGCGCGGCTCGCGCTGGCGCGCGCGCTGGCGGCCGAAGGTGACGCGGGCGGCGCGTATCACGAGCTGATGACGCTGCGCGCAAGCTATCCGCGCGGGATTCATGATGCCGAGGCGCGCAGTTTTGCCAATTCGATCCTGGCCAACAATCCCGAAGTCGCCAACGTCAACTCGATCCAGCACCATCGTGATGAGGCGGCGCTGCTGCTCCGGGAAGCGCAACCGTCGCTCGCGCTGGGTGAAATCTACGCGGGTCTTGCGCTGGCGCCGCCGCCCGCGCTTCGGGCGGAGTTCGTCTTCATGAAGGCGCAGACTTTGAAGTCCAAGCCGCCGCAGGCCGAAGCCGCATACGCGCAATATCTGCGCCTCGCTCCGACTGGACCGTCCGCGCCGGCGGCGCTCGATGCGCTCGCGCGCATCTACTGGCATCGCGACGATCGGGACCGCGCGCGTGCGACCTTCGGCGTGCTGATCACGCGATTTCCGCAAAGCCATTACGCTCCCGGCGCGATGTTGCGCATCGGGCGCATCTATGACGAGGAGCGCAAGTACGATCTCGCGCGCGCGCAATATGCGAAGGTCATCGCGCGCTATCCCTCGAGCGATTCCGCCGATGACGCGCGATTTCGGCTGCCGTGGACATTGTACATGACCCAGCGCTATGCCGAGGCCGCGAAGAGCTTCGCCTCGATGCGCACGCATCCGGGCTCGCAGCCTGGCGCGCGTGACATGTTTACCTACTGGGAGGCGCGCGCGAAGCAACAGAACGGCGACCAGGCCGGCGCGCAGGCGCTGTACGAGGTGTGCGCCGCCAGCATCGACAGCAACTACTATCCCGAGCTCGCGCGGCGACGAATCGATGCCGGCTGGCCGGAGCTTCCCGCGGCGAGCGCGCCGGAACCCAGGTTCGATCCGAATCTGGCCGCGCCGGTCGGCCCGGCCGCGTTCCACGTCGATCGCGTCCTGGCGCTGCGCGAGTTGGGGCTGAAGGAACTCGAAGCGGGGGAGCTGAAGCGGCTCGAGAATCATATCGGCGGCGATGCGGCGCTGCGTAGCTTCGTGCTGGCCGGTTTCCAATCTGCGGGCGCCTGGTACGACGCGGTGGTGGCGGCGAGCAAGATGGAAAAACGCGGCGCGCTAAGCCATCCGATGGCGGAGCGAATCCGCTATCCGCGCGCGTATTGGCAACTGATCGAGACCAAAACCGACGGCGACCGCCTCGATCCGTATCTGGTGGTTTCGCTGATGCGTCAGGAAAGCTGGTTCAATCCCGAGGCGACTTCCGTGTCGGATGCGCGCGGCCTGATGCAGTTGTTGCCGACCACCGCGAGCAGGATGGTGCGCGAGCATGGCCTCGCGATCGCCCAGCCGATCAACCTGTTCGATCCCGCCACTAATGTGGAACTCGGCACCGTTTACCTGAAGCAGTTGTTCGCGATGTTCAACGGCAACGAGGTTCGCGCCGTCGCAGCCTACAATGCCGGTGAACATGCGGTAGCAATTTGGAACGAGAAGTTTCCCGGCGCCGACGACGAATGGGTAGAAAATATCGCCTACCACGAGACTCGCAACTACGTGAAGCGGGTCGTCGGCAACACCCGCGAGTACCGCATGCTGTATCGAAACGGCGCGGCCCAATCAGCGGACGCTCGCGCGCCAGTCATGGTTCCAAACGATTGAGGTCGCGCGGATATAGCGTCGCCTCGCGAATGTTCTTTAGGCCGAGCACCTGGCAGGTCAGGCGCTCCAGCCCGATCGCCAACCCTCCGTGCGGCGGCATGCCGAAGTCGAACATCCTGAGATGCGACTCGAAGGCCGCGGTCTCGATGCCTCGCGCGCGCAGCGCCGCCTCCAGATCTGATAGCCGATGCAGGCGCTGGCCGCCGGTGGTGACTTCGAGCCCACGCAACAGCAAATCAAAGCCGGCAGCATGCACGCCATCGTCCGCGGGATGCGTGTAGAAGGGCCGGCTGCCGAGCGGAAACTCGGTTACGAAGAGCGCCGCCACGCCGGATTCGTTTTCGGCGATTTCACAAAGCTGGCGCTCCGCCATCGGATCGAGGTCGTCGACCAAATCGTCGCGTCGATGCGTTTTGCGCAGCCGATCAAGGCATTTGTCAAAGGTCCAGGTCGGCGCGCCCTTAAGCGACGGCAGATAAGAATCGAATTGCGCCAGCGAAGGCGCGAAGCGCTCGCCAATCGCCGCAAACACTTCGGTGAGAACCTCGCGCTCCAGATCGATGAGGTCGCCGGGACATTCGATGAATCCCATTTCGAGATCGAGCGAAAGGTACTCGCACAGATGGCGCGACGATGCGTGCGGCTCGGCGCGATAGACGTGCCCGGTCTCGAACACCCGCTCGAGGCCCGCGACGGCGTGCTCCTTGTAAAATTGCGGGCTCTGGGCGAGATACGCGATGCGATCGAAATACTCGATCGCGAACAGGTTGGTGCCACCCTCGGTCGCGCTCGCCACGATCTTCGAGGTGAAGATCTCGGTGAACCTGCGGCGGCGTAACGCAGCGCGGAACTCCTCGGCCAGCGCCGCCTGGATGCGGAAAATCGTGCCGCCGCGCTCGGTGCGAAGTGCGAGCGGCCGGTTACTTATCGCGATATCGGGGGAGATTTCATCGAGGCGTGAAGCCGAAGTGAAGGGAAGAACTTCCGCCGCCGGGCCGAGTACCTCGATGTGGTCGCAATCGATCTCGATGCCTCCAGGCGCGCGCTCATCGATGCGCGGGCGGCCGCGGATACTCACCGCGGATTCGGCGCGCAGCCCCAGGTTTCTGAGCCGGGCGGGATCGGCGACCACCTGGATAATGCCGGAACAGTCCTGCAGAACGATGAAGGTGGTCGATTTGGTTTCCCGAATCCGCCGAATCCATCCTTTCAAAGTGACGCCGGCCGACTTCGATCGATCCAGCTCCGCGATCAATTGACGCCCCATGTTGGTTCCTCCTCGAAAAAGAAAAAGGCCGCGAGCGTTATGCGCCCGCGGCCTCTTCTGCAACCGGTTTGGTGTGGCTATTCGATCACGACCCCGGCACGCAGGCGCAGACGCGGGAGCGTCGATTATCGCCGTCGTTGCGGTGGTCGTGATTCAGCATCATTCTGATTCAGTTAGTCGCAGCGCCGTGGCGGAGTCAATCGAAAGAGCGTGGAGGCCATCATGAAAGGAAGCTGCTTGTGCGGAGGCGTCGCCTATGAAGTGAGCGGTCGAGCATCCCAATTCGGCTACGACCATTGCTCGCGATGCCGCAAGGCCAGCGGTTCCGCATTCATGGCCGAGCTGTTCTGCGATCCCGCGGACTTCCGATGGACCGCGGGCGAGTCGCTGCTGAAGGTCTACGAGGCGCCGGTGCGGAAGGCGCCGCCGGGATACCGGCGGGTCTTCTGCTCGGTATGCGGATGCAGTGTCCCGGATGTCCGCGCGGATGTGAATCTGGTGTTCATTCCAGCCGGCTCGCTCGACGAAGATCCAGGCATCCGGCCGCAAGCGCACATTTACGTCGGATATAAAGCACCGTGGTTCGAAATCACCGATGGGTTGCCGCAGTTCCATCGCAATCCACCCCGGTGAATACCTGCACGCGGCGCGCGATCAACCTCGCGCCGGATGCCACGATACTCGGCGTCGACGTGGGCGAGGACTACCTCGACCTCGCGCTGCTGTCGGCCGATCGCTCGCAGCTCTCCTATCATCGAGTGCCGCTGAAAGGCATCGCGAGTCCGATTGCTGAATCGATCGGCCAGCGAATTGCCGATGCGGTCGGATGCGATCTTGGAGGCGCCGTCGCGCTGATTGATTCGCCGCGCACGCCGCGCGACGTCGATTGCTCCAATAGCAAGCTGGTCAGTCGGATCGATGCGCCGCCCGCGCGCGTCATCGATGCCTCCTTGCGCGAGCTGCTTCGGGCAACCTGCGACGGCGCGCTGCGGCCGCTCTCGATGTTTCCGACCCCGCGGGCCGGTTACTTCGCGGGATGCGTCGCGAAGAGCGATTGCAAACCTCATCTGCGCGAGATCGCAAAGGAGCTCCTCGCGTCGGTAGTGCGCATTCCCGCAGCCTCGAAGACCGGATCGGTGGCAGGTGGAACATTCACCCGCTTCATGCTCGCCGGATTCGGCGTTTTTCCGGCATTGGAGCGAGTCGGCGTCCGCGTCTTCGAGGCGTATCCCGACTTGCAGATGCGGCTTTGGTGCGACGGCGCGTTTCTTCCGCCGAAACGAATGCGCAACGATGCGCTGGTGGCGCGGCGAAACATTTGCGAGCGCTTGGCGGCCCTGGTCAAGGTAACGAATTTTGCGACGCCCCGGACGCTCGACGAGGCCGATGCTGCGGTGCTGGCGCTGAGCGCGGCCGCGAGCGCGTCGGCGGGGGCGTTGATCGAGCTGCATTGCCCGCCCGAGGGCCGCTTCGCCATCGCATTCGTTCCGGGCACGATGGGCCATCGCACGTGACCATGCCGCGGAGCGACAGGCCTCAAATAGAATGCCTGCCGCACCGGCAATTCAAAGCGATGGCTTTTTTCAAGTACGAGGTCGGCGGGGTCGTGGAGCGATCTTGAAAACCAGCAGTTGACGGATTTCATTCACGAGCGTAGTAGGACGCTGATGGCACCGTCGCTCTCATTGCAGAACCCGTGGCATCGGATCGCTTTCGCGGCGATCATCATCGCCTATCCGATCTTCAATGGTACCGTGCTTGGGGCGCTGCCATTCGTCCGCCCGTTGTTCGATCCGCCACCCGGAAACCATAGCTACTGGCTTACCTTCTGGGGGATCGTTGTCGCTTACCAGTGGATTGTATTTGCGATCGTAATGATCTCCATCGCGCGAAGTGGTTTGGGAAGAGCGGGAATAGGTGTCGAAGCACCCACGAAAGTCGGTGCAACTGTAGTCGCGACTGTGGCGCTCGCGATCACGGCCTGGTTGATCGCAGTCAGTGTCAAGAGTGGGCCGGCGAGCACCGGGGATCCTTTTATGCCTCGTGGTCTTAGCGAGTACCTCTTATGGCTACTGGTCATGTCGCCGACTGCGGCTATCTGCGAGGAGACCGCTTATCGAGGGTTTCTTTTCACTTACTTCAGGGGCGCGATTGGAATCACCGTCGGCGTGATCCTCCAGGCGCTCATTTTTGGGTACCACCACGGTGGAATCTTTCAAGGGCTGATGTCATTCGCCTATCGTTTCGTGATGGGACTGGTTCTTCAGATGATCGTCCTATGGCGAGGCAACCTGCGTCTCGCGATGGCAATGCACTTCTTGTACGACGCTAGTTACGCCCTGCCATAGGGTGCAGGGTCTTAGCGGCCAATGCGCGCCGGCCTCCACGCCAATGACCACCTAAAAAATCACGCTGCGCACAGGCGGAGACGCCGCGGCCTCCGTGCTGTACACCTATCAAGGCTCAGGAACCTGCGCGTTTCCGCTGTTACCTGCAAACCCTTCACGCTCGGAAATGAACGCCTCAATTTGGACTACCTTCGTTTTGAGAACTGTCGACGTGTAAGGATGAGCAACAGTTTGTCCGCTCAGCATTTGAAAACATTGTACTCCTTGGGGTACCTAACTGTTCCTCTGGTCGGGCTAACTATATTGTCTCCAGCACTGAAGAAGAAGACCTTGTTGCTTTCAATCCTACTATTCTTGGTACCCCCGAGCTTCGGTCTGGTAACAATAATTCTACTATATTCGCATGCCGGCTGGGTCGAGTCATTGGGCGACCTTATCTTCTTCTACCCGTTCTCCGTGATGTCTTTCGGACTCTGGTCTTGTTTCCTAGGTCTCCTCGGAGCGTTACTAGTCGAGCGCTCTAACTGGCTAAAACATCGATCGACTAAGTATCTAAAAGTTGCCGGAGCATCCGTTGGTGCAACTATCGGCGCATTTGTCGTTGCGGTCTTGGGCCTGATCTCAGGGTCCTTGGATAAGAGTGAGTTCTTCGCAGCACCGCATTTCATTTTGGCTGGCGCGTGCGGCGGAATGGTTGGCGGCTTAATAGTCGCACTATGGTACGAATCGCCACTCTCTGCCTCTACTAACTGAGCGCTATATCATCATCGGAGAGTGTGCAAACTCAGACGTGTTTGTGGAAGCGAAGGTCGTTGTGCGCCCGCTCTCTATTGAAAGCCCGTTGGCAATGTATACAATCCGGACCCGTTTCAGCTCTCGCGCAGTGGCCCGCAAGGGCTGGGCGGTGGCGGAGCACCGAGAAGTATCGGTGGCGGTACTCAAGATGATTATGTTAATTGGGCTAGAAACTCTCTCAGGATGGCATCAAAGATTGCCGGCTTACTTGGCCCAAGTCCGTTCTCATTCGGATCAGATCTCTGGCAAACCCGGATTCACACAAACGGTGTTCCTTGGTTCACCCCTTCAGACGCGAGTGGTATAACCCTCGGTAATGACATCTACTTCCGCCCGGGCGTCTACGATCCGAGTAGCCAAGGGTATAGAGGACTTTCATTGCTCGCTCACGAATTGGCTCATGTAGGTCAGTATAGGAGCGGGATGGAGCGCGCCGACTACGGCATCGAGGGTGTGCAGCACGGAAAAGGCATAGCGAACAGATCTGCGGCACCGGCCTATAGAACCTCAACTCCAACTGATGGCTCTCTTCGCCAGCAATGAGACAGTCTGCCGATGATATTTCGCAACGATAAGGCGGACCACAATCGCCCTTATGATCTTTTGCTGTGCGGCGCGTTCTCCAGGGCGGAACAACTGCCAAAAGGCATCTCCAACGAATTCTACTGGCCGCCTTAGGCTCAACGCGATGCAATCTTCGAGAAATACGATTTCGATTCTCAATGCAGAATCTATATATACGGATGCCAAATCATCGCACCTCCGGTAATAGATTTGGCTCGTCCTCTGGCTAAGCAGGGAGCTTCTGTCGTCAAACCTCTTGAAAGCAAGCTAAGGAGTGCGAACTACGATCTAACCATCCACGACGTCGTGCATTTGTTCCGAGTGATGAGCGATATAGGGAGCTACGATCTATTGGATGACGAACAGCTGATGGACGACTTGCGGCTGAAGGTGAGCGAGATGAAAGACAGCGCATGGAGAATAATCGCGGAAGAACAACTAGAGGGAATAAGAGAGAAGAAGCCAGACAAAGGCTCGTAAGATTCGCCCTTGATTAGAACGCCAGGCTCGACTCACCTCATGCTCCAGATTAAGTCTGCACTTGCGGCGTGCGACAAACCGTAGGCCATCCGACGGGTTGCGGCCGCCGGGCAGCAAATACACCAGCGAACTGTGCCGTTTGGGTACCACCTGGGAACCTCAATCCCGTCCACATTCAGGGTCGGGTTCGAAATCCAACGCGCGCGGCGCAGCCTCGTCGTTAGGCCCACCGGTGTTGAGAAATGAAAACGCCTGCACCCCAAGCCCGGCGGAGATATATTTTCGAGTGCATTTCGGACCCCGGCGCGAGGGCCCATCGCGCTTGACAACGCGCGGAGCGGCGGGCTTCAAAGAGAGTGCCGTGCCACCTCAGCAATTCAAGGCGATCTTCTTCGACCTCGACGGGACCCTGGTCGATATCCACGGGCCGCTCTATACCGCGGCGAAGAAGGCGCTCGACGACCTGGGCCATACGCCCGCGCTGACGCGGGAACGCTATTGGGATGCGGTGGCGCAGGACGATCGAATGCTGGGGGTCCCGGCGCATATGCAGCGCGACTTCGCGAAGCTGGCGTTTGCGTACTTCATGACCGAAGTCGATGCTACCGAAAGAATGGAAATCCTGCCGCATGTTCCGGAAACGCTGGCCGAGCTGAAGCGCAGAGGATACGCGACGGCGGTGATTACCAGCCGCCCGGGCGACTCGCGGCTGCTGCTCAAGAAGCTCGCGATGGTGGGGCTGGCGGCGTACCTGGACCAGGTGGTGACGCAAAACACCACTTCGCTGACGCGGGCGCTGGACAAGAGCGAGAGCCTGCGCGATACGGCGCTGCGGGCGGAAGTGGAGCCGCTCGCGTGTGTGTACGTGGGCGACGAGCCGCGAGACATCATGGCGGCGAGCAACGCGCGGTTCGGCGCGGCGATAGGCGTAGCGACGGGGCCTGCGACCTACGAGCATTTGTTGACGCATCCGGAGTACAAGCCGCATCATGTGATGCGCTCGATGAGCGAGCTGCTCGACGTCCTCGAACATCTGCGCGTGGGAGGCCTCGATGGCTGAGCAGCCTCGGGCATTGGAAGGCATCAAGGTGGTCGAGGTTGTGTGCCTCGAAAACATGCCGAATTATTCCGCCGCGATGGCCGGCAAGGCGTTCGCCGATCACGGCGCCGAGGTCGTCAAGGTCGAGCCGCCGCGCACTGGCGCGCCCGAGCGGCTGCGCGGTCCCTTCAAGGATGAGTTGCCCGATCCCGAGACCGGTGGCGTTCATCTATACCTGAACACCAACAAACTCAGCGTCACGATCAATCTCGATTCCGAGCGCGGTCGCGAGCTATTTTTCAAGCTGCTCGATTCCGCGGATATCCTGCTCAATCCCAATCCGCCGGCCGAAAACGATCGCTTGGGTATCTCCTGGCGCACGTTGGTCGAGCGTTTTCCGCGTCTGATTGTAGTTTCGCTCACCACCTTTGGCGCGGATTCCCGATATCGCGACGCGCCCGGCGGCGATCTCATCGCCACCCAGATGAGCGGCGTCGGATGGGAAACGCCGGTTAACCAGGTGACGGATTTTGCTACCCATACACCGCTCAAGCCCGCCGATCGCCAGGCCGACTATCTTGCGGGATACACCGGCGCGGCCGCCGCGATGTGCGCGCTTTTCCAGCGTAAGCGCACCGGCAAGGGCCAGCACGTCGATACCAGTTCGTGGCTCGCGATGGTCAGCATGTTCCGCCCCGCGGTCGGGATTCACACCCACGAGAGCGCCGATGCTCCCTACGGCGTGCGCATTCGCACTCGCGCCAAGCTGGGTCTGCCATGGGTCTATCCGTGCAAGGATGGATGGGTGAGTTTCAGTCCCATCACTGAGCGATTCTGGAAGGGGACCAAGGCCGCGATGGGAAATCCGGAATGGGCGGAGACCGAACTTTTTTCTACCTTCATCAGTCGCGCGACTCACCATGATGCGGTCGAAGCCTCGCTGATCGATTGGCTTTCCACCGAGAAGCGCCAGCAGGCGTTCGAGAAAGCGCAGGCCAATCATGTGCCATGCTTTCCGGTAAATCTCCCGAGCGAGGTCGCCGACAACCCGCAATACAAGGCGCGCGGATTTTTCGTTGAGCATGACCATCCTGCCGCCCGGATGGTGCGGATGCCGGGTGCGCCATGCATGTTTAGCCGCACGCCGTGGCAATTGCGCAGCGGCGCCCCTCGCCTCGGCGAGCACAACGCGATGATCCTCGGCGAGCGCCTCGGCCTTTCCTCCGATGACCTCGCGACGCTACGCCGCGACGGAATCGTTTAGAAGTTCGAAATCCTTTCGACGATTGTTCCACCCATCGCATCAACGTGTAGGAGGGCAGCTGCGATTCAGTACGAATGACGCGGAATCCGTTTTAGGCTCGCCCAAGGCGTAGTCATATTCGAGCTGAACGTCGTAGGAACCATTTTCAATGATGGGACCCAGAAACTGCAAAGTCCGACCCGAATCGAGATCGAGGTAGTAGGGCGCGTTCTCAAATTTCCCGCCGCTCGCTGGACGCCGCGTTACCGCGACCTTGCCGGCGGTCGGGCGGCCCTGGTAGTCGATCACCGCAACGATCATTCCGTCGGTGTTGTAGCGGTTGGTCGGACATCCTTCGGTTCCCATGATCGTCGAACCCGGAGGATAGATCTTCGTTCCGGGCGGAAGCTTGCCTCGCGATCCCTGACTCGTCACCGAGCTGCCGACGAATGCGAAACCGGTCAGCCTGCCGTTCTTGCTCGCGCTGGCAGCGCTGGCCTGGGTGGTAGCGGGATATTGCATATTGATGTTCAGGTTCAGGGTGCCGGCCCGATAGGTAAACATCGCAGCATTATAGCCGGGCAGCGCGCCGGAAATCGTAGGGTTGTTGGATAAACCAACGCCCTCCCGCGGAGTGCCGTTTGGGTTCAGCTCCAGCGTATGAGTGCTGTCCTCGTCGTGAAAAACCACAATCGCGTAGGTGCCGGGGTCTTCATTCTCGAAATCACATGCAGCGTGTCGATTGGTGATCATCGCCGCTGTGCTGGCGGCATTCTCGTGGCTGTTCGATGGAAAATCCTGGCCGGACGTGAAGAGCCAGCAATAGACCGATCCCCGATTGTTTCGCAGTCCCGTGATTTCAACATGGATGTTGGTGCCGGCTTGATTCTCATCGCCGCCCGCATTTTCCTCCGGCCCGGAAATTCTTACATCGCCTCCTCGATCCGGTAACTCGGCCAGCACCGCACCACGCTCGTCCAGTGCGGAATCGACGACCCATTCAGGGCCGAACAGGGCGATGCTACCTGCATAGGTCCCGCGGCCATAATTTTCGATGTGCGCGCTTTTGATCTGCTTGCCGCGCAGGCCTTTCGCGCGCAGTTTGGCTATCGCGTCGGGCAGGTCCATAAAGTTCGCAGGTATTGCGCGCTCATCGTTGGGATCGGCGCTGGCGCCGGGCATCAACTCGCTGGAGGGCGAATTGGGCATGAAGGTGAGGGTCTGTTGCTGTCCGGAAGAGTAGAAATTGAGCTGGATCAGGACTCCACCCGCCGGAGATTGCGCATTGGCCAGCCCGGTAGTCCGCTCCATCTGGATCGATGTCAGAAAGGCGTCGGGTTGCCACTTGCTCCGAACATAGGCGAGAGCGCGCTGCGCGATGCCGGGGACACCGCTCACAGGCCACTGCACTTGCCCCGGGAGCACGGTGGTCGCAGCGGCGCTCCGCATGGGAGCTTGCGAGGAACTGCGGGTCCACTCGATATCAGCGCCGGGAGCGGTGCGGGTCTCGAGATGTTTGCTGCCTTGGATGCGAAACGCACCGACCATCCCGGAGATGCCGCTTCCTCCCATGATCATGAAAGTGCCGCTATCCTTGCCGGTGACATAAAGGTTTGGGGCGTAGGTCCCGTTTGGCACGGTCGTGATAGTGGCCTGCTGACCGGTCAGCGGCATCGGGCACTTGTCGCTATAAGCGATTTGCCCGGTTTCGCCGAGGTCCATCACACATTGCTGAAGTCCTACGGGGCTGGGAATTTCCGCTTGCCACCGGCCCACGACGGGATTTTTCGCATTCGTCGAGGAACCGTTCTCGGAATGATGGCACGCGCACAGGACGGCGATCATCAGAATGGCGAGACAAAAGCGTCCGATCGCGCTGACATTCACCGATCGAGTTTGTGGGCTTGAATGGCCGAGGACCAATCGAGGTTTCATTGCCGTGGTTTTCAGCTCCTGCAACAGGCAGTCAGCGCACTATCGATTGGCGCTTCCGGCGACAATAATCGTTTGCGATAAAAAATCACACTGGCTGCGCCGTTTCCCCCCACGAGTCTGAATGATCATGCGGTCAAGATCGAAGATTGCGCGGTCTAGTGGTCGTCGTTCGAACCAGCTATATGGCCATTAAGGAGCGCGAGCGGGCGCTCCATTCGCGATAAGAACTTTGAACTTTTGAAAGATGGGTAGCCAATGACGCTTCCATTTGAAGGAATCAGGGTTGCCGATTTCGGGTGGATCTTCGCCATCCCGCACGCCACCGCATGGCTCGGAGCGATGGGCGCCGAGGTGATTCGGGTCGAATCCAGCGTCGCCCCCGACCTGGTGCGGTTTCTCAGCGGTACCGACGGCACTCCCGGCATCAATCGGAGCGGGATTTTCAACTCGATCAATTTTTCGCGCAAAAGCGTTGCGCTTAACCTGATGAACCCGAAGGCGCGTGAGATCGCGCATCGGCTGGTCAAGGCCAGCGATATCGTGACGGAAAATTATACCGTCGGTAACATGAAGAAGTTCGGGCTCGACTACGAATCACTGCGCGCGATCAAGCCGGACATCATTATGCTGTCGGGGACACCGTTGGGGCAGACCGGACCCTACGCGAACACGGTAGGGTTCGGGCCAACCACGCAGGCGTTCGCGGGCATGTGTCATCTGACCGGGTATCCGGGCGATTTTCCATGCGGCATCGGCGGCACCTGGCCGGATTTCGCGGTCGGCACCGCGATGGTGTTTTTCATCCTCGCCGCGCTGCATTATCGCGACCAGACCGGTGAAGGCCAGTATCTCGATCTCTCGATGGCCGAGACGGTGACCGCGATGCTGCCGGAAGCGATGATGGATTATTTCCTCAACTGGCGCGACGACGGCCCGATCGGCAATCGCGATCCCGGCATGGCGCCGCATGGCGTGTTTCCGGCCAAGGGCAACGATCAATGGATCGCCATCGCGATCACGAGCGACGAGGAGTTCGCGGCGTTGTGTGAGGTGCTGGGAATTCCGGCGCTCGCGAGGGAACCGCGTTTTGCGAGGCTGGCCTCGCGACTGGCGAATGTAGACGAGCTCGAGCACGAAATCGCATCGCGCACCCGCGAGTTCGATCGCGACGCGTTGGTGCGGAAACTTCGCGAGCGCAAGCTCGCCGCGGGTCCCGTCTATGATCCGATGGATTTGATGAACGATCCGGCGCTGAAAGAATCGGGGATGCTGATCGAACTCGAACATTCCGAAAGCGGAAAGCGCATCGTTCCGGGCTTGCCAGTGACTTTCAGCGCGATGCAGCCTGACTATCAACCCGCGCCTGCGATCGGAGCGGATTCCGAGCAGGTGCTGAGAGATCTGCTGGGCTATTCGCGCGACGAGATCGCGCGACTTCGCGATGAGAAAGTCATAATCTAGAACGCTATGACAGACGCGCAAGCGATTCCTCAAAGTGGCGGCGCGCGCCCCAGCGCGTTCGCGGTCTGGCTCCAGGCGGTTCGCGCGCCTTCGCTCAGTGCGGCGGCGGTTCCGGTGCTGCTCGGTACGGCGGTGGCGGCGCGCGACGGCTATTTCCACGGATGGCGCCTGCTGATTGCGCTTATCGGCGCGGTCGCGATCCAGGCCGGCACCAATCTCATCAACGACTACTACGACTTTCGCAGTGGCGCAGATTCGCACGAGTCGCTCGGCCCCAGCATGGTGATTCAGCGCGGTCTGCTGACGCCGGAGCAGGTGTGGCGCGGCGGCATCGTCGCGTTTGCGATCGGCGCGATGCTCGGCCTGGTACTGGTCTACCTGTGCGGATGGCCGATTCTGGTGATCGGAATTCCCAGCGTCGCGGCCGGATACTTCTATACTGCGGCACCGGTCTCGCTCGCGTACATCGGGCTCGGCGAGCTGACTGTGTTCCTGTTCATGGGACCCGCGATCGTCCTGGGCGCGTATTATGTGATGGCGCTATCGTTCTCGTGGAGCGCGTTGTGGGCCTCGGTCGCGCTGGGATTTCTGGTCGCCGGTATCCTGCACGCCAACAACATTCGCGATATCGAGACTGACGGCCTGCACGGCAAGCATACGCTGGCGACGATCCTCGGGCGCGGCGGCGCGATTTGGGAACTCATCACGCTGGATCTGCTCGCGTACGCAACCACGCTCATTGCGTTGCTCGCGCGGACGCTGCCCTGGACCGCGCTGCTGGTGCTGATCACGATTCCTCGCGCACGCGATCAAATCCGCATCGTGCGCGCGGAAACCGAGGCGAAAAAGTTGAACCTCGCGTTGCTGCGCTCGGTCCAACTGCACATGGAATTTGGAATCCTGATGATCATCGCGTTCGTGGCCGCGGCGATCTTCAAATGGTAGCCGCGCTGTACGACGTAGGCGCGCGCGAGCGGATTCGCGATCGCATTGCGGAAATCGAAAAGCAGATCGACGAGCAGCGCTATCATCCGGGACCTTGGGACCGGCTGCTCAAAGATGCGCGAATGCTCCCGCGCGAAGATCGCGCGGCGCTCAAGGAAGAAATCACCCGGGTCAGCAGCAAGCTCCATCGGCGCAACGGCAGGCGCACGCTTTCGCTCACCACCGGAATCATCGCCGAAGCCGCGCTGACAGTGGTTGGCGGCGTGCTGATCGTTCTCGCGATCCACAATCAGTCCAATGCATTGGCGATAGTCGCGGCGGCGATCTGGACCACCACGTTTCAGCCGCTGGTGAAAATGGGCGTCGGCTACCTGCTCGGCGTTGAGTATGAGTACGCGTACTTTTACCACGTCGAGCCGCGCTTCAAGATGCGCTTCGGCGACTACCTTGCGGCGCCCCGATGGGCGCGCATCCTGTTGCATCTAGCGGGCACGGTCGGTTCGCCGCTGGGCGTATGGCTGGTGATGGTCTGCCTTCCCGGAGATCTTCGAATCGCGATCGATGTATGCCTGGTGATTTTCTGGATCGTGATCGCGGTGAATGTTGCAGGGTTCATCGTGGCGGTCGCGGGAGTGCGCAAGCTGGGGCCGATCAAGGCGATCGACAGCAGCAGCGGCGTCGCCGCCCTGGAGCTGCGCGAAGCGCTGGAGCTGTGACTGCCGCGTCCCTTGTCGGAAAATCAAATCACAAAGGCAGGGCGAGGTGTTTGAGCCGGGGTGGCGAAGCTTCGAACTCGCGGCGCAGCGATTCGTAGGCCTTCAGGTCGTCGACGGTGCGGAAAAATCCACGGTGCACGTATCCGAAAACAGGCAATCGATTCGCCACCATTGGGCCCAAGAGCCCGGTGAAGAGCGCCCACGGCGGCGCCTTCGGGATCAATTCGAAAATCGCGGGCTCGAGTACCAGGATGCCCGGATACATGTACCAATCGACCGCCGACGGATCGATGTCGATCAGCTCCGACGGATAGTCGTGATAGGTGAGCGGATTGCGCGTCTTGAGGAGGCGCATCCGTCGCATCCGCGCGTCGCCATCGATCTCGAGGTGCTCATGCTCGAGGCCGTCGCTGGGCTTGAAGAGCCCCACCGTCGCCAGTGCGCCACGGTCGCGATGGAATGCGATCATCGCGGCGAGATCCAAATCGAGGATGCTGTCGCTGTTGGCCAGGACGAAAGTCTGGTTGCCGAGGAACGCACGTAGCGCGTTGAGCGGTCCCCCGGTCCCGGTCAGCGTCGGCTCCGGCGAATAAGTGATATCGATTCCGAGCGATTTGCCGTCGCGCAGGCCGCGCTGAATTTCGCCCGCCAGATGATGCACATTGATGGCGACCTGCGTGATGCCGGCGCGCTTGAGCATTGCCAGCGGATAGTGGATCAGCGGACGGCCTCCCACCTCGAGCATCGGCTTGGGAATCTTTTCGGTGAGCGGGCGGACTCTCTCTCCCAGACCCGCCGCGAGCACCAGCGCCTTCATCTTTCAAACCTCCACGTCAAGCGCCGAGCGCCCGGCGCAGATTCGGGAAGTCAGGAGCGATGCGCGCGAGCATTCGGCGCGCCTGCGTAGTTGCGCGAGGTAGGTATTGCGCATAGCCGCGGTTGCCCTCGCGATCCAGGAAGACAAACAGCCCGATGCATTTGAGCGCGTGTTGCAGGACGCAGAGCGAATAACTGCGCAGGAACTCGCCGCGGTGCATTGTGCCGACGCCCCGCCTGATCAGTCCGGTGAAGTAATAGTCGAGCAGTCGTTCTTCGGTCGCGGGCGAGATCATCTCGCCGGTATCGCGGGTCGTCAGCAGCACCGCCAGATCCTGGGCTGCGGGCGCCATCAGCGCATCCTGGAAATCGATGATGCGGATCGACGGCCGTGTGATCTCTCCCTGGAGAAAGATGTTGTTGCCGTGGAAGTCGCGATGCGAAAAGACATGCGGAAGCTGACCGAGTTCGCGCGCGAGACTCGCGAGGTCGCCTTCGAGAGTGCCCGCATCCGCAGTCGGGGCAATCGCGGCGAGGCCGCACTCGAGAAAGCGACGCATCTCCCATCCGAACAGACGCTCATCGTAGGCCACCCGAAACGCAAAGCATTCGGGATCGGTGCTCGAGGTACCATCGATGTGAAAGCGGAGCAGCTCGCGAATCGCATCGCGATAGAGGTCGGCAGCTTTGGCGGGATCGGAGCGGGCGGCGTCGAACAGCGAACGCGAGCCGACGTCCTCGACCATCAGCAGCCGTTGCTGCGATGACCATTGGTAGAGCGCGGGAACCGGTGCTCCGAGGGTCGATAGAAATCGATGCAGGTTTATCCACGGAGGCTCCGGGAGCAGCTCCGGATACATCTTGAGCGCGCGCGCATAGAGCGGGAGGTCCTCGGGACCGAGGTCGATGACAATCGCACTTTCCGGCGCAACGGACGAATCGCTGATTGCGATTCTCCAGAAGCGTCGCGTCGAGACGTCACCCTGAAGCGCGATCAGCTCGCCGCTGCCGGCGCCGCGCCACTTTTCCTCGATTGCGTGCCGCGCCCAATTCGCGATGCGTCGATGGTCAGCATCCATTCCGCTGGAATTGTACTGAAAAAGCATCCGGCCCGCCCCTCTATGGGGCAGGCCGGATTGCGACTCGCATTTTCAAGTTGCGCTAGTCGCCCGAAACCGCGTGACCGCCCTCAGCGGCGCGCGCCATCTGTTCCGGTGTGAACCAGTTGCGATCGATGGCACCCATATTGATGAACCACGAATCGCGCGAAGGCGCATGCATCGAAGGATGGTAGCAGACGGTCGCGAAACCGCCCTGGACGTTGACTGTCGATGAGCCCACCTGGAACTCGCGCTTGAATGGATAGATCGCGATGCGCGCATCGGGCTCGGAACGATCGGCGTAGTACATCCACGAGGTATAGTTATTGAAGAGCTGTCCCGAGCGATCGTACATGTCGTCGGACATTACGAAGACCGCTTCGCTGTCCAGATAGAGCACCTCGCGCTGGTACAGCGAAACGAAATGACCCGGTCGCGGCTTGGCTTCGACCACGTACATATGGCGGATTTCCCATGGATCGGGGCAATGGCTGGCGCCGCCGTCGGTGGGGCATCGAACGTCCGGCGAATGCCCGACGTTGATCGCCGCGAGCATGTTCTTCTCGCCCAGGAGCTTGAAGTCGTAATTTTCGTTCTTGCCGCTGAAACCCTCGTAATGATTGGGATCGTAGGCCTGCGGTCCGGAGGCGGTATCGAGAATCGAATAGTTGAGCCGTCGCACCCGCCGCGCACCGGGAGTCCAGGTCCAGCTATCGTCCTCGCGTTTCGGATCCGCATAGCGGAACTTGATGAGCCCGGTACCGCGTGCATCCTCGGGCTGCAGGACCGGGTAGAGCAGATTGAGGTAGTAGCGCCCGGTCTTCTTGAAGTCGGGATCGATCGGAATCGGATCGACCTCGGTGCGGCCTACTTCGTTATAGCCGGCGTAGTGTCCGACTTCATAATCGACGATCTCGCGGAAGGGGGCATTTTTGCCCCAGTATTCGCTGTCGCAGTCGAACCAGCGCAGATCGTAGTCGTCGCTCGAAATCGGACGGAAGGTTTGGTCCCACATCACCTTGTCGCCGGCGTGGGGATCGTTGTCATCGATGATGGGAAACGGTTCGCCTGCCACGTATCCGATCAGACTGCGACCATCGGGAGTGAGCCTGACCTGGGCGGAGTACTTTTCGGTTGCTTCCTTGTATGGAGGCGGCCAATCGATGCGTTCGGTGGGGATTACTTTGAGGGTCATGCCATGCGTAATGCGAAGGTACTGCCCGGGGGTCACAAGATCCTTCACCTTGTACGCATTCTCGTCGGTGATGAAATCACCTGGCTTGACTTGCGCGAACGTTAATGAGGCCGTCGCTAACACTGCGGTAACAATCGCAGTCGAGGCGGCGGTAACCCAGAATCCAGTCAGATTCCGCATACGAATAGGCCTCCTAGGTGGTTCTGAAGTGGTTGCTCCGACGTTAACTCTGCACACTTACCCTTGATCCGCATTAGCTCTACTGTGGAAAACTGTCAACCCAAATTATCCACCGCCGGTCATCGAGGTGGTTGCCGTCGCCGCCGTAATACGGACGTAATGTTCAAGGCACAATTCGGAGTCGCGCGATCCAGTGGCGTCCGTTGGAAATAGACGGCTCATCGGGTAAGGATATTCCGATCGGCTGCGCTCGCGGGTGATGATTATGGTGACCTGGTTTCCGATACTGGTGACGTTGCTGGTGGCCGGAGTGGTGGTCGGCGTGATGGTGAATATCAATGCGCTGATCGGCCCCAAACGGGTATCCAGCGTCAAGATGGAATCGTTCGAATGCGGCAATCCTGCCAGCGGCAGCGCCTGGGGCCGCTTCTCCGTGCGATTTTATCTGACCGCGCTGCTGTTCCTGGTCTTCGACGTGGAAGTGATTTTTCTTTACCCGTGGGCGGTCGAACTGCGGAACCTTGGGATGTTCGGCTTTATCGAGGCGTTCATCTTCATTGCAATTCTGTTCGTCGGACTGATTTACGCATGGCAGCGCGGCGCGCTCGATTGGGACTAGCCCCCGATGTTAATCGACCAACTCAAAGAGAAATTTGGCGCCGGTATCATCAGTGCCGACAGCGCGCTGGGCGAGGACAGCATCATCATTGACCGCGACCGGGCGCCCGAAATCTTCCGCGCGCTCCACGATGACGGCGATTTCGCGTTCGAGTTTCTCATCGATGTGACCGCGGTGGATTGGCTCGAACGCCGACCGCGCTTTGATGTGGTTTATCAGTTGAAATCGATGAGCCGTAATCGTCGCCTGCGGGTAAAGATCCAGGTCGGAGGCGACGATGCGTGGGTATCCAGTGTCTACCCGGTTTGGAAGTCAGCCGACTGGCTCGAGCGCGAATGCTTCGACATGTTCGGGATCGAGTTTCGGGGACATCCCGATTTGCGCCGCATCCTGCTGTATGACACCTTCGTCGGCCATCCGCTGCGCAAGGACTACCCGTTCCAGAAACGGCAACCGCTGGTGCCTGAAACCGATCCGATCGTGAAGCCGCTGCGACCCACCAAGTAAAGAGACACCGATATGCCGTTACCCGCGCGCTGGTCACAAAAGCTCGAAGCCTCCGATCCCATCGACGAGATCATGGAGCTCCAGATGGGGCCGTCGCATCCGGCCGCCCACGGCACCATCAAATTCAACCTCAAGCTCGACGGCGAGCGAGTCGCCGACTGCGACGTCGAGGTCGGCTATCTCCATCGCGCGTTCGAAAAGATGTGCGAGCAGGGGACCTGGACCCAATGCTTCCCCTACACCGACCGGCTCAACTATGCCTCTCCATGCATCAACAACGTCGGCTTCGCGCTCGCGGTCGAAAAGCTGCTCGGCATCGAGGCGCCGGAGCGCGCGAAGTATCTGCGCGTGATCATGAGCGAAGTCTCGCGCATCACCGACCATCTCACCTGCCTCGGAATGGCGGCCAGTGAGGTCGGCGCGGTCACCGTCGCCTTTCTTATGATCGAGGGGCGCGAGATGCTCTATGATCTGGTCGAAGCGGTGACCGGCGCGCGTCTGACCGTAACCTGGTGCCGCGTCGGTGGCGTCGCGCATGACCTGCCGGACGATTTCAACCAGCGCATCTCGAATGCGTTGCGGCACATCGATGGCTTGCTCTCCGATTGCGACAAACTGCTCTCGCGCAATCGGGTCTTCATCGATCGGATGTCGGGTATCGGCGTTCTCCCGCAACAGGACGTAATTTCCTATGGATTGACGGGTCCACTGCTGCGCGCCACCGGCGTCCCATACGACGTTCGGAAAGCCAGCCCATATCTGGTCTACGATCGTCTCAAATTCGACGTCGTCACTGGCGAGCGCGGCGACAACTATGATCGCTTCAACGTCCGCTTTCATGAGATGGCCGAGTCGCAGAAGATCATCGCGCAGGCGATGGCGCAGCTTCCCGAAGGCCCCATCATGGTGGCAGATCCAAAGATAGCGCTCCCGCCCAAAGAGCGCGTCTACAATTCCATTGAAGGGCTGATGAACCATTTCAAGCTCATCATGGAAGGGATCAAGGTTCCCGCCGGCGAAACTTACAGCGCGGTCGAGGGCGCCAACGGCGAACTCGGCTTCTACGTAGTGAGCGACGGCACCGGCCGACCCTACCGGGTGCGGGTGCGACCGCCGTGCTTCCTCGCGATGGGTGCGCTGAACAAGATGCTCATCGGCCACATGATTCCGGACATCATCACCACGTTCGGAATGATCAATATGATCGGCGGCGAGTGCGATCGCTAGCCAATTGAGCCTGTCATTCGGCGGCGTGGTTTAAAGCGTGAGATAGCCCCATCGCGCGATATCGACCAGACGGCTTTCTGACATCGGCCAATTGAGCCAATCGCTTGCCATACCGTGCCTGAACGCGCTAAGGCTACCGCTGAAATTCTGACTGCTTGGCTCGGAGGACAATGAAAAAGCCCAGCGCGAGAGCAAGATTTCTTGCGTTTGCCTTGGCAGGTATTTCCGTTTTTCTCGGCTGCGCGACTACTTGTTTAGCGCTGAATAACAATGAAGAGCCGACCAGCGAGCGTGCCACTGTTTCCGATCAATCTGATTTCAACCGCGCGATTTACTACCGGAACAAACTAGAGGTCGCCTACGATATGGGCGTCCTGTGGTTCAACACGCCACTGATTTTGGATCCCATTCTTGGCGATCATTTTCAACGTGTAAACGGAACCGTTGACTATACTTTGATTCCGATGAATCTCTCCTTGCGATGGCACCTGTACGACATTTGTGGTCCGTCCATCCTGCGCGGCAACACCGACTTCACCTTCACCGGATCCTATTCGGCGATCGTTCAGGGGCCTGAGTCCTACTACGCCGCGCTTATTTTGGGTTTGCGTTACAACTTCATCCAGCCGAACTGGAAATTGGTGCCCTATTTTGACGTGACCGGAGGCGCCGGACTCACCGACGCACAGCAGCCCTATCAGAAAAGGCACCACCTACCTCAAAGTGGTCAAGGCCAGGATCTGACCTTTATATTCACCATCGGAGCGGGGCTCAGGTACAACTTCAACCCGAGCTGGAGCGTTTCCCTTGGCGCCCAGTTTTTGCACATCTCCAACGGCGGCCTCTCCACGCCCCAGTACTACAACCATGGCATCAACGTGGTCGGCCCCGTTGTCGGCCTCAACGTCGCACTGCCGACGATAACCTCCGCGCTGCGCAGCATGACCGAGGGCGTAAAGGTCCCGCTCGACGAAATCGCCCGAGGGTTCTAATCCGCGACGGTCGGTTCGACGTCGAGGACGCGCAAAGCGGATGTCATCCGAAACTCACTTGATGATGCCGCGGGAACGCAGCGAGGCGATGGTTGCGGCGTCGTAGTCGAGGAATTCGCGCAGCACCTCCTCGCCGTGCTCGCCATGCAGCGGGGCGGCGCGCTCGATGCGTCCCGGCGTTGCCGAGAACTTCATCAGCATCCCGGTCTGCCAGACCTTGCCCCATTGCGAATGGCTCAGCTCGGCGAGCAGCTCGTTGGCCGCGATTTGAGGATCGGAGAAGAGGTCGCGGAAATGATGCACGCAGGTCGCCGGAATTCCGCGTTGCCTGAGACCAGCCAGCGCCTCCTCGCGATTGAGTTGCTGGAATTCCTGGGCTAACAACGACGCCAACCTCCCATGGCCGTGCTCGGGCTCGTGCGCAGCTACGGAATAGTCCAACTTCGGCAGCGATGGAAACATCGCGGCGAGCGTGTGCCATTGCGCGGGCGCATCGATGGCGAGGTACAGCCATTCGCCGTCGCGGCATTGATACGCACGCGACAATGCCGAAGCTCCGCGGCGCTCGGGCGCGCCCTTTTCCAGGTCCGGACGCCCATCATAGAAAATGAACTCGCCGGCCTGAAACGCCATCGACGCCTGCAGCAGCGTGGTCGAGCAGAACTGACCGAGCCCGGTTTTCTGGCGCGCCCGCAGCGCCAGGATGCATCCGAACGCCGACAGCATCGCCGCGCCGTAATCGCAAATCGCGCAGGTGAGATACACCGGATGATGATGTGGTCCGCCCTGGGCCGCCATCACTCCGGAGCGCGCCTGAAGCAGCGGATCGAAGCCGGGCTGGTTGTGATCGGGGCCGCGGTTGCCGAACGCATTGACCGACATATAGATGAGGCCGGGATTCGCCTTGGCAAGGGTGCCGTAGTCGAGCCCGAACCGCTTCATGCGTCCAGGGCGGAGATTTTCTACCAGCACATCGGCTTCCTCCGCGAGCCGATAAACGATGTCGAGGCCTTCACGGCTGTTGAGATCGATCGCGAGCCCGCGCTTGCCCTGATTCCATCCCAGAAATCCGAAACCGAAACTGCGAAACGCATCGCCGTCGAGGTTTTCGATCTTGATCACGTTGGCGCCCAGCTGTGCGAGGATCATCGGGCCATACGAACCTGCAATGTAGCCGGCGAAGTCGAGAACCGTGACGCCGTCCAGCGGACCTTTCCCGAGGCGGCTACCGTCGGTAGCGCTTACCGGATGCGGCGCGTGATGGAACGTCTCATGATGATACGGATGCGGCGCCGCCGGAGCCGGCCCTGCGATCTCGCCCGGGGTCGCGGTTAATGTGACAGGGACGCCGAGCTGCACGGTGTCGCCGAGGATCGGATCGCGGACTTCCTGACGCATCCCGATCGCTGCGGTCTGCGGATACGCGATGAACTCCTGGCGCGTCATGACGGGAGCGCACGGCACGTCGGCTTCGCGCAGGATTTTGATCCATTCGTCGCGTGGGCGGGTACGAATCACCGGTTCAAGGATGTCCTTGAGCGCCTGCCAGTGCTCGGTCGGAATCCCCCACGGTGCGTTTTCGAAGCGCGGATCGGAAACCAGTTCCGGCAGCTCCAGCGCCAGGACGAATTTGCCCCAAAACGTTGCATTGCCGCATGCAGCGAAGAGGTATTTGTGATCCGAGGCCTCGAACAGCCGGTAGCACGGAATCGGTCCCAGCGGATCCTGCGGTCCGTGGTACAACGTCGTCATCTTCTCATGCTTCAGGACGCCGCCTGTTTGTAGTGAGAGCGCGCCCGCGAGTAGCGATACTTCGAGCTCCTGGCCTTCGCCGGTATGCTCGCGAGCGATGAGTGCTGCAACTACAGCGCTCGCGCCCATCACCCCGGCCGAATAGCTCGCCGCCGGAAACACCAGCGGCACCGGACTTCCGCTGCGCGCCCATTGGCTGCCTGCGATGCCGGCTCGGGCCGCCACCAGGTCGTCGCTTGCGTCGAACTCGGCCTCCGGACCGCGGCTCCCAAAGGCCGGAACGTTCAGCACCAGCGAATGCGGGTTGATTTTGCGAATCGACGGGTAGTCGAGCCCCTGCGCCTTCAGCCGCGCGGGCGTCGAGCCGGTGATGACGACGTCCGCGCTCTTGACCAGCGCGGCGATCGACCATTGGCCGTCGGTGGAGGCGGGGTCAATGGAGACCGACCGCTTGGAGCGGTTGAGGACCTGAAAGTGCGGGGTCCCGCGTTCGGGCGCGCCGCCGGGCGGCTCGACCTTGATGGTATCGGCGCCTTGCTCGGCAAGCAGCATCGCAGTGTATGCGGCGCCGAGGTTGGAATGAAATTCGAGGACGTTGATGCCAGTAAGTGCTTTCGCCATTCGATAGCGATATTCGTCCAGTCGATGGCTTGACTTCAAGGCGCCGCAACGCCTCATTAATGATTCCGTAATCTGATTTCTTTAGGGTTCGGTTCACGGCGCGCTACCATCGGATCGATCACGTTCGTGCGTCGTACAACCTCAAACTTGGCGGGGAAAACCGAATGCGAAAACCAAAAGTTCTTCTGCTCCTGTTTACCGCAGCACTGCTGCTTACCGGATTGCGCGCAGGATACGCCGATCTCCTGATCAATGGCGCCGGTGCGACCTTTCCATATCCAATCTATTCGAAACTGTTTGATGTTTATTCAAAGGAACATCCGGGCATCCATTTCAACTATCAATCGATCGGATCAGGCGGAGGAATCCGCATGATCACGCAGAAGACCGTCGACTTTGGCGCCAGCGACGCGCCCATGACCGATGAGCAACTTAAGGCCGCCCCCGGTCTGCTCCATTTCCCCACCGTGATGGGGGCCGATGTAATCGCGTACAATGTTCCGGGGATTAAGACCCTGAAATTCACCGGTCCGTTGGTGGCCGATATTTTCCTCGGCAAAGTCACCAAGTGGAACGATCCTGCCATCGCCAAGGTTAATCCCGGCGCTGCGCTGCCGGACCAGGATATCACCGTGTGCCATCGTTCCGATGGCAGCGGTACGACCTACATCTTTGTCGACTACCTTTCCAAGGTCAGTCCGCAATGGGCGAAAGACGTCGGCAAGTCCACCTCGGTGAAGTGGCCTACTGGTTTGGGCGGCAAGGGAAATGAGGGCGTCACGGCGCTGATTCAGCAGACCCCGGGATCGATCGGTTACATCGAGCTGATCTATGCCGCCAACAATCACATTCCGTTCGCCGATCTGGAGAATCGTGACGGCAAGTTCGTCACCGCCAGCCTTGCGAGCGTGACTGCCGCTGCAGCCGGAGCAGCCGCGAATATGCCGGCCGATTTCCGCGTGTCGATAACCGACGCTCCCGGCGCCGACGCGTATCCGATATCGTCGTTCACCTACCTGCTGGTGTATCGGCAGCAAACTGACAAAGCCAAGGGACAACAAATCATCGACTTTCTCAAATGGGCGTTGCACGACGGGCAACAATACGCTCCGGCACTTCAGTATGCGCCGCTTCCGGCCGCCGTGGTGGCGCTTGAAGACAAGCAGATCGAAGAGATTAAGCTTCCCAAATGATGTTATCGCGGGGCCCGGCAGACTCCGGGCTCCGCACCTTGTACTATTTGTAGGGAAACGATCCGGCGCTTTGATGCCGGGCGGAATTCCCTACCATGCGAAGCCTACAAATCCTGATAGCGGCCCTCGGCCTGATGTGCTGTGCCGGCGTCGCCGGCGCGCAATCCACCACGGTCGACAAGACCACCAGCGCAAAACTCACCAGCTATCTGCACAAGCATCGACTTCCGATGGTGGGTGCGCAGGTTTCAGAAACCCCGTCGGGCCGCCATCTGATGCTCTATGGGTTCGTTGCCACCGATTTCGGCAAAGAAGATGCGGTCACGAAGTCGAGACGATATCTACACAACTCGCCGATTACCGTCCTTAACAACATCCGGGTCAACCCGCAATTGAAGCATTTGAAGCGTCCACCGTCCTCGAGTGGAGGTGCATCCGGCCCGATGGATTCGGCCGCGATGCCGCCGCCCAGGGCCGACTGGGAGAACACCCTCGATGATACGCTGCGCTCCGGCGGCGCGTCGCCGTCAAACGATCCAGCACTCAAAATGCCCGCGCCGGGCGGACCCGCGCCGGTTCCCCCCGGCGCCAGCTGGTAAGCATCAGGTTGGCCTCGTGATACAATTCCGTCGCCGTGGTCGACAAGATAATTGTTTTGCGCGAGGGACCGCGCAGCGATCCCAATGACGAGCGCAATTTTCGAATCAAGTACGCCGATGTCCTGAATGCGGCGCAGTACGAGGCGGTTACCCATCGCGATGGTCCGCTGTTGGTGGTCGCGGGCGCCGGATCCGGCAAAACCCGCACCCTGATCTATCGGGTCGCGCGGCTAATCGAGAGCGGCGTACCACCCGGCGCGATTCTGCTGCTGACCTTCACCCGTCGCGCCTCGCAGGAGATGCTGCGGCGCGCCGAGCAACTGGTCGGCGAACAAACCCGCGCGGTCGCGGGCGGCACGTTCCATTCGTTCGCGAATACGGTGCTGCGTAAGTGGGGCGCGCCGCTCGGGCTGAAGCCCAATTTCACGATTCTGGATCGCGGAGACATGGAAGATGTAATCAACCTGCTGCGCAGCCGGATGGGATTCGGATCGCGCGAGCGGCGCTTTCCAAAAAAGGGCACCCTCGCCGAAGCTATCAGTATGGCGCGCAACAAGCGGCGCATCCTCGAGGATGAAATCGAGCTCGACTTTCCGCACCTGATCGAGCATTGCGAGGAAATCCTGCAACTCGCGCAGAAGTACGAGGCCTACAAGCGAGAGCGCGGCCTGCTCGACTACGATGATTTGTTGGACAAATTGATTGAACTGTTGCAGCAGCACGCCGGCGTGCGTGAGCGCCTGTCGGACTCGTATCGTTACATCATGATTGATGAGTACCAGGACACCAACGAGGTGCAGGCCGAGATCGTGCGGCTACTCGCGATGAATCATCGCAACGTGATGGCGGTGGGCGACGATGCGCAATCGATCTACTCCTTTCGCGGCGCGAACTTCCGCAACATCCTGGATTTCCCGAAGAGCTTTCCCACTGCGCGAGTGGTCAAGCTGGAAGAGAACTACCGCTCGATCCAGGGCATTCTGGATGTCGCCAACGAGGTGATTTCGCGCGCCGCGGAGAGCTACACCAAGGTGCTGTTCACCAAACGCAAGGGCGAGCTGCGCCCGATGCTGGTGCGCGCGGCCGACGAGCACATGCAATCGCGCTTTGTGGCGCAGCGCATCCTGGAACTGCGGGAGGAAGGCGTCGAGCTGAATGAGATCGCGGTGTTGTTCCGTTCCAGCTTCCACTCCTTCGATCTCGAACTGGAGCTGCAGCGGCGCGACATCCCGTTCATCAAGCGCGGAGGCTTCAAATTCATCGAGACCGCGCACGTGAAGGACGTTCTCGCGCATCTCCGCGTGGTGGCGAATCCTACCGATGCGGTGTCATGGCTGCGCGCGCTCACGCTGGTCAAAGGCGTCGGCAATCGCACCGCGGAACGGCTCATCGAGGTCCTCATCAATGCACCCGAGCCTGAGAAGGCGCTGATCGCATCGAGTGCGGTTTCGATCGCGCGAGGCGAAGGAGCCGATGGCTTTCGCCGTTTGGCGGAGCTGCTCGCGGGAATGCGCGGTGAAGCGAAACGCCCTGCCGAGCAGGTCGCCGCAACGATCGCCTACTACCTGCCGCTGATGCGCGACGCTTATCCCGATGATTTTCCCAAGCGCGAGCGCGACCTTGAGCATTTCCAGAACATCACCGAGCGCTATCGTAGTCTGCAATCGATGTTGTCCGACATGGCGCTGGAACCGCCCAACGATTCTCTGGGAGGGGTGCTTGCGAGCGACACCGAAGATGAACTGCTCACGCTCAGCACGATTCATTCGGCGAAGGGCCTGGAATGGAAAGTGGTGTTTCTGATTTGGGCCGCAGATGGCCGCTTCCCGGGTCCTCAGAGCATGGATCCCGAGGACCTCGAGGAGGAACGCCGCCTGATGTACGTCGCGACCACGCGCGCCAAGGACGAGCTCTATCTCTCATATCCGATTTACATGTTCGATCGCGCGATGGGGTATTCGATGGGCCGCGTGTCGCGATTTCTGGAAGATGTCGCGCCGGAGATCTTGCCAACCGCGATGCTTCAGGAAAGCGAGGACAATCCCGCCTGACGATGCATCGCGCGCGTCTCATCGTAGTGGCGTGGATTGCGATCGCGGTGATGCCGGCGCTGGCAGCATGCGATCCGTCGCCCAAAGTTGCGATCGTCGGCGCCGACAAATCAGCTTGCGCGGCGCGGTCAAAGCGGAAATCGCCAATACCCCCGAATGCGCGCGAGCTCGGCCTGATGTATCGTCATCATATGGATGATAACGCCGGGATGCTGTTCATTTTTCCGCATCCGGAATCCGCGCAATTCTGGATGAAGAACACCATCATTCCGCTCGACATGCTGTTCGCCGACTCGGATGGCAAGATGCTCGGCGTGGTTGCCAACGCGCAGCCCTATTCGGAGGCGCTGCTCGGCGGATTCCCCGGCACCCTCTACGTGCTCGAAGTAAACGCGGGTTACGCCGCGAAGCATCACATCGCCGTCGGCGACCGGCTCGAATTCCAGGGCTTCAATCCACATACCAATCGATGAGCGCCGATTGGCTTGTGCATCCTCGCTTACGTCGATTCCGATCCTGCTGCGCGGCCGCCCTCGCGGAGTGCTGACACGAGATCGCGGTAGCAGCTACCACATGCCCGCCGCCAGCCCAACCCCTGAGAGAGCGAGTACGATACCGGCTGCGCGCGCGAGCCAAAGCCCGGCGGGCAGCACTCTTTCTGCCAGGACAAGGGCGGCCAGCGCGGCGCACCAGGCGGCGTTCATGACGCCCACGACCAACAAAAGCAACATCAATAGCCAGCAACAGCCGACGCAATACAGCCCGTGACGAACGCCCATCAGGAGCGCTCCACCCATGCCGGCGCGCCATTCGGAGAGCAGGAAGCCGACCGGCGTGCGGCAATGCTTGAGGCAGGCCGATTTGGCCGAGGAGAACTGGAATACTCCCGCGCTCACCAGAAGCACTGCATCGAGCGTAGGGCTCGCGGTGCTCATGCCACAAGCTGATAGCATCGCCGCGGAATGAAGACCCCATTGGGCGAGTGTCGCCATCACGCTGAAGCCAATCCAGACGAGTAGATATCCGCTCAGGAAAATGGTCGTCGTCCTCAGCGCGGTGCCGATGCCGCCGATCCGCCGGCGCTCCAGCCCAGCGAAGGCCAGCACCATCGGAGATGCGGTGGGCGTCATCATGGCAACCATCATCACGGCCCACATCAGCGCGATCATTGCCAGCTCAGCCGGTCCCCATCGGGCCATGGGAGAGACCGGCAATAGCGACGAGGTGTGCATCATGGCATTCCCCACCCATGTACTCTCAACCGCGGTGAAGAGAGTCAGTGCGGCCAGGCCGCCCACCACGATCCAGCGATCGCGGCGCAGCACGGCGGTGAGTGGATCCGGCAGGGCTAAGCTCGGGTCACCCATTGGCGTATTGGAAGGAGGAATAGAGCCCGTTCTTTTTAGAGATCTCCCAACTGTAGCCGTGATCCTGGTAGCGAAGGTTTTCCGACCGAGCAGCGACCGCTGGGAAACCGGGCGCGATCGCGAGCGGATGACCGCTGACGGTGACGTCGCCTGAGGGCCCTTCGATGGCTTGAATGGTCGCATCTGCCACATTGCCAACTCGAACCGAACGTCGCTTACCTTCGGCCCGATATTCGATCGGTACGCTGCGGACCCCGAGTACTTCGCCGATGTGCTGGGCGATACGACCAAGGTGACCGCCGGCCTGACCGCTGAAGATCTTCGTCAGGGCTTGTCGCTGTTCTTCTGATGCGCGTTCGTCGAGATAAAGCGCCGCCTTCCACTTGACCTCTGCCATATGACCGGGACTGTGGACGGCTAGCGCCACGTTCAGGCCATCGAGGGAAACATCACCGAAGTGACCGTTGTCAACGTGCCACGCGAGGAGCACAGTGCAGTCGGCTTCGGTAGGCGGACTCAAAAAGACACACGGACAGGCAGTCTCGCAGTTGCAGGTTTCGAAGTACCCGCCTTTGAGGGTCCACGACTCAGACATGGCTATTCCTCCTTGCTTGTGTTGCAGGGCGAAGTTCGTTCGCTCTAGATTTGCGTTCTGCTTTAGCTGTTCTCGTCTCTGCGATCCGAGCCTCGATTGTACCCCGGAAGCGGCGGATCCCCGTGGCTATGCGCTCCGGGTCGTCGTGTGCTCTCGCCATAACGACGGCGCCCTCGATCACCATGAGCGTTTGTTCCGCGAGTTCGGCCGCTTCCTTTAGGCCGCGCGCGATGGGCCGGAAAATCGGCGCCAATCGATTGACCAGGTCATCGAACATTTCAGCTACGCGCCGGCGTATCGGTTGACTTGACTCGGCGAGCTCGCAGGCGAAGTTTCCCATCAGGCATCCGTCCCGCCACAGATGGGGACCGATTGCCTCAAGATGATCGAAGAGCCCGAGGAGGCGCTGGTATGGATCATCGATTTCCGCATACGCGCCGCTGGCCACACGCAGGGTACCTTCGGCAAAGAATCGGTTCAGGACCGCCAGCCCGAGTTCTTCCTTGGTTCCGAAGAAGTGGTAGAAGCTGCCTTTGGTAACACCCGCTCTTGAACAGATCTCGTCGACTGCCGCTGAGCCATAACCATACTTGAGCATCAGCTCGCGGGCGGTATTGAGAATCCTCGTGCGCGAAGGAGCTTCGGGCATACTCCAAGGACTATACCGACCGGTCGGTATAGTCAACAGGATTCTCGCCGCAGTGTCGATGCCCAGGAACGTTCGAACTCCACCGAGGTGACGCGGACGCGGTCTTTCGAGGGATGGGTGAGCCAGGTACAAATCGCTGAATGGGCAGCCTTCGCGTGGCTTTAACGCGCGACCCGGTTGCGATATCTATGTGCGTGGCGCGCATCGAGGGCTTGACTTAAGCGGGCCGGCGCGACCCCTTCAGCCCGAAAATTTGGAGCATGGGTCTTAAAGAAAACATCGACAGGATGCAGGAAATGTCGCGCCTCGCCGAAGTTGGCGGCGGCGCAGAACGCCTCGCGAAACAACGCAAATCCGGCCGCATGACGGCCCGTGAACGGATCGAGTTTCTGCTCGACCGCGGTTCGTTCATCGAACTCGACAAGTTCAAGACGCATCGCATCACCGACTTCGAAATGGCAAGCAAGAAGATTCCCGGCGATGGTGTGGTGACCGGCTTCGGCACCATCGACGGCCGCCAGGTATGCGTTTTCTCGCACGACTTCACCGTTTTCGGAGGCAGCCTCTCGGGTGCGTTTGCCGAAAAAGTCTGCAAGGTGATGGACCTCGCGATGAAGGTGGGATGCCCCTTTATCGGCATCAACGACGGGAGCGGCGCACGCATCCAGGAAGGCGTCGTGTCGCTGGCCGGCTACGCGGACATCTTCCTGCGCAACGTGATGTCGTCCGGGGTGATTCCACAGATCTCGGTCATCATGGGACCGTGCGCCGGCGGCGCGGTCTATTCGCCCGCGATGACCGACTTCATCATCATGGTGCGCGAGACCTCGTACATGTTCATCACCGGACCCGGACGTCATTCGCGCGGCCACGCATGAGGAAGTCTCGATGCAGGAGCTCGGCGGCGCCGACACGCATTCGCAGCGGTCGGGCGTTTGTCATCTCGAAGCTGACGACGACCAGGGCGCGCTGATGATGATTCGCGAGATGCTCTCCTACATGCCGTCGAACAACGCCGAGGATCCGCCGTTTCGCGCGAGTAATGATGATCCGGAGCGCCGCGACGCCGAGCTCGATTCGATGGTGCCGGAAAATCCGACCAAGCCGTACGACATGGTCGAGTTGATTCGCCGCGTTGTCGATGATGGGCACTTCTTCGAGGTTCAAAAGGATTGGGCCGGCAACATCCTGATCGGCTTCGCGCGCATCGGTGGCTACTCGGTCGGAATTGTCGGCAATCAGCCCGCTAACCTCGCCGGATGTCTGGACATCGATGCGTCGGTGAAGGGCGCGCGCTTCGTGCGCTTTTGCGATTGCTTCAACATTCCGATCGTCACGTTCGTGGATGTGCCCGGATTTCTGCCGGGCACCGCGCAGGAGTTCCAGGGCATCATCCGTCACGGCGCGAAGTTGCTCTACGCGTTTTGCGAGGCAACGGTGCCCAAGGTCACGGTCATCACGCGCAAAGCCTACGGGGGCGCCTACGACGTGATGTCCTCCAAGCACATTCGCGGCGATTTCAATTTTGCGTATCCGACCGCCGAGATCGCGGTGATGGGGCCGGAGCAGGCAATCAACATCCTCTATCGAAATGAAATGACCACCGCCGAGCGCGGCGCGCTGACCGAGGACTATCGGAAAACTTTCGCGAACCCGTTCAAGGCCGCGGAGCTGGGATACGTCGATGAAGTGATCATGCCGCGCGACACGCGGCCTCGCGTCATCGCAGCTCTGAAAGCGCTCGAAAACAAAGTCGACAAGAACCCGCCCAAGAAGCATGGCAATATCCCGTTGTGAGTCGGGCGCGGTCACCACACTGAGATTCTGATGTTCAAAAGGATACTGATAGCTAACCGCGGCGAGATTGCGGTCCGCGTCATCCGTGCCTGCCGTGAACTCGGCATCGAATCGGTCGCGGTTTATTCGGAAGCCGATCGCACCGCGCTGCATGTGCGCGAGGCCGACTACGCGGTATTGGTCGGCCCTGCTCCCGCCTCGCAGAGTTATCTTCAAACCGAGAAGATACTCGCCGCTGCGAAGCAAACCGGCGCCGACGCGATTCATCCCGGCTATGGGTTCTTCTCCGAGAACGCCGGCTTCGCACGCGCGGTCGAGAAGGCCGGCCTCACCTTCATCGGTCCGCCGCCTGACGCGATCGTCGCCATGGGGGACAAAGTCGAGTCGCGCAAACTGATGATGGCGGCCGGCGTTCCAGTCGTCCCAGGCTCGCCGGACACCCTCGAAACCGAAGAGCAGGTCCGCGAGATCGCCAATAAGATCGGCTATCCGATCATGGTGAAGGCTGCCGCCGGCGGCGGCGGCAAAGGATTGCGACTGGTCGAAGATGACAAGAATCTCGGCGCGATCGTTCGCACCGTCGCGAGCGAGGCCAAATCGTCATTCGGCGATGGACGTTTTTACGTCGAGAAATTCGTGCGCAAGCCCCGCCACATCGAGGTTCAGGTGTTCGCCGATAAGGCGGGCAATACCGTCCATATGTTCGAGCGCGAATGTTCCATTCAGCGGCGGCATCAGAAGGTCGTCGAGGAATCGCCGTCGCCCTTCGTCACGCCCGAGATGCGCACCAAAATGGGTGACGTCGCAGTGCGCGCCGCGAAAGCGGTGAACTACGTCGGCGCCGGTACCGTCGAGTTTCTTGCCGACGCCGATCGCAACTTCTACTTCCTCGAAATGAACACCCGCATCCAGGTCGAGCATCCGGTGACCGAGATGGTGACCGGGCTGGACCTGGTGCGATTGCAGATCGATGTGGCGAATGGCGCGAAGCTGCCGTTTAAGCAATCCGACCTGAAGCAGAACGGATGGGCGGTTGAATGCCGCATCTATGCCGAGGACCCGGCGGCCGGCTTCGTTCCCGCGCCAGGAAAAATCGAGACCCTGAAGTTTCCCGAAGGCCCCGGCGTGCGCAACGATGCCGGCATCTACGCGGGCGCCGAAGTCACGATGTTCTACGATCCGATGATTTCCAAGCTCGCAGTATGGGGCTCCAGCCGTTTGCAGGCGATCGAGCGGATGCGCCGGGCGCTGGCGGAATTCCAAATCGCGGGCGAGTTGACCACGAACCTGGATTTCCATCGATGGATCATGAACCATGCGCGATTCGTCGCGGGCGACTTCGATACCAATTTCATCAATCAGGAATGGCATCCGTCCGCCATTCCCGCGGTTGAAGACCTGGACCGGATGGCCGCGATCGTGCTGGCTGGTCACACTGCTCAGACCCACCAGAATCACGCGAATGGTCAACCGAATGCAGCGCCGCAGGGTCCGCGCGTTTCAGCGTGGAAGACGCGCGGGCGGCTTGACGTTTTGAGGTAGCGATCGATGTCGACGCAATATCACGCACGCATCGATGGCATGGAGCATGAAGTCGAGATTGAGGAGCTCGCGGATGCGGGAACTTTTGAAATCAATCTCGGCGGCAAAAGGATCAAGGCCGACCTGAGACAAGCGGGCCCCACATCCTACTCGATCGTGGTCGGCAATCGATCCTTCGATCTCGACGTGATCCGCCAGGGCGAGGAATTGGTGATTTCGTCACGGGCGGGCGTTACTCGCCTGACCCTGGAAGATGCGCGTCGCCGCCTGATGCATTCTCGTGGCGCGCGCGAAGTCAGCGGTCGGGTTCAGATGCGTGCAATGATGCCGGGCCGTGTGCTTTCGGTATCGGTGCAGGTCGGCGACCAGGTCGAGGCGCAACAGGGTGTGCTGGTGATCGAAGCGATGAAAATGGAGAACGAGCTAAAGTCGCCCAAGGCGGGCAAAATTGTCGAAGTTAAGGTGACCGCCGGGCAGACGGTCGAAAAAGGCGAATTACTGATCGTTATCGAGTAAGATTCTGCCGAGGACTTGGCATCGATGTCCCAGCAAAATTCACCAACCGATTCGCAAGCTTCCAAAGACAATTCGCCGAGCAGTCGCGAGCTCGACGCCGCGCGCAAGAATTGGGAAGAGCGCAAGCTCAACCCGGCCCTCAAGCGTGGCAAGGAGCGCCGCGAGAAATTCGAGACCAGTTCGGGGGTCGAAATCAAGCGCGCCTACGATCCTGCCGATTTAGCCGGCTTCGATTACCTCCGCGACCTCGGTTTTCCAGGCGAATATCCCTTCACTCGCGGCGTGCAGCCCACGATGTATCGCGGGCGGCATTGGACCATGCGCCAATACGCTGGATTCGGCACCGCCGAGGAATCCAACAAGCGATATCGTTATCTCTTTGAGCAGGGCCAGACGGGGCTATCGGTCGCATTCGATTTGCCTACTCAGATGGGGCGTGACGCCGACCATGAGCTCGCCAAGGGTGAGGTCGGGCGCGTCGGCGTGTCGATCGGATCGCTCGCCGACATGGAGACGCTGCTCGACAGCCTGCCGCTGGACAAGATTTCCACCTCGATGACGATCAACGCGACCGCATCGATATTGCTCGCGCTCTATCTGGTGGCGGCGGAGAAGCGCGGCGTCGGATGGGACAAGGTAAACGGCACCATCCAGAACGATATCCTGAAGGAGTACGTGGCGCGTGGGACGTATATCTATCCGCCGCGCGGCTCGATGCGGATTATCACGGACATTTTCGCGTTCGCGTCAAAGGAAGTTCCGAACTGGAACACGATTTCGATTTCCGGCTACCACATCCGCGAGGCCGGCTCGACCGCGGCGCAGGAACTGGCCTTCACGATCGCGGACGGAATCGCATACGTCGAAGCGGCGGTGAAGGCGGGGCTGACCATCGATTCGTTCGCCAGCCGCCTCTCTTTCTTCTTCAACGTGCACAACAACTTCTTCGAAGAAGTTGCGAAGTTTCGCGCCGCGCGACGCTTGTGGGCGCGCATCATGAAGGATCGCTTCGGCGCCAAGGACGAGCGCTCGATGATGATGCGCTTCCATGCACAGACCGCCGGCTCGACGCTCACCGCGCAGCAGGTCGACAACAACGTCGTGCGCGTTACGCTGCAGGCGCTCGCGGCGGTGTTGGGTGGGGCGCAATCGCTGCATACCAACAGCAAGGATGAGGCTCTTGCACTGCCGACCGAGTCGTCGGTGCTGCTGGCGCTGCGCACCCAACAACTGATCGCGAATGAATCGGGCGTCGCCGACACCGTCGATCCGCTGGCGGGCTCGTACTACCTCGAAACGATGACCCGCGAACTCGAGGCGAAGGCGCAGGAGTACCTCTCGAAGATTGATGACTTCGGCGGCGCAGTTGCCGCGATCGAGCGCGGATACATGCAGCGCGAGATCCAGAACGCGGCGTTTCTCTATCAGCGCGAGATCGAGACCAAGGATCGCATCATTGTGGGCGTCAACGAGTTCACCCATGGCGGGGCGCCTCCGGGAGAAACCCTCAAGGTGAATCCCGCTCTTGAACAGAAGCAGCAGGCCAAGTTGGCGAAGGTTCGCGCCGAGCGAAATACCGACGCAGCGAACGCCGCGCTTGCGAAAGTCGAGGCCACGGCGCGCGACGAGGCCAACCTGATGCCGGCGATCATCGGCGCGGTGCGTTCATGGTGCACGCTGGGCGAAATCTCGGATGCGATGCGTCGGGTGTTTGGCGAATATCAACCGGTCAACGTGGTCTAGCCATCAGCATCGTAGCGCTGCCGCTTTGATTACGGTACAAACTTTCCTGATCGACATTCACGCCACGGAGTGAACTAAAGAACGATGGGGCCGCTTCCGAAAGGGGTTTTCTTAACCAAGGGTGTGGGGCGACATCGCGAGAAACTCAGTTCCTTTGAGCTGTCACTGCGCTCGGCCGGGATTGCTGAATACAACCTGGTGCGGGTCAAATCGATTTTTCCTCCCAACTGTAAACTGATCTCGCAACAGGAAGGCCTCAAGTATCTTTCACCCGGGCAGATCGTGTTCGCCGTGATGAGCGACAATGCCACCAACGAGCCGCATCGATTGGTGGCGTCGTCGGTCGGCGTCGCGATTCCCGCCAATGCCGCGACCTACGGTTACCTCTCCGAGCATCACAGCTTCGGCGAGACTGACGAGAAAGCCGGCGACTATGCCGAAGACCTCGCCGCGATGATGCTCGCGACCATTCTCGGCGTCGATTTCGATCCGAACACCAGCTACGACGAGCGCAAGGACATCTGGCGCGTCTCGGATAAGATCGTCAACACGCGCAATATCACCCAGTCCGCGGTCGGCGATCGCGATGGACTTTGGACTTCGGTGGTCGCGGCAGCGGTGTTCGTGGACTGGTAGGAATTGAGTCACAGGTCGCGGAAGACTACGCTGCAATCATGGCTACCGAAATTCTCTACTGTTCTGCTTGAGGCTATAAGCCGCGCGCGGCCAGTTTGGCCGACTCATTGAAATCGGAATTTGGCGAAGATGTCGTGATCACCCCGGGCAGGAGCGGTCAGTTCGACGTGTTGATTCATGGCGAACTGGTCTTCTCGAAGTCGGAGGTCGGCCGCTTTCCCATCGAAGGTGAAG
Organism: uncultured delta proteobacterium; assembly: GCA_963851325.1. Lineage (GTDB taxonomy): Bacteria > Desulfobacterota > Binatia > Binatales > Binataceae > DATGKG01. The sequence goes on along the minus strand of CAWKOR010000001.1, from coordinate 2,204,762 downwards.
TCGAAAAGCGTTTCGCCGCCCTCAAAGCTGGAAAGGAACTGCCACCACTCGAGGCCGCGAAGCCCGGCGTCGTCGGTAAGATTCTCAGCAAGCTTCGCGGCTAGCGATGCATATCGAGCATATCCTTGAAGCCGCTCTTCGCGTGCGGTCCGAGGATCATCATCTCGAGGATTCCCATCCCCTCGCGCGCGCCGTACTTCGCGCGGCACACCGCCTGAATATGCTGATGCATCGGGTCGGCCTGGTTCACATCTGACAGCTTGAACGATTCGTAGGCCGACACATTCTCGCCGACCCAGTTGCCATGGCCCCACTTTGGATGTCCGTATCCGATGCCGTGCATGTAGAAGTTGTACATCGTTTCCAGCTGCACGCGATTCTCGCCGCTGCTCGTTTTCAGGATGATCTCTGCCCGCTTCGCGTGGCGAGTGTTGGGCAAGTAGTCGACGTTCCAATCGACCGCGGTCGCGATCTGGGGAGCGGCAGCCGGATCGGTTTTGGCGATCGCGCCGAACTCATGCCATCGCGAGCCGTCGGGATTTTCGTTGACGTTGAAATGAGTGCAGGCGTCTTCGAAGTTGGTCGGCGACCATAGCCAGAAGAATTGAAAGGGTGTCCGATCGGGAACGCCCGGCGCTTGAGGCCCCACCGGACGAACGCCCCACGAGCGATCGCGCGAGCCCCATACTTGCGACGGCGCCGCCTCCCAGGTTTTGCCGCCCACCGTCAGCTTGCCCGCATATCCGCCGTGCTGCGTGAAGCGCGTGAGGTCCATCATCAGGCGGCCGTTTTCGGGATTGCGGCGCGTGAAGCGCGGCTCCTCGATCGCATGCGCGCGCGCCTGAAATTCAAGGTCGGCCTTGAGGTCGGCGTGATCGACCCGGATCCGAACCGATCGCATCGGCTGGCCGATTTCCAGCGCTATCGGACCCACCTTGGTATCGAGGCGATCGATGCCCAGAGCGCGCGAGCCACGCACGCAATGCTGCACTCCATCGACGATCACGCTGAACGCGGCGTCGATGATCCCGACGTTCGGGTAAATTCCCATCGCGGCCGCGAAGTAGGGCTCGCCTTCGCGGAAATATCCGTTGAAGAAAAATCGGTCGTAGAAATTCTTGTCGCTGGTGAAAACCTGTTGCACCGGCTCCGGGGTCTGATGAATCGGATAATCGTCGCCCTTGCTGATCATTGAAATGAACTCTCCCGTGTCCGCTAAATCACAAAAGGAATCAGCCTCGCAAGCGTGCGGCGATTAAGCGCGCTGCCGGCTCACTCGCTGATAAGCAGAGTGTCAAGATCAGCGGGTTCGGTGCGAATCGCAAAATAGAAGGGACCGAATTTCGCGTAGCCGGCGCTCGCCTCGTCGAAGCGCATCTCGTAGACCAGCTTCTTGAACACCAGCGCATCGTCGGCGAAGAGATCGACACCCCACTCCCAATCATCGAAACCGATCGAACCTGAAATAATTTGCGTCACCTGGCCCGCGTAGCGGCGTCCGACCATGCCATGCTCGCGCATCAGGTCGCGCCGACGCTCGATGTCGACGCGGTACCAGTTGTCCGCGCCCTCGCGCTTCTTGTCCATCGGGTAGAAGCACAGATAGCGGCGCGGCGGAATTTTCGGGTAAAGACGCGATGAAACCTTTTCCCGCTGCCGCAAAAGCTCGGCCTCGACCGCTGCGTCCCATTCCTTCGAATGAGGCTCGACGTTCTTCGCGGCGAGGTCCTTGTACAGCGCGACCGAGGCTTCGTAGAGTCCCAACTCGATCGCGGACAGGTAGGAGGTGGTCGGCTCGAGGTAATCCGCCAGCTCCAGATTCGCGATCTCGATCTCGGCCTGGTTCAGCTCCTCGAAGCTGCGGCGAAAGTGCACCAGCATCAGATCGCCCTTGTGCCCGAGCTGAGAGAACAGTCCGCTTTCGCCGTCCTCGCGTTTCTGCATTTCACCGAGGAGCGATGCCGCCTCTGCGACGACGCGGGATTGAGCCTCGAGGTCCAGCGCACGCCAGGTGCTGCGCCGGATGCGAAACATCTGGTGCAAAATCGCGTAGCCTTCGAGCGCGAGCGGAGCAGCCGGCAGCTCAGTGCGTGGTTGATCTTCAGGTTTCATCGCCATCGATGTTAGAACTTCCGCGCACGCTTGTCGCGCTCCAGCGCGCATGCCCGAACGAAGGCTTCGGCGATCGACGGATTCGAAGCCCAGTGCGCATGCACGTACGAAGCGACCAGATTCGCGCGCGTGTAACCTTCCTCGAATTCCGCGCCCCATTTTGGACGCACTCGATACAGAGAAGGTGACGCCGCACCCTCGCCGGCGAGCATCGAGTAACGAAACTGATGGCCTCGGAAACGAGTGCCGGCCGATCCAAGAATTGAAGATGCGCGGGTCTCAACTTCTACATAGCCGAGAGCTTGCAGGCGCGGCGACATCACCGCGATGCCGGGAATCAAGCCGGCCATCGGCCAGTCGCGGCCGTCGAGCGTGCGGATTGCTTCGCTGAGGTACATCAAGCCGCCGCATTCTGCGTAAATCGGCCGACTCGATTCTGCAAAGTTTCGCACCGCGCCGAGCATGGCGTGGTTGTTCGACAACTCGCGTGCGAGCACCTCGGGGTACCCACCGCCGAAGTACAAACCGTCTACCTCGGGAAGGGACTCATCGCGCGTCGGAGAGAACCGTACGATCTCGGCGCCGCAAGCCTCGAGACGGCGCAGGTTGTCTTCATAGTAGAAGTGGAATGCATCGTCCCACGCGAGTCCAATTCGACATGTTGGATGTCCGTCACCGACGACCTGCTTGACCTGATCGATTTCTATGGCCGGCGCCGTGCGCGCGACGGAAATGATCGCGTCGAGGTCGAGCCACTCCGACGCAAGCTTGCCCCATGCATCGAAGAGCCGCTGCGGCACTGCATCTTCGTCGGCGCTGCGCAGTCCGAGATGCCGCTCTGGAAAAGCCAGTTCGGCATCTCCGGGAAGACCGCCGACCACATCCACTTCCGTTGATGCCATCCGCAGCATGTCGAGATGGCCGCGGCTGCCGACGCGATTGCAAATGACCCCCGCCACATTCAGCGTGGGATCGAAGTTAGCGTAACCGGTCGCCATCGCGGCTATGCTGCGCGCCATCCCCGAGGCATCGGTCACCAGCAACACTGGCGCGCTCAGCCACTTAGCAATCTCGGCGGTTGAGCCCTCGTCACCGGTTGGGGTAGCGGAATCGAAGAGGCCCATCATCCCTTCGATGATTGCGAGGTCGAAATCACGCGAGGCGCGGGCGAAAGTCGCGAGCACCGCGTCGCGTCCCATCATCCATCCATCAAGATTGTGCGAGGTCACTCCAGCCGCGCGTCGATGATAGGTGGGATCGAGGTAGTCGGGCCCGCATTTGAATCCTGCGACCTTGAGCCCGCGCGATCGCAACGCGGCAATAAGGCCGACGGTCGCGGTAGTCTTGCCGACGCCGCTGCCGGTTGCCGCAATCACCACGCGCGGAATGTTGAACGTGTTGCGCACCTCGCGGATTCTACTACGCCCACCGCGAGAATCGCACTATGAAGATCAGCCCTGCACTCGCGGAAGAACTTCATTCACCAGACGCTGAAATTGCCCTTTCTGATCCCATGAGGTGATGCGCAATGTAATCGCTTTGGCGCCATCGTTGGCGAGCTCGCGCAGATGCTCGGCGCATTGCTCGGGCGTTCCGGCCGCGGTCCACGAGGCGACCATGTCCGGCGAAAAGACCGGTCCGTAGTATTCGTCGAGGAAGCGTTTGGATTCCGTCAGCGCTGCGTTCCGATCGGGATTGATATTGATGTTGTGATACTCGATGGTGCCGAAGCCGGCGGGGTCGCGGCCCTCGGCGCGCAATGCATCTGATAGACGCGCCCAGTTCATCGCGAACATCTTCGGAAACAATTGCACCGTCATCCAGCCGTCGGCGATCTTCGCTACGCGTTGCATCGGCTTGTCGACCATCGGTGGGGCCGGATTTGCCGCGATCCAGATCGGACAAGGCTGTTGGATGGGACGCGGCATGATGGTCACGTTCTCGAAGCTTCGATACTTGCCTTTGAAGCTGACGTTGTCCTCGCTCCACAGACGGCGGCATATCGCGATGTTCTCCGCCATCCGGTTTCCGCGTTGCCCATCGCTGATGCCCCAGACCGCGCCTTCGCGCGCGCTGACACCGCCCGCCACGATTCCGGTGCACGCGGCAAGCCACATCCTGCCATTGGAAATGAGGTCGAGCGTCGCCCATTGATATGCGAACACGATCGGATCGCGAATCGGAAAGCTCGCCATGCATCCGACGCCGAGTCGCATCCGTTCTGTCGCGGCGCTTAGCGCACCCAGCAACGCGATGGCCTCTGGGCGCGGCTTCGCCATCACGCTGTCTCCCACCCATATCGAATCGAACGCGCCGGAACGTTCCGCCTCGCCCGCGAGCTTGAGCATTTCGGGCCAACTCGCGATGCCGAAGAAGACGCCGCGTTGCGGCAGGGTGAATCCGAAGCTGAGCTTGTGCGCGGCCATCGTGCGCTCCTTATGCGATTTTGAGCCGAGCCTTTTGCGTGAGCGACGAATCGAGTTCTCCCGCGCGCTCACCCTTCAGCGTGGCTTGAAAGGGGCCGGCATTTCGGGTGCGAAGGAATTCCGCGACCGGTCCGTTCGGCCCGCGCGGCGAAACGACATCGAGCTGATGGCTGCCAAGCTGAAAGCGCGTTCCAGCCGCATCGAGATCGCGATGCTCGATGGCAGTTCCATTGCCGCCGGTGATTGACCCGATACCATTGAGCGACCTTCGCCGCATCCGCCACCGCGATCATCAGGCTGGCGATGCCGGTCACTCCGTTGCGATGGTTGTGCTCACGAGGCATCCGCTCTTCGCGCGGCGTTTCATCCTTGATCAGAAATGGAACGCTGCCATTGAACGGCGGGTTCGGAATCGCGAGAACCCACTTCACCCGATAGCCGTCGGGACGATCGCGCGACATCGCATTCGGATCATTGATGTTGACGCCGGCGCGGCGAAAGGAAGCGACATCAGCATCCAGGTCGTCGGTCTGGGCGCAGAAGTCCACCAACCCGCCGCTCTTGCTTATCGCGTCGTACCACGGATGCCCCGCGACCGGCGCCAGGAATGCGATCAACTCCATATAGGAGCCGTCGGCGAATGCGATCAGCGCATTGTGGGTTCCGATGTTGTGCTTGCCGCCGCGGCCGACCGTGAAACCGAGTTCGCCGTAGCTTTTGATGGCGGCCTCGAGTTCCGGAACAACTACTACGATGTGGTCGATTCCTTTGAGCATGACGACTCCTTTCTATCGCGAAGGAGGGACCGCCGAGAAGAGAGCCGGGTCCACGCATTTCACCGTTTACCGGTCGCGGAGGTTTTTTGCTAAAGGTCGAAGTGAAGTAACGGTACCCAACCGCCCGACCACAACGTCCAAAACGTGGAGAACGATCATGGCGACCAGGAATTTTGAAGTACAGCAACTGTTCAAGGCGTATCGCAACGGGCTGATTTCACAGGATCTCTTTGCGCAGCAGATGGATGAACTGGTAGACGGCGGAGCGGAACACGCGGCGGTTCCGAACGTCTTTGCACTTCGCGGAGATGGCGCAAAGTTGGGCCAGGCGAAGCTCGGCAAGACACCGCAGACCGAGTCCATGGTGTTCACTCTTCCCCCCAACTTTGGCGATGGTCATGAGAACTCGCATCGCGGCGACCAGATCATCTACGTGATCGAGGGAAAGGCTACTTGCCGCGTGTCGGGCAAGGAGTGCGAGATCAAGGCGGGCGACTTCGTGACGATTCCCGCCGGAGCGCCTCATACGCTGCGCACCGGTGCCGAAAAGCTGTTCGCGCTGACGGTCTTTGCGCCTCCGGAACGGTAGGTCTCTGACCGTGCGGTCAGTCCCGTTGAGGCTGCTTCTGGTTAGTTACCGACATCATGTCAGCAGATGTTGGTTCTAGCGAAACTGCCCATAAACATTGAACTTAGTGGGTTTGTTTTTGCATTCGCTCCCGTGAGGGAGAGTGGCTCCCGAGGTCCTTCGCGGACTCAGGACCACTTCTCGGCGATGCCTGGAAGTGGCTTTGTTTTTGCGTTTTCGGTTGGTCGGATAGCGGTGGTGGAGTTGCCACCTCCCTTCCATAAAAAGCCCCGTAATCCTTGGACAAAGTGGCTTTGTTCTCGCACTTTTGCGATGTGTCTCCGAGCCCATCGGTGGGTTCGTTTATGCATTCGCGGCTTGGTGCCATGCGAGGTGCTTCGCGATGCAACGGTGGGTTTGTTTCTTCGCATTGGCATTCGGCATAGTGCCATTCGAGGTCCTTCGCGATGCAACGGTGGGTTTGTTTCTTCGCATTGGCATTCGGCATAGTGCCATTCGAGGTCCTTCGCGAAGCGCTCAGGACGCTGCTCGGCGATGCCTCGCAGCGTTTTTTGCAATTTGTGATGTTGTGCTTCCATTGAGGTACCGGATGCCGTGCCCAATTGCTCCCTTCGCAAACCCGCGCAAGAGCCTGACCGCTTAGTATCTCTCCTCAACACCCAGTTGTCGACCCGTTAAGATTAGTGACGCCTTCTGACCGCCGGCAGCTCTCCTCGATGCTGACTGCAATCAAGCCTTGGGAGCGGGTACAATGTTGCTGCTATGCGAGCAGTCCTGAATACACCTCTTTTGCTCGTTACGATCATCGGTATCGTTGCTGCCGCGGGCATCTCAGCCTGCGGGTCCTCCGCAAACAAAGCCGAGGCGGAAGCCGCGCAGGCGCGGTCTGTCGCCGCCAACGAGAAGCGCGCCGCCGATTTCAAGAAACGCTGCGGCGATCCGGTTCATTTCCCGATTAGCGACGACTGCGTGCGTCTCGCCGATGAGCGCGGCCCGGCGCTTCGGCGCCAGAGCGATCTGACTGTAGCGGTATGGCGTGACTGCGCGCTGACTCCCAGCTCCGCCGAGACCATCCGCCAGGAACTGGTAGCCAAGGGCAGTGCGAAAACCAGCGTCGGACAGAAAATGATTGGCGAGATGGAGCGTACCGAGCAGCATTCCGACAGCCCTTGCGTGGTCGCCGATCTGCGCGATCTCGATTGTGTGGCCGGCAACGCCGAAGCTTGCCAATCGGCGCGCAATGCCGATCCTTCCTGCGTCGCGTGGCTGAACGACAACGATACCCAGGCACGCCTGCATTGTATCGACCGCGCGGTTCACGATTCCGCCTGCACTGCAAAGCCGCCTCCTGCCGGTGCGGCGATCTATTTTTCCGACAGCCAGAAGGAGGCCGAAGATTGCCGCCGCATCGAGAAGGCCTGCCTGCACACCTTCGACGAATGCTCCAACGCCAAGGATGCGCTGGAATCCTTCCTTAAGAAATCCGCCAAGCCGGCGGTTGAGGCCGAGGCGCCGGCGCAGTGATCTGCACGGATTGAGTCCACTTGCATCCTTGCGCGATTCTAATTATTAACCTTGGTTAAGTATTAGGATGCGCATCAAGGGAGCCGACGATGGAGAATCCGCAGAGCTGGGATCCGCAACGATACGCACGCAACGCCCGTTTCGTCTCGGACCTGGGGACGCCGGTGGTCGAGCTGCTCGCGCCGCAGCCCGGCGAGCGAATCCTCGATCTCGGATGCGGCGACGGCGCGCTCACCGCCAAGTTGGTCGCGATGGGTTGCGAGGTGGTCGGCGTCGACGCCAGCGAGCCGCAGATCGCAGGCGCGCGCGCGTTAGGCCTCGATGCGCACGTGATGGACGGGCAGCAGCTTACCTTCCGCAATGAGTTCGATGCGGTTTTCAGCAATGCCGCGTTGCATTGGATGCGGCGCCCCAACGACGTGATTGCCGGTGTGAAGCGCGCGCTGCGGCCGCACGGCCGTTTCGTCGCCGAGATGGGTGGGCATCGATGCGTCGAGAAAATTCGCGACGCGCTGGTCGCCGCGCTTAACCGCCGCGGCATCGACGGCGCGGGCGCGGTACCCTGGTATTTTCCGACCGTGGAGGACTATTCGGAGCGCCTCATCAAGGGCGGTTTTGCGATCAAGTACATTGCGTTGATTCCGCGCCCGACGCCGCTTCCCGGCGACGTGACCGGCTGGCTGGAAACCTTCGCGGAAAACTTCATTTCGAAACTGGCGGCCGCCGATCGACCGGCATTCATCGAAGAGGTACGGGACGCCTTGCGGCCTCAGCTATGCGACCGAGACGGCAAATGGACGGCCGACTACACCCGGCTACGTTTTGCGGCACATCGCGCGGACTGAGATGATGGCGGCGGAGCTGCGATGGATCCCAAAGGCAAAGTAGCGATCGTTACCGGCGGCGCGCGCATCGGCCAAACCGTTGCCGATGCTCTCGCGAGCCGCGGCTGCGCGATTGCGCTGGTTTATCACACCTCGCGCGAGGCAGCGGAAAAGAGCGTGGCCTCGGCGAAGGCCGCGGGTTCCAATGCGATCGCCCTGCAGGCCGATGCGCGCAATGAGGCGCAGGTTGAAGCTGCGGTGAAGGAGACGGTCAAGACGCTGGGCCGCCTCGACATCCTGATCAACATGGCCTCGACCTATCACAAGACGCCCAATCTCACCGTGGCCGACTGGGACGACGCGATCGCCTCGAATGCGAAAAGTGCGTTTCTGTTTTCCATCCACGCGGCGCGAATCATGAAGGAGCGAGGCGCGGGACGCATCGTGAATATCAGCGACTGGCTGCCGATCAGCGGCCGGCCTCGCTACAAAGGGTTTGTTCCGTACTACACTTCAAAGGCAGCGGTGGCGGCGTTGACCGAGAGCCTCGCGCTGGAGTTGGCGCCCGAGATCCTCGTCAATGCGATCGCGCCGGGGCCGATTCTCGCACCGCCGGATTTTACCGCCGAAGAGACTTCGCGTGTCGTCGAAGCGACGCCGCTGCGGCGATGGGGCGGCGCCGCAGAAATCGCCCGCGCGGTGCTGTTTCTCATCGAGACCGAATTCGTCACCGGTGAGTGCCTCCGCGTCGACGGCGGCCGCCATTTGTTTTAGGCCTCAATCACCCCAGCACGCCCGCGGCTGCGATCTCGCCGATCTGGTCTTCGGAATATCCGAGGATCTTTTCCAGCACATGCTGATTGTCCTGACCGAGGGTCGGAGCAGCGCGGCGCGTCTGCGCCGGAGTGCGCGAGAGTTTCGCGCGCGCGCCCTCAACGATGGTCTTCCCGTAGACCGGATGCGGCAGCTCCACGAAATGACCGCGATACGCGATCTGCGGGTCGCTGTAGAACTCGACGCTATTTTGCACCGCATGCGCCGGGATCGAGCGCGCCTGCGCCAGTCGCTCGGCCTCGCGCGGCTCCAGCTCGCGACTCCAACTCGAAATGATCTCATCCAGAGCGGAGGCGTTCTTGCGTCGATCCGCAGAAGTTTTGAAACGCGGGTCGCGCGCGAGCTCAGGGCGCTTCATCACTTCGCATAACGCGGTAAAGTTGTCGTCGGTCTTGCACACGATCGCTACCCATCGATCCTCGCCCCTGGCGGGATAGATGCCGTGCGGCGCGAATTCGGAATCGCTGTTGCCTGCGCGAAACTGGATCCGTCCATTGGCGCTATGGTCGAGCAGCGCGGGGGTGAGGAAATGCAGCGACGCCTCGGCTTGCGACTGATCGATGTACTGGCCTTTGCCGGTGCGGCGCCGGTATTCGAGCGCGGCCAGAATCGCGATCGCGGTAAAGCGCGGAGAAACATAATCAGTATACGCGCCGAAGGGACCGGCCGGCGGACGATCGGCCCATCCGGTCACGTTATGAAACCCCGAAATTGCCGCCGCCAGATTTCCGAAACCTGCGAAACTCGCCAGCGGGCCGGTCTGTCCCATCAGGCAAGTGCTGAGCATGATGATGTTGGGCTTGATCTTGCGAATCGCCGGATAGTCGAGTCCCCAATTGCGCATCGCCTTGGGGGAGAATGATTCGGTGACCACGTCCGCCCACTTGACGAGATCGGCAATGACCTCGCGCGAGCGCGGATTTCCGATATCGAGCGTGATGCCGAACTTGCCGGCGTTGCAATTGCTGAACAACCCCGACGCATCGGGACCGATCTGATTGTTCTGATACGGCGCGAGGGTGCGCGCAGTATCGATACGGGTCGGCGACTCTACGCGCACGATCACGGCGCCATAGTCAGCCAGCATCCGGGTTCCCGCGGGCCCGGCCATCACCCACATGAAATCGAGGATCTTGACGTCTTCGAGCGGTAAGCGCGCCATCAGATGATTCCTCGCGACTGGAGTTGGGTAAATTCGTGCTGCGACATTCCGATCTCGTCGCAGTAAATTTCGCGATTATGCTCGCCGATCAGCGGGGGACGTCGGCGATAGCGAATCGGCGATTCGCTAAACTTCACAAACGGACCGGGATAGCGAAATGAGCGCCCGAGCTCCGGATGCTCCACTTCCTGAAAATAGTCGCGCGCGCGAAGTTGCGGACTTTCCACCACGTCCTCGATCGTCGATACCGGAGCGAACAGGAATCCTTTCTCGATCGCGAAGCGCAACAACTCCGCCTTGGTGTGGCTCGCAGTGAACGCGGACAGGATGCCGCGCGCGCGATCGTATTCCGACATTGGCTCCGCGCCGCTGGCGAGCGCGGCGCCGAAACCGATCCAATCCTTGTGACCGGTGGCCTCATCGCACCATCCGTGCTCGGAGAGGTAGCGCATCAGTTTGACGGTGAAGACGCCGAGCGCGGAGCCGAACAGGAAGGTGCACGAGATCCATCCGTCCTTCGCGGGCCACAAAAGTTGCGCGGTCAAATTGCCCGCCTTCACTCCGCCGGCTGCGCGCCGATACTGATCGCTGTCCAGCGGCGCCGCCAGGATTCCCGATTGCGTTGCGAGCGCGAGCGATTGCTGCGCGGATATATCGACGTGCTGACCGAGTCCCGAAAAGCATCGTTCATGATGTGCCACCAGCGCGCCAACCGCAGCGTCAGTGGAAGCGTGCAGATAGCCTTGCGGAACGCTGACCCGCACCGGAGGACGATCGTCGTCGCCGGTCAGGACCAGCGGACCGCCGGCCGCGAGGATCACCAAATCACTGTCCGCGTAGCTCGCTTTCGGTCCATCCTGCCCGAATGGTGTGATCGATGCGCCGATGAGCGCGGAATTCGTTGCCGCCAAATCCTTGTATCCCAGACCCAGCGACGCCAAATGTCCCGGACTGTCGGACTCGATCAGGAAGTGCGCGTTCTTCGCGAGCCGAAGCAGAATCTCGCGGCCCTCGCTGCGTGTCAGGTCGAGTGTGATGCTGCGTTTGTTACGATTATACGACCACCAGTAGAGCGATCGGTTCGGGTCAGGCTGGTCCTGAAAAAAAGGACCGATGGCGCGCGCCGACGAACCGCCAGGGGGCTCGACCTTGATCACGTCGGCGCCGAGATCGCCGAGGATCTGCCCGCACAGCAGGCCGCGCTCGTTGGTTAGATCGAGTACGCGATAAGGCGACAGCATCGAAACTCAATAGCACTGATGGCTACGGATCGGCCAATCGCGCGACACGGAAATTTTTCTTTTCTCCCGGTGTGGAGATTTCAACTAATCAATAGCGCAAAAGCTGAGCCGCTAACGGCGCACAGAGAGCGGCGGTTTGGCTACCAATGGCACCAGCATCGCGGTCTTGCGTGCATAGGCGTCATAGGCGTTCTCGCCGAGTTCCGCGCGCAAGAAGCGTTCCTCTCGTAGCGCTTTTGTATAGAAGGCGAAGGTTGAAATGGCGGCGCCCAGCAGCGCGAAGGAGGTTCCCTTCTCGATGGCTGTCGCGAACGCGGCAACGATGAGTCCCAGGTAGATCGGATGGCGCACGAGGCGATACGGACCTGTATCGACGACATGGTGACCGGCTTTCTTCACGACCCAGTCCGACCACAGACGGCCGAGGTGAATGCGCGCCCACCAGGTGAACAAAAGTCCGGCCGCCGTAGGCGCCACGAGTATCCAGTTCAGCGCATCGCCAAAGTCCCAAAGCTGCATTTGCGCGAAGTAGTGGGGACTCAACGGAAACGCAAATAGCATGATCCAACCAGCGGCAAGGAGAGCGCGGAAAAGCAGCTCGGCCCCGATGCCGACCCGCTTTTCCGTGCGGTTGGACCACAACATCGCAACGGTCCACGACGCCAGCCACGCGGCCCAGAGCGCGTAAATCGTATTTTGCGGCGTCATCGAAACTCAGAGCGGAGTCGGGCGCAACAAACGACCACGTCGAATCGCATGCGTGCCGCTTGGAAAAGCTCCGCCGCGAAGATCGGCATCTTCGAAATAGACGTCGGCCTCGACGCCCCCTGGAATCGCGATACTGCCGCCGTGGTTGCGCTCAATTGAAATGTCGATCATGCCGTGCGGAGTCGGAACGCGGCCCGCCAGCTTCGTCAGAGTGCCGAAGTGCGGATGAATTTCGACCTTGCGATATCCGGGTTCCAGGGGACGCACCCCAAGGGCATGCGTCGTCAAATCGAAGGTCGGCGTCGCAGACCAGGCATGGCACCGGCTCGCCTCACCGGCCGGCCCCTTCCAGTATTCCTCGAAGGTGGTGTTGCCGCGTTCGATTTGCGGCCACCATTTGAGGCATAGCGTGGGAATGAGACTACGCTGCCCGGCGCGCGCAACCGCGTCATGCAGGATGCCGCAGAAAAATGGTTGCGCGGCTACGATGTCATTTTCCTCGTCGAATTTTATGTAGTCAGCCGGATTCGTGCGTTGTGTGAAATACGGCGTGCGATCATCCGAAATCGTAGGAGTGATCACGAGGCGCGTCTCGTCCAGAATGTTTTTCAAAATGCCATCCCACCGATCGCGCGGGGCACACGCGCTGACTATTGCGATGGCATTGGTCTGTTGGCTGACCCGCCGCAGCGGTCCCTGCGAGTCGGCCGCATCGACATAGATCCCGCGACTCTGATCCCACAGCAACTGGAACGCCTCGCGAGTGCGAGTGGCCTGGGAGCGAAACATCGACGCCGCGCGAAAATCCTCAAGCGCGCGTTCACACAGCATCGCGAAATCATCCAGCGCGGCGGCGTAAAGCGCATCGAGCGCGCCGACGACCTCGGATTTTTGGGTCAGCGCCCAATCTACGAAAATCCATCCCGGCATGGCGCGGATCAGACCGTCGCGCGCCCGATATCGCTCAAACGCGGCGAGGACGCCGATGGCTGTGGGAGCCAGTTCGCGAATCAACGCGGCATCGCCGGAATATTCGAAGTAGCGGGCCAACGCGCGCACCCAGTGCAACGAGTAGTCGGGAATTGTAGTTGACGAGGTGGAAAAATCTCCTACCGCGACCATCCCGAGCAGCCCGTCGCCGCGGCGCGAGTGCGCGCAGATACGCAGATGGCGGCGGACCAGGCGCCAGTCGGTGTTGGTGACGTAGGTCAGCAGTGCGTGCACGTAGGAATCGCCAAGCCACGCGCGCTGCTCGCGGCCCGGACAATCGAGAAAGGCATCGGTCGAGCAAAGGTCCAGCGTGCGCGCGCCAACCCGCCAGATCGCGTTGAGACGATCGTCATCGCACGCGAACGAGGCGTCGCCGCTGCGAGGATAGCGGCGCTCGGTCGCTCCGGCGCGGTGCAACTGCGCACCGCCACGTGAAACCACAGACGCGTAGCGAAAGCCAACTGCCTCGAAACCCTGGATGCGTTCCAGACCGTCGCCACGCAGGATGTAGCGCGTAGCATAAAATCGCGGACGCGTCTCGACGGTGCCGTCGTCGCGCAGATCTTCGCCGGCGTAGATGTCGATCATCGAGCCACGCGGCCCACTCGCTTCGACCCACGGCGTCGCGAGGGTTTCCTTCGTTTCGAATGTGTGCAGCGAATCTCCGGCGGCGGAATCCGCCATCGCGGCGTACGCGGCCAGCGGATCGTCCGAATCGTTTGCAGCGATGATGCGGCGACTCTTTTCGACGAACGTCACCGGGATGGCGGTTAGCTGCGCAATCTCGTCATGCTCCATCGCCGTGTACGGTTCCACGGGAATGCGGATGCGATTAGCGGCGAGTGTGCCCGCCGACAGAACCGCCGCGGGGTTCCAGCTCGAATCGTCGAAGTCGGCGGCGGTCCATTCAGGAATGTCGTCGCGCGCATCGAAAATTTCCAGCGGCGGAACCGGCAGCATCGGTGGCGAGGGAACCTGCTGCCGATACGGCGCGCGATGTCCCTTCCAACTGGCATCGGAAGCGATCGCGATTTCAGGAGCTTCGAAGGCGAATGAGCCGTAACCGAGCTGCAGGCTCGCGGGCGCGGGACGCCACCATGGCATCGGTGCGCCATAGAATCGCACCAGCGCGGCGAGCGCGTTTTTGCCCGGACGCAAATACGGCGCGAGATCGATTGCACAATACGCGAGGCGTTCCGGAATCGATCGCGCAGGGCCGCGCGCCACCTCGACACCATTCGCATAAAGGATGAAGCGCGAATCGGCGGTGACGCGGGCGGGAACCGAAACCGGAATGGCGTCGAGGTCGAAGCTGCGACGCAGGTAACAGAATCGATTCCACAACTCTTTGGGCGGAATCGCGGCGGATGCGATCGGTGACGAAATTCGCGGCGGCGCTTCCGACCATATCCAGTTGGCGTTCCAGGTCGCGGGCCAGAGTTGCAATTGCGTCGCCATCTGCACTCAGTATGGACGCGCGTCCTTGCCGATGATCTCGCGCGCGACCAGCGACTTCATGATCTGCGCGGTGCCGTCCCCGATTTCCAGCCCGATCACATCGCGCATGCGCTGCTGATGCGGCAGGTCGAGCGAGAATCCGAGATGGCCGTGCAGCAGCAGGCATTGATGGAGCACCTGCGCGGCGAGCTCCGGCGCCCACCACTTCGCGCCCGCGGAGATCCATCCGTGCGGTTCATTGCGATCCTTGAGCCACAGCGCTTCGTAGCAGAGCAGCCGCGCGGCGCGAAGTTTCACCGCCGCCTCGGCGAGCGGAAATGACACGCCCTCGAATCTCGCGAGGCTACCGCCGAATGCCTGGCGCTCGGTAACGTACGCGCAGGTCTCGTCGACGCTTTGCTGCGCGGCGCCGATACACATCAGGCCGATCATCGAGCGGCTGAAATCGAAGCCCTGCATCACCTGCACGAAGCCCGCGCCCTCGGCGCCGATCCGCGCATCGGCAGGCACCCGCACGGAATCGAAGAACAGACTGCCGCGCCCGACGGCGCGCGAGCCGAGATCGCGAAAGCGCGTGCGGCTGACACCGTTGGAGTTCAAGTCGACATAGAATGCGCTGACGCCGCGCGCGCCTTGCTCGAGGGTGCCGGTGCGCGCCATCACCAGCGCGGTTGCGGCCGAGCTCGCGAACGAGATCGAGGTCTTCTCGCCGTTGAGCACATAGGTATCGCCGTCGCGCCGCGCCTGCATCTTGATATGAGCCGCGTCGGAGCCGCCGCTGGGCTCGGTCACCGCGAGCGAGGTAATAAAGTCGCCGCGGCAAACCGGAGGAAGGAAAGCCGCATGCTGACGTTCGTCGCCGTTGCTCACGATGATCGCGCCGATCAGTGCCGCGATGAGCAAGACATAAGCCGCGTTGAAATCGCCGCGGGCCACCTCTTCATGCGCGATGCCGAGGGACACGTAGTCGAGGCCGGAACCGCCGAAGCGAGGATCAACCATCGGCGCGAGGACGCCAAGCTCGCCGAGTTTGCGAACCAGCTCGCCAGGGAGGTCAGCGTCGCGATCGCGGTTCAGGTAGTGCGGTTCGAGTTCGCGCCGGGAAAAATCGTGCAGCGTCGATTGCAATAGTTGCTGTTCCGAGGTCAGGCCGAAATCCATCAATGTACCTGTTGTTTGATGCGACTATTTCGATGCGCCGGGAAGTTCCTGCAGGCTCGCGCCGAGCGGGGTTGGCATCTGCTCCTGCATTTGCTCGCCGGTTTCCGCGCCGGATTTGTCTGCGTAGTGATTCACCATCATTTGTTGAACATCTTTTTTGGTGGACTGGTCGGCATGAAATCCCTCACCGCGCGCGAACTTCATTCGGTCGTCGGGACTCATGTTAAGCCAGAGCTGACTCGCCTGCATCGAGTTCCCGCGCATGAGGGCCTCAGTGTATTCCTGCTGCGGCGATTTTTTGTGGAAGAGGAAACAGCCCGAGGTTGCCGATAGAACGATCGCAAGCAGCGCTATCGATGATCGCTTCGCCGTCACCCTCGTGTGCGCCTCAAAACAGGACTACGCTGCGGATCGATTTGCCTTCGTGCATCAGGGTGAAAGCGTCGTTTATTTCTTCCAGCGGCATCGTATGCGTGATCAGATCATCGATGTTGATTTTCTTGTCCATGTACCATTCGACGATCTTCGGAACGTCGCGGCGGCTTTTCGCGCCCCCGAATGCGGTGCCCTTCCAGGTGCGGCCGGTGACCAGCTGAAATGGACGGGTCGAGATTTCCTGGCCCGCGCCCGCGACCCCGATGATCACCGAAGTTCCCCATCCACGCTGACAGCACTCGAGCGCCTGCCGCATCAGCGTCACGTTGCCGACGCATTCGAACGAGAAATCCGCGCCGCCGCGGGTCAGGTTCACAAGGTAGGGAACCAGGTCACCTTCCACCTCGCGAGGATTAACGAAATGCGTCATGCCAAATTTTTCCGCGATTCCTCGCCGCGCCGGATTCAGGTCGACGCCGACGATCATGCCCGCGCCCGCCAGCCGCGCTCCCTGGATCACGTTGAGCCCGATGCCGCCGAGGCCGAACACCACGACGCGATCGCCAGGCTGCACTTTCGCCGTGTTGATGACGGCGCCGATGCCGGTCGTCACCCCGCATCCGATGTAGCAGACTTTGTCGAAGGGAGCGTCCTCGCGAATTTTCGCGAGCGCGATTTCCGGCACTACTGTGTAGTTCGCGAAGGTCGAGGTGCCCATGTAGTGATGAAGTTTAGCCGAGCCGCGGGAGAAACGGCTGGTGCCATCGGGCATAACGCCGCGTCCCTGGGTCTCGCGAATCGCGGTGCACAGATTGGTTTTACCCGACAGGCAGCTTGGGCAGTTGCGGCATTCGGGAATGTAGAGCGGGATGACATGGTCGCCCTTTTTCAGCGAGGTGACGCCCGCGCCGGTTTCGACCACGATGCCCGCGCCCTCGTGTCCGAGAATCGCGGGAAAGAGTCCTTCCGGGTCCGCGCCCGAGAGCGTGAACGCATCGGTGTGGCATACGCCGGTCGCCTTGATTTCGACCAGCACTTCGCCCGCGCGAGGCCCCTCGAGATCGACGGTGGTTACTTCGAGCGGTTCGCCCGCTTTGTTCGCGATCGCGGCTCTGACTTTCACGGAATGATCCGTCCTTCTCATTCAGCGGCGCAGCACGATCGCGCCATTGGAGATCGCCGGCTCGCCGTTTTGAGTGAGTACATCGAAATGGATGAGATCGTTGCCGTCGAAGGACTCACGCGCGAGCACTCGCACCGTGATGTCCGACGGCATCAGCACCATACCAGTGAAGCGTCCCGCGATCCGCGCAACCCGCGATGGATCGGCGTCCGCCTCCGCCGCAACGACACTCGACACCGCCAGCGCGAGGGTCGCAGTTCCGTGCAGGATCAGCGCGGGCAATCCCGCCTCGCGCGCAACCTTGATGTCGGTGTGAATCGGATTCCAGATCTGTGCGCACTCGGTGTAGGTGTGCGCGAGGCCGCCTGCGACGTGAACCTTCACCTCGCCGCGCGGACGTTTTGGGCTTTCGACCGGGCGCGGCAAATCGGAGCTCGCTGACAGCGTGCGGTCGTCGCCGCTCACGTCGACGCCGCGGTAAATGCTGCCGTACATCGAAGTGCAGACCGGTGCGCCCGCTTCGTCGATGGTCTCCAGCCGCGTCAGTTGATATGCGCCGGGCTTGCGCCGCTCAACCGCCACCACCGTCGCACGCGTGGTGAGTTTCTCGGGCGGTCGAATTGGGCGATGAATCGTCACGTCGTGGGTCGCATGCACGCCGCGGCGGAACTCATCGGGACGTACTCCCATTGCCTGAAGCTTTTGTCCCAGTGCGACCACGACCGGCCAATCGAAACAAACCGGAAACATCGGATGCGCGAGGAAGTGCTCGGGGTCGCGCGTGTCGATGTAACACGGCAACAGATCGTCGAGTGCGGCGGCATAGGCCATCGACCAGCGGGCATCGATTTCGGCGACCCGCGGCTCCGAAGAGGTTCCAACAAATGACGAAGGCAACGGCATAGCCTAGTTCTACGCGCCGCGGTTTTCGCCGTCCACCACCGCGCCGCCGTGACATCCGAGGGCAGATCGCCTACCCTCCAGGGGAGACGCGCGCGGGAGAGATTTCCGATGTTCGAAGACGAAACCGTTGATGTGGCCTGCCCCAAATGCGGGCATTTGAATTCGATTCTCGTGCATGAGTTCGAAGAGAGCGCCGAGACGCATTTCGTATGCGTCGGATGCAAGGTCGGCGTGCGCATCGAGGCCAACGAGTTTCGCCAACGCCTCAAAGCGGTGGGTGAGGAACTGGCAGAACTGGAACGGGACGCCGCGCGCGAATCGAAGAAGGGTCCGCGTCCGAAAAAGGGCGACTTCCAGATTTAAGGATGCGCGTCGATGAAGTCGATCACGGCGCGATTGAACGGCTCGGGATACTCCGCCATGAACAAATGACCGCCCGGCAACTCCTTCAGCAACGCGCCGGGGATCTTTTCGGCAATCATTTTTGAATTCTGCGGCGCGACGAGGCGATCCTCGCGCCCGGAAATCACCATCGTAGGAACGCGAATCGCGCCGAGACGAGCGCTGGCATCGAAGGCGCCGATCGCTGCAACCTGGCGCGCAAACGCGAACGGCGGAATCGCATACTGCGCGCGGATGCGATTGCTCTTCTCGACTACCTCCGGATGGTGTTCGATGGTGTCGTCGCAGAAGACCGCCTGCAACTGCTGCTTTTGTTGCTGCGGAGTGGCATTGGTTCCAGCTATCACGGCGGCGACAATTTCAGGCGCGGACTGCGCGACCCCGGCCCCTCCAAAATGCGTGCATCCCAGGATGAGGCAGCTCAGCTTCTCTTGATGATTGAGCGCGAACTCCTGCGCGATCATCCCGCCCATCGAAATGCCGAGCAGCGCCGCGCGGGTGATACCGAGCGCATCCATCAGGCCGGCGGTGTCATCGGCCATCTGCTTGATGGAGTAAGGCGCATCGGGTTTGTCGGTGCGTCCCGCGCCGCGATTGTCGAACACCAGGCATTTGTAGCGGCGCGAGAGCACATCGATTTGCTCGTACCATGAGAGCAGGTTCGAACCGAGTCCGCGGATCATCACCAGCGTGCGCGGTCCCGCGCCATGTACTTCGTAGTAGATCTCGATATCGCCAATGCGCTGTCTGGGCATTCTGCGAATGTAACCTCATGCGGCATCGAAGCCAACGCGCACGACGCTACCAGCCGTCATCGATCTTGCGCTAAAGATTTGCTCGTCTGAAGGAGGCGATCATGGCTGACGATCATCGCAACGAAATTGTAATCGAACGGAATCTGTTGATTCCGCTGAAGGATGGCGCTTCGCTGTCCGCGGATCTGTATCGGCCTGCCGGCAACGGCCCGTTTCCGGCGCTGATGAGTTTCTACCCCTACCACAAGGACGACATGATCGGCGCGTCATTCGAAGTCTCGCGCCGCTACTTCGCCGAGCGCGGCTACGCGCACTTGCTGATCGATTTTCGCGGGCTGGGTGCGTCCGATGGCGTTGCGTGGGAAGCGATGCATCGTCAGGAGGGCGTCGATGGTGCGCAGGCATGTGAATGGATCGCGCAACAGAAGTGGTGTGACGGCAACGTCGGAATGTGGGGTCTGTCGTATGGAGGAATCAGTTCGCTGAAAGTCGCGGCCGAGAACCCACCGCATCTGAAAGCGATCGTGCCCATCCAAGGCTCCGCAAATATCTACAAGGATTATATCGCACCCGGCGGATGCCGCAGTGCGCTCGGCTCATATGGCGCATGGGGTTCCTTCATGCTCGCGATGAACCTGATGCCTCCGACCAACACCGATCGCGAGGGTCGCTGGTATCGCGTCTGGATGGATCGCCTCGAAAAGAGCGTGCCGTATGTGCTGCCGTGGTTCGATCATCCCGACTTCGACGAGTACTGGAGTTCGAAGGCAGTCGATCCCGCGACCATCACGATTCCCACTTTCATCATCGGCGGATGGCGCGACATTTTTCCCGAGGGCATGCCCGCGTTGTACCCGCATCTCAAGGGCCCAAAGAAGTTGCTGATGGGCCCGTGGATGCATGGGCTGCCCGATGGCTCGCCCTACGAAGCGATCGAGTTTCTTCCCGAGATGAAGCGGTGGTTCGATCACTATGTGCGCGGTGAGAAAAACGGAATCGAGAAAGATTCTCCAGTCGCGATTCATGTCCAAAATTCGCGCAACGGCAATGCGTGGCGGCATGAGCGCGAGTGGCCGATCGCGCGCGCGAAGGCGCACACGTTGTTCCTCGGGGCGAATGGTGCGCTCGGTTCCTCCGCCGATCGCGAAGAACAGGGCGAAAACTATCGCGCCGATCCGACTATCGGCGCTGCCGCCGGGCTGTGGGATCCGATGGGACTCGGAGTCGGCTTGCCGCAGGATCAGAGTGAGGACGATCTCAAGTCGCTGGCATTCACCAGCGCGCCGCTTTCTGAAGACATTGAAATCACCGGTGCGCCCGAGGCTGTAATTCATGCGGCAATTACCATCGGCGAAGACGCGAACCTGGTCGCGAAGTTGTGCGACGTCGATCCGGATGGAGGATCGGCGCTGATCACCTCTGGATGGCTGAAGGCGAGCCATCGCACCACGCATGCGAAGCGCGAGAAGTTGCGCATCGGCGAGGCTTACGAATTCCGGATTCCATTGTGGAGCACGTCGTATCGAGTGCCGAAGGGGCATCAGGTTCGGCTCAGCGTTTCATGCTCCGATTTTCCGCATCTGTGGCCCGATCGCGAGAAGCCTGAGATTCGCGTCTTCTTCGGCGGCAAGCGCGCCTCGAGCATTTCGCTTCCCGCGGTGCCCGCATCGAGCGAGCAGCTTAGCGGGATGGAGCTTCGCTCGCCGGTCGCGCCGCCTCCTCCCTCGACGTCGCGCCCGATTTGGAAGATCGAGCGCGACCTGGTTGCCAACGCGGTCACCGTCACCACCGGAATGACCAACACCATACCGCTGCCGCAGGGCGGGCGAATGAGCATCGATCACACCGCCATCGCGAAGGTGAGCGAGGCGCGTCCCGATTCCGCCGCGGTTCGTGGCGATACCACGATGACGATCGATCTGAACAACGTCGGCAGCATCAAAGTTCACACGCAAAGCCTGGTGACGCAGACCGGCCTCACGCTGAGCGGCCGCATCACGATGGACGAGCAACTCATTTTCGAGAAGCGTTGGAGCAAGTAGCCGCGATGGCGGCCGAGGTGAAATCGAATCCGCCGTTTCGCGCCGAGCACATCGGAAGCCTGCTGCGGCCTCGCGAATTGAAAGAAGCATTTGCCAGGCGCGGCGAGATTGGCGAGGTGCGTTATCGCGAGATCCTCGAGCGATGCATCGTTGCGGCGATTCGGATGCAGGAAGAAGCAGGGCTTCAGAGCATCACGGACGGGGAGTTTCGCCGGGTCGCGTGGTCGATGGGATTCGTCTCGGCGCTGGAAGGATTCGAATACAAACAGTCGCTCTTCGAATTCCACGATGGTGCGGGTAATTCTCAGCGATGGGATACCTGCCGCGCGGTCGCCACGATGCGCCGCCCGCGCGGCATCACCACCGAGGAGTTCGAGTTCGTGCGCCGTCACACTAAGCGGACTCCCAAGGTCACCATGCCGGCGCCGAGCTTCCTCCACTTCTTTCGACTGGATGACTGCGCGGACCGGGGCGCATATCCGGACCCTGCAAAGTTCTGGTCAGACCTGGTCCGCATATATCAGGAAGAACTCGTCGCGCTGTCGCGGTTGGGCGCGACTTATGTGCAACTCGACGAGGTTCCGATCGCGATGCTGTGCGACGGGGAGGTGCGGGCGAAGGTTGTGGCCCACGGCGCCGATCCCGATGCGCTGGTGCGCACTTATATCGATGCGGTGAATCGCATCGTCGATCAGCGCCCGCCCGGGATGACGATCGGAATGCATTTGTGCCGCGGCAACTTGCGCGGACGATGGATGGCGTCGGGCAGCTACGAGGCGATCGCGGAGCGGCTGTTCAACGATGCGCGGGTCGATGGATTCTTCCTCGAGTATGATTCGCCGCGCGCGGGCGATTTCGCGCCGCTGCGATTCATGCCGAAAGACAAATTCATTCGCCTCGGCCTGGTGAGCAGCAAGACTCCCACGCTGGAGGACCAAGGCGCGTTGCGATCGCGTATCGACGAGGCGGCCCGCTATGCGCCGATCGAGAACATGGGCATCTCACCGCAGTGCGGTTTTGCGAGCACGGTGGGCGGCAATCCGCTCTCGGCTGATGATGAGCGGGCGAAGCTGCGCCTCGTGGTCGAAACTGCCGCGCGCGTATGGGGCTGATCCGACGTTTTGTAGCGCGCGGCCTTTCTAGGCTTTCAGAAACGCAGCCGCCTGCTCACGCATGCGCTTTTCGGTTTCCTCGTCGCCGAGCCCGCTCCGGCGCAGGTCGGGCCTGATCACCTCGATTGGATCGCGCAAGTCGTCGACGTAGCCGAGCGCGTAGGCACCGCGCGCATATCCCATCAGGCGCAGCAGTTCGACCGGTAAGGTCCGCGCGATTTCAAGCGGCACCGACAGATACTGATTCTCTTCCTGACGCAGCCACGAAACATTGTAGGTGATGTTGATGCCGACCCGGGTCGCGTCAGAGCGATTGGCGCCGCCGCCGTGATAAACCGCGCCGGTATAGAACAGCACCGACCCTTTCTTCATTTCGGCGGGCACGCTGTCCTTCTCCTTGAACTGCAGCTTGTCGTCGAAGTGATTGCTTCCGGGAACCACACGGGTGGCCCCGTTCTGTTCGGTGAAGTCGGTCATCGCCCAAAGCGTGTTGCACTGAACCTCGTAGCCTTTTGGGAACGGGAAAAAATCGAAGGCCCATTGGTCGCGATGAATCGGCTGCGCGGGTTCGCCCGGACCGATCGCAATCACCTGGGTCAGATGAAGCTGAAAGCTCATCGCATGCGAGAGCACCTTTTTAGTGGTCGCGAGTACCAGCGGATTCATCACCAGATCGCGGCAGGCTTGCGAGCGTCCTACTAATCCGCCGGTGCGCTTGGTGCGCCGACCGGTAAAATCGTCGGGACCGAATCGAGTTGCGTCAATAAAGGGGCGCAGTTCGTCGGCGACTTTGTCCATCGCTTCGGGCGTGACCAGTCGATCGACGACCGCCGCGCCGTCCTGCGCGAGCGCCTCTGCTACTTCGTCAGCCGACGCGGTCGCGGCTAGATGCTTGATGCTCATGCGGTTCCTCCGAGCCTTGAATGTAATCCGACTGCGGGCGTTCGAGCAAAGGCCCGACGTGCGGCTCCGTGGTCAAGACTGAGACGCCGCGAATTCATTCGGTCGCTTTCTGCGACTGCGATGTCGCATCGCCGCTCGTTGCGCGATCGACGGCAAACTGAGACGCGGGGCAACCATCCTTCCGTAGCATTTTGTGACTGTCGCGGGTTCGTCCGTCCAGGGCGCCAATTCGGCGCACCGCTGTATCGAAAGACGACGCTTGTGCTGCCAGTTAAGGACGCTTCGGGCTTCACGCCGATCGGCGTTTTGATCCGGCAAGAAGAGTCCTTTCTCGATGGTCCCTGCCCCGGTGCCGCAAGAGGCTCGGCGCGAACTTTGTTAAGTAGAGGCCGCACCAGGAGGCCGTCATCTCAAGACCTCCTTGGGTGGATCAGCGGCCTGCGCGTCCGAATGCCACAGGGGTGCCCGTGTCTGCTCATCCACTATCCCGTCTTGGGAAGCTGCTCGCGATCGCGGTTGCCTTTTTCGCGATTGGGTTTCTCGGGCTCAGCTACTTTCTCGGCCTGAGCTATTGCGACGATCGTACGGAGCTGATCGGCAACCATCCGATCGCCGCCGAGGTTGCAGGAACTGTCGGCAACTACGATCCCGACGCCCGCCTCGAGATGCAGATTCACTTCGCAGTGCGCCACGCGGCCGCGCTTGATCGCTTGCTGGCGGACCAGCAAAATCCCGCTTCCTCGAAGTATCGCAAGTGGCTCAAGACGGGAGAATTCTTCAAGCGCTTCGGTCCCACAAAATCGGAAGTCAGGGCGACGATCGACTGGCTCACCGAGGAAGGATTCAGCGTGACACGCGTTTCGGCCAGCCATCTCCAATTCAGCGGCAGCGTGGCGCAGGCGGAGCGAACCTTCGCGGTCAGGATCGCCAGGTTCGGCGCCGGCAACGCCTTTGCCAACACCAGCGACCCATTTATCCCCAATCGATTCGCGAACGTCATTGGTTCCATCACCGGCATGGACAACATGATTCATGCGATGCCGGTCAGCCAGCAGGCCAACGGAGCTTTCGATCCCAATGCGATCATCGACGGCACCCAGGCCTTCGGCGCCAACGACTTCCAAACCTTCTACGATGAAAATCCCGGTCCCGGCAAAGATGGCGACGGCGAATGCGTGGCGGTCGCCGGCACCTCGGACTTCCTCGATTCGTCGATGAGCGCGTTTACCAATCAGTTCGGTTTACCTCCAATCAGTTATACGCGGATCGTCCATGGCGCCAATCCGGGCATTAACGGCGCGGAGGTGGAAGCCGAACTCGATCTGCAATGGGTTCACGCCGCCGCGCCGGCCGCGACGATCGACTTTCATCTCGCCGGATACCTCGTTGACGCTATCGCCGGTGCGGTGAATGACAACCATTGCGGCGCGATCAGCATCAGCTATGGATTCTGCGGGCCGTCGCCGGCGTTCATCAACGGCATCATCCATCCGCTCTTTCAGCAGGCTGCCGCGCAAGGCCAAAGCGTGTTCGTCTCGTCGGGCGATCAGGGCGCCGCCGGGCTGGACTATGATTCCTATACCAACTCCTGCGTCGCGGGCAGTTCGCCATTGGTTAACGAGATGTCCGCCGATCCGAATGTCACTTCGGTGGGCGGCACCCAGTTCAGTCCGACCTTCGCCGGAGGCGCAGCTCAGGGTTACGCGGTCGAGAGCGCGTGGAATGACGGGAGCGGCGCAACCGGCGGTGGCGCGAGTCGGGTCTTTTCGAAACCAGCCTATCAGACAGGTCCAGGCGTTCCCGATGATGGCGCACGAGACGTTCCCGATGTTTCGATGATGGCGAGCCCGAATGCGCCTGGCGCCTTCTTTGGTCACGACATGGACGGAACCGGGCAAGTGGTGTGTTGCGTCGGCGGCACCAGTTTGTCGACTCCGCTGTGGGCCGCGTTCTCTCGCGTGATTGCGGAGATCGTCGGGCAGACTCGCCTCGGCAACCTCAACACGATCATCTATCAGCTCGCCAATCAGCAATACGCCTCCGCAGGCTTTCACGATGTGACGGTGGGCAACAATGCGTACAACGGTTTGCAGGGATTTAATGCCGGCTCTGGCTTTGATCAGGCGACTGGATGGGGAACCGTCGACTTCGAGGTCTTCGCAGATGCGGTGAATCACCTTGTTAATCCCAGTGCATCGCCGACCGCGACGCCGACGCCGACTCCAACTGCGACCCCTGAGCCCACCCCCACTCCGGGGGGCGTGCTTAAGGTGGCCGCAAAGCTCAGATTTCCGACCACCGCCACCGGCCGACCCGGCGCGATGAAGACGCTGGTGATTCGCAACCTCAGCCGAACCACGCCACTATCGATCAATGTGGGTGCGCTGGCGGCGCCCTTCGAAGTCTCGGGCCCGGGGCACTACCTGGTGGCGCCCGCATCGAGCATTCCGATCGCGATTCTCTTCAGCCCGACCTATTGCGGGACCGCACAGCAGTCGCTCCAGATCGTAAGCGGCGATCCCAAGCATCCCGTTGTGATGGTGGAGGTGTCCGCCGCGGTCAAGGGAGGCAAGCTCTCGGCGCCGGCAAAGGTGTCGCTGAAAGCGTCGCTGAGCGCCATCTCCACGAAAACCGTGATGTTGAGGAATTCGGGTGCAGGGATGCTTTCCGGAACCGCGCAATCGTTCGATCCCAACTCGCCTTTCACGCTGCTTGGGGGATCGATTTCGTTCTGGCTTGCGCCCGGGCAGACGCAGCCGGTCACGATTCAGTTTCGCGCGGAGGCCACGGGCGCGGTGGTAAGTAACCTGGTAGTTGCGATGGCCGAACCGGCGGGAACCAAATCAATCCGAGTGTCCGGTTCGGCGAAGTGACCGGTCGTCATTTTGTAGCATTTTACGCCAGTGGCGGTGAAGCGTCGCAAAAGTAGCATCGAGGTGACCGCCGATTGGATCACATCGAGATAACCTTTGTAAATCCTCGTTTTTTCGATGGTGCCCTTATTGCTTGATCGGATCCGCATGCGCCGAGTCCAAGGGGAAGCAGCCGTGCTTTTGCGTTCTCGAATCGCCAGGGTTCTGGTCCTGGTTTTTGGTCTTTGCGCAATCGGTTTCTCGATGATCGGGGTTCGGCCTGTGCGCGGTTATGCCGAGGACCGGATCCGGATAGCCGGCAACCATCCGGACCAGGCCGAAGCTTTCACCGCGCTCGGCAACGCCGCTCTCGACGCTCCATTGGAAATGCAAATTCGGTTCGCCCTTCGCAATCAGGCGGATCTCGATCAACTGCTGGCCGACCAGCAGAATCCCGAATCGCCGCGATATCACCAGTGGTTGAAGACCGGAGATTTCGTTCGCCAGTTTGGTCCGCATAGTTCGGATGTGACGGCGCTTGAAACATGGCTCAAAGACGAAGGCTTCGTCATCTCGAATAAAGAGCCCGGCTATCTCGAGTTCAGGGGCAGCGTCGCCCAGGCGCAGCGAACTTTCGACGTGAGCATCGCTCGCTTCGGGGACGGCAGCGTGTATGCCAACACCGCCGATCCCATGGTACCGCAACGATTTGCGGGCGTCGTCGGCGCCATCCTCGGGATGGACAACATGGTCCGCGCAGTTCCGGTCACGCATCCGCCGGCGCTCGGCGCACTTACCACCCAGCTCGCGCTGGCCGGACCGGATGCTTCGGAGAATTCGGGCGCTTCGCCAATGGGCGGAGTTATCATCGGGGGTGTGAAGGCTTTCGGTCCGGGCGACGAGCGCACCTTTTATGATGAAACGGTCGGCGTCGGACACGATGGCAGCGGCGATTGCGTTGCGATTGTCGGGACCTCGGACTTTCTTGATTCGGCGATGACCACATTCACCAGTCAGTTCGGTCTGCCGGCGATTAGCTATACTCGCAAGCTGCACGGCTCTAATCCCGGCATTAACAGCAACGGCGAAGCGGAAGCCGAACTCGATCTGCAATGGACCCATGCCTCGGCGCCGGGAGCTCCGATCGTCTACCATTACGGGAGCAACCTGGTGACCAATATCAGCTCCGCGGTGAGCGACAACGCATGTGGCGCCATCAGCATCAGCTTCGCGTTTTGCGGCCCGAACGCATCATTCATCAACAACACGCTGCATCCGATCTTCGTGCAGGCCGCGGCCCAGGGACAGAGCGTATTCGTGTCATCCGGCGATCAGGGCGCGGCGGGCCTGGGTATTAGGGGCAACTCCTGCGTGATCGGTAGCTCGCGCTCGGTCAACGAAATGTCGGCGGATCCTTTCGTGACCTCGGTTGGTGGAACCCAATTCGCTCCGACTTACTCCGGTGGGAATGACCTTGGACATGCAGCGGAGCACGTCTGGAATGATGGCATCGGAGCCACCGGCGGCGGCGCCAGCGAGTTCTTCAGCAAGCCCAGCTACCAGACGGGTTCCGGGGTGCCCAACGACGGCGCGCGCGATGTGCCTGACATTGCGCTGATCGCGAGTCCGACTTCGCCCGGCGTGTTTTGGGCGCATGACGTAAGCGGCGTCGCAAAGATGTCATGTTGCATCGGCGGGACCAGTCTCTCGTCGCCGTTGTGGGCGGGCTTTTCGCGCGTCATCGCGCAGCTCAGCGGCACCACGCGCCTCGGCAATCTGAATCCGATCATTTACGGCCTCGCCAATTCGCAATACGATAGCGCCGGCTTTTACGACGTCACCAGCGGAAACAACAACTTCAACGGCGTGACAGGCTTCAGCGCGGGTCCGGGATATGACCAGGCCACCGGATGGGGCTCCGTCGATTTCGATACCTTTGCCAACGCGGTGAAGAATTACCTTGGGCCGCATCCGACACCAACGGCGACGCCGACCCCAGTGGGAACTCCAACCTCGAGTGCGACCTTTACTGCAACGCCGGTACCCACAGCTACGCCGACTGCCGGCGGCACCCTGAGCGTGCCCACCGCGGTGCGCTTCCCCACCGCAGGGGTTGGGATGCCGGCATTGTCGCGGCCTCTGGTCATCACTAACCGCAGCCATAGCTCCACTCTCACGATCGACGTCGGCACGCTCGTGCCACCATTTACCCTATCGGGCGCTGGCCACTACTCGCTGCCGCCGGCCACCCGGCTGCCGATGACCATCGAGCTCAGTCCCGATAACGTGGGACCGGTCAATCAGACTCTTGCAATCAGTAGTAGCGATCCGAAGCATCCGCATGTCAGCGTCGCGGTAAGCGCGACAGTGCAGCCGGGAAGACTTGCGGCGCCTCGCTCGCTAACGATGGCGGCCAGGATGGGCTCTTCGGTGACGAAGATTGTGACGCTCAAAAACTCCGGCAAGGGCATGCTAACCGGAACGGTTCAGCCGTTTTCACCAGGCTCATCGTTCACGCTGGTGGGCGGTCCGGTCTCCTTCGAGCTCGTACCAAAGCAGAAGCTACCCATCACCATTCAGTTCGCGCCGGCCAGCCCGGGCACGATCAGCGCCAATCTGGCGATCGATACCGCGCCCCCGCCGGGAACCACCGCGATCGTCGTGAAGGGTTCCGCGCGCTGATCAGAATCGCGAAGCATGGGGTTAATGACGGCCACGAGCTGGCGTGGCCGTGGTCTCAAACATTTCCTCTCTGCATCGATGAAAAGCCGGGCGCGTAGGGTTGGGGACAAGAAGCAACTCGTCGGCGTACTTTCGCTTTTCGCTTTGCTAGATTGGGTCTAACCCGGCCGAGCCCCGGCCGCCTCCAAATGATTCGCCTGCACTATGCAAATCGGATTGAGAATTTGATCGCGCCGTTGGCCGACGCGATCGCGACGCAGCAGCGCGTGCGGCCGCTCGAGCGTGTCACGATTGTAGTCCCCAGTCGCGTGGTCGAGCATTTCCTCAAGCATCGCGTGTCCGAGGCGATCGGCATCGCCGCCAATCTCGATTTTCCATTTCTGCGCAGGTTTCTTGCCGCGATGCTGGAGACCGCCGATCAGAAGATCCGCATCCTCGACGTCGCAGAGCTGGAGCTGGTGATGTTCGAACGGCTCCGGGCCGCTGTGCGCGACAATCCAATCGATTTTCAAAGCCTTCGAAGCTACGTCGAAACTGGTGGTGGCACCGAGGCGGAAAAGGAACTCAGGACCTTTCGCCTCGCACGGCAGGTAGCGCAACTGTTTCGTGATTACTCAATCGCGCGCCGCCCGATGCTGCAAAAGTGGATTCGATTCAGTAGTGCTGACGGAGAAAAGATTTCGGAAACTGAGAAATGGCAGCGGCAATTATGGCTATCCACGTTCGACGCGAGTGGCTATTTGCGCGCCGAATGGAAAGGTACTTCCGAACACGACTGGATATTGCTTCCCGATGCATTCGAGACAGTCTCCACTTCGAAGCTGAAGGCTGCGCTCCCGCCAGTGGTGCACCTGTTCGGCCTCGCGTATGTCGGGCCAGCCTACACCAGAATATTTTCTCAACTCGGAAATCTGACCGATCTCAACATCTATGCGCTCAACCCGTGTCTGGAATTCTGGGAAGACGTAGAGCAGATGTCGGGAATCGATCGCGAGTCATGGGCACGGCGCCATAGTAAAGTCGGCGACGACCTTGAGGCTTCGGTCGATCCCTTCAAGCTGGAAGCGGCCGCCGATACTCCAGCGCTTCGTTTGTGGGCGCGACCCGGTCGAGAATTCATCCGGATGCTGAATGAGTTAACCGATTGCGATTTCGAGCCGCTTTTCACGCATCCGAATTCGGGCCAGCCTTCTTCGCTGCTCGGTAATCTGCAGGAAGACATTTTGAATCGGAAACCGGAGCGAGCGCAGGGCGAGTCCGGGTTTCTGGAAGATGACGGAAGCATCCGGTTTCTCGCATGCCCGGGTATCGCGCGTGAGGCCGAGATCGTCGCCAACGAGATTTGGTCGATGCTCGAGCATGATGCGGGTCGTCGCGATCCGATCCGCTTTCATCAGATCGCTGTGATCGTGCCGGACCCTCTCTACCAGGAATATCTGCCCCACATAGAAAACGCATTCTCGCGGCTGCATCAGTTGCCGATGAACATTGTTAATCGCGGCTCCACTAGCGAAAGCCCGGTGCGCGAAGCGGTTACCCTGCTGCTGCGTCTTCCGCTCGGGCGCTTCTCGCGCGACGAAATGTTGCATCTCCTGAATCACCCCGCCATCAGAGGCGAGGCCGCGGACCTGGAGACCGATCAGGCGAGCCAATGGTGCGAGGAGCTCGGAATTTTCTTTGGCGCCGATGCGGACGACCTTGCCGACACCTACATTCCTCGCGACACCTATCATTGGGACCAAGGTCTTCGGCGCCTCGCACTCGGTGTCTTCATGGGAGCGGAGCGGGATCAGGAGCCGCGCTTCTACAGTAGTCCGGAGTCCGCCGAATACTTACCCTACGAGACCGCGCAAGAAGAATTTCCCGCGGTCGCTGCCTTCGTCAGGAACGCACGCGCGCTGCTCGCTGATGCCACCGAAATTCGAACGCGGAGATTGACGCTTGGGCAGTGGGCGCAGCTGCTCAGCGATCTGATACTCACGCACATTCGCGTTGACGAGCCGCTCGATGAACGCATTCGGCAGCGGTGTATTGACGCCGTCGAGTCGATAGCCAGTCCGGAACTCAAATCGGCGCCGGTCACATATCAAGTCGCGCATGAAGTAGTATCGGCGCGGATGTCGGATCTCGAGTCCCAACTGGCTCAGTTCACCGAACACGGGATAGCTATTGGGCCTCTGTCGGCGCTGCGGGCAATCTCCTTTCGGGCGATCTTCCTGCTTGGTCTTAACGAAGGTCAGTTTCCGGAACGCGATCGCCGCGATCCGATGGATCTTCGGCACGTGCGCCGCAAGGCTGGAGACGTAACTCCCACCGAGCGCGATCGATACCTCTTCCTGGAGACGCTGGTGGCGGCGCGCGAGCGGATTCACTTCTCTTACGTAGCTCGCGACGCCAAGACCGGAGAGCGGCTCGATCCATCGTCCGCAGTACGTGAACTACAATTTATTCTGCACGGCTATGTAAAAAGCCAGACCCTGAAGGATCTGACTATTGAGCATCCGCTCAGCCGATACGACAGTAAGTATTTCCCGGATATCCAGTCGGCGGACTCACTGAGTAGTCATAGTCTGGTAAGCTACGATTCCGAGGCGCGTCACGGTGCGGGCATCGCGGCGCTTCGAAGCGACCTGACGCGCTACTGTGGAGGATTGCCGCTCCCAGGGCGCGACGACTCTATCTATCAAATACTGCGGAAGGACGCGCAGGAGACGATGCGGCCAGCCCTCCGAATGGTGGAGATCCCGCAATCGCCGGCGTCTGGAGTTGAAGCTCCCGCGGAGCTCTCGCTGCCGATCTCCGCACTTCGAAAATTCCTCGAATGCCCGTTGCAAGGCGCCGCGCAGTACGCGCTGGGAATCTTCGAAGACGATGGCGAAGAGCTGGAGCAGTGGCAGGATGAACCGATCGCGCAATCGATCCTCGATCGTACCGTGCTGTTGCGAGAGGTGTTCTGGAAGTCTCGTGGCGACCGTGAACTTCTCGAGAATGAGTACGCGAAGGCGATCCGGATCTCGCAGCTCGGAGGTCAAGCGCCGGCAGGACCATTTGCACAGGCTGCGGAGCGGATCGATCGCGAGAGTTTGAAGCATTGGATCGCAGAGGCGGGAGCGGCCGGATGTGAAAGTCTCGATCGCTGGCGTGAAGTCAGAATGGGGCGCGGCGATGAATTCGCGACCGCCGACCGCATTCTCAGCGAGTTGGTGATTCCAATTCGCGTGGAGGTTCGGGGCGGCGGAGCACAAAGCCGGGTGGTGAAGATCCATGGGAACCTCGGGTTCCTCTCACCCGCCGGTAACTCATCGTTGCGTCCGGTGCTACGCGACAAACCGAAGGTCAAAGATTTTCTCAACGGCTTTGTCTCGGCGCTGGTTCTCGCGGCGTCAGGTGAATTGGCCGAACGGCAATTCCACGCGATTGTGGTCGGCGCAAAAGGGAACAACCATTTCAAGGACAAGCGCACTCTGGGTTGTCCCACCGCTGAGCAAGCTCGCGCATATTTGTCAGACCTGCTCACCGATCTGCTATTCGAAAAGAACCACTATTTCCTTCCTATCGAAGCAGTCGAGCATGTGAACAAGGAAATGGCGCGAGGTCAGGCCGGCGATCTCATCGATATCATAGATGATATGCGCGAAAACGAATTTTCCCGATGCAGTTCCGACTACGGCCCGATCCGCAACGCGCGGCGATTCAAGGCTCCATCCGTTGAATTGCTCAAAGGCATCATGCAGCGGCGCTTCGGACTGATCCGCTCGATCTTCGGCAAGGAGAAAAGCTAAGTGGCGCTCGTCTATCGCAGACCGGCGATTTTGGGCCAAATTCCCCACGATCGGCATGCGGTGATCGAGGCCAGCGCCGGCACCGGCAAGACCCATGCGATCGAATATCTTGTGCTCGATCTCTTGCTGACGACCGATTGCCCGATCGAGGAAATTCTGGTTGTCACATTCACCGAGAAGGCGACCGCCGAATTGCGCGGTCGCATCCGCATGCTGCTGGAGAATGTCCTCTCAGGTGCGCCGTCAACTGAAGCTCGTGGCGGCGCCGATCTCATCGAGCTCGACGACGAAGGGCGTCGCAAGCTCGAAGCCGCGCTGTTCTCTTTCGATCGCGCACCTATCTCCACGATTCATGCGTTTTGCCGCCGCCTCCTCACTGATCTCGCTTTCGATACGGGCACAGCGTTCGGCCTCGAGGTGGTGGACGCGAATCGGATTTTTCATCGCGCGTTCAGAAGTACTTTGCGCGAAGTCCTTGCGGTGGAAGAGTCCGCTCGCATGCTGCTCGATGAATGGATGATCAAGGGCGAGACTGTCAGACATGCCAATTTGGTCGACTCGCTCGAAGGGCTTTTGCGCGAGGCGCACTTCAATCGCTATCTGCAAAGTGGCACGCCGGAACGCAACCAGCAGGCGATCTCTGGATTGGCCGAAGCTTTCGACGAAGCGGCGCTGAACAAACTATGCGCCCGCAAAAGCAGACGGACATCTGACGCCACAAGCGCTGCCACGCAACTGGCATCGATCATTCGGCAAGGTCGCGATGCTCAGGAACCATTGGGCAACGGGCTGCGCGCTTTCGATTTCGAACCACTTTCGAAGCTGACGCCAAGAGACGGCGACATCCGGGAACGGCGGCTCGTCGAGGCGCTGGCGGCCGCGCGAGTTGCCTGTTCGTTGGATGTGCGGGTGGTCGATTCCTTTCTTCCGCTGGTCGCGGCCCGGCTGCGTAGCGACAAACGGCAGAATAGCGAACTGGATTACGGCGACATGCTCGAAGGCATCTGGGATGCGATGGAGAGCGATCGCGGAAGTTCGCTCGTCGCGCTACTGCGAGGCCGTTTCCGCTACGGTCTGGTCGATGAATTTCAGGACACCGACGATCTCCAATGGAAAATCTTTCGCAGGATTTTTGTCGACAGCAATGCGCGCAACATCCTTTACGTGGTCGGCGATCCCAAGCAGGCGATTTATGCTTTCCGCGGCGCCGATGTTTTCACTTACCTTGACGCGCGCGCTGAAATTCTGAAGTCGGGCGGGGTCTCGGTGAAACTGAACGAGAACCACCGCTCCACCAGCGATTTGATCGATGCGCTGAATTGTATCCTCGATCAGAAAGCGGCCCCGCCCATCTTCACCGGCGACATCCGGTACGACGATCCGGTGCGCTGCGGACGTCCCGATCTTCGCGCCTGCGACGTTGGCGGGACTCGGATCACTCCGGTCGCGCTGCTTCGCTACTGCACAGGTAACGCACCGGCCGGGGTCGCGAGGATACGGGCCAGCATCGGCCGACGCATCGCATCGGAGATTCGCGAAATACTATTCGACCGAGAGTCCGCGATCATTGTCAGCGACGAGAGCGAGTCGCGCCGGGTCGAGGCGCAGAACATTTTCATACTCACGCGCACGGGCGCCGAAGCGGCTGAAATCGGTGGCTATCTTCGCGAGGAAGGGATTCCGTTCGCTTTCTACAAAAAGGACGGTTTATTCCAGACCACCGAAGCGTACGACGTGCTGGACGTCCTCAACGCGATCGAGGAACCCGACTCGCAATCGAAACGTTTGAAAGCATGGATAACGCCATTTTGCGCTGTCCCATATGGGGATCTGTTCGGCCGCGATGAGAGTGCTGGAGGCCATGCTCTCCACGAACGGCTGTACGAATGGAAAGGGCTTGCCGGCCAGGAGCGATACGGAACACTCTTCGATCAACTGGTGCATCGAAGCGGATTAGTCAGTCGTGAACTGTTCCTTTCCAACAGCGAACGCGAATTGACTAACTATCTGCATATCTTTGAAATCTTGCTGGAGCAGATACTCAGAGAGAAACTCTCACTACGGGAAGCTATTAGCCGGCTCGAATCATACATCGCGGAGATCGCTCTTCCCGCCGGGATCGATAGCAACATTCAGCGAATAGAGAGCGAACGGAGCGCAGTCCAGATCATGACCGTCCACATGAGCAAAGGATTGCAGGCGGACATCGTGTTTCTGTTCGGCGGCATCGTCCAACCGAATATGCCTTCGAGGGTCTCCGTATTTCACGGCGAGAACAATGAACGTCGAGTAGCTATCGGCAAACTTGGGCGGGATCTAGTCAAGGCGAGTCTTGAGCGTGAGGCGCGCGAAGAAAACCAACGGCTCGCGTATGTCGCGATCACTCGAGCGCGCGCCAAAGTATACTTGCCGGTCTATCCAGACGGCTGCACCAAAGAGCGGGTGAAGGTCAACGGTTACTATGCGACGTTGAATGATCGACTTAAGGAATTGAGCACCGAAGCTGATCGAGGCGACCTATCGGCGAAGCTTTTCAAACAGGTAAATGTTCGCGACGCCACGTACGACGCCGATCCGGTGGCTTCGAAAGTGGAGAGACTAATCGGAACCTGGTCCCCGCCAGGACCTATGATTCGCAGCGCGGAAGAGGGCCGAGCGGCCCGGTTCTTCCAGGATCTTCGTGCTCGTTCGCGATCGCTGCAGACGCGATCGTATACCTCTCTTGAAAGTCGAAGGGTGGAGCGGTCGGGCACGAGGGATATCGAGTTGGAGGAGTTCAAATACGATCTCGATGCGCCGGCGGAGGTCGCGGATTTGAAGGGCGGTCGCCGGGTGGGCATCTTCCTGCATGAAGTCATCGAGAAACTCGATCTGACTTCTTTCGATGAGTCGCGTGATGTTGGCTCGTGGAGGCAACAGGCGGAGATCAAGCGCCTCTTCGCCGAAGCGATGCGTCATCATCAGGTCACCGATGCGCGCTGGTTCGAACGCGGAACGGAAATCGTTTTCAATGCGCTGACTTCGCGAGTCGCGACTTCGCCGGGAACTTTGGTGGGTCCTCTGTATCGATGTCGTAGTGTGCGAGAGATGGAATTCGTTTATCCGATTCCGGAACGCGAGCATCGTCTGCTCCAGTCCGCGGGCGACGGTGAATGGACCGTGGACCGAGGCTACCTGAAGGGGTTCGTAGACTTTGTTTTCGAGGATGCCGGCTTGCACTACTTCGCCGATTGGAAGAGCGATTCCCTTTCTTCTTAC
Organism: uncultured delta proteobacterium; assembly: GCA_963851325.1. GTDB lineage: Bacteria > Desulfobacterota > Binatia > Binatales > Binataceae > DATGKG01. Next base: position 2,168,768 of record CAWKOR010000001.1, on the reverse strand, counting down.
GATCGCAGTTCGATCGAGCTGCATGTCAAGGAGCACTACGATCTCCAGGCAAGAATATACTCAGTAGGTATAGTTCGCCTGTTGGGTATACGAAGCAAAATAGAATACGACGAGCGCTTCGGCGGATTGTTATATCTATTCATTCGCGGAATGAAGCGTGATGGCGCGGGTACCGAAGGAGTATATTTCCATCGTCCGGATTGGACCGAGATAGGTTTCTGCGAAAGCGAACTCATCCGCGCGGTTCCAGAGATAGATCCGATCTCATGAGCGCCTCGTATCACAAGATTGGACTGGAAAGCGCCTGCCGACGATTCTCACTCGACACGTCTGGCAATCCACCGACCACGTTCGAGCGACAAATTCGCGAGATTGAAGCGGGGGTCGCGGCGCTCAATCTGAGTGCCGCGTCGGTGCACCTTGGCGCCGAAATCGCCGCCTTCGAACCCGATCTTAACGACGAACAGCGTATCGCTTTAATCCTGCTGATCGTGATTTCTCTTGCCGCGCTCGAGGAAGGTAGCACCCGCTTTCCGGTGACTGGCCCGCAGTCTATCGAGCCGATGCGGCGGCTACTCAATCCACTATGCGGTGAATCGTTCGGTGTGGACGGCGTCGAGAGTATGCGGCTAGCGATAGAACGAATACTCAGTACGAGATCTGCTAATCGAGTAATTGGTACCAGCGGGGATGACTACAAGCCACTAATGAACTTATCCCCATTCATTTATCAGCATCGCGTTCTGTCCGCTGAAACTGCACTCGCGAGGAAACTCGCTATGCTGATCCATGTACCACCCCGCACAGTCGACCAGGCGAGTATCCACAACTTGCTATTGCAATTGACTACCCATTCCAGCGCGTCGGGCGGCGGCCATTTCGACTTGTCAGAGGAGCAGCGTGCTGCGATCGAGTGCGCAGCGATCGCACCGCTGACGATCATTTCCGGCGGTCCCGGTACCGGCAAAACTTCGATTGTGCTCGCAATAATAAAGGTGCTGATTGCCACGGGTGTGCCTCCCGAGGAGATCGCTCTTGCGGCGCCGACCGGCAAGGCCGCCTACCGTATCGGTGAATCGATTCGGGAAAGTCGTGCCGGTGATTCCGATGATCGGGCGCTCTCGAAGAACTGTCCCGATCCGATCACGGTCCATCGTCTGCTCGGATATTCGCCGAGCCGGCGGCGCTTTCGTCATCACCGGAATAATCCTCTTGGGGCGCAGGTTGTGATCGTTGACGAAGGCTCGATGCTCGATCTCGAACTGATGTCGCGGTTGCTCGATGCAATGCGTCCCGACGGGCGTCTGGTGATTCTCGGTGACGCCGACCAACTTCCATCGGTGTCCGCAGGCGCCGTGTTTCGCGATCTCGTTGCTGCCGATGGCGAGGGGAATTCCGTACTCACGCGCAATTGCGTGCGACTCACTCGCAGCTACCGGATGGAGAGCGACAAGGGACGCGGCGATTCCATCTTCAAACTGGCGAGCGCGATAAATTCGGGCGACTCAGGCAGCTTCGTTTCGGGCATCGCCGATGTGACCGTGGTTCGTCGCGCCACAGCCGAACAGCTTAAGTTTGTCGGCGCCGAATGGCTCGATGACGCTGCGAGTGGGGCATTTCTCGAACGATGGTATGCGGCGCAAATTCGGGCGGACCGCGAAGTGAGCGAATTGGAAGATCGCGTCTACACTGAGCTTGATGATGGCTTTGCGTCGGCCGAATGCGAGCGGCTGCGTCGAGTCCTTGAGAAAGTCGCGAGGTCGCGAATTCTATGCGTGACTCGGGTCCTCGATTCAGGATCCGAGCGGATCAATGCGGCTCTCCATCGGCGTCTGGCGCATGACAAGGGATTTTCCGCCGAGCGCGAGCGGTTCATGGTGGGCGAGCCGGTGATGGTGTTGCGCAATGACTATCAGCGGATGCTGTTCAACGGCGACCAGGGTGTGGTGCTGCTGGTCACGCGGCCGGGCTACGAGGCTGCGCGGATGGCGGTCTTTGCGCGCGGCGAGAATTTTGTCGCGTTCCGGGTTGACGCACTGACGGAGCATCTTGAACTCTGCTATGCGATGACGGTGCACAAAGCCCAGGGCTCGGAATTCGATTCGGTTGCTCTAATGATGCCGAAAAAAGATATCCCAATACTCAGTCGTGAAATTCTCTACACCGCAGTCAGCCGTGCCCGCCGGTCAGTGACGATCATTGGATCGAGCGATGTCGTCCGAGCTGGACTGGCGCGTAAAATCGACCGCTATTCCGGTGTGCGCGAGCAGCTTGCCAAATCTCTCAGCGAATCGCAGCGAGCGTGAGCTATGCCCGACAATTTCACTTTCGAAAAACAGGGGCCGATCACGACGATCACTTTCAGCCGCCCCGAGCGCCGCAATTGCCTGAACGAAGAGGTGATTTTCGACTTCGAGAAATTGCTTCATATGGTGCGCGACGATCGCGACACCCGCGCCTTGATTGTGACCGGGACCGGCACCGCGTTCTGCTCGGGCGCGGATCTCTCGACGCTCAAGACCGCGGACGGGGAACAGCAGCGCGTATTTTCCAGGCAGGCCGGCAAGCGAATGCCGCGGCTTATCGGACGCGTGTTCGATGTGCTGGCGAATCTCGACGTGGTGACGATCGGCGCGGTCAACGGCTATGCGGTCGGCGGCGGATGGTCCTGGGTGCTCGCGTTCGATTTCTGCCTTGCGGTCGAGGCGGCGGAGTTCTGGGTGCCCGAAGTCGACATGCAGGTTCCTTATCGCGGCGCGCCCGCGATGGTTCTCGCCGCACGCCTCGGGCCGTGGCGCGCCAAGGAAGCGATCCTCATGTGCCGTCACTATAAGGCTGCGGAGCTTCTCGCCCTGGGCGTGATCAATCGGGTGGTAAAGCCCGATGAGTTGATGCCGGCCGCGCAGGAACTGGCGCGCACGATGGCGGCGAAGCAGCCCGCGGCGATCGCGAGCTCCAAGCGCGACATCAACGCGGTATTCTTCGGACAGCGGCTTTTCTAAACCTGCCGCGCTCGCGATGGGGCTTGGCAATCGCGAAGCTTCGGTACTACGCTTCCGCAGTAACGAATTTGTCGGAGGCGCGAGCCATGTCCGTCCAGAACACATCCGAGGCGCAAAAGATTCGCGCGTCGCTCAAGCATCCGGTGGTCGACGCCGATGGTCATTGGCTGGAATTCCCGCCGGTCATTATCGATCAACTGAGAAAAATCGGCGGCGAGGTCGCGGTCAGCGGATTCCTTTCCTTCAACAAAGGAGTGGCCAAGGCGCTCGCCGCAACTCCCGAGCAGCGCAAATCGATGCGTCGCGCGCAGGAGGCATTCTGGCCGGTGCCGACGCGCAATACCCTCGATCGCGCGACCGAACTCCTGCCCAAGCTGCTCTACGAGCGGCTGGATGAATTCGGCATCGATTTCACCGTGCTGTATCCGACTTCGGCGCTAGGGGTTCCGTTTCATCCCGATGAGCACACGCGCCGCACGACCTGCAGCGCGTTCAACACCTTCATCCGCGACTATTTCGGTGAGTTCTCCGATCGCATGACACCGGCGGCGGTCATCCCGATGAATACGCCGGAGGAAGCTATCGCAGAGCTGGAGCACGTCGTTAAACAACTCGGGCTCAAAGTAATAATGATGGCGAGCGTGGTGCGCCGTCGAAATTCCGCCGAGCAAAGCGCGGCCGGTTCTTCTCCGGCGCGGTGGTTCGACGTGCTCGGTCTCGACAGCGAGTATGATTATGATCCCGTGTGGGCGAAGTGCGTCGAGCTGGGCGTGTCGCCGACCTTTCACTCGGGCTCGCGCGGAATCGGGCTGCGGATGTCGCCCACCAACTTCGTTTACAACCACATCGGTCATTTCGCCGCCGCCAGCGAGGCGGTGTGCAAAGCCATGTTCATGGGAGGAGTGACGCGACGTTTCCCGGCTCTGAAGATGGGCTTCCTCGAAGGCGGTGTCGGGTGGGCATGCGCGCTTTACTGCGATCTCATCGGGCATTGGAAGAAGCGCAATCGTGAGGCGCTCGAGGAAGTGAATCCGGCGAATCTGGACACGGCGAAGCTTGCGAAACTGGTCGGCCAGTATGGTGGAAAATGGGTGGAGCAGTGGCGCGACAATATCGAAGCGATCATTGAGCCGGATCTGACGCCAAACATCGGCGGCATCAAGGAGCTGGACGACTACGCCGCGTGCAAGATCAAGCGTGCCGAGGACATCCGCGATCTGTTTGCAAACAATTTTTACTTCGGTTGCGAGGCCGATGATCCGCTCAACTCGTACGCCTTCAATCGCAAGGCCAATCCGTACGGCGCGAAGATGAATGTCCTGTTCGGCTCCGACATCGGTCACTTCGATGTGCAGGATATGAAGGACGTGGTGCCGGAAGCATTCGAGCTGGTGGAAGATGAACTCATCACCAGCGACGACTTCCGCGATTTCATGTTCACCAATCCGGTGCGCTTCTGGGGCGAGGCCAATCCTAATTTCTTCAATGGCACCCGGGTCGAGAAAGAGGCGCGCGCATTACTCAGTTCGGTAGCCGGCAAATAGCCATTGATGGCGAATAGCAAAGGGGCGAGACCGATGTCTCGCCCCTTTTTCATTACTCAGTCGAATAGCTACTTCGACAGCTGCTAGCTATGCCACGGCTCGACGAGGATTTTTGCGTGACGCTCGGGTGACGCGAGATCCTGGAATGCCTGCGCCACGCCCTCGACGCCGACCTTGCCGGTAACCAGCGGCGCCACTGGAACTTTTCCCTCGCCGATATTCTGCAGCGTGGTCGAAAATTCCTCCGGAGTATAGCCGAGCACAAACTGCAGATTGAGCTCCTTGTTAATGCCGAAGAACGGCTCGAAATGGTCCGGCTCCATGCACACGCCAACCACCACGATGCGCGCCGCGCGAGGCGCCTTCATCATGATCTGCTCGATCACACCGGGGACGCCGACCGCTTCGAAAATCACCGCGGGCTTCAGTGCGAGCCCGGCCATGAAGCCCGGCGTGGCCGCTGCGGCTGAAGGATCTTTCGCCATCTCGGTCCAGGTTTCGTAGGGCGACTTTTCCTTCGGATCGACCACCACGTCGGCGCCCATCTGCACCGCCAGCTCGCGGCGCCGCGGTGAGAAATCCGCCGCGATCACCGGTCCGGCGCCCTTGAGCTTGAGCGCCGCGATCACCGCGAGGCCCACCGGACCGCATCCGATGACGAGCGGGACGTCGCGCTTGTCCAACCGCGCCATCTGCACCGCGTGATAACCCACCGCCATCGGCTCGGTCAGCGCGGCGTGTTCGGTGGAGAGGCCGTTAGGAACCGGCAACAGCAGGCCCTCGGTGAGGCGCATGAATTCCGCATAGCCGCCGGGATTGTCATTGGAGTAGCCAACCGCCTCGACGCCGCCGCCACGCAGCAGAATCGGAAAGGAGCAAACGCGCGCTCCGACCTTCAGAGTCTTTTGGGTGCCGGGTCCGAAATCGACCACTTCGGCGCAGAATTCGTGGCCCATCACGATGTCGCGATTGAGATCCATCCCGAAGGCGCCGCCGCCGGAACGCTTGACCGCGTCGACCATTTTGTCTGCGAACTTGAGCGCGTGGAGATCGGAACCGCAAATTCCGCACGCGAGCGTTTTGACCAGGACTTCGCCGGGCCCGAGTTCAGGAACCGGCATCTCATCGACGACGAGTTTTTTGTTTCGCATTATCGCGGCGCGCATGAAAACCTCCCGAGCGGCATCGTCACAAAAAATCGCGACGCCGCCTCTTCCGCGAATATCACATCATGCCGGGGAATGCTCAAGGGCGCGCGATGCGAGGGTTGGGGCGCCGCGCTCGCTCAAAAATCAACGCAGCGCCGGGCCCAGCGATGCTCGCGAAGTCCGCCCGCAGCACCGGCCGCTTTGCATGCAGTTATTGTTGAAACTTCAGATCCGCGACTGCTTCATTTGACTTCAGGAGCGCTGGGGGAAAGGGCTTGCCTTTGAGATAGCGATCCAGAAACGCCTCGCCATACAGCACGATCTCGTCGTGCTGACGGGAGCCCAGGTCGGTCCATCCACGATGGCCCACGGTTTTGAACACGACGAAGTACTTGGGCGCCGACGTCAGCTGGTACGCGCCTCCGCTGCCCGCCAGGAAGATCGTCATCCAGTCCTGGGTGCCACCCTGATACATCACCGGCACGTTCAGGCCACCCAGCGTTTTCGCCTTCACAAACGGAAGCGCATAGGGCGAGAACGCCAGCACCGCTTTCACGCGCTTGTCCTTCCATCGCGGCCAGGCGCCGGCGACTCCAAGCACGGTATATCCTCCGAGTGAATGACCGATCAGCCCGACGTGCTTCCAATCAAAGGGAGGTTTGCGATAGCGGGGGTCCTTGCTGAGCGCATCAAGCAGCTTCTCGATGTCCTGGTCGCGGTCGTAGTAGGTATTGTCGCTCCAACTGGTCGAGGCCAGGAAGGAGGCTTGCGATTTCTGTCCCCAGACGCTCACGTTACCGCAGTCGAGGTCGCGATGGGCGGGGGCAAAAATTGCGTACCCTGCGCCTGCGAATTCCTGCATCAGAAAGGAGAGCTGGGTGTTACAGCCATAGTACCCGTGGGAGAAAATGACGATCGGCCAGGGCCCCGGAGTTGCTTGGCTGGGAATCCAGGCGACAACTTTGAGCCCCGCAATTTCCATCTTCCGAGAAACAGCCGAGGGATGGTTGGTAAGACCATTCGGAACCGCGACCAGCAGGCAAATCAACAAAAGCAGGACGACCCTCAGCGCCTGGCTGGCCCGTGAGGAACGGCCACCTTCCTTTCTCGACGACACTTAGCTTCCCCGGCGACGGACTGATTCTTGAGCTCCGACCACCAGGTCACGAGCCCGCACGTATCCTAAGCCGCGCCCGCAACTGGTGCGAATGAGGAGCCGCGCCTACTGTGGAGCGCGCGGATTTTGCGCCGGGTTGTACACCACCCGCAGCCGGATGTTCCCGTACCAGGATACCTTCGCGTCGTTGTTCTCCGGAGGATTGCCCGGATCAACGAGCCCGGTCGGACCCCAGATGACGAAGCCGAAATTCGGGTGTGCATTGGTGATCCAGTCATGCACCTGGCCACTGACTCCCACATCGATCGAACCCGTCAACCCCGCTATCGAGGCTTCGTCGTCATCGGGCATGGCGGTGCTGAAGGCTCCGGTCCCCAGCCCGAGCGTGGTCGCCACTGAAGGAGCGGAAGTGGTGGTGCTTCCGCTGCGCGAGATTGAGGTTTGGGTATCGAACAGAAGGTCGGCGCTCGCGATGGAGTCGAACTGGCTCACGTCGAAAAGCACGCCAGCGCGAAAGACCGCTGCACGCACGTCGTCGCATGGGAATGGCTTGGAGCCAGCCGCGAAGAAATTATCGAAGCCCACCATCACCTGGCCCTTGCCGGGCGAGAAACTGGTGGGTGGAGGATTGCCGGCCGACAGACAATATCCCATCGATCCCCTGATGCCGGAGGTTCCGGTCGCGAACGATTTTGGATTCAGGTCGAGGGTCTTGAGCGTAACCGGCGGACATCCCTGGCATCCCTGCGCCAGCACGATAGCCGTCAGAGTAAATGCCGATCGCCACCGGGCCACGAGAAGGCGCCGCTTCATTTGCTTTCCTTCGGCGCCCACGAATTCGCCAGCGCGATCATCGCCGCTTGCCGATCGGGGTATTTGCCATCGCGCACTTCTTGAGTGATGCGTTCAGCCGCAGCGATCTCTTGGTTGGCGGAGGCGGCATCAGGCGGGAATCCGAGCGCGAGTTTCCAGGTTGCTCCCTCCTTGCGCGCCAGCAGCGTCTGTTCTCGCTCCGAAGTCTTGCCGGAGGGAGTCTTGAGGGTGGTCTTCACGCGCAATTCAATCGCGCCTTTTTCGGTAGCCTTTTGACTCAGGACCTGCGCTTCGAGCAGGCGTCCCAATGCGGTCTTCAAGTCATCGGGCGGATCTGAAAGTACGGTCGCGCCCTCGCCGAAGCGGCTGTTGAGCGCTTCCATGAAGGCTTGATGGGCGCGCTCCAGCGACGCCTGGTTGGCGACGCTTTGGGTCATGGCCTCGCGCGCGCCCGCCGTGAGAAGCGAAAGGTACCCATCGACATCGCCGGAGTGAGCCGCTGCAATCAGGTTGGCGACGAGCTGGTCGGGAGTTTTTGCCTCGGTCGTGGCCGCTGCCGCAGACAGTGGCGCGATGCTGACCAAAGTAAGCACTGCGCCTGCGATGGTGACCCCGATCCTGATGGAGCTTGCCTTGATGAGACGCGGCATGGTCTGCCTCCCCGATGCTTTCCGGTCTAGGGATACTCCTTGTAGCAGTCTACTACCGGATGTCCAACTCCAGCATCGTACTTGGGGACCGTGCCGGCTTGAGGAGCGTCGCGTAACCCCGACCACATTCTTGACCCCGACCGCGAGGTCAGGGTAGCATCGGCTGCCTAAAATCATGGCGCTCCACGTGTGCGAGTAACGTACGCGCGGGGCGCTTTGCATAAACATCGGATCAAGCCGAAGGAACAATTCGTCACGTACTATTCAAGCGAGGCGACGCACGGTAATTGCGTTCGCACCGTGACGCGACCCAATAATTCGAAGGAGCCCTAGCGAATGCCGCTTAAGGATTTTCTGTTCACGTCTGAGTCGGTCTCTGAAGGCCATCCCGACAAGATGTGCGACCAGATTTCAGATGCAGTTCTCGATGCGCTGATTGCCGAAGACCCCAACTCGCGAGTCGCGCTCGAAACGCTGGCCAAAACCGGCCTCATCGTGCTGGCCGGCGAGATCACCAGCCGCGCCCATCCCGACTTCGTGAGCATCGCGCGCGAGACCGCCCGCGGCATCGGCTACGACGACATCGAAACCGGCTTCGACGCCAAGACCTGCGCGGTGCTGATGGCGATCGAGCCGCAGTCCACCGACATTTCGCAAGGCGTGACCGAGGGCGAGGGACTGCACAAGGAACAGGGCGCCGGCGACCAGGGTCTGATGTTCGGCTACGCATGCGACGAGACCCCCGAGCAGATGCCGCTTCCGATCGCGCTCGCGCATCATCTGATGGAGAACATCACCAAGCTGCGCAAGGAACAGAAGATTGACTTCCTGCGGCCCGACGGGAAGAGCCAGGTTACCGTTCGCTACGTCGACGGGCGTCCCGAGCAGGTCACGGCGGTGGTGGTGTCAACCCAACACAAACCCAACGTCAGTCATTCGACGATTCGCGAAGTCATCATCGAGGAACTGATCAAGAAGACCATTCCGGCGCGCTATCTCGATCGCTCTACAGTCTTTCACGTTAATCCTACCGGTAGTTTTGTGATCGGCGGCCCGCATGGCGATTGCGGCCTCACCGGACGCAAGATCATCGTCGATACTTATGGAGGCTACGGCAGGCATGGCGGTGGCGCCTTCTCGGGCAAGGATCCGAGCAAGGTCGATCGCTCGGCCTGCTACATGGCGCGTCACGTCGCGAAAAATGTGGTTGCGGCCGGGCTCGCGAAGAAGTGCGAAATCCAGGTCGCATACGCGATCGGCGTCGCCGAGCCGGTCTCGATTCTCATTGACACTTTCGACACTGGATTGGTTCCCGACAAGAAGCTGGAATCGACGGTGCGCGAACTGTTCGATTTCCGCCCCGCCGGCATCATCAAAACGCTCTCGCTGAAACGCCCGATCTACCAGGCCACCGCGGCCTATGGACATTTTGGCCGCACGCCGGTCAACGGCCTTTTCCCGTGGGAAGAGACCAACATGGCCGATGCGATGCGCGCGGCGCTCGGGCACAACGGCAAAAACTAACCTAACCCCAGCCCCTTCCCTCGAGGGAAGGGGCGGAAGCCAAGCGGAGAAAATTACGGTGGGAGCAATAGCCAGTAAGCGTAAAGCCATGCCCAAAGCCCGGCGCGCGAGTCGCGAATATGATGTCGCCGACCTCGGCCTCGCCAAGGGCGGTGCGGCGCGAATCGAATGGGCCGATCTGCAGATGCCGGTGCTGCGAAAAATCCGCGAACGCTTCGCCAAAGACCTGCCGCTCAAAGGCCTCAAGATGAGCGCCTGCCTGCACATCACGGCCGAGACCGGGAATCTGCTCCGCGCGTTGAAGGCCGGCGGCGCGCACGTCACGGCGTGCGCATCCAATCCGCTTTCGACGCAGGATGATGTCGCGGCGGCGCTGGTGGGCGAGTACGACATTTCGTGCTACGCGATTCACGGCGAGGATCGCGACACCTACTACAGCCATCTGCGCGCCGTGCTCGAAAGCCATCCCAACATCACGATGGATGACGGCGCCGACCTGGTGAGCCTCCTGCATACCGACTTCAAGGAGCAGGCGGCCGAAGTGCGCGCCAGCATGGAGGAAACCACCACCGGCGTCATCCGGCTGCGCGCGATGGAAAAAGACGGCGCCTTGCGTATTCCGGTGGTCGCCGTCAACGACGCGCAGACCAAGTTCCTGTTCGACAATCGTTATGGCACCGGCCAGTCGACCGTCGAGGCGATTGTGCGCTCGACCGGAATCCTGGTCGCCGGTTCAACCTTCGTTGTGGCCGGCTACGGATGGTGCGGGCGCGGCGTCGCATCGCGCGCGCATGGCCTCGGCGCAACGGTAGTGGTGACCGAGGTGAATCCGATTCGCGCGCTGGAAGCCGCGATGGACGGGCATCGCGTGATGAAGATGGCCGACGCTGCGAAAATCGGCGACGTGTTCGTCACCGTCACCGGCGACCGCGAAGTCATTCGCGCCGAGCACATCAAGCTGATGAAAGATGGCGCGATCATTTGCAACTCCGGCCACTTCGACGTCGAGATCGATCTGATCGCGCTCAAGAAGCTCGCGCGCAAGGTCGAAAAGGGATTGCGCGAGATCGAGGTCTATCATCTCACCAACGGGCACAAGGTCTATCTGTTAGGGCAGGGACGCCTGGTGAACCTCGCGTGCGCCGAAGGGCATCCCGCGCAGGTGATGGATATGAGCTTCGCGACCCAGGCGCTGGCGTCGCGCTGGGCCGCCGGCGACCACGATCTCTCGGTTAAGGTTCACGACGTTCCGATCGAAATCGAGAACGAAGTGGCGGCGCTCAAGCTGGCCTCGATGGGAATCAAGATCGACGGTCTGACCGCGGAACAGAAAAAATATCTGGCGAGCTGGGAAAGCGGCACCTGAACGAGAAAACGTTCGCGGGAAAGAAGAGGGCGTCGAGAGATCGGCGCCCTTTCTTTTTTCCAACCCAGCTAAAGATCGCCGACCCGGCGGAGCTTATCGGAAACCTCGCGCATCATGGTCGCGGGCAATCGACCCAATGGCCGAACCAGCCGTCGCCGATCGATGGCTCGTGACTGATCGATCATCACTTCGCACGCGCGAGCGTTGCCTGCCATTCTCGCGGGAAGTTCGACCCGCAGGATGTTCTCCCCGCTGAGCTGTGTCGTGCATGGAAGAATCCAGATGCTCGGATGCTCAGCTTCGTTCAGCAGGTCGGACTGGACCACCACGACCGGTCGAATCTTGCCCGGTTCTGTGCTGCGGCGCGGATTCAGGTCGGCGGACCATAACTCACCCCGCTGCGGAAGCCGCTCAGTCATCCTCCAGACCTTCGCTATTCAAAGGCTCCCATTCTTTAATGGCCTCCAGCGTCGAAGCCCGAACGCGCTTAGAAGCGTCGCGGAATTGACGGCGCAGTTCCTCTCGAGAGACGGATTCCTCCAATAGAGTGAGCGAACGGCGAATTACTTCGGCGTTGGAGCGTGCCTTGAGCAGCCGCCTGAGTCGCCGGACCTGCGCGTGCTCCGCTGGCGCGAGGGTAAATGACGATTTCCCTGCGGCATTATTTTTCATGCTTATTTCATACCCCACCTTGCAGGTGTGATACAAAACCATTCTCCCATACTCAGTTTATGGTGCTTGCAACGTAACACATCGATAACGATTCGCTGGCGAGGAATTCAAACAAACTGGCAGCTTTCCTCAACTGGCCGTGCTCTGATCGTTGCGGGTGTTGTGAGGTCGAGGAAGCGTCGTATGGCTGATGTGAGTTTGCCCGGCAACGAGCGGTTTCTTTCGACGGTTCGGTCCGTCGGTGATCTATCGCGCCCGGACGCATCCCAGCGCGAACGAAAGTATTACCGCTCGATTTGGATTTCGGATTTCCATCTTGGCACCGCGCGCTGCAAGGCCGATTCGCTGCTCGATTTCCTGCGCAGCCACTGCGCCGAGACGCTCTTTCTGGTCGGTGACGTCATCGACGGATGGAATGTGGGCCCGGGATGGTGCTGGGACGCGGCACAGACCGCGGTGGTCGAGGAGTTGTGGGCCTGGCGGCGGCGCGGCACCCGGATGATCTTCATGCCGGGTAATCATGACGAGCGCAGCACCGCGATGGTGCACACCTTATTCGGTGCGGTTGAATGCCGCGAGGATTTTGTGCATCGCACCGCGGAGGGCCGCCGGATGCTGGTGACGCACGGCCATCAATTCGATGGCTCGATGCATCCAGCCCGCTGGCTCGCCGCGATGGGGAGCAGAAGTTACTCGACCGCGATGCGGATCAACCTGTGGTACAACCGCGAACGGCCCGGCTCAGCTTCCGGCCGCTGGGTGGCGCGCCTGTATTTCAAACGCCGGATCAAATCGGCGGTTCACTACCTGATCGATTTTCGCGATGAGCAGGTGACCCGAGCGGTGCGCCATCGCAAGGTGGACGGCGTGATCTGCGGGCATACCCATCGCCCCGACCACCGCATGATCGGTCAGATTCTTTACGTCAACGACGGTGATTGGGTGCAAAGCCGGACGGCGCTGGTCGAGGAAGCGAGCGGGGCACTTCGCCTGGTACGGTGGAAACCGATCGAGCACGAATCGTTAGAGAGGACACGATGAGCCGCTTCTATCCAGTCCGGCAACTGTTTGCGCCCGGGTACGTTCGAACCGACGGCAAACTCACGCACGGGCGCGCGCAATCGGCGCCGCGGAAAGTCGATCTGATTTTCTTCGATGCCGGCGGAGGCCATCGCGCGAGTGCCACCGCGCTGCAATCGATGCTCGCGCAGGATCCCCGCGGATGGAACGTCAGGATGGTCAATCTGCGCGAGGTGCTGGAGCCCATCGACATCGTCAGAAAAGTCGCGCGCGTGCGGGTCGAGGATGCTTACAACAGCCTGCTGCTTCGGCACGGGATGACGCTGGGCACCGGCGCGATGCTGCGCGGCATTCAGATGCTGATCCGCAACCTGCATCGTCCCTCATCGGCGCTGCTCGCGCGCTTCTTCAAGGGCGCGCCGCCCGACCTGGTGGTGTCGCTGATCCCCAACTTCAATCGCGCGATCTTCGAGGGCATGCGCGCCAGCGATCATGAACTCAACCGGGTTCCCACTCCGATGCTTACCATTCTCACTGACCTCGCGGACTACGGGCCGCATTTCTGGATGGAGCGCCAGGAGCAATACTTCGCCTGCGGAACCGACCTCGCCGTGGCGCAGGCGCTGGCGATGGGACATCGGCGCGAGCGCGTCTTTCGGACCTCGGGAATGATTGTGCGGCCGGAGTTCTACCATCCGCTCAGTGTCGATCTTGCGCAGGAACGCATGCGTCTGGGGCTGCGTCCGGACTTGGCCACCGGGCTCGTGATGTTCGGCGGACACGGTTCACGCAAGATGCTCACGATCGCGAAGCGGGTTGCGGCCGCGGGCCTGAAGACGCAGCTCATTTTCATGTGTGGGCACAATCAGCGCCTGCGCGAACAGCTGGCGGCGCTGGAGCTTCCGTTCCCCTTTCACATCGAGGGATTCAGCCGCGAAATTCCCCGCTTCATGAGCCTCGCCGACTACTTCGTCGGCAAGCCCGGACCCGGCAGTATCAGCGAGGCGCTGGTGATGCGATTGCCGGTAATCGTGGAACGCAATTCATGGACGATGGTGCAGGAGCGATACAACACCGAATGGATCGCGAGCAACCAGGTTGGCGTCGTGCTCCATTCGTTCGCCGAGATTGCGACGGCGATCGTTCCGATGCTCGATGCAGAGCGGCTGGCGCAGTTTCGCGAGCGCGCGGGCGCTTTGAACAATTGCGCGATTTTCGAAATTCCCGGATTCCTCGACACCATCATCGAGACCCAGTTGCGTCCGATCCATCGCGACGCGCGACTCAGTATGTCGTGGCAGGATCGCTCGCGGATGAATCCCAACGGCGCTGCGGCGAGTTGGGCCGCGCACAACTGATCACGCCTGGGCGGGTTCTTCGGCGCCGATTTTCGACCATCGCCGCCAGATTTCGCCGCATAGCACGCTCAGCGCGATCAGCAGCAGCGCGAGGAAGAAGCGCGGCGACAGCGGATGCCACAGGGCGTCGCCCAGAAACGCGAACAGGATGGTACCGGGCACCATGCCGATCATCGAGGCCCAGAAGTAATCCTTGAACTTGATCGGCGATGCGCCCGCGAGCAGGTTCAGCGCGTTGTATGGAATCACCGGCACCATGCGCAGATAGAAAATGATCTGGAAGCCGTGGCGCGCGATCTTGTGCAGGACTTCATGAAAGCGCTCGCCCACGATGCGCTCGACGAACGACTTCCCGAGCCACCGCCCCGCGCCAAACGCGACCACCGCGCCGACATCGGCGCCGATCAGCGAATACACCGAGCCCCATCCGGTGCCAAACGCGAGGCCCGCCGCGATCGTCATAACCGCGCCCGGTACCAGGAATGAAGGCCCGATCGCATACGCGAGCATATAGATGATCGGCCCCCAGATGCCCCATTGGACGACTTCCTGCTTGATCAACTGCGGATCGCGAAACCATTCCGAGTGCGCCCACAGCAGCCATCCGCATACCCCGACGAGCGCGATGAGCGCCGCGATCTTGACTGCGTCCATAAAGGAGAGCCCGCCACGGGCTGGCTTCGCGGGTGGTACGGTTATCGGGTTGATGGCGGCCATTTAGAGGACCATATGATAGGTGCCGCTCCGAGGACGAAACAAGAACTCCGGCGCGGGTTTGTCCAAGCTTCTCAATGCTACTAGAGTCGCGAAAAATATACGTTTGAAGCCGCGCGGCGAATTTATTCGAGGGCGCGGCTGCGAGGAAAGTTTCCATGAATGAGTTGGCGGACAAAGTCGCGATCATCACCGGTGGCGGATACGGAATCGGAAAGCTAATCGCGCTCAAGTATGGCGCAGCCGGCGCGAAGGTGGTGCTGGCGGCCCGCTCCATCGATCCGATGAAGCAGACGTGCGGCGAGCTCGAGAAACTCGGCGCCAAAGCGATCTTCGTGCAGACCGACGTGGCGAAGGAAGCCGATTGCAAAAAGATGACCGACGAGGCGCTCAAGGCATTCGGGCGCGTCGACATCCTGGTGAACAACGCCGGCATTTCCGGCCCCACCAAGCGCATCACCGATATGAGCCTCGCCGAATGGCAGGAGGTGATCGACATCGATCTGACCGGCGCATGGCTCGCCTCGCGCGCGGTGATTCCGCACATGGACAAGGCGCACGCGGGCAACATCCTGATGATCTCGTCGGGCGCGGGCCGGCGCGGATATCCGTTGCGCTCGCCTTATGCTGCGGCGAAGTGGGCGATGATCGGTCTGACGCAAACGCTGGCCGGCGAATGGGGACAGCGCGGCCTCCGGGTCAACTGCATTTGCCCGGGCGCGATCGAAGGCGAGCGCATCGAGCGTGTGATGCGCGCGCGGGCAGAATCGCTCGGGCAGCCTTATGAGGTGGTACGCGCCGGATTCTTGTCAGGTGCGGCGCTCCATCGGATGGCGACCGAAGAAGAGGTCGCGCGCGTTGCGCTATTCATCGTGAGCGAGGCAAGCGCGGGCGTCACCGGCCAAACCATTAACGTCGATTGCGGGAGTAATATGAATTGACAGCTCGGCAACGCCGAGCTGTCATCCTGAGCGCCGCGCGAAGGATCTCGAATGTCGCTAATGTTCGATGCCACGCGTTTTCGGCAACGCCGAGCTGTCATCCTGAGCGCCGCGCGAAGGATCTCGAATGTCGCTAATGTTCGATGCCACGCGTTTTCGGCAACGCCGAGCTGTCATCCTGAGCGCTGCGCGAAGGATCTCCGCGAAGCGGATAGCTCGGCAACGCCGAAAGGTCATCCTGAGCGCCGCGCGACCTGCGCACTCCCCATCGCCACTCTATTTGTGCAATGAACTGATGCTACGACCGATCGTACAGGAGGCATCAGCCCAATGACCACGCCCATCAAATTCGGCTATATGCTGGATTTCCGTAATCCCGAATCGTCCAAACTCGACTTCGGCACCTTCTATACCGAAATGTTCCGCCAGATCGATTTCATCGAGCGCGCGGGCTTCGATTCCATCTGGCTTACCGAACATCACTTCGTCGACGACGGCTATCTCGCTCCCATCATGCCGATGCTGGCCGCGATCGCTTCGCGCACCAGGCGCGTCGCGCTCGGCACCTACGTTCTGCTCGCGCCCTTCTATCATCCGCTGCGGCTGGCCGAGGATGCCGCGATGATCGATGTGCTCTCGGGTGGCCGCCTGCGCCTCGGCATCGGGATGGGCTATCGCGAAGAGGAATTCGACGGCCTGCAAGTGTCCAAGAAGACGCGCCTGAGCCGCACCCTGGAGACTATCGAAATCCTCAAGCGCGCATGGACGGGAGAGCGCTTCAGCTTCGAAGGCAAGCATTTCAAGTTTCATGATGTACGCGTACTGCCGCGCCCGATCAGCCGTCCCTACCCGGAGCTGCTGTGGGGCGGGATGACGACCAAGGCCATCCAGCGCGCCGCCGAGCTGGACCTGGGATTCGCGTGCAATCTCGGCCGCCATCAGATCGACATTTATCGCGAAGCGATGCGCGCTCGCGGCAAGGACCCGGCCGCCTACAGTCTCGTCAATAGCCGCATCGTGTATGTCGCGGATGACGAGAAGCAGGCGTGGAACGACATCGAGGCGGCGGCGATGTATCAGGCTGGGCTGTATGGCAAATGGCTATCGGCAGCGACGCCCGGCCAGAACTGGATTTTACCCGATGCGAATCAGTTGAAGTCGAGCAGCGTCATCGGCAGTCCGGATACGGTGCGCGCGCGGCTGGCCGAGGTGATCAAAACGTCGGACGCGACCGAGTTGATCATCAACACGCAGCTCCCTGGCCTCGCCCCGGCCAAAGCGATGCGCTCGCTGGAGCGCTTCACCGCCGAGGTGCTACCGAAGCTTCGCGGCTGAGCGAGGCGGTGCGGAACCCGTTAATGCGGCGGCGCCATTAGCGGTGGATGACAATCCGAGCGGCCCGAGTTGCGGCACGCGTCGTAGGCGGACTTCTGCATGTTGTACTGCATCTGGAGCTTGCGCTGGGACTCGCTGCCGGCTTGATTCTGCATGTAGGCCAGCCGCTGCGCCTGGTTGTGAAAAACCATTCCAACCGGAGGCGGGGTCAGCACGTAGCGCTGGACCAGCGGCCCAAGCATCCGTTGCTCCTGGGCGTCGCGCGAACTCCCATCGATGCCGTGGTTGTCGCGCAGGTATTGAGCCATGTATGCGGCATGCGCATCGCCCTGTGCGGCAGCCTTGTCGTACCACGAGATCGCTTGTCCGAGGTTGAGCGGCACTCCGATTCCATATTCGTAGTCGCGGCCGAGCCCGGCTTCGCCTTTGACCCATCCCTGCTGCGCGCTTGCGCGCTCCCATTTCGCCGCCTCATCCCAATTGTCCTGCACCACGCCGTCCCCGTACTCGTAGTATCCCGCAAGCTCATGTTGCGCGGCGGGCTCACCGCCCTCCGCCGCCGCATGGTAGTAGGCGAAGGCCTGCCTGAGATCGTGAGGGACGCCATCGCCGGTTCCGTACATCATGGCGAGGCGCAACGCGGCGATCGGATTTCCTTCCTTGGCGGCCTTGGCGAGCAGCGCGGCGGCGCCCGGATGATCGCCGGCCTGGAAGCGCTGACCCGCCTGATCGTAGAGATTCCATGCCGGGAGTTTCCGGCAATATTCCATGGTGGCGGGCGAGGGCCGCAGCACGCCGCTGGGCTCGCGACCGGGCACGATCCCGAGGCATCGCTGGAGCGTGGTCTGCGCATGCGCGCCGGCCGCAGTACAAATGAGTATCGCGACTAACAGGCCACAGATCTTTTTCATCCTGTCCCCCGCATATAACGCGAAGCGGTGATTGGCGCATCCGCTTCTTCAAATCTGATACTCGGTCAATAGCGCCTGGCGCAATTTCGCGTAGTGGACCATCCCGGCCAGGTAGATGAGATGGTGCTTCGGTTGGCGCGCGTGGGTGAAATCCAACCCCCATCCGGTGTGCAAATAATCCAGCAACCGGTCAAAATTCGGCCCCCTCCAGTGCGATAGCGCGCCGAGCTTGCCGGTAAACATTTGTTTTGCCGCCGAGTTGGGGTAGGCCGCGAGGCTGACCAGAATATCGGCCGCGAATTCAATCGGGTCGTCAAGATGGCTCGAATACACTCCGTCGACGAAAAAGTGAACCGACGGCTCGGCGGTAGCGTTACCGATGATGCCGTGCGCGAGGTGATGGCCGATTTCGTGGCAAAAGGTAGCTCCGACCGCCGCCGGGTGATGGGCGGTATTGAGATAAATGAGCCCGCCTTGTTTCCCATTCTTTGCCATTTCGGCGATTGAACGAACATAAAAACCGCGCAGCGCCATACCATCGCGTTCGCGGCATTCGCGGATGGACAGATACACGGAGAGCCGCTTTGAAATAGCGTTGAGTTCCGCGTTGGACGGGGTCGCGATTCTTTCCCGATTCAATTCCGGCCACAGTTTGCGCGCCAGGGCGATCAACGCCAGCGCCTCAGTGCGGCCGATATTCTCCCGAAGCGCTTGGTTATAGTCGCGTCCGACCAGCTTCTTGAGGTCGCGCATCGGATGCTTCCAAAACTCGCGCTGTTTTGGTGAAAGCTTCGCGCTGGCCAGTATCTGCTCGGCAAGAGACCACAGGGCGGTCGAGTCGTTTTGCGTCTTTCGGTTCATCGGCGAGTGCAGTTGGATGGCCGATACATTCTCTTGCGGCGCACTGATGTCAAGGCTGTCACTGTCGCGGCCGAAATGCGGGCCTTCGACAATCCGGGTCGTCGCGCGCGATGCGGATTTCATACGATTCGGCGAGCCTGCGCCGCGGGGCTTCAATCGAGAGCATCTACAGGTTGGAAAGGGTATACTGCCTGTTAGCAGGCTGCGGCGCTCGGGGCTTAGGCGGAAGTTGAAAGCGGAAGTGCAGAAACGAACCCACGGAGCAACCTCAACCGCGTGAGCAATAAACGAAACGAAGCCAAATCATTCAGGAGAATCGAGGCCTTTTGAAAATAAGTGCTTCAAGAAGGTGAGATCGGTGGGATTCGCCCAGGCACCACCACCCGCTTGGCACGATTGTCGCGCAGCCAATGGAACGACAATCGCGCCAAGCGACCTCCTCCGCGGAGAAAGGGACGCGGAGGAGGTAAGAAATCGCAGGAACAAAGCCACCGCGAGCATCGCGAGCGGTGGTCCTGAGCGCTTCGCGAAGGACCTCGCGTGGCACTCCGCCGAAAGCCCAATACGCAGGAACAAAGCCACCGCGAGCATCGCGAGCGGTGGTCCTGAGCGCTTCGCGAAGGACCTCGCATAGCACTCCGCCGAAAGCCCAATACGCAGGAACAAAGCCACTGCGAAGGACCTCAAAATAGAAGATGCAGAATGTGAAAATCGCAAAAACAAACCCACTTTATCCGCACGAATGCTGCGTTTTTGCGGAGGCGGGTGGTGCTCCGGCACCGGTCGCGAAGCGCGACTGGCTCTCATCCGGCCGTCACGCGGCATTCCATGCCGACGGGGCATCGGGGTTCGCGGCAGACCCGGCGGCGGCCACCTTTCTCTCGCGAAGCGAGAAGGGATCCGATCCAGGGGAATTGCAGAAACGAACCCACCGATGCATCGGGAGCGCATCACAAGAATGGGAAAACAAAGCCACTTTCAGATCAGGAGAAAGAATGGCGTAACCTCGTGAATCTAAAAGGTTTTCGCGACAGAAGCAGCGAGGAAGCTAAGGCAAAAATCGCCACCGCCCGGCTGCGCAGAAGCATTTCCTCGGAGGGACTGTGAATAGCGTCGCGCAACCTCCGAGGTCCTTCGCGCGCCGCTCAGGACGCTGCTCGGCGCGGTGCCGAGGGCCTCACGAAAGCATCGTGGATCCGAGGTCCTTCGCGCGCCGCTCAGGACGCTGCTCGGCGCGGTGCCGAGGGCCTCACGAAAGCATTGTGGATCCGAGGTCCTTCGCGCGCCGCTCAGGACGCTGCTCGGCGCGGTGCCGAGGGCCTCACGAAAGCATTGTGGATCCGAGGTCCTTCGCGCGCCGCTCAGGACGCTGCTCGGCGCGGTGCCGAGGGCCTTACGAAAGCATCGTGGATTCGAGGTCCTTCGCCAAGCCTCAGGACGCTGCTCGGCGTTGCCGAGGGCCTCACGAAGGCATCGTGGACCCGAGGTCCTTCGCCAAGCCTCAGGACGCTGCTCGGCGTTGCCGAGCAGCGATTTGACCACGCGCAAAATGCTCTGTTAGCATCGCCAGCGTCCGCGGAGAGGATTGGGCATGCCTATCGGAAAAAATGAATTGCGCACCGTGATGGGCCATTTCGGCACCGGCGTTACTATCATCACCACTTTCAATCGCGAGGGCACGCTCCATGGCCTGACCGCCAATGCCTTCAGCTCGCTGTCGCTGGTGCCGCCGCTATGCCTCATTTGCGTCGACAAGAAGGCGGAAAGCTACCCCTCGTTCGAGGAGAGCAAAGTCTTCACCGTCAATATCCTGCGCGATGACCAGGAAGAGCTGTCGCGCAGGTTCGCGGTCAGCGGCGGCGAGAAGTTCGAAGGCGTCGCCTACAAACGCGGCGGCAATGGCGCGCCGATTCTCGACAATGTCATCGCATGGCTCGAGTGCAAGCTGACCGCCGGCTACGACGGCGGCGACCACACCATCTATATCGGTGAGATCGAGGAAGCCCAGACCCGCGAGGGCAAGCCGCTGATGTTCTTCCGCGGCGGCTATCGCGCACTGGGCGACTAATCGTCTAAGTGAGTTCCGCTCCACGCCTCGCGGGCATCAGCGTCTTTCTGCCCTCGCATAACGAAGAGGCGAACGTCGAGCGCGTAGTGCGAGGCTTTCTTGCCGAGCTCGCGCGCATCGCCGATGCTTACCAAGTCATCGTCGTGAACGACGGCAGCACCGACCAGACCGGCGCCGTCGCCGATCGTCTCGCCGATGAAGATTCGCACGTCAAAGTCGTCCATCATCCTAAGAATCGAGGCTACGGAGGTGCGGTGATTTCCGGCATCCGCGCGGCGACGCAACCCTACGTGGTGCTCGCCGATGGCGACGGGCAATTCGATCCCAAGGAAGTCGAGAGCCTGGCGGCCTTTGTCCCTGAATACGATGTTGTGGTCGGCAAGCGCATCCGTCGCGCGGACCCGCTGATGCGGCGCATCAATGGCAAGGCATGGACGACACTGGTGCGCATCGTGTTGGGGATCGGAATTTCGGATATCGATTGCGGATTCAAACTTTTCAAGCGCGAGTTCCTCGATGGAATGGAGCTGCGCGCGCATGGTGCGATGATCTCGACCGAGTTGATGGCGCGGGTCGCGGGCCGTGGCGCGAAGATAAAGGAGGTCGGGGTGCATCACCTGCCGCGGATGGCGGGAGAACAGTCCGGGGCGAACTTCAAGGTTATAATGCGCGCCTTTAAAGAGCTCTTCACGCTATATGGTGAGCTTAGAGCCGAACGGCATCGCGGAGGTCGGCAACCCTGACGATTGGCGAGAGTCAGCCTCAAAGGGGTTACTATATGAACCGATTGGTTTAGCTCGCTGCGTGGAGATGCTAATAAAGAAGCGGGTAAGTCTGGCGAAATTTCGCCAATGCCTGTGGCACAGCATTAGCAATACACAGGCACAAGGTAACTGCGGACCAAAAAGGATCCGCACCTACAGAGGGAGAAAAAGAAGATGAAGCGTACACTCACCGTCCTGACCGCCGCGTTGTTCGCCGCTGCTCTTGCTGCGCCGGCCTTTGCGGAGGGAGAGCCGGCAGCGGCTGCCTCGCCTGCGGCGGCTTCGGAGAGTAGCTCGTCAACCATGACGAGTACTACCGAGACGACGACCAAGAAGCATCACAAGAAGCATCACAAGAAGGGCGGCGAAATGTCGTCCAGCATGAGCAGCAGCACCGACGCGTCGTCCACCTCGACCACGTCTACCGCTCCGTAACGATAACTCGGAAATCGGATCGTGAAGACGCGCGGCGTGATGAACGCCGCGCGTTTCTTTTTGCGTGGCAAATCTTCGTGGCGCGTCGATGCCGAAACGGTGTGGCGGTATCCGGTATGGTCGCGCGGCTGAATGCAGCTTGGAACCGGCTCGTCCTTAATCTAGCAATCGATGCCTAAACGCGCGTGGCACGCGATTGGCTCCTATTCTCGACCTGCTCTCGATACCACCTCATCCGAAAGGAGAATTTTTTATGAAACGAACATTGACCGTCCTTACTGCAGCCATCTTTGCGGGCGCGATGGCGCTCCCCGCTTTCGCTCAGGTTGGCGCAGGCATCGCGGGAAATGCGAACGCCAACGTTGCCGATCCGGGTACCCATGCGGGCGCTAATCGCGATACCGCCAATTCCGATGCGGAACAAACCGAGCCGGCCGCACCCGCCGACTCGATGCATCGCAGTATGCGCCATAGCGAGAAATCAACGGCGACTGAATCGAAACGCGAGTCGAGCCGTGATCGCAACATGGGCGCAAATGCCGGCAACATGGGCGCGGCGGCCGGTGCCGACGCAAATGCCGGCGGCGCTAACAACCCGACCGGCGGCTATTAAACCACGTCGGAATACGAGCCCCTGAGCCCGCCAGGGCTCTAGCAGAAGCGCCCGGTATGGGAGAGCGAGACTTCACGAAGTCGCGCCTTCGGTACCGGGCGCTCGTTCTTCGGCTGGCTATTGAAGCTCGCTTTTCTATGGCGCTTTTTGCCATCGTTTTGGTCTCCATCGCGGGCTGCGCGACGCTGGAGATAGTTCGCGCTTTTTATCAGCCGGTTAATCCTGCTACATTCAAAAAAGTTCACGCGCGACAAGTAATTTGCGCGGGGCCATTTATTTGAACAGCCGTCGAGGAATGGGGTTCGCCCTGGTGCTGGTTTTTGGTCTTCCCTTGCTATGGCAGGGTAGGCTGGTTGCGGCTGTCGGCGCATCTCAATCGCCCAACGAGGAGGTCTGCGATCCACTGGCGGATTACTTCCTCGGTATGGAGGACTATCCGGAAGCGATCCGACGCCATCAGCTTGTGATAAAGGAACACCCCGACAATGCGTTGGCGCATTATCATCTCGGCTTCTCGTACGGCTTGATGGGACAGCATCAGCAGGAGCTTGCCGAGTATCGCGATGCGATCGATCTCGGCCTCGATGACTGGCAGCTCTTCCTGAACCTTGGGCTGCTCTATCTGGAAGCAGGGAATCTGCACGAGGCGATGCAAGTTTTACGGCTGGCGACGCTGCTCGGCCCCGACCGTCCTGAAACTCACTTCAACCTGGGAATCGCATATCAACGGCTCGCGATGCTGCCGAGCGCCGAGCAGGAACTCCTGCTGTCGTTGCAGATCGATCCGAACCAGGTTGATGGACGCAATACACTCGGCACGGTCTACGCCGAGGAGGGCAAGTTTTCGCGCGCGCAGGACACCTGGAATGATCTGGTCGCGGCCGATCCCAACTATGCTCCGGCTCGGCAAAATCTGGTAATCCTTCACAAGGTCGAACAAGGTGACATAAAAGGCTCGGCGAATCTGGGCAGAAAGCTGGCTCACGAGCCTTGAGGTGAGGCGGGGGAAGACAGGAATGATCGATCGGCTGGGAAGTAATCTTAAGTCGCACACTTTTGGTCCGGGTTTTTTTCGAAGCTCCATCCGCTGGGCCTTGATGCTTTTGCTGGGGGCGAGCCTTTGTTTCTTGTCCCAGACCTCATGGGCGCGCACGACGCGCACCACTAAGCATCATCACCGCGCCGCCAAGGCTACCAAACCAACCAAACACCACGGCCCGATCCCCTTTTATCGGGCCGCGCTGCTGGTGGATGCCGACACCGGCAAGATTCTTTTTGAGGACAACGCCGACATGCAGTGGCCCCCCGCCTCGATGGCGAAGATGATGCTGCTTCTGGTGGCCACCGAACAGATCAAAAGCGGTCGCGTCGGCATCGATGACCCGGTGCGAATATCCGAGCGCTCAGCGCATACCGGGGGCTCCCGGGTCGGCCTCGAGGAAGGGCAAATCTACCCGCTCGGCGAGCTGATGAAAGCTGCGCTGATCAAATCGGCCAACGATGCGGCGGTAGCGGTCGCCGAGAAAGTCGGCGGCTCGGTCGAAGCCACGGTGCGGATGATGAATCAGCGCGCGCAGGAACTCGGCATGACGCATACCCTCTATCAGACCGTAGATGGACTGCCGCCGCGCCCGACCCATGATGCGGATGTTACTACCGCACATGACCTCGCGCGGGTGGCGGCTGAAATCATTCACACCACCGATCTCCTCAAGTGGTCGAGCCAGCAGGAGTGTCCATTCGACGGCGGCGTGTGCATGCTGCACACGACCAATCACCTGATAGGACATTTCGACGGATGTGACGGCCTGAAAACCGGATTCACTTTTCAGGCCGGCTTCAACCTCACGGCCACGGCGAAGCGGGGCAACCTGCGCTTTATCTCGGTGATCCTCGGCGCGCCCTCCAACCAGCAACGTTTCGCCCAAAGCGCGAAGCTGCTGGAATGGGGCTTCGACCACTTTCGATCGGTTCCGGTGCTGCGCAGCGGGCAAGCGCTGCCGGTGCATGTTCAGGTGGGACCCACGGCAACCATCCAGCCGATTTCGCCGCGCGACGTAAACGTGGTCCTGCCCAAGAGCGAGGGCAACTTCATCCATCTTGAATACAAGGTGCCAAGCACTATAAATGGTTCCCTGAGCAGTGGTGAGCGAGTGGGCGAGGTACTCGTCCAGGACCACGGTCATACAGTCACCGAGGTCACCGTAGTCAGCCCAATCGCGGTTGAGGTTCCGACCGAGCAGCTAGGGGCTACGGAACGCACCAGTCGCCGATCCCGCATATAACCAGGTGAATCAATGAAGCAGGCATCGAAAACGCGCAATCGTCGCAATCGCAAACTTTCGCGCAAACGCAGGATGGAGCCGGTCGCGGCACGCCGTAAGAAGCGACGCCATCGCAACGTCACCCGCGTCCGCGGATAGGAAGGATGGACGCGCCCTTCTCCGGGGTATTCTTATCGAGTGTTCTGGTAGTCTGAGGACCGTGAGTACGTCGCTGAATGCGATCAGATTTCGGGACTATCAGGACTGTCCACAAAGCCGTCGGAAGCTCTCGCAGAATTGCAGACAGCCATGGGTGTTTTGTCGGACCGCCTTTCCGATCTGAAGAATGATCCTGATTGACACTTTTGTGTTTACGGACGCTACTCTGTAGACATATTCGCCAGCAACCGAGGCAACCAGCTCAACCACCGCAGCGGGCTTCAGATCCTATGGCCCCGGTTTTCAGTGCGTCTTTGACAATCGTACATAAGAATGTACATACTCATCGCGGGCGCTGAATGGGACGAACGGAAACGGCTCAGCAACCTCATCAAACACGGCATCGATTTCATTCGTGCCAGCAAAGTCTTCGAAGGCCGAATACTGACGGTTGAGCGGCGGCAACATGGCTCCGGAGAAGAACGATTTAGCGTGCTCGGCAAAACCGAGAACGTAGTCCTCTACGTGGTCTATACCCGACGCGGTGACAATCTGCGTATCATCAGCGCGCGAAGAGCAGGACGGCATGAAAGAGAAAGGTATTACGAGAGTCTCGTTTAAGGATCTTCACAAAATGAAGGATCTGACCGATTGGAAGCGCGTCGATGCGATGACCGAGGAGGATATCGAGCGCGCAGCCGCCAGCGATCCCGACGCCCATATGACGACGCCCGAATTCTGGGCGAACGCGAAGCTGGTTTGGCCGGCGGGAAAGGAGCCGGTCACCATCCGCATCGACAAGGATATCCTCGAATGGTTTCGCAAACGCGGACGCGGCTATCAGTCGCGGATTAACGCTGTGCTGCGCGCCTTCGTCGAGGCTCAGAAACCTGCCCGCTCGAGGCCGCGGGCTGCTGTTAAGAATCGTCCCGCCGCTAAATTGACAAGAAGGTTGCGGCACGGTTAACGTTGATCGTGCGGGTTCGCTTTCCACTTCCTCATCATCCAACCAGTTCAGGGCGCCGATGCCGGTAATTGCCGTCATCCCCGCGCGCTACGGATCCACCCGTCTCCCCGCCAAGGCACTCGCCGATATCGATGGAATGCCGATGGTGGTGCGGGTCTGGCGACAGGTGAGCATGGCGCGATCGATCGAGCGCGTGATCGTTGCAACCGATGACGAGCGCATCGCAGCGCCGGTGCGCGCCGCCGGTGGCGAAGCGATGATGACCTCGCCCGCGCATCAGAGCGGCACCGATCGCATCGCGGAGGTCGCGGGCAAGGTCCACGCGGATATTTACCTCAATGTGCAGGGCGATCAGCCGTTCACCGATCCGCGCGACCTCGATGCGGTGGCGGCGCCGATGCTGAGCGATGCGAGCATCGACATGGCGACCCTCGCGACGCCGATAGTCGACCTCGAGGAGTTTCGCAATCCGACCAAGGTCAAAGTGGTATGCGACGTCGCGGGTAACGCGCTGTACTTTTCGCGCAGTCCGATTCCGCACGCGCGCGATGTCGAGGGGGTGCCGGCCGGAGCGCTGCGCCACATCGGCATCTATGCGTATCGGCGAGATTTTTTGCTGAGGTTTGCGTCGCTCGCGCCGGGAAAGCACGAGCAGTTGGAAAAGTTGGAACAGTTACGCGCGCTGGAGAACGGCTATCGCATCCGGGTGGTCGCTTCCGTGTCGCCGTCGCTTGAGATAGATACAGCCGAGGACCTTGCACGGGCGCGGCGTTCGCAAATGGGGCGTCAGTAACAGAGATACGAGGGCGGGAGGGAATTATGGCGGAACGCGGCAAAACCAAATTCATTTTCGTCACCGGCGGCGTGGTTTCTTCGCTCGGCAAGGGGCTGGCGGCGGCGTCGCTCGGCGCGCTGCTCGAGGCACGCGGGCTTAAGGTCTCGTTCCTCAAAATGGATCCCTACATCAACGTCGATCCCGGCACGATGAGTCCGTTGCAGCATGGCGAAGTCTTCGTCACTGATGACGGCGCCGAGACCGACCTCGACCTCGGGCATTATGAGCGCTTCGTCGAAACCCGGATGAGCAAGCGCAACAACTGCACCACCGGTCAAATTTACGACACCGTCATCCAGAAGGAACGGCGCGGCGACTATCTTGGCGCGACGGTGCAGGTGATCCCGCATATCACCGACGAGATCAAAAGCCGCATTCGGCTCGCGGCCGAAGGATGCGACATCCTGATCGTCGAAATCGGCGGCACCGTGGGCGATATCGAGAGCTTGCCGTTCCTGGAAGCGATTCGCGAATTCCGTTGGGACTTCGGCAAGGAAAACGTCGTCTACGCCCACGTCACGCTGGTGCCGTTTATCCGCACCGCCGCGGAAGTCAAAACCAAACCCACCCAGCACAGCGTCAAGGAACTCACCAGCCTCGGCATTCAGCCGGATATTCTGTTGTGCCGATGCGACAAGCCGCTGGACAAAAAGGTCAAGGCGAAGATTGCGCACTTCTGCAACGTCGAGGAGGAGAGCGTTATCTCCGCGCCCGATGCGGATCCGATCTACCAGGTCCCGCTCATCTATCATGATGAAGGTCTCGATCAGCGCGTTTGCGAGAAGCTCAACATCTGGACCGGCCAGCCCAATCTGAGCAAGTGGAAGCGCATCGTAAAGACCGCGCAGAATCCCAGGATTACCCTGAACATCGCGATCGTCGGCAAGTACGTTCACACTGTCGATTCGTACAAGAGCGTGCACGAAGCGATCGCGCACGGCGCTATCGCCAACGAAGCCAAGGTCGTCACCGACTATGTCGATTCCGAGGAGCTCGAAAAGGGCGGCATCGTCGAGCGCCTCTCGAAGGCCGATGCGATCATCGTCACTGGAGGATTCGGCGAGCGCGGCACGCGAGGAAAGATCAGCGCCATCCGCTATGCGCGCGAAAATGGAGTGCCGATTCTCGGCATCTGCTATGGCCTGCACATGATGGTGATCGAGGCTTCGCGCAATCTGCTCGGCTTGCCGAAAGCGAACTCGACCGAGATCGACCCCGAATCGCCCGACCAGGTCATCCACATCATGGACTCGCAGAAAGATATCTCGCAGAAGGGCGGCACGATGCGCCTCGGCGCGTGGCCATGCGTAATCAAGCCCGGCTCGCTCGCGCTGTCACTGTATCGCAAGAGCAGCATCTCCGAGCGCCATCGCCATCGTTACGAGGTGAATAACGACTATCGCGAGCGCCTCGCGAGCGTCGGCCTGGTCGCGACCGGAACCTCGCCCGACGATCACCTGGTGGAAATCATGGAACTGAAGGGGCATCCCTGGTTTCTCGGATGCCAGTTCCATCCGGAGTTAAAGTCGCGCCCGCTCGATCCGCATCCTCTCTTCCGCGGACTCATCAAGGCGGCAGTTGCGCGGCGTGCCGAAGCTCAGTCGAAGCATCCCAAGGTGCGGGAGCTAAGATCGGCATCATGAAAATGATCGAAATCGACGCTGCGAATGAGGCGCGAAGGGGCCGCGTAGCTCAGCGCCGCAAGCGCTCCCGAGGCCTGGCGCAGCGGAGTCGAGGGAAATTTAAGAGTACGTGAAGGTCGCGGAGGTCAAAGTCGGAGACGTCGTCTTCGGAGGGCCGCAGCTGGTTTTAATTGCAGGACCTTGCGTCATCGAGAGTGAAGACTCCTGCCTGAGGCATGCCACGCGCATCGCGGAAATCGCGCGCAAGGCCGGATTCCCGTACGTATTCAAGAGCTCCTTCGACAAAGCGAATCGGACCAGCCACGCATCGTTTCGTGGCCCCGGCCTCGAGGCGGGACTGAAGACCCTCGCCCGCGTCAAGCGCGAGGTCGGTGTTCCCGTTCTCACCGACATCCACGAGGTCGCGCAGGCGCATCCGGCCGCCGAAGTCGTCGATGTGATCCAGATTCCCGCGTTCCTGATTCGGCAGACCGACCTCGTGCATGAAGCGGCGCGCACCAAGGCTGCCATCAATCTGAAGAAGGGCCAGTTCCTCGCGCCCGGCGACATGAAGGCCGCCATCGCCAAGGCCGAGGATGCCGGCAGTCGGCGCATCATGGTGACCGAGCGCGGCGCATCGTTCGGCTACAATAACCTGGTCTCGGACATGCGCTCGCTGGTCATCATGCGAGGCTTCGGCTACCCGGTGGTCTTCGATGCGACTCATTCGGCGCAGCTTCCAGGTGGAGCCGGTGATCGATCCAGCGGTCAGCGCGAGTTCATCGCACCGATGGCGCGCGCGGCCGTGGCGACGGGCATCGATAGCATCTTCATGGAGGTGCACGAGGATCCGGATCGAGCGCTGAGTGACGGCCCCAATTCGTTCCGACTCGATCAGCTCGCCGCGCTGCTTGAAGACCTGAAGCGTCTCCACGACATCGCGCACGAGATCGTCACTCGCGCGTGAGCCCGGTCATTTTCGTAACACATCTTTTTTCCCTCTCCCGGTGCGAGAGGTTGCTCGCGATTTATCGCGAGCTGGAGTGGGACCTTATTCAGCGCGTCCTCGCGCGACTATGGAATTCTTTTCTCGGGAATCCAAGAGCAGATTTCCTGAATCGCGCGTGAAGCCACGCGCTGGGTAAGGTCCCACTCCAGGTCGCTCGCGGACTCGCGACCGACCTCGCCCAACCGGGCGAGGGTTGGAAGATCCGGCACGATTTTAACTCCATCCTCGACGTCCTCGCGCGCCTGCGGAATTCTTCGTCGTGGATGCGGAGGAGAGGCAAAATGTGTGAATCGCGAACGAAGCCGCGGGCACGCACTGCGCCCCTACCTTTCTTTCGAAAATACCCCTTGATAGCCTCATCAGTTGGGCAACCGATTGCGTCCTCGACAAATAGCAAAGGCCCTAGGGGCATTCGGCGCCATCGCGCTGGCCGCGCTGGTGGGCGTAACGATCTATGTCGTACACAACCGCGCCGGGGCGCCGTTGCTATCCAAAGTGGTGGGGTTGCTTCCCGGATCGCTTCTTCACGCGCACAATTTTCATTGGACCCAGATGAAGGCCGGCGAGCAGCAGTGGGTGCTCGCGGCGCGAGACGCTAACTACTCCAGCGACAAAACCTCGGTCACTCTCGCAGAGCCGCTGGTCACGCTGACCTCGAAGGACGGAAAACCTGTCACCGTGAAAGCACCCAGAGCGGTCCTCGATCTCGACGGCAACAAGATCAAGCGGGCCAGGCTTAGTGGCGGAACGCAGATTCATTACGGCGATTTCCTTCTGACCACCGACGAGGCGACCTTCGAACCGGACACCGACCAGGTCGACGCGCCGGGGCTCGTCACCATCGAGGGCGAGGGCATCAAGGTCACCGGCGTGGGTATGGCCGGTCATACCAAGACTCGCCAGTTCGAACTCCTCAAGCAGGTCACCACCGAGATCGAGCCCCGTCACGCCGTCAGCCGTGATTCGAAACAAGGCTGAATCCAAGGCTTGATTGATGATCGGGGCTCCCCAGAAGATTTCAGCCGTCGCTGCGGCGATGGTGCTGTGTGTCGGATTGTCCGCAGCGCGCCTCAACCTCGCGTTGGCGCAGAACGAATCAGAGCCTGAGTCGACGACGATCGAGGAACCCCAGGCCGAGCCAACCGAATTTACCCCCATAACCGCCGGCGACGCCGAGCGAGGTACCTTAGCCACCAGTCCCGAAGCTGCGACCCCGATGGCAGAAAGCACGCCCGCGATGTCGCCGACGCCCGCGGCAAATCCCGAGGAGGCCGCTGCTCCTGAGGCAACACCGTCGAGCAGCCCCGCCGCGATGGAGACGCCGGCGGGCATTCCGCCTCGTTCGAACCGCAGCAGCATCAGCCGCGAACCGTCGCGCGGAGGAAAGAAGGCGGCGGCCGAGACCAAGTCGCCGAAAGCGACAACGAGTCCCGCGGAGAGCTCCGCATCCAAGCGAGGAGACAAAAGCTCGACGGCGATCGGCGGGTCGCAAATAGTGCCGGAGAATTCGCCCTTCGGGAACTTCGGCAATCGGAAAGGGCCGGCCAATATCACCTCGGACAGCGGCACTCTCGACTATCAGAACAAGGTGTTTCAGTACACCGGGCACGTGCATGCGGTGCAGGCCGGGGGCGACCTGACCTGCGACACCCTCAAGATCCAGTTAGGCAAGGATTTCAACGACATCAAGATGATGTACGCCGACGGAAATGTAAGAATGAGCCAGGGATCGCGCTGGATCACCAGCGATCATGCGGTGCTTGATCAGACCAAGCATCTCCTGAAATTCATGGGCAATCCGGTGGTGCATGACGGCGAAGACCAGATAACCGGCTCGCTGATTACGGTCGACCTGGTGACCGGCAAAAGCACGGTCGAAAAACCGCGGATGATCATCTTCCCTCGCGAGTCCAAAAACCCTGATAATGTAACCTCGCCAGATAGCCCGTGAGTTAGTTGAGAACGGATGGCACTCGAAGTAAAGCTCGGACAAGATTTACGCCTGCGTCAGCAGCTGGTGATGACCCCCCAGCTTCAGCAGGCGATCAAGATTCTGCAATTGTCGCTTCCCGAACTGGAAGCAGTGGTCCAATCGGAACTCGAATCCAATCCGGTCCTCGAGCCGCTGGACTCCAGCCCGGCCGAGAACGCCCCCGAAAATAGCAGCAATTCCGACGAGGAATTCACCCCTCCGTCCGATGGCGAGCTATCCGAGGAGCGCGAGGCCGCGCCGGCCTCCGCCGATGAGCCTCCCAACGAATGGGATGCGCCTCCGAGCTCCGAAGAAGTCCCGGTCGCGACCAGTGAGGCGCGCGATGCCGCAGTCGAGATGGAGCAGTTCGATCGCATCGATAAGCTCGACTGGCGCGAGTACATGGAGAACTACTCCAACAACTGGCAGGAGGCCGAGCCTGCCGATCCCGACGACGAGCGCCGCCAAACCGTCGAGAACACGTTGACCCGCAAGACCTCGCTCGAAGACCATCTGATGTGGCAATTGCGGCTTTCGAGCCTGTGCGAGCTCGACCAGCGCATCGGCGCCACCATCATCTACAACCTCAACGATGACGGCTACCTGGAAACCCCGCTGGCCGAACTCGGCGCGCAACTCGAGGTCCCCGAGGCTGAAGTCGAGCGCGTCCTCAAGCGCGTGCAGCAGTTAGATCCGCCGGGCGCCGTCGCGCGCGATCTTCGCGAATGCCTGCTGCTGCAGCTCAAGAATCTCGGGATGGAGGAGTCGCTGGCCGCGCGAGTTGTCAGCAATCACCTCGACCTGCTGGAGAAGCATCGTTACAACGAAATCGCCAAGCTGCTCGGCGTCAGCGTCGAGGCCGTCAACCAGGCGCAAAAGTTTATCTCGCTGCTGGAGCCCAAACCGGGTCGCGACTACGGTGGCGAGGAGCCGACCTACGTCATCCCCGACGTGTTCATCGTGAAGATGGGCACCGACTACATCGTTACCCTCAATCAAAGCGCGGTGCCGCGTCTGCGCCTGGCGGGTTACTATCAACGGGTGATGAACGATGGCCAGACCGGCGCGGAAACCAAAGAGTATCTGCAGGAGCGGCTGCGCTCGGCCAAGTGGCTGGTGAAATCGATCTATCAGCGCCAGCAGACGATTTATAAAGTCGCCAACTCGATCATCAAGTTCCAGCGCGCGTTCTTCGATCACGGCATCGGCAGTCTAAGGCCGCTGGTGCTCAAGGATGTCGCGGAAGATATCGGGATGCATGAGTCGACCATTAGCCGCGCGACCGCCAACAAATACGCGCATACGCCGCAGGGCATCTTCGAACTGAAGTTCTTCTTCACCTCGGGCGTCAAAGCCGGTAGCGGCGAGGATGTCAGCGCGGAGACCGTGAAGGAAAAAATCCGCGCGATGGTGACCATCGAGCAAACCAACAACCCTCTCTCGGACCAGGCAATCGCTGAGATCCTGCGTCGCGACAATATCAATATCGCGCGCCGCACGGTGGCGAAGTATCGGCAAGCGCTGGGAATCCTGCCGTCGGCGAGCCGTAAACGGGTCGGGTGACATTGCGACCCAAAGGTCCAGGCCAAACCACATGAACATGAAAGCTGGCAAGGGCAAAAAGAGCCGGGCAATTGCGCGTAAGAGCAAACGTCAACAACGCCTCAAGGGCGCCGAGGTCGCGGTTCACGTAACCTATCGGCATATGGAACCCACTGATGCGCTCCGTCAATACGCGGAGAAAAAATTTGCGCATCTGGGCCGCGTGCTGAAGCGGCCGGGCGAGGTTCATCTGATTTTGGAGGTCGACAAGTATCGTCAATGCGGTGAGGCGATTTTCAAAGCGGGCAGGATTTCCGCCACTGCCGCGGAAGAAAATACCGACCTCTATGCGGTGATCGATCTGCTGACCGATAAAATCGTCAGCCAACTCAAGAAGCATGTCGAAAAAGTGAAAGGCAAGAAGATGCGCTCGCCCTCGACGCCCGAGGTGCTCGCCGCCGTGGAACCGGCATAGAAAGCGCATCATGCGAAGGGGCGACCAGCGTGGTGCGACCCGCATTGCGACTTGCAATGCGTAAAGTTGACCTCCTCGGCGCGCTCCTACATAGATACGTATGTAACCGGAACAGACCTCATGAAGATTACCGATTTCCTCACACCCGAGATGATCGCGCCCGCGCTCAAGGGGCAAAGCAAAGCCGAAGTTCTGGAAGAACTAGCAGGATGCCTCACCCACGAGCATCCGGAGATCCCCTCTAACGAGATGGCTGAGGTGCTGGCTGAGCGCGAGCGGCTGGGCTCGACGGCGATCGGCGACGGCATTGCGATCCCGCATGGCAAGCTGCCGAAGGTCACCAAAATCCTGGGCACCTTCGGGCGTCATGTGCAGGGCGTCGATTTCGAATCGCTCGACGGCAACCCGACACATCTGTTCTTTATGCTGGTCGCGCCGGAGGATTCCACCAGTCTCCATCTCAAGGCGCTCGCGCGAGTGTCGCGTCTGCTGCGCGATGGAAATTTTCGCGAGAAGCTCTTGAACGCCCCTGACTCCAACGAGCTGTTCCGGCTGATCAAGGAAGAGGACAGCAAGTTCTAACGGCTCCTATTTTCCGTTCGCGCCACGCTCTAAAGTAAGGATCGTGGCCGCGATCTCCACCCAACCGCGTCTGATCATCGTCACCGGCGTGTCCGGGGCCGGGCACACCTCGGCGATGCGGGTGCTCGAGGACCTCGGCTTTTATTGCGTCGATAACCTGCCCGTCGCGCTGGCTCCCACCGTGCTGCGGCTGGCCCGCGAAAGCGGCAAGGATTTCGCCGGCGTCGCGCTCGGAATCGATTCGCGCCAGCGCACCTTCTTTAGCCAGTGGCCCTCGATATCCGGGGAATTGGAGCGCGAGGGGATGCGTCCCGAGGTCCTGTTTCTCGATGCTTCGGACGAAGTACTCGCGCGACGATACTCCGAAACCCGCCGGCCGCATCCGCTCGGTCACAGCGGAAAGGGCATCGCGGATCTGATTCGCGAGGAACGCGAGGCGCTGGCTGAGATGCGCGAGCGCGCCAGCCGCGTCATCGATACCACGACCACCACCGTGCACGAGTTGCGCGAGCTGGTGACCGCCGCGGTGATGGGCTCTGCGGCCAGCGATCGCATGGTCATCTCGATCGTGTCATTCGGCTACAAGTATGGCGTGCCGGTCGGCCTTGACCTGGTGCTCGACGTGCGATTCATCCCCAATCCATTTTTCATTCCCGAGTTGAAGATGCTCACGGGCCTGGACCAGGCGGTGCAGGACTTCGTGATGAGCAAGCCGGAGTCTATGCAGTTTGTCGATGAGGTCGGCAGGCTGCTCGATTTCCTGATCCCGCTCTATCGGCGCGAGGGTAAAAGCTATCTGACTATCGGACTGGGATGCACCGGCGGGCGTCATCGCTCGCCGGTACTGGCGCGCGAGCTTCGCGATCGCCTCGCGCGCAATGGCTACGAAGTATTGGTGCGCGACCAGGACGTCGCGCGCTAGTTGGGGTCGGCGGAAGAGCAGGCTACCGTGTCAGCAGTTCTTTGCCCCCGACATACACGTAGTCCAGGTCCAATGACGTCAGCGGGTCGTCTTTTTCGAGGATACGCACGCCCTCCATTTGCGCGATGAACATCGTGTGGTCGCCGGCCAGGTGGCTATCGATGACCTTCGCCTCGATCGAGATCATCGCAAGGTTCAGCCACGGCATCTTGAGCCGAGGCGAAAGCTCATAGGCGAGGCCTTCGAGATTGTCTGGCTTGCGTGAGCGCGCCGAGTAGAAATAATCCTCCAGCTGCTTGCCGCGTCGGCCCACGATGTTGAAGCCGAAGGCCCCGGTGCTCGCGACCATCGCACGCGAGAAGTGATGGTTGTCGATCGCCGCCATGAACAGCGGTGGTTCACCCGAGACCTGCACCACCCACGAGGACGACATCCCGTGACAATGCGTTCCGTCATTGACTGTGAGCACGTAGATGCCGGTGCTCAAATTTGCCATCGCGATGCCGAGGTCCTTATCCATTGCCGCTCCTGACGATATCGTGCATACAAGAATGCTCCAGCAATTGACCAAGCCAAAGGGGACTTGCAAAATTAAGGGTGATGATGCGGGGGCACGTTACACGATGAAGATGCGGTCCCGGTGGCTGGGGGCGACGGCTCTGCTGATGGTGCTGGCGGCGTCTCCAGCATTTGCGCGAGAGCGGCGGCATCACTCGCGGCTCGATTCCCAGCAGATGCAGATAACCAATTCGCCGTCGCGCGAATTCGTCGTCGCGCCTCCGGTCACGATCCCAGCCTGGGCGAACTACGATACGCCGCGGCCCCAAGTCGCCTCCGCTCTGCCGCCGGTTCCGGTTGCGTCGGATGGGGTGTCGACGGTTGTTACTGCCACGGCCGGCGGAAAACCGGCTATCGACGGTATGAAGGTTGATGGCGCGAGCGCTCCAGCCTCGCTGGACGGGGTGCAAACTGCCGCCGCGGCGGTTCCGTCGAGTCCGCAGACGAAAGAATTTGTGGGTCCGCCGGCGCCTTTGCGTACCGCCGGCGCCGTTCTCTTCGACCAGACGCACGACGATTCGGCGCTGAATCCCATGAGCTGGGCGGTCAGCGTCTTCAAGAAACGTCACGAGCTGCTGGTCTACTACAAAGGCCGCTTCTTCAAAAAATACGATGCCGTGTTCGGCCGCAACCTCGACCTCGGCGCCAAGCTATGGGCGCAGGATCGCCGTACCCCCGAGGGCGTCTACTACATTGAAGAGAAATACCCGAGCGCGCGTTTTCATTGGTTCATGCGGCTGAACTACCCCAACCTGGTCGATCGTGTGCGCTACGAAACGATGAAAATCAACGGCGTGATTCCGGTGGATAGCGAGGGCAAGTCGCCTCTGGTCGGCAGCGCCATCGGCATTCATGGCACCGACGTTCCGATTCTTAACGCCGGCCACATCAACTGGACCACCGGATGCATCTCGGTGAACAACAAGGACATCGAGGATCTCGAACGGCTGCTTCCGGTCGGCACCATCGTGATCATCAAGCCCTAGTCTGGGTCAGCTCGCGCGCGCTCCGGTCGCGACATTTTCGGGCGCGTTGCGAAGCGCATTGAAGACCACCGGCGGCATCCGCAGCCGCTCATCCGATTCGTAGAGTTGGCGGATTTGTTCGAAGGCCTCGTCACCTGCCAGAGTCAGCGCGGCGACCCGATCAAGAAACGCCTTCTTCTCTTCGGTCAACCCGGCGTCGTTCATCTCCATCAATCCGCCCCATACATCCCACGGCAGCGCTTCCGCTCGATTTAATGATGCGAAATCGCGCACCACGTTGCCTGCTATGAACCACAAGCCGGCGAGCCCAATGTGGGTGAGCCCGAAGTTGGCGGGGTCGGCGCGACCGGTGCGGCACCGCTGCCATGCGTCGCCTGCAATGATGAATTCATTGCGCTGCACGTCGAGCGGATTGAGCGTGATGTTCATGGCCTTACGCTGCGCCGCGTCGAGCTGCGCATCGACCAGGATCCAGCGCGACTTTTGGGCGTTCCAGTACTCGCATACCCAATGGTCTTCGAATTTGCCGGCGTTGAAGTAAGCGCCGAAGCCGCATCGCGCACGCGCCGGAATGCCCTGCTCGCGCAAGATCGAGCTGAGCATGAGGGAAAAATGCCGACACACGGCAGGCA
This sequence comes from uncultured delta proteobacterium, assembly GCA_963851325.1. Classification (GTDB taxonomy): domain Bacteria; phylum Desulfobacterota; class Binatia; order Binatales; family Binataceae; genus DATGKG01. The sequence goes on along the minus strand of CAWKOR010000001.1, from coordinate 2,131,387 downwards.
TCCGATGCGCCGGGTCGCGCGCGATAGTCAGCGGTCGATCGTCGAGCTCATGAATCCGGTTCAGCATTTGCGCCAGTGGACGAACGTGTCCGTCGTCGCGCTGCTCTTCGGTCAGCTTGAGGTCGTAGAGCCACGGCGCCATATCGCGATGCACCAAAACGCCCTGAATGATTTCGCATTGCTTCGCGAGGTTCTGCGGCAACGCGCGCAACTCCGCGGCACGCGCGCCCGGGTTCGCCATCGGCGCCACGCCTTTGTAGTAGTCCTGGGGACTTTCCATGCTCATCTCCTTCGTGCTTGCGCGTTCACTTAACCGGCCCACCGATTGACCCACATACTCCACCGATCCGGCTCGGCTAACCGACGCGGTTGAGCGACTCGGTCAAGAGAGACGATCGCAGCCCTGCGCGAGGTAGCGCTCGAGGTTGGCGAGCGAGATTTCCCATCCGATCGCGCTCAGCGATCCGCAATGCATCGACATCTCCTCGATCGACCAGCAGGCGTCGCGCACCGCTTCGAGCTGGTTGGCTGCTGCGCCGATCGCGCCGCCTTCACCCTGCGGATCGACGACCAGCCAGAACCAGGTCTGCTGCCCCTCCCATACTTCGAAGTCGATGCCCTGGTAGTGCCTCATCTCACTCATGGGCCACCTTCACGTAATCGGCGAGACTGTCCAGCGTACTGCTCCATCCGCGGTGATGGTTGTCGCGCGCGGCAACCGTCTCGAAAATCCCGTGCCGCAGGGTCAGCTTGGTTTTCCCATCGAGTTCCTCGAAGATCACCGTCACGAGCGAATCGGGACCGGCGGGCCAGGTGAATACGAGCCGCTCCGGCGGCACCACCTCGCGATAGATGCCCTTCCAATGATCGTCGTAGTTGGGGCCGCGCATGTGAAAGTCATAGGCGCCGCCCGGGCGCAAGTCGTTTTGAATAATAGCCGCGGTGAAGTCCTTCGGCCCGAACCATTTGACCATGTGCTCGGGTTCGGTCCACGCCTTGAAGACCAGGCTGCGCGGCGCATCGAAGATGCGCGTTATGACGACCTCGCGCTCGGCTGCGTTGGCGGCGACGTTACTGCTTGTTCCCATGTCGCTACTCCTTGGTGTTTAAGGCGCGTCCTCTAGCGAGCGGCTGCCAGGTAATCAGCGAAACGGTTCAGACTGCTGTTCCATCCAAAATTGTGCTCGTCACGAGCGGTGACCGATTCGAATACGGCCTGATGCAAGGTCAGCTTGGTCTTGCCGCCTTGATCCTCGAACGTAACCGTCAGGATCGTTTCGGGACGAGTCGGATTGCCATTGGCATCGGCCCACGCATAGGTGAGGACGAGGCGCTCCGGCTCCACGATCTCGCGAAAGATTCCCTGCTGCCAATGATCGCCACCTTGCGGATCGCGCATGTAGTAGCGATACGCGCCGCCCGGTCGCAACTCGCTCTTGAGGATCTTCCCGGTAAAGCCCTGCGGGCCCAGCCAATTGACCAGATGTTGCGGGTCGGTCCAGGCCTGGAAGACCAGGCTGCGCGGCGCATCGAAAACGCGGGTGATGACTAGTACGCGATCCGAGGTGTTGGCGGCGGGATTGGTGCTGGTTTCCATAAGCTCTGCTCCTTTGCGGTGAAGTGCTGGACTCTATCGAGTGTTTGAGAGATACCCGGCGAGACGTTCCAGGCTGCTGGTCCAGCCTTCCTTGGCGCCGCGTGCGAATTCGGGTTTGGCGAAGGTCTGGTGCACGGTGACGAGGGTCTTTCCTTGCTGATCGGCGAAGGTGATGGTCATCACCGTCTCGCTCGAGGGATCGGCATTGTCGATGGCGGTAAAGACGAGGCGCTCGGGCTCCACGACCTCGCGATATACGCCCCGCACCCAGGTGTCGTGGCCCTCGGGCGAGCGCATGCACAGGCGCAAGGCGCCACCGGGCCGGACGTCCATTTCGCAGGTCGGAGTCGTGTAGCCCTTCGGACCCCACCACTGCTTCATGTGCTCGGGCTGAGTCCAGGCCTGGTAGACGAGGTGGCGCGGCGCATCGAAGACCCGCGTGATGAGGAGTTCGCGCCGGGCTGATTCGGTTGCGACATTGCTGCTTGCCGCCATTTTCCTACTCCTTGCTTCTCGCGGCTGAGTTGGTGACGTACTCGGCCAAATTATCCAACGCCTCGCCCCAGCCGCGCACGTGCTCGTCGCGAACCGTGGTCGACTCGAACACCGCCTGATGCACGGTGAGCCGGGTTTTGGCGCCGAGATCTTCGAAGTTCACCGTCACAATCGATTCATGGCCGGGGTTGCCGCTCTCATCAGACCAACGTCCCGAGGTCTTTCGCTCCGCGAAGTCCTCGAAGGCGTAGGTGAACACGATGCGTTCGGGCTCGACGATTTCGCGAAATACTCCGCGCTGACGATCTTCGACTCCGTGCGGCGAGCGCATCGCCAGTCGCCATTCGCCGCCGACTCGAAGATCGATGGTGCAGGACAGGCAAGTGAAACCATGCGGTCCCCACCACCGCATCATGTGCTTCGGATCGGTCCACGCCTTGAAGACCAGGGCGCGGGGAGCATCGAAGACGCGCGTGATGGTGAGTTCACGGTCCGCTGCTTTAGTCGCGGTGGTGGTTTCTGCGGCCATTTTTCTTTTCCTTCTTATGCGGGTCCTTCTGCACCTCGCGCAGATATTGCTCGAGGCGATCGAAGCTCTGCTCCCAGAATCGGCGATAGTGCTCGAGCCATTTGGAGGCGTCTTTGAGCGGACCCGCTTCCAGCCGGCATGGCCGCCATTGCGCCTCGCGGCCGCGCGCGATCAGCCCTGCGCGCTCCAGCACCTTGAGATGCTTGGAGATCGCCGGCAGGCTCATTTCGAATGGCTCGGCCAGCCGGGTCACCGAAGACTCACCCGAGGCAAGCCGGGCGAGAATCGCGCGCCGGGTAGGATCGGCGAGCGCGGCGAAGGTGTTGGTGAGTTGATCCTGGGAGAGCGACATTGATTGTGAACCGTCTAGTTAAATAACCTATTGGTTAAATATATCCGGTGCACCCGAATGTCAAGCGGCGGATTTGCGGACCCGCCTTTGCGTTTCCGGTCCTGCGCAGGGGTCGTTCGGAAACGACCCGCAATGGCGGTACGGATGCGAGAAGCTTTCCGCAGGCGCCAGGTCGCTGCGGGCGCTTCGCAAAGTGGCTGGAAGGCTGCAATTGCCGGAACTGACGGATGGTCGATTTGTGGTATCATCGGGTCAGGAGAAGCAGGCGCGGACTGCCGAAGCGCGACGCGATGAAAATTGAAAAAACAAAGCCATCGCGGGCATCGCGAGCGATGGTCCTGAGCGCTGCGCGAAGGACCTCGAATCCCACGGCGACGGTCGAGTCACCCGCGCTTCAAAGTGTGCAATCGAGAAAACAAACCCACTTTGCGGAGGTTTTGGCTGAAGAATTTCAGCATGGTTGTAATGGAGCCAGGCGGCACTCGGCTCCTTGTCACCGGGATGAAGCCCAGGCGAGCGGGATTGTGAAAACAGAAAAAACAAACCCACTTATCCCAGCAAAGACAAGGGGTTTTCATCCGAGGTTCCCGATTGGCAGATCCGACAGGTTACCAGCGAGTGCAGAAACGAACCCACCGCGAGGCATCGGAAGCGGTGCGCGAAGGACCCTTGATCGATGCCCATGCGCTCTATCCAAAATCGCAAAAACAAACCCACTTAATCGAGGAAAATCCTCGACTTTTTTCCCGCTGGCCATTCCGAATGGAAGCCGCTAAGCCATCATCTCATCCACCAGGCCCGGCGACCTCAGGAGATCATCATGTTCGAAGGATTCACCACCAAGCGCATCAAAACTTCCGGCGCGGAAATCAATCTGCTCACCGGCGGCACCGGTTCACCGCTGCTTCTCATCCATGGATATCCGCAGAACCATGTCATCTGGCATAAGGTGGCGCCGCGCCTCGCGCAGCAGTTCACCCTGGTGATTCCCGATTTGCGCGGCTACGGCGACAGCAGCAAGCCGCCCACCGACGCCGAACATCTGCCCTACAGCAAGCGCGCGATGGCGCTCGACATGGTCGAGGTGATGAGCGCGCTGGGGTTCGAGCGCTTCGATGTAGTAGGGCATGATCGCGGCGGGCGTGTGACGTATCGCCTCGCGCTCGACCATCCGGCGCGGGTGCGGCGCGTCGCGACCCTCGACATCATACCGACGCTGGAGCAGTTCGAGCGCGTGGACAGATATGGCTCGCGCGCGATTTATCATTGGTACTTCCTCGCGCAGCCGGCGCCGTTCCCGGAGACGCTCATTGGCAAGGATCCCGATTATTTCCTGGAGCATTCGCTGCGAGCCTGGGCCGGATCCGATACCTTCACGCCAGAGGCGCTCGAGGCCTATCGCAAATCGTTTCGCGATCCGGATGTGATTCACGCGAGCTGTGAAGACTATCGCGCCGGTCTGACCTGCGATTGCAAATTCGATGAGGCCGATCGCGCGGCAGGCCGCAAGCTTACGATGCCGCTGCTAGCGCTATGGGGTGCGAAAGGGCGCCGCGGAGCATCCTTGCTGGAGATTTGGAAATCGTGGGCGACCGACGTGCGCGGCGAGGGCCTTGATTGCGGACACTTCATTCCCGAAGAGGCTCCGCAGCAATTGACCGATCGCCTGCTGACCTTCTTTGGGGAATGACATGGCTTGGCAAGAGAGGCGATGTTTGCGTAGCCGAAATCCTCGCCAAATGCTGCTAAATATATCTATTAGATACTTTTAATGCTAAGTCATCATTCTATTCAGCAGAACTAGGCACATTTAAGACATGGCCTGACACATCACCTCTTCTTTTAACACGCTTCTTTTGGTATTGATTAGCTACTTTACCCATTTCGGCAGGTCCAGTAGTAATGGCCCTGAACGGTGGTTTAGGGTAGATGTTTCTCGCCTTTTGTAATCAGGGTGATTTCCCTTTCGATTTGATCCCGCCAGAAGCGGCGATTTATCACGCACTTCTGACCGCTTCTCAGCACAACAAAGCAGGTCTCAGGATGCCGCGATTCTCAGCGAGGCGCGGCATTTTCGTTCGACGAGGAATAAATGGGGGTTCAGAACAATTCTCGCGAGCCTGCGCCCAGCAGGAATGGAGACCAAAGGCCGCCGGCGGCTAGCGACTACGATCCTCTTCTACCGGTTCAATACTACGAGAGGATGGCCGGAGGCCGTACTCCAAGCGGCGAATTCAAGCTCTTCTTCGCGATTCTCGAAGACGCGTTGCGCTGCTACGTGCGCACCAGGAACTGCACCTCGGGCGCCAAGCACGCCGAATTCGTCGATGCCTGCGAATGGTTTCAAGCCCGCGGAGCGCTGCACGTGTTCTCATTCGAATCGATTTGCGCGTTTCTCGATCTCGACCCCAACTGGCTGCGCGCCAGGCTTAAGACGCTTAGCCCGAATGACTTTCCGCTGAAGCAATTTCGCACCCGGCGTCGTCGCCCGTCTCGTCCACGGCCTACCGTGCGCCGGGCGCCATGGAGTCCGCCGACACCGACCAATGCGGGCGCCGAAGCAGAGCCCTAAAACAAGTCATTTGGGTAAAGAAAAGGCCGGGCTAAAAGAGCGTCGTAAGTTGGGGCGACCTACGACCATTAGCCCGGCCAGCTTGGGGACAGGCGCTGTAAACGGTTCTCGGGGGAGAGATTCATCAGCGCCGAAGCGATCGAAGAGCAAAGCGTGTGCCGCAAGAAATCCGTTTGATTCGTTGGAATCGGTATCGACAATTTTTTCGTGAAATGCGAAAAGGTTTGTTAATTACCGGTCCAAATCTCACGCAAGCCACTGATAAGTAAATGCTTTTGCATTTTGCGATCACATCGAGCGGTCTCTCGCCGATTTCTTGCGATTCGCAAGTCGCATCGCACGACGAGGCTGTCGATGGCGCAGGAAATTTACCCTCAGCAGCGCCCATGCTGCGGCTTTTCACCGCAACAACTGCGAGCTGACGCCAAGCGCAATCGCGCTTCGGCTTTCTTACTTTTCGCATCGCTGTTAAAGTAACCCGCTCAAGCGCGTCTCCTGATCGATTGATGAAGCTGGGCCCTCTCATCAAGTGCCGGCGCGATTGGGCTGGAACAATGATCCAGGGGTTGCGGATCGGTAGAATTGGAAGTGTCGGGGCGTGGCGCAGCCTGGTAGCGCACCTGCCTTGGGCGCAGGGGGTCGCTGGTTCGAATCCAGTCGCCCCGACCATAGCGCCAGTAGCTCAGATGGACTAGAGCAGCGGCCTTCTAAGCCGCGGGTCAGGGGTTCGAATCCCTTCTGGCGCGCCATGAGCGGATCGGTGCGGGACTGGAGTCTTCGCGCTGTGTGAGTTTCGGATCTTTGCTAGAGTTCGATTAGAGTTGGATCAAAGTTCGATTTCGGTGGTGAGTGTAGCTCAGTTGGTAGAGCACTGGATTGTGGCTCCAGGTGTCGAGGGTTCAATCCCCTTCACTCACCCCACCCAAACTTGCTAGGTAGAACGCTTCGCGGTGCGCCGTTAGCTCAGTTGGTAGAGCAGCTGACTCTTAATCAGCGGGTCCCCAGTTCGAGTCTGGGACGGCGCACCAACAAAATCGCCTACTTGCGCGATTCGTGTTTTGCCGAAAATCCGATCGCTTGCCGCGGACTCCGCGCCGAGCAGATTTAGATTGGGGGGACGCCATCTCATCTTCAGAAGAATGGCCGAAGGCACTTTTCAGTATCCTAGCTTACTCTGCGATTCTGTTCTCCGGCGCGTTGTTCAAATGAGAACGCAAGTGAATACAAGGCAGGATCAGGATCGCGCATGCGCCAAATAATAGAGTAGGTCGCCGTCGATAAGCACAGCCAAACCGAGATACCTAGAGATGATGAATGCCTGAGTCATTCGGTCGGCTCGATTTGATTCAATTGCATCAACCTACACAGCTTGTCATCCTTTGCGGACAGCGAGAGGACAGATGGCAAATAGCCCGATGCCACGTTCCTTGAACCTCGCAACAAATTGCCGCAGAGGAACCTATGCCTAGCGATCGCACTAACTCCAATGACAGCATGAGCAATTCCACGCCAACTGAGCAGCGCACCAAGGGCGTCGTGGCAGCTTTGTCCTACGGCGAGGCCGGAGCACGTTCGCCCGCCAGCGCGATGAGAGCGCTGCTGGAAGGTAATGCGCGATGGAGTGCCGGAAAGTCGATTCACCCGGGCAGCGACTTCGCGCGTCGCGAAAACGTTGCCACAGAAGGGCAGAAACCAATTGCCGCGGTTTTGTCGTGCGCCGATTCTCGCGTCCCGCCGGAATTGCTTTTTGATCAAGGCGTGGGCGATTTGTTCGTCGTGCGTGTGGCCGGCAACAGTATCGACAGATTGGGCCTCCAGAGCCTCGAATACGCCACCGATCACCTCGGAGTGGAAACCATTGTTGTTCTTGGACATCAGAACTGCGGAGCGGTAAAAGGGGCGGTAGCCAGTTTCCCGGCCGCAGCGCCCGAGTTCTTATCGCTAATTTATCCTGCCATTAGAAAGGCTGAGGCCTTAAGGCAAGGTGCCGGCAGTTCCGCCGAAAAGGAAACTCTGTGCAGAGAGGCAGGCGATCAGCACGTCATTGGCGAGGTGGCCAAGATCCAAGCGACCTATCCATTCAATGAAATGATCGAACGTGGAAAGCTCAAGGTCGTCGGCGGTCGGTACGACCTCGACACCGGCTCCATTACGATGCTGATCGAGTAGCCAACGCTTTTTCGTGTCGTGTTTGGCACTTGGTATCGATTGCCTCAGTCGGTGTTGGTGGTTTTCCGTGTGCGCAAATATTCACCCACCATCCGATCCGAGGTCAAGATATGTTGTGCTAGCCAGGTATTGAGGAAGAGCGTCAATTCAACCGTCATGGAGATCTCCTCCCGCTTGAAGCGATCGGCAAAGGCCTTGACGTTGTCGCGTAGATTATTGTGTCCCTGGACATGAGCGTCCAATCCAGGGTATCCGATCGCGGCCATCAATTCTTCTTCATGAGCGAAGTGATAATACGTGTACTGGACCAATTCAGTTAGCAGTTTGCCGAGAATGTCTTTTCCGCAGCCGGCAAGCATCGCTTCGTGAAGGCGATTTATGAAACCGAAAAAGACTTGGTGCTCCTGATCAATCTCGGGAGCTAGAATCGAGTAGCTAGGTTTCCATTCGAGTATCTTCACAGGTGCCGATGACATTTTGAAGGCGCCTCTTTCGTCGATCTCTGGCAGATGTTCCACCTTTAAAGAGCAGCACGGCGGCAGGCGCGAGCTGCTATCTCAATTCCTAAAAAAACTCCACGTCGCCTCCTAGATCGGTGGCCTTCTCAGGTGCGAGTTCCGACGGTTTGGGTTGCTTGGCTTCATGAGTTATGGCGTCGACCCCTCGGGTGACAGTTTCGTGCACATCGCGCTCCGCCTGCATCGTATAGTGTTGCGCAAAGTCACCCAGGTCTTGCTTCAGGCCTCCCGCATCGTCGATCAAATCGGATGAACTGCTATCTCCGATCTCTGCCAGCATTTCGCGAGCATGCTTTATGGCTTCGGCGAACGGCTCACCAACTGTAAAACTTGCCCGGTTCTCGCGAAGCTCTTCACGGAGCCGAGTTCCACGCGCGACGATCTGGGCGATCTGAGCGAAAACGCGCTCGTTGGAATGCAATTCCGAAACCGCTATGCGCATCCCGTCCAGATAGCTATCCTGGCTGGCCTCGCCCGCGGCCGCCGCGTCGGCTCGCCCGGACAGGCGAGAAGCGGCGTCGTTCATGTTGTCCAATGCTTCGAGAAGAGATTCGGAACGTTGCTGGGTCTCAAACGCCAATTGCTGAATGCTGCCCGAGAGTACGCCGAGAGCTGCCCCATCGGGGCCGGTGCTGGCGGCTCGGATGCGAGCGTTCATCCCTACTTGCTGAATCTGCACCGCAATCGTTCGAATGCCCTGGATGGGTCCACGCATTCCTTCGATAGTCTGCGAGAGACTGTCACTGGTTATCCGGATCCCGTTTTCGGCTTTGACGCATAGCTTCAGACTGGTAAGCACCGCGTTGCATCCCTGTTCCATCTCGAGGAAGAAGGAATTGCTCTCGCGCTCAGAAAGGCCGAACAGCTGTGTGCTCTGATCAGCCATCTGCGTTGCATGGCCCGCGATATCGTCCAGGCTGAGCGCAATCGTTGCGACCGAGCGCGCGAATTTCTGGGCCGCATCGGCGAGTTGCAATGATTGGAGCGACACCACGGCTGCGAGAGGTGGATGATTGCCTGCGCTGTCATACTCTTGCTCAGATTCGAGGCAAAGGCGTCGTAGCATATCGATGACGTGTTCGATTTGTTGTCGGGTGATGTCGTGGAACTGCATCGATACGATGAGCCTGGTGAAGGACTCGGATATTGCGTTGTATTGGTCCACCATTCGAACCGCAGCATCGCGTGATTTTTTTTGCACCTCGCTGAAGGTCGCGAGGTTTGACAGGACTCGAGCGATCACCGAGGGCAATTCCCGAGCCTGCCCCTTCTCGAGCGCCGATACATTCTGAAGGGCCTTTTCGATTGCCGGAATCAACAAAGCCGCACTGGCGAGCGCTTTTTCAACTCGGACGCGAACGTCAACCGCCATTGATGCCATGCCACCGAACTCGGCTCTTGCGTCACCAAGCCGGGCACCTTCAATTCGAGTCAGTAGACCCAAGGTTCGAAAGGTCGAAACGGTTCCTCGGAATCCCGCCAGTATGCGCTTCAGGCGTTCCGCTTCTTGACGAAGACGGACGAGAATCCCGCCACTGCCTTCGGTGTGTGACTGTATCTCCCGGGAACGATCGAGCGCTGCCGTGAACGCCAGGGACGTTCCCTGCCCGAGCTTGGTTGAAACCTGGCTCACCAAAGAGTCCAGCTCCGACGACATCAGATCCACCGCATCGATGAATCCAGCGAGCTTCCCGCCGATTTTGAGAAAATATTGTTCGGTGTCGCGATTCAGACCATCGAGGCGTTCGATCACGCATTTGAGAGTCCCGGTCCAGTCTTTGCCTGGCGAACCATTGGCCAGATCTTCAGCTTCCCGACCTAATTGCATGTGGTTCGGTCCAGGCTGTGGCACTCCAGCGCGTTCAAGACCAGTACTACCCGCCCATCCCCCATGATCGCGGCGCCCTGGAACTCTTTGCAATGCTCCAACTCACCGGCGAGAGGTTTAACCAGAACCTCTACTTCAGTTAGAAACTTGTCCACCACCAGGCCGTATCTCACAGTGCCTGCCTCGACGATCGCGACCGATAATTCCCGCGCTGGCGCCGTCGTGGAAACCAACCCCAAGACCTTCGAAAGGTTGAAAACGGAGTAGGTGGTGCCGCGAACTTGCAGCAAGGTTCGTCCCTGGTATTCGTGCGCCTGCTGTAACGGCAATTTGACCATGTCGCGAATGTTACTCAACGGCAGCACATACTCATTGGATCCGGCTTCCAACAAAATGCCCTTGGAGATCATGAGACTGGTAGGCAGTTTGATCAGGAGAGTGGTACCGCGACCGAGCTTCGACCGGATCTCGATGCTGCCTTGCAGGTTGCGTACGTTACTGCGCACGACATCCATGCCGACTCCGCGGCCGGAGACGTCAGTGACCTTCGTCGCGGTGGTCAGACCGGGGAGGAACACCAACTGAAACGCGGCCTCCTCGCTCATCGCGGCGGCGGTTGCGGATGTGAGCAAGCCCTTTTCCAGGGCTTTTCGCTTGAGCGCATCGGCGTCGATTCCCCGGCCGTCATCAGCCACTTCAATCGACACTCCGCCGGCATCACGAACGGCGCGCAAAACAATTTGTCCTACCGCATCTTTCCCACTTGCTCGACGTTCCTCGGGTGGCTCCAGACCGTGGTCCACGGAATTGCGAATGACATGAACCAATGGATCGCCGATCTGCTCGAGGATGGTCTTATCCAGCTCGATACCCTCGCCTTCAATAATCAGTCGGACCTCTTTTCCCAGTGACCGAGCGAGGTCCCTGACCAGGCGGGGAAAACGCTGGAATACTGTCTTGACCGGCAGCATTCGGATCGACATGACGCTGGTCTGGAGCTCGTCGGCAATCCGGGTGATATTGGATCCGACCTCCTTCAGATCCTTTACCACTTCTGAACCGCTGGCCCCGTTGTTTAGTTTCTGAACCAGCAGCGGGAAGGACCCCCGCGCAACCAGCAGTTCACCCACCACTCTCATCAAGCGATCGAGCTTGTCGCGATCGATTCGAATCGTCGAAGGGGAGCCGGACATGTCCTGCTCCGGTGTCGATACTCTCTCTGAAGGCCCAACCGGCGCCGCAACATCGCTGAATTTCGCGTGTGACGCAATTCGTTCCAGGATGGCGCGGGTGTTCTGAAAAGCGCGGCCCAAGGCGGAACAATCCTCGCTGCTCAATCGGGCACCCGTTTTCACCGCGTCAGCGAGGATTCTGAGTTGCTGCGCCAACGGGTCTTCCAGTTCTTTGCTATTCCGATATTGTGCAGCCGCCCACAAAGTCCTGAGACCCCGTTGATAGGTGGCAAGGATGGGTCCAGTGGGCTCGCCGCCACGTTCAATGCGCCCCAGGCAACCGGCGATCATTTCGACGCATTGCGAGGTAGTGTTGAGAAATGCAGCTTCGCGCCCATCCTCGTCATGACCGCTTGAGGCGCCGCTGGTTTCGACTCCCAAACGATCGAGCAGTTGGGACGAAGGGAATCCGCCCGCGTCATTGTGGGTGAGGCCCCGCAACAACCGTCCGATCGCGTCGCAGGTCTCCAGCACTATTTGAATCATCTCCTGCGGTAGGGTCGCGGTGTCTTCTCCACGGAAAGGATCGAGCAGTGACTCGAGGCCGTGAGCCATGCTATGCAGCAGTTGCAGGGGATGGGTCGCGACGATGGACGCGCCTTTGACATGACCTAACAGCAGTCCGGCATTACCCTTAATGCTGTGGACAGCTCGAAAGAGAGAATCGAGGTGCTCCTTTGAGGTCTGATCCTTCTCTAACTCCAGCGCGTCCCTTTCGATTCCTTCGAGGTGATCTTCGCACTCCAGAACAAACAGTTCGAACGCGTCGGCCGGTACAGAACCGAGCAGGGCTACCGTCGCAGCTTGATCCTCCCGCAACTGGATCCGCAACTCGCATTCGTCCTCGACGTAAACGAAGACGTCCTTGATGGATGCTTGATCGCGGTTGGTGACGAGCAGGATTTCCCACCATAGATAGCACTGCTCCGCTTCCAGGGAACGGACGGAGGGGACCTGGTCCGCATGCGCAGTGATGTGCGCCGATCCCAGCTCGCGCAAGTCATCGAGCAAGGTCACCGGGTCTGCGCCGGAATAGAACATCTCGCGGTTAGGCTTGAAGACGATTTCAAATGCGCGACGCAGCTCGCCGGCGGGCTTCGATTTGCCATTTCGTTCTGCTGTCGGTTCTTCAGACGCGGGCAGCAGGCGCTTGAACGAGGCAGTTACTTCCAACTCCCCGGGGACGACGTCTGCCGCGGTCACGTCCTCGATAATCAGACGAGCGACGTCGCACGCCTTAAGTGCGCAATCGACTAAGTCCGGGGTAACCGACAACCGGCCACCACGGGCCAGATCGAAAGCCTCCTCCACGTTGTGCGCGAACTCGGCCAGATGCGCGAGACCGGCGGTTGCACCCGATCCCTTAATCGTATGAATGGCCCGGAACACCCGGTTCACCAGTGTCGAATCCAGCGGGGCCGCTTCCAGCGCCAGGAGGGCGGAATCAAGCTCGATCAGCAGGTCCAGAGCTTCCGCCCGGAATGCGATCCGCATCTGCTCCATAACGTCGGTTGCCATGGTTGCCTACCGGTCGCGGTCGCTTTTTTGCTCGAGCGTCAGCGGATGACCTTCTTCACCACCGCCAATAACTGGTCGGGGTTGAAGGGTTTGACGATCCAGGCCGTCGCCCCCGCCGTCTTGCCCAGCTGTTTCTTTTCCGCGGTCGACTCCGTCGTCAAAAGAACCACCGGAACGAACTTGTATTGCTGCATTGCCCGGACCTTGCGCGTGAATTCGAAGCCATCCATCTTCGGCATGTTGACGTCGGTGAGAAACAGATGCAGCTCCTGCCCTTTCAGCTTGGATAGAGCGTCTAACCCGTCCACAGATTCGATCACCTGATATCCTCCGCCACGCAGTACGACGCTAACCATCTGCCGGAGGCTGGCCGAATCGTCGATGGCCATTATCGTCTTCACAAACCTTCGCCCGTTCCGAGTAGCTCGCGCCGCAGGCCGCAGCGCTCCACTGCGCTGACGAATACCTCCGACGGATTGATGAACGACAGCTGAGTGACCGTCTTGCGCAGCGAACACAGGAGCTGCAGGACGCAGGTGTCGATGTCCCCCAAGGCTTGGGTGTCGACGGCGATCGGCGCTCCGTCCACCAGATCTTCAGCCAGCCGGACTGCCAACTCCAGCGCATGGCGAATTGTTACCGCCCCTTCGAGCCTCAGGGTCTGGATGTCCTGCTGTATTGCTATGTGAAACGGCACGCGCGCACCTCGCTCCGCGCGTTAGCTGACGGTGAGAATCATCCGAATGTTTTCGACCATCATTTCGGGTGAACAGGGTTTTACGATGTAGAGATTGGCTCCCACCTCGAATCCCTTGGTTTTGTCCTTGCCCTCGCTCTCCGTGGAGACGATGATTATGGGTAGTAAGCGGTACTTCGCGTCGTCGCGGATCCGTCGGATAAACTCGTAGCCGTTCATGTTGCTCATGTTGATGTCAGTAAGAATTAGATCGAAGGATTGGCTGTAAAGCTTTTCAAGGCCGTCACTGCCATCCACCGCAGTGATCACTTGAAAGTCCGCCTGCTCCAGAATGTAGGAGTGATAACTCCTGACAAACTCCGAGTCATCCACGACAAGGATGGTTTTCTTTGATTCCACAACGCTATTCCTTCTCGTAGACCAGATGGCTTTCGAACCGCTTCAGCTTGAAAGCCGTGGTGACGCGTCCCACGGATTCGGAGTGGCCGAGAAAGATGAAACTTCCCGGATTCAACGCATTGTAGAAGTGATCCACTACGGCCTTGCGCGATAGATCGTCGAAGTAGATCAGGACGTTGCGGCAGAATATGAAATCAAAGCGGCGCATCGTCCGCATCGCCATGCGGTCGCTGAGATTAAGATGGCGGAACTGCACCATTGCGGAAGTTTTTTCCCGCACTACCCAACCTTCACCGTCCTCGATGAGATGCTTCTGGCGGTACTGCTCGGGCACCTCAGCAACCGCTCGAGCGCCATAGCGTGCGGCCGCCGCATGGCGCAGCATGTTTTCATCGATGTCGGTCGCTATGATTTCACATTTCCAGGATTGCGCCTGAGGAAACACTTCCTGCACGATCATTGCCAGCGTGTAGGGCTCTTCACCCGAAGAACAGCCCGCTGACCAGATCCGCAAGGTCTGCTCTCCCCGATTTTGTTTGGCCGACAGCACCTCCGGCAGGCAGTAGTTGGCAAAAGCCTGCAACTGATCGTACTCGCGAAACATGTAGGTCTCGTTGGTGGTAACCAGATTGGCCAGCGCCTGCATTTCGACGCCTCGCGGATCGGCGTAGCCGACCATGAATACATAGTCCTCGGGGTCATCGATGCTTAACGCTGCCATGCGCTTTTCGACCCGCTTTTTCAGGAAGTAAATTTTCTTTTCATCAAAATGCAAACCCAGCTTCTGATAGATATGCTGGCTCAGCCGTTTGAATTGCTCGACGGAGATTTCTGGCATCGGGTTCCTGATTCAGCAGCTCAGCGCCTGCAGCACTTCTTCATCGGTTTCCTCCACCGCGCGCGCGGCAAACACTTGCTCCAGTTCCGGCCGCCCGGTTTCCCGCAGCGATTCAACCGCACCCAGCCGGACCAGGCGCTCGGGGCTGGCCAGGCAGGCGATCAGGAACGCGCACACGTCTTCGCGAGACGAGACAAAGCCGAGTGCCCGTGTCGCCTGGTAGCAGCACAACGGAGCCTTCAAATCCTCAACCACGATCCGAAGGGCCGGCAGAAGGTCGTCGTCGTGGGCCTTGGTGGAATGACGTTGCTGAATTGCGATCAGCGCACCCAGAATCGCGGGGCGAAGCTGAGCGCTGCGGACGGTGAGCAAGCCCGCTATTTCAGCGAACTCTCGGTCGGTTCCGAGCGCGCCGATGGCTTTGAGGCACGACACCAGAAAAAAGTCAGGCAGGCTCGCGAGCTCGGGAAAGCGTCGCCGCACAGTCACCAGGGAAAGCCGGTTGCCAATTCCCGCCAATGCTTCCAAACACGCGCCTGTCAGCATCGGATGCGAGGCTGCTCGGAGCAGTTCCTCGATTCGCGCACGGAACTGAACGTCACGGCTCCGGCCAATATTTTCAACCGCGGTGATGACCACATTGAGGTCGTCATCGGAAAGCGCGGCTTCGTAGATAGCTTCGGCGCCGCCGGCAGGAATTCCGCTTAAAACGTCCAGCGTCAATTTGCGGAGGTCCTTGTCCCCATCTCGCATCGCGCGGCTCAGAAACGGAATCGCCGCGGAACCTTTCCGGCGCAATATTTCCACCGCCTGGTTGCGTAGCTGAGGATCGTCGCTTTCGAGCAGACCGATGACACCCTCAATCGCCGTATCAGCGTCGATCCGGATCAGCGCCTGGAAGATGGCTTCGCGAACCGCCGGCGAAGCCTCCCTGCTCAATCGTTCCAACAGTGGCGCCACCCCTTCCGGGAGATTCAGATATCCAATGTCTTCCGCCGCATAGGCGCGCTCTATTTCATCGGGACCGGCAAATTTCGCGAGCTGTTCTTGCAAGTTGTTCACGCCA
The DNA here is from genome assembly GCA_963851325.1 of uncultured delta proteobacterium. Taxonomy (GTDB): domain Bacteria; phylum Desulfobacterota; class Binatia; order Binatales; family Binataceae; genus DATGKG01. The sequence goes on along the minus strand of CAWKOR010000001.1, from coordinate 2,115,577 downwards.
TTGTCCTTCGCACCGCTTTCACGATCGCTCCTGCTACTTCGTAACTGGGCGCCACTTCGCACGCTCCCCCGCGTTCGTAGGCCTCACGCGGCATGCCGTAGACCACCGCAGTCTGCTGACTTTCTGCTATCGTGTGACCACCCGCCTGCCGGATCGCCACCATCTGGTCCGCGCCGTCGTCTCCAATGCCGGTCATGAGAACGCCGATGGTGTCGGTCCCATAAATATTCAGCACCGATGCCATCATGACGCCAACCGAGGGCACGAACAGGGTTGCCGGCGTGGTAGGTGTGCGAATGACCACCTCCCCGGTCATTTTGCGATGTAAGCAAAGATGCATTCCGCCCGGCGCCACATAACAGATGCTTGGCTCTACCAGCATGCCCGAATATGCTTCCACCACTTTGAGCGCGCAGTGCTCGTCCAGCCGCTTGGCAAAGGAGGCGATAAAGGGCGGCGGCATATGCTGGACCAGGAAAATACTGGCCGGGACGTCGGCTGGAATCAGGGGCAATACCTCCTGCAAGGTTGCCGGACCACCGGTGGAGATTCCGATCGCTATCGCCTTCTGACGCGTCACCTTTTCAAACGCGGCTCCGGAGGTCGGATGAAATGGCTTGCGGCGCGCAATGGTGTGCGTTCGTGGCTCGAAGCGGTCCCTGGACAATGCCGCAGCTTTAAGCTTGGCGACTAATTCCTCAGCCACCGAGCCCAGGTCGGAAGAGACCGTTCCATCCGGCTTAGCGACAAAATCGAAAGCTCCTAACTCAAGGCATTCGAAGGTGGTAATCTTGCCTTGCTGGGTGAGCGAGGAAACCATCACCACCGGACAGATCTTCTCATGCAAGATGGTCTGCAACGCGGTTATGCCGTCCAGCTTTGGCATGTTGATATCCATCGAGATAACATCGGGGCGCAGTTCCCGGGCTTTCGCGATGACGTCCTCCCCGTCACGAGCGAGACCAATCAACTCGAAGTCGGCCGATGTCGCGATGATTTTCTTGAGGGTCTGTCGCATCAGCGCGGAATCGTCCGCTATCAGCACGCGTATTCTGCTCATTGAAATCGGGATCGGCGCCGGGTAGGCCGGAGCCGATCAGAGTTTCTATGCCGCAGCTTTGGTGGTGACTTCGGAGAGGTGGACCTGTTCCTGACGCGAAAGGATCCGCTTCACATCGAGCAGCACGATCATCCGCTTTCCCGCATCGACCTTGCCGATTCCGGAAATAAATTGTTGCGCGCCCCCGGAGCCGATTGCCTCCGGCGGCGGAGCGATATCTTTTCGTGCGAGATTCAACACCTCGCGAACCGAGTCAACCACCAGGCCGGTTTTAACTCCGCCGATGTCTACGATCATGATGCGGGTGCGATCGTCTGAAGGTTTGACCGCCAGCTCAAAGCGTTTGCGGGTATCCAGCACCGGAACTACTTCTCCGCGCAGGTTGGTGATGCCTTCGATGAATTGAGCGGCCTTCGGAACCTTGGTGATCTTGGAGAGGCGATCGATTTCCTGGATTTGCGAAATCGGAACGCCATACTCCTCTTCCCCGAGCATGAATGTGACCAGTTGAACCTCGCTGAGCTCCTCGGTGCTGGTGTCCGAGTGGTGGATCTCGCCCCGCTTCCTTTCCTCATCAGACTGCCGCGACGAGTTGTGGACATCGCGCAGCTTTTGGTCCTTCATCAGATGTGCCACTTCCAACAACATGATCAATCGGGCGCCGTCATCGAGCTTGGCGACTCCCGACAGTTCCATCCCACCACTCGAAGTGATGTGCGGCGGCGGTTCCATCAGATTCTTGGGAACATTGAGCACTTCGTGAACGTGATCGACTACCAGTCCGAGTACATAGCCCTCGGCATCTACCACGATGATGCGTTGATCTTCCTTGATGTTCAGCGCGATCTGTTGCTCGAACAGGCGCAAGGTGTCGACCGTCTCGCGGCTTCCGGACAGGACCTCTGTGCACGCGGCGCGCGCACCATCGCGGTCGCCGCGTTCGTCGCAACGGGTCCGAAGCTGTAACTGTTTGATAACCCTTTCGTTTCGCCCGCGCGCCTTCGCCAGGGTCTCCATCAAGAGCTGACTGGAACTGTTGGTCTCGACCAGCCACCTGCGAAGATGCTCGGTTACCGAGGCATCGACCTTCGATTGCGAATGATCGGCAAAGACTTTTGCCGCCTGATCGATCCAGCGTTCATATTCCTCGCGCAGCCCTTGGCAACTGTCCGCGAACTCCTCGGCCAGGGACCGCTGCTGCAGCAGGCGGCGCAAGTCGATAACCGGAAGGATCTGCCCCCGCACTGTCAGCACTCCCAGCACGTAGTCGGGAACATCAGGAACCTGATTTGGGGTTTGTACGCGGAGAATCTCGCGGACGTGTTCGATGTGAAAAGCAAATTCCTCTTTTGCGATGCGAAAGGTCACTACTTTTTGAACTTCGGCGTCCGCATCGGACTTGTCTGCTCCCTGGCCGAGGCTGACCTCCGCACCCGAAACCTCGCTACTACGCGATATCATGTTTGGATTCATTGCGATTTCGCAAACCTGGCCCGCGTTGAGGGCCATGACGATGCGCTGCCCGTTATCAAGTTTCACTACCCCTTCGAGGTAGGCTGAGGTGGTTCCCCGGATTGCCTCCGGCGGCGGCTCGATTTCGCTGCGCATCACGCGCGACACCTGTTTTACCCGATCGACGCGCAAACCGGTCTTGACCCCGCCGATGTCGACCACCAGGACCCGGGTCCGGTCGGTCTCCTCGGCGCGTTCGACGCCAAAACGGGTGCGCATGTCGATGACGGGCAGGACCACCCCGCGCAAATTGGCGATCCCGTCCACATAGGGAGGCATGCGCGGCACTTTCGCCAGCTTGGGAAGGCGGATGATCTCCTGCACCGACATGATGTCGAATCCGAACTCTTCGTCCTTCAACAGAAACGTGACCAGTTGGCTTTCCGCCTTCAATGCGAGTGAGCCCGGCAAAGTGTCTTCCTGCATAAACGAATCTCCTGTTACCAACCGCTCTACCGCCTATTCGTTTTGCGGCTATCCGTTTTGCAATTCATCGGCTTGCGATGCGATATCCTCGACCGCTTGAGCGATCTCCTGGGCGGCCTTCAATCCCTGTTCCGACGCGGTGGCGGCTCCCGACGCGGCGCGCGAAGTTTCTTCGGCGGCGTTGGCAATTTGCTCGCTGGCATTGTGCGATTGTTCCAGCGCCGCGTAGGCCTCATTGCAGCGCTTGGCGATTTCCTGCATATCGGTCACCATCACATCGGACTCGCTTGCGATCCGATCAAAGTTCGCCGTCGATACTTTCGCCCGTTCTACTTCGGCCCGCCCGTTGCGCGCTGCCTCTTCGATGTCCGCCGCTACCTTGGTGATCTGGGTCTGGACGTTTTTGACCAGGTCCTTGATGCGGTCGGCGTTTTCGCTGCTTTCGTTGGCCAGGGATCGGATGTCCCCGGCAACCACCGAAAAGCCCCGGCCATATTCTCCTGCGCGTGCGGCTTCGACATTCCCGTTGACGGCGAGCATCTTGGTCTGAACGGTCACCATCACAATCGCGTCCACGATCTTGTCGATCCGGCGGGTCCGTTCTTCAAGTTCGAGCGTGTTGCGGGCGGATTCGGCGGACGCGTCGGCCCCTTTTCCAATGTTGACGATCAGACTATCGAGGCTCAGCTTGTTGCTGGCCAGGAGTTTCGCGGTCGCGGAAGCCTTCTCCACGCTGGCCGTGGTCAGGTCGGTTATGCTTTTTGCAGCCGCGCGCAATTTGGCTCCCAGGGCGTGAGAGTTTTGCGACATTTTGCTGCAGACCCCGGCCGCCTTGTTGATCTGTTCGATCGCAGTGGAGATCTGCTGCGAGGAAGCCTTCAGTTCTTCGGCGTTGGTGGACAATTGCTCCGCGGTAGCGGCCAGTTCCTCGGCTGACTTTTGCGCGTTGGTCGAGGTCTTGAGCGCCTCCGCCATCTCCGCCAGCGAACCCGCCGCGTCACTCATTTCCGCGTATGCTTTGGACTGTTCCTGGGTCGACTTTTGAGCTTGATGAGTCGCTGAGGCGGACTCCTCGGCCGCGGCGGCGATCTCTTCAGAGCCTTTCAAATAAGTCTTTGCGTTTTCCACCGCCTCGCTCGAACTCAACTGGATTTCGGCGCAGCTGGACTGGATCTCGGCGAACTCAGCGGCCAGCTTGACTAAACCCTGGGTAATCAACTTGGCGCTTTCCACTTCCTCGCGACCGTTCTTGCCGGCGGTTTCGGTATCGGTCGCAACCACTTTGACCTGGTTCTGGATCTCGTTGACGACTTCCTGAATGCCACGGGCACTCTTTTCGCTGATCTCCGCGAGATTGCGTACTTCGTCCGCTACTACGGCAAAGCCCTTGCCATGTTCTCCGGCTCGCGCGGCTTCGATCGCGGCATTGAGCGCCAGCAGATTGGTCTGGTCGGCAATCCGCGTCACTGCATGGACGATCTTGCCGATCTCTTCCGACTGGCGCTCCAACTCGCCGACCATTTTGGCGGACTCCATATTCGCAGCCGCCGAGTCCCCCACGCCTTTGATCAAGATGTCGATATCCGCGGTGGTCGACTTGGAGAGCGCTTGCAATTCGCTGACCCGGCGTAAGGATTCCTCCGCGCTGCTGTTGACGTTGGCCGAGGCTTTTTCGACCTCACTGATTCTGGCCCGGCATTCGTCTGCCGCAGTCGAGGCCTGATCGGCAGCCTCGCCGATCGAGTGCATGGTTTTTTCGAGTTCCTCAACCGCGCCGGTGGCTTCGGTAATGGCGCTGGAAACTTCATCGGTCGCAGCCGACAATTTTTCGGCCACGGCTTGCGCGCGGGCCAAGGTCCGTGCGCGCTGTTTTTCCTCCGCCAGCTTTTTGGCGGTAAGGCGGTTCTGCCCAAGATCGTCAGCCTGCCCATTGGGCTCCGCGAGGTGCTTCGTCGACGACTGCAGGGCGGAGTTTTTCTGTGGCCCAAGCCGGTTCATCGCGAGGCGGTTTGGCACGGCGGTCGTGCCGTTACTGGGGGTCTCTGCGTTCTGTCGAATCATTCTGTCTCCCGGGACCAGTTCTCAAAAACTGGGAATCGTCCGTCACGGCGCAGCGGAGCATTCGACGCAGGGCGAACTAACGCCAACTGTCTGGTGATCGATGTCCGTGCAGCGGGTCCAACATCTTGTGACTTGTTGATGAGCAGGTGTCGTGCCGACTGGAACCAGACCGAATAGAACTAAAACTCCCGCCCTTCGGCACCCACTCGATTCGCAGAGAGCTGGCGTGTGACACATCGAATGCCAATGCTCAGGCACACCAGCCTTCTCTTTTTTGGCTCCGGAGTCGCGGTTGAAGATTTATCGCGCTTGAAAACCGAGGCGCCTCCACATTTGTGAGACAGGTGAGTTGGTCACCATTTGTTGGCGCTGCGACAACAATGCAATTCTCCCGTCGAGGCCGGTCGGGATGGTACTGGAGGTTGGATACATCGCAATCGCGCCATCCTTCAAAAGCGTTGCACATCGATGGCGAAATGGCAGATTATCGCCAACATAGCGGACTCCCCGACCTCCGCGGGATTCGCAAGATTCGGGCAGGATTCTAAGGAGACATCGCAATGCCAGCGGAACATTTTTTTGCCGAGAGCGTGGCTGAAGTTGGACTCAATCCGGACAAGGTGCAGGCTTTGATGGATCGCGCCGCGCGCGACGTCAAAGATGGCGTTCTGCCTGCCTGTCAGCTCGCGATTGCGCGCAAGGGCAAAATCGCTGCGATGCAGACTTTCGGGCGCGCGGTCCAGGGCGGCGTCGAAAAGCCTGCCACTGACCAAACCGTCTTCGTTGCGATGTCAGCCACCAAGGCCATTACGTCATCCGCCCTGTGGCTCCTGATCCAGGAAGGGAAGGTCAGCCCGGCCGATCTAATCGTCAAGTACGTGCCCGAGTATGGAACTAACGGCAAGGAAACCACGACCATTGAGCATCTGCTGATTCACACCGCCGGCATCCCGGTTGCTCCCGGTTCGTTCGGCGATTGGGGCGATCGCAAGCGGCGGCTGGAACGCTTTGCGCAATGGCGCCCGGTCAATGTCCCGGGTGAGAAGTTCTTCTACCATATCCATGCCAACTACTGGCCGATCGCCGAAGCGATCGAGCGCATCACCGGCCAGCGCATCGGAGAGTTCGTGCGCGACCGAATCGCGCAGCCGCTCGGATTGCCCGATTTGCGCATCGGCCTGCCGCGCGCGATTCAGAATCGCATGGCAGATGTGAAATGGGTCGGCGAACCGGCCAAAGACGAAGAATATCAGAAGCTCGGAATCACTCCCCCGCGCGCCAGCCTGGGCTCGATCACCGAGGATGCGGTGCTCGAGATGAACGATCCCGCGATGCGCGAGACCGATTTTCCCGCCGGCGGCCTGATGACCACCGCAGGCGACATCGCGCTGTTTTACCAGGCGCTGCTCAATGACGGTAAGGCGTACGACGGAACTCGGGTCTGGCAGTCGGAAATGTTGCGCGAAGCCCGGCGCATCCGGAGCGGCAATCTGATCGATCCGGCCCGCGGCATCGTCGCCAATCGAGCGCTCGGAATCGTGGTCGCGGGCGGCGACGGCAAGGCCAATTTGCGCGGCTTCGGCCGAACCAATTCGGCGGAAGCCTTCGGACATCCTGGGTTTGGCGGTCAGATCGGATGGGCGGATCCGGCGACTGGAATTTCCTTTGCGTATCTGACCAACGGCTTTGACCGAAACGACCTTCGCGAGGGTCGCCGAGGCGTAGCGGTATGCAGCCTTGCGGGTGCCTGCGCGGAGTAAGCGACAGCTCCAAGCCTTCACCTGGCTCGGATCGGGGCGCCTTCAGCGCAGGCTGAACCACGCCCCGTCCGCGCTGAGTAATTTTGAAACTCGGCCGGCCACGCTGGACTCAAGTCGTGCTTTCACCAATATTGTGACAATGTGTTGATGACCATCCACCGACAGATGGATCGGATACGCAGAGCGACGGCCTAATAGTGACATAGATCGAGTAAAAGTTCGTTCGAGAAAACCATCGAGTGGCTGACGGACCAGGCTCGCCGTTTTGGAAGCCGCCACAGCGGTTTTCGGAGGGGCAGCGAAATGAGTTGTGCCGCAGCCAAGGCTCTGGGAACCTATCTTTCCATCCTGCTCCTGGCATTCGCTTTATCGATCAATGCACTTACTTCCGCCTCGGCGCAGGAGGCCCAGCCTGAAGCCCGAAAACCCCGGACCCCATTCGCCAGAATGCGGATCGCGCCGGGCCACCTCGGCTTCAAAAGAGTTGTGTTCGGCAGGACGACCACTGCCCAGTCGAAAACTTTTTCCATCAGAGATGTTGGAACCGCCGCGCTCAACGTAACGGTTGGAAGCGCGAACATACCCGAATTCACCATAACGCAGGGCGGCGGCCAGACCGTTCTTCAGCCCAAAGGATCGCCGCTCCTGGTCACGGTGCTCTTTGCACCCGGTGCGGCTGGAGTTTTCAACGACACCATTTCCGTCGTGAGCGATGCAACCAAGGGTAAGACCGATGCCTTGGTGAAATTGAGAGGTGCGGCGAAAGGTACTCCCCCGACCCCGACCCCATCACCAACGGCGACCGGGACTCCGACACCTACACCTACCCCGGTCGCGCCAACTGCGACGCTTACACCAACGTCCACCTCCACCATCATTGCTACGCCAACACTCACGGCGACCGTGACTCCAACTCCGACCGTGATTGCGACGGCCACTGCCATCATGACCGCGACCGGGACCGCAACCGTTACGGCTACCGCGACCTCCAGCGCTGCGGCGACCTCTACCCCAACTGCCACGCCGACCATGGCGGCGACTCCGAGCCAGGCGCCGACGCCTGGCTCGACCGCAACTTCGGCGATGACGAAAACCGCGACACCGACTCCCTCATCCACGCCAACTCCGAGCGGCGCTTTCTTTGGCGGCAATGTCACCGTCGATGGAACGCCGGTCGCAGGCGCTGCCGTTACCTTCTATAGCGTCGGCGCCACCGGTTATGGATCGCAGGGTAGCTCTTTGGGTACTGCTATCACCGCGGGTAACGGAGCATACACGGTTCCCTACGTGTGCCCCTCAGGCAGCATCGAAACCTATGTTGTGGCTATCGGTGGTGATGCGGGGGCGGGAACCAATTCGGCGCTTGGTCTGATCGCTCCTATTGGACCATGCGGCAACATCAATACCTCGACCATCGTCATCATTGACGAATTGACAACCGCGGCTGCCGAAGTGGCTTTGGCGCAATTTGTCGACTCGACCGGCCAGATCATTGGAGCGTCAGCAACCAACGCCGGCGGCTTGGGCGTCGGATACCGGAACTACTACAATCTCGCCGCAGTTGATGCGGCCGGAGATGCCTCGGTAAGCGGTGTTGCCTCCAATTTCCTGCCCAGCTCGGTGCAGTGCGCATCGGGCTCGCCGCCCGTCAACTGCGACGGGTTGCAACGTCTCAACACCCTGTCGAACATCATCGCGGCGTGTGCGAGCAGTTCGGGGCCGAATTCGAGTCCTTGCGATGCGTTGTTTACCAACACTTCTACTTCAGCATCCGATACAACCCTTGCGGCGATGCATGCGATGGCGACCAATCCAACGCTCAACGTGAGCTCGCTATTCGCTATTCAGGCGATGATTTCGCCGCTGCCGTATCAGCCGGCCCTGATGGCCGGCCCCGACGGGTTCGAGATCGGTCTGATGCTTGCCGTTGGGAATGATCCATTGAACATCAACACCGCGCTGGCGATCGATTCGGGTGGAAATCTATTCGTAGTCGGCGTCGATAGCACAGTTCCTACCGCGTCGATAAACCAGATTACTCCGGCTGGCGGATATGCGGTCAGCGCGACCCTTCCCGCCGGAATCACGGTCGCGGACGGAGCTTCCATCGCCATCGATACGATGAACAACCTTTTCGTGAGCAGCCGCGATTCCAACGCGGTCAGCGAGTTAACCGCCGAGAGCAATCATCTGGATGGCAGTGTGTTCAACCCTGGAGGCGCAGCGGCCTTCGATCATCCGCAGTCGGTTGCGCTGGATGCGGCGGGAAATGTTTTCGTGGCTAACCATCCCGGCGGCGGCAGCGGCAGTGTCAGCGAGCTGGTGGCGCTCGGCGACTACAGCACCGCGTTCAACTTTACTTCCTCGGACGCAAGTCTGACGTGTCCGGCATCGCTGGTTGTGGATCTGGCGTCGAACATCTTTGTGGCGAACTGCGACAACACGGTGAGCAAACTCAACGCCGCGAGCAACTACAGCTCGGGCTCGAGTTTTACGCTGACCGTTCCGGACAGCTCGACGGTGGGATCGGAGTTTTCCATCGGGCTGGATGCCGCTTCCAATGTGCTGGTGCTGCTCGGGGGCATGGGCAGCGGCGGCATAAGTGAATTGACCGCGCCTGCATATGGTTCCGGTCAGTACTTTTCTCCGGCGACCGCTGCGTTTGATCGGCCGAAAGCGATGGCGCTGGATTCGGCGGATGACGTGTTTGCGATCACTACTACCAACTTCGGTTGGGCTATCAACGAACTCACTGCGGGAAATGGCTATCTGACCGGGCTGCTCTTTTCGCCCGAGGGCGCGGGACTCTGCGATCCCGAAGCCCTCGCGATCGATGCTGCGGGCAATATTTTTGCAGCGAACACCTGTAGTCCGCCGCAAGCGAGCGTGCCCGCGGTGAGTGAGTTGCTGGGACTGGCCGCACCAGTTTTGACACCACCGCAAGCCTGCCTCCAGCTCGGACATAACGTGTGCCTGCCGTGAAGACTAAGCCGAGATGCTGCGCCTCGTGCCCGATGGCCATCCAGCGAGCGTTCAGTTCGCGGTGCCGAGTTTCAGTATGCGTCGTGGCACCGGAGCGATCGCTATCCCGCGGCATCCTTTGGCACACGCCGGATTCCTGGCGCCGAATACGCCGGAGAATGCGAAGCGGCGTCCATCCGGCGACCATACGCCATGGTTCGCATCCAGCCTGCAATCGGTCACCTGAACCGCTTTGCCGCCGGTAGCCGCCTCGATGAAGATCGCATAGTGGCCGCCGAGACATCCACGCGTCGATTCGAAAATCAGGAAGCGGTCGTTGGGCGACCAGTCAGGGGTGCGTCCCTGTAAGCCATCGAGTTGATGGAGATTGGAGTTGAAAGCATCGATGCCCGGAAGAATGGCGGGATCGATTGACTCAATCCAGACTTGATTATTCGAATCGCTGTACTGACTGCCCGCGGCAGGAAGCTGGCCCGCGAACGCGAGTTCCGAGCCGTTTCGCGAGACCGCCGATTCTCCGGTCCAGATCGAGTCGATCGAGGTAAGTTGCGCGAGCTTGTCGCCGCTCGGAATCGCGACCAGCGAGATGAAGGGTGCATTGAAGCCCTTGGGCTGTCCATTGACCGTAACCGCGGAGCCGTCGGGTATCCACGAGGGATACCCGGGTGCGACATCGGCGGGTGTATCCACTGCGAATGGCGAGGCGCCGGCGGAGTCCGAGAGCCACAGATGGGCGTCGCCTCCGACCTCCGACGCCCCGGTGAACGCGATTGGAGTGATGATCGAGGGGTCGGTGTTCCATAGCCAGTTGGATCGAGTCGCGGCCACTTCGGAGAGCGCGATGAAGCTGGTGGCCTTACCGCCGCGCCTCGGAACGGTAAAGAGGTCCCAATGGCCGGAGGTCGACGCGCCGCCGCATCCGGAGGAGATCGCGCATCGGCTGAACAGAATGATTTGGCCGTCGGGCGAGAAGCGCGGCCAGTAGTCCACTATTCCGGCGCTATGGGTGATGAAGTGATACGGGCGTGCGTGTGCAGTGACCGCGGTGGCGGCGATGATGGCTGCGAGAAAAAACCCGACCGTCGAGACTGCGCGCATAAGCAGCGTCACTATTCCTCGCAGGCATCTGCGCGGCCATCTGATGGATCGCATCCGGCACCCCCCTAGCAAATTCAGCCGCCTAGCCTGCGTGAGCGGGGCGATCCAGTCAATCGGTCCGTTTCGTCAACGGTTCTGAAACGGTTTCGGTGTCACAAACGAATCGGGGCAGGATGCAGTACCGGATAAGTGGTCACGGCGGGAGCAAACCAAATACCACGACGCTGTTGGGAGTGCCCACGTAGACTTTTCCATTAGCGATGGTCGGGGTGACGAACTTGTTGTCCTGGAAAGTGTCACGGCCATTGGACAGGCTGCTGTTGTAGAGCTCATGCGCAAGATTTGCCGCATCGTAGGCGTGCAGGACTCCGTTCCCACCGGCATTCTCGATCGCCCACAGGATAATGTTGCTCGAACCATTCGCCGAGATGCTCGGTGTGGTGCCGGGGAAATTGTAATGCTCGGAGGAAATCGACAACGGCGCAGCGATGAGGCGAGCTTGTGAGAATCCGAAGGCCTTGAGCTGCTGGTTTACCGAACCATAGTAGAGAACGTTGTTGGAGTATGCGGGCATCGACCACACGCCTTGTGGAAGCGCACCCACCAGTTCCTGGTAGACATTGGTATTGTTGGTTGAAGGCACGAACTTGCCCATATTGTCGCGGTCCGCGAGGTAGATGTTGCTGTCCTTTCCGGCGCCGACCACCAGATGCCTGGTAATTCCCTGCGCATCGATCATGTCAGGCAGCACCAATGGCCCGCCGGAACCAAAATCCGAGTCGCGAGCGGACTGCGACACCGTATCGAAGGTCGCGAAATAATCGGCGACCTGTAAGCCGCCCGAGGTGGATAGCTTCAGGAAGGCATTTCCAAAATCGCCGAGCGATGGGAAACCATCGGCGGTGAGTGTCGTATCGAAGGTCCCGTTTCCATCCAAAATGTAGAGGTTGCCAAGATTATCGATCGCAGGCGCTGCTCCCGAACCCCACATTGCTCCGTCGAATCCATTGGGAACCACGTTCAGGACCGATTTTTGGACCAGGTGGTTCTGGCCATCGAGTCCGTACGACATCAGCCATCCGGTGTAGGGCATGATATCGCAATGGGAAGCCCACGATGTGTACACCACCCCATTTATCAGCGCCAGTCCCGCGCGCTCCTTGTACCGCTGAGCGTCGAACGGAACGACGTTGCCCTGGCTGCCGGCGCCGCTTCCCGGAACGTGCGCGGTAACCAGCAGCGGAGCGCCGAATTCCTCGGTGCCTGTAGTGAGATCGAGGGCGTGAATCCGATGAAAGTAGGTGCTTTGCCCGAGCTTCGACATCGCGACTATGTATATGGTGCCGTTGGGTCCCGCAGATGGATCGATAACGGGAGTCGCGGTAATTCCGATTTCCGGTACTACCTGCCCGCAGGATCGATTGTCGGATGGAACTTCACCTACGCCAAGCAAGGACACGGGACCCCACAGCGTCGTGCCATCGTCTGCATCGAATGCGTAGACAGAATCATGTTCGGTTACTACGTAGAGAACGTTGTGGATGCCGTTACCCGGAATATGCACCTGAGTCTTGATCAGCGGTTGCCCATCGACCTTGCCATCCACCGTGAGCTCCAACAGCTTGCCGAATGAGGATACGTTGACGTTGCTGGAATCAAGGATCGTCTCATTCAGATTCTGACCGGTGCGTGCGCCGTCATTGTGATACGTCAGCACGTCGACAGTTGAGACCGCCGTAGGAGTCATCGACGGAGTCGAAGTAGGCAATACCGAAACCGGTACCAGCAGGACCGCTTGTGCCGTCATCACCGCGGTTCCACCTGGCAGGGTCGCCCTTGCCGTGTAGGTCTGCGATGGGGTGCCGGCGGCTGGAGCTGCCAGGTCGGCCAAGGCTAGCGAGAAGCCTTCTTTTGAAGAGATCGTGTTGAGCCGTTGCGTGATAGCACTGGACAGCGTGAGAGCCGGCCCGGAAGCACTCTGCGCAGCATAAAAATACACCTGTAACTCATCGTCGTGGCCCGGACTTAACGATGGCGCGGCGAGTGAAAGCGGACTTGACCCTGACATTGCGCCGCCGGAGGCCTTGTCGATTGGCAACAACGAAGCGCCACGCCATGCGCCCATGACCCCGGCCGCCCATTGCGAGCCGATGCTCCATGCGAACGTTGAGGGTTCGCCGGCGCCCGCAACCTTGAAGTATAGCCAGGTCCGTATTTTGTTTCCGTCGTTGATCCCGTCGCCGCGGATGCCGGTCCATCCTGCGGGAGGAACCGGAACATTCGAACCGGTGCCATCTGCGAGCACAATTTCGGCCAGCATTACATCGCCTGGCTGAACACCCGATGGCAACCCTACATTGACCGCGGTAACCGGCGAACTCGCGTCGGTCAACGGGCCGACCCCAACAAACGTGATCGAGCTGCTTACGGCTGGCGTCGCGGTGGCTGTTGGGGTCCTGGTCGCTACCATACTCGAAGTAGGTGTTGGCGTCACCGTTGCCGCCGTAGCGGTTGCCGTCTTCGTCACGATCGGCGTCGCGGTCCGAGTCGTGGTGCGGGTGGGCGTCGCAGTTGCCGTGACGGAGACGTCGGGAGTGGGGGTCGCAGTCGGAGTGACGATCACCTGGGAGACGGGCGCCAGCAGGACGGCCTGCGCGGTCAGCACCGGAAGTGAGCCAGGTTTCGTCGCTGTTGCCGGATAGGTCGGTGAGGAGTTGCCTGCAGGCGGAGCCGCGAGGTCTCCGAACGCCAACGAAAAACCCTCTTTAGACGAGATGACGTTCATCCGCTGGCTGATAGCGCCGGACAACGCTATTGCGGGACCGGTGGGTCCCTGCGATCCGTAAAAATAGACCTGCAGTTCGTTATTGTAGGTCGGCGTCAGTGCAGGCGCCGATACCGAAAGAGGACTGGCACCCGAAACCGCAGTTCCGAGGTTTTTGTCGATCGGCACGAATAGCTGAGCTCCCCGCCACCCACCCATCGCGCCTGCCGCCCACTTCCCGCCAATGTTCCAGGCGTACGAGGGTGGTTCGCCGACTTCCGCCACCTTGAAGTAGAGCCAGGTCGTAATCTTGTTGACGCCGGCGATCGAGTCGTTGCGAATGGTGGTCCATCCGGTGGGCACAACCGGAACAACCGTTCCGAAGCCGTCCGCGATCACGATTTCAGCAATCAGAACATCACCCGGATGGACACCCGTAGGTAGGCCAATGTCGACGGCCGCAACCGGCGAACTGGAGTCGGTCAAGGGGCCCGCCCCGACGAACGAAATCGAGGTACTACCTCCCGCAGTCGGGGTTCCAGTCGGAACCGCGCTCAGGGTAGGAGCGGGCGTCGCGCTGGGAGTTGCGGTTGGTCCCGACTGCGATGCGGCGATGAGAAGCACCGCCTGCGCGGTCATGACTGCAGCGCCACCCGCGATCGTCGCCGTTGCGGCATAGGTCGGTGAGGCGGTCCCGCCCGGAGGAGCGGCGAGATCGCCGAACGCGAGCGAAAATCCTTCCTTCGAAGAGATCGTATTGAGCCGGCCAGTTATAGCCGCGGGCAGTCCGATCGCGGGTCCGGAACCACTTTGCGAGGCATAAAAGTAGATCTGCAACTCGTCGTTGTTGGCAGGTATCAGTGATGGGGCCGAATCCGTAACCGGACTGGCGCCCGCAGCCGTTGCGCCGGAGGCTTGGTCGAGTGGCGTTAGCGCCGCTCCGCGCCAAGCCCCCATGATTCCAGCCGCCCACTGCGCTCCGATGCTCCATCGATAGTTGCCGGGTTCGCCGGCGCCGGCGACCTTGTAATAGAGGCGGGTGGTTATCTTGTTGCCGCCGCCGATCGAATCGCTGCGGATGGTGGTCCATCCGGCAGGCGGAACCGGGACATTCGATCCGTTGCCATCCGCGATCACAATCTCAGCCAGCAGGACATCACCCTGCTGAACACCGGCCGGCAAGCCGACAGTGACGCTGGTTACCGGCGAGTTGCTATCGGCCAATGGACCTGCGGCCACGAAGCTTATCGATCCGGCCGCATGCGCATTGGATGACAGGAGCAGTTGCGAGGAAAGCAGCGTCAGGAGGACAGCGGTGAGAATTGGATTAGTGAAAATTCGGGTACTATCACCGAGTCTCCCGCCGCTTCGATTTGTCATGCCGCAGCAAACTGTAACATCGCTGGACAGTCATGTCTCTACTATTTGTTTTACTCGAACCAGCGACCCCGTTCGGTAACTGTTTGGAGGCTATCGATTCTAATGGTCACCCATATGCATCGCGGCCATCCCTGGCATGTCGATGCGCATCCCCAGCCGCTCTTGCCGCCGACCTTCGCCTCCGGTCACCGAGGACATGGTTACGCCAGGCTCGGGAAGTTTGCCGACCAGGCTGCTGACATATGCCGCAAGGGCCCAGGTTTGATCCGGGGTGAGCGAGTCGGCATATGACGGCATCGGGGTCCCGTCTAATCCAGTCCGCAACGTGAGGTAGATATCGTCCATGCCGGGACCGCGGCGGAAGACTCCACTGTTGAAGTTGAGCGGCGCGATAGGGTTTCCGGCGGCATCGCGAAGATCGGGAACGCCTGGACCGTCGCCGAAACCCTTGGCGCCGTGACAGGTACCGCATCCAGCATCGAGGTACATTTGCCGACCCGCTTCGACCAGCTTCTGGTCCGATTGCGGGGGCGTCGGCATCACTAGCGCAGGCACGCGGGTTTCGGTCGCGAAGCGGGGCGAGAAGCCTTCGACATAGGCTACCAGCGCCCACCGATCATGCTCCGACAACGTGAGCCATGGCACCATCGCGGTTCCATGGATTCCATTGGAAATGACTTTCCAGATGTCTTGGTCGGTGGGGAGTCGTCCGGTTGGAGTAGAACGAAATTCGAACACCCCCTTGGTAAAGTCGCGCGGCCGAGGATCGACTGCGCCCGCATGCATGCCGCGGCCATCGCCCAGGACGCCATGGCAGATCGCGCAATGCTGCATGAACAGCTGTCGCCCTTCGGCGCGAATGTCGGTATCGAACTTCGGCGCCGGCTTGGTTGGAATGATTTTGAGTTGCGCGCCAAATGTCCACGCGCCCAGATCACGCATCGCTTGCATCGCCGCTTCCTTCATCTGATGCCCATCGGAATGCATCATCTGAGCGCGTGCGGCAGGCGACGCGAATTGCGATGCGAGCAGCGCAAGAGCGGGCAGCCACCACAGAACTTTCTTCATTACAACCGGATTGACGTAGTGTCCGCGGCTAATCGAAGTCGAAGACCTTGCGCATCGCGAGCAGGATAATCGCGGAGCGTCGCTTCGCCTCGCTACTAGCGGCGACCACTGTGGCTTCGCTCGCCGAGGTCGCCTGACTAGTCTGGATCGCGCGGCGTCCTGCGACTTCTGCCAACGCGGCTCCCGCGGCAGGATTGGCGCGGAGCACCTTGGCGAATGCGTCGCGGCCAATCTCCAACGCATCGACGTCGGTGATTGCACGGACCGTCGCATTACGCCTGGCGCCGGTGAGCAGCGCGATTTCGCCGGTAAAGTTCTCGGGTGATGAATCCGCGATTTGGCCGAGGTCCTTTTGCGGAGCGCCATCGCGACCTCGTGCGAAGACTTCGACGCGGCCCTTGCGCAGAATGTAGAAGCGGTCGCCCACGTCGCCCTCATGCATTAGCACTTCGCCTTTGCCGAATTGGCGAGACTTGACAGCCGAGGCCAAAAGATCGAGTTCCTCGTCGGACAGGGCGTTGAGCAGATAGACCCGGCGCAACTCGCGGATGACCGCGCGAGAATCGTGCTGCGTGCCGGTTTCGCTGTGCCCGTTCGATTCGGCTGGAATCGGCCGCACGGCCGGCGCGAAGTTGATCTCGCTGCGCCTCATTGCGTACCAAAGACTACGGGTGATGGCCGCGCGAACTCGTTCTTCAACGGAATAGTTGGCCAACCAGAACCGGACGCGATAGCGATTGAGAGCACCCTGGTACTCCCACAGATCGACCTCGCTCCGGATCACTTCGGGGATACCGCGAAGCACGTCGCCGACAGTCTGCTCTACGCGGTCGGGGGCGATGTCGCGATCGACCTCCATATAAATCTCATCCGCTACCGTCAGGCCACCTGACGAATAATTGACCACCGGCTCTCTGGCCAGCACCGCGTTGGGAATCTGCACATGCTCGTTGTTGCGAGTGACGATCCAGGTCGCGCGCCATCCAGTTCCAACCACGCGACCACTATGGTCCCCCAGTCGCACCCAATCGCCCGACACGAATGGACGATGAGACTGGAGTAGCAATCCTCCGAAAAAATTGCCCTGCCGCATCCATCCGGCGACCAACGTTCCGAGAGCCGGCACTGCCAGCAACACTCGCGGATCGATCCCGATCATGAATCGCAAGACCGCCAGTCCGACAATTCCATACAACGAAGTTAGGACTATTTCGGCGACAATAGTGGAGGGGTCGGCCTTGCGCCGGTAGCGCAAAATCAGGAACGTCTCTACCGTTAGCCGTATCAAACCGAAGCTGACCAGCAGCAACGCAGTGGCCCGTCCGACGTGAGCCCAGCTTTGCCACTCCCTCGCCTGCGGGATCATCATGTCGATGATCAGGCCCACCGCAAGCATGATGAAGCCGGGTGCCTTGTATAGGCGGCGCTGCCGGCGCAGCGCGATCGCGAACAGCGCGGCCGCGAGCGCAAGCGAGCCTTCGATCCAGAAATGCTTTTCGATCAGCCCCAGGTAGGGTTCGAGTAAAATCTGGAGCGGCGGAGGGGTCATGGCAGCGGTTTCGCTTCCCGTCGCGACGGGCGGGGAATGCACCAGGAGGTCGCGAACGATTTGACCTAGGCTCGCTAGCACTTGACCATTCCGAATAGCCCTTTCGCAGGCAGGATTCTAGATGCCGAAGTCGACTCCCATGTGATTTGACATGCCCTAATGATCTTTAGTGCCAACCATCCTGAAGAACGCCCCAAGCCACTCAAACAGAAACCGCAATCCGCGAATTCTGATGAGGCGGTTATACAACCTGGCCAGGAGCGCGCGGCGAGGTGAGAAATAGGCAATGTCGTTTTCCGAGATCCCGGGAATGATGACTTGAATGCGAAAAGTCGTGTTCTCGGCCATCAGCTTTCGTACCTGCCTGACACTCAGCAGGTTGGTCCAATCATAGGGAAAGCCCGTCCTGAACTTGACGTACGACTTTTGCCATCGTCGCGGCAGGAAGCCGACCCCCCAAATCGAAACGTGTGGCTCGGCTGCGAGGCTGTAACGGTTGGGCGCCGATAGCGCCACTGCGCCGCCTGCCTGGGTGACGCGGTTCATTTCCGACAGCACCCGCGCGGGCATCTCGACGTGCTCAATTACGTCCAATGCGACGACGCCGGCAAAGGTACCATCGTCCAGCGGAAGCGCCTCGGCGGTGGCCGCCGCCAGGACCGGGTTGCCTCCTGATGCGCTAATGAGGCGCTGCGCGACGACCAACCACGCCATGGAAACGTCGATACCCACGCCGCGGCATCCTTCCTGGGCCGCGGCAGCCAGCAACCCACCCATACCGCATCCGATCTCGAGAAATGATTTCCCGGGCACGATGCAACCCTTCAACCATCCGTTGACGTCCGCGCGCATTCGCTGCGGAGCCGAAATCACCCCGCGCGCCATCGGCTCAATGTCGTAGCCGGATTTGCGGACGCGAGCGGAGAATGCACTACGTACGAATTCCTCGATGCTGAGGCTGGAGGCTTCCTTCAGAAGGCGAATCGCCTCGGCCTTGTCGCTTGCATAATCGACAAAATGCGACCCCGGCAATCGAAGGTCGGGAATCCCGCCAACGGTGTCGTAGTTGCGCTGGCATCCGGCACACGTCAGCCCCTCGCCCTCGAGCTTCAAAATTCCTCGGCATTGCGGGCAGCGCCAAATCATCGAGGGCAAACGACCAGCCTCAAGGGAAGACTATCGACGTTTGGATTCAATGCGCCGCGGGCGTCGAGGGTTCGGGGGTTAACTGCGCTACCATTGGATGCGACTCGTAGCGGACCAGCTTGTCCATGAAATACTTGTCGGCCATCGCGGCGGCGACCTTGCCCTTCATGTCCGGCATCTCCACGAGCTTCACCTTGTCGAACTCCTGGTCGCCAATCTTCAGCTTGACGTAGGGGCTGGTAGTATTTTTCTGGACCCGCCCATAGGCGCGATCGCCAAGTCGCACATATAGCTGATTGTCAATGACGACCAGCCACAGCTTCGACCAATGCTCACCAACTTCCGGCTCGGTAGTCATGATCTGAAGGACACTGTCGCCGCGAAACGCGGATGGATTCCATCCGGACACGATGCTCTCGTCCGCATGGACAGAAGCGGTCAGGGCGATGCATAGCGCGACCATCACCGCGGCTGCATAGCTGATTCGGTAAAGCTGCATCAGATTTTTTCCTTCGCCGGGCTAGGAACGCAGGACCACGACGCCGTCGCGGATCGCGCGGCCTCCGTCGGCGTTGAGCAACTCGAATGACACGCGATCGCCGTCCTCGTGATGCTCGCGACTGCTCGCCTCCAGCGTCAGTTCCGACGGCATGAAGACCATCGCGCCGAAGCGGCAAGAAATTCGCGCGATGCGCTCGGGATCGCTGCCAGCGTCGGTTTCGATGATCCTCGAGACACTCATCGCCAGCGTCGCGACACCCATCAGCAGCGGCGCACGCAGTCCTGAGCGATTTGCCGCGGTAGTATCGGTATGAAAACTCACCTGGTTGTCGGCGCGTGCGCATGCCGTATAGACGATCGCCGCGGTGGCCGCGACGGGGATGCGAAATCTGCGTCGCGGCGAGGCGTCGACATTCGTGCCGACCGGAGCTTGGGCGAGCGCCGGCCGCTCAGGCCCCGTCATCTCGACGCCGCGCCATAGGCGGCCCCAATTTATCGTCGAAACCGGCGCGCCGCCTGGATCCTTGATGTCGTAGCTGGTCAGGAGGTAGGTCCCGGCGCGTCGCCGTTCCAACGCGGTAACCGTCGCGGTCACCATCAATTTCTCAGGCGGTTTGATCGGACGATGACAGATCATGTCCTGGGTCAGATGCACACTGCGGATCGATTCTTGATGAGTCAGGCCAGCTTCCAGGAACATCGGCTCCATTTGCCATCGAGCCTTGGTTGCGAGGCAGACCGGAAACACCGGATGTGCAATCAACTGCCCGGAGCCGAGTGAATCGAGATAGCGAGGATTGCTGTCGCCGATGCCGGCCGCATAGGCCATCGTCCAGAACTGGTCGACATCATATTCAACAGGGCCCAGCGATTTTCCAACGATGCGCGAGTCGCACGGCATAGCCGCATGATTTCATTTTGCGACCGCGCCGCGCAAAGCGAAAATCCGCCCCGCGTGAACCACTCCGATGGCGTGCGATCTCGGTTCCAAATGGAGTAGAAGGGGTGAAACGCGATCGGGAGGTGCCGATGAAAACATTCGTGATGAACGCGATCGACCGGGTCGGATTCATGGACAAGCCAGTGCCCAAGCCGGGCCCCTCCGACGCGATTATCAAGACCACGATGGCGCTCATCTGCACGTCCGATTCGCACACCGTGCATGGCGCGATTGGCGAGCGCGAGAATCTCACCCTCGGGCACGAGGCGGTGGGAGTTGTGCACGAGGTCGGTTCCGAGGTGCGCAAGCTCAAACCCGGTGACCGCGTCGTCTCGGGCGCGATCACTCCCGACTGGGGCGATGCGTTTTCGCAGGCGGGTCATTCCTCGCAATCGGGAGGCGCGCTCGGCGGATGGAAATTCGCCAACATCAAGGACGGCGTCTTCGCGGAGTATTTCCACGTCAACGACGCCGATGCGAACCTCGCGAAGATTCCAGCGGACGTCGCGCCCGAGGCCGCCGTCTATTGCGCCGACATGCTCTCGACCGGCCTCGTGGGCGCGGAGGCGGCGAACATTCCCATCGGTGGAAGCGTGGCGATCTTCGCGCTTGGCCCAGTCGGCCTGATGGCGGTGGCGGGAGCGCGGTTGCGCGGCGCGGGAAAAATCATCGCGGTCGATTCGGTTCCGAAGCGGCGCGAGCTGGCGCAATTCTACGGCGCCGATGTGACGCTCGATCCGTCGCGCGAAGACGTTGTCGCGCGCATCCTCGAAATGACCGGGGGCCTCGGCGTCGATTCAGCGATCGAGGCGCTCGGCGGTGACGAGACTTTCCAGAACGCGGTTGCCTCGACCCGCCCGGGCGGCACCATCTCCAATGTCGGCTACCACGGCAAGGGCGAATTCGTTCATCTGCCGCGCCTGGCATGGGGCGTCGGGATGGCCGAAAAGACCATCACCACTTCGCTGTGTCCGGGCGGCAGCCTGCGGATGGAGCGGATGCTTCAATTGCTGGAGTCGAAGCGCATCGATCCAAGCCCGATGACGACCCATCGCTTCAAGTTCAGCGAACTCGACAAGGCCTTCGAGGTGATGGACAAAAAGCTCGACGGCGTCATCAAGCCGCTGATTCTTTTTTAGCTCGCAGGCGCGGTACCTCAACCAACTGGTCCGAGTGACCGGTTGTGTTCCGTCGCGTCGCGCTTGGCGGAGCGCGGTAGTACTATCCGAGCGTTCCCGGCTTGTCTTATCGGGAACGCATCCGATGGCAAATTCTTCCAATACCTCGCAAGCCGCGCCCAGCCGGGGGCTGGCGGCGATTATGTTCACCGACATCGCCGGCTACACGGCGCTGATGGGGCGCGACGAACACAAGGCGATTCGCGCGCTCGCGCAGCATCGCGAGCTGGTTGGCTCGCTGGTGGCGCGCTTCAACGGGCGAGTGATCGGCGACATCGGCGACGGTACGCTCTCGAGTTTCCAAAGTGCGATCGATGCATTGCATTGCGCGCGGGCGGTGCAAAGCGCGCTCACCGGCGATCCGGAACTGACACTCCGCATTGGAATTCACGTCGGCGACGTGGTGTTTGCCGGCGGGACCGTGCTCGGCGATGGGGTGAACGTCGCGTCACGGATCCATGCGCTGGCTCCTCCGGGCGGAGTCTGTATCTCGGAGCGAGTCTTCGAGGAGATTCGTAATAAGCCGGAATTTCAGGTCAAGGATCTGGGCGAGCAAAACCTCAAGAACGTGACTCGCCCGCTGCGCGCCTATGCATTGGTAGTGACGCCGGGGTCTCCGGCAGAAGCGCGGCCCACATCAGCGAATGCCGCCGTCGAGCCGTCCGGAAAAAGGCGTCGCTTGATTTTCGCAGGCGTTGGCGCGCTGCTGATCGGAACCGCGATCGTCTTCACAATCGCCAGCCTCAAGTGGTTGGTTTCAGTTACCGCCGAGCAATCCGCGTCCGCGGTCAATCGCATCCGCTCGATAGCAGTGCTTCCGCTGGAGAATCTCTCGGGCGATGCGTCCCAGGAATTCTTTGCCGATGGAATGACCGAGGAACTCACCACCGAATTGGCCAAGATCAACGCGCTGCGCGTGATCTCGCATACCTCGGTGATGCGCTACAAGGGCGAGCGCCGCAAGTCACTCCCTGAAATCGCCAAAGAGCTCAACGTCGATGGCGTGGTAGAGGGATCGGTGCTGCGAATAGGCGACAAGGTGCGGATTACCACGCAACTGGTCGATGCGCCCGCCGACAAGCACATCTGGGCGCAGAGCTACGAGCGCGACGCGCACGATGTGCTCGCAATGCAGGACGAGGTGGCGTCGGCCATCGCCCGCGAAATCGATGTTCATCTGACGCCCCAGGAGCAGGCGGGATTCAGCAATGCCCACCAGGTCAGCCCCGAGGCGCACGAGGCGTATTTGAAGGGCATCTTCTATTGGCATCTGTGGACCGAAGAAGGATGGAAGAAATCGATCGAATATCTGGAGCAGGCGGTAAAAGCGGATCCCGACTTTGCGGCGGCCTACGGTGCATTGGCGCGCAGCTATGCCGACGCCGCTGAAACCTTCGCGCCGTCGGGTGAGCTTATGCCGAAGGCCAAAGCCGCCGCGGAGAAGGCGCTGGCGCTGGATCCCTCAAACGCCGAGGCGCACACCGCGCTGGGTGTAAGCAAATACTATTATGAGTTCGACCGGCCTGGCGCGGAGCGCGAGTTCCAGCGCGCAATCGCGGAGCATCCCGCGTATTCCGAAGCTCATCATCACTACGGCTATATGTTGAGTTTGGAGGGGCGCAACGACGAGAGCCTGGCTCAGTACCGAAAAGCCCGCGAACTCGATCCGTTCTCCTTCGCAATTGCGGGCGACATGACCGTCCCCCTTACGGTTCTGGAAGGGCCCGAAAAAGCCTTCGAACACGCGCGTCGGTTGGTCGAGATGGATCCGAACAACTGGGAAGGGCGCTTCTGGCTGGGCGTCGCCTATATGACTAAGGGACAGATTAAGGAGGGTATCGCGGAGTTCGAGGCCGTCAACGCGCTGTTCGACAATCCATTCTCGAAGGCCAACCTGGGATACTGGGTCGCTGTTTCGGGGAATCGCGATCGCGCGCGCAAGCTGCTGGACGAACTGGAGCGTGAATCGAAGGTACGTTTCGTCTCGCCCTATTATTTCGCCTGGATCCATTTGGGGCTGAGGGAGAACGATCCCGCGGTCGAGGCGCTCGTCAAGTCGTACGACGTGGGATCAACTCGTTGGTTGATGCTCCTCAAACAGGGCCAATTCGACCCGCTCCGCTCGGATCCGCGCTTTCAAGAGCTGCTCAAAAAAGTGCACCTCGATAAGTGACGTTCTCCGCGCTCACGTGAACGCATCCGCGCCGAGTCAGCGCATTTTTCGGAAGCAGTTGCGCACCTCGCGCACGAACGTCTCGGGCTGCTCGAAGGCTGCGAAGTGCCCGCCCTTGGATAGCTCGTTGAAGTAGACCAGCTTCGGGTAGCGCTTCTCGGCCCATCGGCGCGAGGTGCGGAAGATCTCCTTGGGGAAGATCGAACATCCGACCGGCACCGCGACCGGACTATCCGGCATCGAGCGAAAGCTCTCCCAGTATAGCCGGCCCGACGAGGCGGCGTTGGCCGGCAACCAGTAGAGCATCACATTGTCGAGCAGCTCGTCGCGAGTGAGCACCTTTTCCGGATGCCCATCGCAATCGGTCCACGCCCAGAACTTTTCCAGGATCCAGGTGAGCTGCCCGGCTGGCGAATCGGTGAGGCCATAGCCAACCGTCTGCGGACGCGTGCTCTGTTCCTTCGAGTAGCCGGAGTCCCAATCATTGTAATACTGCATTCCGGCGATCGCGGATTTTTCTTTCTCGGTGAGGTCATTCATCGTCGCCGGATCGGGACGCGCGAGCGGCATGTTCACATGGATGCCGATGCAGTTGGCCGGGTCCTGAATTCCGATGCAGGTGGTCACCGCCGATCCCCAATCGCCGCCTTGCGCCGCATAGCGCTGATAGCCGAGGCGCGGCATCAGTTGCGACCACGCGTTCGCGATGCGCTGCACGTTCCAGCCTGCGCGGCTGGGCTTGTCGGAAAAGCCGTAACCCGGAAGCGAAGGGCACACCAGGTGGAACGCATCGGATGCTTCGCCGCCGAATTTAGTCGGATTGGTGAGCGGCTCGATGACCTTTTGAAATTCGACGATCGACCCCGGCCATCCGTGCGTCATCACCACCGGCAGCGCGTTTTCATGCGGTGAGCGCACGTGGAGGAAGTGGATGCCGATGCCGTCAATCGTGGTCTTGAATTGCGGGGAGCGATTGAGAAGCGCCTCGCGCGCGCGCCAGTCGTACTTTTCCGCCCAGTAGGTGCAGACCTCCTGCGCATACGAGAGCGGGAGACCCTGCGACCAGTCATCGACGCATTCGCGCTCGGGCCATCGGGTCTCGCGCAGGCGCCGCTTCAGATCCACGAGTTGGGCATCGGTCACCGCGATGCGAAATGGTTCGAGGTTGTTGCTCATCGCTTTCACGCCTCCGAAAGATGATGTGGTGGCCGAGCCGATCTGTCACCGATGCGCCGATGGCTGTCAAGCGCGCGAGCGCCGAGTCGGTGCACGCGGCTACTGCGCCACGTAGCCGCCGTCGACCGGCATCGGCAGGCCGGTTACGAACGATGCGTCATCGGAGCATAGAAACAGCACCACACTCGCGATCTCTTCGGGCTTGCCGATGCGCCCCAGCGGCTCCGCCGCGATCATCGCGTCCTCGCTGATCGAGCCGCCGTCCATCACGCGCTCGGTCATCGCGGTGCGGATGAATCCCGGACACACCGCATTGATCCGGATGCCGGATTTCGCGTATTCGAGCGCCGCCGATTTGGTCAACCCCGCGACGCCGTGCTTGCTTGCCACATACGCCGTTCCGCCGGGCAGGCCGATCAGGCCCGCTGCCGAGGCGGTGTTGACGATGCTGCCGCCACCGTGTTTGAGCATCTGCGGGATTTCGTACTTCATGCACAAGAACACGCCGGTCAGGTTGATCGCGATGATGCGTCCCCAATTCTCCTCGCTGCACTCCGCGATGTTGCCGCCCGACATTTCGCCCTCGATACCCGCGTTGTTGAACGCGCAGTCCAGGCGGCCATAAGTCTCGACGGTCCGCGCGACCATCGCCTCGACCTGTTTCGCGACCGCGACGTTGGCTTCGATGAACGATGCCTCGCCGCCGGCGGCTTTGATCATGCGGACCGTCTCTTCGCCGCCCGCGCGGTTGTAATCGGCGATGGCGACCTTCGCGCCCTCGCGTCCGAACACGATTGCGGTGGCGCGGCCGATTCCGGAACCGCCGCCGGTGATGAGCGCTACTTTGCCTGAAACCCGACCTGCCATTTCACCTGCTCCTTATGCGTGGTGTAGGCAGACTTGTTCATCAAGCGCACAACCGTCAAGCCGCACTCAACTGATCGAGCAACGCCTTGGCCTCCATGAGGTCGGGCGTATCGAAGCCCTCGGTGAACCAGTTGTAGATCTCGGCGAGCATCGCGCGCGCCTCATCGCGGCGATTGGTGTCGCGCAGCAATCGTGCGAGGCTTGTTGACGCGCGCAACTCCCACGATTTCGCGGACTGCTCGCGCGCGACGTTGATCGCGGTGCGAATTTCGCGCTCCGCCATCGCCGCGTTAGCCGAATCCTGCGCCAGCAGCAATTCGCCCTTAAGGCGATACAGTTCGGCGCGTGCGGTGCGCTCGCCGGTTTCGTCGCTCAGGCGCAAAGAATCGTCGACGTGGCGCAGGCCGTCTTCGTAACGTCCGATCGCGCGATAAGCGTCGGCGTAGAGAATGTGCATAGAGGTCGGACCTCGCGACAGCCGCAGCAGGTCTTCCCAGACGCCTTCGATTATTGGAATGCCGCGAGCCGGATCGCCTCCTACGGACAGCGACCAACCATGGAAAAACTGCGCGAGACGAGCCAGCCCTCCAAATCCGCGCTCGGCGGTAGCAGCAGCGAATTCGCCGGCACCCTCAAGGCTTGAGAAGTCGCGCAGGCATATGAGGATGCGCATGTTCCACATTGTACAGGAGGAGACCAAATGCTCGGTGGTCTGGCTCTTCGCTGCAGCCATCGATTGTTCCGCGAGCCGCCGCGCCTGATCCGGATAACCGAGAAACCATGCGTTCCAGCCGGCCAACGAATGAGCTAGTGGCGTCGGAAACGTTATGCCGTTCCAGGGGCTACGAACGTCGCCGGAAGCCATGGCCTGCTTCAAATGTCCCTCGGCCTCGAGGAAGCGTCCCTGGCAGATCAAGATGTTCCCCAACTCGCCGTGCGAACCCGCGATCATGACCGGGTCGTTTGCTTCCTCGGACATCGCGAGAGATCGATTCGAGAGTTCGCGCGCGCGCTGCAACTCCATCGTGATCACATACGATGGATGGAGTGCCGAGATCGCCCTAAAAATCCCATCCTTATCCTGAAGCCTTTCCGCGAGGGAAAGCGTGCGCTCCATCTCGGCACGCGCTTGCGGTGATGAGGGTCCGCGCACGGCGGCGATGCATCCAGACAGTTCGGACTGCAGCCTCATCTCGTGGCGCGCCCTCTCCGCTTCATCTGGAAGCTTTCGGCTCAGCTCCAGTGCGCGCCTCAGCGACGCAATCGCCTCTTGATGGGCTGATCTCTGCTTGGCCTGCTGCGCGGACCGGGCAAGATACTCGATGGCCTTGTGCGCGTTACCGCTACGGCCGTAATGGTGGGCCAACTCCGAAAGATGCTCGTCGAGCTGCTGCGGGAAAATCGCTTCAATCGACTCCGCCGCGCGCTCGTGCAGGAGCCTGCGCCGCTCGATGAGAATCGAGTTGTACGCGACCTCCTGGGTTAGTGCATGCTTGAAAACGTACTCCGGATCGGGGAATGCGGGTTGCTCATAAATGAACTCGGCGAGTTGCAGATCGTTCAGCATCCGATCGAGTTCATCGTGCGGCAAGTTGGCAATCCGCCGCACCAGCGGCAGCGCGAATTCCTTGCCCAGCACGGCCAGCGTCTGCAACAAATCCTTGGTCGCAGGCGCGAGGCGATCGATGCGCGAGGTCAGGATGGCCTGCACAGTGGGTGGAATCTTCAGCTCGCTGAGCGGGCGCGCCAGTTTCATCGTGCCGTTGCGAACGAGCGCACCCTCATCCAGCATCACCTGCACCGTCTCTTCCATGAAGAACGGATTGCCCTCGGTCCGTTCGACGATCAGGCGCTTGAGGGGATCGAGGCTGGTGTCGTTGCCGAGGAGGCTGGCGAGCATCTCGTCGGCGCTCTCCTTGCCGAGCGGATCCAGCCGCAACTGGGTGAAGTAGGTCTTGTGGCTCCATTCATGTCGATACTCGGGGCGATAGTTGACCAGCAGCAGGATTCGCGCGGTGCCGATGCTGTCGGCGAGCAGATTCAGCAACGCCTGGGTCTCATCATCAATCCAGTGCAGGTCTTCGAAGATCACCATCAGCGGCTGGTTGAGCGACTCGCGGATGAGAATGCGCTTGATCGCGTCGAGTGTCCGGCGGCGCTGCACCTGCGGATCCATCTGGTCGAGCGTGTCTTTTTTTTGCAGTTGGCGCAGGTATTCGTCGAGCCGATCGAAGTTTTGCTCCCAATCGTGATGGGTGCCGGCGCTTTCTACAATTCCCAGCAATGCGAACAGGTAAGGCCGCGTACTCTCCAGCGACGGATCCAGAATCGCGAGCCGGCCCGCGACCTTCTCCCGCCGCCTTCGCTCATCGTCCTCATTGCTGATGCCGAAGTAGTTGCAGAGCAATTCGATAAGCGGCAGGTAAGCGCTGGCTTTGCCGTGCGAGACCGAAAACGTCTCGAGCACCATCCATCCTGCTTGCGAGAGCGCCTTGAATTCAAAGAACAGGCGCGATTTGCCCACCCCGGCCTCGGCCATCGCGGCAACGATTTGTCCGTGTCCCCCGCGCGCCAGCTCAGCGCCATGCTTCATCGCGTCCATCTCGCGAGCGCGCCCGACGAACTTCGTCAGTCCGCGTCCGGCCGAGCGCTGCAGCCGCGTCCGTAGCGGCCCGAGCCCGATGACCTCGAAAACGTTGACCGGCTCAGTCACACCTTTGACGCGCGTCGGTCCGAGCGCCTTGAAGTTGAAGTATCCGGCGCAAAACTTCTGCGTCGTTTCGGTGACCGCGATCGATCCGGTCGGCGCCAGCGTCTGCATGCGCGAGGCCAGGCTGGTCGAATGGCCAATCGGGGTGTACTCGGTGTGCGCATCACCGGTCTTGATCGAGCGCACCACGGCCTCCCCGGTGTTCACCCCGACGCGAGCCTCGAGTGGAGGATTGCCGGCCTCGCGCAACTTGGTGGAGTAGCGGCGCATCTCGTCCTGCATGCGAAGTGCCGCATACAGCGCGCGCTGTGGATGATCCTCGTGCGCGACTGGAGCTCCGAACAGCGCGAAGATGCCATCGCCGGTCGATTGCACGATGTAACCATCGTAACGATGGACCGCGTCGATCATCAGCTTCAGCGCCGGGTCGACCAGTGCACGCGCTTCCTCGGGATCGAGATCCTCCATCAGGTCCATCGAGCCTTTGATATCCGCGAACAACGCGGTCACCGTCTTACGTTCTCCATCGGGCGTCGCGCCGGAATTTTCGACGACGCGCAGACTCGACGAGCTTGGCGGTTGCGTGGGAGCTGGATGCTTCGCTGGTGCGGATACGGATGTAGCGGGTGCGACAGCGCCAAGTGGCGCCGCGCATTCGCCGCAAAACTTCGCGGCCGGAGGATTGGCGAAGCCGCAGTTCACGCAGCGGCGCGGAAACGGCGCCGCGCATTCGTTACAAAACTTTACGCCATCTGGATTTTCGAAACCGCAGCTTGAGCAGCGCATCATCTGACTCGGCAAATCGTGTCCCGAACTTTTCTAGCATGCCAAGGTGACGAATTTCGATTCGCTAGCGACGACGTTGGATCAGCCTCTTCAACGGTTCGGGAAGAGCGCTGTGAAATTCCATCGCGACACCCGACCGCGGATGACGAAACTTCAGCTCGCATGAATGGAGCGCAAGCCGCCGCGCCGAGTCAGTCGCCGTACCATATTTGTCGTCGCCCAAAATCGGATGGCCGATCGCCGCGAGCTGCACGCGGATCTGATGCTTGCGCCCCGTCTCCAGAGTTAGCTCCAGGAGCGATCGCGCCCCGAGCGTCCGCACCACTCGATAGTGAGTGATTGCCAGCTCGCCGCCTCTTTCTACCCGATGAACTTTGAACGATTTGCTCTCGACCAGGTGGTCGCGCAGCGTTCCACTCGCGTTCGAAGGCGCCCCCTCCACGATCGCGAGGTAGCGCTTGGTGACGGCCTTCCAGTTTCGTTGCAGCGCCGCTTGAACCGTTTCGTTCCTGGCAAACAGCATCAGGCCCGAGGTCTCGCGATCGAGTCGATGCACGATGAAGGCCTGTTGCCGCGGCGACCTCGCGAGTGCCTTCAGATGCTCGTTGAGAATCCGGTGCCCGGTCTTCTCCTTCTCGCGCGGCGAGCCCATCGAAAGCAGCCCCGCGGGCTTGTCGACCACGATCACGGCGTCATCTGTATGCAGGATGCGCAACCCTGCGAGGCTGCACGAGCGATCATCGACCGGATGCTGCGCGCCAATCTCCACCACGTCGCCGGCCTCCAGCCGCGTGTCGTGGCGGACGCGCGTCTTGCCGCGCACCATCACAGCCTGGAACCGGAGGAGATCCTTCGCTTTCTTGCGCGAAAGGCTTAGCGGCGGACCGAGCAGAAAGGCCATCAGCTCGCACGAGGCGCCAATACGATATAAGCGTTGTTCCGGCATCCGAGTCTTATCGCGATTTCGACGCTCCAGCGTCAATCAGGAATTGGCTGCTTGACGTGTCTTCCATAAATCTGTACACACGCGGTCAGCGCAAAAAGGGGGGAGGATCGGTGATGACTGCTGGTGCACGTACGACAGTTCCAGTCGCGATGGTGCTTGTCCTCATGTTGGCTGGCGGTTGCTCGATAGCTTTACATCACGGCGAGCTGCCGTCACCGCCGCGCACCTATTCGGATTCGATCGACGCAAGCAGTCGTGCCGATGGTATGAATTGGAGAGTGGGCTGGGGTCGCTGCTCGGTCTTCTACATCCCTTGCGTTCCGATTCACATCCAGGGCGACGCGAGTGCGGAAGTGATGGAGCAGGTGCGCGATGCGTTGCAGCAAGCCGGCTACAAAGTGAGAGTGGTCGAGGCGCAAATTCCCGCCAGCACGCCGGAACTCAAATGCAACGTGGACACCTTTTATTTCAACAACTACACGTGGTTGTTCCCGTTCGTGCCTACCTGGGGCGACATCGACATGACGGTGAGCCTGCAACGCGGAGGACAGGTAGCGTGGACGCAGAGCTTTCATGGCCATGGCTGGTCGGCGAACTTTTTCGACGGCTATAGCAGTGCCTCGAACGAGGCGATGGCGCAGATCCTTGCCGACATGGTACAGGCCTTCGCGACCGACCAGTTCCATAACGCCCTGGTGCAAACCTCCTAACTGCCTCCTGGGCCTGTTCGCTTTACCCTAAATAGCGAATTGGGCTAGCAGTAGCGATCGATTACGTCATCGCATACGGAGGACCAAATGCCAGCACCACGTCCGGTCATCGCCGGGGTTGCGCAGTTCAATC
The DNA here is from genome assembly GCA_963851325.1 of uncultured delta proteobacterium. GTDB lineage: Bacteria > Desulfobacterota > Binatia > Binatales > Binataceae > DATGKG01. The sequence goes on along the minus strand of CAWKOR010000001.1, from coordinate 2,084,651 downwards.
CGAGAGCGGCCGGCCTGGCCGAGGCGCCGGAACCGCTGGCGATGATGGAAATCGTCGCGCGTGCCGCGGCGGAAGATTCCGGCGCGCCGGACATTCTCAAGTCGGTCGACGCGATCGCGGTGCTCAGCATGATGTCGGCGCGCTATCGCAACGCGCCGGACGCGCTGGCGACGCGGCTTGGAATCGAGCCGAAGCGCATGCTCACCACGACCTTCGGCGGTAACACGCCGCAGTATCTGGTCAATCAATTTTGCAATGAGATCGCGGCGGGGAAAATTCGCGCGGCGATGGTGATAGGCGCCGAAGCGATCCATACCGCGAAGCGCGCGATGAAAAGCGGCGGGGTCAAGTGGAACCTCGCGCAGGGAAGCGGCGCGCCCGAGGTCGTCGGCGATCCGCGCATGGGCACCAATGCGTACGAGGAGCGCTACGGCGCGCGCATGCCGATCCAGATCTACCCGGTGTTCGAGAATGCGTTTCGCGCCCGTCGTGGGTGGCCGCTCGATGCCCATCGCAGGCGTATCGCAGAGATCTGCGCATCGATGACGAAGGTGGCTGCGAAGAATCCCTATGCCTGGTTTCCGCGCGAACTGACTGCCGAGCAGATCGGCGCCGCCACGCCGGACAACCGCATTATCTGCTTCCCCTATACCAAGGTGATGAACGCGATTATGGAGGTGGACCTCGCGGCCGGTGTGATTCTTACTAGCGACGTCGAGGCACGGCGAGTCGGCGTTCCAACCAACCAGCTAGTCTACGTTCACGCCGCATCCGATGCGACCGACAATTGGTGGATCAGCGAGCGTGAAAGCCTCGCGCATGCGCCGATGCTGAACAAATGCATCAATGCCGCGATGGATGGCGCCGGCATCGCGGCCGCGAGCATCTCGCATTTCGATTTCTACAGCTGCTTTCCGATCGCGCTCGAAATGGCGATGGAAGCGGTCGGCATGGAGTTGGGCGATCCGCGCGGCGTCACCGTCACCGGAGGGCTTCCTAACGCGGGTGGCCCCGCCAACAATTACGTCACCCATTCGATCGCCGCGATGACCGAGCGTCTGCGCGCGAATCCTGGTGACTTCGGCATGACGACGGGACTCGGATGGTACTTCACCAAGCATGGCGCCGCGGTCTACAGCACACGTTCGCCCGAGCGCGAGTTTCAGTATCAGATGTTCAAAGAGCCCAAGCGCGCAGCCGTGACCCCCATCGAAACCGCGGATGGAGATGGGACGATCGAGGCTTATACCATCGAGCACGATCGCGCAGGTGCGCCGAACCAGGCAATCGTTGCAGGTCGTCTCGATAGCAGCGGTCAGCGCTTCTTCGCGCGCACGCAGCAAGAGCTCCTCGATGCGATGGAGCGCGAGGAATTCGTCGGCCGCAAGGGGAGGGTGAGGAACCTCGACGGCGTGAACCACTTCGAACCTCGCTAACGCGAAAATTTAAGCGGCCGGGCGTCGATCCGACGTCCGACCGCTGTTCAGACTTGGGATGCGGCGCGCGATCTAGCTGTTACCTTGATGATGCGCCTGGTCCTGACTGTTGCTGTGGTTGTGCTCGTGATGCTTTTCCCACTTCTCCACCTTCTCGTGGATCTTCTCGCGTCTCGTTTCGCGATGTTCCTGGTGCTGCTCCTGCGCCTGGGCCCATTCCGGGTGATGCTTCTGGACCCAGTTTTTATGATTGCTCTGCCACCATGATCGATCGTGCCAATGCTGCTGGTCGTCCCAGTCGCCGTCCTTGCGCCATTCCGGGTGATTCTTGACCCACTCGGGATGCTCTTTGTACATCGTGTCGGGATCGTTGTGATGCCACCAATCGGTGTTGCGCCACTGATGGTTGCGGTCGTAGGCGCCCATTTCCTTGACTTGTTTGTGGGCCGCCGGATGCTGCTGCAACCAGGTAGCGAAGTTCGGATGATTGCGTAGATAGGTCGGATCATTCATTAGACCGGGGTCTGCCTGGAGTCTCGGATCCCGGTCGATCCAGTTTTGCAGCTTCCTCTCGGTTCCTGCCGATTGCGCGAAGACCGGCACTGCCAGCGTCGCGCCCAGCGCCGCGGCCACCATATAGCCAATCAGGATTTTCAGCTTCATCCACCTACCTCCTTGGGTAAGGGGGGCTGATACTACGTGCCCCGTTAATGAATACGAGTCTAGCGGTTTTCCGTTTCAGAGGCATCGGTCGCAAGTGACGTCCTATGCGGCCCGATCTGGTTTGGAGGGGGCTCATTACTGCCACCAACGGCGTCGAATGCAGTGTCGCAAAATGACGAAGCGCGCCGCCGCATCGCTACTCAGTTCAGTTCGGGACACAAAGCTAAGGCATTCGAATTGCTGACTATGAGATGGACGTTCCGATTCGAGACTCGTGGTCTACGAGCCATCGGACTGCCCGCCCGGGAGATGGCGCCGGTTTACAATTGTGATTGAATACCTGACCGCCAGTTTGCGGAACTCGTCCGACGCCACGGATTCGCGTGCTGCGATGCTCCGTGATGCGTGGGTGGCGCGCATGATTCAGTTTGGCGCGATCCCCATCACTATCGCCGCGCTACTCAATATCCTCGAATTTTACTCTGCCGGCGCGCCGCATTGGTCGTGGGCTTTGCGCTGCGCGTTGTTCAATAGTTTCCTCGGGGTTACCGCCCTGTGCCTGACTTCCACCAGGTGGTTCACCCGGCACTGGCGCCCGATGACATTTCTTATTCTGAGCGCGCTGATTGCCAGTGACACCGTGCTGGGTACCCTCGGGCAGCAGGCCATCATGCTCTACAGTTCGCTGATGCTGCTGATGCTGGGGACCGGTGCGCTGCTGCCGTGGCCGAAGCGGGTTCAGCTTTGCTTCAATCTGGTATGCCTTGTGTCATGGGCAGTGATGAGCTGGTGGGCGCCCTATGACTTTCAAACCGTTTACAAGATTACCAGTATGATCACGGCCGCGGGGCTGTCGTATTTCACCTGCTATACGAGTGATCGGTATGTCAGGGAGCACGAAGAGTCCGAGCGCATCATCCGCGAGAGCGAGGCCGCTCTACGCCAGGTCTTCGACGCGCATATCGACGGCATCACGCTGGTCGATTTCGAAACCCGCCGGATCCAGGACGTGAACCAGGAGTTCGTGCGCTTGTCCGGCTTCCGGCGCGACGAGGCGGTCGGCAAGACCACCGACGAGCTCGGCGTGTGGGCTGATCCCATGCACCGCGACGAATTCATCCGTCGCATCAGAGCCGGCGAAAGCATCAAGCACATGGAGGTCACGTATCGAATCAAGGATGGAAGCACCATTCCGTGTCAGCTTTCATCAGTGATCATCATAGTCCGCGGTCGGCGCAGCGTGATGACGATGGTGCGCGACATTGCCGAGTTCAAGGAATCGCAGGAGCGCTTGCGCGACAGCGAGCAAAGGTTCCGGGTAATGTTCGAATGCAGTCGCGATGCCATTATGGTTAACCGCGCTTCGGACACCAGGATCACCGAAGTCAACAGCCAGTTCCTCCAGCAGAGCGGCTTCAGTCGCGAGGAAGTCATCGGCCGCACCCCGGTGGAACTCGGCCTCTGGGCGGTTCCCGAGCAGCGGACCGCCTTCATGCAGAATCTGGTTGAACACGGATACGTTGACAGCTTCGAAATGTCGAAGCGGGTCCACGACGGCGCGGTGATTCCGGTCCTGATCTCGGCCGTGGCGGTGAAGCTTTCGGGTGAAGAATGCTATCTGGGCGTGAGCCGCGACATCTCCGCGATGCGGGAGGCGGAACGAAAAATTCGCGAGAGCGAGGCGACTCAGCGCAAGATTTTTGACGCCACTCTCGACTACATGACCATCGGCGAGATCGCGACCGGCGACTACCTCGAGGTCAATCAGTCATTCGTGGACGCGATCGGCTACACCCGTGAAGAAATTATCGGCTCCAATTTCTGGAAGCTGGGAATTTGGCCCGACCACAAAGAATCGGAGCGCTTCATCGAAAGCCTGATTCTCACCGGCGCGGTCAAGAACCAACGGGTCACCTTTCGCAAGCGCGATGGAACCCTGGTGCCGTGCCTGATTTCGGCGGTCAAGTGCGAGCTCTGGGGCAAGCTATGCTGCCTCTCCGCGGTGCACGACATCACCGAGCTTAGCGAGGCGCAGGAGAAACTGCGCCACAGCGAGGAAATCTTCCGCACAATCTTTGATGCCAGCCTCGATTGGATGAGCATCACCGAAATTGAGAACGCCCGCTATGTTGATGTGAATCCCGAATTCATGCGGGCCACCGGTTTCACCCGCGAAGAGATCATCGGTAAATCCTCGAATGAGCTGCAGTTGTGGGCGAATCCCGACCAGCGCGACGCGTTCGTGCGCACACTCGCGGAAAAGGGCGAAGTTCGCAACTTGCCGACCGATACCCGCCGTAAGGATGGCAGCATCATCAAATGCCTCACTACCGGCGTGCTAGCGGAGATCGGCGGCAAGCTGTGCGGCCTCGGTGTGACTCGCGACATCTCGGAAATCGCGGCGGCTGAAGAAAAACAGCGCAAGAGTGAAGCCATGTTGCGTGCCATCTTCGATGCGAGTCCCGACAACATCGCACTGTTCGACCTCACCGACCAGACCATCATCGAGGTCAACAATGAGATGACCAAGAGCATCGGTTACTCCAGAGAAGACCTGATCGGCAACCGCCTCGATGATCTGGTGCCCCGTGGTGATCCGGTCCGACAAGAAGAACTTTTCGCGACCCTCATCCAGGGACGCGAGGTGCGCAATTTTGAGATGGACGTTAGCAGTCGCGATGGACGTCGCACCTTTCCCGCGCTGATCTCCGCCGCGATCGTCGATCTGGAGGGGCACCCCTGCGCCCTTTCGGTCGCGCGCGATATCACCGATCTGGTTGCCGCCCGCGAGGCCGCGCTGGCAGCATCTCGAGCCAAGTCCGAATTCCTCTCCATCATGTCGCATGAGATCCGCACTCCGATGAACGCAATCATGGGAATGGCGGATCTGATGGGCGAGAGCGAGCTCAACTCCGAGCAGCGCCGCGATCTCGACACCATCCTGAGTAATGGCAACGTGCTGCTCGAGTTGATCAACAGCATCCTCGACCTGGCCAAGGTCGAAAGCGGACGGCTCAATCTGGAAACCGTCGAGTTCGACTTCATCGAATTGGCCGAGCGAGCGGTCGACACGCTGGCGGTACGCGCGCACGAGAAGGGGATCGAGCTGGCGGTCCGCCTCGATCCGGAACTGCCTACCTTATTGCTTGGCGATCCGCATCGCTTGCGCCAAATCCTCACCAATCTGATTGGCAATGCGATCAAATTCACCAAGCAAGGCGAAGTGGTGGTGAGCGCGAGATGGAATCGTGACTCATCGATACCGGGAAACCTGCTGTTTGAGGTGCGCGACACCGGCATCGGAATACCTCCTGACATGATCGAGAAGGTCTTTTCAGTTTTCACCCAAGCTGACAGCTCGACGACCCGAAAGTATGGCGGGAGCGGTCTCGGCCTGGCGATCGTGCAGCGACTGGTTGCGCTGATGGGCGGGCGGGTTTGGGTCGAGAGTGAGTCAGGCAAGGGCAGCACCTTCTTCTTCACCGCCGACTTGAAAGTGTGCGGAACCCAGGCACAAGCGCCACGCGATTACTCGCGAATGCGCGATTTGCGGGTGGTAGTGGCTGACGGAAATTCGACCTCACGCCGAATCCTCGCTGATATGTTGCGGGTCAGGGGATGCGCGGTCTCGGAGGCCGGATCCGCCTCCGACGCTTTCGCCGCCCTCGAATCCGTTCAGCGCGAGGGCGCACAGTGCCGATTGATGCTGGTCGATTGCGAGTTGCATTCTGCCGAAGGGTTCGAGGCGCTACGCCGCATTCGCGCAGCCCAACCGCAGACACAAGTGATTGCGCTGGTGAATTCCAACAGCCTCGCGAGCAAACTAAAGCAGATGAGAGCGCAAGGCGTCGAGCACTACCTGGTCAAGCCGGTCAAGCAGTGCGAACTGGATAGCGCGATCGCCGAGGCGATCGGTACGCCACTTGCGCTGTGCGCGCAGGTTTCCCCGACGCCCTCTTCAGGTGTGGCGCAGTCAAAGGTTACAGATCGTCCATTGCGGATCCTGATCGTGGACGATTCGCCCGACAACCTCCTGCTGATACGTGCTTACACCAAAAAAACCCCATACATCCTTACCGAAGCCGAGAATGGACAGATCGCGGTGGAACGTTTCGTTGACGGAAGGTACGACCTGGTGCTGATGGACATCCAGATGCCGGTTCTCGATGGCTACAGCGCGGTGCGCGCGATTCGCAAATGGGAGCTTGAGGAGGGCAAAACGCCGACCCCGATCATCGCACTGACCGCCTCGGCGCTGGAGGAGGACGTGCGTCGCGCGAAAGAGGCCGGATGCGACATGCACGTCAGAAAGCCGATCAAAAAGGCCACCCTCCTCGATTCGATTTCACACGTGATGGAAACCGCCGGCCAGCCATCGGCGCGCGCGATAGTCGATATCGCCGTAAGCGCCACCGCGGTGGCCGCGCAGAGCATGGCGCGCACGGACCTTGTCGCATTTGATGCCGATTTCCACATCTGATCTCGAATGCGCGCGCTTGTGTGCGCTTCGGCCGCCTCGCTATTAAATCTCCAGAGGTCTTGTACGATGGCCAAAGCAACTGCCGCTGGTCTTTCACTAGCGCGGCTGGAAACGCTCGATCGCTTCATCCAAAGCCGTTACATCGACACCGGTAAGATCCCCGGCGCGTTGACCGTGGTCGCCCGCCGTGGCGAGGTCGCACACTTCAGTGCGCTTGGCATGGCCGACGTCGATCGCAAGACGCCGGTGCGCGAGGACACCATCTTTCGCCTCTACTCGATGACCAAGCCGCTCACCAGCGTGGCGTTCATGATGCTGGTCGAACAGGGCCTGGTCGCTCTCGACGAGCCGGTTCATAACGTGATTCCGGAGTGGAAAGACCTCGGCGTGTATCAGGGCGGCTTCATGGAGACCTATCGCACCACGCGCCCCGAGCGTCCGATGCTGATGATCGATCTGTTGCGCCATACCTCGGGACTCACTTACGGATTTCAGCAAACTACCAATGTTGATGCGGGCTATCGCAAGCTCCAGGTCGGCGAGCGCATCGGAGGCGCGACGCTCGATGACATGATCGCGAAACTCGCGACGCTTCCGCTGGAATTTTCGCCGGGCACGGCGTGGAACTATTCGCATTCGACTGATGTGCTGGGCTACCTGGTGGGCAGGATTTCCGGGCAGCCGTTCGATGAGTTTTTGCGCGCACACATTTTCGCGCCGCTCGGGATGACCGACACCGACTTTCATGTGCCCGCGGAGAAACAGTCGCGCTTCGCCGCGTGCTACGCCTTTACTCCGAAGAAGCCGATGCTGCTGTTCGACGATCCGGCCAGAAGCCCCTATCTGCAGCCGCCAACGATGGTCTCGGGCGGTGGCGGTGCGGTCTCGACGGCCTCCGACTATCTGCGTTTCTGCCGGATGCTGCTCAATGGCGGCAGCCTCGACGGAGTCCAGATTCTCAGCCCCAAAACCATCGAGCTGATGACGCTCAACCACCTGCCCGACGGCAAGGACCTGCCGGCGTTGTCCCGCTCGTTGTTCAGCGAGGTCACTTTCAATGGAGTCGGCTTCGGGCTTGGCTTCGCGGTTACGATCGATACTGGAAACACAATGCTTCCGGGAAGCGTCGGAGATTATTCGTGGGGTGGAGCTGCCTCGACATATTTCTGGATCGATCCGCGCGAAGAGTTGATCACTATCTTCATGACCCAGCTGATGCCCTCGACGACGTATACCATCCGACGCGAGCTGCGCACGCTGGTCTACTCGGCTTTCACCGAAGCCAATCGCTAGTCGAACTGCAGTGGAGGTAACACTTTCGGGAGCGAGTACTGATACAAGTGTCCGTTCCAGTCGAAAGTACCAACCGGGTCCCCAAAGCTTCGATTGAATTCCTTGAGTTGCACCTCGTCGTCGGACGACTTGGTGTAGGCGGGCGCGTAGGCGAGATAGGTGATGTGATTCTCGGATAGAACCGAGGGCAGCGGCGGCGCGAAATTCATCTGCAGAAAATTCACCGCCGGACGCCATCCGTCGGCCGCGGTGTCGTAATCGACCACCGGGGTCCATCGCGCGTCATTCGCAGTGAAGTCGATGCGCAGCTCGCGATACTCGGGAGCGCCGCTGGGATCTCTCCTCAACTCTACAACTCCGGCAGTTTGATAGGTGGTCTTCTCCGCGGCGCCCATGACACTTGACGTCAGCCCGACGGCGGTCTGAAGCGCGACCGGCGCGTACTGGATGGCCATATACCAGCATCCGCTGGCGTTGAGCGCGAGCGCCGCGGCTATCAACGGGATTGGTATTCCGGAAAATCGCCCCACAGCGCCGACTCTAACATCACGCGCTAGCTGAGTGTAGCCAAGAGATACCAAGTGTAGCATGGGCGCTGATTTCGATGGCGATAATGGTGACGATCGGGGGGTCGAAAAATTTTCTCGAATGGCACATGCTGACGCCGTTGTCCTTCGCGGAAACCTGGAAGAGGCAAGGAGACGGCAATGCGTCCAATTACCGGCGAGTTCAATTTTACCAGGCTCGAAACCGTTCTCTACGGCCCGGGCAAGATCGCGATGCTATGGCGCGAGCTGTCCAAGCGCAACGCACGGCGCGCCGTCATCGTCACCACCAAGACCCTCGGCAGATCGAAGTTGCTCGACAAAGTCAAAGAAGCTGCCGGTTCCGCGCTCGCGGGAGTGTTCTCTGAGACCTCGCAGCACGTCCCGTCCAAAACCGTCGAGGCATTGGTGGCAGAGGCGCGCCGCCTTAAGGCCGATTCATTCGTCAGCTTCGGCGGCGGCACTCCCAACGATACCGCCAAGGGCGCTGCGAATGTGCTGCTGGGCGGCAAGCTTCCGGGCGGCCTCGATCTCTACGCGACGCCCGCGCCGTCGAATCCCAACGCAGATTTTCCTGAGATTGCGATTCCTACTACGCTTTCCGCCGGGGAATTCACTCCGTTTGCGGGCATGACTCACGAGGAGACGCGCGAGAAAGGCGGCGTTGGCGAGCCGCGCCTGCAGGACCGCGCGGTAATCCTCGATCCTGAGATGACGCTGGAGACCCCAGCCTGGCTATGGGCCGGGAGTGGCATGCGCGCGCTCGATCACGCGGTCGAGGGCGCGTACTCCAATCGCCATACGCCGATTACCGATCCGCTGGCGGCGCGCGCGATCAAGCTGCTCAGTGAGCATCTGAAGCCGTCGCTTCAAACCACCGGCGAGGACGAGCTATACCATCGCGGACAGTGCCAGCTCGCGGCGTGGATGTCGATTTTCGGCGCGTTGAACACTCGCTTCGGCATCTCGCATGCGTTGGGGCATCAGATTGGACCGGCATGGGACGTGCCGCACGGCTTTACCTCGTGCATCACGCTGCCGCACGCGATGCGCTTCATGGCGGAAATTTCGCCGGAGCGTTTCGGCCCCATCGCGGAAGGATTCGGGATCCGTTTCGATGAAAACAATCCGCGTTTGAGCGCCTACGAATGCGCCGATCGGGTCGCCCAGTTCATCCGTCAATTCGAGGTGCCGAGCCGCCTGCGCGATGTCGAGGTGCCGCGCTCGGAGCTGTCCCGCATCGCCAACACCGTGCTGCAAGAGGTGAATCGATCCCGTACAGTTGATCGCGAGATTACGCTCGACGACCTGAACCGGATTCTCGAGGCCGCCTACTGACGCTGCGCGAAAAACCAGAGGACCTGATCACCTGATGCACCGCCACCTCTTCCGACGGCTACTACTCCAACCTCCACACTTGGCCATTTTGTTTTTCGTCATCGGCGCGCTCGAACTTGGCGCCGGTTGCGGCTTTGTCTACCCGCCACCGTCGATTCCCGATGTGGTGAAGGAACAGGCGTTTCACATCGGCCAACCAATTGCGCTGCTCAGCTTCGAGCCGGGTCGAACCAGCGGCAGGATCATCGGCGCACTGCACGGATGGCCGTTACCGCATGGTGAGGGGACCGAGGGGATACCGAGTGCGAATTTCACCTACATCGGACAGTTCAAAGTGATCGCGAAATCAGATGAAGACGGAATGCCGGCCGGAGCGGAAGGCACGCGCAAGGTCTATTTCCACGAAGACCCGCCGCCGCAGAACTTTGCCGATCCGCGCGCCTACGCATCCGGGCAGGAGGTGGCGCTCGATTCGATGTCGATTACCTTTTCGTTTCGGCAAAACCATCTCAAGGTTGCGGTGCGCATGATCACGCAACAGAAGAGCGCGCGTCAGTTTACCTATCGCGGCAAGACTATAGAGCCGCCCAAATATCGCGACACCGCCGACACGTTAGAGGGCGACTATTCTGCCGATCTCGGAGGATATGTTCTTCGCAGCCTGAACGAATAGACAGGCATCGCGCTGCGTCTAGTTAATAGGCGGAGATATTTTTTTTGACCCTTGTTGTTATCTCCAGCTTGTTTTGAGATAACATGGTTATCGTGCGCCAAGAGCGAGAGTTAAACTCCGTAGCCGCGATAGTGTGAATTCACCCAGACCAACCGAATTCAATCCGCGCCTGTTTACCTGGATCTCCTGTAGGCTCCAATATGGCGTTCGCACAACCCACCCAGATGGCCAATTTACTCATCGTCGAGGACGACGATGGGGCGCGCGCCGCTCTCGGAGATATTCTTGATTTGGAAGGCTATCATGTGACCCTCTCTGCCAATGGCGAAGAGGCGCTCCAGCATCTGCGACAAGAGCCGCTCCCGGATCTCATCATTCTCGACCTCCAGATGCCGGTGATGAATGGCTGGCAGTTTCGCCGCGAACAGAACAAGGTCGCGCGTTTCGCATCGGTTCCGGTGGTCGTGATCACCGCATTCCAGTCCGCCGGCGACATCGATGCGGCGGCGATCGTCCACAAGCCGATCGACATTAGGCGACTGCTGGCCGTAATCCGTCGGCTACTTCTAGCGGTTCATTCCTACAATTAGTTTATCCAGCCGCTATCCGTTCAGCGGATACCTGCGACGAAACTCACTTGCCACCTCCGACATGGTGACGAAGCTGACGCCGGGCCGGCTGCGAATGTGCTGGACCAGCTTTTCCAGCATCAGCAGGCGATGGCCGCGTCCGATCACCTGCGGATGCATCGTCAGCGTGTACACCCCTTCGCCCAGTCGGTCGTATAGATAATCAAAATCGCCGGCCCAGATTTCATAAACCGCCGCCGGCGATGACAATCCCTGCTGAATGCTCCCGCGGATGGTCACGTATTCGAAGGCGGGGAAATCATCGAGGCCCCAGGTGAATGGAATCTCGACCACGTCAACCGGCCGGCCGAACTGGTAGGGCGCGTCCTCGGGCGCCTGGTCGCCGACCCGCATGTAATGCGGCGTGAAATCGTCGCCCATCAGGCTCGAGTCGTAAAGAAATCCATGCTTGAGCAGGAGACTGACCATGTTCGAACTCAGCCCGGCGCCCGGCGCGCGAAAACCGATCGGGCGCTTGCCGGTGATGTGCATCAGCGCGTCATTGCCGCGAATCAGGATGCGCTCTTCGTCCTCCGGACTTTTGGGATGCGAGTGGAAGTAGCCGTGATTGCCGATTTCGTGGCCTTCGGCGGCGATTTGCCGCGTGATCTCCGGATAGGTTTCGGCACTGTGTCCGGGCACGAACCAGGTCGAGGGAATTTTCCATTCGCGCAGCATCGCGAGCAGCCGCAGCGCGCCGACCCGGCCGAATTCACCGCGCGAGATCGCGCTGAGCGAGGTTGCGTGAAATCCGCCGAGCCACAATGAGATCGCATCGAAGTCAAAAGTCAGACACGCGGCAATATTTTTAGCCATGGGCGTCTCCAGCCTCTCCCTCGCATTTTTCCGCGCCGCAGGGCAAGCGCCGAGGCAGCGCGAAAAGTTGCGCGCGAAATCTCAAGCCGCCTTGGTCTGCTCCAGTTGCGAGGTGCAATGCGGGCATCGCGTCGCGGCCAGCGGAATTTGCGACATGCAGTAGGGACAGTCCTTGGTCTTGGGTGGCTCCGCGGGTACCGGCTCCTGAAACCGCTCCGCCATGGTCTGGTACCATTGCACGATGAGGAACATCGCCAGCGCCACGATCAGGAAATCGAGAACGGTGTTGATAAACGCGCCGTAGGCAAAAATCGCCGCGCCGGCTTTCTTGGCCGCGTCCAGCGATGCATAGGTCTTGCCGTCCAGCGGGATGAAGAGGCTGTTGAAGTCGACCCTGCCGAGCAGCAATCCGATCGGCGGCATGATGATGTCGCCGACCAGCGAGGTGGCGATTTTTCCGAACGACGCGCCGATCACGATTCCGATCGCCATGTCGACCACGTTCCCCTTGATTGCGAAGTCCCGAAATTTCTTGAGTTGGCTTTGCAGCATAACGAGGCGTCCTTTTTTGTAGATGCGTTTCGGCGGCGCAAACACCACGCGTCGCGCCGACAAACCAGCAAGAAAACCGATCGGGCCGATTATCTCGATGGAGCGAAAGAAATGCCACCTGCGCGTGCTGCTTCGCGCAGGTGGCAAGACCTGAAACAGACGGGCTGGAGCTACTTGCCGGTGCCGGCCAGATTAACCGTGGCGGTGGCATTGCTCGCGTTGCTTGAAATCGTCGCGACCCCATTATCGGGCCCGACCGCTGAAGGCGTCAGCGTGAGCCCATACTGGCACTTGCCGCCAGGCGGAAGGACTCCAGGGTTGGGGCAAGTGGTTTTTCTGCCGATTGCGATTTGGTAGTCGCTCGGCAAACCGAGACCCAGCGTGATCGGAAAGGCGCTCCGATTCGCCAGCTTCAATGCTTTGATGCGGCTGGTCTTTCCGACCGCCACCTTTCCGAATGAGATCGGCTTGCTCGGCACCGTGACCGATGGCGGCTGCGCATCGCAAGGATTGCTCGCGGGAGTGCTTCGGAAATCGTCGAATCTGGTTACCGCCGTGCTGGCGGACGGAAATACCAGCGAGAGCAAATCTCCGTATTGCGAGACACCGCCGAAGGTGTTGGTGCTACCCACTATGTTGGCGCCGCCGAATCGCCAGGTGCACGCGCCGCTCTTCTCATTTCCGATGCTGTAGAACGGATAAAAAAACGCCTCCGCCGGAGGATTGGTGCATCCAATTCCAGTGATCGTGTCGCAAACATCGGTCGGTTCGATAATCGGCATGTCGGCCTCGAATGCCGTCATGTCGTAGTTCGCCAGCGATCCGGCCGTGGAGGGATTGAACATCGCGCTGCTGAACGAGATCGGCGCTGGGTGAAACTTCTTGTCGGTGCCCGGATTGGTGCCCGGCCAGTTCGGGTTGTAGGAAGTACCATCGAAGTCGAAATCGCTGGCGATGCATCCGCCCACCTTGACGCGCGACGATGAGCTGGCAAGGAAACATCCGACATCGTCGGGAGCGGTATGCCCCGGCTCGGTGCACGTGCCGTCCAAGGCCACCGAGTCGCAGTAGTCCCAATGTCCGATCTCGTCCGAAAACGCGATGTTGTACGAATGCGCCGTCCACGGCACGCGGGTGTGAACTCCGGAGGTCGAGTACATCGGATGAAACGCATACGGAGTGCTGGTGCAGGTGGAATCGTTGGGCGCGAAATTCACCTGCGCGAAACCATTGGCGATGCTCGCTTTCATCGAACCGCGCTGGTGCGTCGTGTTGTCGTAGATCACAACTTCGAAACCATCGGCGGTGTCGTGCATGTCGAGCGTGAGGTTGTCGCCGGGGTTCATCAGCAAGTCGTTTTGGAGGTTGGGAAGGACCAACTGGGGAAACAAGGGATTGGCGGGTATGTCCGCCACTCCGCTCTTGGTGACGAAGGCGAAGTTGACCGGCTCCTCGCCGACCTTGTTAAGGCAGTCGGCGTTGTTGTCTCCATCCTCGACGGCTGCGTTGAAATTGAAACTGTCGATGTTCAGCGCGGCGCACCAATGCTTGCCGTCACACGAGGTAAAGCCGTCTTCCCACCTCACCCAGCCCGGCGGATAGAACTGCATCTCCATGAACGCAGTGCCCGGATGCTTCCCGATGAAGTCATTCGCGTTGGGATCCGAGTTGTCGAAAATATTCGTATCGCTGTCGGCAACGCAGGTGCCGGTGAATTCGGGAAACGATTGCGTATCGCACATCGCCATGCCGAACCAGAACGCGACATGCAACTGGAAGTTGAACGCGCCGCCGCTGCCATCCTGCTTCGGCAGCTTGGGTGGATCCTTGGGCAGCGTGAGATTGTAAATCGCGGAATTTCCCGAACCAGGCGTGTTGGAATAGAACAGCAGCGATGGCTCATCGTGGCCAATATGCTTGCCGTTCTGGTAGTTGAAGTGATTCTCGGCGCAAAGTGGCTCGTGGGTCTGGCAAAAGGTCGATCCGGTCCAATCCTGCGCCAACGAAATTGACGGCGCGGTAAGAATCGCGGCAGCAACCACCATCATCAAAGCTGCGCATGCGGCCGCAGGCCGTCTATCGCAAGTGCGTCCCATCGAAAAAGCTCCTGGTACAAATTTACAAGGCGATGCCAGACTGGTCCTGGTAACAGCGTGATGCAAGAACCCGCTCTCGGAGATTGGTGATCAAGTTTTGGATTTGCCGGCAGCTTCCAGTTTGTCGAGGCGCTCTTTGAGCTTGCGATTGTCGTCGCGCAGCTTGTCCATCTCGCTGCGGAGCCGATTGCCCTCTTCGATGCGGCTGCGTCCGGCGAGCAACGCATCGATCGCGTGCTGGGTGCGGCGATGGATCCGACCGTCGAGATCGCGATCGAGCAGGCGGCGCAGCGCTTCGATCGCGCTCGCGTCGCCGATTTCCTCGAACGCCCCGGGAATGCGCATCCGCACCATAAACTCCGGATCGTCAACCAGCGACACGAGGAAATCCACGATCGCCTCGCGATGGCTTTCATTGAGCTTCGCAAATCTTGCCAATGCGCCAATCGCAGCAACCCGCGCCCGCGGTGGCCGGCCGTAGGCGCACCATTGCCGCGCGATTTCGATGCCGCGCTCGTCGCGCAGTTCAGCCATGCCGCCCAGCGCATTGGCGCGCATCGTGTCGAGGTAGGAGTCCTTCGCCAGCGCATTTTGCAGATGTCCGAACGCGCTCGCATCGCGGGTGCGGCCGAGAGCATAGGCCGCCTCGGATTCGACGAAGTAGCTCGCGTCGCCTCTCTCCAGTACGGCCGCGAGAGCAGCGGCGGCGTCGGAATCGCCGCGGAATTCGCCGAGCGCACGAGCGACCGCGCGGCGGGACTTGGGATGCGCAAGCGCGAGGCCCTCGATCAGCGCATCGCGCGCGTCGGAAGTCCGTACCGTGCCGAGCGCCGCAGCCGCGTCAGCTTGCACCCCCCAGAATTTGTCATTGAGCAGCGCCTCGCGCAGTGCGGCGACCCCCTGCGGACTGCCCTCCTTGCCCAACTCACGCGCGGCTTCGGCGCGACCGATCGCTTCGGGCGCGTGCTTGAGAACTTTCTCGAGCGCTTCGCGTCCGCGCTTATGCTTGAAGGTCTTGAGCACGTCGAAACCGGGATCGACGCGAACCGCTTTGGGAGTCGACTCCGCCGGCAGGTGAAAGATGTTGTCCTTGTCCTTTATCTCCACCTGATGACGCGCTTCGTTGCCGTCGGCGTCCATCAGCGCGATGGTCACCGGGAATCGGAACACCGGCGTCGTGTCCGAGGTCTTATGCGTCTGCTTGATAGTGACACTGGCGAGCTTCTGCTTGTCGTCGTAGCTGCTGGAAATCTCCAGCTCCGGATGGCCTTCCTTATAGACCCACTGGTCGAAAAAGAAATCCAGGTTGCGCCCGGTCGCATCTTCGAATGCGCGCTGCAGATCCTGCGTGATTACATTGTGGCCGCGATGCCTCGTGCAATAGAGGTTGAGCGATTTGAAAAACAGCTCATCGCCGACCGTGCGCCGCAACATATGAAGGATGAGGCTGCCCTTCTCATACAGATGACGATCGAACAGCTCGATCGGCGCGCGATACTTGTTGGTAACGACCGGACGGCGATATGAACGCGAATCCTCATCGATGATCGCCATCCGATCCTGACGCAGATTCCACGCGAACTCGTCGGCGCCCTTGTCCTCCTCGCACCACAGCGCCTCGAAGTAGGTCGCGAAACCCTCGTTCAGCCATGCGTGCGACCAGTCGCGGCAGGTCAGCAGGTCGCCCCACCATTGATGCGCCAGCTCGTGAGCCACCAGCGGGTCGCTGGAGAAATCCAGGTGCGCGCGTGCATCATGTAGGGTGTCGGCGGTCTGGGTGGTGGCGGAGGTATTTTCCATTCCCCCGAAAATGAAATCGGCGACCGCGACCTGCGCATATTTGGCGTAGGGGTAGGGCACCCCGATCGCCTTCTCAAAAAACTGGATCATTCGCGGCGTATTGCCGAAGGCGCGGCGCGCATCGTCCTCGCGGCCCGCGCGGACATAGTAAGTGACCGGGGTAGTGCCCGCGGATTCGCGGATCTCGACGAACTCGCCTGCCGCGAGGCTCATCAAGTACGACGAATGCTCGACGTCGTGGCGCCAATGAAAGGTGCGAGTATGCTCGGTGCGATTGACGTTGCTCGAAAGCAGCTCGCCATTGGAAACCGCGGTGAAAGTTTCGGGCACCGTTGCGATGACCTCGCTGGTCACGCGGTCGTTGGGGTAGTCGTAGCAGGGAAACCAGTAGCGCGAGTCCTCGTCCTCGCCCTGCGTCCATGCCTCCAGCGGCTTGTCGGGATAGCCGGCATCGGGACCGATGAAATACAGGCCACGCCGCGGCCGCGCCGAATAGTCGATCGCAACTTCGACTTCATCACCCGCATTGAGCGCGCGTTCGAGGCTGATGCGCAGTTTTTCATCGCTATGTTCGAACGAATGAGACTCGCCGCCGACCCGTACCGCGCCGACTTCCATTTCGGCGGCATCGAACTCAAGTTGCCTCAGGCCATCGAGAATCGCCGCGACCGTGTGCGTCGCGGTCCCCGCGATGCGGCGCGCCTTGAAGTCGAGCGCGACCTCGAGCTTGATGTGCTTGACATCGACCACGCGGTCGCGCGGCCATTTCGGTTCGATGTAGTCGGGCTGAAACGGACGGCGGATTCCGTTTGCAAACGCGCCGAAGGTAGCCTCGTCGGCGAGCTGATTGGTGAGTGCGAGGAGATCGAAAAAGCGCGGCTTATGCATCATTGGAATTTAGGTGAGGCATCGCGTCCTGCGCAATGCCGGGAGGCGAGCTACGAGACTTCGAGGACCAGCGCCGCGTTGGCTGAGAGTTCGATGCTGCCGCGCATGATGACTTTGCCGCGATTGTGATCGCTGCTGAGCAGAATCGACGCGTGGGGGACCTGAATGTGTCGTGGTTTGTCCGCGAAATTCAGTACCACCATCACGTGCTGATTCGATGCCTCGCGATGGAAGACGAGGCAGTCCTCGGGCGCGCTCGCTTCGGTGCGATACGTTCCCTCCGACAGCGCGCGGCTGGTCTTACGCAGATGAATCATGCGCCGATACAGCGACAGGATCGAGGATTCTTCGCCGAGTTGCTTCGCCACGTTGATGGCATCGCAGTCGCCGATCGGTAGCCACGCTTGCGAGGCGCTGGTGAATCCGCCGTTTAGCGAGGCATCCCACTGCATCGGAGTGCGGCAGCCATCGCGTCCAACCGGATCGCGTTTGCGGTCAGCGGGTATCGCAACATCCGGCATTCCGATTTCCTCGCCATAGTAGATAAAGGGAGTGCCGCGCATCGTGAGAAGCAACACGGCAGCCATCCGCGCGCGAGCATCGGCATTCGACGCGCCGTAGCGCGTGATGTGGCGGGGAAAATCGTGATTCGAAAGCGTGTAGGTCGGCCACGCATCGGCGCCGAGTAGTGCTTCGACCTCCTCGATGCGCGAGCGAAAGGCGCTCGCGTTCCACGGCGAGAACAGGAAACGGAAGTTGAACGCCTGTTGCAATTCGTCGGGACGCAGGTAATCGGCCAACGAGCGCTGCTCGCGCGGCCATACCTCGCCAACCATCATGCGATCTCGATAGCTGTCGAGCACGCGTCGAAAGCCTCGAATGATTTCGTGCACCTCGGGCTGATCGGAGCTGTAGCGCTGTTCGTAGGCGAGCCGCTCGAGCTGCGATAGATGCTGACCCGCCGGTACTTCCGGGTTGTCGCGAAACTGCGCGTCCTTGATCATCTGCGCGATCACATCGACGCGGAAGCCGTCGACGCCGCGATCGAGCCAGAAGCGAAGCACCTGATGCATCGCAGCCACCACCTCGGGATTGCGGAAGTTGAGATCCGGCTGCTCGCGCAAAAACGAATGCAGGTACCATTCGCCGCTGGCCGGATCGAACTCCCACGCCGAACCGCCGAAGGTGCTCTTCCAATTGTTCGGTGCAGATCCATTGCGCCCGGGCTGCCAGATGTACCAATCGCGTTTCGAATTGGTCCGCGAGGATCGCGACTCATGGAACCACGCATGCTGGTCGGAGGTATGATTCGGCACCAGGTCGAGGACGATGTGAATGTTGCGCCGATGCGCCTCGCGCGATCAGCCGATCGAAACTCGCGAGCGTGCCGAGGTCCGGATGCACGTCGCAGTAGTCGCTGACATCGTAGCCCCAGTCCCGCAGCGGCGACGGATTGATCGGGCTCAGCCAGATCGCATCGATACCGAGCGAGGCCAGATAGTCGAGATGCGCGGTGATGCCGTCGAGGTCGCCGATTCCGTCGCCATTCTCATCCGCGAAACTGCGCGGATAGATCTGGTAGAAAACCGCGTCCTGCCACCACTCGCGTGCCATCCTATGCGGCACGCGAGCCCATCATCTCAACGAAGTTGCTGGTGTAGAAGCGATGCTTCGCCTTCTCGTCGATGCCGGTCGTCGAATTCTCAAATCGCTTCAGCGGATTGCGCCCGCCCTCGATGTGCGGGTAGTCCGACGAGAACAGGCACAACTCGGGCCCGGCCTGCTCGATGATCCAGCCCACCGGCTCATGCGGGTACGGAGTGAACTTGAGCTGACGGCGCACATAGTCCGACGCCTTCATGGGCAGGCGCAGCGCGGGTTCGGTACGGACGAAGGTATCCTGCGAAATGTCGAGACGCTTCAGCCACGGCACGATCCACATCGCGCCCTGCTCGATGCATCCGCCGCGCAGGCGCGGGAATTTTTCGAAGACGCCGTCGAGCACCATCGCGGAGAGGAACATTTCGGGTCCGTAATGCCCGACCATGAAATCTTTCGAGTGGAAATTTTCACCGCCGCCCAGGAAGTCGGTCACCGGCCGATCGTTGTTGAAAAACGCCTTCGGGAACGGCATCCCGCCGCCGCCAACATGCAGCATGAAAGGAACGTCGGCATCTTGAAGGCGCGCCCAAACGCCGTCGTACTTGGGATGAGTCGGCGAAATCTTTCCCGGCGGCACCGAGGGAATATGTATCGCGGCGCACCCGAGCGCGATCGCTTCATCGATCTCGCGCACCGCCAGTTCGGCGTCATCCAGTGGCACAAACCCCACCGCCATCAGGCGCCTGTCCCTCGCGCAGAACTCCGCGATCGCGCGATTGTGTGCACGCGCGCCGCCATAGACAACACTCGGATCGGATTCGCCGCGCTTGAAGATTCCCCAGAAATGCGAAAGTGCGAAGGTGGTAAACACGAGCTGCTGGTTGAAGCCGAGCAGGTCGAGCGCTTGGGTGCGCTCGCGCGAATCGAAAGCGCCCAGCGCCTTCCATCCTTTATATAGCATCAGGTTGGCCTCAGCCTCGGCGACCGCCTCGGGATCGGTCTTGCGATTTTCCGCGGCGGTGACGGCCTGCTCGACCTGATACGCAACGCCACCCGAGGAAAGGTCCAGCGGGGCGAGGCGCTCGCGGACCGATGGATCGGCATAGCGCGTCATCCAGTCGCGGGTTTCCATCACATGACTATCGGCGTCGTTAAAGACGCGGCCTTCGGCGTACGGCATGGTGCTTCGATCTCCTCGATCTGTGTTGCGCGGAACGGTCCTGCGCACGAGCATCAAAATAATCGAAGAAAGGCATCGGGTACAGGCGCGCATTAGTCCGGCCGATCGCGATCGCGCTTGTTATCTCCGCGCTGAATTGCGATAGAAGGATCAATTGAAACGCGGCGAACGCCGCTTAGCGCCGTTGCAAGGAGGAGGACCCATATGGCCTCGAACCGTGTCATCTCGGCCGATTCTCACGCGATGGAACCCGCCGATCTCTGGACCTCACGTCTGGATGCGAAGCTTCGCGACAAAGCTCCGCGCGTGGTGAGCACTTCCAAAGGGCACCTGTTTTCCGCCCCCGGAGTGCGCCCGTTTCCGGTTGCGGGCGGCTTCGGGATCGGCAAGAGCGGCGACGATCTCAAGCAACATCTCAAGAAAGGCTACGAGGCCGCGCGGCCTTCGGGTTGGGACCCGGCCGAGCGGCTCAAGGATCAGGATGTCGACGGCGTTTCGGCCGAGGTCATTTACACCACCCTCGGCATGTCGCTGTTCGGGCTCGACGATGCGGAACTCCAGCAGGCCTGCTTCCGCGCATACAACGACTGGATCAACGAATATGCGTCCTACAATCGCAAGCGTCTGTATCCAATCGCGCTCATCTCGTTGGAGGATCCCGCCGCCGGCGCCCGCGAACTCGAGCGATGCGCGAAGCTTGGTCTGCGTGGCGCGATGATTTGGGGCTCGCCGCCCAGGGAGAAACCCTACTTCGCCGCCGACTACGATCCGTTTTGGGCCGCGGCGCAGGAACTCGGCATGCCGCTCTCGCTCCACGTCGTCACCGGAAAGAAGGAGAACACCGCCAAGGCCAGGCCCGACGGTACGCCCGCCCGCTCAATGCTTGATGCCGGCGACGACCGCGGCGGTCCCGCGCCATTCCTGCTCAACGCGATGGGCGCGGTGCATTCGGTGCAGAAGTCGCTCCAGCAGATGATCTTCGGCGGCGTGCTCGATCGCTTTCCCGCGCTCAAGGTCGTGTCGGCCGAAAACGACAGCGGCTGGGTCGCGCACTTCATGTATCGCCTCGATCACGTCTACGAAAAATTCGGTGTGATGTGGGACAAGGTCGGCCTCAAGCTGAAGCCGAGCGAGTACGTGCGCCGCAACGTATGGGTCACGTTCCAGGACGACATGATCGGGCCGATGACGTGGCGCTATTTCGGCGCCGACAACTACATGTGGGCGTCCGACTTCCCGCACGCCGATTCGACCTGGCCCGATTCACTAAAGGTGATCGCGAAGGACTTCGAGGGAATTCCCGACGACGTCACGCGCAAGATGACCTGTGACAACGCGGCGAAACTCTATCGCATGGATCTGAACTAGAAGGAAAGCATCATGTCGTACGACCTACTAATCAAAAATGGCACTGTGGTCGACGGCACCGGCGCTGCGCGCGTGCGCGCCGACGTCGCGATCGCCAACGGCAAAATCGAAGAAATCGGCAGCGTCACCGAACCTGCCAAGCGCACCATTGATGCGTCGGACCTCATCGTCGCCCCCGGCTTCATCGATCCGCACACTCACTACGACGCACAAATCTGCTGGGATCCCCTGGTCACCTGCACCAGTTGGCATGGCGTGACCTCGGTGGTGATGGGCAACTGCGGCGTTGGTATTGCGCCGTGCAAGCCCGACGTACACGACGTCGCGGCCTGGGATCTCGTGAATGTCGAGGCGATTCCCTACGACGCCCTCAACAAGGGCATCACCTGGGACTGGACTACGTTTCCCCAATTCATGGATGCGGCGCAGAAGCGTGGCAGCGGGATCAACCTCGGCTTCATGGCGCCGCTCACTCCCTTTCGCCATTACGTGATGGGCGAAGAATCGATGCAGCGCGAGGCGACACCCGACGAGACGGCGAAGATTGCGGCGCTTATCAAAGAGGCGGTCGCAGCGGGTGCGTTCGGATGGTCTACCACGACGCTGCCTCAGCACATCGGATTCAAGGGACGTCCGCTCGCGTGCCGGCTCGCAAGCCGCGATGAGCTGAAGGCCTACGCGGGCACGCTGCGCGAGCTCGGCAAGGGCGCTATCGAGGTCGCTCTGACTCGGCGCGCGGGACGCGTGTCTGAGGAGGAAGAAGATTTGCTGGGATTCCTGGTGAACGAAAGCACGCGACCGGTGACCTGGCTCGGGATGTCGAGTCAGCCCAAGCATCCGGAGGTCTGCGACGACACGATGCGTCGGCTCGAGCCGCTCATCCGGCGCGGCGGAGTTCCGCAGGTCTTGCCCAAGCCCTTCGTGGTGCAAATGGATCTCAGCAATCCATTCACCTTCGCGGATACCGAATCGTGGAATCCCATTTTCAACCAGCCGCGCGAGAAGCAGAAGGAAATCTATCGCGACAAGGGCTGGCGCAATCGGTGGCGCGAGGAGATGAAAAAGCCGCGCCTGTTCGGGGGCAAGTGGCATCGGGTCGAGGTCCTCGAAGTCACCAATCCCGCGATGAAGCCGCTTGAGCGCAAAACCGTCGCCGAAATCGCCGAAGAGCGCGGCACAGACCCGCTCGACACCTTCATCGACCTCGCGCTCGAGGACGATCTCAACATCCAATACACGATGGCGCAGTTCGATGAGAACGGTATCGAGCGTCTTATCAAGGATGATCGTACGCTGGTCGGGCTCTCGGACGGCGGCGCGCACGTCAACATGCTGTGCGACGCGGGATATTGCACCTACCTGCTCGGCCATTGGGTGCGCGAGAAGCAGGCGATCACGCTGGAGCGCGGCGTGCAGAGGCTGACCGCGGAGCCGGCGGACTTTTTCGGCATCAAGGATCGAGGGCGGCTGAAGAAGGGCCTCGCGGCTGATGTGGCGATCTTCGATCCCAACACGGTCGGCTCGGCGCGACGCGCGCAGATGCGCAATGACCTCCCCGGTGGCGGAAAGCGCCTGGTGATGCCGTCGCAGGGAATCGAATACACAATCGTCAACGGTCAATTACTATACGACCACGGCAAGCATTCGGGTGCGATGCCGGGAACTGTACTTCGCTCTACCAAAAACTAAGCAATGCACTGACTATCTGACTGGATAAATGAGGAGTAATTGCGATGGCTGATTTCGGACTGTTCATGTTCCCGACTGACTATGCGATCCAGCCGATCGAATTGGCTATTGCTGCGGAAGAACGCGGCTTCGAGTCGCTGTTCTTCCCGGAGCATACGCACATTCCGGCCTCGCGAAAGACTCCATTCCCCGGTGGCACCGATCTTCCGAAGGAGTATTGGCATACGCACGATCCGTTCGTCGCGCTCGGTGCGGCGGCCGCGGTTACCAAGAAGCTCAAACTCGGCACGGGAGTATGCCTCGTCATCGAACGCGATCCGATTGTGCTCGCGAAGGAAGTCGCATCACTCGACATGATCTCCCACGGGCGCATGCTGTTTGGAATCGGTGGCGGATGGAACGTCGAGGAGATGGAAAATCACGGTGCAAATTCCAGGAAGCGTTGGAAGACGGTACGCGAGAAAATTCTCGCGATGAAGGAAATCTGGACCAAGGAAGAGGCCGAATTCCACGGCGAGTTCGTCAACTTCGACAAGATCTGGTCGTATCCCAAACCGGTGCAGCCGGGCGGTCCGCCCGTCCTGATGGGTTCGGGATCAAAGAAAGTCTTCGAGCGCGTCGCCGACTATTGCGACGGATGGCTCCCGATCAATCGTCCCGGCGCCGACTGGCCATCCGCTATCAAGCAACTACGCGAAGCCGAGAAGGCGCGCGGACGAAAGAAGCTCTCGCTGTCGCTGTTCGGCGCGCCGGGAAAAGAAGATGTGCTGAAGCAGCTAATCGATTTGGGCTTTGAGCGGCTGCTGTTCCCGCTGCCTCCGGCGCCGCGCGAAACCGTGATGCCGATGATCGACAACTACGCGAAGGTGATGGCCAAGATGCGCTGACCTCGCGCAGCACCTGCATATAGATGATAGAACCGGCGGGATGGGCGAAGTCAGTTTCAGGCTTAAGCCGGTCCCGCCGTTTCGTTTGGATCTGACCGCATGGGCGATTCGTCGCCGACCCCACAACACCATCGATCATTTCGATGGCGACACTTATCGCCGGGTAATCGTCGTCGATGGCGATCCAGTCGCGATCGCGGTCCGTCAGGTAGCGCCGCCCAAATCAGCAGAGCTTGAGATCGTCGCGAGCGGATCGTCGAAAAAGAAAGTCGAGCCGATCGTAAATCGGATCCTCGGACTGTCGATCGATTTGCGCGATTTCTACCGCCTCGCGCGCAAGGATGCCGCCCTTGGCCCGCTGGTCAATCGGCTCAAGGGCATGAAGCCGGTGCGCTTTCCAACCAACTTCGAAGCTTTCACCAACGCGGTCGCATGCCAGCTGGTTTCGCTCACCGCCGGGATGCACGTGGTCAATCGAATCGCCGAGAAGTACGGGCGAACTATCGACGTCGATGGAATGAGACTTCATGCCTGCGCCGGGGCTGCCGACATCGCGCGCGCCGAGGTCGAAGATCTTCGCGCGCTCGGCCTCAGTCGCCCGAAGGCGCGATACCTCATTGGCCTCGCGCAACTGGCGTCGACGAATGGCGACTTCGAGACTCTCGCGAACCTGAAAGATGACGCGGCGATCGAGGAGCTGAGCAAGCTTTCCGGTGTCGGCCGCTGGACCGCTGAATACGTGCTCCTGCGCGGCTTCGGCAGGTTCAACATTTTCCCGGGCGACGATGTCGGTGGACGCAATGGACTGCGCGCCTACCTCGGCATCGAGGACGAACTCGACTATGCCGGCGTCGGCCAGGCGATCGCGCGATGGCATGCGTGGGGCGGCTTCATCTACTTCCATCTGCTGGTCAATGCGCTGGCCGACAAGGGAATCGTGCGCGCTTGAGGTTCGACGAAGCCGTTCTCTCCGTGCGATAATCCGCGCGATCTGAAAATCAGTGAGGCAGTCTATGGAACGGAAGAACATCAATCCCGATACGTTGCTCACGCCGCGCGGCTACTCGCATGTCGTAACCATCGAGGGCGCGCAGAAGCTCGCGTTCATCGCGGGGCAGGTCGCAATCGACAAGGAAGGGAAAATTGTCGGGCCAGGCGATTTGACCACGCAGATAAAGCAGGTTGCGCACAATCTGATCGTGGCGCTCGCCGGCGTGGGCGCGAAGCCATCCGACATCGTCAAGATGAACACCTACATCGTGCAGTACAAAGCTTCCGACTATGCCGCGATGCGTGAGGCGCGCGCGATTCTGTTTCCAGATGGTGCTGAGCCGCCAGCGTCAACGCTGGTCGGCGTGCATTCGCTTGCGGTCGACGGGCTGCTGGTGGAGATCGAAGCGATCGCGGCGATCAAATGAGTTGACGCTGACCGCGCCGGTTTGATTTTGTGCCCTCATGGCCGACTACGACGAATCCACCTACGGCGAGCGCATCGCCGAGGTTTACGACAGCGTCAACGACAGCATGCGCTACGACGCATCCGAGGCAGTTGATTTCCTCGCGCCGCTGGCGAAGGGCCGGCGGGTGCTCGAACTCGGCATCGGCACCGGACGAATCGCGCTTCCGCTCGCGCAGCGCGGCATTAGAATACACGGAGTCGATGCTTCGCCTGCGATGGTTGAGAAGCTTCGCAGCAAGCCGGGCGGTGCGGAGATCCCGGTTGAAATAGGCAACTTTGCCAATCTGAAAATCGGCGGCCGCTTCTCGCTCATCTACGTCGTTTTCAACACCTTCTTCGGAATCCGCACGCAGGAGGACCAGGTGCGATGCTTCACCCGCGTCGCCAAGCGTCTCACTCCTGACGGCGCATTCGTCATCGAGGCGTTTGTTCCTGACCTCACCCGATATGATCGCGCTGGCCGGCGTACCTCCACGCCCTTGATTTCGGACGAACGCACTCTGATAGAGGTCAGTAAGCTCGATGCGGCGCTGCAGTATGTGCGCTCGCAGTTCATCGTGATCGATGACGACGGAATTCATAGATACCCGGTCGAGCTTCGTTTCGTTTATCCTGCCGAACTTGACCTGATGGCGCATATCGCTGGGATGCGTTTGCGCGAGCGATGGGGCGGATGGGATCGGCGCCCATTCACTTCGGAAAGCGCGAACCACATTTCGGTCTACGAACTGTTGCCGCAGTCCAACGTAACCCCGATCAAAAGCGCGAAGCGGACCGCGCTCAAGATGGTGCAGCGACCAAGGCGCCAGCGACAATGATCAATTCGCAGCCGTAAACCCAACGGGGAGAGGGGAATCCGATGAGCACGATCGAGGAGCGCTATTGGTCGACCACCGCTAAATCGGCCGCAGTCGCGAAGCGCGCCGAGCGTGTGATGCCCGGTGGCGACACCCGCTCGGTCCAGCAGTATCGCCCCTACTCACTCACGATGGTTCGCGGCGAAGGTCCCTTCCTGTTCGACGCCGATGGCAACCGGTACATCGATCTGCTCGGCAACTACACCAGCCTGGTGCATGGCAACGCGTATCCGCCGATCGTCGTTGCGATCAGAGGTGCGGCGGGGCGCGGTACCGCGTGGCCCGCGCGATCTCATGCACAGGTCGAGTTGGCCGAACTGCTGTGCCAGCGCGTCCAGTCGATCGAGCAGGTCCGCTTCTGCAACTCGGGAACCGAGGCCGGAATGTTGGCGGCGCACGTCGCGCGCCGGATGACCGGACGCAAACTCATCCTGATGGCGCGCCATGGCTATCATGGGTCGTACGACGATCTCGAAGTGGGCCTCGCAGGGCAGGAGGGTGAGCGCACCATCCTCGCGGACTTCGGCGATCCCAATGCCTTCGAGGCGCTGCTCTCCGAGCGCGGCAAGGAGATTGCCGCGGTGTTCCTCGAGCCGGTCCTTGGCTCGTCGGGCGTGGTGATTCCTCCGCCGGGATTTCTCACTCGGGTACGCGAAGCGACGCGCCGCGCCGGTACCATATTCGTGATCGATGAAGTCATCACGCTGCGGCTTGCGACCGGCGGCGCGCAGCAGCTCTTCGATGTCCAGCCCGACCTCACGATGATGGGAAAGATCATCGGTGGAGGACTTCCGGTCGGCGCGCTCGGCGGCGCCGAGTCGCTGATGTCGTGCCTCGATCCGCGCAATCGCGGCGCGCTATGGCATTCGGGAACCTTCAATGGAAATCCGCTGACCTGCGCGGCAGGCGTGGTCTCGGTTCGCGAACTGACCAGGGAGCGCATCGACACGATGGATCGCCTCGGCGATCGTCTCGCGCGCGAGCTCAAGAAAGCCGCCACTGCGGTGGAGTTGCCGTTCTCGGTGCGGCGCATCGGATCGTTGATGAACGTCTTCTTCCTCAATGATCCGCCGCCGCCAACGATCGCGCGCGATGATGCGAAGCTGATTGCCGAGTTCCATCTCGCGATGCTGAATCACGGCTTGTTCATCGCGCCGCGCGGCATGATTGCGCTCTCAACGGTTATGACCGATGACTTGATGACCGAGATCATCGAACGAGCGTCCCAGGCGTTGCACGATGTAGCCTCGATCACCGGTTGAGAACTGGACTACCGACACTTAGTCGATAAAGAGCCGAGACCCCCTCCGATCCTGATCGTTGATATGATGCCACCGCAGAAGAAAGTCGAGGTTTCATGGGCACAAAGTGGCTTTGTTTTTGCAAAATACGTTGTGCGCGAGCGGCACTCCGACGGCCCGAACACATCCGCGACAGAAACTGGCGCGTTTTCCCACCAAATTGGCTTCGATCGCGAGGTTCATTTGAAAAAGTGCTGATTCTATAAGGAGAGTTTGGCTTCGTTTGGTAAATTCCTCCGCTTTCGATCGCTCGATCCCTCGCATTGTCGTTTCCCGCCGTCACCAACCACGCATTATACCCCTTTGTCCAAAATTAGTCGCTCCTGGTTTCGCCTCGCCGTGGACCCGAACCTGCGCCTTGCAATCGCCTCGAAGTGGCGATAGCGGTGCTTTCAGGTTGCGAATTTGGAGGCTCCCATGATCGAAAAAACTCGGCGCGTCGTTACCGGTTTCGATGCGGACGGAAAATCAATCGTTGCGATCGACGGACCGCCCGGTTCGATCCTCGGAGGACTCGGCGAGGTCTGGGTCACCGACGGGATGGCGGATAATTCCATCAAGGGCGATCTCGGCAAACGTCCGGTGATTCTCGAACCTCCCGACGGTGGTAGCGCTTGCCGCTTCTTCACCCTGGAGCCGGAGAACAAAAGCCTCTCCGCCCGCGAACTCGAGGAGATGAGCGCGGCGGGATTCAAAGCGATGGGTGGCGAGCATTGCCGTCCCGATACTTCGCGCGGGCCTGGCATGCATACCACGCGCACTATCGATTACGTGGTCCTGCTCGATGGCGAAGTGACCTTGATCCTCGACAAGGGCGAGGTCGCGCTCAAGCCGTTTGACGTGGTCGTGCAGCGCGGCACCAATCACGCGTGGGTGAACCGGGGAAACAAGACGGCGCTGCTGGTCGGCGTGTTGGTCGATGCGAAACCGCTGCCCGGCAAGTCCGGAAAATCGAGGTAGATGATGGCTGGACAGGTGTCCGAAAAAAACCGCGTGGTTCGCGCTTCGGGAATTGATTTTCATGTCCTGGAGGCCGGGGCCGGTCCGCTGGTCCTATGCCTGCACGGATTTCCGGACACCGCGCATTCGTTTCGGCATCAGATGCCGATGCTGGCCGATGCGGGATTCCATGTGGTGGCGCCGTTCATGCGCGGCTATGCCCCCACTGGCGCCGCGCCCGACGGACGCTACGACATCGGCGCACTGGGCGAGGACGCTCTCGCGCTCATCGACGCGCTGGGCGCGAGCGACGCGGTATTGTTCGGTCACGATTGGGGCGCCGTCGCGGCATATGAGGCGGCAGGGGTTGCGCCGAAAAAGATTCGCAAGCTGATTACCGCCGCGGTCCCATACGGCCCGCAATTCTTCCAGTCGCTCGCCACCAACTACGCGCAGCAGAAGCGCTCCTGGTACATGTACTATTTTCAGAGCCTGATCGCCGAGATGGCGGTGTCGCTTAACGACTTCGCCTTCCTGGAAAAAATCTGGGCGGATTGGTCGCCCGGATGGAAATGGGCGCCCGAAGACATGGAAGCGCTCAAGCGATGCTTCCGCGCGCCGGGCACCACCGCGGCCGCGCTCGGTTACTATCGCGCGACACTCGGACCGCTGTTCAAGCCACCGCAGCCGGATGCTGCGCCCCCCGCTCCGCCACGTCCGATCGAGGTGCCCGCGATGATGCTGCAAGGACGCAGCGACGGATGCATCGGTGCGGAACTGACCGAAGGAATGGCGGCATATTTTCCGCGCGGATTGAAAATCGAGATCATCGACGGAGCCGGACACTTCGTCCATCAGGAGAAGCCGGACCAGGTCAACCAACTGATCGCAGATTTTCTGAAGTAGCCGGCCCTTCGAAAAACCGGCTACTCGAATCTGTGCTGCACGTGCGGTTCAGGTCTTTTCGGGAGTGTCGGACTTCACGAAATCCAGCGCCGCGGAGTTCATGCAGTAGCGCAATCCGGTCGGAGCCGGTCCATCTTCGAAGACGTGGCCGAGGTGCGCATCGCAGCGCTTGCACGCCACTTCAGTGCGCCTCATGAAGAGACTGTTGTCGGCCTTGGTTTCGACATTTTCCGGCGCGATCGGTTGCCAGAAGCTCGGCCATCCGGTGCCCGAGTCAAACTTGGTGTCCGAACTGAACAGCGCGGTTCCGCAGCATACGCATCGAAAGATGCCCTTCTCATGCCATTCGGCATACTTGTTGGAGAAGGGCGGTTCGGTACCGGCCTTGCGCGCGACGTTAAACTGCTCCGGCGAGAGGATTTTCTTCCACTCAGCGTCGGTTTTCACAACTTTGTCAGCCATGACGATTCCCTTCTTTTGACCTGCGTTGGTGAACTCGACAATCGAGACCTTTTGGATTCCGCCCGATCCGTCGTCGGTCGAACCATCGGCCGCGCGCAGCAACGTCTTGTCGATGGCGACCGCGGCGGCGCCCATCAGCGAGCCCATCACGAACGCGCGGCGTGTGAGGAGACTTTTCACCCCGGAACTCCTTTATGATCCTCTCTGATCATGTAACCGGAAAACAAGGGTGGCGGTTCCCGCCGAACCCGCCTGCATCGGGCCTGAATCACTCGATGCTGTCATCGTTCGGCGGCGGTGCTTTCGCGGCGGAACCCTGGGCTGACGGCTTCTTGTCCTTGTCCTCGGGCGCGGGACCTCCGAAGACCTGGCCCGGAGCGAAGACGCCCTCCTTCTCGTGGTACTGGTAGCCGGTGTAGCCGAGACTGCCGATCATCAGCAGAGGACATCCGGAAAGGGCGATACCAGCAAGACCGAGCGCGAAGACCAAAAGGACGGCATTCCAGATTTTCATGACCTTGAGTTCAACCCGAGCTTTTGATGAGGCGTTCGACGCGATCCTCCAGCGCACGCATCCGTCGAACCAATTCCGGCAACCGCGGCAGCGCCATCGCGTACCGACGCCACTGCCGAACATCGACCGCCGGTACTCCTCCGACGATCGTATCACTGGCGACATCGGCGTGGATGCCCGACTTCGCAGCGACCAGCACCCGGTCACCGACTGTCACGTGATCGGCGCATCCCGAATTGCCGCCAAACTGGCACCATTCCCCGATCTTCGTGGAGCCGGCGATCCCGACCAGCGCCGCGAAGCGCGAGTACTCGCCGATTTCGCAGTTGTGGCCGATATGCACCTGGTCGTCGAGCTTGACGCCGCGATGCAAAATCGTCGCGCCGATGGTCGCGCGATCGATGGTCGAGTTGGAGCCAATCTCGACGTCATCCTCGATCACCACCGTGCCCACCTGCGGAATCTTGAACAGCCCGCCAGCATGTTCGCCGAACCCGAAGCCGTCGGCGCCGATGACCGCGCCGCTGAGCAGCGCCACGCGATTTCCGATCGACACGCCTTCGCGAATCGAGACGTGACTGTGACAAGTGAAGTCGTCGCCGATGGTGACGCCGGGATAGATCACCGCATGAGGATGGATGACCGTATTCTTGCCGATGCGCACACGCGCTCCGATCACAGCCAGCGCACCAATTGAAGCATTCTCGCCGATGATCGCATCGGGCGCGATGTGCGCGGTCGGATCGATTCCGGGTGCCGGTTTGAGCGGCGGAAAAAAGATCTCCAACACGCGTGAGAAATCGAAATACGGATTGGGGCTGATCAGCACCGGGCATTTGGCGCGCGCGGCGAATTGTTCGAGAACGATCACGCATGCCGCCGAGGTCGTTTCGAGCATCGGCGCATACTTGTCATTGGCCACGAAGATTATGGTGCCGGGCCCGGCGGCTTCGATCGGCGCGGGCATGAAAATGTCGACCTCGCCATCGCCGCGAAATTCGCGTCCCAGCCTCGATGCGAGGTCCTTGAGTTTCATCGCGAGAAGCCTCCGCCTATCGATGACAAGGCTTCAAGTACTTCTTTAGGTTCGACCGCGCGCAGACAATTGTAATGGCCGAAACGGCAGGTGCGCGCGAGGCACGGGCTGCATTCGAGGTGATGCCAAATCACGCGGCTGCTAGTTCCCGATGGACCCGTGCGGAGCGGGTTGGTCGATCCGAAAATCGCCACTGCGGGAATCCCGAGGGCGCCCGCGAGATGCATACAGCCCGAATCATTGCCGATGAAGCCCGACGAAATCGAAAGTAAAGCTATAAGTTCACCGATGCTGGTTTGACCCGCCGATACAATCGCGACCGTCGAGGATAACCCCGCGACCTCTTCGCATTTGGCGCGCTCGGACGGCGCACCTACGAGCACGCATTCCGCGCCGAGGCTTTCCGCGAGCGAATCGATGACCGCCGCGAATTTTGCCGCCGGCCACTCCTTCGCGGGACCATACGCCGCTGCCGGCGCGATCGCGATCAACGGCGCGGACGTGCGCTTTCGATGTGACGCCAACCAGTCGCGCATATTTTTGAGATGCGCGGTGTCCGGCGAAATCGCAAGGTCGCCGGCATCGCCCTCGATGCCGAGAGTCTCGCGAATCATCGCGAGCCAATAGTGAACCTGATGACCCTGGAGAGCGTCGTGAGGCGGCGCGCTTTTGTGCGTGAGCATCGCGCCCCGCGCATCGAGGGCATAGCCGGCGCGACGAGGAATTCCGGCCGCAGTCATCCAGAGCGCGGATTCGAAACTGTTGGGCATCAGCACCGCGAGATCGAAATGGCGCACGCGAATCTCGCCGACGATCTTGCGGCGATCGTTAAGTCCGCCAAGGCCGCTCGCCACCGAGTAAGGAATCACCTCATCGATCCAGTCCGCGCCATCGAAGAAGCCCGCCAGTTCCCGCTTGACGAGGATCGCGAGAAGAGCGTCGGGAAACG
Source organism: uncultured delta proteobacterium (assembly GCA_963851325.1). Lineage (GTDB taxonomy): Bacteria > Desulfobacterota > Binatia > Binatales > Binataceae > DATGKG01. The sequence continues at coordinate 2,052,293 of CAWKOR010000001.1, read as the reverse complement.
CCCGCCGCATCGCGCGCATCGCGGGCAGGCTCATCACGAGATCGCCGAGCCAGTTGACGGCCTTGATGAGAATCCGCTTGGGCGCCGGGCTGATGCGTGTCGCGATGGCGCGCGAGGCGAGCTGATGCTCGTTTTCTGATTTGGTCGCTGCCTGCATTGCGAACCATATTTATAACCGTCCCGGCAAGAACTGTCATTCCAGTGCGGCGGGCAATCGTTTAATGTCGAATGCGCGTTTCCCGTTCGACATCTACATTAGGCATCATCGGAAAAGGAGTCTCGCAATGCCCAAACTACTCGGAGCTTTCGGCTCGCCATTCGTGCGCAAAGCTTTCGTTGCGCTGAACGAAAAAGGAATTGCCTTCGATCATGAGCAAGTCATCCCGTTCGGCGCACCGCCCGAATGGCGCAAAATCAGTCCGCTGGGCAAGATTCCAGCTTACCAGGACGGCGAGCGCACGCTGGCGGACTCCTCGGTCATCATCGCGTACCTGGAAAAGACCAAGCCCGAGCCTTCGCTGTATCCGTCGGATCCTTACGACTATGCGCGCGCGTTGTGGTTCGAGGAATACGGCGACGGTGGACTCGCACCGATCACTGGCGGCAAAGTTTTCTTCCCCAAAGTGATCGCGCCGCGGTTTTTCAAGCAGGAGCCGAATCTGGCCGAGATTCAGAAGGTTGTCGACACTGAGCTTCCGCCGATGTTCGATTACCTGGAAGGTGAAATCGGCAACAAGGAATTCCTGGTCGGCAACAAGTTCAGCGTCGCCGACATCGGCATCGCCACCCAGTTTGTGAATTTCATGCTGGCGGGATACACCGTCGATGCGAAGCGATGGCCGAAGCTGGTGGCGTACCTGAACCGCATCCACAGCCGGCCGTCGTTCAAGATGGCGATCGACAAAGAGAAGGCGGCCTTCGGCGCCAACTGATCGAACTGCAGGGGACGGCAGCATCCGATGCCGCCGTCCCTTATCAAAGTTACTTCTTCAGCGCCGCAACCAGCTGATCGATTATCGCGTCAGCCTTGTCGCGCATCTCATCGTCGGTCGCGTCCTGGATCGGATGCGGTACGAATACGCGATTGAGTTCCGGGAGTCCCAGCGCCGCGGCCTGTTTCTCAGCGGCATCCGTAAACGCGCTCGACGCCACCATCACCGAGGGCTTGCCATTTATTTCAAACCAGACTGAATCGTGCACACTGCACGTTGTGCATGACCCTCAATCGGCTAGCGCTTCGATAACGAAGTCGCTCTCCTTTGCGATCTGACGCCGCAACTCTTCGGGTGCAGGTTTGGTGAAGGTCGGTTTCCGGTAGCGGCGGATTTCCACGCCCGGCATTTCTTCGCGAAGGCGCGCCGCGATCTGCTCGATCAGCACATCGCCGCGCGGTTTGGAGATGTCCAATATCGCGACTGATCCGCTGATCTGCCCGCTTCGTTTTGCGAGCGTGCGCCGTACCGGCACTCGCTCATCGGTCGGATCCACGATTCGCATGATGTCCTTACACCTCTTCGATTTTCCGGCTCACACTGCTGGAGCCCATCGGTCCGCTGACCCATCCGGCGAACACGGCGGAGAATTTTCCCGCCTCGCCGCCGGCCACGATCATATTGATATGCGCCGGGCTGCGAAACTTCGGAATGCGCTGATCCAGTTGCTCCGGGGTGGGATTGACCAGGCCGAGCGCTTTGAGCGGGACTCCCTCGCCGCATTCGGCGTCGGGAATCAGCTCTCGAAGCGGACGCGAGGTAATCTCCTGGATGCGCGCACGAACCTGCGCCTTCGACCATTTATCGCGCGCGATCGTATCTGCATGCTCGGGGCTCACGATCAGCAGGATCTCACCGGCCCCGTGTTGCTTCGGATGCCAGCATGCTTCGAGCCCCAGGCCGAGACTTCCGCAAAGCGCGCGTGCGGTGCGCGAAGTCTGGTCAGCGATCTGACGCGAACTCGATTCCAGGCCGAACACGGTGACTACGCTGTCCGCTTTTTTGAAGCCGCGCTCGACATGCAGCGGTTCCCACGGACTGCGCTCCTCCCATTCCGCGAAGCAGGTGGTGAATTTGCCAATCGATCCGAGCGTCGAGCGTTCGATATCGCCGGGCTTGGCGCCGCCCACGTTGCGCAGCGTGAGTTTCACCGCGCGCCCAATTGTCGCATTGGCGCGATTACCATACCCCAGCGCCATCATTCCCATGTTCATGCCGATGCGTTCGCGAATCGGGCCGCTGACGACAATAACCGGCGTCGCGCCCCAGGTCGTCGACATGATTCCATGAGCGTTGAATTCCGGAGTCGCGATCGCTTCGAGCGCGGCGATAATGACGGGCATGTACTCGGGTTTGCATCCCGCCATGACGGCATTGACGGCGATCTTTTCGATCGTCGCGGGACCCATGTTTGGCGGCAACGAAGCGATCAGCTCGCGAGGATCGCGCTGCGTTCCTGTGAGCATGCTCCTGACCCGTTCCGGAGTAGGCGGAATCACCGGCAACCCGTCGGTGAGGCCGCGTTCGAACATGAACTCGAAGGGGTCTTGCTCGCCGATTTCGATTTGCCGCGCGGTCATCCGATCGCCGCGCGCTTCGGCCTCCAATCGTTCCGCGATTTCCGGCTCGACTGATTTCGACCCGCAACCCGGGCGCTGTTGCGGATACTTCGACCAGTCGATGCGCGGTACCGCGATGCCCGACAAGCGCGCGAGCTCATCCATCATGTTTTGCCAATCGGGCTTGTCGAACCCGACGAAGCGGCGCATTTCGGTACCATCTGGCGTGGCGAGAATGATGGTCGGCACCGTGTCGAGGCCGTAGGCGAACGAAACGTGCAGGGTGGAGTCGTCGAGCATCGGCGTCTTCAGGTGATGCGTTTCGACGAGCTTGGCATTGCCCTCGGCATCCTGCCCGATCGCGAGCACGTCGAGCTTCGAGGCGAACGCGGCATGAGCGCATTCGATCAACGGCATCGTCATCTGACAGGTCGCGCAGTCTTCCTTTACGAAGCAAAGCAGGGCGTGACGACCGGACGGAAATTTGCGCGCGCCACCGGCGAGATCGGTCAGTGAAAATTCAGGAAGCTTTGCTGCGTCCGCCATGGAACATTACTCGCTCAATTGCGGACGGCTTGTCGAGGGCGTGCGGACGAATTCCCCGGCCCTGGGCGCGTAGAACTCAACCGTCGCGGTGACGTTGCCTTGGCGGTCAAGACCGCCGGCGACCAGCACGTCGCCGTCTCGCAAAAGGGTCGCGGTCTGTTCGAGGCGTCCGACGTGAAGCTCGCCACCGGCGAAAATGTTGCGCTCGGGCTCGAACAAATCCGTGACGCGCTCGCCCCCGATCATCCCGCCGATTGCAGTCCATCCTCCGGTGATGAGAATTGTTCCGTTGTCCAACCGCGTCGCGACGCCAAGGTAATGAGTCGCATGCATGCGAGGCAGCGCGACGAACGAGCGGGTTTCGGGATCGAATGTCTCCGCGCTCGCCAGCGGCGTAAAAGAGGCGAGGTTCCCACCGCCGAATGGATTGCGAATCTGGCCGGACTTCCCGCCCGCGATCAGCACCCGGCCGTCGTCGAGGAGCGCGGCGGCGGGTCCAACCCGGTCAACCTTCATATGCGCGCTGACGGTGTGGAAGGAATTCGTCGCGGGATTGAAGATCTCCGCAGTGTCGTATGCGATGTAGCCACCGGGCATTCCGCCGCGTCCACCGCCGGCGATGAGCACCCGCCCATCCTTCATCAAGGTCGCGCTATGGGCTTCGCGAGGCACACCCATCGGCGAGATTGCCCTGAACTTGCCGCTGCGCGGATCGTAAACTTCCGCGGAGGCAGTGGTGCTGGTTCCGTTCGGGCTGCCGCCGGCGATCAACACCCGTCCATCGCGCAGCAAGGTCGCGGTGTGTCCCTCGCGCGCCGTCGTCATCGAGCCGGTCGTCTGAAAGGTGCCGGAACCCGGATCGTAAATTTCCGCGCTCGCCAGCGTGGCACGGAAGCCGATGTTTTTGGTGCCTCCCGTCAACAGCACTCGTCCATCGGGAAGCACCGTCGCGGTATGGCCTTGGCGCGCGGCCGTCATGGTGCCGGTCGGCTCGAAAGTGCCCACCGCAGGATCGTAGATTTCAGCGCTATCGAGGACGCCGCCGACGTTGGCGGTGCTGGTGCCGCCGCTAATGAGGATTCGTCCGTCGTGCAGGGCGACCGCCGCATGAAGCGCGCGCGGCGTCGTCATGGTGAGCATCTGCTGGCCGCCGATTCGGACCGGCAGTTGCGCGGTACTTTCACGGATCTCCCCCGTGCAACCTGCTGCCGAGATGGCGAGGCAAACTATCGCTACAACAAGTTTTCGCATCGACGCCACTCCAGCATTTGTCTGGTGGCGAAGGCAATGGTCTTTCCAGGCGATCAACTATCAGCCGCGCTTGACGGTGACTCCGTAGCGAAAGCCGTTGGCCATCGCGCGCAGAAACATCAATGCGGGATTGACGCCGCGGGCGCGCGGAGGTGCGGTCTCCCCGGACGGCAGCGCGCGAATGAAATCCAGCATCGCGCGCGGCTCGATACGCATCATCATGTCTTCCACGCTGGCGAGGCGGACTTTGCGGTCGCGATCGATGAGGAAGGTTGCGGGAATCGCGATGCCGCCTTTCTCGCCGGTGTTGAGCACGCCCCATTCAACGATCGTCGTGCGACTGCTGTCCGAGAGAAGCGGAAAAGGAATCGCGAGGTCCTGACGCAAGCTTTTTGAACGATCAGAGGGATCGACCGAGATCGCGACTACCTCAGCGCCGGCGGCGCGGAAATCTTTGTAAACCTTCGCATAGTCCGCCAACTGACGGAGGCAAAACGGTCACCAGTGGCCTCGATAGAAAAGCACCACGCACAAGGAGTCTTGCGTCAACTCCGAGAGCCGTCGTGCGGCGCCGGTGGTATCGGGTAGGGAGAAATCCGGAGCGGTTTCGCCGACTACGATCTTGCGCGCCTGGTCCATGTCCGATGCCCTCCGCATCGCGATAATGCTTTCAGAATGGCAAACACGTCCTTCGGTTAAAAGCGAACTTACGCGACCCGCAGCTTGAGCGCGAACTTTCGAGTGGGACGCGAAGCGAGCGAAGCCGCGGCGCAGCCGCTCACGCGCAGCCACCGAGGCGGAGCGAAGCGGAGTCCGAGGCGCATCCAGACAGTTGGAGCGCAGCGTAGTCCGAGGAAATCTTTAAAGAGAGCTTTCTGGCCGGCCGGAGTGGTTACTCGCAGGCCGGCCAGAAGCAAGGAAGGCGACGAGGAAACTTTGCGGGGTAGCGATCCAAGGGGCCGAGGCGCACTCACTTTCGAACCTGACTCATCTCCTCCATTTCGCGAGCGACCGGGCGCTGAGACATCGACACCACATTTTCCGTCCACATCAGTTTTTTCAGCCTCCCGCGAATTCGAATTCGCCGAAGTGCGCCCGTCACAAATCTTTCTGCGGCCAGCCTGGTACCAACTCTTCCATCCATAGTTGCCTCGGCCCAGTTCATGGTCATCTACCCCGCGGGTAACAAACCGGTCGGTATGTTTAGCGCCGGCTCGCGAGGGTGTATTGCAACCCCCGTTCCCAAGCCTCATTTGGGTCTGGATGGGCCTACGTTACGATTGGCGGCACTAACGCCACCAGGAGTTGCACCATTGCACCTTCCGGACACAGATGGTGTGCCGCGAGGCGAAAATGAAAACGGCGACCCGAGGAGGGCCGCCGTCTTATCGGGTTGCGATTGGTTCTACTTGCCTACCACGAATACACAGGTAGTGGTGCCGCTTCCGCCGATATTCAGCATCGCGGTGGTCTTCGCGCCTTCGACCTGGTACCCGCCAGCCGTACCGGTGACCTGCTTGTGCAAATCGAGCATCTGGCGAACGCCAGTGCATCCGACCGGATGACCCGCGCCGATCAGGCCGCCACTCGGATTGATCGGCAGCTTGCCGCCGATTTCGATGACGCCTTCCTCAACCGCCTTCCATGACTCGCCGGGCTTGGTCAACCCGAAGTGATCGATCGCCATATACTCCGAAGTGGTAAAGCAATCGTGAGTCTCGATGGCGTTGATCTTATCGATGCCGGAAACGCCCGCACGTTTGAATGCGTCAACGATCGCCTCACGCGTATGGGGTAGGACGTATTGGTTGTCGTAGCTCTCTGCCACCTTCACATCGAACTCGAGCGGTGCGGTGCGATGGCCCCATCCGAGGATGCGCGGAATATCCGAGAGCTGCTGGCCGTGACGCTTGGCCCATTCGGTCGCGTATTTTTCGGAGGCCAGAAAAATCGCAGCCGAGCCATCGGTCACCTGTGAGCAGTCGCTAACCTTGATGCGGCCGCCAATGACCTGGTTGAACTTCGACTCTTTCTGCGCATGGCTCTCGCTCATGAACCAGTTGCGAGTTTGCGCCAGCGGATTGCGCTTGGCATTGGAATAGTTGACCGCCGAGATGTGCGCGAGATGCTCGTCCTTGAGGCCATAGCGTTTGTCGTACTCGTCACCGAGACGCCCGAACAGCTTCGGGAACGGGAATTCGATGCCCTTGGCTTCCTTCTCGTACCACGCCGCGGTGCCGAGGAAGTCGCCGCCGGTGGTCGAGTCGACGGTCTTCATCTGCTCCATGCCGACTACGCATGCGAGGTCGTAACGACCGGCTTCGATTTCCGCCGAGGCGGCCAGAATCGCGATCGAGCCCGAGGCGCAGGCGGCCTCATGGCGGCTGGTCGGGAGCCCATAGAAGGCCGGGTCGACCTCGAGGAAGAATGCGCCGATGTGCCCTTGATGTGCGTACAGTTCGGCGGCGAAGTTGCCGATATGCGCAGTCTCGACTTCCTTGGGCTCGATTTTGGCGGCTTCCAGAGCGCCCAGGACGGCTTCGCGCATCGGGCCTACAAAGTGTTTTCCTTCCTTGGTCCAATTGCGGGCGAAGTCGGTTTGCGCTCCTCCCAAAATATACACCGGTGCTGATTTTGGCACTTTTAATCTTCCCCTCGGGCTCCGCTCCGCTACGCCTCGGGTACGCCTGCGGCGTGGCGCTGCGCGCCCCCTTCGGGTCTCATCCCGAAGCTTAAGGTTGTTGTTCCGATTCTTGTCTCTTTCGTTTCCCTCGGGCTCCGCTTCGCCCGCGTCATATTATCGGGTTTACCTTGAATCTACCCAACCAACGTTCGCCCGTAATCGAGCATCCCGCCCTGGTAGAGTTTACCACCATTGCGGGCGACTTTCTCAACCACCGGAGGTACCATCAAATTGTAGCGCGAGAACATCGGCACGATGTGTTGCGCGCCGATCAAGTCGACGATCGCGCTCGGCGGCGCCCAGTTAAAGCCGTAGGACATGATGGTGTCGACGTCGGCGGCCGAATGCGCAACCTCGCCAACCCGGTTGAGCGCGTAGCTGACATAGCCGAGGATGACGCGGCGCGCGAGGTCGGCTTCGGCGCCGCGCGCTTCCACGAATACGTTGAAGGCCTGGCTGTAGCGGCCCTCGCGATTGAACTGCTTCATCTTCTCCACGAATGGAATGCTGCGAGGTTTTTCCAGCGGCTGGTACGATCCGGTCTTCGGATCGAGCACCTCAACCGTCTTGCCATCCTTGCGGTAGAAGCCACCCTCCTTGGGGGTTTTGTCTCCCAGTTTGCCTTCCTTGACGCCGCGCTCCATGAAGGCGGGCAGGCGAAACGACGCATGCGCCTCATCCTCGGTGTTGGCGTACACGTTATCGACAATCGCTTTGTGCACGTCCCATCCGACCAGATCGATGGTGGCCAGTGGCGCCATCGCGCGCCCGGTATGCGGCCCGACCACGTAGTCGATAAACGCGACGCCGTGCTCCTCGCTCAGCTCGGCGCATTCGTTGAGCACTTTGAAGCCGACCCGATTGCCGACGAAGGCGGGGCGGTCTCCGGTCACGATAACTTTGCGTCCGAGCTGCCCGGCGAGCATCTCGCATGCGCTCTTAGTTACGTTCGGATCGGTTTCGGTCTGCGGTATCACTTCGGCGCCGACGATGACCTGGGGCGGATTAAAAAGATGGACGCCCAGAAAATGTTCGCGGAAGGAAGCCGAGCGTCCGCGCGCCATCTCCGCGATCGATAGCCCGGACGAGCCGGTTGCGACGATAGAATCGGGCCGGCGGCATTTGTCGACGCGCTCGAAAAAGGTTTTCTTGAGGTTCAGATCTTCGGCGAGCGATTCGAAAATAAGGTCCGCCTCGGACACCGCGCGCTCGAGGTCTTTGTCATAGGTGCCATGCTGAACGCGTTCGGCCACCGCTTCGGCGCGAGCCGCGGTCTGCGCGCCGCCGATCGCAGTGCGAGCCTTTTCGACGTCGCGGGCAAGCATGACGACCTCGAAGCCGGCGCTGGCAAACACCGCGCCCGCGGGAGCGCCCATGGTACCGTTCGCTCCGAGGATAGCGACTTTCATTTTGTGAGCCACCAGAATCTCCGGTCCGTAGAATATTGCTTAAGAATGTCGATGCCTGGGATGGTGATGATCGAGCAAATCAGACCGACGTATGCTATCTGAGAGGCTGACTTTAGGCGAGTCCCGCACCATCGCAGGTGGCCGCAGCCAAATGAATGGTTATTCTCTTAGTGGCGTCTAAAGGGCTGTAGCGCCGGTTTCGGCTCTGGAAGGCGCATCGCTCTAGAGGTCGCCCAACCGATCATCGCCGCGTCGACGGTTCACAATCATCACAGGAGTATCTTCTATATGGCAGACATACATCGCATGGCGGACGACGCGGAAACAAAGTTGCACGACGCAGCCGATCGGGCTTCCGACAAGATTCATGAGGCCTCGGACCGGGCCGGCGAGACCATCCGCAAAGCGGCTGATAAGGTCAATAGCTCCGCCAAAGAGGGGCTAAAAACCGCCAAACAGTTTGCCGATGCCGCCCAACAGTATGTCCAGGAAAGTGGCTTGGCCGACGTCGACTTGCGCGAAATCGTCAGGCGCGACCCGTGGATCGCACTGGGCGCGGCCTTTGCCCTGGGATTCGTCGCAGCACAACTGATGCGGCGTCTGCCCGCAAAGTGAGAACGGCTATGAGTGAGCCGATGCGCAATGGGAATTCCAAAGAGGCCGGGATAAGTCCGCGAGTTGCGGATCGGAGCTGGACCGAAATCATCGAGGAAGAGCCGATCGCATGCCTCGCGATTGCTGCGGCGGCCGGATTTATTCTCGGTGGCGGCATGAAACGGTCGGGCGGGCTGACCATTCTCACGATGCTGGGGCAGATCGTTTTGCGCGAGGCATACGGCGATTCCTCGCTCGGCGCGTTGGTCGAGGAAGCCACAGGGAAATGAGCATGACGCCCGAAAAAGAGATCGCAAAAATCGAGGAAGAACTGGACGGCGCGCGGCGCGACCTGCATGAGACCTTGAGCACGGTCGAGGCCAAGATGGAGCAGGAAGTGGAACGCGCAGAAACCGTCTTCCAGCCTACCCAAGTGCTGCGCGATAACCTCATTGGTGCGAGCTGTCTCGCCGGGCTGCTCGGCTTCGCAATCGGTTCCAGCAAATACCGAAAGCTCATCGGCCCGGCCATCATGTTCGCGATTGGTTACAAAATCTGGAGCGAACTCGCCACTGCGGAGACCGACGATGGCGGAGAATCAGCTGGTTCATAAGAACGACCGCATCCACAGCGAAGCGCGCGACACCGATTGGGCGACGCTGCTGGGGCGCGCGGTTGACGACATCACAAAAATCCTCCACTCGGAGATTCGCCTGGTCGTCGCGGGCATGAAGACAGTGCTCGAAGAGCAGACCGATCGCGTGTTGGGCTTCATCGCCAGCGGAGCTCTAATGGCCGCGGGCGCAATCTGCCTGCTGGCGGCGATCATCATGTTCCTGCACGAATTCCTGTTGCTGCCATGGTGGGAATCGTTCGGCATTACTGCGTTGGGGCTGTTCGCCGTCGCCATCGCGGTGGGCGCGTTCGCCTCGGCCCGCCCCAAACCTCCCGAAATCACCTGATTCCGCAACGCGCGAGAAAGCATCGTCGCAAGAGAAGCATCGTCATGAGCGAATCATCATCGTCATGGGGACCGTGCAAGACGTGTAAGTGGTGGCAGATCGAGCCGGGCGCGACGCCGCGAGCTTCCACCATGGGTCTATGCATCGAGGAAAAACTCCAGCGCTTCCGCTTGCGCGTATCGGGGAGCAGTGGATGCAACCGCTGGATGGAAGGCAAACCGGCCAAGGCGAAAGGATCGAGCACCTCGCCTCCGACCGCGAAACCGACGCGCTAAACAATTTCGCCGATAGCATCGACGAAAATGACAGCGGCGCCGAACTCGCCCGGAGTTCAACGCCGCCTGGTCGCGATGATGTAACAGCTAGGCCGCTTTGGCCTTGTTCTTCACGTCCACCGGAGGAGTGGTTTCGCTCATACGGCGTGTCACTTCCTCGTCAGGCATCGTCCAAATGGCAGCATCCGGCGGAAACTGCATCAGCGGCTTGGACGGATCGGGCTTCGGTTGCGCGACCTTTCCACCCTTCGATTCGAATGACGGCGGTCGCTTGTAGCGCGCGAGATCTTCCCCGCTGATTCCCGCCAGCGCTTGCACTTCGGGATCGATCCACGCCTCCGCATCGATGGCGGCGCCTTCGGAAGTCGAGAACTCGAGCATGATGCCTTCGGGCGCGGCGAGATAAATCGATTTGCAGAAGCCGTGATCCAGCGGTCCCATGATCCAGTTGCCGTGCGAGCGGACGCGATCGCGAATCGCGAGCAGGTCGGCTTCGGTATCGACGTTGAGCGCGAGATGCTGCATCACGCCAGGGGCGACGTTGCCCGCAGTAGTGCCGGCGTGCGAGACGCCCTTGATCGGCTGAATCTTGGCGATATCAGGATGTTGCACGAACGCAATCGAGGAGCTGTCGCTCAGGCGCAGGAAGCCATGGAAGGTGTTGTCCACGCCATGCATCCAGTACAGCGCGACCAATTCGGCGCCGACGACCTGGGTAAAGAATTCGATTTGCGTCTTGATGTCCTTGGTACAAATCGCGAGATGATGGACTCCATTAGCAAGACCCATGATGCTCCCTCCGATTGCGATAGCGATTGTGACGAAGCTGACCCAATCACCACTAGCATCTGGCACGCGCGATTTCTAATCCCTCATTTGCGAGGAAAGTTCATTTGCGAGTCGGCAGTGCCTTGACCATTTCGATGGTTTCGACGGGCGCGCCGCACTCGGTGCCCGGATAGCGGCGTCGTTCGGTCCAGCCGCGCCGCAGATAGAACTCAATGGCGCCGGTGTTGAACGATAGCGCCTCCAGCCTTGCCTCCGAATGATGGGCGCCAATTCGACCCTCTACCTCATCCATCAGTCGGGAACCGATACCTTGTCGCTTGCGTTTTGGATCGAGATGAATGGCGTGGAGCCAGTTTTTTTCGACGTGAAACATGCCGACGATGTCGACACCGTCCGCGCCAACCACAAATTCCTTCCAGTTGCTCTCGGCATAGAGGCGAGCCGGGTCTTCCGCGGCAAATCGCTGCACCGCGTCAAAGGGCAATTCGGGCGCCCAGGTCGTCAGCCACGACGCGCGCAGCAGCCTGACTAGTGCGGGAACATCAGCTTCAACCGAAGGTCTAATTTGCATTGGTGAGAAGGCGCTTCGCCTCCTGCCAGAGAGTTTCCAGCTCGGCGGGGGACATTCCTTTGAGGTCGAGGTTGCGCGATGCGGCGAGGCGCTCGACCGCTTCGAAACGGCCGACGAACTTGTCGCATGCGCGGCGCAGCGTTTCTTCCGCGTTGTGACCGATGAAGCGCGGTGCATTGGCCAGCGCGAGCATCAGGTCGCCGATCTCCGACGCGACCGCGTCATGGTCGCCGCGCGCGAGGGCCTCATCCGCCTCGTCGAGTTCCTCGCGAACTTTTTTGAGAACTTCGCCGACCTCAGCCCAGTCCATCCCCCGGCGGCGCGCCTTTTCGCCGAGCTTCTCCGCGCGCATGAGCGCCGGCAATCCGCGTCCGGTTTCGCCAAGGCCGGGATCTTTGCCAGCTTCCCTTTTCTCCTCGGCCTTGATTCGATCCCAGTTCGCCAGGACCTTCTCGACCGTATCGGCTGTGACATCGCCGTAGATGTGGGGATGGCGTCGGATCAGTTTTTCGGCCGCAGCGCCCGCAACCTGCTCCAGGGTGAAGCGCGCTTCATCCTCCGCGATCACCGCGACGAACAGCGACTGAACCAGGAGATCACCCAACTCCTCGGCGATGTCAGCGTTATTACTGGATGCGATGGCGTCAGCCGCCTCGTAGGCCTCCTCGATGACGTGGCGCGAGGTGCTCGCCACGGTTTGCTCGCGATCCCATGGGCATTCGGCGCGCAGCTTGCGCACCACTTCAAGTAGACGTGCGAGTTCACGCAGCTCCGGTTTGTCGAAGTCCGTGCTCATCGTTTACGCCTTCGCAACGAACATTCCGGCATCCTTGCTGATGCGAAATGCGCCATGCTCAGAGATTTGCTGTTCGAAGAACTCCTTCAACGACGCAATCTGCTGTTCCGAAACTCTGGCTCGAATGCGGGTCGAATTCACATAGTCGATGAGGGGAGTGGCCTCGGTGACGACCAAGCTGTCCGGATAGCGGAGGACCTCGACATTGGGAAATGCAGCGTGCATCGGTGCGAGGCCGCTTTCAAGGCCGAAATGCGAAGCGGAGTTGCTGATCGGCATCCCGAGGAAGCGTTCGACTGCTTCGTTGAACTCACGCATGTTTGAGGTGCTGAAGGTCGCCGCGAAACATCTGCCACCCGGCTTCAGCACACGATGGAACTCCGCCAACGCGCGAGGAACGTTCGGTACGTGGTAAAGCATGTGGTTGGCGACGATCGCATCGAAGGACGCGGTTGCGAAGGGCAGCGCCTGCGCGTCGAGTTGTGCCGCCGCGAAGTGCTTTCCTGATGCTTCGAGAGCGGCGATTCCTTCGCGCAGGATGCCATCGGAAAAATCCGACAGCACGATGCGCCATCCGCCCGGAATGCGATCGCTATTGCGCAGCCACATTTGCGCGGTGCCGGTGCCGACTTCGAGCACGCGCGCATCATCGGGCAGTATCATGTGGTCTAAAATCCAGCGGAAGATCCCGTAGCGATTGGTGCTGAAGCGCGCGTGCAGCCGAAAGCGCGCGTTGAGATTGCTCCCGTCCTTATATTGTTCGCGCAGAGCTCGCTTTGCCGCATCCATCGAGCGCGATTCTAGCATGCGTCGACGGAGAGAAAACTTCTGCCGGCCCGTCCTGCTCGACGATGCGCATTCATTGCGAAGCCGCCTTCGGCTCTTCGGCGCGCTGTAACGACGGGATGGTCCGCAAGATCACAGAACGAATCGTCAGACCTTGCGCGATAACCGAAAAGACAACCACCGCATAGGTCATCGCAACGATGGTGTCACGATAGTCCGACTGCGGCACCGAAAGTGCCAGCGCTACCGAGATCCCGCCTCGCAGCCCGCTCCAGGTCAAAACCGGAATCGCACGGCGTTCGACCTTCTGAAAAATCGACAGGATCGAAAATACTGCCACCACGCTCACGAGCCGCCCGGCCAGAGCCATCGGAACCGCAATTAAACCGGCCAGCGCGTGAGCCCGGTTGAGTGGAATGAGCAAAAGCTCCGCTCCAATGAGGAGGAACAGAATTGCGTTAAGGACCTCGTCGAGGACTTCCCAGAAAACGTCGAGGTGAGAGCGGGTTTCGTCGGACATCGCTCGCTCGCGCCCTTCGTTGCCGATCAGAAGCCCGGCTACCACAATCGAGAGCGGCGCGGAGACCCCGATCCAATCGGCCAGTGCATAACCGCCACTCGCGAGGCCAAGGGTCAGCAGGATTTCAACTTTGTAGTCGTCGACGCGCGCAAGGAGCCAATAGGTCACCAGGCCCGCGGCCAGCCCGAAGACAATTCCGCCTCCTCCTTCGACGGCGAACATTTTCACTACCTCCAGCGCTCCTATCGGGATCGGCGAACTTGCGATTTGCAGCAGCACCATAAAGACCACCGCGCCGACGCCATCATTGAAGAGCGACTCGCCGGCGATTTGCGCCTCGATAGCATCAGGTATCTCGATCGTTCGCAGAATCGCGAGAACCGCGACCGGATCGGTCGGAGAAATCAGGGCTCCAAAAAGGAAGGCGGCCACCAGCGGTATCGGCGCGCCGCACAGTTTGAGCAGCAGCCACACGATGCCGCCCACCACGAAGGTCGAAACCGCGACGCCAACCGTCGAGAGCAGCGCGATCGCGACCTTCTGATTCGAGAGTTGTTGAAGCTTGAGATTTAGTCCGCCGGCAAACAGCAGATAAGCCAGCAACCCATGCAGCAGGAGCTGGTTGAAATCGATGCTGCCGACGAAGCTCTCAGCCCGGCTTTCCACGGCCGGCACGCCTACCTTTCCGGCCGCAATCAACAGGATCGAAAAAATCAAGCTGATCGCGAGGACGCCGATCGTCGATGGAAAATTAAAATGCCGCGCATTCAGAAAGCTGAAAATTGCGGTGACCGTTATCAGGATTGAAACGAAGTAGAAGACCATGCCTTCCTCATGGAGAGGACTGTGTTTATTGAAGGGCTTACATAACTGTCCGCGCGACGAGTGGCGCGGCTGGTTAGAGCCGAAGCTGACAGGATTGCGTGTGGCTGGGGAACTATCCAAACGCCGGCAGAATAGTGCTTTGCCGATAGTTACCTGGGCATGATAAATGGAGCCGATGGGAAATGGAACCAACCAGGCTACCGCAGCGCGGCGTCGGCATCTCGGTGCGCCGCTTCCGCACGAGGGCGACAACGGACTGTTTTCGGAATCATGGTTTCCGATTTGTCTTTCGCGCGAAATCCCCGCCGGCAAAATTTTCGGCGCTGATTTTCTCGACGGTCGGGTGGTCGCGTATCGCGGTGAAAACGGCGAGGCTCGGGTGATGAGCGCATACTGCGCGCACGTGGGCGCGGACCTCACGGTCGGAGACATCCAGGGCGATACCATCCGATGCGCGTTTCATCACTGGCGTTATGACGGCAATGGCGTATGCGTCGCGACCAAGGTTGGCGATCCTCCCCCGCCGGCGGCGTGCCTGTTTAAATTTCCCACCTGCGAGCGCCATGGAATCGTGTTCGCTTACAACGGCGAGCGTCCACGCTTCGAGGTCCCGGATTTTCCCTATCCCGATTCCGACCTGATGATGAACGTGTCGGCATTTTCGGAGATCACTCCGACCGATCCGTGGGTGCTCAGTTGCAACACCCCGGACATGCAGCACATCAAGGCGCTGCACAATGTGACGTTCGAACAGGAAGATCCGCATGACAGCGTCGAATGGACAGATCATTCGATGCTGTATGATTTCAAGGGTCGACACGCCAAGGGTGAGCCGATCGAGTATCGGGTCGGAATTTTCGGCAACAACATTTTTTACCAAAGCGGCACCATCGAAGGACGCTGGTTCGGGGCGATTACCCCATTCGGGTTGCCACGTCCGGGGCAAACGCGCGTCTTCGCGATTATCGCGGCGCGAAAGGATCAAGGCGACGAGGCCTCGACGCGGGCTTTTCTGCGCGCGGTTACCGAACTCGAGATGAAGGTGGTGAGCGAGGACATTCCAATCGTCAACAGCATCCACTTCCGGCCCGGCACGCTGACCCGCAGCGACCGGACGCTCGCACGATTTTTCCAATACTTGCGCGACTACCCGCGATGCCATCCGTCGGCGGACTTTATCAATTGATCCATTGACCTCTTGATTCTCGCCATCGCGACCACGAACATTTTCACGCTTTCGCCCGTGTGGAAGCGAATGCAGTAACACGCGATACCGAATCGCCTAACAGCTCGGGAGGGTGACTGTGGAATCGAAGAACATTTCGGCCTGGCTCAGGAAGGCTGGCGTGGCCGCCATTTTCGCAGCGGCGATTTGCGCACTGACGTTTGTGACCGCGAATGCCGCGGGGACGCAAACCTGGACCCTGGACCCGGTGCATTCGAATATCAGTTTCAGCGCGCGGCACATGATGATTTCGAACGTGAAGGGCGAGTTCGACAAGTTCTCCGGCACCATCACCGCCAATGACGACGATCCGAAATCGGTGGAGATCGAAGCGACCATCGATGCGGCTTCGATCAATACGCGCGACCCCAAGCGCGACAATCATCTCAAGAGTCCCGACTTCCTCGACGTCGCGAAGTATCCGACTATCACCTTCAAGTCGGTCAAGATTGAGCCGGACGGCGACGGCAAATGGAAAGTCACCGGCAACCTGACTCTTCATGGCGTCACCAAGCTGGTGGTCCTCAAAGTCACCGGTCCCACGCCGGAGATTAAGGTTATGGGCAGCCCTCGCCGTGGCGCGTCGGCAACCGCGACCATCGATCGCCGGGATTTCGGGATCTCGTTCAACAAAACGCTCGACTCAGGTGGACTGGTGGTCGGCAACGACGTGCCGATCATGATCGACGTCGAAGCAGTCAGGGCGGCGAAGTAGGAACCGATGAAACTTGAATTTGGATTTCAACTGGCGAACATGGAGCCGTCGCGAATCCTCGACCTCGCGCAGGCGGCCGAGGCGCTCGACTTCGACTACATATTGTTTCCCGATCACATTGTGCTGGAAGGCCCCGAGCGCCAGTTCGATCCGCACGCGATGGCGTGGGACATGGTTTCAGTTGCGGCAGCGGTCGCGACATCGACCAAAAAAATCCGCATCGGCCACCTGGTGCTATGCAACCTGTTTCGGCATCCAGCGATCACCGCGCAGGCCCTGATGACGCTCGACCACCTGAGCAACGGACGGCTGATTGCTGGGCTCGGCAGCGGATGGACCGAGAGCGAATTCAGGATGACGGGCATTCCGTTTCCCGCCATCACCGAGCGGTTGCGGATGCTTGATGAGGCGCTGACCGTCATCAAGTCGCTATGGACCAAGGAGCAGACCACCTTCGACGGCGAGTTCTATCATCTCAAGGACGCGATCCTGTGGCCCAAGCCGATCCAGAAGCCGCTTCCGCCGATCATCGTGGGCGGCGGAGGCAAAGGCCTCCTGCGCGTGGCGGCCAAGCATGCTGACTTCGTCAACATCATTCCGGACGCCGGCAAGCAGGGCCATGTCTCGCTGCAGAAGGTCAAGGAGATGAATGACCTGGCCTACCAGGAGAAGATCCGCTTTCTCCGTGAGGAGGCGAAGCGCCACGGCCGCGATCCGGACAAAATTCGGATCAGCAGCTTCCTGTTTGCGGTGACCTTGACTGACTCCCAGGCGGCGACCCGTCAAATGGCCGAGGGGATGGCGCCGATGTTTCAGCTCACCCCGGAACAGGTGCTGAGCTCGCCGATGGTCCTGGTCGGCACACCCGAGGATTGCGTCAAGGAATTGAAGCGTCGGGTGCAAAATTGGGGAGTGACGCAGTTTATCTTCAGCGCCTTTAGCGCGGCCGATGAAACGATGATGCGGCGTATGAAAGAAGAAGTCATCGCACATCTGTAGTTCGTGCGCTGGCGGTCTGCGCCTGAATGCGACGGGGAAATAACGCGCGCACCAGCGGCGTGAGTTCGCGCTCCGAGGGCGAATCCGCGCCGAAGTCGGCCATGATATCGCGCATCTGCTCTCCCGTCGCGGTCGGCCTGGCAAGGATGAACGGTATATGACCGTCCTGCTCGCATGCGCTCCCGTGCCAGGTGTAATGCGTCATTCCCGCGAAGTAGAAGCGACTCCGCATCGGGACATTCATACAGGCGCGCGGCAATAGCAGGATGTCGCCTGCGCGGCTTCCATATGGTCCGGCGCTCAGCCAGTTCATTCGTTGTGCGAGGTCGATCAGGTCCGGACGCGGGTGGAGCTTAAGGTATTCGCGGATCGGAACCAGGTCTTTGCCGTCGAAGACCATATAGGGAAGCGCGTTCTGACCTGGAGGGACGCCTGGGCGTGCAAATATCAAATCGATGGTGCCCTTCAGCTTCGCGACCGGTCGCCCCTTCGTATTCGATCGATAAATCGTCTTGAGCACCGGGATGACGTCCTCCTCGAACCGCGCCGGCTTCTTCCAATTGCATCGATCATGTTCGTGCGGGCAAGTGGAGCGATCGGCGAGGTAGATGTAGGCCATGAAGCCCTGGTAGGCCAGCACCGCCTGATAGTCACGGTCGACGTCCGGTACGAATAGCGACGCACGCCGCACTCGAAAGCCGGCTTTGTGTACTGCTTCGAACGGCGAGTGCTCGTCGTCGGTGCCGAGTTCGTGGCGATGGTCGTCGAGGGTGGGGATTTGGGCGTGATCGGAAATGAAGATCACGTAGGTGTGGTTCATCGCACCCGCGTGGCGGTATGCATCGAGCACCCGCCCCACGCATCCGTCGGTGACATGCTCCAGATATCGCGTCTGCGCCGCGAGCCGGTTCGGCGCGCCATGCGTGAAAATATCGATGCCCGGAAGATACACCACTTGCAAATCTGGAACGCCGTGATCCTTGAGTGCATCGATTACCTTGTCGATGGAGTTACGATCGATTGAGCCGCTGAGGGATTTCTCAGGGTCATCGCCCTTGAGCTCCCCTTTGACCAAATGCTCGATAAGATCGGGGAACGCGCCCGGTGCGACGGTGGTGTAGATGGTTGCGCCACGATGAATCGATAGCAGCGAAACATTGCTGCTTCGATGCAGATCCTCGAACAGCGTCGGCACTCTGAGTTGTTTGCCCACCAGGTCATCGGTGACCACCTTGGCGTTGTCCGCGATTTCGGACACCGAGACAGGAACCGGCGCATAGAACTGCATAGTCTCGCGCTCGAACCATTCGTCGCCCGGGATGCCGTCATAGGCGGGCGTCGAACCGGTGAAGATTGCCGCCCAATCGGCGATGGTACTCGAGGGCAGGATGCTCAGCGCGTGCGGCGCCGCGTAGGCGTGCTCGAAAAGCCCATTGCCCTGGTCCTTGCCGAGCAGCGCCGCGATATTCGGCGCATGGCCGGAATGAACCGCGTCCATGAGCGACGCCGGCGCGGCGCCATCCAGTGCGAAAATCAACACGTGTGTGCTGGAGGGCGCCGGCGGCGATGTCGCGGGCTTGAGCTGCTGTTCGCCGCCGGTCTCAAGAATTTGTCTTACCAGGGCGCACGACGATGCCAGCAACATCAGCGCCGCAATCGTCGCGATAAATCCGATCAGGGTTCTCCGTGACATCCTCCAATTTTATCGTTGCAGCGAACGCTCTGTAACCGAACCGCTACGCATTGCGTCTTGTTAATTGCAGACCAAAAAAGAGATCGCATTTATTTCAATCGATAAGGACAGGGAGTAGGGAAACATGAACAAGAAATCAGTCGTAGCAACGGTCTCTGGGATGGCGGCATTGGCGCTGGCAGCGACCTGTGGTTCCGCATTGGCGTTCGGTCATCACGGTCATCGCGGCGGCGATATGCAGCTTGGATTGCTGGCGCATGCGGCCGGGATCAGCCGCGACCAGATCCGCTCGGCATTCAAGAATGATGCAGCTCTGAAGACCGACTTCGAGGCTACCAGGAAGGCGAAAACCGCGATGGATGCCTGCATCGTGGCGGGAACCTGCACCAACGAGGTCGCGACTTATGCCGCGGCCGAGCAGGCTCTAACCCAGGAAAAAATGACGGTTTGGCAGAACCTCTTCAAGAACGCGCCCAACAAAGCGCAGGCGGTTTCGCTGAAGGGCCAGATGGATCAGCTCAAGGAGCAGAAACATCAGATCATGCGTCAGGCGTTCAGTTCGTCGAAGGGCAGCGAGACCAGCGCTCCTCCGACCGTACAGCAATAGCCAAAAGTCTCCCCCCGAAGCGGTAGTGGCGGCGATCCTCATCCACCCCCCGAGTGAGGACGCCGTCACGACCCGTATCCCGAAATCCTAAACTCTTGCCGGTGACAAAACCTTGGTGACAAGGAATTCCGATAGATCCTCGAGGCTCGAGGCGGTAATTTCGTGACCACAATCGTATTCGCGAAACGTCACCGGGACCTGTAGTTCGCGCAAATGCTCCAGGGACTCCTTGGCACGCGACAACGGGATCATGTCGTCGGCGCGGCCATGCTGGATGAGCGTCGGCAAACGCTCGATTGCCTCGGGATTCGTGAGGTCGCTCTTCAACTCGGGTGGAAACCAGGTCGAGAGCCCCACCATCGCGGCGAATCTCTCCGGCTGTCGAAACGCGAGCCGAAACGCCATTACCCCGCCCTGGCTGAAGCCGAGCATCACCAGCTTGCGCGGATTCACCGGATACCTGGCGATCGCAGCGTCGATGAACCTGGCCGCGCGATCGACCGCCTCATCGATTTGATCCTCGCGCGGCGGCGTGCCGGTCCGAATCGGAAACCATCCATAGCCTGAGATCGCACCAATCGGGACGTCGAGCGGCCCTTGCGGACAGATGAGCATGAACTTTCCGCCCGCGATGTACGGCGCCAGCCCGAGTAAATCGAGCGCATTGGCGCCCCATCCGTGCAGCGCGATGATAGTGGGATGCGGTCCCTCGCCGGCGGGTTCGAAAAAGGTGTGAATCAGATCCATCGCGCGCCTCGATTCGGGAGTCCGACGAACTGGCGTCGGCATCCCGCACAATCAGATGACCGGCATCATAGACGGCGTCGATCGAAGCTGCCAGTCAGTCAGCCCTGTTCATCCGAAGCCTCAGGTCCGCTATCTTGAGACCCGTAAAGTCCTCAAATGTCTCTGATGCAGATGCGACAGAATCGGGCGCACCGCGCGCCTCAATCTAAGTTGGCCAATTGGGGGGTGCTCTTCCTCGCAATGGCGGCGCTGGGCGCCATGCCTGCGTCGGGTGCCTCGAGCGGCAAACTCATCGGCACCGTCAGCGCATTGCTGTTGTTTGGACTGGTCCTCTACCAAGTCTACCAGATGCTGCTTCCTCTGATTGATGACGGCGACCGATACCTCACCATTGCGGTTTCTCTCTTGGTCGTTCTCGGCCTGGTGAAGACGCTGGCGCTGTTGAAGTTTAGCGGTTTCGGAACCGATGTCGGCAGTTATCAGGCGTGGGCTCTGCAAATCTCCGAGTTGGGTCCGGCGCACACCTACCAGGAAGGATATTTCCTCGATTATCCGCCGGGCTACCTCTACGCGCTTTGGATTGCCGGCGTGGTCGCTCGCGCGGTCGGAGCCGGCGGCGACACCTTGCGCATCATCGTCGAGAGCCCGGCGCTGATCGCCGACTTCTTTTTGTGCCTCGTCGTGTTCGCCTATGTGCGGACCAGCCCCCATCGAAAACTCGCCCTGATCGCGATGCTGATGGTGGCGCTCAATCCGGCGTTGTTGTTCGACACCGTGGTTTGGGGACAGAGCGATTCGGTGCTGACCCTGGTGATGTGGCTCGCCGTCGTCACCACGTTGGCCGGTGAGTTCGAGATCTCATGGGCGCTGGCGGCGCTCATGGTGCTCATCAAACCGCAGGGCCTGATGGTGGTGCCGGTGCTCGGATTGTGGTTGCTGCTGGAAGCTGACTACGCGACCTGGCTGCGCGCCGCGGCGGTTTCGATCGGCACCTTCATCATTGGCATCGCGCCGTTCCAGCTTGGGCATCCGTGGTACTGGATTATTCAACTTTATTCTTCGACCGCGGCCTACTATCACGAGACCTCGGTCAACGCATTCAATTTTCTCGCGTTGATCGGAGGGATCCGGCAACAGGATTCCGGCACGCTCGGCGGCATCTCGTTTTTCACCCTGGGGATGGCTTCGCTGGTGCCGCTGTATGCATTCGTGGGGTACGTGCTGTGGCGTGCGCGCAATGCGCGGGTGCTGTTTTACACCTCGTTCGTCGCGCTGTTCGGATTTTTCATGTTCGCGCCGCGCATGCACGAACGCTACCTCTATCCGGCGCTGGTTTTTGTAATTCCGCTGGCGCTGGAAAGCTCCGAGATGATGGTGGTGTTCGCGGTCCTGACCGTCACCTGCCTGTTCAATCTCGCCTACATCAAGCAGACGCTGGAGAGCACCGCGGTTTTCCTTGATGCGCATGACGGCCTGGCGATGCTGGTTTCCGCAATGAACCTGGCCGCGTTTGCGATCGCAGTCCGCTTCGGACTCACGATGCTGAGTCGCGAGAGCGCGCCTTCCGAAAACTCGCTGTTACAATTGTACCAGCGACTACGGCCGGTAGAACCGCGAACTCGGGCACGAAGTACTGTTGAGGCGACGGAAGAGCGCCCGCTGCTGCCCTGGATCAGAAAAGACACCATCACCATTGCGCTGCTGACGCTGGCGGCGATCGCGACCCGGTTCTGGCGGATCGGCAATCCTCCGGAGATCGTTTTCGACGAAGTTCATTTCGTCGGCCAGGCGCGAAAATATCTCCACTCGGAAACCTTCCTCGATCCGCATCCGCCGGTGGCGAAAATGTTGATCGCACTGGGCATCTGGCTCTTCGGCGATCATTCGTGGAGCTGGCGTCTTGGCAACGCGACCCTCGGCACCATCCTGGTCGCCGTGACTTATCTGCTCGGGCGCAGGATGTTCAAGGATCGCCTCGCCGCGACATTGGCGGCGGGGTTCGTGCTGCTCGACGGATTTTTCATGGTCGATTCGCGCATCGCATGCATCGACATCGTGTATCTGACGTTTGCGGCGATCTCGTATCTGCTGTTGTTCCGCTTTATGCAGACTGACGGGTTGCTGGAAAAGCGCAAAATGTTGATCTTTCTGGGCATCGCGCTCGGGCTCTGCCTCGGCAGTAAACTCTATATTCCGGTCGTCGCGTGCGTGCTCGCAGCAGGATTCGTGGCCTACAACGTGTGGCAAATGGATCCCGCTCAAACGAACGGCCAGGCCGGCGACGTTCCCGATGCCTATCGCGAGCGTCGAGTTGGTGCGGCCGTGGTCACGCTCGCGACGGTGACTGCCATCTTCTACCTATCCACTTTCCTGATTCACTACATCCTCGGATGGTGGGGTGGCATCTCCGATCTGTTCGACTACTACAAGCAAATCGTCTGGTACGAGAACTCGGTTTCGACCGCGACTCATCCTTATGCGTCACCATGGTGGAGTTGGCCGCTGATGCTGCGGCCGGTCGCCTACTGGCAGCATTTTCCACCCGAGGGAAAGGTCTCGACCGTCTGGGGTGGCGGCAATCCGCTGATTTGGTGGGGGGCGCTGACCGGCATGACCTTCACCGCGATTTACGCCTTCGAACGGCCGACTGTGACGCGCCTGTTCATGCTGTCCGGCTATCTGGCCTATGTCCTGATGTGGGTCTGGATCGGCCGCACGCTGTTTCTCTATCACTATATGCCCGCGGCCTACCTCGGGTTCCTCGCGCTCGCAGCGGTACTCGCCGAATGCTGGTATGGAGGCGACGAATTGTGGTTTGAGCATCTCGCGATACTGGCCACCATCGCACCCGCACTGCTGTTGGGACTCGGGTGGCTGTGGGGCTCGATCGGATTGGTGGCGATGCTCGCGGGATGGGCCGCATGCGTGATTCGTGCGCCGCGGAACAGCGGAAAATTCGTAACCGCAACCTTCGTCACCGGCGTCATCGTACTATTTGTGTATTTTTTCCCGGTCTGGACTGCGATGCCGATTGAGCGCGCCAGCTATTATGCGCGCATGTGGTTGTCCGGCCCCGGAATCAGGAATTGGATCTGACGATGAGAGGACACCACAGGCGCGGGCGTCTTCGCTTCGCATCGGCCGCGATTGTCCTACTCATCATCGTGGTGGGCGTGCGTGTCGCGCGCGCTGAGCTGTTGCGCAATGGCGACCTCTCCAAAGGTTCGGGCAACCAGCCCGACGATTGGCGCACCGAAGCGTGGGTCAATGATGCCGGCGCGGTGACCTTCGGCTGGAAGCATCCTTCCGCCACCAGTTCCGGCGAACTCGAGGTTGACGCATTGAAGCCCGACGATGCGCGCTGGATGCAATCGCTATCGCTGAAAGAAGGCTGGTACCACATGACTGCCGAAATCCGCACCGAGGACGTTGGTACGGATAACAGCGGCGCGAACATTTCGGTAATGGAAGACGGCATCATGTCTCCTGAGCTCAAAGGCACCACCAATTGGAAGCAGGTCGGCTTCTATATGCACGTCGGGAAGAAAGGCGCCGACGTTGAGGTCGCGCTGCGTATCGGTGGCTTCGGAAGCCTCAATACCGGCCGGGCCTTCTTTCGCAATGCCAGCGTCAATCAGATCGATGCTCTTCCGGCCGGTGCGCAACCGACTTACGACCTCGAAAAGATTCGCAAAGACGCCGAGCCGGTGCCGATCGGGAAGCCCTATTCGCTGGTGTTGACCTATCTGCTGTTGTTCGCGATCGCATACGCGGGATGGTACGTATTCGCGCTGGAGCCGCCCAAGGTCACGCGCGCAGAGGCGCGGCGGGAAGCCAAGAAAAAGGTGGCGCGGCGGTGAGTCTGAGCGAGAGCGTCGACAAGCGGATCGAAAGCACCCTCTTTTATGTATCGCTTTTCAGTTACGCATACTTTTACCAGGCGGCTGACCAGAGCACCGCGGCGCGTTTCGATTTGATTCGTTCGGTGCTGGAACGCCGTACCCTGTGGATCGATGGATTCTGCGGCTACAACACCGCCGACATCATCAACATCGGGGGCCATTTCTATTCGGTCAAAGCTCCGGGCACCTCGCTGACCGGGCTGTTGCCGTGGAGCTTCGTAAGCTGGTTCCTCAGCGTGCCGCTGGCGGCGCAAAACGAGTCGCTGATGTGGGTGCTGGCGACCTATCTGACCATCGTCATTTCAATCAGCCTTCCCGTCGCGCTCCTGCTGGTGGTGATGTATCGCTTCGGCAAGGCTCTGGGAGCCACTCCGGGGCGCAGTGCCGCGGTCGCGTTGATCATGGCCTTCGCGACGATCCTGTTCCCCTATGCCACCGAGATGACCGGCGAGCCGGTCGCCGCGGTATGCCTGATGACGAGCTTCTACCTCGTCTTTACCGCCACCAGTCAGCCCGATGCGCTTCGCGCGTGCTTCGCGGGATTTCTCGCAGGATGGTCCGTGCTCGGCGATTTTCCCAGCCTGCTGGTGGCGGTCGCGATCGGACTGTATGCGCTGTGCAAGCTGCCCAAATGGCGCCAGGTGTGGAGTTTCGGGTTAGGGGCGGCGGCGGTCGCCGGCATCCTGATGCTTTACAACTGGGGCGCGTTCGGCGGCCCGTTCTTTATGAGCTACCAGGGCTACACGCTGCCTCAGAATCAGCAGTTCCCCGAGCAGGCGGTCGGCTATGTAGGACTGACTTATCCGCGCCTCAAGATTTTGTGGAACGTCCTTATCGATCCTCAGCGCGGGCTGTTTTTCTGCAATCCGATTCTACTGCTGGTGATTCCCGGCCTGGTGTATTTCTGGCGCAGCCGCAAGCATGCGGAATTCTATGTGGTACTCGAAGCGATTCTCGCGTTCGTTCTGTTCAATGCGTCGTTCGGCGAGTCGATCGTCTCGTGGGGCGGCGGCACTGCGACCGGGCCGCGGCAGGTGACTCCCGCGATGCCCTTCTTTGCGCTGGCATTGATCTTCCTGCCGCCCACTTACAACTACCTGATGGCTGGATTGGCGGGACTGTCCACCCTCTACATGCTTGCGGCCGTTTCGACCAATCCGCATTTTCCGTATGAGTACAACAATCCGATTTGGGAGTTCGCGCTGCCGCACTACTTCCGCGGCGACCTCTCCTTCAACCGCGATACCTATTTCGGCGGCGGGGCGGTCTTCGGCGATTCGGTCGCCTTCAACCTCGGCAAGCTGATGCGTCTGCCGGGACCGCTGCAACTGGTCCCGCTATGGCTCGGATGGACGATCGCGGCGAACGATCTTTTTGAGGCGATCCAGGTCCGGCGCGACAATATTCGGGCGAGTCTTCGCGCGGTGGCGGCCTCGCTTGCGATCGCGGTTCTGTTTCTTCCACCGCTGACCGGCGCGCTGCAGGAACAGCTCTCGACGCGGGCGAAGAATGGTTTGCTGGGGCGCTACTATATGGGCAATACGCCGGGCGAGACGCCGCCTCATCTCATCCGGGTCGACTCGAATATCAACTTCGACAACGTCGCCGAGTTAGGCGCGACGCCCTTCGCGTCCTCGGTGGTATGGACCGGGACGCTGCTTGCTCCGCGCACGGGACTGTACCGTTTCAACATCGTTGCCGACGACACCGGATGGATCTCGATCGACGGCAAGGTGGTGGTGATGGATGCCGGCAACGTTTCGCGCCCCGAAGGAATGGGCGCAGTCAGTTTGACCGCCGGACCGCATCGCATCATGGTCGGCGAGCGCAACATCGCCGGCGATTCCTCAGCGCACTTCTATTGGCAGCCGCCCGGCGCCTCCGAGCCCGAACTGGTGCCGAGCGAGGTGCTGGTTCCCGACCAGTTCGATCCGCGCCGCGGTTAGCCCTCGCGCGGAAGCAGGCCTGCGCGCGTGACCTCGCGACGTTCGCTCTTGTCCATCGCCTCAGCCGCTTTGGTGAGTGGGAAAGTCGCATCGCACATCGACGCGTAGGGAAATTTGTCCATATGCTGCGAAAGGAAATCGAGTGATTTCTTCAGATAGTGCGGCGGATACATCGCGACGCCGACGATATCGAGCGATTTGAAAGTGACCATCGAGGGCGGAATCTGCACCTGCAGGCCCGCTGAAATGTTGCCGACTTCGATCACGCGACCGCCGATGCGCACCATCTTCATGGCCTCCAGAAATGCCTCCGGAACGCCGGCGACTTCCAGAATCACGTCGGGCCATCCTCCGCACAGCTTCTGCACCTGCGCGAGGCGATCGTCGAACTCCGGATGTTTGCGCAGGTCGACGGTTTCGTCGGCGCCGAACCGCTTCGCTTCTTCGAGGCGATGCGCCACTGCGTCGACCGCGATAACGTGTGCGCCGCGAGCTTTCGCAATCGCCATCGCGTGCAGTCCCAGGCCGCCCGCGCCGAGCACCACGAGGTTGTCGCCGTACGCGACGCGGCCGCGATCGAGGCTCCAGTAAACCTGCGACATCGCGCAGTTGGCCGACGACGCGATCGAATCGGGAACATTTTCGGGCACCCGGTAGAAATGCTGCTCGGGCTTGATCCAGTAATGCGTCGCGAAGGTGCAAGTGAAGTGCGGCGTCTCATCGGGATGGCGCGCGCCAACCGTCTTCGCGGTGCAAGCCGAATGATGTCCCGCGACGCAATTCGCGCATCGATTGCACACGGTGTAGTAAACCGGCGCGATGCGATCGCCTTCTTTGATGGGCTGGCCCGCGAAATCGCGAGTCACTCCTTTGCCCAGCGAATGCACGATGCCGCTCATCTCGTGGCCGGGCATGATGCCGCGCTTGCCGAACTCGCCCTTCCACATATGCACTTCGGAGCCGCATACGTTGGTCTGGGTGACTTCCGCAATCAGTCCGCCGGCAGGAGGATCGGGGACATCGTATTCGTGAAATTCGATTTTATGCGCGCCCGGAATGAAACCGACTTTACCTTTCATGGTTCCCTTTTTTGGGGTGTTGAAAAGCGTGCGAGTTAGAACGGCAAACCTTCAACACCGTGGACCCGTTTGAATCCTCTTTTCAAACGCCTGTTTCATCCCGCCCGTAAAAAATGTCAAGCACAAAGTGACAGGGGTAGTGGGTCAGTTTGAGGAAGATCCTGGAATCTTTCCGGGTAGGGTCGTTCGCGAACGACCCGCAACGATAGCGCAATCGAGGGAACGCTTCCGCTACGCGATCTTCGCTGCGGGCGGTTCGCGAACCGCCCGCACCAGAAGGATCGGCACCTCGCGAATCAGGCCGCACCTGCGTTGGATGATTCATTATAATTTCCCTGCGTAGAGGGGCGGATGGAGCGCGGACTACTTTTCCGGCTCACCAGGCTTTTTCAAGAAATCGGGCCGCAATAGCGTCGGGCGTCCGGGTGTGAGCTGGTGATGTTTCTCGAAGCTGGAACTCGGGCGACGAGCGGCGTGGGCGGCGTCGTCCACTTCCTTAAGCAGTCGCGCCTCCTGGGTTCCGCGCGAGACGCATTGAAAATCGGTGATCGGATGAAACGGCACATGAAGCGGAGTGCTGTAGGTCGCGACTACGCTCAAGTTGGTGGATTCCGGCCCCGCGGGTTCGACCTTGAAATTGTAAACGGCGCTTCCGCCGGGATCGGGTTCCGCGTCATATCGATTAGCCACACTCTTCATTTGACCGCAGTCGGCGTCAGCCAGGGTGAATGAATGCGCCTCCGCTTCGACGATTCCGTGATTGGGGTCATCACCGAGAATCTTGTATTCGTTCTTGTTGACGACCGTGTGGACGGCATCCCAGGTGAGATCGTAGGGAACTTTCACAATGTCCTGGGTCTTCGCGCGTGGCGGAGGCTGAATTTTCGCCGGATAGTAGCATCCGCCGAACCCGATCGAGATTGCGGCAATGCTTGAGGCCAAACCAAGTCTGCTTCTCGTAGCCATCACTTTTGCCGCATCATGATAGCAGAGCAGGCGTGCCGAATAACGCCACGACCGCGGACATTTCCCATCGGCGAATTCTGTGTGATAATCGCGCAGCGTGGGGAATTCGCCGTCCGGCGGCCCACGCGAGGACTCACTACCATGTCAGGCCATTCAAAATGGAGTTCGATCAAGCATAAGAAGGCCGCGACCGACGCCAAGCGCGGCAAAGCCTTCACCAAGCTGATCAAGGAAATCTCGGTCGCCGCGCGGATGGGCGGCGGCGATATCAACGCTAACCCTCGCCTGCGCACCGCGGTTACCACCGCCCGTCAGCAGTCGATGCCCAAGGACAACATCGATCGCGCGATCAAGAAGGGTACCGGCGAACTCGAGGGCGTCACGCTCGAAGAACTCTCCTACGAAGGATACGGTCCGGGTGGTGTCGCCATCATCCTCGACGCGCTGACCGACAATCGCAACCGGCTGGTGTCCGAACTGCGCTTCATGTTCTCGCGCCACGGCGGCAACCTCGGTGAAAGCGGATCGGTCGGATGGATGTTCAAGAAGCATGGCGTGATCACGATCGATAAGAAGGCCACCGACGAGGACAAGCTGTTGGAGATCGCGCTGGACGCCGGCGCCGACGACGTATCGAGCGATGCGGACAGTTTCCAGGTGACCACCCCGCCGGAGAAATTGCATGCGGTGCGCGATGCGATCGAACAGGCCGGCGTCGCGATCGGCACCGCCGAGATAACCCGGATCCCGGAAAACACGGTCGCGGTTTCGGGACATACGGCCGAGCAGGTGCTCAAGCTGCTGGAAGCGCTCGAGGATCATGACGACATCCAGAGCGTGTCGGCGAATTTCGACATCAGCGACCAGGAGTTGGCGCAGATTTCTGCGGCATCTTAGATAAGGTACCCTCTCCCGGCGCTGAGTTTACGAAGCGCCAAACTGGGAGAGGTCGCTGCGGAACATGCTCCGCATGTTGCGCAGCGGGTGAGGGCCGGAGGGCGTCCTCGCCCGACGGTGGTGGAGTGAAACGATAGGCTGGGGCGGAGGTCGATGGGATGCGGGTTCTCGGAATAGACCCAGGTAGCGCGATCACCGGCTACGGCGTGGTGGATGGAAGCGCGGGTAGCTTCCAGCATATCGCATCCGGCACCATCAAGGCGGGCAAGCTGGCGCCCGGTCCCGATCGCCTCAAGAAGATTCATGACGAACTCCTCCTCGTCATCGACAACTACAATCCCGCGGCGATAAGCCTGGAACGCAATTTCGTCGGCGAGAATGCACAAAGCGCGTTCCGGCTCGGCGAGGCGCGCGCGATCGTGATGCTGGCTGCGGCGGATCGCGGCCTCGCATTTTTCGAATATCCGCCCAACCAGGTGAAGCTTGCGGTCGCTGCGTTCGGGCACGCCGACAAGGCGCAGGTGAAATTCATGGTGCGCCGCGCGCTTGGACTCGATGAGGCCATGGCGCTCGCTGACGACGCCGCCGATGCGCTCGCGCTCGCGATGTGCCATCTGGGCACGACCCGGATGAGCGCTATCGCACGCCTAGCACCGAAGCCTCGGCGCAAAGTCCCGGGATGGGGTGCCCGATGAGCGATACGGAGGCGAAGGGACCCGGATGATCGCATCAATCTCGGGAACGTTGCGGGTGCGCGATGCGGGCCGCGTCATCATCGAGACCGGCGGCGTCGGCTACGAGGTTTTCATCCCGCTCTCGACCTATTACCGGCTGCCGTCGATCGGAAGTCCCGCCTATCTCGAGGTCCGGCAAATCGTCCGTGAAGATGCGCTGCTGCTTTACGGATTCAGTGACTCGACCGAGAAGCGCGCGTTCGACTTATTGCTGGGCGTGCAGCATGTCGGGCCGAAGGCTGCGCTCTCGATTCTGTCGGTGCTGTCGCCCGGGGACCTGGTGAAGGCGATTTCGCGCGAGGACATCCATCGCATCGATGCGGTGCCCGGGGTCGGCACCAAGCTCGCCGAGCGCATCGTGCGCGAGTTGCGCGACAAGATCGCCAATCTCAAATTCGGCGGCGACGAGCCACGCGCGCCTGCGCAGGCGGCCGCATCGCAAAACGGGATGGGGACAATCGCCGACGATGCCGTTTCCGCGCTGGTTAATCTGGCGTACAAACCGATCCAGGCGCAGCGCGCGGTCGATGCAGTGATCGCGGACAACGTCGCAGCGGACCTGGAAACCATAATTCGAAAATCTTTAGCGGTGCTGCTTGCCGAAAAGTAAGACTCAAAGCGAAGGCGACGTTATCGCACCCGAGGCGATGCCCAAGGCGCGGCTGACCACGCCAATCGTTGCTGAAGAGGAGCAGACGGTCGACCTGTCGCTGCGTCCGCATAGCCTCGCGGAGTTCGTCGGCCAGGAACGCCTCAAGCGCGTGCTCGGAATGTCGATCGAGGCGGCGCGAAAACGCGCGGAGGTTCTCGATCATGTGCTGTTTTCTGGGCCGCCGGGACTTGGCAAAACCTCGCTCGCGCACATCATCGCACGCGAGCTCGGCGTCAACGTGCGCACCACTTCGGGGCCGGCGATCGAACGCGCCGGCGATCTGGCGGCGATCGTTGCGGATCTCGAAAAGGGTGACGTGCTGTTCATCGATGAGATCCATCGCCTCGCGCGCGTGGTCGAGGAGATCCTTTATCCCGCGATGGAGGATTACGAACTCAACATCGTGGTGGGAAAAGGGCCGGCGGCGCGCACCATGAAGCTCGCGGTGAAGCCGTTCACGCTGGTCGGCGCGACCACCAGGTCGGGACTGCTCAGCCATCCGCTGCGCGATCGCTTCGGACAGCATTTTCATCTCGAATTCTACGGCAAGGATGATCTCGCGGAGATCGTGAGGCGCTCGGCGCGGCTACTCAAGGTGCGCCTCGATGAGGACGGCGGGCTGGAGATCGCCGCGCGCTCGCGAGGCACGCCCCGCATCGCGAATCGATTGCTGCGGCGGGTGCGCGACTTCGCGCAGGTGAACGAGGAACCGGTGGTCACCCGGCAGGTGGCGCTCGGCGCCCTCGAGCTGCTGGAAATCGACGCGATGGGTTTTGACAAAATGGATCGCGCGATTCTCGCCACCATCATCGACAAATTCGACGGCGGCCCGGTCGGCGTCGAAAGCCTCGCCGCGACGGTGGGCGAGGAGCGCGACACCATCGAGGAAGTTTACGAGCCCTACCTGATGCAGGAGGGATTCATCGCGCGCACCCAACGCGGCCGCATCGCCACGCCGCGCGCGTACACCCACCTCGGTCGCACCCGCGCCGGCTCGCTGTTCTAGTTTTCCGCATTCTAAGACCTAATCCCCCGCCTCTTCCCTTTAGGGAACCGGAGACCATAAGAATTGTGCATGGCGAAGATCTGGGTCATCCAGCACCATCCGGTAGAGAATCTTGGCGGCATTGCGGATGCGCTCGAAGGTGCGGCGCTTGCGTGGCAATACGTTCGCACCTTCGATGGCCAACCCGTTCCCGCCGACATGAAGGGCGCGGGTGGGCTGATCCTGATGGGCGGGCCGCAAGGGGTTTACGAATCTGATCAGCATCCATTTCTCAAAGATGAGATGCGGCTGATTGAAAGCGCGCTGAAGGATGATCGTCCGGTGCTCGGCGTATGTCTCGGGTCGCAACTGCTCGCCGCGGCGCTTGGCGCAAAAGTCTACAAAGGGGCTCGACGCGAAATCGGATGGCATCCGGTGCGGCTTGCAAGCGAGACTCGAGACGATCGTCTGCTCAAAGATGTGCCGGCGCAGTTCACCGCGTTTCATTGGCATGGCGACATCTTCGATTTGCCGCGTGATTCGGTAGCCCTCGCATCATCGGAGCAGACGCCGATTCAGGCGTTCCGCCACCGCGACAAGGCCTACGGATTCCTCTTTCATCTCGAAGTAACCGAGGCCTCGGTGCACGCGATGGTGCGCGAGTTCACCGACGAAGCGAAGCACGCCAGTTTGCGCGCGGACATCCTTGGCGGCATCGATGACAACGTCGAACCGCTGGCGGGTATCGCGGAAACAGTTTTCGGCCGCTGGGCGCGCCCGATTCAGGGCACCTGACTCGACCTCTATCTCTCCAGCTCCAGGGGTAGCGAGTGCTGAACCTTGGGCGCGCGAAATGCTGCGCCCTCCAGTTCGAGCAGCATCCGCTTGCGCCCCAGGCCATAGCGATAGTTGTGCAGTGATCCGTCGCTCGCGAGTGCGCGATGACACGGGATTAGAATCGATACTGGATTCGCGCCGACCGCCGCTCCGGTGGCGCGAGGCGCATCGGGACGGCCGATCCTTCGCGCGATTTCTCCATAAGCTCGGGTGGCACCGACCGGGATCGCGCACAACTCATCCCACACTGCCCGTTGAAACGGAGTGCCGGCGACATCGAGCGCGATGGCCGGGAAGGGTGCTTTACGCTGCAGGAATTCCATCACCGGGGTCGCATAGCGCGCGACGGCCGCGTCATCGCGAGTCAACTCAACCTCGGGGAAGTCGGCGCGAATCTCGACCATCGCCTGCGCATCGGAGTCGCCGAAGCCGAGCCATGCGATGCCTCTATCGGTCGCCGCGATCAGCATGCATTCGAGCGGGGTTTGTACGATCGTGTAATTCATACCCAATACAACCCCGCCGCGGCGAATTCGTGAAGTCATCAACCTTTCGGCAGTTTCAAAACGCGCTCGCCGATGATGTTGTGCTGGATCTCGCTGGAACCCGCCGCGATGGTCAGACCACGCGCCGCCAGTGTGCGATGCATCCAGCGCCCGCCTTCGATCGCGCCGTTGGAGCCGTCCTCGATGGTGCCGTATGCGCCCAGCATCTCGTCGGCGAACATCGCAACGCGCAGATTGAGTTCGGTCGCAAACAGCTTTCCGAATGAGCTCTCGGCGCCCGGCACTTTGCCTTTCAGCGCGGCGGTGAGCGATCGATAACGGCTCAGACGGAGGCATCGCGCCTCGCACGCGAACTGCGCGAGGCGCTGGCGGACATACGGATGTTTGTTGGCTGGCATCCCGTCGAAATTTATTTTCCTGGAGAGATCGAGCAGCTCTCCGATGGTGCGCTCGATCGGATGACGGGTGCCGCCCGACACGCGCTCGAACATCAGCGTGGCAATCGAAACCTGCCATCCGCCGTTCATTTCGCCGATCAGATTTTCTTTCGGCACCCGCACATTATCGTAAAAAACTTCGTTGAAGCCCGATTCGCCGGTGATTTGCATCAGCGGCCGGACCGTGATGCCTGGTGAGCGCATATCGCAGAGCAGGTACGAAATGCCCTTGTGCTTGGGCGCGGCAGGATCGGTGCGCACCAACAGCACCTGCCATTGCGCGCGCTGCGCGAGGCTGGTCCACACCTTCTGCCCGTTGACGACGAACGAGTCGCCATCGACCACCGCGCGAGTCTGAAGTCCGGCGAGGTCGGAGCCGGCGTTGGGTTCCGAGTAACCCTGGCACCAGATTTCGTCGCCGGTGAGCATCGGCTTCAAATATTTTTTCTTCTGCTCCTCGGTGCCCATCAGCATGATGGTGGGACCGATGCGATCGATGGCGAGCTGATTGGCGCCGTATAGCGGCAATCCCATTTTCAGCACTTCATCCTGGTAGATCGATTGCTCGACGAGGTCCGCGCCGCCGCCGCCCCATTCCTTCGGCCAGTGCAGCGCGATGAGTCCGGCATCGTACAGCGCGCGATGATATTGCTTCATTTTGTTCCAGGCCGCGTCGTCGCGCACGTCGAGGAGGCTGGCGGTCGAGGCGCCCATCGCGTCGCCGCGGCCGAAAATTTCGGCGGAAGTTCTTTCCAGAAAGCCGCGGACCTTGCCGCGAAATTGTTCTTGCTCAGGCGTGTAGCTGAAGTCCATCTAGCACTCCCACTTGAGGTTTCGATTCACAGGGGAATCTACTCGCGATGCCGCGCGCTCCGCAAACCGCGAGCATCGTCCAGGTAGGGGTGGTTCGCGAACGACCCGCAACGATGCTGTAATCGCGAAGATCTTTCGCAATCGCGATATCGTTGCGGGCGGTTCCCATGAACCGCCCCTACCCGGAAAGAGGACGTTCAACGCCAGATGTTTGCGCGCCGACCCGCACAGTCGCATCATGAGCCGCACCGATGAATCGCTTAGTCAACCTCTTGATGATGCTCGTCGTGGTGAGTCCCGCGGCGGCGGCGCAGAAAAATCCGCTATTCCTGCAACCATGGCGTGCTCCCACGGCGGCGCAGCTCGGAACTCCCGAGGAGCAGAAGTGGCGCGCGGCGGATCCCGAGCGCTATCTGGTCCTGAACGGCGACTTCGACGGCGACGGCAAGCCCGACCAGGCGCGTCTGCTGGTCCGCGGCGACGGCAAGGCGTTCGCGCTATTCGTAAAACTGGCCGCGCGCGAGGCCGCACTGAAACTCGACGAGTTTCCCGACATCAAGAAGCTCCCTGCCATCGGGATCAAACGGGTTGGGCCTGGCGAGTATCCGACCGCGTGCGCGCGTGGTTATGACTGCGCGGAGGATGAGCCGCGTTACATCCGCGTCACTCACGAGGCAATCGATTATTTTCATCACGACACCGCGAGTCGTTACTACTACTGGAACGAAACGCGCCACGCCTTCGCCCAGGTCGGCATCACCGGCTAACGGCGGGCTCGCGAGGCTCTTCCCTGAAATTCCGGTTGCTATATGATTGACGGCGAATCCGCGTCGCACTCCAGGCTGACCTCCGGCGCGCGATAAATCCGAATCAAAGTACAGGGTGACAAGCGACGATGGCGTACAAGACGATCAAGGTCCCGACCGAAGGCGACAAGATTACTCAGGGTAAAGACGGGGTTCCGCAAGTATCCGACCACCCCATCATTCCGTTCATCGAAGGCGATGGGACCGGGCGCGACATCTGGAAGGCCTCGCAATATGTGTTCGACAACGCGGTCAAGAAGGTCTACGGCGGCAAGCGCAAGATCGTGTGGATGGAAGTCTACGCGGGCGAGAAAGCCTACAACCAGTTCAATACCTGGCTGCCCGATGACACGGTCGAGGCGTTTCGCGAGTACCTGATCGGAATCAAGGGACCGCTCACCACTCCGGTCGGCGGCGGGATCCGTTCGCTCAACGTCGCACTGCGCCAGTTGCTGGATCTTTATGTCTGCCTGCGCCCGGTGCGCTACTTCGACGGCGTGCCGAGCCCGGTCAAGCATCCGGAAAAAGTCGACATGGTGATCTTCCGCGAGAATACCGAGGACATCTACGCCGGCATTGAGTGGCAGGCCGAATCGCCCGAAGCGAAGAAGCTGATCAACTTCCTGCAGCAGGAACTGAAGGTGACCACGATTCGTTTTCCGCAGACCTCGGGCATCGGCATCAAGCCGGTTTCGCGCGAGGGCTCGGAGCGCCTCATCCGCGCCGCGCTGGACTATGCGATCAAGCATAAGCGGACGAGCGTGAACATGGTCCACAAGGGCAACATCATGAAGTACACGGAGGGCGCGTTCCGTGACTGGGGCTACGAGCTGGTCAAGCGCGAGTACAAGGGCCGCGCGATCGGATGGGACGACTGCGGCGGCAAGCCTCCGGCGGGGCAAATCCTTGTGAAGGACAGCATCGCGGACATCACGCTGCAGCAGGTGCTGACGCGACCCGACGAGTTCGATGTCATCGCCACGATGAACCTCAATGGCGACTACCTGTCCGATGCGCTCGCCGCGCAGGTCGGTGGTATCGGCATCGCGCCGGGCGCCAACATCAATTACGTTACCGGTCACGCAATTTTCGAGGCGACTCACGGCACCGCACCCAAGTACGCCGACCAGGACAAGGTGAACCCGGGTTCGGTGATCCTGTCGGGCATCCTGATGTTCGAGCACATGGGATGGCAGGAGGTGGCCGACGGAATCGTACGCGGCATGAGCAAGACGATCGGGAACAAGACGGTGACTTACGATTTCGAACGCTTGATGAGCGGAGCCAAGCTATTGAAGTGCTCGGAATTCGGCAAGGCGATCGTCGACAACATCTAGCCACGCGACTTCATAGCCGAGCATGCGGAGGCTCCACGGCACGATGCGTCGGGGAGCCTCTTTTCTTTCATCGCGAACGCCTCATTGCGCGCGCGATCGCATCCGAGCCGGACGCGTCGGCTTTGTCGCGATGCACAGGTGCAACCGCCGGCGTCACTTCGCCGATCTTGCTCGCCTTCCAGATCGCGGGCGCGAGGGTCGAGGACTGACTGACGATGCTGCCGGCGATCACCAGAACCGCATTGCCTCGAAGCTCGAGGCGATGCGGCGTCGAGGCACGCGTGCGATCCAGCTCGCCGCGGTATGACTTCTCGAATCGACGCGCCGAATCTTGATCGCGAAACACCACCAGCCAAAGCACCGAGACCTCGGTTCCATGGCTCAGGACGACCAGCCGATCGCCCGCCCACTTCTTCGCGACGGCCACCTCGGGCGCATCCTTGGAGTAGCCGATTTGCAGGATGATCTGGATCGATAGCTCGCCGAAAGTGTCTTCGTCGGCTTTGCTCCAGTCTTTGAGCATTTTCTGATAGCCCGCGACCTCAACCGCGGCCGGCTCCAGCGGATGCTCGAAGTAGAGGCTGGGATCGATAAGCTGTTGGGTGGATCGCGGAGGCCTGGAGTAGAGCGCATCGACGGCCTTCCAACCGCCGCGTTTGTAGGCCTCGGAGACAAAGCGGACGCCTTCGGAATATTGGAAGATGAGCGGGTAGCCGATTCCTTCGGGAGTATCTTTCGATTGCGCGGCGAAAATCTCCGGCAGATTCTTCATCGATGACGCCAGCGTGTCGGCGACCGAGTTGTCCATTCGGCCGGCGACGTATGCGAATCCGGCGATCGTCGCATCGCCCTCTGCCACCGACTTGAGCGCCATCTCGGCGTCGCCGTTGCTCTTGAGGTTGTCGAGTTTGTCCTGCAGCGCGAAGTTCTGATCCTGCAGCGCGTGGGTCAGTTCATGAGCGAGCAGCATGTCGTTGACCAGGTCGCGCTGCACCAGAAACTCCAGCATGCGATCGGTGAAGGGCACCGGCGTGGCGCCCTCCACCAGCACCATCTCCTTCTGGTGCGGGTCGTAGAATCCCGCGATTTGACTCTTGAGCAGCTTTACCGTTTCGGCTTTGAGATCCATTCCGGGGGGAAACAGTCCCAGCATCGAGCCGGCTCTACCGTCGGCCTCGAGTTGCGCATCGGTGTAGTCGCGCTGCAGATCGGCGATCACCATCTGCTCGACCTCGTCAGGTGTCTTGAGCACCACCGGCACATGACTCTTGAAACTTAATTCGCGAATTCCCTGGATGCCTTGCTCGACGTTGGCGGCGTGCGTCTGGTTGACTTGCCCGCCACTGATGAGCGAATAGGCGCATCCCGCGAAGGCCAGCGCGAACGCGATCGTGATTGCCGCAATCGTGCGACGAGGTCGCTTGCGTCGCGGCTTCATTCGCTGACGATCACGATCGGATATCCAAAACGCGCGCTGGCATTGGCGCGGTCGCGCGCCTCGTCGCGAGTGGCGAAGGAACCCATTCTGACTCGATAGAACGATCGCGCCCCCGCGTTCACCTGATCGATCCTCACATCGCGATAGTATGCGGCGAGCTTGTTCGATACGCGCCGCGCGTTGGTTTGTTGCGAATACGATCCTACCTGGACGTAGTAGCGGATCGGCGTACCGATCGCGCGGGTTCCCTCGGGCTGGCTCAGTACGTCGATGCGCACCCGCGCGGTTCCCGGTTTCACGATGCCGAGAGTTCGCGCCGCTTCATGCGAAAGATCGATCTTGCGCCCTTTGACGTAGGGGCCGTGGTCGTTGATGCGCACCTGGACGGCGCGGCCGTTGTCCAGATTGGTGACCATCACCTGGCTGCCGAGCGGGATGACCGTCGAGGCGGCAGTTAATTCCTCCTGATTGTAGACCTCGCCGCTCGCGGTGCGATGCCCATCGAAGCCGGGGCCATACCACGATGCGACTCCGGTCAGCGACGACTCGGTGGGCGCGGGGGCGTGCTCGGCAGTCGGTGCGGGCGCTCGATGAACGTGCGAGGTAGTCGAGCATGACGCGAGAAAAACGCCGATTAGCGCCGCGCCCGCGAAAAGAAGAAATCTGGTCACCCTGCCTCTCACCACCACCCTCGATGGGGTGATTATAGGGGACGGGGTCAAATCGCAGAAGCGGGTCGAAGCCGGCGGAACATCATCGGTTCTTCGGGAAGAAAAAGTTGCTCACGCTGAGCATCTCTGAAATAAACGATCACAGGGGGTAGGGTTTCGGAGACTAGCGGCTTACAGGGTTGTGAAGAGCGCAAAAACAGACCCACTTCTCGGCAGCGCCGAGAAGTGGTCCTGAGGCTCTGCGAAGGACCTCGGGCCGCACGACGCCGAATGCGGAAAGTGCAAAAACAAACCCACTACATCGTCCGACGTGGTTGCACGAAGTGAAAAAACAAACCCACTTGCGGACTCGGCCTCATGGTCTGCACGCCGTTACTGGATTACATAAACGAACCCAAACTATGTAGGAAATCTCTACTATTTTTCTAGGAACCCCGGACATCGATCGCCGATCCAGGCATTCGAAAGCGCAAAAGCAAACCCACTTCTCGGCATCGCCGAGAAGTGGTCCTGAGCGTCGCGCGAAGGACCTCGGATGGCACGACGCATAGCGCCGAAAATGCAAAAACAAACCCACCGTATCGAGGCGAACGAATAGCGAAACCCCGCGCTGACCTCCCATTGTGGGCAACCCGTCGGAACCGCTTAGTACCACCGCCAACCGCCATGCTAACATCGCCGCTTACTCCACCGGCGAACCACCCCGATGTTGCGACGAAGGACTGAACTTGAGGAGATCGAGGCACGCAGCCTCGCTCCCTACGCGATGCTGTCGAAAGACAGCCGCGGACGGCGCATCGCCGAGCCCGACCATCCGATGCGCACCTGTTTCCAGCGCGATCGCGATCGCATCATTCATAGCGCCGCCTTCCGCCGTCTCGAATACAAGACCCAGGTGTTCGTCAATCACGAGGGCGACTACTATCGCACCCGCCTCACGCACACGATGGAGGCGGCGCAAATCACGCGCACCATCGCGCGCGCACTCGGTCTCAATGAGGAACTCGCTGAGGCGGTCGCGCTCGCGCACGACCTCGGGCATACGCCGTTCGGGCATGCGGGCGAGAAGGTGCTGAACGATCTGATGCGGCCCCATGGAGGCTTCGATCACAACGCGCAAAGCCTGCGCACGATTGATTGGATCGAAAACCGCTATCCGAATTTCCGCGGCCTCAATCTCAGCTTCGAGGTGCGCGAGGGCATCATCAAGCATTCGCACTTTCACGATCGTCCCGCCGCGCAGGAATTCGATGCCTCTACCTATCCGTGCCTCGAGGCGCAGATCGTCGACCTCGCGGATGAGATCGCTTACCTCGGGCATGACGTCGACGACGGCTTGAAGGCCGCGATGCTCACGGTCGAGGAGCTGGAGCAGTCGCAACTGTATCGCGAGGCGAACGGGCCCGCGCGGGAGGCGGCGCACAACGAAGTGAGCATCGAGCGCTATCAGACGGTGAGAAGGATCATCGATGCGATGGCGACCGACCTGGTGAACAACCTCGCCGCCGAAATTCAGCGCGCCCACATCGAGAGCGTCGATGCGGTGCGCCGTGCGGGCAGGGCGCTCGCGGTATACTCACCCGCGATGGCGACCCAGGTCGACGAGCTCAAGGCCATCATGCGCGAGCGCCTGTATCGGCATTATCGCGTAATCAGGATGACGGAAAAGGCGGGCAGGGTGCTCGAGCAACTCTTCAATGCCTACATGAGCGAGCCGCGCCAAATGCCCAGCCATGTGTTGATGCTGCATGAGCGCGAGGGCGAACCGGTCGCGCGCGTGGTCGCGGACTATATCGCCGGGATGACGGACCGCTTCGCGCTCGACGAATACAAGAAGCTGTTCGACCCCGACGAGCGGGTATGATGCGGCGCAAAAGGTCCATCATGATTCGAAGCGACGATCATCTCGGCGATCCGCTGGGAGTGATCTTCCTGCTCGAACCCGAACAGCTCGGCGACGCCGTGATCGAAAAACTGCGCGACTATCTGGGGCAACAAGTCGAGATCGTCAAGGCCGTGGTATCGCGCGACAGTATCGAAGTTGAGGTCGAATTAGCCGCGTTCC
Source organism: uncultured delta proteobacterium (assembly GCA_963851325.1). Taxonomy (GTDB): domain Bacteria; phylum Desulfobacterota; class Binatia; order Binatales; family Binataceae; genus DATGKG01. The sequence continues at coordinate 2,011,678 of CAWKOR010000001.1, read as the reverse complement.
GGGATGAGTCGGACCGGCTGGTGGAGGCGGCGCGCGGGCTGCGAAAAAATCGTCTTCATCAATCTGCCGAGGCGACGCTTCATGAAGCATTGAAGCTGGACCGGCTCAATCCGCATGCGCTGTTCGCGCTGGCGGAGGTGCTGCTCGACTGCGAGAAATTCTCCGACGCGATCGGAGCGTTAGTCCGCGCGCGCGAGGCATCGGGGACCGACACGGCGCAGATACTCGCGATGCTCGGCGCATGCTGCCTGAAAGCAGAGAGAACCGCCTCGGCGATCGCATACTTTGAGAACGCGCTGATGCTCGACCCGCGACATTTTTCCGCGCGCCGCTCATTGCTGGCATTGGGAAGGAAACCCGCGATTCCGCCGCCGCTCAAGCGTGCTGCTGCCGACGAGGCAACCCCGAGGCGTCGGAGGCCCCAGGTCAAGCATTAACGCGCTTGCCGATCACTTAAGTCAACACACCCGCGGCGCGAAGCTTCCGAATCTCATCCGCCGAACAGCCAGCTAACTCCTGCAGGACCGAATCCGTATCGGCGCTGCGCAAAGGAGCTGCGTGCCGAATGTGACAAGGCGTCCCGGACATGGTCCATGGAATTCCGGTGTGGATGCGGCGACCGACAATCGGATGCTCCATCTGCACCAGGAAGCCGCGCTCCATCAAATGTTCGTTGGTGGCCAAATCCTTGTTGCTCATCGCGGGGAATGCGGCGACACCGGCGCGCTGCAATTCGCGCGTGACGTCCCATCGATCGCGGCTGCGCGTCCATTGCGTGATGATGTTGTCGAGTGCGTCTTCATTCTGTTTGCGCGCCTGCGCGTTCTGAAAGCGCGCGTCGGTTGCCAGCGCAGGTTGACCGACCACCTCGCACAGCGCGCGCCATTCGTCCTCGGTGCCGACCGCGATACTGACCCATTTGTCATCGTCGCCCGCGGCCTTGTAGCAATTATGCGGCGCCATCCACCGATGCCGATTGCCCGAACGCGCAGGCTGCGTGCGGTTGAATGCGTAGTCGAGCAGGCCTTCGGGCAGCAGCGCGAGTGCGGTCTCGAGTTGCGATTGATCGATGTACTGACCACGTCCGGTGAGCTTGCGATGGAGCAACGCCGACATCACTGCGTTCGCGCCGAATATCCCCGCATTGGGATCCGCGTAGGAAATTCCTATCTCACTCGGGCCGTGACCTGCGTATCCGCTGAGCGAGAAAAACCCGGCGGTAGCGGCGGCCGGTGGTCCATAGCTGACGTAGCTCTTGAGCGGGCCGGTTTGCCCGTAGCCCGACATCGAAAGCATCACGATGTCCGGCCGTTTCGCGCGAAACTGTTGGTATCCGAGTCCCAGGCGGTCCATCACTCCGGCGGCGAAATTGTCGGTCACCACATCGCAATGACGTGCCATCTCGAGCGCAAGCTCGATCGCCTCGGGCCTGGAGAGATCCATCGTGATGCTGCGTTTGCCCTGATTGTATTGATTGAAATAACCGGCGCGGTTGGGACCTGCCACATCGTCAGCGAACGGAGGCAGTCCCCGCGTCACGCAACTGCGCTTTTCGCTCTCGATCCTGATCACCTCCGCGCCGAGGTGCGCCAACTGCATCGTGCAGTAAGGCCCGGCCCAGGCCCAGGTAAAGTCCAGGACCCGGATGCCGCTCAGCGGCAACTCGCGATTGCCGGATGCGCCGCCGCGATTTGATTGCGATGTCGCCACAAAGGCGGATTTCCCAGCATTCTGTATCTCAGCGTTATGCTCGCCCAATCGGGGTGCCGGATTGCGCAGCGACCATCCGCCGGCATACCTGGTGGGCGCGCCAGGCAGCTTCACCTTTCCGATGCCGGGCTGGTTGATCTCAACGAAAAAGCCGCGCTCGGCCAGATGCGAATTGGCATACAGATCCTTCATCTGGTTGATGGCGGCGAACGGGATACGTCGGCCTTGCGCTTCGTGATACAGCTCCTGCGTCTTCCATCCGCTGATCCATTCCTGCATCAACGCGTACAGCGCATCGGCGTTGCGTCCGCGCGCGAGCCGGTCCTGAAAGACTTCCTCATGCGCCCACTCCGGATTGCCCATCAGCTCGACCAGCCGCCGCCATTGATCCTCCTCGACGCAGACCGCGAGGATGTGGCCGTCTGCCGTGTCCATGATTTTCCATGGCCCCAGCACCCGCGTTCCGAGCCGCGAGGTCTCGCGCCCGGCGTAGGTGTAGTGCATGAGATTCATTTCGAGCATGCCCGCGACGCATTCCTGCTGCGAGACCTCGACGACCTGGCCTTTGCCGGAATCGAGGCGATGAAAATAGGCACCGAGCGCGGCGAAACAGGCATGCAGCGCACCCTGGTAATCACCTTGATGCCCGAAGGCCTTGAGCGGTGGAAGCTCGGGGAACTCCGACGCGCCAGGGCTGAGAAAGGACCACCCTCCAGCGTTGACGACGTTGAGTTCGTAGGCGTTCCAGTCGCGATAGGGTCCGCTGTCGCCGAAGGGCGAGATTGCGGTGATGACCAACTGAGGAAAATCGGCGCCGAGTTTCGCGCTGGTCAGCCCCAGGTTGTCACGCAGCGCGGGCGCGACATTGTGGACCAGGAGATCCGTCTTCGCGAGCAGCGAACGCATCGCGTGGCGATCCTTTTGCGTCGAAAGGTCCAGCGTGACGCCACGCTTGTTGGCATTGAGGTAGATGAACAACCCGCTCTTTTCGGGGTCGACTTTGTTATCGGGAAACGGGCCGTAGCGGCGCGTCCAGTCGCCTTCGGGCGGTTCGATTTTAATAACGTCGGCGCCCAGGTCGGCCATCAGCTTGGTCGCGTATGACGCGGCGACGCCCTCGCCGCATTCGACTACCGAGATTCCATTGAGCAGTCCGGTCGATGATCGAGGATCTTTTGATTCAGCCATTTTTCACCACCTCACGGATGCATGTAGAGCCCGCCGCTTACGGTTATCGCCTCTCCGGTTATGAACGATGCGTCGTCGGAGGCGAGGAATGCGATCGTCGCCGCGATGTCTTCGGGCTTCCCCAGCCGGCGCATCGGGATGTGCTCGGCCTGGCGCGAAACCGACGGCATATTCTTCTCGACCCATTTGGTCAGCACGATTCCCGGCGCGACCGCGTTGCATCGAACCCCATCGGGCCCAGCCTCCGCGGCAACCGCGCGCGTCACGGCGAGCAGCCCCGCCTTCGCTGCGGCATAAGGCGCGTCGGAACCGCCCAGCATCGTCCACGCCGCGATCGACGACACATTGATGATCGAGCCGGAGCGCTGCTTGCGCATCGCGGGCAGTACCGCGCGAATGAAATGAAACGCGCCGGTCAGATTCACATCGAAGATCCGCGACCAGTCTTCGATCGCGATACCGTTGATGGTTCCGAGCACATTGATGCCGGCATTGTTGACGAGAACGTCGATCTTGCCGCGCTTGGAAAGGACCTCGCTCGCGACGCGCTCGATGTCGTCGCGCCGGGTGACGTCAAGCGCGAAGCCATCGATGCGGCCCGGGAAACGGCCGGCGAGTTCGTCGACCGTCTCGCGAGTTCGCCGCTCATGAGAATCGGTGACGACGACGATCGCGCCTTCTTCCGCCAGGCGCGTCGCAGTGGCCTTGCCGATGCCACCGCCGGCGGCGGCAGTCACGATCGCTACCTTGTCCTGAAGTCCCTTCATTGGATGCGCTCCTGCGCCGGATGTTACCTCGCAGCGGTAAATCCGAACAGCGGAAGTCGTCGACCGAATCGGGCGATATTGCGGAAGGGACGAGACTCGTATCAGGCGGGAATGCTACTCGAACTCGACCAGGATTTGGTTCACCTTCACCGACTCCTGCGGCTTCACCTTGATGGCCTTCACCGTTCCGGGTCCAGGCGCGGTCACGTTGGTTTCCATCTTCATTGCTTCAAGGACCATCATCAGATCGTGCGCCTGAAGCTGCTGGCCGGCTTGAATGTTCACCTTGATGACCACCCCGGCCACCGGACTGCGGCATACCTTGGCCTCGGCGATGTTCCCATTCGGCGCCTCGGGTTGAGGTCCCGGTTGGTGCGATGGAGTCGACTGAATCGTCGCGGGAACCACGGGATAGGCGCCATAGCCAGGCGAGCGCGAAAGCCCGTCCTCCTGGAGGACCTCAACTTCAACCTCGTAGGTCTTGCCCTCAATTCCAATCTGAAGCTTCAAGCGCGGCTCCTTGGAATGATCATTGGGGCGATGCTCATTGGTTCCACGAACGCAGGTTGTGCGAGGCCTGCACGGTGGCGCGTCCCTGCTGCGCCCACGGATTCACAATTTCATAGGGCGATTGCAGCATCTTGGCGGAACGGATGCGGACCGGCTTGCCCAGGAACGAAGTGACCGCCGCGCCGATGACGACCAAAATCTCAACCGGGAGTTGGTCGGACGATTTCGCGATCGGTGGCGGTCCAGACCCGTTGGTCTGAGTCGCATCCGCGGCCACCCTGGCTAGCGGCGTCCGCGCACGCGCGGCCTTCGCTGACGGCGCTGCGCCGTTGCGGTTCAACTGGGCCACGCTGACTTCCAGCGCGGCGAGCGCGCCGGTGAAACCCTCGAACCGCAGTTCGAGCTGTCGGCGCGCATCTTCGCTCGCACGCTTCAGCGTTCGTTGCGAGCTGAGATAGGTGATGAGGCAACTCACCACGATGAGCGCCGCGATGGTGACGAAGTTTGCGAAATCAGGGCTTATCACAACTAACTCCTCATAGCGGAATCAATCCGTGCTTCTTGGGCGGGCGAAGTTCCCGTTTGGTATGTAAAGACTCGAGGGCTTGCGCGAGATACCGCCGCGTCTCGGCGGGCTCGATTATGTCATCGACGAAGCCGCCAGCCGCGGACACGTATGGGTTGGCGAAGGTCTCGCGATACTGCTCGATAAGTTCCTTGCGCCGCCCGGCCTTGTCTTCCGCCGCATCAATCTCATGGCGGAAGACTATTTCGGTTGCGCCCTCAGCGCCCATCACCGCGATTTGCGCGGTAGGCCACGCCACGACCCGATCGGCGCCAAGGTCCTTCGCGCACATCGCGACGTAGGCGCCACCATAGGCCTTGCGCAGAATGAGGGTCAGCTTCGGCACCGTCGCCGCGGAATAGGCGAACAGCAGCTTCGCGCCATGACGAATGATGCCCCGGTACTCCTGTTCGATTCCGGGCAGGAAGCCCGGCACATCGACCACCGTAAGCAGCGGAATATTGAACGCATTGCAGAAGCGCACGAAGCGGGCCGCCTTCACCGAAGCATCGATATCGAGCGCTCCGGCCAGCGTGTTGGGTTGATTGGCGATGACGCCCAGCGGACGCCCTTGCAGCCGGCCGAACCCAATTACGAGGTTGGGCGCGAAACCGGACTGAAGCTCCAGAAAGTCGTGGTAGTCGACGATACGCGCGATGACGGTACGAACGTCATAGGCGACCTTCGCTTCGGTCGAAAGCAGGTGATTGAATTCATCGTCCGACGCCAGCGGCAAATCGAACGGTGCGCGCGGCGGGTCTTCCATGTTGTTCGAGGGAAGGAAGCTCAACAGGCGGCGGCAAAGGTAGAGTGCCTCGTCATCGTTTTGTGCAATCAGATGCACGACCCCCGAGTGGTTCATTTGCGCCACCGCGCCGCCGAGGTCCTCAATCGAAACCGTTTCGCCGGTGACCTGCTTGATGACTTGCGGCCCGGTAATGAACATGTGCGCCTGTTTGGTGAGGATGATGAAATCCGTCAGCGCGGGGCTGTAGGCCGCGCCGCCTGCACACGGCCCGCAAATCAGCGAAATCTGCGGCACGGTCCCGGATAGCTCGACATTATTGAAGAACACGCGGCCATATCCGGCGAGGCTTTCGATTCCTTCCTGCACCCGCGCGCCCCCGGAATCATTGATGAAGACGAACGGGCTGCCGGTCTTCAACGAAAGCTGCATCATGTGCGCGATCTTGTCGCAATGCACTTCGCCCGCGGCGCCGCCTGCGACGGTGAAATCCTGGCTGGCCAGATGGATCAGACGTCCGTCGACAGTCGCGCATCCGGTCACTACTCCGTCGGCGGCGAGCTCCCTGTCCGGCCATCCCGAAATAGGTCGAGCGATGACGCGCGAACAGCGCCGTTTCCTGGAAGCTGTCCGGATCGACCAGGCTGCCGATGCGTTCGCGCGCGGTGAGTTTGCCGGCCGCGTGCTGCTTGTCGGTGCGTTCTTTGCCGCCGCCTAGTTCCAGCTCCGAACGCTTGTGGCGAAGTTCATTGACCATATCCTCGATCGTTCTTGGCGTACCATTTACTGCCTGATTCGACATCGGACTCCTACGTAGCGGAAGCGACCGTGACCCGGTGCTCCTTGCCATTCAAGGTGATGAGGTAGCTGACGTGGCCATTGGGTTGCCGTTGCGCTTTCGGCTGGGTCGGAGACTTCGACTCGCCTGCCGCCGCTTTCTTCGCCGGATCGGTACCGACGTTTTTAGGACCCTCGGAACGACTCTTGAAAAACTTCGGCGCCACCTGCGGGAACATCGCAAAGGTCAGCACGTCTTCGTCACCGCCATTGCATCCTGCCAGCGCGAGGGCGTCGGTGCGCAGTTGCTCCCATTCGGGTTTGAGCAGGTCGGCGGGACGCCCGGTGATGGCGGGTTTCTTGGCGTGTTCGAGCGCCATCGCGAGGACCTTGGGATCCTTCTTCCCGATGGTGCTGCCGTAGTAGCCGAGCATCAGGTCGGTGAATTCGCTGGTCATGACTTTGTATTTACCCATCAGTACGTTGAACACCGCCTGCGATCCGACGATCTGGCTTGACGGCGTAACCAACGGAGGATACCCGGCGTCTTTGCGAACCTCCGGCACTTCCTTGAGGACCTCTTCGAGACGATCACCCGCGCCCTGACCCTTGAGTTGGCTTTCCATGTTGGAAATCATTCCGCCCGGAATCTGGCTCTTAAAGATTTCGGTATCTACCCCGGTAAACTCGCTGAGGTACTCGCGATAACGCGGGCGCACCGCCGCGAAGTGCCGTTTAACCCGCAGAATCCTCTCCATGTCGAGACGGGTCTCGTACCCGGTGCCTTCGAGCAACTCGATGAAGCTCTCGGTGGGATTGTGGCCGGGGCCGAGCGATAGCGAGCTGATCGCGGTGTCTACGATGTCGCATCCGGCCTCTACGGCTTTCATCAGCGAGACCATCGTGACACCGGTGGTTGCATGACAATGCAGATGCACCAGCGTATCGGCGCCGCATTTTGCTTTGATGCCTTTGACCAAGTCGTACGCCGGCTGCGGCTTGAGCAGGCCCGCCATATCCTTGATGCAAATGGAGTCGGAGCCCATCTCCTTGAGTCGCTGCGCCATCTCGATGAAGGCGCCGACCGTATGCAGCGGGCTCACCGTGTAGCAGATCGTCCCTTGCGCATGCTTGCCGGTTTTCTTTACCGCGCGCACGCTGGTCTGGAGGTTGCGCAGATCGTTTAGCGCGTCGAAGATCCGGAAGACATCCATCCCATTATGCGCCGCCTTCTCGACGAAGCGCTCGACCACGCTGTCCTCATAGTGCCGGTAGCCGAGGAGGTTCTGCCCGCGCAGCAGCATCTGAAGGCGCGACTTGGGCAGCAGCTTGCGAAAGGTGCGCAGCCGCTCCCAGGGATCCTCATTCAGGAAGCGGATGCAGGAATCGAAGGTCGCGCCGCCCCAGCATTCCAGCGACCAGAAGCCGGCATTGTCGAGGTCCTCGCAGGCTGGGACCATATCCTCCAATGCCATCCGGGTGGCGAGCAGGCTCTGATGCGCATCGCGCAGCGCCAATTCCGTAACTTCGATAACACGTCCCATGCATGCCTCGCGGAAAGATGACTCCAAGGTGGGATAGTCAACAGGTTGTTATCGAAAGGATCGGCGATCGTCGACGCTGGGTCAAATCGGGGAGGCGCGATGGCGTTTAAAGACGATGATGGATGAAATGAACTCGTCGCCGCTGGGTCACGGCATGATTACGAAATCATAGTGTCGTATCTCGTGTGCGTGCCAATCCAGAACCAGATGATCTCGTCGGGCCAGCCATCAATCCAAGCGCTCCATATCCAACGCTGACTCGAGCGGAATACACGTCCGAGCTCTACGAAACGAGCCTGAAGCGCAGACTCGGATGGTTCGGGTTGTCTTTGAAAAGCCGGTAGGCTTTGCGGACCCCTTTCCTCATCTCGATGGGCAGACTGCGATATTCGGCCCAAAAGCTCGATGAGATGCGCGAGATCAGAATTTGTCTACGTCGAGAATTTTAGTGCGGCCGGCCCGGTATTCAGCGAGCGCTTCGTCGGCCATCTTGCGGATTTTGTCCGGCGCTTTGGCGAGAAGAGCATCCCACTCGGCGTCGTCCCGTTCGATTAGATCGATCAGGTATTGGGCGATCCGATCCTGTTGATGCTCGGGGAGCGCTTCCGAAACCTTGTCGAACGCCTTTTTCAGGAGTTCCGTCATGACCCATCCTACAAGTTAGCGGCCGAACTGTCACTCGACGAAGCTCTGCCTGATTTTGCTGCATGGTCTAATTCCGCCAGCGTGGGTGGCGTCTCACTCTCATCCGTCTGGCACGCCGGTCGCAAGTCAGAAGAGGGACCCCAGACAAATGCGCGCTACCGCGCATCGACGTGTCGGTGGTATAAGCGGAATAACCACCTGAGGAGGCCATCGCTTATGTCGCATAAAGGATTTTCTCATATCGGGCTCTCGACGCTCGACCTCGACAAGACCCGCGCATTTTATGAAGGCGTGCTCGGCTTCAAGCCGGTGCGCTGCGACACCATCAAGGTGAAAGAGGGCGGCCAGATCCGCCACATCTTTTTCGACACCGGACGCGATCAGCTTCTCGCATTCATGGAAGCGCGCGGAGTTCCGGGAGTCCCGGCCGAATACGATGCCGGCATCAATCGCGGGCTGGGCGTACCGAGCGCGTTCTATCATTTCGCCTTCGAGACCGGCAGCTTGCCCGGACTCGAACAGAAGCGCGAAGAGCTTCTCGGCAAGGGCGTCAAGGTCAGCGAAGTCGTCGATCACGACTGGGCGAAATCGATCTACTTCAAGGATCCCAACGGGATGCAGCTCGAGTATTGCTGCATGACGCGCGAACTCAACGATGACGATGCGCAGATGCAGGATCGCTTCGAGGCATCGATCAAGGGAATGGGCCTCGACGAGCAGATCGACATTACGCCGAAGAAGTAAGGTTCGTCGTGTCCAACAAAGAATCGTTTAAGGTCCACATCCCGGACCAGGTGCTCGAAGATCTGCGCGAGCGTCTCAAGCGCACTCGATGGCCGTACGACTTCGCCAACCAGGACTGGCGTTACGGGACCAACCTCGACTATCTGCGCGATCTGGTTGATTACTGGATCAACAAGTTCGACTGGAGAAGCATCGAGAACAAGATCAACTCCTTTTCCAACTACAAGACCGAAATCGACGGCGTCCCGATCCATTTCATCCTCGAGCCGGGCAAGGGACCCAAGCCGCTGCCGCTCATCGTCACGCACGGATGGCCGTGGACGTTCTGGGACATCAACAAGGTCATCAGGCCGCTGGCCGATCCGGGCGCTCACGGCGGCGATCCTCGCGATGCTTTCGATGTCGTGGTGCCCTCGCTTCCCGGCTATGGATTCTCCACCCCGCTGACCAAGCCGGGCATCAATTACTGGCGCACCGCAGATCTGTGGGTCACCTTGATGCAGGATGTTCTGGGCTATCAGAAATTCGCCGCGCAGGGTGGCGATTGGGGATCCATCATCACCCATCAGCTAGGCCATAAGCATGCCGACAAGCTGATCGGCGTACACATGAACCTGGCGATCGATCTGAATCTATGGGGCGGGAAATTTCCCGCGGCATCCGAGTACGGGCCGGACGAGCAGGGCTGGCACGCGCGCTCGATGCGCTTCATGACCGATGGCAGTGGTTACTCCGCGATCCAGACCACGCGGCCGCAAACCCTGGCATACGCGATGAATGATTCCCCCGCGGGCCTGTGTGCGTGGATCCTCGAGAAGCGGCGCGCCTGGAGCGATTGCGATGGCGACGTCGAGAAGCGCTTCACCAAGGATGAGCTCCTCGCAACGATGACCTTGTACTGGGCGACCGAGAGCTACGGCACCTCGGCGCGCTTCTACTATGAGGCGGTGCATGAGCGATGGCAGCCGTCGCACGATCGCAAGCCCGTCATCGAGGCGCCGACCGCCCTCGCAGTGTTTCCCAAGGAAGTGGTGTTGATGCCGCACAAATGGGCCGAGGGTTACTACAACCTCAAGCGCTGGACGCGGTTCCCGAGCGGCGGCCACTTCGCGCATATGGAGGAACCGCAGGCGCTGGTCGAGGACATCCGCGCATTCTTCCGCACCTTTCGCTAGAGGCAATATGCTCAGAGCTATGGCGTTCATGGTGTTGGTGATGGCGGCGCTCGCCTCAGCCTCGCGGGCCAGGGCCGAAGATATCATTCATGTCGAGCTATTGGGTTTTCGCAACGAGGTGGGGCAGGTCGACTGTACCATCTATTCCTCGGCTGCCGGATTTCCCACCGACCCGGGCAAAGCGCTGCGCGGCGTTCAGACCACAATCAAGGATAAAAAGGCGGTCTGCGATTTCAGCGGTTTGCCGGCCGGCCACTATGCGATCGGCGTCATGCACGATGAGAACTCCAACGGCAAGGTGGACACCAACTTCATCGGCATCCCGAAGGAAGGGGTGGGCGCATCCAATGACGCCAAGGCCTCGATGGGTCCGCCGAAGTTTGAGGACGCGAGTTTCGAATACGCCGGGGGCCGCAAAGACCTGACCATCCACATCAATTACCTCTGGGCGCCGATGTGACGGCGGCGCCGGCCGGTCCTCCGAACCCTTGGCCAGAAGCGACAATTTGGTCACGTCCGCGACGGGACGCCATGTGCTCACGCGCGATGAATGGTTAGCTTCCAGGTGTTCGCGAATTTCGGCCGCGGGAGCTTGCAATGGACGACGAGCAGCATGCCACTTCAGAATACGCGCCACGGCTTCCGCGTTTTGCAGCGGCGGCGGCCTCGCCTAAGCCCAATCGCTTCGCCGCCCTGGAGCAGTATCGGCGGCGTGCCCGATTCTACGACCTCGAGTTGGCGCTTATCGAGCCGGTACGGCGGCGCGCGGTGGAACGGCTGGGGCTAACAGGCGGCGAAACCGTCCTGGATGTTGGATGCGGCACCGGGCTGAGCTTTGAGTTGTTGGAGCGGCGCATCGGGCGCGAAGGCAAGATCGTCGGCATCGAGCAGAGCGCCGACATGCTCGATCAGGCTCGCGCGCGAGGCGAGCGGGAGCGTTTCGAAAACATCAGCCTGATAAACTCTCCCGTCGAGGAAGCCGAAATTCCGGTCCTGGCCGATGCTGCCTTGTTTCACTTCACCCACGATATCCTGCGCACCCCGAATGCGGTCGCCAATGTCATTCGGCATCTCAAGCCCGGAGCGCGGGTGGTCGCATCGGGCCTCAAGTGGGCCAGGCCGTGGGCATTGCCGACCAACCTGATGGTGCTGCAAGCGGCGCTGGTGTCGGTCACTTCGCTGGAAGGGCTGGCGGAGCCATGGAGCAACCTCGCGCGATGGGCCCGCATCGACAATATAGAAATGATGCTTGGTCGCGGTGTGTACGTCGCGACCGCAACCGTGGGCGGCGAAGTTCCGCTCCTGCAGTAAACTGCGATAACTCTTCAGGAGGCGAAACCTCACATGCGCCAAGCTGTCCGTAGAACTTTGGGAAGGGCTTTGAATGATCCCGCCGCGCGTTTCGCCGTCGCCGCTTTGACTGAGGCAGTCCTTCCCGGCATCGAGTTCGCGATGCTGGTTACCGATCCGGTTTTCTGGGGGATGAACGTGCCGCGTGGCGATGGTCATTCGGTGCTGCTGATTCCCGGCCTGCTCGCAAACGACGATTATCTGCAACCGATGAGCAACTGGCTTCGACGCGCGGGATACAGCCCCATCTGGTCAGGACTGCCGATCGATCCGGGATTCTCGGAAGCGGCGATCCGCAAAGTTACCGAGCGCGTCGAGCAGGAGCATCGAAGCACCGGATCGCGCGTATCGATCATCGGCCACAGCATGGGCGGCGCGCTCGCTCGAGCTGCGGCGGTGCGAAGTCCCAACGCGGTTCGCCAAGTCATCACGCTCGGGTCGCCGCTGTTCTTCGGCGCCCAGCATCAATTGTCACTCTCGGTGGGATTGACCGCGATATACACCCGCAACGACCGCATCGTGCGCCATCCTCATGCGCTTGCGCGCGACGGTCACGCGCAGAGCATCGAGGTGAGCGGGAGCCATGTCGGCCTCGCGCTGAATGCCGAAGTATATCGGCATCTGGCGTCTGCCCTCTCCCACGGCTGAGTTCACGCAGCCGCAAGATCGGAGGGAGGTGGCACTCCACCACCGTCGCGCGAGGACGCGCTCCGGCCCGCACCCAAATGGCGACATGAATGTCGTCATTTGACCTCTCCCGGTGCGCGGCTGGCGACTTCGCCGCAGCCGCGGGAGAGGAATTACGGATCGAGCCATTCGAAGCCGTCGGCACGGATCAGGCGGTCGGCATCGTCAGGTCCCCAGCTACCGGCAGCGTATTCCCTCATCGGCACGCGCGCGTCGTCTTTCCATGCATCCAGAATGCCCTGGATGAATTCCCACGACTTATGCACGAAGGTGTCGCTCGGAAAGAGCGTGCTGTCGCCGGCCATCACATCGAGCAGCAGCCGTTCATAGGCGTCGGGCGACCCGTCCTTGCCGAACTCGGATTCGTAATGAAGGTTCATCCGCACTGGACTTATCTGCAGGCCGAGGCCGGGCCGCTTGGCCATCACGTCGAACGAGAATCCCTCGTCGGGCTGAATCCGAATCATCAAGACATTCGGGGGTAGATTGGCGTTCGGTTGAACAGAATGCTTGGGCGCATGATGAAACTGCACCGCGATCACGGTCTCGCGCTTCGGGAGCCGTTTGCCGTGGCGCAGAAAAAACGGCGTCCCCGACCATCGCCAATTGTCGACGTAGGTCTTGAGCGCGACGAAGGTTTCGGTTTTCGAATTGGGTGCGACGCCCTTTTCTTTCAGATAGCCGGGCGCCGGCTTGCCATCGAGCGTGCCGGCCCCGTAGCGAGCGCGAACCGTCAACCGCGCCGCTTCATCGATGGGGATCGGACGCATCGCGCGCAGCACGTTGAGTTTCGCTTCGCGGATCGCTGAGGCATCGAGCGAGACCGGCGGCTCCATCGCGAGCATCGTGAGTACTTGCAGCATGTGATTCTGCACCATGTCGCGCATCGCGCCCGAATGATCGTAGTAGCCTGCGCGAGTGCCGACGCCCTCGGTCTCCGCCACCGTGATCTGGACATGGCTCACATTGCGCGATCCCCACAGGCGCTCGAAAATGCTGTTGGCGAAGCGCAGCACCATCAGGTTCTGCACCGTCTCTTTTCCGAGATAGTGATCGATGCGGAAGATCTGCGATTCATCAAGATAGCGGCGCAACGTGTTGCTGATCTCGATGGCGCTCGGCAGGTCGTGTCCGATCGGCTTCTCGACCACTACCCGGGAGAAATACTGATCGCGCGAATCGCGAATCAGCCCGGCCTCGTGAAGGCGCTCGATTGAATCGCGAATCGCTTCCGGCGGAATCGAAAAATAGAACACCCGGTTTGGCGCGATGCCGCGGGCTTTCTCAATCTTTTCGAGCAGCTCGCGCAGACGCTTGAATCCATCCGGTTGATCCAGTCCCCCCAGGTAGTCGAGCTTGTCTTCGAACTTGCGCCAGCAATTCTCCTCGACCTTGAGCCGGGAGTAGGTTGTCACCGCCTCGCGTGCCGAAGTGCGAAATTCCTCGGTGCTCATCGGGGTGCGCGCGAATCCCACCACCGCAGTCTCGGCCGGCAGCAGACCCTGTCCGCAATGCTCAAGGTTGTACAGCGCGGGCAGCAGTTTGCGGCGCGCCAGATCACCTGAAGCACCCAGTATCACAATCGAACACGGAGGCGCCGGGTGTGTTTCAGAAATGCTAAGCACCATCGCCATTGACGAATCCTCCGAAGAAAAATCCAGTCAGTTTCCCGCACGCAGGATGGCACAACATCTGCTCAATCCAACTACGTCTGGCGTGGGGAAGAAGAGGGGCGGACCGTTGCAAAACGGTCCTTACTTCCCCACTGCTCCAGGCATTTCAGTCTAGCGCTCGCCTTACTTCAACAGCCAGACCACCGGGTGCCGGACACCAGATGCGGCCCGCTAAGAATCCAGAGACTACCAATGGTAGGCTATATTGACTTATTGTATCAGGAGCGCGAAGGTGATGCCGAGGCGGATTGAAGTAGATGGGCAAGTACTCGGGGAAGGGAACTTGACGAGCGGGGAGGGGCCTGCGGTTCGGGTCGGAATCTGGGGGAAGAAGCCGGAGTCCGGTAGCGAGCGAAATCAGAGGGGGACCGCCCGCATGGGCCGGCTCCGGCTTAAATTTGGGCTCGCCGTGGCGATTGCGCTATTCGCGGCCGCGCCCGCGATGGCGACCGATATCAGCACCTGCGGCGTCACGATCCGCAAGCCGGGCTTTTATCAGGTGACGCAGGATCTGAGCGCGAGTAGTGGTGATTGCCTCGACGTCAATGCGCGGGCGATCGTCTTCCTGAACGGACACCATCTTAGAGGAGCCGGATCGGGGGTCGGCATCCGGTTTTTCCCGCGCGCCAAAAATTCGTTTCTCGCGGGCGGGAACGCGACCATCAGTGGATTTGCGATCGGCGTCCAGGATGACGCCTCGAATGTTCGCGGCGACAACTTCAATGCGAATGGGAACGCCGGCGGCGTCCTGGTGAACGGTGCTCAAAGCAGCACCTTCTCTAATTTTCAAGCGTCCAACAACAGCTCCTATGGAGTGCACTTCAGCCTCGGCGCGAACAGCGTCGCAGAAAGTGCGCAAGCCAGCGGCAACGGCAGTTACGGAATCTGGCTTGACGGCTCCAAGGGAGTTCGCATCGATAATTTCGACACCGAGCACAATGCGATCGCGGGCGTCTACATCGGATGCGCGAGCAATGGCCCCGGCAGTTCCTGCTCCGGCGGCAAACGCATCAGTTCCGCCAACCAGATCTATGATGGCTTCGCGGATAGCAATGGTCCGTATGGCATCGCGATCGACACCAGCGCGAACGCCAACCTGGTCACCAGCGTCGAGGCGATGAACAACAAAACCGCGGACCTGCTCGACCTTAACCGATGCGGCAATAGTTCATGGTTCGGTAACACTTACGCGAACGCGACGCCCAGCGACTGCATCGACTAGCCGCGCCTTGAACGAGAATCCCGACGGTTACATCGTCGCAATTGGTTAGTCGGTCAGTCCGGAATAGAATCCTGCCTGGTAGGGGCGCTTTGCGTGTTCAACCGGATGCGTAGGTTACACTTTGGACCGGATGCATGGGTAACACTTTTCCGGTCGATTCAAGGGAACCACCGGACTGGGAGCGCAACGCTGCCAGTACGGTTCCTTCTTTCAACCGACCGGAAAGTGTTACGTATGCATCCGGTTGCACCCGCGAAACGCTAGCATCCGGAATCGGAATAGCGTTGCTGCCCGATTTCCGATTTAATCTGTATGGAGCGACATCTGCTGGCCTCCCTTTCCAAATGGCGAATGACTTTGTTGTAACCGCTGACGGCTCTCGTAGCGCGAAGGTGGTCGATTGGCTGCCGGTTCTGCTGTGGGGAATGCTCATCTTTACGATGTCGACCTCAACGTTTTCGGCCCTCAATACCTCGAGGTTCATCGAACCGACGCTACGCTGGCTCTTCCCGTTGGCATCATCAGCGACTATCACCGTGCTTCATGCGCTGGTGCGCAAGGCCGCGCACTTCACCGAATATGGCGTGCTGTTCTGGCTGCTGCTGCGCGGCCCGATGCAGGGCCGACCCTACCTCGCGCTCACGGTATGCGTCCTCTATGCGCTGCTTGATGAGGGACATCAGGTATTCGTGGATGGGCGTACTCCGTCGTTCTACGATGTTGCGCTTGATTCGACCGGCGCGCTGTTCAGCCGGTTCCTGAACCTCGCGATCGCCGAGCTAGCGTAAGTCTTACCCGGGCGGTTCGGGCGCCGCCGAGATGCGATCCATGCGGCCATAGAATGCGCGCAGATGCGGCATCGATGCAGGGAGCTTGTTGCCGCCGCTCAACGCGAGCAGGCTCAGTTGCCCATAAAGAGAAAAATCCGCTAGCCCGATGCGGCCGGTGAGAAATGCGCCGACCCCGGCGCCGAGTTGCTCCTCGAAGGGCGCCAGAACCTCGGCCGCGATTTTCCAGTTCGCTTCGAGGTCGTCGCCCATTCGATCCACGAAACCTGCTCCGTACTTGCGCTCGCGGATGAGCCGCCACAACGCCTCGCGCTCGGCGCCGCAGCGCCGGAAATACTCGAGCTCATCGGGAACCGCGACGCGGAACAGGGCATCCTCAACCGCGGTATCGATATATCGTGCGAGGGCGAGATGAAGTCCGCGCTGTCCGGGCGGGAAGATCGTCGGCTCGGGATACGCCTCTTCCAGCCGCATCGCGATCCGATCGGAATCGACAACGGTCTCGCCGCTATCCAGCGTAAGCGCGGGCACCATGATTTGTCCCGATGCGGCTATGAGTTCCTTGCGCTCGAGGTAGTCGACTTCGATGATTTCGTAGTCGACCCCCTTGTAGTCGAGGATCTTGCGGACCTTCGAACAAAATGGGCTGGTGCGGAATTGGAAGAGCCGTGCCGTCATCGTGTTAGTGCATCAGCATCTGCGACATCGTGGTCGCATTCAAGATGCCGAAATTCTGGTAGCAGTTGTTGAACATCACGTAAGCTCGCTCGACGCCGCGTGCGCCGAGCGCTTTTAGCTGGGATGCCTTCTCCGCCAGCTCGCGCTCCGCGTACAGATACTTGAAGCGCTCGGCCGCCGTCGCATGCTTGCCGTACCATGCATCGCGGTTGCGTCCATGAAATCGCACGTACGCGAGGTCGCCGGTCGCATCCATGAAGGAGGGCGGAATCGACTTATCCTCCGGCGCATCGATGGAGACGTAGTAGAGACCGTTGCGGCGCAGGAACTCCAGCGTCTGCGCGCGCCGCTTCTCCTCGCCGGTCCAACTGCGATGGCGAAACTCGATCGCGAGCGACGCACCCGGCATTCGCTCAGGCAGGCTCGCGATGTAGTCCATATTGGAACTCTTACAGATGAAGTAGGGCGGGAACTGGAACAGCAACATCCCGAGCGATCCGCCTTGCGAAGCATCCGCACGATGGAGCGGTGCGAGCGAATTCCAGAACATGTCGAATGCAGCATCGAGGGCGTCCTTGCCGGGAAAACCGAGCCGTCGTTTCGCGCGATCGGCTTCCGGCAGCATCTGCTTGAGGTCTTTGGGCAGTCGCGACGCATCGGTCGGATGCTGCGTCAGCCAGGCGAAGGCCTTGATGTGAAAGACGAACCCAGGCGGCGTACGCTCCCGCCATAGCTCGGCGTTTCGCTCGGCCGGGATCGCATAGTAGGTCGAATCGACTTCGACGGTTTTGAACTGTGCCGCGTAGAAGCGGAGGCGATCCTCGGCGGTTTTCACATCGGGCGGATAGAAGTCGGTGCTCTCGATGAGAGACTTGTCGGTCCATGAGGCGGTCCCGACCATGAATTCCGGCGCGCCCATCGCGCAATCGTAGCATGCGATGTGATGCTGAAAAGGCGCGGATGCGCATGCCGCACCCGCGCCCCGTCAATCAGTTATAATCCTCGTTAAGTGCATTCAAGAACGCGGTGAGCGGCCCGACGTCATCTGCATCGATGAACATGCTGGACAACTCTATCGAACCGTTACGAAGCTGCGAGTTGTGATCCAGTTCGGAAACCGTGACGTAGAAGTTGATGACATCCTCCACCGTCGTCATTGCGCCCGAATGCAGGTACGGATTCGATTGCCCCAGGTCTCGCAGCGTCGGCGTTTTGAAATAGCCTAGCGCGAGCGGCAACAACGTATCCGGATTGCAGTCCGCGCCGGTCAGGTTTAACTCGGCGCACAACACTTCACTCAGCGCCTGCTGTGGATTGGGGATATCGGGATTTCCGACAATGTTCCACGCGCCGAGGTCGGTGAAGCCCGGCTTAGTCGATATCGCCGCAGTGCGGAATCGTCCGCTCGCGTTGGGATGCGCGGGGGACGGTGGCAAATACAGATCGAAGTTGGCATTGCGATCGACCAGGTTGGGAACGCTGATTGCCGCGAAGCCGCCATTGCCGAAGATCCCGTCGTACTCGACCTGCGAGGCGCCGGTGTTGTGCATTTTGAAATCGGTAAAGTTCGGCGGCGCGTGGCATGCGATACAGTTGCCGGAGTGCGGCGCCTCGGGTGTCGCGGGTTGGGTGAAGAAGATTTTCAAGCCGGCCAGTTCGGCCGCGCCGAATTGAAAGGGTTGGCCATTGTGGAATTCGAACTTGCCGTCCTTCGGCGTGACGAATACCGGGTCGCTTAACTGATCGATCGCGGCCAGCAGACGCTGGCTGTATGCGATTTCGCTTTCCCCCGGATCGGGACTGCGCGGCAATCCGTTCTTGATGAGAAACACGTCGTAGGGTGAGCTGTTGTAGAGTCCGTCGTCGTCGGTCGAAAAGCGCAGCTGATCGACGTACGCATCAATCAACGCGACCACTTCGTTCAAAATATCGTCGTCCGAGGCGGTCGAAACGTCGAGGCGGAATTGCGGCGGAAGCACCAGCCGTTTCGGGATCGATGGATCGGTCGCGAGCAGCAGCGTCGCGTAGGAAATTCCGCCGCCGCCAAAAGATTTCGCCAACTCATTCTTGCCGTCGTCGTCGCGGATGACTCTCGCGATTTGTTCGACAGCGATCGCGCTCTCGTCCGGCAACCATCCGAAGTTGCGCCCGGTCAGGGTCTTGACGATCAGATCGTCAACCGACGCGAATTCGCCATCGAAATGAAACAGTGGCGGGATATTGCGTGCGAGCGTTGCATTGACCAGCGGCGGCGAGTTGCGCGGCGTGGCGGTCAATCCATCGGAGCGCGCCGAGATGGGACTTTGCCGCGCGAAGTCGCAGTAAGTTCGTACCCCACCACCGGCATCATCTTGCAATTCGTCGACCAGATGACACGAGCGGCAGTTCATGCTTTGCCCGGCGAATGGCCCTGGAAGCGGGGCGCTGGTGGTTCGCACGGAATTGACGACCGGGTCGCCCGACACGAGAGGCTGGTTAACCTGGCCGCTGGAGTTCGCGAAGAAAAACTGCGCGAACCGCGTTTCCAGGAACAGCCGCTCTCCAAGCTGCACTTCGGGCGGGTCAGTGTCGGCGGTGGTCTTGCTGATACTCGATCCTGAGCCTCCGCCGCATGCAGCAAGGGTGATGACGAGTGCGGTGAGCATCAAGCTTAGCGCAGTTCGGGTTGGTCGCATTTGTTCGAGGCCTGCCTTTCGCATCGGGACTCCGACGGTTGATTAGTGAATCGTCGGTCGTTGATGGACCGAGAGATGATCGAGCGCTTCGAGAATTGCGCGCGCCAATTCACGATAGGCGCGCGGATCGAGGCGCATCGTGACGTAGCCGATAGTGATATGGATCGCGCCGCAGTCGCATTCATCGACCGCGAAGGACCCGCGCTCGGCGAGCCTGCGTCGTTGGCAATTGGAAGTGGACATGTGAGTGGTTAGGGCCCGAAAAAGCCCAAAAGTAGTCCTTTTAGAAGTGCATGATAATGATTCTCAATATCGTCTCGACCGAAAGATGTCAACCTGCATCCGAGATCGATAGGAAGATGATGGTTGACGCCGACCGGATTCCGCGACGAGGGCCTCAGGTTCAAGTTAAAACCCTCGCATCGCACGTTCCTTTTACGCGGAGGGGCGGCTAGTACTAGGCTTAGCTATCCGCTGGTGATTGCGAGGTCATACATGCCCGAAAGCCCTCAGCCCGACGAGTCAGTTCGGCATCTCAATGAAGGCGTTTGCGCTAACCCGGATGGGAGCGCGCCGGCGCTGGTAACACTCTCGCCCGAAGCGTCCCTCCGCCAAATCGTTGCGGTGATCGAAGCCGACGGCGGCGTTATCATCCGCGATTTTCTTCCCCCCGATCTCCTTCAGCGTCTGCAATACGAGTTGCGGCCTTTCGTTGAAGAAAGCGCGCCCGGCAGCAAGGAGAGCAACCCGCTTTGGAACGTGTTCCATGGACCCAGGACCAAGCGGTTTTGCGGGCTCGCCGCGAAGTCGCCGGCATTCGTCGAGTTGATGCTGAACCCCGCCCTAAAGGCATATGCCGATCATTTTCTGCTGCCCCGATGCGGCAGCTATTGGCTTAACACCGGCCAGATGATGGTCATCGGTCCGGGAGAGCCGGCGCAAATGCTTCATCGCGACTCGGCGAACTGGCCCCACTTTCCATGGCCCGCGCCCGAAGTGACGGTGAGCTGCATGTTCGCCCTCAACGATTTCGACGCCGAAAGTGGCGCGACCCAGGTCGCACCCGGAAGCCATCGATGGAACGACCCGAACCGCGCTCCCACTCCGGCCGAAATCACCCAGGCGGTCATGCCCGCGGGTTCGGTGCTTCTTTATAGCGGGAACGTAATTCATGCCGCCGGCCAGAACCGGACTAGGGATCGCTGGCGATGGGGAATGCATCTCAGCTGGGTGCTCGGATGGTTACGACCGGAGGAATGCCACTATCTCGCGGTTCCTCTCGAGGTTGCGCGCAAGCTGCCGGAACGTGCCCAGCAGATGCTTGGCTATCATTCCTACCATCCGTCGGAATATGGGGGCCGGCTCGGGCTGGTCGATTTCGAGGACGTGCGGCGAGTCGTCTAAGGCCGGCGGGTCAGGCGGGTTGCTTGTTTCCGCCGAGCACCGTGCCCCACACCCGGATGTCGCGGATGGTTTTCGGATCCACCGAAGTAGGGTCGTCCTCGAGCACCGTGAAGTCGGCGAGCTTTCCGACCTCGAGGCTTCCGAGCTCACGTTCCAGTCCGAGCACGTAGGCAGCATCGATCGTGATGGCGCGCAATGCGCGTTCCACGCCGATGCATTCTCCGGGCGCCTGCACCGTGACGCCATCCGCCGCGATTCGATTGACGGCGATCCACACCGCGAGCAGTGGATCGAGCGGCGCGACGACCAGGGAAAAATCCGAATGGAGCGCGAACGGCACCCCCTCGCGCTCCAGCGAACCCAGGCGCGCGGTCGCTTCGGCGCGATCGGGGCCGAATGCGTGTTCATTGTGAATCTGGCTGCGGAAGTGAACGAAGTAGCAGTTTACGCTAGCCAGCCCGCCCAACGCCTTTAGCCGGCGCGCCTGGTCGGGGGTGCTGATGCAGTAATGTTCGATGGTCAAGCGATGATCGAAGCGCGGTTGTATCGACTGTAGTTTGGCGAGCGCGTCCAGGACGGCATCGATGGCTTCGTCGCCATTGGCGTGCGCATGAATCTGCACGCCCGCCTTCCAGAAAGGCAACATCCTGTCGGCGAGATCCTCCCACGGGATATCGCCGCGCAAGCCATTGCTGCCGTCGAGGTAGCCGGGAGGCCGAACTCGCAGCGACATCGCCGGATACGAGCCGTCACTGAAGAACTTCACGCCGTGAAAACGGAGCTTGTCGCTCGAGCGCGCGTCAAGGTCTGCGATGAATCCGGCCGCATCACTGTCGAAGCGCTTTCGAATCGCGCCCTCGTACGGGACCAACACCATCCGCAGCGGAAATGCGGGATCGTTGACGACCGCTTGCTGGACCCGCCATTCCGACTCGAAGTTGCGCCCGCCGAACAACATATCGGCCGTCGTGGTGATACCCGCCTGCCGGGCAACCTCGGCCATGCGCCGGAGTCCGAACTCGTTTTGGTCGGCACGCACGAACTGGCCCCGCAAAGGCGCGAGCGCATAATTGAGCGCCTCGATTTCGATGAAGCGGCCATTGAGGCGCCCATCCGCGTCACGTCCGACCCCATGAATCGTCAACGACTCGTCGGCTCCGAGCAGCTGCAGCATCGCGCTGTTGGTGTATACGAAGTGAGGCGCATACGAGAGGATCGCCACCGGACGCCGGGTTGAAATTTCGTCGAGTTCGTCGCGATGGAGATGCCCGCCCTGGATCGCCGGATCGAAGCCCCACGCGAACAGCGTTTCCGCTCCATCATGCATCGAGGCGTCCAGCTCCCGCAGCCGTGCCAGCACGGCCTCGCGAGTCGGCAGGGCCGGATTGATGCGGTCGGGCCCCGGCGATGGAATCGGGCCGACGTAGTTGAGGAACATGTAGGCGCCGGACTGGCTGAGGTGTGTATGCGGATCGATGAAGCCGGGCAGCAGAATTTTGCCTGCGAACGTATCATCGATGGTGTGCGCGTAGCGCCGGAGCCAGGGACCCATCGACTCGATGGTGCCGACCGAAAGGATGCGGTTGTCCCTGACCGCGATTGCGGTTGCGGTCGGGCGACCAGGATCCATGGTGAGGATCTTACGCGCGGGAAAAATCGTGATGTCGCTCATTGCACCTTTAGCGCCGGCCGCCCCAAGCGCAGGAAGCCGATTTCATGTTGCGTCTGCCCGTCACCGGTTGCCAGGTCCGCGAGAATCTCGCCGACTACGCTGCAAAACTTGAAGCCGTGCCCGGAGCATGGCGAAGCGATGATGACCTCGGGATGCTCGGGATGCCGATCGAGGATGAAGTGCTCGTCGGGGGTGTTGGTGAACATGCAGGTCCGCAGCGCCATGGTCGGCCCGGCGCCCTCCGGAAAATAGCGCTCGGCGAAATTGCGGAGAAGCCGCTCATCCTCGGCATCGGGTTCGCGGCGAACGTTGTCGGCCGTCGCCAATGCCTCACCGCGATGATGGTAGCGGCCGAATTTGAATCCCGGAACCTGAAATATAGGCAGACCATAGTAGCGTCCTTCCTCGACCGACACATTGAACACCGGGAATCGTGTGGGCTCGAACCATTCCGGGCGCCGCGGCTGCAGCCACGCAAGCACCTGCCGTTCAGGTACTGCGATTCGCTTGAGTGGCGTCGCAAGCTCGCTCATCCATGCGCCCGCAGCCAGCACCAGCCGCGCCGCGCTATACCTCCCCTTGTCGGTGATGACCGACACTCCTTCGGAGCCACTGGCTTCCCATGCGATGACACGCTCGCGTGCGTGGATTTCTGCGCCTATGGATTGCGCTGCCCGAACATGCGCGACGATCGCCCGCTCGGAGGCGATAAAGCCTCCGTCGGGCTGGTAGACCGCGCGATGAGCCGCGGGCAATCGATAGGCAGGAAACCGATCACAAATCTGGGCGGCGGTCAGGACCTCATGCTCAAGATGATGCAACCTGGCCGAGGCCAAGGCGCCTTGAAAGGTCTGGTCGTTCTCGGGACCGGCGTCGACGGAGCCGGTCGTGATGAGCAATTGCTCGCCGGATGCGGCTTCGATTTCGCGCCATAACTCATAAGCTCGCAGCAGCAGCGGAACGTAGCGCGGATCCTCGTAGTAGGGCAGCCGGATGATGCGAGTGACGCCATGCGAGGACCCCATCGCATGCGGAATGTCGAATCGTTCGATGCCTAGGACGCGCTGACCACGACCGGCGAGTTGCCATAGGGCCGCGCTGCCCATGCCTCCCACGCCTATGACGATTACATCGAACTTCATAGTGACCGGCGCCCAGTCTACTTGCGTATTCTCAAAGAGTCACCGTGGTTCCGTTTTTTGACTGGAAGACGAGTTAGACGATGCCAAGTCTGAATACCACGGGATAAGTCATCCCAAAATTCTTCCGCCGCTCAATTTCGTTAGTCAGATTGAAGGAATTCTCTACCATAAGGCGGAATTGTGCTCTTAATCGGTCATTATTCTGCTTTTAAGATTCACGCGCCGGTTATGAAATAACGCTTGTGTCTTGCTGCACTCCTTTGGTAGCCTCCGACGTTCGTAGTAGCCGAATGGACTTTAGTGGGGGTTGGCTATCTGGCGGTGGATCAAGCTTCGGCCTCGAACGGCGAGACTCCCGAGTCCTCTTAGCCAGGCCTCCTGAGCCTCCCGTCTCTCGCAAGGTCATTTGAAGGAATCGCGTAGATTCTGATTTTTTGAAGAGAATCTGACTAACGCGTTCGAGACTTGGGGAGTACGTAATCAATGGGTGCCGGACACTTCGCACGTAGCGCGTCCAAAGCGTTGATCCTCGCACTTGCCTTGGCGGTTTTTCTCTTTTCCTGTTATCGCGAAGATGCGAGCCATCGTGAATCTGAACAAGCCGAAGGCGGTAGAGCTCATCGTCTGGAGGCGATGCAGCGTGAGCGCTTTTTAGCCTCTCGTCATGGTTTCCAGTTTGGCGTGCCAAAGCATGCGTATCCTCGCGCGGTATCCGCGATGCGCGCGATGGAACGCGCCCAGGGTCCGCGTCGAGTAGGAACCCCTAATGCCGGTTCCAGCTCGAGCCTCGCAATTCCCGCGGTGGCTGGAACCTGGAATTTCATCGGCCCTCAGCCGATCGCCGAAAAAGCCAATTTTACCGGTTCCGCTATCGGGCCCAGCGTACCAATGGCCGGCCGCCTCACCTCGGTTGCGGCAGATTCCCACGGATTGATCGTCGCGGGCGCCGCTTCGGGCGGATTGTGGGTGAGCACCGATAATGGTCTGAGCTTCGTCTCCGCCTTCGATACGCAGCCGACTCAGGCAATCGGCGCGGTGGTGCTCGACACCACCACGACCCCAAGTACGATTTACGTAGGCACCGGCGAAGGCAATAACTCGATCGATTCGTTATACGGAGCAGGGATATTCATGTCCATCGACTCGGGACAAACCTGGACTCCATTGGGTCCGCCCGGCCTTTTCGATCTGGCCGCAGTCACCTCGATGGCCATCGATACCACCACGACGCCGGGGACGCCGCGCATCTTTGTGGGCACCACCAGCGGATTCAGTTCCAACCGGGCAGATGCCGGAATGTTCGAGACAGACTCCAGCAAATCGGGGCTATGGTTTTCCAGCAACGGAGGCAACACCTGGAGTCATTATGCGGAGGCCGTCTTTGGCAATTGCGACCTGCTCGGCGACGGCACTGCGCCTTGTCCAGCCGACGACGTCAAGATCGATCCGACCAATCCGCAGAACGTCTACGTCGGAATCGACAGCAGTACCGTATACATCTCCAACGATGGCGGCCAAACGTTCCATGCCGCCGTCTTTCCCGGAGCGCATATTCAACAAGGCCGCCAGAGCCTGGCGACCGGTCCCCGCGGTGCGCTAAATCCGAACGCGGGGGTGGTCTATGCGATGATTGGGGCGGCAGACGGGATCGAGTATTCGGGCTTGTTCGTCTCCTTCGACGCGGGAGCGCATTGGAATCCCGGCCAAATACTCTCGCCGATCGTGCCGCAATTCTCCGCCAGCGGGACTACTATCGACGGCACCAATCCGGTCAACTTTTCGCAGTCGTTTTACGATCAGGCGATGCTGGTTTCCCCTAACGACCCCTCTACCGTGTGGTTTGGAGGCGTGGGGCTGTACAAGTCGGCCGGGAGCTATGGGCATTCGTGGACCTTCATGGCGCCTGTTGGTGGAGTTCATTCCGACCAACACGCGCTGGTCTGGGATCCCGCCAACAACCAGATTTTGGTGGCCAACGACGGCGGTCTCTACATGTTCGATCCTGCGCCGCTAACACCGTCGTTCGTTTCCCTCAATAATGGGATCAACACCAGCCAGATCCAGGGCATCGGCGCTCATCCGACCGACTCCAACCATCTGATAGCCGGCTTCCAGGACAACGGCACCCAATTATACAGCGGCCAAGTCGCTAACTGGTTCGCGCCCGACAGCGAAACTGGCGACGGCGGCTTCGAACTCTACGACCGCATCGATCCGAAATTCGTCTATCACGACTTCTCGCTTGACCAGGTCAATCACGCGCAGATCTCGGCCTCCACCGACGGGGGCGCGACCTGGTGCAGCGCTCCAACTCCGGGTGTCGCCCCGTGCGCTGTATTCGGCCAGCAGTGGACCCCCGCCTTGCAGACGGTAATCAACAGCGTCAATGATCCGGGGCCGGTGTTCTACGCTCCGATCGCTGTGGACCCATCGGTTTCAAAACGAGTGCTCTTTGCGGCTCATTCGATCTACATATCGCCCGACGCGATGGCTCACTGGTTTCAACAGACCGACCAGGACCTGACAGCCGACGGCACCATCGAGGGATTGCCCTGCATCGCGCAGGATTGCGCCATTGAAGATGTCGAATTCGGGCCACCCGATCTCACCGCGGTTCCTCCGAAGTACCCGGCATGGTCGCTCGCGATGAGCAGCCTCGACGGAAGCTCACCGTTTGCGGTCTTCACCACGTTGGAGGCCAATTTGCAGGTCGATGCCACTCATATCCACGGAGCGACATGGATCGATAAGACTGCCGGTCTGGATGTCGCGCTAAAACAAACGAGTCCTGCGGGCATCCTGGCCACTCAGGCCACCAGCATCGCGCCCGACCCGCATAACTTGAACGTCGCTTATATCGGCCTCTCGGGATTCACCGGCGATCCACAAGTCGGCACCGGAGTTAAGCACATCTACAAGACGGTCAATATGGGTACTACCTGGACGCCGGCTGACAATGGTTTGCCTGATGTTCCGGTACTCAAGATACTGGTCGATCCTACCGATAGCAGCGGAGTCTGCAATAGCACTCCCGGCTGTAGCAACAAACTCTATGCCGGCACCGATATCGGCGTGTTTATAAGCACCGACGGAGCGGCCTCATGGCAGCCGTTCAACCTCGGCGTGATCCCAGCCGTGCCGGTTTACGACTTGGCAGAAAATTCCTTGGGGGTGCTCTATGCCGGAACTCATGGGCGCGGTGTATTCGGCTTCGGCGTCACTCCGGTAACCGTCACGGCGACACCTACCAGGACCGTCACCCCAACTCCAACTCAAACTCCTACCCGGACTCCGACCTCAACGCCGACGCGTACAGCGACGGCGACTCGGACTCCGACCATTACCCCAACCCCCACTGCGACCCGAACCGCGACCCCCACAGCGACCCCGACTCCCACCAGGACTCGGACTGCCACTGCTACCCCGACTCCTAGCACCACGCGAACCCCAACGGTAACCGCGACGCCGACCGCGTTTCGAACCCCAACCATAACGGCGACCCCGACGGCCACCGCCACCCCCGCCTCGAGCATAGCTTTCGTCGGGGCCGGGCCACTGACCGATGCCAGCGTCGCAGTAACTACAATAGCTATTGGCTTGCCACCAGGCGTTCAATCCGGCGACCTATTGCTCGCCCAGCTAGTCGTCGCCGACGGCACTGGCTTGGTGATGCCGACTCCACCCGGTGGTTGGACCAGCGTTCGTCATGATGCCATTGCAAGTGGCACCCTTAAGGAGACCTCGTGGCTCTATTCCCGGATCGCCGGGGCGAGCGAACCAGCTTCATACACATGGACCCTGAGTTCGAACTATGCAGCGGGTGTCATGGGCGCATGGAGAGGTGCAACGGGTGCTTTCGATGGTACGTCGGGAGACGGCGCGTCTGGTTTTATTGCGACAACGGTCTCGGCGCCTTCGCTGACTCCCACCACCAACAACGAATTGCAGATATATTTTTATGCTACGCAGTCCAGCATCGCTCCGACCATAACTACCTCGAGTGTTCTCAGGCAGCGTTTCAATACCAAGTCCTTGAAGGAAGGCTTTAGCCTGGCTTTTGCCGATCTCCCTGCGCCCTTCGCCAACAATGCCTCACCCACCTATCCTGCGACTGCAACTAACACCTCAGCGGCGGTGATGACCGGCCAAGCCGTTTTGCTAATTCCTGGACCTCCAGGCGCGACTCCAACTCCGACTAGCACGGCAACCAAGACCGCGACTCCCACCGCAATTGCCACCACTACTGGAGTTGCCACTCGAACTGCGACGCCCACCCCGACCTTGAGCACGGCGATGACTCCAACGGCCACTCCTAGCCCTGCTGGAATTGCCTTTGTCGCGGTGGGACCTCTGGCCGATTCAGGCGGACCAACTACGGCAACGACGATAGGAGTTCCGCCTGGCGTTCAGCAGGGCGACATCTTAATCGCGCAAATAACCGTCGCCGACGGCAGTGGGTTGTTTGTGCCAAATCCACCGAGCGGCTGGACCAACATTCGCCATGATTCGGTGAACTCCATCAACAAGCTTACCACATGGCTCTTTTACAAAGTTGCGGGAGCGAATGAGCCGGCGTCGTACTCATGGACCATCAGCTCGACCTGGACCGCGGGTGTCATGGGCGCTTGGCGAGGTACCTCCGGTTCGCCCATTGACAATTCGTCGGGTGCGACCACGGCAAGCTTTAGCCCGGTTTCAGCCTCGGCACCGTCATTGACTCCCAGCAACAATGGCGAGTTACAGGTGTATTTCTATGGCGCGCAGGCTTTCGTTGGGCCGACGGTCACGCTACCGGGAGCTCTAACCCAGCGCTTCGACCTCAAATCATCGAATGAGGGTTTCACTCTGGCGTTCGGAGAGCTTGCCGCTCCCGGCGCGGGGATCGGGTCGCCTACCTATGCCGCGACGGCGACCCTCCCGGGTAGCGCGGCGATGTCCGCCCAAGCCGTTCTGTTGGTGCCGGCACCTAAAACCGCGACACCGACCCCGACCGCCACGACCGTACCGGCTCAGACCGCGACTCCTACAGTAAGCGCAACCAGCACCGCCGCGGGCACCGCAAGCGCGACCCCGGTTCCGACGCCGACCGCTCCTTCGAGCCTGACTTTCGTGGCAGCCGGACCACTGGCCGACTACAGTGGTCCGGTCACGACTATAACTGTGGGCTTACCGTCGGGGATCCAATCGGGCGATATTCTGGTAGCTCAAATCATTGTTGCCGATGGCACCGCTTCAGTTGTACCGACTCCACCGATCGGCTGGATTAGCATTCGCCACGACGCAATGAACAGCACCAACAAGCTAACCTCGTGGCTGTACTACAAGGTTGCGACGCCGAGCGAACCAGCATCGTACAATTGGACTATCAGCTTACAGTGGGCGGCGGGCGCAATGGGCGCCTGGCGAGGAGCCTCGACATCGCCGATCGATATGTCCTCCGGGGCCTCTGTGACCGGTGTCACTCCGATTTCCGCTTCGGCTCCTTCGTTGACTCCGGTCAACAATGGCGAACTACAGGTATACTTTTATGCAGCGCAAACCCGCGTCGGTCCGACGCTGACTCTATCGCCGGCAGTGACTCAGCGCTTCAACACTATTTCTGGCAAGGAGGGTTTTACCATAGGTTTTGGAGACTTGACGGCTCCATCGGCCGGCACAGCTTCGCCCACCTATGCGGCAACGGCGACCTCAAGCTTTTTCGGCGCGAGCGAGGTTATGACCGCGCAGGCGGTTCTCCTCATAAGCCATCCATGATCGCGCTTGAGGGGAGGGAAACCGGCGAACCGAACGCGACAAGCATCGGTCCAATGGTGCCGAGGGGGGGACTTGAACCCCCATGTGGTTGCCCACGGTGGATTTTGAGTCCACTGCGTCTGCCGTTTCGCCACCTCGGCACAAAGAGCCTCATGATACGCCATCCTGGGGGTTTTGTGCGAGAGCAGCGAAAAGTTACGCGAGGATACTAATCTGCCGCAGTTTGGAGGGTGCCAACCAACGGGGATGCTGGCGCGGACCTCTTGGATGACCGGTGCGTGCAGTCGGCCACCAGGCTGGCGTGTGCTCATTCTAAGGGCCTCAATAACGGACCACGCGCTGTGGCGACCCGACCAGAGCTACCAGCTTTTCTTCGGGAGACAAAGGTACCATCGCATTGCTGGACGCGATCGCGAGGCCGAAAAAACTGTCACTGTATTCCCCAATCAGTACGTCTCGGGCAATTCGGGCGACCGGGGTACGCCAAGAACGGCCGGCAAAGGTGAAAGGTGAAGTCGCAACCGTGACCTCGCGCATCTGCAGATACAAGCGGTAGGTGTTGAAGTTCAAGTATCCTTGAAACTCGATGTGGTCGGATTCGATACGTTGGTTACTCTCGATCGCTCCAGCGTAGTTCAGCAGCTCATCGCTGAAACCGTCCGGCTTGTAGTAGATGTTCAGCGTGCCACGTCCATGAAGGTCTTCGAGGCCTCCCGCGCCGTTGGACCGCACGATGACGAGGGCAAGCTTGAATGCAAGAACCGGGAGCGCGTGACCAGCGGTCGTTCGGACCGACAAGTCGGATTGCAACGATGGATGCGATACCACATAACCGACGATCACTCCTTTCATCCCTGCCGCGCGCGGAGGTCCCGCCAACGGATCCATCAAAAGCAACCCCACCAGTCCTACCGAGGGCGAATTGATCAAACGCGATGGAATTTGACTTGGGCCGGGAGTAGTCTTCGCGCCGGCGGAAGCACATCCGAGGAACGCCACCGCCATGACGCAGGCGAGCAATCTGACAAAATGTGCCGGCAGACCGCGATACATAAACGGGTCTCCCCAAGGCCTGTTTCTCTCTTACGCTGCCTCGCCTTCAGTGGGAAGTAACTTTTTTTGGAGGTCGCGGGAGAACGCTCAGGCGGTGCTACGACGACGAACCTGGGCTTGACGTGGGCAAGTCGGTTCTGTACGCAGGCGGATAACGCTAGCGCGTTGCGACGGGCGAATTGCTAACGATTTGTGGTCCGGTCCCATGTTCTGCCTTGAATTCGAGGGGCTTCTATTGGCACGCTCGCTAGGTGACGCCGACACAGGCGGATGTCGAAGCAAAACAACGTTGTGTCACTCAATCCTGATGGCGATTGCGCCGTGAGCGATCGCTATGAATCACACTGTGCGCTCTCCTTAGCGAGCGGACGCGGTCGCCGATGAGAGCAGCTTCCGCCGCACCTTCGAGCAGCCGCAGCGCGACGCCGACCCCTGGCACTCCCATCGTAACGAGTCGTGTAAAGCGCGCTTGGTCATGGTTAACCGGATCCGCCTTGAAGCGCGAGATCGGATGGGCGACGGTCGGTTCGATAACGTTCGCGCTTTGTTTCAGCTACGGAATTCTGGCGCATCTCACTCGAGGAGACATCTCGTCGTATCCGCAAAACGACTGGGACTATTTTCTCCAGCTTCGATGGGTGCCCTATTACACCATCACTCACTTTCATCAATTCCCGCTTTGGAATCCGTACAAATGCGGCGGCATGCCGATTCTTGGCAATCCGCAGGCGTCACTGTTTACTCCATTCTTGTTGCTCGATTTGCTGTTTGGCCCGATCGTCGGGGCGCGCCTCCAAATCATCGCGCATCTCGCTATAGGCTTCGGGGGCGCTTACTTTCTCGGCCGCGTATTCAGGATTTCCAAGCTTGGGTCCATAGCCTGCGCGATCACCTTTGCGGGTAGTTCATGGTACTACCTCCGCGCTGAGGTAGGACACCTCACCTTCATGACCGGTGCCTATTCTCCATGGGTGATCGCGCTGTTACAGCTTAGCTCGGTGCGGCGACGGCTGACGCCGGCCGCGCTCGGCGGTCTATTGATGGCGCTGATGCTGTTGGAGGGCGGAGCACATCTTTTTTTGCAGTTAGCTTTGTTGCTGGCGCTTCTCGCACCGATGCTGGCGTTGCAGCAGAAAAGTCTCTATCCACTTTTCGCGGCGGCGACCATGGCGGCGTTCATGGTGGGAATTGCATTGATCGAACTGCTGCCGGGCCTGGCCTACACCGGAAGGTATGGAAGAACGTCGGGCCCTGAAGAATTTACCGAGTTGAGTCTGATGTTCCGATCCCTATTTTCGCGCAACCAGAGTCCGATCAATGGCTTCTATGAACAAGGCGCCTATATCGGAGTTCTATTCGCGGGATTGGCTGTTTACGGCAGCATTCTGCGCTTTCGCCGCGCCTTTCCGTGGATCATCTTGTTCGTTGCGACGTTTGCTCTCGCTGCCGGCTACTTTTGGCCCTATGCACCGTGGGTCTTGACCCACAGACTGCCCTTCTACGATTCGGAACGAGGACCTTATCGCTGGCTGATTGTGATACCCCTGATAACCGGAGTTCTGGCTGGGTTTGGTATTGATGCCATGCGCGCTACTGGCAGGTCCTGGGGCGCAATCTTCGCGGCCTTACTTGTAGGACTAGCTTTCGCGGACGACTGGCTCGTCGCAACACCCTATCTGCACATGGTGGTGGACGGTCAGGAAGCACCGCAACCAAGGTGGCCCGGCTTTCGTCAGGTTGTCGACAACCAATATGGTCTTAGCATGTTCGCGGCCGCGAAGGCCAATATGGGTGTCGCGTCATGTTACGAGGTTCGAGGAGTCATGCCTCACACGCATGTTCGTGGTTTCAATCAGCCTGACTACCGAGGAGAGGCATACCTTTCAAATACCGGCGCTTTGAGATTCAGCCAATGGACGCCCAACGAGTGGACCTTTGAGGTTGAGTCTGCAGTGCCTTCAGCAATAGTCGTCAACCAGAACTTCGATCCAGGCTGGCGGGTTGCCCAAGGCGAGGGGAATATCAGTTCAAATGCAGATGGTCTTATAGAAGTGGAGATTCCGGCCGGCAAACAGCACCTGGTGCTGGCCTATCACAGCAAAGAGTTTCTCATAGGCCTCTTCTGCGCTACTGGTACCGTCGTAGCTCTGATCCTTTTGTGGGGCTACGAACGTCGTCGCTTGGTCAAGGCTTCAACTGAACGGTCCCAGCCAGGCTGAAGGCAGCCGGCAAAGTTCCGCTCGCGCTTTCATCATCGGAAATGAATACTGAGCCCGCGCCGAATGCCTCGACAAATTTGCCTGACTGCGAAAATTGCGGTTCCTGCGCATAGGCGAGATTGAAAACGGCTGTCGCAGAGCCTCCGACGAAAGACTTACACATGGTACCCGTCGCCGCCAGGACTGCAACATTGCGACCTTGGGTGGTGGTGATAATGCCGTCGGCAGGCGAGCATCGGCCACCCTGCACGCCAGTTGGCGTAACCTGATCGTTGTTGATGGTGAGTGCCGCGACATAAGAAACTTTGCCGAAGCCGGCGCCGGTAGCCGTTCCGCTAACCGTGTCGCACTGGCAATGGCCGTTTGATGCGGTGCAGGTCAGGCCGGAGCATGCTCCAGCAGAGACAACCAGGCCGCCCGGCCCTCGAAGGTTGACCAACTTGAACGGACCCGCGTTTGCAACCGCTGGAAGTGACGCAAGACCGACAGCAAACGATAGCAAGGTATTCAGGTAGTTCCTGAAGCGCATGATTGTTCCTCCGAACAGCCGCGCAGTATGCCGTGGGAGCGGCTCGTTGTCCAGTCAGCGGGAGCCTCTTGCGAATCGATGCCGAAATGCTTGCCCACTGCCGGAAAGCCAGGTGGGTCGCGCGCTATCCCAGTCGGATCGGAGCGCCGCATCGAAGTGGCCCCGGCATCGCGAGGAGCGATGCGGGTGCGAGGGTGGCCATCTGAAGGAAATTTATTCCATTCAACCCGCTGCCCATTGGCAGGCTGACGAGACGTTGCATCAAGGTTCGGGCGCGATGCGCCGCGACGGCTACCTGATGGTTCCCTGCCTGACCTTGCGGTGCATGTAGCGGAGATACGCGTCGTAGACCATTTTGTTGTAGCGCTCGCGCTCACCCGCTCCGCCTGAATGATAGTTGCTGATTCGATGCCACAAGGAACCGCCGCGACTAAGGCCGTCCCTCAAAATAGACGCGCCAAGTTCCAGGTTCTTGCGTGGATCGAGCAACTCACCTGGCGACGCCACTCCGCTGCGTGGACCCCAGAAGCGCCAGTTGATTTGCATCAGGCCGATATCGATGTCGTCGGTCGGCGTGGCGGCCAGCACGTTCTCCGCTTCCGCGCGCGATTGGCAAAACACCTGGCGACCTTTGATGTTGAGTGCCCATGGATGATAGCCGCTTTCCGCGCCGGCAATCGCAATCAGCAAGTCAGGCGGTACCTGGGCGTTGCGAGCCGCCACAATGTAGAGATTTTCTACACGTTTCTCGCCGCCCCATGCGGCCAGTGGTTGCGTAATCGCGAGGATCGAGACTAACCCTGCCAGACGGCCAAATGCCGACATGACGCTGCGGATTTGCCCTGCCGATTTCGAACGTCTGACTCGCATCAGACCTCCAGATCCTGTTCAACGCGCATATGGATTCGCCACTGACGGTCCCATTTAGATGGCGAGGCTCGCCGATTTCCCGGCGCCCCGCCTTCGACCGTCTCTGCGGCATTGACCGGACAAGGCAACTATTCCATCCCTGAGCATGCGGTGGAAGACGGTCAGCAAGAGAAATGCCATCCTGATGAAGCGGCGCGATCGCGCAACGCCCGCAGGGCGGCTAGGTTTTTTCCTCTTACCTTGCCCGACCAGGCGATCCCGCCGATTGTTTGTTGCCATCGTGCGGAGTTTCTGTAGTAGAAAGTAACATCGAGTAGATAGATCGCCGAGTGTGGCAGAACTGCACCTTCTCTATCAGCGTGACGATATTTGCTCCTAAAGGTAGCGGCCCGGCGGGCGTACCGGAGAAGATCCTCATACCGGCAATCAGCCCCCACCGGGCGATGTGCTGATACGCGAAGCTGCGAAATGTAATCGGGCTGTTGAGCCGTTCGAATGGGTGAAATGGAGGCGGCGAGTGGACTCGAACCACTGGTAGAGGGCCTTGCGGGCCTACCCCTTAGCCACTTGGGTACGCCGCCTCACAGAATGAAAACCAAAGCAACCATGCTGCCAAGCAAAGAACCGTGTTGTGGTGAACTAAAAGGAACCTGAGTGTGGCGTATCCGCTTTTAGTCGAGTCGATTTGTAAGAATTACTGATTCCATCGGCAAATCTTACAAACCGCCGCTCAATCTAGCTTTTTTTGAACGCCCTCCTCCCGCGATTTACTAATCGCAAGGCTCGTTTCCGGCCGAAGCGGCCCAACGGCTTGAATCTCTTTCCACGCATCACGTTGTATGAGATGAAGAAATGTTCGATCTCATCAACGATTCTCTTGTTCAACTGACCTAGACCTGGTAGAGGTTGGCCAGCGCAAACATGGTATGCGCGCGCGCCAGGTTCTTGGCCAGACCGCG
The DNA here is from genome assembly GCA_963851325.1 of uncultured delta proteobacterium. GTDB lineage: Bacteria > Desulfobacterota > Binatia > Binatales > Binataceae > DATGKG01. Next base: position 1,976,633 of record CAWKOR010000001.1, on the reverse strand, counting down.
GTATCTCACTTTGGCGAAGCCCCTCAGTTGCTTGACCACCCGAAAGGCGTGTTCACCGCGCGCCCGGGTCCACGGCGCGCCCGGTTGATCTCGCCAGCGCTCGCTCAATGGCCGCTGGGAGGTAGGACGCCGGTTGACCCGGTAGCGCACCCCCCATCCTCGAGAAACTCCCGATCGTCTTCCTTCCAGTACGCTTGATCGCCTAACAGCTCGCGCTCCTGCCCATGCAGCAGCTCCAACAGGTGATGTCGCTACTCCGGCGTGGTCGCTCGCACGGTATGACGATCCCTCGCTTATCCGCTCCGATGTGCAGCTTCATTCCGAAGTGCCAGTTTTTGCCCTTGCGTCTGCTTCATCTCTTGTCACGCTCTAACTGTCTTTCTTGTCTAACTCTGCGCCGCGATGATGTCGCATCCACATGATTCGACTTCGCCGTGGATGTGCGCATGAGTTGCCACGGCTATGAGTCGATCGTTGCGGAATTTGGTCCCATCCACTTCTGTCTGCTCAGCCTCGATCACACCGATGAGTCGTGCGGTAAGGACGCACCCGACCGCAGTCGGTTGATCGAGGAGAACCAACACGTCGAGCGGGTCGCCGTCCTCGGCGAGGGTCGAAGGGACGAAGCCAAACTCATTTGGGAAATTGGCTCCCGCCGGAAGTACGTGAGCTAGTTTGAATGCACCCGCGTGTTCGTCGTAGTCGAACTTGTTTCGGCTCCCCTTTGGTGTTTCGACGACGACAGTAAGATCCCTGGTTTCGGGATCGAAGGTTTCCAGAGTGAGCAGGTTGGTTTTCACCGCCGACCTTCCCTGGAGCTAGCCGCGAATCATGTGAATGGGGACGATCTTGCGACCTTGCCAGACCAACACTGAAACGGTGAACCAGATAATCGTGGCTGCGCCAAGAACCAGGCCCGGCGAGTGCTGTGGTAGAAAGCGCCAGAGCACGAGCGCGAAAGCAATCAGGCCGATGCTGCCCATCGCTGCACCCGCCGCGTCCACTGCTGCTGCCTGCCTCCCTCGATGGGTGCCGTCCAAACCATGATGCTGCTTCCGTCGCCGCTCATGCTTATCTATCAGGGTCGCGCCTGCGGGAAGGATCGCGGGAAACGCCAGAAACAAACCGCCGAAGACCGGACCCGCCTGCCTGGCAATCAATCCAGCGACCACAGTGATCGTTCCGCCGAGCAAAAAGCGACATCCGTATTCGTGCCACTTGGTAGTTCGCAATGCCGCAAGGTTAAGGTGGATTCTCACTGTGGTTACCTTAGCCAGATCGCCCAAAGTCCTATTGCCGCCACCATCCAAACCATAATGAGGCTTGATGCGACCAGACTAGCCGGGAAGTTACAGCGCATTAGTACGCGCGCGACGGCCGATGCATAAAGAAAAAACGCGACGGCGCCAAGCACGGTCGATCGCAATTCGATAGCCGCGTAGCGCTGCCCTCTGCTGCTGATGGTGATTGCCAAGGTGGCTAGCGCGATCGAGGGCGCCGCGCCGAAGATTCCCGCGAAGCTCTTGGGCTCGAACAGGTCACCCAGCAGTGCAAAGACCGATACGATGAGTCCTCCAATTAGAAATCGGAGGAACACTTCTTCCATGACTTCGAAGTCGACCTCCGGACAGCTCATGACTGCGATTTCAGGCCACCTGATTCGAAGTCTCAAGACCATAGAATCACGGCCGCTGTTACATTCCAGATCGACGCCCAGGCTCGGCGATTAATTCACAGTGTACCGGTCAGTCTTTTCAAAGAAGGAGTTGAGTCTTATCCAGTCAATGCGCGATGGTGGCCGGCACCGCCGGTTGGGAAATGTGATCTATCCGAGAGGCTGCTCTCCGCAAGCGCGGATGCTGGACCGACCGCGTTCTGTGTTCCAGCCTCCAATCCACATAAAATGATTGGTTATTGAACCAAAACGCTTGCAAAGACACACCATTTTAACCACTAGACATGCTACGAATACTGTGCATATCTTATATCTGTTCTGGATGGTTTAGTTTAGTTTAATGAGGCGTCATGAGGTCATTGGCATTTACCGCGATGGTTCGATCATCGACAGGGGCGTCTCCACTGATCGGCCGTTGCTTAATTGCGGGATTGTTTTGACGAATTCAAAAGGAGGAGGAGCCTATGTCAGAAGGAAATGGTCACGTGGTACCGCATCTGATCGTCAATCGAGCGGAAGTGGTTACCGAAGGATGCAAAGCGTGCGGCAACGCGTTCGCTGCCAATCCGACTGGGGAGCGCGCCCTGACTGCCTCGGTTGGTCATGCGAATGACACCTACATGTTTTGCGCGGAATGTGGTGACTCGATCATGGGTCATCTACAGACCGACGGGGTGCGACAGCGCTACGGGTGGGACTGGCTGATTCCGCTGCGAGGCGCGCCGCTCAATGGAGCCGCCAGCCACTAGACATTAACAGTTCGGCAGGAACGAGCGGAGAGGGAGTGCGTCAATCCCCTCCGCTCTTTTCCGTAGTCGAAGCTATTTCGTCTGCTGATATTCCAACGGCGGACTGAACATTATGGCCGGCTGATACCCTGGGGTAAGGTTGCGCCACTTGATGTGAAGCTCTTTCGAGGGATCGGGATCTTGCGTCGTCAGTTGGACCGGAAATCGTGTGTCCTTATTGACGAAGAGAAAAAAGGGCTTGACGCTCGGATCTTTCGCGAGGATTTCAAAGTCCTCGCATTCCTGGCCGTCGATGGTTTTGGTGTCGACCAGCTTGTGTTTCCCGAAGCGCCTTATCGCTACGGAAATTAATGCCGAGCGTGCGTCCCACGGCACGAGCTTGAAAGACTTCTTTTCCTCATCGAGCACGTAGATCGACTTGGTTATCGGATCGATAATGGTAACCTTTCGAGGCTCGCCTCCGGAGGCCGCAACTTCTTCTCGAATTCGGCCGTGCGAGAAGTACATGATCCCGTGCTCCGGCGGATTGCCTCCGACCTGAACCGAAAAATCGGCCTTGAAGGCTTTGGGCGCGTCGATTTTGGGCGACTTCGCCGCCCGCGCAGGCGCGATCGCGAACACCAGCAATATCGCGATGGCGGCAAACGTCACCGTGAGAAAGGACAAACCCTGCTTCATAGTATGTGCGATCCCTCCCGAGAATTCGCGCCGCGCCATACTATCAAGCACGAGTTACGGCAATGTTAACGCACTACGACAGAAATGCTGCGGAGGTCCTGCCGAGTCGCCCGACGAGCTATACGTAGACCCAGGGCCGCCGGATGCGATCGCTTTGCTGCCACGCGGCGATGCTCGTCTCACGCTTTAGCGTCATGCCTGCCTCGTCGAGTCCCTCGATCAGCGCGGAACGCCGAGCCTCATCCACGCTGAACGAAATTGTCAGGCCTCGGACGCTGCTGACGAGGCCATTCTCTAAATCCACCGTCAGGGGCGCGTCCGGCGCTGCTTCGACCTCGCTGGCTATCGCTCGCACCGTGTCCTCGGGCAGGATGATCGGCAGCACGCCATTCTGAAAGCAGTTGTTGTAGAAGATGTCGCCAAAGCTCGGAGCGATGATCGCGCGGATGCCGAGCCCCATCAGCGCCCAGACCGCGGGTTCGCGCGAGCTGCCGCAACCGAAGTTGACGCCGGCGAGCAAAATTACCGCCTCACGAAACCGACCGCGGTTGAGCACGAAATCGGGATTGTCGCTTCCGTCGGCGAGGTAGCGCCACGCACGAAACGCGCAGCGGCCCTGCTCGGCGCGCGGGACCGAAACGCAATCATCGATCGGAATGATCACGTCGGTGTCGATGTTGGGGCGCAGGAGCGGCGCCGCGATGCCGGTTACGCGAGTGAACTTTTCCATCATTGATCCAGTTTGCGCACGTCGATGATTCTGCCTGCGAGCGCCGCCGCGGCTGCCATCGCGGGGCTTGCCAGATGGGTACGCGCGCCCGGTCCCTGGCGCCCGACGAAGTTTCGATTGCTGGTCGACACCGCGCGCTGTCCGGGCGGCACGGTTTCGCCGTTGACCGCGACGCACATTGAACATCCGGGTCGCGCCATTCGAAGCCCGCCTCGCGGAAAATGAAGTCGAGGCCCTCAGCTTCGGCCTCGCGCTTGACAGCAACCGAGCCGGGCACCACCCACGCATGCACGCCGGTCGCGACGTGGCCGAGCTTGGCGATTGCCGCGGCCGCGCGCAAATCCGTTATCCTGCTGTTGGTGCAGGAGCCGATAAAAACCCAATTGACCGGTGTTCCGGCGAGCGTCGCTCCCGGTTCGAGGCCCATGTACTCGAGCGCCCCGCGCATCGCATCGCGGCGATTGGAGTCGTCGGCGCGCGCCGGATCCGGAATCGCCTCATCGATGCCGATGACATGCTCGGGGCTGGTGCCCCAGGTAATCTGCGGCGCGACGTCCGCGGCATCGATACACACTTCGCGATCGAACGCGGCATCGTCGTCACTGGTCAGCGTGCGCCAATGCGCGACTGCGCGATCCCATCCTGCGCCGGTCGGTGCGAACCGCCGCCCCGCAAGATATTCGTAGGTCGTATCGTCGGGCGCGATCATCCCGATCTTCGAGCCCAGCTCGATCGAGAGGTTGCAAATCGTCATCCGCCCTTCGAGGTCCAGGTGCCGAATCGTCGCGCCTGCGTATTCGATCGCATGACCGGAACCGCCCGCGGCGCCGATACGTCCGATCAGGTGCAGAATGAGATCCTTCGGCGTGACGCCTCGCGCAAGGCTGCCTTCAAAGCGCGCGCGCATCCGAAGCGGTTTGCGTTGTACAATCGTCTGAGTGGCCAGGACATGAACCAACTCGGTTGAACCGATACCGAAAGCGAGCGCGCCGACCGCGCCATGGGTACAGGTGTGGCTGTCCCCGCATACAATCGTCAGACCCGGCAGGCTGAGTCCTAACTCGGGGCCGATGACATGTACGATGCCCTGGCCCTCCTGGCCGAGATCGAACATCCGAATGTTGCGCGCGCGCGACTCCTCGCGCAGCACCGAAACCAGCCGCGCACCGGCGGCCGACGGATCGCGATCGCGGCCGGGTGCGCTCGAGATCGCGTGATCCGGCGTCGCAAACGTCAACTCGGGATTTCGCACCCGATAGCCGAGCCGTTTGATTTCGCGAAGTCCGCCGACACCGTTGAGATCGTGTAGCAGATGGCGATCGATGTGGAGGAGGTCGGCGCCGCCGGGCATCGAATCCACGACGTGCTCGCTCCAAACCTTGTCGAATAGCGTGGCGCCCATTTGCTTCTAGCTTCAGCTTAGGCGAGGGACCCGGAATAGCAAAAGCCGGGAGGAGGAATGTCGCAGGCGCCCTTTCGGACGGATGTTTTTACATGGGTTTGAGAGACAAAATTTCGCTTTACGCATCATGATCTTGCATTGAGCATGACTACATGCAGTATTGACGCAGTGGGCGCTTCTCTACCTCTCGAAATAGCGACTGCAAATCCAGTTACCTTTGCTCGCGCTCCCTGGCTGCGACATCTGATTGGTAACCTCCTGGTGGCTTCGACGTTCTTCGCAGCGGCGCTTCCAGGCGCCCAGCGGTTTCACTACGCGCCCGCCGAGACCATCTGGATCGCCGGCTCAATCGTTATGGGAGTGTTGTCGTTGGTTCGGTTCGCTCCCCGCGCGGCGATGATGGACGCGCGGGCTTTTGTTTCGAATATCGGGGTTCTCGCGATCCCGTGTCTGGTTCGGCCTGCGGCGGCGTCAGTCGGAGTGCTCGCGTCGCTCGCAATTGCGATGGAGATCGGCGGCGTGGCGCTGTCACAGGTGGCGCGCGTCTACATGGGGCGCAGCTTCGGAATTCTCCCCGGCAATCGCGGAATCGTCTCGAAGGGGCCATTTCGAATCGTGCGACATCCGATCTACCTCGGATGGGTTTTGCTCACGCTCGGATACTTGCTTGCCTATCCATCATGGATCAACTTCGCGATCGTGCTCGCCACCTTTCCGTTCATGATGTGGAGAATCGTTCTGGAAGAAGAACTGCTGAGCGAAGATCCCGAGTATCGCGATTATCTGGCCCGTGTCCATTTCCGGATGCTGCCCTGGCTCTATTGACCTCGCGCCGCCCTGGTACCCAACAGATAGATGCCGCCAGCCAAGGGCGTCGCAAACAGCATCGCGAAGCCAAGTCCGCCGACTACTGCGAGCGCGAGCGGTTGTTGAACCTTGGCGCCGGCGCCGATTCCGAGCGCCAGTGGTAGCAGACCGGCCGCCGTCGCCAGGGTCGTCATCAGGATTGGTCGCAGCCGAATCTCCGCGGCCTCGATGAGAGCGCGCGCGGGAGCCTGTCCGGCGCTGATGGCGTTCTCCGCGTGGTCGAGCAGCAGGATTCCATTTTTGGCGGTGATGCCGGCCACCATGATGATGCCCATGAACGATGAGATGTTGAGGGTGATGCCGGTCATCCATAGCGTGGCGAGACTTCCCGCCAGCGAGGCCATCGCCGCCACCAGGCATCCGATCGATGGTGCAAGGCGGCCGAACTCCCACACCAGGATCAGAAAGATGACGACCGCGCCCGCCAGCAGCACAATTGAAAGCTGTGCAAAGGCCTTCTGCTGTTCGGCATAAAGCCCGCCGTATTCGAGGGTGACACCGGCGGGCAGGATCATGTTACGCAAGCGGCCTTGCGCCTGCGAAATCGCGGTTCCGAGGTCGAGGCCCTCCCTGAGTCGGGCGGTGACGTGAAGCACCGGCCGCAGCCGCTCGTGATCGATTTCGGCGCGCTCGCCAAGATATTTGAGAGTGGTTACCAACGGGAGTGGCACCCTTCCATTGCTCGGCGTTCTGAGCATCACCTCGGACAGCGAGCTCAGGTCGTTGTGAAAATTATCGGGATAACGGACGCGCACGCCGTAGAGGCGATCCTTGACCCGAACCTGGGTGGCGATGGTGCCTTCGACCACCGAGCGCAGCACCCCATGGACGTCGGTGGCCGAAATGCCGTAGCGCTGAGCCGCGATTTCGTCGACCAGGATCGCCTGTTCGGGATTGCTCAGCACGATTCCGTCGAAGACGTTGACCATGCCGGGAATCTTGCGCAACTCATCGGCGACGCGCCGCGCGGTGTCGGCGATCACGCGCTCATCGGAACCGAACACTTTAATCTCGACCGGTTCCGGAGTTCCCGAGAGATCGCCGATCAGATCCTGGATGACCTGCGCAAACTCAATTCGCACTCCCGGCACGCTACCGAGAATCTTGCGGCGCACGTCATCCATGATCATTTCGATATCGCGCGAACGTTTCGACTTGAGCCGAACCGAGATGTCACCGCGATTGGACTCGGTGAGAAAAAATCCGAGCTGGGTCCCGGTCCGCACCGAGAACGCCGCCACTTCTGGCGTCGCTTTCAAAATCGCCTCAATCTTCCCGAGCATCGCAAGCGTGTCATTCAGGGTGCTCTGCGGCGGCGTGTTGTAGTCCAGGATGAACGCGCCCTCGTCGAGGGCCGGCAGATAGTCGGTGCCGAGGAAACGATAGGTCACGATGATGGCGCCCGCTGCGAAAATCGCGAGCACGACTGCCAGCGCAGGGATACGAACAAACGGTCGTACCGCGGCTAGATAGGCATCGCGAATAGCGAGGAAGATTCTTCCGGCCGGCTTCGCACGCCCGCGCATACCCTCCAATGCGATTTCCAATGCGGGTGTGAAGTAGATCGCGAGCAGCAGCGAAATGAAGAGGCCCGCCCCGAGCGTGATCGCCAGCGCGCGGAAAAATGTTCCGGTCACTCCCGATAGAAAGATCAGCGGCGCGAACACCAGAACCACCGTCATCGTCGATGCGAATAGCGGTCGGCGTAGTTCCCGGAGCGCCGATGGGACGCCCTCCTCGGCGGTGACACCGAGCGCACGCGCACGGTGAATTCCCTCGATCATCACGATCGCGTCATCGATGAAAAGCCCGATGCCCGCGGCGAGGCCCCCCAGCGTCATCATGTTGAAGCTCATCCCGAACGCTTTCATCACCACGAATGTGATCGCGAGCGTGCAAGGCACCACGATCGCCGCGATGATCGCGTTCACCATGCTGCCGGTGAACAGCAATACCACCAGCACCGCGAGCGCGAGGCCGAGCACGATCGCATCGCGCACGCTCTTGAACGATTCGGTAACCAATGCGGCCTGGTCGTAGGACAGCGAGAAACTCACATCCGGATAGCGCAGCCGCAATTGCTCCATCAGTTGCCGGGCCTGGTTGGAAATTTCGACCGTGTTGCCACTGGGCTGGCGCGAGATGCCGATCAGCAGCGCCGGCCCATCTTCCGAAGCGGTGCGGATGTAATCCTCGCGAATCCCTAAATCGACGCTTCCGATATCGCGGACGATCACTGGCTGCCCGCCTACATTTGCGATTGGCACCGCCGCGACCTGCTCGGGCTGCGAGATATTCGCGGTCACGACGGTGAGCAGCATCCGATGGGAATCGAGAACGCGCCCGGCAGACTCGATGATGTTTGCCTTGGCGAGCCCGCTTACGACATCGTCGGGACCCAGATCGTGCGCGAGCAACTTTGCGGGATCGATGCGCACCACATATTCGCGATACTTGCCGCCGACCATTTCGACCCGATAGACGCCCGGGATTCGGTGCAGGCTCGGCACCACATCGTAAAATGCGATGTCGGTGAGTTCGGGCATGCTGCGGATTTTCGAACTCATGCTCAGATCGACGATGGGAAAGGTTCCGGTGGTCAACAGCCGCGTGTCGAGCTGGGTTCCGGCGGGAAGGCGTCCGCGCACCTCGCCAAGTGCCGCGTTGAGGAGTTGAAAGCTGGTGGTCGGATCGGCGCCCTCGGAAAAAATCACGTCGACCTCCGAGGTGCCGCGCGTGGTGGTCGAGCGAACCAGCGATACGCCGATCACGCCATAAGCGGTTTCTTCAAGCGGGCGTGTGATGGCGACGATCATCTGCTCGGCGGGCAGGTCGCCGGCGTTGGCCATGATGATGGCGCGATTGAAAGTGATTTCAGGAAACACCGAACTGGGAATCGAGAACGCGAGTAAGACTCCCAGGATGGTTAATCCTGCTACCGCGAGCATCGCCAGAATGGAGTTCGATCGATTCACGATAGCTTCATCACTTGCTGGCCTGCGCGACGCTCACTCGCAGCCCGTCCGAGAGCGCATAGCCGCCCGAGGTGATCGCCAGATCGCCGGGCACGAGGCCCGCGGTCACCTGCACCAGTTCCTGGTTGCGAATCCCGACGCCGATGGGCACGCGATGAGCGCGGCCATCCTTGCCGACGACGAAAACGTGAAATGCGCCATTGTCATCCTGAAACAGCGCGGCGCCGGGAATCACGATCGCATTGGGTGCCGACTGAGTAATCACCGTGGCCTCGGCGGGCGCACCCGCTTCGACAATTCGCTCGCTGCCGGTGAACTCGACGCGGACCGCTGAAGTCGCGCTGCCGGCGTTGAAGTTCGGCAGGATCGCAGCCACCCGCGCGGGCATTTCGACGTTCGGCTTGAGCGGAGATTTCACCGTTGCTGGCATTCCGACGCTGATTAGATGCACGTCCTCGGCGGGCACTGCGGTATCGACATAGACGCTGTCAGGGTCGACCAGGTCCGCGAGCGGATCGAGATACGCGACCACTTGCCCGGTCGTCACCGGGGGCGCGGAGACCACGCCGCCTTCGGTCGCGACTACCGGAATCCCAGCATCATGACCATATTTATTTACCGACTTCTCGAGTGCGGCGGCGTCCTGGGGATCGATTGTTTTCGCGACGTTCAGACCTTGGCGCGCCGCTTCGATCTCAAGGCTCAGCACATGCGCGACGACCTGGCCTTTGTGCACCGTGTCTCCGATTCTGAGGCTCATGCCGAGCACGCGCCCGGCGACCGGCGCGCGCAGGATCACATGATGCATCGCGGCGGTCGTTCCCAGCAGCCGCAAGGTCTTTTGCATCGGTGCGGTCGTGACTTTCGCGGCACTCACCGCGAGCGTCGGACTGGAAGTCTCGGGTGACGCTTCGTCATCGGAGGCGGGACCGCGGCATCCCGCGCACAGAGTAGCGATGACGACGGCCAGCGCCAAACCACGAAGCGCCAGGATGTAGGATCGGACGGTCATTGGGTAGCGCCATAGAGCAGCGCAACTTCCGCGGCGGCCTCGCGTGCGGCGAAGTCCTGTTGGATTCGCGAGATCCGCAAATTTTCCGCCTGTTCGTAGGAATCCAGAACTTCGAGCAGGGTCGCGGTGCCGCCACCGAGAAAACGCGTCCAAGTCAGCGCGAAAGCGTCGTCTGCGTTGGGCTGCGCGCGGCCGAGGATCGCAAGCGCATCGAGCGCGCGCTGATACCGCAGCCGCGCATCATCAATGCGTCGCCGCAGCAGGTATTCAACAGAGCGCGCCTGTGCGACCGCTTGCATCTGTTTGGCCTTGGCTTGGTCGATGTGCGAGGTAATCAGGCCGCCCTGAAAGATCGGCATCGAAACCACGCCATCATAGGAGGCGCCATAGTGATGCCCGAAGGTGTTTTGCGGATCGATTCCGAGCGCGCCCGCGGTCAACGCGATTTGCACAGTCGGGTAGCGTTCGGCCTGCGCCGCCTGCACCTGCATTTTGGAGGAGTCGATCGCGCGCGACGCCGCGCGCATAGCAGGTGTGGTGCGCAGATCGCCGGTCGGCATCGGCGGCACTTCCACAATATCGACGATATCGAAATCGTAGTGCGAGAAATCGCCCATCATCGATCCGAGCACTGCGGCGGCTCGGATGCGATCGTTGCGTGCGTCCGAGAGCGCGATTTCGGCGGCATCGCGCACCGTGCGGGCCTTGAGGCTGTCGTTCTCGATCGCGCGGCCGCTACGCCGCAGTTGCTCGATGGTGTCGACATAGCGGCCCAGCCGATCGACATTCGCCTGGGTTTCGAGCACCGCGCGTTTGGCGCGAACCAGATCGAAGTACGCAACCGAAACGTCGAAGACGATCTGGGCGCGGGCCGCCGCGATGCCGAGACGCGCGGCCTCGGCGGCATAGCGGGCGGCGCGAACCCGCGACATTCGGCGTCCGAAGTCGACGGCGGTGTAGTCAAGCGCCAGCATCCCGCTCGACAGCGCGCGATTGGTGATGGTCTCGTCATAGCCGGGAGCCTGGTAGTATTCGGCGCCCGCCGACAGCGAGGGCATCATCGGCGCGCGCATTTCACGAGTACGCGCCTCGCTCAAGTCACTGGTCGCGGTCGCCATCGCCAGCGCGGGCGCGAAGCGCAAGGCGCGATCGATCGCATCGCGAAGGGTGAGCGTTTCCGCCAGAGCGGGCCGCGCAATGAAAAGAAGGATGGCCAACGCTCCGAGAACGCGAATCGTTTTATCGGTACGAGTCGTTGGAAGAAATGGGTCGCGCGTGGTGCATTCGGGCATGAGACAAAGCTACAAGTGTAACGCCATTGCAAAGGCGATTGTCCGCATCTGCCGACCAGATCTAGCAAGCGAACCGAAACCGGCCTAATTAACAAACGTTAATCTTGTGCAACCCGTGACGAAGGTTCAGGCAAAGCATCGGCGAGTGGCAGGCGTACCTTAACTTCGCAACCGCCCTCGGGCCGATTGCCTATCTGTATCTCGCCCATGTGAATGCGAACAATTTCGCGGCAAAGAGCCAAGCCAAGGCCGCTACCAGTGCTGCTCGCACGAGAGCTTCGATAGAAGGGATCGAAGACGCGAGAAACCTCGTCAGGCTCGAAGCCGGGTCCATTGTCGCGAACCGAGAGGAGGATCGATTGCTGATCATGCTGGACCTGGACCTCGATGCGACCGCGCTCGCCGGTAAATTTGATAGCGTTGTTGACCAGGTTGAGCACCAAACGTTGCAGGTCATTGCTATTCCCGCGGACACTCAGTCCGCTGTCGGCCCGAACAGTCAGAGTCTGATGCTTAGCTTCCGCGAGAGCCTTGGCTTTGATGATGGCAGCGTCGATAACTCTCGCGATATCTACGATCGTATGCCTCGACCCTTCCACGGCCTCGATTCTCGCCAGGGTGAGCAAGTCCTCGGCAGTGTCACAGAGCCCCTCAACGTCGTGGAGCGCGTCTTCGATCGCCAGCCGGCTTTCCTCGAGATTGCGCGGATGCGCTAAGGTAACTTCCAAACCGCTGCGCAAGACGGTAAGCGGCGTCCTCAATTCATGCGCTGCTTCCGAGATAAAGCGCTGCTGGGCAACCGAAGCCTCCTCCAGCCGAGCCAGCAATTGATTTATAGCCTCGACCAGGCGGCTCGCCTCGTCATTCGTCTTGGAGGTTGGGAGTCGCAGGCGCAGCTCGCGAGGCCCGATTTCTGACAAGGCCGTCGCCACCGAGTTGATCGGAGTTAGCGCCCATGCCGATAAGAAATATCCACCGGCTACGCTCATTGCGAAGACCAACGGTAGAAGCACTAACAGCGTTCGGCGCAAACGCTCGATGGCATGAATGGTCGGAGTGGCGTCGACGCCGTCCTGCAGCCACCCGGTGTGACCACCGAAGCTAAGCGGAACGATCGCCCATCGATAGCGCGGATCCTTTCCCGCCATCGTCGAACCGGTTCCGTCTGACGGTGGCTCTGTGGGTGGCTCTGTTTTTGGAGCGCCTAAGTCAAAGACCGCTTTGTCACCCACAAGGAGGCGAACCCGATGTCCCGGGCCCAAGTCTTCTTCCTCGGCTAGATGCTGCAGGATTGCTTCAGCCTGATTGGTTGATTGCGCTAGTGCGGTCGCACCTGTGTCTGCTTCCTCCATCAGCGCCCTATCGAGCGCGCCCCAAAGCTCACGCGAGAAGGACGATATGATAAGTTGCCCGGCGGCCAGCAGGATGGCTGCTGTTATCGCGGCCCAGTAAAGCGTGAGGCGGAGTCTTACACTCATGACTATGCTTCGCCGGTCTCTTCTTTGGTCATGCGATCGACCCGAAGCAGATAACCCGCCCCGCGAACGGTGACTATCAAGGAATCCTGGTTGATGTGATCGATCTTCTGCCGCAACCGGTTGATGAAGACCTCAACAATGTTGGACGCACCCTTGTAGTCCGAACCCCATACTGTTTCGCCGATCACATCACGAGTTACGGCCACACCTGCCTGACGGACGAGGCATTCGAGCACCATCAGTTCCTTGGGAGAGAGCGCCAGCTCGCGCCGACCTCTGAAGGCACGACGCTTTGCGACCTCGATCGTAATATCGCCATGCTTGAGAAGCGAAGCAGTTAAGGGCCTCCTCAGTAAGGCTCGTATCCTGGCGAGGAGCTCATTAAATGCGAAAGGCTTGGTCAGGTAGTCATCCGCGCCGCTATCCAGGCCGATAACCTTGTCGTCATTGGAATCGCGCGCGGTCAGAATCAATACGGGAATTGTCAGACCGGCAAGTCGCATCTCGCGCAGAAAATCTATACCGCCTTGGCCCGGCAAACGCAGGTCCAGCAGCATGAGACCGTACTGATTTCCCGATAGCGCCACGCGTGCAGCCTCGGCAGTCGGCGCCAAATCTACGTTGTAACCGGCTTCGCCGAGTCCACGCTTTAGGTTAGCGGCCAGCCTCGCTTCGTCTTCAACAATCAGGAGGCGGGGTATCAGGTTCGTTTTCATGATGCCCTCAAGCGGGACCGATCATGCGAGCGCCTCTTCTGAGAGCCCAGCCTGCTTTACCAGGTGGGCGAGTAGACCGCGTTTGAACGGCTGAGTTCCGTGAATCGGGATGGCGAGCCGTGCGGGACTGCCGGTTTTGCCGTAGATGTGATGACTACCGTGAACACGAAGGAGCTGCGAGGCATTTCGCTCGACCAGTTTGGCAAACTCCTTGCCGGAAAGAACCTTCACACGATGATCTCGACCATGCGATCCTTACCCGTGGTTGCAGCCGGCTCAAGATCGATCGAGACGCAGCCTTCAACGGCTTCGTAAATATTCTTCAGCAATTCCTCGAAGTCTCACCTTGGGTCGCACAACCGAAGATCGCAGGAACCTCGGCCCAATACCCACCTTCTTCCGCTTCATGAACAACGACTTTCAGTTTCATCGTAACGGCTACCTTATCACAGAGAGCTGGTGCAGCAGTATGAGGTCACTTCAGATGAACAGCGACAACAGGCCGGCGGCGATCAGCGCACCTGCCCAAATCACGTCGAGGTTGATCCACGCGCTGCGAAGTATCGCGAGGCCAGCCTTTTCGTAGACCACGATCGCGATGGTGCCCATGACCACAAGCATCGCCGACGTGTGCACCAGAGCGACGAGCGCGCCGGTCAGAAAAGTCGTTCCCACCGCGGGCATCGCGTGATGGTGATGCATCATCGCATGGCCGCCGGGCATCACATCCATCAGAATCGGAAATAGCATCAAGCCCGCGCCATGCGCCGAGGCCATCAGGAATGACCACAGCGCCAACTCGGCCGAGTTGACACGCATCGCCACCCAGCGCGGATGCGCGCGCGGCCAGATGAGGCGAAACAGGCCGAAACCAATCAGTGCGGCCGCGCCACCCCATCTGATGTACTCGGGATTGAACGAGGTCATCCGCAGGCCGCCGACCAGCGCGACCACGACTGCGATGGAGATGAGGTGGCCGATCGCGATGGGGAGCAGCGCCCACAGAACTCGCGCGCGGCTCTGGTCCTGCAGGCCCAGCGCCACCGCGAACAGCCATCCCATCGAGGGATCGACCCCGTGGTAGGCACCGAGCATCGCGACGGCGACCCACGGCCAGGCGCCGCCCGCGCCGGTCACGGATAACAATACGAATCGGACGATGCGTCGCCACCCTCGAGGCGAATCTGATGCGGCCGTTCACCCTCGAAGGTCAGGAAGAAATTCGGATCGGCCTCGAGGCCGCCCGCGGGGTTCGCGTTGAGCTTCGTGACCCATCCGCGCAATCCTTCGGGATAGAACTGCTCGTCCCATGCGCCGTATAGCGAATTGCTCATGTAGACGCGTTTGCCATCGCGGCTCAGCTCGAGCATCTGTGCACCGCCGTTGAGCGGACCTGACTTCGGATGCGCCGCATGCGAGGTGATGCCGCCCAGGCGCACGCATCCGGTGAGCTTGGGATGGAAGGGATCGCTGACATCGTACTGGCGCAGATCACCGGTTCCGAAGCAGGAAACGTAAAGAAACTTGTCATCAAGCGTCAGGTTGATGTCGGTGATGAGCGGCGGCACCGCTTTGAACGGTTTCAGCGCCGGCGGCAGTTGGTCCGGATCGGCGGGCTCGGCGGGAACCTCGATGACCTTTTGGATCGCCCATTGGCCGTTGTTGCCGTCGCGATGCCATAGCCATATCGATGCCGACAAATCTTTGTTGGAAATAACCACGCCGCAAAAGCCGTACTGCTTGGTCGGGTCGTGGGAAGGCCGCAGTTCCAGCGCCATCTGATTCTCGGCGCCCATCTCCAGCGTCTGCAAATGACGCCGCTTGCGCAAATCCCAGATATGCACCGCGTGTCCATACTTGCCGCCCAGCAGCAGGTCGGGATTCACTCCGTTCTCGATCATGTTGGGGGTGCCCCATTCGCTGGTGACCGCGACGTCCCATCCCAGATGCCACCAGAAATCGTACGCGAACTGCTGTGGGCCACGGTCGACTTCCCACCTTCCGAGCACATCGAAGCTTTCGTGATCGAGGAGAAAAATTCCTCCCGGTCCGTCGCCATTGGGCGCACCGAGCGCGCTGACATAGATGGCGTCGGGACCGCAATGAATGGTGTGCGGACGGCTGTAGCCGGTCTTGGACGAAATCTCCTCAGGCTCGATGACGCGTACGATGCGCGGGTTTCGCGCATACGGTTTGGTATCAATGATGTAGATTCGTGACGAGCGCAGGCCTGGCACGATCAGGTAACGTCGTTCGACGTGAGGATGCGGCGCATACGGACATAGCGCGGCGCTGCAGGCATTCCATCCGAAATGATGCAGCTCGTCGCCTAGGTTTGGCATCTCAACCCGGCCGACCACCTTTCCATAACTACTTTGCTTCGGATCGAGATCGATCGCGCACAGTGCGTCGGGCTTGCTCTTCTTAGGATCGAACGTAACGACATAGGCGAGCGACTCGGGCGGCGCAGCCATCGCCATACGAGCGGATGGATAGAAGGTCGGATCGGGTTTCCAAAGGGCCATGGGGGACACTCCTGCAAATTCGATGAACGCGCAGACTACTACATGGACGCGTTACGACAAACAGCGAAAATTCATCGAAAGGTTAGAACCGCTTTGCCCGCGATTGCACGATCGCGATACAGCTTTTGTGCCACCTGCGCGATCTGTTCCCACGGGGCTTCGAGGTCGATCGGCGCCTTCAGACGTCCCTCGGCAACCATGCCCGCCAGACGGGTCAGTCCTCGCGATGCGCTCTCGCGTCTGAATTCGTAACCGAGATAGAAGCCGTACCAACTCACTCCGCCACCGCGCATCAGCGCGCGCACGTCGACGGTGCTCTCGTGTGAGGCGGAGACGCCAACGCTTACGCACATTCCCTCGGGCGCCAGCATCGTGAGCGCTTGCGCTACGACGGCGCCGCCGACTGACTCCAGGATGGTGTGATAGGGCCCGAACTGAGCGGCCGGCCTCGCATCTTCGCCGATGACCACATCATGCGCACCGGCCTCGCGCGCATGCTTCTCGCGTTCGGCGCGGCGCACCAGCGCTACTACGTGAGCGCCCGCGTCACGCGCGATTTGGCATCCGAAGAGGCCGACCCCGCCGCTGGCGCCGGTGATGAGGACCTTGCGCTCGAGGATCGATCCGTTGCGCTCGAGGCCATAGAGCGCGGTGAGACCGGCGACCGGAAGCGTGGCGGCTTGTGCGAATGAGACTGAAGCTGGAAGTTCGGCAAGAAAACTTTCCGGCACTGCGAGGAGCTCGGCCCACGAGCCCTGAAACATCATGCCCACCACGCGCGCACCCGCCTTTGGACCGGAGCCATCGGCGGCCGGCTTCTCGACGACGCCGGCAAAGTCCCAGCCCGGTCGCCATCCGGCGGGCGCCTCAGTCAATGCGTTGCGCGTCTCGCCCAGGTTGAGCGAGATCGCCTTCACGCGGACCAGCGTATCGGCGGGCGTCGGTGAAGGTGCGGGAACTTCCTTGATCGCGAGGCGACCCTCGACCGCGGGATCGACAACGACGGCACGGATAACATTTTCAGCCATAGCAACGTCCTCCAGCCGCAACGACTATAACGTCAATTGCATCGACGACGACGAGGCGGGATGCACAATGCCGCGACGGCGGTGCGCATCGGCTAGGCCTCTGGCGTATTCAGTCCACGAGATCTACCCGAGCGCGCAGCATCGGAGCGAACGAGTCGCGGTATGCCCATGCCAGAAACACTTCGAGTGCGACCACTATGATCGCTACCGGCAATCCGCCCGGTGCGAGGAAAATGTGGAAGAGAAAGATGTTGACAATGACCGGCGCAAGCAGCGCAATCGCGAGCGGCACGAACAGTCCGACAATCAGGAGCGCGCCCGAGGCCGCCTGGGTGATGAACAGCAGCGGTAGCATGTAACCGGTCGCCGCCAGGCCGACGAAATATTCCAGCGCCGGATTCGGCATCTTCATTTGCGGAATGAAATGAACGAAGCCGTTGAGCCCGAAGGCCAGGAAAATGAAGCCGAGCACCCGTTGAACAATGGAAGTCGTCCTTGCCATCCCACCCACCTCCGCGCAGAAGTTGCCGAAATTCTACTCGACGCGCGACGTTAGACAAGAATGGGAGATACGTCCCTCGGATGGCCTGCTTCGCCAAACGCCAACGCGGCTCCTGCCGATGAACGACAGGAGCCGCGAAGGAATCCCCCAACGAACGGACTGCGATACGCGCGCCAACTCCCCCGAAATTCCACCCATTTCCGAGGCTGTCCCCAGCAGCCTTCGTTTTACGAATTCACTACAATCCGCCCCGCCGGTTCAGGACGACAGCCGCTTTTCCTCTCCCGAGGCAAAGACGTACTTGCGAAGCTGGTTAACGAGGCGGCGTTCCGTAGTCTCCATCAAATCATCGAGCTTGACCGCCAGCCGGCACAGAGCCTTGCCGGCTTCCGAAATGTCGGCGTCGGAGCCATTTTCAAATGACACCGAGCCGATGGTGCGCGCGAGCGAACGGATTTCGCTGTAGCGTTTCTTGAGAATGTCGCATGAGGTTGCAGAGCCAATCGATGGGTCGCCGGTCCACGGCAACACTGTGTTCTGGTCGGCAAAGAGATGGTCGGCGAGTAGCGCCCGGATGGTGATCCAGGCGCGTTCGGCCTTTTCGCGCATTTCGTCGTCGCGAGGACTGAAGGTCAGGACGACCCCTGCGATCGAGGCGTCGAGCAGTCGCGCATCGCGCGAGAAATCGGCGCGTACCAGGCGATTGGTCCTGGTGGCAAAGCCAGTGCGCGGAACGAACCCTATCGGATGCGGAAACGCTTTCGTCGGGTTAGTTGTAGTTGCGAGCATGACGGCCTCCATCGATACGCAATCGAAGACAATTGCACCCTGCGTGCCAATCGACCCGCGCCGCTAGCTTAGGAAAAAAGCTTTCGTACTTGAGGCCGATCGCGCGCGCACCGCACGCTTCTGCGACCGATTCGACCTGCGAATGTGTTCCGAAGGGAAACATCTGATGCCGACCGGGACGCCTGCGACACAGTGATGTCCGGAATCAGACCGCCGTCGCTAATGCTCTGCGGGCGAGGCGCCGCGCTCGTTCGACTCCTCCGCCAACTCCGATGACGCGCGTTGGGATGCGCGCGTGAGGCCAGCGCGGTCGAACACCAGGACCAGCTTCCGCATGAAGGTGTTGCCGGTAGGGGGCTCCTGCAGCGGATGGGGGAACGGGAAATATACCCCGGCGGCGTCGGCGCGATAATCCGCGATGAGCGGCTTTAGTGCCTCGAAAGATCCGACCACGCCGACCTGGACCTGATTGTTCTTCCACGGCCCAAGGATCAGACCGTTCCGCGTATAGATGTCGTTATCGACCGCCCAGTTTCGCGGCAGCAGTCCCGACCCTGCCGCGCGCGAGGGAGTGAGTTGCGCAAGACTTGCGCCGGACGATAGGTAGCGATCCGCCGCGACGACCAGGCGTGCGAAGCGATTGCGATAGAAACGCTGCTCGAGTTCGAGCGGGCGCAAGTCACGATACCGGGCCGTGATGTCGGTGGCTATCGGGAAGACGATCACATCTCCCACGTGAGTTGCCGGTAAGCTCAGGAAGTGCAACATGGCGAGTACCGGCAGGTAGTTGGCCGCGCGTTTCTCCTGCACGATGACGGCGCCGACCTGATGGGCCCAAAGAAAAGCTCCCAGCTGAGTGACGCCGTCGGCGAGGTCGCTTCCCCAGTACAACGCGTTGACGGCGGGCCACTGCTGGAACTGGTCGATGATCGCGGGGCCGGTGTAGCCTCCGGCCATATTGAAGTAGAACTCTGCCTCAGCCTGCCACAGCATGCTGTTGCCGCGGTTGTTGTAGGGAAGGATGACCACCGTTTCGCCGTTGCGCAGAAAATTGCGAAAGGTTCCTTGCCCGAAGAACGACGGAAGCTCGATGGGCGTGGTCCAGAAGCGATAGTTGAGATTCGGCATCATGCAGATCAGGATCGCGACCGCGAGCGCATACTTTGCCGGTTTCGAGACTTCCCTCGCGGTGACCATGGTGGCGGTCATGATTCCGAGGATCAGAAAGCTGTAGAGCGTCAGGCGTGCCGGCAGCGCATTCTTGATGAACGGAATGTGCTCGACGATCTTCCACGGCAACCCAATCAAGGTGTGACCGCCGACGTGAAGGCGCGGACCCAGCATTGCGATCCCGAGCAGCGCCAGCATCACGACGAGAACCTTTCCCAGCGGCTTGCGCCATCGCGCGTGCACGTAGAGCGCGACGATCGCGATCAGCGGCCATGCAATCCATCCACCGCTTTCGGGGCGAAAAGTGAAATGCGATGATATCCCGCTGAAAATCCGGGACTCGCCGAAAAGATTGGCCTCGGTGGGAATCAGGAAATTCAGCAGATCAATCGAAACGCCGCTGGGCGAAACTATCGAGCCTTTCGGCATTCCATAGGCGAACAGGTAGTACCAGTACGGAGCGACCAGCATCGCGGCGATTCCATAGCTTGCGGCAAGGGGAGCGATAGTGGCGCGAGTTCTGATGCGCCAATACTCGGGGCCGATCGCGAAGCCCAGCAGCAGTGCGATTACTCCCACCGTTGTCAGCGTCGCGAACAGTTCGAGCGAAAATCCGATCTGAAGGGCGAGGACCACCGCCATCAGTGGAGCGAAGAGCCGCGGGCTGATCCCGCCCTCCAGCAATCGAGCCATCAGCAGAACCACCAGCGGAATCGGAAACGCCAGTATCAGCAGCAGGTGGTTCTGCAGATGACCCAGGAAATATGGCGAGAAGCCGAATACGTAGCCGCCCAGCAGCGACGCGCGATTGCGTCCCGTCACATGGCGGCAGAGCAGGAACCCGGTGAAGGCCGCGGCGGGCAGCGCGATAAAGCTGAGCGCATTGAAGCTGGCGACCGGCCCAAACCCACTGGTAATCGGCCATGCCAGGAGTGCCGCGCCAGGAATCGACGTCATCCACGCGAGGTTGATTCCGACCGGCCACCATACGGCGCGCGAGTAAAACACATCGAGATGATTGGCGAGCGCATGCGGGAACCAGGCCAGGCTCCAGATCATTACCGAAGGATCGTGACCGGCGCCGTTGCTGACGATGCGCCCGGTGGAGTCACCGAGGAGCCCACGCCCGACCAGCAGGTAAGCGGCCGCGAGGTAGACGAGTATCGCGCCGATGATGGCGAGTGGCGCGCGCGACTTTTGCGGCAGATGGCAGAGCAGCTTCACGCGCGCGCGAGGCTAGGCAAGGAACTTCAGCGGCAACTTCCTGAAGCCGTACAAGAGATTGGTCGCGGTCTGCCGTTGCGGCGCTTCATCGCCGCGCGCAATTGAGCCGTATCGATCGAGCATCGCGTTGAGCATGATGGTGGCTTCCATCCGCGCCAGCGGCGCGCCGAGGCAGTAGTGGATGCCCGCGCCAAAGCCGAGATGCCGGCTCTGATCGCGTTGGAGTGAGAAGGTGTCGGGATCCGGGAACATCGCGGGATCGCGATTGGCCGCGGCGAACGCGACCGCGACCGGATCGCCCTCATGGATCTTTCGTCCATCGATTTCGAGGTCGCGGGTGGCTCTGCGAGTGAGCATCTGCACCGGACTGTCGTAGCGCAAGGTTTCCTCGATTGCGCCTTCGACCAGAGAACGATCGTCACGCAACTTGCGCCACGTCTCGGGCCGATCGACCAGGATGTTGAGCATGTTGCTCATCAGGTTGGTGGTGGTTTCGTTTCCCGCGACCAACAGCAAGGTGCAGAATCCGAGGATCTCCCACTCCTCGAGATGCTCGCCTTCAACTTCGGCCTCGACCACCGCACTGATGAGATCGCCGGCGCTTTTCTCTCTGCGCGAGCCCGCGATCTTGCGGAAGTAGTCCATCATCTCCATGCCATTTTTGATGCGTTCGGCCGGGGTGAAGTCGCCGCCGTTGAAGGCGACCAGCGAATCGCTCCAGCGCCGAAACGCAGCCTGGTCTCCGCCGGGGATGCCGAGCATCTTCGCGATTACCTGGATCGGCAGCGGCATGGTGAATTCGCCCACCGCGTCGGTGGTCGCGTTGCGATCGATTCGATCGAGGAGTTGCTCGGCGACGGTTTTGATCCAGGGCTCGAGCTCGGCAATCCTGCGCGCGGTGAAAGCCTTGCTGACGATGCGGCGAAAGCGCGTATGGCGCGGGGGGTCGTCCGAAATCATCACCAGCATCGGCGCGACGCTGCCGGCTCCCGGCTGCTGCGAGGAAAAAGTGGCAGGGTCGCGCAGCGCGGCGTCCACCTGCGCGTACTTCAGGAGCATCCAGGTACGAATCTGCCGCTGCTCGCCGTCGAGGAGAACCACCGGCCACTGCGCGATGAAGGGCGAGCGCGCGCGAAATTCCCGATACGCGGGATACGGGTTCTTCCACGTCTCGGGCTGGCCGAATACTTCTGTCAGCGGGGCTTCCTCGATGCTCATGACATTTCAGCCTCCAACTCGCTTGCGATCGTGTCGTCCACCGCCGCCGCGCTCAGCTCCATCTTGACGGCCGAGCGCGAACGTCCACGCCAGCAGCATAGCGCGCGTCGGCGTAATGATCGCAACCGTTGCGCGCAACCGTTGCGAAGAGAGCGCGCCCCCGATCAGGCATCGAGCTCCCACCAGGACGGACCTCATTGGGAGATTACTTGAAGGCTAATGGCGCGAGGCGAGCGCGGCGGCTGCATCGGTCAGGCAGCGCTCGGTGGTCGCCCAGTCTATGCAGGGGTCGGTGATCGAGACGCCATACTTCAGGGCCGCGCGACCTTCCCCCAGAGGCTGACTGCCCGCCTCGAGATTGCTTTCGAGCATCGCGCCCAGGATGGCGTGGCTGCCGCCGTGGACCTGCTCGATGAGCGCGGCGAACACCTCGGGCTGTTTGGTGTAGTCCTTGTTGGTCTGCGCGTGCGAGCAATCGACCATCACGCGTGGCTCCAGCCCGGCCTTCGACATCATCTGCACGCACTCCGCAATGCTGGCGGCGTCGTAGTTGGGCTTCCTGCCGCCGCGCAGCACGATGTGCGTATCGGGATTGCCGGTGGTGCGCACGATGCCGTTCATTCCGTCCTGGGTGATGCCGAGGAAGGAATGCGGGCGGCGGGCCGATTGAATCGCATTGATCGCGACCTGCAGATTTCCCTCGGTGGAGTTTTTGAATCCGACCGGCATCGAGAGACCGCTGGCCATTTCGCGATGGGTCTGCGACTCGGTGGTGCGCGCGCCGATCGCCGACCATGCGATCAGATCCGCGATGTACTGCGGGGTAATCGGATCCAGCGTTTCGGTCGCGGCGCCCAGTCCCATCCGGTTTATGTCGATGAGCAGGGTTCGCGCGATGCGCAAGCCCTCGGTGATATCGCAACTGTCGTCCATGTGGGGATCGTTGATGAGTCCTTTCCATCCGACCGTGGTGCGCGGCTTTTCGAAATAGACCCGCATCACGACGAAGAGCTGCTCGGCGACTGCGTCCTTGAGCTTGCGCAGGCGAGTGGCGAAATCGAGCGCGCTTTCAGGATCGTGAATCGAGCAGGGGCCGACGATGCACAACATCCGGCGGTCGTCGCCCTTGATGATCTTGCGGATCGTCTCGCGCGCGGTGACCACGGTGGAGACGATCGCTTCATCGACCGGCAACTGATCCTTGAGATGCTTGGGAGCGATCAGCGCATCGATCGAGGAGACGTGAATATCTTGTATTTTCCGCATCAGCTTAAGGCTTCTATTCTTATCGGAAAGCTGCCCGATGACAAATGTCTTACTGATGTTCCTCGACTCCGCTGCGGCTTCATATTTCGCCTCGACCTTCGCTACGCCTCAGCGGCTTCGCGCCGCCTCGGAAGAGCCTGCGGCGCGGCTGCGCCCGCTGCACGCCTCTCCCGAGACGCCCAGCCGCGCGACGAGCCAATCTTGCGGGCGATGGACCCGGCGGCCTAGTCTGCAAATCCACACATCGATGGACCCAGCGAATCCAGACAAGGCTGTCAGCCCCAGTCCCGCGAATCCCGCGCCCGCAATGACCCAGCAATCGGAAAGCAAACCTTCCCGACTGTGGCGGGCGATCGCGGGGATGGCCATCGCGCTGGCGATTGCGACGACGATTGTTGCGGTCGAACTCTCCCATGACCTGGTCAATCGGGTCACGAGTTATCGATCGAAGATTGCTGTCCTGAACAAGAAAGTCGACCGCCTGAAGCAAAAGGCGGTGGCGGATGAGAAGCGCCTGGCTGATGCGCGCGCCGAAATCAAAGAGCGCAAACTGATGCATTCGCGCGATCGCATCAAGGCCATTCTCATCGCGCCGGATCGCAAAATGTTCAAATTGACCACGCCGCAGCCGGGCGAGTCGGCCGCCGCCACGGTAACCATCAGCGCGAAGATGGGCGGCGCGATGTTGAGTGCACATGGTTTGACGGCGCCGCCGGAGGGGCAGGTGTACGACGCGTGGTGGATGCTGAAAAACGCGCCGCCGGCGAAAGCCGCGGAGTTCCGCAGCGGGCTGGATAGCAGCGTCATTGAGTATCTTGATCCGCCGCCGCAAGGCTCGACCCCGACGTTGCTGGCGATCACTTTGGAGCCCTCGCAGGGCGGCATCGCGCCGACCGGTCCGGTCAAGTTGCAGGGCAAGACGCCAGCCGGGCTGGGTGGCGAGGAAAGAAGTGGCGGCGCCAAACAGCACTGAGCCTCGCGCGGAACGGAAGTAGCGGGAAACATTGACTCCCACCAAATCGATCTATGGGCGCGGCTTCTGGCTGGTGTTCTTCGCGACCTTCGCGCTCAACTCGTGCTCGAACCTGTTCGCGCTGTTTCCGCTGTGGGTGGTGGATCTCGGCGGCGGCGCCAGCACCATCGGCGCGATCGTGGGAACCGGACCGCTGTTCGCGCTGCTGGCGCGACCATACGTCGGGACCGCGATCGACCGGCACGGACGCAGAACGACTTCATTGTGGTTCCTGGCGCTGGACGTGGTGGCGCTCGCGCTCTACATCCCGATTCATTCGCTGGGATGGCCGATCTACATCGTGCGCGCGATTCATGGAGCGGTCGAAGGAACCGCGCGCGTCGCGCTGTTCGCGATGGTGTTCGACCTGCTGCCGCGAGGCCGCGAAGGCGAGGCGATGTCGGTGTTCAGCCTGTGCGGCATGGGTCCCGCCTCGATCGCGCCGCTGTTCGGCGAGCTGATCATCAAGCATTCGGGTTTCACGGCGTTTTTCCTGAGCGCGGTCGCGCTGGTGGCGGTCGGGGTGGTGCTCACCACGATGCTTCCCGACGATCGCGTCAAGCATCACGAGCATCATGAGACGGAGCGCGGCCCCAGCTACCTCGCGCTGATGCGCGACATGAAGCTGCAGCCGCTGTGGGTGGTGACGCTGCTGTTCTCGCTGGCGATTTCCTCACGCCTCAGCTTCGTGGCGCCATTCGCATACGAGCGAGGCATCGCGACCGTGGGCGTGTATTTCGTCATCTACAGCCTGGTCGGAGTGGTGATCCGAATCTTCGGAAGGCGGGTGCTGGACCGGGTCGGCTTCGGCAGAGTGCTGGTGCCGTCGCTGGTGATCCTGGCGATCGGAATGGCATTGATCGCAGGGACCGGGCATGCGGGAGTGCTGGAAATCGCGGCGGCAATCGGCGGCGTCGGGCACGGCTACCTGTATCCGGCGCTGAGCGCGATGGTCATTGCGCGCACCGACATCAAAGCAATGGGGCGATCATCGAGCATCTACACGTCGCTGTACGATGCAGGCACGATGGCGGGTCCGTATCTGTTGGGCATCGTGGGCGAGTACTTCGGATACGGTCCGTTGTTCATCGTGTCGGGAGCATTCTCGATGCTCGCGGCTGGGTACTTCGTGGCGATGGAGCCGCAATCGCTGCGGGCATCAGCGGAGTAACT
Source organism: uncultured delta proteobacterium (assembly GCA_963851325.1). Classification (GTDB taxonomy): domain Bacteria; phylum Desulfobacterota; class Binatia; order Binatales; family Binataceae; genus DATGKG01. Next base: position 1,951,152 of record CAWKOR010000001.1, on the reverse strand, counting down.
TTCTGTAGGGTTATTCATCAAATGGACGAGCCTGATCAGGCCAGTTTCGCTATTCGTTCGCCTCTAGGTGAGTGGGTTTGTTTTGCGATACGAGTGGGTTTGTTTTGCGATAACCTGGGCTGCGGTCAAAGCGATCGCGACGGAAGAACGCGCATTCGGTGGCTTTGCCAAAATGAAAATCCAGCATTTTCAAGGATTATTTGGCTTCGTTTGGTAATTTCAACCTGCGCGCGAGGCGATCCTGTCGGCATCGAGTGGGTTTGTTTTCGCACTTTCCCTCGCCTATAAAATTCGATTCCAGAGCGCTCGGTGGCTTCGTTTACGTAATTCTCTTTGGTGCAGCCGTCCTCATCGAACCTCCGGCCTCGCATTATAGCAGATTGTCATGAATCGCCGACTGTGGGTTTCGTCATAGTGTGGACCCCTGATGCGCAAGGTGCGCGCGGACAGCGCCACGTCGCATCCGCATGGCCCCATGACGTGGTGGACGAGGGAACCGTAGACGCACAAGGCTTCTGCACCAGTTGTGGAAGAAACGTAATTTTCTCGCCGCGGGTACTTGCGCAGAGGGGCTGCGAGGGCTAGATTCTCACCTGCGCCGAGGAACATCGAGTTCCCGGCGCATTAAATTCCGCCCGCCCGATGCGACCATACGGATACGACGGAACGCAGTTGCCGGTAGCGATACCGGAGGCTGGATTGACAGGGTCGCAGGCGAGCGGTATTATTAAGTTTCGCCTCAAAATCGGGCCGGTCTTTGAAAACTGAATAGTAGTGCATGCCTTTAATCGGGCGGCGGGGGATAAGAATCGATCCAAGCCTGTCCGATTTTTCGTGAATTTGAGTATTTAGTTAGCGGTCAATCCATTCGGTTTTTAAGCGCCTTAGCCGCGCGGACCGATGGAATACACTGAGCTTTATTGGAGAGTTTGATCCTGGCTCAGAACGAACGCTGGCGGCGTGCCTGAGACATGCAAGTCGTGGGAGAATGTCGTAGCAATACGATTAGTAAACCGGCGCACGGGTGAGTAACACGTGGATAACGTGCCTTGAAGCTCGGGATAACCCGTCGAAAGACGGACTAATACCGGATAAGACCACGGGAAGTTCGCTTCCTGAGGTAAAAGATGGCCTCTGCTCCTGCAAGCTATCACTTTTAGAGCGGTCCGCGGCCTATCAGCTAGTTGGCGAGGTAACGGCTCACCAAGGCTAAGACGGGTAGCTGGTCTAAGAGGATGGTCAGCCACACTGGGACTGAGACACGGCCCAGAGTCCTACGGGATGCAGCAGTCAGGAATATTGCGCAATGGAGGAAACTCTGACGCAGCGACGCCGCGTGGGTGATGAAGGCCTTCGGGTCGTAAAGCCCTGTCGGAAGGGAAGAAAAGCTTGCTGGCTAATATCCAGCGAGCCTTTGACGGTACCTTCAAAGGAAGCACCGGCTAACTCCGTGCCAGCAGCCGCGGTAAGACGGAGGGTGCAAGCGTTGTTCGGATTGACTGGGCGTAAAGGGCGTGTAGGCGGTTGGTTAAGTCGGGTGTGAAAGCCCGGGGCTCAGCTCCGGAAGTGCGCCCGAAACTGGCCAGCTGGAGCGCGGTAGAGGAGGGTGGAATTCCTGGTGTAGCGGTGAAATGCGTAGATATCAGGAGGAACACCGGCGGCGAAGGCGGCCCTCTGGACCGTTGCTGACGCTGAGACGCGAAAGCGTGGGGAGCAAACAGGATTAGATACCCTGGTAGTCCACGCTGTAAACGATGGGTACTAGGTGTTCGGGGTGTTGACCCCCTGAGTGCCGACGCTAACGCATTAAGTACCCCGCCTGGGGACTACGGCCGCAAGGTTAAAACTCAAAGGAATTGACGGGGGCCCGCACAAGCGGTGGAGCATGCTGTTCAATTCGACGCAACGCGAAGAACCTTACCTGGGCTAGACAACGGCGGACAGCCTATGAAAGTAGGTCTTCCCTTCGGGGACTGCCGGTTCAGGTGTTGCATGGCTGTCGTCAGCTCGTGTCGTGAGATGTTGGGTTAAGTCCCGCAACGAGCGCAACCCCTTTCCTTAGTTGCTACCAGATAAAGCTGAGCACTCTAGGGAGACTGCCCGGGTCAACCGGGAGGAAGGTGGGGATGACGTCAAGTCATCATGGCCCTTATGTCCAGGGCTACAAGCGTGCTACAATGGGCGGTACAAAGGGTTGCAAACTCGCGAGAGCCAGCTAATCCCAAAAAACCGTCCTCAGTTCGGATCGGAGTCTGCAACTCGACTCCGTGAAGTTGGAATCGCTAGTAATCGCGGATCAGCCATGCCGCGGTGAATACGTTCTCGGGCCTTGTACACACCGCCCGTCACGCCATGGAAGCCTGCTGTACCGGAAGTCGGTGCGCCAACCCGCAAGGGAGGCAGCCGCCCATGGTATGACCGGTGACTGGGGCGAAGTCGTAACAAGGTAGCCGTAGGGGAACCTGCGGCTGGATCACCTCCTTTCTAACGAGTCAAGATTTGCTCCCTCGGGAGTAAATCCATTCGTGGTCAACCCGCCTCAACTTCCTCGGGATCCGTCCTGCGGGATGCGAGTCGCGGTTTTCGGATACGGCTTGAGATCATATATCCCTCGCTCGCACTACTATTCGGTTTTGAGAGGCTGGCCCGCTTCTGGGGCCTGGTCTTTGACAGCATCGGAACGAACGAACACTGGAATTAAGCTTCGCGCTTAACGCCGGCCGACGCCCGCTCTATCATAAGGGCCCATAGCTCAGCTGGTAGAGCGCGCCCCTGATAAGGGCGAGGTCGGTAGTTCGACTCTACCTGGGCCCACCATTTTTGGGCGCGGTAGGCGCGATTTGATTCCTACGGACTTTAGAGAGCGGCATTAGGGGCGGTAGCTCAATTGGGAGAGCATCGGCTTTGCAAGCCGAGGGTTGCCGGTTCAATCCCGGTCCGCTCCACCAGATAAAGTCCATCGCGCAACAACGTGTTCAAATCGGGCGCGCATAATCGACTGACTTGAAAATAGGTCAGTCTTTTAGTCAGCGCGAGCAACCCGTGAAAGTTTGGCTGCGAAGCATCGAGCAATCGACGCGAGCAGATCCGGTCTTTGACAACTGAATAGTAGGGTATCTTCAATCTGAGTGTAAAATCAGAGCGAATTGTATGCGAATTGATATGGCCTTAAGTGGTCAAGCTACTAAGGGCACACGGTGAATGCCTTGGCGCAAGCGAGCGATGAAGGACGTGGCTGGCTGCGATAAGCTTCGGGGAGCCGCCTAGCAGGCTTTGATCCGAAGATTTCCGAATGGGGCAACCCAGCATTCTTAATCGAATGTTACTCCGCACTGAATACATAGGTGCGGCAGAGCGAACGCAGGGAAGTGAAACATCTCAGTACCTGCAGGAAGAGAAATCAAAACAGAGATTCCCCCAGTAGCGGCGAGCGAACGGGGAAGAGCCCAAACCATTTTTAGAAATAGAGATGGGGTTGTAGGGCTGCTTCAGGGTTTACCCGGAAAGTTATCAAGATTTGAAATAGTCGAAGGCCCCTGGAAAGGGTAACCAAAGAGGGTGATAGTCCCGTAGGCGAAATTTCAAGTCCTTTCTGGAAGCAGTTCCTGAGTACCGCGGGACACGTGCAATCCCGTGGGAACCTGGGAGGACC
>CAWKOR010000001.1:0-1942500 GCA_963851325.1 uncultured delta proteobacterium | reverse complement strand
CGATTGGTGTTGTGCGGGGCGGCACTGAAATGCATGTTGTTCATGTAGAAAATGAGCGCTCTGATAAGATTACTTGAAAGCGCACCGCGCTACTTCGGTCTGCTCAGATCGCAATACTGGTCCGCAGAAAGGCTGAGAAGCTATCAAGAGGAAGGGCTTCGGAGTACCCTCGCGGCCGCGGCAAGGATTCCCTTCTATAAAGAACGTCTCGGCCGAATTCGGCGGCTGGAGGATTTTGCCGAACTGCCGATCCTGCGCCGCGAGGAGATCGATGCGCTCTTCCGCTCGGCGCAAGCGGTTCGTCCAGCCAAGGCCTCTGTCGCGCATGCTGTATCGAGTGGGACCAGCGGCCCACGTGCGGATTTTCTTTTCGACCGTGCTCACCAGCAGAGTCGGTATGCGGCCAGGGCGCGCTACTTGCTGGCCAACGGATGGGATCCGGTCCGACGAAGCGTCTGGTTGGTGGGCGCTGGATTGCTGAACCCTGATCCTGACAGCGACTATGAAGACCGGCATTTCGTCGATGGCCGTCTTCTTGTGGGAGTTAGGTTCTTGAGTATTTCCATGGAACTGTCTCAATTGGCCGCTGCCATCGCTAAGATCGATCCGTTCTTCATCTACGTTTATCCGTCGGTCTTGAAAGGGTTAATCACGGTTTTCGACCAACAGGATTTACGACTGCCGTCTTTGCGCCGGGTATTAACCGGTGCTGAGATCCTTGAGGATGCAGTTCGAAACCGCGCGCGACAAATACTGGCAGTTGAGATTGCTGAAAATTACGGATCAACCGAGGCATTCATCGCGTGGCAATGCCCGTCGGGAGGACTTCATCAGAATGCTGAGCACGTATTTGTCGAGCTGTTGGATGAAGCAGGCCGTCAGGCAGCTGTCGGCGACATCGGTAGAGTCGTGCTCACGACTTTAGCAAACAGAGTAATGCCGCTGGTGCGATATGAGATTGGTGACTACGCGATCGCGGAAACGGGGCGGTGTAAGTGTGGGCGCACACTGCCGTTGATCGGCCGGATTTTAGGGCGCGGGATGAACCTGTTTCGTGGAACGGACGGCAACCTGCGCGCCACCTGGGATTTCGCCAATGTAATACTCAATTTTCCAGACATCGAGCAATTCCAACTAGTTCAAACGGCGCTCGACCGAATCGTAGTCAAGTATGTCAGTCGTGGCTCGATTGGTCATGAGATCGAGAGCAAAATCCGGACTGAGTTCTGCACCTACCTTGGCGGACCGGTGCGCATCGATTTCCAGCGCGTGAACGATATCCCGAGAAGCGCGGGCGGAAAGTTCATGCTGACGGTGTCGGAACTCGCTGTGTAGAAACCAGTTCTCCAACGGCGGCGCCAAGCCGAGATGACATCGCGGTCTTCGGACTCCATGTGGCAGTGGTTTGCATCCGAAGGCGCGAGTGGAGTGCGGTCTCTATTTGAAGAGTTAGTCTTTGGGATCGTGCCACTAGCTTTTCCGGTGGTCGGAGCGATTACAAGGGGATCGAAGAGATCATCAAGCAATCCAACGTTGGATGGAATGAGTGGCCGTCCTTTCTACCGCATGCATCACCGGGTTGACGTTTTTTCGATTGAGTTCGGTTGCTCCCCGTACGTGGTCGGCCGCGGTTGGCGCGATTGCCGAGCGGGACGAGGAAGTCTCTTGACAATCATTCTGCCGCCGGATAAAAGGTCCCACGTTTTGCGGATTCAAGCGGAACTCCAGATCATCCCTATGGTGAAGCTGGTCCTGACTCTGAATGTGATGGCGAGGAATCAGGATTTTCTCGATGACCGCACGTTTGCCTTGGCATACGCGTGACCCGGCTGCTGCAATGGTTTGTTCTGCGTCTGAATTTCAACTGGCTCAGCCCCTTATTCAGTAGGATCTATGACTTTGGCGTGCGGCGCGCCGTAGCTGCTTTATCCAGACATCCGGCGGTATCCTGCATCCTTGGCACGGGTTCGTACTTCGATGGGCGTCCAGTCTATGCGCTTTCGGACGTCGATCTCATCATCGTCTTAAAAGAGAGCGTAAACCGCGCTGATGGGGCGATCGGCGAGCTTGCGCATATCTACGGTCGGCTGCGGCGCATCTTTCCTTTTTTGGGGCCATGGGAGGAAAGGGAAGCTAACTTGATTTTTCTCTCTGAGATCTCTGCGGGGTTTCCGGTTCTAGAGAGATTCAGCGTGAGGTTCAAGCAGGATCGTCTGGTGCCGCTGTTTGGCGAGCTCCCTGACGACATCGTCGTGGGCCCACTGACCACCTGCGAATTGCTGGCCGAGATCAATACGCTACTGCGAGCCTCGATAATGGCTGAACCGCGACACGCGAAGCGTTTGATTTTCTGGAAGCGCATTTTTACCAAGCTGAACGGATTGGCAGAGTTGCTCGAACTGAACGGCTGGTCGACAGAAGTCGGAGCGCGAGCCGAACTGGCTTTCCTTAGCGAAGACGACGCGCGCCTGTTTTTTCGCAACGGCGAGCCGCACCGCCTGTTCGCGCTGCAGCTGACGCTGAGTCGCCGAATTTTCGATATGGTCGCAGGGCGCGAACCCAAACTGAAGATTCGACCGGTCGTCCTGGGGTCAGGCCCTTTGCACGGTGAGAAAACCGCGCGTCCCGCCGCGGGGCTTTTTGCGTCGGCCCTGGGTCAGGCGGGCGATTCGCGACCAGGCATAAGGCACATCTCGTCGGCGCATCTCGCACTGGTCTCAGGATTGCCCTTTTTCTCGGTCGACGAGTCTATTCCTCTGCTCGAAATTCAAGAAGCGTACGATGGCCTGCAGCGCTTGCGTAATATCAAGCAGCGGCGGCTCACCACCGACGAGACGGCGCTGGTATCAGCGGACCGGTTCTTGTTCGTCGCCACGCGCAAGCAGTGGCTCATCGAGTTATTACCTCTCGACCCCGTGCAGTTCGCCAGCGTCTATGCCGCCGTTTTTGGCGAGAGCCTGGAGTTCGAGATCCCGGCGAGCATCGTAGCCGAGCAGCAGGTGACGGCCGCGGCGATGTTTCGCGGTTATGCGCACACCTATCGGGATGACGGCGACAGGATTACGAAACTCTCTCAACCCTGCATCTATCGAGAGCACGACGCCGAGGTGATTGAGAGCGCTCTCCGCCTTCTGCGAGCACGCGTCGCGGGCGCGCCGCAGTGGACACTAATTGAGAGTTCGGCGCAGTTGTTCGAATACTTTCGTCGACGATACCCTGAATGCGAGTACTTCTTGAGCGAACTCGAGCGCTACCGGAGATGTCTTCAAGGAGACTTTTCCACTGGCGAAACAACCGCTAACAACATTTACCACTGCCTGCACCAGTTCATGAGCCAGGCGCTGACGGAATCTAACCCCATCGCGATCGATCCGCCTCACAAGCATCTCAACATAACCGTAGGAGTGATCACCCGTAACCGAGCAAGCGATTTGGCGGAAATGCTGGAGTCGTTGACTCGTCAGCGGCGCCGACCGGATGAAGTCCTGGTGGTCGACAATGGATCGACCGATCAGACCCAGGCGGTACTTGAAAAATTCCGGAATCGTCTGCCGCTTCGATGTGAGTTTCTGGAGGGTGCGGATATTCCGGGTGCACGGAACCGGGTCCTCGAGACCGCCGCGCACGAGATTGTTTCGTTCATCGATGACGACTGTATCAGCGAACCGGAGTGGCTAGCCGCAGTTGAAGCAGGATTCTTGCGTGCGAACAACATAGGTATTGTCGGTGGATGGGTAATGCATCGGCCGGCCCCGCGTCATTCCACCGTTGACAACTATTACAATCTGTTTCATCACGTTAAATCCTGACAACCACAAAGGTGCACGATGCTCATCGACTTGTCGCTCCTTTTGAATAGCGGAGCGCAGAGCCCAATCGCTGAACGCCCGATTCGAATGGGGTTCTTTCACTTCCCCAACAACAACCTGTCGATTCGGAAGCAATGCGCCCGCGACGTCGGCATGTACGATCCGGTCGCGCAAAAAGGCGAAGACGTCGACCTCTGCTTTCGCGTAGCGCTCGATCCAAAATGGGTGGCGTGGCGCGAAAATGCTGCGATCGTCAGGCACAAGGGAAGACGCAACTTGTGGGCTCTCCTCGAGCAGATGTGGGGCTGGGGGCTGCATCTGGGCTATCCTTACTCCAAGACCGGGGTTCGCGGAGTGTTCCTGTATTTGTTAAACGGCCGCGACCATACTATCGTCGGCCGTTTCGAAACTGAGCACTTTCCGATTTTGGTGTGCGCATTTGCTACCGACTTTTACCTGGTCAATGCCTTAGTGCTTCTGCTGATCTGGGCGACGCTTTCTGGGCATCTTTGGATGGGGCTTTCAGCGATGGTCGGACTGCTATGGGCTGGACCGCGATATATCCACGATGTAACGCACGTCGGACTGGGTCGCTGGAGCACCTTCAAACTCGCAGTGGTGCACTATCTGGCCAATCTGGCATTTACGACTTCCGCGTTCATCGGCGCGCTAAGGCATCGCGAGATCCTGCTCGCGCCATCGGTGTTCAAGCTGGACGGCCCGGAATCGCCGTCAAACGCCGCAACGACGCGTAGCAGGCGGCAACCACTGATTAGGGTTCAGGGTTCCGACTCCTATGCTCCCGCCGACGACTTGTGGATAGTGACTTGTTACTTCAATCCACAATCTTACGCTACGAGGTTAGAGAACTATCATCGCTTCAAGGCCGCCTTTCAGAGATCGGAGACTCGGTTCGTCACGGTGGAATGCTCCTTTGATGATCAGCCCTTCGTACTGCCCGGTCCCAATGTCATACGACTGAGAGCTACCGATGTGATGTGGCAAAAGGAACGCCTCCTCAACCTTGCGATTTCCAGACTTCCATCTGAATGTCGAAAGGTAGCCTGGCTGGATTGTGATATCGTGTTCCAGAATCCGGACTGGCTGCATCAAACCTCGAAGTTACTCGACGACTTCGCACTAGTTCAGCCGTTTCAAAAGGCCGTTTACGCGGCGAAGGGGGAGGTTTCCTACTCCAGCGATTCAATCGCCTTCACCGAGAGCTTTGGATCGACATACAGCTCCGCGCCAACCAAGCCATTGCCAGGGAACTTCTGGAGGCATGGTCATACAGGCTTCGCATGGGCAGCGAGACGCGATCTGCTTAGGAATCGCGGGCTCTATGAAGCTTGTATCGCCGGCGATGGGGATCATGTAATGGCGCACGCCGCCTATGGCGACTGGGACAGCCCCTGCATCCATAATTGTATTGTGGGTGAGGATCATCGGAAACACTTTCGCCAATGGGCGACGGAATTCTACCACGACGCACAAGGCCAGATCGGCTATCTTGCAGGCACAATTCTCCACCTCTGGCATGGTGAAATACCACATAAGGGGGCATACCAGGACCTTGTGAAATTAGAAACTCACAAGTTTGATCCCACCAGGGACATCCGGATTGGGCCCAGTGGAGCCTTGGAGTGGAACAGCTCCAAGCCGGAACTCCATCGCTCCCTGCGAAACTACTTCGCTTCGAGGATGGAAGACGGGTGAGAAAATCGCCTTGGCAAGTTCGGCCTGAATCGTCACGCCAGTGCTGTGATTTGCTTTTCGCTGAATTCGCTCGCTTCATGTCTGTTAAGCAGCGCGTATCCTCACGCTCGGCGACGGTTTTCATCACGACTGTCGAAGCGACGCTAGCGAGCCGGCTGGAGGACGGATGTGCGCGGGCGCGGCGCGGACTTCATCGACTCGTTCCTGAACATTGCTGAGGAGGAATTTGTGGAACTCGAACCCAACGATCGCATCGATCCGCGCTTCCTGCGCGGCCCGATGCTCAAGCCAAGAAAGCCGGGATAATTCGATCAGCTTTGCGTGACCAGGTACTGAAATCGCCGCGCCGAAAATGCCAAACTGACACCATTGCGGTGTAGAGAACCAAGGGACCGGTCGGCACCGAATAACGCGAGTTATCACCGAACTCCAGCAGCGCCTGAACCACCGAGACCGCAAGCACAGTCGCCATCACACACTCCTCGAATCCCAAGTGCGACTTTTGCACCAGGAAAAGCCACAGGAGGTTAGCTGAGCTTAGCAGAAACACCAAGTTAGCGAGTGCCAGAGTCAGGATCTCTATCGCAGCCAGCGCACGAAACAGTGGCCGCGTCCGGAGCTCACCGAAGAAAGCCGACGAACGCCAATATAGCGGTGGCTGCCAGAAAGCTACCCACGCGCGCAAAACTCCTGCCGCGTACCGAAGCGGATGCGCCGCGAATAACTCGAGCGACATCTTTGTAAGCTCCCGGGTCAATTGCACGCGGTCGTAACCGGTCTTCTGGTCGATCTCGGGCGCTGCCCTGAAGATCGCCATTGCGTAGGTCCCAGTCTGTTTGATCTGTTCCTCGCGCGCCTTCAGATATGGATCGCGGATGCTCGCATACTTGTCCGGTGCGAGTTCGATGAAAGCTCCGCTATGATTGGTGAGGTTAAATCCGATCAACGTAGTGAAACCGAAATAGCCGATACTCAACCAGTTAAACAGACACCAGCCTAGCAGGAGCGTACCGGCCGGAGCTGCGAATGACACCAGTTGCTGGATTCGATCCATTCTGCTGACCGGGACGGGCGGACGCATCACCGCGAGCATCACGAGAAAGAGCGGCGTAAGACAGACATAGAGTGGGCGCGTGAGACCGGTTATTGCGATGAGGAGCCCGAGTACCGCGTGCTCGCGCCATCCGAATCTCTTCTTCAGCACCATCAACTGAAACACCAACACGGATAGCGTCAAGAGAAAGGTGCATAGGGTTTCCGACATAATAAAATGCTCGAAGGGCAACGGACTCAGGTCCAGACCGTAGCCAATGCCTGCTATGAGCGCGAACGGCCAGCTTCTTGTACCGAAGTACACCATCGCAAACAGCATCGCCCCGATCGCGAGGCCGAGAATATTCTGAAGAACACACACCGCGTGGAGGTTTAATCCGGCGACGAGCAGGAATAACGAGTAGACCGGAGTGCGCGAGCCATCGTAGTCGGCGAATCGCAACGCCCGTAAGCAATGCGCGAGCACCAGGTAGTCATGTGTGTCCGGAACGGTGGTCGGTGGTTGATAGAGGACGATGCGCGTGGCGGTGGCGATCAACAGAGCAACGAGCAGGGCTTTCGCCGCTGGATTGTGGGTTAGGCTACGCGAGGCGCGGTCGATAGCAGAACACATCGGAAGCCGAGTCTACCTCCTTTTGAATGATCGCCATACGATCTAAATTGAAAACCTTACAGACCCAACTCTGGCAACGGCGCCACGTCACACTTTCAAGGTCGTAAAAGCATCAAACGCTGCCTCTGCAGGCGCCACGCGAACGCGAGCAAGCCGCGCATACAGCGACGAAGTGAGGGCGCGCCGTGCAGGTGCACAAGGATCCGTCACCGAAGACAACGGCAGCGGATTCGTCCCGTCCGTTGAAAGCTTCGATGTAGCTATTCTCTACCGGTCTTCCATGGCGGATGAAATCCAGTTGGACGCCGTACTGAATCGAGCGCGGCCTCTGCATGCACCCCTTTGGCCAGCGAACCACCGAATAAGAGCGCCAGCCTCGAAGACGAGGCGCTCAAGCGGAACCGGTGGATAGCGACGAACCGGGATTTACACGTCGCGCAACAAGCCGTTAACGGCGTCTTCGACTCGGGTGTTCCTGAAGAAGTTCGGATTCATGCCTGCCCACAACCGCGCCGGATTGGCGAACACGAAATCGCGAAAGTCGCTCTCGGTAATCTGGCCGTGCTCGACCATCTCATAAGCTTCCTCGGCTATCTCGGTCATGTCGGGCACGTCCCAATGGCCCATGTCCGAGCTGAAGATCGCGTTCAGATGCGCCTTGAATGGAAGCTTTTTAGAATCGAAGGCCATCGCGTTGATGGGATCGTCGGCCTCGCATCCAAAATAGAAATTGGGCACGAACAGGTCGCGGATGTCCTCGGGCTTTTCAATGCCACACTGCCACCAGTCGTCCAGCTTCGCGGGATCTTCTTTGGTCCCGTTGAGACCCCATCCCTCGCCGACGCGGTCAAGCTTTCCTTCGACCATCTTTCCGCCGTAGCGGCGCGCCAAGTCATAGTACATTTCGCGATTCAGGTTGGCGGGATTGTAGTTCTCCATCCCATGGCGATTGCGCTTCACCCAATGACCGATTAGGTCGCAGTATAGATTTGCCGCCCAGCCAACGCCGCATTCGAGGAAGGCGAACTTCAGTTTCGGAAAGCGCCGCGTCACCCCTCCGAAAAACAGAGCCTTGCAGATTGCCTCGCCGGCTGCGGCGAAGTGGCCGATGTGGTTGAACATGTAATTCGAGATCGAGGCGCGGCTACCCCATCCCATTCCGGCGGAATGAAAACTCGGCGCAACGCCAAGTTCGGCGCACTTTGCCCACACCGGGTCGTAGTCGTACTCGCTGTCGAGTGCGAAGAGGTCGAGCCAGTAGGCGTGGCGGGTGGGATTCGCGATCGATTCAGCTACTGCGGGAATCGGGCGGCGCACGTGCCCCGCCATCATGATGACTTTTAGTCCCAACGTCTTGACGGCGTACTCGAGTTCCTCGATCGCCTCCTGCGGCGTGTGCATCGGTATTACCGCCGCGGGCGTCAGTCTATCAGCGTAGTCGCGGTATATGTCGGCGTGGAAGGTATTGAAGGCGCGACATGACGCGCGCCGAAGTTCCTCGTCGCGGATGTGAGGTGCGCCAAGGCCTGCGGTCGGATAAAGCACCGCGAAGTCTATCCCGGTTTCATCGAGGCGCTCGTACTGCAGTTTTGGGAAACTGGCGGTTGCGCGGTCCAAAGTATTTTTAGTTGGCAGAGCCCACCACGGAGGCCTCAGCGGCCGTTCCGCGTGGCGTTGTTCGGGGGTCATTCGGTACCAGTTGGCGCCCTCGCTCCGGTAACGCTCGGCAAGCTTGGGACCGCCGACCTGGCGGATGTAGTCACGAAGGGCCGGCTGGAATTCCACCGTGTGCCCATCGGAATCGATCACAGGATGCTTGAGCCGCGCGCGAACCTGCGCCGACTTGGATGGCGAACTGGTTGTGGTAGTGCTGGCAGCCATCGAAGCACCTCCTGGTTTCTTTTCCGGGTTGGACGGTTGTGAGTAGTTGCGCGGTACGGCGCCTAACCTGAGGGTACCGCGAGTTGTTCGTCTGGTACCATGGTTTCGCGGCCACTGTCAAACTTCTGAAGCCGGGATTGCTCCTGGGGCTGAGACCGGGTTAATTGGTGTCTGAATGCCGCGACAGAATCACGCCATAGAAGAAAGTCTCTCGCCGCGATTGGGCCACATCCTGAGAGAGCTGGAGTACATTATCGTCAGTGAGGGATTTCTGCACCTCAAGACCGCCACTCTCGCGTGGCGCCTTCGATGCTCGAAGAGAGCGCTCTACTCGCTTGCTCCGACGCACAAAAAACTGCTCGAGGTGCTGATCGCCCGGGTGCTGGATCGAACCGACAAATATCTCGAGAGAGCCGCGACCGATGCGCCCAATCCGCGCGTCGGACTGACTCGTTACATGAATGCGATCGTCCAGGCATCGCGGCCCGCGAGCGCAAGATTTCTTCGCGATCTCACCGCCTTTGCGCCGGGTGTGCGTCTCCTGCAGCAACACCAGGCGCGGACGTTTGACCGGCTGGAACAGCTGATCCGCGAAGGGATTCAGGCCGGGGTATTCAGCGACATCAGTCCCAGGTTGGTCACCGAGTTGATCTCGATGGCGGCAGCGCGGCTAGTCGATCCATCTTTCCAGCGCAAGCTGGGGTTGACGCTGGCCGAGTCCTACGAGGAGCTCTCGAGGCTGCTGTACCATGGATTGTTGCCGCATCAGGATCTTGGCTCGACAGAAGTTATAACCGAATCAAATGGCGCGGGTGCTTCCGCAAAGGGCGTCCGACCTCGCGATGCTGCTGCGCACGGAAAGTCCACTCCTCACCACCACCGCGACCAAGCGCCGATTCTCTCACCGCAGCCGCCATCCCGAGCCACGCGCCTTGGCAATCGCTAGTTCAGGCAAGATCGTTCATTTGGCTGCGTATGGTTGGTAGCACCCGCTCGCAGAAGAACTTCAAATCGTTCTCCCAATCGAAGAAAACCAGATGTACGCCGTCGCAACCGGCGCGCTTGAGCCGCATGAGCTTGTCCGCGACTTGTGCAGGCGTCCCGAAGACCTGGAAGGTGCCGAGAAAGATGAAATCCTCGAGCACGCGTTGCGTTTGCCGATGCGACTGGGTCATCGCATTCGGACCCATATAAGCCTGGTACTGACGTCGAAGAGTCTCGGAGTCGACGTTCTTGATGATGTGGTCGCGAACCTCCTGCACCTCGCGTTCGGTCTCGCGGCAAATCACGTACGGATGCATGCAGACCTTGACGGTGCGGCCCTGACGCGCCGCACGGGCTTTGATGTCGGTGACGCGACGCGCGACCGAATCATAATCGGTGGGCCGGTCCGAAATAATGAAAATCCAGTCGCATTGAGCGGCGGCGAAGTTCTTGCCCGCTTCTGAAAATCCCGCGTTGACCAGCAGCGGCCATGGTTGCTGCACCGGTTTGGTATCGAGAAACGCCCTGTGCGTCTTGTAATGGCGGCCATCGAAGTTCACCGGCTCGCTGGAGGACCACAGCCGCTGCATGATCGTCACGAACTCGGTGGCCGCAGCATAGCGCTCATCGTGATCGAGGTCGGGGATGTCGAACATCGATGGCGCGTCCGGACTCAGGCCGCATACCACGTTGATGCCGAAGCCGCCGGCGGTGATCTCGTCGATACCGGCGGCGAGTTTGGCGATGAACAGTGGCGCGTGCCGGTACAGGATGTGGATCGTCGCAATCACCATCGGGTTGGTTGTGAGCGCCCCGAATGCGGCCGCGAGCGAGATCGCGTCAGTGATTCGATCGCGAAATCGGAACGGGTTCGTAGTAGGCGGAGTGTAGCCGCCGCCCATGAACACATAATCGAGGCGGTAGGCGTCGGCCATCAGCGCAAGCTTGCGCAGGAACTGGTACCGATGGGATTCGAGGTTGGTCGCGCGTGAAACCGTCCAGCCGCCGCTCATGGTGGGCAGAAAAAGCCCGACCATGAAGTTGCGGGCTTCGACCCGAGCACGGCGCGATATCACGGCCTCCAATGACATTTACGGATTCTTAAGGTACGCCGGCCAGTAGCTCTCCTCGATACCTACGGTGCGATAGATGTAGCGCGTCCGCTCATCCAGATGCTCATAGCCGTAGAGCACCTCGGGACTCATGCCCAATCGGCCGACGGCGAAATCCTTGGCGTTCTTGTATGCCGGTTGTACCGCGTGTTCGAGGAGGTACTGGTCATCGGCGATCATCTGGCGCCTGCGCCGATCCTTTTCCTCGGGAGTGCCGGTATCCAGATACTGCTCTATCGCCGGCAAGAGGAACGTCAGGTGCCATGCTTCCTCTTCAATCTCGTGCAACGACCATGCGCCCACGACCGGGTCGGTTATCGCGCCGCTGCCGCTGAGATTGGTCCATGCGGGGTAGGCTTCAGTATGAAGGCCGACTGCGGCGAGGAATCCTCCGAGGTCGCGCTGCAGTATAGGTCGATAAAGTTCCACGCTCTTACGATAGGGAACCGGGATCCCTTCCCACAGGTCTTCCTCCACCATGCGCGAAGCTCGCGTGATGAAGCTGGCCGCGTGCTGCATGTCGTCATAGCCCTGCTTAAGGATGCACATCTTCCAGGCGGAGGGCATCTCGTAGTTGCGTGCGGCGTATGAACATCCGAGCACGATCAGTTCGAATTCAAGATGCCCCAGCATCGCGAGGTAGTGAGCAGCGTCGCGCCGGCGTTTGGGATCGCTCGGCCGCTTGGGCGCGCCCTGACCCTGATCGATTGAGCGCTTGGTGTTGGTCCATTGGCGGCTCCAGCCTGGATCCGCGGCAACCACGTCGGGGATTTTTTCGGGAATCGCAGGGAAATTTTTCTCGGCCCACTCGATTTCCTTCCGCATCAAAATTGGAACGGCCTGTTCCAGTGAGAATGGCATATCCAACCTCCCGACCAGGGTACCCTAGCCTTGCAACTGGTACCGCAGCGAATTACAAAAGTCCAGTTATCAGGTCGGTCGTCGCGATAGCCTCACGGCCAGACTGGATGCTTGAAGCGCGCGACTCGTCCGGTTGAATTCATCAGCACCTCGAGCGAGCGGGCGAGGAACCCGCGCGTGTCGCGGGGATCGATGATATCGTCGAGGGTGAAGTCCTTCGCGGCGTTGTCGGGCGCGTATTCCTGCGAGAACAACTCCATCAGCTCGGCGCGCCTGCGGTCCGGATCGGGCGCAGTGGCGATTTCCTGTTCGTAAAGCACGTTGATCGCCGGTTCCGGCGCCATCAGGCTGAACGAGCCGGTGGGCCACGCGACCAACGCATCAGGATTCATCGCCTTCCCACCCAGGATCCAGTACGCGAGTCCATAGGCCTTGCGGATGATGACCGTGAGCTTCGGCACCGTCAGACGCCGATGGACATGGAGTGCACGCGCGACCGTCTTGAGCATCGAATGCTTTTCCCATTCCTTGCCCACGATGAATCCCGGGCAGTCGACCAGGAAAATCAGTGGAAGATGGAAGGCGTCGCACAGATCCATGAAGTGCATCGCCTTGTAGGCCGCCGTATAGTCCAGCACACCCGCCATAAACATCGGTTGCGAGGCGACGATACCAACCGAATGTCCATCGATGCGCGCGAGGCACGTGATAACGCTCTTGCCATAGTCGCGCTTGAGCGCCAGATAGCGGCCCTCGTCGACCACCTCCTCAATGACCTCGTGCATGTCGTAAGGCCTGCGCTGATTGGTCGGAACGATATCCAGCACGCGTTCGCAGCGCCGTTCGCGCTCGTCTTGGGTCGCGCGCAGCGGTGGGAGTTCATAAGAGCTGGACGGAAAGTAACCGAGGTACTCGCGGATGACGCGCATGCAATCCGGGTCGTCTTCGGCCCCATAATCAGCCTGTCCGGTTTCGGCCAGATGAACATTGGAACCGCCCAGGTCCTGAGCGGAAACTTTTTCACCCACCGCGCCCAGCACTACCGGTGGTCCCGATACCGCCATGAAGCTGGTGCCCTTCACCATCGGCACGAAATCGGACAGCATCGCATTGAAGGCCGCCCCGCCGACCGAGTTGCCCATCGCCGCACTGACCATCGGCACCACGCCCGAGAGATCGACCATACCGCCGAAGCCGGTCGTATGCTGATCGAAGCCAAGCCCAGCCCATGCCCGCGAGCCCATCATGTCCTGCACTCTGCCCGCCGATGCTTCCAGGAGCGAGACCAGCGGGAAGCGCTGCTTGAGAGCCATACTGATGACGTGAGCGCTTTTGCGTCCTCCCGCCGCGCCACGCGCGCCGCTGGCCACGGTCGCATCATCGGCCAGAACAAATACGCGGCGGCCCTCAATGGTGCCGGTGCCGACCACGACGCCACCGGACATGGCAACCTTCGCGGTTCGGCCGGGAACTTCCACGATACTTTGCGCGAGGATCCCATATTCGATGAAGCTGCCGGGATCCAAAAGCAGATCGAGCCGCTCGCGGCAGGTCAGCTTGCCGCGTTTGTGCTGGCGCGCGACCGCATCGGCGCCGCCCATTTGCACGGCCGCTTTTCTGGCGGCCTCGATTTCCGCAATCCGGCGCAGATGCTCGTCGCGCATGTATGGCGGCCCGGATTAAAAGGGTCGCGACCCCCCGGCCTGGCTGCGATGCATGATGCGTTGGTACTGGTGATCCCAGTTCTGGCGCCAATGGTTGACGCAGCGGTTGTCCCACATGATCACGTCATGCTGGGTCCATTTGTGCGTGTACCACAGGTGCGGTTGGGTGACGTGCTTCTTGAGGAACTGCACCATCTGCTTGTTTTCGTCCGGATCGTCGATGCCGACGATTTTGACCGTAAAGGTCGAAACCCACAGCGCCTTGCGCCCGGAGACCGGATGAGTCCGTACCACCGGATGGACCACGTCGGACTCCAGTGCTCCCATGCCGTGCTTTTTGACGTACTCGATCGCTTGTGGAATCTTCACGCCGTATGCGGTTGCCAGCGTGCTCGCCGGCTTCCACTTCATATGCTCAACGCGACGCTTCATCTCATCGTCGAGTTCGTCGTAGGCCTGGAACAGGTTGGCGAACAGCGTGTTCCCACCCGCCGAAGGCGGTGGCGTCTCGAGGCCATGCAGCATCGTGACATCGGGCGGAATCTCGTAGTCCTGCACATCGCTGTGCGGCGCGAGTTCCGCACCTCCCGAGACGTTCTGCACGCGGGTGCCGTCGACGGTAGGAATGTCGTCGAACTTGCCCGCGCCTTCGCGATTGTAGGGCCGCCCAAACCATTCGGTGACTTCCATCTGGCGCTGCGGAGTAAGCCGGTTCTGCCCGGGAATCACCAGCACTCCGGAATGATGGAATAGGGTCAGGATCAGACTGATAGTTTCGGGTGCAAGGTCCTCGGCGAGTTCGACCCCGCGCAAGATGGTTCCACACGGCCCATCTGTGCGCTGGACCTCAATTCCATCAGGAAGCCGCAGGTTCTCGATGCGCAGCCCGCTCATCAGGGCTGAAGGGTCATTCAAACCCAAGGTGGATTTGATGTCGGTTGCACTTTGGACGCCCATACCTCTACCTCCGCGGAGTTCGCTGGCGGGATCGCCGCATCATGGCGGAAGCTAACATCGGAACGGTACCGCCGTCAAACCGCTGGTACCGCTCAGGCTGGGTGTGCTATTCGGCGGATAAGGAGCCGGAACTCTTATGGCGGAAACTATCGGCGTGCAGCGGCTTCAGGGGCTCATGCGTTCGGAGGGGATGTTCGCCCTGATCGATGTCCGCGAATGGGGCGAATTTTCCCTTGAACAGATTCTGGGTGCGCGTCACCTCGCCCGCGGAAGCCTCGAAAAATATCTGCCGTTCCTGATTCCCAATCGCAGCGCCGCTCTGGTTTTGATGTGCGACGACGGCAGACGCTCGGCGCTCGCGGCCGACACCGCGCGCCATCTGGGTTTTACGCAGGTAAGTGCGCTGGCGGGGGGACTTGCGGAGTGGAAACGCGCGGGCGGTGAGACCTACGGCGGATGGTCGCTGACCGGCAAGGACTATGGCGAACGCCTGTTGGTGCAGGAAAACGTCGCCGAACTGACGGCCGGCGTACTTCATCAGATGATCGAACAGGGTGAGCGGGTCACCGTGGTCGATTCGCGCCCATACCCCGAGTACAAGGCCTCGCATCTGCCGGGTGCGAGGAGCACGCCGATTGGAGACATTGCGCTAGCCGCGAAAGATCTTGCTTCTGACCCGGCGGTGCCAGTCGTGACGAATTGCGCGGGCCGAACGCGAAGTATCATAGCCGCCCATTTGCTGCGCCGGATGAAGCTGCTGAGCCCGGTGTATGCGCTCAAGGGAGGCACTGGAGCATGGCGTATCGCGGGATGGGGTGACGAACTCGCCAGCGGCGATGATCCATCTCCTGCGCCGCCCTCGCCATCGTCGCTCGCCGCCGCCGATGAGTTCGCTGCGCGCCTGAGAAGCGAGGACCGTATCGCACTGATCACGCCAGGCGACCTGCGGTCGCGAATTGAGGCCGACGAATTCGTCTACATCCTCGACGTGCGATCGGGCGAGAATTACGTCGCCGGCCATATTCCCGGTGCGCGCTTCTGCAGCGCTACTCAGGTTCAATTCACCGCCGATTCGTTGGTAGGCGTTCAAAATGCGCCGGTCGTGATGGTATGCGACGGCCACGTCCGCGCGACGGTGGCAGCATCGATCCTTAAGGGGATGGGCTACACGAATGTTGCCGTGCTCGATGGTGGCTACCCCGCATGGAGCGTGCGCGGCTACGCAACCGAAACCGGCGCGCCATTCGAAATCGACTATGGACAACCGCCGTGGCTCGCGCGCTTCCTGCAGGACTTCCCCCCGAAGTTGGGACCGCTGCGCCGACTGCCGGTGCCCGGTATCGAACAGGCTCGCGAGCGCGCGACCTTCGTTTCCGCCGATGCATTACGTGAGAGCATGGGAGCGAAGCCGCCAGTCATAATCGATATGCGCGCAGCGGGCGACTTCTCGACTGCGCATATCCCGGGCGCGCGATGGCTATCGCGCGGATGGCTGGAACTCAAGATCGCGGAGACGGCGCGCCGCGACGATCGCGTGGTCGTCTATTCGCGCCACGAGACGAGATCGGTGTTGGCGGCTTCGGCGCTCGCCGAACTTGGATATCGTGACGCTGCAGTCCTGCAAGGCGGCTTCGAGAACTGGAAACAACGCGGTTTCGAGATCGAAGAAGGCCTCGGTCAGCAAAGCGACCTCGAAGAGATCGCGGTCGCCGAAATCGGGCTATTCGGCGCGGGCAAGTTCGGCTACAGCAACGAGCGCATGGCGCGTTACCTAAAGGATGAGGAGGCGCTCGGCCGCCGTTACCACCGACCCGCTTGAACGGCGGGGTCTATATCGACCGGGCTATTTTGCAAGCAGTGCGGCGGGGACCTTGCCGATTATCTGCTCGCGTTCGAGCTTTTCGATTTCCCCGTCCGATAGACCCAGGACCCGCCGCAGAATTTCCTCGTTGTGCTGCCCGAGGGTGGGCGCGGGCATGCGATCCTTGAGCGGGATTTTTGAGAATCGAACGCCCAAGCTGGGATACGGTTGGGTTCCGACCACTTCGCGATCGATCGTCTGAAAAAAGCCGCGTGCGTCGAGATGCGGGTCCTCGAGTAGATCGGCGGGATTGAGCACCGGGCCGGCCTTGAGGCCCGCGCGCTGCAGCTTGCGCGCGAGCTGGTCGCGATCGTGATCCCGCGTCCATGCAGCCACCCGTTCGTCGAGTTCCCGCGGGTTGCGCAACCGCGCTTCGGCGTCGGCAAAGCACGGATCGCGAGCCCACTCTGGGTTTCCCATCAATTGAAGCAGCCGCTTCCACTCGGTGTCCCCATCGATCGCGATCACGATCCAGCGATCGTCGCCACGTGCCGGGTAGCATCCGTGCGGCGCCATCCGCCGATGACGATTGCCATTCCGTTGCCAGACTCGGCCATTGATCTGATAGTCCAGCTGCGCCTGGGCGGTCGCTGGGACCACGGTTTCAAGCTGTGCGAGGTCGATATGTTGTCCGCGGCCGGTGCGCGTTCGTTCGTCGAGCGCAATCATCACGGCCAAGGCCCCATGCAGCGCAGAGAGGGTATCACCCAGCATCTGTCCGGCCAACGTTGGAGGGCCGTCTTCCCTACCGGTTAGGTGCGCGAGCCCGGCCAAGGTTTCGGCAACTTGCGCATACGATACGTAATCGCGCCAAGGGCCGGTCAGGCCGAATCCAGTTTGGGAGATCATGATCAAGCGCGGATTTATCTGGCGCAGGATTCCATAGTCGAGGCCAAGCTGCGGCATTACGCGCGGACTGTAGTTTTCGCAGACCACATCGCTGCGTTCGGCCAGCGCCTTGAAAAGCTCGGCGCCGCGCTCAGACGCAAGATTGAGAGTCATCCCATATTTGTTGCGCTGGGTTGAGTTGAACAGCGGCGAGGTTTCCCACCATCGCTCCAAGCTGCGATTGGCAAGGGTCGCGCGCCAGTTGTCGAGGCGCTGAATCGCCTCGATCTTGATGACTTCGGCGCCGAAGTCCGCGAGGATCATCGCGTTGAGCGGACCCGCCCACCAGGTGGTGAGATCGAGCACCCGGACCCCGCGCAGTGGCAGTTCAGGCGACTTCATCAGATGATTCCTTCGCGTGTGAGCTGCGCAAACTCATTCTCGTCGAGCCCGAGCCGCTCCAGATAAATCTCGCGATTATGTTCGCCCAGCATCGGCGCGCGTCCGCAGCGAAACGGTGTCACACTCATTTTGAACGGGGCCGCCGGGTATCGGAGGGCGCCGGCCGCCGGATGGTCGATGTGTACAAAAGCCTCGCGCTCCTTCAACTGATCGAGGCCGAGCACTTCGTCGGCTGTAGTCAGGTATCCACTCGGAACGTGCATACCCTGGAGCAGGTGAAATATCTCAGCTCGCGAACGCTGAATCACCCAGCGATCGATCTGATCTGCCACCTGGCTTTGCGAGGGATCGGAACCCGCAGCGGCCGGAGCAAAAGCAGGATCATCAAGATGTTCGGAAAGCTCCATAATATGCGCGCAGAGCTCACGCTGTTGGTCGGTGGTGGCACACAGCGCCACCCATCCGTCGCTCGCCGGGCGATAGCAATACGTGGGAGACAGCGTAGGACCCAGCCGCGAGATCAGAAGACCTCGGTACGCGTAGGTGGTTTCGTAATAGCGACTCGCCGCCAGCATCGCTTCCATCGCGGATACTTCGACCAGTTGCCCCTCGCCGCTTGATGCTCTCCAGGCAAGTGCCGCGAGCGTCGCCGATGCCGCTAGTAGGCCGGGCACTATCGCGGTCGCCAACTCGCCGCGGGTGCGGGTGGGCAGGCGAAGCGGCTCGCCCGACTGGTACAGCCATCCGCTCATCGCTTCGAGAACAAGTTCGCAGGCTTCAAAATTGCGATACGGTCCGTCTTTTCCGAAGGGCGTGATCGAGGTCAGTACCAATCGCGGGAAGCGCCGCTCGAGACCGGCGTAGTCCAGCCCCAGTTCATCGGCCTTCGATGGCGGGAAGGTCTCCATCAAGACGTCAGCCCCTTCGAGCACGCGACCGAGAATCTCGCGCCCAGCCGGTTTCGCGATATCCAGCGTCACGCTTTTCTTGTTGATGTCGAGGAAGAGCGAAGTCGCCCCGCAGTTGGGATCGGGACGGTCGTTTGGAAACGGTCCAATTGCGCGCGTGGGGTCGCCCTCGCGAGGCGGTTCGACTTTGATGACTTCGGCGCCGAAGGCGGCAAGCAGACGCGTCGCGTAGCCGCCCGCCGGATTGGTGCTCAAGTCAATGACTCGCAATCGGGGCTGCTCGTTCACCTGCAGGTTTCCTATCAGCGAAGATCAGTGCAGGGTCCACTCGGTCTCGGCCGACTGCGGATTGGTGAGCTTGTTGCGCCCGAGCAGCTCGAGGCTGCGATCGACTATCGGTGGCGCTACCGTATAGGTGCGCACGTCGCGATGGATCCGCTCAATCGGCGACGATTTCAGCGTCGCACGGCCGCCGCAGGCTTCCAACGCAGTATCTGTCGACTGCAGCGCGGCGCGCGCGCACAAGACTTTCGCCCGATGCGACGCCAGGTAGGCGGGTTTGAGGTCCTGCTCGCGCCGGCCGTTGGCGAGCCAGCGCCGCCATAGAACCGCCGCGTCATAGAGGACGATGCGGGCGGCCTCGATCGCGATATCCACCTCACCGAAGTGATACTGCATCAGCGAGTCCTCGGCGCCCGCGACCTTTTCTGCCACATAGGCCGCCGCCCAGTCGTAGGCGGCTTGCGCCCCGCCGAGATAGTTCGCAGCAAACGCGATGAAATAAGCGTTATTGATCACCGAGCGGAAATATCCTCCGGGCGCCCCGAGAATGTCTTCTTCGCGTACCACGCAGCTCCTGAGCCGCAATCCATTGGTCGCCGTCGCGCGCATTCCCATTGCATCCCAATTCATTTCAACTTCGAGCCCGGGATTGTCTTTCGCCACCACGAATAGGGTGAGGCTGTGCATCGGATCGTCGATGCCCTCGAGGTTGGCGAAGATCACGTACCAGTCGGCGACACCGGCCAGCGAGTTGAAGTGCTTGCGGCCATCCAGCACGTAGCCGTCGCGAGTCTTGCGCGCGATGGTGGTGATCGGCATCCGCCGCCCGGCCCGCGCGGTAGTGTGGAAGGATGGTTCCGATCCCGCCGAGCAGAACAGCTTTCCGTGTTCCAGCACTTCGGCGAAATACTTGCGCTTCTGCGTCTCGGTTCCCAGCTCCGCAAAATAGGTCAGGCAGTGTCCGGTGATCTGAAAAGTCTGCGAGGTCGAGCAGTCTGCGCGCGCAAGCAGTTCGAGTGTGAGAGTCCATGCGAGCGGATCGCCATCCAAGCCCAGGCCCATCCCGCCAAACTCCCTGGGAACGGCCATCGCCAATAGCCCGTCGCGCCGCAGCGCCTCGAACGCGGCGTGCGGAAAGCGGTTCTCCCGATCACATTGAGCGGCTTCGGGACCCACCACATCGCGCGCGACGCGTTCCACACGCGCCAGCGCTCTGCGGGCTTCGGGATCAAGCGGAAGTTCCATAGAGCCTCGCCTTGGATTTGGATGCGATCGGGTCAGACGATCGGCTCGTAGGCGAAGGCCTGGCCGGTGGTTTCGAGCTTGGTCAAAGCAGCGCCGAGCGAGCTGTTGAACATCGCCGCAACTTTTTCGGGCGTCCATCCTTCTATGTCCGCGATCGTTCGAATGGGCCGCGGTTGCGAGTAGACCATGATTTCTTTGCCGCGCACGCCGAAGATCTGACCCGATACTCCCTGCGCTTCATCAGAAGCCAGGTACACGACCAGCGGAGCAATCAGGTCGGGCGACATTCGCTTGACACGGTTAAGCCGTTCGTTTTTGGGATCATCTGCGCCGGGAATCGTTCCGATAAGGCGGGTGCACGCAGACGGCGCGATGCAGTTTGCAGTCACATTGTATCGTGCCATGTCGAGCGCGGTTCCGCGCGTCAACCATACGATGCCCATCTTCGCTGCGGCGTAGTTGGCTTGGCCAACGTTGCCCACCAGACCCGAGGTGGAAGTCATATTGATGATCCGGCCGCTCTTCTGTTCGCGCATATGCGCGGTCGCAGCGCGTGTGCATGCGAAACTACCCTTGAGGTGCGTATTGATGACCGCGTCCCACTCCTCCTCGTTCATCTTGAAAATCATGCGATCGCGCAGGATTCCGGCGTTGTTAATGAGGATGTCGATGCGGCCGAAATGTTTGAGTGCAGTATCAACGATTTTCTCGCCGCCTGCGATGCTCGCGACCGAGTCCTGGTTGGCGACGGCCGCGCCTCCGGCCTGCGTGATTTCGCGCGCTATCTGCGCGGCGATACCTTCATCCGCTCCCTCGCCAGCCTCGCTGGTGCCGAGGTCATTGACCACCACCTTCGCGCCATAGCGCGCCAGCAGCTCCGCGACACCGCGGCCGATTCCACGCCCGGCCCCGGTGACGACGGCTACTTTGGCCTTCAGTGAGATCATCGACGTGCCCTCCCTATTGGGGTTGGCTTATCGCTGTGCCGCGATGTTCCCGCCGGTGGCATCGAAAGGGCAGATAACATGGCGTTGCTCAGAATGTCAAAGTGATGGTACCCGCTGGAGATCGTGGGTACCGTTCGAATCGATCCCTGCACATGATGCTTATTCATCACCCGTCGCGACTGGCAATTCCGGATGCCTTGACCATTCGTCCCACGAGCCGTCATAGACGCTTACGTTTTCGTAGCCGAGTAGCCTCAGGCAGAACAGCGCACCCGCCGCCGCCACCCCGGCGCCGCAGGTGGTAATCACGCGGCGGTGGCTTAAAGCGCCCGCTTGTTGGTACAGCGTGGCAAGCTCATCGGCCGGCAGGAGTTCCTGGTTACCGCGCGCAAAGGTGCGCGTGAAGGGAACATTGATCGAACCCGGGATGTGCCCGCCGCGCGGCATGCCGCCGGTTTGCTCGCCACGGAATTGTGCCGCAATGCGCGCGTCGAGAATCAATGCATCGCCGTTGCGACGCGCAGCTTCGACATCTCCCAGCGTACTACGCAGTTGTGGATGAACCCTCGCTGTGAATTTGGCAATTCTAGGTGCCGGTAGCTCGACCGTCAGTGGCCGGTTCTCGGCTTTCCACTTGCGGATGCCGCCGTTGAGAATTTTCGCTTGCTGGTGACCATAGTACAGCAGTGCCCACCACAAGCGCGCGGCTACCGTACCTCCCGCGTCGTCGTAGGCCACGACTAGGGTCTCGTCGCTAATGCCGGCGCGGCTCATCGCCTCAGCAAAGCGCTGCGGCGGTGCGATTTGCACAGCAATTGGATCATCAGGATCGGCAATGTCCCGGGTCACGTCGAGGTAGACCGCGCTCGGTATGTGACCGTCGAGGTAGGCCGCTTGGCCGCCACGCTCTGCGGTCGGCCACCGGGCATCGATGACTCGCAGGTTGCGATCAGCAAGATGATCCGCAAGCCACGCGGTTTCGGCCAAAAGCTCCGGGTGAGGATAAGTGCCCATATGATTCTCTCTCGAATGTCGGTGGAAATTTTGCCCTCGAAGCGATACCGACTATTTACAACCATGGTCGCAGAGATTGCTACATCAATCTGATTCCCCTCCGGTATCCGCACGGTACCCAAGACTTGACCCGCGGTACCGTTTCGGCGTACTGGCCAATGGACAAGAGGACCCGGCAGTGCCATCACGCGAGACGATCGAATGCGAGCCGCTGATTCTCGGCCTGATGTTTCCCCAAGGCCAGGGCGCATGGACCGCCTCGCTCACACCGACGGAGACCACCATTGAGTGGAATTTTCTCACGGCAGTGGCGCAGCTCGCTGATAGAATCGGGCTCGACTACCTCTTCATGGGGAACGGTTATTACACCAAGGGCGGCTATGGCGGGTACGGCCGAACGCGCGCCGCCGCGCTTGACGCCACGACGGTCGCGGCCGGTCTCGCGACCATCACTCAAAGGATTTTGCTTATCTCCACCATTCACACGGCCTACCACTGCGTGCATCCTCTGTTCTTCGCGAAGATCGGCGCGACGCTCGACACAATCAGCGAGGGACGGTGGGGACCCAACTTTGTCGCAGGAATCTCGGAACTCAACGCGCGTCATTTCGGCGTCCCTTGGCGCGACCACGACGAGCGCTACGAAATGTCGGAGGAGTTCGTTACGGTCGTAAAACGGATCTGGAGCGATCCCGAGCCCGTCACCTTTCACGGCAAGTTCCTGAATACTGAAGCGGCGTGGATGAGCCCCAAGCCGGCGCGTTTGCCAATCATGGTGAACGCGGGTGTCTCGGATGTCGGACTCGATTTCGCCGCGCGCCACTGCGACTGGATCTTCACCTCGCCGGGCGGAGACCCGAGTATTACCGGCTTGCGTGATATGCGAGGCGGCATCGACCGCATCAAAAGTTTCGGACGCCGGTACGGAAGGGACCTCAAGGTCGCCGGCAATGTCTACGTGATATGTCGTGACAGCGAGTCCGAGGCGCGCGAAGTTTTCGAAGAGATATGCAACCGCGCCGACCTCGAGGTGATTGAAGCGATGCATTCGCCGGGCAAGGGCCTGGTGGACCCGAAAGGCTCCAGGGCATTCGTGGACAAGGCCCAGCGCCCGATCGATCGCAGCGGCGCAGTATGGGGTGGCATTCGCGTGATCGGAAATCCCCGGCAAATCGCAGCACGGATCGTAGAATTCAAGGAAAACGGGCTCGACTGCGTGAGCCTGGTATTTCACAACTATTTGAGTGATCTAAGCTACTTCGCCGAGAACGTGCTCCCGCTGCTTAAGCGCGCGGGCTTG
Source organism: uncultured delta proteobacterium (assembly GCA_963851325.1). Taxonomy (GTDB): domain Bacteria; phylum Desulfobacterota; class Binatia; order Binatales; family Binataceae; genus DATGKG01. The sequence goes on along the minus strand of CAWKOR010000001.1, from coordinate 1,919,063 downwards.
CGGCTCGAACACCCTTCCGCTGAGAAGTCCGGTCCGACAAAAACCATGAACTCCTCGCCCGAAAGTTCACGGGGACGCTGATGCTCAAGGAAAAACTCTCTCCGCCATCCGTACAATTGGTCGAAACCGCCGAACGCATCGCGGCGGACGTGAGCGCGCCAAACGCAGAGACCTGGGATCGCGAAAACCGCTTTCCGCATGAGCTGTTTGATGCGCTCCATCAAGCGAAGCTGGATGCGATGTGCGTTCCGCCCGCATTGGGTGGACTGGGAGTCGGGCCGGATACCGACGATCCACTGCCGGTTTGGCTGGTGACCCGCGCGCTGGCCAGCGTCGACAGCGCCAGTTGTCATAGTCAGCAGGTTCACACCAACATGACCCATACGGTCGCGCTGCTCGGCACTCCCGAACAAAAGGAACGCTTTCTGCGGCCCGTGGTAGAAGCGGGAGCGATTTATGGGGGATGGGGCTCGGAACAGAACGGGCAGCCGGCGACGGGTGAGCGTCCCATCTTCATGGTGGCGCATCGCGTGAGCGGGGGATGGGAGTTGACCGGGCGCAAGTTTTATTCGACCAACGCCGGCGCGGCGAAATTCGCGATCGTATTCGCGTTTCCGGATAACGTTGCCAATCCGATGAGCCAGCTCCTGCTATGCGCAGTTGATTGCGAAAGCCGCGGCGTGAAGGTTCAGCCGCGCTGGTGGGATCGGGCGACCGGGATGCGGGCAACCGTGAGTCATGAGGTCGACTTCGACCACGCGTTTGTTGCCGATGATGCAGTCATTGGGTCACCGGGCTCATACTGGACGTTGCAAGTGCAGGCGCGCTATCTGCCGCAGTTTTCCTCGAACTTCCAGGGGGTCGGCGCTCATCTGTTCGAGTACGCAGTCAAATATCTGCGCGAACGCCGCCGCACCTCTGACATTTTCATTCAACACCACCTGGCCGAGGCCAAGGTCATGCTGGTGACCGCAGAATTGCTGTTGGCCGAAACGGCCGAGCTATATCGCACTCGGCAGTACCCACAGGCATTCGACTATAGCCGGATGCTCCGGGCATATTCACAAACCGCGGTGCAGCGCGTAATCGATCTCGTTCAAGCCTGCTGCGGCTCGTCGATCTACATGGAGCCAAGTCCGATAGCGCGTATCATGCGCGACTGGCAATTCTATTGTCGCCACGAAAATCTTGACCTGATCCTGACCGCCGTCGGAAGGACGATCTTCGAGTTGGGCGGGGAAGGCAGTCCCGAAGCTTTCGGGTTCGGCCGCCCGCGCGATCGCAATACCTGATTGCGATTTCCTATCAATGGAGCCTTCGTTCGAAGGACGCCGGGTGGCGGGTAGTTTGAATCGATTGCAGATAACGGATTATTTCCCCAACGCTATCGCTCACCTGCTTAGGGTTTCCCTGTCCCTCAGGATATTTCCACATCTCCTCGCCCCAGACTGGCATGTCGCGTGGGCCGTGCGCCTTTATGTCTGCGCGCCCATCCATGAAGCGGGCTATCTGGTCTTCAGGGAGCGGATCCCCGTATCGCTCATAGAGGTGACGCAGGTCTGCCGCCGGGGTCGAAAGCTCATGATCCAATGGGCCGTGTCCGTCGGCTTTGATGCCATGGCAGGCAGCACAATGCTGCATGTACAGTTGTCGCCCTTTTCCGAAATGGTCGTTGCCGGCAAACGCTGGTGCGCTCACTAGCAAACAACCGAGTAGCATAATGACTCGTAACCGAAGTGACTTGTTTGCTGAAATCATGGCCATCGCCTTCGCCTCTCGCATTACTCTTCGCCATCAATATCCACCGGTTACTATAGCTGCCGATCTGCTCATTGCTCCCTCAGTTAGTCGGCGTGATAAGAAACCTCCATCGATTGTTTCTGGGTGAGATGATCGCGACCCTTGAGTCGAACCTGGTCTTGCCATCCTGTTCAGACTCCATGCAGTTCGATTTGAGTGCAGTGTTTCAGCCGAAGCAATGGGGGTTTTGATTGAGTCAAGCACCCGACACGTCAGTTCGACGATGCCAAGCCCGCCGCGTTATATTTTGCCAAGCGGTCAAGAGGCGCGGCTTCGACATCACCCGCAGCGGTCCCTGCGGTGATGCACTACATCGGGGGACGTTGCGGAGTAGCGCCGGGTCGCTCGGCATGAATCGACGGAGGTTTGGAAAGTGTTTGACTTGAGTGAAGCTTTACCCAGCCTGCTCCGGAACGACGTGGAGTATAGCGAAGCCAATTCTCCGATAGTCCCCACCGAAGTCCCGAAGGTCGTGGCCGCCGACCCGAGTTGGTGTCGGCGCTGGCTGGCCGCGAGTGAGCGGCTGCGAAAACCACCAGCGATTGCGGTCGACGAATGGGACGAGGGCCGCAAGCAGCGATTCGGCCGCCTGTTAGCCGCAATCGGATGGGGCGAGTTGCGTCACATCGTGCTTGGTTGCAGCTTCGCGGCGAGCCATCACGAGATGCCGGGCGCTTGGCGGGCATGCATTCTCAAGCAAGCCTATGAGGATATGCAGCATGCCGCCTCGTTCATCACACGAGGATGCCGATATAGTAATGTGAACTACTGGACCGGCGTCGATAGTAAGGGGTCCCTCGTTCATCCGGATGAAAAGCGCATTCTGGAACGTGACCTCGGGGGCTTTTTCGCGGTGGTTGGCCTGCATACGGAAGCCTACTCGGCTGAGGACGGTGGAGCCTACAGCGCGCTGTTGGGTCTCGATCCGGTCTTGAGCGCGTGGTCGCCGCATGAAATCGAACAGGAAGCTGGACATCTGTCTTTCCTTTTTCCAGCGATGCACGACTATCTCAATCTGTGTCCGAGCGAAGAACAGGAACGGCGGAAACGCCAGCTGATTGACGACAACGAACAGCTATTCCCGCTGATGCGCGAAGCCGATCTGGCCGCTCTTGAGGGCTTTGCAATCAACAAGCTGGGATTGGATCGCTCGGTGATCGAGTGGACGGTGGACCTCCCCGCCCGAACACGGCATATCTACCGCCAGATCGGTATTGAGGAATCGTACTGGCCTGAGGCGCTTCGTTCATAAACCGGATGCGCAGTTGAGCGCGAGAAACCAGGAGGAATCGAGATGTTTGACCTCAACCAATTTATCGAGAATTGCAAAGGCAAACCGGCTTCGGCAGTCAAGGCGTTGGTTGAAGAAGCGCTACGCGATCCTTCCGCCGTCAAGACCGCGCTCGACGCGGAACTCGCGGGGCGGGATCTTTCCAAAGGCGGCCTGGCCGATATGATCTGTTTTCGTTCCCCCACGCTTACGGTTCTCAAGGCGGCCACCCCTCCAAAGTTCAAAACGCCTCCTCACAATCACAACATGTGGGCGGTGATCGGCACCTACGACGGACAGGAGAACAACACGTTCTACCGCCGCAGCGGAAAGAGTTTGGAAAAGGCCGGCGGGAAGGACCTGAAAACCGGCGATGTCCTGGTTCTCGGTGAGGATGCGATTCACGCGATCGCGAATCCGCTCGATCGCGCCTCCTGCGCAATCCACATCTACGGCGGCGACCTGCTGAATTTCTCCAATCGCAGCACCTGGAACCCCTTCACCTTCGAGGAGCACGCTTACGACCTCAGCCTTCTCAGGGATTATTCGCGCCAGCTCATGGCCCAGGTGGCCTGATTCGTGACGCATGAATAAGCGCATCTATTTCAATGCGTTCCAGATGAACTGTGTGGTGCACCAATCACCCGGGCTGTGGGTCAACCCGGGTGATCAAATGCACAATTACACGGACCTCGGAACGTGGGTCGAGCTGGCCAAGCTGCTGGAACGAGGCAAATTCGACGCGCTTTTCCTTGCCGATGTAATCGGCATCTACGATGTTTACCGTGGAGGACCGCAGGCCGCGCTGAGACAGGCGACGCAGGTACCGGTGAACGACCCAGCGCTCCTAATCCCAGCGATGGCGTATGCGACTGAGCATCTGGGCTTCGCCTTCACCAGTTCGGTGCTCCAGTATCATCCGTTCATCTTCGCCCGTTTGATTTCGACCCTCGATCATCTAACCAAGGGGCGAATCGCCTGGAACGTCGTCACGACCTATCTGGACAGTGCGGCTCGCAGTCTTGGACAGGCAAGCTTACAGCCTCACGACGAGCGATATGAGATGGCGGATGAGTACCTGGAAGTCTGCTGCAAGTTGTGGGAAGCCAGTTGGGAAGATGGCGCGGTACTCAGGGACCGCGAACGGAAGATCTACGTAGACCCATCCCGGGTCTGTGCCATCCATCATGAAGGAAAGTACTTCAAGGTGGACGGCTGTCACTTGTCGGAGCCTTCGCCGCAACGTACTCCCGTGCTGTTTCAAGCCGGAAGCTCGCCGCGTGGTCGGCAGTTCGCGGCACGTCACGCGGAGTGTGTCTTCGTGACGGGTCCGAAGGCAGTCGTCAGCCGAAACATCCGCGATACGCGCGACAAGGCGCGCGAACAGGGCAGAAGGCCGGAGGACCTGCTCTTTTTTCTGTACGCGAAAATCATCACCGGCGATACGGAAGCGGCTGTGCGCCGCAAATATGATGAGTATCTGGAGCAGATCAACTATGAAGGGGAGTTGGCCTTGCTCAGCGGTTGGGCCGGAATTGATTTCGAGCAATTCGACCTGGATCAACCTTTAGAGTACGTGGAGACCAACGCGGTCCGTGGCCTGATGCAGGCGCTCTCCGGCGCCGGTTCTGGCCGCAAATACACTCTGCGGGATCTCGTAAAAGGACTCAGCGGTGTGATCGCGGGCACTCCTGAACGGCTTGCGGACGTATTCCAGGAATGGATCGCACTCGGCGTCGATGGGTTCAATCTTGGCTATGTCACTTCTCCCGGCTCTTTCTCTGACTTCGTCGAGGGAGTGGTTCCGGTGCTGCAGCGGCGCGGTTTGATGCAAACCGAATACGGGGAAGGAACGCTGCGGGAAAAACTCTTCGGCCAAGGATGCGCCCGGCTGCCCGCGTCACATCCCGATGCGCAGTATCGACGCTGAGACGCCGCATACGCACAGTCCGCTTCATGCACGCCGGTACCGATCACGCTTGAGTTGGGATATAGAGCGGTTAGCTATCCCGCTGTAGGAGAATTTCGCTATGGCGTCCGAAGTCGATTTCGAAAAGGCCAAAAATGCCGCGCAACAGATCGTCGGCGACGTCGGCACCTGTGTCCATGGCGCGCTCTGCTTCATTGGCGACCGCCTGGGACTGTTCAAGGCGATGAAGGAGAGCGGGCCCGTAACTAGCGCGGAGCTGGCGGCAAGGACTCAACTGAGCGAGCGCTACCTTCGCGAGTGGCTCAACGCCATGGCCGCCGCGCACTACGTCGCGTACGATGCGACTTCGCGTCAATATCATCTGACCCCGGAATACGCGATGGTGCTGGCCGACGAGGAGTCGCCCTTTTTCGCAGGCTCCTACTTCCAGATGGTCCAGAGCGTGATGACGGTTGCGCCAAAGGTCTCCGAATCATTTCGGACTGGCAAGGGCGTGTCCCAGGCCGACTATCCGCCCTGGATGTTCGAGGCTTCCGAGCGCAACTCGTTTCCCCGCTATAAATACAAGCTGATCAAAAAATGGATTGCGGCGATGCCGGAAGTAGTCGAGCGCCTCAAGGCCGGAGGAACTGCGGTCGACGTCGGATGCGGAGGCGGCCGGGCCGCGATCCTGATCGCGCAGGCCTTTCCCAAGGCTCATGTGTTCGGCTACGACCTGGTTGCGCAGTCGATCGAGCGTGCACGCCGCAACGCGCAGGCAGCCGGAGTTGCCGACCGGATTACTTTCGAGGTCCGCAATGGCGCCGATCTGCCGGAATCGAAGTTCGATTTAGCCACCACCTTCGACGTGGTTCATGATGCGGTCGATCCAGTCGGCCTGATGAGCGCGATCCGCCGCGCGCTGGCTCCCGGCGGCACCTATCTGGTTCAGGAGATCAATGTGTCGTCAAAACCGGAGGAGAATCACCGCCCGCTGGGCAAGATGGTTTATTCCATCAGCACCATGTACTGCATGACCACTTCGCTCGCGCACGGAGGCGCCGGAATCGGCGCGGCCATGGGCGAGGTCAAGGCGCGCGAGTTGGCCGAACAGGCCGGATTCAAGCACTTCCGGCGGCTGCCGATCGATGACGACTTCGCCGTCCTGTACGAATTGAAAGCCTAGTTGCGGGCCGACCTCGCGCTGGGGCATGAAGGTGAAAAGAGACTCGCATGACTCTGCCACTTGACGGTTATCGCGTCATCGAAATCGCGCAAATTTACGCAGGCCCCTATTGCGGGCTCCAACTCGCTCATTTCGGCGCCGAGGTCATCAAGATCGAACCTCCCGGAACCGGAGAACTTCTGCGCAAGCGTCCGCCCGCCAAGCACGGGACCAACTACGGCTTCCTGATGCTTAACACCGGCAAGAAGTCGGTCTCGCTCAACCTCAAGGATCCGCGCGGCCGCGATATCCTGTTCCGCCTGCTCGCCGACTCGGACGTATTGCTCGAGAACTACGCCCCCGGCGCGCTGGAGCGTCTCGGTCTCGGCTACGATGACCTCGCTTTGCGCTTCCCGCGACTCGTCTATGCCTCCAGTAAGGGCTACGGGGGTAACAGCCGCTTCGCCCAACTCGGTGCGATGGATTTCACCATCCAGGCCGCCTCCGGCATCATCAGTATGACCGGCTACGAGGACCGCCCGGGAGTGCGCGTCACCGCCGCCCTCATCGACACCAGCACCGGAATGCATCTCGCCGCGGGAATCATGGCGGCGCTTCTTGAACGCGAGCGGACCGGCCGCGGGCGCAAGGTCGAGGTCGCGATGCTCGACGTGTGTATGCCAGCGATCAACGGCGCCATCGGCGTCGTGCAGGACGGGTACAAGGTCCGGCGCCTCGGCAATCGGCATGCGGCCGCATGTCCCTGCAATACTTATCCATGTGCCGATGGCGAAATCTGGATTTACTGCCTTACCGAAGCCAACTGGCAGCAACTCGCGCGCCTGCTCTCACGTGAGGAGCTCATTGCGCACCCTGGCTACAAGGACCATCACAGCCGGTTCAAAATGGTGGACCAGGTCGATGCTATGGTCGGCGAATGGAGCTCCATGTACAAACGAGACGACCTCGTCGCCCTGCTCCTCGCCAACAACATCCCCTGCGCTCCGGTGCGTGAAATCGAGGAAGTCGCCGCCGACCCTGAACTCCCCGAGCGCCATATAGTCCGCAACGGCACCATCGCCGATTACGACGACGTCAAGGTTCTGGGTTCCGCGATCAAAATGTCCGGCCTGCGCGGTGACGAAATCCTGCCGCACGTGCCCGAGCTTGGCGAACACACGGCCGAAGTCCTGGATAGACTCGGCATCGCCGGGGACGAACTTGAGGCATTGCGCCGCGACGGCATCTTGTAAATTGCCGCGGCCTTGATATCAATGCACCCACCGGCAGGCCTGACACTGTGTTCACGAATCGGATGCCCTTTTGCAATCGTCAGCGCGCCTTCTTTTCCGTTTTCTGTGGCGCCGGGAAGAGCATTCTGGCGATGTTGGAGAGCACGACGTCATTGGTGATTCCCATGACGATCCCGGCCCGGGCATCGCGGAGGTACCGGTCGAAGGGTAGACGGCGGGCGTAGGCGCTGCCTCCTCCCATACCCATGATCTCATTGGTGACGTGAACTGCCGTCTCAGAGCAAGCGAATTTGGCTTGGGTACAAGCCAGAACGCTGGTGGGTTGTTCCCGATCGAAGGCAGAGGCCGCGGCGTACAGCAATGCCCGGGATCGCTCGATTTCGACGCTTAGCTCTGCCATGCGGTGCCGAAGCACCGGACTATCGATCCGAGGCTTGGTCCCGTCGTCGGCGTACTCGAGAAACTGTTTAGCCTCCTCAAACGCCCCGCCGGCGACCCCGAGGTACACCGCCGCGTACGTGCTGGTGACTACTGGAAGGAACTTCCGCCCGTGATCCCTCATCACGGTGTGTTCCGATCCGATGAGATTTGCCTTGGGCACGACCCCATTGAAGATCACGGGACAACTGTTGTTCCCCCGCATCCCAAGCCCGTTCCAGGGCTCGTCGATCGTCCAGTCGATCTTGTCCCGCTCGACGATCAGGACGCTGACTTTATCGGGGGTGGTCTCTTCACCGACTCTGCACAGGAAGAAGTGGTGAGTGGCAAAACCCGCGGAGGTAACATAGCTCTTGCGAATATTGTCGATGCGGTAGCCATCGCCGGTGGGGATCACGGCAGACATGAAGTTGCTCGAGGCAAATGCACCGCCGCGTCCGGCAGCCTCGGTGCCTGCCACCGTGTAGAAGGCATCGCCTGAGACGATCGGCCGCACCATGCGGTCCACTTGATCTGGTGTGCCGATCCGGGCGACCAGCTCGGAAGCCTCGAGGTGCATCTTGTAGCATAGCGAGGTGGACGCGCATCGCTTCGCCAGCGCCTCGGTGACGAGGACCGTCGTCAAGAGGCTCTCTTCCAGGCCTCCGTGCGCTCGGGAGACGCGAAGTCCCCAAAAGCCCTCCTTCTTGAGGGCTTCCAAACCCTGCGAGGGGTAGGTCCCCGTCCTATCTATTTCCGCCGCGCGCGGGGCGAGCTCACGCCGCGCGAGGTCTGCAGCGCGAGTGGCCCATTCTTGTTGTTCCTTCGTCAGCGGGAAAAAACCGTCCGCCATGTTTTATCTCCTCAACCGTTTTCCCAATCGGGTGCGGGTCACGGTTCGCTGCTCTTTTGGGAAGGTACTGGACTTAACTCTTCGCCCAGGCCCCCCGGCTTTCGCCGACCAGCAACAGTCCTATGCCAAGTGGGTCGTGGTCAAATACCGAGAAGGTCCGTGTTCTCGACAGACTCATGCTCGTTGCGCGTGGGAGCTAGCAGAAGTGGTTCGCAAGAAAACGTCACCGGGTTTGCGTCTCTCTCTTGCTGTCTACTTGTTCTCTGGCCGGGTGCGCGAATGCAGGTACGTCACGCAACCGTTCAAACTCGTCATTTGCGGATAATCGGCTTCGGGAATGTCGACGCCGGTGGCCTCGTGAATCGCTACCGCCAAATTTAGGATGTCCATCGAATCGAGATCGATCTGCTCGCGCAGATCAAGCGCCGGATCGATGTCCTTTGGGTCGACTTCGGGTGCTATCTTGTGCAGCTCGCGCAAGTAAATTGCTCTGATCTCGTCGTCGCTCACAGCTTTTCCGGCTCCTGTAATAGACGCTCGATAGCGGCAAGGAAAAGGCCGCCGCGATGGCCATCGCTTGCGCGATGGTCGCCCGACAGACTCGCCATCACCACCGGGCGCGCCCCAACCATTCCTCCGCTCGCCCACGGACGCTCCACGATTTTGCCGAATCCGACCAGCGCGACCTGGGGCGGATAGATGACCCCGAAGACGCTCTCGACGCCCTGCTCGCCGAGGCTGGTGACGGTGATCGTCGGGTCGGCGATTTCCGAGCTCCGCAAGATGCCGGCGCGCACGCGCTTCACCAGATCGCGCAGGTTCAGCATAATCTCGCTGACGCTCTTCTGGTCGAGGTCGTGAATTGCGGGCGCGATGAGTCCGCCCTGGCGAATCGAAATCGCGACACCGACATGAATTGCTTCGCTCCGCGCAAAGGTGCCGTCCTTCCAAAAGCCGTTCATCTCCGGAACTTGATGAATCGCCAGCGCAACCGCTTTCAGCAACATGACAGAGTAGAGCAGTCTTTCGGTCACCGGACGTTTGAGGTTTTCGGACTGCAGCCACGCCATCGCCCTGCTCATATCGATCTGGTTGCCCAAATAGTAATGAGGAATCTCGCGTTTCGAACGCGCCATCGCCGCCGCGATGACCTTGCGCATCGTCGCGCTGCGATCAACCGGCACGATAGCCGGCTTCGCGGGCGCCGTAGGCGCGCCGACTTTGGGGGGCGCGCCCGATGAAGGCGCAGCGGCGGGTGCCGGTCCCTGGGCGGCACGCTCGACGTCGGCTTTGGTGATGGCACCGTCGGGACCGGTGCCTTTGACGTTGGCGAGATCAACCTTGAGATCCAACGCGACCCGCATCGCTAGCGGCGAGATATGGATTCGATGAGCGGCGGCGGGCTTTGGCGTGGCCGGCTTCGCCGCAGCGGGTGCGGGAGGGGATGGTACCGATGCGGACTTGGCCACTGGACGAGGAGCAAGGGGCGGCGCCGGAGCGGGTGCGGCAGGTTTCGAGACGGGCGCCGCCGCGGCACCTTCGCCATCGGTCGCGAGCACCGCCAGCAATGTGCCGACCGGAACCTTCTCGCCTTCGGGCACCACGATTTTCTGCACGATGCCGGTCTGAAAAATTTCCACCTCAATGTCGGCCTTCTCGGTATCCACCACCGCTACGATATCGCCGCGCTTCACCGCATCGCCGGGCTTCACCAGCCATTGCAGAACGGTACCGACTTCCATGTCGGCGCCGAGCGAGGGCATCAGAAAATCAGCCATGATTGCCCATCATCCGCTTCACGGTCTCAATGATCGTAGAGGTCTGCGGGAGTGCGGCGTCCTCCAGGTGCTTGGCGTATGGAATCGGAACTTCGGCGCTGCAGATGCGCTCCACCGGCAGATCGAGTTCGTAGAATGCCTGCTCCATGATGCGAGCGCTGATCTCGGCCGAGATGCTGCCACTGCGCCATCCTTCGTCGATGATTACCGCGCGATGCGTGCGAGTCACTGACTCGATAATGGTTTCGGTATCGAGCGGACGTAGCGTGCGCAACTCCACAACTTCCGCATCGATGCCCGATGCGGCGAGCCGCTCGGCGGCGTCCAGCGTCTTGAAGAGTGTGCCACCGTATGTGATCAGGCTCACCGCGGTTCCCGCGCGCCGCACCGCCCCCTTCGCGATCTCTACCGGCCCCGCGTCGGCGGCCAGTTCACCTTCCATGTTGTAGAGTGTGCCATGCTCGAAGATGAGTACCGGGTCGGGATCTTCGAGCGCAGTCCATAGCATGCCGCGCGCGTCCTCCAAGGTTGCCGGCGCGAGCACCTTTATGCCGGGGATATGGGCATACCATCCTTCGAGGCTGTGCGAGTGCTGTGCCGCGAGCTGGCGTCCCGCGCCGGTGGTCATTCTGATCACGAGCGGAATATTGATTTGGCCGCCCGACATATGAAGTATCGTCGCGGCGTTGTTCATGATCTGATCGAGCGCCAGCAGGCTGAAGTTGACTGTCATCACTTCGACAATCGGCCGCATGCCGTTTATCGCAGCGCCGATTCCTGCGCCGACGAATGCTGATTCCGAAAGCGGAGTGTCGCGGATACGTTCGGGGCCAAACTCGTCGAGCAGCCCCTTGCTCACCGCGTAGCATCCGCCGTAAGCGCCAACATCTTCTCCCATCAGGAAGACGCGCGCGTCGCGATTCATCGCATCGCGAATCGCCTGGCGCACTGCTTCGCGATAGGTAGTCTTCACCTTGTTGGGGTCCGCACTCACGATGCCTTCACTTCCGAATACGCAAAGCGGGTGAGCTCTTCGATTGGCTCCCAGGTGCCCGCCTCGGCGAATGCGATAGCTGTTTCGATTTCCGCCGCGACCTCATCCTCGATGCGCTTCAGCTCGGCGTCATCGAGAGTGCCTTGCGCGGTCAAGCGATCCTGAAAGGTGGTGATGGGATCATGTTTCTTCCATTCCTCGACTTCGACCTTGCTCCGGTAGAGCTGGGGATCGTACATCGAATGCGCGCGAAAGCGGTACGTGCGGAATTCAAGAAAGCACGGCCCCGCGCCCGCGCGCACCTCAACGGCGGCGCGATGCGCCGCTTCCTCGCAAGCTACGACATCCATCCCGTCGACCGGCCACGCCGGCATCTCGTAGCTGGAGGCCTTGAGACTCAGATCGGTTTCCGATTCTGCGCGTCGCAGCGCGGTGCCCATCCCATAAAGATTATTTTCGCAGCAGAACAGAACCGGAAGCTTCCACAGTGCGGCGAGGTTCATCGATTCGTGGAACTCGCCTTCGGCCACCGCGCCATCGCCGAAGAAGCATGCGGTAACACGCGAACGATTCGCGAGCTTGTCGGCCAGCGCGACTCCGACCGCGACCGGCAGGCCGCCGCCAACGATCGCATTGCCGCCGAAAAATCGATGCTTCGCATCGAACAGATGCATCGAGCCGCCGCGGCCCCGGCTGCATCCTTCCTGCTTGCCGAACATCTCAGCCATGATCGCGCCGGCGGGAATCCCGCGCAGTAGCGCGTGCCCATGCTCGCGGTAAGTCGCGACCACTGCATCTTCGGGTGTCAGCGCCCGCATCGCGCCGACCGCGACCGCCTCCTCGCCAATGTACAAATGGAGAAATCCGCGAATCTTGCTCGCACTGTACAGCTCCGCGCATTTCTCTTCGAAGCGGCGGACGCGGAGCATCTCCTGCAGCAGCGCCAGCGCGTGGTGCGCCTCGATGATAGGGGTCGCGATATTGGATTGGAGTGGCATAGTTTCTACAAACTCTCCAGCGTCGAAGTGTCGCCCTCGGGTAGGCCAAGTTCCCGCGCCTTGAGCAAGCGGCGCATGATTTTTCCGCTACGCGTCTTCGGCACGTTGGCGACGAAGTCGATTTCCTTGGGCGCGACCACCGCGCCGAGGCGCTTGCGTGCGAAACCGAGCAGGTCGCTGCGCAACTCATCGCTCGCAGTGAAGGCCGGCTTGAGCGCGACGAATGCTTTCACGATTTCACCCGCCATCGGATCTGGCTTGCCAATCACTCCCGCCTCCGCGACTGCGGGGTGCTCCAGCAATGTGCTCTCGACCTCGAACGGGCCGATCAGGTGGCCCGAAGACTTGATCACGTCGTCAGCCCGTCCGACGAACCAGAAGTAACCGTCAGCGTCGCGCTTCGCGAGGTCGCCGGTGAGATACCACCCGCCAGCGAAACACTTCCGATAGCGCTCTTCCTCGTGCAGGTAACCCCGAAACATCGAGGGCCAGCCGGGACGCAGCGCGAGTTCGCCTTCGACACCGGTTTCGCGAATCTCCTCGATGCTGCCATCCTTGTGGCGCAGCACCAGGCCCGCCGAGATTCCTGGCAACGGTCGGCCCATCGAGCCCGGACGAATATCCATCGCGGCATAATTCGAAATCATGATGCCGCCGGTCTCGGTCTGCCACCAGTTGTCATGAATCGGAAGACCGAAAGCTTCCTGACCCCAAACCACCGCCTCGGGATTGAGCGGCTCGCCGACGCTGGCGATGAAGCGCAGGCTCTGCAGATCGTACTTCTTGATTACCTCGGTGCCGATTTTCATCATCATGCGCACCGCGGTCGGCGCCGTGTACCATACGGTGACCTTTTGATTCTGGATCAGCGTATACCATCGCTCGGCATCGAATTCCGCCTCGTCGACGATGCTGGTAATGCCGTTGGTGAGCGGCGCAATGATTCCGTATGAGGTGCCGGTAACCCAGCCTGGATCAGCGGTACACCAGAAGATGTCCTCGGGATGAAAATCGAGCGCGAAGCGGCCGGTTACATGATGTGCGACGACGGCCTGGTGCACATGCATCGCACCCTTGGGCTTGCCGGTAGTGCCGCTGGTGAAATGAAGGAGTGCGAGATCTTCGGGATCGGTCGGCGCGATTTCGAAATCGCCACTCGCCTCATTCATTAAATGATGGAAATCGAGCGTGCCCGGAATCGCGCGAACCTCCTCTTCAGTGCCGATGAGCAGGACATGCTTGAGGTTAGGGAGCGAAGCACGCAGGTTCGCAACCTTGCGCTTGTAAAGCATCGGCGTGGTGACCAAAACCCGTCCATCGCCGATGCTGATCCGTTGATGAATAGGCTCGGGACCGAACGCCGAAAAGAGCGGACAGAAAACGTTCCCGTTTTTCAGCGTGCCCAGCGCGCTGATATAGAGTTCGGGAATCCTTCCCGCCAGCAGGTAGACGCGCTCGCCCTTGGCAAGGCCGAGGCCTCGTAGCACATTGGCAAACCGATTGGTGTGCGCACGCAGGTCGGCATACGAAAAGTCACGAACCTCGCCGCGTTTGCCGATCCATCGCAACGCCAGATGGTCGCGCAGTGCCCCATTGGCATGACGATCGACGGCCTCGTGGGCGATGTTCAGCCCGCGTCCGGCGGGGAGTCCGTCAAGTTCGCGCCGCGCCGCATCCCACGAGAAACCGGCGCAAGTCTTCTCGTAATCGAGGAGAATGGGGACGACCTGCCAACTACGTTGGCGCTTTTCTATGATTTTCGAGCTCATCCAGGGCCTCGATAAGCGAGGATTGTGCCACGCGGGAACCGTTGAAAGTCATCGATCGGAGAAGCTTTGGATCGGCATTGATGTATCCGAACGCGGCAGGCATCCGCCCGAGAGTTGCCCTTTAGATTGTTTGCTGTATCGAAACGAGAAACTCCAGCGCCCGAGCAACGCTTCCAATGGTGGCAGGCAGTTTCCTTCGACTGACGCAACCCGCTCGCTTCTTCTGATGTTTCTCCATTCGCGCCCGCTTGGCGCAAAGATTGCTATTTCACCGCCTGGTAACTTCAATCTCCCAAATGCGTATTAATCGCCGAGGCGACGCCCGATGTCCGAGCGGTACTTCCCCGACAAATCAGCCAAGAAGGAGAAATCAGATGGCGCAAAACCAAGCCAGCCAACAGACGGATATTGTAGAGGAACCTCCGTCCACGGAAGACCAGATCCGAAACCTCGCGTACGAAATTTATTGCGCTCGGAATGGCGCCCCCGGCAATGAAGTGGACGATTGGCTAAAGGCGGAGGGCGAGCTCAAACAAAGCTCCGCGATGCCGGGAAAATGCCCCGCAACAAAAAAAGACGGCACCTGTTGTTCGGAGGAGTTGATCGGTAAAGATGAACCCCTCATCCATCACGCCGAAGGTGCCGACGGGGGCGTTTTCCGCCACCATACTTGTAAGCTCGGACACGCATGGCATCGCTACATGGGCAACCGCTTGATGACACCTTGTGATTGCACCGGTCACGCGCGCGGCGCGATCTAAGAACAGAAAGGCGGGCTGGAGGCCTTCGGTAGTCAGTTTGGCTCGGCCGGTATGACATCTTGCAGCCGGCAGGAGACTCGTCAATGCAAATCTTTCTTCAGCCACCCAATCCGCAGGCCTTAAGCTTCGAGGTAGATTTTCAAATCCAGCAAGCGATAGCCTCGCTGCGACGCTCCTCCGTCGCGATCTACGGCGCGGGACGGTTTGGAGCCGGCCAATCCGCCATCGTATTGAAGCACGATACCGATGTCTCCGTCGCGCTGGCAGCGCTGGAGCGAGCCCGCATAAAAATCTCGCACTTCATAACGCTAGGTCAGGGCTCCACCGGGTCCCAATCGTTGCGCTCGATGTCTTGAGCGCCGAAGCACGATCCCGCTCAGCAAATGCCTGGTAGGCGGCTGGAGCCCACAAAGAATCCAAATTCATATGGAAGGCAGCACCACTCATGGCGACGATATTTCGCAGAATTCTCTGTCCAGTTGATTTCAGCCAAAACTCGACCGCGATACTTGATCAGGCCGCCCATCTCGCTCGAAGAGACGACGCTGTCGTTTACTTGACGCACGTGGTGTTCGTTCCGATGAATGATCCTGCGGAACTCGATCGTTACGACGTTACGGTCTCGACGCAACCAGCGATGCTCCGGCTCCAGCAGCTCGCGCGAAAGCATCTGGCCAAGGTGCGGCATGAGTTTATTGTGCAGGTCGGATGGCCCGCAGAAGTAATCGAAAGGATTGCCCGGGAACTGGAGGTTGACCTGATCGTCATGGCGACCCACGGGCGAACCGGCATGGCCCACCTGTTTTTGGGCAGTATTGCCGAACACGTGGTTCGCACCTCTCAGCGTTCGGTGCTTACTTTCGCTCCCGGAGCCTCGCTCGGCACCCTGAAGGAGATTCTTTGCCCGGTCGCTTTCGATGCAAACTCGATCTCGGCGTTGAATTTTGGATGGCGTCTGGCGCAAAAATACGCGGCCGCGATAAGCCTACTGCATGTGGTCCCGGTGCCGTTCGAGCCGTCGGAAGTCCCGCTGCAGCCACTCACACCCGAGTGGGAGCAAGACGCCCGAGCCCGGCTCGCCAAGCTGGCAGCCGAAAATCTCGGCGCCAAAGCCAACTACAGTCTGATAGTCAGACGCGGCGACCCGGCGTTGGGCATCCTCGAAGTCGAAAAAGAACGACGGCCCCATCTGATCGTAATGGCTACGCATGGACGAACTGGTTTGAGCCACATGGTTCTTGGCAGCGTGGCGGAGCGCACGGTCCGCGAATCCACCGTTCCGGTGCTGACGGTCCGCTGACCAGCAGCGTGGTATGATCCGTATCTGCGGTCCATCTGCCGCAACCGAAGGAAAAGAAAATGGATCGCAATTCTGTCATCTGGTTTTCCGACGAAGGTTCGTCCGAGATTGCGCAACTGGGAGGTAAAAATGCCTCGCTGGGCGAGATGACCAGGAACATGCGTGCGCAAGGTATTCCGGTGCCCGCCGGCTTCGCCGTGACCGCAAGTGCCTACTGGGCGTTCGTTGACGCCAACGACCTTCGCTCCGCGATCGCGACCAGGTTAACCGAGATAAAAGCGAAAACCGTCACCCTCGCAACCGGCGCCAAGTCGATCCGCGACCTGATCCGACGCGCGAAGTTGCCGGCCGAGCTGAAAGAGGCGATCGTCGCCGCCTATCGCAAGCTTTCGGAAGGGTCCGCCCGGGACAATCTCGACGTCGCCGTGAGAAGCAGCGCTACCGCGGAGGATCTGCCCGATGCCAGCTTCGCCGGCCAGCAGGAAACCTTTCTCAACATTCGCGGTGAGAAAAATTTGCTCGATGCGGTCCGCCGATGCTTCGCCTCCCTGTTTACCGACCGGGCCATCGTTTATCGCGACAACCACGGTTTCGATCACATGAAGGTTGCCCTCTCGGTGGGTGTCCAGAGAATGGTTCACTCCGACCGCGGCGGCGCGGGAGTGATGTTTTCGATCGATACCGAGACCGGCTTTCCAAACACCGTGCTCATCAGCGCGTCGTGGGGACTTGGCGAGGCCGTCGTGCAGGGAATTGTCGAACCTGATGAGTATGTGGTGTTCAAACCGCTGCTGGAGCACCACGGCCTTGCCCCGATTCTGGAGCGGAGTTTGGGCGCGAAAGAGAAAAAGATTGTCTACCGCGAACGCGGCCGAAAGACCACCCGCACTATCAGCACCTCCAAGGAAGAGCGCGGGAAATTTGTTCTCCAAGACAAGGAAATCCTTACCCTCGCCGGGTGGGCAGCAGCGATTGAGTCACACTACTCCCGCCCGATGGATATTGAATGGGCCAAGGACGGCGAGACCGGCGAACTGTTCATCGTTCAGGCCCGCCCGGAAACAGTTCAGTCGCGCAAGCTGGCCGGCTCGCTAAAGACCTATACCCTCAAACAAAAAGGCCAGCGCCTCCTCACCGGTCTCGCGATCGGAGACGCGATCGCTACCGGAGAGGTGTGCAGGCTTAAAAGCCCCGGCGAGATCGCCAAATTCAAGGACGATGCGATCCTGGTCACCGAAACTACCGACCCGGACTGGATGCCGATCATGAAACGGGCCAAGGCGATCATCACTGACCATGGCGGGCGTACCTCGCACGCCGCGATCGTCAGTCGTGAATTGGGGCTGCCGGCAATAGTAGGCACCGGCAACGCCACTGCGGTGCTGGAGAGCGGACGCGAGGTCACGGTGTCCTGTGCCGAGGGCGATATCGGCTACGTCTACGACGGGGTTAGCGAATTCGAAGAGCAGGACCTTGCGCTCGAAAACATCGCGCGAACCAGAACCAGGGTAATGCTCAACCTGGCCAATCCGGCTGCCGCAATGCGCTGGTGGCGGCTCCCCGCAGATGGGATCGGTCTCGCGCGCATGGAGTTCATCATCAACAACATCGTCAAGATCCATCCGATGGCGTTGGTGAAGTTCGATGAACTCGAGGATAAAACGGCCCGTCGGCGGATTGAGAAACTAACCGCGGGTTTCCAGGACAAGACGCAATATTTTGTAGATACGCTTGCGGTTGGAATCGCCAGGATCGCAGCTTCGCGCTATCCCAACCCGGTGATCGTCCGCATGAGTGACTTCAAAACCAATGAATATGCGCGGCTCATCGGCGGCAAGCAGTTCGAGCCCACCGAAGCCAATCCCATGCTCGGGTGGCGCGGCGCGAGCCGCTACTACAGCGCCGGCTATCGCGACGGTTTCGCGCTGGAATGCCGCGCCATCCGCAAGGTGCGGGAGGAAATCGGACTGCGCAATGTGGTGGTGATGATCCCCTTCTGCAGAACCCTCGAGGAGGCGGATAAGACGCTGCAGGCGATGGCGGACAATGGCCTGCGCCGCACAGAGAACGGACTTGAAATATATGTAATGTGCGAGATTCCAGCCAATGTGATTCTGGCCGAAAAATTCGCCGCGCGGTTCGACGGCTTTTCCATCGGCAGTAACGATCTCACCCAATTGACCCTCGGGGTTGACCGTGATTCCGAGCAATTAGCCCACCTGTTTAACGAACAAGACGAAGCCGTTACTACGCTTATCGCCAGCGTTATCCGATCGGCGCACCAGCTTGACCGCAAGGTGGGCCTTTGCGGACAGGCCCCAAGTGATCATCCGGAGTTCGCCCGTTTCCTGGTGCATTCGGGAATTGATTCGATTTCGGTGAGTCCGGACAGCTTCATCCGGGTCAAGCAGCACGTCGCGGCGGCTGAATCCGAGCCGACGTTGAAGGCGGTCGCGGACTAGTGTTGGAGGTGGACTCCGGGAGGCGGCGATGAAGATTGAGCAAATTATGAATCGCAACGTCAAAGTCTGTCATCTGCAGGACCGGCTCAATAAGGCAGCGCAAATAATGTGGGACGAGCCTTGCGGCGCGGTACCGGTGGTCGATGACCAGCGCATCCCGGTCGGCTTTCTGACCGACCGCGACATCTGTATGGCCGCTTACACCCAGGGCAAGTCGCTGGAGAAGCTGCGGGTCGAGACGGCGATGGCGCGCAAGGTGGTGTCATGCAAAGCTGAAGACGATCTCGATGCCGCCGCCCGGCTAATGCAGGAGCACCGCACCCGCCGCCTCCCGGTGGTCGACCGCAACGGAACCTTGGTCGGATTGCTGTCGCTGGACGATCTTGCCTTCGAGGCGGCCAGGCCGTTGCGCGGGCGGGTGAATGCCAAATTGAGAGACTTGGTATTGCAGGTGCACCTGGCGATTCACCATGGTCATGTGCGCTTGCGGCCCCCGGTTTAAACCAAACGAGCTTGCGATTGTGGCACCAGCCATCGTGTGACTTCCGGAACCGCTAACCCGCGAACAGCCATTTCTCATTGGTAGCTTGAGTCAAAATGGGGGACCGGTGCATTTACGCCGCATGCAGTAAGATTCGCAGGAAATTATCAAAGAGATCATGAACCCAAAGCTGCCACTGCGCTAGGAGACGTATCAGCTGAAAAGCTTCCCGCGCTTTTTGTGATCGAAGGAACAGTTCTGCATGAGTGACTCTAACGGTACTCCGTTCGAAGCTGGATCCATGACTCCAGGACTGACGGAGCTGGCTTTGGATCTCCGCAACTGCTGGGATCATACGACCGATCCGGTATGGAGTAAGATCGACCCGGAGTTATGGGCGCTCACCCATAGTCCATGGGTTGTCCTGCAAACCGCTTCAACCACCAAACTAAAGGCCTTGGAAAGCGACCCGCAATTCGGCGCGGACGTCCGCGAACTCCTTAACAAACAGCGGCAGTATCGTACGACCGAGGCGTGGTTTCAGCATACCCACGGAAACTCGGGGCTCGGGTGCGTAGCGTA
Organism: uncultured delta proteobacterium; assembly: GCA_963851325.1. Taxonomy (GTDB): domain Bacteria; phylum Desulfobacterota; class Binatia; order Binatales; family Binataceae; genus DATGKG01. The sequence goes on along the minus strand of CAWKOR010000001.1, from coordinate 1,899,271 downwards.
CTTCAGCATGGAGTTCGGGCTTAGTGAAGCTCTACCCATCTATTCGGGGGGACTGGGCAATGTAGCTGGTGATCAGCTCAAAGCCGCCGGCGATCTCGGCGTCCCCATCGTGGCGGTCGGACTACTCTTTCAGCAGGGTTACTTCCGCCAGCTCATTGATTCGGCGGGAAATCAGCGGGCACTCTACCCCTACAACGATCCAGGCCAATTGCCCATTACCCCGGTGCGCGACAAAAACGGAGATTGGTTGCGGCTCCGAGTGATCTTACCGGGTCAAAAACTCTGGCTGCGCGCCTGGCAAGCGGAAGTCGGCCGCCTGAAACTGTACTTGCTGGATAGCAATGACCCGGCCAACCCGCCGGCATACCGGGGAGTCACGAGCGAACTATACGGTGGTGGGCCCGAATTGCGCCTGGCGCAAGAACTCGTGCTCGGCATCGGTGGCTGGCGATTGTTGCGAGACCTTGGCATCCATCCGCAAGTCTGCCACCTGAACGAAGGACATGCGGCCTTTGCGGTGCTGGAACGCGCGCGAAGCTTCATGGAAGACTGCGGAGAGCCCTTTGAGGTGTCGCTCGCGGTTACCCGAGCGGGGAATCTGTTCACGACTCACACTCCTGTGGAGGTCGGCTTCGACCGCTTCGCGCCGAGCCTGATTGGCCAATATCTCGAGCCCTACGCGCGAGAGCGGCTGGGCATCGATCTTTCGCATCTCCTCGCGCTGGGCCGCGCGGCGCCCACCGATGCGAACGAACCCTTCAACATGGCCTACCTCGCCATCCGTGGCAGTGGAGCGATCAATGGCGTCAGTCGCCTGCACGGAGAGGTAAGCCGAAACATTTTTCAGGGTCTCTTTCCGCGCTGGCCCACGGCAGAAATTCCAGTGGGTTGTGTCACTAACGGTGTGCATACTCCGACCTGGGACTCCGCGGCAGCCGATAAGCTATGGACCACCGCTTGCGGCCGCGACCGATGGCGCGGGACGATGGAGAACGTCGCTGAGGACATCAGTTGCGTTTCGGACCGCGCCCTGTGGGAACTCCGCACCACCAATCGTCTCGAGCTGGTTGATTTTGTTAGGGAGCGGGTAGCTGACGTGCTTGCCTCTCGTGGCGGAGACCCCAAGATCGCGTCAACCATATTCGATTCGAATGCGCTAACGCTGGGCTTTGCCCGCCGGTTTGCAACCTACAAGCGTCCCAATCTGCTTCTGCATGATCCGGAACGTCTGGTCCGCATTCTAACCAATCCACAACGTCCGGTTCAGCTAGTGATGGCCGGCAAGGCCCATCCCGAAGACACCGCCGGCCAGGCGCTGGTCAAGGCCTGGGTGGAGTTCGTCCAGCGTCCCGACGTGAGGCGTCACGCGGTTTTTCTCAGCGACTACGACCTGGTGATGGCGGAGCGGCTGGTACAGGGCGCGGACCTATGGATCAACACTCCCCGCCGGCCCTGGGAGGCATGCGGCACGAGCGGAATGAAAGTGCTCGTCAACGGCGGCCTCAATCTGTCGGAACTCGATGGTTGGTGGGCCGAAGCGTATTCGCCCGAAGTCGGCTGGGCCTTGGGCGACGGCAAAGAGCACAACCACAACCCGGAGTGGGATGCGGTCGAGGCAGCGCAACTCTACGATATTCTGGAACAGCAGGTCATTCCCGCATTCTATGAGCGCGACCTCAATGGGATCGCCCCTCATTGGGTACGCCGGATGCGTGAAAGTATGACACGCCTCACCTCGCAGTTTTCAGCCAATCGCGCGGTGCGCGAGTATACCGAGAAATATTACCTGCCCGGCGCGATGACCTACCGCGAGCGAGCAGCCAATCACGGTGCCTATGGAGAATCTCTGCTTCAATGGAAACGCGAGTTGGCCGCTCACTGGGCGTCTCTACGGTTCGGTCAGCTTCATGTCGCGAGTTCGGCCCAAACGCACTCGCTAAAGGTTGAGATCAATCTCGGCTCGCTTCGTCCCGAGAATGTTCGCGTACAAGTTTATGCCGATTCGCTCAACGGTGAACCGCCGTTGGTATCGGAAATGACGGAAAGCGGCGGCGAGCTTGAACCCTCTGGCGGATGGCGCATCTATGCTGCCCAGGTCGTCGCTTCGCGGCCGGCATCGGATTACACCCCGCGTATCGTTCCGTCGCACCCGGGTGCGAGGATTCCGCTCGAGGACGCCCACATTCTGTGGTTCCGTTAGAAGTCAGTCGGCAGGTGGTATCGATAGCCGGCGCTCGTCAAATTCGGCAGCCAACGACCGCACTCGCGCGGCTGCCTGAGCCAGTACGTCGCGCATCTGATCGCCAAGTTCGGAGAAATGCTCCGTGCTGGTGGGAGCGATTTCAATTCCGATCACTTTCCCCACCGACGGTCCACGACCCAATTTTTGAGCGAGTCGGATCGCCGCCGCGACACCTAAATCGTGGGAGGAAACCAACCGCATCGCACCGGGAAGTTCGTCGAACGCGAATTCCCGGATGGTTCCGGGCCGCGCACCTGAATGCATCGCGTCAATCAGAATCACGGCCTCGGCGCCTTCCAGCAATTCCACCAGCCCCGCCCCCGGCCGATCGGCCAGGATAACTTCGCTGTTCGGTGGCGGCGACTCGGCGAGCATTCGCGCAATCTCCAGCCCCACAACGTCATCGCCGAAAGGACTGCCGATGCCAATGATTCGAATCACTGGCCTTCGATCTCGAGTTTGAGAAAGTGCGTCGAACACGAGATGCACGGATCGTAGTTGCGGATCGCCACTTCGCACATGCGGGTCGCCTCGATGCGGCTGCGCTGGAGCAGTTCGGGCGCCAACTGCCGCAGGTCGGCCTCGATCTGCGCCTGATTCTGCGCGGTCGGCGGCACGATACGCGCCGAACGAATCAGGCCTCGCTCGTCGGTTTCGAAGGCGTGGTATAGCGAGCCGCGCGGCGCCTCGGTAATCGCGCGTCCCAGACCGGCGCGCATTTCGAATGAGGCGGCGGGCGCGGACGGCGGCTGATATGCATCGATCACCCGGACTGCCTCATCGATCGCGTATAGAACTTCGAGGGCGCGCGCGACGATGCTGGTGTAGGGGTTCGAATTGGGCCACGGAATTCCGGTCTCGCGCGCGACCGCGGTTACATCCGGACCCAGCCGATCGAAGTTCAGATTCACGCGCGCGAGCGGTCCGAGGAAATAAGGTCCCCGGCCCTTCACCTTGCTATGGAGCGCGTTCGAGTACGGCACCTGATGCTCCTCGAAGAAATCGTCAAAGTCGTCGGGCGCCGCATCGATGCCCGCGCTCGAAACTATCCGCCCCTCGTTCATCGGATATTCGTCGGGATGCCGCAGCGCGACGAATTCGATGTCGCGGGTGACCGAAGGCAAGTCGAAATGGGCGACCCAGCGCACGCATTCGACCGCTTCGGCACGCAGGCGCAGAAGCTGCTCGCGCAGCGCCCCGAGCTGATCGCGTCGAGGAACGCGGGTGAAGCCGCCGATGCATGCACCGACTGGATGCACCGATCGGCCGCCCAGCGCGGCGACAATCGCGTTGCCGACTTTCTTGATTCGAAGGCCACGCTCGACCGCCTCGCGATTCTTTTCGGCCAGCGTGATGATGCTGTCGCATCCCAGAAAATCCGGCGCCGCCAGCATATGGATGTGCATCGCGTGGCTCTCGATCCATTCGCCGCAAAGATAGAGGCGTCGCAGCTCGCGGACCGCCGCATCGATGCTGATGTCATACAGGCGTTCGAATGCGTGAACGCTGCTCATCTGATACGCGACCGGGCAGATGCCGCAGATGCGCGCCGTGAGGTCGGGGGTTTCGCGCGAATCGCGGCCGCGCAGAAATGATTCGAAGAAACGCGGCGGTTCGAAAATTTCCAGACGCAGGTCAACCACCTCGCCATCGCGCATCTGAATGCGCAGGGCGGCTTCGCCCTCGACGCGAGCCAGGTAGTTGAGCTGGATGGTCCTACTTTTTGTCCGCCCCGATGGCATCCGCCGTCTCCCGCCACGGCCGCACGTAACCGTTTATGCCGCGCAGCCGACGCACCGCATCTTCGCCCGTGATGCCCTGGCCCGCCAGCAATCGCGCAAACGATTCCATGTTCTGGTCGTCCGCCGGCCCAAAGCATCCGTAACACCCCCGGTTGTATGCTGGACAGAGTGCGCCGCATCCGGTGCGCGTGACGGGGCCGAGGCAGGGCTCGCCATGCGCCACCACCACGCAAACATTGCCGCGCCGTTTGCACTCCATACACACGCTATGCCCCGGCAGCACCGGCCGCGCTTTGGACAGCAGCGATCGCACCACTGCCAGGAGCTGATGCTTGTCGACGGGGCAGCCTGACACCTCGAAGTCGACCCGCACGTGTTCAGAAACCGGAGTCGAGGTCGAAAGCGTCGAGACGAACTCCGGGCTCGGGTAGACGATGCGCCGGTATTGCTCGATGTCGGCCCAGTTGCGCAGCGCTTGAATGCCCCCCGCCGTCGCACAGGCGCCGATCGTCACAAGATAGTGGCTCTCTTCGCGCACCTGGATGATGCGGCGAGCATCGTCGGGAGTGGTGATGCTGCCTTCGACGAAGGCGATGTCATAAGGACCTTCAAGGGCTCGGCTCCGCGCTTCGGGAAAATAAACGAAATCCACCAGTCCGGCGAGTTTGAGCAGCTCATCCTCAGCATTGAGGAATTGCAATTGACAGCCGTCGCACGAGGCGAACTTGAATACCGCGACGCGAGGCTTCATATGCCCGATATCCCGAATAACTCTGCCACCGTCTGATAAGTAAACACCGGTCCATCCTTGCACACAAAATGCTCCCGGTACTGACAATGACCGCAGAGCCCCACCGCGCACTCCATGCGCCGTTCCATTGAGAGATAGATCGCTTCGTCGCCGATACCTTTCTGGCGCAGCGCCCGCGCCGCATACCGCATCATCACTTCCGGCCCGCACATCATTACGATCGATGACGGCGGCGCGATAAGCTCATCGAAGAGTTCGGTCACCACACCGATTTTGTAGTGCCAGCTTTTGTCGGGTTGATCTGTCGTCAGGTAAACCTTGGTGCGCGGCGCCCGGCGCCATTGGTCGAAACGCTCGCGATACAGAAGATCGTTCGGCGTTTTCACTCCGTGCAGGATATGCAGTTCACCGTATTGGTCGCGGCGGCGAAATATATAGTTGATGAGACCGACGACCGGCGCGCATCCGAGGCCGCCGGTTATGATAACCACGTCTCGGCCCCGCGCTGCCTCCACCGGCCATCCGTTGCCGTACGGGCCGCGCACTCCAACCACATCGCCGACTTTCCATCCCGCCATCACGCCAGTGACGCGTCCGGCAATCCGGATGGTGTGTTCGAGGGTTTCGGGATCGGCCGGATCCGAAACGATCGAAATTGGCACCTCGCCAACGCCGAAGGCGTAGAGCATGTTGAATTGCCCGGCCCGGAAGCTGAAGGCTCGCCGCACCTCGCTGTCGACGAAGCGCATGGTGAAAGTGTAGATGCCGGCAGTTTCCGTTCGGCGTGCGGTAATGCGCGCCGGATATATCGTATAAGGCGTCATCGCTTCGATGGATGCGCGCGAATCGCGGCAACTTCCTCGGTCAGATCGATGCCTACAGGGCACCAGCTAATGCATCGGCCACATCCGACGCAGCCCGAGGTGCCGAACTGATCGATCCATGAGGCAAGCTTGTGGGTGAGCCACTGGCGATAGCGATCTTCGATCTTCGGGCGGAAGTTGATTCCATGGATATGGGCATGTTCGAGCGAGAAGCAGGAATCCCACTTTCGCACGCGCCGGCTCATGTTTCCGTCGATCTCTTCCTGATCGACCACGGTGTGGCAGAAACAGGTCGGACAAACCATCGTGCAATTCGTACACGAAAGGCAGCGCGATGCGACGTCCTTCCAGCGCGGGTTCTCGGCTTCAGCGTAGAGCAAGCGCGGCAGGTCCGCGGTGTCGAGCCGGCGCTTCATACCGGCGGCACATGCGTCGATTCGGTCCTTTGCCGCCGCAACTTCGGCTTGGGGTGCGGGAACCAGGCCGAGCTTCGCGGCAATCATTTCACCAGCAGCGGAGCCGATTTGCATCACGAAGCCTTGTTCCAGCTCGGTCAAGGAAAGATCGAATCCGGTCGTTGCTTCCGGGCCGGTCTTCATCGAGACGCAAAAGCAGGTAGGCGCGGAGCGGGTGCAATTGACCGCAATCAGAAAGGCGTCCTGGCGGCGCGCCTGGTAGTGCGTGTCGTGAAAGCGGTCATGCAGAAAAATACGATCCTGTACCGCAAGCGCGGCGAGATCGCAGGCGCGCACCCCGATAAAGGCGAGGCGTGCGACCTCCGGGGCTACTTCGTTGACCTTGAAACCGCGCCGTTCCCGCTTCACTTCAAGCAGCGTTTCCTCAGGCGCAAAGAAAAACGGCTTGAGGGATCCCGCTCCGTTCACCACGCCGAAAATTTCTCCGGCCGTGCCCGGCTCGAGCCGATAGCGCCCCGGTTCCTGCGTGTCGCGCATGGCGATCGCCAGGTCGGAGACCTCGCGCACTTCGCCGAATGCGATTGCGCCGTCGCGCGCAACCGGACCCAGCACCTTGAACCCTTCGCGGCGTAGAGTCTGAATGAGTTGGTCGAGCGTGTCCTTGGGCATGTGCAGCGATTCGGTCATGCAGGAATACTCAACGAAAATGACTTTCGCACATTGTATCGCTCGCGAGCGTGATATCTTGCATAGCGTAAAATCTCTGAAGCCCCGGCGTGGACAGTGAACTGGCTCCGCGATGCTACAATGCGGTGGCGCAGTCAGGAAAGGCTCAATTGTGATCGACCCTTTATGATTTCGGCGGCGCGGTCACGCGAGCCAACGGAAAGACCGCTGGATAAATGCGCGACCATCTCGGTTAACGCAGGTACCGTGGGCCATAACGACGCCGGCAGGATCCCAAGCGAGCGTTTTGTTTAACGCTTCCCGCGCGATGCGCCGCCGAATGAAGCTCAGACGCCACTCCAGGGGCGCCATCCCGCACGGCTCCGTGATTTGCCATAGACGCGCGATGGTGGTTCTCCAACCGTGCCAACCCGGTGTCTTGCGTAAGAACTCGAGCGAGAAGTTCTCGATCAGATCAGCGAAGAGTGCTGTCCGCGAAGCCCGGTGGAGAAAAACCGCCTCGTCCATAAACAGGCTCCCGCGAAAAACCGCCTGATCGATTTCCCTTCCCCACTCCTCGGGCGGCAGCTCACCCAACTCGCCGCTAAAGTCGAGGTCGCGGCGTTTGCGCGCGACCGCAGGCAGACCCCAAAGCCTCGCGCCCGGATAGGCCGCTTTCCAGTCGCCCAAAAACAGGTGATGGATCTTGTTGGGTGAGACCAGGTGCGCCGGCTTGCCCAGCATTTCCACTTCATCCTTCAATTGTGGGTCCAGAGGGATTGGCGACCAGATCCAAAGACCGCCATCGGAAAGCCGCGCAATCGCCATCCGCGTCGGATAAGGAAAGGAATAAAAATCAACCACGGGACCATCGGCGATCCATAAGTCATCGCCGAAAGGCCGCAAAATGTTTGGCATCACTGCGAGGCGCTCGCTCTTTGTCACGCGCTCCCTGGCCAAGAAATTCGACTAACCCTGCCGGCAAAGCTTTCAGCAGTTTCGATCATTTCGAAAGTTTCGATCATAGTGTCGATGCTGTAAGTGTTGGTTTCTCCAATTTCGACTTCCATCCTAGACCACGCTACTCTGCCATTTATCCTGGCACTACCTGAGTTTTCGCCCTTAAGGACGAGAAGGGAGCGATGAAAACCGAACGAGGACCCGATGATGCGAGTCTCGCGATGAGTCTACACTCCTTTTTTGAGCTCGAGACGTTTGAGGAGAAATCGAAATGCTGGAGATAGAAAGAATTCTGGTGCCGATCGATTTTTCCGCGCCCTCGCTCCAAGCACTCGATGAGGCGGTTGAATTCAGCCGCCCCTACGACGCAGAACTCATTGTGATGTTCGTGGTCGAACGCACCTATTATGAGTCGCCATTGTTGGAGCCTGATTCTGGAGCGGTTTTCAAACACCAGACCCAGGCCGCTGAAGAAAAGCTCGAGGAGATTTGCAGAGATTTGGGCAAACGCGGCGTCGCTTGTCGCACACTCATTCGAGTTCGGCGTCGCCTACCAGGCGATCATCGAGGCGGCCAAAAAGGTCAAGGCGAATTTGATCGTCATGTCAACCCACGGACGGACTGGCTTGGCGCATATTCTGGTCGGGAGCGTTGCAGAGAAGGTCGTACAGCACGCCCGCTGCCCGATCTTGTTGCTCCGCACCACTGGCTGAAGCAAGGATCGGCAGCGCGCAGGAATGACGGCCTCCTGGGTTAAAGACGCGCTGCATAGTGTCCGCACCAGGTCGCCTCGCACCGTCTCGCGACCCACCTTCTAACTTCGCTTCGGTCTCCGCTTCGCTCCGCCTCAGCGGCTTTATTTCTCTGAACCCTCGCCCCGGTGGGCGAGGTTGGTTCCGAGTGTGGAAGGAACCTGGAGTGGGACCTTATGCAGCGCGCGGTTTCACGCGCGATTCAGGAAATCTGCTTCCGTGCCCCTAGAACTGTTGAAGCTAGCGTCGGAAAGAATTCCATAATCGCGCGAGGGCGCGCTGGATAAGGTCCCGCACCAGGTCGCCAGGAACGAAACTTCGACCTCGAAAACAAAAATCGGAAAGTATGTCAGCATCGCGAGTGTGGTAGTCTCCAGCGTGGTCTCGATCGAAATTGTTGGTTGTTCTGCGTGTCTTCAGCGTGACCATTGTGCTGTCCGTTTCGGATAGGAGGCATGGAGCAATCTCCCGACATTTCGAAGGCTAACTCTGCAGCCCAACGGGGAATCGTCACCCGGGTGCGCGGGTCGGTGGTAGATGTCGAGTTTGCCTCAGGACACCTGCCGTCAATCAACGACGCACTGATGATCGAGCTCGACGACCGAACTGAGCTGGTTGCCGAAATTCAGGAACATCTCGATCTTCACACCGTCCGCAGCGTCGCGATGGAGAACACTTCGGGTCTGTATCGCGGGGCGATCGCAAAATGTAGCGGCGGTCCCATCCGGGTGCCGGTGGGAGAACAGATGCTCGGCCGTCTGATCAACGTGATCGGCGACCCAATCGACCGCCTTGGACCGATCGAACCGGAGGCCACCCGCTGGCCGATTCATCGCGCCTCCCCTGCGATCAATCGCCAGGATCACAAGCGTGAAGTCTTCCGTACCGGAATCAAGGTCGCCGACCTTCTCGCACCGCTCGCGCGGGGCGGCAAAGCGGGAATGTTCGGCGGCGCAGGGGTCGGCAAGACGGTGCTGATCATGGAGATGATTCGCAGCACCGTCGAAACGTACTCGGGCATCTCGGTGTTCGCAGGCATCGGCGAGCGATCGCGCGAGGGACACGAGTTGCTCGCCGAGCTCCGTAAATCAGGCGTGCTCAGCCGCACCGCGCTGGTCTTTGGGCAGATGAACGAGCCCCCGGGCGCACGCTGGCGAGTTGGCATGACCGCGCTGACGGTCGCCGAGTATTTTCGCGACGTCATGAGACGCGATGTGCTGCTGCTGATGGACAATGTGTTCCGCTTCGTGCAGGCGGGCTCGGAGGTGTCGGGAATGCTGGGGCGATTGCCGTCGCGAGTCGGCTACCAACCCACCCTCGCCACTGAGATCGCCGAACTCGAGGAGCGAATCGCTTCGGTGGCCGGGGCTTCCCTAACCGCAATCCAGGCGGTCTATGTGCCGGCCGACGACTTCACCGACCCGGCGGTGGTCGAAACGTTTCGCCATTTGGACTCGTCGATCGTCCTCTCGCGCGACCTGGCGGCGGAGGGACTCTATCCCGCCATTGACCCGCTGGCCTCGACTTCGGTCCTGCTCGATCCGCGAGTGGTCGGCGCCGAACATTACGAAGTCGCCGAGGAAGTGCGTCGAACCGTGGCGCGCTACAAGGAACTCCAGGAAATCATCGCGTTGCTCGGTGTCGAGGAGTTGAGCGCGGAAGACCGGCTGGTCGTAGCGCGAGCCCGCCGCCTCGAGCGTTTTCTCACGCAGCCGTTTCTGGTGACCGAGCAATTCACGGGAATTCCGGGGAAATCCGTCACTGTCGAGGAGACCATCAAGGGTTGCCGCGCGATACTGGCGGGCGAAGGCGATGAATGGGCCGAGAGTTCATTCTACATGGTTGGAACTTTTGAAGACGCGCGCGAAAAGGAGATAGCTGCCCGCAAGGCGCAGCAATGAGCCGACATGATGAGGCTTATCGTCACTACCCCGACCGCCATCGTGCTCGATGAAGCTTCCGTGCACCACGTCCGGGCCGAGGATTCCACCGGCGCCTTCGGCGTCGAATCCGGCCACGCAGATTTTCTTACCACGCTTGCGATCTGCGTGGTCAGATGGCGCAACAGCAGCGGAGACGGCGAGCATTACATTGCCGTGCGCGGCGGCGTGCTACGCGTTCGCGATGGCACGGTTGTCGAGATAGCCACGCGGGAGGCAGTGATAAACGACGATCTGGAACATTTGCGCAGTGAAGTTCTCGCCAGAATGACGGCGAACCTCGACGCCGAGCGTTCCGCCCGATCCGGAGTGCTCGGCCTGGAGCATGCTGCGATTCGACAAATCTATCGTTACTTGCGGCCGACTGATCGACCACTTAAAGCGGAGCCGCCCAAATAGCCGGTGAGATGGTCGTGGCAACCGGGCAAGAACACGATGACAACCACCTGCGGACCGAGGAACGCGAATTGGAAGAAGCGGTGAATCGCGCGCACCGGCGCCGCCAGCATTGGTTGCATACTGGAGAATGGCCGATGGGTCGTGCGCTCGCGATGATGGGTCGATTTGGATGGACGATCGTCGCGCCGATTCTGCTTGGGGTGTTCGTCGGACGATGGCTTGACCGCACTTTCCATAGTGGTGTGTTCTGGAGCGCTGCGCTGGTTTTTCTCGGCGCCACGTTTGGATTTTGGGCGGTTTGGAAGAGGATGAATAGCGAATGATCGGAGTAGTCCCTGGTCTGCGTATAGCTTTCTACGCATCGCTCGGCGCTGTGCTGGGCGCGGGGTATTTTGCGGCGTTGAGATGGAATGTCCAGATCTACTTTGACCGCGGATCGGGATGGAACCTGGTGCTGCTCCATTTCTCGCGCCTAGTCTTAGCGATCGCAGTTTTCACGCTTTGCGCCAAGCAAGGCGCGGCGCCACTACTTGCGAGCCTTGCAGGATTCCTTGCGATCCGGACGATTTCGCTTCAGCGCTACAAGTTCGTCGCTCCGGGGAAGCCATGAACCATTCCCCGCTCGAAACCGCCATACTGTTTCACATTGGCATCGTTCCCATCAGCCGGACGGTCGCTACGACCTGGGGATTGATGGCGGGTTTGGCCATCGCAAGCTGGATAATAACGCGGAGCTTTCGCGTCGACCCTGGCGGATGGCAGGCCATGGTCGAAACCGTGGTCCTCGGAATCGAAGAACAGATCGCCGCGCTGTTGAATCGCGATGCGGCGCCGTTTCTGCCGTTGCTCGGAACCCTGTTTATCTTTCTGGTGGTCGCCAATCTTTGCGGAATCGTGCCGGGAGTGAAGGCGCCGACCGCTGCGATCGAAACGCCGGCCGCGCTGGCCGCGGTAGTTTTTCTATCGGTGCATTACTATGGGGTGCGCATCCAGGGGTTCGTCCCTTACTTGAAGGGCTATCTCAGGCCGAATCCGGTAATGTTGCCGTTCAACATTTTATCCGAACTGACGCGCTCGTTTTCGCTCGCGATGCGACTGTTCGGGAATATCATGAGCGAGGAGCTGATCGGTGCGATCGTCCTCGCGTTGGCAGGCTTGCTGGTGCCGATTCCATTCATGGCATTCGGAATTCTGGTTGGCCTGGTGCAGGCCTATATTTTCAGCGTCCTGGCCACCGTCTACATCGGCGGCGGTATCGGCACGCTCGAGAAATGAGGGAGGAAGAAGATGACGGTCCAAATGCTGAGCATAATCGGCGCAGTGGTCGCGGTTGCGGTCGGCTCGATCACGCCCGCATTGGCCGAAGGCCGCGCGATCACGGCGGCGATGGAAGGTATCGCACGCCAGCCGGAGGCCGCGGGCGCGCTGTCGCGCACCCTGTTCGTCGGCCTGGCGATGATCGAGACGATGGCGATCTACTGCCTGGTGGTCGCCTTACTGCTGCTATTCGCCAATCCCTTCGCGCGATGAGTTTCAGTTGGTGGACATTCGCACTGCAGGCCGCCAACTTTCTAATCCTGGTCTGGCTGCTCAGGCGCTTTCTGTTCAAGCCGGTTACGGCGATCGTCGCCCGTCGCAAAGAGGAGCTTGCACGCGGCACTGCTGAAGCATCGGAGGAAAAACAAAAGGCCCTCAACCTGCAACGCGAGCTTCAGACACAGCGGGCGGGAATCGAAGCCGAGCGGCAGCGTGCGATGGAAGAGCTGCGCGCGCAACTGGCCGCCGAACGCAAGAAGATGGTTGACGAGGCGCGTGCGGAAGCCGAGAAAATCCGTGCTCAAGCGATCGCGCAACTAAGCGAAGAGCACGACGCGGCGGCGCAGGAGTTGTTTTCCCAGACCGCCGACCTCGCAGTGAACATCGCGCAGCGGCTGCTCGGCGAGGTAGCGCTTCCTTCGATCGAGCACGCCTTTCTGAGCAGAGTGCTGGACCAATTGGACCGCCTGGCGGATGCGGAACGGACCACGCTGATTACGAATCTCGGGACGAACGCACTGATTGTGACAACCGCTCATCCGCTCGATGCGAGTGAAGAAGCGCAATGGCGCGAACAACTTGGAAAACGGCTTGGCGTTGCGGCGGATATCAAATTCAACAGCGACCCGGCGCTTATCGCCGGCGCCGAAATCACATTTCCGACCGCTATTCTCCGCTTCAACTGGCGCGACGCGCTGACTGCCGCGGCCAGCGAAATCAATCGCAATGACCACGCTGGCTGAATCAGTAAAGGATCGGCTAGGCAGGGCGGCTCGGCGGCTGAACCAGTTCAAGGCCGAACCTCGTCTCGACATAATCGGCCGCGTCGAGCGTGTGGGAGATAACGTCGCCAGTGTACGCGGTTTGCCCGAGGCTCGGCTCGGTGAATTGCTGCTCTTCGAAAGATCGGACGGAGGCGATCCAGTTGTAGGAATCGTCCTGGCACTCGACGCTGATCTAATCGGATGTGCGATGCTGGGTGAGGGAAGCCACATCGAGGCGGGCAACCTGGTGCGCGGCACCGGTTCCGTCGCGAGCGTCCCGGTGGGGGACAAGCTGCTGGGGCGAACCGTGAACGCACTCGGGGTTGCGGTGGACGGTGGTCCCGACATTGAAGCGGCGGGAATCGAACCGGTCGAGCGCCCGGCGCCCGCGATCGTGGATCGCGATTTCGTTGACACCGCGCTCAATACCGGTGTGCTCGTTATCGATGCGATGCTGCCGCTCGGTCGTGGCCAACGCGAATTGATTATCGGCGATCGGGAGACCGGCAAGACCGCGATCGCGCTCGACACCATTATCAATCAACGCGATACCGGCGTGATCTGCGTCTATTGTGCGGTGGGACAGAAGACTTCGTCGGTGAGCCAGGTGATCGATGCGGTCCAGCGGTACGGCGCACCGGAGCGATGCATTTTCGTATTCGCACCCGCGGACGACCCGCCGGGAATCCAATGGCTCGCACCATACGCAGCTTGCACCATGGCGGAGTATTTCTCCGAGCGCGGTGGCGATGCGCTCTTGATTATTGATGACCTGAGCAAGCACGCGGTGATCTATCGTCAGCTCTCGCTGCTGTTGCGAAATCCGCCGGGACGCGAGGCCTACCCAGGCGACATCTTTTATATCCACTCGCGGCTGCTTGAACGCGCGGCCAAGCTCAACCTCGACCGTGGTGGAGGGTCGCTGACGGCCCTGCCAATCGCAGCGACCGAGGAGGGTAATCTGTCCGCTTACATACCCACCAATCTGATTTCGATCACTGACGGGCAAATCGTTCTCGATCCGCGTCTGTTTCACGAAGGGCAGAAGCCCGCCGTCAACGTGGGCAAAAGCGTATCGCGCGTGGGGGGCAAGACCCAGTCGCATGCGATGCGAAAACTGGCCGAAAATCTCCGCCTCGAATATGCGCAATTTCTTGAACTGGAAATTTTCACCCGCTTCGGCGGGATGGTCGATGAGCGAACCCGCGAGATAATCGAGCATGGGCGCCGAATCCGCGCGATTCTCACGCAACCGCAATTCGTGCCGCTGTCAGTCGCGCATCAGGTGGCGTTGCTGGTGGCAATTGATGAACGACTGCTCGATCCGCTCCCCATCGACAAAGTGGGGGAGCTGCAAGCGCAGCTCGGCCCATGGCTGAATGCGCAAGCCGCCGAAACCGTGCGGCGAATCAACACCACCGGAGAGTTGGAGCCGGACCTGCGCGCGCAACTCGCCGCAGCGGTCCGAGAACTGGTGCAAAGCTTGAACCCGACAGGGACCGCGGCGGCGAAGAGCTAGCTAGATGGCTCAGGAACGCGAAATCGCCATCCGCATCACCTCACTCAACGAGCTGCAGGAGATTGTTGCGGCCATTCGCGCAATGGCCGCATCGCAGATGCAGCAGGCGCTCAGATCGCTGGAGGCCATTCGCAGGTACTCCGAGCAGATTCGTGGAGCGCTTTCCGAGGCGGCAACATTGCTGCCCGTAACTGGCGCAATCGAAGCCGCACCGCCGCCGAATAAATCCGGCCTGGTCGTGTTTTGCGCCGAGCACGGCCTGTGCGGCGGCTTCAATCAGCATCCGTTGCAAGCTGCTGCGCGGGCAACCGCGGCAACCCGCGATGCGATTGCCCTGATTGTGGTCGGCTCCCGCGGCGCCGAGGTCTGTCGCGAACGCGGACTGAATCCCGACCTGGTGCTGCCGATGGCTACCCATTGCGCGGGAGTCACCGGCGCAGCCCGCCGCGTAGCCGCGGAACTGTATCGGATGTTCAGTGAGCGCCGCATCGCGGGTGTCGAGGTCGTTTACGCGCAACATGCAGGGGCTCAGCTCCCGCGCATCGCGTGGCAGCGTCTGTTGCCCCTCGAGGCGCCGATCGCGCAAGCGCCCTCCGCACGATTGCCACCGATTATCAACCTGCGGCCGCAGCGCCTATTCGATGACATAGTCGGCGAGTATTTTTTTGCGACTCTCGAAAACGCTGCAATGCAATCATTCTTCAGTGAGAACTCGACCCGCTTCCGCACGATGGAAGCGGCGCACCAAAACATCCGGAATAAATCTGGCGAACTCACAAAACTGATGCGGCGCCTTCGCCAGGAATCTGTGACCACTGAAATTCTCGACCTGATCAGCGGCTCCGCCGCTCTAGCCTCAAGATAGCCTTTGCAAAAGCTTCGAAAGTGTGAGTCTCGACTACTTGCTATAGTGCAGTCTGCATCTGAAGGACTGGCGCGGGGCTTCAACCGCTTTCAATGGCTTATCAACATCCGTGCGGCACTACTGAGGCAGTCGGTCGAGGAAAGACCGCACTGCGCCGTTGAACGCCACAGGCTGATCGATATTCGAGAGGTGGGTGGCTCCCTCCAATATCACCTTTTCGGCACCGGCAATTTTAGACGCAAGGAAATCGCTGGCGTCTCGAAATCTCTCATCCAATTCACCGCAGAGGACGAGAGTGGGCACACGGATCGATTCGAGCGACGCTATGATCTCATCGTCAGGCTGCTCAAGGATCCGCGCCCTTACGTGCATGAATCCGTGTGGTTCGCTCCGGACACTCAAGCCTCCACATCGAGGGACGGCATTTCTGCGTCCGGGTCCAGTATCGAATAACAGGAGTGACGTGGTTCTTTTGGGATGGGCCATATGAAAGGCCAGCGACAGCAATCCGCCCAGCGAAAGCCCTCCAATAGCAGCCCGCTCGACACCGCAGGCGCTAAGGATCACTAGCATGTCGGCAACTGCATGCCGAAGAGAATAAAATGCAAGGTCATCCGGAGAATCAGACCGACCATGCCCGCGTATATCCCAAGCGATAATGTTGTAACGATCTGACAGTGCTTCCATTTGCGGCTGCCACATAGCGCTGCTGCCCCTGAACCCGTGGCTGAGCAGCACCGCGGGCCCCGAGCCCTTGTGCTCGTAATAGATCTTCACTCCGTCGTTCGTAGTTGCGAAAGCCATTTCGCGATTCCCCGCGGACAACCTGCACCCTTGAGGTGGGACCTGATCATTGAGACAGCTAGCCGGCTCTCTTTAGAGGGACAAACGCTGCCAGGTTGAAGGTGATCATGCCACTGGTTGAGCGGTGGAAGCAAACGCGTAGAGCCGGCACCCTGCGCAGGAGATTTGGGATAAGTCTCTCACGCGAAGCAGATGGGCGAATGAAGGGCAGCCGGTTCAACGAAGAGCGAATCATTAGGGTTATGCGCGAAAAGAGGCGGGGGGCGAAGGCGGAAGAAATATGAAGGCCTCAGTCATGCTTGGGAATAGCGATCCCATACGACGGTCAGGACCTTGCCCAAGTACCCTTCCCGCAACCGATGAGGTACCGAGGTTCTCCAGCTTTGAACCGAGTCTCCCGAGTTCCGATTAGTCGTGATCGCCAGAATCTTCAACCTCTCGGTCGTGTTGATCGACCTATTCCTTAGCAATGACCAGCATGTTAGAGAGCTATTCTGTTGTGGGTGCAAAATCTCTTGATGAAGGAAAGAAATCGTAAAAAAGTCTGAGATAGACATTCCTCGTGGTGCGATTGGCATACTCGCCCCGCGAAAATGAAAGTGTTCGGTCCCACGGAGAGGTGCTTCGGTTGGTGCGATGGTATCCTGGTGAACCTCGGTATCGGTAAAGTAGCCTTTCGGTGAAGATTCAGCAGCTAAGCGTGGTTGATGCCCTGGGGAGCTTGAACAGCAGTGCGCGGGGACTCTCATCGAGTGAGGCCCAACGCAGGCTGCGTGAGTATGGTCCGAATCGAGTCGAGGAAGTTCTGCACGAATCGCCAGTCCTGCGATTTCTGAAAGAATTCACTCACTTCTTCGCGCTCATCCTATGGCTTGCCGCGGCACTAGCGTTCCTGGCGGAATGGGTGGAACCAGGCCGAGGAATGGCGAAGATCGGCTGCGCCGTAGTGGCTGTGATCGTGGTCAGCGGCGTTTTTTCGTTTTGGCAGGAATTTCGCGTCGAACGGACCTTGGCAGCTCTCCGCCGATTGCTTCCGCAAAAGGTCGAAGTATTACGCGAGGGAAAAGTCGCGCAGGTATCTGCGGAGCTGCTAGTCCCCGGAGATATCGTCGTATTGCAGGAGGGGAACCACATCCCGGCCGATTGCAGGCTGATAGAGGCCTTTGGAGTTCGCGTAAATAGTGCGACCGTGACCGGGGAATCCTTGTCCAAACTTCAGACCGCGGAACCTTCTGAGAAGGAAGAACTGGTCCGTGCCGAAAACATTTTGTTGGCCGGCACCTCGATGCTGTCGGGCGAGGCTAAGGCAGTGGTCTTCGCGACCGGCATGCATACCGAGTTCGGCAAGATCGCTCACCTGGCCCAAACTGGTGGAGAGCCGTATTCACCATTGCGGGAACAGGTAGGGTATCTAAGCCGCGTAATCGGCATTCTAGCAATAGCAATCGGCCTCGCTTTCTTCGCAATCAGCCGCACGATTGGGGTTCCCTTCTGGGAGGGTTTCATCTTTGCCATAGGTATCATCGTAGCAATGGTGCCGGAGGGACTGCTTCCTACTCTGACTTTAGCCCTGGTTATTGCAACCCAACGAATGGCCAAGCGAAATGTTCTGATTCGATACTTACCTTCCGTCGAGACGCTCGGCTCGACCACGGTAATTTGCACCGATAAAACCGGGACCCTGACGCAGAACCGGATGAGGGTAAGGCGTCTCTGGTTGGGTGCGGAGATCGATTGCCCTCCCAACCCGAGCGTCGGCCAAAAAGTCTCGGCGCATTTTCAACCCTTCTTTCTGACCGCGCGGCTGTGCCACGATCTGAGAGAGGGAGAAGAGCAGGGACGGCCGGTATTCCTCGGTGATCCGATGGAAATCGCGCTGGTCGAGACTGCGCAGCGCTTCCTGTCCGCGATTCCCGACTACAAGAAGCTCGATGAGATTCCATTCGACATCGGTCGTATGCGTCTCTCGACGGTGCACGACACCCCTGATGGTCCCACCCTTTTCTGCAAGGGCGCACCGGAGATGGTTCTTCCGCTCTGCAACCGGATACTAGCTGACGGAGAAATCCTCGCATTTGACGACAACCTTCGCGCCAAAGTTCAGCAGACCCAGGAAGCTATGGCCTCGCAAGGCCTGCGAGTTATTGCGATGTCTTATCGACGGTTGGAGGCCCAGTGGCAACGCTCGCAGGTAGAAGAAGATCTCATTTTTGCCGGACTGGCGGGCCTGGAAGATCCTCCTCGCCCGGAAGTACCGGAGGCGCTGCGGAAATGTCGCGAAGCCGGCATCGTCGTCATCATGGTCACCGGTGACCATCCCTACACCGCAAAGGCCATAGCTCGCGAGATCGGACTCGTTGGCTCGGACGACCCGCTGACGATCACGGGCGACAAACTGCGCGGGCTGACTGACACTCAACTGCGGCTGGCACTCGATGCCCCCGAAGTTATTTTCGCCCGCGTCGGCGCTGATCAGAAAAGGCGGATCGTTGAAGCCTTGAAGCAAAAGGGGAACATCGTTGCGGTGACCGGAGACGGAGTCAATGATGCTCCAGCGCTGAGGAGCGCTCACATCGGAATTGCGATGGGTATTGCCGGCACGGATGTCGCCAAGGAGGCGGCCGATATGGTGCTGCTGGACGACAATTTCGCCAGCATCGTAAATGCCGTTGAGGAGGGCCGCGCAGTTTTCGAAAATATTCGCAAGTTCCTTACCTACATCCTGGCGCACAATGTTCCGGAGCTGGTGCCATACCTGGCCTTTTCGCTGTTCGCCATTCCACTGGCGCTGACACCTATTCAAATCCTGTCGATAGATATGGGAACCGACTCTTTGACAGCGCTAGGCCTGGGGGTAGAGAGCCCGGATCCGCGAATCATGCAGCGACCGCCGCGAACACGGGATGAGCGGCTCTTCGATTGGTCGCTGGCGCGCCGCGCCTACTTGTTCCTGGGCGCCATTGAGGCGGCCATGGCAATGGCGGCGTTCTTTTTCGTTCTTATGAAGGCCGGATGGCATTACGGACAATCTCTAGCCTCCGACGATCTACTATACAGGCAGGCCACCACCGCTTGCCTGACAGCTATAGTCGTGTTGCAGGTCATCAACGTATACCTATGCCGTAGCCCGACTGCATCAATATTCTCTACGGGATTGCGCGGTAACTCACTGATTGGATGGGGTGTCATGGTTGAAATCGCGGTTGTTCTCGCGGTTGACTACACGTCATGGGGAAACCTGATCTTTGGAACTACGCCCTTGCAAACAAGTGTGTGGTTATTTGTCATACCTTTCGCGCTCGGAATGCTCGTGCTCGAGGAGCTGCGTAAGTATCTCGTTCGCAGGTGCTCGGCGAATTTGTAGTTACTGAACGACTGCGATATTTGCATGACGGCATATTTCCGTGGAGGATGGGAATTGCGTGCTGGTCACCTACGAGACGGTGAAGGAGACTTTCTCGTTTGCGCCCGAAGATGACATGACGGTGGCGGGAAAGGTCGCTCAAGGAAAAGTCTTCCTTCATGAAGGAGCGAACGGCAATGAAACCGGATGACGAACTGCGTCGTGACATTGAGTTGGAACTTCAATGGGATCCAAGCGTAGACGCCAGCAATATCGGCGTTTCCGGAAAGAATGGCGTAATAACCCTGACTGGCCAGGTATCCAACTACTACGAAAAGTGGCGAGCGGAGCGGATTGCGAAGCGTGTCGCTGGCGTAGCGGGATTGGCCAATGACCTCCAGGTAAGGCTTGACAGCGAACGCACAGACACCGATATCGCGCAGGCCGCAGCCTTGGCGCTTGATATCAATACGTCAATACCCCCCAACCAGGTTATGGTCATTGTGGATCACGGTCGGGTCACCCTGGAAGGAAAGGTTAACTGGTTTTATCAGAAGTCATCAGCCGAAAGCACTATCAGCCACCTGGCGGGCGTCAAAGCCGTTACAAATGCGATCACCATCACGCCCAAGCCGATGCCGGCAGACGTCCGCAGTCAGATCGAGCAGGCTCTCAAACGGAACGCACAGGTCGATGCGAGCCAGATATCTATAGAGGTCGATGGCCGCAAGGTCATCCTTCGCGGAAATGTTCGCACCTGGGCCGAACTAGACGAGGCGGAGGCGGCAAGTTGGGCCGCACCCGGGGTTTCCGAAGTCGACAATAGGCTGACGGTTATCTACGCGGTAGGTTAGTCTGCCTCCTCGCTTGTCAGTGTCCAGAGGAATGCTATCGCGTCTCAGACAGATACTAAACGCTACATCGCGATCCCGTAAAGCTCCGCGACATTGTCGTGTAGAATCCAGTTCTTTTCGTCGTCGGTTAGCGATTGCGAATGTTTGCGCAGCAACTCCTGCGAATTGGGCCAGGTCGAGTCGCTATGCGGAAAATCATTCGCCCACATCAGCCGGCGCGGATTCAGCATGTCGGTGCTCTTGAAGGCCACCCAGTCGTCCTGGAAGGTCGTGTAAATGTTTTCGCGGAAGTACTCGCTCGGGAACTTCGACAGCTTGTACATGCCGAGCCAGTAGCGATGGCGATCGTAGGCATGGTCCATCCGGTACATGAAATGCGGTACCCAACCCGCGTCCGCCTCGACACAAGCGATCTTGAGCTTAGAATGGCGCTCGAAGATCCCACCCAGGATGAACATGCCCATGATGTCCTGGTTGCCGCGAATGATGGACATGAAGGAGTTTGACTTCGGGCCGCGAGGAGGATTGGCGATGCCCTCGCGCGAGGTCAGAATATGGAAGCTCAGCGGCATGTTCATGGAAATCGCCGCTTCGAAGAACTCATCATAAATCTGGCTGTCGTAGTCCTCGAGGACGGGAAAGCCCGGCATCATCACTCCGCGCAGACCCATCGCTTTCATCTTCGCGAGGTCCTCGATGCCTTCTTCGGGCGTGCGCATCGCGGTCTGACCCAGACCGAGCAAGCGGTCCGGATGCGCGCCGGAAAACTCGGCAATCCAGAGGTTGTAGGCATCGAAGCAAGCCTTCTTGTAGTCGGCATCAGGATGGTTACACAGCACCATCCCGACACTGGGATAGATGACCTCGGCAGCGACTCCGTCGCGATCCTGGTCGGCCATCCGCGCTTCGGGATCCCATCCTCCGCGGTGGAGATCATCGAACTTCGCGAATCGCGCCGACGTCGCCAGACCTTCGGCGGAAACCCCGGCGGCCGCGACGAGTCCCATCGGGATGGTCTGCTTCATCCCTTCAACTACATAGGTGTCGCCGCCTTTCTCCTGCCAGACGACGCGCGGGGCGATGTCCTTGTACTTATGATCGATTCTCGCAATGTAGGTATCGGGCGGCTCCATGATGTGCGAATCGGACGAAATGATGGGCTTGTTGATAATCGTGTTAGCCATAAGTCTTTCGCTCCTCGTTCAACGGGATAACTGTTCCAGACAGTCAGATTTGCAGTTCATTATGCGCGCTCGTGACTAAGAGTGAAGCACCGCGCCGGGCGTTGCTCCCGTGTAGCGTTCATGTTCGTAGACCGGCACACCGTTGACGACGGTGTGAATGACTCCGGTGGCCGGCATCACCAGGCGCTTGCCGCCGCCGGGCAGGTCATCTTTCATGGTGCCGCGCCGCGCCGAACCCACCGTAGTGGCATCGAAGATTGCGACATCGGCGCTGCTCCCTACGCTCAGTCTGCCCCGCCCCTTCAGCCCGAAGAAGTCCGCGGGCTCGGAGGTAATCCGTTTGACCGCGTACTCCAGCGTAATCGCATTGAGGTCGCGCACCCAATGACCGAGCAGGTAGGTGCAATAGCCCGCATCGCAGAGCAAGGTCACGTGCGCGCCGGCGTCGGAGAGCCCGATCATCGGGCGCGGATCGTTGATCAGCTTCGCGAGGCGCTCTTCGTTGGTGTTGAACACGGACTGCGCGAAGGAAATATCCAGGTCGTCTTCGATCGCGAGATCGAGCATCGTCTCGAATTCGCGGCCTTCATTGCCGCGGCTACGTGCGATCTCTGCTACCGACTTGCCGATCAAGCCCTTGAACTCCGGCTTGCCGACGTCGCTTACTTCGATTCGGTTGTAGTTGCGACGCAAGATGCCTTTGCTCATTTCCTCCGACACCGACCGGCGGAAGTCTGGATCAGCGTAGAGCTTCTTCAACTTCTCAGGCGGCTGATCCACCGCCGGCTGCCACGACTTCATCAACGAAAAAGACATCCCCGATTTGAACTCAATTTCGGCGATTAGCGGACGGCAAGTCATCTGCGGAACTCCGCCGCGCTTTATGAGATCCTCGGATCGTTGCAAGGTTTCGGCGCTGGCTTGTGGCTTGTCTTCGAGGTCGAAGATCGCGAGCCAGGTCACGCGCCGTTGGCTCTCATCGAGTAGGAATTTCAGCAGATCCAGTTCGTGGTCCTGGATGTGGCCGAAGTTCTGCGTCAGCGTGACTTCGACGACGCCCTTCCCGAGGTCGCGTAGCACGTGCGCATAGGCACCCAACTCCGCGCGATCGGCAAGGCGGCAGGCCAGCGGACGTCCTTTATAACCAACATGCTGAATGCCGGTGGTATGCGAGAAACCGAGTGCGCCGGCAGCCACCGCCTCACGCAGCAGCGCGGCGATTTTCGAAGTTTCATCCGCGTTGGCGGTGCGCTCCATCGACTCTTCGCCCATCACGTAATGACGAAACGGAGTAAGCGGCGCCAGGAAGCCCAGGTTGATGGCACTGCCGCGCCGTCCGGCCGCCTCCAGGTAGCTGGGGAAACTTTCCCAATCCCAGGTGATGCCGCGTTTGAGCACGTCGTATGGAATCGCCTCGACGTTGACCAGGTCCTGCGCGGCGATGTCGTGGGCTTGCGGGCGGCATGGAGCCAGCCCGACGCCGCAATTGCCCATCACCACGCTGGTCACTCCGTGCCATGACGAGCTGGTGATCTGCGGGTCCCAGCAGATTTGGGCGTCGTAATGGGTGTGCGGATCGACGAAGCCGGGCGCGACGATCAATCCGTCGGCATCGATGGTTTTCTTTGCGCCATCGCTTATCTTTCCGATTTCCGCGATGACGCCGTCCTTGACCCCGACGTCGGCCATTCGCCGCGGCGCGCCGGTACCATCCACTACCGTTCCGTTCTTGATCAGCAAGTCATATGACATGGTGCTTACCTCATAATGAGCGCAGCCGGCTCGAATCGAGGCATACCAAGCCGGTTCGCCTACCGCGTTGGCTCACTCCATCCAGTAGACCTTTGATCGGGTTTTTGGAAGCCGCGCTCCCCAGAAAGTTGGTCCGGGCGGACCGCTCAAACCAGATGCGATTAGCCGAGGGGGATACCGGTCGCTTTCTTCCACGTCTCGTAGTCGAAATAGTCGCGATGCGCTGTGATTTTGCCATCACGAACTTCGAACACACCTGCTACCGGCAAATCCAGCGATTTTCCCTGCCAGCGGAAACGATCGACTCGCTCGGTGAACACGACGTTGTCATTCGCGGCAATGGCCAGCATCTCGAGATCGATTGAATCCATCATCGCGGCGAACCCCAGGAATGCGGCACGAATCGCCTCGGTCCCGCGCACTGCGGGAACCGGAATATTGTGGTAGACCGCATCGGCGGAAAAGAAGCTCATCAGCTCGTCAATGTTTTTCCGACTCCATGCATCGCAGAAATCACGCACGATTTGCTCGGGGCTTTTGTTCACATCAGCTCTCCTCGTTCCTCTAGTCTCGGGATCTTTCTCTGGCCCGACCCGACCGGTGAGCCCTTGGTCAGCGCGCGGAAAACGATTTTGGGGTGAAAGAGAGCGGTCGGGCGCGCGGTCAGATGCATCACCTCGAGGAAACGGCGCGCCGTGTATCGATCGCTCCACGTCAATCGATGGATTCTAGCGGTGTACCAGCACAGCGCCGAGGTCCACCACGCGCGCCGCCCTTCGGTGCTCGGATTGCGAAAATCTTCGGTGGTGGTGAGCATCCAGGGCGAGTCGATCACCTTCGCGAGCTTTCGCTGGTAATGATGCGAAAAGCCGGTGACTTGTCGCGAGTCGGCGCGCGCACCACTTTCGCTCAGTGACTCATCGAGCAGCTTCACACCCAAAGCGCCGGTAGTCATTCCCTGGCCGTAAATAGGATTGAAGCTGCAAAGTGCGTCGCCAAGAACCACCAGTCCGTCGGGAAAGCGCCGCATCCGTTCGTAGAGGCGCCGGCGATTGGAGGGAAACCGATGCGATGCTATCGGCGAGATCGGCTCCGCATCCTTGATCGCATCATACAGATCCGGAACCGGCAAGCTCTTGGCGAACTCGAGAAAACCGCTCTCGTCGGTCGGCGGATGATCGCCGAACCATCCAACCAGCGTGAGCATCCAGCGATTGTCCTCGACCGGGAACATCACGCCGAGCCGAGTCTCAGGCGGCTTTGGATAAATCATCAACCCGGTCCAGTCAGCCGGTCCATCCTTGGGCCGACGGTAGAATCGGCTCGCATATCCGACGTCGACCTTGACCTCGATTTCGGCGGGCTTTCCGAAACCGAGCTGCTCGAGCCACTGCGGCGTCCTCGAACCGCGCCCGCTCGCATCGACGACCAGGTCCGCTGCGAGATGCTCCTCGGTTCCACCGGCTCGATGCACTTTCACGCCGTCGATTCTCCTGCCGGCGTCGATCGTATAGCCCGCGACATCACATTCATCGAGGATTCGCACCTCCGGCAGCAATGCCAAGCACCGGCGAATCTTCATTTCCAGAAAGCCGCGCGACTGGCAGAAAAAATCCACCCCGCTCTTGAAGCGAGTCTTCCAATTGCCGAAGTTGAACCAGCGTAAATCGCCGCCCATGTCGATCAGGTGCGCTCCTCCGGCAATCAGCTCGGGCAGCAACTCGGGGAAGTAGTGCGCGATGATGCGCTCGCCCTGCTTCAGCAGCACATGCACATGACGCATCTGGGGCACGCCCTTGCGGAAGCTGGAATCGTCGGGAAAACGGTCGCGCTCGATCAGCGTGACGGAGCGGAAGTGCTCGGTCAGGGCGCGGGTCGCGAGCAAGCCGGTAATGCTGCCGCCGACCACAATCGCGTGCGCGCCGCGACGATCCTTGCCCACGCTATCTCGGTTTTCATTTGAGAGGGTCATGCTGTTTGAGTGATCCGGATTAAAATAATTCGCCCTTGATTGTGTCGTCAGGAAACTATTTCTCTGTAACAGTCGCTTATCGTGAAAGTCAAATGAGTTGCATGCGGAAATAATTTCCAAGAAGCTTTTGCGACCAAGGTCCGACAGGAGCGCGATGCCAAGGAAGACCAACGTCAGTCGAAGCGCCGAACTCTCCGGCGAAATTCTCGAGCTCTTCTATCCGGTCCATTACCAGGTCGGGATGGCGCTGGAGGACGAGCTCCGTCAGCGCCGTCTGACCCGCAAGCAGGCCGCGATCCTCTGGATGATTCGCTCGATCGGGGGCGAACGCCGTGGGCTCAACCGCAAACAGATTCGCCAGGCGCTGTCAGACTGGTTCGAAGTCAGCAACTCGCAAATAACCAAGGCGCTGCGTTCGATGGCGCGGCCACCGCTCAACCTGATTCAGATCGTCGAGGATCCCAGCTCCGGTCGCGAGAAGCTGGTGCTGCTGACCGCGGCAGGCGAACGCTTTCTGCTCGCGATGGTCGAGCGCGGGCGCGAATTTTTTCGTCCGGTCGGCGAGCGACTCACGCCCGAACTCATTCGAGAGGGCCTCGTGTTCCTACGCCAGGCAAGCGCCGCGCTGGAAAACACAAAAACACCACATGAGCCTGCGCTGGCGGTGGTCAGGCCGAAGCGGAAGTGAGCACTGCATAAAGAGTACCCGCGAGGCGTGCACCTCAAGTTTCCGCCATCCATAAGCGAGACCGCGCTTAATTTCCCTCATCGATCCGCGTCAGGATGAATAGCGGAATCTGGCGCTCGGTCTTGTTCTGATATTCCGTGAAGCGCGGCATCAGCTTAGCCGCGTCGGCGAAGAGGCGATCCCGCTCGGCGCCATGGGCTTGCATAGCTCTAGCCTCAAACTTTTCGGTGCCGACCTCAACTGTCACGAATGGATTCGCGACCAGATTATGATACCAGGGCGGATTTCGCGGCGCGCCGCCGTAAGAGGCGATTATCACGAAACGATCGCCATCGCGCGCGTAGCACAAGGGGCGCACCAGGGTTCTGCCTGTCCTGGCGCCAGTCAGGGTCAGCAACAAAACGGGCATCTCTTCCGTCGGAAACGCGACCTTGCCCTGGTTCGCACGAAATTCCTCGATGATGGACTGATTGAGTTCGTCGTTTGCGCGCGAATCGCCGATAAGCCGCTCGGTGTTTCCGTCGAGTACTAACTCACGTGCCCGCGCGATGGACATTCTCTCGGGTGTATTGGCCATGTGATGCCTCTGTGTTGGAAGTGCCTAAGAACCCAGGAACGAATTACTCCCCCAAGTTGCCGCAATCAATTGAGCGCCGCGAACTCGGCCGTTGTCCAGGCTCCGATGCTTCAAAACACCTGCGCCCGCACTGGCGGCGGCCAAGCCGAAGCGCTAGTGAGGACAGCATGAAGAGTGCATTGGTAGTCGGCGGTACGGGTCCGAGCGGACCGTTTCTGGTAAACGGCTTGCGCCGGCGCGGATACGAGGTGGCGATCCTCCATCGCGGCACCCACGAAATTCCCGAGATCGGGCCCGACATCGAGCACATTCATGCTGACCCTCATTTTCGCGAGACGCTCGATCCCGCGATTGCGGGACGGGAATTCGACGTCGTGATCGCGACCTATGGGCGCATCAAAATCGTCGCTGAAGCTTTCGCCGGCAAGACTCGGCAGTTCATCGGAATCGGCGGTTACCCGGCTTATCGCGGCTTCTTTGTTCCCGCGGCCAATTTTCCAACTGGTTTGCCGATTCCGGTTCCCGAGACCGCGCCCACCGTTGAGAGCGAAGCGGAGCATCGCTTCTCCTTTCTGATTGCGAGCACCGAGCAGGCGGTCCTCGCGGCCCATCCCGGCGGCTCAGTCTATCGATATCCCTATGTGTATGGGCCTTACCAGTTGGTTCCGCGGGAGTGGTGTGTAATCAGGCGCGTGCTCGATAGACGTCCGTTCATGATTCTGGCTGACGGCGGTCTCAGCCTGATGACGCATGGCTACGCAGGCAACCTGGCGCATGGCGTGCTGCTTGCGGTCGATCATCCGGATGCGGCCGCCGGCCAAATCTATAACTGCGGGGACGATCGCCAGTTCTCCCTTCGCCAAATTGTCCAGATCATCGCCGATGAGATGCATCATAAGCTGGAGATCGTCAGTCTACCTGGGGAGGTCGCATATCCCGCTCGCGGCGTGAGTCTTGAGATAACTCCGCATCACAAGCTGCTCGACTTGCACAAGATCAAGCAGCAACTCGGATATCAAGATCCGATCCCGCCCGAAGAGGCGCTGCGACGCACCGCGCGATGGTATATCGAACACCAGCCGGAGCGTGGTGGTGACATTGAGCGGCGTCTTCAGGATCCGTTCGACTACGACACCGAAGATCAGCTCGCCGAGATTTATCGCGAAGCGGCCGGACGCGCGCGCACATTCCATCGCGAGGCAGTACACACGCCCCATCCCTATCCCCACCCGAAGGCGCCCAATCTCGTTCGCGACCATCGCAATCGATAGGCGACGGTCCAGCTCAGCCCGTCACATCAGAATGGCGTTCCGGCCCCCCATCCGGCAGTCTTAGCACGACATCGTCACCGCGGAAGGACGCGCACGCCTTTACCTCGAGGCCTGATAAGGTTGCGCTGAAGCAAAATCAAGCGCGGCTTTGGTCACCGCGTACCCGTAAAGTGCATCGATATACGCGGCGTCATCCTCGATATAGAAGCGCTCGGCATCGGTCAGTTCGATGATGTTGCCTAACCCCGCATCGTAACGTTTGGTGGCGAGTTCGAGCCGTGCGCGCGAGGCGGCGACCGCGAGTTCCATCCGCTTGATGCGTTCGACCGAGGTCCGCCAATCCAGGAACGCGCGCTTCACTTCCAGATAGATCCGTTGCCGCAGCGCCTCGATCTGATGCTTCAGCGCATCGCGATGAAACCTGGCCTCGGCGATCTGATGCTGGGTCTGGAAGCCATTGAAAATCGGCCAGCTAATCAAAATACCCGCATCGTAGTTGTTGGCGGTCGGGGTGCCAGTCCCCAGCGCATTGTAGCCCGCGACCGCATGAACCGTCGGAAAGAAGTCGCTACGATATTCGGTGATCTTGGCGCCTTCTGCGCGCACCTCATTTTCGATCTCGGTCAAATCCGGACGCATTTTCAATGCGCTGGCATAATAGGTCGCGACTTCTCCGCTGAATGGGCGATAGCTGAGCACGCCGGCCAGCTTGTACGCGGGAGCATCCGGTCCCAGACCCATCGCATTGTCCAAGGCGGCCTTGCTGGTCTGCTCGAGGTTATGGGCATCGACCAGTTGAACCTGAGCACGAGCGAGTTCGGCAGCCGCGGTGGACACGTCGATTTGAGGAACCAGGGCCGCGCTGGCCTTGACGTCGGCAGCATGAAGATCTTCCTTACGCTGCGCGACCGCCTTCTCATAAACCTTGACTTTCTGATGCGCGGCCAGAAACGCGAAGTAGCGCTGGGTAACTTCGTAGATGAGTCCCAGATCCGTGAGCTTGGCCGCGGCACGCGCGGCCGCGCTTTCATACTCGCGCTGCTTGACCAATCCACGCTGACGTCCGAAGTCCAGAAGGTATTGAGATGCTCCCACGGCCATCGCGTAGTTGTTTTCCGGGACGAAGGATTGGCTGGCGCCGGCGCTGCGGTCGTGATCGGTGCCGGAAGTGCGCGGGATATAGCCGGGGTTGATGTAGTTGGTGTCGCCGATCGGATTGTCGGTCGCGCCCAGATACTGCCCGGAGCCATATAACTGCGGTAACAACTGCGACCTCGCCTCACCGATACGCTCATCGATCGAGGCGGCTTCGGAACGCGCCGCGAGTGCGCGAGGATGATTGTGCAGCGTCAGTTCGACCGCCTTTTGCAAGGTGAGACGCTCGCCGGCTGCAATCGGCGTTTGTGCGTGCGCCGCGCCGGCGAACATGAATAGCGCGATCAATGCAGCGCCAACTGGTCCGGATTTGAGCATGGATGTCAGCCTCGAGTCAGTGGTTTGCGGCCAATGCCGCGTTGGTTTGCGCGGGACGCTCGAGGATCGGCTTGACCACCTCGCCCTGGGTCAGGCCCGGATCCAAAGCCGAAACAACTTCCTCTCCACCCTTGAGGCCGGAGACGATTTCCACCGAACTACCGCTGCGAATTCCGGTGGTGACCGGAACCCGGTCCAGGACACCATCGCGGACCACGAACACATAGCTGCCATCGGGTCCGGTCCCGATCGCGGAATCGCGAAGTTGAATCGCGCCAGGGTGACGTTCGAGCTGCAAAATTACATTCGCGTACATTCCCGGATAAAGCTCATGACCGGGATTGTTGATGTCGACCTCGGTCAGCATGGTGCGGGTGGAGAGGTCGAGCGAGTTGGCAAATCGGGTGACCGTTCCCTTGAATACGCGGCCCGGAAAATCCTGGACGGTAAGCTTGGCGGGCATGCCGCGCCGGATCTGGCCGATGACGCCCTGCGGTGCGTACACATACACGCGCAACCTGTCGATCATGGCCTCGCTCAGGATCGCATTAGGCTGCCCGCTACCACCGCCATCGCCGTTTTGCCCGGCACTGCCACTGGCTCTGATCAAGGCGCCGGGATCGGCGAATCTTCCGGTAATCACGCCATCGAAGGGCGCGACGATGCGGGTGTACTCGACCAGCGCCGAGAGTTCGTCGGCCTGCGCTTTCGCTTCGCGATATTTCCCGTTGGCGACGTCAACGTCCTGACGCGCTACCAGTTTGGGGTCGCTCTTCCAGACTTTTTCCAGCCGATCGTAGGTAACCTTCTGCACTTCCATTTCGGCGCGCGCGCGTTCCAGGCGCTGCTTGAGTTCAGGCACCTCGATTTCGGCCAGCACCTGCCCGGCCTTCACCCAATCGCCCTTGTCCACCGAAATGGTCTTCAAGTAGCCGGTGACCTTGGCGTACAGCGGAGACTGATAGTAGCCAACCAGATCCCCCGGGAGCGTCAGCGAACGATCGATCGTCCCGCGCTGCGGCGTTGCAACGACCACCGCGGTGGCGTTCGAGGACGCCGGCGACTTCACGTCGCGCGAGCATGCGGAGACCATCATCGCCGCGCAGGCCAGGAGTAACATCGGAACGCGAATTCT
This sequence comes from uncultured delta proteobacterium, assembly GCA_963851325.1. GTDB lineage: Bacteria > Desulfobacterota > Binatia > Binatales > Binataceae > DATGKG01. The sequence continues at coordinate 1,868,842 of CAWKOR010000001.1, read as the reverse complement.
GGGTGTCTTCATTAAATGACCTGACGGCGTGAGTAAAAGAGTTCATAGAGAGCGGGAACCAGTACCAGCGTGAAGACCGTCGACACGATCAATCCGCCGACCGCGGCGCGTGCCAGCGGCGCTGAGGCTTCGGAGCCGGCGCCCAGCTTGAGCGCCATCGGCATCAAGCCCACCACCGTCGCCATCGCGGTCATGATGATGGGGCGCATTCGGATGCGCGCGGCGCGGACCACTGCGTCGCGCAATGACTCGCCCTCGCGCATCCGCTGATTGGCGAAATCGACCAGCAGGATCGCGTTCGAGACCACGATCCCTACCATCACGATGATGCCCATGAAGGATTCGATGTTGAGCGTGGTGCCGGTCAGGATCAGCGTCCAGATCACGCCGATGAGACCCATCGGGACCGCGAACATGATGATGAAAGGGTCGAGAAACGATTTGAACTGCGCGACCATCACCAGGTACAGCAGCACCACCGCCATCGAGAGGCCGAAGCCGAAGCTGGAGAACGATTTCTGCATCGCGGAGACCGAGCCGCGGATGGTGTAGTGGACGTTGGCGGGGAGTTGCATTTTTTCCAGCGCCCGCTGCACTGCCGCCTGGGTGCCACCCAGGTCCTCGGTACGCGGCGAGATCAGCAAGTCGACAACGCGCTGGATACTGTAGTGGTCGGCTTCGGCAGGATGCTCCTCGCGCGTGATGTCCGCCACATTGCGCAGCAGCAGTGCATTATGCGTTTGCTTTCCGGGCTTTCCCCCGAGCACCGGGATGTTGCGCAAAGTCTCGATCGAATCGATTTCCTTCTCGAAGTACTGCGCGGTCAGAAAATAGTCGTTGCCGGTTTTGGGATCGATCCAGATCGATGGCGCGATCATCTGATTCGAAGTCAGCGCGGTGATCACGTTGCGAACCACATCGCGCTGGTTGAGGCCGAGGCGCGCGGCCTTGACGCGATCGACGTTGATCTTGAGGGTTGGATAGTTGGACTCCTCGGGGATGAACGAACCGGCCACCGAATCGAGCGGCTGGATGACTTCGTTGGCAGCGCGTGCGGTGCGAAACAGTTCCGAATAGTGCGGGCCCGAAAACTGCACATCGATCGGGGCGGCGAGGCCGAAGTTGAGCACCGAGTCGATAATGCTGCCGGAGGAGAAGAAGGTTTCCGCTTCGGGAACTTTCTCGGCCAACGCCGACTTGAGGCGTCGAATGTATTCGAAGGTCGAAACGCGATGATTGCGTTTCAGCGCAACCATCAGGAAGCCTGAATCGCTCGCGGCGTTGGGCGAATAGATCGCCGAGAATCCGGCCGCCAGACCGATGTTCGACACGATGGTGGAAAGCTCGGAGGCCGGGACCACTCGTTTCACCTCGGCTTCAATCCGTTTGGTGAGGTCTTCGGTTAGCTCGATGCGAGTCCCCAACGGTGCGCGAAAGTTGATGATAAACTGACCCGAGTCGGTCTGCGGGAATAGCTCGGTGCCGATCATCGGCGTGAGCAGCAGGCTCGCCACGAACACCACTGCGATCGCTCCGACTACCGGCACCTTGTGATCGAGCGCCGCGCGCAGCCATCGTTCATAGCGTTCGGCGAAGCGCTCGTAGCGGCGTACGAAAGCGCCCAGGATCCCGCGATGTCCGGTTTCCTCTTCGAGGGCCTCCTCGGCGGTCAGGAAACGCGCGCAGTACAGCGGAATGATCGTCATCGAGACGACGTACGAGGCCGCCATCGAGAGCACCACCGCGAGCGCGAGCGCGCCGAAGAGGTAGCGCGCGACACCAAACAGGAACATCACCGGGAAAAATACGATGATGGTGGTGACGGTGGATGCGAGCACCGGCAACGCCACTTCCTCGGCCCCGATCCGGGCCGCCTCGCGCGGCTCCTGCCCCTCGGCGAGATGCCGGTTGATGTTCTCCAGGACCACGGTCGAGTCGTCGACCAGGCGCCCGATTGCGAGTGCGAAGCCGCCCAGCGTCATGATGTTGATGGTCGAGCCGTTGATCAGCAGCCCGAACGCGCCGGCGAGAATCGAAAGCGGGATCGACAGGAAGACCGCGAAGGTGGAGCGGAAGCTGCCGAGGAAAATCAGGATCATCAGCGAGGCGAGCACCGCGCCCGAAATCGCCTCATGTTCCAGCGCATCGATGGCGTCGCGAATGTAAGTTGCCTGGCTGAAGATGGCCTTTAGCTTCATGCCGGTAGGAAGATCCGGAATCTTCTTCAAGACCCTTTCGACCCCGTCGACGATTGCGATGGTGTTGGCGCCGCCCTGCTTGAGGACCGGTATGTATACCGAGCGCTGGCCGTTGATGCGTACGACGTTCTGCTGAATCTGCGCCGCGTCCCCGGCGTGCCCGACGTCGCGGATGAACACCGGCGCCTCGCCGTTGCCGATTTTGATGGGGACATTGTTGATGTCGTCGGGATTCTCAATCATCGAGTTGCTGTAGACGAAGTAGTCGGTCGAGCCGATCTTGGCGTCGCCCGCCGGAATGATCAGGTTCTCTCCGTTGAGCGCATTGACCACATCCATCGGAGTAAGCCCGCGCGCCTGCAGCGCATCGCGATTGAGGTAGGCCATGATCTGGCGATACTTGCCGCCGAACGGCGGAGGCACCGAGGCGCCCGGTATCGTCGCGATCCAGTTGCGGATGTTGTACTGCGCCTGATCGCGCAGTTGTTTTTCGTCATAGCCCTTGCCCGAGACCGTCACCAGCGTAACCGGCAGCGACGACGCGCCCGATTGCAGCACCAGCGGCGGCAGGGTGCCGGGCGGAAGATGCCGCAGATCGGCCATCGCAAGGCTGGATAACTGTGACGCCGCCGATCCCAGGTTGGTTCCCGGATGGAAGAACACCTTGATGATGCTGACTCCAGGCAGCGATCGCGATTCGATGTGATCGATTCCGCTGCCGAGAGTGAAGAAGCGTTCGAAGCGGGTAGTTATATCGGCTTCGATTTCCAACGGCGGCATCCCCGGATAGAAGGTTGCAACCACCACCGTAGGCATTTCGAGGTTAGGAAACACATCGACCGGCATTCGGGTGAACGCGGTAACGCCAAGGATGGCGATTATCAAGGCGCCCACAATGATCGTGTAAGGATTGCGCAGCGAGAAACTTGGCACGTGCGACCTCTGCTAAGTAGTGACCCTCGTTAGCTGTGCATGGGTGGCGCGTGCGCTGATCCGCGCCATCCGGAAGTCAACTCCCATCAGAGCGGATCGGCGGGCACACGCAATGCCTGCTTGATGGAGGACCAATGCACCGGTTCGCCGATTTGGAGGTTCTTGGCGACCGCGGCGGCGCGCTTGGCCTGCGTGTCGAACTCGTCACGCTCCACCGGCTCGTCATCCTGCCAATAGATCAGGATCTCCTGCGCGCGCTTTTCGTCCAGAGCCCGCGCTTGCTGGAGTTGATGGACCAATCGGAGGCGTCTTTCGGGCGACAGGTGGCGCGGTGGAATCTCCAGCGCGTCTTCTATTTCGGCGGGAGTGACCGCAAAACCATGTCGCAGCTCTCTGATAGCCCGGTCAGCTTTCGCCGCTTGCATGGTGAAATCCTCCCGGCGCACGGGGCTGAGACCAGGATCAAAAGCATTGCTTTGATCCAACTCCTTTGCGACTTCCAGACGTTTGATCATCTGCGCCGTCTGGGTGTCAGCAGCGCTCCGGTCGAGCGCGTGCGCTCTTCGCTGTGCCGCGAACGATGCGGTGTTCTGTTCGCATGCCGAGAGCGCGATCGCCATCGAGCAGATCAACGCGATGATTGGCAGAATCCGAAACTGGACAACCTTGCTCACGTTAGGGTCCTCGTATCGTCAAGCCGGATTTCTCCGGCGCGGTTCGGGATGAGCTCGCGCGGCGGACGCAACCGTCCACACCAGCGAGCGGACCGGTGACTCTACTTAGACCTGGAGCAGCGGGTCTGGCCCGCCGGAACCGGAAGGATTGAGCTTCAGACGGTTCAGCAGGCGTGAGAGGGGAATTTCGACAGGTGACTCGGGATTGACCTGGCGAACGATCCGGCGGTCAACCCTAACGGGCGTGAAAAATGTCGGAAGGTGACTGCTTTGCGCGAGGCGCTCGCAAGTCTGGTCTTCGTCGCCTTGCGCGACAGAGATGTGACGTTCAATCGAACGGCCAACCTCAGGGGAGCGAAAGTGAGGTCGAAATGCATGGACCTGGACTGCGGCGAACGAAACCAACATCGCGACGCTGAGGAGGCAAGCCGCGAAATGAAACAACGCGGCCAACGAACGGAAGTTCTCTGAAAAGCGTCTGCGCATTATCCGTGCTATCAACTTAATCCTCTGACAGCGCGCGCTCAAGCTGCGTCTTGCGGATTGCTGAGACCACCCGGACCGAATGGGACCTCGCGTGGCAAACCGAGTCGATGATGCGAGGACTGGAATCGTCAGCTTCCATTCGTGGCGCAAGCGGCAACTGGAACATCAACTATGCGGGGCTTCGATCCCGGGCCGTGCGCCTGCCGCAGCAATCTGATCAGTTGTGTTTCGTCGTGAGCGAACCCCCTTTTCATGATGCAGCGCGGGCGTTGAAACACCCGCGCTGCACCGCCGCAGACTTAGTAGTTGAACTCCAGGTTCAGGAAGATCGAATGTCCGTCGCGGAACACGGAATTGGGTACCGTTCCGGCTGCACTCGGTGGGACCGGTCCAAAAGTGACCGGCGAAAACTTCTGCGCTTCGGCCTGCGAGAACGCGAAGTTCTTATGGTAGTAGAGCATGTTCTGACTCGACAGCGAGAAGCGCAGGAACTCATTGTACTGATAGCTGATGCCGGCGACCCAACGCTGGAAGTCGAACGGATTTACGTCCACATGAGTGTTCGGCATGAACCATTGGAACATACCAAACAGAGTGAAAGGAGTTTTCGGGATGTGAAGGTGCCCGAAAAAGTCGTAGCCTTGTTCCACCGCTCTCCCATTGTTCAAGAGAGCTTGCGCGAGCGTATTGTTGTTGGCATAGGCGCCTGCGGGCGCTACCGCAGAGAATAGATTGCCGGAGCTGAATGCGTTGTGCCCCTGGTCGTACTCAAAGGCCAAACCCCACAATTCGGTGTTGTAGTGAATCAGGCCTGCGATGCGCGTGCTGTGTGGCTTGAAGGAGGTGTCAGGTGTCGTGGTGCCGCCATACCCATAGTCGTAGAAGCCGGTGAGCCCGAGACCCTGGAATCGCCACTTGGCGCCGAACGGATACACCGACACGCGGGCCATGACCTGTTTAGTGTTACTGTTCTCGATCGCATGAAAGCTGGAGTTGTTGAAGACCCCGACATCATATTCGAGGTATTGCAGCTCGTGGAATTTGATCGGACCTTGGATTGAGATGCCCTGTTGGGTCGAGGACAGGCTAAGATAGTTCCAGGGTACGAGGTTGACAAAGCGGTAGCCATACATCTGCTCTTCCCAATCAATCAGCGGATTCTGAATCTGACCGACGCTGATAGTGCCGCCTTTCATCGGGTCGACGTGAAGCTTGTCCCACAGCTTGTTGTATTGCAGATAAGCGTACTTCAGGCGGTAGCTAAGGTTGCCGTCAGCCGAGTTTGAATAGGTCCCGTTCTTTCCCGCCGAATCGGAAGTGCCGCTTGCAATCAACTCTCGATAGATGTTTGGCGTGATGCGCGCGGTCCAGTCCTCGGTCGGAAAGAAGTAAAAATTCAGATATGCGCGCGAGATATCGAACGAGTTAAACCCGTTGTTCCCGATACCAGGATTGTTGATCTGGGTCAGTTCCTGCGGCTGATAAGTGGTGTGCGAATACATCCGCCAGTCCGCGTAGATCAGCGTCCCGAGCCGGAACTTGTTCTTGAAGTTGTCCATGTAGTCGGTCCAGGCGGGCTTGATTTCAGCCACCTGTTTGGACAATTCCGCATTCTTCTGAAGCAGCGTGGTCTGGTTCTGCATGAACTCGGTGCGAAGTTCGTCGTCATGCTTCTTGACTTCCTTCTGGACCTGTTCCTGCACCGCGGCCGCACTTGGCGGGGGCGCCTCGCCATCCAGATACAGGTGTCCGATAGCAATTCGGCCCTTGCCGGGCTTGCTGTAGAATGCACCGGTCCTGGTGTCTTCGTACATCATGATGCCCTTGACCGATTGCGCCAGCGCCGTCAGCGGATAGGCAGTCATCGTCGCGAGCAAACTGGCCGCCATGGTGGCAGCCAAGCTGGATTTCCATCTCCCGACCTTCATCGATCTCCTCCCTGTGTAGGTGTTCGCGCTATTTGCCCGAGGCATACTTTTTGTCTTCGTCCATGCGCTTCTTAGCGAGCTGGAATGAGGTGTAGGTCTTTCCGTCGCACACGTACTTGGTTGGCGAAGAGACATTCATGATTATGCAGTCCTGGACTCGAGGGACTGCCGCGGTCCCTGCGGTCTGGCCCGGTTTCATTGATGGCGTGAAGGTGGATTGCATGGTCTCGCACCCCGCCATGGCTGCGACGATGACGGCTGACCCCAGCATCAGCCGCCATGAATGAAATCGTTTCGTTCTCCTCATGAGCTTCATCCTTCCGTTGTGCGAGAGTTTTTGGACCCTATCGATGCTGCGATGGATTCACTCCAACCGGCGCTCCGAGTGAAAGACCATCGCGGTGGCGACCAAACGCGCTTCGCATACCCGGAGCCATTCAAACGAGTGACTCGCGAAGATCGCGATGCTGGTCGCAAAGAAATCGGAATACCGCGTGCTGGATTTGGAACGAAAAGCGACGGGCGCAACCTGGCCAAGATAGCAGCGATGTGCGGAACCATAGCCCGCACACCAACACCTCTCCCGTGTTTTCCGGCTCGCAGTGCATGCACCTCCCCACTTGGCGAGGCGAAATTTGCACAGCGATGTTACGGGGGTGTTAGGTGCACATCACCGGCCCTTGAAAACAGCCTTAGCTGTGGAGTACCCGGATTCGAGCGAGATGCGCTTCAGAACGGGATCCGGCCTGAGATGATCCAAGCGTTGTGATACTGGCTGTATTTGGTCGCAGCTACCTGAAATCCGCCACCGAGCGTCAATCCAAGGCGCTTGTAAATCGGAAACCGGCCCATCACCAGACCAGGGGTCAGGTAGACCTGGTTTTTCCCGGCATGCTCGCCATCGGGGAACCAGGTGTAGTTGACCTCAAACTCGGGCCAGAAGTACTTGGCGACGTGATACTGAAAGGCGGTGTTGTAACTTAGCGGCATCCCCAGTCGATCGAGTCCTCCATTGGGAAAGGTCATCCCGACCGTGCTCTGGAAATCGAAGTCGCCCCATCCCTTGCCGAACGCAAGCGTAGGCGTGAACAGGGCATGGCCCTGGCTATTACCCTCCGGTCCGGTGGGTGCGCTGAAGCCCATGAAGGCGGTGACAATGTAGTTGCCCTTCTCTTCGTTCGCCGAAAGCAACCGATATTTGACCAGCGCGGTCCAGTCTCCGAAGTCATCGCTGCCGCGGGCGGCGGCGCCTTTCTTTCCCGGAACCTCGTGGGCTTGATAATTCGGGATCCCCAAAATCACTTCGGTGTTGTACCAGGGGATCAGCTCGAGGCCCTTGCCACCGCCGAAATTGGTGGTCGACACGCCATGCTGCATTGACTGGAAGGATTGATCGTAGCGTAACTCCTGTTCGAGTCGCGGCGTCACCGTAACCACCGGAGTGATCCAATGCGGCTGCTCGGCCTGGGTTTCTGATGCGCGCACGAACCAGTTTTGAAAGTACTGCCCCACCGATTGCAGTACGTCGGGTGCGCTCTGGAGCATGAGCGGAGACCGGAGCGGGTCGGCCTGACAGCAAACCGCATTGAAGAAGATGCCTCCCACCATGGCGATCATGACGATCCGAGGCCAGCTTCGAAGCCGCGATTCAATTCTCATAATGAAATAGCGTATGCCATAATCATGGCGAATTGACAAATATCATGGCGAATTGGGAATCAACTTCGAATGCCCGAGGGGTGCGGCGGACGATCCTTGCTTATGGTGACCTTGTGAAAGGTCGCGCCATTGGCGATTGTCTTCAGGGCAACGGATTCACGAGATGGATTCAGGAGACCGGAAAGAGATGTCGAGGTTGGTCTTAGCAGTTCTTCTGGTGGTGAGCCTCACCATGTCCACGATGCCGGCGTCAGCGGCATCGATCAGCCAAGCCCAAGAAAGTGACTGCCTCGATCAAAGCCATTGCGGCCGCTCCTGTACCATTGCCATGCACCACGGGGACCAGCTATGCCGCGACCTGTCCCGGCTCCAGCGCCGCATGCACCTGCGTTACCCTGAGCGGCACCGCGTCCGGAGGATTGGGCAAAGGAACCGTCGCCGGAGCCATCACGCTGGACAGCTTCGATGCCTCGCCGGAGGAAGGGTGTTCGCCGTTCTTCGGCAGCCTCGCGGTAACCAACACCAAGGATGGTTCGGTCAAGACTCTCGATGTTACGGGTGCGCTATGCAAATCGACTCCATCGGGAGGCACCCAGAGCATTGGCGGGGGATTCGACCTGGACCCTGCAACCCTAGGTTTAAATGGCACCGGTTCAGTGGTGGGAAGCATCGGGAGTACCGGTGCGGTGAAGCTGAAGCTGGTGGGCGTAATAGCACCGAATCCTTAGGTCTAACCCAGGTCTAGTTGCGCCTTTTGTTCGCCATTGGGTGGGTTCGTTTGTGCAGTTCCCGAAGATCACGATGCTCGCAGTGGGTTTGTTTTTGCGGTTCCGAGGATTGAACCTTCCATACATGATCCCTGGCATCTTCAAGACAAAACCCTTGTGTTTCCTACATAAAGTGGCTTTGTTTTTGCCCTTTTTTGCGTAATGATCTTTCGCGACCTTTCAGACTTCCTTGCCGATTGCCGAAAGCCCCACGGTGGGTTCGTTTATGTATTTTCGCATCTCGTCGGCACCGGCCCCTTAAATGTCAAACGGCACCCTGATGGATGCCGCCAAAGCAGTATAGCAAAAAAGATGTCCTGAGGCATCGTCAGGTGGCGGGGGTCTCGAAGGTTCCATCCGGTCTCATCTTACCTACCACGGTCGCATGGCGACCCAGCAGCTTCCATTCGCCACTCTCACGATTCCAGCAACTCATGTAGCTCGAAAAGATGGTCTTCCCTGCATCGGCGCCGCCGAGCACCACAAAGGTATCGCTGCCGGTGGTGACTGCGGTATCTCCCGCGACGACTACCCGCTGAACGCGCCGCTCCAGCGACTTAAGTCGAATCAATCCCGCACGGAAGAAAGCCAGCAACTGGGACTTGTTGAACAGCAGATTGGCCGGGCTGCTGACCACCAGCCGGTCGGACCAGAGCCTCTCGATGGTATCGAGGTCATTACGCAAGCCGGCCGCGGCATCTTGAAGCTCGAGCTTCTCGATTTCCATTTCGGCTTGCTGTTCCCGGGAATCCATAGCGACTACTGTTCAACAATAATCACGAATCACGGTTATGAGCCGATCCAGGTCCAAGGGCTTGTGCAGGATCAAGCTGGCGTCAATTTGTTTAGTCACGCTGGAACCAAAAGCCGTCACTACAACTACAGGGATGTCGGCGATAGCAGGGTCCTTCTTTTGCGCCGCGCGAAACTCCCATCCCGTCATCACCGGCATGAACAGGTCCAGCAGTATGACCTTTGGTAGTGGAGCGTGGTGAAGATAATCGAGAGCTTCGCGGCCGTTGCGCGCCGACACTACGCTGAAGCCTTCCATCTCGAGACAGTCCGACAACGCTTCGCGTGCGCCGTCATCATCCTCGACCAGCAAGACGCAGGGTTCTTCGGTTTGATGCGTAGCTGACATAACAAATCCAGATCTACAGCAAGGCGCCTAGTGCTGACCTTTGAAACTAAGTATCCGGGTCAATTCGTCGAAGTCGACGGGTTTGGTCAGATGAACATCGAAGCCGGCTGAGAGCGCCCGCTGCCGATCTTCGGGTTGTCCGTAGCCGGTCACTGCCACCAGTAAGGGACGGGTTTCGAGGTTCATAGCGCGCACCCGCGCCACCAGTTCATAGCCGTCGATGTCAGGCAGCCCGATGTCGATCAGCGCGACGTCAGGATGCCATGACCGTAGGCGCTCGATGCCGTCGTGACCGTCAGCCGCGACTTCAACCTCATAGCCGACGTGTTCGAGCAACATCTGCAGGCTCTCCAGCGCGTCGGGATTGTCATCGACAAGGAGAACTCTTTTCGTTTCGGTCACGATATGGTGCGGAACTCGCTTCGCCTCCTGTGAAACCCTTCGCTGCGCCAGCGGCAGCCTGACCTCGAAGGTACTGCCGGTGTTGGGGCCTTCGCTGGTTACCGCTACCGTGCCGCCGTGCAAACGAGTCAGTTGCTCAACCAGCGCCAATCCCAGGCCCATCCCTCCGGCATCAGCCGAGCCGATCGCCGCCTGATGGAACGGCCGAAAAATGTTGGGCAGGTCTTGCGCCGAGATTCCGGCTCCGTCGTCGGAGACAGTCAGTACCGCGCGGCCGGCGTCCCGCGCAACGGCTACCTCGATGCGGCCGCCCGGCCGGGTAAACTTGATCGCGTTGGTCAGCAGGTTCCAGATGACCTGTTCGATGCGGACCTCGTCGGCCTCGATAGTGAGGTCAGTGGCTTCGATTTGCAGATCGATATTTCGCCATTCAGCGTCGTCGGTCTCTTGCAAGGTCTGAACGCATCGCTCGACCAGTGCTCCAAGATCGAGTGGTTTGCTATTGAGCGAGATTTTCCCTTGCGTGATTCTCGAAACGTCGAGCAGGTCATTGACCAGCTGCGTCAACTGCGAAGTCTGTCGTTTTAAAATGTCGTGCAGCCTGGTCGTCCGATCGTGATCGAGGCCGGCGGTGTCGAGCACCGTCACCGCGTTGGCGATGGCCGAGAGCGGATTGCGCAGCTCATGCCCGAGTTGCGCGATGAAGGTCTCGCGGCGCTGCAGTTCATCGCGCGCGTTCCGGTAAAGACGCGCATTCTCGATCGCGATGGAGGCGCGGGCCGCAAGCACCTCGGCCAGCTCGAGGTCCGCTTCGGTAAAGTGGCGCCCGGAGTCAATGATCGCCATCGAGATGACGCCCAGGATATTTTCGCGTCCGCGCATTGGAACGCAGATGTACGAGGTGAACCCGATGCGGTGCAGCAGCTCGCGATGCTCCGCATCGATGCCCACCACGTCGGCGAGCCCGCTGGTATCAGGCAGGAATTCCGGTTTGCCTTCGCGAATCACCTTGCGCGGTCCGAAATCCTCGGTGGGCGGAAAGCGCTCGACCATCTCTTTGAGCATCGCCTCGCGGGAAGGATCGCTATGCACGTCGGCCAGGCGCTCCATGGTCCCGTCGTTTGCGATGATTCGGACCGCGCACCAGTCGGCGATCTCCGCAACTGCCGATTTGGCGACATTCCTGAGCGTCGTCTCGAAGTCCAGCGATTCGCCCAGAATGCGGCTCATCCCGGCTAGAAAAGACAACCGCGCGCGAGCACGCAAAAATTCATTTTGTGTGCGCTTGAGGTCGGAGATATCGAACGAAACGCCGCGCAGGAAAAGGCCCGACTCGCGCTGCACGGTGCGAATCGCGTGACGAACCCAGATCGGCTGGGGTCCGTCACTGACCATTCGCGCATCGAAAACCTCGGGCTTTCCAGTTGCGATGACGCGCGCGAACAAGCCGGTAACCCGTTCCCGATCATCCGGATGAAACATTTCGATCGCGATTCGTGGATTTTCCGGGCAGGCGGCGGGAGAGCTGAGAATCGACCGCATCTCGCCGCCGAAACGGGTGAGTTCGCCGGTCTCGGCGCGCGACTCCCACAACAGTCCGTTCGGGTGAGGTTCCAGAGCAGCCGTAAACCGCTCGGTTTTAGAGGCTTTCAGGTCAGACATTCTGGTTTAGCCGCTAGAGGAGCAACCAATGTTGTAGATAAAGCGCCGCAGCAAGGCAATGGCGCGTAAGGAGCAAAAACCTACCGCTGGTATGACTTCGCTGCTTGAAGCTGAGGCGTTTCCCAAACCCTTCGTCGAACCCTCAGGGCGCCATGTCGATCGTGCCCCGGGAGCCCTCGCCGTGCACCACGATACCGCTCGACGCGGTCGAGCAGTAATGCTAGCGGTGCGATCAATCCACGAGCTTGTGTCGAGGTGGCAATGAAGATCGGCGGTTTCTACGAGCATCAGCTCCCGCGTCCATGGACTCGCGATTCCGAACATAAGCTGTTCAAAGATGCGCTCGATCAGGTCGAGCTCGCCGACCGCCTCGGCTTCGACTACGTATGGGCCACCGAGCATCATTTTCTCGAGGAATACGCGCATTCGTCGGCGCCGGAAATTTTTCTGGCCGCGTGCAGCCAGCGCACCAAAAACATTCGCCTCGGCCATGGAATCGTCCAGCTTCCACCGCTGATCAATCATCCGGCGCGGGTGGCGGAACGAATTGCAACGCTCGATTTGGTCAGCGACGGGCGATGCGACTTCGGCACCGGCGAAGGCGCGGCCGAAATCGAGCTGGGCGGCTTCAACATTCCGCAGGAAGAGAAGCGCGCGATGTGGCGCGAAGGCTTGAGCGTCGTCACCCGGATGCTGGTCGAGGAGCCCTTCAACGGGCACGAGGGGAAGTACCTGAGAGCTCCGGTGCGCAATGTCGTGCCGAAGCCGCTGCAGCGACCGCATCCGCCGATGTGGTTGGCGTGTTCGCGGCGCGAAACCATCCTGCTCGCGGCCAAGCTCGGCCTCGGCGCCTTGACCTTTTCATTTGTCTCGCCCGAGGAAGCGCGACAGTGGGTGCACGATTACTACACCACGCTCGAGAACGAATGTGAGCCGGCCGGCTACGCCGTCAATCCTAACATCGCGATCGCGTGCCCGTTCCTTTGCGATCGCGACGAGGACAAGGTGCGCGCGCTGGCGGCCGAGCATCAAGGATTTTTTCTGTATGGCCTCGGACACTACGGCTTCTTCGGAAATCATGAGCCCGGCAAAACCAACATCTGGGAGAATTACAAAAACAAGCCGGAGAATTTCGCGCTGCCCGAGGGTCGCACCGCTGATTGCGTCGGCACCCCGGCGCAGATTGGTGCGCGGCTGCGGGAGTTCGAGGATTCCGGCATCGATCAGGTGATCTTCCTCTCGCAGGCGGGACGCATTCCGCATGAGATGCTGATGTCATCGATCGAACTGTTCGGCAGGGAAGCGCTACCTGAAGTTAAGGAGCGTGACCTCAAACGCACCAGGGAAAAGGCTGCCCTCAAGCAACGCATCATCGAGAAGGGGATGGCTCGCAAGCGCCCGCCGGAAGTCCCGAACTGGCCGCCTACGGTCATCAAGGCCGCTGGGCATCATTAAAAATCGGGAAAATTCGCAAAGCGGTAGACCGGAAGGGAGGAGGTCCGCGCTATAGGCTTCGATATCTACGAATTGCCGCTTCCTGATGAAAAATCCAGTCCGGTGTTCAGCACGACAGTGAACGTCGCGGTTTGACGTCCCTAATTGCCCCTGTTCTCGGCTCGCGGGAGCTGGAAGCAGGCGGGATTAGGCGTGAAAAATCTGGAAGAGCTGAGAAGGTAGCTGGAGACATTCGTCGTCGGGAGTGGATCGCGTAATATCCAATCAGCATTGGAGGGTGCGATGGCGCATAAGACGCATTTCGGATCGCTGGACAATTTCGAGAAAGGCGGCGTCGAGGTCATCAATGATGACGCGCGCAACTACGTCTTCTCGAATATCTATGAAGTCGCATCGAAGGCCGAGCCCTACGAAAAAATCGCGGTCGGCAAGAATCTGAAATACGTCCTCGAGGCGGTGCGCGCCGAGGGCACTTCGCCGTGGTATACCGCCTCGCACGATGAATCGGCGATCATCATGGATGGTGAAGTGGAAATCCGTCTCGTCAAACTCAACAAGGAAATCGTCGCCGAAGATCACGAAGGCACCACCATGCTGGAAGGCAATCCCGACGGCAAGAAGATGGGCTACATCGTCGCGCGCCGCGGCCACATGGCACTGCTGCCCAAGGGCGCCGCGTATCAGTTTCATGCGAGCAAGCCGGGGGTGATTCTACTGCAAACGATTGCAGGCGACCTCACCGTCGAGCGCTGGAAGGACATCTGTCAGAAGTAGGGGAGATCAAAATGCCGGATGCCAATCAGTACGGATATCATGCCTTCAAGTTAGGCGGCTTCAACTTCACACGCGACGAATACTTCGCGCACATCACGTGGCCCGGCGGCAGCCATACCACGGCGGTCGATGCGTTCCTGCGCGCCTTGATGCGTGACGTTTCGTGGAATTTTTTCTATGGCATCGTGAACTTCGATTCGGTCTTTGGTACCGCCAATCACTACGGCACTGTCGACGTCTTCGCGGGCCTCTACAACGCCGGCTATCGCGCGCAGAACAAGCAATACGTCGAGAACCTCAAAGGCGACGAGGTGCGCGCGCTGTTCGCCGAGATGCTCGCGGACTGGACCAACCAAGGCTTCGATCCGTTCGCGGCGCCGACCGAAACCGGCAGCCCATTCGGGCCCAAGCGCGGCAGCAATCCGAACGCGATCAATCGCAAGCGGCTGGTCGCCAATAGGATGACGGGGATGAAGGGGGAGATCCCGCTGCGCAGCGACGCAGCGGGCAACCCGATCAATCGCCAATTCCTCGATGTGCCGCAGGACGAACCCGAGGTGCATGCGGAGCCCGGATTCGAAAACGAAGTGTATGCATATAACTTTTTCGCCTACGTCTCGCGCTCCGATGTGACCTGGAATCCGTCGGTGTGCTCGACGGTGAAGGATAGCCAGGTCTGCGCCACCACCGAGGAGTTCATCCTGCCGATCATCCACGGCAACGATCGGGTCGAATGGTTCGTGCAGCTCAGCGACGAGATTCATTGGGACATTCAGGATCGCGATACCGGCGCGCCGCGCGCGCGGGCGGTGATGAAGGCGGGCGACGTTGCCGCGATGCCGGCCGACATCCGCCATCAGGGCTACTCGCCCAAGCGTTCGATGCTGCTGGTGTGGGAGAATGCCGATCCCACGCTGCCCGAGAAGTATGCGACCGGTAAGCTGAAGGCGAACCCGGTCGATTTCTAGAAGCGCTTGCGAGTACGCCAAGGGAGGGAAGTAATGCGTGCAAAATTTATTACCGTCGCGGTTTTGGCGATTGGATGCAGCGTCTTCTCCGGATTGGGCGCCTCGGGTGCGTTCGCGGAGGATCTGCTCCCGGTCGCGAACGCCGCCGGAGCCAAAAAGATCGGTTACTCCGCGACCTTGATGCTCAGCCCATCAAGCTCGATGAACACCGCGTGCAACATTGGATATAGCTCCACCTGCGGAAGCGGCAATTGCAAATGCGCCCTGTACGGCGGCTCGGGTATGGGCCCGGTTTTCGGTTCCTCCAACGCGGTCTCGTTGGCCTTGACGGTGGATATTGGCGAAAAGACGACCGGGAACGCCTGCTTTCCCGCATTCGGGGCGCTCTCGATTCCCGGCTCGAAGGATACCGAAACTATTGACGTATCAGCCACGCTGTGCGGGACGATCCCGGGCGGGCTGCTGATCATGGGAGGGTTCCAATTCCACGAGCCATCATCTAAAGGCATCGACGCGGTGGGAGCCCTGCACGCCAGCGCGCCTAGCACGACACCCTCGAAGTTCCTGCTCAAGTTGAGCGGCAAGGCGATCATGGCGACACTACCTTGATCCTGCTCATCAGCGCCCATTGATCACAGGTGCCCATGCTGCGCAGACTTTTTCATTTTCACCAGGCGCAGGAAGTTTCGTACCGGTCGGGATGATTCGAGCTTCCTGCCCAGGATCGTACGGGAGACTTCCGCAACCAGGATATCGCCCTCAGGGGTGACCGCGATTCCGTGTGGAGCTACGAGTTGGCCGGGGCCTTCGCCCTGCCCATTGTCGCACAGCCGTGCCTGGAGTCTGCCGTCGAGCGAGTAGATGCTGACGCGCGGTCCCATCCCCGGCCGGTTGCAGGCTTCCCAGAATTCGGCCGCCTCCAGCGTCCACCACACTGAACTCAGCTCGCCGATGTAACACAGTTGCTCCGGGCTTCGGGTGTCGATGCACAGCCCACACGGCATCGCCATCCCATACCAGATGTGTTCCAGCTTGCCGTTGGGAGTGAACACCTGCACCCGATTGTTGTGGCGGTCGGCGACGTAGACGTAGCCGTCGCGGTCGGTCGCGATGTTATGTGGCAGGTTGAACTGGCCCGGATCATTTCCCGGCTGTCCCCATGAATAGAGCAGGCGGCCATCGGGCGCGTATTTGTGCACCTTCGGGTTCAGGTAGCCGTCCGAAACGAAGATGTCGCCGGTATGCGGATTGAGCGCGACATGGGTGCATTGGTTAAACGGCTGACCGCTCATCGCTTTGGCCGGTTTGCCGCTCACGCCGATGGTCATCAGAACTTTTCCTTCGGCGGTGCACTTCCTCACCGTATGGTCGAAAACATCGGTGAGCCATATGTTGTCGTCGGGGCCGATCGTGATGCCGTGGGCACGAGGGAACACGCGCTTGTCACCCCAGCTATGGAGAAACTTGCCGCTGCTATCGAGCACGACGACGGGAGTTTCGCCGCGGTTGAACATGTAGACGTTGCCCCTCGAATCGACCGCCACGCCCGCGATGTCATACATCCCAAGGTTGGGCATCTCGCCCCATTGTTCGACGATCTCGTATAGGTAGTCGCCACCGCCGGTTCGCAGAGCCATAAGCCGCCCTCCTCGGAAACTTCCCAGGCGAATTTCCGCCCGACTGTACCATGGAGGCAGGTGGCTCTTGCATAGCCATGGGCATGAACTAGCATCGAGCAGAAGCGCCGATCGATTCGGTCGCGGAGGAGTCCTTATGCGCAATCTTGATCAGCACACCGTCACCGAAACCGCGCTGGAACGGATCGCGCAATGCCCGGATCCGCGGCTGAAGGAAGTGATGACCGCGCTGATTCGGCATCTGCATGAATTCGCGCGCGAGGTGAAGCTGACGCCGCAGGAATGGATGAGGGGGATAAACTTTCTCACCGATGTCGGGCATATCACCGACGACAAGCGTCAGGAATTCATCCTGCTCTCGGATACCTTAGGCCTCAGCGCGTTGGTCGACATCCTCGCGAATCGAGGCAAGTCGGCGTCGGCGACTGAATCGAGCCTGCTCGGGCCGTTTTTTCGCGAGGGCGCGCCCGAATTGGCCAATGGCGCTAACATCGCACGCGGCATCGAGGGCGAACCACTGATGGTTGGTGGCAGCGTTGCATCGACGGATGGGAAACCACTGAGCGGGGCGCAGATCGACGTATGGCAGGCCTCGTCGAACGGGCTGTACGACTTGCAATTCGACAATTTCAAGGGCGCGGAGATGAATCTGCGCGCGCGCCTTCGCTCGGGCGCCGACGGGAAGTTCAGCTTCGTCACGGTCAAGCCTTGCAGCTATGGGGTTCCGAGCGATGGACCGGTGGGCATGATGCTGAATGCCTTGGGGCGGCATCCGTTCCGTCCCGCGCATATTCACTTCATAATAACCGCAACGGGATGCAAGCCGTTGGTGACCGCATTGTACATCGATGGCGACAAGTACATCGACTCCGATGTAGTGTTCGGCTCGCGCGAGCAACTGGTGGTGAAGTATCAGAGCTCCAGCGACAAACTGAGCAAGGGCCCCGATTCGATCGAATATAACTTCGTGGTCGAATCACAGCGATAGAAATTCAAGCAGTCAACGAGTGCATCGAGGAAGTATGTTGGAAGAAGACCAGAGACAGAAACTCGAAAAATTGTTCACCGCCCAACACGTCGCGGTGCTCGTGACTCAGGGCGACGAGTGGCCGACCGCGACGCTGCAGGCATTCGGCGAAACCGCCGATCTGAATCTCATCTTCATCATGAACGAAAGCGCTGAGAAGTATCAGAATCTGCTCAAGCGCCCCAACGCCACGGTGCTGGTCGACAATCGCGACACCGGCGATGTCCCAACCTTTCGAGTATCGCGGGCTGTGGTCCAGAGTCAGGCCCGCGAGGTGAAACGCGACAGTGAAGAATG
This sequence comes from uncultured delta proteobacterium, assembly GCA_963851325.1. Classification (GTDB taxonomy): domain Bacteria; phylum Desulfobacterota; class Binatia; order Binatales; family Binataceae; genus DATGKG01. Next base: position 1,850,834 of record CAWKOR010000001.1, on the reverse strand, counting down.
GAACCGGCTCAAGGCGGCGTTCCTGCAGAAGAATCCCTTCGAGGCGCCCTTCTTCAATGCCCCGACGCTGCGGATGATGTGCCTCAAAGGCATGCGTGTCTCGTATGCCGGCGATGGGCATGACACCTTCAAAGCCGAATTCTAGAAAGGTCCAGGAAATTCCAGATTCCCAATCGCGGTTCCGCAAATCCTATGACCGATCCATGGCATTTCGAAAAGCTGCGTCTGAAAAGCGGCATCAACCTGCAAGTCGCGCGAGTGGGGCAGGGCGCGGGCAAGCCGCTCATCTTAATGCTGCATGGATTTCCCGAGTGCTGGTATTCATGGCGTCACCAGCTTCGCGCGCTCGCGCCGCATTTCGAATGCGTCGCACCCGACCTGCGCGGTTATGGCGAGAGTGACGCGCCGGTCGGCATCGAGAATTATTCGCTCAACAAATTGATCGGCGATGTTGGCGATCTGATCGAAGCTTGCGGGCATCAGCGCGCGATCGTGATGGCGCATGACTGGGGCGGCGCGATCGCATGGGCCACCGCGCTGCAGCGTCCCGAGCTGGTCGAACGGCTCATCGTGATGAATTGCCCGCATCTGAAGAAGTTCCGCGACAACTTGCGCGGCAATCCGCGCCAGATGCTGAAGAGCTGGTACATTTTGTTTTTCCAGATTCCGCGGCTGCCCGAGGCTCTCCTCCGCGCGCGCGATTTCGCGGTCATCAAACGAATGTTGCGCGACAGCGCGGTGCAGAAAACCGCGTTCAGCGACGACGACCTCGCGCATTTCCGCGCCGCGTTTCGCAATCCATATTCGGTGACCGCCGCGATCAACTACTATCGCGCGCTGTTCCGCGAGAATTTCCGCAATCGCAAAACTCCCGAATGGATGGAACATAAGATTTCGGCTCCGACCATGGTGATCTGGGGTGAGCAGGATGTCGCGCTGCGCAAAGAGCTCACTTTCGGCATGAAAGAACTTTTTACCGGACCGTTTGAAATCCACTACGTGTCAGATTCCGGACATTGGGTGCAACAGGAAAAGCCCGCGCTTGTTAACGACTACGTGTTAAAGTTTCTCGCCGCTATGATGAACGCCGCCGCCTGAGCCCGTCCCGCAGAAATTGCTTTACACTGAGATGCCAGAGAGTATGCTTTTTATACGTACGCTCGGACCGCCCTTATCGCGTCGCACCCCCTAATCCTGGTCGGGTCCCGTTTAAGAGCTTCCGGCACCAATTCAGAAGGAGGGCTCCTATGCCCAGCAAGTTGTACGTAGGTAATCTTGCCTACGCAGTCACGAACGAAGACCTGATGGAGTTGTTTGCCCAGGTCGGGACGGTCGAAAAAGCTGTCGTGGTGACCGACAAATTTTCCGGCCAGTCACGCGGGTTCGGGTTCGTTGAAATGGCGGATCAGGATAGCGCCAGCAAGGCGATCGAGACGCTCAACGAAACCGATCTGAAGGGACGGCGAATCAAGATCGATCAAGCGCGCGACGGCGGCGGGCCGCGCGGTGGTGGCGGCGGTGGCGGCGAACGTCGCGGCGGCCGGCCGGGCGGTGGCGGGGGCTTCGGCGGTCGCGATCGCGATCGCGGCGGACCGGGCGGTGGAGCAGGAGGCCGCGGCGGCAACCGCTGGTAGGCCACATAGGCATCAAGCTGAAGCGGCGCAGGCATCCTGCGCCGCTTCTTCATTTTCCGCGATGAAGCGCTACCGGCGATGCGCTCGTGAAAAGCTGTTCAGGAACCCAAATACGCGACGGCCGCTTCCACTGTGGCGAGGAGATCCTCCGAGCCGTCGAAGTAGCGCAAATCGTAATCGGCGCATTCGCGCCGCAATTCCTCGCTCAAGGTTTTAAACTCTCCGATCAGGCGCATCAGATGCGCGTCATCGCAATCGTAAGTCCACTCACTCCGGTCGGCGTCGTGTCTGCGAATGTCCCGCATCTTTCGCGCTGGATCGACATTTTCGTAACCGAGGAAGCACGCTCTCACCGCCGCGCCGAAGCGATTGCGCAGTTCGGCGGCGTTCTCAGGCATCAGAACATCGCCTTCGAGAAGATAGTCATCGCCATTCTCCACGATCGTGGTCGCGATCCCGCGGAGGATCGGCCACATCATCGGAGAGCGGGTTTGCGCGCTATGGTGAGGATTCAGACCAGGCAGCGCCATGGACTTTGCCAGCCCCATCATCAGAAGGTCGGTGGGGAAGTATGGAACCTTGCGCATCGTGAGCAGCCGTCGCGCGAGAATCGATTTGCCCGCCCGTGGAGCCCCGCCGATCAGATATAGCACTGGCCATGAACCTCGCCCTCGAAGCTAGCAAAACCAGCCGGCAAGCTCTTACTCAACGCGGATGCCTCGCTCCGTGCTTTTCCTTGACAGGAGTACTCGAAGTGAATAAGCGTTCATTCGAGGATCCGATTGAAATCTGCAACCCAGCGCCTACGCGAATCGAAAACCGGGCTCACGGTGAAAACGCCGTCGCCGAGTACGCAGGTTGGCGACGAAGCCAGGCTGCGCGAGGGTCGGGCTCGAATCGCCAAGGCCGCGCTGCCGCTCTTCATCAGCTACGGCTATCACACCACCACGGTGCGGTCGGTTGCGCAGTCCGCCGACATGAGCGTGGGTGCGGTCTTCAACTACTTCGACACCAAGGATGACATTCTTCGCTACATTTTGGAGGATAGCCAGGGCCAGATTGAGCAGACCGTCCGCGCGGTCGAGCAGCAAATCGAGTCGGAAGCCCGCAGCCTTAGCCCGGCGGAAATTTTCCTCAAGGTGTTTCGCGCTTACGGAGACATGATCGATCAGAATCGTCAATACACCAGGCTCGCATACCAGGAGACCAAAACTCTGACGCCCGACCAGCGGCGTCCGCTTTTCGAGCGAGATCAGCGCATCCTCGAACTGCTCAAGCGCTCGGCGCAGCCGGCGATCCGGAGCGGCGATTTTGAGCCCGATTCGATCGAGTTGAAGTTGATTTCGCTGATGCATCTTTGCCAGGCCTGGGCGATCCGACGCTGGATTCTTGCTCAGTACTCGACAGTCGAGGAGTACCTCGACGAGCTCGAACCAATCGCGCTTGGGATCATGAGATCAGCGCGGAGCCGCAAGGGCCGCCGAAGGGTGGCTTGACGGGCGTCGTTGCCAAGGTCGCGTGTATGTACAAAATGAATGAGCGCTCGGTCACAGCTTGCCATGCTTGAAGATTGCACTCCGTGGCCGCAACCCATCGCGGAGCATTATCGGCGGTTGGGATTGTGGCGCGACCAAACCATCGACGAGGCAATCGCGGCGGTCGCGCGACAAACGCCGGGTAAGACTGCGATCATCGCATCGCAATCGCGGACTACCTATGCCGAGTTGGCCGAGGGAAGTGAACGGCTGGCCGATGGACTGTACGGTGCCGGTTTGCGTCCGGGCGATCGCGTGGTCGTGCAGCTTCCCAATCAAACCGAGTTCGCGATGCTGTACCTGGCGCTTTCGAAACTTGGCGTGTTGCCGATCATGGCGCTCCCGGCGCATCGCGAGGCCGAGATCGGGTTCTTTCTCGAACACAGCGATGCGGTTGGGTACGCGATCGCCCCTGGCCATCGGAATTTCGATTACGCGGAGATGGCGCGCACGCTTAAGAAGCAACAGCCTCGCCTGAAATTTGTGCTGACGTCAGGTGCCACTACGGTCGATGCGCCCGGATTCCTGAGCATTCGGAAACTTATCGAGAACCGGGCGGCTACGCGACCTGAGTTTCGCGCCGACCCATTCGACGTCGCGCTGTTTCTGGTTTCCGGCGGAACCACCGGGCTGCCGAAGCTGATCCCGCGCACGCACGCCGATTATCTGTACAACGCGCGCGCGATGAATGAGGTGTGCGAAATTGATTCCCGCACTATCTTCCTGATAGCTATCCCCGTCTCGCACAACTTCGGGCTAGCCGCTCCAGGTTTGATGGGGACCCTGCTCGCGAACGGCACCGCGGTTCTTCTCGAATCCGCCGCTCCGGATGACGTTCTCGATGCTATCGAGCGCGAGCGAATCACTGCCATGCCGGGAGTCCCCGCGCTCTACATCTCGCTAATGGAGCGCCAGCAGATCCTTAAGCGGGACCTGTCGTCGCTGAAGCAAATTATTGCGGGCGGCGCCAAGTTCCTGCCGACCTCGGCCAGGCGCGCACTCGAAGTCTTCGGCTGTCGGGTTCAGCAGGTCCTTGGCATGGCGGAAGGATTCATCACTACTACCAGGCTTAGTGATCCGGATCCGGTGGTGTTGGAAACCGTAGGTCTTCCAGTTTCACTGCATGATGAGTATCGGGTGGTGGATGAGGAAGGCAGGGACGTCGTCGTCGGCGGAACAGGGGAGTTACTCGTTCGTGGACCCTACACTATTCGCGGCTACTACAAGGCGACGGAGCACAATCGCCGCGCTTTCACTGAGGACGGGTTCTATCGCACCGGTGATATGCTTCTAGTTGATGACTCAGGGCGCCTGGTAGTTGCAGGCCGGGTTAAGGATATGATCAACCGCGCGGGCGAGAAGATTAGCGCCGAAGAAGTTGAGAACCTGGTCATCGATCATCCTAAGGTTTGTGCCGCCGCTCTCGTGCCGATGTCAGATCCGATAGTAGGTGAGCGTGGATGCCTGTTTGTGATCTGCGAGCCGGGAGTGGCGATTGCTTTGCGTGAGATCATCGCGCATCTGGAACAGAAAAGAGTTGCGAAGTTCAAGTTCCCGGAGCGGATAGAAGTTGTCGAGAGCTTTCCGAAAACCGCGGTCGGTAAGATAGCCAAGAAGGTGCTGCGCGAGCGGATCGAGCAGATCCTCATTCAGGAACGGAGCCAGCACGAGCACCTTCAAACCTTACAGGAGAAGTAATCATGGCGGCACACGGCAGTCTCGGAGTTAGCGAGCAGCAGTATGACAATCAGTATCGGGCCCTCACTGGCGTAAAAGACTTCGAGGGACCCGACGACCTTCCGGCTGACTATCGCGATTTGTTGATAAGGATGTTGTCGATTCAGGCTCGAATTGAACTGGAATACATGCTGGTCCCCGAAAGGACTCTGCAGCGCCCTCTGGCTATCGCGCCGCAGCCGGATGACAAGGTGGAGTATGCGGCTTTCTGGGCTGAGGAGGTAAGGCACGCTAGCTACTGGTGGAAGATCCTTGAAGGACTCGGGGTCAAGATAGATCAGAAGTTCATGTCCACTCCGCTTCCTATCTATCTGTTCGAAATGCGCGATCGTTCGGAGGAGTGGGTCGAGTACGCGTTCTTCAGCTTCTTCGGTGATCGTCAGGGCGCTTATATGGGCTTCGAATGGGTCGGCTGCACCTATGCTCCGCTGGCGAAAATCTCGGAACGTGTCTGGCGCGAGGAGGTCGGCCACGCGGCCTTCGGCTACACCCTGTTGCGGAGAGTTTGCCAGACCGACGAAGGTCGCCGCGCCGCAGAACATCATCTTCCAAAGTGGTATGCGGCGGGTCTCGATATGTTCGGCTCCGACAGTTCGAAGCGTCAATACGATTTCATCAAGTGGGGGCTGCGCAAACGTAGCAACAAGCAGATGCGCGACGAGTTCATCATCGAGGTTAACGAGTTACTCAACAAGGTCGGACTTCCGATTCCGGATCCAGCCTCGAATCGCAAGTATCTGTAAGGCGCGCCCCTCAGCCTAACAATCGAGCGGTAGTTGGTCTCGAACTAACAGGTATATGGTTTTTCGAGTCACGTTGAAGCCTTCCGGGCAGGTCATTTCAGTCGCCGACGGCCAGACCATTCTCGAGGCTGCCTTAGCTGCGGGAATCAACTGGCCATACGGATGCGCGCACGGAATGTGCGGTGCTTGCAAGGCTTTGCTTCTCTCCGGCAAGGTCGATATGGGAGAAACCTCATCATTCGCACTCTTCGACGATGAGCGAGCCGAGGGTTTCATTCTAACCTGCTCGGCCCGTCCCACCAGCGATCTGGAAGTCACCTTTGGTGATGATTCGGCACGGAGCTAAGTCATCCAAAGCAATATTCATAGGATAACTATTCAGGGAACCGAAAAGAGCTTCCCTTGCGCAAGCAATGACTCTATTCTGCGGGCCGGCCTGCGAGCAGGCTACGGCCTCAGCTATGAATGTAATGTAGGATCATGCGGTACCTGTAAGTTTATGGTCGCCGACGGGGTTGTCGAGTCGATGTGGCTTGAAGCTCCGGGCCTGACGAAGCGCGATCACGAACGTGGAGTGATGCTGGCCTGCCAGTCGCAACCGCGCTCTGACTGTGTGATCAAAGCGAACCTGAGCGACGAGTATCTTGCGCAGATTCGCCCTTGCCGCTTTGTCGGACGATTGGTCGGGGTGTGCGATGTTACTCACGACATGCGCGAGTTCGTCTTCGAAGCGCCGGAGCCGGCACAGTTCCTCCCTGGACAATACAGTCTGGTTAGTCTCGAAGGGGTTGCGGGCCTGCGGGCGTATTCGATGTCTAACGTCGGAAATGCGCAAGGCCTTTGGAGCTTCGTGATTAGGCGCGTTCCTCAAGGAGCCGCGACCGGGATTCTATTCGATCGCCTCAAGCTGGGAGACGAAATCGCGCTCGATGGTCCCTATGGCCTGGCTTATCTACGGAAGGATAGCCCGCGCGACATCGTATGTATCGCAGGAGGCGCCGGACTTTCGCCGATGCTGTCCATCGCGCGGGGGATCGCACGCGATAGAGCATTGGATGGACGGCGACTGCTTTTCTTTTTCGGTGGGCGCGAACCGCGTGACATATGCGGCGAGGCTGCTCTTCGCGAGATTCCAGAGCTCGAATCACGCAAGTCATACTATGCGAGCATTTCAGTACCCGAGAGCGACGTGGATGGGGGATGGACCGGCGAGCGTGGATTCGTTCATGAGCTGCTGTCCAAGAAGCTGGAGGGCGATTTCAAGAGCTATGAATACTACCTCGCAGGTCCGCCGCCAATGATTCAGGCGGTTCTGAAACTGTTAATGTTTGATCGTAAGGTCTCACGTGACCACATTCACTACGATCGTTTCTTTTAAGCTGTCATCGAACCGGATACCATTCCTCGATAGCGATTTGGCGCCGCTTCAAGATTAACCTAAGCTGCTTGGTCATTAAATCGACGAAGGTGTGGCAACCATTGTGATCCGGTTTGTAGCACTAGTTGCATTGTTACTTGTGTCCGCGAGCGCGCAGCTTGAGATACGTCCACAGTCCACTGATTCCTATCCGCAACACGACCAAGGCGACCAGACCGGCGGGCAGAACACTATCGAGATCCTGCCGGCCTCGTACATAGGATGCTGGCAAGGTCTGGTCGCCGCCCCCGACGCCATTCGGAATCTTAACGGATGCCTCAACGGGCCGTTCGTGCCCGAGCTCTACACGCTATGCTATCGACGGAAACAGACCGGCAAATTCGAGCTTACGTTTAGTGGAGTTCAAATGGACACCAACGTTCCCGCAGGATATGAAATCAGCGGAACCACCGGGAAAGTCGAAGTACTCTGGAGCGATGGTAGCTCCCGCGTGCGATTACGCAGCCTTATTCATTTCGACCAGAAGCAGATAGCTTCCGAGAAACCGATCGATGGCAAATGGTCAATGAGTGAACAGACCGACATGGCTTGCGCGATAAAAGACGGCGGTATGGAAGTCAATGCTACTTATGTTCAAACTTCAGACGGCACTGAATGCTTCAAAGGAACCTGGCACACCCGCTTCCATCGCTTCGAAGATTGACGGTTATTGCAGGCCTGGATAGTGGGTTGCGGTCCTATAGCTACGGTACTAACGAACCGCAGATCCGGTTTCGCGGGTGTGATGTCGTTCTCTGCTGCCCAGTGGCCAAACCCGTTGGATCATCGCGAACAGAAAGGCGGTGGTCAGCCCTAAGAGCAACATCCCGTTGAGTGCCTCTAACGCGCCCATCAACTGCCAGCGGCTTTGCAGGTAGAGGTTCACATGGCCATAGCTGGTTATCGCATTGAGCGAGTAGAGCATCGCGGACCTGCTATCGGGCAGGGCATCGAGGAACCGGTATGCCGCGGCCCAAATGCCTGCTTCGATTCCATGCAACATCGTCACTTCCAGAGATGTGAGTCCCATCACCAATGGGAATTGGAGCGTGAAGCCACGCCCAATCGTTTCTTCGCCCAGACGATGGACCACTCGTTCACCGATGACGGTCAGGCCGCATACGTGGATGATTACGGTCAACACGATCAGCGGTAGGCTCCAAGCCCAATCGCTGGTCCAGGTTCCCACATGCCCAGGATTCATAGCTGCCTCCGAGCTTGGTTTAACGACCCGAGGCGTCGATTATGCTTGCGAAGCGATAAGTGAAGAGCCCAGGTGAAGGATGAAGGTGTCGCGGCTGATAGCAGTTCCTCGCGCTCGTCATCGAGGCGATTCGCCACTCGCACCGATGAGGCGTGATGAGAGGTTGAGCATTTCCTGAAGAGTCTGGTTGAAACGGTAGAACTTGTCCTCGCGGAGCTGGTCATTCGACTCGAGCCACATTTCCTCGCCAACCAATGCCAGCGAGCTCAAGGTGTGCCGCAGGGAAGGCCGTCCTGACTTGGCGATCTCACTGAGCATCCGATCCCACACCGAGCGTTTTGCGCATATGACGAAGTCGGCGTCGAACTTATCAAGATCATCGATGAGGACGGCGTCGATCATTCGATAGCCGTCGATCGACAGTCCTACCAGGGTCTCGCCACCATTGCCCGATTCGTCGGGTATGACACGCACCACGAATCGCGTCTCGGCATAGCCGAGGCGTTGAAAAAGCGCGCCCTCGGCCTCCATCAGGCGGCCGAGGGCGAGAAACCATGCGGGCTCAGGAAACGACAGCGGCATCTTGCGGCGCTTCGAACAGCTTGGAGAAATCCGTCGGCAGGAGGCATCGTGGACGCCGGTCGAGGCCGGCCGAATCGCACCGTTGCAGGTATTCGTGGACGATGCGCCGCCACAACTGCCCTTGCAGTTCCATGCCCTTGTCGAAATTCTTCACTCCGCCGCCCATCAGGATCGCCATCGGCTCAACCTGCTCCGGCACGCTGAAGGTTTCCAGCAGGATGCGTTCGCCATCGTCGAGCTGTTCATGGATTTCCTCCGCGACCGCGGGGTTGGCCTTGAGCTGCGCGCGCAGATGCATCGTGCCGTATCCAACGTGACGCGATTCGTCCTGCATGCAGCGGCGGAAGATTTCCTGATCGACCCGGCTCGGCGCGATGAACTCGCCTTGGCGGAACAGCGTCAGCACAAATCCTTCGCCCAGCAGATGCAGGCGTCCGGTCTGCGCCGAAAAACTCGGGGCATCGAAGATCCGTTTGAGCGACAGCTCACTCAGAGCGCTTGCGGTGCCGAGGCCACCGCCATTGGCGAGCGCGCGCTTGCGGAAAACGTCGGTGTGGCGCGCTTCATCCATCGCCTGGGTGGCGAGGAACATCTTCACTTCGAAGAAGTCCTGGTTCATGTGGCTCATCCAACGCGTTGGCGCGTCGGCTGCGATGAACTCGACTTCGGTAAGAAAGGTGCAGAGCTGGCACATCGCGCGTTCGAGATCGTCGGGCAGCGGCTTCAGCTCCGACCACGGGATGTCGCGCGCGGAACTCCACTGACGCGCGACCGCCTCCTCGTACAACTCGGCGGCATTTTCGGCCCATACCTCGGCCTTTTCGTTCAGCGTGAAGCCGAGCGACGGCAAACCCTCGGGAATAACCGCACCGCGCGGCGCCATCGAACGATGGTCGCTGCCATGATCGGGCACCTTGCCGTAAGTTCCGATCTCGATGTCCTTGAGACGCAGGCCGAGGTTGCCGGGCTTGGCGCGCACGCCCCATTCGGCCATGTTGTTCATCCAGCCGAGATCGGGAGTGCCGCTCTTATAGAGCTTCTGAAGATAGCCGGAGGGCTGCAGCTTGACCCTGGCCTCGGAGCCGATTCGCGCCTCATCCTTGATGTGCACTGATCCCATGGCAGCCTCCAGTGGTGCGCCGGAATTAAACTTCCCGATGCGCCTCATTCCCGGCTATCAAAGAGATTCTTGCATTGTCAAGCGAGCATCTGGAATCGGCTCACGAAGCCTGCGTGAAACGATGCGACGAAGGATCTGAAATGGTTCAATAATCCGGGAAGATGCCGCCGCGGGTGGTGAAGGGCGAAGTATAAGGATACGTCGAGGTCCTTTGATCGGGGGCGAAATTCTCCGGCACGCTCACCGCATTGTCCTGCGCGAAAAACGGACGCCCGAATGTTCCAAAAACCGGTCCGCTGCCGGTTCCAAAATCGACCGCACTAACGCCGACGTGATGCACCAGCGGAAAACCGAAATCCAGACGCACCGGGATCTGCAAGCTTCCGCGGGTTCCCGCAATCCGCAAGCCCATCCCCACCGTGGCGAGGAAGTTTGAGCCTTCGAGCGAGCGACCGCGGCCCCAAACCTCACCGCCGTCGAAGAAGCCGACGACTCCCAGCGACATCAGATGGAAAAGGTCCTGCGCGACCATCAGCCGGTCTTCCAGATGCATCATGAGTCGGCGCGAGCCGCCGATGAAGTTGACCGGGTAGCCGCGCAATCCGCCGTCATCGCCGCCTGCGACGAATTCGTGATCGCGAAAGAGGCCGCTGGAGAAATCGCCGCGGGCATCGGCCACAAAGGTTTGCGGATGCCCAATGACCTCGGGCAGCCGCTGATAGACAATTGTTTCCGCGGTCAGGAAAGAATCGCGCAAGCGGCCCGCGCCGAGCCGGCCCGCGGTCTGAAGATAGAGCCATGAATACGTGGTATCGCTCAGCTTGGCGCCCTTGCTGAATGAGCTCCCGAGGACCATTTCATTGTTGCTTGCGCCGAAGACTTGCGGCGAATACCCGATGCGCAACTCCCACGCGAGGCCGAGGTCCTTGTCCTCCGGATGCCCTAGCTCATCGAGGTAGTAGGCCTTGATGAAGTCCGGCCACCATTCGGTGTAGGTAGCCTCGAGCGCGTGGGTCCGGCGATCCTGCAGGCCGAGCTTGGCGGTGGTCGGATAATTCTCGACGGTGGTAAAGGTGTCGTCCCATTCCTGGTAGCGCAGGCCGATGCGTCGCACGAGGTCATGCCTGGCCACCAGCGCGAGGTCGCCCTCGGCCGCGATCGCGGTCTGGATGCGGCGGAAGGCGACCGGATTCGCCGCGGGAATCGAAAACAGCCTTTCGCGATCGACGATGTAGGAGGGCGCCAGCGTGAACGAGAATGGCACCTCGATCGAATAGAACGGGTACTCCGTCAGCAGCGAGCGGATGCGCCCGTCGCTGTTCTCGCTTCCGATCGCGAGGGCATGCCAATGGGTGCCGAACAGGCGGGGATCGTTGTAGCCGACGATGTTGAGATTGCGATACAACTCGCTGCCGTGAAAAATCTCGGCTGACTTGCCCAGCCCGAACAGATTGTACTCCGCGATTCCGGCGCCTCCGGTGACATGGCTGCCCCCGAGGAACGCGAGGCTGACTTTGGGCTGGAGGGTCCATGAGTCCTCGGTCACGACGGTGACGTCGGCCCCGTCAGGATCATTTTCGTCGGGTGTCGAACTGATGTGCGCATTGCGGAAAATTCCCAGTGCGCGCAGGTTGCGCTCGGTTTCCGCGAGAATCGCCGGATTGTCGATATCGCCGCGATGGAACAGCAGCTCGCGCTCGATCACCCGCTCCTGGGTCTTGATATGAATCCAGTTCGCCCATCCGATGATGTCCATCTTGTCGGGCCCGTTGAGGTAGCGGAATTCGGCGCCCAACGGAAAACGATCCATCCAGGTCTCGTTGCCGAGCAGCCCCTTCTTCTGTTCCGCTTCGGTGAAAACGTTCTGGCGAATGATCCGGATGTGCCGAATAATCCGATGCCCGAATTGTCCCGATGCCTGGGCGCACCAGCCAATCCGGGGGACCACGGCGATCAGCGCCACGATCACCAGTAAGATCGCAGTGATGATGGGCGCCGAGATAACGAGTCTGAGATGCTTCCGGGTCCTCACGCTCCGCCTCGCGAATTGCGGACCGCCTATTCATTCCTGAGCGACTGGCCGAGCGCAAGGTGTCTCGCACTCGTCAGATGCGCCATAGTCGTAAATGCCGCCAGGAGCATCGATGGAGCAGAGGCCAGAACCGAATCTTGATGCGCATCCCGACCGTCCCGCCGCACCGGCGTCGGTTGCTAGTCGGATGCTGGTCTCGATGCTGCGAGGCGTTGCGCGCGGCGGGTCGCTCCTGTACCGCGCTGGAAAAGGCATCGACGACCAGATGGGTCGCGTGCTCGAGGCGCGAAATCTCAAGACCGACGGCAAGAGCCAGGCACTTTCGCTGATTGGAGCGGGTGCGATTCTGGTGGCCGCGTTTGCTCCGATCCTGAATGTTCCGGTGGTCGGCGCGATAACTTACTTCAACGGCAACAGCCAATTCGCGCTGGTGATGGGTGTGCTGCTGGTGGCGCTCGGAACCGCGGCGCTCATCTTGGCCTTAGTCGAGAAGTATACGTGGCTCTATCCGATCGGATTCTGCGCGCTCGCGATCGCGGTGGGCGCGCTGGTGAGCTGGAAGTGGTATCAGGCCGCAGCCGAGCGGGCGCCGAATGCACCGGCCTCCGGGCTGCTGGATTACTTCACCCAATCGGCCTCGAAAGGTCTGGTCGGGCGTTCGAGCCTGTCCTTCGGTTTGCCATTGCTTATTTATGGCGCGATGCTGGTAATGTTGGCCGCGTTGCTGCGACCGCGAGGGCATTCGGCGGTCAGGCCCGAATCGCCACCAGGTTGACCAGCGTCTCTTCGCGAGTGGCGGGCGGCGGGACCCCGAACCATCGCTCCATGATCGCCAGGTCGGCGCGACTCCACCACAGGTAAGGATACGAAACCGAGCGCGGGTGAACTTCGAAACCGGCGGCGCGAATCATCGCGAGATACTCCGGCGCGCTGCGCTGCACTTCCATCGGATGGCGAAACAGGAGGCGAATGATCCAGGAGTGGATATATTTGCGCGTCGATTCCCCGAACAACAGCAATCCATCGGGCTTGAGGACGCGCCGAAACTCCCCCAGCGCGCGATGCTGATCGACCAGGTGATGGAAGGTCTGATGGCAGAAGATCATGTCGACCGATTGATCGGCCAGGGGCAAGGCAGAACTCGACGCGCTTTTGAATTCGACCGCGAGTCCATGGCGCCGGGTTTCCCGGCTCGCGCTCGCGAGCATGTTGGGATCGACGTCGATGCCGACCATTCGCGCGGGCCGAAAACGATCGCTGAGCATTTTGAATGAGCGTCCGAAACCGCATCCGACGTCGACAATCACCGGATACGAGGCGCGACGATTTTCGATGAGGCTATCCAGATTTTCGATTGCGGGTGCGAGCACACGTTTGGTCCAGGTCTCGGTGCCGAGAAACCATATCCCGAAGCGCGACTCCTTTACGTAAAGCCGCGACGCCTGAGCCTCGTCGGCGCCGCACTCAAACGCATGAAGCGAGGTCTGGGACATTTGCGTGCTCACTCCGAAGGAATTTCCGTTCCGATCGGCGACGGGATCTGAATGCCAAATCGATACGCCAGCGACAATGCGTAAAACACGCTCTTGAATGCGAGCAGCGGCGCCGAGTAGCGCCAACTGCGTTGCAGGTTTCCCGCGAGGATCGAAACCACCCCGGCACGCATCTGGAAGCTGTCGCTGGGCGCCATGAACATATGACGGAAGACCGGATGGTTGATGCGGTAGATCAGCCAGCTGATCTTGTCCATCGCGCTTCGCATCCGACGTTCGGCCTTGCGCGCCATAGCCAGCCCGGCCTTCGGATCTTCGAGCCATCGGAGGGCAACTTCCGCGCCGATCTCGCCCGCCGTCATCGCCAGCAAGACGCCGCTGGAGAACACCGGATCGATGAACGCGAAGGCATCGCCAATCATGAAGTAGCCTTCCCCGCACGACGACCTCGCGCGATACGAGTAGTTGCCGGTGGTTATCACTTCCGAGGCCAGTTCCGCCTTCGTCATCCGCGCGCTCACGGTGGGACTGGCGTGGACTTTCTCGAGAAAAAAATCCTCCACGCTGCCATCGCGATTCTTGAATATTGCCTGGTTGCCGACAAAGCCCACGCTCATGATGTCGCCGGGAAGCGGGATCATCCAGAACCATCCGTCCTTGACCAGATGCACGCTGATGGAGCCCGCCATTTTGCCCACCCGATACTCGACGCCTGCGAAAATGCGCGAAGACCGCGGCGGTGGAGTTGTACTTGTTCGCTTCTTTCACGCCCAACCTGGTCGCGAGGAAGGCGTCGCGCCCGGATGCGTCGAGCACCAACTTCGGTGCGAAGAGGCGCGATTTGCCTTGGTGGTCTCGCGCGGATACCTGGCTGCGTTCCCCGGCCGCGCCGAAGGTTACATCGGTCACCATCGTGCGCTGGTAGGTTCGGGCGCCTTTCTCCCTTGCATTGGCGAACAGCGCGTCATCGAAGTCCGCGCGCCTGACCTGATAGCTGTAGGTGTATTCTCGATCGAGCCCGGTCCCGAAGTTGTAGTCGACGCTCTGACCGGTTTCGTCCGACACGAACTCCGCGCCGGGCTTCAGCACGCCCAGGCCGGCGATTTGTTCGCTGATGCCCAGCCGCTCGAGAATGGCGAGGTTTCGCGGTAGCAGCGATTCGCCGATGTGGAAGCGCGGGTGCGCATCTTTTTCGAGCAGCACCACGTCCTTGCCATGGCCGGCAATCAACGCCGCGGCAGTCGAGCCGCCGGGGCCGCCCCCAATGATCAGGACGTTGCATGGCTCGGCCCCGCGCATGCGATCCGCGGTCATCGATACATCCTGATTCTGCATTTGTGGAATTTTCTGGTTCTTCCTGGAGTTCGAGCTCCCGAAGATTCGCGCCCGGTGGGAACCCTCAAAGCTTCGGCGAGAATACTACGGCGGGCTCCATGACGGAAAGCAATGCGATCGCTCGATGGGCATTTCGCGACGGAGGTGATATCCAGCGTCCCGCCAACCGGATTCGCGCTATTGATGTGAGGACCTGAACAAGCAACAATGCCGCGCTTGATGGTCCCATCAAAGGGCTGGATTCAGGTAGTCTCGGTGTAGCGATTGCCCATCTCTTTTGGCCTTACTTCCTAAGGAAAGTCTATGAACAAGCGCATACTGTTACCGGTTCTCGCCAGTCTGATTGTTCTGCCCGCATGCCGAGCCCCGCACGAGGCTTCGGAAGCAGCTCCGGTTGGGGCGGTTAGTCCAGCCGCACTGCCGACGGCCCCGCCTGCGGTAAGTTCCGGGCAACCTCTGGCCGGCGGCAAGATGATGCCGATTGCGGACGTGCTGAGCAAATATCAGAGCGACCTGGAAGGGGTTTCGTTTTACTTCGACGACCAGCCGCATCCCAAAGTTCAGAAGACTTATGGCGAATACGTCTCGAACCGAAAGACCAATGCGTTCAACAAGACCGACGCCGAAGCTTGCGAATGGGTGGCGTTCGACGCCTTGAAGGTTTTTAAGAAACGCGCTTTGGATGAAGGTGGCAACGCCGTCATCAACATCCACAGCTTCTACAAGAAAAATGACGTGTCGGACCCGACTCGGTACGAGTGTCACGCGGGATTCGCGGCCGCAGGCGTTGCCTTTAAGGGAACCGTCGTCAAGCTGGCAAAATAGTCAGGCTTTGGGCGTCCGGCAGTGGGTTAGCTTTATTTTAAATGGACCCAGAAGCGGACCTTCTGGGTAGGGGGCGTTCGCGAACGCCCCGTCGAATCCTGATTGCGCGAAGCGCCTCCATTTTGCGTCGATAGACTCGATGCTTTAAGGACATTCGTTCTAGGTCCCGACAAGGTATCCCGGCTTGGACGAATACGATTTGGAAGGACCAAAGCCATCCAGGATTTGACGGGCCGTTCGCGAACGGCCCCTACCAGGAATCGGAATCACAGCGGAAGTGGCGTCAGATTCGGCATCCGATCCGGGGAATACGGAGATCGCAGGGCGATAGCGACGGCGACCGTGTAGTTATCGGCTAGCTCGCCCGTCCAGAATAGCCATCGGCGGCTATCGATAACGCTGTGCCAGACGCCCGATTCGGGCGCCTCCGAAAAATAGTCGCGTCGGTCCGCCAGGATTGGGAAGCCGACCCCGCATGCCTTGGACAACGCCTCGCGCAGTGTCCAGATTCGATAGAAGGCGCGCATCCCATCGGATTCCACCATCCGTTGTTCGTGCGGACCGAAGGCATACGCAGCGACTTCCGAAATCGACCGCCTCGGGTCGCGAAGTTCAACGTCGACGCCGATTTGCCCGAGATCGGTGATCCCGGCCAGCGCGAGCGGACCGCTATGACTAAGGGACACATCGATGCAGCTGGGTCCGCCCAAAGTAGTCAGAGCCGGCTTACCGGACTGATTCCGTGTCAGCTTCCAATGCGATGGAGGATCGCCAATCGACAAGTGCAGGAGATCCCGAAGCAACAATTCGGTCGCGCCGCTTTGCAGCTTGTGTTCGACGCGGCGACCCTTGTGGGCAAAATCCTGGCCCTCGAAATTCGGATGGTCCGGCGCAGCGTCAGGATGGGAGCCGTCCGGTTGCCCGGTCAGCCTTCGGTATGCGACCGCGAGAATCTGTCCTTGTGAAACGCCCATGCAATGTCGAGAGACCATTTGTAGCACTTCGCAACGGCCTGTCTATGTTTTGCTTTCTGCTCTACCCTTGTAGCGCGCGGCGAAGTAAATTCAGCGTTAAATCATTGAGTACACGACAAATGTTCTGCCTGTCGCGGATGGCGAAATGACCGGCGCGATGAAAGCAAAACCCATCGCGCGCTTCCGGATCGAAAACTGGATGGCTTGCGGCCCCGGGTTGGAGACCCGCGAGGATTGGATATCCTGGTCGCGTGGTGCGAGAAATCCGCAGGATTCTCCGGCTGAGCCTGCTGTGACCCTACCTCCGATGTTACGGCGCCGCATCAGTGTCGTGGGCCAGATGGCGTTTCGAGCCGGCTACTTGCTCGGCGAGCAGCAGACCGCCCGCTTCATCTTTTGTTCCCGGCACGGAGAGTTCGATCGGACCTTGCGCATCCTCAATTCGCTGGCGGCGCGGGAGCCGATCTCGCCGGCGGATTTCAGTCTTTCAGTTCACAACGCCCTCGCAGGCCTGCTTTCGATCGCATGGAGCAATACTGCAGGGCATACCGCGATTGCCGCCGGCGCTGATAGTTTCGGTTACGGTCTGCTGGAAAGCGTCGCGTGCCTCAATGCAGCATCGGGCGAGCGGGTGATGCTGGTTTACTTTGACGATCTGCTTCCGTCGCCGTATGACGAGATTGGAGACGGTCCCGAGACTTGCGTGGCGCTGGCAATACTCCTCAATGGAGCGCATCAGGACGGAGAAGATTTCAGCGTCGAGCTGGGCCCGCGAGATCGAACGGTCCCGGCGCAATCGGCGAGCGGGCAGGCGCTGGATTTCATAAAATTTATGCTTTCGGGTGAAAGCGAGAAAATTACCGTCGGCGAGCGCACCCAGTGGCGATGGCAGCGCTGTGGCTAAACGACTGTTCTACATCTGGCGCCTGGTTTGGACGGTGTTCGCCTTTGTCGCGCTCGGAGTTGGAGGATTCATCCTGGCGATGACGGTGATTCCGATCGTCACCCTGTTCGTCCGCGACGAGCAGGCGCGGCATCGCCGCGCCCAGTCCATCATCCGCAGGAGTTTTCGCGTTTACCTCGCGATGTTGCAGGTGCTCGGGGTCGTAAAAATCGACGTTGTGGGGGGCGAGAAGCTCTCCACCTGCCGAGGAAGGATAGTGGTCGCCAATCATCCCACGCTGCTCGACATCGTGCTGCTGATGGCGTTGCTGCCGGATGCGAAGTGCGTGGTGAAATCCGAGCTGTTCGCCAACCCGCTGCTGCGCTCGCTGGTTCGCGAGGCCGGCTACATTGGCAATGACTGCGAAGCGGACGTCTTGATCGAGAAATGCCGCACGACCCTGGCGGCGGGCAACAACCTGATTATTTTCCCCGAAGGGACCCGCTCGGTGCCCGGCAAGCCGCTGCATTTTCAACGCGGATTCGCCCACATCGCAACGCTCACCGGGGTAACATTGCAGCCCATCACCATCACCTGCGAACCGATCATGTTGGTGAAAGGGGACCCGTACTATAAGATTCCTGACTCTCGGCCCAGCTATCGAATCGAAGTTGCGGACGAAATCGACTCCCGGCAGTTTCTGGCCGCAGGTTCGGGCTCGCGCGCACTCGGAGCGCGGAAACTGGTGTCGTATCTGGAGGCTGACTACTGCGCGAGGCTGAATCGTGGCTGACCTTGAACGCGAACTGAAGGACCTTATCGTGAGCGCGCTCAACCTCGAGGACATCACGCCCGAGGAGATCGACAGCGACGAACCATTGTTCGGTAAAGGGCTCGGGCTGGACTCTATCGACGGGCTGGAATTGGGCGTCGCGATACGAAAGAAATATGGCATCAAGGTGCAAGGATCGAAGGAAGAAATCCGCGCTATCTTCGAGACCGTGCGCAGCATCGCGCGATACCTCGCGGGGCAGGAACCTCATTGACAGTTTCCAAGAGCGACATTGCGGAGGTGCTCTCGAAATATCTGCAGGAGCTGTTCGAGCTGCCGGCGGAGAAGATCACGCTGGACGCGCGCCTGTCCGATGACCTCGATCTCGACAGCATCGACGCGGTTGACCTGGTGGTGAAACTGCAGGAGTACACCGGACGGAAGATCTCGCCCTCGGAGTTCAAGAGCGTCCGTACCATCGGCGACGTGGTCGACAAGATTTATGCGCAGGTTAAAAATGGCGCCCAGTCTTGATGTGGCGATGGTCGCAATCGGGGTCGCCTATCCATTTCTGGTGTACTTCGGCCTGCGGATTTTTCCGCCCGGATTGTTCGCGATTGGTTTGCTGGCGCTACTCGCGCTGAAACTCGCGTTGGGCCGCAAGCCGCGCAGTCGCAACACGCTTCCATATCTGATTGCCGGCGTGGTCTTGCTGGTTCTGGTCGCGCATTCGCCGATGGTGGGGCTTAAGGCCTACCCGGTGCTGTTCAGTCTCGGGCTCGCCGCCGCCTTCGCATACTCACTGCTGTGGCCGCCGACTATCGTGGAACAGATTGCGCGGCTTCGTCATCCGGATTTGCCGCTCGAGGTGAACTCCTATCTGCGCAAGGTCACCATCGCATGGCTGATGTTCTTCCTCATCAATGCCGCAATATCGGCGGCGACCGCGATGAGCGGCAGCCTGAAGCTGTGGACCCTCTACAACGGATTCATCTCCTACATCGCGATCGGGGTGATGTTCGCGGGCGAGTTGCTGATTCGCCAGGTCGTGCATCAGCGCCTCCGCCGCACCGCATGAGCCTGGTATCACTATCGGACCTGCTCGCGGGTGCGCGGCCCGACACACATCGCGTCGCGATTCGAGGCGGCCGGCCAATCACCTTGGCGCGGATGCGCTCGGACGTCTCGCATAATGCGAATCGCCTCGCTTCGCGAGCCGTCCGCCGCGGTGCGGTGGTTTGCGATGACGGCTATTGGTTCATCGTCGGCGTGCTGGCGCTGGTGAAAATCGGCGGCGAGGTGATTTTGCCTCCGAACGCGCAATCCGGAACGTTGCGAGCTTTGGAGAGCGAGTTCGATGCATTGGTGACGGACTCGGAAGCCATCGACGTCGCGGGGAAGGTATTGCTGGAATCCGGGACTGCCGACGCGGCGTCGATTCACCTCGAAATCGCTAACAGCCGCATTGATTTTTTCACTTCAGGCTCGACGGCCGAAATGAAGCGGGTCAGGAAATCGCTGGCCATGTTCGAACGCGAGGCCGCCGTCCTCGAACAGATGTGGGGCGCGGATTTGGCAAACATTCCAAACTTGGGCACCGTGACGCATCAGCATGTGTTTGGCATGACGTTTCGAATCATGTGGCCGATGCTCGCGGGCCGGCCATTTCATTCCGAATTTCACGTCATGTGGGAACCGCTGATGGCGCAACTCGACGGCCCCTCGATGCTGGTATCGAGTCCCGCGCAGCTCACGCGCCTCGGCGGCCTTGCGCCTGTGCGGCCGGCGAATCGTCCGCGCATGATCATCACCGCCGGTGCGCCGCTGCCGGCCGCAGCTGCGCTCGAAGCGGCCGCGATTTTCGGATGCACGCCCACCGAGATTTTCGGCAGCACCGAGGCCGGCGTTATCGCATGGCGTCGGGGCGCGACGGAGCCGGTGCTGTGGCAGCCGCTGCCGTCGGTCGAAGTTGCCGCGCGCGACGACGGTGTGATGATGCTGCGCTCGTCGCATGCGTCCTGGCTCGGCTGGTGCGAGCAGGCGGACCGCATTTCATTCGCCGAGGACGGACGCTTCCGCCTCGATGGACGCATCGATCGGGTGTTCAAGATCGAAGGCAAGCGCGTCAGCCTGCAGAAACTCGAGCGCGAGATGGCCGCGCTTCGATGGGTTAGTGAGGCCGCGGTGGTCGTCCTCGGCGGCAGCCGCGCTTATCTTGGCGCGGTCGTGAAGCTGTCGGCGGCGGGGGTTGCCGAGTTGGAACGACTGGGCAAGTTTCGCTTTGAACGGATGCTGCGCCATGAGCTCTCGTCAACTGAAGATGCAGCCGTGCTGCCGCGACGTTGGCGATTCGTCGATCTCATGCCGATGGACGGACTTGGCAAACGACGCGTCCATGATGTGGTGGCGTTGCTGGAGCAAAGCGAATGAGCACGGAATCGCCGCAATCTGATGCGGAGATTCAGAGCCCCGAAATCCTTTCAATCGTGCGATCGGACGCCCAGGTGGAATTGAAGCTGCTCGTTCCCGACGCGCTGCTCTATTTCCGCGGCCACTTTCCCGGCTTCGCGATATTACCGGGCGTCGTTCAACTTCACTGGGCAATCCAATATGGAACGGCGCACTTCATCATCGGCGCCGCTTCGCCGAGCACGATTCGGATCAAATTCCGCAAGCCGATACGCCCCAATCATCGCGTCACGCTCACCCTCAAGCACGTGCCTGCGCGAAACAGTATTCAGTTCGACTACACCGATGCCGACGGCGCATGCTCGTCCGGACAGGTGGGATTCTCTCCCGCATGACGTTCAAGTGTTGCGCTATCGTCCCGAGCTACAATCACGGCGCATTGGCTGGCGAGCTGGTGCGGCGGTTGCGCGAACTTGAGCTGTCGGTTTTTATCGTCGATGACGGAAGCGACGATGCCACCCGCGCCGTGCTGGCCGCACTTCATGCGCCCGAATGCGGAGTGGTTGTGCATCGCCTCGACGCCAACAGCGGCAAGGGCGCAGCCGTGATGCGGGGTTTCGATCTCGCGCGTGCCGCGGGCTTTACGCATGCGCTCCAAATCGACGCCGATGGACAACACGATCTCTCGAAGCTTACCGAGTTCATCGCGCTGGGCGAGGCCAATCCTGATGCGCTGATTGCCGGCGCTCCCATCTACGATGCATCGATGCCTCGCGGACGACGCCTCGCCCGTTCGATCACGCACTTCTGGGTCGGGGTCGAAACCCTCACCGTGCATCCGGTCGATACGATGTGTGGCCTGCGTCTGTATCCGCTCGCGCGAGTGTCGAAGCTGCAGGCGGCGCATCGGCTTGGGCGCCGGATGGATTTCGATATCGAGATCTTCGTCCGCATGATCTGGGACGGCGTCGCGGTCGCGTT
Source organism: uncultured delta proteobacterium (assembly GCA_963851325.1). Lineage (GTDB taxonomy): Bacteria > Desulfobacterota > Binatia > Binatales > Binataceae > DATGKG01. The sequence goes on along the minus strand of CAWKOR010000001.1, from coordinate 1,829,158 downwards.
CGTTCCGGTGCGAGTAGCGTATCCGCCCGGCAATCATTCGAACTTTGATTTGGTTCGCGACAATTGGCGCATCAGCATGATGCATACCAAGCTGGTGTTCGCGATGCTGTTGCATCTGCCCGCGATACTTCGCAACCGGCGCCGACCCATCGACGTACCGCGCCATTGGGCTTCGCTCAGCGAGCGCGGCGCATACTGGGGGCTGAGTTTTCTCGCGTTGATGTATCGGGTCACCGGACGTTACGGATGCATGGTCGCGGTGTTTCCAATCGCGCTGTACTTCCACCTGACCGGCGCGGAGCAGCGTCGCGCATCGCGCGAATTTCTGCAGCGCGCGTACCGCGCCAAGGGCGTCGACTACGATCCCTCATGGTTCTCGACCTTCAAACATTCGTTCGGATTCGCGCGCAAGACGGTCGATACTTTCGCGGCATGGCTCGGCGGTGTGGAACCGGGAGCGATTGTCGCGATTGACAAGCGCACGCTCGATGCCGCGGCTGCGAGCGGGCAGGGCCTCCTGCTGATCGTTTCGCATCTTGGCAATATCGATATCAGCCGCGCGTTGCTCGACGACGCGCAACGTTCGCGCATCAAGATTCTGGTGCATACGGTTCATGCGGAAAACTTTGCGCGCATCCTGCGCCAGTTCAGGCCCGAGGCGATGGCCGATACGATCCAGGTCACCGACATGAATCCCGGCACTATGATCGCGCTCAAGGAGGCGATCGAGCGCGGCGATTGGGTCGCGATTGCGGGCGATCGAACTCCGGTGCGCGGCGACGAGCGCATCAGCATGGCGCCGTTTCTGGGCGCTGATGCGCCGTTTCCGCAAGGCCCCTACATCCTGGCGCATTTGCTTGAATGTCCGGTCTATCTCATGTTCTGTATGCGACAGGATGCCGGTTATGAATTGTATTTTGAAATGTTTGCCGAGCGCATAAGTCTGCCGCGGCGCGACAAGCAGACGGCGATTTCGGGTTGGGCGGCGCGCTATGCGCAACGGCTGGAAAGTTTCTGCCTGCGCGATCCTTTTCAGTGGTACAACTTTTTCGATTTCTGGCAGCCGCCGGGTGCGTCGGAAAAAGTCGGCCCCCAATGATTTCCGCCGAGGTCGTTATCAAGATTCAGTTTTACGATCTCGATCCGATGCGCATCGTATGGCACGGCAACTATCCGCGCTTTTTCGAACAGGCGCGTTCGGCATTGTTCGAGAAAATTTCGTTCGGCTATCGTGAAATGTCTGAAAGCGGTTTCGCCTGGCCGATCGTCGATATGCGTATCAAATACGTGCGCCCGATAAATCCCAACCAGACCATCAAGGTTACCGCCACCCTGGTTGAATACGAAAATCGCCTCAAGACCAACTACCTCATTCGCGACGCCGAGACCGGCGAGGTCCTCACCAAGGCGCACACCATCCAGGTCACCGTCGATCGGGAGAGCCAGGAGCTATGCTTCGAAACTCCGCCGGCGCTGGTGGAGAAGGTGCGGCGCTCGCTGTGACTCGCCTGATGGCAGCTTCGCTGGTCGCGGCGGTCGTTATCGCGCTGGCGTCGATTTGCTCGGCCGAAATCGCGATGGGTCCCACCCTTGCGTCCGGCCAAACCTTGCACGGCCGTTTCGTGCAGGAGCGTCATCTAAAGGGACTCGCATCGACGCTGAAGAGCGAGGGGACCTTCGTGCTCGCTCCCGGCAAAGGCCTCATCTGGCGCATCGAAAATCCCATCCAGACGACCACGGTGATTACTCCGGCGGGAATCCGTCAGATGATGAACGGCAGCGAGATCCAGCACATCGATGCCGCGCGGGTCCCCTTCGTCGCGCACTTTTACGACATGCTCAATGGCGCGCTGATGGGAGACTGGGCCGCCATGCGCCATGATTTCGCGGTCAAGACCACCGGCGATCGCGCCGCATGGCGCACCGTCTTAACCCCGCTGCGGCCCGACGATCCAATCGCCGGCATGCTCGCGTCGATCGTTATCACCGGCGGTAAAATGGTTGATGGAGTCGACATCAATCGCGTCAACGGCGATTGGGAACACATGGCGTTTGTCGATCAAACGGTTTCGAGCGTCGCTTTGAACGGCGACGACGCGCGCCTTCTGGATCACACCAAGCCGGCCCACTGAGCATGAAGATCGCCGCGTTCGCCTGGGCTCTGGTGGTGGCCGCCGCCTGCGCGATGCTGGCGTTGCAACTCCATCGCGGGGTCGAGCTGCAAACCGACATGACCGCGCTTCTGCCGTTGCAGGAGCGCGATGCATTCGTTCAGGATGCCAAGCAGCGCGTGGTCCAGATTCTGGCCGAACGCGTTTTCGTGCTGGTCGGCGATCGCGATCGCGCCAAGGCGCGTGCCGCCGGCGCGACGCTGGCCACGGCGCTCACCGATTCCGGCATGACCAAGACCGTGACCTATCGCATTCCTTCCGACAGCCTCAAGTCGCTGGGCGCGATGTATTTTCCCTATCGCTTCGGACTGCTGACCGATGCTGACCGCGCGCGTCTGCAGCAAAATCACGGCGCGCAGATTGTCGATCGCGCGATCGCGAGCGTCTATGGACCGTCGTCGATCGCCGACGTGGAGTTGCTGCGCCGCGATCCGTTCCTGCTGCTGCCGCAATTTCTGAGTAACCTGCCGATGCCGGTGGCGCGCTTCACTCCCGACGATGGTGTGCTCTCGATGCGCGAGGACGACCAGACCTGGGTCCTGCTGGTTGCGCAACTCAATGGCAACGTTTACTCCGGCGCGTTTCAGGATCGTTTTATCTCGGCGTTCAACGCGGCCGAGCGCAAGCTGCGCGCGAGCCTGCCGCATCTGCAGGTGTTGCGCGTCGGCGCGATTTTTTATGCGCACGCCGGCGCCAAAAGCGCGACCGACGAAACCACCCGGCTCAGCATCGTTTCGCTGGTCGGAACCATCGCGTTGATTCTGATAGTTTTTCGCGCGCTGCGACCGCTATGGCTGACCCTGCTCGCGATTGGCGTCGGAGTGCTATGCGCATTCGCCGTGTGCCTGTCGATCTTCGGCGGCCTTCACGTGGCGGCGCTGTTGTTCGGCGTCAGTTTGATCGGAATCGCGATTGACTACTGCCTGCAATACGTCTCGGCGCGTTTTGGCAGGGAGGCCGGGACTCCGCACGATCGCCTCCGTCGCGTGCTGCCTGGAATCACGCTCGGCGTGACCACTACGCTGATTGGATACGCGACCCTGCTGCTCGCGCCGTTTCCGGGATTGCATCAACTCGCGGTTTTTTCCGCAGTCGGGCTCCTCGCGTCCTTCATCACGGTGGTCCTGTGGCTGCCGTTTCTTGATAGTCCCGAGCCGCTGCCTCATGGCGAACGCATTTTGGCGATGGCGAATACGCTGTGGCTGTTTTGGGAAGACCCGCGCTATCGCAAATGGCGGCGGACCTTCGTCGCGCTGATTGGAATTCTGGCGATCGCGGGCGCTACCAGGTTCAAGGTCGATGACGATGTACGCCATCAACAGGCGCTGGCCGGCAACCTGCGCGATCAGGAAGCGCGAATTCGTGCGCTCACCGGAATCACCGGCGGGACGGAATTTCTGCTGGTCCGCGCGCCGGATCGCGATGGCGCATCGCAGACCGAGGAGGCTTTGCAGACGCATCTTGAATCCGCACAGCGGGACGGCGCGATTCGCGGGTTCCAGACTCTGGCGGAATTCATTCCGTCGATTGCGCGTCAACGCGAAGATCGAGCGCTGGTGCGCGAAAAGCTCATCCGGCCCTATCTCGCATCGTACTATGCGCGTCTAGGTATGACCGGCGTCACGCCGCCCGACCTCGACAACCCGGACTTTCTCACCCCTGACGCGATTAGCGCGGACTCGCCGCTCGCGTTCCTGCGCAACCTCGTTCTGCAATCCGACCAAAGCGGCACCACGCACGCCGTCTTGCTCACCGGAGTTTCGCGGCCCAACGAGGTTCGCCGTATCGCCGAGGCCGTGCCGGGGGTTCGCTTCGTCGATCCGGCGGGCGATGTCTCGCGGCTGCTGGGCGAATATCGCAGGCGCGCCGTAATGTTGATTGCTGTGTCGGTGCTTCTGATGACGCCGGTATTGCTTTGGCGCTATGGGATACGCGGCAGTCTTCGCGTGATGCTGGCGCCCGCAATCGCGGTTTTGGCGACGCCGCCGCTGGTAGCTCTCGCAGGCGTGACGTTTACATTTTTCAATGCGATGGCGCTGGTGCTGGTGCTGTCGATCGGATTTGACTACACGGTCTTTTGCCGTGAAACCGCGCCCTCGCGCCGCCCCGTCACGATGCTGGGAGTATGGCTCGCGATGCTGACGACGCTGCTTTCCTTCGGCCTGCTGGTCCTGAGCAGCACCTACGCGGTTCACGCATTCGGCGCGACGCTGCTGGTTGGAACCATTCTGGCATTTGCGTTTTCACCGCTGGCAAGCGATTTCGGTAAGAGTTCCTGATCGATGAGGATGAGCGTTGCGACTTTGCGACTGTTGCTGGTTGCGGTGATGATGCTGTCCGCATCCTGCGCCGCGCGGTATGCGACCAGTCCCGGCAGCACCAGCATCGCGCCGGGATTGGACCTGGCGATCCCGAGCGGGCGTGAACTGGGCTATTCGATCGAAACCACGCAGCTCATTACCGCGCATTTTCGCGATCAGGTTCAGGTCTTTCAGGCCTACATCAGCGCGACGCCGGAAAAAATTACCGTGATTGCCCTCGATCCATTTGGCGGACGCGCGATGACCATCATTGCCACCGACGACGCGATTCATACCGAAGTCTCGCCGATCGTGCCGGCCGTGTTGCGCCCGGGGAATATCCTCGCCGATATCGCAATCGTCTATTGGCCGGCCTCCGCGGTTCGGCGAGGTCTGGCCGGCACCTCGGCATCATTGTATGACGACAACAGCGAGCGCACGATCAGCGTCGACGGCCGCGAAGTGGTCCACGTCATCTACAATTCGCCGCACGAAAACACTTGGACAAAGGTCGCGCACTTGCGCAATATCGCATACGGATATGCGCTCGATTTGCAGTCAACTGTAACCAGTAAATGAAGCTCCATTTGAACGCGCTAGGCGTGATCAATCCGCTCGGCCGAGGCAAGCTGGAGGTTGCTCGCAATCTCTTCCAGGGATCACGCGCGGGCCTGGTCAATCGGACGGATTTGCTTCCTGACAGATCGGTGCGCGTGGGGGTGGTTTCGGGAGCGTTGCCGACCGTGCCGTCGCGGCTCGCCCATCTCGATTGTCGCAACAACCAGCTCGCGCTCGCAGCACTCGATGAGATTGAGACCGACATCAAGGTGATTGCGGATCGGGTCGGTCCGCATCGCATGGCGGTGGTGATGGGTACCAGCACCTCTGGAATCGCCGATGGCGAACTCGCTCTCGCGCAGCGTGTCGCGACTGGCCAGTGGCCAAAGGGCTTCCGCTACAGCCGTCAGGAAGTCGGCAACCTCGCGGGTTTTGTGGCGGACTATCTGCTGCTCGAGGGTCCCGCATATACCATCTCAACTGCCTGTTCATCGAGCGCGAAGGCTTTCGCCTCGGCGCAACGGCTTATGGAAGCGGGATTGTGCGACGCCGCGGTGGTCGGTGGCGCCGACACCTTATGCCGCATGACCTTGGGTGGCTTCGATTCGCTCTCGGCGCTTAGCAAAGACTATTGCAATCCGTTCAGCCGCAATCGCGACGGAATCAACATCGGTGAGGGCGCCGCGGTCTTTCTGATGACCACCGATGAGTCGGTCGTTTCGTTGCTCGGGGTCGGCGAAAGTTCCGACGCATTTCACGTGAGCGCGCCGCATCCGGAGGGCGACGGCGCAATGCTCGCGATGCGGCACGCGCTCGAGGCGGCCCATCTCAAGCCCGGGCAGATCGACTACATTAACCTGCATGGCACTGCGACGGAGTTGAATGACGCGATGGAGGGTCGCGCGGTGAACCGAATCTTCGGCGAGCGAACGCCGTGCAGCTCAACCAAATCGATGACCGGTCACATGCTGGGCGCGGCGGGCGCGAACGAAGCCGCCTTCCTGTGGTTGATGCTGGAACCGAATTTCTCCGGCGGCATAGCGCCACCGCACATCTGGGATGGCGAAGCCGACCCGGCGATACCGCGCCTCAATCTCGCGCCAATGGAATTTCGCATCGAGCCTCGGGAGCGCGCGGCGGCATTGAGCAATTCATTCGCTTTTGGGGGAAGCAACGCCGCCGTCATCCTGGGGCGAGGATGGTGAACGTGCGCGAGTGTTCCTATCCAATCGAAGCTCTGTTGATGCATCGGCCACCAATGCTGCTGCTGGACGAGGTTGTAAGCTACGACGACACCACGATCATCGCCACTGTCACCATTCGTGAGTCGAGCTTGTTCCTCGGTCCCGAAGGTGTCCCCGGCCATGTTGCGATCGAATATATGGCGCAGGCCTGCGGCGCTTTTGCCGGTGCGATGGCTCTGGATGCAGGCGAGCCGGTCAAGATCGGATTTCTACTCGGCACCCGTTTGTGCCGGATTTTGGCGCCGCGGTTCCGCATCGGAGATCGGCTGCTGGTCTCGGCGTCGATGGTGTTTCGTGATGAGCAGATGGCCGTCTTCGATTGTAAGATAGAGATCGATGGCCAACTCGCGGCGGACGCGCAGCTCAAAGTCTATCAGCCTGACAATGACTTACTGGATTTCGACCAGAATGAGTGACGAATGAGCCGGACTATCCTTGTAACCGGGTCCAGCAAAGGGATCGGACGTGCAATCGCTTGTCGCCTGGCACGCGACGCTTTTATCATCGTGGCGCATTATCACGCCGATCGCGAAGGTGCGGAGCATACTCTGAACTCCATCCGCGAGGCCGGCGGCAGCGGGAGGATCATGCAATTCGACCTCGCCGATCGACAAGAGTGCCGGGTGCGAATCGAGTCTGATATCGGCGAGCACGGCGCCTACTATGGGGTGGTGCTCAATGCCGGAATCGCGCGCGACAATGCGTTTCCCGCGCTCGAGGATTCCGATTGGGACAGCGTGCTGGATACTGACCTGGGCGGGTTCTACAACGTGTTGCGACCTTCCGTAATGCCGATGGTGTCGGCGCGCAAGGGCGGCCGGATTGTATCGATCTCGTCGGTATCCGGAATCATAGGAAATCGTGGACAGGTGAACTACAGCGCGGCTAAGGCCGGCATCATCGGCGCGACCAAGGCGCTCGCGGTCGAGCTGGCCAAGCGAAACATCACCGTTAATTGCGTCGCACCCGGGCTCATCGAAACCCAGATGCTCGAGGGCGTCCCGCTCGACGAGATTCTCAATGCGATCCCGATGCGCCGCGTGGGTAAGCCCGATGAGGTGGCAGCCGCGGTGAGTTTTCTGTGCTCCGACGCGGCGAGCTACATTACCCGACAGGTGCTATCGGTCAATGGAGGCATGGCGTGAGACGGCGAGTTGTTGTTACCGGGATGGGGGGCATCACTGCGCTAGGTGAGGATTGGCCCACGATTCGCGCCGCGTTCGAGGCGGGAAAAACCGGTGTACGTCAGATGCCGGAGTGGGATCGCTATCGGAACCTGAATACACGCCTCGCCGCACCTATCGAAGGTTTCGACGTATCGCGCCGTTACGATCGCAAGCAGCTACGCACGATGGGACCGGTCGCGCGCCTGGCTGTCTACGCCTCCGAGCGGGCACTCGCCGACGCAGGCTTGACGGGAGACCCATCGGTCAAGCAGGGACGCATGGGTATCGCTTATGGGTCGTCCTTCGGCACGCCCGATGCCCTGGTAGGATTCGCCGAGCTGATGATGACCGGAACTTCCAACAAGCTGACCGGCACCAGCTATCTTCAGATGATGAGTCAGACTGCTGCGATCAACGTAGGACTCTTTTTTGGAATAACCGGACGAATCATACCTACTTCCAGCGCCTGCACCTCAGGCAGCCATGCGATTGGTTACGGGATGGAAGCCATTACCTATGGGATGCAAGACATGATGCTGGTAGGTGGCGCCGATGAGCTAAGTGTCTTCGAAGCCGCGGTATTCGACACACTTTTCGCCACCAGCACCCGCAACGATGCGCCTCAAAGCACGCCTCGTCCGTTCGATCGCGACCGTGATGGACTGGTGGTTGGCGAAGGTGCCGCGACGCTGATTCTCGAAGAACTCGAACATGCTAAGGCCCGAGGCGCTCGCATCCATGCCGAGGTAGTTGGCTTTGGAACCAACTCTGACGGCAACCATGTTACCCAGCCGTCGGCGGCAACTATGGCCGCCGCGTTAAGGCTCGCGCTCGAAGATGCGCAACTGCAAGCGGAGGCAATCGGGTTTGTTAATGGTCATGGGACGGCTACCGAGTGGGGCGATATCGCGGAGAGTAAGGCGACTGCGGAAGTGCTCGGTAATCGCGTACCTATCCATGCGCTGAAGAGTTACTTCGGACACTCCCTGGGCGCGTGTGGCAGCATCGAGGCATGGCTCGGCATCGAGATGATGAAGGAAGGATGGTTCGCGCATACCGCGAACCTGGATAACGTCGACGAGCGCTGCGCCGAACTGGACTATGTGATGGGCAAGGCTTACCGTCGCGACATCGAATACCTGATGTCGAACAATTTCGCATTCGGCGGGATCAACACCTCTCTGATTTTCAAGAGGGTTTAGCCGCCACCTGTCACTTGGCCGTCGGACCGCGAAGCTACCGGCTGGCTGTCGTCGGTCCTTGAGTCGAATTCGCGCTGTACTCCGGAGCGTTCGAAGCTGGGATCGTAGTGATCGGTTGCACCGTCGAGTCGGTCGGAAGGGGTGCTGTCTCGGTCGGCCCGGCGAAGTGAAGTGGGGTCTTTCCAGCGAGCATGTCGGGTGTGACGACATAGTCACCGCCGAGCGAGCTGCGCCAGATAGTATTAGCTGCCTGGCTGTTGCCGCCGGTCAGAAGGTATGCGCCGCCGCCTATCAAGCCGCCGGACAATGCATAAACCAACTTCGCCGGCACATAAAAGATGTTCCCGGCGAGGGTTCCGACGCCGTATCCAACTCCCTCCCAGTTGACGCCTCCATCCTGTGGCTGCGGCACCTGGCTGTTTTGTACCGTCGCCGGAGCAGCATTCTGTGCGAAGACGCTAGCCGGAATCATTCCGACTAGCGCCATCATCATTAACGCAATTAATCCAGTGACTAACTGCTGGTCGGTGAACTGGAAGCTACCGCTGGTAGTCCGCATCCTCATCCTCCTCATCGTACTGACTCACTACCGCTAACAACCTATATGAGTCACTCCCACTACTTCAATATAGATGAATACTACGTCGCGGTTTAGTAATAATCATGCGCATGGCCTTGTGAAAGGCCGCTCCATCGCCAGGCCTTCCCTTCCTTGCGATACTCCTCGCCGTCGAGGCCTTCCCATTGCCACTCCTTGCCTTGCTTGCTCCAGCGTCCCTGATGCCCTTGATACCACTGGTTAAAGTACTGTTCCGGATACTTACCGTTATGATGTTCCGCGAAGGCATTGCGCGCATCGGTGCAGGTCTTGCTGTTGTTGTGGATGCATGCGGAATACTTCACCCGATGATGGTGTGCGGCATGCGCCATTCCGACGGTCGCCACGGTTAGGAGGGCAGTTAGGAGAAGGGTTTTCATGTTCGGGCCTCCGACGCTCGAAATTCTCATCCCAAGATCAAATGCGAGCGCGAAGGCTTCGTCAATGGCCCCCCGCGAAATCTCCCCGCCTGATGCGCCATTCGCAACGTTCGCCAATCGCGCGCCGATGCCCTAAAATCCCCTCCATGCCGCAAAGTGTCGCGCGATCCCCGCTGGAACTCATCGGCCATACGCCCGTGGTCCGTCTCAATCGAATCCCCGGTCCCAATGATGCCGAAATCTGGGCCAAGCTCGAAAACTACAACCCCGGCGGCAGCGTCAAGGATCGCATCTGCCTCGCGATGATCGAGGCGGCCGAGAAATCCGGCCGCATCAAGCCCGGCGACACCATCGTCGAGCCGACCTCCGGAAACACCGGCATCGGGCTGGCGCTGGTATGCGCGGTGAAGGGCTACCGGCTCATCCTCACGATGCCCGACACGATGAGCGAGGAGCGCCGCTCGCTGCTGGTCGCCTACGGCGCGAAGCTGATGCTCACGCCCGACACCCGCGGCATGCACGGCGCCATCGCCAAGGCCGAGGAACTGGTGCGCGAGAATCCGAGCTACTTCATGCCGCAACAGTTCAACAACCAGGCCAATCCCGAAATCCACTACCATACGACGGGTCCGGAGCTGGTCGAGCAGTTGCCGCAGATCGATGCGTTCATTTCGGGCGTCGGCACCGGCGGCACCATCACCGGGGTCGGGCGCTATCTGCATGAGAACCTGAAAAATCGCGTCCTCATCGTCGCGGTCGAGCCGAAAAATTCTCCGGTGCTATCGGGCGGCGAGCCCGGGTTCCACAAGATCCAGGGTATCGGGGCGGGCTTCGTGCCGAAGACGCTCGACACGCGTGTCTATGACGAAATAATTCCGGTTGGTGACGACGATGCGACCATCTTCACGCGTCGTCTCGCGCGCGAGGAAGGCCTGCTGGTCGGGATTTCCTCGGGTGCGAATTGCTGCGCGGCGTTACAAATCGCCAAGCGCCTCGGCAAGGGCAAGGTGGTAGTGGTGGTGTTCTGCGACACCGGCGAGCGCTATCTGACGACCGACTTATTCCAGGCCGAAGGTATCTGACCGCCCAATAGTCCCTTCTCTCGCTTCGCGAGAGAAGGTGGATGGCGCGCTGGTCGCTGTTAGGTTTTACGACCGGCGTGCCAGCCGGATGAGAGCCGCGCGCCTCGCGCGGTGGTGGAGTGCGATCGATCTTCCGACAAGTAGCTACTCCTTCTACACTAGCAGTCGTCATGAACGCACCCGCGCTTCCCTATCGACGGCTGATGGTCGCTCGCGCGCGATCTCTGCGGCGGAACTCCACCGATGCGGAGAAGCGCCTCTGGAGCGCGCTGCGCAACCGACGCTTCGAGGGCATTCGTTTTCGACGGCAGGTCATCCTGGGCCGCTATGTGGCCGACTTCTGCTCCGCCAACCCGAAGCTGGTGGTCGAGCTGGATGGCATCCAGCATGAAGAACAGCAGTCTTATGATGAGGTCCGCACCCGATATCTGGAACGAGAGGGCTATCTGGTTCTGCGCTTCTGGAACGGCGAGGTTCTTGCGCATCTGGATGGTGTGCTGGAGGTGATAGCCGAGAAGATTCGCGAGCTGAACGGATTTGGCAGGGATCAAGCGTAGGCTCGATTCCAGCGCGGACCGTCGGGCGCGGACGCCCTCCGGCTCTCATCCGTCCGTCACGGTTCTCGCGTCGCAGCCATCGGCGAGAACCGCGCCGGCCACCTTCTCTCGCTTCGCGAGAGAAGGGACCGCCAGGGGAGCGGTCATTGGTTGGAAAGAAAGAGTGTTTCGATCGGACACACTGGGCCGCCCTTTGCCCGCCTTCAGCAGTTAAGCTCAAAGAAATGGACACCGACCGCTAGCAGCTAGCTAGGAAGTGGTTATCTTTTCGTCATCCTAAGTCGCGAATGGCTCGTCCATACCGCCGACCAAACGCCGCAAGCGGATTGCTACTTCGCGTTCGGTGGCGGCAATGATGCGGGCGACGCAATCTGATGAGGCGGGGATCCAGAGCATGGATGTTGAACAACCGAATTGCTTGTGCTCCCGTTGCGGAAATCGGCAATTCGTCATGTATCACGCGGAGGTCGGCCTTCCGCCGCCGCCGTGCAGGAATTGTGGAGCGAATTCTTGGAGCACCCTTCCGCCTGAACCGCCGGCGTTGCCTCCGAGACGAGCCGACTATGATTATGATCGACCGCAAGGCGTGAGTCGCGATGCCCAGCACATCGGCGACCTCCTGGCTCAACAATCGCTATCTTCGGACGGGATCGCGGGATGGCTTCGAGTTCAGAGCGTCAATCGACCAAAAACCGCCGGCCGATTTGTGGTCGTTGCAACGGTAATCATCGCAGTCCTTACGCTTCTGTTGGCTGCTGCAGGCGGAGGCGGCGGCGCGATCATATTGGGCATCGTTTTCTGGTTCATGCTTTTGTTCGTGCCGAAACGGGATATGAAATGACGTAAGCGTTTTGACCGAGATCAAATGCCGACCGCGAGCTTCGACTATCGTCGATAGTACGATTGGAGGTTTGCCATGCCGAAAGGTATTCGCCCACGGGTAAATGAAGCCCGTGAATTCCTTGAGATTGCCAAGAACTTCAAGGATCCACGCGAACTCATTCGCGAAGCCCTGAGTAACTCGTGGGACGCCAACGCTACGAAAGTCATGATTCGCTTTGCGACCGCGGCTCAACCCGGAACTCGAAAACGGAAGATCACCGTCGACATTGAAGATGACGGCGACGGTATGGACGACAAGTTCCGGGAACGGGTTGGATCAAGCGAAATCGAAGGATTCTTCAACTTAGGAGACTCCGGTAAGCCAACAGGTTCAATAGGATCCAAGGGCCATGGGACTAAAATCTTTTATAAGGGCCAAGGCCTCCGGGTGAGGACTTGGAAGAATGGTGCGCGGATTGATGCCGCGACCGATATGCCACCTTGGGACACCTTGATGAGCGGATCGGTCCCAACTTATAGCTACGATTCCTCACCGGATTCAATAGGTCGCGGAACGGTGGTTCATATCGATGGCTTCCAGGCGAAGCAATCGGAATTTGCATCGATCGATCCTCTAACCAAGTACATCCGCTGGTATACCGTCTGCGGCTCCTTCGGTCACTACTTCGGCCAAGGCAAAAAAATGGATGTCTCGATTCAGCCGATTGACTCCGAAGAGGTGACCATAACCTTCGGCTTTCGGTTCCCTGTTGAGGATGTCGATCTTAGTAAGGGCACCGAGAGATTTTGCAAAACCTTCGGACCCACGACGTTGGATTGTGGGCTCACGGATGAAGGCACTCCCGTCCGAGTAGAAATCATGGGTGCGGTATTGGGCGAGGGCCATCGGGCCATCGTTCCCGAAACCTTCACCCATAGCGGTGTATGGCTAGGTAAAGACTTCCTAAAGGTCGAGCGCAAGAACGAGCTGATCGAGCGCGTATTTGGAGGGCAATATTACTATCGGTCGATGCTGATATTTGCCAATTGCCAACAATTCGATCTCACCGCTGATAGGAACAGCATCCGAACGGACCAAGAGGCATTTGAGCTTGCCCTCGAGAAGATTAAAACTTTTCTGGAGGAGATTCGCGATGATCCAGCTACCGGGGCTTATTTTGAAGCCACCAGAAAAGAGCGGGAAGAAAAGGAACAAGAACACCGGGAAAAGAAACGTGGAGAACAACGTGCGAGCATCGAGCAGCAGCGCAGCGAGCGCCTGAACCGATACAGAGGACGACCTGCGTTAAAGGCGGGCGGCGTGACGGGAGCGCTCACGAAGGAACCAGAAAGCGAGGCCGAAACCGCCCTACTATTGCAGGCGATGATTTCGTCGCAGCACCCCGGGATCGATTTTGTGATAGGCGACTACAACACCGTATCCGGAGTGGACCTTATTGTAGAGAAAACCGACAAGGGAATCCGAACCGAAAAATGGGCCGAACTCGTGTCGTCGCTTGCGAACCTCTTTGCATGGGAGCATGCGCCCCAAGGCATTCATATCGTCGTTTGCTACACGCTGGGTAAGGTCAAAGAGGTTCAGAATTTCACGGACGGGACGGAGGCGCGACTAGTTCCAAAGGTAGCGGGTCGCTACGCTTTGATCGTTGGAAGCGAAGCCATCGATGTTTACGTTCTCAGAGAGATCCTGGAAGCGGGGAGGGCTTTATAAGCCCCTTTGCCAATAATTTCTGATTGGCTGTGAAATGCAGCACCGTCGGAGACTAAAAGTAGTTAGCGGGTGGTTAAATTGCCGGTCGAAAGGATAGCGTCACTACCGGAAGACTTCTTCGAAATGGGCGGCTTGGCCGCACGCGGACGCCCTGCGCGAGGTGGCGGCCTGACAAGACCATGGACCGACTTAGTCCGTTTGGTCACGTTGAGGTTATATTAGCGACCAAAAACGGCAAGTTTCTTGATGACGTCGACAAACTGTTGGCGGCCGGGATGATCGAGGCAGAAGCGAATGCGCGCGCATTTGAACTCCTTTGCGCGAGCACCAACAGCGCCGTTTACAGCTACAATCGACGGCACCATTTTATTCAGAGCGGAGACGAGGAGAACAAGGTTCGCCTTTCGCGTGACGAGCGCAACCTGCGACTAATTCTCTACAAAGGTCACGGAATCGACGCCGCCCATCGATTGGCCACGACTGTTCGATGATCAATGAAAACGGCTCGCCTTTCGGAACGTTCGCCAAAGCGGAGCGATTACCCTAAAATCTCTCTCGTACAGAGATGACCGCAGAACTCACATCGAAACTCCAAACTCTCCGAGGCATCTTCAACCCGATGACGAGCGTCATCGTCGCCTTTTCAGGCGGGGTGGATTCGACCTTTGTCCTCAAAGTCGCGCAGGACACCATCGGGGAGCGTGTGCTCGCGCTTACCACCACCTCGCCGACGATGCCCGATCAGGACCGGCAATCCGCGCTCGAAATGGCGAGGCTTATCGGCGCGCGCCATGTCATTATCGAATCCAACGAGCTCGAGGTCCCCGGCTACGCGGGCAATCCGCTCAATCGATGCTACCTCTGTAAGAGCAACCTGTTCACGGTATGCGAGGCCAAGGCGCAGGAGCTCGGCATCGCCGAGATCGTCGATGGCGTAAATCTCGATGACCTCCATGATTACCGGCCCGGAATTCAGGCTGCCGAGCAACGCCGCGTAAGGCATCCTCTCGTCGAGGCCGGCATGACCAAGGCCGAGATTCGCGAGGCCTCGCGCGCGCTGGGGCTGCCGACCTGGGACCGGCCCGCATCGCCATGCCTGTCGTCGCGGTTTCCGTACGGCACCGAAATCACCCTCGAAGGCCTACAGAAAGTAGAGCGCGGCGAGACTCTCCTGCATGCGATGGGGTTCCGGGTCGCGCGGGTGCGTTATCATGGCGATGTCGCGCGGCTCGAAGTCGAAACCTCCGAGCTGCCGCGGCTGCTGCAGGACTCGACCCGCGAGATCATCGATCGCGAGTTCAAGAAGATCGGATTTCGCTTCGTCGCGGTGGATTTGAAGGGCTTCCGTTCCGGCTCGCTCAACGAAGGCATCATCAACAAAACTGCCTGACGGGTAACCCTATACCCGCCTGACGGCCTGGGGCCATTCTCTCGATCTCATCTCTAAATCGTCGTCGCACGCGCACGTCTATCCACAGATAGTTGTCACTTAGGTTACCAATCTGTCACAGGGCATCTTGTCATAAAGCGCTTACCGCAGTATCTCATGGTTTACAAAAGTACGCATTTGTTGAGCACGTTCTAGATACTTTCTCCGGCAGAAATAGGCAGGGCATCGGTAGGCAGGCAGCTACCGATGGCGGACGCGTGGCGCGAAATGCAGGAATCGCTTGTCTGTACAAACGTAAAATAATGTACACCATAGTAGTTGACTTTCGCAAACAAATGAGCAATAACCATTCTCAGGGATGCGATCCCATCGGTAACTTCCTCCGCATCCGTAATGCTTCGGCACCGCGCACGCGCTGTATGACCCGCCCCATCCGGCCTGCGAATGGTCGCGCGATTCGGGAACCGCTCGGACTCCCGGCTCGCGCCTGCGACGGTTACACAACCTATGATGAAACTCCTTCGCGTGTTCGCGGCCGCTCTGACCCTTACCCTGTGCTGTTCCTTCGCGGCGCGCGCGCAACAAAATCTGCCGCCCGCCGGCGCCTATCAGCCGATTCCGGATTTCGTCGGCAACAATGCCGGCCTCTCGTTTCGCAGTGCAATTAATGATCGCTTGTCCGGAGTTCAACCGATCTCGCCAAGGATCACCAATCAGACCTTCGCCGGTCTGCCCGCCGAAAAGGATGGCTTGCTGATCTTCTGCAAGGACTGCACGCAAACGATCCCGTGTGCGAACGGCGGCGCCGGCGCATGGGCCTTCGGCCAGAATGGCGTATGGACCTGCACCGCGCCCAATACCGCGGGCAACGTTCTTTTCCAGGGCGGGTCGGGCGCGCAGCTCAACGACCTCGGCGCCAGCATCAACGGCACCTTCAATCTGAAAAGCACGCCTTACAGCGCGCGGCCCGATGCGCTTATCGCGTCCGACGGCGCGATGACTTCCGGCTCGCCCGCGCTGACCTGCGCCTCGGGCCCCTTCAAGGTTTCCGACCTCGGCAAGGCGATCATCGTGGGAGGCGCGGGAGCTTCCGGCGCGGTGCTGCAGAGCACGATTTCGAATTTCATTTCGCCTTCGCAGGTCTCGCTGGCGGCGTCCGCGAGCACCACGACTTCGGGCGCGGGCGTGCTATGGGGCACCGACAATCGCGCTGCGATTCAGTCCGCGCTCGCGGGCAGCAGCAGCGAAACTATCGCGTGGGCCGCGCCCGGCAGCTATATGGTTACCTGTCCCGGCAGCGGCAACCCCGCAATCAATCTTTACACCTTTGGCGCGACGCTGATGGGAGCCAGCGGTCATGGCGGCACCGACGTCGGCCAGATGCCGGGGGTTCAGATTCTCGGCTCCGGATGCCCGCTGGTGCAGGTGGATGCGAACGGGGTCGGGCTGGAGGGCGTGCTGATTCGCGATCCGATCGGAAGCGCCTCCACGGTCGGGCTGCAGATCGGACCGGCGAACAATCCCACGCCGTTTTCGACTTTCACCATCGCGGGGAATTCGATCATCTGTCAGAAATCCGACGGCACCAAATGTTACGTCGGGACCGGCGTCAGCACGCATTTCGCGCTGCGCGGAATGTTCTCCGACAACGCGGTCGAGGATTGGGGCGTCGGCATCAGCCTCGGCTCGGGCAACACACCGGGGCTCAGCGAGTCGAATGCGATCGTTTTTATCGCCAACAAGATTCGCGAGAACGTCACCGGACTCAAGGTGCCCTCGGGCGCAACGCCGGACGTTTTCTCGTTCGGCAATACCTTTGAGGGCAACCTGTACGGCGCGGACCTGGAAGGCAACGCGTTCTTCAAAGACTTCGGCAGCCACTTCGAAAACGGCAATCCCAACATTCCGGTCACGGCGCCCGCGGTATGCGGTGGCGCTACTCCCGCGCCGGTCGAGATCGTCAATTGCGGCTCCAACGTGGAAGCGCGCACCACCGGTTTCTATGGCCAGGTCGGCGGCAATCCGGTCACCTCGTACTACGGAACCAGCACGCTGCCCTCGAAGCTGGAAGGCGGCCCGATCGGCGGCATCATCACCGGCGCCGGGCAGTTGGTGCTCCAGGATATTACCGCGGGTCCCTCGAGCATCGCGCCGATCGGCAGCGACGTCGGCATCGTGGTGATGGAGAGCGGCACGCAAACCACGATGCTGCAAGGCGGCAGCATCTACCAGTTCCGCGGCTTCCCGTACCTCGATTTCACCAATCAGGACGCGCGTTTCAAGACCATCCTCGCGGCGCTCAACGGCAACGACCCGAACAACGGCACGCTATGCTTCGGGCTTAACTGCGCGCACTACCTCGCCGAGCAGAGCGCCGATCACATCACCGCGAGCGACGCGATCTTCGCGAATTTCGCGCCGCAGTTCGCCGGCGAGGTGAACGTCGAGGGGCAATGCCTCGGATGCGCGGCGCCCGCGGCCGTCACCGCCACCCAGTTGCAGGCTCAGGCTTCGGTGCTACAGGGTGGAGGATGGAAGCATCAAAATGTTTCGACAGGATCGGTGGCCTCGAGCAGCGGCGCCGACGTGACGCTAACCTGGACCGCCGCCTTCGCCGACGCGAGCTACGATCCGATGTGCACGGTCATCGGATCGCAGGCATCCAACAGCGATCTGCACCTGCACCACATCGAATCGATTAGCGCCACCGCGCTGGTGGCGCGCATCGTCAACGACGACGCCTCCAACCCGCATAGCGGAACGCTGGTCTGCACCGCGATGCATCAGTAGCGGCGCATCTTATTTGCGATTCTGAAAGCTTCGTAAACTAAAAAGCACTAATGGCCGACATAGCCGGATCACGTTTTCGCCCTCGCTTCGCCTCGCGCCTTGGGCCGGCCGCGCCCGCATACTCAGATGCGGCATCGCGGTTGCTGGCCGAGCCCGGCTATGGCGATGACCTGCGCGACTACCTCGAGCCGCTGCTGCGCCGCTGGAAGCTGCTCGCGATCGTGACTGCGCTGGCATCGCTGGCAGCATTCGCGTTCAGCAAGTATCAGCTGATCAAGTGGTACCAGGCCATTGCGATTATCAAACCGATGACGCCGCAACAGACCGCCGGCCATATGCAGGGACTGCTCGGCGGCGGCAACCTCGGCATGCTCAGCGATCTCGTCGGCGGTCAGTACAATTCCGATGCGGCCCAGGAGTACATCACGATTCTCACCAGCTTCAGCTTCCTCACCGCGATGGTCGAGCAGCATCACCTCGAAGCTGAAGTGCTGCCACCGGGAAAGTCGTACGCCGATCGCGATCGACGGCAATGGGCGCTGTACCGAATCATGCTGGGGCGCATGCGATGCGACTACTCGGTCAAGAACAGCAGCATCATGCTGAGCTTCCAGGATCCCAGTCGCGCACGCGCCCAACGCATCCTCGGTTACGAGATCGACGACCTGCGCGAAAAGTTGCGCTCGCGCGAGGTTCGCAATGCCGCCGACGCGGTGGCATCGCTGAGCGAGAAGGTCAAGCAGATCTCCGATAGCCTGCTGGTGCGCGAGATCTACGATCTGATCGCGACCCAGGTTCAGCGTCAGCATCTGGCCGAGATCGAGGCCGACTTCGCATTCGTGGTGCTGCAGCCGCCGGTTTCCCCGGACCTGCCGATCTGGCCGCGCGCGACGGTCAACGCGCTCGGCGCAGGTTTCATCGCGATGCTGTTGGCATCGGCCATCATCGTGCTGATGAACGCGATGCGCGAGAAGCGATGTCCGAAGCCTGTCGCCAGCGATCCATCGCCGCGAAAGTCCTCCTTCTGAGCCGCATTGCTTCGCACCGCCTTTGCAAATTTCGCCGACGAAGAACGCGCTCGATGGAGCTTCCTGGGATGCATCGCGATCCTCTACTTGCCGTTCATTTTCATGGGGCCGGGCTCCGATCCCGATTCCCTGCGCGAACTCGGTTCCGGCGCGACGCTGCTCTGGCAGCATCGTTATGTTCTCTCTCGTCCACCTGGCTACTTTCCCTACGAGGCGTTATGCGGAATTCTCTACGCCCTCGGCGGGAGCGCCGCCGCGAACTTTGCGACTGTTGCGATGTCGCTGGTGTTGCTCGATTCCTTCCTGGTCGTTTGCGAGCGCTTCGAGATTCCCCATCGATACCTGCTTGCGACCGCGATGGCGATTCATCCGGTTTACTGGGCCAGTTCTACCAGCACTATCGACTTCATCTGGGCGCTCGGATGCTTCTTTGTCGGTTTCAGAATGCTGCTCAACGAGCGGCGCGTTGCGGCGGCCGCGATGCTTGGCCTCGCGGTTGGAATTCGCCTCTCATCGATACTGCTGGCCGGTCCGGTCCTTGTATGGGAGCTGGTCGAGAGGCCGCGCGACGCCAAGCTCTGGGCGATCGCGGTCCTCGCAACCGGGATTGGCGCGGCGCTTTATATTCCAGAATTTGTGGCGTCGGGAAATTCGTTCGGATTTTTCACCTACTATCTGGGCGCCTGGACCCTTACCGATCGCCTGGGCCGCTTCATTTATAAGAACATTTATTTTTGGGGACTGCCGGCCACGATTTTTCTGTTGGCCCTTGTACCGATGATGATTCGCGGCCTGATTGGATGCGATCGCAAATTCTCGCGAATCATCACCTTGTCCGTTTCGATCGCATTCGCATTTGAAGCGCTGTTTTTGAAAATCCCGGTGCAGCGCGCGTATCTGCTTCCGATGCTTCCGTTCGGGTTGATTCTTATCGGGATCGCGATGCGCGATCGCACACCGCTGTTGCTCGCGATGACTATGCTGGTCCTCTCCTACAACTTTGTAAGCCTGAATTTCGCTCGCCCGAACGTTCCCGATCATGCAACCCGCGCAATCGTGGGTCTCTTCGTTGAACCCGGCTACCTTCTCGCCGATGTTGCGACGCGCCTCGACAGCACGCGCGGTCAAATCCTTCAATCGTCGAATCGCTGAGAACTCAAGTTCCTTTCCAGCGCAAAGTGCCAACGCAATCTGAGCATGAACTTTCCGACCGGGCCGGCGCGCCAAAGGCCAGACTAATCGTGAACCTGGGTTGGAATTTGGCTGGCGAATCGCTGCCGGTATTGGTTGCGGTTGCCGCGATTCCGGTATTGGTTCATCGCCTCGGAGCCGATCGCTTCGGGGTTCTGACGCTGTCCTGGATGGTGGCCGGGTACTTCGGTCTGTTCGACTTCGGACTCGGCCGCGCGTTGACCAAGGCGATGGCGCAGGAGTTGAGCCTCGATCGCCGCGAAAAGGCGGCGGCGCTGTTCTGGACCTCGCTCGCGATGATGCTGGTGCTAGGCGCGCTCGCCGGCGTCATCCTCGCGGCGATCGCTCCGTGGCTGACTCGGAGCGCGCTCAAAATCCCCCTCGCTCTACAGCACGAGACGGTTACCGGTTTCTATCTGATTGCATGCGGACTGCCGATCCTGATCAGCGCTTCGGCGCTGCGCGGAGGTTTGACCGCCGCCGACAGATTCGATCTGCTCAACCTCATTCGCACCCCGAGCGGGATTGTGTCGTTCGGCGCGCCTATGCTGATGGTGCCTTTCACCCACAGCCTCGCGTGGTTGATTGGAGCGCTGATAGTGAATCGCGCGGTGACCTGGGTGATCTATCTTGCGACAATCCTCCGCGTCCTGCCGGATTTGAGGATTCACCTTCACCTCGATCCCGCCGGCGCGCGACCGCTGCTCGACTTCGGCGCGTGGATCACCGTATCCAACGTGATCACTCCAATGATGGTCTATCTCGATCGCTTTCTGATCGGAGCATTGCTGTCGATGGCGGCGCTGACCGCGTACTCGGTTCCGATGGAGATCATCAGCAAGAGCTTCATTTTGCCCGCGGCAATATCCGGCGTGATGTTTCCGACCTTCGCACGGTCGTTCGCGGTCGCACCGGACGAAGTATCCGTACTGTTCGGCCGCTCACTCAAATTGGTCGCTCTGATCCTGTGTCCAGTGTGCGCGGCCGTCGTCGCCTTCGCACCGCAGGTCATGTCGCTGTGGATGGGCAAACAATTCGCCGGGCAGAGCGCGACCGTGCTTCAGATATTGGCGATCGGCGCATTCGTCACCGGCTTGTCGTGGATACCGCTGGCGCTGCTGCACGGGGCGCATCGACCCGACCTCGCCGCGAAAATACATTTAGTCGATTTTCCCGTCTACGCGTTGCTGATGTGGATGTCGGTCCGCAAGTTCGGACTGGCCGGAGCGGCCTTCACCTGGAGCGGGCGCCTGTTGATTGAAAATCTGGTGATCTTCGCGATGGCGTCACGGTTCATACGCGCTTCGACCCGAGAAGTTGTCGGCGCGTGCGCATCCATGGCGCTGGCGATCGCGCTGATTGGCGCGGGCGCGTTCATCCCGCAACTTGCGACCAAAGTGGTCTTTGTATGCGGCGTCATCACCGCGACCGGCATCGTCGGGTGGCGCGGTTTGCTCGACGCTCATGAACGTTCACAAGTCTTGCGAGTTCTACCCTCGGTGTGTGGGTTGGCCTTTGGGAAGGCGTGGGATTGACGGATGGCGAGCGTCTCGCGCCTCGCGGATAGATTGCACGATCGGATTTGCGCGACTGCGCAGCCTGAGTGCGAAGTTTGCGGCGCGCCCGGCGTCCTACATTACGAAGAGTTGAGCGACCGATTTTTTGGGTCTGCGGGACGCTGGAATTTTTCGCGCTGCGCGCTACCCCAATGCGGCATGCTGTGGCTCAATCCGATGCCGCTGGAGCGCGACATCTGGAAGGCCTACCGGAACTACTACACTCACGACGATTGCGACGCGATGAAAAAAACCCCGCCAGCAGGGGTGACGCGAAAGATGCGGCAATCGATCAAGCGCGCATACGTCGCCTCACGGCTGCGTTACGGCGATCGCGAGGTCAGGGTTCGCGACCGCATGCTCGGGACGCTCGCGTATCTCGATCCCACACGCCGCGCCGACACTGACTTTCCGCTCAAGTACCTTCCCTGTGAGACGCGTGGACGGATGCTGGATCTCGGATGCGGCAGCGGAGAACTTCTGGCTCGGATGCGCGCGCTCGGCTGGCACACCGAGGGCATCGACGTAGACCCGATCGCCGCCGAAGCCGCTCGTCGCCACGGTTTTAAAGTGCGAGTCGGCTCGCTGCACGAACAGGGCTTTCCGGGCGCGAGTTTCGACGCGATCGTGATGAGCCACGTCATTGAGCACGTCCACCATCCGCGCGAGCTGCTCAAAGAAGTACGACGTATCCTGAAACCTGGCCGTCGCCTGGTGATCGCCACGCCCAACGCGCGAAGTCTCGGGCATCGGCTGCTTCGTTCGCGCTGGCCGTTTCTCGATCCTCCGCGCCATCTGCAAATCTTTACGCCGCAGGCGCTGGAGGCACTCGTTCGCGCCGCCGGCTTTGACGATGTCCGAGTATGTACGGAGATTCGTACCGCGGCGGCGATGCTTCCCCATATCGGAAAGAGCCGTATCGCCGGGCGTGTGATCGAATACACCGAAAACCTGGCGCTTCATTTTGATCGCAATGCTGGCGAAGAGATCGCACTGGTCGCCATCCGATGAGCGCTGCGTCGGTGTTCATCCCGGCAGCGGTGCCGCGCGGACTCAAGTCGCAGTTGAAACGCATCGCGCCTTCGCGGCTTTGGCTGGTCCTGCGTGAGGTCCGATCAAACGCCCGGCTAGTCAAGTATCGCGCCGTCGGACGCGCTCCATATTTCGGCGAGACCGCCAAGGCGCGAGCTCGGCGTTTGCGCGAGGGCTTCTTCGAGAAATATTGCATCGGTGACGGCCTTGATATCGGCTACGGCGGCGATCTGCTCAGCAACAACTGCATCGGATGGGATCGCGAGCACGGCAATGCCCAGTTGCTCGCGGGAATCGAAGACGAGGCATTCGACTTCGTGTACTCCTCTCACACCCTCGAGCACGTCGCCGACGCGCCGGAGGCGCTGCGTAACTGGTATCGCGTGGTCAGGCCAAGTGGCTACCTGATCCTGTTGGTCCCCGATCGCGACCTTTACGAGAAGCGACTCACACTGCCCTCGCGCTGGAATCCGGATCACAAGCGCTTCTTCCTGCTCGATCGCGACGAGGCCCCCGACACGGTGGGGATGCAGCCATTGATCGAAAAAGTCATTCCGGATGCGGCGCTGGTATATGCGCGCCGATGCGCCGACGGTCACACCATTGTCGATCCGCTGATCCATAGCGACGGCGAATATTCGATTGAAGTTATCCTGCGCAAACCGATCGCGTGAGCATGCGCATCATCAAAGACCTCGCACATAGTGTATTCAAGGCGGTTGGACTCGAAGTGACGCGGCGCAACAGGCGCGCCCAAAGCCTCACTATCCAGCCGTGGCTCGAAAGCGACGAACTTCGCAACGCGATGGAATTTCCGCGGCGCCATTCGCTGGTCTCGCCGGATCGTATGTTCATGCTGCTGCAATGGCTCGGCTTCGCGCTCGCTGCCGCGGGCGAGGTCGCGGAGTTCGGGGTCTGGCGAGGCGGGACCGCGACGCTGTTGCACAATCACCTTGCGGCGCGTGCGCCGGATCGCACGCTGCATCTGTTCGATTCGTTCGCGGGTTTACCGGAAGCGGATCCGGCCAAAGACAACTATCATCGCGCGGGCGACCTGGCGGATGCGTCAGAAGCCGAAGTGCGAGAGCTGTTCGAAGGCGCGGCCGGCGTCGTCATCCATGCCGGGCGATTCGAGGAAACCGTGGCATCGGTTCAAGACCGGCGGTTTTGTTTCGTGCATATCGATGCCGACCTTTATAGCTCGGTGCTGTTCGCGACCAGTTTCATTTTCCCGCGCCTGAATCCGGGTGGCGCGATCGTGTACGACGACTATGGCTTCCGCACCTGCGCCGGAGCCAAGGCCGCGGTCGATGAGTACTTCGCCGCACTCGCCGCGACGCCGGTGTATCTGACCACCGGGCAATGCGTAGTGATCAAACCGCCAACTGCGACCAATGGGAAACACTTTGGACCTCGCGGGCAATAGCAATTACGAATTCGATCCGTGGTTCGAACGTGAACTGGTTTGCCCGCGTGACAAAGGCGATCTTTATCGCGACGGGAACCGGCTGCTTTGCCGGCTGCGACACAGCTACCCGATCGTGGATGGCATTCCGATCATGCTCATTGACGATGTGCCGCAGACTGCTCCCGATGTGACCGCGCGATCGCTCGCGCCGAGCGGCTCGATTATCGCGAAGCCGGCGGCCAACGGAGCCGTCGATTCATACGTGCAAAGGGCGATCGTCGGGACCAACGGCAATCTCTATGCGCGCATCGTGGGGAAGCTTCCGCGCTATCCAATCCCCGAAATCCAGCTGCCTCCGGCGCGCGAGGACGCGCGCGACCTGCTCGATCTGGGATGCAACTGGGGGCGCTGGTCGATCGCGGCCGCATATAAAGGATACCGGCCAGTCGGGATGGACCCCGGTCTCGAATCGATTCTTCCAGCGCGGAGAATTGCCCGGCAACTCGGCGTCGAGGCGCGATTCATCGTGGGCGACGCGCGCTACCTCCCCTTTCGCGCCGAACGTTTCGACGTCGTTTACTCCTATGGGGTGTTGCAGCACTTCTCGCCTGCCGATGCGAAGCTCGCGATCGCCGAAGCCTCAAGAGTCGTCGCTTGCCGCGGCACGGTGCTGATCCAGATGGCGGCCCGATACGGATTGCTCTCGATTCTTCAGCAGGCGCGCCGCGGCTTTCGCGCCGCACGCGGCTTCGAGGTGCGCTACTGGAAACCCACTGATATCGCCGCAGCGTTCCGCAACAGCGTGGGTCCGACCACGCTGTCGGTCGATGGCTACCTCACCCTCAATCCGCAGCCCAGCGACTTGGATCTCCTGCCGCTGCATGCACGGCAAATCGTCCGTCTGTCGGAGGCTTTGCGAGCGCTGTCGCGTCGGATCCCTGGACTGCTTGAGGTCGCCGACAGCATTTTCGCCGAATCTCGCAAGTCCGCGTAAATCATAATGTGAAACGATCCAGATCCAGCATTTTGGCGGTGGTCGCTTGCGCCGCGATCATCCGATCTGTGGGCAACGGCTGCATCGAAGCGTTCCGGATAGCATCGTGGCCGAGGCGCCGGCCACTTCGCGCCAAGCGTGTCTGCGTAAATCGAATCGGCGCGATCGGCGACCTCGTATGCGCGACGCCGGCGTTATTCGCAATTCGGCGCGCGTATCCCGATGCCCATCTGACGCTGCTCACCACGCCCGGAAAATACCGCCGCTCGCGCCACGCCGAAGAGCTTCTGAAGGATACTGGATGGATAGATGAGATCATCGTCTACGATCTCGACGAAATCGCGACTATCAGTAGCCGACTCGCATTTGGAAGGAAGCTGCGCGCGCGAAAATTCGACGCATGGTTCGAGCTGACTCTCGATCGCGCGAAGTTGAGCAGGATGATTCGCGACCTGCTCCTGGTCCGGCTGCTCGGTGTGCGATGGGCTTTCGGCTGGCGCCTCGAACACATCGGCTTCGCGGCCAAAGCCGAGGCCGAGGTAAAGGAGTTTCCTGATGAGGTGGAAAGACTGGCCGCCGTGATGCGTTCCTGCGGTATCGAAAGCGATGCCACTAGTTTTCCGGCGATCGCAGAAAAGAAACTGGATGATTCATTCGATCGCTCTCTGCGCGATCTTCAGATGAGCGGGCAGCCGGTCATCGCGGTCGCGCCCGGCGCACGCAGGTCGTGCAACTTGTGGCCGAATGATCGCTTTGCCGAAGTGTGCGCAAACCTGATCGCCGAAGGCGCCGCGGTGTTCCTGATTGGAGGCGCCGACGACTACTCGATGTGCGAGCACATCATTTCGCAATCCGGCAGTGAGGCCAGAAACCTGGCTGGACGATTGTCGCTGCCGCAGACTTGCGCGTTTCTGCGCCGATGCGACTTATTGATTTGCGTCGATTCGGGTCCGCAGCATCTTGCAGCTGCCGTCGGGACCGGATGCGTCGCGCTATTCTCGCAGCGCAACCAACGGCGCCGATGGTATCCGCATGGCAGGCAGCATGTGGTGCTCGAAGGCTCGGTGGAGTGTCATACCTGCCTGCTCGACATTTGTCCCTTCGACAATCGCTGCATGAAGCAGATCACGGTCGAACAGGTGCTCGCCGCGACCCATGCGAGTTTGCACCCGCAACTTCGGCCTCGCGTCGACGATGGCGATGTCGCGCACGAACTATGGTCGCTGTAAAGCGAACGCGGGTATCGGTGATCATTGCGGCCTTCAATCGTGCGAAGACCTTGCAGAGTTGCCTCGACAGCATCTTCGAGCAGACGACGCAGCCGGTGGAGATCGTCGTCTGCGATGGCGGCTCCAGCGACGGCTCGCGCGAAATCATCGAGGCCAACTGCGCACATCTTACTCATTGGCAATCGAAACCGGATCGCGGGGTGCCGCACGCGTGGAACATGGCGCTGACGCATGCGACGGGCGAATGGGTTTGTTTTCTCGGCGCCGACGATCGGTTCGCGAAGCCCATTACGCTTGCGACATTGCTCGATGCGGCGCGCGATCGCGCGACGAATTACATCTCGGGGCAGGCGATTCTCATCGATGACGATGGGCAAGCTCGCCGAGTGGTTGGGACGGGTTGGGACTGGGGGCGCATGAAACACTACCAACACATCGCGCATCCAGGATCGTTGCATCGCCGCGACCTGTTCGCTCGCTACGGGAATTTTGATGAGGCTTATCCGATCGCATTCGACTATGACTTTCTGCTGCGCGTCGGCCGCAGCATTAATGCGGCGTTCGTACCCGAGCCGGTGGTCCTGATGGGAATGTCAGGACAGAGCAACACGCAAGCGTGGCGAGCCTTCCGCGAGAACCGACGCATCCAGGCGGCCCACCCCGAGATCGGGGTCACCGCCGCCGCGCTAAATCATGCGGTTGCGGCCGCGAAGCAGGTCGCGCGCACCGCGATCCGCCGCGTCTAGCCGAGGTCATCGAAGAATCGGCATGGCAGTGTTGCTCGCCGCCTTATTCATCGCGCTGCCGCTCGACGCGTTCGGCCGTGTCGTTGCTGGAAGCCTGGCAACGCCGGCCGATGTGGTCGCCGCCGCGATTGCAATCATCACGCTCATCAACCTTGCGACCGGCCGCTATCAAGTTCATGCAAGCCTCGATCAGCCGATTCTGGTGTTTGCGATTTTTCTTTTGGTGGGCTCGCTGTCGGTAATCTCTTCGCGCGATGCATCACAAATTCTGACCAAAGGCTTCGTGCAGGTCGGCGGGATTTTCATCATGCTGCTGGTCTGCGTTGCGACGGTTAATGAAGTGGCGCGCAGGCCGGTGCTGTTTGCCGGCTACATCCGACTGTGCGTGACAGTACTCGCAATCGTCGCACTAATCGGGGTTGCGCAGTTCGTCTTTGCGAATCTGCTCGGCCACCCTGAAATGCTCGACTTCAGCTTTCTGAACCGATGGGCAGGCGGCAACGTCTGGTACAATCGCGGCAGCCTGGATGGAATCGTGCGGGCGAATTCGATCTTGCAGGAGCCTTCCGCGCTCGGGATGGTGCTCGGCACGGGCGTGGGTGTGGGCCTGATCAGGCTCGGCCTCGGCGGTGCAGCGCGACGTGAAGCGGTGCGCCCAGTCATTCCAGTATGGTGCGCGATCTTGATCCTCGGCGGAGTCCTGGTGACAGTCTCGCTGATCGATTTCTTCCTGCTGGCGATGATTGCTGCGTCTCTATGGATGGTAAGCCGAAAGATTAGCGCAAGCGCCATAGCCGCATTTGCGGCTGCGATAGTCCTGCTGGGTGGCGTCGCGTATGCGGCGATCGCCTCCACGCTTCCGGACCTCAATGAGAAACTCGGCTCGATGGCCTCGATTACTTCCGACGACATCCAGGTCAAGCGCGCGGAGGACCTGTCGGCAATTGCGCTCGCGGTCAATCTTGCTGTGATGCGCGAGAATCTCGTGCGCGATCCGATTCTCGGCGCCGGGCTCGGTGCGCATCCGGTTACCTACGATCGCGAGAATCCGGGACTCGGCCGTTTGCCCGCGGAAATCGTGACCATCGGTTTGAACAAAGAAGATGCCGCCAGCCTGCTGATCCGGTTGCTCTCCGAATCCGGAATTCTAGGAACCGTCATATTCGTCGCCGGATGGATTCTTGCGGTGACCCGCTCGCGGCGCTTCCTTCTCGCGCGCATCGGCAGGCGCGGGACGCCCGATTCATTTTCGACGCTCGCTATCGGCATCACCGCCTCGATGATCGGAGTAGGGGTCGCATGCCTGGCCCGCGCGCCGCAGTACTACGCACCATGGTTCTGGCTGCCGATGGCTCTCACAGCCTGCGTGCCGGAACTGATCGCACGAGTGGACCGTGAAGCTGGCCGACACCGCGTCGCATTCGAATAGCCGCAAGCCGGTAGTGCTGACCACGGTCCCGTACTACCTGCCCGGCTACAAGGGCGGAGGAAAGCTCATTACAGTTCGCAATCTGGTCGGCGGATTAAGCAGCCAATTCCGATTCAAGGTGCTGACTGCCGATCGTGATCTCGGCGATGTGCAACCGTATCAGGGAGTACCCGCCAATCGGTGGCTCTGCAATGAAAATTGCGAAGTGTTATACGCGAGCCCGAGCCGGAATTCGTTGCAAACGATTGGCGAACAGCTAAGCCGCGTCGACTATGACGTGCTCCATTTGAATACGGTTTTCTCGTGGCGGTTCGGCATCGTTCCGCTGCTGTTGCGCAGATTGCGCCGGATTGCAGACGTACCGACGGTGATCGCACCGCGTGGCGAACTTGCTCCGGCAGCGCTCGCGATCAAATCCGCGCGCAAGAAGAGTTTTCTAACAGCGGCACGCGGCGTG
Organism: uncultured delta proteobacterium; assembly: GCA_963851325.1. Taxonomy (GTDB): domain Bacteria; phylum Desulfobacterota; class Binatia; order Binatales; family Binataceae; genus DATGKG01. The sequence continues at coordinate 1,800,096 of CAWKOR010000001.1, read as the reverse complement.
GGATTGTTCGAAGGAGCGATGTGGCAGGCGACCAGCGACGACGAAGCACGCGACATTCGCCATATCTTCGGATCCCGCGCGCGAATCGTAATCGCGCCGGATCTTCTGAGCATCGATTATCAAAACTGGCGACCCTCATCTTACTACAAGCGTCCAGGGCAACTGGATATTGTCTTTCTCTCGCGCATCACTCCAAAAAAGAATCTGCATCTGGCGATCGAAGCACTTCGCGGTCTCGAAGGCGACATCACATTTCGAATCGCAGGTCCGGTAGACAATGCTCGCTACTGGGCACGATGCCGGAAGATGATAGCAACTGTTGGATCGAACATTCGGACTGACTATTTGGGTCCAATAGCTATTTCGGAAATAGCTAATACACTCGGACGCCACGGACTGTTCTTTCTGCCAACTGCCAATGAAAATCTGGGCTACGTAATACTTGAAGCGCTGCTGGCTGGATGTCCGGTTCTGATCAGCGATCAAACGCCGTGGCGCGATCTGGCGGAAAAAGCAATCGGGTGGGATCTGCCACTCGCGCGGCCCGACCTGATGCGCGCGGTGCTCCAGCACTGTGTTGCGATGGACGCAGAGACGCATCGAGGCATTTCTAACCGAGCCCGGCAGTTTGCGCTCGAGCATATCGCGCGCGACCAATCTTCGGCTCAGAACGCCGTCATGTTCGATTCAGTGCTGGGCGGGCACCGCGCCTCCGCACTTACCGCATAGTGCATAAAGTCTGGATATCGAAGATCGGCGACGCGATCGATCGCGAGATGGTTAGCGCCCTGGAGTGGCTCAACTGGCGCTCGGTAGTGGCACCGGATGCGCGAGTCGCGATCAAACCGAATCTAACCTATCCAACATACAAACCCGGCGTTACGACAAGTTCGGCGGTCCTTGAAGCATTGCTTCGCGTGCTCACTTCTCGAACCCGCAACGTCAGCATCGTGGAATCCGATGGAGGCTCGAATGCGTGGCCGGCCGAGGAAGCATTCGCAGGGCACGGGATTCCCGACATGTGCCGCCGGTATGGCGTACGTGCGGTGAATTTGACTCGCTATCCGCGGGAGGAAGTCGCGACCCGGATCGCCGGGCGCCACGTCAAGGTTGTACTTCCGAGACTCCTCACGCGCGACACCGATGTGTTCATCACGTTGCCAGTGCCGAAACTTCACATGATGACCGAGGTGAGCCTGGGTTTCAAAAATCAGTGGGGATGTCTTCCGGACGTGAAGCGGTTGCGTCTCCATTCGGAGTTTCCGCGAATGGTTCTCGCGATCAACAAGATCCTCAAGCCGATGCTGGCGATTTTTGATGGCACCTATTTTCTGGACCGAAGCGGACCGCTCGACGGCGAGCCGGTTCGCAAGGATCTACTGATTGCGTCACGCGATGCGGGGGCAGGCTCGCTTTTATGTTGCGAGTTGATGGGAATCTTACCTGGCTCAGCTCCTCACCTGCGCCTGGCGATCGCGGAAGGAATGATGCCCTCCGCAATGCGCTACCTGGAAACCAATGTTGCGATTGAACGCTTCAAAGACTGCCCATTCCGCCTGCATCGCAGCTGGCTGCAATGGTTGACGCTTGGCACTTTCCATAGCCGCCTCGCCACCATTGCGCTGTACGATTCGCCATTAGCCAGACCGGCACACGAGCTACTCTATTTCTTTCGGAAAAGACCCGCTGACTTCAGTCCAAAGTGGTAGTCAGTCGGATTGAATTCGCAGTTAGTATCTATTGAGTAGTCAGTATTTGAACGGAATCGTTGGAATGAATGCATATCACGGCGATGCCAGCGCGGCATTCGTGATGGATGGCCGATTGATTGCGGCCGCCGAAGAAGAACGTTTCAACCGCGTAAAGCATAGCGCGGGCTTTCCCACCGAAGCGCTCCGTTATGTAGTCAAGGCCTCGGGAGCGCAAGCCCGCGAGGTCAGGACCTTGGCTGTGGCGCGCGACCCATGGGCGCGCTGTTTTCAAAAGGCATGGCACGGACTCAGGATGCCAGCGACTGCCGTCAACCGACTGCGAGCGCGGGGTGCCTTCGCCACTATCGAGAATGCCGTTGCGGAAATGCTTGGCAGCGATCGCGAAAGAATCGAGGTGCATCGGATCGAGCACCATAAGGCTCACCTGGCGAGCTCATTCTTCGTGTCGCCCTTCGATCAAGCGGCGCTCTTCTCGGTCGACGGGCTCGGAGACTTCGCGAGTACGATGTGGGGTGTTGGCCGCGGTAATCGCATTGACGCCCTTGGGGCAGTGGCCTTTCCGCATTCGCTCGGACTGGCCTATACGGCTCTCACACAATACCTCGGCTTTCCCAAGTACGGCGATGAGTACAAAGTCATGGGCCTTGCGTCCTATGGCGAGCCGGAATTTCTCGATCTGATGCGAGAGGTGGTGAGCACCCCGAATCGAAACCGTATCGAATTTGAACTTTCGCGCGACTACTTCACGCATCACCGAGCGGGGGTGAAGACGGCTTGGGATTCGGGCGAACCGACCATCGGCCGTTTGTATTCGGACGGCCTGGTTAGGCGACTGGGCCCGGTTCGCGCTTTCGATGAGCCGATTGCAAGCCGCCATCACAATGTCGCGGCGTCGATGCAGGTGCGTCTGGACGAGGTGGTACTCGACTGCCTGCGCACACTCCAGAAAATGACCGGGCTCCGCAAGCTATGTCTAGCCGGTGGAGTGGCATTCAACTGTGTGACTAATGGAAAGATAGTCGAACAAACAGGATTTGACGAAGTATATATTCAATCCGCCGCAGGTGATGCGGGACTGGCTATTGGCGCGGCGATGTATGTGTGGCATCAAGTGCTCGGACATCCCCGTGAATTTGTCATGGATCATTCCTACTGGGGACCGGAATTCGGCGACAGTGAGATTCGCGAAGCTATAACTGTGCGCAGCGCGGCCCTCGAGGATTCGGGTTGTCGAGTCTGCGAAGTTGCGAATGAAGAGGCACTTTGTCGTCTGGCCGCCATCGAGATTGCCAAGGGCAGGGTGGTCGGTTGGTTTCAGGGGCGGATGGAATGGGGGCCGCGCGCGCTCGGCAATCGCAGCATCCTCTGCGATCCGCGCCGCGCAGAAATGCGTGACATACTCAACCTCAAGATCAAACGCCGAGAGCCGTTTCGTCCGTTCGCACCGTCCATACTTGAAGAAGCCGCCGATGAGTACTTTGCGCACTCGCAACCGTCACCGTTCATGCTGATGGCGCATCGGGTGCGACCTGAAAAGCGTTGCCGGGTTCCCGCGACCTGCCACGTCGACGGCACCGGTAGATTGCAGACGGTCAATCAGCATCAGAATCCTCTCTTCTACAAACTGATTCGCGAATTCGGCCGCCAGACTGGCGTTCCAGTTTTGCTCAATACTTCGTTTAACGAGAACGAGCCGATCGCATGCCGCCCCGAGGAAGCGCTCGCCTGTTTTCTCCGAACCAGAATGGATCTGCTGGTGATAGGAAACTTCATGATTCACCGCGACAGTGAAACCCTAACCTTGCCGCATAGCAACTGAACTGGAACGGGGGATCTTCTCGATATCACTTCACAACGACTAAGTGCTGACGCTTCAACGGGATACTCAGTTGACTAGCTAGTACGCGAGGCAGACGTGTCGAAACTCCTGTTTGTCAATCGATCATTCTGGCCGGATACTGAAGCTACCGGCTTCCTTCTAGGCGAACTTACCGAAGATCTCTCTATCCATCACCGGATCAGCGTGATTTGCGGACCCGCCAATACGTCACCATCGCGGAGGTGGCCGCTTCTTCGGCGCGAAAGCTACGGGGCGGTCGAAATCGTGCGCACTTCCGGGGCGAGACTTTCAAAGACAAACCTGTTGCTGCGACTGCTTTATCTCTGCTTCTACCTGGTACTGGCGTGTATCGCAGCGTGTCGGGAGCCTGCCGATGTCATCATCACGGAGACCGATCCGCCGCTGTTAGGAGTGCTCGGCGCGACCATCAAACGCCTGAAGGGATGCCTCTTTATCTACTACTGTCAGGACGTCTATCCCGATATTGCGGAGGCTACGAACGGTTTGCGTAGTCGCCCGCTCCTCGCCTTGCTGCGCTGGTGCAACGAATTCGCTTTTCGCCATGCCGATGCCGTCGTCGTGTTGGGCGAGGACATGGCCGAACGCTTGCGCCGCAAGGGAGTACCTGCGCATCGAATCGTTGTGATTCCGAATTGGATCGATTGCGCCAGGGTGACGCCGCGCCCGCCGTCCGCGAGTTGGCAAGCGGGCGAACCAGGGAGCTTCGTGGTGATGTATGCGGGCAACCTCGGTTGGGCGCAGGACCTGGAAACCGTCCTCCGAGCCGCTCGATTGATGCGCGATGATCGTCGCGTGAAATTCGTGCTGGTGGGCGACGGGGCCCGCAAGGCCTCACTCGAGAGTGAAGCGCGCATGTTGGGATTGGGTAATGTCGAGTTCATCGATCGCCTGTCTCCGGACTCCATGAGCGAAGTGCTCGCGGGCGGAAATCTGCACTTAATCCCGCTTGCCGCGGGCGCCGCAGGATGTTTGGTGCCGAGCAAAGTGTATGGGATCCTCGCTGCCGGAAGGCCTTACGTGGCCATGATGGAACGCGAGGCCGAGGTCGCAGGCATGGCCACCGAATTCGAGGTTGGATTTGTGGTGGCGCCCGGCGATGCGGCGGGTCTCGCGAGGACAATTTCCGAGGGTATGGAGGATCCCTTGTTGCTGGAGGAGATGGGTCATCGCGCGCGCATACTGGCAGAGGAGGCATACGATCGCCGGCTGGTTACGCGGCGTTTCGCGGAATTTCTTGAAACTATTATTCCGGTCGCGCCCGCACCCCTCCGAAACGACGGAGGCGAGCCTGCGTCGAGCCTGGAAATCGATCGAGCTGCGATGCCCGCCGAATGAGCCGGTCGCCAGCGCTGCGTCGCCCGAGGGCTGGATGCGTCCGGCCCTTTTTCGTTGAGTGACATCGCCGACGAGGCGCGGGGTATGTTACCGCCGCGTGAAACTGCGAGGCGATCATCTCGCCAAATGGTGCCGCATCCTTTATGTATGTAGGTCGTGAACGCCGGGCCGCGGCGCATCGGCGGCGCGCGACACCGGAATGCTGAGGTAACTAGATGGGGCCAACAGGCAAAACGATTTTTCTCACCAAAGGGGTTGGCAAGCATCGCGAGAAACTGACCTCATTCGAGCTGGCGTTGCGCGACGCACGCATCGCCGAGTTCAACCTGGTGCGCGTCAGTTCCATCTTCCCGCCTAATTGCAGAGTAATCTCGATTCAGGATGGCCTCAAAACCTTGAGCCCCGGGCAAATCGTATTCGCCGTCATGTACGACAATGCGACCAACGAGCCGCATCGCCTCGTCGCCGCGTCAGTCGGCCTCGCGATCCCGGCTGACAAGAACTCCTACGGTTACCTGTCGGAGCATAAGAGCTTCGGCCAGACCGACCAGAAGGCGGGCGACTACGCCGAGGATCTCGCTGCCACCATGCTGGCCACTGCACTCGGCGTCGATTTCGATCCCAACGTCAGTTACGACGAACGCAAGGATATCTGGAAGCTGTCCGACAAAATCGTTCAGACCCGCAATATCACGCAGTCCGCGATTGGCGACCGCGACGGCCTATGGACCACCGTCGTGGCGGCCGCGGTCTTCTGCGATTCGCCGCCTAACGGCAAGTAGCCGCGCCTACTTCTTTTTGCCGTCGGCTTCGTCGAACACTTCGCGCGCGATGCGCAAGCCATTGACGCCCACCGGCCAGCCGCCGTAATGCGCGAGGTGGATCATGATTTCATTGATTTTTTCGCGGCTGATGCCGGCATTGAGCGCGCCGCGCAAATGAGTTTTCAGTTCGCGCTCGCGCGCCAGCACCGTCAACGCGGCGACGGTGATCATGGATCGCTCGCGCAACTCGAGCCCCGGACGATTCCAGATATCGCCGAACAGGTTCTCGACCGTAATGTTCAGGAAGTCTTCCTGCATCATTCCCGGCTGCGGTTCGGCGCCGAACAATTCCTTCATTTTGGCGGCGCCCTTCTGATAACGCTCTGACTTGGACATGGGTGATCTCCTGAGGTAACGATAGAAGTCGTTCCCGCTTCCGCGCGGGGGTTTCCAGTTGACTACAGTTCCGGTGGCCATTGTGCCACAGAGTCAACCGTGTGCAATTCCCGAGTATTGGGAAAACCCCTGATATTCCAGCCCCCTCAGCGTCCCGAGGTCGCCATGAGTGCACTTTGGCGAACGGCATCGACCTTGCTCTGCTCCAAGCGGGGGGATTATGTCCGATTTTGTCGCGAGCGTCCGTCCGACGGACTCGGGTCGCGCCGGCCTGTCCGGCAAGCCTGATGGCGTCGAGCCAACCATCACATCGTCGGAGCATTCGGTTCCCGCACGCGTGATGGTCATTGACGACAGTCCGGATGTCGTTTCTGTCCTCGCGCGGTTTTTGAAGAACGAGGGGTGCGTTTCGATGGAGGCTCATTCCGGAAAGGAAGGCCTCGCGATGCTCGCCGACCAAGATGTGGACCTCATCTTCCTCGACCTGATGATGCCAGAAATGGACGGGTTCGAGGTTTTCAAGGCGCTGAAGAGCGGGCCCCGTAACACTGATGTTCCGGTGATCATGATGACCGCGCGCAATGACCGTGATGCGCGCGCGAAAGCGGAGCAGTTGGGCATTCGTGACTTCCTTTCCAAGCCGGTCTTTCGAAATCAGCTTACCCAGAAACTGAAGGCACAGCTTCATCCGGAACCCGTCGAGCATCATGCTCCGGTTCGGCATCGAAATTCGCTGCGATCCTACATCTCGTTTCGCAATGATCTGCACGATCGCGTCTGGAGCGAGAACTGGTCGAACCGGTTCATGCGCCCAGGCCTGTTACTAATCGCTCTGTTCGAGTTGGTAAGCCTTGCCAGTGCGATCCTGCTGTCGCCGACCATTGCGATGCGACATCGAACCTTCGAGACCCTGAATGCGATCGCTGCCTTTGCCTGCGTCGCGTTCATGTGGTCATCGCGGTTCAAGTCGTTTTGGCGCGAGGCGGCGGTTGCCTTCGCATGCGTGATCCTGATGGCGGCGAGTCTGCTAAGCATGACGACCGGCGAGACCGAACCGCTGATGATTGCGATTATCCTGCTGTTGCTGGGGGCCGGGGCCTTGGTCCCATGGAATTCTCGCTGGCAGTTGGATCTGACGCTGGTCTGCCTCCTTTGGTTCATGACCACGGCGCTATGGCTGCCCGACGCGAAGCCTGGCGGCTTCGATCGCTGGCTGGCGCTGCTTGCTGCCGCGGGTCTCGCGCAGGTCGGAATCGCGCGCAACGAGTATCAACGCCGGCAATTCGAATCGCGCATCGTTTTTGCCGAAGGAACCCCGGAAACCTGACGCGCCTGCACGTTCGACGAGACGGCTTCTGTTGCGCCGTGCCGTCACTCATGTGTAGCTCTATCGGCGTGATGATAAGAGCATACTGCGTCCGATTTCTGACGGCGCTGGTTATCTTCAGCGCCGTTTCTGCGCACGCAGCGGATGTTCCGCTGGCGGCTTCCCTCCCGATCAAAAGCGTGGTGCTGATGGGGGCGACGCCTTCGCTGGGGGCGCGCATACCATTCATCGGCGACGGCGCTGCCCATCTCGCCTACGAACTCTATGTAACAAACTTCGGCAGGAAGCCGGCGCGCATCGTCGCGCTTCGGGTCCATGGTTCGGGAGGCGCGGCCTTCGACAAGACCATCGACGGCGATGCGCTCAAGTCGTCATTCATCGCGACGGGATCGGCCGATCGCCGAAAGCCCGAGGATCCGCTGCTGGCGCCGGGTGCATCCGGAATCATCTATATCTTTTTGGATTTTGCCTCGCGCGAAACGCCTGCCGAACTGCGGAACTCGCTGGAAGTCGAACCGGATGGAGTTCCTGCCGACGCTCAAATGATTCCGCTGGCTCCGCTCCAGGTCGAAAAACCCGACGCTGCGCCCACGATTGGTGCTCCATTCACCGGCGATCGATGGCAGGCTGCCAACGGTCCTTCCAACGTCTCGTCACATCGCCGCGCGGTGATCGTCCTTGACGGCGATGCGAGATCGCCTGAGCGCTATGCGATCGATTGGATAAAGCTCGGCGACGACGGTAACACCTTCAGCGGCGACGAGCATTTGAACTCCAGCTATCACGCCTATGATGTGCCGGTCACTGCAGTGGCGGACGGGCGGGTCGTCGAGATGACGGATGGGCTCGCGGAAAACACTCCGCATGAAGCCAGGATGGCGATTGAGCTGACGCCCTCCACCATGGCCGGAAACAACATCGTCGAGGACATCGGTGGGGGTCGCTATGTGGGCTATGCGCACTTTCGCCCGGGTACTATCACCGTGAAAAACGGCGATACCGTCCATCAGGGGCAGATGCTGGGCAAGCTCGGCAACAGCGGAAACTCGACCGAGCCGCATCTTCATCTGCAGATTTGCGATGCGCCGTCTTTTCTGGCGTGTAACGGACTTCCAATGCAGTTCAAGGACATCACGCTGACTAAGTACCGCATCGAGAAGAAAGGTGAGACGCCGATTCGGTTGACGCTCGAGGGCGCCCCGCGCAACGCTTCGGGTCAGGAACCGATGGAAGACGAACTGGTCGCGTTTCCCAAACCGTAGTCCCGGTTCCGGCCGGCGAGTCTATTTTCGGTTCAATCCCGATTGGGATAATAGAAGAGTCAGCTCCTTCGACTTGCCGAGGTGGAAAATGATCGAGAAGATTCCGTTCGGAAGAACCGGTCATCAAAGCACGCGTGTGATTTTCGGCGCCGCTGCACTGGGCGGCATGAAACAGGACAAGGCCGATCAGGTCCTCGACCTGCTCCTGGAGTTCGGCATCAACCACATCGACACCGCGGCTGCATATGGCGATTCCGAATTGCGGATCGGGCCGTGGATGCGCGAGTACCGCAAGAGTTTTTTCCTCGCCAGCAAAACCGGCGATCGCACTTATGAGGGCGCACGCGACAGCCTCAACCGATCGCTCGATCGGTTGCACGTCGAGCAGCTCGACTTGATTCAGCTGCACAATCTGGTCGACGAAAAGGAATGGCAGACCGCGATGGGCCCTCGCGGTGCGCTGGAAGCGCTGGTCGAAGCGCGCGACCAGGGGATGGTGAAGTTCATCGGGGTGACCGGTCACGGTAGCCAGGTCGCCGCGATGCATCGTCGCAGCGTCGAGCAGTGGGCCTTCGATTCGGTACTGTTTCCCTACAACTTCACCATGCTGGGAATTTCGCAGTACAACTCCGATGTCGAGGCATTGCTCAAACTGTGCAATGAACGACGCGTCGCAACCCAGACCATCAAATCGGTAGCGCGCCGGCGATGGCAAAATGACGAGGAGCGCAAGTTCAGTTGGTACCAGCCGTTGCGTGATGGCGACGCCATCCGCCGGGCCGTGCATTTCGTGCTGAGCCGGCCCGGGCTGTTTCTCAACACCTCGAGCGATACGACGATTCTGCGGACTATCCTCGAGGCGGCGAGCCAAAAGGCGACTGAGCCCGCGCGCGCCGAAATGGAGGCTGACGTCGCACATTACGCAATGGAGCCGCTGTTCGTGCCGGGTGTCTCGGATACGATCTAGAACCAATTTGGCAGGGGCCACGCGATGCGTGGAATAGTTCAATGATTTTTCGCGAACTCAATCGGGGCAAATGCAAAACCTATCTGGCAATCTCGGAAGCAACCCGTAAGGCCGCAATCATCGATCCTGTCCGCGACAAGGTCGATCGCTACCTGGCGGTCCTCGCGTATCATAGCTGGCATCTGGACTGCATCATCGATACCCACACTCATGCCGATCATCGCAGCGGTGCGATGGACCTGGGTGAGCTTGCGGGCGCGCCAGTCGTGATGCATCGTCTCGCGCCGGCGCCCCACGTCAGCGTGCATGTAGAAAATGGCCAGGTGATAAAGGTGGGCGACGAAGAAATGCGCGTCCTCCATACGCCGGGCCATACTCCCGATTCGATAAGCCTGCTCGCGAAAGATCGCGTCTTTACCGGCGATGTACTGTTCATCCACGGTACCGGGCGGGCCGACTTCGCGGGCGGTGACGCCGGCGCGCAGTTCGACTCGATCGCGAGCAAACTGTTTACCCTGCCCGATGAGACGCTGGTTTTTCCCGCGCACGACTATCGAGGACATACGCAATCCAGCATTGGCGAGGAGAAACACTCCAATCCGCGTTTGGCCGGCAAGACTCGCGACCAATACATCAACTTGATGAACAACCTCGGCTTGCCGCTCCCCGACGGCATCCAGGAAGCGCTGCAGCCCAATCAATCCGATCTCGATGCGGGCACGCTCAAGTTCCCGACCCTCTCGCAACTTAACCAGGTGCGGCAGTTGAGCGCGGCGGAGTTGCGCGATCGGCTCGCGAGCTCGAATCCTCCGATGCTGATAGACGTGCGCGAGGATACGGAATTTCACGGCGAGCTTGGGCATATCGCGGGCGCGAATCTGATCCCGCTCAAAGAATTGCCGGAACGCACCGACTCGCTCGGAGATGCCAAGAGCCGCGACATCGTCGCGATTTGCCGGGTTGGAGTTCGTAGCGCTACCGCCGCGGCGATTCTCACAGGGTTAGGCTTCGAGCACGTGTGGAACCTGAAGGGCGGCATGATCGAATGGAAGGACGCGCAGCTTCCGGTCGAGCGGTGACCTCACGCGAAGATGAGTCGTGCGCGTTTCTGGCTGGCGGATCCGATGCGTCTGTATAAGAATCGACGCATGACACCGAAAGTTTCGAAGACTGCCTGCGCGTTCGGAGCATTTCTCGCGCTGATCTCGATGCTTGCCTTCCAACCGCAGAATGGATGGGCTCAGGATGATACCGCGGGTGCATTGAAGGCCGCGGTCGATTCCACCAGTCGCAGCGCTCAGGACCGCGCGCGCGATCAATATCGCCATCCGATCGAGACGCTGGAGTTCTTCGGCATCAAGCCCGGAATGACGGTGGTTGAGATTTGGCCTGGGGGTGGATGGTACACCGAAATCCTCGCACCCTATCTCCACGATCGCGGCAAACTTTACGCCGCTGCCAGCGCGGGCGAGAACGCCGACGAGTACAAGAAGAAGCTGGCCAGCGACCCTGCCCGTTTCGGTAAGGTCGTCGTCACGCAACTCGATCCTCCCGACAAGATGCAGATCGCGCCCGCCGGGACCGCCGATATGGTGGTCACGTTCCGCAACGTTCACAACTGGATGCGCGGTGGTAATGCCGAAGCTGTTTTCAAGGCAATGTATGCGGCGCTCAAGCCTGGAGGCATCCTGGGAATCGTCGAGCATCGCGGCGATCCCTCCAAGCCGCAGGATCCCAAAGCGGCCTCGGGCTACGTTCGCGAGGATGCGGTGATCACGCTGGCCGAGGAGGCAGGCTTCATCTTGGCTGGAAAATCCGACCTCAACGCGAATCCTAAAGATACCAAGGACTACGCCAAGGGTGTTTGGACGCTGCCGCCGAGCCTGGCAATGAAGGATTCCGACAAAGCCAGGTACCTCGCGATTGGCGAGAGCGATCGGATGACGCTCAAGTTCCTCAAGCCAATCAAAACCGCTGGACTCTGACTCTTCCGAAGAGGAAGTGAACCCTATGAAAGACCTGCTGCCACTCGCGGAAAAAATCGGCGCGCTGTTGAAACAGCGCAAGGAGACTATCGCAATCGCAGAGTCGTCATCGGGCGGGCTCATCGCCGCCTCGCTGCTGAGCGTGGCCGGAGCGTCGGCATACTTCCTCGGCGGTGCGGTCGTCTACACCCGCAAATCGATGCAGGAGCTGGTGGGCCTCACCGATGAATCATTCAAAGGAATGCGCGGGCTGACGGAGCAGACGGCGTTGATTCTCGCACGCGGAGCACGCGATCGATTGGCGACGACCTGGGGCATCGCGGAAATCGGCGCCGCTGGCCCGACCGGAAGCCGCTATGGGGATGCGGCCGGGACGACAGCGATCGCGGTGGTCGGACCTGTCGAGCGCGCGGCGAAGATCCAGACCGGCAGCAGCAATCGGGCCGCGAACATGCGCGCCTTCGCCGATGCGGCATTGCGTCTCTTCGAAGAAAGTCTGAAGTGAACTATCGATGCGGGTGAGGATGGCTGCTGACAATCCCCAAAGCGGCACGCAGCTTGGGCTTGAGGATTTGCACCAGGGTTGATTCCCAGCAGACGTAATTGTCCGGAATGTCGAGGACCACGACTTTGTCGGCGTGCGAATCGCCGAAGCGCTCGACAATGAATCGCCGATGCGCATCTTCCATAACGCAAATCACGTCGGCCTCTTCGATCAGTTCCTGATTGACCGGATTCTTCGACCACGACTCGGTGCCCGCGGAAGTAACCCACATCGGCGCGCACATTTCGGCAATCAGCATCGCCGCCGTCGGACTCCGATCCTTGTTTCCGGTACAGACCATCAGGACTTTCTTCATAGCCCTCCAGCATACTATCTAGAACCAATCTTTGGGGAGATCCGTCGATGCCATACGCGCAATCATCTGGAGCAAAACTGTACTTCGAGGAGACCGGAAGCGGCCATCCGATCATATTCGTGCATGAGTTCGGCGCCGATCATCGCGAATGGGAAACCCAGGTGCGATGGTTCTCGCGCAACTATCGATGCATCACTTTCAATGCGCGAGGCTATCCTCCCTCCGAGGTTCCCGACGACGATTCCTCGTACGGGCAGGATCACGCGACCGCTGATATCGCCACGGTCCTGAAGCATCTCGCGATCGAGAAAGCGCACGTCGTCGGACTTAGCATGGGCGCGTTCGCGGCGCTGCACTTCGGCCTCCGGTATCCGCAGATGGCGACCGCATTGGTGGTCGCGGGATGCGGTTCCGGCGCGCCGAAGGCCGAACGCGAGATCTTCAAGCGGCAATGTGATGCGACCGCGGAGCGATTCCTCAAGGAAGGATCCGCGCCGCTGGCGCGAGCTTTGGGCCTCGGTCCTACGCGCGTGCAGCTCCAGAACAAAGACCCGCGCGGGTGGGAGGAGTTTGTGCAGCACCTGAGTGAGCATTCGCCGAAAGGATCCGCGCTCACGTTGCGCAACTACCAGGCCTTGCGCCCGTCGCTCTACGACTTGGAGGCGGATCTGACCAAAATGGCGGTACCGCTTCTGCTCGTGGTCGGCGACGAAGATGAACCGTGCCTCGACGCCAACGTTTTTCTCAAGCGCACGATTCCCAGCGCGGGACTATGGATGGTGCCGCGCACCGGCCACGCGGTGAATCTCGAGGAGCCCGACGCCTTCAACCGCGCGGTGCAGGAATTCTTCGGCATGGTCGAGCGCGGAAAATGGACGGTGCGCGATCCTCGAACGTTGGCGAGCGGTGCGCTGATCGGATCGCGAACCCGCAGCTGACTTACGCCAGCGCCGACGGAATCGCGACACCCTCCTGCTCGCAGGTGTTTGCGATGTCGGAGACAGTCGCGCGATGCATGTCGCGCGTATACCGCAGATCGTCGAACTCGGTGCCGCGATGCATCGTGCAGCGATCATCCCACATCACGAGATCGTGCAGGCGCCATCGATGCGTGTACACGAACTGCCGCTGCGTCGCGTGAGCGGTTAGCTCGTCCACCAGCGTGCGACAATCTTCATCGGAGATTCCGAAGATGTGCCCGATGTGCGATGCGATGTAGAGCGTCCTGCGCCCGGTCTCCGGAATCGTACGCACCATCACCTGCGGCACCGGCGGCAACTCCTTGCGCTCGGATTCCGAGAAGTTGGTGAACCCGGTGCGCGCCCGCGAATAGGCCAGCGCATGCTCCGCAACCAGCCCTTCGAGCCTGCGCTTCATCGCATCGGGCAGCGCATCGTATGCGGCGCGCATATCGGCGAATTCGGTGTGGCCTCCAATCGGCGGGATGCTGCGCGCATACAGCAGCGATGCGCGCGCCGGCAGATACTTGAATGAGCTATCGGTATGCCAGAGCCGGTTGCCAAGATTCAGCCCGCGTACCTTGCTGTTCTCGCTCCAAATCTCGTTGCGGGAGTTGAGGTTGGAGACATCGACGAGGTCCGGCCGCAGGCGCAATTTCGCATCCGGGCGATAGGCGCCGATCGACGGCTCGATCGGTCCGATATGCCTCGCGAATGCCACGTGCTGCTCTTCGGTGAGATGCTGCTCGGGAAAAATCAGCACCGCATACTTCCAAAACGCCTGCTTGATTGACGCGACATCTTCGGGTTCGAGATCCCGCGTCAAATCGACCGCGACCTCGGCCGCGAAATTTTCGGTGATGGGATAAACCGCGATCGCCATGATGCTGCGTCCCTAGCGCGATTTTATCTCGCGCAGCACCGGCGCGATGTACTCGCGAAAATGCGCCGGATCCTCGCTCATCGGAAAATGCCCCAGGCCCTTCATCGTCGTGTATTTCGCGCCCTTGATGCGCCTGGCGAGTTCCTCCGACATTTCCGGCGTGGTCGCCCAGTCGTACTCGCCGGTCAGCAGGTAGAGCGGTGTGCGCGACGTGTCGATCTTCTCGGCGCTATGCGTCAGATCGTGATCGATTGAGTAATAGTAAAGGTCGCCCTTGAAGGTCGGCGGCGCCCCCTGGCTGTAGCCCCAGGCAGTCTCGCGCCGATATGCCTCGGGGCTGGTCGGCGACATCAGCCCGTACATCGCGCTCGCCTTGTATTCGTTGCTGACCCGCGGATGATTCCATTGATCGTCGAATCCACCGGGCGTGACGATGCCGGCCTCCAGTCCGATGATCGCGCGAAACTTGTCCGCATGATGCAGCGCAAGGTCGGTCGCGAGATGACCACCGATCGAACTTCCCATGTACACGGGGCGCTCGAGGCCAAGTTCACGCGCGAGCGTGGTGACGAACTTCAGCAAAAAATCCTTCGTCAATTTGTATTCGCTGCGCCACCACTCGATGCCGGTCGGCGGCACCGATTTCGCGTGATAGGGCAGGTCGTATGCGATCATGCGAAAATCGCGCTGCAGATCGGCGTCCTCCAGCAGGTGGCGCCATTGCCGCCCGTCGGCGCCCGCGGTGTGTTGCAGCAGTATCGGAATGCCGCGCCCGGCTTCCTC
This sequence comes from uncultured delta proteobacterium, assembly GCA_963851325.1. GTDB lineage: Bacteria > Desulfobacterota > Binatia > Binatales > Binataceae > DATGKG01. The sequence goes on along the minus strand of CAWKOR010000001.1, from coordinate 1,785,002 downwards.
GAAGTAGACGCGGTACTCGACGCCATCGATGCTTATATAGATGTAGCGGCCCACCGCGGTATCAAAACGTGCCATCGTAAATCCTCTCAGCCGGGCTTGCGCATCAGCTCGAACAGTCGGCAAGTAGCGCGATAGTAGGGGTTGAAGCCGAGCAGATCGCCCTCGATTCGAAAACCCTGCCGCGTCATCGCCGCCATCAAATCCTGGTAGAAGGGCTTCGGCATCGGCTTCAGAAGTTCGCGCCAATCGCTTTCAGGCGCGGCGATTTTGATGTCGAATTGGCGCACATCGTTTTTGGAGAATTCGCTGATACGTCCATCGCGCATCCGAAGGAGATAGGCGTCCGCCCCGACCTCGAGACGCAGGTCCGCGTTCCACAGTCTCGCCGCCAATTTGAATTCTCCATCGGAATTCGCGGCGGATGTGATTGCATTGGTGTCGAACAATTCCATCGACATGATCCTCACGAGACTCGCGAGAGCTTCATCAATTCAGCGCTCGAAGAAAAGTTCTCGGCGCCAAGGGCGGCTTGTGCGGCCGCCGATGCGCCGCTGGTCCCGAGTACCGGTGCTGTGAGCGCGATGAACTTGCGCATCAGGTTGTCGCGCTGAAGCGCGAGATCGGCCGCGGGCTTTCCCGAATCCGACTCGGCCTGAAAATCGCGACCATTGCACTTCACCATCACCATCGCGCGGGTCTGCGGCGTCTTGCCCGCCGCGACGACCTTCACCCGATCTCGCAATGATACGACGCTAGGCGCGGCGACCTTTGCATCGGTGAAGGTCGCGAGGTTGCTGGTGTCCTCGCCCAGCAACGCCAGCGCGGTGGTTGTGCGTACGCTGAATTTTCCCTCGAGGCCGGTCTTCGGCTCCTGGATGTTGCAAATCGAGAACAGCGACGGATGCACCCGGACCTCGACCTCGTCGATCGAGCTTGGATCGATCCGATGCTCGCTGCGAATGAGCTGTGCCGCATTAATCGGCGCATGGGTCAGGTAGCACGACGCGTGATACTTGAAGAGCGTGTCGCGAATCAGAAATTTCCCCGCGAATCGATCCAGGTCCTCGTGGCTCGGCTTCGCGCCGGCATGCGTGACAAAAAATCCCGCTTCCGTTTCGAGGATCGCCGGATGCGAGGTGTAGCCTCCGCGCGCTGCGAGCGCGCTGAACAGCCCATTGGAGGCCGCGCGTCCCGCATGCAGCGGCTTCGCCATCGTACCGAACCCGGATTTCAGGCCGGCCGCTTGCGTGCCCGCCAGCCCGAGTGCGCGAAGCCAGCCGTCTTCGTCGAGGTTGAGCATGTGCGCGCATGCGGCGGCGGCGCCGAAAGTCCCGAGCGTGCCGGTCGAGTGGAACCCGCTCGTATAGTGTTGCGCGCCAATGATCGCGCCGAGCCGGCATTCCAGCTCGATACCGACCACGACTGCTTCGAGAATATCGCGCCCGCTCGCTCCGCTGGTTTCCCCGAGTGCGAGGATCGCCGGAATGATCGGGACCGACGGATGGCCGCCCATCGCCATGTGGGTGTCGTCGAAATCGAGCGCATGACCGGCGGCGCCGTTGACCAGCGCTGCCGTCAGTCGCGAGGCCCGCTCGTTACGTCCGATGAGGCTCGCTTCCGACGAGCCTTCTCCATTGACCACTTCGCGGACAAGAATTTCCGTGAGTGGTTCGCGCGATCCTGCGATCGCGACGCCCAAAAAATCCAGCAGGCAGTGGCGGGCGACCTCGCGCGCATCATCGGGAGTTTGGTCCCATCGGATCCCGCGCACCGCGCGAACCAGCGCGCGCGTGGCCGCGAATTGGTCAGACGATCCTGAGGTGCTCATAGCGCGTAACCTCGATCCGCAACATAGACGAATCGGCAAAACGTTTGCTAGGAGCTTGAGACATGGCGGATCAACCCGATTTTGCGCAATTCAAGTTAATGCTGAAGGGCCACTCTTTCGAGGATTTCACCGAGGGGCAGGTCTTTGAGCATCATTGGGGACGCACCATCAATGCGGGCGACAACTCCCTCTTCACCACCGCGACGCTGGCGCATTGCCCGCTCTACTTCAACGCCGAGTATGCGCGCGCACACGGCCATCCCGACGTGGTGGTCAATCCGATGCTGATCGCATGCACGGTGGTCGGGATTTCCGTCGAGGATCTGAGCGAGGCCGGCGGTCCGTTTCTCGGCATCAACGACATGGAGTTCGTGCGGCCTGTTTATCCCGGCGACACGCTGACCGCGCGCAGCACCGTCGTCTCCAAGCGCGAGTCCGCCAGCCGCGGCAATTTCGGCATCGTCACCTGGCGCACCGAGGCGCGCAATCAACGCGACGAAGTGGTCATCACTTATCAACGCACCAACCTGGTCGCCAAAAAAAGAGGAGCACCACTGTGAGCCACATGACCGACGAGCGCCGCATGATTCAGGAATCGGCGCGCGAGTTTGCGATGAACGAGGTGCTGCCGATCGCTAACAAGCTCGATCCGGAACAGGGTGACATTCCGATGGAGCTGCGCGACAAGCTCGCGCAGATGGGCTACTTCGGCATCGTAATTCCGGAAGAATATGGCGGGCTCGGGATGGGCGCCTTCGAGTACGTGCTGATTACCGAGGAACTCGCGCGCGCGTGGATGAGCGTCGCGAGCATCATCGCGCGCGGCAATGGACTCGGTGGCGGATTCACCGCCGAGCAGCGCAAGGAGTATCTGCCGAAAATGGCGCGCGGCGAATTCCTCGGCGCGGCGGCGCTCTCGGAACCCGATGCGGGCTCCGATCTCGCCAATGTCTCGTGCAAGGCGACCCGCGACGGCGACGGATGGGTCCTCAATGGCACCAAGACCTGGTGCACCTTCGCCGATGGCGCCGACTTTATTTCGGTGCTTGCGCGGACCAAACAACCGTCCGATCCGCGCCGCCGTCACGAAGGTATCAGTCAATTCCTGGTGCTGAAGGACCGAGGAAAATTTCCGCCCGGCCTCAGCGGCTCGCCGATTCGCAAAATCGGTTACTTCGGATGGAAGACCTGGGAGCTGCATTTCGACAATCTGCGACTGCCCGCCGATGCGATGCTGGGCCGCGAGCGCGAAGGCGGCGGCGAGGGCAAGGCTTTTCAGGCGACTGTGAGCGGACTCGAAACCGCGCGGGTCCATACCGCGGCGCGCGCAATTGGCCTCGCGCGCGGAGGCCTCGAGGACTCGCTCGCATACGCGCAGCGTCGTGTCGCGTTCGGGCATCCGATCGGCGATTTTCAGGCAATCCGCTTCAAGATCGCCGAGATGGCGACCGAGATCGAGGCGGCGCGGCAACTGACCTATTTCGTCGCCGATGAAATCGATTCACATCGGCGCTGCGACAAGGAGGCCTCGATGGCGAAGCTGTTCGCCTCGGAGATGGCGGAGCGCGTAACCAGCCAGGCCCTGCAAATCCACGGGGGCTACGGCTACACCAAGGATTTCCCGCTTGAACGCTACTGGCGCGATGCGCGGCTGACGAAAATTTTCGAGGGTACTTCCGAAATCCAGATGCGGATCATTTCCGACCGCTTGTTGCCGAGGCCGAAGTCATCATGAGTGGCGCGATTTCAAAACTAACCGGCGCAAACAGCTACTTCGAGGACTTTGAAGTTGGCGCCAAGATGCGCCATGCGCGGGGCACCACTATCGGCGAAGTGGAAAACCAGATGCTCACGAAACTGGTGCTCAATACCGCCGATGGCCACTACAACGAGCATCGCATGCGCGACACCAACTTCAAGCAGCGGCTGGTCTTCGGTCTCGTCACCGGCTCCGTGTGCATCGGGCTGGCGACGCAGGACACCGCCGAGAACGCGCTCGCTGAGCTAAGCATGACCGGCATACGCTTTACCTCGCCAGTTTTTCACGGCGACACGTTGTATGCATACACCGAGGTGCTGGAGAAACGCGATTCGGACCGCGCTGACGCCGGCATCGTGCGCTTCAAGCATTGGGGCACCAAGCAGGACGGCACCGTGGTGTTCGAAGGCGAACGCACGGTGCTCATCAAGCGGCGCAGTCATTGGGGAAACAAATGATCGCATCGCGTAGCGGGCCGCTCTCCGACGTCCGCATCATCGATCTCACGCAGGCGCTCGCCGGCCCATATTGCACGATGCTGCTGGGCGACCTCGGCGCCGATGTGATCAAGATTGAACCGCCGGGCGGCGACATGAGCCGCCCGATGGGACCGCCACCGCCGGATCGCGAGGGATGCGACTATGGCGGCTACTTCGCGAGCGTCAATCGCAACAAGCGCAGCATCGTGCTCGACATCAAAACCGCGGCGGGTCGCGAGGCTCTCTTCAAACTGGCGAAGACCGCGGACGCCGTGGTCGAGAACGCCCGGACAGGCGTGATGGATCGCATGGGCGTCGGCTACGAGGTTTTGCGCGAGCACAATCCGAGGCTGGTGTACGCCGCCGTTCGAGGTTTCGGCGATCCTCGAACCGGACACAGCCCCTACGCGGAGTGGCCGGCATTTGATGTCGTCGCGCAGAGCATGGGCGGCATCGTTGCGGTGACCGGGCCGGTGGGCAGCGCAGGTTCCAAGGTGGGGGTGGGAATCGGCGACATCTATCCCGGAACCCTCGCCGCGCTGGGCGTGGTCTCGGCGGTTCATGCCGCGCGACGCGCCGGGGTCGGCCAATTCATCGATGTTGCGATGTACGACGCCGTCCTCGCGTTATGCGAAACCATCGTTTACACGTACTCGCGTATGGGGATCGTGCGCGAGCCGGCCGGCAACGGCACGGCGGTTTTGTGTCCATTCGACATTTTTTCGACCCGCGACGGGGCCGTCGCGATCGCCTCTCCCGGCGAGAATCACTGGGGTCTTTTATGCGATGCGATAGGTCATCCGGAACTCGCGGGAGATGATCGCTGTCGAACGAATACGCGTCGCGTTGCGAACTCGGATTTCGTGCGAGGGATGGTCGGCGACTGGACTAAAGCGCATTCGACATGCGAGGTGGTTGCGGCGCTTGGGGGCAAAGTTCCGGTCGGTCCCGTCAACACCGCGAAGGATATTTTTGCAGACCCGCATCCTCGCGTACGCGAGATGCTGGTCGAGGTCGAACAGCCCGGCAATAATCCTCCGCTCGTCGTTGCGGGATGTCCGATTAAGATGACCGGTACGCCGACCGGCATTTACGCGCGCCCGCCCCTCCTCGGCGAGCACACCAACGAGATCCTCGCGGAACTCGGCGTCATAACATTCTCAAAGGAGTGATCATGGCCCTTCGACTAAGACGTTCGGAACTATCGGTGCCGGCCTCGAGCATCAAGATGATGGAGAAAGCGATCGCGAGTCCCGCCGATTTGGTTTTTCTTGATCTCGAAGACGCGGTGGCGCCGGCGCAAAAAGAAGCCTCGCGCAAGAATGCGATCGAGGCGCTGCGCGGTGGCGACTGGGGCAAGAAGGTCCGCGCGATTCGCGTCAACGGCGCCGATACGCATTGGGCGCACGACGATGTCATCGAAATGGTCGAAGGCGCGGGCGAGTTTCTCGACGTTATCATCGTGCCGAAGCCCAAGGCGCCGCGCGACATCTGGTTCTTCGACACGCTGCTGACGCAACTTGAAACGAAGCTTCACCTCAAGAAGAAAATCGGCCTCGAAGCGTTGATCGAGGAGAGCGCGGCACTCGCGAACGTCGAGGCGATCGCGGCATGCTGCCCGCGGCTGGAAGCACTGATCCTCGGCTTTGGCGATCTTTCGGCGAGCCAGGGAATGCGTTTCGGGGTCGCGACGGATCCGGCGAATCGGTATCCCGGCGACGTGTGGCATCACGCGCGCGGCCGCATGATCACCGCATGCCGCGCCAACGGCATCGACGCGATCGACGGACCATTCGGCAACTTCAAGGATCCCGAGGGCTATCGGCGCGACGCCACCTGGGCCGCGACCATGGGCGCGGTGGGCAAATGGGCGATTCATCCCAGCCAGATCGAACTCGCCAACGATGTGTTCGCGCCGACGGCGCACGAAATCGAGAATGCGCGCAAGATGTCGGAGGCGTATCAAGCTGCGACGCGCGACGGAGCGGGCGCGGCCGGCGCGGGTGGGATGCTGGTCGATGCGGTCGCGGTCCGAATCTTCGAGGGTGTGCTGGAGCGTGCGCGCCTGACCGGCCGCGCGTGATGCTATCGCCATTGCCGTGGTTGAGTTAGAGACGCCGTGATGGAATGTGATGTTTTGATCGTCGGTGCGGGCAATGCCGCGATGTGTGCGGCGCTCGCTGCGCGCGAGATCGGCGCGAATGTGATCGTGCTGGAGCGCGCTTCTGTCCAGGAACGCGGCGGCAACTCGACCTTCACCGCCGGCGCGATTCGAGTCGCATACAACAGCCTCGACGACCTCCTCGAGCTGCTACCCGATCTTTCCGACGAAGAAAAAAGCAACACCGATTTCGGAATTTACAGCGAAGACCAGTTCTTCGAGGACATGGGTCGCGTCACCCAGTATCACACCGATCCCGACATGGTGGAGTTGCTCGTACGGCGCAGTCACCCGACGCTCAAATGGATGCGCGCCAAGGGGATCCGCTTCGCTCCGATTTATGGGCGTCAGGCATTCAAGGTCGACGGGAAGTTCAAGTTCTGGGGCGGATTGACCATCGAGGCGTGGGGCGGTGGCCCCGGTCTCATCGAGGCACTTCACACGATTGCGCAACGCGAAGGCGTGCGAATCATTTACAACGCGCGCGCGATGTCACTGCTGGCCGACGACGACGGAGTGCATGGTGCAAAGGTTCGCGTCGAGGGCCGCACCACCGAGATTGCGGCGAAGTCGGTGATTCTTGCGAGCGGCGGCTTCGAAGCGAATGCCGAATGGCGGACGCGTTACCTGGGACCGAATTGGGATCTCGCCAAGGTGCGCGGCACGCGTTTCAACACCGGCGACGGAATTCGCATGGCGCTCGAGATTGGCGCCATGCCGTATGGCAACTGGTCCGGATGTCATGCGGTGGGATGGGATCGCAACGCGCCGGAGTTCGGCGACCTCACGATCGGCGACGGCTTTCAGAAGCATAGCTACCCGTTCGGCATCATGCTCAACGCCAAAGGGCAGCGCTTCGTGGATGAGGGTGCGGACTTTCGCAACTACACGTATGCGAAGTATGGGCGCATTATCCTCGAGCAGCCGGGACAATTCGCATGGCAGATTTTCGACGACAAAGTGAAGCATCTGCTGCGCGACGAGTATCGCATCAAGCAGGTGACGAAGGTCATGGCTAATTCGCTCGAAGAACTGGTGAGCAAGCTGGACGACGTCGATGGGGTCGCCGCGCTGGCCGAAATTCGGCGCTACAATGATGCGGTTAACACAGCCGCGCCATTCAACCCGAACATTAAGGACGGACGCAACACCAAGGGTCTTACGGTACCGAAGAGCAACTGGGCCAACACCATCGAAACGGCCCCCTTGCTCGCGTTCGCAGTCACGACCGGAATCACATTTACTTTCGGAGGGCTGCGCATCACACGCGACGCGCAGGTAATCGATAGCGACGGCAAACCGATTTCCGGCCTGTATGCTGCCGGCGAACTGGTCGGGGGGCTCTTCTACTTCAACTATCCCGGCGGCACTGGACTCATGTCGGGTGCGGTGTTCGGCAAAATCGCGGGAACGTCGGCCGCGACGGCGCTCAGAGCTGCGTCTACTTGACCGGCGGCAGCAGCCGATGCTGCTGGAACTCGCCCAGCCACTTGCGCATCATGTCGGCCGAATCGATGCAATCGTGGAAACCCGCCTGCCGCGCCTTGATGGTGCTAACCAGCATCGGCCTGCTGACCAGGTCCGCGGTTCCCGGCTTGCGGTATCCGAAGCAGGAGTCCGCGAAATAAAACGACTCGCCGACGTAGGCCTTTAAATCGGCGGGCGCGGCGAGGTTGTACTTCTTGACAATCGCCGCCCACTCCGCGTGGCGCTTGGGCATCTCCTCGGCGAGCGAGAGCGGACGGTTCGGACCGGGTTGCATGCCGAGTGCGTCGGCGATCACCGGCCACAGATCCTGCCAGGTGGCGACATCGCCATTGGTGACGTTATAGGTCTCGTTGCGCGCGGCGTTACTGGTGGCGGACCATTCCATCGATCGCGCGAGCAGATCGGTATCCACCAGCTCGAAGACCGAAGGATTGCCGCCAGGGAAATAGAGCGGCTCTCCTTTTTCACGCAGCAGCGCGGCGTACACACCCAACGGCGGAATCAGGCTCAAGTTCCCGCCGATCGCTTCGCCAATCACAATCTGCGGCCGCAGGATGGTGAAGTTCCAGTTTTTGCCGGCCTGCTGCGCGCGGAGGTAATCCTCCTGCAGCCAGTAAAAATTCTCGTGCGGATGCCGCGCCGCGCGCTCGCGAGCTGGAATCGGAATCGGCGCGAGGTGCGCGCCGTATGCCTTGGTGCCTTGCAACAGCGAAACGTGCTGAAGATTCTTCGCTGCGGACTGCAGCGGATCGAACAGGTTGCGCAGCATGGTCAGGTTCACTTCCATCTGCGCGCGATCGACCCATCCCTCGAAGATGCCGGGCTTCTCGCTCAACGCCGCGTACGCGAGATGCGTCACGTCGGACATGCGTCCGAAAGTTTCGCGACATCGGGCAGCATCAAGAAGATCGACGGACTCAAACTGCACTCCCGGCACGGCGGCCGGCGCTCGGCGCGACACCGCGATCACTTCCCAATCGGGGAGCTTCGCGAAATGACGCACCGCGCCGAAGCCAACCAGCCCCGAGGCGCCCGCGACGAGAATCTTCCGTTTGACCATCACGTCACACGAGGCGGAAGCGCACGCCTGCAACCATTACGGTGTCGTCATTGATCCGGCGACCCTGCTTCTCCGCGGCGTCCAGGGCATGCTTGCGATCGGTCGCCGCGAGCTCGAGGCCGCTGAGTCCTTCGCCACGCCCATCGGTCTCTTTAACGAATCGCAGCGTGGCATTCTCCACCGCGATGGTGCCGTTTTTGAGCGGCAGGTCCAGGATCTCCGCCCATCGTTTCGCGAGCGCATCGGGCTCCGGCGACTGGATTTCAACGCCCTTGATTGCACTCACCACGTTGGTGCGCACCGCGGGCTTCCAGTCCTTGCCCGCCGGCTCCCATGGGCCATCCGGAGCTTCGCCGCCGGGCTGATGATCGATTTCGAGGAAGGTGCCGCCGGTGTCGCGCGGGTGAAGCTGCATATTGTGGAAATGCGCGGTGTCGTGGTCGATGACCTTACGGATGCCGAGTTTCGCGACGCGCTCCTTCACCGGCGCATGATCCTCGCACTGCATGATGCACATGTAACCGCCGTCGCCCTTACGGCGCTGGAGGTAACGTCCGCCCGCAGTGTTCTCCTGAATCGGCGCCACGACTTCGAGGAATTGATTGCCGACCGGGAACAGCGCGTTCTCGAGGCCGAAAACCTTCACGCCCGGGTCGCGAAAACATACTTCGAGCCCGAACACATTTTTCATGTCCTCGACGATGGGAGCCAGCTTGTTCGCGACCAGCGCGATTTGACGTACACGAAGCCACATATGAATTCCTCTCCTTAACGCCCGATGAAGCGGGGCTTGCGTTTTTCGACTTTCGCCGCGAATGCCTCTTTGGTGTCGTGAGTGCTGAACATCGGGAGGTGATGCGCGGATTCAAGTTCGATGTAAGCGGCGAAGTCCATCCGCTCAGCATCGACAAAATGAGCCTTCATGGTGCGAAGCGCGATGGGCGCCGACTCCGCAATGCGCCGAACGATCGCGTCGACTTCCGCGCGAAAATGTTCGTCGGAGAAAACGCGCGACACCAGCCCGATACGCAGCGCCTCCTGCGCGTCGAACTTGTCCGGCATGAAGTAAAGTTCGCGTGCCTTGGCAGCGCCGACGATTCGCGGCAACGACCACGGCCCGCCCATGTCGCCGGCGACGCCGACATCGAGGAATGCGGTGTTGAAGCGCGCTGACGCGGCGGAGTATCGAAGATCGCATCCGCAAGCCCAGCCAAGGCCCGCGCCGGCGCAGGCGCCGTTGACGGCCGCAATGGTCACGGCGGGCATCGTATGGAGCAGCACCGGCACGCGAAAATCGTCGGTGCTGGAAGGCTCATCGTCGCTGTCAGCGGCGACCATTTGCAGATCGGCGCCGGGGCAAAACGTCTTACCCGCGCCGGTCAGCACCAGCACGCGCAACTCGCGATCCTCGGAAGCCGCAGTCAGCGCTTCGCGCGTCTCCCGCAGCATCTTCTTGGTCATGCCGTTGAGGCGGTCGGGGCGATTGATGGTAAGCGTCGCGACCGGGCCCGACTTTTCATAGAGAATTGTTTCATAATGTATGCCGCTCATACTTTTTCTCCTTTCCAGGGCTGGAAGCGCGGCGGCCGGCGCTCGACGAATGAGGCCACTCCCTCGGTTGCATCAGGGTGCGTCAGCGCCTCCTGCATGATCTGGTTCGAATGCCGGATCGCCGCTTCCATTCCCAGTGATAGATGACCATAGACCTGCGACTTGATCACCGCCAGTGAACGGGGCGACACATTCGCTGCGAGATCGCGAATGTATGCACAGGTCTCATCGAGCAAGCGGTCACCCGCAACGACTCGATCGACGAATCCGATCCTCAGCGCTTCGGCGGCATCGAAACGTCGCGAGCTCCACAACAGATCGAGCGCGCGGCTGGTCCCGACCAGTCGCGGCAGCAGGAAGCTGGTGCCGTGCTCGGCAATCAGCCCGCGCTTGGAAAAGACTGTGGTGAAACTCGCGCTATCGGCGGCGAAGCGGAGGTCGCACATCATCGCGAGGACGAAGCCTCCGCCGGCTGCGACGCCATTTACCGCCGCAATCACCGGCTTGGAGATTCGCAACAGGTAACCAAACAGCGCGGGCAAATCGTCGCTCGCGGGGGTTGAACCCTTGATATCGCTTTGCGCGGTACCCGACGCCGATCGCGCGAGGTCCGCCGCATCCAGGCCCGCGCTGAATGCCCGCCCGTTGCCGGTGATGACGATGCCAACCGCGCTCTCATCCGCGGCGGCGCGATCGATGGCGCTGCGAATCTCGCCGACCATCCGAAAGGTAAACGCGTTCAGCCGCTCGGGACGATTGAGCCGCACGATCGCGACCGAGTCCTTGATTTCCAGATTCACGTTGGATTGATCGGAGCTCACGCAGCCACCTCTGGATCTTTGCCTAGCGAGGTAGCGGCGAGATCGCAAACTCGATTTCCTGGTGGATGACTGAAGAAGCAGCGGACCGTCGGCACGGACAACGGCCACCATGCGGCGTGCGTCGATGGACTGTCGAAGCGCAGAACTGGCTTTCAATTGGCGCGGGCGCGCGAGGCCTCACCTCACGCACCCGCGCCGCTGTCTTATGCCGTACCGGCTTACGGCTCGCTGCCGCCGTTGTCTCCTTTGGGCTTCTTCTTGAGGAACGCTCCACTATTGGGATCGATATACATCTTGTGCGCCTTGACCTTGCCCTTCTTGAGGGTGAAGTCGAACATGTTGGTGATCTTACCGGCGATCGCGTCGGTTGAGCCTTCGATGCGATTGAGGCCCCAGTTATCCTCGATAAATGCGATCGCGGAACTCTGATCGGTTACCGTGTGATCGACGAAGTTGGTCTTCGCCCATGGCGAGATAACCAGGAACGGCAGGCGCGGCCCATAGCCGCAACGACCCTGGCCCTGGGTGCCTGTGGCGGAGCCACCGCACATACCGTCACCGGTCAAGCTATCGGTGGCCTGCTGCGAATGCATCACGATCGGACCCATCTGGTGGTCGTACCAGCCGTCTGAGTCGTCGTACATGATGAGCACCGCGGTAGTGGGCCAGAACTTCGAGAGCTGAAGCTGGTTGATGGTGTCGACGAAAAAAATCTGCTCATCCAGCGGAGTCGAGTAACCCGCGTGCCCGTCCTGATACCCCGGCGCCTTGAGGAAAACCACGCTGGGCAGATTGCCGGCGTGCAGTGCGTCGAAGAAGTCATGGCTATCGTACTGGTGATTGGCGCCGTCATTGTTGGTACCGATCGCGGCCACGCTGCTGGGACGCGTATGGTTCATGTTCATCGTGCTCTGGTAGTACTGGAACGGTTCGTGATGTGGGATATAGTCGCCCTTCGCGCCAAAGTGACCGGTTACCGTGGTGTGCGACCGGGCGCACCCCGTCGTGTTGTTCGAATTGACCTCGGTCAGGTCGAAGCCGCCCTCGAACCATCCCCAGGTGATATTGGCGGCGGTGAGCAGGTCGCCGATGTTTTGCCCGGTCATTTCAACGCTGTCGCGAGTGGTGCAAGTGTCGAAGAAGGGCTGCCCGTCGCCGGTCAGCGAACCGCCGGAGATGTCGATAAAGCCGCCGGTGGGCGCCACGTGCTGAATCGCTCCACTGGTATTTCCGGCGACCACGTTAATCGCACCCGGCGAGGAGGGACCAAAGGTGGTGCCGTACGAGTTGTCGTTCATCGCGAAGTTCTGCGCGTAGTTCCACAGCGCCGTCACGGTGTTGCCGTCGTAGTACCCCATCACGAGATCGTGAGGATGGCCGACGCTGCCGTCATAGCCACCGGTGGTGGTGCACTCGCTAATGTTCACCTCGATGGGAAATAGATCCATCAGGCCATGATCGAAAGCCCGCTGCTCGTCGGTGTAATCATGATCCTGGTCGCAGGTCGCGGCGGCTGCGATGCCCAGTCGAAACGGATTACCGAAGTCTCCGTTGAAATTGGGATTCGCGGTAAGCAAACCTCCGCCGAGCAAGCCGTTGACCGATGGGGTGTCCTTCTTGGCGGTGAAGGGGGTGCCGTCGGTATTCGTTGCGTTGGGATAGGTCGCGAAATAGTGATCAAATGACACGTTCTCCTGAAAGATCACCACGAGATGCTCGATGGGGGTGGAAGTTGCCGAGGCACTTCCTGCGACCATTGCGATGACCGTTAGCGCTGCGCCCAAATGGGTGAGCAGTTTGCGGAATTCCATTATCAACTCCTCCTCCAGTGAAAAATCGGATCGCCGGAGTATGAGGGGTGAAAATGAATTGCGAATTAACGGAGCAGTGATCGCGCAGAAATTCCCAATGACGGATCTGCAAACCATCTGTTATCGAAGTCACTGGAATGATTGAAGGGCTGTCGACGATTTCATCGCGGCGACACTACGGCTTGGTAAACTCCTGATGAAGTCCTTCTAAAAGCCTTGCGCGCGACTCCGCGGAATCGGCCTTGGGAAAAAGAAGAAGGCCGAGCATTGCGCTCGGCCCCTTCAGATTTTCCACGATCGCGAGGCTCCGTCGGCAGAAGCCTCACTGACAGCACTCATCATTGCGTTATCTGGTGGGCGCCGATCGAGTATCCACCGATGCGCAATTCGCCGTCGATGTCCTGTAGCACCGACGATATTGTCGCGCCGGCGTGTCCGACCGTCGATGTCGCGGTGCATCCGTTCTGACCGGCTATGCACAGGTGATAGTCGGCGCCCAGGCCAGTCGAGTCGCCATAGTTCACGAACAGCGGATCGACCGCGAGGAACGGTGGCGCTGCGGCCCCACCCCACCACAGTCCGCGCGAGGGCGCACCGGCGCGAGTGTAGAAAACGTTGGCGAGGAAGTTCTCGCCGCTGGAATACGAGACGAAGCCGTCGCCACCGACGATGTCGTAGAAGATGTTGTTCTCAATGTTATCGTTGCGCGCACCGCCGTCGACGATAATCGCCTCGGCCAGGAAGTGATCGAAGGTGTTGTTGTAGAAGTTGAGCTGGCCGATGACACTGCCACCATCGCGGGTCGCATTGAGGCCCTGCCGCATGTTCTGGAAGATGTTGTTCTGGAAGGTGATGTTGCCGACCGGGCCGTTGAGCGCCTCGATCGAACCGATCTCACCCTGCGCTGCTGACCAGCGGCAAATGTTTCCTTCGATCATAATGTTAGTGGTGCTTTCGCCCGATCTGCCCCAGGTCTGGAAGCAATCGATATGGGGATCGGGATTCGGCTTGCTGGTATCGCCGTTGTCGAGCTGGATGTCGTGGCCATAGTTGGAACGGATGATGTGGTTAGCGCCGAAGAAGCGGATGATATCGGCGTCGGCGCCGCTGCCATCGTTGGTACAGGCCGCGAAGATTCCACCCAGCTTCCCAGGATGCTGGTAGGTTCCCCAGATTTCGTTGCCTTCAACCAGATCGCCGCTGCCATCGATGTTGATGCCGGTCATCTGCGCATGCACGATCTTGTTGTTCAGCACCTTGACGTTGCTGACCGTCGATTCGAGCAGAACTCCTTCATGACAAAGGTCATGGATGTAGTTGTTCTGAACCACCACATTTGAAGAGTCGTGAATATGGATCCCGCTTCCGGATGGATCGCCGGAGTTGCGGAAGCTGATCTCGAAGCCATCCACAGTGACGTTATCGGCTCGGATGTCGAATCCTTGCGCCACTACCGGTGTGGAAGCGGCGTTCGGATCGCCCTTTATAGTGATGTCGTCGCGAACGATGCTCACGCGCTCGTTGTAGGTACCCTGCGCAACCAGCGCCACGTCGCCCGAGGGCATCGTGTTAACCGCATGCTGAAGCGTGCGCCATGCGTTGGCCGGAGTCATGCCGTTGTTGCCGTCGCTTCCGGTGGTCGAGACGTAGTAGTCGGCCGATGTCACGGGAGTGGGAGAGGCGGTAGGTGAAACGGTTGGGGTGGCCGTCGGCGCAACGGTTGGGGTCGAGGTCGGCGCAACTGTCGGAGTGACGGTGGGCGTATCTGTGGGAGCTTCAGTAGGTGTCACCGTCGGCACCGCGGTGGGAGTGACCGTCGGCACCGCGGTAGGCGTCACGGTCGGCACCGCAGTAGGCGTTACAGTCGGCACCGCGGTAGGAGTGACAGTCGGCACCGCGGTAGGTGTCACTGTCGCGATGGCAGTAGGCGTCGCGGTAGGCACTACAGTGGGCGCGATCGTCGGCGTTGTGGTGGGGGCGACGGTCGGAACCGCGGTCGGAACCGGAGTTGGAACAGGTGTCGGTATCGCCGTGGGCGTTGGAAGGATGCTGGCTGAAGGTGCGGGTTGGTTGGCCACTACGACGCTGAGGCTATCGGCGCCCAGCTTGCCGCTGTTTCCATATGACACCACGGAGATGGTATGCGCTCCGTCGGCGATCTGATTTGTGTTCCAACTGAATGAAGAAGGCGGAGTCGACTTGATCCAACCTCCATCGACGTAGAAGTTCTCCCAGACCACGCCGGACGGCTGATTGGCGGAAATGGTAATTGAGCCTGAAACCCTGGATCCGGCTATTGGGGAACTCAGCTTCAGCGAGTCTGCCTGGTTTGCGACCAAAACCCTAATCGAGGGGTTTCCCAGAACGACTTTGCTTGCGGAATAAGCCCTGACGGATATTGTATGGACGCCGTTGGAGACCTTGGTTGAATCGAAGGTGATGGTCGACGGCGGAGTGCTCGCGTAGTAGTCGCCATCCACATAGAAATTCGACCAGGATACTCCGCGGTCGACGACGATTGAGATCGCGACTTTGCCCGAGACTGTCGCTCCATTGGCTGGTTGCGTGATGGTGGCGCCTCCACTGGCGAAGGCTGGTGTGACAGAAATCAGACAGGTGAAAAGAATCGACAAAGTTACTGCGCGCAAAGGGACACCCCCACTTTTGACCCTGTGCCATGAAGCAACACGGCAACGGGCTGCGGAATTAGCAGCAAATTGCACGCCAGTTGAAGAGTTGGTCCCGAAGCGCCCCGGAGTTACATTTACCTACTGATTGTCGACTATCGGGATGCGATTGTTCCCGAGGGCCAAAAATCAGATCCGGGATTCGAGCAAGGTGGAAGTGCAAACTGGCAACTTGCTTTGGCCGCGATATAGCAAGCGTGCACCGCGTCAGGCAAAACTTTTCTTAAAAGTGCGGCGAAAAACTTTTCTTCGAGACCGTGATCGCGCCATGGCAGAATTTGTATACGGCGCGCTGAATCACATCGATTATGACGCTGGTGTGCGCGCTCTAACGTATTTAGCAATATTAAATTAGACGGTGTGTAATGCGCATCGGCCGAAATCGGATCGAGATCGCGCCGGGTGAACGCAGAGTTTCATCCTGGAAACATTTCGCGAGGTTTGATCGGAGACTCCGCGACTCCCGGCACTGAAGTATCAAGCCGGGACATCGGCGACGACTCGATATCGATCGGCTAGCTGCGATTCGCGACGCCGGTCCTTTTCCAAGGAGTCCCGCGAAGCTGCTTCGGCGCGTGGACGTCGACTGCCTTGGATTCTGTGATGCAACCATCGTCCTGAACCTGGTCCGTCGCCTGGCCGGCTTGACGGACGCCGCTACAGGGTCACATTTAGAGGCCAAATGGACGTTGCCGATAGAACTCCAATGATTACCTTAATATTCGAGGCTTAGAGACATTTAATGGATCCCAACCGCTTCACTGACAAACTGCAGGAGGCGCTGGGGCGCGCTCAATCCAAGGCGCTCAGCGCTCATCATCAGGCTGTCGATGTCGAGCATTTGATATCCGCGTTGCTCGAAGACGACCAGGGCCTGGCGGCTTCCATACTGAAGCTTTCCGGCGCCGACGTAGCCGCCGTTCGCGGCAAGCTCGACGCGGAGCTCAAAAAGGTTCCTGCCGTGACAGGGGGCGGCGCCAATGCGGGTCAGGTCTACATGACCCAGCGACTCGGCCGTGTGATGGCCGCGGCGGAGCAGGAAGCGGGCAAGCTGCAGGACGAATACGTCTCGATCGAGCACGTCATCATGGCGGCGCTGGACGAGGCGGGCGCGGTTTCCAAAATCCTGCGCGAGGCGGGCCTCACTCGCGACAAGCTGATGGGCGTCCTGAAGAAGGTGCGCGGCAATCAACGCGTGACCTCATCCAACCCCGAGGCGACGTATCAATCGCTGGAAAAGTACGGCCGCGATCTCACTAAGCTCGCCACCCAGGGAAAGATCGATCCCGTCATCGGGCGCGATGAAGAAATTCGGCGCGTCATCCAGGTATTGTCGCGCCGGACCAAGAACAATCCGGTGCTGATTGGCGAGCCGGGCGTCGGCAAAACCGCGATCGTCGAGGGCCTCGCGCAACGCATCGTCAGTGGCGATGTGCCCGAGGGCCTCAAGAACCGCAAGCTTATCGCGCTCGACATGGGCGCGCTGATTGCCGGCGCGAAATTCCGCGGCGAATTCGAGGAGCGCCTGAAGGCCGTTTTGAAGGAAGTCCAGCAGGCCGAAGGCGAAGTCATCCTGTTCATCGACGAGTTGCACACCGTGGTCGGCGCGGGTGCGGCGGAAGGCGCGATGGATGCCTCCAATCTGCTGAAGCCGATGCTGGCGCGAGGCGAACTGCATTGCATCGGCGCGACTACGCTGAACGAGTATCGCAAGTACATCGAGAAGGATGCGGCACTCGAACGCCGCTTCCAGCCGGTGCTGGTCAAGGAACCGAGCGTCGAGGACACCATCTCGATCCTGCGCGGGCTCAAGGAACGCTACGAAGTCCACCATGGGGTTCGGATCAAGGACTCCGCGCTGGTAACAGCGGCGATTTTGTCGGCGCGCTATATCACCGATCGATTCCTGCCGGACAAGGCGATCGATCTGGTCGATGAATCGGCCGCCAAACTGCGCACCGAAAAAGAATCGATGCCGGTCGAGCTCGACGAAATCAATCGTCGCGTGATGCAGCTCGAAATCGAGCGCGCTGCGCTCAAGCGCGAGACCGATCCGGGCTCGCGGGATCGGCTCGAGAAACTCGAAAAGGAGCTCGCCGAGGCCAACCAGAAACGCGAACAACTTCGCGCCCAATGGGAAGCCGAGAAGGGCGCACTCGAGAAGCTTTCGAAGGTCAAGGTGGATATCGAGCAGACTCGCCTCGAAATCGAAAAGGCCAAGCGCGAATACAATCACGAAAAGGTTGCCGAGCTTCAGTATGGCAAGCTCGCGGGCCTCGAAAAGCAACTGGCGGAGGAAGAGAAGCGCATCTCGGAGAAGAGCACCGGCCAGCGTCTGATCAAAGAAGAGGTCGACGAGGATGATATCGCCGAAATCGTCGCGCGATGGACCGGCATCCCGGTTTCGCGCCTGATGGAAGGCGAAGTGCAGAAGCTGTCGCATCTCGAAGAGCATCTGCATAAGCGCGTCATCGGTCAGGATGAGGCGGTGCAGGCGGTTGCCGATGCGGTCATTCGCGCCCGCGCGGGCCTGAAGGATCCCAACCGCCCCATCGGATCATTCATATTCCTGGGTCCGACCGGCGTCGGCAAAACCGAGTTGGCCCGCGCGCTTGCCGAGTACCTGTTCGACAGCGAAAGCGCGATGGTCCGGATCGATATGTCGGAGTACATGGAGAAGCACACCGTCTCGCGCCTCATCGGCGCGCCTCCCGGATATGTCGGCTACGATGAGGGAGGGCAGCTCACCGAGGCAGTGCGGCGCCGACCCTACTCGGTGATCCTGTTCGATGAAATCGAGAAGGCGCATCACGACGTCTTCAATGTACTGCTGCAATTGCTCGACGACGGGCGGCTCACCGACGGCCAGGGGCGCACGGTGGACTTCAAGAACACCGTGGTCATCATGACCTCGAACATTGCGAGCCAGTTGATCCTCGAATTCAAGGGCAAGGACTATGAGAAGATGAAGACGCAGGCGCTCGAAGTGCTGCGTCAGCACTTCCGGCCCGAGTTCCTCAATCGTGTCGATGAGATCGTGGTGTTCCATCCGCTCAGCAAGGCGGAGTTGCGCAAGATCGTGGACATCCAAATCGAGCATCTGCGCAAGCGCCTCGAGGACCGCAAGATCGATCTGGAGCTGACGGATGCGGCGCGCGACTTCTTCGCTGAAAATGGATACGACCCATCATATGGCGCGCGTCCGCTGCGCAGAATGATCCAGCGCGAGTTGGAGACCGCGCTTGGCCGCAAGCTGATCGCGGGCGAGGTTCGCGACGGCCAGAAGGTAGTCGTCGATGCGGGAGCGGGAGGCCTGGAGTTCAAGGCGCAGCCGCTCAAGCAAGCGGCGTAAGAGACGTACATTCAGTAGAGATGGCCACCGTTCGGCATCGCCGGACGGTGGTCTTTTTTATGGCGAGCCGCATGTCCTTCAATCAAGTGCGGGCCGGGTAGTAAAATCGGCGCGGAGACTAAATGACAAATCTTGTTCGCGGGCAATCCAGGCTCGCTTGCCGTGACTCCGCAACATGATCAGCAGACGCGAGTTTCTCAAACGCGGCGGTCTGCTCGCGGCGGCCCTCAGCATTCCCAGCGCCGAGGATGAACGCTTCGAGAGTGTGCCCGGCCGCCCCAGGATCGATCCTTCCAATCTCGCGCCATTCGTCGATCCGCTGCCGATCCCCAAAATCGCCGCGCCGCAGGGTTCGCGCCCGAGCCCGGAAAATCCGCACCAGCAAATTCCTTACTATCGCATCGAGATGAAGGAGTTCATGGTCAAGCTCCATCGCGATCTGATGCCGACTCGGCTATGGGGCTACGACTCGATGTCGCCGGGACCGACCATCGACTCCACCGACGGCCACGGGGTGCTGGTCGAATGGGTGAATCTGTTGCCCAAGGCGCACCTGCTGCCGGTCGATACTCACATTCATGGCGCGGAGGCCGATAAACCTACCGTTCGCGCTGTTGTTCATCTTCACGGGGCCAAGGTCACGCCCGACAACGACGGCTATCCGGATGACTGGTACGTGCCCGGAAAATCCCGGCTCTCGCACTATCCCAACCGCCAGGATGCCGCGATGTTCTGGTATCACGACCACGCGCTCGGCATTACGCGCCTCAATATCATGGCGGGATTGTACGGCGCCTGGTTCATCCGCAGCGCCGAAGAGACGGCGCTGAATCTGCCCAGCGGTGCATATGAAATCCCGCTGATCATTTGCGATCGCTCAATCGATCGCCAGGGGCAACTCAACTACGACACCGCGCCAATGTATCGCGCGCCGTGGCGTCCCGAGTTTTACGGCAACCTGATTCTCGTCAATGGAAAGATACTTCCATTCCTGGCGGTGCAGCCGCGCAGTTATCGGCTGCGCATCGTCAATGTCTCCAACGCCCGCTTCATGTCGCTGTCGTTCCAGAATCGCCACAACTTCCATCTGATCGGCACCGACCAGGGATTGCTGCACGCGCCGGTGCAACTCGATTCCGTGACGCTCGCGCCCGCGGAACGCGCTGATATCATCGTGAACTTCGCACCGATCGCGGGAAAAGATGTGGTGCTGCAAAACGAGGCCGCGCCGATCATGCAGTTTCGTCTATCGGCCGGCGGCCCCAAGAGCGCGCTGGCGCTTCCGTCCAAACTGCGCCGGGTCGAGATGCTGTCCGAGTCGAAGGCGACTCGCACGCGCGTGATGACGCTGGATCAGTACGATGCTCATGGCCGGCCCATGATGATGCTGCTCAACGGGATGCATTGGGACATGCCGATCACTGAAGATCCGATGGTCGGCGCGACCGAGATTTGGAGCTTCGTCAATCTGACGCCTGATGCGCACCCGATCCATTTGCACGCGGTGCGGTTTCAGATTCTCGACCGCCGCGACTTCGACGTTGACGCGTATCGCAAGACCAAGACGCTTCACTACCTGCGGTCCGCGACGCCACCGGAGCGCGACGAATCCGGATGGAAGGACACCGTTCGCTGTCCGCCCAAAATGGTGACCCGCATCATCGTGCGCTTCGACGGCCCGTATACCGGCCGCTACGTTTGGCATTGCCACATCCTCGAACACGAAGACAACGAGATGATGCGCCCCTACCTGATTCGGCCCGCGCCCCCGGGATAGCAGAGGATTATCAGGATTCAAGGCGGTGAGGTTCGAGCATTGCGCAGCCGCGGGATCCAGCGCGGTACCTGTCGGCAATACGTTTCGTAATCCGCGCCGAAGCTGGCCCGCAGCGTAGGCTCTTCGTAGGCGAGGACGAAGATGTGAAAGCCGAGCGCCAGCACGATCGCATATTCAAGGACGGCGATGCTGCCGAATAGCAGGCCCTGCCCAAGGACCATCGCAACCACGCTGATGTAGCCGGGGTTGCGAACACGCTGGAACGAGCCGCCGATCACTAGCCGCTCGGTGGGCGCGATCGGCGCGGGGGTGCCGTGACCTTCGACCACGAAACGTCGCTCGAAGGCGATGAAGAACGGCAGCGCGGCGAGAAGGAGCGCGGCTCCAGCGATCGGTACAATCGGCGAGCCGAGCAGCGGCGGGTTGATGCGCCATCCGGAGAGCAGGTAGGGCATCAGCACGACTACGGAACCCGGAACCACAATCGTAAAGATGATAGTTCCGATGATCGCGCGAGCAGGCGGCGTCGAGGTTAGAGGCTCATCGGGAGACATGACAACCTCAGCAGACTAAATCGCGCCGACCATTTCAAGAAGAAAAATGAGGTATGAAGTCGAGCGAACTGGTATAATTTAGATCGCCATCGCAGAAGCGGTGGCGTTTTTGGTTCTCCGATGCTGCGCACACGTCAAAACTACCAAACGAAGCCAAAAAGCCCATATAAACGCTACGGTTTTCAAAATGAAGTTGCGGAATCGACGATGAGAACGAAGGATGTACGGTATCTCTGTCGCCATCCTGCAAATGTGCAAAAACAAACCCACTTAATGCCCGCAAATGCTCAACTTTTCTAATTTCAGGGCACTTGGACCACCGAGCTCTTCCTGTCCGACACGATCTGATACTTGTGTAAGATAATCAAATATCATTATAGTCTAAATATTAGATTCACTAATATTTTAGATCTCGCCGCCGCTTACCTTCGGCGCGATGTCGAGCTATAAGGAATAGATGAACTCGCGCTGGTTGGCCGCCATTCTACTCGCTGTCGCATCGTGCCTGCTGGCCGCACCCGCCGCGTGGTCGTTCCCATGGGACATCGACATGTATCGCGGCCCTACGGTCCGTCCGCTCACGGTCGCTCCGCGCGTGATGCCCGCGGGCACGCTGCCTACGACGGCGGGCGCCGAGCCTCCGATGACACGCGCCCAGATGACCGCCACCGAGCGCAATCCTCTCCAGCCGACGCCCGAGAATCTCGCGGACGGCAAGAGCCTCTACGCGACCAACTGCGCCCCATGCCATGGGGATAGCGGCCATGGCGATGGTCCAGTGGTGCATCTGCTGAAGACCAAGCCCAAGGACCTCGTTACCGGCGTCAGCAAGGATCTGCCTGATGGCTTCCTCTATGGCACCATCCGCGATGGCGGTAGCGCGATGCCGGCCTACGCCGACGCGCTGTCCGCCCATGAGCGATGGCAGGTGGTGACCTTCGTCCGCTCGCTGCAGCATCCGGGTGTCGCCATCAAGTAGACGCACCCCCGAATCCATTCCATCGAAGCTACGTACTATCGAGCGCCCACACTTAAAGTGTCGGTAATCTGCCTGATATAGGCTATCGTTGGCATGACTCGATAACATGACACGCCATCGGATGATGCTGATGCAGCGGGGCAGGGGCATAATGGTCCTCGTGGGTTGCATGACCCTTGCGGTGGTTACCCAAATCGCATCGAGCGCGCGTGCGGAGAGCGGGCTCAATGCCAATCAACTCGTCGAGCTTGCGATCGAATCGAATCCGCAAGTGAGGGCGGCGCGTGCGCGATGGGACGCCGCACAGCATCAGATCCTGCAGAACTACGCGCCGGCCGATCCGGTCTTCACTTACTCCAATGTCGACAGCCGAGGCGGAATCGCAAACGCCGCCGAGCATTCGCATCAGGTAACCCAGCCGTTGCAGTTTCCGGGCAAGGCGCTGCTGCAAGCCGATCAGGCCAGGCGCAATGCGTTGATCGCGCGGCTGGGATACGACGCGACGATTCGCGACCTGCGGGCCGCGGTGGAAACCGGCTATTACCAGGTACTGCTCGACGAGTCCTTGATGGGCATCAATCGCGACAACATTGCGGCGCTCAAACAAGTGCGGCAAGTGACCCAGGTCGCATACTCGGCCAACCAGGTGACGCAGACCGACTTCATCACCTCGGAATTCGATCTGGCGCAAGCCGAGCAGCAGCATCGCGCGTACGAAACCGCGCGAGAGAACGACCTGGTGATGCTGAATCAACTGCTGCATCGTCCGCCCAGCTCGCCGTTGGAACTGGATCGCTCGATGACTCTCGAGCCGATGAAATTGCCGCTCGATACGCTGGTGGATATGGCGACGCGAATCCGCCAGGAAATCCTGCAAACCGCGCTGGCCGAGCGCAACTCAAACAGCGCGCTGGAACTCGCCAAGATGGAATACCTGCCGGACTTCACCCTGGGATATGCGTTCGATTACTACCTGCAGCAGAGCGCCGCACCATCGCCGTTGAACACGCAAGCGCACACCTTTTCGATCGGCTTCAACCTGCCAATCTTTTTCTGGATCAAACAGCGCGAAGATGTGAAGAGCGCCGAGTTCTCGCTGCAGGCTGCGCGCGACGACTTGAGCTCGATTCGCAGCCAGACCGAGGCTAACGTGACCCAGCTTTTCCGCTCCGCGCAATTCGCCTACGAGACTTCGCAGCTTTACGGCAAGTCGCTCATCCCGCTGGCGCAGCAGGATTTCCGCGTCGCGCTGACCGCCTATCAATCGAACCGATTGCAGTTCGTCGCGCTCTCGGGCGCGCTGCAACGGAGCTACGCCGCGCAGGTGAGCTATCTGCAGGCCGCCAACCAGTTCATCGCGGACCGCGTCGCGCTGGAGCAGGCGATCGGAGCGCAATTGCCGCAATGAAGAACAGGATCATAGCCGCGCTCGCCGGTGGGATGCTCATCGTTTGCGCCGCGGGATGTCATCGCGATACCGCCAGCCTCGCCGCTCCGGATCCGAACCAGCCGCCGGCGCCGCAACTGGTGCAGGCTCACGGCCGTGAATACCTGCTGCTCAAGCAAGGCGAAGTGCCGGGGATGAGTTTCGCGAAAGTCGAGGACATTCCGCTGCCCGGCATCCTCGAAACCACCGGGCAAGTCACTTTTGATGATCAAAGAGTCTCGACCATCGTGTCGCGGGTGCAGGGCCGCATCGAGGACGTTCACGTCTCGTTGTGGGATGGCGTCGCACGCGGCGAGCCGATCGTGAAGCTCTACAGCCCCGACTTCATGACCGCCGAGGCCGAGTACCTGCAGGCGCTGACCACTTCGAAGGTGAGCCAGGGCAGCGGTGTCGATGGAGGCGGCGAGCTGGCGGCCTCGATGGCGAATGCCGCGAAACGCAAGCTGGAACTGCTCGGCATGGAGGAGCGCGATATCATCGCGCTGAGGGCGCCTTCGCCGAGCATCTGGATGCGCGCGCCGATCAGCGGCACGGTGGTGAAGAATCAGGCCTTGCGGGGCGCGGCGATCAATCCTGGCGACGTGCTCTACATGCTCGGAACACTCGACCCGATCTGGATCACCGCCGATCTTTTCGAAGTGGACCTCGCGCGCGTGCACGTAGGCCAGGAGCTCGAGGCGGTGACGACCGCGTTTCCCGATCAAACCTTCAAGGGCGCGATCGCTCGCATCAGCCCCAACATCGATCCGCAAACGCATACGCTGCAGATTCGCTGTGCGGTGCACAATCCGGGACTGGTGCTTAAACCGCAGATGCTCGCGCGGATCAAGATCGTCACCAGCGCCGGAAGCGCGCTGGTGGTTCCGCAGGAAGCTCTGATCTTCGAAACCGACTCCTATTACACCTACGTCGACATGGGCAACGGGCGGTTCGATCGCCGCAAGGTCACGATCGCTTCATGGAGTCGCAAGGGCGTCGCGCGTGTCTTGTCGGGCCTCGCGACTGGCGATCGGGTGGTGGTCGGAGAAGCTTTGCAAGTCAACGCATTGTGGCATGAGGCGCACGGTGAGAGTTCGTAGTCTCCGCGATAGTCGGGACCGATGATTCGATCGCTGGTCGCGCTTGCGCTCCGTGAGCGCATCGTCGCGCTGGGCATGGCCGCGGCGCTGCTGCTGGTGGGCGTCTATTCCTTTCAGCACCTGGATATCGAAGCCTATCCGGATCCGGTCCAGCCGATGGTCGAGGTATTGACGCTGCCCAGCGGCCTCGCCGCGGAGGAAGTTGAGAAGCTGGTCACGGTGCCAATTGAGTACGGGCTCTCCGGCGCGCGCTACCTCGATCGGATGGATTCGATTTCGCTGTTCGGGTTGTCGGACATTCGCTGCTACTTCTCATGGGACAGCGACTACTACTGGGATCGAGTCGAGACCATTCAGCGGCTCAATTTTGTCACCCTGCCGCCAGGCATCGTGGCCGGAATTTCGCCGCAAAACTCGATCGGCGAAATCTATCGATACACCGTCGAAGGTCCCGATCATGATCTGCTCAAGGAAAAGGAGATCGAGGACTGGATTCTCGAAAAGCAGCTCAAGACTGTTCCCGGGGTGCTCGACGTTACCGGCTTTGGCGGACTCACCAAGGAGTACCATGTTGACGTCGATCCGCAGGCGCTGATCCACTATGGAATCCCGCTCTCGACGTTGACCACGGCGCTGGCGAATTCCAACACCAACGCGGGCGGCAACACCCTGACCATCGGCGAGCAGGCCTTCGACGTTCGCAGCCTCGGCTTCATCCACTCGCTCGATGACATTCGCAGCGTGGTGCTGCAGGCCAATCAGTCCACTCCGATTCGGGTCGATAACGTCGCGAAGGTGGACATTGGTTACGCGCCGCGGCTCGGCGTCGTAGGAAAGGATCAGCAGGACGAGGTCGTCACCGGCATCGTGCTGATGCGCAAATACGGCGATACTTTGCGAATCCTCAAGAGCGTCGAGAAAAAGGTCGCCGACCTCAATAGCTCGGGAATCCTGCCGGCCGGCTACCAGGTGAAGCCCTATTACGACCGCACCAGGCTGGTCCAAACGACGCTGCGTACGGTACTGGAAAATCTCGCGATCGGCATCACGCTGGTGTTCCTGGTCCTGCTGTTCTTTTTGGGCAACTTCAAAACCGCGCTGATCGCCGCGATAAACATTCCGCTTGCGCTGTTTGGAGCATTCACCTTGATGTACGCCGGCAACACGCCGGCCAACCTGATTTCGCTCGGCGCGATCGATTTCGGAATCATCATCGATTCGACCGTTATCGTGATCGAGAACATTTCCCGGCATCTGACCGCGACCGAAAGTGCGGGCGAAGCGATTCGGCCACGCATCCTGCGCGCGGTGGAGGAAGTCGGCGGTCCGATAATCTTCTCGACCGTGATCTTCCTGCTCGCGTTCCTGCCGCTGTTCACGATGCGCGGAGTCGAAGGCGCGCTCTTCTCGCCGATGTCGCGCACCTATGCGTATGCGCTGGGCACCGGCATCATCCTCGCGATCGCGCTGACGCCGGTGCTGAGCTCGTATCTGTTTGCGCGCGGACTGCACGAGACTCACAACATCGTCTGGGAGTACATCCAGCGCTTCTATCACGGCCTCTTTGTTCGGGTGCTGACGTGGCCCCGGGTGACGCTGGCGGCGGCGGCCATCCTGATAGTTGGGGTTCTGTCACTGTTTCCGGCGCTGGGCGGACAGTTCCTGCCAAAGCTGGAGGAAGGAAACATCTGGGTGATCGGAACGATGCCGTTGACGATCTCCTTCGAGCATGGCGCGGAATTGGCGTCGCGCATGCGTCGGATCTTTCTATCGTTTCCCGAAGTCAGGACCGCAGTCTCGCAAATGGGCCGGCCCGACAACGGCACCGAGACGACCGGATTTTTCGGAATCGAGCTTGATGTCGAGTTGAAGCCCGCCGAGAAGTGGCCGCGCGGGATCACCAAAGACGAACTGGTTGCGCAAATGGATGAGAAAGTCCGCCGCGAGATCCCGGGCGTCAATGTCGACTTTCAACAAAACATCGAAGCCAACGTTAATGAAGCGCTGTCCGGAGTTAAGGGCACCAACTCAGTCAAAGTGTTCGGTCCCGATCTCGACAGCGACGAGAGCCTCGCCAATCGCATCAAGGCTTTGTTGGATACCGTGCCGGGAGTGGTGGATACCGCGGCGTACCGCACGCTCGGCCAGCCCAACGTGATGATCGTTCCGGACCGCCAGGCGTGCGCACGTTATGGCCTCGCGATCGCCGACGTGGCGGCCGTGGTCCAGGCGGCGATCGGCGGTCAGGCCGTCACCCAGGTGCTCGAAGGCGATCGCCGCTTCGACCTGGTGGTGCGATTTCAACCGCAATACCGTCAGAGCCTCGACGCGATTCGCAACATTCGCGTGAGCATCCCGAGCGGCGGGCAAATCCCACTCGCTCAGATCGCCGACATCCGCACCGCTACCGGAGCCTCTTTCATTTACCGCGAAGATACCGAGCGCTACGTTCCGGTACGTTTCGCGGTTCGCGACCGCGACCTCGCCAGCGCGGTGTCCGATGCGAAAGCCAAGGTGGCGAGCGAGATCAAGCTGCCCGAAGGAGTGCATCTCGAGTGGGTTGGTGAGTATGGCGAGTTGCAGGCGGCCAATCGGCGCTTGATGATCGTGGTGCCGTTCGCGCTCCTGCTCATCGCGGGAGTGCTCTATGCGGCGACCACCTCGCTCATCGATACGTTCATCATCCTCGCACGGATTCCGGTCGCGTGCCTGGGCGGTATCCTGGGACTCTTCCTCACCGGCACCCCGTTCAGCATCTCCGCGGCGGTGGGATTCATTTCGATTTTCGGCATCGCCACCATGGACGGCATTCTGCTCAGCTTCTACATCCGCAAGCTGTGGGACGAAGGGCATCCCTTTCTCGACGCCATCATCATCGGTTCGGATCGACGCCTTAGAGCCGGCATGATGACGGATCTTGTTGCTGCGCTGGGACTGTTGCCGATGGCGCTCTCGACGCGCATCGGAGCGCAAACCCAGCGTCCGCTGGCGATCGTGGTGATCGGCGGCGCGCTCGCGATCATGATCCTTACCCGCATCCTGCAACCGGTGCTGATCTACCTATGTCATCGCGGGCTGCGTCTGGCAGACCAGCAAAATCCGCCCCCGCCACCGGATGCACCGGAGGCGCCGAGCCTGCCGCCGGGCGGACGTTCTGCGCCGGCAAATCCCTTTTCGACCTAGTCGCGCCATTCGCCCGCGTCGGGCCAACCGTGGTAGACGGAACCCTGGAGGGTCAGCCCATGGAATTCACCACCTTGGCCTCAGGTTTCGGACTGCTCGAAGCGCCACGCGTCGATGAGCAGGATCGTCTCTACTTCAGCGACGTCCCCAACGGCGGCGTCTATCGGCTAAATCCAAATGGAAAGGTCGACACCGTAGTGCCCAAGCGCAAGGGCGTCGGCGGCATGATGTTCAACGACGGCGGCGGCATTGTGATGACCGGGCGCGGGCTGATCCTGTTCGACGACAAGACCGGCACCAGCCGCGGCTTGTTCACCGAATGGGAAGGTAAGCCGTGCAGCTTCAATGACCTCACCACCAACGACAACGGCAGCGTCTACACCGGGCAAATCAATTTCGATCCACTAAGCAACAACAAGCCGATTCCCGGCAGTCTGTTCCGCGTCGATCCTCCGGGGCGCGTGACCAAGCTATGGGACGGCATCGAGGTGACCAACGGCCTCGGCCTCAGTCCCGACCGCAAGCATCTCTTCCATTCCGATTCGCCGACTGGCGCGGTGTGGGTCTACGACGTCACCGCCGATGGCGGGGTCAAGGATCGGCGCATCTTCGCGAAGCTGCCGCAAGGATGGCCCGATGGGTTGGCGGTCGACGTCGAGGGTGGCCTGTGGGTAGCCGCGGTGCGCGCGGGCGAGGTGGTGCATTTCGGCAAAGATGCGACGGTCAAGCAGCGCATCAAGGTGCCGTCGACGATGGTGACGAGTCTGGTCTTCGGAGGCCGCGACATGCAGGACCTTTACGTCGTCACCGCGGACAACACTGAGGATGCGGATAAGAAGGGGACAGTGTTCAAGACCCGCTCGGAAGTGCCGGGCTTGCGAGTGCCGAAAGCGAAATTCTGAGCGGAGTCGAAGCCTCGAATCAGGAGTCTCCAAAAATCAAGAAGGCGACGAGTCCCCCCCGGGTCTCGCCGCCACTCTAAATCCCCGCCCTTAGCAGTAGCTTCCCCTTTTCCCCCCTACCGCTGCGCCGACCTCTAGAGGCCGGGACGCCGCAGCTTTTCCGAAGCAACTTCCACCAGACGTTTCCCTTCTAGAGAGCTAAAATCGTGCCGTCGTTAAATGCGAGGAATTACCTCGCTTAGCCAGGGCGGGCTGTATCTAAAAAATACGTCCAACTGCATCAAATTGTTTCTAATCAGAACAATTTGGATACAGCGGCTGAGTCACGCTCACGACGCGAGGTCTGCGCTTTTGAGCGCGGCTGGCGCGCGTGTCGGCAGCTCTCCTTCTGCTGCGGCCAGCGTCATACTCGCGGCGATCGTCAGGATGAAGGCCGCCACCCGCATCCCGGCCGCGATGGGATCCGCGGGCAGCCGTTCGCCAAATGCCAGCATGCCGCCGGCGATAGGCACCAGGTTCGACAGCGCCGAGGAGAGCGGCATCGTGATGATCCCGCGCGCCTGATGGAACGAGTTCTGGAGCATCACCATACCGGTCAGGTTCGCCGCCACCATCGCGTAGGCCCACGGATTGGTGACCACTCGCATCGCGAGCTCGGCGCTGCTGGCTTCGAACGCGTCAGTCATCGCCTTGGTATAGAGGCCTGCCAATCCGAACGCGATGCCCGAGCCGATTGCCTGCGCGGTTCCACTGCGCGCGAGGCGCGGGTGGAAGAAGGACGCCGCCGCGACGATCACGAGTACCATCGACAATACGATCACGACCCGATTGCTCATCGCGCCTTGTGCTGCGCCCGCCGACAGCGAGAGCGAGAGCAGGATCATTCCGAGGACGATCGCGATGATACCCGCCCACTCAACCGGCCGCGCCCGTTCGCCATGCATGATCACCGAGAAGACCACGAACAGCGCGATCCCCCCCTGCATCATCACGGCGACCATCGAGACCGGCGCCTGCGACACCGCCGTCACATACAAGACCCAGCCCGCCATTTGCACGCCCATGCCGCCGAGCCACATCGGATCGCGAAGCCACGCGAGCACGCCGCCGACAATGCCGGAGCCTCGCGCGTCGGGCAGTGACGCGGCGCGGCTCTTCATCATTAGAAGGCCAAGCGCCATCAGCGTACTCGCGAGTACTGCGAGCACCAGGTAAATGAGCATTGGGGTATTTCTAGCGGAGCGCTGCGGTCAGGCGAGTTCCCGCATCACGCCGCCGGCCATCAATTGGAACCGGCGCCCACCCCATTTGACGGTGCGGCCGGTGAGGCTGGCGAAATAGATTGCGGTCATGACCAAATCTTTGAACGGGATGAGCAACACATCGGCCAGCGATTGCGGGCGCCTCAGCACCTTGCCGATCATAACGGTCGCCATCAGCATCCGCAGTCCGAGGATCATCGCGAGTGCATCGAAGGAGTGGAGTGAGAAGCGGTTGGCGAGGATGAACATCAACGCCCAGAACTCGCCGTGGATAAAGATCGTCGCGAGGCTCAGGGGCCTGACGTGGCGATAGGTCCGCGCCCATCGCAACTGATGATGCCAGAAATCCGAGAAGACGTGATCCTCGCACGACACCGTCACGATGGAACTGGAAAGCTCGATGTTGTAGCCGGCCTCCGAGACCTTCGAGCCGAGATGGAAATCATCAGCGAGGAGATCCTTGAGCGCGCGAAAACCACCGATCGCATCAAGCGCCTCGCGCTTGACCGCAATGGTTGCCCCGAGTGCGTAGCGCATCGGCTCCAGCGCCTCGGCGAGAATCACCTGCGGAGCGAAGTCGGTGTTGATGAACAGCGCCTCCATCCGCGAGGCGAAACTCTCATGCGCCTGGCCGCGATAGATGCAGGTGACGATGCCGGTCTTTTCATTCGCCGTCAGTTCGGAAACCACGCGCTTGAGATGATCGGGTGCGACCGATATATCGGCATCGCTGAGCACGAAAATGTCGGTCTTGTCCGAGGCGCGCTCGGCCATTTTGACCAGCTTCGCGACCTTGCGATTGCAGCATCCCGGCTCGTCGCCCACCGTCACGGTCATGTTTGCGAACTGGTACGGCGCGCGTAGCGACACCGGAATGTCGATGGCGCGATCCTCGTAGCTGTCGACGCCGAAGATGTACTCCACGCGCGAGTAGGCGATCTCGAGGAAGCTGATGATGTTGTCGCGCAAATGTTCGCTGACGCCGCGCAGCGGTTTGAGGATCGCGACTCGCGGCGGAATCTTCGGCAGCGCCGCCGGTGCGCTGTTGGAACGATGCGCAAAGAGCAGTCCGGCGACGATCGCAGCCAGGTAGTAGATGGTCGAGACCGCGATTCCAAGTATCGAGATAAGAACCAGCAGTTTCATTTTTACGTCGCGCGTATGGCCGCTTCTGTCCGTCTCCTAGGCAGATGCCGGTACCGTCGGGTTATCGCGAAGCTGATGGCGTCGCTGTCGCATGGTGGAAAGGAACTGCGCGCCCTCTTTGAGCAGGCGCTTGGTCTCCTCCGCGGAGGTCGCCATCTTTCGAATCGACTTGAAAATGTACTTGGGACGGAAGTAGAAGCTTCGATAGAACTTCTCGACCGCGCCATAAATCTCGTCATTGGTGAGACCCGGATAGGTCACCGTGCACTTCTGATAGCCGTCCTGATCGAGCAGCGGATTGACCGCGAGGAATCCGTTCTTCTCGACGTAGTCGTAAAGCTCGGTTCCGGGATAGGGCGAGGCGAGCGATACCTGGATGGTCTCGCAATCCATCTCGCGCGCGAACCGCATCGACTCCTGGATGGTGTCTTTGGTTTCGCCCGGGAGTCCCAGAATGAAGGTGCCATGCACCAGGATCCCAATCTCGTGGCAATCGCGAGTGAAGCGGCGCGCCCGGTCCAGCCCGACGCCCTTCTTGATGTTCTTGAGAATCTGCGCGTTGCCGGTTTCGTATCCGACCACGAACAGGCGTAGTCCGCCGTCCTTCAGAATCTTCAAGGTTTCGTAGTCGACGTTGGCCCGCGAGTTGGTCGACCAGGTGATGCCCAGGGGTTTGAGCAACTGCGCGATTTTGCGCGCCCGCGCCGGGTCCGCGGTGAAGGTGTCGTCATCGAAGAACAGTTCCTTCATCTTGGGGAACTTCGCCTTCATCTGCGAGACTTCTTCAAAAACGCTTTCGGGACTGCGCGTGCGGTAGCTATGTCCCTGGGTCACCTGCGGCCACAGGCAGAAGGTGCACTTCGCCGGGCATCCGCGACCCGTGTACATCGAGACATAGGGATACTGGCAGTAGGGACTGTTGTACTTCAGGTAGTCGAGGTTCTTCTCATAGACTTCGGTGACGAAGGGAAGCGCATCGAGTTCCTCGCCGGTTAGAATCGGGCGATCGGGATTGTGATGAATCGATCCATTCTTGCTATAGCTGATGCCGCCGATCTTGGCCCAATCCATGCCGTGAGAAACTTCGACCATCGAATGATCGAATTCCTTGCGGCCCGCGATATCGATGGCGCTCGAGATCTTCAGCACCTCTTCCGGGCGCGCGGTCGGATGGCCTCCCACGAAGGCGATGATGCAATTGGGATTAGCAGCCTTGATGGATTCTGCCGTGCGCGCGTCCATCCGCAGCGACGGCGTCGAGGTATGTATCACGACGAGGTCGTAGTCCTTCGCCTCATCGACGGTCTGCGCAACCGTGTAATTATGTGGCGGAGCATCGAGCAGCCGAGCGCCGGGAATCATGCCGGCGGGATAGGCGAGCCAGGTCGGGTACCAAAACGACCAGACCTCGCGCGTGGCTTGATATCGCGACCCTGCGCCTCCATCGAAATCCTCGTAAGAAGGGGGGTTGAGGAACATGGTCTTCATGAAGTCCATATCTATGAGCAATCTCCGCACTTATCCCGGGCGCCCAGGCCCGGCCTGTCCGATTGGTTAGGCCACAATATACAAACCGCTTGAAGCAACCGCAATATTAACAACTCTCGGATTCGAAGTTTCTTGCTTTAGCGGATTTGATGACCAACCTCACATTTTCCACGGCTAAAAACCCCTGTAAACATCCTCATCTTATAGCGTATCTATGACCGAATCATACGGTACTGGTCAGTTGGGCATCGACATGCGTCGGAGGCGTTGGAACCTGCGTGGTGACGAATGCGATCGCCCCAAATAGACCCCCCAGCATCGTGGCGGCGAAGAACAGCAGGCCCAACGCGATCGCATCGTCGCGGTTCAAGCCCGCCATGCCGAAGAGAAACAGATACGCAGTTTCGCGCAGGCCCAGTCCGTTGAGGGTGAGGGGCAAACTGGCGAGCACACCTGAAATCGGCACGATCAAGAGAAAAATCGCGAGCGGATGATGCAACCCCAGCCCTAGAGCCAAGACGTATTGGCAGACCGCGAGAAGAGCCTGCAAAAGCATCGAGAGGATGATCGCGGGAAGCACCGAAATCGGCCGATGAAGGTACGGAGCGATTATTCCGAGCGCGCGTCGAATCGGTCGCGGCGAAAGATGAATCAAGCGCGCGATCAGCGGCGAGGCGAGGTAGCCCGCCACGCTGATGGCGCCGACCACAATCACCGGCCGAATCACGTTTGACGACAGCGTGCCGTGATTCATCGTTATCGCGATCAACCCCGCGAACCAGAACAGCCCCAACACCCCGTAACCGCGATCGGCAAGCGTCGAGGCAATCGCTTCGCCGACTCTCCCGTGGCGGCGCCCCAGATAAAATGCGCGGGCCGCATCGCCGCCAACCAGGCCAGGGACAAACAGATTGGTGAAGGCGCAGATAAAGTAGTAGCGCAGAAATTCAAGATAGGTTCCTCGGATATTCAACGCCGCGGCCAGCAGTTGCCATCGATACGCGGACAAGGCCAGGCAGCCAACGTAGAGCAGCACCGCGGTCGCGAAGTAGATCAGGTTTTCGCGCGCCAGGCTCCGCAAGGCCGGCCGCGCATCAAAATGCCACAGCAGGAAGACCACTATCGCGACGCCCAACCCTACTCGCATTGCGAAGGCACGATACGGATGCGCCACCCGCACACTCGCTTCAGTGATTAACGGCGACGATGTTTCAGTTGCCGGCAAGCTGTTCTCCATGATTCACGATCGCGCGCTTGGTGTGCTCGACCGCCAGCAGCGTGAAGTTGCCGAGTCGATCCTTCAAACGCGCCAGGTCGCCCGCATCGATCACCAGCACGGTGTCTCCCGGCCGGTTCCACAGACGCAACAGGTCGGCGTCGGATTTGAAGAAATAATCTTTTGCATCGGCAGCGCGCTCGGCGCCGAACCTCAACTCGCTCAGCGGCCCGACCAGGATCACGCGGCGGCGCGTGTAAAAGGGCAGGCCTTGCACGTAGCGATGGTAGCAAATGATTCTTGCGTTCGGCGCGCGTTCCGCGACCGCGCGGCTGAGGCTCGCATACGAGCGCATCGGCTCGGCAGCCAACCTGGCCCAAGTTCCCGCGCATAGCGCGCCGGCCAGCGTAATCACGATCAACGACAGCCCTGCGCCGGTCAGTCGTGCGGAAAACGCGATCGTAGTCATCGCGCCTCCGAAGACGAGGATCCCACCGATCGCAAACAACTCCGACTGCACCAGCATCGGATATGGCGTGCGAAACGATGCGGCCTCGATCGCCGCGATGATAACTCCGGCGCCAAGCAGGCCGAGCAACGGCCCCGATTCCATCAGGATCCGCGAATCGGGCGAGCGCAGCGAGCGCGAACCGTCTGGCCATGCGCACGCGATGATTCCGTCGGCGAGCAAAACCGCGAGTGGCGGAAATGCCGGAATGATGTAGGGAATCAGTTTTCCGCTCGCGGCGGAAAACGTGCCGATGATCACCAGCGATGCGATCACGCAATAGCGCCGCGCCGGACTGGGCGTCATCCTGCGCCAGGTCAGAAACGGCACCAGCAATGACCATGGAAGCAATCCTGCAAGGATCACCGGGAGATAAAAATAAGCCGGTTCGCCATGACTGAACGAGGAATCGAAAATCCGCCGCAGATGTTCCCCGACAAAGTAGAAGTCGAAGAATCCAGGCTCGCGAATGCTGATCGCGATGAACCACGGCGCGACCATCGCGAGCACCAGCAGCGCGCCCGCGATCGCGTGGAAGCGGGCAATCAAGCCTCGCAGCGCGCCCTCCCACCATAGAAACACCAGCATCGTCAACGCGGGCAATGCAACTCCGACCGGGCCTTTGGTGAGCGTCGCCAGCGCCATCGCGAGGTATGCGATCCAGCACCAGATTCCGCCTTTCTGGTAATGCAGAAACAACGCGAAGATGGCGATCGTGGTAAGCGCCGAAAGCAGCATGTCGGTGGTCAGCACCTGCGCCATGACCGCGAACAGCGGCGCCGTCGCAAGGATCGCGGCCGCCATCACGGCGCGCCGGCGTCCCATCGTGCGATCAACAAAAACAAACGTCGCCAGCACTCCGAGGAACGCAGATATCGCGGGAATCAGGCGCGCGCTGAATTCGCTAATCCCGAAAATGCGGAACGACGCCACGGTGAGCCAATACAGCAGTGGCGGCTTCTCGACATACGCAACATAGTTGAGGTGCGGCACGATGAAGTCGCGCAGCGCGAGCATCTCGCGCGCGATCTCGCCATAGCGTGCTTCGTCCGGCTCCCAGAAGCCGTACGCGCCGAGATGAAAGAAAAAGATCAGACCGGCAACGACAAAAACCATCGCCGCCGCGAGCGTGTCGCCGGTCAGCCAGCTCGAGGCAACCCTTGCCTCGATGCTCGCGCGATGCGCGCCAGGCGCCGCGCTCGATCCCTCCTCAGCCACAACGACAACTCTAGCTGCCTATCACCCTCGGGCGAAATCACTCGCCTCAACCGTCGTCTTCTGGCTGATAGACACGGACGCGACCGGCTTCGATGATCCACGTCTTCCCGCGAGCATATTTCTTTCCAGCGCGGCCGCGAATGTTCGCATCGCAACGTGCAACTCGCGATGGTTCGGTTCGCGCGACAGTCATACGCACGATACCTGCGTACTTCGAGGGCCGGCAGCGCAGGGGATTTCCGAAATCGAGGTCGAGCGTGACCAGCGCTCTTTCCTCCTTCTTACAAAGGTCAATCAGTTGCGGATCGGGAATCGAACCCAGGCGTTGTAGCGGCGCCGTAGAGACATCATGGCCGGCCTCACGTGGCAGCTCGGCGCCATGACTACCGAGGTTTTCATCGAGCTTGAGTTTCATCCCTTCGCTGGATTGGGTATCTCGACGTACCGCTCGCGAGACATCTCAGCACCGTAAGCAATGCAAGCGTTGATGTCTGCCGCCTCTAGGCCGGGATAGTCCTTCAGGATTTCCTTCGACGACATTCCGCTGGCAAGCAGATCGAGAATCAATGACACCCAGATGCGATGTCCGCGGATGCATGGTTTTCCGAAACAGATGTTTGGATCTATCGAGATTCTGGCGAGCAGGGCTTTCCGCGTCGCTCCGGTCGCGCCGTTTCCGCCAGGCTTGGGCTTTCGAGGTACAGGCTTCATGTTCCGAAATGAAGCAAGCACAACCGGCGCGTGGCTTCGTGTGAGATGCTTAGTAGCCGGAGGCGCCGCCGCCTTTGCGAGGATCGAAGCTGCCGTGCAGGTTGTCCGGCGCAATCGTGATCGCATTCACCGCGCCCAATGCGGGGATGACGCGCAGGCGATAGCGCATCTGTTCCAGCGCATCGCGAGTGCTCTGCGGTATCTTCTGTTCGATCAGCACCACGTCGGGCACCGCTTGTTCATGCAATCGTCCATTGGCGACCGCTTCTTCCGCGCTGCAATGAAAGTCCAACACGTCGAGGGCGACCTGTAGCACACCCGTCGTGATGGTCGGACCGCCCGAACCTCCTACCGCCAGCACCGGCTTGTCCTGCTTGACCACGATGAGAGGAGCCATGCTGGAGAGCGGCCGTTTGCCCGGCGCGATCGAATTCGCGTCGGCGCCGACGAGGCGATAGGCATTCGGGACCCCCGGCGAAACCGAGAAGTCGTCCATTTCGTCGTTCAGGATGATGCCGAGTTTAGGCACCGTCATCTTCGCGCCGAACACGGTGTTGATGGTGGTGGTTATGACGACCACATTGCCCGCCTCATCCACCACGCACAGATTCGAGGTCCCGTGATCGTGCGCTTCGGCAGCAGTCGCGGCGGGATCTTTCTGATGGAGCGCGCGCTCGCGTGCTTCATTGATATGAGTCGGCGACAGCAGGATATCGAGCGGCACATGCACGTACACGGGGTCCGCATACAGCGAGCGATCAATGAATCCCTGGCGCATCACCTCGATGAGGCGCGCCAGGTACGGCGGCGAATTGAGGCCGAGGCCGGGCAAATGCCCCGGCTCCAGCATCCCCAGCATTTCGAGCACCACTCCGCCCGACGAAGGCGGAGGCATCGTGTACACCACCATGCCGTGGTATGCGCGATGGAGCGGGTCGCGCCAAACCGGCGAATAATCCTCCAGGTCGTCCTCGGTGATGATGCCGCCATGCTCGTGGAGAAACGCGACGAGTTCCTTGCCGATCGGGCCGTCATAGAATTTTGCGACCGGCGCGTTGCCGAGGCGCTCCAATGTATCGGCAAGTTTCTTCGCGTAGATCTTTTCGCCCGCGACGGGCGCTGAGCCGTCGGGCTTGAGGAAAACCTCCTTCAGGCCCGGGTCCATCGCAAGCGTGGAAGCGTAGGCCTTTATTTCGCCCGCAAGATGCTCGCTGAGCGGGAAGCCATCACGCGCGAGTTTGATCGCGGGCGCGGCCACCTGTTGAAACTTCATGGTGCCGAGGCGTTTGAGGGCCGCGTCGATTCCCGCGATCTCACCCGGTACCGCAATCGCAAGAGGTCCGACCTTCGCGAGTTCTTCGTTGGGATGCCCATCGCGATAGTACATGTCGGCACTGGCGCCTTGCGGAGCCACCTCGCGATAGTCGAGCGCGTAAAACTTTCCTTGCTTGGCGATGTAGACCAGCATGAAGCCGCCGCCGCCGATTCCGCACGACGCCGGATTGGTAACGCCAACCGCCAATGCCGTCGCCGTGGCCGCATCAACCGCGTTTCCGCCTTGCTTGAGAATCGCCAGTCCGGCTTCGGCGGCCAGCGCGCTTTCCGAGACCACCATCGCCTTGTGAGCCTGCTCCGCCGACGCGGGAATTGCAGCGATGACGAGAAAAGTCGCGACCAGGATTCGTAACAGGAGTGTTGAACGCGCAGGTTTACCAAGCCAACTTGCGCGGCTGACGTGCAATGAAGTTTCGGCCACCGTCAGTACCTAACAGTCGCCGCGAGAATTGGAAAGTATGCGCCGGCGCGCAATATTTCCGTTTGGCATCGTCACCCAGTGATGCTTTGATCGCACTTTCGAACAACTCGCCAACAACTTGAATTGTCGGCGGCGCGCCGGAGGCTAAGCATGGATTTCAGCGACATCATTTATGACAAGTCAGATCGAATCGCGACCGTGACCATGAACCGGCCGGACAAGATGAATGCATGGACGGCAAAAATGGGCGCTGAGATGCGCCAGGCGATGCTCGACGCCGATCGCGATGACAATGTCGGCGCGATCATCCTCACCGGTGCCGGAAGGGCCTACTGCGCAGGGGCGGACATGAGCGGACTCAGCGAGATTTCGCAAGGGCGCGCGACGGCAGGTGCAGCGGTCGCCGCTCCCCAGGATGATCTCGCGAAGAATGCGCGGCCTGACTACCGGACGCCATACTCATGGATGTTGTCGCTGAAAAAACCGGTCATCGGCGCCATCAATGGCGCATGCGTCGGGCTCGGCTTCACATACTGCCTTTACCAGGACATTCGTATCGCCTCCGACAAGGCGCGGATGGGGCTCATCTTCGTGCAGCGAGGACTTGCGATCGAACATGGCTCGAGCTGGATGCTGCCGCGGATCATCGGTGTGACGCGCGCAACGGAACTTGCGATCACCGGACGGCTGGTTGATGCGCAGGAGGCGCTCGCGATTGGCCTCGTCAATCGAGTGGTGCCGCACGAGAAGCTGATGGAGACCGCGCGCGAGGTTGCGGGGCAGATCGCCAGCAAGTGCTCCCCGCTTGGAGTCGCGCAGGCCAAGAAGATGATCTGGGATCATCAGTTCACCGATCTCGCTACCGCCATTAAGGAAGACGATGCGTCGATGCAGATGATGACCCGGTCGGAGGATTTTGCGGAAGGCGTCAAAGCCTTCATCGAGAAGCGCTCACCGCACTTCAAAGGAAAGTAGAGCGCCTACGTTTGTGCGCAGCGCCCTACTTATCGAGGGGGTGCTTGAACTTGCGATCCGGGTGACGAATCGTGAGCACCGGACAATGCGCCTTCTGCACCACGCGCTCGGCGACGCTGCCCATCAGCACGTGTGCAATGCCGGTGCGCCCATGGGTGCCCATCACGATGAGATCGGCGCCCTCGGATTGCGCCGCGTGGATTACTTCCAGAAAGGGCGAACCTACCTTCAGCAACGAGCGCGCCTTAAGGCCGCTGTCGCGCATCCGGTTGACGATCTTGTCGAGTTCCTTTTGCGCCATCACGCGCTGCTCTTCCGCGATCCTGGTCATCGCGCCGACGTCCATCACCGGGCCGATCTCCGGCGAAACCATAACTGGCGGAAGCGCCTGGTCGACATGGAGGAGGATGATCTCGGCGCCGAAGCGCTTGGCCATCTCTTCGGCGTAAGAGATCGCGAGAGTCGAATCCTCGGAAAAATCCGTTGCGGAAACTATCTTGGTGAAGTTAGCCACGAGGCGACCATAGCGTTGCGGCCTTCACTGAGGCAAGCCGGACTTCGCAGGGGTTGCGGTCCCGCTGTCCACCCCCTCGCATCGCGGAAAGCGAGTCCCCAGTCTCGACCGGCAGGCGCATGAGGCATTAGAATCGGGGACAAGGATTGTTCTGCGCATGGCAAAGCTGGCCGGAATAGGGGTGTTGGATTTCGAGCGGGCGCTCGACGAGTTTTTTGACGAGATGCTTATCTCGCGCTGGCGCCGCGTCACCGTGCGCGACGAATTCGAAAACGCGCAGATCCTCGAACATCCGGATCGCTACGAAGTGCGGATCGCGATTCCTAGCGTGGATCCCCAGCGCATCGAGATCGATGTCGCGGGTCAGCGGCTCAGCGTGCGCGCGCCGGTCGGCCCCGAGGGGACTTTTGAGAGTGCCTATTCCTTTGCGGTTCCGATCGAAGCTGAAGCGGTCGAGGCGCGATGGACCGATCACGCGCTGGTCGTCGTCATCCCCAAGCAGAAGCCCAAACGAATCAAAGTCAACAACTAAAGAGCGTGCCTCATCCGCGCTCCAATGAGATCCTCCTATGCCTGAAAAAACCGACGGAGACTCGCGGAATACGCCTGACCCAAAGCTTGTGGAATTCAAGCCCGCGCCGCAACCGATCGAACTGCCGCCCTCGGAATTGCGCGGCGCGCCTCCACTGACCGCTGACGAGCTGCTCGCCGCATCGCGCGATGGCAACGGCGAGGAACTGCTCGGCCAGGGTCGCGCTTTCAACGCGATCCGAATGGCGATCGGCATCGGCGGTCCCGGATACAACGTGTTCGTCTCAGGCGTGCGCTCGCGCGAAGAACGCGAATCGGTCATGAAGCTGCTCACCGAAAAAGCGGCCACCATGCCGACTCCCGGCGACTGGGTTTATGTGCACAACTTTCGCACTCCGGAAGCGCCCTGCGCGCTGTACCTCAAGCCCGGCGAGGGTCGCAAGCTTCGCGAGGGGATGACCGAGCTGATCGGTTCGATCATCGAGCAGCTTCCCAAGGCTTTTAGGCGCGAGGATTTCGATCAGGAGCGCTCGGCGCTGCGCGAGAAATACAACAAGCGTGCGCAGGAGCTGTTCGGCGGGCTCGAGCAGAAGGCGCGTGAGAAGGGTTTCGCGATTCAGACCACGCCCAACGGGCAGGTGATCTTCCTTCCGCTCATCGAGGGCAAGCTGCCCGAGTCGCCTGAGGCGCTGAACAAGGCCATGCAGGAGAAGACCGACGCTCAGCGCGAGGAACTGGGCAAGGCACAAGTGGCGTTGCAGGAGGATTTCGGCGGCGTCGTCCTGAGGCAGCAGGAACTGATGCGCGAACTGATCGAGGACATCCGCACCATCGAGCGGTCTTTTGCCGCGCGCCTGGTCAATCCGCTGATCGCGGAAATCAAGGCTCAGTTCGAAAACCCCGCGGTGAGCGCATATCTCGATCACGTCGCCGAGCACATCCTCGACAACCTGGATCGGTTTCGCGAAACCGAAGGGAGACAGCAACCTGCCGTTCCCGGCATGCCGCCAGCGCCGGAAGACCAGCGCCATTGGTTCGAATACCAGGTCAACGTGATGGTCGATAACTCGGAGACCAAAGGCGCGCCCGTGGTCAACGAAGACGCTCCCACCTACCGCAATCTCTTCGGCACCATCGAGCGCTGGATCGATCCGTTGGGACGCTCCGGGACCAACTTCACCCGCATCATCAGCGGCTCGTACATCAAGTCTCACGGCGGCTTTCTCATCCTCGACATGGAAGATGCGGTGATCGAGCCGGGAGTGTGGAAGGCGCTCAAGCGCAGCCTCAAGTCGGGTCGGGTCACGGTCGAGACTTTCGAGCCGTTTCCGTTTTTTGCGGTGAGCGGACTGCGCCCTGAATCGATTGAAGTGCGTAACAAGATCCTGGTGCTGGGCGGCCCGTATCTCTACAACATGTTATATTTCTACGACACGGACTTCCCCGAGTTGTTCAAGGTCAAGGCCGAGATTCGATCGATCGTCAGCGCCGACAAGACCGCCGCCGCCAGGTATGCCGCGCGGGTCGGCGAGCTGGTGCGGCGCGAGAATCTGCCGCCCTTCGAGGGCGACGCGCTCGCGCGGATCGTGCAGTTCGGCATGCGGCTGGCGGGCGATCGCGCCCGCATGCTGGCGGTTATGGAACCGATCGATGATCTGGCGCGCGAAGCGGCCTACTTCGCACTCAGCGAAGGCGCAAAAAGCGTCGCCGCGCCGCACGTCGAGCGCGCGCTGCGCGAGCGGATGCTGCGCCTCAACTACATCGAGGAGGAAATCCGCCGCCTCATCGCCAACGGCACGCTGGTCGTTCATCTCGACGGCGCCTCGGTCGGGCAGATCAACGGCCTCGCCGTGATCGACGTTGGCGGCTACGCGTTCGGCCGCCCCTCGCGCATCACCGCTACCGTCGCGCTCGGCCAGGCCGGGCTCATCAACATCGAGCGCGAGGCGCGTTTGTCCGGATCGACCCATGACAAGGGGGTCGCGATCCTGAGCGGCTTCTTGCGCAATCGCTTCGGCCAGACTCATCCGGTGGCGATGACGGCGAGCGTCTGTTTCGAGCAGTCCTATTCGGGCATCGATGGCGACAGCGCGAGCTCGACTGAAATCTACGCGCTTCTCTCGGCGCTGAGCGGGGTGCCGATTCGCCAGAATTTCGCGGTCACCGGTTCGGTGGATCAACACGGCAATGTTCAGGCGATCGGCGGCGCGAATGAAAAGATCGAAGGCTACTACCGGGTGTGCAAGGCGGTCGGCCTGACCGGATCGCAGGGGGTGCTGGTGCCGCGCGCCAACATCGCCAACCTGATGCTCGAGCCCGAAACCGTCGATGCGGTCGCACGGGGCGTGTTCCATATTTATCCGGTCGACAACATCGATCGCGGAATCGAGCTGCTTACCGGAGTGCGCGCCGGAAGCCTCGATGAGCCCGGCACCATCAACTACCTCGTCGATCAGCGACTGCAGAAGATTGCCAACGTCCTGCGCGATCGAGGCGATCGCGAGACTCGCATCGTGCACGATAATCCTCCGACTCCGCCGCCGCCGAAACCGCCTGAGCCGCCGGAGCCGCCGCGTTGATTAAGCGCCGGTTCCCGCGCCGCGACCGTTTCCGCTAGAGTCTGCCGCAATGCCGATCGACTTGCGCCTCGACCCGCACGAGGTCTCCATCCTCAACGACCTCTACGAATTTACCGTGGCCGCGGCCTTCCTCGAGCGCGGGATGAATGGCGCCGCCTCGTTCGAGGTGATGGTGCGGCGTTTTCCGCCCAGCCGCGGTTACATGATCGCGGCCGGACTCGAGCGGGTGCTGGAGATTCTCGAAGATTTTCATTTCGATGCGGCGGCGATCGACTACCTGGAGTCGCTGCATCTGTTCAAGCCGGAATTTTTGCATCATCTTTCGAACTTGCGCTTCACTGGATCGGTGCGCGCGCTTGCCGACGGCAGCATTTTCTTTCCCGGGGAACCGGTGATGGAAGTGCGCGGTCCGCTCATCGAGGCCCAAATCCTCGAACCGCTGATTCTCAACCAGCTCGGATTCGCATCGCTCACCGCGACCAAGGCGGCGCGCTGCTTCAGCGTGGCGGCGGGCCGGCGGCTGGTGGAGTTCGGCTTGCGGCGCGGGCAGGGCGCGGATGCGACGCTGATTGCCGCGCGCTCCAGCTATCTGGCGGGCTTCAGTGGAACCTCGAATCTGCTCGCGGGCAAGCGCTACGGGATGCCGGTGTTCGGCACTATGAGCCACAGTTTCATCATGGCGCATGAGGGCGAGCGCCAGGCGTTCGAGGATTTCGCGCGAAGTTTTCCGAAAATGAACACCATGCTGGTCGACACCTACGACACCGCGCAGGGCATCAGGAACGTGGCGGAACTCGCGCAGCGACTCGCCGGCGAAGACATCAAAATTCAGGCGGTGAGGCTGGACAGCGGCAACCTCGAGCAGTTGAGCCGGCAGGCCCGCGGCATCCTCGACCAGCATCAATTGAATGACGTCGCCATCTTCGCCAGCGGCAATTTAGATGAATATCGAATCGCGGATCTGATCCGCGCCGGCGCGCCCATCGATGCTTTCGGGGTCGGCACCGCGCTGACCGTCAGCGACGATGCTCCCAGCGCCGAGTATACCTACAAATTGGCGGATTACCTTGGGCGTCCGCGG
This sequence comes from uncultured delta proteobacterium, assembly GCA_963851325.1. Taxonomy (GTDB): domain Bacteria; phylum Desulfobacterota; class Binatia; order Binatales; family Binataceae; genus DATGKG01. The sequence continues at coordinate 1,741,099 of CAWKOR010000001.1, read as the reverse complement.
CTGAAGACGTTGGCGGGAAAGGCCACGGTGCCGGGGCGCAAGCAGGTCTTTCGCAGCATCGACGTCGCGGGGAATTTTTCGCAGGACCTGGTCGGCCTCATCGATGAGGCGCCGGCCAGCGTGGCGCGCGAGTTCAAGCCCGCGGCATCGAAAATCACGCCGATGCTGCAGACGGTGTTTGAGAATGGTCGGCGGACCGGCGCCCCCGCCACGCTGGATCAATCGCGCGATCATTTCATGAGCGAATTTGCGATGCTCGGGGCCAAGCAGCGCTCGCTCACCAATCCGGCGGCGTATCCGGTGCGCCTCACCGCGGCCCTCAATGCGATGACGATCAGCGAGAAGCTTCGCGCGGAGCAGTTGCAAGACTAAGCGCGTGTTCCGATGATATGCGGCTAGCCAGTTGCCGCAGCCGCGCGCGGTCGAATTCCATCACCATCAACTGCAGCGATTCCCCGCTGGTCGAACCCCAAATCTGCGGCGTCACAATCCATTGCAAAAAGCCCCCGTCCTTTTCCGCCGGCCAGGTCTTCGGAAACGGAAAGTAGACTTTTGCTGCGTCTTGACTGTAGCCGTCGATAATCGGTTTGAGGCCTGACGCGGAGCCGATCACGCCCGCCGCGACCTTGCCGTTGAGTTGGCCCGACCAGATATCGCGATAGGCGTCCGGCTTCGGATCGAATGTCCAACCCGCGGGAAACAGACCAGCGACCTGGAGCGCCGGGACGTCGAGCTTCGCGGCGTCACCGCCCTCGGCGAGGTATCGGTCGGTCGCGGAAATAAGTGCCTCGAAGCGCGCGCGATTCGCGCGTTGCTCGAGGTCGATCGCGTTCAATCCCCGGTAGGCCTTAAGCGCGTCGGGAGGAATCCGGTAAAAAAGAACCCCTCCAACGTCCTGCGGCGCGACCTCGAGACTCGATAGCAATTGCCTCCATTGCGGCGCGTGCTGGTCGTTCGCATCGACGACAATCGCGGTGATGCCGACATTGGCGATGAACGCCTTGAGCTGAAGATCGGGCTCAGGAAGATCGCGCGAGCCGAAAAACACGTTGACCACCGGCCAGCGCCGAATTTCGATGGGCTGAATGCCGGTCCATCCCGAGGCCATCGGGAAATTCATCCCGCTCTCTGCTTGCCAAAGCATACACATGCCCTTTTGCCCGAACGGCAGCGGCAGGACGATATCGCTGCGGGAAAGTAGCTGCCTCGACATTCCATTGCGAAAGAACTCCGGCACCGACGCGGGGCTGGCCCAGAACCCCGCGGCCGGATTGGGTAACAGCATCGCCAGGGTTGCCACCACGCCAACTATTCTTTCGGTTGCGCCGGTCCGCGCATCGGTGAACCACATCGCAAAGACGATCGCTAGCGGTACAAACGCGAACACCATGAGCCGCGCGGGCAACGCGCTCTTGAGGAGCGGGAGCTTTTCCAACAGCAGCCACGGCATCGGCAGGATGGCGCGGCCCGCTACGTGGAGGTATGGACCGAGCGAGAAAAGGCATACCAGCAACAGCGTTCCGAGCAGGATTCGGGTGGCCGGTTCATCCCTATGCCGCCTGCCCCAAACCAGTGCGATCGCGATCAGCGGAATTCCGATGCATGCGCCTTGTTCGAAGAGGTTACCGGAAAAGTTCTGTGAGATTTTTCCCAACGCCGCGATGGTCCCGGCCGCATTCGCGGAAGTTGGTACGATGAAGTTCAGCAGATCAGCCGAATACATGGCGGAAGACCAAAGCGGCTGAGTCGGGAATCCGTTCGCGAAGAAGAAGTAAAGGTATGGAGCTACGATGAAAGCAGCCAAGGCGCACGACGCGCCGATCTCCATAGTCAGGCGGAGCAGGCGATCGCGGGTTTCACGAGTACCGGTCCGTAGCGAGATAAGAATCGCGCAGCCCCCTACCAGGAGCATCAGCGCGAAGGGCTCGAGCTCGAGCAGAAATTGCGTGGCCATGGTTATGCCGAGCAGCGTCACGAACCATCGCAAGCTGAGGCCATCTTCGAGCCGACGGATTACCAGGTAAACGGCGATCGGAATTGGAAAAACCAGCACCAGCACGACGTGGCCGAGCAGTTGCGCCATCATGTAGGGAGAAAATCCGAACACCAGACCGCCAAGAACTGCCGCCCCGAATGACTTGCTGAATTTCGTGCACAACAGGTACCCGGCAAATGCGCTGAGCGGCAGCGCGAGCAATGCTACGAGGTTGAAGGTGGCAATGGGACCTAGGGCCATCGTCAGCGGCGCGGCCAGAATGCCGACCAGTGGAAGGCAAGTCATCCAGGCGAGGTTGATGCCGTATGGCGCCCACAACAACTTGGTGAAAAACGGATGCGCATGATGCTGAATGACGTGCGGCCACCACTGGAGCGACCAGATATAGACGGAGGGGTCGGTATCGCGTCCGATGTAATAGTTGAGCAGGTGTCTAGGAAGCATCCGCGCGAAGAAGGTCAGCGACAGAACCAGGTATCCACCTAGCGTGAATAGGTGTTTCGCTAGAAAGGTGTGAGATCGTTCTTCAGGAATTGAGGTCATGAGGTTGAGTAGCGACCGTGGGTTTCGCGGAAGGACGGCGTTCAAAAACCTCGAAGAACTTTCCCTTCCGTAGCGGGTCAAATGATTTCATCGCAGTGGCGATCTCGGGTGCATCGGGAATACCGTTACAGCTAACAATGTTGGTCGGCACAACAACTAACCGAGTGTCACTGAGTTGCGAAATCTTTTTCGAGATTTCTCCTGAACGAATGAGGCCGGGATCGAGATAGAGCGTCAGAGGTCGGCCGAATACCGGAAACATCAATTCGGCATCGCCCTTCAAGTCGAGAATCCGGGTGGTGTTCCGATCGGCCAGCGTCAACACCGCTGACCACTCCGACAGCTCCTCAGGTGTTGCCCAGAGACCCTTCGTTATCGCCGAAGGCTGTGTGGCGGACCATCGACGACCAGTAGCGATGACTAAATCCGTCCACGAAAAGAGTGCTACGGTGCAGAGTAATACGCCTATGTCACGACGAAGGCGGGTTGAATCGATTGCCAGGGTTACACCCAGCACTAGCAGGTAGGAGTAGTAAATCCAGGAGCCGCGACTTCCAAAGAAAAGGAGGACGAATGAGAGATGCAAAACTGCACAGGTTACGATGACCTCAGTCCTTCGACGCCGTTCGATCGTCGGGCCGGGTTCCTGCCATAGCCGAAACATGTCCGTCGCGGCGAAGTAGATCAACAAGACGCTGCTAACAATCCAGAAACCGGAGACATCGAAAAAATGTCCCCACCACGGTACTCCGGTTGTATTCCAAAACTCGCGGCCCGTTCCATTGAAGAAACCGAAGTGCGCTGCCCGATAGTTAGCCGCACCTTCGAATGGGAAGATCGTTTTGACCAATGCACCGACGCCGTACGTCGCAGATAGCGAGGCCACCAATGTAACACCTACCAGCGCGGCGGGAGCAAAAGCACGGAGCCACTCGCGTGGGCTTCCGCTACCTCGCCACAATCTTCCAGCCATCAATAGAACCAGGAGCAGCGAGTAGAAATAGCCCATCGCGGGCTTTGCGAAGATCGCTGCGGCGCCGAATGCGAGAGCGCTGGCGCTCGCGCCTTGTGACTGCCTCGTGATGGCCATGATGAGCAGCACGGCTTCCATCGCCTGCGCCAGATTCGGGTAGCTCGACTGCACCGCATATCCCAACGTGATCATCGTGAGAGCGGTGCCCACGATTCCAATCTGAAAGGTTGCGATGATCGTCGCGATACCCCACGCCGCTATGATGTTGCAGGCGATCATCGCCCACTGGTATGCGCTCGCGCTGGGTCCGAAGAGAGTGAACCAGGCGTGGCCGACGAGTATCGGAAGGAGACCATAGTTGTATCCAAAGTTGATCGTCGGACGGTCACCACTGGACACGAGATACTGCAAAGTGAGATTGGCTCCCTGGTCGCAGAACCCGAAACGATCGAAGCTCGTCAGTCAGGAGTCTGCGCGTAACTCAGCGCGAGCAATTCGCACGACAAGATCAGAAACAGGCCGACGAACCGGAACGAGGTTGGGCGCAGACTCGATGGAACGTTGAAACCGCTGATGGAAGGTGTCGCGAAGCGCAACCCCTTCGGGAGAGTTCTAATGGTTTCGGTGCCGATCAAGGTCGCGTCTCACTCCCGCTGATCGGCGAACTCGCGAGGGCCGCGGCCCTGTGCAACTGCTCGCGATCGAAGCCGAGGCCAAGAAATTCCAGCGATTCCCCGTCCACCGGCATCGCAGCTGGCGGCAGCAGCGCATTTTTCAGAGCGCGGATGACTGGATGAGAACTGTTGCCAACGATGTGCGGGAACGGAAGATAGACGGTCTGCGCGTCGGCGCGATAACGATCGATCACTTCGGCAAGCGCTGACGGTGAACCCAACTCTCCCACTACCACATCGCGCTCAGAGAGCGGCATGACATAAATGTCGTACAAACTGTTAGGTTGCTTTTTCCAGGAAGCCGGCAAGAAAGCGAGATCGACCAGCTGCTCAGAGCTGACCTCCGACAGTGGAAGGCCCGAGCGCAAATATTTATCCGTCGCCTGAAGCAGCGTTCCGAATCGATACTGAGCGGCCCGCTTCTCCAATTCCAGGCTGGTTACTGCTCCGAATTCCTTGAATTGACGGGGCGAAAGCTTGAACAGCGAGACGCCCGAAATTTCTTGGGACGTGATCCCGGCTTCGGCAATGAGGGAATTCCACTCTGCGGCCTTGGGATGCGCATCATCGATTACGATCGCCGTGACACCGGTGTTTGCGAGAAATGCCTTGAGCTGTATTTGGGGCTCCGGAAGATCGCGGGAACCGAGAAAATAGTTCACAACCGGCCAGCGGCGTACTTCGAAGCGCTCCATGCCGGTCCAGCCCGCTACGTTGCGAAAACACATCCCGCATTCGGCCTGCCAATCCATGCTGTGACCACCCAACCCCCACGGCAATGTCAGCACGATGTCGTTGCGCGACAGGTGCTTCTGCGCCGAACCGTCGGTGAAAAATTGCGGCGTTCCCATCGGCGAGGCCCAGAAGCGCGCGGACGGGTTCGGCACCATCAAAACAAACGTCGTGGCGACCGCGGCCAGTTTGAATTCGCGTCCGCTGCGCGGATCCACCATCCACAGCGCCGCGATCACCGCTAACGCGAGCGGCGGGAAAACCATCAGCCTTGAAGGCAGCGCATGCTCGAGGAACGGAAGATGCGAAATCGCCAACCACGGCATCGGAAAGATTGGCAGTCCGCCGACTTGCAGATACGGTCCCAGCGCGCACACGCAGATTATCGCGCTCGAAATGATGAGAACCTTGCACAACGGTTCCTTCCAGTGGCGGCGTCCCCACGCGAGCGCAATGAAGAGGAGCGGTAGTGCGATGAACCCGTCGCGTTCCATCACGGTACCGGTGAAGTGCGAAGATAAGCTCGCAAGCCATGGGATCGCGCCGGCCAGAGTGGCGGGAGTTGGCACGACGAAGTTCAGCAGATCGGTGGAAAACTTTTCCGACGGCCAAAGCGGCTGATGCAACCCTTCGAAGCCGAGGAAGTAGTAGAGGTAGGGGCTCACCACCAGCGCGGTGACGGCGAATGCGGCGCCTAATGCGGGAAGCAGTCGGAGCAGGCGTGGGCGGACCTCCTGCGACGAAAATCGAAAGCCCAGTCCCAGCGCCAGCGCGCCGACCACCGTCGCGGTCGCGAACATCTCCATATCGATCAGAAATTCGGAGCTCAGAACCGCCGCCATCAGCACGATGAACCATCGCGTGCTGATGCTGTCTTCGAGGCGGCGCGCAATCAGATATGCGGCGAGTGGAACCGGGAACGAAAGGATCAGGCATAGATGGCCCAGCGTCTGACCGAGCATAAACGAGGAAAAGCCGAACACGAACCCACCCAGCATCGCAGGCCAGAATGAGCCCGCGAGCCGCCGACATAGAATGTAGGCGCAGATGGCGGCGCTGGGCGCGCTCAACAACGCCAGGATGTTGTAGGTTGCCACCAGGCCGATTGAGGCGGTGAGCGGTGCGGCGAGCAGGGCGGGCAATGGAATCGACGTCATCCAGGCGAAGTTGAATCCGACCGGCGCCCACACATAATCGGTCAGGAAGGGATTCAAATGATGGCTGAGTGCGTAGGGCCACCATGCGAGCAGCCACATCATCTGGGAAGGGTCGGCCTCGCGCCCGATGAAGCGGTCGGAGAAATGCCCAATCAATCCGCGGCCGAAGAACAACAACGCCAGCGCGAGATAGATGCCGAACGCGACCAGGCCATCGATCAGCGCCGTGCGCCCGATGCGGCCTGACTCGATGCCGCGGGGTTGCCGCGTCGAGCCGATGTTGTCGTCCCCCATCCCCGGACCTCTCCTCGAAGCTAACGGCGGACGGGTAACGAATCAACCCGTCTGCCTGTACGGCGCAAATACCGTCCAAGTGTAGAACGCCGGTTGACAAGCGCCTCATGCACGGGTTACGCGGCAGGTACCATCGAGGCGAGGTTGCCAATATGTCGTACAAGCACATCCGCTATGAAAAATCCGACCGCATCGGCCGGGTCATCCTGAACCGCCCGCGCTACAAGAACGCGCAGTCGCGCCTGATGATCGAGGAGATGGACGACGCATTCGAGCTCGCCAACCAAGACGACGATATCCGGGTCGTCATCCTCAAGGGCGAAGGCGAGCATTTTTCGTCCGGCCACGACCTCGGCACGCCGGAGGACAAGGAGGACACCGAGAAGCGGCCCTATCCGAAGGGTATGCGCGGGCAGCATAAGCGCTCGTGGGATTTGTATATCGATGCGACGCTGCGCTGGCGCGATCTGACCAAGCCGACCATCGCGCAGGTTCACGGCTTTTGCATTTTCGGCGGCTGGATGTTCGCCGCCGCGATGGACCTGGTGGTCGCATCGGAGGATGCGATGTTTCTGCCTTCGCTGCTGCAGTACTTTTCGATTCCGTGGGACGTCGGCGTGCGCAAGGCCAAAGAGATTCTCTACCAGAGCCGCTTCGTTAAGGCGCAGGAGGCGGAGCGATTGGGCTTCGTGAATATGGTGGTCCCGCGCGAGCGGCTGGAGGCGGAGACGACGGCGCTGGCGGAGCGAATCGCGGAGAGCGACCGCTTCACGCTGCGGATGCTGAAAATCGCCATCAACAATACGCAGGATGAGATGGGCTTTCGCAGCGCGATCAAGAACGCGCACGCGCATCATATGGTTCTCGCGGCGGGCGGATTGATGAAGGGGCGCGAGTTGCCGAGCCGGATGCCGGGAGTCGATCAGGCGCTCAAGAAACTTGAAAAGTCGCAATCCTGACCGCATGCGCGATGACTCGGGATTCGGCCGCCTGTATCATTGTCCGAGATTCGCGGGCCGTCTGATCTGCCGCACCGACGCCGCTTGATTCGGAGCCTACAATGACGGCGGTTGCCGCGTTCCTCCTCCTGATACTTCTTCTGATTCCCGGTTGCCAAAAGTCCCGCAATCGACCATCGCCCGCGCCTCCCGCGCCGAGCGCGAGGCCCACCGAATCGCCGACCGTCACGGCGACTGCGACGCCCACTCCGATTCCGTATGCGCAGCGCAACTTTCCCTGCTTGAGCAACACCATCGTCGGGAAGCAGTTCGATTACGCGCCGGAGCAAAAGCAGGAGGTGCATCTCATATCGGCCAAGCTCGGCGAGGATTCCAAGCTGATCGCGAAGGCCAACCACATCTCGCGTTTCTCCATCATCGAACCGGGCCGCAGCATTCACATCGACAATCAGCACGTTGCGCCATGCGACATCACCAGCGGAATCCTGGTCAACCTGCCGCAGCGAATGCTTTTCTACTACAAGGAAGGCAAGCTCGAATCGTCATACCCCGTCGCAGTAGGGAAACCCGACTGGGAGACACCGACCGGATCATTCTCGGTGATCAGCAAGCATAAGAATCCCGCGTGGATCGTGCCGAAGGACATCCGCGACGAAATGGAAGAGGAGGGCAAGGAGGTCCTGACCCGGGTCGAGCCCGGCCCCGGCAACCCGCTGGGGAACTACTGGATCGGGCTGAGCATCCGCGGCATCGGCATCCATGCGACCAACGCGCCGGCCAGCATCTACAGCTACCACACCCATGGATGCATACGGCTCGATCCCGACAACATCAAGGCACTGTTCTATCGTATATCGAAAGGCGAGACCGGCATGCTGGTCTACGAGCCGGTGATGTTTGCGAAGCTCGACGACGGCCGGGTTTTCCTCGAAGTCGACCGTGATATATACGAGGTCGGCGGAACCACCATCGATGATGCGCGGCATATCGCGGATAGCGAAAAGGTCGCGGATTTGATTGATTGGTCCGGGGCCGCCGCAGTTGTGGACACTCACGACGGCATCGCGCACGATGTGACGGCCAAGAAGTAAGCCTGGCTTGGGGGTGGACTGGATTGAAAGATGATGATGCGGCGTCGACGCTGATCAGTCGGCGCAAGCTGTTGAAGATGGGGCTGGTCGCCGCGCTTCCCGCATTGATTCCGGGCGCCGCGATGGCGGCCTACCGGGTAATTCCGAAACATACGCGCTCGCTGTCGTTTTACAATTTGCACACCGGCGAAAGCCTCAAGACCACCTACTTCGCCAAGGGCGAATACATTCCCGGCGCGCTCCGTGAGATCAACCACATTCTGCGCGACTGGCGTCAGAATGAGATCAAGCCGATCGATCCCGCGCTGCTCGATTTGCTGGTCGGCATTCACCATCGGCTCGAGACCCGGCAGCCCTTCCAAATCATTTCCGGATATCGCACCCCGAAAACCAACGCGATGTTGCACATCCGCACCGAGGGCGTCGCGGTTCGCAGCCTGCACCTCGATGGCAAGGCGATCGACATTTGTGTCGAGGGCCGCTCGCTGAAGAATGTGCGGCGCGCCGCGATGTCGATGTTCGGCGGCGGCGTCGGATATTATCCGCGCACCGGTTTCGTCCACGTCGATACCGGCCGCATCCGCTTCTGGTAGCTACTTCCTCGCGACCGCGACGAGGCGCTCGGCGTTCTGGTCGTAGGGCGTGCGGCCTTGATGCGCTCCTGGCTGAACATCACAGGCCCGAAGGTTTCCCAGAACTTTTCGCCTTCGAACCATTCAGCCATGAGCGTTTCACTTGAAAACGAAAAAACGCGTCACGACCATCGTCGCGACGCGCTCTTTGCACTGAAAACGAAATGCCGGACTTGCTACTTGGCGGCGCCCGCGCCGATCGCCTGCTTCACCATCGGCTCGAGCTCGCCGCTTTCGTAAAGCTCGCGCACGATGTCGCACCCGCCGAGGAATTTACCGTTGAGGTAAACCTGCGGAATGGTCGGCCAGTTGCTGAAGCGCTTGATGCCCTCGCGAATTTCCATGTCCTGGAGCACGTCGACCGTCTCAAAGGGCACCCCGAGTTGCTCAAAGACCTCGACCGTCGCGGCTGAAAAACCGCATTGCGGGAAGCTGCGATTGCCCTTCATGAACAGCACGATCTTGTTGCTGTTGATGGTCGACTGGATTTTTTCCGCTACATCCATTTCCGTTACCTCCGATTCGCGTGCTGTGCCGGTGTCAACGTTTTGAGCGTCAGCGCGTGCACGCGAGCGCGCATCGCATCGCCGAGCGCATTGTAGACCGCTTGATGGCGTTCGACGAGAGTCTTGCCCTCGAAGCTTTCGCTCACCACCACCGCCTCGAAATGGTCGCCGCCACCGGTGTAATCGCGGACTTCCACGCGCGCACCGGGGATACCATGGGCGATCATCTGCTCGATCTCACTCGCGTCCATCGAATCTTACTCCCGCTCATTCTAACCACAGTTGCAAAAAGAAACTAGCTCCCGAAGCCTCACCGCCGATAGCCGATGTTATAAAGGTTTTCCTTCTGTTCTTCTTCGGGGGTCAGCTTTTTTGCGGCTTTCGGTTTTCCCGACGGGTTCGCCAGCAGCGCGTTTACGCTCTGGGTGAGCTCGCCGGGCGCGCCCGCGCCGAGCACCCGCCCGACGATCGATCCGTCAGAGCCGAGGAACAAGGTGGTCGGCAGCGCTTCGACCCCGAAGCTATCCAGCACCTGCGTTTCCGCCAGCAGGATTGGATAGTTGATGTCGAACTCGCGCACGAACGGCCGCACCGATCTGACGCCTTCGCCTTGCACGGTGTCGCAGGCGATGCCGAGGACCACCAGTCCCTTGGATCGATGGTACTTCTCGTAAAGCTTCTTCAACTCGGGAATCTGATGGCGGCACGGTGCGCACCAGGTCGCCCAGAAGTCCAGCACCACCGGATGTCCGCGGTACTGGCTGAGGCTGACTTCGTGGCCGTCCAGATCGCGCAACGAAAAATCGATGGTGCTGCGCGAGGTCCGAACGACCTGGGCGTTGAGCCGTGATTCGAAGCGCGAGGGCATCGGTCCGAGTGCGAGTGCGGCGGCAATCAAAGCCGTCGCTACCAATTTGTATTGACGAATCATCCGAAGGCCTTAGAGCTGCTCCACGACGGTTGCGATTCCCTGGCCGATCCCGATGCACATGGTGGCCACGCCCAGCTTGGAGCCGCGCCGCCGCATCTCATGCGTCAAGGTCACCATCAGCCGGGCTCCCGAGCATCCGAGCGGATGCCCCAATGCGATCGCGCCGCCATTCACGTTGAGCTTCGCTTCCGGGATTTTGAGATCGGTGTTGCACGCGAGGACCTGAGCGCCGAAGGCCTCGTTGATTTCGAAGAGATCGATGTCCTTGATCGAGAGCCCCGCGCGCTCAAGCGCCTTATGCGTCGAGGGTACCGGGCCCCAGCCCATGATTTCGGGGCGAACGCCGGCCACCGCCATTGCGCGAATTTTCGCCATCGGCTTGAGCCCCAACGACTTTGCACGCTCCGCCGTCATCAGCAAAACCGCAGCGGCGCCGTCGCTGATTTGCGAGGAGTTGCCGGCCGTGACCTGGCCGTCGGGCTTGAATGACGGCTTGAGCGTCGCAAGCTTCTCCATCGAGGTCTCGGCGCGCGGCCCCTGGTCAACATCGACGGTGGTTCCGTCGGGCAGCTTCACCGGCACGATTTCTTCCTTGAAGCGTTCGCGCGCGGCGACGGCGCGCTGATTCGATTGCATCGCAAACTGGTCCGATTGCTCGCGGGTGATGTGATACATCTCGGCGAGCCGTTCCGCCGTGAGTCCCATGAAGAACATGTCGCGCGGAAACATGTCCATCAGCTTCGGGTTGGGCGAGATGCCCGATCCCATCGCCACGTGCGTCATGTTTTCGACGCCGCCTGCGATCGCGATATCGCCGCATCCGGTCATGATTGCCTGGGTTGCCGAATTGATTGCCTGCAGGCTCGAGCCGCATTGGCGATCGATGGTGGTGCCCGCGACCTCGACCGGCAGTCCGGCGAGCAGCGCGATCATGCGACCGACGTTGAGCCCCTGCTCGCCGGTCTGGTTGGCGCATCCCCACACCACGTCCTCGATTTCCCTGGGGTCGAGCTTGGGATTGTTTTCCAGCAGTCGCTTGATGCAAAAGACGGCGAGGTCGTCCGCGCGAACATCCTTGTAGTAGCCCTTTTCGCGACCGGCTTTTCCAATCGGCGTCCGCACTCCGTCAACGATTACAACTTCGCGCATTGTTTGTCCTCTGGGACCGATGGTGATCTTTTATCCGACGGCGAGTCGCCCACGGCTGGTAGCGCGCCTCGACCGTACGACAATTTTTACATCCTGATTGAGAGCATTGAGAAACTTTGCGAGTCTTTCGATCGAAAAGCCTTCGATTCGTCCACGCAGCAACGCTGAAATTTTTGGTTGAGTTATCTGGAGAACAGATGCGGCCTGACACTGGGTGAGTCCGCGCCGTTCGATAATGGCGGAGATTAGAAATGCCAAGTCGGCCTTGGTTTGAAGTATATCTGCATCGGGGAGTCCCAAATCACGAAAAACGTTGCCGCTTCCTTTCGTAACAGTTCTCATTTTGAATTTAACTCGCGCGGTTGTCTCTTTCGATATTCCCGTTCGGCAAGTCCAAGCCTTTGTCTCACCAGTTCGATTTCCGCCTTAGGTGTTTCGGTTCCTCTTTTGGACTTCTTCTGAAAAACGTGGAGTACGTAAACGACTTCCGGAAACGATGCAGTGTAAATGCCCCGGAAGGCGCCGTCTGTGCCTCGATAGACAATTTCTAGAACGCCAGCTCCGCCAAATCCCTTCAGTGGTTTGGCCGTGTAGTACTTCCCACCAAGCTGCGCTGCGTTGAGCGCGGCACCAACCGCAACCCGCACCTCCTTTGGGAACTTGCGCAGATCACTTCTGGAACTTGCAATCCATTCGAGGGGCTTGCGGGCCGGATGGCTTGACATCGGAGAGTATCCCAAATCTGGGATAGTTCGTCAATGTTCCAATGATTCGACATTCCACCTATCAGACGCTTCCGCCCGCACCATCATATGATACTCCGCGAACGCAAATCGGCCAGATGGGTTTCATCCAGCCCCAGCAGCTCGCCCAGCACTTCATCAGTATGCTCGCCGAGCTTGGGAGCTCGCGTGTCCGGCGTCGCCGTCGAATCAGGATTGCGCAGTGGCGTTCCCGGCACGATCAAGTCCTCGAAGCTCGGATGGTCGGCGTGCAGAATCATCCGATGTTCCTTCAGATGCGAGTTCTGCGTGACCTCTTCGACGTTCGCAATCGGCGCGCAGGGGACGGCGGCGCCCTCCAGTTTCTCCAGCCAAAACGCGCGCGTGCGAGTCGCGAACAGCGCGGCGAGGATCTTTTCCAGTTCGGCATGATGCGCGGTGCGATCGGCATTGCGCAGGAAACGCGGGTCGTCCTTCAGCTCGGGCATTCCGATCGCGTCGCACATGCGCTGCCAAATCGATTCGTTGCCGGCGCCCGCGACGAAGAATCCGTCGGTCGCGCGGAACTGCTGAAACGGCGTGATCGATGGATGCCGCGTGCCGAGCGGCCCCGGGATTTTCTTGCTGACCGAGAAGCGTGCGATGGCATCCTCGAGCATCGCGACCTGGCAATCGAGCATCGAGATGTCGATGTGCTGGCCCTTGCCGGTGGCGTCGCGGGTGCGCAGCGCGACCAGGATGCCGATGATGCCGTAGAGCGCGCCCGACAAATCGCCGATCGACACACCGCATCGCAGTGGGTCGCCGCCCGGGTATCCGGTAATGCTCATGGTGCCGCCGAGCGCCTGTGCGACGATGTCATAGGCGGGCGCCGACGCCATCGGCCCGCTCTGGCCGAATCCGGAAATCGAGCACAGGATGATCGCTGGATTCGCGGCGCTCAAATGTCCATATCCGACGCCAAAGCGTTCCATGGTCCCGGGAGAAAAATTCTCAACCACCACATTAGATTTGTTCGCGAGCTTGACCAGTAGCTCGGCGCCCTCTTTGGTCCGCAGATCGATGGTGACGCTCTTCTTGCCGCGATTGACGCTGTAGAAATAGCCGGAGTCGCCACCCGGAATTATCGGTGCGAAGCCGCGCGAGTCATCGCCACGGCCCGGGACTTCAACCTTGATGACCTCGGCGCCGAGGTCAGCCAGATTCATGGTGCAAAACGGTCCGGCCAGCACCCGCGTCAGATCGATGACCCGGACTCCCTTGAGTGGTTTCTGTTCAATCACTTTAGATTGTTCCTCGACTCTGCTTCGCCCCGTATCGTCTAAATTTCGATTCGGCCTCGAGACCTCTCAAATCGGGCCCGCGGCTTGTCTGTTGCGATCCCTGGTCATCGTACGCCGGACCTTTCGGGTAGGGGTCGTTCGCGAACGACCCGCAACGATGCCGCAATCGCCAGGACCCCCCCCCGCGCACCCTCGCTGTGGACGGTTTGCGAACCGCCCCTACCAGGCGTGCAGAGCGCGCGAGCCTTGACGACGGGAACATGGGTGCATCATCGTAGCTGACCGTATGCCCCGAGCAAATTCCGCTCGCGATGCTTGCGCGATCCGCATCCGACGCGCGCGCAAATCCGACCTTCCGAGATTGCAGCAACTGTATGACCAGCTCCACCTAAAGAATTACTTGAGGTTGCGCGTCCCGAAGGCGCGGCTGGTGGCGGCATTCAACAAACTCGCACGCGATCGCGATCACACCATCATGGTGGCCGAGGTTGGCGGCGAAATCGTCGGGACCTGTCATGTAATCGTCGTTCCTCATCTTGGTCATGCGCTGAAGCCGTTCGCGATCATCGAGAATGTCGTCGTCGATGCCGACGCGCGTTCATCGGGGATCGGGCAACATCTGATGGCGGCCGCAACTGACCTCGCGCGCCGCCGCGGATGCTACAAGTTGGCGTTGACCAGTAACATCGCGCGTCCGCGCGCACATAAATTTTACCAACGCCTCGGATGGACGCGGACCCATTTCGGTTACTCCTTGGGATTGGAGTAGGCGCATATTTTGAGTTACGCTGCGAGTCGTAACCGCATCGGCAGCAACCCAGCTTCGGCGGGCGAGCTGTACAAGGAGAACCCCATGGGTGCATCTGTTTCAATTCAGGGCGGAAACGAAGTCGATCAGAACAATAAATGGCGTCTGGAGACACCCGGTCATCAAGGATGGAAGCGTACCGTGCGTCCGGATGACCCGGGGCATTTCCTGATGATCTCGGCGGATTGCCATGCGCAGGAACCCGCGAATCTATGGGCGGAGCGCATCGACAAGAAATATTTGCCGCGCTTGCCGCGCGTCGAAGTCGACGAGAACGGCGTCAAGTGGAGCATCTCGGAAGGATGGGCGAAGTCACGCCTGCTCGACAGTAAGCTGACCGGCGAGGACTTCTATCGCAACAGCCGCGGCTACGATCCCGTCGAGCGGCTGCGCGATCACGCGCGCGACGGCGTCGATGCCGAAATCATTTTCCCCAACAAAGGCCTGACGATGTGGGCCACCTCGGATGCCGAGTTTGCCACTGCGCAATGCAAAATCTGGAATGACTGGGCTTGGGAAACCTTCGGCCCCTACAACGATCGCATGTCGCCGATGGCGTGTATCGCGACCGCCGACGTCACCACCGCGACGGCTGAAATCCAGCGCGTCGCAAAGCTGGGATTTCGCGGCCTCACGCTGCCGTGCAAGCCGATCTTCGGCGCGCATGACGCGCGCCATCCCAACTACAACCTCGGGATGTACGATCCGATGTGGGCCGCGATTCAGGATGCCGATATTCCGATCACCTTTCACGTTTCCACCGGACGCGACCCTCGCGCGGCGCGCAAAGACGGCGGCGCGGTCATCAACTACGTCTCGCATTCGCTGGTGCCGACCATCGAACCGGTTGCCCATCTATGTGCATCGGGTGTGATCGAGCGCTTCCCGCGCATCCGCTTTGCGGCGATTGAATCAGGCATCGGATGGGTCGCGTGGGCGCTGGAAGCGATGGACGAGGCATTCGTCAAGCATCACATGTGGGCATTCCCAAGGCTGAAGCAGAAGCCGAGCGAATACTTCCACTCCAACGGCTATGCATCGTTCCAGGAAGATCCGGTCGGGCTGGACCTCGCCGTGAAATACAACCTGGTCGACAATTTCCTGTGGGCGAACGACTATCCGCATCACGAGGGCTCGTGGCCGCATTCGTTCCAGGCAGTCGAGCGTCAGATGAAGGATCTCAATGACGAACAACGGGCGAAGATTCTGGGCCTCAATGCGGCGAAGCTATGGAAGTTCGACGTTGAGAAGCTGATGAAGTATCGCGAGCAGCGCGCTAGCGCATAGTCGACGCGACAGACGAATGAATCGGGGCCGGCTCGCCATCGAGTCGGCCCTTCCTTTTGTAAGGAAGTCCAAGCTGCCAGTAGGCAAAGATGGTATACTATCAGACTGGCCGTCGATGGAGGCCGGCGAACATCGGGGAGAATTGCAAAAACAAACCCACCGCGAACATCGTGAGCGGCGGTCCTGAGCGCTTCGCGAAAGACCTCGGATCCATCAAGCGCCAAACGCCGAAAAATGCAAAAACAAACCCACTTCGCTAAGATTCAGAAACGAACCCACCGCGGAGCATTGTGAACGGGTGGTGGCTGAGCGCTTCACCAAAGACCTCAGAGTGCGTCGTCTCAAACTCTAAAAATTACCAAACGAAGCCAAACTATCCTTATTGTATAAGGCCTTTCGCTTTTTATTCGCTACAGAAAGTAGGCTGCTTGGCTAGCGACGGGAGCGCGCGCGAGCTTCCTCCTGCGCCCGCAGCGCCTCGGCTGGAGTCATGATGAGGCGCGGCTCCTCGCGCTTGCGCTCCGCCTCCCGCGTCATCATCGCGCCCAACTGGGTCTGCACCAGCGAGCGGAAGAACGGCACCTTTTTGAGATCGGCCCCATCGCGAATCTTCGCCGCCGCGGCCGCCGCCCATCCAGCCTGCTGACGGCGTCCGGTCTTCGCCAGGTAGAGTCCGGTATCTTCGAGGCGACGGCGCAGGCGCTCGGCGCGCGCGCCGCTCAGCAGCTCGCCGATCGCCTTCTCGACGGCGCCCATGATGCGATCCTCCTGCGAGGAGCGGCTGACGACCAGCACGCTCTCCTGCGCGCGGTTGACCTCATCGAGGTAGGGCTCGAGCTCCTTGGGCGGAATGCGAAAGGCCTGGACCTCCGGTTCCTTCAACAGATCGATCGACGGCTCCTCAGCCGACTCTTTGGCGAACTCCGAGTAGATCGGATGCGCAAGCTCAGTCGGCAGCGGAGCGCCGGTCACCTCGGTGCGCAATGCGTAGAAACTTCCTACATTCAGGCGAGCGGACTCCGGAGTCCTGCGATAGGCGTCGCACAGGATGAAATCGGCGAGCCGCGGATCGATATCGATGAGCTTTACCCCCGCCTGCTGTTCGAGTTCCTCCTGCTGCGTTTTCAGCTCGCGCCGATTGAGCGCATGATTCTGCGCGCCCGCGAGCCCCTGGGTTTCGGAAATGAGACCCCACAACCGGACCAGCCCGCCGCGCGGCCGCGCCTTGATCAGCCAAACGATCTGCGCGCCCTCCGGATCGATCGGAGACATCAGCGCGGTCAACCCGGGCTCCGCCGGAGCAACCTCCGCGGCGCGTTGCGCTTCCGGCTCGCGCACCTCGACGCCATGCTGGCGAAGCTTGTAAATGGCGCGGCGGATCTCGCGCCGCAACGCGCCGGTTGCGTTCGACTCCATCACCACCAGCAGCTCGCCCGCGCCCGAATCGTTTATCTCGCCGAGCGCTTTGGCGATCGCGAGATCGTCCACTCCGGCGGTTGCGCGCAGCTCGCGGAGTTTTGCGATGCGGTCTGGAATCGGCGCGGTGGGATCGAATCCCAGCTCGTGCAGCCGCGTCAGATAAGGGTTGAGGTCTTTCTTCGGATTCGCCACGTCTATGCTTCCAGGATGAAGTTGCTTTCTATGGATAGAGGCATCGAAGCTATTCGGCGCCTGGATCAGCTGTCAAGTTTGATCTGTGCCGGTTGGATTTTGATATCGGCAGGCAGGTAGTTTAGGGCTAACGCGCCGCGACATTTTCCATGGAAGTCTCAGTGTCCGCCGCAAGCGAAATCACCCAATCGAGCGCCCGTGATCGGCATCCTTCCAGCGCACCGCAGGTCGTGATCGTCGGCGCGGGTTTCGGCGGCCTCAATGCTGCAGCGGCGCTGCGCCGCGCTAAGGTCGAAATCACGATCATCGATCGCCGCAATCATCATTTGTTTCAGCCGCTGCTCTACCAGGTCGCGACGGCCGGTTTGTCGCCCGCGAATATTGCGTATCCGATCCGCTCGATCTTCCGGCGCAATCTCAACACCCGGGTCCTGCTCGAAGAAGTGCGCGCCATCGATCTGGATGGCCATCGCGTCACCACCACCCAGGGCGACATTAAGTATGATTTTCTGATCATCGCGGCAGGTGCCGATAACTTCTACTTCGGCCACGACGAATGGTCACGCTATGCGCGCGGTCTGAAGAGCCTCGAAGATGCCATCGATATCCGGCGCGAGATCCTGTTGTCGTTCGAAATGGCTGAGCGCGAGCGCGACGAGGCCGCGCGACGCAGGCTGCTCACCTTTGTCGTGATCGGCGGCGGACCGACCGGCGTCGAGCTGGCGGGCGCAATCGCGGAAATTTCGCGCGACGTCATCGTCAGCGATTTCCGGCGCATCGATCCTCGCGAAGCGCGAATCGTCCTGGTGGAAGCGGGCCCGCGAATTCTCCCGAGCTTCGACGAAACGCTCGCTCGGAAAGCCGCGGCCGCGCTTGGCAACCGGGGCGTGGACGTCCTGACTAACACCGCCGCCAAGGAAATTGCCTCCAACCTGGTTCGCTTCGACAAGTCCGAAATTCACGCGCACACGATAATCTGGGCGGCCGGCGTCGCGGCCTCGCCGCTGGCGAAAACCCTGGGAGCGGAACTCGATGGCACGGGCCGGGTGAAGGTCCGCAGCGATCTCACGCTCGAGCAGCATCCGGAAGTGTTCGTTATCGGAGACATCGCCGCCTGCGTGGATGCCAAGGGGCGCGCGATGCCGGGGCTTGCGGCGGTCGCGGTTCAGCAGGGTCGCTGGGCCGCCGCGAACATCGTCAGGACGCTCGCGGGCAAGCCGAATCTTCCGTTCAAATACCTGGACAAGGGGACGCTCGCGACGGTCGGACGCGCATTCGCGATTCTGCAGATCGGCAAATTCAAGCTGAGCGGTCTGATCGCCTGGTTCATCTGGGGTCTGGTCCACATCGCCTTGTTGGTCGGATTTCGCAATCGCGTGATGGTGATTCTCGATTGGGCCTGGGCGTATGTCACATATCAACGCGGCGCGCGATTGATCACAGGCGACGTCGACGAACTAATCTCTACGACGCGGCAAGCGAATGCGGAACCTCGAAGCGAAATTCACACTCGACAATCTTGATCGCGCAAGGAAGCAGGCCGAGGCGATCGAGTATCGGTTCAAGGCAACCTTGATTCAGCGCGACACTTTCTTCCGCGTCGCGGCAGGCAAGCTGAAGCTGCGCGAAGAGGAATCCGGCGCGTGGATGATCTTCTATGGACGCCAGGACAGCCGGCATCTCATGCTCAGCAGTTACGACATCGTTCCGATCGCTGAGCCTGAGAAGACACGCGAGATGCTGGCGCAGGCGCTCGGCACGATCGCCACGGTGCGCAAGACGCGCATTCTGATGATGCGCGATCACATACGCCTGCACCTCGATCGCGTCGACGGCCTCGGCGAATACGGCGAGATCGAAGCGGTGCTCGGCGAGGACGGGGATCCCGAGCAGAGCCGCTTGGCGGTCGAAGAGCTACTGAGCGCGCTCGGAATCGATCGCAACAAATTGATCGATGAATCCTACTTTGAGATGCTGCTGGCGCTCAGGTAGCTGAACCGATCACACGCTGGCGGCGAAGATTGCTTCACATCCGGTGCCGGCCAGAACCCGATCCACGAATGCTCGATCGCCGTCACTCAATGCGGCCCGCGCCTCGCGCAGCCACCTCAAACATTTCCCCTGGTATGGAAAGGGCTGTTGGGTCCACGGACGCCCGTCGATCTCGGCTCGAACTTCCGCGGCCTTGGAATTGAGCGCGCGCGCGTTGGCGATCAGAAACGGCGCGTAGACGCGGCCGATCTCGCACAGCAGTTGGTGCAGGGTTGCGCCGACTCGATCGCGCGCGAGCCAGCCGTCGTCGGCGACGTCGATTGCCGCGAGGTCCTCCATTCTGTTGACCCATGAATAAACCCGAGGCGCATGATCCGCTGCGATCGCGGCTGGCGTGGGATCGAAGTGAGTCAGTTGACTCAATTGCCCGAACAATCCGAAGTCTCCGACTCCGGGCCGATTGCCCATCAGGAACAGTAAACCACCGGCGATGTGCCGATCGAGAATCGCGAGCAGCCGCTGGTAGCTGTCCTCGATTACCGGCCGCGTCACCGGATTGGAGCCAACCACGGTGAGCCGTGCGATTTGGCGATCGGCGATCATTTTGGCCGCATGCTCGAGACGTGCGCCGTCGAGATGCGGCATCCGATCGAGAATCAGAACCTGCGACGCCTTGCGAATGTCCGGGGCGTAGTTCCATCGGTAATGGAACATCGGCTTGGTAAGCCATTCGTCGCCGTAGTCTTCGATTAGCGAATGGAGAAATGCCAGCGCGGGATCGGGCGGGATCAGCGAGCGCTCCTTGAACATACTTTCGAGCCGCATGATCTCGAAGGTCGAATCGATCATCGCCTCGTCGGGTGCGCCATTGTCGCCCGGGAACACCAGCACCGGAATCAGCGCGACCGGCACCGGCGGGATGCCGACGTCTTCCGCCGAGCCGCGCATGATCCAGCGAAACGGAATGCGTCGATAACGGAGCACCGCACGCATTTTTCGCGAGTAAGGCGAGCCGTAGCCTCCGACCAAGGTGAGCGGCTTCATCGTGAGTCCCGGGTTAGGTAGTTGGCGATCACGCGGCGGCCTCGACCGGAAGTTGGGGATCGCGCGCCGGTGGCAGATTATCGTAAAGGTCCGCGATCAAGTCGGACTTCAGCTTTGCGAAGCCCGCGTCGTTCCACAGATTGCGCCACTGCATCGGATCCTCGCGCAGATTGTATAGTTCGCCTTCAGTGCCATTGTAGGTGATGTCGGGAATCGGAACGTCGGGGCCGCCGAGGCCTCCGCGTATGACACTCGCGAGATCAAAACCGACGTCGCGGGTACTCTTCTCGTACACAGTGCATACGTACCCGTCACGGTAAATAGACTTCATGTGCATTCCAACTTGCGCGAACTGACTATCCCATTCGGTAATCACTCGCTCGCGTCCTGAATTCGGCGCGGTCGGCAGCGGCTTGCCATCCATCCACGATGGGACCGGCACCCCCGCGATATCGCAAAAGGTCGGCGCCAGATCGAGCTGGCCGACCGGTTCCGAAATCTGTGCCGGGTTAACCTTGGCGCTCGGCGCCGGCCGCCAGATCATCGGAATCCGCATCAGCGCATCGACATGATACGGCCCTTTATAAACCAGGCCGAAGTCGCCCTGCAGCTCGCCGTGATCGGTGGTGAAAAATACATCGGTCCGCGCGTCCCACTTTCGTTCGCCGATTCTCCGCAGCACACGGCCGCATGCCTGATCGATGAGTTCGTTCTCGACATGAACTAATGCGTTGATCTCGCGAACCTGGTCGTGCGTCATCTGGGCCGGGACATACCTGACCGGACCGCCCTCAGGATTCCGAAAGCGCCCCTCGTACCATTCCAGCCAATGGCGCGGCTTCTGGCGGAGGATAGCCTCGATCTTTTCGCGCGAGCCGGGATGGCCGGGCGGCAAATCGAGATCGCGCCAGTTGATTCTGCGGGCCTCCGACTCGGGCGGATCCCAGGGATGATGTGGATCGGGAAAACTCATCCACACGAACCAGTTTTCGTCGGGGTCGAGCGAATCCAGAAATGCAATCGTGCGATCAGCTACCCAGTCGGTATGATAATGTTCGCGAGGAATCGGATTGTATTTCACTTCGGGAGCGCCGGTATCACCTCCGCCGCGCGCACTGAGTAATGGAGCAAATCCACTAACCTCATTCGGATAGTTACTCTGTAACCATACTGAGTAATGCCATCCTCCCATCGGCACGTGCATCGCGAGCTCCATATGCTCGAAGCCGCGCCACGGACCGGTCTTTCCCTGGCGCCCCATGGTGTTCTCCGGCCATCGACCGGAGAAGTCGAGCGCAGGCTCGAAGTGCGCCTTGCCCAGGAGCGCGGTGCGATATCCGGCTTTCTCATGCAGATAGGCCGCGACGCTGGGTGCATCGGGTGGCAACGCTACGCCGTTGGCGAATACGCCATGGGTGCGCACATACTGCCCGGTGATCATCGTGGAACGCGCCGGCATGCAGACCACGTTCTGATTGTGCGCGCGACGATAGTTGATTCCGTTCGCAGCAAGCTGGTCGGCGATCGGAGTCTTTGCGATCACGCCGCCATTGCATCCGAGCGAATCGTAGCGCTGCTGATCGGTGGTAATAAATAGAATGTTGCGGCCCACGAGGTTCCCTCCTACAGAGTGGGGCTGGGATTGATCGCGTACAGCTCGGTGCGCTCCAGGCCCTCTTCGCGAAAGTGATGGATCGCGCGGTACTCCTCGCTCATGCCCATCTCGAGAAAGACCTTGCGCGACGGATACTCGACGATCGCGATCGCATCCCAATCGCCATCGACGCCGATCACCGATTGCGCGACCTGGCCGGAGAAAAGAATCCGGGCGCCGATTTTTTCGAGAATCTTCGACACGTGGCGTCCATACTCATTGTAGGATGCCGCGCCGGCGCCGGGCTTGAACTTGAGCAGATTGAGCATCACCACTTTGCCGGTGTCCCTGGCTTGCGCAATCTTTTCCATCGCTTCAGGAGTTGGTGCTATCGAACTCATTTGATGCCTCCAATCGGTAAGAATTCAGTCACTCGCAGTGAGTAGTGCGGAAATGGTGCGCGCCACCGTGCGGCGCGCGCTTTCAATCGACAAGCGCTGATGGCGCCGCAGCACTTCCCAGGTTTGCCATGCCGATGCGGCGTCGAGAGCCGCGATGGTTTCCGCGCGCGCGCCGTTGGGGAATTTCGCCAACTCCCGGCGAAACACCGAGGCCGTTTCTTTTCGAGCCAGGGCGCGCGCGTCGGCCAGGCGTCGCCTAATCTCCTCCGAGAAGGGCTCAAGCAGGAGCGATGCGCGGCGTACCGGAGCGATTCGCTCCCATACCCGAATCCGCTGGCGGAGAAAGGTTTCGAGGCGTTCCTCAAATGAATGCGTGTCGGCGATCGGCTTAATCA
Source organism: uncultured delta proteobacterium (assembly GCA_963851325.1). Taxonomy (GTDB): domain Bacteria; phylum Desulfobacterota; class Binatia; order Binatales; family Binataceae; genus DATGKG01. The sequence goes on along the minus strand of CAWKOR010000001.1, from coordinate 1,718,325 downwards.
GCGGAGCCAGCCGTTCGAACTGGCGATCGGCTGCGGCAGCGTATAGCGATTCGAGATCGGCGAAATGATGGAAGACCAGCCGCAGCGAAACGCCGGCGCGTTCGGCGACCCGTTCGGCGGTCGGCTTGAGGTCGCCTTCCTGGAGCAGGTCGAGGATGGCATCGACTACAATGATGCGCGCGCGTTCGCCGCGGGCGCGCCGGCCGTCAAGCCTATCCAGCAGCGCGGGCTCCATGCCGAGGAATATATTTACATTGTCAGTGCAAATACAAGGCCGAAGTTTGCCACAGACTGCAGGCGCTGGTTGCTTTCGCGGTCAGGTCGGATGCGGAATTCCCATGATGTCGAGCAGGTTTTCCGTGATGCGCAGGGTCAGACCCCAGATCGTCTGGCCGGAGTAGAAGATGGCGGGGAAGTTAGACGACGGCCGGTCCTTATCGCGCCGCCACTCGTAAAGCCCCCGAAAGCGCGCGTCGGCCAGCGCCCGCAGCGGAACTTCGAAGACTTCCGCGACTTCGACTTCCTGGATCACGTATTGGACCGGACGCTTGAGCACGCCGACAAAAGGCGCGACCCGCATCCCGCTCGAAACCGTACTCATAGTAGGAAAACCGCCCAATACGTCGACCAGATGCGGCTCGATGCCGACCTCTTCGTGAGCCTCGCGCAAGGCGGTGTGGAGCAGCGTGTTGTCGGTAGGATCGACACGGCCGCCGGGAAACGCCACCTGGCCGCGATGACTCTCGACTGAGTCGGAGCGGCGGATGAACACGAGATGAAGGTCGCCGTCGCGCTCGACCAGTGGGACCAGCACCGCGGCGGCGCGGGTTACCGCGTCGTGGCCGGGAGAATCGTCGGGATCGGTTTTATGCAATGCACGCCGCAGCTTTTCGATCTGCTCGCGCCTGGTGACGATGAGCGATTGATGCGCCGCCGCGAGCGCGGGACCGTGATTCGACTTGGACATGCTGGCTCCGATTGGCGGATAGCATATCATGAAGCGCTGCTCGCTTATCAAAATCGAAAATGCGTTACCTGATCGGCAGATATCACGAAGTCGCGCTCAAAGGCGGGAATCGATGGCGTTTCGTCGATCAGATCAAACACAACCTGCGCGCGGTGTTCGGCGACTACGAGCTGGGGCGCGCGCGCTCGCTGGGGTCGCGGCTGATGATCGAATTGCCCGACACGATTCCTGACGAGATAGTTCGCGAGCGCGCGGCGCTGGTCTTCGGTTTGCAAAATTTCTCGATCAGCTATCCGACGCCGCTCGAAATCGAAGCCATCACGCGCGAGGCGATCGCGCGCGCCCACGGCTTGAAAGCGAAAACCTTCCGCGTCAGCACGACTCGCGACTACAAACGCTTCCCGCTCAACTCGATGGAGATTGATCGGGAAGTGGGCGGCAGGGTCGCCGACGAATTCGGTTTCAAGGTAGACCTCGAGAATCCCGAACTGACCATTTCGATCGAGATCCTCCCGGACGGCGCCTACGTTTCGGCCGGCAAGATTGCCGGCGCCGGCGGTTTGCCGGTCGGAATCACCGGACGCGGGCTAACGCTGCTGTCGGGCGGAATCGATTCTCCGGTCGCGGCGCATCGCATGATGAAGCGCGGGCTGCACGTCGACTTCGTGCATTTTCATGGGCACCCGCTGGTGACCACCGCGAGCCGCGACAAGGCGCTCGAGCTGGCCAGTCATCTGACCCGCTTCGAAGGCCGCGCGACGTTGATGCTGGTGCCGTTCGGAATCCTGCAGCGCGAGATTGTGGCGAAGAGCCTGCGCCCGTTGCGCGTCGTCATGTACCGGCGCTTCATGATGCGAATCGCGGCGGAACTGGCGCGCAAGGTTGGCGCGGCGGTTCTGGTCAGCGGCGAGAGCCTGGGACAGGTGGCCTCGCAGACGCTGGAAAACATGATGGTGATTCAGACTGCGACCGCGATGCCGATCCTGCGTCCGCTGGTCGGGATGGACAAGAACGAGATCATCGTCGAGGCGCGCCGGCTCGGGACCTTCGAGACTTCCATACTTCCTGACGAGGATTGCTGCACATTGTTTACGCCGCCTCATCCGGAGACGCATGCGAAGCAATGGGAAGTCGAGCAATCCGAGGCGCGCCTGGAGATCGATCGGATGGTGAGTGAGGCGCTGGCGCAGACCGAAGTGATGCGGTTGAGCTTCCCCAAAACTGCGGCCTAGAAGCGCGCTTCGATCATCGCGAGGCCTATCGCAATGGTCAGAATCGTTACCGGAACTCCGACCTTCAGATACTCCGAGAATGTGATGCGGATGCCGCGCCGACGCGCCTGTTCAATGACGATCAGGTTCGCGATCGAGCCCACCACGGTCAGGTTTCCCGCCAGCGTGCTCACCGCCGAAACAATGAGTGCAATCTGTTGGGTGCCGCCGAGCGCCGGGAAGATCGGGCGGAACAGCAGAACCGCCGGAACGTTGCTGACCAGGTTGGAAAGAATCGCGACCACGATGCTTAGCGTGAGCGGATTTGCCAGCCGCTCGACACCGATCCATTGGATCGCGTCTCGATCGACGCCGGTCGCCTCCAGACCGCCCACCACCACGAACAAGCCGGCGAACATCAGGAGCATCGTCCAGTCGACCATCCCGAACACACGTTCCGGCTTGAGGCGCCGCGTAAAAAGCAGGACTGCACCCGCCCCGAGCGCCACCAGATGGGTGGGAAATCCGAGCGCGAAGCAGACCAGTGCCGCGATTGCGACCAGCGCCGACTTCACCATCAGGGCCGGCATCGTGCGCCGACGCCTCACGCCCTCGAGGTCGATCGCGCGTCGCGCTCGCGACAGGGCATCGCGATAGACGTATGCGATGATCAGGTAATCAAGCGCAAGACCGACGATCGCGACCGGCGCAAGGTGTGCGGCGAATTGCACATAGTGCAGATGCGCGAAGCCCGCGACGATCATGTTCTGCGGATTGCCGGTGATGGTAGCGGCGCTTCCGATATTGCTGGCAGTGGCGAGCGCGATGAGAAAGGGCAGGGCATCAATGCCAAGAAGTTCGCAAGTGTCGATCAGTAACGGCGTAAGCGCGATGCACACCACGTCGTTGATAAAAAAGGCCGCGAGGACGCCCGCCGCTGCCACCGTCATCGCGAGCAACCCATATCCGGAGCGAGCGTTCAGAAGAAGCGCGCGTGCAAATGCGGTAAAGGCGCCCGACAGGCGCAGGTTCGCAACCACGATCATCATGCCCAGCAGCAGCGCGAGGGTGCGATAATCGATGGCGTCGCGCGCCGCGCTTTCCGAGATCGCGCCGCAGATGACCATCGCGACTGCCCCGGCGAATGCCGCTCCCGCGCGGTCAAGCCTGAGCCGTGGGAATTTCCCAATCGCGATAACCGAATAGGTGAGAATGAAGATGGTGAGCGCGGCGGCGGTGTGAGGCATCAGGCTCCAGGAACCACGTTCATCCGATGATCGCGGTTGAGCATTGCACGATCAAGTCGTATGTCTTTCTCACCGAGGAACTGCATATGGAGTCGCCGCTCAGGATTGCCGAAATCGATCACGTGGTTTTCAGATGTCGCGACCAAAACAAGATGCTGGACTTTTACACGAGGCTGATGGGTCTCGTCGAAGAACGGCGCATCGAGCAGATCGGGCTGATTCAGCTTCGCGCGGGCCGCAGCATGATCGATCTGGTGCCGTCCGAGGGTGCGCCGGAGGAGAAATCGAGGAACGTCGACCACGTCTGCCTCGGGATCGAGGCCACCGATATGCCGGCGCTCGCGCGGCACCTTAAGGAGTGCTCGGTCGAGGTGATGGGCGAGCCGGCGACTCGATACGGCGCGCGCGGGATGGGCCTTTCGATCTATATTCGCGATCCCGAAGGCAACGTCATCGAGCTAAAACCACTGCCGCATTGAGTTCGCGTAAGGCGCGAGCGGCATTTCCGGGACCCAAAATGCGGGGCACCTTTTTCGTGGAGTAGCCTTGTTTTTGATTGGCACCACACTAGAATCTCACACGATGATAAAATCCAACCTTCGATTCCGGCGACCATTCTTCATGGCGGTCGCGCTCATAGGGGCTGCCACGTTGGCGGGATGTTCGGGCGGAGGTCCGGCGAAATCCGCGCAGACCTACACCGAAAATCTGAAGTTGTTCAACTACCCGGCTTGCTACCAGGCCTTGTCGCATCAGGATCAGGTCGACCGAACGCTCGATCAGTTTCTGACCAACATACCGCTGGCTCCGGATGTCAGCCGCGAGTGGTTCAAGGCCATCCTCGGCGCGCAGGAATTCACTATCGGCGATGTCAAGCAGGAGGGCGATGCCAAGGGAGTTGTGACGGTCAAGGTGACGCGTCCTGATTTGGCGCTTTGGGAACGCACCATCGACGCCACCGTAGATCCGAACCAGGGCCCCGATCAGGCTGCCCAGAAGAGCCTTACTGAGAAGACCTATCCCAAAGTCACCTACGACGACGACATCGTGGCGGTGAAGGAAGGCAGCGATTGGAAAATTTTCTACGATTTTCCGGAGAAGGAAAGCATCGAGAGCAAACACAAGGAAGGAATCGAGGCCTACCACAAGCACGACTACGACAAGGCGATCGCCGCGTACCAGGCCGCGATCGCGGAGTGCGACAAGGAAGAGGCGACCGGCAATGCCGGTATAAAATTCATGCTCCAACGGGAGCTCGACGATATCAACAATGTCAAGGCGCAGATTCCCGAGGGCCAGGCCTATGTGCCGAAACTCGCGCTAAGCGATGTCGATATGAAGATGGCGGCCTCGCGGGTGCCCGGAATCTTCGGCAAGATCACCAACAACGGCGACAAGGCGATCGATGAGGTGGTCGTCAACGTCACCTACTCCGAAGGCAAGGGCAAAAAGAAGAAGCAGGTCTTCTCGGAAGAGCATTCGATCATCTCGACCCCGATCGCGTTCATCAACTTCTCCAAGCCGGTGCTTCCGTTCGTGCCGGGCGAGACGCGCAGCTTCGGCTTCAAGCTGACCGCGCCACCCGACGTCCAGAACAAAGCCACTCCCGATCTCGAGGTGAGCGGAGTCGTCTTCACGCAGTCCAAGGCGCCGCTGCCGAAAGCGCCTGCGCAGCCGACGCCCACCGCGGCATCTTCGCCCGAGGCTCCCGCTGCCGGAGCCCCCGGTTCCATGCCACCGCCGCCACCACCGCCGCCTCCTCCCCCGGCACATTGATCGAAGCGGCGCGAATCAGTGCATAATGGAATCGCGAAGGTTGACCGCCTTCGCGATTCTGTTTTTGCCGATTGCAGACGGGCGGCGTCCCAGCGTTGATGCGACGCGAGTAACGTCTCCCAATCCATTTGAGAATGAGGCGCAACTCCGCGTTTGCCCAAGTCAGCGACAAAATCGATCACCATCGCGATTCCGACTCATAATCGCGCGCGCACCTTGAATGAGACGCTCGACAGCCTCAAGGCGATCGCGATTCCCGACCATGCCGCGGTTGACTGTGTCGTCATCGACAATGCTTCGACCGACGATACTTCCGGCATCGTCGAAGCGGCTGCCGCGGTGTCGTCGCTGCTTCCGATTCGCCGGGTCCTCGAGCCGCGCCAGGGTTCGAGCTTCGCCCGCAATCGGGCCGTCGATGAATCCCGCAGCGATTTCATCTTCTTTATCGATGATGATGCGACCGCCGATCGCAATTGGCTGGTCGCGATGCTTTCCGCCATTGAGGACCGTGACCTCGACGCCGCATGTGGGATGGTGTTGCCACGATGGAGCACGCCTCCGCCGTCCTGGCTGGGACCGCGGCTCTCAGTGAAGCTCGCGGTGCATGATCGAGTGGCGATCGAGTCGGCGTCCGCCGATGAGGTCGAGGTGCTGCAGAACTATTACAGCGCCAACGTCGGATTCCGGCGCGCAACCTTCGAGCGTTTCGGGCGTTTTCGCGAGGATCTTGGCGTTGTCGGGAAGAATCCGATGTCGGGGGAAGACACCGAACTGTTCGCGCGCATCATCGGAAATGGTGGGAAAATGGGTTTCGTTCCCGGCGCCATGGTGCACCATTTGATCGGCGCCGAACGCATGACTCCCGCGTATCTACGGCGCAAGAGTTTCGCGTTTGGATTCGGCAGTGCGGTAGCTGGCGGAAGAAGCCACAACCGGCTCGACAAGCTCGCGAAGAATCTTTTTCGAATGTGCGGCGCCGCGTTGCGCGGAGATCGCGAAGGCGTCATCTATCATCAGCTCGAATGCGCGAATTTTTTGGGCTATTGGCGCGGCCGCTTCGCCAATCGAAGAGGCTGAACCCGCAGCTACCCTGATTTATCGCCAGGCTGAATATTTACCCTCGCGATAGCAACGGCATCGGAGTAATGGTCCAGCGGGTGCTCCGATGATTTCGCCGCGAAACACCTATCGAGTAATCGTTGCCGTTGTATTGCTGCTGGCGTGCGGCGCGGTTCCGGCCGATGCGCAAATGCCGGTTGATCCCATGGGTCTTCCGATCCCGACGACAATCGTGCTGGCGCGGCCCGCGCGCGGCGAGCGATATGGGGACCGCCTGCTGATAACGGTGGGTGTGGGCAAGAAGATCTACAAATTCATTCTGAAAGACGGCTACACCAATCACCCTTATGTTCGATGGTCCAGCATCTGGGAGCACGTGCGGCAGTCCTCACCCAACCTGCTGGCGGAGGGCGTCGATTCGGAGGAGTTCGCGAGATTCAAGCCCGGCGCCACGGTCACCGTCTCGGGAATGTTCACCGCGACGCAACGCTGCTTCGAGGTGATTAGTATGGATCTCGGCGATCGTTTCGAGAGCGACCTGAAACATCGCTAGGGCGGCGTTCAGGCTCCGGGCTCTTCGGCGTCGTGCGCATGGCCAATGGCGCGGCGAAGTTTGTGCTCGAGCTTGGCGCAGTTCAGGATGACCTTTTCTGAATGGACCGCTTCCACGGCGCTCAACGGAACCGTGAAATCGCCGGCGTTCTCGACATAGATAACAATCTCGGGCCGGCCGTCCGGCGAAACTGCGCGAACCGCGCCGAACTCTTCGCCTCCGTCGGAAGTATATGCCTGAAATCCGGGTTTGATTTTCTCTTCCACGGCGTTTCTCCACAGATGGATCGTTCAGATGAGGTATTCAGACGACAACTGCAAGTATCCTCCGAAGTCAGATCCAGATCGATCCGCGCTCACTTCGCGCCGGCAATGATGTCCAGCATGCCGCGCCGCAGGACGCCGTCGAGGTAGGGAATCAGTTCGAGTTGCGCGAGGTCCGATAGCGTGACCCATCGCGCCTCGACGTGCTCATGGGCGCGCAACCGGATGTCGCGTTCATGGCCCACAACCGCGCATGCGAAAATCGCCTGCAGATAAGGTCCGACGCTGTTGTGAATTCCGAGCAGACGCGGGTCGGCAATCGTCAGACCCGTCTCCTCCTTGACCTCGCGCGCGAGGCATTCCTCGAACAGCTCTCCGATCGCCAGATGTCCCCCGGGCAGGTCCCAGCAGCCCGGCTTGTAGGTCATCGTGGGCGCGCGCCGGAGCACCAACAGCCTGCCGCGACGAGTGATCACTCCGTGAACTCCGACCCAGAATTGGTCTTCCGCCATCGGTCCACTTTCACGATTTTTCGTCGATGATGCGAGGCGGATAGCGCTCTCGAAAATGCCGCTGCACCAGGTAACCGCAGCGCGACTTTTCGGGGGCTGGTCCGTCCTTCCATCGAGGCTGCGGGCGTCGCGAGGCGCGGCGATCCAGGTTGAGGCGATTGCGAATTGTTACTTCCAGCGAAGCGGGAAGGGTGCGAACCCATGGTTGAGGAGCCGGAGAATTCAGTTGTTCTGACGGCCTCCTCTTTATAAGCTTCGCGACAACCTCTATTTTTACTGGGGGTCATGAATGATGCGGCGTTGTAATGCGGCTTTGGTGGGAACCCTCCTGCTCGCGCTGTGCTCGGTAGTAACGGTTCCGGTGTGGGCGGCGAGTCGTCCGCCCGAAACCGAAATCACCATGAACTTCCAGAACGTGGATATCCCCGTGCTGGCGAAGTTCATCAGTGAAATCACCGGCAAGAATTTCCTCATCGACGAGAGCGTGCGCGGCAAGATCAGTATCATTTCGCCGAGCAAGGTCACCGCCGATCAGGCCTATCAGATATTCCAGTCAGTCCTTCAGCTTAAGGGATTCACCACCGAGCACGTGGGCAAGGTGATCAAGATCATTCCTGCCCGCAACGTGCGCCAGTCCGCGCAGGTGACGCAGTCGCAAGAGCCGTTCGAGCAGCACGGAGACGAGTACGTCACCCGGCTGGTGAAGTTGCGCAATGTGGATGCGAGCGCGCTGATAAGTGTGATCCAGCCGATGATTTCGCACGACGGGCTGGTGGCGGCGTTTCCTGATGACAATACCCTCATCATTACCGACGATGCCTACAATGTTCAGCGGTTGTTGCAGATCGTGGGCGCCCTGGACGTCGAAGGGAAGCGCCAGAGCGTCGAGATCATGCCGTTGCGCTACGCCTTTGCCGGTGAGATAGCCCCTGAAATCGACGAACTGCTCGGAGGCTCGAGTAAGAGTGGCAATCGTCCCGGCCAACCTGGCCAGGGCGTCGTGGCGCCCGCGGCGCAGGCGCCGACGGGACTGTTCAAGGTGCTTCCCGACGAACGTACCAACTCGATTATTGCCGCAGGCGGCCCGCTGCAGATGAAGCAGATTCGCGAGCTGGTTGCGAAGCTCGACATCCGCTCGCCCGACGCGATGCAGCGTATCCATGTCTATCGGCTCAAAAATGCGGCGGTGTCCGAAATGATCAGGGTGCTGGGCGGATTGCTCGGCGGTGGCGCCGGCGTGAGTAGTCTTTCGCCGACGACCGGAATGGGCTCGCTCGGACGGGGAAGCGGTTTTGGCGGCGCGATGAATTCCGGCTTCGGTGGGGGATATGGCGGAGCAAGCAGCGGCTATGGTGGTGGTTATGGAGGCGGGTATGGCGGTGGGTACGGCGGGGCAGGAGGATTCAGCGGCGGCATCTCAGGCGGCGGATTGATGGGAGGTAGCGGCTTCGGAGGTGGAGGAAGCGCGACCGGCGGAATCGGACGCCGCAGCGGAGGTGTCGGCGGCATGGGCGGACCGGGCGGAGCCGGAGGAGGCATCGTGAGTTCCGGGGGTCATACCGCGGAGTTTTCCAATCCGGTAACCGTGACTGCGGACCCGGCGACCAATTCGCTCGTCATCAGCGCTGCGCCGCAGGATTGGGAAACCCTGCGCAACATCATCGCAGCGCTCGATATTCCACGCGTCCAGATCTTCGTTCAGGCCATCATCGTCGAAGTAAGCTCGGATCGACAGCGCGCCATGGGAGTGAACTTTCAGGCTTCGACCGCGATATCGAATAGCACTCTGGGATTGGGGACGCTCAATTTTGGCCAGCTTCAAAATGCAATCGGCAATCCGCTGGGACTGACCGGGCTGGGACTCGGCCTGGCGTCCGGAAGCCTGTGCGCGATTCCGGCGGCTGCGGCGGCGGCAGCGACCGGCGGAACCACCACCGGAGGCACGACGATCACCGTGCCCTGCGACGTTGCGCTGATTACGGCGCTTCAAGCGGATACCCATTCAAATGTCCTGTCCGCGCCAACGCTGTTGACCGCCAACAATACCGAAGCGTCCATCGTGGTTGGGCAAAACCTCCCGTTTGTAGGATCGGCAGCGGCGAACGCCGGCCTCCCGGGTCAGATTTTCAATAGCGTGCAGCGTCAGAATGTCGGTATCACTCTGGACATCGTGCCCCAGGTTACCGACGCCGGATACGTGAGGCTGGACCTGTACGAGGAAGTATCCAACGTGCTGGGAAGCACGGCGAACAACGCGCTGGGACCCACGACGACGATCCGCTCCGCCTCGACGACGGTGCTGGTGCAGGACCATCGTACCGCCGTCATCGGTGGGTTGATGTCGAACAATGAGAACATTCAGCGCCAGGGAGTCCCCTGGATTTCCGACATACCGGTGCTGGGAAATCTGTTCTCCAGCACTTCCACCGATAAGATGAAGGACAATCTACTCGTGTTCCTGACCCCGCATGTGGTGCGCAACAAAACCGACCTGCGCGCGCTCGCGCTCGATCGGCGCGGGCGATTCGTCAACACATTGGGCGCGCGTGAAATGCATGACATGCCGGAGAGTTCGATTCGCTCCATGTACGATCCGACTTTCTCGATCGCGGTGCCCCCGGCAGCCGATCTGAACATGCAAAACAACAACCCCGTTTCAGTGCCGGGATCCGTGCCCGAGGGCGACAAGCCGACCCCATTCAACACCGAGGAGATTCCCGGGCCGACTTCTTCATCGGGCGCGCCGAGCGTAACGTCGCCGCCGCCTGTTGCGAGTGCAAGCCCGGCTGAGCCGAGCGCCGAAAGCTCACCCGGCATCACTCCTCCCACGGTGGCATCCGCAGGTCCAAGCGCGGCATCGCGGAGTTCAGTTTCCGACGCTGCGGGCGCGACCGTCTCGATGGCCCCGGCCACCGGCGCCGGATCGCCGTAGCGATGCGGTTCTTCGCGCGCTCGCGCGACGTCCGATGGAAATTGGCGGCTGGCGATATGCATCGCATATCGCCAGCTGCATGAAGGGGCGCCGCGATGCCCCGTCAGATAGGCGGATTTCGCGCCAGCCTCGAATATCTTCCGATCGCGGCCCTGGTGCGGGTGTTCGCCGCGATGCCGCTTGAGCGCGCCGTCAAGATTGGTGCTTCGCTCGGCTCGATCATCATGCGCTTCGATGCGGGGAATCGTCCCATCGCGATCCGGAATCTGGAGATCGCGTTTCCGGAACTCAAACCCGCGGCGCGCCTGAAAATCCTCGCGGCGATGTATCGCAACTGGGGTCGCGTGATAGCCGAATGGCCGCACTCCGCTGCGCTTACCCGCGCCAACATCGAAAACTTCGTAACCTACGACGGGATTGAGAACCTCAACCATGCGTTGGCGCTCGCTGAAAAACGCGGCGTCATCATCCTGACCGCGCACTATGGGAATTTCGAACTGTTGCCGCTCGCGCATTCGATGTACGGGCATCGGCTCGCCATGGTGCATCGCCCCAACCGCAATCCCACCATCGATCGCGAAATCCGCCGCGTGCGAACCAGCTTCGGCGCCGAGATCGTCGAGCGTAAACAGGCGGGCCTCGCGATGGTGAAATATCTACGTCAGAAGTGGCAGGTTGCGGTGGCCCTCGACCTCGATGTGCGCGACGGAGTGTTCGTCGATTTCTTCGGGATGGAAGCGTGTACCAGCGACGGAGTGGCCCGAATCGCGATGGCGACACGAGCGCCGGTGGCGCCGGCCTTCATGGTCCGCGACCGCGACACCGCCCGCCATCGCATCACGGTGTTGCCGGTGATGGAGATGATCGTGACGCGCGATCGCGAGGAATGCGTGCGCGAAAATACCCAGCGCATGACCGCTGCAATCGAGATGATGATCCGGCGTCATCCCGACCACTGGAACTGGATTCATCGGCGTTGGAAGACGCGACCGCAGGGAGAGAAGCGCTTTTACTGAATTTGGTTGGTGATGGTGCCGCGCTTCATCTATCATTCAAGGAATGGATCGGCGGAAGAAAGAGGAAGCGGCCCGGGAACCGGTCGCGACGCCGAACTCCGAATCGAATTCTCCATCCAACCCGCCGACAGCTTACATCCCGGCATGCGGCACACTCTGCGATGCATTCTGGTGGGCGCGCCGCAGCACCGACCCCGAAAAGACCCCCGAATAATTCCCTACAGATTCGCGATGACCGCCCGCGCGAAGTCGTCGGTCTTCGCGTTGCCGCCCTGATCCGGAGTCAGGACGCGCCCTTCCGCATAGACCTTGCGCACCGATTCCTCGAAGCGCTTCGCCGCATCGCCGAAGCCCAGGTATTCCAGCATCATCGCCGCCGACAACATCGTCGCAGTGGGGTTGATGATGTGTTGGCCCATGATGTCGGGGGCGGTGCCATGAACGGATTCGAAATAGGCATAGTCGTCGCCGTAGCATCCGCTGGGCGCGACGCCTAGCCCGCCGATGGTTCCGGCGGCGGCATCGGAAAGGATGTCGCCGTAAAGGTTCGGCATCACCACGACGTCGAGGTCATGCGGCGACTGCACCACGCGACGCGCAAAATCGTCAACGATGAAATTTTCGTAGCGCAGCTCCGGATATGACTTCGCGGTCTCCTCGCAGATGCGCCGAAAGAATTCGTCGGCATCGCGCAGCATGTTGTACTTCGAGGTGCAGGTGATCTTCCCCTTGCCACCTGCGCGCTTGCGCTTCATCGCGAGTTCACAGGCGAAGCGCGCGACCTGGCGGGTGTTCTTCTCGGTGATCACTTTGATCGAGTAGCGCCCGGTAGCCGAAGTATCGATGGGCGCGCGCAGAATCCGGCTGTAGGGCTTAATCGGCGCCAGTTGTTCGAGCGGACCTTCGAGGCCGAGATAGGCATCCTCAAGATTCTCACGCACGATGACGTAATCGATGTTGTCGGGATTTTTCAGCGGGCTGCGAAAGCCCTTGAGATAGTGGCAGGGGCGGACGTTGGCGTAGGTCTGTTTGCCCCATCGCAGGTAAGTGATGGCGGTAGTCTTGCCGGAGGTCGACCCGAACAGCGTCGAGTCCGAATGATCGATGGCCTCGCGCGCCTTGGCCTCGGTCTCCTTGCGTACCCAATGCTCACCGGTCGGAAACTCGATGTACTCGATGTCGAGCTTCAGCGCGCGCAGGACATTCATGGTCGCACCGACCGCCTCCGGCGCCGCATCATCGCCGGGGAGAACCACAACTTTTTTCGCAGCCACCTGTGCCTCCACTATCTAGTGCGAGTTGAACGGAGAGTGTATCGCGGTCGAACCGAATTGGTAAAACGTTTGTGCGAGTCTGAATGCGGGGGTAGGCTGATTAGTATGGCCCGTGCACGAGCAAAGACGGTGAAGCGAAAGCTGCGCGCACGAGTGCGGGGTTCGACCCTCGAGCTCCTCGAACCAGTGGCGTTGCGCGAGGGCGAAGAAGTGGTCGTCACGCTTTCCGAGAGTGCACACCCGCCCGACCAAACTGCCCTGCGTCGCGTCGCGGGCGGATGGAAGGGAAACATCGATGCAGACGCTCTCGTCAAAATGATCTACTCTTCTCGCCTTGTTAAGAGTGAGCGTCCGACTCCGCGTTTCTGACCGGTGCCGTTTCTCGTTGATACGGATTGGATCATCCACTTTCTCAACGGCAGATCCGATATCGTCGCGAAACTCCAAGAGCTGTCAGTTGAAGGAGTCGCGATCTCCATGGTTTCGCTCGCGGAGCTGTACGAAGGCATCTACTACTCAAGAAATCCAGCGAATGATGAGGCTGTTCTAAGAGACTTCGTGCGCACCGTCAGCGTGATAGGAATCGACGAGGAGGTCACACGCATCTTCGGCCGCGAGCGCGGCCGTTTGCGAAGGTCAGGGAAGACCGTCGGAGACCTCGACCTGCTTATCGGTTCAACCGCGATACGGCATGACCTGACGCTACTGACGAACAATCGCCGCCATTTCGAAATGCTCTCAGCACTTCGCATCGTATCGTCATAGTCTCACGTTGCGCCCCGTCGAGATGCTATACTTTCAGGATCTATGGCACTTGCGAAGTCAAAGCCACCGGTCATCAAGACGCTCCAGGAAGTCGGACGCTATGCGATCGGAATCGTATGGAACGATGGCCACGACAGCATCTTCCCACTCGAGAACCTGCGCCGCGCCTGCCCCTGCGACGTTTGCAGGGGGCACGTCACCGGCACCATCCCAGAGTCGAGCCAGCGCCTGAAACAATTCTCGCGGCTCGGCGAGAGTGGCGTGTTCATCGCCTGGATCGATGGGCATGAGACGCTTTACACGACTGACGATCTGAGATCCTTGTGCCGCTGCGCCTACTGCGTGGCAGAGCCGGAGAAACCCATCACCGGCGGTTGAAGATCGCGCGGGACTTGCGCAAGTCGCAACTCTCAAATAGTTGAAGAAAGGTCGCGTCTGATGCGCCATGATTATGAATAGAAAAACATCCTCACTATGTCTCGCATTTGCAGTTGCACTCCTGGTTGCAACCGCATCGGCATGTCACGCAAAACTTGATGGAGTACCCGTGCGCAACACCGGACATTACGCGATTATTGATACCGACCGCGGCACCGTGGTGATCGAGCTTTATCCGAAGGTCGCCCCCAAAACCGTGGAAAATTTCGAAACCCTCACCAAGAAAGGTTTCTACAACGGCCTGACGTTTCATCGCGTAGTACCTGACTTCGTGGTCCAGGGCGGCGATCCCGACGGCACTGGAACCGGTGGGCCGGGCTATACCGTGCCGGCCGAAATCGATGCGAAGGAACATCATCTGCGTGGTAGCGTTGCGACCGCGCGCACCGGCGATCAGGTCAATCCCCAGCGCGCCTCGAGCGGCAGCCAGTTCTATATCTGCCTCGAGCCGCAGCCCGGCCTCGATGGTCAATACACGATTTTCGGCGGCGTCATTTCCGGCATGGACGTGGTCGATCAGATCCAGAAGGGCGACAAGATGAAGACCATCAAGCTGGCGTCCGCGCCTCCTAAGTAAGCCCCGATGTCTGACTCCGGAAGCGGGCACCGCAGGGTCGGGCCCTACTTCACCGTCGACCTTCATCTCCACACTAATCGGGGTAGCTCCGACTCCAACCTCGCGCCCAAGGATCTAATCGCGCGCGCGAAGGAGATCGGCATCGGTGCGGTGTGTATCACCGAGCACGATACGATGTGGGAGTTCCGCGAGATGCCGGAACTCCTCGACGAGCACGGGCCCAGGTTTCTCCGCGGCATGGAAGTGACCACCGACATGGGACATATCGGCGTGTTCGGGCTCTCGCGCTATGTCGGCGGCATTTACAAGCTGGCCGAGCTGCGCAAGGTGGTCGATGCCGAGGGCGGCATCCTGGTCGCGAATCATCCGTTTCGTTACAAACTCGACCCGCGCTTCTCCTTCATCAATCCTGACCACGAACCGATCGACGAGAATTTTCCTGAGCGCGCCGCCAAGCTCCCCATCTTTACGATGGTCGACGCAATCGAAGTCCTCAACGGCGCTTGCTCGGAAGATGAGAACGTCTTCGCGCTGAAGGTCGCCCGCATCCTGCAGAAGGCCGAGGTGGCCGGGTCGGATTCTCATTCGGCGGGCTCGGTGGGATGCGTCACGACGCTGTTCGACGATCCGGTGACCGACGAACGCGGGCTCATCGACCTGATCAAAGCGCGCCGCTCGCGGGCCGGACGCGGCCTGATGAAGGGCAACGTCGTTCCCTTCGAGCTTTACTAAGCCGGTTCTCTAGGGCGCTGGCGCTCTCGCCGGGAACCCCGCGAACGGCGCGGGGTCGCGCAGCACTTCCAGCTCAGGCCATCGGATGTGCTGCGAATCCTTGCGGAAATACCACTCACGCCCGTCGATGAGCACTTTTTGGTACGTCAGCGACATGCGCAGAGCCGCTTCATCTGACTGGTACCAGAGTTCCATTACCACGTCGGGTTTGAGGGTGCCGATGGAATAACCGTAGTCCCACTTCAGATGGCCCGGATAGAATTCAAGCAGCGGATCGATATGCATGGGTTCATGGGCGATCAGCGCGTCATTCTTGCCCAGCAAATCGATCGCTTTGCGATCACTGAAGTAGGGCACAAGCCCAGCCCACACGACCGCAATCGATGCATCACTGTCCGTGATCTGGTCGCACAGCAGGGCCGACTTCAAATGATTCAAGTGGTCGACGTATTCCGGCGGGCGATCGAGTAATAACAAATCCCGCAGCGCGCTATCAGGATGGTATCGATGCGTCGTTGCCCCCGCCAGGAAGCCACCGCAGGCGAGCGCCAACACACCGAAGACGGCAGTCGTCCAGCCCGCGCCTCGCGAGCTTGTGGGCGCCGCCAACGACATCAACCCATGAGCGGTCGCCTCCAGCGCTATTGCGAGCAGAATCATGAACAGCGGCATCGCGATTACCAGGTATCGGTTGGCCCCGCCGAACTGTTCCCACGCATCGCCCCCGACATAGATGTTGTAAGCGATTTGCGCGAGGAACACCGCGCCCAGCATCGCGCCCATCTTGTCGCGACTGAGCCACAAAACGATGGCGATCAAACCTACCGTTAGCGGCTGCAAATGCATCAGGAAATGCCCGGTCACGAGCAAACCGTGCCCGAGCCGCGCCAGAACCGGATAGCCCGTCAACTTCAGGTAGTAGGTGTTCGGCAGGGGATTGCCGAAGTACCACCATGCTGCGAGCAGTTGCGAGGCGAGAAAAAGCAGCAGCATCCCGCCGCCATAGATCAAATGCGATGGGCGTCGTGGCGGATCGAACCACGCCACCAGCATGAGGATCGTCAGCGCCGCGACGGTCATATCGAGCCGCACCAGCGTACTCACCGCCAGCAACGGCCATAACCATCGCGAAGGCTGCCCGCGCACTGTACGAACCGCGAGGTACACCGCCAGCGTCAGCATCGGTGTCAGCAGGGCGACTTCCGATCCGCGCAGCGACCAATCATTGAGGGGGTAGTAGAATGCCGAGAAGAAGACCGCCAACAGCGCGACCGGTTTGGAATTTCGCGCCAGCAGCAACCCGAGCCGCCATACGATCAGCAAGGTTGCCACTCCCAGCGCGGCGCCGAGAAGCTGGACCAGCAGACTCATCTTCGCGAGCGAGACCGGCAGCAGATGCAGCCCCGCCATGATCAGAACCCACAGCGGATTGGTAAAGCCTTCGACGCGCGCGCCGTGCGGATTCCACACCAGGCCATAACCGTGCGCCAGGTTGGCCGCATAGCGCATCGAGATCATTTCGTCGTCGAAGAGCAGGAAGTACCGGACGCCGTCCACCACCGCGCTGGTCAGGTAAATGAACATCGCGGCATAGATGAGCCACGCGATCACGATGACGCCGAGCAGCAACGAGGCTACATCAACGCGGGCCAGCTTCAGGCGTACTGAAAAGGTCGGCTTGGGGGCCGAACTGGACAGCGTCGCTGAGGCTGCGGGCTGCAATCGATCGTCACTCCTTCAGGTGCACGTGCTGACTGGAGGACTTATTTATAGCGACAGGAAGGGCGTTCGTGAATCGAAATGCGGTCCAGAAGGTGGCGCTTTCAACTACAGCAGCGCGCCGCGAAAGGGTTCGTCGCGAGTCGGCGGATGCTGCAGAAGATTGATGGCCCACCTGCGCGCCTGCCGGAGTGCCTCTTCTGCCCGCTTGAATAGCCGCTCGCGATACATCGTGCCCCAAACGTAGACGTCGACCGAGGGTTCGTCGCTGAGTGTGATGTCGAGCATCCAGTCCTCGAGCTCCGGCCCGCAGATCAGCAGCCGCACCAGCCGCCCGTGATCGATGACTATGCCGCGAGCCTCGCGCGGGATGCGAAATTCGTCCTTCACGCGCTTGATGAGATTGGGCGAGTAGTGCTCCTCGGTGAAGGGTACGTACACCCAATCACCCTGCGGAGGGTTGGCCTCGCGCGCGATGCGCAGGTTGTTGTCGGTCAGGTCTTCTTTGGCGCGATCCTGATCGTAGTCACGCGCCACCGTGTAGAAGCTCATCGCAATCGGAAGCTGCGGCATCTCCTCTTCGGATTTCTGCTGCTGCTTGCGCGGCTTCTTGTGGGAAGTCTCGACCCACCACCGATTTTCGACGTTAGGCTTGTTGGCCATTGCGCCTAACCTACCACATGAAAGCGCTTCAGGCGCGGCGCGCTCGCGATGCGGGCCGCCTGCGCTTCAGGCGTGTGGTGGCGCTGACGCTGCGCGGACTGCGTCGTCCCTGCGCGGACACGATGTCCCTGCGGCCGCGCGCCGCAGCCTTGCGACGAGTCTGGAGCCCGCGACGCGCACCTCGCGACGCTTTACCAGTACGGCGCGCCTGCGCGCGAAGCCCCAGCACCATCCGCCGTTGAAAGGCGTCGGCTTTTGCCTCCGCATCGGTCCAGAACAGGAAATGGCCCATCTCATGATAGAGGGTCTGGATCCACATCCGCTCGCTCTTGTGGATGCGGCATCGTTTCCAGTTCTCGGGATGGATGAGATGGATACGTCCGTCTTCGTAGGTCTTGCCCGCAGTCTTGCCGTAATCGATGTACTCGTACCATTCAATTCGCGGCAACTTGATGTGATAGTAGCGGCAAAAGCCAGAGACGGCGCGACGAAACGACATCGGACGATGAGTCCGAAAAAATTCGGAAAGGTTCCGGTCGATTTCTCTGCGAAACGCGACGGGGGGAACTACCATTCGCACTGCTGAGAGGGACCTCCGGTCGGGATGGAAAGATTCTATTGGGGCCCTTCCGGTAAGGTCAATTTGGGATCTGCTGCGCCGGAAAAAGCCCCTGAAATGCTGCGGTTTTCCCCGGATTGTCGTCCGCCGTTCCTACCCGATCACGCCGGTTTCCTTGAGCTTGCTGATCTCTTCCCACGTCATTCCGGCCTCCAGCGCCACCTCCTCGGTATGCGCCCCCAACTCCGGTGCGTGGCGATAAGCTGGATGCGGACCCGCACCAAAGCTCACCGGGCTGTTCACCACGCGGCATCCCGCAATCGCGGGATGTTCGATGTTGACGAACGCGCCAACCGCCTCGGCTTGCGGATCGAGCAGCACCTCCGGCTCGCTCTGCACCGGGCCCCAAATCAGCAGATGGCGATCGAAAATCGGCGCCCATTCAGCGCGCGAGCGGGTCGCTATGGCGTGGTCGATGAGGCGAGTCATCGCACGGCTGTTTTTGCGGCGTGCGCCGAAATCCTTGAAGCGCGGATCGTCCTTCCATTCCGGATGGCTGAGCGCCGTGCAGAAATCCGCCCAGTGCTTGTCGCTCTGGATCATCACTAAGTAGACCCATCCGCCGTCTTTGCATTGATAGGAGTTCCACAGCGGATTGGCGCGCTCGCTGCGGCTTTCCTGCTCGGGTGGCTGACCACTAATGAGGCCGATGGTCAGGTCAGTGGCGTTCATCCACAGCCCCATCTGGAAGAGCGAGATGTGGACCTCGCATCCGTGGCCGGTGCGCATGCGTTGCAGCAGCGCCGCTGAGATGGCGCCCGCCAGCCCGAGGCCCGCCGCATGATCGATCATCGCAGGACGCTGGGCGGGCGGCATCTGCCCTGGTTCCGTAACCGCGTGCATAAGACCCGAGCGCGCCCATGCGGCGGCGTAGTCGAAAGCAGGACGATTGCGGTCCGGCCCGCGATGGCCGTAGCCGTTGAGCGAGGCATAAACCAGGCGTGGATTGTGCGACTTCATGGAGGCGTAATCGAGTCTCATCCGCGCCAGCGTGTCGACGCGAAGGCTGGTGATGAAGACGTCGGCGTGCGCGATGATCTTCATCGCGAATTCGACGCCCTCGCTGCGCCGGAGGTCGACCGCGACCGAGCGCTTGTTGCGGTTGTCGAGTTCGTAGGGCGGCACCGCGCGCGTCTCGGTCATCGCAAGGGTGGTGACCGCGCCACGAATCGGATCGCCTCCGTTGGGATCCTCGAGTTTGATGACGTCGGCGCCCCAATCGCCGAGCACGGCACTGCATGATGGCCCCGCCACCCACATCGCCAGTTCGACAACTTTGATTCCGCTCAGTGGACGATCGATCGTTTCAGGCATGGACCTAACCCCTAACCCCTTCGCTTGAATGAAGGGGAATCAGAAAAGGAATCGTATTGTGGTAGCAAGGTCCGAAAATAAAGAGAACCTCGCGACCGCGTCCGCGATCGCGAGGTTCTTACGGAGAGGCCGCGAATTTGTCAGTGGGAGGTCTGCGCCGCGCGCATCCGATTGCGCCGAGGCTCGCGACGCCGCACTCGATTTACCGTGAGGCGTTGCACCCGGCTGGCTTCCTTCAGGCGCAGCCGCAGGGGCGCGACCATCGCGTCGGGATTGCCGGAGATTAGCGTGGCGACGCGCCAACGGAGCGCATCGGCATCGATGGAGAGCGCGTCGCATACGTTCTCGAATGAGAGCGGGCATCGCACCCCTGACTGGAAAATCCAGTTCTTGGCTTCGGTGAAAGAGGTCCGTTTGCGTGGGCTGGACGAATGATGGCCGTCCTGCACGAGATTGATCGCATCCGCCAGTACCGCGAGCATCAGGCGCTGCTCGCTGGTCAGCGAGCGCTTGCCGATCGTGTCGAAGAACTGGCTTTTGAGAATTACATCCGGAAAAGGTCGCTGATCCATCAATTTATTGGTGACCTGAGCCTGTAGCATCGCTCAGCTCCTTGCTTGCGAAGCCCGCCCTTTCAGGGCCGCATCCGCGGTAAAAATTCTCTGACCTTCCATTAGCTGAACCGACCATTCCACTTTATGTAACTAATGTAAATGGTTGGATTGGGGACAATAATCAGCTCTAAGATCGCGTGCAAGCGATTTCGCGTTATTCTGAACAGCTTGACCATGTTTAACTGAAGCGAAGGGCATGCTAAGTCCTTCTAATTCTGCCCAAATGGAACGCTCGTTCTGAACCAATTGAGTTAAGTCGGCCTCTCGGAGCGGCTAAAAACTGAGCTCAGATACGCCAACCGTCGCGCCTCTCGCGGGACTTCTCCGACCAAGCTTAGCGAGTCATCTGGGGGCGTGGAATTGCATAAGCCGGGACGATAAGAACCTTCACGAAAAGTTAACCCAACTGACTTGGAGCCCCAGCCATCGCCGCACTCGATACCGCCTCCGCTCTGCTACGATGCCGATGCCGAGGCCGGTCCGATTTGGTATAGTCTCGGCGACCACTTCATCAACACTTCAGGATTCGCAGCGAGCCATCCGGCTCAGCGGAGGAATACGATGGGCGATTACTTAGGCGTCAAGGACAGCGCAAAGGAATACAAGAAACTTCGCGAGGCAGCCCCCGACATGATGAAGGGCTTCCTCGAATTCGATAAGGCCGTGTTCAAGGACGGCGCCATTCCGAGCAAGACCAAAGAGCTGATGGCGATTACCGCGGCGCACGTTACGCAATGTCCATGGTGCATCGACGCACATGTTGCGCGCGCCAAGGGCAAGGGCTGCACCGACCAGGAAATCGCGGAGGCGGTATGGGTCGCGGCTGCGATGCGCGCGGGTGCAGCATTCAGCCATGGCGCACTGGCGATGCAGGTGGCGGAGCAGCATCAGCATTAAATCTTCGCAGAAGAAACGATCGAGACACGAAGTGGGCGCAGCCGTGCCGCAGGCGCTCCCGAGGCGGAGCGCAGCGGAGTCGAGGGAAATTTAAAAGTAATGCAGACGCACGCGCGTAAGACTCGCAAGATCGATATCGGCGGAACGACAGTTGGTGGCGACGCGCCGATCGTTGTGCAATCGATGTGCGCGACCCGCACCACCGATATCGACGAGACCGTTAAGCAGTCGCATCAGCTCGCCAACGCCGGAGCCGGGATCGTGCGGATCGCAGTTGACAACGAAAAGGATGCCGCTGCGCTCAAGGAGATTCGCTCGCAGACCCAGGGCGTGGTGCTGTCGGTCGACTTGCAGGAGAACTACAAGGTCGCCGACAAGGTCGCGCCGTACGTCGACAAGATCCGCTACAACCCGGGCCATCTCCATCATATCGACAAGCGCAAGACCGTGCCGCAGAAGGTGAAATGGCTGGTCGACGTGGCGCGCGACAACAACGTTGCGATTCGCATCGGAGTCAATTGCGGCTCGGTCGCGCCCGCATTCCTGGAAAAGTATCCCGGCGATCAGCTCAAGGCGATCGTCGAGTCGGCCGCATACCATTGCGAGCTGATGGAAGAATCCGGCTTCGATCGCTTTGTGGTGTCGCTCAAGGATTCCGATCCCGCCAAGGTGATGGAGGCCAACCGGCGCTTCTCCGAACGGCGTCCCGATGTACCGCTGCATCTGGGCGTCACCGAGGCGGGTTTGCCGCCTGATGGTATCATCAAAACCCGCATCGCATTCGAGAAGCTGCTCGCGCAGCAAATCGGCGACACCATTCGCGTATCGCTCACGCTGCCCAATGATCGCAAGCACGAGGAGGTTGTCGTCGGCCACAAGATCATCGAGGACGTCGAGGCCGGTCGCTTTATCTCGGTGCCGGACTTCGGCAAGGGCCTCAACATCATCTCGTGCCCGTCGTGCTCGCGGGTCGAGAACGAGCAATTCGTCGAACTCGCGCAGCAGGTCAAGGTGATGACCGAGTATGCCGCGCCCTACAAAATCACCATCGCGGTGATGGGATGTCGAGTGAACGGGCCGGGCGAGACCGACGACGCCGACCTTGGGCTTTGGTGCGGGCCGACCACCGTCAACCTGAAGAAGAAGGATCAGAAGATCGGCTACTTCAAATATGACGAGGTGCTGAGTCATCTGCGCACCGAGTTGGACAAGCTGATCGCGGAACGCATCGCCGTGAATTGAAGAGAAGAGTCAGGCAAACCACCAAGGCACCAAGACACAAAGTTAGGACCAGTGGCGATTCGTCTTTAGGCGCGGGATCAAGGGTCCGTGCCGGGAATCCAGCATCAGATGCGGGGCGCAGCGCCCCTTGACCAAAATAAAGGAAGAAGCCGGGGTCTCTCCACTACGTTGAGCGCGCCTGTTCGTCCCTTCGATTCGAGAAGGGCCGCTGCGGGCCGCATCTGATGGCCGCTTCCCTCCGGCACTATCCCTTGATCTTGCGCCTACGCCTCAAAGACCACTTTTCCTAACTTTGTGTCTTGGTGCCTTGGTGGTTTGCCTGGCTTCTTCTCCGCTCTTCTTCCATCATCGCTCACGATGGCTTCCAATCGCGGTCATTCCGTTGGTGCTGGAATCTACGTGGTCGCGATCGCCGGCACCGCTTACCTCGTCACGATTCTGGTGCAGCTTCCGGGTGGGTCGCGACGCGGCGACTTCAGCATCTACTATGCCTGCGCGGTAGCGATGCATCGTGGACTCGATCCGTATGCGATCAACCTCACCGACTTCACCCGCGAGCTCGGCTTCGAGCCCGATCCGTTTGCACATCCCGCCGACACTCCGACTTTCACATTCGTCACGGAACCCATGGCACTGCTGTCGCCGGCGGCTGCATATGCGATCTGGTTCGTCGCGAGCGCGTTATGCCTCGCGGGATCGCTCTACCTGCTATTCGATCCCGCGGCGAGGCTCGATTATCGGACGTCGGTCCTGCTTTCGCTCGGTGCGCTCGGCTTCACACCGCTGGCGGATAACTTTCGCTGGGCGCAGAGCCAGGTCTTCGTGATGTTCGGCGTGGTGCTGTTCTTCCGCTTCATGCAGAAGGGGCGCAATCGAGCAGCCGGTGGTCTACTCGCAATGTTGGGGTTGCTGCGCGGATTTCCGCTCGTGCTCGTCGGCTATCTGATCGTGCAGCGCCGATGGCGCGCGATTGCGGTCTTCGCGATCGTATTCGCCGCCGGAGGTGTCGGGACGGTTGCGGGAGTCGGCATCGGACCGGCGGAAAACTTTCTGCGCGTGATCGGTGTCGTGGGCGGTCACCGATGGCTGTCGCTCGATCCGCGATGGGAGCTGGCGGCCGCCAACGTATCGCTCGACGCATTCGTGGCGCGGCCCCTGATGCTGCTGTGCGGCGCCGAGCTCTCCCGACCGCTGCTTCTCCTGCATCGAGCAATTGTGCTGGGATTTCAGCTCGCGATTCTTGCCGGTACCTTCCGCGCGACTGCAAATGGAATGGACGATCCTCGCGGGCGCCGTTTTTCATTGTGGGTCGCGACGATGCTGATGCTCTCGCCGGTGGTGTGGCTGCATTACATGGTCTTGCTGACGGTTCCGTTCGGCATGATCGCGGTCGCCGCCGTTCATCGGGAGACCAGCGCTCCCATATGGCGATTCGCGATCATCAGTTACTGCTGCCTCGTGCTGGTGACGCCGCTGATGTCGACGCTGACCTTTCGCCAGGACATTTTCGATTTGCGAACCGCCGCGCTCGCGGAGTTGGGATTTGTCGCGCTGCTGCTCGGATGGGTCGCTGCGTGGCGCTTCGCTAACGAGCCGTTTTCGGAAGCATCAGGTATGGAGGGCCGACCAGCGGAACCGGTTCGTAGTTAGCCTCGATCGCACGGCGCAGCCGCGGCCAGAACAGCGGACGTCCGCGGAAGCTCCGACGAAGGCCATCTGCGTCGAGCGCGAACGCCGCTATCCGATGCTGCCGGATCGCATCGAGGAGAGCGGCATCATCGAACGACCCAAGCTGCTCCATCGAGGTCAGCACCATCAGGTCGATCCATTGCAGATTCGGTTGCGGATCGACAAGCTTCAACTCCGCCGTGTCCGTCAGGATCTCGCCGTCGATTGACCGCAAGAGCTTTAAGCGCGCGCGGGTCCCACTGCGGGGACACTCCAACGGAGCGGGAAGCGAAGATGAGGCCGAGAGCGACAAGGAGCGCGAGGGCAGCTCCGGCGGCAAGTTGTGGAACGACTCGCATCGGGCGCATGTGTCGCAGCGCCAGATCGATTCCGGGGCTGGCCATGATCGTGATCGCCGCGAGCGTCGGCAGAAAGTAATACGCGTTGCTGCCCCATCGCAGCGATGACGCGGAATCATGAATCAAGGCGACGACCAGCAAGCAGATCATCAGTCGATCGGTCATCTGCCGCCGCGCGAAGGCGACTATCGCGAAGATGGTGAGGCCGAGACTTCCTCCAATCACAATTCCGGAAAACAACAAGGGCGCGGCGAAGTCGGGATGCATCGTACGCACCGCGCCGAATGAATTCAGCACGTAGTAGGGATACAGACGAGCGAGGATGGCGGTGCCGGCCCCTACAGCGGCCAACCAGATCGACACGAGGGTGAGCGCGCGCGCCCTCTGTGAGGAAATCCAGCAGTACAGCACGACCGTGGCGATGCCGACCGCTTGTCCCTGCTTGATGAAGTAGCTGACGACGAACAGCGCGATCGCGGTTGCAGGCGCGCCGCTTGCGAAGGCAAACACACCGCCGAGTTCGCAGGCGAGCGCCGGCATGTCGACGCGATACTCGAAGCCCCAGCGCAGCACGATCGGCGACAGCATGAACGCGAGGGTTGCTATAGCTGCTGCATCAGCGCTCGCGCCGATCCTGCGCGCGAGGAACCAGATCATCGTGCATACGACCAGGCTCGACCCGATTGTTATGAGACGACCGGCCTCGAGGGCGGCCATCGGACCGGCTCCGAACGCCGGCGCGAGCATCGCGGTGATCGACGGAACGACCGGACCATACACCAGGGGCATGAACGGCGCGATGCGGAAGTCGCGATAAAGCGGCGCGCCGCCGGCGAGCCTGTCGACATAGATCGCGAGCTGTGCGGGACCGTAGTCCCACGTAAGCGGCGCAGCGACGCGATATAGCAAACCCAGCATCGCGTGCGCCGCGAGAAGCAGTAGCACGAGGATGGTGACCTTCGCGCCGATGCCATACCGCGATGCGACTGTCTTCAGATGAGGCGTAGCCGATGAACTCACAGGCGCGACGACGTGACCGAATGATTGTCGCTTCAGAGACTTGAAGCAACGCGAGTGCGCGCGTGCCTAAATCGACAAGATGCTGCGAACTGCACATGCTTCCACTCCGAACCAGTGGTCACTAACCCGACCGTCTTGCATGAATGAGCGCGTCGCAGGGTTCGTCCCACCGTTCAGAGCCAGCGCATCGCTGCTCGTTCTGAAGCGAAGCCGCTTCGGAATCACCCGCCCGGTTTGAGGCATGAGCAAGGAGTGTTTTCGTATGTCGACCGTCGAGAAATCCATTGACGTGAATGTCCCGATCAATACCGCCTACAACCAATGGACCCAGTTCGAGGAATTTCCGCGCTTCATGGAGGGGGTGAAATCCGTGCGCCAGCTCGACGACAAGCGTCTTCATTGGAAGACCCAGGTCGCCGGTAAGGAAGAAGACTTTGATGCGATCATCGATCAGCAGGTTCCCGATCAGCGCATCGCATGGCATTCGACCATCGGACCAAAGCAGGGCGGGGTGGTGACGTTCCATCGCCTGGGCGACGGCAAAACCCGCATCATGCTGCAGATGGAATACGATCCGCAGGGATTCGTGGAGAAGGCCGGCGACCTGCTCGGTGCGGTCTCAATGCGGATCCAGGGCGACCTCGATCGCTTCAAGAAGTTCATCGAGTCACGCGGCACCGAAACCGGCGCATGGCGCGGCGAGGTTCAGCGCCATTGAAAAATGGAATTCCGTTCCGCGCGGAAGGGCCGGCGATAAATCGTCGGCCCTTTCCGATCAGCAGCCACCCCTAAATCGATCGCGTCAGGGCGCGATGGGTCGGCGCCAGCAGCGCATCGGGCCGTAGTCCGTACACGCATGCGGTGGCGCACGGCTTCGCGCTACACGACAGGCAGGCCTCGGCGCCCTTGCCGAGGAGCGCATACTCATCGCGCGCGAAACCCACGTCGCCGTAGTCGACGGCGTACATGCGGGTCCGCAACACCTCGCCAATCTCGACGCCGTACGGACACGAGCTTTCGCAAATCCCACATCCCTGGCGGCATTGCGACGATGCGTTGAGAAGCTCGTAGCGTTGCAGCAGCGGAATATCAGCGGCGGCCGTTGCGCGCGCCCCCGAGGCGCCGAGGTACTCATCGACTTGGCCCGTACTCGTCATGGTAACGATGAGGGCGTCGACGTCGGGATTTGACAGCACCCATCGAAACGCGGCTTGCGAAAAGGTGGCGCCGTCCTTTTCGTAGGGACGCATATCGTTGAGGCGTCCGCCCCGCAGCGTCTTCATCACCACCACCCCGATGTCATGCTGTTTGGCCTTCTTGAGCACGCGCGGCAAATCTGTCTGGACCGCGACGAAATCGAAGGAGCGGAAGAAGCGCTGATAGAAGTGGGGATCCTGCCCGAAGTTGTATGCGCACAGGATCACGTCAAAGCGTCCGGAGTCGATCGCCCAATCGAGACAGTCGATGAGATTTCCGGCGTGCCCCGACATTCCGGCGAATCGGATCTTGCCCTGCTTTTTCGCCTGCTCGGTGAATTCGTGCCACTGCGGATTCTTGATGCGCTCGATGTCGTTGATTGCGTGGTTGAAGTAGACATCGACATGATCGGTCTGGAGCCGCTTCAGGCTGCCCTCCAGCGACGCCATCATTGATTCCTTCGAATCGGACGGAAGGGCAATCACTTTGGAGGTGAGGTAGACCTTGTCGCGTTTGCCCTTGAGCGCGTTGCCGATCACGGTTTCGGATTCGCCGCCGGTGTAGTTCTCGGCACTGTCGAAG
The DNA here is from genome assembly GCA_963851325.1 of uncultured delta proteobacterium. Taxonomy (GTDB): domain Bacteria; phylum Desulfobacterota; class Binatia; order Binatales; family Binataceae; genus DATGKG01. The sequence goes on along the minus strand of CAWKOR010000001.1, from coordinate 1,691,109 downwards.
TAGTTGATCCCGCGATCGAAGGCGTGGCGGACGATATCCTCATCGCCGATGTGGAGCCTCGATCCGCCAAATGAAATGTCTGAGACCTTGAGGCCGGTCTTCCCCAGGGGTGCGAAGCGACGAACTTCGCCGGGCGGAATCGAGGCGGCGGCGTCGGTCGCACCGAGGATCGGCAGCAGCCCGGCGCCGATTCCGGCGATGGCGCTGCGCTTGAGGAATTCGCGGCGAGTCTGGAGGGCATTCTTCCACGACCAACTCATCGGCGGGCACTTCCTTTGTGAGGATGGCTATCCAATGACGTTAGCGCGGCGAAATCGCTAACGGGAAGCATCAAAGCAGCGGCTGATTTGCCCTTAAACCGCTCTGCCGATTGCTTCAATTACCCAATGATATCACGGTGTTACGACATTTGTTCTCCTGATCTGAAAGTGGGTTTGTTTTTGCACTTTCGGTTGCGTCTTGCGCCGCGAGGCTGACTTCGCCCAGTTAGGCTCGGGAAGGTGGCCGCGCGAGATCTACCGCTCCTCTTTCTCACCCGCACAAATCAAATGCTTTGATTCTCCTCGCTTTTTTGGCTTCGTTTTGTCATTTCGCGACGACGGCCTGGTGCCGGTCGAAGCTATCCCCCAAAGACCCTGGCGATGCTTGCGGTGGGTTCGTTTATGCATTTCTGCACAGTTGCCGACTCGCGTCCATGAATGCCAGCGGCGCCTCGCTGGGGCGTCGTCACCGCATGATAGCACATCGTGACTCTTCGTTCTCGGATTGAATTGCGGCTAGAACGTCACTAGGCGCGCGAGGACTACTTTTGTCCGGCCGCCGTGGGCGCCGGCGCAGGCCGGGTTGCCGCAGCGTCCCAATCCAACATCGCCTTGGTCAGTCCGCTCGAAGCCGCGGCGAACTCACCGTCGGCGTCCATCGCGCGGAGCGCGTCCGTCTTTTTCAATGCGATTGCGAGGGTCAAGACCTTGGAAGCTGCCAGATGAAACTGCGCATGAAGATGCCGGCATTGTTTGTAGTGTTCCGTCTGCTTGCTCTCCAAGGGCAGATCATTGCCGTGAAGCCATTTTCCGAAATCGCACTGATCGTCCTGCCGCACCACTGTGATCGAGAGACGGCTGGCGCCCTCATCGATGGCTTTCTGCAGGCGCGATTTCCACATCCCGTGCGCGCCAATCGCTTTGCCGATCTGTTGATGTATCGTCATCGCAATCTGCTCCTTGAAAATGGCTGGACTTTCCGGGCATCCAACTCGACGCGTCGATAGCAACAGTGTGTAGGCACACGTCGTCTATGAGTCAACTCCGTCGACGGCACAGCCTAAACCTGGCGGCGAATGCACAAAGATACGGAACAAGCTGTGCAGCGTTACCGATCGGATCGTCGCCGATTACAGACCTTCCAGCTTGATGTCCCCCGACGCGATGCGCTGGAGGGTTTCCGCATACAGCTTATGCTCAACCTCCAGTACTCGCGCCGCGAGGCTATCGGGAGTGTCGCCGGCTTTCAGCGGGATTTTCATTTGCGCAAGGATGCGTCCTTCATCGTACTCGGCATCCGCTATATGCACCGTTGCGCCCGATTCCTTCTCGCCCGCCGCGAGTACCGCCTCGTGTACGTGATGCCCATACATTCCCTGGCCGCCATACTTCGGCAGCAGCGCGGGATGGATGTTGAGCACGCGCCCGCGATAGCGGGCGAGCGTTTTCGGCCCCAGCTTCTTCATGTAGCCGGCGAGCACGATGAGGTTCACGCGATGCTTTTCCAGCATGGCGAGGATTGCCTCGTCGAGGCGCGCGGGATCGGGGTGGATGTGGGAGCTTAGATGAAACGCGGGAACCCGCGCCGCCATCGCGCGGTCGAGTACCGTCGCATCGGAGTTGTTGCTGATGACGACGCATGGTTCGGCATCGAGGCGGCCCTCGCGGCACGCATCGAGGATCGCCTGCACATTGGAGCCGCCATGCGAGGCGAGAAATCCCAGTCGCAGCTTCATCGAAGCCGAATTATTGACTTTTCATCTATGAATGCCAAACCTCGTACCATCCGGATCGCCGCTACGGGACCTCTGATGCCGAAAACACGAAAGTTTCATAGTACGCTGCTTTTCTGGCTGCTGATGAGCACCGCCGGATGCAATGTCTTCATGCCCAGTCAGTTCCAATCGGATCGACAGGCCGAGGCCAAGGCCGAAGCTTCTCGTGTGCCCCGTAAAGAATTTCTCGCGCAATGGGTTGGAAAAGGAACTACTGAGGTCGAGAAGACTTTCGGTCGTCCGACTGTGAAGCAGCCGACCGACGATACTGGTGGCACCCGTTACGACTATCGCCAGCCGGGCCAGCAACATTACATTTTCGAATTCGACGCGCACAACAAGGTAGTCAACGCCGCGCAAGTCGACTAGCGCGTCCTCCGACCAGCTACGCCGTCCCGCCATCCAGCGCGCCCCAACGAGATATCGGAGTTACGGCACCAGGGCCGGTCTCTTTTGCGGGGGGCGCAACATGTCGGCGCGCGCCAGTGACACGCGATGCGGCGACTTGAGTCCCGAAAGCATCTCGGAAATCGACTGGTTGAGCTTCGGATGCATCAATGTCGGCGCCAGTTCGGCCATCGGCGCGAGGACGAAGCGGCGCTCGTGCAACCTGGGATGCGGCACCGTCAGAGCGCGCGTGTTGATGACTTCCTTGTCGAAGAACAGCAGGTCCAGATCGATAATGCGCGGTTTGTACTTGCCGCGCAGCGGCTTGCGACCCTTGAACGGCTTGCGGCCCATTGCGCGCTCGATGGTGAGCAGCCGCTTCATCAGGTTTTCAGGCGTCAGCTCGGTATCGACCTCGACCACGCCATTGAGGAACGGCCACTTCAGCATCAACTCGTCGCCGACCGGTTCGGTCTCGTAGATCGAGGATTGGCGCACGACGCGCGTACCGGGGATGGCAGCGATTTTCTGGATCGCCTCCCGGTAATTGCCGGCTCGGTCGCCGAGGTTACTGCCTATTCCGATGAAAGCCCTATGGGGCATCCTGATGCGTTAAAGCCTGAGCGCCTTTATTCTTTCTACCGCCTCTTTCAATCGATCGCTCGATACGGTCAATGAAAAGCGAACGAAACCTTCACCACCCTTGCCGAAACCGGAGCCCGGAGTGATCGCGACCCCGGCCTCTTTCAGCACCCGCTCAGTGAATGAGACCGAGGTGTATCCCTTGGGGACCTCGGCCCAAACGTAGAAAGTGGCGCGCGGCAGCTCGCATGCGAGACCCATCGCGCGCAGCGCCCCGACCAGCAGATCGCGGCGCTCCTTGTAGATGGCGCAGTAGGCGGCCAGCTGGTCGCCGTCGCCGCCTTCGAGCGCCGTGATCGATCCTTCCTGGATCGCCTGCGGAACGCCCGAGTCCATGTTGGTTTTGACTTTGCCCAATGCGCCGACCAGCGCCGCATTGCCGACCACGAAGGCGGCGCGCCATCCGGTCATCGAGAAGGTTTTCGACAGCGAATGGAAATCCACCGCGCATTCGCGCGCGCCATCGACCTCGAAGATGCTCGGGGCGCGATAGCCGTCATAGGCGATTTCCGAATACGCATTGTCATGCGCGAGGATGATGTTGTGCTTGAGGCAGAACGCGACCGCATCTTGGTAGAATCCCACTTCCACGGTCGCGCCGGTGGGATTGTTGGGATAGTTGAGCCATAGCATCTTGGCTCGGCGTGCGACTTCAGCGGGAATCGTATTCAAATCCGGCTTGAAGCCGTTTTCCTTACGCAGAGTGAGGTAATACGGCTCTCCGCCATTGAACACACATCCCGAGTAGTAGACCGGATAGCCGGGGTCAGGGATGAGCACGATATCGCCGGGATCGACCACCGCGGTCGAAAAATTGGCGATGCCTTCCTTCGAGCCGATCAGCGCGCATACTTCGGTAAGCGGATTGAATTCGACCCCAAACCGGCGCTTGTACCACGCCGAGGCGGCCTGGCGATATTCGAGCAGGCCCTCGTAGTCGGGGTAGCGATGATTTTTGGGCTCATCGGAAGCGCGCTTGACGCTCTGGATGATGTGCGCGGGAGTCGGCAGGTCAGGATCGCCGATGCCGAGGCTGATTACATCGACTCCCTTGGCGGCGACTTCCTTCTTGAGACGGTCGAGCTCGGCAAAGAGATAGGGAGGTAATAGGCCGAGTCTCGAGGCGGTCTTGATCTGCACCGGGTACCAGATTCTCCGTGAAATGATAGTTGCAAAATAGAACTAACATACTTGGCAGGGGGTCCGAAACAATCTGGACGATTTTGCGCCAAAATTTAACTTTCGCGATGCATCTTTCCACAATTCGGCATTGTTTTTGATGTCGCGATCTCGACATTGAGGCCAGCTATAGCGAAATCGTCCTGGTCTGAACGCCCGTTCCGAAAATGCCTTGCCTTCGGCCGGCAAAACTTCACTAAACCCTTCCGGGAGAACGGGAAATGCGCAATCTGTCGCGCTCTGATGCTGGCCCTCCGGAAGTCCGGTTGGTGACCCACTATTAACGCAACTTGATCATCGATGATCGTGATGTTAGACAATTTAACACAGGGATTCGGTGGCGATGCGTTCGTGGGAGGACTAAATGCTGATCAGGCTCTCCTCGGGCGCGCGCGAGCGAAGCCTGAGCCGGATCCTCGAACATGAATCCGCCGCCCGCTTCGACGATGCCGAGCGGGCCTCTGGCTGGCCATAACTGCAAGTAACCGGATTGGGTCCCCCCTAGCTGTAACATGAACCGGACCCTGCTTCCTCTAGCGATCATCCTGCTGGTCTTCGGACTCGGCACGCTGGCATTTTCGGAACGCCCCTGGGCTCCCCGCGCCGATGTGCAGCAGCCGATTCCCTTCAGCCATCGCGTCCACGCCGGCGTCAACCAGATTCCCTGCCAATACTGTCACGAGTATGCGCGACGATCGCAGACCGCGGGCGCGCCGCCGGTCGCCAAATGCGTGGGATGCCACGGCGCCTCACTGGTCGGCGGTATCGAGCCCGTAACCCGTCCGTGGATGGACGACGCGCAGCCGCCATTCGAGATCCGATGGAATCGTGTCTATACGCTGCCGGACTTTGTGCGCTTTACGCATAAGCCGCACATCGCCGCCGGCGTCCAATGCCAGGAGTGCCACGGCGAGGTGCAGAAGATGGATCGCATCGTGCCTGTGCATGAAATCAACATGGGCTTTTGCGTCGAATGTCATACCAGACGCAAAGTGACCCTCGATTGCGCGGTCTGTCATCACTAGCAGGACATGATATGGCAGATGGATTTTCCAGACGCTCCTTCTTGAAACTCGCCGCGACCGCGAGCGCAGCCGCCGCGATTCCGGGATGCCAACCGGCTGCGCGCAAGCTGATCCCTTACGTCGTGCCGGATGAAAACGTCATACCGGGGGTACCCACCTTTTACGCGACCACCTGCGACGAGTGTCCGGCCGGATGCGGCATTATCGCGAAGGTGCGGGAGGGTCGCGTCATCAAGCTCGAAGGAAATCCCGCCCATCCGATCAACCGGGGCGCCATTTGCGCGCGCGGTCAGGCGGGGTTACAGGGACTTTATAATCCGGACCGATTGCGTAGCCCCATGCTGCGCGGCGCGGATGGCAAGCTCACTGAGATTTCGTGGGATGACGCGCTCAAACAACTCGCCGATCATCTCAAAGAGGCAGCCGCCAAGGGCAACGATCGCGTAGCCATGATTGCCTCGCCGCAGGGACCGACGCTACAGACCATCGGTAGCGCATTCCTTGGGGCCTACAAATCGAATCGCGCGATCTACTACGAGGCGCTTAGTGATGAGCCCGAGCGCGAGGCCTCGGAGATGGTGTTCGGACGCCGCGATCTTCCCGCCTATCGAATCGACCAGGCGGAAGTGCTGCTTTCCTTTCGCGCAGATTTCCTCGAGACCTGGCGTTCGCCGATCGAGCTCGCGCGCCAGTACGCGGAATTTCGCGCGCCGAGGGATCGCAACGGTACGGTCACGATGGGCCGCGCGATCTATGTCGGCCCGCGCTTCAACATGACCGCGGCGAAGTGCGACGAATGGATTCCCTCGCCCGCCCGTGCCGAGGCGATGCTCGCGCTCGCGATCCTGCATGTCATTATCGCGCAGGGATGGGTGCAGCCCAACAGTGGCATCGATGTCGCCGCGTTGAAAAGCTTTGCGGCATTCTACGATCCCGTCTCGGTGAGTCAGAAGACCGGCGTCTCCGCCGAACGCATCAGCAAAACTGCGGAACGCTTCGGGAAAGCCGACGGTGCGCTGGCGCTGGGGGGCGGAGACGATCCGACGCTGCATGCCGCCGCATTCATCCTCAATGCTGTGACCGGCAATCTCGGACGAACGATGCTGTTCTACGAGAACGAGCCACCCGAAATCGTGGCCAAGAGCGATGATTTGGCCGCAGCGACCGAGAAGTTTCGTATCGGTGTCGTCGGGAAATCGAGTGGTGCGCTCAATGGGGTGGCCAATCTGGAGTTCACGACTTCGGGCGTGGATGTGCTGCTGATCGCGGGCGCCGCCAACCCTCTTTACTCGATGCCGCAGGCATGGCGGACTACCGAAGCATTCGGGAAAGTTCCGTTCTTGGTGTGGCTGGGCACCGTCCCCGACGAAAGTGCTGCGGGCGCACATCTGCTGCTCCCGATTCATCATCCGCTCGAGTCGTGGCGTGACAATTTTCCGCGCGCCGGGGTGCATGGTCTCGGCCAGCCGGTGATGCAGCCGGTGTTCGCCAGCAAGCCGCTCGGCGATGTTCTCCTCAACCTCGCGAATCGAAGCGGCGGCGCGGCGCTCCCATGGAAAGATACTGCGGCCGCCCTCAAAGCAGAGTGGGGAAAACTCAGTAGCGCTGATGCGAACGAGTTCTGGATCAAATCGCTCACCGAAGGCGGCGTCTATTCCGAGCCCGCCGCGGTCCAGGTCTCGCTCAAGACGGACGCGCTTAAGAGCGGACCTGACTCCTCCGCCGTTCCCAAGCTCGCGCTCTGCGCCTATCCGCATCCGTTTCTCTACGACGGCCGCGGCGCCGATAAGTCGTGGCTCCAGGAGATTCCCGAGCCAGTGACGCAGATCGTGTGGGATAGCTGGGCCGAGATTCATCCCGACACCGCGAAAGACATCGGCGTCAAATCCAACCAGGTGGTAGAGCTGCGCTCCTCCGAGGGTGTCATCAAAGCGCCCGCGCTGGTGAGCGAACGGGTCGCGCGCGGCACCATCGCGATGCCACTCGGACAGGGGCATACGTCATACGGGCGCTATGCGAAAAATCGGGGCGCCAATGCTTTCACGCTTCTGCGCCCGCGTCATTCGAGTATCGAGGTGTCGGCGCGTGCGACCGGCAAATGGCAACCCAACGTCACCCCGGTTGGAAACGACTTCATGCTGGGACGAACCCTCGCCGAGGCGGTGAGTATCGAGCAACTCGCCAATCACATCGAGCCGAAGTACGTCGAGGAGGAACTGCCGGACGTGCCGTATGAGATGTACGCATCGTACGCGCCCAATCGGAAACACATGTGGGGCATGACTATCGATCTGAACGCATGCACCGGATGCAGTGCGTGCGTCGCGGCCTGCTACGCCGAAAACAACGTGCCGATCGTCGGCAAAGATCAGGTCGAGGCCGGACGCATCATGTCGTGGATTCGCATCGATCGATATTTTCCCGAGCCCGCGCGCTCGGAGCCGCAGCCGCAACTCTACCTGATGCCGATGCTGTGCCAGCAATGCGATCACGCGCCCTGCGAGCCGGTGTGTCCGGTGTTCGCCGCGGTGCATACCGACGAGGGCCTCAACGGGCAGATTTACAACCGATGCGTCGGGACTCGCTACTGCGAGAACAATTGTCCGTATAAGGTGCGCCGCTTCAACTTCTTCGATCCCGACTGGCCCGAGCCGTCCCATCTCCAGCTCAATCCCGATGTGACGGCGCGCAGCGCCGGGCGTGATGGAAAAGTGTACTTTTTGTATCCAGCGGATCGTCAGCACCGAAATCAACGCAAAGGTCGAGAAGCGTCCGGTGCGCGACGGCGAGATCGTCACCGCGTGCGCGCAGGCGTGTCCCACCAAGGCCATCTCATTTGGCGACATGAAGGATCCCGAGAGCGGGATGATGAAACGTCGCGAGGCAAACAAGGATCGCCGCTATCGCTCGCTCGAGGATCTCAACACCCAGCCCGCGATCGTCTACCTCCGCAACATCTATCATGAGAAGGAGAAGGCGTAAGTGGCCGCCGCGATCGAACCGATCAACACCAGCCCGACCTATGCCGACATCGATCGCGGCGTGCATCGGATCATGGAGCCGCCGGGGCTGCTGTTCTGGGCGTGGATCGGCTTCTGCGCGACACTGGTTGCGATCGCGGCCGCGCTGTGGACGCGCCAGATCTACCGCGGCCTCGGAGTGACCGGACTGAAGCAGCCCACGATGTGGGCGGTCTACATCACCAACTTCGTGTTCTGGGTCGGAATCGCGCATTCGGGAACCCTGATCTCGGCAATCCTGTATCTCTTCCGCACCCGCTGGCGCACCGCGGTGTATCGCCTCGCCGAGACCATGACCCTGTTCGCGGTACTGACGGCGGGATTGTTTCCCCTGATCCATCTCGGGCGTGTATGGAATGCCTACTGGTTGTTGCCGTACCCCAACGAGCGTTACCTGCAGCCGAACTTTCGCTCGCCGCTGGTCTGGGATGCCTTCGCGGTGTCGACCTACCTTACCATCAGCGCGACCTTCCTGCTGATGGGGTTGATTCCCGACGTAGCCAACGCGCGCGACGCCGCGAAGGGGCTGCGCAAGACATTCTACTCGATGCTGGCGTTTGGATGGCGCGGGACCGATGAACAATGGCGCCATTTCCAGATGATGTATCTGCTGCTCGCGGGCCTCGCCACGCCGCTGGTGATTTCGGTGCATAGCGTAGTGTCGTGGGACTTCGCGATGGCGCAGCTTCCCGGGTGGCATAGCACGATTTTCGCGCCGTACTTCGTCGCGGGTGCGATCCTGTCCGGGGTCGCAATGGTGTTGACGCTGCTGATCCCGATGCGCCGGCTGCTCAACCTCCAGGGCCTCATCACCCCATGGCATCTCGACAACCTGGCGAAAGTCATTCTGCTGACCTCGCTGGTGGTCAGCTATTCGTACATCACGGAAACCTTCATCACCTGGTACGGGCAGGATCAGTTCGAGGTGGTGACGTTCAACATGCGCTACTTCGGTCCGTGGGGACCATTGTTCTGGGTGATGGTGTTCGGCAACTGCGTGCTTCCGCTCGCGCTGTTCTCGCCGCGGATTCGGCGCAGCACCATCCCGTTATTCATCGTGACGATTTTCGTCAACATCGGAATGTGGCTGGAGCGTTTCGTGATCATCGCGGGTTCGCTGGCCACTAACTTCAATCCCTCGCAATGGAGTTTCTTTCATATATCGATCACCGAGGTGATGATCACGGTCGGCAGCTTCGCCTGGTTTCTGATGTTGTTCTCGCTCTTCACCCGCTACCTGCCGATCATTTCAATGACCGAACTCAAGGAAGGGATTCGGTGGCTGCGTCAATCGCTGCGCGACAACTACTATCCGAGCGTCTCGCGTGCATCCGAACAGGCATCCAATGACGGCTGAAATCGAACTAGTCGCCAGCTTCGCCGAGGAAGAGCAGTGCGTGCACGCGGTCGAGGCGCTCAAGCGCAACGCCATCGAGTTTCGCGTGTTCTCGCCGATTCCGAGCGAGCACTTGCTCCACGCCATCGGACGTGGACTGAGCCCGGTGCGCGCGTTTGTCCTGATCGGCGGTATCGCAGGCGTGTTGACGGGACTCGCGGTGACGGTCGGCACCTCGTGGGAATGGAACCTGGTTGCCGGGGGCAAACCGGTCGTATCGATACCGCCGTTTATCATCATCATGTTCGAGTTGATGATCCTGTTCGGGGGCCTGTCCGCAGCGCTGAGTTTTTTCCTGTTCGCGCGCCTGCCTCAATTTGATCCGATTGCCGGATACTCGGAAAGATTCGGCGCCGATCGGTTTGGCATCGCGGTTGGATGCGACGAGGCTGACCGCGCAAAAATCGAAGCGTTGATGCGCGACGCGGGCGCCGAGGACGTCGCGCATGAGGATCCGCGCCCGCGAGTCCTGCAATGAGCGCCCATCCTCAAGCGTCACCCGCGCCCCAAGCCTCCGGGATGATCCCCGGCGCCGAGGGCATTCGCACGCCGGTGGCGCTGGTGGCAGTTTGCGCGATCCTCACGCTCATCGGCGTCGCAGGATTCGTCATCGGGGTGATGACCGAGACGGAACCGCATGCGTGGCAAGCATTTCTGGTGAACTTTCTCTTCTTCTTCGGCGTCGCGCAGGGCGGCGTGATGATCTCCGGCGCATTCTACCTGACCCAGGCGCGATGGGGCGGCCCCGGCGCGTATCGGCTCGCCGAATCATTCTACCTTTTCATACCCGTCGCATTTGTTTTGTTCTGGATTCTTTTTTTCGGACGCGCCGAGCTGTGGCCGTGGGTGACGAAACCGCAGTTGGCGAAAAATCCGATCTGGCTCAACACGCCATTTTTCTTCGCGCGCGAAGGCTTTGCGCTGCTGGCGCTGACGCTTCTGGATTTGTGGTTCATCCGCATTTCGCATCGCGTCGATGTCCGGCAGTGGGCGCTCTCCAATGACAACATCGAGATGCCGCCGGCCGCGATTCGACGCCTCGCTCCCGCGCTCGCACTCACCTACGCCGCGGTCATGTCGCTGATTGCATTCGATCTGATCATGTCGCTGGCGCCGCAATGGAGAAGCACTTTGTTCGGCGCGTATTTCTTCGGCGGCGCTTTCTGGAGCGGTATTGTGGCGATGGCTCTGACAGCGGTCGTGCTGCGAGGCCGCCTGGGTCCCGGAAACCTGTTCACGCGCGACAGCATCCTGCACGATCTCGGCAAATTCACCTTCGCCTTCTCGGTGTTCTGGGCCTACCTGTTGTTCGCGCAATACATCGTGATTTGGTACGGAGACATCCCAGCCGAAACATTTTTCCTGGTGGTGCGCGGCGCGCTCATCGGCGGCCCAGCCGGCTACACGATCTACACGCCATGGATGATCCCGACCTGGACCGTGCCGCTGTTGGTGTGGGTGATACCGTTTGTCCTGCTGATGGGCGTAAAGCCGAAGAAGACGCCCACGATTTTGGGCAGCGTCGCATTTCTCGGCCTGCTCGGAATGTGGCTCGAGCGCTATGTGCTGGTGGTGCCATCGATCACGCCGAAGTACATCCCGTTCAACTGGATCGAGCTGGCAGTGACGCTGGGATTCCTCGGCATCTTCGGATTGTGCGCGATTCCTGGAATGAAGCTGACCATTGCTGCCGCGACAGCGTCCCAGGTGTTGGAGGCCGCTGAAGAATGAGCATGCGCCGCTTCACAGCGAACCTGCTGGGCCTGCTGCCGGCGATTCTCGCGTGCGGATGCGGCGAGGATCCCGGTCATCCGATGAGCACGCTGGCGCCGCGTTCGGATCTGGCGAACTGGTGCTACGGCATGTTCATGGAGGTCACCGCCTGGGATCTTTTGATCCTGGTGATCGTGATCGTCGCATTCATCCTGGCGGTGTTCGTCTTCTCGACTCGGGTCGGCGAAGCGGGACCTCCGACCTCGGTCAGTTCCGATTTGAAACTGGAGATCGCATGGACGCTGGGTCCGGCCCTGATCCTGCTCTTCATCTCGATTCCGACCGTGCGACTGATTTTCCGCACTCAGCCGCGTGCTCCGGCCGCGAATGCACTCCCGATCACGGTTATCGCGCATCAATGGTGGTGGGAGTTTCACTACCACGACGGCTCCAAGGTGATGACCGCCAACGAGTTGCACATTCCCGCCGATCGTCCGATTAGCCTTAGCCTCGTATCGAACGACGTCATCCACAGTTTCTGGGTGCCGCGGCTAGGCGGAAAACGCGATGTGGTTCCGGGGCAGGTCAACCATATCGACTTCATCTCGACCGTTCCGGGCGAGTACTACGGGCAATGCGCCGAGTTTTGCGGCGTGTCGCATGCCAACATGCGATTTCGAATCTTCGTCGACCCGCCCGACCGATTCGCAAGGTGGGAAAAGGCGCAGGCCGAGCCTGCTCCGAATCCGGCCGAAGAAACGCCTGCCGGCCGCGGCGCGCGCGTGTTCGCCGATAGTCCGTGCACGACCTGCCACACTATCAATGGCGTATCGAAGGGTTATGTCGGCCCAGACCTGACGCATCTGGCAAGCCGCACCACAATTGCCGCCGGAGTGCTTGCCAACGATCCAAAGGAGCTAACCGCATGGATCGCGCATCCGTCGGAACTCAAGCCCGGAGCCGAGATGCCGGACTTCGGTCTGAGCGGCGACGAACTCCACGACCTGGTCGCGTATCTGGAAAGCCTGAAGTAGGGGAATTGTTCCTATGGCTGCCCAACCGCAAGCATTACCGATTGTAGAGCCGAGCTACCTCGAAGGCGGCTTGATCAGCTGGCTCAACACCATCGACCACAAGAAGGTGGCGATGATGTACGGCATCGCGGCGCTGGTTTTCATGGCGTTCGGCGGGATCGAGGCGCTGCTGATCCGCACCCAATTGTTCTATCCGAACAATCATTTCATTTCGGCGGAGCTCTTCAACGAGCTGTTCACGATGCATGGCACCACCATGATCTTCCTGGTCGTGATGCCGCTGCTGATCGGGTTCTTCGGGAATTTTCTGCTGCCGCTGATGATCGGGGCGCGCGACGTTGCATTTCCGCGTCTCAATGCGCTGAGCTTCTGGATTTTTCTGTTCAGCGGAATTTTTCTTCACCTGGGATTGTTCTGGCGTAACGGTGGGTTCCCGAATGCCGGATGGTTCGGTTATGCAAACCTGACCGAACGCATGTACACGCCCGGCCTGCACATCGATTTCTGGGATATCGGCCTCATCATTTCGGGCGTCGCGACGGTTCTCACCGCGATAAATTTTCTCGCCACGATCGTCTCGATGCGCGCGCCGGGCATGACCTACATGCGGATGCCGCTGTTCGTGTGGACGCTGCTGGTGACGGTGGTCCTGATCCTGCTCGCATTCCCGGCGCTCACCGTCGGACTTGCTGTTTCTTTTCCTCGATCGCTTTTTCGGCGCGCATTTCTACCAGGCGATGGAAGGCGCGACGCCGATTCTGTGGCAGCACCTGTTCTGGCTGTTCGGACATCCCGAGGTCTACATCATGGCGCTGCCCGCCTTCGGAATAATTTCCGAGATGCTGCCGACCTTCGCGCGCAAGCCGCTGTTCGGCTATCCGATGATGGTCTACTCGGTGATCCTGATCGCGTTTTTGTCCTACGGCGTGTGGGGCCATCACATGTTCGCGACCGGGATGGGGCCGGTCGCCGACAGCGCATTCGCGATCACCTCGATGCTGATTGCAATCCCCACCGGGATCAAGATCTTCTCGTGGATCGCCACCGTGTGGGGCGGCTCGTTGCGCATGACGACCGCGATGTATTTTGCGCTCGCGTTCATCCTCGAGTTCACTATCGGCGGGTTGACCGGAATCATGTTCGCGAGCCCGCCGGTCGATCTGCAGCAAACCGATTCGTACGTCATCGTCGCGCATTTTCACTATGTCTTGTTCGGCGGCGTCGCCTTCGCGATTTTCGGGGCGTTCTACTATTGGTGGCCGAAGATGACCGGCCGCATGCTCGATGAGCGGCTCGGCAAGCTGGAGTTCTGGCTCACCCTGATCGGATTCAACGGCACCTTCTTCCCCATGCACATCGTCGGGCAGTTGGGTATGCCGCGGCGCATCTACACTTACGCGCCCAACATGGGATGGACGTTCATCAACCAGTTCGAGACGGTATGCGCATTCATCCTGGGGCTCGCATTTCTGGTTTTGTACATCAACATCATCAAGAGCCTGATTAACGGCGAGCGCGCGCCTGCCGATCCGTGGGATGGACGCGGCCTGGAATGGGCGACGACCTCGCCACCGCCGGCTTACAACTTCGGCAACATTCCCAACGTGCGCGGCCGCGATCCTTTCTGGATTACCAAGTACGGACGCGCCGGGTCGCGCGGGGTCGCGATGTATGCGGCGGGGCAGATTCCCAAACCGGTGCCCGAGGCCGCGCCGACCGAGCCGATCCATATGCCGGCGCCTTCGTTCTTTCCGCTCGTTATCGCGGGCGGGCTTTTCGTGATGGGCCTGGGATGGATTGTGATGTGGTATCGGCTGGTGGCGCTGGGCTTGCTCGCGATGTTCCTGGGCATCGTCGGGATGGCGTTCGAGTATCCGACCTTCGGACAGGAAACGCATGAGACCGACGAAGCCTCGCGCTCGGTCGGCGCCGACGTCCGCAAAGTGGGCATCTGGTCGTTTATCGGATCCGAATGCCTGTTCTTCGCGACGCTGATCTCGACCTACGTGGTGTACAAGACGCGCAACCCTGGACCACCGGGCGCCGAGATCCTGGAAATCCCGCTGACCTCGTTCAGCACCTTTATTCTTCTAATGTCGAGCGTGCTGATGGTCCTCGCGCTCAACGCGATCCAGCGCGATGATCGCGTGTGGAATCGCATCTGGCTAATCGGCTGCGCGTTTTTCGGAATGATTTTTCTCGGAGTCGAGATTCACGAATTTCACGGCTTCTGGATGAAGGGGATGGCGTACCAGACCAACCTGTTCTCGCAATGCTTCTATACGCTGGTCGGGACGCATGGCACCCATGTCGCGATCGGAATTTTGTGGATCCTGGTTCTGATCGTCGCGTCGTTTACCGGCAAGCTCGACAAGTCGCGCGCGCTGTCGGTCGAGATGGTGGGACTCTACTGGCACTTTGTCGATATCGTGTGGGTAATCATCTTCACCCTGGTTTATCTGATGCAGCAGGTTAAGGGCGCATGAGCGACGACACTTACGTCGAAAAAGAGCAGGCGCACATCAGCAACACCGTCTATCTGATCGTAGGCGGATTTCTGATCGTGCTGACCGCGATGGAGATCACAGTCGCGTACATTCACGCGCTGCGGCCGGTGATGGTGCCGATACTGGTCATACTGGCGATCGCGAAGTTCGCACTAATCGCAATGTTCTTTATGCATCTGCGTTACGAGAAGTGGGCGGTCAATACTATCTTTGTCTTCCCACTGACTATTGCGATTGGAGTATTCCTTTCACTGCTGGGCCTGTTTCTGTTTCTCTCGCGACATACAGTCCCGCCCGGAATGGGCATTCACTATTTCTGATCATGGAGTGGATTACCGACATGCATCCGAGTGTAGCTATCGGTATCGCGGTGCTGGTCGCGATGTATGTCGGAGCAGCCACCTTCGGAAATCATCGCGTCAGCTCGCGCCACTGGTTCTGGTTCGTGTTCACCGTCGCGGTTACGATTTTTACTTTAGGACCGGTCGATGAATGGGCCGAGCAGCGCTGCTTCACGATGCATATGCTGCAGCACTTCAACCAGACTTTTGTAATTCCGCCGCTGATGCTGCTTGCGGTGCCGGCCTCGATGCTGCGCCCGTGGGTGCTCAGCCGATGGGTGCGGCCGTTCGCGGAGTTTTTTACCAATCCGCTGATCGCGTATCTCAGCTTCACCGCGGTGTTTGTGATTGCGCACAATCCTCCAATCTTCGACTTGATGTGCCGCGACGAGAACATCCACATCGCAATCCACCTGGCCTTCATGATCAGCGGCGTCATCATGTGGTGGCCGATACTCAGTCCACTGCCGGAACTGCCACGGCTCTCGTACCCACTGCAGATCTTTTACATCTTTCTGCTCATGATCCCGATGACCGCGGTCGCCGCGCCCATCACACTCGCATACTCAGTCGTGTATCCGTGGTACCTCGAAGGACCGCATTTGTGGGGATTGCGCGCGATGGACGATCAGATACTCGGCGGCTTGCTGATGTGGGTAGGGCAGGGCAGCTATCTGATGTGTGTGTTCACCGCGATCTTCTACCAATGGTCGCGGCAGGAAGATGACAGCGACGTGCCAAGCATCGAAGAGGCGCCGCGCCCGCGCTTGCGCGCCATTTCCGGCCGCCCGGGCGCCGATCCAGTTACCTAGCCGGGTAGAACTCGCAGCGAAGCATTTGCCGCGCTGGGTATCGCCTTGCGATACGCAAAGCTGAGCGTCCAGAGTGTCGTTACGCTGTAGGTTATTCCGCCGAGCGCGATTCCGACTGCTCCGACCTGGGCGAGTGCGGCTGATGAGAACATGAATCCCGCAATCAGGATCGTCACGCCCGCGTTGTACGCGATGAACACCAGCCATCGCGGCCGCTTGATCGAGAGCTCCGCGATCGTCATCGGGGGCCATCCTGCGGTCGCGCGGGCGTGAACGACGAAGCCGGGAAATAGTTGGTACGACATTCCCATAATGAAATTGGAGATCCAGCCGAGCAGCCCCATCGTGCCGTATGCAGTCGCGATGCGGCTCCCCGCCAGCCCTTGCGGACCGATGATCGCGAGGGTCAGTCCGCAAACGATCGCGAGCACCAGCCACACAATGCCAGCCATCGCATGGCGCGCGGCGAAGTCAATCGGCATCCGGCGCGAGCGCATCAGGCGACCGATGGTGACCATGTAGGCGAGCAGCGCGGCCGCGATCGCGATGCTCCATAAAACCTCGCCCGGCAATCCGAGCAGCAAGGTAGTGCCGAGCGCGATCGTCGCGGCGGCAAGCGCCCAAAGCTGCCACAGCGCACTTTTCGGCAAGTGCAGTCTGGGAAGCAGGAAGGCCGGCAGCATGCGATACGAGACCGCGCAGATGGTCAGCGTTACCCATCCGATCGCCGCGAAGTGCACGTGACTCGCGAGGTTGGTCAGCACATCGCCGCCGAGAAAGTTATAGGTCTTGTCAAGCGCGAGCACGAATCCGATCGAAGCGGCGATGAACAGAAAGCAGGTCGAGAGAAACATTCCGGTTTCGGCGACTCCGCGTCCGAGTTGCGCGTAAAGGCACGGAATCATATTGGCAGCGAACATCGCCACGCTCACGATCAGAATTCCGGCCGAGAACCAGGTGCCGACCCAGATCCCGTTGGCGAAATGCGAAACGATACCGATCGTGCCGATGATGAGCACGGCGAGCTGCCACGTCGCCAGGCGTGGATAGGTGATCGGATGGCGCGTCAGGGCCGGCACGTAGCGATACATCACGCCCATGATCGACGCGGTGATCCATCCGAGCGTGAAAGTATGTACCAGCGCCAGGATGGGTGGCTGGTAGAAAAAGTCGACAATTTGTCCTACGACCAACGGGGTTGCTGCGACGCCGCACGCAAACCAGATCACCGCGCTGGTGAAGAAGTGGATCGGCAATCGCCCGATCCTTAAGGTTACAGCCCCTTTCGATTCCGCGCTCATCAACCGCCCACACTACCCGACCGCGCGAGGCTTTTTGAACTCGAATCGGCGCGTCGTTCTAGTGAGGCTGCACTACCGTCACCACGAATGCGCTATCCTCGAGCGCCTCAACCGCATGCGGAATTCCGCCGGCCAGCGTGAGTAGCGCCCCGCTTGCAAGGATCTTATCTTCGCCGTTCGCGCTGAAGCGCACCGACCCTTGCGCGACTGCGACCGTAATCGCGCCTTCGGCCTTATGCTCGTCCAGCCGCAGTCCTTTGGAGAGCGCGACTAACACCATCCGCAGCGCGTCATTCTTGACCAAAGTTTTGGCGCCGCGATGACTGATCTTCCACTGCTCGCCGGTCTTCATCTCGCGCAATTCGTCAGCGATGTTGAAGATCATCGTCGGTTGATTCACGTCACGATGCTGGTTGTCTGCCATGTAATGATCCTGCGCCGCCGGAGGTCCGGATGCTATTCGTCAAGCATCGCGGCATCGTAGCCGGCTCGAATGAGCGCATGCTTCGCGGCCTCGATGATGCGGGGCGAGGTGGCATTCGGACGGGTCGGCACTTCGGGGGCGGCCGCGACGTTCGCGAGCAGCTCCTGGTGCTCCGCTGCCGCCAGCTTCTCGCAGGTGTCATAGACGCCGCCGTCGCCTTCCTCGATGGGATTGTGCGCGGCGAGCACGTGGCGAATCGCGCGAATGATGGTGGGCGTCGGTACCGGCATCAGCATCGCCACGATCGCGCCATGATCGAGGCGCAGGCGCGCCGCTTGCTCCAATGGCGCGCCGCGCAGCCGCGCCGCCGCGGTCAGCAGGATCTTCTCCTCGATGCCGATGTGTTTGAGAATCGCGCGGCGAAACTCATCGTATGCGCCAAGCTCGACCGGAGTGCGGCATTCCCCGGTGCGCTCGAGCAGCCCGTCGAGGCGCTGATGATCCTCGGTAAGAAATGTCCGCACTGATTCCATCTGCCGGTCGCGAAATCAGTGTATGCCGATCCGGCAGGTTATCGAAGAATTTGCAGCCGGAGACTATAGTGGCTAGTAGTTCCAGTCGGAGTCACTTACGGATGAAGCACTCCAGATCCCGGATTATCATCGACGGCGCGATCGCTGGACTGCTGGGCGCCGGTGTCGTCGCGCTGTGGTTCCTGATTTTCGATGCCGCGCGAGGCAGCACTTTCGAAACGCCG
The DNA here is from genome assembly GCA_963851325.1 of uncultured delta proteobacterium. Classification (GTDB taxonomy): domain Bacteria; phylum Desulfobacterota; class Binatia; order Binatales; family Binataceae; genus DATGKG01. The sequence goes on along the minus strand of CAWKOR010000001.1, from coordinate 1,672,536 downwards.
GTGCTGCTCGCAGCCACCATCCTGCACGGCTCCCATCCGGACGGAGTGAGCGCCATCCGGCTGATGCTGGAATACTCGGTGCTGCACTTCGGCGCGTTTATCATCGCGGGAATCGTCGGCGCCAACCTGCTCGAAGCCGCCGAGGACGAACCGGCGCTGATGGTTTCGCTGCTGGTGTTCCTGGGCGCGTTCGACGTCTTTTTCATCGGCGTCGCAATGTTCCTCGGGCCCGTGGTGATGCATCAGGTTACCTGGTGGGGAATCGTGGTCGCGAATCTCCTGGCTACGGTCGCGATGCTGTACTACTTTTTGTCGCGTCATCCGTCGCTCGCGCGCAATCTGCTGGGACCGTGGATTCCGATTTTCCGGGAAGGCCTTACCGCCGGACTGATCGGCGCGGTGATTGTTGCGGCATGGTTCCTTGCCTACGACCTCGCGATGGGTGAGGCGTTCAAGACGCCGCTGCTGCTCGGCGAGGCGATCTTCAACAACTCGATGACGCCGGACACCATGGCGCCGCTGGTCATTGCGTACACCGTCATCCACTTCCTCGGCTTCATCGGATTCGGCGTCGCGCTCGCGATTCTGATGGCCGCTACCGATCGCGAGCCGCTGGTTGCGCTCGGTGTGCTGGTGGTGTTCGCGATCTTCGAGGTGTTCTTTTTCGGCTGGGTGACGCTGATAAACGCATCGCTGCTCGATCAGCTCGGATGGTGGAAGATCATTGCTGCCAACGGTCTCGCGCTGATTGGAATGGTCGCTTACGAGATGCGCATCCATCGCGGACTATGGGTCAGGTTGCAGGAACGATGGGCCTTGCTGGAGAGCGAAGGCGAGGAAGCTGCTACGCCGCGGCGCTAAGCTACAGCCCCAACACGTCGCGCATCGTGTAAAGCCCCGGCTTCTTGTCGATCAGCCATGCTGCCGCCCGTATCGCGCCGCGTGCCAGCGATTCGCGGCTCTGCGAGCGATGCGTCAGCTCCAGCCGCTCGCCGGTTCCGCCGAAAATCACCGTATGATCTCCTACCGCATCGCCCGCGCGAATCGCGAGCATGCCAATCTGGTGCTGCGGACGCACGCCGGTAATACCTTCGCGGCCATAGGTCGCCTCCTCGGCGAGGTTTTCCCCGCGAGCCTGCGCGATCGCGCGACCCAGTCCCAGCGCGGTGCCGCTCGGCGCGTCGACTTTGGTGCGATGATGAATCTCAATCACTTCGGCGTCGAAGTCTTTAAGAATCGCCGCAACCTCGGCGACGATCTTCATCAGCACATTGATGCCCATGCTCATATTCGGCGCGATGACGGTGCGCGTCGCGGGCGCCAGTTCCCGCGCGCGCCTTTCCATTTCCGCGGTGAAGCCGGTCGAGCCAATCACGATCGCCGCGCCGGCTTTCGTTGCCACTTCCAGATGCTCCAACGAGGCGGCGGCGCTGGTGAAGTCGAGCGTGACGTTGTCGGGTCGTGCGATCGAAGCGTAGTCGTCGGTGATGATGACGCCGAGCTTGCCGACACCCGCGGGCACCCCGGCGTCGCTGCCAACGCCGGAGACGCCTTTCGCTTCGAGCGCGCCGACGAGTTGGTGCGTCGGGTCGCCGGCGATGAGCTGGATGAGCATCCTGCCCATTCTGCCCGCGGCTCCGGCGACGATCAGATTGGCCATCGCGACGCTACTCGAGGTTCGGCTATTCGCCTAGGAGGCGGGCGCCTCAGCGGCGGGCGCGGCGGCCGCTGGAGCGGCGGCTTCGGCGGCTTTGGCATGCGCGGCCGCCCAATGGTCGTCGCACAGACTGCCCTTTTTACCGCGCGGTTTGCGGCATTTCTCGAATGTGCAGATCTTGTAGCGAGGATGCGGCATTTCGCCGGCCTTCCACAGGCGATAGTGCTTGCGGCAGTAGCCCTTCGCAATTACTTCGCGCTCACAATCTTTGGCTTTGCAGGTTCCCTTCGTTGGCATCGATATTTCTTTCCTGAATTTGCCGCGCTGGCTAGAACTCGGACTTCAGCGCGCGGCTGAGCAATTCATCGACCATAGCTTTTGGCGGCTCCGCTTCATAGAGGGTCCGAAACACCGCAGCGACGATCGGCATCTCGATTCCATGTCGCCGCGAGAGCATCCGAACCGAGCGCGCATTGATAATGCCCTCGGCGACCTGCCTGCCGTCCTCGGGCGTAGCGGGCAGTTGGAAGCCCCCTTCGCGGCCGACCGTCATTCCGAGCCTGCGATTGCGTGAGAGATCACCGGTGCAGGTCAGCACCAGATCGCCGAGTCCGGCAAGGCCCATCACAGTTTCGCGGTTTCCGCCCGCGGCATCGACCAGCCGCGCGATTTCGGCGAGCCCGCGCGTGATCACCGCCGCGCGCGCACTCGATCCAAGGTCGAGGCCGTCGCTGATTCCGGCGGCGATCGCGATAACGTTCTTGGCCGCACCCGCCAATTCGACCCCGGCTACATCGGCACTTCGATAGACTCGCAGCGCCGGCGACGCGAACAGATTCTGTACTTGGTGCGCCGCGTCCTCGTTGCGGGATGCTACGACCAGCGCTGCGGGTTTTCCGCGCGCAACTTCGGCGGCGAATCCCGGACCCGAAAGTGCCGCGTATGCGCGCGCATTCGGCGCCACCTCGGTGAGCATCGTGGTCATGGTAGCGAGAGATGCCTCCTCGATGCCTTTGGTTGCGCTGACCAGGATCGCTTCGCGCGGAATCGCACCGACCGCGGCCATCGTCGCTCGCGCATAGCGCGACGGTATCGCCATCACGATCACCGCGGCTTGCGCGACTGCATCGGTCCACGAATCGGTGAATTCGACGTTGGGAGGAATCGCGACGCCGGGCAGATAAGCGGAATTTTCACGGGTGCGAACCAATTGATTGAGCAACTGGCCGCGCCGGGCGCATAGCACGGTGCGATGACCGTTTCGCGCGAGGATGACTGCGAGCGCGGTTCCCCACGCGCCGGCGCCAAGTATCGCGGTGGTGTCGGGCATCGTCAGCGCTTCCATGCCATGTACGCGAAAAATTCGGGCGGCTCACCGCGCAACTGACCACTAGGCTCCACGGCAAGGATCGCAGCCCGCAAGTCGCGCTCGAATGCCTCGATCCGATCGCCAAGCACGCGGCGGCTACAGAATGACATCGAGTAGAGATTTCCGATTATCGAATCAATCGTCCACGTGATGTCGTATGACTTGGCGTAGTAGGTCAGATCAGTGAACTGTGAGCGCTTGATGTAGGTCTGGTCGATGTCTTCGGCTTTAGACTCCACCGGATCCCACGGCAGCGGCCGCTCACCGACGTATTTTTTGACCACCCTATTAACGGCGATGCGCCATGGTTTCGGAGGCGGTGGAGAAAGCGGCGCGCCATGTCCCATCACTGCGATTCCGCCGCCGTCGATCACGATGTCATAGAGCGCGCCCAGGGTGCGTTGACGATCCATCCAATGGAAGGAGTTTCCCATCGTGACGAGGCGGAATTGACCGAGCGCGGGCGAGAGATCTTCGGAGCCGCCGCGAATCCACTCTATGTTCGAAACTCCTGCGCGTTCGGCGGCGGCGCGACCTTCGATGAGCATGTCGGGTTCGGGATCCATCGCGACTACATGCTCGAACAGATGCGCCAATGAAATCGCCACGGAGCCGGGGCCGCATCCGAGGTCAAGCAGCCTGCCGCGCCCATCGAGGCCAAATGTATCGCGCAGCATCGACACCAGCGAATCCGGATACGCCGGGCGGAAGCGTGAATAGTACCACGCCGTGCCTTGGTACAAATCAGTGTAGGGCATGTGGCTTCTTAACTACGATACCGAACGGAGCACGCGATAGAGCGGCTCCAGCTCGCCGAACGCATCGAGGAGTTCGGCGCGGTCGAGGCGAAGCGAATCGTTCACCCGCCATCCGAAACCGATGTCGAGGACGCCGGTCTTGGTTCCGAAGTTATCGGCGATCAATTGAAAGAATGCCGGGTCCGCGATGCTCGGCGACGGCAGAGTCGTGAAATTCCAGTTCTCGTAGTGCGCGATCTTCGTGCCGCGAAATGACTTGGCCAGCTCCAATGCTTTGGCGCCGATTCTTGCTCCCATCTCGGGACGATGGTCCGCTTCGGTTTTCACCACCACGCGCGCATGCAGTCCGGCGCCGGAGACACACAAAGCAAGATATCCATACCTCTTGTAGCCCTTGGGCGAGGGCCCGAACGCCGCCCAGGTCTCCGGCGCAGGATTTACGGTCCGGCGCGCATGCCTGGCGACATGGGGAAAGAACTCGAGGTGAAGCTTCCGCGATATTTCGGGCGCCATCTCGTTGCCCAGCTTCACCAGCTTCGGGCGCACCTGCTCGAAGATAAGTTCCATCCGGTCATCGAAGTCCTCGACCGAGAAGACCCGAAAGTCCTGCGCCCTGAAGCCCAAGGTCCGCAAGATCATTTCTCCCGCTGGTGCACGCCGCGCCTTGTAGCTCGCGACGTTCGCTTCCCAATTCTGTCCGTCGAAGAATTCTATCTTCAATGCCGAGGGATCGACGCCTTCGAGGCATCTCACATTGACATCGACCTTGTCCGGATCGGAGCGCGGTATATAGAAGGATGCCACGCCGCATCGCGGACAAAAGTGATGCTTCGCGACCCCGGTGTTGAAGGTGTAGGTCGCGAGGTCGGCATCTGGGCTGAGTAGCCGGAATGCCTCGCGCGGTACGATCCAATGCAGATAGCCCTTCTTGCTGCAGATTGAGCAATTGCACTGCTCGACCTTGTCCAGCCAGCCGGTCACCTCGAACGCGACGCGTCCGCAATGGCAGCCGCCGCGATACATGCTCGCTTCGATCGAAGGGGTATCCACATCGTCTCCCTGGAGGCTTTGGGCGAGAGCGGAGATTTTAATCCTGAGATCCGTGGCGAGCAATGAGAAGCACTTGCGAGGTGTGGAAAAGGAGACGCGGGCTGCCGCGAGGGTGGGTCCATACGCCCACCGACGGGAGGATAGGTGGACGTATCACGATCGGGCAGCCCGCCGTTTCCAGCTCTTATGACGCAGTTGGGCGGACATAAATTCGCGAGGATTCGAATGAGTGTCGGCCTTGCCGCCACCATCGCAGGATTCGAATAACACCTGTTGCAGGCCGTCAGAATGGAAGGCGTTCCAGCCGTAGCGCGCCTGCTTCCTCAGCTTCAGCCGCGAAGCGACCAATCCTCGGAGAATTTATGAAAATGAAAAGGTTTGCGATTTTTCTGACCGCCTCAATGTTCGCAGTTGCGATGTCGATGCCTTGCGCGGCTTTCGCGCAAGCGGCGGGCGGAGCCGGTGGTGGTGCCGGCGGCGCAGTTGGGGGAGGCGGTGTAGGCGCTGCCCCGGGGCCGATGGGTGGACCTGGCAGCAATGCTGGTCCTCAATTCAGCGGCGCGCCTGCCGGTCCGACCAGCCCAATCCAAAATGGTCCCGGCAGTCCGAGCTATGGCCGAGGGGCGGCCAACGGTCCGGGCAGCCCCGCATGGGGACGCGCGACGGCGAATGGCCCGGGCGGTCCCAGCTACGGCGCAGGCGCCGCGGATACGCGCGGCGCGTTTTCCGGCAGCCTCAACGGAACTCCAAATATGAGCGGCAACGATCGGAACAGTTATCCCGCCGACCGGGGGGCGTTCAGCACCCCGCCCGAGGGGTATTGAAGCTGGCCCGGAAATCACGCTTAGCACGCGATCGGCTTCGTGCGGATCGCGTTTTAGAGGCTCGGCATCTGCCGGGCCTTTTTTTGAATGCCTGGGAGGTAACCGGCGTGCTGATGGTTGTGGTCAGAAGCGTTTTGCGCGGTGTCGTCACGGTCGCGAGCAGGCGATCGTCACGCAGTCGGCATTTATCGACGCGACGTCAGGATCCTCAAGATTCGAAGGACGAGCGCCGTGCTAAAGGCCGATGGTCTCGGCCAAGGCGCAGCGCAGCTTGAAGAAATGCACCATCGAGGTCAGATAACGCACCCGCCAGACGTTGCCCATCTTGCGCTCGGTCAGATCCAGCTCGTAGCGCGTCCCCACCAGTCCGTAGGCGCGACGGATGCGCGAGAAGAGCTCATCGGACTTGCCGGGGATGACATTCTTCAGCGGGCCGATTTCCTTGATGAGATCGTGGCTGTAGGCGGAGAACGCTACCAGGCTATCGGCGAAAAGTTCATCTTCTTCGTGCAGATGGTTGCTGAAGGTTCCTTCCAGGAAGGCGGCCATCGGGGCGCGTTCGCCAACCAGGGAGCCATAGATGTAGTGGCCGATCTCGTGGCCGAAGGTCGCGACCACCGCGCCCGGATGATGGGCGGTGTTCAGGAAGATGACGAACTTGCTCTTGGCGCCTACGTTCGCGCGGCAGAAGAAGCCTCGCAACGCCAGGCCGGCTCCTTCGAGATAAGGCTCGGCGCGAAGTTCGAGTTCGCGGCCTCCGAACAACTTGGTCAGGGTCGGCAGCAACTCGGGAGCCTCCCAAGGCTTCTTGCCCGACTGATACCACGCCGCCATAGTTGGCTTGATGTCGGATTCTACGACCCGCGACAGTTCCTTGAGGAGATGCTTGTCAGGCAGGTCCGCATGCTCCATGTAGTCGGTGGAAAGGACCTTCTTCAAATCGGCGAGGTGTCCCAACACGCGCTTGCCGAGCGAGGGGAACGGGATTTTAACCTCGGTGAGCAGCTTGGATACGAGGCCGTCAACTTCACGTGCCGTCAACGCATCGGGCTGGCCGCTTAAGGCTACCTGTTTGCGAGATGTGGCTACTGATAGCGAACGTGCGCTCATAATAGGAACGACCCTAGGAATTACTCAGATGCGACGGTCTGTCAATATCCCCTACCATTTGTCGCATTGAGGCGGACAGCGATGGTAGCAGGCTGGATGGCAGTGCCCCCAACTAATCGACAGTCTATTCATCTTTTGTAACCACCTATAGTCCGCCCTCCCTTTGATGCCTAAATTTTAGGCATCCAAAAATATTTCCGTTCTTTATCCCTTAATTGCGATGCATTTTGGCGAAATCCGTTGAAAATCGCTTCCGTGCACTTTCCTCAGACTCCCGACACCAGCGACTGCCGGATCGTATTGAGGATGTAGATGAAGTCGCGCGAGCTGCGAACTTCACCCATCATCGCCACCTGCGACAGCATGTCCAGTTCCCTGGAATTTATCTGATGTAGCTGGTGCAGTTGCTGATCTTTGCGAAATTCGTCCCAAGCCGAACTATCCGCGTCCTCCGATTTGGGAATCAACATGGCGCGCGCGTTGGGGTTAGCGGTGAAAAACAGCTCGCGCCGATCGAATCCCAAAACGTCCGCCATCCGGGTGAGGATCTCATCCGAGGGATGGCGCTTGCCCGACTCGATATGTCCGATGTACGGCGTTGAGGTCCGGATCCGTCGTGCCAGTTCTTCCTGGGTCAGTTCCAGTTGGCGTCTGCGATCGCGAACCATCTGGCCGAAGCTGTTGCTGTCACTCATGCGAGCCTCCTCCTTGGGCCTCCGTGGTAAGCCCGGCGGTGTTTGCCGCGGGCTCGATGCTCAGTACGTTGCCGAACGCCACCAGCAGGCCGGCGTCGGTGGTGGTTTTGCGCCGTCGCGCGACGGCGTTGCGGCAAATTTCCTTGCCGAAGCGACGTTCGATCGCGTTGCGTTGGCGCGTCAGTTCAGTCACGACTTCCTTGTAGATTCGAAGCTGCGAACCGAGTTCCACCCAGCAGCACGGCTGGCAAACCGGGGTGCAGGACGCCGATTTCCTCGGGCCCTTCGCATTCGTAAACGGCGCCGCAGGTCAGACAATGATGCGCATGGCGTCCGGCTGCGAGAGCGCCGCCCGCGTCTTCCGGGTCCGGCCAGCGGAGCGGCTTAGGTACGAGAGCAGATGGGGCGCTGACGCTTCTGACCGGGTTCGGACTCGTGGTTGCGCCGTTAGACATATTTCGAATTGTTATAGTTATCCTACAATCAGTCAATAGGGTCGTGAGGGGTTTTTCAGGGGCTAAAACGGTCCTGAGCGGTCGCAGCGATCGCGTGTTATGCAGCTTCCGCGAAGGGTTTGAGGAAATATCTACAGAATGTACGCTACTCGCCGGTGAGCATCCGCTCCACGAAGTCCAGCCGATCCTTGCCCCAGAACATTTCGCCGTCGACGCAGAACATGGGGGCGCCAAACACGCCGCGCGCGACCGCGTTTTCGGTGACGGTCGCCAGCCGCGCTCGTGCATCATCCGAACCGGCTGCCGCAACCAGGCTGTCGGGATCAACTCCAAGGTCCGGTGCGAGCGCGCCCAGCACGGCGAGGTCGCTGATATCGGCATCGCGTTCCCAGTAGGCGCGCATGATGGCCTGGGCGAAGTCACCCATTTTCGACGCCGTGTAGTTGTCCGGATTCCCGCCCGCCAATCCGGGAACCATCACCGTGGCGCGCAGCGCCGCGGCGGTCTTGATCGGAAAGCGGCTCGGCTTACGAAACGGAAGGCCGGTGAACTGCGCGTAGCGCTGATGGTCGCGCCACAAGTAGCGCGCCTTGCGCGGCGTCATCGCCATTACGTCGAAGCCGGTGCCGCGAAACAGCGCGGCGGAATGGACCGGGAGCCAGTTCACGACCGCGTGATGCCTGCGACATATCTCCGGCAGCATGAATGCGGCGAAATAGCTGTTGGTGCTGGAATAGTCGAAATAGAAATCCACGGTTTTCATCAGAGCCTCGCTGGCGATGCGTGAAGGAGGAAAATTTGGCAATCTTCATGGCAACCTGGGAGGGCGCGCTGCTTCGGCCTGGCAGCCCGCACTGATAACATCTAACGGCGGGGTGACGACAGTTGCGATCTCTCCGGGAGCACCACTAAACCCACATGAGCTCCAGAATTCCCAGCGGCACCTATCGTTTGCAACTTCATCGCGAGTTCAATTTCAAAGATGCCATGGCGCTGGTCGGCTACCTGCACGACCTCGGCATCAGCGATTGCTACCTGTCGCCGATAACCGAAGCGCATGCGGGCAGCATTCACGGGTACGACGTAATCAACCACTCCGCGGTGAATCCGGAGCTCGGCGGCGAGGTCAATTTCCACCAGTTTGCGCAGATGCTGCATGAGCGCGGGATGGGCATCGTGCAGGACATCGTGCCCAACCACATGTCAATCGGGGATCCTGCCAATCAATGGTGGAACGACGTGCTGGAGAACGGTCCGAGCTCACAGTACGCGGAATTCTTCGATATCGATTGGAACCCGCCCAAGGACGATCTGATCGACAAGATTCTGCTGCCGGTGCTGGGCGAACAATACGGCAAAGTACTGGAAAATCAGGAAATCCACATCGCCTATGACCAGGCCAGCAGCACCTTCCACGCGAATTATTTCGGTCATTGGTTTCCGGTCGCGCCGCGCAGCCTTCAATTGATTCTCAAACCCGCCTTGCAAACTCTCACCGTGAAGCTCGGCGATTCGCATCCGGACGTGCTGGAGCTGGAGAGCATTCTCAATGCGGTCGAGCATCTTCCCCAGCGCACCGAGTCCGATCACAAGAAGGTTCGCGAACGACGCCGCGAGATCCCGGTCATCCGGCGCCGGATCGCCGATCTTTACCAGCACAAGGAAGAAGTGCGTTCCGCGATCGAGGATTCGCTCAAGGATCTCAATGGCATCAAGGGCCAGCCGCACAGCTTCGACCGGCTGGAAAACCTTCTTGCCGATCAGGCCTATCGCCTGAGCTTCTGGAAGGTCGCCTCGGACGAGATCAACTATCGCCGATTTTTCGACATCAACGAGCTGGCCGCGATTCGGATGGAGGATCGGGTGGTGTTCGAAACGACCCATCAATTGATCCTCAAGCTGATCGGACTTGGCGCGATCAATGGACTGCGCATCGATCATGTGGACGGATTGCTCGATCCGCTCCAGTACCTGCGCAGGCTGCAAGCCAGCGCCGCCGAGGCCCTGAGTGAAGCCGACCGCCTGCCCGATGCGCAACGGCCGTTCTATATCGCGGTGGAAAAGATCCTCGGCGAGCACGAGAAGCTGCAGCCGTGGCCGGTCCACGGAACCACCGGCTACGAGTTCATGAATGTGATCGGGCGGCTGTTCGTGGCCGGCGAGAATCAACGGCGTTTCCGGGAACTCTATGCGGGCTTTATCGGCGAGCGGCTGAATTTCCGCGACATCGTTTATGAAAGCAAGAAGCTCATCATGCGGACGGCGATGTCGGGTGAGATGGCGGTTTTGTCGCGCCGGCTGGACCGCATCTCGGAGCAGCATCGATGGTCGCGCGACTTCACCCTCAACAGCCTCGCCGCCGCGCTCGAGGAAGTGGTCGCATGCTTCCCGGTCTATCGTTCCTACGTGCGGCCGGAGACCGGCGCGGTTGACGACGCCGACCGCCAGCACATTCAAACCGCGATCCGGCGCGCCAAGCGGCGCAATCCCACGGTCAGCGAGTCGATTTTCGATTTCGTCGCCTCGGTGCTGCTGCTCGAACATCCCACCGAGATCGGCGACGCGGAACGCGCGGAACGCGGCGACTTCGTGCTCCGCTTCCAGCAATTTACCTCGCCGGTGATGGCCAAGGGTTTCGAGGATACCGCGCTCTATCGCTACTATCCGCTCTCATCTTTAAATGAGGTCGGTGGCGATCCCGATGCTTTTGGCATCAGCCGCGCGGCATTCCACGAATGGAGTCGCGAGCGGCTGGCGCAGTGGCCCGATGCGATGTCGGGCAGCTCCACCCATGACACCAAGCGCAGCGAAGATACTCGCGCGCGGATCGCCGTGCTGTCGGAGATTCCCGACGAATGGGAGCAGGCGATCAAGCGCTGGTACCAGATGAATTCGCGCGCGCGAACCAAAATCGACGACAGCGAAGTTCCCGATCCGAACGAGGAATACCTTCTCTATCAAACCCTGATCGGCATTTGGCCCAGCGATCCGATGGACGCTGCGCAACGCGAGGATTTCATCAAACGCGTCCAGTCTTACATGGATAAGGCGGTCAAGGAGGCCAAGGTTCACACCAGTTGGATGAACGTCAACGCGGAGAACGATCGCGCGTTGAGTGAATTCTCCGCGACTATCTTGAAGGAGGGGACCGAGTTCGTTGCCGACCTGGCACAGTTTCAGGCGCGCATCGCCCGCGCCGGAATGCTCAACTCGCTCTCGCAAACGATCCTGAAGATTGCGCTGCCGGGAGTCCCGGATTTCTATCGAGGAACCGAGCTGTGGGAGTTCAACCTGGTCGATCCCGACAATCGCCGCCCGGTGGACTATGCGCGGCGCTGCGCAATGCTCGCGAAAATCCGCGAAGCCGCGCGGCGCGATCCGATCGAGGCTACGCGCCATTTGCTCAAGAACATGAGCAGCGGGGCAATCAAGATGTATCTGATCAATCGCGCGATGGAGTTCCGTCGCGCTAACGGCGCGCTGTTCATGCGCGGCGACTATATTCCGCTGGAGGTTACCGGCCCGCGCGCCCGTCACGTCGTCGCGTTCGCGCGCGCTTTGGATGGCAAGCGGGTGATCGTGGCGTGCGGGCGTTTTTTCACGCAGCTTCCCGAAGCGCCGCCGCTTCCGGTCGATCCCGCCCTATGGGCCGATACCTTCATCGAGCTCGAGCCGGCAGCGTCGTCATCGATGACGGACAGGATTACCGGCCGTTCGGTTTCTATCAACGATGGACGGTTGCCGCTCGGCGAGGCGTTCGCACTAATGCCGGTGGCGATGCTCCACGACTGATCGCGCGTCCATTCGCGGCTGCCATTCCTACAAATCGACCGAAGTGCTTGTCTGAGGGATCGAGAACCGTGTCTACACATCAACAACCTGAAGCCCAGTGGCGTCTCGAGTTCGGTGCGCGTCCGCTGCAATCGGGCGGCGTCCAGTTTCGGGTCTGGTCGCCGCTGACCAAAAAGATGTCGGTCAAGATCAAGTCGCCGCGCGAGATGGTGCTGCCGATGGATTCCATGGACGGCGTCTTCTCCCTGGTCACCAAGGAAATCGGCCCGGGCTCCGACTACCTGTACGTCATCGATGGCAAAAAGGAACGCCCGGACCCGGCCTCGCGATTTCAACCGGGTGGCGTGCATGGTCCGTCACGGATCATCGATCCCGATGCGTTTGCGTGGCGCGACGACAGCTGGAGCGGCATCGCGCTCGAAGACTACGTCATTTACGAACTACACATCGGCGCCTTCACGACAGCAGGCACCTTCGCCGCCGCCACCGAAAAGTTCGGTCACCTTCGCGACGCCGGAATCACCGCGGTTGAGATAATGCCGGTCGCGCAATTCCCCGGCGCGCGAAACTGGGGCTACGACGGCGTCTATCCGTATGCGGTGCAATCCACCTATGGCGGTCCTCACGATTTGAAGCTCATGGTCGATGCGGCCCATCGCGCCGGCCTCGCGGTTATCATGGACGTGGTCTACAACCACCTCGGGCCGGAAGGAAATTATCTGCCCGACTTCATGCCGTGCTTTTCCGGCCGTTACCACAGTCCGTGGGGCGAAGCGCTGAACTACGACGGACCCTACAGCTACGGCATGCGCCGATACATGATCGAGAATTCGCTGTACTGGCTCACCGAATACCACATCGATGCGCTGCGGCTGGACGCCGTCCACAGCATCCTGGATTTCGGCGCCCGGCATCTGCTCGCCGAAATGAGCGAACAGTTTCATGCGCAGGCGGCGAAGCTCGGGCGCAAGGCGTTTCTGATCGCCGAAAGCGATCTCGACGACGTTCGAGTGATTCAGCCGGTCGCCGAGGGTGGATGGGGCATGGATGCGCAGTGGAACGATGCATTTCATCATAGCGTCCACGCAGCGGTCACCGGCGATCGTCACGGCTACTTCGAGGACTACGAGGGCCTCGCCGATCTGCGCAAAGCGATCCTCGAAGGCTATGTTTACGATTGGCGCTTTTCGAAGTTCCGCAAGCGTTTCCACGGCAGCTCGTCCAAAGACCGCCCGGGCAGCCAGTTCGTGGTGTTCACGCAGAATCACGATCAGGTTGCCAATGCGCTGGCCGGCAAGCGTCCGCTGACGATCACTTCTCGGGGTAAAGAGAAGGCTGCGGCGGCATTGCTGATTTGCGCGCCGAACCTGCCGATGTTCTTCATGGGTCAGGAATACGGCGCCACCACCCCATTTACCTACTTCACCGATTTTCAGGATCGCGCTCTGGCAAAGGCGGTAAGCGAAGGCCGCAAGAAGGAGTATGCGGGCTTTCTCGATGAAGGATTCCTCGATCCGCAATCGCAGGAGGCTTTCGAAACCTCGAAGCTGGATTGGCAACAGCTCAAGCAGCCTGCGCATCAGCAGATACTGAACTTCCACCGCGATCTGTTGACGCTGCGAAAACGCTACCGATGTCTTTCCAACTGCCGCAAGGATCTCACCGCGGTTGAGTTCAACCAGAGTGAACGATGGATTACTATCGAGCGAAGAGGCGAAGCGGGGGAGCGCGCTATTATTGTGTGCAATCTTGATGACAAACAGACACATATTCCGATTCGCGGACGATTCGCCAGGCTCGTGCTGTTCGGCGGCGAGGACGGCGCTCAAGCACCCGCGGCGCGGCTGGATTCAGGCGATCGCAGCGTCACCCTCGATGGAGCGGGCGCGGCCATCTACCTTGCGCAGGACCAGCAGCATCAGTAACCCGTGACCTCGATAATCATCCACGGCCATTTCTATCAGCCTCCGCGCGAAAATCCGTGGACCGACGCGGTCGAGCGCGAGAGCAGCGCGCGTCCGTTTCATGATTGGAATGAGCGCATCCATGCGGAGTGCTATCGCCCCAATGCCTTTGCGCGAATCCTCAATGGCAAGGGCCAGATCGAGCATATCGTCAACAACTACTCCAATCTGAATTTCAACTTCGGGCCGACCTTGATGCGATGGCTCGATTCCACCCATCCGGAAACCAGCGCGCGCATCATCGCGGCGGACAAACTGAGCCGCAGTCGCCATCACGGCCATGGCGGCGCGATCGCGCAGGCCTACAACCATGCGATTCTGCCGCTCTGCAATGAGCGTGATCTTCGCACCCAGATAAGATGGGGCGTCGCCGATTTCAAGCATCGGTTTGGCCGCGAGCCCGAAGCGCTGTGGCTTCCCGAGACTGCCTGCAACGACGAAGTCATGGGCGCGCTCATCGACGCCGGCATGAGCTACGTGATTTTGTCGCCGCATCAGGCTGAGCGGGTCAGGCCGCTGGAGACGTTCGGCAACGGCGTCGCCGAGTGGAAGAGCGTTGCCGACGGAAGCATCGATCCGCGCATGGCGTATGAGTATCTGCATCGCGACGGGTCGGGCCGATCGATCGCGGTGTTCTTCTACGATGATGGCATCGCGCGTGCGGTCGCGTTCGAAAATCTGCTCTGGTCCAGCGAGGTCCTGCTGGAACGGCTGGTGCGCGGCGCGGGCGACGGTGCAATGGTGAACGTCGCCACCGACGGCGAGAGCTACGGCCATCATTTCAAATTCGGCGATCGATGCATCGCCTATGCGCTCGAGGTTGAGGCGCCAAAGCGCGGCATCGATGTCACCAACTACGGCGAGTTTCTGGCCCGCAATCCGCCGCGCCACGAGGTCGAGATCAAGGCCGGTCCCGACGGCTACGGCACCGCATGGAGTTGCGTGCACGGGATCGGCCGATGGCGCCAGAACTGCGGCTGTAGCACGGGCGGCGAGCCCGGCTGGAACCAGGAATGGCGGGCGCCGTTGCGGGCGGCGTTCGATTTGCTGCGCGACGAATGCGCCAGCCGCTTCGAGGAGATAGGCGCGGACCTGCTGCGCGATCCGTGGAAGGCGCGCGATGACTTTATCGAGGTGATCGTCAATCGCGCCGCCACGCACGATGGTTTTCTCGCTCGCCACAGCCGGCACAAACTCGACGAAGAAGGCCGTCTGCGCGCGCTGACCCTGCTCGACATGCAACGTAACGCGATGCTGATGTACACCAGTTGCGGATGGTTCTTTAACGAACTGTCGGGCATCGAAACCGTTCAGACGATGAAGTACGCGGGCCACGCGCTCGACCTGATGGAGAACCTCGGCCTGCGAACTCCGCGGGCGCGCTTTCTGGAAGTGCTGGCGCAGGCGAAAAGCAATCTTCCGGAAATGGGCAGCGGCGCCGATGTATTCCGCCGCTTCGTTTCCGCATCTCGCGTAACGCCCCAGCGGATCGCGGCGCACCTCGCGATATCGCGGCTCGCCAATCATCGCGATCGCGAAGCCTCGATCGGCGACTACCATTGCCGGGAAGAGGAAGTCCGCCATGAGAAGAACGGCAGGGTCGCGCTTTCAACCAGTCGCGTGATACTGCGCAATTCCATCAGCGGCCGCCGCGATGAGTTCGCCTGCGCGGCGCTGCATCTGGGCGGAGTGGACTTTTACTGTGCGCTGGGAGACCTTGCCGAGCCGGAGCAGGTGCGCGCCGCGATCGAAAAGATCTGGTCGAAGTTTCCCGGCGCGCCGCTGCCCACGATAATTCGCATCATGCAGAAAGAATTCGGCCGCGACGAATTTACCCTCGAAGACATCCTGCCCGACGGACGCCTCGCGATTTGCGCGATGGTCTTCGACGATCTGGTCGACGACTTTACCGATCAGTTCACGCGCTTGAACCAGGAGTACCACCGCGTCGGCGAGATGTTGCAGGCGTCCGGCTTCGAGCCGCCGCCCCAATTCCGCCAGCTGATCGAGTTTTCCCTCGGCCGCCGATTCGAGCGCGAGATCGCGAAGCAGCAGCGGAGCTACGATCCGCTGGCATACAAGCACGCGATCGAGATCGCGCAACTGATTGCAAAACGCGGATACCAGATCGACAAGACGCTGGCTAATGAGCGCTTCGCTTCAATGATAAATGAGGTGGTGAGCAAGGCCGTCGAACGGCCCACCCGCGGCAGTCTCAATGCCGCTTTGGATATCCTCGCGCTTTCGCGGCGGCTCGGCCTGCAACCCGACCTGGAGCCGTCGCAGGAGTGCATCTACCACGCGCTGCTGGCCGGTACGCCGCACGTTGGCCAGCTTGCGCGCCTGGCAGGAGCGCTGGGCCTCGCGCATTCTGCCGTGCGACGTCCAAAGGCTCACGTCGCGTCGCGCCAACATGATGGGCACGCACGCCCGCATCCGCAGGAGGACACCAAAGGCGCGAGCGGTTCGCGTCATCATGCCTCGCGGCCTCGCACGAGCTAGCCTGCCGCCCACGAAACGCTAGTCGCGCTTCATCAATCCGCCCGCCAGCAAAACGACTCCAATCGCCAAAATTCCGCCGGCCAGAATCGGCGGAACCATATGCGTGGTCTGTTCGTTTTCCTGCACATGCAGCGGGCCGACGTGAGCTACCTCTTTGGTCTGCTGGGTGGTGAAGAACGGATACGCGAAGAGTATCAGTCCGATAATGGCTATAACGGCGCCGAGGGGAATGAGTTGTTTCATGGTTCTGGACCTAGAGCCGCCCGGAAAGGAGCAGAACAATCAGGATGATCAACAAAAGGCCTGCGCCGCCGCTTGGGTAGTAACCCCAACCCGCGCTGTAGGGGTACACCGGCAGCGCGCCGACGACCAACAAAATCAGAATGATGAGCAGTAGCGTTGACATGAGTTTCTCCCGGTTTGAGGTAGACGATGAGGATGAGGGGGTACGTCAAACTCCATCCGTTGAGACGAAGAACCCCATGCCCAAATTCAAGCGCAGCCGCGCCGCAATGCCGTCCTCGGGGCCGACTAATGCGCACCGGACGGAAGCGTATCGTGAAAGATCAGCACCTGCCCGCTTTGAGGGTCGCAAATGTATGCATGGTTGACGTCGTCGGCAGTCACGCAATGACTGCCCTTCGCGGTGTTGACGGTCGCAAGGACGGTTGCCTTGCCGCCCGCGGAAATATCAATCACCGCCATGGTCGCGCTGTCGCTCCCCGGCAGATACGCATGATGCAGGCCGGCCGAGTATCCGATGCTATCGACCCCCTTGCCCGAACTCGCCTCACCGAGCTGATGTCCATCCTTCATGCTCAGGGACTCCAACTTCCCTTCCTGGCATCCGATGAAAAGGAACCCGCGCGCGTCATCGAGCGCGATGCCTCGCGATAGCCGGCAGCCGTTTTTCCATCGCGCGACCACGGCGCGTTTGCGCAGGTCGAGCACGACGGTGCTGTCGGTCCATAGGTTGGTGTAGGCGCGGCCGCGTGCGTTATCGATCGCGAGCGACTCGGGACCATTGAGAATTTTGATGATCGCGGCATGGTTCGGCTCCGGGAAGCCATGCTCCGGCAGCGCGAAGATCTCGATTTGCGATTTGTGCGGCTCGGTCACCCAGACCTCGTTGGTGGCGGCGACGAAGCGCACGTAGTCGGGCACCGAGGCGAGTTTGGTCTTTGCCAGGATGGTCTTTGAGACGGGATCCACGACGTCGAGGGTCTTCTCGCTTCGATCGACGGCAAATATGGCCCCGCGCCCACTGTCGGCCGAGGTCACACCCTGACCGTGGTCTCCGCCGAATCCAGTCTGCGAGGTGAATCCGGTGATCTCTTCAAGTTTGTTTGAGCCCGGTTCGATCAGAATCAGTTTTCCGGTGCGGCCCGCGGGAACCATCACCTTGTGCAGCGCGGGAGAAAATCGCAGATCGTCGAAGCCGATGCCGCCAGAGCCGTCGGGAATCGCCAATGCAACCGGTGGCGCCGGCGTTTCGCTCGCCAGCCCGTTTGATAAGCGCAAACCGCAGGCCAGGAACATCGCCAGGCTGACAGCGACGGCGTAACGATCGAGCGGTTTGAGCATGACGCATTCTCCATGATAGCGATCGGATTACCTCTATGCCTGAACTGCCACCGATTCCCAAGGGTCCGCTCAGCGGCTACCGGATCATCGACGTCACCCAGATGTTGTCGGGTCCGATGGCCACCATGATTCTTGGCGACCAGGGCGCTGACGTCATCAAGGTGGAACCGCCCGGAATTGGCGATCTCACCCGCGCCATGGGCGCCGGCAAACGCGGAATCCCGGCGGCGTTCGCGGTGATCAATCGCAACAAGCGATCGATCGCGATCGATCTCAAGGACCATCGCGGGCTCGCGGTATTGAAGCATCTGGTCGCCGGCGCCGATGTCTTCGTGCAGAATTTCCGCCCTGGACGCGCTGATCGGATGGGCATCGGCGAGCGGGAGCTGCGCCGTCTGAAGCCCGATCTCATCTACGTTTCGATCAGCGGATTCGGCGACCAGGGTCCCTACGTCGAAAAGCGCGTGTACGATCCGGTCATCCAGGCGCTGTCCGGTCTCGCCGCGATTCAGGCCGACTACAAAACCGGGCGTCCCCAGATGATGCGCCTGATCATTCCCGACAAGGTCACCGCGCTCACCGCGGCGCAGGCGATCACCGCGGCGCTGCTTGCCCGCGAGCGCAGTGGCGAAGGACAGCACGTCCGCCTCGCGATGCTCGATGCGGTCATCGCGTTTCTATGGCCCGAGGGCATGGCGCGCCACACATTCATTTCCACCGAGGCGCAGCCGTCGCGTCCGGACTCGCGCGACCTGATTTTCGAAACCGCCGACGGCTACATCACCTGCGGCGCGAATTCCAATGCCGAATGGCGCGGCCTTGCCACCGCGCTCGGGCATCCCGAGTGGATCGAGGATTCGCGCTTCAGCAGCGTGGCCGCGCGGATGAGGAATGTTGGCGAGCGCCTCGAACTGACCGCGCAAGTGCTCGCCACCAAAACCTCGCGCGAGTGGATAGCGCAACTCGAGGCGTACGATGTTCCATGCGCGCCGGTGCTCAGCCGCGAGGAAGTCCTGCGCAATGCCCAGGTCCTGGCCAACGAGCTGATCGTTGAATCGGAACATCCCCATGCCGGCGCGATGCGCCAGCCGCGTCCGGCCGCTCGCTTCGAAGCGACCCCGGCTGATTTGCGCCGCCCCGCGCCGCTGCTCGGCGAGCACACCGACGAGATCCTGCGCGAACTCGGCATCGGCGCCGAAGCCGCGTCCGATCTTCGCTCCGCGAAAGTGGTGGCCTGACGAGAATCAGGTGCCGTGCGCCCACGACTCGATGTACTCGCGCTGCGCGGCGGTCCAGGAATCGTGGCGTAAGCCGAGTGCGTGCAGTTTGAGTTCGGCGACGCGCTCGGTGAACTCCGGCGGCGGTAGTTTTACCCGGCGCTCACGCATCTCGCCGCGATTGTGCGCAATCCATTCCACCGTCAGCGCCATCAGCGTGAAGGTGAGATCCATCACATCGGCGGGGCTGGCTTCGGCGGCGCTCTGACCGACCAGCCGCCCCTGCGCGAGCAGGAAAATCCGCTTCCCGTCCGCCAGCGTATACTCCATCAGGTTGGGCCGAATGAGAGTCTTGCGCGAGGCCACGCGCTCGAGGCCGGCGACGCTGACCTCGACATCGAAATGGCCGGAATTGGCGAGGATTGCACCGTCGCGCAACTGCGCGAAGTCGTGCTCGCCGATGACGTCGCGACATCCGCTCGCGGTCACGAACAGATCGCCGAGCGCGATCGCCTCCGCCATCGCCATCACCCGAAACCCTTCGTAGTATGCGTGGAGCGCGCGAGTCGGGTTGACCTCGGTCACGATCACATTGGCGCCGTGCCCGCGCAGCTTGCGCGCGATGCCGCTGCCCACCCATCCGAAACCCGCGACCACCGCGGTCTTGCCCGCGATCAGAATGTTGGTCGCGCGCAGAATCCCGTCGATGGTGTTCTGGCCGGTCCCGTACAGGTTGTCGAACTCCTGCTTGAGTGGCGCGTCGTTGAGCGCAACCACCGGGCAGGGCAGGGCCTCGTCGCGCGCCATCGCTCGCAGGCGCATCACCCCGGTGGTGGTCTGCTCGACGCCGATAAATTCCAGCGTGTGATCGTGGTTCGCGATGAAGGTGATCAGGTCGGCGCCGTCATCGAGCACGATCTCGGGCCGCGACTCGGCGACCGCGCGCATATTTTCATAGTAGCTCTCGCGCGACTCGCCATAGCTGGCGTAAGTCGGGATGCGATCGAGCGCGGTAAGCGCAGCGCAGATTTCGTCGCGCGTGCTGAGCGGATTGGATCCGCACAGCACCAGCGATGCGCCCGCTCCGGTGAGGCATCGGGCGAGCGCGCCGGTCTCCGGCGTCAGATGCAGCGAGCCCGCGATGCGAATTCCCTCCAGCGGACGGCTGCGCGCGAACTCGTCGCGCAGATGGGACAGCGCGGGCATCCGGCGTTCCGACCACTCGATGAGCGATTTGCCGCGCGCCGCCGCTTCGGTCGGCGCGCCATTTTTCGATGCTGCCATTTTTTCCTCCCGTGTCTGTTCAATGCGCGTGCATGGCGGGCAGCAGCGCGCGCTCTTTGCGAATCTGCCAGTCCTGCCAATCCACCGACCCGGACTGCTCGTCCGCCGACGCCGGCAAGCGCGAGGTCTCGCTCGAATCGATTCCGCCTGCCCACGGCGGGGTCGCCGTTGCGTCGAAAACGGCGAGCAAAGTTTCGATGACTTCGCCGAGCGCGCGCGGACGGGTCTCCCGGATGCGTTCCGCCATCAGGCTGTCGATTCGACTCCAGGCCGGTGTGGTCATCGCGATGCGCACGGCGCGGGATTCGAAGCTGGTCGGCAGCTTGGGGAACAGCGGCCGCAGGCCGCGGCTCTGATGGGGCTGTCGTCTCCTTCCGATGCGATCGCGCGTTTCCATCGAGAGACAGAAAAACACATACGTACGAATGTGTCAAATGATAGACCGATGCGGAATGGAAACGGGAGACGCCACGATCCGGGCCGCTGGCGCGTGCATTCAATCGCGAAATGGGGCTAGTTTGAGCCGGACGTAAGCCGAGGTCCCCTTTGAGGCGGCCCGCTTTTGGAGAAGCTGAATGATTCCCTTTGCCGGCAATCCGCTCAACCGTGCGAGCGAAAAACGCACCGATGCAAACTGGATCGAGTCCAAACGCCGCGATCCATCCTCGCTGATATTTCCGATGTGGAAGCTCGAGCCCTTTCTGCTCGGCTCGGAAAAATCGTCCGCCGCCGCCCAGCTCGGCATGTTTCATCCCGGCGTTGCGGATTCGCTCGCGAGTGCGAGCGCGCCGTGCATCTTTCTCGGTCTCGAAGGCGATACCGCGGTGTTTGCGCTCGATGTTACGGAGGCCGCCGATCCGGCCAAGGAAGGGCCGCTGGCCGGACGCGGCTATTTCCGCGATGCGCGGGTGGCGGCTTCGATGGTGTCGGTGCGCGATGCCGCCATCATCGCGCAGGCCAAGGCGCTGATCGATTGGCATCAGCGCCACGGCTTCTGTCCGCGCTGCGGCGCGCCGACCAAAATCATGGATGCCGGGTACCGGCGTCTGTGCGGCAAATGCAATGCCGAGCATTTTCCGCGCGTCGATCCGGTCGTCATCATGCTCGCGATCGAAGGCGACGCATGCCTGGTGGGACGCGGCAAGCTGTTCCCGGCCGCGATGTTCTCGGCGCTGGCGGGCTTCGTCGAGCCCGGCGAAACTATCGAGGAAGCGGTGCGCCGCGAGCTGATGGAGGAAGCTTCCGTACAAGTAGGCGAAGTAACCTACTATGCGACTCAGCCGTGGCCGTTCCCTTCCTCGCTCATGATCGGCTGTTTCGCCCAGGCAACCAGCCGCGAAGTGAAGGCGGATGAAACCGAACTCGCCGAAGTTCGATGGCTGGAGCGCAGCGTCGCGCGCGAGTTGGTGGCCGGGAAAAAGGTCGATGGCATCATGGTGCCGCCGCCGATCGCGATCGCGCATCATCTGATCAAGACCTGGGCGCTGGGCGACAAATGAGCTGATCGGTGCGAAGGCCGCCGCGCGTCCGGTCCCGATTTTCTTCGCGACCGGGTTCTGGTCAGAGACGGAACCTGTCGACCTTCCGGTAGGGGGCGTTCGCGAACGCCCCGTCGAATCCTGATTGCGCGAAGCGCCTCCATCCTGCGTCGCCTTGATGGTGTCGCTTCCTAATCGCCGACGTGCTGTACCGGCTTGGACGGATGCCGTTTGAAAGGACCAAAGCGGTCCAGGATTTTACGGGGCGTTCGCGAACGCCCCCTACCTGGAAGCGGAATCCGTTTTCAACCCTCCAACTTAAAACTGACTACCAACAACCCCCCTCTTTACTCGCGCGTGAAATCGGAAAATACCTTAGATCCCGCCCGCGGATGCCCGTCTGCATCCGACTTTGTGTCGATAAATCCCGTCAAGGAGTTCCGAAACGCTATGAATGACGTTCCTACCCGTAGTTCCTCCCAGCCGACCTCCGAACGAAAGGCCGCATCCAACCGGCGCAATGCGCGCTTATCGACCGGACCCAAAACGCCGCGCGGCAAATCCAACTCGCGCCTCAATGCCCTCAAGCACGGCATCCTGGCCTCGCAAGCGGTGCTCGCCACCATCGAAGGCCGTGCGGAGCGCAACGCCTTCGAGCAACTGGTCGACGGGCTCGGCCACGATTTCCAACCGGTCGGCACCTTCGAGCAGGTCCTGGTGCAGCAGATTGCGGCATGCTTCTGGCGTCAGCGCCGGCTGCTGATGTTCGAAAATCGGGCGGCCTTCCAGGCGCGCGACAATCGCACCTTTAACGCGATGAATCAGCCGTTGCACGGGGATGCTCCTCTCTACGCCCTCGGCCAGCGCAAGCTGGAGGGCGACACCATTCTGGACCGCGCGCGACTGGGACTGGACCTGCCCGGCGAGCGCGACACGATGCGTTTGATTCGCTACGAAAGCTCGATCACCCGCGGCCTCAAGACCGCGCTGGCGCAACTGAAAGCGCAGCAGCAGGCGCGGCGCGCGAGCGCCACCGCGACTGCGAGGATCGCGCCGAGGTACGAAGATCGCGACGTGGTGGTCGATCGCAAGGCGGCCAAACGGAGTCGCGCGTGGGAGGCGCGGCGGCAGTCGTCGGGAATGTCGATATTTTTCCATCGCCAGGAAATGGAACTGGCGAAAGCGGGAGAAGCGGAGCTGCGCGCGGAAGAAGAGGCGGAGCGGGCCCAGTCGGGCGAGGCGTCGTCACCGGCATCGGAAAATTACCAAACGAAGCCAAATATGCCTGAAGATCCCGATGCTTTGCGGCGCCATCAGCAGCTTCTGGAGACCGCCGATGCGATCGTGCGGCTCGGCGACAGCCTCGCACCGAAGCGGCGCTTCTCGGGAAACTAGTCTTCGAGACGAAGTTCGCTACATTCTGACAGGTTGGACAGGCGCCGCAGCAGGCGTCATCGCATCGATCGGCCGAGCGTTCTATTCGGGGAAGCCGAGTTCCTTGAGCCGCGCGATCGCATCGTCAGCGACATCGCGATGGACCATCAGCCGAATCGGGAAGGCGGCGCTGCTGCCGAACATCCGGGAATTTTCGCGATCGAATACGAAGCAGGGGATGCCGGAACCTTCGAGCAGGTCGCGCGCCATCCGCATCTGGGTCGGGTCGATGCTGGCGAGGACCTCCACGAGTTCAGATTCATCGATGGGAGGCGCAGTGTCTTTCGGGTCATTAGCCATGGCGAGGATTCTATCCCGCGATCGTCGCTTCGCGCGACTACTCGGCGGCCGGGGTTGCGGTGATTCCGCGGATGCGATTGTAAAGCACGACCGCCGCGCCGGCCACCAGCAGCAGCCCGATCACGGTATCGAAGCGATGGAAGTACGGCCCGAGCGTGTCCCAATGTTGCCCGAGCTTCATCCCGACGTACGCGAGCGCGAGGCACCATGGATACGAACCGGCCAGCGTGTAGATGGTGAAGGGCAGCAGGCGCATCCGGGCGACGCCGGCCGGAAACGCGATGAAGGTGCGGACCACCGGCAGCATCCTGCTGAAGAAGACCGCGGGCGCGCCCCATCGCGCGAAGAAGCGATCGGCGATTTCGATCTCGTGCGGCGCGATCAGGACCCAGCGCCCGTAGCGCAACAGGAACCAGCGCCCGCCGATGGCGCCGACATAGTAGGCGACATACGAACCGAGCAGGCATCCGACCGCGCCGGCGATCGCGACCAGTTGCAGGTTGAAGCGGCCGGTCGAAACCAGGTAACCGGCGAACGGCATGATCACTTCGGAGGGCAGCGGGATGCAGGCGCTCTCGATCGCCATCATCAGGATCACGCCGGCGTAACCGAGCGCCGCGATGGCGGCGACGATGAAGGCGGACAACGCGCCGAGGATTTTGTCGACCATAGTTTTTCAGCCGCCGGTGTTCATCAAAACTTAACGCGCCCCATCGGAAAGCCCGCGGCGCGACCGCACGAGACTGCCATGCGAGCGATGGTGATGCGAGTGGGGGGGCGGAAAAAAGTCGATTTCGGTTTTCATAAAATTCTCCGTTGTGTATAATTGCCGAACTGTATACATGTTGAACGGACACGATATATGTTGATGCAGCTCGAATATCCAGGGGAATTCAGGGAGACCATCGATGGCGAAAGACACGCTTAGCGTAACCGACAACCGGACCGGCAAAAACTACGAAATCCCGATCGAAGAAGGCAACGTGATTCGCGCCACCGCGCTGCGCGAAATCAAAACCGGGCCGGATGATTTCGGCATGATGTCGTATGACCCCGCCCTGGTGAACACCGCCACGTGCAAAAGCCGCGTCACCTTCATTGACGGTGACAAGGGCATCCTGCGTTACCGCGGCTATCCGATCGAAGAGCTGGCGGAAAAATCCAACTACCTCGAAGTCGCCTATCTCATCGTCAAGGGCGAGCTGCCGGATCCCAAACACTTCGCGACCTGGGAGCAGAACATCAAGGTCCACACCATGGTGCATGAGAACATCAAGCGCTTCATGGAGGGCTTCCGCCACGATGCGCATCCGATGGGGATGCTGCTCGGCACCGTCGGCGCGATGTCGACCTTCTACCCGGGGGCGAAGGAGGTATTCGATCTGGAGGCGCGCCGGCTGCAGACGCGGCGGCTGATCGGCAAGATTCCGACCTTGGCGGCGTGGGCTTTTCGGCATACGCGGGGGCTGCCCTACGTCTATCCCGATAACGAACTCAGCTACACCGGCAACTTCCTCTCGATGCTGTTCAAGATGACCGAGCTGCAGTACCGGCCCAATCCGGTGCTGGAACGCGCGCTCGATGTCATCTTCATTCTGCATGCCGACCATGAGCAGAACTGCTCGACCAACGCAGTGCGCGCGGTCGGCAGTTCGGATCCCGATCCTTACGCCTGCATCGCGGCGGGAATCGCGGCGCTGTACGGCCCGCTGCATGGCGGCGCGAATGAAGCCGCGATCCGGATGCTGATGGAAATCGGCTCGAAGGAGAAAATCCCCGCCATGATCAAAGCGGTCAAGGCGGGCGACACCCTGCTGCAGGGCTTCGGGCATCGGGTCTACAAGAACTACGATCCGCGCGCCAAGATTCTGAAGCGGCTCGCCTACGATGTCTTCGAAGTGACCGGGCGCAATCCGCTGATCGATGTCGCGATCGAGCTGGAGCGCATCGCGCTGGAAGATGAGTACTTCATCAAGCGCAAGCTGTATCCCAACGTCGACTTCTATTCCGGGATCATCTACCAGGCGATGGGCTTTCCGATGACGATGTTCCCGGTGCTGTTCGCGATCGCGCGCACCGCGGGATGGCTGGCGCAGTGGGCCGAGATGGTGCGCGATCCGGAGCAGAAGATCACCCGCCCGCGGCAGGTCTTCCTCGGCGAGCCGACCCGGCATTGGATGCCGATCGAGCGGCGTCCGGCGCCTTCGATGCGCGAGGACGCGGTCAGCGAGGCAATCTAGGCTGGCTGAGTGAATCATCTTATGAAGCGGACGCGGCCGGGTGCATCACGCATCCGGCCGCGTCGCTGATTCGAGGCCTCGCGCCTGCGTGGGATTTTCTGCGTTGACTTGGCTCTGGCGCGCCGAAAAACTTGAAAGCGCCGGAGGTGAAGATGAATCAGTCAGTATCCGACTACGCTCAACCTTATCTTGAAAAGGTCCAAAAGCTGGCGCCGATCATTCGCGAGCACGCCGATCGCGCCGAACGCGAGGCGCAGATGCCGCGCGAGGTGGTCGATGCGTTTCACGAGGCCGGGCTGTTTCGAATGCTCCTGCCTCGCGAAATGAACGGCGGCGGCGTAACCATTCCCGATTCACTGCGCCTGATCGAGGAAGTTGCCTGCATCGATGCGTCGGCCGGATGGAATCTCGCCATCTGCGCCGGCGGTCCGATCTTCGGGCATTACCTGTCACGCGAGGCATTCGAGAAGATCTACGGCGATCCGCGCGGTGTCAGCGCCGGTTCGCTCAATCCGATGACCAGTCGGGCGATTCCGGTTGCAGGCGGATTCCGTTTCAGCGGGAAAGCCAGCTACGCCAGCGGCTCGGCGCACGCGAGCTACCTGATGGCGGCGGCGCTCATCCTGAAAGACGGCGCGCCGCAAATGGTCAACGGGTTCCCGCTGCTGCGGGCCGGCTTCTTTCCCATCAAGCAGGCGAAGATCCTCAACACCTGGTCGACGTCGGGGATGCGCGGCACCGGCAGCAATGATTGCGTCTTCGAAAACGTCTTTGTTTCCGATGAATTTACTTTCGATTGGCTCAATGCCGTGTCCACCTGGCAGCGCGGTCCGTTCGCCACCATTCCGCTGGCTCTGCAAATGGTCGGCGCGCTGGCTGCGACGGTGCTCGGCGCCGCGCAGCATGCCCTGCAGACGGTCGATCAGATCGCGCGGGCCAAGGTCCCGACCGCGAGCCAAAGCCTGCTGCGCGATCGGCCCATCGCGCAGACTCAGTTCGCGCAGGCGACCGGATTGTTGAATGCGGGCCGCGCCTACTTCTACCAGGTCAACGACGAGATCTGGCGCAGGGGCGAGGCCGGCGACACCTTCTCGCTGGAGGATCGCGCGCACGCGCGCCTCGCGGTGGTGACCGCGGTCAAGCTGGCGTTGCAGGCGATCGATTTGGCGGCCGACATTGCGGGAATGAATGCCGCGCAGACCTCATGCCCCATCGAGCGATGCTGGCGCGACGCGCATACCGCCTCGCAGCATGTGCTGATGAACACCGCGCGCTTCGAAGTGGTGGGGCGGGTGCTGTTGGGCGTCGATCCGGGATCGCCGGTAATCTGATTGCGCATCAGAAACGAGGCCGGCGCGGGTAAACCTCTGGTTACATAATCATACGGAGTGACGAGTTTGGCGCACGGGACCGGCTAACACGGTCCCGTGCGATTTTTGCAGTGCCTACGCTGATCCTGCTATCCCATAGACTGTCCAGGCGGGGTGGCCAGGGTCAGGCGGTGCGCGACTACAAGACACACTTCGAACTGTGGAATGACGCGTCCGACCAAGACGGCGATATCGTCGTCGCGGCGAAGCAGCGTGGAACGTTGCCCGTTGCGCGGCGTGCGAGGTTCGGTCCCTACCGCATCCTCGCAATCGCCATGGTGGCGATCCCGATTGCGGCGCTAGCGATTCTGCTCTGGATGGCGTCCAGGTCGGCCCCGCCGCGCGCGACCTCGCAGCTATCTCCGCAGCCGATACCGTCAGTAGCAATATCCGGCAACCAGGAGGCGGCTGCATCGCGTCCCGCGATTGTGACGCCACCGCCGGCCCCGCAAATCGAGCCCCTCGCGAAACCTTCCGCGCCAGTCCAACCGCAATCAGCGTTAGCCGTGTCGTCAGCAGCAGCGGTCATCGCTTCAACCCCCGCAGTCTCGGCGCCTCCTGCGAAGCTGGCCACTGCCAAGGTCGAAGCGGCCCGCCCAATCGAGAATACGGCGCATGTCGAACCTCGCGCGGAGGCCACACCCCAGGCGCGTTCAGAGGACAACGCCGCTCAGACCAACCAGCCCGCGGTGGTCGATAGCCGGCAGTTGGAGTCATCGATCAGGAGCGACCTCGCGCACGAGGGTCTTCCCGACCTCGGCGTGTCGGTTGACAGTGTCGGCGATGTGTTCATCACCGGCATCGTGCTGAGGCATGAGGACAAAGACCGGGCGATCGCGATAGCGCGCGCACACAGCGCGGCGCGCGATATCTACTTCTCGGGTGGAGTGTGGCATTCAAGCTCCGAACCCACTGAGCAGTCGAGCGCGGCGGCGGCTCCACAGAACCCGCCATCGCCGGAGCAGCCGGCCCGCACGACCGACACGGCACGGCTGGCGAACTAAGCGCGCGCCTCTTTAGAATTTCGCTCGACTCCGCTGCGCTCCTCCAGAGTCGCTGGATCCTTTTTCCCTCTCCCTTACTTCAGGGAGAGGGTGGCGCTACTGCGCCGGGTGAGGTCGCGAGCGCCTGCGGCGCGGCGCGATGCGCCCCCTTCGGATCTCAATCGGCGCTTCGTTGTTTTCTGCGAGCTAGGCGCGCGCTGCATACTTGGGTTTGCGTTTCTCGACGAAAGCCCGCGCGCCCTCGTCGATGTAACCGGCGCGAACGCATAGCACCTGGTTGCGATCCTCGATCGCGACCGCGGCCTCCAGCGATGGCGCATCGATATTCGCCGACAGGCACTCCTTGGTCATGCGCAAGCCCAGCGGCGAAGTCTCGATCATATCGTGCGCAAGCTTGGCCGCGGCGGCATCCACTTCGGAATCGGGCACCAGCTCGGATACCAATCCGGTGGCGAGCGCGCGCTGGCCATTGATGAAGCGTCCGGTGAGCAGCAACTCCGCGGCGACCGAGCTGCCGACTGCGCGCGGGAGCATGTAGCTGACGCCCATATCGCATGCGGTAAGCCCGATGCGAATGAAGGCGGCGTTCATGCGGGTCGATTCGCCCGCGATTCGGCAATCGCATGCGAGTGCGAGCGCGAAGCCTCCGCCGGCGGCGGGACCTTTGATAGCCGCGATGAAGGGCTGCGGCGCGCGGCGGATGGCGACGGTGAGATCGCTCATCCGGCGTTGCGATTCATAGACCGCCGTGGTGCTGCGACCGAGCGCCTCGGGTCCGCCGCGATTCTGCTCCTTCAGATCGAGGCCGGCGCAGAACGCGCGTCCGGCGCCGCGCAGGATGACGACGCGAGTCTCATGATCGTCGCGCAGAGTGGCGAGGAACTCCTCGAGTTCCTGGACCATCTTGGCGCTAAGGGCATTGAGGTTGTGAGGGCGATTGAGAGTTAGCCATAAAATTGACTCTTCGCGACGAATTTCCAGCGTCTCATACGCCATACTTTATCTCCTTAAAAGTGCAGCTCCCGATCAGGTTGAAAATTCCGCAATGCTTACCGGACTAATTTGCGCCTCTACGATAGCCCAAATGCGTGCGCGAGTGTGAAGCGCACCCGCTACGAGCAAAACAGTTCGCACAGGTTACTTGACATCGGTGCCGGCAACGAAAACCATGAATTTACCGAAAACACCAACCTACACACATAAGCTTTTGCCCGGGGGGGTAAAGAAGATGAGTCTATGCCTCCTGACGAGCAAATATTCACTGTCACAGAACTGTCCGAACACCTGCGGGTGCATCCCACCACGATTTACCGGCTGTTGCGACGTGGCCTGATTCCCGGCTTCCGAGTCGGCAGCACCTGGCGCTTCAGCCGTGCCGCGATCGAGGAATGGGAACATGGCCAGGGACTTGCTGAAGCGATGGCGGGTATCGCACAACCTCGGCGCGGCCGCAAGAAAGCCATCAAGCCTGCCGCAACCGGCTAGCTCTTCTTCAAAGATGCGAGGCCGGTTAGATTGAACTTCGGGTTACAGGAATTTGGCCGTCGATGATCCGCCGCGCCCGGCTTCGCCAGGGGCAACTTCCGATGTCGCGAGATACTTCGGGCGCCTCGCGCAAAGCTATGGCGACGGCGAATACTACACTCGCCGGCGGGCTGCCGTGGTCGCCGCGATTGCCGATGAGATCACCGACGCGCGCCGGGTCCTCGACCTTGGCTGCGGCAACGGGCGCTACCTGTTCGAATTCCGGAAGTCGGCCCCCGAGACCATCGCGGTCGGCGCAGACCTCTCCGCCGAGATGCTAGCCGAGGCGCGGCTCCGAAACGGCATCGACACGCCGCTGGTCCGCGTCGACGCGTCCGCGGTTCCATTCCGCAATGGAGTGCTCGACATCATCTTCGCCAGTCACGTCTTCCAGTTCATTTCCGATAAGGACGCAGCGATGCACGACCTAGCGCGATCCCTCGCAGCCGGAGGCGCCATCATCCTCACGGTCGGACGTTCGGGGATTCGCGGGGCGCTGCGTGACTTCGCGACCGACGAACAATGGCATGCGCTCGCCGAGGCGGCGTTTCCGAGTCGGCGCAGAATCGTGGCGATGGAAGGAGAAGATCCGCATCGCGCGGCGATGGAGCGCGCCGGCCTCGCCATCGAAATTCGCGACGCGCGCTTTGCGGTGACATGGAACGGCATCGTCGAATGGATCGATCTGCGATGGTCGCCGTTCATGGACACGGAACAGCGGCGCATCGCGGCCGGCATCCTCGATGAGTTGGCGCCGCGGCTATCCTCGCGCAGTTTCGAGATCATCGAGCGGCTGCTGATTGGGCGGAAGGCGCGCTGAAACCGGTTGTCACATTGTTGAACTTTTGGGCGTGTGCTAGGATAAGACAACCTCGCATGGCAGCCAAAAAAACTACAGTTCGGAGCAACAAAGTTGAGCGCATCGGCGAGGTGGGGCTCGATGCGCGGAAACGGGTGTCGCTCGCTAAGGCCATCGCGGCGCTGAACGGTTCCGTAGGCAAGAAGAATTGCGATCTGCGCTTCGAGATCCATATGAATGAAGCCGGCCAGATTTTGCTCTCCCCGCAGGTCATCCCTCCCGAGGAAGCGTGGCTGTACAAGAATCCCAAAGCTCTCGCAAGCGTGAGGCGGGGGCTTAAGCAGTTGGCTGGCGGAAAAAGGTACAATCTCGGATCATTCGTTCAATACGCGGACGACAAGATCGACTGAGCGCGATTGGCGCTAATTGTATCCGACCTTGCCTGAAGCCGGCCGGGAAGTGATAATCAGAATATGCCGAAGCATCTCAAAGAGCTTGTCGATGGTGACCCGGAGTTTCTCAAGGAACCAACAGCAATCGCGGAGTGGCTGCGGTCTTTGGGCTCGGACAAGATAGAAGAGTTGCTGATCGCCCTCCGAGCCCGCGACAAGAAGCAAATCGCCGTGCTCACCGGACTTAGCGAGGATCAAGCGGCTGATGCATTCAAGGCGCTAAAAGCCCGCGCAGCAGAAATCGCGAAGAAGTATCCGGCCCTCGATTCGCTTCCCAAGCACGAGCACTAGTCGAAGTGCAGGCCTGCCGCGATCCGCTCGGCTTTGCCATCTGCTACTGGTTCACGGTCCGAACAGTTCCCGAGGGCGAATGGGAAGACGCCTTGGTAGGCATCATCCTTTGTTACAAGAGTTTCTGCCTAAGCTAGGTACCTAAACCAGCTCTGCCCCGTTTGACAATTCGATCCCGAACCTAATAGCAATCCTCGAAAGCTTCGCGAATGAATCAATCAGAGAGGCGGTACGGCGATGCCGACCAAGTACATCAATATCAACGGCCATGCGGTCTATATGCACTATGCGGGTCAGACCACGCTGCCCGAGGTCATTCCGGATTTCTCCAAGGGCCGCAAGGTGGTCATGGTGCATGGCGCCGGCGGCAACGGGCATAGCTGGCACAAACAGATTGCGCATCTGACGAATGCGCACAGCCCCATCGCGATCGATCTTCCGGGGCATGGGCGCTCGTCCGGCGTCGACGGCATGAACTCGATAAGCGAGTACTCCGATTTCGTCGTCGCGCTCCTGGATACGCTGCAAATCAAGTCGGCCGTCATTGCGGGTCATTCGATGGGCGGTGCGATCGCGATGCAGACCGCGCTGGTGCATCCCTCGCGCGTCGACGGCCTGCTGCTGGTGGCGACCGCGGCGCGCTTCAACATCCCCAAGGATCGCATCGCCGCGATGCGCGATGTGATGATGGGTCGCGCGCCGCAGCCGTTCACCACCGACGCCTACTCGCCGCGCACCATCAAGGAAAACTTCGACCTCGTGCGCGAGGGCTGGATGGAGCAAATCAAAACTGATCCGCGCGTGCGCTACACCGATCTCGTCGCATGCGATAAGGCCGACCTTCGCGGCGAGCTCGAAAAGATCTCCAGGCCGACGATGATCCTCGCAGGCGCCGACGACGCGATCACCACGCCTGCCGACGCCGAAGGCATCGGTTCGAAAATCAAGGGCGCGAATATCGAAGTGATCGCCGATGGCGGTCACGCGCTGCCGTGGGAACGGCCCGCCGAGGTCAACGCGGCCTTCGACAACTTCCTCGCGGGACTGAAGTAGGATTCCAATGAACAATCTGAGCCGGAAGACTGCGGTGGTCGGTGTCTATGAGCATCCGACCCGCTTCGCGCCCGATAAGACCGTTTACCAAATCATGGCCGAGAGCCTGAAGGGCGCGCTCGATGATGCGGGCCTTACCATCAAGGATGTCGACGGCGTCTGCGCTGCGGGCATCGGTGGCGGATTGGGAATGATCGGGCTGTGCGACTATCTCAACCTGACGCCGAACTTTGTCGATGGAACCAATGTCGGCGGATGCTCGTTCCTGGCCCACACCATGCACGCGGCGGCGGCGATCGCGGCCGGCCAGTGCGAGGTGGCGGTGGTCCTTTATGGATCGCAGATTTCCTCGGCGCGGTTCGCAATCGGCACCGGCGGTGGAGGTGGCGGGGGCGATGCTCCTGAGCAGTTTGACGGGCCGTTCGGCGTCACCACGGTCGGCGCCTATGCGATGGTCGCGCAGCGCCACATGCACGAATACGGCACCACAGCGGAGCAGCTCGCCGAGGTCGCGGTTACGATGCGCCTGCACGCCTCGATGAATCCGGTGGCGAAGTATCGCGATCCGATCACCGTCGAGGATGTGCTCGCGTCGCGGGTGATCTCGTCGCCGCTGCATCTGCTCGATTGCTGCATCATCTCTGATGGCGGCGGCGCGCTGGTGATCACATCGGCGGAGCGCGCGCGCAGTTTGAAGAAGAAGCCGGTCTATATCCTCGGTGCGGCGGAAACCGTTCGTCATGGTGGTGCAGGCCATCGCGATTACCTCGAGAACGCGGCGTTTCAAACCGGCAAGCTCGCCTTCGAGCGCGCGGACGTGAAGCATGCCGATATCGACATGGCGATGATCTACGACTCCTTCACCATCACCGTGATTTCGCAGCTCGAGAACCTCGGCTTCTGCAAGCGCGGCGAGGGCGGTCCGTTCGTGTCGGGCGGACGCATCCGTTTCGATGGCGAATTTCCCATCAACACTGACGGCGGCGGGCTGTCGTCGAATCATCCGGGGATGCGCGGGATTTTCCTCGTCATCGAGGCGGCCAAACAGCTGCGCGGCGAATGCGGTCCGCGCCAGGTCAAGGACTGCAAGATCGCGCTCGCGCACGGCACCGGCGGCGCGCTCGGCACGCGGCACGCGGGCGCGACGCTCATTTTGGGGAATCAATAGCGGGAGCAGACCTCTCCCGGCGCAGTAGCGCCACCCTCTCCCTGCAGGGCGAGGGAATAAGGAAGGAAGCATCACTAAGATGGCTGACGAAAAACCGAAGAAGTATTCCAAACCGCTCCCGCATCTCGACGAGGAAATCCGGCCGTGGTGGGAAGCCCTCAAGCGCCACGAACTGTACATCCAGAAGTGCCGCGACTGCGGCTTCACGCGATACTATCCGCGCGCGCTATGCACCAACTGCCTGTCGTCGAAGACCGAGTGGGTGCGATGCTCGGGGCGTGGCAGCATCTACACTTTCACCGTGACCAACCAGAACCAGGCGCCCGGCTTTCGCGAATCGCTGCCCTATGTGATGGCCTATGTCGATTTGGACGAGGGCCTCAAGATGCTCACCAACATTGTCGATTGCCCGCCGGATCAGGTTAAAATAGGGATGCCCGTCGAGGTCGTATACGAGGATGTCACGCCCGAGGTGACGCTCGCGAAATTTCGCCCGGCGAGGTAAGGAAAAATGATTCGTGGCAACTGTCCTTGATTTGCATTCGCACAGCGAAGCCTCCGAAGACAGCCGCGCACCGGTAGAGGCCTACCTCAACTGGATCAAAATGCGGCGCGCGCAGGTGCCGGTCGACGGTGTCGTGCTGACCGAGCATCGCCAATGGAACGGGAACGCGGACTACCGCGCGCTGGAAGACAAGTTCGGCGTGATGGTGCTCAAGGCCGCCGAAGTGGAAACCGACTACGGCCACGTGCTGGTCTTCGGCGTCACCGACGAGATGGCGAAGCGCTTCGACTTCACTAACATCCGCATCCCGGCGCAGGAGCTGGTCGATGAGGTCGCGGCGATGGGCGGCATCGCGGTGCCGTGTCATCCCGGGCGTCCCAACATCGGGTTGTACGAGCACTATCAGAAGAAGCCGGTGCTCGAGAACATCGTCGCAGTGGAACTTCTCAACGGCGGATCGCGCAAGGGCGAGAACGAGCGCGCGGCCGAGATGATCGAGAAGTACGGCTACAAGGCCACCGGCGGCTCCGATAGCCACCTGGTCAGTTTGATTGGGCTTTGCGCGACCCGCTTCGAGGCTGATATCAAAACCATCGACGACCTGGTGCGTGAGTTGAAAACCGGAACTTACGAGGCGGTCGACTTCCGCCCCAAGCGCAAGCCGGTGCCGCATGCGATACCGGCCGAAGCGAGCTGACCAAGAGCTGAACGCGAGCTGACCAAAGCCGAAGGCGAGCTTATAAAGTGGTAGATTTCGATCCTGCAATCATCGACAAGGTCTTCGAGACCACCGATCCGGTGCCGGTTTCGCGCGAGAAGATCGCGAAGTTCTGCGAAACCATCAGCGAGACCAATCCGATTTTCACCGATGACGACGCGGCCAAGAAGGGGCCCTATGGGGGCATCATCGCGCCGCCCGGATTCGCGACCACCTTTCGTAATGGGCGGCACTTCTTCCAGCACATCCCGCGCTTCGGCAAGCAGGGCTTCGATGCGGGTAAGGACGTGGAGTTCGTCGCGCCGATTCGGCCCGGCGATGAGATCACGCTCAGCTCCTCGGTCAAGGAAATTTACGACAAGACCGGTCGCAGCGGCACGATGGTGTTCGTGGTGATACGTTCGACCTTGCGCAATCAGAAGGGCGAGGTCGTCGCGCATGTCGATCATAGATTCATGAGTAGGACTTAGAATCCCAAAGGTGGTCGCCTACCTTCATCTTCTCTCCCTACTGGGAGAGATAAGAGTGAGGGCTGGAAAGAGAAAACAGTAAAAGAAACATGAAGTTCCAAGACGTTCAAATCGGAAGCGCGATCGGCCCCGAAGAAATCTTCATCAGTAAGGATCAGACGCGGCAGTATGCGCATGCCAATCATCTTCCCGCGGCGCGCTTCACCGACGACGAAGGCGCGAAGAAGGAAGGCCTGCCCGGGATGATCCTGCCCGGCAACATGAGCCTCGCGCTGCTGGCCAAGCTGGTCACCGACTGGATCGCCGACAATCCCGCGCGGATGATTCGCCTCGGCACCACCTATCGGGTACCGGTGCAGCCGGATCGCACGCTCATCCTGCAGGGCTTCATCACCAACACCTATCCGGAAACCAAGCAGTGCGAGGTCGACATCTGGATCGAGGACGAGGAAGCGCAGCGCCTCGTGACCGGCACCGCGACGGTCGAGTTCACGCAGTAGGTGCGATCGCGCTTCGAGTCCGGCAGACTCAATATCGCGAGCGCGGATCGA
Source organism: uncultured delta proteobacterium (assembly GCA_963851325.1). GTDB lineage: Bacteria > Desulfobacterota > Binatia > Binatales > Binataceae > DATGKG01. The sequence continues at coordinate 1,636,918 of CAWKOR010000001.1, read as the reverse complement.
GGCGTCGCCTCAAAAGCCTCCGGGACCGCCGTTTGCTTCGCGCGCTTCCCTGATAGCCTCGATGTCCTCTTTGATCTTCTTTTGGTCTTCCGGTTTGAAAGCGCCGCTGTCCAACTCCATTCTGATGCTACGGGCGGCTCGCAGCCCGGCGAATAGCTGGTGATTCTGATGCGCTTCCCTGAGTTCCCTGAAGTCGTCGCGCATTTGTGCTTTCTGACTCTCGCTAAGCGTTGATCGATCCATCCCGGCATGCAGGTCTTTCTTGAGTTGCTCGATGTCGCCTTTCACCTGTGATGATTGAGCCATCAGCAGTGGCGCCGAAACCGCAAGGTAATTTGCAGACAACATTGCGGTCATGAAGAGGATCAGCAGGTACCTGTTTCTCATAAGGCAGAGTTCTCCTTAAGGATGGATGGCCTCCAACAATGGCGAGGTCATATCACAAGATTGATCGAGGTCACCACCAATACACGGTGCTCATGGAAGAACGTTTCTCACATCGGCAAATTCGCGGGCAATCCCAACCGGCCCATCTCGCATCTTCGGTTGTTTAAGCGCGACTGCATGCGATAAACTGCCCTCGCAACAGTTCTGGACAAGACAAAATCAAACCATGGGTGCTAATCGCGACCAATTCGCTCTGATCGAAAACATCTCTGCGATCAGTGGCGAAGCCGCTGCCGATCTGCGCGAGACGCTCGACAAGATCGTCGCGGCGATTGCGCAGGGGATGGAGGTCGAGGTCTGCTCGCTCTATCTCTTCGATCCGCAGCGCGACCGGCTGGTCCTGCGCGCGACCATCGGTCTCGATCGCGATTCGGTCGGCAAAGTCTCGATGCGGGTCAATGAAGGCCTCGTCGGCATGGTCATCGAGAAGGGCGAGGCGGTCGGCGTCACCGATGCGATCAGCCATCCGCGCTACAAGTATTTCCCCGAGACCGGAGAGGAGCGTTATCACACGTTCCTCGGCGTCCCGGTCCAGGATGGACGCAACAAGCCGATCGGCGTGCTGGTGGTGCAAACGCTGACCCGGCGCAAGTTCACCAAAAGTGAAGCGCGCCTGCTCAAGACCGCCGCCAATCAGGTCGCGCAAATCCTCTCGCATTTCAGATTGCGCGAGACGCTCGCCACCAAGGAAAAGGAGCGCGAGGAATACAAGCGCCGGATGATCGAGGCCAACCGCCAGCTCAAGGATTACGAGAAGATCGGCGGCAAGACCCGGGTCGCCGCGCCGGTCAAGATTCGCCGTCCACGGCTGGTCGGATTGCCGGCCGCGCCGGGATTCGCGATGGGCGTAGCGCACGTGGTCGGCACCTTCATGAGCACCATCGATCGCAACGCTCGCACCCGCGACTTGAAGACCGAACAGAAGCGCCTCGAAGAAGCGCTGGCGCGAGCACTCACCGAGCTCGGCGCACTCAAGGCGCGAATGGCGCCGCTGATGGCCGATTCCGACCTGAAGATTTTCGACGGCCATCGGATGATTCTCGAGGATGAGGAATTCGTTGGCCGCGTGCGCGAAACCGTTGAGCTGGGATTCGCCGCCGAAAGCGCCCTGTTCCGCGTTATCGACGAACTCTCGGCGCAGATGCTCAATGTCGCCGATGGTTATCTGCGCGAGCGCGCCACCGACTTCCGCGACGTCGGCCATCGGGTGCTGCGGCATCTGCGGCAGGAAGATGGCAAGGGCCCGTTCGCGAGGCCGACCATCATCGTGGCGGAGGAGCTGACGCTGTCGCAGCTCACACTGGTATCGCACGAGAACCTGGTCGGCATCGCGCTGCAGTCGGGCGGCGTGACCTCACATGCCGCGATCCTCGCGCGCTCGTTCGAAATCCCAACCGTAGTCGGCGTCGAGCACCTCATGGAATCGGTGGTCGAGGCGGACACGCTGGTGCTTGACGGCAACTCCGGCATCGTCTACGTCAACCCGACCCCCGAGGTCGAGAAGGATTACGTCGGGCTGACCAAGCGTTACGAGAATTTCAAGCGCGAGCTGATGGCGGATGCCGACGAGCCGGCCGCGACGCGCGACGGCCATCGCGTGCGCCTGTATGCCAACATCGCGCTGTACAACGATATCCCGCTCGCGCTGCAGTACGGCGCCGAAGGCGTCGGGCTGCTGCGGTCCGAGTTCTCGTTCCTGACTTACGAAGACTTCCCTGACGAGGACCAGCAGATCGCGCTCTACACGCGGATGCTGCAGGCGTTCGGGCAGCGCCCGGTGACCATTCGCACGCTGGACATCGGCGCGGACAAGTATCCGCCCTACATGCGGGTGCCGCGCGAGGAGAATCCGTTCCTGGGATGGCGCTCGATTCGCATCTCGCTGGAAATGTCGGGGCTGTTCAAGGTCCAGTTACGCGCCATCCTGCGCGCCGCGACCCGCTTCAATGTGCGCATCATGTTCCCGATGATCTCGAGCCTCGAAGAGCTGCGCCGCGCCAAGGAGTTGCTCGCCGAGTCGCAGGCCGAACTCTATAATGAAGGCCTCGATCACAATCCCGATGTGCCGGTGGGCATCATGGTGGAAGTTCCGTCGGCGGTGTGGCTGGCGCCGCGGCTGGCGCCGATGGTCGACTTCTTCTCGATCGGCACCAACGACCTGATTCAGTATCTGCTCGCCGCCGACCGCAACAATCCCAAGGTCGCTCATCTGTATGAGGCGTTTCATCCTGCGGTAATCTCGGCAATCTCCGAAGTCGTCAATGTCGCGCGCGCCGCTGACAAGGAAGTCGGCATCTGCGGCGAGATGGCGTCCGACCCGCTCGCGACGCTGCTGCTGGTCGGCCTCGGCTTCGATGAGCTGAGCCTCAGCCCGCTGTTCATCCCGGTGGTGCGCAAGGCGCTGCGCGAGGTCAACTACCAGACCGCCCGCCAGGTCGCGCGCGAGGTGCTGCAGATGGGAAGCGTCCAGGAAATCAAGGGCTACCTGGTCGAGCGCTATCGCGATCTCGGCCTCATCAACCTGGTCGAGATGTATCACTGATACAGTCCCGCTCCGCTCGCGTCGCAAAAGAGGGGAGAGGTGAGCAACGAAGAAGCCGGAACTTCGCCATGGGACGTGTTCATCAATCTGCTCGCGGTGATCGCGCTCTATGCGAGCACCTGGGCGGTGCTGGCGCTGTTGTTCGCGTACATCAACCTGGCGCTGCCGGATACCGTCGATAAGCGGATCGACATCCGCGACAGCATCCGCTCTGCGCTCGCCGTCTTGATCATCTTCTTCCCTGCGTATCTGTGGAGCTGGCGCGCGATCGAAATCGATCTGGCGGCCAATCCTGGAAAGCAGCGGCGATGGCTGCGCACCTGCCCGATTTACCTGACGCTCTTCCTGGCGGGGTTGCTAGCCCTCGGCGATCTGTCGTGCGCCGTTTACTACTTTCTGACTGGAGATTTGACTCTTCGTTTTGCCCTGAAGGTCATCGCGATCGGGCTGGTTGCTGGCTCGGTCTTCGCGTTCTATCTCGATGCACTCCGGCGCGACCCTGGCCGCGGATGGCGCGGACCTCGAATGGTTGCATATGCCGCGTCCGCGGCGATGGCGATCGTGCTCGGGGTCGGATTCGCCACCGCCGGATCTCCAAGGCAGGCGCGCCGCGAGCGTCTCGATGCGAAACGAATCGAGCGTCTCGATCAGATTCAGCTCAACATCGTGGACTACTGGAAGCGCAATCGGGTGCTGCCCGCGACGCTTGACAAACTCGACGATGTCCTGGCGGGATTTTCCGTGCCGCGGGATCCGGAGAGCCGGCGTTCCTTCGATTATCGCGCAACCAGCAGTACGTCATTCGAACTGTGCGCCGACTTCGCGACCGGCTCTCACGACCCCGCGCATACCGCGACAGCCTGGGACGCCGGCGTTGGCTCCGATGAGGCATGGAAACATGACGCCGGACATGTCTGCTTCGCCCGCACCATCGACCCCTCGCGATACCCGGCCCGGTCCGGTCCGTCGTCGGACCAGTAGCCAGCGAAGTGGGGTCATCGAGGCTTCATAAAGGATTCACTACGGAGCGTCGGCGAGGGATTGAGTCTGTTGGCAATCCGGGAGACAATGGTTGACATCGCGGGTCTGGATTAGTTAACTCTGACCGGTCGGTTAGATCGCTCATTAGCCCGGAGCGTCGGTAATAGCCGAATGCATTGCTGCATATAACTTGAGGGAAACTTGATGGTCCTACTTACGTGTATAGTCGCCTTCCTGGCATTCGCAGCCACCGTGCTGTATCTGCTGCTCGGGCGGCATCGGTATGGAGGCGAGCGACCCTCCAATATCCTGCAACTTACTGCCAGCGCCGCCGCGATGCGCAAAGGCTCGGTGAACCCGGAAACGGTCCGGGTGGTCCGCGTCTACTTCATCAAGCCCTCCAAGTATGACGACGATGGCTATGTCTCGGTGTTCCGTTACGGCGTCCAGCCCAACAACACGCTCAACGTTCTGTCGGCGCTCAATGACGAGTTCAACCGGCATTTCTCGGGCAAGCGCAACGTCCACCTCGAGACGATTATCTGGGACGAAATTTGCGACGGCGTCATCAGCCCCGCCACCATCCGCGCCATCAAAGAGAAGGCGCACGAGGATGGCGTCGAGTTGCTGATCGGACTGGCCGGAGTGCAGTCCAATCAGTATCCGCGCGGCCGCGACCTGGCGCTGCAGTTCGTCGCCGAGGGTATGACCACCATGATGGGTGGCTTCCACGTCAGCGGCTATCCAGACTCGTGCAAGTTCCTCAACTCGATCGGCGTAACTACCATCGTTGGCGAGGCGGAAAATCTGTGGGGCTTCATCGTCGAGGATTTCCTCAAGGGCGAGTTGAAGCCGCAGTACTCGGTGACCGAAGGGATTCGCGCCAAGACCGGCCAGGACGACATCATCGTTCCGATCATCACCGAGGCGCAGCTCCCCATTATCGATGACCGCTACCTGACGCGCTTCTTTAACCCGAGCATGACGCCGCTGGATACTTCGCGCGGATGCCCGTTCACCTGCTCCTACTGCAGCGTGAAGAACGTGATGGGCCGCACGATGCGTTCGCGCGAGCCCAACTCGGTGGTCGAATGGGTGCGCGACGCCTGCCAGTATCACGGCATCGAATCGCTGTTCCTGGTAGATGACGACTTCTTCCGCTCGCCGCGTTGGGAAGAGATTCTCACCGGTCTCATCGAAGTGAAGAAGGAATTCCCGAAGCTCTCGTTCATGATGCAGGTCGACGTCGACGCGTCATGCTATGCGAACATCGCGGAGGGAGAGACCGAAACCGCGAAGCATCGCCGCAGCAAACGCTTCACCGAACTGGCGGCGGCCGCGGGATGTTATCAGGCGTTTGTCGGAATCGAATCGCTCAATCCCGACAACCTGAACTTCGCGACCAAATATCAGAATACCGACGATCGTCAGCACAAGATGAAGATCGAAGAGGCGCGCGCCCGCGTCATCAACAAGTATCAGCGCGTGGTCGACAACTGGCACAAGGTCGGTGTCTCGGTGCATGCCGGCTACATGCTCGGCTTCCCGTTCGACGGCCCCGATTGCGGGCGCGTGGCGGCACAGACACTGCGCAAGATCGGTTTCGACATAGTCTCGTACTTCATCATGACGCCGCTGCCTGGAACCGAGGATCAGGTCCGTTACGCGAAGGAAGGCGACATCATCGATTGGGACTTCAACAGCCTCGATTCGCAGCACGTGACGCTGCGCCATCCGCGCCTCGACACGCGCCAGTGGATGCAGGCCTACAAGGATGCGTTCACCGGGTTTTACAGCATCGGCGCCGCGCTGCGCGAGATCATCACGGTATGCGGCGGGCGCAACCTGAACGCCGAATCGCGGCGCTCGACGCTGCGCCAGTTCTGCTACTACTTCTTCAGCTACCGGCAGGGACGGCATCCGATGGTCGGCGGCATCTGGCAGATTCGGCGGCGCGATGTGCGACGCGCGGCCATCACCGATGACGAGGCATTGCGCTTCTACCTCGGTGGCCGTCGCTTCGGCGCGATCCTGCGCGGCGATAACGATGGCGGCTTCGCCGCCGCCCCGGCGTAGACCTAACCCCGCCCCTTCCCCTGCTGGGAAGGGGAACCAGAACGGAAGAATCCGAAGGCGCGGCCCGCATCGCAGGGCGCGCCTTTCGTGTTGGATGCGCTTGGCCGCGCTCGATCCAACCTCCAGCTTTGTTCCGGGAGTCGAATGACGCGGGCATCGCGGCTCGAGGCGCTTTGGCGGCTCCTCTCGGCTAAGCTGCTTTTCCCATGGAGCCGAGCGTCTACGAATATCCCTCGATTTTTCGCCGCGTGCACATGGAGAAGCCGGGCGAGATCGAGGAGGAAACCGAATTTCTGAAGCAGGTGTGGCGGCGGCATCTCAAGAAGCCGGTCCGGCGCGTGCTCGATATCGCGTCGGGTGATTCGCCGCATGGGCAAATCCTCGCGCGCGAGGGAATGCGGGTGGTCGGCATCGATCGATCTCCGACCATGATCGCGGCCGGCAAACGCGGATCGCGCGAGGTTGCGGGTGTGCGTTTCTATCGCCGCGAGATCAACCAATTCGCGATTCCCGAGCCGCGCTTCGATATCGCGTTCTTCATGTCGGAGACTTTTCCGGTCCTCATCACCAATGATGATCTGCTCTCGCATTTGCACTCGGTGGGGCGCTTGCTGCGACGCGGCGGGCTCTACTGCATCGATATCGACAAGATGGACCGCATTCGAATGGTGCGCGAGCGCAAGCGATGGCAGCGTCGCAAAGTCCGCGCCCCCGACGCGACGGTCGAGGTAGCCACCTTCGATCGTCCCTTCCCCTGGTATACTGCGACGCAGTCGATCTTCGAGCTCGAATGTCGCATCCAGTTTCGCGATCGACCCAATCACGTCGTCACCACGCGCGATGTGATCCCGATTCGCTACACGGTGCCGCCGCTGCTCGAGCTGGCAGCCAAAGCCTCGCGGATGTTCGAGATGATCGCGGTTTACACCGATCTATCGTTGGTGACGCCGCTCTCCGAATGCGATCGCCGCTGGCTCGGCGTGTTGCAGCGGGTCTGACGCGATGCCTTCGGTGTCGCTGCACTAGTCTGCGATAGCGCCGCCGGGCGTGCGCTTGACATTGCCGCGTCAAAGCCGCAGTTATCGCCGGATGCGAAAAGCCTACCGAGTTGCGGCGATCGTCGTAGCAGCCATCTTTCTCATCACGCTGATGCCGTTGGCGCATTTTCAAAACGGCGCGCCTCCGCATCAGGAGCAAAGCTTGGCCGGCGGCATGCCGGCGACGATGTATCTGCCTGGCACCAGCAATCAGCCGGGTCCCGATAATCCTTTTTTCCAGACTTCTCCCAAGCCGCCGCAGCAGCGGCCGCCCGGCGTGGTGCTGGTCCACGGCTTCTCCTCCGATCGCGTCAACTCGAGCGCGCTGGCGCGCCGCATCGCGCAGAATGGCTATGGCGTTCTCGCCATCGATGTGCGCGGACATGGGACCAATCGAAATTCGTTTCTCGAGAGCCAGACCGGTAACGGCCTGCGCGAGGACGTGAAGACCGCGGTCGAGTTCCTGCGGCAATCCAACCTGGTCGATGGCTCACGGATCGTCGTGATCGGTCATTCGATGGGCGCGGGTGCGGCGCTGGACTATGCGACCCACGACCCCAATCTGAAAGGCGCCGTGATGATCTCGGGCGGCTTCAGCCTCGACGGCCCGGAGCATCCGCGCAACACGCTCTTCATCTTCGCGGAGAACGATCCGGGCTTCATCAAGGATCTGGCGAAAGACCTTGGGGCGCGCCTCGCCGGCACCGACAAGTTAGAGCTGGGTACAGTCCACGGTGATTTCGCCAGCGGAAACGCGGTCGAGGCGCTCCAGGTCAAGGGCGTCAACCATGTGACCATCATGTGGTCGGCGGATGCCGCTCAAAGCATCGTGCAATGGCTCGACGGTGCGACCGGGACCACGCGTGCGGGCGCGCCCAACCTCAGCGAGCCGCGCCTCACCCTCATCCTGATCTGCCTGCCGCTGTTCATCCTGCTGCTCATCCCGATTGGGCGAGTATGCGGTGAGATGACGCGGACCTGGGAGCATCGGCCCGCGGGCCGGATTGGATGGCTCGGGTTGGTCGCGCTGGCGATTGCGCTATTCGCCGCGCTGGTGCTGAATGCGACTGCTCCGCAAGCGATCTTTCTGGGGATTGTCGAAGGCCACGTCATGATGTCGTGGCTGGCGATCGCAGGCGGTCTGCTGATCGCGTTGCTGGCGGTGCGCGATCCCGATGATCTGCGACGACTGGGCAACGGCCTCGGCGCGACGCTGCTGGCGGCGGCGCTCGCGTTCGGCGCGATTGTCGTTCTCAACGGCGCCTACGACGTCGCGCTTCACAACACGGCGCTTGACGCCCGAGCGTCTGCTGGTAATGCTCGCGAGCGCGCTGCTGATCCTGCCGTTCTTCGTTTCGTTCGAGTTGATACTTGCGTCGCGGCACCACCCCAATCGCCACTGCGCTCGGTTCGGCCGGGCGCGTGCTCATCATGATCGCGATGGTGGTTGGGATGGGCTTCGGCGCGCTTCCGTTCGTGCTCAGCCTGGTGCTGCCGGTCTTCGTAATCCTGTTCCTGATGTTCGAGGTATTCGCGGCCTCGGTTTACAGCGTCTCGGGAAATCTGCTGCTGATTGCGACCGTCGAGGCGCTCTGGTTCGCTCGCACCGCGGCGGTGTCGTGGCCGATCACTTTCAAGTTGTGAATCGATGGTGCAACGGCCGAGCATCGCGCCCGGCCGTCCCCTTACTTCCCCAGGCAAAAGCCGCGGCCTGCTCCTATTGCGACAGGCGCAGGAGAATCTTGTTGGCGATGTCCTGAAAAACGTTGTTCAGATCGGCGGAGGTTGGCGCAAACACCGCCTCTCCGATCGGCTGGGAGCTGTCGAACGCCGAGCTGGCAGGATCATTGGCGACCTGTTGCAGGAACGGCTTGCTGATCTTGTCGCCCAGTCCGATCGAGTAAACGATGATGCCCTCCGCGCGCATGCTGCTGGCGACCCGGTTGGCTCGATACATCGCATCGTCGGAGACGTTCTTGATGTTGAGCGCGGTCGCCGTGCCGCTCGACTGCGATGGAAAAGTCGTGGCATTGCACGAGTGCGTCGCGGCGGTGGTCGGATCGAGAAATACTACTCCGCTGCACCAGCCCGCCGCCTGCTCGGGCGGAGAACAGCCGCCGTAGTTCAAAAGCGTGGTCGCAGGACACTTCAATTTGTCCTGTACCATGTTGGCTAAACCATCGGTAAAGAATACCGCCACTTTGACCACGTTCTCCCCGCTTGCGACCGGGACGCTGTCCAGTTGTGACTGTCCATCCACCAGGCCGGCCTGGGAATAAGTATGGCCGCCGAATTTCATGTTGTTTACCGAGCTGGTGATGAGGCTGGTGAAGCCGGTGCGAGGGGTGACGTCGACGCTCGAGAGCGAGGAGAAACTGACCTCGGCGACTCGATCGGTGCTGTCGTCGAAGTAGCTCAGGAAATTGATGACCGCCGGAGGGAGCGCTTTGGCGCCGCCGTTGAGGCTCATCGAACCCGACTTGTCCAACACCAGCGATATGACGAGCTTGGGGCGAGTGGTCTGGGCGGCAGTGCTCACGCTGATGGTTTTGAATCCCGGCAGCAGAGCCAGGAAGAAAGTTTTCAGCGTGATGGTCGCGCTGACATTGGCTACCTGGTTGTTGCCTGCGTCGGTGGTGAACGCGATGTCGACGGTCGGGACCGGTGAATTGTTGCCGAATGCCGGGTAGTTCGCAGTGAAGGCGCTGCGCGCCAGCGCGATGGCGGTGCTCTGGCCCTGTTTCACATTGCGCATCGCGGTGATCGCCGCCGCATCGGCGGCTTTCGAAAGCGCCGTCTTGGTGACGAAGGCCATCCCGAAGTCGAGGGTGAGGCCGACGAACAGGATCAACACCGGCAGCATGACCACGAACATCGCAAGGACTTGTCCGCGGTGGTGGTGTCGATACTTCGCGTGATGACCAAATGTCATCGAGTTCCCCCTCAAACCGATGCTCTAGAAGTACGCTGCCTGATATAATGTCGATGGCATGATCAGGTTCAGCAGCTTCGCCACCGGGGTGATCGCCTGGTAGGTGTAGAAAACCTCGGTGATGTAAATGGTCTGGCCCGACTGAAGCATCGCCGCCGCCGCTGCGGGCAGGGTCGCCATCGTTCCCACCCCTTGGCCGATTTTGCTGACGCGCGTGACACCGCCCTGGGTTACTTGTCCGGTGATGACGGCGCCCTGGGCGTTCCTGGTCACCGCGGTCACGATGACCTCGCCCTTGGCGTTCAAATCCAGCGGCGCATCGCCCGCCACCACCGCCTGGGCCGAATCCAGCAAGGGCGTCCCGCGCGAGGCGAGATTGGAGCCTTGGCGGGTCAAACCGATCATCACCTGCATTTCATTGAAGGCGCGACCGAAGTCGACGATCGCAAACACCAGCGTGAGGACCAGGCTGGCGATGATCGCGAATTCGAGCATCGCCTGCCCCGATTCATGGGTGGTGCGAATTCTTGCGGTTTTTCGAAAGCGGGGTCCCAACAACATAACGCGTTCCTACTTCGTGCTCGCCGGCGAAAACGGTTCGTTCTTGAACGTCGCACTCGAGGTGAAGGTGTATGCGCCGCTCGAAAAAAAATGCGCCACCATCGGCGTCATCAGCTTGAGGCTGCTGGTCAGCGACACCGTGACCGTGTCGCCCGGTCCGCCCGCGCTGCCGGCGCCACCCTTCGCGCTGGAGATTTGAATGTTGGTGAGATTGGCGCCGCTGGAGACCTGCTGGGCCTTCATGATGATCGAGTCGACGCGCGAGAGACTCTGTCCGGGATTTTTGGGATCGCCCAGATGGTTGCCGGTGGAAGCGAACCTGGCCGCCTCCTGCACCGCCTGTTGGAGGTTCATTTGCACCATGAACATTCGTCCGAAATCCATCACCGCGAAAATGAGGAGCAGGTACAACGGCGCAACCATGGCGAATTCAGTCATCGTCTGACCGCGCGTCCTGCCACCTTTGGCCGCTCGATTAATTTTGGGAATCAGCCTGAACCTACATCTGGTAGTTTTTTGTGTCGTTTTTGCTTACTTTTGTGGAGTATGCGCAACACCATACAGCGTGTCAAGTATGTAGTAAGCATAACAGCAACAAAAGAATCATGTTTGAACATTAAATATTAGGCTAAGGCTGAGATAACATGCTAAGGCAGCTTTTGCTAAGCGATGCCTTGTCATTCCAAAATGGCTGTAAGCATCCATTGTTGCAGAAATGCAGATAGGACGGTCCGGATTTCATTACTGCTACTGGAAATTCGCTCTTTCTCCCTGCATCCTGCTTATCAGCTTGCCGAAGGGGGGATTGCTACGATGACGCGACGATGTCGATGGGTTCTGCTACTGGCGGTGCCGTTGGCGATGACCTTGGCGCTATGCGCGGCCGGATGGGCGGACGACGCTGGGACGGCCATCGCAGACGCGGCCATGTCGAGCGACGCCGCCGCGGTCACCGGGCTCTCGCATCGATTCATGATCCAGCCGCGCAACGTGCGCGCACTGCTCAGGCGTCGCGACACGGTTCTGCTGTCGGCGCAGTCGAAACTTGAAATCGCCGATGCGGGCTTCGTCAACAGCGCGGTTCCGGTCGACGTGGATGAGATCACCGACTTCGGTCAGACGCCCGATGCATTTTCGAATTTCGCGGGATGGTCGGAGCGCTTCGGCGCGTTGGGCATCACGACGCGCAGCACGGTGATCATCTATGACGATGGCGAGCTGAAGTTCGCTTCGCGGGTGCGCTTCCTGCTCGATTACTTCGGCGTGCGGCGCGCGTTCCTGCTCAACGGAGGTTTCAACGCGCTGCTGCCGCTGATTGCGAACGGCCGACTCACCGAAACAGCGCCGGGTGTCGCCACGCTCGCCGACTTCGAGGTTAAGGTGCGCGATCGTCCGATTCATCTGGTCGATCGGCAGCTCGTGGCTTCGGTGCTGGGCGATCCTTCGGTTAAGTTGATCGATGTTCGGACCCCGGCTGAATTCGCAGGATGCCTCCTGCTTCCCGGAATCAAGCGGGGCGGCCATATTCCGGGCGCGCAAAACCTTCCCATCGAAGATCTCCTGACGCCGCAGGCGACCAACCAGGACCTGGCGTTTCTCGATCGGCCTCGACAACTTTACTCGATTTTCCGGACCGCCCGGTTGCGCCACAACGATCGCATCATCGTGTATTGCCAGGATGGCGCGAAATCCTCCCTGGCGGCGTTGTCTCTGATCCAGGCCGGCTACACCAACGTCTCGCTCTACTACCTCAGCTACCTCGACTGGCAGGAGGATCAAACCGCTCCGGTCGAGTCGATCGGACCGTGCCAGTGATGCGCGCGCCTCGCCCGGCGTCGCCGAAGTCGCTAGGCTGACGCTATGGCCCAAGCGGTTCGCAAAGCTTTCGCAGCCGATGCCGACAGCTACGATCGGCCGCGCCGCAAACTGGTTCCCTGCTTCGACGACTTCTATCGCACCGCCCTCGAGCTTATGCCGTTCAAACCCGAGGATCGCTTCGAGGTCCTCGACCTCGGCGCCGGCACCGGAATCCTCTCAGGCATGATTGCCGAGGCCTTTCCCAAAGCGCGCCTCACCCTGTTCGACGTCACACCCGAGATGCTGATGATCGCCAAGGCGCGACTGAAGCCGCTGGGCAAGCGAGTGCGCTTCGTGACCGCGGACTTCGCCACCGACAAGCAGACCAAATCCTACGACGCGGTGGTCTCCGCGCTCGCGCTGCATCACCTGCCGGACAGCGGCAAGCGTCATCTGTTTGGCGACGTGTTCAAGTACCTGACGCCCGGCGGCGTGTTCATCAATGCCGACCAGGTCGCGGGCGACACCGCTGCCTCCGATCGCCGCTCGCGCGAGATGTGGATGGCGCGTGCGCGCGAACTGAAGATCGCTGAGCGCGACCTCGCAGCCGCGCTGGAGCGGATGAAGCAGGACCTGCCTGCGACTGTCGGTCAGCAGTTGGTATGGATGCGCGACGCCGGCTTCATCGAGGTCGCATGTTCATATCGCAACCTGATCTTCGCGGTGCTCTCCGGCGTAAAGCCGAAGTGAACTCCCTTTCCCGTGGCTGAGCTTGTGAAGCCGCACCTTGGGCGAGCGCGTCGGAGCGGGCGCGGGCATCGATCGAGGATGACGACTAGAATTCGATTCTTGTAACCCTCTCCCGATGGGAGAGGTTGGTCGCGATTGATCGCGACCTGGAGTGGGACCTTGTGCAGCGCGTCCTCGCGCGATTAGGGAATTCTTCTCTTCAGCGATGGCGGCAGAGGCAGATTTCCTGAATCGCGCGCGCAGCGCGCGCTGGATAAGGTCCCACACCAGGTTGCTCGAAGACTCGCAACCGTCCTCGCCCACCGGGCGAGGGTGATTGGAGCGGGCGAGGGTGTCGGAGCGGGCGAGGGCATGCCATCGAGGATGACGACCAGAATTCGATTCTTGTAACCCTCTCCCGATGGGAGAGGTTGGTCGCGATTCATCGCGACCTGGAGTGGGACCTTATGCAGCGCGTCCTCGCGCGATTATGGAATTCATTTCTTCGGGGATGCAGGGGCAGAGCAGATTTCCTGAATCGCGCGTGCAGCGCGCGCTGGATAAGGTCCCACACCAGGTTGCTCGAAGACTCGCAACCGTCCTCGCCCACCGGGCGAGGGTGTCGGAGCGGGCGAGGGTGTCGGAGCGGGCGAGGGTGTCGGAGCGGGCGAGGGTGTCGGAGCGCGCGAGGCAGGGGAACCGGGCTCGCACTATCAGCCATGTTCATACCGAAAATGCGACCGGCTGGCCGAGCAGCACCGCGCCGGCACGTGTGATCCAGTTTTCTCCTGCCGCGGCATGTTGCGTGAGCGTGTGGACGTCGCGCAGACATCGCTGCAGAGGCGAGGTATCGTACGGCGCGCTACCGCCGCCCGCGGTGTAGCAGGTATCGACGATCGAGGCCGCCGTATGCGCGACCCAGGCCACCGTTCCGATCGCGCCAATCTGATCGTTTGGAAGCAGCGGATTCCCCGCCACCGCGTTGCTCCAGATTTTGTTGGTCTCATTCATCAGGAGCGTTCGCGCCGCGCGCAGCGTGAGGTCAGCGCTGCCGATGCGATACTGGAAGAGCGGCGTATCCGCCATCGAGGCCGACGAGTAAAGGCGCGTCTTACTGGTCGCCGCGAGCGTCACAATCTCTCGAAGCGCGCGTTTCGCGATACCGATTCCGACCGCGGCGATGTGCAGGGCAAAGTACGCCAGGTGCGCCGCATAAAGCGGCCCGGGAATCGAGGATTGCCCCATAAAGATGTCGAGGCTGTCGGAGGCCGGCACGCGAAGGTTCTCCACCGCGATATCGTGGCTGCCGGTTCCGCGCATTCCGCTGACCTTCCAGGTATCGAGGATCTTTACCGCCTCGGGCCGAAACAACATCGCGCGAACTTGGTTGGTGCCGGGAAAAAGACCCGGCCGCGGCTTTCCGTTTTCGGTTACCATGCAGTTGCCGATGAGCCACTGGCTATGCTGGCAGCCGCTCGCGAAAGCCCAGCGCCCGTTGACGAGGTATTCGTCGCCGCGCATCTCGGCAGTGCCGCGAGGCGCAAATCCGCCGCCCACGATCACATCGGGCCCCTCGGCATAAATCTGATCGAACCGCTGACGCGGCAGCAGCGCGAGCAGTTGCGGCGTTTCGCAACCGATCATCACGGTCCATCCGGTTGCGCCATCGGCGTCTGCGATGGTTTCCATAATCTCCATCGTGGTCGGAAAATCGATTTCCATACCCCCGTGGCTCTTCGGCGTGAGCATGCGAAACAGGCCGAGCGAAACCAACTCGGCGAGCAGGTCCGGCGGGAGCCGCCGGCCCGCTTCGATTTCGACTGACCGCGCGCTGATGTTGGGCGCGAAGTTGCGCACCGCGTTAAGAAGAGTTTCCGCTTGATTCGCCATCGATGCCTCCCGGAACGGTTTCCTTTATCACGACGATGGGCCTGATACACGGCGCTTGACGGGTGACCGTCGCCGATGTCATTCCACATCAAGCTGCAAAGGAGGCTCACATGAAAGTCGGCGGCGCAGTCTTCTGTCAGAACTTCAACGAGAAGCGCGAGGATCATGAAATCTGGGCGGAAGATGTCAAAATCGCCGACCAGTTCGAGCCGCTCGGCTTCGATTCGATCTGGACTGTCGAGCATCACTTCACCGATTACACGATGGTGCCGGACGCGCTGCAGTTCCTCACCTTCATGGCGGGCCGCACTCGGCGCGTCGGCTTCGGCACCATGGTGGTAGTGCTGCCATGGCACGATCCGGTGCGCGTGGCGGAGCAGTTCTCGCTGCTCGACAATCTTCTGCAGGGACGCTCGTTGACGGTTGGGCTCGGACGCGGCGCGGGTCGGGTCGAGTTCGAAGGATTTCGCATCCCGATGGGCGAGGCGCGCGAGCGCTTCGCCGAAGCGGCCGAGATTCTGCGCCTCGCGCTATCGCAAAAGCGCTTCTCGTTTACCGGCAAGCATTACCAGATTCCCGAAATGACGATTCGCCCGCAGCCCTATACCAAGGACCTGGCGAAACACATGTATGGTGCAATCGTGTCGCCCGAGACCGGCGAGATTATGGCCAAGGCCGGTATCGGGATGCTGATCATTCCGCAGAAGCCGTGGGCCGATCATCACAAGGACTATCTTGCGTACCAAGAGCAGTGCGCGGCGGCGGGCTTCGCGGCCAAGCGCCCCAAGGCCGGATGCTGGGTGTACTGCGCCGAGACCGAAGCGGAGGCGCGTGAGCGCGGCAGCATCTGGCTCAAGAACTACGCGGAGAGCGCACTCAAGCATTACGAATACTTCGAGCCCGAGCACTTCAAGCGCGCGAAGGGGTACGAGTATCACGCGGCGATGGCCGAGGCGACCAAGGCTGCCGGCGGCTTCCAGGATGTCTTCGCGGAAACCCAGGTGATGGGCACGCCGGATCATTGTATCGAGGTGCTGCGGAAAATCCGCGCCACGCTCGATGCGGATGAATTCGTGGGAGTCTTCAAGTACGGCGGCATGCCGCTGGAAGAAGCGCAGCGCAACCTGCGACTGTTCGCGCAGAAGGTGCTGCCCGTCATTCAGGCTGAAGATAGCGGCGACCGCGAGTATCAGGCGGCCGCATCAGCGCGCTAAACCAAATTTGATCGAACCGAAGGGTCGATACTTTTCAAGGAGAACATCACGATGCCGCAGCAACAGTTTTTTGCCGATAGTCCAAAAGCCGTGGGCCTCGATCCAGCCAAGGTGCAGGCGTTGCTGGATCGCGCCGAGCGTGAAGTAAAGGAAGGCCTGCTGCCATCGACGCAGGTCGCGATCGCGCGCAATGGAAAAATCGCCGCGATGCGCACCGTCGGCAGCGCGGTGCAGGGCGGCGTCGACAAGCCCGCGACCAACGACACCTTCTACGTGATCTTCTCGTGCACCAAGGCGATCATTTCATCGGCAATCTGGATCCTGATCGGCGAGGGCAAGCTCAAGGTTACCGAGAAGGTCGCCGACATCGTTCCCGAGTTCGGCACCAACGGCAAGGACGTCATCACGGTGGAGCAGGTGATGCTACACATTGGCGGATTTCCCAACGCACCGTATCCGCAGCATGACTGGGGCGATCGCAACAAGCGTCTCGAACGCTTCAAGACCTGGCGGCTGGAATGGCCGGTCGCCAGCCAGTTCATGTATCACGCGACCTCGGGATTCTGGGTGCTCGCGGAAATCCTCGAGCGCCGCAGCGGCAAGGAGTTCCGCCAGTTCGTGCGCGAGCGCATCGCCACCCCGCTCGGCCTCCCCGACCTGCGCGTGGGATGCCCGCTGGAGCTGCAGAACCGGGTCGCCGAGGTGGTCCATGTCAGCCAGGCGCTCACCAACGAAGAGCGCAAGAAGATGGGGCTTCCGCCGCTGCCGGAAACCGAGGTCACCGAAGACGCCATCAACGGATTCAACGTGCCCTCGGTGCGCGAGGCGGGCGTGCCCGGCGGTGGGGGCGTCGCGACCGCCGGCGACCTGGCGCTGTTCTACCAGGGGCTGCTGCATAATCGCAGCATCGATGGGAAGCAGATCTGGAATCCCGAGGCGCTCGCGGATGCGATCCGGCCACGCTCGGGCGAGTATAAGGACCCGATGTTCGGGGTGCCGGTGAATCGGGGCCTCGGCGTCGTCGTTGCGGGAAGCGATGGTAAATCAAACTATCGCGGCTTCGGCAAAACCAACACCGCGAACGCATTTGGACATGGTGGCGCGGGTGGGCAAATTGGATGGGCGGATCCGGGCACCGGCATCTCGCTCGGATACTGCACCAACGGCTTCGATCGCAATGATGTTCGCCAGGGTCGCCGTGGCGTCGCGCTGTCGAGCCTCGCGGCTGACTGCCTCGCGAAGTAGTTCGTGCTCTGGCTGAGTTTCTTTTGCCTCCCCGTTGATCAAGGGAGGTGGCCCAGCGCGATTCATGCGATGGCTGCGCGCATGAATCGTGATGGGTCGGAGAGGGACGTCAGCTGCGGAGTGTGCTTCTGGTCCGCTCCGTCCCTGACCAGCTCCCCTACTATCCCCGTTAGTTCGCTCTCGGTTCGATGAGTTCGAGAATCGTGCCATCGGGATCGTAGAAGCATGCGAACAATGCCTCACCGCCGCCGGTTCGGATCGTTACCGGTTCCGAGATGAATTCCACGCCTTCGCCTTTGAGACGTTGATATTCCTCGCGCAGTCCTTTGGTGAAGAGCGCGATCCTCGCGATGCCGAGGTGATTCAACTGCGCGTAGGGTTTGGCCTCGTCGCGCGGTGTGGTCCATTCGATCAGGTCCAGCCGCGTCGCATGAGGATCGTCGCTCAGAGTCATGATGGCCGCGCGTGCGACGGAATTGGGAAGTCCCAGCCCGCGGCCGGTCTCTGATTCGCCAGCTTCCGATTTCCCCACCGCCGAAATATCGAGCGCGACTTTGAACCCCAGCATTTTATAGAAGTGCAGCGACCGCTCGAAGTTCGAGCAATTGACGTTCACATGGAACAGCGACTTGATCATGCTGACCTCCGCCGAATCTGAGATTCGCGCGAGGCAGCCGCGGAATCAAGCCTGGAACCCGTTGACGTTTCGAGGACCGTGCTATGGCTTCATCTCGCCCGGGGCGGCTTTGCTGCCGCCGGGACCTTCGGGCTTCTTCAGATTGAACTTGTCGAGCCGATACTGCAGCGTGCGATAACTCATGCCTAACATCTTGGAGGCTTTCGCAATCACCCAGTCGGATTTTTCCATTGCTTGCAGAATCAGATCACGCTCAAAAGTCTCGAAGTTGATGCCTTCGTTGGGAATTTCGAAATGGTCGCCGCGCGCGGCGCCGCGGTCGCCCGACTTGATGGGAACTTTGCGCGAGAGCACTTCCGACGGGAGATCCTTCGGCATGATCTTGTCGCCGTCGCAGAGCAGGATCGCGCGCTCGATCGCCGACTCGAGCTGGCGCACGTTGCCCGGCCACGGATAGTCCACCAGCACTTCCATCGCCTCGCGGCTGATCTCCTTGGCGTGTCCGGCGGCGAGATGCGCGAACTTCTTCAGCGCGTGTGCCGCGAGCATCGGGATGTCGCCGCGCCGATCGCGCAATGGAGGCAGCGTGATGGTGACCACATTGACCCGATAGTAGAGGTCCTCGCGGAAGCGCCCTTCCGCGACCTCATCGGCAAGATTCTTGTTGGTGGCCGCGATCAAGCGCACATCGACATGAAATGATTCGTTGCCGCCGACCCGCCGCACCTCGCGCTCCTGCAGCACCCGCAGCATCTTGGCCTGAAGCGGCGGCGGCAGGTCCGCGATTTCATCGAGGAACAGCGTCGATTTGTCGGCCGCCTCGACCAGCCCGATCTTGCGCTCGTTGGCGCCGGTGAACGCACCCTTCTCATGACCGAAGAGCTCGTTCTCCATCAGCGTCTCGGGAATTGCGGAGCAGTTGATCGCGATGAACGGCCGCGCGGCGCGCGGCGACAGGCGATGAATCCCGCGCGCGATCACCTCCTTGCCGGTGCCGCTCTCGCCCTGGATCAAGGCGGTGGAGTTGGACGGCGCGATCTTTCTCACGATGCGGATGACGTCCTGCACCGCCGGATCGACGCCGACGATTCCTTCGACGGTCAGCCCGCCTTCGAGCTTGCTCTTGAGCAGGGCGTTTTCCTGCTTGAGGTTCGCAACCTCCGCGGCTTTCGAGATGGTCATCACCAGCGTCTCGCGATCGGTCGGCTTGGTGAGGTAGTAGAACGCGCCGTTCTTCATCGCCTGGACCGCGCTCTCGATGGTGCCGTGCGCGGTCAGCAACACCACCTGAGTGCCGGGATAGATGGGCCGCACCTTGGTGAGCAGCTCGTCGCCGGACATGCCGGGCATCATCAGGTCGGTAAGAACCACATCGAACTCGCCGAGCCCGAGGCATTCGAGAGCGCGCTTGCCGGTGGCGGCTTCCTCGACATTGAAGCCTTCTTCGCGCAGCGTGTCGGCGGTTATCTGACGTTCAAGGTCGTTGTCTTCGACGACGAGTACGGATGATCGGCTCATGATGTTGCTATCTCTGTATGGTTCCCAGCGGGCCCGCGCCCAACGGGAAAGTGAAGGTGACCAAGGTACCGTGCTCGTCTTCCAGCGGTGCGATGCTGATGGTGCCGCCGTGGCGTTCCACGATCGATCGCGAGAGAAACAGACCGAGCCCGATGCCCTCGCGCTTGGTGGTAAAAAACGGTTCGAACACCCGCCGTGCGACGTCCGGATCGATGCCGGCGCCGTTGTCTCTGAAGGTTATCACAAGGCGATCGCCTTGCTGGTGGAATCCGATCCGGAGTTCGCCACCATCGGGCATCGCCTGGATCGCGTTGGCAATGACGTTGACGAAGCACATGCGGATCTTTTCCGCGTCCACGTTCAGCATGGTGGGCACGCCGTTGACTTCCTCGACCAGGTGCACGCCCTGCGCGCGCATCTTCGATTCGGAAATCTGCAGGACGCTATCGACCAGGCCTCGCACATCGGCGGGCGAGGGATGGATCTCGATGGGCTTGCCGTAGTTGAGGAAACTCTGCACCAGCTCGGACAGGCGGCGAATCTCGTCCTTCATCAGCGCGATCTGATGGACGTAAGTTTCGGTGTCGGGCTCGACCCGGCGCGCATACTTGGTGCGCATCTGATCGAGCGCGAGGCTGATGAAGTTGAGCGGATTTTTTATTTCATGCGCCAGCCCGCCCGCGAGCTGACCGAGCGCGGTGAAACGCTCGAGGCGGTTGAGCTCGGCCTCGCGCTCGCGCGCGTGACGGAGCTGTCCGACCATCTCATTAAAGCTATGGGTCAAAAGACCGATTTCGTCGCGGCGTTTGCCCTCGGGAACCGGCTGCAGGCCGCGCGCCATGATGTTCTGCGCCGCCGATGCCACTGCGTGAATCGGCTCGACGTAACGATCGGCGAGGAAGTACGCGAAGATCAAACCAATGGCGAAGATCACCACCGCCAGGGTCAACTCGCGCAACCGGCTCTGCGCCAGCGGCTTGGCGAAATCGCCGAAGTTTGCCACTACGCGCACATACCCGAGCAGATGATCCTCGACCTGGATCGGGATCAGGTATACGGTCTGCTCGGTACCGCTCAGCTTGACCGGGGGAACATCGCCGGTGTTGAGGGCAGCGTCCAGCGGCGCGGTGAGCGAGGTTTTCTGCAGCGTCTCCCCGATCACCTTGGGATTGGAACTGTTGATGATGAGATTCTGGGTCGAGGCGATCGAGATCTCGAGACCCTTGCTGCGCAGTCCGGCGACGTAGTTTCGCAGCCGGTCCGGATTGGTCGGTCGGACCGAAGTGAGTTCCTGGACGCTGATTTGAATCGCGCGGGTCAGGTCGCTGACTTTTTCCTGGGTGCTCTCGACGATCGCCTGCTGGGTGCCAAGGCTGACGATGACTTCCGCTCCCAGTGTCAGCGCGAGCAAACCGACCATCAGGAAGATCAGTTTGGCCTTCAGATTGAGCGCTGGGAATCTATATGCCATTGCGAATGCGCGCCCCAATGCCTATTTGATTGGAAATATCGGCCTCTGCAAAGAGGTTGGCAAAGTGCCGGACCGCCCCCTCAGGGCTTGGCCCCGCTGTCCGAAAGACGCAGCACCGCGAGCCGGGTCAGATAAATCAAGCCGCCCAATCCGATCACGATAAAGATCAGTTTCTGAAAACCACCGATGTAATGGACCACGCGTTCGAGCTGATCGCCAAAGACATAGCCCAAGGTCACCACGATCGGCACCGAAATCGCCGCGCCTGCGAGGTCGTATAGAAAGAACCGGCTGGGCGGCACTCCCAGCGATCCCGCAGAGAGATAAACCAGGGCGCGGAAACCGGCGAAGAAGCGCGCATAGAAAATCGCCAGGTGGCCGTGCCGATGCATGAAGACGTGGAGGCGATCCACCTTGTTGGAGGAATCGTGGCGCGGATTCTCCGACATCTTGAGCCCGAAGAACGCGAGCAGATTCGATCCCACCCCGCGTCCGATGAAGAACAGCGAGTTGTCACCCAGGATCACGCCCAGCAGCGAAACCACCAGCGTCGTTGGATAGCGGGTGATGCCCTTGTGTGCGAGGTAGCCGCCCGCCAGCAGCGCGACATCCTCAGGCAACGGCAGGCCGAGGCCGCACAAGGTCAGGACCACGAACAGCCCCGCGTAGGTGAAATGTTCGATGTAGGCGGAAATCCAGCCGACCAACAATCACTCTCCGTTGCCGAAGCGGTCGCGCAGCGCGTCGCGGATTTTTTCCACCGGCATTCCCTGGGAGGCGAGCTTCTCCGCTTCGATCGCCTCGCCGGTGCAAATCGCGCAGTGCGCGCCGTGGGTGTCGCGATAGCAATCGAGCAGGTTCTTGTGCCCGTCGGTGCGATCGCATCCGCAGTAGCAATGCATTTGGGCGAGCAGCGCGGGATCGTGCTCGGCGATCTGGTAGGCCTTCTTCACTTCGCCCACGAACTGTTCGGGGTCGAGAGTCATGCGCAAGTGTTGTGCGGCGTCGCCGGCGGCCGCGGTTTGCCGCGACGCCGAATCCGCGGCGCGGGAGCGGTAAACGCTGACGCCGCCATAGACCGCGGACGCGGCCACGATCACGATCACAACGATCACCGCCGGGTCGAGCTTGCGCTTCTTCGATTCGCTCATAGATAGGGCTCGACTATAGCATCTCGATGGTTTGCAGGCTTTGCTGCGTGAAGCGGTACAACGACGCAGGCCGATGCGCCCCGCGCCGCGTGCCGCGGCCCTTCCTGAGAATGCCCATCGACATGATTCGGCGGCGGAAGTTTCGCCGATCGATGGGTCGATTCAGAATCACCGCGTAAAGTTCCTCCAGCTCCGCGAAAGTAAACTCCTCGGGCAGCAGGCTGTAGGCGATGTTGGTGTATTCGAGTTTGGCCTTCAGCCGCTTGAGCGCGTACTCCGCCATCAAGGAATGATCGTATGCGAGCGGAGGCAGCGCGGAAACCTCGAACCATCTACCTGAGGGTTCGTTGCCGCTGGGCGAGCGGACCGCGCCGGCATCGGGAATAAGCGCCATATATGCGACCGATACGACGTGCGAGTTGGGATCGCGCGATGGATCGCCGAAAGTGAACAGTTGCTCGAGGTAGGCCTCGCGCAGTCCGGTGGAGGTTTGCAGTTGGCGCCGCGCGGCATCGTCGAGGAGCTCGCCAACGCGCACCAGCCCGCCGGGAAAGGCCCAGCGCCCTTTCAACGGACCACCTTTGACCGGGATAAGATAACTCCGGACGCCGCCATCGCTGCGTGCAAAGAGGACGGCATCGACGGCGACCTTTGGCCTCGCATGGCGATGAGCGTGATTAGTCTCGGTCTCGCGCATTTCGACTACTACCCCGTCGCCGCTGCGGGAGTCCTGTTCCAGCGGTGGCGATGCTCCGATTGTATTCCCGGAGTATGCTTTCAACCCACCGCCCAAGGTTCACGGCGGACGACGATTCTGGAGCGCGTGCGAAGAGATTCCGAGGCGCCGGGAGTGCGACCGGACTTGTGGCGAGACTTTGGTGCGCTTGCTCTCGGCGGCCTGCCTACAGGCGCGCAATTCGATCTCTGTACCATTCGATGGTCTTACGCAGGCCCGCGCGGAAGTCTGTATTGGCGCGGAATCCGAACTCTCGTTCCGCTTTCGAAACGTCGAGGCAGCGTCGAGGCTGCCCATCCGGCTTGCTCCGATCCCATCGGATTTCGCCGCGGAAACCGCTGAATTCGCAGACTAGCTCTACCAGCTCGCGAATGCTGACCTCCTGGCCGGTACCGATATTTAACGGTTCCGGCTGGTTGTAGTGTTGCGCGGCCAAAATTATCGCCCGCGCACAATCCTCCACGTACAGGAATTCGCGGCTCGCAGCGCCGGTACCCCATACTTCGATGTGATCTGCGCCGGAGTGGATGGCATCGAAGCACTTCTTGATCAATGCGGGAATCACGTGCGACTTCTCAGGGTCGAACGAATCACGTGGCCCATACAGGTTCACTGGAAGCAAGTAGATCGAGTTGAGGCCGTATTGCTGCCGATAGGCCTGCGCCTGCACCAGCAGCATCTTCTTCGCCATTCCATAGGGAGCGTTGGTCTCCTCGGGGTAGCCGTCCCAAAGGTTCTCTTCGCGAAAGGGTACCGGGGTGACTTTTGGATAGGCGCAGACGGTCCCAACGGCGACCACCTTTTCGACGTGATGGAGGCGCGCCTGCTCGATCACCTCGATACCCATCCTAAGGTTGTCGTAAAAGAACCTTCCAGGACTTAGCCGATTGGCGCCAATGCCACCTACTACCGCCGCGAGGTGAATTACCACCTGAGGCTGCGCAACGTCGAACAACCTGGCTGTCTCGCTGGGTATGCGAAGGTCGTATTCGGCGGAGCCGAACACGAATAAATGCCTGCAGCCTAGAGCTTGAAGGGCTTCCGTAATGTGACTGCCAAGAAAACCGCGACCTCCGGTAATCAGAATCCTTTTTGAACCCAGCGACTCCATAGCACCCTGGTCCCTTTGCTAAAAGCGCAGCGCTATATCTTGGTATTCTTTTCCGTGATGCGGTTAAAGTATGCTCCCAGGTAGAACTTGTTCTCCTCTTCTGTTTCCTTTCTCAGACGCTGGTTGTCTTCAATCGTGGGGCTCGCGCGCATAACCATTTATGTGCCGGCGGATAAGTGGATAACGTAGGGTAAGGTCTAGGCGCTCAGCGACAGCATCTTCTCGAGCGCGCGCCTGGCGCCTTCGCGAACTTCATCATCAAGGGTGATCTCGTAGCGAAGGTTCTCCAGCGCATCGAGCACGCCATCGAGCGTGATCATCTTCATGAAGCGGCACAGCTTGCACGCCTTGTAGAAGTGCTTCTCGGGGATCTCCATCAGCAGGCGATCGGAAAGGCCGCACTCGGTCACGATGAGAAACTTGTCGGCCGGACTATCCTTGGCATACTTCATCATCGCGGAGGTCGAGAGCGTGGCGTCGGCGAGCGCGATAACGTCCTTGCGGCATTCGGGATGCGCAATCACGATGATGCCGGGAATCGAGCGCTTCACCCGCAGCACTTCCTCGGGCGTGATCTGGTGATGCACGTAGCAGTTGCCGTCCCATGAGATGATGTTTTTCTTCGTGTGGCTCTGGACGTAGTTGGCGAGGTTCTCATCGGGCACGAACAGGACGTTGTTGGAGTCGATAGCCTCGACGATTTGGGTCGCGTTCGCCGAAGTGCAGCATGCGTCGGATTCCGCCTTCACATCGGCGGTGCAGTTCACATAGGAGACGACCTTGAGGTCGGGATAAATCTTGCGCAGCTCCGCCTTGCGCTCGGCGAGCGCCTCGGCGGTGATGCTTTCGGCGAGCGAGCATCCGGCCTTCAAATCGGGAATCAGCACCTTACGGGCTGGATTGAAGACCTTGGCCGTCTCGGCCATGAAATGGACGCCGCAGAAAACGATGACCTCGGCATCCTTGACCTCGCGAGCCTTGCGCGCGAGCTCGAGCGAATCGCCGATGAAATCTGCGACCTCGAAAATCTCGGGACGCTGGTAGTTATGCGCGAGGATAACGGCTTTGCGTTCGCGCTTGAGCTTGAGAATCCGCGCGATGGAGTCGGCATAGCGCTCGCACGCCGGCAGATCGTAGGTGGTTTCCTGGTTGAGCGCGGCCAGCTTGGCGTGCAGCGCGGGGGCGCTGATTGCCGGGGCGAATGAAGTATCGGTGGTGGTGTCCATACAACTGCTCATACTTTGCGTCGAATTGACACTTACTATAGCAGTTAATGTATCCGCAACACAACCGCAAAATCAGACGCGAAGATGCTCTCCCCCGACGGGGGAGGCCGGCCGCGAGTCCGCGAGCGGCACGCTGGATAAGGTCCCACTCCACCGGCCGTGATAGGAATCGCGTCCGCCTCGCCCATCAGGCGAGGGTGCAGCGAAAAGAGCGCCTGCCAAATGGTTACCATGCGCGGTGCGATAGGAAGCCTCGCGAACTCGCGCTAAGTTCCATCGGATGTCGCGATTCTTTCGGGGATTCGCTCTGCTCGGGGTCGTCGCCGGGGCGCTCGCCGCGATCGGCTGGTGGATGATTCATCTGCCTGGCGTCCAGGATGCGGTGTTTCGCCGTGTCATCGCGCACACCCTGGCGGACACGCGCAATGACCTGCTCGATCCAGATTCGTTGCGAGTGTGCTCTGCGGAACCGGCAATCCACTGCCCGATCGCAATCGCGCCGATGCGTGCACGGCAATCTTTGCGGGCGGCAACATCTACCTCGTCGACACCGGCAACGGCTCGTGGAAAAACCTCGCGTTGTGGCATATTCCGGCGGCGCGGGTTGCCGCGGTGATGTTCACCCATTTTCATTCCGACCACATCGGCGACCTCGGCGAGGTCAACATGCAGACCTGGGCGCAGGGTCGCGAACATCCGCTGCGCGTGTATGGGCCACCCGGCGTCGAGCAAGTGGTCGCGGGATTCGAACAGGCGTACGCGCTGGATGAAGGCTATCGCATCGCGCATCACGGCGCTGCGCTGATGCCGTCCGCCAACTGGCAGATGCTCCCTCAGACGGTGAAAATCGACACTCCAGCGGGTGCGTCGCCATGCGTGAGCGGTTCCGCGACGGTACTGGAAGAGAACGGGCTCAAGGTCACCGCATTCACCGTAGACCATGCGCCGGTGGCGCCCGCATACGGCTATCGATTCGATTATAAGGGACGCTCGGTGGTCATCAGCGGCGATACTATCCCATGCGCCAATCTGGTCGCGGCCGCCAACGGCGCTGATGTGCTGATCGCGGAGGCGCAGTCGGCTCATCTCGTGAAACTGATCCAGGAAGCCGCGCAGCACATGGGCAACGCGCGCATCGCCCGGATCATGTCCGACATCCAGCGCTACCATACGACGCCGGTCGAGGCCGCATCGGAGGCGAATCAGGCGGGCGTCGGGATGCTGGTGCTGAGCCACATCGGTCCGCCGACGACCAACCTGCTCGCGCGGATCGCGTTCATGCGCGGGGTCTCGGATGTCCGCCGGCACGGCGTGGCACTCGGCTACGACGGAATGTTGCTGACTTTGCCCGCGGATTCGAAAAGAATCGATACATCGAGGGTCAATTAGCAGCGATCGATTTTGTATCGGCAACGCGAAGGTAGAATCAGCGTTTTCTGGTAGGGGCGCTTCGCGAAGCGCCCGCAACGATACCGGAACGCGGAAACAGTTATCGCAAATGCGCCATCGCTGCGGGTCGTTCGCGAACGACCCCAACCAGGAAACGCACGCAGTAGCGCCTCCCTTGAGAGGATCAGCCCTTTTGGCGTAGCAGGTGGAATGCGTTTCGAACCTCAGGAGTGCCTCGATGGATGAAACATCAGATCAAGACATAATTGCCGCGGTACGACGCTTCGTTGAGCGCGACGTGATCCCGACCGCGTCGGAACTCGAACACGCCGACGAGTATCCGCATGCGCTGGTAGCCACCATGAAGGAACTCGGGCTGTTTGGCGCGACCATTCCCGCCGAGCACGGCGGCTTAGGCCTCAGCTTCCTCAGCTATGCGCGCGTGATGGAGGAACTCTCGCGCGGCTGGATGAGCCTCGCAGGCGTAATTAATAGCCATCTGATCATGGCGTTCATCATCACGCATCATGGGACTCCCGAGCAGAAGAAATACTTCCTGCCCGCGATGGCGCGCGGCGAGAAGCGCGGCGGCCTCGCGCTCACCGAGCCGCATGCGGGCTCCGACGTGCAATCGATCAAGACGGTCGCGAAGCGGCGCGGCGACGATTACATCGTGACCGGCAGCAAAATGTTCATCACCAACGCGCGCCACGGAACAATGCTCGCGGTCGCGGCGAAGACCGATCCGAAGGCGCAGCCCGCGTATGCCGGCATCAGCATGTTCGCGGTCGAGAAGAGCGAGGCCGGTCCCACGGTGAGCCGCAATCTCAAGAAGCTCGGCTACAAAGGTATCGACACCTGCGAGGTGCTGTTCGAGGACGTGCCGGTGCCGGCCGCGCATCTGATTGGCGGCGCCGAGGGGCTCGGCTTCAAGCAGGTGATGAGCGCGCTCGAAGTCGGGCGCATCAACGTCGCGGCGCGCGCGGTCGGAGTAGGGCAGGCGGCGTTCGAAAATGCGATCCGCTATTCGCAGCAGCGCAGCGCGTTCGGCAAGCCGATCTGCCAGCATCAGGCGGTGCAGCTTCTGCTGGCCGACATGGCCACCAACGTCGAGGCGGCGCGGCTGATGGTGCATAACGCGGCGCGTAAGAAGGACGCCGGCGAGCGATGCGACGTCGAGGCGGGGATGGCGAAGCTGTTTGCCTCGGAGGCATGCGCGAAGGCCTCGCTCGATGCGATGCGGGTGCTGGGTGGCTATGGCTTCATGGCGGAATTTCCGGTCGAGCGCTTTTATCGCGACGCGCCGCTGATGATGATCGGCGAGGGCACCAACGAGATCCAGAAAACCGTCATCGCGCGCGGGTTGCTGTCGCGCTATTCGGTATGAAGAAACAAACCGAGAAGCGGGATGAGCTGAAGCGAAGATGAAAAGCGTCGCGACCAACTGCTTCGCGTGCAAAGGGGCCTGACTCCGAAGGAATCGGAAGATCTCTGTGCCCACGTCGAGAAGATTCGCAGCCAACCTGTCAATGAATTAATCCGTTCCACACTGCGTCAGCGCATAGAAGCATCGTGCGGCCGCAAGGGCATTTGAGGGGGCTGGCGCCAACTCCGATTTAGGCATACCTCTTGCTCTACTCGTAGTAGAGTTCGACGAGGATTTTATGAGTCACGCGGACAATCTGGCTGTGCCGGGACACGGGTGGGCGGTGGGAGCATGGACGATCCTGATAGCGGCGGCAGTTTTAGGGATATCCAGCAACCAAACTTCGCAGTGGTTCAGCGTCCAATCCGAATTTCATGACCATTCAGTAGCATCGGCCGCCAATGAAATGGCCACTGTGGCAAGACTCGCGGTAGCACGTCACGACACCTTCCCCATCATCCTGACGATCCCGTTCGCTGTTACCCGAACGCAACGGATGTCGGTTGCACGCGTGAAACATCGGGCCGAGTTCCCGCAGCCGGCCGACCTGTCCGGTAGCCGACTGAAAAAGGCTCCTGGGTTTCTCGCGGGTCTGGCTCTGATCGAAGCTTCCCACGCGTCGAACCACTGATCGTTTTCCGATGGCGTGAGGTAACCCGAATCGGTGCAAAAGGGACCACCTGCCCCTTTTGGTATAGATCGCCCGATAACTCTAAGTTGATGTGGGGGTCACCTGCTGACCATCTTTGAGCGTCGATGGGGGCACGACGATCACGATCTCGCCACCTTGGAGGCCCTGCTTGACCTCGAAGCCATCCTGGAACTCGCGACCGAGAGTGACCGGCACCTTGATCGCCTGATCGTCGCGAACGACCCAAACCGAAGTGTCCTTGCCCTCGCCGATCACCGCCTTTTTGGGCACCACTACCAGCGGGCTGGTCTGCTGCTTGGGCGGGCCCGCGAGGAAGGTCACCTTGACGCTCAATTCGGGCTTGATGATCGTCAGGTCCGGCTTGAGGAGATGGACTTCGATCTTGACGGTGCCCTTCTGTCGATCGGCGGCCGGATAAATCTTCACCACCTTCGCATCGTAGGACTGATCCGGGTATGAATCGGGGATGACGCTGGCCGGCGTGCCCAAGGAGATCCGCGAGATATCGCTTTCGTTGATATCGACCTCGGCTCGCATATCCTCGGTATCCGCGAGTTGTGCGATATCGAAGACTCCGGCGCCGGCTTGGGTTTGGCCGCCATAGTTTACGTTGTCGCCGATTTCGTGATATTTCTTCAGCACGATGCCGTTGATCGGCGACCTGATTACGCACTGTCCGAGGAAGTACTGCGCCGTATAAACCGCTGCCTTTGCTCTTTCGAGGGTAGCGCGCGCCACCGCAAGTTTATTCTCCGCCTGATCGAGTTCATCTTGCGATACCACGTGTTCGCTGCGTAATTTGCGCAAACGCTTCGCCTGGGTCAGGTCGAGCTTGACGTTTGCTTCGGCCAGCCCTCGATCCGCGATTGCCTGGTTCAACAGCCCGCGATAGTTGCGATCGTCGATCTTCGCCAGCAGATCGCCCTTCTTTACCAACTGACCTTCTTCGATCGGCTCGGCGACAATCGTGCCGTTAACATTGGACCCAACCGAAATATATTTGTGCCGAGTCACGACGTAGCCCGACCCGGTCAGCATCACGCCCTGCTGCCCGGCGCTATGCGCCGTTACCATCGCAGTTTGCACTTCCGGCGGGCGTCCCAGCGTACGCTTGTAGACCTGGTATCCAACCCCGCCGAGGACCACGAGCACCACAACTGTGATCGCGATCGGGAGCAGCCGGCTGCGACGCTTGGGCGCCTCGGCGCGCGCGATGCGAAGCGACTCGAGCTCGCGGACGGCGCTGGTCTTCTGGCCATCAGGTGGCATCTGACGATCCTCCACTAGTTCCTGCACTAGATCCTGCGCAACGCGTTGACCACGCTGAGGCGCATCGCCTGCCGCGCCGGCAGCCATCCACCGAAAGTTCCCATCAGCGCGGCGAACAGCATCGCCTCGATGACGATGGCGGGCGTGACGCGGAAATTGAAACTCAAAGTAGAAAACGTCATGAAGTTGCCGAACGAGGTTGAAAAGCCGTTAATCGGCAGCGCCAGTATGATTCCCGCGATCCCCGCCAGGCTCGCCAGCATCAGCGATTCGAGCAGGAACGATCCCAGCACCGCGCCCGGAGTAAAGCCGAGCGCGCGCAGCGTTCCGATCTCGGAGGTCCGCGCCGATACCGACGCATACATGGTGTTCATCGCGGCGAACACCGCGCCGATTCCCATGATCACTGCGACGATCATTCCCAGCACTCGCAACTGATTCGCCACCACCGATTGATCCTTGTAGTACTGCGATTCCGGTTCGGCCTGCAGGTTGATGCGCGGATCATCGGCGATGCGCGCAATCAGCATTTTATCATCCGCGCCGGGAGCAAGCTTCAGCCGTGCGATCGCGTAGTACGACCCGCGCTGGCTGTCGGCCTGCACATCGTGAATGTCGGCCCAGACTTCGGATTCGAACGAGCTGCCATCGGCCTCGAACATGCCCACCACTTTCCAGTCGCCGCGCCCGAAATGCAGCGTCGAGCCGACGCTGCAATTCTTGTAACGCCCATGCAAACCCTTGCCGACGATGACCTCGCGCACGCTGGGGTTGAACATGCGCCCCTCGGTGATGCGCAGCTTGTCGTGCACCTTCTGTGCGATCGGCAGCACCCCGCGGATGACGATGTTGTCGCGCCCGCCCTGGTTACTTTCGAGCAGAACCTGCACCGGCAACTCCGGCGACGCGAGGGGCTGGCCATCCGCATCGTGCTTGATCCCGGGCAGGAACTTCAGCGTGTCGAACTGATCCAGCGTCATGTTGGAGTAGGTTTCGGTGGTCGCGCCCTTGCGCAGCACGATGAGGTTGTCGGGCGAGCCGGCCTCGGTGATCGAGGACGCGAGCCCCGCCACCATCGCCATCACCACCACGAACACCGCGACCACCAGTGCGATTCCGCCGCCGGTCATAAGGGTGGATACGCGGCGAACCAGCAAGCTGCGAAAATTATATTTAAGTGGAATAGCCATATTTCACATTTGGTGCACGAGCGATTAGGTGACGTTTCTCAGCGCCTCGGTAATGTTCATTCGCGCGGCGGCGCGCGCCGGTATCCATGCGCTGAACAGGCCGATGAACGCCGCCGCGATCAGAGTTTCCACCAGGATGCTGGCCGGCATATGGATTTGCTGCATTTCACCGACTCCGGTGAACATCCGCAGCAGCACAAACGCCGCGCCGCATCCCAGCAATCCGCCCAACAATCCGATTACGAATGACTCACTGAGCAGCAGCGAAAGAATCGTCACCGACGAGAATCCCATCGAGCGCATCACCGCGATCTCGCCGCGCCGCTCGCGAATC
Organism: uncultured delta proteobacterium; assembly: GCA_963851325.1. GTDB lineage: Bacteria > Desulfobacterota > Binatia > Binatales > Binataceae > DATGKG01. The sequence goes on along the minus strand of CAWKOR010000001.1, from coordinate 1,605,357 downwards.
GACATCGCCGCGGTGTTGGCCGCCACCAGTCCGATCGTGATCACCACCACGATGCCGAGGAACTCCGCGAGGTTGAAGATCATCCGGTAGTTCTTGATGAAGCCGCCGATGAACGCCGCTTCCGATTCGCTTTGGGTCTCGGCCGACGAGTTCGCGAATTGCTCATCGATTGCGGCGATGGTCTGGGGGATGTTGGCCGAGCTGTCGACCCGGCTCCAGATCTCGTCGTTGTAGCTGTGGCCGCCATTGGCTTCCTCCAGGTAGTCGCGATGGAAGAACAGGAAGTTGGGCGCCTTCTGGTTAAAGACTCCTACAATCTGGAGAGTGACGTTGAACGGATAGATGGTGCCCTTGAGCGTGATTTGCTGCCCGAGATGCAGGTTGAAGCGCTTCATGGTGTCGGGGCCGACGATGCACGCGGTGCGCAATTTGCGGAACTGCTCCCATTGCGCGGGTGTCACGCCCCAATCCGGCCACATCTGCTCGGCCTGGTCGGCGTCGACCGCCATGTTGGGAAACTGATCGGTGACATCATGCAGGATGCCGCCGAACCAGGCCTGCGCGACGACCGCCTGCACATGCGGAATCGCGGCGATCTTCGGGCGATAGGCCAGCGGCACCTCGTAGGTGAGTCCCGATTTGTTGTGCGTGACGATGCGCGTCGAGGATGCGGTATCGGCGAGAATTTGGTTGGCCACCGTCGGCAAGCTGACCAGCGCGGAAAAAATGAACAGCGATACCGCGATCGAGAACACCGTCAGTGCGGTGCGCCGTTTGTTGCGAAACAGATTCTTGAGAATGAGTGCGAGGTATTTCATCGGAGTTGTTCCTCGACTTCGCATCGTTCTTTCCGGGTAGTGGTGGTTCGCGAACGACCCGCAACGATGGTGCAAGCGCGAGGATTCTCCGTTTTCGAGGCATCGCTGCGGGCGGTTCGCGAACCGCCCCTACCCGGAAGGAGGGCAATCATCGCGCCCCTACCCGGAACGACCGCAGCCGTCGCACCCCTACCGGAAACGAGGGTCGCGGCGGTCGCGCCCGCAACGAGGGCGGTCATCGCAACATCTGTCCGTCGGGCCTGTTTATGTTGCTGCGTCATCCGGGTTCCCCGAATCGGCATCGCGGTTCCCGGCATCGGCTTCGCGGCGCTTTTGCTTCGCCGCTGCGGGGCCGTTCTGGACCTTCTTTCCTGGTAGGGGTCGTTCGCGAACGACCCGCAACGATGGTGCAAGCGCGAAGATTCTCCGTCTTCGAGGCATCGCTGCGGGCGGTTCGCGAACCGCCCCTACCCGGAAAAAAGATGGCAGTCATCGCGGCCCTACCAGGAACGGGGGCAGCCATCGCGCCCCTACCAGGAAAGAGGGTCATCGCACCCCTACCGGAAACGAGGGTCGCGGCGGTCGTGCCCGGAACGAGGGCGGTCATCGCAACATCTGTCCGTCGGGCCTGTTTATGTTGCTGCGTCATCCGGGTTCCCCGAATCGGCATCGCGGTTCCCGGCATCGGCTTCGCGGCGCTTTTGCTTCGCCGCTGCGGGGCCGTTCTGGACCTTCTTTCCTGGTAGGGGTCGTTCGCGAACGACCCGCAACGATGGTGCAAGCGCGAAGATTCTCCGCTTTCGAGGCATCGCTGCGGGCGGTTCGCGAACCGCCCCTACCCGGAAAAAAGACTGGCAGTCGAGTCTGCGGCCCTACCCGGAACGAGGGCAGCCATCGCCACATCTGTCCGTCGGGTCTTTTTTCGATCGAAGTTCATGATCCGGCCCGTCTAGGCGACCGTCCGTAACGCTTCCACGATGTTCATGCGCGACGCCGCGCGGGCCGGAATCCACGCGCTGAGGAGTCCGATGATGGCCGCGGCGACCAGCGTTTCGACCAGCACCACCGGAGGCATCCGAATCTCGAGCATGCCCATCTTGGGACTGGCAAAGAATTTGAGCGCGAGAAAAGCCGCGCCGCATCCGACCAGCCCGCCCATCAACCCGATGATGAAAGACTCGGCGAGCAGGGTCGAAAGGATAGTGCCCGAGGAGAATCCCATCGAGCGCATTACCGCGATTTCGCCGCGCCGCTCGCGAATCGACATCGCCGCGGTGTTCGCCGCGACTAGTCCGACCGTGATGACGATAATCACCCCGAGAATCTCGAACAGACTGAACATCATGCGGTACTGCCGCAGAAAGCCACCAATGAACGCCGCCTCCGATTCGCTTTGGGTCTCGGCTGAGGAGTTGGCGAATTGCTCGTCGATGGCGGCGATCAACTGCGGAACATTTTCGCTTTTGTCCGCGCGCACCCAGATATTGGAGACGAAGCCCGGACGTCCCGCCGCTTCCTCCAGGTAATCGCGCCGAAAATACAGGATGTTCGGCGGCGCCTTGCCGCTCATCTCACCGACGATGTTAAGGGTCACATTGAACGGATACACCGTGCCCTTGAGAATGATCTGCTGACCGATCTTGAGGTTGAAACGCCTCATCGTGTCGGCGCCGACCACGCATGCGGTGCGCAACTTCTTGAATTGGTCCCATTGTTCGGGTGTGAGTCCCCAGTCCGGGAACATCAGGTCGGCCTGATCGTGATCCATCGCCATGTTGGGAAACTGATCGGTCACATCGTGAAGAATCCCGCCGAACCAGCTCTGCGAAGCGGTCGCCACGACATGCGGCATGATTGCGATCTTCTGCCGATAGGCGATCGGTAGCCCGTAGGTCAGCCCCGATTTGTTATGCGTCACGATGCGTGACGATGACGCGGTATCGGACAGGATCTGGTTGGCCACCGTCGGCAGGCTGACCAGCGCGGAGAAAATGAACAGCGATACCGCGATCGAGAACACCGTCAGCCCGGTGCGTCGCTTGTTGCGGAATAGGTTTTTGAGAATCAGACCCAGGTATTTCATGTCAGTTGGCGCTCGACTTCGCGAGGTTCTTTCCCGGTAGGGGTCGTTCGGGAACGACCCGCAACGATGGTGCAAGCGCGAGGATTCTCCGTTTTCGCGGCATCGTTGCGGGCGGTTCGCGAACCGCCCCTACCCGGAAGGAGGGCAGTCATCGCGGCCCTATCCGGAACGAGGCTCGCGGCGGTCGTGCCCGGAACGAGGGCGGTCATCGCCACATCTGTGCGTCGGGCCTGTTTATCTTGCTGCGTCATCCGGGTTCCCCGAATCGGCATCGCGGTTCCTGGCATCGGCTGCGCGCGCCACTGCGGGGGCCGTTTTCGACCTTCTTTCCTGGTAGGGGTCGTTCGGGAACGACCCGCAACGATAGTGCAAGCGCGAAGACCGTTCGGCCTCGAGGCATCGCTGCGGGCGGTTCGCGAACCGCCCCTACCCGGAAAAAAGAGGGCAGTCGTGGCGTCCCTACCGGAAACGAGGGTCACGGCGGCCCTACCCAGAAAGAGGGTCATCGCGGCCCTACCTGGAAAGAGGGTCGCGGCGGTCGCTCCCGGAACGAGGACAGTCGTCGCGTCCCTGTCAGGAAAGACGGCAGCCATCGCGCCCCCTACCCGGAAAGAGCGGGCGCGTTCGCTTGCTTCCGACGACATGAAAAAAGCCCGACCGTCATTTCCTTCTGCTAGTTGCTCCCGCTTGCCGCTTGCGCTCCGCTGGCGGCCGGCGCGCGACCGCCCGGCTCGATGCCCGCCAGAATTCCCTTGTCCAGATGATAAACCTGCTCGACGAAGCGCACCGCGCGCTGATCGTGTGTCACCATCACGATGGTCTTGTTGAACATCCGATTCAGCTCGACCAGCAGGTTGAGGATTTCCTCAGCCGATTTCGCATCGAGGTCGCCGGTCGGCTCGTCCGCCACCACGATGGTCGGGTCGGTCACTATCGCGCGCGCGATGGCCACCCGCTGCTCCTGTCCGCCGGAAAGCTGGCGCGGATAGTGACTCATCCGATCGGCGAGCCCAACCACCTTGAGCGCCGTTTCGACATGCTGTTTGCGCTCGGCCTTGCTCAGGTCGGTGAGCAGCAACGGCAGCTCGACATTCTCGAATGCGGTCAAAACCGGGATCAGGTTGTAAAACTGGAAGACCAACCCGATATGCCGCGCGCGCCAATGCGCAAGGTCGCGCTCCTTCATCGAGGTGATTTCCTCGCCACCGACTTTCACATGTCCTGAAGTGGCATGGTCGATCCCGGCGATCAGGTTGAGCAGCGTCGTCTTGCCCGAGCCCGAAGGACCCATGATCGCGACGAAGCGCCCATTCGGCAGTTTGATCGATATGTCATCGAGCGCGCGCACCTCGAATTCATCGCGGGTGTAGATGCGGCTGACATGATCGATTTCAATCGCGTATTCCTGTTCGGCCATCTTGTTGTTCCTCGACTCCGCTATGCTCCGCGTCATTCAAAATTTTCGACTCGCCGCAAAGACAGCCCGAATCGGCTTTGTGAGCGGCTTTGTGCAAGGGCGAAGACTCTCCGCTCTCGCGGCATCGATGCGGGCGGTTCGCGAACCGCCCCTACCAGAAAAGAAGGCATTCAACGCTACATTTCTCCGTCGGGTCGCTTTACAGAACTGCATCATTCAAGTTTGCATTTCGTCCGCTCGATTCCGCGCGGTTCTTTCCGTTAGGGGTCGTTCGCGAATCGCCTCCACCAATGCGCGCTCCTGATCCGCGCAGTCAGCAAGCGCTATGCCGAGCCTCGAGGCTCGGGTTTCCTCTGCTTTCATCCTGTCAATCGAAGCCCGCAGTATAGCGCCTGCGCACGCCGCACTGCACCAATCATTTATTTGCTCGCGCCCGGCCGAATGGTCCTGGAAACCCCACCGGTTCGGCCCGGCGTGGCGAGCTCGCGAAGCATCTCGACTTCGAGTTTTGCCATCATCTGCGCCTTGAACGCGGTCAGTTGATGTCCGATCTTTACCAGTACTTTGCGGAACGGATTTTCGTCGCTGGTTTTCATCTCACTGGCCAGCATCGCGAGCCGTTGCGACCACATCTGGTCGAACTCGCGCATCCGCTGCATATGCGCCATCGCGGCCGCAGGATTATGGTTTCCGAAGTAAATCTTCACCTGCGCCTCGTCATGAACGAATACCGGCGGCGACGGCTCGGCGAGCATCTTCAGGAAATGCTGACGCCCCGCCGGCGTAATCGCATAGACCTTGCGCGCGCGCTTGCCGGTGCGCTCGGTGCGCATGGTAACCAGCTTGTTGCGCGCCAGTTTCTTCAGCGCCGGATATAGCGAGCCATCGCTGACCCGATAGAAGAATCCCACCGACTCCTGGAAGCGGCGCTTGAGGTCGTAACCGGTCAATTCGGCGTCCATCAGGAAGCCGAGTACTGGAAACTTGATGTCGATTCGCAATGGGGCATCGTCGCGCGGGCCGACTTTTTCCAACGGCGCCGGCGTCCATTCACCATGCCCGTTGCGGTACGAATACAGGGGAGGCCGTTCCGGAAGCATAATACATCAACTCAATAGCTCGACTTGATACATAGGTCAAGCTCGGTGCGGTTCGCGAAACTCAAACCGTCGCGCGCAATGCAATCGCGATATCGCGCCTGGTTGCGTTGAGCGCCGGAATCGCGGAGCTCACCAGGCCGATTCCGGCCGCCAACGCGATGCTGCCGGCCGCTACCGGCGCGGTCAGCTCGAGGATCAGCCGGCCCTGGAAAATCAGGTCCGATCCGGCGAAGTGCAGCACCAGGTAGGCAATCGCCGAGCCGATGACGCCCGCGGCGAGGCCGATCAGAACTCCTTCGGTGACGATCGAGCCCACCAGCATCCGGCGCGTGAACCCGATCGAACGCATCACCGCCAGTTCGTGCCGCCGCTCGCGCACCGACATCGCGGCGGTATTGGCCGCGACCAGCCCGATCACCAGGGCGACGATTCCCGCAATGAATTGCACTCCCACGAACAGCAGTCGAAATTGCTGCAACCTCTGCTGCGCCATCCCCAGCTCGGTTTCGGTGATGGTCTCGAACTCCGAGTTCGCGAAGCGCCCATCGATCGCGCGAATCACCGAGTTGGCGTATTCCGAGCGATCGATGCGAATGAAAAAAAATATCGCCCGGTTGAAGTTGCCCATCATCTGGTTGAGGCGCTCGAACGGTACGATGACGATCGAAGGCGGAGGATTGCCGCCGCCAAGCACGCCGGCGATCGTCACATCGACATCGGAAGGCAGGCTGGGCGTGCGGAACGTGACTTTGTCGCCAATCTTCCAGTGGTAGCGTTCCATCATGGTCGGGGTCACCAGCGCCGAAGACCGCGAGCGCTCCAGCCTCGCCGCCAGCTCCGGCGTAATGCCCCAATCGGGGAACAGCCCGCTCATTTGAGTCGGGTCCAGGGCCGCAATCGGAGTCATCTCGTTCGGACTGCGATAGGTCGCGAGCGCGAACAGTACGCCGCTCACCGCGTCCACGTGAGGTATGGCGCTGATGGTCTTGCCATATGAGAGAGGCAGCGTGTAGTCGAAACCGCCGAAGCCGGCCTTGTTCCCACAATCAAGGCGCAACGCGCTGACGCGATCGCGCAGCAACTGGCGCACCACCGAGGGCAGGCTCATCAGCGCGGCGAAAATGAACATCGAGATGCCGATCGAAAGGATGCTGAGAAGGGTGCGGCGTCGATTGCGGAAGAGATTTCTGAACACGAACGGAAGGTACTTCATGGTCCGTTACCGAGCGCCCGGGAGCACGGAAAAGTAACAGAATGATATTGCTATCCGAGGTGTCATGGCGGTATTCTCAGATACGACCGACGGTCGGTCGGTATCGATAGTACAAGACTAGACCGACCGTCGGTCCAACGCAAGCCAGCATGGTCAAACTCACCAAACCCCACCCTCGCACCGCACGCGTCGTCAAGCACCCCGACCTGCGACGCGGCGAACTGCTCGATTGTGCGCAGGAGTTGTTCCTCGCCCGAGGCTACGACAACACCACCGTCAACGATGTCATCGAAAAGGCCGGCGTCTCCAAGGGCGCCTTCTATCATTACTTCACTTCCAAGGAGGCGATGCTCGAAGCGCTCGCCGAGCGGCTCGCCCGCCAGACTATTGAGCGCCTCGGCGACATTCTCGAGGCGCCCTCGCTGGATGCGCTCAGTCGCCTCAATGCCTTTCTGGCGCGCTCGCGCCAACTTCGTCGGGAAGCCGCCCCCATGATTCGCCCGGTGTTCGCGGCCATCTTTCGCCCCGAAAACATCGTGCTCTATCACCACATCAGCGCCGTGAGCATGGCGTTGATGACTCCGATTTTGGCACGCATCATCGCGCAGGGTGTCGAGGAGGGAACCTTTCGCACCCCCGACCCGGTCGGCACCGCCGAGATGGTGCTGCAACTGGGCGCCGCGGCCTATGGCGTCATCGCACGCGCAGTGCAGGCGACCAGCGAGCACGAGATCGAGGAGGCGGCGGACACCCTGGAGAATCTCCTGCAGCTCCACGGCGTCGCGATCGATCGCATCCTGTGTCTGCCGGAAGGAAGCGTTCGCCTGATCGATCCCGGCTTCGTGCGCGCGATGATGATGGCGCCGCATTGAGTCGCGCGGACCTTTGACTTTCTCCGCGCGCCTGTCCCATAAGTCTGTAAGTCTCGTCGATGAGGTGAATCCTGATGCGAGCGATTAGGCATCCGCTCAGCGGCGCAATCTACGATTTGCAAACCGATGGCACCGTCCGGGTTGAGAAGGACGGGCAGGCGGGCATCTTCCGCGCCGACGGCAGCTACGTTTCGGGCGATATCTTTTTCGCGGACCCGCATCTATGCGTATGGATCGGCGGACGCGAGCTCCCCTCGCGCCATCGCCAGGCCGCCGAAGCTTCGAAGAGTTAGAGGAGGCGTCGATGAACCTCAGCGACAGCAGCCGGCGCAATCGCTCCGCCGGAATTTCCTATCAGCGCCTGCTCGATACCGACACGCATCCGGTGCCGGCGTGCTTGCGCACCGAAAATCCACTCGAGTTGCCGGCCTCGGAAATTCCGGTCTCGCGCTATACCTCGCGCGACTTCTTCGATCTCGAAGTGGAAAAACTCTGGAAGCGCGTATGGCAGATGGCATGTCGCGAAGAAGACATCCCGCAGGTCGGCGACAACATCGTGTACGACATCGCGGGGATGTCGTTCATCGTGGTGCGCACCGCGCCCGATCGCATCAAGGCTTACTACAATGCGTGTCTCCATCGCGGCAGGATGTTGCGCGAATATGACAGCCTCCGCGCGACCGAGTTTCGCTGCCCATTTCATGGCTTCGCATGGAACATCGATGGCACCCTCAAGCATGTGCCGTGTCAGTGGGATTTCCCGCATCTCGATCCCGCGCAATGGAACCTGCCTGAAACCAGAGTTGGCACCTGGGGTGGTTTCGTCTTCATCAATATGGATCCGAAGTGTGAGCCGCTGGAAAGTTTTCTCGGCCCGATGCTCACCGAGCAGTTTGCGCGCTGGCCGCTGGAGCAGCGTTTCAAGCAGGCGCACGTCGCGAAGATTTTGCGCTGCAACTGGAAGGTCGCGCAGGAAGCCTTTATGGAAGCCTTCCACGTCGTCGCGACCCATCCTCAGTTGCTCGCGGGAATCGGCGACGCCAACTCGCAGTACGACGCGTGGGGGAATTTCAGCCGCGCGATCACGCCCAATGGCACCCCTAGTCCGCATCTGTCATGGCAGCCGAGCGAGCAGGAGATGTTCGATTCGATGGTCGACCGGCGCATCGGCGATCCTCCGATCGCGACGATTCCGGCGGGCATGACGGCGCGGCAGATTTCCGCCAGCGGCGGCCGCGAGATGATCCGCCCCGCGCTCGGCGCATCGGTCGACCAGTTGTCCGATGCGGAACTAGTTGACAGCTTTTACTACACGGTGTTTCCGAACTTTCATCCGTGGGGCGCCTACAACCGCATCACCTATCGATTTCGTCCATACGGCATCGACGTCGATCAATCGATTATGGAATGCATGTATCTTGGCCCGTTCAAGGAGGGTGAGCGCCCGCCCGCCGCGAAGATGCATCTGCTGGGCCCCGACGACGACTGGACCGAGGCGCCCGAGCTGGGTTTCCTCGCGCGGGTGTTCAACCAGGATACTTTCAACCTGCCGAAGGTGCAGCTCGGCCTGAAAACCACTGCCAAGAAAACCGTCACGCTGGCGAATTACCAGGAGACCAAGCTGCGCCACTTTCATCACCTGCTCGATCAGTGGATCGCCCGGCCGTGATGCATCCGTCGCAGTTCAATCCGCTCGCGCCTGAGACGGTCGAAAATCCCTATCCGTTCTATCGCGCGATGCGCGAGCATGCGCCGGTCTACCAGGTGCCGGGCGCCGGATTTTTTATCATCAGCCGCTATGCCGACATTCTTGCGGCGCTCAACAACGAGGAGGTTTTTTCGTCGCGCCAGCCGCCGGGCGTGGATATCAATCCGTCGCCCGAGGTGATGGAGATCTACGCGCAGGGATTTCCGCCGGTCGATACGCTGCTGACTAACGATCCGCCGGCGCACACCCGCTATCGGGTGCTGGTGACCAAGGCGTTTTCGGCCCGCCGCGTCGCCACCCTGGAGCCTAAAGTGCGTGAGATCGCTGCCGAGCTGGCCGACAAATTCGCGCGTCACGGCAAGGTCGAGCTGATGCACGAATTCGCGATCGGCCTGCCGCTGACGGTGATCGCCGATGCGCTCGGGGTGCCGCGCGAGGACATGGACAAGTTCAAACGCTGGTCGGATGACTCGGTGGCGCCGCTGGGCGGGATGATCTCGCCGCAGCGCCAAATCGAATGCACTCGCAGCATCGTCGAATTCCAGCATTACTTCGCCGCGAAGCTGGATGAGCGTCGTGACGCGCCCCGCGACGATTTGCTCACCGACTTGCTCAATGCGCGGCTGGAGGGCACCAAGCCGCTCGACACGGCGGAGATGCTCAGCATCCTGCAGCAGCTTCTGGTGGCGGGAAATGAAACCACCACCAATCTCATCGGCAGCGCGATGATGCTGCTTCTGCGGCATCCGGATCAGATGCGCGCACTGATCGATGATCCATCGCTCATCGCCAACTTCGTGGAAGAGGCGTTGCGAATGGAATCCCCGGTGCAGGGCCTTTTTCGCGTCACCAAAGAGGACGCAGAACTCGGCGGTATCGTGATTCCGAAGATGTCGCGGGTGGTGGTGATGTACGCCTCGGGCAATCGTGACGATGCGCAGTTCCCCGACGCCGATCGCTTCGACATCCGGCGCGCGAACGCCCGGACTCATCTGGCCTTCGGGCAGGGCGTGCACTTTTGCATCGGCGCCGCGCTGGCGCGGCTGGAGGCGCGCCTTGCATTCGAAACGCTGCTGTCGAGGCTCAAGAACATTCGGCTTGCTGCGGGCAACGATTTTGCGCATACGCCGAGCTTCATCCTGCGCGGCCTGAAAGAGCTGCAGCTGGAATTCGATCGCATCTGAAGAGAAGAGTCAGGCATAACCACAGAGGCACAGAGACACTAAGGTAAGAAACCCGGTTGAGATTGTTTGCGAGCCCGGCCGCGCGTTTCCTCCGTGTCTTTCCGAACTTTGTGTCTCCGTGCCTCTGTGGTTTTCTTTTCTTCCTCCGTAACTTGACTGTTACGTAACAATCATGTTACGAACATCACTATGCAGGTATTCTCCGCGCTCGCCGATCCCACTCGCGCCAAAATCATCCAGGTGCTCGCGCGCCGCGATATGAGCGCAGGCGAGATCGCCAAGCGCTTTCCGGTTTCACGTCCCGCCGTATCTCGCCACTTGCGCGTGCTGCGCAAGGCCCACCTGGTTCGCAGCCGCGGCGAAGCGCAACGCCGCGTCTACAGCCTCAATCCCGCCGGCCTTGACGAGGTCGAAAAGTGGGTCGCGCAATGCCGCGAAATGTGGAACTCCCGCTTCGACGCGCTCGACGAATATCTGAAGGAGATGGTCGCGCTGGAAGCGAAGCAGGGTGGGAAGGGAAAATGAAGCATAAAGTCGATTCCACTCTGATTCTCAAGCGCACCTTCGATGCGCCGATCGAGCGGGTGTGGAAGGCATGGACCACGCCCGACCAGATGAAGCATTGGTGGGTCGGCGGATGGGACCACGTCGTTCATTCGGTCGAGATTGACGCGAGAGTCGGCGGGGCCTATCGCGTCGGCTTCGGACCGCCGGGAAAGACCCCTTACTTCGAGTCAGGACGCTTCAGTGAGGTGATTCCACTTCAGCGCCTGGCCTACCAGGAAACGGTCACCCTGGAAGGCGAGCAGATTCATACCAACGCTACGATCGTCGAGTTCCGCGACCTCGGTGAGCGCACCGAAGTCACCGTGACCACCAGCGGCGTCGAAAGTTGGCGCAACGCCGAAGGCTGGGTGCCTGCATTGGAGAAACTCGCCGCGCACATCGCGCATGAGGTGAAGTGACATGGAAAACGGCAAAACGATTTCGCCGCACAGCGGCGACCTCATCCTGACGGTCGGAACGGTCAAGGGCGCGTTCATTTTTCACAGCGACCGCAGCCGCCGCGAGTTCCTGATCGCCGGTCCCTACTTCAAGGGTCAGGAAGTTTTCTCGACCGCTTATCTTACCGATAGGAAAACCCCGCGCATTCTGGTCGGCGTGAAGAGTCAGCATTGGGGCTCGACGGTCAACTGGTCCGATGACTTCGGCGCCAGCTGGCATGAGCCTGCCGAGGGCAACGTCAAATTTCCCGCCGCCAGCGGACTCTCGCTCAACGCGATCTGGGCGCTCGAACCCGCGCCGCTGGTTGGACCGGAGGTGGTTTTTGCGGGCCTCGATCCCGCCGCGCTGTATCGCTCCGACGATCGCGGCGAGACCTTTCAGCCCAACCCGGCGCTGCTCAATCATCCGGAGCGTCCGTTCTGGATGCCGGGGTTCGGCGGCCTGTGCCTGCACACCGTAATGCCCAATCCGCGCGATCCGAAACGCATGATGGTTGGCATTTCGTCGGCCGGCATCTACCGCAGCGACGACGGAGGCGAGACCTGGACACGGCGGAATGATGGCATCCGGATGGACGATGCGGGGCCGCCCAACGCGCCGCATTTCCGGCCACAATGCGCGCACAAAATGCGCTACGATGCGAAAAATCCCGACCGCATCTATCTGCAGAATCACCCGGGAATTTATCGCAGCGATGACGGCGGCGATTCGTGGATCGATATCGCGCCCGGGTTGCCCTCGGTGTTCGGCTTTCCGATGGTCGCGCATCCGAGCCGCGCCGACACCGCATATGTGATTCCGCTCACCGGGGACAATTTCCGCGTGCCAATCGAAGGCGCGGCGAAGGTCTGGCGCACGCGCGATGCCGGCGAGTCATGGACGCCGCTCGGAAACGGCCTCCCGAATCATGATGCATACTTTTCGGTGCTGCGCGACGCCTTCATCTCCGACAGTCTCGATCCCGCCGGGCTTTACTTCGGCACCCGCGGCGGGCAACTGTTCGCCTCCTCCGATGAAGGCGAGAGCTGGCGCTCGCTCGCCGACTGGCTGCCCGCGGTTCTATGCGTAAAGGCGCAGGTGGTAGCCTGAGGAGACCTAACCCCTAACCCCTTCCCCTGAAGGGGAAGGGGAATCAGACAACAGAATGAGCACTAGTTTTTCCGATCTCACAACAAAAGAACTTTCTTATTTCGGTTCCCCTTCCCCTTCAGGGGAAGGGGTTAGGGGTTAGGTCTCTGATGCGCTTTCATTTGCCATCAGCGCTGCGCAAGTGGGCGGCCAACAACGAGGTCATCGAGATGAGCCTGCCGCTCGATTTGCGCATGACCATCGTCGAGGCATTCGAGATGCTGGGGCGCGAATATCCGGGCATTCGCCAGCGGGTGCTCGATGATCAGGGCACCATTCGCCGCCACGTCAACGTTTTCGTTGATGGCGAAAACGTTCGTTTCGCGCAAGGCGATGCGACGCAGGTGACGCATGCATCGGAGGTGCGGGTCTATCCCGCGATGAGCGGCGGCTGATCGGGACTTCGAAGTTTGGAGGATGCAATGAAGCTGTACGAATTTGGTCCGACCCGCTCGATCCGCGTGCGCTGGACGCTGCAGGAACTTGGCGTTCCTTTTGAAGCTACCACCATCAACCTGATCGCCGGCGAAAACCGCACGCCGGAATTTCTCAAGCTCAACCCTGCCGGGAAGCTTCCGGTGCTGGTCGACGGCGACGTGACCCTTAGCGAGTCCGTCGCGATCGTCACCTACCTCGGCGAGAAGTATCCCGACAAAGGTTTGGTGCCTCGCGAACTCAAGCAGCGCGCGGAACTCAATCGATGGCTGATGTTCGCGGCGACCGAGCTCGAGCAGCCGCTCTGGCGGATCTCAAAAAACACCGCGCTCTATCCCGAGGACAAACGCCAGCCGAGCGACGTCATTCGCGCGCGCGAGGATTTCGCGCCGATGGCCGCGGTCCTCGAGGAGCATATGAAGGGGCGCGAATTCATCCTGGGAAACACCGCGACCATCGTGGATTTCGTGACGGCCTACACGCTGGACTGGGCTAACGAATTCCAGATGCTCGAGGGCCTTCCGCGCCTGAAGGATTACATGAACAAGATGTACGCCCGTCCGCACGCCGCCCCGCGCATCGCCACGGCGTTCGCGAGCCTCGGCATCAACCCCGGCGCGAATTGACAAGCTTATCAATTCGCGCATTACTCGGCGGATGGCAGCCGAGGCGAATCCCCACCAATGGGCGGCGCAGGATGCGCAACGCGACGCGAGTTCCGAACTCGCCAGTGTTGCGATGCGCATCCGTCCCGACAGCCTCAAGGAACTCTACGAAATAAATTCCGCACGCGCACTCGCGGCAGTCGCCGGAACCTGGGCGATGATCATCGCGACAATCGCGTTCGCGCTATGGAGCCATAGCGCGATCGTGTGGCTGCTGGCGATTCCCATCATCGCGCGATGCCAACATGCGCTCGCGGTCCTGGCGCATGACGCGGCGCATTTCCGCCTGCTGGAAAATCGCTTCTGGAACGACTTCGTCGGCCAGTACCTCTGCTTCTCGCCGATGGCGAGCAGCCTGATTGCGTATCGCAATGTGCACCTGCGCCATCATCGATATCTGCACACCGACCGGGATCCCGACTTGTCGCTGTCACGGCCGTATCCGGCGACCGCGGCGAGCTGGCGGCGCAAGCTGCTCCGCGACATCACCGGGATCTCGGAGTTGCAGATTCGCGGCTATATAAAGGTCGAGCACGGGCGCTCGCGTCTCGCGCGAGGCCGCCTGCTGCGCGATTTCACGCCGGCCTCGATCGCGCGACGGCTGCTGCTGTTGGGGTTCTTCGCGACGCTGATTTACTTTGGATACTTTCTCGCGTTCATCGTGCTGTGGGTGATTCCCGAAATGACCGTGCAGCGAGTGATCGCGCGCCTTCGCGCGGTGCTGGAGCACGGCGGCGTGCCGGATCCGAATGACGGTTTGCGCAACGCCCGCACTATCATCTCGCGCAGCGCGAGTTTGCGCTTCATGATGAATCCGCATCACGTCGCGTATCATCTGGAGCATCACCTGTTCCCCGCCGTGCCGCATTACAATTTGCCGAAATTGCATTTGGCGCTCGCCGCCGATCCTCGCTATGAAAAAGCGTTGGTCGACTATTCCTACAGCGAAGCGATGAACGACGTCGTAAAATACTCCGTCAATGTTGCGGAGGCCGCGTAACCAGGTCTGGCGATCGAAGGAGAGAGATATGAAGTTTGGCTTGTTGTATGAAATGGAAACCCCGCGGCCGTGGCACGCGCTCAGCGAATACAATGTGTACTGGGAAGCGCTCGCGCAGATCGAACTCGCCGATCGCATCGGCATCGATTACGTGTGGGAAGTCGAGCATCACTTCCTCGAAGAATATTCGCATAGCCCGGCGCCCGAAGTTTTCTATGGCGCCGTGACGCAGCGCACCAAGAACATTCGCATCGCGCACGGCGTTCGGCTGTTGCCGTTCAAATTCAACAATCCAATCAAAGTGGCGGAGCAGGCCGCCGTGCTCGATATCATGAGCAATGGACGTGTCGACCTCGGCACCGGCCGCTCGACCACTGCGCAGGAGCTCGACGGCTTCACCGTCGATTACGACCGGACCCGCGCCGAGGTGCGCGAGGCGCTCGACATCATCGTGAGGGCGTGGACCGATGAGATCCTCGAATACAACGGCAAGCTGATCCAGGTTCCGCCGCGCCGCGTGGTGCCTAAGCCGATTCAAAAGCCGCATCCGCCGATGTGGATGGCGTGCACGGCCCCTGACAGCTACCAGATGGCGGGCGATCGCGGGATGGGCGTACTTAGCTTCAGCCTCAACTACGACGGGGTGATGAAGGCGGTCGCCGATTATCGCAAGTCGTTCGCTTCACGCACCGACCAGGTCGGGAAGTTCCCCAACGAAGCCTTCGGCAGCCTGATCATTTGTCATGTCGCGGAAAACAAGGAAGACGAGGCGATCGGCATCGAGGGCGCGCGCTGGTTCATGCATAACGTCGGCGAGCTGTTCAAGCCGCTGATCGCGAAGAACCAGCTTTACTCCTACGAGTACCTGCGCACCCTGATGGCGTTGGATGTCGATCCCAACGACATTCCCGATGCGCAACTGAAGCTCCATCCGATGATCGTGGTGGGCAATCCCGACGAGGTAATTCGCAAGCTGGAGGCCTTCGACAAATCCGGCGTGGACCAGGTGATCTGCTTCAAGCAGGCCGGTCGCATTCCGCACAAGAACATCATGAACTCGCTGAAGCTGATGGCGAAGCATGTGCTGCCGCACTTCAACCCGCATCGCCGGGTGGCATTGGAGGAATTGAGCGCGGCGGCCCATTAAGGATCCTGAAACTAGCCGCCTTCCTACATCATCTCTCCCTACTGGGAGAGACAAGAGTGAGGGCTGGAGAGAGGAAACCGAGCTGCCTTCCTTCACCATTTCCCGACTGAGAGAGTGGGGCTGGAGAGCCACGACGGAGCGAAAATCAGGAGGCGGGTCTCCGCATCATCAAATGGGCGGACTATATTTCGACGAGTTCGAAGTGGGGCAGGTGTTTCCCCATTCGATCACGCGCACCATTACCGAAACCGACAACCTGCTGTTCTGCGCGCTGACGCATAACCCGCAGCCGCTGCATCTGGATGCCGAGTTCGCCAAGGGAACAGAGTTCGGCCGCCAAATCGTCAACAGCATTTTCACCATGGGCCTGATGATCGGGGTCTCGGTAGGCGACACCACGCTGGGTACCACCGTGGCCAACCTCGGCATGACCGACGTCCGTTTCGCGAGCCCGGTGTTTATCGGCGACACTCTGCATTCGGAGAGCAAAGTGATCGAAAAGCGCGAGAGCAAGTCGCGTCCCGATGCCGGCATCGTGGTGTTCGAGCATCGATCGATCAACCAGCGCGGCCAGGAGGTCGCGTATTGCAAGCGCTCGGCGCTGATGAAGAAGCGCACCCATTAGTGATGAAGACGCGAGGCTTGAAATGATTCTGCGCTCGATGCTGTTCGTGCCGGGTGACAGCGAACGCAAGCTGGTGAAGGGTGCGGGCTCGGGCGCCGATTCGCTGGTGCTCGACCTCGAAGACGCGGTGGCCGCCGATCGCCTTCCGTTAGCGCGCACTATGGTGCGCGAATACCTCGCCGCGCATCGCGATCGCAGCAAGCAGGAGCTATGGGTCCGCGTCAATCCGCTCTCCAGCGAGAAGTCGCTTCCCGACCTCGCGGCGATTGCGGGCGGACCGCCTGATGGCATCCTGCTGCCCAAGACCACCTCCGCTGCCGATGTGGTCACGCTCGATCACTACCTCTCGGCGCTCGAAACGCGCGAAGGCATCGTACCCGGATCGATTCGCATCATGGCGGTCGCGACCGAAACGCCAATCGCGCTGTTCACGCTCGGCACTTTCGCCGGATGCAGTCCGCGCCTCGCCGGGATGACCTGGGGCGCCGAGGACCTTTCCTCCGCGCTCGGAGCGGCGACCAATCGCGACGCCGAGGGCAACCTCGAATTCACTTATCGCCTCGCGCGATCGCTATGCCTCGCGGCCGCGGTAGCCGCGGACGTGCAGCCCATCGATACGGTGTTCACCGATTTTCGCGATTCCGAAGGATTGCGGCGCGAATCGCGCGCGGCGCTGCGCGCGGGCTTCACCGGCAAGATTGCGATTCACCCCGACCAGGTGCCGGTCATCAACGAGGCATTCACGCCAACCGCCGAGGACATCGCGTATGCGAAGCGGGTGGTCGAGGCGTTCGCATCGGGAGCGGGAACGGTCGGCCTCGACGGCAAGATGCTGGACATGCCGCATCTGACGCAGGCGCGGAAGGTCCTCGCATCCGCCGAACGCCCACGCTCCTGATGTTTCCGTTCTTCCCCCGTTGTTCGGGGGAAGTGGCCCGGCGCAGTTCATGCGATGGCCGCGAGCACGAACTGTGACGGGTCGAAGAGGGTCCTTATTTCTGGATTCTGCTTCTGCACCGATGGTCGAAATGTGCTAGCATCATGTTGCGGTGCCCGAGATGGGCGCCGCGGTCGTTTGAGGGGAGGGGCGCAAGTGCGGAAGTGCAAAAGCAAAGCCACCACTCGACAACGTCGAGTGGTGGTCCTGAGGCTCGGCGAAGGACCTCGCGTGGTGCGAAGTCGAACGCCGAAAGCCGCAAAAGCAAAGCCACTTCATCCCCGTATTTGCTGCGCTTTTATGGAGGCAGGTGGCGCTCCACTACCGTCGGGCGAGGACGCCCGCCGGCCCTCACCCGAAAACGGAACATGCAGGGCATGTCCGTTTTCGACCTCTCCCAACTTGCGGCTTCGCAAGCACAGCCGCGGGAGAGGGCAGAAAACAAACCCGCTACGCGATCGCGAATTTAACCAAACGAAGCCAAACTATCCTTATTCTATAAGCATATTCGCTTAATCTTCGCCCTTGAGCCCAACCTCAAGTGCCGCGCGCAGGCAGGCCTGCCGCGCGGTACACCTCGTCGATGATCCGCATGCCGATCACGCCATCGGTTGCGTCGGTCGGGAATGCGCTTCGATCGCCGCGCATCGCCGCCACGAATGCCCGAAGCTGATGGGTGTAGGTCGTGTCACCCGGCACCGTCTCACTGCTGGTGCCCTCGGGCGTGGTAAGCGTGAGCTGGTGCCCCCAATGCGGTCCCACCGGATTGATGACCTTGATCTCGCCGCGATCGCCGCGCGCACCGAAGCTTGCGCCGAGCTGCGCGTCGGCGGCCATCGAGCAGGTCATGCGCGCGGTGACCCCGGGCCCGAGTTCCAGTTCGGCCTCCATTGCGACGTCGATTTTGGGTGGACCGATGCGCGCCCTGGCGGCAACGACTCGCGGGATGACGCCCGAGAAGTAGCGAATCATGTGCAGCGGATAGCATCCGAGATCCATTGTCGCGCCACCGGCCAAAGTCCAATCATAGCGAATGTTGGTCGGCGGAAGGGGAACTGAGAAATCTGCTTCGACATGCTGGAGCTTGCCGATGGCGCCGTTGCTCATCAGCGCGCGGATCCGGTCCGCAAGCGGGTGATAGCGGTAGTGAAACGCTTCAACCAGTAGCATGCCGGTCTCGCTCGCGACCTGCGCCATCCGCGCGGCCTCCTCCGCATTCGAGGCAATCGGCTTTTCGCAGTAGACGTGCTTGCCGGCGCGCATCGCACGAATGCTCCATTCGCAATGGAGCGAGTTGGGAAGCGGATTGTAGATGACATCGATCTGCGAATCGGCAAGGAGGTCATCGTAGGTCGCGAGCACGCGAGCGATGCCGTTGGCTTTGGCGAATTCGTGTGCGCGAGCCGGATCGCGCGCGGCGATCGCGGTGACCTCGACCCCCGGCACCAGCTTGGCCGGTATCGTAAGCGCATTGGGTGCGATCTTCGCGGCGCCGAGAATTCCAAATCGTATTGGACGCTCGTTGGTCATGGCTCCCCTCGTGCCGATGGAATGAGTCAGTAGTTATCGCGGGGCGGGAAACATAGCAAAGGTCGCTCTCGCCGATCACCGGCGCGGTCGGATACGCTGCACGCAGGTTGATAGCCGCAACAGGAGAGCGACGCGATGCCCAACGCCAAACCGTGGACTGCCGAGGACCTGCCCGACCTCGCCGGAAAAACCGTTATCGTCACCGGCGGCAACAGCGGAATCGGATACGAGGCGGCGCTCCAGTTCGCTCACAAAAGGGCGCACACCATCCTCGCCTGCCGCAGCCTCGACAAAGCCAACGCAGCAGCGGCGCAAATCGTCGCGTCGAATCCGGGCGCGGCGGTCGAAGTGATGGAACTCGATCTGTCGAGTCTCGCGTCGATTCGCGGCTTCGCGGAGGCATTCCATAAATCGCACCAGAAGCTCGACGCGCTGATCAACAACGCCGGTGTCATGGCGCTGCCGTATCGCAAAACCGTGGACGGCTTCGAGATGCAGTTCGGCACCAACCACCTCGGTCATTTCGCATTAACCGGATTGCTGCTCGATGCGCTGCTTGCCGCCGGCGGCGCGCGGGTCGTCAATGTGAGCAGCGGCGGCCATCGGATGGGCCGCATCCGGTTCGATGATTTGCAGTGGGAGCGCAGGTACTACAAATGGTTCGCATACGGACAGAGCAAGCTGGCCAACCTGCTGTTCACCTTCGAACTGCAACGGCGCGCCGAAGCTGCTGGAGCAAAGCTGCTCGCGGTCGGATGTCATCCCGGATACGCGGCCACCAATCTGCAGAGCGCCGGTCCACGGATGCAAGGCTCTTCGGCGATGGAATCATTTTGGGGTGGAATGAACGGGATGCTCGCGCAGAGCGCCGCAATGGGCGCATTGCCGACGCTCTACGCGGCGGTGTCACCGGAAGTTCGCGGGGGCGACTACATCGGTCCCGACGGCCTCGGCGAGATGTGGGGGCATCCAACCAAAGTGAACTGCAGCGCCGCGGCGAAGGATGCCGCCGTCGCAGCCAGACTATGGAACGTATCGGAAGAGCTGACGAAAGTTCACTATGCGTTCAAGTAAGATGACGATCTGATCTGATGAAGGGGCGAAGCGGGACAAGGCCCGCACTCGAGATTATTTGGCGAGGCGGGGAGCGGTATATGAAGGTGCGCAAGCCGCGTAGGTCGCGGCATCAGCGATCGAGGCCGTCGAGCGAGAATCGCAGCATAGGGGCCGCGTCGCGCACCATTTAATGATTTCGTAACAATTCATCGCGTCGCGCCTCTAATTCTTGCGCGGGAGAACTCCATTTCCCGCGATAATCAGAGCCACTGCGATACCAGCGACTAAAGCCATGATAGGCATTTTTGTCATTCTCCTTGGCGATTAGCTTAGAGCCGAATCAGCGCGCTGACGATGTACACCAGGGTCAGAACGGCGAACATCGCACCCGGAAGTTCGGTCAGAAGGTTGTTCTGAAGCGCACGCACCCCGGACGTCGGCTCGTTGCGGTAGTTGATGTACGGCGCGTTGCTGGAATTGATCGTTGATGTAACCTGCATGGTCGTATTCCTCCTGGACAGCAGCCTTGCCGTACAAAGCAAGGCAGGTGCCATTTGAGGTCCAACGCAGATACTACGATTTTTCTATTTCGAAGGAGGTCGGAGCCTCGCGTTGTGCGAAACCCGTGGATATTCGAACCTACATTGCGAATTCCACATCCTGCAGCGTCCCAGATTGGTGCAGTAAATATGTTTCACGCAGGGACGGATGCGCAAAATCGATGAGGCTGGCGGCTATGCGTTCTGCGCTTGGGGCTCCGCCTCGACTCCCCGCTCCGATCCGCGGCTGGGCCTAACCAGCACCAGGACCAACAGCCGAATCCGAGTTTCCAGCTCGCGCAACGCACGACGAAAGGCAAATTTCTGTGCGACCTGATCGCCATCAGCCGATGACGGCTCGCTAATGCCCCATTCCACCAGCATCGGATTCCCCGGAAGGGACGGCAACGCGGCACTCAGGCCCTTTCCCATGCAGATGACGAAGTCCATCCTGGGGGCGCTGGCGGCGGTGAACTCGCTTAGGCTTCGAGGCTTGAGATTGGCGGTCCCTATCCCGTTTACCTTGAGTATGTCCAACGTCAGAGGATGTACTTCCGCCGCCGGCTCGAGGTCGGCGCTGAACGCACCGAAGTGGCCGTCGCTGAACCGATTGAGCAGAGCCTCCGCCATGATGTTGCGGATGGAGTTCCTTTCGCATACGAACAGGACGTTGAGCGCTCTTTGAGGCATCGTCTTTCGAAACCTTTCACCGCCCGCGCCGGACCAAGCGCAGGAATGCGTAAATATCGATTCTTAGAACTACTTTTCAGACGGGATTTTTATCGACGCAACTTATAACCCAGCAGCAACTGAAGGCCAAGACAACTAAATCAGATCTGTTAACAACAGAAAAGACCGCAAAAGATTCGAGCGAGTCGATCGCCATCGAATCAACTGATGTTCTTCTAACTTGCTCTGTTAGAGCGGTTCATTTATCGTCTTTAGCTAGCAGTCCCGGTCCATAGTAGTTTGACATAGGGTAAGCCCACTCCTCTTCGCACCTTCGACCTCCAGAGCATGACCAGCCCTATCGACCGCCTTCAAAGCCCGATACCTACCCCCGTTGACGAATGCCTTGCCGGTGGCGGCGAAATGGGTGCTTTGATGCGCCAGATCGATTGGCACAATACTCCCTTGGATCCGGTCGCGAATTGGCCCGCCAGTCTTCGTACCATGGTCACCGTGGTGCTCGGCAATCGGTTTCCGATGTGCATCTGGTGGGGGCCGGAACTGCGTCATCTATACAACGACGGCTATCGCCCGATGCTGGGCGCCAAGCATCCTGCCTCGATGGGGCAACCCGCTTCGGAAGTATGGGCGGAGATCTGGAACGTGGTCGGTCCGATGGCGCGGCAGATTCTCAGCGGGGGCCCGGCCACATTCAGCGCCGACTTGCTGCTCGAGATGAATCGTTACGGCTATGTCGAGGAGACCTACTTCACTTTCGCGTATAGCCCGATTCCGGGAACCAATTGCGTGGGCGGTGTCCTCATCACCGTGCAGGAAACCACCAGCCAGGTTCTGGCGGAACGACGCCTCAAGACATTGCGCGAATTGGCAGCGCGGTCGGCCGAAGCAAAGACCGCCGAGGATGCGTGTACCAGCGCCGCAGAGATTCTCGCTGCTAATCCATCCGACGTTCCATTCGCGCTGCTCTATCTCTCAGAACCCGACGGCGATCGCGCGCGGTTGGTAAGCCTGGCGGGACTCGAACGCCACCAGGGCGCCGGCGCTCCCGAGTTGGTCGCGCTCGATCGCGACGCGGCGGATTCGTGGCCATTGGCAGAGGCCGAGCGTGGCGGACATAGCCTCGAGCTGACTGATCTAGCCGATCGATTCGGGCGGATGCCGGGCGGGAGGTGGCCCGAGGCGACACAGCGGGCAATCGTCGCGCCGCTGCGTCGCTCGGGGCAGCGTCGTCCCTATGGCTTTCTGGTCGCGGGAATCAGCCCGCGGTTGGAGGTCGACCATAGCTATCGCGGCTTCTTTGAATTGGCCGTGGATCAGATTGCCACTGCGATTGCCAACGCGCGCGCCCATCAGGAGGAGCGTCAGCGCGCCGAGGCGCTGGCCGAAATCGATCGCGCGAAGAGCGTCTTCTTCAGCAACGTAAGCCATGAGCTGCGCACCCCGCTCACGCTCATCCTGGGTCCTCTCGAAGATGCGTTGGGCGAATCGAGTCGCGCCTTGCGAGGCGAGAATCTTGAGCTGGCGCATCGCAATGCGTTGCGGCTGCTGAAGCTGGTCAACGCGCTGCTCGATTTTTCGCGCATTGAGGCGGGCAGGGTGCAGCCGTCCTTCGAGCCGACCGATCTCGCCGCGCTGACCGGGGAGATCGCCGGCGCGTTTCGCGTGTTGGCGCAGCGCGCGGGACTTTCGCTCGCTGTTGAGTGCGGGAAAATCGAGGGGCCCGTCTACGTCGATCGCGAGATGTGGGAAAAGATCGTCCTCAACCTCGTATCCAATGCATTCAAATTTACCTTCGCGGGCGTCATCAGGGTTGACTTGCGCGAGGTTGGCGATCGTATCCAGTTGACCGTGCGCGACACCGGCACCGGGATTCCGGAGCATGAGCTGCCGCGTCTGTTCGAGCGCTTTCATCGCGTCGAAGGCGCGCACGCGCGCAGCGGCGAAGGATCCGGCATCGGGCTCGCCCTGGTCAGCGAGCTGGTGAACATTCATGGCGGTGAGGTTGCGGTGGCGAGCCGCGTGGGCGAGGGGACGACCTTCACTGTTTCGATTCCCACCGGCACGAAGCATCTCGACCAGCGGCGAATCGTTTCCGAACGTCCGCTGATCTCGACCGCATCGGGAGCAGCCTCATTCGTTGAAGAGGCGAAACGATGGGTGGATGGGCCGGCGGAGTTCGCCGAACCCGGTCTCACGCCGAGCGAGGTTTCCCCGCAGGGCGGATTCGACGAAAGCGATCGCGGCGCGCGCATCCTGCTGGCCGACGACAGCGCTGACATGCGCGACTACGTCAAAGGCCTGCTCGCCCATCATTATGTGGTCGAAACCGCAATCGATGGACTTGAAGCATTGCGGCTCGCCCGCGCTCATCCTCCCGACCTGGTGCTGACCGATGTGATGATGCCGAATCTCGACGGCTTCGGTTTGCTGCGCGAGTTGCGCGCCGATCCGAAGCTGAAGCTGATTCCGATCATCGTAATCTCGGCGCGCGCCGGCGAGGAGTCGCGAGTCGAGGGAATCGAGCGCGGCGCGGATGACTACCTGGTGAAGCCATTCTCGGCGCGTGAGCTGGTGGCGCGGATCCATTCGCATCTGGCGCTGCAACGCCTACGCGCACAAACCGAACACGAGCGCGAGCTGCTCCTGCAGCGCGAACAGGAAGCGCGCGCGGCGGCCGAGGAGGCCAATCGCGCCAAGGATGAATTTCTCGCGATGCTCGGGCACGAGCTGCGCAATCCCCTATCGCCGATCCTTACCTCGCTCAACCTTATGCAGATGCGAGGCAGCGATTCGTTTCGTCGCGAGCGCGATATCATCGCGCGCCAGGTTCATCACCTGGTGCAGTTGGTCGACGATCTGCTCGACGTATCGCGCATCACGCGCGGAAAGATCCAGCTCAAGCTCGAGCCGATCGAGCTGATAACCGTGGTGGTCAAGGCGATCGAGATGGCCAGTCCGATCATCGAGCAGCGGATGCATCATCTCATTGCGGTGGTTCCCTCGGTCGGACTGAAGCTGGCGGCCGACCCGACCCGGCTCGCGCAGGTCATCTGCAATCTGTTAACCAACGCGGCGAAGTATACGGAGCCCGGCGGAAATATCTGGATTCGCGCCGAGCGCGAGGATGGCCGCATCGCGCTTCGTGTGCGCGACAATGGAATGGGGATTTTGCCGGCGATGCTGCCGCGCGTATTCGGCCTGTTTTCGCAGGGCACCCGCACACTCGACCGCGCGCAGGGCGGCCTTGGTATTGGGCTGACGATTGTCAAGAGCCTGGTCGAGCTTCACGGAGGGGCGGTCGAGGCTCATAGTGAAGGGGTCGGTAGGGGCAGCGAGTTTGTGATTCGTCTTCCCGCAGTCGACGACACCGTCGATGCGGATCACGGGACCGTTGCGAGCGCTGAGTCGGGAGCAATCGATCGTTCTATGCCGCGAGCGAAAATTTTCGTGGTCGACGACAATCAGGATGCGGCGGAGATCCTCGCCGAGGCGCTCGAGGAATCCGGCTACCTGACCCGGGTCGCATTCGATGCTCCCTCCGCGCTCGAAGCGGTGGGCGCCTTCAATCCCGACGTGATGCTGATTGATATCGGCCTCCCGGTAATGGACGGTTACGAACTGGCGCGCCGCCTGCGCGCCAACCCACAACTCGCCTCCGCGCGGCTCATCGCGGTGACCGGCTACGGTCAGGAATCCGACCGCCGCCGTGCGCTGGAAGCGGGCTTCAACGAGCATCTGGTTAAGCCCATCGATCTCGAGCGCTTGCAAGAAATGTTACACATGCAGTTGCGCGACTAAGGCATCGAAGTCGCCCGCCGGGGCAGGTAAAATTAGGTTGGGCCTAAACCTCAACCTGGAGCGTACCTGATGAGCCTCGAAAAAACCCTCGATCGTCTGATCGCCGTTTCCATCGATAGTCATAGGCGTTATCACCATGCCGAGCTCGATGTCGGCAAGGAATACCTCGCACAGTTCTTCAACCAGCAGTCGGCCATTCGAAAGCGGCACGCCGATGAGTTGCAGGCCGAGCGCAGCAAGCTCGGCATCAAGAAATCTGAGTCCGGCTCGGTCGCTGGTGTGCTGGATACCGCCGCGATGGATTTAAGTGTCGTGCATAGCATGGGCGACACCGGGGTGGTTGATTGGTGCCGCAAAGATGCCGACGCGGCGGCGCAGGAGTATCAGAAGGCTATCGCGGAGAATCCCTCGCCGCAGTTACGGAGCATCCTCGAACGCCAGGTTGGCGAGATTCGCGCCGCGGAGGCGAGCCTCGCAGAGGTGCTGCGCAAATACGGCGGCCCCCGCTCCTGATTGGTTTTCTTACGGGCGGCTTCTCCCGCTCTTTCTTTTGCGAGAGAAGCTGGGGCGCGGTTATCGCCTGCCAACGCCCCCGTTGCCAGCCGAGAATCGGGAGAGTTATCATCGCGCCATGACGACCGAGCGAATTGAAATCAACCCGCAAGTGATGATGGGTAAACCCATAATCAGAGGAACCCGAATCACAGTCGAGTTGATTTTGACGAAACTTTCGCAAGGCGAGACCGAGGCGGAGCTGCTGGAAGACTATCCACACCTGACGCAGGACGACATCAGGGCCGCAATCGCCTATGGCGCTGCGAGTGTCGCGCACGAGGAGATCACCCTGCCACCGAGACCGTAATCGCCAGCCGAGCGATCCCGTGGCAATCAGAATACCGCGCTGCTCCATCGAGCGCCCGCTACTTCGCGACGAGGATTTCCCGCGCCGCGGCGTGTGCGTCGATCTCCAGTTCCATCGCGATGATCGGCGGGCGCGAATAGTGCCACGTAATCCCGCGATGTGCCGCCACTCCAATCGCAGGGAGTATGGTCGACGCTATCACCGGATGCGCATCGTGCACGGTATAGAGGTTCACGACCGTCGCGTCGGCCCACGTCATCTTTATTTCGCCGAGCCGCTCACCCAGCAGGTCCATCACAAATCTGGTTTTTTGCGTGAGTCCTGCGGTCGAAACATCGTTGCCGGCAACCAACTCGATCTCGGTACCGCGCCTCGCCTTCACTTCGCCGGCGCCCGCCAGCACGAACGTGCGCGACGACGCGGAGGAGGGCACGGTGTAGTAAAAGCCGAACAGCATCGGCTCCGCGACCGGCGCGATCTCGATTGCAACATTGGTGCGTGCGACCGGGTTGTTGCCGTCCAGATGCACGTCCCACGCGGCGAGGCGCTTCAGATAGCCGCGATTGAATTCCTCGAAGCCCGCCGGAGTCAGCGGCTTTGGAATGCGCAGTTCCATCCCGCATACCGCATTCATCGGGCGGCCAGCCTCGCGCAGGTGGCGCTCGATGACGCCATAGCCGTCGTCGAGCTTGATGACCGGAATTGCCGAAGCATGAACGATCTCGAATCCGGCGTTTGCGACCGCGCCGGACGAGAACGGGCCGATTCCTTTGACGAAGCTGAAGCCACCTTTAGGATTGTCGATTAACATTTTCGCTGTCCTCTCGAATCGTTCGATTCTCCCCGATCCTCGCAAAGCCCTACAAGCACGATCCCGTAACTGATTTAATGAACATCCATTTGACGAGGGGGAAGTCCACAGTCGCGATGAAAATATCCTGGGACCAGATCAAGCAAGAATCGCTCACCCACCTGCGCGAGTTGGTGAAACTCGACACCAGCAATCCGCCGGGCAACGAGCGCATCGCGATCGACTACTACGCCGGTGTGCTCGGCCGCCATGGCATCGATTTCACGGTGCGCGAGAGCGCGCCCACCCGCGCCAACCTCGTCGCCAGGATGAAGGGCCGCGATTCCTCGAAGCCGGGGCTGCTGATGTCCTCGCATGTCGACGTGGTCCCGGTTGAGGCGGCGCAATGGACGCGGCCTCCGTTCAGCGCGGAAATTGCCAACGGATGCGTATGGGGCCGTGGCTCCATCGACATGAAACCCAAGTGCGCCATGGACCTGGCGGTGATGACGTCGCTCAAGCGCGCCGGCATCCAGCCCGAATGCGATTTGGTCCTCGCCGCGGTCGCCGATGAGGAAGCGGGCTCCGAGATGGGCGCGAAGTTTCTCGTCGAGCGCTACCCGGATCTGATTCGCGCGGGCTACGTGCTGAACGAAATCGGCGGCTTCACCGTGCATCTGGGCGATGCGCGCTTCTATCCGATCCAGGTCGCCGAGAAGGGTTTCGTCACCGTCAAGATGACGGTAAATGCGCCTCCTGGGCATGGCTCGATGCCGCGCCCCGGCACCGCGATCGAGAAGATGGCCGAGTTGATCACGAAAATCGTCAAGACCCCGATGCGTCAGCGCGCCACACCGCTGATGGCCCAGACCCTGAAGTCGCTCGGCGTGCCGCTCGAGTCGCCGCCCGCGCTGTTTCGCCCGATGCTCGCCAACACCGTCAGCCCGACCATCCTGCGTGCGGGTTACAAGGATAACGTCATCCCGGGTGAGGCGAGCGTGGTCCTCGATGGGCGCACGCTTCCGGGTGAAAATCCGGAAAGCTTCATGGCCGAACTGCGCGGCATCGTCGGACCGGAGCCGTCATTCGAATTGCTCAAGACCGCGCCGCCCGCCGAAACCACCATCGACACGCCGCTCTATGATCTCATGAAGCAGAAGCTCGAGGCGGGCGATCCCGGCGCGCGTGCGATTCCGTGGATGATCCCCGGCGCGACCGACAACAAATTCTACGCGGAACTCGGGATGGCATGTTACGGCTTCATGCCGGTGAAGCTCGATCCGCATCTGCCGTTCGGCTCGCTCTTCCATTCCAATGATGAGCGGATGCCGGTCGAGGGATTTTACTGGGGCCTGAAGGTTTACACCGATACGGTGGTGACCTTCGTCGGCGCGAAGTTCGGCGATCTTTTCGAGTAACTGGGCGGACTAATTCGAGGCGCTGCCCTGCGGCGTGAAGGTCACCAACAGGCGCGGCGGTTCGGTCAGCGGCACTACAGCGTAGCTGCTCACCGGAACCGTGTTGACGGTCACCGTGGTGCCTTTAGCGTCAGTCTCGACATCGCAATCCTTGAAGATCGAGCGATCGAACACCAGGTGATGCTGGACGCTGGCGTCCGGCGTGACGTCCTTGAGTAGCACCTTCACCGTCGAGTAACCGGGGCCGTTTTCGAGATGCTTATCGAACTGCACTGGTTTCGAAAGATCGAAGATCACGGACATCGGCGGATTCGAGGCCGAAAGCCGTATTGTGCGCAGCGTCGCCGGCCCGTTGCTTTCGGCCGCCGCGACTTGCTTGGGCGCGGGCGCGGCGGCTGCGGCAGCTCCGAGGTTCGGAAGATCGTCCTCTCCGTATGAGCCGGCCGCGCTGGCGAGATCGCGACCACTGTCCTTCTGCCGCACCAGCACATTGTCGCCACTGTCGTTGGTGGTTTCGCCGTATCCATTTTCGGCGAGCACCAGCTTGAGCGGATCCTCTTCGTTGTCGACCGGCTGCTTGAGCTTCTTGAGTTCGTCGCGCGCCTTTTTCGCGTACGGAGTATCCGGGTAATGCTGCACCATCGCGGCGAAGGCCTGCGCCGCCGAATATTTCTTGCCTTCCTTTTCCAGCGCGAGCCCGAGTTCCCAGAGCGCGTCGGGCGCCACCGGAGTGTCGGGATATTTCTGCATCAGCTCGGCAAGCCGCGATTCGGCAGCGCGGAAGTTGGCGCGTTTGAAGTAATAATCGCCGACCACCTTCTGATGGCGTGCCAGCACCTCGCGGCAAATCTCCGATTTTTCCTTCGCCAGCTCCGCGAATTCGCTTTCGGGAAAGCGCTGCTCGATGGTCTTGAAGCGCGCCAGCGCCAGTTCGGTCTTGCTCTGGTCCTGATCCTCGCGACCAATCTGATCGAAGTAGCTCATCGCGATGTAATAGCTGACGAGCTGCAGATTCTTGCTGGTCGGATGCATGCGCTGGAAATCGTCGAGCGCGGCCACCGCCTGCGCATAATCCTTGTCCTTATAGTAGGCCAGCCCGATCTTCATCTCGGACTCTTCGGCATAAGGGCTGAACGGATACTTGTCGACCACGTACTGATAGTTCTCGATCGCGGCGTGGTATTCCTTGTTCGCGAAATTCAGTTGCGCCTGTTGATAGTAGTCTTCTCCGGTGGGCGGTTTGCGAACGCTGCACGCCGACAGCAGAGCGCACAGGGTGCAGGCCACCAGGAAAAGTGAATAGCGTGTCATGGCGGGGCTTTCCGCAAAGTTAAACGGTCACAGGCGTCAGCGCAAGGTATGGCTGGCGGGCGGAACGCATATATCATCGCGGACCGCCTTTTGACCTCAGCGCGCGGCGCCTTTCGCAAATGATGCGGAATAGACCGGCTTGCCTCGCGCCATGTACTTGCGCCCGAAGGCCGACCGCTTGGCGCCGGGCGGCTCCTTGTCGATGCGCCGAAAACCACCTTGGTCGAGCATCGCGAAAATGTCCTCGGCCCACTCCTTCACGTCCGACGCGGCATACACCGCGCCATTTTCAGACAGGGTGCGGGAAAGATTGTCCACCAAAATCGGCGTCACCATCCGATGCTTGAGGTGGCGCTCCTTCGGCCATGGGTCGGGGTAATAGATGTGGTACGCCGCGACGCTTGCTTCAGGCAGCATCAGATTGACCAGCGTGCGCGCATCCATTCTGGCGACCCGCACATTGGGCAGCTCGGCGCGACCGCATCGCGTTGCGAGGAGCTGCCCGACCGTCCCCGACAACTCGATCGCAAGGAAGTTCTTCTCCGGATTCGCCGCGGCATATTCGAGGATGAAGTCGCCTTTGCCCGCGCCGATCTCGATCTCCAATGGCGCACGCCGTCCAAAGATCGCCTCGGGCTCGATGCTGAAGTAACTGACGTTCTGCGAGAGCATCGCGCGCGACGCGGCCTCGAGCGCGCCATCGTCGCGCCATACCCGCGAAGCTTTTCGGAGTCGTGACATCTGCGTCCGAGGGTATCCGTGCGTTTTGACGATAGCCAGTGCTAGAGTTCCTGCGCATCCTCAAGCAAGGAATCGACCCTGATGAGCAACGCCAAATCCGACTCGCTTGACCATTTGATCGCGGGCAGCGATGCGATGCGCTCCGACCTGACCGAGTTCTACATCGACCTCCATCGCCATCCGGAGCTTTCGTTTCAGGAGGAACGCACCGCCGCGAAAGCCGCTGAGCGGCTCCGCGATGAGGGCTACAGTGTCGCCACCGGAATCGGGCGCACGGGAGTGGTCGGCATCCTGGAGAACGGCGCGGGCCCCACCGTGATGCTGCGGGCCGACATGGACGGCCTGCCGGTGCGCGAGCAGACTAGCCTGCCATACTCCAGCGGAGCGACCGGCGTCGATCCCGACGGCAACGTGGTCGATGTCATGCACGCGTGCGGCCACGACATGCATGTCACCTGCCTCTCCGGTGCGGCGGCATTGCTGGCGCGAAATCGCGATCGATGGGCGGGGCGGTTGATGATGATCTTTCAGCCGGCCGAGGAAATCGGCTCCGGCGCGCGCGCGATGATCGACGACCATCTGTTCGAGCGCTTCGGCAAGCCCGACGTGGTGCTCGGCCAGCACGTCACTCCCGACGCGGCGGGCGCGATCGCTTATCGCGGCGGCGTCACCATGGCGGCCGCCGACAGCTTCGAAATTCGGCTGTTCGGGCGCGGCGCACATGGTTCGCGTCCACAATTCAGCATCGATCCCATCGTGATGGCGGCGTCACTGGTGCTGCGCTTGCAGACCATCGTCGCACGCGAGGTCGCGCCGTCCGAGCAGGTGGTGGTGACGGTCGGGAGCATCCATTCCGGCACCAAGGAGAACATCATTCCTGATACCGCATCGCTCAAGCTCAACGTGCGGAGCTTTTCACCCGAAGTTCGCGCGCGAGTCCTCGATGCTATTCGCCGGATGGCCAACGCCGAAGCCGCTGCCTCCAATGCGCCGCGTCAACCGGAGTTTCGCCCTCTCAACAGCTTTCCGATCATGACCAATCATCCTGAAGCCACCATGCAGGTCGCCGCCGCGCTCATCGAGCGCTTCGGAAGCGAGGTGGTGAACGAGTGCGGACTGGTTAACGCAAGCGAGGACTTTGGCGAGTTCGGCGTCGCCGCGGGCGTGCCCTCCGTGTTCTGGTACATCGGTGGGGCCGACCCGAATCTGCTGCAAGCGGCGCGGCGCGAGGGACGCCTCGATCAGTTCCCCGGCAACCACTCGCCGTTGTTCGCGCCGATCATCGAGCCGACGATGTCGGTCGGAATCGAGGCGTTGCTGACCACGAGTCTCACATGGCTCAGTCCGCGATAAACCTAGGCGGGTTTGTTGGATGCGTCGGTTGGTTTTGCTTTTCGTTTTGGCCTGACCGGATTTGGCTCAGCGAGAAGCGGCAGGTCTCCAATCCTGCCTCCCTCCTCGATACGGACGAATCTGATGCGCCATTTGTTTTTTGAATCTCGGCCGATGTCGAGCGCGATTTTCGAGCGCAGAACGATGATCACGGTGGCCGCGCATACGATGATGACAGCGCCCAGCAGCAGTAGCGCCGACGGCCACGGCCCCAGCGCCTGAATGATCGCGACGAGGGCCTGGGCCACCCTCGATGGCTCCTAACCCGAGGCCTTCTCGACTT
The DNA here is from genome assembly GCA_963851325.1 of uncultured delta proteobacterium. Taxonomy (GTDB): domain Bacteria; phylum Desulfobacterota; class Binatia; order Binatales; family Binataceae; genus DATGKG01. The sequence continues at coordinate 1,573,610 of CAWKOR010000001.1, read as the reverse complement.
CTGCCGGAGCCGATTTCTCACGCGGACGCACCCGATCCAGAAAATGGAATACTACGCGCTCGGTGCTGTCATCGGGCTTTTGCAGCATCAGACGGTTACCGGCCGCGGATTCATCCAGGAGCCAGCGCAGCAATCCGAGCGAGGTCCGGATCACTTCCGACTTGGAGCGGGCGTCGAGAATTTCCTGCAACTCCGACAAATCATTGTAGGCGCGCTCGCTGAAATCAATTTGCAATCGCTTGTCCATGTTCAAAACTCCGCGAAGGTTGCCTCAATGCTTCGGTTCGCTGACGACCAGACCGGCGAATGAAGGAAGCGGGACGAGGCGTAATTTTGGCCGCTCGCGCTCGTTTCCGCGCCGGACCGCGACCGGAATCTTTTCGATGCCGAGTTCCTCGGCCGTCGGGAGACTGTCGATTCTCTCAACTCGGTCCCTTGGTTGCCCAGACACCCGCCTCTCCTTGGTCCATATTGGCTAAAGCAGTATGTCATGGTAACTCGCAGTTTTCAGATCAAAACACAATCCGTGAGATTTCGGCCAGTTAACTTCCAAGAGACGACGGAATGTCTTCCTCGATAGAAGCGATGTTACCAATCCATATAGAGGGAGTCAATAGACATCCTATGTACATCCTTTTCGCATCGGATGTATATCCGATTTGACGAGAAATCGCTAGTCGGTGCGGTTGAGGAAATCCTTGATGCGCTGGGTCAGCGGCTTCAGATCGGTGTTTTCGACCAGCGCGCTCGCCATCCGGACCGGGTCGCCGAAAAAGAAGCGCTCGTACAAAACCTGGCGGCCCGCAAAGGCGCTGCCCGCGACGTCCCATGCGAGGCGATAGAGCGCCACCCGTTCGTGCGCATCGGCGCCGGCGGCGGGGTAGTACCTCTCGATATCGGATTTGATCGCGCCGGCGAAGTCGCGCTCCGATGGCGTCGCCATCAGATGCGAACTGCTGTTGAGCTGGATGATTTCCACCATCCGGGGATACAGCTTCGGAAAAAGATTGCGCGCGGTATCCAGCGGCGGCCGCGCCGGAACCGTGACGCCCCATTTGTCGGCAGATGCGTCCGCTTCGGCGGCGCGCAGGCAGGCGCGCATCGTCTCGGTGGTGGTGATCATCTCGGCGAGGCGCTCGCGCACGTGCGGCAGGCTCAGCGCGTCAGTCACCTCGGCGATGCGGGTCGCGAGGCCCAGCACGAATTCCGCCTTCGCGACGTTTTTCACTACTACCTGATGCATCATGTGAACCACCGCGCTGGTCTCGCCATACAGCGCGTTGCATCTAGCGACGTCGCCGCACAGGAACACGCGCTCCCATGGGACCAGCACATCGTTGAAGATGACGACGCAGTCCATCTCCTCGAAGCGCGAGGCGAGGGGAGCGTCGAAATGTGAGCGGCCCGGATCGGTTTGAGGGTTGAAGCTGTCGCGGCAGATAAATTTCAAGCCTTTGCGCATTGCAGGGGATCGCGAAGGCGAGCGCGAATGGTTCCGCTGCGGGCTCAGCCTTCAGCACCGTCGAGGGAAACACCAGCAGCTCTTCTGAGAGCGGCGCGAGCGTCGCAAGCATCCGCGCTCCCTTTACGATGATTCCCTGGTCCGTCTTCTCGACCAGCCGCAGCGCGAGTTCCTCGTCGGCATGGCCAGCCCATCCTTGCGCGCGGCTGGCGCGAGGATTGACGAGAGTATGCGTCGCGCACCAGTCGTGCTTGCGCGCTTCGAGGTAGTAGTTGGCGATGTTGTCGCCGAAGCGCGGATCGCTCGCCGCAAAGAAATCGCGCGCCGCTGCCATCGCGGCGATACTCGCATTGAGATAGTCGGGGGTGCGCCCGAGCATTCCGCCGCTGAAGTTGGCCCACGCCGCCATCATCCGCGAGCGCTTGCGCAACCTCCTCGACACTTTTTGGCTGAATAAATGACAATCCGGAGCGACCGCCGTCATCGGTGCGATACGTCATCTGCTCGGGATGCTCGAGCTGCATGTCGTAGAGCGACGCAACCGAGCGCGCGCAGTTGCGAAACGCCGGATGCGAGGTGACCTCGCCGACGCGCTCACCGCCGAGCCAGACTTCGGCATTCAGCTTCTTGAGCGAGGAAAGAAAGTTGCTTCCGGATCGCGCGCCCATGTCATTTTTCCTTCATACGCGGATCGTCGGAGGAGACGCATTGCAGCATCATCCAGTAGTAGAGCCCCATCGGGCGGGTGTCGTTCGCGGGCGAGGAGTTCCTCGCATGCAGGATCACATGCTGCTTGTCGAGCTCGCAAGCCTGCTTTGATTCAAATGGCTTGTCGTTGCGATTGTACCAATGCTGCATCGGTGCTCCGCTGACCGGATGCCACGGCCACTCCTGTGTGAGCGGCGAGACCATCAGGAACCACCCCACCAGAAATACTGCGACTTGCCCACGAAAGCTCAAGCTGTGCCCTCTGCTAACTGTGCCTGCGCGAAGGAGTCTACGCTTTTCGTTGCTGCGAAAGATATTCGTGGGAGGATCCGCGTGGAACAGGGGGGCGCCGCATCGACAGGGTAGCCGATGCGGCGCCGGGGGATGAGAGATATGGGGTCGGCGCTAGTGCTTGTGCAGCGTGCCGAGGTCGATGGGCAAATTGCCGACCCCGACCACATTGCCGTTGACGGAAACATCCACCGCAACGACTTCCTGGGTCGAGGCATTCGCCGGCTGTCCCACCGAACCGCCCGATGAACCGCCTCCGCCGCCGCAACCTGCGAGGGTCGCGCCCATGATAAGAATCGCGCCCGCGATGATCGCGACGCGTCGGCGATGAGCATAGCCGAGCGGTACGATGAGCATCCCAAGTAGGCTCAGCGACAGGCACAGCCATCCACCGCTCGACACCGAGATGCCGAGGCCGAGTCCCATGCCCGCCAACTGGACCTTGTCGAGGTCGATGGCGCCCATGGTTTTGCCAGAGATGACTCCCGAGAAACTGAAGGTGAGCGAATGGCTGCCTCCCGAGGGGATGGTGATGACCGGATTGAAGGTGAAGATGGTACTCGAAGTGATGTTGGGAGCGTCGACTTCCACGCTGCCGGCCGGGACCGAATCGAGGAACGCGGTAAGTGTGAGCGAGCTGAAGATCCGCGGATGGGTGACGCTCACCGTTACCGAGCTTATTACCTGCGCATCAGCGGTGTCGATGGGCGTATAGCCGAAGCTGCCCGCCTCGACGTTGTCACCGGGGTTGCCGCCGCCGCTGGCCGGTTGGATCACATCGACCATCCCGGCGGGCGAGGGCGCAGGACTGGGGGTCGGCGTCTCGATTCCAGTCGGTGCGATGGTCGCAGAGCCGGTCGGAAGGGCCGTGGCAGTCGCGGTCGTCATCGAGGTGGCGGTCGTCGTCGGGGTTGCAGCGGCGGTCGCGGTCACCGTAGCAGTTGGCATCGCGGTCGGGGTTGCGGTCGGCGTAGCTGCCGGAGATGGGGTGGTGGTCGGAGTTATGGTCTCGGTTGCGGTTTCGGTGGCAGTCGCGGTCGAGGTCGCAGTTGTGGTCTCGGTTGCCGTGGCAGTAGGCGTGTCGGTGGCAGTCGCAGTGGCAGTCTCGGTTGGTGTTTCGGTGATCGTGGCAGTAGCAGTTGCGGTTGCGGTGGCCGTCTCGGTTGTGGTGGCAGTAGCGGTGGCCGTCGAGGTAGCGGTTGCGGTCGCCAGACAATCGGTGCCCGAAGGATTGAGCTCGGTCAGGAACGCCTGGCTCGATCCGGCGCTCACATTAGTCGATTGAAACGCGCCAGTCGTTACCGGAAAGTCGGTTGAGTAGGTGGTTCCCGCGATCACCATAAAGGGGCCGTTTAGCCCAAGACCTCCTGCGATGTCGGCCGCCCCGCTGCCACCGAGGAGCGTAGAAAAAGTCAGTTGGCTTGCGGGGAGAGGGTTGCTCGGGTCCAGCACAGCAGCGAACGAAGTAACAGGCAGGTTCCCACCGCCAAATAACAGTCCCGAGCTGCTGTTCGCTTGGCCGCAAGCGTTTGCGGTGCGCGGAAAGTCCTCGTTCTTGCCTGAGGTCGTGATTCCAGTGATGTAGAGCTTGACATGGGCACCACTGATAAGCGCGATGCCTGTAGCGGCGTCGCCGAATCCCACGCTTCCCATCCCCGTATCTATAGAGGTGCCGGCGCCGCTGAAATAAGTCGAATAGACGATACCGAGGGGGCCTGCGGTGAACGGATCGAGCTCGGTCACGAATGCGGCAGTCGCCGGTGAGCCCGAATTGGTTGCCGCCTGATTGGTGGATTGGAACACCGTGGAGGCCTGTCCCGCGGGAAAATCCGTCGATGCCGTATAGCCGGTCACCCATATTTTGGAAGTGCTGGTATCGTAGGTAATACCAGTTCCCACATCGCCAACCCCATAGGCGAAATCAGGATGGTTGATTTTTCGCGCCCGAGCCGCCCAGATAGGTAGCATATTGCAGAGACGTAGCTCCTGCTTCGCTAGGCCTGAATTGCGCAACAAACGCGTTGCTCGTTTTGTTAAGGCTTGCGTACGAGGCGATTTGCGCGCCGAGTACTGGTAGATCGGTTGAAAAGGTCGAGCCTGTGATAAAGGCATCGCTGCTCAAGATGTTGATCACAATTGCAAGTCCGCTTTCACCCGGGCCTTCGTCGCCGGAGCCGCCATAAAGCGTTGAATACACGAGCGATTGCGCATCGCCCGCGAGCGCCACGAAGGTTGCGGCGTTGGTATTGCCTCCGACGAAATTCTCCTGAAAGGCGGTACCGACCGTTACCGGAAATCCATCGGTAGCGTCACTCGAGGTCGAACCCACCATGTACGCCTGACAGGGCATGGGGTTGCCGCATCCGGACGGCTGCAGCGCGACCTTCGATTCGATCGCTCTGTGGTGTCCGCCGATGTAGCAGGCGTATGTGAGCGAGCTGCCATCGCTGCTGAGTTTGGCAATGAAGCCGGTACCGGTATCCGGCGCGGTATGAGGATCGTTCTGTCCGAAAGCAGCGCAAAGCGAGCTATCCGGAAAATCCTCCGAAAAGGTCTGCCCGACGATATAGGTGTGGCCGCCCACGTCTTCGGCGATACCGGAGGCGAAATCGCCGTAACCCTTACCGGCATCGGCCGGACTGATGTCTCCGCTACCGCCGAGATAGGTCGAAAATACGAGCGATGCGGAGAAGGACTGCGACGGGTCAATTTCGGTCACGAAGGCGTTCGGATTCTGGGCAGGTGGTGAATTGGCGCCGGCCAGTAGTCCAATGAATGGAGTTCTGCTGGTGGGAAAGTCGTTGGAGTACGCAATTCCGGTCACATAAGCCTTGCCGGTCACTTTATCGACGGCCACATCCGTCCCGCCGTCGGCAACCTGAAGCGCGATGTTTCCGCCGGACAGGTCTGAAATTTCCTGCTGGAACAACGGTCCGGTACTGGAGCCGCTCCCGCCGAGATAGGTCGAATAGAGAATCTGCTCGGTGGTGGCCGCGGGACGGAATACCGGATCGATCCTGAGCGTCTTGGAATGATCGTAGCTAGCGAGGCTGAACGCGACTTCGCGCCGCGCGACGCCTCCTTCGACGGTCCTATCGCCAGCCATCGTAAAGGCGCCGTCGATGGGTTTCTCATTCCCTAACGGATCCTGTTGGAAGACGCGCGGCTTCTGAATCATAACCATGCCTGCGGGCGCGCTAACGATCAGATTGCCATTCGCATCGAGGGTGGTTTGATTGCCGCCTTCTACCGCGAACTTCAGCTTCGAGGTATCCGCTCCCGGCGCTGCTACGAGGTCATATTCGAGCGCATCCGGAGTGCCGTAATATACCAGGTCTATTCCCGGATAGACGTTCTTCTCGCGGATGCGTCCGAAGATCGGAACATTGCGATGGTACTTCGATGGATCGTTACCGATCAGGTAATTGACGCGGCCGGGCAGTGGCTCGAGCGCCTCGAACTGCGGATGCGCATTGGCACCGACGAGGCGAATCCGCACCGCGGATTCCATCAGCTTGTCGTTCGCCGCATCTTTGGGCGTCGCGAAGCGCCCCTTGTGGACGGCGCCGCCGACCATCGTGATCACGGCGGCATCGTCAGTGAGAAATAGGGACGAGCGGCTGGTATGCGAGAGGTAGCGGACGCTTTTGTCGCTCTGGCCTTCATTGCGCTCGAAGTAAAGCGGCATCGCGGCATACTTTTTCAGCGCGGTATCGGTGTCGGAGGTATGGGGATTGCCGCGCTCCGCGCTGGAAATACGATGATGAACAAGTAGCATCGCCACGATCGCGAGCGACATAGAAACCAGTCCGAGCGCGACCCGCCACCCGCGGCGGGTGTTGCGATGAATGCTCTCGACCATTGTCCGGCTCCTCTCCGGCGCGATGCGCTGTAATTGCTGCGTTGCTGCGCATCAAGCCAGTCAGTGATTTTGTAGTAACTATTAGTTGAGCAAAGTATCGATAGATGTGAACGAGAGTTGTCGCAAGATCAGATCAGCGTCGGAGGGAATACTGACGCCAAGAAATGGGATAGGCCTACAAAAGAAGAAATTTGTAGTGCCTATCCGAGCGTAGAACGAAGGTGCCGCATCAATCAGATCGCTGCGGCGCCGCGGGATGAGAAAGATAAGCGGGAGCTACTTGTGCAGCGTGCCGAGGTCGATGGGCAGATTGCCGACCCGACCGGATCGCCGTTGACGGAAGTATCCACTGCCACGACTTGCTGGGTCGAGGCATGCGCCGGCTGCCTCCCCCCGAACCGCCGAAATGATCCGCCTCCGGCGCTGCGACCCGCGAAGGTGGCGCGCATGATCAGAATCGCGCCGCCCACGCTCGCGAAGTGTCGCCGCTGCCGGTAGCCGAGCGGAACGATGAGCATCCCGATCATGCTCATCGACAGCCCTAGCCATCCGCCGGTTATTGTCGTGGTGGCGCCGAGGCGGATTCCCATGCCTGCCAAGCGAGTTTCATCCGATTATCTCATTCAATGCGGGCAGCCGCTTCTGGAGCCGCTCCGCTGCGTCCTCGGGCGCCATGTAGGGGGGCCGCGCCGGTCCCATGTCGATGCCGGTGACGACAGAGGCGGTAACTTTGGTGGTGCCGAGATGGCCGAGGGTTTCCTCGCCGCCGCGCGGGAAGCATCGATTGAGGCGACGCTGGATTTCCTCGGCGCGCGCCAGGTCACCCGCCTTGAACGCCTTCATCAGGGCGACCGCGGCAGGGACAGCGAATATGTTGATGAACCCGCCCGCCGCGCCGAGCATCAGCCCTGCGAGCAGCGCGCGAAAGGTGTTGTAGATATCCGCGCGTCCGCCGACCTCATCATAGAGCGCTTCGAGATGCTGCAAATCGGTGAGCACTTCCTTGAACGCGACGACGCCCGGAATCGCTGCAAGCCGCGCCGCGAACTTCGGCGAGATGTTGAACTTGCTAAGCGCCGGGTTGTGATAGACGACGACTGGCAAGTCGCCCGCCTCGGCAATCATTCGGAAATGGCGCTCGACTTCGAGCTCGCCACATCGCCAATAGTAGGGCGGGATGACCTGCTGCGCGTCGTAACCCATCTTGCCCGCGATGCGCGCATACTTGAGGGTTTCCAGCGTGGTCGCGCCCGAGGTCATCGCAACCGCACAGATGCCCTGACGTTGGCTCGCTTCTTCGAGCACGATTTCAAAAACCCGGGTGCGCTCCTGCTCGTCCATATGCAGGAACTCACCGATGCTGGGTGCGGCAACGACGCCGGTCGCGCCTTTTTCGATGGCCCATTTAACCTCGGCGCGCAGGGCGGGTTCATTGAGGCGATAGTCATTGGTGAAGGGCGTCACCAGCATCGCGATGATTCCGTGGGTAAGTTTCAAATTGGTTGCTCCAACTTGATTGATAGCCCCTTTTTAGAAGAGCCGAAAGCGGAGGCCTAACGGGCATCTGCGGTGATCAGCCCTAGGGACTGAATTGGTCCATCGCACCATGCCTGACTGTCCGTATCCAAACCAGCTTATGCGCCTCATCGATTTCGTAAATCACGCGATAGACATTGCGCTTCGCTCCGAAGATCAGGTGACGAAGGGTCCGGCCCCAGATTTTACTCTCTGGCGCGATTGGGCAGCGGCGAGGAAACCGCTGCAGAGAGAAGATGGCGTCTTCGAGTCCCTTGAACCAATTTGCGCCTGCTCCCGAATCTTCCGCCGAGAGACGATCATAGAGATCTTCCAGTTCGCGCTCCGCACCCAGTGTCAACTCAACGCGGTATGCCATGGCGTCGGCGAAATTCTTCCAGGAACTCGCGTGCGGGCCGCGTTCGTCCGTGGGCGATGTCGTCTTCGCTTTGCCGGAGCGCCTCGTAAACGTCAGCCCGTGCCGCGATGTTGAGCAGTCGCTGATAAGATTTGGCGTCCTGTACTACTGCGACCGCCTTGCCATTGACGGTCAGCATCAGGGGGCGCTTTGTCTTCTTCAGCTGTTTCAGGAATTTCCCTGATTGTCGCCGGAAATTGGTCAGCGATTGAATGTCCTTGCTGATGTCGAGCATAGCCTTCATGGTAGCACCTAATTAGGTGCTACTCCGACCCCTGCGTCCAGTAAAGCGACTAGAGTTTCGCTCCGAAATAGAAAATCGATTGGCCGGTTCCGATCGCCGCTTCGTAGCGGCCGAATTGCTCGCCGCGCCAATTCCATTTTTCGGCGCCCAGCGCGCCCGCCATTGTCAGGTAATGCGAAAAGCGTCCCTCCGGCGAACAATGGGTGCGGAAGTCTTCGGCTGACGCGATCACATCTGCATGACGGCCGGCGCGGAACTGTTCCATGATCTTCTCATCATAAAGGCGATTGGCGGTTGAGCTGATGTCGCTGGGATCGGCGGATGCGTGATCGAGGACGCGATCATAATCCCAAAAGCGATGCGACATGCCGCCCGAGGCTACAATCACGACCCGCCGATCAGAAACGCGGATCGCATCGCCGAGGGCGGCGCCGAAGGTGAGATCGTTTTGCACCGAGGCGGTCTGGCACACGCTCATCGAAAGCACGCGGCGTCGCCGATCGGGATTGAAATAATACATCACGTTCAGCGTCGGATAATGGAGCGGGAGATTGCGCGCCGCCGATGCGACGGCGCGCATCTTGTGCTCGCGCGCGCTCGCCTCGATAGCCCGAGCTAACTCGGGATCGCCGCGGTAATCGTATTCGAGGTCGTGCAGCATCTGCGGCAGCTCTTCCGAGGTGTACACGCCGAGAAGCCGCTCATGCGCGTTGACGATGTATTCGAGCGTGGTGAACCAATGCGAATCGACGAGCACGAAGGTGTCGAACTCGAGCGTATGAAGACGCTCGCGTTCGAGTTGCGGCATCGCGTCGTAAAAGGTGGTGACATTGTTGCCCATGTAGGCCTTGCGCGCCGCGAGGTCGGTGATCATCAGGCGCGGCACATGGGTGGTGAAAATCGCGGCGACAATCTCGCCCATCATTTCTCCTCGCGCTAAGGTAAGAAGTCAGTGCGACGATGATGAGCGTATCACGATCCGGTCGAGCATCGCTTGACCTCGCAGTTGGATAGACCTAATCTCGCGTGAAACGGCACGGCGCTGGAGAAAGTGGCCGACCTACCCAGAATCATTCCGCTGTTCCCGCTTCCGAACCTGGTTCTATTTCCTGGAGTTGCGGTTCCGTTGCACATCTTTGAGCCGCGCTACCGGGAAATGATCGCGGACGTTTCGTCGTCCCATGGCATTATCGGCATGATGCTGCTTAAGGGCGAATGGGAGCGAGACTATTACGCCAATCCCGATACCTTCGGCGTTGGATGCGCGGGCAAGATATCCGAGCTGGTGAAACTTCCGGACGGACGCTACAACATGGTGCTCTCCGGGTTGAGCGAGTTTCGCATCGTGCGGGAGACCCGCGAGCGCACCTATCGCCAGGCTGAGGTGGAATGGTGTCCGGTCGATCCGCCGATGGATATCGATGCCGAGGCGATGGAAGGGCTGCGTCAATTGCTCTTCGAGTATCTCGGGGATACCGCAGCCGCGGCATGGAAGTCGCTGGTCGAGCGCGGGCTGCGCGGTGCGGACCTGGTTAACTTTCTCTGCTTCCACATCGACGTGCCGGCGATCGAGAAACAAACCCTGCTGGAAGCGCGAGGCGCGCGCCTCGACTGCCTGTTCGACGTCCTTACCTTCAAGCTGGAAGAGCGCAAGCTGGGCGGTCCGGGACCGCATGGCGGACCCGGCAGCGTGCAGTAAAAAACCGGCATAAACCACAAATTCGCTGATCCCGCAAATTCGCCGCATGCACCGCTGATCGTTGTGTCGCGCATGCAACAGGCCTGTCATTAATTTGGCGGGCGAGCATTAGGCGGAAAGGCAACATATTGGTGGCCGTGAGGCAGGATTGGGCCAATGAGCGTCCGGTCGATTATGTTTCCGGAAGGTTCAAAAGAGTCACCGATAGCGCAAAAAGGCTACATAACCATGACACATATATCGGTCGCAAAAGGCGCGCGATTTCGCATAGTGCGATTCCAGGCTCAAAAGATGTCGATTTTTGCAAGGAAAATTAGAATGCTGCGGCCCAAACCCGGATGCGATCGTTTGTCGCGAAGGTGCACACTAGATCGGCATAAGGATTGCTTCTATGGCCCTCGATATCAAGACAAAGTTCCCGGAGCGAGGCAAGAGGGGTTTCGCTCGAAGGAACTGGGGGATGCCCCATTGGGGTAGGATCGAAGATGGAATGGGAAAACACCGCTATAGGTAATCTGTTCGTGCCCGACGTGCTTACGCCGGAGCAGTTCTACGACAGCCGCAAGGACGACAGCAATATTCGGCCAGTGAAGAAGCTGATGATGGCGATCCTCGAGGATGCGCTGCGATGCTTCCAGAACAACTGTGATGCCAAGGGCGGACCGCGTAAGCGTCTGTTCCAGGAGGCCGAGCATTGGCTGTGCGGCGAGGGTGGCGATGGACCCTTCTCGTTCGAGATGGTCTGCGAAACCTTGGGAATCGAGCCGAGTTTCCTGCGCAATGGGCTGAAGGAATGGCGCCGTCAGCAACTGGAAGGTGTGTCTACCCGCCGCCTTGCACGCCGTTCACCGGTGGTCCGCAGTGGCCGCATCAGTGCTCCGTCGCGCCGCCAGTCGAAGGCCATGCAACAGGTTCAATAGAGCCTTCACAGACCAATCCGCACTAACAAAAGAGGCGGTGCCGAGCGCATAGAGCGTTCGGTACCGCCTTCTCTTTTCGAGTCCGAAGGGCTCGGCAATTGCATTGCCGAGCGGTCATCCGCGCCGGAAGCTTACTGATTGCCGAGACTACGCGGAGGCGGGCCGCTGTAGGGCTGCCCTCCAGGTCCCGGACCCGTCGCGTTTCCGACCATCGCACCAGTAGCGGGCGGAGGCGGAACGTAGCCTTTGGGCTGCGAGGCGGTGAAAGCTTCGCAGGAGGCGATGTCCGCCGGGGTCACGTTTTCGTGGGCCATGATTTTCTCGTCATCCCACTTGAGCTTGGTCTTTTCCAAATGGATGCCCGGGCACTTCACTTGAAGGTTGAAGTCGCGTACCGATGGACCGGCGGAAGCCGTCTGAGCGCTACCCGCTGAAGCCGCTGCTTCCCCACCGGATGCTCCCGTTCCTGCGCCACCACCCGCCGCACATCCTGCGACCAGAAATGCCAGCCCGGAAGCCAGCGCAAAGCCAATCGTGCGTTTCATCGCATCCTCCTTCGATCTCTGGGAGCAACTCCCCCGATACTCGTGCATTCGGTTTCGATGTACCCAACCATGATCCCGAAACTGGGACAAAAATACACTAGGGTTTAAAATTAGCAACCCCCCTGACGGTGCTAAAAAACTATACAGCCTGAAACAGAATTCGTCCGTTGCGTTCGGTTTTCTTCGCCCGACCTTCGATGCAGGCGTGTTCGAGATGCGCCAGGGTTTCGAAAGTGGCGGCCATCACGTGAAAAATTGGCCGCTCTTCGTCAGCAAAAATTTGTTGCGCAACTTCGAAAGCGGTTTGCGCTTTGCGTCGCGTCAGATCGAGCATCTCCGCTTCCCGATAGCGATGATGCTCGATGAGCTGATTGGCCCGATGACGATGGTCCTGGTACACCAGCCCGTGCGCCGGCAGCACATGCTCGACGTCAAACTTTTGAACTTTCAGTTGCGAGTTGATGAAATCTCCGAGCGGATCGCCGGTCGCATCCGGATACAGTCCGACGTGAGGCGTAATCTTGGGCAGCAGATGATCGCCCACGATCATCACCTTTTCCTGGCGCAGATAAATTACGCAATGACCCGGGGCATGGCCCGGGGTCCAGATCACTTCGAATTTTCTCTTCCCGACTGAAATCACTTCCGTATCATTCAGATTCGCATCGGGTTCGGTGACCGGATCGTAGAGGCTGGTGCCCATCCATGCCGGGCGCATTCCGGTCGGCACATGCAGATCGATAGGAAAGCCGTGGCTCTCGAAAAACGGGCGCGACTCCGGCCGCTCCGTCATCGGACCCATCTTGCCGAAGAACAGCATCCGGTTGGCGCGTTCGGCCTCGAGCTTGTGCAGATAGGTCTTGGCGTGGCTGCGGCGGCGGATCTCGCTGGAGGCGCCGAAGTGATCGATATGATGATGCGTCCCGATGAGGACCTTGAGATCCTCGAAGCGGGCGCCCGCCTGCATGAACGCGTCCTCCATCACGATGAAACTTTCCGGCAAGTTCATTCCGGTATCGATCATCGCCCATTCACCGCCCCCGCAATCGACCAGGTAGACGTTGATAATAGTGGGCTTCATCGGAAGCGGCAGGAAAATTTCGAAAATTCCTGGAAGGACCTGTTTGAATGCCATTTGCTTCAGACTCTCAGTGGCGACGGTTTCGCATGACGACAGTCATTGCGCTCCGCGCCGTAAGCCGCGGGCTCGTCGAGTCCGCGTCATGGTAAAGTCGACTCGAACATCTAGAGGGCCGACCGAACCCACTTGTTGGTTCGGGACCGACGGCAGCGCCATGCGCCGGATGATCGCGCCCGATCCGTCGGCATGCAGTTCCGTCATTCGTGGAGTTGATCCTTGACCGCGAAGGTCAGTCGCACGCTCACCTTCCAGCGGACCACCTTGTTATTTTCTACCACCGCGCTGGTCTCAGTGACATGCGCGGTATGGATTCCCGAGATCGTAACTCCCGCGCGTGCGACGGCGAGCCCCACCGCATCTTCGATCGAATTGGCGGAGATGCCGGTCAGCGCGATCGTTTTTTCAACCATAAAATCCAGCTCCTTGGCTCGCGCAAACTGCGTATTTGACGAGCCTCTCATGCGGGCGCTAGCGTGGCCCCTGGCTTGGTGAATATCGCACGCGGGGAGTTCAAACAAGGCGCTGCGCAAGGCGTTCCGATTGACGCCGCGACCGGATTGTCTTGACCGCACCCATGGCAATTCAAATTGAAACGCCCACCGATGAAGCTGCACTGACCGAGTTCATCGGGTTTCATGACCGCGTCTATGAGCATCGCTCCGCGCGATGGCCCGCCGCCCAGCGCCGCCAGCTCCACATTCTGAGCGGGCGGGCACCCTACGAAGGGCGCCTCGAAACCCGGTGCTTCGCCGCGCGCGAGGCGGGAGCGATGGTCGCTCGCGTGGCCGCCGTCATCGATCGCCACTACAACGCGCATTGGAACGAGCCGATCGGACATCTCATGATGTTCGAGGCGATGCCGGGCAGCGGTGACGCGGTCAAAGCGATGATCGATGCGGCCTGCGAATGGCTTCGCGGCCAAGGCATGCCAGGCGCGCGCGCCGGTTCGGAGAGTCTTCTTGACGCGCCTTTCGCGATCGATGAGTACGAGATGCTTCCGCCGAGCATCCTGCGCCAGAATCCCGGTTACTATCACGCGTTGCTCAAAGACGCGGGTTTCGAGACCGAGCGCGGCTGGGTCGATTACAAAATCGAAGTGACGCCGGGGTTGGTGACGCGGTACGAAAGCATGCTCGAGGCCGTGCGTCACGACGGCTTTACAGTAGCGTCGGTGAAAGATCTCAAGGCCGATCTTCGCGTTTCACATTTCACCAAAATCTGGAATCACGCTTTCGCACACCATTGGGGAATGGCCCCGCGCAGCGAAACCGAGGTGGCTTCCATGTTCAGAGGCTTCGCTCGCGGCAGCGGACTCGAAACCACGCTGATCGCATACCGAGGCGATGAGCCGGTCGGTGTACTGAACGCGCTGCGATCCTCGACTGAGAGCGTGATCCTTGCACCGGGTCGCGCTGTACGCGAAGCGGAGAAGCTCAACTGGCTAGGAATCGGTGTGCATGAATCGGCGCGCGGACACGGCGTCAATCTCGCGATGGCATCGTATGCGTATCTCGAGCTGATCCGGCAAGGGGCGAAGTATCTGAGCTACACGCTGGTGTTGGATGACAACTGGCCGTCGCGCCGCACCGCCGAGAAGTTGGGCGCGAAAGTATGTGCGAGCTATGTGACCTATCGGCGCACGCTCTGAATGCCTCTCCCGCGGCTGAGTTTAGGAAGCCGCACGCCGGAGAGAGGGCAGAAGGGCATGCGGCAACATTTCTGCCGACACCCATGGTTCTTCATTTCTCCCTGGACCCTTGCAGGCCGGGCGTGCCAGAAGAATTCGCACGGGCTAGAGTTCAGAACGAAGACGTGGGGGCATCATGTCCGATGCGAAAGTGAAGGTAGGCATTCTCGGCGCCGGCGCGATGGGATCGGAGCACGCCTACGTCTATGGCGAGGTCGCAAACGTGCAGGTCGCCGGCGTGTTCAGCCGAAATCGCGAACGAGCCGAGTCGGTCGCTCGCCCGCGCGGAGCATTCGCCGTTACCGATCCCTTCGTACTGCTCGATGATCCAACGATCGATGCGATCGATATATGCCTGCCGTCGGCGAATCATCACCAGTTCGCCATCGCGGCATTGGAGCGCGGCAAGCATGTGTTCTGCGAGACGCCGTTTGCCCTGACGTTGCCCGACGCCAGGGCGATGATTGCGGCGGCGCGCGCCTCGAAGCGCATCCTCATGGTGGGACTGCTGCTCCGCTCCGCCGCGCACTACGAACATATCCATCGAGCCGCGCGATCCGGCGAGTTCGGTAAGCTGTTGAGCGTGACGACTTACCGGCTCGGATCGTATCTGCGCGCGGGTGGCTTCGATAACAAGGAGCATTACAGCGAGCCGTCGATCGAGCTGATGACCTTCGATTTCGATTTCATCCAGTGGCTGATGGGACCGCCGACGCGCTTATCGGCCTCGGCTGTCTACACAGAGCGCGGTACGCCCGGCGAGATAGCAGCCGTGCTGGACTACGATGATGCGTGCAGTGTGACGGTGCTGGCCAGCGGCATCATGCCCAAGAGCTTCGCGTTTAGCGCGGGCTTTCGGGTCCTGTTCGAGAAGGGCGCATTCGAGCTGAATACGGTGTTCGGCGATGGGCCGCCCTCGAGCACGTTCCTCTTTTATCCGGAGGATGGAACTCCGGGTAAGCTCGCGATCGCGGGACACAATCCGTTTGAAAAGGAGTTGCGACTCTTCATCGCAGCGGTGCGAGGCGAGGCCGATCCGTCGCTGCTCGATGCGCCACGAGCGCTGGAAGCGTTGCTGCTCTCGCTCGCCACTCAACGATCGCTCAAAGAACATCGCAGCGTGCGTATCGACGAAGTCGACCAGTAGCTCGCGTGCGATGCGCGCCGATGGATCATCTCGCAGCGCAGGTCCCAATTGCGAATAGTTCTCCTCACCCGCGACAGTCTGGTGCCCGATGTCATCGTGGAGGCAGTGCTGCGCGAGTTGCCCGGCATGGTGGTGGGCATCGTGGCCTCGACCGCGGCGATCAGGGGTGTGAGCAGGCGGCGCGCGGTGTGGCGGCGATTGCGGCAGATGTTCGTGGTGGCCGCAGTGCGCGCGCTCGAGGTTCAGTGGCATTGGTGGCTTCGGCGCAGGCAACGATCATCAAAGCTCCCGCCCCGTTTACGAACGCTCGCGGCCTCCTGCGCGGTTCCGTTAATCGGCACCCGTGATATCAACAGCGCCGGCACCCTGGCGGCGCTTCAAGCGATGAAGCCGGATCTTTTGATTGGGATCTATTTCAACCAACGGCTCAAGCGCGAGGCCTTTGCTGTGGCTCGATACGGCGCCATCAATATGCATCCCGCGCCGCTGCCGAAGCATCGCGGGCCGTCCCCAAGCTTCTGGGTGGTCGCCTCCGGCGACGAGCGCAGCGCCATCACGGTGCATTGGATCGACGAGGCCATCGACACCGGAGAAATCCTCCTGCAACGCGAGCTGGCGATTCCCGCGGGAACCAGCGTGACGGGCTTGATGGGTATGGTGGCGCGGCCCGGCGCGCAGGCACTGATCGATGCGGTGCGACTCATCGAAGCGGGCACCGCGCCTCGTCGCGCCCAGGCCCGAGAGGGGGCGACCTACGATCTAAAACCCACGCAGCGTGACCTCGCGCGGTTGTGGCGTCGCGGTGGGCGCTACGGCACGGGATTGGAACTGGTGCGCGCGTGCGAGCGGAAGGAGTGAGGGCAATGGGGCAAGGTCTACTTCAAAATGCCCTTCTTGCGCAGCTCTTCATCGCGATAGCGCCGGAACAGGATGTTCCATTCGTCGCTGCCCTCGACGATGTTGCGCTTCTGCGAGGTGATCTTGCGCCGCACCGCCTGATCGACCTCATCTCCCTTCTCGTTCCATTGGGCGATCAACTCGCGCGCCTGACGCAAAGCGAGCGGAAAGTTGGCGATCT
Organism: uncultured delta proteobacterium; assembly: GCA_963851325.1. Classification (GTDB taxonomy): domain Bacteria; phylum Desulfobacterota; class Binatia; order Binatales; family Binataceae; genus DATGKG01. The sequence goes on along the minus strand of CAWKOR010000001.1, from coordinate 1,556,893 downwards.
CGGCAAGGCCCTCGTCGCGGATTTGCGCCAGCGATTCGCGCGCGAGGAACAAAATTCTTTCTTCCGACAACTTCATGCGATGATCCTGCCTGGATGATCCTGCTTTCGATGATGCGCGGTTTAAAGCACGAAGCCTTTTTTCTCGGCCAGCTTCTGGCGGGTCAGACTGCGCAGGCGAGTGACGTCCATGCCGGGATTTTTGCGCGCGAGGTCTTCCGCGGTGCGGTCGGCTTCCTCATCGATCTGCGCCTCGGTTTCGAAATTCGCCGAGAGAAACTCGACCACCAGCGCGATGATATCTTTTGGGTCCGCCTTGGGTTTGATGATGCCCTTGGCAATCAGCCCGCTGACCAGGAAAGCGGCCAGCGAATCGATTTGTACTTCTCGAAGCATATAAACCTACCGAGTAGGCCCCTTCGGTTTCTGTTTCTCTGCCAGTTCGTTGCAGAACTGATCGGTCTTCTCTTTGAGCGCTGCGTAGAACTGCTTGATGTGCCCTATGTTGGCACCGAAGTCGCCGGGGAAGAAGCCCAACAATGAACCCGATTCCGGCTCGCCCACTTTCGATTGCGAGCATAGCGCAACTTCGCTCTTGGGCGTGATCGTGATTCGTACGTCATCTTCAAGGCCGAGCAGTCGTGAAGTGTAAATGCAGTACAGGACCCCGGTGCGCTGATCGATGTTGATCAGCTTCCATCCTTTGAGCTCCGCGATGGTCTGCTGCACGAAGTCGAGCAGCTTGGCGCGCGGAATCGCCACCGGCGTGTCGCCCTCGCAGATGTAGTTGCGCGTCATCAGCTCGTCGTAGAGGTTGGCGTCGATCTCTTCCTGAGTGGGAGTCGGAGTGGCTGTCGGCTCGGCGGTCGCCATCGCGGTTGGCTGCCCTGCGGCGGCGGCTTCGGCCTCCTGCTTCTTTTTCAGCTTGGCGCGCGCTTCTTCCTCTTTGGCGCGCTGCTCAATAGCGGGTTTGTCGAGGATGCAGGGAGCATCCCCCCAACCGTTCTCGCTGGTCGCCGCGGAATTTTTAGTGAGGAACCTTGTCGCACGCAGTTTCGCACCCGGGCGATCGAAGATGGTTTCGTTATTCATCAGGATGGCGGTCCCGGCGATGGCGAGGAAAATTACCGCGAGGAGAAATGCGAAGCGGAACAGTCCGGAAAGCAGGCTCCGAAAGAATCGCACGAAAACGATCAGCGCAATTAGAACGACCGCGATGATGAGAAGGAATGCCAGCGCCATGATGTGCTCGTCGAGTTGTGATTTGCGTCAGACCTGTAGCAGACCCACAGGATTATACAAACCTTGGGCGTTAACGATCGATGCGTCCGTCATTCCATGAATCGCGGTAAGCGTCCTCGCGCCGAGCTGCGCCCTGCGAGGTCGTTCGCCACATCGCGAGCCGGTGGGAGTATGAAGCGGGGCGTTGAAACTGAGAATGATTCTCATTTACAAGCGCCCGCCATTTTGCTAATTTCGAGGTTAGCGACGATTCCCGCTTCGAATCGCGAGACTACGGAGGCATCCATTCAGTGTACGTTTGTCTTTGCAATGGCTTCACCGATGGTCAGGTCCGCTCAGTTTGCCAGGAACGACAAGGCCGCCTATCGGACATCTACAAGGCGCTCGGATGCGCCCCCAAATGCGGCAAGTGCGTTCCGCTGGTGAAGGAATTATCTCGCCTCGATGCCCCGACCGCTGAGTTCGCTGAAGCGGCCGCCTGAGCCGGCCCTCGAAAAACGATGCCCCAACTTCCCAATATCTAGTTCGAAAAAACGGACCGCGCTTGCGACGAGAACCCAATCGCCGCAAACTTGACTAGTCGCTCGCATTTACGGGCCCGCCTCGACATAGTTCTTCATCCTGAAGGGAGCCAATCATGAAAGGTGATCCGGGAGTCATCCAGCGCCTCAACGCGGTGTTGAAAAACGAACTGACCGCCATCAATCAGTATTTCCTGCATGCCCGGATGCTCGGGAACTGGGGCGTCACCAAGCTGGAAAGTTTCGAGAAGCATGAATCGATTGATGAGATGAAGCATGCCGACCTGCTCATCAAACGCGTGTTGTTTCTGGAAGGGCTGCCCAATCTTCAGGACCTCGGCAAGTTGCTGATTGGCGAGAATGTCAAGGAAGTGCTGGAGAGCGACCTCAAGCTGGAGCAGCTCGGCCTGGTCGACCTCCGGGATGCGATCGGCTACTGCGAAGGCGTCCGTGATTTCGTTTCGCGCGAACTGCTGGCGGAGATCATGAAGGCCGAGGAAGAACACATTGATTTCATCGAGACGCAGCTCGGGTTGATTCCGAAAATTGGGCTGGAGAACTACATCCAGTTACACTCGGGCAGCCCCGACAGTTCCGATTGAAGCCTGGCATGAAGCTCTGAGTCGCGCCCACCTGCTGGTCCCCTTCAAGCTGACTGCTGGTTCTGCTACAAAGCTGCGATGCTTGGGGCTCGCTATCTTGTCCGCATCCGGATGCTTTCCGCGCGCTGCCTGTTTATCGTGTCAGGAATCTTCGTCGCAGCCTGTGCGGGGGCCATCAACACCGGCTACCCCGAAGTACCCACTGTTTCCGCAAAGCCGGGTGCGCCTCAAATCGGTCTGGCGCGCGTCGCCGATTCGCGTGCCAGTCGGGTCAGCGGCGTCGCGAACAATACCAATCTTCTAGCCGGACCAGAACTCAACGACTACATCGAGCGGAAGTTTCGCGAAAGGTTGGCCAACGAAGGCTTCGCGCCGGTTGAAGCGCTGAATCCCGCCACCGCCGCCAGGCCCGATGATCACAAGACGATTCTCGTCACGCTGCAATCGGCTTCGATCGGCAATGTCGGGACAATGTTTTCCGATCCGCAAGCGTCCATTGATATCGCGGTGCAAGTATATTCCGCCGGTGGTCGCCGGATCGTGTTCGGCCACGGCTATTCCGGACAGCATAGCGAACCGCTCGGGAGGACCACCGGTACCGGAATGAGCGCAGGGCGAATCATCGCGGCTGCCGCCGACGGCGCAATCGATCAGGCATTCACCGACCCAGCCTTCGAGCAGGCCCTGCGATGACACCCTCCCGCTCGATTGCCGCAATACTGATGATTTCATTCGTCTTCGAGATTTCAGGCTGCGCTACCGCCATCTTCGGCAGGGACGAAGAGGTTTCATTCGCGAGTGACCCCTCAGACGCCATCGTCACCATCGACGGAACGCAGTTCGGGCGAACCCCGACGACTGCGAAGTTAACTCGTGCTGACCCTCATTCGATTCGAATTGAAAAACCAGGCTATGTGACATACGAGACCAGAACGACCTCGGCGCGAAACCCGAAGAAGTTTCTACTCGATGCGCCGGGCGCGCTTGCTTTTCCGCCGCTCGCGCTGATCATGCTCGTGGACAATTGGCTGGGCGGCAATGACGAAATCCAACCTACCGAGGTGTCGGCCCATCTTCTAGCGGCGCCTGCCAATCCGACTACTGTCGACACGGACACTACTCCTCTCGCTCGCACGCCCTGATTCGATTCTCCTGTGACGGGGGAGCAACTTTCTTTTCCCCCTTTCCTGTAGGGGAAGAGGGCCAGGGGGTTAGGTCCGCCTGAGGCTAGACAACTCCAAGTCGTAGGGAAATACTAAGGGGTTATGGCCGCGGCTTTTGCGGCCCCTTCTCCAAGGAGGCATGCCCCTATGGCAGCCAGCCCTGTTCGTATCACCCCTCCGTCTAATCTCCGCAGGCGTCCGCTCGCGCTCACGCCACAGCGCCTCGAGGCAAATCGGCGCAACGCTGCGCGCTCGACCGGCCCGCGAACTGTCGCAGGAAAGGCGCGCGTCGCCCGCAATCCGGTCAAGCATGGATTCTTCGTCGCACAGGCGCGATGGACTCCATCGCAGCAGCGGGACTTCGAAGAGACGCTAAGTGGACTGCGCGTTGACTTAAGGCCGCAAGGCATCCTGGAAGAAAGCTGCGTCGTGACGATGGCGGAGTCCTACGTGCGGATGGCCGCGATGCTGCGATGGGAGAATCTCGCGGCCTTGAAATACCATCAGGCGCGCGACCGCGAGTTAAACGACCGTATCGCTGCGGCGGATCCGGCCGAGGCCGCGCGACTTCGGGCGCGACGCGACCGGTTGCGCCGTGCAGGTCTTTGGAGGCCGACGATTCCGGGTCCTCGCGACGCGACGGCGATTATTCGGTACGGTGGGCGCCTCGATCGCGGGATACGCGATGCGTCATCGCTGTTGCAGGGCCTCAAAAAGATGAGGATTAGCGGCGAATTTTCATCGTCGATAGTGCAAAAACAAACCCACTTCTCGGCATCGCCGAGAAGTGGCCCTGAGGTTTTGCGAAGGGCCAGCGCGCAGCGCCTCGACGACTCGGCATCGCCGAGAAGTGGCCCTGAGGTTTTTGCGAAGGGCCTGCGCGCAGCGCCTCGACGACTCGGCAACGCCGAGAAGTGGCCCTGAGGCTTTGGGAAGGGCCTGCGCGCAGCGCCTCGACGGTTCGGCATCGCCGAGCGGCATCCAGAGGCTTGGCGGAGGACCGGAAACACCACCGATTTCGGATGTCGAAAGTGCAAAAACAAACCCACTAAGTTCAATGTTTGCGGGCAATCGTCATCAACGCCGCCGCGCCAAGGCACTGGCCGCGCGGCGTCGGCGGACTTAACGCCCTCCATTGAAGCGAGGAAGGGGATTTCGAAGGGGAATGAAGCAAACGAAACTGATACTTGAGGTTTCGCGACTACCACGCTTCGGGAGTTTCACACTCCCGCTTGGCTTCCAGGTGCAGGAGCGCGGTGACTCGACGTGAGTCTCTCTCGTTATCTATTCGGTTCCGGTTCTCCTTCCCAAAAGGAATGGGTTAGGGGCGAGGTCAGCTGAACTGGCCGCTCAAATATTCCTGGGTATGCTTCTCTTTGGGATTTTCGAACAGCGCATTCGTCGGCCCGTACTCGACCTGATAGCCGGTACGTCCGCCTTGCGTGGTGTCGACGTACAGAAATGCGGTCATGTCGGCGACGCGCTTCGCCTGCTGCAGATTATGGGTCACGATCGCGATGGTGTAGTTCTTTTTGAGCTCTTTCATCAACTCTTCGATCTTATGGGTCGCGACCGGGTCGAGCGCCGAGCACGGCTCATCCATCAAAAGCACCGCGGGTTCGGTCGCGATCGCGCGCGCTATGCATAGCCGCTGCTGCTGTCCGCCGGAGAGCGCGAGTCCGCTGGTATGCAGTTTGTCCTTGACCTCATCCCACAGCGCCGCCTGGCGCAGCGCCTGTTCGACCTTTTCGCCGACCGCTCCCTTGTAGCGATTGAGGCGCAAGCCGAACGCCACGTTGCGATAGATACTCATCGCAAACGGATTGGGCTGCTGAAAAACCATCCCGATGTGACGGCGCACCGCGACCGGATCGACGCTTGGCTTGTAGATGTCCTGGCCGCGAAAGATCACGTGCCCGCGGAAGTTAAAGCCGCGCACCAGATCGTTCATCCGATTGAGGCATCGCAGCGCGGTGCTCTTGCCGCATCCCGAGGGTCCGATGAAGGCGGTGATGGTGCCCTTCTTAATCTTGAGTGCGATGTCGCGGACCGCCTTGAACTTGCCGTAATGGAGGTCCTCGATTTTGCAATCGATCAAGGTTTCATCACTATATGGAATGTTGCCATTGGTTCGGATCTGGACTGCGGACATCAGAGTTTCCTCACTTGATACTAGAAGTACGTTTGGCCAGGGTTTGCCCCGCAATGTTGGTCAATAGAACGATCACTACCAGCGCGAGTGCGGCCGACCATGCCATCGCAATCTGATTTTCGAAAGGCGAGCCGGAGAAGTTGTAGATCATTACCGCCAGCGACGCGGTCGGTTTCATGAGGTCGGCCATGGTCTTGGGCAGGAAGTGCGGCGTGGTTCGGCTCATCCAGAAGTCGCTGAAAAGTGCGGTGAATAACAGGGGTGCCGTTTCGCCCGCAGCTCGGGCGATGGCGAGCATGACACCGGTCAGGATGCCCGGCAAGGCCGTCGGAACCACTACCCGGGCCACCACCTGAGTGGGGGTTGCGCCCATGCCGACCGCCGCCTCGCGCATCCTTGGAGGGACCCGCTTGATGGCTTCCTCGGCGGTCAACAGGATGGTCGGCACCATCAGCAGCGCCAGCGCTACTCCGGCCGCCGGAGCAGAGAAGCCTCCGGTAACGATCACCACCGTCGCGAAGGCGAATACCCCGGCCAGAATCGAGGGCAGTCCGGTCAGCACCTTGGCAGCGAATTGCACCGCCCTGGCGGTTCGCGTATCGGGACCGAACTCGGTGATATAGATGGCCGCGAAGATTCCCAATGGCACGCTGATGAGAGTTGCGATCGCCACGATGACAAAAGTCCCGATGATCGCATTGCCGAATCCGCCGCCGGGACTCATCGCCGCGGGCGGCAGATCGGTGAAAGCGGTGTAGGTCAGTCCCGCGATGCCTTTTTTGATCAGCAGGAAGAGCACCGAGAACAGCGGCAGCAACGCCGCGATAGTTGCCGCTCCGGTAAGCATGCTCATCGCAAAGCTGAACAGCGATCGCGGCTGACGCAGCGACCACTCAAGGTCCTTAAGCGCTACCGGATCGAGCGGTCCGGTGTCGGTGGCGGGTGGAGTGTTGACTACATCAGCCATCAGCGCAGTCCTTTGAGGCCGGCGTCGGCGCGCTGCAGAATCAGCGTCCCCACCACGTTGACCACCAGGGTGATCGCGAGCAGCACCAACGCGGCATACATCAGCGCGCCCACCTCGACCGCATCCGCTTCCGGAAAATGATTCGCGAGCAGCGCGGCCAGTGTATTGGCGGGAGAAAATAGCGACCAGCTAATGACGTTGGCGTTGCCGGCCAGCATCGCCAGCGCCATCGTCTCGCCGAGCGCGCGTCCGAATCCGAGGATCACCGCGCCGAAGATTCCGGTGGCCGCGGTGGGAATGAAGATCGCCAGGATCGCCTCCCATCGCGTCGCGCCCATCCCGAAAGCCGCCTCGCGCATTTTCGGCGGCACCGCCACCAGCGCATCGCGCGAGATCGCGGAAATCGTCGGCAGCACCATGATCGCGAGCACGATCGACGCGGGCAGCAGGCCGGGGCCGCTGAGCGAAGTTCCGAAGAAGGGAATCCATCCCAGGTGTCCGTGCAGCCAATCAGCCCATGGGCGAACCAGCGGAATGATGACGAAGATTCCCCATAGCCCATAGACGACGCTGGGGATCGCCGCGAGCAATTCGATGGTTACCCTCAGCAAGTCCTCCATCCGGTCCGGCAGCGAGCTCCACGGGCGGGTTTCATTGAGTCTGACCGATTTGAGAGCCGCCTCGAGCCCGGTGGAGAGAAAGCCCTCGCTCAGGAAAACCGCGATTGCCAGCCCGAATATGGTGCCGAGCATCAGACCCAGCACCGAGCTGTACATGGTTCCCGTGATCGCCGGCAAAATGCCGAATTGCGCCTTGTTCGGGTCCCACGTGCTGCTGGTGATGAAGTTGAGCCCGTACGCGCGCACTGCGGGCATCGCCTGCTTGCCGATCGATCCGACCAGCCAGAACATCAAGCCGACGATGAACCATGCGATAATCAGGGTGGAGCGGCGGAAGCCCCGATCGCTGAGATTGTCGAATGTAGAAGGTGGCTGCGATATGTCCGAGGCGTCGGCCGTCTCTGCGGCCTCGGCACTGGTACTCGGCATATCGTCAGCCACTTTGGCTTCTGCAGCGCTCATGAAATCTGGTTGGCGGCCTTCTTCACCTTGTCAACGACGTTGGGGGGGAGCGGAATGTAGCCGAGCGCCTCGCTGTCCTTCTGGCCTTCGTCCAGCCCATAGCTCACCAGCGCTTTCACCGCCTCGGCAATCTTCGGGTCCTGATACTTTTTGTAGCAAAGCAGCCAGGTGTAGGTGACGATGGGGTAGGCCTCGGCGCCCTCGGGGTCGGGCAGCCAGGCGCGCAGATCGGCCGGCAGTTTCACCGCCGCCAGCGCATTCTTGCCGGTCGCGAGGTCGGCCTTGACGTACTTGCCGCTGTGGTTCTCGAGCATCGCCATCGGCATTCCGGTTTGCTGGGCATAACCGTATTCGACGTAGCCGATCGCACCGGGGGTCTGCTTGATGAGCGCGGTCACGCCGGGATTGCCCTTGCCCGCGACGCCGACCGGAAAGTTAACCGACTTCCCCGCGCCGGGGCCGGCTTTCCATTCCGGACTGATCGCCGACAGATGAGTGGTGAACACGAAGGTGGTGCCGCTGCCATCGGAGCGCGTAACCACCGTGATCGGGGTGGCGGGAAGTTTCGCGCCCGGATTCGCCTTGGCGATAATCGGATCGTCCCACTGCTTGATCTTGCCGAGAAAGATGCCGGTGTATGCGTCGCGCGACAGCTTCAGTTCGGCGGGTGCATCAGGGATGTTGTAGGAGAGCACGATGCTGCCGGCCGTCATCGGCAGCAATACCACTCCTTCCTTGACCGCCTTCATTTCGTCATCGGTCATTGCGGCGTCGCTGGCGCCGAAGTTTACCAGGCCTTGCTGGAACTGCTTGACGCCGGCGCCGCTGCCGAGCGCCTGGTAGTTGATCTGAACTTCGGGATGCAACTTGTTATATTCGGCGAACCACTTCTGGTAGAGCGGCGCCGGAAAGGTTGCGCCGGTCCCTTGCAAGGTGATGTTCTCCGCCGCCGATGCGATGCCGCTACGATCCAGCGATCGCGCACCGAGCGAAGCGCACAGCAGTAATGCGACAGACAATGAAACCCCCGTGGCAATCTTCATCGAATCCTCCAGCGATGTGGGCGAGACGTTTCTGACGCGCGGTCGCCGCGCATCAAGCGGCTAGTAGAGCGGATCAATGTTGCCGGAGTATGACGCCGCAGTGATGGTTTGACTTACGGGCGCGCGCTAAGAGTAAGATTCCGTAACACTCTCGTCATATTGCCATGCTAAAGCTCGGCGCGACTCCGCGACCGAGCCGACTACGGAGAGTTTGCGTGACCCAATTCGAATTCGATCTGGTAGTGATCGGCTCCGGGCCTGCCGGTCATTCCGCCGCGATTCAGGCCGCCAAGCTGCACAAGCGCGTGCTGGTGGTCGAGCGTAAAGCCATCCTCGGCGGAGTCTGCATGAACATCGGCACCATCCCGAGCAAGACCATGCGCGAAGCAGTGATCTATCTGTCGGGCTATCGCGAACATCTGCTTTACGGCGAGTCCTACAAGGTGAAGGAAAAGATTACCTTGGCGGATCTGCTGTTTCGGGTCGAACCGGTAGTACGCCACGAGGTCGACGTCACCCGTTATCAATTGCAGCGCAATGGCGTTGACCTCGAGCATGCGGAAGCATCCTTTGTCGATGCCCACACCCTGCGGTTGCTGTACCCGGAGCACGCGGGCGAGCGAATCATTACCACCGACAAGGCTGTGATCGCGGTCGGCACCGAGGCCGCGCGCGATCCGCGGATGGCACTGGACGGGAACTGCGTCTTCTCCAGCGACGACATCCTGCAGCTCAAGGATCTGCCGTCTTCGCTGGCGGTTATCGGCGCCGGCGTAATCGGCTGCGAGTATGCGAGCATCTTCGCCGCCCTGGGAGTCCGGGTGACGATGATCGAGAAGAGTCCGCGCCTGTTGCCGTTCGTCGATGCGGAAATCATCGAGGCGTTGACCTACCATCTGCGCGAGCGGCGGGTGACGATGCGGCTGGGCGAGGAAGTGGATCGGGTCGAGCTAATCGACGACGGCGCCCATCCGCGTGTGAAAATCAACCTGGTCAGCGGCAAGCAGATCATCGCCGATAAGGTTTTGCGCAGCACCGGACGCTCGGGCGCCACCTCGCAGCTCAATCTCGACGCGATTGGAGTCGCCACCGATCCGCGGGGACGCATCAAGGTGAATGAGGTCTACCAATCCGCTACGCCCAACATTTACGCCACCGGCGACGTAATCGGATTTCCCAGCCTCGCGTCAACTTCGCGGGAGCAGGGCCGCATCGCGTCGTGTCACGCATTCGGCGTCGAAGCGAAGCACGCCCCGGAGCTGTTTCCCTACGGCATCTACACGATTCCGGAAATTTCCTTCGTCGGGCAAACCGAAGAGGAGCTGACCGAAAAGGGCGTGCCATACGAGATTGGCAAGGCCCAGTATCGCGAGATCGCGCGCGGCCAGATCGTGGGAGATACCAGCGGGATGCTCAAGTTGCTCTTCGAGCGCAACACCCGCGAGCTGCTCGGTGTCCACGTGATCGGCGAGGGCGCGGTCGAGCTGATCCATATCGGGCAGGCAGTGCTTTCGCATCGAGGCAAGATCGACTACTTCGTTGATACCGTCTTCAATTATCCGACGCTGGCGGAGTGCTATAAGAACGCCGCCTTCGACGGCATCAACCGGCTCCAGCTCTAACCGCAACTCCAGATCCAGCTCGCGACGCCCCTACAGGATCGCGCCGGCCTCGCGCATCGCCGCGATCTCTTCCCACGAGTAGCCGACTTCGAGCATCACTTCTTCGGTATGTTGGCCGAACTCAGGCGGGAGACGCGCCTCATGCACGACTTCGCCATTGATCGAGACCGGCGCGCCGGTGACTTTGATGCGGCCCGCCGTGGGATGCTCCATTTCCTGGATGTATCCGTTGAGGCGCGCCTGCTCGCTATCCAGGATCGAGCGATAGTCAGCAACCTCGGTGGCGAGGATGTCGGCTTCGTTGAGCGCCTTGAGCCATTCGGCGCTGGTCTTGCGGGGGAAGATCTCATCGAGCACCGCCACGGTTTTTTCGCCATGGGTATGGCGATGGAGGGCGTCGTGATCGGGATCTTTCTCCAAATTTTGGATGCCGAGGATGCGGCAGAACGCGGGCCATCGTTTATCGTCGACGCCCGCTATGCAGATGTGGCCGTCGCTGGTTTTGAACGCGCCCCACAGTCCGTGCAACAGGGGATCAGCGCCGCGCCCGGTGCGCTCCGGCTCCAGCCCGGTGAAGGAGGTGTAATTTATCTCGGTGGCCTGGATGGCGATCATCGTCCCATAGATCGACGAATCGACGCGCTGGCCCTCGCCGGTGCGCTCGCGCGCAAACAGTGCGGCGAGAATTCCGCCTGCGAGGCTTAGCGCGCCCGAATTGTCCGCGACGAAGGTTCCCGCGATGAGCGGTGGATCGTCGGGCATCCCGGTTTTCGCCATCAAGCCGCCGGCCGCCTGCGCCAGCGGGTCGCGACTCGGGCGACGCGCCCATGGACCTTCCGGGCCCCACGAGCTGCTTTGCGCATACACCAGCCTGGGATTGGTCGCGCGCAGGGCGTCCCACCCGAGGCCGAGCCGATCGAGCACGCCGGGGCGGTAGTTGGTGAGCAGGACGTCGTACGCCTTCACCATTCGATGAATGAGCTCGATAGTTTTGGGATTCTTCAAGTCGGCGGCGACGCTGCGCTTGCCGCGATTGGCCCCGATGAACATCGGCGGCAGCATTCCGTTTTTCACCTGGGGTCCCGCGATCGACATCGGAAACAGCCAGCGGCTGGTGTCGCCGGTATTCTTGTTTTCCACTTTGATGACGTCGGCGCCGAGGTCGGCGAGAAACAGGCCCGCGGCAGGACCCGCGATTTCCTGCGCGATCTCGATGACGTGGACACCCGCAAGCGGCTTACTCATCGGCGAACCTCCCTGGACCAGCGAGCACGAATTATCGGTCTCGCCGCCGTGAAATCTCAAATGGAATCTGACGCCGAGCCTGCCAACGATCTGTTAGAATCGCGCCATGGATGAGAGGGAATTCGTTGCGAAGTCGGATGCTTGTCTTGGTCGCGTGGCGAAATGGCTGGAGGACTTCGATCCCGACGAGGTCGACTACGCTACCAGCGATGGCTCCGTGACGCTGGAATTTCCCGATGGCGCGAAGTTCATCCTGAGCCGTCAATCGGCCACCAGGCAGGTGTGGCTTGCGGCCGGCGCGCACGGCTATCACTACAGCTACGACGCTGCGCGCGATACGTGGATCGATGACAAGGACGGCCACGAACTATATGGCCGCGTAGCGGAAGCGGTATCATCGCAAATCGGCCGCAAGGTGACTTTGGAATAACCGCGCCGTTTGACCATCGCGCTGCCCAACTGCACTGATCAGAACCGTTTGAGGACGGAGCAATCCGTACAAGTTAGGTGTAGTGAGGAACTTATCAATCAGTCCCTCCGCTTGAGTCGGAGCTGAAGTAGCAGAAGCCGCTTCAAGCTGGGTCCGCTTGATCCGTCGGCGTCCCTTTTTCCTTTCTGTGCGCGACCTGCGCACGCTCTCCGAAGTGCAGGAACAGCAATCCAATCAAGGACATTGCTATCCCGAAGACCAATGGCGCGAGTTAGGCGAGGCGCGGCCAAGTCTCGCATAGCATGACATCTCTAGATCCTGCGATCTCTTTCAGACACGACGCCCATGGCAAACAGAATACCACTTATACCAATGGTTTCCCAAGTATCGTCTGCCGTGATATGCGCGGTGTTCCACCCATCTATCCAACGGCGCGAAAACAATCACCAAGACTGCGATTTCACGGAGGGCCTCTCCCATCATCTCGAAATCGTGCTTCCGTCGCGAACTCTCCATCTGGGGATGGTGTCTCACGTTTTGTGTAGTGCTTCAACGTATATGTGAACGCCCTTGTCGTGAAGGCGTTACCTGAAGTCCTATTTTCTGAGATTTTGCAAAGCATGGATCCACCATCTCGCGTGCGAGGCCGAGGTAGTGGGCCGGGTCAACCAACTTTCCGAGGGCCGCGCGATCGAGATGCTTTGAGACCTCCGGATTCGCGGCAAGCAGATCGACAAACAGCTTTTTCTGCGCGAGCGACTGCCGGGAAATTTCTGACACTAGCTCGTGCGCGTGCTCGCGCCCCAAGTGCGGCGCGAGCGCCATCATCACCGCTTCGGCGGAAATCAGGCCGCCCGTCGCATCCAGGTTTTCGCGCATCCGCTGCTCGTCGATGTGAAGTCCGGCGGTCAAATTGCGCGCGTGGTAAAGCGCGCCCGAGGCGGCGAGGAAAACCTCCGGCAGCGCGACCCATTCGATCAGCCACGGCCCGCTGGCGCGCTCGTGATCCTGTACCATCGATTCGAAAAGTGCCGCGGCATTCTGGCGCACAATCGCGGCGCACGCGACGATGAAGTTGCACGCCACCGGGTTGCGCTTCTGAGGCATGGTGCTGCTGGTTCCGCGCCCCGCCTGTGCGGGCTCGGATGCTTCGCCGACTTCGGTTTGCATCATCAGCTTGATGTCGGTGGCGAACTTGGCGAGGGTTCCTGTCACCAGCGTGAGGAAGCTGCCGATCTCCGCGAACCCGTCGCGATGCGTATGCCATGCGATTTTCGGCTCGCCCAGTTGCAGTTCGTTCATCAGCTCCCGTTGCACTTCGAGACCGCGGGCTCCGAGCGACGCGAGCGTTCCGGCCGCGCCGCCGAATTCACCCACCAAAGCTCGCGGTCGCAGCTCCGCGAGTCGCGCGCGATGGCGCTCGATCGCGACGAGCACCTCCGCAGCTTTGAATCCGAATGTTATCGGGACCGCGTGTTGCATCATGCTGCGCCCCGCCATCAGCGTGTCGCGATAGCGCCGCGCCAGCTTCGCGAGGTTCTCTGAAATTGCCGCCAGGTTGTCTTCGACAACCGCAAGCGCGTCGCGAATTTGAATCACGGTTGCGGTGTCGGTGAGGTCCTGGGTCGTAGCGCCCCAATGCACGTACTGCCCGAAGGGGCCGCATCGTGCAGTCAATTGCTCGACGAGCGGAATGATTGGCGAGCCGGCGATCTCGGTTTGACGGCCCAGAGCTTCGAGGTCGAGGTTTTCGACTTTCGCTTGCGAGGAGATCGCATCGGCCGCATCGATGGGAATAATTCCGAGGCGCGCTTCGACCCGTGCCAGCGCCGCTTCGATATCGAGACAGATCGCGATGCGGTTCCGATCCGCGAAAATGCTGCGCATCGCTTCAGTGCTGAAGAGATTTCCCAGGATCGGGGAGTCGAAGGCGGTCGCGGCCATAAGCGCTCCGGTTATATCTCGAGGAACACGGTCTCGCCGGCGCCTTGCAGGATCACGTCGAAACGCAGCGCGCGATGCGTCGCATCGGTCCACATCGCCACCATCGTGGCGCGACGATCGTGTGGCGCGGAGTTCAGCACTGCGTCGGTCGCGTTGAGCGGCTCATCGGGAAAATAAATTCGGGTGACCAGGCGCTTCAGCAGCCCCCGCGCGAAAATCGAAACATTGATGTGCGGCGCCTGCAGCTTGCCATCGCGGCCCGCCACCGAGCCGGGCTTGATAGTGTGGAAGCGAAAATTGCCGTGCGCGTCGGTGGCGGCGCGCCCGTAGCCGTGGAAGTGAGTGTCTATGAGCTTCTCCTGGTCGTCCTCGGGATGGTCGTAACGCCCCTCGGCATTGGCTTGCCAGATCTCCAGCATCGCGTCGGTGACCGGCGCACCGTCGCCATCGATGACGCGGCCTTCGATGCTGATACGATCGCCGCGCGTCTCGGCGCGCACCAGATCCTCGGCGCCCGCCTCGATAAGGGCCGGCGCGAAGAAGGGGCCTACCGTCTGCGAGGGAGTTTGGCGCTGGCTCATCGCGGATGCTCCTCGGGCGTCGAGGGGGTAGCGTCGCGGCCCCGAAGAACCAGGTCGAACTGATAGCCCAGCGCGTGCTCGGGCATCGTCGTGTCGATGTCGAAGCGCGCGATGAGCCGTTGGCGCGCGAGAGCATCGGGCACGCTGTTGAAAATCGGATCGATCGCGAGCAGCGGGTCGCCGGGAAAATACATCTGGGTGATGAGGCGGGTGGCGAAGCTGGGGCCGAACAGGCTGAAGTGAATGTGCGCAGGTCGCCATGCGTTGTGATGATTGCGCCATGGATACGCGCCCGGCTTGATGGTCATGAAACGATAGATGCCGCCGCTGTCAGTCATCACGCGGCCGTTGCCGGAAAAATGCGGATCGAGCGGCGCCTCGTGCTGGTCCACCGGATGCGCATAACGACCGGCGGCATTGGCCTGCCAGATCTCGACCAGGGTTTCGGGAATCGGCCGGCCATCTTCGTCGAGGATGCGGCCGGTCACGACGATCCGCTCGCCAATCGCCTCACCGCCATTGAAATGGGTCAGGTCGATGTCGCCGGGCCGGATGACCTCGCGCCCGAAGCGAGGTCCGGTGATTTCCGACAGCGTATGCTCGACGCGAACGAGTGGCTGGTGCGGCGCGCGTTTGAGCGTGCTCCCATACGCGTCATGCGCATACGCAGGATGCGCGCTTTTCTCCTCGCGTCGATAGGTGCCGGACATGCTTCCCTTATATTGCACCGGTCGCCTGCGATGAAGGGCACCCCATAAGCTCAACCCCTTGCGCGATCCCGGCGGTCACAACTTGGTGAAGCCGTCCGCGCTCCACAGTTCCGAGCCAATCCCGTTATGCACGAAGAACAGCCCGTCCGGATCGTACTTTTTTTTGACTTCCACGAGGCGAGGATAGTTGCTCCCCCAGTACGCCCGTTGCCATTCCTTCTCGAAGTAGTTGCTCTCGCTCACGTATGCGCCCGTTTCCCCCGAAACCGCTCGAAGTTCATTTACGCATTTATCAATCCGCTCCGCGGCGTTTCGGCCATCCGCGACCGATGGCTCGTGGCCGGGAATTCCGGGATATGCCGGCCCTTGCGCATCGCCGACGATGGCCAAAGTGAAGGCGGTCAACACGGCGGGATTCATCGCGGTGTCCTTCGCGCCCGCGATCGCCTCGGGTGGCGCTCCGGCGAGACCTTTGTTGAAGTGCAATTCGACGCCCGAATGGCGCGAGCTCGCAAAAAGCGCGTCGGCGAGGCGCTGCTGTTCGGCGTCATTCGCTAGCAGCGATGCGGGCAGCCATAGCGATTCGAAGCCCCAGATGAACCATCCGACCTGCCCCCCATCGCCATTCCACCACGCGTTGTTGGGTCCCATGTCGGGCCTGTCATCAAATTTGAGAACCGGGTTGGGAATCAGATGTACCAGCGCATAGTCCAACAACCCCGTCAGGAGATTCCGCTTGGGAAAAGCGATCTCGGGCCAATGCTCTTTCCACCACTGCACGTCCCACATGTGTTGTGCCGGGAAACTTCCGATGACCACGCGATCGGTAATCGAATAATCGTGCGGTGAACGCGCCAGCCAGTCGAGAAACGGGTGCCAGACCTGCTTCGCCTGCTCTGTGTCCAGTTCCTGTGAAACCATTCTGATCTCGAGCGTGTTGCGGGGGTTCACGTGAGCCTGCTCGCCCCAATGGTCGTTGAAGAGATGCTCGGCATAGAAGCTTACGAACTCACGGATCAGGCGCCGATACGCATCATCCGACGCGGCCTTGATCGTGAAGCTGGTAGAGCCGAAGAACTCGGGAAGATCGTGAACCCGCAGGGTCATCTTACTCACCACCCCGAAGCTACCGCCGCCTCCTCCCTTCAGCGCCCAAAACAGATCGGGATTGGTGCAGGCATTTGCGATACGAATCTGGCCGTCGGCCGTGACTACTTCGGCCTCCAGCAAACCTCCCGCGGCGGTGCCGTAGTGCTTCGAAAAACTTCCGAAGCCGCCACTTTGGACCAGACCTCCCAGGCATACTGTGGTGCACCCCCCACCCTGAACGTATTTCCCGCCCTTGGTGGTAACCGCGTTGTAGGCTTGCATCCCGATGGTACCGGCGCCGAGCGTTACAGCCGGTTGCGGTTGGAGAGCTTGCTCGCATCCCTGCGGAACGAATGCGTCATGCATCGCGATGTCGTTCATGTGGCGGGTCCAGATCAGAAGCGAATCAGGCGCATTGGAAGTTCCCTGATAGCTATGCCCTCCGCCTTTGACCACGAGACGCAAATCATTTTCGCGCGCGAAGTTCACCGCTTCGGCGATGTCATGCGCATTTCTTGCTGCGACCGCATAAGCGCTTGGCTTGGTGGCCCAGGCATCGACCCAGCCCAAGGTCTGCGTGAGTCCCGGCTGATCGCCGATGTAGTAAGGATTGCGCAAATTCTTCGAGACAAGCGCAGCCGCGGCGCGTGACGGATCGGTCGGCGAGAGGGGAAATTCAACCGGAATCAAATTTCCGCCGACTGCATCGTTGAGCCTTTTCCATGCCGCCTGCGATGGCCATGAGGCATCGGAAGGACGGCGCCGGCTGAACGTCGTACTGGCCAACAGGCGGCGCGGCAAAAGCGGCAGCAGCGCGGCCGCTCCGATTGCTTTCAAGAATGCTCGTCTGTTCATCTACTCTCCCTTGCGCGGCCTTCACGCTCTGCGCGTAGCGAGATCAAAAATCGTCGCCAACTGATCCGCGTATGACTTGAGATCCAGTTGCGGATCGACCGCCAAATGGGAGGCGAGCCCGTCGATCGTATTGCGGATCGCAACCGCCATTGCCCGGGTTGAAAATTCGCGGAACTCGCCCCGTTCCTGACCGCGGCGCAGGAGTTCCTCGAGGTCATGCACGGCTCGGTCGAACACGCCCGCAAACTCGAACATTGCTTTGCCGTCCTCGGTGCGGGCGCTAGCCGTGATGCTCAGCAGAGCCCGGACATCCTTCGGATGGGAACCGAGAAATTCGAGATTGGTGGTCAGGTAAGCGCGCAGCCTTCCGGCGGCGCTGCTCTCGGTAACGACTCGCGGCTGCATCACGTCGGTGGCCTTCGCCAACACCGTCTTGACGACCTCCTCGACGAGCTCGCGCCGGCCCTCGAAGTAATAGGAGATCACACCCTTACTCACGCCGGCTCGGCGTGCGATCTCGGCGAGCGAGGCGTTGGAGTAGCCGAGCTGGGCGAAAGCATCAATTGCGCACTGAACAATTTGCGCGCGGCGAGCCTTTTCGATGAATGAGGCGGCGTCTTGACCGCTGGAGACGTTTTCTGACCGCATGGCCAAATTATAAGCCATCCCGACCAATACCGGTCAAGGCGTGTTGTGCATTTCGGTTAAGACGGAAGACGCTGAAATCGGTGACAGCATTTCGAAGCCTTCCATGACGGCTGACCCTGTTTGTGCTTTGGGTGAACTATGTTTACGCGATGGTCATCGAACTCCCCTTGATTTTGCGCTGAATGCGAATACACTACCGAGCATTGGCACTCGAACCCGTCGAGTGCCAATTGACAATCCGGCTCTGGTGGTTAACTTCTCGCCGGACAAATTTACCTAGCGCTCACATCGACCGCTAAATCGTACGAAGGAGGATGCTAAGCATCATGAAGCTTAGACCATTAGGCGACCGCATTCTGGTTAAACGGATCAAAGAGGAAGAGAAGACCAAGGGAGGGATCATCATCCCCGACACCGCCAAGGAAAAGCCCCAGGAAGGCAAAGTCGTGGCGGTCGGCAAGGGCAAGGTGGCCGATGATGGCAAGCTGGTTCCGCCCGAAGTCAGGGCAGGCGACAAGATCCTCTTTGGCAAGTATTCAGGCAGCGAAATCAAACTGGAAGGCGACGACCTGATCGTTCTTCGCGAAGACGACATTCTCGGGATCATCGAGTAAAAACCCAAGCTCATCGGCTTCGGGCGCAGCACAAGAATTTAGGAGATAGGCAACTATGGCCGCAAAAATTGTAAGATTCTCGCAAGACGCGAGAGAGAAGATTCTGAGGGGCGTCAATGTCCTCGCCGACGCCGTAACCGTAACGCTCGGCCCCAAGGGCCGCAACGTCGTGCTCGACAAGAGCTTCGGCGCGCCCACCGTCACCAAGGACGGCGTCACCGTCGCCAAGGAAATCGAGCTCGAAGACAAATTCGAAAACATGGGCGCGCAGATGGTTAAGGAAGTCGCCTCCAAGACTTCCGACGTTGCCGGCGACGGCACCACCACTGCGACCGTGTTGGCTCGCGCCATCTATACCGAAGGCATCAAGATGGTTGCCGCCGGCCACGATCCGATGTCGCTCAAGCGCGGTATTGATCGCGCCGTCGAGACCATCAGCAACGAGCTGAAGACCATGTCCAAGCCGACCAAGGATCGCAAGGAAATCGCCCAGGTCGGCACCATCTCGGCCAACAACGACTCGACCATCGGCGACATCATTGCCGAGGCGATGGAGAAGGTCGGCAAGGAAGGCGTCATTACGGTGGAAGAGGCGCGCGGGCTGGAGACCCAGCTCGAAGTGGTCGAGGGTATGCAGTTCGACCGCGGCTACCTCTCGCCGTATTTCGTGACCGATCCGGAGCGCATGGAAGCGCGGCTCGAGGACGCTTACATCCTCATCCAGGAAAAGAAAATTTCCTCGATGAAGGACCTGCTCCCGATCCTCGAAGCGATTGCCAAGTCGGGCAAGCCGCTTCTGATCATAGCCGAGGATATCGAAGGCGAAGCGCTCGCAACCCTGGTCGTCAACAAGATTCGCGGCACCCTGGCGTGTTGCGCGGTCAAGGCGCCCGGCTTTGGCGATCGTCGCAAGGCGATGCTGGAAGACATCGCGACTCTGACCGGCGGCAGCCTGATCGCCGAAGAGCTCGGTGTGAAGCTGGAGAGCGTGCAGCTCAACCAGCTTGGCCGCGCGAAGCGGATCATCGTCGACAAGGACAACACCACCATCATCGATGGCGCCGGAAAGCGCGCGGACATCGAAGGGCGCATCAAGCAGATTCGCGCGCAGATCGAGGAGACCACCTCGGACTACGATCGCGAGAAGCTGCAGGAGCGCCTCGCGAAGCTGGTCGGCGGCGTCGCCGTGATTCGGGTTGGTGCTGCTACCGAAGTCGAGATGAAGGAAAAGAAGGCCCGCGTCGAGGACGCGCTGCATGCGACCCGCGCCGCGGTTGAAGAGGGCGTGGTTCCCGGCGGTGGCGTCGCACTGCTGCGGGCGAGCGCCGCGCTGGAAAACCTGCGAGGCGGCGAGATCGAGAAGGTTGGTATCGGCATCATCCGCAAGGCGGTCGAAGGACCGGCATGGTGGATCGCGTCGAATGCCGGCTGGGAAGGCTCGGTGGTGGTCGACAAGATCCGCAACAACAAGGGCGCCTTCGGCTTCAACGCTCATGCCGAGGAGTTCGAGGACCTGATGAAGGCCGGAATCATCGATCCGACCAAGGTCGTGCGCACTGCGTTGCAGAACGCAGCGTCGGTCGCGGCTTTGCTGCTCACCACCGAATGCATGGTGGCCGAGAAGCCGGAAGAGAAGGGCGGTGCCGGCGCGATGCCTCCGATGCCGGGCGGCGGCATGATGTAACGAGACAATCGAGGACGACGCGATTGTAGCAACATTGTACAATCCGTTAACTGATGGTCATGATGGAACGGCGGAGTCGAAGAGACTCCGCCGTTTCCTTTTTGGCACCGATGCGGCAAGACGCGCCGTCGCAAGTCACGACCGTGCAACATATCGATGGACTGCGAGGAGACATGTCAGCGGCGGTTCGCGGCGGCGACTAAACGCCTCGGGACACTATCGATGCTCAAAGCAAAGGAGTGCCATAAAAAGCGCAAGCTGGCCTGAGTTGAAACACCAATCTTCCAGTGCCCCACATCGATGGCCTGCCGCTTGCTATTCACTTACCGTAAGTTCCCCTGAGTTGCTCCGGAATCCCACTTGAGTGCGTGCCGGTCAGGAGAGCGGGAGGCTTTGAGGCCGCCATGGCAGTTCGAGTGGTAATTACTGACGGCTCGTCGACGATTCGCGATGCGATTCGGCGCTACCTTGAATGCATCGGTTGCGACATTGTCGCCGAAGCGGAAACTGCGGACCAGGCATTGACGCTCTTTCGAACCGTGCAACCGGAAATCGTGACGCTCGGGACCGAGCTGCACTTCGAGGACCTGCCTAACCCGCTCGAATTGGTTCGGCTCATCAAGCGCGAGGCGCCCGAGACCTCGGTGCTGATGATCGCGCGCGAATCGCAGCCGCAGGATGCTCCGCTGTTCGAGCGGGCGGGCGCGCTGGAATGCTTCGCCGCGCCGCTCGAGTTCGCCAGTTTGTGGCGCACGCTTTCGATGGCGCATCCGGAGCTGATGGCCGGTGCATTCGCCACTATGATTTCCGCGAGCGCGGCTGCTAAAGCTAGTCGGGTTTCACGATAGCTTTGTCGATCGAAAGCGGCTGGCCGGAAACGCAGTCAACCACCGCGACCCATCCCGCGCTGTCGCTGGCATAAAGTGGCGCAGGTGTACCGCAATACAGCGCGCGCGTCGATCCCTGTGAGACATCATTGAAAATGTGCACATGCCCGAGCGCGATGTAGTGATATCCGCTGCGTCCGATTTCCTCCGGCGTGATCGGCGACGAGCGCATGTTTTCCTCGTCCTCGGTGTAGAAGCCGTGCGCCAGCGCGATGTTCCACAGCTCCGGATGCGGATCGGGCACTCCCGCCAGCGGCCGGTATTCCGGCGTATGCTCCACCATCGCGCGGCCCCAGAGGCGTGTTTCAAGGTCGGGGAAATCCAGCGTGCGTCCCTCGGGCTCGAGGATCAGATGCAGGTTGCGCGGTAGTGCCGCCGGCGACAGACCCGCGTAGATCGAGCGCTCGTCGTGCGCATCATGGTTGCCGGGAATCATCACCACCGGCATCCTGGCGCGGCTGATGGTGCCGAACGCGAAGGCCAGGCCCTCCTCGGTAACGCGGCTCGAATCGAAAAGATCGCCGACGATCAGGAGCAGGTCGGCATCGCGATTATTTGCGACGTCGATAACATTGGTGAAGGCCTTGCGGACCTTGTCGCGCAGCTTCACCCCGGCCTCGGTCGCGCCGAAGGTATCGGTTTCGAGATGCACGTCCGAGGTATGGACGAATTTCAGCGATCTTCGCGGCTTGGCAGACAATCGGATTCTCACTCGCCGGGTGGCGCGCCCAAGGCCTTGCAACGGTCTTCGGCATTCGCCCGCGGCTCGTTTGCTGCCTAAGATAGTACACGCAACCGGCTGGTTCTGAAAATGCCGGTGCTAATGGCGACTGGCTCTGGTTGCGGCGGAATTTCCTTTCGAAGAGGCAGCCGGCAGCGCCTGAAGGAAGCCTTTTATCTCGGCTAGAGAGCGTCCGTTTTGTTCGGTATCAACGGCGATCTTGTCGACCTTTTCTTTGATGCCTGCAACACGTTCCGTGAGGGCTGCAAGCTGCGTCGTATGACCCTTCACGTCGGAGTAAAGATCTCTGCCGAAAAAAGCAAATATTCCAAACATGGTGGCCAGGAGCGCCGTATTAATCTTTAGCCTCTCCCGGCGCATGGAATCGTGGAGCGCCAGTTCCCTGATGGCTAGTTCGATGGCGTCGCCACGCACCGCGGTCGGCGACTCTTCTGGAGACTTGGAGGACATCGCTATTCAACTATCCTGGCCCAATCGTCGTCTCAAGTCCGGCGCTAACGATGAGTCATGGATTGTTACCTGTGGCGATGCGCGAACGGCCTATCAGTACAGCCTTTTCTTGCGCGTTCCATCCTGATGTAATCCACGGCGGTTCAATAGTTACGTCGATTTTCCAGGACAAGAGGTTGCTCCAGTGATCGTAGTAATGAAGGCGCACGCCAGCGAGGCGGAAATCCAGGCCGTCGTCACCGCGGTCGAGGAGCTCGACTACCGCGGCCACATCATCCGCGGCGTCGAGCGCACCGTCGTCGCCTGCGTCGGCGAGGAGCGTGGCGAACAGCATTCGCTGGCGCATCTGGTCGCCTTCGCCGGTGTCGAGCAGGTGATGCCGGTACTGAAAACCTACAAACTGGCGTCGCGCGAGGTCCGCCCCGAAGGTTCGGTGATCGATGTCGGTGGCGTGAAAATCGGCGGCCGCAAAATCGCCATCATGGCCGGACCCTGCGCGGTCGAGAGCGCCGAGCAGGTGGAGGCTTCCGCCGATGCGGTCAAGCGCGGCGGCGCCGATCTGCTGCGCGGCGGCGCCTTCAAGCCGCGCACCTCGCCGTATGCGTTCCAGGGGATGGAGTCCGAGGGCCTCGGCCTGCTGGAGCATGCCGGCAAACGAGTAGGGCTTCCGATCGTCAGCGAGATCATGGAAGCGCAGGATATCGAGCTGTTCGTGGCGCATGCTGACATGCTGCAGGTCGGGGCGCGCAATGCGCAAAACTTCTCGCTGCTGCGCAAGCTCGGACGCACCAAGAAGCCGATCCTGCTCAAGCGCGGCATGTCGACCCGCATCGAAGAATTCCTGATGGCCGCCGAGTACATTCTCTCGGAGGGCAATCCCAACGTGGTGCTCTGCGAACGCGGTATCCGCACCTTCGAGACCGCGACCCGTAACACGCTGGATCTCAACGCGGTGCCGTTGCTCAAGCAGATGACGCATTTGCCGGTCATCGTCGATCCGAGTCATGGGACCGGGCTGTGGACGCTGGTTAAGCCGATGGCGCTGGCATCGATCGCTGCGGGCGCCGATGGCCTGCTTATCGAAGTGCATCCGAATCCCGCGGTGGCACTGTCCGATGGCCCGCAGCAACTGCGCCCGGATCATTTCGCGGAACTGGTCGCCGCGGTAAGGCCGGTGGCCGAGGCCGTCGGCCGCACCATGTAGCTTCGGCGCACCGATGGGAGCGGGCGCAAAAGCCACGGGATCAGATCCGGTCAAGGAACTCATCGCGTTCGTGCAGCGCGAGTTGAAGGATCGCTCCGATCCTCGCAAGGCCGCCGTGATGGCTGCCTACATGAAAACCAGCATGCCCTTTTATGGAGTGGCGAAGCCCGATCGCGATCCGATCCATCGCGAAATAAAGAAGCGCTTCCCGATTTCTAATCGCAAGGAGTATGAGCGCGCGGTGCTCGGACTCTGGCGCTTGCCGCATCGTGAGGAAAAGTACTTCGCGGTCGATGTGGCGCGGATGGGGCGCGATTTCATTGTGCCCCGATCTCTCCCGCTCTATCGGCGGCTCATCGAGGAGGGCGCGTGGTGGGACCTCGTCGATGAGGTGGCGGCCCATCTGGTGGGCGCAATCCTGTTACATCATCGCGATGAAGTCGCCCCGACCATGGATCGCTGGATCGCGGACGACGATATGTGGATTCGGCGCGCGGCCATCATCTCGCAGCTCACCCATAAGGATAAGACCGATCACGCGCGGCTGTTCCGCTATTCGCTCGCGCAGGCCGGCGAGAAGGACTTCTTCATCCGCAAGGCGATTGGATGGGCGCTGCGTCAGTATGCGTACAGCGAGCCAGACCGGGTGCGCGACTTCATCATTAAGAATCGCAACCGGCTGTCACCGCTTACGTATCGCGAAGCCGCGCGCGTGCTGATAAAGCAAGGTGCGATGGTCTGATGGCACTCTCCGAAGATCAGATGAAGGGGCCGGCCACCAAGCCGCTCGCTCTCAAGCGCGGCGATACGGTTGGAGTGGTGTCGGCAGCGGCGGCGGTTGAGCCAAAGGCGTTGGAGCGCGGGTTGGAGCTGATTCACTCAATCGGCTTTCATCCGCGCGTATCCCGGCATGTGCTCGATCGCGACGACATTCTGGCCGGGTCCGATCGCCAGCGCGCCGAAGAGTTGCAGGCATTCTTTGCAGACCCGGACATTCGCGCGATTTTCGTCGCGCGTGGCGGCTACGGCTCCGGCAGGATCCTGCCGCTGCTGGATTTCGCGGCGCTGGCGCTCACTCCAAAGCCCTTCATCGGATTTTCCGACCTCACGTTTCTGCTCAATCCGATCGTCGAGCGTGCGCGGATAGTCGCATTCCACGGACCGATGCTCGCTATCGATCATGCGATCGAGGAGCGCAATCGCCGCTCTTTCGAACATCTGCGAAAACTCCTGGTCGGCGAGACCGCCGGCTTCGAGATGGAGGCGCAACACGTCATTCATCCCGGCGCCGACGAGGGCGAGCTGATGGGTGGATGCCTGTCGATTGTGACCGCGATGCTGGCGACGCCCTATGCGCCGAATTTCGACGGCAAAATCCTGTTTCTCGAAGAGGTGGGCGAGCGCGCCTATCGAATCGACCGCATGCTGGTGCAATTGCGGCAGTCGGGTGCGCTCAGCCGCTGCGCGGGCATCGTGTTCGGCGCGATCCGTCCGTTCGGCGGCGAGGAGAACGAAGCCCGCATGATCCAGCGTTTTGTGCGGGAGCAGACCGCCGGACTGGAGATCCCGGTGCTGTTCGGAATCGACTCCGGCCACTTCACCAACAATCTGACGCTGCCGTTTGGAGTGCGCGCGCGAATCGATTCGGCCTCCAGGCGGCTGACCATCCTGGAGTCCGGCGTATGCTGAAATTCGTTTGGCTCCGCTGACGTTCGATCCTCTTCCGCGCTAATATTTTTCCACCGAATCATCATGCGGAGGTTCTCGGCTTGGGATGGCGTGAAGTAGAGCAGGCGTTCAACGACGCCGTCGAGCGCCGCGTCTTCCCCGGAGCCACCGCCGTGGTGCGCCACGGCGCCGAGGTGATTTTTCAAGGCGCGTTTGGATTCCGCAGCCTGGCGCCGCAGCCCTCGGAAATGAAGCTCGAAACGGTTTTCGATCTTTCCTCGCTGACCAAAGTTCTCGCCACCACGCTCGCAGTCATGATGCTGGTGCGCGAGGCCCGGTTGAAACTGGACGATCGGGTGACACGGTTTTTTCCCAATTTTGGCGTGCATGGAAAGGATCGCGTCACCCTTCGCCATCTGCTGTCGCATTGCTCGGGCCTGACGGCATGGCGGCCATTTTACAAATTGGTCGGCGATATCGAGCGCGGCGGCAAGGTCAACTTCATGTCGACCGCGGGCGCCAAGCAATGGATCTACGAAGAAATCCATCGCGAGAAGCCGGAAGCGCCGGTCGCTACCAGGCCGATCTACTCCGATCTGAATTTCATCATCCTTGGGGAAGCGATCGAGCATGTGGCCGGGACCACGCTGGACCGCTTTTGCCAGGACCAGATTTATCGCCGACTCGGTCTGCGGGCCACCGGATTCATCGATCTTTCGCTTGCGCGCATGAGCAAGCTGGAGCCGGTCCTTGAAATGTTCGCCGCTACCGAGAATTGCCCGACGCGTAAACATCTGCTGATCGGCGAAGTCGACGATGAGAATGCGTATGCGATGGGCGGCGTCGCCGGGCATGCGGGCTTGTTCGCGCCAGTGCGCGAAGTCGATCGCATCGCCGCCGAGTTGATCGCATGTTACCAGGGTCGCTCGGCTTTCGTGCCCCAGGAAATCGTTCGCGAGTTCTGGACCCGCGATGGCGCGGTGCCGGGCTCGACCTGGGCGCTCGGCTGGGACACCCCGTCCCCGACTCATTCGAGCTCGGGGCATCGATTTCCACCCACTGCGATTGGGCATCTGGGTTTCACCGGAACCTCGATCTGGATCGATCCCGAGCGCGAAGTGTCCGTCACCATCCTGACCAACCGCGTGCATCCCTCGCGCGACAACCAGGCCATTCGCGAGTTCCGTCCGAAGATTCACGACCAGATCATGGAGGCTATCGACGACAGTGCCTGATTCGGAGAGTTCCGCACGACTCGCGCGGGTTCCCGCATCGGTCAAGCACGTGCATCTGATCGGGGTGGGCGGTACTGCGATGGCGGCGCTTGCCGGGATGCTTGCGACCCGCGGATATCGCGTCACCGGCTCCGATCGTGAGCTCTACGAGCCGACCGCCTCGCTGCTCAAGCAATCGCAGGTCGAAGTCAAAACCGGTTTCGGCCGGCAAAACCTCGAACCCGCCCCGGACCTGGTCGTGGTCGGCAATGTCATCACGCGCAACAATCCGGAAGCCGAGGCGCTGCTCACGACATCGATTCCCTACCTCTCGATGCCCGAGGCTTTGTGGCACTTCTTCATGCAGCACCAAGCGCGTGCTGATGGTCGCGGGGACCCACGGCAAGACCACCTCGACTTCGATGATCGCGCATGTGCTCGATGCGGCCGGCCGCGATCCCTCGATGATGGTGGGCGGTGTGGCGAAAGATTTCGGTTCCAACTATCGCCTCGGCAGCGGCGGCGATTTCGTGATCGAGGGCGACGAATACGATACTGCTTTCTTCGACAAGGGACCCAAGTTCCTTCACTACCGTGCCAATGCCGCAATCATCACCGGGGTCGAATTCGATCATGCCGATATCTATCGCGACCTCGATCACGTGAAGGCCTCGTTTCGCGCGCTGGTCGATCAGATGGACGAAAGCCGTATCCTTGTCGTATGCGCCGATTTTCCCGCGGCGCTCGACGTGAGCCAAGCCGCGCGGGCGCGCAAGCTCACCTATGGGCTCCGCGCGGGAGACTTTCGCGCGGTCGACATTCGGATGGCGCCGGACGGGGCGCATTTTTCAATCGCGCGGGTCGGACGCAACCTCATCGAGCGGGTTCATCTGCCGGTCGGCGGGCGCATGAACGTGGCGAATGCTTTGGGAGCCTTCGTCCTGCTCAGCGAATGCGGACTATCGCTTGACGAAATTGCACGCGGCCTGAAGACCTTTACAGGGGTGGTGCGACGCCAGGAGGTGGTCGGCGAGGCGGGAGGCGTCACCGTGATCGATGACTTCGCGCATCATCCAACTGCGATTCGCGCGACCCTCGAAGCGGTGGCGGAGCGCTTTACCGGACGCCGGATTCTGGCCGCGTTCGAGCCGCGCTCCAACACTGCGCGGCGCAACGTTTTCCAGGACGATTTCGCGCGAGCCTTCGACCGCGCCTCGCGGGTCTACCTTGCGCCGGTTTATTTCAAGGACAACGATCCGATTCCGGCCGACCAACGCCTCGACACCACCGATCTTGCGGATGCGATTGCGGATCGGAGCTCGATGGCGGTGGCGTGCGATTCCAACGAGGACATCCTCAAGGCGATGCTCCATGACGCGCGTCCCGGCGACATCGCGCTCTTCATGTCCAACGGCCCCTTCGAGAATCTCAAGGAGCGCTTTCTCGCGGCGCTGGCGGATCAGTAGCCGAGCTGGCGGTCCACCAGGTTGAGCAGGGGCTGTCCCGCGGCGTAGCGACGGAGGTTATCCGCGAAGAGCGAGCAGGCTTTGTCCATGTAACCGCGATTGGCGCCCGACATGTGCGGCGTCAGGATCACATTTTCGAGGTCCCAGATCGGGCTTTCCTTTGGCAGCGGTTCTTTCTCGAAAACATCCAGGCCCGCGCCGCCGATTTTTCCAGCCTTGAGCGCGTCGATGAGTGCGTTCTCATCGATCACCTCGCCGCGCCCGATGTTCACGATGTATGCACCGGGCCGCATCGCCGCGATTTCGCGCGCGCCGATGAACTTCCGCGTATGCGCAGTACCCGGCAGCGTGACCGTGATGTAGTCGGATTCGCGCAGGATGTCCTCGCGCTGTTCGGGTCCGAAGAATTGCTCGGGAATCACCCCGTCGGGATCTCCCAATCCGGCCGGACACCATCCTTCGTCGCGGCGATTGCCCGGATCGCGCTTGAGCGCGAGAACCCGCATTCCTAGCGCCTTCGCCATTCGCGCCGTCTCGCGCCCGATCGATCCGTAGCCGATGACGCCCAGGGTTTTGCCGCGGATCTCTTCGATGGTGCCGGGAAATCCCGAGCGAAGCCACTCATGCCGAAGCTGCGAGCGAACCATGAGATGGAATCGGTGCGCGTATGCGAGCATCGAGGCGATGGTGTACTCCGCGATCGGCGTCGCGTGGATGCCGCTCGCGGTAGTCATCGAGAAGCTCGCCGAAGTGAAGGCGCCCATCGCGTGGTCGGCGCCCGCGCTCAAAAGCTGCACCCACCTAAGGTTGGGCGCACGTTGCGCCAGGTCGCTGGGCATTATGAAAGTGAGCATCGCGTCGCATCCGTTCGCGAGCAGCTCGCGCACGTCGTCGGCTGTGCGGCAGGCACGATCGACGAGCTCAGCGTTCGGCACTGCGGCGCGGATCAAGCTTCGATTCGGGTCGGTGAGCGGGACGGTGGAGATGATCTTGATGGAAGCCACCTTCAAAGATTTCGCACGCCACCCGGTCAGCATCAAGCGGAAAAAACCGCGCCTTGAGCAAAGCGAGACTTGCGCCTATGATCGCCCGCAGGATTCCTGTGGTTCGAATTACATTTAAAAGAGCCGCTGCGGGCGCGCTCATTTTACTCGCCACTGCGTTCGGCGCATGGGCGCAGAGCAATCGCGACTTGGGATCACAGGGAACCGCCGCAGGTTCGGCGTCAGGTATGACGTCGCAACCCGGCGGCTCATCGGCGCCGAACGCGGGCACGACGCATCAAGGTGGTGACGACGCGACCCTGGAGATATCGCCGCAGGTGGGAATCCCGCCAGCCCATGGCGGCAGCGACGAGATTCCGAGTAATCGCGAATTTCGACCCGGCGATGACACCGCATCAATCAATCGCGACTTCCAGCCCGGCGAACTCGACCAGAGACCAACTCGAGGTGGGCGCCTCGGCAATAGCACCAGCTGCCTCGGCATCCAGGTCAGGTATACGAACTACTGCTTCAAGGGCGCCGAAGAGCATGGCCTCGAAGTAACCAGCATCGACAGGAGCAGTCCCGCCGAGCGCGCCGGGCTCAAGGCTACCGGAGATCAAGGCGGAATGATCGCGGCCGCCGAAACGGCCAGCGCACTTCTCGGTCCAGTACAAATCCTCACCAATCATTTTCTGGAAAAGGCCGCGATGGGCGATCGCGGCGATTTGATTGTGGCCGTCGATGATCGACGGGTGCGTAGTCAAGCTGACTTCGATGACGCGATGGCGAGGGCACGGCCGGGCGACACAATCTACCTGACGGTGGTGCGTCCGTTACCGGGTGGGGATCACAAGACCATGAAGATCGCAGTCAACGTCGGGA
Source organism: uncultured delta proteobacterium (assembly GCA_963851325.1). Classification (GTDB taxonomy): domain Bacteria; phylum Desulfobacterota; class Binatia; order Binatales; family Binataceae; genus DATGKG01. The sequence goes on along the minus strand of CAWKOR010000001.1, from coordinate 1,527,203 downwards.
AGTGGCAACCCGGCACCGCGGAATCGTGCACCGATGCGACGACCGCATCGTCGCAGCCGGCATCTCCATATTAGACCGCGCGCACTTCCCTCAGTTCGAACTCTGCTATAGTGAAGTCGTCAGGCCGCTGGCGCGCGAAGGACCATTATTCGCACTGCTGGCAGGCCCGGTTTTGTATTGAGCGGGAAATAATTGGAGCGAAGTCTCAAAGAAGCGGCGAGCGAACTGGAAGCTCGCCTGAAGTCCGATAACCATCGCCGCTTTCCCGTGATGGGATTGCGAGGCGCCGCCAATGCGCTGATGCTGCGCGAGGCCGCACTGCGTCTGCAGCGCCCGATATTCGCGGTTACTTCACTCACCGCGGAGGCCGAGGGGCTGGCGCATGAGCTGGCGTTTTTCCTCGGCGAATCGGTTGATGCCGACGTCCCCTCGCGTCGCATTCATCTGCTGCGTGGATGGGAACTGAAGCCGTTCGCCGCCATCTCGCCGCCGCCTGATGTGCAAGCCTCGCAACTCGCCGCCCTCTACGCGATGCGCCGGCTGACAGCGCCGATCATCGTCACCTCTGCCGAGGCCCTGATGATGCGCACCATCCCGCGCGAGGAATTCGACGCCTCGATCATTCGAATCGCCGGCGCCGAGAGCCTCGACCTCGAACTCGTGATCGACACGCTCTCCGGGATGGGCTACCAGCGGGTTCCCCAATGCGAAGAGGCGGGCGACTTCAGCGTGCGCGGTGGTATCGTCGATGTCTTCTCGCCGCTCTACCAGCATCCGGTGCGATTCGAGCTGGAGGACGACATCGTCACGTCGATTCGGCACTTCGAGGCCGCCACGCAGCGATCGCTGGCCGAGATTTCCGAGGCCACCATCATCCGCACTCGCTACGTCGCGCCCTCCGCGCTGAAGTCCAAGCCTGTTGGTGACGAGGCTGCTCTGCGCGCCGCCGAAATCGGCATGATACGCAAAGAGGCTGCCGAACTGGCGGAGACGCTCGAAACCGGTTTGCTCTTTCCCGGCGCCGAGTTGCTGATGCCGTATGTCTATCGGCATCCGCTCGATTCGATTTTCGCATACGTGCCTGATGGCGCCGTCGCATGGCTGATGGATCCGGGGCGCGTCGTCGCCGAAGCCTATCGTCGCACCGATCTCATCAATGCCGAGGCCTCGGCCGCGCAAGCCAAGCCTACGTTCTATCCGCAGCCCGGGGCGCTCTACCTCACCGCCGAGGAACTGGAGCGTGAGCTGTCGCGGATGACGGCGGTTGAGATCGGCGCGTTGGTTACCGCGGTCGCGCCGCGCGAGGGATGGGCGCCTCCGATCGAGGTTGCCTCGGCGCCGGCGCTCAAGCTGAGCTCGGTACAGTTGACCGGCCAGCGCCACGCGATCTCATTCGAACCGCTGGCCGCGGAGCTCAAGGCGGTGCAGCATTCGCAATCGCATGCGGTCATGGTGGTCGAAGGACAGAACCAGGCGGCGCGATTGCGGCGTCATCTGGAAGCGTACGACCTCGACGTCAACACCGATTGCAAGTCCTTTCCAGCATTGCTCGATAGCGCGGATTTTCGTCCCGCGATTATCGAGGGCGAGATTTCCGCCGGCGTAGTGCTCGAGACAGACGGGATCTACGTCTACTCCGAAGAGGAAATCTTCGGCGAGCCGCGCGCGCATCGGCGCACCAAGCCGCGCGTCAAGGGCGCCGCGCTGCTCAGCCTCGAAGAATTGCGGCCGGGCGACCACGTCGTCCATCTCGATCATGGAATCGCGCAGTACCGCGGCCTCAAGCATATGAAGGTCGCGGACATGGAAGGCGACTTTCTAAATCTCGAATATGCCGCCAACGACACCATGTATGTGCCAGTCGAGCGCATCAACCTGGTTCAGCGCTACATCGGCGGCGCCGACAACCAGCAGCCCAAGCTCGACAAGCTCGGCAGCGGCGCGTGGGAGAAGGTCAAGCGGCGCACCAAGGCCCAGGTGCTCGCGATGGCCAGCGAGCTGCTCGATATCTACGCCGCGCGTGAAGTGATGGAGGGGCATGCGTTTCCGCATCCGGGGCGCGACTACGAGGACTTCGCGGAGGCTTTCGAATTCGAGGAGACCCCCGATCAGCAGGCCGCGATCGACGAGGTGATCCGCGACCTGTGCCGGGCCAAGCCGATGGACCGCCTGATTTGCGGGGACGCCGGTTTCGGCAAGACCGAAGTTGCGATGCGCGCATCCTTCCTAACCGTGATGGATGGGCGGCAGGTTGCGATCCTGGTGCCGACCACGATCCTGGCCGAACAGCATTGGAACAGCTTCCGCACCCGCTTCAAGGATTATCCGGTGCGCATCGAGATGGTGTCGCGCTTCCGCTCGGCCAAGGAAAACAAGGCGGTGATCGATGATGCCGCGCGCGGCAAGGTCGATATCCTGGTCGGAACTCATCGGCTGCTCTCCAAGGATGTGCAGTTCGCGAAGCTCGGCCTGCTCATCATCGACGAGGAGCATCGCTTCGGTGTTGCGGACAAGGAGAAGATGAAGAAGATGCGCAAGCTGGTCGACGTGCTGACGCTCACCGCCACGCCGATTCCGCGCACGCTGCACATGGCGATGCTCGGGATTCGCGATTTGTCGGTGATTCAGACGCCGCCTCCCGATCGGCAGGCGATCCGCACCTTTGTGGCGCACTTCGAAGATGGCCTGGTGCGTGAAGTCATTCTGCGCGAGCTCAATCGCGGCGGCCAGGTGTTCTTCGTGCATAACCGGGTCGAGAACATCGGCAACCTCGCGGGTCATCTGCGCGCGCTGATTCCCGAAGCGCGCATCGGCATCGGGCACGGCCAGATGAACGAGCATCAGCTCGAAAACGTGATGCGCGATTTCATCGAGAACAAAATCAATCTGCTGGTGTGCACCGCGATCATCGAATCGGGACTGGACATTCCCAACGCCAACACGATGGTCATCAATCGCGCCGATCACTTCGGCCTCGCGCAGCTTTACCAACTGCGGGGACGGGTCGGACGCTCGCGCCAGAAGGCCTACGCGTATCTGCTGATTCCGGGCGAGCACATCATTACGCGGGACGCCAAGCGCCGCATCGAGGCGCTGCGGGAGCTGGTCGACACCGAATCGGGCGGTGGCGGATTCAAACTCGCGATGGCCGATCTCGAGCATCGAGGGGCGGGCAACCTGCTCGGCCGCGAGCAGCACGGCGAGATCGCGGCGGTCGGGTTCGAGCTCTACACCGAGATGATGGAGCAGGCGATCGCGGAGCTGCGCGGCGAGCCGATGCGGCCCGACTTCGAGCCCGAACTGCGCCTCGGCATCCCGGCCTACATCCCGGACCATTATGTCCCCGATGAAAACGAACGCCTGATCCTTTATCGGCGGCTGGCGCGCGCCGAATCGGAGCAGGACCTCGACGATCTGCGCGATGAGATTCGCGATCGATGCGGTCCCATCCCGACCCTGGTCGAGAACCTGATCCTCGCGATGAACATACGGCGGCAGATGCGCACGATGCTGATTCTGAGTGCGATCACGAAGGCCAATCAGCTCGAAATTCGCTTCCATCCCGAGGCGCCGGTCGACGCACCCAAGCTCACCAAGCTGGTTGAAGCCAATCGCAAGCGGATGCGGCTGACCCCGTCCTTCCAGATCATCGTGCAGATTGAGCCGGTGGGAGAACGGGAATACGATGCGACCTTCGCGCAAGTCGATGCCGTCTTGCAGGCGATTCGGACCTGTGAGAATTTGGAAAGCTGGCCGGAGCGCACTGCGGGATCGTTAGTCAACTAAGGTAAGGCTGCGCCGCCTGGAACGAAGCAAACTACTGATGCGAAAAATCTGCTCTTTCATCGGTGCGAATGCGTGGCTCGCGTTCGCACTGTTGGCGTCGTCGGCGATGCTCGCGGCGCCTTGCACTGTCCGGGCCGAGGAAGTCGACAAGATCGTCGCGAGTGTCGATGGTGATCCCATCACCATGCATGAAGTCAGGACCTTTGCGGAAAGCGCGGGAAGACCGCTGCCTCCGGGCGATGTAACCTCGAACCCGACTTTCAAGGAAGGCCTCAAGGGATTAATTGCGCAAAAGTTGCTGACCCAGGAAACCAAAAAATACGAAGAAAAGATCGAAGACAGCCAGATCGACAGGTACATCGCGGACGTCGAACAGGATCGCAACATCACCGACGCGCAGCTCCGGCAATCGCTGATGGCGAACGGGATGAGCTGGGAAGACTTCCGCAAACAAGCCAAGACGGAACTCGAGAAGGCGATGATGCTCAACGATGAACTGCGCCAGCACGTCACGATTCCGGCGGAAGAGATTCAGGCCTACTACGACGCGCATCGCGAGGAGTTCACCGTCAAGCAGGAAAAATACAAACTCGCGCAAATCCTGATTGCGGTCGCTCCCGATGCCTCACCGGCGGAGATGAACGCGGCCAAGGCCAAAGCGGACGAGGCGCGCAAGAAGGCTACCGGCAGCGAAGACTTCGGCGAGCTCGCGAGACACTACTCCGACGACGAATCAAAGACTCAGGGCGGCGAGCTCGGGATGTTTTCACCCGACGACATCATGGACGAGATTCTGGCCGGCATCAAAAATCTCCAGCCCGGGCAGATCTCGGAAGTAATTCGCACCAAGCATGGATTTCACATTATCAAGGTCGAACAGCATGACGTCCCGGGCGTCAAGCCGCTGCCGGTGGTGAAAGAAGATATCCGCAATCGGCTGGTCGATAAGCAAACTCGCGCACGCTTGCAGAGCTGGGTCGAGACGGATTTGGTCAAGCAGCACGACGTCGAGACGATGTATTAGGGTGACGCGTCCAGGCGCAAATCATTCATGGCTCGCATGACTCGGAAGCGCAAAACCCTACTTCTCGCAATCAGCATGGGCGATCCGGCGGGCGTGGGTCCCGAGGTCGTTCTGAAGTCGGTTGCGTCCTATGCTGAGCGTGCCGGTTCGCCCGAGTTCGTGGTCATCGGCGACCTTGAAGCGATGCGCGAAGCGGCGGATCAGGTGCCCGACGCGCCGACACCGGTTGAATGGCATCCGGGCGAGGCTGTTCCTTCAAATGGCTTGGCGGTATGGTCTCTGACCGCGCTTTCGCCGGAGGCGCGGCAGCCGGGTAAGCCTAGCCTCGAAGGTGGTGATGCCTCCTTTCGATACGTGGAAGCCGGCGCGCGGATGGCTCGGGATGGCGAAGCCGATGCGCTGGTGACCGCGCCGATCAGCAAGCAGTGGTGGCATCGCGCCGGGCATCGTTTTCCAGGGCACAGCGAGGTGATGGCAAAAGTCGGTCGCTCGCGAAATTGGAGAATGATGTTCGCGGGCAGCGAGTTGCGCCTCGCCCTGGTGACGGTACACGTGGGCCTCGCGAAGGTGCCGCGCCTCCTCACTCAGAAAAATGTGCTCGACACCATCGTGATTCTCGATCGGCATCTGCGCGAGAACGAAGGCGCTACCAGTCCGCGAATCGGGGTGCTCGGCTTCAACCCGCACGGCGGCGAGAACGGGCTGTTCGGCGAGGAAGAGATTCGCATTATTGCGCCGGCGATCCGACGCGCATGCCAACGCGGCATCGATGCTCATGGGCCGCTGGCGCCTGATACCGCTTTTGTCCGGCACGACGGTCGATTTGGCTTCGACGGAGCTGTGACTATGTATCATGACCAGGGCTTGATCGCGCTCAAGACTCTGGAGTTTGATCGCGCGGTGAACGTGACGATCGGTCTTCCCTTCATTCGAACTTCTCCCGACCACGGCACGGCGTTCGATATCGCCGGGCGCGGGGTCGCCAATCCTTCGAGCATGATCTCGGCAATCGAGTACGCGTGGCGCGCGGTAAAGGCTCGCGACGCGGGGCGGCGGGCAGCCTAGGCAGATGGCGGACAAGCTCATAATTCGCGGCGCGCGCGAACACAACCTCAAGAACATCAACCTCGAGATCCCGCGCGACCGCCTGGTCGTGATCACCGGGCTGTCGGGCTCGGGGAAATCTTCGCTCGCGTTTGACACCATCTACGCCGAGGGGCAGCGGCGCTACGTCGAGTCGCTCTCTGCATATGCGCGCCAGTTCCTCGAGCAGATGGAGAAGCCGGACGTCGATTCGATTGAGGGACTCTCGCCGGCGATTTCCATCGAGCAGAAAACCACCTCGCGCAACCCACGTTCTACGGTGGGCACCATCACCGAGATTTATGACTATCTGCGACTGCTGTTCGCGCGGGTGGGCCATGCGTTCTGCTACAACTGCGGACGCGAAATCACCCAGCAGAGCGTCCAGCAGATCGTCGATCAAATCATGAAGTTCCCGGAGGGCACGAGGATTCACGTCCTCGCGCCGATCGTGCGCGATCGCAAAGGCGAGTATCGCAAGGAGCTGGGCGACATGCGGCGCGCCGGATTCGTGCGCGCGAAAATCGACGGCAAGCTCTATGAGCTGGGCGAAGAACCGACCCTCAACAAGAATCAGCGCCATACCATCGAGGTGATGGTGGACCGGCTTGCGATTCGCAGCGGCATCGAAAAGCGGCTGGCCGATTCACTCGAAGTCGCGTTCAAGTACGGGCAGGACCTGCTCAAGGTCGAGAAGCTGGACGGCGCGAAAGAGCAGGGGATCTATTTCAGCCAGCGCTTCGCGTGCGTGGACTGCGGAATCTCGTATCCGGAAATCACCCCGCGAATGTTCTCCTTCAACAGTCCGCACGGCGCGTGCGCGGAATGCTCAGGCATCGGCTCGATCATGTATTTCGATCCGGAGCTGGTGATTCAGAATGACGAGTTGAGCATCTCCGACGGCGCGATCGCGCCGTGGGCTACGATGAACTACATCCTGCCGATCCTCGAAGCGCTCGCAGTGCACTACAAATTCAGCCTCGACCAGCCGTGGAAAGCGATTCCGCCCAAAGTGCGCAAAAAGATCCTCGAGGGTTCGGGCGACGAGGAAATCGAATTTGCCTACGAGCGCCATGGGCATCGGCACGGCTACGCGCGTCCGTTCGAGGGTGTGCTGCAATGGCTCGACAAGCGCTACAAGGAAACCGAATCAGAATCGGTGCGCGAATGGCTCGGAGCCTTCATGAACATGCGGCCGTGTCCCGCGTGCGGCGGTGCGCGGCTCAAGAAGGAGAGCCTGTTCGTTCGATTCAACAACAAATCGATCTCCGAAGTCACCGCGATGTCGATCAAGCAAGCGCTCGCGTTCTTCGAAGCGCCCAAGCTCAGCGCTCAGGAAAAGGAAATCGCACGACTAATTCTCAAAGAGGTGAACGAACGCCTCAAGTTCCTCGCGGATGTAGGCCTCGATTACCTCACCCTCGAGCGCACCGCGGGCACCCTGTCCGGCGGCGAGGGCCAGCGCATCCGGCTGGCGACGCAAATCGGATCGAGCCTGGTCGGAGTGCTCTACATCCTCGATGAACCGTCGATCGGACTGCATCAGCGCGACAACCAGCGGCTGCTCAATACGCTGAAGCGGTTGCGCGATCTCGGTAACACGGTGCTGGTGGTCGAGCACGATCGCGACACCATGCTGGAGGCGGACTACCTCATCGATATGGGGCCGGGCGCCGGAATTCACGGCGGCGACATCGTGGCGGAGGGAACTCCGGCGCAGGTGATGGCGAATCCCAAGTCGCTGACCGGCAAGTATCTTTCGGGCGAGATCGAGATCCCGGTGCCGTCGCGGCGGCGTCAGCTCGCCGGTCGATGGCTGACGATCAAGGGTGCGCGTGAAAACAATCTGCGCGAGCTGACGGTGCAGATTCCGCTCGGGGTGGTGACCTGCGTTACTGGAGTTTCGGGATCCGGCAAGTCGACGCTGGTGCTCGATACGCTGTACAAGGCGCTCTCGCAAAAGCTCAATCGCAGCCGCGAACGCGCGGGGGCATTCAAGAGCATCGAGGGTGTAGAGAATCTCGACAAAGTGATCCATGTCGATCAGAGCCCGATCGGGCGCACCCCGCGCTCGAATCCCGCGACCTACACCGGGCTGTTCACCCATATCCGGGAGCTGTTTGCGCAACTTCCCGAAGCGCGGATGCGCGGTTATGGGCCGGGCCGTTTCTCATTCAATGTGAAGGGCGGTCGCTGCGAGGCGTGCGAGGGCGACGGCATCATCCGCATCGAGATGCACTTCCTGCCCGACGTCTACGTGACTTGCGAAGTGTGCGGCGGTAAACGCTACAACCGCGACACGCTCGAGATTCAATACAAGGGCAAGAGCATTTCCGAAGTGCTCAACATGACGGTGCTCGACGGCATCGAATTCATGGGATCGGTGCCACCGATTCGCCAGAAGCTCGAAACGCTGCGCGACGTGGGCCTGGACTACATCCACCTGGGGCAATCGGCGACCACGCTGTCGGGTGGCGAGGCACAACGCATCAAGCTGGCCAAGGAACTGGCGCGGCGCGCGACTGGGCGCACCCTTTACATCCTGGATGAGCCGACGACCGGGCTGCACTTCGACGACATCAAGAAGCTGCTGGCGGTGCTGGGTCGTCTGGCCGATACGGGCAACACCATCATCATCATCGAGCACAATCTCGAAGTTATTAAGACGGCCGACTACATCATCGATCTCGGACCCGAGGGCGGCGACCGCGGCGGCAATGTCGTCGCGAAGGGGACGCCGGAGCAAATCGCACAGGTGGCGAATTCGCATACCGGGCAGTTCCTGCGCGAGGTGCTGAACCATCGCGCCGCGGCATAGACCTCTCCCCTAAACCTCTCCCTTCGTCGGGAGAGGGGGATCAGAAAAGTCAGATCTCGATCGTCGCATCGTAAATCAGGCGGCCCGCATCGAGTCGCGCAAAACCCGGCAGTGCGTGCTCGACGAGTTTTCCGGTCGGCATGATGTGCATGACCGTCCAGCCACGCACCAAAAGATGATCCGAAATGATGCGCCGATGGCATCGCCACCACAGGCCTTCGGAACACATGTACGCGACGCGTTTCGCTTCCGCGACCGAGCTGAGTTCCTCGAGGCTGTTGCGGAAATCCTCGCCATCGGCATAGTCGGCATACGCGCGGAACGCGGGAATCTGCCACGCACTGTGCAGCGACATAGCGTCCTTCGATTTCCTGCGACCGCCCAGCGACTTCAACCATCGATACTCGATGTCCGCCCGACCGAGCGCTCGTGACAGCTCTTCCTGGTTAAAGTGCGGCCATCGTTTCGAGGAGGGATACGATCGCACATCGGCAAGCGCGCCGACGTCGTGCTGCGACAACAGCGCGAGGAATTGCTCGATCGGATGCGTCGAATGCCCGATCGTGAAGATGCGTTTTTTCACCATCAGTGACGAATTGCGAGTACCAGGCCGGCCGCGATCATCGCGATACCCGACACGCGCGCGATCGCCCATCCATATGGCGCCGCCTTTTCCAGCAGCACCAGCACGCTAATCGCCGCGACCCAGGCGAGGTTCATCACGCCTGCTACAAAAAGTAGCGCCATCAGCAGCCAGCAGCATCCGGTGCAGAATGCGCCATGCTCAAGGCCCATGGTGAAGGCGCCGCGCGCGCCGTCGCGCCAGTTGGTCATGAAGAATCCGATCGGCGAGCGGCAGCGCTTAAGGCATACGTTCTTGAGCGGCGTCACCTGATAGATGCCGGCGGCCACGAGAATTACGCCCCCGGCGAGCGCCGTTGTTTGCATGCCGTTGGAAACGATCGCGACGCTCTGCAGCGCGTATTGGAGGACGGTGGCGGCCAGGCTGAATACCGTCCACACCACGAAATAGCCGGTGGCGAACATCCAGACATGGTAGGGGCGCGATGCTTCCCGCGCCGAGGCGATGCGCGCGTAGGTGGCCAGCATGGGCGCGGCGGATGGCAGCATCATCGCGACCATCATCACCGCCCACATCAGGAACATCAGCGTCGCGTCGACCAGCCACGACGTCGATCCCATCGGCATGACGATGAGGTAGATCCACGCCAGCGCCGTGATGACGACGATGCCGCCCCACAGCACCACGCGGTCGCGAATCGGAGGAGTTGCTAGTGCGAGGCTCTCAGGCGCGGACGCCACGGCGCATCAGCTCGTCCAATCGATGCCGGAGAAATGCGCGTTGCGGCCCGAATTCTCGAAGTTGAGCGAATGATCCTTGTACTTGCTGTCGGTGCCTTTCGCGGCTGCGAGCCGGCTCGAATACGGGTGCCCGACATTCTCGAACCACACCACGTCTTTGCCGCCGCGACCCGCGATGCCTTTGACGGTGACCTCGGTGATTCCAGGGATCACCAGTTTGCGCTCGCTGCCCTGCATCGTGAAGTTGATCTCGACCGCCTTGGGAGCCAATTGCTTCGAAATCATCGGTCCGAACAACGAAGGCGGGCCGCCCGCCGCGCCGGTGAAAATCGCTTCGAGTGCCGCGCGCTGTTCCGACGTCCCTCGGCTGTCGACGTAGACCGCCAACGTGCCGCCGCCCTGCGCCATCGGACCCGGCGTGATCAGCGCCTGCGCCGCGTTAAGTCCCGAAATATCTGTTGCGCCGTAATTTCCTTTATCGATGCGAAACGCGAGCACCACATCGCAATGCCCCTCGGTCGGCGGTACGGTCGCGCCCGACAACAGGCACGGGCATAGCACTTCGCAGTTGCAGGATTCGAAATACTCGCCCTGAATTTTCCACGACGTTTTTGAGGTGCTCATCTCATTATTCTCCGGTTCGAGGGATATCGCGCCGCGGCGTTCCGGGTCAATGCGGCAAAAGGCTATCCACCTTGATGGCGGCTTCCTGCTGATTGGCGACGACCACGAGGATCGCCGCGTCGGGATGCAGATATTTCTTCGCGCCTGCCAGCACGTCGTCTCGCGTCACGTCTTCGACCAGTTTCGGATAGCGCTGGGGATAGTCGAGCCCGAGACCATATAGCTCGACCTGCAGCATAAAGCTGTCGATCTTGCTCAGGGTGTCGTACTTGAGCGGGAAGCTGCCGACCAGGTACTTCTTGGTGGAACCGAGTTCCTCTTCGGTGACCGGCTGTTCCTGCATCAGGCGAATCTGTTGGAGCGTCGCGGCGATAGCCTCGTTGGCGCTCTTGTTCTTGGTCTGGAGGATGGTGCGGAACGAGCCGGGGAATTTTCCCGCATCAAATCCGCTGCCCACTCCATAGACGAGGCCTTTCTTGCTGCGCACTTCCTTCATCAGGCGCGAGGTGAGCCCGCCGCCGCCCAGGATGTGGTTCATCACCTGGAGTTTGTAGTAGTCGGGATTGGAACGCTCGACGCCGCCGAAGCCGAGTATCACGGTGGCCTGCGCGACATTCTGATTGATGAGCGTGGGATGAATTCCAGGCGCCACGGTGGGCGCGGGCGGCGCCGGCTGTTGAGGCACCGCACCCTGCAAAGCGGCGAACTGCTTTTCGAGCTTAGCCTTGATTTCGTCGGCGGTGACGTTGCCGGCAACCGCGATGACGGCGCCGCCCATCTTGTAGAAATCATGGTAAAACTTTTTGACATCCTCGGGCGTAAGTTTCGCGGTGGTGTCCTTGAATCCTTCGGAGGGGTGGCCGTAAGGGCTGTCGGGACCGAACAGCGTCTTGCCGAAGGTTACTTCCGCAACGTAGCGAGGCGATTCCTCTTCCGCATTGATGGCGGCGACCATTTCGGCGCGCTTGCGCTCGATATCCGCCGGGCGCAGTCCCGGATTGGTCAGCACCTGCGCGAGTAAACCAAGCGTCTGATCTTCATATTTCTTGAGCGAGGTGAAACTGGCGCTGGCGAAGTCACGGCTCGCGCCCACCGAGATTTCGCTCCCCATGAAATCAACCTTTTGGTTGAATTCCGTCGCGGTGAGGTCTTTGGTGCCCTGGGTCAGGCTGTTGGCGGTAAGTTCCGCCAGTCCTTCCTTGCCCTTCGGATCGCGGCGCGAACCTGCATCGAATGCGATCCCGACCGTCACCATCGGCAGCAGATGCTGCTCGGAGACCATCACGACGGCGCCATTGGATAGCGTCATTCGTTTTATATCCAGCGCATCCGCGCGAGTGGCCAACAAGCCGAGCGCGAGCAACGCGGCAATTGCCGAAGTAGTGGATCGATACTTCATCACACACCGCCTTCGCCGAAGCTCATCGAGCGGTGCACCGTCCCGCCGCTGGGGCCGCCGCCCGCCTGCTTGGGCAACAGGCCGGTCGGTTCGAGGATCGCCACCGTGCGATTATCCTTGACCAGGTATTTTTGCGCGACGCGCTGAACATCGGCGGCGGTAACTTTATCTATCGACGGCAGATACTGATCGATCATCTTGTAGTCGCCGAGCATCTCGTAGATGCCGAGCTGCATCGCCTGATTGAAGATCGAATCCTGGCCGTAGACGAATTCGGCCTGTTCGAGGTTCTTGGCCTTCTGCAATTCTTCGACGCTCACCGGCTTCTCGCGCAGCTCCTTGATTTGCCGATCGACCTCGGCGAGTACATCTTCGGTTTTGACCCCCGGACGCATTTGTGCCGAGAACGTGAACAGCGTCGGATCGAAGGACAGCATGTTCGAACCCGCGCTGGTCCCGACCACCATCCGCTTGTCGACTACCAAGCTCTTGTAAAGCCGCGAGCTTTTTCCGTCGGCGAGAATTTCCGAGAGTACCTCCAGCGCATAGGCGTCGGGATTCTTGATATTCGGCACGTGAAACGATTCTTCGAAGGACGGAAGATTCGCCGCATGCCGCAACACCACGTGGCGCTCACCCTGTTGCGGCGGCTCGATCTGATCGAAGACGGGAGGCTTGGGCCCGTTGGGGATTGAACCGAACTGCTCGCTTATCTGCTTCATGACTTTTTCGGCGTCGAAATCGCCGACCGTCACGATCAGAGCGTTCTGCGGCGAATAGTAAATTGCGTGAAACGCAAGTGCATCCTGCAGCGTCAGATTCTGGATGTCATGCATCCATCCCACCGTGGGCCAGTGATAGGGATGCTCGATGTAGGCCTGCGCTCGGGCAAGTTCGTCGAGCGCATCGGCGGGATTGTCCTCGGTGCGCATCCGGCGTTCCTCGATGACCACCGCGCGCTCGGGCTCGAAGCCCTTGGGATCGAAGTTCGCCATCCGGTCGGCTTCCAGACTGATGGGCACATCGAGATGATCACGATTGATGTTCTCGAAATACTCGGTGTAGTCCTCCGAAGTCATCGCATTCAGGTCGCCGCCGTTCTGCTGGATGATCTGATCGATTTCCTCGGGCTTGTATTTCTTGGTGCCGCGGAACATCAGGTGTTCAAGCAAATGAGCGAGTCCGGTCTTGCCGACCTGCTCGTTGCGCGAACCCACCTTGTAGAAGATGTGGAAGGTCGCGACCGGCGCCTTGTGATTCTCGAGTACCAGCACCTTCAGGCCGTTGGGCAGCGTCTGGGTCTTGACGTTTTCGGAGATACCCGCCCGAGCCGTGCTCGCGAGCGCGATCGAAACCGCGATCGCAAGCGAACAGGCCAGCACGGGAGCGAATTGGGAGCGAAGGTGATAGAGCATGGCGTGTGATCGATTAAGTCCCGCCCTGTCGGTCATGTCAAGAAACTAACCATTTGCGCGCGCCGTGGGCATCTGGCAGCGCAAAATCATTCCGCGCGCCCGAAAATACAAATTGCATGTCGCTACCGGTGTTTGTAAGAATCAATGACATCAATGGCAGACAGCGCTTCCAATCCGGCTCTTTCACTTCACGAGATCAAGGGCGTCGTCACGAAATTCATGCGGATGCTGTTTCCGCTCGAGTTCCGCGTCGACTCGCTCACCAACTCGTCGGTGATGCTTCCGTTTCACTATCCGCTGATGGCGGGGGAGATGATCTATCTCCCCGAGCGCATCGATGCGCTCGACGACGCGAAGCAGACCCACGACTACTTCTTCGCGGTTGCGGCGCATCTGGCGAGCCGCCACGAATTCGGCACCTTCGATCTGAACCTGTCCGACATCCCCGGTTTCGATGAGCGCGGCGAAAAGGGCGCCGAGGCGATCGATTGCTTCGTCGCCTCGTTCGAGGATCCCGGCCTCGGCGGCGCGCTGATGCGGTTATGCGAGTCCGCGCGGATCGACGCGGAGCTGCGAAGGCAATATCGCGGGCTCGCGCCGCGGGTCGAGAACCTCAACCTTGCGCTGGTGAACAGGCTCAACCCGCTCTCGCTCAGCACGCTGCTGGTGCGCGCGTCGCTGGGGCTTATTTCGCCCGACGAATACGCGACCGCGGGATTTGCCGCGCAGGCCTCGATGTACTTCGAGCCGTTGCGCGACTCGGGCGCCAACGTGCTCGACAGCACGCGGCAGGCAGGCGCGCTCTACAGCTGGATACAGGATCTGATCAAGCAGGCGCGCGAGGCCGGCGACGGCAATCCGCTCGAGGGCGCCGATCAGGTGCGCAACGATCTCATCAGCGCCATCAAAGGATCCGGTGGCGACTCCGGCGAAGGTGATCAGCAAAGCGACGGCGACTCCGAAGGCGGCGAGACCGACGAGAATGTCAATCTGCAGGTTTCCGGCAAGTCACCCAAAGGCGGCAAGAGCAAGGCGCTCACGCCCGAGGAATTGAAGAAGCTGCTGGAGCAGGGCGCCCAGATCGATCCGTCGCAATCGAGCGGCAACGCCGACGGCGAGGGCATGTACCTGACCCAGCTCAGCGGCAAGCAGGCATCCGAGCTGGAGGCGATGCGCGAGCAGTTGGGCGAGATCGGTTCGATGTCCGGGCACGGGCGCCTGGTGATGAGTCGTAACAAGCAGGATTCCTACTTCGCCTACGACGAATGGGACTACGTGCTGGCGGATTATCGGCGCAACTGGTGCCGGCTGCGCGAGGTCGAGGTTTCCGGCGACGACGGTGATTTTTACAACAACACGCTGCAGCGCTACTCCGAGATGCTGCCGGTGGTGCGACGACAATTCCAGCGCATCCGGCCCGCGTCGTTTCGATTGGTGCGCGGCCTGGAAGACGGTGACGAGATCGACATCGATCGCACCATCGAGATGCGGGTCGCGCGCCTGATGGGCGAGGTGCCCGACGTTCGCGTCTACAGCGCGCGCAAGAAGGAAGCGCGCGATGTCGCGACGCTGTTCCTGCTCGACATGTCGGCTTCCACCGACGAGCCGATTCATCGCGAGCCGCGCAAGTTCAATGATGCCGACGACGCCGACGACGACTGGATGAAGGCATGGCAGCGCCGTCCGCAGCAAAGCCAGCGTCCCCGCCGCATCATCGATGTGAACAAGGAAGCGCTGATTATCATGGCGCAGGCACTCGAGGAGATCGGCGACGCATTCGCCATCATGGGTTTCTCCGGGCACGGCCGCGACAACGTCGAGTTCTACAACATCAAGGAATTCGATCAGGAGATGTCCGACGAGGTCAGGTGCCGCATCGGATCGATTGAGCCCAAACGCTCGACCCGAATGGGCGCGGCGATTCGTCACGTGCGCGAGAAATTCAAGGACGTGAGTCAGCGCTCCAAGCATATGATCCTGCTGAGCGACGGATTTCCGCAGGACTTCGACTACGGCCACGACCGCCGCTCCAACGCCTACGGCATCCAGGACACGATGGTGGCGCTCAAGGAGCTGGAACTCGCGGGCGTGCTGCCGTTCTGCATCACGGTGGACAAGACCGGGCACGACTACTTGCGCCAGATGTGCCAGTCCTCGCGCTACCTGGTAATCGAGGACATCGCATCGCTGCCGATGCAGTTGCCGAAGGTCTACGAGCAAGTGATCCGCTGGTAGTGTTCTTAACCCTCGCCCGATGGGCGGGGTTGCGCCATCTGATGGCGCTGGAGTGGGACCTTATTCCAGCGCGCGCTTCGCGTGCGATTGAGGAATTCTGTCTCTGCCGAGCATCCGGATAAACAATGGCATCTCAATCCTTCGATCCCCTCGCATCCTCCTCCCCGCTCATCGTCTACATCGATTACAAAAGTCCCTATGCGTATCTCGCGGTCGCTCCGACGTACGCACTCGGCGAAGAGCTCGGCATCGAGATCGATTGGCGCCCTTTCACTCTCGACATCGCGAGTTACCTCGGCTCCGCGAAGCTCAATCATGAAGGCAAGGTCGTAGAGGAACAGCGCTCTGCGGGACAATGGCTGCGGGTGAAATATGCTTATCGCGACGTCCGCCGTTACGGCTCGATGCGCGGCATCATCGTGCGCGGCACCGTCAAGATTTGGGATACCTCGCTGGCCGGGATCGGAATGCTATGGGCGAAGGCGCAGGGTCCTGCTGTGTTGCGCGCATATACCGCAATCACCTACGAGCGCTTCTGGAAACGCGAACTTGATGTAGAAGACCTCGCGGTCATCGAGGGCGTTTTGAAGGAAGCGCGCGCCACTATCGCAGGCTTCCGTGATTATGCATCCGGCGAAGGGCGCGCGCTCCACGACACCATCCAGCATGCGGCCTTCGATGCGGGAATCTTCGGCGTCCCGACCTACATTATTGATGGCGAGAAATTGTTCGGGCGCGAACATCTCCCGCGCATCCGATGGATGCTGAGCGGACGCAAAGGCGAGCCGCCGGACGTCGCATACAACGATTCGTCGATCGCGCGCGCCCCGAAGGCCGAGAAGCGCGCGCTTGCGGTTGCGATCGATTTCAAAAGTCCGCAGGCGTATCTCGCGATCGCGCCGACCTGCGCGATGGCGGACGAACTTGGCCTCGACGTCGATTGGCTCCCGATGTTAGCGGAGCGTGCGCCGGCACCGCCGAGCGGAAATGATCGCGCGTCACGCCATCGTCGCATTCGCGCGGAATACCTCTATCGCGACGTCGCGCGCTATGCCGCGGATCGCGGGCTTTCGATTCGCGGATTCGAGCGGCATCGCGATTCAACGCTCGCCGCGCTCGGTCTGCTATGGACAAAGCGGCACAGTCCGTCGCTCGCTCGCACCTACCTGGAGAAGGTCTTCGAGGGCTACGCGCGCGAGGCGATCAACATCGAGGATGAGCGCGCGATTGCCTCCCTGCTTGCGCGGATCGGTGCCTCGACTTCGGGCTTCGAGGATTTCGTGAAAGGCGAAGGCCGGCCCGAACTCGCGCGCATCCAATCGGAGTTGCGCGAGGCCGGCATCTTCGATGTGCCGGCTTATCGGGTCAACGGCGAGGTCTACCTCGGACGCCAACACCTGCCGCTCATCCGCTCGCTACTGTCGGCATAGCCCTCCGTAACCTCGCCCATCCGGGCGAGGGTTAAGAATCGGACGAGGAAATTATGGATTCGGGATGCGCAAATCGTGGCCGGTCATTTCCGCGGGCTTCGCAATCCCCAGCATGCTGAGGAAGGTCGGCGCCACATCGAATAGCGCGCCATCCTTGAGCCGCCCCTTATAAGAAGGATCGAAGATGATCAGCGGCACCGGATAGGTGGTATGCGCGGTGTGCGCCTGCCCGGTCGCCGGATCGGCCATGAACTCCGCGTTGCCATGATCGGCGGTGATGAGCGCGACGCCGCCGCGCTTCTCGATCGCATCAAGCACGATGCCAAGCGCCACGTCGGTCGCCTCGACCGCCTTGACCGTCGCATCCATCACGCCGGTGTGGCCGACCATATCGGGATTCGCGAAGTTGATGACGATGACATCGACGTTGCCGGAGGCGGCTTCCTTGGCGGCGCGCTCAGCGATGTCCTTCGCGCGCATGGTCGGCTCGAGATCGTAGGTCGCCACTTTCGCGGACGGAATCAGCACGCGCTCCTCGAAAGGAAAGGGCTTCTCGGCGCCGCCATTGAGGAAGTAGGTGACGTGCGCGTATTTCTCGGTCTCGGCGATGCGGATGTTGCGGATTTTCTCGTGCGCGAAAACCTCGGCGAGCGTGTTCTTCAAATCCTCGGGGCCGAATGCGGTCGGCAGATTGAAGCTGCGATCGTATTCGGTCATGCAGACGTAGCCGATCTTCGGAAGCCGCGCACGCGCGAAGCCGTTGAACGATTCCAGCGCGAGCGCGCTGGTCAGCTCACGCGCACGATCGGCGCGGAAGTTGTAACAGATGATCTGGTCGCCATCGTTGACCCGGCTCGGCTTGCCAATCGATACGGGCTCGACGAACTCATCGCTTTTATCGGCCGCGTAAGACTTCTCAACCGCCTCGCGCGCCGATGCGACGACGGGGGCATCGCCCTCGACGATGTTGCACCACGCACGTTCGACGCGCTCCCATCGCTTGTCGCGATCCATCGCATAGTAACGTCCGTTGACTGTAGCGATGCGGCCGCGCCCGATTTCCTTCAGCTTCGCCTCGAGGCGATCGATGAAGGGCAGGGCGGATCGCGGCGGCTTATCGCGTCCATCGAGGACCGCATGCACGGCAATTTCGCCGGCGCCATTCTTCGCCGCGAGGTCGAGCAGCGCGATCAGATGATCGATGTGGCTGTGCACGCTGCCGTCGGACAGCAGGCCCCATAGGTGCAGGGTATGCCCGGCGGAGTTGCGAATGGCATTGAGCAGCGCCGGGTTGCGGGAAAAGTCGCTCTTTTCGATCGCCTTGGTGATGCGCATCACATCCTGGTAAATCACGCGGCCGGCGCCGATGGTCAGGTGGCCGACCTCGGAGTTGCCCATGATCCCGGGCGGCAGCCCGACCGACTCGCCTGAGGCGTCGACTTCGGAGTGCGCGGAGGTTTTGTAGAGGCGATCCATGGTGGGCGTTTTCGCCATCGCGATCGCGTTGGCCTCGCGCGCCGCGCGAATGCCCCATCCGTCGAAAATGATCAACGCCGCAACCGGAGGTCTGCTCATCGTTTGTAAACCGATGCGCCGGGGTAGACCGCGCGGCTGCCGAGTTCCTCCGCGATGCGAAGCAATCGGTTGTACTTCGCGGTGCGCTCGCCGCGGCTCATCGAGCCGGTCTTGATTTGACCGACGCCGGTGGCGACCGCGAGGTCCGCGATGGTGGTGTCCTCGGTCTCGCCCGAGCGATGCGACATGACGCAGGTGTAGCCGGCCTTGTGCGCCATCTCGATCGCGCCGAGCGTTTCGGTCAGCGTGCCGATCTGATTCACCTTGATGAGAATCGAATTGGCGATGCCTTCATCGATACCGCGCGCCAGACGCCTGGTGTTGGTGACGAAGATGTCGTCGCCGACCAACTGCACCTTCGCGCCCAGGTCTTTCGTGAGGATTTGCCAGCCCGCCCAGTCGTCCTCGGCGAGGCCGTCTTCGATCGAGACGATCGGATAGCGTGAAACCCAATCGGCGTAGAACTTCACCATGTCGGCGGAGGTCCGCGCCTTCTTGTCCGAGCGCGCGAAGACGTATTTGCCGCCCTCTTTGTCATCTTGGAAAAATTCGCTGGATGCAGGGTCGAGCGCGATCGCGACATCGGCACCGGGCTTGTAGCCGGCCTTGGAAATCGCTTCGAGGATCACCTCGATAGGTTCCTGGTTGCTTTTCAGATTGGGCGCGAAGCCGCCCTCGTCGCCGACGTTGGTGGAGTGCCCGAGCTTCTTGAGCACGCTCGCGAGCGCGTGAAAAACCTCGGCGCCCATCCGGACCGCGTCGCCCATTGAAGGCGCGCCGACCGGCACGATCATGAATTCCTGCATATCGACGCTGGAATCGGCGTGCTTGCCGCCGTTGAGCACGTTCATCATCGGCACCGGCATCAGGTGCGCGTCGGGATTGAGATATCGATAGAGCGCGAGATTTTTCGATGCCGCCGCGGCATGTGCAGCCGCGAGCGACACCCCGAGCATCGCATTGGCGCCGAGATTGGCCTTGTTGTCGGTGCCGTCGAGCGCGATGAGCTTCGCATCGAGATCAGCCTGCCGGGTCGCATCGAAGCCGCGCAGCGCCGCCGCGATTTTGGTGTTGACGTTGCCGACCGCGTTGAGCACGCCCTTGCCGCCGTAGCGCTTCGGATCGCCATCGCGCAGCTCCAGCGCCTCATGCACCCCGGTCGACGCGCCCGAGGGCACTGCCGCGCGTCCCATCGCGCCCGACGAAAGCCGCACGTCAACTT
Source organism: uncultured delta proteobacterium (assembly GCA_963851325.1). Classification (GTDB taxonomy): domain Bacteria; phylum Desulfobacterota; class Binatia; order Binatales; family Binataceae; genus DATGKG01. Next base: position 1,507,269 of record CAWKOR010000001.1, on the reverse strand, counting down.
CGATAGTAGGATTGCCGCGCGAGTCGAGAATCTCGCGCGCCTTGATTTCCGCGATGTCGCTGGATGCCATTGTGCAACCTCTCACTAAGAGGCTGGCATTCTAGAAGGAACAAAATCTCGAAGCCATGCCGCGATCACACCGCGCCGCTTTCGCGCAGACGCCCGATATCCTCCCACGAGTAGCCTGCTTCGAGCAGGATTTCCTCGGTATGCTCGCCATGCTCGGGGGGCATCGCGGCCTGCGATGGGACGTCGCCATTGATGGTCACCGGCTGCCCGCTGATGAGAACTTTTCCCGCCACCGGATGATCGAGCTCGAGGAGGTATCCATTGATGCGCGCCTGCTCGCTCTTGAGCATGTTGTGATAGTCGACGACTTCGGTCGCGAGGATATCGGCGTCGTTGAGCTCGGCGAGCCATTCCTTGCTGGTCTTCTTGGGGAAGATCGCATCGAGGACGCTCTGGATCTTGTCGCCGTGAAAATTGCGGGTGACGTTGTCGCCGTACTCGGGATCGTTCTGCAGATGTTCGATGCCCATGATCTTGCAGAACGCGGGCCATCGCTTGTCGTCGACACCCGCGATGCAGATGTGGCCGTCCCTGGTCGGAAATGCGCCCCATACGCCGTGCAGAAACTGATGCCCGCGGCCCGCGCGCTCCGGCTCCACATCGGTGATCGAAGTGTAGTTTATCTCCATCCCCTGCATCGCGATCATGGTGCCGTAGATCGATGCATCGACGCGTTGCGCCTCACCGGTGCGATCGCGCGCGACCACCGCGGCAAGAATTCCCGCCGCGAGGCTAAGCGCGCCCGAATGATCGGCGACGAAAATCGGCGCCGGCAGCGGAGGATCCTTGTCGAAGCCGCCCTTCGCCATGATGCCGCTGGCGGCCTGCGCGAGGGTATCGCGGCTGGGACGCGTCTTCCACGGGCCGATCGGACCCCATGAGCTTCCCTGCGCGAAAATGATCTTCGGATTGATCTTCTTGAGGTTCTCGAAGCCGAGACCGAGCCGTTCCAGCACGCCGGGGCGATAGTTGGTCAGCAGGATGTCGCAGGTCTTCGCGAGGCGCCGCACGATCTCGATGCCATCGGGCTTCTTGAGGTCGACCGTGATGCTGCGCTTGCCGCGATTCATCGCGATGAAGTAGTGCGAGACGCCGGCGTTCTTGACGTTAGGTCCGCCGATCAGTTGCGCGAGCATCCAGCGGCTGAGGTCGCCGGTCTCCTTGTTCTCGATCTTGATGATGTCGGCGCCCAGCCCGGCGAGAAACAATCCCGCGAATGGACCCTGGATTTCCTGGGCGACCTCGATGACCTTCAGACCTTCAAGTGGCTTTCCCATGGCGTCGATCCTCAATCATTAAACGTTCGTTCAATGAGCGGGCATTATCATGCTGAGGCGAGGAGATTCTCAAGCGCGCGGCATTGCCGGCCCGAGGTGCATCATCAGCGCGCGACGCGAGGATCGTCGAGGCCACGGCCGTTCCACTTCTCCTCGCTGCGCCATTCCGATTCCGGCAGCCGCCGGTAAATCCCACTGGTGCGTGCCAGCATTCGATAGCCGATCATCTCGCGGCGCAGCGTCGCGGCGTCCCAATGATGCCGCTTGATGATCTCGTTGAGTTGATTCTCGCTGTAGGCGATGTCGGCATCGAAGCGCGTCGCCAGCCACTTGAGAATGGCCCAGCGTTTCTTGCGCGTAGTCGGGATGTCCTTGATGCGCTCGCCATCCATGAAGTTGCTGAGCACCTTGCGCTCCCAGTCCTCGGCATCAAGGTCGCCGGCGATGCTGACCAGCTTTTCGCGGGTCAGCACGGTTTTACTGACCGAGCGCAGCATCTCGAAATCGAGGCGATACCAATGGGTGTTGCGGTCGGTCCGCATCTGCACCAGGCCGGCCTCGCGCAGGATCGCCAGGTGATGCGACACCGTGGGTTCCTTGAGCTTCAGCAGTTTCGCGAGGTCCTGCACATTGTGCTCGGCGGCGGCGAGCAGGCCGACGATCTTGAGCCGGCTTTCATCGGCCAGCGATTTGAAGAAGCGCAGCAGCGCGGTGGCAGGATCCATGGTTCGAGGTGCCTCTAATTAGATGGTCATCTATGTTGACATATATCTAATTAGATGATTGTCTAATCTGACGCAAGAAGGAAAAGACCGACTGAGGTCAAACCTGCAATGCAGGCCGTTGGCGAACGATCTCCCGCAATATCAGGCCGAGGGCGGGATAAGCGGTGTCGGGACGGAGCGGCGCGCCTGGTCCCGGTGATCGGCGGGTTGCCATGGTGTCGCGAAGAGAAAGTGCCCGGATTTGCTGCATTAAGTGGCTTTGTTTTTGCGTTTTTGTGCTCGCGAAGACGCTCAGGAAGTGGGTTTGTTTTTGCACTTTCGGGATAATCGGAGGCCGCACGTGTCAGCGAGTCGGTCACCGCGCCATTTTCAGATCGCCCCAATGCACCAAGACCGTTGAGATCCGCATGTCGATTTTGAGAAATGGCTTTGTTTACAAGGGTTATTTGGCTTCGTTTTGTCAAATTCAGATGTCATTGCGCCTCGACTACCCGTCACGCTATCTCAACTGATGGCGTCGAATCCTTCCAATATTTCACTAATCGACGCCGATGCCTAGGAGCTACACCAAATGCCTATCGACACGACTGACAGGAGGATGCCTCTGCGGCGCGCCTCGCTTCGAAGTCGATGCCGTATTCGACGTCGGGCTATCTCACGATTTGGCCGGCTGCGGAATCGACATCACGATGAAGGAACCGGTCGCGGTCGCGACCAGCTTGCCTGCTTCGTCGCGCACCTTTGATTCCAGGAAAACGATCTGTCGCCCGTGGCGCACCACCTCGGTTTCGGCCCGCACCTTCCCGGTTCGAACCGAGGATAGATAACTGATTTTGATCTCGATGGTTGCGCAGAATTGTCCCTGCTCGAGCGACGATGCGGCCGCCGCTCCCATCGAATAATCGACCATCGCATACACGGCGGGGCCGGCGAGGACGCCGTTCGGGTTCAGGGTTTCATCGGCAACCTCGAGCTCGAAGAGCGCGCGCCCGTTCCCGGATTCGACGCGCCGGATGTGCAGCATATCGGTGAGGGGGCCGGAACTGGCGCCGGTCGACGGCGGCGCGCCAGGCTTGCGTGCCATCATGCGGATCCATGAGCCGACGGTGCCAAGCCGATCCTCAGTTATGGTGTCGAGCAATGCGTGAAGTTCGCCGAGCGATTCCCCCTGTTTGCCGGGCATCGATACTCTCCCTCAGCTCTTCAGAAACTGCACGATGCGTTGATGAATCCCTATCGGATCGACCGCCTGAAAAGCATGGCCCGCGTTGGGAATCATGAACAGTTCGGCCTGCGGGATTCGACTCTTCAGCAACTGCGCATTCTGCGGCGGAATCAGCAGATCCTGATCGCCATGAACGATCAGCACCGGACATTTTATCTGGCCCAGCCGATCCGATGCGTTAAACGTCATGACGCCAGCGATGGTGCGATCGACTGACTCGGTTGGTGTCGCAGGCATCATGCGCATTCCCGCCAGCATCATTTGTTTGATCTCGGGATGCGCCTTGGCGAAGTCGTCCGGGAAAAGCAGGGGCATGATGACGTCGAAGCCCTGATCCGGATTCGAAGCCATCAGCTTGGTGCCCTCGACCAGCTTCATGCCGATTTCCGGCGCGGCCATCTTCGCCTCAGGGCCGCCGGCCATGGTCGCGGCGAGCACCAGCTTCACCACTTGCTCCGGATGCCGCAGGGTCAGTTCCTGGGCAATCATCCCGCCCATCGAAACGCCGAAAACCTTTGCCTTGGGAATGTCCAACGCCTTGAGCAGGCTGCTCGCGTCGTCGGCCATCTGTTCGACGGTATAGGTACCCTCGGGCTTGTCGCTGAGGCCGGTTCCGCGATTGTCGAAGTAAATGCATTTGAAGCCGGGCAGCATCGGGAGCGACGGCAACCACGCGATGCCGGGCATCCCGAAACCCATGATGAGCAGTAACGGCTCGCCGTTGCCGAAAACGTCGTAGTTGAGGTTGATGGATCCGGCTTTGATAAGCGGCATAGTGCGAAGCTCCTACGGCAAAAAAAAGGCGCGGCCGATTTGCGACCGCGCCTTTAGAGTATCATTGCATGGCGGCGATTGAGAATCAGCTCGACGCCTCTACGCGACTTTCAGAATGCTCTCCGGATGTTGATCGTTGGGATCGACGCCGGGCGCCATCTCGTAGAGGACCGCCTTATCGACCAGCAACTGGCCGTCGTCGCCGATAGTCAGCTTGAAGCGATCCATCGGGCGGGGCGCAGGTCCTTCGAAGTTAAGACCGCTGATGTAATAGCCCGAGCCGTGGCATGGACACTTGAACTTCTGCTCGGCCTTGAGCCATCGCGGCGTGCATCCCAGATGGGTGCATTTGGCGAAGATGGCATAGAAGCCCTGCTTGGTGCGGACGATCCAGGTGCGGAATTCCTGTTTGAACTTCTCGCTCACCTCGCCGACGACATAGTCATCGGGGTAGCCGGCTTTGAATTTCGACGGAGGAAGAAACAGCACGCGCGGAAATGCGCTGCGGACGGCGGCCAGCAAGCCAATGGTCGCAAACGCTCCGAAGCCGCCCCATCCGAGGCGACCGAGGAAATCGCGGCGGCTCCAAAGCGAGCCGATCTCTGCGCTCTCGCGACCCCGTTTGGCTCGCTCCTTGGCCTGTTCATCCAGACGCCAGCGCTTCAATTCTTCAGGATCGGTCGGAGCTTTACCCTTTGGTGCAGCAGCCATCAGCCTAAACGCCCTCCCGTGGGCTTAACTATATTAGCTTACCAGCATTTATTAGACGCAATCGGATTAGTAAAAATTCTACAATTTTAGAACGCGCGCGAGCAATGCATGCTCTCGATCCCGAAAGCATGCCCAAGGTCCGCCCTCGCTCAATGAATGATCGTCTGAGATTCGCTACCCGCCCCAGTTGGAGCGCCAATGCCGGTTGAAGGTAGCCGGGTTTCCTCGCTGCTTCGGGTCCTTACATCCTCGGAGAAGCGCGAGGTGCGCGGCGGTTCGTCGCCGACATTGTCCAATGGGATCTCTGCTATCGGTGGCGGACGAAAACTCGGCTCGCGCAATTCGGGGCTCATCGCAGGGGCCAGAAAAGTGTTGGTCGCTACGTAGTGAAGAGGTCTCGCTACGCCCCATTCCAGGAGAAACCCGATCGGCGCGATGAAGTAGGCCACCATGCGCAGCGGCTGAGAATCCTCGTCGGTATATTCTTTGGGATTCTGCCGGTCGGCGTCGGTGTACTGCGCACGGGCCACATTCGGCACGCCAAGAACCAGGGCGGCACACAAACAAATAATCGCTCGCCACATATCCTCCACTTTTCACGTTTAGGGTGGCATGTGTCAACGCCATGAGGCACGTCTTCGGGTCCAGCCCCGCCGCCCTTGCGCTGGAGTTGGTAGGGCGTAATCCTTAGCGACAATGGCTCTGCAGCTTCAACCGTCCATTTTCAAGGCACTTTCCGCATCCGCGCTAATCACATTGAGCATCGCACTTGCGATCTTCACGCCATCTGCATTCGCAGCCGGCAAGGCTCCCGCACGCATCGTGATCCTCGGCACCGACGATCAACTCTATGTGTGCAGCGGGGAGTGCACCAAAAGCGAATGCATCACGTGCGCAGTCAAGGGACTGCAGGTGCGCACCCAGTCGCCGATTCGCCCCGTCGCGATGGATGCGCAATTCGGCATTCCGGGTATGCCGCCTTCGCAGGAGGAGCCACCGCCGCGGGTCGCCCCGATGAGATATGGGTGGCCGACCTTCTCACCTGATGGCAGCAAGCTCGCGTATTCCTGGATGGGGCATGACGCCGACGGAAACCAATTCGGTATTTCGGTCTTCGACTTCGCGAAGCATTACTCGATTCCGGTTTTCGCCAGCCGTAACGAACGCGTCGACTATGTCTTCTGGACTCCCGACGGCAAGAGCGTATCCTTCCTGCTCGGCGAACCCCAGGGGCTGAGTTTGATCCTCGCCGAAATCAAGGAGAAGGCGCCGGTGCGAATGGTCCTCAGCGGTGCGCCGATCTACTACGACTGGAATCGTACTGCCGACCGGCTGGTGGTGCACACCAACAATGGCCGCCAGGCGCGTTCCGAGCATGTCACGCTGATGAGCATTTCGCCGACCAGTCAGGAGGCGCTGCGCACCATGTCGCGCGGCCGCTTGCCCTTCAAGACGCCGTGCTGGTCGCCGGATGGAAAACATCTTGCCTACATCGCAAACAACAACGCCGAATCCTACCTGGTGGTGGCCGATGCTGACGGCGTCCATCCACGATCGATAGCGAGCCTGCCGATCGGCGAAAGCAGTTTCGTGTGGGCGCCTGATTCCGCGCATATCGCCTATTCCAGCGCGGTCATCGGCGCCGACGCCGTGATGCACGGGATTCGGGTGGTCGACATTGCCGATGCGGAATCCAAACGCCTCACCGGCGAGGATGTGGCGGCATATTTCTATTCCCCCGACGGGAGATACCTCGCCTACATTGCGGTGCCGCCCGAGCGTCCCTTCTACCAATGGGAACTGATCGATCTGAAAAGCGGCAAGACCCGCAAGCTCGACATGTTTCTCGCCACCCAGGACGAATCGGTGTCGTATCATTACTTCGATCAGCTCGCGCTCTCGCACACCATATGGTCGCCCGACTCCAGCGAGTTTGTATACGCAGGCGTGAGATTACTCGCCGAGCCTGACCAGGGCGGCGGGCCGACCCCGGAACCGCAGCTATGGATCGAGCCGGTCGACGGCAGGAAACCTCGCCCCGGGCGCGCGGGTACCCTCGCGTTCTATTCCCCAGCTTCCTGAGTGCGCGTACCGCGAGAGAGGCGAATGCCCTCGTGCCCGGCATGGCGCCCGCGGCGGTCAACTGGCGCGAATCTCGAAAACCATGTCCTCGCGCATCTACAAATTTGAACAGGCCTCGCGTGCGCTGAATCCTACCGGCGGATTCCTCAAGGGCTTCGCATACTCGCTCAATCCGTATATCGGGTGCGCATTCGGCGCCGGCGGCGGATGCCCCTTCTGCTACGTGCGTGCGTTGCCAGTCGCGATGAAGGGCGCGGGCGCTCCATGGGGAAGCTGGGTCAGCGCGAAGATCAATTTGAAAGAGCGACTGCTCTCCGAGCTGGCCGCGATGCGCAAGTCGGGACGCCTCGAATCCGCGACGGTTTTCATGTCGAGTGCCACCGATCCTTATCAAGGGCTGGAGCGGAACCTTCGCATCTCGCGAGCGGCGCTCGAAGCATTCGTTGAGTATCCAATTCGGCGCGTCCTGTTGCAGACGCGCAGCCCGATGGTCGAGCGCGACCTGGACTTATTGAAACGTCTCGGTGATCGGGTGATGGTCTCCATCACGCTGGAAACCGATGACGACAGCGTGCGGCGGGCGCTGACGCCCACTTCGCCATCGGTCATGCGTCGCTTGCGGACTGCGCGCCTGATGCGACGTGAAGGAATTCCCGTACAGCTCGCGATCTCGCCGATGCTGCCGAATCATGCCGAGCGTTTCGCGGTCCTGGCGGATGACGCTGCCGATCGTGTGATCGTCGACAGCTACTTCGCCGGCGACGGCTCCGGAGGCCGGCGCTCGCGCGCATTGGGAATCGGCGAGTTGTACGATCGCCTCGGCTACGAAGGATGGTTCCGTCCCGGCGCCGAGGAGCACCTGCTGGCGGCGATGCGCGCCCGCCTCGGCGAGCATCGCGTGTTGTATAGCCGCGACGGCTTCACCGCGGTGTAGCTACGTTATAGCATTTAAGCTATTATTGACGTGCTGGGATTCTGGCAAATTGAGGAGCACCGCGGCGCACTGCGGAACTTCTTCGCGAGCCTGATTGATCAGAGAGATTACGCTGATGCCGCTGCGCTCCTCGAGTTACTCAGCATTCACGGCAATCAATTAAGGCCGCCCCAATCGAAATCTATCGGTGAAGGGTTGTTCGAACTCAGAGGAAAGCAGGTTCGCCTCTTTTATGTGTTTCGCTCGGGACGCCGCGTGGTCGTCTTGGGCGGCATCGTCAAGAAGCGCAGCGACATTCCACGCGATGTGCTGGACCGCATGCGAAGATTGGCAAGGCAGGTATCATAGATGAAGCTGAAAAACTCTCCGCAAAAACATCGCGGTGTGATGGATTGGGTGCAGGCGGAGACCAAGCGCCGCGGGCTGGAAAAGGAAGTGGCGATCCGGCTTAACGAAATGCTCCTCGAACACCAGTTGGGTGATTTGCGGCGCAAGCGCGGGATCTCGCAGGCGAAGCTCGCGAGGTTGGTGGGCGTATCTCAGCCGGTTATCGCGCGCATCGAATCGGGCGGCGTGCGCAATCTTACCGTCGGAACCATCGCGCGAACCGCCGCCGCGCTGGGCGGCAGCGTCGAGATTCGCATCAAGCCCATTCGCCGCGCCGTCAAAAAATCGCGCAAGACCGCCTGACTAGCTGGTGCTTCGCAGCGCATGGACGAGAGCGACCAATACGATGGCGCCGACCACGGACATCGCGAGGTAGCCCAGCCGGCCGTGCGGCGTCGCTCCGATGAGGCTGAAAATCCAGCGACCGATCACCGCGCCGATCAGTCCGATGATAATGTCGGCGATAACGCCGAAGCCCGAGCCGCGCATCGCCAGCCCCGCGATCCATCCCGCGATCAATCCCAGAATCAGGGTGCCGAGCATTTGATGATCCCTTGCCTCAGCAGCCCGGCGCGTGATGGATCTTCGCACGCGTGTACGCGAGGTTCTGGAGCTCCTCGGCAAGCGCGAAGGTGCGCAGCCGAGCGGCCCGCGCCAGCGCCTGAGATTTCGCGTCAGTTGCGAGTTCGCGCAGGAACTTCACTCCCATCTCATGATGAAAACGTTCGTCGGGCTCGATGACCTCGCGATAGAGGCGCGCGGTTCTTTCGTCGCCGGCTTTCTCGCATAGCTCGATGAACTGGCGATTCTTCACCACCGCGATTGCCTCGCGAGTAAATTGTCCCGCCGCGACGCGCTCGACATCGGTCGCGAGTCCCTTGAGATAATGGAAGATCGGGCTGTAGCCGGATGCGAGCGGATTGAACCCCGCGAGATCATCGCCGAGTTCACCCAGCCGCACCTCGATCAGAGTGTAGTGTTTCGCCTCGTCCCCAGCCTGACGCGCGAGTGCGAGTTTCAAAGCGACGCTTCCCGCGGAGGGAAGCCAGATCGCCGCAATCTCGCTCGCCTCGATTTCGTTTTTCAGCGCGACCCGAAGCAGCTTCGCAGGCGCCAGGTCGCCGCCAACCTCAGCCGTGAGAGTGGCGGCTGGCGCCAGGCGCGCGAGGAGTTGCTCGTTCTCACGAATCAACTCAGCGACGAAAGTGTTGGCATCCACAGCCGAGTTTCTCCGATAAAGGCGACGGTCGACTTAAGCTGACCGCGGAGGTGAATTCGAGATGCTTCGCGCAGCGCTCAGGATGAACAAACGGCGATGCCACTCGAGATCCTTCGCGCAGCGCTCAGGATGAACAAACGGCGATGCCGTTTGTTCATTTCTTCTGTTCCATCGGGGCGCCGCAGCATTTAAGCGTCCCGGTCCCACCCTTGGTCACGATCACTTGCGAACTACACTTGCTGCAGATGTAAACTTTTCCCAGCTGATTAGCCATCGATCTCGTCGGTCTCCTGTCCGTCGAATTTCTACCCGATAATATAGTCACGCGCCGCGAAACAGCGGCTTGCGCTTGTCCAAAAATGCCCGCACGCCTTCCGCGCGGTCGGCGGTGGTTTGTAGCAGGGCATACAGATCCTCTTCAAGCCTGATGCCCTGGTCGAGCGTCATATCGTATCCTTTCCGGACCGCATCTTTCACCATCCTGACCGCGACCGGACCGCGCGTGAGTATCGCCTGCGCCACTTCAGCCGAGCGCGCGCCGAGTTCTTTGCGACCAGCCGCCAGATACGTCACCAACCCGAGGCGCATCGCCTCGCCCCCATCGATGGTCGCGCCTCCCACCAAGATGCGCATGGCGTTGCCGATTCCCACCAGACGCGGCAGCCGTTGCGTGCCGCCGAAGCGTGGCATCTCGCCTCGCGCCGGCTGGGTCAATGCGAACCGCGCGTCCGCCAGTGCGATGCGAATATCGGCGGCCATCGCGAGTTCCATTCCTTCGTCGGTGGCGTCGCCGTTGACGATGGCCACCGTCGGCTTGGAGAGCACTGCGAGCGACTCGACCAGGTTGGGATTCACGTCGGCATCGAAGCCGGCGCAGAAAACATCGGCCGCGCCGGTGATCGCAAGCATCGCAATGTTGCCGTCGTCCTCGACCCGTTCGAACAGTTCCATCAGCGCGGTTGCCATCGCGGCGTCGATGCGATTGCGATCGGAACGCGCCAGCGTGGCGGTGATGCATCCGCTCGCGCTCGCGATCCTGACGCTGCCCGGCTTTGCAGATGAACGCGCGCCGCTTGCGCGGGATTTTTTCACACCGTTTCCTGCGGAAGACTAGTGCATCGCGCGCAATTCTTTGCGCAGGATTTTTCCAAGCGGATTTTTCGGCAACGTATCAATGAACTCGATCGACTCGGGACATTTGAAGCTCGACAAGCGCTTGCGGCAGAAATCGATCAGCTCCTTCTCGCTGACCTTCTCGCCCGGCCGCAACACCACGAAGGCCTTCACCACCTGTCCCCATTCCACCGACGGTACCCCGATGATTGCGCATTCATCGATCGCCGGATGACTCATCAGGACCGTTTCGATCTCTGCCGGCGCGATATTTTCCCCGCCGCGAATGATCATGTCGTCCTTGCGGCCGGCGAAGAACACGTAGCCTTCGTCGTCAACCCAGCCGAGGTCGCCGGTCGCCCGCCATCCGTCCGGCAGCGCAGAATCGTCCTCGCGCCCTGCATAGCCCTTCATGATGCGCGGGGTGCGGATGCAGATTTCCCCGACCACTTCGTGGCCCTGAAAGTTGCCATCGTCGTCGCGTACTTTGATTTCCACATCCGGCAGCGGCTTGCCGATCGAGTTGAGGCGCTTGAGCTTCAGTTCCTTCTGCTCCGCGGTCCCCTCGATTCGATGATCGTCCGGCCCCAGCACCGTCAGCGACGAGGTGGTCTCGGTCTGGCCGTATGCGTTGACGAAGCCGACGGTGGCGGGGAACGCCTCGATGGCGCGGCGGATCACCTGGATCGGCATTGGCGCGCCGCCGTACGCGAGGTTGGTCAGATTGGAAAAATCGGTGTCCTTGAAGCCGGGTTCGTCGAGCAACTGCTTCATCATGGTTGGAACGACGAATGCGTGGGTGACTTTTTCCTCGGCCACCAATTTGAGCCAGCTCCTGGCGTCGAACTGCGGCATCAGGATGAGCTTCCGGCCGGTCCAGATGTTGGTCATCATCGCGGTGGTTCCCGCGATGTGGTAAAACGGCACGCACACCAGCGCCACTCCCCGCTCCGTCCCGTCAGCCATCTCGACGTTCGCGGTGACGTACGCCACAAAGTCGCGGAAGCGCAGCATTACGCCTTTGGGTAGCGAAGTCGTACCGCTGGTATACATGAGGACGGATACGTCTTCTTCTTCGACCTCGGCTTCGCTCTCCTCCGGATCGGTGCGGCGGGCCAACTCCGAGAGCTGGTACATGGTTCCGTCGCCACTGCCGAGCGAGACCACTTCGTTGACGTTGAGCCGCTGCCGGATGCGTCCGACCAGTTCGAGGTAGCGGTCGCCGACCAGCAGCACCTTGGCCTTGGCGGTGTTGATCATGTACTCGAGCTCGGGATCCTTGGCTCGATAGTTAAGCGGCAGAAACGTCAGTCCCGCCTTGGCCGCTGCATAGTAGCTGGCGACGTAGCGCTCGGAGTTGGTATCGAGCGCGGCGACGACGTTGCGAGGACCGAGCCCGAGATGTTTGAAGACGCCGGTATAGCGCGCGACCAGGTCGTTGAGTTGCGCGTAGGTGAGGCGGCGATCGCCGGAGACCACGATTTCCTGATCCGGAACGATCGAGGCCGGAATCGTGACGAAGTTGACTGTATTCACTGACCGCTGTCCTTCCTTTAGATTTTCCCTCGACTGCGCTGCGCTCCGCCTCGGGAGCGGCTGCGCCGCGGCGTTACGCGCCCCCTTCGGGCCTCACTTGCGATGTCGAAGCATTTGTATCGTTCGGCCAAGCGCCGTTCGAGCGCGATCGCGTCGCGCATCGGCAACTCAAGTCCGTCCCATATCGCAAGTTTAAGCAGCGCGGCCTGTTCGCGCGGAAGCCGCGCCAGCGCCAGAGCGAGTTCCAGCGCGCGGCGCCCCAAATACTGCGCGGGGACCACTTCGGCGACCAAACCTACAAGCAACGCCTCGCGCGCGTCAATCCAGCGTCCGGTGACGCACAGGTCCATTGCGCGACCGAAACCAAGGCGGCGCGGCGCGGTCTGAGTGCCGGCGACGCCGGGAATCATTCCGGCGCCGGTTTCGGGCAGGCTGATGCGAGTGTCGTCGGCGGCGATCGCAACGTCGCACAACAGAGCCATTTCGAACCCTCCGCCGACGGTGAAGCCGTGGATCGCGGCAACGGTGGGGATTGGCAGGGCGCGCAGGAGACCCCATACGTCGCGGCGAAAACGCACCCATCGCGCGACGGTGGGAGACGGCGCGCTGCCGAATTCACTCAGGTCGCCCCCGGTTGAAAATGCTTTGCCCGCGCCGGTCAGCACCATCGCGCGAATTTCCGCGTCGTCGTGAATCGCGCCGAGGATTTCAAACAGCGCATCGCGCATCGCCATGTTGTAGGCGTTGAGCTGGTCGGGTCGATTGAGCGTTACCCACCCGACCACTCCGCGCTTTTCGAAGAGCACGGCAGCGGAGACGGCTTCGCGCGGCGATGCGGATGGAGTTTTGTCAGGCATTTTGCGTTGCCGAGCCGCTGAATTACTGCCCCGAATGCAGGTCGGCGCTGTCGCTCTGCGCAACCGCCGGCCGGCCGCGTTCATAGACTATACGCCCGCCCACCAGCGTGATGTCGACCGGAACGTTCATTAGCTCGGTCGGAGTTGCCCTCAACGGATCCTTGCCCAGGATGACCAGGTCAGCCAGGCTGCCGGCTTCGATCGCGCCCGCAGGCAAGCCCGCCAGTTGCGCGGCCGAGGTGGTGAACATTGCGAAGGCGTGCGAAAGGTCAAGCTTTTCGTGCGCGCCAAGAACGTAGCCCTCGAGCGAGGTGCGCGTCATCGCGGCGGAAATCGCTACCAGCGGTTTTGCCGGGGTCACCGGCGCGTCGCTCCCGGCGGCGATGCGGATGCCCTGCTCACGCAGGCTTCGCAAACGATATAGAAACGGAACCAGGCCGGGCTCCCCCGCGTACTTGGCGCCACGGTAGTAGATGAATCCCGGGTTGCTGACGACCCATGCGTTAGCGGCGCGAATCCGGTCCAGGTAGTTGGGCGGGATGAGGCCGCCGTGCTCGAGGCGAAATGACACGCGCTGCGCCTGATCGGGAGCAAGCATCTTAAGCGCGTTTTCGATCGCGTCCAGCGCCGCATCGAGTTCCTCGACCTCAGTCACGTGGAATGCGCAGTCGAGACCCGCTGAAGCCGCATAGCGAACCTCGCGCGCGAGCGCATTGGCTTCATAGCCACCGCGCGGAAAGAATTTGGCCCCCGCGATGCCGATACCGGCGGCGCGGCCCGCGGCGGAGGCTTTCGGAATCGTGTCGAGATGCTCGCCTCCGATCATCACCCCAACGCGCTGGGTTATCGATCGTGAAGCGACCAGCTTGCCGAGCAATTCCACCAGCGCCGTGTCGTTGCGCGGGCTGGCATCGGTGAATGCCGTGACGCCCGATGCGGCCAGTTCGCGGCTGAAGATGCGGGCGCGGGCTTCCGTCTCGGCGGTGGTCACGAGCGGAAGTTTGGAGGTGATCCATTCTTCCATCCCGACCACCAACCCGGTCGCGCGTCCGTTTGTATCTTTGACGATGAGCGAGCCGGTCGGGCCCTTGAAGTTGGGATTCTCGATTGCGAGCGCGGTCAGCGCGCGCGAATTCAACCATGAGCCATGCAGCGTCGAATGCCGGAGGCGCAGCGGGTTTTTCGGCACCGCCTGATCGAGTTCCTCGCGAGTGGGGCCGCGGCCGTCGCCCAGAAGAGCGTCGTCGCATCCGAAGGCGCGCAGCCAGTTGCCCGGCGGAGTCCTGCCGGCGGCGACACGAAGCTCGGCGAGCAGCTCATTGAGGGTGCGATGTTTCCAAACCGAGACGCCAGTTGCAGCCGCTGCGGCTTCCATGAAATGGAGGTGCGAGTCGATGAAGCCGGGAATTACGGTTCGCCCGGCCATCTTGAGCAGATGGGTACGCGGCCCGACCATGGACTTCAGCTCGGCGAATTTGCCGTGCGCGAGGATCGCGCCCTCAAGGATCGCGACCGAGTCGCTTTCCGGATGTCCGAAGACTACCCCTTCGTGAAGGACCAGATCGGCTTTATCAAGCGTCATCTATCTACGGATCCCCAAACTCCACCCCGGATCCACGAGCCGCCTCATGATCAGGTCGGCATTTCATGCCCGACTGCGATCAGTCCGAAGAGGGAAGCGGTTTCGCTTCCTTGATCTTCATCTGCCCGTCACAGCACTCCAGGTCGCCGGTGCCGGCTTTGTTGCAGAGTACCTCGGTGCCGCACTTTTCGCACTGATAACGTTTTCCAAGCTGGTTAGCCATTGCTCCTCCGATAGTTTGACTCAGGACTGCAAGGTCAAGAATTTAATCACTCATCGCGAATTATGTGCTGAACGGAACTTCGCTCACGGTTGCCTTGATGTCACCGCTTTGCGCGCGCGCCAGCAGCGTGCTGCCCGGCGTCCAGGCGCCATGATGCAGGATTGCCAGCCCAATCGCTCCCAGTCGCGGCGACATTACCGCACTGGTTACGCGACCGACCTCCTTCCCGTCAAGAAAAAGTCCGCTTCCGATTTCAACCGGTCGCTCCAGGCGCAACCCGAAGAGCTTCTTCTTGAGGCCCCCGCGCGCGGTCGCCCGCTCGATAGTTTCCTGCCCGAGATAGCATCCCTTGTTGAAGGAGATCGAGCGCTGAAGGCGCGCTTCCAGTGCGAGAGTTTTTTCCGAGGCATCGACCCCAACCTTCGCGATGCCGTGCTCGATGCGCAGCACGTCCAACGCGGCCTCACTGACCGCGGTCGCGCCATTGCGCTTGAGGCGATCTGCGATGTCGCGCAGCGCCGCGCCGTCGCCGAGCAAAGAGAACGCATCGCCACCGAACCTGGGTATTCGTCCAAGGATCGCGTTTACGGACTTCCCGCAATGCCACGGCTTCAGCGCATTCGCACCGGCGATTTCTGCCTCAGCGAGCGAAGCTGCGGCGCCAGGTCCCTCGACATGCAGGACGGCGAGCGCCTCCAACTCCTCCATCTCGACGTCATCGGCGACCAGCAGTTTTTCGAGATGCTCTTTCTCGCGCGGCCACCTCGAGCGCGCGGTCTCCAGCATCAGCGCATCGTCCTCGAACCAGATGAGGAAGTCGCCGATAATGTGCGCGTGCTCGGTAAGGAACAGGGCAGGCGCGACATCGCCGGGGTGGGCGCCCTTCACATCGGCGCTGCACATCCCATGGAAAAACGAAACCCGATCGTCGCCGGTCACGCGCACCATCAAGCGATCGTCGAGGAGCCGGAAACCGCAGCTTTCGGTCAATGCGCCGTACTCAGCATCGAGCGATGCGGTGGCGGCGGTCGAAGCGATATCGATTTGGGTGGAACTCACCTTAAACTTTAACTAGCGAGGCGACCAGCAATCAGGCCGCGTACTCTCTGAAGATAATCTGGATTTTAGCAGATGGGAGTGTACTGATAACTCTTCGGCAGCGCTACCGGGTCGCCCATTTGATGCGCTCCTAGATTCGCGAAACGATAGCTAAGCATGTCTAAACCGCAGTTTTTAAGTGCAGGGATTTTGGCGTATGATTTCTCACGATGCGAATCCTCCTAAAGCACCGGATGAGATTAGCGACTGCGACGGGAGTTCTCTTCGCGATGGCGATCCTGGCGCCGACCCTCGCGCATAGCGACGACTTGCATCTAACCGCCCAGCATCTCAGTGACGCCGCTTTTGCGATTCTCAACTCGCTCACCAGCGATAACACCAAAGCCGATGCCGGCGACGTTATGGGCGCGATGGCGAGTTTCGCCGGCGACGCTCAGACCCTTTCGGCGGCGCTTGCCAAGGGCGATCCCGACGGCGCGGGCGCCGCGATGACAGCGCTGATCGCGGATCGTCGCGCGGTTGACGAGGCGCTGATCAAGCATCCCCGCGCGATCGAATCGTCAAAATGGGCGCCGCTGAAGGCCGAACTCGCCGCGATTCAGAGTCGCGTACCCGCGGCGAGTGGCGCAGTGGCCAAGGCGTCGCCCGCGGAGTCCGGCTCAGATGTAGTGCGGCCTCCTGCCAGCGAAACTGCGGCTGCCGGCTCCGATGGCACGGCGCCACGGGTGGAAATTACCAGCCGCGTCACCGACGACATGGGACTTCATATCAAAGGATATCTGCAGGGTACCAATCTGAAGTCGGCCGGCATCTACGATTCCGGCGCGATGATTCAGAAAATCGATCTGGCGCCGGTGCCGGGTGCGCAACGGGTCCTGCTCGATTTCACCCTCGAACAGGTCTCGCCGGGCGAAACGATTCGCGTGTCCGACGCCAATGGGCGCGCCGCCGAGGTGCATCTCGCGGATAATTCGGCGCCGGCGGTCGAGTCAGGCGGGCATGAGAAGATGATCGAGCTGGGCGGGGGCGGAACACCCAGCGATGCGCCGCCGGTCGAACTCGCGTCGCGCGGGCCCCGCAACATGGCGGAAATCCCGAGCAAGTCGCCCTCGCGCCGCCACCTCCACGGCAGCGACAATCTTGCGCCGCTGAGCGATGTTCAAATCAACATCCTGGGGGTTCAGCAATCGCTGTCGGAGGCGAACACTTATCAGGTCATCGGGCAGATCGCCGGCAACAACGTGCATCGCGCCGGAATTTATCTCGACGGCCGGTTGGTGAAGCCGATCCCGATCACACCCGGAGCCGACACCTCGTTCAACGTAACCTTCACGATGTTCGGTAATGAGGCGAGCATTCGCGCCTATGGAGCCGGCAGCAACTACGTCGAATCATCGATCGATCTGAGCACCGCCAATGGCGCAATCTATGGATCCAATCCGCCGGTCGGCGTCTATGCCTATCCGGTGAATCCGTACGCGCGCAGTCCATATGGCTATCCGGTGAGTCCCTATGGCGCGGCGCCACCCTACGGCTCACCGGGATACGGCGCGCCTCCATATGGGTATCCCAACGGCTATCCAAACGGATATCCGAACAACGGCTATCCGCCTCCGCGGCGCCCGTGGTGGTCGAAAATCTTTTGAGACGACGAAACCCGTCTCACTGATCCTGTCGAGCACGGGCTATGGCGAATCTGACGATAGCGATCGACCTCGAAACCTTGAAAAGAGCGCGGATTAAAGCACTCCGCGAGGCTCGTCGGTGAACCGCCTGCTGCGCGAATATTTGGAATCGTATGCCGGTTTGAAAACCAAACAGGAAAAGGCTCTTAAGGACCTGATGGACCTTTCCAAAAGCTCAAAGTCGGGCAGCGGTGGCAAACGATGGACCCGCGAAGAATTGCATGAGCGTCGCTAGTGATGCGCTGCTTCTTCGACACCAATGTAGCTATCGACTGTCTCTTTGGGATAGCTTGATCATTCAGGCGGCGCTTCGCAGTGGCGCCGAGGTTCTATACACCGAAGACCTGCAGAACGGCCAAGTGCTTCAGGACATGACCGTGCGCAATCCGTTCGTGAGCTAAGCGAGACAGCGCGGACGACACGGTTGCTCCAGCCAATCAGCGCCGGTAAGATTCGAAGTTCACTTCAATTCAAACCGTCGATAATGCTTAAATTGATGACCGTATGCTGATCCAAGCGACACAACTGCGTCCCGGAATGGTGGTCGAGTACAACAACGATCTGTGGCGCATCATGACCATCACCCACATCACGCCCGGCAACTGGCGCGGAATGGTGCAGACCAAGCTGCGCAACATCAAAACCGGATCGCAGACCGAAAACCGCTTCCGCTCGGAAGATCGCGTCGAGCGCGTCATCCTCAGCCAGGTGATGATGCAGTTCCTCTACCAGGAGGGCGACGACTACCACTTCATGAACACCGAGAACTACGAGCAGATCACCATTCCTCGCGATCTGATTGAAGACGTGGTCGGCTTCCTCATCCCCAATATGGAAGTGCAGGTCGAGTTTTACGAAACCACGCCACTCAATGTCACGCCGCCCAAGCAGGTCGACCTCAAAGTCGAACGTACCGATCCGGGCATGAGAAATGCCGCGGTCACCAATACCCTGAAGCCAGCCACCATGGAAACCGGGCTGGTGGTGCAGGTCCCGCACTTCGTCAATGAAGGCGATGTGATCACGATCAACACCGAGACCCACGAATACGCCGGGCGCGGCAAGAAGTAGCCGTCATGCGCCAGCCGCGCGAAAGAGGCGCGGCATCAAGCCGCCCGCGTCCACAATTTCCCAAGGCTTCCAGCTATCGCGAGCGAAAACCACTCGCGAAGGCCGCATCGCCAAATTCCGCGCGCCCCACTCCCGCACCGTTGCGCGCCGGCGCCGGTGTCTACATCGCGCAAACGCAGCCCGGCTTCGAATCGATCGCATGGAGCGAGATCGCCGCGAAGATTCCCCGCGCAACCAGACTCGGAACGCGCACCGTCCCGGCGCGCGCCGGGATGCTCATCTTCGAAGCACCGCGGCCCGCGCCGCTGGGTGCCCTGCGATGCGCCGAGGATCTGTTTGCGGTGGTCGCCTATCGCCACGGCCTCGGTGACGATGCGACCTCGCTCGACAAGGTTCGCGCCGCGGTGCGCGGATGCACCTATCTCGATGCTGCGCTCAATGCGCGCGTGGCAATCGTCAAGGGCGCGCGCGCGGGAAAGAAACTTCGCTTCAAGGTAGTCGCGCGGCTTTCTGGCGAGCATGAGTTTCGCAGGGTCGATTTCAAGCATGCGGTCGAGACCGGCCTCCTCGAGCATGGCGACCGTTCGCTGCGCCTGGACGAGGACAACAGCGAAGTCGAGTTCTGGGCAACGATGCTGCGCGACGAATTAATTTTCACCGTGCGCATCAGCGACGACACGATGCGGTTTCGCGATTACAAGATCTCGCACCGCCCGGGCTCGCTGCGTCCCTCAGTCGCGGCTGCGCTCGCACTGGTATCCAATCCCGCGCCCGACGACGTGTTTCTCGATCCCCTATGCGGCACCGGTACCGTTCTGATTGAGCGCGCGCATTGCGGTCGCTACGCGATGCTGCTCGGAGGCGACAGCGATCGCGATACGCTGGAGGCGGCGCGCGAGAACATCGGGCCGCGCTACAAACCCATCGAGATCAAGCTATGGGACGCAACGTCGCTGCCGCTGGAAAACGCCAGCGTCGACAAAATCGTCAGCAACCTTCCGTGGGGCATGAAGCATGGATCGCATGGCGAGAATCGAAGGCTCTATCCCAAGCTGATCGCCGAGTTTCGCCGTGTGCTGAAGCCGGGCGGTACGATGGTTCTGCTCAGCGCCGAGACGCGCTTGATGAGTGAGCTATGGAGCAGGGCGCATCTACGCCCCTCGCGCATCCTGCATGTAACGGTGTTGGGCGCCCCGGCGGCCATCTATGTTTGCGAAAACGTGGCCCGCGCGAACTGACGGCGAGTCAACCGTTCGCGTGCAGGCGCAGGTCGCGCGCCTGAGAGCGAAATGGCTCGGGGAGCGGGACTTCGTGCCCATCGCTCCAGGTGCTTTCGAGGCGATAGAACTCGCGCGCGGGCTCGTAAAAGATGTGGATCACGACATCGTCGTAATCGAGCACGACCCAGTGCGCATGCGGCAGGCCCTCGACCGCGAGCGCATACTCGCCGTCATGATGCATCCGCTCCTCGATGCCGCGCGCGATCGACTGCACCTGGACGTCGGAGCGACCGGTGGCGATCACGAAGTAATCGGCGATCGAATTGAGATGCTCGACTTCGAGCACCACCAAATCGTAGGCCTTCTTTTCCAGCGCCGCCTGCGCGACGGCCAATGCCTTGTCGAGTGCAGTCACCTTAGGTAGCCCGATGGAATGTGCGAATTTGCGGAGTTGAGCGGCTCAAACAGGATTCCCGACGCTGTGCGTATCAATAGAGGGCGTGGCGGCGAAGGTAATCGACCACGTCGCCGGGCAGCAGATAATTGATCGATTCGTTGTTCTGAATTTTCTGGCGGATCTGGGTCGCAGAAATAGGAAAAAAGGTGGTTTGTACAAAGGAAAGCGTCTGTCCGCCTGGATTCACGTAATGATCTTGCTCCCTAATGTAACCAAAGCGATTCAGGGCGGCAAGCGAAACCCGCGCAGCCGCTTCGCCATCGCGCAGCCGGGTATGCACCGCGATGCTGCATAGCTTCACCAACTCGTCGCAATCTTTCCAGGTCTCCAGTTCGAGGAACTGATCCGATCCCATCAGGATGAAGATTTGCGCCTGATGCCGCAGCGTGGTGGTGAAATGTTTCGCGGTGTCGATGGTGTATGAACGTCCGGCGCGGCGCACCTCGGCATCCGACACCATGAAGTGGCGATTGCCTTTGGTCGCGAGGCGCACCATCTGGAGCCGATGCTCGGCCGGCGCCAGTTCGCCCTCGGGCTTGTGCGGCGGCGAGGAGGCGGGCACGAAGTAGACGAGATCCAGCTTGAGCATCTCGCGAACTTCCTCCGCCGCGCGCAGATGCCCGAAATGAATCGGATTGAAGCTGCCGCCGAAGAGTCCTACTCGCAATCCAACGCTCCGTGAAATCGATGTGACCGCGCGGGATGGTTGGCCTAGTTCCGAACCTGGCCCTCGCCGCGAACCAGGTATTTGTATGTTGTCAGCTCGCGCAAACCCATCGGACCTCGCGCGTGAAGGCGGTTGGTGGAAATGCCGGTTTCCGCGCCGAAGCCAAATTCGAAACCGTCGGTAAAGCGCGTCGACGCGTTGACGTAGACGGTAGCCGAATCGACCTCGCGTTCAAAGCGTGATGCCGCATTCTGGTCCTGGGTGACGATCGCGTCGGCGAGGCCCGAACCATGACGCGCGATAAACGCGATTGCGTCGTCGATCGAGTCGACCACTTTCACCGCCAGAATCAGATCGAGATACTCGGCATCCCAATCCTCATTGGTCGCGCGCTTGATATTCGGGACGATATCGCGCGTCGCCTCGTCGCCTCGAAGCTCTACTCCCGCCGCGACGAAACGCTTCGCCATCGGCGGAAGAAACTTCGCCGCGACTTCGCGATGGACCAGCATTTTCTCCATCGCGTTGCAGACCGAGGGCCTGCTCACCTTGGCGTTGAAGCATATCTCCTCGGCCATCTTCAGATCGGCGGCGCGGTCGACATAGGTGTGGCACCGGCCATCGAAATGTGGGAGCACGGGAACCGCGGAGCCCGCGAGCGCTTCCTTAAGTGAGCCGCCGCCGCGCGGGATGATCAGCTCGATCGCCTCGGGGTGGCGCTTGAGAATCTGGATCGCCTCGCGATCGGGAGTGTCGATGAATGTCACGGCGGCCGGATCGATGCCCGACTCCTCGAGCGATCGCGCGAGCATCTTCGCGAGCAGCGTGTTGGCCGCGAGCGCTTCCTTCCCACCGCGCAGCACCACCGCGCTGCCGCTCTTGACGATCAGCACGCCCGCATCGATGGTGACGTTGGGGCGCGACTCATAAATGATCGCAATCACGCCGAGTGGCACACGCACTTTCTGAATATGAAGACCGTTGGGGCGGCTGAAGGTTTCGACTACCTCACCGACCGGATCGGGCAGCGCTGCAACTTCCTCGACGCTCTTTGCCATCGCGGCGATGCGTGCATCGTTGAGGGTGAGGCGCTCCAGGAACGCGCCGGTTCGTCCGGAGTTTTTTGCGACTTCCAAATCTTTGCGATTAGCTTCGAGGATCGCACTCGTGTTGGCTCTCAGAGCCTTCGCCAGCGACATCAGCGCGGCGTTCTTGCGCTCGGTCGGGCATAGCGCCAGCGAACGCGAGGCCACCCGCGCTTTTTCCAATTGCGAAACAATTTGCTGTTCGAGCGTCATCGAAGTTCCGCTCAGCCAAGCTCCTCGAGCAATACGAAATTATCGCGATGAATGATCTCGTCGGCAACCTTATATCCGAGCAGGGTGGAAATCTCGGTGGTGCGCCGACCCTTGAGTTTCACCACATCGGGAGCCGCATAGTTCACCAGCCCGCGGCCGAACTCGACGCCCTCGGGATCGATCAGGCTCACGCAATCGCCACCGGTAAATTCTCCGTGCACCTCGCGAATCCCCGAAGGCAACAGCGAGCGGCCTTTCTTGCGCAGGGCCTCCGCCGCGCCCTTGTCGACACTGAGCGCGCCCGAGGGCTTGAGCGCGAAGGCAATCCAGTGCTTACGGCTCTTAAGCCGCGTGCCCGCCGGTGTAATGAGCGTGCCGATTTCGCGGGTCGGATCGAGCGCCGCCGCGATGGTTCCCGGCTCACGTCCGGGCGCGATGATCACCGCGATTCCTGCGCGAGCAGCTTGTTGCGCAGCTTTCAGCTTCGCTGCCATGCCGCCGGTGCCGAGCGGTCCCGCGGTTTCGGCGACCAGCCCCTTCATCTCGGCTTCGGGGTTGGTGATGAGCGGAATCAGATGCGCGTCGGGACGTTTGCGCGGATCGCCGGTCAGGACGCCGGGCACGTCGCTGAGGATCACCAGCATCTGCGCCTGCACCATCGAGGCGACCAGCGAGGAGAGCATGTCGTTGTCACCGAAGCGAATTTCCTCGACCGCCACCGTGTCGTTCTCGTTGATGATCGGAATCACCCCCGAGGACAGCAGCGTCGTCATAGTCTGCATCGCGTTCTGGCGGCGCTTGCGATCGGAGACATCTTCATGAGTGAGGAGAATTTGCGCGACGGTGCGACTGCATTCGGAAAACGCCGCCGCCCACAATCCCATCAGCTCAATCTGGCCGGTCGCGGCCGCAGCCTGACGCGCCGCCACGGTCGCGCCCGACAACCTGGCCAGGCGCGCGCGTCCTGCCGCGATAGCGCCCGAGGTCACCACGATGATCTCGCGGCCATCGCGCACTGCTTCATCGATCTCGGAGGCAAGCCGGATGATCACACCGGCCTCGAGCCCGGTGGCGTCGGACAGCACCGCGCTGCCGATTTTGACGACGATGCGGCGCGCGCTTTTGAGGATCGCCTGTTTGTAATCTAGCTGGGACACGCGGCTTGAGCCTTTTCGAGTTTCGATATTGCGAAGTTGCGGCGGACATGGCGGCGACCAGCGGGTCCAGTCCACTGTGCTTGTCCGCCGAGATCGCGATCACTTTCAAGTTGCGTTGCAGCTTCGACCTCGCGCACAACCCTCTTCGCATCCGCCTTCGCGATCAAATCCATTTTGTTGAGCGCGACGATCGATGGCCGATCGGGAAGTTCCGCGTCGAATGCTTCCAGCTCGCCGCGCACGATCCTGAAATCGTTCTCGGGTGTTCCGCTCGCATCAAGGACGTAGACGAGGACACTGGTTCTGCTTACGTGACGCAGGAATCGGATTCCGAGACCTTGCCCAAGATGCGCGCCTTCGATGAGCCCGGGTATATCGGCAATCGAAAACGCTTCCTCATCGGAAATCATGACGCGGCCGAGATTGGGCGTGATCGTGGTGAACGGATAGGACGCGACTTTAGGCCGCGCAGCGGTGAGCGCGCGCAGCAGCGTGGACTTTCCCGCGTTGGGAAGACCGACCAGGCCAACTTCCGCGACCAGCCGCAGCTCGAGGCGCACCCAGCGCTGCTCGCCCGCAGTTCCCGGCGTCGCGATGCGTGGTGAGCGTCGCGTCGAGGTCGCGAAGTGGATATTACCTTTGCCGCCTTCGCCACCTTGCGCGATTACTTTGCGCTCGCCGGGCAGCACCATATCGGCGAGGACCTCGCCACTCTCATCATCGATAACGACGGTACCGGGCGGGACCCGCACCACCAGGTCGCCCGCGGCCTTGCCGTACTGCTGCTTGCCGCGGCCGCCCTCGCCGTCGCGCGCGATGAGGCGCGGCTGATATTTGAAATCGAGCAGCGTCGACATGCCCTCGTTGACTTCGAAAATGACGCTGCCACCGTGGCCGCCATCGCCGCCGGCGGGGCCGCCCATGGGACGGTACTTTTCCCGCAGGAAGGCAATCGCGCCATTGCCACCCTTGCCCGCGTGCACGAATACACGTGCTTCATCGATGAAACGCATTTTCGAGGACTGTCATCTTATGGGATTCGACGCGCGCAGTAACCGCCCTGAGGGGCATCAGCTAGGCGGCATCGTCGGGGTCGTCGTTCGCGATGCCATCGTCGTCGACCACCACTCGCTCATCCTCTATAGGCGAGGGCGGCAGCGCGAGCACTGTGTCCGAGAGCCGCCGCGAAACGATAATGAACGCCGAATGCGCGATCATCCGGTGCATCGGGCGCACGCTCATCCCCTTGACCTGCCAGAACCGCAGCATCGTTTCGAACGATTCGATTTCGCCGAATGCCGGCGAGCGCTGCAGTTCCTCGCAGGTGTCCTTGAGCTGGACGGTGGTGGGGACATAGCAAACCAGTACGCCGCCGGCGCGCAACGCCTTAGCGGCAACCGGCAGAGCGCGCCCGGGTTCCGGCAGATCGAGGAACAGCCGATCAACGCCGATTTCTTCGAAGCCTTGGTAAAGGTCCTGCAGGCGTAGCGTCCAGTTGGGTGCATCGCCAAAGAAGGTCGCGACGTTTTTGGTCGCCGCCTTCGCGAAGTCCTCGCGTATCTCGTATGAGATCACGCGGCCGGTGGGGCCGACTGCGCGCAACAGCGCGATTGTCAACGCGCCGGCGCCGGTGCCGCCTTCGATTACGGTAGCGCCCGGGAAAACGTCGCCCCAGATCAACAATGGCCCGGTATCCTTGGGATAGATGACTTGGGCGGCGCGCGGGAGATGCGGGATCAAATCGGCATAGGTCGGGCGCAGTACGAGATACATCTCACCAGTGGAGAATTTGACCCGCGAGCCTTCTTCGACGCCGATGATCTCGTCGGCCATCAGCTCGCCGCGGACCAGCAGCTTTACGCCGGGGCGCAGGATCTTCAGGTAGCGGCGGCCTTTGCGATCGATGAGGAGAGCTGCGTCGTTGGCTTTGAAGTGGGAATCCAAGGTGGTTTACCGATATTCGGCTAAGCGGCATCACGCAACAGGGAAGCGGAGGAATCAGACATTACCACAGAGGCACGGAGGCACAGGGCGGAGCAGGAATGCAGATGCGGGCCGAAGCGGCCCTGCTAAAGGGAAATCATTTTCGGACAGGCCCGTTGCGGGCCGCATTTTACGCCTGGTCCCAACTCTGTGGTCTCTGTGTCTCTGTGGTAATGCCTGGCTCTTCTCTTCTCGCCGCTGCCCACTTGACCGATCGGATGGGCGCAACTAGGTTTATCCATGCTGCCCGGCCCCGACACGACGAAGGCCGGGTCGTTTCACATCATCGGGGAGTGATTTTGCGATTGGTCAGCCGGCGGTTCATATGCGACACGCGTGTGAAGCACCGGCTTGATGCTTTATACTAGATTTGAGGATCAGATTTTATGGCTGAGAAAAAAGCGAAAACTGCGGAAAAGAATCCCGGCGAGATTCAGCACAAGCATCTCTGCGCGGAATGCGGCAGCGACAGCAAGGTCACCAAGTTCGCCGGCTTCGGACGCAAGGGCTTCTATATCGTCTGCGAGAAGAACGCGAGTCACGTTGGCCGACTTCGCTAATTCGCGAGCCGGTAAGGGAGGCGTGTAGCGAGATGGCGCGGACCAAGAAGACCAGCAGTAAAGCCTCCAAGAAGGACAAGTACGGCAGCTTCGACGATCTGACGGAAGAGGCCGACGAAGATGCGGATCTTCCCAAAGACGAAGCCGGCCGACGCAAGATCAAACGTCAGTACACCGACCTGCTCGGTATTCGCATCGAGAAACTGCGCGGCCGGATTCTCAATCGCGAGCGCATCAACAAGACCATCGAGGGCATCTACTTCATCTGCTTCGATTGCCTCAAGGTGTGCCATTCGCTCGACGACGGCTTGACCGAAGACGCTAACAACCAGCAGAACTTGTGTGGTGCATGCAGCAAGGTTCGCGCCCAGGCCGCGGCAGCCGAGGCGAAAGCAACGGCGGCCCCCGCGCATCCGCCGCGCGCCAGTTCGCGCAAACGGGCCTCGGCCTGATCGCACATAACGCCGCCAATCAGGCATAAAAGGTAGCTCAGAAGATCGATGGCACTGCAGCTGATTCCTCCCGATATCAATTTCGATTTCGTCGGCAAGCGAAAATTCTTCGTCGGTATGTCGGTCCTCATCAATCTGGCGTCGTTGATCCTTCTGTTTACCGTCGGGCTCAATTATGGAGTCGACTTCTCCGGCGGCAGCGTGGTGCAGATCAAGCTGATGCAAAAGGACAGCCCCGACCGCATCCGCAAGGCGCTGGTGCCGCTGGGTCTGGGCGAAGTATCGGTGCAGGACTTTGGCTCCTCAGGGCAGGAATTCCTCGCGCGTTTCGAGAAGCCCAAAGGCATCGGCAGCATCGGGCCGCGGATTGAAGAAGCATTGACCAAGCAGTTCGGCGCCGGCCAGGCCAAGGTGGTTCGGGTCGAGACGGTCGGTGCGAAAGTCAGCAAGGATTTGAAGTTCGATGCGATCGCGGCGATCACGGTGGCTACGTTATTCATGGGTGTCTTCATCGCGATCCAGTTTCGCCACGTCAGTTGGAGTTTCGGCACCGGCGCCGTTATCGCGCTGGTTCACGATGTCCTGGTCGTTATTCTGGCGCTGATAATCAGCCGACTGGATTTCGACTTGACCACGCTGGCCGCGCTCCTGACGGTTATCGGCTTCTCGGTACACGATACGATTATCGTGTCCGACAGAATCCGCGAGGACTCGACCAAGCGACGCCGCGAGACCCTGGCCACCGTGATGAATCGCGCCATCAACGAGACGCTCTCGCGCACCATCCTGACCTCGGGCACCGCGATCGCGGTTCTGATCGCGCTACTGGCGCTGGGGGGACCGATTCTGCGGCCCTCGGCCTTCACGTTGCTGGTCGGCTTCATCACCGGAACTTACTCCTCGGTGTATATCGCGGGTCCCGTGGTGCTGTTCTGGGAGAGCCGGGTGCATATCAAGAATCCGCGCCCGGCCCGCGCCGCCTGATCCTCGCGCCGACGTAGTCCGAAACATAGGTGCAATGACCTCCGTGCAGAGGCCGCAGTTGTTTGCGTGCGCCTTGGCGCGGAAACTGCGCGAAAACGACCCGGTCAGCCCTCCCTCCGAGCCTTCCCAAACGGCATGCGTCTTGCGCATGCGAGAGGCCGGATTGTAATGCTTTTGGGAGGGTTAGCGATGGCCGCCAGTCACCTCGAACATCGAAGTTCGATGCTTGTGCGATGCGCTCGCATCGTCGGGTTACTCAGCATCAGCGTCTCGATTGCCGCTTGCTCGGTGTCCGCGATGGCCGATGCGTTCACAGCGGAGCAGGGGACCTTCGAGAAGACGGTTGCGGTGGGAGACTCGCCGGTTTCCGTCGATGCGTACACTGCTTCGGGAGATATCACCGTTCGTCATGGCAACGACCGCGAGGTTCACGTTGTCGGCCACGTCCGCGTCTATTCGCAATGGTGGCGATGGTCGTCTATTTCGCCGCAGGAAGCGCTCGCTCGCCTGCAGCAGAACCCGCCGGTCGAGCAGCAGGGCAACTCGATCCGGGTCGGCTACATCAGCGATCCCGATCTGACCCGCAGCATCGCAATCAGCTACGAAATCGAGGTTCCGGGCGCCACCAGGTTGTCGGCGCGGATCAGCTCGGGCTCGGTTAACGTGGACGGCATCAACGGTCCGGTCGAGGCCTCGACGTCCTCAGGCCACGTCACTCTCACCAACATCAAGGGTGCGGTGACCGCGAGTTCGAGTTCCGGCGGCATCGATTTGCGATCGATCGATGGCGCCGCGACCGCCTCGGTGTCGAGCGGATCGATAAGTGGGAGCGAGCTGATGGCAACCAGCGCGAAAACGATGAGCGGCAGGGTGACGCTGCATCAGGTGCGCGGCGCGTGTGAGGTGTTTGTCACCAGCGGCAGCATCAGCGTCGATGGCGCGCCGACCGCGCCATGGAACCTGCACAACATTTCCGGCCGGGTCTCCATTCGGGTGTCCGATCAGTCGCACTTCGAGCTTAAGGCGCACGTGGGGTCGGGCGGCATTCGCAATTCGCTGCCGGTGACGATACTCGGAAGTTCATCGAACAACCTTTTGGTCGGCAGCGTGGGCGGCGGCGGACCGCTGGTGGATCTGAGCACCCAGTCCGGCTACATCTCCATCGAGTAGAGTTTGCCGCCATCGAGTCGGAATTGGCGTAAACTGCCCCCTTTCTCCATCGCGCGGATCAGTAAACAATGGGATAGGGGGACTCGAGTGAAAAAACCAGAGGCGACAAAAGCGGCCACCGCTCCGGCCGAGGAAGCAAAATCGGCGCACCGCGAGCGACTATTGATCGTCGAGGATTCTGACAGCAGCCGGGCGGTTATCTGCGAGCATATCCGCCAGGAGCAATTGGATTTCGACGAGGCGGAAAATGGCGCGGTCGCGGTCGAAAAGGTAAAGGCGGTCCACTACGACCTCATCCTGATGGACATCCAGATGCCGATGATGGATGGCTACGAAGCGATCCGGCGGATCAGGCAGTGGGAAGGCTCGCATGGTGTAACGCGCACCCCGATCATTGCGTTCACCGCGTCGTCGTTCGAAGAAGATGTTCAGCGGGCCATCGAGAGTGGTGCCGATTTACACGTCAGCAAGCCGGTGAAACGCGAAGCACTGGCGACTGCAATCAAGAGCTTGATCCATAATGATGCCGACCATGGCAGGCCGCGCCACAAGAATTCGGCGGCTTAGCGATTGGCGTGTTTTACCAAACGAAGCCAAAAAAGCCAGGCAAACAAAGGACTTTCGATTTCCGTCTCGCCAATTTGAGTGACATTTGAGCTGAAAACCTCGCGCGGGCCCTACCTCCTGACCCTCGCCAAAGAACCTCAGATGCTCGCCGACGCCACCTTACTGACATTGAGTCTGGAACGTCGTGACGGCATCGAGAAGATTGCCCTCCAATGCCGCATCGACCGGCGGCTGGCCGCTTCCGCTCCCGAAGAACTACTCGCCAAGCTGGTGCACTGGATCGAGCGCGACTTCGAAATGACTCGCGAGTACGCGCTGAAATCCATCCGCAGCGAACGCAAGCTGCTGGAGTTGGTCTTCGATGCTTCGAATCGCGGTCCCTTCTAAGCGGAGAAGAGGTAATTAACCACGGAGACACAGAGACACGAAGTTCGGAAACGGATCGCATCTTTTCTTACCTTTGTGTCTCTGTGCCTTTGTGGTTATGTCTGATTCCTATGCCACCTGAAATTCGTCGCGCCGTGGATGCCGATGTTCCGGAACTAGCTCGCCTGGTGCAGGGAATCGCCGCCTATCACGAATCCGTCGATGAGCGCGTCCGCTATGACTGGGACATCATCCGCAATTCGGCCGAATGGCTCGCGGTCGTGCTCAAGCGCGACCATCATGCCGTATGGGTGGCCGATTCGGGCGATGGCAAATTGGTCGGGTATCTATGGATACATCTGCGTCGCTATCGCGATGCGCGCATACCGGCGGTTTGGGGTTACATAGCGCACGCCTTCCTCGAGGAAGCATGGCGGGGGCAGAGGCTGATGGGACAGATGCTCGACGAGGCGCGCGAGTGGTTCCGCGAAAAGGGCATGACGCACATAAGCCTCGGGGTCATTCACCGCAACTGGATCGGGTCGTCGGCGTGGTACAAATTCGGCTTCGAGGATTATAACCACGAACGCCTGCTGATCCTCAAAAACAAACCCACTTGATGGCGTATGTCCGCATCAGTTCGGCTTAATCTCGCTTGACATCGATCGCGGTTGGCCTTAATAGACCGGTATCGTCGACTATTTCACTCGTCGCCTCAATGCCCTTGTTTCCATTGAAGTTCCGTTGAAGATGGGCTCCGGAGTGGCTATATTCGACTTGTAAGGTCCACTATTATTTGCGAGTATTGTCGCAGGAAGTAAGCGATGCCCAAGTTGCCCATCTACATGGATAATCACGCCACGACTCCGGTCGATCCGCGCGTGATGGAAACGATGCTGCCGTACTTCACCGAGAAGTTCGGCAACGCTGCCAGCCGCAACCATAGTTTCGGCTGGGAGGCGGAAGAGGCGGTCGATCGCGCACGTAACCAGATCGCGGCGATCATTGGCGGCAAGTCCAAGGAGATCATTTTCACCAGCGGAGCCACTGAATCGGACAATCTCGCGATCAAGGGCGTGCTGGAGTTCTACAAGGACAAGGGTAACCACATCATCACCTGCGTCACCGAGCATAAGGCGGTGCTCGACAGTTGCCGCACCCTGGAGCGCAATGGCAAGGCGACCGTGACCTATCTCAAGGTCGACAAGTACGGAATGGTCGACCCGGATGAAGTTCGCAAGGCGATTACCGACAAGACCGTGCTCATCTCGATCATGTACGCCAACAACGAGATCGGCACCATTCATCCGATTCGCGAGATCGGCAAGATTGCGAAAGAGAAGGGCGTCATCTTCCACTGCGATGCGGTCCAGGCGGTCGGCAAGATTCCGGTTGACGCGGAAAAGGACGGCATCGATCTGCTCGCGATGAGTGGGCACAAGATCTACGGCCCCAAGGGCGTCGGTGCGCTGTGGGTTCGCTCCAAAGGTCCGCGGGTGCGCCTGACGCCGATTATCGACGGCGGCGGGCACGAGCGTGGGATGCGTTCCGGGACCCTGAACGTCACCGGTATCGTCGGCTTCGGCAAAGCCTGCGAAATCGCGCAGCAGGATATGGCCGAGGACAACCAGAAGCTCCTCGACCTGCGCAACAAGCTGCAGGCGGGGCTGTTCGAGCGCCTCGACGAGATTTATCTCAATGGGCATCCCACAGAACGGCTTCCCGGAAACCTCAATGTCAGCTTTGCGTATGTCGAAGGCGAGTCGCTGCTGATGGGTATCAACGATATCGCGGTCAGCTCGGGTTCGGCCTGCACGTCCGCAACGCTGGAACCGTCGTATGTAATTCGGGCGCTCGGTGTGAATGAGGAACTCGCGCACAGCTCGATTCGCTTCGGCATCGGGCGTTTCAACACTGAAGACGAAGTAACTTACGTGACCGATCGCGTATCGAAAGAAGTGAATCGGCTGCGCGAAATGTCGCCGCTGTACGAGATGGCGAAAGAGGGAATCGATCTGAAATCCGTCCAATGGAAGGCGGAATAAGGGGCGGACGGAGAGCACAGCATGGCTTACTCAGAAAAAGTTCTTGACCACTACAACAATCCCCGCAATGTCGGCAGCTTCGACAAGAATGCCGCCGATGTCGGCACCGGAATCGTCGGCGCGCCGGAATGCGGCGACGTGATGAAGCTGCAACTGAAGATCGACGATCTCGGCGTGATCCAGGATGCCAAGTTCAAGACCTTCGGATGTGGTAGTGCGATTGCCAGCTCCAGCTATGTCACCGAGCTGGTCAAGGGCAAACATATCGACGAAGCGATGACGATTAAGAACACCGTCATCGTCAAAGAATTGAACCTGCCGCCGGTGAAGATCCATTGCTCGGTGCTCGCCGAAGATGCCATTAAGGCCGCGATCACCGATTGGCGCAAGCGTAAGGGTGAACCCGGCGAGGCTGAGGCGACCCCCGAGAAGGCGCAGGCGAAGTAAGTATCGATGCTGACGCTGTCGGAAAACGCAGTTCGTAAAATCAAGACGCTGGTTGCCGAGAAGGGCGACGAGGCCGGACTGCGCGTAAAAGTGGTCGGCGGCGGATGCTCGGGGCTGTCGTATCGGATGGAAATCGACTCGGCCAAGGAGCGCGACAAGATTTTCGAGCGCGACGGCGCCAAACTGATTGTTGACAAAAAAAGCTTTTTGTATTTGAACGGCTCAGAGCTGGATTATTCGGAAGAGTTAATGTCGGCCGGCTTCAAGCTGGTCAATCCGAACGTCAAGCGAAGTTGTGGATGTGGTGAATCGTTCGTCGTTTAGGCATTCCATGCCGGCGGAACAATGCGTCAGTGACGGCGCCTCCGCTGGTACCGAACGAGGCAAGTTGGGGCGGGCGGGAAATTCGGCCTTATAGAAAAACACAC
Organism: uncultured delta proteobacterium; assembly: GCA_963851325.1. Taxonomy (GTDB): domain Bacteria; phylum Desulfobacterota; class Binatia; order Binatales; family Binataceae; genus DATGKG01. The sequence goes on along the minus strand of CAWKOR010000001.1, from coordinate 1,474,939 downwards.
CTCGAAAAATGATCAAATGTCCTTCATGCGCGCGGCCGCAGGAGCCGCGCTTGATTTGCGATCAGTGCGGCAGCCCGCTGCCGGTTCCCGCCGATCTGGATTACTTCGGCGCGCTTGGATTTCCGCGCAAACTGACCCTCGATGCATCCGCGCTCGAGGCCGCTTATCACGAGCTGGGGCGCAGGATTCATCCCGACCGCTTCGCTTCGAGCGCGCCCAACGTCCGCGCGCTTAGCCTGTCCGGCACGGCGCTCCTCACCCGCAGCTATCGCACTTTGCGCGACCCCGTCGCGCGCGGGCTCTACTGGCTGGAGCTCCACGGCGAGAAGCTGGCGGAGAATAACAAAAGCGTTCCGCCGGAGCTGGCAGAGACTGTTTTCGAAGTCCAGGAGCAGCTCGCCGACTTACGTAACGCCAGCGGTGATGCAGCGATCGAGCTGAGCAATGAAGTCGAAAAGCGGCGCGCCGAGCTTTCCGCGGCGATCGGCGACCTCGGCGCGCAGTTGGCTCGCAACTTTTCGCGCTGGGACGCGTCTACTGATAGCAACGGCGACAATAAACCGAACCTGGTCGCAAACCTGAAAACGATCCTGTCCAAAATCGCATACATAAGAACCTTGCTCCGCGATATCGATCGCGGGTTGGAAACCTTGCGGGCGGCGTAACGTCTAATTAACGATGGCAGAATTTTCGGCCAAAATTTTCGGAATAGATCTCGGGACCACCAACAGCCTAATCGCCGTGATGGATGGTGACGCTGCGCGCGTGATTCCGGATCCCGAAACCGGAGCGACGATCCTGCCCTCGGTGGTCGCGATCGCGCCCGATGGCGAGGTCAGCGTCGGCGATCAGGCGATCGAGGTCGAGCCGCGCCTCGCGCTCAAGAACGACGGCGTCATCCATGCGACCGGCTTTTCCGGCGGCGACATGGGCGCCGTGATTCGCTCGGTCAAGCGCTACATGGGCTTGGGGAGCAGCGAGGTCGCGCCCGAGGATCAGGCGCGCTACGCATTCGCCGATCTAACAGGACCGGTTGCGCGATTTGCGGTCGGCAAGCGCAGTTATACGCCGTCACAAATTTCTGCCGAGATTTTGCGCGCGCTCAAGCATCGCGCCGAAGCCGCGACGGCGGGCCAAAGAGTCGAGCGGGTGGTCATTACGGTGCCCGCCTACTTCAACGATGGGCAGCGTCAGGCCACCAAGGATGCAGGTCGGCTTGCCGGCCTCGAGGTTTTGCGTCTGGTGAACGAGCCGACCGCGGCATCGCTCGCGTACGGATTACAAAAGCTCGCCGAGGGGCACGTCGCGGTTTATGACTTCGGCGGGGGCACCTTCGACATATCCATCCTCAATGTGAAGGGCGGGGTATTCGAGGTCCTTTCGACCAATGGCGATACGCATCTGGGCGGCGACGACATCGATGCGGCGATCGTGAACTGGCTGCTAGGCGATTTGCCCGAAAGCATCCGCAACGAGCGGCATATCTGGAACAGTGCGCGGCGCCTGGCCGAGGACGCCAAGAAAAAACTTACCGAGTCCGATGCAACCGAACTAATACTTGAGATACCGCCGGATCTGAGCCTGCGCGAGAAGCTGACCCGCGAGCATCTCGAGCAGCTGGCCAAACCATTTATCGATCGCACGCTGGAGCGATGCAGCCTCGCGCTCAAAGATGCGAAACTCGACCCCTCGCAAATCGATGCGGTGGTTCTGGTCGGCGGCTCGACGCGTATGCCGATGGTGCGGCACGCGGTCGCCACGATGTTCGGCCGCGAGCCGCTATGCACTATCAACCCGGATGAGGTTGTGGCTCTGGGGGCGGCGGTTCAGGCGAGCGTCCTGATGGGCACCCAACACGACATGTTGCTGCTCGACGTGGTCCCGCTGTCGCTCGGAATCGAGACTATCGGCGGGGTAATGGAAAGAATTATCCACAGGAATACGACCATCCCGACCAGCGTAACCGAGATGTTCACCACCGCGGTGGACAATCAAACCCACGTCGATGTCCATGTTTTGCAAGGTGAACGCGAGATGGCGAAGGATTCCCGGAGCCTGGCGCGGTTCAAATTAGGCCCCCTGGAGCCCCAGCCGGCGGGATATCCGAAGATCGCGGTCACTTTCCTCATCGATGCAAACGGGATACTTAATGTGACGGCGCGCGACGAGCGCACGGGCCGCGAGCATTCGGTGGATGTGAAGCCCAGTTATGGGCTGACCGACGATGAAATCGAAAAGATGCTCGAAGAGGCTATCGATTTAGGCGAGCAGGACCTCGAGGAGCGCCTGCTCATCGTAGCTCGCAACGACGCCCATCAGATCCTGGCTGCTCTGCGAAAACAGCTCGCGGAATGGGGCCACCTGATGGAGGCAGACGAGCGCGCAGCGATCGACGAGATGGCGGGGCGGCTGGCGGAGGCGGAAAAGGGCACCGATCGCGAACAAATCGCGAAATTAGTCGAAGACCTGAACACGGCGACGACTCCGTTCGCGGAACGGATTATGGACGCTGCGATTAAGCAGGCATTGGAAAAAAAGTCAGTTGAAGAACTGGCATAACGACTTAGCTTTAGAGGCGTAGTCCGATGGGACTGAAGTGGGATCAAGCGGAAGACATCGCGGAGGTTCTTATCGAGAATCATCCCGGCCTCAATCCGCTCGACGTTCGCTTTACCGACCTGAGGCAATGGGTCATCGACCTCGACGAATTTGACGACGAGCCGACCGGCAGCACGGAAGGAAAACTCGAGGCCATCCAAATGGCCTGGAACGAAATTTATAAGGAGCAATACGGAGACGACGCAGAATAGATTTTTTTGAATAAAAGAAAGAGCTTTTGCGTCTCTTAGACGACCTTTCAGGAGGTGGGGCGGATGGCGACCAGTGAGGACCTGAGGGCTGACCAGGAAAAAGGAAAAATGGAAAAGGAAACTCTAGACGAGAAGTTGCCGGGGCTATTCGAGCCTGACACCCTTCTGCCGATTCAGTACTTCGAGGCGATGCGGCGTAAGCATCTCCTTGAAGGCGAGAAGCGCCTGATTCTGAGCGTGCTCGAAGACGCGGTCGAGTGCTTCATGAAGTGCATCGATTCGTCCACCAACAAGGGTCAGCGGCTGTTCCGCGACGCCGATGAGTGGATCGCGTTGGAAGACAAGCGCTGGGTGTTCTCCTTCGACAACGTCTGCGACATGCTCGACATCAACGCCGAGTATATGCGCAATGGTTTGCGCCGCTGGAAGGAAAAGAAGCTCATCGCGATCCAGCGTCGCAATGAAGAACGCGCCCAACAGCAGGCGCTGGCCGAAGCCGAGGCACTGCTACCCGAGTCCGAGCGTCAGCCGGCGCCCATCGCGGTTGCCCCGGTGCTCGAAGTGAAGCATGTCGCCAAGCCGGCGGTCATGAACGGCCGGCGCAAGAGCGAGCCTGCGCGGGCAGCCTCGCGCTCGCGGTCGAAGCTGCGCAAAGCGCGCGCCTAGGCGTCGCCCCTCGATAATCCAGCCATAAATGCTTGATGCGAATGCGGCAGGGACCACCTGCCGCATCGCGATGTATAGAATACCTACAATTTGTAGGTAATATATACATCGCTTGGGTTGAGATCGGGTTGAATCACCACCGCAGCCGCTGGTTTATGGGCGGTCCTTCTGCGCCGATTGGCGGGGACGCTTAGCTGCGCGGTGCGAACGCGGTCTGGAGCAGGTTGACCTTGCCGGCGAAGTCCTCGAGGTCGACCTCGGTGGTCTCCAGCAATCGCGCAACCATTCCCCAGAATCCGATCGACAGCACCAGCTCGACGATCTCGGTCGCGCCCATATGCCTCTTCAATTGCGCGACTGTTGCCGGGCTTCCCTTCACGTTGCGCGCGACCTCATCGGTGAACTTGATGACCAGGCTCTCCACTTCATTGAAGCAGGTCGCCTTCTCGGGATGGTCCATCGCAGCGATTTGCGCCTCGCTGACGCCAACCGCCTTCGCAATCGGCACATGCTGGGTCCATTCGTAAACCGATTTGCTCACCTTGGCAGTCCGCAGGATGGCGATTTCGCGCAGCTTGGCGTCGAGCTTGGAGCGCGTGAGGAGCGAATTGCCGAGCATCGAGAACGGATAGAAGGCGGCGTCGGAGTTGGCGATCATCCGTGCGACGTTCATTTTGATGTTGCCGCGATTGAGTATCTCGCGAGTCTTCTCAGGAGCCTTGGTTTCGTCGACATACGGTAGCAGCGCCATCGCAGTGTCCTCCCGCGGAATTTGATGAGCCTGGTTTCGACGCTAGTACCGCCGATCGAGGTCTGCAAATGCTACGGCGTGGTGCGCAACGGAAAGGCCGCGCGGAATTTCGGATCCGCAAGCGGAGTTCCGATCGCACGCGAGAGAGCTACGGAAAGCGATTCGGCAGGTTCGGTCTCCAGCGGAAAGAAAACCTCGCCGCCGACCGGCCTGGGTGGTTCATCCTCCATGCCGGTGATTTGATTGTCGTAGATCACCGAACCGTCGCGCCCCTGCAATTTGTACTTTAGCGCGACGCGTGAGGTCATCGTGAAGTACTTCCCATGAATGGTTTGCTGCGCCCCGAAGCGTTTTTCGATGGTCAACCGGCGCAGCTCGCATGAAAGCATTAGGTCGACGCCGTTCGGCAAATCTCCCGGACTCAGCCCGGCATGAATCGCGATCGGTTTCAGGCCCGCATCCGCGAGGCTGGTCATCAGCGCGTCGTGAACCACCGACCCCGCATCGGACACCAGCAACACTTTCTCAAGCTGGCCCGATGAACTGTAGACGCCGCCCACCTGATGGGCGCCGATGGCGAGGTCGCCGGAGATAGGCGCGACCGCGATGTTGGCGGGTAGGAAAATCGCGCGCGTTCCAGGAACGAATCCGTTCAGGTAGTGGAGCTTGATGACTTCGCGCGGAGCGCATCCCGCCACTGCGCACGCCCCCAGGATCGCGATTATCCTCGCGATGCGGAGTAGCGATCTTCGCGGCACGAGTCAGGGTTCTGGCCGGGGAGCGGCCGTTTCACTTCTGTCGCGCCACCAGAAGAACCAGAGCAGGAAGCACAGGAGAAGCGCAGCCAGCGCGATCCATCGCTGCGCGTGATGCGCCATTTCCGTGACTCGATACAACTCGTCGCCGACCAGGTACCCGATGGTAACCACCGTCGCGCACCATACGATCGCGCCCAGCACGTTCCATCCGAGGAAGCGCAGGAACGGCATCCCGGCCGCGCCCGCCATCGGACCCGCCATAAAGCGCACCCCGGCGATGAAGCGCGCCATGAAGACCGCCTTGCTGCCGTGAGTATGAAAGAAGATCTGGAGGCGCTCGTAGCGCTGTCGGATGGTCGAGAATCGCGCCGCGAGGCGTCCGATGATCCGCTGTCCGCCGCGGCGTCCAACCAGGAATCCACAGCAATCGCCGGTGACCGCGCTAAGCACGCATACGAGGTAGACGAATTTGAGGTCCAGGATTCCGCGTCCGGCGAGGAAGCCCGCCACCAGCATCACGGTTTCCTCGGGAACCGGAACGCCAAGATTGCCGATGAACACACATACGAAAATGCCGAGATAGCCCCAGTTCGCGAGCCAGTCGACGATGTTCGCCGGATCTAGAAGCGTATGCATCAAGATTTTCCGCCGACGACCGTCATACCCCTTCGGTGTCCCCCAAGCTAGCTTGCCCCATTAATTCAGTCGAAGCGATAAGGCGATTTCATAATCCCCAGACGCGTAGGTACACGACCCCGAAGGTGATGAAAATGATCGAGGTAACGATCAATGTTCGCGTCAAGCGATCCGGATGGCGCATCCCCATCGCCATCAGTACCAGCAGAAACGGGAATACCTGCAGGTAGTGGCGCGTCCCGAACTGCTCGGTGCCGTTCGCATAGCAGAGAAGACTCGGAATCGAAACCAGAAACGCCGTCCCCAACATCAGCAGCGCTTCGACCCGAGCCAGGTTCGCCTTGAACGCGAGGACGAACGCTGGGCTGGTGAGAAGCAGGGACTGGCCGCGGAAGTTAGGGTGGACGTAGGGGACCCGATTGTTGAGCGTCGGCACCATGAAGAAAAGCGTGCGGATGTTTCCGATCAGATAACGCATCCCAAACACTGGCGCGTTTTTGGGGCCGGTGAGCGCCACCCCCTGATCGAAGAAGCTCCCGAAGCGCGCCTCGTTGAGGCCTACGAACACCACTCCGACCGCGGCAAAGCCCGGTACCATCAACATGAGATCGCGCATCCGCCGCCCGCGCATCAGCGCGAGGGCCGCATAAGTCGCTCCCGCGATCACCAGTTCGTAGCGCGACAAAGCTGCGAGGCCCGCAAGGAAGCCCAGCAGCAGCGGCCGCGCCGGACCGAAGGCCTCATCGAGCGCGGCCAGCGTGAACATGACGGCACAGATCTCCGGCATCGACCAGGTGTTGCCGAAGATCGTTTCGGTCCACAAGATGGTCCCCGCGCCGAAGAAAAGCGTGAGCCATACTCTCGCGCTGACACTCAGCCGAAACCTGCCCAGTAAGCGCCACGCCAGCGCCGCATCGAGCGCGCCGATCAGCAGCGACCACATAGTCTGGTTGGTATGCATTCCCCGCACGGCCGCGATCGGCATCATCAGGATGGCGGCTAGCGGCGGATGAAGCGCATAGCGATAGGGACCGATCTGCGCGGCTTCCAGGAAGGTCTTCGGCGCGTCGATGTAGGTATGACCATGCAGAAACGCCACCGCCTGACGCACCTGCTCATTGTAATAGGTGTCCGGAAAACTGCTCACCGCATACAGCGCCAGGAAAGCCGCGAACACCGTGGCAGTGCACCATCGCGCGAGGACGGCGGGGTCGTCAGCCAGTCGCTTCTCGCGCGCGGCCGGCCATACCAGCAGAGCCCACGCGATCGCGCCTGCGGTAAGCGTCGGCCAGATCGGAAAGTGCCTGTGCCGTTCCAGATACAGCGTGTCGAGCAAAACGATCGCGAGCGCAAAAATGCAAAATCCGGTGCCGACATCGATCATCTGTGTGGCTCGGGTCGACGCGGCGCGATGCATCGATGCCGGCTCTATCGACTGCCCTCGAAGCTCCGGATCGTTGGCCACGGTTTCGCCCGGCGCCTGCGACATATCGATCAGTGACTTGCCATCTCTGATTCAGGCACGTAGCCCCGCTTCGGAAGCAGGAAGAGCAACAACATCGAGAGCAGCAGCACTGGCACCAGCAAATAGAAGCAATCGTTGTACGCCATAATGGTGGCGTTGCGATTGAGCATGTTGTTGAGCAGGCTCAGGTCGCGTCCGCCAATTGCAGCGGAGTTGTAGCCATAACTTTGCAGGCTGTGCGTCAGGCCCTGATCCATGCGCATGAATGTTCGATTGAGATCGGTGAAGTTGCCGACCAGCATTGCGCGATGGAACTGGGTACGTCGCGCGAGCGCTGTCGCCAGGAGTGCATAGGCAATGTTGCCGGCTTCTCGCCGGGTCAGGGTGTTCAGCCCTGACGCACCGGTCATTTGAGGGCGCGCGATCGTGCTCAGCGAGATGGTGCTGAGGGTCACCATCGCTATGCCCATACCCACTCCCGTCAAGATCAGAATCGGCGCGAAACTCCAGAAGCCGACGTACAGGTTGAAGTGCGCCAGCCGCCAGTAGCCATACATCAGCGCGAGGATTCCAGTTCCAACCAGCAGGCGCGGACTCACGTAGTTGTAAAGGCGTCCGACGATCGGCATCACCAGGAACATCGCGAGTGCCCGCGGCATCAGGACCAGGCCCGCCTGGTAGGCCGGATAGTTGAGGAGGTTTTCGGTGAACTGCGGAAGTAGAAAGCTCGAGCCGAACAGCGCGAAACCGATGGCTGAGCCGATCGCGCATCCGACGCTCAGCAGCCGATTCTTGAACAGGCGAAAATCGATTATCGGCTCCTTTCGCTTCAGCTCCCAGATCAACAGCCCTACGATGCCGATAGCTGCTGCCACAGTTCCGACGATGATCCAGTTGGAGGCGAACCAATCGACCTCCTCGCCGCGCTCCAGCACGATCTGTGCGGCGGTGAGTCCGCCGGTCAGCAGAAATATCCCGGTCCAGTCGATGCGTGTGACCCCCCGCTTGAGATAAGGAGGGTCGTGTACGAACGTGCTCACCATCAGCATTCCGAGAACGCAGAACGGCACGTTGATATAGAACACCCACTGCCAGCCGTACTTGTCGACCAGCCATCCGCCGACCACCGGACCAATCGCCGGCGCGAGGACGACGCCCATGCTGTAAATCGCCATCGCCATGCCCTGCTCGGAAGGAGGGAAAGTCTCGCGCGCGATCGCCTGCGAGCACGGCATCAGGCTGCCGCCGCCGATGCCCTGCAACACCCGGTAGAAGATCATTTGGTGAAGCGTCGTCGCGGTGCCGGCCAGCACTGAACCGAAGATGAAGAGTCCCATCGAGAGCAGAAACAGCCGCTTGCGCCCTAGCAGCGTGGTCCACCACGCGGCCATCGTGACCATGATGATCTCGGCGATGCTGTACGCGGTCGAGACCCAGGTGATGGTGAGCAGGTCCTCGCCGAAAGTCCCCATCATGTGCGGCATCGCGACGTTGACCACCGTCGCGTCCATCACCGAGAGAAAAGTGCCGAGCATCACCGAGAGCGCCACCAGCCATTTGCCGGTGGTGCTCGCTTCGTAAAACTGCTCGGAGTGGGTTACTGCGCTCGCCATCGGTTCCGCAACCATGACAATGGCGCATCTAGTATTGGGTATGCCAGATCAGGTCGAGCTCGCTCGCATTGCCCAGCGAGCTGCGGCTCTGCGAGGTATCCAGCTCGAAGTGCGGCGTGAGGTAGTACTGGATGGTTGCCTTCTGACTCGGCTGACCGGGAATTTGCTGAGTTTGCGGCACGACATTCTGGGACGCGGAAAGAAAGACATCCTGCGTCAGGTAGGTGCCGATCGACGCCATCCCGCTCTCGACGCTGAACTGCAGCGCCTGCAATCCGAGCGCGTCGGCGACCGACTGTCCGATCGCATTGGCGGCGTAGCTTCCGGCGATCGTCGCGGCCTGATTTTGCAACGAGGCTTGTTGGCCTCCACTCAGTTGGCTGGTGGGCCGCCCGAACATCAGAACCGATAGGATGTCGGCTTGTGACATCGGCGGATCGCTGGAGAACGTCAGCGTCGGCTTTTTCGCAGTACCGCCGATGTTCGCGGACACGATGTATTGAGGGACCTTGCGCTGGGCGACCACGTCGAGCGAGGGATCGATGTCGGCACTTCCGGTGAAAGTCACCTCGCCCTTTTGCAAAGTGAGCGGCTGCCCTACCAATGCGATCTGACCGCGCACGGTATGAATCGCACCCGTCAGCGTTATCGGCCCGCCCGACTTCTTTGCGACCCGCACCCTACCCTCAAGCTCCGCCGCCGAGTTCCCAACCTTGATCCAGGTGTCGCGATGAACCTGCGCGATGACGTCGATCGCCAGGTTCCGAAAAAGATGCACATACGGTGATGGCGGAACCGGCGGAGGAGGCGGGGGTGCGACCCCATCGTAGACAATCTGAATCGTAGGATCCCGCTTCAGCGTGTCGGTGTTGAGGAATGCGAGGTCAGGTTTGAACACGCCCCACAGCACTTCGACCTTACCGCCGAGCTTGGGCGCCTCCGGCGTGCCGACCAGGTGCAGGTTCGCCGCCGTATATGCCACATATTGCGTGGTCGTGATGGCCGGCCATTTGTCCACCTTCAGGCTCACATCGACAGCGGTGGGACGATAGGCATCGAGCGCGACACGCCCCCACGCATCGATGGCGCCGTCCTTGGAACGAACGTTCAGATCCTTCAGGTAAATCGCTTCCGGTGAAATCACCATGGTCATGTTGATCGCATCGAGCGTGACCCCGGTGGGGACGATCGTCGCTCGTGCGCCCCATAGCCAGATGCCGCCGCTGACCTGGGGATGCTGGAGCGGCCCGGTCAGCGCTATGTTCATTGATACTTTGCCGTAGACATCACGGACCTCGCGCGGATTGAGCGAGTTCAGGAACGCCAGGCCGATACCATCGGAATGCACGCGGCCATTGATTCCGCCACTGGCGTGCGCGACGAAGCCGCGGTCCCATCCGAGCTGCATCGGAATCGTCGCGTTGGCGAGCAGTTGATTAGTGGCGTTCTGGTCGACCTCGGCGTCCGCCACCAGCTGACCATCGTTGTATTTCGCGTTTACGTCGAGCTCGGCGAGTCCGTAACCGCGAATTGAAAGCGGCTTGATTTGCATTCGTGCCGCGACCATCGGCCTCGCCGACGTGCCGGTAACTCGGACCGAGGTTGAAAGCGTTCCGGCAATTGCGGGACTTGTCGCAAGAAAGGGATTGAGGTCGCCGAGCGCGAAGCCGTTTACGATCAGCGTCACATTCTGCGCGCCGCCGAATGTCGCTTGTCCCTCCAGCGAGATTTCTTTCTGCCCATTCAGCAGCCGCAAGTTCTGCACCGCAAGATGCTTCGCGTCCCGGCGGATGGTGGCTGGATGCGTGAGTTGCCAGGTCCCATCGGCCATCTCGAGCGCGAGCCTGGAGATGCCCAGGTCTAACGCGTTGGGGCTCAGCCGGACTTCGCCCGCCAGCTCTTGATGGCGCTTTTGCGCATCCCAGGTATCGACCGCGACCCGCGCATCGGTGGGATGAAGCCGAACCAGATCGACGCCGACGTACAGGGCCTTCAGATGGACATCTGTGTGGACCGTGTCGAATCCCGCATCGATACGGCCATGCGCGGTGTCGCCGCCGACATTCGCGAGCGCATATGTGATCTTGCCCGCGCCGATCGAAAGGTCTCCGCTCTGGAGCGAAGTCATCGATGCACTGCCCGCGACCGTGAGAGCATCAAGGGTGCCGCTGGTTCGACCGATGACCTGCAGCTTACCCCCGCCCTCGCGCCCCGCCAGTGTCATCCATGGCGCAAGGTCGTCGGATTTCAAATTGTACGAAAGTTCGCCCCGCCGGGTTCCAACCAGCGCCACTTCGCCCTTGGCGGTGACGATCGTGGCTCCCGCTTTTACTGAAGCGCGCGCGATCCGCACCACACCGCGCGCGATGGAAGCGCGTACCACGCCCGAATCGATTCTCGCGGGTCCGAGCACGCTGCGCTTGAGGTCAACACGCGCGGCGGCGGCGGCATCGCCGAGCTTGATGCCGCTGCCTTTCACTTCTGCCGCGAGGTTGAGGTCGGTATGCATCGCGCGGCCGTTCTGCAGCTTCTGGACATCGAGGTGACTCGCCGCGAGTGCAACTTCATATTTCGGCGTGCTGGTAAAATCGATTCGCCCGCGCGAGGTCGCGTCGGCGCGCTGACTTTGCGCGATCTTCGCCTGGTAGGTTGCGATCTGCTTTGCGACGTCCGCTGTGACAGTCAAATCGCCAACCTTCCATTGTTCGACGCCGAGTTGGGCGACCCGCAGATCGACGTGGCCTCGGAATCCCGCCGTCGAGGTCCCGCTGCCTTGGCCCTGCATCGACGCGTTCACGTTGCCGCTCGCGATACTGCTCGCGAGAAGCTGATCGGGATGGAGATCGGTGACGCTCAGTGAACCGCGGTAGCGAGGTTCGCTCTCGCTGAGGTCGGCATGCACATCGCCGTGAATCTTCGCATCAGCCGCATTCAGCGCGACCGTCATGTGCAGGTCAGGACGCGAACCCTGGATGCTGATGGTGCCCGTGACATTCGCCTGCGGCGACCATTGCCTGGTGACGCTGACGATGTCGGCGGCGCCGATTTGCTTCGCCTCGAGCCGCAGATCGACTTTCATCGCATCGAGGTCGCTGATCGCGCCGGAGAGCTTGAGGTGCGAGTCGTGGGTGTCCAGCTTCACTACATCAAATGTTACGCTTCCGGGCTGGATCGCGGTCTGATACGTCAGGCTGGCGAAAATCTCGCCCGGCGGTAGCTGTGGGCCGGTGAGGTGCCCCCACAGACTGTCGAGCCTGGCGCGCAATCCCTGCTTCAAAATGTAAACCGATCCGTCGAGGCCGGAATTGTCGAGCGCATAGGTCTCGCCATTCGCGCGCGTCGCCTTGATCGAACCGCGACCGAGGCTGATCTCGCGAATGAGTACGCGAAAGCGGGACTTGCCGCCGCCTTCAGTCGGCGCCTCCGGTTCCGTCGAAGCCAGCGCCTCCAGCGCGTTCCAGTTGCCGTGCGCGTCCTGCTTCGCGTCGAGCTGCAAACCGCTGATATCGAGGTGCGTAAGGTCGATGGTGTTGTGAAGGAGCGAGAGAATTCCGTACGCGGCGCGCAACCTTTCGATATGCGCGATGCGATCGCCGTGGTAGCTCAGCGTGATGTCATCGAGTATCAGCTCGTGCCAGATCGATCCCTGAATCCTGCCAATCGCGAGCTGGCCCTTGAAAGTGCCGGCCAGAATCGCGTTGACTTTCCCGCGCGCGAATTCGCGAAACCAGCTGGTGTTGGTAATCACCACCACCGCTGCGATTGCCACCGCGATCAGCGCAAGCAGGCCTATCGCGATGCGGCCGAGAATTTTCCACAATGACCCCATCGCGCCGCGTCAGAAGAAGTTGCCGATGCTGAAGTAGATCTGCCACCACGGGTCGCCGCGCGGCGCCTGCGACGGGATGCCGAGATCGAGCCGCAACGGCCCGATCGGTGTCTGGTACATCACGGCCGGGCCGAAGCCGAAGCGAATCGGACTCGGGAACTTGTACGGTTGGACGCTGGCTTGCCCAAAGTCGATGAAGGCGGCGCCGCCGAGTTTCTTGTAAATCGGATGCCGCAGCTCTACCGATCCTTCGAAGTCGGTGAGCCCTCCGAGCGGATCGTTGGATGCGCTGAGCGGCCCGAGTCGCCAGCGGCCATAGCCGCGGACGCTGCCCTCGCCGCCGGGAAAGAAGCGCAGAAAGAGCGGGTAATCGTCCGGCGATCCGAGCGAGTCGGCCACCCCGAACTTGAGCCGGGTGGCCAACACGGTGTCCTTCGCGATAGTCGTATAGTTCCGATCCTCCAGTGTGGCGCGATAGTACTGATAATCGCCGCCCCAGATTGAGCCGCCTTGTTCGGCCAGCAGTGTAATGATCGAGCCGCGGGTCGGGTAGTACTGATCGTTGGTGGTGTTCCACACCAGGCTCCCGATGGGCCCGCTGACGATGCCTTTGCGCCGAAATCCTCCGATCGCGCTGATGACGCTGGTGTTGACGTCGTTGAGTTGCGCATACATCAGGCGATAGCCCAGCGTACCGCTGAGCTCGTCAGTCATGTGCCAGGTGATTTGCGGCAGCACCGCTTCCGAGTGCAGTGTAAAAGTCTGCTCGAGGCGCTGCTGTACGGTCCCGGTCACACTCGCCTCAAGGTCGCGGCGATCGAATAAGTAGGGCTGCCGAAGCGATGCGCTGGCGTAGCTGTTGATGCTCGCATAACGAAGCGCGACCGACATTTGGCGTCCGTCGCCCATGAAGTTGTAGTCGTTCCATTGCGCCTGGCCGCCGAAGTCGTCCTGGGTGCTATAACCCCCGCCCAGGGTAATGTCGTGCTTGAGGCGCTCGCGAACCTCCAGTTCCATAGGGATTTCGCGCGCGGCGCGCTCCAAATCAGGATTGAAATTGACCGTGCTGAACAGATGGAGGTTGAGCAGATTGGTGCGTGAGTCATCGATTTTCTGATTCGAGTATAGTTCGCCTTCTTTGTAGACGAGTTCGCGCATGATGATCTTCGCCGCAACGTTCTTGTTGCCATGCAGCTCGGTCTTGCCGAAGTAGGCCTTGGAGCCGACCGTGACCGTATAGAAGATGCTTGCGGTGTCGCGGACCACATCCACCTGCGCGCGCCGCTTCGCCATGGCCCTCGCATAGCCGGCATTGACGAAGAACAGCCGCAACAGCTCCTGCCCACTCTGGTACGCCTGCTGATCGAAGACTTCACCCCGATGCATCGGCAGCTTGGTCAGCGGCGCCGTGTTGGCGGGCGGATGATATCCGTCGATGCTGACGGAGATCTCCTCGATCTTGATGGGCTTGCCGTCGATCAGGTGCAGTTTGATATCGACCAGCGGCTCCTTGCCCTTTTCCTCGGTGGTCAAATCGTAGGTCAAATGCAGATGGTAGTAGCCGTGGGCCTCGTAAAAGATCCGCAACCGCTTGAGGTCATTGGTGAAGGTGGTGGGCTCGAACTCGGGCCGCGATTTCCAGGGTGTGTAGAATGGCCGCGGCTTGGTGCGCATGACGGCCTGAAGGTCGCTGTCGTCGAAGACGTGATTGCCGGAGAACGAGACCGAGCCGATTTTCCAGTGCTTGGCGGGATCGAGATCCTCAACCGTCAGCGCCCGGACCGCCGGCGCCTGGAGCATTGCGATCAGAAAAACGATTGCGGCAATGATTGGGGCGCGATCGTGGAGGGTTGATGACATGAATCAGGTGGTCGAAGCTGAAGTACGCGGACGCCTGCGGAATCTGCGCCGCAGAGCTGAGCCGTCAGGCCACGTCATCTAATAATATCTGCGCATCGGGGCGGGGAAAACTCCGGCCCTCGGCAACAGTGGCCGCCCCGCTTCGCGATGCGATATGGTGTGGCATTCCTTTGCAGGGGTGCACGATGCAACGACGACTCGGGATCACACTTCCAATCGATCCATTCATTAATCGCCGTATCCGCGAGACGGTACAGCTTGCGGACGAATGCGGCTACACCGATGCCTGGACCTTCGAGGCCAACAGCAGTGATGCGTTTACGCCGATCGCCGCGATGGCGATGCTTTCCAGCAAGCTGCGCTTCGGCACCGCGATTGTTCCGGTCTACACGCGCTCCGCGGCGTTGATTGCGATGTCGGCGGCCACCCTCGCCAATCTGTCCGGCGGTCGGTTCGTGCTCGGCCTCGGCATCTCCAGCCCCGCCATCGTGCAAAACTGGATGAGCGTGCCCTATGTGAAGACGCATACGCGCACCCGCGAGACGGTGGCGGCGGTGCGCGCCATCATGAAGGGCGAGAAGTACTCGGTCGATGGCAAAACCATGCGCATCAACGGATTCCGCATGGACCTGCCGCTCGATGTTCCGCCGCCGCCCATCTACCTCGGCGCGCAGGGCGCGGCGATGTGCCGGATGGCGGGCGAGATCGGCGACGGCCTGATTACCAATTTCGTTACCCCTGAGTCGCTGCCTGCGATGGTCGAGCATACCCGCGAGGGCATGCGCGCGGCCGGCAAAGATCCGGAGCAGCTCGATGTGGTATGCCGCATCAACGTGGCGGTAGGCGAAGACGTCGCCACCGCGCATGCTCTCTTCAAGCGCAATCTCACCGCCTACATCACCGTTCCGGGCTACAACAAGTTTTTCAAGGAAATCGGCTACGAAAACGAGGCCGGCAAGGCGATGGAATTGTGGAATCGCGGCGAGCGCAAGGCGGCGCTCGAATCGCTCCCCGATGCAATGGTCGAGCGCATCTATGTCTTCGGCGATGCCAAGACCTGCCGCAAGCGCGTCGAGGAGTTCTTCAAGGCGGGAGTGACGACCACCGCGCTGCAGTTCTTTTCGTTCGCGCCGAAGCCGGAAGAGCGCGGCGCGCGGCTCCTCAAAGGGATCAAGGATTTTGCCGACGCTTAGACCTGACGCCTGTCGCTAGCCCGATTGGGCGTCGAAACAGTTGCTGCGGGATCGACTAAAACGCGCTGGTCGGTATAGTAAAACAGCGCGGGTAGTCGTGGAGGAGGACGAGGAAAGATGCGGGGAGAGAAGTCGCAACAGCGGCTGATGGTGAAGGCGACAGCGCCGGAGCAATGCCGGCCACCGATCCGGGGCCTCGAGCGCGCGCTGTCGCGCCGACCCTTGGGCGCGTGACAAGGTGGCAGAGATCTTAAGCGGGTTAAGGACCGGCGCCCGCCTCCGCAAAAGCCATACCTCAGGTTGGCGCGGTACTTTCCAAATCGCGCAGATTACGCGGCTTTGATCCGATGCTCTATCTCCTGCTCTATCCCCTCCACACGCATCACGTTGGTTTCGGCGTTTTACGGTACGAGACCTTTCGCTCCGTGATGGCGGGGCTCGCCGCGCTTGCGTTGTCGCTGGCACTCGGACCGATTCTGATCGAGCGTTTCCGCGCCGCTCATTTCGGCCAGACCATTCGCGACGAAGTGCCGCAAGCGCATCAGAAGAAAGCCGGCACGCCGACCATGGGCGGTCTGCTGATTCTCAGTTCCGCAGTCCTGGCGACTATTCTCCTGGCTGATGTGCGCGACCTCTACGTCTGGATCCCGCTGTTCGTGGCAATCAGCTTCGGCGCGGTCGGCCTCGCCGATGACATGCTGAAACTCAAACGCGGCCGGGGGCAGGGAATCAGCGGACGCACCAAGCTCGGATGGTCGTTTTTCTTCGCAGCAGTCGCGGCGGGTTTTCTATTCGGCCCGCTCCACTTCGACACGCATCTGACGATCCCCTTCGCCAAGAATCTGCACCCCGATCTCCATTGGTGGGGCTACATTCCGTTCGCGGTCTTCGTAATCGTCGCTTCGTCCCATGCCGTGAACCTGACCGACGGTCTCGATGGCCTGGCGATCGGCCCGGTGATGACGGTGGCGTTGACTTACTGGGTCTTCACCTATGTCGCCGGCAACATCAAGTTCGCGACCTATCTGGCGGTTCCGCACATTCCCGGCATCGGCGAGGTCGCGATCTTTTGTGCCGCGTTGGTCGCTGCGTCCTTGGGATTTCTGTGGTTCAACGCGTACCCGGCATCGATGATGATGGGCGACGTCGGCGCGCTCTCGCTGGGCGGTTCGATCGGCGCGGTCGCGGTACTGGCGAAGCAGGAACTGGTGTTGTTGATCGCGGGCGGGATCTTTGTCGTCGAAACACTCTCGGTCATAATTCAGGTTTACTATTTCAAAATGACGCACAAGCGGATCTTTCTGATGGCACCGCTGCATCATCATTTCGAACTTAAAGGATGGCCGGAAACTATCGTGGTAATCCGTTTCTGGATCGTCTCAATCGTGTGCGCCCTGTTCGCGCTCAGTACGCTCAAACTTCGATGATGGAACTCAGGGGCAAGCGCGTGATGGTGGTCGGGCTCGGCGTCAGCGGGCGCGCGGCGGCCCGGTTTCTCGCCGCGCGCGGCGCTGGCTTGCTGCTGACCGACAAGAAATCCGACCTTGCGACGAGTGACCTGCCGGCGGGCGAGCTTCACCTCGGCGCCGAAAAAGCGCAATGGCTCAAGGGCGTCGACCTGGTGGTGACCAGCCCCGGCATTCCGCGCGATTCGATTTTGCTGCGCGAGGCTCAGCAGCGCGGCATTCCGGTGATCGGCGAATTGGAGCTGGCGAGCCGTTTTACCAAGGCGCCGATCGTCGGTATCACCGGCACCAACGGCAAGAGCACAGTGACCACGATGGTCGGCGACATCCTGACTGCGGCCGGCAAGAATGTTTTCGTGGGCGGCAACCTGGGCGTGCCACTCATCGCGGCCGCTGACCGGGACGTCGACGCGTTGGTGATCGAAATTTCCAGCTTTCAGCTCGAGTGGATCGATAAATTCCGCGCGCATCTCGGGATCCATCTCAATCTCACCGACGATCATTTCGAGCGCTATCGCGATCTCGAAGACTACGGACGTGCGAAGGCGCGCCTGTTCGAAAATCAGGGCGCCGGTGATTTTGCGATTCTCAACCGCGACGATCCGAATGTATGGAAGTTGCGCCTCGCGATGCGCTCGCGCGTGGTAGGCTTCGGGCTCTCGGCCGCGCCGCCCGGGGGCGATGCGATCTGGCCCGGCGAAGATGAAATCTACTTCGACATCCACGGGCGCCGCGGGCGCATCAGCCTCGCGCAGTTCAATCTGCCGGGAAGGCACAACCTTACCAACGCGATGGCGGCGAGCGCAGCGGCGCTCGCGATGAGCATCGAGACTGCTGCTATCGAGGAAGGCCTGGCGAACTTCCAGCCCTTGAGCCATCGCATCGAACTGGTGCACGAATGGCGCGGCATCAGGTTCATCGACGATTCGAAGGGGACCAACGTCGGCGCAGTGGTGGAAGCGCTCGAGGCGGTGAGTGCGCCGGTGATTCTCATCGCGGGAGGTTTCGACAAAGGCGGCGACTATGCGCCGCTGCGGAAGCCGCTCGAAGAAAAGGTTAAGCTCGCGATTTTTATCGGGGCCGCGCGCGACAAGATGCGCGGCGCGCTCGATGGTGCAACGCGGATTGAGGTGGTGGAAAAAATGGCCGGCGCGGTCGCGCGCGCGGCGGAGGTGGCGGTCGCTGGGGATACCGTGCTGCTCTCGCCGGCATGTTCCAGCTTCGACCAATTCAGGGACTATGCGGAGCGCGGTAACTTATTTAAAGAGTTGGTTCGGGCGCTTTGAGGCGGTAAGCCAACGGCGGCCCGACCCCTGGTTGTGGCTGCCTGCGATGGCGCTGTTGATGCTGGGCTGCCTGATGGTGCTCAACACCACCTACTTCATGAGCCAGCAAAAAACCGGCGACGCGTTTCATTTCTTCAAGCTGCACTTGCTCCATCTCGGCATCGGTCTCGTGATGCTGATCGCACTCTCGCAATTCTCGCTGCGCGGATTGCGCCGGCTGGTTTTCCCGTTCTTCATCGTCTCGATCGCCATGCTCATCATGCTCTACGTCCCCGGCCTGGGAATCATGCGCGGCGGTGCGCGGCGATGGTTGCGGCTGGGGCCGTACGTATGCGAGCCGGTCGAGTTCGTAAAACTCGCGGTAGTGTTTTTCCTCGCCGAGTTTCTAAGCAAGCGCCAGGATCGGATGCGCTTCTTCGAGCACGGCCTGCTGCCAACCTTTCTCATTGTGACGCCGATCGCGCTGATGATCCTGAAACAGCCGGATCTGGGCAATACGGTGATGCTCGCGCTGGTGTTGTTTGCAATGCTGTATGCGGCAGGCGCGCAAATGAAGCATCTCGGCGCGGCAGGCGGGGCAGCGCTCTGCATCCTGGTGCTGCAGACGATGGCGAAATCGTATCGGATGCGGCGCATCACCGCGTTTTTGCATCCGTGGGAAACCGCACGGGGAGCCGGTTTCCAGCTCATCCAGTCATTCATCGCGCTCGGCGCCGGGGGCGGATGGGGCGTGGGGCTGGGCGAGGGACGCCAGAAGATGTACTACCTGCCGCAGGCGCATACCGATTTCATTTTCGCCGTGGTGGGTGAGGAGTTCGGCATCCTGGGCGGCGTCATCGTGGTCGCGCTGTTTTGTATGATCCTTTTTCGCGGAATGAAAATCGCGCACGACGAGCCTGACGGATTCGCAAGCCTGCTCGCGGTCGGCCTCACCGCGAGCCTGTCGTTACAGGCATTGATCAATATGGCGGTCGTGATCGGGCTCATTCCGACCAAGGGACTGCCGCTGCCATTTTTGAGTTACGGCGGCACCGCGATCATGATGTCGATGGCGGCGCTCGGAGCATTGCTCGCGCTCGGCCGCCGTCCCGCGGTCAGATGAAAGTCGTCATCGCGGGAGGTGGCACCGGAGGCCATCTGTTTCCCGCCGTGGCGCTCGGCGAGGAGTTGGTGCGCGAGCGTCCCGACACCGAGGTGCTTTACGTCGGCACCCGCTACGGTTTCGAAGCGAAGTGGCTGCCGAAGACGCAGCATCGCTACGAGCTGTACGATGTGCACGGGCTGCGCGGCGGGCGCGGCGCGGTCGCGCGGGTGAAGTCGATTGCGGAACTCGGGAGAGCGATCATCCTGGCGCGCGCGACGCTGCGGCGATTCGGCGCGGACCTGGTGGTGATCGCGGGCGGTTACGCCTCGGCGCCGATGGGCATCGCGGCGATTTTATCGCGCGTCCCCCTCGTCCTGATGGAGCAAAATACTACTCCCGGTTTTTCGAACCGGATGCTGTGGCGCTTCGCCGACAAGATTTGCCTCGGCTTCAGGGAGAGCATCGGGAATTTCAGTGCTTCGAAAGTGGTGGTGACCGGGATTCCGCTGCGGTATCAATCGCGCGCTGACCGGAAGCCGAAATCGGACAGTCCACTTCAAATCCTTGTTTTAGGCGCGTCGAGCGGGGCGCATCGCCTCAATTTGGGAGTCCTAAACGCTTTCAAAATCTGGAGAAATAATGTTATAAATTTCGAGGTCGTCCATCAGGCGGGCGAGATCGACGAGGAGTTTGTGAGGGCGGAGTACCGAAATCTTGCGCTGAAAGCGGACGTGACTGGCTTTATAGATGATGTGCCTGGCGCTCTCCACCGGAGCGATTTGGTGATCGCGCGCTCCGGCGGTGGCACCGTCACCGATGTCGCCCTGGCCGCCCGCCCGGCGATTTTTGTGCCGTATCCGTTTCATCGCGATCGCCAGCAATTCCACAACGCGCGAGTCATCGAGCGCGCGGGCGGCGCGGTCATCGTTCAAGATGACGACCAGCTCGGGGCTAACCTCGCGCGTGAAATCGAGCGCCTGGCCGGCAATCGCGAACTGTTGCGCGAGATGGGCGACAAAGCGCACGGCGCGGTGCCCTCCGATGCGGCGAGAAAAATTGCGCAGGTCTGTTTCGATTTAGTCGACCGCCGGAGTCCATCCGCGTGACACAAGCTTCTTCCACCTCGCTGCTCAACCGCCAGCGCCGGCTGCACTTCATTGGAATCGGCGGCGCAGGCATGAGCGGGATCGCGGAACTGTCGTTGCGTCTCGGCTTCGCGGTTAGCGGATGCGATTTGAAAGAGGGCGCGGTCACGACGCGCCTGAAATCGCTCGGCGCGGAAATCAAGACCGGCCATCATGCGATGCATGTCAAACCCGAGTTGGACGCCGTAGTGATTTCATCGGCGGTCAAATTTTCCAACCCCGAAGTCGCTCGCGCACGCGAGATGAAGATCCCGGTGATTCCGCGTGCCGAGATGCTGGGCGAGCTGTTGCGGATGGCGCGGGTTGGAATCGCGGTCGCGGGCACCCACGGAAAGACTACGACCACCGGCCTCGTGGGCCTGATCCTCGAAGAGGCTGGGCTCGATCCCACGGTCGCGGTGGGCGGAAATCTGCGCTCGCGAGGAAGCAACGTGCGGCTGGGCCGCGGCGACTACATGGTGGCCGAGGCCGACGAGAGCGATGCGTCGTTTTTGTTGCTGGTACCGACGCTTGCGGTCGTTACCAACATCGATGCCGAGCATCTCGATCATTACGGCAACATCGATCGCGTGCGCGAGGCGTTCCTGAGCTTCATTAATCATGTCCCGTTCTACGGCGCCGCAGTGCTCGGCATCGACAGCGTCAATGTGCGCGCGTTGCTGGCGTCGATTCGCAAGCCGGTGATCACCTACGGGATCGCGCCTGACGCAGATTTACGCGCTGAGAAAATCCTAATCGACGGTCTCTCGACGCGCTTTGAAGTTGTCCGCAAAGGCGAGATGCTTGGCATCGTGACGATTCCGACTCCCGGCCACCATGTCGCGATGAATTCGCTGGCCGCGATTGCGGTCGCGCTCGAATTGGGAATCGCCTTCGAAGTTGCGGCCAGAGCGTTGGCGAAGTTTTCCGGCATCAGCCGTCGCTTCGAGATCAAGGGTGAGGCGGCAGGACGTATCGTCATCGACGACTATGCTCACCACCCGGAGGAAGTTAAGGCGACGCTCGCGGCGGCGCGTGGCGCATTCAAGCGGCGCATCGTGGCGGTGTTCCAACCGCATCGATACACGAGGATGCGCGACCTGTTCGACGGATTTCTGAGCGCGTTCGACGATGCCGACGTGCTCTGCCTGTTGGATATCTATCCGGCCGGCGAGGACGCGATTCCCGATGTCTCGTCGCACCGCTTGTACGAGGCGATCCTCAAGCGCGGTCATCTCAATGTCAGATATCTCGGCGCGCTGGCCGGTGCGGCGAACAAGCTCGCGCAGATGACGGCGCCGGGCGACGTCATCCTGACCCTCGGCGCCGGCGACATCTACACGCTTGGCGACCAACTGCTCGCGGAACTTGGCGTTGAGCGAACCACCCATGAGCAGGCCTGAAGATGAACTGCGCCTCGAAGCAAAGCTACGAGACGTTTTCCGGGAGCGGCTCCACGTGAATCAGTCGCTCGCGGAATTCACTTCGTTTCGAATCGGCGGGCCGGCCGATTTGTTCCTCACAGTCGAGAGCGAGGCCGAGCTGATGCGCGCGAAAAGCGCGGCGCATCGCGCTGGAGTGCCTGCGTTTTGCCTCGGCCATGGCACCAACTTGTTGGTCAGCGATCGCGGGATTCGAGGATTGGTGATTCGGCTCGGTGAGGGCTTCAACAGAATCTCCATTGACGAGGTGAAGGTTTCAGCCGGCGCGGGGGTGGATTTTCGAAAGCTGGTTGAAACGGTGGTCGAGCGCGGGCTCGAAGGTTTGGAATTCGGCGAGGGAATTCCCGGCACCGTCGGGGGTGGTTTGGTAATGAATGCCGGCGCGTTCGGCGGCGAAATTGCCCGCGTCGTCACACTCGTGCATGGCGTCACTGCGGAGGGCGAGGCGCGCGCGCTGACGCCGGCGGAGGTCAACTTCGCTTATCGACGGACCAACCTTCCGCCGCATTTTGTGATCTCGCGGGTCGATTTCGAACTGATGCGCGGTGACCGCGACAAGCTGCGCGCGCGCGTGATGGAAGTGCGAGCCAAACGCGCTTCGCGCCAGCCGCGCAATGTTCCGAACGCGGGGTCGATCTTCAAAAATCCTCCCGGCAATTTCGCGGGACGTCTGCTGGAGGCGGCCGGAATGAAAGGTCATCGCATTGGCGACGCGGCATTCTCCGAGCAACACGCCAACTTCATTGTGAATCTTGGAGCGGCGCGCGCCGACGATGTTCACGCTTTGATCGAAATGGCGCGGGAGAAAGTTCAGGCCGGCAGCGGCATCTTACTCGAATCGGAAGTGAAGATGGTCGGGGACTGGCAGCCGGAGGCGAGTTGATAAAGACCGATCGATAGCGATAATTGTGAATTGAAGAGCGGCGGCAGCCGACCCATGGCGCATGGACGCGCCATGGCGTGGGAAGCGGAGTTGAGGTGGCGGTGGCGGCGAGGAAAAAGAAGAGCGATAGCGCATCGGGTTGGAGTCCGCGATTGGCGGGCGTCCTGCTGTGCGCTTTTTTCGTTCTCGGAGTGATCACCGGTTTCAGTGAAGCCGGCCGTCGGGTCGCACTTCGCGCAAAAAATCTCCTGACTACATGGACCGATCGCACCTTGGCGAAGCTCGGTCCGTTTCGACATGCCGCGGACACCTTCGACCAGAGTATTGCGCCGCTCGAGGCGTTGCTTAATCTGAAGCATCGCGCGCCCGCAACTGCGGGACCAGTCGAACGCACGCGCGGCGTCGACGCTCCGATCGCAATCATCTCTCGACACGATGGCTTCTATGCGCTTCTCGCGCATGGTGAAATTCGCGGACCCGTCTCGCCCGCTCAACAGCCGAACCTCCCGATCATGAGCGGACCCGGAGTGGAGAGCGCGATGGCGTCCGAGCTGGTGACGGACGCCGAAATCCTGGTTCGTGCCGAGGCCCAGATGTCGAGCCTCATTTCCGAGATGCGCATCGACAAGGACGGCACCGCATCTTTCTACCTCGATCGCGAACGAATGGCGGTGGTGGTCGATAAGGATAGTGTGGCGCTCGAACTCCCTCGCGCGCTCGAGGTGCTCAAACAATGGCAGGGGCGCGAGCGGCTGATCGCGATGGTTGATATGACGACGCCGGGAATGGCGGTGGTGCGCCTGAAGACCGATCTGCCCAAGCTGAAACGGCGCGCGCCAATGATCGCGCGCAGCACTCTGGAACCGGCGCGAGTAAGCATCGCGGAGCGGGGGGCGATGGTGCGATGAGGAACGTGCTCGCAGGCCTCGACGTCGGCACCAGCAAGATCTGCGCGATCGTGGCCGAGGTGCCGGTCGAAAATGAAATCGCGGTGCTCGGCTATGGTGTCGCCCCGTGCACCGGTCTGCGTAAGGGCGTGGTGGTCAATATCGAGGCGACCGTGGAAGCGATTCGCGCGGCGACTGAGGAAGCCGAGCGCAGTTCGGGGATCAGAATGGGTTCGGTCGCGGTAGGTGTCGCGGGCGCCCACATCCGCGGCCTCAATAGTCATGGAATCGTCGCCGTGCGCGGTGGCGAAGTCGGGCCGCGCGATGTCGATCGGGTTATCGATGCCGCGCGCGCCGTCGCGATCCCGCTCGATCGCCAGGTACTGCACATCCTGCCGCAGCAGTTCGCGGTGGATGATCAGGAAGGGGTGCGCGATCCAATCGGGATGGCGGGGGTGCGTCTGGAGGCGCGAATCCACATCGTCACCGCGGCGCAGAGCTACGGCGCCAACTTGACCAAATGCTGCGAGCGAGCGGGAGTGACGCCCTCGGAACTGGTGTTCGAGCCGCTCGCCTCAGCCGATGCGGCGCTGTTCGCGGAAGAGCGCGAACTCGGCGTCGCGCTGCTCGATATCGGCGGCGGCACCACCGATATCATCGTGTTCCATGGCGGCGCGGTGATGCATACCGCGGTGCTGCCGATCGGCGGGAATCATCTTACCAATGATGTCGCGGCGGGACTTCGCACGCCGGCCGCCGACGCCGAAAAGCTCAAGATCGATTATGGCGTCGCGACCAGCCTGGTGGTGCGCCGTGACGAGACCGTGCAGGTGCCCGGAGTGGGCGGACGCGAGCCGCGCATCATCGCGCGCCGCATCCTCGCGGAGATCATCGAACCGCGAATGGAAGAGATTTTTTCGATGGCGCAGCGCGAGTTGATGCGCTCGGGAGTTGCGGACAGCCTCGCGTCCGGACTGGTGCTGGTGGGCGGCACGTCGCTCCTCGAAGGCACCCAGGAACTGGCAGAGCGCGTGTTCAATCTTCCGGTGCGGCGCGGGCTGCCGACGAATTTGAAAGGAATGCCTGAAGAGCTGATGAAACCGATGTACACCACTTCGGCGGGCCTGCTGTTGTATCAGGCGGGTTCGCGCGGGTTGGGCAACGGCTCAGCGCGGCTGCGCAAGATGGGGCGGCTGCGCACGCGGCTCTCAGATTGGGTAAGAGATTTTTTTTAGTGCCGCGCGCACCAAAGACTCCAGCGACGCGGAAAATCCACCGAGGTGGTGGAGGAGGAAGGGTGATGATTGAGTTGGTGGACAATCCCGATCCGGGCGCTCGGATCAAAGTGATCGGCGCGGGCGGCTGCGGTGGAAACGCCGTCGCGCACATGATCCAGGCTGGAGTCCGCAACGTCGATTTCGTCGCGATCAATACCGACGCACAGGCGCTGCAGAACAGCAGCGTGCCGGTGCGCCTGCAGATCGGCGAAAATATCACGCGCGGGCGCGGCACCGGCGGCAATCCTGAAATCGGGCGCAAGGCCGCCCTCGAGAGCGAAGAGCGTCTGCGCGACATGCTGTCGGACGCGGAGATGGTGTTCGTCACCGCCGGAATGGGCGGTGGCACCGGAACCGGCTCGGCGCCGGTGATTGCGAAGATCGCTCGCGAGCTCGGCGCGCTCACCGTCGGCGTCGTGACCAAGCCGTTCCAGTTCGAGGGTCGCAAGCGCGCGGCGCAAGCCGACCACGGATTGCGCGAGCTCAAGGCTGCGGTCGACACGCTGATCACGATTCCCAATCAGCGCCTGCTCTCGGTCGCCAGCCGCAACATGTCGCTGCGCGAAGCGTTTACCAAAGCCGACGACGTACTCCTGCAAGCGGTGCGCGGGATTTCCGAGCTGGTGACGGTGCACGGGCTCATCAATCTCGATTTCGCCGATGTGCGATCGATTATGGCCGAGATGGGCATGGCGATGATGGGGGCGTCGAGTGCGTCGGGCGAAAACCGCGCGGTCGAAGCGGCGCAACGCGCGATCTCCAGTCCATTGCTGGAGGACGTTTCCATCAAAGGCGCGCGCGGACTCCTCATCAACTTCACCGGCGGACCCGACATGTCGCTGTACGAAGTGAATGAGGCCGCGAGCCTGATTCACGAGGAAGCGCACGAAGACGCCAACATCATACTGGGAGCGGTGATCGACGATCGCCTCACCGACGAGATTCGGGTAACCGTCATCGCGACCGGATTCGGGGAGCTGGAGCGCAATTCGATCGGCCCCAAGTTCTCGCCTTCGGGCACTCCGGTGACGACCCCGATAATGGCATCCTCGA
The DNA here is from genome assembly GCA_963851325.1 of uncultured delta proteobacterium. GTDB lineage: Bacteria > Desulfobacterota > Binatia > Binatales > Binataceae > DATGKG01. The sequence continues at coordinate 1,448,856 of CAWKOR010000001.1, read as the reverse complement.
CGCGTCCGGTTGACGCCGGCGAGCTGCGTCCGACGCCACCGCATGCGCCGTCGCCCAGTGCGCCGCCCCTCAGGACGCTTGCGCCGAATCGGCCGGTGCGCAAGATGGGAATGATCGTCGATGACAGCACGCTCGACATTCCGGCCTTCAAACGACGCGGCGAAACGCCGGTGCTGGATGAGAAGCTGGAGCCGGAGCGGCTGGCCGATTCCGACGACAAACTCGACATCCCGACGTTTTTGCGCAAGCACCTCGACTGATTGATTGAAAAGGAAAAGCGCCCGGAGAAAATCCGGGCGCTTTCATTTTGGAACGAAGAATTTGCGTGACGATCAAAGCGACAACATCTTGCGCAGTTTCGGCGCGCTGAAGCCGAGCATCGTTTCGTTGCCGACCTTGATCACCGGCACGGCGCGAAAGCCCATCGCGATCAGCTCATCGCGCGCCGCGGGATCCTCCGCGAGATTGCGTTCCGTGTAAGTCACGTTGTGGCGATTCATGAAGTCCATCGCCATGTGACAGGCCGAGCATCCGACATTGGTAAAGATCGTTACTTCCATGGATTCCTTCTTCAGTGCAGTCTTCCGTTTTTGCGAGAGCTGCCGTTTCGCGATTGCATACACTGCCCGTCGCATTCCCTGACCATCTTCCGCAGCGTGCGCCGCAGCCGCTGCAGCCGCTCGATCTCCGATTCCATTTCGGCGAGTTTCTGTTGCGCCTTATGCGTGACAGGTCCGCATTCGCGGGTCGATTTGACGCCCATCGAGAGCAGCTCCTTGATTTCGCGCAACGTGAAGCCGAGGCCCTTCGCTTCCTTGATGAACTCGATGCGATCGAGCACGTCCTCGGGAAAATCGCGATAGCCGGAAAACAGCCGCCGCGGCGAGGAGATGAGGCCCTCGCGCTCGTAGAATCGCAACGTGTCGATGCTCAGCTCAGCTTTGTTCGCAACGTTCCCAATCTTCATCTTCGTAAATCCTAGACCCTTGACCATACTCCAGAGTCAAGCGGGGAGGCGATGTGGCGATGTGTTGAGATGACTAGCGTCGCGCGGTGTATATAGACGAGGCGGATGACTTCCTTGTAGGGGCGCTTCGCGAAGCGCCCGCAACGATGTGGCGTTACGCACGATCTTCGGCGTCGAGGCATCGCTGTAGGTCGTTTCGCGAACGATCCGTACAAGGACTGAATCGAAAAAGGAATCAAGAATGAAAGCAGTGATTACGGAAAAACCCGGTGATGAAAGCGTTCTCAAACTCGCCGACGTTCCCGATCCGGTTCTGCGCGACGAAGACATCATGATCGGCGTAACGCATGCCGGGCTTAATCGCGCCGACATCATGCAGCGCCAGGGATTTTATCCGCCGCCGCCCGGCGCATCGGAAATCATCGGGCTGGAGGCGGCGGGCAAAGTCATCGCGGTCGGCCGCAACGTCAAAGGATGGAAGGTTGGTGAGCGCGCGATGGCTCTGCTGGCGGGCGGCGGCTATGCGGAAAAAGCCGCGGTGCATCACGGCTCGGCGATGCACATTCCCGACGAACTCAGTGACGCGGAGGCGGCGGGCCTGCCCGAGGTCTTCCTCACCGCGTTTCTCAACCTATTCACGCTTGCCGAAGTGAAGTTTGGCGATACGGTGCTGGTTCATGGCGGTGGCAGCGGCGTCGGCACCGCCTCGATCCTGCTGCTCAAGGAGGCGGGCGCGCGATCGATCGTGACCGCCGGCAGCGACGAGAAGTGCAATCAATGCCTCAGGCTCGGTGCCGATATCGCGCTCAACTACAACAAGGCGCCTTTTGCTACTCAGGTCAAAGCGGCGACCAACGGCCGCGGCGTCGACATCATTCTCGACAGCATCGGCGCCGCCTACCTGCCGGCCAACATCGAATCGCTCGCGCACGGTGGACGCCTGGTGCTGATCGGATTGATGAAGGGCAACAAGAGCGAGATCGATCTGATGCCGGTGTTGCGCAAGCATTTGAAGATAATGGGATCGACGCTGCGCAGCCGCCCGGAAGCGGAGAAGGCGGAGATCGTCGCGGCGTTCGTGAACATGAATGCGCCGGCGCTGGAGCAGGGCCGGTTGCGGCCGCCGATTTACAAAGTGTTGCCGGCCTCGGAAGCGGCCGCGGCGCATCGCATGATGCAGGCGAGCGAGCACTTCGGCAAGATCATTTTGAAGTTCACCTAGCGCTCTAGAGTTTCGGCGGGCCGGCTGCGATGCGGGCGCGGACTTCCTCGAGGGTGGTTTTCCATGGCAGCGGCGCTTCGTTCCACCAGGTCGCGCCGGCCTCGATGAACGCTGCCACGATGTCGACGGCCTCGCGCCTCGATTTTCCCGCCGTGTTGCCGGCATGCACGATGTCGAACGGATCCGCGCTTTTGCGATTGTGCTTTATGAAACTCGCGATCGCGCGGACATCCGCGACGCTCAGGTCCTTCTCGATGTTCCCTGACATCGGCACCACCCCGTCATAGCGCGCGGCGCGTCGAAACGGGCGCGGGCGCGGCCAGGTTCCCGCGATCCAGATTGGGATTCGCGCCTGCACCGGCTGCGGCAGGAACTGAGTCGGTTTCATCGTGTAGTGTTTTCCCTCGAACGAAAACTCCTCGCCGCTGAGAAGCCCGGTGAGGATCGCGAGGCCCTCATCGAGGACTTCGGCGCGCACCACATCGTCAGTTGGATATCCAAACGAGCTCAGCTCGCCGAACCAGTCCCCGCCCAGTCCAATGCCCAGGATCAGGCGCCCGCTCGACAGATGATCGAGCGAAGCGGCCTCGCGCGCGAGCTTCCATGGATGGCGACGCGGCAATGGTGTGATCATCGGACCGAATTTGATGCGCGAGGTGGCCGCTGCGATCGCGGCGAGTTGCACGACCGGATCTCCGACCGGACCTCCACCAACTATGAGAATATGGTCCCAGATGAAGAAGCCGTCCCATCCGGAGTCCTCGGCGCGATGTGCGAGATCGGCGAGCACGCGCGGGTCCGCATAGGGTCCAAAGTTCGCGAGGTCGAATGCATATTGCATGCGATCGTCAGTATGGAAGGTGCTCGGCTTGCGCAAGAGGCGATTGCGTCGCGCGCGCACGCGGCATAATATCGCCGCGACTCGGAGAGAGTCTCATGCCAGCCATCAACCCACATATGAACTGACGCGAACTCGAAAGTGGACTAAGCCCCGCGCTTCGAAGCTCGGGGCTTTTGTTTTTTGGCGCGATGGGACTCTATGGACAAGGAAACGAATCTTGGTTCCTCTGGTGCTGCCGCATCGGAGGTGAAGCCTCATAGCCTCTTTCAGCACTCCGACTTCCTGAAGTTGTGGACTGGTGAGACGATCTCGGAATTCGGCTCCAAGGTCGGCGGCGTCGCGATCAGCTTCCTTGCGGTGATCGCGTTGCATGCGACGCCCACCCAAATGGCGGCGCTGGCGGTATGGCGCACTGTGCCTGCTCTGCTGTTCAGCCTGTTCGCGGGCGTATGGGTCGACCGTCTGCGGCGACGCCCGCTGATGATCGGCGCCGACCTCGCCAATATCGCGATGCTCGCGTCGATTCCCGCGGCTGGCATGCTCGGCATGCTGCACATCGAGCAGGTCTATGTGGTGATGTTCCTCACCTCGTTCGCCGACATCCTTTTCAGCGTCGGCTATCGCGCGTATCTGCCGACGCTGGTGGGGCGCGATGCGATCACGCAGGCTAACAGCATCTTGACCGCGACCGAGGCCGTCGCCGAGATGGGCGCGTTCGGCCTCGCGGGATGGCTGGTGCAATGGCTCACCGCGCCGATCGCGATTGCATTCGATGCGGTATCGTTCGTGTTCTCGGCGATCTTCCTGAGCTTCATCAGCAAACCCGAGGATGCGCCGGCACCCCGCAAAGACTCGCGCGTCGCGCGAGAAATTCTCGACGGTGCGCGATGCATCGCCGAAGACTCGCGGCTGCTTGCGATCGCATTGAGCGCGGCAGTCGGCGCCATCGCGCAAGGAATCTTCGGCACCGTTTACGCGCTGTACTTCATCAACGAACTTGGCTTCTCGCCGGGACCGCTCGGGATGATTTATGGAGTGGGCGGGGCCGCGTCGTTCGTTGGTGCCGCACTAACGACGCGAACGACGGACAAAGTTGGCAACGGGCGCGCGATGGCGCTCGGGCTGGGCGCGATGGGACTGGGATTCGCGCTGCTCACGATGGCGCACGGAGCCGGGCTGGTCAGCATTGCATTGCTGGTCGCCCAGCAGCTCATCGGCGACTCATTCGGGACGATATACTTCGTGACGCAGATGAGCCTCATCCAGAAAATTTCGCCGCCGCGGATGCTCGGACGGGTTATCGCGGGCGTGCGGTTCCTGGGCCTGGGCGCGGGACTCATTGGAGCATTGGTCGGCGCGCTGATGGGTAATCTGATCGGGCTTCGCTATGCGATCGGGTTCGGCGCGCTGCTGCTGTTCGTCGCGGCCGCGATCATCATGATGTGGGAGGTCGAGGTTCAGCCGAGCATCGTTGCCGAAGAGCTTGATTGACAAGCTGTGACGACACGGGCATGGCAGTTTCGCCATAATGTCCAAAAAGGCATACTGTTAGAAGGTGCCGAGCGTCGCTCTTCGGACCGGACCAAAAAGGATCATCTGGATACGTAGCAGCAAGAGCGATCTAAAGACCTTTCCCAAAGAGGTTCAATCGAAGATTGGATATGCGTTGTGGGTGGCACAGGAAGGTGGCAAGCATCCGGAAGCCAAGCCGTTGCGCGGATTTGGCGGAGCGGGAGTTCTCGAAGTGATTGCTGACTTCCGCGATGACACATACCGCGCGGTTTACACGCTTCGATTTCCTTCCGCTGTCTATATCCTTCACGCGTTTAAGAAGAAATCAAGAAAGGGTATCCCGACGCCGCGCGCAGAGATCCAATTGGTCAGAGCGCGACTGAAGCACGCTGAAAAGGTCCATGCACTACTGACCGCAGAAGGAGCCAATTGATGAGTCGCAAACTGGACTTCGAGATCGGCAGCGAAAACGTTTTCGCTGACCTTGGCCTTCCCGATGCGCCGGAATTGCTGGCCAAGGCGCGCCTCGTTTCGCAGATAAGCCAGATTATGGCCAGGAAGAGACTGACTCAGTTTCAAACTGCGAAAATTCTCGGAATCGATCAGCCGAAGGTCTCGGCACTGGTTCGTGGTCATCTGGAAAAATTCTCCCTGGAGCGGCTGTGCGAGTTTCTAACCGCCTTGGGATGTGACGTGACGATTCATGTTCGCCCAAAACGAGGGACACGGACCGGGAAGCTGATGGTCAAGGCGGCATAACGAAGGTTATGACGCTCCTCAGAATTTACCAAACGAAGCCAAAAACCTCAGACAAATGCTGGAGTTCGGGAACATTGATGGTGTGCCAGCGCCGGTCGTGAAGCGCGACCGGCTCTTTATATCGGTTGCGACCACTGTGGCGGGAGGCTTCACTGCCGCTATTGCGGAAACGAGAATTGCAAAAACAAACCCACTACATTCACGCGATTGGTGCGGGGATTTTACCAAACGAAGCCAAAAACCTCAGACAAATGCTGGAGTTCGGGAAAATCGATGGTGCTACACCACCCTCGGGCGAGGACGCCTCGGGCTCTCATCCGTCCGTCACGCTGCTCTCAAGCGAAGTGCAAAAACAAACCCACTTTATCGAGGAAATACGGGCTTTTCTTCCTTCCTAGTTGAATGAGAATCGACGAACTCGACTATAACCTGCCCGATGAACTCATCGCGCAGGAACCGCTCGCTCGCCGCGACGAGGCGCGCCTCCTCGTGCTCGATCGCAAGCGTGGCGAAGTCGAGCATTCGCGATTTTACAAACTCGCGCGTCATCTCCGCGAGGGCGACCTGCTCATCCTCAACGACACCCGCGTTATGCCCGCAAGGCTGTTCGCCAATAAGGAGTCGGGTGGCCGGGTCGAGATTCTGTTCGTGCGTCCGATGACCGAACGCCCGGGTTCGTGGCAGGCGATGGTCCGGGCGCATCGGCCGCTCAAGGAAGGCACGCGGCTGCTCCTCGAGGATGGCCACGCGATCGTCGTGCAAGGCTATGCGCGCCCCGGCCGCGCTATCGTTGCGAGCGAGAATTCCGTGCCGCTCAATGATCTCATTCGAGAGCATGGTAAACTCGCGCTGCCGCATTACATCGATCGCGAGGTGAATCCCGCCGACGCCGAGGACTATCAGACCGTGTATGCCTCGCATGAGGGAGCGATCGCGGCGCCCACTGCCGGTCTGCATTTTACTGATGAGGTTTTCCGCGCGCTGGCTGAGGCCGGCGTCCGGCGCGCGTTTGTGACGTTGCACATCGGGCCGGGAACCTTCGCGCCGCTGCGCTCCGACGTGGTCGAGCAGCATTCGATGGAAGCGGAGTGGTACGTGATGCCGCCTGAAACCGTCGAGGCGATCGCGCATGCGAAACGGACCGGAGGCCGCATCGTCGCGGTCGGCACCAGCAGCGTGCGCACGCTCGAATCGCATGCGGTGACGGGCGATACCGAGGGCTTCACCGGGCTGTTCATACATCCGGGATTTCGCTTCAAGCTGGTCGACGCGATGATCACGAACTTTCATATGCCGCGCACGACGGTGCTGGCGCTGGTGATGGCGATGGCGGGGCGCGACAAGATTCTAGCGGCGTATAAAGACGCTATTCGTCATCGCTATCGGTTCCTGAGTTATGGCGACGCGATGTTGATTTTGTGAATCAACACTCGATCGAGCAGCGGTTGCTCTCGCATTTCTACTTGAGGCGCGGGTCATCCGATGAAACGCACAGAGCGTGGTGCCAAACTTCGATTGCAGCCGATACGTCACGTCCAAGCACTCGGGAAAACTTCTTCTCAAACTGAATATGCTCGAGAACCTTTTTTCTGCATCCTTGACCCGAATCGAAGACGAGGGCGTACTCTCGCGATTGTTTCGTTCTTCCGGGGTCGGGCACCGTGCGTTCGTTGTAGAAGTACCAGTTGCAGAGCGGCAAACTAACATCCGCTTTTCCGTTATGCAGATGGGGCAACATCAGGTACCAGCCGGCAAGCAGGAACGCGGCCGCGCGATAGACTCTTGCGGGGTGCCTCATTAATGAAAGGACGGGAGTGGCGAGGAGTTCTTGCCGGGCTATGAGCAAATTTGAACCCTTCCTTACGTCGTAATGGCGACGCTCGAATTTTCCATCACCGCGCGCGATCGGCTGGCGCGATGCGGCAGGCTCGTTACCTCGCACGGAGAAATCGAAACGCCTTGCTTCATGCCGGTCGGTACGCAGGCGGCCGTCAAGGCGATGTCGCCTGACGAGCTGTGGAACATGGGCTATCGGCTCATCCTCTCGAATGCGTACCACCTCGCGGTCCGGCCCGGTCAGGAGCTGGTAGGCGAAATGGGCGGGATCGCGAAGTTCATGGGATTTTCCGGCGCGGTGCTGACCGACTCGGGCGGCTATCAGGCGATGAGCCTCGCGAAGATAAATTCCATTACCGAGGAAGGCATCCGGTTCCGCTCGCATCTCGATGGCGCGCCGCTGATGTTCACGCCGGAGAGCGCGGTGCAAATTCAGGAGCGGCTCGGCTCCGACATCATGATGGCGCTCGACGAGTGCACGCCGTTTCCGGCTGATCGTCCGCGGGCGCGCAGCTCGCTCGAGATGACCGCGCGCTGGGCCGAGCGCAGCCTTCGCGCGCGACGGAGTGAGACACAGGCGCTGTTCGGCATTGTGCAGGGCAGCATCTATGCCGACCTGCGCGAGATCAGCGCGCATCAGATCACCTCGCTTCCTTTCGATGGGTACGCGACCGGAGGCCTTTCGGTCGGGCGAGCCGAAAGAGGCGATGCGCGAGATGGCGGCGCTGTCGGCCTCGCATCTGCCGGATGACAAGCCGCATTACCTGATGGGAGTGGGGACGCCCGCCGATCTCATCGCGTGCGTGGGGATGGGCTACGACATGTTCGATTGCGTACTGCCGACGCGCAACGCACGCAATGGCAGCGCCTTCACCAGTATCGGCGAAGTCTCGATCAAAGCGCGCCGAGTATGCGCATGTCAGCGAACCGCTCGATGCCGATTGCGATTGCCGTCCGTGTCGGACCTTCACCCGCAGCTACCTCAGACATCTATATATGTCCGGCGAGATACTCGCGGCGCGCGCGCTGACGGAGCATAATCTGTACTTTTATCGGCGCTTGATGCGGGAGGCCCAAGCTGCTATCGCATCGGGCACCTTCAAATCCTTCGCGGACACGAGGCTTTCACGCCTTGCCGCGGACGAAATTCAAGAGCCGGCACAGGACGAAAACTGATGTGGTCGTTGTTCGAGGGAACCGCCTGGGCGCAATCGGTCGCGGCAGGCACCCAGGGTTCGGAATACGGAACGCTGATCCAGATGGCGCCGATCGTCGGCATCATCGCGATTTTCTATTTTCTCATCATCCGGCCGCAGACCCAGAAAGCTTCGGAGCATACCAAGATGCTTGGCGCGCTCAAGAAGAATGACGAGGTGACAACGACCGGCGGCTTGATCGGAAAGATTACTGAACTGGGCGATAAGGTGGTTACGTTGGAAGTGGCGCAAAACGTGAGGGTTCGGGTCGAACGAACCCAAATCGGCGGACTTTCCGCGTACGGCAAGGCTTCGAATCCAAAAAAGGAATAAGAAAGCGGACTGGCCCGCCGATATCGAGCGCGGCCGCCGCGATGGAATTTTCAGGTGGAATCAGCAAATCAAAATTTCGCTCCCGTGTTAATTCTGCTCGCACTGGTAGTGGCGTTTCTCTATCTCCATTTCACCGGCAGCAGTGGCCGCAGCCGCCTCTACCTTGCGGCAGTGCTTACCGTGGTTTCGATCATTCTGCTGCTGCCCAGCGCAAACCTCCAACTTCCCGCTCAACTGAAGAACTGGATGCCCGGCACCAAGATCCAGTTGGGTTTGGATTTGCAAGGCGGAACCCATCTGCTGATGGCGGTTAAGCTTGAAGATGCGGTCAAGACCCAGCTCAAGCGGCGCGGCGACGACCTCAAGAAGGAGCTCACCGCCAACAAAATCGACGCCGAAATCACCCAGGATCCCAACACCGGTGCGCTGGTGGTGGCGCTCAAGAACGGCGCCGACGCCTCGGCTTTCAATGACATCGTGGGGAAATCGTTTCCTGACCTGAGGCTTTCCTCGGGCAGCACTGAAAGCGGCGCGCCCACCTTCCTCGTCAACTTCAAACCCATGCAGGTCACCCAGATCAAGAGCAATGCGATGGACCAGGCTCTGGAAACCATCCGCAATCGAATCGACCAGTTGGGGGTTCGTGAAACCACTGTCGTCAAGGAAGGGGAAAACGAAATTCTGGTCCAGCTCCCGGGTATCCAGGACCCCCAGGAAGCCAAAAACCTCATCGGCAAAACCGCGGTGCTCGAGTTCAAGCTCGAAGACGATCAGCACAGCATCGGCGACGCGCTCAAGGATGGGCCGCCTCCGGGTGATGAGATTCTTTACGGCTCGCCGCAGGCCGGTGGACGCCAGCCATACCTGGTCGAGAAGCCGGTGCTGATGCAGGGCGATGTCGTTACCGATGCGCGGGTGCGGCCCGGTGGCAGATTCGAAGGCAACTATGTCAGCGTCGAACTGGATGCGCGCGGGGCGCAAATCTTCGACACGCTGACCGCGGACAACGTCGGACGCAAACTGGTTATCGCGCTGGACAACACCGTTTACTCCGACCCGGTCATCAAGGAACGGATCTCCGGCGGCCATGTGCAAATCACCGGCCGCTTCTCGATGCAGGAAGCGCACAACCTCGTCATCGTGCTGAAGTCAGGCGCACTGCCGGCGCCGATCGAGTTCGAGGAAGAGCGCACCGTCGGCCCATCGCTGGGACGCGACTCGATTCGCGCGGGTGAGATTTCCTTCATCGTCGGCGCGGCCTTCGTGCTGGTGTTTATGGCGATCTATTACGATCGCGCCGGGATTCTCGCGGACTTCGGCCTCACGCTGAACATCCTGCTGCTGCTCTGCATGATGGCGGCAATTGGCGCGACGCTCACGCTGCCCGGTATTGCAGGCATCGTGCTCACATTGGGAATGTCGGTGGACGCGAACGTGCTGGTGAACGAGCGAATGCGCGAAGAATTGCGCAACGGCAAGACCCCTCGCGAGGCGGTGAAGCTCGGCTATCAGCGCGCGTGGGATGCGATTCGCGATTCGAACATATCAACCTTCATGGCGGGAGTGATTCTGTTTCTTTATGGTGGTACCGGCCCGGTGAAGGGATTCGCCGTCACGTTATGCGTCGGAGTGCTGACCGGTCTGTTTTCGTGCATCGTGGTCACTCGCGCGTGGTACGACTATCTCATCTCCATGCGTCGATTGAACACGATTAGCGTCTAAAAGCGTCATAAAGATAGAAATAATATCAATAGACGTGTAGGCTCAGTTGCAGGGAATTATCCGACTGCGCGTCGAAAAGTGCGGAAATCTTCCTAAACCTGCTCCCGATCGGTTGGCGCGGGCTGTTAGGCGAACTAAACTTGACAGCGCAAAGAGGCACGTATTAGTAAAATCGCTTCAACTACTCAGCGCGACGGAAGCGGTCTTGTTGAATTGACGATGGCCGATAGAGACGACATCCTTTTGAACTCGCGGGAGGTTGCGTTCCTCCTCGACATGAGCCCGGACACGGTGAACGAGTTCGCGCGCCGCAATATTCTGCCCGCGTTCAAAAAGGGGCGGCAATGGCGGTTTCGCAAACGCGATATCACGTCGGCCAAGCGTCAGCTCGCGCGAGGAATTAACGCGGCCGCCTGAACATCATTGGCGGGGCGGAAAGCTGGGGCCTTTCGCACCTCCCTCCCGCATAACAGACTTCCGAGGGGTTAAGCGATGGGCGAACCGCACGAAAGCAAGGTCTATTCTGACCTCGCGATAATTTACGACTCTATTTTCGGCAGGATGTTCGTTGACAGCGAGCATTCTGTCATCGACAGCCTCAAATTGCGGCCCAATCAACGCGTCCTCGAAGTGGGAGTCGGCACCGGCATCTCGCTGGACGGCTATCCTCCGTATGTGCATGTAGTCGGCATCGATCCATCCGCCGACATGCTGGCGCAGGCGGAAAAGAAAGTTCGCGAAAATCAGTGGGCCAACATCGAGCTCAAGCAGGGCGATGCACTCAATCTGGATTTCCCCGACGAGAGCTTCGATGACGTATGCACCTTCCACGTGATGACGGTGGTGCCGGACCCGGTGAAGATGATGCGCGAGATGATTCGGGTCTGTAAGCCCGGCGGCCGCATCGTGATCATCAACCATTTCGGGAGCGAGAATCCTTTCCTCTATGCGCTGGTTGCGATGATGAACCCGATCACGCGCCACCTCGGATGGACCACGCGGCTGCGCGCGCGCCATATCCTGGATGGGCAGCCGATCGTGGTGGAGCGCAATGAGCGGGTCTCGAAGCTATCGGTGCATCGGCTGATCGTCGCGCGCAAAGCGTAGGAGCCGGCCAAAACACCAAGGCACCAAGACACGAAGTTCGGACGAGTGGCGATTCAAAATCAGGCGTACGATCAAGGAGCCGTGGCTTCGGATCTCGGATGCGGGTCGCAGCGGCCCTGTCAGGAATATTCCGAACAGGGCCTTTGAGGCCCGCATCTTTTTCTGATCTGTGTCTCTGTGCCTCTGTGGTTTTGCCTGCTGTCTTCGCTACGCTGGAACGGCGCCTTGCACGACGATCACGCATCGATCGCCTTCGGGAACTTCATCGAGCGGCAGCCGGATCTCGTCGGCGAGCTTCTTGCCGACGATCAACAGGCGTCCCGGACTTTGCTGCAGTAGCTGCTCGAGGCTGCGCTCGCTCAGCACATCGCTGTGGAATCGACGCCCGAGGCTCCTGCGCGCCTCGCGCAGCATGTCCACCATTTCATCTTCAGGCTGTCTGACCGTGTTGGATACCAGCAACGCGCGGAGTTTTGCATTGTTGGATCGCGTGATGCGCATCGCAAGGTCGAGCGCGGCGCGACCGTCGGGGCTGGCATCAACCGCGGTGAAGACTCGCTCGATCGGCTGATCGGTCCCCTGGATGAAAACGCCTACATGGACCGGCTCATCTCGTGCGGTCGCGAAGACATCGCGCACGACCCCGCCCATCGTGTTCTGACCCGACGCCGCGCGATGATAGCCGAGCAGGATCCATCCCACGTTGGCCTCGCGCGCCGCGGCGAGGATGTCCGCGCCGGCGTTCGCCGACCATACTGAATGCGGAGTAATGGCGACGCCCCGGGTCGCCGCATACTCGACCGCATTGATCAAAGCGGCCGGATGCGCCGGAATCCCGGCGAAGTCTTCATCGCCGGATCGTCGCACCAACGCGACGACTCGTGCCGGAGGATCGTCGGGCGCGGTGGCAGCCAGGGCGATCGCAAGCAGGGGAGCGACGCCCTCGGGATTCGCGACGGGCACCAATAGCCCGCGTCGTGGTGGAAGCGTGGTATCCGATCTGTCCAATCACTAAATATCCTGTTCGCTCGCCCGCACTAAATCCAGATCTCCCGAGCCTTAAACCTTGGCGTCAATCCCGGCTGCAAGTAGATTGGCGATCATATTGAAGATGCTTCGGTCGCGCTGCCTCTGAATGACAACGATTTTCAATGCTCGCACGACGGCGGGCGATGCGCGGAGGTAATGCCAAATGCGAATCATCGTGATCGGGGCCGGAATCGGCGGACTCGCGGCTGCGCTGACGCTTCGGCGCGCGGGCTTCGAGGTTCAGGTGTTCGAACAGGCCGCGGAATTGCGCGAAGTTGGCGCAGGCGTCCAGATAAGTCCCAACGCGACACGAATCCTCCATCGGCTTGGCCTCGAGGCGCCGCTGCGACGCTTCGGGGTGCGCCCGCGATGGGCGGTCGTCCGGCGCTGGGATGACGGGCGCGAGATCTCTCGTCAGCCCCTTGCTGATGCCTGCGAGCAAAGATTCGGCGCTCCCTACTATCACTTCCATCGCGCTGAACTCCTCGACGTTCTTTCCGCGGCAGTACCGAACGGCGTCGTCCATCTCGACCATCGATGCGTAGGGTTGATCCAGCACGAGGATCGGGTGGAGGTACAGTTCCACAACGGCGCGACCGCCGAAGCCGAGGTGGTAGTGGGCGCCGACGGCATCCACTCCACGGTGCGCGAAGCCATTCTGGGTCCTGAGTTGCCGCGCTTTTCCGGACACGTGGTCTATCGAGGGCTGGTGCCGGCCGAACGTGTGGCGCATCTAGGCGTCGAGGTCGAGGCTTCCTCATGGTGGGGACCGGACCATCATTTTGTGCATTACTTTGTCGGCGCGGGCGCGCGCTACCTGAACTGGGTGGCGGTCACTCCCGGTGAATGGCGTATCGAGTCGTGGACCGCTAAGGGTGAGGTCGCCGAAGCGCTGAAGGAATTCGAGGGATGGCATCCGCGGGTCCGCGCCATCATCAGCTCAGTTGATACGACCAACCGCTGGGCGCTGTATGATCGCGACCCGTTGCCGCGATGGAGTATCGGACGGGTGACGCTGCTGGGCGACGCGGCGCATCCGATGCTTCCCTACATGGCGCAGGGTGCGGTGCAATCGATCGAGGATGCCGCGGTGCTGGCCAAATGCATCGAGCAGGCCGATGGGCGCGCGGTGGGGGCAGCGCTGGCGCGTTATGAGCAGACGCGCAAACCCCGGGCATCGCGATGCCAGGAGGGGTCGCGCCGCAACGGCATCATGTACCATCTGGTCGACGGCGAGGAGCAACGAAAACGCGACGCTAATTTGGCGTCGTCCACGACCGCGCCATTGCCGCAAAACTCCTGGCTCTACGGCCACGACGTCGAAGCCGAATTTGAGCCACTGTCGGAGCAACAGCGGTCTTCAAAGCAGTAGCCGATACGAATTCGCTAATATTTGCGAGCCGAAGCACGAAAAACTTGTTGCCCCAACTCCCCGACAATGGATAGGATTACGCGACCCCCGAAGCGGTGGCCTCGCCGGCTGGGGATTCGGGTGTTCATTCTGACTTACGAAACCACGACGGGTGGTCATTCAGCGGATTGAAGCTAAAGGGGAAACCATGAAGCGAGCCCTTCAGATGCCGGGGCTGGCCGGGTTGGTGGCTGGAGATTGCCGCCGCGCCTTGGCCGCTATCGCGATAGTCCTGCTCGCAACCACTCCAGGCTGGGCAGACTCGATGACCCTGGTCACCTCGCAAACCGCGCAAGGGGCAAATGATTCCGTGAATTGGTCCCAATTGGGATCGAATGGAAAAGTCCTGGGGGCGAACTTCAATGCAGTTTCAGCCGCCGGAACCAACGTTGCGGTCAGTCTTGGCGGCGCCAACAGTTTGGTTTCCGTAGTCTGTCCCGCCTCTTCCTGCAGCTGGTCCGGGGCTGGAATGCCCTCGGGAGATTCGCTGATCTGGACCTCCAATGGCAACAATGGGGGGAACGGGCCGATCACGCTGACCTTTTCGCGTGGCCAGGCCGGAGTGGGGGCGCTGGTTCAAGCGGATGGACCTTCTCAATTCACCGCGACCATCCAGGCCTTCAATGGCCTGTCCGCTCTGGGAAGCTTCAGTGAAACCAGCGATTCGAAAGGCACTGCAATCTACCTCGGCGTACGGGATCAGACCGCATCCAACATCACCTCGGTGATAATCAGTCTGACCACCGCGCAAGGGTCCACTTCCGACTTCGCCATCGACAAGTTGATTTTGGGTTCGACGCTCGGAAGTCCTCCGCCAGCTCCTACGATCACTCCCACCGCGGTGCCAACCCGAACCCCAACTCGAACCGCGACGCCGAATCCAACCCCGACCGCGATACCTCCGAATTCGGGGCAGATCACCTTCGTTGGGGCGGGACCATTAGCTGACTACAACACTGCGATTACCACGATAACTGTCGGCCTGCCCTCCGGGGTCAAGTCGGGCGACACCCTGGTAGCTCAGATCCTTGTCGCCGATGGCACCGGTTCGGTGGTGCCCACTGCGCCCAGCGGATGGATAAGCATTCGTCACGACGCGGTGAACAACGGCAATAAGGAGACTTCATGGCTGTTCTACAAAGTGGCGGGAGCCAGTGAGCCTGCTTCGTATGGATGGAAAATAAGCTCGAATTGGGCTGCCGGCGTCATGGGTGCATGGCGCGGTGGGTCATCCTCGCCGCTGGACAATGCTTCCGGCTCAACCGCGGCGGGGTTCAGTCCGATCTCAGTGTCAGCTCCGTCGCTGGCCCCCTTCTATAGCAATGAGATGCAGGTCTATTTCTACGGAGCGCAGGCCTTTGCGGGTCCGTCGATCGCGCTTTCCGGTTCTCTGACGCAGCGCTTCAACGTGAAGTCGTCGAAGGAAGGGTTCACGCTGGCATTCGGCGATAAGGCTGCCGGTTCCGCCAACAACCCGTCTCCTACCTATCCCGCGTCGGCAAGTATTTCGGGGTCGACGGTGCTGACCGGACAGGCCATCCTGCTGGTCCCGGGAGGGCAAAGTGGAACCCCTGCACCTCCGCCACCCACACCCATACCTACGGTTGTCGGAACGCCGGTACCGACCCCGGTGCCGACCCGGACCGCGACACCAATAGCTACTCCGACTGCAGCACCTGCCGCGAATATCGCATTCGTCGGAGCCGGGGCATTGGCAGACTATAGTGCCGCCGTCACGACTGTAACGGTCGGCGTACCTTCGGGCGTCCATTCTGGAGACGTCTTGCTCGCTCAAATCCTCATCGCTGATGGCAGCGCCGTAGTTGTGCCGACTGCGCCGACTGGCTGGACCAACATCCGCCGCGACGCGGTGACCAACGGAAACAAGTTGACCTCGTGGCTCTACTATAAGGTCGCCGGCGCGAGTGAGCCTGCTTCGTACGGATGGCGTATCAGCTCGAACTGGGCTGCCGGTGTGATGGGTGCATGGCGCAATGTGTCGTCGACGCCGATCGACCAGAACTCCGGAGCGACGGCGGCAGGCGTCAGCCCGATCCTGGGCGCCGCGCCGTCGTTGGTCGCGTCTCGCAGTAACGAACTGCAGGTGTTCTTTTACGGTGCACAGAGTTTCTCCGCGCCGACCATCTCCCAACCGGGGGCGATATCGCAGCGGTTGAACCTCAGGTCGTCCAAGGAAGGGTTCACGCTGGCGTTTGGAGATCTACCGGCGCCGTTCGGAATTGCTTCGCCGAGTTATACTGCGGTGGCCAGCACCAGCGTCGCCAGCGGCACCTCAGTGATGACTGCGCAAGCGGTCTTGCTGAAGCCGGGCCCGTGATTTCAGAACTGCAGCGCGGCGGATAGCCACAGTTCGTTGCCGGTAAAGCTATTCGCCGTGGCAAATTCGAAGTCGTACTTCGCGGTCAAGGTGATGGGAAGCGAGGCCAAGTGAAAGGTCTCGCCGACCAGCGGCCCGAGCGCCAGTACCCTTCCTATCCTCGGACCAAAGACCGCGCCCGTTCCGGAATCGGCGGTGGTCTGCTGCAGCGCATAACCGGACGCGCCGAGGACCAGCCCGTGCGGTAGATGCTGGGCGAGTGCGAAGTCGGCGTGGAACTCCTGGCCGCTGTGATAATGCGTCGCGGTATTATCCGAATTCACGGTGTACCCCAGAAACAGCGACGCATGTTGCCCGGTTTCCTCATCGAGCCAGGTCAGTCCCAGATCGGGTTCAATCGCCCAGCGGTTGAGCCCGGTATTTGCGATTCGATTCGGATCGTAGCTCCCGGTCGGTGCATAGACCGTCATCGTTTGCAGCAGATGAAAGCGGCCCCAACTCCACGCCAGTATTTCCGGCAATAACTCAAGATCGCCGAGGCCGCCGATCGTCAAACGCTGGGCCGGTACGGCATAACCAACCGGACCGAGCCGCAAGGTCTGATCGACGACGTGAGTCTGTACGATGACGCCCATTCCCCAGTAAGCGCCCAGCACCCGCAGGCGCGTACTGTGAGCTGCAAACACCGCGTTGGTATAGGTGATGAGGTGAGAATTCGCTACGAACTTGCCGTCGGCGGTGACGGGATCAGTGGAGGCATCCTGGTAAAGGAAATAAGTCTTGACCATCGTAGTGCCCGGCTTGGCGCTGAAGCCGGAGAACAGATCCATGCTGCCGGGACGATAGCTGCTTACGCCGTATTCCGATGCGTGAGCGAACGAGACCGAGCTCATCAGGATTGCGAAAGCCAAAACACCAACCGTGCAGCCGGATTCGATTCGAGATTTCATCGCATTTGTGGCGATTCGTTTCGGCCCGGAAGTTGAGTGGCCAACACGCGGTGAGCGCGCGCGAAACGATCGCATCATCGCGATCAAGGCAACTTCGATGCCGCATCCACGATAGCGCTGGAAGACAGTCAGTTACGCGATGATGCTCAGATGTAACGATCATTCTGAGAACGCGCACTGAGATGTATCGAAACGGTTTTGAGGCAGGACGCCGGCGTGTCAGTTTGGGACACGATCGCCGGCGCAAGAAATCGCCGCGGCTTGCCCCCTGGAGCGCTACTTCGGCGCGCGCTTGATTTCGATCAATAGCGCATCCACACCCTTCGAACCCGACTCGAATTCGCGGCCACCGGCGGGTAGCCATTCGGCCTTGCCGCTGGTGCGTTGCAAGGTGGTGGTTTGACCGTTCGCCGTCTTTAGAATCGATTCGTAATCGGTCAGCGGTACCACCACCGCATCGTCGACTTCGTGAAGCTCGATTTTAGTATTCGGTTCCACCGTAACGTGCAGGACGCGGGCGCGATCATTGTCGAGCACGACCTTGAAATGCGCCGGGTCGGTCTTTGCCGGATCCTGCGCGTGAGCACCCGCACTCCACAGAGCTATGACCGCAACGAGTCCTGCCGTGGTGGCTAATGATTTCATCGTTCCTCCGCGCGATTGCTCGCGTTCACATGGTTAGGCTGCGCGGTGCCCGGCATGCAAACGGATGCGCGATGCGAAAGACCTATACTTCCGACTGGTCGTTGCGTTAGAACCGAGGCTGACGCTCACGCCGCTCAGCCCCGCTGGCTCGAGCTCTCGGAGGACAAGACAATGGCCGCTGCCACACCCACCAATCCGTCGCAAATAATTCGCGTCAGCGAACGCGAGTGGGAAACGATGTCACCCACCATCAAGTTCAAGGCGCTGTGGTCCGATCCCGCGTCGAAGCGGCGGGTGCAACTGACTCGCTTCGAACCGGGCGCGACATTACCGATGCATCGCCATGTCGGCGACGAATTGCTCTATGTGGTCGAAGGATCGATCTCCGACGAATCGGGAACGACCGCGGCGGGCAGCGTTGGATATCGGCCCAACGGATGCGTGCATTCGGTGACCAGCAAAACCGGTGCGACGGTGTTCGCCATCATATCGGGCGGTGTCGAGGCAGCGAGCGAGATCGGAGCAGCACCGCGCTCGCAAACGATCGTGCTGAGCGAGCTCGCGTGGGTCGACGCGATGCCGGGTGTACGGCAGAAGCCTATCTGGCATGACAAGGAGACCAAACGCCGCGCCGCGCTGGTTCGTTTTGAGGCGGGCGCGAAACTTCCAATTCATCGCCACGTCGGCGACGAGCTGATCTTTATCCTCGAAGGATCCAATGCCGACGAGTCAGGTGAGGTGATGACGGGTGACATGAACTATCGGCCCAACGGATGCGTTCACACCGTCACCAGCCGCAACGGCGCCACCGTGTTGGGGCTCGTGACTGGTGGCGTCGAAATGCTCGGCTGAAACACCGGACGCCGCTGCGTCACACCACTTTGCGAAAGGCCATCGCGGGGGGAATGTTCGCCGCCCGGCCGACCGGCAGCATTGCGCTCAGGATGCTCACGCCGAGCGCGATGACTATCGCCCATCCGGCGGTATCCGGCGCGACCGCCATGTATCCGAGACCTCCGGTAACCGCGCCGCCCAGCGATATGCCGCCGTGGAAGCACCACAGCGCCGCGCCTGCTCCGATAGTCGCGCCGGTCACGCCGATCAACGCGGCCTCCATCAGCAGTAACGCGATGACGTGAGGGCGTCCGAAACCCAACGCGCGCATCACCGCGACTTCGGTAACGCGGTCGCGCACCATCATCGCCATTGAGTTGGCCGCGATCAGCAGCACCGTCAACAGCACCACTAGCGACAGGCTGTACATGATGGTCTTAATGTCGCCGATACCGGTAACCGCGCTGGCCAGCGCGTCGGACTCCTGGGTGGTCTCGGTCTCGGCCTCGGAGTTATGAAAGTTCTCGTCGATTTCGCCGATCACCTGGTCCATGTTTTCCGGATGGTCGACCCGCACCGCCAGGAACGACGCGCGGTCCTGAATATCGGCGCCATAGGTGTTCTTGATTGCGTCGTCGAAAAGCCTGCGATCGAAGAACAACGCGCGCGAGGTGAGCAGGGTCGTCATTTCGAGCTTGGGGATCAGGTTCAACGTAAGTTTGGAATTTTCGGGATCGCGCAAAATGATCGGCTGCCCAAGCTTCCAGCCATGCTCCCGCATCAGCACCGATCCCACTGAAGCGCTGCGCCGATCGGAAAAAAATTGCTTGCGTACTTCCGGCGGCACCTGAGGATCGTTCTTCGCGCTGACCGAAAAGATATCCTCGGTGACACCGAACGTCGTGATGTTGTCGCGAGGGTCGCGGTAAATCGTGTTGAACTGGATCTCCGGAGCGCATGCCATCACGTGCGGCATCTTCCTGATCTCGTTGCAGTACTTCGCGGGCAGCTTGTAGGAGTTATGCGCGATGACGATCAGCCGCAAACCCTTGGCGGCATCGGCCGCGATGCGATCCATCGAAACCGGCACCGCGACCAAAACCGTAAACAAAAATACTGCGACCGCGAAAACCAACCCGGTCAGAATCGTCCGCCGGAGCTGACGGAGCATGTTGCGCAGCGCGAGGATCAACAGCTTGACGCCCATCACGC
The DNA here is from genome assembly GCA_963851325.1 of uncultured delta proteobacterium. GTDB lineage: Bacteria > Desulfobacterota > Binatia > Binatales > Binataceae > DATGKG01. Next base: position 1,428,942 of record CAWKOR010000001.1, on the reverse strand, counting down.
GTCTCTCAACGAATCGATGACGCCGATTCGCGCGGCGCGCCATGCGGGGGCGAATCCGCCGACTATCCCGATTATGCTCGCAGCGATCAGACCGGCCGCGATCGCGCCAGGAGTCGGGCGATATGAAAAAAACGTCGAACCGACGCTGAGCAGACGGCTATTCAACCCGGTGCCCCACGCCACGATGAAGGCCAACGCCACGCCGGCGACGCCTCCCGCGATGCCGAGCAACGCGCTTTCGATCACGAAGCTGCCCAGGATGTTGCCGCGCGAAAACCCCAGCACCCGGAGCACGCCGATTTCGCGTTCGCGGCGTGCGACTGCCGTATACATCGTGTTCATTCCGCCGAAGGTCGCGCCCAGCCCTAGCGCCAGCGCCACGATCAGTCCGAGCGAGCGCAACTGGTCGACCACCTTGGTTTGCGACGCATAGTAGTCATGCTCGCTGATCGCATCGAGCTTCAGGCGTCCGTCGCTCTTGAGCGCCTGCTGAAACGCCGCCGAGGTTCCGGGCTTCAACACCACATGCAGCGCGTTGGTGTCTTCGCCGTTATGCTGAGCGTCGATGCGAAGGTCTTCATAGTCGGCCCAAATCTCGGACTCGCGGGCGCTGTCGTCGTCGGCAAACACACCGACGATGGTCCAGTTGCGCCGGCCGTAGTGAAATTGCGAACCGATGGTCATGGAAGGTTGGCGCGCCTGGACCTTCTGTCCGATCGCCCATTCTCCCTGGCCGCGAATCGGCCACCGCCCGCTGACCAGGTGCATGTTGCGATGGACTCGCAGCGCGACGGGATTGACGCCTCGCATCACGACGAACTGCCTGAAATGTTTGTCACGGCTGATGTTGACGCCGCGAAAGATTTCCGGGGACATCAACGGCTGTCCATTGTCGCCCGGCGCAATCTCAGGCCGTACGCGCACGATGTCGATGCTCGCGTGAGGGATGAAGCTCGCAGTTTCACTGGGCGCGCCGCGGCTGAGCAGGACCCAATTTTGCTCCTCGCTTGCGTTGAGCATGGTGCTCTTCAGTCCGCCGATGAAGCCGAACAGGATTACGAAGATCATCGCGACCATACCCAGCCCCAGCACAGTCATCAGCGATGTCGCGCGCCGCTCGAACAAGCTTCTAAGATTGTAGCGGATGGGAACCACGTCTTTGTCGGTAGCTTGAGGCTACCATTGCCGCAGGGGAAGTTGAATCGTGAATCGGCTTGCTACCGACAAGGTGTGGAGTTCGGGACGAGCGGCGCATAATGCTCGTCGCGGAACTGGAGGCATACCATGAGACTTCAAGACAAGATCGCGATCGTTACCGGGGCAGCGAGTGGAATCGGTCGATCGACTGCGCTCCGATTTGCCGGCGAAGGCGCCCGCCTGATCCTGAATGACATCGACCGCAAAGGGCTCGATGCGATTCTGGACCAAATTGGGCGGGACAAGCATCGGTCGGTACCCGGCAATGTGGCGGAGGAGCAAACCGCGCGGCATCTTGCCGCGGAGGCAGTCTCGGCGTTCGGCCGCATCGACGTGCTGGTCAACAACGCCGGTATCCATTTCGTTCGCGACATAACGGAGATGACGGTGCAGGAATGGGATCGCCTGATGGACATCAATCTGAAGAGCATGTTCCTGTGCTGCAAGCACGTCATTCCGCAAATGCTGAAACAAACGACCGGATCGATTGTGAACCTCGCTTCGATATCCTCCTTCATCGGTCAGGAGATGGATGGCGCGAGCACCTTCGCCTACAACATCACCAAGGCCGGCGCGTTGCAGCTCACCAAATCATTGGCCACTCGATATGCGGCGGAAGGGATCAGGATCAATTGCGTGTGCCCGGGAAATGTCGAGACTAACATCATCAAGCGCGCGACGGCGCCGGAGGTCGGAGAGTTCTGGCGGCAGGCCGCGCATGCCGAACCACTGAGGCGCAATGCGCAACCAGATGAGATCGCGAACGCGATTCTTTTCCTTGCCTCCGACGAGGCATCGTTCGTGACCGGGACTCCTCTGATCGTCGACGGCGGATACCTGGCTCGCTAGACCGACATATTAGTTCCCGACTGGACCGTACGGATTCGAGCAGGGCGGTCCGGCGGCGACTGAGATTGAGGGGGGACGTCGCAGTTGCATGACAATCGATGCGAACGTCATCGTGCTCGATGCTTCTCCAGCATCGGGCAGCACTGAGATCGGATGCGGTCCGCTGCGATCTTGCGAGCGCCGACTGAACTTGCGCGATGCTCAAGTCTTTTCCGGCAGCCAATTCGCATAGCATCCGATAACGTCCGCGCGAATTTTCTTCGGCCGCGCGCAGTCGCCCGTCTTGCCTCGAGTCGGCCAGTGGATGATTGGTGTGAAGGAAAGTCGGTGTCGAGGCATCCCAATTAAGCCGCGTGACCGATTTGCCCGATGCTTCGAAGCTCGCGAACCCATCCGTATCACCAAGCAAGTAGTGCTGGCCCGACGCATGATGGGTTTCGGAAATCCAGTTGGCCGCCTCCTTCAGATTTCGTTTCGCGAGCAAGCCCCGCACGACGCAGGCGACCGGAAGTCCATCGGCCGCGGTAGGTAATTGCCACAGCGTGTTTACCGCGACGCCGAGGCCGAAATCGTTGACGCCGCATAAAGCGATCATGCCGCAGATGGTCAGGATGGTTGCGCGCGGCTCGCCGTCGATGCGCAGGACGGTCTGACCGCCGTCGAGGAATGCGGGCAGGTCCATATTTTGCGCGAGGATCGGCGGATGCCCAGCGGACCCCCGGCTCGCGATGACGCTGCATCGATTGACCGGCTGCGCCCGCTTGCCGAAACGCTTCGCGCCGAACCACCACTCCTCATCCATGAATTGGAACGCGAGCGTTTCCTCATAGGAGCGTCCGCTGCCCTCGGCGATTCCCGCGATCTCTTCGAGCAGCGTCGGCGCCGATCGATGGACGGTATCAGCAAATTGAGTTTCCGCGAGAAAGGTGCCGATGAATGTATCGGGGTCCACCTCGAAGCGAGCGGCCAAGCTCGCGCGCCATCGTTCGCGAACCCCCGCGATTCGACCACGCAATGCCTCGCCATGGGTACGCCCACGACTCCTCGGCGAGCCGGTTAGATGAACGACTGCGAGTTTCTCAGCGCTCATTCGACGATCCTAGATGGCTGGTCGAGTCTTGGCGAGCGCGGCTATCGAAGCCTCTGGTTAGACTCGCTCGCGCTCCCAAATGGATAAACCTCTCGACAAATCTTTAGCCAAGTTTTAAGCAACTAGAACATGGACGCGACAATCCCAATATCGCGGCCGAAGTCTTGGCATCCACGACGGACGCTGATCGGATGGGTCTTCCTGATGCTGGCGTTAACGCTCACCGCCGTCGGCTGCGGAAGCGACAACGGCGGTCCCTCGTCCCATACCTCGAACGCCTCGTTGGCGGCGACCCTGATGGGTGGGGTCGCGCCGATATCCAATGCATCGGTGACGCTCTACAGCGCGGGAACCACTGGCCGTGGCATCGCCCAGGTCTTGGCGACTGCGAAAACCAACCATCAAGGCAAATGCGTGCTCAGGTACAAACCACTGGCGAGCCCCGCAGTCCTTTATATAGTCGCGCTAGGAGGAAACGCGGGATCCGGCAGCAACAGTGCGATTGCGCTCGCCGGAATAGCCGGCGTGTCCGATGCGTTGCCTTCATCAGTCATCGTGAACGAACTTACAACCGTCGCCGCCGAATTCGCACTGGCGCAATTCACCGATTCAAGCGGCCAGCTCATCGGAGCCGCTTCGACAAACTCGGTTGGAATACACAATGCGGTGAACCTCGCGCAGGCCAACCTGGTTGATATCGCAACCGGCAGTCCTGCGGGTTTCTGGCCCGCCAGCGCGCAATGCTCGGATGTAACCCCGCCGGATAACTGCGACGGACTCGAGCGCGTCAACTCGCTCGCCAACATACTAGCCGGATGCATTCGAGAGCTCGGGACCCGCCACGACCGCGTGCAGCTCGCTCTTCGCCGATACAGACAACGCGGCGGACACGTTGGAAGCGATCCACGCGATTGTCATCAATCCGTCGAGCAACGCCGGGGATCTGTTCGCGCTATCGCAGAACACCCAAACCTACCAGCCGGTCCTTACCGCGGCGCCGGATGCGTGGACCGTTGCGCTCAAGTATATCGGCAACGGCGCCGAGTTCGACGGTCCCGGCAACATGGCGGTGGATGCGTTCGGGAACCTTTGGATTAGCAACAACTACGTATTCAACAACGACCCGCTTCAATCGACGTGCGGTGGCAAGCAACTGCTGGAACTCACTCCGATCGGCGCCGATGCACCCGGCGCACCATTTGAAGGTGGCGGCCTCGACGGTGCGGGGTTTGGCATTGCAATCGATGGCGCTGCGAATGTATGGGTCGCGAATTTTGGATTCTCAGGTACCGGATGCAGCACGCCTCCGGCCGGCAATAGCGTGTCGGAGTTCAACTCTGCCGGAGTGCCGCTATCGGACGGTTTCACCCAGGGTCCCATCAGCTCACCGCAGGGCACTGCGGTGGACCAAGCGGGCAACATCTGGATTACCAATTCCGGCAGCGATTCGATGACCAAATATCCTGCCGGCGACCCAAACTCGGCGGTCAACTTTACCAACATCGGGCTCAGCTCGCCTTTCGACGTAGCGGTGGACGGCGCGGATCACATCTGGGTTACCAGCGTCGAAAACAATGCGGTAGTCGAATTGGCAACCGACGGAAGCGTGATCGGCGGATACAGCGGCGCCGGCCTGGACAGGCCATGGGGCGTCGCGGCCGACAGCCTCGGTAACATATGGATCGCGAATAACGGCGGCGACTCGATCGCGGAACTCGATTCGACGGGAACGCCCGCGACCGGCTCACCGTTCAACGGTGGCGGACTGGATATCCCGTGGGGCATCGCGGTCGATGGCAACGATAACGTCTGGGTCGCAAATTTCACCGGGAGCGGCGAAAATCTCAGCGAATTTTGCGGCGCGCAGCCCGCGCACTGCCCGAATGGACTCACGACCGGCGACCCAATTTCTCCGCCCACCGGATACTCGAGTACTCTGCTGATGAGGACCACCGGGGTGGTCATCGATGCGTCGGGCAATGTCTGGGTCGCAAACAACTGGCGGCCGATTCCGCCGCCAACCAATCCTGGCGGCGATTCGCTGGTGGAGTTCATCGGGTTGGCGGGCCCGGTCAAGACCCCGATGCTTGGACCGCCACAGCAGCCATGAGCAAGGCGACGGAACGCGAGGAGTGGCCGCCATCGTTTCCAGCGCCTCGCGTTGACAATTCGGACCGCCATCGATAGGAGTTAGCCGCGCTCTTCACGGCGCACCGAACGATGAGCGATCCGATCGACAAATCGCGCGACAAATCCGCGGAAAAATCTGCGGGGGAATCTGCGGAGGATCGCGAGGACGAAGGCGCCGAGCGCAACGTCGAAGACCTGGCCAAGGAACTCGCCGACAAACTGCGCAGCCTCAAGAATCGCGACGAGCTCACTGACTATGCGGTGAGCCTCCTGCGTGAGAGCAACGAGGAAGCCGGCCAGCACGAGCATCAGCAGCGCATGGTGGCGAAGGCCTCCAAGGGCGATCCCTTCAATCCAATCGCATTTGGGATTCCGCTGCTGGTGATCGGCGCGGTGTTGTGCGCCACCGGCATTCTGATTGGGCCGGGACTCGGCGTGATCGGGATCGGCGTGTTGATGGTGCTCTACGGGTTGGTGGTGTCGTTATTTTCGCGGCGGGAGAAGCGGGTCGAGTGAGGCGAGGGAGCGAGGCCGACGATCATGGTCATCAGCAGGGTTTTATTGCGCACCTGGACCGCAATTAGATAATCTTACGTTCGCGCGGTGCGGAAGTTGCGGGCTGAGGCGTTGAAAAGTATCGAGTCTTTTCGCTAATCATCGAGATCGGGAACACGACAAAAGATCGGGAAGGGAAAGGCTGCCGCTAGGGAGCCGTTAGTTCAGGAATGGCCAAATTCGACTGGAACGAAACCAAGCGGCAGATCATCGAGTCGCAGGCATGGCAATCGATCTTCCGCCATGGCTACGAAGACACCCCGCGCAACCGCATCCTGATGGTGTCGGGCAACATCTGGTTGCACCTGCATCCGTCCAAAGTGCAGAAGCACACGGTGCGATTGCGCTTTACCTGGTGCATGGGCGGGATCACCTTCCTGCTCTTCCTGGTTACCGTCATCACCGGCGTGTACCTGATGTTCTACTACCGGCCGACCGCGGAATACGCGTACGCGGACATGAAGTATCTCGAATTCGACATGCCGTTCGGCATGCTGATGCGCAACATGCATCGATGGGCTGCGCACGGGATGGTGATCGCGGTCTGGCTGCATATGTTCCGCGTCTTCATGACGGGATCGTACAAACCGCCGCGCGAATTCAACTGGGTGGTCGGCGTCATCCTCCTGGTGCTGACGCTGCTGCTCTCGTTCACCGGATACCTGCTGCCGTGGGATCAGCTTTCGATTTGGGCGGTTACGGTCGGATCGAACATGGCGCGCGCCACTCCGCTGCTGGGCCATGGCGGCCCGTTCCATGAGGTGATGGGGGTCAATCCGATCTACGATGCGCGCGCGTTTATTTTCGGCGGCGCGGAAATCGGACCGCATACGCTGTTGCGCTTCTACATCCTGCACTGCATCTTCTTCCCGCTGGTTGCGAGCTTGTTCATGGCGGTGCATTTCTGGCGAATCCGCCGCGACGGAATGTCGGGGCCGCTCTAGCGGGTTGGCGACGCACTATGGGTGAACTGTTTTCAGGATTGTTGCGCACCGGAATCGTGCGCGTGCTCTTTGTGCCGATCGTGATGGGCCTCATTATGTACGGATTGTGGGTGCTGGCGGCACCCCCGAAGGATCTCGACGAGGACGATACTCACGCGCAACATTAGTATTCGCGCAGAGGGTTGATCATGGCTTCCGAAGGTAGTGGACCGATGATGCGAGCGGCGGGCGCTGGCGCTGCATCCGCTGGTGGGGCGGCGCGAACCGCGGCTGCGCCGGGCGGCAAACGAATCGAGGTTCCGATCAAGAAAGCCGGATCGGGCATCGAAGAGAAGCTCCATACCTGGCCGTTCCTGGTACGCAATGAATTTCTGATGTCGCTGCTTGTGATCGCGGTGCTGACCATCTGGTCGCTGACGATCAATGCGCCGCTGGAAGAACCGAGCAACCCGACCCGCACGCCCAATCCGTCGAAGGCTCCGTGGTACTTCCTGGGCCTACAGGAAATGCTGGTTTTCTTCGATCCCTGGTATGCGGGCGTGGTGCTGCCCAGCTTCATCATCGTGGGTCTGATGCTGATTCCCTACCTCGACATCAATCCGAAAGGGAACGGCTATTACACATTTCGCGAGCGCACTTTCGAGATCCTGACCTTCTTCTTCGGATTCCACATTCTATGGGTCTCGTTCATCATCATCGGAACGTTTTTCCGCGGCCCCGGATGGAACTGGTTCTGGCCCGGCCAGATCTGGGATCCGCATCTGGTTGAGGCGCTGACCAACGTCGATTTGCCGTATCTGTTTGGATTCCGCGACTACACGCTGTCCGCGCTCTTCGGGCTGGCGGTAATCGGTGGATACTTCGTGGTCGGCTACGCGCTCTTCTATTGGTGGATCAGGCGCCGACCCGCGGGCGATCCGTGGTCGGCATTTCCCGGCGGTGGTAAAGAAGTCCTCGAAGCATGGGGCCCGGTGCGGTTTGGAATCACCGGCTTCCTGTTCATTGCGATGCTCGGCGTGGTGGTGAAGATGGCGCTGCGGCACGCATTTAACATCAAGTACATCCTCGTGACTCCGTGGATAAACATCTGAGTGTTCTTTCTCGCGAAAGTTCTCGAGGCGATCGGCTGTGTCGACGTCCTGTTCGGGTTGTATGTCGGCGTCACCGATGTTCACGGGATGGGGCGTGAGTTCGAAATCACCGGTGTCGGAATTCTAGTATTCATGTTGGGCGTCGCGATCGAACGTTACTTTGGCGAGCAACTGTAAAAGATCCATGCGGAAGGTTGGCTCCGTGGCAGGTGTGAAGTAGATGGCTGGCAGACCGGGACTCGATCCCATCGAAGAGGGGAAATCGTACAGCGCGCTTTTCGTACTCATGATCGCCGTGCTGATGGTCAGCGCAATCTGGGCAATCTGGGACGATAACATCTCGCGCCGGCCGTGGAAGGAATACCAGGTCAAGTTCGACGAGCTCGCCTACAACAAGTACATGAAGGATGTCGCCGCGGAGCAGAAGAAGCTCAACGACAATCCCGACTACGTCAAAGACGAGAAGGATCTCACCCAGGCGCAGCACGAATTGGCATCCGGCCAGACCCAGCGCAAGCTCGACGAGCTCGAAGCGCAGGAAGTCAACCTCAAGAACATCGCCGACGACAAGGATCAGGCGGTCCGTTTCACCAAGTCGATCCTCACCGAGCGCATGTACGACTACAATCATGCGATCCAGGTCAAGGAAGATGCCGCGCCTATCTGGAGCGAAATCCAGAAACTGCAGAAAGAACTCGACGGCGAGAACGCCGAATCCGACAAGGCCAAAAAGGACCTCCAGGAACGTCAAGGACCAGGTCGACAAGATTCATTCCCAGGTCACCGCTCTGACCGACAAACTCAAGGTCATGACCAAGACGCGCGACGACCTGATCGAGAAGGCCAACACCTACATGATCCCGATCAAGTTCATGGGTCGGGTCATCGCGCGCTATCCTAAAATTCCGAAAATCCAGCAGACCTCGATCGATGATTTCGATCGCAACGCCTTCGACGAAGCGATCGCGCGCGTCGATCGATGCCAGAGCTGTCACATGGGCGCCGACAAGAAGGGCTTCGAGGACGCGCCCGAGCCGTTTCGCACCCACAGCAACTTCGATGCGATCATCCTGAAGCATCCGCCCGAGAAGACCGGATGCACCCCTTGTCACGACGGCCAGGGACCCGCGGTGAACTCGGTCGCAATGGCGCATGGCAACCAGGAGCATTGGGACCATCCGCTGCTGCAGGGCGAGGAGATGCAGTCGCGCTGCATCACCTGTCATATCGACGTCGGATCGCTACGCAACAAGGAAGACAAACAGATTGCCATCAATTGGGTGGATGGCGAGCGCGACTTTCAGCAGCTCGGCTGCCCCGCGTGCCATCTGGTCGCGGGTTACGAAGACATGCCGAAGATCGGCCCCTTCCTCAAGCTCGCTTCCGCCAAGCTCGATCCCTCGTGGATGGTGCGATGGATCACCGATCCGCACATCTTCAGGCCGCACACCCGGATGCCGAACTTCATGTTCAGCCGCGAGCAAGCCACCCAGGTCGCCGCCTATATCCTGAACAGCTCGCACAAGGCCGGCGATGAATGGCTTAAGTCTCATCCCGAGCCGGCGGAGTTGCAGGGCGCACTCTCAAATGCCGGTATGATCGAAGAAGGCAAGGGTCTCTTCGAGTCAGTAGGATGCAAAGGCTGTCATTCGATCGACCCGGACCAGTACGGTACGCCGGTCGGCTACGATAAGGATTTCAAGCCCAAAGAGACGCGCACCGCAAAAGACTTCGCACCTAACCTCGACAAGATCGCCGAGAAAACCGACCCGCGGTGGATCTGGTGGTGGATCAAGGATCCCACCAACTATGCCGCGCATCCCGCGATGCCGTCCCTGCGCCTGAGCGATCACGAGGCGTTTGCGCTGACCGCGTTCCTGATGCAACACGGCCACAAGAAGGAAGACCCGGGTGTCGAGGCGGCCCTCAAGAATCCGGAGAACATCAGCAAGGGCGAAGCGATGGTGCGCAAGTACGGATGCTTCGGTTGCCATGAGATCAGCGGCATGGAGCACGAGTCGCGCATCGGCGTCGAGCTATCTACCGAAGGCTCCAAGCACGTCGACGAATTATTTTTCGGAAACCATACCGACATTCCGGAGACCTGGAACGCCTGGGTCTACAACAAGCTTAAGAATCCGCGTACTTATCAGACCAAAGACGTCGAACAGGTCATGCCACAGTTCGACTTGCAGGATCAGGACATCAAGAACCTGCGCGTGTTCATCGCGAGCCTGCACGAAGGCAAAGTGCCGGAACGTTATCGTGCGCCCGGAACCGCGCGCCAGGAGCAGATCGTTCTCGGCCGGCGAGTGGTGAACTATCGCAACTGCGTCGGATGCCACATTATCGAGAATCGTGGCGGCTACATCCGGCGTTTCTATCCGCCCGATCAGGTAAACCTCGCGCCACCGATCCTCAATGGCGAGGGCGCCAAGGTTCAGCCTGCATGGCTGTTCAGTTTCCTGCAGAGCCCAACCCCGATTCGGCCGTGGCTGAAGGTCCGGATGCCGACCTTCCACCTCGACAATCACGAAGGCGACACGCTGGTTGACTACTTCACCGCGATGGCGGACCTGCAGGTACCATTCGTCTATCTCAACACTAACCTGTTTCCGGTAGTTGACCTGGACGCCGGCGCGAAATTGATGTCGAAGGACTACTTCAATTGCTTCAGTTGCCATCAGGAGGGCGACAAGCATCCGGAAGGACCGCCCGAAGGATGGGCGCCAGATTTGAGTCTCGCGCATTCGCGCCTCAATCCGGATTGGATTCTGACCTGGCTCAAGGATCCGCAGGCAGTGCAGCCCGGCACCAAGATGCCTTCGTTCTATCCAGGTGGTCCCGACGACATTCTCAAAGGAAACGAGGAAGCGCAGCGCAAGGCAATTCGCGATTACATCTTCTGGTTCGGCACGCACCCCGGGCAGTCGCTACCGTCGCAGGTCGCGAATCCGGAAATACCCAAGGCAGCGCCGGCCGTCAAAAAGCTGAAGGTTAGCGAGGCAAGCAAGGTTCCGGGAAAAGCGTCATAATAATAACTGGCACCTGTGTAGGACCGAATTCTAGGAGGGAACTGGAAAATGAAACGTTACGCAATTGTCACCGCGGCATGTGCAGCGGTGGCGCTCGGTATGACTTTCAGTGCAGGCAGCGCGAATGCCGCCGGAGGAACCATCACCGGTACCGTCAAGTATGATGGTACGCCTCCCGCTCCGAAAACCGTCGAAGTGACCAAGGACAAGGAAGTTTGCGGACTCACGAAGCACTTCAACGAAGATCTCGTGGTCGCGAGCGATGGCGGAATTGCCAATGCGGTGGTGGTAGTAAAGGGCGCCAAAGGCGACGTCAAGCCCGAGACGGTCACCTTCAATCAGAAGGGATGCCGCTACGACCCCCATGTGTTGGCATTTCCCGCGGGCAGCACCATCAAGATCATGAACGACGACGGCATCCTGCATAACATCCATACCTACTCGACCGCCAATCCTTCCTTCAACGCGGCGCAGCCGAAGTTCAAGAAGGAGATGGACAAGAAGATCGACAAGCCGGAAACGATCAAGGTCACCTGCGACGCTCATGGCTGGATGCATGGATGGTGGGTCTCGACCGACACGCCATACTTCGCGGTTACCGACGACAAGGGTAACTACACCATCAAGGATGTGCCGCCCGGCAACTACACTGTTGAAGTGTGGCAGGAAAAGCTTGGCACGCAGGATCAGAAGGCCGACGTGAAAGATGGCGCCTCGGCGAACGTGAACTTCTCGCTGAAGCCCAAGGCCTAGTCGAAATCCTCAACACTGATCGCACAAACAGGCGCCGGAGTCCTCCGGCGCCTGTTTTTTAGGCAAGAGAGTTGGGGAGGAAATATCCCGACCAGATATTCTTCAAGATGGATCGATTCGACATCCTTGAAGGTGATACCGAGCCTTTGCAGGGGCCGGTCGCGAAGCGCCTGACCTCGCGCCATAGCGCCGCGCTTTGAGCCCTTCAGATGACGCGCGCGTCGAAGGATGCGGTCTCGATGCGGCCTGCGCGCTTGAATTGCAGGAAGATGCGGTACAGCCCCGGCTTCGGAAAGCCATAGGGGATCGACAGCTCGGGCGCGACCTTTTCGTTGGGCATCTTCATCTCTGCCATCGATGCCGCTCCCGAATTGTCCGCGCTCGCCATCATCATGGAGGCCATCGGCGCCGAGCCCGACGGGTGGATGTGGGCGAACACGCTCAGGTCGTCGCGGATGATCTCTGCATGTGCCGCCATCCCCATGTAGGGTTCGAGGTCGTTGGCCGGCGCGCCGGTTTTATCGTTAACCTCGAACTTCAGGATCATCGGCACATTCGCCTTAAGCGGCGGCTTGTCGCGTTGCCAGAGAACTTCTGTGCCGTCTGCGAGCGTGAAGGTTGTGGTGTCGCTGTTCTGGGTCAGCGCCGGAGCGATTCCCAATGAATCGTCGCCGCTGATCGGTGAGCCCGCGATATTCGGCATCTCGATGGTGCCGACCAGCGTCCACGGAAATCCGTACTGGCCGACGATATCGGCGAAGATCTGATAGTTACCCGGCTCGATCGACGGAAGATTCGCCACGAAGGTTCCGTGGTCGGTGCGTTTCGGATGAAGATGCCAGATGCGATCGAATCCGGGCGTGCGCAGCAGAAACAGGTGCATGATGTGGCCGTGGTCGAGAAGCAGATTTGCGATCTTTTCATGCTTCAGCCACAGCTCGTCGGTCGGCCGGATCGAGATTCGATTCCCGTCCAGAGTCGCGGCGCATTTCGGCGATTTGAAAAATTTCGCGAGGCTGGCGTAGGCGTTGGCGTCGGTGTTCCACCAGGTGAAACCGCCGTAGAACACCAGTCCCACGATGACCGCCATGATGGCCATCGCACGCCGGCCGCTGCGCCGATAATTCGGCGGCACTTCTGCACCGGGTCCGACGCGTGATTCGCGCGCGGCGGCTCCCACGATTGAGATCGCTCCGAGCGCCAGGCCTGTCACCAGCACCAGCAGCAATGCTCCCAGCGCTTTCGGCATCGGTAAAACGCTTTGTCCAAACGATGCGATCGGGATCGACAGTTGCGCGGGCCCCCGCGTTCCTTTGACCAGGAGCGCCACCCGCAGCGAACCGTATTCCATCAGCCACACGCTCGAGGTGAAAAATCGCGGGTCGGTCTTCGATTGGATCGCGAGGTCAGGTACCGGCAGGTTCTTCGATGCCGGGCCGGTCATCCATGCCACCGCGGTGCTGATCTCGCGCACGTCGTCGGAAGCTGAACGCACCTCGACCTCCGCCACGCCGGGCACAACCTGGGGCACGCGCACGGTCACGAATAGATGATACGGGCCGGCATCGCCTTCATAGAAAACGTCGGGGCTTCCGACGTGCGCAGACGCTGGTAGTGCAAGCGCAACCATTGCTGCCACGAGGGCCAGAATCGCGAAGTTTCTTTTCATTGACGTGTCAGCGCTGGACCTTGCGCATCCAGTTTCCAAGCGCCATGCCGATGGAGCAGAAGATGATCGCGGTCACGAATGCGATGATCATCCCGGCGTAGAATGCCGCGTAAGTCTTATCCATCCGCGCAAAGTGGTAGGGGTTGTAGAAGACATTCGCGCCGTCGAAGAATCCGAAATAGATCGTTCCGAAGATGCGGTTGCGCGCGAGCGGTGACATCATGAAGCTCGCAAATGGCCATTGCGCGGCGATGAAAACCGCGAGGTAGACGCATCCTGCCGCCACGGCGGATTTCCAGCTCCCCCATCGCTCGCCCATCCGCTGGCGCAGCAGATCCAGCGCGAACGCGGGCACGATGAGCAGCGTCGGGAACCATAGCGGCACCATATGCGTGACGTGCTGATAGACCGGCCCGAGTTTTGGCTGCGCTGGGAACAGGGGGAATATCCACAGGAACGCCAGGAAGCCTGCGGTATAGATGGCCGCCATCGTGGTTGCCGGCCACTTCGATTTGGATACGCATGTGATCGCAATCAAGATGATCGGAAACGTGCTGGCCACCGCGCGATAGAACCCGCTGCTATGCATGAATTCCATCGGCGTCGATTCCAGCGCGAACAGCGCGGCGCCAAACATTTCGACGCCGCCGATATAGACCAGCAGGCGATCGAGTTTCTGTTGATACGCTCCCGACGCGCGATTGACCTGCGCACACACCAGCAGCATCGCGCCGAGGCTGATCATCGCTTCGCCCAGCGCGAGGATCGAATGCGGCAGGCTGACAATCTTCACGTCGAGCCCGTACGCGTTGTGCCACCAGTTGTCGAACGGCGCCGAGGTCAGCATCGCGAATGCGCCCCAGGTCGCGATGAAGCATCCGAGCGGTCCGCGAAATCCCCATATCGAGACCGACTGGTCCTTCATTTCCTGTGAGGAGCCGAAGGTCGTAGTCAGGATGGCATATCCGCACGAGACGCCCGACAGGATGCCCGCGAGGTAGACCATCATGTGCGCCGGGGTCCAGAAGGTGTCGCGTCCGATCGAGATATGCCACGAGATGTCCCAATATCCACCGAATGCGTCGGAGGTCACCGCGGCCGCGAGGCACCACACGTACCATGGGATTGCTGCGACTTTGGCCTGCGTCGATGCCCGCTCAGCGACGCGCGATTCATTGCCGATAGTGACTGGAAAGGCAGCGTTTCCCATAAGGTCCTCGCTCAATCAAGTCTCGGATGTTCCCGATTTCCACTCTATGGTGACATTAGAGTTTAGCGGATCGATCACAACGTGGAATGCAGGCGCGAGATTGCAGTGGTGCCCGCTGACGCACTTGCCGGTTACGATATCGAAACGAAACCCGTGCCACGGGCATTCGACGATCCCGTTGGTTACGGTCGCAGTGCCGAGCGGTCCCAGAGTATGCGGGCAAACGGTGGCATGCGCGACGAGTTTTCCATCCAGCTCCACGATGCGAAAGCGCCGCCCGCGCTCCTCGATCGTCATCGGGAGTTTAAGCCGCACTTGCTCGAGGGTGCCCAGCACGCGGCGCGAGGGTGACGTCGCGGCAGTGCGGCTCTTGATGCCGTCGAGCTGCGCCTGCCGCCCGGACATCATCGCCACGTCCTCGTCGTAAAGCCGGGTGTACAAATTCCTGTAGAAGCTGAACATCTCGGGCGCGCGCTCGGTGTTGATGCCGGGAACGAAAAAATCGACGACGATGTCCGTCGCGCGCTCGCCGATCGGGAACGCATGCGTCCAGACTTCGCTGCCACGGCCGGGACCTTCCAGCGTCGAGGTGATCCAGCGGCGGCACTCGCGATCGAGCTTCAACTCGATGACGAACATGCGGCGCTCGTCATAAGGTTGCGCCCACACGCGCGCGCGAAAGCCCCATTCGCCGGCCTCGAGGCATTCGATCCGGGCGAAGCTGCTGCGATGCAGGTACGGCAGATGCTCCCAGTCGATGGCGTTTTCGTAGAGGCGCTCGACGCTGACCGGAAGCGCGCGCCGCCAGGTGCCGACATGCGGCACCTTTCTTTCGATCGCGCTATCCACTCAATCCACTACGGCTATGTTAACCGCCGGCCGGAGATCGGCGCACTTGGCCAGCACCTGATGGATCTCGTTCTGGAGGAACTTCTCGAAGAGCGCTTCGTCGGGCTGCGCGCCGCGGCGCAATGCGGGAAGCGTCTGCTGGCGAAAAATGTATTCAAAGCGCGGCGCCCACTTTCGCGCGCCCAGCCGCGCGGTCGTCGAGCAGTTGTCGATCATGAAGGAGATGCCCTTGTAGTGCATATATGGATTGAGCGAATCCACTGCTTCGATGATCGATTCGTTGGCGATCTCGGAATAGGGATGGCCTTTCTCCTTGAGCAAATCGACCTGGGCCATCATCGTGGCGATATAGATTCCGGCGGTTACCGGGTTGATGCCGATTTTGTATTTGCTCCGATTGGCGCGCACGCCGATCCCTACCTGCCACATATCGGTGCCGTCGATTTTTCCCATCGGGTGCTTCTTGAGGCGTTGACCGGCTGCGACGACGCTGCGGATTTCGTTTCCGGAGGCGACATCGTCATAAATCTCCATCAGGATTTCCAGCGCCGGATTGTAGGCGGCGCAATATGCCTGCTTGAAGGTTTCCTTGCCTTGCTGATCCAGCGATTCGTAAACGGCCAGCATTCCCTTTTCCGAAATCATCGTCGAGATGGGTCCGGTGATGGATTCTGCCGAGTCGACGAAAGCCTGCTCCGGCGATTGGCCGTGGCTGAGGAACCAGAGATAGAGCGTCTCGACTATGCCGTGCACCGCGCCGAGTAGAATCCCGCGCTCGCCGAAAATGTCGGACTTGAACTCGGATTCCAGCGTGGTCTGAAAAATTTCCGGCGCGCCGATCGCGACCGCCCATCCGAGCGCATAGTCGGTCGCCTTTCCGTTAACGTCCTGCTCGATGGCGAAGCTCGAATTGATGCCCGCGCCGTCGATCTCGCGGCCCTGCTCATACAAGCGCCGGACCGATGGGCCCATCCCCTTCGGACATACGGCGATCACGTTGATGTTGGGTGGAAAAGACTCGCCGATGTTTCGCAGGTGGCCCAGCAGAAACCCATGCGACAGGCCGAGGGTTGCTCCCGGGCGAATCGCTTTGAAGATTGCCTTATGTTCTTCGGCCTGCGCGGCATCGGCGATCAGCAGGATAACCAGGTCCGACTCCGCGATAACCTCGTACATTTCGCCCAGGGTGCCCGAGGCCCGGTCAAACCCTACCGCCTCTGCCGCGGGTATGGATGGAGAGTTTTTGCGCAGCCCGACTTTTACCTTAATGCCGGTTCCGACCAGCGAATCCCGCAGATTGCGTGCCTGCGCCGGGCCTTGCGATGACCAGCCGATCACGCCGATCTGTTTGATGCCGGCAAACGCTTCGGCGAGCTTGGGGAATAGACGGCGTTTGCCTTCGACGATAAATTCCTCCTTGTCAGCCAGGAGGATTTTCTCTTTGTTGAATATGCTGGTGCTGAAATCGAGACTCATCGCGTTGCTGCGCTCCGTAGGATTTCGAGACTTGGATTCGCTGATTATTGTCAAAATGAACC
This sequence comes from uncultured delta proteobacterium, assembly GCA_963851325.1. Lineage (GTDB taxonomy): Bacteria > Desulfobacterota > Binatia > Binatales > Binataceae > DATGKG01. Next base: position 1,412,032 of record CAWKOR010000001.1, on the reverse strand, counting down.
GCGCGAAACCAGCAGCATTTTGCCGGAGACTGGTGTCGAGCGCCGGCAATCGCTAGAAACTATTGCATCATGATCAAACGCCTCGACCGCCTCGATGTGGCCACCAGCGATCTCAACGACGCCGCCTTCATCTACGAGAAGAACTTTGGGTTCAAGGTGACGCGCTCAGGCGAGCACGCGTCGGTGACGATCGGAGGCGCTGAGATTCGGCTCGCATCCGGCGCATCGGCAGCAGATGCCCTCAAGGCGAATGGCGAGGGTATGTTCGCGCTATGGTTGGAGGCCGATGACCTCGATCAGGTGGTCGCTGCGCTCAAAACGGCAGGCGTCGCGAGCGGCGCGGTCAGAAAGGAAGCAGGCCAACGAGTTCTCGCGATCGATCCCAAAATCGCCAACCAGGTTCCCTTGTTCATCTTCGATCGCAAGGGCTAACGGCATTTCGACCGCCGCGCGGACACCAATTGCTTATTCATGTACGCATGAGGTGATCCCATCGCGCGCCGGGTTGCGATATAATCTGATAGTTGCCAGCCCCATCCGATAATATCGCTGGATACTCCGAGCCTCCCGTATCAGCTCCAGGACGAGGACGCGGGTAGAGTATCTGGCGGATGGCGCTCTCATTCAAACTACCGCAGGCTCGGACGCGGCTGACAAATTGATCTATGGGACCTACAAAATTGTGAGGGAAAGCCCTCCCTCCGACAGCTCAGACGAAAAATCCAAGGTGACCTGGAAATTCGTTCCCGACACCATCGATGGGACGTCCGAGACTGATGGCTCAAAAATGCGAAAACAAAGCCACTGATCTTCGAGCCGGAATGCTGTGCGGATCGGCAAAAACAAACCCACTTCGGGCATCCTGGGCAACCTGAAAAATCGCAAAAACAAACCCATTAATCCCGCTTAAATGCTCGACTTTCCCGCAAGCATCGTTAATTGACGTTGTGTCGGTAGTGGCTCGGTATCGCCGACCGATCCTAGTGCAGCTCGGCGCGGCGGCGGCTCAGGATGAGCGCCGTGCCGACTGTGATCGTGATCGCGAGGAACAGATACACGAGGCCGAAGAGCCTCTCGCCCGAGGTGCTCGCCGGCGGGTTGAGGTGCGTATACAACACCAGATTCACGATGACATACACCGCGTACAACCAGCCCAGCGTCATCGCGTAGCGCCGCATCCTCCATATGCCGGCCGCATAGTAAAGCAGGATGAGTCCCATCAGCGGACCGAGGATCGTATTCGCAATTCCGGTTTGGCGAATGCCGAAGAACACCAGTCCTGTTGTTGGGCCTTCAAGCTTCAGCGGTTTGAGGAGGTCGGTGATTGCGAGGATGGCGAACAGGATCGCGATTATTGTCAGCAGGATGCCGCGCTTCGATTCTCCCATTGTGCTTCGCTCCCCAAGGAATTGTAGTCAGCGTCTTTACAGCTCGGGCAGGAATGCAGAACGGACTGCCTCTTCCAGTTGATGCGTGAGTGCTTCGCGGTCCTTGCTCTTAGCGCGTTCGCCGGATTCGGTCGGCATGATCGGTGGCAACAGTGTCATCCGCATGGTGCCGCCGGGGACCGGGACCTTGGCCTCGCGAGGAAAGAACGCGCCCGAGCCGCTAATCGCCATCGGCACGCATGGCAGCTTCGCCATCGTGGCGATCCACGCCGCGCCCTCGTTGAACGGATGCACCTGGCCGTCGTTATGCCGATGGCCCTCCGCGAAAACGCAGATGGGATAACTGCCTTCGCGCGCGGCCTCGAGCGCGCGGCGAATCGAGCGCCCGCCGCCCTGGCGATCGACGATAACGTGTCCGTTGTGGACCATCGCATAGCCGACGACCGGAATTTGCAGCAGCTCCTTCTTGGCGACGAATCGAGTATCGCCTGGCAGGTAAGCGAGCACCGCGAAGATGTCGAAAAAGCTTTGATGATTGCAAACCAGCACGTAGGACTTCAGTCCGCGCAGATTCTCGAGGCCCTCGATTTCGACCTTGATGCCGCAAGTGCGAATTATCAGACGCGCCCAGACCCGCGAGATGCTCGAGGTGGTTTTGTGAAAGCCCGTCCGCGCGAAGATCGCCGCCAGCGGTGCGCACACGATGGTATAGAGCACCCCCATCACGGTGCAGCCCGCGCCCCATACTGATTTCAGGAGCCGCACCGGCGCCGGGCTTCGGAGACTGCCGGCTTCTACATGATTCGCCATCGTGGGTTATTTGAGCGGTCGGGTGGCGCATTATCAAGCCTGCAAAATCGGGCTCGCCGCCACCTCTCGTTGACACTGTCACCTTGCGTTGATTGAATGGGAATACCGAACGAACATCGCATTTGAAAGCGCGAACCTGTGAGGGCGGCCAATGGAGCCAATTAGCGGACTGCAACAGTTTCTCGGCATCGTTACGCAGCCGGACAACATCCCAATCATGGCGATGATGCTGCTGGTGCTGGGATTTACTTATCTGGGCCTCAAGCAGGCGCGCCGCAACGATCAGCTTATCGAGCGCGGCCAGCGCGACAAGATCATCGAAGAGATGCGCAAGTAGGCCGGATACACTGTCTCAGAGTTGTCTTCTCAATCTGAAGTCGAAAGGTTAACTGATGCCGTTTACGATCATCGCTGAGGCCTGCACCGGATGCAGTGCGTGCGAAAAACGCTGCCCCACCGGCGCCATCTCCGGCGAATCCAAAAAGGTCTATTTCATCGAGCCCGGACTCTGCATCGATTGCGGCGCATGCGGCGTGATCTGTCCCGACGAGGCGATCATGACCAACCAGGGCGTCATCACGCATGTGCTCAAGCGTGCCGAGCGACCGGTCGCCGTGGTGCATCCTGACAACTGCAACGGATGCGGTGTGTGCGTTGACGTGTGCCCGTTCGACTGCATATCGCCGTCGCCGGAAAATCAGGCGGTCTATCTCGGCAAGGTCCAGGTCAACGAAAAGACCTGCGTCGGATGCCTGCTATGCGAAGAGGTTTGCGGATGGGACGGTATCTACATAATGCCCACCGCCCAGAAAGTGGAGTTCCTCGAAGCGCTGGGCTATCCCACCGGCGAGGAAGCCGCCTGAGCAACGGGCGGTCGTTGAGCAAGGATTCCAAAGAGCCGACCGAGGGGTCGGCTCTTTGCTTTCGCATCGCCACGCTGCCCTGCATTGCCATCATGGCGATCATGGCGATCTTCGCGATGGTCGGTGGGACCGCAGCAGCTAGCGCCAGCCCCAGCCCACTCACGCCCGAGGCCGCGTGCGCGCAGATTCGCGAGGCGGTGCATAAAGTCGCAACTGCTGAGCGGAACCAGGCGTTGGCGCTTCATCTGATGGCTGACGGGAAACCGACTCCGATGGTGCAGACGCGGCTGACTGAGCTTCAGGCGCAGATCGGTGATCTGCGCGAGGTTCTGCGCCGCGCGCGCAAGGCCGCGTCGCGACATCACTCCGACTCCTCAGACTGTATTTCGATGGGATTCCAGTCGCTTACCGACGCGGAGAACGTCAGTCGCCAGATCCAGGATATCGTGATGGGAGAGGGCGGGCCGCTGCCACATCTTAAGTCGGGCGAATCGGGTGGGCAGAGACTTCCCGTGCCGCCTTTGCAGCCTTCCCCGAGCCCCGAGGAATGAGCATCGCGGTAGCGGCGAAAGCAATCAGAGCGAGTTGCGCGGCGATACTCTGCATCGTCGGGTAGAGCCCGAGCATCGGGATGGTGGGGACATAATCGAGGAAGGTGGCGCCGATCCAGTTGGCCTCCTGGAAGCTGGCGATTCCCTGTCCGATAAACACTACCGCGAGTCCGTAGAGGAGAATCGTGGTGGCGAAGAAGAATTTCCCAAAGGGGATTCGATGGGCGGCGCGATTCAACACTATGAACGTAACTGCGAGCGCCACCGTTGCGGCGGCAATGCCGGCCATCACCGCGTGTCTCTCGATCGCCTCAGTTGTGCCGACGGTCAGCGCTTGAAAGAACACGATGGTCTCGGCGCCTTCGCGGATAACCGCCAGGAACGCCGTCAGCGCGAGTGCCAGTCCTGGGACCGCACTTTCCTGCGCGCCCTTCACCTGATCATTGATGAAGGTTTTCCACCTTTGCGCCTGGCTCTTGGACGTCAACCATGAGCTGACATAAAACAGCGTTGCCGCCGCGAGCACCTGGAAGATACCTTCGAGGGTATCGCTGGCATCGTCGCTGATGAGGTGATTGACGCCCCAAGCCAGAGCGATACTGGCGACCACGGCAATCAGCGCGCCGCTATAGATGTCCTTCGAGCGACCTTCATGGCCAGCCTCGCGAGTGCCGGCGACCAGCGCGATAATCACCAGCATCGCTTCGAGGCCCTCGCGGAAGAGGATGCCTGCGGAGTAGAAGAAGTATGGGAACACGGTACGAATCACGGCGAAGCTACCCCTAGCATGAACGGCTGGCGCTGAAGCAATTGAGAATCATTCTCAATTAGAGATATCGCCTCTCGTTTCATTTGTCAAACCTTAGACAGCGACCTTGTCTATCCACACCTCGAGGCGCCGCAGCATCTTAAGACTTTCGTCCGGCTTGCGGCGTATGAGGCTCCGGTGTAACGTTCAAAATGAAGCCGGGCCCCGCGAATTTCGCGTGCGCCCGCTTCGTTTGTTTTAAGGGGGCTGCGCTTGGTTATTAGGTCCCAACACGGACCACATTTGCATTAGCGAACAGGCCATTTGTATGCGATGTACCTATTGCCGAGCACGAGCGGGCCTAATGCGGCGTACCTGTGCAACTTGTGCCCGAGTGGTTGAAATCGTCGATAAGTCGGCGGGCATTGTGGGATTCCAAACTTTGGTCGATATCTTCAAGGCCGAAGGTCTGACCCAATCCCAGGTCGACACCGTTCTCGATGCGCATGTTGCTCGCGGCGCCACTATTCGTGACCGCCTGACCTCGCAGATGACCAATGCCCTGATGCGCGGCTTGGGGATGCCCGGCCGCCAATCGCCAGAGGACGTGAGGCGAGTGCGCGAATCGATGAACGGTCCGTCAGGGCAGGGTACCTATACCCAAAGCGAGGAGCCTTCGAACCGGGCGCACTAGCCGAGGCTATCCGATGGAAAAGGATCGCAGCGACTTCGCAGTTATGAACCGGATGATCGATCATATTCGATTGCTCATCGCGGTCGACGATGAGGCTATTCCGGTCAAGAAGAAACTCGAGACGCAGGCCCTGCTCAAAGATTTTCAAAGCCTGCTCGCGGTGCCCGAGGACCAGCAGGAGCGCGGCCGCATCAAGGGTTACTACGAGATTCTATGCCGCGACCTCGGTGACGAGGCCGACGTGGCGGCGCTGCTGAGTTCGCTCAAGCATTACATCTCGTACATTTGAGTTGAGGAGGATGCTGATGGAAGTTCATACGGTGGGCGTGATCGGGGCCGGACAGATGGGCGCCGGCATCGCGCAGGTGACCGCGCAAGCCGGAATCCCGGTCTTGATGCATGATGTTTCGCCGGAGTTCTGCAAGCGTGGCTTCGAGGGCATCCGCAAGAATCTCGATCGCATGATCCAGCGCGGCCGCTTCAAACCCGAAGAGCGCGACCGCGTATTGGAAAGCATCAAGACGGGAACCGAAATCGGCATGATGAAGAAGGCCGATTTCGTCATCGAGGCGGTGACCGAAAACGAAGACGCGAAGATCGCAATTTTCCAACAGCTCGACAAAGTCTGCGATCCCGATGTGATCTTTGCCTCCAATACCTCCTCGATATCGATTACCCGCATGGGCGCGCGCACTACTCGCGCCGACAAGGTGATCGGGATGCACTTCATGAATCCGGTCCCCGCGATGAAGCTGGTCGAGATCATCCGCGGCCTGGCGACCTCCGACGAAACCTATCGCACCACCCAGGCGCTGGCCGAACGGGTCGGCAAGAGCACCATGACCGCGCAGGATTTCCCGGGCTTCATCGTCAATCGCGTGCTGCTGCCGATGATCAATGAAGCGATCTACACGCTGTATGAAGGCGTCGGCGGCGTCACCGACATCGATACCGCGATGAAGCTCGGCACCAATCAGCCGATGGGCCCGCTCGAACTCGCCGATCTGATTGGGCTCGACACCTGCCTCGCGATCATGGAGGTGATGCATCGGGTGCTGGGCGACGACAAGTATCGACCATGCCCACTGCTCAAGAAATACGTCGATGCGGGCTACCTGGGGCGCAAGACGGGTCGCGGCTTTTACACCTACAACGAACAGGGTAATCCGGTTCCGCCGCCTCCACTTCGGTGAGGGCGCCGACCGCGCTATGCCATTGAATCGCTACTCCAGGAGGGAGAACGCAGATGGTGGTTAAGGCTTTTATCCTGATCGACACTTCACCGGGTAAAGCGCGTGATGTCGCCTCGAAGATTCGCCAGGTGAAAGGCGTGTCGATGGCGCATGCGGTGACCGGGCCCCACGACATCATTGCGATCGCGGAAGCGCCCGACGTCACCACGCTCGGTGAACTGGTCGTGCAAGGCATCCAGAGCGTACCCGGCGTCAATCGGAGCCTGACTTCGATCGTCGCCGACTGAAGTGCGGCGGCGCATCGCCGCCGAGTTTGCTAGCAAGATCGAATCTCAAAGTGAGAGCAACTGAGTATGGCTGAACTCCCAGTAGTAAAGCGGCTGCGCGAGAACATGGAAGTGCTCAAGCGCGAGCTGACCATCGACCTGCCCAAGGAACTGGAGCGGGCGCGAGCACACGGCGATCTGTCCGAAAACGCCGAATGGGCGATGGCGAAACAGCGTCAGGAGTTTCTGCGCGCGCGCCTCAACAACCTCGAAGCGCGAGTTGCCGAGCTCGCCACCATCGATCTCAATTCGATCCCGCGCGACACGGTGGGCCTCGGCAGCAAGGTCGAACTCGAAGACCTCGATGAGGGCGGCAGCAATGAATACGAAATCGTGGTGCCGGAAGAAGTTGACGGCGCGCAGCTCAAGATCTCGCTCTCCTCGCCCCTGGGAAAATCGCTGATTGGAAAAGGCGTCGACGATGATGTCGAGGTACAAACACCGAAAGGCAAGCGCGCCTATTCAATCAAGAAGCTGATTACGATTCACACGCTGCTGGCGCAAGAGAACGGAGCATCGAAGGGATAGCGCGCGACCAGAATATTGGAACCTCGCAGCGGGCGGCCATCATCATGACGGTCGCTCGCTTTGCATTTGCGGGCGATAAATTCCTGTTGCCTTGGTTCCTCGGGGCGCTCTCATTTCGGATGAGGCTTGATGGTGTAGAGGATGTAGGTGTCGCCCCTCGATGTGGAAATAGAAACGCCACGATCCGGTCACGCGAGCCTGCCATAGACCAGTGCTTTCATCGTACTTCTTGGCGCGCAGCGAAGGGTGCCGCAGGTCGCGTAACAAGTGTCTAACCTGTTTATCGAAGGCTCGTTGAACTTCGGGAGGAGCGGCATTAAACAGTCGCCGAAATCTATCTGATGCGACTGTGCGCATGTGAGGTAGATTTTGCCAGGCGACGAGCCGCGGGTTTCTTACGCTTCGGGATCAAAGCGGGCTGTGTGCGTGTTGGTGCTCTCAACGCCTTCATCAGCTCATCCGCGGTATCGAATGGTCCGAGATAGCGGCCAGCCTTAAAGTCGGCCTCCGAGGCGCGCAGGTCTTCTTCGAGCGACTGATGGAAATCCACCAGGCGTTTGCGCTCTAGAATGATGGTGTGATTTTTCCCCACCCGCGCCTGAACCAGGTCGCCGACTTTCAATCCCAACTGGGTTCGTACCGCCTTAGGAATCGTGACCTGGTACTTCGGACCTATTTTCTGAACTTCTGTCGGCATAACGGTCTTATCGTAAGACAATTGGAAGGTTAGTCATACCGATGAGAGCTCATCGAGAAACTTAATCACCTGTTTGCGGCTGCCTTCGATGAAGTTAGGCGCGGCCGGACGTGTCGCGCCTCGCTCTTTACTCGATTGCCAATGCCAAATGTGAATCAAGCGATCGATGAGTAACATCTTCTCGCGTGCGCTCGGACGCGATTCCCATCGTGCTATGAACTCACGCATCGCATCGGCAAACCCGCCACCCCACAAATCCTTGTGCTGATAGGTGCGCTGATAATCGATCCATCGAATTGTCCATCCGCATCGCGCGCACAGGACCCGCTCATTCTGGTCGAGTCTCGCGCGCATGATGATCGCGGCGCAACTCGGGCAATGCACCTTCCCGAGCGCCGCGTCCGACGCGTCGAGGATGCTTTCGCAGCGGCAATACAATGTGATGCCGACGTCGTCGAGCAGTTCCTCGTCGAGGATGCCGCGCGCGTCGTTCTGGTAAATGCGTCGGATGTTTTCCATCCGCACCCGCGGCGCCCATTCAGGTTTTCCGGTAACCGGATCGAACTTCATAGAATGTTATGCAGGCCATCGGCCTGCCCACAGAGTCTCCGCACCCCATAGCCGCCTGCCCCGTCGGCATGGAATGCCGTGCAGGCCATCGGCCTGCCCACATAGCTCCGCACCCTACAGCCGCCCGCCCCGTTGGCATGGAATGCCGTGCCGTTAGTCGCGGAACATCGAATCGATGGTGTCCTTGTAGTGCTGTTGCACAACGCGGCGGCGCACTTTCATCGTCGGCGTCATCTCGCCATTTTCCTGCGAGAACGGCTGCGCGATGAGGGTGAAGGCCGCGATCGCTTCGACGTCGGAGAGCGGCTTGTTAAATTCGCGCAAGCGCGCCTGATAAAAGGATCGCAGCTCCGGCGACTTCACGATTTCCTCAGGAGGCCTTCCCGCGAGGCCCTTCTCTTTCAACACATCGGCAAGATTTTCCAGGGCGGGCACCAGCAGTGCGGCAAGATGCTTGCGGCGATCGCCGAACACACATGCCTGCGAGACGTAAGGATCGGATACCAGCTTCGTTTCGAGGTAGGCAGGCGAAATGTTCTTGCCGCCCGACAGCACGATGATTTCCTTTTTGCGATCGGTGATCGTGATGAAACCGTCGCTGTCGATTTGCGCGATGTCGCCGGTGTGCAGCCATCCGTCGGGATCGATAGTTTCGGCGGTTTCCTTCTCAAGCCCGAAGTAACCCTTCATCACATTGGGGCCGCGCACCAGCAGTTCGCCGTCGCCCGCAATTTTCGCCTCGACGTGCGGAAGACGCCGCCCGACGGTTCCGATCTTCGCGCGCCCGGGGAGGAGATTCACCGATACGATCGGCGCGGCCTCAGTGAGGCCATAGCCCTCGACCAGCGGAATCTCGGCGGCCGCGAGGAAGTGGTAGATCTCGTTGGGCAGCGGCGCGCTGCCTGAAATCAAGTAGCGCAGCCTCCCACCGAAGACGCTATGGATGCGTTGGAACACCAGCTTGCGATAAATCGCCATCTGCATCGCGAGCAGCGGCGGCATCGGTTTCCCGCTGTGCCGGTATTCGGTCGCGCGCTTGCCGGCCTCGATCGCGAGGCCGAACAACCGCTGTCGCAGCGGAGGACTGCTCCGTACCGTCTTCTGCACGCGGTCGTAAATCGCCTCGAGCAAGCGCGGCACCACCAGCAGCAGGCGCGGTTTGATCTCCTGCAGGTTGGCGGGGATTTGCGTAAGGCCTTCAGCGTATGCGATCTCACCTCCACCGAGCATGACCGTATAGTATCCCGCGGTCCGCTCGAACGAATGCGCGATCGGTAGAAACGACAGGATGTTGTCACCTTCGTTCACGTCGAGCACCGCCACCGCATCCTCGGCATTCGACAGCAGGTTGCCATGCGTGAGCATTACGCCTTTGGAGGGGCCGGTCGTCCCTGACGTATAGATGAGCGTTGCCAGGTCCTCGCGTTTGCCCTCGCCGACCGGTGCCGGTGCATCGGCGCTAGCGGAAGCCAGCGTCATGACGCGCGGCGTGCCATTCGAGGCGGCCTGATCCTTCGCTCCCGGGTGCAAAGCGATAATGCCTTCGATGCTCGGAATCGAGCCGCCCATCTCGATGACCTTCTTCACCATGTCGTCGCCGTTGGCGGCAATGATCCGCGCGCCCGAGTCGTTGAGCACGTGGCGATGCTCTTCGGCGCCGCTGGTGGTGAATAGTGGCGTCGTAACCCCACCGAGGCCGAGGATGGCCTGATCGACGATTACCCATTGCGGCGAATTGTCGGACAGAATCGCAACACGGTCGCCCGGCTTGATGCCCATCTTGATGAGACCGGCGCGCAGCTTGCCCGCGGCCTCCGAGATCTCGCTCCACGAGAAATCGCGCCAAACTTTATCGCGCTTCTGTTTGAGCAGCGTGCGCGAGCCGTACTTGCGTGCCTGATGATCGAACGCCTGGGCCAGAGTTGCGAAATGCTCGGGCATGAGTCGACAGCCTCCCCAACCAAAGGAGTTCTAGCGGAAAGTGACGACCTCGCAAACAGTGCGGTCGGTTGAAATCGCGATACGTAAACGCAGTTGAGATATGGAAAGCATTAATGCGCCCGCTTGGTGAGACCGCACAACCAGCAACATCCTAAAACCTGTCGCGGGTACCTTGCAAAAGCCCGTAAACACTGGAAAATGGTGCCGCGACGTTGCTACTGCCCGTTAGCAGGATTCCTTGGGGCATGCTGAATTTTTCATTTCAGAATGCTCGCGCGCAGGCGCACAATCGCTGGAAATTTCAACTCATAAATGATTGGTTTGCATAGCGCCGCAACGACGCCCGTCAGACTTGTTCCGCGAGTCAGTTCTGACGACGCGGCTTGACGCGCACGATAGGGGTGAGACTTTACGATGCTCGAAAAGCTGTGGTTTCCACACGATATCTCGACCTTCGGTCCTTCCATCGACTCGATTTTCCTCCTCATCTTCTGGATCACGATGATTACCTGGGTAGCGGTAACCATCACCCTTGTCGTCTTCCTGGTGAAGTATCGTTCGCGGCCGGGACGCAAAGCGGAATACATCGAAGGCAACAGTAAGCTGGAGATTACCTGGACCACCGCGACCACCGTCATCCTGGTCGCGCTCGCTTTTCTGAGCCGCTCCACCTGGGCGGACATCAAGGAGAATGGTCCAAAGGGCGATTTCTTCTACAAAGTGACCGCCAAGCAGTTCAACTGGGAGATCACTTATCCCGGCCCCGACGGCAAGCTCGGCACCAAGGACGATGTCACGGTCGAGAACGAGTTTCACGTGCCGCTTAACAAGGTGATTCGTCTCGGCCTTGAATCGAAGGACGTGATCCACAGCTTCTTTGTGCCGAACATGCGGCTCAAGCAGGACGCGGTTCCGGGCCGCACCATCGAGGTGTGGTTCCAGGCCACCGAGCCGGGACAGTACGAGATTCCATGCGCGGAGCTGTGCGGCTTTGGGCATTCGGGAATGAAGGGTAACCTTACCGTGCAATCGCAAGAGGATTACGACAAGTGGCTCAAGGATACATACGCCAATCAGTAGTTTGGTCAGCTTTTGGCCCGCCTAACGCGGGGGAGAATGTTGAACGATGAGCAGTACGGCCGCAGTCGAAATACATGGCGCACACGCCGGGCATCACGAGCTCGGTTTCGTCCGCACCTACCTCTTCTCAACCGATCACAAGATGATCGCGAAACAGTTCCTGTTCGTGGCGCTGTTCATGATGGCGATCGGCGGCTTGATGGCGATGCTGATGCGCCTCGAGCTGGGATGGCCGGAGAATCAGTGGGCCATCCTGCGCATCTTTCCCGAAACTCTGCAGCAAGATAACGCCATCACTCCCAACACCTACAATTCGATGTTCACCATGCACGCCACCATCATGATCTTTTTCGTGGTGATGCCGATCCTGGTCGGGACCTTCGGCAACTTGCTGGTGCCGCTGATGATCGGCGCACGCGACATGGCGTTCCCGGTCCTCAACATGCTTTCGTTCTGGGTCAGCGCGGTCGCCGGCGTCATTATGGTGTCGTCGTTCTTCGTTCCGGGGGGCGCCGCCGCCGCCGGATGGACCTCTTACGCGCCGCTGAGCGCGGTTCCGAATTACACCGGCGTCGATTGGGGCCAGAACCTCTGGTGCATCAGCATCATCGTTCTCGGCGTCGGCTCGCTGATGGGCTCGATCAACTACATCACGACCATCATCAACATGCGAACCAAAGGGATGACCTTCTTCCGTCTCCCGCTGGTGATCTGGTCGCTCTTCATCACCGCGATTCTGCTGCTGCTGGCGCTGCCCGTCCTCACCACCGCGCTCGCCCTGTTGCTGTTCGATCGGATGGGCGGCACGCACTTCTTCCTCCCATCCGGTGGCGGCGAACCGCTGCTCTGGCAACATCTGTTCTGGTTCTTCGGACATCCCGAAGTCTACATCATGATCCTGCCCGCGATGGGCATCACCTCGGATGTCATTGCGACCTTCTCGCGCAAGCCGATCTTCGGTTATCGCGCGATGGCGTATGCGATGATCGCGATCGCGTTCCTGTCGTGGATCGTATGGGGCCATCACATGTTCCAGTCCGGGATGAATCCGGCGCTGGGCACCAGCTTCATGCTCACCACGATGGTGATCGGGGTTCCGTCGGCCATCAAGACCTTCAACTGGCTAGGCACCCTGTATAAAGGAAACATCCACTTCACCGCGGCGATGCTCAATGCGCTGTCGTTCGTGGCGATGTTCGTCATCGGCGGCCTGTCGGGAATTTTCATGGCGTGCACGCCGGTGGATATGTACATCCACGACACCTACTTCATCGTCGCTCATATTCACTATGTGCTGTTCGGTGGAAGTCTGTTCGGCATTTTCGCGGGAATTACCTATTGGTATCCGAAAATGTTCGGCCGCATGATGAGCGAGAAGATCGGAAAAGTACATTTCTGGATCACCTTCGTCGCTTTCAACTGCACCTTCTTCCCGATGCATATCCTCGGGATGGGTGGCCACATGCGCCGCATCTACAATCCGCTCCAGTACGACTTCCTCAAACCGCTGGCGGGCATCAACGAGTTCATCTCGGTGAGCGCGTTGGTGCTCGGGGCCGCGCAGTTCCTGCTCCTGTTCAACATGATCTACAGCTACTGGTGGGGCGAAGCGGCGACCGAGAATCCATGGCATGCCAACACGCTGGAGTGGACTACTCCGGTTCATCCCGGACACGGTAACTGGCCAGGCAAGCTGCCGACCGTATATCGCGGACCCTACGAATACAGCTCGCCGGAGACCAAAGAGGATTATTGGCCGCAGAACGCGCCGCCCGAGCACATGAGCGCGGCGGCCGACTGACGTGACGAGAAATTCTCTGCGTGAGAGGCCCGAAGGGGGTACGCAGCGCCGCAGCGAAGCTGCTTCCGAGGCGGAACGCAGCGGAGTCGAGGAACAATTTAAGATTGCCTGAAAACCAAAATACGGGACTGCATCGATTTGCGATTCTCCTCGCGAGCGCAACCTTCGTGCTGATCTTCGTCGGTGGCCTCGTCAAATCGACCGGCTCCGAACTATCGGTGCCGGACTGGCCGCTCGCGTTCGGCAAGCTGATTCCGTCTCTCCAGGGCGGAGTGCTCTTTGAGTACAGCCATCGTGTGGTGGCCGGTATCGTCTCGATCCTGACCCTTGCGCTGATGCTATGGGCGATACTTCGCGAACCTCGCTACTGGGTGCGAGTCCTTGCGGCGATCGCGTTTGTCCTCGTTATCGCTCAGGCGATCCTTGGTGGCATCACGGTTCTCTTTCTGATTCCGCTAACGATCGCGATGGCGCATACCGCCACTGCGAATGCGTTCTTCTGTCTCGTGGTGGCACTGGCGATTTTCACCAGCCCATGGTTCATCGAGACCACGCCGCGCGAAGAAAGCCCCGCACGCATTGCGCTGGCGAAGCTGTCCGCGATTACGACCGGCATTATTTATTTGCAAATACTGGTCGGGGCGCTGATGCGTCATCTCGGTGCCGGACTGGCGATTCCCGATTTTCCTGCATCGTTCGGGCAGGCAGTGCCGCCGATCTGGAACGAATTCATCGCCATAAACTTCATTCATCGATGCGGCGCGGTGATAGTCACTTGCTTTGTCGTCTGGACCGTCGCACGGGTGCTAGGCGCCCATCGCGCGGAGGCGCATCTGCGGCGTCCGGCACTCGCCCTGTTCCTGCTGCTGATCACGCAAATCTGCCTGGGAGCGATTACCATCTGGACCCGGCGCGCGGTTTTCCCAACCACTGCGCATGTTGCGATCGGCGCCGCGGTTCTCGTCACCAGCCTCACCATTACCATTCGTGCCTGGAGGCTCTACGGCATCCATGGCGCGCAGACGGTTGCGCAGTCTTTTTCGAAGTCCGAAATTGTGGCGCATCGCCACGTCACCGCATGAGCGCCCGACCGGCAATAATCGAAGCGCGTCTCGACGCCGCCCGCACTCGCCTCGCAGAGTATCTCGAACTCACTAAGCCTCGCGTCACTGCGATGGTGCTGGTGACGACGCTGGCCGGATACTATCTCGGAGCGGCGCGCGCGTTCGAAACGGTGGTCGCGTTGAATTTGCTGATCGGAACCGCGCTCGCTTCGGGCGGGACCCTTGCGCTGAACCAGTACATGGAACGCGACACCGACGCGATGATGGATCGTACGCGTCATCGGCCCATCCCGGACCAGCGCATCGAGGCGATCGATGCGATGTGGTTTGGCGTTCTCGCGACGGTTGCCGGCCTCGGATACCTGCTGCTTACGGTGAACCTGCTGTCGGCGGCGGTGACGGCGGCGATCACGATTAGCTATCTGTTCGCATACACTCCGCTGAAGCGGGTGTCGTGGAGCTGCAATATCGTGGGTGCGATTCCCGGCGCTTTGCCGCCGGTCGCAGGTTGGGCTGCGGCGCGCGGAAGCCTGAGCCTCGAACCCTGGCTGATGTTCGGCATTATGTTCCTGTGGCAATTGCCGCATTCACTCTCGATTGCGAAGATTTACCGTGCCGACTACAAGCGAGCGAAGCTGTGGCTGATTCCGCTCGATCGCGAGAATAGCTATCCCGAGAACCCCGTGATCGTAGTATCCAGTATCACACTGGTCGTGATCGGCGCGTTGCCAACCCTGATGGGATTCGCGGGGGTGGTATACCTCGTGACCTCGATCGTGCTCGGATGTGCGATGCTCGCGTCGGCGATCGTGCTGGTGAGAGGTGGGGAGACCGCAGCCGCCGCGCGCCGTGTGATGTTCGCATCGCTATTGTACCTGCCGGCAGTCCTGCTGGTGATGGTACTGGACAGGGTTTGACGCTGAATTTTATTATGCCGACCAATCTCGTAACGCGCGAAGACAGGAGCGAACAGAATCGCAAGGTTCTGATGATCATTTTTGGGATCATCGGATTCCTGGTCGCAGTCTCGCTGGTCACGATCCTGGTGAAGAATTGAGATGGCGGAGTCGCGCACAATGGCGGCCAAGGTAAGGCCACTGATCGCACCCGCCAAGCGGCCTCGTCGCGATTCGTTCGACGGCGAAACGACCGAGCCGCTTATCTCCAGCGGCAAGATCGCGATCCTGATGCTGATCGCGAGCGAGATGATGCTGTTCAGCGGCCTCATCGGACCATTCCTGGTCTACAAGGGCGAGGCAGCGTTCTGGCCGCCGCCCGGTCTGCCGCGGCTCCCGATCTTCGTTACCTCGATCAATACCGTGGTGCTGCTGAGCAGCGCGGTGACAATGTATCTCGGGGTGCGCGCGGTACATCAAAATCGCCAGCGAATGCTGCGTCGATGGCTTGGGATCACCGTGATCCTCGGCGCCACCTTCCTCGCGATCCAGGGCAGCGAATGGGTGCGGTTGATCGCGCATGGATTGAAGTTGTCGAGTGGAACCTACGGCGCGACTTTTTACACCCTGATCGGGTTACATGGTGCGCACGTTACGGCCGCGGTGATCTGGCTCGCATGTATTTCTGTCTTCGCGATGCGCGGGCGCTATAACGCGAAGAATTCCGGGACCGTCGAGATTTGCGCAATCTACTGGTATTTCGTGTGTGCGATCTGGCCGGCTCTTTTTGTGCTCGTTTATCTCACTTAGTATCGCTCGAAGGAGTATTGGCGATGCGTTTTGAAAAACTACTTGCGATAGCAACTGGCCTGAGTTCACTGACTATTGCGGTCGCGCCGCGAATAGCCAGCGCGTGCGCGGTCTGCGGGCTGGGTCCCAACGATGTCGGCGGGCATGCATTCAACAGCAGTGTGCTGTTCATGATGGCGATTCCTTACACTACCGTGGCTTTGATCGGTGGCGCGTTCTATCTGACCTGGCGCAAAGCCCGCGCGCTTCGTCAGCACGATTCTTCAATTGTAAGTCCGCAGAAATACTAGGATGACTGGTAGCTTGGGGTTCAGCATCGACCCCGATGGAGATAGGGGAGAGACTCTATGAGCGAGGCCGCAGCACTCGATACTCACGCTGAGGGATTCCACGATGAGCTGGAACCCTCCCTGACCCCGGGAAATTCCGGCAAGCTCGGAATGTGGGTATTCCTGGCCGGCGACGCCATGACCTTCGGCGCCGGCATCGCGGCCTATGGCGCGTTGCGATGGTACAACGTCAACTGGCCGAATCCCGCGGACTGGCTCGGCATCACGCTTACCGCGGTAATGACCTTCATCCTGATCTGCTCCAGCTTGACGATGGTGGAGGCGCTCTCAGCTGCGCAGCACGGTAACCAGAAACGGATGCAGCTCTTTCTGGGCCTTACCGTGCTCGGAGGAATTGTCTTCCTCGGTTGCCAGGCGTCGGAATGGCATCACCTGATCTGGGGCGAAGGGCTCTCGATTAAGACCAGCCTCTTCAGCGCGACGTTCTTCATCCTGACTGGATTCCATGGATGTCACGTGTTCGGCGGCGTGGTCTATCTTTCGACGTTGTTGATTAACTCGATCGGCAAGGCAGCAACCGCGCACGAAGCGAAGCTGCTCGAGGTCGCGGGACTGTATTGGCACTTCGTCGACCTGGTGTGGATTCTGATCTTCACATTCGTGTATCTCATTTGAACTGCGAAAACGCAGTGGGAGAGCTATAGAGCGATGGCATCAGAAACCGCAACCGCACAGGCACCGCACCCTACAGTTGAGCACCACGACGGGCCCAGCTACATCGCGGTGTTCATATATTTAACGCTACTCACTGCCGCCGAGCTGGGTGTCTACGGGCTGGGTTTGCCGAAGAACGTGATGGTGGGCGCGCTGGTCGCGCTCGCGCTCGCAAAGGCAGCACTGGTCGCGATGTACTTCATGCATTTAGCGATGGAACGCAAGGGGCTGTGGATCGTTGCGGTGACCCCGCTGGTGATTGTCGGCTTTTGCTATCTCATGTTGCGGCCGGATCTGAGCCGTCGCGCATGGGCTCACACGGATGAGCACGTCGTGGTAGGACACAAGGAGGAGCCGTCGGTAGAGTTGCCGGAGATCCCGCAAGGAAAGTCTCTTACGAATGCCGACCAACCGGCCGATTCGCAAGTTGGGCAACCCAAACCTGCGGCGCCCCCACCGCCGGTACCGCAGTAGTCGCGAATCGAGTTGACATAGGAAGAAGCCGATACGCCCGCCGCATCGCTGCGACGGGCGTATCAACGTCAGGAATATAGTGTTTTCGATATACTCACTCGCGCCGCTCAACGCGATCCTTAACACCATCGCGACTGTACTTCTGCTCGCGGGTTTCTACTTCATCAAACAGAAGCGGGTGCGAGCGCATCGCGCCTGCATGATCTCGGCAGTAGTGGTGTCCGCGCTGTTTCTGACTTCCTACCTGATCTTCCACTACCAAGTCGGCGACATACTATTCACCGGCCAGGGTTGGATCCGTCCAGTATACTTCGCGATCCTCATTCCGCATGTGATTCTGGCCATCACGATACTGCCGCTTGCGTTAACCACGCTGTATTTTGGTCTTCGCAGCAACTTCACCAAACATCGCCGGATCGCCAGATGGACCTGGCCGCTATGGATTTATGTCTCAGTAACCGGCGTCATCGTGTACCTGATGCTCTATCAGCTCTATACGCCGAACCTGCCGCCACTCCGCTAGATCACGCCTTCGCGCTGGGACGGCTCGAGACCGATTCGTGCCATCGCGCCAGGTTCTTCTGATTCGGCTGGATGCGGATATCCGTTGGCCTGCCGAAATCGATCCCGACCAGTCCCGTGATGTCTGCGATCGTGTAACGGTCTCCCGCGATATAGGGACGATTTGCCAGTTCGCCGTCGAGCCATTCAAGGCGCTTCAGTGCGGCGTTCTTGCAAATCTCGCCGTACTCGGGAACCTGCGGGATGCGGCCTTTGAAGAACGCGCTGGTGTTGCGAAACGCGCCCGCCGTCATGCTGAGGATCTCGATCTCCATCCGCCGATTCCACATCTCAACGATCGCAGCATCTTTTGCGTCGATTCCCATCAAGCGCGGTTCGGGATGGATTCCTTCGAAATAACGGCAAATTGCGACCGACTCGGCGAGTTCGGTTCCGTCGTCGAGTTCCAGCACCGGGAGTCCGCCCATCGGATTGATCTTGAGAAATTCGGGCGTGCGGTTTTTTCCGGACGCGATATCGATCTGCTCGGACGGAACCTTGATCCCCTTTTCCGCGAGGAAAATCCGCACGCGCCGCGGATTCGGCGCCCCGGTGAATTCGTAAAGCTTCATGTTGCCTCCGTTCATGGTTGCAAAATGCAACTGTTGACTAGTAGCGCCGAAGCACGAGGAAGGCAACCGCGAGATGCTTACAGCGCGTCGCGCCGATCAATTACCCGCCGCGCCTTGAATTCCGTCTTCGGCAGGGTGCCCGGCGCCATCAGCCGGATCAGCGGACGCAGCTCGCACTGCCGGATCACCTCGGCTGCGATCAGTTGGATTAGATGTTCGCCCTGGCTCTCCGCAACATGCTCGCGGGTTTCGGCGACGATGGTGAAGGTGTCCATTACACCATTTCGTTCGAGCACGATTTGGAACTCGTCGCCGAGCAGATCAAAGCCGCGCACCACCTGCTCGATGACGCTTGGAAAAAGCTTCTGTCCTCGGATGTTGAGCATGTCGTCGGCACGGCCAACGAAGCCACCCCGAGCGCGCGCCAGCGTACGACCGCATACGCATCGATCGTAGTCGAGCGTGGTGAAGTCACCGACCATGAAGCGCAACTGTGGCGAGCCTTCCGAATTGAGATTGGTGACTACCGTGAGGCCGGGCTTACCGACCGGCATCGGCTCCATCGTGACCGGATCCACAGTTTCCCAGATTTGCAAATCCTCCTGCACGTGAGTGGAAACCGGATCGAGCTTGACCCCCTCACGACAGGTGACTGCCCATCCGCCCGGAACAGCTTCTGTGCATCCGAAGACGTCGTGGAACTCGGCGTTCCAGGTGTGCTCGATGCGCTGCCGCGTCGAGGGAATCCCTGACGCGGGCTCGCCGCCGCAGATCACTTTAGCGATCGGACTCGAAGACGGATCGAGGCCGGCATCGCGCATTGCGCCCGCCAGATGAAGCGAATACGAAGGCGTCGCGACCAGCAGATTCGGCTGATAGAGCTGAATCATCTGCACCCGGCGCTCGGTCTGCACGCCGCCCGGAATCACCGTCACGTGCATCAGATTCAGCGCATAGTGGGTGGACCAGAAAAACACATGCGGGTTGTAGTTGGTGCAAGTCAGCGCGGTGTCGCCGGCCCGGATGCCCATAGCATAGAGGGCGCGGGCACTAGTGCGCGCCCAGATTTCGCGATCGAGCGCGGTGTAACGAAACGAGCGAGGCGTGGTGGTGGTGCCCGAGGTCGAGAAGATCATCCATCCCTGCTTCGCCCAGGTGCGATCGTCGATAGGCGTATAGCTACCCCAGGGCGGGTTTTTCGCCACATCGTCGGCCATCTCGTTCTTGGTAGTGAGCGGGAATTTCGCCAGGGCGGCAACCGTACGGATGTCATCGGGGCGCAACTTCGCGGCGCGAAATTTCTCCCGGTAGAAGGCGCTGTGCTCGTAGAGATAGGGAAGCATCGCGCGCAGCTTCTCTTCCTGAATCTCGCGGATGCGGGTACGGGTGCAAGTCTCAAACTGCGGGGCCCAATACTTCCTCGAGCCCGGCTCTTCGGTTCCGCCCATGTACTCGACCAGCAGCGCAAGCCATCGCTCGCGCGAGTCCAGGCGCCGCGTCCTGGTGCCCGCTTTTGGTACTTTCTTCATCGCGCGCGATTCTCACACGACCGGTGTCAGGATTGCCATCGATGGAAACTATTTCGATTTTCCACCAATCGAGGCAGCTGCGACCATGAATCCAGAGTAGACCGCTGAATGTCGCGATCAGATGAAGGTGCGGCGCGCAATCCAATACATCGTCGCGCCCGCCACCGCGTAAGCCGCGATTCCTTCCAACAGGCTTGCGCCGCTGGTCACGAGGAAGACCGCCACCACTGCAACGGTTCCGAAGATCGCGACCACCTGCTCGATGCGGCGTTCGCGGGCGCGCACCTTCGCGACATGCTCACTGATCGCGGCGCCGCAATTAGGGCACACGCCGCCGCGCTTGACCACCAGATCCGCAGCGCACTCGGGGCATTCGATTTTAGTCCGTAACGGCATGGTTTATCGCCACGGCGCCATCGGCCGCGCCTCGATGACGCAATGCAGCGGGAACTTCTCCAGCGCCGCGGCGCTCGCGGACTGCTCGAGGAAATCCCTGCTCGGCTCCGGCTCATCCAGCATCGTCACCGCCAGGCCGGCCTCGCGTATCGCGCGAAAGTACCATGACAACGGACGATGGTGCGCGAGCATTTCATAGTCCTCGGTGATGCTCCACTTGAGCCACTCCGAGAAAACTTCGCGATACCGTTCCAGGCGCAACGACACCGTCGGCGTATGACCGAAGCCCCATTCCGTCAGCCATGAAGATCCGTGCGGGATGTCGAAGCAGGGATGCGAGAAGAGCATCACGCAGCGTCCCGAGCGTCTGACCACGCGCCCCATTTCCTTGATCGCTCCGGCCGCGTCGGGCATGTCCATCAACGCCATGCAGGTGGTGACGAGGTCGAAGGAGTTCGTTTCCAACCTCGCGAGATTCGCGGCATCTGATGCCAAGTAGGTGGCGCCCAAAGGACTCGCAGCCTCGCGCGATTTCGCATGCTCGATGATTCCCGGGGAGCCATCGACGCCGGTCACTCGATTGCCCATTCGCGCGAGGATTCGCACCAGGCTTCCATTGCCGCATCCCACATCGAGGATGTCGCGTCCACTAACTTTGCCGATGACCTTCAGAATGCCGGGGTAAATCAGGGTACGATGCCACAGGTCGCCCTCGTCGCCTTGATTCGCGTCGAACCAGTCTGCCAGCGATGACCATTCGCGGCGTTGCGTCATCGGACCTGGCCCGGAGCTTTGCGCTGCTCCTCGAGCTTGCGCAGCTCTACGCGGCGGATCTTGCCGCTTACGGTTTTCGGCAAGTCATCGACGAATTCGATCTCGCGGGGGTACTTGTATGGCGCGGTGATGCGCTTGCAATGCTCCTTTAGTTCGTGCGCGAGCGCTTCATCGCCGGTGACTCCCGGCTTGAGGCGGATGAACGCCTTCACGATGTGTCCACGATCCGCGTCGGGACTTGCCACCACCGCGGATTCGATCACCGATGGATGTTCCAGGAGCGCACTTTCAACTTCAAACGGACCGATGCGATAGCCGGCTGAGGTGATGACATCGTCGGCGCGTCCGACGAACCAGAGGTAGCCTTCGGCATCCTGGTAGGCTTTATCGCCAGTCAGGTAATAATCGCCGCGAAAGACCAGCGCGTTCTCATCAGGATTCTTCCAGTACTCGCGCATTATCGAGGGCGGCTTTTCGGGCTTCACCCGCACCGCGATCTGCCCGACGTCGCCTTCCTTGCATTCGTGCAGGTCCTCATCGACGATGCGCACCTCGTGGCCTGGGAACGCACGGCCCATCGATCCGAGCTTTACCTCGGTGCCCGGCATGTTGCAGGCGACGATGATAGTCTCGGTCTGGCCGTAGCCATCGCGAATCGTGAGGTTGAAGTTACGCCGCCATACCTCGATGACCTCGGGATTGAGCGGCTCGCCCGCGGCGGTGCAATGGCGCAGCTTCGGTACCTTGAATCGCGACAGGTCTTCCTTGACCAGCATGCGATACTCGGTGGGTGGCGCGCAGAAGGTGGTGATGCCGTAGCGCTCGAGGAGTTCCATCTCCTTCACCGGCTCGAAACGGCCGTTGTACATGAAGACCGTAACGCCATTCATCCACGGGCCGAAGATCACGCCATATGCGGCCTTGGCCCATCCGGTGTCGCTGGTGGTCCAATGCACGTCGTTCGGTTTCAGGTCGAGCCAGTTAAGCCCAGTGAACTTGTGACTATAGATGTAGCTATGCGAATGGAGGACCGCCTTCGGTTCTTTAGTGGTTCCCGAAGTGTAGTAACAAATCGCGGGATCGCTCGCTCGGGTCTTCGCGACTTGAAACTTCGGCGCCACCTTCTGCATTTCCTCGGGAAGACTTTTCCACCCGCTGCGCGCCGAACCGGCGATTAGATAGATGCCGAGCGTCGGGCATTCATTGCGCAGATCGCGAACCATCGTCGCGCTATCCACCGACGCGATGATCGCTTTGGCCCGCGAATGATTCGCGCGATAGACAAGGTCCTTCTCGCGCAGCATCGCGGTGCATGGAACTACGATGGCGCCGACCTTGAGCGCACCGATGTATGCCGCTTGCCAGAGCGGGATTCGCGGCAGCACCAGCAGGATGGGATCGCCCGTGCCGATGCCGAGTTGCTTCAAGACATTGGCGATGCGGTTGGATTGCTCCATGAGATCCGCGAAGGTCAGCCGCGCTCGATTGCCTTCCTGATCTTCCCAGAGCAGCGCGACGCGATTGGGATCGCTGGCAAATTCATCGATGACATTGCCGAAGTTGAAAAACTCGGGCGTGTTCCAACGAAATTCAGCGAAAAATTGTTCGTAG
Organism: uncultured delta proteobacterium; assembly: GCA_963851325.1. Classification (GTDB taxonomy): domain Bacteria; phylum Desulfobacterota; class Binatia; order Binatales; family Binataceae; genus DATGKG01. Next base: position 1,389,151 of record CAWKOR010000001.1, on the reverse strand, counting down.
TTGTCCATCTCGATAGTCTCGATATACACGCGCTATCCGCGCGCCCTGGGTTTCCTTTCCGCCGGCGCCTGCGAGCGCTTCGCGGCAGCCTTAATATACTTCACCGTCACCGGCGACAGGTCGTCGCGCTCGACGCGAACATCGATGAGAGAGAAGGTCTCCACTCGATGTGCTTTCTCGAGCGCCTCGCGCAACTCCGCAGGCGTCTGCACTTGAAAACCCGCACCACCCCATTCGCGCGCGAGGCTCTGATACGGCCACGGTGGAATATCGAGCAGCTCGCGCCGCTCGGCAACCGGCCTGAAGATGCCCCATCCGCCATTATTGATGACCAGCACGATCGGGTTGGTAGCGAAAGCGGGCGCATGCGAAATCTCCGGCCCGGTCATCTGGAACGCGCCATCGCCACAGAGCACGATGGGCCGCAATCCCGAACCGATTTGCGCGCCCATCGCAGCCGGTATCGCGAATCCCATTGAGGCGTAAAATCCTTGCGCGAGGTAGGTGCCATTACTCGGCACGCGGATGTCGAGACCGCCGAACAGCATGTCGCCGGATTCCGCCACCACCAGATGTCCTTTGTGATCGGCGAGAAAGGCATTCACCGTGCGCAGGATGTCGGCCACCATGATTCGCCGCTTCCCGTGCGACGACTCCCTCGGCAGATTATCGGCGTATTCGATCTTTTCGCGATGGGTCTTGAGGTCCTGCTTGAGCAGCGCGCGAACGAAGTCGCGCACTCCGACATCGATGTAGGTGTGATACGTCACGTCAACTCTGCGATCGACCGCCCACACTGAGCGGCCCTGGATGATGTGCGGTGGCCGATTGCCGAAGTTCATATCGGTCTTGAGACATCCGAGGTTGATGACGAGATCAGCTTCGTCCATCCGCGCGACGATGGGCGGCGGGCTGATAGGACCGATATGAACTCCCATGTACAGCGGATGGTCCATCGGGAAGGCGCCCTTGCCGAGCACGGTGGTGCATACGGGCGCGCCCAATTTCTCCGCCAGCGCGACCAGTTCGCCCGAGGCCTTGTACCGATGAATCTCGATGCCCGCGATCAACACCGGCTTGCGGCTGTGGTTGAACATCTGCGCGGTTTCGTGCGCCGCCGCTTCAACCTTGCTCGAATCGGAAGGCTGAAAATTCAAATGCCCCTCCCACTGGATGATGTCGTGGGGCACCTCGATGAGGCGATCGACCATGTCGCGATGAATCTCGATATAGCCGGGCCGCTGCTCGGCCCAAATCGCACGGACCACATCATGCAGGTCCTGCGCTGCGCGGCGTGGATCGGTGAGCACGGCCGACGCGCAAGTGACTTCCTTGAAGATGCGATGCTGCGATTCGATGTCGCGCGCCTGATGATGAATCAGGGTGCCGAGCTTGCGTTCTTCTTCACCCGGGCCGCCGGAGAAAATCAGGATCGGCACCCGCTCAGAGAACGATCCCGCGACCGGATTGATGGTGTTGAAACCGCCGGCGCCATAGGTCACGCACATCACGCCGATTTTGCGCGAGGCACGCGCATAGCCATCCGCGGCGAAACCAACCCCCGGCTCGTGGGAAAACGTATGGACCCGGAATCCGTGCTTGCGCCCCAGCGAAAAGAACAGCTTGAGCGCGAGGTCGCCGGGAATTCCAAACAGATGCTCGGTGCCGATTTTTCGCAGGTAGGCGACCAGAAAATCGCCCAACTTCATGTGTCGCTTCAAGTTGAGGTTCCTTCCTTGCCAGGACCGCCAAGCTTTCGCGGCCACAGTTTTGCGACCCAGTAGCAATGCACAGAATACCACATACCGAAAAAACGCCTCATCCGATCGGATTTCCTCGCATGCCTACCGATGGTAGCGTTTTGCATCAGGAGGGCGCATCGATGTCGATGATCGGTCAGTTCGTGCAGATCTCCTCAGACCAGATGGCTGAGCTGATAGATGACCCGTCGGAAATCGAGGACCTGTTCGCGGCTCTCCCACCAGCGCCAAATGTCCCGGCTGCCGCGATGCAGCGGCTGGCCAGCCTCGGCGAAACGCAGCGCAAGCAGTTCCTCGAACGCGGTCACCAGATGTTCGAGGCCACCCTGGCCCGCATGGATCCTCGGCTCCGCGATGAGATGAGAAAACGCCTGGGTCAGCTGGGCGTGGATCCGGCCGGCCTCGAAAGCGGCGCGAGCAGTGAGGCGCTGCTCAAGCTGATGGCGACGCGCGCCGGGTTCGCCTCGGGCGCGGCGCCCGCGAAAGGGCAGGGCGCGTCCGCAGCCTTATCAATCGATAAGAGCTGGCACGGTATCCACTACCTACTCTGCGCCGCGGCCGAACCAACCAGCGCACTCATCAGTCAGGCGATCATGGGTGGCACTGAGCTCGGCGACGATTTTTCGGGCTATGGACCAGCGCGATATTTCACCGTCGCACAGGCTGTTGCGATGTCCGCCGAACTGAGTCAAAAGACCCTCGAATCGCAAATGACGGCGCGTTTCAATCCGGCTCAGATGACCAGGCTGGGAATTTATCCGAATCAATGGGCTGGCCCGGATCTGCAATGGCTGATGCGCGAGTTCAGGAACCTCCGCGGCTTCTACGCCGACGCAAGCGCCCACGGCCTCGCGGTCGTCACCTGCCTCGTGTAGCGAAGTCGTCCAATGAAGGCGGCGTGCATCCCGGCGCATCGCGGGATGGATGGCCGCCTGTCTGCTAACTATCAAAGGTAGTTGAGATAACTCTGTGTTCATCGATGCAACACAGGTACAGTGCTCGCATTCCAGACCACGAGGGAATGTGCACACTTGCCTACAATTGCGATCGAATGGCCACTGATACTTGCACTCACGTTGCTCGCCGGATGCGGCGGCACTTCCGGATCCGATACAAGCGCGGTTCCCGCGCCGCTGAGCGCGCGCAACATCAATCTGATCTTCGTGGCCAGCGAGGATCTCGCTTTCGAAGCTTCCGGCGATGTCAACCCGGACACGGCTAACCTCACCAATAAGGGCCTACAACGGTCGCTGATGATGGCCACCTTCCTGCGCCGGCACGTGTTAAGAGGGAGGAACGCAGCCGGTGTGTATGCGCTCGAGCCGATGAGCCATTTGCAAACCGCAAGCAAATATCCCGATATGGTGGCGTCCGAAGCGATTGAGCAGTTCGCCCTTCAAAACCAGATCACTCTCTCTGGCGGGGGCCAAAGCTTCACCGCCAACAGCTATCCTATCAATGCGTCGTATGCGGCAGGGTTGATGCCCAGTGGAGTTGCAACGCCGGCAGTACCTTGCGCGAGCTGCCAAGGTCTCGATTTCGCTGACCAGGCAGGCAACAACGGGAACTTGGTAGCCGGCATCATCGGTGCCAAGGCAGCGGGCTTCTATGTCTTCTCGGCCCCATGGGAGACCACCAGCAATCTGCTCGCGACTATCAATCAGCTCGAAGGCTACAACCTCACCGTTCCTTCAAACTATGCGGGTCCCAACGTTGTCTATGCGATCTCGATTGCGCCGTCAGGAGGTGCTCGCCTCATCACCTTCAACAGCAATCTCAAGCCGCTCTCCATCTATCCTGTGCTGCCCGCGCCGGGGGCGGCGAGCACTCCATGTACGGCGCAGGCGCATTTCACCATCACCGTAGATAGCAGCAACGTGGGCGTCGTAATTCCACCCTCCATCAACAAGAACGAAACCCTATATATGATTCGGCACGCCGAGGCGCATCCGATCGGCTCTTTCGAGGACGGCAACTATGTTTGCGCAGGGCAATGGCGCGCCCTCGATCTTCCGAACGCACTCCGCGGCAGGATCAATCCCCAGCAGATCTATTCTATCGACCCCGCGCAGGTTATTCCCGGCGGCTTAACCGATGCCTCCGGCAAATCGACCTGGTCGTATGTGAGGCCGTCATTGACCGTCGAACCCTACGCCATCGCCAACAACTTGCCCTATGGCTTGGCGGCGAGTTTTGAACTCATCGCGCAGAACCCGCCGCAGTTGGCGACGGTGGCGAGTGATTTTTTCTTCACCGGCGGCCAATTCAACAATCAGACCGTGCTGATGGCGTGGGAACACGATCATATCCCCACAACGGTAAATGCCCTGCTCGCAAGCTATTTTCCCGGCGGGGGCGGGCCCGCGCCGGCACCGGGTTGGCCCGACGACGACTACGACACCATCTGGACGGTCACGCTTGATGGCGCTGGCAACCTGACGATCGACAACTCGATGTGCGAGGGCATCGATTCCGCGACGCTGCCCGCCACTTGCCCGGAATTCTGAGCGTGTGCCGACATGGAATTCGCGCATTGGTTCAAAACTGCGATTCCACGGATGCTGCTGCTTGCCCTGATGCTGCTCGCAGGATGCGGTGGCTCTTCCGGTTCGACTGCGTTGCCGACACCCGCGCCGCTGAGTGCGAGCAACCTCAATCTGATATTTGTGGTGAGCGAGGATGTGGCGTTCCATGCTGCTGGAGACATCGATCCCGCTACGGCGAACCTCACCGATCAGGGCCTCCAGCGGTCATTGAGGATGGCGACTTTTCTCAAGCGGAAGGTCCTGGGGAGGAAGAATGTGACCGCCGTCTACGCCCTCGAGCCGATGACCCATCTGCAAACCACCGGAGCTTATCCCGATATGGCGGCGCTCGAGAGCATTCAGCAATTCGCGCTGCTCAACCGGATCACTCTCTCCAGTGCGGTGCCGCCCCAATTCATCCCGTATACCGGCCACAGCTACCCAATCAACGCATCGTATGCGCCGTCAGTGCCGTTGCCGAGCGGAGTTGCGACGCCGACCGCCTCGTGCCCGAATTGCCAGGGCCTCGATTTCGCCGACGCGGCCGGTGACAACGAAACTTTGCTAAGCGGTATCATCACCGCGAACGTCCCCGGCTTCTATGTCTTCTCGGCTCCATGGGAAACAATCAGCACGCTGCTCGCAAACCTCAATACGCTCGAAGGATATAAGCTGACTCCCCCGACGAGCTACGCCGGTCCCAACTTCATCTATGCGATCCCTATCGAGCCAAGCGGAAGCGCCGGCCTGGTTATATTCAACAGCAATCTACGACCGCCCTCCGTTTACCCTGCACTGCCGCGGCGAGTACCGCTGAGGAGCGTATGCACTGCGCAGCCACCTTTCGCTCCCATCACTGTGACAATTGGAACCGATGGCGCCGTGACGCCCAGCGAAATCAACCGAAACGAAACCCTATACATCATTCGGCATGCGGACGCGCATCCGCTGCCCTTTTGGACCGACGGTAACTATGTTTGCGCGGGACAATGGCGTGCCTTGAGTCTCCCTAAGGCGCTGCGCGGCAAACTCATTCCGCAGCAGGTCTATTCGAGCGATCCAGCGCAGATCTCTCCCGGCACCCAAAATTCGTGGTCGGGTGTTGCGCCCTCGTTGACCGCGGAACCCTATGCGATCGCCAACAACCTGCCCTACCGCCTGGCCGCGAGCTTCCCGGAGACCTCGACGACGGCAACCAGCGATTTCTTCTTCACTGGCGGCCAATTCTCAAATCAGAGCGTGCTGTTGGCATGGTCATATCAATTCATCCAGCCCACGGTGAACGCACTGCTCGCAAGCTACTTCCCGGGTGGTGTCGTTCCCAACCCGGTGCCTGCCTGGCCAGGCGACGATTACGACAGCATCTGGACGATAACGCTTGACGGCGGCGGCAACCTGACGATCGACAACTCGATGTGCGAGGGCATCGATTCCGCGACGCTACCCGCCACTTGCCCGGAATTCTGAGCGCTGCGGCGGCGGCAGTCGAGCTGTTCCAGCATCCCGCCAATGGCTCGCGATCAATGATGAACGCTCCAATAGCGAGCCCCGACTGGTGCGCGAGAACGACGGATTCGCGGCACCGTCCTCATCCCGGCTTGGTAGGCAGCGCGATCAATTCCCATCGCAATTTGCAATGCGCGGATGACGAGGTTGCTCACTCCGCGGCGTGGCAATCGCACCGCGATGCTGTGCTAGGATGAACGGCATAAAGGCGTCTCATGTTTCGAAACATTCTGCGCATGCAATTGCTGTCGCCGGCGCGCATCGGTGGGATATTCACCCATCTGCCGAAGTTCGCACGTGTGTTCTACCGCCTGATGAAGGATGAGCGGGTTTCGGTTTTCGCCAAGGCGGTGCCCTTTCTGATTCTTTTTATGATGTTCACTCCCCCCGCCATCGAGCTCGATTTCATTCCGATCGTCGGCGAGATGGACTGGATTCTTGCGGGATACGTTGCGTTGAAGCTCTTCATCTGGCTATGTCCTGCCGAGGTGGTGCGTGAGCACGTCGGGCAGATCGCGCATGGTCAATAATCGCAAATGCGTCCGCGTATAATCCTGTTCGGGGTCGCCGCCCTCATCATCGTCACGCTGATTCTGCTGGGCGTGGCGGATACCTTCCTGATCGATTTCCTGTGGTTCAGCGCACTGGGCTATCGGGAGATCTTCGACCGCGTGGTCGGCGCGCAAGTCACGATTTTCGCCGCCGTATGGCTGGTCGCATTCGTCGCGATTGCCGCCAGCGGTTTTGCCGCGATCGGGTCGGAGCGCGACCGCGCGGGCCTGCGCGTGGTGCGCCGTCCCGACGAGATGGTCGAGGTGAATCTGCCCGAGTTGCTGCGCGCGTTCAGCGATCGGATCCCGTGGCGGCTACTGGTGCTCCTTGGCGCCGCGATCCTGGCGATCCTTCCCGCTAACGGCGAGGCCAGTGGATGGGACGTTTATCTGAAAGGCCTCTATGGGGTGCCGTTTCACATCAGCGACCATTCGTTCGGGAAAGATGTGGGATTTTATGTATTCACGCTGCCGCTCCTGGAAACGCTGCGCGACCTTTTCCTGCTGATCCTGTTCTTTGCGGCGGCCGCCGGGGTCGGAATCCACTGGATGCGCGGCTCGCTGGATTTTCGCGAATCCCCGCCTCGCATCAGTGCTTCCGCCGCGGGACACATTTCGGTTCTGCTCGCGATCTTTTTTCTGCAGCGCGCATTCAGCTATTGGCTCTCGCGTTTTGGGCTGCTGTATCACACCAATGGCGTGGTTTACGGCATGCGCTATGTCGACCACGTACTGTGGAAACCGGGACTGTGGCTCCTGGTGGCGCTCTCGATTGCTGCTGCCGGGCTGTGTCTTGCAAATGTCAGACGGGGCGGGGTGCGGCTACCGGTGATCGCATTTGTGATGGTGTTTGCGCCGTCGCTGTTGCTGAGCTTTATGGAACCGGTAATCGAGCGGCTCTGGGTCAAGCCCGACGAGCTGCGTATCGAGAAACCTTACATCACCGCGAATATCGAAATGACGCGCTCGGCGTATCAACTCGACAACGTCGACGTCAAACCGTTTGCAGGAAAGGGCAGCCTGACCGAGGCTTCGCTGGAGACCGACGCGCCCACGCTGCGGAACATCCGGTTGTGGGATCCGCGCCCGCTGATTGCCACTTACAAACAGTTGCAGGAAATCCGCCTCTACTATGACTTCGTCGATGTCGATATCGATCGTTACAACATCAATGGGCTCTATACTCAGGTAATGCTCTCGCCGCGTGAATTGAACGTTGGGTTGCTCCCGGAAAATGCGCAGACCTGGGTTAACCAGCATCTGAAGTTCACCCATGGCAGCGGGTTGGTGATGAGCCCGGTCAATCAGAAGGATTCTGAAGGATTGCCGATATTCTACATCAAGAACATTCCGGCCGAATCGAGCGTTGGCTTCAAGGTGGAAAATCCGGCCATATATTTCGGCGAGGAGCCGGACAATTACGCCGTGGTAAACTCGGCGACCCCGGAATTCGACTATCCCAAGGGCGCCGACAATGTATTCTCCTTTTACAAAGGCGCAGGTGGGATTCCGATCAGCGGGTTCTGGCGACGGTTGTTGTTCAGCTACTTTTTCAGAGACATCAATCTCCTGGTCACCGAGAACATCGTCAGTCAGAGCAAAATCATGATTCGCCGCAATATCCTGAGCCGGCTCTCCTACCTCGCACCCTTTCTGAGACTGGATGGCGATCCATACACCGTCCTGTTCAACGGTCGCCTGGTGTGGATGGTCGACGCCTATACCACCAGCGATCACTTTCCTTATTCGCAGGATATCGACGGGCTCAACTACATTCGCAATTCAGTCAAGGCGGTGGTCGACGCCTACGATGGCACCACCACGCTTTACGTCGCAGACCCTGGCGATCCGGTAATTCAAACCTGGCAAAAGATTTTTCCGCGGATGTTCAAACCGCTGAACGCGATGCCGAAACAGTTGCATGATCACATCCGCTATCCGGAGTATTTCTTCCAGGTCCAGGCAGGTATCTATCGCACCTACCACATGTCGGATCCGCAGGTCTTCTACAATCGCGAAGACCAATGGGACGTCGCCAAGGAAAGTTACGCGGGCATCACCGGGCCGATGCAGCCCTATTACGTCATCATGCGGTTGCCGGGCGAGTCGCGCGAGGAGTACATCCTGATGCTCCCGATGGTGCCCAAGGGGCGCGACAACATGATCTCCTGGATGGCGGCGCGTTGCGATGGCGTCGACTATGGCCATCTGTTCGAGTACGCATTTTCGAAGGACAGCCTGTTCTACGGCCCATACCAGATCCAGGCGCGCATCAATCAGAGCCCGGAGATTTCGCGACAGCTGTCGCTCTGGAACCAGATGGGCTCCAAAGTGATCCTCGGCAATCTGCTGGTCATTCCGGTGCAGAACTCGCTGCTCTATGTCGAGCCGCTCTATATCCGGGCGGAGAATGGACAATTTCCTGAATTGCAGCGTGTAATCGCATCCTACGGTGATCAGGTGGTAATGGGGGAGACACTCCCCGCAACTCTGGCGTCGTTGTTCAAGGGACGCGAAGGCGTCGCGCCTCCCGTGGTTGCAGAGATCAAATCACAGGCGCCGCCAGCCGCCGGCGCGCCCGCGCCGCAGGCGTCATCATCGTCGGCATCGAATCACTACAATCGGGCGCTGAAGGCTTTGAGTGCAGGCAACTGGACCGAGTTCGGAGCTGAGATGCAGCAGTTGGGACAGGAGCTCGGCCAGAATCCCGGAGGCGCCACGCATTAAGGTTTCAGATGGTGGAAGGTTCCGGCGATAGGATCAGGGTCCTCATCGCAGATGACCACCGGATGGTTCGCGAGCTGCTGAGGTCGGCGCTCGCGGAAAACTGCGACATTGTAGGTGAGGCTGACGATGCCGAGACCGCGCTCGCGATTGCGCTTAGAACCAAGCCTCACGTTATCCTGCTCGACGTTCTGATGCCGGGGATCGGTGGCCTCGCCGCGGCGCATGAACTCACGCGCAAAGTCCCAGGCGCCAAGGTCCTGGTGCTCAGCCAGTACCGGGACGAGGAATACGTGCTCGAAGCGCTGGGCGAGGCCCGGGTCGCCGGTTATCTTCTCAAGACCGACGCCGCGGCAGAAATTCTTCCTGCGATTCGGGCCGTGCATGCGGGGCTGCGATATCTCAGCCCAACGATTGCCCCGATTGTGCTGCGCGAGATGAATCGGCCCCCGTCGGCTCGGGCAGCCGCGCAGGACAATCTCACCAAGCGTGAGCGCGAGGTGCTGCGGCTGATTGCCGAGGGCTCGACCAACAAAGACATCGCGTCGCGCCTGAGCATCAGCCCCAAGACTGCACAGGTCCATCGCGACAACTTAAAGCAAAAGTTGAACTTGCGTAGTACCGCCGCGATCGTACGCTACGCAATCCAGCGCAAGATGATACGACTCGACTAGGTATTCGGACGTGCTCGGGTTTGCCTCATCTTCGATCGCGCGGATCCTGATTGCCGCGTTCGCCTTGATCGCGGTGTCCGGCTGGCCATCATCAACCGGTAGGGCCGCTGGATCATCTGGTCCGGACCTGCAACCCGGCGACTATGAATTCTCGTTGATGCACGGCGGGTTGAAGCGGACCTACCTGGTTCATATGCCCCCTCATTCGAGCGCCGCTCCGATGCCCGTGGTGCTGAATTTTCACGGAGGCGGGGGCGCCGCGACTGGCCAGCGAGACCATAGTCAAATGAATCCCTTTGCCGACCGCGAAAAGTTCATCGTGGTTTATCCGAACGGAACCGGATTTTTCAGCGAGCGTCTCCTCACCTGGAATGCCGGGACCTGCTGCGGCTTTGCGATGAAGCATCATGTCGATGATGTCGGCTTTTCGCTCGCGATACTCGACGACCTCGCCGCCAAGACACCCATCGACCGCAGGCGGGTATACGCGACTGGCCACTCTAACGGCGCGATGATGTCGTATCGCCTCGCCGCCGAGGCGGGCGATCACATCGCCGCGATTGCGCCGGTGGCCGGTGGCATGGTGGTCACGGATTTCCATCCCTCGCGCCCGATGCCGATCATGCACTTCCATAGCACTGATGATCCGCGCGCGCTCTATTACGGCGGATTGGGCCCGCCATTTCCATTTACCAACAGCCGCGTGATGCATCCGAATGTGGAGACCGTGCTCGCCCAGTGGAGAGCATTCGACAAATGCCCGCCTAACGCCGAAGTCGCGCCGACCATTTCAGGCGCGCCGAAGGGACCGGAGGACGGAGTTACAGCCACCAAATTCACTTGGGCTCCGTGCACGAATGGAACCGAGGTGGTGTTATGGAAGTTCACCGGGTCGGGCCACGTATGGCCTGGAGGAAAGCCCCGTCTCTATCCGAAACTGCTCGGCCGCAGTACCGCGCTGATCGATGCAAACGAGGAGATGTGGCGCTTCTTCAGCAAATTCTCGTTACCGGAAAAATCCCCCTAGCCGGAGGCACGAGTGTCCGTCCTCTTTTCCGGATCGGGTTCGGAGAGCGCTTGCAGAAACTTTCCCGATCGAGTGCGGGCCAACTCGTCGACCCGCTCGTAGGCAATAGTTACCGGATTCCCGAGCAGGCTCTGGAACTCGCCTCCAATGCGAGTCCGTACCGCGCTATCGAGATCGGCTTCGGCCACATAGCGGATCCGAAACGCATCAGGTGCGGTCTGAATCAGTTGAAACTGTTTTATTCCTGGGATTGTCTGCACCGAGGCGAGGAGCAGCGCGGTGGAGTATATGCGACCGTCGCAAGTGCGAAACAGACTAATCTTACGCCCAAGGATCCCGCCCAACCGCGGTAGCGTGCGGCCACAACGGCAAGTGCTTTCCGCCGCCGCGATAGCGTAGTCGCCCAGATCGTAACGTACCAGCGGCATCAGATAGTTCTCCAGAGTCGTAATCAGCACTCGACCCATCTCACCTGGCGCGACGGGGCGGCCTGCTTCGTCCACCAGTTCGACCTGTACGTGCTCCGCGTTGATGTGATAGCTACCCTGCGGGCATTGCCACGCGATGAATCCCTCGGTGGTTCCGTAGTTGTCAGCGATCTCGGTTCCGAGGATTCGCCGGGCACGTTGTCGAAGATTATCGTCGACGGTCTCCGACACCGTGAAAATGCGTCGCAGTGAGGGAAGCTGTTGGTGCGTTTCCTCCAGGATCCGGAGCATCCCGTCGAGGTTCGAGGGAAACGTGTAAAGGTAGAATGGGTTAACTTGGACGATTTGTTCCACTTGCGCGGCAAGATCGCTGGTCACGGCCATGAAGCCCGGCAGTATCCGATGGGTCACCCGATCCGAATCCTGGTGACGATGTCTCACTTGCAGGAAAATTGTGCGCCGCAAGGGGTTCCACCCGTGCGCCCGCAGATAGCGTATCCGCGCGGCGTAGCGGCCGCGCACCCGCGAACGGTCGAAGAGAAACTCGGCCTCGATGCCGGTCGACCCCGACGAGGCGCCCCAGAGAAAACGCCGATTTGGTGGAAACATCGAGCGCACCGATGCGTTGAGCGCGCTGATGTCGGTGCGTTCGAGGATCGGCAGTCGTGCGAGGTCTTCCGGCCTCGATGAACTGCCAAGACTGGCGGCATAGAAGGGAATCTTGGCCGCGGCCTTCAGGGTGCGCGCCAAATGACGCTCGGTGTATGCGCGAAGTTGCTCCGACCGCCAGTATTGCGATCGCAACAGCGAGGCGTAACGCGGGGCCGCGCCCAGGGCCATCCCAAGGGCCGACATCGCGTCAGTCCGCGAGTTCCGAAAGCGCCGTCATATACTTGCCTCCATTGGTGCGAGGGATTTCCCGCATGCGCAGGAAGTCTACGGCTACCTCGCCGCCGAGGATCCGGCGAAAGGTTCCTCGAATCGTCTCTTCAGCATCGGAGACGAGCCCACAATCCGACACGAAGCGGATCGTAAAGCGTCCCACCGAATTCTGCACGATCTGGAACTGCTTTACTTCGCCGCGCTGCCTCACGGCAGTTGAAAGAGGCCACGGCGAGATCAGACGCCCGTCAGCCAGGCGAAACAAATTCATCCCGCGCCCGACGATTTTGCCGATTAATGGAAGGGTCCGGCCACAATCGCACCTGCCTGCCGCCGCGATGGCATAGTCGCCGATCTCGTACCGTACCAGCGGCGCCAACCGATTCTCCAGCGTGGTGACCAGGACTCGGCCGAGCTGCCCGGGCGCGACGGCCCGGTCATTCTCATCCACGATCTCCAGCATCACATGCTCCGCATTGATGTGATGTTTTCCGGCCGGACACTCCCAGGCCAGGAATGCCTCGGTAGAGCCGTAGTTTTCGGCTACCTCGACGCCAAGCACGGCCTTCGCCTGCTGCCGGAGCGAGTCTTCCAGCACTTCCGCCCCGGTGAAGATTTTCCGTAGGGATGGAAGCCGGCATCCCGTTTCCGTGATCCGACTGAGCAGAATCTCAAGGTACGAGGGGAAGGTGTAGAGAAATATCGGATCGAGGCGGCAAAGCTCCTCCAGGTTGCCCTCGAGTCCGGGTGACGCCGGAACAATGTAGTTGGACATGCGCAGGCGACTGCGCATGAGTTGCTCGTCCTGGTTGTTTGCGCTTCGAAACACCGCGTATATGAGCCATGCGGTCCGCATGAACGGGCTCCATCCATGCGCCCGCAAATACCGCATCCGCGCTGCGAATCGACCGCTCTGGTGAGACCCATCGAAGAGAAACTCCGCCGGCATTCCGGTTGACCCTGATGAGGAATCTGACGAATATCTCAGGCCGTTCCGATGACTCGCGAGAACCGAGCGATTTAGCTCAGCAACCTCAGTGCGGCGAATCGGCGGCAACGTGGCGAGGTCGCAGGTGCGTGGCGACCCGCCCCATCGCTTGGCGTAAAACGGGATTTTAGCTGCAGCGCACAAGCTTCGGTCGAGAGCGTTTTCCACGGACGTACGAAGCTCGTCCGCACCCGAATACTGGGAGCGAACCAAACCGCGATATCGATTCGCTCCGCGAAGGATGTTGAGTAGTGTCGCCATAATGGGCCGGCTGCTGTCGATTATCAGAAAATGGTCAGACGGACGACATCGGAGCTGGTCGATGATAATCGAAATTGCACGTCGATGGCCGCCGTGCTACTAATCAGTTAAATTCGAACCATCGATCACGAGGCGCATAATGAAAAACGGCGTCCATCACTTGGGTCTGGCAACCCTCGATCTGGATCGGACCGTCGACTTCTGGACCAGGAAACTGGACTGCAAGGTCGCATGGGCCGATGTCATCGAGCCTCCCGAGGGCGGCAAGATAAAGCACGTATTCATGGATACCGGTGACGGCACGCTGATCGCCTTCATGTGCCCGGAGAAGGTGCCCGGCATCCCGCAGGAATGGGCGACCGACATCAATAGTGCGCAGAATCTGCCCGGCGCGTTCTACCACTTCGCCTTCCACTGCGATGATATCCCGCAGCTCGAAGCCAAACGCGCGTTGCTGCTCGAACGCGGCGTCGATGTGACGCCGGTGGTCGACCATGAATGGTGTCGCTCGATCTATTTTCGCGATCCCAACGGTCTGCTGCTCGAGTACTGCGCCACCACGCGCGAGTTCACCGAAGACGACAAGCAGATGAAGCATCACGACCAGCCCGGTGTGATGGTCAAAGATCCCGACGATGCCAAGAAGGTTTTCAAAATGTTGATGGGCCCGGCTCCGAAGCCCAAGAACGTTCCGGTCTGATTGAGGCGATATTTCCTCCTCGCCTTGGGGCGGCGGGTCCTGCGATCCGCCGCCCTTTTCTTTCACGACGTTTCAGCCGATATTCATTCGATTCCACTCTGATTAGCGAGGTGTCTCCCGATGGCGGAAGTAAGTCTGTTCGACACGATGTATACGGCGCGTGCGTTGCGCCGCTATAAAACCGATCCGATTCCCGATGATGTCATGACCAAGATTCTCCAGGCTGGCACTCAGGCGCCGTCGGGCAGTAATCAGCAGAATTGGGTCTTCGTGGTGGTCAAGGACGCGGCCAAGAAAAAGAAAATCAGCGACATCTATGCGCGTGGCGCCCAAATCCTGTCCGCGGTCTATGCCAACCGCCCGCGCCCGCCGCATATGGACGAAAAGCAATTCCAGACCCTGATGAACTCGGCCATGTACCTGTTCGACCATATGCACGAGGCGCCGGTGCTGCTGTTCGCGTGTCTGCGCACCGAAGCCGGGGGCCCGCCGCCGAATCTGCCTCCGGAAATCATGAGCCAGATGGGTAAGATGGTGCGTCTCGGCGGGTCCAGCATCTATCCCGCGGTGCAGAACATCATCCTCGCGTGCCGCGCGTTTGGAATCGGCACCGTCCTCACTACGCTGCACATTTTCTTCGAAGACGAAGTGAAAGAGATTCTCGGACTTCCCAAGGAAATCCAGACCTACGCGCTGCTGCCGATGGGATATCCGATCAACAAGTTCGGCCCGCTAAAAAGGCGCCCGGTCAGCGAAGTCGCGTTCCTCGACAGCTACGGCAACAACTGGAAAGGCTGAGCCTTAAAATCCGTCCGGTTTCTTCCGATGCCCCTTCCCCTTCAGGGGAAGGGGCCAGGGATTAGGTCTCCTGATTGAACGCGCGGTTCACCTCGTCGGCGCGCTGCCTTACGAGATCGTGATCCTTCGACAATTGCTCCAACTGCTCGTGGGTATGCGACGGGTTGAGCCGATACTGATCCGCATCGCGCACAAAGGTCTCGTAGGCCTCGACCAGTTTGGAAAAAGCGTCGTGAGATGGATCAGAGCCGTGGCGCTTCGCCGTCATCTGTTGGAACGCGCGCACCTTCTTGAGCCCATAGTAGAACTCGCCCATCTCCTCCGACGAGAGGGGATGCCGATCGACCTGGAAATCCGCGCGACAGTAGTCGGCGAGCTTGTCCGACAAGCCCGTGATGAGCGCCACCGAGGCCAGCGTTTCGCGCCGATAATTCGAGGAATAGCACGATGCCAGCAGCATCGCGCCGATCAGCAGCACAAAGTAAACGGGCCGGCGATGCACGCCGGCCCGCTTCATTCTTCGCTTCAAGATACCGCTGACTCAGCCCAGATGGGTCTTGAAGAACGCGATGGTTTTCGCCCACGCTTCCTTGGCATGAGTCGGATGATGCGATGGGCGATCATCGCACATGAAGCCGTGATCGGCGTCCGCGTACAGCACCACTTCCGCTTCCTTGCCCGCGGCCTTCAAGGCGTCGCGGAACTTGTCGACTTCGGTAAGCGGTATGAACGCATCTTTGCCGCCGAAGAATGCGAGCACCGGCGCCTTCAGGCCTTCGACGTACGCGATCGGAGGCTTTGTATTCGGGTCTCGCGACGACATCATCTGGCCGCCATAAAACGGCGCGGTCGCCTTCACCCGCGGATCGCGGCATGCGGTGAGGAACGCGACGCGCCCGCCCATGCAGAATCCGGTGGTGCCGAAGTTCGGCTTCACTTCCTTGAGTCCCTTCAAATGATCGATGGTGGCGCCCATGTCGGTCACCACCTGGTCGTCCCTGAGCGCGCCCATCAGGCGAAACGCGCCGGGCAAATCGTTGTAGCCGACGACATTGTTGTCCTGGCGAAAATAGAGATTCGGCGCGATCGCGACGAAACCCTCTTCCGCGAATCGATCGGTGATGCTCTTGATGTGCGTGTTGAGCCCGAACGCTTCCATCACGACCACCAGCGCTGGGTACGGGCCTCCGGTTGCGGGGCGCGCCAGATGACACGGCATGCTCTCGCTCCCGGTGCGAACGTTTACTGCCTGCGAGATTACTTCCATTCGGATCCACCTCCTGCGAGCGATGCTCGCGCCGAATGTTGCGATCACCGCGATTTCTCGCACGAAAACCGCGTCCGCTCAAGCGCGCAACATTGTCGGCCATCCGCACTCTCGCACGAACCACCCGCGCGCCGCTAACATACGCGACATCTTGTTCGTGCTGCGATGCGGCGGCGAGCTTGACCTCGCAACCTGCGCAACCTGAATGATTCCTTTTCGAGATAACCAGGCCAGCCGTCGCCTAACCCTCATCAATGTGATGCTGATCGCGGCGAACGCCGTGGTCTTTGTTTATGAAGTATCACTCGGCCACGGCATCGGAAGTTTCATCTACCAGTATGCGATGATCCCCGCGCGTCTTACCTCCGCACTGGAGGGCGGGAGCGAACTGGTGCGGCTTCCGCAGGCCGCCGTCTCAGCGCCCGCGATCGAAACCATCCTGACCTCGATTTTCCTTCACGGCGGTATCCTGCACCTGGTGGGCAACATGCTGTACCTCTTCATCTTCGGCGCCGCGGTTGAAGAGGCGATGGGCCATCTGCGCTTCCTGCTGTTCTACCTGGTGTGTGGAGTCGCGTCGGCCCTCGCGATGGCCGCGTTCACTCCTCATTCGACGGTGCCGGTGATCGGCGCGAGTGGCGCGATCGCCGGCGTCCTGGGCGCCTACTTCGTGCTCTATCCGCGTGCGAAAATCACCACCCTGCTGCCGATCTTCGTGCTGATGTACTTTGTCGAGGTTCCGGCCATTGTGTACCTGCTCATCTGGTTCGTCGCGCAACTCTATGCGGGCCTTTCGCAGAATCCCGAGGTTGCCGGCGGGGTCGCATGGTGGGCCCATGTGGGAGGTTTTCTGGTCGGGATGTTGCTCGGGCCGATGCTCGCCAGCCGACCTCGCCGGGCGCGCCGTAAGTGAGGCGAAAACTTAGTCCACAGGATCGTCTTCGGGATGTGGATAATTAGATTTCGACTAGGGAAAGCCCTTGCATTCAAAGCACTATTCGAGGTTTTCAGTCTAAGCAGGCCCTGTGGATAGGTTGGGGAAAACCATCAGTTTTGGCCTCTCCGTAGGCTTCTCGCGTTGGGCACAACTGTCGGCGGTTTGTCTGGTAGAATAGCCGTCGAAGTGGAATACTCCGCCGCGTAGGTTGTGGTGTTGGAGGATGTGGTGGCCGCGCAAACCGACGATATCCTGAGACGAGTTCCCCCGCAGAATATTGAAGCCGAGCAATCGGTGCTGGGCGCCGTGCTGCTCGAAAACGAGGCCATCAACCAGGCTCTCGAAATCCTCACCGCGGACGATTTCTACCGCGAGACCCATCGCGAAATTTTCCGCGCGATGATGGAACTGTCCGACCACAATCAGCCCGTCGATGCCATCACTCTGACCGACGCACTGCGCACCAAAAGCGTGCTCGAGCAGGTCGGCGGCCCAGCTTACATCGCGGAACTTGCCGATGCGGTGCCGACCGCCGCCAACGTCGCCCACTATGCACGCATCGTTCGCGAGAAAGCGGTGCTGCGCAGTCTCGCGACGATAGCTACCGATATCGCGTCGAGCGCCTACGAGGCGAATGCCAACGTCGACGAGTTCCTCGACACCGCCGAGCATCGCATCTTCGAGATTTCCGAGCGCCGCATCAAGCCGTCGTTCCACACCATGCCCGAGCTGACGCGCGAATCATTGCGGATCCTGGAGCGGCTTTATGAGAACCGCGAACTGGTCACCGGCGTTCCAACCGGCTTCAAGGATCTCGATACCCTCACGGCGGGGCTTCAGCCGTCGGACCTGGTGGTCATCGCGGCGCGCCCCAGCATGGGGAAAACCGCGCTGGCATTGAACATCGCGGCTTACGCCGCAATGGATGCGGAACCGAAGCGCGGGGTCGCGTTCTTCTCGCTGGAAATGTCCAAGGAGCAACTGGTCCTGCGCATGCTGTGTTCCGAGGCGCGGGTCGACAGCGCCAAGGCGCGCGCGGGTTACCTCAGCGAGCGCGATTTTCCGAAGTTGGCGCAGGCCGCGGCGAGGCTCTCGGAAGCGAATATCTTTATCGATGATTCATCCGACACGACCGCCATCACCCTGAAAGCCAAATGCCGTCGCCTCGCGAGGGATCACAGCAACAACCTCGGCTTG
Organism: uncultured delta proteobacterium; assembly: GCA_963851325.1. Taxonomy (GTDB): domain Bacteria; phylum Desulfobacterota; class Binatia; order Binatales; family Binataceae; genus DATGKG01. Next base: position 1,370,926 of record CAWKOR010000001.1, on the reverse strand, counting down.
GTCCTGGTGGATTATCTGCAACTGATGCGTTCGGCGCGGCCCGGCGAGTCGCGGGAAAAAGAAATCGCGGAAATTTCGCGCTCGCTGAAGGCGCTGGCCAAGGAGCTCAAGCTGCCGGTGATCGCGCTCTCCCAACTCAACCGCCAGGTCGAGACGCGTCCCGATCGGCGTCCGCTACTCGCCGACCTTCGCGAGTCCGGCGCCATCGAGCAGGATGCCGACGTGATCGCGTTCATCTATCGCGAGGAAATGTACAAGGGCAAGGACAGCAAGGAAGCGGGTGTCGCGGAGATCATCGTCGCCAAACAGCGAAATGGCCCGACCGACACCGTGAAGCTGACCTACCTGAACCAATACACGCGCTTCGAGAATTACGCACCGGCCGATTCCGCCTACGGCGACATGGACGGCTGATCGGTTCTATTGATTGCCCTCGCCGGTGCCGCCTTCGATGGGAGGCTCGGGAACGTCTTCATCATCCGATGGAGGATCAGATGCAGGAGGCTCGACCGGCTCGGACGACTCTTCGGGCGCGGCTTCCGCTTCGGCGCCTTCAGCCTCGAACGCGGCGGCGATATCGCGCATCTCGGTAACCGTCTCGACGCCCTGCGATTCCGCTTCTTCCTGCGCGCGTTGGATTTCCTGGAATTCTTTCAGGTCCGGCAGGCTGTCGAGATCCTTGAGACCGAACACTTCCAGAAATTCGGGCGTCGTCTCATAGAGCATCGGACGGCCAGGTGCTTCCTTGCGGCCGCCAATCTTGACGAGACGCCGCTCCAGCAAAGTCTCCAGCACGCCGCCGCAATCGACGCCGCGCACCTGTTCGATCTCGGGTCGCGTGACCGGCTGGCGATACGCGATGATGGCGAGCGTTTCGAGCAGCGAACGGCTCAGCCGTGGAGGTTTTCCCGCGAGTAGTTTGCGAATCTGAGGTGCGAATTCCTTGCGAGTACGAAGCTGATAGCCGCCCGCGACTTCCTCGACCGTCAGACCGCGACCACCTTGGGCATACTGCGAGCCTAGCGCGATGAGCGCATTGCGGATCTCTTCCTTCGGCACGCTGTCGAGCACCGCGGCGAGCCGACCTAGCGAAACCGGTTCTCCCGCCGCGAAAAGCAGGCTTTCAAGAATTGCCTTTAATCGTTCCTCGTCCACCCGACCTAACCCCCGGCCCCTTCCCCTTTTGGGAAGGGGAGTCAGAATCCCTATTCCGGCAGCTCGCCGACTTCCTCGGCGCCGCGCTCTAGAAAAATCGGACCATAACGTACTTCCTGAAATGCACGAACGGCGCGCCGCCGAACCAGCTCCAGCAGCGCAATGAACGTCGCAACTACCAGGGAGCGATCGTCCATGTCGTCGAACAGCGAAGTGAACTCGACTCGGGTCCCGCGCGCGATCGCTTCCATGATGCGCGGGATGCAATGCGCGACCGGAATATCGCGGAGTTGAATGTCGCGCGGGGCCTTGTCCGCGAGCCGCTTCAGCACCGCGCCCATCGCCTCGATCAAATCGAAGAGCGACACCGTGAACTGCGGCGGCGCAGTCTGATCGTCTGGGGCGATCGGTTCGCCCGGCGCCGCGAACACGTCGCGTCCGAGGATGGCGCGTTCGCCGAGACGGTCCGCCGCCTCGCGATAGCGCTGATACTCGAGCAGGCGTTCGACCAGATCGCGGCGCAGGTCCTCGACCTCGGCCTGATCTCCACCGTTGGCATGCGGCAACAGCGCGAACGACTTGATGAGCAACAGCGTTGCCGCCATCACCAGGTACTCGCCCGCGATATCGAGGTTGAGCTGTCCGAGCATCTCGACGTAGCTGAGATACTGCTCGGTGATCTGGCTGGTGGTGACGTCCTGCGGATCGAGTTCGGCCTTCTTGATGAGATGGAGCAGGAGGTCGAGCGGGCCCTCGTAGATCGGCAAGCGGAAGCGCGCGTTGCCGTCGCCCGGAATCTTCATCGCAGCTTGCGTGCTTGCGCCGTCACTCACAACATCCTCGTCAGACCGTAGTAAACCGTTGCAACCATCCTGATCAACGCCTGCCCGGCCCCGTTCATCAGGTGCGATAGAATCAGGTTGAACCTTTGCGAATAGAGCAGAAGAAACAGTAACAGAAATCCCGCCGGTTCCAACCTCGCCATCGCGCGCGCCGCCTGGTACGGAAGAAAGCCCACCAGCACGCGGCCGCCGTCGAGCGGCAGGATCGGGATGAGGTTGAAGATTCCCAGCGCGACGTTTACCGACAACGACGCCCGCAACATCTCGAAAACCGGCACCCACAAGGTCGGCGCCCACGGACCGTCGAGATATGGCTGGATGACCAGCATCAGAAAAATGCTGATGGCGGCCAGCGTCAGATTGGTCAGCGGACCCGCTGCGGCGACGATCATCATTCCGGTGCGCGGATTGTGCAGCTTGCGGAAATCGACCGGCACCGGCTTGGCATAACCGAATACCGGCGCATGCAGGAAAATCAGGATCGCAGGCAGGACAATGGTCCCGAACGGGTCGATGTGCGCGATCGGATTCAGCGTCAGCCGCCCTGCGCGCGATGCGGTGTCGTCGCCGAGGGATCCTGCGACCACCCCATGCATCACCTCGTGCAGGATGATCGCGAAAATCGTGGGGACCGCCCACACCGAAATCTCGGCTATGTATCTCCCCGCATTTTCCACGGCCCCGAATGCTCCTCAGGCGATGCGCTCGCGACGACTGGCGCGCGGATGAAAGGTGCGATGGACCTTGCGCAGATGACTCTTGGAAAGATGAGTATAAATCTGGGTGGTGGAAATATCACTGTGCCCGAGCATCTCTTGAACCGCGCGCAGGTCGGCGCCGCCTTCCAGCAGATGCGTCGCGAAGCAATGCCGCAGCGTATGGGGACTGACCCACGAGAGCCTCGGATCGAGCCCCGCCCATCCTTTGAGATTTTTGAAGAAACCCTGGCGCGTCATCGGCTTGTGCAGTCGAGTCAGAAAAATGTATGGCGACGGCTTCACGACGGGCCTCAACTTTGCCCTATCTTCAGGTTCGTCGCGTCGAGCCAGGTAGTCCTTGAGCGCACGCGTCGCCGCACCGCCGATCGGCACCATCCGCTCCTTGCTGCCCTTGCCGAGCACTACCACCACGCCGGCCTTGAGATTCACCTGATGCAGCTTGAGCGCGACCAGCTCCGAGACCCGCAGGCCGCATCCGTATGCCATTTCGAGCATCGCGCGATCGCGCAGGCCGCGGATGCTTGAAGTATCGATGGCGTCGATGAGCATCTCAATATTTTTCCGTCCCAGCGTGCGGGGCAGGGCGCGCGAATGGGCGCGCAGCTTCACCGCCGGCGCCGGGTCCTGCTCGATGATGTGCTGATCGACCAGCTCGCGAATCAAACCCCGGAGGCTGGAGAGCTTGCGACGCTGGCTGGATACCGCCATGGTGCCGAGGCTTTCGAGATAGACCGTCATCGCGCGCGCGTCGAAATCGGCGGGCGCGATTTTTTCCTCTTCGCAAAAATCCAGAAAGTTGCGCAGGTCCAGCGCGTAGGCCTCGATCGTGTGTCCGCTGAGTCCGCGCTCGACCGCCTGCCGATCGAGGAATCGATTCACCAGCTCATGCCACACCGCCCCACTCATCATGCTTTCCGTTCAGGTCTGCGCCGCGACGGCGCTTTCGAGCGGCCGGTCTTCCAAGCGATCGAGGAGTTTTTCGCGCAGGTCGCGCTGCGCCGCGAGGTCGGTGATTTTGTGGCCATCGCCATCACTGAGATAGAAAACGTCGAGCGCCTGGTCGGCGTTGGTCGTGATGCGCGCCAGATGAATCCGCAATCCAAGCTTGAACAGCGTATGCGTGATCGCAAACAGCAGTCCGACCCGATCCTGGGTGAACACATCGAGCACCGTATATTGGTCCGAGGTGCGGTTGTCGATCGTCACCTCGGTGGCGACCCGCCGAACGAACTTCCGGTCGGCGTACCTGATGTGATGGGCCGATGCGACCAGATCCGCGATGTCCTGCCGGCCGGTGATGACGCTTTCGAGGTCGCGTTCGACCCGCAGCCAGCGTTCTTCTTCCAGCGCCACCGCGCCGGTTGGCCCCGAATGCGAAACGCGAAACACGTCAAGCGCGATACCGGTGCTGCGGGTGGTGATGCGCGCCGACAGGATGTTGAGGTTGTTCGCCGTCAGCGCTCCCGCGATCATCGAGAATAACCCCTGGCGATCGGGCGTCACTACCATAAACTCGCTGAACTCGAGTTCGGGAAAATGTCGATGGCGAGTGACCAGCGGACGTTCACCGAGCGAGCGCATCAGCTCGAAATGGAGCTGCACGTCGCCTTCCGGCAGGGTGAAAAAGTAGCGGTCGGGCATCTCGTCGAGGAATTTCTGAACCTCGTCATCAGGCGCCTTGGCTTGCGCAAGATGTTGCTTCACTTCTTCTTTCACTGCGGCCAGTCGGCGCGCGGGATCGACTGCCTCGCGATGCCCATGCTCGAGGATCCGGAGCGCGCGCATGTACAGCTCCGAGAGCAACATGTCGCGCCAGTTGTTGTAGACGTTGGGTGCGACCGCTCGCATGTCGGCGAACGTCAACAGGTAAAGCGCCTTGAGCCGATCGATGGAGCCGACTTCGCGCACGAATTCGCCGACTGTGGTGTCGTCGTCGATGTCTCCCTTCTGCGCTACCTGCGACATCGCGAGATGCTCGCGCACCAGGATTACCACCAGGTCGATTTCCTCGTTGTTGAGGCCGAGTCGGCGACATACTTCGGCGGTGAGCAGCGCGCCGCGCTCATGATGATCGTGGCCGTGACCCTTGCCGATGTCGTGGAGCAGCAGCGCCAGAAACACCAGCGGCAACGAATCGAGCTCGCGCGCGACTTCGGTCAGCAACGGGTTGCTCTGCTTGTATTCGCCGGCGCGGAGCTTTTCGAGCTCGCGCACTGCGACCAGCGAATGACGATCGACGGTGTAGATATGGTAGAGGTCGTGGAGCACGCGGGCGTAAAGATTTCCGAACTCGGGAATGATCGCGCCGAGCACCCCCGAGCGATGCATCGCCTCCAGGGTCTCGGCCACGCGGCTGCGATTGCCCGATAGAATCATCATCAGGGTCGCGCCGACGCGCGGATCATTACGCATCGCATCGTTGTCGATGAGCGCAAGATTGTCGCGCACCGCTTGATAGGCGGAACCCGAAAGTCCGACCCCATGCGCCTGGCAATCTGCGTAAATGGTCATCAGGTTGAGCGGATCGCGCTTGAACAAATCCGGGTCCGAAATCGCCAGCAGATTTTGCTGGATGACGACGCCGGGACGAATCTGGCGCGTCAGCAATCGTCTGCTCAAGCGGCCGGCGCTGCCTTCCACCACTCGCGCGATCAGCCCCTCGGAAAAGCGCAGGATGGTGCTGGCGTGCTGATAGTAGTTGCGCATCAGGACCGCGCTGGCGGACAGCGAACCCTCGGGCTTGAAACCCAACAGCGGCGCGATGCGTTCCTGATACTCGAAAGTAAGCTGATCGAAATGCCGCTTGCTCAGGAAGTGCAGCGAGTTGCGCACCCGGAAAAGAAAATCCCGCGCCTCCAGAACTTCGGTGAGTTCCGGCGCGGTGATAATCGCACGCTGAACCAGCTCCTCGACCGAAGTGATTTTGTATTTTACCTTGGCCAGCCACAGCGCAGTGTGCAAATCGCGCAACCCGCCTTCGCCCTCCTTCAGTTGCGGCTCCAGAAGATAGATGGAATCGCCATACTTGGCGTGACGCTCGCGGGTCTCTTCGAGCTTGGCCTGAAAGAATTTATGCTGATTGCGATTGAGGACGTCGGCTACCAGCAGACCCTGCAGCTCCGAGAAGATGGCGCCGTCGCCGGCCAGAAAACGCGCATCGAGGATTGCGGTCTTCTCTTTCAGATCGGTCCCCGCCATCCGCACACATTCGCGCGCGTTGCGGATTCCATGGCCGACGATCAGGCCCGCATCCCACAACGCATGCAGCATGATCTCGGTCACAATTTCCGCATACGGCCCGCGCTTGTAATCGTGAATGAACAGCAGATCGATGTCGGAGTAAGGGTTCAGTTCGGCGCGCCCGTAGCCGCCGCGCGCCACCACCGACAGCTTCTGATGCAGCTTGGCGTAGTGCCGGGTATGCTCAACGTCGGCATAGCGGAACAGCGCGCGCATCATGTCGTCGATCGCGGCGGTGTACTCGCGAACCACTTCGATGCCCGAAGCGCCGGCGAAATGATGTGCCGCGACCTCGTCGCGAATCACTTCGAGATAGGTGCGCGCGATTTGTCCCGGCGCGCGCGAGGCCTCGAAATCGCGATACAGCGCCTCCTCGCCGCGAGGGATGGTGGGAGAGGCGGCGTGGCTGGGAGTGCTCGGGACCGCTGCGCTCACAGGTTTCCCGCTGCCGCGTCAGCGCTCAGATAGTGAACGATCGCCGTGGCGATGCCCTCGGCGAGGATTTCCTGGTATCGCGCCGATGAAAGGCGCTGTGCTTCGTCCACGCTGGACAGAAACCCGCATTCGACCAGCACTGCCGGCATGTGCGCGCCGACCAGCACATAGAATGGTCCCATCTTCGCTCCCAGCGGATTAACTGTCAGCCCCAATTGCGCATCCAAATCAGCGGCGGTTTGAGATTCGATCGTTCGCGCCAGCGAGACCGCTTCGGTCGCCTTATAGTTCTGTCGGAGATCGGCAAGAATGTAGTTTAAATTGCCGTCCCGCGGCGCGCTAGCTCCTGTCACGCCCGCGTTCTCCATGCGCGCCAGCCGAATCGTCGCGTGGTCGGTGGTGTTGTTCAGGTAGTAAGTCTCGATGCCGGTGGTCTGCAGATTCGGACTCGAATTGAGATGAATCGAGACAAACAGATCGGCGCCCGCGCGATTGGCGCGGCGCGTGCGCTCCGGCAGCGAAATGAAATCGTCACTATCGCGGGTCAGTTGCACCCGCACTCCGCGCAGCTTCAACGCATACGCGAGGCGGCGCGAGATGCTCAACGCCACATCCTTCTCCAGCACGCCGCTTGCCGATTGCGTGCCGGGGTCAAAGCCGCCGTGTCCAGGATCGATCACGACCAGCGGATTTCCCAGGATCGATTCTTCCGCCTGCCCCGAGATTTTGGGCGTTGGAACCCGAATCGCGACCGGCTCGGCGCGCGGGATCTCCACGGCATTGGCGCCTTCATGATCGCTCGCCGGTGTGGGGTGCGATTTTTTATGCTCCACGAGCCGAGGCACCGTGAGGTAAGCGACCTTACCCGCGGGCGCCACTCGCAGCACGATTTCATGCGGACGCTGGGCGATCGCGTAATCGGACTTGCCGGTTACCTCGATTACGATGCGCGCGTGCATGCCGCCCGGGCTGATTGCTCGGACGGTTTCAATCGGTGCGACTTCGCGACCGAATAGCGGACGCGGAGGGATCAGCAGCGCGGTGCGATCGAGATCGATCCAAAGCTCGTTACCATGCGCGCTCAGGCGTAGCTTCGGCGCGGGTTTGTCCAACGCGAAACTAAGTTGTGCGATGGGACCATCACGATCGAGCGTGGCCGAGGTGATTGCGGCATCGGCACGCGACGCGAGCAGGAACATGGCCGCGACCAGCATCGAGGGGATATTCCATCGACGCTCCGACTGCCGTTGCTTCGCCCGCCGCATCATTATTCGGCGCCGCCATTGAGGCGCGATTTCAGTTTGGCCAGCATCGTGAGCGCATCGACGGGCGCCATCCGATCGACGTTGACGGTGCGCAATTCCTCCAGCGCGCGGCTCTCGGTGGGGGTGAACAGACCAAGCTGCCCGCCGCGATTTGACTTGTCGGCGTTGCGCGCGAGGCGCGCCTTGCCGGCGTCATCGAGCTCGCCTTGCTCAAGGTTCGAAAGAATCTGCCGCGCGCGAGTGATGATACCAGTCGGCAGTCCCGCCAGTTTCGCCACCTCGATGCCATAACTGCGCGAGGCCGGCTGCTCGACCACTCTTCGTAGGAAGAGAACTTCCCCGCCCCATTCCCGCACCGCCATGGAAAGATTTTTTACCCTCAGCTTCTCGCGCGCAAGGTCAGTCAGCTCATGAAAATGCGTCGCGAACAGGACCTTGGCCCGGGTGGCATCATGAAGATGCTCGGCCACCGCCCATGCGATCGCCAGCCCGTCGAAGGTGCTGGTGCCGCGTCCCACCTCGTCCAGCAGCAGCAAACTGCGCTCGGTGAGGCCTTCGAGCAGGCGCGCCGTCTCGCGCATTTCCACCATAAAAGTGGATTCGCCGCGCCGCAGTTCGTCGCGCGCGCCGATGCGCGTCAGCACCCGATCGGTAAGACCGAGCTTCGCGTCGGTGGCAGGCACGAAGCTGCCCATCTGCGCCATGATCGCGATCAACGCGACCTGGCGCAGGTAGGTCGACTTGCCCGCCATGTTGGGCCCGGTGATGAGCAGCAGTTGACGCGTGTCGGGATCGACATCGAGATCGTTAGGCACGAATTCGCCCGACTTCATCCCGGTTTCGAGCACCGGATGGCGCCCGTCGGAAATCGCCAGGCGCAGGCCGGTGCTCATCTGCGGACGGATGTAGCCGCGACTGCGCGCCGCCTTGGCCAGCGACATGAGGGCGTCGAATTCGCCGACCGCACGCGCGGTTTCCAGCAGCGATGCGCTATGCGCCTGCAGCTCAGCCTGCAGCTTCGCAAAAATCTGCAGCTCCAGTTCCTTAAGCCCCGACTCAGCCGAGAGGATCTTTCGCTCGAGTTCCTTCAGCCCCGGGGTGGTGAAGCGCTCGGCGCCGACCAGGGTTTGCTTGCGCTCATAGTCCGACGGCACCCGCTCCAGATGCGCTTTGGTAATCTCGATGTAGTATCCGAATACCTGGTTGTAGCGGACTTTCAGCGACGGGATTTTACTGCGCTCGCGCTCGCTCGCCTCCAACTGCGCCATCACGCCGCGCGCGCCCGAGGCGAGCGACCGAAGCTCATCGACCTCGGGATTCAGCCCGGCCCTGATCAGGTTGCCGTCGCGAGGATTGACCGGCGCGTCTTCGGACAGCGTGGTGAGGATGCGTTCCGCGAGTTGCGGCTCCGGGCGCATCCGCTCCGCGATCGCGTGGATGAGCGGGCTATTGCGATCCGCCAGCGCGGTTTTGAGTTCGCCGACCGCCATGATCGCGTCGGCCAGGCGCAGGCAATCGCGCGGCGACGCGCGCAGGCTCCCGATGCGTCCCGCCAGCCGTTCGAGATCGCCGATGCGTTTGAGCTCATCGGCGCCGCGTCCGCCGAGGTCGCTCTCGAAAAGTTCCTCGACCGCATCGTGCCGATCGCGAATCATCTCGAGGCTGAGCAGCGGGTAGATGATCCAGTTGCATAGCGTGCGCGCGCCGACCGCGGTCAGCGTTTCATCGAGCACGGATAGGAGCGAGCCGCGCCGCGCTCCATCGGAGGAGGAAATCAATTCGAGATGCCGACGCGTGACCTCATCGACCATCATGTACTCGGTGGCGCGATAGGCGCGCGGCGGCGTCACATGCGCGAGGTCGCGGCCGAAGGTTTCCTCGACGTAGGCGAGCGCGGCTCCCGCGGCGATGCCGGGCGCACCATCGACGGTCGTGCCGGGTAGGCGTCGCGCGAGCGCCGCGCCGGTGATTGCGGGATCGAATGCGCTCGCCTCGAGTTCGGTGAGCGAGCATCCGAGATCCGCGACGATTGCACGAAGTTTGTCATCGCCACGGGCCGCGATGATTTCCCGCGGTGCGAGACGCGCGATCTCCTCATGCAGGCTGGCCGCACTGAGCGTTTCGGTGACCAGGAACTCGCCGGTGGAGACGTCCAGCGCGGCCAGGCCGAAGCTGCTGTCGGAGCGCGCGACCGCGACCAGGAAGCTTTTCTCCGCCGCGGTGAGCACCATCTCCTCGCCGACGGTGCCGGGTGTGATGACGCGGACGATCTGGCGCGGGACCAGGCCTTTGGCGTTGGCCTCGACCTGCGCCTGCTCGCAGATCGCGACCTTGTATCCGGCCCTGACCAGCTTGGCGATGTAGGGTTGCACCGAATGATAGGGGACGCCGCACAACGGCACGCCGTCTTTCGATCGCGAGGTTAGTTGGATATCGAGCACGCGCGCGCCGATCTCGGCATCCTCGAAAAACATTTCGTAGAAATCACCGAGCCGGAAAAACAGGATCGCGTCCGGGACCTTCTGTTTGACGCTCAGATATTGCGCGACCAGGGGGGTGTGTTTTACCGCTGCCACTTGCGCGGCTCAGGATATCCGCCCTCAACCGTCATCGCAAAACACCCTCGCGGCTGGCTTTGCACAGGCTCGCGAGGCTTGCCGATCGAGCCGCGCCGTAGTGTAATCTGCGCGATCCAATTTGCTCCGAGGTGAAACATCATGCCGATAGTCGAAAACAGCAAAGTTCAGGAATTCGCCCTGCCCGGGCTGCGTCATCGCACCGTAGGCGGCAAGGACGGCGGCGTGAAGTCGATGGAAGTCTGGCAGCAGACCATCACGCCCGGAGCCGCGACCCCGGTGCATCGTCACGCCTGCGAGGAGGTTATCGTGATCCTCAGCGGCGCCGGCACCCTGATGATCGAAGGCGAGACGACTGCGTTCGGTCCCAACAGCACGCTCATCATACCCCACGATGTGGTGCATCAAATCACCAACACCAGCGCCGAGGACATGAACATTATCGCAACGCTCTCGATGGCGCCGGTCAAAGTGCGCACCGGAGACGGCACGCCGATGCCGCTGCCGTGGGACGCGCGCTAAACGATCAGACCTTCCTCGCACCGCCTGGAGCGGCACGAACAACTGCGCTGGGACGGCGCCACTTCCTGTCTGCGTCGTGCCGTCCCATCCCATTGGGCGAACCTCGCGTTGATGATAGAGATCACACCGCCGAGGGCACCCATGGTTGACCATCACAATAGAGCTTCGAGTGGCTAGTCCGTGAGACCAGGGCTCACGATGCAACCCGAGTAGGACATCGGCGCCCGCGATGGTTTCCTATCTCCTCTTCCTGTCAGACGTTTTGCTCGTAACTCTGCCCGGCATCTGCTGCTGGACCGTCTTGTTTCCGGATGATTCTATCGAGGAGCGCATTGCCTGGGGTGGTGTGCTCGGCTTGGGCGCGGCGGTGTATATCGCCTACATCTGCGCATTCGCGCAACTGAGCTGGTTTTATCCGGCGTGGGCCGCGGTCCTGATCCTGAGCGTTGGCAGCTTCGTTCGTCGCGGCCGCTTAGGTTCTGGTGATGAGAATGGCCGCATCGGCTACCCGAACGCAGCCCTCGTGTTGCTGCTCCTTATCATCATCGTTGTGCAAACCGCCAGTGTGATGCGCCAGATAGTTCCGCCCGGCTTCGATCCCGCTTTCCATCTACTGCTCGCGAAAAAGATCGCATTGAGCGGTGGGATTATCCGCGACTGGCAGCCGTTCGAGAACTCGACGCTGAATTATCCGCTGGGCAGCCACATGCTGATCGTGCTGTTCGCCCGATTCTCGGGCTTACCGCTGCCGCGCGTCTTCCAGTTCCTGATGGTTACGTTCAGCGTGCTCAGCGCGCTCGCGGTGTATGCGCTGGGGGCGGAATATTTCGCCTCGGAAACAGTCGGCTTGTATGCCGCAATCGCCTATAGCTTTTGGGCCTTCGTCGGCAGCGCCGACTATCTGCGCTGGGGAGGGCTGCCCAACCAGCTCGGTATGCTGCTGGGGCTGGGGATACTCGGCCTGGTGATGCGCGTAGGCGAGGAAAGAAAGCGCATCGTGCTGATGGCGCTGCTGTTCGCGTCCGTATGCCTCACTCATCACCACGTCATGTTCACGATGGGATTCATCCTGATCGGCTTGATGGTGTTCTTCATCGCAACCAACGATGCGCAGCGGCGTTACCGAACCATTTTCTATGCGCTGGCGATTGGCTCGGCAGGCGCGTCATTCTTCCTGGTGCCCTACGCCTTGAAGGTGGTGTCGCTGAGCAAAACCAACGTCTTCCATATGGACGACAACTGGCCGGTGCTTGGGATAGTGCTGGTTTGTTTCGCGCTCGATGGACTGGTGCTCGACTACTATCGCAAATCAGGCAGGCCTTATGCGCTACATGTTGTGGCGGCAATCCTGGTGCTCCTGTATCTGCTGTTCGGCTGGGTCTACTACTATTATCGACTGCATATGCAAGGCGAAGGTTTCTCCGCTTTTACACCCTCGCGCTTCATCACCGACATGGTTTATTTTCTCAGCATCTTCGCCGGATATTCGCTTTACCGCCTGCAGAAGGATCGCGGCTGGAGAGGATCCACTACCATCGCGATCGCTTTGATGTTCGGATTTGTGAACTATCCGTTATGGCATCAGGTGTTCACACCTGATGGCGAACCCGGCCGATTTGCCGCTTACGAATGGATTGCTAATCACACCCCCGCAAACAGCATCGTGATGACCGGGGATCCCTGGGCCTCTTATGCGACCTGGCGTCGGACCTTGGGCACGCCGAGGCCGGTCTCCGAGCCCCGGGTGCCGCCGCGCATCAACGAAGAGGAAAGCAAAGTTTTGCTCGCAGGCGGATCGCCCAAGGAACTGCAAGGCATCGAGCTGCTAGCCATCGTCAGGCCAGGTGATCGAAGCCAGGGGAAACTGCTCTGGTCGAGGCCCGACGGCTGGGGCGTGCGCGAAGTCGATGGCGCGCGGCAATCAGCTCATGAAATCGCCAGAAAGACCCGCTGATGCGTCCGTCTACTTCGCCGAATTGAGCAGCGCCTCGAGCTTCGAGGTATCGCCGCGAGTGCCGGCGGTTTCGCCCGCGCGGTTGTATATCACCTCACCCTTGCGATCGATGACCGCGATAGTCGGGATGTAGCCGCGGTAGTATTTCGCGATCAGCGGCTGTTGCGCGGGCGAGGGATGATTGACGTTGACGATCAGGAAATCGATCTTGTCGCGATACTTCGGATAGAGCGCCACCAGTCGTTCCGCCTCGCGATTGGTATTCCAGCAATGCGCGGTGCCGAAGAACATGATGGTCGCGCGGTCGTCGGCCACGGTGGCGTCACCGATGGCATTTCCGGCGATTGGGAAGTTGGAGCTCGAATCGTCGGTAAATGACAGGTCCGGCGCAAGATGCAGATCGCTTGCGGCATTCGCGGAGCGCGCGCTGGTAAACCAAAGCGCCAGCGCGCAGACCAACAGCCCGCTAAGACCGGCGGCATATTTCTTTGGCGTCATCGTAATGATCAACATCGCCGCAGCAGCTATGGTTCCCGACCGCCGCGGCGAAGACCAGCTCGCCGGACGAGCGGCCGGGATGCGCGTGGACGCGCCGCGCGCATCCCGAGCCGTCTGCCGCAACGAACTTCGTGGTTACTTCAGATTCACCATTACATCGCTGTTTGAAGGCAGCGTTGTCCCGCCAAAGAAGGTGTTCACCTGGACCGGCGTCATTCCTTTTTTCTGACTGCCGGGCACGACCACTCGAATGTCCTTATCGTCGATGGGTACGAAATTCGCCGAGGGGAGCGCGTCGCCGCCGAGCAGGACATTGGACACGATTCCCGGATACATCTGCTCCCCTCGAATCAGGAATGTTCCACCACCTCGTTGCACACTGGTTGGATCGACGCTGGTTACCTGAGGAGCGCCCACCTCGAAGGTGGGGAAGGGAAGCGGGTATCCGCAGGTGCCGTGCACGGTGACGAAATTCGGCGAAATGCTCGCGTCGAAGAAGGAAAACAACTCGTTAATCTCCTCACCCGTACTCTCATAGATGTCGCGATCGATGAACCACAGAAATCCGGTTGCGGTGTCGAACAGCGCGTTCCGAACCGGGTTGGCCTGTTGAAAGGTCCAGCTCGGCGTTGCGCTGGCCAGATTGGAAGTATTCAGGATGGTAACCGGTGGCACGGTTACCGTCGTCTGGGTTCCCACTGTGACACTGACACTGGCTTGCACGTTAGGGGTCAGGCCCATGAAGCCGACTCCACCCGAGACGGTAGTGCTTCTGCTGTTTGTGTATTGGCTGACGGCCTCCACCGTGGTGGCGGGTTCGGTGAACAGGAGCCCGGTTCCCAAAAGATCATTAAAGCTGCCACCCGAGGGAATCGGTCTTGAGACGGCGGTGCTGAGACTATAGTTCGAAACTCGTGGCACGAATTGAACGAAGTTGTTTACGTAGTAGTAATCTCTCTCTTGGTCGAAGCTGCGCAAGCTGGTGAGAAAGAGATCCGCCTGCACCTGGCCCTGCCCGTTGACCGCGAGCTCCGAGCAATGGACTTTTTGCGAGAGGCTATCGAGGTTGACGGGACCGGCGGCGCCGACTTCTACCGCCTGCAATGGCGCGGTCGGAGTGGATGCGAACCGTTCTTGCAGCCAGCGGCGCTCGGCCCGCCGGGTTCGCCGGTTGATATCGACAAAATCGGGCAGGCAGTAGCGTGAGGCGACCCGCGGTTGATCCCGCAAGGTTTGTTGTATCGCGTAAAGCGCGATCTCAGACTCATTCTCGGCCGGTAAGCAACTCGCGCCCTGCTCGCCTTCCACCAGCGCGTCGAATTTATTGGCCTCGTCCTGCGACGCATGCGCGATGGCGACCGTCAGACCGGCCCGATACACCTGGATCACAAATGCCATGATCTCAGGGTGATCCAGGGCGGCGGCCCCAATCACGACCGGCACCAGGTCGAACGGCGGCCCAGGATTCTCGAGGTCCACGACTGTGAAGTCGCGTGACAGAAGGTTGATTAGGGGGCTCGAGTCGATGTCGATGTCGAACAGGTCAACGGTGTCGGCTTTCTTCTTCGCAGCCCTCGAGATGCCCGGCGGGGCCACGCAGACAAGGAATGTTACGAGGCCAAAGATGAGTGCAGAACGTGTTATCGGGTTAAGTTGCCAGTTGTTTAAGAGTTGGGTTCTCATGTGCTCCTCCTTTGTGGCCAGATTCGGGCATAAATCAAAAAGGACAACGAGATTTGATGCATTCGCATCAAATCTGAGCGCACGTGATTGAAGCGTTAGTGGGCGAGCCTTCGCCCGGTTGCCGCGAGACGAATCGTCGGGGAGTCCCGCGAAAGGTCGTCAACGGCCGAAAACAAATAGGCCCACGCTCAGAACAGTGAATCGAGGTGTCCTTCAGAAATGATAAGCAGCGGACTGCTCGCCTCCTTTTATCCGGAGGACCTCAAGTCCGCTTCGAACTTCTCAAAAGACGTGGGCTTAGAAGTCTTTGCTATCAATCATTTGGGAGCCTTGCAACTAAATTTCCATGAAGACGCTTAATCAAAGTTTCCATGATTGTTCGCGTCGACCGGCAACGATCAGAGCGGGCAAAACTCGAATCGTCGATCGCGGAATCCTGTGCGCGGTGGCGATCGCGCGCCGTACTTCCCACCAGCTCAAGGCGGAATCAAGCAATTCAAACTTTGCGAAATGCTGCGGGTCGCGTTTGAAACCGACGCAATATAGTTGGAGAGTGAGTTGGTCGGAAGGTCGTTCTTATGTGGCTGTAACCGCCGGCGGCGGCCGGGACATCCAAAATAGTTGTTTCGAGGATTTGCTGATGAGTGAAACGAGTTTTGACAAGGCTGAAATTTTGCGCGAGGTCTACCGAAGGTTCACCGGCGGCGAAAAGGTTACTCCCGCGGAGTTCCAGGATTTTGTTAAAGCGCAGAATGATGGCGCCACCAGTGGGCTGAATGTCGGGGACAAAATCCCGGACTTCGCGCTGCCGGACCAAAACGGTCAGCCCCGAAGTTTTCGCGAGCTGGCCGGTCCACAGGGCCTGCTGCTGGTCTTCAGCCGCAGCGCCGATTGGTGACCCTATTGCCGCAGCCAGCTCGTCGAGCTGGAACAATCGCGTCGCGGCTTTGAGGAGCATGGAGTAAAAGTCGCCGCCATCACCTACGATTCGCAGGAGATCCTGCACCGCTTCGCCGAGGCGCAAAAACTTGGCTACCCGTGCCTCTCGGATCTGCGACAGCGCGGTCATCAAGGCGTTCGGGATCCTCAATAACAACATTCCGCCCGACCATCGATTTTACGGGATCCCGTTTCCCGCCGATTATCTGATCGGCCCCGATGGGATCATTCGTGCGAAGTATTTTCTGCCCGACTATCAGACCCGGGTCGCCGCATCGCGGATCCTGCTCGATGAATTTAGCGCCTCGGGTGGAAAATCGCTCGAGCTCAGTTCCGATGACCTGCGAGTGGTGATCGCTCCGAGCGCCGATCAAGCGGTGTCCGGACGGGAATTAGGGATCGTGGCAGATTTCTCGCTCGGCGCGGGATGGCACATCTATGGGCAGCCGCTTCCCTCGAACTACACACCTACCGCGATTGAATTCGACGGCGATGTGGTCGCGGGCCAGGGTTTCGAATTTCCGGCGCCTGAAAAAATCAACTTTCCACTGCTGGGTGAAACCCTGCCGGTATATCACGGCAACTTTCGCGCGAAGGGGAAAATTCTCGTGCGCTCGGGACTCAAGCCGGGAGACTATCAGCTCAAGGGCAAGTTGAAATTCCAGGAATGCAGCCAGGACGTCTGCAAGATGCCGCAGTCGGTCGCGTTCGAGATTCCCCTGCGGATCGAGGCGATGGCGCCGCCGGCACCCAAGCCCAAGTGAGTGGCTGCAAGTCGCGGTCTTCCCGTGACATGAAGGTGCATCGCCGACTTCAGTATGACGACGGAAAAGCCATCGCTTTCCGATATAGGAAGAACATCAGCTCTGGAATGGATTCTTCAGCACGATGGTGGCGTCGCGCGAGGCTCCTACGCCGACCATCGCAATCTGGACGCCGCACAATTCCGCGAGGCGTTCAACATAGCGTCGAGCATTCGTGGGAAGCTCATCGATGGTGCGTGCGCCGTCGGGCTTCTCATGCCAACCCGCGATCTCTTCGTAGACAGGTTTCGCCTTCGCCAGCGCATTACGCCCCGGCGGCATCGTGTCGAAGGAATCCTTGCCGATTTTGTAGCCCACGCAAATCCTCAGCGGATCAATGCCGGTGAGAACATCGAGCTTGGTCAACGCCAGGCCCCATAGCCCGTTGACCCGAATCGCGTACCGCGCCAGCGCCGCATCGAACCATCCGATGCGCCGGGGCCTACCGGTCGCGCTACCGAACTCCGCGCCTTCTTCCCGCAATGAATCGCCGAGCGCGCCGTGAATCTCGGTCGGGAACGGTCCGGCGCCGACGCGGGTGGTGTAGGCCTTGCTGATGCCGAGCACGGCGTCGAGTTTCCCCGGCGGCACACCGCCGCCCGCATACACGGCGCTGGCGATACAGTTCGACGACGTGACGAACGGATAGGTGCCGTAGTCGATATCGAGCATGGTGCCGTGCGCGCCCTCGAACAGAATCTTCTTTCCGTCGTTGGTGGCGCGCGCGACGTAGGCCGAGGTGTCGGTGATGTAGGGCATCAGGCGGCGGCGCAGCTTCTGCAGCTCGGCGAGGAGAACCTTGCCGTCGATGGGCCGGGCCTTCAGGATCGCCTTCAGGTACAGATTTTTCTCCTTGATGTTTCGTTCGAGCTTGTCCTTGAACGACGCCCAATCAATCAGATCGTCGAAGCGCAATCCCTGCCGCGACATCTTGTCCTCGTACGTGGGTCCGATGCCGAAGCCAGTGGTGCCGATGGCGCGCTTGCCGAGATGCGCCTCGCGCGCGCGATCGATCGCGATGTGATAGGGCATCACCAGGTGCGCGTCGAAGCTCAGCAGCAGGCGCCCATCAAGGTTGACGCCGCGTTTTTTCAGATTCTGGATTTCCTCGAATAGCGCAAACGGATTGACCACCATTCCGCCGCCGATCACGCATACCTTCTCGCCGTTGAGCGCACCCGACGGCACCAGGCGCAGGATGAACTTCTCGCCGTTAATCACGAGCGTATGCGCCGCGTTGTTGCCGCCCTGAAAGCGCACCACGATTTCGGCGTCGGCGGCGAGCAGGTCGACGATTTTACCCTTGCCTTCGTCGCCCCACTGGGTTCCCACTACGGCGACGGTATTCATTCTCTATTGCTCATGATCGCACACACACGCACCCCGCCCGCGAAGGCGGTCCACCTCGGTTCAAGCGATGTCAGAGTTTGAGGAGGCTCGCGGAAATAATCGCGGGCATCGTCTTCAGCTTGTCCAGTACCGCGGCCGGCACCGGACCGTCTACCGCGAACAGACTCAGCGCCATCCCACCCACGCGATCGCGACCGAGGTCGAGACCCGCGATGTTCACCTTGGACTCGCCCAGCATGGTGCCCACCGTGCCGACCACGCCGGGAATGTCACGGTTGCGAAGCATCAGGAAGTAGCCTTCCGGAACCGACTCGACGCTGAATCCGTCGATCCGAATCAGGCGCATCGCGCGATTGCCCAGCACCGCTCCCGCAACCTCATGCCTGCCGCCGGCGGTCTTCACCGTCACGCTCAGGGTGTTGACGAAATCGGTGCTTTCGCGCGAACGGGTTTCGTTGATCGCGACGCCGCGCTCGCGGGCGATGAACGGCGCATTGACGTAGTTGAGCGCCTCATCGAGGAAGCCGCTGAGCAGCCCCTTGACCACCGCCGCCGTGATCGGCTCGGCCTTCAAATTCGCCGCCTCGCCACCAAGTCCGATCGTAACCTCGGTCGGAGTTTCGCTGATGAGTTGCGCGGCGAGGCGTCCCAGCTTTTCGCCGAGGGTCAGATGCGGCCCGAGCACTTCCAATTCCTTGGGCGAGACCGCGGGAATGTTGACCGCCTGGCTCACCGTTCCTTCGAGCAGGAAATCGACCACCTGATGCGCGATATCGACCGCGACCTGAACCTGAGCCTCTTCGGTTGCTGCTCCGAGATGCGGGGTGACGATGACGCTATCGAGCTTGAGCAACGGATTGTCGGGGGAGGGCGGCTCCTCGACGAAGACATCGAGTGCGGCGCCGGCAACTTTCCCGGAATTGATCGCCTCAACCAGGGCCGTCTCATCGACGATGCCGCCGCGTGCGCAGTTGATGATCCGGACGCCCTTTTTCATCTTCTCGAAGGCGGCCGCCCCAACCAGCCCGCGGGTGTCATCGGTCAGCGGAGTATGCACCGTGATGAAATCGGAGCGGCGGAAAATCTCCTCGAGGCCGACCAGCTCGATGCCGATGCGATCGGCGGCCTCGCGGGTCATGATCGGATCGAAGCCGATCACTTTCATCTTCAGACCTTGCGCGCGATCGGCGACGATCCTGCCGATGTTGCCGAGGCCGACCACGCCCAGAACCTTGCCGCAGACCTCGGCGCCGGTGAAATTCTTGCGATCCCACTTGCCGGCTTTCAGGGTTGCGTTGGCGGCCGGGATCTTGCGCGCCAGCGACATCATCATCGAGATCGCGTGTTCGGCGGTGGTGACGCTGTTGCCGTGCGGACTGTTCATCACCACGATCCCGCGGCGCGTGGCGGCTTCCAGGTCGACGTTGTCGACGCCGACGCCGGCGCGTCCGATCACTTTGAGCGAGTCGGCGCGCTCGATGACCTCGCGGGTGACCGTAGTCGAGCTGCGAATCACCAGCGCGTCATAAGGCCCGATGATCAGCGCCAGCTCGGCCGGCTTGAGGCCGGTCTTGATGTCGACCTGCAACTCCGGATGATGCTTGAGGACCTCTACTCCTTGTTCGGAAAGAGAATCACTTAGTAGTACGCGGAACTTTCTATCGGGCATGGTTGGTGTAACTCGTAAACTCTCTCATCAGACGCTGCTGGCGATGCGAGCCTGCACGGCTGCGACGCCGGCCCCCATCCGCAATTCCATCCCCACGAATTTGAGCGCCATCTCCAGTGCGCTCACCACTATCAGCATGTCGAAGGGACTCTGGTCGCCCATATGGCCGATGCGCACCAGCTTGCCCTTCATCTGATCCTGGCCGCCCTGGATCGATACACCGAGCTGATCGCGCATATGCTTGACCACCTTGCCGGTATCGATACCGGCGGGCGCGAGGAGGCCAGTGACGCTCGGCGCGGGATTTTCCGGCGCGATCAGATTGAGCCCCAACGCCGCGCCGGCATCGCGCGTCGCATGCGCCATCAGGGCATGGCGTGCATACACGCGCTCCAGGCCCTCGGCATGGATCAGCTCGAGCGATTTGTTGAGGCCGAACACCAGCGAGACGGCGGCCGTCCAAGCCGTCGTATGCTCATCGCGCTGCGCTTTCAGCTCGCGATTGAGATCGAAGTAGAAGCGGGGAGTCTTGTTGGCCTTGGCGCGATCCCATCCGCGCTGCGAGAGTGCGATCATGCCCAATCCGGGCGGCAGCATCAGCGCCTTCTGGCTGCCGGTCACCAGCGCATCGATGCCCCAGGCATCCATCTTTTGCTCGAACACGCCGACCGAGGTGATCCCATCGACGATGAGCAGTACGCCGCGTCGCTTCGCGATTTCACCCAGCGCGGGAACCGGATGCACGGCACAGGTGGAGGTCTCACTGGCCTGCACTAAAATCGCTCGCGCCTCGGGATGCTGCTTGAGCGCATCCTCGATTTGCTCGGGGCGCACGGCGCGGCCCCATTCCACTTTCACCTCATGCGGCACCATCCCGAAGGTGGTGAGCATCTTGCCCCAGCGCTCGCCGAACTTTCCGCCATTGACGAAGATGGCGTGGTCGCCGGGCGCCAGCAGGTTGACGACCGCAGCTTCCATCGCGCCGGTCCCGGTCGACGCGAGCAGGACGACCTCTTCCGTGGTGCCGAAAAGCGGCTGCAATCGTTCGCGCGCCTGGTCAAGCGCCGCGGAAAACTGGGGCGTGCGATGGTGAATGACCGGGCGCGCCATCTCGAGCATGACTTCGGGCGGAACCGGGGCGGGACCGGGGGTGAATAGGTATTTCTTTAATGCTGGCACAATATTGATGGATCGGAGGCCGGACTCGGTTAGCAAAAAAAAGCCCGGTGAACCGCAGATGCGGAACGCCAGACCCCGAGTATGAATCCCAAGCCCTGTTCGAGCCCCCGTCCTACGCTACAGGGATAAGGTACCATTCGAGTAGAGTCAAGGTGATGGGCGGCGAGGGCATCAACAGGGCGCGCGAAGTCGGGCTACGTTGCGATGCCTCGGGCTGAGGCGGTCGACGGTGCGCATGTGGTGGCTTGAGCCGCCATCGTTCGGTCGCCATTTTACCCTTGGACCGGCACGTTGACTGGCGCGATTATTCAATTAATTCAATAGGTTACGCCATCCATTCTCCTGATCTATGAATGGGTTTGTTTTTGCGATTCAGGATGTGCCAGATCGCGTGTAATCTGAGGTGGTAAACGTCCAGGCAAAGCTCAGATATGCTGCGCATTTGACGGTCGCGTTTCGAAGAATACTTGATTTCCTTGGGTTATTTGGCTTCGTTTCGTCAATGTTGTATCGGTTATCGAAGTATCTCAGTGGGTTTGTTTTTGCATTTTTCGATGTCGCGCTCACCACGCTCATCGGCACGCTTCCACGGCGCATCTAGATGATAGCACGTTTTAACCGCGCGTTTGCGCTGCTCATAGTCGCTACCCTGATGCTGCCGTTGCGCGCGGCCGCCCAGCTATCCGTGCCCGGCAAGGTCATGACCTACCGCACCGTCGACAGCGACTCGGGAGAAGAGTTGCAACGGATGCGCAGTTGGGAGGCGACCGATGCCGGAACCGCGGTCGAATTGACCGCGGCGACCTATCCGGTCGGAACCCAGGTGCTCGGCGAATGCGTCTTTGCCAATGGCCTCGCGCGCCCCGCCACATCGTTTCGATCTGTCATGCGTGCCGCCAACGGTGAGGTCGAGCGCACCGATTTCGACACGTTCGATCCGCTCTACTATCCCTTCCTATCGCAGCCGGTTACCGCCGACATGCAGCCCGGGACCTGCCTGAACAAACGCGCGCTGGACTTGCCGACGCTGGTCGCCGGCGGCCGCATCACTAATTGGATGTGGTCCGACTCGGGGTTAGTGGGTGTGATCTTCTTTAGCGAGGGCGATGAGAAGCTCACCGTTGCGGCGGGCAGCTTCGATGCGATGCGGGTGCGGATCGATCTCGATCTGAGCAAATTGTTTCCGCGCGTCCCCTCCCTGTTCCTCAAACTGGTAAAGCCGCACTTCACAATTTGGGTGAGCCGCGCCGAACCCCATTACGTCCTCAAGATGGTGGGCTTCGGACCCGGCCGCGGCCAGCGGCATAAGAACACCATGGTGGAACTCGCCGCGATTCGAGATGCCGTAGCCGGAGATTTGCAGGTGCCACCCGAGCTCGCGCAAGCGGTCTCGATCGGCGCCGAACTTCCGGTGCCGACGGCGAATTCAGGCACCTTCGCGCAGGGCAATCGCCAGGGCAGGGTGATGCTGGGAAGCGCATCGACACCGGAAGGCGAGTTGCTGGTGACGCACGTTGGGTTCAGTAATGGACTGGCCACCGAGAGCCGCACGCTGATAGATCATCGTGCCTCCCCGAGCACTGTTTACCTGGATGATCGGAGCCTCGCGGCGGGTGGCGCGCTGGTGCGCAAGCACCTGCTGTTTTTTCGCAAGGCAGCCTTTCCCGATGATCCACACAAGGACCTGCCTGCCGACCTCTATGGCGCAGATACGACGCTGGGCCTGGTGTTGCCGCGTTTGCTTCCCGAGGGCTCGGATGAGGCGCACTTTCATGTGATGGATTTCTACGGACAGGTGAACGAACTGGAAATTCGCCGGGAGGGCCTGACCGAAGTGGCGCTGACCAGCGATGAGGCGCCCGCGATTCACACCAGACTGAAACCCATCATCGAGGTTCCACTTCTGTTGCGGCCGCTGGCGTACTTTTTCATCCCATCTTTCGACGTGTACTTCGCCGCCGACTCTTCTCATCGGATGCTGAAGTTCGAAGGACCGCTCGGACCGCCCGGGGTGCCCAACGCCACCATGCTCGCCGATGAGAAGTTAGCCCCCCAATCAGCGTCGGCGCCCGAGGTTTCCAGCGATCGCTAGAATACCCAGCTCGACGCGCTTCCGGCGCGCGCGATGACCGCGATCTGACGCCCCAGCATCTGCCATTCTGCGCCGCTTCGGACCCACACATTCATATAGCTGCAATAGACCGTCTTGCCCGCGTCGGGTCCATCGGCGGGCGCGATCGATTCATTGCCGGCGGTGATGACGACGTCGCCTCTGACAGTGATACGCGAGATTTTGCGGTCGAACGCCTTGAAGCGAATCTGTCCGCTCTTAATCCGAAGCAGGAAGTGATCTTTGGTATAGACGATGTTCTCGGTCGCGTTGATGATCAGTTCGTCAGCCCACAACTCTTCGAGGCGGGGGACGTCGATCGCCGTTCTCGCTTGAGCCTCCGCTGCTTCCAGTTTCTCAATCTCGATCTCAATCTCCGGCCGGACCGAGCTTTGTGAATCATTCATAGGATTTCCGTGCCTCGTATGCATTTGAGCTGCTGACGGCGTCACGATTGCGCGTGTGCGCCCCCATCGTATCGATAGTAACCATGGGAAAGAGCCACGCAGGCGGTTCACGTATGAAACGGCCTGTAGCAAATCTGCGTTCCCGTTCAGATGGGTCTAGTCGAGTAATGCAGAATCATACGATACTATTAGATGACTTCAAGATTCAACAATTGCTTAAGCAAACTATTACATGCTATAAATATCAAAGTGAACTAAAACTTTACAAAACCCTGCTAAAGCAAAGCAGCCCGAACTAATCCATCACAACTCTTGGAATGTCTAGATATTTCTCACTCTGACTAGTAGCGGTTTAACATGCATTGTTGTATATACTGCAACTCTAACGCGAATACTGAGAGGACTTTAACTCGTGCCATCTAAGCGTCATCTATTTGCTGGTGTAGCAGTTTTGCTACTTTTTGTAGTGGCTATGCAGCTCGCGCTCGCACAAGCGGTTCCCAGCGTTAGCGTGCTGACGAATCGATATAACAACCAGCGCGATGGTCTGAACGCCTCCGAGGCGATCCTCACTACTGCCAACGTCAAGTCCACCAGCTTCGGGAAATTGTTTGCGGCACAACTCGACGGTAATGCGTTTGCTCAACCGCTGTACGTCCCCGGCGTTTCGATCAATGGCGGGATCCACAACGTGGTCTACGTCGCAACCGAGAACGACAGCGTATATGCGCTTGACGCAGATACTTCGGGCGCTCCCCTTTGGAAAGCCAATTTCCTCGATCCGGATAATGGTATCACGACGGTCTCCGCAAACGACGTATCGTTGAAAAACGCGCTGCCCGGATGCGTCGACGTCAAACCACAATACGGCATCACCGGCACGCCGGTAATCGATCCAAACACCAACACCATCTATGTGGTGGCCAATACCAGTGATAACGGAATCCAGAATTATCGGTTACACGCGCTCGATATCACGACCGGCCAGGAGAAGTTCGGCGGACCGGTGCTGATCCAGGCTTCGATCCCCGGAACCGGCACCGACAACGACGGCAATGGCAACGTTCTCTTCGACGGCACCCAGGAGCTGCAGCGCCCGGGCCTGTTGTTGGTAAACGGCGTGGTCTACATCGCATTCGGATCGCATTGCGATCTGACTCCCTGGCACGGATGGATGCTGGGCTACAGCGCATCGACTCTGAGCCAGCTTTACGTTTACAACACCACCCGCAACGGCGATGAGAGCGCGATCTGGATGTCCGGGACCGGCCCGGCGAGCGATCAGAGCGGCGATATATACCTCAGCACTGGAAATGGAAGTTTTGATGCGGCCCTCAGCCCGCCGGTCAACGTCGGCAACTCGCTGCTGCGACTGGGCGTGCGAAATGGCTCCTTCGGGATGGTCGACTACTTTGTTCCCTCCAATCAGGCCACCCTCAACGCGGCTGACTATGATCTCGGTTCCGGCGGAATCGCGCTGCTGCCGGACCAGGCAACCGGCCCGGCGCATCTCATGGTATCAGCCGGAAAGAACGGCACCATCTACCTGAACAATCGCGACAGCCTCGGTCACTACGATGCGGCGACCGATCACGTGCTGCAGAAAATTCCCAGCCCCAACCCGAACACCAACCTCAACTGGAGCACCCCGGCGTTCTGGAACGGGCGCATGTACGTCATCATGTCAAAGGACATTCCGCGCTCTTACACGCTCAACAATGGAAGCCTCACGGCCGCATCGCAGGGCACGCATACCTTTGCATTCCTGGGGGGCCAGCCGGTTATCTCGGCCAACGGGAACAGCAACGGAATTCTCTGGACTATCGAGCACAAAGGCTCCCAGCGCACCACCGGCGCGGCACTGCTGCACGCGTGGGACGCGCTCGATCTTACCAAGGAGCTCTACAATAGCGATCAGAATGGCGCCACCGATGTACCAGGGTTGGGGATAAAATTTTCCGTGCCGACGATCGCGAACGGCAAAGTTTATGTCGGCACTCAGACCGAGCTCGATGTCTATGGGATCACGGCGACCGGCACGCCAACGCCTACCCCGACTTCAACTTCAACCGCGGCGGCGACCGCCACCGCCGCCCGCACCCCGACTGTGACGCCAACTACGACGCGGACTGCGACCGCGATCCCGACCCCGACTACCGTTCCAACCGCGACGTCGGTTTCAACCGCCGTGACGATAACTGCGCCGCTCAATGGCGCCAACGTCGGCGGAACCGTTCCGATTACGGTAGTAAAAGGGGTGGGCGTTTCGTGGGTTAACGTCTATGTCGATGGACTGTATTTCGCCTCGACGCCACCGGCGACGTTCAATTGGAATTCGAGCACGGTGGCAAACGGACCACATACGATTTCCGCCAACGCATACTCCACTTCCAGCGTATTGCTTGGAACCGCTTCGGTAACCGTCAATGTCGGACCGCCGCCGAGTCCGACCGCGACTCCCACCGCGACCGCCACCCCTCTTTCGAGCATAACTTTCGTGGGAGCCGGGCCGCTGGCAGATTCCAACGTCGCGGTAACTTCCGTAAATGTTGGCTTGCCGACCGGCGTTCAGGCAGGCGACACTCTGCTTGCGCAGATCATTATCGCCGATGGCGCCGGCACCGTCGTGCCGACTGCGCCCAGTGGTTTCACCAGCATTCGTCATGATGCGGTAACCAGCGGCGCACTCAAGGCGACCTCGTGGCTCTTCGCCAGGATAGCGGGCGCGAGTGAGCCGGCGTCGTTCCCATTTACTCTGAGCTCGAACTTCGCGGCAGGCGTGATGGGTGCGTGGCGCGGCGCGACGGGCCTGCTCGATGGCACTTCCGGCGCCGTCGCATCCGGCCTGACGGTGACCACAGTCTCGGCGCCTTCGCTGACCCCAACCGTGGATGGCGAGCTGCAGGTATTCTTCTACGGCGCGCAATCCAATGTTGCTCCGACCCTTACGCCATCGGGTGTGCTGAATCCGCGCTTCAATACCAAGTCCTCGAAGGAAGGATTCACCCTGGCCTTCGCCGATCTGGCCGCGCCTTTTGCCAACAACCCTTCCGCCACCTATCCCGCGACGGCGACTGACACCGTGGCGTCGGTGATGACCGGTCAAGCGTTGTTGCTGATCCCCGGTGCGCCAGTGGCGACTCCAGTCCCGACTCCCACTGCAACCACCACTGCGACGGCGACCGGTACCCCGACTGCGCTAGCAACGCCCACCGCGACTGCGTCCGCTGCACCGTCCACGACCGCGACCAGTACCGCCACGGTCGCAGCGACTGCGACCAGTACGGCGACCACTGCGGCGACTGCGACCAAAACGCCGACTGCAACTCCGACGACGGCGCCAACCGCGACCGCAACTGCGACGACGGTTCCAACCACGACTGCGACCGCCACCCAGGCCGCCACGCCTACGGTTACGCCGACGATAGCTGCAACGGCGACCCGTACTGCCACGACGACGCCGACTGCAACCGTAGCCGCGACCGCGACCAGCACGGCCGTGCCCAGCGCCACGCCGACCTCGGGAGCGGTTACCATCACCACGCCGGCCCACAACGCCACGGTCGCGGGCACAGTGCCCATCACGATCGTCAAAACCGCTGCGGTTTCATGGGTCAACGTGTACATCGATGGGGGATATTTCGCCTCGACGCCGCCGCTGGTCTTTAACTGGAATTCCGCAACGGTTCCTGACGGCGTGCATCAGATTTCCGCCGTCGCTTATGCCGCCAATGCCGCGGTGCTCGGATCCGATTCGTTCAACGTCACGGTCGCCAATGCTGGAGTTACTCCGACCGCGACTCCGGTGCCGACGTCCACGGCAACTCCGGTGTCCACGCCTACCGCGGTAGGAACCGGATCGCCGACCGCGGTTCAGACGCCGACGGCTACGCCTACGCCGGCCGCGGTAGTATTTCTAACCGAGCCACCTGACGGTTCCATCGTGTCGGGCACCGCAGTCGCGATCTCAGTCGACAAGGTCGTGGGTGTCTCATGGGTCAATGTCTACATCGATGGTGAGTACTTTGCCTCGACGCCGCCGTTGACGTTCCTTTGGGACTCGACCACGGTACCTAACGGCGTACATACGATTTCCGCCACCGCGTATGCCCCGGCGGGGACGCTGTTGGGTGGGACCTCGCTGACGGTGACAGTGGCGAACTAGAAGCGGACTAGAATCGGTGCGATTTCACGCGCCCTCCTCGCGCGGATAAGCATCGGCAGGCAGCAACGTAGCGGCGCCCTCGGTCCCGTCCGAGGGCGCCAACACCACCTGGCGACCCAACCTATGCTGGAGAACGCTTCTCGCGCAGCAGGGGCCACTGCCGGCGCGCGTCAAAGCGCGATGCTCCAATCCTCGTGAGCCAGGGTGAGATTGCGATTGTAGTAGGGATCGCCACTCCTAAGGCAGCTACCCCAACGTTCGAGGAATAAAGTCTGATCGCTGAAAACATGGGTCCTACGCCGCGTTGAGCTCTCATAGTGATGGAGAAGCGCGAGTGGGGTATACACGATCAGATAGCCGCGTTGTCTTAGACGAAGACAGAGATCGACGTCATTAAACTCTACCGATAGCTGCTCCTCAAATCCGCCAACTTCTTCGAATGCGGAACGACGCATCATCATGCAGGCCGCGGTGACAGCGCTGCAGTTGCGGATAACGTCGGAGAGACCAAAGTAATGCTTCACGTGGCCGGGCTGGTGCCTGAATGCATGACCGACTAGACCCGAAATACCAAGCACGATGCCCGCGTGCTGAATGCGTCCATCGGCGAAGAGTAACTTCGCCCCAACGGCGCCGACCTCCGGTCGCTGAGCCTGTTCGATCATCGCGCGCAGCCACTCTGGCCGCATAACCTGGGTGTCATTGTTAAGGAAGAGAAGAAAATCACCTTTTGCGCCAGCCGCTCCCTTATTGTTGATAGCCGAGAAATTGAAGCGTCCCGGGCAGTGGCGAATTTGTACTCGGTCCTCCGGCTCCTTGAAGTACTGCAAGGTCTGAGGCTCGCGACTCTCATTATCCAGCACAATGATTTCGTAGTTCTTGTAGTCGGTGGTTCGCCGAATGCTATCGAGACATTGACGCAGAAGCGGAAGGTTGTCGCGAGTCGGGATAAGAATCGACACCAATGGCTCGCCGCTAATGTGATAGCGCACGGCATGAAGCCCAGGACCTATCGCCTCAACTCTTGCGTGCTTGCCACGTCGCCGCAAGGCATCACTGATGGCACGGACGCTCCTCGAATCGCGCTGGTCGGAGACCGAGGAAGGGGCTATATCGCGGCGATGGTACAGCACATTGGGGATGTGGACGATGCGATCGGTGCGCTCCACGACGCGAAGCGCGAGGCTATAGCTTCCAGGCATACAGCCCGATCCCTCGAGGAGGGTGCGTCGCAGGACGAAACATTCGCCGAAGTAGTTCATCGACAGGAGCAGATCGGGGCTCCAGTCGGGCTTAAAGAATGGTTCGGTCCTCCGGCCCCCGCGATCGATTAGGTCCTCGTCCCAATAGAATAGATCCAGAAGCGGAACGCGATTGAGCCGGCGCACAACTTCATAAAAGGCGTCAGCAGCGAGCTGACCGGACTGGTCGAGGAGGGTGATGAATTCGCCGCGCAGAGAGTCGCGAAGATCGGCGCCGCGAGGTGTCATCGTAATGCGCGCATCAGCGTCCACGCAGCGGTTTAACATAGCGGTAAGGCTTGGCTGCGAGGCGTCCTCGCACGCGATGCAAAGTTCCCAGTTGTCGTACCACTGCCCGCGTATCGATTCGATCGAGGCGGTAAGCCATTCCTGGTTGGCCGAGCCTTGGGCCTGGAGTACCACGCTGATCAACGGACGATAGGGAAGCTGAGCCGCTTCGGCCTTAAGCGCCTCGATGCTCTGGGGGTTCTTACGATGCGCCTCCAACCAGAGGTTGTACCGCTTTAACGGGTCGCGCTCATGCTCCCTTCTGCCGGTTGTTCGATCCAGAATCCATAGCGCCAATCGCTCGTACCAACCGATGATCACGTTGTCGCGATGTCGTGCGATCCATCGCCGATAGGTGTCGATGAGTCTGCCGGCGTAACTATCGCGCAGTTGCTGCAGCTCGCGGCGGATAGCATCGCGCTCAGCTTCCAGTCGCTCGAGTTCGCGATTGAGATATTCGTTAGACGCCTTGAGTGTCGAAGATGCATCCGACGACGATGAAGGCTCTTTCATCGCCGATAGTGAGGCAGGCTGCGGGCGTCGATGCTCGATAGCAGCGGGTAGCTCGCATCGCGCGGCGCGAGTTGCGGATTATCAGTGCCCCAACCGATCGCCAGTGATGGATCGCTCCATAGCACCCCATGCTCGTCCTCAGGATGGTAGAAGTCGTCGCATTTGTAGAGGAACTCGGCAGTCTCGGATCGGACGACGAAACCATGTGCGAAGCCGCGAGGAATAAAGATCTGCAGCCGGTTCAAGGCTGATAAAACCGCGCCGACCCAGCGTCCGAAGCTCTGCGAACCAAACCGGAGGTCGACCGCGACGTCGAAGACTTCACCCGAGATGACCCGGCATAGCTTGGCCTGCGGATGCGCGAGCTGATAATGGAGGCCGCGCAAAACGCCCTTGCGCGTAAGCGATTGGTTCTCCTGCACGAAATTGGCATCGATCCCCAACGTCCCGAATTTTTCCCGATGATAGGTCTCGAAAAAGTAACCGCGGCTATCTTCGAAGACCTCCGGCACGATCAGGCACACGCCGGGTAATTCCGTTTCGATGCGCTTCACGCTAGCGACGTTGACTATAGTTTGAGATGTCCCACTGTTTGTAAGCCTCACCCTCGGCCACCGCGCTTACCCACGCGATGTTGGTAAGGTACCATCGCACCGTCTTTCCCAGCCCCGTTGCGAAGCTTTCCGTCGCCTCCCACCCCACTTCCCGCTCCAGTTTCGAGGCATCCAGCGCATACCTCCGGTCATGCCCCGGCCGATCCCCTACATGCGTGATAAGGTCAGCATAACTGCCGGTTTTTCGCGGATATTCCGCATCCAGCAGCCCGCATATCGCCCTCACTACTTCCAGATTGGGCCGCTCCGCCCGCGCGCTGATGTTGTATACCTCGCCGGCCCGCCCCCGCGCGATGATACCGCGCAGCGCCTCGCAATGGTCCCCGACATAGAGCCAGTCGCGAATCTGCCGCCCATCGCCATAGATCGGTAGCGGCTCCTCGCGCAGCGCCTTGTGGATCATATGCGGAATCAGCTTCTCCGGATGCTGATATGGCCCATAATTGTTACAGCATCGCGCAATCAGGGTCGGCAGGCCGTAGGTTTGATGGAACGCGCGCACGAACTGGTCGGCGGCCGCCTTACTGGCTGCATAAGGGCTGTTGGGCATGATCGCCCTTTCTTCGCTACAGGGCGGCTCCTCCAGCGGCAGCGATCCGTAGACCTCGTCGGTCGAGACCTGCAGGAATCTGAAAGTGCTCTTGGCGCCGTTGGTCAAGCGGTCCCAGTAGCGGCGAACCTCTTCGAGCAGATTGAAGGTCCCCAGCACGTTGGCTTCGACGAATTCCTGGGGATACAGGATCGAGCGATCGACGTGGGTTTCGGCGGCGAAGTTGATGACCGCGGCGGGCCGATGCTCCGCGAGCAGCATCCGCATCAGGTCGCGGTTGCCGATATCGCCCTGTATGAACCGATGCGGCGCGCCGGCTTCGAGGCCGACCACCTTATCCGCGCCGGCCGCATAGGTGCCCTTGTCGATGGTGACCACGGGCGCGGGTTCGGTGCGCACGAAATACGATCCGATGAACCCAGCCCCTCCAGTGACGAAGATATTCGGCAGCATAGAGATCTTCGGAGAAATCGCCTACTCTCCCGCCCCTCCCCAGTTCTTGATGAGCTGATCCATCGAGTTGCCCATGGACACCCACTGGCCGATTTGCTCAGTACAGATACGTGAATTCGATAGCCGAAACAACAACGAAAAGTTGCTCGTTAGAAAAACAAACAGATTGTAGGCTGTGCGCAAGCTGAACCTCCCCGCGGCAGGGTCCCGGACCGTCGATCTGAACTGGCTTCCATGGTTGCTGGCCGTAGCCGTGGGATTGCAGGCCCTGTACATCGCGACGGACACCATCTATTGGACCCTTCGGTCGCTGCACCCGATTCCGTTCTGGGATTCGTGGGAAAATGTCAAGTTCTTAAAGCTGGGCCAGCCTGTCACCCTCCGCTGGCTTTGGTCTCAGCACAATGAACACCGGATACCCATCCCGCGCCTCATAAGTCTCACCGATTACAGGTTCTTCGGGGGATGCGGTTATTTCGATATCGCTCTGATCTGGCTGATGCAAATCGGTTCGGCGCTCCTAATCACATCCTTGAGTTTTGACGTTATCGGACGCGATCGAAGCAGGCGCCCATGGCGCATTCTGGCAGCCGGTTTCATAGTCTGTTTCGCCTTCTCGTCTGCGCAAATGGAAAATTTCCAGTGGGCCTTTCAGACTGGATTCGTTGGGATGATGTTCTTTTCGATTCTTGCCTTTTTTTGCCTCAGCCGGGCGATCGAGGCTCACCACTCTTCGGCGTGGATTTTCGGCGGGGCGCTTGCAGCGATGGCGTCAGCTCTGGGACTGGCGAGCGGAATGATGACCGTGCTGATTTTCGCCGCCGTATGCTGGATCGCCCGCGTCCGCCGACGAGACCTGTTTATCATCCTCCTTCTGTTTGTCGCCTTTGCCGCCGCATACCTGCACGGATACACCAGTCCGCCGCAGCATGCCTCGCCGATGGAGGCGTTGCTGCACCACCGCAGCATCCTGGTTCAATATTTTTTTGTATTCGCGGGAAATATGTTTCGCCTTCCCGGAGCACCTGGAGCAGACCCTGTAACCGCGGCCATGATCGGTAGTCTGGTCGTGGCGCTCTTCGCGTTGGCTGTGGTGTTCGCGCCGTTGAGTCGCGCGCAAGACGATTCACGATCAACCGCGGTTGGGGTTACGGCTGACCGGCGATCAGAGGAAGGCTTCCCCCCGGCATCGCTGGCGTTATTCTCGATTGCCGCGGTGGTAATCGGGCAGGGCGTTCTGACCGGGCTCGGTCGCTACATGTTCGGCCTCGGTCAGGCGCTGTCGAGCCGCTACGCTACTCCAGTATCGTTTTTGTGGATTTCCGTACTGTGCTTGATTCTAGCGTTGATTCTGGACGAAGCGCGGCATGCCACCCGTACGTTGGTAGCATTCTGCACCTTGGTTTTCATCATGACGGGCCTACTTACGCTGCAAGAAGGTAGAATCGGCAAGGACCATGCGCATCAAGTCACAGGCCTCGAGCTCGCCGCCAATGCCATGCGCCTTGGCGTCGTCGATTTGGACGCTTTCGCCAAGGTCTATCCGCACCCAGACGTCGTCGCAGCAGCAAGGCCCTTTCTGCTTCAGCACCGCCTGTCAGTCTTCTCAGACAATCGATACCTCATGCTGGGCCGCCACCTTGGCGACATTGCAACCCTAAGTCCCGCGGGTGAATGTCTCGGTCATTTCGACCAGGTCGCGAGCGTGCCGATGCAGAGCGCCGCCAAAGTGTCAGGGTGGGCTTGGTCGGTTAAGGAAAAAGTCGGCCCCAGCCAAATCGTGCTGACAGATCAGACCGGCGCCATAGTAGGGTTAGCCTCCGAAGGATTCGATCGGCCTGACGTCAAGGCGGCGATACCAGAGGTTAAAGATCTGAGTGTGGGCTGGCAAGGCTATGCAAAGGCAGCTCGCGAGGTCTCGGCCTATGCCCTTATTGATGGCGGCCGCGAAGCCTGTCGATTGCACGGAACCTTCGATATTCCGCCCCCATAGATAGGCGAAACGCAGCCTGGAAACCCGGTCTGATACAAGATGATCGCTAAAAATAGAAAGGTCGATTGTGGTGTGACTCAAAATCTTTTCGAACTTTACGCAACTGTTCCTGAACAAAGGATTGGTCAGCGCTCTGAGCATCGACTTCGGGTGGACCCGATATCGACACAGAATCTGGGGCACATGACAACCCTTCCATCCGCGATCAACAAACGAACACCAGAGGTCGTAGTCTTCCCAGCCTTGGAAGTTCTCGATCATAGCGCGATAGCCACCAAGCTCGCGCAAGATGTCGGTTCTGATTAGTGCCATCGCATCGACGTAGTTCCCATAACTAAACTTCTCTGGCATCCAGAGCGAATTATTCGCAATCCCGGGTTCGGTTCCAGATTTTCGATGAGAGAGTACGCCATTGCGTAACCAGAATTTGTCGAGCGCCTCCCGTAGCACTTGAAGCGCGCGTGGATAGACCTGATTGTCCGCATCCAGCACGAAGAAGAAATAGGGTGTGTGCGCAAGGGACAGAGCAGTGTTTCTGGAGTATGGCAAGCCTTGGTTTCGGAGGTGTCGGACTACCACCACATGCGCAAAGTTCTGACAATCTGGGTGCCGGTCGAACCACTGCACCAGAAGTTCAGCTGAGTTGTCGGATGAATGGTCATCGACTACGATGACGTTGATCGCGTTCTCGGTCTGCGCGAGCAACGAGTCCAATGCCTCCATCCCCTGCTGACCGTAGTTGAAACACGAAATCGCGGCTGAAATCTGCGGTGTCGTCGTGGAAATCCGGCGGTCGAGCAATACTTCCAGTGGCTTCTGCATCATTCGCTCACCGCTTCTTTAGATGCGCCAGGGCGGTCCAGCATTTTCCAATGACTTGCTCCATCGGATAGTCAGTTTTCTGCTTGGAAAATGCCCGATCAGCGATCAATTCTGCCGCTGCATCGTTACCAAGCGCTAGTTGACAGAGCTGGGGTATCGCAGCCAGCGGACCGTCGAGATAGTCGAGGTTTGCTTCTATGCACGGTCCGGTCTGACAGTGATCACTTATAACTAGGGTCCGTTTACATAATTCCCAATGTAACGATCCTCTGCCACTCAAGATAAGGCACGTCGTCTCGATGAATGTTAAGCAGGATCTTGGAGCGTTTAACTAGAGCTACGAATGTCGCGAAATCGACGGTGCGGGATTCGTCGCTGCGCAAGGGGGTGCGGCTGTCGGGCATGTAGATAAGGGCCTTGATGCTCGAAAAGTAGCCCGCATTCTGGGCGAAGAACTCGTTTCTTCGCGGTGATGAGGTTCCGATAAAAAGAACATCAATCGGCCGGTCGGAGTAGGAGACGGGAAGCGGCATAAGGTCCGAGTGCCGCATGAATCTCAACAGATCGTGATCTGGCAGGTCTTGGCCAGAGTAAGTGTTTGCGACATAGTCAGAATAACCCAAGGGCAAGAACAGGACTGTGTGTCCTAGGTTAGCCAGGAGACGTGCAGATTGGTAGTTGATATCCAAGACTGTTGATGCACTGTTCAGGTATTCCTGGGCGACGGCAAACCACTGAGTCTGAGGCTGTTCAGTATTGATCATTACCAGATTCGGCAAGCGTCGTAGTACCTCGAAAGCATTCCTACCTTCGCCCAGGTGGAAGAACTCGTGAGGTGCTACCACAATCACCGTATCCTCGCTGTGGATCACGTCGTGTCGGTCTAGTTCCGTGAATAGCCGTGTTTCAGCTCCGAGTCGGGTGAAAGCATGTTGGAGGCTTCTGGCGATCTCGGTCATGAAGAAATTGCCGAGGCTGGACGCTCCGATCCAGACGCGCTTTGGGAGCGCGGCTGGCTCAAGTGTCTCCGACATGTATGAAAATACCTCCGACCGCGTTAACTCAGATACCGTTTCGCGAGGATCAGGGACAACAGCCGATATTAACTCAACCTCCGAGTCGGGCAAGGAAAGCGGTGCTGCAACTTTCAAGGTGGGATTCATAGCTTCCAGAGAACGTCGGCGCCAAGTAACGGTTCGATGGATCGACCGCAGAGGCGCGGTCACTTCCCACGAGAACGAATCACGGATCGTGAGAACTGTTCGCAGCGCTTCGGCCGTAGAGGTGGGGCTTGGCTCGGTCTCGTTCTGATAGCCGCGCAATCTCCGGAATAGATTGCGCAGTGGCCGGAAGAGCCGCCACGAACTCGATTCCCAGAGGCTGTGGATCTCATTCAACAGGCTTTGGTGTGTACGTGCTTGTTGCTGTCCTTGCACGCTGATAGCGCCGTTCTCGTTCAACAACGACTCATGGTCCGCGATCAAACGTTTGTTTTCAGCTCGCAAGTCCGCGAGCTCATTCGCTGCCGCCGAATATTGCGTTTGCAGCGATCTCTTGCGTGCGGCCAAGTCCTGAATTTCGACTCGCAGGTTGGTCAAGTCGCGCTCGAACCCTTCGCTTCTAACACGCTCCAACCGTATCGTCTCTAATGCTACAAGGAGCTCTCGCTGGCGAGCAGCAAGCATTTTAGCCGATCCGCCGGTTGCGGCCTCAAGCTGGACTCGTCGCGGATAGTTCTCGAAATCGTGGATAAGCTCGGGGCGCGCGGCCGCATTATGTGCTTGAAGAAATTCTGAATGGCTCACGCCGTGATCACTCATTAGCATTTCCAGTCTGCCGAAGAGATAATTCGGTTCGCGTATTAGTCGTGGAAACTCTAGAAGATAAACAGGAATATCAAATTGAATGAGCGGGAAGATTGTTGCATAGAATTTTCGCGCGAGCACGTCTTCTTGATTTTCAGGTTGGTCGGTCGGCCAGAGCGAGCCGGGATGGAGGTCCGGATCCAAACCACGGCTTTCCGCTTCATCGTAAACTCTGCGGCGACTCTCGGCCGCGCTGAAGAGATCGCGGACTGGAAGCAAGGCGGCATAAAGTTTTATGCGATCTTCTTGTAATGCCGCTGCCAACTCGTCGGCGAACCACGGCGATTTGATGACGTAGGGATTTGTATCGTTGACGAGTGTTTTCTCCAAACCGGCGTGCGAGACTTCGTCGACATCGTGCCGCGCTTGCTCAAGGGAAAATCCGGTTCCGAAACCCAACGCGCTGAAAAGCTGCACCAAGAACGTCGTACCCGCGCGACCAGTTCCAGCAATGATTATTCGGCCGTGTTCGGTGGAAACACGATCGCGTATTCCGGCGGATTTCGAGGCCGTTCGCATGCGAGAGCATATAACCAAATCCTGCGGATCTGCGAAAGCGAGCCCGCGACTCGATGGATTTTCTCCCTGGTCACGCGATTTCGTCATCGAGAGATTAGCGATGCTTGAAAACGGGGTGCATATAAGGAATCTGTAGTCCGCGATGCTGAGCAAACGCGTTTGCTTCCTTCACGTAGGAACCCACAAAACTGGCACTACCTCGCTGCAAGTTTTCATTGGCTCCAACGAACAATCCTCGGCAGAAGCGGATTTTGATCCCGCGAAGCGGACGCCTAGCGCGCCAAAGTGGACATTACAACCTCTCATGGGAA
The DNA here is from genome assembly GCA_963851325.1 of uncultured delta proteobacterium. GTDB lineage: Bacteria > Desulfobacterota > Binatia > Binatales > Binataceae > DATGKG01. The sequence goes on along the minus strand of CAWKOR010000001.1, from coordinate 1,334,246 downwards.
CTTATGGGGGACGCACGGTTTAATCCTACGTCTCGGTTCATGGCGCGATGTCGCCAGCGAAATTCGTTCACAATCCGCCCACGGTTTGTCATCAGTTCTGAGGATTTCCAGCTCATGCACCGAAGGCCAGATTTGCTGCATCGGATGAGACAAGAGCTCAACTCCGCGGTTATGAGGTCAGAGATTGTTGTTTATCTGCGATCGCAAGCCGAATATTTGGAGTCGCTATACGCTGAGTTGGTGAGAAACGGCGCGCCTATCGTCTTTTGCGAATATTTGGAGGAGATAGTCCTTACCGGTGCAAGGTCAGTGGGTAGCTTCTGGGTTTGCGCCTTCGACTACAACGAGCTGCTCGATTCATTCGCCAAGGTTTTCGGAAAGGACTGCATGGTGGTCCGGCCGTATCTGCCGGGTCGCCCGACCCAAAATCTTCTCGATGACTTCGTATCCATAATAGCTCAAGGGAAGGAAATCTCGGGGCTCGACTTTAGTTCCTGCCGCAAGCGTATCAATCCGACTCTGAACTTCGCGAAAGTGGTTGAGCGGTTGCTCGACAGTCGGCGTAAGAATGGGATTGCCGTGCCGGAGCCCTCCAGCATACCCGACGCTCGTTTCATGCGCGGGCGCTTCGATCCGCTGACCCTCAACGATCTGATGCGCATCCATCGTCGCTTCCGCGCCGGCAACCGGACCATCGAGGAAAAATATCAGGTGAAGATCGCCACCATGACCTCGCGCCGGCTGCTGCGGGAGCTTCTATGTTCGGCAGGCCTCAACCCCTCCAGCGCGCGGCGCAAGAAGCTGCTCTCTCGACTGGATGCCCAGGACTGATCGACGCCGCGGCGGCGCGGAAGCGACGACCTCCTGCTAGCGGGCTGTCGATCGGCGCCTCAACTGACAGCGTTGCGGCAAAAAGCGGCGTCGGTGTATGATTCCGCGTCATTCAGGAGAGAGGATGAAGGCGCTGGTCACCGGTTCCGGAGGTTTGATCGGCTCAGCGTGCGTGCAGATGCTGTGCGGACGAGGCTGGACGGTGGTGGGGCTCGACAACGACATGCGGCGCCAGTTCTTCGGCGCGGAAGGCTCGACCGCCGCTACCATCGAGCAGCTGCGCGCGTCATTCAGAGACTACCGGCATCACACCACCGACATTCGGGATCGGCAGGCGCTGCGCGATCTTTTCGCCGCCGAGCGCCCGAACTTCATCATCCATACCGCGGCGCAACCTTCGCACGATAAGGCCGCATCGATCCCGTACGAGGATTTCGACGTCAATGCGGTCGGGACCTTGAACCTTCTGGTCGCCGCGCGGGATTTCTGCCGCGACTCTCCGTTCTGCTTCACCAGTACCAACAAGGTGTATGGCGACCGGCCCAATCAATTGCCGATGGTCGAGAAGGAGACGCGTTACGATTACGCGGAGGGTCGCGACGGAGTCGACGAGAGCATGTCGATCGACGACTGCCTGCACTCGCTGTTCGGCGCTTCCAAGGCGGCGGCGGATCTCCTATGCCAGGAATTCGGGCGCTACTTTCAGATGCCGATCGGAATCTTCCGCGGCGGATGCCTGACCGGCCCGCTGCACGCGGCGGTCGAGCTGCACGGCTACCTGGCCTACATCGTCTACTGCGCGGTGACCGGGCGTCAGTACACCATCTACGGCTACAGCGGCAAGCAGGTGCGGGATCAGATCCATTGCGAGGACGTCGCGTCCTTGTTTCTCGAATTCTACAACAGTCCGCGCCTCGGCGAGGTCTACAATCTGGGGGGCGGCCGCAACAACAGCATCTCGATCCTCGAGACGATCGAGATGCTCAAGGCCATGGGGCACGTCCTGGACTATCAACAGCGTGCGGAAAACCGCATCGGGGACCACATCTGCTACATATCGGATCTTACCAAACTAAAGTCCGACTACCCGAGGTGGACTCTGCAACACGATGTGCCTGCGATCGTCGAAGAGCTCGCGGAGCAATACCGGCCGCGCGCCGGCGGTCTCGGCCCCGGGGCGAAATAGGCGCCAGGTGAGCATCAGGCAATGCCGATGAGGTTGTCCGTAATCGTGCCGGCCCGGAACGAAGCCGGCGGCATCGCGGAAACATTATCCGGCGCCAGTGATGCATTGCTGCGGGCGCACATCGACCATGAGCTGGTGGTGGTGGACGACGGCAGCACGGACGATACGGCGCAAGTGGTTGGTCGCCTCGCGGGCGCGATTCGTTCGGTACGGCTCGCCCACAACCCACCGCCCAACGGTTTCGGTCGCGCGGTTCGAGCGGGCCTCGATCATTGTACCGGTGATGTAATCGCGGTGCTGATGGCGGACGGCTCGGATAGTGCGGATGATCTGGTTCGGTATTTCCGAAAGATCGAGGAAGGTTACGATTGTGTATTCGGGTCGCGCTTCATAAAGGGTTCGCAGGTTATCGACTACCCGATTCACAAGCTGATACTGAATCGGGCCGCCAATACATTTATCCGGCTGCTGTTCGGATTTCGATTCAACGACATCACTAATGCGTTCAAATGTTATCGGCGCGAAGTCATCGACGGGATGCTTCCGCTGATCGCGCCGCACTTCAATCTCACGGTGGAGATGCCTTTGAAGGCGATTGTGCGTGGCTACAGCTATGCGGTAGTGCCGATAAGTTGGAGCAACCGCAAAAGCGGCGTTTCAAAGCTGAAGATCAAAGAGATGGGCAGCCGCTACCTGTTCATCGTGCTATACCTGTGGCTCGAAAAGCACCTCACGCGAGGTGACTATCATCGCTCCAACCGGGAGGCGGAGGCGAAGGCAACTCGCATCGCGAATGGCTGAGGCGATTCTTATCACGGGCGGCGCCGGATTTGCCGGCTCCTCGGTGGCGATCGCCTTGAAGCATAGCTTGCCGGATGTATCAGTCACCGTGCTGGACAATCTGCGGCGTCGCGGTTCGGAGCTGAACCTTCCGCGGCTGCGGGATGCCGGCGTCGGCTTTATCCACGGCGACGTGCGATCGCTCGACGACCTGCTAAGTGTTAAGCCGTCGCCGGATTTGATCATCGAAGCCTCGGCCGAGCCTTCAGCGCAGGCGGGTTACCACGGATCACCGGATTACCTGGTCAGTTCGAATCTCGTCGGATGCTACCACTGTCTCGAGCTGGCGCGCCGGACCCGGGCGGACTTTATTTTTTTATCGACCAGCCGGGTCTATCCATATGGGCGCCTGAATAGTCTTCCTTTCGTCGAACGGGCGACGCGCTACGAGTTGGCCGAACCGCAGACAGTTCGGGGCGTTTCGGCGGAGGGCATCGGCGAGGATTTTCCGCTCGAGGGTGCGCGATCGATTTACGGCATGACCAAGCTGGCGGCCGAACTGATGGTCGAAGAATATGGCGACGCGTACGGGATCCGATTCATCATAGACCGATTCGGGCTGTTAACCGGTCCGTGGCAGATGGCGAAATCCGATCAGGGCGTCCTGGCGTTGTGGATGGCGGCGCACTACTTTCGGCGCCCGCTTGCGTACCTTGGCTTCGAGGGTTCGGGCAAGCAGGTCCGCGACTTCCTGCACGTCGACGATTTCTGCTGGCTGATTGTCGATCAGGTGCGCAACTTTCCGCGCTATAGCGGCAGGCGCTTCAATGCGGGAGGAGGCGTCGCCAGGAGTCTCTCGCTGCTGGAAGCGACCGGGTTGTGCCGCGAGATTACCGGTAACTCGATCGACATTTCCGCGTCTTCAGAATCGCGGTCGGCGGATGTGCGAATTTATTTGAGCGACGCGCGAGTGGTGTCCGCAGTCAATGGATGGGCCCCGCAGCATGATGCGCGACGCACCCTGGGCGACATATTTGCGTGGCTGCGGGCTGAGGAAAGGAACTTGCGAGACATCCTGTTGCAGACCTTTGTCATTCAGAGATCCGGCCCGGACTGATGTCGAAACACGCGTCGCGTGATTCACCGAAGGCTTCCGGTATGAACTGCATCATTCGCACTCCGCAGCCATATGCCAACCGTGGCTTGAGCGACCGGAGACATGGGTAACACTTCTATCCGGCAACATGGGCAACACTTTTTTCAGTTGGGTGGGGAGGAGTGAGAGGAGGGCTGCCCTCCTCGCCGCTGCCCCCTTTGCCCGCGCACCAGCTTGAGGGAGAGCGCATCGATGCGCTCCAGCGGCAGCCGGCGCAGTTCACATGACGCACTGAGGCACAACGCGAGTACTTCTTCTTCCAGATGTAAAGGTGGCCTCGCTGATCCAAAGCTTCGTCCGATGTCGCTGACCTTTGGTGCCGCTCTCAGCTTGCCGCAATGCGCGGAGTAGCTGTTCCTCGATGGGAGCCAGCCTCCCCGTCCTCGACATCCTCCCCGTCCAGAGGACCACAGCCAACCACCTCGCTCAACTTATCGCTGCCTATGGTTCGGTTTTGGTCAGCCGCAAGAGTCCGGAACATCGAAGGCGGACAAGTCGCTCGCTGTATCCGTCGGGCAACTTGATCAAGGCGCCCAATCGATGAAGTGTTAAACCTCTATTATCAAACGCTTGCGGTAATACTGTTTAGTGTTTTAAATCGGGTCACGGTTACGTGGCGCAGAACCTTCGTTGAGATATGGGGGAAGGGTCTGCTCACCACCTACCGAGGCAGGGAGGCTTTTAAATTGAGTGGATCGGTGGCACCATCCTCGTTAGTGCGTCGGGTCTGGGAGGACTTCACGGAAGGTAGAGACGCCGGACGTCCCACTATTAATCCCTCCGTCCGGGAGTCTTGGCTGCGTTCGCGAGGACACGGTCTGAACGCGCGCATGAAGTCGATACCGATCGTCCTCCCACAAGACCGCCTGGAAGCTATCCTTCACGAGACGACCATCGGCGTCCCAGTATCACAGCCCGACCCCGCCCGTCACCCCGGATTGGGTTTCGTTAACGACAACAGAGAATCAGCCTTGGTAATGTCTGCGCTACTTGAAGATTCAGGTCGGGTTGCGTTCTTCACGGTCCTATTAGCCTGCGAGCCATCCCCGCCAAAGTTGCAACGCATCCCTTGAATCACAACCTTCGGTTTGGAAGCCTCCGGCTATTCAACCATCGGCTTATAGGTCCCTCGATTTCGGCTGCGATCAAGCACGAAGCGCGATCAGACAGGTGCCCTCGCGCGTCCGCTCAGGGGGATACCTTGAACACTGTGCCCGTGCCCTTAGCCCCGCCGGCGTAAGTTGTGCCGTAAAGGGCGCCGCGCACATTGATCAGGCCGGCGAATGGGTTATCGCCGACGGGGCCACCGAAGCTCCATGGTACGCTCTCGCTCCACTGTGTCTGGCCGTGCGAGGGCGGCGTCAGTTTGAAAACCACGCCACCGCCGTTAGCCCCGCCGTTGAGGGTTGTGCCGTAAAGGGTGCCGCGAAGATTGATCAGGCCCGCGGATGGGTTCTTGCCGTCACCGCCGCCACCGAAGCTCCACAGCACGCTCTCGCTCCACTCTGTCTCACCGCGCTTGGGCGGCGTCAGTTTGAACAACGCTCCAATGCTGTTAGCCCCTCCGTTGCGGGTTGTGCCGTAAAGGGAGCCGCGCAGATTGATCAGGCCGGCGAACGGGCCAGCGCCGTCGCCACTACCTCCGAAGCTCCACAGCACGTTCTCGCTCCACTGTGTCTGGCCGTGCGAGGGCGGCGTCAGTTTGAACACCACGCCACTGCGGTTAGCTCCGCCGCCATGGGTTGTGCCGTAAAGGGAGCCGCGCAGATTGATCAGGCCGGCGAACGGGCCAGCGCCGTCGCCGCTACCTCCGAAGCTCCACAGCACGCTCTCGCTCCACTCTGTCTCACCATGCTTGGGCGGCGTCAGTTTGAACACCGCTCCAATGCCGTTAGCCCCGCCGTTGAGGGTTGTGCCGTAAAGGGAGCCGCGCAGATTGATCAGGCCGGCGGATGGGTTCCTGCCGTCACCGCTGCCACCGAAGCTCCACAGCACGCTCTCGCTCCACTGTGTCTCGCCGCGCGCAGGCGGCGTCAGTTTGAAAACCACGCCTTGCCCATGAGCCCCGCCGATTTGGGTTGTGCCGTAAAGGGAACCGCGCACATTGATCAGGTCGGCGTATGAAACATCGCCGTCCCCCGCGCCACCGAAGCTCCACAGCACGCTCTCGCTCCACTCTGTCTCACCGCGCTTGGGCGGCGTCAGTTTGAACACCGCTCCACCGCCGTAAGCCCCGCCGTCGAGGGTTGTGCCGTAGAGGGCGTCGCGAACATTGATAAGGCCGGCGTATGGGTAGGCGCCGTCGTCGCTGCCACCGAAGCTCCACAACACGCTCTCGCCGCTCGCGGCAAGCGCCTGGCTGCGCCCCGCCGGACCCATGGAAGTAAGCACCAGTAAGATTATAGCCGTTCGCGGAAGCCTGTTTTGCATTTTCATTCCATTTCGTTCGCCAGCGTGGTTCAAGTGACTCAATATATTACTAGAGGGCGCTAACCACGCTCCAGTGATGGATGCCAGTCCTCGAGGATGCTGTCGTTTTCGCTGATCAAAAACATTCTAGTTTAAAAGGCGCGCCCAACGCGAGATGATCTTTCAACCCACCCAATTGGTCCTGTGTCCTCTGGGTTCTTCGTCTTGAAAATAGACACCGAGTGCCTCCTTTCAAATACTGGCGAAAAGACCCTCGAGCGCCAAAGAACAAGCGAAACTGGAAGCGCTCAAGCTTTCGTTGCAATGACCGTTCGAATCGCGTGAAAAAATGTGGGCATAATATGGGCGTGCGCGCACCTGTGTGTGGCGAAATACCATTCAAGCGGCGCTGGGGGTTTGAAAGAGACCGTCGCAGTGTTTTCGCCCACGGAATGAGTCGAGGTTTGCGATTGGATCGGCAGGTGCGCCGCTGCGCTGCGCCGGCGTGATGCCGGCCAGTCCGGTGTGGCAGCGATAGCGGTTGTAGTAAACCTTTAGTAACTGTCGAGCTTGCGCTCCAGATCGCCCTGGTTCCAAAACAGAGTCTGGTCGAGGCATTCGCGCCGGATGGTCCCCATCAATCGCTCAACGAAAGGGTGCGAACGGGGTGTGCAGGGAATCGACTTGATCTCGTCAATCTCAAGGATTCGAAGGTTTGCCCGCCAGCGCTGAAAACGAAACGGCGGATCGTGATCCGAGGAAAGATGTCTCGGCATGTGCTGTCTCGCGATTGCGCGGTTGAACATCCGGCACACGCCGGGTCCCTCGCCGAAAGCATGAAGAAGTTCGGCGTGACCATGACGCGCGCACTCCAGCGCTCATCAAAAACTCCTTCCTTTTCAAATTGCCAGCCTTGATCGTGATTCCGGACGCCAGCGACAACGCTCTCGCCCCACCGATCTCACTTGTCGATACCGAAAACGTAATCCAGGGGTGACGAACGGGGCGGGCCGTGATACTGAAACGCCGATGGTCGAGCTTCTGATCAAACTCCTCCTCGTCGCGCAATCGGGTTTGAGATCACGGACGCGACTCGAGGCTGAAAACGTGGTGCTGCGACAACAGGTGATCGTCCTTAGCCGCCGATCCCCGTCGCGAGTGTTGCTGAGAAACATCGATCGGCTGATTTTCGTCTGGGCGTACCGACTATTCCCTTCGATCCTGAATTCGACCGTCGTGGTTTAAACCAGAAACAGTGATCCGGTGGCAGCGGCGCGGCTTTCGCGCTTATTGGTGCTGGAAATCGCGCCGCCGTGGTGGCCGCCCGAGGATCAACCGCGAGATCCGCGCTCTCATCCGACGGATGAACAAGGAGAATCCACTGTGGGAGCGCCGCGGATCCACGGCGAACTGCTGATGCTCGGGATCGAAGTCGACCAATCAACGGTGGCGCGGTACATGACCAAGCTCAACTTATCGCTGCCTATGGTTTGGTTTTGATCAGCCGCGAGAGTCCGCAACATCGAAGGTGGACGAGTCGGTCGCCGGATCCGTCGGGCAACTTGATCAAGGCGCCGAATCGATGAAGTGTTAAACCTCTATTATCAAACGCTTGCGGTACTACTGTTTAGTGTTTTAAATCGGATCACGGTTACGTGGCGCGGAACCTTCGTTGAGATATGGGGGAAGGGTCTGCTGACCACGGACCGAGGCAGGGAGGCCTTTAAATTGAGTGGATCGGTGGCACCATCCTCGTTAGTGCGTCAGGTCTGGGAGGACTTCACGGAAGGCAGAGACGCTGGACTTCCCACTATCAATCCCTTTGTCCGGGAGTCTTGGCTGCGTTCGCGAGGACACGGTCTGAACGCGCGCATGAAGTCGATACCGATCGTCCTCCCACAAGACCGCCTGGAAGCTATCCTTCACGAGACGCGCCTTGATCGAGCCGCGGCGGGAACCAATCGAGTGTTGGCTGAGGCACTCGTCGGACGCTGCGGATTGGTCCTTTTGCTGGACGCAAATGGGGTTTTGCTGCGAGTGCTCGGTGATGCCCGCGCGCTTGAGAGGGCGGCCCGAATCAGTATCGTACCGGGCTGTCAAATGAGCGAGACCACGATTGGAACCGATGCAATCTCTTGTAGCCTTGCGTTGGGTCGGCCCACCAGTATCGCCTTCTCCGAACACTATATCGAGGTTGGACACGAGTGGGCGGGCTCGGCTGCACCCCTGCATCATCCTCTTACGAACGAGATCCTCGGCTGTCTGAGTATCTATGGGCACGGTGACTTCGCGCATCCCAATGCTTTGGACTTCGTAACCGCGGCCGGGAAATTGGTCGAGGGCGAACTACATAATCTGGAAACACGTGCGCAGTTCATTCTACTGCAAAATTACGAACGTCATCGGATCAGGTTCCCCAACGATGATCTGATTTGCGTCAGTCGCGACGGGATTGCGTGCGCCGGTTCGAGCTCAGTCTTCAAACTGCTTGGATTGCCGGAAGTAGTCCCGGGCAATTTGAACAGTTTCGTGCGGGTGCTGGATATTCCCGGAACCCGTTTCCCGAAGAACTCCCAGCCGCGGCAGGTACAACTGCTTTCGAAGGGCGGAAGCAACCTTAAGGCAGAACTGTTACCAGTCGTAGATGCCGATGAGCTCGTCGGCTTCGTGGGAATACTGGTCGGGGGCAAGGTTGCAGCTCGTCGGCAGGCCGGCACCTCGACCTGGAGCGCGATTCATACCTTCGACGACATCGTGCATGGTGACGGACCGTTGGCTGCACGTATCGCGGAGGCCAAGAGCGTCGCTCGCGAGGGCTTCCCGATCCTGCTCACGGGTGAATCGGGCACCGGGAAGGAACTCTTTGCGCATGCGATTCACAATGAAAGCGCGCGTCGAGCCGGACCATTTGTCGCGATCAATTGTGGAGGCCTCAACGACGAACTCCTGAGCGCCGAACTATTCGGCTATGCTGATGGAGCCTTCACCGGTGCGTCGAAGGGTGGAAAGGCCGGGAAAATGGAGTTGGCCAACGGCGGGAGTCTTTTCCTCGACGAGGCGGAGGCGATGTCCCCCAGGATGCAAGTGCATCTTTTGCGCGCGATCGAAGAAGCGCGGATTACTCCGATCGGGGCCGACAAGCCGAGGCCGATTGACGTGAGAATCATCGCGGCCACCAACGTTGATCTCGAAAGTAAAGTCAAACAAGGAACCTTTCGACGCGATCTATATTATCGCCTGTCAGTCTTCACTATAACGATTCCCGCTCTGCGCGAACGTCCAGAGGAAGTAAGCGCATTGGTAGACTACTTTCTGGCGCAGATGGGCGGCGGTGAGATCACCTCCGACGCGCGGCAGCGGCTTAGAGCATACTGTTGGCCCGGGAACGTGCGGCAACTACGAAACGTCCTCCAGCAGGCCAGGATCAGGTCCACCCAAGGCGCCATCACAGCGAGCGATCTTCCAGAGTCGCTCTGCCTCATCCCGTGTCATTCGACCGATTGCGGCTTTCCGTCGACGGAGCACGCTGTTCCTTTGGAAGCCGCCCATCCAACCAGTCTTCGCGATTCGGAACGCGAAACCATCGTCCGTGTACTTCGTGAATGCTCGGGGAACATTTCTCGCGCCGCGAACAAGCTCGGAGTTCATCGAGTAACTCTTCATCGAAAAATCGAAAGCTTGGGTATTCGAATCGATCGCATCTTTGTATAGCTTCTCGATCAAGCTTCTCTTCCCGTTTTTTTGAAGATTGCAACAACTGTAGCGCAACCACTGTTGCAAAATATTCCGATTAGTTCATGTGTATAGGAGCGCAGCTCCTAGCGATATTCCTTTTCGCCTCTCTCACTATAGCTTTCACTCCTCTCTCATGCTGGCAGGAAAAATGCTCTAGCCTCGCCTGCAAGATAGCTCGGCAGAAATAGTCTTCATTGGTCCTGCCTACGAGCCAGGAGGAAAGCGCAGTGCAAGAATGCGGTTTAGTCGAAGTTTGGCGAACCCGGCCAGAATGGTTCGCCCTCAGTAAGTCTCAGCGCCAGGAGTTCCTGTCCAAAGGACAAGCTGTCCTTAGTTCGCTTGCCGAACGCGGCGCCAAGCTGATGGGACTGCATCGCTGCCGCTCAATCTCTGAAGGTGGTTGGGACCTGTTCGCATACTGGCAGATGCCCAGTCTGGATTTAGTCATCGAACTTGCCGAACGCCTCGATCGTCTCGGCTGGAACCGCTATTTCGAGCAAATTAACTATTGCGGCAAAACTTTTACCGCCGACGAGTACTTCGCCGGCCTGCTGGAGGGTTGAAGCGCTTCATTTCGCCATGGGATCGGCGATTCGAGCAGCAGACACTCACTTCGAAATTGGACTTTCATCTGAGTCCAGGAGAACACGACGCATGAAATTCGGATTTCTCTCGGAGGCTGAGACCGCTCCGGGTACCACCCATCACCGACGCTACATGGAAGTAGTCGACGAAGTAATTCTGGCCGAGGAGATGGGCTGGGATTTTTTCGGAACTTCGGAACAGCACTTCATAAGTCCCGTCGCATGCGTCTCGGCTCCCGAGACCTTCTATCCGTTCATTGCGGCCAAGACCAGCCGGATCAAACTGCGGCACATGGTGGTGCTGCTCCCTTTCCCCTTCAATCATCCAATCCGGGTTGCCGAGCGCCTTGCGACGCTGGACATAGTTTCCAACGGCCGTGCGCAGTTGGGGACGGGCCGAGCCAACACCTTACTGGCTCTCGATGGATTTGATTGTCCTCTCGATGAAACCCGTGCGCGGTGGGACGAAGCGCTCGATATCGTGATGAAGGCGTTTCTGAATGATCCGTTTTCTCACGAGGGAAAGTATTTCAAGATTCCACCCCGGTCGCTTTCTCCTAAGGGCCTGCAGTCCCCCCATCCGCCGGTGTTCATGGTTGCTCAATCACCAGAGTCTCACGCCGTGGGAGCATCGAAGGGTATCGGGGTCCTCTCCTGGGATCTCTATTTCGGAATGGACTACGTGGAGAAGTGCTACAAGGTTTATCGCGAGGGCATTAAGACCTCAAACCCGGTCGGCGGCTTCATTAACAATTCGTTCGCAGCGGTCGTGCTGAACTCGGTATGCGCCGAAACGAATAGGGATGCGATGAAGGTCGCCACACAGGCTTTTCCCCGCTTCGTAACCCCGGTCATTGAGGACCTCTACCCTCAGCTCGGACATCGATCCGACAGTTACGGCTATACCCTTCAGATGGAGAAGATCAAGTCGAAGGCGCGCGACATCGACTGGATGGTCAATGAGACTTCGTGTCTGGCCGGAGATCCCGACGCCTTCATAGCGCGCTGCCGGCGATACCAGGAGCTTGGCGCTGACGAGGTCGTATTCCGGCTTGACGGCAATCACGAAGAAATCGAGCGCGCGATCAAACTCATCGGTAAGTACGTCATTCCGAAATTCGAGACGCCACGCAGCGTCATTCAAAACAGCGAGTACACGCCGGTTCCATAGTAGGGAACAGCTTCTCTAAACGCGTCAGAATCCGGTTCGTCCCGGAATCGAGGAGAAATCCAATGGCTCACAATGAATTTGAAAACCAGAAAGATCTCCTGGCGATCGATGAGCTCTACAAAAGATGGTGCAAGGCATGGTTGTCCTTTCCCGATACCAGCCTCATGTTGTCCTGCTTTGACCAAGGCTTCGATCCCTATCTCATCTACCAGGCTGAAGAGAACCCCAGCGGGCTAAGCACTTACAAAGAGATCGAATCATATTGGCACAACGCTCACAACTTGCTCGAAAAGGTGACGGACTGGACCGAGCAAAAGAAATCAGTCTCATTGCTCTCTCCCACCGTCGCCATTCTGTGGATCGAAGTCATGACCGCTTTAAAGACTACGGTTCTTGCGGAACAACTCTCGGGCAAGATTCGCGTCTCGATGGGCGTTCGCAAGAGCGATCAAGGCTGGAAGATAGTTCACTACCACGAGTCCCGACAGTTAATGGCGGATCAGGATTCGTCCGGCAAGTTTCGATTTTACGTTGATTTGACGATCAAATAGAGCACTTTTCACTATCGAGGTATCTGCCATGGCAACTCAAAAGATTGAATACCTGGTCCCCGAAGCCAGTAAACAGTTCTGTGAAAGCATCCGCTATGCCGAGGGTGTCAAGGTAGGCAACATGCTCTACCTGGCGGGCCAGGTGGGATGGGATCCAGCAACCGGCAAAGTTGTGGAGGGCGGTCTGCGCGAGCAGGTTCGGCGCGCCTTTACCAACATGAAGACCGTTATCGAGCAGGCCGGCGGCAAAATCGACGGTGTAGTTCAATTGATGAGCTTCCTCGCGGACCAGGGCAGCGCTACGCCGCTAATGGAAGATTTCGGCATCGTGGTGGAAGTTCAAAAGGAGTTCTTCACTTCGGGAACGCCCTGTGGAACGACTGTGCGCGTCAAGCAGCTGGCCCTGCCTGAGCTTTTGGTTGAACTCCAGGCCGTGGTCGCGCTTTAGCCATCCATTCGAGATTCTGGTGATGAGGTCGAAAAACGGGATGTTGCTTATAATCAAGCGCTGCAAGTTGCTGGTTGCGCTCCTGCTGCTAATCTGCCTCCACAGCTCCGAAGCGCGTGCCTGCCACAGCTTCGACGACTACGGAATTACCACCTGCGTCACGCTATATAGTTCGGCATACGTCAATCTGCCAGATAAACGCCGCACTGTATTTGATGCCAGTACTGAAACATTCTTTACCCGCCATCCCGACAATCTGCTCTTCCAGTCCAACGATCTCCTCGTCGTTCTGGACGGCAATCCCGAGAAGCTCTCGGAAATGCTGGGCTTCCCGGTTCATTGGCATCTCGAGCTCCGGCCGCACTATGACTCGACCTATGACGCAACTGGATTCGGGCAGGGTACCTATCACTCTTTTCTAGCGGATGAGCTGCTTACCAACATGACTCCCAGAATGTCTGACAACTATCTTCCACTGTTCAGGGAGTATTACGTCGATCTGCATCCGAAGCGTTTTTCGATTCGCCTGGGGCGCCAGATCATCGCCTGGGGAAAATCAGACGGCATCTACATGCTGGACATCGTCAACAACTTCAATCTTACCAATCCTCAAATCTTCAACGAGCAACAGATTAAGATTCCAATCTGGGCGGCGAACATAACGTGGCAAGCGACTAACACCGGTGAACTGCAAGCGCTTTTCATTCCGCAATACTTTCCGACCTATTTTGCCGGATCCCAGTTCCGAGGTGGCTTTCCATCTCAGGGATCGTATGCCGATTTCACCTACAACTCGATCGGACTAATCAACAACGTCCTGAATGGCTCACTGGGCTTTAAGATACCCACCAATGTGAACACTCCTTCGACGCGTCTGAACAACTGGGCCTATGGTGCACGATGGTCCGACCAGAAGGGAAGCGTGCACTATACCCTCAACTATCTCTACACGTGGACTACCACGATGATCTACTATCCCAATACGGGGACTTACCTCACGGCGACAGCCGTCAACCTGCATCCCCATCGCATGCATGTGGCCGGGGGATCGGCCGACTACGAATTCAATACGGGTAACAGTACGATCGATGGTACCATTCTGCGGGCCGAGTCGGCTGTCACGGCCGGCGATGTGTACTACGAGGGCTTCCTCGGCAATCCGGTCGACGTCACCCATTGGGGCTTTCTGGGAGCTGTAGATAAGCAGATTCTGGGCGACTACCTCGAGCGGCCGGTATTCTTCAGTTTCCAATACTGGCAGGACTGGGTAGTGGCGCGGAACAATCGATGTGACGCGTGCGGACCAACGACTCAGTTCCAGGATGTCGGTTTCAATGGCGGCAATTCCGGGTTGCGCGGGATCTACAAAAGCCTCTCTACGCTTTATCTCGATAAAACATGGACCCAAGGTGATGTCGTCGATACGTCGCTATCCGTGGTTCACAACTGGCAATTCAATGACTGGTGGATACAACCGCATGTGAACTATCGGTTCAGCGACAAGACTACGCTGGGACTTGGATTTAACATCTTCGCGGGCCAGAAGCAGACGCCCTATGGCGAGTTCACCAATAGTTCCAACGTCTTTTTCGAACTGCATCAGGTGCTGTTGTAAGAGAATTTCAACCTCTCTGTGTGGGACGCATGAAGTTACCGTCGATCGGAGATCGCTTCAATATGAAACAGACCGAATCAGCTCGTCGTTCGCTTTCCCGAAAAATACTCCTGGCGACGAACATCCTTCTTCTTTCGAGCGGCATCCTTGTTACTTCGATGCTACCTCAAGCTTCCGCACAGAGCCCGGTGGAAATCCCCGACCCACCGAAGGTCCCGACAACGATCGCGGGTAAACCCTACAGTATCAGCCCCGGCGGAGAACCGGGGGTCTGGAACGTAAAATGGGGTGACGAGTCGATGGTCTGGAAGGCGCAGCCATGGATGGAAGATCGTCAGCAGAAGATCGGTCCAGCGTACCTTGCGCAATGGACGACCCCCGGTCTCCCGATGCCTTTCGAGATCCCCATCGAAAAGCGTGATCAGATTCCCGCGAACCAGTTGCCCGATCGCTGTCTCACCTACAGCTACTATGGGCCGTACTATGACAATGGGTGGGATCGTTCTCCCTTAATCGTTCATCTCCCGGACGGATCCATTCGTACCTCCGCACTTACAATGGAATTCTACAGCACTTTCACTGGCGGAAAGGGCAAGCTGTACCTCCCGGATTCTGGAGACACCAATCAGATGCGCAAATATTTGTGGCAGCTGACAGCACCCGAGGAGCTGCGCGGTGAGGGAGGAATTACCACACTGTTCACCGATCCCAAATTGATACCAGAAGACCTGCTCTACCTGCCTACAGTCAGGAGAACACGCAGGCTCGCTGGCGCGATCGCTAAACAGTATTTTCCGGGCTCAATCTACCGGTACGAGGATGTTAGTTACACTGGCGCTCTGCCTCAGCTCGACTACAAGGTAACCGGCTTCAAATTGTTCAATCCTTCTGACACGCTGCGAGGCTTCAATTCTCAAGGCTATCCAGCTAGCGCAAAACGCATCAGCGGCGCCGGCGACGTAGTAGCGATTCTCGAAGTTACCCCCAAGCCGGGTGTCAGCTGGTGGTATGCGAAGCGAATCGAGTACCTCGGGCTCATGATGATGAGCACCTACTACACCCAGGAATTCGATGCCGCTGGTAAGCAAATAAGGTATTTCACGCATCTTCCGATGAGCGGTTCACAAGGGACCCTACGAATGGGAAGTACCAGCGGTCCGGCAAACGCTCCTGACTGGTGGCTGCTATGGGGCGCCGCGAGCGTAGCCGACCTTGAAGGCGGCTTCCTGGCCGACGGATGGATTGATGTGGGTGGATGGGACGCGCAAGACATCGCCCGGTATGTTTTCGCCGACCACACTGGCGGCTCAACCGATGTCACTGGTCGATTTTCTGTCGCACTAATCACCCCGGTGTTCCGGCGCTACTGACCTCAAGAGGTAAATAAGAAATGAAGTTTTCTCTGCTACAGGAATGCCAAACGATGAGTCGAGACTACTACAATCGATATTGGCAAATGCTTCGAGAAGTGGAACTCGCAGACGAGTTGGGATGGCATTCCTACGGCCTTTCGGAGCAGCACTTTACTCCGAGAGAATATACCACCTCGGCGCCGGAGATCTTCTTTGCTGCTGCGGCTATGCGTACCAAGACGATTCGGATCCGACACTCGATCGTTCTTCTCCTCAAAAACGTCAATCATCCGCTACGAGTGGCTGAACGGGTAGCCATGCTCGACATAATGAGCAACGGGCGGGTCGACTTCGGTACCGGGCGCGGAAACAAGCTCGGCATGCTGAGAGCCTTTGAGGTTTCGCCCGCCGAGACACGAAGTCAGTGGGAAGAAGCTTTGGAAATGATTCCTCGCATGTGGATGGAAGATCAGTTTTCCTGGGACAGTAAGAACTACAGGATTCCTCCAACCTATGTAAATCCAAAACCGGTTCAACAGCCACATCCACCGATATGGACTGCCGCTACTAATCCAGACATGTACGAATTGGCCGGCCACAAGGGTATTGGGGTCTTTGCATTTGACTTCGCCCCTCCTGACGTAACCGCGAAGCACGTCGCTATTTACAAAAAGGCTGTTCAGGACGCGAGACCAGTTGGAGCATTCGTCACCAACAAAGCTGCAATGTTGACTCTCGGATTTTGTGCCGAAACTACCGAATACGCCAAAAGTCTCGCGAAGGAACCCATTCTTGCCTTCTCGCGGGAAGCGGCACGCATATACGAGGAGCTCGCAGCCACCAAGGAAAAGACCTACCAATACATGGCGCAGCAGGTCGCGCCTGCCAAGTCGGGTATTGACTTCGACTCCCTGTGCGACAGTGGCGCCGTCGTCGTCGGAGACCCCGATGCATGCATCGAGAAGCTTAGACTTTATGAGCAGGCTGGGGCGGACGAGGTGCTGATTCGAATGGATGGCATGCCGCACGAGAAGATCATGGATTCGATCCGACTATTTGCGAAATACGTGATCCCGGCCTTCAAAGGCACACACTAAGACTGCGAAAGCTTCGATTGAATCGGAGATGGTACCGAACGCAGCCCAATCCGGGTCGGCGCCTGATGACTATCGATACGATGGAACACTATACAGGATTTGATCGTACTCTTGAGCGGGTCGGCCGCTTTTTTATCCGGCATCGTCGGGTAGGTGTTGCGCTTCAGATTCTGATCGCAGGGGCTTGCATCTGGGCGATACTTGGCTTGAACCTTCGTGATGATCCCAACGCATGGCCGCCGCGAACAGATCCCTTCGTGCGCCTCAATGAGCAAATAATGGCGACCTTCGGGGGCGGCAACTCCGTTAGCATCGAAGTACTCGCGACGGACGGTAGTGTCTTTACTAAGTCGCACCTCAATACCATCAAAGATATCACCGATGATCTACATCTGATACCGGGCGTCATACCGTATGCCGTGCGCTCGATCTCGAGCCTGAGTAGCGAGGCCTATGCCTTTCTCAACAAGGGTACTCCGAATGAAACGATGTCGGTGACGCCCATCATGCCCGAGGCACCGCAGACTGATCAAGAAGTCGCGGCGATAGAGGCGGGCGTGAAAGCCAATCCGATGCTCGATGGAGTGCTGGTTTCCAAGGACGGAAAGGCGGCCCTGATCCTAGCGGATTTTCGTACCGAGATACCTCCACACGCTCTGGTCGCGGTGACAACTACAGATCCGGTTGAGATCTACCACGCCATCAACAATCTCCTTCAGAAGCATAAAGTGCCCGGACTGCAACTGAGAGCGGCTGGAACGCCAATCATCGTTGGCTGGGTAAACAGCACCGGGCTTCGTTACATCTTCGGTGCCTTTGCGTTCTTCGTGGCGATAATAGGCGTAGTTTTGTGGTATGGGTTTCGGAGCTATTCGGCGGTTGTTCTACCTCTTCGGGTATCGTTTCTTGGGGTGTTGATGGGCTTCGGCCTTTATCGTTTGTTCTTCGGCCCAACATTATTTTCCGCATCAGCGCTACTGGCTCCTTTCATCATCGTGGCGGCGGGAGCTTGCCACTCGGTCCAATTCCTCACTCGTTTTTTTTATGAAGAGTACCCGCGCCAAAAGAATGTCGACGATGCCATCATAAGCACCTTCGTGACGCGGCTGCGACCGATGCTGGTGTCGCTGCTTTGTGACGTAGTGCCTTTCGTCGTGATGGCGGCAATTCCTTTCGACAACGTACGCATGCTTGGAATTGTCACCAGCCTGGGTTTGATGTCGCTAACCGTCGACGAATTCCTTTTGATGATTCCGGCACTTAGCTTCGTCAAGGTTCGGGAGCTTGAGGAAGTCGGCGGCAGAGTTCGCAAGCAGAGCGGCAACGAAGCACGCCTCGACTCCTCGCTGGCGCGCCTGGTGCACAAAATTCTCGACGCGCCAAAGGTTAGCATCGCGGTAGTTGCGTCTTGTGCGTTGATTAGCATGCTCGCTCTGCAATTGGATATGCGGGCGCCGATTGGACAAAACAATACCTATGCGATTCACAACTACCTGACCCGTTCATGGAATCGCAGCGACATTTTTAAAATGGAACAAGGTATCGTGAGCCGGTTCGGCGGCGTGTATCCTATGACGGTCCTGATTGCCGCGAAGCCGGGCGCCGGCAAGGTACTCGAGCAGCCCGCGGTTTTGCGGGCGATCGATCAATTAGCTCAGTTTCTACGTAAACAACCCGGTGTGGGCAATGTGGCGGATGTTGCCTATCCTATAAAGCTCAGCAACTCCTTCATCCACGGTGACGACCCCGCGTTTTTCAAGGTACCTGACGACGAACGCGAGCTCGGTTTGGAAATGCTGGACGTTGCGGACCATGCACCGGGCGCCTATCTGTGGCTTTTCACGAATGATTTGACGCAGACCGCTGTGATCGCCTATGCATCGAACACTCGTCCTGACCTTGTCGATCGATTAATCGCCGCCACCAAGCGCGAGACCGATCAGTTATTTAAAGGTCTGCCTGTCGCAGTAGGAGTGGTTGGGGGATCCGTCGGCATCGCCAAAGCGTTCAACGACAATATCGGCTTTTGGCTCCTGGTGGGAGCGATACTCGGATTTCTCGGTACTGCACTGTTATCGATTCCATTTATCGGCTCAGTCCGGTTGTCTTTAATCCTGACCGTCCCCCTCATCATGGGCACTCTCATTTCCCTGGCTTGTATGTACCTGCTTGGAATCGAACTAAACTCCAACGCAATAGCCGCTCTTGCGATAGCGAGCGGAGTCGGCATTGATTCCGAGGTATACCTGCTGTTTCGAGTGCGCGAAGAATACGCCAAACTCGGTGACTTTCGCGAATCTCTGGTCCAAGGCTACGTCAAGATTCGTCGTGCGCTGGTGGTTTCAAACGGCGCTCTCATTTTGGGCTGCTGGGCGTTGACCCCGGTGCCACTCTATATAGGTTACGTCGGATTCGGTATGGGCCTGGTGCTATTTTGGTGTTTCGTCATGAGCGCGGTGCTGTCACCGCTACTCTGGCTATGGTTCGGTGAAGCGGTAGTTACCGGTCGCGCTACTCGCAAGGGCATACCCGAAGCCTTATCCGCAGCCAGCGGAACCGACGGCTGACGCCTTCGCTATAATCCTCGTACCCTAATTGGAGATTCACCATGAGCGTTTTAGTGATTGTTCAAGGTATACCACACCCCGATCGAGCCGATGTCCTTAAACAATACCAGAGCATCGCGCTTCCGTTAATTGAGAAGTATGGCGGTCGACCGATCGCTCGCGGCAAAGCCGTTGCGAGGCTTGCGGGATGCTGCGACTGGGCGGTGGGATCGATCCTGCGCTTTCCGGATCTGGATTCGGTTCGTGCGTGGTACAACGATCCGGAATACCAAAAGGTGATCCCAATGCGTAACCAGGCATACTCAGAACTCGAGATTAATGCCTTTCAGGAATAGTCATAGGAGGCACTCATGAATTCTAACGATGTCGTGATTCCAGCCGGGATGGAGACCTTTTACGACAACTTTCATTTTGCGCCTGCGATAAAGGACGGAGACCGCCTGTTTTGCTCCGGTATGATAGGACTCGATGCGGAAGGAAATGCGCTGAAAGATCCAGAGGCTCAGTACAATCAGGCATTTGAACTTCTTAAATCCGTATTAACCTCGGCCGGCAGCTCGTTTTCCGATGTGGTCGAAATGACCACTTTTCACGTCGGCCTGCAGGCCCAGCTCGGAACCTTCATGAAGGTCAAGGATCATTATCTGAAGCTGCCATATCCTGCGTGGACTGCCATTGGAATTACGGAGCTCGCTGTCCCGGGTGCCTTGGTGGAAATCAAGATAATCGCAAGGTTGAAAGCTCGAGCAACGTGACTCGGATTGTTGCACCCGCTACAAGAAGGAAACAATTGCGACCTTTGGCTCGCTTCTTCTTCGTCGTCGGTCAAACCGTGGATATTCAAGGCCCGGAACGGAAGCCCGCGGGTTGGCGCCCGCCCAGAGGCGCAATTGAACTCCCTCCTCATTTCCCTGGGACGCGTGATGCGCGAGAGCGATATCGAGTTCCTTTGAATTTTCGGATCGTCGGGACGATGCTTGATGTAACCGGGTTTGTTGCTGGTGTGGTATCCAAGGACGTGGACGAGCTCGTGGAGCCATCGCGCGAGTCTTAATGATCGCGCGCAATTCAAACGCCCTGGGGCACGGGTCTACCTCTGAGGTCAGACTTGAGGTTTGCGCTGGAGGCCTGTCGGAATCGTTGCTGATGGATATGCCGGCCTCGATCACATCGAATTGACGGCCCCGTTCCGGAGCGCATATTCTCGCGGCGTAATCGCCATCGGCATCATGATTCTGGAGAACGCGCCATGCATGAAAATAGGACAGCCAGTTCGGTCGAGGCGCTACCTTTAAGGCCTCTGTCATGATTGAGCCGGAAACAGAATCGGCGGTTGTCCAGGCGGTACCCTTTCGTTCCGCACGTGTTGATCGCTTTGAAGAGTGGCTGCACGCACCGGCGCCATTGGAGTCGATGCATCCGCGCTTTCACATTCGGCGGGCGGTTCCGGCGGAGTTCGATCGCATCTACGACCTAGTCGATGATACGTTCGGCTTCAAGCGATCACGCTCGCAGTATGACTGGATGTATCGGCACAACCCCTATGGCACAGCGCGCTGTTGGGTGACCTTCGACCGAACGAGCGGGCAACTCGTGGGCAGCTGGGCTTCCTGGCCGTGGCCGATGGCGCGGGGAACTCGGTCGGTGGAGGGTTGTCAGGATGGCGACTGGGTCGTCGCCAAGGGATGGCAACGCTACGGTACCGGCGACCTCTGCGCAGATGCGTTGAAGTCTCATGCCTGGCAAGCGAGGACCATCCGGCTGACCTGGCCCAACGAGAAATCGCGGGGGGTAGCGATCAAGCATGGTCACGCCGCCGAAATCCTCGGGCCGGTGCCCAAAGCCGTACTGATATTGAATGCCAAAGCCTACCTGGCTGAGCTTAACTGGCCACCAGTCGTGAGTGCGCTCGGCGGTAGAGCGGTGGACATTACTCTGACCGCATGGTCCAAGCTCGTACTGCGGAATCAGAGCGGCT
The DNA here is from genome assembly GCA_963851325.1 of uncultured delta proteobacterium. Lineage (GTDB taxonomy): Bacteria > Desulfobacterota > Binatia > Binatales > Binataceae > DATGKG01. The sequence goes on along the minus strand of CAWKOR010000001.1, from coordinate 1,312,786 downwards.
TTGCGATCGAAGCGGTGCGACGCTTCGAATCGAGTATTGATGAGGTCACCCAGCGATGCATGACTTGGCCGGGGTTCTGGTCGCCGCACGATTTCGACTTCCTGAATTGGCGCTACTTCGATCATCCAACGTCGCATCACCTCGCTTTCGCGCTGATGAAGGGCAGCAACGTGGCGGGCTACTACGTATTGAAGATTGAGGGACCGGAGAGTTGGCTGATGGAATTCGTGGTGCCAGTTTCGCCGCGCCGCTTCGCCTCGGCGCTACTGCTCCATCTAATCGACACGGTACGCGCCGCCGGCTGTAGTCATATTCAATTTTCGGCGCCGCCAGGGTGGCGCCACTGGAAGCTCTTGCACACAGCCGGCTTCCTACCGGTACCCTCGAGGACCTACCTCTGGCCCTGGCCAAACCCCGAGGAACCTGAGGTCGGACAACTCGCCATGTGGCAATGCGTACCGGGCGACATGGACTACCTGTGACTGCGGTTTTCCGATGGCGGTTCTGCAGAAGTAAATGTCAATACCGGAGCAAAAGAACATCTCCGGGACGGTCAGAAGGGGTCCGTCGTGTACTGCCATCACACAAATTGTGCGCAGAAGTGCAGACAATTTGCGACCAATGGGTACTGGAGAACGCAACCAAGTTACCAATCGCTTGCACCACAGCTTGTTGGCAGCTATCAAACAGTCTGGGCGACCGAATCTTCTGTCTTTGCGGGCGAAGGGAGCCGACAATAAGAAAACCAATGACAGCTCGGGTTGGCGCGATCGCGCTTGTATGCGCGGCGACCTTCACGTTTTCGGCGGCCGCGCTGAGCGCCACACCACAAGGACCGGAGACGATAGCTTCAGCCGGCTCTAGGACGGTGGCATCAGAAACAGTCGTGTACTCCTTTTGAAGCGCGTTCGGCGCAGAGGGGACTATTGCCCTGACGGCTCGCTCCCTATGGGCGACCTTGTTCAAGACCGGGACGGCAACTTGTATGGCACCACCTCTTACTCAGGCGCAAACACCGAGGGTGGGACAGTGTTCGAGATCACTCCGGTGCATGCATTGACCACTCTCCACTCGTTCTGCAGCCAATTCGATTCGGCCAATCAAAGATACTGCCTGGATGGGGCCGGGCCGGAATTTGCCAGCTTGATTCAAGCCAGCGACGGCAACTTTTATGGCACCACTTCTGGCCATGGCCAGCTTTATTTCGGGGGCGCAAACGGCTACGGCACGGTGTTCAGGATCACGCCGTCGGGTAGGCTTACCACTCTATATTCATCGTTTTGCAGCCTGTGGTTAGTCAAAACCTAAACTCGGAGATATTGGTGATGCAGTCCGCCGAGGATCGGAATCGCTGCGATGGGTCCCAGCTTCTGCCTCCGCCGGAAATCTGGAGCATCTTTATCTAACGAAAGATGGGGCCGGATTTTGTTGTAATAGGAGGCGTAGTTCTTGAGGACCTCGCGCAAGTGCGCTTCGCCGAACACCACGAGATGGTCGAGTGATTCGCGATGGATCGATCCGATGAGTCGTTCAACGTACCCATTCTGCCACGGCGACTGCGGTGCGATTGGGTGATCTCGGATACCCATTGCGCTAATGCGGTGGGTGAATGCGGGACCGAATGCACCGTCGCGATCGCGGATCAGATGACGTGGAGCTTGGACCCACGGAAAGGCATCCGTCACCTGACCTGCTATCCACTCGGCAGACGGATTGTTCGTCACGCTGATTGCGACCAGTCGCCTGCGGGCGTGGCGAAGAATCACTAGGCCGTAAAGCAGCTTGAAGGAGATAGTGCGACCGACGAACAGATCGATAGACGCGATCCCGGCGGCGTGATTGCGCAGGAATGTCTTCCAACCTTGGGAGGGTGGGCCTTGCCGCTTGGTCATGTAACGCGCCACCGTTGATTGGGCGACTTCGATCCCGAGCATCAGCAGTTCGCCGTGGATCCGCGGCGCTCCCACAGTGGATTCTCCTTGTTCATCCGTCGGATGAGAGCGCGGATCTCGCGGTTGATCCTCGGGCGGCCACCACGGCGGCGCGATTTCCAGCGCCAATAAGCGCCGGTGCCACCGGATCACTGTTTCTGGCTTAACCGCGACGATCGAATTCAGGATCGAAGGGAATAGTCGGTACGCTCAGACGAAATCAGCCGATCGATGTTTCTCGGCGACACTCGCGACGGGGATCGGCGGCTAAGGACGATCACCTGTTGTAAACTTGCGGCGTTCCTGGAGGACGGAATTGTAGGCGACCTCCTGCGTGAGCGCGTGCTTGAAAATGTTTTGGATGTCTCCCACCGCGGGCTGCTCATAGATGAACTCGGCCAACTGCAAGTCATTGAGCATTCGGGCGATCTCGTCTTCGGACTTTGGGATTACCGCATGAATCAGCGACATCGGAAATTCGCGCCCGATGACGGCCAATGTTTGCAGGAGGTCCTTGGCATCGGACGGTAGCCGGTCGATACGCGCGGCGAGGATGCCCTGTACCGTCGGAGGGATTTTCAGTTCGCTAAGATGCATGGTAAGTCTGACCGCGGTTTCGTCACGAACCAGCGCGCCCTCATCCAGCAATACTTGCGCGGTCTCTTCCATAAAAAAAGGATTGCCCTCGGTCTTCTCGATGATCAGCCGCTTCAGCGATGCGAGTTCGACACCGTCGCCGAGCAGCGCGGATAACATCTCCTCGGCGCTCTCTTTGCCGAGTGGGTCGAGGCGCAGTTGCGTATAGTAGGTCTTGCTGCCCCATTGATGTGAATATTCGGGACGGTAATTGACGAGCAGTAAGCTGCGGCGTGAGAACCAACGGTTGCGAAGGGAGCGTGAGATCCTAAAAAAAGCGACGGCCTTCTTCGCCAAGGAGAGCGAGTGAGATTCGCTTTTATGGCAACGGAGGAGGCCAACTATCCGGTAGCGCTGATGTGCCGGGTGCTCAAGGTCTCGCGTTCGGGCTACTACGCGTGGTGCGGGCGACCGGCAGCAAACCACACGGCCGAGGACCAGCGGCTCGCGCTCGAGGTGGGCGCGATCTACGCCGAGAGCCGCGGTTGTTACGGCAGCCCGCGGGTGCATGCGGAGTTGCGGGCGCGCGGCCAACGGACCGGGCGCAAGCGTGTGGCGCGGCTGATGCGGGCGGCGAGTTTGCGCGCTCGTGCGCGGCGGGGCTTCCGCCGCACCACCGATTCCAGACACGGAATGGCAATCAAGGGGAACCTGCTGGCGCGGCGCTTTGCCATGCTCACGCCGAATGCCGGCTGGGTGACCGACATTACCTATCTGTGGACCCTGGAGGGCTGGTTGTACTTGGCGGTAATTTTGGATCTGTTCTCGCGCCGGATAGTGGGCTGGGCACTGAGCGAACGGCTGGAACGAACGGTCGCCGTGGAGGCACTCGAGATGGCGGTGACGGAGCGACGGCCAGCCGGCGGGCTGCTGCACCACTCGGACCGCGGCAGCCAATACGCCAGCCAGGAATATCAGCGGTTGCTGGAGCGGCACGCAATCGTGAGCAGCATGAGCCGCAGCGGCAACTGCTGGGACAATGCGGTGGCCGAGAGCTTCTTTGCCACCCTCAAACTGGAACTGGCGTACCGCTGTCAGTGGCGCACGCGAGCCGAGGCCCACAGCGCAGTGTTCGAATATATCGAGCTGTTTTACAACCGCCAGCGCCGGCATTCGGCGCTCGCTTATCTCTGTCCGGTTGAGTTCGAGCGTCGTCATTATGAACCGATGGCTGCCTAACCCGAGTGTCTACGCAATCGGGGCAACCTCACTCCGCTTACCCCTCTCCACTTTGGAGAGGGTGGCGCTACGCGCTGGATAAGGTCCCACACCAGCTCGCGATGATCGCGACCCTCCTCTCCTATCGGGAGAGGGGTTACAAGAATTTTACAAGAGAGGAGGTTTAACCTGCCGCGCCCCGAACCAGGAGGCTGTCGCGCAGCCATCTTTCAAGGCGCTCATTGATCGCAATCGCCGGGTCACCTTCGTCAACCGCGGCTGCGATCATCTCGCACATTTCCGCAAACGTGATGCCGCGCGAAAGCGCCGCCAACTGATCGCGCTCGGCCGCATCGATCGCGCGATAGTAGACGTGGTTGCGATTGCGCCATACCAGCATGCTGAGATCGGCTCTCTCAGGCTCTGGCAGTTGCTCATCGCGCTCGACCGCCTGAAGAATCGGGGCCACCTTCCATTGAAGCGCGAGGATCAAGTTCGCGGGATGGAGCGCCAGTACCAGTGCGGGCCACTCCTGAGGCGCAATCGCGCGCATCTGTTGCGCGTCCATCGGCGCCGCGTCTGCAGCATGGAACACATCGATCAGCGCACGTTCCATCCGTGCGAGGTCGGCCAGAAACGGAAATTCGCCGCGCAGCGGATGACTGCCGACAAAGTCCGCGAGATGCGCTCCGGCCTGCGAAAGCGAAAAGTGCGCCGGCGGATATTCGATCAGATAGCCAGTGATGAGGTTGTGAAAGCGGTCGCCGCCGAGCATCGCCAGAATCGCAGGAAAATCCTCCTGCAACACCTCGAGGATGCGATAAAAATACATATTCGCGTAGATGTCGACGCGCTCTTCCGCGCTCAGGCGATCATCCCCCGCGATGACTTGCGCGAGACCTCCCGGCGCGAGCGTCTTCTCCTGCGCGAGGCCCTCGGCTACCCCGGACGGCGCAGTGATGAGCCGATAAAGCAGGCTCTCAACCCAACTGAGATCGGACGGCATCGCGAGGCGCCTCGGCAATGACCTGCTGGTGGATGGTGCGCGCCCGATTCGCGGTTTCCATCAGCACCTCGAACTCGGGAATGTTGTCATCCCATTCGATGAGCGCGGAGACCGCGCCGAATCGCCGCACCGCGTGCGCATACAGATCCCAGACCTCGTCACGCACCGGATGATCATGAGTATCGAGCAGGTAGGTTCCGTGATCGCTATGCCCGGCCAGATGAAACTGAATGACGCGCGAGACCGGAATCGCATCGATGTAAGTGCGGGCGTCGAAGCGATGGTTGAAGGCGCTGACGAAGATGTTGTTGATATCGAGCAGAATCCCGCAGTCCGCGCGCTCGGCAATTTCCGCAATGAACTCCCATTCGGTCATGGTCGAGTCTGCAAACGCCATGTAGCTGGAAACATTTTCGATGAGGATGGGACGTTCGAGAAAGTCCTGGACGTGCGCGATTCGCTGCGCAACGTGACCCACCACTTCAGGGGTATAGGGCAGCGGCAGGAGATCGTGCAGGTTGCGGCCGCCGACTCCGGTCCAGCATAGATGATCCGAGATCCAGGCCGGCTCGACGCGTCGCGCCAATGCTCTCAGCTCGCGCAAATAGTCGCGCCGCAGCGGATCGGTCGAGCCGATCGACATTGAGACACCATGCATGACGACCGGATAGCGCGCGCAAATCGCGTCAAGCACTTCGAGCGGACGCCCACCGGCAACCATGAAGTTCTCCGACAAAATTTCGAACCAATCGACCGCTGGCTGAGTTTCAAGAATCGGCAGGTAGTGATCGCGCCTTAACCCGATCCCGAACCCAAGAAATGGAAAATCCTCGCGTTTCATCGGGTTGCCCGATTGGTTACGACCTGGTCAGACCCTGGCCAGCGCGGGTTTGAGGATTTGCAGCATCCGATCCATGGCCGCGTCGTCGCGATGGGTTGCCCGGCCATCTTTCCAGCGCGGATACAGATGCAGGTGATAGTGGAAGACTTCCTGACCGGCTGCCGCACCGTTGGATTGGGCGAGTTGAATGCCATCAGGCTGCAGCGCTTCGCGCATCGCCTTGGCGACCCTGGCGGCCATGCTCATCACCGCGGCGCCATCCTTTTCGCTGAGCGCGAAAATGTCCACCACATGTTCGCGAGTTACCACCAGCGGATGGTTCTCCAATGACAGAAACACCACCACGTCGGAGTTCTGGTCGAGCATCCGCCCCGGAATTTCACCGCGGATGATTTTGCAGAATATGCAGTCGTTGGCATCGCTCACGCGAAGATACTCCCGGGCAGTGAACGAAGTTAAAGTGACACGCGCGTCGGCGTCGTGCCAACGCGCGTGCCGCGATGGTTTGGCGAGCGGGCGAACTACTTCTCGACTTTACCGCCCATGCTCTTGCATTCCTTCTCGTTGGCGGCCATCACGTAGCCCTTGCCCTTGCAGGCATTCTGGCCTTTGCAACTGCTTTCGGCAGCTTTGCAGGCGCTCTGCCCTTTGCATGCGTTTCCGCCCATGCACTTGACCTGGGCGGACGCATCGCCGCTGCTGGAGCTTTCCGCGGCCACGACATTGCCGACAAACATCAACGCAACCGCAGTCGCCAACGCTGCACCGGTAATCATGGATCCTTTGCGCATACCATTCTCCTTCGTCAAATGTTGGGCGCCTCGCGCCGTTTGCAGAGAGTTAAGGTTCGGATCACAGCGCCCCGCGTCAGGCCGCGGCGCCGCTTCAGACATTAAACCGTTCGCATCGCTCCGACGTTCCAGGAGACCTACGCATCGCGGCCCCGAACGGATTGGTCACATGCAACTCGACGCGAATTTAGCCCGGATCTTGGGAACTTTTCCAGCCACGTCTCGATTTTATTAAGAGAGGTGCTATGTTCCTACCCTCGCGATATGGCAGCCAAGCGCGACAGCGTCCGCCGCACGCGCGAGTCGTTCGAACGAGAAGTGCTTCCCCATCTCGACTCGATCTACTCGATGGCGCTGAGGCTCGCCCGCAATCCCGAGGATGCCAACGATCTGCTCCAGGAAACGCTGTTGCGCGCGTTTCGCTTCTTTCATCAATACACACCCGGCACCAACTCGCGTGCCTGGGTGTTGACTATCCTGTTCAACAACTTTCGCAATGGCTATCGCAAGAGCGGGCGCGAACAGGTAAGCCAGTCGGAGGCCGAATATACAGAACGGCTGGAGGCCGAAAGCCTCGCCGCAGACCAGACTCGCAGCGATCCCGCGGCGCTGGCGTTTGCCGGTGTGATGGAGCCCGAGGTCAAGGCCGCGCTTGATTCGATTCCCGAGGAGTTTCGCGAAGCGCTGCTGCTGGTGGACGTGCAGGAGCTGAGCTATCAGGAAGTTTCAGGGGTACTGACGGTCCCGGTAGGTACCGTAAAGTCGCGCGTCTCACGGGGGCGGGGCCTGCTGCGTGAGGCATTGCTTCCGCTCGCGCGAGACCGGGGAATAATACGATCTTGACTCCCGAACGAGAGGGCATCTTACTAGACCAGTTGCGTGTAAACTAACCATTCGGTAAGCGGTTGATTCATCGCGAATACATAGACGATTTTCTTTCGGCTCACGCAGACGGCGAACTGAGCGGCGCCGAGTTGCGCGAGGCCGAAGCGCATGTCGCCACTTGCAAGGATTGCGCGGCGCGCCTTCGCGATGAGCGAACCCTGAAGGCACTGGTGCGTCAACACGGCGGGGTGGTCGAGACGCCTTCGGCAGTGCGGGCCAAGCTGCTTACGCTGCTGGCCGAGGAAGCCGCACGCGGCGAAGGCGCGATGGCGCGGGAATCAGACGCGCATCGAGGGCCGTCGCACCTGCGTGGGATGCGTACGTTGCGGCGTCCAGCGATTTGGATTCCGCTATCGGTCGCCGCTACCCTCGCGCTGCTGTTCGTCGGCGCGCGCGGCTTCGGCCTGTTTCGCAACGACAGCGTCAATGTCGTTTATCGGGCCGGCGGATCGCCCGACTTCGACACCGCAGTCGCCTACTTCGAGAAATTCGACCATCACTTCGACCCCAACGTGCCGTCGGGTTCGTTCGGCGACATCGCGGGGGCCTACCTCGACGCTCACATGCCGGGCTACATCTGGAACTTCAACAATGCGGGCCTGACCCTGGTTGGTGGGAGATTGGATACGCTCCCGGACCGCCGCCTGGCGACCTTCACCTTCTATAAAGGTGCGCATACGTCGCTGCTGTGCGTTCGCTACAAGGTCCGCGAATTTGATCCTCCACCTGGCGTAGTTCAGGAAATGGATGGTCATCTATTCTACAGCTACTATGGCTATAGCATCGGATATAGCTATTCGCCGGTGGGAAGGTTCGTGTGCCTGCTCATCACCCGGCAACCGGTGAAGAAGCTGCTGGAAAGCGTCGAATACGCCTCGGAGTAGGCGGAGGCCTCGGGCGACAGGGAATCGCTTCGCGGGGAGATACGAAAATTACCAAACGAAGCCAAATAACGTAGACAGAATGGGCTCCTTCGCTTTTTATTCGCCTTGCAACTTCCTCAGATAACCTTGCCCGATCAATTCGAACATCGGGCAAGTCGAACATCGGGCAAGTTCGGCCTTTGCCTGCGCCGCAGAGTCGTCAACTCGACGACTGGCGGTTGGAAAGATCAACAATTTGCGCGGTTTTAAAGATTTCACTTTTTTTTCTCCGACCTATGCGAAATACTGAAGAACTGGAGGAGCGGCGTTGGCTCGCTATCCATCGCGGCCACGCTACCGGAATTGGTCAGATCCTTCTCGTAGAGCGACTTTCGAAGCATAGCCCGGAGCGCCCAGGCCCGTTTTTTGGAGGCTGCGTCAATTTCCATCCGACGCCGTCGAGTCCTGCGAGAGATGAGGTCGATGAGTTTCCGTCAGTCCGCAGCTACAGCTTTCTGCTTTTGTTTTGTCGCGCTCGCTCCGATTCTTTTTCTCTCATCCTGTAATCGCGAAACCGCAACCAATCGCGAAAGCGCCGAGGCCGCCGAGCACAGCGGCCAGCCCCATATGCTCGAGGCTATGATGCGCGAGCGCTATCTGGCTTCGCGCCGGGGCCTTCAGTACGGGGTGCCGAGGCAAGCAATTCCGCAGGCGTTCTCCAGGATGCGTGCGATGGAGCGGGCGGCGGCTCAAGCACCGGGCGCATCGGGAGCGACTTCAGGTGCGGTCGAAGACGCCAACGCCGCGATTCCCGCTCTTTCGGGGACGTGGAATTTCATCGGCCCCCAACCGATCAAGTCAAAGGCCAACTTCACCGGGTCCGCCATCGGCGGCGTCGTCCTGATGACTGGACGTATGACCTCGGTTGCGGCCGACGCCCACGGATTGATCGTCGCGGGCGCCGCTTCGGGCGGATTGTGGCTGAGCACCGATAACGGTCAGAACTTCGTCTCCGCATTCGACAGCCAACCGACTCAGGCCATCGGCGCAATCGCGCTCGACACCACCACGACCCCCAGCACGATTTATGTCGGCACCGGCGAAGGCAACAACTCGATCGATTCGCTGTACGGTTCCGGAGCCTTTAAATCGACCGATTTGGGACAACACTGGACCCCGCTTGGACCGGCCGGACTCTTCGATCGGGGGGCGTTCACCTCGATGGCGATTGATACCGTGACTACGCCGGGTTCGCCGCGCATTTTCGCAGGAACCAGCAGCGGATTCAGTGCGAGCAAGGCCGATGCCGGTATCTACGAGTCCGATGCGAGCAAGAGCGGCCTATGGTTCTCCCCTAACGGTGGCGCCAGTTGGAGTCACTATCCCGAATCCACGTTTGCCAACTGCGACCTGCTGGGTGATGGTTCCGCACCCTGCCCCATCGACGACGTCAAGATCGATCCTGCACATCCGCAGAACGTCTACGTGGGAGTCGATACCAACACCGTCTACTATTCCAACGATGGCGGCGTAACCTTCCATCCCGCCATTTTTCCGGGCGCGCACATCGAGCAGGGCCGCCAGAGCCTGGCCGTCGGCCCCGCAGTACCACCGCCCAATGGTCCTGCCTCTCCGGTCGGAATCGTCTATGCGATGGTCGGTGCGGCCGATGGGGTGGAGTACGGCGGCTTGTTCTTTTCCTTCGACGGGGGATTGCATTGGAATCCCGGCTCTGTGCTTGGCCCGACGGTGCCCCAGTTTACCGCAGGCAGCACGACTATCGACGGGACCAATCCCACCAATTTCTCTCAGTCGTTTTACGACCAGGCGTTGCTGGTTTCTCCTACCGATCCGGGGACGGTGTTTTTCGGCGGCGTCGGTTTGTACAAATCTTCCGGCAGCTTCGGGCATTCGTGGACCTTCCTGGCGCCCACTGGCGGAGTTCATTCGGATCAGCACGCGTTGTTTTGGGATCCGGCCAACAACCAGGTCCTGGTCGCCAACGACGGCGGACTGTACATGTTCAATCCGGCGGTGGCAAACCCAACCTTTATTTCACTCAATCAGAATATCAATGCCAGCCAAATCCAGGGCATCGGTGCGCATCCGACCGATTCGAGCAAGCTGATTGCCGGCTTCCAGGACAATGGTACCCAACTGTTCAACGGCTCGGTCGGCAACTGGGTTGCTCCCGACAGCGAAACAGGTGATGGGGGCTTCGAGCTCTATGATCAACTCGACCCGAAGTTCGTCTACCACAACTTTTCGCTCGACGAGATCAGTCATGCGCAAATTTCGGCTTCCACTGACGGCGGTCAAACCTGGTGCAGCGCTCCCACTCCAGGCGTCGCACCCTGCGCGGTCTTCGGCCAGCAATGGACTCCTGCGCTGCAGACCTTACTCAATGCCGTTCACGATCCTGGGCCGGTGTTCTATCCGCCTCTCGCGGTCGATCCAAAGGTTGGCCACAGGGTCTTTTTCGCTGCGCACTCGATTTACGTATCGACCGACGGGATGGCGCATTGGGCCCAACAGACCGATCAGGATCTGACCGCTGACGGCACCCTGGAAGGATTTAATTGCGATGTGCAGGAGTGCGCGATCGAGGACCTTCAGTTTGGCCCGGTCGACGGCCAGCATGGTCATCCCGCCTGGGCCCTCGCGATGAGCAGCCTCGACGGGACGGTCCCATTTGCGGTGAGCAATACCACCCAAGCCGACGTTCAGGTGGACGCCGCTCATGCCCATGGAGCGGCCTGGTCCGATGTGACTGGTGGCCTTGAGATTGAGTTTCTCAAAACCAACCCGATGTTCGGCATTCTGGCTACCCAAGCCACCAGCATCGCGGTCGATCCGCACAATTCGAGCGTCGCCTATCTCGGGCTTTCAGGGTTTACCAGCGTTCCCATGGATCCCAACGGCACCCACGTCGGGCACATCTACAAGACCTCCGACTTCGGCGCCAGTTGGAAGGAGGCCGACGGCGGCTTGCCCGATGTTCCGGTCCTGAAAATTCTGGTCGACTCGACCGACAACGGCGGAACTTGCGCCGGCAATCCGTGTAGCCGAAGCGTTCTGGTCGGAACCGACATCGGGGTATTCAACAGCACTGACGGCGGGACATCATGGCACCCCTTCAATCAGGGCAAGATACCCGCGGTGCCGGTCTACGATTTGGCGCAAAGCTCGACCGGGGTCATCTTCGCGGCGACGCACGGGCGCGGCGTATTCGGCCTCGGAGTCACTGCCATAACTCCGACTCCGACCGCCAGCGCCACCTTCACGCGAACCGCGACCCCGACTTCAACGCCTCATGCGACGGCAACCGCAACTCGAACCGCAACCCCCACCACGACCAGGACGCCAACCGCAACCGCGACAAGAACCGCAACCGCCACTTCCACCGCCCATGCCACCGGCTCGATAACGCGCACTCCTACGGCTAGTCCGACTCCGACCGGCAGCGCAAAAGCCACACCGACCGCGACCTCGGTGACGCCGACTTCCACTCCCACCAACACTTCCAGCGCTTCCGCAACCCCCACGCCGATCTCAACCTCAACCCCGAACACCGCAAAAATCGTCGTGCCGGCGGCCATCAATGTAAAATCCGTCGGCATCGGTACCGGCGCGTCCGCCACCAAAAGCTTCAAGATCAAAAATTCCGGGAAGAGCGAACTGGTCGGAACCATCGCGATCGATCCGCCTCAGTCAACGTCCGTCTTCAGCGTAACCCCGAGCACCTTCGATCTCGCACCGAAAAAATCTCAGACTGAAACTGTCACTTTCATACCTGATCCAACCAGCGGGACGACAACCAACACTGCGGCCGCAATCATAAACAGCAACGACGCCGCCCGGGGAACCATCAACGTCGCGCTGAATGGCAAAGGCCTCGCAGGCAAGCTTTCAGTCAAGGCTGCCGTCAACCTCAAAGGAACCGTGGGAGAGACGACCGAAGTTGACCTACCGATCAAAAACACTGGCAAGGGTATGTTAAGCGGGAGCTGGACGGCTGTGTCCACGGCACCCTATAGCGTCTCTGCGGGCTTTTTCGGTCCGCTCCAACCACATGCTACCAGCACCATAGCAATCAGTTTCACACCCCTCACCAAGGGCCGTGCATTGCCGGCCTCCTTAATTATCTCCGTTGACGCGCCGAGCACCGGAGGAAGAACCGTGACATTGAAGGGGACTGGAAGATAGTTAGGATTCGATGAGTAGGCGGGACTTGTGAGGTTGCCCCGATTGCGTAGACACTCGGGTTAGGCAGCCATCATTGTTAGGGCGAGGGTTATGCATCGCAGGCTCGCGAGGGCATCGGAGCGGGCATCAGCGGCGCGAGCTATCGCAGCCGGTATGTCATCCGCAGTGCGAAGTGGACCGCTCGATGAACCTTCTATGCATGATGTTCAATGCTCCTTTGCGCAGGTCGGAGGATCCGCGCGAGGCTTCATGATCGAAGTTACGATCGCTGCCAGCGGCGCACTCGGATCGAAGGCCACCGAATCGCCGGCAATTTTGACGCCAAGATTCTTCCACAATCGGGGAAGATTCGGATCAAACGGCACGTCCTTCATCTTGCCGTACAGTTCGAGCAGAACCGGAACGCCGATCGCGTCATCGCCAACCTTCAGCGCGCGGGTCAGCGGCCAGTCTTCCAGCAGGTTGCCGGATGTTGCGATCGCGCGTAGGGCATCCTGCAATCCGAACTTGTCGTGAGTGCGCCGATGAATCTCGACATCCGCGAGCAGGCAGAATAACGCGCCGCCCCAATAGGTTCGGCCCCACGTGTGAGTGTTGTCGAGACCTTGATCGCCGGCCGCGGGAAGGCCATGTGGCATGCCGTCGAGCATATCGCGCCAGACTTTGGCGGCGGCGAGGTTGCCGATTTGCGCGCGTGCGATCGGCTCCACGTAGGTTGCGATTCCCTCCTCGATCCAATGATGCTGTTCGGGTACCGACGGAAATGCCAAATGAACCATCTCATGCGTCATTACCCAATCGGCGCGCAGGTCAGCCTCGGATGCGACGCGTCCCAGCATCACGCGGATTACAGGAACCGGGCCGGGCACGAAGGTGCGTCCGAACACCACGCCCTTGCCGCGATCGAGCGGCACGACGACCACGCGAAGCTGCCGCACCGGGAACCGGCCATAGTATTCGGTGACCGCGCGCGCCGATTCGGAAATCCAGTCGAGCATCGAGGCGCGCGAAAGGCTGTACTCGCCCTCGGCGAAGCTGACCTCGATGCCGGCGCCTCCCTGGTGCAGCGTTGAACCCTCCAGCGGCGCGGCGTGGGTGCGCACCGGCGCCGCGAGCATCAGCAGGGCGATGAGTACGATCAGCATCCTTCGGCACGCATCGAGGAGGGTGTAGCACGCTTCACATCTGAAGCTGTAAATGAATGGAAGAGCGGTTCGGTTCCGCAGCCGAGCTTTTCGCCGCATCGCCCCTGGAGTAGGTATTTCGACCGATGGGTCCCGGACGCGTCAGCATAGAAAACCCTCGCCGCCGCGCCGAGATGGAGGATTTCGCGCGGCTGCCCTTCCTGGTCTATGCGGAACGAAAGGCATGGTGGCCGCCCGACATTCAGAACGAAGTCGACTTGCTCTCGCATCGAAGCCCACTCAGCCCGTTCCTCGAGATCGAGCCCTTCGTGGCACGCCGCGACGGCAAAAGCGTGGCGCGCGTCAGCGCCGTGATCAATCTGCGATACAACGATCATTGGAAGGAAAAGCTTGGGCAGCTGATCCATTTCGAGGCGCTGCCCGATGAAGATGAAGCCGCGGCGATGCTGCTGGAGGCCGCCGCCGAATGGTTGCGCACGCGCGCGATGGAAGCGGTGCGCAGTGGCTTCGCCGCGTTTCTCGATTACCCCTACGCGATCGACAACTACGGCGCATTTCCGTCTTTTCTGCTGCGCGCCAATCCCGCCTACTATCATCGCTATCTGAAAAATGCCGGGTTTGAGACCGAGCGCGGCCAGATCGACTATACCGCGCGTCTGACCCCCGAGATTATTGCGCGCTACCACGGCATGCTCGATGCCGCCAATCGCGGTGGAATTCAGCTTCGCAGTTGGCGCGAGTTCGGCTTCCTCGCCGCGGTGGATGCGTGGACCGGCGTCACCAACATCGCATTTCGGAAGCATTGGGGATGGAACCCGGTCACCAACGCCGAGGTGCGTCCGATGCTGACGTCGCTATGGGAAACGCCGGTGGCGGATCTTTCGATGATCGCGATGATCGATCGGCGCGTGGTCGGTGCGGTGTTCTGCGTTCCCGATTTCAGCGAGGCGCTGGCGTCGCTCAAGCGCGGGGTGAAGCTGCCTCCCGACCACGGTGGCGGCACTCGTGGCGCGCTCATCAACATCGGCGTCATCGATGAGGCGCAGGGACGCGGCGTCGCGCGCGCGATGGCGGCGCGATCATTTATCGAGATGCAGCGCCAGGGGATGCAATACGCCGGCTACACGCTGGTGCTCGACGACAACTGGGCCTCGCGCCGAACCGCCGAGAGCCTGGGCGCGCGGGTGACTGGAAATTTTCTCACCTACCGGCGCAACTTCCGCACGACGACCGCATGACGCCGTATTGCCGAGCGCATCGCGCGCACGTAGTAGTCTCATCATGTTGTTTTCGTGGCGGATGCTGGTGCTCTTCGTCCATGTCACCTCGGTCATCGTCGCGCTGGGCGGCTCGCTGTTCAGCACCTTCGCGCTGACGCCGATCCTCGCGCAGGAACTGGATGTCACAAATCGCGTCAAAGTGGCGCGCCGCATCATTCGGCGGCTCGGCGGCATCGTTCTGACGGCGCTCGCGATCCTGGTCGCGACCGGCCTGCTCAACGTGATGTACATGGGTGGCGTGACGCCGTTGCTCGCCATCAAACTGATACTCGTCGTGATCGTCATCGGGCTGGCGCTCTACCAATACGGGAGCGTCGGCGCGCGCATCTGGCGGCATTCGGCGGCGGGGCCCGATGCGCTGGTGGCTCCCCTGATGGCGCGGTTTCGCGCGGTCGGCCTGACCGTCGGCACCCTGGTGCTCATCATCGTGTATCTGTCGCTGGGTTTGACGCGCAGCGGCCTCGGGGTCGCGCTGCGGGACATCGGCTGAGGCAACAGTGGCATCCCGCGATCGCCGCATGCGCAGAATCTTCCGATGGCTGACGGTACTTGCGATGGTCGTGGGAGTTCTCTCGACGCTGATTTACGCGAGCGGCGGCCACCTGATAATTCGGCGCTTCAATCCGCGCGTCGGCGCCTGGTGGGACCTGCATCAGTTCGCGATGATGGAGGTATCGGCAACCGCGCTCGGAATGTTGATCGCGATTCGATGCGCCGCGCGAATGCTGGACGATGCGGACCTGCGCCGGCGCGCGATGACTGCGTCGTTGGCGGCATCCGCGATCATCGTGATCCCGCTTTTTCGCGCAGTCGCATCGCTGGCGCGGCTCGGATGGGACGCGCACAGCGCGCGGATTCGCAACTTTCTGCAAGCAATCGCGGATTACGGGGTGGGAAACATTCTTGACAAGATCGTGATGGGCAGCGTCTACTTTTTGAAGAGCGTCGCGGTTGCGACGCTGGCCGGTCTCGCGCTCTTCGCCATCGCCACGGTGATACTCATGAGTTTCGAAAAATCCGACCCTGCCGTCGAGCACCGCGAGGCGCCGCTGCCATGAGCGACGAGCGCAACAAGCAGCCGATCGATCCGGCGATAAGCCGGCGGTCCTTCATCAAGGGTGCGGGCGCGGTTGCCGCTGCCGCCAGTCTCGTCGGAGTCCCGCAGGTTGAAGCTGAGGATGCCGCGAACAACGAAGGAATCGCGGAACGCCTCGGCCCCGGCGCGCAGGCAATCGAGCTGCAGATCAACGGCGAAACTCATCGCCTCGCGATCGAGCCGCGAGTCACGTTGCTGCGTGCATTGCGCGAGCATCTCGGGATGACCGGCACCAAGCTGGTATGCGATCGCGGCGCGTGTGGCGCATGCACGGTTCATCTCGATGGCAGACCGGTTACATCGTGCATGATGCTCGCCGTCGACGCGCGAGGTCACCAGATCACCACGATCGAAGGCCTCGGCAATCCTGCCAAGCTGCATCCGGTGCAAGGCGCATTCGTTGAGCATGATGCGCTGCAATGCGGCTTCTGCACGCCGGGAATGGTGATGTCGGTCGCCGCTGCGCTTGCCGCCAATCCGAATCCGAGCCGCGACGAAGTTCGGCATGCGACGGCGGGAAACATCTGCCGATGCGGCACCTATACGCACGTGTTCGAAGCGGCGCTGAGCGCGGCCAGTACCTCCAAGGCGAGGGCGTAGGCGATGTCGCGGCGAGTCACCCTCAACCTCGGCTACGAAGGGCATCTCCGGGACGTGGTAGTCGTCATTCCCGATGATGAGCCGACGCCGTGGCAATGGGGCGACAAGCTCGAAATTGTGGGCCAGCCTACGCCGCGCGTCGACGGTCCGCTCAAGGCGACGGGCGCGGCGCGCTACAGCTATGACATCGCGCTGCCCGGGATGCTCTATGGCGCGATTTTGCGCAGCCCGTATCCTCACGCGCGCATCAAAAGCATTGACAGCTCGCGGGCGAAGCACCTCAATGGCGTTCGCGCGGTGATCAACGCCGACGACGACCTGGTCCGTTTCGCCGGCCAGGAAGTCGTGGCCGTCGCAGCGAGCTCGTCGGATATCGCCAACGACGCGGTCGCCCTTATCAAAGTTGAGTACCAACCGCTTCCGTTTGTCGCCGACCTCGATGTTGCGATGGCCTCCGGCGCGCCCGCGGTGTTCGAGAACGGATCCAACCTCGCCAAGGCTCGGCAGTCTAGCGTCGGCGATGTTGCGACGGGCTTTGCCGGCGCCGCGGCGACGCACGAGGCGACCTACACCACGCCGGTGCAGACCCATGTCTCGCTGGAATCGCACGGCAGCGTCGCGAGCTGGGACGGTGACAAGCTGACAGTGTGGACGTCGACGCAGGGCATCTTCGCGGTGCGCGACGATCTTTCGGTTTACTTCAAGCTGCCGGGCGACAACGTTCGCGTGATAACCGAATTTCTTGGCGGTGGCTTCGGCTCGAAATTCGGCGCCGGTCGCGAGGTGATCCTCGCATGCCGGCTCGCCAAGGCGGCAGGCGCGCCGGTCAAGTTGATGCTGTCGCGCAGAGAAGAGCATCTCGCGACCGGCAATCGCCCCAACTCGGTGCAGAAAGTCAAAATGGCCGCCGACCAGGCCGGCAAGCTTACCGCGATCGACGTGATCCAGCACGGCAGCGGCGGTATCGGCGCGGGATCAGGAAGCAGCGGCCCCTTCGCGAGCGTTTATCGATGCCCCAACTTCCGCAGCGAGGAACGCAACGTCTTCATGAATACCGGGCCGTCGGCGCCGATGCGCGCGCCCGGCTGGCCGCAGGGATGCTTCGCGCTGGAACTCGCGATGGACGAGATGGCGCATAAGCTCAGACTCGATCGCCTCGAATTTCGCCGCCGCAACAGTGACCACCCGGTGCGCGCGGTGGAATTCGATCTTGGCGCGAAAGCATTCGGGTGGGACGAGAAATCGCGCGCGCCAAAAAAAAGCGGGGCGATGCGACGCGGGATTGGGGTGGCGGGCGCCGCGTGGCATGCACTGGGCGTTTCAGGTCCCGAGGCGCAGGCGATCGCGCATCGCGATGGGCGGGTGGAGGTGCGGGTCGGCACCCAGGACATCGGCACCGGCACCCGCACTGTGCTGGCGATGGTGGCGGCGGAGGAAATGGGGCTGCCGCTGTCGCGCGTCGCGTGCGAGATCGGCGATACGCGCTATCTGTTTTCGGTTCCCTCGGGCGGCAGCATGACCGCGCCGTCGAATACGCCCGCAGTGCGTCAGGCGGCCTCGCATCTGAAGCAGAAGCTGCTGCGCATTGCCGCGCCAATGATTGGCGCCGAACCTGGCGACCTGGAAATCCGCGACGGCGTGGTTCAGGTGCGCTTCGAGCCCACACGCAAAGTCGCTTTTGAAGACGTGTGCAAACGAATGTCCGGCGATTCGATCTCCGCGCAGGGCGAGCGGGTGACGAATTACGAGGGCTTTCGCCACGATCAGGCGGGATGCCAGTTCGCCGAGGTCGAGGTCGACACTGAAACCGGCATCGTGCGGGTGCTCGAAGTGGTCGCGGTCCACGACGCCGGACGCATCATCGATCCGCTGACGGCGCGCAGCCAGGTGAACGGCGGGGTGCTGATGGGAGTTGGCTTCGCGCTGTTCGAAGCGCGTCGGCTCGATCCTGCGCTCGGCATCATGATGAATCCGAACATGGACGATTACAAAATGGTCGGACCGCTCGATGTCCCCGACATCAAGGTGATGTTCGTCGAGGTTGCCAACGGCATTACCAACACCGGCGTGCTCGGACTCGGCGAGGCTTCGCATGTCGCGAGCGCGGCGGCAATCGGATGCGCCGTGTCCGATGCGATCGGCGCGCCGGTGCGCGATCTTCCGATGACACCTGACCGAGTGCTCGCGGCGCTGGAGGGGCACGGGTGAACAAGTTCGAGATGGTTGCGCCGAGCGACCTCGCGCACGCCTCGCGCCTGCTGGCGCAGAAGGATCACGTTGCAATCGCCGGCGGCGTCGACGTGGTCGATTTGATGAAGCTGAATCTCCTCGCGCCGGCGACGCTGGTCAATCTGAAAGGCCTGAAGGAGCTCGACGGAATCCAGGCTGACCCGAAGAATGGTCTGCGGCTTGGCGCGCTTACCAAACTGCATGACGTCGCCAACCATCCGGCGATTCTCGACCAGTACACCGCGATCGCGGAGGCTGCCGCTGAAGCCGCAACGCCGCAAATTCGCAACCTCGGCACGGTCGGGGGCAATCTCCTGCAGCGTCCGCGCTGCTGGTACTTCCGCAATCCCGACGTGCGCTGCCTCAAGAAGGGCGGCGACAGATGCTACTCGATGGTCGGGCTGAATCGGTACAACGCGATCCTCGGCGGCGGGCCCTCCTTCATCGTGCATCCGTCGAATCTTGCGCCCGCGTTGATCGCGATGAATGGGCGGGCACGAATCGTGGGGCCTTCGGGCGAGCGCACGGTTGAGTTGGAGAAGTTCTTCACCCTTCCCAGCATCGATGTGACGCGCGAAAATTCGCTGCGGCCGGGCGAGGTGATAGTCGAAGTGATCGTTCCGCCGCCCGCGCCGGGAACCCGCAGCACCTACCTTGAGGCGCGCGAGAAGCAAAGTTTCGATTGGCCGCTGGTCAGCGTCGCGGCTGTGCTGGTGAGCGCGCCAGATTCCAGGTCCATCCGCGATGCAGGCCTCGTGCTGGGCGCGGTTGCGCCGATTCCGTGGCGAGTGCCGAAGGCCGAGGCCGCTCTCAAAGGCGCGCTGCTTGATGTCGCACGTGCGAGGGCTGCCGGCGACCTTGCATTGAAGGATGCGCAACCGATGTCCGACAATGCTTACAAAGTCACGATCGCAAAGGTAATGGTGCGCCGCGCGATTTTGCGCGCGGGCGGAATCGCGGAGGCATAGCGATGGCCGCAGCAAAGCGTCAATTCTGCCTCTATCTCCGAACCAAGACTGCTTACTTCAGAACTCCCGACGGGGAGCGGATGTTCGATCCCGATAGCACCACGGCATGCTACACCTGCCTCAAGACGCAGCGACCATTTGGCCCGGATGCGATGCCTGCCGACACCGATTCATGCGGAGCGGAGCGCGGTTGTTTCGATCGCGAGAGCTGATTTTCCGCACTCCGTTGCGTGCCTCCCTAATGATTGTTAGAAACTAGCTTGGTTCTCGGGAGGCTTCGTTCAAAATGATCAAAACCATGGCGGCGCGCGCCACTGTGTGCGCGCTGGTTATTTTTTCGTTCGCCGCGATCGCGCATGCGCAGGTAAAGCCCGGCGACCATATCTCGATTCAAAACGCGGCGCTGGTGAAGGATCTGGTGAGCCCGGGAACCTACTTCGCGGTCACCAAGGGGATGGGGATGGAGATCGTTTCGCCCAAGCGGGTCGAGTGGCCGCCGCCATTCAAGATCGCCACCGAGCAATATTCCGCCCAGGTGCGGCTCTCGGATAATCATCGCGACGTGCTCGGCTATGTAGCGGGACAGCCGTTTCCGCTGCTGGACCCGAATGATCCATACGTCGCAACCAAGATCATGTGGAACGCCAATTTCAAGCCCATCGCCACCGACGACTTCGATCTGCGCTTCTTCGAATGTCAGGTGACGCAGTTCAATCCGGGCGGTGCGCAGAAACTCGAGAACCAATCTGAAATCGGCCACTTCGGCGGCTACTATGAAATCGGACGGACCGAGGTCGACCCGCTGCCGGCCGATCCCGACTTCAAGAAGACCAACATCTGGTGGCGCGCCGGAGCGTATCCGGTGATCGCGCCGGCCGAAGGACGCGGCAGCGGCGGCATCCGCTTTCGCTATTGGGATCCGGCTCGCGGCGACGATGCGTGGGCGTTCCTCAACACCACGCGCCGGGTGCGGCGGGTCAACGAAACGATCCTGAGTTCCTCGCCGGGGCTAACGACCTGGGACCCGGATCACGCGGGCGGATTTGCTGCCAAGCCGCAGGAGTACAACTACAAATTTCTGGGCGAGCGCAACATGCTCGGCATCGTCCACGCGAAGACTTCGCCCGCGCGACCATGTCCAACCGACGGCCAAAGCACCGCATGCAATGAGGACTGGGAGATGCGCCATCTTTACCTCATCGAGGTGACGCCCCGGCCCGAGATGACCTCGCAGATCCTGCAGTCCAAGACCATCGTCTATATCGACGGCGAGCTGTGGTTCAATCCGTATGTTGACAGCTACGATCGCAAGGGCGAGCTGTGGAAGACGCAGATTTATGATTCGACTTATCGCGATCGTCCGGTACCCGATGCGAAGGTTGCCATCTACCCCTTCGAGCGTGAGTTCGTTCTCGCGTCATCGAGTATCGATGTGCAGACCGGACAGGTCACGACCTGCTACCTGCCGAGCTCGGATACGCCTGAGCGCGAGTGCTGGTACATCAACATGGGCGCGGTGGATCGCGAATTCTTCACCACCGATGCGATGGTGAAAGCCGGCCACTAAGGCGCAGGCTTGGGTCAGGTTTGCCTGAGGCGCGCCCGGGGGCCATGCTTATAGAGAGAGAATCGGTATGGCCTCAAGCAGAGCGATGAAGGTTGCTGAGAAGCCCCGTCGGCGAGTAGCCGAAGCAGAGAGTCTTCCTACGAGCGCGATTTCTATGCGTGGTCATTCGCGCAGGCTCGCGCGTTGCGTGCCCGGCGCCCGGAGCACCTGGACTGGGAGAACCTCGCCGAGGAAATCGAGAGCTTGGGCAGAAGCGATCGTAACCAGGTGCGAAGTCGGCTGGCCGTCATCCTGATCCATCTGTTGAAGTGGAAGTTGCAGGCGAAGGACCGGTCGGCTTCCTGGAGGATAACTCTCAATACTCAGCGGCGAGATCTGGAGTTTGTTCTCGCGGATAGCCCGAGTCTTCGTCGGCTCGTGCCGGGTCTAATGGCCGAGGCCTACTCCCGCGCGCGCCGCGACGCGGCTCGCGAAATGGAGCTGATCCCCGCCGCAGCGCGCAGGCTGCCTGAAAGTTCACCATTTACGGTCGAGCAGGTCATCGACGAAGATTTCTTTCCGGACTAGTGACCGCAAAAAATGCCGAGGGGCCGCGATGGCCCCTCGTCCTGATCCAGATGCATCGGGTGTTACTTGATGGCGAGCGCGTTGGGAGGCGAGCCAACGCCGCCCGGAACATTGAGCGGCGCCGAGGTCAGAAAGCACTCGTATTGCCTGTCATTGGCGCAATCGGCCGCCAGCTCTTCGAAGTTCCACATCTCACCGATCGGCATCCCGAAGAACGCCAGCATATGGAAGTGCAAAAACTCGGCATTGCCCTCCGGTTTCGGCAAGGCCTCGAGCGCCGGCGAATCCGATGCCACCGCCGCGAGGTGATGATTCCATAGCCACTTCGCGACGCGGTCGCTGCCCTCGATGCCGGGGACCACGGTGTCACGCGCGAGTTCTTCTTTGAGCGCATCGCTCGCGCCGTAGTAGAACTTCGTCCATCCGGTGCGGATGAGCAGGATATCGCCATTGCGCAGCGGGCTCTTCTGCCGCGCAAGGGTGGCCTCCAGATCCTCCAACGGGATCGACTCGGCCTTGGTGTAATCGATTTTCTTTCCGATGGTGTCGTAGTAGCGCGCGATGTCCGCGAGGACGCCGCGTCCCGCGATACCGCGTCGTGCCCAGTTGTCGATACCGAGGCGCTTTCCGCCGCGGCCGGTAATCTCATTCTTGGGAATGCCGTTGTAGGCGCCCAGCTCGGGATGCATCACGTGGCACAACGCATCCCATTGCGACGACGCCTGCGGGTAGAAATTGTCGAGGTAATCGTCAAGCACGAATTCCATCGCACCGCCGAAGTTCTTGATCGTGTGGCGATGCGCCTGGCGGGTGAACAGGGGTGGATTGGGTACATCGATGGGCAGATTGAGCGCGAAAACCTTGCCGCTCTTGATCGAATCCTTGGCCGCCCGCACCCGGGTCGGGGTCAGCAGGTTGATGGTGCCGACTTCGTCCTGATCGCCGAAGACGCCCCATGCCGAACCGGCCGGAGCACCGGCGCGAACCGGGAGTTGGTCGTAGCTGGGGAGATTCTCGCGCGGCGCGCTGGGAGCGCGTTTGGCGATGGCGGTTCTGGATGCACTGCGGGCTTTGGCCTTGACCGCAACCGCCTTCTTCGGGGTGCTCTTCTTGGCGATTTTAGGCTTGGCCGATGAATGCTTTTTTGCCGATCCGGTTTTCGCTTTGGCCACGACATTCTCCTCCGCCCTAATCTTGAAATGAGGGGCGGTTGTGGCTCTGTCTTAGCAATTTAACCGTCGTTGGCAAGGGCTTGCGCCGGGCGGGATGTTACAGTCGCGAAAAACTTCGCGATCTATTGCTTGAGGATCTTCGCAACCGCCCATTCGCGAACATCGGCGATATCCTTGTCGGAGTCGCCCAGCTTCAAGTAGCGATTGGCAAAGCCCAGGGTGTCGTTGGGCTTGTTCAACAGATGCGAGGTTAGCGCGAGCATCTCGAGGTTTTGCTCATCATCGGGCATCAGCTCGTTGGCGCACTGCAAATCCGCGAGCGCTTCGTCGTATCGCTTGAGCGCGTACAAGGATTTTCCGCGGGCGGTGTAAAACGGCGCATAGTCGCCACCGACTTCGATCGCATGATCGAGGAGCGGAAGCGTCTCCTCCCACTTTTCGTCAAGCTGCAGATCTTTTGCCTGCTCCAGCGAAGGGAAACCGAGCAGATACCGCATCGCCGGATTCTGCCCGACGCGGGCCTGCGACTCGTTGGCGAACTTGTCCATCGCGTCGTAGGAACCGCCCCAGCGCGGCGCCATCGCGACGATCAAGGAGCGCCGGACCTGGAAGCTGAGCGGAAACTTTCCCAGTGCCCGCTTCGAAGCCACTTCCATCGCGACCGGATCGGTCTCCATCTTCGCGGCGTCGATTGCGATCAGATACGCGTTCATCAGGTCGGGATCGAGCGCGCGCGCACTATCGGCTTCCATCGTCGCCTGGCTGAGGTCCTTCTCCATATCGACAAAATCACCGGGCTGAATGCTCGAGCTCGGTCCGCCCTCGTGCCCCCGCGCGTGCGCCGCGGCCCGCTCCAGCGCCATCGCGCGCGCACAATGCGCGATCGCGGAGTCGGGCGAGTCGGCGGCCCATTTCTTCAGTTGATCGGCGATCGCGGGATCGGGCAGGGCGAACGCGCTGAAAGCATAAACCAGGTTCATTTCCGCGCGCGGGTCGGCATTGGCGAGGGTCTCGTAAGCCTTGATATGAGACTCCACCGCGACGAAGTCTCCGGCCTTGAGCTTGTCGACGATGCCGACCGGATCGACGCTGATGGGGACATACAGGCGCTGTACCGGACCGCGCGTCGCGCGAGCCTGGCGCGGATGATGAACCAGCACGGCGACCGCAATCAAGACCGCGACCCCGACCGCCATCAAAGGCGCATTGGAGCGGTGCGGGTACTTGTAGGTTTTGCGCGTTGGCGCGGGCCGCGGTGGCGGAGGCATAAGCGAACTCTCCCCAAACCTCACCGTCTGACTGACGGTATTTGCTACAACTGGCTAATTTGATTGTGAAGCGTCGCGCGCCGCGATGCAACGAGGGAAGCGAGGCAGCGCTGGCGACATATGGAAGGTAAAAGCCGCACTTAAAGATGGACGCCTCGCGAGGTTCCGCGGCGCGGTACTGGATTCGATTAGCCGCGATCAGTAACGTCGAGTAGGAAAAGCCTACTTCATGCTAGATCAGAGTGAGGTTGGCAGCGAAAAGGGGGGACAATGCCGACGCGCAATGATGGGGGCCGTGCGCTCCTTTATGGAAAATTCTGTCTAACCGGCTGGATGCTCCTTTGGATGCTCCCGGCGATGGTGGCGATACTTGCCGCCTACGATAGCGCCGGCGGCAGCAAAGCATTGAGCGCGACCGAGTCAAAGCTCGGTAGCCAGCAACCGACCGCCACGTCTTCCATGTGCAGCACCGGCAATTTGTTCAAAATTGAAAATCACAACAGCTATCCGATCTGGCTCGGCGAATACGTCGCAGACGTCGCGGACGTGGTGGCCCCCGCATCAGGATGGAAAATACCCGCCGGACACACCACCAGCATCTGTACCACCCCGCCGTGGGTCAGCGGACGGCTGTGGGCCCGGACCGAATGCGACTTCGACGACCTCTACCAGAGCGGGGCGCCGACTGGCCCGACGACCAGAAGCGTTCCTTTCACAACCTGCAACGCGGACACCGATTGTCCTGCTGCATCCGGCGGCATTAGCTACGACTGCTTCGGCGGCGTGTGCATGGTGGATTGCACTTCCGCGAACGATAAGACCAATGCGTTCTGCCAGAGCAACATGGGAACACCCGGCAATACCAACGCGATATGTTCCACCAATACCAACAGCAATGGCGCGTTCAACGTCTGTACTTACAGCGGCGGAACAGTATGCAAGACGGGGGATTGCGACGGACTGTATCAATGTGAAGGCAACTGGACCAACAGCGGCAACCTTACCTCGACCAGCGCGACCGGCGCTCCGCCCGCATCGTTGTTCGAACCAACTTCCAACAGTCTCACCGACGTCAACTACGACGTCAGCAATGTCGGCGGGTACAACAGCGCAATCAGGGTCACGGTGTCTCCGCAGACGACGCCCAATAATTCGTATCCCGACAACTGTGATCAGCCCAAATGCGTAAGCGATCTGAATACGACGTGTCCGGTCAATCTGCAGGTTACCGAAGCGCCTGGCACTACGGTGGGTCCGGTCCAGTGCGGTAGGGGGACAGGACTCTACTGCCAGAGTGGAGCATGCGAGCCGTGCCAGGCCGGCAGCGGGCAGTCGTGTGACGCAAACAATAAGAAGACTTGCGTTATCGGATGCAACGATCCCGGCGATCAATGCACCGCCAATCCCGCCAATGCGGCAAACCTCAGTTGCTCGACTCCGATCCCCAATCCCGCGGACGGCAGTTGGACCGCAGACGGCTCGACCTATTTCGATATGTACCAGTCAACCGACGAAAGCGGGCTGGTGAATCCCAATACCGGTACTGCGCTCTCTTCGCAAAATCAGGGCAATCCGGTTTGCTGGACTCATCCCGGGTTTGCCAATTCCAACGTCGACTGCACCCCAGATCAGGTTTGCGATACCGCGGACTTCAAAACGCTTGGTTTTCCAAAGGGGGTGGGCGTGTGTGTGTACAAGAAGGCCTTCACCCCGCCCGGCATACCTGGCGGATTGGTGCCGCAGATTCATTGCGGAGCCGCGGCCGATCCGGGCAAGGTTGGCGATGCTTGCGGCGGCTACTATACCGCCAACTCGCCTCCACTTTATCCAGACGCGCTCGGCTATACCTGCCACTCAGTCAACATCACCGTGGGCGGCCACAATGCCAAAAATGTCCTGGCCTGTCTCCCCGCATTCGGAGCGGATGCGGTGGTGGGCCTCGGTGACTATGAAACGGCCTCGGAGGCGGGTCACTCCCCGCTGTTCACCGGGAGCGGCAGCATGGTGAATCCCGAGTGGCATGCGGCGGCTAAATGGGCCACCGGAAATGGAACCAAACCGGGCAAGCCGTTTTATGAATACTTTTCGCGCGCCTGTCCGCATGCCTATGCCTGGACCTACGATGACAATGCAGGCGGACTCTCCTGTAACAGCGCCGCACCGGGAGGGAACAGCGAGAACGTGAATTTTACCATCGCGTTCGGACCCCCATCGTCATTGGTGCCGACGCCGACCGCAACTCCGACCGCGACGGCTTCTTCGACGGCAACCGCGACCTCGGCAGCAACCCCGACCGCGACCGCGTCCCCAACGACGCGACCGCGTCCCCAACGGCGACCGCCGCTCCCCAACGGCGACCGCGACCGCCACTCCAACTTCAACCGCATCGGCCGATGTCACGCCGACCGCGACGCCAACTGCAACGGCGACCGCGACTGCAACTGTCACTCCGAGCCCCAGCGCGTCGCCGACTCCCATCTGCGGCCTCAACTTCTACCTGACAACCAGTCCTGCGGGCACGCTCGCCTTCGGCGATGTTGCGGTCAAAAGCACCGTCAATGAGACGCTGACGGTAACCAACAACGAACCAGCAGGGACACTTACTCTGAGTAATAAGATTGCGACCGGAAATGCCGGGGCTTTTACGGTATCCGGCGGCACCTGCGTAACCAACAGAAAACTTGCCGCCGGCTCGAGCTGTAGCTACCAGATCTCGCTCAGGGGTCGGAAGCGATATCTCGGAGCAGTCAGCTCGCAGCTCACGGTTACCGGCAAGTTTGGCGCTCACGTCTGCCCCGCCGGCGATAAACAAAGTGTCACGGTGACGCTGGCCGGCGATGTGGTGGCGGCCTCGCCGTAGCGATGCCGGATCTGCCGAATCATGGGTGTCGAGGAACGTCCAATCCTGGGCGTTCCTCAACCCGCATTCACAGTAGATCCGCAAATTTCGCTCAGCAGCAGCCGGCGACAATCGAACGCGAAACGCGCACACTACCGTTGCGCCTGAACGCAGCCTTAAGCCGGAGCAGCGAATGTCTGATTTGGAAGCGAATCGCAAAGTCATCGAGCAATATTGGGAAGCCATCAACCGTGGCGACGTGGCCGCCGCAGCGGAATTCTTTGCCGAAGATACCCGCAACCATGGTCGCCCGGTCGGCCGCGCCGGGGTCAGGATGGTTCTGCAGGACATCCAGACCACTTTCCCCGATCGGCGCGTTACGCCCCTCCAAGTCGTGGCCGAGGGCGAATGGGTGTGCTCCCGCACGCTGTTTAGCGGAACCCATTTAGGGGTGAGCAGACTCCCGGTAAACGGCGCGGCGTTGACCGGCCTGCCTCCGACCGGCCGTCGGATGGAGGTCCAGCATATCCATATGATGCAAGTCCGCGACGGCAAGATCGTCGAGCACTTTGCCAATCGTGATGACCTCGGAATGATACAACAGCTCGGAGTGCCACTGCCCACGCCGATCAAGTGACCGCCACTGCGGGAGGTTTGATAACCAGCTAGGCGGGCCGGCTTTCGACGATCGAGGTCAGGCCTTTCCCAGGATTACCCGGGTTAGCGAAACGCCTGCTTCTTCAGGAGCTTGCGGAATTCTGCCTCGGTCCGCTCCCTGCCGACGGGCACGACCGCGAACCTCACGAGGTCATTAAACCTTACCGGGTCGAGACCTTACCGGGTCGGGCTGGTTGGATGGTTTCAAAACCGAGTCGATCAGAATCAGCTTTCCATCAGACCGGATAGCGCTTCGGCAATTTTTCAAAATCCTGAGCGCTGCGCGCAATCGACCTGAGCGCTGCGCGCAATCGACCTGAGCGCTGCGCGCAATCGACCTGAGCGCTGCGCGCAATCGAAATGATGAGCGAAGTATCTGGCCTTCGGTTAGGGATCGCTAGGCGCCATCGCGGGGCATCCCTATAGACCGGTCCGGTGGCGTGGCACAAGGCGGCAGCGGCGATGCTTGATCATGGCTTGAGACCCCCGATGCTTGATGCTAATTTGACGTGTTCGCTCCTTGCTCCGATGGGGGCTAAATCCATAAGGAGGACAGCGCAGTGCGGCGCTACGAGACTATTTTCATTATTCGCCCGGATTTGGGCGAACCTCAAATCAAGGACATCATCAAGCGTTTCGAAGGTCTTGCCGGCTCAGGCGGCGGCGAGATCATCGAGACCGAGGAATGGGGTTTCCGCGAGCTAGCCTATCTCATCAAGGGCGAGCGGCGCGGTTACTACGTCAGGCTCGACTATGCCGCCGATGCCGCGGTGATGAACGAGGTCGAGCGCAACCTGAAGCTGCAGGACACCGTCTTGCGGTATCTTTCAGTCATGGTGGAGCTCGAAACCGACGTCGCGAAGGCGCGCGAGGAAATCGACGCGCGCAAACGCCGTATCGCGGAGGCGCGGGCTGCCGCTGAGGCTCGGATGGCGGCCGCTGCTGCACAGCGGGCGGAGGCTGCCGCAGCTGCGGCGCGTCCGGAGGGCGCACCGGCGGAAGAAGATATTCCCGATGCTCCCGACGAGATAACCGAGCCGGAAGGTGGCAGGGAATAGGATTGAGCTTTGGGGGCCCATCGTGGGCGAGCCGGAGCTGCGAACCACTCCTGCGGGAACGGCGGTCTTGCGAATCAAGGTGGCGTCCGACGGCCCCGGCGACCTCGCGCTTGCGGTCGTTATGACGGGTGAGAAGGCGCAAAGCATCGGTCCGGCACTCAAGACGGGAGCAGAGGTCAGAGTGAAGGGCAGTTTGAAGGCACTGCGGCGACGGCTCAAGTCCGGCCTCGCTGAGATCGGATCCGAGGTGACGGCCGAATCGATTGAGCTGGAGACGCCCGGAGGGCCGCGAAACTAGACTTCAACCTCGGCCGCGAAAGTTCGGAACACAACCGGACTTGGCGGCGGTCGAAATGCTAAGATCAGGAACATAAATGGCAGACGAAGAAAGAAGCGAGCATAGCGGCGATCGTGAGCAGGGTGGATATCGCGGTCCGCGCGGCGGCGGTGACCGTGGAGGCGACGATCGCGGAGGCGAAGGGCGCGGCGGTGGTATGCGTCGGGGACGTCCCGGTCCACGTCGCAAGGTATGCCGCTTTTGCGCCGACAAGTCGCTAAAAGTCGACTACAAAGACGTTCGCACCTTGCAGAGTTTCATCACCGAGGGCGGGAAGATCGTTCCCGCGCGCACTTCGGGCAATTGCGCACGCCATCAGCGCCAGCTCGCCATTGCCATCAAGCGGGCGCGCGTGGTCGCGTTGCTTCCATTCTCGACCTTGGGCGTCTGAGTAGGTTCGCGAACAACTGATGAAGGCCAGATAGGAAAAGCACTTCGGTGTCACGCAAAGCGATAATCGGGCTGATCCGGGCGGCCGCGCTGTCCGGCGCGCTGTTCCTTGCGGTCGCCGCGATTCCGATCGTGGGCGGCTTTGCGATGCTGTTCGCGCCGGCGCCGATCCTGATTTTTGCGGTGGGCCGGTTGAGCCCCAACTTGCGCGCGACCATCGCAGTTCTGCTGGCGGGCGTGTTGGTGACGATTGTCGCGGGCATCAGCGCCGGAATTACTTACGAGGTCAGCTTCGGTCTCGCCGCGGTGTTGATGTGCTACATGCTCGAACGCCGCTTTTCATTCGAACTGATCGTGCTGATAACTGCCGGAATGATGGTGATTGCGGGAACCGCTGCCGCATTGGTGGCGGCAGGCTCGCCCGATGCGATGCTCACCGCGATCCATCAGTCGCTGAAAACCGGAATGGAGCGCGGACAGGAATTCTACAAAGCCATCGGGATGGATGCGGGACTGCCCGCCGACACCCAGGCCACCGCCATCGACATCTTCATCAGGCTGAGTCCGGCGCTGGCGGCGATCGCGGCGGCGGCGACCATAATGCTTAATCTGACCCTATTCTGGCGCTGGGCCGGCAAGAAGCGGATGGCCTACGACCTGTTCGGAGAATTGCCGAAGTGGTCGACGCCGGAGTGGCTGGTGTGGGTGCTGCTGGCGGCGGGATTCGCGTTTCAGGGCTTCAAGTATCTGATCCCGATCGAGCCGATCGAGACCATCGCGTTGGACGCGTTCATATGCGTGGCGACGGTGTACTTCTGCCAGGGCGTGGCGATCATGTCGTTCTACTTCAGGATGCTGGGTATGCCGGCGGTCGCGCGGGTTGCGATTTACGTCATTACTTGTGTTCAGCCGGTGCTGGCAGTTCTGGTTTGCCTCGCCGGAGTGCTGGATATGTGGATTGATTTCCGCAGACTCAAGCCGCCCAGCCAGGAGGCGGGCAATTTCAGCGATTTTCTTTGATTTCCTTAAATTTGGGACGGGATCAGACATGAACGTACAGGTCATACTTAACGAGGACGTTCCGAATCTGGGACGGACCGGAGATGTGGTGAAGGTGCGCCCCGGTTTCGCGCGCAACTATCTTTTCCCACGCAAACTGGCAGCCGAGGCGAATCCCAGAAGTTTGCGCGCCTTCGAGCATCACAAGCGCATCGCAATGGGCAAGCGGGAGGCGCAGAAGACCGAGGCCACCGAACTCAAGCGAAGGATCGAAGCACTCACCCTCACGATTGGTGCGCACGCAGGTGAGGAAGGCAAATTGTTCGGCTCGGTGACCAATATCGATCTCGAGCGGGCGCTGCGAGAGAAGGGATTCAGCGTCGAACGACGCAAGATCCACCTCGCGGAGCCGATCAAGCAACTCGGCGAGTTTACCGTTCCGGTCAGGTTACAGCCGGAAGTGGAGGCAAGCCTCAAGGTCCAAGTGAAGGCGGAGTAAGGGGTTCCCTGGCCATGATCAAACTTTACGACTTCCTTCCTTGTCCATTCGGACAAAAAGTCCGAATCGCATTGGCGGAGAAGGGTCTCACCTATGACCTGGTCCAGGTGGACATCACCAAGGGGGAGAATCGACATCCAGATTTCTTCCGTCTCAACCCCTTTGGGCGGGTCCCGGCCCTGGTCGACGAAGACACCACCATCTACGACTCAACCATCATCAATGAGTATCTGGAAGATGAGTATCCGGAACCGCCGATTCTGCCCCCGGTCGGTGCCAGCGCACAACGCGCGCGCGCGCGCCGGCTTGAGGACTTCGCCGATACCTCGTTTACGCCGCAGGTTGGGCAGTTGATGGCTGAACTGGGCAAGCCCGACGCGGAGCGCAGTGCTGAGCGCCTGCAGCGCCTCAATCAGGCGGTCGAGCGGGTACTGGATTATTTGAATCAGGAACTGGCGGGCGCCCAATTCCTCGCGAACGATTTCTCGGTGGCCGAGATCGCGTTCATCCCGCGCCTTCTGGTGCTGCCGAATCTCGGTATCGAAGCTGGAACCAATCGTCCGAATGTCGATGGATGGATCAAGCGGCTGTTGGAGCGGCCTAGCCTCCGAAACCTGCAAGGTGTTACGACCGACTTCCTGGCGGGGGTATAGGCGCGCCGAAACCAACTGACGTTCGGTATCGCGGCTTTCGTACAAAAACCGATGCGCCGTCCGGCATCCCGGGCGGCGCATCTTTGTCATATCGAACGGTCGTAGATCTGGAACGGCCGCCCAAGTGTAGACGATTTGCACGCGGCATTACAGCATCAGTTGACGCCGAATCCGTCTTCGTCATCGAGGGTCGCCGGCGAGGTTCCCATCACCCTGAAGACCAGTTTGGCAGCGAAAAGCTTATCGCCGATACGTCCTTGCGGCTTCAGCGAACCGCCATGACGACGGCATCGCGGGCAGGCAATCGGTCCGCTCAAAAGGCTCACGGTCTCAGGAGTGATGCGCAAATCGAAGGCAAATCCGCACCCGGGATTATGGCAGGTGGTGCGATAGACGACCCCTTTGCCGTTTCCGTTGCGGGCTTCCTGTTTGGTGGTAGTCGAAGTTTGCATTTTGAGTACTTCCCCTCCTGGGGGTTACGCTGAGGCTTGCTCTTGATGAGCTTGCCGTTCCCACACGGAATAGACGTAGGAACCGGAATAAAGTTTCAAGCAAACCATGTGCCTTCGAGCGATTTTTGTTCAAATAGCTGAAAAGCATTGCAAAAGTAAGTGGAATTCTTCACCGAGGTATCAGATTCCCTGCTCCAGACAGGGACGCGTGATGCGGAAAGCATCTACGTTTTGCGACATTTCGTAAAAATGCGCGAAACAGCCTCCAAACTGTGCAGATTTCTGTTCGCTTGATTACCCCGTGCGACTCCGAGGCTTTCCAGTAGAATCTTTTCCCCCTATATTGGCGGCTGGTGGCCGCTGCGGGCTTTTCTTCCGCAGCAAAAGGGATGCATCTGCATGAGGACTCTTGCGCTTGTGATGGCGGGCGGCCAGGGAACCCGTCTCTATCCGCTTACCCGCGACCGTGCCAAACCCGCGGTACCCTTCGGCGGCAAATACCGGATTATCGATTTTGTGCTCTCGAATCTGGTCAACTCGGGTATCTACTCCATCTACGTGCTGGTCCAATGGCGCTCGCAATCGCTGATCGAGCACCTTAAGGACGGATGGCAGGTAGCAGGACTGCTGGCCGGGCATTTCATCACACCGGTGCCGGCCCAGATGCGTCTGGGTGAAAGCTGGTATCAGGGCACTGCCGACGCCATCTACCAGAATCTGAACCTCATCGAAGACAACAAACCCGACCTGGTGGCGGTCTTCGGCGCCGACCACATCTACCGGATGGACATCTCGCAGATGATCGAGTTCCACCATGAGCGTAAGGCCGCGGTGACCGTCGCCACGTTGCCGGTAAAGGTGGAGGAGGGCGATCAGTTCGGCATCGTCGATGTCGATTCGGGGCTGCGCATCAACCGCTTCGACGAAAAGCCCAAGAATCCGCGCTCGATGCCGGGCGCGCCGGGGATGTGCCTCGCCTCGATGGGCAACTACGTCTTCGATCCCGAGGTGCTGACCCGCGCGCTCATCGAGGATTCCAAGAAGCCGGGCAGCAATCACGATTTCGGCAAGGACATCATTCCGCAGTTGATCCAGCGGATGCCGGTGTATGCCTACAACTTCATGACCAACCACATTCGCGGCGACTCGGAACTCAACCTCGCCTATTGGCGCGATGTGGGGACGCTGGAGTCCTACTATGATGCCAACATGGACCTGCGCGACGCCCGCCCGCATTTGAATCTCTACAATTCGTATTGGCCATTGCGCACCGCGTACTACGATCAGCCGCCCGCCAAGTTCGTCTTCAATGAAGATGGCCGTCGCGGCGAAGCGCTACATTCTGTAGTATCGGAAGGATGCATCATTTCCGGCGGGGTGGTGCGCAACTCGGTGCTCGGACGTTCGGTGAAAGTGCACTCGTTCAGCAGCGTCGACGACTGCGTGCTCATGGATTATGCGGAGGTCGGACAGCATGCGCGGATTCGCCGCGCCATCGTGGACAAGAACGTCAGTATTCCTGACGGCGAGGTCATCGGGTACGATCTGGAGCGCGATCGTCGACGCTTCTTCGTCACCGATTCGGGGTTGGTCGTGATACCCAAAGCTCCCAAGCGCGAATACGAATTCCGGCCGCATACCTGATGGACTCGCCATCTTCGAAGCCCGCTGAATTCTCCAATCCGTCGCCGAAAAGTGCCTATGCTAATGGCGTCGGGTATGCCGATCGTCTCGTAGCGCAGTCGCGGGACCAGGCCTCCGCGGAGGCCGGATCCCAGGGACGGGTGCTGCGCAAGTCGAACCTTCAACTCGATGCGAAGAGCCGCGCCATCTTCTATCTGATGAGCGGGATTCTCCACGCGCTCAGCCTGCTGCCGGATTTCATCCTGTATCCGATCGGTGTCCTAGGTGGATTTCTCGGCTATTGCCTGGACCGAAGGCACGTGCGGATTGGGATGAAGAACCTTTCCATTGCCTTCCCCGATCGAACTGAAAAGGAACTCCGCCGCATTCTGCGCGCGTCGTACATCAACCTCGGAAGAGGCGGCGCCGAGTACATTCGGCTGGCCGGTTTTTTTCACATGCGCCTGAAAGAGCGGGTGGCCTACGATCGCTACCGCTACTGGAAGGAAGTCGCCGCGAAATACCCCGGCAAGGGGATCGTGGTGCTGTCGGCGCACTTCGGGAATTTCGAACTGTTCGCCTGCGCGCACGCGATGCATGGGCATCAAATTAGCCTGGTTCATCACACCCAGCGATTTCTGGCCGGCGACGCATTGATGACGTTCGCGCGCGAGCGCTGTGGCGTCGAAATCCTGCGCAAACATTCCGCGGCACGCGCGGCGCTCAAGGCGTTGCGCAGCGGCGAAATGGTGGGCGTCCCATTCGATCAGAACGCCAAGCGCAGCGAGGCGGTGTGGGTGCCGTTTTTTGGCGAGCCGGCGGCGACTACCAGCGGGCTGGCGCGAATGGTGGCAATTTCAGGGGCGCCGGTGATTCCCGCATTCATCGTGCGCGAGGCGGATGGGCGTCATCATCGCATCGAGATTCAAGATGAGATCCCGATTCAGCGTAGCGGTGATGCTGAAGCGGATGTGCTTGAGAACACGCGGCGCTTCGTCAAAACCATCGAGGAGATGGTGCGCCGCTATCCCGAGCAGTTCCTCTGGACGCATCGCCGCTACCGCACCCGCCCCCGCGGCCTTCCGCCGGTGTATGAGGATCAGAAACCCTCAGGCACGGTACGCGAGTGAGCGGACGAATTACTAGAAGTATCGCGCCCGCGGTCATCTGTAGCCACAGCCTCGAGCCCATCGCGACTTCATCCGCGTGCCCACACTTCGCGCACGCGTTCCGACTCCGAATGAAAACTTCCGGATTGGACCAAGTCATGGACTAAGTCAAAACTGCGACCATGGCGCGGGCGAAAACCATCAATATTCGCGAGGCTAAGACGCAATTCTCGAAATTGTTGCGCAAGGTCGCGCGCGGTGAAGAAGTAGTCATCTCGCGCGCGGGTAAGCCGGTGGCGCGACTCTCGCCAATCAAAGCCACGTTGAAAGAACGAGTGCCCGGGGACGCCAAAGGGCTCTTCGTCGTACCCGCCGACTTCAATGCTCCCTTGCCTCCGGAGATCCAGCGCTGCTTCGAGAGAGAAGCAGATTGAGAGCGCTGCTGGATACAGAGGTATTTTTCAGGCGCGGCGGGTGCGGGTTAGGGGACGAATCAGGATCAGAATCGCCAAAGCCAGGGCCCACGCCGCGATGCCGCTGATCAGCGGCTGCGATCCCCAACCACGAAGCCAGCCCGGAAGCGCCAGACCAGCCGATGTCATCTTCGGCCATAGTTTCGAGCCCAGCACAAACCCCGCGTGCAGGCCGATCGGAAAGTACACCGTGCCGGTTTCCAGGAATGCCGTGCCGAGCACGATCCCAAGCAAAAAAAGCCCGATGAAGGTCGGCAACATCAGCGCGGGATTCGCAACATGCGCGAGGCTCAATCCAAGTGTTGTGAAGCCCACCAGCGGATGGACGCCGGTGATGTAAAACTTCGCGGGCGAGCGCACCAAATGAGAGATTCCGTAAATCGCGGAGCTAAGCAGCAAGGCGCGAGTGCGCCCGAAATCGGTTTCCATCCCGACCAGGAGGAAGGCGCGAAAAAATCCTTCCTCGATGATCGCGATGACGATTGCCGAGAGAAAATATTTGGGCATCAGGTGCCAGATGCCTTCCGAAGTCTCGTTCGCGTGCGCACCCATCGCCACGGCCAGATAGACCAGTGTCGCGATTGCGGCGATCGCGATCAGAAATCCGCGCGTCGCGTTGCGCAGGTTTCGCAGCGGGCGATCGAAGCCACTGCGCAGTAGCGGCACGAGGCAAAGCTCTTTCGATTGCCAGATCATTCCGATCGCGACGACAACCATCACGGTGCGATCGAAAATCCTCGGGAAGGGAAAATGAAACTCCATCGCAGCCACCGCCGCGGCTGCGAACGGTGCGACAATCGCGGCAACAATCACGCTCGCCACAATCACTATCGTTAGTCGAAGAGAAAACGACATCGGTGGAAGAATTCCCGCCAGGAAACCTGGTAGCTAAGCTTGGCACCGACCGATAGCGATTGCACCAATGCCTTGCAAGTATCATCGCCTGCGTGCAAACGGAGCGCATCCGTATTGGGGCACGATTTGTGCGCAGTAACCCGTCGATAAACATGATCGGCAAGGAAGGACGCGAATCATGAGCGCCGCTGGTGCAATGGCAGGATCTCCGATGCGCAGTTCGAATGCTTCATCATCGCAGCTCGACTGGCGACTGATCGCCGCATTCTCCGGCGCGACCGTCCTGATTCACTTCCTGACCAACGGCGCCTACGGATACTTCCGCGACGAACTCTACTTCATCGCATGCGGCGACCACCTCGCATGGGGCTATGTCGACCTTCCTCCGATGGTGGCGGCGATCGCGCGGTTCAGCCGCGTCACCATGGGCGATTCGCTCTTTTCGATTCGATTCTTCCCGGCGCTCGCAGGCGGCGCAACCGTCGCGCTCGCGGGCGTCTTTGCGTGGGAACTCGGAGGCAGGCTATTCGCGCAGTTTCTCGCGATGCTCACCGCGATGACCGCGCCGCTCTTCCTCGGCCTCGCCACCACGCTCACCATAAACGCATTCGATCCGATTTTCTGGATGGGATGCGCATGGGCATTGCTCCGCGTCATCAAGAGCGGCGACCCGCGATGGTGGCTGATGTTCGGTGTCTCCGCGGGCCTCGGGCTGGAGAACAAGGAATCGATCGTGTTCTTCGGCG
The DNA here is from genome assembly GCA_963851325.1 of uncultured delta proteobacterium. Classification (GTDB taxonomy): domain Bacteria; phylum Desulfobacterota; class Binatia; order Binatales; family Binataceae; genus DATGKG01. Next base: position 1,275,887 of record CAWKOR010000001.1, on the reverse strand, counting down.
GATGCGTGCTGATTGCGCTGATGCTGACCCCGCAGCGCTCGGTGATGTTCAATCGATGGTTCCTGCTCGGCGGCCTCATCGCGGTCGCACTGGCGATGCCGACGGCGATCTGGCAGGCGCTTCATCGCTTCCCGATGCTGGAGGAACTGCGCAACGTGAAGGCGAGCAACAAGAATACGCCGGAAACGCTGCTCAGTTTCTTCGGCGCCCAGCTGGTTCAGTTGAATCCGATCACCGCTCCGATCTGGATCGGCGGCCTGGGTTTCTTCCTGTTCGCGGAGAACGGAAGACGATTTCGCGTTTTCGGATTCACTTACCTCCTGTTGTGGTTCGCGTTCGTCATGCTGCGAGGCAAGGTTTACTACATCGCGCCGATGTATCCGATCCTGTTCGGAGCCGGCGGCGTGTTGATGGAGAGCGCGAGCCGCGCCGGCATCTGGCGGCCGATGATTCGCTATGCGCTTCCGGCATTGGTGCTGATAACCGGAATTCTGATCTCTCCCAATGCGATTCCGGTGCTGCCGGTGGACAGCTTCATCCAATACCAGCGGACGCTGACGCGACTGACCGGACTGAAGGCGCCGAAGACCGAAACCTCCGCGCTGCGCTATCTGCCCCAGCTATATGCGGACATGTTTGGCTGGGAGGAGATGACCAAGGCGGTCGCCGAGGTCTACCACGACTTGCCGCCAAACGAGCGTAGCAGAACCGCCATCTATGCGAGTAACTATGGTGAAGCGGCCGCGATCGATTTCTTCGGGCCGCGCTACGGCCTCCCTAAGGCGACCAGCGGCCACATGTCATACTACCTCTGGGGTCCGCCGCCGCCCGATTTCGACGTGATGATCGCGATTAACGGGATCAAGGAAGGATACCAGCGCGCGTTTATCAGGGTGCAGCTTGCGGACAAATTTGGCACCGAGTATTCGATGCCGTACGAACACGGCCCCATCTATCTTTGTCGCGACCCGATGTTCGATAACAACCGGCTCTGGCCGCTGACCAGGCGGTATCGATAGATCGTTTACTTGCTGCGTTCGGGGCGGCGTTGCGGATTCAGCATCACCTCGACCGGGCATACTCGCGCAGGCGACTTCACTATGCTGAGGACCGCCGCCGCGACATCGTCGGGCGCGAGCATCAACTCGCGATCGAGGCGTTTGTTGTTCGGGATCAGCGTCGTATCGGTGAGGCCGGGAATGATGACCGAAAGCTTGATTCCGCGATCGCCGAGTTCGGCGAATGCTGCATGCGTAAATGCTATCAGCCCGGCCTTGGATGCGGCGTAGACCGCTTCCCCGGCAGCCAGGTTGCGCGCCGCTACCGAGGCGATATTGATGATCGCGCCGCTGCCGCCTTCCGTCATCGCTACCGCCGCGATTCGTGAGAGCGCGATGGGCGCGCGCAGATTAACCGACAGGATTCGGTCTGCGTCCGACGCGCTCATCTTAACCAGCGAGGTGCGTGGCGGGGCCCATCCGGCATTGTTGACCAGGACGTCGATGCGCCCGAAGCAGTCCAGCGTCGTTTCAACCACCGCCTCGGCGCTGTCCTCATCGGCCAAATCGATCAGCACAATAAGCGCACGTTCGATGGGCAGGTTCGAGAGGCGACGCGTCTCCTCCAGCTCCTCGCGCGAGCGGGCCGCGATGCATAGCGAATAGCCTTCGCGCGCCAGCGTCAGCGCGATCGCGCGGCCAATGCCGCGGCCGGCGCCGGTAATCAGCGCGACCGGATGCGGATGCTTTTCTGACATTCAGCCCATCCCATCGGCGCGCGCGCCGACATAAACTTGTGTGCGCGTTGCAACTTGCACCGACACGCATCATAACGTGAGCATTCAGGCTGCGGCCACCAAGCGGAGAGGTGAATGAATCGCCAGGTTTTTCGCGAGTACGACATCCGGGGAATTGTCGAAGACGATTTCACCGATGATTTTATTGTCGACCTCGGCCGCGGATACGCGACGATGCTGCATCGCGCGGGCAAGCACAAAATCACCCTGGGCCGCGATTGCCGGCTCTCCTCGCCGCGGTTGCACCACCTGCTGCTCGAAGGATTGCTCCCGGCCGGCATCGACGTAACTGATGTGGGCGTCGTTCCGACCCCATTGCTGTATTTCTCTGTGCTGCACTGGAAGATGGATGGCGGCGCGATGATTACCGGCAGCCACAATGCGGCCGAATACAACGGCTTCAAGCTTGGAGTGGGGCCGACCACGATTTTTGGCGCCGAGATTCAGAAGCTCGCCGACATCATCGAGAGGCGCGACTTTCATACCAGCGCAACCAAAGGCGCGCTCACCGAAGTTCCGATTCTTCCCGAGTACGGCGATTTCATTCGCGCCAACATCAAGCTCAAACCGGGACTCAAGGTCGCCGTCGATGGCGGCAATGGATGCGGCGGGGTCGTTGCGGAACCATTGATGCGGGACCTCGGCGCTCACACTTTCGGCATTTACATCGAGATGGACGGACGCTTTCCCAATCATCACCCCGACCCGACGGTCGAGGACAATATGCGCGATTTGATCACCGAAGTGGCCAAGCGTAAAGCGGACATCGGGATCGCATACGACGGCGATGCGGACCGGGTCGGCGCGGTCGACGAGAATGGCCGCATCGTGTGGGGTGACGAGCTGATGGTGGCGTTTTCGCGGGCGATTCTGAAGGAGCAGCCCGGCGCCGCGATTATCGGCGACGTCAAATGCTCGCAGCGGATGTATGATGACATCGCGCAACACGGCGGCCGTCCCATCATGTGGAAGACCGGTCATTCACTGATCAAGAGCAAGCTGAAAGAGGAACATGCGGCGCTCGCGGGCGAGATGAGCGGGCACATGTTTTTCGCGGACAAGTACTTCGGCTTCGACGACGCGATCTATGCTTCGTTTCGCCTGCTCGAAATCGTAAGTCGCGAAGGTAAAGGCCTAGCGCAAATCCTCGCCGATCTGCCGAAGAGTTTCTTCACCCCGGAAATTCGCATCGACTGCGCCGACGACAAGAAATTCTCGGTGGTAAAAAGGGCGGCGGAATATTTTTCCAAGCATTACGATGTCATCGACATCGACGGCGCGCGCGTGAAGTTCGCCAACGGATGGGGTTTGGTGCGCGCTTCCAACACGCAACCCGCGCTGGTTACCAGGTACGAGGCAAGCGATCAGAAAAGCCTCGACGAGATCAGAGCGATCTTCGAGAGCAAGCTGAAAGAATTAGGTGCGATGTGAGAGGCCCAAACTCTATCGCAGGAAACCTAACCCCTAACCCCTTCCCTTTAGGGAAGGGGGATCGGACGAGAGCATAGGTGGTGGCCCAAGCCGAAAAGGCTGCGAGGGCTTCGGTTAAAGCGTCGGCGCTGATCATCGCAGGAGGCCGCGGCACGCGATTCTGGCCCGCCAGCCGGGAGAATCGCCCCAAGCCGCTGTTTTCCATCGACGAAGGCACGACGCTGCTGAGTGAGACGATCGGACGCCTGCAGCCGCTCATCGCGCGCGATCGGATTTTCGTCCTGGTCACCGCGTCTCAGAAAAAAGCCTTCAGCTCCGCCATCGAGGGCATGATTCCCGCCGGCAATCTCATCATCGAACCCGAGGGGCGCGGCACCACGGTCGCAATCGCGTACGGCGCGGCGGTGATCCGCGCGCGCTTTGGTGACGGCCTTATCGCGGTGATGCCCGCGGATCACTACATCGCGCCGGCGAGCGGTTTTCGCAACACGATTGCGAAGGCACTCGGCCTCGCCTCGAGCGAGAAGGCGATCGTTGTGATCGGTGTGGTCCCGACGCGCCCCGAAACCGGTTATGGCTACCAGGAAATCGGCGCGAGCATCGGCGGCGGTTATCGGGTCAAACGCTTCGTCGAAAAACCCGAGCCGGCCGTCGCGAAGAAGATGGTCGCTTCGAAACGCTTCCTCTGGAACGCGGGAATGTTTGTGATGACGACCGCGACCCTCGATGCCGAACTGACGCGCCATGCTCCGGACCTCGCCGCCGCGACCGAAAAACTCGCCGCTGCGAAAGGTTCCAAATTGGCAAAGCTTTACCATCAGCTCGATTTTGATTCTTTCGATCGGGTGGTGATCGAGCGAGCTTCCAACGTCCTGGGCGTCAAGGCGGATTTCAGTTGGCACGACGTTGGAACCTGGGAGGGTCTGTGGGAAGCGATGGGTGGACGCGAGAAGAATGTCACCGTGGGCCAGGTGCTCACGCTCGAGTCCAACGGAGTTCTGGCGCACAGCAATTCGCGCCTGATGGTGTTGCTTGGGGTGAAAGATATCGTCGTGATCGATACGCCGGATGCGCTGCTGGTTATCGATCGCGCGCGCTCGCAAGAGACGCGCAAGGTTACCGAGGAGCTGAAGCGCCTCGGCCTGCATCGCTACCTTTAGTCGAGCGCCTGAGGATCGAGCTTCGCGACGAGGCGGCGCAATTCGAATTCATTAGCGGAAGCTTCGTCGGCGATCGTCACCAGCGTCTGGGACAATTGCGGATTCTCGCCTTCCCATCGCATCGCGTGCTGGTGAAGCTGGCGCGCCCAGAGCAGCAAAATCTCGAGATCGTTACTGAGCCGCTCCCAGTTGTTGGAGCCCTCGTGCGGGACCTGTTCAGGAGGCCGGGGCCATAGGCCGCGCTCGCTGAGGATGCCGCGTAGCGTCTTTTCGTGAACCGCTTCTTGCTCGGCGATTTCTCGTATCCCCTGCGCAATGGCTGGGTACATCGCGCGCTCCGCGTGACGGCGCAGCCGATTCACCAGTGCCTCGCATTGACCGGCGAGGATCGCCAGTTCGTCGATTAGTGGCGGTCCAGAGATGGCGCTTCGTAGCCTGTCCAGTAGTCCCATTTCCTGCACGATTCTCCCCGAGTCCTTTTGAAGCATTTGGCCAAGCATTCGGCGCAACATTCCTACATTAATTGGAAGCAGCATTCCACGCATACCGATGCATCGCGCGAGGGTGGCGCGCGTCTGTATATTGGATGTGGCTGGAGTGGAAGGAATACCTGTGGCACGTCGCCTAGCCCGACTTCGAAAAAGCAGGCTCGCAAAGTGGTGGAGGAGGGGGCCGCTCTCGCGCCGAATCCGCATCGCGACCGGGGCTGGATTTCTTGCCCTGACTTTTGCGATGGGGTTTTATCTCGCCGGGTTGTACGAGAACATTTCGACGCTGATTGAAGAGCGGCATGCCGCGCTCACCGCGGCGATTTATTCGGCGCCGACAATTGTTCAGGCCGGCGACGACCTCGATCATCTGAATCTGGTCGAACGATTGCGCCGGCTCTCTTATACAAAGACCGATGCCCCGACCGCGCCGGGTGAGTTCGCGGTTATGCCCGGTGCGATCTGGATCAACGTCCGGGACTTCCGGGTGGGCGCGAAGGATTATCCCTCGACCCTTGTTCGCCTTGCGTTGCGAGGCAAGAAGATTACCGGCGTCGCGGATGCCTACGGCGTCGCGAAAAAGCGCGCCGCACTGGAGCCCGAAGTGATCGGGCGCCTGCTTCCGGGTGCGCCCGCCGAGCGGGTCGAAGTTCAGCTCGGCGAACTGCCTCCATACCTGGTGAAGGGGCTGCTCGATACCGAAGATCGCTGGTTCTATTACCATCCCGGGTTTAATCCGATTCGGATTGTGGAGGCGGCGTTGAACGACTTGCGGAGCCATCGCTTGAGTCAGGGCGCCAGCACCATCACCCAGCAACTAGCCCGCACTTTCATGGATCGCCACGAGCGCAGCTTCGCGCGCAAATTCCGCGAGCTTGCGGTCGCGCTGGTGATCGAATTTCGGCTCAGCAAGAACGCGATCCTCGAGCGCTACATCAACGACGTTCCGATGGGCGAATACGACGGCACGCCGATCGAAGGTATGCCGCTGGCGGCGCGCTACTTTTTCAACAAGGATTTGCGCGAGGTCTCGCCGGCCGAGGCCGCGACGCTGATCGGAATGATTCAGGCGCCCACCGCTTACGACCCGCGGCGGCATCCGGAGCTATGCCGCAGGCGGCGCGATACGGTGCTGGTCATCATGCGCGTATACGACCTGATCGATCAGCCCACCTATACCGCGGCCTCCGCCGCGCCGGTGCAAGTCGCGAAGATGCCGGGACTTCGCCGCGCGCCTTACTTCACTGACTACGTGACGGCCTTCGTCAATCGGCTGCCCGGCCTGGACGGTCACCTCGAGGGACTGAAGGTCTACAGCACCCTGGATGCCGAGTATCAGGCGGATGCGCAGGAGGCGGTCGTCAGCAATCTCGCGCGACTGGAGAAATTGCGGCGGAGCCTGCGGCGCAGCGATAAAAAGGATCGCCTCCAGAGCGCGATGGTGGCGCTCGACGCTAACTCCGGCGCCATCCTCGCCATGGTCGGTGGTCGTGACTATGCCACGAGCCAGTTCAATCGCGTGACCCAGGCGCAACGCCAGCCCGGCTCGGCTTTCAAACCCATCGTCTATCTGGCCGCGATGGACCCCGACCGATCACCCATGCATCCGCCGCTCACGCTGGCCTCGACGCTTCCCGATCGTCCGATGTCCTTTGGCGGATGGATGCCGGCCAACTTCGAGCGCACCTACCAGGGTCAGGTTACCGTGGTGCAGGCGCTGTCGGAGTCGCTCAATGTTCCGACCGCATACGTCGGCAGTGAGCTCGGGCCACCCCTAATGGTAAGGACCGCGCATGAGATGGGAATTCATGCGGACCTTCCGGCGGTGCTTCCGATGGCGATCGGCGCCGATGAGATGACGCTGCTCGAACTCACCTCGGCCTACCAGACCTTCGCCAGCATGGGGGAGCAGGCGACGCCCTACGCAATCGAATCGGTTATCGACGCGCGAGGAAGGCAGATCTATCAGCACACCCCGCAAACGCATCAGGTGATCGATCCGAACGTCGCGTACCTGATGACCGGCGCGCTTAAAGCTGTGCTGCGCTTTGGGACCGGCGCATCGTCGGGTCGGCTCGGTATCGATTTTCCCGCGGCCGGGAAGACCGGCACTACCCAGGACTACAAGGACGGATACTTCATCGGCTACACACCCGAAGTGGTTTGCGGAGTGTGGACGGGATTCGACCAGCCCGCGTCAACCGGCATGACCGGCGCCACCTCGGCACTGCCGGCATGGGTGGATTTTATGGTCGCGACGGCGCCTGACGATGCTCAGGATTTCGCGATCCCATCGGGCATTGCGATGGCGAGTATCGATCCCGCCTCGGGAGGCCTCGCGACACCGGCGTGTCCGCGCTCTGTCAGCCTGCCATTCCTGGTGGGAACGGCGCCGACACAACAATGTCCGCTGCATGGCGGCCTGCTCGCTTCGATGCCTCCGCCAGCGGCGCCGGAAACCCTTGCGCCAGCCGCAATGCCCTCGCCCGAGCCGATCGCCGCGCCGAGCCCCACCAATTCGGATATTTTCGGCAGGATCGGGAGCTTTTTCGGCTCATTGTTCAGGCACTAGCGCGCTGCGCCTGGATAAACTCCGCATCGAAGGAGACCTCGATACAAAGGTCAGTGGTCTGCCTTCATTGCTTCTGGCGATGCAGGCCTTTTTACGCACACGAACCCAGCGAAATTGAACCACTGGAAGAAGGTCTCCACCAGCTCAAATCCATTGCGCCGGAAGAGCTCGATATTTTCATCGAGGCGGAAGGGGACGAGAACATTCTCCAGCGCCTCTCGCTTGCGTGCGATCTCAGCATCGGCGTATCCGCGCTGCCGCTTGAATTCGTAGTACAGGTCGATGAAGAAGCGGTTCAGGTGACCACTATTGGTAAGGATCTTCTCGGTCACGATAAGTACACCCTGGTCAGCGAGCGCATTGTAGATCCATCGGATCAGATCGTCCCGTCCAGCCGGCCGGATAAACTGGAGCGTCCAGCACATCGTGACCACACCTGCGTTCTCGAGCGAGAGCTGAGAAAGTTCGCCATTGAGATCGCCAAGCCGCAACTCGATGCGATCCTTACAATGGTTGTCTTCGATGTTCTTTCGAGCCCGGTCGAGCATTGGAAGGGAATTGTCGTAGCCAACCAGACTCGCGGAAGGTAGGTCGCGGCTAAGTCCTATAAGTGTGGTCGCGGTCGAGCATCCCAGGTCATACACCTTAGTTCCCGGAAGCCAGAGCTTCTTGCATAAGCCTCTGATGATAGCCTGCTGTTCAGCGTAGAAGGGGATGCTGCGCTGGAGCATATCGTCGAATACTTCCGCTACCTCAGCATTGAACTCGAAGGTACCCGCCCCTTTTTCTGAGTTGAGGAAGATCTCGTCCTTCTTCACGATTCTTCACCATGATGTGACCGACGAAGCAGGAATCCGCGACATTCCGCCTTCTCAGGGGCGTTTCTTATGCTCCATCGTTCCGTGAAGACGAACTCCCTCACCAGCTCTAGCCCTTGTTCTTCGGCGCAGGTCAGGAACTCCTGACGGTTGATGCACCAGCATAGGAACTCCGGGTAACCGTCGCGAAGCACCTTATGCAGTGCGACAAAGGAAGGCGCATGGGTGACGGACTGCAATCTTGCGACATAAAGGAACTCACGCGTGGCATCGGCAAGCTTGCGAAGTTCGTCGCGCCAATTCTCGAAGTAGTGCAATGAACTGCTGCTGAGCACGAGGTCGTATTGCTTACCGACGAAGTCGCTTTCGTCGTCGTGATGGCACAGTTCAGGCTGTAGCTTTTTTCCTAGCCGGCACAGAGTTGGAACATCATAGCATTCGTATTCGATGTCTACCTCTGGAAGCAGAGCTTTGCTGTAAAGATAGTAGTGACCTGCTCCAGCGCCCCAATCGAGGATCGAGAGTTTGTCCTTCTGTCGCGCGGCCAGGGCCAGAACATATCCATACGACATCATTATGTTGTGGTCGGCGCGATTCTCGCGCGTCGTATGCCCTGGTAAGTGCGATACACCTAGCGGGCCGGGCCCTTGAAGGTTGCGTACCAGAGCCGGCCAATGCCTTTCCTGCGCATCGGCAATGCTTTGAGCGTCCCAGCCCTCGACGGCATACCAGCCTTGAGGCACGTACTCCATCTCGGCGAAAACATCCTTGAAAATGTTCTCAACCAAAGGAGCCAGGCGTTCCGCGACTCTTCTAATGCTCCTGCGCGCAGAACCCCGGCGATAGAATTTCATGCTCGCTACTAGGCGCAGGCCTCCGCCAGCACTCGACAAGCATCGATGGAGTTGGTTCCGATCAACATGGTCTTGACCGGCGACGCCTTCCACGCCTTCAGCCGATCGAGGATGCGCTCCTTCGGACCCACCAGCGCGACCTCGTCGACCAGCTTGTCGGGAATCGCCGCCATCGCCTCGTTCTTCTTCCCGCCGAGGAATAAATCCTGGATCTCCGCCGCCTCGCTCGGATAGCCGAGGCGCTTGGCGTAATCGTTGTAGAAATTCTTGCTGCGCGCGCCCATCCCGCCGATGTAAAGCGCCATCGCCGCCTTGACCGGCATCCGGCATTTGTCGACGTCAGGGCCCATCACGCAGGTGACGAACGGTGCGACATCGAACTGGTCGGGAGTTTTGTGCGCCTTCGCGAGGCCTGCCTTTACCGCATCGCCGATCACGTTGTACTTCTCCGGGCTCATCCAGATCGGAAGCACACCGTCGGTTATTTCCGCCGCCAGCTCGAGGCCTTTGGGACTGATCGAGGCGCTATAGATCGGCATGTCTTTGCGCCCATGCAGAATGCTCTTGAGTGGCTTGCCGAGTCCGGTCGAACCAGGCCCGGTGTATGGGACGTCGAATTCCTTGCCATGCAGCTCGACGGGTTTTTCGCGCGCGATGATCATCTTAACGATTTCGACATACTCGCGGGTGCGCTGGAGCGGTTTGCCATAAGGCATGCCGTGCCATCCTTCAGCAACCTGCGGGCCCGAGGGTCCGATGCCGAGCAGAAAGCGTCCGCCCGAGAGCGCGTCGAGGGTCATCGCGGTCATCGCCGTCATCGCGGGGGAACGGCCGGGCATCTGCATGATGCCGGCGCCGAGTTTGATTTTTTTGGTGAGCGCGCCAATCCACGCCAGCGGCGTGATCACGTCGGAGCCGTAAGCTTCGCCGGTCCATACCGAATCGAAGCCGGCTTTCTCGGCTTCGATGATCAAGTCCATCGGCAATCCCATCTGGGCGCCCGAATATCCGGTGACGAGTCCGAGTTTCATTGATTTGCTCCTGTCGTAGCTTTGGGCCGCATCGCGGCGAAAAAATTTTTCGCGGAAACAAAAAGCCCCGCGGAGCGATCCGCGGGGCTCATCTTAACCTGATGCGATACGCCTGCTTACGCGCTCGCCCCCTCGGATGCGGTCTCCGCGCTCGGTTCGATCCTCACGCGCCGCTTCACGTTGCGGAACGTTTCGTACTTAACCACGCCGTCGATGCGGGCGTAAAGCGTATAGTCGCGGCCCATCCCGACGTTGCGGCCCGGATGAACCTTGGTGCCGCATTGGCGAACCAGGATATTGCCCGCTTTCACGGTCTGGCCCGCGTAAATCTTGATGCCGCGATGTTGCCCTGGGCTGTCGCGGCCGTTGCGCGTTGAACCTTGTCCTTTCTTATGCGCCATCTTTAAATTCTCCTCGACTGCGCTGATCGCTCCGCCTCGTCGGCCCTGCGGGCGGCGCTTCGCGCCCCGTTCCGGCCTCTTCCGATCAGTCGTGGTCGCGCGAAGGTTCGATTTGTCGCGGACGGCTAAGCGCCCGCCGAAATATCCTCGATCTTGAGTACCGTCAATTCCTGGCGATGACCGCGCTTGCGGCGATAGTTTTTGCGCCGCTTCTTCTTGAACACGATCACCTTGGTGCCGCGTGGTTGCAGGACGATTTTCGCCTTCACCGCGGCGCCCGCTACCAGCGGCCGCCCGATGACCGGACTATCGCCGCCGATCGCGAGGACCTCGCTGAGCGAGATTTGACTGCCGACATCGCCAATGAGGCGTTCGACGGTGATTTGGTCGCCCGCAGCAACGCGGTACTGTTTTCCGCCAGTCTTTATGATTGCAAACATGATTGAATCGGAACCACTTTAATTATCGGTCTGAACCAGCCGTGTCAACGTAGGCGCCGCAGCGAACGATGAGCCACAGCGATGCGCATCCGTAATCTTATCGCGATCTCCATCTTGCTCCTCGCCGGATGCGCCTCTGCCACTGGCGGGGGCGCCTACGGTGGATGGCTGCTGATCGTCCCGCCGCTTACCACAGACGGTCATCCGGCGACCGATTTGCCGCTTTCAAAGTGGGGAAAAGTCGGCACTTTCGACAGCCAGATCGATTGCACCACCGTAATGCAAAATCAGCAGTTCAACGCGCTGCGGCACGCTGGCCGGATTACCAAGGCGGACAATTATTTCCAGCAATACCCGGTTCAAGTGCTGGCGGGCCGATGCGTTGCGATACGTGAGCTCGTAACCGAGACGGATGCTCACCGGTAGCGGCGACCCTCACAATGTATCGCGCACCTGCAATGCGGATTCAGGTCCAGCGTCGGAAGAGCGAGGTCGGCGCCTGTTGAGCATTCACATGGCTAAGAATCTCCAGCGGTGGCCATTGCTGGTTACGCGGCCTTGCGGTGATAATCATCAGGTCATACTACGTTTCGGCGAGACTACTTTCGGCACGCGGGAGGCAAGAAATGGAAGCTCCCATCAGATACGCGAAGAGTGGCGATGTTCACCTCGCCTATCGCATCTTCGGCGAGGGCCCGCGCGACATCGTGCTTATCCCTGGGACGCTCTCACACGTGGAAGTCTTGTGGGAGATACCGTCCTATCAACACTTGCTCAAAAGGCTCACCGCTTTTGCGAGGGTCATTGTGTTCGACAAGCGCGGGCAAGGTTTGTCTGACCGGATCGCCGAGCAAACCCTCGAAGAACGGGTCGGTGACGTGCGCGCGGTTATGGATGCGGCCGGCTCTGCGCGTGCGACAATCTATGGTTGGTCCGAGGGCGGCCCGATGTGCCTGATGTTTTCCGCCACCTATCCGGAACGGGCCTCGTCGCTCGTCCTCTATGGAACCTTCGCGTCGCTAAAGGATCCTCCGTGGTCGGTGACCCGCGAAGGACTGGAATGGATCCTCAGACAATGGGCAGAGCATTGGGGTGAGGGGATTTTACTCAAAATGAACGCTCCCAGTGCATACGGGGACAGAGCGGTCCGTGAGCAATCTGGTCGTCTCGAGCGGGAATCAGCGAGTCCCGGCTCGATCGCCGCGCTGATGCACGCCAACTTCGAATTGGATGTCCGTCACGTTCTGCCATCAATCCAGATTCCGAGCCTGATTCTGCATCGCGTGGGCGATGCGCTGGTGCCGGTTTCATGCGGTCGCTACCTTGCCGAGCAGATCCCCGGAGCAAAATACGCCGAGATTCCCGGCACCGACCACCTGGTGCTCGACAATGAAACCCAGGACGTTATCGCTGACTACATCGAGGAATTTATCACTGGCGAGCGCCATCGCCTCGAACCGGATCGGGTGGTCGCCACCGTGATGTTCACCGACATCGTCGCCTCGACGCAACACGCATTCGAAATGGGCGATGCGCGATGGAGCGTATTGCTCGACAATTGGTACACCGTGATACGCAAAGAACTGAGCGCCTTTCGCGGCCGCGAGGTGGATACCGCCGGCGACGGAATGCTCGCCACCTTCGATGGCCCAGCGCGCGCGATCCGATGCGCTTGTTCACTCCGCGAGCGCGTCCATGCGCTGGGACTTCAGGTCCGCACGGGATTGCATACCGGTGAGTGCAAGCTCTCAGGTGACAACGTAGTTGGCATCGCGGTGCACATCGGCGCGCGGGTCGCCGCCCTGGCTGAGCCGGATGAGGTACTGGTCTCCAGCACCGTCAGGGACCTGGTTGGCGGCTCCGGCCTCAAGTTCGGCGATCGCGGCGCGCATACGCTCAAGGGCGTTCCCGATCCATGGCGCCTTTACGCCGTTCAGTAACCGCACTGCTGTTTGATCCGAGGGGACTTCCCTCGCGATTGCTTGAGCCGCCTCAGCGGACTACGAGGCCGGCGGCCATATTCCAAAGACCGCGCGCGAAATAGCCCGGACCGGCCTGTGGCCTCTCTACCTGCGGCGCTGGGGGCGACGGCATACTGCCCTCCTGCCTGAGCGCACGGGCATAAGCGAGCGTGTCGCGCGCGAGGAGACACTTCTCCAATTGATTGAGCGTCGACAGCATCACCCCCCGCCGGCCATCGAGCACCAGCGTCGCGGGGGTCGGCTCGCCCGGTTTTTCATGGTCCATCAAGCCGAAATTACGTGCCACCTCCAGCCGGGAATCCGATAACACCGCGAATGGCAGCTTCAATTGCCTGCGCAGGCGGCGCGCGCGGCGCGGGCTTTCGGGTGAAACCGCGAATACCTCGATCCCGGATTGCTTGAAGTCACGATAGCGTTCGCCGTAGTCGGCCAGTTGGCGCAAACAGAACGGACACCATGCGCCTCGCGCGTAGACCAGCACCGCCGGTCCCGCCGCGATAAACTCCGAAAGGTTATGTTGGATGCCATCGGTGTCAGGAAGTGCAAATTCTGCCTTCGCCGGAGTACCAGTATCAATCGCGCTGTCGGTAACCATTGGAGAAAACCTCCCTTCGATTTCTCCCCCCGTCGTCGAACTCGATTTACCCACCTGTGCGCCATTGCTCACTGTTGATTCGCGGGCGGCCACCTCCGGTATCACGCAAACTGGTGCGAGGGCTCCGTTTTTCGTCGCGGGCATCGGAACGGAAACTTGACGGAGATGGCTTTCGACGCCCGGCACATAGCATTCGCGGCATTCAGGCAGCAGTGATTCGTAGTTCTCGAAGAGCACTGCGTTCTCGCGAAGGCGCAGTTCTTTGACCAGCGGCTCGATGCGATACCATACCGCCACCGCGTTGCCTCCGATGGTCGGCAGGATATCGTCTTTGCGAATCAGGCCGTGGCGCACCAGGTTGCCGACCCGATCGTAGTAGCCGCCCACCCGATGAAGCGCGCGTTCGGGATGCTCGCCTCGTCCCAGCGCGCAGAACTCTTCCCAGGTGGGTTGCGCAAGTTTGTGCAGCAGGAAGAGCTGATCATGCTGAAACTCGGGACTCTGCCAGATTTCAAACAGATGCGCGGTGACCGAGAAGTAACGCTCGCGCGCGGCCTGGCGCAACTGCATAACTACCACGATCGCGCTGGCGGCGAATGCGACCGTGGAGACAGTGGTCGCGACTTCGGCGATCAGCTGCCAGTCCAAGGATGCCATCATGATCGACGTTATCCACGGAGGAAGACAAACGCAAACCGGCCTTTCAAAGGCGGTTTTGGCCTATGAACACTCCAACGCCGGTCCACAACGTATGAGAGGCTGCTAGTCCAGCCCCAGGCGCTCCTTGCCTTCCGGCGAGATCATCTGCGGGTTCCAGGGCGGATCCCACACCAGATCGACATTGGCCTCGGATACGCCGGGAATCTCGGAAAGCTTCTGTTTGGCATCCATCGCGATCGATGCGCCCATGCCGCATCCCTGCGCGGTCAGCGTCATCTTGACATCGACCCGTTTGCTGCCGTCAGGAAGCGGCGCAATTTCCATCCCGTAGACCAATCCGAGGTCGACGATGTTCACTGGAATTTCGGGATCGAAACAGGTCTTGAGTTGATCCCACACCATCGATTCCGTGTCGCCGGCCACCGCAGTTTCGGCGGTCTGCTCGGGAGTTTTACCCAGCGCATCGGCATCCTTGCCGGAGATTCGGAACAAGCCGCCGTAGGCCGGAACCTGCACGGTATAGGTTCCGCCGAGCGACTGAGTGATGAAGACCTCGAGTCCTTTTTCGAGGGTCATTTTGGTCCCGGCCGGAACCTGGACGCCTTCGCATTCGCGGGAAAGTTCAATACGTTCCATCATCGTCAAAACCTCGGGCAAGAATCTCGGCCAAAGACCTCGGGGCGGCCTCATTCGGCGGTTCAGTTCAAGGCTTCGATAATAGCATCGCGAGAGCGGGATTTACGAGACGGGAGTCCCGGCGGGTAGTGGGTCAGACTGAAAACCTGAAGCAGGTCGCCACGAAGTATTTATCAATGATCCCGCACCCATCGGCTGGGTAGGAGTCCTTCGCGAACATGATTATCCGGCACGCGACGGATGATCCTTCGCCAGAGCTTCGCTACCCTTACATGAGTCGTGACGGGCGGGCTAACTGGGTACCCGAGCTCTGCGGGTCCTTATCGTGGTTCGAACCAGATGGACCTTTTGCGATTCAGATTTTTGTTGACGGATCTCGCTCTGTTCGGACGGGACTTCGATGAACGGGTAACGGAGTATTTCTGATGATTTGAGCTCCACTGTCGTATGGGAGCAGAAACACGTTCACCTTCGCCGGGGTGAATTAGGGTCGAGATTGATGCCCTTCATCGTTACTCTGTTCGAAGCAGCGCCCAGGATAGAGCAACGAATCAAGGATGCGACGCAAACGAGCGGGGTTCAACCAACTGGACCGCAACCGCTCTCCGCGGGCGAAAGCGCTAGCGGATTAGTTACGTGAAGACAAAACGGGCGCAGTTTTTATGTTTGAGGCTGGCGCGGAAATAGTTCGCTTTGAACCGCCTGCACAAGAAACCACCAAGCAGGTATTCGGGCCGTTTAATCAAGAAGGAACTCTTGATGGTGTTGTGGTGCGCCTTGGCGGGATTAATGATCCCGTCCCTGTGCACTTACAATCCGATGAGGGCAGTCACCTCTGCTACGGGTCTCGATCTGTTGCGTGGGAGATCGCTAAGCACATTTTCGACATTCCGCTGCGGGTGTTTGGACAAGGTCGTGGTTCCGATCTCGCAAAGGGCAAATGGATTCTTGAAGATTTACCATTCGTCGATTTTCAGCCGCTGATTGACGATCGTAATGCTCTGTTTTCAACTACGATCCGTGCTGTACCTGGGAACGAATGGAATGAAATGGAGAATCCGTTAGCGGAACTTGCCCGATTGCGGAGCGATGGCGAGGACCATGGAGACGACGCCTAAACAGTGAAGGATGTCTTTCCGACACGGCAACGCTGTTGATAGCGATTTCTCCCAATCCGGCTACCATTCACGACCGCCACGGCCATGTAATTCCGGACGCAAAGCAACGGGAGCAGTTCTTGATTGCGCAACTCGAGGAATCGCGTAACAAGTTGTTATACCTGCGCCTGTCTTCAGCGAACTACTTGTTCGCGCGGAAAATGCCGCGTCAGACTATTTTCAGATTATTAATTCGTCGAAGCGGTTCAAGATTGAACCGTTTGACGCCAGAGCAGCGGTCGAAGCAGCTGCGATGCTGAGGACAACGTTGAAGTCTACCGGCAAGCGCAACCGCTTTGGCGACCCATGGCCCAAGGTCAAAGTCGATCATCAAATCGTTGCTATCGCGAAGGTATCCGGCGTGAATCGCATCTATTCTCAAGATAAGGGCCTGATCGGTCTAGCCCGTCGATTCGGAATTCCCACCGCTGAGGTAGCTGGCTTACCCTTACCGCCAGCAAAGGCTCAAACCGATATGCAGTTTCCTCCGCCCAATCCCACAAAGCGCGAGACTACTTAGATATAGACTTGTTGATCACATCGTCGCCACTCTTAAGCAAATTGCCGATGGCGTGATCGAATGCATCAATGTCGACGTGCTCATCATGCGATCATAGTGGAGACGGGGTCACCTGTGACGCAACCTCCTCGCGAACGACCGTCGAATCCGGATCGCGCGAAGCGCCTCCAAAACGCGCACGCGCGAAGCCGCACCTTGGAACCGATTGCGCCGTCTTGAATTGATCTGGTTTTGAAGGACCCAAGTCTTCGAGGATTCCACTGGAACGTTTCCGCGAACGGCGGCTAGCCGAACTGGTCGGCAATCCAGACGGCCGGACTCCAAATTGACTCAGCATCGGCTCGGCGGCGTCACTCCGCATCCGCCTTAGAGGCGAGTTTTGCTACGATCGGGCCAGCCTGGGTATGTAGTTTTTTGTTACGTCGTGTATTGCTTAGTGACTTCGTGTAGTTTATAACGTCAAATGGTGAGTGTGGACATCGCCCTCATGGCGATGCTCGACCGTTTGGACAGGAGACTATGAAGCATATCCCCGCGCACTCCGGCGCCGCGCGCCAGAAGTCCGATAATACCGGGACATCCAACTCCCGCGCGGGTGTCATCGAGCGGTTGTTCGCCGACAAGGCCTGGACCGAGAACTATCAGGTTACCGCCGAAGAGCAGGAATCTCTGTCCAATGCGGCGATGATGGGCGAGGTCACCTGCGAGCGCGACGTCCTCTTCATACTGAACCAACTGCGTCGCGCACGTTTGCGCTGGTAATCGTTCCAACTGCTCAGCGCCCACTGAATTTTCGACTTGTACCTTCGTCTGTTCCGATAGCGACCGCGGTTGCAGCATCGCTACGCGATGAGCTCTGCGGTTGCATCCTGTAGGCACTTCCCCGCCAAACATGAATGATTTCCCTACCCACGGGTAGGAACCGATCCTGCTATCTGCACAGGGGGGACTGGTCTTTTGTTGCAGACCTGACATCGATGGCGACTGCGTTTGGCAAATTGCCCGTGTCCGGCGGGTTGGGAATGATCACCGCCTCCCGCGACAGAGTGCTTTCAGATCGAGATAATTCCACGCCGTCTGACGGTGGCGCGGCGGAGATGGGTATCCCGGATGAGTTTGCGGTCTCACCGGAGCTGGTGGCGAGGACCGTACGCGCCGCATCAGTACTGATCGTCCTGTTCCAGACCGCCTACCTCTTTCTCGATCTGAATTTGCCGCCGGGCGTCAATGTCGCGACGCTCCCGCTGCATCTGGCCAATATCGCGACCGGAGTAATCGGCTTCTTCATGGTGCTCACGCCGATGGGCCGGCGCCATTGGCGGGCGCTGACCTTATGGGCGGTGACCGTGATTCTCTTCTCAACCACCGCGCTGAGTGTGATATCCGGCCGCAACGAACCCTTTTATCTTTCGGTAGTCCTGATGGTGACCGGCGCAGCGGCGCTGCTGCCGTGGGAGTCGCGCTGGCAGTTCTCCCTCAACGGGGTGGCGCTGATGATGATGGTCATCCAGACCATCCGGGTTCCCGACGACGGCTTCGAGATCCATTGGCTGACCGGGCTGATTGCCATCGGCCTGGCGCAGGCGTCGGTGGTTATCAACGAACACTATCGCCGCGCGATCGACAAAGCGCGCTTGGCGGCACTGGAAGCCTCGGAAGCGAAGTCCGGATTCCTGGCCAGCATGTCGCATGACATTCGCACCCCGATGAACGCCATCGTGGGGCTGGCCGAGGTGCTGGGCGAGACCCCGCTCACCAACGAGCAGCGCCGCTATGTCAACACGATGTTCGCCAACGGCAAGAGCCTGCTCGAACTGATCAACAACATCCTGGACCTCGCCAAAATCGAGAGTGGACGCCTGACCACGGTGGACGAGGAATTCGACGTTGGCGAGTTGAGCGAGACGGTGGCCGAAAGCCTCGCGCTGCGCGCGCACGAGAAGAACCTCGAGCTGACGGTGTGGATCGATCCCGAGGTTCCTCCGGTGGTCGTCGGCGATCCGCTGCGATTGCGGCAGATCCTCGTCAATCTGCTTGGCAATGCGGTCAAGTTCACCGAGTTCGGGCAAGTCTCGCTGGCGGTCGAAAAGGTCGCCGGCGATGCGGATCGCGCGGAGATTCGCTTCACCATCAGCGATACCGGCATCGGCATTCCCGACGAAAAGATCGATGCGGTTTTCCAGGTCTTCACGCAACTGGATTCGGCGGCCTCGCGACGCAACGAAGGCAGCGGGCTGGGCCTCACCATCGTCAACCGCCTGCTGGAACTGCTGGGCGGCAAACTGACGGTGCAAAGCGAAATCCTCAAGGGCAGCAGCTTCCGCGCGACCATCCCGTTCGCGCTCCCGATCGAGTCGCTGGAAGCCGCGGCGCAGCGCCCCAACCTCAATGGAGCGCATGTTCTGATCGTCGACGACAATGCCGCCGGCGTGGCGGTGCTGGCCCGGATGATCAGGTCCATCGGCGGGCTGACCGAGACTTGCGTTTCCGCCACCGAGGCGATTGGCGCAATCGAAGCCGCCGCGGCATCGGGCAATCGATTTTCGATTCTGATGGTCGATAGCAAGATGCCCAACGTCGGCGGAGTCGAGCTGATCAAGGCACTCCACGATCGGAGCGATCGGACCCCGGCGATTCTGATGCTCACTTCGGACGAGTTGCACGCCCGCTTCGATCGCATGAAGGAAGCCGGCCTGCGCCACTACATCGTGAAACCGCCCAAGCGCGGCGAACTCTTCCGCATTCTGCAGGAGGCGATGGTGGGTGAGGTCGAGTGGGCGAAGGTTGCGCCGACCGCCGACACCATCCAGGCGAGTTCGACCCCGACCAGGGCCGCGCGAATCCTTCTCGCCGAGGATAACCCGGGTAACCGGATGCTGGTGAAGGCTTTCCTCAAGGCCACCCAATACGAAATCGACGAAGCGGAAAACGGCGCGCTCGCGGTCAAGAAATTTACTTCAAGCAAATACGACGTGGTCCTGATGGACATGTATATGCCGCTGGTCGATGGCTACGAAGCCACCGCCGCAATCCGCAGATGGGAACGCGAGAACCATGTCGCGCGCACCCCGGTCATCGCGTTGACCGCCGCTGCGATGGCCGGTGACCGCGAGCGCAGCCTCGAAGCGGGATGCGATTTGCACGTCACCAAGCCGGTATCCAAAGCCGTGCTGCTCGAACTGCTGGCCAACCTGATAAGTGGCCGCGCCGACGAAGCACCGGTGTCCAAGCCGTATGACGTAGCGGCCGAGTTGGACGATCCCGCGCTGTTTGCTGAAGTCGCAGAACTTTTTCTGGACGAGATGGATCGTCTGATCGTCAGCATCGACGCGGCGTTGGCGGAGTCGGATTTCAAACAACTCAAAAACTACGTTCACACGCTCAAGGGCAGCGCGGCGATGGTGGGCGCCAATCCGATGGCGGCGATTTGCAAGGAGATCGAGGCCGCGATCGCGATCGCATCGATCGACGGCATCACGCAGGGGCTGGCCAAACTGCATGCAGAGCAGCCCCGCGCACACCAGGTCTTCAATAAGAAGCCGGCGCCCATCGCGCAGGCGTCGTAGGGCCGGCGGCGCGGAAATGATTGGCAATCGCGCGAGCAGACCTGCATCGAAGAGGGATTGGAGGGGATGTAATGAAAGCTCATGACGGAATCAAAACCCTGATTGTGGAGGATTCGCTGCCGACGCGTAGAATGTTGCGGGCGCGCCTCGAGACTCTGGGTTGCGCCATCGCAGGGGAAGCGGAGAATCCCAGCCAGGGACTAAAACTGTTTCGCGAGTTGCAGCCCCAGATTGTTACCCTCGACATCGTGATGCCGCAGGTCGACGACCTCACCACCGAAGATTTGTTCAAAATCATCCGCGAGGAGAAGCCTGAAACCAGCGTCATCATGATCAGCTCAAGTTCCAAGGCGGTGGCCGCGATGAGCTATCTTTCGCAAGGCGCCATCGCATATCTGGAAAAGCCCTTCGTCAATTTCGATCAGCTTCGCGCCCGGCTCGACTCGCTGTATCCCGAGATCACCTCGCAGCGCGGCCATCGCACATCCTCATTATCGAGTCTGATGCGGTAGATGCGTGACGGTGGTTTTGCACTTTCTTTGAGAAGGTATTCGTGAGGCGCGTGAAGCGCCGCACTCCGCCCGCTGAAGTGGCGCGCCCGCCCTTTACAGTTCTCCACTAGCGCTTGAAATAGCGTCGGCATTGCGTTTCAGTGAGAGGCGGCAGCGCATCAGCCCGCAACTCGCAGAATCAGCAGGAAGCCGGTGATGAAGAAAATCCTGTTCGTATCGTTCCTCGTGTGCAGCTCTTTTCTCGTGTGCAGTCCGCTGATGGCTCAGGAGGCGAAGGTTACTTCGCTGATGTCGAAACCGTTGCCGGATTTTCCAGGTAAGGAAGCCCTGATGATTGCGGTTGAATATCCTCCCGGAAGCCAGGACCCGGTTCATCGCCACAATGCGGAGGCCTTCGTCTATGTGCTGGAAGGCAGCATCGAAATGGCGGTGAACGGCGAGAAACCGGTAACCCTTACGCCCGGGCAGACGTTTTATGAAGGCCCCAATGACATTCACACCATCGGTCGCAACGCGAGCAAGACCAAGCCGGCCAAGTTCGTGGTGCTCTTGCTCAAGGACAAAGATGCCCCGGTTTTGATTCCGGTAAAGTAACCTCGGAGGCTAAAGCTCTCGCCACAACTTGAGATGTAAACACTCAGCTTCGGGAAATTCTCAAACTCATCGAGCCCGCTTACGAGCCCAACTGGAGGACAGTCATGAAAATCGTAGTGATTGGCGGAACCGGTCTCATTGGATCAAAACTGGTCAGCAAGCTCACCCAGCAGGGCCATCAGGCCGTCGCGGCCGCGCCGAGCACCGGGGTGAACACGCTTACCGGTCAGGGACTTGCTGAAGTGTTGAAGGGCGCCCAGGTAGTCGTCGATGTATCGAACTCACCTTCTTTCGAGGAGGGGCCGGCGATGGACTTCTTCAAGACCTCGACCACCAATCTGCTCAAACATGCGGGTGCTGCCGGAGTGGGACATCTGGCTGCGCTGTCGGTGGTCGGAACCGAGCGCCTGTTGGAGAGCCCTTACTTTCGAGCCAAGATGGTTCAGGAAAAGCTCATCAAGGAATCCGGCCTGCCATACTCGATCATTCGCGCGCCGCAGTTCTTCGAATTCGTCAAAGGCATCGCAGACTTCTCCACCCAGGGAAATCAAGTCCATCTCGCACCGGTACTCTTCCAGCCGATGGCCGCCGACGATGTCGCCGCGGGAGTCGGCAGAGTCTCAGTCGGAAAGCCCGTGAACGGCATGGTTGAGATTGGTGGCCCGGAGAAGTTCCGTCTCCATGAACTCATTCGCCATTGCCTGCGCGAACTCGGTGACTCGCGCGAGGTGGTCGCCGATCCCAATGCGCCGTATTCCGGCGCGCATTTGAAGGAGCGAACGCTGATTCCCGAAGATGACGCGAAGCTCGGTGAGATCCGGTTCGACGACTGGCTCCATCAAAGCCTGAAAAAGTAAGTCGCCTGCGAATTCAGCGCCGAAGCACCACGACACAGGCTTGGTATTCCGGCGTGACGGTCGGTGAGAGAAACCAGTTAATCGTCATCGAGAGGAAGATTGAACGGATTGGGAAAGAAATCAGGGTCGAGTATTTGATCAACGGGCCAGGGGCGCGCGGCCGGAAAACTTGCGCGTCGGCGCCGTGTCTGCGTCGCTACCTTCCGGACGGCGACCGGATATTGCGTAGTCACCAAATCGGCGACTCGTTGACGCAGTTTCGGCGATTTCGCAAGAATTGTATCGATTCGCGCTCGATGCTCGATGGTTTGCACTTTCCAACTACGAGAACGACCTTTCCATTCGTTTTCGTTCGGCTCGTATTCTAACTTCAAAAGGCGTTCGAGGACGACCCGAAGATCGCTTTCTAAGTCGGTCTCGAGCCTGGCAGAAATTTCTTCGAGTTCCTCTGCCAGATGCACCCAATCGACCAGTTGATATTTTCGAGCGCGAACCAACACGGCCTGCTCGTTCAGCCACGCAGAGTAATCCTCGTCGATTGAAACCGATGGCGCGTGTACAATACCAATACCTTCCGCAGCATCGAGACCGCCAATTTTGACAGTTTTTGTAATGGCCACCGCACAAACTCCCTGATCGAATCTTAGCCACGAATCATCGCCGAGAATGCATCCCGTTATATTCGCCTTTGCTTCGTTCAGGGTAGGGGCGATTATGTTGACACAGGAAGGCGGTAAGCTGGTCGGGACGTGACAGGTCGGACCTTTGCCACTGACATTTCGGGCGAATTTGTCTAGCCAGATGGCAACAGGATCAGTATAGGAAAGTATCGGCAATCAAGAGATTTTGGACACTAGCCACAAGTCCCTGATAGTAAAGGCTTTTATGTCTCTTCTCAGGCCGCAATCCGATGATTGCTCATACTTTCCCAGACCAATCCCATTGCTGTCCGAACCAAAGGGGTTGTATTCTGATGCAAAGACCATGGCGCGGATCGAACTCAATAAGCGGACGCCTTTCAAGGAGAGCGCCGTCAATCTAGCGTTGCTCGCCTACATTTTGGACAAGGCCGCGCCGTTTCTCGGTAAGACGAAAATCATAAAAACGGCTTTCCGAATCGAACTCGCTCTACGAGAGTCCGACCTGATTGGTCCGACCTTCCGTTTCTATCGATACAAACACGGTCCCTTCAGCGTTGAGTTACTGGACGCTTACGATGCGTTACGATTTAACGGCTTTGCGAAGAATTTCGCTCTTACTGACCGTGGGAAGCGACTGGCCCGATTCGCGGAGTCCCTGAAAAAACACCGTGACAATCAGCCCGTGTTTGAGATCATGGATGAAGTGCTTCAGCAATGCCGAAACACTCATGGCTGGGCAATGGCCGACGACCTCTACAAGGTGCCTATCCGACCAGAACATCAACACAGAAGACTTCTCTTAAAAGACATCGAGGAGAAAGTTGATCTGGTCGCACCAAAAGGAATGCCCAACATAAGACTCCCTGAGGCGACAGCGCGGGCTATTACGGACGAACTCCAAATCACCGATGAAGATATCAAGCGCACCGAGCAGGAATGGCCCGCCATCGAAGCGCGCGCGCTCAGTCGCCTTCATGCCGCGATCAACGCTGGCCAGCCCGAAGAATAAATTCTTCCTCTGAAATTCCTAATTTCGCCGCGTAGTGTTGCGCCATTAAGCGCACGGCGATTTTACCTTCCCCGCGCGCGAGGACCAAGACGATCTCGGTAGTCGTGAGCGGGCGCGGCCTGCGCTTTTTGTTCTCTTTAAGAAGCTCCTCGATCGGCATGTAGGCAGGCCGTGACACGCGCCCATGGTATCGATCAATTGCGAAAATTGTCAAGGTTGGTAAGCGCGCAAGCATCGAGTGGCCATTACCACTTCTGCCGGTCACTATGGCGACTGGCGTCAAAGACGCTGTCTCCGTTAATGTATCGTACGTTGTGGCGTCTTGATACATGAGCTATGGACGCGCCTGCCCGCAGATGATAGTTTTCTATACCGCTTCAACGGAGTTCGTAAATATGCCAAACCCTTTCCCCATGCCAATGTCGTCGTGGTCCACAGTGAAGCAAATCATTCGGGCTTACGGTCAGGTCGAAAATGAGGAAAAACCGACCGTTGATCAGGTTGCCGATATCGCAGACATTCCCCGCCCGATGGTGAGCGCCAACAATAACTTTCTTCGCGAAATCGGAGTCGTCTCAAAAGAAGGCAACAAGCCTACTCCCTTGGGAAGTAGGCTTGCCGCATGTCTCGTCATGGAGAATGAATCTCTAATCGCTGAAGCGCTTCAGGAGCTTGTTCATTCAAATTCACACCTGAATCAATGGGTCGGCATGATTCGCGCACGCGGCGTAATGAAATTCGAGCATCTGAAAGGCACGCTGGCACTTGCGGCTGGAATTGCGGACAAAGGCAAACAGACAGGTCCCGCCAAGGCAGTGCTGGATATGCTGCAAGAAGCGAAGTTGATTCAGGTCACAGACGATACAATTCGACCTGTAACCAACTCCGACTCGTCCGAAAGAATCGCCGAGGAAGTCAGGCTCGTCGAGAAAATGCGTCCAGCTTTCGAGGGACAACGAGCAGTAAAAACTGAGCAGGCCAGTGAGCGGATTCCTCTACCGCTTGGGCCAACGCGACTCGCCTATATTCAGCTTCCGAACGACTGGCACCCGAAAGAGTTGACAAAGTTAATCAAGATTTTGCAGATCGCACTTGGGGAAGATGAGGCAGCATAAAGATTGCGCCGGATGTGTTCACAGCACGATCCGGTCTATTCTCGCGTCATGCCGTGGACCAAGCATCTCGAAGCTCATCTACACAGACGATATGGTCGCTATCTGGCCCCACTCCGTGACGCCGATTGTATGCCGTCGAGCAACGCCAGCACTTGAAATTGGCCCTCATCCCCCTCGCTGCGTAGGCATTTGATCTGGCAGCAGCCGCGTGAAAGATTATCTGGAATGAAGATCCGGCTCAGAACCCTGATCGGGATAGGCGTGGTGGCCGTCGCCGCTGTGGCCATGACTATCTCGATGGCCAAGCCCGGATGTACCTCGGTCGAAGGCAAGGATCAGCTGGTGATTTCTGGTCACCTGCTCGATAAGGGCACCGCCAAGACCTTCTGCTACCGCGATGACGCCGGGAAAAAGCTCCGTTTCGTCCTCGCGCGCGGGACCGACGGGAAGGTCCGCTCGGTCATGGACGCCTGCTCGCAGTGCTACACCTACCACAAGGGCTTTTCCTATTCGGACGGCTATCTGATTTGCCGGCTCTGTGGCAATCGCTATCCGGTCAATCACATTCTCACCGGCAAGGCCTCCTGCCTCCCGATGGCGGTGCCGAGCCAAGAGACTGACGGCAAAATCACCATCCTCACCGCTGACCTCAAAAAGTTGAGGTGGTTGTTTTGAGCCACAATCGCTTCGCGCTCGATCTGAACAACGTCGGAGCCGCGTTGGCGTTGGTGATTGCCATCGTGAGCATGCCGATGATGTGCGGATGGGTCATCGCGGACTCGCGTTGCACCCTGACCATGGACATTTGCCATCCCGCGCGTTCGCTCGACATCAGCCATGCGCCGCTGATGGCCCCGGCTCCGCTTGTGCTCGCGACGACCAGCGGTCCGCGCGATGCGGTCGTTTCCAGCGTCGATGGGTATCGTGCGATGGTGGGCCGCCTCGGCGACGGACCGATTCTTCCGCCGCCCAAAACTCTCCCCTAGTCCGTTCTTCCTTCTCACAAAGTAGCGCAAAAGGTTGATACTGCCCGCGTCGATTTTTCGCGCGGGGCTAGGGAGTCGCCCGGCGTTGGTGGCGCGGACGGCGATGGTGAAATTGAAGAATCTGAATCTGATGATAATTGTGCTGGCGGCCTCGATTTGCTTCCCCCCGGCATCGGCATGGGCCCATGGCGTGGTCGGCGATTATATGTTCCTGGAACCGCTGGTGGCCGAAGATCCGACCCCGGCCAATGAGTTGGATATCGTGTCGCCCGGATGGGCGCGCGGAAGCGAAGGCCAGACCTACAGCATCGGAACCGAAATTGAAAAGGTACTTTGGAAAGACAAGGAAGGATTGTCGCGTTTCAGCATGGGCGGCGGCACCAGTTGGTCGTACCTGTCGCCCAACGATGATCCCAGCGACAACGGTTTCGACAATCTCGAGGTGTTCGCCAAGTATGCGTTCCTCATCGTTCCCAGGCATGAACTGCTTTTGTCGATCGCGCTTAGCATGACCCTACCGACCGGGAACCCCAGCATCGAGGAACAGCAACACACCAGCATTGGACCCTCGATCAATTGGGAGAAGGCGCTGGGCGATCTTCCCAACTGGCCGGTGCTGAAGTTCCTGCGGCCGGTCGGTTTTCAGGGCAACTTTGGATACGAGACGGCGCTCGGCGGACGGGTCAACAATGGGATCGAGGCCAATCAGGTGATCGAGTATTCGCTCCCCTACCTGAGCAACAATGTGCAGGACATCGGATTGCCGTGGCCGCTGCGCAATCTGTTTCCGTATGTCGAATTCAATTATTCCCAGGCCATCCGGGGCCCGAGCGGCGAGACGTTTCCGCAGCTGCTGGTGACGCCGGGCATCGCCTACGTCGGCTATCAGTTCGAACTGAGCGTCGGAACCCAACTCGCCCTCAACAACGCCGCGATTCCCGAAAACCATGCCGTGGTACTGGGGCTCCTCGACATCTTCTACGATTCGGTGCTCCCGGAGGCGAATTGGACCCTTAACGACCTGTTCCAATGAGGAAAACCGTAATGACATTCAAATTAACGCCGCTGGCAGTTCCGCTCCTGATGCTATCGCTGCTAGCCGGGGCGCCTGACGCCAAAGCGCATTCCTTTCCTGAAGCGCAAAGCCCTTCGGCGGGACAAACGCTGGCGACGGCGCCGAGCGAGATAAGGATCAAATTCGATGCTCCCATCGAGAAGCTGTTCGCCAAGCTGCGAGTGCTTGATGCGGCGGGGAAGGATCATGCGGTCGGCCCGCCGGTAGTTGGCGCCGATGGCACCGTGTTGACCGCGAAAGTTGACGCGCTGAAGCCGGGCCAATACACCGTGCAATGGGCCGTGCTCTGCGTCGACACTCATCACACCGAAGGGTCGTACTCGTTCACCGTCAGCGGTGGCGCTTGATCGATACGCCCGCCATTTTTGCGTGGCCGGTGCTGGTCGCACAGTCGTTAATCTTCGGGACCGCGGCTTTCGCGCTGCTGTTGGCCCCGGCGCCGATCGAAAAGTCCGGCTGCGTAACGCTATGGCGGGTGCTCGCGATTCTCAACCTGGTGATGTCGCCGCTGGTGTTCATCGAGATCGCGGCCGGGATGGCGGAGACGAGCTGGCGGCAGGCGATGCCGCTGATCCCGGAAATCATGCGCGAGACGCTGGCCGGCCGCATCTGGATGTGGCGGTTCGCCGCGGTGGTGATGCTCGCGATCGTGGTGTGGCTTCCGTTGCGCGAGGAATTAGTCGGCCTCGGCGCATTGGTTATGGCGACGATTTTGATCGCGCTCGGAAGTCTCACCAGCCACGCTATCGACAAGGGCGGGTTGGTGCTCGCGATCGACTTCGTGCACCAGGCCGCCGCCGGATTGTGGTTCGGGGCGCTGGTGGTCTTGCTGATGAGTGCGAGGGATGGAGGCGCCAGGTTCCAGAGCGTCACCGCTCGGGTCTCGATGGTCTGCGGATGGACGGTGGCCGTCCTGGCGATTTCAGGAGTTCTGACCGCATTCCAATGGTTCGGATGGAACCTGCATCTGCTCTTCGATTCGGCGTACGGACGGGCCTTGATGTGGAAACTGGCAATCGCCGCGCCGGCCCTGCTGTTGGGGGCCTACAATCGTTATTGGCAGGTGCCCAAGGTCGCGCAGAAAAGCGCGCGGCGGATGCTCATCCGAACCGTTGCAACCGAATGCGCGTTGCTGCTGGTAGTGCTGGCGTGGTCAGCGATCCTCGCCAACACTCCGCCGCCCCATTGATTGGTACTTCAGGAGAATTCCGGAGAAGCATAAAATGAAATCCATGAATCAATTTCCGACGCTCGCGCTCGGCATAACGCTCATCTCTCTGGTGGCGATTGGCGCATCAGTCGGGGGCAGTCGCGCAGAATCGGCAACGCCGGGAAAGCCGGCCGCGTGCGAAGGCGATTGTTGCAAGATGTGTCCCCGCACTTCGCCGGCCACCGCTCGCGATGCATCGTTGAAAAGCAGCAATGGGATAACCCTCGCGCCGAAACTTTTCGTCGGGCCGGTTCGGAAGGCCTACACCATCGCGGAGCAGAATCCGATGTTGCTCGCGCAACTCGACTGCTACTGCGGATGTGAGAAGAACGAGGGGCATAAGTCGCTGCTCGACTGCTATCGCAGCCGACACGGGGCGACCTGTCAGATCTGCACCAACGAGGTTCTCGACGCCAGCCGCTTGTTCGACGGAGGGATGGCGCCGGAGCAAATCAAGGAAACCTTGCGGCGCAGGTATCAGGCCCCGAACTGAAAACACGAGACCTCGGCCTGCGACGCGATCGTCGCGCGGCACAGGCCGAGATGTCGTGGGAGGTTCGGATCAAAGCGGACCTTAGGCCGCGGGGGCAACCTGCGCCGGTTTTTCGGCCTCGAGCGCGGCGGGCGGCTGCGCCGTCTCTATCGTGGGGCGGAAGGTCTCCGCAAGCCCGGAAATCTTTCCTTCCAGGCGCTCGATGGAATCCAGCGCCTCCATAAGCTGGTAGAGCTTGGCCTGGAAGACCTTGACCGGCGCCAGCGCCGCGCCGACTTCCTTGACGTTGGTATAGAGCGCCAGCATAACCACCTCGAGCTGCGCATCCAGGCCCTTCATCGGCTCGAAGCTGGCGGACAGCATTCTGACCTGTTCCGCGAAGGCCCGCATCGATTGGAAGTTATTTGCCAAACTCGATAGGTGATCAAACAATACGGTTATTCGCTTAACCGCCTGCTCGGTAGAAACAGTAGCGCTATCGATGGGGTCCCGCAGCACGTTTAGATGCTCGAAGGCTTCGCGGAATGCCTCGGTAGGTGCGGATAACTGCTGGACCGTGTCGGCGAGAATCGAGATAGGCTCGGCCGGAGTTGTCACAGGCTCCGCGCCATGAGGGGCGTCCTCGCAGGCTGCGACCGCAGCTTCCGGCTTTTGCACGATAGGCTCCTGCTCGACGCCCGGTGCTGCGACGATGGTATCCTCGGTCGCGTTCTCCGCCTTGGCGCGAGGGGGGTCGGTTTTCGCACCGTTGATTCCCAACCGCGCCGCGATCTCGACCGGCGAGAGGCTGGTTTCCCACTTGAGCTTGCTGGCCGCGGCACTCAATGCGACTTCGGAGATTTGCACCGGATGCGCGATCGGGGGGATGTCGGTTGACTTGGAGCGGAGCAACAACCTCTGTCTCAGTTCTTCCAGTTCCACGCAAATGAACCTCCTGAGTTGGCTCGCGTTCGTGGGGAACTGTTTCCGAGGACTCTGCCTCGCCGCGCAGGCGACCCAGAACCCCCCGAAACAATCACCGGGGACCGCGTGTCTACATATTGTAGAGTTTCTTTACGCGAGGCAAGAGAGCGTACGCGGATTTTGACTTGCTCTGCCTGCCGATTATAGAGGCGCAATAGCCGAAGGCTGCGCTTGACGCAGTGGGCTCCTTATCAATCAACTTTGGCCGCTTAAAACAATTCAGCGGAAAGCGAAGCGGGGACGCTGCCTCTCCGCTCTTTGGTTCACGACAGGCCGCGGTCACGGCCGGCAACAGGGGAGCGGGGCACATCGTCAGCTGACAGACTTTTCCACTCGGGAACTTGAATGTCTCCGTCTGTGCGCATCCACCCAGAGTCAGGAGCGCAACAAACAGGGCCAACTTGCCGATCACAGGCACTCCCTGTCCTGACCGAATCACCCGAAGCGATGTCCCCCGGGCTGCGAATATTTCGAAGCTCTGGACTCCGGGAGTTTACACGAATTGGCCGCAATAGATCACTGCCGGCGAGATTCGCTGATCGTTAGTTCTCCGACTCCGTTATTGGGTTGGGGCTGTGGGGGTCGCCGCAGATGCCGCTGCGTGCGCCGGCGATGCCGCACTGGAGGGCGCCACCACCGGCAGCTTGTCGAGATGCGCGGTCGCAGGCGCCGCCGTATCCACCAATGACGGGCCGATTCCCTGCCGTTCGAAGGGACGCCGCACATCGAGCGGCGCGCCATCGCTAACCCGTCCGACGTTAAGGTTCTCGCCGACCACCCGAATCCCAGGCCTTACTATCAACCCGCGCTCGGCCCTCAGATCGTAGGTTCCCGGCGGGAGGTCGGCCGCGA
Source organism: uncultured delta proteobacterium (assembly GCA_963851325.1). Taxonomy (GTDB): domain Bacteria; phylum Desulfobacterota; class Binatia; order Binatales; family Binataceae; genus DATGKG01. The sequence continues at coordinate 1,245,474 of CAWKOR010000001.1, read as the reverse complement.
AAGAACCGTCGCTGCCGGTGCGCACCAGGAACATGTCGCCGACAATGCGGCCTTGGAAATGGAGCTGATGGTCGGGGAGCGGCTTCCCGCCGCGGCTGGTGTAAACCCCGCTGACGACCGCCGCATCGGCGCGGACGGCCACTGCGACAAGGACCGCGACGCCAAAAGCGCATAGAACACGACTAGCGGCATGCAACATCGATTCGTTTTTCCTCCCGGCTCACGGAGCGACTCAATATCCATTCCTGAGCCATTCGAGAAGTGCAAGGTTTGAGCCGTGGTGGGAGGGGGAATATTGTAAGCGGGAGGAGCAAACGCGATGACTAAATTGCTGATCTATCATAACCAGGGCTGAGGAAATTCACGCGGCGCAGTGGAACTGCTGCGCGCGAAAGGTGTCGAGTTCGACACCATCGAATATCTGAAAAACCCGCCCACCCGGGAAACGCTGGAGAAAATTCTCTCGATGCTGGAAGGTCCGGCCGCCGACCTGGTGCGCAAGGACAAACGCTTCGGGGAATTGGGCTTGAAGGCGGAGAACTACACCGAATCGAAGAAAATCGTCGCGCTGCTTCTGGAGCATCCTGAACTGATGCAGCGGCCGGTGGTGATTGCCGGCAATCGCGCGATCATTGCGCGCCCGCCGGAAAAGTTGACCGCGTTGCTGTAACGGCGTTCGTGAATAGCAAACGGATACTCAGGCGCTCTTTTTGATCTTTCCGCTACGCAGGCAGCGGGTGCAGACGATCATCCGCCTGACGTTGCCGCCGACCGAGGCGCGAACCTCTTTCAGATTCGGATGCCATCGACGCTTACTCTTGTTGTTCGCGTGGCTGACGTTATTGCCGACCGACTGATGCTTTTTGCAAATCGCGCAGTGCTGCATGATGTTTTCTCTTCCAGGGTGAAAATTCTTCTCAGGTTGAACGCTCTAGGGTAGCCCGACTTCGGCCTGCTTGAAAGAGGGCTCGAAGCGCGCCTTGAGCAGGGGCGCGCCCGCGGTTTCCGATTGCAGGACCGCGCTGGCGGCGCATCCGCACTTGATACTCATCGCCCATGCGCTGCGTCCGAGCGCCCGCGCGTAAGCATCGAGGCGAGTCTTCATCCCCTTGGGCGCGACCTTGTCCTGGACGTTGACCGCCGCCGCGCTGACGATCACCTCATCCGGCGCCGAGCCGGTCTCATCGCTGAACAATTGCGTGAGCATTGCGACGAATGCGGAATGATCCAGCCCGGGAACATCGTTGGTGATCAAGGTCGCGTATGGAGAGCGCGTCTCCTGATGCGGATAGCTGGCGAGCACGCGTCGGATCGCTTCGACCCGCGCGGGTTGCGCCGCGGAACTTTTCTCGTACGAGGCCAACATGACGCCAGCCTGCTCGGGATCATCACCGGCCATGGCGCCGAGCGTCCTGCCGAGCCATTTGGCGGATTCGGCCTGCTTTAATTTTCCTTCCGCCGCCGCCATCAACTGCTTCACCCGCGGATCGTTGACGCCGGCCGCTTTGAACACCGCCATCGCGGTCTCGCCGTCGCCGCGATCGATCAGCGCTTGCGCGGTTTGAAGCATATCGAGCGGTCCGATCTGGCCCAATGGTGAACTGGCAAGGTAGAGCTTGGTGGCCGCGACCAATTTCGCTTCAACCCGATTCTGCACCGATTGGTAGGCCTGGTAGACGTTGCTGGAGACGAGTTTTCCGCCGCCCGCGGCCTGGCTCAGGAACTGCGCAGGAATGGTGAGAATCGCAGTGACGCCGCCCACCACCGGTTCGCGATCTTCAAAGGTGAACGCGTGCCGATCCTCGGCCAAGGTCGATAAGTTGAGCAGCCAGATTTCGTAGCTGCCGGTAAAAGTCGCTTCGTTCTGATCGTTTTTGGTGAGGAACTTATCGGTCGGCAGGCTCACCACCATGACCCCGTCGAGACGATCGTCAGTATCGCCGGCGACGAAACGCTTCACGCATGCATCGATATCTCCGGGCGGCACGATCGGGATCTCATGAATGTTAGGTTCGGCGCCGACCAATTGCTCGATCTGGTACATCGCCAGCGGCGAAATCGGTCCCACGGTGCCTACGCCGATCTTGATCTGGTCGGCATCGGCGACCCCGGCAAATGCGGCGATTGCCAGCGCGAACATCAGCACGGCAATGGTTTTGCGCATCAGGAAAAATCTCATCCTGTTTAAAAAAGCATCGATTGGGAGATGACGGCAAAGCTTCTCAGAACGGCCGCGATCGTTCAACTTGCGGCATCAAACGGTTCAAAGGGATGCCCTCGTGTCGGGCATCCGGCTGCGCGCCACCGTTCTTGGCGCTTCACAAAATGGCGCGATGGTTCAAATCCTCGCGTTTGAGTAAGATGACCGCAGCGCTTGCGAGCAGCGCCAGCGTTTCTAAGAGGAGCGGCGGTACGGGGAATGGCGGAGCGACTAGTCCACATCCTGCCCGAGCAGGTGGCCAGCCAGATTGCGGCCGGCGAAGTGGTCGAACGCCCTGCATCCGCGGTCAAGGAACTGATCGAAAATTCGCTGGACGCCGGCGCGCGCAACCTCGCGATTGAAATCGAACGCGGCGGGCTCGGCCTCCTCTCGGTCACCGACGACGGATGCGGTATGAGGCGGGAAGACGCCATCCTGTCGTTGCGCCGCCACGCTACCTCCAAAATTCGCTCCGCCTCCGATCTCATCTCGATCCGCACCCTCGGGTTCCGCGGCGAGGCACTCGCGTCGATTGCCAGCGTCGCAAACATGAAGCTGCAGACACGGCCGGCCGCGGAGCCGCATGGAATCGAGCTGATGGTGGCGGGCGGCAATATCGATGACGAGCGCGCCTGCGGAATGGCGGCCGGTACTCGCATCGAGGTGCGCGAGTTATTCTTCAACACCCCCGCGCGCCTCAAGTTTATGAAGACCATCGCCACCGAGCAGGGCGCGATTGCCGAGGTGGTGCAGCGCCTGGCGCTGGTGAATCATTCGATCGCATTCAGCCTCGCCGCCGACGGACGGCAACTGTTTTCGTATCCGCGGGCAACCTCCGCGCTGGAGCGCGTGCGGCAGGTGTTCGGCGGCAAACTTGCCACTCAGATGTTGCAATTTTCGCTCGGGCGCAGCGGTCTGAGCGTCAGCGGGCTGGCGACGATGAGCCAGGAATCATTCGCAACCGCACGCATGGTCTTCACCTTCGTCAACGGCCGCGCGGTGCGCGATAAGCTGCTCTCGCGCGCGGTGACACAGGCATATCAGACGCTGATGCCACGCGGCCGGCATCCGGCGGTGGTGCTCTTCCTCGAGCTCAAGCACGACGAGGTCGACGTCAACGTTCATCCGATGAAGACCGAGGTGCGCTTCAAGAACGCGAGCGCAGTGTTCGAGGTGGTCTACCATGCGTTGCGCGATCGGCTCGCCAATCAAACGGATCCGGTCTCGATCGATGCTTCTCCAACGGCGATCGATGCTCTACATCCTGCGATCCGAGCTTCTGTTTCCCAGATGATGTCCGCAGAGCCGCCGGCTTCCCTCGAGCAACCGAATCGGCCGTTGCGATTGGTGGCGGACAATCCGTCAGTGATGCGGGTCGAGCAGCGCCCGCTCAATCTCGGATTCCAGCGTCCATCGGAAACTGCGCCCAACGGCGTCGCCTCGATCCGCGAAGCGTCGGTGCCAATGTACTCGACGCTGAAAATCCTCGGCCAGGTTTTCGCCGGATACATCGCGCTCGAAAGCGAGGAAGGCCTGCTGCTGGTCGATCAGCATGCTGCGCACGAGCGCGTGACTTTCGAAAAACTCCGCGCGGAAATCCGCAACGGCGGAGTGCGAACTCAGGCGATGCTGACGGCCTCGACCATCGAGATGAATCCGGCGCGCGTCGCGCATGTCGAAGCCGCTCTGCCGGAACTGCGCGCGATGGGTTTTGACCTCGAACCCTTCGGGCCTTCCACTCTGCTGCTGAAGGGTACGCCCGCGGTGTTCGGCCCCGAAGGCGGTGCGAAGCTGCTGTCGGACATGCTCGACAGCATGGGAGAGAATGGGTTTCGCGCCTCGGGCGAGGGTGCGCTGGAGGAATGGCTGAAGCAACTGGCGTGTCATGGCTCGGTGCGGGTCGGGCGCGCACTCGAAGAACGCGAGATCCGTGAACTCCTCGCCGACCTCGATCGCACGCAGTTCAAGACCAACTGCCCGCACGGGCGGCCGGTGCACATCAATTTCGGCCGCGGACAAATCGAGCGGATGTTTCGCCGATGAGTTCACCATCGCTGCCGGCGGAGAATTCCTCGACGAGGACCGCCAGTCGAACCAAGGTCGGATTCATCGTCGGGCCGACCGGATCGGGCAAGACTGCGATCGCGATGGCGGTCGCGGAACGCCTCGGGGCCGAAATCGTCAACGCGGATTCGCGCCAGCTCTACCTCGGCATGGATATCGGCACCGCGAAGCCGACCGCCGAGGAGCGCCGGCGGGTGCGGCATCATCTTATCGACGTGCGGCCTCCGCACTTACCCCTCGATGTTGCGGAGTTTGTCGCGATGGCGCGCGCCGCGATCGTCGATATCGAGCGGCGTGGGCGTCGTGCGCTGGTGGTTGGCGGCAGCGGATTTTACTTGCGTGCGCTGCGCGGCGGTATCTTCACAGGACCGTCAGCATCATCGGAGATCCGGCGCGAGTTTACGGAGATCGCCGCCGAGCGTGGCATTCCATTTCTCCACGACGAGCTGATGAAGATCGATCCGCCCTCGGCCTCGCGCATCCAGCGCAATGACCTTTATCGGATTGTTCGTGCGCTGGAAGTGTATCGGTTGACCGGCATCCCGATCAGCGTTCATCAGGAGCGCCATCGTTTTACCGAGCGCGAGTTCGATACGTTGACGATCGCGCTCGAAGTTCCTCGCGCGCAGTTGTACGAAGGCATCAATGCGCGATTCGACGCGATGATTGCCGAGGGCTTCGTCGACGAAGTTCGCCGCCTGATCGCCGCCGGTTACAGTGCCGAACGTCCACCGCTGAGCAGCATTGGCTATCGTGAAATTGCGTGTTTCATTCGCGGAGAGACGAGCCTGCACGAATCGGTTGAACTCGCCAAGCGCAAGACCCGCCAGTTTGCCAAGCGGCAACTGACCTGGTTTCGCAACGAGGCCGAGGTGACCTGGGTTGACGCGTCCAACGGCGCGGAGCAAGCTCTGAGGTTGTTCGAACAATTCTTTTCGTCGGCGACGACGGCGCACTCCCTGGAATAAGATGGCTTCGCGGATCCGCCAGGCAACTCACAAACCGACCAACGTCAAGCGCGCCCACATCAACGGCGCCGTTGAACCGGCTCCCGCGGCGCCAGGGCGTAGTGCGATTGAACGGGTCCGTCTGGCGCGGCATCCGTCGCGTCCTCAGGCGCTCGAATATATCGAGGGGCTGTTCAAGGATTTTTTCGAGATCCATGGCGATCGGCGATTCGGAGACGACGGCGCGATCGTCGCGGGCTTGGCGAATTTCGGGCGACTACCGGTTGCGATCGTGGGTGAACAGCGCGGGCGCTCGACCGCCGATCGCATCAAGCGCAATTTCGGCAAGCCTCATCCCGAGGGATATCGGAAAGCGGCGCGGGTTTACGAACTCGCCGATCGTTTCAGGCTCCCGCTCATCACCTTTATTGATACACAGGGCGCCGAGTCCGGCGTCGGAGCGGAAGAGCGCGGTCAGACCGAGGCGATTGCACATAACCTCGAAGTGATGGCGCGTTTGACGATTCCCTCGATTGCCTGCGTGATCGGGGAGGGCAGCTCCGGCGGTGCGCTCGCTCTTGGCGTCACAAATATCGTGCTGATCCAGGAAAATGCCTGTTACACCGTGATAACGCCTGAAGGATGCGCGGCGATTTTGTGGCGTGAGGCGAGCGAGGAAAACGTCGCGCGCGCCGCCGACGCGCTGCGGCTGTCCGCGCCGGATTTGTTGAGGCTGGGAATCGTGGACGAGATTATCGCGGAGCCCGAAGGTGGCGCGCACACCAATCCCTCGGAAGCGGTGCAGGCGGTCGGAGCCGCGATCACGCGTCATCTTGACGAGCTGATGAAGATGAGTTCGGCCGAGGTCCGCCGGGCGCGGGAGCGCAAATTCGCCGGGATGGGGTCCGCGTTCCTGACCTCGATCTGAAGCGGCGCGTTGAAAACGACTCCTCAATCGGTTAGCCATTCCCCGCGATGCCGTCGAAAGCGACCCCAAAGAAAATCCCGCCGCGTAGCAAGCCGACGCGGGTGGACGTCACACCTCTATTCAAGGATGAGTCCCAGCCGGCGTGGCAGCCGGATTCCATCGAGTCGCACCGGGCGCGGATGGATCGCATCAACCTCGAAATCCTGAAGCTGCTTTCCGAGCGCGCGTCACACGCCAACGAGATCGGCCGCATCAAACACAGTAGCGGCGTCGCGGTATATTTGCCGGCGCGCGAGCGCGAGGTGATCGAGGGCATGATCGCGGCTAATCCGGGCCCGCTGTCGTCAGACCACATCGCGCGCATCTACACCGAAATTATTTCGGCCTGCCGTGCGCTCGAGCACGTGCCGCGCATCGCATACCTCGGGCCGGAACACACCTATTCGCATGAGGCGGCGCGCGGCGCCTTCGGCGGCAGCGTCGAGTTTGCGCCGCAGCCGTCGTTCGCCGCGGTTTTCCAGGAGGTTCAAAACGGACGCGCCGATTTTGGCGTGGTGCCGATCGAGAATTCGACTGAAGGCGCGGTCGGCCCCACGCTCGATCTGCTCATCGATACGCCGCTGGTGATCATCAGCGAGATTCTGAAACCGGTGCGCCATGCGCTGATGTCGCTGGCTGGCGATCCGTCAAAGGTGCGGCGCATCGTGTCGCATCAGCAATCGCTCGGCCAATGCCGGGTGTACCTGAGCAGCAACTTCGCAAATTGTGAGCTGGAAGCGGTCGCATCCAATGCGCTGGCGGCGCAACGCGCGGCGCAGGACGCGACGCTTGCAGCCATTGCATCGCGAGGGGCGGCGGAAGCATACGGACTCAAGGTTATGGCCGAGAATATCCAGGACATCGCCCAAAACACGACGCGTTTCCTGGTGCTGGGAACGCGCGCTGCGGGCAAGAGCGGGCGCGACAAGACCACCATTCTGTTCGCGGTGCCCGACAAGGTCGGTGCGCTCAACACGGCGTTGAGCCTGTTTGCGAAAAGCAAAATCAATATTTCCAAGATCGAATCGAGGCCGTTGCGGGGCCGCTCGTGGGAATATCTTTTTTTCGTAGACCTGGAGGGACATCGCGACGACGCACGGCTAAAGCGCGCGCTCGCGGCGCTACAACAGCGAACTCTTTTTTTGAAGGTGCTTGGATCGTATCCTGAGGCAAGGTCGGCTGCCGGCTAGGCGGTCGTTGTCGCGAATTGGTAAAACCTGAAGATTTGGTCCTGCCCGCAGTCGCGGCGATTCAGCCGTACGAACCGGGAAAACCCACTGAAGAGCTGGAGCGCGAACTCGGCATCCAGGAATCGGTCAAGCTCGCGTCCAACGAGAATCCGATCGGGCCGTCGCCGAAGGCCGTGCAGGCTATTCGCGCCGCGCTGTCGGAGTTGAATCGGTACCCGGACGGCGGCAATTTCACTCTCTGCAACAAGATCGCCGCGCGGCACAAGGTCACTCCTGCACAAGTTTTCATCGGTTCGGGTTCGTGCGAGATCATCAATCTGCTCGCGTTCCTGTTTCTGCGTCCCGGACTCAATGCGATCTCCTCCGAGCACGCGTTTGCGATTTACCCGCTTGCCACCGCCTCGACGGGTGGAACCTACAAAGCCGTGCCGATGCTTGGCTTCGATTTCAATCTTGATGCAATCGCCGCCGCGATCGACGACAACACGCGCATTATCTATGTTGGGAATCCCAACAATCCGACCGGGACGATCTATCGCCAGGCTGAATGGAAGCGCTTCCTGTCCAAAGTTCCGCAACGAGTGGTAATCGTCGCCGACGAGGCTTACTTCGAATTCGTGCGCGATGCCGAGTATCCCGATTCGATGCTGGATCACGACGGCACCCGACTGCTGATTACGCTGCGAACCTTTTCGAAGATTTTCGGACTGGCGGGAGTCAGAGTCGGCTACGGCGTCGCGCGACCCGACATAATTACGCTACTCAACAAGGTGCGCCAGCCGTTCAACATCACGTCGCTCGCGCAGGTTGCGGTCGCCGCCGGGATGGACGATATCGACCACGTGAACAATACGCTGCGGGTCAACCGCGAGGGAATGGAATATCTTGAAAGCGAGTTCGCACGGCTGAAGATCGCTTTCGTGCCGAGCCAGGCGAACTTTATTCTAGCCGAGGTGGGTGATGGTCGCGCGGTTTTCGAAAAGCTGCTGCATTTAGGTGTGATCGTGCGCCCGATGCATGGATATGGCTTTCCGCGCCATGTACGAATCAGCGTGGGCTTGCCGGAGGAGAACCGGCGCCTCATCGATGCGCTGGAAAAAGCCTTGTGAAAATTTAGAGCCTTTTTCCAGCGACCCTCAGACAGATTCGGTGCCTCAACCGCTGGATCGTTTCCCCCATTGCTATCGTCCGCTTGTTCGAATGGCATGGGGCCGACCGGGAACAAATTTGCTATGCGGCCGATACCTCACTTCTCCTTCTAATATCTGATATTATGCCTCGAATGAGTTTGCCCCTGGCAGAGAAGGTACTTTGGATAACAACCGCTTGAGGCTCCTTCTCGATCCTGATGCCGGCTTTGCGAAGCGAACTGTTCGCTACCATCGCCGCTAAAACAGTGCCCACGCTTTTCCATCAAATCACCATATGCGGAGTTGGGCTCATCGGAGGCTCGCTGGCGCTCATCGCGCGCGAAAAGGGTCTCATCGAGCGCGCGGTCGGATTGGGGCGTACCCTCACCAACCTGGAGGTCGCACGCAATCGGGGAATGATCGACCTCGCGACGCAGGATCCGGCTCAGGCCGCTCAAGGCGCCGATCTGGTGATGCTCGCGGTGCCGATTCGGACCATGCCCGGGGTCCTTGGCGCTATGATCCCTCATTTGCCGCCGCATGCCGTCATCACTGACGTCGGCAGCGTCAAGGGATGGGTAGTGCGGGAACTCGAGCCGATGCTGAAACCCGGGATGTCGCTGGTCGGAGCGCATCCAATCGCGGGCAAGGAAACCACCGGCGCGGAGGCGGCCGATCGCGAACTGTTCGTGAACCGGCGCGTGATTGTGACTCCGTCGAAGACCAGCACTCCCGAGGCGATCGACAAGATCGAGCAACTCTGGCGCGCGACCGGCGCCAACGTGGAGACAATGGACCCGGACTCGCATGACCGGATCCTCGCGCGCTCGAGTCATTTGCCGCAGATAGTCGCCAGCGCGTTGGCCGCGTCGCTGAACGATGAACGCGTCGCCGGCAAGCTCGCAGCGGAGTACGGTGCGGGAGGTTTGCGCGATACGACCAGGCTGGCGGCATCGTCAACCGAGGTCTGGCGCGACATCTGTTTCACCAATCGCGAGGCGATCGTGGAGGCGCTCAAAACTTTCGACGCGACTTTCACCGAGCTTCGCAAAACCATCGAGGCCGGCGACGAGCAGGCATTCACCGCGCTATTCGATCGCGGGCGCGCGATGCGGGAGCGGCTCAAATGAAGCGGGCGCGTCCGATTATCGCCATCGATGGTCCCGCTGGTGCGGGGAAATCCACGGTCGCGCGCCGACTCGCCAAAGAGTTAGGATTTACCTACTTGAATACCGGGGCGATGTATCGCGCGGTTGCGCTGGCAGTGACCGAGGCCGGAATCAAGGCGGACGATCCGAAGCTGGAGGAACGCATCACCTCGCTACTGCCCTCGCTGAGGATCGAGTTCGACGGTGAACGGGTACTCCTCAATGGAAGCGATGTCTCCTCGCAAATCACTCGGCCCGAAATCAGTGACCTCGCTTCGGCGTATTCGACCTTCGCATCGGTCCGGGCGCGGATGCGTGAGCTGCAACGCGCGGCAGGCGAGCAGGGCGGGGTAGTGATGGAAGGACGCGACATCGGCACCGCGGTGTTTCCGGATGCCGAGTGCAAATTTTTCCTTGATGCCGATCCCGAGGTGCGCGCCGGACGCAGGTACGAAGAACTGGCGGCGCGGGAGGCAACCGCGAAGCGTGACGAGGTGTTGAGAGAACTGATGGAACGCGACCATCGCGACAGCGCGCGCGCTCTCGCACCGCTGCGGCGGGCGGATGACGCCACCGTAATCGACACGTCAACGATGTCGATCGATCAGGTGGTAAGCGCGTTAAAGAAACGGATTCAAGGGCTTTATGTTCCGACGAGAGCTTGAAACGAGCGCGTCGCGGTTGTAAGTATCGCTACTGTCTTGAAGTTTCCCCCGGAAGGTTCCCACTAAATGGAGAAAGTTTTGGCCGAACAACAAATGAGCGGAGGCGACAATGATTTTGAGTCGTTGATGGAAGAGAGCCTGAAAGCTCCCCGTTCCGGCGATGTGCTCGTCGGCAGGGTTCTGCTTGTCACCCGCGATAACGTCATCATCGACATCAACTACAAATGCGAGGGCCAGGTCCCACTCGCCGAGTTCCTTGACGCGGAGGGCAACGTCACCGTCAAGGAAGGCGACGAGGTCGATGTCTACTTCGAAGGCACCGAGACCGAAAACGGCACCGTCATGCTCTCGCATGCGAAGGCTGAGAAATTCAAAGTCTGGCGCGAGCTCGAAAAAGCCTTTCAGGCCGAACTGGCGGTCGAAGGCGTGGTCCTGGGCAAGGTCAAGGGCGGCCTCAAGGTGGATATCGGGGTGCCGGCATTCCTGCCTGGTTCCCACGTCGACATTCGGCCCGCGCGCAATCTGGATCGCTATGTCGGTCAGCGTGGCCGCTTTCAGATTCTGAAATTCAATCGCGCGCGCGGCAATGTTGTGGTCTCGCGCCGCAGCGTGCTCGAACGCGAGCGCGCATCGCTCAAGGAACAAACGCTCCGAGTGCTGGAAGAGGGCGTCATCCTGGAAGGCACGGTGAAGAACATCACCGACTACGGCGCATTCATCGATCTCGGTGGCATCGACGGCCTGCTGCACATCACCGATATGTCATGGGGCCGCATCCAGCATCCGTCGGAAGTGCTGAAGGTAGGAGACAAGGTTAAGGTCGTCGTTCTCAAGTACGATCATGGTCGCGAGCGCGTCTCGCTGGGCATGAAACAAATCATGCCCGATCCGTGGACCAAGGTGGCCGAGGCGTATCCTCCCGGCACCCGCGTCACTGGCAAGGTGGTCAGCGTCACAGACTACGGCGCGTTTGTGGAACTGGAGAAAGGCGTCGAGGGGCTCATCCATGTTTCCGAGATGAGTTGGAGCAAGCGCGCGGTGCATCCGTCCAAGGTCGTCAATCCGAACGACACGGTCGAGGTGCAGGTGCTGGGCGTGGACGAGGGCAACCGGCGCATCTCGCTCGGACTAAAGCAAACCGAACCGAATCCATGGCAGGCGCTCGCCGAGCAGCATCCGGTCGGCACGCATGTGAAGGGCAAGGTCAAGTCGATCACCGACTTCGGCGTGTTCGTCGAGATCGAGCCCGGGATCGACGGCCTTGTGCACATTTCCGATTTGTCGTGGACCAAGAAGATTCGGCATCCGTCGGAGATCGCGAAGAAGGGCGACGAGATCGAAGCAGTGGTTCTCGGCATCGATGTCGAGAACGAACGCGTAAGCTTGGGCGTCAAGCAGCTCTCGCAGGATCCGTGGGATACCATTTCGGAGCGCTATCCGCTCAACACGCGCATCAACGGCAAGGTGAGCTCGGTCGCCGATTTCGGAGTGTTCGTCGAGATCGAGGAAGGCATCGAGGGACTCATTCATATCTCGCAGCTTTCCAATGAGCGCGTCGACAAACCATCTTCGCTGTACAAGGTGGACGATCCGGTCGAAGCGCTGGTGGTGCAACTTGAGCCGAAGGAACGTCGCATCGGCCTCTCAGTCAAGGCACTCAAGCAGCACGAAGAGCGCGAGGAGATGCAGGCCTACGTCAAGAAAGAGCACGAGGCGGCGCGCTTCTCGATGGGCGATATTCTCAACGAGGAGTTGCGGCTGGATCGTGACGACGGCGAGCGCCGGCGTGCGGGAAAGGGACGTAACAACTGATACTGAAGCCGGGTTTGCGGCGGCCGTTGCCGTCAACGGAATGACCAAGCGCGGAATCATCGAGGAGTTGCTGGCCCGGCATCGAAAGTGCACCTATCGCGAGTCCGAGACCATTGTCAACGTGATGTTCGATGAGATGGCCAAGGCATTGGCGAGCGGCGAGCGCATCGAGATACGGGGCTTCGGAAGTTTCGGAGTAAAGAAGCGCCTGGCCCGCGAGGGACGTAATCCGAAAACCGGAGCCGCGGTTAAAATCGAAGCCAAACGCATCCCATTCTTTCGCGCTGGCAAAGAACTCAAACTAGAAGTTAATGGCGCGGAAGCTCCCAAAACGCGTCCGCGCGCCGCTCGATAGCGCGTCGGTTGACGAAACCATCGGCGCCAACGGGCTGCGGCTATGGGCGCCATGGCGCTATCAATACATCAGGACTGCTGGGGCCAAGCAGGATTCCTGCATCTTCTGCTTCGGTAAACTCGATGCATCCGAGCGCAAGCGGCGGCTGGTAGTCTACCAGGGGAAACATGCGCTGGTGATGCTCAATCGTTATCCATACAACAACGGACATCTGATGGTGGCGCCTCGCCGCCACGTCGCATCGCCCGAACTTCTCGCACGCGACGAGCGGAGCGTTATCACGGAACTGGTTTCCGCATGTTGCGTGCAACTGCGCAAGGCACTCAATCCTTCGGGTCTCAATCTCGGCGCGAATCTCGGGCGCAGCGCGGGTGCGGGAATCGCCGACCACATGCATTGGCACATCGTGCCTCGATGGGATGGCGACACCAACTTCATGCCCGTGCTAGCCTCGACTCGGGTGTTGTCGCAGCATCTGGAGTCAAGCTTCAAGATGCTGGCGCCGCTTTTCAAAACGATCGATGCTCAACTAATCTAGTAAAAGGCATCTGCCGGAATATCGCATAGGCGTCAGCCGGAATATAAATGGATCAAAATCTGCTCAAATTGCACACCTTCGGCGAACTCAACAGCGCCGGCTATAAAGTAAAACCGGTCAGAATCGAGATGCGCGATAACCTGCTGGTGCTCTTACGCAACAAAGAGCGCATCATGCCGGGAATCATCGGGTACGATGAAAGCGTGCTGCCGGAAATCGAGAACGGCGTGCTGGCAGGGCATCACATGGTGTTCCTGGGCGAACGCGGGCAGGCGAAATCCCGCATCATCAGATCGCTGGCGCTGTTCCTCGACGAATACGTGCCGGCAATCAAAGGATGCGAGATCAACGACGATCCAACTGCGCCGATTTGCCAGCGCTGCCGCCGGCTCAAGATAGAGCAGGGTGATGAACTTGAGATCGAATGGATCGGTCGCGACCATCGCTACGCCGAAAAGCTTGCGACGCCCGATGTTTCGGTGGCCGACCTGATCGGCGAAATCGATCCGATCAAGGTGGCGGAGGGGCGCTACCTCGCCAATGAAGAGACCATTCACTACGGACTGATCCCCCGCATCAATCGCGGCATCTTCGCCATCAATGAGCTGCCGGACCTGACCGAGAAGGTCCAGGTCGGTTTGTTCAATTTGATGGAAGAGAAGGACGTCCAGATTAAGGGCTACAAGATTCGGCTGCCCATCGATGTGATTTTTGTCGCGAGCGCGAACCCGGAAGACTACACTTCGCGCGGGCGGATCATTACACCGCTGAAGGATCGCTTCGACATTCAGATTCGCACCCACTATCCAAAGACGCTGGAGCACGAAATCGCGGTAATGGAGCAGGAGGCCACGATGCCTCCAGAATCCGGCATGGCGCTGCGGGTGCCGCAGTTCATCAAGGAGATTATCGCGCAGATTACGTTCGAGGCGCGCGGCTCCAACGAGATTAATCAGAGCTCGGGCGTGTCGGTGCGTGTATCGATTAACAACTTCGAATCGATACTTTCCAATGCGGAAAAGCGCGCGGTGATTAACGGCGACAACGAAATAGTTCCGCGCGTGTCGGACCTCCATTCTCTGTACGCCTCGACGGCCGGCAAGATTGAACTGGAATACGTCGGCGAGGACAAAAAGGAAGGCGATCTCATCGAGCGCCTGATCAATCGCGCGGTGCTGAAGACCTTCGATCGCTATTTCAAGATGGACGATCCGCAGCTTAAGAAAGTCAGCAACTATTTCGAGGGCGGATGGGGAGTCGAGGTTTCCGACACCGCGCCCTCGTCCGACTACACCGAGCCGATTCGCGAGGTCGAGGGTTTGCGCGAATCGATCCTGTCGCTCGGACCGTTCGAAACACCGGGCCTGATGGCGGCTGCGAGTGAACTGATTTTCGAGGGATTGCATCTGCATCAGAAGCTCAACAAGGATCGCGAGGGCGGACGTTTCTCGTACCATGCCTGACGGAACAGTCTGCTGAATCAGTAATCATGGGCACCATCCTGCGATACACCCAATGGGACGGCACTCAGCAACTGCGGCTCGACGCCGACAAGGTGTTTGAGAAGCTCGCGGAGTACCTCTCGTATACTGACGACATTCGCCAGGCGATGGACTGGATGATGCGTCAGGGGATGGACTTCGACGGGATGCGCGTGATGGGCCTCGACGAGTTTATCGAGCAGCTTCGCCAGGAGATGCGCGAGAAGTATCGCGAGGTCAACCTCAAGAATGCGCTCTCCGAGATGGAGCAGAAGCTCGAGGACATCCTCGACCAGGAGCGCAAAACGCTCGACTCGCTCAAGGGCAAGAAGCCCGGCATCGAGGATAAGAATCGCGAGCTGAGCAAGATGCCGCGCAAGCTTTCGGAAGCCATCCGCAAGCTCGAAAGTTACGACTTCGAAGACCAGGACGCCAAAGAAGCATTCGACCAACTGCTCGAGGAATACGAAAACATCCGCGACCTCGAGAATTTCAAGGATCGCAATCAGCACCTTTTTCATGGGCCAAAGAGCCTGAACTACCAACAGTCGCTCGACCTGATGAAAGAGATGGAACGGATGCGTCAGCTCGAGCAAGACCTGATGTCGGGGAACTTCGACACCATTTCGATGGAAGACCTGCAGCAGATGCTCGGGCAGCAGGCGATGCAGGACTTCAAGAATCTCAAGCAGGTGATGGTGCTGCTTAACAACTCGGGCTACCTGATGCCGAAGGGTGAGCACTCGCAGCTCTCGCCCAAGGGCGTGCGCAGGATCGGCCAACTCGCGCTGCGCGACATTTTCCAGAGCCTGCTCAAGGACCGCGCCGGCAGCCACACTACGGACCATCGCGGTGTCACCGAGATTCGTCCCGACGAGACCAAGACCTACGCATACGGCGATCCGCTCAACCTCAACCTGGTCGGCACGCTGAAGAAGGCACTCGCTCGCAAGCCCGGAGTTCCGTTGCAGCTCAGCCCCGACGATTTCGAGATATACGAAAACGACTACGGCAGTTCATCGTCGACGGTGCTATGCCTCGACATGTCGTGGTCGATGAGTTGGGAAGGGCGTTTCGCGGCGGCGAAGAAAGTCGCGATGGCGATGGAGACGCTGATCCGTTCGAAGTTCCCGCGCGATTTTTTCGCGATCGTCGGATTCTTCACCCGTGCTGTCGAACTCAAGCTGAAGGATCTCCCCGAGGCGTCCTGGAACATGGGCGATCCGTTTACCAATCTGCAGGACGGACTTCGCCTCGCATCGGACATGCTGAATCGTCATCCATCCCGCAATCAGCAGATCATCGTAATTACAGACGGTCAGCCCACCGCATACTTTCTGAACAAACGGCTCTACTGCGAGTGGCCGCTGTCATTCGGCGGGATCAGCATGCGCGCCGCGCAGGAAACCCTGAAGGAAGTAGAGCGGGTGACGCGCAAGGGCATCACCATCAACACCTTCATGCTTGACGATTCGCCGAGCCTGCGCGCTTTCGTTGAGAAAATGACGCAGATCAATCGCGGCCGCGCACTATACACGCGTCCCGATCATCTGGGCGAATATATGCTGGTCGACTACCTCGCGAAGAAGAAAAAACGCGGCTAGTGGCGCGAGCCACTGACCGCCCGCGCCTCGCGAAGTTTCGCGGATTCGGGCAACGTCCAGGTCCCGCCGATCTCGCGCAGCACAATGCGATCGCTTTCAGAGCCTGCCGCGGTGATGAGTCGGCTCATCGGCTCATCCATCGGCTCTCTGCCCAGCTTGAAAGTTCCCCAATGTATGGGCAGCAGGTAGGTAGCGCCGGTCTGTTGGAACATTGACCACACCTGCTCCGGGTTCGCGTGATTCCAGATCCAAGGATCGTAGGCAGTAATGGAGAAGACTGCGACTTCGGGCGGATTCTCTTTCAATGCGCCGAAGAGATCGGTGTACGCACTGTCGCACGCCAGCAACATTCGATGCCCGTCTTTTTCGAGTACGAAGCTGTCGAAGCCGTAGTCGGTACCAAATGGTGGCCAGCGCTTACCCCAATGGTGCGCGCCCATCGCCGTGATCTTCAGCCCGGAAAAGTCGGTACTTTCACCCCATTTAAGTTCGCGCACATCAGTGAAGCCCAGCGGCTTGATGATGCGAGAGCACTTGTCGCACGCGACCACGGTCGCGGTCTTTGGCAGCGCTTTAAGCGACGGAATATCAAGATGATCCATGTGTGCGTGGGTGATCAGAATGAGTTGCACGTCCTGCAGATCGGCTGGAGCGAGTGGCGGCGGACTCCAGCGTTTCGGACCGACAGTGAAAATCGAGTCGAACGCCAGTCCCACGCGATCGAACAGCGAGGGGTCCGTGATCACTTGAACGCCCAGGAAGTTCATCAGCAAGGAGGCATGGCCGAGGTTCGATACGGTTATGCGATCGTGAGGCCATCCGGCCGGATTTGGTTTGATTGTCGGAGGCATTGGATTATCCGCGAGCGCAGTTGCGAAGATCGCCAGCCCAACCGAGAGCGCGACGATGGCTATTCCACGATGATGACGACTCATCCCGCATGCCTATTCCTCGGGCTCCGGAAAGCATGGCAGATGTTTGGCAACCGTGTAGGTGTAATGTCTGCCGTTCCATTCGAAGGTTCCCACCTTCTGCCCGAAGTTGTCAGCAATGCTCATCATCTGCTCACTGTCCTGCGGCGTCTCCGCAATGCTCGGCGCATAAGCGAGGTATTGTGATTTCTTATCTGGCAGTAGGAATTGCAGCGCCGGATTGAAGTGCAGCTTGTCCAGGCTGTTCTGCTGGCGCCATCCATCGGGCGCACTGCCCTTGGAGCGATATACCACCCATCGATAGCTGTCTTGCGTGCGTTCGACGCGAATCTCTCGCGATTCGATTCCCAACTGGGGCGTGCGGCGAATCTCCTCGATGCCGGGCGGGTTGCGCACCATCTGCTCGCACTTCAGCTCTTTGTCATCATCTTTGTCGGTGCTGGGCTGCTGGCTTTGCGAGTTGGCCACGGCCGTCGCTTCCGGCGATATCGGCAGCGTCTCAGTTCCATGCGACGATCCTGAGAAGCTGCTCATGGATGAGCACCCTGGCATCGACAAAAACCATAGCGCCGTCGCAAAGGTGATCGCGATGCGCTGTGCAAACGATAGCGCGAAGGAGAATTTTGCTCGCATCATACTTTATGCGCGATCACCATTGACGATGTGAATGGCGGATTGGGAAGCACCCGCTCCTCGATGTCGCGGAATCCAGCCTCGCGCATCCACCAGCATACCTCATCGAAGCTGAAGTCGCGCCCATGCGTGGTCAGCAGCAGATACAGCGCGAACACCGCGCCCGCCCCCGGCTCCGTCAGCTCGCGATTCATGATGTGGTCCTTGACGATCAGCGTTCCGCCCCGGCCGAGCGCATCGAAGCATTTTTTCATCAGCGTGAGATTGGTGGCTTCCGACTCGCTATGAATGATGTTCGACATGAAGATCATGTCCGAACCTTGCGGCAGTTGGTCGCGCAAATAGTCCACCGTGACGAGGACGACGCGATCCTGAACCAGCGGCTCACGTTCCGCAAGTACTTTCCGCGCGACCTCGAGCGTAGCGGGAAGATCCCAGATTGAGGCGCGCAGATGGGGCCAACGCTTCAGCATCGCCGCGATGTAGGTACCTGGCCCGCCGCCGAGGTCCGCGATGCTCGCCACCTCGCTCAGATCGAGGTTGTCAGCGACCCATGAAGCATCGCCACGCGCGCGCACCAGCGAGTCCATCGCACAGATAAATCGCTGCAGTATCCTCGGGAGTGCTCTGGAACATGTCAGGCGTACGCGCGGGAGCTCCGGTGCGAATCGAGTTTTCCAAATGGCCCCACACGTCCCATAAGCCGGCATCGAACAGAATCATGCCGCCGAGGTAGTCGCCGGAATCGCGCAGCAGGTAACGCCTCGCGGAGTCTCTCAGCGCGAACCGTCCTTCGTTCTTATCGAGTAGGCCCAGCGCCACAAGCGCATTTGCGAGGAGTCCCGTTGCTCGCGTCTCAGACTTGATCTCGCCCGCGAGCGAAACTTCATCGAGCTGACCTTTCGACAGAGCCTCGAAGAGCCCCACCTTCAACGCGACTTGAATCGCGCGGGCTTCCGCGTGACCGCCCGCCATCGCGGCGATCTCGGCGAAGCCCAATTGGCGGGAGCCTGAATCGTTAGCGGACAAAATCCTGCGTTACGTAGGTCATGCCGTCATTGGACCGAGCAATGCCGATGCCGGTTTCGACAAAGTCGGGTGAGAGCAGGTTGGTGCGATGCTCGGGGCTCTCGAGCCATCCCTTCAGCGCGCGGGCACCGAGCGATTCCAGCTTGTGGTAGTCGTCAACATAGATGTTCTCGCCCACTGCCTTGCACTCGACGCCGACCCCACGGACGCGATCGGCGGGAGTGCTGCCCTCGGGACTGTTGTGGTCGCGATAGTGCCGAATCGCCATATCGTAGCTATGCCCGCGCGCGACCACCGCGAGTCGTGGCGAGAACTTCAGCACTTTCAGGCCTCGTCGCAGGCGCTCGTCATTCACCTGTTTTATGATATCCGCTTCGGGCTCACTGACGCCGGCCATTTCCTCGGGCGAGGGCGGGGCGTGACGCGTCAGGTACACGCGCATCGAAATAGCAGCCAGCAGCGCGGTTACGACTACCCCGATTCCGGCCTGCAGCGCGCGCCGGCGCTTGACCACCCTGGGGGTCCGCATCGGAATGATTTTGGCGGGTCCCCTTGGTCGTCTGGCAGCCCCGCGGCCGGTAGCGGAAGATGTCTTCATGCGAGGAACCCGTCGCACCCGGACAAGGTTTTCAACTGCTGTGAAACTCGAATCACCATCGCAACCACAAATAGCTGGCCGCATTCGCGTGCTTCGTGCGCCGATTCTCAGCTATCGCGCGCCCGCAGATATGTCAACGCGAAACGTTGCGGTTGCAAAATTGTCGCTCGCGATCGCGATCTTTTGCCTCGCCCTGCTCACGGTCGCCGGCAAGCTGGCGGCGGAGCAAACCTCGTCTGCGCGCGATGTTCTTCCCGCGCACGCATTGAAAGACTCCCCGAGTCTCTACCTGCGCGAGGCCGCCGCTGGACCGATTCGGTGGCAGCCATGGAATGCGGCGACGTTCACGCTCGCGCGCAAGCTCAAGCGCCCCATGCTGATCGATATCGGCGCGGTCTGGTGTCACTGGTGCCATGTGATGGATCAGACGACCTACGCGGATGCGAAGGTGGCGGCGATGGTGAATGACTACTTCGTGCCGGTGAAGGTCGACACCGACGAACGCCCCGACATTGACGGTTATTACCAGGTCGCCGCGCAGAACTTCAGCGTTGGAGGATGGCCGCTCACCTGCTTCGCCACGCCGGACGGCGCGCCGCTGCTAATCGCGGGATACTTGCCTCCCAATTCGAAAGAGCATCGCGGGATGCTGTGGGTTCTGGACCGGGTCAAGGAAGCCTACGCAATCGATCCAAAATTCGACAAATTGGCGCATGAAATCGCTGCGAAAGTGAGCGCTGCGGACATAGCTGACGGATCGAAGAGCAACTCAAACGATGAAATTCGCAACGACATCGTCAAGAACACCAGGTTCGCATTCGTCGCACAGGCCCAAGGGCGCGGTGAGGGTGCCAGCTTCTACGACTTCCCGGCGGTCAGGCTGCTCCTCGCGGCCGGATTTTTTGGTCAACCGGAGTCTACCGCGGCCGCGGCGACCAGGCTGAAAATGATCGCGGCCGGAGGTGTCTACGACCAGCTCGGCGGTGGATTTCATCGCTACTCGGTGGATCCGAAATGGCGGGTCCCGCACTTCGAGAAGATGGCCTATGACCAGGCGATGGCGCTGAAGTCCTACGCACAAGCTTACGAAGTGACGCACGACGAAGACTTCGCGCGCATCGCAAAATCGATCGCCGGCTACGTCAACGCCGTCATGCTCGATGCCAAGTCGCACACCTTCTACGCGCATCAGGATGCCGACTCGTTCGCTGGCGACGATGGCAGCTACTACACCTGGACCGAAGACGAGGTGCGCCACTTGCTGAAGGGTCGGGAACTCTCGGCCGCTTTGATGCATTTCGGCTTCACTAACGAGCCGGGGCGAGCACCGGATGGGAGGATCGTCTTGCGCGATGCGATGTCTCCCGACGACATCGCGCCGAAGTTGCACATCACCACGGCGGAGGCGCGCATCGCGCTTGAACGAGCATCGAAACAAATGCGGGCGGCAAGAGCGAAGCGTCGCGAACCCCAGGTCGATACTAGCGTTCTCATCGATCGAAACGCGCTGATGGCGTCGGCATACCTCACCGCATCGGAAGCTCTTGGCGACGAGGAACTCAAACGGACTGCGCTGGATAATCTCGATTACCTCTATGCGCACGCGCGCCGCGTCGATGGCAGCTTCTATCACGTGCTCGATCATGGAAAGCCCAGCGTTCCGGGTCTCGCCGCGGATCAGGTTTACATGACCAGTGCGATGCTCGATGCGTATCAGGCCAGTGGCGACCGCAAATACCTCGACCGCGCGTCTTCGCTGGGGACGTTGGTGTTTGAAGAGTTCCGTGATTCTGCGACCGGACTCCTGAAGGGCCGCGCGCCGGCTACCCCCGGAACGGTGCTCACGCAAGCCGCGCCGCTCGCGCAGGTCTTTTACGATGACCCGATGCCCTCGATTCAAGCGTTTGCCGCTCGGAACTTTCAGGCGCTGGCAGCCTTGACTTCAGACGTGGGGTACCGGGCGAAGGCGGAGCAGTTGCTGCATCCCGCCTCCAGTCGAATCGGCAGCTTCGCCGGGCCGAACAACGGGGAACTCGGCCTCGCGTTGGAGGAACTCGCCAACGGAGAAGCAGTGGTGGCGATCGCCGGCCGAGACCAGGATCCGCGGACGGCGCAGCTATGGAAGATGGCGCTTGCGACGTATCGTCCCGGAAAAGTCGTCGCCAGGATTGCTGCCGGTGACAATGCAACAGTTCTGCCGGATGCTATGAAAGCTATGATCGATGTTGCGGCGCATAGCGAGGCGCCGCTGGCATTCGTATGCGCGGGAACGGCGTGCGCCACTCCGACCAGCGGCACCGAGGCGCTTTCAAAAACCATCCATGATTTCGCCGTGAATCGGGCTGGTGCCGCCAATCTCGCGATCCGCTAACAACTTCGCGGCGCTTGATTTATCTACCAAATGGTTGATAATGAAAGGACGAGGACGGACATTCAACTATGAGCGAATTCGTCATTCCGAAAAGTGGCCTGATTCCCGCCCCTGAAGTAGCGCAGCCCAACATTTTTCCGATGGACTGGCATGTCGAGACGCCGAAGCTCGCAGAAATCTACGAGCGCGCCAAGCGCGAGGGTTACAATCCGTCGGCACTGCCGTGGGAAACCTTCGACGCCGATGCGTATACGCAAGACCAGCGCGTCGCGATGATGTACTGGTTCGCGCTGCTATCGAACTTCGACGCATCGGGACCGGCGGTCTTCGCGAAGGCGACGATTCACGCCTTCGAGCAACACGAAGAAGATCCGGTGCGCAAATGCTTCTTCTCGATAACGCGCGACGAGATGAACCACGAAGAAACCTGTGGACGCGCGATTTCCCGACTGGTGCCCGGCGCGCCGGTCGATTGGGTGCCGCGTACCGAACTGGAGCGCGTCGCCTACAACAACATCAAGTGGCTTTACCACAACGGCGGGCGCTACTGGAGCGGCTATTCGAATTCACTCGGCAAGTATCCGCTCGCGATCCTGTTTACCTCTTTCATGATGGGCGAGGTGGCGTCCTCGACGCTGTTTCATGGAATGTCCCGTTCGTCTACCCATCCGCTCTACCAGGACATGTTCAAGAAGATCGGGCTCGACGAGTCGCGCCACCTGCAGATCTGCATCACGCTGCTGGAGAAGGATTGGCCCGGGCTGTCCGACGAGTACCGCAGCTTCGTGACCAAGCAGTTGCGCGCGGGGTTCGTGTTCCTGTCGATGATTTTGTGGGAGCCGCCTAATCAGTTCTGGGATCTTCCCGATTATTTTCTGCCTAACCATCGCGTGTTGCTCAACATCGCGCGCAAAGCCGGCCTGGGAATTCTCAGCGTCGATGAACAGGCCGACAACTGGCGGCTCGCGATCGCACGGGTTCGCAAGCTGGTGGAGAAATGGCGCATCGAATTCCCGGCGATTCCGGAACTGGACATCGCGGGTGTCGATGTTGGAGATATCAGCGCCGAGGACATCATTCCGGTTTTCTGATCGCCGGTGTTTTGATCGTTCGTTTTTCGCCACGTGCGTTTTCTAGTACAGGTTGATCATGGCTATCGACATCATCGTGCAAAACGCGGTCGCGGAGATCGTGCTCAATCGCCCCGACAAGCTGAACGCGCTCAACAACGCGATGATGAACGAGTTGAGCGAGGCTTTTGATGCGGCCGAAAAGGCGCAGGTTCGCGCGCTGATCATTCGCGGCGAGGGCCCCGGGTTCTGCGCCGGACGCGACCTCGCAGATGCCGATCCCGGCAACGAAGATGCACAGGCGATTCTGCAGGAAATTTTCAATCCGGTGATTCGGCGGCTGGCGGATTTTCCGGCGCCCACTTTTGCGGCCGTGCATGGCGCATGTCTTGGCGTGGGGTTGGGCTTGGCGCTTGCCAGCGACGTCGTCTACGTCTCCGAGGATGCGAAAATAGGCTCGCCGTTTGCGCGGATTGGCGCGGTGCTGGATTCCGGCGGCCACAAATTTTTCGTGCAGCGCATCGGGCCGCATCGCGCGCTCGAATTGATCTACACCAGCAGATTGCTCTCGGGGACCGAGGCGGCGGCGTGGGGACTCGTCAATCAGTGTGTGCCGAAAGCGGAACTGGTCGAGAAGGTTCGACAGTTGGCCGCGATGGTGGCAAAAGGACCAACTGCAGCTTTCATGGAATCGAAACGCATCATCAGGATGATCGATGAGGAATCCGCCGGCCTTTCCGAGGTCCTGGACTATGAAGCGCGCGCACAAGGCGCGGCAGGACGCACCGCGGATTACAAGGAAGGCATCAGCGCGTTCCAGCAGAAGCGCCCCGCAAAATTCCAGGGCCGCTAGTTACGCTCCATCACCGTCCCGCGAGGACGCGCTGCGGCCCTCACCCGAAATCGGACATGCTCTGCATGTCCGATTTCGACCTCTCCCAGTGTGCGGCTTCGTAAACTCAGCCGCGGAGAGGACTAGAGCGCTTTCAGTTTGCCGCGATGTGACATTCGCCGCGCCGCCTCGCCCAAGGCGCCCGCGCGATGCCATCGGCTGTACTCCTCGATGGTCAGGCCACGCGCTGCTTCGAGCGCGACCGAGAGTCCTGCCAGTACGAACACCTGCGCCAATACACTGATCCTCGGTGCGAGGCCGAGGATTCCGCCTTCGCGTTTCACCGGCGCGAGCAGTACCAGGTCGGCTAGTTGCGCGAGTTCCGATTGCTCGTCGCCAGTGATGGCGACCAGTTGAGCTCCGTGATCGCGGATCGCCATTGCGGCTTGGCAGAGTTCGCTGGTGTTTCCGCTGTTGGAAATCGCGATTACCACGTCACGCGGATGCACCTGGCCGAGGCTGCCATGGAGCGTCTCAGTGGCATGCAGAAAGGTTGCCGGCGTGCCCACCGAGCAGAGCAGGCTGGCGCCGTAACGTGCGACGTGCTCCGGCTTGCCGACGCCGGTGACATGAACGCGGCCGCCCTTGTTGAGCGCGGTGCGAATCATCTCGACCGCCTTGTCGATGGATTTCAGGTTGACCTCGCGGCGCAGTGATGCGAGCTCCTCGATCGCGGTGTCGAAGAATCTTTGAATCTCGGTTTCGGGATCGAATGCGCCGGTCGCACGTGGCGCGGCCGCTTTAGGCTTGGGCCGCTGCGCGACTGGAAGCGGGCGTCCGTACAGCTTCAGAATCTGGCCGCGCAGTTCAAAACTCGAGGGAAACGCGCCCAGCCTTCCGATGCCGATTGCCGCCGATGCGTTGGCGAGCCGGCCGATTTCCGGCCATTTCAATTTCCACAACAGGCCCGCCAGCACGCCGCCCAGGAACGCGTCGCCGGCGCCGGTGGTATCTACCACTTTCACCTTGAACGCGGGCACCCGAACGCTGGCATCCCCGGCCGAGATAGCGCATCCGTTAGCACCCGCGGTCATGATTACCGCATCGTTTCCGTAACGCGCGCGGATCTGCTCCGCCATCTTGAGCGGATCGTTGCCCTCGGCGAGTTCGCGAGCGGCACCCTTGGCGGGCTTGAGATACGTCGCGAGTTTCAGCGCCTGATCGAGTTCTGCGCGAGTGCCCAGCGTGCTGATGGCATCGGACGGGGGCACGTCGAGGTCGAGCACGGTCGGGATCGAGTGTTCGCGCGCCAGTTTGAGAATCGCAATAACGGTTTTCAGCGGGAGCTGCGAGATCTCGGTGGAAACTATCCGCGCATTTTTGATGAACGCGCCATGGCGTGCGCGAATCTCGCTCGCTTTCAGCTCGGCGGTCGCCCCGCGCATCATGTAGATGGCGCGATTGCCGGCCGGATCGACGAATACCGTCGCGTATGAACTGGCAGAACCGTCGAGCGTCAAATGGTGGCGAATGCCAAGGCTCTCCATCCCGTCGCGCAGGAATTCGCCGTTACGGTCGTCGCCCATCTTGCCGAAGATTCCGGTTTCCAACCCGAGCACGCGCGCCCATCCGAGGTGGTTGAGGACGACTCCGCCGACGGAGGCTTGTTCGATCGCGACCCCGCGAGCGTCCGCGTCGAGAATCACTTTTTCGTCGGCCCTGATGATGCGCGGCGTGCGATAGAACAGGTCCACCACCATACTGCCGCAACCGACCACGTCGAGTTTCGAATCAACCATTAGCTGAGGCGCGTCCCCCGGTTGCTGCATCATATGCGCTCAGCCACTCCGGCTCCAGAACACGCGCCCACTGCTCGCGCAAACTGTGAAAACGCGAAGCGAACTCGCGGCGCTCCTCGACGCTCAGGGTTGGAGTTCCCGGTGCAATCGCGTCGCTGGTGATGACGCCCAACTCGGTGAGCGCCGCCTTCAGGCACGCGATCATCGGCACGTAGGCGGTGCCGGCTCGCGTGAAGGAACAGGCATCGCGAAATTCTTCGAGCGCGTGAGCGTATCGGTGCATCTGCTCCGGATCGTGGCTGCGGCACCATTGCCATGCGCGCTGCCATTCGCGAGGCATCGGATTCGCCGGGCCGGCGACGACTCCATATGGAAGCGAATGACGCGTGAGGTAGTGATTCCAGTAATGCTTCGCCGTCGCGACCACCCCGTCGGGCGGGGCGAACAAATCGAAGATGAGATGAGCATTGCCGGCATAGATCACGAACTCGTGCGCGAGCTTGAAGTGCGAGGCCGCCCGCGTGTAGTTGCCCAGCTCGCTCTTGCTCGCAGTAACCTTGATTCCGCGCACGTAGGGAAGCTGGCTCATGTGCTTCACGTCGCGGGTATGCAGGTGAAGCGGCTTTCCGGGCGCGGCGATATCGGCATTGTCGTAGAGGAACACCGGGATCATTTTTCCAGCGCGCTCGAAAATGGCGCCGACGTCTCGCGTGACCAGCTCAACCGGATTATCGACGTCGGGGATCGAAAGCGGCGAGATCACCACCGCATCGGCATTTAGCGCCAGCGAATATTCGAGGTTTTCCAGCGTCTCGGTGCGCGTATGCGCGGTGATCCCGACCCATGCCTCGACGCGCCGACTTTGCGGCGACGAGCGACGGCATTCATCGACAATGATGCGCGAGGCTTCCTGGCGATGCGCGTTGTCGATGCGATCCCATTCGCCGTTGGTGCCGACCGCGAAAAGGATGTCGGCGCCGTGTCCGTCCTGGATGCAGAATCTCACCACCGCGCGCTGTTCGTCCTCGACAATGTTCCCCTCGCGATCGAGCACCGTGACGATGGGAATCGACAGTCCCGGATGTGGAATGTAGGAGGAGAGTAGATCGTGGTTTCCCGGTTGCATCAGTCGAGCATCACTCTACAGGATTGCGAGGCCCATGTATGTTTTGAATTCCCAATGTTCGTTATCCAGCGAAGCGTAGTTTTCCAGCCGCATCTCGAAGCGGACCTTATAGTTGCCGGTGTCGTCGGTGGCTTCGGGAGGCGGATTGTGGATGAACAGACCCTTTTTGCAGGCGGCAATCGCCATCTTGTCGACCGCTGCGGCTCCGGAATGCTGTTCGATAACCAATTCTTTCAGGACACCCTTATCATTCATCGTTCCGGTAATGATTACCCACTTGAGGTCGGTCGGAAGTTTCAGTCGCGAAATATCCTCATGCGCTTGAAGAGCTTCGATCTGGCCGAAAATCTGGTCCATTAACCGGAATGAGAGCGTATTGAACTCCGCCGCCTTCTTGTTCAGCAGTCGCTCCTCGCCCGGATGCTTATCGTCACCGACATGGCGCACCGCTCCGAGCGCTCCGAGATTCTCTGCGCTGCTTCCCTTGAGGTCCTGGTCCGAAGTCACCCTGCGCGCGATAACCTGCTCATGCTTGCCGAAGGGGTTGAGTGGGTTGCCCGGCGCGACTTGGGAAAGATCAGTCACCGGCCGCGGAGCGTCTGCCGGCGGCAGGGGCGCAACCGCATTGGGCGCAGAGCCGGTAAAACCGCAACTTTGGAGGATCGTTATTGGCGTCACAGACAGGACGCAAATCGATGCTAACCAGACCGCTCGCTTCATTTTGTCAGTGCCGGATCCCGATCCAGCGCCAGAATCGCCGGGCGCGCGTTATTGTAGTCCTTCACGAATGCGTCGAGAAACTCCAGCGCCACGCTGCGCTCCTGCTGCCGCACCTTGGCATCATGCCGGTCGGCGATTGAATCGCCCAGCCTGGCAAAGAATTCCAGCGCCGGCGAATACATGAACTCCGCGGTGATCTCGGAAGTGAATTGGATGCCGCCATCGGCCAGCGTCCTGGAAGTCACCTGGCTATGCATGCCCCCCGAGCCCTGCGCAATCGTGCGCATGAACTCTCCCGCGATGAATTCCACGCCCTGCTGGATTCCAGCCGGGGCAATGAACAGCGGCACCGAATCCATTCGCGCCTGGAAAGTCACCAGCGAGTCGTTGCGCGTGAAGTAATTGCTGAAGCTCAAATTGTCGAGGCCGAAGTTCATTCCCAGGCGACGGGTGCGAATCGAAGTGTGGGTACGATTTACCCCGTGCCTTAGCGACGCCAGATCGATCGGATCGCCGACCGGATGATAGGCGCCATCGAAGGCGGAGAGTTTGCCGCCTCGCACCATGAAGGTTAGCCAGACTTTGCCGTGGTCGAAGCCGTTGCGCATCCAGTAATGATTTTTTTCATCCAGGACTTCGACTTCGGCGGTCAAAGTGGGTGCGACGTCGCCGTAGAATTTGTACAGCGCGGGAAACTTCTTGAACGCTTCGGGCTGCACCTCGCCGGCGAAGTTGAACAGCACATAGGGTCCGCCCGCTCCATCGAACTCGTCGAGGATGTTAAAATACTTGAAGTATTGATGGAATTTGTCGTCGATGGTCGGCATTTCGCGACGGAAACGTTCTCGCGCTGCGACATCGTGGTGGTTGTAGGCGCCAGGCGCGGTATCCCAGGGCGGTGCGAGATCGCCATAGACTTCGGTCAGCATCATTGCGATTGAATCGATGATTGCTCCGAAGCCGAAGGTGTCGGTTTTCACTTCGCCGCCCATAGTTCCGATTACCGATGCAAATGACAAAGAAGCGGGTGCGACTCCCGGCCCCGGCTGGAGCGCGAAGTAGGCCCCCAGGCGAAACGGCTGCTCCGGCTTCTTGCACGATGGCGAGGTGGTCACATACAGGTTCCCGCCGCTCGGATATCCTTCCGCACAAAGTTCATGTGTTTCATTAACTTTAGTCCACGGTATATCGTCGCGCGAATATATCGATGCCGCACGAATCAGCGTCGAATTGCGCGGCGGAATCTTGTCAAACAGATGCTCGAGGCTCGGGCTGTACTCCGGATGAAGCGCCTGACGTTGGAAGATTAGTTGCCGATCGAACAGCGCCATCGCGCGCTCCGCTCGATGCGGTCCAGGCGCCGCGAGTTCCAGGATCGGTGCGAGGTTAATACGCTCCGGAGGTGCGAACCCGGCCGGGATGGACGCCGAGGGGCTGGGGGTAGGTCCCGCGATCGCCTGGCCGACCCCGAAAAATCCCGAGAAAAATCCCGAGAAAAATCCCGAGAAAAATCCAAAGATTACTGCGAAAATCCCGATCGCCAGCGGATTGACCGGCCGAATTGTGTGGTTATCTTTGGGATGGTATCCTGACTGCGGAAACCAAGGACAACTTAGATGAAAGCTGCAATCCATCCCGAATACCATCGCTGCGTAGTGACGTGCGCATGCGGAAATACCTTCGAAACTCGCTCCACGGTTGACGAGCTTCACGTCGAGGTATGCTCCAACTGTCATCCGTTTTACACCGGCCAACAGCGGCTGGTCGATACCGCGGGCCGCGTGGAACGGTTCAACCGCAAGTACGGCATCAAGAAGGACGCGGAAGCCGCCGCGCAAAAGTAGCATTGGAACTCCCGCCACTTCGGGCGCCTTGCGCTCGGGTGTGCGGGGGCTGAAACTTTCGCTGGGAGAATGGAACGCCGCCGCGCGCCATCTCCCTTTTTATTTGCCATCGCATGGCGCGCTGTTTTCGATGCACGCCTTTTTTAATGGTGAGCCGCATTTCCAATGCTTGACGATAAGATCAAAGGGATCGAACAACGCTTCGATGAACTCGAAGGCCGCCTCAGCGATCCGGCCGTAATCGGCAATCAGCGCGAATATACCGCGCTCGCCCGGGAACGCTCGCAAATGGCTGAAGTCGCGGGTGCGGTGCGTGAGTATCGCAAGGTCTCGGACGAAGTCGCCGAATACAAATCCTACCTGGATGGCGATGACGCCGACATGCGCGAACTCGCCAGGTCCGAGATGCCCGAGTTGCAGCGTCGCCTCGCCGCGCTGGAAGAAAAGATTCGCGTGCTGCTGACGCCGCGCGATCCTAATGACGACAAAAGCGTCATCCTCGAAATACGCGCCGGCACCGGTGGCGCCGAGGCGTCGCTGTTCGCCGCCGAACTGTTCCGGCTCTACAGCCGCTATGCCGAACGTCATCGATGGAAGGTTGAGACGCTGAGCTTGTCGGATACCGGCCTGGGCGGCATCAAGGAAGTTGTCGCGAGCATCAGCGGCAAGGGCGCATATTCGCGCCTGAAGTTCGAAGGCGGGGTGCATCGCGTGCAGCGCGTGCCCGCCACCGAAGCCTCGGGCCGGATTCACACCTCCGCGGTCACGGTCGCGGTGATGCCGGAAGCCGACGAAGTCGAAATTAACATCAACGAGGAAAAGGATCTCCGCATCGACGTGATGCGCGCCTCGGGTCCCGGTGGTCAGAGCGTTAATACGACCGACTCGGCGGTCCGAATCACCCATATTCCCAGCGGAATGGTGATCATCTGCCGCGATGAAAAATCGCAGCATAAGAACAAGGCGCGGGCGCTTAAGATTCTGCGCGCGCGGCTGCTCGATAAGGCCAACGCCGAGCAGGATGCGAAGATCGCCGCGCAGCGCAAATCGATGGTGGGTAGCGGCGACCGCTCCGAACGCATCCGAACCTACAACTTTCCGCAATCGCGCGTCACCGACCATCGCGTCAACCTCACGCTGCATCAGCTCGACCAGGTCCTCGACGGCGCGATCGATGAACTCATCGACGCGCTTGCCACTAAAGAACAGTCCGACGCGCTGAGCGCCTGAAGGACACATCTCATATGATGCGCGAAGCCGACACCGCTTCCTCATCGCGCGCGATGCTGGAGGAGGGATGCCGGATTCTCGACGCCGCCGGCATCGAGACCGCGCGGCTGGATGCCGAGGTGCTCCTCGCACATGCAGGCGGCGTGACGCGCGCAGCGCTGTTGGCAGGGTCGGCAAATCTGGATGGCGATGCGGCCAGAACCTTTGCCGCGATGATCGAGCGTCGCGCCTCGCGGGAGCCGCTCGCCTACATCATCGGGCACAAGGAATTCTTCTCGCTCGATTTCGAGGTGACGCCCGCGGTTCTCATCCCCCGGCCGGAAACGGAGACGCTGATTGATGCGGCGCTCAAGTTTCTTGCGCCGCGGCGCGGGTCGAGCGTCCTGGATATCGGCACCGGCTCGGGAGCGATCGCGATTTCGATTGCGGCGAATGTGCCGGACGCCGGAATCAAAGCCACCGACATATCTAAAGAAGCGCTTGAGGTTGCGCGTGGCAATGCAATTCGCCATCGATGCGACCGTCGGATCGATTTGGTCGCGGCCGATCTGTTCCCTGCCGATAATTCGCGTTTCGACCTGATTCTCTCGAATCCCCCCTACGTTAGCGAGATGGACATCGACACACTCCAGCCGGAGGTTCGCCTGCACGAACCGCGGCATGCCCTTGCCGCCGGCAGCGACGGCCTCGACTTCTATCGCCGCATCGCGCCCGGGAGCCGATCGCGCCTCAATCCTGATGGCGCAGTGATGGTGGAAATCGGCGCAGGCCAGGCTTTTGCGGTCGCGGCTCTTTTCCGCCGCGCCGGTTTCAGCAAGATTGATGCGGTACGGGATCTCGCGGGCCTCGAGCGCGTCATCATAGCCGTCTAGGCGCCCGCGAATTTCGTAGACATCAATGGACAAAATGATCATCCACGGCGGCGCCCGACTCAGCGGCGCCGTCTCGGTCAGCGGGAGCAAAAACGCCGCACTGCCGATCCTGATGGCGTCGCTGCTGACCGAGGAGCCGGTGCGGATCCGCAACCTGCCGCATCTGCGCGACGTCAACACCGCGCTGGAGTTGCTGCGCGGTCTCGGCGTAGTCAGCCGAATGGACCGACGACCATAAGCTGGTGCTGCACGCCGAGAACGTCACTTCGCACGAGGCGCCCTACGAATTGGTCAAGACCATGCGCGCTTCGTTCTTCGTGCTCGGCCCGCTGCTCGCGCGCGCCAAACGCGCGAAAGTTTCGACCCCCGGCGGATGCGCGATCGGTGCGCGCCCGGTCAATCTGCACATCACCGGAATTCGTGCGCTCGGTGCCCGCGTGCAGTTGCGCAATGGATATGTCGAGGCGCATGCCGATCGACTGCGCGGCGCGCGCATCTGGCTCGATAACCCTTCGGTCGGCGCCACCGAGAACATCATGATGGCGGCGGTGCTGGCGGACGGCAAAACCACCATCGAGAATGCGGCGCGCGAGCCCGAAGTGCAGGACCTCGCGAAGTTCCTGGTTGCGATGGGCGCCAACGTGCGCGGCGCCGGTACCCACGTCATCGAGATCGAAGGGGTCGAGAAACTCCATGGCGCAGAGCACGAGGTGATTCCCGATCGCATCGAAGCCGGCTCGCTGATGATCGCTGCGGCGATCACCGGCGGCGACGTTTCGATCCGCGATGTGCCGATCGATCAGCTCGAAGCCGTCATCGTCAAGTTGCGCGAGACCGGCGTCTCGGTGGTTGCGGCCGATGGAGGCGTGCGCGTCAGCGGCAACGGAGCGCTGCGTCCGGTGGAGCTTCGCACGCTGCCGTATCCTGGCTTCCCGACCGATTTGCAGGCCCAGATGATGGCGTTGCTGGCATCTGCGAACGGCACTTCGGTCATCACCGAAACGATTTTCGAAAATCGCTTCATGCACGCGCTCGAACTGATGCGGATGGGCGCGGACATCGTGATGAAGGGTTCGACTGCGGTCGTGCGTGGAGTGCCGCGCCTGCAGGGCGCTCCAGTTATGGCGACCGATTTGCGCGCGAGTATGGGCCTCATCCTGGCGGGATTGAGCGCCGAGAATCACACCGAGATCGGCCGGGTGTATCATCTGGATCGCGGCTACGAGGCCCTCGACGCGAAGCTCGCCTCGTTGGGCGCGGACATCGAAAGAGTGAAAGATTCGGCCATCTCCTAGTTAGAGACTGAGAGGGGGCGTTTCCCACAGGTCCTGAGACTCGTGGACCAAGTAACAGGGGAGCACGCTCGGCGATGCCGAGCGAAAAAATCCGCTGCGCGGAGGCCCTTCGCCAGGCTCAGGGCGAACGCTCGGCGATGCCGAGGGAAAAATCCGCTGCGCGGAGGTCCTTCGCCGGGCTCAGGGCGACCGCTCGGCGATGCCGAGCGGAAGAATCCGCTGCGCGGAGGCCCTTCGCCAGGCTCAAGGCGAACGCTCGGCGATGCCGAGCGTTCGAATCGCTTCGCGTAGGTCCTTCGCTGCGGCAGCCTCCGCTCAGGATGACAGAAAAGAGTTGCGCTGCGATTGTTGTTGGTTCGACCGAACCACTGATGGCCTCTGGGGCTCAGAGTCGAAGCACGAAGGAGATTATTCCTGCCGGCCCGGTGTTCGCGCGAGACTCTGGAGATAAACCGTGGCGGAGCCGGCAAAACCATCAGACAGGGCCTGCTCCCTCCCGTCATCCTGAGCGGAGGCTGCCGTAGCGAAGGACCTCCGCGCAGCGATTTGCTGCTGAGGCGCCGCCCTTTCCCCTTCTGTCATCCTGAGCGACGTTTCGTAGCGAAGGACCTCCGCGCAGCGATTCGCTGCTGAGTGCGCCGTCCTTTCCCCTTCTGTCATCCTGAGCGACGCTTCGTCGCGAAGGACCTACGCGAAGCGATTCGACCGCGAGGGTATCCGAGCGGTCGCCTCCTACTCCGAAAACAACTGCCGACTCAAATCCGACCACTTCGGGTTCTGCGCTTCGATAAGCGCAATCTTCTTCCGCCGCAGCCAGCCCTTGATCTCCTTCTCCCGCGCGATCGCATCACCGATATCTTCGAAGTGCTCGAAATAAACGAGGCGGTCGATTTTGTATTTGGTGGTGAATCCCGGGTTGATTTTGGCCCGATGCTCCTCGACGCGTCGATACAAATCGTTGGTGACGCCGACGTAAAGGGTGTGGGTCCGGTTCGTCATTATGTAGATGTAGTAGTTTCTTGCCATCGGAGAGGAGCGTGTTCGCGCCCACCTTTCCGTAGCGATCAATGTGACTTGAAGCTAGCGCCTTTGAATCGCTGCGCGGAGGCCCTTCGCCGGTCTCAGGGCGAACGCTCGGCGATGCCGAGGGAAAAATCCGCTGCGCGGAGGCCTTTCGCGGGTCTCAGGGCGAACGCTTGGCGATGCCGAGGGAAAAATCCGCTGCGCGGAGGCCCTTCGCCGGTCTCAGGGCGAACGCTCGGCGATGCCGAGCGGAAGAATCCGCTGCGCGGAGGCCCTTCGCCGGTCTCAGGGCGAACGCTCGGCGATGCCGAGCGGAAGAATCCGCTGCGCGGAGGCCCTTCGCCAGGCTCAGGGCGAACGCTCGGCGATGCCGAGCGTTCGAATCGCTGCGCGTAGGTCCTTCGCTGCGGCAGCCTCGCTCAGGATGACAGAAAAGAGTTGCGCTGCGATGGTTGTTGGTTCGACCGCGAACCACTGATGGCCTCTGGGGCTCAAAGTCGAAGCACCAGGAGATTACTTTGCCGGTCCGGTGTTCGCGCGAGACTCTTGAGATAAACCTTGGCGGAGCCGGCAAAACCATCAGACAGGGCCTGCTCCCTCCCATCATCCTGAGCGGAGGCTGCCGTAGCGAAGGACCTGCGCAGCGATTCGCTGCGGGCGCGGCGTTCTTCCCCCTTCTGTCATCCTGAGCGACGCTTCGTCGCGAAGGACCTACGCGAAGCGATTCGACCGCGAGGGTATCCGAGCGGTCGCTCTGAGCCTGGCGAAAGGCCTCCGCGAAGTGCATCCTTCCAATGGCGCGAAACTATTATTAAAGAGGGGAATTGGTCAAACCGACATATGAGAGGCCGCTTATTGCTCGCATTGGCACTGCTCGTCGCAAGCGCATCGGTTGCGATGGCGGACCCACCTCCCCCTCAACTCCCGCGCGATTTTCAATGGGAAGGTCGATATTTCGTCAAGGACCTCGGCTACGACGTCAGCTTTTCCTGGCTAGGAAGCGACGGCAATCTGCAGATGATTGCCGGCAGCGAGGAAGAGGCGATTCATTTTACCAATGTCATCTATGACGACCAGCTCTATACGCTTACCTACAGATGGCCCGATATCGTAGGGCCGCAGCCGGTCAAATGCGTCTGTCTCGGGCAGTTGTCGCTCGATACCCTGAACCAATGCCTGGCGAGTTCGCGTTTCGTGGGGAAGGAGATTCTGCTGGGGGCGAAGCATCCCCGGGTGAATCACTTTCGGGTGGGGGTCGTTTTCGGCGCCGCTGCGACCGATCCGGCAATTCGCTTCCCAGTCATACAAGGTGACATCTATGTTGAACGGCGGAATTCCAGCCGGATTCGCAAGATGCTGCACTATGGCTATCAGAACCTTTTCGATCCGGCCCTGGATGAGTGGCTGGAGGTGAACCGGATCAAAAACAAGCCGGGAGAAGTTACGCTTCCCCCGGAGTGTGAGCCGCCGTCGCTAAGTCCGCCATGCAGCGGCAAACCCGCTTTTCCCGAAGGATTTTTCTGCAAGTGAGTAATGTCCGCGCACCGGCACGGGACTACCGCCGGACTCATCACCAGGTCCAAGATAAATCGCCTCGTCTATTTTGAACACTTCGAGTATGTCGGCGATGCGACCGCGCGTGAAAGGGAAATCAAGGGAAGCCCAGGCTCAACCGACGAACTTGCCGGCGCGGAGGAAAGCAGCCAAAATAGACCCTCCGGGGAGGGAAACTGCCAGGCAAGATTTGGCTTCCAACGGTTTGCTCCATGTTCCTTGATGTGGCGCGCCGTGAGATGACCTCCCTTGGAAGACTACGATGAGCACAGCGACCCCATCAAAATTCTACAAGCGACTTGAAACCGAAGCTGACGATATTGTGGAAGGCGGAATTGAGGGTTATGTCGTAAATCAGCCCATCCGGATCTCGTACGAGGAGATTTCCGATTCCGAGGTCCAGGCTCGGTTCGCTGAAGCCAATTTTGCGGTGTCGGGAACGTCGCGCCAGGACGCCTTTCAAGCCCTAACCGAAGAGATTCTTACCGCCTTCGACGATTGGAGTGCGGACGAATCCAAATTGGGACCAGGCCCAAGGCAGCAACTTGCCATTCTCAGGAAATACCTTGGCAAAGGGACGCCGTAGCTTCCTGATGACTGGTGACGCGGAGGCGATCGCGAAGAAGCTTGATGCCGAAATCGAGCGGAAGCGTACCAACCACGTCATCGCCATCGTACGAGTGAACGGCAAAGAGGTCGGGCGCTTTGGGATTCGACGCGGAATGAACCTGGGACATGACTACATTCCAAGACAGATTCACATTAATATGCGGCTGGCGCTCAACCTTGCCCGATGCACAAAATACCGACAGGACTACGAATCCTTTCTGAAGAACACGCCCTTCTATCCAGCAGCCTAGTTGATTCTTTCAACTGTTCTTTTTCGAAAATTGTCGGCCCTTGCCACCGTCCTTCCAGAACGGCATCAAAATGAAATACGTTTGCACAGCCCAAAGAGGAATGCGGTTTTGAAACCATGAAGCCGCGCATCCTCAAGTCTGGGACGCCTGAGTTCACCCGCTTCCTCGATGCGATCATCGCACGGCGCGGGGGTGACGACGATTCGCGCGTCGAAGCCGCCGTCTCAGCCATCATTGCTGAGGTGCGCAAGCGCGGCGACGCGGCGCTCATCGAATACACCGAACGCTTCGATCGCGTGAAGCTTACGCCCAAGACGCTTCGCGTATCGGCGAAGGAACTTCGCGAGGCCCTGGCGCAACTTCCGAAAGAGGACCGCCGGGCGCTGGAACTGGCCGCGCGGCGCATCGCGGCGTTTCACAAGAAGACCCTCGAGAAGCCGTTCTCATATACCGACAGCCTCGGGATGCGCCTCGGGCAAATGGTGCGTCCCCTCGATCGGGTCGGCATCTATGTTCCCGGCGGAATGGGCGCGTATCCGTCCTCGGTGCTGATGAATGCGATACCGGCGCGCGTCGCGGGGGTGCGCGAAATCGTGATGGTGTCGCCGCCTTCGGCGGAAAGCGAGCGTCCCGAGGTGATGGCTGCCGCTGCGATTGCCGGAGTGGATGAGTTCTATCGGGTCGGAGGCGCACAGGCAGTCGCCGCGCTCGCGTATGGGACTTTGAGCATCGCGCCGGTCGACAAGATCGTCGGGCCCGGCAATGCCTACGTCCAGGCCGCCAAGCGCATGGTCTATGGCGTCGTCGATATCGACAAGATGGCGGGTCCGAGCGAGGTCCTCGTCATTGCCGATGACAGTGCGCATCCGGCATGGGTTGCCGCCGATTTGATTGCGCAGGCCGAGCATGGGTCAGGCGACGAATCAGCGGTAATGCTGACCCCATCGCGCAAGCTTGCCGATGCGGTGGCTGCTGCCCTGGTTAAGGCGCTCGTAGATTTACCGCGCGCCCGGTCCGTCGAGGCGGTGCTCGACAAGCGCGGCGCGCTGATAGTTGTCGGCGACCTCGCAGAAGCCTTTGAAATCGCTAATGTTATTGGCCCCGAGCATCTGGAGCTCGAAATCCGTCATCCGGGGCGATGGCTGTCCAAAGTTAAAGCAGCAGGTGCGATTTTTCTCGGTGCGATGAGCCCGGCGCCTCTTGGCGATTATCTCGCTGGCCCAAACCATGTTTTACCCACGGGCGGTTCGGCTCGATTTGCCTCTCCTCTGGGCGCTTACGATTTTCTCAAGCGTACCAGTATAATTGAGGCGTCGCCGAATGCGCTTCGCAAGCTCGGTCCCACGGTGGCGCGATTGGCGAGGATGGAGGGATTTGAAGGTCACGCGCGGTCGGTTGAGGTGCGAAACAAAGCCACCGTGCGGCGGGGAAAATAATGGCGAGCAAAAAGAAATCGAAAACGCGGATCGCATCGGCGCCCACGCGCCGCCGCATCGAGGATTCCACCGGCATGCGCGACGACAGCCGCGAGTTGATCCCGGCGATGCGCGCGGAGAACGGCAAGCGCATCGCGCACGTCGATCGCAAGACCCGCGAGACCGCGGTGAAAATCGCCCTTAAGCTCGACGGCAGCGGCCGCGGCGAGTCGGCGACCGGCGTTCCCTTCCTCGATCATATGCTCGATAGTTTCGCGCGCCATGGTTTCTTCGATCTCAAAATCGAGGCGAAGGGCGACCTCCACATCGATGAGCATCACACCGTCGAAGATGTCGGCATCGTGCTCGGCAAAGCTTTCGCGCAGGCGCTGGGCGACCGGTCCGGCATCAAACGCTTCGGCGAGGCGACGGTTCCACTCGATGAGGCCTTGTGCTCGGTCATCGTGGACATCAGCGGGCGCTCCTATCTCGCCTACGACGTGCCGATCACCCAGGAGCGCGTCGGTTCGTTCCAGACCGAGCTGGTGCATGACTTCATGAAGGCGCTGAGCGACAACGTCGGCATGAATCTCCATATGAACATGCTCAGCGGCCGTAACCCCCATCATGTGATCGAGGCTGCGTTCAAGGCGCTGGCGCGCGCG
Source organism: uncultured delta proteobacterium (assembly GCA_963851325.1). Lineage (GTDB taxonomy): Bacteria > Desulfobacterota > Binatia > Binatales > Binataceae > DATGKG01. The sequence goes on along the minus strand of CAWKOR010000001.1, from coordinate 1,207,505 downwards.
ATGGATCAGGCGACCTCGCTGGAGCCTCGCGTCGCGGGGGTGCTGTCCACCAAGGGGACGTTGAACTAGCCCGACTGTCTCGCGAGTGCGGCGTGCGCATTGCGTGAATCATCGCGAGACCAGGTCGTAGACCTTGAAGTCCGCGCCCGCCTCATCGCTCCCAGCGTGTACCGACTTGAAGTCGTCGGAGCGGAGATAAGCTTTCAGCTTGGCGCGACTCGCCCATCGCGTGATCAGGACGAAGGTCACGGGATCGCTGCCGGTTTTCAGGACTTCGCAGCCGAGGAATCCGTCGTGGCGATCTACCAGGCGGGGGCGCTCGATGAACCGAGCCTCGATGCTGTCGCCGGCGGCCCGCGGGACGCTGAATCGCGAAATCGCCACCACCGTACAGTCATCACAGCTCATTAGCTCACCCGCTTCGGGCGACCAGCGAGTCGGCGAGCGCGAGTGCGGCCTCGGCGTCATCCGCAGATCCATCAGCTCCTAAACGCGCGGCCAAACCAGGGCTGCCCTGAAAGAGATATCCGCCGACGATGATGGGAACCTTCAAAACCTCGCGGATAGCCGCGATGGTGAATGCCATTTTTACCAGGTGGGCGGGCATCGTCGCGGAAAGGGCTATCAGTTGGGGCGGGCGACGCGCCTGGCTCAGCATTTTGATCAGGTCGCGCAGCGGCAAATTGGCCCCCAGATAGGTGGTGGACCATCCGTTAAGCTGAAAGACGTCGGCCATGCTGTGCGCGCCGATTTCGTGCTGCTCGCCCTCGACGCATGCGACGATGATGGAACGCCCGAGGATCGGATTGACGCCAAAGATCCGTCCATACAGGCTGCTCAGAATCGACTGTACTGCCGCGCTGCAATAGTGTTCATGCGCAACGCTGATTTCGTTGATCTGCCATCGGCGGCCGATTTCGCGCATCAGCGGCGGTAGCACCCTGGTATAGATCCTCGCCAGCGGTACGCCGTCGTCAATCGCGTCCTTCAATGCTTCATGCGCCGCTCCCGAGTCGAGCAGAAGGAGCGCTTCCAGGCATCGACGCGCGATGGCGTGCTCCTGGCTCGAAGGCGCAATGAAGCTCGCTACCGTCGCCGGCATCGAATCGAGCCGCTCCAGCGCGGCCTGCAGAAAAGACAAGGCGGCGGAGTGATCGTTCGCCTTGTCCTCCGCCAATGCCGCGCTCATACAGCGCAGGCTCTCGGCGACATCTTCGCTGGCGACTCCGCGATGGAGGAGCACGACCTTCAGCCATGCGACGTACTGAAGGAAGACTCCCGCGTCAGCAGCGTCGAGCGCCGCCGACAGCGCCGCGACATTGTATAAAATGTCCTGTCGATACCTGGTCCTGCCGTAGTCTCCGAAGCGCTCCATTAGGTGAGGACGCTCCGCGTAGTCGCGCGCGAGTGTGGCTTCGGCGATTGGATTTGCCGCCGCCCGCAATCGATCCCCCGCTTCAAACGTCAGCACGCCATTGCTCCTGTCCGGTCGCTCACCCTGAATGTGGATTTCCGATTAGGGTTATCGAGTCCGGCAGTAGGAGCAAGTCGGCATCAGCCGAATGAGTCAGTTAGCTTAAGTTAGATAAAAAGTTCTTCCCCCAGAGGCCCTTCGCGCGCTCGTTGTCGAGCGAAAATGATGGCCCGTGACCAGTGCGTTCGCGAGCCGAGCCGCTCGATCGTCGTGCTGCGCTATCACTTGAATGTGCAATCTCCGTTCGAGTTGCTGTCCAGGTTGTGAGGAAACTGCTGCGTCGCGGGATTGGTAAAAATCGTATCGAAGCTCTTCCCGTTCATCGGTGTGATGAACGACTGGACAGACTGATCGGCATGCGGACCGGCCACGTAGGAAAGTTGATTCAGGTTTGATGGATAGGAAAGTGAATAGTCGGTTGCCGCTCCATACGGCGTGCAGATTGTCGGACCGTTAGGCAGGTAGTTTTTTGTCGCGCTGATGGTGTAGAGACCGCATCCATCGGCAGGGCATGAGTAGAATGACTCGCCCTCGCCGGGATCGGGGCACGGTGCTTCGGTGCTGCCGCTGCATCCTGGAGTTCCCAACGGCGACGAGCCAATCGCATTTTCCTCGGTCTGTTGCACCGATAAGAACAGCAAGCCGCTGGTGGCGTCGTAGTAAAATGCGTTGGGGTCGAGAGTCGCGGGGAGCGGACTTACGCCACTCACGTCGATCCCGGTCAGAGTTTGAACACTCCCTCCGTCGGGTGGCGCGGGGCATCCCAGCAGATTGCCGGGACTGGAAAAATCGATGCCCTGGCAACCGGGAATTTGCATGTAAAGGAACGGCGCCATCAACGGGAGATTGCCGCCGGTGTTGGACCACGACTTGCGCCCCAGCTTCACCGTGAAGTCGCTGGCGGAGGTAGGCGTGGTACCGCTCTGGGTTTTGTAACAGATGCCTAAGCGGACGCCGAACGGATGCGTGATAGTCGCTGGCGCCGACGAAACCGTGTGGATCGCGCCGGTAGAAAGTGTCGCGGTGTTTCCGGAGGTTGAAATGATGGTGGCCGCAAGGTCGCCATTCGGTCCTGAGCCGGCGCCTACCACGACCACTTCCGAGCCGATGTCGCTGCTGGTGAATTTCGCGCTCACCGAGGTGAGGATGGCCTGCCCGTTCATGATCGAAGCGTCAGCAACCGCGCGTTGAGAAATTCCGTGCGCCGCTGCAGCATCGACCAACCCGAGGTCCATAAAGGTTGGAAATCCTTTGATCGACTGCATGGTGTAGCCAAGCCCGTTGATAACCTTGGGCTCGTAGGAGCCGGTCTGATTGCGGCCGGCGAGGCTGATGCATGAGTGATCCAGCGCGCAAGCGACCAGCTCCATTCCGGCGGGATTGAAGGGATTGGTGAGCGTCGCTGGGCCCAGATTGTCGATGTCGTATTGCTGGACGCCGACGTAATCCTTCTGATCTTTGGTGAAGTAAAATTGATTGCAATTAGCGGCGTTGTAGTTGCCGATCTGGGTCGGAGGAGCTCCGGCCCATGAGACGCAGGGGCAATTGTTGTTGATTGGCATACCGGGGGAAGTGGCGGGACAGTTCACCGAACCGATCGGGTCGGTGAGCGCGTTGATCTCCAGGGTGGCGTAATCCTGGGGACTTATGAGTGACGTTGCGCGTCCCTCGAAAACCTCATCCTGGGGGCCGCTGGCGAGGCATTCGTCAACCGAGTTAGGGGTGCCCAAGAACGGCAGATTGTTGAGCGAGATGGCGAACTTGCCTTCAATCCTGGTCCCGGCGGGGTCGACTACGCCGTAGCCGCTGAGAGTCCCGTCGCGATCCACGATGACGGTGCCCTTGTCGCCATCCACAAAGGGGCCCTGGTTGACCTCCTGCGTATAGACCTGATGGCGCAAGTCGACATTCTCGAAAACCATATTCTCGCTGTATTGGGTGGGCGGATAGTTGTTGACATTTGACTGGAACCAGCCGAATGCGGCGTCACCTTCATAGACGAAGCCGGAATCAGCGGCGCTGGGTTTACCGGTCGAGTTGCTGGCGTTGTTTCCGGGAATCGTCGCACTCGCAGAATATTTGCAAAGGAAAGTCGCGTCGTCATTGGTCAGCAATCCCGGACCCGGGTTCGCCGCTGCACATGCGGTTTTGATCGCTGCCGCGGTGGTGCCGATCCCCGCGATGTCCTGAACAAAATTCACGAAGCGGTTGCTGTCCAGACGCGCCGGGCCGTCGTAAAACATGTAGCCGTACTCGTTCCAGTACGGCTGAGGATAGCCGCGGCCTGCGAAGTCGTCGCCGTTGCATCCATGGAGGCCGTCGTTACCCCACGGTCCCGCGGGCGCTTGTGTCGGAGTTATCGGACACGGTCCGAAGCGATTAGGATTGTTCTGGCTCTCACCTACGGCGACCGAGTTCTCGAGCAGGCCCCATTCACCGGCCGGCGAGCTCTCGGGACCTCCGCCTGACACCAGCGAGACACTCTCGCGATTGGTGGCGAATCGCGCGTTGTTCACTACGAAGTAGTTGGGCCGCATCCAGGTCCCGAAGTATCGATTGCGGGTCGCGGTGAGTCCGTCGAAGGTCGTGAGTTGATCAAGATTCTGGGCATCCTTGGGCTGGATGTTGTTCAGATTGCCGGAGTAGCCGGGGCTCAGTCCGTACGATGCATCCAGACCTACATAGCATCCATGCACGCGGTTGTTCAGGAAGGTGGCTACCGGACCGGTCTGAACCGCGGTTCCCGGCAGGTAAAGGACTCCGTTGCCGTTGCCCTGGCATCCTGCGATCGAGTTGCCGGTGAGCGAAGCGGTGATGTTGGTGATGAAGAAACCCGACACCGGAGCGAGGGCCGCCGGTGGTGGCGGATCGGTCAGCGGAATGTTGTATCCGTCATAGTGATTAACCGCGGCAAGATTGTCGCCCAACCAGAACATCTGTCGCACCGCGAACTGGGCGCCGGTCAAACCGGCGCATGGCGCGATTTGATTGTTCGCTATATTGCAGGTCCCGAACGCATACTCCATCGCGCCGACGCCGAGGTTATTGGTGAACGCGATGTCGGTCGCGGTGCCATCGGCGAGGTCGTACAGATGTCCAGTGGCGCGCGCGATGACGTTGCCGTTGATTTTCAGTCCGTTCGGAGGGCTGCCGACCGTCGCGCTATACAGCACGATTCCGTGATTGTAACTGTGATGGATACTGTTATACGCGAGATCGCCATCCGGAGTGTTGGTTGCCGGCAAGTTCGTCGGTCCCGAGATGGTGATCGGCGAACTGAAGCGGTTGTCCTTGCCGAAATTTTCGAGCTCGACTCCTTCGATCTGGGTGGTCGCGCCACCCGCGATATTTATCTCTCCGCCCCAATGCAGATCGATGGCTCCCATGTTGGTCCAGACCACCGTGCCGTCGGGCGGCGCGTTTGTTCCGTTGGAATTGGGGAAATTCGGCGGGTTGGGTCCGCTGGTGCCGCCTGTAGTTGCCTTGAACTGATAGGTGGTTACCACCGGCGGCGATCCCGTGGTGCCGATAGCTTGGCCCTGAATGATCGCTCCCATCGCATAGGCAGTGTTGGCCTGCCAGAAGGGAAGTTCGGTTTGGGTCGAGGTAAGCTTGATACTGCGCGTGACGAGGCCGACCTCGGCGCGCTCATCGACGCCGAAATTCTGCGCCGCGCCCTCGCAATACGAAGCGCGAACCACTACGCCGTCGCCGTTCTTGCAGTTGGGATCACTGAGCGTGTCGTCCGGCGCCGGACCGCCGAAATGGTAATTCACGAGGTTCTGCTTGAGTGAGATGGTGGTGATTTTGGTGGTCGAGTTGTAACTGGGCTGCGATGCGATCTGCACAAATTCGCCGGCGTCGGGATCGAAGTCGGTCGATGCCACGACGATCCAATCATTGGCTTGCCAGTCGAGCTGGCCGGCGACCTGGATCGTATTGGCGCCTCCCATCGGGACGCGCGCCTTCGCGCCGTCGATTGCAGGTCCGGCCGGCGCCGCAAGATAGCTCCAGCTCAGGTCGGGTCCGTACTGGTTGAGCGGGGTGCCCTTTTCGCCATACATCGTAAGCGTTCCGCCGCTCATCACCGTTATGCCTTTGGGAATAGTCGGTTGCGGAGGCGCGCCGGTGAAGTTGATTACTACCCGATCGCCGATTCCCTCATTGCCGGTGGGACACTTGATGGTTCCGACCCGCAGGATTCCGCCGTTATTGACCAGGATTCCCGAGGTATCAACCTGCACCCCCGGGTGATTGTCGGGAAAGTACAGGATGCCGCCGGAATCTACTGTGATGGTGCCGAGCGCCATCGCGCCCGTGAAATTTTGGTCGACGAATACATCGGGGCCGCATCCGCCGGTGCCTACCACCACGTTGCGGCCGGCATCCAGCGAGCAGGTGGAGAGACCGACGCCGCTGGGGTTGGCCGCCCCCTTGACGCCTGCGGGCTTGAATGCCTCGGAGCATACCGCCGAAGTGTGAGAGGTAGACGAGGAACCGGAATTATCCCCGCCGCACCCGGGCAGGAATATTAAGGACGAAAGAACGGCGCTCAATACGCTATGTGTAACACGCACGCTGGAGAACCCCCTGATTAGCATCAGAAGTCGCTATCTTATGTTCGGGCCGCTCGGAAACGAAATCAGCAATCATTGCCGAGCCTTGGAGAGAAGACTCGAAAGCCAGCGATCCTGATGGCGGTTGGAAGGGAGCTCAACGCGAGGCGGCAATTGCGTCGGCCACTGTGAAGCGCCCCTCATACAAGGCGCGGCCAGTGATCACGCCCACCACGCCTTCCGCGAAGAGCGTCTTCAACTTGGCGATGTCATCGAGTCGCGCGACGCCGCCTGATGCTATCATCGGCAGGCCAACGCTGCGCGCCGTCGCGCGAATCGTTTCGAGGTTGATGCCGGCCTCGGTGCCGTCGCGAGAGATGTCGGTGACGATCGCCACCGCGACTCCCGCATCGCGAAACCGCTGTGCCGCGTCGGCGATGCTCAAGGCGCTGGTCTCAACCCATCCTTTGATCGCGAGCTTGCCATCACGCGCATCGATGGAGCCGAAGATCTTCCCCGGCCATGCCACGCACGCATCTCTTAACATTGCGGGATTGAGAAATGCCGCGGAGCCGATCGATACCCGCGTCGCACCAGCGGCGAGAACCGCGCGAATCGAATCCAGCGTGCGCAGGCCGCCGCTCACATCGAGCTCGCATCCAACGGCTGAGCGAATCGCGCGAATGGCATCGAGGCTCTTCGGCTCGCCGGCGATCGCTCCGTCGAGATCGACGACGTGGATTATCTCCGCACCCTGGCGTTCGAAGTCGCGCGCGACGGCGGCCGGGTCTGAACCGTAAACGGTAACCTTGTCCATCGCGCCGTGCAGCAAGCGCACGACCTCGCCATTTTTGAGATCGATCGACGGGATGACGGTGAACTTTTCGAACAAGCTTGCCACTTCCTGAACAGGGGTAGCACAGGCTCAAGCGTGCGGCACAGGGTCGGATCTCAAAGCATCGATGGTCAGAGCGCGATCATCGAAAAGGGAGTGGCCGGCTCGGACTCATCGGTGAGCCTCGCGATGGCGCTGAGCAGCGTCTTCTTCTTGATCGGCTTGCTGACGTGGAGATTGCAGCCTGCCTCACGCGCGCGCTGAACGTCCTCGTCCAATGCGGATGCAGTGAGCGCGATGATCGGGACCGGACGCAACTCGTTGGCGCGCTCCCATTCACGAATCGCGCGGGTGGCGGCGAAGCCGTCAAGGATCGGCATCTGGATGTCCATCAGGACCAGGTCGTATTGATTGCTTTTGACCTTCGCAACCACGCCCTCGCCATTCTCGGCCTCATCGATACGAAAAGAAGTCTTTTTCAGGAACGCCTTGACGATCAATCGATTGTCGGGCGAATCATCCGCGAGCAGAATCCGCAGCGCTTTGGATTCCTCGGCCTGCTGGCGGCTGCCGGCCAAGGCGGTGGGGGTCTTCACCGACGGCTTGGGCTTGCGCGCGCCGATTATCTCCGAAATCGTCGCCCACAATTCGCGACGGCGAATTGGCTTGAAAATGTAATGCCGCTGTCCCAGCTCCTGCATTCTGCTGCGGTCGGCGCTGAATGCGGTCGAATTGACCATCAGGATTGTCGGCGGAAGCCGCCAGGTATGCCGATGCAGCATCCGCAGCATCTCGAGCCCGTCCATTCCCGGCATCCGCTGGTCGATGAAAATCAGCTCGAAGGGACTCGCCGAGACATTGGCATTTCGAAGCAAGACCAGGCTGTCGCTCGCACAGGCTGACTGCGCCACTATCGCGCCGCTCTCGGTCAGCATCTCAGCCAGGATGGCGCGGCTGGTCTGACTGTCGTCGGTGATCAGGATTTTCATACCGGCGAGGTCCGGAATCGAGGCAACCGGATGAGCATCGGTGCGGGCGCCGTCGATCTCGAAATGCGCGGTGAAAAAGAAAGTGCTGCCCTCGCCAAGCGTGCTGTCGGCCCACACCCGCCCATCCATCAGGCCCACCAGCCGCTCGACGATGGCGAGTCCGAGCCCGCTGCCGCCATACCTGCGCGTGGTGGATGAATCGGCCTGGGTGAAGGCCGAAAAGATGTTGACCAGTTTGTCGGGGCTGATGCCAATCCCGGTGTCGGACACGGCGAACTTCAGATGTCCGGGTTGGTTCGACGATGGATCTTGCTCGACCCCAATCGCAACCTCGCCGCGATCGGTGAACTTAATGGCGTTGCCGACCAGGTTGGTAATCACCTGCCGCAGCCGCAGCGGGTCGCCGACCAAAGCAGTGGGAATGTCAGGCGCGAAGCGAATCGTGAGCTCCAACTGTTTTTCGTCGGCGCGCACCGCGAGGGTCTCGAGGGTTTTTTCGATGACTTCCTCGAGGTCGAACGCCGTCGCTTCGAGGCTTAGCCGGCCACTTTCCATCCGAGCCAGGTCGAGCACGCTGTTGATCAGTTCCAGCAGCGCATTGCCGTTGCTGACCAGGGTGCCGACATAGCGGCTCTGCTCGGAATTGAGCACCGTTTCCGAGAGCAGATCGGCGGTGCCGAGGATCGCATTCATCGGGGTCCGAATTTCATGCGACATGCTGGAGAGGAACTCGGACTTGGCCTTGGAGGCCGCGAGCGCGGCGCGGCTGGCCGCCTCGAGCTGCAGTTGGGTTTCCTTGAGCTTGGAAATATCGCGCGCGATGAAGAGGGCGCATTCGCGTCCCCCGAGTTCCAGCACCACCGCCGAGACCAGCGCCGGCGCAGGCAGCCCATCGGCGCCGCGCACCATGATTTCCTCGTTGCGGACCTTGAGATCGCTCACCACGCGATCGATCAGAAGTTGGGCGCTCGCTTCGTCAAACCAGATATTCAGCTCCTGCCATCGCTTGCCGATCGCTTCTTCGCGGGTGAAGCCAGTCGCAACCAGGAATTCCTCGTTGACGTTTATGTAGCGTTGGGTCCGCAGATCGATGATGCACAGCGGATCGAGTATCGAGTCGAGCGCCTTGCGCAAGGCAGCTTCATTATCCGCCAGCCGCAGGTTTTGTTGGGTGACCTGTTTGCGATTCTGCTCGCCCAGCGATGCGGCGAAGTGCCCCACCGCGAAGGCGGTGCCAATCCCCACCCAATGAAACATCATCAGCGCATCGCGCCTGCCGACAATCGACAGCGCCGCAAGGCCGAGCAGGGTGGCCAGGGCGAGTGAGTCTTGCCACTTGGTTTCCCATGGCAGCAATGCTCCACCGCCGAGGATCAGCAAAATACCGGTGATGAAATAGAGTTCCCTTTCGTGATTAATCAGGGCGAGAACGGCGACGCTTACCAGCAGCGATACGGCTCCCAGCAGGGTCAGCTTCCGCCAGCGCGTCAGCATCCAGTCGAGGAACGTAAAATAGACAAACAGCAGGCCGATGCCGATGTTGAAGCTGTAGAAAAAGACCGCCAGCGGAAAGGTCCTGGGATGACTGGCTAAGGCGGGAACGGCCAGCGCAACCTGGGACATCGCGACCAGCACCGCCGCCACCCGCAGCATCAGCAATGCCCGCGCATCCGCGCTCACCTCCAGGCGCGAAGGCAACAGTTCCCATCGAGCGGGTAGCGATCTCCGAGCCATGTTCCCCCATTTCGGCGCCGATTCCTGCAGCGAAGCGGCGCCTAATCATCTCTCCTAAGAGGCATTATTCATGCCTATGAGTAGAATAGCAATTATCGAAGCTCGGCAGGGGTCTTTTCATGGTAGGGTGCACGCGGGTGACAGCTCGGCTCGGGCTCTGGCTTCGCGCGGTGGCAACGCTGCCGCAGTGCTACGCAACCGGCGATCGCGGAGAGTCGCGAAACAGAAATAGGTAACCGGTAAGCCGCGGATGGCGGCCTACCGATTTCCAGAAACCAGACGGCGCCCGGGGAACTTAGCGGGCGGGTTTGGTTCCGCGGATGTTCTTCAGGATGAAGGCGATGTCGCGTGCGCTGGAAAGATTTCCAAACAGCGATACCGTCTTCAGCAGCTCGAGTTCTTCTTCAGTGACGCCATGCTTCGCCAGCAATTCCTCGTCACCGCTGAATCGATCGAGCAGCTCCTTTTTGGTGGTCCCCGTCGCGCGCGGGGCGTTCGGTTTGGCCATACAGTCCCCCTTCACTACCCGTTGACCAGCAAATTGTAGGTTTACGCTACAAAGGAGTCAAGCGCGGTTAATGCAGCAATTTGGCGGTCCCGATGCCATCTAGTGCGTAGTGGCGACGAATTGGGTTCCCGCGTTGCTATTGGCTGGACTTTCGCTCGCAAAGGTTTTTATCAGGCAGATCGGCTGCGCCCCACATTGATTGTTGATTCCGAGCAGCCCGATCGTGCCGGTTCCTGAATTGCCCGTATATGCAAACGATCCCGACGGATCGATTACCAACCCGGTTGGGTTCCCGGCAGTGGCGACGCTGGTCTGCTGGGTCAAAATCGCTCCGGTGCGGATGTATGGCTGCACAAAGTTGGCGGTCATGTTGGCGGTTAACACATAGTTCTTGCCGCTACCCCCGCCGTTGTTGATCGCGCCGATTCCGATGGTTTTCGATTGCGAGACACCAAAGGTGCTGCTGTACGCGAGCGCTCCATTGGACTGGATCAGGAATACCGATACGACGCCGAAGGTGGTGTCATCCACAAACAGGTAGCCCTGGGTGCCGTCAAATGCGATGGCCATCAGACCCGGTTGCCCCGGACTGAGGCCGTTGCTGTTAACCGCGAATCCGACCTGCGTCAGAAGGCCATTGCTTGCGATGGAGAATGTGTAGAGCAAGCCGGCGGTGTTGTCCGAGACATATACGAATGGCTGCGAGGGATGCGCGGTGATGCCGAACGGCTTGCCGGAAAACCCGCTGATGCTGGGACCGAGGGACGACAGAGTGCCGTCCGAATTGATGACGAATTGGGAGACTGTTTTTGAGGTGGCATTGGTTACATAGACAAAGTTGTCGGTGTCGTCGATCGCGATCATTTGCGGGGCGGTGCCTGATGCGATGCTGCCCAGACTGGTCAGGCTCCCCGGTGTGCCGCCGCTGAGCACGATCGAGTATTCATACACGTTGCCATCGGAGGCATTGGCGACGAACACCAAATCGTCGTTGGCCGTCACCGCCACGCCCATCGGTCCGTTCACCGCGCCCGCGCTTTGCTGCGAAATGAAACTGAGTGCGCCGGTATTGGTATTGCGCCCGAATGCGCTAAGCAGGCCGTCGTTGAAGTTGGTCGCGTAGAGAAAGGCGCTCGCGACCGGGGTTGGAGTCACGGTGCCTGACGATGATGCGCTGACTTCGGGAAACAGCCCCTTACCACAGCCACCAGCCACCAGAATGATTGCGGACGCGACGACTGATGCGATCGGAATCAAACGCATCAGCCGCGCAATTCTCTTACGAATGGACAACCCCTCCTCCGTCTCGGCCGTTGCGCGATTGGGTCATTGTGCCTAAAGACGGATCACATTCAAAATCGTTGCAGCGTCCTCATTTCGCGGTCCCCTTCAGTGTCACTGTCCTGGTGCCGGTGCTTGGCCCGTCGACGGTGATTGGCAACCCGGCAGTCGGCTGCTTGCCTTTAACCGGCGGATTGAAACCGATGGCGATGTTCGCGGTTGCTTTGGGTAGAAGCGGACCGAAAGTGCCACCGGTGACGGTGTAGGGCCCACTTTGTAGCGACGGCCAACTGCCGCTCAGGACTCCTTTGCCGGTATTCTTGATTGGCAGGTTTACCTGCACGGCTTGCCCAGTCGTTCCCTTGAGCGTAAACGCTGCCTTCACTGAGAGCTTGCCTGGAAGTCCGGTGCCGGTAAGACCGACGTTTACGGTCGGCCGGGCAGCATCATTGCTGGATATGACCGCGGTCGCGGTGTTGCTGGTCGAACCGCTGGTCGCGTCCGGAACGAAGGTGACGTTAACGCTTAGAGATTTTCCGGCGGGGAGATCAAACGAGTCGGGATCCATGCTGAAAACGGACGACTCGGATGGAGGGCTGATGGTGATCGTTCCGATCAGGTCACCGCTGCCCTTTTTCCCGGAATTCTTGATCTTCAACTTCTTGATCGCTGACTGGCCGGTGCCGATGCCGACCGATTTCAGTTTCGCCGACGCTGGGACAGTGATCTTTGCGCCGTTGGAAGTCGGCGTCGCTGTTGCTGTCGGAGTCGGCGTCACCGTATGGGTCGGGGTGGCCGTATGGGTCGGGGTGGCCGTCAGAGTGGGAGTAGCCGTCTGGGTCGGCGTAGGCGTGTGCGTCGGGGTAGGAGTGCCGGTCGGGGTCGGTCCGGAGAAGCCGATTTGAAATACGCCGCGTCCGTGGGTTCCAACGAAAATCACCCCCAGTGAATTCTGGGTGATGTCATAGATTGGCACCGAGGGAATATTGCCCAGGTTGAATGGCTGCCACGAGGTGCCGCCATCGGAACTGTGAAACACGCCAATATCAGTTCCGGCGAAGACGCTTTGGCTGCACGGATTCCCCGCACAAGTTCCGCTGTTGTCGTTGGCGTCCACCAGGATCTTGAGCACCGGAACGTCGGGCAGACCACCATCCGCCGGCTTCCAGTTGGTGCCGAAGTCGACAGTCTTGTAAATGTGCTTGACCAGCGTGTCGGCGGTGAATCCGGAAAGTGCCAGGTAGGCGACATCCGGATTATGCGGGTCGGGAGCGATGCTGGTGGCCTGGGTGGAAAGGATGCCGAACGATTGGCCGTTGGTCTTTATCAGCGCGGTTTCCACGCCGCCGGAGACATCGTTCCAGAATCCTCCATGGGGATGCGTGGCATCGACTTGCAAATCAGCTTGTGAAGTATTCCAAAGTGAAAATGCAACCGTTCCGGTCAGATTGCTCATCGACAATGACCAGGCTTTTTTATGGTTCGAGGGAACGAACTCGATGTCTTCGATTGAACAAAACTGGTCGGTGCAAATATCGCCGCCTTCTAATGTACCGTCGGCGGTCAGATCCTGATCGGTCTGCTGTGTCCAAGTGGCCATCGCGTCATTTGATAAGTAAATGGAGTGAGCGCCGAACAACACTCGATGCGGAATGGCCGGATCGACTGCGATTGGCGGATAGAACGCCGGCCCGGGGTCACCGGCGTTCGTAAGCGCGGCCTGCAGACTGGGCGTCCACTGCCCCGCGACATTGCAGGCCGGAATCGTCGCATCCGGCGCGCTGCACCAGGTCACACCACCATCGCCGGAGGCTGAGATTTCCGCATGATTGAGCTGATCGAGCGAAAAGCTGTGATAAAGGAAGTTGGGATCATTGGGATCGTAAAAAGCGAAACCTCCATCGCCGGTTTCGCTGTCGGGCGCAGACCAGGTCGAGACCGAGCCGTTGTACAACTGGGTGCCGCCGCTCTGAAAGCCGGCTATCAGCTTGGTGGCATCGCTAGGATGTGCTCCGAGGCCCTGGACCTGACTCGCGTTGATAGTCTGGTTGTGGGAAGCGAAGGTCGGGGGGATCCTTGGGTGGGATCGAAGCTGAACAGACCGCCGTCGGTTCCAACCAGGATGTGGCCATTGCCGGGATTCAACGCGATGGCGTGAATGTCGGGATGGATTCCGCCATTCGGCGCTAGAAAAGTCCATGTATTCCCGAAATTGGCCGACTTATATAGACCAACCCCGCCGAAATAGACCGTACCCCCGTCGGTCGGTGAAACCAGCATCGCCTGATCGTAAAACGACTGCGAGAAGTTGAGCGGGTTGGTGCCGTCGATGGTTACGCCGTTGGTACCGGTGAACGACGGCACGTTTGGCGGCGTCGCCAAAGTCTCGGGGTTCCAGGTCGCGCCCGCATCGAATGACACAAACATGCCCGCGAATGGCCCACCGTCCAGCGTCCCGAGCATCGCGTAGACTGCTCCGCCTGGAGGGCTAGCCGGTCCGTTCGGAGGGCCCACTGGAGGACCTACGGCGAGGCTTTGGCGGCCCTGCGGAAGACCCGGCAGGGCAGCCGTATGGAACATCGAGCCGCCGTCGTTGGAATAGTAAACCGAGTCGCCATCGACCGCGACGTATAAATTTTGTGGGTTGGTAGGGTCGAGCTTGACATCGTCAACCGGGCAGGGCGCGGTACCATCGCCAAACAGGTCGCAAAAGCGAAAGTTGGATTCCAGGTAATGAGTAAATGACGTCCCGCCATTGTCGGAGCGCCACAGTCCCGCTACGCCGGTATCGGTCTCGAACATTCCGGCGTCGGCGCGATTTCCACTAAAAGCGCTGGTGGTGCCGACAAAGATGCGTGGCGTACCGGGCGTGGTTTGGGTATCGAGCGCCAACGAAGTAACCGCGGCGCGTTGGAAGGTTCCAGCCGACAGCGCGGTCCAGTGCTGTCCTAAATCGGTGGACTTATAGAGACCATTTCCATAGAGCGAATCGATCGAGGTATTGCCCTCACCGGTACCGACATAAATCGTGCTGTTGGGCATGGTGGTGGTATCGAGGGCGACTGCACCGATAGCCAGCGTCGCCTGACCATCGAATACCGAGGTGAAAGTGACGCCATCGTCGGTGCTAACCCACAATCCTCCGGAAGCTGCGCCCGCGACGATCAGTCCGTGAGTGTCGGCAGCGACCGAGGTGATGCGACCCGTCATCGCGACCTTGTTGCCGAGGGGGACCCCGGTAAAATTCGCCTTCGCGGACATCGGCAGGGGTCCGATAAAATTCCACAGATCTCCGAGCAATGCCGGCACTGCTCCGCCTACGCTCCCGAAGCCTGCTGAGGCCGATTGTGCAGCACCGCTCTGGCGCCCGGCTATCGCGTGCTCCATCGCGCGCATGCTGGATACTGCCTTCGGGATTGCGTCATCAGGCATCCCGTATTGAAGGCCTTGGCGCGATGCCTGATAGAGTTCGAGCAGTCGGCGTTGGGCGCGCGTAAGGGGCATACGACCGCGATGGATGTTCGCGAATTCGGAAGCACTCGCGCGATCCGGCGCAACCGATCGACTGGAATAGTCGATGGAGAATAACGCTATAATCGAGACAACCAGCAAACCACCAAGAATGACGGGCTTTCTGGACCTATGGGCATCAGAGCGATTGATACGCAAAGCTAACTCTTCACCTCCCGTCGAAATTCTGACGGTTCCGGTTCGGACTCGAATTCTCTCGGTTCAGGGGTCTTTTACTAGCCTACAGCGCCGGAAAGATACGAATGTGACGTTTGGCCAAGGAAAACAGGATACTTAATCATATAACAGCAGAAATTATCGCTCTGCAAGTTAATGACTGATCGAAGAGTCACGAGAATTTGCTCGTGCGCACGTTCCACCACATCCCTTAGCATCACTAGGCAATGACTCAAATTCTGGTATCAAGGCCATCTCTCTCGATCATCATCGCGTGCCGGGAGCCGTGGCCCGCCATGCGACGTCCACTCGAGGCGCTCCATTCCCAGGCGGTTGCCACCGCTTCGGAAATCCTGGTTGCGGTACACGATCCGATCGCCATCGCGCCGGAGGCCGAGCGGCTTTATCCCGCCGTAACGTGGCTTCAGGGAAAGCGTGACGACTCGATATTTCGATTGCGCGCGCTCGCGCTTCCGCATTGCCGCGCCCAGATCATCGCGTTAACGGAGGATCATGCGTGGGTCGCGCCGGACTGGTGCCAAACCATTCTGGAAGCGCACGAACGATATCCGGATGCGGCAGCGATCGGTGGCGTGGTCGAGAACGGCGCGACCGCATCGATCCCGGACTGGGCGGGATTCTTCGTTACCAATGGCCGCTTCATGGGTCCGATTCGCAATGGTGCGAGCGATGACATCGCGCTGCAGGCAAATGTTTCCTACCTACGCCGCGCGCTGCCGCAATCACTGCCCGAGTACGGCATCGTGCAATCGATTTTCCATAAGCAACTGCGAGAGCGTGGAGAGAAGCTGATCGCGCATGATCGGATGGTGGTGTATCACACGCAGGACCTGACCCTGCGCGGCCATTCAGCCGCACACTTTCACAATGCGCGATCGACCGCGGCGTTGCTTCGCGTCGCGGCCCCCGATGACCCTTGGCTCGCCGGCTATGCGGTCCTGGTACCGAAAATGATTTTTACTACGGTCGCCACGGTGATTCGCAAACGACGGCATCGTCGCGAATTACTCATGGCAGTCCCGATCATCGCATGGCTGGTTTGCTGTCATGCGGCGGGCGAACTGATCGGGCATTTCGCGGGTCCGGGCCGGAGTCCCACGCAGGTAAATTGAATCGCTCGTCGTTTCGGCAAGACCGTCGAAGTCAACTGATCGTCGTCCAAAGTTCGTCTACGATTTCGCGTTTCCCGGGGGTGCGCTTGGCCCGCACCGCGCAACCTGTTAAAAATCTATCGCGGGGCGGGTGTAGCTCAGTTGGTAGAGCGCGACCTTGCCAAGGTCGAAGTCGTCGGTTCGAGACCGATCACCCGCTCCATGTCCTGCCGCTTTTAACTGGAGCTTGTTCCGCGAGCGAATCCCAGACATCCGGTCCGCGGTGAGCGCTCGAATCGCGATGCCGGTCATGCGTCGCTGTAGCATCCTTGCGACTCACGACGTAGCACTGCGGATTTCCGGCGCGCCACCCCCAATGGCTTGCCCTCAAATCTTACAGGATTCATCGCGCTGACGCTCATTTAGCCATGGTTAAGCGCACTGGCACACGCTGTGCTTCCATTTCGGGAGTACCCACCCTAGGCTCCCTTGAATCTCGGCCGCTTGCGGGAGACGCACCCCGTTCGGTCGAAGACAATGCCGCCGCCAGAACAGACTCCTCCGTTCTGGCGGCGGTACTCTTTGTGGAATCCATTTTCCGCCCCTGGCGCGCACCTCGGGCAAGCAATCGATAGAAATTTCGCGCTGCCGCGGAGTATGTTCTGGATGTTTCGCTAGCGCGCGAGCCCGAACTCATCCGCTGCCATTTCGAAGGAGGACCCATCATGGCCCAATCCGCCGATAGCTCCAAAGAACCGCGCGCACGTGGCTATTTCCGCGACAAAGCGGTCGTCATCACCGGCGCATCCAGCGGTATCGGCGAGGATGTCGCGCTCGGCTTCGCCCGTCAGGGCGCGCGGGTGGCGTTGCTGGCGCGGCGCAAGAGCATGCTCGAGGATCTCGCGAGCCGAATCGCTTCGGCCGGCGGTCGCGCGCTCGCGATCGGATGCGACGTAACCAAGCGCGCGGAAGTCGACGATGCGATCGCGCAAGCGACGCGGTCATTCAATCGCCTCGACATCCTGGTCAACTCGGCCGGCATCCTGATCCCCAGCGAAGTGGAGAAGCTCAAGCTGCACGACCTCGAGCGCATGATGAGCGTCAACGTGTACGGCGCGCTCAATGCGATTCAGTCGGCGATCCCAATCATGCGCAATCAGGGCGCCGGCAGCATCATCAATATCGCGTCGTTGGCGGGCCGGCGCGGCATCAGCCCGCTCGGCGGCTATAGCGCCACCAAGTTCGCGATGGTGGGTCTCACCGAGGCGCTTCGGATGGAACTCTTCGGCAGCGGCATTCGAGTGTCGCTGGTGATGCCGGGTGTCATCGACACGCCAATGGCGTCCGACATCGCCATCGAAGATATGGAGATGGGGCAGTTGCCATCGTTTTTCAAGATGCCGGTGCGATGGGTCACCTGGGCGGTGCTCGCGGCGGCGGCGTTTGGGCTGGCCGAGGTCGATGTGCCACCAGGTGCGGCGATGGGTGAGAAGATCGCGTCGTTGTTCCCAGGTGTGACCGATGCGT
Source organism: uncultured delta proteobacterium (assembly GCA_963851325.1). GTDB lineage: Bacteria > Desulfobacterota > Binatia > Binatales > Binataceae > DATGKG01. The sequence continues at coordinate 1,189,802 of CAWKOR010000001.1, read as the reverse complement.
TCCTGAGCGTCGGATCGCAGATGATGAAAGCGGCGGGACGGTTCATGAGCAATGCTCCTAAAGGCGGAGTTGAGGAGAGCAAGACCGAACAGCATAAGGAATCGCCTAAGGCTCAGCATAAGAAGGCGGGCTAGAGCGACCTTCGATCCGCGCATCGACGCCAACGGAATCACCGAAACTCGCTTCCGTTTTCTGCGCAGGAAGACTCCTCCATAAGCGATGGCGTTCGGCTCGCCTGGCAATGAGCTATTTATGGACCCTGTGTGGTATGCACTGGGTAACGCCAATCTTGGTTCGATAGGTATTGTCAACCCATACGTTCGCGCAGGGACGTCCGCGCGAATTGTTGTTGTCATCGGCGACATCCGCCTGCTTGCTGTCGCGCTTGCCGCTGCGAGCTACAAAGTTGTTCTGGATCCGATTGCCTTTTGAGCCGGAAACCCTGATGCCAGTGTTAGTTGTCGGCTCAACTGTGTTCTGCTGAAGATAGTTGGTGCCAGGTCCGTTGGGGCATGATGGTTGGCCTACTGGCGCCGCGCAAGGTCTAAGATCGATGCCATTAAGCCACTCGCCGATGACCGTGTTGGCAGTCACCTGCGTCATCGTAGCTCCACTGTACAGCAGTATCCCGGCGGTCTTGACCACAACGCCAGAGGATTGGTCTTCTGAAGGGCAAAGATTAAGTGTGTTGGCTTCGATGCTGTTGGTTGAGTCAACATCAGAGCCGTCGTTGTTGGCGCCCACCTCTACCCCTATGTTGCAACTGGCGATCGAATTGGCCAGTACGAAGTTGTAATTAGAATGATCTTCCAGGATTATTCCGTCGCTGGAATGCTGTATGGTTACATGATCGAAAATTGAATGGATCGTCTGGCAGGTGATTATGGCTTGTGAGAAACCCGTAATCGTCCCGTCGTTTGTTCCTCCCAAAGAGTCACCGTGGACCCGTACATTAGTGATTGGTCCCGTCGCTGACGAACAATCGAGCGAAGTGGTTCCTACTGCGATCGCGACCGACGAGGTGGCTACACCTGGGCCGATGAGCTTGTGAGCAGCCAGATTGAGATCCACATCATTGGCATTGATTGCAATCGCGGCCCCTACACCTGGATTGCAGGTAAGGTCAGCATCGAGGAAGTAGCTTCCGGAGACGGTGATGTTGGTTCCGCATGCGGTTACAGGAGCCTGCGCCCACGCCGATCGGGCTACGAGTGCGCAGAGCACGACGATCCCGCAATACTTCGCTACTCCGATACTGCGCCGCATCATGGGTGTTTTATCCCGGCCAGGCTTATCTTAAGAGGTTTGCTCGAGGAATCCTGCCGGATGACCAGATTCCCTTTGTTTGGATTTGTGCCTGAATAACTAATCGTAATAGTAACCGGGGTACCCCTGGCCACGGAGGCTGGGACGCCTGAAACGGTAAACGAGCTTGGGGGCGTCGCACTCAGTATTTTGATCGTCGCGAGGTCCGGGTCAGCATTCGTGAGTGTCAGGGAGGCTGATGTGCCTTGGGTAACTTGTAGGGAAGCATGGTCAGCTTGCAACATGACATCCTTAACTCTTCCCTTGAGCGTGACATTCGGCATCGGTCCGGATGCGTCGCTTTGAACCCTGAGATTGGCGCTTGCGGGCTTTAGGTCTTTGGGCGTGAAAGTAACAGTCTCGCTGCAGGCGGGATCACCGGATGAAATCTTTTTCACACAAGTGGCCCCCGGCACAAAACCGCCATTCGTGCCGTCAGCGGCGCGGACGACGTAGCCCGACACCGTGACATCGGTTGCGCTGGCTTTGGGATTCTCGATAGTAAAGGTGCTGGAAACCGGCACTCCTCCGCCGGTTGCTGAATATTTAGTCACGGCGGTATTTGGAGCAGTGACCTTGAGGATAGGTGTTGCGGCGGCGGTTGGTGTCGCGGTGGCAGTGGCAGTGGGAGTTACTGTCGGACTTGATCGTCGCTCGGGTCAGCGTTTCCAGCGAGCAGAGATTGTCGTACGCTTGCAACTCGGTTTTCCGCATCGAGTCCGCTATAGGGTCCGGCGGTTGAAGCAGGCTTCGAGTTTGGTGATGTGGCGTTCCCCGGCGCCGGCACGCGCCGGTGTCAGGAGCGTTCGCGGTCTCGCAGGTCGTTTGAAACGAGCAATCTTTGCTTTCAGCTGCTGACGCTGAGTCTCCATTTCGGCATCCAGTTGATCAATCATCTTATTCGCATAGTAACTCGAGTTGACCCCATTCAATGCATTGCCGGTCGCCAAATTCGCTGCCGCCAGTCCCGCGCCCGCCGGACCGCTCGCCAGGGAAGCAATTGCTCCGGTGCCCGAGAGAATCGAATTCAGAAATCCGCTTGCGAAATTCGCGCTGGTACGGAACGCGAAAACTTTTGCGCGGAAGTTATTGCAACTTCGATCTGACATATTCAAGACAGTCAGAATTGCGTTGTCGCGCACCGTCCTTATCAGTGCGAGAGGAGTGCCTTGTGCAGGCTCTCTTGAGTGACCACTTCATATACGCACTCGTTGCCTGCTGTTCCGCCGATCCCCATTCCTAGCCATCGCGTGTACCAGGAGGTTTACTCCTGGCATTGGATATTCGAGCGTCGGTGGCTCATCGGATCATGTCTATCGTGAGCAGGAGCAATCGGTCTCTTCGTCTCTGGGATTGTAAAATTACCGGCTCGGAGCGGATCCGCGGTTCGTTAAACGAACAGCTAACTGTGAGCACGCAGGCGGTTAGGGCTCCAACGATCGCAAATCGAAGCATTGTTCCTCCCCAAAACCTCTTTCGCTGTTCGATCGGCCGCTGAACCAACCACCGGTTGCCCGATCGCTCAAACCAGACGCCGGACCCTACCTTCCACTTTCTGGGAGCGACCGATAATCCGTTGGTCATGCGCACGGAACCGGAACTGTCGTTCGCAGCGAGGTAACAAAATGGTAAGGAGTTGTCTAGTCGAATAAGACAGATTGTGCACAGAGAACGCTCAAGTAGAGCGTTTTAAACGCAAAATGCGGATGGTCCGCTCGCCGGATTGCGATCCTGAAATAGCAGAGACTGAGGTCGTTTCTCCTCAAACCAAAAAAAGCAGGCTGGGGAACTTTCGTTCCGACCAGCCCACTCGTTAATGCGGTTATGTTGAGGGGCGATGGTCTAGGCGGCGTCGCCTTTGTTCGCCACCAGCTTCAGATACGACGGCCGGGTGCGATGCGGCGTGCGCGGCGCTAATGCCGGCGCGCGTTTTGCGGGCGCTGTGACTCGCAGCGGATGCGCCTGCTCCACCGGGCCCGAAAGGCGCGAGCTGATTTCCTGCCAGGTCGTGAGGTTCAGCGGAATGCCGCAGTGGCTGGAGTCGACCTCGACGCATTCGACGGTTGGACCTTCGTCGATACAGCTATGCCATTCGACGATGCCGTCCGTCTTGGTGTAAATGCAGGTCTCGGGAACGTTGGGGGCGCTGTCCGGCAAGTCGAGGCCACAGGTCCTACATGGCTCGCTTACTTCTTCCATGCATCGCCCATGCATGAGGCGCATTGCTGCAACCAGCGGTCGCAGATACGGCGTGGTATTTCCCAGCGCATGCTTCACCGGTGAGCCGAGCAGGAACACCTGTTCGACCAAATCCGGTTCCATGCGAGCTAACTCTCGGGCATAGATGCCGCCGAGGCTGTGGCCGATAACTGCAACCTTGCGGTCGGTCTGCAAGCTAATCTCCCGAATGCGCTGGCGCAGTCGCTGGAGGGTTTTTGCCGGGCAATCGGCATTCATCCAAATACCGGCATAGAAAACCTTATGCCCTTGGGAACGAAGTCGCGCGCCAAGGGGATAGAGGCTCGCGTCCCCTGCCATGAATCCAGGGATTAGGAGGACCGGGCGCCAATTCGGATTGGCTTTGGCGCCATGTCGATTGACGATGGCATCACTACGGAAGCGGAGATACTCGCCGAGAATGCGGGCCTCGCCGAAGATTTCAGAAAAGCCGAGTTTGGGGAATTCGAGCATTCATTTCACCTCCCCTCCTCATTGGATTAGACGATTTCTCGTAGGAACATGTTCACTGGTGCGAAGCATAGATTGTGCCCAAAAAACCTAAAGCAATTCGCATGTCTTAGCCGAGATAAATTATGCAAAAAGCGAAAGAGTCTCATTATGGGACGTAAGTGTCCGACTTCGAGGAGTCCCGGCGATTGTGGCTAGTTCAGGCGAGCAGAAGCTTGACATGAAGTAGAGTACGAATCGGAGGCAGCACGATTCGGAAAGACCGTCGAGACAAAATAGTGCCGTTTTGACACCACCATCCACCTCAACTTCGTAATCGTGACAGCCAGTGGATGCAGGATGATGGATTTTTCCATCCTTTCGATGGCATCCCATTTGCGTTTTTGTGGCCAACCAAAGGTCCGGTCATTTCATCGATGTACGATATTACCCGCTTTACGCTCTCGGATATGACTACATGCGGTGCGCAACTCCGCCATATCGGCGCCGACGCGACCAGCATCGAGGAAGCGGCCAGCGCGATAGTTCGCTACCTTTACAACAATCTTTGCGATGCGAATGGACGTGCCTGCGTCCTGGTGCGGTTTTACAAGACCCTTCCCTACTGCGAGTTGCCGGTGGAAATCCGCGATTTCGCGCAAGACATCATGCCGATGGAATCGCTGACCCCCGATACCAAGTGCCTGACGTTGCTCGGGACGGCGGGCGATTTGCCGGAATGGAACGATCGCCATGCTTCACATCGACATCGAACAATTCCGATGCCGAGCAGGGAGGCGGTCGAGCAAATTCCGATGATCGCGCAGATGGTGCGGCAATTCGGACTCCAAATCAGCTCGCTGCTTGAAACCAAGCCGGAAATCATCCGCGATCTGGATCAGAAGACCTACAACGTATTCTTCGTCCCCGACGCACTCATGAGTCCTTTCATACCGGCGCAAGCCGAATTTGTAGTTCCGTACGGCGTAAAGTCTGCATTGGGGTTTGGTGGAGTTTTGCCTTCGGGAAATTTGTTCGCCGCGATCATGTTCACCCGGGTGACGATTCCCCTGGAGACTGCACAGATGTTTCGCACCATCGCACTCAACGTAAAGATGAACATCCTGCGGCTGGCCGCAGGAAAGGTTTTCGCTGACCGGGCTCCATAGCGCGAAATCGGGGAAACGTACTGATGAGTGAGAATCAAACCGTCGCACAGTATCGCGAACTCAAATCGAGCGTCGCTACGCTGCATGAATTGCTCGAAGCGATGGAGCGTACCGTCATCGAACAATCGGTTCGTTTGGAGGACGCCCTTGCGATGGCGCAAGGTGCGTCGCGCGCCAAATCGGAATTTCTTTCGACCATGTCGCACGAGATTCGCACTCCCATGAACGCGGTGCTGGGAATGGCGGACCTCTTAGCCGAAACCGAGCTGGTCCCCGAACAGCTCCACTACCTCGACATCATGGTGGCTAACGGTAATACGTTGATGGATCTCATCAACTCGATTCTGGATCTCGCCCGAATCGAAAGTGGTCGGCTGCAACTGGACCATGTCCAGTTCGATCTCATCGATCTGATCGAGCGCACGATTTCGACTTTTGCGGTACAGGCGCACCGCAAGGGAGTGGAGCTGATTGCACGGGTCGCCCCCGGAGTTCCGGACCACCTGGTCGGCGATCCGCTACGGCTGCGGCAGATTATCGTCAATCTGGTCGCCAACGCGATCAAGTTCACCGCAGGCGGCGAGGTTGTTCTGGAAGTTGAGGCCATCGCCCGCACCTCCGCGGTCTCCGATGTCCGCTTCACCGTATCGGACACCGGCATCGGCATCGCGAGCGAGCAACTGGATTCGCTCTATGCCAGTTTCACCCAGGGCGATTCGTCGGTCAGTCGCAAATATGGTGGCTCCGGACTCGGCCTCGCGATTGTCAAGCGGCTGGTGGATCTGATGCGCGGGCAAATCTCGGTCGCAAGCGAAGTCGGCAAAGGGACCAGATTCTCCCTCAGCGTTCCGTTCGGACTCCCGTGCTCAGTGCTGTCGCCGACTCCACTCGCAATGCCGGATCTTTCCGGACACCGCGTGCTGGTGGTGGACGATCATCGCCTCAATCGTGTGTTGGCGCGGGAAATCATGGCGCATTGTCGCGCCGAGATCACCGAAGCTGCCACCATCGACGAAGCGTTAATTGCGATCCGCAATGCGGTCATAATTGGCAAGCCCTACAAGCTGGTATTGCTCGACATGCGGATGTCCGATGGGAGCGGTCTCGATTTGGTTAAGAGAGTTCGTCGCGAACAGCTTCCGAACGCATCTTTCATCCCGATGCTGTATGCCGATGACATCCGCCAGCAGGTCGCGCAATTCGAAGAGCATCGGCTCGACGTCTACCTCGTGAAGCCAATCACCCGGCGCGGGTTGTTCCGAGCGATCGGAAGAAAAATGGCCAGGTTCGAAGGCGTGAGCCCGGACGAGCGTATGAAGACGCTGGCAGCGGAGCCGGATTTTCCGCTCGGCGGACGCCGGATGCGAATCCTGGTAGCCGAGGACTCCACCGACAATCGCTTCGTCATCGAAGCATATTTGCGCAAGGAACCCTGCACGCTGACCTTTGTTCAAGATGGCGAGCAGGCGGTGGGCATGGCTACCTCGAACGACTACGACCTGATTTTCATGGACATCCACATGCCTAACAAGGATGGGCTCGCCGCGACTCGCACGATTCGGAAATGGGAGAGCGAGCATGGTCGCAAGCCGGTGCCAATAATCGCGCTTACCGCCTCCGCCCTTCGCGAGGATGTCGAGCGGTCGCTCTTGGCCGGCTGCAATTCGCACATCAGCAAGCCGGTGAAGAAGCGGGTCATTCTGGAAGCTATCCGCGACGCCGCGCCCCGACCTCCGGCGCATAGCTTGATCATGATGCAAGGAGAGGGCTTCCCCTCCGCATGCGCTGGCTATCCCAAGAAACAGCAGGAAGGCTAACCCCCGCATCTCGACTCAAGCTCATCGCTAAAGTTACTCGATCGGCGAAGCACCACTTTGCCCGCCCGATCGACGCACACCGAATCGCGGATAGCTCTTTCCCTTGCGTGGATTTGACTTTCGACGCCGCCCTATACCATGACATGGGTAAGGGGCACCGTTCTTCATGCCGTGTTGTGCGTTTGCAGCGTTCATCATCAGCCAGATCGTACTGGGCTTCGGCGCCATCAAGCGTTTCGTGCTGCGGTCGGGCGATTCGCTCGATGATGCGCCGAGCAATCCAGCCACCGAATGGCGGCTGATCGGCGGCGCGCCCGTCCCCGCCGCATCGGCACGTCGCCGCTTGGGGATCCGCACGCTCGCGTTTGCCGCATCGATCGAGATCCTACTCGCCGTAGGCGCCGTCTACGGTTATCGCGCGCACACACAGCATCGTCATCACCATGACGTTGGAAGCGTGCCGGTTTCGGTTCGCGGGCGACTGGCGATTCCCAAATAACCTTCGAGGAGAACCATCATGGCCGTCATACCAAGCGAGATCGCTCAGCCATTCATACGACGCGAATCGATCGTCGGACCAGTGACCTCGGCACGGCATCGCCGCAACGCGATGATCTATGCCGCGATGTGTATCCTGGGCTTGTTGCCGACGATGCTCGGCATGTCCCCGGAGATGCAGGCGTTCGGGCTGGGGCTGTTGATCCCGGGCGGCGGGTTTCTCTCGGTCGGGGGATGGGCAATCCTGCTCTTTCCGGTGACCATCGCGCTATTCGCGCTCGCGGTATTCGCATGGTTCGGCGCCGGGATGGTGATCGCTCCTATCATTATATGGCTCGGTGCGGCGCTGCTGGCTGGTCATATCTCCGAGCAGCCCTGGTTCCTCGCGCCGTACCTGGTTGCCGCGACCGTAATAGGAATTGCCGCTTATGAATATCGCCGGCAGCAGGCGCGCAAGACCACCGAGCTTGCGAAGCTCGACGCGCGCAAGCGCAGCATCGGGACCGCGATTACCGAGGCGATCGAAGTTGCGGCCCCGGTGCCCGCGATCAGCGAGCGCGAACTTACTCCCGACGACCTCGCGGCGATGCGCTACGGCTTCGATCGTGCGCTGCAGCCGGTTGGCCAGATGAATGGCTACGACAGGGTCGACCAGTTCCAGACCTCGGCGCTACGCTACCAGATCAATCACCTCGGCTACGGCCTCGGCATGCTGCAGTGCATGTACACGCCGAGCTTTCACGGTTACCTATCGCAGGCGCAACGCAACCTCATCGAGCTGTACCTCGACAAACGAATCTGGGGCTACTGGCTCTGGGAGTCGGCATGGGGGCATCTGAACGTCACCGATCCCGACCCGGCGGCGAAGGACAACATCATGCTCACCGGATGGCTCGGCATCCAGTTGTGTATGTACATGTCGAACACCGGTGACCGCCGCTACGCGGAGCCGGGCAGCTTGCCGTTTCGGCGCAACCGTCATCGGGTGTTCAATCACGACGCGCACACCATCGCGCAATCCGTGATGAAGAACTTTCTCGATTCGGAATTCTGCCTCTATCCGTGCGAGCCGAACTGGGTCTATCCGATTTGCAATCACTACGGCATGACGTCGCTGGCGATCTACGATCGCGTGTTCGGCACCAAATTCGTTCCCAGCGTGCTTGATCGATGGCTCAAGAATCTCGATACCGAGTTCACCGACTACAGTGGCAGCGTGATTGGACTACGCTCCTCGCTCACCGGAATTCGATTTCCATTTCCGGCCGGCGATGCGGGTTTCGCCGGATTCGAAAATTGTTTCGCGCCCGATCGCGCGCAGCGAATGTGGGCGACCGCGCGCCAGGATTTGAAATACATCATCAAGCCCGACGCGAGCGGCGCGCCGCGCATGATGCTGCCGGGCAAGGGCTTCGACTTCGGCAATTACAAATCCGGATTCACCGGCGCCTACGCGATGCTGATGGATACGGCGCGCGAGTTTGGCGACTACGAAATAGCCGACGCCGCGCAACGTGCGCTCGACCAGGATTGCGGCCGCTCCGATGACGGCGGCGTGTTGCGCTACTCCAAGGGCTCGAATCTCTCCAATGCGATGGCGATGCGGGCGCGCATCCATCGCCGCGACGACTTCCGCCGAACCATCGCCGAGGGACCTCCACAGGCGTCGTTGCGCGGCCCGCTCCTGACTGATGCGAAATATCCCGACGTGCTGGTTGCGCGCGCATTCAGCAACGGCGACGACCTCGACCTCGTGCTCTATCCCGGATCGCAGAACATTCGCCAGGAACTTCGAGTCGAGCGCCTGCGGCCGGGGGCGACCTACACCATGCGTAACGGCTCGGAACAGACTTTCACCGCGGACGGCGAAGGCAGCACATCCTTGTCGGTCGAGCTGCACGGCCGCACACCCATACACATTATTCCAGCAAATTGATCGGAGGACTGAATTAGATGGCATCCAACGAATTGGTAATCGACGCGGACGGGCACATCCTCGAACCGCCTGACATGTGGGACAAGTACCTCGACCCGAAGTATCGCGAGCGCGGAATTCACATTCGCGTCGGCGAGGACGGCTTCGAGTATCTGGAAATCGATCAGAAGCGCGCGGTCCTGACCCAGCGCGGCGCCCTCGGCGCGCTCGGCGGAATGGGCCGCAAGGTCGAGGAGGCGCGCAAGCTGCGCGAGGCCATCGCACGCGGCGAGAAACTACCCGAAGGCGGTTTCGCATTCATGCCGCAACCCGAGGACACCTACCTGAAAGGTTGCGCCTTCGGTGCGATGAACGCCAAGGAGCGCCTGCAACTCCTCGATAAGGAGGGGATGCAGCGCGCGCTGCTCTATCCGACCATCGGGCTTTTGTGGGAAGCCGAGCTGTTCGACGCCGAACTCTCGGGCGCCTACTGCCGCGCCTACAACCGATGGATCGCGGATTTCTGCCGCGACTCCAATGGCCGGCTGATTCCGATCGCGCATCTATCGCTGGGCGATCCCGCCGAGGCGGCGCGCGAGCTCGAGCGCGCGGTGAAAGATGGATGCAAGGGTGCGTTCGTCTGTCCGTTTACCATAACGCGCATCGCGCACGGCGATCCTCGCCACGATGTGGTGTTCGCGGCGGCGCAGGACCTCGACGTGCCACTCGCGATTCATCCGACCTTCGAGCCGGTAAAATGGGGCGTGCATCATCGCTTCGACGGAATGGAATGGGCCTCGTGGTATGCGGATTTGTTCGCGGCGCAGGGCGTGCAGCATGCGTTCGCGACGTTTTTCCAGTATGGCGTGTTCGATCGCTTCCCGAAGCTGCGGCTGGTGGTGCTGGAAGCGCAGGCGGGATGGATCGGCTACCTGATGGATCGCGCCGACGCGATTTACAACGGCACCATCCTGGGCGCCAGCGTGAAGCTCAAGGAAAAGCCGTCCTACTATTTCAAGCGGCAATGCTACATCTCGGCGGATCCCGACGAGCGCACCATCTGGGCGATGGCGCAAATCGTTGGCGACGACAAGTTCTTCTGGGCCACCGATTATCCGCATCCGGATCATCCTGGCAATTACCTCGAGGAGCTTCAGGGAATGATCAAAGGTATGACCCCGGCGGCGCGTCGCGGCGTGCTCGGCGAGAATGTCGCAAAAGCCTACAAGCTGGGCCAGTAGGATTTGGAGTTGAGATGAAAGTAGGCGCCGGGATTCACACCCTGCATACCGCTGATTGGGAACGTATCGATGCCAAGGACTGGTCGCGTCCGCCGACGATTCCCGACCACGTCGCGCTCGAACAAACCCTGGAACTCGGCGATCTTGTCGAACCACTCGGCTTCGATTGCCTGTGGGCGTCGGAACACTTCGGAAGTCCTTACGGGATGGTGCCCAACGTCCTGCAATGGCTGACCTACTGGGCGGCGCGCACTGAAAAAATCGACGTCGGCTCGATCGTGGTGGTGGTGCCGTGGTGGAATCCCATCCGCCTCGCGCATGAGGTTGCGATGCTCGACATCCTGCTGCGCGGACGCGAATTCAAGATGGGCGTAGGTCGCGGCATCGCGCCCGATGAATACGGTGCGCTCGGCGTGCCGCAGACCGAATCGCGCGAGCGCTTTCGCGAGACCATCGAGATTCTCAAGCTGGGCCTGACGCGCGAGCGGTTTTCGTACGACGGCGAGATTTTCAAAATTCCCGAAACCAGTATCCGGCCGGCCCCGCGGCATCGGGATATCGGCGACAAAATCCTGTGCGCGTTCAACACGCCCGAGTCGATGGTGATGGCGGCGGAGATGGGCTTCGGGCAGCTCTTCGTGCCCGCGACGCCGATCGAGGAGATGCGCAAGAACGTCATCAAGTACAATTCGATTCGCGCGACGCGCGGCCTCAAGCCCGATCAGCCGACCATTTATCTATGGGGTTACTGCGTGCCGAAAGAGAGCGACATCGAAAAGGGCGTCGGCTACTTTCGCCGCTATCAGGGCGAGGCCGCGACGCACTACGGCTTCGGCGATCTCGGCCGGTTCGCGAAAATCAAAGGCTACGAATCCTACGCCGACTTCAGCAAGACGCTGGGCGGCATCGGCGCGCCCAAGTATGACAACCCCTTCGATGATCCGTTCCTGGCGAGCCAGGCGATCGGCACTCCTAATCAGATCATCGAGCGAATCGAGCGCTTGCAGAAGATGACCGGCGTCAAGGAGATCATGCTGGTTTTCAATTACGGCGGCATGCCGCATAACGAATCGCTCGCCAGCATGAAGCTGTTCGCGAAGGAAGTGCTGCCGGTGCTGAAGGGGATGCCGACGCCGCTGATGACCGAGGAAAGTTTGCTGACCGGCGAGCCGGTCGCCTCGGCGGCGAAATAGAGTCTCAGCGTCGCGACTCAGCGGAGGAATTCAGCATGCATGGCGTCGTTGACGGGGACAGCCACTTCATGGAGCCGCTCGACTTGTTCGAGCGCCACGTCGATCCGCGTTTTCGCGAACGCGCGGTGCGGCTCGCGACTGATTCCGCAACCGGGAAGCGCGCGATGGTGGTGGACGGCAAGCCGATGCGGCTGCGCGACGTTGATGAAGTCCTCGGCATCCTCAGCGGCTATGGGCAGAAGGAAGAGGGCGGCACCATCAGCACCTTCGATCGCTATGCGGTCTACAGCGCCGATCTGCAGGACATGACGGCGCGCACGCGCTTCCTCGACGCCGAAGGGATCGAAAGCCAGGTCATCTATCCGAGCCTCGGCATCATCTGGGAAGGCGAGGTGAGCGATCCCGAGTTGGCCGACGCGCTGTGCCGCGCCTACAACCGCTGGGCTTTCGATTTGGTTGCGGGCCATCGCGAGCGCTTGTTTCCGGCGGCGCACATCTCGATTCGCGAGCCCGGGTCGGCGGTGAAAGAGTTGCAGCGTGTGGCGAAGCTCGGATGCCGCGCGGCCTTCATCGCGGCGATGCCGATTGACGGCAAGAGCTTCGGGCATCCTTCGTACGATCCGGTGTGGGCGGCGGCGCAGGACCTCGATCTGGCGATCGCGCTGCACGTGGTCTCGCATCATCACTATATGGGCAGCGAATTCTATCGCGACCCGAAGCCCGGGTTGATGTACTTCACCATGAATCTGCTGCAGGACGCCCGCCAGTCGCTGCTCACGATGATGGTCGACGGCGTCTTCGAGCGATTTCCGCGCCTGCGTGCCGCCACCATCGAGGCGATGGCGGGATGGGTCGGCGAATGGCTCGAGCGCATCGACTATCGCTACAAGTACATGGGGCATACGTCCGGGATGAAGCGGTCGGTGTGGGAATACTTCGCGCGCAACATCTGGATCAGCGGCGATCCCGAAGAGAAGATGTTCAAGTACGTCGTCCAGTTCGCGGGCGACGACAAATTCTTCATCGGGTCCGACTATCCGCATGCCGAGGGGTTCGTGCATCCAGTGGCCAAGGCGCGCGAGTACCTAAAGGACCTGCCCGCCGCGTCGGTGGAAAAGATTCTGTCCAAAAACGCGCGCGACTTTTACCGGCTGTGAAAATCGTGAAAGCACTCATCATCGGAGGCACCGGGCCGACCGGCCATTTCATCGTCAATGGATTGCTGCGCCGCGGCTACGAGGTCGCGATGCTGCATACAGGCCGCCACGAAGTCGCGGAGATTCCGGCCAGCGTCGAGCACATCCACACCGATCCGTTTTCCGAGGTGGCGCTGCGCGACGCACTCGGCACTCGCACCTTCGACATCACCATTGCGGCGTATGGCCGCCTCCGCCGTATCGCGGAAATCATGGAAGGCCGCACCGAGCGCTTTATTTCGATTGGTGGCGCGCCCGCATATCGCGGCTACATGAATCCTGCGGTGCTGCATCCGCAAGGCCTGCCGATTCCGACCCCTGAAGATGCGCCGCTGCTGACCGTCGAGGCTGAGGATGGCAAGGGTTGGCGGGTGGTCAAGAGCGAGGAGACGGTCTTCGAGCATCATCCGCGCGCGACGCATTTTCGCTACCCGCATCTGTACGGCCCGTATCAAGTTGCGCCTCGCGAATGGTGCATCGTGCGCCGCATCCTCGATGGCCGCCGCGCGATTATCGTGCCCGAGGACGGGCTTTCGATTAACCACTGCGGCTATGTCGAAAATGCCGCGCACGCGGTGCTGCTCGCGGTCGATAGGCCTGAAGCCTCGGCGGGGCAGATCTACAATTGCGGTGACGAGCGGGTGTTGACGCTGCGCCAGGTTATCGAGGTGATCGCGCGGGCGCTCGGGCGCGAAGTCGAGATCGTCTCGATGCCGTGGCAGTTCGCGCTTCCCGCGCGTCCGATGATCTCGCAGGCGTGGACGACGCATCGCGTGCTCGACCTGACCAAGCTGAAGCTCCAGCTTGGATATAAGGATGTGGTCGCGCCGGAACCCGGATTGGAAATTACCGCGCACTGGCTGAAAGAGCATCCGCTCGATCCCAACGGCGGCGAAGCGAAGATTCTGCAGGATCCGTTCGACTATCGCGCCGAGGACGAGCTGATCGCGGCATGGAAGAGTCTTTGTGCGCAAATGCCGAAAGTGAAGTACGAGCGCGAACCCGGCTACACTGCGGCATACAGTGGCCCCGGCGGCAAGGCGCGTTCAGAAAAATTCAAATGAGGTGACGACCATGGCAATCACAATCGAAAAAATCCCCAACGTAAAAAACAAGCTCGGCGAAGGCCCGGTGTGGGATGTCCGCGAGAAGGCGCTGTACTGGATCGACGGCAACGCGCCCGCCATCTATCGCCTCGATCCGAAAACCAACGCGATCAAAGAGTGGAAGACGCCCAAGCCGATCGGCTCGTTTGCGCTGCGCGAGAGGGGCGGCGCGGTCTGTGCGATGACCGACGGTTTCTACATGTTCGATTTCGCGACCGGCAACGCCACCCCGGTCAAGAACGGCATCGTCGCCAAGCCGGGCACCACTTTCAACGACGGCAAAACCGATGGGCAGGGAAGGTTCATCGCCGGCACGCTCGACTCCAAATTCAAGGAAGCGGTCGGCTCGATCTTCAGCCTCGATGCGACGCTGAAGTGCAGCGTCCTGGAGCCGGCGATCGGATGCACCAACGGTCCCTGCTTCAGCCCTAACAATCGCATCTTCTATTGTTCCGACAGCGTGAGCAGGACGATTGCGGCCTATGATTATGACCTCGCAAGCGGCAGGGTTTCCAACAAGCGCCAGTTTGCGGCGAGCAAGGGCCTCGGCGGAGTGCCCGACGGCGCCACCGTCGATGCGGAAGGAAATCTGTGGTCGGCGATCGCGGGCGGCGGGAAGGTTGTCTGCTACAAGCCCGACGGCTCGATCGCGCGCACCATCGAGTTCCCGGTTCCGATCGTAACCAGCGTGATGTTCGGCGGCGACAACCTCGACATCATGTATGTGACTTCGATCGGCGAGAAGGTCCTGGGCATGGAACCCGGTCCCGACGGAGGATGCCTGTTCCAGGTCACCGGGCTCGGGGTCAAAGGCAAACCGGAGCCGCGCTTCGCAGGCTGAGCGCCGACACGGGAGGTTGCGATGATCAAACTGGTTTACACCATTCGCAAGCGCGCCGATGTTTCCGAAAAGGATTTCCACGAGTATTGGCTGAAGAAGCATGCGCCGCTGGTGCGCGGTTTTGCCCAGGCGATGCACGCGAAGAAGTATGTGCAGAGCCACACCATCCATGAGGACGCGGGGAAGGCCTTTCGAGCCTCGCGCCAGATGACCGAAACATTCGATGGCATCACCGAAGTGTGGTGGGACAGCCTCGAGGAGATGACCGGGGACCCGCAGAATGCGCAGCGCCTCGAAGCGGGGAGGGCGCTGCTGGAAGATGAGTCGAAGTTCATCGATTTCGCACGCTCGTCGATTTTCCTCACCGAGGAGCACGAGATATTCGACTACACAAAGTAGCGCGAAAGCCTGGCACAAGCGCATTGTAAGGTCCGTCCGATCCGCAATCTTCACCAGCGCGGGAATCAGACCGTCGAGGAGGGATTGCTCATGAAGCGCTACCTGGCTGAGTTCTTCGGAACCTTCGTACTGGTCTTCGGTGGATGCGGGGCGGCGGTGCTGGCCGGTGACAAGATTGGATTCGTCGGCGTGTCGTTCGCGTTCGGCCTGTCGCTGCTCGCGATGGTATATACCATCGGCCCGATCTCCGGATGCCACGTCAATCCTGCCGTGACCGTCGGTCTCTTGCTCAGCGGCAAATTCGAATCGAAGCACGTCGCAGGATACGTCATCGCGCAGATCCTCGGCGCGATCGTCGCGGCTGCCGTGCTGTTGATGATCGCCGAGGGACGCAACGGCGGCTATGATCCCGCGCTGGCGGGTTTCGCGGCTAATGGGTTCGGTGAGCATTCGCCGGGCAACTACGGCTTGGGCGCGGCCTTCGTCGCGGAGGTGGTGCTGACGTTTTTTCTGGTTTTCACGGTGTTAGGCGCCACCGACACTAGTGCGCCGGTCGGTTTCGCGGGACTGGCGATCGGCCTGGTCCTGACGCTGATTCACCTGGTCGGAATTCCGGTGACCAACACCTCGGTCAACCCGGCACGCAGCATCGGACCCGCGCTGTTCGTCGGCGGATGGGCGATAAGGCAACTATGGTTGTTCATCGTGGCGCCGCTGATTGGCGCCGCGGTCGCGGCGGTTGCCTACCAGATCATCAGGATCGCCGAGCCACTCATTCCGGCGCGAAGTGCCGAATCAGCACTCCCGAGCGAGCAGATGGAACGATCGATCTGAAGACGATGCGCATCGGTGGCGACGCGCTTCTCTCGCCGATGCGGATGGAGTTTCATCCGGCCAAACATCGAAGCGCGCAGGGTGGCACGCGAGGGAATCGTTTGCCTGGTGCGTATCGGCAGAATTTTCGCTAATGGACGCCCGCGGCTGGTCACGACCAGCTCGCCTTCCTAGCCCACCAACTCGTCGAGATGGGGAAGGGCAGCTCGCATTTCTCTGATGGTTAGAGTCTTCAATCGAGGTTCCGATTCAGGTGACACATCCAATCGATAAGTGTCACATGGATTGGCCACTCGCAAGCGCGCGCCCGAGTCACTCCGGTGCTTGCTTGTTCACCAGCGGGTCGGCGTGGCGATGCACCATATGCCATCCGTCGGGGTCGCGACGGAAAATCTGCGTGACCCGTAACTCGAGGACGCTCGGCTCGGTCTTGCCCGCGATGTTCACCTCATTGCGCTCGATGGTCACCGTGAATGCCATATCGCTTCCAACCACGACGCTCACCTCTTTCTGCTCGAAGGTGCCGTTGCGGAATTGCGAAGCCGCCCAATCCAGCCGCGCTCCGACCTCCTTCCATCCGCTTTCGAATCCGCCGAAGCCGCCCAGCACGGTGATGTCCTCGCGATGCGAGTAGACCTGCTTCAGCTTGCTGGGGTCTCCCTGCACCATGGCCAGGTTTGCGTCCGTCGTCGCCGCCCAGAATTGATTCCATGATGCATCCGCCATCGTAACCTCCGTCGTCCGTTTAAGGTGGAGACCGAGCGCGATTGTAGTCCCGACGCCGCGGTAAATCTGCTAGGTTGCGGCAACTGCACGATGACTGAAGAAACACCATCGGCGCCGAGCGTAAGCCTGGCAAAACTTTTCACGGTCTTCCTCAATGTGGGCGCGACCAGCTTCGGCGGGGGCGTAGTCGCCTACCTCCGTGAGCATCTGGTGGTGCGGCAAAAGTGGCTCGACGAGAATCACTTTCTGGCCGCACTCGAGGTCGGGCAGACTGTTCCGGGCCTGACCTCAACCAACATCAGTGTGATTGTCGGAAGCCGCTTGCGCGGCGTCCCCGGCGCAATTGTTTCGGTGCTGGGAATGACGATTCCGGGTACCATTTCGGTCTTCATCCTGGGCCTCTTGTATGCCCAGTTCCGAACCAATCCCGAAGTGAGTGCGATGCTCCATGGGGTCGGCGCCGCGGCGGTCGGCCTGATCCTCGCGGTGACACTTCAGGTCGGTTCGAGCGCGCTGAAGCGGAGCCAGGACATCGCGATTCTGATTGTGGCTTTTCTTTTGGTCGGGGTCTGGCATGTCTCGTTGCTGCCGGTGCTCGTGGTCCTCGCGCCGATCTCGATCCGGCTCAATCGACCCGACCAAAACGCGGTCGCCGACTATCATGCGCGCCAGGCCAGCTATTATGCGCAACTGGCCACGCATCATGGGGGCGCGGCCGCCGGCGGTGATGGTGCGCGGGAGGGTACGACCAACAAGTCATGAACAAGCTGGTGAGCCTGGTCAATGTGTTCGCATTGCTGTCGATCCTCGCGGTCGGTGGCGGTACTGCCGTGCTTCCGCAAATGAAGCATGAAGTGGTGACCGAGCATGGCTGGATGGACGACGAACAATTCGCGGACATCTACAGCCTTGGGCAACTGGCGCCCGGCCCCAACATGAACATGGTGACGGTGATCGGGTACCACGTCTCGGGCATCGTGGGCGCGCTGCTGGTGCTGGCGGCGTTCTATTTGCCGTCGTGTACGCTGGTTTTCGCGGCTTCCAAAATCTGGGATCACTTCGAAGGCTCGCCGTGGCGCGATGGGGTTCAGCGCGGGATGGCGCCGATTACGGTCGGCCTGATGCTATCGGGCGTCTATGCCATCGGCCGGACCGCGACGCTGAACGTCAATCACTCGACCCGGCACAACTTGACTACTGTTGCGATCACGGCGACCGTGGCGATCATCCTGATGCGGCGGCATGTGAATCCCGCGCTGCTGATCCTGGCCGGTGGCGCAGTCGGATGGTTTGCACTACGGATGGTCTGAGACGGGCCCGGACTTAAAGGGGAACGCTATCGCAATGGCTGAAAACGACGCTCAAGCTCCACAGATTCCCGATATCAAACCCGGGAAGTATCTCGACGGGGGACCGCTGGACGAAGTCCACTACCTCGAGTGCAAACTGATTCTGAAACCGCAAAGATTCACCTCGGTGCCGAGCTTCCATGAGTACGCGAAACTGGTGCATCGCGCGGCGGAAGACAACGGCGTCGAATTCTCCGCGGACGATTGCAAGAACGCACGCCCGCGCATCAGGGAAGTCATTTTCCTTGATACCAAGGACTTCACCCTGTACAACCACGCGTTCATCCTGCGCAGGCGCATCGCCTATGAAGATGGATTTCCGGTCGGCGACCCGGAGATCGTCTTCAAGTTCCGGCATCCCGATCTGCAAACCGCCGCCGAGACCGACGTGCGACCGACCCTCGCCAGTGGTTACCGGATCAAGTTCAAAGCCGAGGCATTGCCGCTCAAGGACCGCATCGGCGGAATGCGCATGCTGTTTTCGCATAACGTGGAGTTCGGGCTGCGCGCGACCCAGGATGACGGCAGCGTGTCACTGAGCATGATCGCGGCGTTGTTCCCGGTGCTGGCAACCCTGCGCAAGGGCGGCGGCAAGAAACTCAACCTGGTCAATCACACTATCGTCGAGGAAGTTCTGCAGGACTTCGGCGAGCTTAATTTCGGCAAGGGAGTGGTCGCGAAGTCCAATGCGGCGCTGTGGCGCGAGCGCGGCGATCACAAGCTGCTGGTCGGCGAGTTTTCCTTCGAAGCGAAGTTCAAGCGCAAGGATGAGCTGCATGACAAGGCCATGGAGCGAGCCAAAAAATTCTTCACCTCGCTACAGGAAATCGGGCGCGACTGGATTGCGCTAGGGACCACCAAGACTGGAGTGGTGTATCGCTTCAAGGGGAACCCGCCCCAATCGCACGAGTAGGAGGGCCCTCGGAAATGTGGGTTACCTGCTTTGCTCGACGCTTGTGAGGTGGCGAGCCAGCGCTCCACGATACTTCTTGCCAGCGTGGTATGGCCGACGCAGCGCGGCTTCGCAACTTTTTTGAGGGTTGCCAGTCGTCCTTATAGAGGCGCAGAGCGATCTGTTCGGTCCGCGCCGGTCTAATCTTGAGATCGAGGTCTGGCAGATCGTCAGCGAACTCTTCGACGCTGTGGCGACTGCAAAACTTGCGCTGCGCGTAGGCGTTCTTGAAATTGGCAGCTTTGGTGTCTTGGCGATCATCCTAGTCGACCTTTGTGCGGAAGGCGCGCGACGCCGAGTGATTTGTGATGACGGTCAGTTTGCGTTGACGGCTCGGGGAATGGAGTTCACTGCGCGCCAACGCCACTGGTTCATCGTTTCTGCCAAGTCTGCGGCGGAGACCCTGAAATTGGACGGCAGCATCGCATCGTGGTCGCTCATAAACGTCGCCCGGAGGCCTCGCGGGCGCCGCTCTAGTTGAGCCTGAGTAGCGTTCGAGAAATTGTACACGACCCGGCCGGACGCCAGTCCGGAGCATCCTACCGAGAAGGCGTTGACTTCGTCCCAACGATAACGGCGCTCCTTGAAAATCGTGCGGCTGGCAAAGCCTTCAGAGTCCAGCGTGAGGCAGTAGTTTCCGGGGATTAGGACGAGAAATTCCCATACCGCCTTAACACCGAAAAGTATGGCAAAGATGACGGGTAAGACCGTGCCCATTCCTTTGTTTTGGAAGCCGAACGGTCCGAAGCTGATGGCGAGTACCACCGCAGCAATCAAATTCAGCACGCCACTTAGACGACCAAGTCGGAGAGTGAGGTTCATGTTAGCTCTCGGTGGAGAGTATACCTCAAATCGCCCCCCGTTTGGAGAACCGCGGCTTAGACCACACATGCTCCGATGAAGGCCGATGCTACCACAACGTAAATCCCTCGTAGCCCGCCGCGGCTACCTCATCGACCTTCTTTTTGTAGGCTTGCGTGCCTCCCAGGTACATCAGCACGGTGCGCTTCTTACCCGGAATGTTGGCGCCGAAGAACCATGAATCCGCCTCCGACAGGAGCGTTCCTTCAGCAAGCTCGTTGACGTGATCAGTCCATGCTTCTTCCGCCTCCGGCGTTGCCGCGATTCGCGTGAGGCCCTTCTCGCGCAGATAGCGGAGGCAATCGGTTACCCATTCGACATTCTGCTCGATGCATCGCGGCATGTTGCAGAACGTCGAACCATTGTGGGGGCCGACCAGCGTGAACAGATTCGGAAAGCCCGCGGTCTGGATGCCCAGGTAGGTGCTCGGCCCGCCGGCCCATTTTTCCTTGAGCGAAAGCCCGCCTTCGCCGCGAAAATCGATCCGGGTCAGGGTGCCGGTAACGGCATCGAAGCCGGTGGCATAGATGATGACGTCGAGCTCGTACTCCGCAGCGGTCGTCTTGACGCCCTTGGGAGTGATGCTTTCGATGGGCGACTCGCGGATGTCGACCAGCAGGACATTGTCGCGGTTGAACTGCTCATAGTAGCCGCTTTCCAGGGGCACGCGCTTGGTACCGAATGCATGGTCCTTTGGAATCAGCTTTTCTGCGACCGCGGGATCCTTGACCCGCTCACGAATCTTGTTGCGAACGAATTCGGCGAATAGCTCGTTAGCTTGTTTGTTGCTCAGGACATCGTGGAAATTGCCGAACCATTTGGCGAAGCCCGGCTGTAGCCACAACTCCTCGAAGAATGCCTGCCGCTGCTCGGGAGTCACCTCGAAGACCGATCGCGGGTCAAGGTCGTGGATGAATCCTGCGAAGGTCTCGCTGGTTCGCTTGAAGATTTCGGGATAGCTGGCTTTGATTTTGGCCTGCGTTTCCGCATCGATGGGTCCATTGCGCAGCGGCGCGCAGTAGTTCGCGGTCCGTTGGAAGACCGTCAAATGACCCACTTCCTTGGCGATTTCCGTAATGAGTTGTACTGCGGTGGCGCCGGTGCCGATGACGCCCACGCGTTTGCCGGTAAAATCGATGCGTTCCTTGGGCCATCGCGAAGTATGGAACGACAGACCTTTGAAAGTATCGACGCCCGGAAAAGGCGGAATATTGGTGGCCGATAGGATCCCTACCGCTGTTATGAGGAATCGCGCTCGCACGCGACTGCCATCTTCGAGGCGGATTTCCCAGCGATTTTCGTTCTCATCCCAGATCGCTCCGGCGACGCCGGTATTGAAGGTGATATCGCGCTTCAGGTCGAATTTGTCGGCGACATAGTTGAGATAGCGCTCGTTTTCGGGCTGGCCGGAGAAGTGCTCCTTCCAGTCCCACTCCTGCAGGAGTTCTTTAGAGAACGAGTAGCCGTAGGTGTAGCTCTCGGAATCGAATCGCGCGCCCGGATAGCGGTTCCAGTACCAGGTCCCGCCGACGCCGCTACCCGCCTCGTATGCCCGCACTGACAGGCCGAGCTCCCGCACTCGAAGCAGTTGAAACAGGCCGGAAATCCCGGCCCCGATGATGATTACATCAAATTGTTCGACTGGCCCCGCCTTCGCGGTCGGGGTGGGCGGTACAGAATTTGGCATTTTCGTCTCTCGCAGACTCTCGCGATGTTGCGGGCCTAATTTGGCATTGCCTCTTGCGCATGTCGAGTTTCGATGGGCCGGTGGATTTCCCGGCCAGATACTGGAACCGGTGTAATGACGAAGAGTCCATTTCTGCTACTATGCAGTTTGTGGGCGCGGTTCAGGCGACCATCCGCCATGAATCCGGACCCTGGTTGCTTGGGAAATGACGAAAACAAAGCCAATAAGCACAGCAGCGACGCGGGTTTCCTCCGGCAGAGACGGAAATTCGCGACCCCTTCCGCTTCGGTGCGATGGTCGCGCAACCCGCGGAGCGACCATCGCGGCGGAGAAGAGGAAAAACAAACCCACTTCGACGGCATCTCGAAAGGCTGGATTACATAAACGAAGCCAAACTTATCAGGAAAGACGCGGGTTTCTTCCGGGCGAGATGGAATTTTTCGACCCCCTGGGCTCGGCACGATGGTCGCGCAACCCGCGGAGCGACCATCGCGGCGGAGAAGAGGAAAAACAAACCCACTTCGACGGCGTCTCGAGAGGCTGGATTACATAAACGAAGCCAAACTTATCAGGAAAGACGCGGGTTTTTCATTTTCATCCGCACGAACCCGTCTCACGAGTGTAAAGCTGGTCGAATTTGCGAGAGTCTGATAAACAGAATTAGCCTTGCCGACTAACTGAGAGAATCGACTAGGCAGTGCCACTTACTGCCTGTGAATGGGGGGATTGATGGTTCTAGACGTTGCTCGTTGGCTTATCGAACAGATAAGCGTCTCTAAAGGTGTATTTTCACGCCTCTTTGGGCATAGCTCCTGTAACCGATCGCAACTGCGGAACTCTGCGGTCGTGCTCTTCCTGTTATCCCTGGTTGCCTCCCTCGGATGGATTTCGAGGGTCCTCGCTGCCGATACACCTCCACCAAATATCCTCTTTATCGTCATTGACGACCTCGGCATCGACCAGTGGAAGGTGTTCGGCTACGGCGGGAACAACCCGCCGCCGACTCCCAACATCGATACCCTCGCGAACGCCGGGGTCAAGTTCCACAACATGTGGTCGATGCCGGCCTGCTCGAACAGCCGTGCCGCGATTTTCACCGGTCGCTATCCTTTTCGCACCCACGTTTATACCGCTATCGGCAGCAACGACCTCGCGAACTACATGGTCAATCATAATGAGATGACCATTCCCAAGTTGCTCAAGCAAAAGGGGTACAAGAGCGCGATGTTCGGCAAGTTCCACATGGGGACCCAAGGCAACAATCCCTACGGCTTGAGCATGGTCACCGCGCTCGGTTGGGATTACTACGATGGGTGGCTTGATGAAACCGGCGATCCGTCCTCGATCGACTCCACTGCCGGTGGAGTATCTCCGACCGGGACCTGGACCTGCGGCTTCGTGCGCGACGCGGCTAATGGCGGCGCAGATACCGGTGCCTGCTACGCCGCCGACGGCACCTGCCAGATCATTACCAAGACCGGAGCCGAGGCGCCGGGACGCATCTGCCGCGACGGTGGCGGCATCTTCGATCCGGACCAGACCTGCGTCAGCCCCGTGCCCGGCTACGTCAACTTCGAGACGTTGAGCGGCCACTTCGTTTCGCCACTGGTGATCGACAACGGAACTACGCCGCCGGATGCGGTGCCACCGACCGATATCCGCGCGCGCACCTATCGCTCTATCGAGCAGGTCGATGCGGCCATCAGTTGGATCAATCAGCAACCGAAGAACCAGCCGTGGATGGCCAGCGTGGACTTCGCGATTGCGCATACGCCTCTGATGCAGCCGCCCGTTCAATTGCTTCCTGCCAACGCGCCTGACACCAGCAATCTCGACTGCTCGAACCTGTTGGATCAAAACCTCATGAACGCGCAGATGACGCAGGCGCTCGATACCGAGGTCGCAAATCTGCTGGTGGGAGTCGGACTTGCCACTCGCGGTTCCAACGGACAACTGATCTACACGCCAGGCAACAACACCTACATAGTCTTTGTCGATGACAACGGAAGCACCGGGACCGTGGTCAAGAGCCCGTTCGATACCAGCAGGGCGAAATCAACCGCGTATCAAACCGGCGTATGGGTTCCGGCCTTCGTCACCGGTCCTGAAGTCAAACGACCGGGTCGCCAGGTCAAGGCGATGGTCAACATCGCCGACCTCTTCGAGCTATTCGGTGAATTGGCGGGCATCGATGTTCATGCGAGCGTACCTGCCATCGTCGACGCTGAATCGATGCTGCCGTATCTGACGAAACCGGGTCACGCGCCGATTCGCAAAACCAACTACACCGAGCTCGGGACCAATCAGCATGCTAACGGCCAGATCAACGGACCGTGCCAATATGGCGGAGGCGTCTGCACTCAGATCGCTCCGACCAAAGGCGTATGCGAGGACAACAACGGCATATGGTGGGGCGCCGGGGCCACCGACCCGGTAACCGCCGGAATTCCCTCTGAGGGGTTCACGCTTTGCTGCGAAGTAGCCAAATGGCAGGCCGATCATCCCTCGGATAATCCGATGGTGACCCAGATCTACCCCTTGGAAGCCAAAGCGATCCGAAACAAGAACTACAAGTTGATAGTGAATACCTTCGAGTTGTATGACTCGGTCTCCGACGCCTGCGTGGCCACTAACACCAACGAGTTCTACCAGATCAACGAAAAGGTCCCGACCCCGCTCCTCGACGAGGCCGGCGATGATTTGCTCACCAATCGGCCCAGGCTCAGCCGACCTCAGCAGCGGAACTATACCTCTTTGAACTCCGAGCTGAGCGCCCTGCTAGCGTCGCAGCCGATCTGCCCCGGCGACATCAACCTTGATGGAGTGGTGAACTACCTGGATATCGGGGAGTGGGTAAACCTCGAAGCGCTGACGGGACTATCGAGCTGGGCCGACGTCAATCAGGATGGGCTCACCGACGACGCTGATTTGGCGATCATCCTGCAGAACCAGGGAATCTGCCCGAGCTCGTAAAGCGAAGCGTCAACCGCGCAATAAATTGAGGCCTCCTCCGCTGCAAAAAAGGGCGAAGGAGGCCTCACTGAACATTCGCGGCAGTCTTACTCGGGTACTGCTTCTCCCGAGCCGCCAAACTCTTTCGGAAAATCCTTCAGCTTGGGCAGTCCATCGCGCATCGGTAAAACCGTCTCGGAGTAATTCACGTGGACGCCGGGAGCGAACTTGAGCGTCGGGAGCGTCGCCGCAAAAACGTCGATCATTCCCAGCGGCGGATGATTGGTCATCAGATGCCCGCCGCACTTCGTGCAGTATTGCCGATGGCTGAGCTCGGTCTTCTTGAACGTCGCGAGGTTGTCGGCGCCGGCGGTGACTTTCACCGCCTCGGGCTTCCATAGCGAGAATGCATTTACCGGCCCGCCCGACCACGAGCGGCACGAGCGGCAATGGCAATAGCCCATCGCTTGCGGATCGCCGGACACTTCGATTTTAACCGCGCCACAGAAACATTCGCCTTTGTAGGTAGGCATCGTCATCTTCTCCCAAAACTTATTTCGTCAATGTTGGATCGTGTACGTTATCTGAGCGCCCCGCCTTCGACCAGCACAAAAGATGACGCGCCGATTACCTCACTTCTCCCGCGAGCCGTAGCTGACCGACAACCCCGCCCGCGCATCGGACTGGATGCCGTACTGCGGGATCGGATAGCGCAACCCGTTGGAGGCCAACCGCTTCATCCCTTCGATGGTCTTGGGCAGGAAATGCGGCGGAATTGCCATCAGCATCTCCTCATCCAGCACACCGCCGTAGCGCCGTTCCGCATAGCACGGGATCGAGAGACTCGGCTCACCGGTCTTGAGCGCGCGGCCCCATGAATCGGCACAGGCCGACTCCCCGACGACGCCCCATTGAAACTTCTTGTAGCCCGCCCACTGTAACCCATTGATGAAGATGATCATCTGACCCGGCGTGCCATAGATGAGGCATATGTCGGGAGGATTGAGGCGCCCGGCCGCAAGCGGCGACACCGCCATCGCCAGATAGCGTCCATGGGGCGCCGTATCCATCGCATGCTGATGCGCCGAGGAATCCTTCAGCGTCGAGTACCATACGCCCGCCATCGCTTTACCCGAAAGCCAGTCCTCGTCGCGCGGATGCAACCCGATGACTGCGCCGCATTGCGCGCCGACCAGGTCCTTCATCGTGATGCCGACCGTCCATCCGAGCCGCGCCGCCTGCGCGACGATCTGATCGGTGGTGTGAATCGACTTGGGCCTGCGAATCTTGGGGATCGCTTCCATCTCCTCGACGGTGGCGAACATCTTCATGCCGATGGGCGTCGTGCGCAGCCGCAGCAGCGAGTTGAGATCATCGATGATGGCCTTCCAGTCGTAGGTCGTTGCTGGTGCGGCCGGGGATGGTTCGAGGGATTGATCTTGCGACATAAGCATCGGTCTAGCGAGTTGTGGATGCCGATGGCAAGCGGAACGCGCGGGTGAAAAGGGGTGACATCAGGATGGCGGAGGTGTCCTGATTTGAGCGCGCGGCTACGGGTGCAGGTCTCAATCCATGAAAGCGAGCTTCGAGTAACAGGCAAGCGAGGACATCGGTTGCTCGCCAATGATGAGTTTAGCGAACCGCACTGAGCCGCATCGCTGGTCGCGACGACGCGGCACACTCCTTGTATTCCGATAGGACCTCGCACCTCGAGGCAGGCTTGCGTTGCATATGTCTCAAGTTGAAACACCGCGTCGCGCTGACACACTCACGGTATTGAACGGTCATGCAAATGGAGCGTTCTCGCCGGTACCGGCCAAAGCGAAGTTGCAACTCCCGATCGCCACATCGGAGAAGGCCTATCCTTTCTGTGAGGGGACGTCGATTTGCTCGAAGTTCCTGGCCAATTTGAGCCACGACATGCGGACCCCGTTGAATTCGATGGTCGGCGTCACTCAGATGATGCTCGATGCGAGTCCCAGTGACGCGCATAAGGAGTTTGCCGAAACCGTCGCCGAAGGCGCCCGCGCGCTCGCCTCGATCGCGGACGCGATCGCCGATTTTTCCGCCTATCTCGCATTGCAACACACTGGGCAACAACGGCACCGCATCGAGCTGAATGGAGACGATTCAGGGGGCGTCGACCACAGCTCAGGCAATGGCGCGAGCGCTCTCGCCCATTGTGAGGGCGTCGCAGTCCGAGGAGCCGAGGACATGCTTTCGAAAACCCCCACCGGCGGAAATCGCCAGGCACTGCTTCGAGGCGGCGCGAACTTCACCACTCGAGTGCCACCTGATACCGCCAAGCTGATTCGTATCCTGGTGGCCGAAGATCATCCGATGAATCAACAGGTGATGCTGCGGATGTTGGGGCGCCTCGGCTACACCGCCGACGCCGTGTGGAACGGGGCCGAGGCGGTCGCGGCATTGACGCGGAGCCCTTACGACATTGTGCTGATGGACTGCCAGATGCCGGAACTCGACGGCTATGAGGCGACTCGCCAGATCCGAAAAAGCGGTGGGCGCTTCAAGAGCACACCCATCATCGCGGTGACCGCCAATGCGATGGACGGAGATCGCGAAAAATGTCTGGCCTCGGGCATGAGTGACTACATGAGCAAACCGGTGCTGTCCCAGAACCTTGCCGAGACCCTGGAGAAATGGATTCTGCCCGATGCGGCGGGCGCGACTACCTCTGCCCAGTCGTCGCCCGCCGCGTCCTCCCACTCGCCTGCGGCAAACACCGGGCAGGCGCCGGCCGCTCCGCTATCTCAACCCACCGGCGGAGCATCAAACGGCGCGACGCCGGAAGACCCTGGCGATGCGGTGGATGCGGTGGCGCTCGAGACACTACGCTCGATGGACGCCGGTGACGAAGGCTTCATGACGAAAATCATCGAGCTGTTCCTCGCCGACCTCATCGAGCGGATAGCCGCCATCAAGTCGGCGGTCAAAGGCGGCGACGGCCCCGAGCTCAAGCGCATCGCGCATGCATTGAAGGGAAGTTGTGGCCATTTCGGAGCCGCGCGCCTCGCCGCACTGTGCCGCAAGATGGAACAGATCGGCATGCAACAGCCGATTGGCGATGCGAGTGAAGCGCTGCGCGATCTGGAGGCCGAGGCGGACAGAGTACGCGGCGCGCTGGAAGCGGCCGAAAAAAACCCACCACCAATTGCGTGACGATGGAGGAACCCGACCAATGGCGCTCGCCGCGAAATCTTTAGTGGTTGCTAATCCGGCGCAGGTCCTGAGTCCATTTCTGATGGCGCGGGACAATCTGGTCGAAACGCTCAAAGGAAAACGCTTCGCGCTGCTCGGCTTCGATGCGGAAGAGACCCAGGCCCTCCGTAGCGCGATCGATTTTGCCAGTGCGCGGATGCATTCGATTGCCGACGATCCGCGTCATCCCAGCCTCACCACGCTGACGCCGTTCGATGCCTGCGTGGTGAATCTGTCCTCCGAGGTCTCGAAGGTAGCCGGGGGAGCGGTCGATCTGCTCGCTTTAAGTCGCAAGCCGAGCGTGATCATCGGAGAGCGCGATGAAGTATTGGGCCACGCCTTCTCGCTTGCCAGCGCGGCGCACGAATTCATCATCAGGCCGTGGACGCACGAGGATTTCTACCTGCGCTCGTTCATGGTGTTGCGCAACGCCGCTTCGATCGTGGTCGAGCAGCCGGGGCGCGCCGCCGCGCGCACCGAACCGACTATCATCGTCGCCGATGACGACCGCACCACTATCATGATGGTGCAATCGATCCTGCGCACCTGGAAGATCAATTGCCGCGTCGCGCACAATGGCAAGGACGCGTTGGAGCTGACCAAGGAAATAAAACCCGACGCGCTGCTGCTCGACGTAGGAATGCCCGACCTGGATGGATACCAGGTCCTGGCAGCCTTGCGTGCGGACCCGGCCACGCGTGCCATCCCGATCGTCATGCTGACTGCCGCGCAGAGCGAGAGCGAGATCGTCCGCGGGTTCGATCTCGGTGCCGACGACTACATCACCAAGCCGTTTCGCGCGCATGAGATGCTGGCGCGGCTCAAGCGCTTACTGCGCAGCCGCGAGGCCGCCTGACTTTCGTCATCTGCGGCGCCCGCAGTTCGAGCGACCCGTCTCGAAGTGTGGCGCTCAGTGGCGCATCGGGCGCGGCTAATTTGCCCGGCCCTCAGAGAGCGTGATAGGTTCATCGAACGCGGTTTTTCTGCTTCCGGCGGCGTACCCAAGTGGTAAGGGAGAGGTCTGCAAAACCTCGATGCATCGGTTCGAATCCGATCGCCGCCTCCATTTTCTCCCCCGCGTAAATGCTTACCGCGACATCACTTCGCGATAGTGCCGCCAGATGCCGCGTTGGGTAGTCTCGTCGGTTTCGTGGCCGGCGACGCCGCCATTCTCACGCACCTCGCGATGCATCCCGCGCCGCAGCACCAGCCATTCGTTGACACGCGCCTCGAAGCCCGCTTGGTTGCGCTCGTAGGCCTCAATGTCGTCGGGCGCGACGCGGCCGGCGGGCCCATGGATCATGTAGGTCTCGGTGAGCCTGCGGCGATTGATCTCCTCAGGCGCGCCTTTGAGCAGCGTGGGAAAGTACGAAATGACAGTCTCATCGACACTTAGCGGTTGAATCACGCGGAACTGATTAAGAATGAAAATGATGTTCGGGAAAATGCAAAAGTGCGGCGGCCCCTCGGCAAGAATCTTCTCGGCGCTCGGCGCGCCATAGTGCTGTTCCATCGATGCGCGATACTGCGCGTCCGCTTCCTTGCTCCACGCGGGTGCGACGACGCGTCCACCGTTGCGAGTATGCACGGGGTTGAGGTCGAGCTGCGCGGCGCCGTTGCCGAGGTCGCGCGCGAGCGCATCGCTGCGTTCGCCGAACACCGATTCCATATCGGTGCGGCCCCTGGTCATCATCACCATCGCTGCGTGATGCAAAATGTTGGGATGGTAGCCGTCGACGGAATTCTCCAGCGCCATCTTCCAGTTGCCCTTGTATGAATGCCTGAGCACGCCGGACCGCACGATGACTTCGCCGTCGGGCGCGAGGTCGACGAACTGATCGATCAGGCGCCTGGCGGGACCGAGATGTTCGTCAAGCGATGGGCCGGTCGCGCTGAGGCTCGCGAAGATGAGTCCGCGATGGCTCGCGACGCGCGGCACCCTGGCGAGGCCGAATTCGGTTTTACGGAAGGAGTCGTCGTAGCCGCCGGCGTATGGCACTCCGACCAGGTCGCCGCGATTGTCGTAGGTCCAGCCATGGTAAGCGCATCGAAACGCGTGGGAGTTGCCGCGATCGTTCTGGCACACGGTGTTGCCGCGATGCATGCATCGGTTGAGCAGCAGATGGATTTCGCCGTCCTCGTCGCGCGAAACGATCACCGGCTGCAATCCGATTTGACGGGTAACGTAGTCGCCCGGCTGCGGAACTTCGCTCTCATGCGCGACATAGATCCATTCGCGGTACCAGATTTTTTCGAGCTCCTCGCGGAAGATCGCGGGATCGTAGTAGACGCG
This sequence comes from uncultured delta proteobacterium, assembly GCA_963851325.1. Classification (GTDB taxonomy): domain Bacteria; phylum Desulfobacterota; class Binatia; order Binatales; family Binataceae; genus DATGKG01. Next base: position 1,159,582 of record CAWKOR010000001.1, on the reverse strand, counting down.
ACCGCTGATGCGATCGCTCTGGATGAGTTCGCCGTAGTTCGGCGTCGAGGTCAGCATCGTCGCCATGAGGTGGGACCTCCCGAAAGTGCTAATCGTTAACTAGCACCTTTTCGATCAATTGTTGCGCTGCCGATGCGCCTTGCAAATCGAGGCCTAGCTCGTCGGCGCACTCGAGTGCGAGCATCAGGTCCTTGCGCCATAGCTTTCCCGCGCTCGACGACGGTCTGTGTTTCACCCAGTTGTCGGCGACCCGGCTCGACGCGCCTCCTGCCCGTACCACTTCTTGCATCATCGCCATGTCGAGTCCCGCCTTCTTCGCCAGCAGCATCCCTTCGCCGGCAGCGAGAACATTGAGGCAGATGATCACCTGGTGCGCGAGCTTGGTGATCATCCCCGAGCCGAGCGGGCCCAAGTGGAAGATGCTCTTGCCGGAGGTTTCAAAGGTGGGTCGACACTTCGCTACCAGATCATTGTTGCCCCCAACCATGTAGCACATGCTTTGAGACTGAGCGCCGCGTGCACCGCCACTTACGGGCGCATCGATCACGCCGATAGCTCGCGATGCGGATGCGGCCGCGACCTTGCGCACGGTCGAAGGTCTGATCGTGCTATGAATCGCGAGGATACTGCCCGGCCGCGCACCCGCGATGATCCCATCGTCGCCGAAAATGACAGTTTCGACCTGTACATCGTCAACGACAACTACTTCGATGATGTCGCTATCTGCCGCCACCTCGCGTGGGGAGCTAGCTCTCCGCGCACCTGATGCGACAAGTTCTTCAACCGGTTCGTCGCGAAGGTCATAGACTATCAGCTCGAAATCGGTCGCCTGGGCAAGGTTGAGGGCCATCGGCTTGCCCTGTTCGCCCAGTCCTATGAAGCCAACCTTTGTCATCTGGTGCGCGGGTCGAGTCGTGCAGGATCGAGAAATGGCGCCAGCTCCTCGTGGCGCACCCATGCGAGGGACGCCAATTCGAGCGGATCGAGCAGAATGGTCTTGCCGCTGCGCGCGTCGCGAACCAGGAGGCGTGGACCATTGCCATTGTCATCGCGCTCGATCTCAACCGAGGCAAATTCGTTGTTGAGAGTCACCGGCTTACCTCCAGACCGCTAGATAAGGAACAACAAGTTGGGCAGCGGCTCGTTGTTGTTGAGTAGCAACACCTTCTTGGATTTGATCTTGAAGCCGTCGCCATTCGGAATCAGCCGATGAGTCGTGCTGCCGGCCCACAGGTATTGATTGTGATGATGCAGCTCAGCGAGGATGAAGGCCGAATTCACTACTATCTCGCTATCGGTCGCGGCCTCGATTTCAATGTTCGATACCAGGCGCTTCAAACGCGGCGCCTGCTCGCGCAGCCATGAGGTTTCCTTGAGCCGCTGGATGCGGCCGCGCAATTGTCCGCGGCGATCGTAAATCACCGAAACATTTTGCGCGGGATCGATATCGTCGGCATTGCATGGCACCCAGTAGGTCGCATCTTCATCCCACATAGCCAGCCATTCGTCGTAGGCATGGGCATCCATGAGGCGCGCCTCGCGGTAAAGGAAACTCTCGACAGCGTTGCGATCGATGCTCATAGCTCCACCACGCCGGCCTAGCCCCAGACCTCCTGCGCGACTTCGACGACGCGACGTAGCTTCGCGCGTTGCTCATCCGGAGTGAGTTTGTTGCCCGGCGCAGTGCTCGCAAAACCGCACTGCGGGCTGATTCCCAACTGGTCCAGATCGATGTACTTCGACGCCTCATCAATGCGTCGTTTGAGGTCGTCTTTGGATTCGAGGTGTGGAAGCTTACTCGAAACGATTCCCAGTACCACCGATTTGTTCTTTGGTACGAATCGCAGCGGCGCGAAGGTTCCGGCACGCGCGGTGTCGTACTCCATCATGTAGGAATCGACATTAATGCGGTTGAACAGCATGTCCGCGACCGGATCGTAGCCGCCCTCGGTAAGCCATCCGCTCTGGTTGTTGCCGCGGCAAAGATGCATTGCGACATGGATAGATTTCGGATGGTTAGCGAGCGCGTCGTTGATGAGGTTAGGAAAGACGTTGTAAAGGATCTCGTCGGCATTGGTCCCGCTCGCGCTTATCTCAGCGCGCCGCTTCGGATCGCAATAGATAGCAATCGGAACCTCGTCGAGCTGAACGTAACGGCATCCTGCAGCGGCCAGCGCCGGCAACTCCTTCTGGTAGGCATCAACCAGATCGGCGCGAAGCAGGTTGCGATCGGGATAGGCTTCCTTGCTGACGTTGTGCCCATCGACCGAGTAGATGCTGGTAGGAGAGGGCAGGGTCATCTTTACTGTGTGCCTGGTCAGCGACTGCGTGAATTTGAATTCGTCGGCATGAATCGGGGCGGTCCACTGTAGACGGCCTTTGATCTTCAATAGCGGGACGGCGATCTTGTTGCCCTTGTCGTCGACGAAGAACATCCGTTCCGATTCATAGTAGACCTCGGCGCCCTTGAGTCCGCGGCATGCGAAGTCGGTATAGAAAACTCCGCGCCGATACTCGCCGTCGGTGATCGATTGCAGCCCGACCTCTTCTTGAAACGCGACCGCTTTGCGAATGTGCTCGTCCTCCACCTTGCGCAGTTCTGCGGCGGAAAGACGGCCAGCCTCGTTATCGGCGCGCGCCTTTAGCAGCTCGGGTGGGCGTAGCAGGCTACCGATATGTTCGGCGCGAAACGGCGGATCATGCGGCGCAGTGTTTGCCATAGGAATCTCCTTGGACCATCGGCACCAGGCGCGTTGAAACTCCTGCATAGTTCAAATCGCCGACGAGTGACAACCAATCGGCGAACACGATCGGGCTGCTGTGGTAGAGGCCTAATGAGTTGTGTCGGCGTCTGAGGTGACGATGAACTTGACACTACAGCCGCCATCCTGCGATGCGAAGCACAAATCGCTGATGGCGCCGGCGCCCGCCCGCTGTTCGCTCACCTCGGCGGGACAGACCCAGTTACCTCGCACGTTGTGGAGCGCGACCGCGAAGTACCGGCCCGCGGGCAAATGCCCATTCGAGGTGCTGCCGATGGTCCTGGCGATATCGAAGCCATCGTGGCCTGCGCCGGGCGTGAACTGCATCAGAAACAATTGCCATTGCGATCGCGAAGTGCCGGTCAGCTGGTAGTTCATTGGCTGTTGCGAGGAGAACACCGGCTTGTCACGGCATAGCCACGGCCGCGGTTCTCCCGCATTGGCCATCGAGGCCGTCAGGAATACGATCGCCGATGCGACCAGCGCTGCGCGCCTCAAACGCGCGCCTCGCTCATCGAGATCAGGTCGCCGACGATCTTGCCGAGGTTGGAATCCTTGGGTGTGAATACCGCCTTCACTCCGAGATCGAGCAGCGATTGGCGATCGTCTTCGGGAATGATGCCGCCCATCACCAGGCGCACCTCGACGGCGCCGCGCCGCTTCAGAAGTTCGAGGGTCTCGCGCGCGATCGTCATGTGCGCGCCGGCGAGGCTCGACACCGCAAGGAGGTCGACGTCTTCCTGCAACGCGGTTTCGACCAGTTGCTCCGGCGTCTGCTTGAATCCCGCAAGCACAACCTCCATCCCGGACTGCATGCAAGCCTGCGCGAGCAACTTTACCGCATTGATGTGTCCATCGAGCCCGGCCTTTCCAATCGCGATCCGAATCCGGCGTGATTTCGAATCGATGGTCGGAACCTTGAGCTGGGCGCCGGCAAATGACCGATCGAGAATAATCGGGGTGTAGCGCCCTTGAGTGACGCGCTCGAGCGAAGAGGTCCATTCGCCAACCGTGCCGCCTGCGCGTGCAAGGTCCAGGGTCGCTTGCATCACGTCGCCATCTTTCGCCGCGTGCGCGAGCTTCTCCAGCGCGCTTGCGACCGCGCGATTATCGCGACCCTGACGCCACCGACTAATCGAAGCGATCCGGTCGCGCGAAATCGCATCATAGTCGACGGCATCTTCCTGATGCGCCGCGCGAGGTGCGAGGCCGATCTCGCCAAGAAAAGCATTCACGCCGATTTGCGTGATTTCTCCCGATTCGAGTTTGCGTTGGCGTTCGGAAAGTTGCCGCGTCAGTTCGGAGCTGACCATTCCGATAGCCTTCGTGTAGCCGGCCTCGCGCATTCGGATCGCGATCGCGCGCGCCTTCTCCATCGTCTCGCCAGTGGTCCGCTCGATGATCTTGCTGCCTTCGAAAATGTCGACGTAGTCGGTGATGCCGGTCTCATGCATCAGGACCTGCTGCGTTCGCAGACCGATAAGCTGCTCGGCCTGATCGGGAAGCGACATCGCCTCGCGAAAGCCGGGAAGCTGCAGCGCATTGACGCGCGCGTCGGCGGACAGCACCACCGGTAGCGCTTCGTATGCGATGCGCAAAATGTTCACTTCGGGCTGTTGCTCGGTGAGAGTGAGAGACCGCACCTGGCATCCGGCGCGGAACAGCACGCCGTCGATGCCGTACTCGGATTTGCATAGCGCCGGCCACAGTTTGAAGTACGCGCGAATTTTGCAAATTTCGGGAACTAGCTCGATACCACTGTTGATGAAAAACGAAATGCGTTTGACGGTCTTCTCGAAATCTGCGGGCTTCACTTCGTCGCGCAACGCATCCAGCAGCAGCAGCGCATTGCCGAATGCGTAACCGACTTCCTCGGCCGGACCGGCGCCGCTCTCCATGTAGTGATATCCGCACACATTGATCGGATTCCAGTTCGGTACCTGGGTGACTGCAAATTTGATCATTTCGGTGGATAACCGAAACGAGAGCTCCGGATGGAAGATCGAAGTGCCACGCGCCACGAACTCCTTCATCAGATCGTTCTGAGTGGTGCCGCGAAGTTGATCCCAACTGACGCCCTGCTTTTCAGCCACCACGAGGTACAGCGCAAGCAGGAATGGCGCGGTCGAATTGATGGTCATCGAGGTGTTGATCGATCCGAGCGGAATACCTTCGAGCAGCTCCTCCATATCGCGCCAGTGGCAAATCGAAACGCCGGCCTTGCCGACCTCACCGCGCGCTACCGCAGCGTCGGGGTCGTAGCCGTTCTGAGTCGGAAGGTCGAAAGCGATCGAGAGCCCTTTCTGGCCGGCTTTGAGATTCTGATGAAACCGCTGATTGGCCTGGCGCGCATCGCCGAAACCCGCGTAGGTTCTGATGATCCACGGCTCGCGTTTCGGCGCGGGTTTTTCGGTTTTAGGTTGGGCCTCGGGCATCATCGTTCTCCTGATGTCGCGCCCGCTTAGCGTATCCAGTGGTGGTCGCTTGATCCAGACTTCGGTCGCGCGGCGTGCCGTTTTAGACGCGGGCGGCGGGTTTGGACGATTTCTCTGGCGGAGCCGGTGCGAGGTCCCGCGCGAGTGCGCGCACCAGGTCGCCGCCCGAAACGCCGCGTAGCAGCGGCAATGCGATTAGCGGAGCTGAGGTTTCCGCGCGAAGTTGAGAGAGTGCTTGCTCCGCCTGGCCTGCGCGGTCGAGTTCGCGTTGCGCAACTTTGCCGAGGTAGTCAGCATCCGAAAACTTGCCGGTCGTGATCAGATGCTCCTTGAGTGTCCCAACGTCGCGGGTCGAGAAGCCCGGCGTGCGGCTCCGGTTGAATATGATCGCAGCCGGTTTGATTCCAATCTCGCGCAAAGTCGTCGCCGTCTCCAATGTTTCCGAAATCGGCAGCGGCTCCGGCGTGGTGACGAGGACTACCGCGGTCTCGCTCTCGTCGCGCAACGCCCGGTTGATATTGGCCGCCTCGCGCCCAACTACGCTGTCGCCGAAGGTCTGCTGAGCCGCGGTGGGCATCTTCAGCAGGCTGAGAGCCTGACCACTGGCGGGACCGTCGACGACGAGCAGGTCCCAATGATCGCGGCCGCCCAGCTTGCGCTCGGCCTCGTAGTAGATCTTGCCGAGCAGCATCAACTCTTTGAGCCCCGGCGCGGCATTCACGAAGAACTGATAGAGTCGACTGGAAAAGACCGCGCGCATGACGGCGCGTCCGGGGACTACCAACTTCAGATATTCCTCCAGCGAATGCCGCCCTTCGAGCACCATCTCGAAAAGTCGGTCGGACACCATCACGGGTTCGAAGGCCGGCTTTACGCCGAACGCATTTGCCATCGGCGCGCGCGTATCGGTTTCCAGCGCGAGGACCGAATTTCCATTGTCTGAGGCGACCAGCGCGAGGGCGGCGCTGATAGTGGTGGTGCCCACGCCACCCTTGCCAAGCAGAAAAATTACTCGATGCCGTAGAAGATCGGAGAGCACCGAAGACGCGGCCGGATGTGAGGTGCGAGGAATGGCCTGCTGCCTTGTACTACCAGCGCAGAATATTCGCGCCCCAGGTCAGACCGCCCCCGCACGCGCACAACATGATGAGGTCATTGTCGCGAATCCGTTTTTGTTCGAGCGCCTCATCCAGCGCAATCGGAACCGACGCGGCGGAGGTATTTCCGTATCGATCGATGTTGGTGAAAACCTTCTCGGGCGGAAGTCCTAGCCGCTCGGCTACCGAATTGATGATGCGCAGATTCGCCTGATGCGGAACGATAAGATTGACCTCAGCAAGGCGCACACCGGCGCGTGCGGCGACGTCGCGCGAAACCTCTTCCATGCTTTTGACCGCGATCTTGAAGAGTTCTGGGCCCTTCATCTTAATCGCGTCGTCGGGATTGCGATGAACCTCGGAATCGAGCGAAGCGCGAGTGCCGGTCGCGCGCACCGAAAGGAGATCCCAATATTTTCCCGAAGAACGCAGCATGCTGCTGAGCACGCCGCGCTGGCCGGATTCGCCGACCAGCACCGCGGCCCCCGCGCCGTCGCCAAACAGCACGCAGGTGCGCCGATCGTTCCAATCGACCATCGTCGATAGCGCATCGGTACCGACCACCAGCACGCGTCGATAATCTCCTGCGCGGATCGAGGAATCCGCCACCGATAGCGCATACACAAAGCCCGAGCATGCCGCGGCGACGTCGAAGGCGGGAATCTGGTCGGCGCCCAGCGCGCTCTGCAGCGAACATGCGAAAGAAGGAAACGCGTACTCCGATGAGACCGTCCCCACTATGATCGCATCGAGATCAGCCGGCTTGAGGCCGGCGCGCTGAAGTGCAATTCGGCTCGCGTCGCCGGCGATATCGACTAGCGACTCCCCGCTACGCATCAGGAAGCGCGCGCCGATTCCGGTCCTGCTTCGAATCCATTCGTCGGACGTATCGATTGCGCGGCTCAAGTCATTGTTCGACATCGCCGCGCGAGGCGTCGCGCGCCCGGTGGATACTATTCGCGAACCCATCCCAGTCTCCGCTCAGGACCCAGGCCGGAAGGCGAGGGTGGTGTTGGTGCCGCCGAAACCGAAGGAGTTGTTGAGCGCGAGGCGAATTTTCTTCTCGCGCGGCTTGTTCGGCACGTAGTCGAGGTCGCATTCCGGGTCGGGATGCTCCTGGTTGATGGTGGGCGGCATGATGCTGCGCTCGATCGCGAGCACCGTGAAGACCGATTCGATCGCGCCCGCGGCGCCGAGAGTATGTCCGGTCATCGATTTCGTGGAGCTGATGCCGATTTGGGCGGCGCGCTCACCAAAAATCTTTTTGACCGCTTGAGTTTCGGCGATATCGCCTTGCGGCGTCGAAGTGCCGTGAGCGTTTATATAGTCAACGTCATTGGGATCGAGGTCGCTGTCTTTCAAACATATCTGCATGCATTTTGCCGCGCCGATTCCTTCCGGCGAGGGCGAGGTGATGTGATAGGCGTCGGAGTTAGTGCCATAGCCGCAGACCTCGGCGAGGATTTTCGCGCCGCGCTTGATGGCCGCCTCGCGCTCTTCGAGGATCAGCGTCGCCGCGCCGTCAGCCATCACGAATCCGTCGCGCTCCTTGTCGAAGGGACGGCTGGCTTTTTCGGGCTCATCGTTGCGCGTCGAGAGCGCGCGCATCACCGCGAAGCCGCCGAGCCCAAGCGAGGTCAACGCCGCCTCCGCGCCGCCGGCGATCGCGGCATCGAGGTAGCCCATCTTCACCATGCGATATGCTTCGCCGATAGCATGGCTGCCCGAGGAGCATGCACTGGTGGTCGCGTAATTGGGGCCGCGCGCGCCGTACTTAATCGAAATCTGTCCCGGCGCGAGATTGGCGATCAACTTTGGAATGAAAAACGGCGTGATCCGTTTGAGCCCGGTTTTCATGAACTCGCGATGATATTCCTCGATGGTGCGCAGGCCACCGATGCCGACGCCGACCAGCACCCCGACGTTCTCGGCATTCTCCTCGGTGACCTGGAATCCCGACTGGCGCATGGCCTGCTCGGCCGATCCGATCGCATATTGGATGAAGAGGTCCATCTTCTTGATGTCCCGCTTGTCGATCCAATCCTCGGGATTGAAGTCTTTGACCTCGCCCGCGATCTTCACCGGGAACTCGGAAACATCGAAACAGGTGACCGGTGCGATGCCGGAGCGCCCCGCCATCAACGCCTCCCAGTTCTTCTCAACTCCAGTTCCGAGCGGTGTTACCAAGCCGAGACCCGTCACGACCACGCGGCGATCCAGGATTTGTCTCATCGAATGCCCTCATCCTCCTCAAAGGCCCGCGCCCGGGCAGGCGCGCACTGGCAACTACCAAGCATCTTGCAACAAATCAGCGCTGGGATCGATATGCAACGCGGCGATGCCTTGACAGCGTCGCGCGCGAGGTGCGACGGTCCGCGATAACGCCCTTCCAGGATGATGCATTATGAGTCTCTGCGAGAATCTGAAAGTAGGCCTGCTCTTCCCGTTTCGAAATCCGCCCAAATGGCGCAAATCGTGGCCTGATTTCTATGCCGACCAGCTCGAACAAACACGCGTCGCCGAACAGCTGGGCTACGACGAGATCTGGCTGACCGAACATCACTTCGCCGAGGATGGTTATTCGCCCGCCATCCTGCCGATTGCATCTGCGATCGCCGCCATCACCAGGCGCATTCGCATCGGGACCTACCTGGTGCTGCTGCCGCTGCATAACGCGGTGCGCGTGGCCGAGGATGCCGCGACGATTGATATCATTTCGAACGGACGTTTCGATTTGGGCGTCGGCCAGGGTTATGCGCCGGGAGAATTCGCAGCCTACGGCGTCAATCGAAAGACTCGCGCGGGCCGCCTCGAGGAAGGTATCGAGGTAATCCGCGGCGCATGGACCAAGGAAGATTTTTCATATGCGGGCAAACACTACAACGTGAAGAACATCCGACTGATGCCACGTCCGGTGCAGTCGCCGCATCCGCCCCTGTGGATTGGCGCCGGCGCTCCCAAAGCGATCCAGCGCGCGGGAAGGATGGGCGTCAACTTCATGGGCTTGGCGAATCCGGAAGCCCAAAAGACCTATGATGATTCGCTACGGGCGGCCGGCCACAATCCCAAGGACTTCTCGGCTGCGCAACTCCACTTCACCTACATCGCGCGCACCACCGATGAGGCTTGGGCGCAGTGCCAGGACCATCTTCATTATATGATCACCTGGTACACGCGATGGCTGGCGGAGGCGAACGACTACCTTGGCGCAGGTCAGCCGCCGTTGCCGGAGGCCTCCAAGCTGCGCGATTCGCAGAGCATGTTCCCGCTGCTGGTCGGCAGCCCCGATGAAGTGGCTTCCAAGCTCAACCATTCGTTCGGCAAGGTCAGGACGACAGACCTGGTCCTTGGGATGCATCTGCCGGGGATCGCGCCGGAACGCAGTCGCAGCTCGATGGAGTTGTTCGCGCGCGAGGTGGCGCCGCACCTTAAGCCGTCTATGAAATGAGGCGATTCCGATGAGCGGCAGTCCCAACTTCAATCGAAAAATCGACCTGCACGCGCATTACCTTCCTTCAGGGTATGCCGACGAGATGCGCAAAGGCGGAGTCCATCATCCTGACGGGATGCCCGCCTGGCCAAACTGGACTCCGGAACTGGCGCTGGAAGCCTATGAGAAACTTGGCATCGAAACCGGCGTGCTTTCGATATCGTCGCCCGGCGTTCACTATGGCGATGACGCCGCAGCGCGACGCCTCGCGCGCCTGGTAAACGAGGCGGGCGCGGACACGGTCGCGAAACATCCGAAGCGGTTCGGATTGTTCGCTGAGTTGCCGCTGCCTGACGTCGTTGGCGCGTTGGACGAACTTGCGTACGCGATGGACACGCTGCATGCGGATGGCATCGCGCTCAAGACCAACGCCCATGGCATTTACCTTGGCGATGGGAAGTTCGAACCGATATTCGCCGAACTCCATCGGCGCAAGGCGGTCGTGTTCATCCATCCGACTTCGCCCACCTGTTGGGCGCAATGCGCGATGGGCTATCCGCGCCCGATGCTCGAGTTTCCCTTCGATACGACTCGCGCGGTGACCAACCTCATTTTCAGCGGCACTTTAGAGCGGCATCCGGATATTCGAATTATTGTCCCGCATAACGGCGGCACGCTTCCGATTCTTGCAGGTCGAGTTTCCGCAGTTGGCAGCAGGATGCGGCTCGGACCTCCAGGACTCAAGGACGCGATCACCTATCTGCGCCGCCTTTACTACGACACCGCGATCGAATCGAAGCACACCTTGGCATCGCTGATGGAGTTGGTCGAGGTTTCTCAAATCGTTTACGGAAGTGATTGGCCTTGGTATCCGGAAGCCGCGGGCATGGAAACCAACAAGGATTTGGAAGATAGCAGCTTCTTCACCGATGCTGACCGCGAGGCGATTTGCCGGAGCAACGCGCTCGGGCTCCTGCCTCGCCTGAGATCGGTCCCATAACCAACCGAACGTAACCCCCGGCACCGACCCGGGAATCACACTTTTAACGAGCCCTTAGTGGATTTAAGCGAGGCGCTTCTAGTAGCAGGGTTGAAGTCTGCCAGATGAAGGTGGAACATTCGATCGATGGCGCTCCACGACCCCACTACTGATTCGTTCCTCAAGATGGCAGATGGTTTGCGCGAGCTTGAAGTCGTGATCGGCGAGAAGGCGCGTCCGGTCGTTGCCCAGGTTCGCGAGGAACTGCGCGAGGCGGTCGCCAGCCGCGAACGCGGAGATATGGCGGGAACGCTCGAGAAAATCCAGCGGGCGATGGAACGTCTGGCGAATCTCGGAAGTGAGGTCGATCCGGCCGAGGGTGCGATGATGCGCGAGGTCGCGCGGATCTTCATGCAATCCTTGAACTTCGGCGAGAAAGGAGCGGCCAAAGACGTCGTCAACGTGATGCGCCATAAGGCGGGCGATTCCAAAGACGACGACCGCACCGATTGGTAGCAACTCCCAACGAGACGGTGAATCCTCCTCATCCTGGCGCCGTCCCTGACATTCGCGGTGGACAACGTGGCGGATTCAAAACTGGAACAGTCACAGCTCGACCAACTTTGCATCAATACCATTCGCACTCTCTCCATCGACATGGTGCAGAAGGCCAACTCGGGGCATCCAGGCTTGCCGATGGGAATGGCGCCGACCGCCTACGTGCTGTTCTCGCATTTCCTGCGCTTCAATCCGCACAACCCGAAATGGTACGGGCGCGATCGCTTCGTGCTTTCGGCGGGGCACGGATCGGCGCTGCTCTACTCGCTACTACATCTGTATGGCTACGACCTTCCGATGGAGGAGTTGAAGCGTTTCCGCCAGCTCGGAAGCAAAACGCCCGGGCATCCGGAAAATTTCCACACCGCCGGCGTCGAGACCACCACCGGCCCGCTCGGACAAGGTTTCGCGACCGGGGTCGGAATGGCGATTGCCGCGAAGCATCTTGAAGCTCGTTTCGAGCGCGATGGCAGCGGGCTCTTCGACCAGCGCATCTTTGCGATCGTCAGCGATGGCGACTTGATGGAAGGAATCTCGCACGAGGCTGCCTCGATTGCCGGCCACCTTGGGCTGGGCAATATCGTCTACCTCTACGACGACAATCTGGTGACTCTCGACGGTCCTGCGCCGCTCTCGCTTTCCGATGACGTTATCAAACGCTTCGAGGGCTACCATTGGCACACCCAATCCGTAACTGATGGAAATGACATCGCGGCAATTGGCAAAGCGATCCAGGCCGCCATCGAGGTGAAAGATCGGCCTTCGATCGTGCGCATCCGCACCATCATCGGATACGGCAGCCCGCATCGTCAGGGAACCTCCGAAGCGCATGGCAAGGCGCTCGGCCCGGAAGAAGTGAAGCTGACCAAGCAATTCTATGGATGGCCGCTCGAGCCTGACTTCTACGTGCCGGATACGGCGCTGGCGGAGTTTCGCAAGGCGGTCGATAAAGGCAAGCAACTGGAGGACGACTGGAATCGTCGCCTCGATACGTACTCGAAAAGATTCTCTGCTGAGGCCAAGGAATTCCAACAGCTACTCTCTGGCGAGCCTCCCGCGGGATGGGACGCCGACCTGCCCGTTTTCACGCCTAAGGACAATCTCGCGACGCGCAAATCCGCCTCGATTGTCGAGCAAGCGATCCTCAAGAAGTATTGGGGTTTGTTTGGCGGCGCGGCCGATTTAAGTGAATCGACCTTCACCGATATGGAAGGCGACAAGGAATTCGAGAAGGGCAATTACGCCGGGCGCAACCTCAAGTTCGGGGTGCGCGAACACGCCATGTGCGGCGCGCTCAACGGCATCGCGCACAGCGGGGCGTTCATTCCGTATGGGTCGAGCTTTTTCTGTTTCACCGATTATGCGCGAGGTTCGATTCGCCTCGCATGCCTGATGAAGCTGCACGTGATTTGGGTCTTCACGCACGACTCGATCGGGCTGGGCGAGGACGGCCCCACGCATCAACCGGTCGAGCATCTCACGGCGATTCGTGCGATTCCCAACATCACCGTGATCCGTCCCGGCGATGCGAACGAGGCGCGGGAGGCGTGGCGCGCCGCAATACTCCATAAGGACGGCCCCACCATGATGGTGCTGAGCCGGCAGAATGTGCCGACCCTCGATCGCACGGACATGGCGCCCGCGACCGAGTTGCACAAGGGCGCGTATGTTCTGACCGAGACCAAGGGCAAGACGCCGGACGTTATCCTCATCGCAACCGGCAGCGAACTGATGTTTGCGGTTGGGGCGAAGCCGGAGCTCGAGAAAAAAGGCTATGCGGTGCGAGTGGTTAGCATGCCGAGCTTCGAGATTTTCGAGCGCCAGACCCAGGCCTATCGCGATTCGGTATTGCCGCCCGGCAACAGTCGGCGCCTCGCCATCGAGGCAGGATCGCCGCTCTGCTGGTACAAGTGGATTGGAACCCAGGGCGACGTCATCGGGATGACTACCTTCGGCGCGTCGGCGCCCTACAAGGATTTGGCCCCGCATTTCGGATTCACGGTCGAGAACGTAGTCGCGCGGGCGGAAAAACTGATCGCGCGCTAGCGGAGAATTACCATGGCAGAAAATGCATTAAAGCAACTGGAACGCTTCGGCCAGGCCCCGTGGCTGGATTATATCCGGCGCACTTTGCTCCCGTCTCCCGAATTCAAGCGGATGCTCACCGAAGACGGGCTCAAGGGGATGACCTCGAATCCCACCATCTTTGAAAAATCGATCGACGGATCAACCGACTATGATGGGCAACTCGAGCAACTGGTTCGCGAGGGTAAAGGCGTCGAAGAAATTTACGAAACGTTGACCATGCAGGACATCCAGACCGCATGCGATGCGCTGCGTCCGCTTTACGATCAAACCTCCGGCAAGCATGGCTACGTCAGTTACGAAGTCTCGCCCCTGCTTGCCAACGATACCAACGGAACCATCGATGCGGCGCGCCGGTACTGGGCAAGGATCGCGCGTCCCAACGTGATGATCAAAGTTCCGTCGACGCCTGCGGGCCTGCCTGCAATCGAGACGCTGATCTCTGAAGGCACCAACGTCAACGTCACTTTGATGTTCTCGATGACGCACTACAACAATGTCGCTGAGGCGTACATCAAGGGCATCGAGAAGCGGGCGCAGGGCGGCGGCGCCATCGACAAGATATTTTCTGTTGCCAGCTTCTTCGTGAGCCGGGTCGAGACGCTGGTTGACAAGAAGCTCGATGCGAGGTTGAAGCAGAAAAACGATCCCGCAGTAGCCGCGCTCAAGGGCAAAGCCGCCGTCGCGAACACCAAGCTGGTGTATCAGCGCTATAAGGAAATTTTCCTCGGGCAGCGCTTCGCGGCGATGAAGCAGAAGGGCGCGCGAACCCAGTGGCCGCTATGGGCGTCGACCGGCACCAAGGACAAGGCATACAGCGACGTCAAATATGTCGAAGAGCTGATCGGACCCGACACCGTCAACACGATGCCGCCCGCCACCATGGATGCGTTCCGCGACCATGGCAAGGTAGCGGCGACGCTGGAAGCGAAACTCGATGAGGCGCAAGCCGCGGTCAAGCAGCTCGCGGCCGCCGGCATCGACCTGCTCGCGGTAGGCGAGGAACTTCAAGAAGAAGGCGTTGAGCTGTTCAAGAAGTCTTACGAGGACTTGCTGGCGGCTATCAAGAAGCATCGCGATCGCATCCAGGCCGGAGAGCATCGCGCCGCGAAGTAGTTCCGCCGCAAATCGAGAGTCGATCTCTATGCGCTGCGCCACGTCTGGCGCGGCGCGATATTTTCTCGGTAAATTATTCCGGAAATAACATGAGCGAACGTCAGATCATCATTCTGGATACGTCGGAGGAGCTGTTCGTGCGCGCCGCCGAGGAAATCGCGCATGTGGCGGGCGAGGCCATCTGCATGCATGGCGAGTTCAACCTGTGCCTCACCGGTGGCCATACTCCCGAACGCACTTATGATCTTCTCGCGACGCGCTTCGAGTTGAGCGTCGACTGGAAAGAAGTGCAGTTCTACTGGGGTGATGAGCGATGCGTGCCACCCGATGATCCCGCGAGCAACTATGGGATGGCCAACCGCAGCATCCTGAGCAAACTCAAGATCAAACCCGACCAGATTCATCGCATTCGCGGCGAGGACCAACCCGAAGAAGCCGCGCGCGAGCACGAGGCCGAGTTGCGCAGCCGCTTCAATCTCGATGAGGGCGAGTTCCCGCGCTTCGACCTGATGCTGCTGGGCCTCGGCGACAACTGCCACATACTCTCGCTATTCCCCAGCATACCGGCGATTCACGAGCAGCATCGCCTGGCCGTCCCGGTCGAAGTTGAGGACACCTTTCGCAATCGCGTGACCCTGACGGCACCGGTGATGAACAACAGCGCGCGCATCATGTTCCTCGTATCGGGAGAAAAGAAGGCTGCGGCGGTGAAGCGCGTGCTTGAAGGAACCGATGATCCGGAGCGCGTGCCGGCGCATCTGGTTGCGCCGAAAGATGGCATCGTCATCTGGATGATGGACAAGGCTGCGGCGAGCCAACTCTCGAAACGTTAGCTCGACATCAACCCGAAGTCGGCGGAGAATCGTCCGCGATGATGCGCTTCGCCATCCGCCACTGGACCGGTATTCTCATCACGATCGTCCTTCTCTGGTGGGCGCTGATCTATCTGCCCGCGAGTCCCTCTTTCGCAGTCTTCCAGTTGAAGCGCGCCATCGATGCGCGAGATGGCGAGGCGGCCGCGCACTACGTCAATTTCGAAAGTGTCGTGAAAAACGCCGGCTACGAGATGGTGCAGCAAAAAGCCAACGACCCGTTGAGCCAGATGGTCGGTAAGGGCGCGATTGATCTTTTTTCCAAACCGCTCGCACAAGCCACGCGCGCCTACGCCGTCAAGGATGTGAACGACGGCGACCGCGACGTGCAAATGCCGCCCGCCGCGGTGATCGGTGCGATAGTTTTGATGCATCGCGATGACGGCGCCGCGTACACCCGCTTCGTCGACAACAAGAAACGCGAATGGGAGGTGCGGATGGCGCGCGACGAGTTCGGCGTTTGGCAGATTACCGAGGTGAAGAATATCCAGCAATTGCTGGAGAAGTTGCAGCGCGATGCTCAAAAACGCCTCAACCAGCAGGAGGCTCCGCCAGCCACGGCGCCATAATCAGAGTCAAGAGTTCGCGAACTGTTAATCGATGATGCCGAGACCCGCGTTTACTCCGAGCGGGCAGGCGAGTACACTTAATCGTCGCGGCGGGCTTTTGCGGCTCGTCGCACTTTAGTATCTGCCTCACACAAAATGCGCCGACAAAATATTCGCAATCTCGCTATCGTCGCTCACGTCGATCACGGCAAAACCACCCTGGTCGATGCGATGCTCCGTCAGTCCGGCGTGTTTCGCGCCAACGAGAACCTGGTCGATCGCGTGATGGATTCCAACGCGCTGGAACGCGAGCGCGGCATCACCATCATGGCCAAGAACACCTCGATTCTGTGGGGCGCTACCAGAATCAACATCGTCGATACTCCCGGGCATTCGGATTTCGGCGGCGAGGTCGAACGCACGCTTTCGATGGTGGACGGCATCCTGCTGCTGGTCGATGCCTGCGAGGGCCCGCTGCCGCAGACGCGCTTCGTGCTGAAGAAGGCGCTGGAGGCCGGATTGTCGGCGATCCTTTGCATCAACAAGATCGATCGCGCCGACGCGCGCACTGCCGACGTCCTCGATGAGGTCTATGATCTCTTCATCGATCTCGGCGCCGAGGAGGACCAGCTCGATTTCCCGATCCTCTACACCAATGCGCGAACCGGAACCGCGGTCACTAAATTCGGCGAGCACGGCGAAAATCTCCAGCCGCTGTTTGAAACGATAATCAGCCATCTTCCGGGCCCCGAAGTTGATCCTGAGGCGACGCTGCAATTCCAGGCCAACAACCTCGACTACGACGACTACGTTGGCCGTCTCGCGATCGGCCGCGTGGTCGCGGGCTCGATGGAAGACGGGCGCCAGTACACGCTGTGCCATCTCGATGGCACCACCAGTGTCTGCAAGGTCGCGCATCTCTACGCGTGGCAGGGTCTGAAGCGCATCGAGGTCGACCACGCCGAGGCGGGGGATATCGTGATGGTGGCCGGCCTCGAGGATATCGAAATCGGCGAGACGATTGCTGACCTCGAAAATCCGCGACCGCTGGCTGGAATCGTAATCGACGAGCCGACCGTCGCGATGACTTTTTCCGTCAACAATTCCCCGTGGGCTGGACGCGAGGGCCAATTCGTGACCTCGCGCAAACTCGGCGAGCGCATCATCCACGAGTCGCGCCGCAACGTCAGCATCAAGGTCGAATCGGTAAGCGCCGATCAGTGGCGCGTGATGGGACGCGGCGAGCTGCAGCTGGCAGTGATCGTGGAAACCATGCGGCGCGAGGGCTACGAGCTGCAAGTATCGAAGCCGACGGTGGTGACCAAGCAAAAGGATGGCGGGATTCTCGAACCGATGGAGTTTCTGGTCATCGACATTCCCGAGGAATGCATCGGCATCGTCACCCAATTGCTGTCGGCGCGCAAAGGCAAGATGCGCACGATGGTCACCCATGCGAGCGGCCGCGTGCGTCTCGAATACGACGTTCCCTCGCGCGGCCTGATCGGATTTCGCGGGCGCTTCCTGCAGGAGACCCGCGGCGCCGGCGTGATGCATTCGATTTTCAACGGCTACATTCCGTGGGCGGGAAACATTCGCTCGCGGCAGAATGGCGCGATGATTTCCGATCGCGAAGGCAACGCGACCGGCTACGCCATTTTTCATTTGCAGGAGCGCGGCAAGTTCTTCATCTCCGCCGGCGATCCGGTCTATGAGGGCATGATCGTCGGCGAGTATGCGCGCGAGACCAATTTGCCGGTGAATGTCTGCCGCGAAAAGAAGCTCACCAACATTCGCGCGGCCGGCCATGACGAAGCGATCCGGCTGACGACGCCGCTCATTCCCACGCTCGATACCGCGCTGGAATGGATCGACGAAGAGGAACTGGTCGAAGTCACACCCAAGTCGGTGCGGATCCGCAACCGGATCCTGAAAACGGCGCTCCGCGACAAGCATCGTGCTGGATGGTCCGACAGTGCTGCCGCTCCCAAGGTCGAAGCCTCCGAACGCGAGTAATCATGCGCCGGCGTTTCGCACATCCGACAAGTTAGTTAAACCTTGCGCACGATGAGGCTCATCGTACGCATTGCCGCGATCGTCACCGCGCTGGCCGTTTTGCTCTTCGCGACGGTGACGGTGGTTGTTTACTTCAACCAGCAGCGCATCGTGGGAGTCGTTCTCGCCAGCGTCAAGAATCAGACCGGTATCGACATTAGCGCGCCGTCGAGCCACATCGCCGTCCGCAGGCATTTGGTCGTCGAGCTGGATCATCCGCGCGTGATGGCGGGTAATCGCGAGATCGTGTCGCTGGAAAAGATCCGCGCGATCGTCAACTTCCGCTCGATATTCACCCACGGCTTGCCGCTGCGCGAACTCGACCTCGTGCATCCGCTGGTCACCGCGCCATTCGATGCGGCCGCGGCAAGCAATGGTCCTTTGCCGCGACCCAGCCGCGATCTGATCAATGACACCATCGCGCGGTTCGGCGATCTTGCCCGCATCAGCCGGCGCTTCGTCATTTCCGGCATGGAGTTGCGCGATCGAGCGGGAACAATACTGCTGCACGACGCGGATCTGGTCGCATCTCATCGCCGCGCAACACCGAAGCTCTGGACGGTGAATTTCAAGACCGATTGCGAATTTCCCAAAATCAAGGGCGCGCAGGCGGCCGGTAATTTCAACCTCGGTCAGGGTGGCAATCTCCCAGCCACGGAGACGCTGCAAGGCACCTTCTGGTTCTGGCAATTGCCGATTCAGCATTTGACGATTGGCAACATCGACGCGGATGGGGAAGCGGAGGGCAAGGTCAAATTTTCCGTCGCCCATGATGGCGCCATCGACGGGGTGACGACCTTGGCGGTGAAAGCTCTTAGCCTCCGCAGTCCTGATCTTTCCGCGCCTCTGGAGGTTGGCGACTACAAGCTGGAGGCTCGCTTCAGTACGTCATCCGATCGGGTCGAGATTTCGAGCGCGCGACTGTCTCGCGAAGGCAATCCTGTGGTGGCGGGACAGGGCTACGTCTCAAATCCGATGGACCGGAATCCGGAGGTGGCGTTTGGAATCGCCGAACTGACGCTGGCATGGAAGGACATTGTCGAATCGGTGCGCTCGCTCAAGCGGATGCCGCAGGAGCTCGAAGTCCTGGTGCACCACCTGAAGTCCGGCCGAATCGAAATTGCAAAAGCGTCGGTCGAATCTTCCCTCGGCGCGCTGGAGAACCTGTCGCTGAAATCGATTCTGTCCAAACTTTCGGTGACCGCGACGCTCTCTGAATTGAGTTTCGCAACTCCGCCGGAAACGCGGCTCCCTGATGTCGCTGACGCCGGTGCGCAGATCATTTTCGCGAAACAGACCCTGTCGTTGCTGCAAGGCAGTGCGAAAATCGGCAACTCGGAGCTGCGCGACCTTGAAGCGAAGGTCGATCTCAGTCGAACACTCGACGAGGTCCCTTATCAGATTTCAATGAAGGCCGATCTCGATTTAGCCGAACTGCGCCCTGCATTGATGAAGCTTCTCGACCAATTCAACGTTCACGAGCGCGACCGACTGGAAACGCTTGCGGGTGATGCTCACGCTGAGCTGGAAGCGTCAGGGAAGCTTCAGAAGAACCTTCCGACTCGCCCGGAAAAATACCTGGTTAAGATCGAGCCGCGCGGTGTGACGGTCGGATTCCGCGGCGCGCCCGGTCCGATCGGGGTAGCCTCGGGCGTCATTGTCGCGCAGCCGGATGTGATCAGGCTGGAGCGGGTCAGTGCGCGCGCCACCGGCGGCACCGCGGATTTCGACGGCGAACTGCAGATCGGAGAAGCCGGGATGCATACCGCGGGGCTGCGCATCACGATGCATCAGATGCCGATCGATCGATGGCTTGAAGGTGTGGTCGATCCGGATGACTTTAGCGCGACGGGAAATCTGGGCGGCGAGGTTGTAATCACCGGAGATCTGCAGCACGGGTTTCTCGCCAATGGGAAAGTCACTCTGCTGAGCGGGCGAGTGGATTTCGGCTTTTTGCGCTCTCCGATTTTTGTGCATCCCGCGATCGCCACCATTCGCGACCGCACGCTGGTGGTATCGATGCCGGCGGCGGAGTTGGAGAAATCTCCGATCGATTTCATTGTCACCGTGCAGGACGTCCGCAACCCGTCGGTCCGAATCGATGCGAATGTGCAGAGGTTGGATGTCGAGGTACTGAAGTTTGTGCGGCTGCCGTGGATGCCGCCGACGCCGACCCATCCACCAAAACTACCCATCAGCGGACACATCGACGCGCGCGAGGCGAATCTGGAGAGCTTCGCGATGAAAAATGCGAAGACCGATTTCAAATACAGCAACGGCGATTGGAGCGTCGATAATCTCACCGCGTCGGGTATGGAAGGGCGCTTGAGCATCAACATCGTGGGTCGCAAGAAGGATGATTGGATTCACATCTTCGGAAAGACGCAGAACATGAACGTCGCATCGATCTTCCTGCTCAACCGGAAGGTCACCCGTTCCCCGATTGCGGGCCGCCTCGACACCACCGCGGATTTGTGGGCCGATACCAATTCGAACTTTTTCGCGACCATGGCGGGAACCGCGATTTTGAAACTGCGCGACGGCAACCTGAACCGCTTCACGCTGCTGTCGCGCCTGCTGGAGTTGATCGATCTGCGCAGCTGGCTGACCGCGAACATCCCTGATCCTCGCACTTCCGGACTCCAGTTCCGCACCGTGGCTGCCGATTTCAAGGGCAGCGACGGCGTTTTTTACACCGACGATTTGATCCTCGACGGCCCGGTGATCGACATTGTTGCCAACGGCAACATCAACGTCGATCAATCGACGCTCGATATGAAGGTTGGAATGATTCCGTTCAACACTGTCAATTGGTTGCTCAGCAACATACCGCTGGTCGGCGAAAACGTCGCGGGTAGCACCAAGAGTATCATCGCCGCGTACTTCAATGTGCGCGGGCCGATCTCGGATCCCAGCGTGACGCCCGCGCCGATAACTTCCGTGGCCGAGCTGGTCAAGAAAATTGTCGGACTGCCGATCAACCTGATCAAACCCGACACCATCAAGTAGCGATGGAAATCGTTTTTTACACTCGGCGCGAGTGCGAGCTATGTCACGAAATGGAAACCGTGCTCGATGAAGTGGTCCCCCGTTTTCGGGCAGCGATACGGCGCGTGGAAATTGACGGCGACCCCGCACTCGAGGCGCAATTCGGAATCGAGGTGCCGGTGCTTTTCGTCAACGGCCGCAAGGCCTTCAAGTATCGTTGCACCGCGCGCGAATTGCGCAAACGGCTGGAGCGCGAAACGTGAACGGCGGCGCCATATCGACCGATGCAATCGTGGTACTGGTAAACGCCTCGACCGAGGAGCAGGCGCGGCTCATCGCCAATGCGCTGGTGCGCGAGCGCCTCGCCGCGTGTGCGAATATCGTGAGCCCGATCTCGTCGGTTTATCGGTGGAAGGGTGAAGTTCAGACCGAAACCGAGCATCTCATGATCATCAAAACCCGAGCGAACCTGTTCGAAAAGGTCGCCGCGCGCGTCAAGGAACTTCACAGCTACGAGGTGCCGGAAGTCATCGCGCTTCCGATCGTTGCCGGCTCGCGCGCGTATTTGGACTGGGTATTTGAATCGACGATAGCGGAGCCACGCGCCGTGACCGCGCGGTCGCGAACGACCGGCAAGCAACGACGCGCAAAGTGATCGAATTCGGCTATCTCGGGTGCAGGAGCGAGGCAGAGGGTGCCCTCGAACAACGAGGCAAACATGAAGCCTCTTGAGCCTGACTCCACTGGGTCCACGTTTTCGCCTAATATCTTGTCGGCATGTTCCGCGAAGCAATAGAAAAGATGGCGGCCTACAAGCCGGGCGAACAACCGCGCCCCGGCGAGCGCCTCATCAAACTGAACACCAACGAAAATCCCTATCCGCCCTCGCCGCGGGTGAGACGCGCAGTGGTGCGAGTCGCGGCGGAGAGCCTGCGCCTGTATCCGGCGCCGCGCGCCGACGATTTCGTGGCGAGCGCGGCGAAGCTATACGGCGTTCGCGAGGACATGATTCTGGCGGGAAACGGCTCCGACGAACTGCTCGCAATGATTTTTCGCGCGACGCTCGATCCTGGAGACAGCGTCGCGTATCCGGTGCCGACCTACTCGCTGTACGACACGCTGGCATCGATACAGGAAGCGCGTGTGCTCCGGTTCCCGGTCGAAGATGATTTTTCGATTCCGCTGGATAAGCTGGCGAAGGCGCGCGCCAAGCTCACTATCGTGTGCAGTCCGAATTCACCGTCAGGGATTTCAACCCCGAGCGCCAAACTTGCCAAACTCGCGCGCGCTCTACGCGATCATCTGCTGGTGATCGACGAAGCCTACGTGGATTTCGCCGACGAGAATGCGATCGTGCTGCTTCGCCGTTTTCCGAATGTCGTGATTCTGCGCACGCTGTCGAAGTCGTTTTCGCTGGCGGGGATGCGTCTTGGGCTGTGCTTTGCACGCCCCGCCGTCATCCAAGAGCTGATGAAGGTGAAGGATTCCTACAACCTTAGCCGCATCGCGCTCGCTGCCGGAGCCGAAGCGCTCAACGATGCGCCGTGGATGCGTCGCAACGTTGAGCGTGTGAAAAAGACCCGCGCCGCCAGCATTGCGCGTCTGCGTAAACTGGGATTCGAGGTGCCCGATTCGTCGGCCAATTTCGTGCTTGCGCGCATGGCCGGCCGCGACCTCGCACCGCTCGCGCTGGCGATTCGACGAAGCGGCATTTTGGTGCGCTATTTTCCTACCCCGATGCTGCGTGACGCACTGCGAATTTCGATCGGAACGCCTGCGGAAATGAATGCACTGTTCAAAGCCATTGCGGCAAATCTTCAATCGCTGAATTTGAACGGCACCGCCTCGCGCCAACGCGGATGAGCCTGAAGAATCTATTCGGAGGCTTCCGCCGGGCTCCAAAAGAGAAGAGCGAAGACGTCGCGGTGCCGGAGCAGCCGGAGGCCCGCTGGGTGGTCGCCGGCCTCGGCAATCCCGGTGAGGAATACTCGCGTTCGCGCCACAATGCGGGATTTCGCGTGGTGGAACGGATTGCGAAGTCGAAGCATGCGGTGTTCGATCGACGCAAATTCAAGGGCATGCTCGCCGAGACCGAACTGGCCGGCGTACGCGCGCTGCTGGTCAAGCCTCAAACCTACTACAACGGCAGCGGCGAATGCCTCGCGGCGGTGCTCGGCTACTACAAGGTGCCGCCGGCGCGTCTGATCGTGGTGCATGATGAGCTGGACCTGGAGGCGGGCCGGCTGCGTCTCAAGCAAGGCGGGAGCGACGCCGGCAATCGCGGTGTTCGATCGATCGCGCAATCGCTGGGCACGCCCGACTTCATTCGCGTGCGGGTCGGGGTCAGCCGTCCACCGGGTGAGCGCGAGAGCAAGGACTATCTGCTCGAAAGCATGGGTGCAGAATCGCGCGCCAATCTCGACCATTCGATTCAGCGCGCTGCCGAAGCGGTTGAAGCCATCGTCGCTGACGGATTGGAACGCGCGATGGGACGTTTCAATCAGCGGACCTGATTGCCGGCGCTCTATCGGGGTGGTAGGTGAGTACACGCAGTATGGTTACCTTCACGTACTGGCAGTTATGATGTAGTAACAGCTAGTTGACACGCATAGACTGCTAGGCTAGATCAGATTTATCCGGTCGCCGGGCCGGAAGCTGAATGGACCGCCGACGATGAGTCGTCCGCCCACGGCAGCGTCCGAATCTGCGCGAGGTTGTGTAGCCGTCGCCATTCGAGGTTTGGCGAGGGCCCAAGAGGGAGCCATGACCGGAGTTACTGCGCCGCGTTTCAAGTCGCGCGAAGCTGCTTTGCGTTTTTACTTCAGAGCATGCGAGCTCTTGACGCCAGACGCAAAGCCGGGAGTGTTCTCGACCAGGCGTCCGCCCAAGGGTCATTCGGGACCGAGCATGATCCAGGATCTGTTCGCGCTGGATTCGTGTTTTCACGGGATGAGCGACGTGCAGCTTTGGCTGCTGCACGAGTTGTACGGTCCGGGCGCGTTTCGCATCAGGCCGCGCCCGCTGGCGGAGGTGTTCGAAGCCGCGCGAGGCAAGTTTCCCAATCAGGCCTGGAGCTCGCACCGGATTGCGCAATGCAAACGGGAAGCGCTGAGAATTTTCGAGGCGCACCTGATGCGCGAGCGGCTGATGTAAGGACGTGGCGCGCCTCGCTCCGCCACGCAGGTTCGGGACCTCCGGGCGATGGGCCCGCATGATGTAGGCCGGGTGCGCGCTTTCCGGTACGCTTGATCACCGCCTTCGGGCGAGAAGCTGATAACGGATTTCCCAACGGTGGATGATAGCAACGAACATGAGCGCGCGACCGAGCTGAGTCTGGGCGCGGTCGAAGTAATCTCGCATCCGGAGCTGGCCGAAAAACTCAAGCTGGGACGCCCCTTGCGCATCAAGCTGGGCATGGATCCGACTGCGCCGGACCTGCACCTGGGCCATACCATCACACTGAAGAAGCTGCGCCAGTTTCAGCACGACGGACATACGGTGATTTTCCTGGTCGGTGATTTTACCGCCATGATTGGCGATCCGACCGGCCGCTCCGAGACGCGCAAGCCGCTGGCGCGCGCGGACATCTCCGCCAACGCCGAAACCTATCGCGGGCAGGCGTTCAAGATTCTCGATCCCGCGCGGACCGAGGTCCGCTTCAACAGCGAATGGATGGATGGCCTTGGGGTTCGCCGGCTGATCGAACTCGCGGCGCACTTAAGCGTCGCGCGGTTGCTGGAGCGCGACGATTTCGAAAAGCGCCTCGCCGACCAGGAGCCTTTGTTTCTGCATGAGCTGCTGTATCCGCTGATTCAGGGCTATGACTCCGTCGCGCTGGAAGCTGATATCGAGATCGGCGGCACCGATCAGAAGTTCAACATGCTGGTCGGGCGCGAGCTTCAGCGCGCATTCAAGCAGCCGCCGCAAGTCGTGATGACGATGCCGTTGATGGAGGGCCTCGACGGCGAGCGCAAGATGTCCAAATCGCTCGGCAACTATGTCGGTATCACCGAAAAGCCCGACGAGATGTTCGGCAAGCTGATGCGAGTATCGGATCCGTTGATGGCGCGTTACTACCAGTTGCTGACCGACATCAGCGCCGAGGAACTCGCGGGCATCAAATCAGGCAAGGTGCATCCGATGGAGGCGAAGAAGCGGCTCGCATCGATGCTGGTTGAGGAGTACCACGGCGCCGATGCCGCCAAAGCCGCGCGCGATTACTTCGAGAGCAAGTTCCAGCGCAAGGAAGTTCCCACCAATGTTCCGGTCTATCGCATCGCCGAGGACATCTGGATCTGCGAGCTGATGAAGCAGCTCAACTTCGCCCCATCCAACAGCGAGGCACGCCGGCTGGTCAGTCAAGGCGCGGTCCGGGTGGATGGCCAAACAATCAAGGATGCGAACTTCCGCTTCGTGCCGGGAGCGCACAAGGTTTTGGAAGTCGGTAAACGGCGGGTCGCGCGCATCGAGCCCTGAGGGGGCCGCATCCGACGCGCGTAGGCTCTACTGATCTTTCTTACCGGACTCGGCGGCGACCGCTTCACGAAGTTTCTTCATCGTGCGATCGAGCGCCTTCAGGTAGCGTTGCTTGGTCCAGTCCTCTTTGGTCCGCATTTTGAGCCATCCGAGTTTGACCGCGTCGGGCTTGTTGCCCATCTCACCGGTTGAGACTTCGATAATCGCGTGCTCCTCGGGCGAAAGTTGCGCGAGCACTTCGCGCTTCAGGTTCTGAAGAAAGCCAGCCTTAAGATCTATGTCGATTTTCATTCCGGGATCCCCACCCCCTCAGATCCGAGCGTAGATCAAGATCTACGCTCGCTCAAGCTACTTGACAGCGCGGCTCGGTGGAAGCTACTCGCCACACGGGAGACAGCGCATGAAACATTTCACCGTCAAGTCCGAAGGACACGTTCAGACCTGGACCATGTCCAATCCGCCGATGAACTATATGACCGCCGCGATGGCCGGGGAGCTGCTGGAACTGGTCGGGCGCGCCGAGGGAGATGAGAACATCCGCGCGATCATCTTGACCGGCGGCATCGAAGGCAAATTCATCACCCACTACAGCGTCGACGAACTTGCCGAGGCCGCGGCCGATCCCGCGGAGTGCGCGCGCACCTTCCCTGAACTCGAAGCAGGATTTCATCGCCTCCTCGAGCGCATCATGTTGATGCCGAAGGTGGTCATCGCCGCAATCAATGGCGACTGTATGGGCGGCGGATACGAGCTTGCGCTGGCATGTGACTTTCGCCTCGCCGCCGATGGTGCGTTCCAAATCGGACTGCCGGAAGCGGTGCTTGGCATCCTGCCGGGAGGCGGAGGTACCCAGCGCTTGCCGCGGCTTATCGGGCGCGGCAGGGCGCTCGAGGTGATGCTGTTTGGAAACGTCTATTCCCCGCGCGACGCCGAACGGTTGGGCATGGTCAATCGCGTGCTGGCGCCGGAGACGCTGCAGTCATTCGCGATGGGATGGGCTCGCACGCTGGCCAAGCGGCCGCCGCGATCGATCGCGGCGATCAAGCGCGCGGTCTATCTCGGGGCGGATCGCGATTTGGCCGACGGCCTCTACATCGAGCGGGCCGAGATGCGCGACGTGATGTGCACCGAGGACGCGCGCACCATCATGAACGCTTACAACGCAGCGGTACGCAAGGATCCGATGGCGGCGCGTAGCGATTTTCTAAAAGGAATCGGAGTGCCCGAGGCCAAGGGGAGATAGGCCCCGGGCTTGCGCGATTGATGCGGCCTATTCTTCCTCGACCGCCTGGCGGATCGAGTTCAAAATGAACACGAACTGGCGCGGTGATGCGACGCGTCCCAGCATGCTCACCTGCTTGAGCACGCGGAGCTCGTTGGGCTTGATCTGGTGGCGCGCGATGAGCGAGCGATCCTTGAGAAAGTTGCGCCAGGCGTTTTCCGGACGCTTGGCTACGAGACCGTCGCGCGGCGTAATGAGCTCCCGGGCTTCGGGATGCGCGAGTAGAAAAATGGTCTCGCTATCGAGTCCCATCACGGTGGACAGCCGGCGCAGCAACGACAGCGAGGGCCGTCGTCGGCCATTTTCGAGATAGGCCACGTGGCTCGCCTTGACGCCCAGCTTGGCGGCGAGTTCGCGCTGCGTGAGCCGCAGGAATTCGCGCCGATCTTTGAGGACCGATCCGAGAGTTTTCTTTTTCATCTTGTTGTTCGTCCCGCCTTGTTTTTCAAGAGTTGCGATATTGTCCAGTCGAGATAGTCAGCCGATCCTTGTTGAAGTAGCGATGTTCACCGGGAGTATACTCGACCGACAAAATGTCGGCAACTTGGATCGCTTGGTTCACTGATGAATCGGTCGCGCTAGCTTTTCTCAACCAGATATACTTCTAGATTAGCCTAGGCAGCTAACAGTTTGCAAATAGAATTTCAACAAAATGATGAAAATCAACCTTCAACTATAGCGCGATATCGCTCAGACATCTGGTTCATGGCGTCAGGCGGCGATGCTGACTGACCGAGCGGTTGATAACCGAATGGCGTGCCCCCGCGGCCGGAAATCGCTGTTTACGAAACTCCGCCCGGGATTACCGGAGGCAGCGTAGGCGAATGGCATCCGTTCCCGCCAAGGCAGTTCAGGCCGGTGAAAATGACGACCGCCGCCGCCCGGAATGGATAGAAGGCGTAGTCGAAGGGAGTCTGGATCGGATCGAATGATGGCTTGATTTGTTGCTGTTGTGCGGTTTCCGTCAGGGTCGAGGGACTTGAACCGACGTTGACGATACTCGCTATTCGCATATTGGGCCCGAAGATCGCGGCCTCGCCCGGTGTCAGCCAGGTATAACGAAGCATTGTCGCGCCGGTATGATCCGGGTCGGGTACGCTGTCCTTGAGATCCGGTTGGCCCATCGCCTCCACGGCCTGATCGACGCTCATACCGGTTTGCAACGAGCCTCCGCCGTTTTGCGCCGCGCATCCAGCTATCACAATGGCCAACGCGCCTAGCCACCAGCATCGTTTCAGGGTTCTCATGTCGATTATGTCTCCGGTTGAATCTTGCGGTGCTAACACACTTGCGTCAAATGCGGCAACGGCTCGTTTTTCGGCGCGCCCCTATCATTTGGCATCAGGGCGAAGGCGAGGGTTGCGGCGCCGACGGATTGGCCGCGCCCATCGGTGACGCCGCGATCGGCTCGGCTGTCGAGGCTCCTTTAAACGGATGCGTCAGGCGGTAGATCCCGTTGAGCATCCTCACCCCCCAGCCCGCACCACTGTTTCCGCCCAGGAAGTTCTTCGCATCGTAGTACAGCGATGGATCATTCACCGCCAGCCCGACCGATCCCTGGCCGTCGTCGATTTTGCGCAGGATGTCCTTCATGTCGGCCAGCGAGGTTTGCATGTTCGCGAGCAGTTGGTTGGCATAATGCTGATCGCTCAGCAGTCGTTGCACCGCGCCGTTGCCCTTGTTGAAGCGGTCCACCAGCAGGCTCATCTTGAGCGCGGTATCCTTCATCGACGTCGCGGCGCTCTCGACCTTGTCGAGCAGCTTCTTTCCGTCGGTCGCGTCGGAAAGCATCGCGCCCGCCAGACCGCGGCCTCGATTCACCTTATCCAGCATCGCGTTCATCTGAACTGCGAGCTTGTTCATATTGTCGAAGGTGGTGCGCAAGTCGGCCAGCGTCAGCGGCGGCTGCTCCCGTTTGGGGTCGCCCTTGACGAGTTCCGCCAGGATGCCGTGGCCCTTGTCGATGGAATCTAGAATCGACCGTAGCGATTGCGAGATCTCGATGACGTTGTCGATCATCTCGCTCGCGCCTGGCTTCTGCAGCAGGGCCTGGAGGTCGACCGGGTCCTGCGCCGCGAGAATCTCATTGGACGCCAGCGACGCCGACTGCGGACTGCCGCCGGTGATTTCGATGTACTTGTCTCCGAGCAGCCCCATCGTGTCGATCTGCGCGACCGAGTCGGAACGCACCCGCGCCAGCGCGGTGTCATCGATCCACATTCTGACGATGACGTAGTCGGCATGCGGATCGGCGGGGAAGCCAATCGACTTGACGCCACCGATATTCACGCCTGCCAACGCGACCGGAGCGCCGGCCTGCAACCCATTGATGCGATGGAAGTGACTTTCGATGGTGGCGGTGCGTCGCAGGATGCGCGAGCCGTGGCCGATCGAGAAAATCGCGAACGCGATGATCCCCAGTCCGCCCGCGATCACGGCTCCCACCCGGATCGTCGCAACGCTCGATTTAGCCACGATAGCCTGCTCGCCTCGATCTCATTCTACAAGGCCGTCGCGACGAATTCCCGCATCAGTTCGTCATCGGTCGAGCGGACCTCGTCGGCGGTCCCGCTGAAGCGAATCCGCCCCTGGTCGAGCAATGCGAAACGATCCCCCACCATCAGCGCATTCTTGAGGTCGTGGGTGACCACCACCGAGGTAAACCCGAGTCGGGTCTGAAGGTTGCGAATCATCTGGTTGATCTTGTGCGTGACGATCGGGTCGAGTCCCGTCGTCGGCTCATCATAGAGGACCGCCTTGGGCTCGAGCGCGAGGGCGCGGGCGAGCGCGACGCGCTTCTTCATGCCGCCTGAAAGCTCGGCGGGATACAGCTTCTCGACATCTCCGTTGAGCTCCACCATCTGCAGTACCTCGTGGACGCGCCTGCGAATCCGCGACTCGTCGCGCTCGCCATGCTCGCGGATCGGATAGCTGACGTTGCCGAACACGGTGAGCGAATCGAACAGTGCGCCGAGCTGGAACACCATCGCGACGTCGCGCCGAATCGGAAACAGCGCGTCCTCCGAGAGCGCGTTGAGCGCTTTGCCGTCCACCCATACTTCGCCGGCGTCGGGACGCTCCAGGCCATTGATGTGGCGCAGCAGCACGCTCTTGCCCTCGCCACTTCCGCCTAGAACCACGAGGGTTTCAGCTTCCATCACTTCGAGGTCGACGCCGCGCAGCACGCGCTTGTCAGCGTAACTCTTTTCGATGCCGCGCAGCGAAATGAAAGGGCGCCGGCGATGATTGTGGTCGGGTGCCATCAGATCGCGAGAAACATTTTGGTCAGAAAGAAATCCGAAATCAGCACGCTGATCGATGCGGCCACCACCGCCGAGGTGGTCGCGCGTCCCACGCCGTCAGCGCCGCCGCTCGCCGTCAGCCCCTTGAAGCATGTGATGATCCCAATCAGATAGCCGAAAAAGATCGACTTGCCGAGTCCGCTGGTGAAGTCACCCAGCTCCACATGCTGGATCAGCGAGTTGTAGAAGTAGTTGCCGCTGACGCCGAGTTGCGTTACCGAAATCACCCATCCGCCGAAGAGCCCGATCGCATCGGCGAGCGCCGCCAGGATCGGCATCATTATGATCGTCGCGAGCACCCGCGGCACTACCAGCTTTTTGATTGGGCTGGTGCCGAGCGCCCGCATCGCATCGATCTGTTCGGTCACTTTCATGGTGCCGAGTTCCGCGCTGAAGCCCGCGCCGACCCGCGCCGCGATCATCAGCGCGGCGAGCACCGGGCCCATCTCCCGCAGCAGCGAGAGTCCCATGATGCGGCTGACGTAGATCTTGGCGCCGAACTTCTCGAGGAACTGGCCCATCTGCAACGCCAGCACCATCCCCGAAAAAATCGCGGTGAGATTCACCACGTTGAGCGAGCGATATCCGACGTTGTCAAGTTGCTCGATGAGTGCGCGCCACTCGAATGGCGGGCGCGAGAGATACCTGAAAAAATCGCGGGTAAGGATTCCGATTTGGCCCAACTGATCGAGAAACAGGTATAGTCTTTCCAGCATCAGTCTTGCGGCAAAGCCTAGGCCAGCGAGTCAGCCGCGGCAATACAGGACCCCATCGATCGATGACTACGATCCTCGCGCGCAACGCGCTGTTTGTATACGGCTCGCTCCTCGACGCGGCGAAGCGGGAAGCGATCCTCGGGCATCAAGTCGAGGTCATCGAGGCGCGACTGCCGGGTTTCGAGCGGCGTCGCGCGAGGTACTTCTACATCGTACACGCCGCCGACGCCGAGACCGCCGGCGCCATCATGCTGAACCTGACGCCGGAAGATTGGCGATGCCTCGACGCCTACGAGGAGGTCCCGCACCTCTACACTCGCGAGGAGATCGAGGTGGTCACATCCGATGGGTTACTGCGATGCTGGGTCTACCTTCCGACGCCGAAATGCCTCAAACTGTAGGGCGAATAATTAGCGAAAATCTAGCATTGGCACGGGTTATTTGGCTTCGTTTTGCGAATTTGGACCGTGACGAATCCGCATCCGGTTCTGCGATGGGTTCCCGGCTCAGTGGGTTTGTTTCTGCGATTTGCGCTTCATCTCGATTCGCGTCTCTCACCCCAACTGCGCTGACATTCAGTATTTCTCAAACCCACCGGCAAGGGAAGCACCTACCTCCCTCAGTCGCGTGGGGCGACCGACACGTAGCGGTTGCCTTTCTCATAGAAGCGCCAGGGCAGGGTAGCCCATTCGCCGGCGTAGTCGACATTGATGCGCGAGGATCGGCCGATCCTGCCGCGCGGAATGTCATCGTCGCTCTCTTCGAGGAATAACTCCTCGCCACAAAGATCGCGGCCGTAATCGGCGCCGGTGATCGCGAGCGCGCTGGTCAATTTGCCGGGACCGTTGCTCAGCTCGCGCGAGGTCACGGGCTTGCCGCGACGCCGCGCCATCAGCTCGATGCCGCGCACCGGCTCGAGTGCGCGAATCAAAACCGCATGCGGCTTTCCCTCCGATGCGACCACAATGTTCATCGCCCAACTGATGCCATACAAAAGATATATGTATGCATGCCCGGGAGGACCGAACATCGCCGCGGTCCGCTTGCTATGGAGTCCGCGCCGGCTATGCGCCGCGAGATCCAAGGGACCGCGATACGCCTCGGCTTCGACGATGCGTCCGGCGGCCTCGCCCTCTTCGGTGCGATGCACGAGAATCTTCCCGATGCACTGGCGGGCGACCGTCAGCACCGGTTGCGCATAGAACTCGCGCGGGAGTTTGCGTGCGATCACGGTATTAAAGATCTAAGATGTCGTAGCTCTCGTGGCTGATGTACCCGCTTTCGACCAGCACACCGCGCTCGAGGATTACCCAATGGTTGTGCTCGCCGGCGAGCGTCACGGTGCGGCGCATCCGTCGACGAAGCCGAGCAGAATCGTGAATACGGCGACCACCATCGCGACGCTGATAGTGGTCATCGCCGACGAAGTCATCCGCTGACCGACGCTGCGAACACTGTAACGAAGAGGAACCACGACCGTCCCCCGCGAGCTGATGGTCCAACCAGTCTACAGGAACGCCACCCGAAGTCGTCAACGCAGTAGGGTCGCTGCGCGAGCATGCGGGAAGCATCGGCAAACATCGTTAAACATCATTAAACATGGGGCCTTGACCTTTCTGAAACCACTGGGTTACACATGATTCGCAATGGAGGCTGGGATGGAAAAGCATCGGGTCGTGTCGCACGAGCAATGGATTGAGGCGCGTAAGGATTTTCTCGCGAAAGAAAAGGAATTCACCCGGATGCGCGATGCGCTTAGCCGGCAGCGTCGCGAGATTCCGTGGGAGCGCGTCGAGAAGGACTACCTCTTCGACGGACCCGAAGGCAAAGTCAGCCTCGCCGATCTTTTCGACGGCAAGAGCCAGTTGATCGTGTACCATTTCATGTTCGATCCGAGCTGGGCAGCCGGCTGCAAGAGCTGCTCGTTCTGGGCCGACAACTACAACCCGATCATCGTGCACCTGAACCATCGTGACGCGAACCTGGTGGCGATTTCCCGCGCGCCGCTGGACAAGCTGCAAGCCTATCGCAAGCGGATGGGCTGGAGCTTCAAATGGGTCTCGTCATCGGGCAACGATTTCAATTTCGACTACCAGGTCTCGCCGACGCCCGAGGAAATCGCGAAAGGCGAGAGCTACTACAACTACAAGATGGGTAAGACCACCGGCGGCGAAAGGCCTGGTATCAGCGTGTTTCACAAGGATGCGGAGGGAAACATCTTCCACACCTATTCGACCTATGAGCGCGGTCTCGACATGCTCAACGGCGCGTACCACATTCTGGATTTATTGCCGAAGGGCCGCGACGAGGCGGGCCTGAAATATACCCAGGAATGGGTGTATCGCCACGACGAGTACTAGGTGATTCAGAAGCTCCGCTAGTCATTGAGGGCGCGTGGCGAATTGGGCGCAGCTCCAGCATCCGGATTTTTCAACCGGGCTGCGAAGTGGCGATTTGTCGGTATCAGAGGGCGCGCCAGAGCGACGCGATCGCTAATCTATGCCGAATCCGGGCGATCCGGATGGATATCGACGCTGGTGACCGGCGCTTCCGATGCAGGATTGGCTTCCTTCTCCGAAGAAACCTTCACATCCGCCGCAGCTTTTTGGGTTCGTTTATGCATTGCGCCATCCTTCACGCGATCTCTCGCGGGCGACGCCGGCTGCGCCTCCGAGTCCTCCTTCTTCCGCTCCGGCGCGGTGGCTCCGTCCATGTAATCCACTTCCTCGAAAGCCTCCTGCGCCTTCGCCCGTTGCATCCGCCGTTGCTCCAGCAGCGCGAGGCATCGCGTCATCATGGTATTGATCGAGCCCTGATAGCGAATGATGGTCGCCGCCGACGGCCCTAGCGGCAGATTCGGCTCGCCCAGTCCTGCCTCCTCAAACAGCGCGTGCTCGCGTTCGACAATCTTCTCGGTGTAACGGCCAAAGCCCTGCCGCGACAGCACGTCGTGTTCGGTCGCGCCCATGTTGTGGACGGGGCAGGCGCGCCACGCCGCTTCCATCTCGAAAGTCCATACCTTCGCCAGCCGCCAGTAGCATCCGGCGAGCTGCTGCACCGCCATCACTTCGGTCATCGTGCGCGGCTGGTATTCCTGTGCGAGGCCGGCCAGGAGCGCGTCGAATTCCCCGCGCCGTTCTTCGCCCTCAATCCGCAGGTTGAATGCGGCCTTGGCGAGGATGCCGTGGCGCAACGCATTCATCGCGGAGCGCGCTTTTCCTTGCGAGGTGCGTGGACCGGTGGAGCGTTGGGCATTGGCGCGATTAGCGGCCAACTGGCGCTCGGTTACGGGACGTTTGGCGGATGAGTCATTAGCGGGTGAATCGGAGGTGGAATCGTTCGATTGATGCATAGGGTCTCTGCGCGCAGGGCGCCATTTGGCCGGCGCGCATGCCGAAACGCATCGGGGAGTTGAGCGAGAGTGGTTTGACGGGGAGGCATTAGGAAACGCACCTCCCGCAGGGAAACAGAAAGTATAGCATTGTAACCATTGGGTGTACAGATGCATCGAGACGACCCAACCCCCAACCCCTTCCCCTTCAGGGAGGGGGAGTCGGAAAGCAGAGCGTGCTCTTGGCCGCGGCGGCCCATCCTCTTCCACGTAACAGACGCGGTCCGATTTCCATCCTGGTAGGGGCGGTTCCCGCGAACCGCCCGCAACGATTCATCGACAACCCGAAATCTCGGCGAGCGTCACAGAATGACTTCCAGCATTCTTCACCCCAAGGCTTCGCTGTTGGGTTAGATCGTCGTCGGGAAGATGCGCCTGAGCGAAGTTGGCAGAATTGTCGATGCGATTCCGGAATGCTCGGACACGTGGATTGTGATGCCTCGAATCACTCGCATGGCGTAGTCACCATCACGAATATCGCTGCGGGCGGTTCGCGGGTATGGACCGGATAGATAGGTAACAGAATAGACCGGATGCATAGGTAACAGAGTTAACCGCATGAAGGGCTGGCGGAAATGAAAATGCGGCAGCAAAAGCGTTCGTGACAACTGGAGAGCAAGTTCGAGCTCATGGTGGCGGCGGACCGCCCACAGGGTCCACAGGCTCAGGGATTTCGAAGGATCCCCGCCTGTGGACTTGTGGACGGTCCGCCGACGATCGTCCCACGCAGATGCGGGTTTGATGATGGGCACCGAGCTGAATTGCCGGGGCCAACACGGAAAAAGTGTCACCCATGCATCCGGTCCAAAGTGTAACCTATGCATCCGGTTGAACACGCGAACCGCCCCTACCAGAAAATCGCTTGGTCCCCTCCCCTGAAGAGGAAGGGGCGAGGGGTTAGGTCAGCTCGCGCTCCATCTTACGATGTGCGATGCCGGCTTCCTCGAACACCTCGCCAACCGGCGTGTAGCCGTTCTTCAGATAGAAGCCTTCCGCGGTGAGTTGTGCATGCAAAATTGCGTGACGATAACCACGTTCGCGCGCGATGCGCATCAGGTAGAGAAGAATCTCGCGCCCGATGCCGTGGGTGCGAAGGTTCGGCAACACCGCCATCCTGCCGATTTTCACTTCATCATCATGCGCAACGAAGCGGCCGCATCCCACCGGCTTGCCGTCAAGAATCGCCAGCGCATGGAACGCGTGCGCGTCGTCCTCGTCCATCTCGATTTCCTCGGGAACGTGCTGCTCTTCGATGAAAACGCGCCGGCGAATCTCATGCGCATGCTTCATCTGTTCGGCGTTTTCGATCGAAACAACGCTCAACCCGGCGACGGCACCCATAATCGATTGGTAGCACTTCGCCGCCGAGTTCGCCTAGCTGTGATTGGCGGGAGCATCCTGCGCGCACTATGCTAGGGATCGATTTCAGCGGAGACATCGATGCCGACAATTACCGAGACGATTTACGCGCCCGAACTGGAGGGTGGCACCTGGATTCAAGGCGGCCCGGTTCATCTCAAAGAGCTGCGCAATAAGGCCGTCGTGCTGATCGATTTCTGGGACTATACCTGCGTCAACTGCATCCGCACGCTGCCGTATGTCGAGGGGTGGCATAGCCGCTATCACAAGGACGGGCTGGTGATCGTCGGCGTGCATGCGCCGGAGTTTTCATTCGCGCGCGAGGGTTCGCACGTCAAGGAAGCGGCCGCGCGTTTCGGCCTCGAATACCCGATCGTGTCCGATAGCGAGTATGCGATCTGGCGCGCGTTTTCGAACAAGTACTGGCCGGCCAAATACCTGGTCGATAGCAAGGGGCGCATCCGCTACTACCATTTCGGCGAGGGTTCATATCCCGAAAGCGAAGTGCAGATTCAGAAGGCGCTGCGGGAATTGAATCCCGCGCTACCCGAGTTTCCTCGGCCGATGGAGCCGGTGCGCGATTCCGATCAGCCGGGCGCGGTCTGTTATCGCGTCACGCCCGAGCTCTACCTCGGCTACGCGCGCGGCAATTTCGGAAATCCGGAGGGCATCTTGCGCGACAAGCCGCATGACTATCGCGATCCCGGCCGCCATATGGAGAGCACTGCATATCTTGACGGGCGATGGCTCGTGGAGCAGGAATCCGCGCGCGCCGAGGCTGTGGGTGCCTCGCTGCGACTGCGCTACACCGGGCGTGAAGTGAATCTGGTTATGGCTCCCGGCGCGAGCGGTCCGGTCAGAGTCGAAGTCACATTGTCCAGCGGCGAGCGTCCCGGCACTGACGTGAAAACCGACAACGGACGCGCGATCGTCAGCGTCGAGAGCCCGCGGATGTACAACCTCATCGACAACGAAACCGTCAATCAAGGTGCGCTGGAACTGAAAGCGCTCGATCCCGGCCTCGCAGCGTATGCATTCACGTTCACCTCATGCACCGTGGCCTGAAAGAGGACTCACCTCATGGCTAAAGAAGCAGCGAAGATCGCAACCGATGAGGAAATCGCCACCGCGGCGGAAGTCATTCTGCGCGCGAAATATCCGATCGCGCTGACCGGCGCGGGCATGTCGGTGGAAAGCGGCATCCCGCCATTTCGCGGGCCCGGCGGATTGTGGACCAAGTACGGCGAGCCGCCCATGAATCAGTTTCAGCGCTTCATGGAAAATCCCAAGAAGGCGTGGGAGGAGCGGATGAGCCGTCAGAACGACGAGCTGTTCAAGCCGCTCAAGGTCGCGAAGCCGAATCCCGGGCACGTCGCCTTCGCGCAGCTCGAGGAGATGGGCGTGCTGAAGTTCGTCATCACGCAAAACGTTGACGACCTTCATCGCCAGGCCGGGCAGAAGGCGCTGGCTGAGATTCACGGCAACTGGAAGCTGATGCGATGCCTCGATTGCGTCGCGCGCTTCGACAATGAGCACATCAGCCTCGAGGTACTGCCGCCGCAATGCCCCAAGTGCGGCGGCATGGTGAAGAGCGATACCGTTTCGTTCGGCGAACCGATCCCGACCGATGTCCTGTTGAGATGCCAGGATCACTCCTCGCGATCCGATCTGGTGATCGTCGCGGGAACTTCGGCGACAGTGTATCCCGCAGCCGGCTTCGCGCTCGAGGTCAAGCAGCGCGGCGGCGTGCTGGTCGAGGTCAACCTCTACGAGTCCGAGATTACCGGCTACTGCAACATCAGCCTGCGCGGCGGGTCGGCGAATGTTCTGCCGCGACTGACCAGGGCCATCTCGGAAAAGCGTCGCGCGCAGCTGTCGTAAAATCGCACCTGCGTTGGCGTATGTGCATCTGCTACATTCTGTAGTGCCGCGAGTGCGCCGGACGATCGCTTCGCATAGCGGAGAGGAAAGTCCGGGCTCCATAGGGCAGGATGGCCGTTAACGACGGCGCGGAGCGATCCGCGGAAAGTGGCACAGAAAACAGACCGCCCGTAAGGGTAAGGGTGAAATGGTGGGGTAAGAGCCCACCGGCGCGCGGGTGACCGTGCGCGCATGCCAAACCCCATCCGGTGCAAGGCCAAATAGGAGGGTGAGCGGCCCGCTCATGATCCCTCGGGTTCGGCCGCACGAGCCGACGAGCAATCGCCGGCCTAGAGGAATGATCGTCGCCCCGAAAGGGGAACAGAACCCGGCTTACAGGCGCACTCCGGCATTTCAATCGAAGAGGGAACCACAGAGACACAGAGGCACAAGGTAGGAAAGAAGAACAAAAAGATTCTCGGGCGCGATGCTTCCGAGCGTCGCGTCGTCTTAACTCTGTGCCTCGGTGCCTCTGTGGTGGTGCCTGGATTTTCTCAGCGCAAGTGGCGTGAGCAAACAATTCGCCACCCGCGACAATGCGGCGAGGTCGCGCACGCCGACTTCGATTTCCGGCGCGATAGCGACCGTCACTTTAGATGAAAGGTCGCGCACGAAATGCTCGACCCGCGCGACGTCCTCGATCGCCCGCGCGCGATATTCCTCCAGGAATTTGACGACGCCGTTGAGCCCGTCATGCTTCACGCCGCGGAGCTTTCGAATGCCGTGCAATGACGTCGGCTCCGCGCCCGGATGCCTCATCACCTCCAGCCAGGTTTCTTCATCGAGGAAGCGATTGATGACGATCGCGCTCAGCGCGAGGCCTTCGGCTTCCATCTCGGCGATCAGCTCGCGCGCGCGCCGCAAGCGATCCTCCTCTGCGGTTGTCACCAAAATGAAACGCACCGCCGGCGAATGCAGGAGCGTTTCGGTTTTGTGCAATCGATCGACCATCGCGTCGACGGCCTCAGCCGCGGCTTCGAAGAAATCGGAAATCGTCGAAAGCACGCTGCCGCCGGCGAAGCGCTCCAGCTCGCGAATCACGAACCGCGCGGCAGTATTGGCGATACGCATCGCCAGGCGTCCGGCCGACAGCGACGGGGTGAACAGCCATCGCGCCGCGCGGGAGTCGAGGAGTCTCGCGAGCCGCGCCGGGGCCTGCAGAAACTCGAACGCATGCGCGGCCGGCGGCGTATCGACGATCTCGATTTCGAATGCGCCCGACTGATGCAGATCGAAAAGTTGTTGCAGCGCCGCGTATGCCTCGGAGCCGGCGTACTCTTCGGTCAGGTTTTTGTAAAAGGGGTTGTCGAGAATTTTCTTGCGCGTCGCCGGCGACTTGGCAAACCGCTCGACCATCGCATCCCACGCGCCCTTCACGTCCAGCTGCATCGCCGAGAGTTTCAGCGATGGATCGAGGCTCGCGGCTTCCAGCGCGCGCTCGGAAATTCGAGTTGGAATTCCTCCGAGGCGGTTGAGGCCGAGAGCTTCGCGCAGGCGCCTTGCCGGGTCGACGGTGATTAGCGCGGTATCGAGTGGAGCCTCGGCCGCGGCGAGGCCGAGCGCGGCGGCGATAGTGGTTTTACCGACGCCTCCGGTGCCCAGCAGGATCAGGATCGAGCCTTTTTTAAGGAGATGTTTCATCAACAGGTGCGGGTTGGCGGGCCTTGTCGGCGTGCAAAGAAGATAGCAGGCAGATGGCGCGCACGCATCGCATACCAGCGCGCATCGCGATAAAATCGCCATCGGTTGGACGCTCGTTCCGGGGTCGAAGTGGATGAGTTGGAGGTGGTGCGATGGAATGGATGGCGGTTGCGGTACTGGCGGCGTTGCTCGGAATGGTCTTCGGATGGTTCATCGCGCGAACCCGCGCGCGGTCCGACGCGGAAGCCAAAATCCGCGAAGCCGAATCAATCGCACAGACCGAACGCATTCGAGGCGAGTCGCTGGAAGTCCAGCGGCTTCATCTGCAGTCGCAATGCGACGATCTCCACGATCGGCTGCGCCTCGCAGAAACCGGTTTCGCAGAGACTCGCGCGCGCGCCGAGGAGACTCAGAAACGCTTCGAAGAGGAGCGGGGGCTCCTCGCGCAAGCCGAGCGCAAACTCACAGATACCTTCAAGTCGCTGGCGTCCGACACGCTGCGCCAGAACACCGGCGATTTCCTGAAGCTCGCCGAGGAGAAGCTCAAGGCGGCGCAGGATGTCGCATCGAAGGATTTCGAGGCGCGCGAGAAAAAAATCGACGACATCGTGAAGCCCGCGCGCGACTCACTGGCCAAGCTCGACGAAGAACTGCGCAAGATGGAAAACGATCGGCGCGGCGTCGAGGGCCAACTGACCGAACAGCTTCGCACCCTCGGCGCGCAGACCAACAAGCTCTTCGATGCGCTCCGGACGCCGTCGGTGCGCGGGCGATGGGGCGAGATTCAGCTCAAACGCGTGGTCGAGATCGCCGGGATGGTCGAGCATTGCGACTTCTTCGAGCAGGAAACGCAGGCCACCGAAACCGGCCGGCAACGCCCCGACCTTCGCATCCAGTTGCCCGGCAACAAGAATGTGGTGGTCGATTCGAAAGTGCCGCTCAAGGCGTACCTCGAGGCGACCGAATGCGCCGATGAAGCGGCGCGCGCGCTCAAGCTGGCCGAGCATGCAAATCAAATCCGCACCCACGTCATCCAGCTCAGCTCCAGGAGCTACTGGGATGCGTGCCGTCCGACGCCGGAATTCGTGGTGCTGTTCCTGCCCGGCGAAATGTTTTTCAGCGCCGCGCTGCAACACGATGCCTCGCTAATCGAGGATGCCGCCGCGCGGAAGGTCATCCTTGCGACGCCCACCACGTTGATCGCGCTGCTCAAGGCGGTCTCCTACGGATGGCGTCAGGAGCAGCTCGCCGAGAACGCCGAGCACATCAGCGAGCTCGGCCAGGAGCTTCACGAGCGCATCGCCACGATGGCCTCCTACCTCGCGCGGCTGGGCGGCGCGCTGGGCAAGGCGGTCGAGGAATTCAACAACACCGCGCGCTCGATGGAATCGCGGGTGCTGGTGAGCACGCGCCGCTTCAAGGAATTGGGCGTCGCGAGCAAGAAGGACGTCGACGAAATCGAGGTCATCGAGGTGATGCCTCGCAAGCTGGTGCTGGTAGGTAACGGCGACGTCAGCGAGCGCTAGCTCTCTACTGCACCTCGGCGTCCGAGGGCGGGGGTGGCTTGAGCTGGCTCCTCTCGCGGCCTTCCTCGATCCAATGCTTCACCTCGCGCCGCTCATGCTTCAGAAAATCTCCCACCGCTTTCGCGAAGCCAGGATGCGCGAGGAAATGCATGCTGCGGGTTAGCGCCGGATCGAAGCCGCGCAACCATTTGTACTCGCCGCCCGCGCCGGGCTCGAAACGCTTCAGTCCTCGCTCGATGCAATGCTCGATTCCGGCGTAGTAGCAGACGTTGAAGTGCAGGAAGCGGAAATCCTCGAAGCATCCCCAATAGCGGCCATAAAGGACGCCGGCTTTTTCCAGGCAGAAGCTGCCCGCGACCAGTTCCCGGCCTCGATATGCCAGCTCGAATGCGACATTGCGCTTGAAGTCGGTGCGCATCAGCTCGAAAAATTCCGGCGTCAGATATTGCCGGCCCCAGTAAAGCTTCTCGATGGTCGATAGATAGATGCGATACATCGGGGCGAACAGCGAGTCGGGAATTTCCTCGCCGGCCAGCACCTTCACCTCGATGCCCTGCTGGGCGAGCGCCCCGCGTTCGTGGCGCACCGCGGTGCGACGCTTATGTTTCAGGCGCGCGAGGTAATCGTCGAAAGTCTGAAAGCCCGCGTTGTGCCAATGGTACTGGTAGCCGAGGCGCTCGAGGAATCCGAGTTCTGCCAGCGGAGCGACCTCATCTTCGTCGCAGAAGGTCACGTGCGCGGAGGAAAGTTTGTTTTCCGTGCACACGTTCATCAGCGCACGACCCAACGCGGCAATCATCTGCGGCCTGTCGACGCCGGGCGCGGTAAGGAATCGCCGTCCCGTATGCGGGGTGAACGGCACCCCCACCAGCAGTTTCGGATAGTACTTGAGGTTGGCGCGCTGCGCGGCCTCGGCCCATCCGTGGTCGAAGACGAACTCGCCCATGCTGTGAGTCTTGAGGTAGAGCGGGCATGCCGCGACGATCTTCCTCCCGCTGTCGCGAATGACCAGGTGATAGGGAGCCCATCCGGTGTTGCGAGTCGCGCTCTTGGAGGCCTCCATCGCGTGGAGCCAGTCCCAATCGACGAAGGGCGAGTCGTCGTCGCTGACCAGCGCGTTCCAATCGTCGCGCGCGACCTTGGCGATGCCCTCGACGACCGCGACTTCGATCACACCGTTCCTGCTTTGCGTCATCTTCTAATGCGCTTCGCGTAATTGCGCTTCGTGCGCGCTTCCGGAAAGAGCTTAACAACAGTTGAAGCGAGTCAAAACTGATTTCGCCAAAACGATCGTTCAAGAGAAGCCCGATCAAAATCGCTTTACATGCTCCCTAGATACCGCCCCAGTCTGCTATCCTAATGTGAGTGCAAAGCGAAACTGTGACCGTATGAGTTCAGATGAAATCAGACGGCTCGCGATTCGAGCCCTGACGCGTGCCAAGTCTAGCGCAAAGTCCACCGACGGAGACGAGGGCGGTGGCGACAGCGGCGATAACGGAACCGTCATCGAGCGGCGGACCAAGACGCAGGCCAAGACCAAGCGTCCGCCGATGTTCAAGGTCATCCTGCTCAATGACGACTACACTCCGATGGAGTTCGTAGTCGAACTGCTCAAGACGGTTTTTCATAAGCCGCACGCCGAGGCGACCAAGATCATGCTCTGGGTGCATCAGAACGGTATGGGCGTGGCGGGCGTTTATCCGTTCGAGATTGCGGAAACCAAAGTGCACGCGGTGGAGGAATTGGCGCACGAGGCGCAGTATCCGCTCAAATGCGTGATGGAAAAGGAGTAACGGCGCGACCACGCGCAACCAATATGAAAGCCCGTCTTCATAAAGCTGATCTCGAATTGAGACGCGAAGCGGGCGAAGCCGCGCCACAGGCGCCCCGAGACGGAGCGGAGTTCGAGGGATATATAAAGGATTAAATGGCATCAGGAAATATCATGCTCAGCCGCGAGCTGCAGGTGACCCTGCAGTTGGCCGTAACCGAGGCGGTCAATCGCCGTCACGAGTACGTGTGCCTGGAGCATCTGCTGTACGCGATGCTTCACGACGTCACTACCAGCAACATCCTGCAAAATTCGGGCGCCGACCTCGAGGAACTGAAAAAAAAGCTGGCGCGCTACCTCGATGAGCAGGTTGAGCGGATGCCCAAGGGTGAGACCGTGATGCCTCGCTACGCGATCGGCGTGCAGCGCGCGCTGCAGCGCGCGGCGCTTCACGTGCAATCGTCGGGTCGCAATGAAATCAACGGCGGCAATGTGCTGGTGGCGATGTTTCATGAGACCGAATCGCCGGCGTACTTTTTCCTCCAGGAGCAGAACGTCTCGCGCTTCGATGTAATCAATTTCATTTCGCATGGCGTTTCCAAAATCGCTGCCGACCAGAAGGAAGATGCCGGCGGCACTGAGGATGCTGACGGGGAGAGCGAAGGCGAGGGCGGCGGTGGCGACGAGGACGGCGATCGGAAAGTTTCACCGTCGAAGGCGCTGAAGACCTACGCGATCAATCTGGCGGAGCGCGCGGCGCAGGGAAAAATCGATCCGCTGGTCGGCCGCGAGAAGGAGCTCGAGCGCTCGATCCATGTGCTGCTGCGTCGGCGCAAGAACAATCCAATTTTCGTCGGCGAGGCCGGAGTAGGAAAAACCGCCTTGGCGGAGGGCCTCGCGCTCGCGGTGCACAACGGCAAGGTTCCCGACGCGCTCAAGGGTGTCGAGATCTACGCGCTCGACATGGGCGCGCTGCTCGCGGGCACGCGTTTTCGCGGCGACTTCGAACAGCGTCTCAAGGCCGTCATCAAGGCGGTGGTCGGCAACAACAAGCGGATTCTCTTCATCGATGAGATTCACACCATCGTCGGAGCGGGCTCGGCCTCGGGCAGCACCATGGATGCGTCGAATCTGCTCAAGCCGGCGCTCGCGTCGGGCGATCTGCGATGCATCGGGTCGACGACCTACCAGGAATACAAACGATCATTCGATCGCGACAAGGCGCTGGCGCGCCGTTTCCAGCGCATCGACGTGAACGAGCCGACCCAGGAAGAGACCATCCAGATTCTCAACGGGCTGAAGACCTACTACGAAAAGCATCACAACGTGAAGTACACCTCGGCGGCGTTGCGCGCATCGGTCGAGATGTCGGCGCGGTATATAAATGACCGCTACCTGCCGGACAAGGCGATCGACGTGGTGGACGAGGCGGGGGTCGCGGCGCATCTGCGCGGCAAGGGCAAGAAGGAACCCGAGACAGTTGGCCTGCGCGATGTCGAACGCACCATCGCGCGGATGGCGAAGATTCCCGAGCGCACGGTTTCGGCCAACGATCGCGAGCGGCTGCAGAACCTGGAAGAGGAGCTGAAGCAGGTCGTCTACGGACAGGATCCCGCGCTGCAGGCGGTCGCGCGCGCGATCAAACTCGCGAGGTCGGGTCTCTCGCATCCGGACAAGCCGGTCGGCGCATTTCTTTTCGCGGGCCCGACCGGAGTAGGCAAGACCGAGGTCGCTCGTCAGCTCGCCAAGGTGATGGGAATCGAGTTTCTGCGCTTCGACATGAGCGAGTACATGGAACGTCACACGGTGTCGCGCCTGATTGGTGCGCCTCCTGGCTATGTCGGCTTCGATCAGGGCGGGCTGCTCACCGACGCCATCAACAAGACGCCGCATTGCGTGCTGCTGCTCGACGAAATCGAAAAAGCGCATCCGGATCTCTTCAACATCCTGCTTCAAGTGATGGATCACGCGGCGTTGACGGACAACAACGGGCGCAAGGCGGACTTCCGCAACGTGGTGCTGGTGATGACGACCAACGCCGGGGCGCAGGAACTGGCGCGCTCGATGATCGGATTTCACGGCGGTACCAGCGGCAGTCCGAAGAACATCATCGATCGGATGTTCAGTCCGGAATTTCGCAATCGGC
Source organism: uncultured delta proteobacterium (assembly GCA_963851325.1). Taxonomy (GTDB): domain Bacteria; phylum Desulfobacterota; class Binatia; order Binatales; family Binataceae; genus DATGKG01. The sequence goes on along the minus strand of CAWKOR010000001.1, from coordinate 1,115,130 downwards.
TGTCGGCGATCATCGACTTCGCGCCGCTCAGCACTGTGGTGGTGGAACGGGTGGTGGACAAGTTCATCGCCGAGCTTTCGGATCGCCTCAAGGCGCAGAAGGTGAAGCTCGAGGTGACCGAGAAGGCGCGCAAGTGGCTGGCCGAGCATGGCTACGATCCGAAGTTTGGCGCCCGCCCGCTCGGACGGCTGATCGAAAACGAGATCGCGCGCTCGCTGGCCGACGAGCTGCTCTTCGGACGCCTCAAGAAGGGTGGCACCGCGGTGGTCGATCTCGAAGACGACAAGCTGAGTTTCGTATACAAAGAAACGCGGGAACCTGCTCCTGCCAATGCGTGAGTGACGCGTCCGACACGCGCGACTGAAAATGCATCTCGAAATGAGGGCGGCTCGCAAGCCGCCCTTTCCTTTTTCCCGTCGCAGCACTTGGTAAAGGTGAACGCGCGTGAGCGAGATTCATTAGATGGCGCTTGAGTACGAAATTCGCAGCGACAAGCTGCTATGGATCAAGAATCCAGTCACTGGAGTGATCTCGTACGTCGTGGATCTGCGGGGCAAAAGTTTCGCGTTCACACTCAGCGGCCGCGAGCATCATCCGCCCGACGCCGGCACTCTCGACGACGCTACGATTCGACATGCCATCGCGACTTGCCCGTTTTGCCCGGGCAATGAAAGCCAGACCCCTCCCGAAGTCTTTCGCCTGACGCGCGACGAGATGCCGCGTTGGTCGGGTGAGAGCGCGGTCCGCGATTCGGGCTGGGTCATTCGAGTCATCAATAATCTTTTCCCGCGCATCCCTGCCGAGCTGACCGGCGATCGCAATGAGTCATACGTCGTGATCGAGGACCCGCGCCATTTCATCGAGGCGCCGCGTTCGCATAACGATCTCGCCTACACCGGAGTTCTGGGCGAGGAGCATTTCGCAAAGCTGATCGCGACCGATGTGCGCGTGATGCTGCACGCTTTTCAGAATCACGAGGTGAAGGCGATCGCGGTCAGAAAGAATCAGGGCCGCGAATCCGGCGCTTCGCAGCCGCACGTTCATCAGCAGATCATCGGATCGCCACGTCCGCTCCCCGCGGTGGCGCAGGAGGCATCGGCTGCGCGCGAGACGCCGGGACTATTCAATGAGCTGATCGACCTGTTCGATCGGCTCGAGCTGATCATCGAAAATCGTCATGGGCTGGTTACCTATGCGAGTCCGATCGGCTTGTTCCCCCGCAGCTACGACGTGGTGATGCCGAAGCATCTGGGCCTGCTGACCGACCTCGACGAGCACGAGCTCAACGCTTTTGCGCGCGCACTATTTCGAATTCTGCGGGTGCTTGGTCCATTGCCGCTCGATTACGAGATCCATCAGGGCGAGGGGCTTCCGCTGCATGCGCACATCAACGCGCGGCTGTATCCGTACTCGAATGTCGCGGGAACCTTGAATGTGCCGAGCACGCTGCTGCAGAGCGCGATCGCGATTCGCAAGGCGCTCGGCCCGGCTGACTGATCATTCGCCGCGCCAGGCCGGTTTGCGCTTTTCCAGAAACGCGCGAGGACCTTCCTTCGCATCGCTGCTCTGACGCACCGCCCGCGCGAGGTCGAGCATGTCCTGGTGCCATGCGTCGAAAGTCTCGCTCATGCATCTGCGAACGGTAGCCTTCATCGCGCGCAGCGAGAGTGGCGCATTGCCGGCGACTTTCTCGGCCAGCGCATTCACGGTCTCGTCGAGCGCGGCGGCCGGCACCACCTGCGACATCATGCCCATTTCGTAGACCCGCTTCGCGTCAAAAAGATCGGCGGTGAAGAGAATCAGCGAAGTGTTCGCGGCGCCGATGACCTCGATGAGCTTGCGGGTGAAATCGTAGGGCACCATCAGTCCGACCTTGCCGAGCGTCATGCCGCACTTCGCGTCGTCAGCGGCGATGCGCAAATCGCAATGGAGCGCGAGTTCCAGGCCTCCCGCGATCGCGGCGCCCTGCACCGCGGCAATCGTGATCGCGTGCAGTTGCTCGAGGCGATGAAAAACCCCTTCGAGGCTCGCGGGATTGTGACCCGACTCGGCCTGCTCGACCTCGGCCAGATCGATGCCCGCGCAGAAATGCCGGCCCTCGCCGCGCACCACCAGCGCGCGAATCTCCTTGTCGTTTTCAACTTCACGCAGCGCCTTGTCCATTCCGGCCAGCACTTCGACATTGAGCGCGTTGCGCTTGTCGGGACGATTGAGCGAGAGGGTGGCCCAGTTCTGATGGCGCTTGAGAGTTACTACGTCGGGCATCGCGGGAGACTCCTTGGCTGTGGTCGATACGATTCGAGGGGCAGCATCGCACGATGCGCGCGAAATCTTCAAGCGTCGTCGACTTCGGTTATGCGACGATACTCACCAGCTTGCCGGGAACGTAAATAACTTTCTTCGGAGGCTTGCCATCAAGATGACGCTTTACCGCATCGCTCGCGAGTGCCAGCGCGGTTACCTCGGCCTCGGGTGCGCCGGCGGCGATCTGCAATCGATCGCGCACCTTGCCGTTGATCTGCACGACCACGGTGACGGTTTCTTCCCTCGTCAGCGCGGGATCGAACTTCGGCCATGATTCGAGATGGATCGATTGGTCGTGGCCGAGCGCGCGCCAGATTTCCTCGGTGATGTGCGGCGCCATCGGCGCCAGCATCAGGAGATAATTCTCCAGCGCGAACCTGCCGAGCTCCTCAGGCTTCAGCTTCGCGAGGTAGTTAAGCTGATCCATCATCGCGGCGAGCGCGGTATTGAAGCGCAACCGCTCGATGTGATCGGTTACCGTCGCAATCGTCTTGTGCGTGCGCTTGATGGTTTCCTCGCTGGGGCTTCCGGTTGGCGCGCCGGCCTCGACGTAGCGGCGCACCATCGTCCACACCCGCATCAGGTAGCGCGAGGTTCCCGACGACGCCGTCCTCGTTCCAGTTGGTCGGCTCATCGAAGGGGCTCATGAAAAGCTCCCACAGCCGCAGCGGATCGGCGCCGTACTTGTCGATCATCTCGTCGGGCGTGACGACGTTGCCCTTGCTCTTCGACATCTTCTGGCCGTCGCTCGCCCACACCATCCCTTGATTGCGGAGCACGGAGAACGGCTCGCGAAAGTTGATCATGCCGGCGTCGGCCATCACCTTGGTCCACATCCGCGCATACAGAAGATGCATCACGGCGTGCTCGGCGCCGCCGACATATAGGTTGACCGGCAGCCAGTAATCGGCCGCCTTGCGCTCGAACGGCACCTCGCTCGTGTGCGGCGACGCGAAGCGCAGGAAGTACCACGACGAGCATGCGAAGCCGTCGAGGGTGTCGGTCTCGCGCTCGGCGGGCCCGCCGCACTTGGGACAGGTGGTGTTGACGAACTCCGGAACATTGGCGAGCGGCGAGCGCCCCGTCCCCGACGGCTGATACTCCTTCATCTCGGGAAGCAGCACCGGTAGCTGGTCATCGGGTACCGGGCACGATGCCGTCGTTCTTGCAGTACACCATCGGAATCGGCGCGCCCCAGTAGCGCTGCCGCGAGATCAGCCAATCGCGCATCCTGTAACTGATAGTAGGCTTTCCAATCTCGTGGTCGATGGCATACTGGCCGACCGCCTTGATCGCCTCGTCGCTGGTCATCCCAGTCAGGAAGCCCGAGTTCACCGTGATACCGCGCTCGCTGTAAGCGCGATCGGCAGGCGCGACGCTGCCATCGGCAGGCGCGGTGACGACCGGAATCTCGAGGCCGTACTTTTTGGCGAACTCGAAGTCGCGCTGATCCTCACCGGGCGCCGCCATGATGGCGCCGGTGCCGTATCCCATCAGCACGTAATCGGCGATCCAGATCGGAATGTCCTTATCGCTAAAGACATTGTGCGCGTATGCGCCGGTGAATACCCCGGTTTTGTCTTTCGCGGTCGAGAGCCGCTCGATCTCGGTCTGCCGGCGCGCCTGCGAGACGTAAGCCTCGACCGCCGCGCGCTGCTCAGGCGTGGTGATCTCGGCGACCAGCGGATGCTCGGGCGCCAGCACCATGAACGATACGCCGAAGACGGTGTCGGGCCGCGTGGTAAAGAAGCGGACTTCCTTGCCCGGATGCGCGGTGACCGGGAACGCGAGCTCCGCGCCCTCGGAGCGGCCGATCCAGTTGCGCTGCATCAGCTTGATCGGCTCGGGCCAGTCGATCTTATCGAGGTCGTCGAGCAGCGCGTCAGCGAACGCGGTGATCTTGATGTACCACTGCTCGAGGTCTTTCTTCGAAACCGGATTGTCGGGGTGCCGCCAGCAGCATCCGTTGACGACCTGCTCGTTGGCCAGGATGGTGCGGCATTTATCGCACCACCATTGCGAGCCGGTCGCGCGATACGCGAGCCCGCGCTTGTATAACAAAAGGAAGAACCATTGCGTCCATTTGTAGTATTCGGGCGAGGACGAATTGATCTCGCGGGTCCAATCATAGGCGCATCCCGAGATGATGAGCTGGCGCTTGAAGTTGGCGGCGTAGCGCGGCACCGTCTCGCTCGGATGCGACTGGCGCAGCAGCGCTTCGTTCTCGGCGGGCAGCCCGAACGCGTCCCATCCCATCGCGTGCAGGACGTTGAAACCCGCCATCCGCTTGTAGCGCCCGATGACGTCGCACGGCACGTAGTTGTGCAGATGGCCGACCGAGAGTCCGGCGCCGGACGGGTAGGGGAACATTTCGAGGACGTAGAATTTCTCGCGCGCCGGATCCTCGCGCGTCAGGTAGAGCTGCGCGCGCTCCCATTCCGCCTGCCATTTGGGCTCGATGTCTTTAGGGTTGTAACGTTCTTCCATGTGCCGCCTGCGAGGTGATGTCCTGCGAGTCTAGCGCTGCCCCGCGCCCCGGCTCCATCGGGCCGCTTCTTTGCCGATACTGGATGGAGCGATCATCCGATCGCACTTCTCGCGTGTTGGGGCTGAAGGCTAAGGGGGCCGCCGCGGGCGGCCCCCCCTCGTAGACTTCGTGGTGCGCGAGATGTTTGACTCTTGGCCGCTATGCGACTGTACGCAGCGACTGTAGCGTTCCTTTTTTGCCCAGAACATGTTCGACGATCCTGGCCACAATATCGTTATGAGCGGGTGAAAATCGGAATCCCAATTCGGTTTCGGCGGGAACAGTATGCGCCTCCAAACCCGGAACCGACTGCATCCAGTTGCGGTCGAAGACGGTCTTTCGGATGTAGGTGCGCAGAAGCTCAGCCTTATCGCGAGCTTGATTGCGCCGCGCCACGAAGACATAGAACCAGGCTTTTGCCAGAGCTTTCAGCACCGGGACGTCGTGTAGCAGCGAATCCTGCCGCCGCCATTCTTTAGCTTGTAGGACCAATGTCCAGAACTCCCTGGCGATCGGCAGGATGTCGTCAACGTCATAAGGCGCGCTCTTGATCGTGGTCTTGCCGAGGAAAAGAAATCCATGAACGGTAGCAAGCTCCCGTAGGTCGAGCCTCTTACCATCGGGGATGGTTGCAAGATGCTCCTGTACCCAATCCTTCGCGAAGCGGTTGATCGGATTGCTGTGATCGAATTCGAGGCTAAGCCCCATCTTCACGGGCTTAACGTGACAGTTGTAGTTTGTAAACATTTGCCGGGCTTCTTCCACTTCCAAGCCGATATGCGCCTCGAATGAAATCCATGTCCATGCACGGAAGGTCTCATGAATCGCAGACCAAGCTTCCATTTCGTCGGCCGACATCGGGGAATCCGAATGAGGATAGAGCTTTCCCTTCCGGGAATTCGCCGTGTAGCGATAAGGTCGTTCATAAAGTCGCGGACTCGCCGCGCCGCTTCTCGTCGATGCTGACCATCCGCTACGACAAAGAGTCGCCCCGATGGCAGCGACAGCCTTGCGGCAACAGTGTCTTCGCCGTCCTTGACGAGCCGGAGTTCGGGCTCACCTGTAAGCACCAAGGTGACCTGGGGCAATCCATAATGGGTGCTGTGGCCGACACGATCCTGGATTTTCTCAAGAACTTCGATCAAAGGCGACGCAGGTTCATCTTCTCGCATTCTTCGGATCGTCGCATCTACCAGACCTTGCAGCATGAAGGATCGCCAGACCATTCGCGTGGGCGTCGATGATCTCGCGCTGCGTAACGACATCCATCGAATTCGCCTGCGTCTTCCGCCCACTTTCGATTGTGCACCACCGTCAGTTCGGCGAACTGCTCCAAGGTTAATCGTCCAGTAAATGTCGGCCGACCCTGATTGCGCTCAAGTTGGCCAATCAAGGTCACGGCTCGCTGTCGCGTGGTGCGCAATGCATCCTGAATAGAACCGGCTGTAGTTTCTGAGAGTGCAGTCATTTGTATTGTCCTCCGCTCAAATTTGCGACTACTTTATTCCTGGTGAATTATTTGTCAAGCAAAATACCAAAAATATCCTTTACATTTGTATTATTTCTGTCCTGGCCATAACTAAAATCTTCCTGGCTTAATTAATATCTATAATCTACGTTCTCGAAAATGACCTGGAACTCGTATTCAATTTCCGCAAAGGATTTCGGGTTCATCAAAGGGGCCGCAACGTCCTCCACTAATTCAATTCCTTGCTCAAGTGGTAAATCATTCGGGTTAAATCGAACGACTCCGCAATAAGCCGCGTGTTGACCGCGAACGCTGCTCGCCGTTGGCGTCGGCGCTCCTGGGCTCGGGGTGGGTCACACATTCTTCGAGAACATCGCGAAACGATTTCGTGCGGGAGCGTTCCTTGACCGACCGGAGGGGCGCGGTAAACGGTTATTAACTAACATCTGGTAGGAAAGTGAATCAGCTTATTTCCATTGTAACCGATTCCAGCGTCGATTTGCCCGGCGCCGAGACCGCGCGCCTCGGCATCGAGACCGCGCCACTGCAAGTCGCTTTCGCGACCGAGTTTTTCCGCGATGACGCGCTCGATCGCGGCGAGTTCTATCGCCGCCTCAAAGATGAACCGCGGCTGCCGACCATCGCCGCCGCGATGCCGTCGGATTTCCTTGCCGCGTTTCGCAAGGCGCATGAGCGCGCCGAGCGCGTGCTATGCCTCATCAATCCCTTCGAATCGTGCTCGACTTACACCGCCGCGTATTCGGCCGCCGTGGTCGCCAAGCGCGACAGCAAGATCGAAGTCGAGGTGATGAACACCGGGCGCGCGCTGACGGCGCTCGGAGCGGTCGCGATCAGTGCTGCCGAGATGGCCGCGCGAGGCGCGGAGCTGAAGGACATCATCAGTGCGATCGAAGAGGCGACGCCTCAAATCGACAGCTTCTATGCGCCGGCGACCAGCGAATACCTGCGTCGTGACGGCCGCATTTCCCTGTACGAAATGAACGTCGGTCCGCTGCGCGGGATGCTGCCGCTGATTCGCGTATGGGGTCGTATCGCCGTCATCGGCAAGGCTCGCACGCAGGCGGAGAACGTCGCGAAGATGCTGGAGCTGGCGCAGAAGCGAGCTGGGCGGCAGCGAGGCGATCGTGGTGATCACGCACGGCAACAATCCCGAGGGAGCGAAGAGCCTCGCAGCCCAGGCGCAGCAGCGGCTCAAATGTGCGAAATTGGTGGTGACTCCGCTCGGGCCTTCCGCTGGTGCATACTGTGGTGAAGGAACCGTGGGGTTGGGATTTTGTCCGAGCTTGCAAAAACTGAATTGAACTTTGTAGCGCCGGCTTAAGCCGGTGACGGAGCGTCGCGCATGAAATTCGGAATCTTCTACGAACATTCAGTGCAGAAACCGTGGTCGCGTCAGTCCGAGCTACGTGAGTATGACCAGGCGATGGAGCAAATCATCCTCGCCGACGAACTCGGCTTCGACCAGGTCTGGCAGGTCGAGCATCACTTCCTGGAAGAATATTCGCACGGCTCCGCGCCCGAAGTTTTTCTCGCCGCGGCCGCGGCAAAGACCAAGCGCATCCACATCGGGCAAGGAATCTCGGTCTGCCTTCCGCCGATGAATCATCCGGCGCGAATCGCAGAGCGCGCTGCGATGCTCGATCTCGTATCGGGCGGTCGCCTCGAGTTCGGGACTGGAAGGTCGGCGACCTGGACCGAGGTCGGCGGATTCAACATCGATCCCGACAGCACCAAGGAAATGTGGGACGAGTGCATCCGCGCGATTCCCAAAATGTGGACCGAGGACGAATTCGAATGGCATGGGAAATACTTCTCGATGCCGCCGCGCAACGTGTTGCCCAAGCCGATCCAGGATCCGCATCCTCCGATGTGGGTCGCGGTGTCATCGCCCGAGACTGCGGTGCAGGCGGCCGAGCGCGGCATCGGAATGCTCGGCGTCACGCTCGGCACGCCGGCGGACTATCGCAGGCTGGTTGCGGACTATCGACGCATCATCAAGCATTGCGATCCGGTCGGTAAGTTCGTGAACAACCAGGTCAATGCCGCGAGCTGGCTCTACTGCGGCGAGGATCCGAACGAAGCCAAAGCGGTTGGCGGAGCTGCGGCATTTTCATTTTTCCAGACCGCGGCGCATCTGGTCGGCCTCGGCGGGATTTATCCCTCGCATGCGTACACCTCGCAGGCCAATGCTACCGCGCTGCTCAGCCAGGCGGAGATTCTGTCACTGCGTGAGGGTTTCCCGGTCGGCTCGCCCGAGGAGATCATCGAGAACATGCGCTACTGGGAGGAGGTCGGCGTCGAGCGAGTGGTGATGCTGATCAACTTCGATCAGGCGATCCCGCATAAGAAGGTGCTCGCGAGCCTCGAACGTTTCGCCAAGTACGTGATGCCGGAATTCACCGAAGAGAAAATGGCGGAACGCGCGAAGAAGGCGCCCAAGAGCGACCGCGGGCCGGAAGCGCCTCCGATGCCGCAGGCGTAAGACCTAACCCGCTGGCCCCCTTCCCCTACAGAGAAGGGGGGAAAGAGAAGCAAAGTGTAGGGTCGAATTTTCTGGTGCCCCTCTCCTGAAGGGAGAGGGGCTAGGGGTAAGGTCAAGTGCCGGATTTCGGAAGAGCAAAACACGACAAGTATCGGATCGAGTTGCCGACCTCGAAGCCGGAATATCCCGCGCTGCCGTGGACCTGCGCCGATGCGACGTTCATCAATGTGTACTTCGAGGTGCGCAAGGAAATCCTGCTCGATTGGCTGCCACCCGAATACGGTCGCACTACGCCGGCATATTGCAGGCTGTTCATCGTCGATAATCCGCAGAGCCCGATTGGGCCGTTTCGCGATGCGGCCCTTGCGCTCGGAGGTCGCCTCAGCATGATGCCCGCGGTGTTCACCGCTGCCTCCATCACCAACAGCCGGACGGCGCTGGCGGCGGGAATCTTCGAGCGCGGATATCCCAATGCATTCGGCAAAATCGAGTTTGAGGCCGATCGCAATCGCGCGCATGCGCTGATCAGCGATGAGAAGGGGCCGCTGCTCGAAGTCACGTTGCCGCTTTTGCAGACCATCGAACCGAGTCGCCTGGCTTACGATCACGTTGACGCGATCAAAACGGTGCGCGACGACAATGGCATGAAGACCGAGTTGGTAGTGACCGCGCCGGATTTCAAAATCGAGCAAGCCGCGATCTGCAAGAATGCACGAGTCGAGTACCCGGCGGAGCGCCCTGAGAACACCTGGCAGATTCTGAACAATCGCAACCTGGTGAGCGCACAGGTGGTTCGCGGTACGCGCACCTTCGCGGCCGCCCGTCTCCCGGGGCAGAACTAGGAATTGGACGGCGACTCCCGCGCCGCCACAGCGTCGCGGATAGCCGTTACGGTAGCGCCCACGTCCTTCACCTCGACCGCGACGACGTCGTACTTCCACCCCGCCAGTTCCATTATCACGACGTTGGAGCGATCTTTCCGCAAATCGAAGAATGCCCACCGCTTGAAATCGGTGAACATGCCGGCATAGATGACTCCCGGAAATCCGGTCCCGAATGCCCTGATGTAGAAGCCTTTCGGAATCTGCGCGTCGGCGCGCACGCTCTTGATGGAAGCGAGCGGAATCTCAAGGCGGCTGCGCAGCGCCCAGACTTTGCTCCATCCGAGAAATTCGACCTCGAGATGGTCTCCGGCGATTTGGATATCAACCATTTGCGATTAAGCGAGAGCGCGAGCGAGTTCGCGGTAGACGGCGGGATTATATACCAACCCTGAATGCGAACCGCTGACTTCGACGTTGCGGGCGCCCGCTACGATCGATGCCTCGGGCGGGACGATCGGATCCTCGCGACTATAGATGGAGAGGACCGTGGCCTCCGGCGCGAGCGGATCGCGAAGGTTGTTGACGAAAGCACATTCGCAATCGGGAAAGCGACATTGCGGATCGAGAAAGCCTCGCGCCGCGTTGCTGGCCTGCGCGACCCGGTTCATCGTTTGATGCGCGAATCGCGGGCCGCTTCCGGATGCGAATGCCGCCGCGATTCCGATTGGCGAACCGAGCGCGATGAGATTGGAAACCCGGCTTCCCATCCGCGCCGCCAACGCGCGCGCGAGCACTCCCCCGCGGCTATGGCCGATCAGCACGACGCTTCGATCATGCTGCGGCTGCTGTCGCTCGATCCACTTTTCGATTTCCGAGGTGAGCCGGTCGGCGCATCCCGCATTCACCCACAAACCCGAGGTGCTGGGGCGAAAGCCGATGCGTGAGATCCATCGCCGCAGCGGCCAGAGATACAGGTCGCTGCCGAAAAGTCCGGGGATGATCACGACCAGGCGTCCATCGCCACGCGGCACGCCATTGCCGCGGTAGATGGGATCTCGCAACAGCGCGGCGATTTCCCCGAACGCCAGGGCCTCGCGCGCGAGGCCCTGCCATCGCGAAGCTTCGGAGGGTGGACGATCATTCACGAGCGCTATTTTTTGCGGACGATCGTGATTCCGTCGGCGACCGGAATCATTACCGCCTCGACGCGACTGTCGGTGGCGATGAAATCGTTCAGCGCGCGAATCGCTACGGTGTCCTGGGATTTGTCATTCGAGTCGATGACCTGCCCGTTCCACAGCACATTGTCGATAAGCAGCAGACCGTCGCGTCGCAACCGCGCGAGGATCTCCTCATAGTAGGTTTTGTAGTTGCTCTTGTCGGCATCGACGAATGCGAAATCGAAGCTGTGGGACTTGGGAAGCGTCGCCAGGGTTTCGATGGCTGGCCCGAGCCTCAGGGTGATTTTTCCGGCGACGCCCGCGCGCTCCCAGTAGCGCCGCGCGATCGCGGTCCACTCCTCATTGACGTCGAGGCACAACAGCCTCCCGTCAGCCGGCAGCGCCCTCGCGACGCATAGCGAGCTGTATCCGGTGAAGACTCCCACCTCGATGGCGGACTTTGCGCCGATGGCGCGCGCCAGCAGTCCCATCAGCGTGCCTTGCTCCGGCGCGATTTGCATTCCCGCGATGCGCCCCAGGTTGCGGGTTTCCTGTGCGAGGTCGCGCAGGATCGGATCGCCATTGTGTCCGTGCGCGATCACGTAATCGTAGAGCTGCTGGTTGAGCTGCAGAAATTTGTCGGATGCCGCCATCGTTGAATGCTCCCGGTGGCCGCGTTGCGCGACCGATCGGTATCACATCAACGCCCGACGACAGGGTCAACTGCTCTTCGAAGCAGGCCGCTCGATCCGATGCGCGAGGCTACTTGCCGCCGAGGTAGCCGTAGTCGCCATGCTGATTGACCGTCAGCGTTCCGGTGAAGATGGCGTGCGGATGATTCGCCTCACCGTCAAAAGCGACCCGATATAGCATTTCCGGCGATCCCATCTCGAAGAACTCATCGTTGCGATCGAGCACGTACAGTTGCTCGCGCCCGTAGGTGTCGGTTGCGCCCACGAACATTGCACCCGAGGCAGTCAGGACCGGATCGCCAAGCGATTCGATAATCGCGCCCAGCGGGGTCAGTTGTCCGCGCTGGATGCGTAGGTCGAGCAACCCGCGATTGAGCCGGAAGATTACCGGAATTCGCGCGCATCCAGCCAGAATGGCTGTCGTGCCATCGGCCATCAGACCCGGGCGCCCCGGTGAAACATACGATACGGGCCCGAGCGGCGTTTCCGTTCCGGTCGGAAGCATCCGAACCATTCCGGTGCCATCGTACATGAACAGCGCCGCGCCGCTGCCGGTCTTCGCGGTGAATGCAATCAGGGTTCCCTGTGGCGAGGCCAGCGCGCTCGGCAACCCGAACGGCCGCCGATATTCGGTGTGATTGGGCCCGAAGTCTCCTTCGACTGCCAACTCATGTACGCCGGCGCGGGTCGCAATCAGCAGGGCTTGCAGATGCTCGTGATCGTGCGCCGAGTCATTGAGCTTCGGCATCGAATGACGTGCCGATGGCTTGAGCCATGCGTTGAAAACCACCTCACCGTGATCGCCCATCTGAGGGCTGCCGAAACTGAGTACGGCGATTTCGTCGCCCTCGTTGGTTTTGGTCTTGGTTTCGGCGAGGCACGACAGCGCGCCATGCGAGTACAGCAACAACCCGTCGCGATCGCGCCCGAGCGCCGCCATGAAGGCAATTTGCCCATCCGCGTCGGCGACCGGGTAGGGGTCGCCATGAAAGACGGGATTACACCATGCCGGTTTGGATTTTATCTCCAGCGCCGTCAGGCGATGCTCCACCGCGGCATCGGGATTGCCGATAAAAATGTTCCATTGCACGCGATCGGTGGATCCGCGCTCACCCTTGGTGGTGACTTCGGCGCCGAACAGTATGCGCCCATCCGGCATCATCGAGGGAACGCCGAGTTCAGTGATGGTGCCCTCGCCGGGAGCCGGCATCCCTACTGCGGTAACCCGCACCGCGCGCCCGGTACTGTCACTGGCGTAGAGTGCTTGCGAGCTTCCGAGGTTAACGCCTGCGCCCACTCCTTCGAGGGTGAGCGAAACCGCGTGAGCATTGATGCAGAGGCCGAAAATGAAGGTGAAAACAACGCCCAACTGGGCCTTCTTCATGTTCCCTCTCCCCTGGGCACTACAAACGCCCGAACCGTGAATTCACTTATAATAAATGCGCCAGTTTTAAGACAATCCCAAAAATGAACGGCTAGGCGCGATGGTTGAGGTCCAGCCCGAGGTTGCGCATCTCGCACAGCATTCGGTCGCGATGAGTTCCGCCCCAATAGATGTGCGCGCACTTGGGGCATTCGGAGAACTTCTCGTTGTTCGCATAGACAAACGGCGGGACCCTCATCCGGATGATTTCGCGGTCTACCTCGATGAGCTCGGTGTTGCATCGGGAGCAGCGCGAGAAAGCATTTTGCAGCATATCGAACGGACAGCGCGTGAAAATCTGCCGGAGCTGTTCCCGAAAATCGTTGGATTCCAGCAGGATCACCTCGGGTGCGGTTTTGAGGCGCTTGTCGCGTGTCAGCATGATGCGTCCTTCGACGCGCCCCATCTTCAACATCGTCGCGCCGTCGATGCTTTGATCGAAAATCGTGTCTGCGCCGAGCATCCTCAACCATCGCGCGGTTCGCGCGAGCATCCGATCGGCGGCGAATTTCGGGATTGTCTCCATGGCTCACTTGCATGAATATTGCCGCAAGGAGTCCCAATGAAAGAAGCATCGGTCAGCTTCCCATCCGGTCCGCTGAAGCTCGAAGGATTGATGACGGTTCCCTCCACGAACGGATCCGCGCGCGCCGCGGTGGTCTGTCATCCGCACCCACTCTACGGCGGCTCGATGCACAACAACGTAGTCGAGGCGATTCTCGAGGCGCTGTGGAAGCTCGGCTTCGCGACCCTTCGCTTCAACTTCCGCGGGGTCGGCGCGAGCGAGGGTGAGCATTCGGGCGGGGTGGGCGAGATCGACGACGCGAAGTCGGCGCTGCGGTTTCTCCTGTCGCAGCCGGGAATCCAGAGTGAGGCCGCGGTCATGGCGGGTTATTCATTCGGCGCGGCGACGGCGATGCGGGCTGGCGTCGCGTTGCCCGAAGTCGCCACCATCGCGGGAATAGCGCTGCCGGTCGGGATGGGCGATTTCTCTGCGACGGCCAGCAGTGGGAAAAAGATCGTGCTGGTCGCCGGTGACCATGATTCCTATTGTCCCAAGCGCGCCATCACAGAATTGGCGGAAAGTTGCGGCGCACGGCTGAAAATCGTAGACGGCGCCGATCATTTCTTCGGCGGCTACGAGGACGCTGTCACCACCGCAATCACGGAACTCCTCGCCGCCTAGCCCGGCGGCATCAGTTGCAACGAGGATCGGGGTGCGGGCGGCGCTTCGCGGGTCGCTTCCCATATCGCATAGAAGGGATCATCTGGATGCGCCTTGGCCAGTTCGATGATGCGCGCGATGGTGGCTCGCAGATCGCCATGATTGATGCGCTCGAGCGCCGCAAAGTTGTCGAGGTCATGAAAGTAGATCAGATAGTTGATCAGCACCGCGTTGTTGAGCGGATGTTGGTCCAGATCGAAGCGTTCGAGCCCCGATAGCGTGGGTTTCAACCTGGCGTAGTCAGCCTTGATCGCTTCGAAGGCAACTTCCCGCTGCTTCAGTTTCTCGTCACTGGACAGATCGCTGCCGTAGATCCTGAGCAGTTTTGCCTGCGCTTGCAGCAGGAAACCCGCGAACTTGAGGTCGCTGTCGAAAACGCCGTGCGCCGCAATCGTATCCGGCGCGGAATCGCCCTCGGTCTGTTTGAAAAATTCCACCGCGCCGCGTGTGCCCACGTAGTTGGCGGCCGACTCATCGAACATCACGTTGCTCGGGAGAAAATAGGTGCGATGGAAAAGTTCATGAATGATCACGCCGGCGAGTTCGACCTTGTCCAGCCGCAGCAGATTTGAAAGCAACGGATCGTCAAAGAATCCCAGGCTCGAAAACGCCACCGCCGGACGCACCATGGTGTCGTATCCTTTCGCTTCCATCTCGGCTGCCATCGCGCGCGCCTCGTCCTGGTTGAAGTATCCGCGGTAGGGGACCGCGCCGACGATCGGAAACCACCATTGGTACGGCTCCAGCGAATCGCGCGGCGCCGCCATCACCACGTACACGATTGCGCCCTTGTCCACCGCCGAAACTGTGGTGTACGCGCCGCCGACCTTGAGGCCAAGTCGATCGCGCGCGAAATCGCGCACTGCGAGAACGGTTTCGAGTCTGGTGCGGACCTCTGGCGCGAGGGCGGGATTGGCGATTACCTGGGAAATCGGCTTGCGATTCCACAGGATGCGCGCCTCTTCATACGCGCCCCTGGCGATGTAGCCGACGTTGCATCCCGCGAGCAGCATTGCGGCCGCGGCCGTCACCAACCAGCGCAGCGGGCGTCGCACGTCCTAGTCCACAGCCTCGCGCGCAGGTTCCGGGATCGTGGCATATTGCAATTCGAAGAGCCGGTAATAGAGGCCGCGCAGCTTGAGAAGTTCGTCATGGGTACCGCTCTCGCGTAAGACGCCGCCGGCAAGCACCATGATTCGATCCGCGCGCTCGATGGTCGAAAGGCGATGCGCAATTACCAGCGCGGTGCGGTCGGCCAGCAACTCATTCAGCGCGATCTGGATAAGCCGCTCGGTTTCGCTGTCCACGCTCGAGGTCGCTTCATCCATCACCAGGATGGTCGGTTCGTACGCAAGCGCGCGGGCGAACGATAGAAGCTGGCGCTGTCCGGAGGAGAGATTAGCTCCGCGTTCGCTGACCTGTTGCGCGAGGCCCGAGGGCAGCCGTTCCACGAAGCGCAGAGCCTGCGCGCGCGCGAGCGCCGCGCGAACTCCCTCTTCTGAAAGGTCGGCGCGCCCGAGCCGCACATTTTCCAGGATGTCGCCGGCGAACAGGAATACGTCCTGCTGCACCAGTCCAATCGCGCGCCGCAGCGCGGTCAGGTCCCATTCACGGACATCGATCCCGTCCACCAGGATTCGCCCCGAGGTCACATCGTAGAAGCGATTGAGCAGCTTCATGATGGTGGTTTTGCCCGACCCCGTCGGCCCGACGATCGCGATCTTCTGCCCCGGCTCGACGCTGAAGCTGAGGTCCTTCAGCACCGGCTCGCCCTTGCGATATTCGAAATTGACGTGGTCAAAAACCACCGAGCCGCGCCGCGCGCCACTGCTCTTCGGCAATGCCGGACTCGCGATGGTGACGGGTTCCATCATGAGGCGCTCGATCTTGTCGACCGCCGCCAGCGCCGATTGCAGCGTCGTGTACTTGTTCGAGATTTCGCGCAGCGGCCCGAAAAATCGCTGCGTATAGTCGATGAAGGCGAACAGCGTGCCGATCGTGATGGCGTGGCGGATGACGTCGCCGCCGCCGAACCACAGGATGACTGCCACCGTTATCGCACTCAGTGATTCGACCGACGAAAACAGCCCGGCCTCGTAAATGTTGGCGAGCACCTGGACATCGCGGCTGCTCTTGTTCAGTACGTCGAACTCGCGCGCGCTGACATCCTCGCGAGTGAAGAGCTGGATGACCGCCATTCCATTGATCGATTCGGATAGATAGGCGTTCACTGCAGCAAGGCGATCGCGGATCTCGCGATAAACCACCCGCGCGCGAACCCGGAAAAAGTTGATGATCAGGAGCAGCGGTGGAATCGACAGAAAAGCCCATAGCGTCAACCGCGGATTGAGCGTGAACATGATCACCGCGATTCCGGCCAGGGTGAGGAAATCGATGAAGATCGTCAGCGAGCCGGAGCCGAACATTTCGCTGATCGCGTCGATGTCGGTGCTGATCCTGCTGACCAGCCTGCCGATCGGAGTGCGATCGAAAAATGCCATCGGGAGTTTTTCCACCCGCTGGAACAGCGCCAGCCGCAGATCGGACAGGCTGTACTGCGCGACCATCATGGTCAAATAAAATTGGCCATAGAACGTCGCGAACTCGCCGAGCACCAGCAGCAGGTACAACCCACCCATCACAATCAGTCCATGATTCGGGGCCACTCGCGTGATGAGGTGCGCGAGCCACCGCGGCGGCGCGACCTTGCGATGCGCCAGGAAGATATCGATGGTGAGTTTGACGATGTACGGCTGCGTCAGCGCGAAGGCCGAGTTGAGCGGCATCAGCAGCGTCGAGATCCAGAACAGATGCTGGTAGGGCTTGATGAACTGCCACACCCATCGGATCAGATGGGTGTCGTACGCCTGCACCTCGCGCGCTGGTTGTTCTTCGTGGACCATCAGTACTGCGCCAGCTCTTCTTCGAGCAGTTGGCGATGGAACAGTTCGGCGTAGATTCCGCGCCGCGCCATCAGATCTTCGTGGTTGCCGCGCTCCGCAATCCGTCCTTCCTCCAGCACGATGATCTCGTCGGCATCGCGCACTGTCGACGCACGATGCGCCACTACGATGGTGGTGCGTCCCTGCACACTGTCGCTGAGGTTGTGCAGGACCGCGCGTTCGGTTTCGGTATCGACGCTCGAGAGCGCGTCATCGAGGACCACCACCGAAGGATGGTAGGTGATCAATCGCGCAATCGTGACCCGTTGCTTCTGTCCGCCCGACAACGACATGCCGCGCTCGCCGACGATGGTGTCGAAGCCGCGGGGCAGCACCGCGACATCCGGCGCCAGTCCCGCCACCTGCGAGGCGAATTCGATTTCCTTCATTTCGGCATCCGGCGCGCCGAATGCGATATTGCGCGCGAGCGTGTCGGAGAACAGGGTCGGCTCTTGCGGGACCACCCCGACGGTGCGCCTGAGCGCGCGAATCGGGATTTCGCGAATGTCGCGACCATCGAGCAAAACGCGTCCCTCGGTCGGCTCAATCAGCCGTCCGAGCAGCTTGATCATAGTGGATTTTCCGGAGCCGGTGCGCCCGACGATGGCGAGCTTCTCGCCTGCCGTCACCTTCACGTCGATATTGTGCAACGCGTAGGGCTGCCGTTCTCCAAGCTTGCCGTTGCCGTTGGAGGAAAAGTAGCTGAAAGAAACATTCTGGAATTCGATTGCGCCCTCGACCTCGAGGCGCTCCTCCGGCCCGCTGACGGTCTGCTGCTGTTGTTCCTCGAAAATCTCGTCGACCCGTTTCATCGCGGCTTTTCCGCGCTGATAAATCGATAGCACCCACCCGAACGAAGTTGCCTGGAACGCGAGCTGCGTCACGTACAGCATGAATGCCATCAGATCGCCGATCGACATCTGACCGGCGCGGACCAGGCTGCCGCCATAGATGAGGACGATCATGGTCGAGGTGGCCGCCGCGGCGCGAATCATCGGGAACAAGCCCCCGCGGGTCCGGGCCAGCGCCAGACCCTGCTCGTTGTACTCGTCATTGAGCGCGCGAAAGCGCTGCGCCTCGTGATCCTCCAGTGTGTAGGCTTTGACTACGTGAATCCCGGCGAGGCTCTCCTGGACCTTCGCGCCGATGTTGCCGAGTTCCTGCTGCACCTTGAGGCTCCGCTCCATCAGCGCGCGGGTAAGCTTGCGAACCCCGAACAGCAGCAGGATCGCGGGAATGATGGCGGCGACGGTCAGCCGATGGTTCAGGTAGGTCATGAAGATCAGGGCGTAGATGAAATAGACCGGGGTGTTGGTGAACATCAGCACCCCCATCCCGACCAGCAGGCGCAATGCGGTGATGTCGTTGACCATCCGCGACATCAGGTCGCCGGTGCGCAACCGCTGATAGAAATCGGGGCCGAGCCGCGACAGATGGGCGAAAAGATCGTTGCGAATTTCGTATTCGATGTCGCGGCCGATATTGAAGATGACGAAGCGCGAGACCCATCGCGCGGTGCCCATCACCACGGCCACCAGCGCGATCAGTTCGCAGTAGTGCGCCAGCGCGACGCGATGGCCGGCTTGCGCGGCGTTGATGGCATCGCGCGTGAGGAGCGGAACGAAATTGTAGAACGTCGCCGTCAGAAAAGTCGCAAGGATTCCGAAGAAGTAGGTCAGCCAATGACGGCGCATGTAGCTGAACAATCGTTTCATGAGGCAGCGCCTACGTTATTCGCTTGTTACGAAAAAATGAAGTGAACCGGCGCCGCAAAGCCGGTCAACCGGGAGAGGCCGCGAGCGCGGCGCTTCACAGGCGGCGCGATCTGAGCCTGCGCTCGTATAACTTGGCGTATTTCAGAAAGACATAGAAGGCCGCAGTCATCGCAGCGTAGAGTCCGCGGCCGCCGTCACGAAAGCCGCCGCGCAGTATGTAGAAATTGAAAAATCGCCACATCGGATTGGTCAGCATCTGAAGCGGCGTGAAAATGGTCGGCTCCTGCTCCATCGCACCACGGCTCGAGAAGCGATTTATGGTGGCCACATGGTCCGCGACGTCGCGGTAGCTGAAGTGCAGAATCGGGCTCGCGAGCTTGCCGATGCGGCCGTTGACCACCACTTTGTCGTGCGGATCGCGCCCGCCGATATGCCCGCGCTCGCGACGGAACAGCCGCACCGGATTATCCGGATATATTCCAAAGGGGTAGTAGTGCCCGAGATGATAGAGGATGCGCCGGATGCGGTAGCCGTCGGCCGGATTCGGCCCGCTGACCGCGGCCAGGATTTCCTCGCCGAGATCGTGGGTGGCCTGCTCGTCGGAGTCCATCAGCAGGACCCATTCGCTGGTCGCGCGATCGAGCGCCATCTGCTTCTGCATCACGTAGTTGGTGAACTCATGCTGCACGACGTTGGCACCGAGGTCGCGGGCGATCTCGACCGTGCGATCGGTGGAGAAGGAATCGATCAGAATCAGCTCATTGCAGAACCACGCACTGCGCAGGCACTGCCCGATGTGTTCCTCTTCATCGCGGGAGATCACGATGAGCGAGATTTTGGGCGAGATTTTTGATTCGTCGGTCACGCGATTTTCTTGCTGGCGAGCGCTTCTTCCTCGGCCATGAAATGCTGCGACGCTTCCGCGGCGGCGCGATAGAGCTCGGCGTTGATTTCTCCCCGCAGCAGCGCGACCCGCAGGAACAGGAAGTAAGTTTGCACTACATCGTTTCGGCAGTAGCGATGGATCTCGTCGAGGCGTCCGGTCTCGAAATATTCCTGCACCATCGAGCCGTCGATCCCGGTTTTCCCGGGCATCCCGATCATTTTGAGGAGCAAATCCAGACCGCCCGCGAGCGAAACCGCGCCGAAGTTGGTCAGGTAATCGAACAAATCGAAATGACGGGCGCCCGAATAGCGGCTGCGCGCGATGCTTTGGTCGCCGAAATGGACCGGGGCCGCTATCCCGTGGCGTAAGGCCGCCAGCTCCAGCACCGGCAGGTCGAAACGGCGTCCATTGAAGGTCACCAGGGTGCCGGTGAAGCGCTCGGCGCGGGTCCAGAATTCGCGCACCAGAGCTTCCTCCGAGTAGTCTTCGACCGCGATGCTTTCGACTGAATGCAATACGTAGTCATCATCGACATTTCCGACTGCAATCGAAATGGGGACGTGCAGCGTGGTCGGAAAGAAATCGTTGTCGCGTCGCCGTCGCAGGTCTTCGCGATAGCGATCGAAGGCCTCGCTGTCGCTCAGTCCTTGACCTTCGAAGTAGACCTGGTTGAGGAGGTGCTTGTCGACTCGGGTCTCGACGTCGAAGACCGCGAAAGCCATCAGGCGGGGTGTTCCTCCAGCCCCTCGATTATCTTTGCGGCGACCGATTTGAAGGCCGCGGTGACAGGATGCGCCGGATTTACCGCGACCAGCGGCATCGCGTTGTCCCCGCCTTCGCGCAGCTCGCGAGTGATCGGCAGCTCACCGAGGAAGGGGACCTGGAGCGTTTCCGCCAGCCGCGCGCCGCCCCCATGCGAGAAGATCTCGTGACGTTTGTGGCACTTGCCACAGACGTAGTAGCTCATGTTTTCCACAACTCCGAGAACCGGAACATTCACCTCGCTGAACATCTGTACGCCGCGGCGCACGTCGACCAACGCGATTTCCTGGGGAGTGGTGACGATTACCCCGCCATCCAGTTTCACTCGCTGCGTTATGGTCAGCTGCGCATCGCCGGTGCCGGGGGGCAAATCGAGCACCAGGCAATCCAGCTCGCCCCACTCGACGTTGAACAGGAACTCGGTCTCCAGCTTGGTCACCATTGGACCGCGCCAGATCACCGCTTGTTCGTCGCTGACGAAGAACGCCATCGAAACATAGCGGATGCCATATCGTTCAAGCGGTATGATTTTGCGCTCAGGCGTAAGGTTCACCTTGCCCTCGGTGCCCACCATCATCGCGACGCTGGGTCCATAAACGTCGGCGTCCATCAGGCCGATGCGCCATCCCAACGCATTCATCGCGAGCGCGAGGTTTACCGCGACGGTCGACTTGCCGACGCCGCCCTTGCCGCTGGCGACCGCGATGATGTGCTGGACGCCCTCGATACTCTTGCGCCCCGCGCTGGCGGCGCGAGCCTGGGTTGGTGCCGGTTGTTCAACCTCGACCTTGACGGCGGGAACGCCGGGCATCGCGGCGACCGCTGCCTTGATGTCCTGAACAATGCGGTTGACCACTTCCGGTTTGGCCGATTGGATGGTTAGCGAGACCGTGACTCCCGAGTAGCCGACCTCGATATCCTTGATGATACCGAACGATACGACGTCGCGGGTGAAGCCGGGGTATTTGACCTTTTTCAGTTCGGTCAGGATGTCGTTGGGGCTGGGCATGTTGGCGCGGTGCGTCTATCTCCTGTCTTGATGATCGAAGGCGCCGGACTCCTACAGATGAGGAACATTTCTCCACTAACTGTTTCTAGGGTCGCTGCTTTCAAAGCCGACAGCCCATGTTATCATCTCGCGGGGACCGGAAAAACTTAGCCAACTGGGGAGATTCACGGATCGATGCCGAAGAAAGCGGGCGGGGCACCGCCTACTATCAGTGTCACGCATGCTGCGAACGCGGGTGAGACGGCCTCGACCGCCGCGCGCGAACTGGCAAATGGTCTCGCCAGCATGGTTGGCCGGGAGGCGATCGTGCACTCGGATGCGACAATCGATGCGCGCGCGATTTTGGTTGCATGGGGAACCGGCGGTTCGGGCGGTCGGGAACCTAACTCGTTAAGCGATGACAGGTTCCAGGTTTCGCGTCCCGGCGAAGATAGCCTCGCCATCCAGGCAGGCAGCGAGCGCGGCTTGATGCATGCTGTGCACGACTTGATGGAGCGCCTGGGCGCCCGTTTCATTCCGGGCGCCGCTTCGCATTTTCCGAAGCTGTCTGCCAGCGCGCTCGCCAAAGCAAAGCCCTATACCGTAACCCCGCAATTCAAACGTCGTGGCTTCGTTTCGGACATCATGACGTGGAATTACACCGACCCCGAGCGCCTCGAGCTGCACCTCAAATTCGATCGCGAGTTCATCCCATGGATGGCTCGCCGCGGCATCAACACCTTTGAATACATTCGCCATGCACATGACACCCGGCTTCGCATCGATGAGCTGGTGCCGCTCTACAAGGCCTTCGGCATCGGCGTGGAATACGGCGGGCACGTTCTGCAGATTCTGATGCCGCGGGAGAAGTTCCAATCGCATCCGGAGTACTTTCCGACGGGGGCCGACGGGGTCCGGATGGCGCACGGAAATCTTTGCGTGTCGAATCCCGAGGCAGTGCGAATCGTGTGCGAGGGTGCACTGCGCTATGTCCGCGAGTACCCCGAAAACGAAATGCTGCATGTCTGGGGGGCCGACGTTTGGGAAGGTGCGTGGTGTAAATGCCCGCAATGCAAGAAGCTGTCGCCGCAGATGCAATATATGAAGATCATCAACGCGGTGGCTGCGGCGGAGGAATCAGCGGCCGGCGGAGTTCCGGTCGCCTATCTCGCCTATCACGACACCATCGATCCCGATCCGAAGTTGCGCCCGCTCCCGAATGTGTGGTTCGAGTGGGCGCCGCGGGAACGATGCTATGTCCACGCGATCGATGATCCGGCTTGCACCATCAACCCGCGCTACTTCGAGTCACTGAAGCGTTACATCGACATTTTTGACGGGCGCGGCCACGTATTCGAGTATTATGCGGACGCGATTCTGTTTGGTGGGCTTGGTTTCGCGACGCCCAAGGTAATCGCACGCGATCTGCAGGCCTACAGCGCGCTCGGCATCGAGAGCATTGCCAATCTGACCTTCGGCGCTTATAGCGTGCTGGCCTATCCCGTAAATTTGGAGGCGTTCGTACGGGGCACGCGCGCTCCAAAGTTCAGCGTTAGCGGAGTGTTCGACGACACTGCTTCGGTCAGACATCCGAAGGCAGCGGAAGCATTGGGGAAGGCGTATCGGGGCGTCGAGAAGGCCGCGGCCTTGGTACTCGACTATGCGGACGTGATGCGGCCATACAAGATGACGCCGCAGAAAGCGGCCGCCAAGAAACCGCAAATCGTCAAGGCGATCACGCAATTCAACCACGCGATGAAACTTGCCAGCCAGGCGCAGGCGAAGCACAACGACGTTCTGTCCGGCGCCGAAGCGAATCTTTGGAACTACAGTCTCGAGGCATTGAGTGGAATAGGCGACTACATTCGCGCCCTCGAGGAGAAGGGCATTGTCCGCCATACGCTGGGCGACGGCGCGGTCGCGCTGGTTGCCACTGCGATTGAGCATATCCATCAAATCGCTCCTGCCTACAAAGGAACCTGGGGTTCCTACGACATAGAGTGGATTCGCGAGATCTGGCTCGACGGCCTCCGGAAGGAACTCGGGACAGCCAAGATCAAGCCCGGGCATCTATTCTGACCGCACCGGTTTCGGTGCTAGAGACTGAGGGATGGAGAACGATAGCGGGTTCCAACTCTCGGAAGAGTTGTCAGCGCTGCGCGAGCAGGTTCGCAGAATCATTCGCGACGAGATAATCCCGATCGAGAAGACGCTCGATCCCGACGCCGCGGAGATTCCCGAAGACGACTACTGGCGCATCGCAAAGAAGGTTCAGGCCGCGGGCATGTGGTGTATGAGCGCGCCGAAGAAGTATGGCGGGGGCGGTCTCGGCACTTTCGACATGTGCGTGCTGATGGAGGAAATGGCGCAGCATCGGATGGGACTCTACAATCCCGGCGCCAGCGTGTTCGGCCGCAATCCTCCGCCGGTGATATACGGCGGCAGCGAAGAGCAGATCCAAAAATACGTCGTGCCGACGCTCAAGAACGCATGGTACACCTTCTTCGCGATCACTGAGCCCAGTGGCGGCTCCGATCCTGCCCGTTCGATTCAGTGTCGTGCGGTGCGCAAGGGCGACACCTACGTGCTCAATGGGACCAAGATTTTCATCTCGCACGCGCACGAGGCCGAGTGGGGTGTGGTCTTCACGCGCACCGATCCCACGGCTGGCCGCGGCGGAATCACCTGCTTCATCATCAACAAGGGCACGCCTGGATTCACGGCGCGTCCGTTCAAGACCCTGCGCACCGCTGCGTTGCCGAACGAAGTTCAGCTCGAGGATTGCGTGGTTCCGGCAGAGCAGCGCATCGGCGAGGAAGGGCAGGGCCTCAATCTATGCCTCGATCTACTGACCCGACTGCGCTTCCCCTATTCCGCAGCCAATATCGGAGTGGGCGTCGCTGCGCTCAAGATGGCGATCGATTATGCGAAGACGCGCAGCACTTTCGGCGAGGTACTGGCGAAGCGCCAGGCCATCCAGTGGATGCTGGCCGACTCGGAGGTCGAGTTGCGTGCGGCTCGATGGCTGACCTGGGAGGGTGCGTGGAAAGCCGATCGCGGTGAAGACTCGCGCAACGAGGCCTCGATCGCGAAGCTGTATTCGAGCGAGGTGCTCGGGCGCGTCATCGATCGCGCGGTGCAGATTCATGGCGGCTACGGGGTGAGCAAGGAATTCCCGCTCGAGCGATGGTATCGGGAGGCGCGCATCCGTCGAATCGGTGAGGGGCCATCTGAAGTGCATCGCATGGTGATCGCGCGCAACCTGCTGCGCTAAGAGAGACGGAAATGAGTCTGCCGCTGGAAGGAATTCGCATAATCGATTTCGGGCAAATCTACGCGGTGCCGTACTGCACGCTCCAACTGGCTGCGATGGGCGCCGAGATCATCAAGATCGAGCCGCCCAAGACCGGTGAGATGCTGCGGCGTCCGGACCTGCCCGGCGGCGTGAACTATTCATTCCTGATGCTCAATGCCAACAAGAAATCGGTGACGCTCAACCTTAAGCATCCGAGCGCGCGAGAGATTGTCTTCAAGCTCCTCGAAGATGCCGATGTCGTGGTCGAGAACTACCTCGATGGCGTCATGGAATCGTTCGGACTCGGTTACGATCAGGTGGCGGAGCGCTTTCCGCATGTCATCTATGCTTCGGGTAAGGGTTACGGCTCTGGGAGCCGCTTTTCGAAGCTCGGCTCGATGGACAACACGATTCAGGCCGCATCGGGTTTCATCAGCATCACCGGATTTCCCGACCGCGGTGTGAAAACCTCCGCGACCTTCATCGACATGGGGACCGGCAGTCATCTGACCAGCGGGATTCTCGCGGCGCTGATCCACCGGGGAAAGACCGGTAAGGGTCAGAAGGTCGAAGTCGCGATGCTCGATGTTGCGATCCCAGCGCTCACCAGTGTGCTGGCGCCGGTGCTGCAAGGGCGCAAGTTTAAGCGCCTCGGAAATCGTCATTGGGGCGTTTGTCCCACCAACATTTATCCGGCTAGCGATGGTGAAGCTTTGATCATGGTTCTCACTGAAACCCATTGGCTCGCACTCGCGAAACTGATGGGACATGAGGAGCTGATCGGGAAAGCAGAATATCGCGATCATGGGGCACGCATGAACCTTGCCGACGAACTCGACGAGATGGTTTCGACCTGGACACGTCCGCAGCGACGCGACGCCATTATACGGATGCTCATCGAAGCCGGAGTACCATGTGCTCCAGTCAGGGAGATGGAAGAAGTGATCGCGGATCCTGAAGTTGCGCAGCGAGGGACGCTGGTCGACAGCACCTATCCGAATCGCGGCGACATTAAGGTTGCGGGGTCGCCGGTCAAATTGTCGGCGATTGCGCGGGAGGAAATACCGCGAGGCCGCCCGCCGCAGCTTGGCGAGCATACTGAGGAAGTTCTCGCATCGATTGGGATTTCGCCGGAACGCATCGCGCAGCTTCGCGAGCAGGGGGCGATCTAAAGAAGAGCTTGCGGTACGGGGCTAGGCCGCCTTGCGACGCCGCGGGCTTCCCGGCGGAAACGCACTGACGCGGCGATGAGGGCGGGCCTTGACATTCAGGCGATCGAGGACCGTGAAAAATACGTTGCGCACCGCCTCCAGGCTCCATAGGAGGCCGAGGCCGAGCATCACGCCGATTCCATGGAGCAATTCCAGAAAATAGCCTCCCACCCCAAGGTATTCCGCTTCGAGAGGCAACTGCTTCTGTTCCGGTGTTTCCTGCATCTGACCACCAGACTAAAGGGCGCGTCGCCCTTGTGCAAGAACGACGCGCCCAAACACTGACACATTCAAGATTCGATCATGGAGGTGGTGGAGGAGGCGGTGGAGCACCTGGGGTTCCCTCGGGAGCGCCTGCAGCAGCGCCCGCTTCACCGGCGCCCGCGCCGGGCAAGGGGAGGGTTAGAGTTAGGTTGTCAAATCGCGCCTGGGAATCGTTGCTCGACCACAAGCCGATGCGCCCCTTCGCGATTTTGTTGTCCTGAACATCGAAGAGCATCTTGCCGTCGTCGTAGGCGATGAAATGATCGCCCTGCGCTTCGAGTTTGATCTTGTACCAGTTGCCTGCATCGATCGCGACGACTTTCTGCTGCACCTGGTCGATCTTCCCCTTATACATGCGGAGCAATTGGACATAGTCACTCGGACATCCCAATGCGAGTACATAGTAATTCTCAGGGTCCGCATAACGAACAATCAGTCCGCCCGAGCAATCGAAGTATCCTTTGATCGGCTTGAACTGGGCTTCGAGGGTGAAGTCGGAATACTCAGTAGGATCCTTCATTACCACTTTCGGATGGTATTCGAGCCCGTGGGTTAACGAGGTAACCATGCGACCGGCCGGGAGCCCGAAATCATTCGGCTGGCTCGGCGCGCTTGGATCCGAGAAGACTACCCATCCCGCTCCATCGATGTCTTGCCATCCATCGGCGAGCTGACCGGCTTTGTCAGTATCAAAGTTCCAGACCTTGGTTTCAGGCGTGGCCGTCGCCGTTGGTGTCATTGTTGCGGTGGGAGTGGGAACTTCTTTTTTCTTTCTGGAATATGCCGCGGGCGCCGTCATCACCACCGTCACCATCACACCCGCCACGATCAGTGCTGCACTGCGCAGCCATGTTCTGACTGTCATAATTCTCCTCTCGGTCCTGCTAGCCCCGGTGCCTCAAAATCCAAAGGCGATTTGAGTATCAGATAAGTGATTCGGCGCGAGTTTCGCGAATGCGAGGCGGTGATGTCAAGCAAGCATTTCGAAAATACTAACTGACTATGACCTGGGATCTCGCGCGCACCCCTAAGAACCTACATTCGATGCGACTATTTAGCTAAGGTGTAGTTTCGCTATTTGTTCGTCTTAGTTAGCCAGGCCGCTGCAAAATCATTTTTATGAAGGTCGCAATCGCCTTGACTGATGTGGGGCTAAGTGGGAGATTGTGGGAACTTGAGGTTGTAAGCGGTGTTCAGTGGGCGCTTCGATCATGCAATCGACGATAAGGGCAGGGTCAGCATTCCTGCTCGCTTCCGCGAAGAGTTGGAGCGCGATGGACATGATCGTCTCTATATCACGAATTTCATCTTTGAGGCGCAGCACTGTCTGGAAGTCTATCCGCCTAACGAATGGACCCGCTTGCAGGAACAGATTCGGCAGAAGGCGCGCTTCGATAACCAGGTACGATCATTCGAGCTGTTCTACATCGGTGGTGCACACGAGGTTCTGGTGGACAAGCAGGGACGCATCCTGGTGCCGCCCAAGCTTCGCGAGTTCGCGGCGCTCGATCGCGACGTCACCTTCTCCGCGCTCACCGATCATTTTCAGTTGTGGGATAAAGCGCTGCTCGAGCAGGTCCTTAAGGCTACCGAGCAACGTTTCGCGGATCCGGAATTTTTCCAGAAATTGGGACTCTAGGGTCATTCGATGAGTTTCGCGGCGATGAGCCAGGACGGAGCGGACAGGCGAGCACATGTGCCGGTGATGGCGGCGGAGGTGGTGGAGCTACTGTCCGCTCCGAATCCTTTGGTAGTCGTGGACGCAACCCTGGGGACGGGGGGACATGCGGCCGCCATGCTCGAGGCTGCCCCTCATGCGCGGTTACTCGGCATCGACCAGGATGCCGCCGCGATCAGTCACGCACGCGAGGCCCTCGCCAGGTTCGAGGCTCGGCTGACTCTCGTCCAGGCTAACTTCGCCGAAGTCTCGTCGGCGATGCAACAGGCGAGCTTCGAGCGCGCCGATAGCATTATCGCCGATCTCGGCATGAGCAGTTTTGCGCTCGACGATGCCGCGCGAGGGTTCAGTTTTCGTCTTGACGGTCCCCTCGACATGCGAATGGACCAGGGCTCCACGCTCAGCGCTTACGATCTCGTCAACGAGGAGCCCGAAGCTGAACTGGCGCGCATCTTTCGCGACTATGGTGAGGAGCGCATGCCTGGTCGCATCGCACGTACTATCGTGGAGGCGCGGCGCAAACGACGCATCGAGACTACCGGTGAATTGCGTGCGCTGGTTGAGCGCGCGATTGGTCCGCATCGCCGTGGCGGCGTGCATCCGGCGACCCGCACTTTCCAGGCGCTTCGGATCGCGGTCAATCGCGAGATCGAGAGCCTCGAAAAATTCCTGCACGATGCACCCGCGATGCTCGCGTCGGGTGGCCGGCTCGCGGTCATCGCCTATCACTCGCTCGAGGACCGTGCGGTGAAGGAGCGCTTCCGCGAGTTGGGGCGAAGTGACGATTACCGGAATTTGACCACCAAAGTGATCAAGCCGACGCAACGCGAGATCGCGGAAAATCCGCGCGCGCGCAGTGCGCGGTTGCGATGCCTCGAACGGAGGCCCTCCTGAGAGGAATTGATAATGAGCCCGCGCCAGCGAAAAAGCCCCGTTCACAAACGCTCGCGACTGGTGCCTGCGTTGCTGGTGGCCGCGATAGTCGTGGTCGGATTCGCGACGCTGCTGATGCGTCTTGAAGTTACCCAGGAAGGCTATCGGCTCTCCGCCATAAGGCTCGAGATCGTGAAGCTTGAAGATCAAAATCGCCGGCTGCGCCTGACGGCCGCGCAACTGAGCTCGCACGATCGCCTGCGTGCGCTCGCGCCCAAGTATCATCTTGAACCCGCGCGCAACGGACAGGTGGTGATGGTCCGATGACCAGCTCGTTCAAACAGCGACGCAATCGGATCGGCATTCTGACCTTCGTGCTCGCGGGACTGTTCGGTCTCGCGGTGCTGCGGCTGATCGCGCTGGTGGTGCTGCAGGGGCCGCGCCTCAACACGATGGCGCGCGAGGAGCATACGGCCGAGACCGAACTCGCCGCGGTGCGCGGGCCGATTGTCGATCGTCATGGCGAACCGATGGCGTTGTCGGCGGAGACACGATCGATTTATGCGCGTCCGAAAAAAGTTCTCGAATCCAGTTCCGCGGAGCGCGTTAAACTGGCGGCCGCATTGCAAATGAGTGAGGCGGATCTTACTCGTCGTCTGAAAAAACCGTCGCCGTTTGTCTGGCTGCGCCGCCGGATGGACCCGGCTCAAGCCTCGGCCGCCGAGGCGCTCAACCTCGATGGGATCGGAGCGTTCAGCGAGTACAAGCGTTTCTATCCGGAGAGCAACCTGGCCGATGCGGTGGTGGGATCGGCGGGGATGGACGGTCAGGGGCTCTCCGGAGTGGAACTCCAGTACGACAAGCTGATTCGCGGCGAGCCGGTGCAACTGAGCTTTTATCATGATGCACTCGGCCATCCGATTCTCGACAGCCCGCTTGCGATCAAGTCGTCGCAGCCGGGCGCGCAAGTCGAGTTGACCATCGATAGCCGCATCCAGTCGCTGGCAGAAAACGAGCTGGCGCAGGAAGTTCAGACCAGTGGCGCACAACACGGTACCGCAATCGTGCTCGATCCATGGAGCGGCGAACTGCTGGCGCTGGCCGATGTCGATGCGCAACCCGATCCAATTCATGCGCGGCTCCACAATGCAGCAGTGCAGGATGCCTTCGAACCGGGTTCCACGATGAAGGGGTTGCTGGCCTCGATCGCGCTGAGCAATCACGCAATCGCGCCAACCGACCGCATCTATTGCGAAAACGGCGTGTTCCATCTCGACGGCCGCACCATTCACGACGACAGTCGTCACGGATGGCTCGATTTGGCCGGCATCATCGAGGTGTCATCGAATATCGGTGCCTCAAAAATCGCGCTGCGTCTCGGCGCCAAACGCTTTTACGACGGGCTGCGCGCCTTTGGGATCGGGCGCAAGACCGGAATCGATCTTCCGGGCGAAGCGAACGGCCTGTTGAGCAAGGGTTCGAGGTGGAGGGAAATTGAGCTGGCCAATCATGGCTTCGGGCAAGGCGTGGCGGTGACCCCAATGCAGCTTGCAGTGGCGTATGCGGCGATCGCCAATGGAGGTCTGGTCGTCCGTCCGTATGTCGTGAAATCGGTCGCCGACGCCGAAGGCCGCGTGCTGTTGACCCATACCCCGCAGGTGATGGGCCGCGCGATTCCGCCCGAGGTGGCACATCAGATGAATCTGTTGTTGCGCAACGTAGTCAACGGCGCGGGAGGAACCGCGCATAAGGCCCAGGTCGACGGCTTCGTGGTCGCGGGAAAAACCGGCACCGCCCAGATGGTGAACCCGGTGACGCACGGATACTTCCAGAATCGCCACGTCTCGTCGTTTGTGGGATTTCTTCCCGCCGACGATCCTCGGTTGCTGATCCTGGTGGTCCTCTATGATGTCGGTCACGGCCACTTTGGGGGGTTGGTCGCCGCACCGGTGTTCAGCGAGATCGCGTCGGGAGCGCTGCGCGATTTGAACATTGCGTCCAGCGAGCCCGCCTATGACTCCGCCAGTGTGCTTTCGATTGACAGCCTCATCGCCAAGCCGCGCCAACGGGATGCCGATCCGCTCGCTTCCATCGATCCGGGCGTCGACTACAACACGGTGCTCGACCGAAAGGCCACACCGAATTTCAGCGGCGCCAGCCTGCGCCACGCGCTCGACATCGCGCGTCAGCTTGGCATCAACCTTGAGGTCAAAGGGCAGGGCTATGTGATTTCGCAGGAGCCCGCAGCTGGCGCAGCCCTTCCGGGCTCTCCGGTCAAACTGACACTGGCGCCGGCCGGGATTGCCAATCGCGAATCGGAAAGTGGCACGGTGCGAAAGGTTTCGCTGACCGCAACGCATTCGATGGTGCGCCGAGCGACGCGGTGAAACTCGACGAGCTGATTGCCGGAGCGCCGGTTCGCATTATTACGGGCGATGCGCGAGTGGAAATCAGCGGGATCAGCTACAACTCGCGCGAGGTCAGACCGGGTTATTTGTTTTTTTCGTTGGCCCGCGATCCGGTGCGCAACCGGGCCAACCTGGATGATGCATTAAACCGCGGGGCGCGTGCGGTGGTGGTGGATGGAAGCGGGGGAGGGAAAGGTGAGGCGCGCCTCGCGGCAGAGGTTTCCGCCGGACAGCCGACGGGAACCGTCGTAGATGCGCCGCAGCCACGGCTCCTGATGGGGGTGGCTGCGGCGCGCTTTTTCGGCGCGCCGAGCGAGCGCGTGAATCTGGTCGGCATAACCGGCACCAGCGGAAAGACCACGACCACCTATTTGTTGCGATCGATTTTCGAAGCGGCGAGACGGCCGACCGGGATCATCGGAACAATCGGAATCTTCGTGCGCGACCGCAAAATTTACCACGGGCTCACGACGCCGGAGTCGGTGGATTTCGAATCCAGCCTTGCGCAGATGGCGAGCGAGGGGGTGAACGATGCGTTCGCAGAAGTGTCGTCGATCGGAATCGCCGAGGGCCGAGTCGATTCGTTGAACTTTAGCGCATGCCTTTTCACTAATCTTGGGCGCGATCATCTCGATTATCACGGCACCATTAAAAATTACTTCGCGGCCAAGCTGCGGCTGTTTACTGAAATTCTCCCAAAGAGCAGCCATCGCGATCCGATCGCGGTGGTCAATGGAGATGACCCATTCGGTCGCCGAGTGCTCGCCGCCGCGAACAGTCGCACGATCAGTTTCGGCCTCGACCACGCGCTCGATGCGCATCCGGTTCGGATCGAGACCGGCATCGACGGGATTCATGGAACGATTAGTGTGCTCGGGCGCGAAATCGCGATCGATTCTCCAATGCTCGGAGAATTCTATTTGCGCAATATCCTCGGGGCCTCCGCTGTGTCGGTGGCCTCGGGCATCGACGGGTCGGCGGTGGCTGAGGGTGTGAGGCGATGTTCCGGGGCCCCCGGCAGAATGGAGGTAGTGCCCGCGCGCGACGGAGTAACGGTGTTGGTGGACTATGCTCACAAGCCGGACGCTCTCGAGGCGGTACTCGGTACGCTGCGCCCGCTGACGCGCGGGCGCCTGATCTGCGTGTTCGGATGCGGTGGCGATCGCGATCGCGGTAAGCGGCCGGTGATGGGCGAGATTGCGGCGCGCCTGGCGAGCCTCGCGATACTTACTTCGGACAATCCGCGCACCGAAGATCCGTCGAAAATTATCGGCGAGGTCGAGGCAGGTTTGAAAAACGCCGGCCTTACCCGCATCGCCGAAGGGCGCGCGAATGATTCCGCCGGATATCTGGTGGAACCGGATCGGCGCGGCGCGATTGCGATAGCACTAGGCCTCGCGCGCCCGGGCGACGTCATCGTGATCGCCGGCAAAGGGCATGAGGATTATCAGTTGGTAGGAGATCGCGTCCTGAAGTTTGATGATCGCGAGGTCGTTCGCGAGATCGCACTCGAGCTGAAGGGTTGACGGAGTTCTAGCGACGTCGAGGTTAGGCCGTCGCAAAAAAAACGGGCCCCCCCTATTGTGGCGGGGCGCCCGATCGTTTTTTCCAGTGCTCGTAAGGTCAGCCGTGCAGCTCAACGCCTGCTATGCGCTTGTTCAACTCCGCGAGGTCGTTGCGAAGATGCTCCGCGCGCTCGTGGTTACCGTTGCGGAGGGCCTTCTGGTAGAGGATCCGGGCGTTGTCGCGCTCTCGAATCAGGTTGGCCAGCCCGGCGCGAACCGGGGCTCGATAGTTCTGCGGCGTGTAGTTGTAAGTATCGCGCTGCAAGTAGTTGGGCCGATAGCCTTCGCGGGAGTCGTACCTGTTTACGGGAGGAGCTATGCGGCAGTCATCGCGGTCGTTGTGTCGATCGTTATCGCGATCGCGCCAGCGCCAGTCGTCGCGATCCCGCACCGGCACGACGTGGTTCGCAAGCGCTGCCCGAGGCGCGACATAAGCGCGTTGCGCAACCACTGGGCGAAAGGTGCGCACCTGGTTATACGTCGCCGCCGCGACGCGGTTACGTCCGTTGTCATGAGCTGACGCTGCAACCGGCATCGCCAATAGAGCAGCGCCAAGCAGGGCCGATATCAGACCTTTGTTAGCTTTCATTTTCCGTCACCTCTCGATGCTTCGATACGCATAAGAAATGCCATCGTTTTCGCATCAGTTGGAGCGGAGGTATTTCAATGAATTCGAGCCTTGAACCTGGCGCGGACCAACTTCGGTTACCGGAAAGATGGTGCGCCAGTAACCCAAAGCGTTGACTGCGCAATCGAGATTTGAGGGCGCTATCGTCGTCGCGCCGAGCGGTTCAGAGTCGATGGCGCCTTGTCGGCATAGTACTGGAATTCGATCAGATAGACTTTTTCGCCAGGCCCGTGCTTCGCAATCTTCATAAGATCGATCACGCCCGAAAACCCCGATCGTATCGCCAGCGCGGGAGTAATGTCCGCAAGCGCGATCCGCCGAACCGAGGTCACCTCGATAAATCCGTCGCCCAATCCATAATGACCGCCGACCTTGACATGCGGCGATTGCCAGATCCTTATGCTGCAGGTGACCTCCCCGCGCATGATCGGTTCGCGAAGCCGCTGGGTAAACGTCATCGATTACCTTCTTTTCTTATGCTCGCTGTTTTCGAGTGCAGCGAGCTTGCGTCCAAAGAGCGTAATTCTCAACATAGGTGAATCATGAGCAAGTCTGGACGTTGCGCACACTGCCTGAAGCTCGTTGAACGGCTGACTTCGGATCATGTTTTTCCTCAATCATGGTACCCCGAAACGACCCCGCCCAATCTCGAAAGGTGGCAAATGCCCGCCTGCGGGCCGTGTAACGCGAAATTCGGTCGGATCGAGGAGAGGCTGCTGATTCGATTTGGATTGTGTCTCGATAGAGAGGATCCGAGGTCGCGCGGGATTCCTAACAAGGCACTGCGGGCGCTCAGTCCGCGGCATGCGAAATCCGAAAAAGATCGGCGGATGCGAGCGGCGCTCCAAAAGAGAATTCTTGGGAGCCTGGTCCCCAGAAATGCGGCTCCTAGTCGAACGTTTCTGCCTAATTTCGGTCCAACAGATGCATCCGGCGAGAACGCTATCGAAGTGGCTGGTCCTGACCTAAAAGCATTGGGACTGAAACTGATACGCGGAATCTGTTACGTCACGGACCGGATCTATATCGAAGATAGTCACGCAATCTCTGTGCACTTCGTTCATGAAGAACCTGCACGGCCGGTGATCCAACTGATCGAGCAGTTCGGTAAGGAATACTGTCGCGGTCCTGGAGTGCGCATTCAGCGCGCCGCGGCTGAGGACGATATTCACGCGGGGGCTCTCGATATCGAACTTTGGGGAGTTCTAAGGATGTATGGAATCATTCTACCTAAGGCCTCGACGGACAATCCAAGATTCGACAACTAGTAAAGTAAAAAAACGGGGGCGGCGCGCGATGCGCGCCGCCCCTCTCCACATCATCAGGCGGAGACTAAAGTCTGTGCTCCGTCATTTCAGGAATGCGTTGACCGCCTTGCAGAACGCGTCGTTCTGCTCGTAGGGCAGCATGTGGCCCGCTTCCGCGATCGTTTGTTCTTTCGCACCCGCAATCCTCTTGGTGAACTCTTTCGCGTACACCGGAGGAATCAGCTTGTCGGAGGCCCCCCAAAGCACCAGCGTTGGTGATTTGATGCGATAGGCGCGCTTCTTCAGACCGCGATCCGGAATCGGCCACAGGAACTTGCTCGCGGTCGAGAACCGCTTCACCCGCTCGACGTACATCGCTTCGAGCTCCTTGAAGTCGGTCGGGATCGCGCCAAATGCCTGCGCCATCGGGCTTTTCGGGTCATGGAACATCAGCGGTGCGACTTCGTCGAGCTTGGCCGCGAACAGATCCGGAATCGGATACTCTTCGAGCCAGAATCCCGCGGGCGCGACCAGTACCAGTTTTTTCGCGCGGCTGTTGTCGAGCGCCGCGATTTCCGCGGAAATCATTCCCCCCATCGAATGGCCCACGATGTCGGCGGTCGGGATTTTAAGCTCATCCATCAATTCGTGATAGAAAAGCGCCGCGTCGATGACATCATCGATGTGCTCGCTGCCGGTTGACTCGCCGTATCCCGGGAAGTGCGGGGCGTAGACCCTATGCGTCTTGCCCAGCTCTTCGAGGAACGGATCGACGCCGAAGAATCCGCCCGCGCCGTGGACGAACAATAGCGGATCGCCGCTGCCGAATTCCCACATCTCGATCGAGAACTTACCGCCGAGAAGTTGTTTAGTGGTCTTCATTATTACTTCGCACTCCGTGTCTCGGCGTTGGCGCCGTTGGGTCGCGCATGGCCGTTAGTATGCTTCGGAAGCTTGAGCTCGAAATCGACTGGCGCCGGGATCGCGCGCTCGGAAGCCGGCATCGGTTTCGCCGACCACTTGTCTTCGTGCTCACTCCACAGGTCGCGCAGGTACGGCATGCACTCACGCGCAAACAGCTCGGTGCTCTTGGTCACCAGCTCCGGCGGCATCGAACCGAGCTGCATCAGCATCATGAGATGGCCACAGTTGAGCGACTTCATTGCCTCGCGCAAGCGCTCGCGCACGGTCTTGGGCGAGCCCGCGATGACGTAGCCCTGATCGATGAAATCCTTCCACTTGAGGCCTTCGCGGCGCAGCGCGGCCTGATCGCCGACCTGGCCCAGGATGCCGGCCTTGATGGTCTTGACGGTGCGATATCCCGGCGCGTCGGCGAAGCCGTCGTACACGTGCAGGCAGCGGTTGTAGAAATAGTCCATGTGGGCCGAGTAGTCCTTCTCGGCCTGCTCGTCGGTTTCGGCGACGGCGACCACCTGCGCAAATCCCATCGAGTAGGGATTGAGTGGCTTGCCCATCTTCGCCATCACGTCCCAGTAACCGTCGGCGACCTTCTTGCCCGCGATGTACCCGAAGTAGGAAAGGAAGCTGTAGTTGTAGTCATTGCGCGCGCAGAAGTCCCAGGTCTCGACCGAACCGCCACCGGGAATCCAGATCGGCGGATGCGGCTTCTGGATTGGCTTCGGCCACAGGTTCACATACCGCAGCTTGGTGTACTTGCCGTTGAAGGAGAACATCTCCTGCTCCTTCCACGCCTTGACGATCAGATCGTGCGCCTCGTAGTACTTCTCGCGCAGAGTGGCGGGAATTTCGCCGTAACAGAAGTTGGTATCCATCGAGGTACCGACCGGGAAGCCCGCAATGAGGCGTCCACCCGAGATAACATCGAGCATCGCGAATTCCTCGGCGACGCGAATCGGCGGATTGTACAGCGCGATTGAGTTGCCCAGCACGACGATATTGGCGTTGCGGGTGCGGCGCGCGAGCGCGGCCGCCATGATGTTCGGCGACGGCATCATCCCATAGGCATTCTGATGATGCTCGTTGATGCCGAGCCCGTCGTAACCCATCTGATCGGCGAACTCGAGCTGGTCGAGGTAGTCATTGTAAAGCTTGTGGCCTACTTTTGGGTCATACAGGTTTTGGGGAATGTCGACCCATACGCTGCGGTACTTATCCTTGAAATCCTCGGGCAGGTACCGATACGGCATCAGATGGAACCAGGTAAATTTCATATTTTCTCCTTGCGGCCTCAGCCGCCGTTCCGCCTACGCGTTTGTCGTGGCGGCTGACTCCGTTTGAACTGCGGTGCTCTTTTTCGGAGCACAGGCTTTAGCCTGTGTTCCTAATCCATTTCGTTTGGCGTTCCCATTCCCATTCGCATGATTCGCTGCCAGCGCTTGAGCCGCGCTCAAATGAAACTCGAATGCGCGCTCGACAAAGCTTTCGGGATTGAGCCCGGTCACCTCGCGAAAGGTATTGTCCTGACCGGTGAGGAGGAATGCGCCGTTGAGGCTGGCCCACATCACCGAAGCAGTGGTGCTCAAATCCATTACTCTGGGGATAAGGCCGATCTCATAGACTCTGCCGACCGCAGCTTCCCATTGCTCGAATGCCTTATGTCCGAGGCTCAGCACTTGATGGTAATGCTCGAATTCGGTCTTACGCTTTAACCGTTTGCGAATCCGCGCGTAGCCGACCGATTGATGAATCAGGAACAGTTCGCGTGACTTGTTGAGGTAGTCGATGTAGGCCCGCGCCATCGTGCGAAGTTCGGCGAGCGGTTCCACCCCGGACGCCTGGATATCTGCGTAGCGCGCTGTGAGTTCCTCGATTCGATCGGCGGTGAGCTGGAGAAACAGATCGTCGCGGGAGTGGAAGTAAAGATAGATGGTGCCGACGGCGACCTCGGCCTCGCGCGCGACCATCTCGATAGTTGCGCTTTCCAGGCCGTGCTTCGCAAACACGGAAGCAGCCGCTTCGAGGATGGTCTGTTGGCGGGCACGCCGTTCGCGCCGTTTGCGTTCTTGTACGCTCATCTATGACCAAAAATGAATGGAGCTTCAGTTTCTGAACTTCAACTCATAGCGCCGAAAACAGGTTGCTGTCAAATGACGAATCGGTTGCCGCCCGAACGGCATGCGGGCGCAAAACAACGAACCGTTCCTCATATTGACAGTCGACGAGGGCCGCGTAGTGTAACCTGTGATTCGGTCGGGGAAGCCGGTGCGAGGCCGGCACTGCCCCGCAACTGTATGGAGCGCGTCGCGCTTCGAGTCAGGAAGCCGATCGAATCAAACGGGCCGGTGGACCTTCGCGGGTGAGGAAGGCTCAGGAAGCGTCGTCTGCTATTGTTGCTGCATCTCGGGCAATTAAGACGGACGGAAACTGCCCTCCTCAAATGTTCGCCGCTATGCTCCCCGCGCCATATTGATGGATTCTCACCAGATAACGAATCAAATCCTTGATGAATCCCTATCTTCGCCCGATTCGCGAGGTCGTCGCGGTTTCGCGTTTGTCATTTCAGTCGGGGTGCACGCGATCATCCTGATTTCGTTCGCGTTTCTACTGCCCGAGGTCGCACAACCTCATCATGACTGGGTGCTCGCGTACCTGGTGGAGTTCGACCAATCCGGCGGTGCCGGGAGGGGAGCCGGCGCGGGCGATGCCCGCGCAGGCTCCCCTTTCGCATCCGCGCATGCTGCGGTCAGTGCGGCGATGCCGCATAAACCGCAACATGCGCATCGCGATGCTGCGCGCGCGGAGGCGAAGCCCCCGCACGCAGCACCGCGGACCGCTGCAATCGCGGCAGCGCTGGTTCCCGGCGCCGCCGCGAGTGCAGCGCGGAGGGAGCCAGAGGTCCCCGCTGTCGCGGGAACCTCTAGCGCGCCCGGCGAGGTCGCCTCGGCTTCCCTGGGTGGACGCGACGGCAACGGCGGCGGGGGAGGTGGTAGCGGTGGCTTCGGCGGAGGCGACGGATCGGGTTCCGCATTCGCGCATGTCGAATATGGCCGTAATCCAGGTCCGGTTTATCCGGTCGAGGCGCGGCGCCGGGCGCAACAGGGAACTGTCCTGCTCCGAGTGCAGGTGGGCATCGACGGGTCGGTCGAGCGAGTCGAGATAGCGCAGTCATCCGGCTTCGATATGCTGGACGACAGCGCAGTGGAAACGGTACGAAGGCGATGGAGATTTGTGCCTGCGCGACGCGACGGGATCGCGGTTGAGAGCTGGTGTCAGGTTCCGATTCGATTCGCTTTGACCGAGGCCAGCGCGGACTAGGTAGGTCGTGACGCTCGTTGGCCTGTCGGATTTCTCTAGGAAAGCATTTTGGGCGGCGAAAATACCCGTGCTATAGACGTGTTAAAGAGCGTTCATGGAATCGGGGGTAAGGATCATGTTTGAAAAAACGATGATGAGGAAGGGATTGGCGATTCTGGCGGTAGCGCTTTTGGTCGGCGCACTGTTTGTCCCGCCCAAGGCGGGCGCGATCGAGGTCAAAAAGATGCTACCGAGTGGCGAGAGCGGGCCATCAGGGGGCGGTGGCAGAGGTGGCGGCGGTTCTGCGCCCAATCCAATGAGCAAGGCGCAGCAGCAGGCGCTCCAGGACGCAGTCGCCAACGACTCTGAGGTGTACCTTGGTCAAGAGAGCGAAAAGAAAGCTTCTGGCGAGCCATACGTGGATATCGAGCATGCCAAGCCGCATATCTTTCCAGCCGGCAGTAACGTGACCGTGAAGCTGCAGGCCGACTCATACAAGGCCAAGGGCAAGAAGTCGGGTGAGCAGAAGGCCTTGGTGATGAAGTACAAGGCCGACGGCAACCACTATGTTCTGGAAGGCGATCCCACCTGGGAAGACGTAAAAAAGGAAAAGTAGATAAGAGCGGGCTGCCGAAATAGTTTCAACAGCCCGCTCAGCTCGGCAGTCAGTTTCAGGGATTTGGCTACGGGCGCGCTTCCAGTATCAGATTGAACGGCGTCTGCGCCGCGACCCGAACCCGGGAGAATCCTCCCTGCGTCAGAACCTCGCACAACCGCTTAGGTCCGGCCTGGGTGCCCAGCGCGAGGCCGACTTCCTGAGCTCGCGATGCGGGCGTGCAGATCATAGTGGACGCCGAGTAGAACATTCGGCCGAGTGGATTGAGATTTTCGGCGAGATCGTCGTTCGCAAAAGGCTCCACCACCATCCACGTGCCCTGAGGCTTTAAGGCCGAACGAACGTGTGCGGCGGCCCCGACTGGATCGCCCATATCGTGCAAACAATCGAAGAACGCGATCAGATCATAGTTGCCGGGGAAGTCCTTGGCGGCGGCCCTTTCAAACCGCACGCGGTCGGCAACTCCGGCTCTGCGCGCCGCTTCGCGAGCGCTACGGACCGAGGGCTCGTGGAAGTCGAAGCCGCTGAACTGTGATTTGGGATAAGCCTTAGCCATCAGAATGGTTGACGCGCCGTGACCACATCCGACGTCGGCAACGCTTGCGCCACGTTCGAGTTTGGCCACTACACCTTCAAGGGCGGGAAGCCAGCTGGACGTCAGATTCGCGGCATAGCCGGGCCGGAAGAAGCGCTCGGTTCCGCGAAAGAGACACGCATCGTGCTCACCCCATCCGACGCCGGCGCCGGAGCGAAAGGCCTCGGTGATTTTGGGTTCGTCACGAAGCATTGCGGCAGCAATATCGAAGGCGCCGGGGACAAACAATGGACTGTCTTCGTTGGCGAAGGCCATCGCCTGTTCTTCGCTCAAGAAGTAGCGCTTCGCGGTTGCGTCGTAGGAGATGTATCCAGCGGAGGCTTGCGCCGCGAGCCATTCGCGAACGTAACGCTCGAAAGTTCCGGTGCGCGAGGCCAGATTCTCCGAGGTTGTCGGCCCCATTTCCGCCAGCGCCTTATAGAGCCCGAGCCGGTCCCCGATTAGGACCAGCGCCGTGCCGAAAGCGACGCCCATATCGCCGACCATCTTGTTCGCGAGCTGTTGGAATTTTTCAGGATCGATTGCCATCGCGGTTCTCCTGATGAAGTCAGAGCGCTTGATAGGCCCTGCGATGCTATTATTACTCCTATTCCTCTAAGCTCCAACCGATCGGGCCCGATCGCTTACGTTTATATGTATGGCAGTAGCGGAGTGTCGGCGTTGAGCATCATCGCGCCCACCATCTCCAAGGTTTTGCGCTGCGCGACGATATGCTGGCAGAAGGTCTCGGCGTCGCGCAGTGCTCGATCGAGAGGACTTCGCTCTGCATAGATTGCCGCGGACCCGACGGCGTCATACAGCATCCGGATGATGTCGCGCGCGGCTTGCGCCGCGTTGACCCGCGAGAGCCACGCATCGGCGCGCTCCCGAACCGTAGGCTGTTCGTCTTTCTCCAACTGCGACCATTCACGTTCCATCGCGGAGAACACATAAGAACGCGCGGCGCCAAGCATCATCTCGGCGTCGGCGATTACGCTCTGGATCCGCCCAATGTTTTTATAGGGGCGTCCGCCCGGCACTTCGATTTTGTTTTGCATCAGCTCCGTGACGTGATCGATAGCCGCGCGAGCAGCGCCTAGAGGTACGCCCGAGACCTTGGGGAGAAAGTTAGTCGAACGTCGCCACAGAATTCCCTCCCGCTGCGCCGGCGGCCGCAAGTTGAAGAGGAATCGCTCGGGCACGAAAAGGTCCTTCGCGCGATAATCCGAGCTGCCAGTCCCGCGCATTCCGGTGGTATGCCAATTGTCGACCACCTCCACTCCGGAGGCCGGCGTGAGCAAGCCGCAGGTGACGGACGTCCCCTTGGACTTCATGAGCGGGGCGCCCTTTTCATAAAGTACACAGCTAAGCCCAACGACGTCGGCGTGGCTGACTCCGGAGCCAAACGACCACTGGCCGGTGACCTTGAATCCTCCCTCGACGCGCTCAGCCTTCCCGGTTGGAAGAATGCTTCCGGCGGTTGCCATGTCGAGATGCGGATAGATTTCTCGCGCAGCCGCGTCGTCGAGGTAGCCCGCGAAAAATCCCGAGTCGCACCCGATCATCACGCACCATGCTGCGGAGGCGCTGGCTTTTGCGAGTTCCTCGATGACCTCGACCTGTTCGGCGGGGCGCATTTCGGGGCCGCCCCATTCCTTGGGCATCATCAGGCGAAACATCCCGGCTTCGCGCAGTCGCGCGACTACATCGGGCGGAAGTTTGCGCGCCTCCTCGATGGCGGCGGATTGTTCGCGCAGGAAACCGCTCAGCGCGCGCGCGTTGGCGTGGATGTCGGCGGCGGTCATCAGCACATCTGCCGATCGATGTCGTGCCGGTCTCACTTCTGATGCCATTGAACACAGCCTCCGAACGATTTGCGTAGGCTCAGGAATACTACGGCGGTCCGGCCTTGATAAGTGCTTCGACCGCATCGGCGAGCGAGCGCGTCGCCAGCGCGAGGTTACGGAGCATTCCCGGAAGCTTCAGAAAGGCGCCGGGGTTGCGAACCAGGTAATTTGCCGCGGCAAGCGGTTTGACGCGGCCCTCTTCATCGG
The DNA here is from genome assembly GCA_963851325.1 of uncultured delta proteobacterium. GTDB lineage: Bacteria > Desulfobacterota > Binatia > Binatales > Binataceae > DATGKG01. The sequence continues at coordinate 1,073,083 of CAWKOR010000001.1, read as the reverse complement.
CCATCTCGGCGCCGAAGATTTCGTCCTCGAGGGAATCAATCACGGTGCGCACGATCGCGAACGGAATTCCGCGCGCGACCGCTTCGGCTGCGATTGCGGCGCTCTCCATGTCGACTGCGATCGCACCGCTGTGCTGCTTCGCGACGCGCTTGCCTGCCGCGTTTGGGATGACGCGGGGCGAGCTGAGAATCGCTCCGGTTGAAGATGCGAGACCCGCGCCCTGCAGCGTGCGCTCGCAATAATCCAGCGTGGCCGCGTCGATTGGCACCACATGCTCGGGATGTGCGCTGTCAGCGCGCGCCCTCATCGCGCGGTCGGCGATTACGATATCGCCCGGCCGCAGGCCGCCCGAAAGCGCGCCGACGACGCCGGTGGCTATCACCAATTCGGCCTCGGGCAGCGCGGAAAGCGCCTGGCGCGCAATTGCCCGGCCGCGCTTCAATCCGATTCCGGTTGCGACGAATGCCACTTCGCCGCGGTCGTTCCGAGTCCGGAAACCGCTGAGCCCCTTGAGGTTCAGCGGGGTCCGAGTCTCGAGGCGGCGCTTAAGGGCCGAGACTTCGCGCGAGAATGCATAGAAGATGAGAATCAAGATGATGACAGCGCTTGAGCCGCGCGAGCGCTGCTAGCAAAATTGCGCGGACATGGGGCAGGGTCAAGATGGTGGCGCGGCAAATGGAAATTGCGCGAACGTGAAAAATCTGATCGTCAACGGCGACGACTTCGGTTATTCGCGCGAGGTCAATGCCGGCATCATCCGCGCCCATCGCGAGGGCATCCTTACCAGCACCAGCCTGATGGTGGCCGAGGCGGCGCGCGACGAGGCCGTGGAACTGGCGAAAGAGAATCCCGGCCTCGACGTCGGCCTCCATCTAGTGGTGTGCATGGGGCGTAGCGTGCTTCCGGCTTCCGAGATCGCGCCGGTGGTCGATGCGGAGGGCCGCTTCGGCAACAACGCAGTGCTGAGCGGGCTCAGATATTTTTTCACTCCCGGTATCCGCGAGAAGCTAATCGCTGAATGCCGCGCGCAAATCGAGCTGCATTTGAAGTTGATCGGCTACCTGAGTCACATCGATGGGCATTTGAATTTTCATGTGCATCCGGCGCTGGCCGATATCGTCGTGACGCTGGCTGACGAATACAAAGTTCCCTGCATTCGATTGCCGAGCGAACCAATTTTCACGACGCTCGCCGTTGCGCGCGATCGGATGGCCGCCAAGCTGGTCGAGGCCGCGATTTTCCGCACGCTGTCGCGGCGCGCGCGCCGAATGGCGGCCGAGCGCGGCATCAAATCGAGCAATCGGCTGTTCGGCCTCCATCAGACCGGTCACATCACCGAGGACTACGTCGTCGGCGTGCTGGATCGGTTGCCGGACGGGCTCACGGAAATTTATTTTCATCCCGCAATGGATATCGGCGGGACTCCGCCGACGCCGTCATCGCAGCGCGAGACCGAAGTTCTTACCAACGCCCGGGTGCGCAATGCGGTCGCCGCGCATGGAATCAAGCTCACAACTTTCCGCGAGGCCGCTCGCTCGGGATGACAATGGAGTACAACACCGATGGCAGAAACGACAATTCGCCCAGCGATTCGCGCCGACCTTCCGCGCCTCACGGACATCTACAACTATTATGTCATCAACACCCCAATCACTTTCGACCTTGAGCCGTATACGGTCGAAAGACGCACGCCGTGGTTCGAGGAGCATTCCGCAGGCGGACGCCATCAGATGATGGTCGCGGTCGAGAATGGGATCGTGGTGGGATTCGCATGCACCGGGCGTTTCCGGCCCAAGGCCGCCTACGATCCCACCGTCGAGTCGACCGTGTATTGCGCGCCGGAGGCGACGGGTCGCGGCCTTGGCTCGAAGCTCTATGATGCGCTGTTCCGCGCGCTCGCCACTGAGGACATTAATCGCATAGTGGCTGGTGTGACGATCCCGAATGACGCGTCGATTGCGTTGCACCATCGTTGCGGTTTTCGCGCGATGGGGACCTTCACCGAAGTAGGGCGCAAGTTTGGACGCTATTTTGATGTGCTCTGGTTCCAGCGGCCCTTGAAGATCGTGGTGTGATCGATTGCGGTGCAACAGCATCTTCCCTCGCGCGTCGAAAATAATTGCAATACTCTATCTGTTATCGATCGGAATCGTTGCTGGATGTCAAAGCGACTCCGCGAGAAAGGAAATTCCCATGCTTGATCAGGAAGGCGCGCCGCTTGCCGAAAGTGGCAGCGATTTTCGGCTGCCGAAGACTGTAACTCCCCGGCGCTACGAACTCCGGCTCATCCCGGACCTCACGCAGTTTACCTTCGCGGGCGAGGAGAGGGTCGCAATTGTCGTCAATGCGCCGACCTCCGAGATCGTACTCAACGCTTTGGAACTGGACGTTGATCGCGTCAGCGTGGAGCGCGACAAGACCTCGATCAATGGAAAGGCGGAACTCGATCCGAAAAAGGAACGCGCGATCCTGCGGTTCGAGCGTCCCCTCGATCCCGGCGAATGGACCTTGAATCTCGCGTTTCGCGGCATCCTCAATGACAAGCTGCACGGCTTCTATCGCAGCCAATACCAGGATGCAGCAGGCAAGACCCACACCGTCGCGACCACCCAATTCGAATCGACCGATGCGCGCCGCGCGTTTCCATGCTGGGACGAACCCGAATTGAAGGCCAGCTACAAGGTCACGCTGGTCATCGATCAGGGTCTCGCCGCGATTTCGAATGCCCACGCGGAAAGCGAGAAACCCAGCGCCATCAAGGGTAAGAAGGAAGTGGTGTTTGCCGAAACGATGGTGATGTCGACCTACCTGGTCGCCTTTATCATCGGCGAGTTCGAGGCGACCGTGCCGGTCGATGCTGGAACGCCATTGCGCGTGGTGCACGTCCCTGGCAAAAGCCACCTGAGCAACTTCGCGAGAGAGATCGGCGCCTACTCGCTGAAGTATTTCGCCAACTACTACGGGCTGCCTTATCCCGGCGACAAAGTCGACCTGATCGCGATTCCGGATTTCGCCTCGGGCGCGATGGAAAACCTCGGCGCGATCACGTTTCGCGAGACCGCGCTTCTGGTTGATGAGAAGACCGCCTCGCGCGCGGAGATGGAGCGGGTGGCCGATGTCATATCGCATGAGAACGCCCACATGTGGTTCGGCGATCTGGTCACGATGAAGTGGTGGAACGGCATCTGGCTCAACGAGGCCTTCGCCACCTTTATGGAGATGCTCGCGGTCAACGCATGGAAGCCGCAGTGGCGGCGATGGGACAGCTTCTCGGTCTCGCGCGCGGCTGCGATGGGAATCGACGGGCTCAAGAGCACGCGTCCCATCGAATTCACCGTGAACAGCCCCGAGGAAGCACGCGCGATGTTCGATGTCCTGACCTATGAGAAGGGCGCCTCGGTGTTGCGGATGCTCGAGCAGTACATGGGCGAGGAGGAGTTTCGCAAAGGCATCGGCGGGTACTTGAAGAAGCACGAATACTCCAACGCCGAGACCACCGACCTGTGGGACGCGCTCGAGGAATCCTCGAAACAGCCGGTCCGCAAGATGATGGACTCGTGGATTTTCCAGCCGGGCTTTCCGATCATCCGCGCGGAGGCGGGCCCCGACGGCAAGAGCCTCAAGGTCAGTCAGCGCCGCTTCTTTCTGCTGCCCGACGGCACCGCAAACGATCAGCTGTGGCATGTGCCGCTGATGATTCGCGCGAAGACAGATCGCGGCATCGTCAACAAGAAAATCGTTCTGACCGAGCGCGAGTCGACAGTGCCGCTCGATGGGACCTGCGAATGGGCGCTGCTAAATGAAGGCGGTCATGGGTTCTATCGTGTCAATTACAGTCCGGTATTGTTGCAATCGATCACGCGCAACCTCTCCGAGCTGAAACCCATCGAGCGCTTCGGTCTGGTAAGCGATACCTGGGCGGCGACAGTTGCGGGTCTCTCGCCGCTGTCCGAGTTCCTGAAGATGGCGCGGTTGTTCACCGACGAGACCGACCTCAACGCATGGCGCGCGCTAATCGGCGCGTTCAACTACCTCGACATGATCGTCGACGATGCGGATCGCCCGGCTCTGGCCGCCGAGGTGCGCAAAATCGTCGGACCCGCATTCGCGCGGTTAGGATGGGAACCGAAACCGGGCGAGGACGAACTGACTCGCCAGTTGCGCGGCGTGGTGGTGGCGGTCCTCGGAACCATCGGCGAGGACGGGGCTATTCGTACCAGGGCGCAACAGCTGTACGCGCTGTGGGACGATGACCCATCGAAAGCCGATCGCGACATCGCGCCGGCGCTGGTGTCGATCCTCGCATACTCCGGCGCCGCTTCGCGTTACGAGGAGTTCAAGAAGAAATTCAAATCCGCGCGCACCCCGCAGGAAGAGCAGCGCTATCTGTTCTCGCTCGCGAACTTCCATGACAAGGCCCTGTTGCGCAAGACCATGGAGATGACGCTCGATGGCGAGGTTCGCACACAGAACGCGCCCTACCTCATGCATTCGCTGCTGGTCAACAACGCGAGCCGCTACGATGCCTGGGACTTCATTCGCAGCCACTGGGACGAGATGACGCGTAAGTATCCCGACAACACAATGCCGCGGATGTGTGAAGGCGTGGTCTCGCTGCTCGACCGCGAAGACGAAGTGAAGAAGTTCTTCGAGGAGCATCGCGTGCGGCTCGGTGGCAAGATCATCGATCAGCACCTCGAACGGCTCGCGATCGCGGTGAATTTCCGCAAGCGCGAGGGAAAGAACCTGGCCTCGACGCTGAAGGGCGGATGAGGATTTTCCGAATAGTGGCGCTTCGCGAAGCGCCCGCGACGATATTGCGAGCGTACTGATTTTCGCGATTGTGCTATCGCTGCGGGTCGTTCGCGAACTACCCCTACGGGAATTTCTAATTAACCATTCGGCGCGGATCGGGCTGCGTATGCCCGAGGATCGGATGCGCACGGTACGGCTTTTCGAGGCTCGCGACTTCCTCGGCACTCAGCTTGATCTCAACCGCTTTGTACAATTCCGTCAGCTGAGGCAACTTGGTCGCTCCGATGATCGGTGCGGTGACGCCGGGCGCCTGAAGAATCCATGCGCATGCGATCTGGACCGGAGTTACGCCGCGATTCTTCGCCACCTTCTCCACCGCGTCGAGCACTTCGAAATCGTTGTCGCGAAAATACATGCTCTTGGCGAAGTCGTCGGTCTTCGCGCGCGTGGTCGGTTCGGTGCTGGTCTTGGTCCGATTGCCCGCCAGGAATCCGCGCGCGAGCGGGCTCCATGGAATCAGCCCGACGCCCTCGTCTATGCACATCGGGTTCATCTCGCGCTCTTCCTCGCGATAAACCAGGTTGTAGTGATTCTGCATCGTCGAAAATCGATGCCATCCGTTCTGGCGCTGGAGGTTCAGCATCTTGTGAAACTGCCACGCTGCCATGCTGCTTGCGCCGAGGTAGCGGACCTTGCCCGCGCGCACCAGCGAATCGAGCGCATCGAGGGTCTCTTCGATCGGTGTGGTGAAGTCGAAGCGATGAATTTGATAGAGGTCGATGAAGTCGGTCTTGAGCCTTCGCAGTGACGCGTCGCAGGCTTCGAGAATGTGCTTGCGCGACAGCCCCGCGCGATTGTGCCCGGAGCCCATTGGGCCGTGCACCTTGGTGGCGATGACGACTTCGTCGCGCGAAGCCATCTCGGCCAGCCAACGCCCCGTAACCTCCTCGCTGACGCCTTGCGAGTACACGTCGGCGGTGTCGAAGAAGTTGATTCCCGCCTCGAGTGAGACCTGGAAGTGTTGGCGTGCCTCATCCGAGGTAAGCACCCAGTCACGCCACTTCTTGTCGCCATAGCTCATGCATCCGAGGCAGATGCGCGATACGGTGGTGCCGGTCTTTCCAAGCTTGGTGTATTCCATGATTGATGCTCCTGGTTATTCGCCGCTGAATTTGGGGCGGCGCTTTTCGATGAAGGCGGTGATGCCTTCGCGCGCATCTTTGGTCCACGAGGTCGCACAAATGGTCTCGGTCTCGCGACCCATCTGCTCCTCGAGTCCCGCGACCGCGCTGTCGATCAGCAACCGCTTCACGCCGCGATAGGCGAGGGTGGGCCCGGTCGCGAGTTCTTCGGCGAATGCGATCGCAGTTGGCAGCAGCTCGGCATCGGGAACCACTCGCGTGGCGATGCCCAAATCGAGCGCCTGTTTTGCGGAAAGGATCGGATTGAGAATCGCGAGCTCCATCGCGCGTCGCGGCCCAACGATTCGCGGCAGATAGAAGGTTGATGAACCGTCGGGGGTCAGACCAGCCTTGGTGTAGGCCATCGTGAACTTCGCCGACTCCGCCGCGATTACGAAGTCCACTGCGCATGCGAGGCTGAATCCGGCGCCGGCCGCGCTGCCGTGAACGGCGGCCACCACCGGCGAGCGCATTCGTGCGAAGCGGGACACCGCGCGATGCAGATGCGAGGTGACTTCTTCGAGGTAACGCGGCAGGTCAGCTTCCGACTTGGCGGCGAAGGCCTTGAGGTCGCCACCCGCGCAGAACATCTTTCCCGCGCCGGAAATCAGAATCGCGCGCACCGCGGGATCGTCGTCGCACTTGCGCGCCGCCTGATCGAGATCCTCGGCCATTTCCTTGTTGATGCCATTCGCGGCTTCAGGTCGATTGAGCGTCAGATGAGCAACGCCGTTTTTCACTTCGAGAGTCAGGTTTGAATACATCGAGGCTCCTTATAGTGTTCGGTACCAGTCGGCGACTGCCGCGCCGATCTGATGCGGCGAGTCTTCCTGGATGAAGTGCACGCCCTTCACGGTGACCTCGCGCTGGTTGGGCCATTTGCGGCAGAACTCGCGCTGCGCCCCGACGAGAATCGCGCCCGGATCGGCATTGATGAAGAGTTTCGGAATCGAGCTCTGCGAGAGCCACTTGGAATAGTCGTCGACGACTTTTGTAACGTCGGCAGGCTCGCCCTCGAACGGAATCTGGCGCGGCCAGGTAAGCGTCGGGCGGCGCGATTCGCCCGGTTCGAGGTACGGCTTGCGATATGTTGTCATCTCCTCGTCGGTAAGTTTCCGAATCACGCTGCCCGGCAGGATGCGCTCGACGAAAATGTTTTTCTGCAGAATCATTTCGTCTCCGGCCGGACTCCGCAGCGCCTTGAACAGATTTGCGACTTGCGGATTCCATTCCTCGAATTTAAGTGGCCGCACGATCGCTTCCATGTAGGCGATGCCCTTGACCGCATCCGGATGGCGATGCGCCCAGTGAAATCCCAGCGCCGATCCCCAATCGTGAACTACCAGCGTTGCCTTTTGCTTCACATCGAGAGCATCGAACCATGCGTCGAGATGCTTCGCGTGATCGACGAAACGATACTCGCCGGTGGAGGATTTTCCCGAATCGCCCATGCCGATCAAGTCGGGCGCAAGGCATCGTGCGTTGGCGCTGAGATGCGGAATGACGTTGCGCCACAGGAACGAGGATGTCGGATTGCCATGCAGAAATACGATCGGATCGCCCGCGCCGACATCGACGTAAGCCATCTCGGTGCCAAGCACGCTGGCGCGTTTGCGCGGATTCGAGATCTTTCGGGGAAATCGCTGCTTCGCTCATGGAGGAAACCTCAATCCATGAGAAATACGGCGGCTATCTCTCGGGCGCAAGCTGAAATGATTCATTTGTAATCCTGCGCGGACGCGGGGCAGAATCGAGGCGCATCATCATAAGGAGTTCGTCCGATGGCGGAACGCAAGCGCAAATTCTGGGGATGGGGCTACGAGGATCAGGGACCGACTCCCGAACAGCAGAAGCATATGGCGGAGCGGATGGCGAAGCGCTTCGATCTGCCGGAACTGACGCATACGCCGCCGCCCACTGAAGCCGAATTGAATCTGCGCGCGCCGCGCGTCCAGCCTCCCGATGCGCTCAAAGAGATCTGCTCGACCTCAACGCACGATCGAGCGGGGCATAGTTACGGCAAAGGCTCGCGCGATCTCATCCGCGCGTTTCGCCGTTACTATCCGAATCCCATCGACGTCGTGGCGTTTCCACGCGATGAGAAGGACATCATCCGCATCCTCGAATGGTGCGACAGCGCGAAGATCGCCGCGGCGCCATATGGCGGAGGCTCCAGTGTCGTCGGCGGCGTCGAAGCTCCGAGTCATGGCGACTATCGCGGCGCGGTCTCGATCGACCTGATGCATCTCAACCGCGTCCTCGAAGTTGATAAAGCCTCGCGTTCGGCAAATATCCAGGGCGGCGCGCTAGGCCCCCATCTCGAGGCCCAACTGAAGCCGCATGGACTGACACTGCGTCACTATCCCCAGTCTTTCGAGTTTTCTTCGCTCGGTGGATGGATTGCCACCCGCTCCGGTGGTCACTATGCCACTAATTACACGCATATAGATGATTTCGTTGAGTCTCTGCGCGTCATCACCCCCACCGGCACCATCGAGTCCCGACGCCTTCCCGGCTCCGGCGCCGGTCCCTCTCCCGACCGCATGTTCATCGGCTCCGAGGGCATCCTCGGCATCATCACCTCGGCCTGGATGCGCCTGCAGGATCGCCCCAAGTTTCGCATCGGAGCGTCGGTCCCGTTCCCGACTTTCTTTGCCGCCGCCAAGGCGGTTCGCCAAATCGGCCAGGCCGGCCTCTTCCCGGCCAACTGCCGCGTCCTCGATGAGGGTGAGGCGCTCAATTCCGGCGCCGCCAACGGTGACGAGGCGGTGATGGTGCTCGCGTTCGAATCCGCCGACCATCCGCTCGAACCCTGGATGAAGCGCGCGCTCGAATGCTGCGCCGATCATGGCGGCCGCGTTCCCAAGGAGGAAATCAAATCCCGGACCGACCAGGAGGCCACGCACGAGGGAGCGGCGGGCGCATGGCGCAACGCCTTTCTCAACGCTCCCTACCTGATGGATACTGTCGCCGCGATGGGGATGATCAGCGACACCTTCGAGACCTCGATCACCTGGGACCGCTTCGAAAATTTCCACAACCAGATTATGGAGACCGCGCGCGATGCGATGCGCCGTATCTGCGGCAAGGGCAGTGTGACCTGCCGCTTCACCCATGTTTATCCCGATGGTCCCGCGCCGTATTACACCTTCCTCGGGCCCGGCAAAAAGGATTCGCAGCTCGAGCAGCGCGACGAGGTGAAGCAGGTGGCCTCGGATCTTTTGATCAAGCTGGGCGGCACCATCACGCATCATCATGCGGTCGGGCGCGATCATCGCCCATGGTACGACCTCCAGCGTCCCGACGGCTTCGCGAATGCGTTGCGGGCGGCCAAGAAGGCGCTCGACCCGAAGGGGATTCTGAATCCGGGGGTGTTGATTGATCCCTTATAGGATCCGAAAACTGCTGCTTTCCGACATCATCTCTCCCTACTGGGAGAGACAAGAGAGAGGGCTGGAGAGAGATAACAGCAGGGGACGCGCGGCTTTTTGTCCCTCTCCAGAAGGGAGAGGGTGGCGCTCCTGCGCCGGGAGAGGTCAGACCTAACCCCTAACCCCTTCCCCTGAAGGGGAAGGGGAACCGGATGGAGACAAGCTAGACAGGGAGTCTATATGTCCTACGAAGCGGCGCTCAAAGACTACACCTCCTTCGATTTCAACGACGGCCGATGGACCCGCAAGGTCTATCGCCGCGGCACCGGTCCCGCCGTCATCGTCATGCATGAGATGCCCGGGCTGCATCCGCTGGTGATCCGCTTCGCCGATCGCGTCGCCGCCGCCGGCATGACGGTGTTTATGTCCGGTGCTGTTCGGCGAGCCCGGCCGCCCGGTCTCGATGGGCTATGGACTGCGCGAGATGCTGATGGGCATCTGCATCCGGCGCGAGTTCCATGTCTGGGCGACCGACCAATCCAGCCCCATCATCGATTGGCTGCGCGCGCTGGCGAAAAAGGTCCACGCCGAATGCGGCGGGCGCGGCGTCGGCGCGGTCGGGATGTGCTTCACGGGAGGCTTCGCGCTCGCGATGATGACCGAGCCCTCGGTGGTCGCGCCGGTGCTGTCGCAGCCGTCGTTGCCGCTGACCTTCGGCTCCAAGGCGCGCGCCGCCGCGATGAACGTATCGCCCGCAGAAGTCTCATGCGCGAAGGATCGCTTCGAGAAAGAAGACCTCTCGATGATCGGTCTGCGCTTCTTCGGCGACAGCTTCGTTCCCGACGCGCGCTTCGACACTTACAAGAAGACCTTCGGCAATCGTTTCGAGGCCATCGAGATCGATCCCAAGGATGCGGAACCCGGCCCGATGCAACCTCATTCGGTGCTGACGGTTAACTTGCAGGATCGTCCGGGGACTCCGACGAAGCTAGCCGAGGAGCGCGTGATCGAATTCTTCCGCCAGCGCACCGCGGCTGCCATAACTTGTCATCCTGAGCGAGGCTGCCTCTTTCTTGTCATTCTGACGTGAGCGCGAAGCGCGCAGCGGAAGAACCTCGACTGTTCGCGCGCCACTTCCATCGGGAATGGCCCTGATGGGTGCCAAAACTTTGAACCGTGGAGACGCTCTTGGACGACCAACGTGGATGACCTAGAATCAACGCGAATTGAGCGGTGAAAGATTCAGGAGTCGATTCGGTGGCTGAATATCACTACACAGCGGTTTTTGAGCCCGCGCCGGAAGGCGGCTACACGGTAACCGTTCCAGCCCTTCCCGGCCTGGTGACCGAAGGCGACACCATCGAGGAAGCGCGTGCGATGGTGAAAGATGCGATCCGCGGCTACCTCGAAAGCCTGGTGAAGCACGGCGAGGAAATCCCCATCGAGCCGAGTCCTGCGAGTATCGAGCGCGTCGCCATAGACTTGTAGTCACATGCCGCGCCTGCCGGTGTGCACGCCGCAGAAGTAATCCGGGCACTAAATCGCGCAGGCTTTTTTTCTATCACAGCAGCATAGACTAAACTGAGTCGCTAAGCGTCCGACTGGGAACACTAGCATGCCGCGTGAACTCTTAGGCTGGGTGCGACCGAGGCCGTTGCGTGTCGCATTCTTGGTGCAAGATGGCGAACACGCAGGTACTATTTTGGACGGGATTTTGCGCGGACTGTTACGGCCGTTGGGGAGGGCGCTTTCGTCTGATCGTGCCTTGCTCCAACGAACGGATCCTCGAAAGTTACTGGCCTTGGCTTGAGGCTTACGATCCTGACATCGTCTACTCGTATGTACCATTGAGCCGACTCGACGTTCTGGAGGTACACGAACGTGTCTCACCCGCCAACTATCTTTTCCACCAACAAGCCCCGCAACCTAGGCTTGATGTATTCGGCTTTAAACCTGAATACAGGTTTTCCCCACTCTCGTCGCTGTCTACAATCTTTAGGGTAGCGCGGCATAGTCGGCCGACCGGTGAAGGCGCACCGGTCAAAATCATCGACAGTTGGCATACAGAAAGACCATCGCGAGTTTTTCACAGACAATTTCAGCAGCTACTTGCTGAGCCATGGGACGGGAATCTACCCGCCGGACGCCTTGGCCGCAGCGAATTTGCTGACGATTGTTTCCCCTGACACCCAAGCGGACCGTCGTTATGGCGTCCCTCCCGATCTCGATACTATTCCCGGCGAAATCGCTGCGGTGAAAGAGTTCGCCACAGGGCGGGCGACAAGCTTTTCCGTCGCCTCGATACTGTTCGCGCCAAAGCATGAAATTCGAGACCGTCGCAGGGGTTCATCGTTCAATTTAGTCGTCGGAGCCAGCTTCATCGATCGCATCTTGTTTTGGAACACACGCCTCTTAATTCCCAATTGGCTCGACAACGACCTCTGTTGCTTGCGAGTGGGACTCGATCAACTCAATGAACCCGAGTTCTTAACAACTCTCGGAATTTCTTAACCGCCGCAATCATGTGATGCCCCGAGGGGGAGGCCAATCAAGAATTTACCGATTCGGGTCCGCATCGTTGAACGAGAACCAACTCAACGAGGCCCGCCAACTCGTGTCGTCCACTAAGCCTTGGGGACCGATTTTCAGCGAGGCTATATCGGACTCGACGACATTGTTCCATCAGCGGATGCGCTGAAAGAAGCTTCCGAAAGAAGCTCGTTTCGAGGTCATCAGTTTCCACGATCGGACTGGGCTGGCTTCGAGTGGTCACCGCCGACGGTACATCCGCCAGCGGCAATACCGGGCCATCTTTCCGACGCGCCACCAAGACAATCGTTCATCCAAGGTGGTTGGTCCACAGACTTCATCTTTGAGTATGACGGTCCCGGTCCGCACTTCGTCAGTGAAAATCGATGGATGCTGCCGCGACGCTGGCGAATGGCGGGAGCCTTTAAGGTATCTCATGTCGGCGGATCAGGTTACAGCTTGCCGCCTGCGCCCAGGCGCAGTCGCGACGGAAACCTTACACTTTTCGTCAGCGCTGAAAATCCGATCGAATGATCACAATGCCGACTGCTTATAGTGCCGTATGTTATGCGTTGACGGTTGATGGCGCGTACGCAAAACCAGACGCAGAGCATGAACTAGCCATTCCCCCGAAAAAGCTTGCTTGGCTCTCTCCTTCGAACGAGGCTCGCTCTATTTATGGGCGTTCTAGGTATGACCGGGGGACTTACAAGAGCGAGCCAGTTCCTCCTACATCCTTTTCTTCGTAAACATTTCGCCAAGCTCGGCGCAACACCAAATGTACCGCTCGATAGGATAGGGCCCACTGTAAGCCGCCTTCGTAAGAGGGAGCGACGAGAACATGCGTTCGACTTACGAAATGAAGGCGAGCGGAACGCGCTTGCCGACCTCATAGTGAAGGCGGCTAGGGAGTTGAAAACCTCGATGGACTTCGTTGGCTTCGACGCATCTCAAAGCGAGTGGAAAGAGTATCGCGCCGCCTATTGGCAAACGCATTCACGGCAAAGTACCGCGAGTCGTGATTCAGATTGGGATAAGCATGAGCAAGAGTCGCCGACGCTTGCCTCGTCGAGTTGCGACGCTGCAAAATGATTTTTCAAGGACACCAGTGGGCGTGCCGAAAGTGCCTCTTTAAAAATTGGGCCGACCTTGCTGAGTTGTCTACCGAGTTCCTCATGCGCGGTTTGTAAGCAGCCCTCCCAAATGCCCGTCGATATCCGTTGGTTGTTTCGTCCCAACGAGTTTCTTATGAGAGCCTCAGAGACCACAGCATTCTGTCCTCGGTTTGGGCTCTGTCCTCATTGTTTTGCGATCGGTCCCGGCACTCCTTTATTTTTGTTGAACCTACTTTCGGCTAGGTTTTACGCGCGAATCCTTTGATCCCGACGCGGAAGTAGATCTGCTTGTGTTACTCGACGGCAAGGCCTTGCTTTGCGAGGTGAAAGCATCATGGCGTGCAGTTCGAACCAGCGATGTCGCGAATTTTGTTGCACTCGCGAAGCGACTCCGTCCGGACGTGGCATTGCTCGCTGTGATGGAGGCTGGAAAGGGTTCGGCCGATTTGCGGGACGCCCGCTCGGAACTGATTGCGGAAAACATTGAATTTGAGCCTCATCACACCGTCCATCCAGGTATCGGACGACCCTTACCTTCGCTTCAACGAGGAATAGCTCTCCGTCGCGCGCGATTCAGTAATTCTGCTTCTTTAGTGGCACAAGCTTCGGCCTGTGAGTCTGCCTGTCCGATGAAGACACAGGCTGAAGCCTGTGCCACCAGGAAGGATTCATCCAAACAAAAGAATTCCACAGTCGCGCGAGGACGCGCTGAGTAAGGTCCCACTCCAGGCCACTCGCAAAGCCTCGCGGCCATCCTCGCCCATCGGGCGAGGGTCCAGGAATCAGGCGAATTGCGGCGACGTTTCAGGAAGTCGAAGAGCTCAGGATTAAGCGTCAGTCGCCGGAGCCTGCCAGCGTCAGTTCCACCCGCCGATTCTGCGCCTGGCCTGCCGGCGGTGTCGTTCGAGGCTACCGGGTCCGCATCGCCGAAACCCTGTGCCGATATCAGCGCAGGATTTACACCCTTCGAAATCATGAACTGCATCACGTTCTCGGCGCGCTTCTGCGAAAGCACCAGGTTGGTCGGGATGCCCTCGCGCTTGAGGCCCGGGCCGATCGGCACATTGTCCGTATAGCCATTCACGATGATTTTGGTCTGCTGCATCGGCGCAAGGATCGGCACCATCTTGGCGATGGTCTGTTGCGCATTCGGCGGCATCTGATATTCGCCCGAGGGAAACAGGAGCTCATCGTTCACCGTGACCTTGATGGCGTTTTGCAGCCGCTCGATGTGCATCTCTTTCGCGTTGACCTCGGACGACATGGTCTGGTTGAGCTGGTCATAGCGGGTCTGCAGCGCGTCGTACTTTTGTTGCGTGACGCATCCGGCGAGCAGGAGCGTGAGGGCAAACGCCATGGTCGCGCGCGTCGAGAATTTTGAGGTGTTCATTTTCCTTTTTTACCGTCGATTGTTTTTGCAAACACTCAGTCGTAGACCCGGCCGGACGATATCAGAAGATGCACGCGCCGGTGAATTGGACCTTGGTCCGATGGGTGGGGGCGTGGCGGGCTTCTCGCTCCGGATTGGCGAGAAGCATGCCGCGCATCGGGGCGAATGCTCCGAATGATGCGCTGCGCCACCGCCCCTCCGGCAGGCACCCCCTCCTTGATCCTCCCCCATGCATAATGGGGGAGGGTTATTTATCGAGGTCGAGTTTTTTGCGCGCGGCCTCGGACATCATGTGCGGCGTCCACGGAGGATCCCACACGACCTCGACGTTGGCCTGCTCGCAATCGGGAAGCCCCAGCAGCTTGTCCTCGATGTTCTCGCGAATCATCGAGCTCATCTGACATCCGGGCGAAGTCAGCGTCATTATGACGTTCACCGAATTGCCTTCGACCTCGACGCCGTAGACGAGGCCGAGCTCGACGATGTCGACCGGGATCTCCGGATCGTAACATTCGCGCAGCACTTCATAGATTTCATCTTGGGTGAGCATTCGGCGCCTGCTGGTATTATATAAGGATGGCGGCGGGATTTGCTGCATCCCCGCGCGCACCGATTTTGCGAGGAGACGACGATGCCCGACAAAGAAGATCTCTGCGACGAGGCGGTGGACCTTTTCGCCGACGACAAATTCGATGAAGCGATCGAACTCTACCGACAGGCGCTCGAACTAGACCCGAAGTTTGGCGATGCCGCCCAGGGCCTCGCGCTCTGCTACAAGGCCAAGGGCGATTTGGATACCGCCATCGCGGTCACCAACGAGTACGTCAAGCATGAGCCCGAGGACATCCTGGCGTTCACCAACCTGAGCATGTTCTATCAGCAGAAGGGCATGATAAAGGAAGCGGAGGCGGCGGGCGCCGAGGCGCGCCGGCTCGACTGGAAACGGCAACTCAAGGAAGCGAAACCGAAAGCGTAATCGCTAAGAGGAGACGCGAAGCGGGCGCAGCGTCCCGACCTCACCCGGCGCGATAGCGCCACCCTCTCCCTGAAGGGAGAGGGAAATAGGAAGCGGACACATCTGTTGAGGCGGAGTCGAGGGAGATTCGGAGAGACCTAATTTTCGAATGAGGCGCGAAGCGGGCGCAGCCGCCACGCAGCGGCCCCGAGGCGTAGCGCAGCGGAGTCGAGGGAGACTTAAAATGAAACTCAAAGATAAAGTGGTGCTGATAACCGGCGGTGGCTCGGGGCTCGGGCGCGAGACCGGCCTGACCTTCGCGCGCGAGGGCGCCAAGGTCGGAATCAACGACGTGCGGCCGGAATCGGCGCAAAACGTGGTGACCGAGATCGAGCGCGCGGGCGGCAAGGGCGCGAAGGCATTCGTGGCCGATGTCTCGAACAGCGCGGCGGTGAAAAAGATGTTCGCGGATTTCATCGCGGCCTACGGCACCATCGACATCCTCATCAACAATGCCGGCATAGGGAGGATTCGCGAGACCGATACTGTCGCGGCGGGCACCCAGGACCTGAGCGACGACGACTGGCACAAGATGCTCTCGACGCATCTCGACTCGACGTTTTTCTGCACCCGCGAGGCGCTCAAGACGATGATTCCGAAGAGGAGCGGGCGCATCATCAACCTCGCGTCGATCGCGGCGACCACCGGCCTCGCGTTCGCGCCGCATTACTGCGCGGCCAAGGGCGGGATCGCATCGTTCACGAAATCGGTCGCGCGCGAGGTGGTAGGGCATGGCATCCTGGTCAATGCGATCGCGCCCGGATTCATCGAAACGCCGATGACCGCGCCCATCGAGGGCGAGCTGCGCAGCCAGGTAATCGCGATGACGCCGATGGGGCGCTTCGGCGAGCCGCGCGAGATCGCGGCGGCGGCCTTGTTCCTCGCCTCCGACGATGGATCGTTCATGGTGGGGCAAATCGTCAGTCCCAACGGCGGCTACGTCATTTAAATTTCGCGACGGGAGGTCACGCGATGCATTTCACCTTCGTAGGTTTCAACTTCCAGAGCAGCGACATCGAAGCTGAGGAGCGAAACTATTTCGGCCATCACGTGGCGCTCGCCAAGAGCCTGCCGGGCCTTCGCCAGTACTACAGCGCGCGCACGATGGAGCATGGCGGCGAGAAGCCCGCGCACTTTCGGCATGCGCTGCTGATGTTCGACAATGCGGAGGCATCTGCGAAGGCGTTTTCCAGCCCCGCCGGACCGGCGATCATGGCCGACACGCAGGCGCATATAAAGGATCTACGCAGCCAGATCTTCGACGGCGAAATCATCGTGCCGTTCGACGCGCGCAAGCCGGGCCAGAAATGCTTCGTGATGGCGGCCGAGTTCAACCTCGACAAGGCGAACCTCGAGGCCGCGGAGAAGCGCTATCGCGAGCATCACACCGGCATTGCGCGGCGGCTGCCGGGCCTGCGCAACTATATGATCGGGAAGCTCGGCGCGAATGCCGACCGCTATCGCATCGCGATTCTCGCGTTCGATTCGGTCGAGGCATTCAAAGAGGCGTACCGCTCGCCGGTCGGCGCCGAGCTGATGAAGGACGAGGACGAAACCATCCACGACGCGAGGGTGCATCGCCTCGATGCGCGGGTGGAGGTCTAGGCCACGCGGCTCACATCATCGATCCATTAATGTTAGGCTGGACGGGACGAACGACGTCTCCTCCTCATGTTGCAGAGATCTGCCGGAATCCTCATCCCCCTGTTTTCCCTGCGCACCGCCGACGATTTTGGGCGCGGCGAGATCATGCAGATGAAGCCGATGATCGATTTCGCGGTGAGCATCGGCCATCGCATGATACAACTGCTGCCGGTCGATGAGACCGGGCCCGGCGAAGCAAGTCCTTATGCGGCGCTGAGTCTGTTCGCGATCGATCCGCTCTACATCTCGGCCGCTGAACTCCCCGGGGTCGGAAAGATGGCGCTGCGGCGCGCACGCAAAAGCGCCGGCGATGCCGCCCGGCGGATTCCGCGCGAAAAGTATGTTGCCCTCAAAAGGGAGTTGCTGGAGCGCGTGTTCGAGGTCTTCGCGTCGCGGGCGCGAATCAAGGATCGGCGTGCGCTGGAGGAGTTCATCCAGGAAAATTCCTACTGGATTCACGACTACGCGATGTTCCGCGCCCTCAAGGATCATTTTGAATTCCGAAGCTGGGAAGAATGGCCTGCTGACCTCGCGAGTCGAGACCAGGGCGCGCTCGCGGCCGCGCGACGCGAGCTCGCGCAGAGCATTCACAAGTATTGCTACTTCCAGTTTGTTGCGCATCAGCAATGGAAATCCGTTCGCGAGTACGCGAAGGAGCGTGGAGTATACATCGGCGGCGATCTCGCGTTCTCCCCCGGGCGCGATAGCGATGTGGTATGGGCGCATCAGGAGAGTTTCGATCTTACGCATACCATCGGCACCCCGCCCGATGCATTCAGCGAGACCGGTCAACGCTGGGGTCTGCCGATGCCGAACTGGGCGGCTATGCGCGCCGACGGCTTCCAGTTATGGCGATGGCGCGCGCGCCATGCACGCATGCTCTACGATGTAGTGCGCATCGATCACGTAGTCGGGCTCTACCGGACATTTTCATTCGGCTCGGACGACCCGGAAGAAAAAGGAAAGTTCACCCCCGAAGACGAAGAGGAACAGCGCGCGCAGGGCGAGGCGGTGATTCGCGCAATCAAGGAAGAAGCTCGCGATATGCAACTTATCGCGGAGGACCTCGGCACGGTGCCGCCATGGGTGCGCAAATCGCTGAGCGCCCTCGGCATTCCCGGCTACAAGGTGATGCAATGGGAGCGTGAATGGGATTCGCCGGAGCAGCCATTCATCAATCCTGCCGAGTATCCTGAGCTATCGCTTGCGACGACCGGCACCCACGATACCGAGGCTCTAACGCTATGGTGGCGCGAGCAGCCGGTCGAGGAGCGGGCGCGGCTGGTGAAGGCATTCAACCTCGACGGGCGCGTCAATGTCCGCGCGCCCCTGGGGATGCCGGTGCTCAATGAGGTTCTGCGCGCGCTCTATGCTGCGCCGTCGATAGTTACAGTGTTGCCGATGCAGGATCTCTTTGGCTGGTCGGCGCGCATCAACCTGCCCGGAACGGTCAGCGAATCGAACTGGACTTATCGATTGCCGATTCCGTTGGAGCGCATTGCGAGTAGCCACGCGATACAGGCGCGAGTACGCGACCTGAAAGAAATCGCATCGGCCAGCAGTCGGATATGAAAAGAAACCCTCCGCCGCAGTACGCGACGGAGGGTTTCAAACTTCCGTTTCGATGTGGTCAGACGTGGCGCTTGAGGAACGCGAACATCGATTTGAGGCCTTCGCGGCATGCGGATAGCTCGTTCATCTGCATGAATGCGTGGGGCATTTCTTCCATCAGATGCAATTCGCTCTCGATATTGGCGCGGCGCAGCGCTTCCGCCATCGCCTTCGATTCGGGAAGCAGCTCGTCTGCGGTTCCGCATATCACAAAGCACGGTGGCAGCGCGCCGGCCTTCACGCCGCGCATCGGACTGACGCGCGGATCGTTCAGCGCCGCAGGATACTGGCCACCCAGGTACGCACGCGTCATACCCTCCAGCGCGGGATTATTTTTGGTCCGCTCGAGCAGCGCGGGGAAATCGAACACGCCATATATCAGGGCGCCCGCGCGAGCTTTCGGCGCGCTCGCATCCGATGATAGCGCGACCAGGGTGGCCGCAGTAAGATTGCCGCCGGCTGAGTCTCCGCCGATCGCGAGTCTGCTTGCTTCGCCGTTCCAGCGCTTGGCGTTGGAAGCGATCCATTTGGTGGCGAAGACGCAATCATCGAGGCCGGCTGGAAAGGGATTCTCCGGCGCCAGCCGATAATCGAGATTGATGGTCAGGTAACCTTCGGCGGCGCATTGCCGCGCGAGTTTGTCGTGGGTCTTCGGGCTGCCCATGATCCAGCCGCCGCCGTGGATGTAGAGCATGACCGGATGCGGTCCCGCGCCTTTCGGCACGATGACGTCGGCATGCAGGCTGGGGCGCAGTTCGACATTCTGATGGATCGCGCCCACTTCGGGCGGGTCGACATTCATCTTTGCGGAGACCCCGTCGAGCGCCTTGCGCATTTCGGGCAGAGACGGCGGCATCTTGGCGGCAAATTCGTTCCATTCGCGGATAACGGTTTTTTCGCGTTCGGTCAGCATCGCAGCGACCCTCCAATCAGGCAGAGATTTTCCGACTATCGCGCAACCTCAAAAAATGTCAACGCGCCGATTGTCGGGCCCTTGTCTCGAAAGCCCACCAAGAATTTCGAAGTGGCTCCGCCGTAAGAAACCGTCGCCGTTGTCGCTCCGGCGTTCCATGAACTATAAGCATGTCTATGGGACCATTACGTGGAGTTCGCGTTCTTGACTTGAGCATGGTTGTTGCCGGGCCGTTCTGCACCATGATGCTGGGCGATCTCGGTGCTGACATCATCAAGATTGAGCCGCCCGAGGGCGACATCGTCAGAATGGGATCCGAGCAGGCGCCCAAGGGCGTCACGGTCGGGATCCTCAACTGGAATCGCAACAAGCGCGACATGGTGCTCGACCTCAAGAAGCCCGGCGCCAGCGACGTGTTTTTGCGCATGGCGGAGCAGGCCGATATCGTCGTGCAGAACGTGCGGCCCGGGGTCGTCGATCGCCTCGGGGTCGGCTATCAGGCATGCGCCGCGCGCAATCCGAAAATCGTCTACTGTTCGATGGCCGGATACGGCTTCAGCGGCCCCTACAAGAACAAGCCCGCCTACGATCCGATCATTCAGGGACTCGCGGGCGTGATGGAGTCGCAGCGCACCGGCGGCCAGCCGCGGGTAGTGAAAAATATTCTCGCCGACAAGGTCACCGCGATGACCGGTGTGATCTCGATCCTCGCGGCATTGCATGCGGCGCGCGAAGAAGGGCGCGGGCAGCATATCGAAATCGCAATGATCGACGCGGTCGCGTACTACCTGATGGGCGACACGCTGGGCAACAACACTTACCTGCCGCACAAGGCCGGGGTGCGTCCGATCAAAGGCAGTCCCGATCCGCTCAAGACGGCGGACGGCTACATCGTGATCGCGCCGCTGTCCGACAAGCATTGGGCGGCGCTGCTTGAAGGCATCGGTCATCCGGAATGGTTCGAGGGCGAGGACTCGCGCGCGGAAAAGGTGCGCAAGGCGATGTGGAAAATCATCGAGCTGTTTCCCAGCAAGCCGTCCGCGCATTGGCTCGAGATCATCGAGAAGGCGGACGTTCCGTGCGGCATGGTCAATGACTACGACACGATCTGGAACGATCCGCAGTTCGTCGCTAACGAAACCTTCACCGAGTATCAGCATCCGAAGGCCGGCACGATCCGCGCGGTACGCTCACCCGCACGGTTTTCGCGCACCAAACCGGAATTATGGCGCCACGCGCCGGGGCTCGGCGAGCATACCGATGCGATCCTCGCCGACTTCGGTTTCTCGAAGGATGAGATTTCCGGATTGAGAGCGGCGCAAGTCGTGCGCTAGAGCCGTGAGTGCGTCACCAAATGTGGCGGTAGTACCGCCACTATCGGCACCCGAGGCGGGACGGACGCCGCGGGCCAGGCACAACATCGCGCTCGGGTACCTGCGCACGTTCGCTGTGATCCTGGTACTCGCGCATCATACGGCGCTGGCCTATATCGCCGGGATACCGGCCGCGACCACCGCTTCGCTGCTGGCACGGCCGCGATGGTGGAAGGCGTTTCCGATCCTCGATAGCCAACGCTGGAGCGGGTTCGGCATCTTCTCAGGATTCAACGACACCTTCTTCATGTCGCTGTTGTTCTTTCTCTCGGGGCTATTTGTGTGGAGCAGCCTCGAGCGCAAAGGCACGCGGACCTTCATGCGCGATCGCATGATTCGGCTGGCGCTGCCATTCCTGTTCGCGGTCGCCATTGTTGCCCCGCTCGCATACTACCCGGCGTATGCAATTCGAAACGCGAACCCCACCTTGGCCGGCTTCGCGCAGCAATGGTTCTCGCTCGGCGAGTGGCCGTCGGGTCCGGCGTGGTTCATCTGGTTGTTGTTGTTTTTCGATTGCGTAGTCGCGGCAATTTTCATGGTGGCCCCGAAGTTTGGCGAAGGCGTCGGCAGGTTGTCGTCGGACGCAAATCGCCATCCGGCGCGATTCTTTCTGCTACTCGTTGTAGTATCCAGCATTGCCTATATCCCGATGGTGGTCCGATTCGGCCCGGTTGACTGGACTGCACTTGGGCCGTTTCATTTCCAGACCAGCCGCATCCTTCACTACGCAGTTTACTTTTTTATGGGTATCGGCGTTGGCGCTTATGGCATCGATCGCGGGTTGCTCGCGACCGATGGAATGCTGGCGGGCCATTGGCTGCGATGGACCATCGCGATGCCGCTGGCTTTCATTATGGTCTCGGCCTTCATCGTGAATTTGCCGTCGCTCGCGCGCACCATGTCGCCGCTTGCGTTGGGCATGATTGGAGGTCCGCTATTCGAACTGTCGTGCGCGGCGTCATGCTTCGGCTTCGCGGCGCTGTTCGTGCGCTTCGCTAGACGCCGCACGTGGGTTCGCGACAGCCTCAGCGAAAATGAATACGGGATGTACCTGGTCCACTATGCATTCGTGTCATGGCTCGGTTACGCGATGATGCCGGCGCCGCTGCCGGCGGTGGTAAAATTTGTTCTGGTCCTTACCGGCGTATTACTGCTGAGTTGGGCCACCAGCGCGGCGCTACGACGCATCCCCGCGGTTGCGCGTGCAGTCTAGGCCGTCGGCGCGATGAGATTTCTGAAACGCGGCGCCGCACTCGCGCTGCTCGCGGTCTCCATCGCCGGATGCGCGGCGAGAGCCAACGTGCCGCAACCCGAGGCCGGGCCGCTGATCGTCGGACCGCATTCGCCGTATGCGATCGCCATCGGGCCCGACCAGAACATATGGTTCACCGAATACCAAGGCGACAGTATCGGCATGATGACGCCGGCCGGCGAGGTTAAACGATTTCCGATTGCTCCCGACGGCATCGCCGAACGCCTCACCGGCGGCCCCGACGGCGCACTATGGTTCACCGACCCGAAAGGCAACCGCATCGGACGCATCGCCCTTGATGGAAAAGTCAGTTACGTGACGTTGCCGACCGCCGACTGCGGTCCCACCGGCATTACCATCGGCGCTGATGGATTCATCTATTTTACCGAGCATGCAGCCAGTCGCATCGGCAGGATGACGACGGATGGAACGCTGACCGAGTTTACCTTGCCTCGGAAATCCGGTCCCGCGGAAATCGAGACTGGACACGACGGCGCGGTTTACTTCATCGAGGACAAAGCCGGCCGCATCGGCCGAATCAGCAAAGACGGACAGATCCGCGAGTTCACGATTCCGAGCGAGCAGAGCATTCCGTCGGCGATCGCAAGCGGACCCGACGCGAGCATTTATTTCGCGGAATTGGGCACCGGAAAAATCGGCAAGATGAAACTCGACGGCAGCTTCGACGAATACCCGATTCCAAACGGCCGACCGCTCGGCCTCGCGGCGGGCGCCGATGGAAATTTGTGGGCGACCATCCCGAAGGAGCATCTGATTTATCGGATGACCTCGGGCGGCGATTTCATCCCCTATCGTGGGACCGATCAGATGGTGCCGTCGTTCATTGCAGGGGCCGGCGACGGATACCTCTATTTCAGCGAACCCAACGGAAAGATCGGCCGCATCGACAGTAACGGCGACATCGTGGAGTTCGAAGTCGGCAAGTAAGCCCCGAGCGGTTGCGCTGTTCGCCCGCACGAATTTTGCGCTATAGCAGGGATTCAGAGGCTTGCGTGCATCGACGAATCGGAGCGGCGCCGCCCTCGGACGGGCCGCATCCGCAAGCTTACTACCGGCAAATTTGCCGCAAGGAGAACCTCAGCAATGGGCATGCTCGATGGAAAAGTAGCCGCAGTTACCGGCGGCGGACGCGGTATCGGTCGCGGAGTATCCAAACTGCTGGCGGCGCATGGCGCGGCCGTAGTGGTCAACGATCTCGGCGTGACCGTGGCAGGCCAGAAAGAAACCCAATCGCCTGCCGATGACGTGGTGAAGGAGATCAAGGCCGCGGGCGGAAAGGCGGCTTCCAACCATATGGACATCGCGACCGTGGACGGTGGCGAGGGCCTCGTCAACCAGGCCATCAAGGAGTTCGGGCAGCTCGATATCCTGGTGAATGTCGCCGGCATTCTGCGCGACCGCATGATCTTCAACATGTCAGAGCAGGAGTGGGATGACGTCATTCGCGTGCACCTGAAGGGGCATTACTGCACGATGCGCCCCGGCTCGGCGCACATGCGTGAGCGCAAGTACGGCCGCATCATCAACTTCTCGTCGAACTCGGCGCTGGGCAGTCCCGGCCAACCGAACTATGCCGCGGCGAAGGCGGGCATTCTGGGGCTGACCTACAGCGCGGCGAATTCGCTGGCGAAGTACAACATTACGGTGAATGCGATCATGCCCGGCGCCGCTACGCGTATGACCGATACGATTCCGGCAGGCCGGATGCCTGGCGCGACCGGGATTCCGTCGAGCGAGAGCGCCGAGGGAACGCCGCGCGATCCGGCCAACGTCGCGCCGCTGGTGGCCTTTCTCGCCAGCGATGAAGCAGCGAAGGTCAGCGGGCAGTGCTTCGGCGCCTCGGGATATCGGATCACGCGTTATACCCATATCGTTCCCGATCGCATCGTGAGCAATGCCGGACCGTGGACGGTCGAGAAAATCGCCGAAGAGTTCAAGCGCATCCTCGGCACCGACTTACAGCCGCCGCGGATGTAGCTAGTGCGCCAACTGAACGGAAGAGGAGGGAAGATGCGTAAAATGGGATTATTCCTGGGGGCGATCGGGGCGGCCATTCTGATGATATCGGGCTTCACTGCCCAGGTGTGCGCCGCCGACCCCAAGGACGAGATTACCGAGCTTGAACACAAATGCGCGGCTGCCACCACGGTCGATCAGCTGATGGAATGCTACGACAAGAGCAATGATCTGGTGGTGTACGATCTGATGACGCCGCGCGAGTTCGACGGGCGCGACGCGGTAAAGGCCGACTTCCAGAATGCTTTCAACAGTTTCAAGAATGCGAAGGTCGAGTTCATCAACCTGCACGTGGTGAGCGACGGGAAGCTGGGAGTCGCCGAAAGCGTCCAGCATATGACCGCGACCGGAAACGACGGCAAACCGGTCGACGTGATTTTTCGGGTCACCGACGTATGGCGCAAGGAAAAGGGCGGTTGGAAGATTATCCACGCGCATATTTCCGTTCCAGTGGACATGGCGAGCGGCAAGGCCGACATGCAATCGAAATAGCGCATCAGTCAGACGCGACGGCGTCGGCGCCTGGAAGATGGTGCGCGATAAATTCCAGCACCGCTCTCTGGTAGCCCTCGGGGTCGACATAGATCGCGTCGCCATGGCCCTCTGAGTGCGTCAGGTAAATAACGCTGGAGGGGTTGGCGCGCGCGACAAGAATCCTTCTGGCGTCCTCCATCGGGGTCAGTGGATCCTTGCCATTTTGAACGATGAGCAGCGCGCAGCTTCCGAGTTTCGATGCGCCATGCTCGGGTGAGACGTCATTCGCGGAGCGGCCCAGGACGCGCCCGAGATCCCACATTACCGTTTGGAGAAAGGCGGGATTTAGGCCCGCGAGGGAGGGATTGCGCCGCAACATCGCGTCGAGGTTGGCGAACGAGCTGTCCGCGATGATCGCTTGGAAAAGATCGGGCGTTTCGCCCTGCACCATCAACGCAGTCGCGGCGCCCTCTGCGACGCCCAACGCAGCGATCTCCTTGTAGCCTCTTTTGCGGAGAGCCTCCGCCGCACTCCTGACGATGCCGCGCTCGCCCCAACCCCATCCGGCACGGCCTCGTGCGATATCCGAACTGTCGATCATCAAGACCGGCAGGCCAACAGGGTGCAGGAACTTCAGATAGGGAAGCATCGCGCGGCGCGAAGCACCGGATGGAGGGATCAGCAAAACCGCTGACGGTAACGTACCCGGGACGAACCATGCATCGACGGAAACGCCCGCGGCATCGCCGATCTGGAGATCCTCGAATGCAGCATCGCAGCACGATTTCGGATCGGTGCCGAGTCGGGCGGCGGCTCGCGCCTGCTCCGACGCGATGATCACGTCGCCGTGGCCGGTGTCCAGAAATGGCGGATGCATTATGCGATAGGTGACGAAGGTTGCGGCCCCGAACCATATCACGACTGCGAAAGCGACCAGCGCGAGCGGGATGAATGTCGAGCGCGTCAGGAATTTTCGTGTTCGGAGGTTGTTCGATTCATCCATGACTATTCAAGGCGCATAAAGGCTCGCATCCGATCCAGCTCCGCTTCCAGTTCACGCTTGAAGGCCCGATCGCGCGGCGCTGATTCCACATAGCCGAGTTCGGCGTTGAGCACACCGTCTATCACGGAAAGGTTGCCCCACCCGATCACGCGATCGCGCCATAGCAGCGGTAGTGCGTAGTATCCGCGTATTCGTTTGGCCGGCGGGGTGTAGGCTTCGAAGCGGTAGGGCCATCCCCATAGCAACTCGAAGCGATCGCGATCCCATACTACTGGGTCGAACGGAGTGAGCAATCGCACCGCGTTCTGTTGCGTATGATGCGTCGCATCCTCGGCGGCCGGCCAGTACCAATCGATGCCATCGATGCGAGTGTGAGCAAGGCGCTCCTTCGCCCGTCGCAGGGCGCTCTTCAATTCCGGATACCACTGTGGGACGCCGTGACGGATTCGGCTCACCAGATACGAAAGACTGGCGCCAGGCATCGGCGCATAAATCCCGACCGCGACATCAACCAATGCATCGATTCGTGCGCGCCGCTCGGCTTCGTCCGCTGGTCCGAGCCCGTGCTGATGTGCCGCGTAGATGCGGATGCCATCATCGCGGCGGGCCACCCGCAGCATGCCGCCGTAGTGCATGGCGTCGAGGAGATGAGTGGTGGCATTCGAGGAGCCGCCCCAATAGTTACGCACTTTGCCGTGCGAGAAATGTGCATCGACCTCGCGCGGGTGCATAGGGCCGCGTTCACGCACGAACTCGAGCAGGAGTTGCGCACGTTTCTTTTTGCCGGTCGGCCAGCGCGCGTTGCGCCACGGATTGGTGTATTGGTCGCCTGGCTTGCGTACCTCGCGAAGCCGCGGATGCATCAGGGTCTGCAGCTCGCGGGTCATAAAGCCATAATTGATGAAGAAGTCTTCCTCGATGCCAAGCGCGGGGTAACGCCGCTCGAGGTCTCCGACGCGATAACCCGTCACCCGATGGCGCAGCGTCAGGTCTTGAGCGCGCGCCGGCGCCCGAATCGGATCGGCCTGCACAAAGCCCATCTTGTGCAGCGCGCGTTTCAGTGTAGTCGGTGCGAAGAGGCTGCGCGCCACCGCAAAACTGCGAAGCTGTTCGAGGCCGATCTGCACTACGCCCACGGCCTCAAAGAATCTTCGTAACAGTTCGTAGTCATGCTTGTTCCGGTTCCGGCGTGTATCTAACCTGTCCGCATGGCCGATTGGAACCCCGAACTCTACAACCGGTTTCGCCGCTATCGACAGGAACCGTTTCTCGCGATTCTCGAACGTCTCAAGCTGCGCGGTGATGAATCGATTGTCGACCTCGGGTGCGGCAGCGGCGAAAACACCGTCGAGCTGGCCCGGCTCGTGCCGCGTGGCCGGGCGATCGGCATCGACTCATCGGCTGCGATGATCGATGCGTCGAACAAGGTTCTCGAAGGTGTCGAGCCCGAAGTCCGTGCGCGGTTGAGTTTCAGCATCGGCGACATCGCGGAGTTCAGCGCCAATCGCGAATACCAGGTGGTATTCTCCAACGCGGCGCTGCAATGGGTTCCGGGCCATCGCGAAATCTTCAAACGGATTTTCGATGCGCTGACTCCGGGCGGCCGCGTCGTCGTCCAGATGCCGAAGAACGATCAGGAGACCGCGCAAGTCGCGATTCTTGCGCTTGCCGGCGAGCCGCCATGGAAGGAAATGCTGGCGAAGGTCACGGTTCCCTCGCGCGCGGTGCCGGGTCCGGAACGATACAACAAGCTGCTCGTGGAACTCGGATTCACCGACGTTGATTGCTATGAACACGTCTTTCAGCACCCGATGAATTCGCCGCGCGACGTGGTGGACTGGTCGCGCGCGACCACGCTGCGGCCGTTTCTCAATGCGCTCCCGGCGGATCGTCATGATGCCTTCATCGAGGCGGTCGAGCGACGCCTCGTCGAGGCATACGGCACCGAGGGTCCGCTTATTTTCCCGTTCCGGCGCCTGTTCATCTGGGGCACGCGTCCTGCCGTGGATGATCCCCTTAGGGGCGCTTCGTGAAGCGCCCGCTACGATGTCGCGAAATCGGAAGATGTTCTCGATTGCGCTTTCGCTGCGGCTCGTTCGCGAACGACCCCTACCAGGACCTCGGAAACGGCCCCTGGCATGCATTCACCTAGCAAGTGCGCGTTGATCGTTCATGGCGGTGCGGGCTCGCATGGGCCGGTCGCCGAACGAGGGGAACGCAAGCGCGCGATGATGAGTGCGGTGAAAGCGGGTGCGTCGATATTGCGCGAGGGTGGAAGCGCGCTCGACGCGGTCGTGGCCAGCGTCGTGATTCTCGAAGACCATCCGCTCTTCAATGCCGGCTTCGGTTCGACGCTCAACCTCGACGGTGCGGTTGAGATGGACGCGTCGGTGGTGATGGCAACGTCCACTCACGCCAGAGCCGGCGCGGTTGCGGCGGTGGGACGCGTGAAAAATCCGGTGCTACTGGCGCGCGCAGTCATGGAGCATACGCCGCATGTGATGCTGGCGGGCAACGGCGCCGAACGCTTCGCGCGGGATCACGGAATCAAGCTTTGCGATCCCGACGCAATGGTCGCTCCGCGGGCGCGCGAGCGATTTCTGGCGCGCCTCAAGCAGCAACACCAGTTGGGGCTCCCGCACAAGGAGCATGGCACGGTCGGCGCCGCCGCGCTGGATATTAACGGACAGCTCGCTGCGGCGACCTCGACCGGAGGAGTGCCGGGCAAGATGGTGGGACGCGTCGGCGACAGCGCGATTATCGGCGCGGGAACTTTCGCTACTGCGATGGCGGCCGCATCGGCAACCGGCCACGGGGAAGCGATCATCATGGCCTCCCTGTGTCGCGAGACTATCGAAGCGCTTGGCAGATCGGATCCCGCCCGGATCGCACGGCGCAAGATCGCCGAGCTTATCGCTCCGCAAAATGTCGACGCCGGGATCATTATCGTCGATCGCGACGGCCGCATCGGCTACGCGCACAACGCTGACACGATGGAGGTGGGGATCTTTCATTCGACCCACGGGATTCGGCACGAGTGGGCGCCCTCGATGCCAGCGACCCGGAAACGCAGCACGTGAGCGAGCGCATTCCGCGAACCGCTCTCTTGATCGCATTTGCGATCGCGGCCCTTATCCTCGCGCAGGGAATCACCGCTCCATTCGTCAAGGATGCCGAACCGCAAGCGGCAA
The DNA here is from genome assembly GCA_963851325.1 of uncultured delta proteobacterium. Lineage (GTDB taxonomy): Bacteria > Desulfobacterota > Binatia > Binatales > Binataceae > DATGKG01. The sequence continues at coordinate 1,044,229 of CAWKOR010000001.1, read as the reverse complement.
GCTGGATTCAGGATGTCGCGAGCGGAAATCACATCCTGCTCCCGCGAGACTACTACGGCGAACTCGCGCGCAAACCGCCGCTGTTCTATTGGGCGGCCGGACTGCTGACCGCGATGACCGGTGGGCGTGTCAACGAGGTCCGCGCGCGTGTGATGTCAGTGATCGCGGGCGCGGCAATTGCCGTGGTGGTGCTGATGTGGACCGCGGCATACCTCGACGTTACCACCGGATGGCTCGCGTTCCTGTTTCTGCTCGGCAGCTATGCATTCACTTCGCGCGGGACGCTCGCACTCGAGGACATGATGCTGGTGGCATTCATGTTCGGGGCGTGGTGCATACTCTACGAGGCGATCGAAGAAGGTCCGTCGCACAGGAGGACCGCAGCAATCGGCGTGCTGCTGGGGCTAGGCGTATTGACCAAAGGTCCGGTTGCGATAGTTTTGCCGGCATTCGGTGCGGTCATTTATCTGCTGATGATGCGCCGCTCGATCGGCGAGCAGCTTCGCCGGCGATGGCCATGGGTTGTCCTTGCGATCGCGGTGGCAATTGCACTTCCGTGGTATGGCGCGGCATTTCTGAGTGAGGGCAGCGAACTCACCAGGATCATATTCCAGGAAAATGCCGGCCACTTTCTGCCCGCGGTTGCGGGCGGCACCGGGGAGGCTGCGCGGCCTTTTTACTACATCGCGATGAAGATGATCGGCGGCATCACGCCGCTGAATTTCCTGCTCCCTGCGCTGGCAGCCGCGTTGATCCGAGCCGACTTCATCAGTACCGCGCGAAGGCCGCTGCTGTTTCAGCTGAGCTTCCTCTTCGCGATGCTGATTTTTTTCACCCTCGCGAGCGCCAAGCGCGACGACTACGTGCTGCCCGGAATTCCAAGCCTCGCGATCCTTTTCGCCGCTTTGTTCACCTCGCTTGGGCAAGCGCCAATGGCGCAACGCCTGCGCGATATCGCCACGGTAGTCGTCGCTGCCTTGGCCGTCGTCGGACTGGCAGGCGCCACGCTTTGGATTTCCGAGAGGCATAGCGCGCTGCTGGCGGACATCAATCCGATCGATCGGGCTCAAGCGGAGCTGTTTGTCAAATACTACGTCGGTGCGCTGAGCCTGATTCTGATTGCGGTTGGCCTCGCGGTCGCAGGATGCGGCGGTTTGATTGCTTTTGGTGTACGGCGACAACGTCCGGTCCTGGCGGCCGCGGGACTGGGCGCGCTGAGCCTGCTGGGGGTGCTGATGTTCACCGCCTCGTTGCGGCCCGAGATGTCGCGCGAGCGGACCCTGAAATTCGCGGCGGCCGATATCAATCGGATCACGCAAGGTACGACCCAGGCGACTGTATACGTAGTCAATGAGAACCAGGAGCTTGCGTTCTACCTCGGGCGCAAGGCTCCGCAAATCATCGCGCGTAAAACCATTCAATCAGTCGAAGAGCCGGCTTTTCTATTCGCGTATCCGGGCGAGTTCCGGGGGCCGGCGGCACCGCTTCGCGATCGCATCAAGTTGATCAGGCAATGGGATCGGGTGGGAAGGGCTGGTCCTCCCGCGCTCTATGAGCTGGAGCCGGAACGTTTGAAAGCTCCGACCGCGCAGGATAAATAATCGGCATGGCCGGACCATCCGAGAGAGCGGAGCGCGCGGTTTCCACCCTGATGCGATTGTTAATCTCGCTCGTGATGCCGGTGTGGGCGCTTGCCATGCTGATCCTCGGCATCCGCAACATGTCGGGATGGTGGATTGGATGCGGGCTGGTAGTGGGCGCGCTGGGGATGCTGTTTTTCGTCGGCAGCCCCTTGACGGATCCCATCTTTAAGGATCGGCGGCTGTAGAGCGCGGACCTAACCCCTAGCCCCTTCCCCTGAAGTGGAAGGGGAACCAGAATCGCGGCGGATCGCTTCGCGCTGGCCCTTCGCTGCGCTCAGGGCGACCGCTCGGCGATGCCTCGCGGTCGCTTTGCAGCCTCGTCGCGTGCGATATACTCTCTCTACTAGATGCCCATTTTCGAGTACGAATGCGGCCGCTGCGGGCGTACCAGTTCGCAGGTGGTGCTAGGTAGCGAAAGAGCGAACCGGCCCGCTTGCACGCATTGTGGCTCCTCGCGGACCCATCGCGTGATGTCGTCGTTTGCGTTGTCGGTGAGCGAGGATGCGCGGCTGGCGGATTTCGATACCTCCAAACCGCGCGATGAGTCGTACTATCGCGACTCGCGCAACGTCGGCCTTTGGGCCAAGAAGCGCGCGAAGCAGATGGGCGTTGACCTCGGCAGCAAGTTTGAAGAAACCGTCGAAAAGGCGCGCAGCGGCAAGCTGATCAAGGACATGGAATAAGCCTATGGCAGACGAGAAGGATCGCTTCGGCGAAAAAATCCATCAGAGCGAGAAGGCGCTCGAAGACCAGTGGGCGCGCCAGCAGGACGCCGAGTTGCTGGAAAAGATCCGGCAAAAGGGCCTCGTCGCGATGCATTGTCCGAAATGCGGCAAGGCGCTGGTCGACAAGATGGTCGACGGGCTTCAAATGTTCGCCTGTCCGCAGCATGATGGCGCATGGCTGGATGCGGTGGCGCTGGAAAATCTGTTGAAGAAGTAATGCTTCGATGCCGGCTCAAAGTTGTGTCCCGCTAATCCCAGGGCATTGACAGTTTAAGCCGGTCTGATTACAGGATGACTCAGCCTTAAGCCTATGTACTTCGAGTTTGGCGTACCTCTCGCGCTCACCGTCATCGCGATCGTATTCGTCATGGCGATGTTTGGGCTGCAGAAGCTGCTTGCCCCGAGCAACCCCTATGCTCGCAAGCTGACACCCTACGAATGCGGCGAGCCCCCGACTGGCCGCGCCTGGATCAACTTCAATGTGCGATTTTATGTTATCGCGCTCATCTTCGTGGTGTTCGAAGTTGAAGTCGCATTCGTATATCCGATCGCCGCGGTCTTCCGCGATTGGGTCAGACAGGGGCATCGCGTCTACGCGCTCAGTGAGATCCTGATCTTTCTGTTAATATTGTTTGTCGGTCTCGTCTACGTCTGGGTCAAGCACGATCTCGAATGGATTAAGAAGGTGCCGGAGTAACTGGTATCGAAGCCAGGGTAGCCGGTATTAAGGATTGACATGTCTTTATTGAACACGCTCCCCGACTACGTCATCACGACGAAGACGGACGAGATCATCAATTGGATGCGCAAATCCAGCATCTGGTACATGCTGTTCGGCCTCGCGTGTTGCGCCATTGAGCTGATGCATACCGGCGGGCCGCGCGCCGACATCGATCGCTTCGGGGCATCGCCGCGAGCCTCGGCGCGTCAATCCGATCTGATGATCGTGGCGGGCACGCTGACCTTGAAGATGGCGCTTCGTACGCGCCTTTTGTACGACCAGATGCCCGATCCCAAATACGTCATCGCGATGGGAAGCTGCGCGAGCTGCGGCGGCCTGTTCCAGCTCGCCTACTCGGTCTGCGACGGGGTCGACAAGATTCTGCCGGTTGATGTCTACGTCCCCGGATGCCCTCCGCGTCCCGAGGCGCTTACCGAAGGTCTGCTCAAGCTGCAGGACAAGATCATGACCGAGCGGTGGCTGAGCAAAGGCCCGAGCAACGGCACCTCGCCGACTCCCACCTTCCAAGCGTAGATCCGGCGCAAGCGTTAAGATGGAGCCGCTGGAGATATACAACCGGGCGAAGGAAAAGTTCGGCGATCGAATCCTCGAAGTCGTTGACAAGAAGCCCGACCCCTGGATGGTGGTGGATCCCGCCGCACTGGTCGAGATTTGCCAATACCTCAAGAGTGACGCCGCGACCGCATTCGATTGCCTGAGCAACGAGAGCGGCGTCGATTACAAGGATCGCATCGAGGTCGTCTATCATCTGTTCTCCTACCAGCATCGGCATCAGGTCGTGCTGAAGGTGAAACTTCCGCGGGACGGCGCGCAAGTTCCGACCCTCGAGAACGTGTGGAAGTCGGCCAACTGGATGGAACGCGAGATCTACGACCTGCTCGGCGTTAACTTTGAGGGCCATAGCGATATGCGCCGCCTGCTGATGCCGGAAGATTGGATCGGTCATCCGCTGCGCAAGGATTTCGTCGAGCCGCAGGAGTATCACGGCATTTCCACCGTTCGTGAAAGCCCAATTATTCGATTGAAGCCATAGGCGATACATGAGCACGCTACGCACCGAAGAAATGACGCTGAACATGGGGCCGCAGCATCCGTCCACCCACGGCGTGCTGCGCTTCATCGTGCGGGCCGACGGCGAAGTGATGCGCGAGGCAATTCCCGACGTTGGCTACCTCCATCGCTCGATTGAGAAAATCGCCGAGAAAGTCGGCTATCACGGCTTCATGCCCTATACCGATCGCGTTGACTACGTATGCGCGATGTTCACCAACCAGGGCTGGGGGATGGCGAGCGAGAAGCTCGGCAAGATCGAAGTGCCGAAGCGCGGCGAGTACTGCCGCGTCATCGCGGCGGAGTTCAACCGCCTCGCCTCGCACCTGCTTTCGGTCGGCACCATGGCGATGGATATCGGCGCGATGACGCCGTTCACGCATGCGCTGCGCGAGCGCGAGATGATCAACGACCTCATCGAGGAGTTGTGCGGCGCGCGCCTCACCTTCAACTACATGCGCATCGGCGGCGTCGCCTTCGACCTGCCGCCCGGATGGCGCGAGAAGGCGCTCGCTTACCTCGATCATCTCGAGCCGATCCTGTCCGAGTACGACATGCTCATCTCGTTCAACAAGATTTATGTCGAACGGCTCGCGAATGTCGGCGTGATCACGGCCGAGGAGGCGATCGACTACAACCTGGTGGGCCCGAACCTGCGCGCCTGCGGCATCAAGTGGGATATCCGCAAGGACATTCCCTATTCGGTCTATCCGGAGTTCGAATTTGATGTGCCGGTCGGCACCGGCCAATGGGGCAAGCTCGGCGACTCGATGGATCGCTACATGGTGCGGATCCACGAGATGGTGCAATCGGTGAAAATTCTGCGCCAGGCCCTCAAGCAGATTCCCGCGGGGCCGGTGCTGGCGAAGGTGCCGCGCAACTTCAAGCCGCCGGCCGGCGAATGCCAGATTCGCGTCGAGAGCGCGCGCGGCGACATGGGATGGTACGCGGTCAGCGATGGTTCGGCATATCCGTGGCGGGTGCATGTGCGCACCGGTTCATTCGCCGCGATGGGAATCGTGCAGAAAATGAGTCGCGGATTGATGATCGCGGACCTGGTCACGATCATCGCGAGCCTCGACGTCATCGCACCGGAGATCGACAGGTGAAGAGACCTCTCCCCGGCGCAGGAGCGCCGACCCTCTCCCTACAGGAGAGGGTTCAGAACGGAGAGACGGAACGGCAACGTGATAGTTTTTCTTGTCTGATTCCCCTTCCGTGTAGGGGAAGGGGTTAGGGGTTAGGTCTTAAGTGCAGCAGCTAGTAGCCAACATCATTGCCAGCGGCGCGTTTGGAAAAAATCCGCCGCATGATTTGATCGAAGCGCTCTTCATCTTCATTTTCAGCGCGGTGGTGTTCCTTGGCGTTGCGTTCCCGTTCGCCGGCATTGTGAGCTGGGCCGAGCGCCGCGTATGGGGCCGTATCCAGTCGCGCATCGGTCCCAATCGCGTCGGCCCGCAAGGCTTCGTGCAATGGCTGGCCGACGGGGTGAAGAACTGCTGCAAGGAAGACATCATTCCCACCGATGCCGATGCGCCGCTGTTCAAGATGGCGCCGTACCTGGTGATGCTCGCGTTCGTGGTGCCGTGGGCGGTGATGCCGTTCTCGCAGGACCTGATCCTCGCGGACCTCAACGTCGGGATTCTGTATTTCACCTCGGTCACCGCGCTGACTGTAGTCGGCGTGCTGATGGCGGGATGGGCCTCCAACGACAAGTGGTCGCTAATCGGCGGCATCCGCTCGGCGGCGCAAATCGTCAGCTATGAGATTCCGGCAGGGCTCTCGATTTTCCCGGTCGTGCTCATTACCGGCACGCTCTCGATGCAGGGGATCATCAAGGCGCAGGGCTGGTCGCCGAACAACTGGTTCATGTTCTCCAACCCGTTCTGTTTCATCGCGGCGAATATCCTGTTCATCTCGGCGCTCGCGGAAGGCAACCGCACCCCGTTCGATTTGCCGGAAGCCGAATCGGAACTGGTCGCGGGATTCGCCACCGAGTACAGCGGGATGCGCTACCTGTTTTTCTTCATGGCGGAGTGGGGCAACCTGTTCCTCATCGGCGCGCTGATCACGACGCTGTTCCTGGGCGGATGGCAGTTCCCGCAGGTCAGCGACAACCGGATCGTGATGAACGTGCTCCAGCTCATCACCTTCAATGCGAAGGTGCTGTTCATCGTGTTCTTCTCGATGTGGATTCGCGCGACGCTGCCGCGAGTGCGCATCGATCAGCTGATGTCGCTGTGCTGGAAGTACTTCGTGCCGATTTCGTTCGTGGACATGATCGGCACCGCGATTTGGGTTGCGATTTGGCCGGAAGGCAATCCAGTTGCGGGATGGATTCTGTTCGCGCTCGGCGTGGTCGGGCTGGTTCTATTCACCCGCCGCGTCATCTACTATTTCCGCCAATCGAAAATGGAACTCTATCTCAACCCGACGATATAAAGGCGCTATGGGAGCGGCTTCAGAATATTTTCAGAACATCAAGGAAGCGGTCCTCTCGATCTTCGAAGGGATGGCGGTGACCGGCTCGCACATGATGCGCAAGCCGTACACGGTCCAGTACCCCGATCGCACCGAGACGCGGGTGCAGGACACGCTGCCGTTTCGCTACCGGGGCATTCTGGAAGTGGACCTCGAAATCTGCACCGGATGCCTCGCGTGCGAGCGCGCCTGCCCGATCGATTGCATCGTCATCACCGCGGAGAAAGACCAGAAGACCAAGGTGATGACGCTGATGCAGTTCGACATCGACATCATCAAGTGCATGTACTGCGGACTATGCAGCGAGCCGTGCCCGACCGGCTCGATCCATCACACCACCGAATTCGAAGGCGCGGATTATTCTACCGAAAGTATGATTCGGCGCTTCGTGAAGGACCCGGTGCTGGCCTACAAGCCAAGCAAGGGCCCCGAGACCAATCCGCAGATCGCGCCGATTCTGTTTCGCGGCCTCAACTATCTCTCCGAGTACCAGGTTTCCGGCGAGCCGAAGCCCGGACCAAAGGCGGAGGCGCCCGAGTCCTGAGATGGTCGCGCAAGTCGTCTTCTACCTGCTCGCCGCGTTGACAGTCGGCTCCTCGATGATGGTCGCGTTCTCGCGCAACATCGTGTACTCGACCTTCGCGTTGCTGGGCGCGTTCATGGGCGTGGTCGGCATCTACGTGCTGCTGGCGGCGGATTTCGTCGCGATGGTGCAGTTGCTGGTCTATGTCGGCGGCATTCTGGTGCTGACGATTTTCGCGGTCATGCTCACGCAAGGCATCGCCGATGTGACGGTATCCAATCGCGAAGTCGGTGGGATTCCCTCGCTGGTCATCGTGGCAATCCTCGGAGCCGTGATGCTGTTCGCGGTTTTCCACACTCCGTGGGAAATGGGAACGGCGGCGCAGATGTCGTCGACGCCGACCACCTATGCGATCGGGAACGCGTTCCTGGGCGAATATGTGTTGCCGTTCGAGGTCGCATCGTTGGTGTTACTGGCGGCACTGGTGGGTGCGATCGTGATCTCGCGCCACGAGACGCGGGAGTAGGGGGGACCGATGGGCGGCGGCATCACACTTTACCACTTCCTCACTTTGAGCATCATCATATTCGCGCTCGGCATGTTCACCGTGCTGACGCGGCGCAACGCGATCGGCATTCTGATGGGCGTCGAGCTGATCCTGAACTCCGCGAACATCAATTACCTGGCGTTCTCGTTCTATGGCGGCCATCGCTATGACGGCCAGATCTTCGCGATTTTCGTAATCATGCTCGCGGCAGCCGAAGCGGTAATCGGGCTCGCCGTGGTGCTGGCGATATACCAGAATTTCCGAACCATCGATGTGAGCGCGACGGAGACGCTTAGCGGATAAGGGTGCGTATTGAGCCGTGGCGAAGCCGACGCGTTGTACAACTATTCGCAAAAGACTGCTGCCGTCTCCGCTGACTCTTTCAATCGCCCAGATAACCCGAATTTTAAATCTCTTCAGCATCCGACCTGCGTAGCGAATTTCTGGTGGTGGGGCGATGACGGCGGCAGACGTTCAAGCCGTGCACTTCAGGCAGGATGGAAGGCCAGCCCTAACTGGAAGGCCGTGCCGAATATGAAGCAGAGGATTGTGACCTCTATGACATTTAGCCGATGAAATTGTGCTGCGTCCGCGCTTTCAGAATCGGTCGAAGTTTGATTATATCTGCCGGATCGCTTGCCGATGGGCTGCGATGTTGTGATGAGGCGGTTGCGCCACCGGGCGAATAGCAAGGTTTTGCCAATTAGATAAATGGACCATCCGATAGCCGTAAGCTTCGTGCGCTGGATCATTCTGCTGCCCGCGATCGGCGCCGCGATCAATTTCCTGCTCGGGCCCTGGCTGCAGAAAAATCTCGGCAAGCGCGCCATCAGCGCCGTCGGATGCGGCGTCGTTATCGGCGCGTTCCTGCTCGCGTTGATGGGCTTCGTGCGCATCCTCGCGCTCCCGCACCTCAGCCGCTTCATGCTCGATCGCATGTGGCCATGGTTCAACATCGGCGGCATCAACATCGATATCGCGTGGTGGCTCGACCCGCTCTCGATGATCATGACGCTGATCATCACCGGGGTCGGTGGTCTCATCCACATCTATTCGATCGGCTACATGCACGATGACGAGGCGTACTGGCGCTTTTTCGGATGGCTCAACCTGTTCACCTTCGCGATGCTCATCCTGGTGCTCGGCGACAACCTGCTGCTGATGTTTGTGGGATGGGAGGGCGTCGGGCTGTGCTCCTTCGCGCTGATCGGCTTCTGGTACAAGGTCCTTCCAAACACCACCGCCGGTAACAAGGCATTCATCGTCAATCGGGTCGGCGACTGGGCCTTCGTGATCGGGCTCTACACTTTGTTCTGGGGGCTGGATGCAGTCGGGCATCCCACCCTGGTCACTCGCGAGATCGCGAAGTATGCGCCGCTGCTCGCCGGCCACGCCGGATATTTCGGGCTCACGCTGGTCAGCTTCGTTACGCTGTTTTTCTTCCTGGGCGCGACCGGCAAATCGGCGCAGATTCCGCTCTATGTATGGCTCCCCGATGCGATGGCGGGTCCGACTCCAGTCAGCGCGCTGATCCACGCCGCGACGATGGTCACCGCCGGCGTCTACATGGTCGCACGACTCAACTTCCTCTTCTCGATGGCGCCCGACACGATGGAGTTCGTCGCCACCATCGGAACGCTCACTGCGCTGTTCGCCGCGACTATCGGCGTCGCGCAAAACGACATCAAGAAAGTTCTCGCCTACTCGACCGTCAGCCAGCTCGGTTACATGTTCGCGGCGGTCGGCGTAGGTGCCTATGCCGCGGGCGTTTTTCATCTGATGACGCATGCGTTCTTCAAGGCCTGCCTCTTCCTCGGTTCCGGCTCGGTCATCCATGCGATGGGCGGTGAGCAGGACATGCGCAAGATGGGCGGACTGCGGCACCAGATGCCGATCACATTCATAACGTTCCTGGCCGCGACTTTCGCGATCTCCGGGATCCCGCCGTTCGCCGGCTTCATGTCCAAGGACGAAATTATCTGGCAGGCCTACGCCAAAGGCCATCCGATTCTATGGCTGCTGTTGTGGCTCGCGGCCGGGCTAACGGTCTTCTATATGTTCCGCCAGGTTTACATGACGTTCTTCGGCGAGTTCCGCGGCACCCACGAGCAGGAGCATCATCTGCACGAATCGCCGCCCACCATGGCCTATGTGCTGGTGGTCCTCGGCGCGCTGTCGGTGTTCGGCGGATTGCCGAAGATTCCGGAGTTCATCGCCACCTTCAAGCCCTTTGAAGATTTCCTGGAGCCGGTGTTCAGCTCCGAAGTCACCCGCCAGGTGATGGAGTCCGGAATCCATAGCCACGGCATCGAGGCCGGATTCGCGGTCCTCGCCTTCATCATGGTGGTGGTCGGATGGTACACCGCCGACCTGATGTATCGTCAGCGCCGCCTCGATCCGGAGCGCTTCAGCAGCATGCTCAATGGCGTCGCCTACGACCTGGTGCTCAACAAGTATTACGTCGATGAGATCTACGATGCGATCGTCATCCAGCCCTACCTGGCGCTGTGCCGCGCGTTTGCATGGTTCGATCTCCACATTATCGACGGCATCGTGAACCTCGCCGCGACCATTGCGGTGTATGCTTCGTGGACCTCGGGGTTGATCGATACCTACATCGTCGATGGGCTGGTGAATTTCGCGTCCAACGAGACGCTCGCGATCGGCGGCCGGCTGCGCCGCCTGCAGACCGGTTCGATCAACGGATACCTTTACGGAATTCTGGCTGGAGTGATGATTATCCTGCTGGTGCGCGCGATGTTCCGCGTCTAGGCGCGCTGCGAGGGGAAGAGCTCTAACAAAATGAATCACGCGCTTACATTGATCACGTTCATTCCACTCGCCGGGATGGTGCTGATCCTGGCCATGCCCGACGCGATGAAGAGCATGTTCAAGTGGATCGCGGTGGCGGCTACCATCCCGCAATTGCTCATCGCTTGGTGGCTGTTCGAGAACTTCGACACCACCACCACCGCGATGCAGTTCACTGAGAAGTATCCGTGGATACCGCACTACAACATCACCTACTTCATGGGCGTCGACGGCATCAGCATCTCGATGGTGCTGCTGACCGCGCTGATCTGTTTCATCTCGGTGTTCGCGAGTTTCAAGATCGATAAGGCGCCCAAGGCCTATTTCGCGCTGCTGCTTCTGCTCGATACCGGCATGATGGGCGTGTTCGCGTCACTGGACTTCTTCCTGTTCTACATCTTCTGGGAAGTGATGCTGCTGCCGATGTATTTCCTGATCGGCATCTGGGGCGGGCCGCGGCGCGAGTATGCCGCGATCAAGTTCTTCCTCTACACGCTGCTCGGCTCGGTGCTGATCCTGCTCGCGATGCTGGGGCTCTACTACTACGGCAGCACCCCGACCTTCGACATGACGGTGCTCGCCGCCAATGCCGGCAACTACACGATGAGCTTCCAGCGTTGGGCGTGGCTCGCGCTGTTCATCGGTTTCGCGATCAAGATTCCGGCGTTCCCGTTCCACACCTGGCTGCCTGATGCGCACGTCGAGGCGCCCACCGCCATCAGCGTCATCCTGGCAGGCGTGCTGCTGAAGATGGGGACCTACGGCATCCTGCGGGTGAACTTTTCGATTCTCCCCGCCGCCAGTCATGACCTCGCCTGGCTGTTCCTGGGCGTGCTCGGCACCGTGAACATCGTGTATGGCGCGATGTGCGCGATGGCGCAGACCGACTACAAGAAGCTGATCGCATATTCGTCGGTCAGCCACATGGGTTATGTGATGCTGGGGATGGCGGCCTTCACCGCCGCGGGCATCAACGGTGCGGTGCTGCAGATGTTCAACCACGGCACCATCACGGCGATGCTCTTTATCCTGGTCGGCGTGATCTACGATCGCGCGCATCATCGCGAGATCAACGGCTTCGGCGGCCTCGCGCAGCAAATGCCGATCTATGCGGGCTTTACCGCATTCGCATTTTTCGCGGGGCTCGGGCTGCCGGCGCTGTCGGCCTTCATCTCGGAAGTGCTGGTGCTGCTGGGCGCATGGCAACTGCATCCGATCCTTACCGTCTTCGGCGCCGCGACCGCGATCCTTACTGCCGGCTACCTGCTGTGGACCTATCAGCGCATCTATCTCGGCCCGCTCAATGAGAAGTACAAGGACTTCTCGGACATGGACCTGCGCGAAATCGGAATGCTGGTGCCGCTCGCGATCATCGTGGTCGTGCTCGGATGGTATCCGCAGGCGGTGCTCTCGCTGCTCAACACCTCGCTGGTACACCTGAACCAGGTGGTGCTCAATACTCCGGCCGCTGCTGCCGCCGCGGTTGCGTTGGTTCATTAGGCGATGGATCTGGGAAACCTCGCGAGCCTGACTTTCTTCGTGCCCGAGCTGTTGCTCGCGTTCGGCGTGCTGGCGCTGATTGTTCTCGATCTCTTCATAAGCGAGAAGGCGGTGCTTGGCTATCTCGCGCTGATACTTTCGGCTGGCTCTCTGTTGCTGATCGCGATGGAGCCGACCCAGGCCGCATCGGGCGCCTGGATGTTCCATCGGATGCTGGTGAGCGATTCGTTCGCGATTTTTTTCCGCGCTCTGATCGCGATCGCGGCCGTCATCGCGGTGTGGATGTCGATCGGTTCCAAGGAAGCGCAAAGCTGCGACCAGGGCGAGTATTACGCGATCCTGCTGGCGAGCACTTTCGCGATGTTCCTGATGGCCGAATCGGCCAACCTGCTGATGGCGTATCTCTCGCTCGAGTTCGTCAGCCTCACCTCGTACATCCTGACTGGGTTTCTCCGCCACAACCGCCGCTCGCAGGAAGCCGCGCTGAAGTACCTCATCTATGGCGGCGTCGCGTCGGGCACGATGATCTACGGCATGAGCTGGATTTTCGGGATCGCCGGCTCGATGGATTTCGTCGCCATCAACAAGGCCTTGTTCGCCGGTGGCCACGCGCCGGCGCTCGCGGTCTACATTTCGCTGGTGCTGATTCTCGCCGGCATGGGATACAAGGTCGCCTCGGTCCCGTTCCACATGTGGGCGCCCGACGTATACACCGGCGCGCCGATTCCCATCACGACGTTCCTGGCGATCGGCTCCAAGGCTGCGGGCTTCGCGCTGCTGGTGCGCTTCTTCTTCCCCGCAATCTCGCACCTGACCGAGGCCGGCAACTGGCAGGCGCTGAGCGGCGTCGATTGGCCACAACTGCTGCTGGTCGTATGCATCATCACGATGTCGCTGGGCAACCTCGCTGCGCTGCAGCAAACCAACATGAAGCGGCTGCTCGCGTATTCGAGTATCGCGCAAGCAGGCTACGCGCTGATGGGATTCGTGGTGCTCTCGAATGACGGCATCCAGGCGATGCTGTTCTACCTCGTCGCGTACTACCTGATGGATGCGGGCGCGTTCCTGGTCGTCATGATCGTCGCGAACGAGACCGGCAGCGAAGACGTCGAGGCATACAAGGGTCTGGCGTGGCGCGGCGGATTCGTGCCGGCGCTGGCGCTGACGATTTTTCTCTTTTCGCTGACCGGCATTCCGCTGACGATCGGCTTCATCGGCAAGTTCTATCTCTTCGCCGCAGTCATCAAACGGAAGTTCTACGTACTCGCGCTGATCGGCGTGTTGAACTCGGTGGTGGCGCTTTTCTACTACCTCAAGCCGATTCGAAAGATGTTCCTGGAGCAACCGACCGGCGACGAGCCGCCCTTTCGCATCGAAGCGTGGAACTATGGTCTGATGGGTGTCCTCGCGACCGCGACGATCGCCTTGGGACTCTACTGGACACCAGTCATCGCCTTCGCGAGTCGCTCATTGCACTTCTTCGTCGGCGCCTGAAGACTTCCCGATCTTCGGTCAGATTTGCGACATCGGTAGGGCTGCTTCATTAGGCAGAGTCCTGCGGTGTCCGACATGGGCCATCCGCAACCCAAATGGGTCGCCAGAGTCGCTGACTAATTGAATCAATGCCTGCATCCGCTCGTCTACTCATGCATACCCAAGCGGCATCACCCTTGCTCCCTTGAGCGGGGTGGCTGTCGAACTTCCACAAGGAGAACCTACACTCATGAAGCCAAACCGTTTAATCGCCGCCGCCGCTCTGCTCGGAGCAATTTCCTTCGCGATGCCGCTGACCAGCCGCGCCGAAGACCATTCGATGGAAGCCGGCGCCAAGGAGATGTACCACGGCGCCAAGACTGACGTCCGCGACGCGGGCATCACCACCAAGGTCAAGACCGCGCTCGCGACCAATCCGGTCACCAAGAGCTACACGATTCACGTCGACACCGACAACGGCGTCGTCAACCTTACCGGTAACGTCCCCAGCCCGACCGTCATGAAAGAAGCTGAGCAGATCGCGCAGAGCACCGAGCACGTGAAGAGCGTGCAGAACAATCTGAAGGTTGACGCGTCCAGCGCGTCCGGAATGTAACGAAGTTCCTCCTCCGTGTGTACGCTGCCGCCCGAACTCCCCGGGCGGCAGCGCCCCTTTTCGAGTCCGGAAATTTCTAACTGAAAACGATGGTGCGGCCGCCGTGCACCAGCACGCGCTTCTGCAGATGCGCGCGGACCGCGTGCGCGAGGACCGTAACTTCGACGTCCTTGCCGATCCGCGCCAGCTCCGCGACGGTATCGCCATGGGTGACCGGGGTGGTCGCCTGCGCGATGATCGGGCCGGCGTCTAGTTCCTCGGTGACGTAATGCGCGGTGGCGCCGATTAACTTCACGCCTCGATCGTGCGCCTGTTTGTAGGGTCGTGCGCCGGCGAATGCGGGCAGGAAGCTGTGATGGATATTGACCACCGGCTTGCCCCATCTGGCGAGGAAATCGCCCGACAGGATCTGCATGTAGCGCGCGAGCACCACCGTATCCGCGCGCAGTTGGGTCAGATGCGCGAGGAGGTGCGCCTCGGCCTTCGCCTTGGTGTCCTTCGTAATCGGAATCACGGTGAACGGAACCTTGAACGGATGCACCAGCGGCTCGAGGTCGGGATGATTCGACACCACCCCAACCAACTCGGCGTCGAGTTCTCCTACATTATGGCGGCTCAGCAGATCCATCATGCAGTGCGGCAGCCTGGACACCATCAGGACCAGGCGATCGCGCCGTGTCGCATCGTGAAGCTGCCACTTCAGCGCGAGGCCGGGCAGCAGCTCGGGCAAGGCCCGCTCGAGGTCGCGGTGCAGTTGCGCGACCGTTACCGACGCGCTGTCGAAAAGAATCCGCCAGAAAAACTGCCCATCCTCGAAATCGGTATGCTGATCCGAGGTGACGATGTTGCAGCCATTGCGGAACAGGTGGTTGGAGACCCGCGCGATGATGCCCGGCTGATCCAGGCATGAAATGAGAAGTACCGCTCGTTCGCCCGCCACGTGTTTGCCCCGCCCGATTGTATTGTCATTGCGGGAACTGAGACAAATCGAGTCGCCCGAATCCGATTACTTCCGCCGCTTAGCGAGCGCCCGCGCACGCCTGCGTTCATGACGATTGCCCGGAAACATTGAAGTTAATGGGTTTGTTTTTGCATTTTTTACTTCCGAGGTTGGTGTAGATCGGGGCGCTTCGGCGGCCTCAGGATGATTATTCGGCGATGCCGGGACATCGAATCGCTGCGCGAAGGCCCTTCGCAAAGCCTCAGGGCCACTATTCGGCGATGCCGGGACATCGAATCGCTGCGCGAAGGCCCTTCGCAAAGCCTCAGGGCCACTATTCGGCGATGCCGAATAGTGGGTTTGTTTTTGCATTTTTGATCGCGGTGAGGTCCCGCCAATCCTCATGTTTTTCAGACCTTGGAGTTCCGATGCCGCACGGCGGATGGCCCGGTTGAGGCAGCCCTCGTATCGAATGATCGCCCGCGCCTCGCGCGGCCCGGGGATGGTGGGCCGCCATAATCCGGCCCGGCGCAACCGGTTGCGCCGGGCTTGAAGGCGTACCGCGTCGACCGCGTTGGCCGACGCGATGCCTTGATCCAGTTCGCGATCGCGCTGCTGATGGTGCTTGAGCGCCGCGATATTCTCGTAGCGCAGCATCGCAGCCATTCGCACGTACGATTCCGCGATCGTCGCGACGCAGCTTTCTTCCAGCGCGCCCTGCGGTTTGAAGTCGTCGCGAAGTCCATCGAGGGTCTCCGCGAAGTCCCGCTGCTGCGCTGGAGTCCATCGTTCCAGCGCGGTGAAGAAGCCATGCTTGATGGCGTTGCTGGCTACCCGCGCCTTCCCGTCGGGTGTTCGCGGGCCGGTTGAGCGCGCGGCATTGCGGCGATTGGCTTCGAGCCGTCGTTGCGTGAGGGCGATCGGACGGCGTCGCGAGGTGCTCGGGGTCGTTAGATCGACAGGACAGGCTGCCATAGCGCATGCCTCCTTGAGCGGGGCCGCATAGGCGCGGCTATAACCCTTAAGCATTTACCTATGACACGCAGTTGTCTACCCCGTTCGAGGTTGGCCCGCGATTCTTTCCTCCCCCGCATTTTCCCGCGGGGGAGGTGTCGCGGCGCGGCACTTGCGATGGCTTCGAGCAAGCGCCGTGACGTGGCGAAGGGGGTGCCGCGAGTGCCACGCATCTCGCGAATCATTCAGCAGAGCGCTCGCTCCGCCTTAGGCATTCAGATATCCGAGAATCTTTTCAAGCCGCTTGACCGGATCGATCATTTCCAGCAACGCCTGCTTCTCCGCGATCGGAATTTTCAAAGGTCCGACCATCTTGTCGGAGAGGAACGCAGGATCGGCAACCGCCGCGAATCCAGATTCGATTGCCCGCAGCTCTTCCCGTAGCATCCTTCCCTCCGGGAAGGCCCCCATCACCGATAGCATGAGCGCGCGGAATTCAGGCGAATGCTTCGCTGATTCCCGAACCGCCTCGCACTTCGCCTTGTAGTATTCCTGATCGAACACAAACTCGGAGACCCTGGCGCGCTGCTTTCCTACGATAATCGCTTTGATGGTGCCGTCGCCCAGCCGCACGCATTCGTCGACGGTACCCAACGTACCGACCTGATACATGTCCGCGGCAGCGGGTCGCGGGAGCTTCGCGTCTCGTTGCGCAACCAACAGAATGGGACTCTTGCCGTTCGCCGCCGCCTCGACCGCTGCGATCGACTGCGCGCGCCCGATGTATATCGGATACGCCTCGTGCGGAAACGCGATGAGCTCGCGCAATGGAACGAACGGCACGAAGCGATCCGCGACCGCCTTCATCATCGCGGACCAATTCTGGTAGCCGTACTCGTTCGCGAGTCGGCGCTGCGCCGCGGCGAGCTGCAAACCTTCCTCGTTGGCGAGGCGCCTGGCCTGCTTGCGGAGATTCTCCGCGGACGGATGTTCGGGAAGCCGCTTACGCGGCTGTTGGGTGGACATAGACCCTCTCCTTATGCGCCCGATGTCCGCTAGCGGGCAGGAAAAGGTTTATGGTTGTCGAGCAGTTAGGTGGGCTTGGCCCTCTCCGCGGACAGGTGGCCGCCTGACGGCCAGAAAGAAATCTAGTTTGGGGCCTGGAACAACGCAAGAACTCGACACCGTAGCGCCACAGCTTTGCGTATCTTTTAGCAACGGTGGTCCGTTGTGGCTTAGCGATGGGCCCGTAGTCGAACGCTCAACCTGGAGTTGCCGGCAGGTTGCGGCATGATATCATGATATCGAGGTCACGCATTCGATGGCTCAGCTGGTGGTCAGAAATCTCGAAGCCGCGGTAAAGAGTCGCCTGCAGCGCCGCGCCATTCGCCATGGCCACAGCATGGAAGAGGAGGTCCGCGACATCCTTCGAAATGCAGTGCGAGCCGAGGAGACAGCCGCTCTCCCTTTGGGAAGCCGCTTGCGCCGGCGCTTTGCCGGTATCGGACTGAAGGAAGACATCGGAGAAGTCCGCGGTCACAAGGCTCACCCAGCGACTTTCAAGCCGTAGTCATTGGGCGATGATCGTCCTCGATACCAACGTTCTCTCCGCCATGATGCGATTGGACGTCGATCCCGTGGTCGTTGCGTGGCTCGATCGTCAAACACCTGAATCGATCTGGACCACCGCAGTCACGGTTTTTGAGGTCCGCTTCGGTCTCGAATTGCTCCCACCATCGCGCCGCAGGCGCCAGCTCGAGGAGGCATTCGCGCGTTGCCTTAAAGATGATTTCGAAGATCGTATTCTCCCGTTCGATGATGAAGCCGCGCGAGCTGCGGCTAGTCGCGCCGCGTCGCGGCAGAGAGTCGGGAAGAAAATGGAATTCCGCGATATCGAGATTGCGGGTATCGTCTCCTCACGGCATGCGAAGCTCGCAACCCGCAACACGCGACACTTCGAAGATTTGGGCATCGAGCTGGTCGATCCTTGGGAAAAGGACTGAGGCCGATGGCGCGAGGCGCGCAACAGAAGCATCGTGAGGGGGAGGGCGTTCTCTATGTCGTCGCGATGCCGATTGGGAATCCCGGCGACATCACCATTCGCGCGCTGGAGGTTTTGCGCGAGGTCGATCTCGTCGCATGCGAGGACACCCGGCGCACCGGCGTGATGCTCGCGGCGCATCAAATCAGCAAACCGCTCATCAGCCATTTCGAACACAACGAAGAACGCCGGGTGCCCGAACTCATCGAGCGGATGCTGGCCGGCGAGCGCATCGCGCTGGTGACCGATGCGGGAACTCCGGCGATTTCCGATCCCGGCTATCGGCTGGTGCGCGCGGCTCATGAGGCCGGCATTGCCGTGCGCGCGGTGCCGGGACCTTCAGCCGCGATCGCAGCGCTTTCGATTTCCGGCATCGCCACCAATCGCTTCAGCTTCGAAGGATTTCTGCCGGCGCGCGATTCCGCGCGCCGCAAGGCTCTCGAAGCTCTGCGGACCGAATCGCGCACGATGATTTTCTACGAAGCTGCCCGGCGGCTCGGCAACACGCTGGCCGAGATGGCGGAGGTCTTTGGCGCCGATCGCGGAGCCGCAGTCGTGCGCGAGATCACCAAGACCTACGAGGAAACGATTCGCGGCTCGGTGGCGCAACTCGCGGAGCGGTTCGGGCGCGAGCAGCCGCTCGGCGAGATCGTCGTCATCGTCGAAGGCGCGCCGGAAAAGGACGCCGGGTCATCTGCGGCGGCCGGCGCGCTCACTGTCGACGATCTGATCGAGGCGGGGCTAAGCCTGAAGCAGGCGAGCGCGCTCATCTCGAAACTGACCGGTGCGAGTCGCCGCGACGTTTACCAGGAGGCGCTGAAGCATCGTCGCGAAGCCGAGTAGCGCGATTGGGATCGCTTGCGCCTTCTTCAGTCGGCCAGGCGCGATAGACGATAGACCGCGTTGCGGGATTCGAGCCGCGCGGTTTTGCCATCGGGCTCGATGTGGCACAGGTCGACGTCGTTGTTGTCGGGATCACCGCCCTGCTTCTGCATGATGCGGACGTTGAACGCGCCTCCCTCGAGCGGGGTGACATAATACTTGACGCCGGTTTCGAGGTGCTCGGGCGCGCTGCCGGTAATCAGAATCGAGTCGGGGCGAAATTCCAGCGTAGTGGCGCCGGTCGAGCTTTTGGAGTTCTGGATCAGCTCATCAACGAAAGAAGTATCGAGTTCTTTTTCGCGCTGCGCGATGCTCCACTTGCCCAGGATCGGGTTCGAGTTGCGGCTGCATCCGGCGGCGAGCGCCGCCAATGCGACTATCACGATAACCACCCCGCAGCGGCGCGCGGTCGCGAGATTCGACCAGAACCTGAAGGCCATTCCCAGACTCCTCATCAACGAAATCCTCACTTTCATTCTGATATTCATGAGCCGTTGTAATACAGCGCCGGAAGAGGTTCGTACAACCTTTGCGGCGTAGCAAGCACGCTCACCGCTGACAGCCCACGGCGCGCGCTGGCCGATTGGTTAGGGATCGGTGGGAAACTCACCTGCGCGCCGGTTGAAGTCACGTCGGCGAAACGATTGAATGCGGGGAGAGGCTGGTGGGGATGGCGAGCAAGAAAGTGGACGACGAAGCGAAGCCGGAGGGCGATTCCTCGGGCATCGAAACGCTGCGGGTGCTGGTGGTGCATGGGCCCAACCTGAACCTTCTGGGCGAGCGCGAGCCCGAGGTCTACGGCCGCACCCGGCTGGCGGACATCGATCGCGAACTCAAACAACTCGGCGCCGAGCTGGGTATCAAGGTCAAGACGTTTCAATCCAACAGCGAGGGCGACATCATCACGCGCATTCAGGAAGCGCGTGGTAAAATCGATGCGCTGCTGATTAATCCCGCCGGATATACGCACACCAGCATCGCGATTCGCGATGCGATCCTGGCGCTGGAGGCCCCGGCTATCGAGGTACATCTGTCGAATGTCTATCGGCGTGAACCGATGCGTCATCGCTCCACCATCGCGGATGTCGCGGTCGCACGCATCATGGGCTTCGGCGCTCCCGGCTATGCGCTGGCGTTGCGCGGCGTGCGGAGCCTGGTCGAAACGGCGCGGCGCCAGCGCGCGTAACTACTTACACCTCATCGCGGTGAAGCAATGGATGTTCGCGAGCTCAAAGCACTCCTCAACCTGATGCATGAACACGGCCTCGTCGAGCTGGAGATCGAGGACAAGAAGGGCAAGGTGCGCCTGGTGCGAGGCACCGTGGCCCTGCACGATCATCAGCCGACGCATGCCGCGGTTGCGGTCGCGCCATCGAAGGGAGCCAGCGCTCCCGACGGCAAGCTGCATCGCAAAATCGAGGGCAAGGTTACCGCGCCGACCGTCGATAAGCCGCCGCCGGGGGGCATCGAGCTGCAGCCCAACCAGAAGCTGGTGGAGAGCCCGATGGTTGGAACCTTCTATCGCGCCGCGTCGCCTGATGCCGACCCGTTTGTCGAGGAAGGGACCAATGTGCGCAAGGGTCAACCATTGTGCATCATCGAGGCGATGAAAATGATGAACGAGATCGAGGCTGACACCACTGGCCGCGTGATAAGTATATTGGTGGAGAATGGGAATCCGGTGGAGTATGGCCAGCCTCTAATGATTCTGGAGGTTGGCTGATAGGCCAACTCCAGAGTACCGATCACGCCTCTCCTTAATAGGAGAGGCAGGCTGCGATTGCAGCCGGTGAGGCTGAATGATTCCGGAGCTTGGCTGAAGAGGTAGCTTCGATGTTCAAGAAGTTACTGGTCGCAAATCGCGGAACGATCGCCATCCGCATCATCCGCGCATGCCGCGAGCTCGGCATCGCCACGGTTGCGGTGTATTCGACCGCCGACAAGGATGCGCTGCACGTTCGCATGGCCGATGAATCGGTATGCATCGGGCCGCCACAGGCTGAGGCGAGTTACCTCAACATCCCATCGATCATCAGCGCCGCCACGACCTACGGCGCCGATGCGGTCCATCCCGGCTATGGCTTCCTGAGCGAGAATGGCGACTTCGCCGAAGCATGCCGCAAGTCGGGGCTGAACTTCGTCGGGCCTAAGGCGCGCCACATCCGTTTGATGGGTGACAAGCCTCGCGCGCGCCGCATCATGATTCGCGCCGGCGTCCCGGTGCTTCCCGGCAGCGAGGGCAAGGGCGTCACCGAGGTGAAGGACGCGCTCGCCGATGCCAAGCGGCTCGGCTATCCGGTGCTCATCAAGGCTGCGGCGGGCGGCGGCGGCAAAGGCATGCGCGTGGTGCGCGACGAGAAGGAACTACTGAGGATGTTCCCGATCGCGCGCGGCGAGAGCGAGGCGGCATTCAATTCGCGCACGATGTATCTGGAGAAATACCTCGAGCATGCGCGTCACGTGGAGTTCCAGATTCTCGCCGACGAGAGTCGCCACGCGATTCATCTGGGCGAGCGCGATTGCTCGATTCAGCGCCGCCATCAGAAGGTGATCGAGGAGTCGCCGTGTCCAGTGCTGACGGCGCGGCTGCGCGAGAAGATGGGCAAGGCGGCGGTGCGCGCCGCTGATGTGGTTGGCTATTCGAACGTCGGCACGGTCGAGTTCCTGCTCTCCGGCAATGGCGAGTTTTACTTCATCGAGATGAACACGCGCATCCAGGTCGAGCATGGCGTCACCGAAATGGTTACCGGCACCGACCTGGTAAAGGAAAGTATCCGGGTGGCGATGGGCGAGCCGCTGCGCTGGAAGCAGAAACACATCACGATGAACGGCGCGTCGATGGAGTTTCGCATTTATGCCGAGGATCCCGACACGCACATTCCGTCGCCGGGCGTGGTGTCGAATCATCATCCGCCGGGCGGGCTCGGGGTGCGGGTCGAAACCGCGCTGTATGACGGCTATCGGGTGCCGGTGCATTACGATCCGCTGATCGCGAAGCTGATTGTGCATGCCGAGAATCGCGCGGGTGCGATCGCGCGGGCCAAGGCCGCGTTGCGCGAGTACATGATCGACGGCATCAAGACCAACATCGCGCTGCATCTGAAGATCCTCGACGATCCGGATTTCGTCGCGGGCAATTTCGCGACCGACTTCCTGACCCGCTACGAGCACGTCGCGGAGGCCGCGCGCGCCGCAGGCCGATGAGCCGCCGCTTCTCGTGCGCGAAATCTTGACCGTTAAATTCGCCACCGGCATGGCGCTGGGCGACCTGATATCGATGCTTCGGGAGCAGGGCGTCGAAATATGATCGCGCGCTGGAGCCGAAGCCTCTTGACCGCGACCGCCTTCCGCCTAAACGATATATGTAGGGTTCGCCCATGGATGGGAGGGCGAATTCCAACCCATACATGACAAAAAGAATTATTTTTGCTCTGGTAGTCGCTATCGCAATGTTGGCCGCTCCGGCGCTCTCCGGGGCTCAGAATGGACCGGTCATCCCGGGCGCCAATGCCGCGCCACCCGGACCGCAGCCGAAGGTCCAGCTCGAAAATCCGCTCTTCGATTTTGGCTCCGCAACTGAAACCACGATGGTGAACCACACCTTCAAGCTCAAGAACGTCGGCAAGGGGCGGCTGGTTATCTCGCACGTCAAGACTTCCTGCGGATGCACCGCGGCGCAGCCGAGCAAGAACACCCTCGCGCCTGGCGAGGTGGCCGAGATCGCGGTCGGTTTCGATACCCGTTTCCAGAAGGGTCACCAGGTCCGCACCATCACCGCATTTACCAATGATCCCAACACGCCCCAGGCGATCATGACCATCCAGGGCGTCGTCAAGCAGCAAGTATCGGCGACCCCGGCGGATGTGGCATTCGGCAAGGTGAAAGTGGGAACCGAGATGACCAAGGAAGTCATCGTCAGCGATCTCACCAACCGGAAGGATCCCTTCACGGTCAGCAACATCACCAACTCGAATCCCGCGATCAAAGTGGAGAAGGCCGACCGTCCTGACGGCAAGCCCGGCGTCATGCTCAAGATCACGCTGACCAAGGCGATGCCGATCGGAACCTTCGATGACACCGTCAAGATGACGACCAGCCGCATTCCGTTGCAGGTTCAGGTGTTCGGTCAGGTGACGGGCGATTTGAGCGTCGCGCCGGCGCAGGTTTCATTCGGCATCGTGCCGCATGGCCAGGAGGCGACCCGGATGGTGAAGCTGACCAACGAAGGCGGCAAGCCCTTCAAGGTGCTCGGCATCACCAGCACGGCGGTGCCGGTATCGGCCTCGGCGGAGCCCATCGATGGGAGCAAGGACTACAAGATCATCGTGCAGCTACATCGCGGGACGCCGGACGGTCAGGTCCGCGGACAACTGCAAATCAAGACCGACAATCCCGAGCAGCAGGTCTTGAACGTCCCGTTCTACGGCATCGTCGGCCAGTTCTCGATGTGAGAACTCGTTTGTGGAGTGAAGCGCACACTAGTGCGGTTCGTATCGTTGAGCCTTTGAGTTGAAGAGACTGTCGGGTGGCGGATCGGATCGGAGCACATTCGGTTCCTCCTCCATATTCAAAGAAAGCAGAAACCGCGGTCGATCACCCGGGAGGTAGAAATCATCGGTTAACACCATCCGGGTTTCGCCCGTGTCCGAAATCTGCCGGTTCCACATTGGCGCCAATGCATCGGGCGCCCCGCTCCGATAGAACTTCGCTCCAAGAAACAGATACGTCTCCTTATCGAGGAAAAGTTTCGCCGGCAGAATGTTCTCGGGCGCTTCGCGGGGCGTCATCTGGAGGACGTAGGCGGAGCGGATTTCGCAATCCAGCTGGCCAAATCGCGTCGCACTCTCATTGCGCCGAATTCCGACCCGGGTTCCCTGCGCATCCAGACAGGCCAGCAGCGGTTGCTCGCCCAACAGCTTGTAGTTGTAAGCCTCGGTCTTGGGCGGGACGTATTCCCACCAGAACGATGCACATGCATAGGTGCAGGATTGATGCGGGTATCCGCCTTTCCATTTCATCCGCCGCCAGCGCCGCACCGCGGTGGGGAAAAACCAGGCGTCGCTGCTGCGCAAGGGGTCCAGATACTGAATCATGATGTAGGCGTTGGGTTCGGGTCCGCAGTAGTCGCCGCGCTGTTTGTACTCGACCGGGGAATCACGATGATGAGAATCGGACAGTTCCTGCATCGTGTGCATATAGCGAACGATGACGATCTGATCGCAGCTACCTTCATTGCGGAAATCGCGATGAGCGTCATCTTCGAAGAGCTGCCCAGGATGCGCTGGATCGGTCGTCCACGCTCGCGTCTTCTGGGTGGCGAGCAGCGTGACCTGGGGCGGGATGAAGGGTCCCCAATGCCAGTTGTAGGCGATTTTGACCGCAGCCTTCGGGTCTGCAGAGTCAACCAGCGGAAACGGAAGCCCCGCGACATAGTTCTCCATCGCATCCTGCGCGTCGAGTCGCACCTGCGCCGAATAGCGCTCGGTCGCCTGCCGATATGCTTCGGGCAATGGGATGCTCCGGGTCGGGACCACATGCACCGTCAATCCATGCTCGATCGCGAAGGCCATCGCAGCCGGAACAAGTGCACCGAAGCTGCTCAGGTTGGCGCGGTCGATGGTCGTTCCAGGCGACGCCGATGCTGAAGTTCCCGATATCACCGACTTGGTAATGGGCGCGTCCGCGGCATATGCGATCCCAACCATGGGGTTGGTGAAGCACAGCATCAGGAGAAGAGTTGCCGTTCGCGGCAAAGAGCGTTCGCGTCCGATCTTTCGGACTATCCAGGTGATCCCGACTACATTCGAGTTTTCCATACGAGGCCGACCCAAACCGCGTCTACACCGGCTGGGCCACGGGTGCAAGGTTCAAGCGCATCGCATGGCAGATCCACGGCCAGAAGATGGAGCATCCTGTGGTGTTGAAGAATGGACGACGTTTCTCAGGGCGGAACTCAGAATTGGCTACGGTCGCGAATGGACGATAGGGCGCTTGATCCCCACTAGTGTCCGGTAGCGCTCGTGGCGATAGAACTCCGCGACGTTCCAAACCGCCGGCCGCCCGAGTTCCTTTGAAAGATGGATCCCAAGCCGGTTTCCAAGGCATAGGGCGAGGTGCGCGCCCCAGGCCTTGTCGGTGCGATTGAACATCAGGATGTCCAACTCGCGCATGCAACGAACCGGGCGGGTGAATCGGCGATCGTCCCACAGCTCGCTCGAGCGCATCGCGCCGACTTCATAGCCGAAGTGGCTGAGCAACTCGAAGACGAAGCGCTGGCAATTGGCGCCTTCATCGAATATCGATGCGCGCCCGGCCAACGGATGCCGCGCGGCATTGTATCGAACGCACATGAAATCGCTGGGGACGGTCAGCATCGGAAGCGGCAAACCATTGCGGCGGAGGAGTGGAGCTTTGGAGCTAACTTGAGATCTCACTGGGATCTCAACTTGGGAGTCAACTGCCGCGCTTGATTTTCAGCGCGCTCTGATACAGCGGCGGCAGCAGGAACCGCGGCAACCTGCGGGTGCCGGCGAACTCGAAAAATCCGATATCGACCAGTTGGTAGGCGGTGTCGACGGCATCCTTTGGAGATATTCTCCAGATCGACGCCAGCGTTTCGCCGGTATGCTGGCTGATCTCATTTTCCAGTTGCCGCATCCGCTCGCTGAGATGAGGATATTCGGCGCACAAGGTTTGCTGGAAGCGCACCCGCGCGACTTCGGGCAGCGCCTCGATGAGCGAGCTCGGATCAAACAGGACGTCGCCCTCAGGCGGCGCTTGCCCGACTTCGAATCTCCGCAGTTGAAGTTGGCGTGCGGCGGAAAGCAGATGGATCAGCTCGCGAGGCGAGGATTGCCGCGAACCATCGCAGGTGTGCTGCAAAATCCAGTCGAAGCTTCGCAGCCGATGGCTGGGGTCCAGCCGGCGCGGGAAGATCCGATAGAACACCGATATCTGTTGATTACGGTCCGCCAGCGTTTCCTCGACATTGATACCGTAAAAGTCCTGCAGCGCGGAGTTGTGCAGCGCGCGGCGCACCACCAGGTTCAGCAGCGAGGCCTCATCCCACGAGATGGTCATCTGGCTGCTGATGTGGCTCGCCTCGCGGAAGCCGGACTTCAGGATGCCGTTCCAGATATCGCTGCGGAGAAAGATCTTGAGCGAGATGGCTTCGAACCTTCGCAGATCGAGATACACCCTGAAGAGAGCTCTCAGGGCGTTGCTCTCCAACTCAGCGGATTCCGCAAACGCCACGTCCAGCCGATCGAGAACCAACCATACCTTGAATTTTGATTCCTCCAGCGCGGTGTTGGCCAAATCGAGAAGCTGATCGACCGATACCCAGCCGAGGCTCTCCTCGAGGCTGCCGGGCTCCATAAATCGGATTCGGCCGGTGACTCCCGCGGGCATCGCGTTGATGGGATTGAAATTCAAGGTCGTCTCGAGTGCGAGCGGATCCGCGCGCATTATTCGACGCACGTAGTTAAACGCCGTCTGCAGCACGCTGCGAAGCGAGACGGTTTTCGGCAGCAGCCGCGCCTCTTCCAGAGCCTCGATAACTTTTCGAAGGTGTGGCGACGAGACCCCATAGTCGCGCACCGCATGCGCCACCAGCACCAGAAAGAACAGCTTCCACAGATTGCGAAACTCTGCCTCATCGGCGGGCGGATTGGCCACCAGATCGCGGAAGGCTACGGCGCCGCGTGGATTCTCGGCGGCGACGATGATTATTCCTCGGTCGAACAGCTCTGAGGTTCGGCTCAGAAGCAACGAGTAGAGCGCGCTTTTGCCGGATCCTTTGGGTCCATAAACTACGTCGATGTCGCCGGCAAACAGCCGCTGCCATTGATCAGTCTCCACGAAATAGGCGCTCAGATCGGCGCCCTCTTCCTCGGCCGTCGGTCTGCCGAAGGTGACTGCCTGAAGCACTTGTCTCTTTCCTGCCGTCGAAGGGTTCATAGCTGCCAGCCGGAGCGCCCGGTTCGTTCGAGCATCGGGGCATGTCAATAACATGTCAAGGTTTCCCGCGGCGATAGCTTCGAGGCCTGGGTATCCAGGCGCTGCGCAGCGCCCGAATTGTGGTTTTAAGGCCGAAAGCACTCGGGGTGCTATTGTTCCAGATCGCCGCGATTCTTATATTCAGAGCGTGCCTGAGAGCGAAGACAGCGGCGTTCGCGAGGTTGGCAGACCCCGTCGGCTGCGCAGCTACAATCCCATCACCATTCTGCGACGCGCCGCAGTCGACTTCGTCATCCGGCTGCTGACCAAACCGCTGCGCAGCTATGCCCTCCATGTCCCCAACGATCTCGCCAATCTCAAGAAGTACATTCGCAAGGGCGACGTCATCCTGATCGAAGGCAACGAGCGCATCAGCGAATGCATCAAGTACCTGACCCAGAGTTCATGGTCGCATTCGGTGCTCTATGTCGGCGACGAGCCGATGAAGCGCAGTCCCGCCAGGCGCGCGGAATTCATCGAGCAATATGGCGAGGACGCGGACTTCCTGGTGGTTGAGGCGCTGGTGGAGTCGGGCGTGGTGCTGACGCCGCTGACCAAGTATCGCGACTTCAACATCCGCGTTTGCCGGCCATACAATCTGTCGGGCGGCGATTTGCGCGAGGTGCTGGACGAGGCATTGCGCCACGTCGGAGACGTATACGACATCAAGAATGTCATCGACCTGGCGCGCTATTTTTTCCCGGTTTCATTGGTGCCGCGGCGCTTGCGGCGTCAGGCGTTACAGTTCGGAAGCGGGCAGCCGACCCACGTCATTTGTTCAAGCCTCATCGCCGAATCGTTCGATCGGGTGGGATTTCCAATCGTGCCGAAATTCGCGCAGCCGCCCGATCCCAGCGCGATTCCGCCGCGCCGCGTCATCTGGAGAATCAGGCCGCGGCCGGACGTGCATCCCTATGGCATCATGCAGCGGGTGTCGCCGACGCTGGTGACGCCTCGCGACTTCGACCTCTCGCCGTATTTCGAAATTATCAAGTTCAATGTAATAGAGAATCTCAGGTTTGATTATCGAAAGATTCTATGGGCCGACGATGAGCAGGTGATTCCAGCCAAGAAACCTGCTTAAGCTAGAGGCACACCGAGGCTTCGGCGACCGGGGAGACCGAGTTGAGCGACGAACGAGAAAATTCCAACGACCGCCGCGAGATGCTGGAGAAGGCGATTGCGAAGATCCTTCATCGGCACTGCAATTTCGGCTGGGCGAACTACTATATCCCGAGTGAGAAATTCCCCAGCCTGATTGAGGAGCTGGTCGAGGTTCTGAGCCCCGGTGGACAGATCGGTCACGGCGAGTTGGTCAATTTTCTGCTCGGTACGCAGCGGCTGTCATCGATTCAGGAGCGCGCCTCGAAGCTGGAGCAGGAGTTCGCCATCTATCGGCGGACCAACGAATAGCCGTCGCACCAACCGATAGCGTCACTTCGCGAACATCTTCACCCGGAAAAAAACGGCGGTCACCGTAAGGGGGGGTGTACGGCAACCGCCTCGGCGTGACAGGGCATCAGGTTGGGATGAGGTACCCTGTCGACGTTTTTGGCGCACCCGCTTCGCTCAATTGTTTGAGCTTCGCTGGGAGGGCGCTGGTAAGCGGGCGACGCCGAAGCACTCAACTCATGCGCTTCGATTTATAGACGAATGGATCGTGCCGCTATTCAACCGGAGCGCCCGGCTAATTCGGCGCTTCCGTCAGTCTGCGATCGGCGAGGAACAGGGTCGAGTATCGCTTGAGAAGATCGAGGATGCGTTGGTTTTCCTGGTCATTGCCGACGATTGCGCGCATCGCCATGCCCTCCATCAACGAAAACATGAAGGCCGGGATCAGGTCGAAGTCCGTGGTTAGCGGCGAGGGGCCGAAGATTTCCTCGAAGTAAACCTTGAGGTCTCCCTGGAAGCGCTCGGTCATCGCGCGCAGTGCCTCCCGCAATGCTTTGTCGGTGCGCGACGCGACCACCAGCTCGAGCCATGCGTGGAAGACCGGGCCCTGGAACATGGTCCATAGCAGCTCAACGGCGATGGGCCTGCGATCCGTTCCGGGCGGCACGCCCGCGAAAGCCTTGCCGAAGTCCTCGAGGCGCAGTCGAAAGACATGCTCCACCGAGGCGATCACGAGGTCTTCCTTGCGTGGATAATGATGCAGTTGCGCTCCGCGCGAGACGCGCGCGCGCTTGGCGATTTCCGTGGTGGTGGTCCCGGCGTAGCCGAGTCGAGCGAGGCAATCCACGGTAGCATCGAGCAAGCGTTCCCGCATGCGAGTGCTGCGTTCTTCCTGGGTGCGACGACGTGGCGGGATGGTAGTGGCTAGTGATGTTGCCATAGGTGGGGACAAAATAACCAGCGTTATACAAACAGTCAAGCCTGCTTGCTACTCGACTTTGCACAGCCCACCTGGCGGCCCAAACCTAACGCAGGATAGCCTTTTCCTCGGTCAAATGCCGACCTTCATCCGCCGCCTCATGCACCAGCTTGCCCGGAAATCGATCGTGCAGGGGAGTCAGCCGCGAGGCGAATGAGACAGTTCGATGCGCCATCCGCGCGATCGCGCCAAACGGAGCGGGCACCAGTTCCGCCGCATCGCGGAATTCCGCGAGCGCCATATCGTCCCATCCGAGAAGTCCCGAGATGAACATGTAGATGGGGAGCGAAGCGAACAGACACACCAGCACAATCATCCACGAGTTCGCGGTATGCCCCGGTCCCATCCATGCTTGCGTCGCGAAGGCGTCGAGGACGAGGTAATTCCCCAAGGCCGCGAGCCCGGGATTGATGAATGTTTGCCATACGCTGAAAACCGGCTTCACCACGTAGCGCGCCATCGCGGGCCACGCGACCAGTGACTTCGCGAGCGACGACAATGCGAAGGCATAGAAGACGCCGTAGAACCCGAAATGCGAAATGAGCAATAGCGACAGGATGATGCGGCCTATGTGCTCGACGCCTACCGTCAGCGTGAACAGCCCGGTTTTCCCGACCCCTTGAAAAACCTGATCCGGTAGCCGGGTCGAAAAATCCAGCACCCGCCAGATGTGCATCAGACCGATCACCGCCGCGGCGCGCAGGAACTGCGGCGGCAGCAAGCCGGTGATGAAGATGTCCGAGAACGCGATGAACGCGCCGCCCAGCATCGTCGCGATCATGATGCCCCAGCGCAAACTCTGATCGAGATAGCGCTGCGTCAGCCGCAGCATCCCACTGGAGTAGCTCTCCGAAACCGAGGACATCAGCGTCACGAACATGTACGCGCCGGTTTCGATGTACGGGTAGGTCAGCGTGAAGGTCAGCAGCCAGATCTCGTTCAGCTCGAAGAAGTTCGGAATCATCGCGAGCATGATGACCGGGAGCAGCCCCCAGCTCGCCGCCGATAGCATGTTGCCCGCGGTGAGCTTCGCGCCATACAGCAGCGACTTCTTGATGGTGTCCTTGTCGAAGTGCGCGAGGAATATCGTCGTCAAGCGGAACCCCATGCCGTGATAGAAGATCGAACACAGCACGCCCATCACGACGTTGCTGACGACACCGCCGAGCGCGAAGCCGAACACCACTCCCATCCCTTCACCGAACACCGGATGCAGCAAGCCCCAGTGCCGCATGTAGATCGCCGTCCCCATCTGGATCAGTGGCGTGAGCAGGTAGGTCAGCACCACTAATACCTGCGCATAGTCGAACCGCTGCAGCGCGCGAAACAGGTTGGTGTAAATCGCGGTGAAGCCGGGAAACTGGACCAGGGTGTGAAGGATCACGAACCAGGTCAGGAACGCGACCGAAGTTTCGGGCATAAAGATCGCCGCGAGGATGCCCAGCACGGTCACCGCGAGCACGCCGCCCAGCGCATGGAACCAGATGAAGAACTGCGCGTAGGTGATCGCGCGCTCGGGGTCACGCACCCGATACTCGGCGAAATACTTCACCATCGCTTGTCCGGTGCCCAGATCGAGCAGCGCGAAGAAGAATCCCATGAACTGGGTGACCGCGCCCCACGCGCCGCGCGCTTCCAGAAACGGATTCACATAATTGCGCTCGAGATAAAAGGTGAAGGCGAAGTTGAACGGGATCATCACCAGCAGCGAGAGCAGGTAGTTGTAGAAAAATCCCGAGAGCGGGCGATGGAATCCGACCACCTCCCAGCGCGGATCGCCGCGATGCGCCAGCACGCCCCCGCCGGGCTCTTCGGCCGCCAGCGGCAGCGCCGCGGCGCCCAATGACGACGGCCGCGGTTCGCGCGCGATCGGTTGATAGAAATGCCGAAGCGCCTCCGGATGCCGCTGGCTGTAACGTCGGACGAAGATCAGCGCGACGGTAAACATCGCGAACAGCGACATGAAGAACGCCCCCAGGATCACGATTTGCGATCCATGCGGGACCGGCGCTGCCGTCCAATTCCGAAACGGTACCGGCGCGATCTGAGCCGAGGTGCGCGTCAGGTCATAGAGCAGCCAGTTGAAGTAGGGCCAGCGCTGGAAGTCGTAGTTGCGGGCCCCCTGCACGCCCGCCAGCAGCGCCCCATAGCTGTGCAGGCGCTCAGCCTGGTTGCCCTCGGTCATCCAGACATTGAGAACGTAGATGGTGCCGCGGCCGAGTTCCAGCTTCACCACGATCGGCGTATGGGGATGCACCGGATCCTTGTCGCTGGTGGCGACCAGCACCTGGCCGCGATTGACGTTCAGGAGCCATCGCTCGAACACCCGCACCGCGGATCTCCAACTGATGTTGGCGCTCAGTGGATCGGTGGGCGGACCGACATACTCCATCACCGCGCCGAGTTTCTCGGCTTCCGCCGCATGATACGGCCCCTCAGCCGCTTCGACCGAGTTGCCTTCCTGAATCGCTTCGTTGGTCAGCGCGGCGAGCGATGCCGCGGGCGTGTCCTTTCCGAGCACCACCACCAGGCCCATCCCGCCTACGACGAATCCTTTGAGCTGATCCATCTCGGGGCCGGGTTCGGGGAGGTTTTCGTCGAAGACCGCGCAGCGCGCCTTCGCAAGCGCATCGACACGATGAGTGGATGAATCGAGCGCAAGGCGCTGCAGCACGAGCGGGGAGCGGCCGGTGTAGTAAAGTGGGAGTGGTTGTTCGGTGTATGCGAAGGCTGGCGGGGTGAGGAGGGCGAGCAGAAGCGTGGCGAGGATCAACCTCGCAAGATGTCGTCGTTCAATGCATATTGAAACCGCCACAAAGCGAAACCGATTGTCCTGTGGTGGCGCCGCAGAGATCGCTCGCGAAAAAGATTGCGAGCGCGGCAACTTCCTCGGGCTCAATCATCCTTTTTATCGCGCCCCTGTGTACAGCGCGAGTAGCGAAGTCATCCACCGACAATGCGAAACCGGTCGCGATTTTCCCAACCCCATCGTGCTAGTCGTCAAGCCTGCTCGCGCAGGCCTCAGGACATAAGACGTTGCAGGTCACGCGGTATTCGCCCCATTCGCGCGCGAGAGATCTCCAGAAACTTATTACGCGGCGCTTTGCGCAGCATACGCGCGCAGGCCGCGCGACTTGAGCATCAACTGGAATTCGCTTTGAACAGATACTACAAGGTGTAGAGAACCCGAGCGGACTTCTGGAAAGTTTCCGCCTTCTTTCCGGGTAGGGGTCGTTCGCGAAGACCCGCAGCGCGATGGCATTCGCGGCAATTTTCCCGATCGCTAACATCGTTGCGGGCGGTTCGCGAACCGCCCTACCAGAAGGAAGAATCGGACCGATGAGGCCGAAGAGGCGCGCAGCGCTGCGACGCGGTCGTCCCGCGAAGCCGAATCGGTTGAACCGCAATCAAAAATGACGGCCAATGGAGTCGGAGGAAAACAATCATGGATGCCATCGAAGCCATTCTCTCCCGCAAGGTTCAGCGCGCGTTTTCCAATCAGCCCGTCGAAGCCGAGAAACTCTCGACGATCGTCGAGGCCGGCCGCCATGCGATGAGTGCGCGCAATCTGCAGCCGTGGCAGTTCATCGTGGTGCGCGATCGCGAGCGCCTCAAGGCGATCGGCGCGGTATGCACCACCGGCCGCTTCGTCGGCGATTCGCCCTCGGCGGTCGTCGTCCTGAAGGATGTTGCCAACGCGCGATGGGCCGACGTCGATTGCGCGCAGGCCGTGCAGAACATGGCGACGGCCGGTTGGGCATTGGGCCTCGGCACCTGTTGGGTGGGTAATTTCGACGCGGCGGCATTGAAGGAGATGCTGGCGATTCCGGACGGATGGGCAGTCTTCACGATCCTGCCGTTCGGCTATCCGGAAGCGAAGAATCCTCCGCAAGCGCGTCCGCTGAAGAAACGCAGTGAAATGGTGCATTACGAGAGGTATGGGCAGCCGAAGCCGAATTGAGCGTTCCCGCTAGTCGCGCCTACCGACCGGTCCCTGCGGCGTTGCTATCGACAGATTGTCGATAGCGCTCGGAGTATTGGCAGGCCTATCGACCGAACCGACAAATGCCGCGGAATGCCTCGATTAAGTGGCTTTGTTTTTTCGCAAATTGTACGGGTCTTCGAGACATGCGGCGTGCCGTCCGAGGTCCTTCGCGGACCCAGGACCACTGCTCGGCGATGCCGAGCAGTGGGTTTGTTTTTGCATTTTTCATCCGATTCCTAAGCGACCAACGGCGCCCATCGGGTGCGCAACCGCATGATAGCACATTTCGACCGCCGGCGAACTTGACCTCTGTAGTCAAGCCACAAACACCGGCAAGAACGCTGCCGCACGAGCCATGGCCATAGGCGAGCGGCGACTTGATGCGAATGCGGACGCAAGGATTCGATGGGCGTCTATAAGTCAATCTTAGCGTCGAAAAGTCAGCCTTCTTGGGTTGCAAGTTTTCTGACAAATGTGCGATTTCTTATCAGATTTCAGAAATTTCGTTCCTCGCATAGCCGTTCGAAAACTCAGCGGGTCCAATCCGATGTATGCAGGATCTAAATCCCATATTGGAGGGGATACGATATGTTCAGAAAGGCCTTGGTAGTAGCGATGGTTTCTTCGGTGGCGATAGCGGCAACTCCGATCGTGGCGCGATCGGCGAAGTTTACGATCAAAACCCTAAACGGAGGCTACGAGTGCTTGGGAGATGCCCAGTTCATCGTAACCGGTAACAGCACTGAGATCTCGGAGCTGATGCAACTCAACTTCGACGGCAAGGGCCACGTGAACGGCACCTTCCATGGCGTTTTTCAAGGCGTGGACTGCCCAGGAACCATCACCAGTGGAATCTACTCGGTTAATTCTAACGGTACCGGCAGCTTGACCTTGCCTGTCACGTTGTCCGGATCGAGTACTTGCACCAACCTTAACTCCGGTCTTGACCCGCATCACCTCGACTTGGTGCTGAAAGTGCGAGGCATAGGCTTCGACTTCAGCGCACCGGACGATAGTTCGTGTGGTGTGAAGTGCATCGGTCAAGGTCCGATCAGCGACGTCCACGGCAGCTACCACGGTAGCTGCGCGAGTCAGACCAAAGGCTGAAGAACTTTCACAACAGCCCACTTGAAACCTTCGCGAAACGCCATCGACACAGTGTGGATAGCATTCGCGGAAGCGTCAGAGGATCGGTCGTAAGGCTGGGGCTAAACTGGTGGATGCCGCGGAATACCTCGATTAATTGGCTTTGTTTTCGCCTATGTCGGACGAGGATCGCGAGGGATGGTCCTGAATCCGCGAAGGACCTCGGATACCGGGGAAACGGTTGTGGCGTCCGAAAGACGCCACAACAATAGGATAGCACATTTCTACCAGGGGTGAATTCCCTCCCCACAGGTGTCGCGATTTCAGCGATGCTGGCAGCTAATGCGCGGTGTTTCCCTGTGCATCGGGTCCGGTCATTGAGGCCGCGCCTGGTTGAGCTCCCGGTAATGGCTTGGGACAGGCCACCTGCGTCATTGTGGTGGTACTTGAAACATTGTTGCGATCATTGTGGAATTGAGCAGGGCCCGACAGCGGTTTGCCGGCCAGTGGAACGAGGTAATCCACCGCGCCACAACCAGCCGCATCGACTGTCATCGAACGAACGGCCAGCGTGATCCCTCCCGAATTGTTCTTGAACGCGCTGCCGACTATCGGCCAAGCTGAGAGACCGCCGCATGAGCTCAAGCCGCCTCCAAAGACTCTTCCGCTCAGAGCGCCCGAGCTGGTCACCGAACTATTGACTTCGAGCGTTACCTCACCTGAGAACAAGCTGAAGCACTGCTTAGCTGACGCCGAGCCCTGACCAATCAAGATGGTCAGGAAGACACCTAAAATTGCCAAAAAACGATTTGTTTTCACCTTCGCAACTCCAATCTCATTTGATTTGATTTCACGATCTATGTTCCGTTCTAGTTGCCAATCACATCCGCATATAGGCTGAAAGTTGCCAAGCAAACCGTTTCCATTTGAGACGCTTGACCTTCCACACAAAAAGGGCCGGGAAGGGGGTCTTAGTTTTTCCCGAGCCGCGGCGATTCTTTTCTTATTAGTCACAACGGCGCTCGCTTTCGCCGCATTCGTCAACGCGCCTCTTTCATTCGACGGTGCACACCATTTTTTTCATGTGCTGGATTCTCAGAGTCTTGCGAATAGCAGGCAGCTCAACAGCGTGTTGCGATTCCCAACTCTTATCGCGAGTCATTTCACCAGCAACTTCGCGATCCTCAGACTGATTTACAATTCCTGCCATGTTGCGATACCAGCAATCGCGCTCGCCGCCTCGTGGATCGTCTGCGGCACGTCGTATCGTTCGCGGTTCGCGTGGCCGGCCCTCTCGATTTGCCTGGCCTCGCTGCCTGGGCAGTTTGCCTTTCACGCCGAGGGATTCCATGGCGCGAATCTTCTGTGGCCCGGATTGCTGTTTGCGCTTGGCGATTTATCGTTCGCCCACCTGCCGCTGGTAATGATTCTGGCTGTCGGTGCATGGGGCGCGCATCCGGTAGTGGCGGTTCACCTCGCTGCCGTGGCGACTGCGGCATGTCTGACCGCGTTGACGCGTTCCGCGGTCCGGATGCGCGCATTGGGTTTTGGGGCAGTGATGATGCTGATGGCATTGGCGCGAGTCTTCAAGCCGTTGGGTGCCTATGAAACCAAGACGCTCGGTCTTGGGGTCTTGAAATTCACCTTTTACAGTGCGGTGCTCGGATGGCCTTTGATCTCGATGTTACTCACCTTGATCGCGGCGGCTGCGTTGGTCTGGTCTTCCGCGCGGCGGCAAGAAAGTGCGATCGCAGCGCGTATCGCAACTATCGCGGTGGTTTTGGGCGGACTTTGTCTGGTTCCATGGGCGACTAACTCCGCCAACTGGATCGATGCGCAGGGCTTTCGCTTCTGGTATCCGGGAATCGCGCTGATACTCATGTTCGGCGCGGTGGCGGAGGCGTTTTGGAGCTCGATCAGCGAAGAATTGAATGAACGCCGCAGAGCATGGTGCCTGATTTCGCTGGGGAGCGTGTTCCTGCTGGTCCTGTCGCTTCAGAGCATCGCCTGGCGGGAGCTGAGCCGGAGACTTACGGATCTCATTGCGACGTCGCAAGCTACCTGCGTGCCAAGGGCCAAAATCGGATGGTTCAAGAACACTCCCTTTCAGCATTGGAGCACCGACTTCTATGTTGTGGCTTTGCAGTCGAAGAAGCCCTCGATGGTAGTTCTCGAAGGCGACGATTGTGCGGTCTTGTCGGCGAGTGGAAGATTGCGACTCGATACGTGGGACCCGTATCGCGAGCCTCCGGACGGATGGTTTGATTTCAGCCGGGTACGTGCGGTCCAGAACCATCAACCTTGAGCGAAGTTTCCGGGGGGTACGAGGCGCGTCTTTCCCGTGGTAGATTTTTCCCTGCAAGGAACATCATCTCAAGGTCGCTAAGGCTCGGTCGAAGGACACTATCGTTATGGCAATCAAACAGCAGAAGCCCGCTGAGGCTCACGACGCTCTTTCCAAAAATCCCGGCGCGATTTACCTCGATGTCCGCACTGAGAATGAATTCGGCCAGGGTCATCCGACTGGCGCGCTCAACATCCCGGTGGTTTTCATAAAGGGCCCGGGGAACATGCAGCTCAATGATGATTTCGAAACCATCGTCGCAAAGGTCATCCCGAAAAACACCAAGCTGATCGTCGGATGCCTCTCAGGCGGACGCTCGCAGCGTGCCTGCGAAATCCTCGAAGGCGCGGGGTACACCGACCTCACCAATGTGGTGGGCGGATTCGGCGGACAGCGCGACGCTTCGGGCGCGATCATCGGCAAGGGATGGCGCGACGAAGGCCTCCCGGTTTCCAGCGACGTGGGCGACGCGGGCTACGCCGCGCTGCGCGCCAAAGCGGGGCTTTGAGGGCATGGCGATCAGGCTGACCCGCATTTACACCCGCACCGGAGACAAGGGGACGACGGCGCTGGTCGGCGGCAAGCGTGTCCCGAAAGAAAGCGGGCGCCTCGAATCGTACGGCACCGTCGACGAGCTCAATTCGATCGTCGGAATCGTGCGCACATATCTAATGGAATACAAAGATCGCCTTGGCGATGATTACCTTTGGTATTCGGAGATGCTGCGCCGCATCCAGAACGAACTCTTCGACGTTGGCTCTGAGCTCGCCACCCCGCCCGACGGCGAGTACGAAGGCATGCACAAGATGGGCGAGGGCGAGGTCAAGCTGCTCGAAGAAGAAATGGATCGGATGGAGAAGGACCTCGAGCCGCTCAAATCGTTCACGCTGCCGGGCGGCGGCGTGCTCAACGCATTTTTGCATCAGGCGCGCACGGTATGCCGTCGCGCCGAGCGGGTGCTGTGGGCGGTCAAGCGCGAGGAAGAAATCGGCGACCAGCTCATCATCTATATCAACCGGCTGAGCGACCATTTTTTTGTGCAATCGCGATGGATCGCGAAGCGCCTCGGCGAACCGGAGTTTTTATGGGATCGTGGCCTGCAGCTTCCTTCCAAGCCGGCGAAGAAAATCGCGACGAGGAAGTGAATTGGTGCTTGTCTGATTCCCTTCCCGGCAAGGGAAGGGCCAGGGGTTAGGTCTATGGAAGAAAATCGCATCTACCTTCGCCAGGCTCAAATCGGTCCGATGGCGAATTTCATTTACCTCATCGGCGATCCCAAGACGCGCAAGGCCGCGGTGGTCGATCCCGCATGGGATGTCGACGCGATTATCGATGCGGTCAATCGCGATGGCTACGAAATCGACAAGATCCTCATCACTCACTATCACCAGGATCATCTTGGCGGCCGCATGATGGGCCAGACTATCGAAGGCGCCGCCGACATGCTCGCCAAGGTCAAGGTGAAGGTTTACCTCAACAAGCATGAAGCAGAGGGCGCGCGCAAAGTCGCGGGGCTCTCGGATTCCGATATTGTTAAGGTCGATGCCGGCGACGTCTTCAAGGTCGGTGAGCTGGACGTGAAATTTCTGCATACTCCCGGGCATACGCCGGGCTCGCAATGCTTTCTGGTCGACGGGAACCTGGTTTCGGGCGACACCCTGTTTGTGAATTCGTGCGGACGCGTCGATCTTCCCGGCTCCGATCCCGAAGCGATGTACCATAGCCTCAACGACACGCTGCGCAATCTCGACGAGAATACGGTGGTCTATCCGGGGCACGCGTATTCGAACGAATCGAGCACCACCATCGGCAAGCAGAAGCGCACCAACATGTACATGCGTTTCCCGACCCTCGACGATTTCCTCGACGCGATGGGCTATAGCCGCTGAGAGTCAATCGAAGATAAACCGGAATCTCGCTTTCGCTTCCTCATTCCTGGTAGGGGTCGTTCGCGAACGACCCGCAACGATGCTGCATCGCATCGATTTTCCGATCCCGAGATTTCCGTAGTGGCCCGCAGGCTAGAGCGTGTTCCACTTAAGAGCGCATTCGCGGGATGCTTTCGCAGTCTGGGGTATCGTTGCGGGCGGTTCGCGAACCGCCCTACGAGGATCGAACGCGAACCAATTGAGCCGCGTCGGCCATTTTCGCGCGCCCGTCGCCGCGCGAGCAATCCTGGTAGGGGTCGTTCGCGAACGACCCGCAACGATGCCGCATCGCATCGATTTTCCGATCCTGAGATTTCCGTAGTGGCCCGCAGGCTAGAGCGTGTTCCACTTAAGACAGTATTCGCGGGATGCTTTCGCAGACTGGAATATCGTTGCGGGCGGTTCGCGAACCGCCCCTATGAGGAAGGTTCTGCTCGCGAAACCGTGGTGGCCTCCGAGCGTCTTACATGGAGAGCGGATCGCGCTCATCATTAGTATTCTGCAAGGAGTAGGAAGTAGTGCCTGAAGAATCCCAGAATCCCCCGAATCCGAATGACGAGACGCTGCGCCGACTCGAACGACGCATCGAAAGCCTCGAGGCTGCGGCGCAGTACGAAAACAAATGGTGGCGAGGTGGTTTGATTGCCGCACTCGTCCTGATCGCGCTGTCGATTTTGATCGCCGGCCATCATCGGCATCATCATCCTCCGCCGGGCGGGATGGGGAGCTGCCAAGGTCCCCGCACCATGCAATACGGTCCGCCACCTCCTCCGCCATGGTGGAGCTATGGCCCAGGCGGCGGCAATTACGGACCGCCCGAGGGATGGCATCATCGCCACTGGGAAGGTCCCGGCTCCGAGGGTCCACCACCTCCGCCCAAAGGTTGATTCGGATGCGGACCGCGGCCTCGAGTGCCGCGGTCCTTTCGTCTTGACCTCGCGATCGTGAGCCGAAATGATCGGTGCTCATGTCCAGGGATCTCGACAAAGCGCGCGCCGAGGCCGACCGGTTGCGCGAACAAATCAATCGCGCGAATCACCTCTACTACGTGCTCGATGCGCCCGAGATCTCGGATGCCGAGTACGACGTGCTGATGCGCCGCCTAGAAGCGCTCGAGGTCGCGCATCCCGCGCTGGTCTCTCCCGATTCTCCCACCCAGCGGGTCGGCGCGGCGCCTAGCGAGAAATTCGGCGTCGTGCATCATCGCAAGATGATGATGTCGCTAGCCAACGCGATGAACGCCGAAGAGATGGTCGAGTTCGACAAGCGCATCAAGCGAATGCTGCATAGCGATGCCGATGTTGAGTACGTCGCGGAGGTGAAGCTCGACGGACTCAGCGTAGAGCTGATCTATGAAGAGGGCGTGCTGACCACTGCGTCGACGCGCGGCGACGGTGACAATGGCGAGGACATCACGCTCAACGTCCGCACCATCAAGAGCGTGCCGCTACGGCTGCTCAAACCGAAGGATGGTACGATTCCCGACCTGCTCGAAGTTCGCGGCGAGGTGATCTATTCGAAGGCCGGATTCGCGCGGCTCAATGCGGAGCGTGAAAGCAACGGCGAGCCGGTGTTCATGAATCCTCGCAACGCGGCGGCCGGATCGCTGCGCCAGCTCGATCCGAAAATCACCGCCTCGCGTCCGCTGGATATTTTTCTTTATGCCCCCGGCATCGTGGAAGGCCTCGAGGTGAAGTCGCAGTGGGAATTTCTGCAGGCGCTGCGCGAGTTGGGATTGCGCGTAAATCCGGAATCCAGAGTCTGCAAAAGCGTCGATGAAGTGTTGGAGTTTTGGAATGACCTCACCGAGCGGCGCCATGCGCTCGAATACGATGCGGACGGGGTGGTCGCGAAGGTCAATTCGTACCCCTTGCAGAACCAGCTCGGTGAGGTCTCGCGCTCGCCGCGCTGGGCCATCGCGTACAAGTTCAAGGCGCAACAGGCGGAGACGAAAGTCGACAAAATCGAAGCCTACGTCGGGCGCATCGGATCGCTCACACCGGTGGCGAAGCTGGCCCCCGTCCAGCTCGCCGGCGTGACGATCTCGAACGCCTCGCTGCACAACCTCGACGAGATTCGGCGCAAGGATATCCGCGAGGGCGACACGGTGCTTATCGAGCGCGCGGGCGACGTGATTCCTTACGTGGTGCGCGTCACGCAGCCTGGCGATCCGCGCGCCGAAGAATTCCAGATGCCCACGCATTGCCCGGTCTGTGGCGGCGCCATCGTGCATGAGGAGGGCGAGGTTGCGTACCTGTGCGTCAACGTGAACTGCCCGGCACGGATGCGCGAATCGGTGCGCCATTTCGCGTCGAAGAACTGCATGAACATCGACGGGCTCGGCGACAAGCTGGTCGGGCAGCTCATCGAATCGAAGCTGGTTGCCGATCTCGATGACATCTACAAATTGAAGGATAAGGTGCCGGAACTTCTCGCGCTGGAAAGAATGGGCAAGAAGAGCGCGGAGAATCTCATCGCGAATATCGAGAACTCCCGCACGGCGCCGCTCGATCGCGTCATCAATGGGCTCGGCATCCGACACGTCGGGGAACATACGGCGCGTCAGCTCGCGCTGAAGTTCCACACCATCGATGCATTGGCCGCGGCGAGCGAGGAAGAGCTGTCCTCGGTGCGCGACATCGGCGGCGAGGTCGCACATAGCATCCGCGAATATTTCGATGAGCCGCGCAACCTCGATGCGGTGAAGCGTCTGGAGCGGGAACTCGACATCGAGAAAGTGCGCGTCGCGGAGGGCCGGGGGCCATTTCGCGACAAGACCTTCGTGCTGACCGGCACCCTGGAAACGATGACGCGCGAGCAGGCCGAGCAGAAAATCTTCGAGGGCGGCGGACGCGTGAGCGGCTCCGTTAGCCGCAAGACGGATTTTGTGCTGGTCGGCGCCGACCCGGGCTCGAAGGCGCGCAAAGCGCAGGAGTTGGGCGTGCGCATCCTCGACGAAAAGGAATTCCTCGCGATGGGCGCCTGAAACGATCTATGGTTGATGACTATGTCCCTGATCCTGCGAGGCTCCACATCGTGGTGCGGGGGCGGGTGCAGGGCGTCTTCTTTCGCCGCGCGACGATGGATGAAGCTCAAGGACTCGGCCTCACCGGATGGGTGCGCAATTTAGCCTCGGGTGAGGAAGTGGAAATCCTCGCGGAAGGAGCGCGCCGCAATCTTCAAATGCTGTGGGCATGGGCGCATACGGGGCCGCCCGGCGCGAGGGTGCAGGATGTAACCGAGGAGTGGAGCGACTATCGCGGCGAGTTCACATCGTTTCGGGTTCGCTAACTCAATCGGAACGCGTGGTCCCCGGGAAGAAATCTTTTCGCATGACGTGTTCGTATGACCACGGACACTCTTCAGGAAAATTCTTCAACGGCAGTTTAGTTTCTTCGCTCGCGGTTTCACGTGCCCGTGCGTATGCGTCGGCGAGAATTTCGTCGGTCCTGCCTTGAAAGATTCCAGGAGAATCCTCGAGGATGTACTCGACTTCGTCCCGTGCATCGCGAATTGACCGGCGGCAGCCTCCGTGCCGACTCAGTTGCTCGGGCTGCTCGCGCATCTTGAGCAGGTGCAAAAGCAGGCGCTTCAGTTGCCTTCTAAGAGTTCTTCGTTCGCCTGCCGCCATGAGTTCGAGTTCCTCGGCGATGTGCTGCCAATCGATTGATTCAGGCTTTTTCTCCCGCAGCGCGCCGGCTTGTTCGAGGGCCCAGCCGTGGAAATCCGCATCGATGGGCATCGGCTGGTGGGCCGAACCCGCGCGGCCACCGCTGCGATGTTCACCGAGAGCACCGGTCCCCATCGCAAGTATGTTCTTTTGATGCGCCAAGGAATCCTCGTTTCGAAGCTCGCCTAAGAATAGCGCTCCCGTGGTGATTCGACCACTACACATTGGCCTTGGGACTACATCGCCCGGTCGATGAGCATCTGCTGGATGCTTAAGCAGATCGCCCTTTCAACCTTTTTCCGTATTAGATATACTTTTCATCCGGTCAGGGCATTCATTTTGATTACTTCCGATAAACGGGGTATTCGTTCGTTTAGCTTCTTAACGTCAAGGAGATTGGACTGAAATGGCAGTACCACCTGAGGTGGCTGGGCAGGCCTCCGAGTTATCCGGGAACGGCGGCGGTGCGCATGCGCACAAACCGCTAACCCCGCGCGAGAGCGTTGTAATCCGGTTTGCAGGAGACTCAGGAGACGGGATGCAGTTGGTCGGGACGCAGTTCACGTCGGAGTCGGCACTGGCCGGCAATGACATCGCGACCGTACCCGACTTCCCAGCCGAAATCCGCGCTCCAGCGGGAACGCTGGCGGGCGTCTCGAGCTTCCAACTGAACTTCTCTTCGAGCGAGATTTTCACCGCCGGCGACGAGCCCAATGTGCTGGTTGCGATGAATCCGGCGGCGCTCAAGGCCAACCTCGAGGATCTGCCGCCCAACGCGGTTTTGATAATCGACAAGGAAGCGTTTACCGAGGCCAACCTCAAACGGGCCGGTTACACCTCCAATCCACTCACCGATCATTCGCTGGACAAGTTCCAGATCTTCGAAGTTGATGTGACGCGACTTACCAGCCTCGCGCTGCAGGGCTCCGGGCTGAGCAATCGCGATTCGTTCCGATGCCGCAACATGTTCGTGCTGGGAATGCTCTCGTGGCTGTATCAGCGCCCGGTCGACAGCGCGGTGCGATACATCGAGAGCCGGTTCAAAAAGAACCAGGCGATCCTCGACGCCAACCTGAAGGCGCTCAAGGCGGGCTGGAACTACGGCGAAACCACCGAGATGTTCGCCTCGAGCTACACGGTCCCCAAGGCGCAAATCGCACCGGGATTCTATCGCAACATTACCGGCAACAGCGCGACTGCGATGGGATTTGTGGTGGCGGCCAATCGCGCCGGCCGTCCGCTCTTCCTCGGCTCGTATCCGATCACTCCGGCCAGCGATATCCTGCATGAACTCGCCGGCTACAAGAACTACAACGTGTATACCTTTCAGGCCGAGGATGAGATCGCCGGCGTATGCTCCTCGATTGGCGCGGCGTTCGGCGGCGCAATCGCGATTACTTCGACCTCGGGACCCGGGATGAACCTGAAGGCTGAGGCGGTTGGGCTCGCGGTCAAAACCGAGCTTCCGATTGTCATCTGCGACGTGCAGCGCGCAGGTCCTTCGACCGGCATGCCGACCAAGCCCGAGCAGACCGACCTGCTGCAATCGATGTACGGACGCCATGGCGAATCTCCGGTTCCGATCATCGCGGCCTCGACGCCGGGTGACTGCTTCATGGCGGCCTACGAGGCAATTCGCATCGCGGTCAAGTACATGACCCCGGTCATCCTGCTCACCGACGGACAGCTCGCCAATGGAGCGGAGCCGTGGCTGGTGCCCGACGCATCGAAACTGCCCGAAATCAAGGTGGAGTTCGCCAGTAATCCGGAAGGGTTCCAACCCTACGCGCGTGATGATGAAACGCTCTCGCGCCCGTGGGCGATTCCGGGGACACCGGGGCTGCAGCATCGTATCGGTGGCATCACCGGCGAGCATCTGACGGGGAACATTTCGTACTCGCCGTCGAACCACGAGCTGATGATCCGGATGCGCGCCCGCAAAATTGCCGGCATCACCCGTGAGATTCCTCCGACCGAGGTTTTCGGCGATGCGGATGGCGGCGACATCGTGATGCTCGGATGGGGTTCGACCTTCGGACCGATTCGCGAGGCGGTCAAGCAGAGCCGCGCGAAGGGC
Organism: uncultured delta proteobacterium; assembly: GCA_963851325.1. GTDB lineage: Bacteria > Desulfobacterota > Binatia > Binatales > Binataceae > DATGKG01. Next base: position 999,842 of record CAWKOR010000001.1, on the reverse strand, counting down.
AAGAAGGTTTCCCACATCCATCTGCGCTACCTGAATCCGCTTCCGGCGGACCTCGCAGACAAGCTCCGCAGCTTCAAGAAAGTGATGGTGGCGGAGATGAACATGGGGCAGCTTCTGAAGATGGTGCGCGCCGATTACCTGATCCCGGCGATCGGCATCAACAAGATCCAGGGCCGTCCGTTCAAGGTAGCGGAACTGGTCACCCGGATTTCGCGCGCACTGGAGGAAAAGTAAACATGGCAACCGCGCTAACGCGTAAGGATTTCGTTACTGACCAGGAAGTGCGCTGGTGCCCCGGATGCGGTGACTACGCGATTCTGGCCCAGGTACAAAAGCAGATGCCGGAGTTCGGCATCGCGCCTGAAAACACCGTCTTCATTTCGGGAATCGGATGCTCCAGCCGCTTCCCGTACTACATGAACACCTACGGCTTCCACACCATCCACGGCCGCGCGCCCGCAATCGCGACCGGGCTGAAGGTCTCGCGACCGGACCTCGACGTATGGGTCGTGACCGGCGACGGCGACGGCTTGTCGATTGGCGGCAATCATCTTATCCATTGCCTGCGCCGCAACGTGGATCTCAAGATCCTGCTGTTCAACAACAAGATCTACGGATTAACCAAAGGCCAGTATTCGCCGACTTCCGAGATCGGCAAGGTCACCAAGTCGACTCCGGCGGGCTCGGTAGATTTCCCATTCAACCCGATCACCGTGGCGCTTGGAGCACATGCCACTTTCGTCGCACGCTCGATCGACGTCGAACAAAAGCATCTCGGCACGACCTTGAAACGCGCCCACGATCATCGCGGCGCCTCGTTCGTCGAGATTCTGCAGAACTGCAACATCTTCAACGATGGCGCATTCAACGACGTGAGCGACAAGGCCATCAAGTCCGAGCATCAGCTCATCCTCGAGCACGGAAAGCCGCTCATCTTCGGCAAGAATCGCGACAAGGGAATCAAGATGAACGGGCTGCGGCCGGAAGTGGTCGCAATCGGCACCGACGGCAAGGATCTCGAGAACGTCGTGGTGCATGACGAGACCAACCTCGCGCTTGCCTTTATGCTGGGCAACTTCGAGCCTCCGATGCCGGTTCCGATCGGGGTGTTCTATTCGACTTCGCGCCCGACCTACGATGCGGCGATGAACAAGCAGATCGCCGACGCGGTTGCGAAGGGCAAAGGCGATCCACAGAAGCTGCTCAACGGCGGCGACACCTGGACTGTCAACTGAACCTCGACATCGTCGAGGTTCATCCTGAGTGAGAGGCCATCGGCCAACACGAAGGATCTCGATAGCGAAAAGAAAGGCCCGGGCATCCTAGATGCTCGGGCCTTTTGTCATTCGCAGCGGCGGTGCGGTCGGCCGCCCCTACCACGCTATCGCCGTCAACGAACTCGGCGGACCGGTTTCACTACACCGCGATCCTCTAAGATGATTGACAACCGCGCCGGCAGGTGCGAATAGGCATCTGATTTCATTCCAACAGCATCCGGGCCTGGATGCGAAATTCGATTGTGCAGGTTGGGCGATAAATCTGCTGCCAAAGGGGGGGTATGAAGGGACAGTTTCGATTTCTTTCTGCGGCGACGATTATCGTGGTAGTTACGGCGAGCGTTGCGTTGGTTGATGCCGCACCATTGTCCGGCGCAGCTTCTGAAGGAGCCACAAGGTTCCCGCGAATTTTCATGCGCGATGTGGTGGTCAGTAACACCGACCGAAATCTGCAGAATACTGACAACTTTGCCAACGGCGAACCCGGAATAGCCATAAATCCGAAACATCCTAATCGAGTCGTCATTTCGGCTTTCTCGGGTGCATGGCAACTCCCAAACGGTACCCCCACCAATGCGCCCCTCTGGTACAGCAAGAATGGCGGTAGGGTGTGGACGAAGGTGTTTTCGATTCCCCCGCCTAACCAGGTTCCGAGCGTCCAAGCTTCTCCATGTGACCAGACCTTCGATTTCGATCGACATGGCAATCTGTTCGGAACATTCCTGCTAGACCCTAGAGGTGGCCCTGGAGAATGCAGCGTATCTCGCGCGATGGTTGAGGAAGAGACACCGACCAATTCCATTTACAGCGGCGTAACAACCAATCCGGCAAAAGCTTCGAAGTGGAAGTGGTTTTTGGACGCTGGAGGAACGGCGCAAAAGACCACCCTGCGAGCGGCAGTCGATCAGCCCTGGCTAGTAGTGGGACCTGATGTCACGCGTCGCTCAAAGAGCAACGTCTACGTCGCTTATCAGGGAACCGCTTGTGAGGAAGGAGGCCGGGATACCGAGATGCAGGTCGCGACGGCCGCTGCGTTGATACCTCCGGATTTTTTAATCGATCAGCTCGCAGGTTGCAGTGGTGCGGGAGCGGCGAATCCGGGCCACCGAGCTGCCGTCGATACAAAAATCGGAGCAGTCTACACCCTTTATCAGAATCCCATCGGCAACTGCGTAACTCCCAACATCCAGGGTGGACTTCAAATCCAATACATAGTCAATCGCTCGACTGATGGTGGCCATTCGTGGAGTTTTGGAAATCAGTCCAGGGGAACCGTAGTGGCCGAGGTTTGCAGCGATCAGGTTTTTAATACTTACAGCTTCGGCGTTCCGGACCCGGGTAATCCCAATGGGGGAGTCAACCTTCTCCTCGGTGGCATTGATGCTCTTGCGGTCGATTCGAAAAGCGCGACAGTTTATGTGGTCTATGGCGCTTTTGACGAGCAAGCTGAGCGGGACCAGCTCAAAATGGTTAGCATTACCTCGAATGGGGGAGTGGTTAAGGTTAGTGACCCAGTCCTGGTAAGTCCGGCGGATAAGCAAGCGGCACTTCCCGCAGTGGCAGTCACTAGAAACGGTGCCATTGGTATCCTTTATGACACTGCCGATGGTTTGGTAGGCGATGAGGCTAACGTCCCAACTTTTTCTGCCCACCTGGCAGTGAGCCGCGACCACGGAAAGTCATTCGTTGACACCGTCATCCTGCACTTCCGCTCGCCGATACCGACCACTGGCGGCGTACGAATTCTGGGCGATTTCCAACAGCTCAAAGCGCTGGGCAACACATTCTATGGGGTCTTCTCAGGCAATGGTCATGACCTGCCGGCTCCGTTTAACCGAAAGACCGACGCCATCGATCCGATATTCTTTAAAACCAGGGTTCGATAACAGCGGCAGGTGCGAGGCATCGCTCTGCAGCTTGCGATCAGCGTGACCGCCCGCGCGAGGCCTTTCGAGTTCTGCGCCCGGCGGCCGCTTCGCAGTCTGTAGTACGCGGTGAAATGCCGGCGGCTCTATACTGCGGCCGACGCTAAAAGCTTCTTCGCGAAAAATGAGGACCTGCCACAGGTGGCAGAGAAGGCGGAGGAGATTCGGCAAAGTCCGGGACTGACTTGGCACTGTGGACTCTGTAACCACCTGTTCCGCCGGCCAGGCCGTGCCATCCAGGGGCAATGGCCGGCCGGCGAACTGCGTCTGGATTCTGTGCGTTCGCCTATCGTCTGGGCATCTTTCTCAACTAGGATCCAAGGACCTGAGTCGATCTATACGACTCCTCAGCGAAACGTTCACTACCGACCAAGGACTCTGCCCGTATGTTGTCGTATGCACTCGCGTTCCTCGCCAGCGCCGCAGCGGTGGTCGTCGCGGGTGTGATTCTCACCCGCAGTGCGGATGCTATCGCGGAGGCCACCGGGTTAAGCGGAGCATGGATTGGTGCGGTCCTGCTTGCGACGGCGACCTCGCTGCCGGAGTTGGGAACAGATATCGCCGCAGTGCGACTCCATTCGGCAAATCTCGCGGTCGGAGATCTGTTCGGGTCGAGCCTCGCCAATATGCTGATCCTTGCCGCATTGGATCAATTCGCGCGGGGAGGAAAAGTGTTCCGGGGCGCAGCGGTGGAGAACGGGCTGATCGCTTGTCTCGCCATTGTTTTGAACGCGCTCGGAGCACTGTTCGTGCTGACGGGTTCCAGCCGCAGCCCGTTCGGCATCTCCACCGAATCGTTGCTTTTGCTGCTGGTCTACCTGGCGGGGACGCGTGCCATTTATCGCAACGGGGTCAGGAAGCCTGAGACCGTTGCCGCCATTGAGAAGGGGGTTAGAAAACGAGGACGTCCCCTCCACGGTCCGGTCGCCGTTTTTGCCGGCGCGGCAGCGGTGATCCTTGTTGCCGCTCCGGCTTTGGCATGGTCGGCAAAGCACATCGCCGAAGTGAGCGGTTTGGGCGACACCTTTGTCGGGACATGGTTGTTGGGATTGGCAACCTCGCTGCCCGAATTGGTAACCGCCTTCGCGGCAGTACGAATGGGCCAATTCGATCTCGCAGTTGGAAACCTGTTCGGATCGAATTCGTTTAACATGGTCATCTTTGTGGCCTTGGATGCGGCGAGCCCTTCAGGACCTGTTTTCGGACAACTAAGTCCAATTCACGCCATCTCCGCCACGCTGGCGGTGATCCTGATGGGACTCGGTTTGGCCAGTATCCTGTATCGCGCCGAACGACGATTCCTGATGGTGGAGCCGGACAGCGCGCTGATGATCGCCTTCTACTTATTTGCGATCTGGATCTTGTACGTACATTCCGGAGGGCTGTGACTCAAAGAAAGTGAGGTCTCGGAAATCGGCGTCAGCGGGGGATCAGGATGATTTCCGGCTTCGCACGCGGGTTCTGGTCCGATTGCGCGGCGCTTTCGTCGTAGCTCTAACGGTCAATACCGGGCACTTGGCCAGCCGGACGACTCGCTCCGCGACCGAGCCGAGAAACAGATGATACAAGCCGGTGTGTCCGTGGGTCGCGATGATGATCAAATCGGCCTTGGCAGTCTCGGCGACTTCCGCGATGACCTCATACGGAACTCCGAAATGGATCTCGGATCGGCATTTCCGGTACCGAGTTTTGATGCGCTTCTCCAGTTCGGCAAGTTGCAGTTGCGCTTGCGCGCGGTGGTGTTCCAGTAGTGCGGACACATCCGGAATCATTCGCGTGTACCGGATGGGCTCCACCACGTGAAGCAAGAGCAATTCTGCGCGATGCGATCTGGCGAACTCGACAGCGTAGTCGAGCGCCTTGAGCGAGAAAGCCGAAAAGTCCGTCGGAACCAGAATTCGCTCGATAACCATATCAGGTGTCCCGTCCGTCGTACTGCTCGATAAAAAAGCCCGAGACTCCTGCTTTCGCGAACGAAGAACATTCGTTGCGATGATAGCTCTGACTTACTCCGCAGATACTCTTTAATCGACTTCAGGAAATCAAGCGTTCGGAGCTCATGTCAGAATTGCGGCGCGCATCGCTTACCGGCCGCATCGCGACGGCGAGCGAATTGAAATCATGCTGCGAGTTTGCTCACGCGATGCTGCCTTGCCGCAGGTCTTCGTCCCGTGCGGCGAATTGTTTAGTTGACTTTGGAAAACCGTATCCCTACAGTCGGGTGCGGTCCGGGCCGGACCATCGGAAGCGCCATCAAAGATTGTTCCTCTCGCGATTAGTTTCGTGCCTGCCCCCAAAACCGAACCGGGAAAAACCTGGCTGTTATGACCGGGGATCGAGGTTTTTTCGCGTGAGTTCGCAGACTTCGAAGCGGGCATCACCGGCTGCGCTCGCGCTCGTCGCGATGGCATTTCTTCTGCTGCTCGCACGTCCCGTCAAAGCATCGACTTACGTCGTTTATATTCCGCTCGACAGCCCCATATACGATGAACTCGATACGCTGAACTCGCTCGGCTACGTGGACGACTACCTCGACGAGATTAAGCCGATCAGCCGCGTCGAAGCGGCCCGGCTCACCATCGAGGCTCAAACTCATTTGAACGACGCAGCGAGTCCCGACAGCATCGCGCGCGAGATCGTCGGCGACCTGCGGGTCCAGTTGCGGCAGGAAATCGGCTGGCTGCAGACCAACAACGAGAACAATCCTCCAACCGCGATTCTCAATCCGATCGAGCGGGCTGAATTTCAGTACATTTTCTCGGGCGGTCCTGAGCGGTTCTGGCGATCGGGAAAATCGACCTCGAATCATCTCAATGCCGACGAAGGCACGCCGCTGCTCCCCAACAACGACGGGATTGCTACCGCATCGGCGAGCAACGAGGTTGCGAGATGGGGCGCGTGGGGCGGCGTGGGAGGTTTCCTTACCGCCTACGGCGAGGTTGCGGTCGCGGGCCCGCTCGGGCGCGACCTGCCGGACACCGAACGGGTGCGTCCGCTGGGCGCCGAATTGGTGGCGAGCCTGGGCAACTGGGCGGTCTCCTTCGGTCAGGAAGAGATGTGGTGGGGGCCGGGACATTTTTCATCCCTCGCCCAGAGCAACAATGCCGATCCCATTCCAGGCTTTCATTTGCAGAACATCCACCCATTCACCCTGCCGAGTTACCTGCGCTATCTGGGCCAGTTCCGATTGCAGATTTTCTTCGGGCGGCTCGATGCGGGACGAACGCCGCTGCCCGGCGCCAATGGCTCCATCAGGACCTTCGCGCGGCCATTCATCAGCGGGCAGACCCTCGCTTTCAGGACCTTGCCTAACTTTGAATGGGGACTCACTCACGTGATCATGTTCGGAGGCTCCGGCAACAGCGACTATAGCACGCTGGGTTTCCTCGGACGCGCGACCGGAATCAACACCGGCAATGGGGCATCGGGAAACACCAACTCGCAGGTCGGCATCTATCTGAAGTTTCGATTTCCTCGCCTGCGCGATTCGGTGCTATGGGTGCAGACCCTGGCCGAGGACAACTTCACCGAAGAATTTCGCCCGATTGGCGGAATTCTGCCGATCCTCTCCCTCTCGTACCAGGGCGGATTCTATCTGCCGCGCGTGACCCGCGACGGGCGCACTGACTTTCGCTTCGAGTGGAGAATCATCGAACCCAACTACTCGACGCATAGCGATTCGCTGTATTGGTCATACAGCGACCGCCTGATCGGCGATCCATTGGGACCTAATGCCAGCCAAATCGATTTCCAGTTGGGGCGCTGGTTTCCAAACCTGACCAAGGGAAGCCTGGATCTCTTCTTTTCGGATCGCGCGCCCAAGATCAGCGGCAATATTTTCGTGCCGGCGCAGTTTTATGGACCACCCTCCACCCTGCATCATGAGCGCAGCGCCGGGCTGGCCTTCGACCTGCTCACAATCCCGCAGATCCCGCGCCTGCGTACCGATGCGCTCGCATTCGGGCGCGCTCACCTTGCGTTGGAATATTGCGAGCACATGAACTATTCGCCGCCCGGCACCTATCGGGCTGTGATATCGCTCGCCATCGGCATCAAGCCGAATTGGGATGGCTGGTCCTGGACGAGATAGACCGTCGCCTCGCGCTACTGGATAAGCATCGTGACGTGCCCGGTCTCGAGGTCGTAGCGACCACCAACGATGTTGAGCTTGCCCGCATCGATCAATTCTTTGAAGGGATGCTCTTTGCGAAGCTGAATTACCTGCAGGATGACGTGCTGATCGATGGATGCTCCCTCAAGCGCGGCTTTGTCAGCGGGATTGCCGCCCTGTTTAGTGACAATCTCCTTCGCCTTTGCGATGGCCCCGTAGATTAGCTTCAGGAACTCCGGCGCCTTTCCCGGATATTCGCCGACTGCCGCGTTCACCGCACCGCACTTCTGATGCCCCAGCACCAGGATCGTCTCGACGCCCAGGTGCTCCGCCGAATATGCAAGGCTCTGCTCGCCCAGTTTATCCACGCTGTTGCCGGCCACTCGCACGACGAACAAATCGCCGACACCCTCATCGAATAGCAACTCGGGCGGCACCCGCGAATCCGAGCACGAGAGGATCGCCGCAAAGGGGGTTTGCCCCTCCTTTGCGACGCATTCACGGCGTGCGAAATCCTGCCCCGAATGCCGCGTTTTGCCGGACGCCCACCGCTCATTACCGTCGGCCAATGACTTGACCGTGTCGGCGGGCGACGGCGGCCGTGCTTCGTTGCATTGCACCGCATCCGCGCCAAAGCTCGAAGTGGTCCCGGCCGCAAGCATCAATGCCAATGCCGGCGCCAATGCCACCCGCGTCCAATGTCTGCCGCTACATCTGCTCATGGTTTGTTCCCTCCCAGGACTCGCAGCTCTTGCGCGCGATTTAGCACTCGGCGATGTTGTTCTACTTGTTATGTGGAATCAACCTCAACATTTGAAGCCCCGGGTCAGCACCAAACCGGTCGGCCAATTTGCCCTCGCGTCGATCCTCTTAGTGATCCTTGCGCTCGCGTGCGGATGCGCCAATGACGCCATCAAAGCCAATGAGCAAGCGGTGCAACGTAATCAGGTGCTCCTCGAGCAGACCCAACTTGACATCGCGCGGTTGAAATCGCAGGAGGGTTATACCCCGCCGGCATCGACCCCAGGCAAGCCTGCGGCTTGCGATCGCGGGGTTGAAGCGACCGCGACCCGGCGCGCCGGCGACGCCTATGCCGCCGGCGATACGGCCAAGGCGCTCGGCTATTACCAGGATGCGCTGACCGCTTGCCCGACCAGCTCCAAGGCTGCGCTGAACCTGGCGCGGACGAACGAGTCGATGAACAATCGCGAGGCCGCAATCCGCTTCTATCGGCAAGCGGCCGCCTCGAGTGATGCGGATGCGCGCAGCATCCAGGATGCGCAGGCCGCCCTATCGCGAATGGGAGTTAACTAGCCAGGCGTTTGTTGCATCGGGCCGACAGGTCCGGCCGCGTACGCTTTCAATGTTGGCCTGCGTATCGCTTCGGAGTGGTTCCGACCAATTCGCGGAAGACCCTGGCGAAATGGCTCTGATCGCTAAAACCCAGGTTGGTTGCGATCTCGGCCATAGTGAGGCGGTGTTCCGTCAGCCACTCCTGGCCCTTTTCGATTCGCTTCCTGATGACGAACTGATGGGGCGAGAGGCTGGTGCTTTGTTTGAACAAACGGCAGAAATAGTAGGGACTCATCTGGACATTGGCCGCAAGTTCGGCCAAGCGAAAATCCTCTCCCAGATTCGCCTCGATGAAATCTTTGGTACGTTGCAACTGATACGAAGACATTCCGCCTCGATAGTGCCGAAGCGTAACTCGTCGGGACGAATACCGAGCCAGCAGATGTGCCGCTAAAGCGGTTGCCAGGGACTCCATGAACAAGTTCCCGGCTCCGAAACCGGACTGGATTTCAGCTTCGGCGGACTGAGCAATTCGTTCGACTTGTTCGTCGCGAATGGCCCATTGCGGCTCGAGTTCGAGCGGATCGTGGAGGTCTGTTTCCCGTGCAACGCGCAACAGGAATAAAGGGTTCAACAGGAGATCCGTAAACTCCACGTCGGACATGATTTGCGATTGTAAGGACAGCCCGGCAGGAAAGATGGAGGTTGCATTAGGAGTTGATACCGACCGGAAGATGCCTCCGTTTTCCTTGAGTTTTCCGGTCCACTGAATTGCTATCAGGTGTTGTTTTTCAAACCGAACTTGCGGTGTCGTCACGCGGAATGGGAGCTTATACCTCTCCACCGTAAGATCGCTGCGCCTCCAACTGGCGTTGGTGACCAGTGGCCTGACACCGGGGAGGGCTTCGCTCGCACTGGTAATCTCCCGAATACCGCCCGAGGTTTGCGTCGGCAGTTGCATAAACCGAACTCACTCTCGTTTTTCTGACTTGTGGAGATTTAAACGATTGAAACTCCAGTAGGCCAACGTTCAATTTGCATCGGTCTGACCAACTGACATTAGCACTAGGATCGCGAGGTGACAAGAATAAATCAACAGGGAGTCGAATAGCGGATCGAACAACCGGAGACTGCATTGGATCAACTGAATGACAACGCAGGCGTCGAAAGCTTGGTTGAAACTTGGTCCGACACACCGAAACGCCCGAAGCCTACCAACAATCGAGAATGTCGCAAGAATCTTCCAGAAAGCGCAAGATTCTACAAGAATTCTGCATTTTACTACTTTATGTAGGTGAGTGGCGCGGCGCGCAGGCGTCGAGTTCAGTCTCAGGTGAATGTTCATCCGAGATGTCATTTTGAAAACTGGTGAAAACTTGCGGTCGCGCGGCTCTCTCGTTTTGCTGCGACGGCCCGCAAAGGTGAAGTAGGGGGATGGCATGAGGAATCACAACGCAAGACGACTCGGGTTGACTGTTGGAATTTTCTTGGTTGCGGTCGCGCTGTTGGCGTCGGCGAATGCCGCCTCGCTACGCAAAGGCTCAATGGCCGGAAGTGCCGTCATTACTGGAGCCCTTCCGGGCCAAGTGCTATGGACCTACTATGAAACAACTGAAACACCTTTCCTGTGCCCCGGTCCCGACCCCGATGGCTGCAACCACGGTGGCAATGGCGACAACATTGTAACCCTGGTCAATCCGAATGGTTCAGCTAACTTTGCGCTCGGGGGCAGTGACCAGCCGACTTGTGCCATGATTTACGTTTTCGATGATGACGAAGAAATGGGCGAATGCTGCGGATGCCCGGTGACTCCCGCACAATTGGTGGCGCTTTCGGTCGAAAGCAATCTGACCTCGAACTGGAGTCCCACGGGCGGACCCGAAGGAGGAGAGCATGGCAACGGTGCGATCGCTATCGTCGCCGCGGCGCAGAATCCGGCTCTTCTCGAATCGGGCACGAACAGCAATGGGCAGTCCTGCATTTCGGGACAGACTGGGGCCTGCAATTCCGGATGCGATCCCACCAACACTCCCGGTTACGTAGTTAACGTCAACAGCAACCTTTTGGGCAGCATCACCCACAACCAGATCGTTCAGGCCGGACCGCTCAGTTTTAACGGCGCGATTGCTGGACTCACCGAAGTTGCTATGTTCGACGATGCCGGCGCCGACCCCACCAATTTGACCTATCTGCAAAATCAGTGTGGAGCATTGGTCGGCAATGGCTCCGGTGGCGGGATTTGCAGTTGCTCCGCGGCAGAGATCGTCCCCTTCGTCACCATAACTGCCCCGGGCCATGGCGCGATAGTTGCGGGCACCGTTGCGATCACGGTGAACGCGTCGGGTGGCGTGACATTGGTCAAGATCTTTATCGATAACACCCTCTTCGCGACGTCGCCGCCGTTCAGCTTCAATTGGGATACGACCACGGTTCCAAACGGACCACATACGATATCGGCGACAGGGTTTAATTCCAGTAACGTGGAGCTCGGAAGTGACTCTGTGGTGGTCTCGGTACAGAATCCGACTCCGACCGCAACCGCGACCCTAACTCCGACCGCAACTCCAACCGAAACCTTCACGGTTCCAACCACAACTCCCACGGCCACTTCAACGCCAACTACGACCCCAACGCAAACCTTTACGGCTCCCACCGCGACGGCGACGCCTACCGCGACGCCAACCGGAGTCGCGGTTCCCGCCCCGAACCTCTGCACCAATCCAAGCCCTAACCCGACCCCGGGTCTGGGCGGCAGCCTGGGTAACTATGCGGTACTGGGCGGTTCGACGGTCACCAGCGACAACACTGGTGGCAACACTCAGATCAATGGGAACCTCGGGGTATTTCCAGGTGGATCGACGCCTGGGTTCCCGACCGGAATGGTGACTGGGTTCCAGGACAAGGCCAACACCAACTCCAACAACGGCCAAAATATTCTGACGCTTGCGATTACCGCCGCTTCATCGCCGACTCCGCAGACGATAGGTACCGAGTTAGGCGGACAGACCCTCGTCGCGGGTGCCTACAACTCTGCGTCCGGAACCTTTGCGATATCGGCAGGAACCCTCACCCTTGACGCCCAAGGCAACTCCAGTGCGGTCTGGATCTTCCAGATGGGAACCACGCTAACGACAGGGGTCGGGACCGGTATTCAAGTAATCAATGGCGGCGACCCGTGCAACGTCTTCTGGCAAGTCGGTAGCTCAGCGACTCTGCTCGGATCCGATTTCAAGGGAAATATTCTGGCTAGCCAGTCGATCTCGTTGGGAAATGGGGTAACCGTGGCGGGCCGATTGTTGGCCAGCGTAGGCGCGGTGACTTTTATCAGCGATACCGTAAACGGTTGCTCATGCCCCGGCCAATGAGCTGACGGGCGAACATAACCACCCCGCATGCGACTCGGGTCTGGAAGCTTTCCGGCTTCCAGACTCGCGGCGGCATCGCCCGCGCATCTATCGCGCTTGCCTTGCCCTGCGGGCACGCACTAGCCTGCAAGCACATTCACCACCGGAGGATTGGAAAGCGTGAGCAGTGACATCTACGGAATTTCGGCCAAGCGAATCGACGGCTCCGACGCCAAGCTTGGCGACTACAAAGGCTCGGTGCTGCTGATCGTCAATGTCGCCTCCAAGTGCGGCCTGACTCCGCAGTATGCGGAACTGGAAAAAATCTACGAGACCTATCATGGCAAGGGCTTCGAAGTCCTGGGCTTTCCGGCCAACGAATTTGCCGGACAAGAGCCCGGGTCGAATCCTGAGATCGCGCAGTTCTGTGAAACCAAGTTCGGCGTGAAGTTTCCAATGTTCGAGAAAATCGTGGTTCGTGGCGAAGGGCAGCATCCGCTCTATCAGCATCTGATCGCCGCGATTCCCAAAGCGCAGGCTAAGGCCGACAGCGCATTGCGTAAGACTCTCGATCAGCATGGCCTCGGACCCAAGACCGAAACCGAGATTGCGTGGAACTTCGAGAAATTCGTCGTCGATCGGAAGGGCGAAGTGGTCGCGCGTTTCGCGCCCGATATCACTCCTACCGATCCGGCCGTTACCGCCACCATCGAGGCGCAGCTCTCCAAGAGCGCATGATAATGCCGGTTTGCGAGGGCGGCGTGTGTCCTTAGCGCCGCCCTCCGGCCCTCCGCAAGACCAGAGCCGAAGAAAGCGAAGGGCCTCTGAGAAAGTGCCCTTCACAATGTCCGTGGGTGACCGCCCGTAGCCGCTGGTGTCCCCACGAGCCGGGTTTTTTAAGGGGCAGTTCATCCAACATCGATACAGCAAACCGATGCGCTCGTTCTCTCCGGCGGTGGTGGGCCTCATCGCGTTGGCGCTATGCGGAAGCTGCGCCACTACGCCGACGCCGAAAAGCGAGGTCGCCGCCGACGTTCCGGGTTGCCTGAGTCCCTGCGCACCGGGATACGAATGTTCATCGATCGTGGTCCATGGGGTCAAAACCGGACTGTGCATCTCGGGGCCGGTCGAATGCTCATCAGATGCTGATTGCGCGAATTCCGCGGTGGTGCCCGGAACGGTGCCGCTTCGCTACGCATGCGACAAACACTCCGGTGCATTTCCGGACAAGACCGGCAGCTCGGTAGTCGCCGATCGTGGCACCTGTATGCCGACCGAAAAAACCGGAATGGACCGCTAGAGATGGAGAGACTCTTTTAGCGCGCGAGCGCGGACAGTTCGGAGTTGAGACGTCGCATCGTTCCGGTGATGTGACGCAGTATGTTTTCCAACAGGATAGCTTTCAAATTCGGATCGGACTTGCCCAATCGATCGAACTCCCGCACCGGCAACAAGTAGCAGACCACATCGTGATCGGCACGCACCTCGGCTGAACGAGGCTGCCGATCGATCGCCGACATCTCGCCAAACACCATCGCCGGCGAGAGGGTCGATACCCGCGTCAGTTCCCCAGTCTGATTCCCTACAGTTACGGTTACCTCTCCCATGACAAGGAAGTAGATATGGTCCGCCGCGTCACCCTGGTTGATGATCGTTTCACCGGCGGCGAATGCGATCCGGGTCATCTTGCTGCGCAAGCGCTGGAACTCATCGGTGGTCAAACCTTTGCACATCTCATGTTCTGCGAGGGGAAGTTCCTGTTCCGAACCGCGACGCTCGGTCAGTTCCAGGAGCACCCGGTTCTCGCACCACTCCAGCGCGCAATCCATGTTCTTCATCGGCAATGCCCAATCGCGAACCTCCGCCGGCAAGGCCTCGATCCGTTCCAGCAATCCGGATTGAGTGTCGGCGTTGACGAACAGCGTGCATACCTGGCGTTCAGACATCGAACGGCCGAGGCCCACGATCAGTTGGGATGCGGGATCGTCGACGCTAACCACGCGCTTGAAGTCGATAATGATGAAGTCGATGGAACTTGCATGCGCCATCACATCGCGCACCAGCACCTCGGCGCCGGAAAAGTTCAACGCACCCTGGAGCTCATAGATCAGCGTGCGCCGCCCCTTGTCCCTGAGGACGGTGTATTCCTCACTCGAGCGCATCCGGCGCGAGGTGATCTGAGTGCCATCGGAACGCGAACGAATCACCGAGCGTGAGGAACGGTGGGCGTTGAACAGATGCAGTTCCAGATCGCGGGACATCGCACGGCATACCGCGATACCGCGGACGCTGTTGCCATGCTCGTCGAGCGCGGGTGAGAAAACCCCGATCCCGAGATGTCCCGGCAGCACTGCGAGGATGCCCCCGCCCACGCCGCTCTTGGCCGGGATGCCGACCCGATATATCCATTCACCCGCGTAATCGTACATCCCGCAGGTCGCCATGATGCTGAGTATCCTGACGATGTTCTCCGTCGGCGCGGCGCGATTTCCGGTGACCGGGTTGACCCCGCCATTGGCTAGCGTCGCGCCGATCATCGCGAGGTCGCGGCAATTGATCGATACCGAGCACTGCCGGAAGTAGAGATCGAGCACCGGCTCGGGTTCGTCGCCGATGACATCGAAGTTGCGCAGCATGTGACCGATCGCGCGGTTGCGATGGCCGGTCGATTTTTCGGACTGGTAGACCGCCTCGTCGATGGAGAGATCGCGGCCGGCATAGATGGAGAACGTCTGGAGGATGCGCCCGAGCTTGTCATCGAGGGTTGCACCCCTGACCAGCCCGGCAGATGCGATTGCGCCGGCGTTGATCATGGGGTTAAGCGGACGCCCGGAACGCGGATCGAGGCTTATCGAGTTGAAAGCATCGCCGCTGGGCTCAACGCCGACCCTGCGCATGACGTGGTCTTCGCCATTGTCGGCGAGCGCCAGGCCATAGACCAGGGGCTTCGAGATCGATTGGATGGTGAAAGGTTGGCGAGTCTCGCCGACCTCATATATCTGGCCGTCGCTGGTGGCGACGCAGATGCCGAACCAATTTTTGTTGGCGCGGGCCAACTCCGGAATGTAGGTCGCGACGTTACCGTCTTCGATGGCGAGGCATTCGCGATGAAGACGTTCCAGGTATTCCTGAATCGGGGAGGCTAGGACCGGTGGTGGCATCGGCTTCGACATGGCGAAGCAAGAGCCATTCCTCGAAATCGTGCGACTTGATGGGCGATTCGCGGCACAGATGCCACTTTTTTCAGCGTCGAAGATTCCCTTGCCGCCGTTTTAGGCGGCGTCCAGTTTCTTTTCTGTGGAGTAATCTCGGCCTCCGTTTTCAACCGTCGAGCCATCACGCCATAATTGACCACGAGGTCGTGACATGAAAATCGAGTACGCGGTTCTGGCGGATGCAGCTCAGGCGGTGGGAGGAAAAATTTTCATCCTTGGCGGAGGATGGAACGTTTATCGAGCCGCGAGCTATCCCGCGCCGGTCCAGCTTGCGGTCGCGATCGGCCTCGGATTTGCCGGAACCGAGATTGGACTCAGGTATCCGGTCAAGATTGTGATTGCCGATGAGGCGGGCATTCCGGTGGTTCCCGAAATGAATGGTCAGATCGAAACCGGCCAGCTTTCGCCGGACTTGCCCGAGGGACTTCCGGTCAAAGTTCCGGTCGCGTGGAATGTGAGCTTCGCGGTGCCTCGTCCGGGCAGGTACGGAATCGTCATAGTGGTGGGATCGGAACAGACGGCGCTCTCATTTGATGCGATCTTTGTCGGCCAGAAAGTCCAATTCGGCCCCGGATCGCCGCTGCCTCCAGCCGAACGGGGCAACTGACTTCTCCTCGCCTCGATAAACTGCCCGTTCCTACAACTGCACACTGATGTTAACCTCGCGGAGCGAGTTCTCCGAAGTCGCCGTAGTTTCAGTAGCGGAGGGGTTTCGCGCGTGACATCGATGCAAGAGCACTCTAATCATGATCAGGCATCCGGAGACGAGCCGCACAAGGATCATCGGCAAACGACACGGCGCTCCGTACCACCTCCGAACAAGATCGCGGTCCTGACCGGCGGCGGTGACGCACCCGGAATGAATGCGGCGATCCGCAGCGTGGTGCGGGTCGCAGGCGGCGCCGGCATCGAGGTGGTCGGTGTGCAGCGCGCGTACGAGGGCCTTCTGTTCGGCAAATTTATCCCGCTGCCCAGCCGCGCGGTTGCCAATATCATTCAGCGTGGCGGGACCATCCTCGAGAACGTCGCGATCAGAGCAATTCCGCACTCCGGGTGGGCGCGCCCGCGCGGCCGAGAATCTTCACTATCACGGCATCGGAGCGTTGGTGGTTATCGGTGGCGACGGCAGCATGCAGGGTGGCCGCGCACTAGCCGCGGAGACCGATATCAAGGTGATGTGCATCCCGGCCTCGATCGACAACGACGTTCCCGGTAGCGACTACTCGATTGGCTTCGATACCGCGGTGAACACCGCGCTCGATGCGATCGATCGCATTCGCGACACGGCATTCGCCTACGAACGGTTGTTCTTTGTCGAGGTGATGGGGCGCGACTCGGGTTTTATCGCGCTTGCAGTTGCGATCGCCGGCGGCGCCGAGGCGGTGGTTATCCCGGAATGGCCGCTAGACCCGGAGGACCTCATCCAGCGTGTGCTGGAAAGCCAGGCCCGCGGCAAGCGATCCTCGATTGTGGTGGTGTCCGAGGGTCCTCGAACCGGAGGGGCGGTGAAACTCTCGGCTGCCGCAGAGGGGCGCGTCGGCGGGTCGCCGCGGGTAGTAGTGCTGGGTCACATCCAGCGTGGAGGCTCTCCGACGGCGCGGGATCGGCTGCTGGCGAGCCGGATGGGAGCGGGCGCGGTGAAGGCAATCGTCGATGGGCGGCCGTCGTCGTTGGTGGCGGAGCATCGAGGCGAAATAAGCTTCGTACCGCTGCCCGAGATGCCCGAGAAATCGCGCACGCTGGATCCCGAGCTGGTGGAACTGGTTGCGACGCTGTCGCTATAGCTTCCTAAGCTTTCACCTCGGTTCGCAAAACGATTTCTTAACTCATCTGAAAAGCGGCGCGGCACGTTTCTCGATCGATCAGGGATCGCCATTTTTCGCGATTCGGGAACCTTTCCCTGACCCCGGCTGTTATCCGGTCAGAAAGGGCTTCCATGTCAGCGAGATTTGCCGCGATTTCCGAATCGCAACGGCCACGCTTCATCGGTATCGAGGCGGCCCAAGGGGACAGCAATGTTTGAGGTCCGGTCTACCCCCGATGTGATCATGGAGAACGTCGTGGGGCTCCATCAAATCCTACCGTCCCAGTACTTCGACGTCTCCGGCGGCCATCGGCTGACCGCTGAACAGCGCCTGATGCTGGCTCTGCTCGCCGACGCCATCAATGTTTTTCAGCAGGGGGCGGTCTCGCGGGCCACCCGCAAGCGCATGCTCTATGTCGATGCCGAGCGGTGGATCATGATGTCCGCCAGCACCGCGCCGCATGCGTTCAGCTTCGACACTGTATGCGAGGCGCTCGGGATCAACCCTGGCGTGTTGCGCCGACGCCTGATTCTTTGGAAGCATCAGGTCTGCCGCGACGTTGAATCATATGCGCAACCCCATCTGAGGCTTAAGATCACGCCGCGGGCTCGCCACCTGAGCCAGCGCCGCGGTCATCAGCGCCCTGCCGCACGCCAGATGGCGAGCGAATAGCCTTCAGCCTTATCTGTAAAGTTCCTCCTCGCGTCTGCTAAAGATGGTTCCGCACCATCGCTTGGCGGAGCGGCGCTCGTGCTCCGTCGAGGCGATATCGGTGAGCTAACAGGAGGAACTGCGCATCGTGGCAAACGCCAAAGATATATTCAGCGTGGACGGCAAGGTGACCATCGTAACCGGAGGCGGCACCGGTATCGGGGAGTCGATCGCGAAGGAGTTCGCAGCGCGCGGCTCTAAGGTGCTGATAGCGAGCCGTAACGTGGAAAATCTCACCAAAGTTCGCGATGACATTCGCAGAGCCGGTGGCACCTGCGAGTTTACCACCGTCGATGTGCGTCAGGCCGACCAATGCGATGCGATGATCGAGACCGCAGTGAAGCACTTCGGCCGCGTCGACGTGCTCATCAACAATCATGGCGCGAGCATCACGACGCCGAGTTTCAACCTCTCGCCCAACGGATGGCGCGCGGTCATCGGCATCAACCTGGACGGGACGTTCTTTTGCTCCAAGGCGGCGGCGCGTCAGTACATCAAGCAGGGCGATGGCGGATCGATCATCAACATCTCATCGACGGCAGGCGTGCATGGTTCCACAACGATGCTGCCCTACGGTTCCGCAAAAGCCGCGGTCATCAATCTGACGACCTCCCAGGCGGGCGAATGGGGCGAGCATGGCATCCGGGTCAACTGCATCGCACCGGGCCCCATCGATACCGAGGGGGCGGCGCCGCGGGTATGGCCGAATCCCAAAGTGAAGAAGGCGGTTGCGGATTCGCGCGCGCTCGGGCGTTTCGGGCGCGTCGAGGAAATCGCGTATCCGTGCATCTTCCTGGCCTCGGAGGCGGCGAGCTATGTAACCGGCGCGTTGTTGATTGTGGATGGCGGAATTGGTCCTCGCGCGATCGGGTGAGGCCCTCCATCTTGAAATCACAATTTGTGATTTCAAGATGTGAGATGCATTTGGCTCAACTGTGGCGCTGGTTTCGTGCGCTTCGACTAGCGATCAATTTCCGTCATCGCGGCGTGAAGCCGATGGCCCGGCGGCGAGCAGCGGTGGGAATCATCAGCTCGCGGATCGCATCGAACACCACCTTGAATTGGGTGTCGTATTTCTTTTCCAGTGCATCGAACTTGCGTGCGAGTTGGACGTGGGAGGCCAGAATTCTGCGCAGGCGCACGAACGCGCGTATGATCTCGATATTCACCTGAATCGCGCGCCGGCTTCGCAGCACGCTCGAGAGCATCGCCACGCCCTGCTCGGTGAACGCATAGGGAAAGGAGCGGCGCATCCCGCCCCATCTTGAAATCACGATTTGTGATTTCAAGATGCGGAACTCCTGCTCGGTGAGTTGAAACATGAAGTCCTTCGGGAAGCGCCCGAGGTTTCGCTTGACGGCCTGGACTAACACACGAGGTTCGACTTGGTAGAGGTCGGCGAGAGTTGGACTCAGCATCACCCGTTGACTGCGTAAAAGAAAAATCTGCTGTTCGATCAGTTCAGCGAGGGCTTCGGCCGTTTCACGAGGTGACGACGTATGCCTCTTCACGACGGGACGCTTCATCTAAAGGGCTACCTCCTGATCGCGATTATCTAGTCCGGGCGCTCGTCCAACGCCGCATCATCATCGTAATGCAGTGGACTTGATGCAATCGGGAGCTCGATAGCGGATGCTGCGAGCTAGGTGGACGGGCGCGTTATTGATTGTGGATGGCGGAATTGGTCCTCGCGCGATTGGGTAGCTAACGAAGGGGCGACATTGGTGGAAGCTTTCCTTCTTCGCCCTCAGCGCGTTTGGGATGTTCGAACTGCGCCATGCATTCCGCGCACTCGAATGTCGGGGCCGGTTGTTTACGGGCCGACTTCAATAGCAGATCGTAAGGCATGTCCGACTCCCAATCGACTTCGGGTGGTTCGTAATCTTCCGGAATACCGGCGTCGTTCCATTGGCGGATGCGATGAATGACCACGCATAACGAGAGCTCGTAGATGTTTCCGCTCCGGCATTTGGGACATACAAATTCTGAGTCGCGTAATTGCCTATGCGAAAGGTTGCTCATGATGCCTCGAGGCCTCGTCAAAATTCTCAATGTTGTCCCTTGCACTGCGCCTCGAGGAAATCTATCACCTCAATACATTTTTCGAGGTACTGATTAACTCTGGTTAATGTTATTCCCGAACTCTCTCCGTGTGCGATTTGATGTCGGTTCGACATGATTGAGTCTACCGCATCCTTGCGTCCATTAACCGCGAGGAACTGTTCAAGTTCGATCCGCCAGGTGTCGTCAAACGCTCCTGCAATCTCGAGGAACCTCTGCGCTTTTGGATTTTGTATGTTCTCCAACCTCGTTGTGGCAAACCTAGCCACCGCAGGGCTGGACGAACCCACTACGAATTCACTATAGACTTCTACCAGTGCGTTCTCGAGAAATCCGGCGACGAGCACGCAAAGATACTTCGCCCAATGCGCCAAGAGCTCGAAGTCGTCGAGGCCCGCGTCACCCGCCTTTTTAGAGAGTGCCTTGAGCTTCTGGTGCTGCTTTGTAAGCCCCCAGTTCACCACTTATGAGATGGTCGCAAAGTGTTCGATTGCCTTCTCCAGCCGTAACGACACAAAAGACTCATCGGCAGTCGACCGAGAAGTCGCCTCTGTATACTCTTTGTCGGCCAACAAACGGTGATACGCGTCCGCGACTTTTGACTTATCGAGCGATGGTTTCATTTGAAGAGCCTCGCTTAAGCCGACCATCACCGAGTCGAAGACGGCGGCGTTGAACGAACGCTCCCGTCGGAATGCCTTGGCGCCGACAGATTCGTACACCAAATCGATCGTTATCCGAAAAAGCGATCTACAGTTCTGCAGAAATTCGGGATTAGGATTCTTGTTTCTGGCAGTGAATTTATTCAGAAACTCCGCCATCGGCCGACTGTATTTGTCGCGAGTGAAGTATAAAGCGAGAAACCGGAGGATGAGTTCCTGATCTTTAAGTCGCAAGTTTTTTCTGCCAAAAATTTTTCGCCAGTTTTCGTAATCGTTCAGCGTCTTGATCTCGTTGATCAGAGTACCGTGAAATACTGCCGATCTAGCCTCCTCGTGTGTTATTCGTGTTTCCCCGCTGTTTAGGCGTTCGAAGATATAGAAAAGACTGGTGTCGACGTCCTCGGGAGGTGATTCTTGTTTCACGATTGTCGCATGAATAATTCCGTTGTCGAGTCTGCGGCGATCCCGCTCGTCCAACGTCTTGTATGTCTTATCTTTGAAGCCGGGTTGTACTTCGTCCAAGGCGAAGGCTCTCGCGACTTTGCCGGGAGGGTCAAACAGGCCCTCATAGAAGAAAAGGAGGGTCTTTATTCTCTGCTGCCCATCGAGGATCAAGAATCTACCAGTCGACTCCTCCCGTGCCAAAAAAACCCCCGGTACAGGAAGTCCTAGAAGAAGGGACTCAATGAACCGGCAGGCTTGTCCAAACGTCCAGACGTAGTTTCGCTGGAAGGGCGGAACCTCGATGTCTTTGTTGCGTGTTCTCTTAACGATTCCCTCTACATCGTAGTCTGCGCCGTAGCTCGTGATCTGGTAGGCAACCGGAGCCACGGTGGTGTCTTTGGCCGCATCATCTTCGACGGTCTCGGATCGCTCCTGTTCCGTCGCCTCTTCGGACGAGTCCGCTTCTGTCGGCTCGGTCTCTGCCATGATCTTTGAGCAGTACCACGTTTACCAGCGTGATTAAACAATGTGTCGAATCGGGGGTTCCATGCTTCCCTGCCTGCAAATGGAAACAGGCACTGCGATCGAACGAGGATTCTGCCCACGGACCGCCCCATCCTGAAATCACGATTTGTGATTTCAAGATGCGGAACTCCTGCTCGGTGAGTTGAAACATGAAGTCTTTTTGGGAATCGCGCGCCGTTTCGCTTGACGGCCTGGACCAACTCGCGCGGTTTGACTTCGTAGAGAGTGGCGAGGGTGGTACTGAGCATCACTCTGTGGCTGCGCAAAAGAAAAAATATGCTGTTCGATCACTTCAGCCAGGTTCGCGGGCGTTTCACGAGCGGAAGATAACAGCCTCTTCGTGACGGGATGAGTCATTTTAAAACAGCTGCCTCCCTAATCCCGATTCACTAATCCCAGCGCTTGTCCGAACCGCATCATCATGGTAACGCATCGTACTTAAGGCAAATCGCACCCAACGAGGTTCAAAAAACATGGCCGACCGAAGCAGCATCGGCAAAACCGGTAAACCATTCAAAATGCCCATCGAATGGAGCAAGGTGCGCGAGTTCGCCCGCGCCATCAAAGACCCCAATCCGCTCTATTTCGATCCCGAACTCGCCAAAAAAGAGGCCGGCGGGATTCCCGTGCCGGTCACTTTTCTGCAGACCTCCGCGTTCTGGCAGGATGGCGATTCCAGCCCCGGCATGGGCGGGTTCGATATCCGGCGCATCCTGCATGGCGAGCAGGAATTCGAGTTGCTCAAGCCCATCCTCGTGGGCGATACGCTGACCGGCGTGTCGAAGGTGGCCGACATCATCGAGAAGGAAGGCGGACGCGGCGGCAAGATGACCATGCTGCTGATGGAGACCGAGTACACCAATCAGAAGAACGAGAAGGTCGCGATTGCGCGCTCGACGCTCATCGAAACGGGCCAGGCCGTGAAGGCGTAGGAGATCATAAAGATGCCAGCAAAATTGAAATACGAGTCCATCAAGGTCGGCGATACGATTCCGAAATTCGTGGTCGAGGGCCTCACGCGTCCCGATTTGTCCGCTATGCCGGCGCCTCGGGCGACTTCGTTCCGCTTCACTATGATCAGACCTTCGTCGAGGCCGCCGGAATTCCAACCGTATTCGCACAGGGGATGTTTACCGCAGGGCTGCTGTCGAAGGCGCTTACCGATTACGTTGGCATCGGGTCGGTGCGCCGTTTCAAGGTGCGCTTCGCTACCCGCGTATGGCCGGGCGACGTGGTCACCTGCAGCGGCAAGGTCACCAACAAGACCGAGAAGAATGGCGAGAAGATCATCGAGGGCGACCTCGAGGTGCTGAATCAGAAGGGCGAGGCCGCGATCAAAGGGTCATTCGCCGCCGCCTGCAACTGATCGATCGAGCCTGACATTTCGACGAGGGCCGTCCGGAGGATTCCGGGCGGCTCTTTTCATTAAGCATGCTTATCCACTGACTTTTCTTGATAAGTGGAGCGAATTGAGGCAAAAGAAGGGATTCATCGAGAGGGGATTCGCGCGCCGCGACGATGAGGCACCTTTTCTGTCTCGTTGCGAAGGCGCAGCATTAAAGTAGATGTCTGAACCGCGTTACGTAATCATCCACGGGCACTTCTATCAGCCTCCGCGCGAGAGTCCATGGACCGGGCTCATCGCCGCGGAGCCTAGCGCCGCACCGTTCCCGAACTGGAACGAGCGCATCCTGAGCGAATGCTACACCGCCAATGCGCATGCTCACACGATGGAAGGGACCGTCGTTCATGTCCGCAATAACTACGAATCGTTGAATTTCGATGTCGGTCCGACGCTGGCCGCATGGCTGGAGCGCCATGGCAAGCCCGCCTATCGCGCGATGCGCCGCGGCAACGAGCTCAGCGCTGCCGCGCGCGGTGGCCATGGCAACGCGATCGCGCAATCCTACAATCACTCGATATTGCCGCTGCTCGCGCCGCGCGATCGCGAATTGCAGATCGCATGGGGTATCGAGGATTTCGTCTATCGCTTCGGGCATCGCCCCGAGGGCATGTGGCTTCCCGAATGCGCGGTCGACGACGCCACGCTGGAATCGATCGCGGCAGCCGGGTTGAAGTTCACTATCCTCGCCGGCGACCAGGGCCGTTTCGGTGGCGCGTCCGCGAACAATCGCAGCGCCGGCCCTTTTTTCTGGCAGCGCGATGAACTCAGGGTGGCGATCTTTCGCTTCGATCGCGCGCTATCGGGGGACGTCTCCTTTGGCGAGGCGATGCAGGACGGTATGGCTTTCGCCGAGCGGGTGACCGCGGTCGCGCTCGAGCATGAGCCGGGCAGTGCACTCCTGCTCGCGACCGACGGTGAGACCTTCGGGCATCATAAGAAGAGCGGCGCGGCCGAACTGGCGCGCGCGATCATGACGCTACAGCGGCGCAACGACATCGTGATCACCAATCTGAGCGACTATCTCGCTTCGCATCCGGCCGCGGGAAGTTTTGTCATCGACGCTCCAAGCGCGTGGAGCTGCGCGCACGGCGTCGAGCGCTGGCGCTCGAACTGCGGATGCCGCCTCGATTCGAACACCAGCCAGGAGTGGCGCACACCGCTGTTTGAGGCGATGCATTTTGTTGTCGATCATGCGAATGCGACGTACGAGCGCTTCGCGCCGCCGCTCTCACCCGACCATGCGGCGCTGCTGCGCGAATCGATGCGCCTGCTCAACAATCCTTCGCTGGCGTTGAAGGAAGAGTTTTTCACTCGCTACAAAGTCACCGATGAGCACAGCCGCGACCGGCTCATGCTGCTGTTCGAGATGGTGCGGGCGGCGCAAGCCTCGCTCACCAGTTGCGCATGGTTCTTCGACGATTTTGGCGGGTTGGAGGGGCGTGTCGCGTTGCGCTGGGCGGCGCGCGCAGTCGAGCTGGCCGCGGAGTTCGCCGCGAGTATCGAGACCGAGCTATTGGAGCGGTTGCGTCAGATCAGATCGAATCGGCGCGAGACCGGTGACGCCGCAACATTGTATTTGAGTCTGAAGACGCGCGAAGCGCGGGGAAGGATTTAGCCATGGCTGCATCCCAGGGTCACGACATCGAATCCGTACTAAGCGAAGCTAGAAAATTTCCGCCGTCGGCGGAGTTTTCAAAACACGCCGCGGTCAAAAGCCTCGATGAATATGAGTCACTGTGCCGCCGCGCAGAACAGGATCCGGAAAAATTCTGGGGCGAATGCGGCAATGAACTCTCTTGGTTCAAACCCTACGACAAAGTTCTTGAATACAATCATCCGTTTGCGAAGTGGTTCGTCGGCGGCAAGATCAATGCCTCCTACAACTGCCTCGATCGCCACCTGACCGGCGCACGTCGCAACAAGGTCGCGTTTATCTGGGAGGGCGAGCCGGGCGACACGCGCATCCTCACTTACCAGATGCTCGCTGACGAAGTGGGCCGCTGCGCAAACGCCCTGAAGCATCTCGGGGTGAAAGATGGGGACCGGGTTGCCATCTACATGCCGCTGATTCCGGAAGCCGCGATCGCGATGCTGGCTTGCGCGCGCATCGGCGCGATTCATTCAGTGGTGTTCGGAGGCTTCTCCGCCGAGGCGCTCGCGCGATCGCATTAACGACGCCGAGGCGAAGCTGGTCATTACCGCCGATGCGGGCTGGCGCCGCGGCACCCAGGTCGAGCTCAAAGCCAATGTCGATGAGGCGCTCAAGCGCGCACCATCGATCGAGAAATGCCTCGTGGTTCGCCGTACTGGCGCAAAAGTCGACTTCAAGAAGGGTCGCGATGTGTGGTGGGACGAGCTGGTTTCATCGCAGAGCCCGAATTGTCCGGCCGAGCAGTTCGACTCCGAGCATCCGCTGTTCACGCTGTATACCTCCGGCACCACCGGCAAGCCCAAGGGCGTGCTGCATACCACCGGCGGATACCTCACGCATACGCTGCAGACCATGAAGTGGGTGTTCGATCTCAAGGACGACGACATCTACTGGTGCACGGCCGATATCGGATGGGTGACTGGTCATAGCTACAGCGTCTACGGACCGCTCGCCGCCGGCGCGACGGTCGTGATGTATGAAGGCGCGCCGAATTTCCCCGAGAACGATCGCTTCTGGCAAATCATCGAGAAGTATCGCGTGTCGATTTTCTATACCGCGCCGACGGCGATTCGCACCTTCCTAAAGTGGGGCGACTCATGGGTCAAGAAGCATGACCTGTCGAGCCTGCGCCTGCTCGGCACCGTGGGTGAGCCGATCAATCCGGAAGCCTGGATGTGGTATCGCAAAGTCATCGGCGGCGATCGATGTCCGATCGTCGATACCTGGTGGCAGACCGAAACCGGCGGCATCATGATCAGCCCGGTTCCCGGCGCCATCGCTACCAAGCCGGGTTCCGCGACGCGTCCGCTACCCGGCATCGCAGCCGATATCGTGACGCGCGAAGGCAAACCGGTCGCGGCCAACCAGGGCGGTTTCCTGGTGGTAAAGCGTCCGTGGCCCGGAATGTTGCGCACGATTTTTCGGGATCCCGAACGCTACAAGACCAACTACTTCAGCCAGATCGAAGGCATGTACTTCACCGGCGATGGCGCCCGGCGCGACGAGGACGGCTACTTCTGGATCATGGGACGCGTCGATGACGTCATCAATGTCTCGGGGCATCGCCTGAGCACGATGGAAGTGGAGAGCGCGCTGGTCTCGCATGAGACGGTGGCGGAGGCCGCGTGCGTCGGCAAACCCGACGCGGTGAAAGGGCAGGGCATCATGGCGTTCGTCACGCTGGAGGGCGGGCGCAAGGGCGACGACAAGTTGCGCGAGGAACTAAAGCGCCACGTGGTGAAGGAGATCGGCGCATTGGCGCGTCCCGACGACATCCGTTTCACCGATTCATTGCCGAAGACCCGCAGCGGGAAGATCATGCGCCGGCTGTTGCGTCAGATCGCGGCAGGCGATGAAACTCTCGGTGACGTGACCACGCTGGAAGATCTTTCGGTGATGGCGAAGCTGCGCGAGGACGAAGAGTAAGTCTCCTCGCTCCTTTTTGAAGCGCGAGTTGATTTCAAAGTCGGATCAGTGGCGGAGCGGGGCGTCGCCGGCGAGGCGCTCGAGGCGATGCAGTTCGCCCAACAACTCATCGGTGCGCGCGAACAACCGCGCAAAGCCGCCAACCTCGGAGGGATCGGCCTTTCCAAAAAACTCCAGGTTGTGCTTTTTGAGAAAGCTCTTGACGTCATCTTCGGATGCCATGCCGCTGACGATCAAAAGCGCGATGTCGGGCTCTTCTTCGCGGATTTTGCGCGCGAGGTGAATGCCGTCGATGCCGTTGTTGATCGGCATGATCAGATCGAGGGTGATGAGATCCGGGCGCAGTTGGCGCATCGCGTTGAGGCCCGTAAAGGCATCTTCGGCTTCGGCCACGCTCCATCCGCTCGACTCCAGACGGAAACGCAAGTAGCGCCGAATGACCGGGCTGTCGTCGATTACAAGTGCGGTCGGTGACGTAGAGTCCATTTCCCCCCTCCCGTGCAGGCATTATATTCACCGCAACCACAGTACGAGTCAATTAGTAGTGAAACCCTACAGTTTTAGATGCCAAGGCGCATTGACAGAGGTTTCATGTGTTTCGAGGCGCGCTAAACTGCGGTAAAAGCATGTGATCCGAATAAGGAGAGACCGATGAGTACTGCCGACCGCTACGCGATGCCCCTCGACAACTATGAATGGAGGGTGCCCGAAGATTTTGAGAGCCGCTTCAAGTGGGAATACGAGGACGGCAGCGCTTCACTGCATCGGCTCTACGAAAAGGGCAAGCAGCAGCAATGGAACGCCAGCAATCGCATCGATTGGTCGCTCGATCTTGATCCGGAAAATCCCGAAGAGCTGCCCGACGAATATATTTCAATTTTCGGTTCGCCGGTGTGGGCCCGATTGACGGCCACTGAGAAGGCCGACCTGCGGCGTCATTCGCAAGCCAATGACCTCTCGCAATTTCTCCATGGCGAGCAGGGCGCGCTGATTTGCACCGCGAAGATCGTCCAGCAGGTCCCCGACATCGAAGCCAAGTTTTACGCCGCAACTCAGGTGATGGACGAGGCGCGTCATGTCGAGGTGTACAAGCGTCTGCTGCATGAGAAATTCGACCTCGCGTATCCGATCACGCCGCCGCTCAAGAGCCTGCTCGATCAGATCCTGCGCGATTCGAGATGGGACATGACCTATCTCGGGATGCAGGTGCTGATTGAGGGATTGGCGCTGGCGGCCTTCGCGGGAATTCGCGACATGGCGAAAAACCCGCTTGCCGCCGCCGTCAACGCTTACGTCATGCAGGATGAAGCCCGTCACGTCGCGTTCGGCCGGCTGGCGTTGCGCGAGTACTATCCGCATCTGACGCAGAAGGAAAAAGACGAGCGCGAGGAATTCGTGGTAGAGGCGTGCTACACGATGCGCGATCGGTTCAACTCGCACGATGTGTTCGAGCGCCTCGGGCTGCCGACCAAAGAATGCATCGAGTGGGAAGAGAATTCGCCGGGCATGATCGAGTTCCGCGCCGCGTTGTTTACCCGCATCGTGCCTGCAATCAAGGACATCGGACTATGGGGCCCGAAAGTCACCAAGGCATACTCCGATATGGGCGTGTTGGCCTTCGCCGATATCAACATGGAAGAGCTGGGCGCCCGCGATGAAGCGGTCGCCGAGGAATTCGATGCCCAGCGAAATCGCAACGGCGCGGCGGCGATGAAGTAAATCGGTTCTGGAAGCTCCGGGTTTATTTCTGCTAGGACGGAACTAAGCTACTCCACTCCCGAAAATCGACCGGAGGTATTTATCATGCTCGATCACATTGGTTTAGCAGTTTCCGACATTGCCAAGAGCAAAACCTTTTTCCAGGCCGCGCTGGCACCGCTCGGATACAAAATCCTGATGGACTTCGGTGAGGCGGTCGGACTGGGTCAGGACCGACCGGATTTCTGGATCGCCAAGGGTACGGAGCCGGCGAAAATCCACGTGGCATTTACAGTGTCCAAACGTGCGACAGTCAAAGCTTTCTATGATGCGGCGATCGCGGCCGGCGGCAAGGACAACGGCGCACCCGGGTTGCGACCGCAGTATCACCCCAACTATTACGGCGCGTTTGTTTACGATCGCGACGGCAACAACATCGAGGCAGTGTGCCATCAGCCTGAATGAGCTGTGAGCGAATCAAACAAAGCGCTCGTACGGGAGATAACTGAGCGGATTTGGAATCAACGCCGGCTCGAGCCGATTCCAAAATTCTACGCCGAAGATTACGTCATTGACTATCGTCCCTACGCTCCGATCCGCCATGGTCACGACGCAATCCGCGGCATGGTCGAACGGGCGTTTGCCGCTTTCCCCGATTATCACGAGGAGCTGCGGGAGCTGGTTGCCGAGGGCGATAGGGTGGTTGCCCATCTCACCATCTCGGGTACGCAGACCGGGCCGTGGGGTGCAGTGTAGCCGCCGGTGCAAAACTGACCCGGGTCGTCGATTGAAAACTGACCCACCCCGGCATGGGGTACTCCGCATTGGAGGACCGCATGTTGGTGGCGGAGGAAGCGGTGGAGGTCCGGGTTTTGAGCAGGCAGGGCAAGAGCATTCGGGAGATCGCACGGATGCTCGAGGTGTCGCGCAACACGGTCCGGCGTTACTAACGCGGTGATGGACTGCCGCACTACGCGCGCGAGACGCGGTCAAGCAAGCTCGATCATTACAAGTAGTACATCGCTGAACGGGTAAGGGCGGCCGCGCCGGAATGGATTCCGGCGACGGTGCTGCTGCGCGAGCTGAGGGCGCTGGGTTATCCGGGCGGAGTGAGCATCTTGAAGGATCACCTTGCGACGCTGAAGCCAGTGGCCAAGCCGGAGCCGCTGATTCGGTTCGAGACCGAACTGGGGCACCAGATGCAGGTGGACTTCGCAACCATCCGACGCGGGAAGGATCGGCTGGCGGTGTTCATCGCGACTCTCGGCTGGAGCCGCGCGACCTACGTCGAGTTCGTCACCGATGAGCGCATGGAGACGCTGCTCGGCTGCCACGAGCGCGCGTTCTTCTACTTCGGCGGCGTGCCGCGTGAGGTGCTCTACGACAACATGCGGACGGTGGTGACCGATCGGGATCGCTACGGACCGGGGCTGCATCGCTACAACCGCACCTTCCTCGACTTCGCGCATCATCACGGCTTCGTGCCGCGGCTGTGCCAGCCCTATCGGCCCAGGACCAAGGGCAAGGTCGAGCGCTTCATCCTCTACCTACGGGCGAGCTTTTACGTGCCGCTGGCGAGCCAGCTCAGCCCCGAAGGACTCAAGGTCGATCGCGAGACCGCCAACGCGCGGGTCGGGAGCTGGCTGCGCGAGGTCGCCAACGCCCGCGTGCCCGCGACCACCGGTGAGATCCCTCTGGTGCGGCTCGCATAGGAGCGTGAGCGCCTGCTGGCGATCCCCGCGCCGTGGCCGGGAACGCTCCAGCCTGCTGCTCCGAAGTCCGGGGCCGCCACCGCGCGGGTATCAGCATCCGCTGCGGGTCTATGAAGAACTGGTTACCGCGCTGGAGGCTGGATGAGCGTACAGCACGAACGACTGATCGAGCTGTGCAACGAGCTGCGGCTGGGCGGGATCGCTGCGCAGTATCCGGCGCTGGCGCAAACCGCCGCCGAAAAGGCGCACGTCGTTTACCGACTTCCTGGAGGAGCTACTGGTGGCCGAGCGCGAATCGCGCCGGCCGCGGGCGCGCGAGATGTTCGCGCGGGTGGCGGATTTTCCGGCGATCAAGACGCTTGACCAATATGACTTCGGCTTCGCCACCGGTGCGCCGCGCAAACAGATCATGGAACTGGCCAGCCTCGCCTTCGTCGAGCGCGCCGAGAACGTGGTGTTCCTCGGTCCCTCGGGCGTGGGCAAGACTCACCTCGCGATCGCGCTCGGCTATCTCGCCACCCACAAGGGTTACAAGACGCGCTTCTTCAGTGCCGCCGATCTGGTGCTGATGCTGCAAGCCGCGCAGCGCCAGGGCCGCGATCGCGAGGTCATGCATCGCGCGGTAAACGCCTACAAGTTGTTGATCATCGACGAGATCGGCTATCTGCCGATGAGCCGCGAGCAGGCCAACCTGTTCTTCCAGATCGTCGAACGACGCTACGAACGCGGCGCGATGATCCTCACCTCAAATCTCGCTTTGGCAGTTGGGACAGCGCTTTCGCCGGCGACAGCGTGCTGACCGCCGCGATGCTCGATCGGGTCCTTCACCACTCGACTATCGTCAGCATTAGCGGCGACAGTTACCGACTCAAGGACAAGCGCAAGGCCGGATTGCTCTCGGCGCCGGTCAAGAGCCCGAAGGGTTAAGAGGCCGAGTGATCGCCGCCCGCCCTCAAGCCGTCCAGACAGGCTGTTGATAAAAGCCTGAATTTCATTCCTGTGTAGTGGAAAAGTCACGATCGAAGTACTCTAGCTCTCGGCCACGATTTCGCCCTAGTGAAACGCTCAGTTTCGATTTATTGTGCGCCTGTGAATCGGTCGGCTACTGCTCCCGCGTTATCGGTCAGACATCTGTCGAAGCGATTCGGTGACCGCGTCGCGTTCAACGACGTCTCCTTCGAGATAGGCTACGGCGAAGTGTTCGGCTTCCTCGGGCCCAACGGCGCCGGTAAGACGACGACGGTGCGAACGCTCGGCACGCTCATTGCCCCGACCTCGGGCTCAGCGACGGTTGCCGGCTTTCCACTCACCCCTGAGAAGGGCGTGGAGATCCGCAGACGGATCGCGATCATGCCCGAGTCGCCGGGCCTCTTCCTGCGCTTGAGTGTGATCGAGAACCTGGCATGCTTCGCCGACCTCTACGAGGTGCCTGACCCGAACAATCGCATCGCGCGCTCGCTGGAAGCGGTCAAATTGGCCGAGCGCGCCGACGATATCTGCGGCACTCTGTCCAAGGGCCTACGCCAGCGGGTTGCCCTAGCTAGGGCGCTGCTCAGCGACCCTGAGGTGCTGTTCCTCGACGAGCCGACCTCGGGCCTCGACCCGGTCGCCGCTCGAGAGGTCCATGAACTGATCATCGGGCTCCGAAAGCGGGGCGTCACAATCTTCCTGACCACGCATCGCCTCGAGGAAGCCGAACGTCTCTGCGACCGCGTCGCGATCTTGAACACGACCCTGCGCACGATCGGTCGCCCCGACGCGCTCCGGGACCAGTTGTTCGCCAGAACCCTCATGATCCGGACCGGCACCCCGCTCCTGGATCCCGACGGGGTGTTCCGCTGCCTTCCCGCGGTCGTCGGCTGGAGGTTGGACGGCAAGTCCGCATACCTTCTTACCGTCTCCGACCCTACGGTCGCCGCGCCAGGAGTAGCTCGGGCGCTGGTGGCAGCCGGCGCCGACGTGCTCGCGATCAGCGAGTCGTATCACTCCCTCGAGGACGTGTACCTCGAGCTAATAGGCGAGGACGTGGAGACAGATCGGAGGTCAGAGTGAGCAAGAGGCGAATCGGGGCCATCTTTGGCAAAGAGCTGCGCGAATACCGGCGCAACCGCTCCGTGCTCGTTTCCTTGGCGATCTTCCCGCTCATCTTCCTGATTCAACCGATCGTTGTGGTGTTCATCGTGCCCGCGTCGAAAGCAGCTCAACTGGGCCACGGGCATGTCTTGCTCTACATGCTCGCCCTCCCGGTGCTCACGCCCGCCATGCTCGCTGCTTACGCAATCGCCGGCGAGCGCGCGCAGGGCACCCTTGAGCCGATACTGACCACACCGATTCGTCGCGAAGAGTTCTTGCTCGGTAAGGCGCTGGCGGTTCTTGCTCCGTCCATAGGAATAGCTTACGCAGTGTTCGCGTTCTTCCTTGCTTTCGTTGTGCTCTTCGCAGATCCCGCTGTCGCGTCGGCGATCCTCCAGGGTCCAGACATCCTTTCCCAGGTGCTCTTCACGCCGCTCCTCGCCGCCCTTTCGGTTTGGGTCGGCATCGCGATCTCCACCCGGTCGAGCGACGTCCGAGTCGCCCAGCAGCTCAGCCTCCTTGGGATTCTCCCGATGGGCGTGGCTACCTCGCTCATCGCATTCGACGTGATTCACGCGACGCTCGCCCTCGCTCTCGGCCTTGCGATGCTACTGCTGCTCGCCAACGCGCTGGGTTGGCGGATCGTGGCCTCGATGTTCGACCGCGAGAGGCTTTTAACCGACACTAGCGCTAGATAGATGGTGAGCGTCATCATCTGGAAGAACCCGCGCTCAAATTAGACTTACTGCAGTTACTCTGGAGCGACCTGCGTGATCTTCATCAGATATCCAGTACGTTCCCCCCTGCTCAGACCGCGCCAGGTGGGTCAGTTTTACTTCGGGGATCCGAGTCTAGGCGGGTCAACTTTCAACCGGCGTTGACAGCAGTGCCTCCGACCGGCAAGCGCGTCGAATTCGATGAGATGCTGATGCTGAGAATCCGCGACGGCAAAGTGGTATGGCAACGCGGCGTGGTTGACAACCTCGCCGCGCTGCGCCAACTCGGCGTTGTGCCCACACCAAGGTAGTAGGTCTATATCGAGGTTGCGAGGAAGCCGAGCAAGCGTGCCCACGAATCGCGATCGGCCGCTGCATTCGCCACCGGGTCACCGCCCAGCGCCATCACCACTTTCACCACCGGATGAAAGATCTCGGTGATGGTGGGGGAGTATGGGAAGCGGATAAAGTGACCCGCTCCCGCGTACGTGATGTGCTCGAAGCGATGCGCGAAGTTCTTGCGCAAGAGCCTTTGTGCGGCGATATCGGCCAGCGCAAGCGAAGGCCACATCTGGTCGTCGGAGCCTGAGAACATCAGGACCGGGCCGTGGATTTTCTCGACCGCGATCTCAGGCCATTCTTCCCGCGCGCGCATTTTCATCGCGGCATGGAAGCTCGGGGTTAGCACCACCGGAGGCCTGCTCCAGGCTTCGAGATCGGGTGGCGGATTCGGCATGAAGGGGACCGCCTCGCCATTTTTAGTCCATGCCGCGAGCGCATCCGGCTGGGGAGTGCGTGTCAGTCCCGGCCATACGACGCCGCTCGGCACGTAGGCGGCGACGGCTTTGATTTGTGGAAAAGTCGCGCCCAGCAACAGCACCAGCTCGCCGCCGCGCGATGCTCCCATGACTGAGATACGCTCGCGATCGACGGATTTGTGTACGCCCATCCACTCTATCGCACGTCCGAAATATTCCAGCGGAATATTCGCCAAGTCCTGCGGCACTCCATCCATACCGAAATATCCGAGCGACAGAACCGTATAGCCGCGGCTTGCCAGCAGGGCGGGCTGATCCTCGGCGAGGCCACCCCCGGATCCGGATACGATGATGACGCCGGGGCGTGGTCCGCTCTCGTGATCAAAAAAAGTTGCGACGAGTCCCTCCTTGCGGATCTCGCTACGCCGCACACCACGCCCCAGGAGGCGCCGTATGACTTCGACCGATGCGGTTTCTCCGGCTTGCTCGGCCGTAATCGTAACCGCCACCGGAGTCGGCATCGATTTGATGAATGGACTGCGTTCAGTGACGGCCGGGTCCAGGCGCATGGACCAAAACAAACCCATCGCATCCTTACCGGGATAGGTGCCCGATTGCGCGGGCTGCCGGCTTAGATCGACTACTCCAGCAGCATCGGCGATGAAGACGGCGTGCGATTCCCACCGATGTTGCGCATCGTCAAGGGCAGAGGCTCGCACCGTGACGGCGGCTCCTGGAGGACAATCACGCACACAGATCGTGATGGGCTGATCGCAGAGAGTGTCAGTTCGATCTGCTTCGATTCGCACGCAATGTGGTTACCATATGCAGCGCAGTTGCGGAACCGTGATGGTCCAGGCGGATCATTCGACCAGATGGCCGAAGCGGCTCCATCGAATAGTCGGGAGCCTCGCGTCGGATCCTCTGTTCCATGAGCCATAGACCAGCATCGCGCGGCCCTCGACCGCGTCGAGGTCTGCGAACCCCCAGTAGCGACTGTCGTAACTATCGTCGCGATTATCGCCCATAAGGAAGAGCTTGCCAGGAGGCACCGTAACCGGTCCGAAATCGTCGCGCGGATTTCCGGCACCAGCTGGAGTGCGCGCCAAATCGGCCATTTCATAGTGGGCGTGCGGATCGTCGGTCAAGCGGCCATTGAGGTACAGCTTCTCGTTTTTCAGCATCACGGTGTCGCCGGGAAGACCGACCACGCGCTTGATCAAATCGATGCTCGGCTCGACCGGGGATACCAGGACCACCACATCGCCGCGTTGCACCGGTTCGAAGCGGCAGAGATAGCGCCCCAAAGGTAAACCCGGAACCTTGAGTCCGAACACCGAATCGGGAAGCCGCAAACCAAATCTGATCTTATTGACGAGGATGTGATCCCCGACTTGCAGCGTGGGAATCATCGAGCCGCTCGGGATTAAGTATGCTTGAACCAACGACGCCCGCATCACCACGGCGATGACGATCGCGATTCCAAACGCTTCGAGATACTCTCGCGCGGCAGACTTGCGGTGCGCGACCTTCTTGGATTCAGGACCGGGTAGCTTCTGTTCCACGATTCCAACGTCTCCCAACGCCCCGGCTTGTTCATATGTACGGCCGCGGCACTGGAAGTTTATCAGCGAGACAGGTTTGCGGAAATTGGCCGAACGGGCGCTAGCCGAGGTCTGGAACCAGAGAATCGAAGGTCGGGAAAGAAGGCGGACGACCGGAGCTGACGAAGCGCTCCGGACGTCCGCGTCATGATTGGAATTACGGTGCGGCTTTGGTCATCGCCTGGGTGGTGAAGAATTCCTTATCCACCGCACCCATGTTGATGTACCAGCATTCGCGCTCGGGCGTTTCGATGCCGGGCAGGTAGCACATCGTGGCAAGCCCTGACTGCACATCGGTCGACACGGCGCCGACCACGAAGCAACGCTTGAATGGATAAATCGCAACCTTGGCGTCGGGGACCGGCCGATCGCGGATCGCCATCCAATAGATGTGATCCTGATAGAGCTGGCCTTTCCGATCGAAGGTGTCGATGTACGGCGTGAACCATACTTCGCCATCGATGTAGATCAGCGTGTCACTATGCATCGCCTCGCGGTTGTCCTCGCCTCCCAGTCCGCGCCGCGGCCGTGCGGACATGACATACAAGTGGCGCATTTCCCATGCCTCGGGACATGCACTGGCCCCGTTGTCGGTCGGGCATCTCACTTCGGGCGAATGTTCGGCATGGATCGGTCCGAGCATGTTTCGCTCGCCTACCAAACGATAGTCGTATTCCTCGATCTTCGCATCGAAGCCCGCGTAATGATCAGGGTCCCACGAGTGCGCCGAGGTTCCTGGCGCGGTCGCGGAACTCATGATGCCTTCGTTGAGGCGACGGATCCGGCGCGATCCCGGGATCCATGCCCAGATGCCGTCCGGCTGGCGCGCATCGGCATAGCGGAAGCGAAGGAAGCCCGTGCCGCGAATTTCCGCGGGAGCGAGGACCGGGTACAGGGCGAACAGCCAGTAGCGTCCCGAGGCCTTGAAGTCGGGGTCGACCGGCAGCGGCTCGACCTCAGTGCGGCCGGTCAGTTGGTAGCCGGCGTAGTGGCCGATCTGGAAGTACTCAACCTGGTTGGTCTGTTTTTTTCCGACCTGATTGTAGACGCTGTCGCAATCATAGAAACGCAGGTCGTAGTCGTCGGTCCACATCGGCTTGAACACCGTATTCCACATGATCTTCGTGGCGACCTGAGGATCATTGGTGTCCAGCAGCGGAAAGGGTTGCCCCGAAACGTAGCCCAGGAGGCTGCGCTTGTCATCGGTCAGGCGGACCTGCGCCGAGTACTTCTCGGTCATTTCTTTGTAGGGAGGCGGCCAGTCGACGCGCTCAGTCGGGATGATCTTCATGCTCATGCCGTGCTGAACCTTGTAGTAAACCCCCGGCGAAACGAGGTCCTTGACCTTGGCGGCATTTTCGATGGTGATGAAATCTCCCGGTTTGACCTGCGCATAGCTGATGCTCGCGGCGAGCACGAATAATCCAAGCGCTGCTATGGACCCCAGACCACGGAACCAAACTCTGGAACGCATATCGCTAGCCTCCTGTGAAATCTTTGAACCGTGCCGAAACCCCTCCGAACGAACCCTTAACGACATAAGTATTGATACTGTCATACTTCACCATTTCTTATGCTGATATTAGTTGGACTGTCAAGTTGTAGTTCATTCACGAATGATCGCGAGCGAAGTTATCTACGATCCTTCCGATGGAGGCCGCGCGGAGGGAAAGAATCATTTTCGCTATCTGATCAAATGGGGAAATCGGCCCGGAATCCGCCGAAACGGACTACCTTTGGGAATTTTTCGACAGGATCGCTAGCTGATCGAGGTTGGGGGGTCTGAAGTATAAGCGACGACACGTGAAATATGCACAGAATGAGGTGTATTGGGGTAACGTCCTTGCCGAACACGGGGCGCGGATGTACTTTAGTAGTCGATAAGTGGGCTGGTGCCCACTTTTTTGTTGGCGAAGCTAAATCGGGACAGTGGTTTGAGCGGTGATAGTGCTGGAACTGAATCCGGTGGCGCGCAAGATTGCGGATCTGCTGGACCCGCATCTCCAGCGTCAAGGATATGAGTTGATATCAGTGGAGT
This sequence comes from uncultured delta proteobacterium, assembly GCA_963851325.1. Lineage (GTDB taxonomy): Bacteria > Desulfobacterota > Binatia > Binatales > Binataceae > DATGKG01. The sequence continues at coordinate 962,888 of CAWKOR010000001.1, read as the reverse complement.
TCAAGCAGGGGTCGCGAGGCGCGATGCTTCGGTTGCTGGTCGATAAACCGGGCGGCGGCATCTCGCTCAATGACCTGGAACGGTTGAGCCCGGTGCTAAGTGACCTTTTGGATGTCTATGACCCGATTGAGAGCCGCTACTTGCTCGAAGTAGCGTCGCCGGGAATCAACCGCCCGCTGCTGAAACTCGAGCATTTCGAGGCCTTTTTGGGTCAACGGCTTAAGATAAGGACGCATCTGGCGCGCAACGGAAGCAAATCTTTCGTCGGGAAGCTCGCGGGGGTTACTCCGGCCGGCATCGAGATGGAAGAGGTTGCGACCGGACGCCGCGAGGCGTTCGGATTCGATGAGATAAGAGCTGCGAATTACGAGCACGACTTTGATGAGGGCAAGCGCAGGCCCGCGGCGCGGCAGGGCGCGCGCCCATAGGCTTGATGACAAATTTTCATGAACTCCGCCACGCGACGGAGGTGATATGCAGGTAGATCTTAACCGGGTAATCGAACAGGTCTCCAAGGAAAAGGGGATCGACAAAACGATCGTCATCAATGCGGTCGAGGAGATGATGCATTCGGCGGCGCGGCGGACTTTTGGCCCCGACCGCAAAATCGAATCCCGCTTCAACACCGAGATCGGGGAAATCGAGCTGTTCGAGATCAAAACTGTGGTCGAGACGGTCGCCAATCCGCTCTCCGAGGCGACGCTGGTCGATGCGCGATCGAAATACGATCCCGATGCCGAGGTCGGCGACGAAATTCTCATCAAGCTGGATACCGCAACGATGGGGCGGATCGCGGCGCAGGCGGCCAAGCAGAACCTTATCCAGCATATTCGCGATGCCGAGCGAAAACAGATTTTCAACGAGTTCAAGGATCGTGGCGACGAGGTGGTGTCGGGAATCGTGCAGCGCTTTGAGCGCAAGAACATGATCGTCAACCTCGGACGCACCGAGGCTATCCTGCCCGAGAAGGAGCAGATTCCCCATGAGCGCTATCGGCAAGGCGATCGCATCCGCGCGCTGATTGCCGAAGTGGACCTGTCGGAAAAAGGGCTGTCGATCGTGCTCTCACGCACCTCGAACAACTTCCTCATCAAGCTGTTCGAGCAGGAAGTGCCCGAAATGTACGAGGGCATCGTCGAGATTCGCCAATGCGCGCGCGAGCCCGGTGGCCGCGCCAAGGTCGCGGTCTACTCGAAAGACTCAGATGTCGATCCGGTGGGCGCATGCGTCGGAATGAAGGGAACTCGCGTGCAGGCGGTGGTGCAGGAGCTGCGCGGCGAGAAAATCGATATCGTGCCGTGGACCGATGATCAGGCGGAACTGGTTTGCCGCGCACTGGCGCCGGCCAAGGTATCCAAGGTGATCATCGACGAAGACGAACATGCGATGGAGGTGATTGTCCCCGACGATCAGCTTTCACTCGCGATCGGGAAGCGCGGGCAGAACGTGCGCCTCGCTCATCGCCTAACCGGATGGAAGCTCGACGTCCGCAGCGAGGCGGAGGCCGAAGAAGAGGCGCGCAACGCGCGGCAGTCGCTTAACGCGATTCCCGGAATTGGCGATATTAACGCGGAACTGCTATTCCAGCTTGGATTCCGCTCCTCCGAGCAACTTGCGGAAGCTGATGAGACTTCCTTCGACGTCGAAGGCATCAGCCAGGAGCGCGCCCATCAGTTGATCGCGGCAGCCCGCGAGCACGTGGGCAAGAAGAAGGCCGAGGCAGCGGCGAAGGCGCAAGCCGAAGCTGATGCGGCGTCTAACGAAGCATTGAAGGCGGCAGGGGCTGGAACCGAAGCAGCGATCGAAGCATTGCCGGACGAGGCCGAGTCGGAGAGCATTGCGCAAGATCTGAAGCAGGACGATCTTAAGGAAGATGCCAAGGAGGAACCGTAAACCCTCAGCGTACATGTCTGGGATGTCGCCAGCGCGACGCGAAGGCGCGCATGACACGTATCGTGGCGCGCAAGGGAATGGTTACTATAGATAATGCGGGCAGTGCTCCGGGACGCGGCGGGTACCTCCATCCAGAAGCTCGTTGCCTGGAAAAATTTGCAGCATCGAAAGTTAGGGAATTTCGCTCGTTGAAATCCAGCATCGATCGCGATCAGCGGCGTCGAATCATCGACGCCGTCAAGGGCGCGAATTCGCTGGATAGCGAGGCGAGGCTTAAATAAAATAGGACAGATGGCCCGAAAGCGAATCAAAAGTCTGGCCAAAGAGTGGGGCGTTCCTCTCGAGGACGTCATCGCCAGTACCGAGCGCCTCAAGCTCGCCCACGCACATACCGAAGCGAGCCTGCTCAGCCCTGAAGAGGCTGATCGGGTCAAGGCCGATCTCGACGAGCAGGCGCATCGCAATGCGGTGTTGCGTAAGGAGACCGTAGTCGAGACCAGCGCCGGCACCATTGTCGAGAAGCGGCTCAATGCTACGGTGATGCGCCGCCGTCATTCGGAATCCTCGGCTGCACCGGCCGGTGAGGCCGCGCAACCATTTCAATTCGAATCGCAGGAAAGCGCGCAGGATGAAACCTTCGTTTCGCCGTTCATGAGCGAAGCTCCGCAGCCGCAGGTTGAGACTCCAGTCTTCCAGCCGGTCATTGAGCCCGCGCCCGAAGCGCCGCCGCCTCATGCTCCCGTAACAACGGCGCCGGAAGTAAGCGCGCCCGAAACTGGTCAGGAACCGCATATCGAAGCTCCCGCTGTTGAAATTCAAGAGGCGCCGCACCCTATTGAATCGGCGCCAATCGCTGCGGACCTCTCCGCGAAGACTGAAGCTCCCGCTGTCGATGCCGAAGCGAGCGACGGCGCCGCAGCCCAACGCGAAGCTGAGCCCACCGGTGGAGCAGTCACCACCGCTTCGCATCCGGCCGAGGCACCTCGAACCGAGACGCCGCGCGAAGCGGTGCGGCCTCCGCAGCCGGTGCGCGAGGAGCGCCGCGACTTCCGACGGCCAGAGGTGAACCGCCCGCGCGTCGAGACGCGTCCGCCGCAAGTCGCGCCGAGCGCCAATGGCGAACGCCGGACGCTGAATTTGACCAAGACCGGCTCCCATCCTGCGGCGCCGTCGCTTGATGATGGGCAGCGGGGCCCCAAAGTCTTGGGCAAGATTGACCTTCGCGCGAAAGTTGCGCCGCCTAAACCGGCTGCTCCCACGGGACGAACCATGGGACCTGGTGGCCGGCCTGGGCAACCAGCGGGGCGCCCGCAAGCCGGGGCGCAGCAACCGCAACAGCCTGAAGGGCCGCCACCGGAGCCCTCAAACAAGCCAGGCGCGGCGGGCAGAGCGCTCAAGAAAAAGAAGGTCGTTAAAAAAGACGGCGGTGATTTTCTCGCCGAGCGCGAGATCCGCGGGCTCCGAGTACCGAAGAAACGGCGCGCCCTGCCTGGCAAGGAACAGCGCAAAACCGCCATCACCACTCCGCGCGCATCCAAGCGCGTGGTGCGAATCACCGAAGGCGTCACGGTCGGCGACCTGGGCCGCTCGATGGGCGTCAAGGCCGGCGATCTCATTCGCAAGTTGATGGACCTCGGCCAGATGGCGACGCTCAACCAGGTCCTCGATGTCGATACCGCCTCACTGCTCGCCAACGAATTCGGCTACACGGTCGAGAACGTCGCCTTCGACGTTGAACAAGCGATCGAAGAAGCGCCCGAGCAGGAAGAAGTGGGTGAACTGGTTGCACGGCCGCCGGTGGTCACCATCATGGGCCATGTCGATCACGGCAAGACCTCGCTGCTGGATGCGATTCGCAGCGCCAAGGTTACCGAAGAAGAATACGGCGGCATTACCCAGCACATCGGCGCGTACACGGTCCAGGTGGACGGGCGTACCATTACGTTTGTGGATACGCCGGGTCACGAGGCATTCACCTCGATGCGTGCGCGTGGCGCCAAGGTTACCGACATCGTCGTGTTGGTGGTGGCCGCCAATGAAGGCCCGATGCCGCAAACCATCGAGGCGCTCAATCATGCGCGCGCGGCCAAGGTTCCCATCATCGTGGCGATCAACAAGATCGATTTGCCCGACGCGAACCTGGACAACGTCAAGCAGAAGCTGACGCAGATCGGCTTGATACCGGAAGACTTCGGCGGCGACGCGATCACTGTTGGCGTTTCCGCACGCACCAAGGAAGGCATCGACAAGCTGCTTGAGATGATCCTTCTGCAAGCCGACGTGATGGAGCTCAAGGCCAATCCGAATCGTCCCGCGAAGGGAACGGTGGTCGAGGCTCAACTCGATCGCGGTCGCGGCCCGGTCGCGACGGTGCTCATCCAGGAAGGCACGCTTCATCAAGGTGATCCGTTCGTATGCGGCGTGTCCTACGGTCGCGTGCGCGCGATGCTCAATCATCTCGGACAGCGGCTGACTGAAGCCGGTCCATCCACTCCAGTTGAGATTTTCGGCTTGTCGAGTGTTCCCGAGCCGGGCACGCAATTCATTGGCGTCGCTGAGGAAGCCAAGGCGCGCCAGGTCGCGGAGTTCCGCCGCTCGCGTCAGCGCGAAGGTGAGCTGCAGAAGACTAGCAGGGTTTCGCTCGAAGACCTCAGCCAGCGGATGCGTGAGGGCGAGGTCAAGGATCTCAAAGTCATCATCAAGGGTGACGTGCAGGGCTCGGTCGAGGCGTTGCAGAACGCGCTCGAACGGTTGTCCACTCCCGAGGTCAAGCTGCAAGTGATCCACGCCTCGGCGGGCGCGATCTCCGAAACGGACGTAACGCTCGCCTCGGCATCCAAAGGACTGATCATCGGATTCAACATCCGGCCGGAGCCGAAAGCCGCGCAACTGGCGGAAAAAGAAGGCGTCGAAATCCGCATGTACACCGTCATCTACGAAGCGATCGACGATGTGCGCGAGGCGATGGAAGGACTGCTTGCCCCGACCTTCCGGGAGAAGGCGCTGGGCCGGGCCGAAGTGCGCAAGATCTTCAACGTCCCCGGTGGAACTATCGCGGGCTCGATGGTGGTCGACGGCAAGGTCACCCGCGCCGGTCGTGCGCGCCTGGTACGCGATGGCCGCGTCATGTGGGAAGGCAAGATCGGATCGCTCAAGCGTTTCAAAGACGACGCTCGCGAAGTGACCTCCGGCTACGAATGCGGAATCGGGCTCGAGAACTATAATGACGTGAAGCCCGGCGACGTGGTCGAGGCATTCGAGATGGAGACCGTGCTGCGCAAGCTCACCCAAGCGCCGCGCGAGGGCCGCGGCTCGGCGCAAGTCGAAAAGCAGCTTCCGACGTAATCAGGCAACGACTCGGCGGGCGTGGCGGTAGCTGCGCCCGCCGCATTTTTTGGGGATGAAGGGGGCCTCCCATGGTGGTCGGCATACTGCGCCTTACCCTGTTCCTGCCGGAGAACCATTCCCTCAAGGGAAAGCGCCAGGTGCTCCGCTCAATCAAGGCGCGAGTGCGAAATAAGTTCAACGTGTCGGTCGCCGAGACTGATGGGAACGATATGTGGCAGCGCGCGGAACTGGGGATTTGCCAGGTCGGCAACGATCGGGCATTCGTCGATTCGGCGCTGCGCGAGGTGGTCAATTTCATCGATGCAATGGGCCTCGCGCCGCTGGGCGAGGAGATCCTCGAGATTGTGAATTTCTGAAACCTTCCTCTCCGCGTCCGAGCTTGCGAAGCTGCAAGGTGGGGGCGGGGGAGGATGCTGGCGGATAGGTAGCATCGACGCCGGAGAAGATAGTTGGCAGAGGTACGAAGATCGGAACGCGTGTCGGAATTGGTGCTGCGCGAGCTTTCGCAGTTGCTGATTCGCGAACTCAAGGATCCGCGTCTGCGCGGCATCACGCTCACGCGCGTCCAGATGGATGACGACCTGCGTCATGGTCGGGTCTACTTTTCGCATCTGGAGGGCAAACAGCGCGCGGCAGCTGCGCTCGCCGGCTTCAAGAGCGCCAACGGTTTCATCAAGCGTGAGATTGGCCGCGCGCTGAATCTTCGGCGCACGCCGGACCTCGAATTCGAATTCGATCCCGGCATCGAGCACGCAGTTCGTATCGGCGCCTTGCTGCGCGAAAACGCCCCCAAGGAATAGTTCGGACCGCGAAGTGCTACTGGTCCTCGTGAGGCGCGCCCTTCACGACGTGCGCCGATACCCAGTCAACAAACTCGCCCTCGGAAAGGCTGCCAGCCGCGAGATCGATGAAAATGTTCACGATGTCTTCGGGGTCCGCGACGAAATCGTAGTCGTTCACTTCCAGGAAGGCCACCATGAGGGCGAACCCGGTACGCTTGTTGCCGTCGAGAAACGCATGATTCTTAACTATGGAAAATGCGAGTCCTGCGGCCAACGCGGCTGGGCGCCGCTCTTTGCCATACGAGATCATTTGCGCTGGCCTTGCCAACGAGGATTCAAGGCCGCCAGGATTACTGATTCCCTCGAGTCCGCCGAACTGCGCGAGCATCTCCGCGTGGATGATTTCGGCGACCTCGCGAGTGACGAACCGTACTCCGCTCTCCGCCGCGAGGAGTGCTAGCGAGCGAGTGTGTCTGCGCGCTATTCCCTTCGCCAAGTCTCGCGGACGGCGGCCTGCCACTCAGTCTTCCAGCCGCGCAAGGACGTTGCGATGCTTGTGAACGACGTTATTGAGCGCCGCCATGAAGGGACGAGAAGATGGCGACAGCTTGCGCACCGAGAGCCGTCCGCGACTTTCAGAAATCACGATCTCATCGCCATCGTTGACGCCGAGAGCCTCTACTGTCGGACGGGTGAGGATGACGCCCAGCGAGCTGCCAACCCTGCGAATCTTGGTGGTTATCATTGCGGCAATTATAACGTTCGTTATAACTCGCGCCAATCGGACTAAGGCGTCTGGTCAGGCCGCCCGCGGACGGTTAACGTCATAGTTCTTCATCAAATGGACGGAATAATTCTCATCGATAAGCCCAGCGGCATCACTTCCGCTGAGGTGGTGCGACGCATCAAGGCTAAGGTGAAGCCGTCCCGCGTCGGTCATCTCGGCACGCTGGATCCGTTCGCGACCGGCGTGTTGCCGATTATGGTGGGCGAGGCGACTAAGCTCGCGCCGATGCTCGAGGGGGGCGAGAAGGTTTACGCGGGCGTCATCAAACTGGGCGCCGAGACCGACACGCTCGATCGCGACGGCAAGGTCGTCCGCGAGGCGCCGGTACCGGCCATCGATGCCGATCGCCTCGCTGAGGTTGCGAACCAATTCACCGGCAAGATCGAGCAGGTCCCGCCGGTGTTTTCGGCCATCAAGCGCGAGGGCGTGCGGATGTACAAGCTCGCGCGTAAGGGCAATCCCGAAGAACTGGAGCCGCCTCCCATTCGCGCGGTGGAAATTAAGGGGCTGTCGCTCGAACTCGTCAGTCCCGATGAAGTCCGTTTCGTTGCGACTTGCTCGCCCGGAACCTACGCGCGATCGCTGGCGCGCGATATCGGAGTGGCGTTGGGAACTGTCGCGCATCTGAAGGAATTGCGGCGCACCAGGAGCGGGCATTTCGCGATCGCCGATGCGGTCAGCCTCGACGAGGTCCTCAACCATGGAGCGGCGCACCCGGGCCGCCTCATCGGCCTGCGCGACGCGCTACCCGATCTCGCGGAACTGACCGTCAATGATGAAGCGGAAAAGCTGCTGCGCAATGGCGACCCTCGCGCGCTCGAAGGCAAAGTTCCCGCGGGTACCGAGATGTTCAAGGTGATTCACGGCGATCAGTTGATTGCGGTGGCGAAGGCCACCTCGCGCGTGACCGCCATCATCGTGCGCGTGTTCAATCTGGGAAATCCGAGCCCCGGTCAGACTCCCGCAAACCATTCGTAGCCCTGATCCTCCCAATAGCCGCCGGTAGCGGTGGGCAGGAAATTTATCGCCGTCACATATTTCACCATTTTGTATCCGAGCTTCACCGCCGAATAAACCCGCAGCGGAGCACCGTGATTCGGATACAACGGCTTTCCATTCATCCCGTATGCGAGCAGGGTTTGCGGATGGAGGGCACTGGCCATATCCCACGAGGAAAAGTAGTCCTCATCGAAGGAACGAAATTCGACAAATCGCGCGCGCGGGTCGACCCCTACGAGTTTCGCGATCTCGCTTAGCCTGACCCCATGCCAGGCCGCGACCGCCGACCATCCTTCGACGCAATGATGCCGGACGCGCATGTCGGTGCGCGGCATCTGCTTCAACTGCTCGAGGGCGAAGGTCGCTGGGCGGGCGACCATCCCACCAACTTTGAGTGACCAGTTGGCAGGCGGGAACGGCATCGTGTCGGAAATAAAATAGCTGGGGAACGCGTTTTCCGGCGTCTGCTCCGATGCGGGTAGTTCCGGCGCCAGGCGGCGAGGCGAAAACAGCAACCCCTGGGCACGCTGGTTGAAGCCTTCCATCGCGTCGAGAAATCCGGTTACCGGGCGGCTTTCGCATCCGGCCAGGAGCGACGCGGCGGACACACCCAGAAGGAATCCGCGACGCGACAGGAGCCTAGCCACGTTTGCCTCCAGTGATCATATTGAGCAGCTCGCGCGGATGCAGCGCGACCAGCACGAGATGGTTGGCGACAAAAAGCGCGAGCAGACAAAGTCCAGCCAGATGCACCGCGCGCGCGCCATCGTAGCCGCCGAATGGCACGGTCAGAAAATGGAGTTGCACGGGTTTGTAGATCGCGAGCCCTGATAACACCATCACGATGCCGAACAGGATCGCAGAGGTATAAGCGAGCCGCTGCAAACCGTTGTAGAAGTCGACCGGCGGCGGCGTGTCACGAATCCGCACGTAGTATGCAAACATTTGCGCGGCGTTGATGAGGTCGCGCTGGGGCAGGAACAAGCGGCGACGCCACTCGCCTCGCGCGAACAAGTAGGCCAGATAGATGATGCCGTTGAGCATCAGGAACCATGCGATCGCGAAGTGCCAGTGGCGCGCTCCCGCCAGCCATCCACCGAAACGAAGCCACGAGGGTGGAGTCGCACCCTGCAGTGGATACCATGCGTACGTGGCGCCACGCGGACCCAGCGATGGATAGGCGGCGAAGATTTGCAAACCGCTCCCCGCCATGATGAGAAGCATCGGAACCACCGTCCAGTGGGTCAGGCGGATCAACAGCGGCTGCAGAGCCCGTCCGCGAAAAGAATCAGTATTCGACTCTGCCATGGATCCGCGGCCTATCGATGTTCCATTGGGGTGGCCTTCCCGCCTTCCATTATTTTTCCGTCCATCATCATCATTTGGCCATCTTTCATCGACGCTTTGGTGCCGTCCTGTTGCATGATGGTTCCGTCCATCATGACTTTGGTACCGTTCGACATTGTTGTGTCGCTGGGCATCGGTCCTGCCGGCTTCCCGTCCTTCATCATCATCATTTTGCCGTGATTCATCATGATGCCGTCCATCTCGGCGCCAAAAGCAGCACCATGCCCTGCGAGCAATGCCGCCATGATGATCGCGCACAGGACTGTCAGCGAACTATTTCTCATGCGAATAATTGCCAATTATGGACAATTCGATTCGACTCCGCATCTGCACCCGCGACGATGGCGCCGCGGTTCTCCGCCTCTGGTTAGATGCCGATGCTACTCCGAGCGTTACCGATACTCTTGACGAAGTGCAACGCACTATCGATGACAATAGTGCGATCTTTCTGGTGGCGACCGACTCTAGTGACCGCATCGTCGGCTCGGTGATCGGCGGATGGGACGGATGGCGCGGCAACATCTACCGGCTGGCGGTCGCGCCCGAGGCGCGGAGGCATAAGGTCGCGGCGGCGCTGGTGCGCGAAGTAAGCGCTCGGCTGGCGAGCGAGAAGGGCGCTCGGCGCATCACGGCCTTGGTCGAAAAAGCGCATCCTGACGCGGTGGGATTCTGGGCCTCGATGGAATCGGAGGGCTACGCGATTGATCCACGGATGGTGCGGTATATAAAGACAATCCAGCATCCAGCCGTCAGTCCGGGTCGAAAAAGCACCTGATTTCTCTTGGGAAATGGTTCTTTTGGCCACATACTTTACTCTAACGAACGGCTCTGTTAGGTTGCTCGGATAACTAAAGGAAGAAGGGAAGATAGAGAACTCCTGATGCCCCTCCCGATCGCCCGGAAACGGGAATTAGTCCAGACTCACGCGCGCACTCCTAACGATAGCGGCTCACCTGAAGTTCAGGTCGCGCTGCTGTCAGGTCGCATCGAACAGTTGACCCAACATCTGGCGACGCACAAGAAGGACCATCATTCGCGCGTCGGTCTGCTGCGCATCGTAGGCAAACGGCGCCGCCTGCTCGACTACCTCCACTCGCGCGACGCTGCCCGCTATCGAGGGCTGATCGAAAAGCTCGGCATCCGGAGATAAAGACCGCAGTCGTTTTGCCGCGGACCCCGAGCAATTCGGGAATCGCGGGACCGGGTTCGCCGCATCGGCGAGATACCGGTCGCGTCACTTGGACGCCCCCGGCGGGAAACAGACCCGTCGGAGTGTTGTGTTGGCGGCCTTCCAGGAACCTCCCTCAGGTAAAAGCAAATGTACAAGAAAATGGAGATTGAGTTCGCGGGTCGGCGGCTGTCGTTGGAAACCGGACGCCTGGCCAAGCAATCGCACGGATCGGTCCTCGCGCAATATGGCGACACGATGGTGCTCGCAACGGTGGTTTCGGCCTACGAGGCGCGACCCAACGTAGACTTCCTGCCGCTTACGGTGGACTACCAGGAAAAGACTTTTGCCGCCGGAAAAATTCCCGGCGGTTTTTTTAAGCGCGAAGGACGCCCTTCGGAAAAGGAGATCCTCACCTCTCGCCTCATCGATCGCTCGATGCGTCCCCTGTTCCCCAAGGGCTATGACTGCGAGACGCAAATGATCGTGACGGTGCTGTCAGCCGATCGCGAAAACGATTCCGATGTGCTCTCGATCATCGCCGCGTCCACCGCGCTGGAACTCTCGGACATACCGCATGCCGGTCCGGTCGCCGCAGTCAGGATGGGGCGCATCGACGGCAAACTGGTAGTCAATCCGTTGGTCAGCGACTACGACAACAGCGATGTATCGATCATCGTATCGGCCAAGCCGGACACGATCGCGATGCTGGAAGGCGGAGCGCGAATCGTCGACGAAGACACGCTGCTCGAGGCGCTCTACATGGCGCATGATGCGATGGCGCCGATTTTCGAGATGCAGCAGGAACTGAAGCGTCTCGCCGGCAAGCCCAAGCGCGCGTTTACACCAAAAGAACTCGACAAGGACATCCTCGTTGCGGTCAAGGAAGCCGCCAGCAAGAGCATCGAGCAAGCGCTTGCGGTGAAGGAAAAAAAGGCGCGGCGCGAGGCGATGCACGCAGCGGAAGCCAAAGTGGTGGCAGAACTCGCCGAGGGCAGCGGCTCGCGCTTCGATGGCCGCCAAAGCGAAGTGATGGAGGCGTTTGAGAAGGTCGAACGCACCATCGTGCGCCAGGCGGTGGTTGATCACGATCGCCGTATCGATGATCGCAAGTCCACCGAGATTCGTCAGCTCGCTGCGCAGGTGCAGGTGTTACCTCGCACCCATGGCTCGGCGCTGTTCACGCGTGGTGAAACCCAGGTGCTCGCGGTTGCAACGTTGGGCACTTCCTCAGATGAGCAGAAGATCGATGCGCTGCTCGGCGAGCGCTACAAGAAGTTCATGCTGCATTACAACTTCCCGCCGTTCTCGACCGGCGAGGCCAAGCGCTATGGCGCACCGGGCCGGCGCGAGATCGGCCACGGAGCCCTGGCGGAACGCGCGTTGACTCCGACCTTGCCCGACGAAGAGACCTTCCCTTACACGATTCGCGTAGTCTCGGAAGTGCTCGAATCCAACGGCAGCTCCTCGATGGCGACAGTATGCGGCGGAAGCCTCGCGCTGATGGACGCCGGAGTGCCGGTTACCGCGCCGGTCGCCGGCATCGCGATGGGGCTCATCAAGGAAGGCGACAAGATTGCGGTGCTGACCGACATCCTCGGCGACGAGGATCATCTGGGAGATATGGACTTCAAGGTCGCGGGCACCGCCACCGGCGTGACGGCGATTCAGATGGACAACAAGGTCGGCGGTATCACCAAGGAGATCATGCATCGGGCGTTGATGCAGGCGCGCGACGCGCGATTGTTCATCCTGAGCGTGATGGAGAAGGCGATTCCGACCGCCCGCAAGGACGTTTCGGCTTATGCGCCACGAATCGTCACCATCAAGATCAAACCGGACAAGATTCGTGACGTCATCGGTCCCGGCGGCAAAGTCATTCGCGGGCTGGTCGAAGAGACCGGCTGCAAGATCGACGTCGAAGATGATGGCACGGTGCTGATTGCGGCGGCGGATGGAACCGCATTGGAAAAAGCTATCTCGATGATCCAGCAGATCACCGCGGAGCCCGAGATCGGCAAGATCTACGACGGCGTGGTGCGCAAGATCGTGGATTTCGGTGCGTTCGTGGAAATCATGCCCGGCACCGACGGCCTCCTGCACATTTCGCAGATCTCCGATGAGCGGGTGCGCGCGGTCGAAGACGTGCTGCATGAGGGTGACGAGATTCCGGTCAAGGTGTTGGATGTGGATCGGAGCGGGAAGATTCGACTTTCGCTGCGCGAAGCGAAGGCGGACCTCGCGAAGAAAGGCAAGTAGGACCAGATGGTGCGCAAGAGTGTTCTTTCCAATGGCGTTCGCGTATTGACCGAAGACATGCCTTCGATGGTTTCTTCGACCATCGGAATCTGGGTCGAGAATGGCTCGCGCTACGAGGTGCCCGCCGAAAACGGGCTCTCGCACTTCATCGAGCATCTTCTCTTCAAGGGCACCAAAAAGCGCACTGCGGCGCAGATCGCGGAAGAGATCGATGCGGTCGGCGGCGTCCTCAATGCCTTCACCGGCAAGGAATACACCTGCTACTACGCCAAGGTCCTGGGCGAAGATCTCAAGATGGCGACCGAGTTGCTCGCGGATATCTTCCTCGAATCGGTTTTCGATCAGGACGAGATTGTGCGCGAGCGTCAGGTCGTGATCCAGGAGATATCGCAAGCGGAAGATACGCCCGACGACTTCATCCACGACCTGTTCAGTTTGGATTTCTGGAAAGGGCATCCACTGGCGCTGCCGATTTTCGGCTCGCCGGACACCGTCAACAGCTTCGACCGCGAGGCGGTGGTTACGTTCATGGCGGAGCGCTACCGCGCCGAGCGGATATTTATCACTGCGGCCGGCAAGATCGATCACGATGCGCTGGTGCGCGATTGCGAACGTTTGTTCAATTCGGTGGCAGGCAACGGGCGGCCCGATGTTGTGACGCCGCCGAGCGCGCATCCCAATGTGCTGAATCATCAAAAGAAGCTCGAGCAGGCGCATCTGGTGATGGGTGGTCCCGGCCTCAGCTATACCGACCCATTGCGTTACGCCAGCTATGTGATGAACACCGCGCTGGGCGGTGGAATGTCGTCGCGGCTGTTCCAGGAAGTGCGCGAGAAGCGCGGACGCGTGTACAGCATCTACTCCTTCATGACCTCGTGCACCGATACCGGCTATGTCGCGGTCTATGCGGGCACTAATCCCGAATGGGTCGATGAAGTAATCGACGTTACGCTGCAGGAACTCAAGAAGGTCAAGCACGATGGCCTGACGCAGCCCGAACTCGATCGCGCGAAAAGCCAGATCAAGGGCAACATGCTGCTCGGAATGGAATCCACCGACAGCCGGATGAATCGGCTGGCGCGTAATGAGATTTATTTCCGCCGCGACGTACCGCTTGAGGAGCTGGCCAAGGGCATCGAGTCGGTGACCAACGATCAGGTGGTTGAGTTGGCCTCGCGATGCTTCCAGCCTGACCAGATGGCGATGGTGATGTTGGGAGATCTCAAGGGTCGCAAGATCGGCGACGACGTCTTCTCCCCGCTCGGTTGATGGATCCGATTGCGGGAGCGTTTCTCGATGCTCCAGTTTGAATCTTAACCAGATAACCCGATAGCCGCAGCCGCGAACTGCTGCTCGGACTATTGTGCTCTCACCAACTCTCATCCTCGTCACCGGTCCTGCCGGCTCAGGCAAGACCACGCTCGCTCACGCCATCGCGCGAGCAATGCCCTGTCCCGCGATATGCAGAGACGAGATCAAAGACGGCTTGGTCCATGCCGGCCGGGAAGACGAGTCCCTCGAGCGAGGATCAGCTTCACAGCGGGCGTTCACGACGTTTTTTGATGCGCTACGACTATTCGCAGGCGCCGGTGTGACGATCGTTGCCGAGGCCGCATTTCAGGACAAGCTCTGGCGGCTCGGTCTCGAGCCGCTTCTGGATCAGGTCGAGATTCGGGTCATCCATTGCGTGGTCGATCGCGCGCTGGCTCGTGAAAGGATTGTGCGGCGCCTGGCGGAGCATGCCGCAAGTCGCGCTTCACACTTCGACCGCGAGCTTCTGGAGCAGTGGGACAGCGGAAATCCATCGTTCGAATCCTTCCAGAGAATCTCGATATCCGCGCCGTCACTCCGCGTCGACACTAGCAGCGGATATGCTCCGGACCTGGATCACATCATCGGTTTCGTGAACCAGCGATGAGCCAGTCCTTCTAAAAAATTGCGGCAACCTTTCATCTGCCGGACGAGCCGTATTTTCGGATTAGCGAGGTCGGAGGAAGGGCATCGAATTGTGGCAGATCGTCGGTGATCTCGAACCACGATGCTTTGGATCCGACGAACACATGGAACGAAGGCCGAATGCCCGGATCGTTGTCGAGCGTGCCCATCGGAAGGCCGAGCGTCTTGGGGTGGTCGTCGAACATGCTGATCAGCGTCGCACCGCAGACACGGCAGAATGTGCGAGTCGTTCCCGGCGACGATACGTATCGGCTCAGGAGATCCTCGCCTGCGATCCAGCGAAAGTTCTCTGATGGAATTGCGACGCGACTTCTGAATGCCGCTCCGGTGGCCTTGCGGCAGGTCGAGCAATGGCAATTGAGCGCCGGCCCGATGTTGCCGTCGATTTCGTATCGTATCGCGCCACACAGACAACTGCCGGTAATCATCTGATTCCACCCTCGCGCATTTTCATTTGCGACTCGATCTCGGATTTGACTTATCTACGATCGATGCGCGGAAACTTGCCACTTACAAAATCACGACACCTCACATCAAAATCAAACTCCTGCGAGGTCATTCGCTGCCGCTCCCGCGTATGAAACCGAGCATGCCGCCGGAATGGATCTGATGCTGAGATCCAGCGATTATCCGGCTGGTACTGGAGTCGGCGTCACCTCGCTGGCGATGCCGGGTTTGATGGTCGAAATCAAATGCGTTGCGATGCTCAAGGACTGAAAACGTCCCGGACGCGACGTGATCATCGCGAAGCTCACGACGTCGGGGACTGAAGGCAGGGGGCGCGCCTTCCAGGCCCTCGTTCTGCCAATCGCCCTTACCGCTTCATTCCTCGGGGCCTGGGTCCGTGTAACGCGGGTCGTTCGGCGGCGCCTCTTCTATCTTTTGGTTAGGGTTACCGCCTGCCTGCGAGTTTTCTTGCTCGGCACTAGCTTCGCGTCTGTGATGTTTTCGCTTCAGCGGTTTTTGCCGAACGGGTGAAGCGCCATTTCCACAACTGGAATCTCCGCTCGGGCAGGGAAAGGCACTCGCGGCCTGTTGCGCGGTAGTGCTGGCCTCCTGTGCGCGCGCAATTCCTACTCCTACCGCCAGTACCGAAATAGAAATTAAAATCGCTAACGATCGCGGTAATGACATGAACACCTCTTTGACAAGTCTAAAAATCTACCTAATCGCGCCCGCCCGGTAGGGGCTTCCCCCCAAGGAACCTTGCGTAAGCGTCTCTCTGATCAGGCGCGGTTCGTAATTTTGCGTCTTTCCGCCCAGAGGCAGCCGCGACTCGCGCCGATCAAATGGAGAGCGTTCAATCTCTGAGCAGACTCTCTCGAATCCGCTCCCGAGTTTCAAGGTCGCCGTCGGGCGTCTTCGGTACGAGACGCTTTCAAAACAATCCGACCACGATGGCATTGATTCGCGCGGGCAAGCCTGACATCACGCAGCCGGTAGCGGACCGTTGTGGAGCGATCGCGAGCTGGGATTTGCGACTCGATTGGGATTTGACTTAGTTGAGTCGATGCGCCGAGACTTACGATCCACCATCTCATGACACCGACCATCAAGTTCAAGCGCCTGCGAGATCATTCGCTGCCCTTGCCCGCGTATCAAACCGAGCATGCCGCCGGAATGGATCTGATGGCTGAAATCGAGGCTCCGTTCAACATCGCACCGATGTCGCGGGTCGCCGTTCCCACCGGATTCGCGATGGAGATTCCGCCCGGCTTCGAGGGCCAGGTGCGTCCGCGTAGCGGGCTCGCGTTCAAAGAGGGGATCACGGTGATCAATGCCCCCGGCACCATCGATTCGGACTATCGCGGAGAAATTAAAGTATTACTTGTGAATTTAGGGAATGACCCGGTCCTGCTTCATCCGGGTGATCGCATCGCGCAACTGGTGATTGCGCCGGTCATTCGCGCCTCGGTCGAGGAAGTGGATATTCTGGAGGAGACGGTGCGCGGAGCTGGTGGCTTCGGCCACACCGGCCGCTGAAAAGACTCCTCTCCCGCGGTCGAGCTTTGCGAGGCCGCACACAGGGAGAGGTCGCCGCTGAACATGCTCGCATGTTTGGCGGCGGGTGAGGGTGCTTCAAATGGCAGGAACTGAACACGATCGCGAAATTTCCCTGTTAGCAATAACGCCTATCGATGGCCGCTATCGAAGCCGCACCCGCGCGCTGGAGGCCTACTTCAGCGAATTCGCGCTGATCCGGTATCGCGTGCGCATCGAGATCGAATGGTACCTCGCGCTCGCAGCGCATCCTAAAATCGACGCGCTCAAACCGCTCGCGCCCCCTCTGGTGCGCAAGCTGCGTGCGATTTACACCGCGTTCACGCTCCGCGATGCGATGCGGATCAAGGAGATCGAGGCCGAAACCAATCATGATGTGAAGGCGGTCGAGTATTTTCTCAAGGAGCGCCTGCCTTCCGTTGATGCCTCGCTGCCACTCGAAATGATGCACTTCGCGTGTACCTCCGAAGACATCAACAATACCTCCTACGCCCTCATTCTGAAGGAATTTGCCGAAGCCGAATTGATTCCGAAGATCACGGCGGTGATGCGCGCTATCGCCGAGATGGCGCGACGCTTCAAGGACGTGCCGATGCTCTCGCGCACTCATGGCCAGGAGGCTTCGCCCACCACCGTCGGCAAGGAGATGGCGGTGTTCGCCGCGCGTATCGATCGGCAACTGAAGCATCTTAGGGCGCAGGAATATCTCGGCAAATTCAACGGCGCGGTTGGAAATTTTAACGCGCACGCTTTTGCCTATCCCGAAGTCGACTGGATCGAGTTGTCGCAGAGCTTCGTCGACAGCCTCGGGTTGGTGTGGAATCCGCTCACCACCCAAATCGAGAGCCACGATTTCATTGCCGAGATGCTCGCGACGGCGTCGCGCATCGATACCATCCTGCTCGGCTTCTGCCGCGACATGTGGAGTTACATCTCGATCGGTTACTTTCGCCAGCGCAGCATCAAGGGTGAGACCGGCTCGTCGGTAATGCCGCATAAGGTGAATCCGATCGATTTTGAAAATGCCGAGGGCAACTTCGGCCTCGCCAATGCGATGTTCGATCATCTTGCCGCCAAGCTGCCTATCTCGCGATGGCAACGCGATCTCTCCGATAGCACTGCCTTGCGCGCTCTCGGCCCGGCGTTCGGGCATGCGATGGTGGCGCTCAGCGCGCTTGAAAAAGGGCTGACCAAAATCGAGATCAACGAGGAACGCATCGCGCAGGATGTGGATGCCGAGGAATCATGGGAGGTGGTGTCGGAGGCCATCCAGACGCTGCTGCGGCGCCACGGCTACCCGCGCCCGTACGAGGCGCTCAAGGAATTGACCCGCGGGCGCACCGTCGATCAGAAAAAGATTCAGCGCTTCATCGAATCGTTGGATTTGAAAAACGGTGCGCGCGATGCGCTCAAGAAACTGGTACCGCGCAATTATGTCGGCCTCGCCGCGAAGCTGGTCGAGCGCTATGCTCCTGCGCCCGAGGGTTCATCAAAGCCTCGCCCGCGCTAGGGTTTGGTCGTTGCCACGACGAGGTCCTTGCGCGGTCTCCGGCCACGCGCGAGCGCGTGCCGCGCAGCCGACCCGTCCATCGCTGGGACTCTTTCCGGCAACTCGGGTGCTGGCATCTTGCGAAAGGATGCGCATCTTTAGAGCATGGTCGTACACAATGCGCGATCGGGCGATGTGAATAAACCTTCGCTTTTGTGGATAAGCGCCCGGATCGGAGCTCGCGAAATCGTGGCGTCATTACCGGCGTGTTCATATAAGATGAACCCATCAAAAATCCTTGACCCGATGGAGCTTTGACGTGGAAACCAATCCTGAAAAACGCGAAATGTTTTATGAGGGCAAGGCCAAGAAGCTTTACACCACCGACAACCCGGACCTCATAATCCAGTATTTCAAAGACGACGCGACCGCCTTCAACGGCAAGAAGAAGGACACTATCGAGGACAAGGGAGTCGTCAACAATCGCA
This sequence comes from uncultured delta proteobacterium, assembly GCA_963851325.1. Taxonomy (GTDB): domain Bacteria; phylum Desulfobacterota; class Binatia; order Binatales; family Binataceae; genus DATGKG01. The sequence continues at coordinate 944,371 of CAWKOR010000001.1, read as the reverse complement.
TGTCGGAGATTTTCTTCGGCCTGCTCGAGCGCGAAGGCGTGCCGACGCATTTCGTTCGTCGCCTGAACGACCGCGAGATGCTCTCGAAGCGGCTCGAAATCATTCCATGCGAGACGGTGGTGCGAAACATCGTCGCGGGCTCGCTCGCCAAGCGCCTGGGCCGCACCGAGGGCGAGGTGCTCAAGAAGCCGTTTGTCGAGTTCTACTACAAATCCGATCCGTTGGATGATCCGCTGATTTTGCCCGAGCATGCGATCGAGTTCGGATGGGCGAGCGAGGACGACCTCAACACCATTCGTGCAATGGCGCTGAAAGTGAATGAGGTGCTGAAGCGCTTCCTCGACAACGTCGGCGTGATCCTGGTCGATTTCAAACTCGAGTTCGGCCGGCACAAGGGTCAGATTCTCCTCGGCGATGAGATCTGTCCTGACACCTGCCGTTTCTGGGACAAGGCGACGCGCCAGAAGCTCGACAAGGATCGTTTCCGCCGCGACCTCGGCGGCGTGGAAGAGGCATACCACGAGATGCTACGCCGGGTTGAGCACTAATCCGAAGGTTCCCTCTCCCGAAGGGAGAGGTCGGCCCGTAGGGCCGGGTGAGGGACCTTATACAGCGCGCTGCGCGCGATTATGGAATTCCGATCTCTGGGGGTGATCCAATCGAGAACTACGATGGAAATAAGACATCATCAATTCGATCGCATCACGATGGACCCCGAGAAGTGCTTCGGTAAGCCGTGTGTTCGCGGACTCAGAATGCCGGTAGCATCCATCCTTGCTTACCTGAGCGGCGGCATGAGCATTGATCAGATGCTCATCGAATGGCCGGAGCTCGAGCGAGAGGACGTCTATCAAGCGCTGGGTTTCGCGGCCGCTCTCATGGAGGAGAAGGTCGTTCCCGTGGAACACCATTGAAGTTTCTTCTCAACATGAACCTATCACACGAACTCGGTCGCAAGCTCGCTTTGGCGGGACACGAATGGCGCCACGCCTCGGATATTGGGATGGCGAGCGCTAGCGACGTCAGCATATTGAGTTTGGCCAAGAACGCTGGGGAATGCGTGTTAACCCATGATCTGGACTACGGACTCCTGGCTTTTTCTGGTGAAGCTGCCCCCTCGGTGGTCATCTTTCGTCTTCGCCGAGCAGATCCGGACCTGATGTTCCGGCGCTTGACGGACAGCCAAAGCGGGATTGAAGAGGCTTTGAGCACCGGCGCTGTGGTGACCATTGAAGAATCGGCGAGCAGAATCCGCCTACTTCCAATTGCCGGACACCAATGAGGTAGTGCGTGCTGGTAAAAGTTTTCGTCACGCCGCGAAAAGGCATCCTCGATCCGCAAGGGCGCACCGTTGAGCATGCGCTCGCGAGCCTCGGCTTCGCTGGTGTCTCCGATGTCAAAATCGGCCGCTACATCACGCTCAACATCGATGCGAAAACGGCCGACGAAGCGCGCGCCTCAGCCTCGAAGATGTGCGAGCAACTCCTCGCCAATCCCAACATCGAAGACTTCCGCTTCGAGATCGAAGGTGCCGCCTGATGAGGTGGGGTGTCATCCGCTTTCCCGGCTCGCTCGATGACCTCGACGCGATGTACGGACTGCGCGATGTGATGGGGCAGGATGTCACCGCCTTGTGGCATAAGGACGAAAGCTTGCGTGGCGCCGAATGTATCGTGCTGCCCGGCGGCTTCAGCTATGGCGACCATCTGCGCTGTGGCGCCATCGCGCGCTTCTCTCCCATCATGAAGAGCGTCGCGAAGTTCGCCGCCGACGGCGGCCTTGTCATCGGCATCTGCAACGGCTTCCAGATTCTTACCGAGGCGCATCTGCTGCCGGGCGCGCTAACGCGCAATCGTTCGTTGTCATTCGTCTGCGAACGCGTTCATCTGCGCGTCGAGAACGCGAAGACGCCGTTTACCTGCGCGATGCGCGCAGGGCGACATCATCGCGCTGCCGATCAAGCATGGCGAGGGATGCTACGTGGCGCCCGAAAAGGAGCTCCTGCAAATGGAGGAGCGCGGCCAGGTCGTTCTTCGCTATGTCGATGCGAATGGTGATGCGACTGAGGCGGCGAATCCCAACGGCTCGATGCGCTCGATCGCGGGCGTCGCCAACGATCGTTTCAACGTGTTCGGCCTGATGCCGCATCCCGAGCACGCGGTCGAAGCCGCGCTGTTCGGCGCTGAGGGGCTGAAGATTTTCGAATCGATTATCGCGTTCCATGCGGTCCCGGAGCATCGAACGCAGTTGCGAGCGGCGCAGCCATGAGCGTCGCTCCCGTGTCGCTCGCCGGCGAGCCGAAGATCGATCTCGCGCAGGCGCACGCGCACGGACTGACTGACGACGAATTCCACCTCATCGAAAAACTCCTGGGCCGCACTCCGACGTTTACCGAGCTCGGGGTGTTCTCGGTGATGTGGTCGGAGCACTGTTCGTATAAATCCTCGCGGCGTCATCTAAAGACCCTCCCCTCGCACGGCGATCTGGTTGCGGTGGGGGAGGGCGAGAATGCCGGCGCCATCGATGTCGGCGACGGATGGCTCGCGGTGTTCAAAATCGAAAGCCACAACCATCCGTCGTATGTCGAGCCGTACCAGGGCGCGGCGACCGGTGTCGGCGGAATTTTGCGCGACATTTTCACGATGGGCGCGCGACCGGTCGCCAACATGGATTCGCTCAAGTTCGGCTCCTTCGATCATCCACGCACTCGCTACCTGCTCGGCGGCGTCGTCGGCGGCATCGGCGGCTATGGCAACTGCGTGGGCGTCCCGACCGTCGCGGGCGAGACGATGTTCGACGCAGCTTACAACGGCAATATCCTGGTCAATGCGTTCTCGCTGGGCCTCGCGCGCAAGGGCGAGCTGCAAAGCGCGCACGCCAAAGGTGTAGGAAATCCCGTCCTGTACGTAGGATCTGCCACCGGCCGCGACGGCATCCATGGTGCGAGTCTGCTCGCCTCGGCGGAGTTCGATGCGACCAGCGAGGCCAAGCGCCCGACCGTCCAGGTCGGCGACCCGTTCGAGGAGAAATTGCTGATCGAGGCTTGCCTCGAAGCTGCGAAGACCGGTGCGGTGGTCGCGATGCAGGATATGGGCGCGGCCGGCCTCACCTCGTCGTCGAGCGAAATGGCAGCGCGAGGTGGACTCGGAATCGCTATCGACCTCGACAAAATTCCACTGCGCGAGGCGACGCTGACACCCTACGAAATCCTGCTTTCCGAATCGCAGGAGCGGATGTTGATCGTCGCGGAGCACGGGCGCGAAGCCGAGCTGCAAAAGGTTTTCGAGAAATGGGATTTGCATGCCGTCGTGATCGGCACCATCACCGACGACGCGCGATGGCGCGCGACCTGGCGTGGCAAGGTCGTCGCCGACATTCCGGTGCGCGCGCTCGCCGACGAAGCGCCGATGTACGATCGTCCTGCCGTCGCGCCGAAAACTCCGCCCGCGCGACCTGCGCCGATAAAGTTGCATCCGGAGCCGGCGCGCGCGCTGCGCGAGCTGCTCGGCAATCCCAACGTCGGCTCCAAGAAATGGATCTATCGCCAATACGATTCGCTGGTACTCAGCAACACCATACTCGGCCCCGGCAGCGACGCCGCGGTGTTGCGCATCAAGGGCACCCGGCGCGGCCTCGCGATGAAGGTGGATTCCAATCCGCGCGCATGCGCGCTCGATCCGTACCTCGGCACGGTGGCGACCGTATGCGAGGCGGTGCGCAATGTCGCATGCGCCGGTGCGCGTCCGGCCGGCATCACCAACTGCCTCAACTATGGCAATCCCGAACGCCCCGAGATCATGTGGCAATTCACCCGAGGCATCGCCGCTCTGCGCGACGCTTCGATTGCGTTCAAGGCGCCCGTCATCAGCGGCAACGTCAGCTTTTACAACGAGACCGAGGGACGCGCGATTCCGCCTACGCCGACCATCGCGGTGGTTGGCATTATCGATGACGTATCAAAGCGAGTGACGCAGTTTTTCAAGGCGCCGGGTGATTACATTCTGATCGTGCGCACTGCGAAGCCTTCGCTCGCGGCCTCCGAGTACGAGGCGATGTACGGCAGCTCGCCGGAGGGTCTGTCTCCGATTGATATCGCCAGCGAGAGTTGGCTCATCGAGGCACTACTTGGCGCAATAGATAAGGGCCTGATAAGATCAGCTCACGACGTTGCGGAAGGCGGGCTCGGCGTCACGATAACCGAAGCCTGCTTCAATCCTGATAAACTGCTGGGAGCTGAAATCGATGGACTTTCGACCTCCGATGCGGCGGAGCTTTTCGGCGAGGGACCATCGACCATCGTCATCAGTGCGAACGAAAGTGATGTCGCGCAACTGCGGCGGAGTTTTGAAACGGGCGGTATCGAGTATCGTACCATCGGGCGAGTGACCGAACGACCGCGCCTGAGCATCGATGGAACCTCGATCGATGCGGACGTCAACGAGCTGAGTCGAATTTACGAGTCGGCGCTGCCAGGGAGGCTCTAAAGTGGAATCAGAGCTGGAAGTAATCCTCGACGCGGAGGAGTCCAACCTCGACGGTTTCCACGAGGAGTGCGGAGTGTTCGGCGTCTACGGGCATCCCGAGGCGGCCAACCTCGCGTACCTCGGATTGTATGGGCTTGCAGCATCGCGGGCAGGAATCCGCCGGCATCGTTTCGTCCAACGGCAAGTCGCTCATCGCGCATCGCGGGATGGGACTGGTCGCGGATATTTTCAACGAGGACATCCTGCGCAATCTCGAGGGCACCAGCGCCATCGGGCATAACCGCTATTCCACCACCGGCTCGACTACCATCAAGAATTGCCAGCCGCTGGTCGTGGAATATGCGCGCGGTGGAATCGCGATCGCGCACAATGGCAACCTGGTGAATTTCGCCGAGCTGCGCGAGCGGCTGGAGCAGAATGGTTCGCTGTTCCAGTCTTCCTCCGATAGCGAAGTGGTCATCCACCTGATCGCGGCCTCGCATGCGCCGACCGTCGTCGAGCGCGTGATTGAGGCGCTCTCGCAAGTCAAGGGCGCATACTCATTGGCCGTGCTCACCGAGCATGAGCTGATCGCCGTGCGCGATCCGCAGGGCTTTCGCCCGCTGGTGCTGGGCAACCTCAACGGCGCGCCAATCGTGACCTCGGAAACCTGCGCGCTCGACCTGGTTCGCGCCGAATACGTGCGCGAGATAGAACCGGGCGAAGTAGTCGTCATCAATGACGAAGGCATCCGATCGCTGAAGCCATTCGCGCTCGCGCCGACCAAGCGATGCATCTTTGAGTACGTCTACTTCGCGCGTCCCGACAGCCTGCTTTACGGCCGCAACGTCTATTCGGTGCGCAAGGAGCAGGGCAGGGCGCTCGCGCGCGAATTCCCGGCCAAGGCCGACCTGGTGGTGCCGGTGCCCGACTCCGGAAATGCTGCCGCGCTCGGCTTCGCCGAGGAGTCGGGACTGCCGTTCGAGATGGCGTTGGTGCGCAGCCATTACATCGGGCGCACCTTTATCGAGCCGCGCCAGTCGATTCGCCATTTCGGCGTGAAGATCAAATTCAATCCGGTGGCGGAGCTGCTGCGCGATAAGCGCATCGTGCTGATCGAGGATTCCCTGGTGCGCGGCACCACGCTGCGCAAAGTCATTCCGATGCTGCGCCAGGCGGGTGCGCGCGAGGTCCACATGCGGATCGCGGCGCCGCCGACCACCAATTCATGCTTCTATGGCATCGACACGCCGACCAAAGAGGAGCTGCTCGCCTCGAGTCATTCGGTCGAGGAGATCCGCCGCTACATTACCGCGGACTCGCTCGCGTATCTGAGCTGGGACGGCCTCTACTCGTTCCAGGAAGGGCGCGAGGGATTTTGCGATGCGTGCTTCACCGGCAAGTATCCGATCGAGATCCCGTCAGGTCAGAACGCGCATCAGTTGCATCTGTTCGATGCGAAAGAGCACGCCGCCAATGGCCACCGGTAGCTCCGCACCCGGCGATTCAGTCGCGCGCGACGTTATGATAGTCGAAAAGTGATGATAGAGACCGCGCAAATAGACGACGACTTCTACGGATGGTTACTCGCCCAGTCTGCGGCACTACGTGCGCGTGGTGATTTCCCAATCGATTGGGAAAATGTTGCCGAGGAACTGCAAGCGATGGGCCGGAACGAAGAAAACAGCCTGCAGAGCTACCTCGAGCGCCTGCTGACCCATCTTCTGAAGTACGCCTATCAGCCGAAAAAAATAAGTCCGAGTTGGGAAAGCTCCATCGAAAATTCACGTGATAGAATAAGACTTCTTCTTAAACGTTCTCCAAGTTTGAAGAGCAAAATTGCAGAGCTCTTCGAAGATGCGTATCCGCTCGCGCGCCGTCAGGCCGGCGCCCAGATGCGGATGCATAAGCGCGAGTGGGATGCGCGTTTGCCGAAGGGGTGCCCGTGGTCTCTCGAGACTGTACTGGACCCCGACTTCTGGCCATCTCCCGCGCAGGGCTCGAACGGTCGCAACTGACTATCCAAAGAAAGATCCTTTAGGGCGGGCGCGAGGGATTTTCCGATGCGTGCTTGATCGGCAAGTATCCGATCGAGTGCCGTCGTGTCAGACCGCGCATCGTTTACATCGCTTCGATGCCAACGAGCACGCCGCCAACGGCCACCGATAGCGCACTGCGTTCAAATTCCACGATCCCACGAAAGCTTCGACAAGTGGTGTAGAAGGCCATCTATCAAGTCTTCGGGCACTTTTCTGCGGTCTATGAAGGCGCGAAGCTTTCTCATATCCAGTCGGCGATGCTCGGCTTCTTCCAATCCGTGTGTCCAGCCAATTGTTAGTTCCATTAGTCGATCCCGAGGGAGCTGTTCTCTTCCGACTATGAAGTGCACAGCTAGTTCGGAAAATACTCGGCCAATGGCAGCAAAAAAGTCCAGCTCAGAAAGTTGCCGCAGATAGGGATCTTGATGGTACGCCAAGCGCCATATTTCTTGGTTCGAGAGGTCCTTAAGGTTTTTCTTGTCCGCATTATTCGTCTTCCCTAGGGATTCGAACTTCGCGTCATTAAAATTCTCAATTCTGCCCTGAAATAACGGCGATTGTGACTGCTTGGCCCAAAGTTCGTTCAGCGATGACAAATGGTCTCCAATCTCGGGGAAATGATCGGATTGGGGCCCTTCCAAAAGAATGATCGGTACTCCTTGGGGAACAGTCCCGACCTGTAGGCTGTGTGTCTCAGAAAAGATCCAGACGTACGCAATTTCTGGAAATCTCAAAGAACCGTTCTTTTCTTCCAGAATCATGACGTTCGCCCTTGCGGTCACGTAGTCAGGACGCAGAACCTCAACATTTTCGTTGAGAATGACAAGGACTCCACAGGATTTGGGTAGGTTAAGAATCCTCTTGGTCTCGCGAATCTGATCGTTCGCGCTGCGAAAAGCCTTTTGCACTGAATTGGTAAGTGCCCGAAAGATGTCCTTTTTGATGGCTTCTCCATCTGGAAGATGCGTCAAGATCTCCGAGAGTTCAGCGCGCCAGTAGTAGAGAGGAAAGTCCGGTCGATTCTTGTGAACTGCTAAGCGCTCCTCGACCTTGTAGGCTGGATCGATCTTGAGAGTCTTTACCTCGACAATAGCTTCGCGCTGTTTCAGCAAGTAATCCGCCTTGCGCGAAGCTCCGAACAATTTTTCGACAAATCTCTGCGTCTAGGCTTTCTGTACCCTGGACCCTAGAGAGGAACTCGATAAATCGCTGCTCAAGGCTCTTCATCGTCCACCGCCCGAATCTCTATCCGTCGCCAGCGAATCGTGCCAAAAGGGTACTTTAGCATCGGTCAGGACTAGAATTGAGTAGGTAGGTTTTGCGTTTCGAGAAAAAGTGGCCGAATCCGGAGATAAGGGCCCTCTCCGCCCGTCACGATTCACGCGCGCAGCTGTCGCATGAATCGTGACCGGCCACCTTACCCGAACAATCGGGGAAGGGCAGATCGTCACACCGCCGTGTAGCCGCCATCCACGACGTACTCGGAGCCGGTGACGAACGATGCCTCGTTCGAGGCCAGGAACAACACCACCCACGCGACTTCCTCGGGGGTGCCGGCGCGCTTCATCGGCGCGAGCGCAGCGATCGCGGCGAGATCCGGTGCCGCGAAGATATCCACCATCGGGGTTTTGATGACGCCGGGATGCACCGAGTTGACGCGGATGTTCTCCGGCGCGTATTGCACGGCGGCGGCCTTGGTCAGCAAACGTACCGCGCCCTTGCTGCCGTGATAAGCTGCGGAACCCGCCGATCCGATCATGCCGTAAATCGAGGAGATGTTAACGATCGAGCCGCCGCCGCGCTTGCGCATCGCGGCGACCGCCGCCTTCATCCCCAGCCATACACCTTTCTGATTCACCGTGACGACGGCATCCCATTCTTCTTCGCTGGTCTCCGCGATGCCCTTGATGTTGAGGATGCCGGCATTGTTGACCAGGATGTCGAGGCCGCCGAATTCGCGCTCGCATGCGTCGACGGCGGCGCGCCAATCGGAGGCGCGGGTGACATCGAGGTGAAACGGGAGAGCCGACTTCGGCGCGATGCGGTTGATTTCGGCCGCGAGTGCGTTCGCGTCCTTATCGAGCACATCGCCGATGACGACCTTCGCGCCTTCTGCAGTGAAGAGTCTCGCTTCCGCAGCGCCCTGTCCGCGCGCGCCGCCCGAAATCAGCGCCACTTTTCCTTTTAGCCGATCCATAGCTGTCGCCTCCGAGCGAGATGTTACTAAACCGCGGTGTAGCCGCCGTCGACCACGTACTCCGAGCCGGTCACGAAGGATGCCTCATTGGAGGCGAGGAACAGCACCACGTAACCCACTTCTTCGGGAGTGCCGGCGCGCTTCATCGGCGCCAGCGCGGTGATCTGCGCGATGCTCTGCTCGTCGAGCGCTTCGACCATCGGCGTCCTGATCACGCCGGGATGCACCGAGTTAACGCGGATGTTCTCCGGCGCATACTGGACCGCCGCGGCCTTGGTGAGCAGCCGCACCGCACCCTTGGTGCCATGATACGCAGCCGAACCGGCCGATCCGATCAGGCCGTAAATCGATGAGATGTTGATGATCGAACCGCCGCCGCGTTTGCGCATCGCGGGAATCGCCGCCTTCATGCCGAGCCATACGCCCTTCTGATTGATGCTGACGACGGCGTCCCATTCTTCCTCGCTGGTCTCGGCGATGCCTTTCATGTTGGCGATGCCGGCGTTGTTCACCAGGATGTCGAGGCCGCCGAACTCGCGTTCGCACGCATCGACGGCGGCGCGCCAATCAGACGCACGGGTGACGTCGAGGTGAAGCGCGAGCGCGCACTTCTGCGAGGAGTTTTTGTTGATTTGCTCGGCGGTCGCGCGGGTCTCATTGTCGAGGACATCGCCGAGGACGACCTTCGCACCTTCGGCGGTGAACAGCCTGGCCTCGGCGGCGCCCTGTCCGCGTGCCCCGCCCGAAATCAAAGCCACTTTTCCCTTTAGCCGATCCATAGCATTGGCCTCCGATGCCGATGCATAGCAGGTAAGGGGCGGAAGCCCAAAAGGGTGGGCACCCGCAATCCTGGTTCGAGATCACTGCTGACGCTGAGTTAGCAACGCATACTGGGGGAGTGGGATCGGATGCGGTATAATGTCGGGCAGGTCTCCGCGCGAGGACCGTGAGGTGCACTGCGCGTCCACGGCCGAAAGTGCAAAAACAAACCCATTGAGGCACTAACGATCAACGAATTTGACGAAACGAAGCCAAAAACATCAGGAGAATGCTGGAGTTCGGGAAGATCGATGGTGCTCCACAATGATGGCGCTCCACCACCGGCGGGCGAGGACGCCCGCCGGGCTCTCATCGGTCGTCACGCGGCATTCCATGCCGGCGGGCATCGGAGTTCGCGGCATATCGAGCGCCGGCCCGGACACGTAAGCGCAAAAACAAACCCATTAAATGCCCGGAAATGCTGGAGTTCCCGCCTTCGACCCGAATCTCAACCGGGCACTAAATGCCCTATCGACATGGCGTCGGAAGCTATCTTTCGTAGTGCCGGATCTCGATCAGGTGCTTGCTCGGATCGAAGCAGTACAGCGCCTTGCCCATCCCCTCGGCGCCGTCTTCCTCGCCCGGTCCGCGCATGTTGCCCACCGCGTGGAAGGAGTCTCCATACTCGATGCCGCCGGCGCGGATGCGGGCGAAGGTCGCCTCGAACTCGGCCCGCGTCATCGAGAACGCCAGGTGCTCTCCGCCCTTGGTGCCCCACGGCGCGAACTGCACGATGAAGTTGGGCGTGACGCGAATCACCGTGAACGGCGGACGCTCGCCATCGTTCTTCAGTCCGAGGATGTGGGTATAGAACTCGATGCTCTTCGGCAGGTCGTTCACGGCCAGGATGATGTGGTCCAACTGCGGCATGATTCCTCTGCCTCCCTGACTCAGCTCACGTAGCGCATCGCGCAGGCGACGTTACCTTCGGTGTCTTCGAAGCGGAACAGCGTGCCGACGCCCACGATCTCTTCCTCATGATGCACGATCTTGCCGCCATGCTTGATGATCGCCGCCTTGATCGCATCGAGGTTGTCCACCGCGATGGTGCATTCCCATCCGATGCCGACGTAGCGCTTGTCCGAGCCTTTACGATGCGCCGCGGCAAGGTCGGACCGCTTGGCGATCGAGCCATGCGGTCGGTCGGGGTCGGTGAACACCATGTAGAAGTCGGGCGGTCCCCACGCCTCGATGCGCCATCCGAAGACGCCTTCATAGAAGCGCCGTGCGCGTTCGACGTCATCGGCACCGATGGTGAAATGAGCAAGGTAGTTGGGCATGCGATCGGCCTCCGCAAGCAGGATGTAGCCGCTTGAGGCATCGACGGTCTTGCGCGATTGTGCCATGAAATACCGAAAATGCGACAAGCCGAGCAACCCTTCCTGATTCGCAGCCTGGCCGCCGGATACTCCTCAGGCACGGTACTCGAGCGGCATTCACACGACTGGGTGCAACTCGTTTACGCATCCGAGGGCGTGATGAGCGTGCAGACCGACGACGGGACCTGGGTGGTGCCGCCCAATCGAAGCGTATGGATTCCCGCCAGAGTCGGGCATTCGATCGCGATGTCCGGCAAGGTCTCGATGCGCACCATTTACATCGTGCCCCGCCTGGCGAAGCGGCTTCCACAACGATGCTTCGTCATCGAGGTTTCGCCGCTGCTGCGCGAACTGATTCTGCGCGCGGTAGCGATGGGTCCGCTGCGCCGCGACCTCGGCGAGCATCGCAGGCTGGTCGACTTCATGCTCGATCAGCTTCGGGTGCTGCCGGCGCTTCCGCTCGAACTCCCGATGCCGCGCGATCCTCGCGCGCTGCGAGTCGCGATGCGTATCCGCGACAGACCCGGCGATCGCGCGACGCTCGCCAGCCTTGCGCGAGTCGCGGGCGCGAGCCGACGCACGCTGGAACGCGTGTTTCAGGCGGATACCCGCATGACGCTGGGGCGATGGCGTCAACAGGCGCGCCTGCTGCTTGCGGTGCGAATGCTCGCCGGCGGCGAGAGCGTAACTTCGACCGCGCTCGAAGTCGGTTACGACAGCACCAGCGCCTTCATCGAAGCATTCTCATCGGTGTTGGGAACCACGCCTGGGCGCTACTACAAAACAGACTGAAAGAGAACGCTACATCAAGACATGTTGGAGCGTACAAGAGTTACTTGACGGTGGAGAAAGTTCTCAGTACGCATACATCGTCGCCTAAAATCCGAGGGTGTTTCCAAAACGGACATAATCGCATGGAGAAGTGCGGTTTGGAGACATAAGTTGCGCATTCGCCACTAGTGCGATGAGAGAGTGGGAAAAGTCGGGTTTCCGTTGTGAGTGAAGCGCAAACGATTTAACCGCTCGAAAGCAAAATCAGTTCGGGTGTCCATCCAAGTTGTCCGATTGGCGCATCGATTGCTCATGACCAACCGTCCGGGTTACGACCACGGGGGAAAATCCTCGCACCTCTCGCCGAGAGCGACTGCTGACCCCAGCCCGCGTCCGGCACACCGGTCACCTCACGGCCCCGGGTTCGAAGTTCAGGAACGACTCGCCTCGAAGCTTTCCAGTTCGAGGCGCGAGCCCTGAGAAATATGCGTTTGGGGGCAAAGATGCGGTATCGAAGTTCCGGCGTTTTTCGGAAACCATCCTTCCTCGGTCTGATTGCGTTCCTGTTCACGCTCTCAATCATGGGCCGAGCCCACGCGGCCATTAGCTACGTGGGTACCAGCGCTCTCGCGGACAGCAACGCCGCGGTGATGAGCATAACGATCGGGTTGCCGGCAGGTGTTCAAGCGGGAGACTGCCTGATTGCACAGATCATCGATGCCGATGCCACCGGATCGAGCGTTCCGGTAGCGCCGAACGGATGGACCTTTATTCGTCGCGATTCCACCATCAAGAACGGCGACAAGATAACCTCGTGGCTTTACTACAAGGTCGCGGGTCCGGGCGAACCAAGCTCGCACAAATGGAACATTCCTTCGCAATGGGTCGCGGCAGCGATGGGTGCGTGGCGTGGCGCAATGCCGTCGCCCATCGATACCGCAACCGGCGACACTGCCAACGGCCAAAGTCCGCTTTCCGCCGACGCTCCATGGTCGAACGCACAATACAGCGATGAGCAGCGCCTCTTCTTTTTTGCGTCGCAGGCAGTGAGCGCCCCGGCTATTTCGTTGCCGACGGCGATCACCCCGCGCCTCAGGGCGCGATCTTCGAAGGAGGGCTTTGCCCTCGCATTCGGCGACATCGCGGATTCAGTCGCCTCAAGCTCCGCGAACTATGCCGCATTCGAATGGGGGGGTCAGTGCTAACCGCACAATCGATTCTGCTGGTTCCGTCACAGCCCGGCGGCGCAACTTCCACGCCGACGACGACCCCGACCGCCACCGAGACAGTAACTCAGACCGCGACCCCGATCCCGACTCCTACCGCCACCTCAATCGTGACCAGGACGGCAACGCCGATTCCGACTCCCACCATCACTCCGACTGTAACCAAAACGGCAACGCCGATTCCGACACCCACGATCACTCCGACCATAACCAAAACGGCGACCGCGATAGCAACTCCGACCGCAACTCAAATCGCCACCCCGACGGCGACTGCTACCGCGTCGGGCATCCAGTTTGTCGGGTCAAGTTCGCTATCCGATTTTGGCGCCGCAGTTACCGGCGTATCGATCGGCCGGCCGGCTGGTGTCCAGGCGGGAGACTGCATGCTTGCGCAACTGGTGCTAGCCGATCCTTACGGAACCAATGTGCCCAACCCGCCCGCGGGCTGGTCGACGATCCGTCACGACTCGGTCAAGGCATCGGACAAGATCACTTCGTGGACCTACTACAAGATGGCCGGCCCGAGCGAACCCGCGTCGTACGCATGGCAATTCAGCACCCAATGGGTTGCAGGAGCCATCGGTGCATGGCGAGGCGCCTCGATTCCGATGGACACCGATTCGGGAGTCGCAATTGCGGGAAACAGTCCGGTCTCAGTTGCGGCGCCCTCGCTCGCTCCGAGCTATGATGGGGAGGTGCAGGTTTACTTCTACGGATCTCAGGGTAGTCGCGGTCCACTCATCACGTTGCCAACTGCGATAACCCAGCGCTCCAATTTTACCTCTTCAAGAGAAGGTTTCGCGCTCGCCTTCGGAGATCTCGCCGCGCCCTCGGCCGGATCATTTTCGCCGACCTATCAGGCGAGAGAAAGCGGCGGAGGCGTGGTGACGGCGCAGGCCGTTCTACTCATCCCCGAGGGTGCCGCGACTGCCACCCCGACCGCCACCGAGACTCCGATTGCCACCCCGATTCCGGGTCCTGCGGTCAAACTAGTTTCACCGCAGACGGCGTCCACGCTTTCGGGAACGGTGCAGGTCATCTCTGAGGTCGCTGCATCGGTGAACTCGATAAACTTGTATGTCGATCAGAGTCTGATGGTGCAGTCCGCGCCGCTGACTTACAATTGGAACACCATCACCATCCCCAACGGAGCGCACATCATATCGGTCAACGCGTTCGATGCCAGCCAAATCCTGTTAGGCACAGACGCGATCAACATCAATGTCGCCAACGGCTCCGCGACCACGACCTCCACTCCGACCGCAATCGCAACCTTAACCCCGACCGCAACCGCGACGCCGATCGGAGACCCGTTGCGGCCTTCCAACAACATTCCCAATAACCGTGTGCCCACCGCCGCCGAGTTGAGCGCGTTCCATAGCGGACGCGGCGCCTGCGGCAGTCTCGATAATTGCAGCTACATGCAAAACGTCGACGGTCAGTTCACCGGCACCACCGCAGAGATAATCCAAAAAGCGGGAGACAAATGGTGCCCCAATTGCACCATCGTAAATCCGTACGATGGTCAAACCTACAGCTTCGTTGACCTCCTGAAGGCGATCGCAGTCAACGAGACCCATTGGTACCAGTGGAAGCCGGTCAACTTGTCCTCGCCCGATCCGATCACCTTGCTTACGACATTGACGCCGTCACACGGTGATACCGAGCATGTAACCTTGAGCGAGCCATTCGGTGGATCATGGGGTCTCTTCCAGATCGCCGAGGGCATCAATCAAGGCTGGCCATCGTCGTTCCCGCTAAGCGCTCTTTCGACCGGGTTCAACGCCGACTTCAAAGTTGCGGAGCAGATGGGAGTCGAGCAGGGGCATCTGGCCTACCTGAACGATCCTGGTCGTCCACAAATAGCGATCGCGAACGGATACCCGCCATACAGCAACTTTGTCGATTCCAACGGCGTGTTCCATGCGGCCTCCACTGACATCAACGTGCTGCGATGGGGCGCGGTCGGGAACTGGTATAGCGGCGGATGGTACGATTCGGGAGCAATTCAGTACAACCAGCAGGTGCAGCAAATCCTGCATAACAAGCCATGGAACCAGTCGAACTTCTAATGCATAGGAGCATCGTGAGCGGAGGTCTCGGTACATCGCCGAGGCCTCCGATCTCCGGCGACCTCTGACGCTCGTCGAAGGAGCGAATCCCTCCGGTTAGGCCTGCCCTGACCGCAACATCGAAGCCTCAGTCGAGGCGCTTTCCAGTCATTCGGACCCTTTCCGTCCGGTCGCTACAAAACAGTTTGTTCCTCTAACTCTACTAGTAGCAGTAATTGACGTTTACATTAGTTGCTTGACGTATTGATGGGTTATGAGTAGGCATAATAACCTCCAGACTGAACTGAGGACATTCAAGTCCCGAAAAAGCGGTGAAAGGCTAAGTTTCGGCTGTAAGCGATGCGCAAATGATCAAATCATCCGAAGACGAAACCGGTACTGGCCGGAAGGTTTCACTATTACCGTTGCCTGGTTTCGTCAAAAAACTCAGGAACGATTTGGCCCGAGCTTTTCGGTTCGAGCTGCGATCCTGAGGAGGTAAGCATTTGGGGGCAACTATGCAGCGTCGAAGTTCTGACCGTCCCTGGAAAGGATACTTCCGAGGTTTGGTCGCATTCGCTCTCTCGCTTTCCATCCTGGGCGGAACTTCGGCAGCAGCAGCCATCACATATGTTGGTGCGGGTGCCCTTTCTGACTTCAGCGGACCAGTGGCCAGCATTTCGATCGGGTTGCCCGCCGGCGTCCAATCGGGAGATTGCTTGATCGCACAGATCATTGATGCTGACGGCACGGGTTCCAGCGTTCCGGTCGCGCCAAACGGATGGTCCATGATTCGCCACGACTCGGCTTCCCTGGGCGACAAGATATCGTCGTGGCTCTACTACAAGGTCGCCGGCGCCAACGAGCCCAGCTCATACTCATGGAATCTCGGTTCGCAGTGGGCTGCCGGAGCCATCGGCGCTTGGCGCGGCGTATCGGCGTCGCCAATCGATGGCGCTACCGGCCTCGCGGTTACTGGCAACAGCCCACTTTCAACCAAGGCACCGTTCTTGGGAGCGACCAACAGCGGTGAGCAGCGCATCTATTTCTTCGCCGCCCAGGCCGCGAGGGCACCGAACATTTCGCTACCGGCAGCGATCACGCAGCGCCTGAAGGCGCCGTCTTCCAAGGAAGGCTTCGCCCTCGCGTTCGGGGACGTGGCTGATTCGGCGGGAGCCGGTTCCGCCAACTATACCGGGACCGAGAGCGGGGGCCGAGTCCTGGCCGCGCAATCGATTCTCCTGGTGCCCGGACAGATCAGCGCGCCAACGCCAACCATGACCCCGACGACGACAGTGACCCCGACCAGGACGTCGACTCCAATTGCGACGCTGCCGCCAACGCCAATCGCAACCAAGACGCCGACACCGCTACCGACTAAAACAGCCACCGCAGTTGCGACCATAACCGCCACTCCGATCGCAACGCCGACTCCCGCGGGTCCAGTAGCAGGGATCGAATTCGTCGCCGCCAGCGCGCTGTCAGATTTCGGCAGCGCGGTTACGAGCGTCGCAATCACCCGGCCGTCCGGAGTCGTCGCAGGGGACTGCCTGCTCGCGCAATTAGTGATGGCCGATCCCAACGGAACCATTGTGCCAATCGCACCGAGTGGTTGGTCGACGATCCGCCACGATACGGCTAAGGCGTCGGACAAGATTACTTCGTGGACGTTTTACAAGATCGCCGGCGCGAGTGAACCGGCATCCTACTCGTGGCAATTCAGTTCCCAGTGGGTCGCAGGCATCATGGGTGCGTGGCGCGGTGCTGCGATTTCGCCGCTCGATGGCGCTTCCGGAGTGGCGGTTGCCGGGGTGAGTCCGGTTTCGGCATCTGCGCCGTCGCTGACCCCGAGCCACAATGGGGATTGGCAGATCTATTTTTACGGCTCTCAAGGAAGCACTGGCCCGGCAATAGTACTGCCCGGTGGCATAACGCAGCGCTCCAACAAAACCTCGTCGAAAGAAGGTTTTGCACTTGCCTTCGGCGATGTCGCCGCGCCGTCCAGCGGCGTAGCATCGCCGCTCTTTCAGGCCAGGGAAACCGGTGGAGGAGTGATGTCGGCGCAGGCAATTCTGCTGGTTCCGAGCAGCGCGGCCACTCCGACTCCGACCGTCGCGGCAACTCCGATCAGCACCCCGATCGGGGGTCAATTTGTGAAGCTCATTGCGCCGCCTGCCGCGACGACGGTATCCGGAATCGTACAAATCGTCGCTCAGGTGGACCCGTCAGTGAGCTCGATGGATCTGTATCTCGACCAGAGTTTGCTGGTCCATTTGGCGCCACTGACTTACTCGTGGAACAGCAGCACCGCGGCCAATGGCGCGCATATAGTTTCGGCCAAGGCTTTCAACGCGAACAACGTCTTGCTGGGGACCGATGCAATCAATCTCACTGTCGCGAACGGCGGCGTAGGGACCACGACTGCAACTGCAACTCCGGTCGGAAGTCAGTCGGCGACACCTACGCCCACGCCGATTCTTGATCCAGTACGGCCCTCCAACAACATCCCCAACAACCGGATCCCGACCGCGGCTGAATTGGCGGCATTCCACAATGGCATCGGCGCATGCGGCGGCCTCGATGATTGCAGCTACATGCAGAATGTAGACGGCAATTTCAGGGGCACCACCGCGCAAATCATTCAGCAAGTGGCAGACAAATGGTGCCCCGGCTGCACCATCCTGAATCCGTATGATGGTCAGACTTATCCCTTCAGCGATCTCCTGAAGACCATCGCGATCGATGAAACACACTGGTACCAATGGAAACCCGCAAACCTCGCGACGCCCGATCCGGTCACCGGTTTGACGACCCTGACTCCCGCGCATGGTGACGTGGTGCACGTAACGCCCAGCGAGCCGTTCGCCGGATCGTGGGGAATGTTCCAAATCGCTGAGGGCATCAACCAGGGATGGCCGGCGTCGTTCCCGTTAAGCGCTCTCTCGACCGGATTCAACGTGGACTTCCGGCTCGCGGTACAGATGGGAGTTGAGCAAGGTCACCTGGCATATCTCAACGATCCGGGGCGTCCCGAGATCGCAATTGCCAACGGATTCCCGCCTTACAGCGATTTCGTCGATGCCAACGGAGTGCTGCATCCCGGCGCGACCGATGTCAACGTTCGGCGATGGGGCGCGGTCGGAAACTGGTACAGTGGAGGTTGGTACGACTTCGGCGCGATTCAGTACAATCAGAACCTGCAGATAATCCTGCACAATCAGCCGTGGAAGCAGTCCAACTTCTGAGATTAGGAGCGGCCGAGAGCGCGGAAAATCTTCAGCTACGCGTGGCCATTCAGCTCGGCGCCATTAACTGAGTTGGTGGCCGCGACGCCAACGCTGCCTCGAAGCGGAATGGCCCAGTCCCAGACATAGCGCTCTCGGACCGCATCGGACTGGACCCGACCCATGATGAAATCGCCACACTCGGCGCAGAACATGTAAACGGTTTCCTGCCCGATGGCTGCGCCAAGAGCCCGGTCGCCGTTGTGGCCGGTTCCGAATTGTTTCCCGCAAGCGCTGCATCCGCCCGATACCACCTGGGCTCGATTGACAATCAGATGCGGAACCGCAAATCCATTTGCTTCAGCCATGGCGAAATTTCTCCCCCTGTGAAAAGCTCAGCACTTCTGCCGATAATTAAGGATACCAGTGCCTCGCTATACAACAATAAGAGGCTTATGGATGAAAAGAAGATAGTCACAATGCATAGTCGGAGTCTACCGGTCGCTTTTGCGGAACGAATTGTCGTTTCCGCTGACCGCTGGCGTTCGCTTCCGCCTCGTTGTAGTTTGCTCTGCCGATAGTTGAGTGCAGATCGAAAGATTTTATGAAAGACAAATCGTTCGCCGTAGTGATTTTGTTGATTGCATCTATGCTTTTGCCGCTATCGATGGCGAGGGCCGCGTCTCCGAAGTCATCCAGTAAGTCAAAGGTTTCATCGCCTACTCCGACGCCCGGCTGGGACCTGACGCAGCCTTCCACCTGCACCGCGGAAGGTCCGCCTCCCTGCCCAAAATGCAGCATCACCTGCAAACCGGGAAAGATGCCGACCTGCATCCCGGGGGAAAATTCGGGCGATACCTGCGTCCGCCAGACATCATGCTTCTGTAAATAGGGCTCGGTCTTCAACAAAGAGCGCGTTACCGTTGCGGCGCGCAATCGCCTTTTTCAGTCCGGCGATGGCCGTGGTGCGCTCATGTCGCATATTTCGAGCGGACCGCACCTCATCTGGTAAAAAGGATGACAAGCGAATAAAACGGTCGCTGTTCGCGATCTCCGAAGCATTCAATCATGGAGAGAACCCGATTTTTCCAGGCATCTACGGATAGCGGCGGCGCCCTGGTGGCGACGTTCCGCATGTCGGCCAGGAGATCCAGGTTCTTGCTCGATTGCGCAGGAGTTCTTCTCGCCCTGGTGGCGATATCGATCTTCTCCTACTACCGCCTCGAGGGTACTCCGTGGGGAATCGATTTCTCCTCTGCGTTCGCCGGAATCAGACCGGTCCTCGGCGCGACATTCTTTGCCGCACTCAAAATCTGGTCGTTCTGGGCTCTAACTACGGTGGTCGGGGCGATTATCCTTAACAAGCTGGATGCCGACATCGATCCATTCGATGCGCTCCTCGGTGGGGCCGCTGGCGCATGGATGGCTGCCTACATCCTTGGGCAGGCCTTAGGGCCGATCGGCCTGTTTCGCGGACCCGTGATATGGATTCTGCTGATCGCGGGCATCGTCTGGATTTTCCTTACGCCGACGCGTCTGGTGATGCCGCATCTCACTGCCGGACGCGCGTTGGCGCTACTCGCCTTGATTCTGGCGATGGTGGGGTTGGTCCCGTTGCAGCTTGGATCGCCGGCCGCCCCTTACATGGATATCATGTCGTATCCGGCATCGGTGCAGCGGATACTCAGCTTCGGGCGCTATCTACCCTTCGACAACGATCCGTATGGATGTTGGGGATCGCAGGCGCAAACCCCCGGCCTCGAACTGTTTATCGCCATGCTGGCGATGGGGTCGCGGGTGAAGTTGGGGTTGCTGGCGCATAGCGCGACGATCGTGCCGATGGCCGGATTGATCATCTTCGGCGTTTATCGCCTCGGCGCTGCAACCCTGGGAGATGTGGGCGGAGGAATCGCATCATTGATGCTGTTCTTCACCAACACCTTTCGCCGCATGGTCGGAGTTCGCGGGACTGCGGTGGCGTTTGCGCTGGTGGGGGTCGGGTTGGGATTGGTGCTCGACCGGCGCGCGCGACGCTCCACATTTGCGCTCGGATGCCTCATCCTCGGCACCGCCGTGGCCTCGCACACGATCGATGGAGGTTTTGCGATCGCGGTCGCTTCGTTTGCGATCCTTTTGCGCGACGCATCACGGCCGCGAATCCTGCTGCTCAAGGCAATATGCCTGTTCGGCGCGGTGCTGGTCGCCGCACCCGATCTTGCGATATCGACGAAAACCGTCCTGCCGTACCCGGTGCTGCCGCTGCTCCAAATCGGTGGGATTGGCGCGATCTTTTGGGGCTCGCGCGCACTGCCCCAGCCAGGTCCAGACGGCGACGAAAGCTCTCTCGAATACGATCCACAAACCAACAACGTCGCGATGTTCATAGTCTTCCTGGTGGCGCTGGCTTACACGCTGACCAGGTTTCCCGATTCCATCTATGCGCAGATATTTCAGCAGTTTCCGCTGCTCTCGGCGTTTGGGGCACTCGGGCTGCTCTCCATCGGGACCTTGCGCGGACGCCAGGGCAAATCGATTGATGGCTCGCCGATCATAATCGCGCTGTTGATTACGATCGTGATCGAAATGGTTGCGCGAAGGCTCAGCGCTTGGCCCGGCTCGACCGCATTCCACGCGGGCATCGACGATCTTCACTACAAACTGGACGAATACTGGACGCCGTACTTTCTGGTGTTTCCCGCCGCGCTCCCATTTGCCGTGATCTTTCATCGCGGACGCCGCGTGCTGGTTATCGCTGCGGTGCTGGCGATCCTCATCTATCCGTGGAGTCCGCGACCGAACGGAAATTACGACTACGAAGAGCATTCGATTGCCGAGAATTGGGGGATCGACATCGGAACCGCCGCACGCGGCTATTGGGGCTCGACCCCGGATCCGAAATGGACCATGGGGCCGAATGAACTGGCGCTGGTCGATCTGCTTCACGAGGAACAGAAAGCCGGTCGGATCACGATGAAGACGCACATTCTGCACATCGCCAACGATGCCATCGTCTGGCGCCAGTTCAACCGCTTTTCAGTTTGGACGGGGATTGATGACGACCCGATCGTGCAGGAGATTCCGGCCAGCGACGTAGGATGGCTCGCCGGCGGGCGCGTCAGGCAAATGGCGGCGCTGCCCGAGGCATTGGCCGAGAAGCCACCCTACATCCTGATCCAGATACCGCCGCCGGAGTCGGTGAAATTTCCGCCCGACGACTACGACAAGATTTTCGAGCAGGGCAGTTTGCGACTGTACCGCCGCCACGATCTAAGTCCGGTCTCGACGCCTCGGGCGTTGACTCCATTGATGCACCCCACGACAATCGCGGGCGTGATTAGCGCCACAGGACCATCGTAGAGCGGCGGCCAGTCAAGATGTGCGCGCACGCAAATCAAGTCCCCTCGATACCTTGCGCTGAACCGGAGCTGTCTATTGTAGTTCCGATCCGGAACGAAGCGACCAACCTCGACCCTTTCTTCGATCGTCTGGTAGGCGTTTTGACCCACCTCGGCATGAGCTATGAGATCATTTGCATTGATGATGGCAGTACCGACGCCAGCCTTCCCTTGTTGATACAGCATCATCGGAAGAACCCATCGATTAAGGTCGTCGAGCTGGCGCGCAATTTCGGCAAGGATGCGGCACTCAGCGCGGGGCTGGACTATGCTCGAGGAGCCGCGGTGATTCCCATCGATGCGGACCTGCAGGATCCACCGGAGGTTATTCCGGAACTGGTCTCCAAGTGGCGTGAAGGCTTCGAGGTAGTCAATGCCAAACGCCTCAAGCGCGCGGGCGAGAGCAGGCTGAAAGTCACCACTGCCAAGCTTTTCTATCGGATCTTTGCCAGGGTGACCGACGTCGCGATTGCGCTGGATACCGGCGATTTTCGTCTGCTCGATCGAAAGGTGGTCGAGGTTCTGACCAAGCTGCCGGAGCGCACCCGCTTTATGAAAGGTCTCTTCTCATGGGTTGGATTCCGTCAAGCCACGGTGGTGTACAATCGCGAGCCGCGACATTCGGGCGGGACCAATTGGGGTTACGTGCAATTGTGGAACTTTGCGATCGATGGGTTGGCATCGTTCAGTTCCCTGCCACTCAAAATTTGGAGTTACCTGGGCGTAGCCATTTCCTTGCTCGCGTTCTTCTATGCCGCGTTTCTGGCGGTGCTCAAACTCTCGCGCGGAATTGACGTTCCCGGCTACGCATCTTTGATGGTGGCTGTCTTGTTTCTCGGCGGCGTACAATTGATCACGCTAGGTATCGTGGGCGAGTACCTGGGGAGAATCTACAACGAGGTGAAGGGGCGACCGCTCTATGTTGTCAGCGATACCTTCGGCCTGAAAGCAAACTCCAGAGTTAGCCGGGAGCTGAGCAGCCAAGGGTAATGGACGCGCGCATTTATGAGCGAATGGCCGAGGTCGAGGAGCATCATTGGTGGTTCGCCTCGCGCCGAGCTATCGTCGAGAAGATGCTGGCTGGACTGGGTCTGCCGCAACATGCTGCGATCCTCGAGCCCGGCTGCGGAACCGGCGGAAATTTCGCCATGCTTGCACGTCATGGCCTGGTGCATGCGATGGAACCTTCTGCTTCGGCCCGCGCTGCCGCCTCCGCGCTGGGTCTGGCTCAGGTCGCGAACGGTAGCCTCCCGAATAACATTCCTTTCGCCGACATAAGCTTCGACCTGGTAGTAATGACCGATGTTTTGGAACATCTGGACGACGACCTCGGCTCCTTAAGAGCATTGCGCCGACGCCTCAAACCGGAAGGATGGCTGCTGCTCACAGTTCCGGCACTATCCTGGATGTGGAGTGAACACGATGTGTCGCATCATCACCGGCGCAGATATCATGCATCGCAGTTGCGCGAGGTGGTGGAGGCCGCGGGTTACCAAGTGAGCTACCTCAGCTACTACAATGTGCTGCTCTTTCCGATGATTGCCGGCGCCCGCATGGTACAGCGCATCACAGGTTCGGCTTCTGAAGGTCATGATTTGAGAATGCCTTCGCGCAGGATCAACAGTCTTCTCGAAGGTGTATTCTCATGGGAGCGCCATTTTCTTGGTTCCTGGTCGGTTCCAATCGGCGTGTCGCTTATCCTGTTGGCTCAAGCCGGCAACCACGAGCATGGTCAGGGACCCCGGCAAACTGTGAACGAGCCGGGGTCATGATCGTTATCGCGAGACTGTCTGGCGACAAGTAGTACATAATGTTCGGAAAGGAGTTCCTGCGTGAGGTCAGCTGTTTGAGGAGAAGCGCCATCGCATGGCGAAATCCTCAGACCGGTCAGACCGGGGGAGGGTCAAGGAAAGCGTGAGTGGTTCTACGTCGATCGCCGCGATTCGGTCGCTGTTTAGCCGATCCGCCGACAATAGCGCGGGGGTGCATGGTCAAGTCCCACCCTGGAGCACGAAGAATCTAATCGCAGCAGGTCAGGAAGCCTGGACCGTCATCGTTGCGAGGCGCGCCGAAATCACCGCAGTTGCGGTGTTTCTAATCGTGATCGTTGTGTACTTACAGACGCTGCTGCCCGGCCCGGAATTTTTCGATACCGGAGAATACCAGGTAGCTCCTTACGTTCTCGGTAACATGCATCAAACCGGGTACCCATTCTACGGTGTGGTGGGGAAAATCTTCGGCACCCTGGTACCGATCGGTTCATTTGCCTATCGCATGAATCTGATGTCGGCAACCTTTTTGGCGATCATGGCCTCGATGCTGGTTTTCATTTCGCTCCGGTATCGCGTGTTACCGATAATTGCGTTTGCGGCGGCACTGTCATTCGGATTCGCAGGAAACGTCTGGGGTACTGCTATTCATGCCGACCCACACCCGTTAACCGCTTTGATAGCTGCTTCGTTGTGGCTCATGGCATTGAAATGGAGGGACAGCGGCGAACGTCGCTGGTTGTGGACCATGGCGGTGCTGTCCGGACTTGGACTTGGCGCTGCAGTGATCCTCGTGGCAGAACTGCCAGCCATCATCATCTACACGGTTATAACGCGGCCACGAGAGTTCTTCGCGCCCAAAACCATGATCGTTGCTGCGCTACTAGGAGCAGCTAGTCTGGCAGGCATTTATACCTACCTTCCAATCCGCGCCATGATGCATGCGCCGCTGAACTACTGGGACCCGCAGACTTGGGAAAGGTTTCGCGACGTCGTGTTCAGCGGTGGCGGTGGACTATTTACCCTGGAAGGCTTGATCGCGATTCCCAGAGTTCTTGCGCAGAACGGCGCGCAAATCATTGGCTGGTACGGCGACTGGCTGACGCCGGCCGGCAGAGCGATCGTGGCGATCCTGGCTGCGATAGGGTTCTTTACCTTGGCAAAGCGTGATCGGCGGCTTGCCTTAGTCGTCTTCATCGGAGTCATTCTTCCGATATATGCTTCGGTCACGGTGCCGAATGCGGAACGGGGACGCTACTTCATCATGTCGAATTGGTTGCTGTTTTTCCTGACCGGGATAGGCACGCAAACGGCGCTAATCGATCCGATTCGGAATCTTAGTTATGGGTCCATTCGACAGTCGTTATCAATCCTGGCGGTCGTTGCCAGCCTGATCTTCCCCTACTATCTGGTTCACAACCTCTGGAACTCGTCGTGGCATAACGACAATGACGCCGAAGTGTTCATTGACGGAGTGTTCTCAGTGCTTAAGCCGCACGCGCTGGTGCTTTCATGGTGGGGTGCGAGTACGGCGCTTTGGTACGGACGCTATGTCGAAGGCAAGCGTCCGGATGTCACCATCATGGACAATAGCGAGGCATTGCCGCGTGGATGGGAGGGCCTTAGTCCCGCGCTGGATCTTTACTATGGTACGCGGCCGATCTACGCGGTTAGCTGGCCAGACGAAATCGAGCGTTATGAAAAGAAGTATCGGATGCGCAAGATCGTTCAACTGAATTGGTTTGGCATGGCAGTTCACGAGGTGGTGGGCCGCAAAGATGCTCCGCCTAAAACTCCTTAACCGGAGTCTCGATTCGGTACCCGCATAGCATGACTCATCGCCGCGTCGGAGTTTCTGAGTATGTTCTCCAGGCCTGGTAGGCGGGCGCTCGAAGTAGGCCTGGTCGTGCTCGGGTCGCTGGCGTTCGCGGTAGCCTTTACCTATCCGATCGTTGCGAATATGACCGGTCTCGGGCTCGATCACGACTGGGACCTGACGATGGAAATGCATTGGGCGCCTTTCTATACGGTAGCCCATTTCCATCAGCTTCCGCTTTGGGATCCGTACAAATGCGGAGGTGTGCCACTACTTGGCAACCCTCAATCACGAATTCTTACTCCGTTTTTCTTAGTCCACCTTCTATTCGGGCCTTTGCTGGGAATACACCTCGAAATTATTGCGCATCTCGCTATCGGTTTCGGCGGTGCGTATCTTCTTGCGCGCCAGATAGATATCGGAAAGCTTGGCGCGTTTGCTTGCGGAGCAACCTTTGCCGGCAGTTCCTGGTACTCCTTGCGAATGGCCCCGGGGCATTCGGTGTTCCTGTGTATTATGTATATCCCCTGGGTAGTGGCACTGTTTTGGATGGGTTGGCGGAACCGACAACTAATGTTCGCCGTGCCAACCGGATTTGCCGCCGCGCTCATTTTCTTTGAGGGAGGCATTTATCAGACTACCCATGTTGCGTTAGTGCTCCTGCTGCTTGCTCTAGTGCTAGGCGCCCAATACAGAAGTCTGTTCCCGCTGTTATTGCTGTCTACTTCTCTGGCATTCGAATTGTTGTTCGCTGCACCGAAGTTGGTTCCAGCGGTGCATTTCGTCGGATTTAACCCCAGAACGGTAGACCCCTTCGAAGTGAATACCTTGTCAATGTTCGGGCAGGAACTCTTCTCCCGCAATCAGTTCTTTTCGCGCGACTCGATGGGTGGGTTTTGGGGTTTTTGGGAATTCGGAGCCTATATCGGTTTCTTCTTCGCGGGAATGGCGATGCTTGGAGGCACCGTGCGTTTTCGCCGCGCCCTCCCATGGTCAGTAACGACGCTGGTGCTGCTGTCACTC
The DNA here is from genome assembly GCA_963851325.1 of uncultured delta proteobacterium. GTDB lineage: Bacteria > Desulfobacterota > Binatia > Binatales > Binataceae > DATGKG01. The sequence continues at coordinate 918,259 of CAWKOR010000001.1, read as the reverse complement.
GCAGCTGGAAACCATGGAGCTTACTCACCTTGGGTACTGCTTCATCGGTTTCCGGTGTTTTCGGCACAACACGCACCTACTCGCTTGCTTATGACGACGACGCTCTTTGTGGGCGTTTTGGCTGGATTCGGGGTCGATGCGATTTGTTCGCTGAGAAGGATCTGGCTCACCATTGTAATCGGCCTCCTGACGCTGGCAGCTACCGTTGACTGCTGGTGGGTAGGAGTTTCCAACATGCAATATCTGCTGGGCGGTGGCGAACACGAACCATTTCGTGCGAGTCCCAACTTTCAACAATTCTATCTATCGGCAGAGAATCGATCTTACATGATGGCGCTGGCCAATCTTGGAGCCGTTAATTGCTACGAATCGGCATATTCAGGCGCGCACAATGCTTACGGTTCCAATCAACTCGGCTATCATGGCGAGCAATACCTGATCGGCAACGGCACTGTCAGACTGGTGCGATGGACGCCTAACCGGTTGGACTACGATGTAGATGCAAATGGTAAAGCGGTTGTCGTGGTCAATCAGAATTTCGACCCCGAATGGAAAGTCGTCAAAGGTGAGGGCGAACCTTTCCAGTACAAGGGACTGCTGTCGATTCGAGTTCCCTCCGGCCGGCAGCGCCTGACGATCGAATACTACGGCGCAGCGTTCCTGATTGGCTGTGAGATATTCCTGGTCGGCATTCTGGGCGCAATCACACTGTATGTATGGTCGCCGGTCTGGGATAAGAGAAGGATCTCCGCATCTGTCACCTCAGCAGGGTTTCCGCAAAAGGAACTACCCGATGAGCCGGGTTACTCGAAGCCCCACATTCGCGTGTGATAGACGCCTAGTCCGATAAAAACGATGGAAGCGCCGATAAGAATTTTGGTGAGCTGATCGGTGTAGGCCGGAAGGCCATTGTCGCTGGGGAGGCCCTTCGCCATCGCTACCAGCAGAAACGGAAACGAATGGATGTAGTGCCTGGTGCCATACTGGGCGCCGCCATTGTTGTTGAAAAAGAGACTGGGCAACATTGCCAGGATTGCGCCCGCCATCAGAAGTAGGGGAGTGATCTCGGTCAACTTCGCACGCCACGCGAGTAAGAAAGCGGGTGAGGTAAACGTCAATGCCTGCCCGGACGAGATCGGGTGAAGGTAGGGATATCGAATATCAAGTTTGGGCGGCATAAACAGAAGCGTGTACAAATTTTGCGGCAGGTATCCGAGCGCGAAGGTCGGAATCCCCGGGGTATACAGAAACTGTCCGAGATCGAAGATGCTGGAAAATCGGATTTCGTTCAGGGCTACATAGATCACGCCTGCCAGCCCGAAGCCGGGCGCCATCCACAACAGCTCCCGCCAATTGTGCCGTCGCACATACCAGAGTCCCATGAAGATAGGAAAGTCCAAGGCCAGATCGTTGCGCGATAGCGAGGACAATCCCGCCAGCAAGCCAATAATTCCTGGACGCGCAGCCCCGAACAACTCGCCCAACGCCGCAAGGGTAAAGCCGACCGCGACGGTCTGGCTTACGTCCCAACTGCCGCCGTTTAGGGTGTTGAACCACATCACGGTCCCGGCGCTGAAGAAAAGCGTGAGCCAGACCCGCGCGCTCAATGACAGGTTGAGCCGTCCCAGCAGCCACCAGGCCAACGCGGCATCGATCGCCCCCGAAAACAGGGAGAATACCGTCTGGTTGGTATCCAGGCCCCAAATCGCCGCGAAGGGCATCATCAGTATCGCGGGTAGCGGCGGATGCAGCTGATAGTGACGCCCGGCTACGGTAACCATCTCGATGGCGCCGGAATATTCGATATCGGCGTGCCCGTGCAAAAACGCGATCGCTTGCAGCACGTGAGCATTGTAGGGGCTGCGATTGATGAAGCCGGTTACCCCATAGAATGCGAGAAAAGCGACGAAGACCGCGAACATCGACCACCGCTCGGATCGGCGGCCTGCCCAGCCATCGCCGTCGGCGCGAGCGGCATAATGCCCTGCCGCAATCCGGTAGACGAGGCCCGCCAATGCTCCGATAGCTGCGGTTACGACCACATAGTTGGGAGTTTCCCAGTAGCGGACCCAGTAGATTTCGTCGATCGCGAACAGCGCGAGAGCCGCGAGGAAGAATCCGATGGATGCCTGATCCAGTGGGGCCAGCTTGCGGATATTCTCAAGCGGCGATCCGTCCGACCCGAGTTCCTGCGCGAGGTAGATGGTCGCTCCCAGCAGCGCTACCAGCGAGGCGAACGCGAACAGCATGATCATTGCGGCGCCGAGCGTATCACGATTCCATTTTCCCGCAACCTCGAGACGCGAAGTGAAGGCGCATTCGCCGGAGGAGTTTCCGCTCCGAGATGCATCGAGGCGCCCGGCGACAGATTCGCTCAAATTTCGCCGCGCGACGGTGATTCAGTATGTGTCTTATTGATGCTACCTTAACGCGGTGAAGCGACGAGATTTAACCCCTTCCTGTCATCCCAATGGCGTTTGTCGCATTAAGGGGAGTGCACGAAGGTGGTTTTGGAGAGGTAAAGGGGTCAGAATCCTCATACGTGGACGAACGGTGCAGTGAAACGCGAGAAGTTAACGAATTTCTAAAAGAGTATGAAAATCGACCAAAAAGACACGTTGCACTTGCGTCTGCACTAGCAGAAAGGGTAAAGATACGCAGAATTTATGCGTCTTGGTTCGGCAAATTCCAGGAATATCCGTTCGCGGGACTCAATTTTCTTCCGTGAACGTAAGCCTGCCCAGAGCTCTTCCCGTCCCAATGCGGGCAGATCTCTGAGTATCAAAGCTCTACATCACGGCTCTTGTTGTTTGATGACGCAAAGCTGCGGCCACCGAGATGAACATCGCCGCACGATCGGGGAGGAACGAGCATGAGTAGTATTGGTAAAACGCGAGCTTTCCTAGTTGCCGGGATCCTGCTGATCTCCGCGGCTATGCTCGCTGGGCCCGCACAGGCGAGCAGTCTGCGCAACGGTAATACCGGCGCAGTCGTTACTCCTGGTGGTCCCGGTGAAGTTCTCTGGACGTACTATGACACCTTCAAAGAACCAGGGACTGGCGCCGGTGACAATATCCTCACCCTGATCAATCCCAACTACAGCGCCAACCCCAGCCTCGGTGGTGAAGCGCCCGACGCATGCGCCATGATTTACGTCTTCGATGACGACGAAGAGATGGGCGAGTGCTGCGGATGCCCCATCAGTCCTGCCGGAATCGAGACCTTCTCGGTTAACCAGGACCTGACCAATAACTGGGGAATCACCGGCGCGGAAGGCAAAGACAACGGCAATGGCGCGATCGCCATCGTTGCTTCGGCCGCGAACGTTCCGTATGTGGCGGCCGGCCCCGACAGCAACGGCCAGTTCTGCCAAAAGTCGCAGAGCGGCGCATGCTTCGCCGGTTGCGACCCGACCAATTCCCCCGGCTACAGCGTTTCATCTGCCTTCAACTTGCTGGGTAGCATCGTTCACAATCAGCTGATCGTATCCACCACGCCTCCGTCGACCGCGCGCGGACTCACCCAGATTCCGCTGTTTGACAATGGCGGTGGGGACCCGACCAACTTGTTCTACCTGCAGACCCAGTGCGGTGTGCTGGTGGGTAACGGCAGCGGTGGCGGCACTTGCCACTGCCCGACCATCCCGCCGACTCCGCCGGCCACGCCTCCGCCGACGCCGACGCCGACCACGACGCCGACCCCGACGGTAACTGCGACGCCGACCATGACGCCGACGCCTACGGTAACCGCGACGCCGACGCCTACACCGACTCCAACTCGCACAGCGACCCCAACGCCAACGCCGACTCCGACTCCGACGCCAACTCCGACCCCGACGCCGACGATTACGCCGACGCCGACGCCAACCCCGACGCCGACGACTACTCCGACGCCGACGCCGACGCCGACCACCACCGCTACGCCAACCTCAACACCGACCAACGTCGCTCCGGCAGTTCAGGGTAGTGGCGCGGTCGATAATGGCAACGCCGGCAACACTTTCATCAACTGCACGGCTGGCAGCAGTCTGCTCGAGCATAACGTGGTCATCCTGGCGATTAACACGCTCGGCACCGGGGAGACCATCACGCCGCCTGCCACCGATATCGTTGGACCGCCGGTTAATGCACATCCGGCGTGGCACCTCATCAACAGTCAAACCGTAGGTAGCACCTACACGCAGCAGTACTTCTGGCATGAGGTCGGAGCCTCTGAGGTTGGTGGACCGTCGTTCATGTTTACCCTGAGCCCCAGCGTGCGCGCGGCCTGCGCAGCGGTTACCTACAAGAACACCTGCCTCGAGGACAACCCGGCTTGCGGAAGCCCGATCTCCAACTCTACCTTTGGCTTTCTGCCAACAGCAGCAGTGTTACGCAGACCGGAGCGATCACCTTCCCGAACTCCTCCGTTCTGGTCGCCGGCCTGGGCACTACCGATACGAACTCGAAGTTCGGTGATGGTGCCACCAACTCGCCGGGTGTTGCCGGTTCCTCGGGAACTGATTCGGGCAGCGGACCCAACGGCAGCCCATCATTTGGCCCAGTGACAGGTGTCAGCGGGACTAACGGTGGCATTGGACTGGTCAATTTGACTGAGGTATTTGGCGGCTCGGATGGTCCGTGGATATCCTCCTTGCCGCAGACCGGTAACTTCCCGACTATCCTGCTCACCGCTATAACTGGTGACGGAGCAACCGTGACCGGCACCACGTCAACCTCACCGATGTTGCAGCAGTATAATCAGACGAGCTTCATGGCCGATATCGTCGGTGTAGTGGGTGGCTCGCCGAGCGGCTGCTTCAACGGAACGTTCACCGTGACCCCGACCGACGCGACGCACTTCACCTATGCCGACGCATGTTCTGGTTACCGGTACAACTCACAACTGGCGCAGATCATGATCCATGATCCAGGAAAGGGTGATAACGTCTCGCAGGTCGTCAGCCTCATCCCGCATCTTCCGTAGGCTGACTTCGTAAGGCCGTCCTTGTCCCGCCGCCCGCAGGAAACTGCGGGCGGCGGCTTTTTGTCAGAGAAGCCAGGTCGGATAGGACCGCAATGCGATGATCGCGGTCCTGACACAGATTTCTTGCTCGACTGGAATACCGCGGTCTATTGTGCTGCTACGATGTTGTAATCGAGGGCCACGCGACATTCGGTAGACGCTATTCCTGACGGTGTTTTCTTCTGGGAGGACGAATGCTCAAGCAAGCAGTGATTTCCTTGATGGTGGCGCTTAGCATTGGCGGCGCCATGGGGTGTCAGTCTTCGGATTCGGAGTCACCGTCTACTTCGGCGGGCCTTTCCACCGAACCCAGCGCTCCCGAAGTCCCGCCCACAACTTCGCCGGTGACGATCAAGGAAGCGACCCAAGCAGCGGAAGCATGGCTGCAAATGCTCGACGCCGGAAAGTGCGAAGAGGCGTGGGACCGGGCCGGTAAACCACTAAAGGATTCGACCAACAAGGCGGGCTGGTGCGCTCAGACGCGCGCCATCCGCAATGCGATGGGTCCGGTGGCATCGCGGAAGGTGGCAAAGACGGAATATCAAAACAAACTGGGCAAGGTCATGCCCGGGGACTACGTGACGTTCCATTTCGACACGGCCTTCAAGGCGACCGATCGAGGCAGCGAAGAAGTTTCGATCATGCGTGACAAAGATGGGACCTGGCGCCCATTGGGATATTACGTGAGCGTGAAACCAACCCCACCGACCCCCGCGAAGCACTGAGGCGCAGTAGATCGGGCTTGGGTAGGGATCGGCGATGCAATTTGCGCTGATCGGTTTCGCTTATCGGAAGATTCAGACACCTGGATTGTGTCGCCGAATCACTTGCATGGCATCGTCGCCATCACCGATATCGTTGCGGGCGGTTCGCGAACCGCCCCTACCAGGAAACCGCTCGGACGCTTGGCGGCGTTCAAGACGGTCTCGACCAGACGCTTCAACGAAAATCCAGAGGACCGCAGACGGGGCGATCTGGCAGCGGAATTGTTTACGGACACATCATTGGAGATGACCGATCATTTAATCGGATCATCGCGTACATTCGAGACAACCCGGCGTGTTGGGAAACCGACCCGGAAAATCCGCTCGCAGGCAGACCCGAACGCTGTACCCCTTGGCAATGACTGGCCGCGCATTTTCTTCTAGCGGACGCGATCGCATTTTCTTTCTGGTAGGGGCGGTTCGCGAACCGCCCGCAACGATTTATCGATAGCCCGAGATCTCTGCGAAGGTCACCGAATAATCTCCACCATTCACCGCCGGCATACTAAACGGCCAGGCGGGGACGACTATTCGTCCGATGGGTTGTAGTTCGCTCTGCACCGACCGCAGGGCTTCGCTGTGTGGTGATACTAGCGACAGGAAGATACGCTTGGGCGAAACTGGGAAGATCGGCGATGCAATTTGGGCAGACATGTTTCGGTTCTCGGAAGATTAGGACACCTGGATTGTGTCGCCGAATCACTTGCATGGCATCGTCGCCATCACCGATATCGTTGCGGGCGGTTCGCGAACCGCCCCTACCAGGAAACCGCTCGGACGCTTGGCGGGGTGTTTCAAGACGGTCTCGACCAGACGCTTCAACGATGCCGAATCACCTGCATGGCATCGTCGCCATCACCGATATCGTTGCGGGCGGTTCGCGAACCGCCCCTACCAGGAAACCGCTCCGGACGCATGGCGGGGTGTTTCAAGACGGTCTCGACCAAACGCTTCAACGATGCCGAATCACTTGCATCGCATCGTCGCAACCCTCGAAATCACCTATCAAGCATGGTCCGGGTAGGGGTCGTTCGCGAACGACCCGTCGAATCCTTATCGCGCGAAGCGCTTCCAAAACATCGGCGTGCGATCGCGGTTGCGGGGCCGCACCTAAGATCACCGAGTGCGCGAGGCGTGGTTCCGCCTATTCGGCTCTCAGCTCCTCGATAACGAAAGAGCGGGTCAGCTACTGACCCGCTCTTGATGAAAAGCGCTCTTAGACCCGGAGGTTTACATTATCCCTGGCAGATCGAAAAGGGAGGTGAAAGCAAGGTGCTGGCAGCGGAGTATACGCCTCCGACGCCTAACGACGGCGACTGCCGATAGAACCACGAGAAGAATGCGAGGTCCTGCGGATAGTAAGTGTGCCCGTTGGACATCGTCACTCCATAGTTGCCGTTGGTCTGGTAGAGCGCCGGCGGTATTCCGCTGAGCGGGTCTCCGACCTCGAGGTTGCCCTGACAGTTAATGACTTGTCCGATGTGTCCCCACTTCGGAGTCGGGTTAGTCCCGTACGGATCGTCCATCCATTCACCCACCTCATGGCTTAGCGGCTGGATATCGGGATTCTGAAAGGTGCGACTGGTATCGAAGTCCGCCACCGCATAGGTCTGGACTCCCGAGCTGGTTCCGAGCGCGGAATGGTAGCCAATCACGCAGCAGTGCGAAGAGATATCGGTGCCCGGATTGCCCATCACTACGTCGTGAATGATGAAGATCGGAAAGCTCGACTGATCGAGCAGGCCCTGCGCAGTCAATGACGGAATCAGGCTATTGGAAATGATCGAGTCGAAGGTTCCCAAGTCCATAATGCCGACCAGCGCGCAGCCTCCGAGAAACATCGAGGTACCCTGGTTGTTGGGGATGCTGATGGTTTGCGCTGCGAGCGTGGTAACCGGACTGAGCACGGTATGATAGCTGTCGCCGGTGGCGGAGACATTGGCGTTGTAGAAGTTCCCGCGCTGGAACTCGTCAATATATTGCCCAGTGCCCATATTGATGCCCTTCATCGTGTAAAATGAAGGCTGAAATATTGGCGAGGCAAGAACCTGGGTAATCGAATTTCCCCAGGTCGTGCAGCGGTCGGATGCCGTCGGATCGTATACGCCGCCATCGGGCATCTTGATAATCAGAGGAATCACCACGGTCGGGACATTGGTGGTTCGCGCACCATTGAAATATGGGCTCGCGCCGACCATCTTGCCGGTATACGTGAGTCCGTCGGCCGGCGACGTTACGGTGTAAGTCCAGAGCGGAATGCTCGAGGGATTCCGCGACCGCGGCGCCGCCGATTGCCTGGCGCGCCTGCCCTGCGGCAGCAGCGATACCATGAAGCGGGATGGTTACTTGGTAGCCGTAAGATGGGTATCTCACCCGCCTCTTGCGCAAATACTGTTGTTCGAAATTGCCCGAGGAGTACCGTCGCGGCCAAGCCCAGCAAAAAGAACGCTCGCTTCATTATTCCCCCCTGGATTCGTGGCTCCGATCGCGCTCTCAAAACCCCTTCCCCCATCGTCCGAGTTGCCTCGAGAACGACCTACCGCGATGGTTCCGTTCGGAGCTGTAACATTTTTGTTCCCGCCACCTATTTCAGCAAGAAGCGTTCCTTTATATTGCGACAAAAAATCTCAGCTTTTAACAGGGTTTTGCCAAGTGTGTCAGGACTGATACTTTGCAGTGCTCCATTTGGCGACACATTCTAGCGTCTCAGCAACCTTACCTGCGTCAAACGGGAGATTCAGGGAGCAACGCCGGTTTTCTGTCGTCAACGCATGCTTTTGGACAGGCAAGCGCATCCAACGCCTCGATAAGAGCATGAAAGCGCACTCGCATCGAGATGCATCCAGATCAGACCAAAACCATCAAATCTGGACGGAATCAGCCCTTATCATCGATTTCTGAATCCCCACTTGTTCCTTAATTGTATTCTTCGCTATCCGGCTGCGCAAAGATTCAAACCCGGCCAGATCTCACCCCAAGCGAGCTTCGACCTCGATTTATCACTGGAGCGACGCTTTCGGCAAGTAATAAAAGGCGCAATCAACAATCGGACGATTTTCAGAACGGCGAGGTTACTTGAAGCACCCCGGTCCCCGCCAAATAGGAGGTTCCATCTTCCAGCACTGAAATGTTGAGTTGACCGACTCCCGCGGAATGCTGGAATTTGCCGGCGCTGTCCGCGGTCAGGATGATAAATCCGCCCATGACATTAGTGTCGTCGTTCGCATTGGGGTCGTCGCAGACCGGGCCGGTGAATGACATCGCGAGAGTATCGGATGACACGGTGGCATTGAGGGTGCCATCGCCAAAACAGCAGAAACCACCTGCGGGATCGGGGCCGGGCGTGCCGGTGTTCGTGCAATCATCGATGTTGACTGTCAGCGCCGCATCCCAATCAGCGTTGCCGATTTGTGTTCCGTTCAGCGTCCCCTGAAACGTGACACACAGGCAATCGCCGCCCGAGGCGTTGCAGGCGGCGCCCGAGCATGTCCCATCTACCGCATCGGCTGCGACGCCGGTCCCGCGCATGCTGTAATCCAGTAGCGGCGAGGTTGCCGCAGCGGCGCGCGCGGTAGCGCCTGAACGGCCTCGATGCTCGAGGGCGGCGCGCACTCGCATCGGATCGACGCGGAGCGAATTCGAAGGATCAGAGCCGGCCGAGCTGATGCTGACTGCGCCGAGGAGGACGAGAATACTGAGCGATAGCCACATTTTGATAAGCATTGGGCACCTTATCTGTAAGGCAACTGATTCTCTCATTTGGCGGGCAACTGAATTTCGCCGACGGCAGCGAGGTAGGCATCGCCAGTGTCGGTATCGGTAAAAAGGTTGAGCTGCCCGGTCCCGGTTGCATTGAGGAACTTCCCGGTACTGGAGGCGGTCAGCACATCGAAGGTTGCCTGCAGGGAAGAATCGAGCAGCGAAAGATTTGTCGACGAATTGGGATCGACGCAGAAGGGTCCTGTGAACGTCAAATCGAGCAGATTCGCGGATGTTCCTTGTCCATTGGTGATGGTAGCAAGCCCATCGCCATTACAGCAAAATCCGCCAAATGTTCCGGTATTTGTGCAATCGTCGATATTGACCGTGACACTCGCGCTGAAGTTTGAATTACCTACGATTCCCGAAAGAAGCGTCCCGCTGATGATGATGCACTGGCAATGCCCCCTCAATCCGTGACAGGCCAGCCCCGAGCAGGTCCCCGGCGTCGAACTGATTTGCGTCCCGCTCCCGCGCATGCTGAATGCCTGGCTGGGCACCATCGGGCTCGCGGTGGAGGTCGGCGTGACGGTGCGGGGGGTCGTCGCCGTTGCGGAACTCTTCACTTCATCGAAAATGCCCTTGCCGCACCCGGAATTGGGCAGTATCGCCAAGGTTAACGCCACCATCGTAAGTACCGGCAGGAGGCGCGCCATCGAGGCGATCAGGCTCCGGCGGAGGGGCGCCCCGGCGCCGGTGCCATTGATGGGAGCTGTTGGCGAACTCATTTCTCGATCGGGTACTTAACCTGAAGATGGTACCTGCGGCAGTTGCGCTGACTCCGCTGAGGTACGCCAATCATTGTGCGCCGTTGACGATGCCACGATGGAGCACGATGGCGCAATGATCACCATCCAAAATGCATTCATGCCGCCCGGCTATTTTCACCAGAGCTTCGCCCGGTCGTTAAATCGAGCCATCCGCTGCTTGGCTCGTGGCCATCGGCGGCGCGACCGTGTCATGCTCCCGGAGCGTCGGTCACGCGGGTGGTAGAGGTCTCTCACGAAATAAGAGGAGGCGGTTCAGTTCCCAGAGAATCGGATAGATCAGCAGCAATGCCAACAACGTAATCGCACTAGCCACCACCCTGACGGTTGTCATGCCGAAGTATACTTCGATTCGGTAATCACCGGGTTGGGGCAGATACAGCCGGATAAGTCCTTCGTTCGAACTCAGAAGATGAGCCTCAGCCGGTCCGCTCAATGTCGCTGCCTTCCAGCCCGGGAAGTTGAAGACCTGCAAATCGAGCGCGCTGGGTAGCTCCGCTTGCGCTTCGACCAGGTATCGAAGTGGACAAGGCTGCGTCACCTTGGTCGCAGCTTTGCCGGCGCCAATCACCAGCTTCACGTTCGAAGGCAGGAGTCGCGGCTGACGCACCGTCACGGGCAGGTATTCGTTAGCGAAGACCGTTGTATAAAGGCCGTATCTGGCGTGATCCGTTGGTTGGGCAAGGATTCCCGCGGGCGTTGTGAGGGTATCCGGCACATCAATGCCGCCGTGAGTAAAGCATCTATACGGTTGTTCGATGTAAGCCACTCCAAGCGCAAGCGAGATAGCGCCCAGCCAACGAAATGCGCGCCATCTTTCCGAAACGATGAGCGTCCAGCTGACCCCGATACCAACCGATGCGAATAGTCCCACGAACCCTAACAGCCGCCACGGAAACTGAATAAAGCTTGCCAGCGGGAACCAGATCCAGAACCACCTGGTCCAGCCAGACTTAAGTGTCAGTGATAGGATGACGATGACCGGTAGCCACCATCCGATCACTGATGAGGCATTTTGACGGACCTTGGGAAGAACGAAGCTCATAGCCGCTGCGACTATCCCCACCGCCGATGCCAGCCCTACGCTGCGGAGACCTGATTGGAATATCAGCCGCCAGGGGAAGATAAGATTATTCGGCGCGTACCAATTTCCATAGCGAAGATTTTCCAGCCTCACCAGACGCCCCTCGAACCACGCCGGTCCGAGATAGATCGCCGCGAGCGCGATTGCGAGTATGACTACGACGCTACCCAACACTGCCCGTCGCAACATATTCTCGCGATGCCAGAACACCTCCAGGAGCAGCATGGCACCCACGATCTCGGTGGTATATAGGCCAATCAGTACGTGACAGAACAACGTGGCTGCGTGGGCTAGCGCGGTCGCGGTTCCAATCAACGGAGTTCTGGACGGCTCCGCTCGGTTGAGTTCCCGGTAGCCCCATAAGACGAACGGTACCAGCGAGTAGGCGGCGAACTCCGATAGGTCTCCACGAACGAACAGTTGGCTCAGGCGATAGGGTGAGTAGATGAAAACTATTGCGCCAAGCAAAGCCGCATCACTTCGTCCGGTCTCACCGAAGATCAAGCGATAAACGCCATACCCACCGGCGATTGCATATGCCGTTACCGCTAGCTTGAGACCCGCGACGGGAGTGACCGCAAGCAAAGCCATAATGGCTGCGGCCGTCGCAAACAGCCCTGGCTGGTAGTAGTTGAACAAGGGGTAGCCATAGCCGCCACAGAGGTCCGGGCACCAGCGAGGAAAAAAGTGGCCGCACTTGAATGACTGCAGATATTCGACGAGCCGAATCGGATACATCTCACGCTCGTCAGTTTGAAACCAGTGCACATCCCACATTGCCACAGCTACTTGGAGAGCAGCCGCCGCGACCAGCAGCGCCGGAAGGTACTTTACCAGACGATCGCGTTGCCGAAGCGTCAGCAATTCGGGGGCGCTGGGAGTTGATGGTGCGAGAGGGCTCTTACGAGTCCCACAAGTTCTAGGAGGGGGCAGGTATGGCGTTCGGGTGCGGCGTCGGCATCAGTACTAACGCCGGCACGCGGTGTCAGCGCGAGAAAGAACAGAATCGCGCAACCATCGGCGCTCTTGATGTTGCCCATTTATGTTGAACTGCGAGACTATCTACGAAAATCTGGCAACCAAGTCAAGCGGATATAGACAACTATAGCCAACAGACAGCAATTCAATCCGAACGATGATCTGCATGCACCCAAAGCACGATTCGTTTTCGAGATCGGAAGCGCGCCGGATTGGAAGTGGGGTGAAGCGGATCAGTTGACTTAACCCGCCGGCTTCTAAGACTGCGGACGTCGGACTCCTTTACTCTGGAGTGCGGAGTTGTCGATGAGAATTATCATACGCCCGCCAGGAGCATCGGATGGCAGATTGATCTGTCGAAACGGCAGTCCGACGCGCTTTCGAAATATTGGACTTCGATCCGAGCAGGGAACCTTGGCTTGCGTTCTCGAATATCGGGGTAAATGTCGAGATCGAATAACTGTTGATGTCGCTAGTAACAACGCTCCTGGCGAGCGAGACAGCGGCTCTGGTTCCCGAGCTCAACGTGACTCGGATAGAGCCGGAACTCGACCATCTTGCCCAGCTCAACCGGAACCGAATACAGCGCGTCGGTTCTAACTCTTACGCAGCCCACCCATCAGCTCGTGGGACCGAGACCTCGGCGAGGTCGCGATCGCTACGATCGCTTTCCAGGATCGCGTCGATCAAGGGGAATCAAAGATCGGGCATTGGTCGCTGGTATCCGACCAGCCTGCGGACCAGTAGTTTCGCCCTGGCCAACGCCTGTCGCACCGTCCGCCGAGGCACTTCAGCTTGGCGGCTACTCGGCTTGGTGGTTTTGAGTCCGAACTCGCACTCCTTGCGGATATGTGCAGAGAGCAGCAAGTCGATGGTGGCACCGCTGGAATCGATGGCCCGGTATAGGTAACACCAGCGGCCCTGCACTCGAATATACGTCTCGTCGACCCGCCAGGATTGTTGGTCTGGCTTAAGATGGCAGCGCAGCCGCCGGTCCAGTTCGGGGCCGTAACGTTGCCCCCAGCGCCAGATGGTCGTGTGATCCCATCAGCCCGCGTTCGGCAAACAACTCTTCGACGTCACGAAGCGAGAGCGAGTAGCGCAGATACCGGCGCACGGCGCACAGAATCAGCTCCGGCTTCGCTTGCCGGCATTTGAAGATTTCCGGTGGGCTTGCCTTATTCACGGTCTTTGCAGACTACCAACCATCCCCGCCAAAGTTGCAACACATCCCTTTGACGTTGTATTTGTGGCGGCAAACCAAATTGGGAATCTATGTGCCTCGATACCATCGAAGCGCGGAGCGAGCAGGGACAACACCGCGCCAAATGCCGAGTCTTGACGTTCAGTTGTAGAGGCTTCGGGCATTCGCTTCCAGCGTAAGACTCGGATGAACGACGAACGGATCTGTAACGATCTGCGTCTTCCGGACTTTCTCGGAATTGGGCCCGAGCGTACCGGCACTACCTGGCTGCACGAAGCACTCACGGCGGTTGCGGGTTTGCCACGGGTCAAAGAGACTCACTTTTTCAGTACAAGGTATGAGCGCGGCATTGAATGGTACGCCGCGTATTTTCGACACTGTCGCGACAGCGCAGTGGTCGGCGAGATCTGTCCCTACTTCGGCTACTTCGAAGCGCCCAGAAGGGTGCGCGAGCGCATCCCTCGATGTAAAATAATTTGCACCTTTCGCGATCCCGTGGATCGGGCATATTCGTTCTACAAGTTGCTCTCTCGATGGGGGCAAATCGAAGGGGATTTTGAGCAAGCGTTGGCGGTGCGTCCGGAAATCCTCGAAAGCGGTCGTTACGCTTACCATTTGCGGCGATGGCAGGAGCTCTTCGGAACCCAGAGAGTCATGGTGACCATTTACGACGACCTGGTCGCCGATCCGCAAAGTTTTGTTAACGACATTTGCGATTTCATCGGCAGCCCAAGGACGTCGCTCGCGAAGCGCGCTTTCGGCCGGTTCGCCGAAAATCGCATCGATCGCTTGCCTGCAAACCCGGCCCTTGCACGATTCGCGCTGAACACCGCGGCGGTACTTCAGGTGCTACGCGCTGGTCGCGCCATGCGTCTTCTGTTGCGAACCCACCTTTGGGAGTACTGCGTCGGGCGAGGCGAATCGTTTCCGCCTCTCTCCCCGGAAGTCAGGGCGCGAGTGCGGGCCCAACTGCGTTCCGAGGTGGAAGCCCTCGAAAAAATGATTCGGCGCGACTTGTCGAATTGGAAACGTCCACCCGAATAAACCGCCTCGGTGGCCTTGGCAGCCAATTGTCGGATAATCCGACTATGTGACGGCCATCGCAAAACCTTCACTCGATTGCGACCTGTGCCTGGTCAAAACCCAAACTCGGACATATTGATGATGCTGGCCGCCGAGGATTGGAGTCGCTGCGATACGACCGATCTTCTGGCTCGGCCCAAAGTCAGGAGCATCTTTATTCAACGAAAGATGAGGCCGAACTTTGTTGTAATACGAGGCGTAGTTTTTCAGAACGTCGCGAAGGTGCGCTTCGCCCCAAGGCTAGTCGTCAGGGTTCGCGAGCGCTTCCCATGCCGATAGCCGACCCGAACCGGACCGCTGCGCTGCGATCGTGCCGCACCCAACGCGGCCTCCAGTTCCTCATCCACGATGCTCTCGATGGTGGTCCGGATCCGCTCCCGCATCAGCTCCTCGAGCGCACCTTTCCCCTGCCACCTACGACTGCTACCGCTTTCCATGGCGTCATCCTCCGGCACCCGCCTCCCAGCGGGCGCGAGTTGTGGCTCAACTCGCCGGATCTTGACGCTTTTTTCACTTTTCCACCAACTTCACGACACCACCCGCGTGGCAGGCAGCGATTCTCTGTTCGACCAGAGGATCGCGCTCGAGCCGGAAAGAATCCGCCGCCGATGAAGAATAGGACTGGTTCGTTGTGGAAGACCAGCGAGGCGACCCACTTTCGAGATCGCATTGCGGCCTCCGATGTGTGCCCGCGCGTAGAATCGACAGATTGATCGTAGCCGCTCTACCGGCAACGGACTCCGCATAGTTGCGACGAGTGCAGACGGTTAGAACCATTCTCGAAACGAGGTCAGGATTTCACCTTGCGCCCGCGCACAACCGCCACGCCCGATACCAGATTTTCGCTTTGAGCCCGGGAGCTTTCTCGCGTGCTTGAAGACGTGACACGTTTCGGCGAAGTATGTATTATCTGAGAGAATCAGATTATTCGTATTAGACGAAAAATGAAAACGATAAGCGCAACAGAATTGGCCCGCAATCTCCGTCGCGTTCTCGACCGCGTCGTGGCCGATGGCGAAGAAATTGTGATCGAGCGAAACCATGAGCAAATCGCCCGGCTTGTCGCCGGGCCCGGTCGGCAGAATGCACTTGAAGCGATGGCTGACCTCTACCATACCCTACCTGATGACGTCGCGGCGACTTGGGAGACTGATGCTAGAGAGAATCGCTGGAAGGGGAACAAAGTCAGCAAGGGTGTGCGCGATCCGTGGGCTTTCTAATCGACACCTGCGTATGGATCGACGTAGAACGCGGCCTCCTGGCCCCGGCTGACGTCGCCACTCTGACCAGCAACGAGCCTGTTTATCTGTCTCCAATCACCATCGCTGAACTACGGTTCGGAGCTGAGGTCGCGCAGGAACCGCGAATCCGCCAGCGGCGCCTCGCCGCGCTGCATCGGCTTCGACGTAAACCGCTCGTCGTCGTGGATGCGGTCAGTGGCGACATATTCGGTAGTCTGGCGGCCCAGATTAGCGCCGCCGGCAGGCAGCACCGCTACCGAGTTCAAGATCTCTGGCTTGCCAGCCAAGCGATACAGCATTCTTACCGTTTTTTGACGAGGAATCGGCGTGACTTCGAGGATATTCCCGGCCTCGATCTCGTGCTATACCAGCCGCCGAGACGCACTTCTCCCGGGGACGGGTAAACGCGATCAAATTGAGTATCCTTTGATCGCATGTCCAGCGCCGGACGAGCCTCGTCACCTTCGAATCGCGCAGGCATTGTGCGGTCTCGGAATCTCGGTTGATGAACACTGGTGACGCCCGTTGTAATGAGGCGTGCAGGCGGTCGCGAGCGACGAACTTTTCTCGCGAATGTCGCACGACGCTATTGAGCTGCACCTGAATCTCACGAAGTTTGAATCACTCCCGGCGTCAACCCCCGCGCCGGCCAAGCCCCGTCTTGTCAACCGCCACTCGGGGGTCAACCGCCGGGCGGATTCCGCTAAATTCCAAATCTGATATCTGGATTGAAGAGTGGCAGATCGAGCGGCTGCATCAGGCGGGAACATCGGAAATGTTCGGGAAAGCGCAGGAAGGATCGCAGAAGGAGACGACGCCGTTTCATCCTCGGAGCCCCTACGCATGCGCCATGGTTTATGCACATTGGCAAACTGTCAACTACCGTGAAGCGTACGATCTGTTCGCCGTCAACGGCATCCTGTTCAACCACGAGTCGCCGCGGCGGGGTAAGAATTTCGTCACGTGAAAAATCGCGCGCAGCCTTGCGCGCATCAAGGTGGCATTGCAGAGCAGGCGTGGTTGGGAAACCTCGATGCGAAGCACGATTGGGGATTCGCCGGTGACTACGTCGGAGCGATGTGGCTGATGCTGCAGCAGGAGCGTCCCGACGCAACTGCCGAAACTCATTGGTGCAGGAATTCCTCGAGCGTGCATTTGAATGCCTCAAGCTGGATTGGCGCAAAATTCGTTGACACCGACCCGCGCTTCTTTCGTCCAGCGGAAGTAGATCAACTATGCGGCGATTCAAGCAATGCCCGCCGCCTCCTCGGGTGGCAACCCAAGCTAAGGTTCCACGAACTTGTCTCGATGATGGTTGACGCTGATTTGGAAAATGCACAGCGCGAACTCCGAGGCCGCTAAGTCAAGCACAGTGTTGGTTTCAGGCGCCCGATAGTTTTGCCCTCTACTATTGATCTGCGCTAATTCTCGAGGCTCCCGAAAAGGAGTTCCGATGTCCGCAAAAGCGCCGGACGAGTGGTATTTGATCCGAACCAGGCCCGGCAAGGAGCTCTGGGTCCGCAATCAGTTGTCGACCCGCTTGTCGGAAGTCTTCTTGCCGATGCTGAAGGCGCGAATGCCTCGATGGGGCAGGCTTTCAATGTCGGTCGCGCCGTTGTTTCCCTGCTATCTTTTCGCGCGGCTCGATCTTCAACGCAACTATTTCGAGATCAAGTATCTGGCGGGAGTCAGCGGTCTGGTTTCCGCCGGAAGCGATCCGATCGTGGTTTCCGAGGCGATCATAAACGAGATCCGATCGCGCGGCGTCAACGACGTGGTGGAGATCCGCGAACAACCGTTCGACAGGGGCGAACATGTGCGCGTGGTTGAGGGCGCCTTTCGCGGCTTCGAGGCGATCTTTGATCGCTATCTTTCGGGGGCGGAACGCGTGGCGATCCTGTTGAGCACGATCGAGACCGCCGGGCTGCGCGTGGTCTTGCCGGCCTCGGCACTAGCGAAGGGTTCCTGACCGCCAAGCTGGTAGCTCTGAATTGGTCCCGATAGCGGGTAATCCCGGGGGAGCCTGCCAAGAGGAGGCACCACCGACATTAGCTTTAACGTTGAATGGATCGGGAATCGAAGCACGTCCATCCGCCTTGCGTTTATCGCCATTTTTGATGGCATACGGTATTGCTAATGGTATGGAACTTAAAATCGACAAAGCGGGGCGTATTGTCGTCCCCAAACCTCTCCGGGAACCGCTGCGCTTCAAGCCGGACACGGAGCTGGAGGCTATTGAGCAGCCCGAGGGCGTGCTTCTCGGGCGGGTCGAACAACGGCCTTCCAGCCGCGCATACATCCGGTTGAAGCGGTGCGAATCGTCACCCCTGGCTTGCGCGTAGTGCGGAGACTTCAAGCTGTTGGCGCCAGCCGGTCTGCAAGAGAAAATATGCGCGCCATGAGCAACGGGAATCTTGGCGAGTTCGTACGGCGCCGACCCTTGTCCGCTTTGTGACTCTCGTTTACCCGTGGCTCGCAGAGCTTCTCTGTTCCAACCAAAGTCGACTATCGAGGTACGAGTAACGCAGGTAAGGGCTATTTTATTAGTCGAGGGAAGTGCTTCATGGACAAACTCACCTTCTATGAGAACCATCGTGGCCCGGTTGATTCTGGAAGGCCGCTCCGGCTCGGATCTCGCCGGGTTGAGAAGCGGATGGTGCGCCTCGAGAGAGGCGCACCATCATCGAGACAGAGACTAGAATGAAGCGGCGCGAACCATCGCGTCAGTGGTAAAGTTGGAGCGATCTACCGCTCCCATATTGATATACCAGCATTCGCGTTCGGGAGTTTCCATTCCGGGCAAGTAACACATGGTGGCCAGGCCGGACTGGACATCGGTTGAAACCGCACCGACCTCGAAGGCACGCTTGAACGGATAGATCGCGATCTTCGCGTCGGGAACCGGCCGATCTCTATAAGCCGTCCACCAGATGTGGTTCATCCACAGGCGACCCTGCTGGTCGTATTCGTCGATGTAGGGCTCAAACCACATTTCGCTGTCCATGTAGATGACGGTTTTTGAATCCAGCACACCAACCGCCTTCCCAAGACTGCGGCGCGGTTCCGCCTGGACGACGTACATGTGGCGCATCTCCCATTCCTCGGGGCATGCACTGGTGCCACCGTCGGTTGGGCAACGCACTTCCGGCGAGTGGGCGGCGTGAGCACACGCGAGCATGTTCTTCTCACCCAGGAACTTGTAGTCGTAGAATTCGGTCTTCGCGTTGAAGCCTGAATAGTGATCAGGGTTCCATTCCTGAGCGCCGGTCTGGTCGCTCATTATGGACTCGTTAAGACGGCGCACTCGTCGCGAACCCGCCCCGAGCGACCAGTCATCGTCAGGGCGATTGGGATCAGCGTAACGCCACCGGATGAATCCGGTTCCATGGATGTCCTGAGGCGCGAGCAGCGGATACAATCCGAATACCCACAACCGGCCGGTGACTTTGAAGTCCGGATCGACCGGGAGCGGTTCTACTTCGGTCCTGCCGACCAGGTCGTACCCCATATAGTGGCCGACCTGAAAATAGACGACCTGCCCCTTTTGGCTGGAGCCGGCAGTTCCATGCGCGGTGTCGCAATCGAAGAAGCGCAAATCATAGTCATCTGAGGTAATTGGCCGGAAGACATTGTTCCACATGATCTTGGCGCCAACATGCGGATCGTTGGGATCGATGAGTGGAAACGGTTGTCCGGCGACGTACCCGATGAGGCTTCGGTGGTCATCAGTGAGGCGCACCTGCGAGGAATACTTCTCGGTCGCGTCCTTAAACGGCGGAGGCCAGTCGATGCGTTGCGAAGGAACGATTTTCATCGACATCCCGCGCCCGACTTTGTAAAGAACGCCTGGAGAGACGAGGTCTCTAATCTTGGCGGAATTCTGAGGGGTGATCATGTCACCTGGATGGACTTGCGCGATGCTTGGGCTGGCGGCCAACAAGCCGGACACCATTAGGGTTGCCATCCAGCGACCTACTTTTCCAATACTCTTGGGACTCTTCACATCATGGACTCCTCTATGACAATTCGGACGGATCAATTCGGGCGGCAGACTGACGCACTTTAGGGCCGACAGTTACTGCCAATCAACAATCCATTTCCTGAGAGCAGCCGCAGTTCTCACTGAGGGGAAACCTTTTCCTTTGCGAAATTACGGATTTTGAAAAATGATGCGCGAGGACACCACCTCCGCCGCAGCGTGGCTCGTCAAGGGACCGAACAGTACCGAAGCATTGTGAGAGTTACCATAAGCGTTTCTTCTCGTAAAGGGTAAACAAACTTATCAATTTCGCACCCGGAAGCCTCAAGACATCGTCGTTTTACTAAAGCTCCTTCATCCGGAAACAAGCGACCCATGTACGCTCAACTGGCCGTCGACCTCTAGCCAATTTCTGGGGTACCGGTAAGGGGGCGCTCGGTCTTCGCGATGTGATCGAAGACCAGCGTGACGGGCGAGGCAATCGTGTTCCCCGTCAGCACTTGTGAGACAGAAAGGCGCGATTGAGTAAGAGAGGCTTTTGAGCTCATCGTAACCGCGGAAGGAGCGGAGATGAGATCAGCAGTGGAGCGGCAATCAGAGGAAGCGGAGAAGGCAGTTCGGGATATTCGGCGAGCCAACCGGCGACAGTATTCCGCCGAGGAAAAAGTCAGGATCGTGATCGCGGGCCTGCGTGGCGAAGAGAGCGTCGCTGAGCTGTGCCGCACGGAAGGCATTAACCAGAATCTGTACTACCGCTGGTCGAAGGAATTCCTGGAGGCGGGCAAGAAGCGGCTGGCCGGCGACACCGCCCGGGAAGCGACCAGCGACGAAGTCAAAGGACTGCGCGCGGAGGCCCAGCAACTGAAGGAGTTGTTGGCCGAGGTGTTGCTCGATAACCGCCTGCTCAAAAAAAGCGTGATCGGCGATGGGGAGTCCGATCCGTCGCGCCCAGGCGACCATAGTTTCGCCTGGCCAACGCCTGTCGCACCGTTCGCCGAGGCACTTCAGCTTGGCGGCTACTCGGCTTGGTGGTTTTGAGTCCGAACTCGCACTCCTTGCGGATATTGTCGAACAGCTTCAATCTCGTTCTTCTCCCCTGCTGGCATCCTGCCCAATCAGACAGGATACCCGGCTAGGGAGAATAGGCCAATTTAACGGCAAAGAGGGGTTTCCAGCATCGAAATCACTGCAAGCACCACCAATATTTCGAGAGGGGCGGCTTCACTCGACAGTCGCACGTGCTGTCCTATCTACTTTTTGAAGTTCGCAGCCCCGCTGTGCCTGAATATGGCTCTCAAGAAATCGTCGGCCTCCCCTAAACGGCGAAGGCCGACGACTGATAACGGCGAAAACCGAATACTAGAACTGCGCGGCTCTGACCATCGCTTCAGTCGTGAAAAAGTCCTTACCCACCGCGCCCATATTAATGTACCAGCACTCTCGCTCGGGCGTCTCAATGCCCGGCAAGTAACACATGGTGGAAAGGCCAGATTGCAAGTCGGTGGAAACCGCGCCTACCACGAACGAACGCTTGAATGGATAAATTGCAACCTTGGCGTCTGAGACCGGGCGGTCACGAGTAGCGACCCAGTAGATATGGTTCTGAAATAGCTGACCCTGACGATCATAGGTATCGATGTATAGCTCGAACCACAGTTCTGAATCCAGATAGACGATTGTACGGCTATGGAGTGCCTGCTGATTGACGCCCACGGTCCTGCGTGGAAGCGCCTCGATGACATAGAGATGACGCATTTCCCAAGCTTCCGGACAAGCACTGATGCCACCATCGGTAGGACAACGCACCTCGGGTGAGTGTTGTGCATGAGCGCAAGCGAGCATCTGCTTCTCACCAAGGAATTTGTAAACGTATTGTTCAGTCTTCGGATTGAAACCCGAATAGTGGTCAGGATCCCACGCCTGAGCACCGGTGGCATCACTCATTATTCCTTCATTTAGTCGCCGCACCCGACGTGCGCCGCCTCCCAGATCCAGGGTATCGTCGCCGCGGTCCGGATCGCTATAGCGCCATCGAATGAAGCCAGTGCCGTGAATGTCCTGGGGTGCGAGCAAAGGATAAAGAACGAACAACCATAGCCGATGAGTGACTTTGAAATCCGGATCGACAGGCAATGGTTCGACCTCGGTCCTTCCAATCAAATCGTAGCCCGCATAGTGGCCGATCTGAAAATACTCGATTTGCGCGGGTTAGGCCACATCCTGAGACAGCAGCAACGTCGATCTGTGGTAAACGCAGAGAAATCGCACGAACAGGGGAAGCCGACGACGGAGCGGTTTTTCCCTCTGCTCCATAAGCCCCGGCCCAACGCTTACCTCCAGCAACTTATGGATACGGCCCAAAGGTCAATTGGTAAGCGAAATACCCCTGAAGTTGGTTTGGCCCTCCAAAAGCGGGACCAGCCGAGAACATAATATGCTGAACGTCGCTAAGGTCCCACACCATCCCTAGATTAAACCCAGTCTGCGCCGATTGACCTGTTTGTTGTGAAGTCCCATGAAAGAGCTCCACACCTGGGGTCAGGTTTGAAAGCAAGTGGCACTGAACCAGGATGCCGGTAAACCACCAATTACGATTCTCGGAACCTGGATTGATCCAGTAGCCAGCGCCTCCGTAGGCAGTCCACTTTCCTTCGCTCTTTTGGAGCCAAAGCGGCAGGAAGGTCTGGAAGTGCCCGCTACCCAGATTCCTGGCATTCGACCCGCTAGGAACTTCCAGCAGTGGAAATGTTCCAATCTGCGGTAGCCAATCGCCTTCGTGAACGAACCGATATTTGACGCCAAGCTCGGTGTCCCCGTACCCGTAGCTGCTTGCACCATCGGCAGGTGTGTACAAGGTCATGGGCAAGATCGAATGAAGTTGAATGTCAGGCGCCACTCCGTAGTTTACTTCGAGGTGAGGAGCGGTGTTTGTCCAGGCATCTGGCTGTTTGCTGAATATCGATGCGAGGTAAACTTCCCAGTGTTGATACGCCACCGGCTCCGGGTCGTCGGTAATGTACGGTGGGCCCGCGAACGCTTCAGGCGATAGGATCAGCACGAGAACAATAAGAGGTAGGAGCGCCCTACCTATCGTACACTGGGCGGTCCTCGACCGGCGATCTGCCGCGTTGCAACTAGTCCGACGCACCGGCAGCCGAAGACCGGCCATGACATACGTTGTCACGAAACGGGCGGCAGTGCGAGGACCTTGGGGCGTCACCGTGAGGAGCTTCGAGGGAACCTGGCTCAGCAGATAGAAGTGCCGATCTGGGTGTGATGTCGGCGAAGCTGCGAGTGCTTCATTAGGCCCTTCAACACCGCGAGAGAAAGCCTGGAAGGAAGATGCTTTGGTCGCGACGACCAACCCGCGAACGCCACTGAGCAAATGACCGATGAATGTCGCAGTGGAATACTGGTCCGGGCGTATCCTCGCCGAGTGCAACTCCGTCGAGTAATTGCACCTGAGTCGACCAATGCAAGCGATCCACCAGATCGGTGTGGAGAAACGCCGGCCAGACGTCGCCGCTCCCGAAAATAACCGCGTAAAGTTACGGAACAACCGGAAACAGAGCCGACAGGGGTAAGGGGGAACGAGACGCCATCTACTTCAAATCGGAAGCGTCGCGGACGACACTTGACCCCGCTGGCAGTAGTCTCTCCTTGGTTCCAGAGATGAGTATCAAAAGCGCCGTTTTCCGGAGTTTCCCTTGGTTGGCTGCGGTCGATTGCGTAACGGCGGCAAGAGCGCTTCGGGAAACTGTCGCCAGACGGTGTCTGGTCAGCGGCTTGGCGGAGTAACCGTGGTCCGGTGGTGGGAGACCCTAATGCCTAAGGGGTCTGTCCGGGGCGGATATCTCAGACGTAGCCTGGAGAGTTTTAGATATCAATAGCTAATTTGAGTATGTCTCAAGTTAGTCAGATTGTAGACGCTTTGGGCGGATCATTCCCCGGCTATTTTCACCAGAGCTTCGCCCTGCTAAAACCACCGCTGGAGGGCGTGAGGCGGTGGCTGCTGGATTCGATGTTTTGGGGACCTCTCCCGCGGCGGGGAAAGCTCCGCCGGCGTATCGCGCGACGGCCAAGGAAAAGGTCTACGCGTTTCTCGAATCGCGTCCGTCCGGCGCCGACGCTCGCGAGATCATCGGCCTCCTGCTCAGCGGCGCGGGCTCCGATCCCGAGCTCGGCGCGCGACTGGTGCGCACGCTCCTGGCCGAGGATCCCAACTTCATCTTCGATGCCGACACCGCGCTATGGTCGCTGCGCAAAAGCTTCGGTCTGCGCGTTGCACTCGAAGAGGCGTGCTTCACTGTTGTTGACCTCGAAACCACCGGCGGACGCGCGGGGCCCGGCACTATCATCGAGATCGGTGCATGGAAAATGGCCGGTCGCCGGATGGTCGAGTCGTTTCAGACCCTGGTCCGGCCGCATCGCGCGATTCCGCATTTCATCAGCAACATGACCTCGATCAGCAACGAGATGGTGCGCGAGGCCCCGCGTATCGAAGATGTATTGCCGGCGTTTCGCGAGTTTCTCGGTGACTCGGTGATGGTCGCGCATAATGCGGCGTTCGATTTTTCCTTTCTCGATTTCGAGTTCCGCCGCATCTTCGGAATCGGGCTCAACAATCCGGTTCTCTGCACCTTGCGGATGGCGCGCCGCTTCATGCCGTCGCTGCGGCGCAAGCGGCTCGACGCGCTCGCCGAGCACTTCGGGCTTTCGACCGAGGGACGCCATCGCGGCTTGGGCGATGCGCGGATGGCGGCCGAGATTCTGTCCATCTTCATCGAGATGGCGGCCAAGATGGGCCTCACGCGCCTGGACCGCCTTATCGACGATCATCAGCGCGGCGCGGCGGGACGCCGAATCGAGCGGCACATCACGCCCGAAGAAATCGCGGCGCTGCCGACCGCGCCGGGCGTCTACCTGATGCGCAATGAACGAGGCGACCTGCTCTATGTCGGCAAAGCACGCCGGCTGAAGGATCGCGTCGGCGCGTATTTCAATTCCAGCGTCAGCGCGAAGACCGCCGACCTCATCAGCCATGTCTGGAAAATCGAAACCCGGGTGACGCGCTCCTCGCTCGAGGCCGCGCTGCTGGAGGCCCAACTCATCCGCGAACTCAAGCCACCGTTCAATCGGATGCTCAAGAGCGTCGCGCCCGCGTTCTTCATCCGGCTTGACCTGATGGACGATTTCCCGCGCATCGTGGTGACCCAGAAAATGACGGTTCGCCGTGGCGTGATGTTCCTGGGCCCGTTCGTCGGGAAACGCGGCGTCGATCATTCGGCGCGCACGCTCTCCCGGCTGCTCGGGTTGCGCACCTGCACCGGACGCCTCGATCCCGAGCCCGACTTCTCGCCCTGCATCTACGGCCAGATGGGGCATTGCAGCGCGCCCTGCAACCTTAGCATCGATGAGACCGCCTACGAGGATCGGGTGCGCGACGCGGTCGGATTCCTGCGCGGCTCCCGCACCGGATCGATTCTCGGCGGGCTGGCGAAGGCGCGCGATCAGGCCGCATCTGCCATGCGTTTCGAGGAAGCCAACCGTCATCAGCGCGATTTGCAATCGCTGGCCACGCTGTCTTCGCGGGTCAGCCGGCTGAGCCAGGTGGTCACCGAGAACAACCTCCTCATCGTGACCGGGGCGGGGGAGGATCGCGCGGCGCATGTGGTGTTGTCGGGCCGCCTCGCGATGACGCGTCAGCTCGATTCGCCCGAAGCATCAGAAGAGGTGATGCGCTTCGTCGCAGCGAACTTCGATCGTTACCGGGAGCTTCCGATTGCGCGCGCCGACCTGGAGCCGATGATGATCGTCGCCCGCTGGCTGCGCGAGCGCGGCGAAGAGGGCAGGGTGACTCAGTTGAGTGGTCCCCAACTCGATCCTGCCGCGCTGTCCGACTAGGCCAATTCGGCTGAGATGGAAGTTTTCCAACCCTCTCTCGATGGAGAGAGATCCAGACCCTCGCCCGAGGGGGAGGTTGGTCGCGATTCATCGCGACCAAGAGTGGGACTTATCCAGCGCGTCCTCGCGCGATTACGGAATTCTTTTGTTCAGCGATGCCGGAGCAGAGCAGATTTCCTTGAATCGCGCGTGAAGCCACCCGCTGGATAATGTCCCACACCAGGTTGCTCGCAGCCTCGCGACCAACCTCTACGCCTTACCCCGGCGCGCAGCGCCACCCTCTCCAAAATGGAGAGGGATAAGCGGAGGCAGCCATCATCGTTAGGGCGAGGGTGCAAGAGATTCTCTCAGAGCCTAGTTGTCGCGAGGGTCGCCGGGGATGGGGCGCTCGGTGAAGCCAATCACCATCCCGAAGCACTGGTCGCGGCCCAGCGAAATCGCGTCGCCCTCGCGCTCCGGTTTGAGCTGCTTCGATTTCAAGAAGTCCGACGCGCGCGCGACGTTGCGGGTTTTGAACGTCAGCGCATGCACGCCCTCGCCATTTTTTTCGAGGTCGCGCGCTTCGGCGCTATCCGCCGAGGTCGGCTGCGCCAGCTCGACCACGGTGTCCTCGCCAATCGCGACGAATGCGCTGCGTTTGCGCCCGGCGGTCTCGCGTTCGTGAATCAGCTTGCCGCCAAGCACATCGCAGTAGAACTTCTTCGCGGCGCCGAGGTCCTTTACCACCGTCGTGATGTGCGAGGCGTGCTCGATGCCGAGCGGATGGCGCTCGCGCCAGAACTCATTCGACCATGCAGGCTGCAGGCGCGGATCGATGGTGTTGCGTTCGATGACCGCGAACTCGAGTTGCCCCGGCGTCTCCCTCGGATGCGTCCACACGGCGAATTTCTCATTCGGTGGCGTGACCGGACGCCCGGTGACGTCCCACATTTTCAGATTGTGCTTCGCGAGATGAGTCGAGATCGCCGGGATGTCATCGCAGTAGAACGCGATCGAATGGAAGTGCTCGCCGAAGCGATCGTGAAAGCGCTTGACCGACTGGTTGCGCAGCCCCTCGACCTTCGATGGCGTCATCGGCTCCATAATTACGTCGCCGATCGCGATGAGCGAGGCATCGCGGCCGGCCGCCTTCGCAAAGCCGTGATAGTAGCGCGTCACCGCAAACACGTCGTCGTACCATCGATCGACCGCGTTCAGATCGCTAACGACATGCGTCAGATGGAACAGTTTGCCTATCTTGAACATACCGACCCCTGATGAAGAAGAGCGCGCCCTCGAATGAGAGCGCGCTCTCGATGCGGAGTATTAGCTGGTCATGCGGCAGCCGCAGCGTGGGCCGCCATCGGCAGGTCTTTGCCGCCGCCGATGTCTTCGGCTTCCCACTTCTTCAGTTCGGGCAGCACGTGCTTGGCGAAGCACTTCAGGTTGCGCTCGGCTTCGTCGTAGGGCATGCCGGCGTAGCTGAAATTGAGCATGAAGCCCTGGTTGTCGATGGTCTTCTTGATGAAGGCGAGCTTCTCGAGCACCATGTCGGGGGTTCCCCACGGCATCAGTTGCGCGAAGTCGGCGGCGGCGCCGTCGATGCCGTGCTTGGCGATGAACTTGCTCACCATCCGATAGGACTCGTAGCTCTTGGCGGTGCCGAATTTGTCGGACGTCATCTCGTAGTGTTTGATGACGGTCTTGTAGTTGCCCGCCAGCCACTTCATAGCCTGCTCTTCGGCGCGGTCCTTGTCCTCATCGACAAACACGAACCCGCCGCTGAGCGGCTTGGGCGCAGGCGTCGCGCCGTTCACTTCCTTCCACACGCGATGGTAGACCTCGAAGTCCGCCTTGACCGCATCCCACGGCTTCTGCGGGATCACCAGCAGTCCGACGCCCAGCTTCGCCATGATCGGCATCGATTCCGGCGAGACCGCGGCGGCATAGGTGCGGCCCTTGAATGATTTGAAGGGGAAGGGGCGAATCTCGCGGCGCGGCTGATTGGTATTCTTGCCGCCTTCCATGATGCCGGTTTCGAGCGCCTTCATGATTAGCTCGGCGTGCTCGACGAACAGGTTGCGGCCTTCGTCCTGCGGAATGCGGAAGCCTTCGTATTCGATACGCGCCAGACCGCGTCCCATGCCGAAAATCATACGGCCGCCCGAGACATGATCGAGCACCGAGATTTGTTCCGCGACGCGAATCGGATCGTGCCACGGGAGCACCACCACCATCGAGCCGAGCTTGGCGGTTTTGGTGCGTCCCGCCATGTAGGTCAGGAACTGCAAGACGTCGGGACACATCGTGTAGTCGTCGAAATGATGCTCGACGCCCCACACCGAATCGAAGCCGAGCGGCTCCGCCATTTCGGCGAGCCGAATCTCGTTCTTCCACACGTCCCGGTCGGACATCTTGTTGTCGGTATTCTGAAAGACTGCGCCGTATCCTACGTGCATATGATCCTCCTGCGCGCGGCCTGGGTCGCGCGGATGTTCATGCTTTGATCTATCGTCCCGCCACCGACGCCGACAGCGATTCCGCATGCGCGACGCGCTCGGCGGTACGTCCCGACACCAGCGGCACTGAGCCCGGGCGCCGCTCGAACGGATCGACCAGCCCTAGCTGCTGGCCGGTCTCGCGCAGCGCAGGCACGACGTCCTTGGCGAGCAGCTCGAGGCATCGCATGCGGTCTTTCGCTCCGACCGGACCATCGAGCCAGAACGAGAAGATACCGGGCCGCAGCACTTCGAGAACTTTCCGCAGGCGCGGGATGACGTAATCCGGCGTACCCGCGATCATCTGAAGCTGCTCGCGAGTTTTGTCGTAGGTCGCATAGACTCCCTGTTTGAGGGCTTCGATCTCGGCGTCGCTTTCCTCGCCGATGACATCGGTGATCGGCTTGCCGGGCAGGTTCGCGCCGGCCGCGAGGCGCGCCAGCCGCCGGGTCGCTTCTTTCGAATTGTAGCCGGGAGGGAACATCCATTCGGGGCGCGCGAAATGCGCGAACGCACCGCCATAAAGGAAGCGCTTGCCGAGTTCCTCGGCGCGAGCCTGATTGTCAGAGACGAACACCGGCTGCAGATAGCCGAAATTTTCGGGGCCGGCCTGATAGCCTTCGCGCGCGGCCTGGTCGGTGTACATGTTCCACAGCTCGACGGTGGGCTCGAGCTGGGTGGCGAGCGCAATGTACGGGAAGCGCTTCTTCGCGCACCACAGGACGGTGTCGGGGCTCACGAGGCCGGGAATCCAGATCGGGGGATGCGGCTTCTGCAGCGGCAGTACCCACGGATTCACGAAGCGAAAATGGAAATGCTTGCCCTCGTAGCGGAACGGGCCGGGAGTCGTCCATGCCTTGATAATGAAGTCGACGCCTTCCTCGAAGTATTCGCGATTGAGCGCGGGGTTCGCATTGTTGGCGAGCTGCTCGCTGCCGGCGCCGCGCACCCATCCGGGCACCAGGCGTCCCTTCGAGAGCAAATCGATCATCGCGAGCTCTTCCGCCAGCCGCAGCGCATTGGCGACCGTCGGAACCGGATTGCCGAGCAGCACGATCTTCGCACGCTTGGTCGCACGCGCAAGCACCGCGGCTTCGACATCCATCACCGAACCGAGGCAGAAGGGCGTCCCATGGTGCTCGTTGAGCATCAGCCCGTCGAAGCCGAGATCCTCGGAGTAGACCTTCTCGTCGATGTACTGGTTGAGCAGCATCGAGCCGGTTGCGGCGTCGAAGTTCTGGTTGGGCAATCCGAAGAAGCTGCGGTTGCGCAGGATCTGGTTTTCCAGAAGATCGCTCTTGGCCGCTTCGGTTTCCGGATCGTAGTGATACTGCCGCTCGGTGAACCACATTATATGCATAGTCGCCTCTCCCCTTATCCCAGGAAGTTTTGAACTTCTTTGATGAACTGTTCCGACTTTTCGATTTCCGGCCGATGACCCGCCCCGTCGATGGGCACCAGCTTCGAGCCCTTGATGGATTTCTGATAGACCGCGCCCGCCGTGATCGGCACCACCTTGTCGTCGCGTCCCCACACGATCAGCGTCGGCGCTTTCACGGTGCCTTCGAGAAGATGCGGCAGGCTCGGATTGTACATGTACGGCTGCCATGCGAGGAGCGCGGTTTGTGCGCGCGCATCCTCAAAGGCCTCGTACTGCGCTTCCGAGACGCCACCATCATAGAGAGCCGCATACTCCGCGGTGTTGGCCGCATCGCGTACCGACTCGCGCAGATAGACTAGCGCCGGCACCGTGAATAAATCCTTGATTTCGCCTTCGGGCGGACGGATGCCCACCGGCGCAACCAATACGATTTTCGAGAACAGGTTGGGATCGTTGGCGGCCATTTCCGCCGCCAGCCATCCGCCGAGCGAGAAGCCGATGACATCGATGGGGGCGAGGTTCTGCTCGCGCACGAAGCGCGCCAGGAAGCTGGCCAGGTCACGAATGTTCACCACCCATTCGGCACGCGGCGTCTTGCCGAAGCCCGGGTATAGCGGCGTCACGATGGTGCGGCGCTCGCTGAGCGCTTCGTTCCATTTCATCCAGCCGGGCCAGCCGAGCTCCTCGTGCAACACCAGCAGCGGCTTGCCGGAGCCGCCCTTCATCACGACGAGCTGTTCGGCGCCGACGCTATGGTTCTCCTCACGTAGCGAATCTTTTCCAGCCATTACACCCTCGAGCCCGCAGCCGGGCTTTCAACATACCGATCGGAATCTTACTGACCCTATAGACCATTCCGTCCAGTGCGGTCTAGCGCGGGATGAGCGACCGATTTCCCGCTCGAGCAGAGGATCAGTGCGCGAGGGTCTGGTAGGGGGCGCTTCGCGAACGACCCCTACCATGAAAAGGAACGGCCTGGCGCGTAACGCTTGCAACCGCGCTTCATTCAATGCGAGCGGTGACGAGGAATGCAGCGTCGATTGTCCCGCTACATCCCTTAGAGGTTCCGTTCATTACCGGGTTGGGTCCTCCGGCACCAAGCAAGCCGCGGGTCTGATTTCTGGTAGGGGCGCTTCGCGAAGCGCCCGCAGCGATAGCGGCACGCCGGTAGATTTTTTGGCGATCCACCATCGCTGCGGGTCGTTCGCGAACGACCCCTTCCATGAAAAGGAACGGCCTGGCGCGTAACGCTTGCAACCGCGCTTCATTCAATGCGAGCGGTGACGAGGAGATCCGCGTCGATACCCGCTGCATCGATCAAACCTCCCAGACCTAACCACACGCCCGAGGCAATTACACGTTGTGACCAGATCTGGTCATCATGGGGTCATGAAGCAGGTAGGCATCGCGGAGCTTAAGTCGCATCTTAGCCAGTACCTTCGCGCGGTCCGCAGCGGTCAGACCATCGCCGTGTTGGACCGCGATACTCCCGTTGCGCACATCGTGCCGGTACGGACGCCTGCAAAGCTCAGAATTCGCAAGCCGGGGCCGGGCACGCCTCCGCTCAACGACGCCTCCGTGATTCTGCGCGCGGTGCTTCGACAGCCGAATGCTCTCCCCCAAGTGGGCGCAGATCGAGCACGGCATCTCAAGCGCATTGATTGCCGTCGAGAGTCTCCGCACTTTGGACCGGCTTCGGCTCCGCGCCCAGCTTTCCGATGCGGAGGTGTCGAGGCGACGCCACACTATCCTGGCCCTGATCGCTTCGCTGGAGCTGATTGAGATCGACGACGCGGTTCTCGATCGCGCAGCCCAGCCGATGCCGACCGAGCTGGGGACGCTCAACGCGATTCACCTTGCCAGCGCGCTGCTATGGCAGGAGAGCGCGGGGGAAAAACTGGCGATGGCGACCCATGACAAGGCGCTGGCGATCGGCGCCCAAGCATATGGGATGCAAATCCTCGGCGCAGTACACCCACCTGGATGAACATCAGCTCGATCAAACCGCCCGAGCCCGGACCTCACGCCCGAGACAATGGTCGCGCGCGCCGCGGGTCAACCGGTAGGGTCTTCTGCTACGCCGTGGGCCCATTCCTTCTCGCATAGCGCGGCATCGAAGGTGGCCAACTTCAGCCGATGACGCCGCGCGAGGCTTACCAGGTGAGCATCGGTGACATCCTTGCTGGTGCCGACTTGCGGCAACGACTCGGCGCGCGTCGCGTCTCGCAAGAATCGATGCGTACGTTCACTAACGATTGCATGCAGCGCGGCTATCGCATCATCGAAGCTCGCACCGTAGGCGGGGCTCAGGCTGACCCATAGAAAGCCCATCTCGCTGATCGGGCAGGTGGCGAAGGACTTGGCCCGGCTCAGCCATCGATTCGCCCGGACATGTTCGGCGTGCGATTCCCACGCGCAGGCGATCAAGAAGTTAACGTCCAGCAGATGGCTCAGGGGAGTTCCTCGAGAAGTGCGCCGATGCTTTCTGTCGTCATCGCGGGTGCGGTCGGCGCCGCCTTAAGAACCGGACGCCCAAACTGTCCGCGCTTGAGGGTGGCGGCAGGCGCTGCAGCGCGCTTCAGGACTAACCTCTGGCCTTCGAGTTGGACGTCGACCTTGTCTCCGGCGTGGAGGTTCAAGGCCTTGCGCAACTGCGCCGGGATTACCAGTTGTCCTTTGGTTGAAAGCCTCAAAGTCATTGGTCAAGTCTTACACGTCTTACCAAGCGCGCCAAGCGAGGCACTTCCACGCGCGCGTACCACCGACGATTCCCGAATCGACGGCCCTTGAACCATCAGCGATTCAATGACAGTAGACGCAGTAAGATGAATGCAAAATCGATCAAACCGCCCGAGCCCGGACTCACCCCCGAGGCCATGATCGCGCGCGCTCGCGAGATGCGCACCATGCTGCGTGAGCAGCAGGCCGAGTGCGAGAGGGCAGGGCGCATTCTGCCCTCGACCCATCAGCAGTTCGTCAAGGCTGGATTTTATCGCATGATGCAACCGCGACGCTTCGGTGGTTACGAATCCGACCTTCCCAGCTATCATCGCGCGATGATCGAAATCGCGCGCGGATGCCCTTCGAGCGGATGGGTCCTGACGCTGACCGCGGGGCATCCGATTATTCTTGCACGCTTTGGCGAGCGCGCGCAGGTCGAGGCCTACGGCGCCGACGGCGACTTCCGCGCGCCGGCAACCGGAGCGCCGGCATTCCTTCAACCCGTCGACGGCGGATTCGCGGTGAAGGGTTTCTGGGACTATGCCTCCGGATGCGACGTCGGCACCCATTTCATCGCTCCGGGTGTCGTGCCCGGTGCGCAGGGCGAACCGCCACAACTGATCCTGCTGCTGCTCAAGCCGAGCGAGTATACCATCGTCGATAACTGGCAGACTTGGGGAATGAGCGGGACCGGCTCAAAACGGATTTTCATCGAGAAAGAAATCTTCGTTCCTGAACACCGCAGCACGCCCGGCGGTCTGACCGACGAAGTCCCGGCGCATCGAGGCATCGCGGGACTGGAAAATCCGCTCTACCATGGACGCCTCGCCGCGTTTCTGGTGGGCGAGGCGGCGGCCGTGATCGTGGGCACTGCGCGCGGCGCCATCGACGTGTACGAAGAAAGCATCGGGAAGAAGCCGACCTACT
The DNA here is from genome assembly GCA_963851325.1 of uncultured delta proteobacterium. GTDB lineage: Bacteria > Desulfobacterota > Binatia > Binatales > Binataceae > DATGKG01. The sequence continues at coordinate 884,986 of CAWKOR010000001.1, read as the reverse complement.
TTCCGCCGTTTCCGATGCGCGGTGAGAGCCCTGAGTATCAGGCGCACCTCGGTCGTGCGCACGCGCTGGTTGAAACCGCAGAAGCCGCGCTGCTCAAGTTCGCCGAGGACTACACCATTGTATGTGCGGAGTGGATGCGCGATGAGTCTCGATTCGGCGGGACCGAGGAGCGCGCGTTCGTCCTGCGCCTTCAGCAATGCGCCCAAATGTGCTGGGAGGCGGTCGATCTGTTATTCACCTCGAGCGGAACCAGCAACGGCCAACTCAATTCGATGCTGGGGCGATATTTCCGCGACCTCGCGATGATGCGTACCCACATCGTGCTGCAACACGCGCGGACCGCGGCCAACTTCGGCGCGATCCGTTTTGGCCAGCCGCCGCGCTCGGCGTTGTAGGGAGCATGATGATGCAGAAGCTTCTTCCCACGATGGTGGTGGGTTCGTATCCGCAACCCGACTGGCTCATCGATCGCGAGAAGCTCAGCCACTTCGTTCCGCGTACGCGCGTGCCAGAGTTGTGGCGCATCCCCGAGCAATGGCTGGAGCAGGCGCAGGATGACGCGACTATCGTGGCGATCCGCGACATGGAGCGCGCGGGCGTCGACATTATCAGCGACGGTGAGATTCGGCGCGAGAGCTACTCCAACAAATTTTCCAACGCGCTGGCCGGCCTCGATCGCGAGAAGGAAGGGAAGCTGACCATGAACAATGCGGGCCGGACAGTGACCGTGCCGGTGCCGCTTTTTTCGGGACCGGTGCGGCGTATCGCGCCGGTCGAAGTCCGCGACGTCGCGTTCCTGCGCGCCCACACCGACCGCACCATCAAGATTACGCTGCCGGGGCCGTTCACGATGTCGGAGCAGGCCGAGACCATCCACCATCGCGATCGTGAGGCGCTGGCGATGGAGCTGGCCGCCGCCGTCAATGACGAAGTGAAGGATCTTTTCGCTGCCGGCGCCAATCTCGTGCAACTCGACGAGCCGTGGATGCAGCGCTTTCCCGAACGCGCCAAGCAGTACGGCATCAAGGTGGTGAATCGCGCACTGGAAGGCATAACAGGCACCACCGCGATTCACATCTGCTTCGGCTATGCGGCAGTGGTTCCGAATAAGCCTTCGGCGTACTCGTTCCTGAACGAACTCGAAGGATGCGTCGTCAACCAGGTATCGATCGAGGCCGCGCAGCCCAAGCTCGATCTCGCGGTGCTGCGCGACCTTCCGAGCAAAACGATGATTGTCGGAGTCCTCGATCTCAATGATCGAAATATCGAAACCCCGCAGGCGGTCGCCGCACGCATCGAGGCGGCTCTAAAACACGTTCCCGCCGAGCGCCTCATCGCGGCGCCGGACTGCGGAATGAAATATCTACCGCGCGACGTCGCCTTCGGCAAACTTAAAGCGATGGTTGAAGGTGCGGAAATCGTCCGCGTACGCCTCGCCTGAGCCTTGACGCGGCTCAGGCCGCCTTCGACAGCACCTCCAACTCGTGCCCGCGCGATTCGTGGATCGCGGCCAGCGTGCGAGCGACTTCGGCCTGCGTTCCAAGCGCGACTTTGCCCTCGCCGATGCTCAACGCATTGCGGGCAAGGTCGGTCAGCGACACGATGCCGACCACCGCGCCATTGTCATCCACGACCGGGATCCGATGGATGTGGGCCTCGCGCATCATCGCCTCGGCCAATGCGAGGTCGTCGGACGGCTTGCACGAGAGCACGGAACCGGCCATCGCCACCGTGACCGGGATCTCCGCGAGGGTCTTGCCCTGCGTGTAGGCGGCCATGCAGATATCGCGATCGCTGAGCATCCCGATGACAGCGCCGTTTCCATTGGCGCTGATAATTGGAATGCATCCGCAATCGTTGTCCCACATCAACCGGGCGGCGGTGTTGAGGTTGTCGTCCTGGGTGCAGACGCTGACGTTCCGCTGCATGATCTGCTCGATTTTCATGATTCTCCTCGCTGAGGTGTTCGTAGCCGAAGCAGCGAGGGGGGTCGCCACTCCGGCCACTTGTCAGCGGCCCGGATTGAGTCCGCGTCGCCAAGGCCTAACCCTTCCTGCGCGGTAAGGGGTATCAGATTCGTATTGGTTCAGGCGGCAGCCTTTTCCTTAGTCTCGATCTTTTTCGGCTCTCCGGTCTCGACCTGGATCTTGACGTCTTTGGGCGCCAGCTCTTTCGGCAACGGAGCGACTAGTTCGAGCACGCCGTCGCGATACGAAGCCTTCACATCTTCGGCCTTGATGCCTTCGGGCAGCGAGGTGGAATACTCGTAGCTACCGTAATGCACCTCGCGACGGACGAAATCGCGCTTGGTGGTTTCCTTTTTCTCCTCGCGCTTGCCGCGCACATTCAGGACGTTGCCTGAGACATTGACCTGGATGTTCTTCGGATCGATGCCCGGCATGTCGGCACGAACGGTGAGCTTGCCATCCTCGACGAAAGAATCGATGCGGGGACGGACAGCGCCGCCGTCCAATTCCTCGGCCAGCCATGAGGGGTTGCGGAAGCGATCGAAGACCTTGTCAAAATCGCCGCGCAGTTTTTCGAGCTCTTTGAATGGGTTCCATTCGATTAGACGTGACATATGTATTCTCCTTCCTCTCCTGTGTTTGGCTTTGATTTTCCAAAACGCCCTCGAACGGTGTGACAGCATCACTCGTGCCAGATTTTCGGGAGCCTCAGGATCGGAAAAATGAGCGATCTTTTATCCGATGAACGTAAACAATCAGTGCAGTCCTCCATAGGTGGGTCGATTCGCCGCAGGTCTGGAGCGAATCGCACCATCGCTACCCGTCGCATTATTTCTTGATCCGGGGAATTTCGGCGCACGAATCTTAATCGAATCCAGGTGCGCAGTAACGCGTCAAAACTCCAAAGCAAACTTGTAAGGATGGTTTGAAAATAATGCCGGAAGAAGACGCCCTGGAAAGAGCAAGTGAGGATGCCGAGGAGGGTAAGTCGCCGTCGACCCAAGCCGGCGAATTCGTGCGCGAGGAAATCCATCATGTGCGCGAAGGCAAGCATGGCGTGCGCAACACCAAGCAAGCCATCGCGATTGGACTGTCCAAGGCCCGCCGGGCCGGAGTGAACCTGCCGGCCCCGACCACATCGAAGACATCATCCAATACGCGCAATACGCGCAGGAAAGCGAAGCAGGATTCTGCCCGTGGCCGCCGCCGGAGCAAGCCTTCATCGAAGAAGCGTTCGCGCGCGACGAAGTCCGCCCTCAAGCGGGAAGGCCATTCCGCCGCCAGTTCGCGCGCGCTCGCACGGCAGGCACATTCAAGCGCCGTTAAGCGTGGCAAGAAGAGCCGCGTCGCCGCCGCGAAAAAGGCCGCCAGGACCCGCTCGCGCACGTCGAGGTAGGGATGGGATGCGGGGACCGTGCCGCCTAGTGGGAAAGACCGTCGCTGGTGAAGCTGGAGGATAGGATTTCCAGTTCGCCGGCAATCTTGCGATGGCGCAGCGACATGGCGACGCGCAAAACCAGTTCGTCATTTTCGATCGGGCGAGTGATGAAATCGTCGGCGCCGCAACTGATTGCTTCGGTCGCGAGCCCGAGGTCATGACAAGATGTGATGACCAAAACAGGAATTTCGCGCCGCACCACTCGCATCCGCCGCAATGTCTGAAGGCCTTCGAGACCGGGCCCACCCAGGTCCAGCACTACGATGTCGACGCTCGCTGCCGCTAGTGCATCGAGTCCCGCAAAGCCGCTATCGGCGAGCATGACGCGGTATCCTGCGGCTTCGAAGATGGCCTTCAGCACCGATCGATTGAAGCGATCGTCCTCGATGACAAGGACCCGAGCCGAATGGCGCGTGGATGCTACCGGAATGCTTCGCATTGCCCGGCCCTAGTGGCTTCGCGCCATGCTGGGGCGGGTCGAGAAGCGTCGCGTGGGGGTGACGCGGGCCGCGAACTTGCGCGTCGTCGGACTCCATCCAAACTCGGAATTGTGCCAGGGGAAGAGCGAACGATCGAAGTCCTCGGGAACTTCCAGCGCGGCATCCAGTCGTTGTTCTTCGCGTTCGATGGCCAATTCGACCAGGTTGTTCATGGCGTCGAGCCTCCTGAGAGAGTTGACCGCTATGAGCAGGTCGCGGGCCAAGCTCGACGCAGGCGAAAACTCCTTAGTTCCACGATCTGATGACCGAAAAACGAACTGGTGAGACGCGAAGTGTCCCGAAGAAATACACTGTTGTGAGACATTGCGACGGGGCCGCTTGAAGCAGACTCTTTCATCCGCCGAGCGCGGTTACCATTCATGGTCCGTCTCCTCGAGCAGCGGCCGAAACCAGCCATAGACGACGATCGCAAACAATATGGTCAGCGGTGCGATCATTCCCAAAAGCGCCCATTGCTCGGTCGAAAAGCCGCCCGAGATCGCCCCCGCAAGATAGGTGACCCAAAGCGCGAGGGTCATAGCGGAGTGTTGCAACGAAAGCTGCCGCGGAGAGACTCGCAGCGCCTTTCCGATCCGCGATCGGAAGCGCCCGCGGGTGCGATCGCGCAGCCAGAAGAGGTAATCGGAGAATGACTCGCCGAACTTGACCAGCGAACCGGTGACGAAGGTGGTGTAGGCATTGATGCCGCCGACTTTTCGAATCGAGACATTCTGAAGTCCCATCGACATCGCCAGCAACGATACCATCAGAAAAAACTTCAGCGCGGGTTGGGGTGGAATGTTCGCCTTGAATCCATTGCCGGCGCCGGCCGCGATGAAGGTCGCGACCAGCAGGGTTTCCAGCCCGATGGTAGCCGGAAAGCGGAGCTGCACGTTGCGACGTTTTTCCGCATCGTAGATGAAGGCGCCCAGCAGCAGGCCGAACACGAAACTGGCGATCGGCCATCCGCGGCGCACGAACCCCATCCAGTCCAGTCGCGTGATGTGGTGGGCCATCGCGACTGTGTTCCCAGTCATATGCGAGATATACAGCCCGTACAGCGAGAGATAGCCGACCAGATCGATGAACCCTGCGGTCCAGGTCATCAGCAACGCGATCGCGATCTTTTCAGCCGGGGTGAGCGGGCGTACGGCGGAGCGCAATCTTCATCTACCTCGACGCGAGTTTGCTCGATTTTGCGGCGGACGCTGCTGTAACGCACCAACCGGCATCGCCCGCCTGCTCCGGCCGGTCCGACCGGATATTAGCGCTTCGTTTGCGGCCTCCGAAATGTCTGGTTAGGCTCGCTTTCGAATCCGGAGAAGGTGCGAATTATGAAAGACACGCGCGAGTTCCAGACCATTAAGGTCGAGGTCGAAGAAAACGGCCTCGGGCGGCTGACACTAAATCGGCCCGAGCGCCTCAACGCCATCGGCTCCACTATGCTGCAGGAACTTGCCGAAGCGGCTCGATGGTTCGATACCCATCGCGAGTTGCGCGTCGTCATCATGAGCGGAGCGGGCCGCGCATTCTGCGCGGGCGCCGATTTGCAGGACTCGACGGTGACCGCTGCGGATACCAAAACGAAGAACAGTTGGCTCTATCGGCGCGAGGCCGGCCAATACGGCCTGCGCGCCTCCGACGCGCTGGAGCAGATGCACGCGGTCACCATCGCACAGGTGCAAGGGTTCGCCGTCGGCGGAGGCGTGGTGCTGATGGCGCTCTGCGATCTGCGCGTCGCCGCCGAGGACGCGTGGTTCTTCATCCCCGAAGTCGACCTTGGGCTTCCACTCGCATGGGGCGGGATTCCCAAGCTGGTTCGTGAGATCGGCCCAGCGATGACCAAGGAGCTGGTGATGACCTGCCGCCGCTTCAGCCCTGCCGAGGCGAAGCAGATGGGCTTTGTCAATCGGGTGGTGCCGCCGGCGCAGTTGCAATCTGAGGTCGAGGAACTCGCCCGGGAACTCATCGCCAAACCTTCCGTGCCGATAGCTATCACGAAGGAGCACGTCAACGCGGTGACGCGCGCGATGAGCGCCGGTATTACCGCATATGCCGATGGCGACATTCTGGCGGGCGCATCGCAGGCGGAGGAATCGCGGGCCGCCGCGCGCGCCTATCGGGAAAGGACGTTCCGAAAGAAGAGCTGATCTCGCCGCCATTCCACATTCGAGGAGCATCGTGGACACTGCTTGCTTACAACGTGTCCAAAGTGCGAATTTTATCCGATGCGTCGGCTTGCTCTTGAGTCATAGCAGGGAGGGTTTCGCGATGACCAATGACGAAATTATCGACCTGGTCCTGAAGTATGAAGGCGGATTTACCAACAACCCCAATGACCACGGAGGCCCCACCAACTTCGGCATCACCGCCGCCGACCTCGGGGCGTGGATGGGTAAAAATGGACCGGCCACGGCGGACGAAGTGCGGAGCATGAGCAAGGACACCGCGCGGGCCATATATGAAAAAAAATATATTGCAGCTCCCGGATTCAGCCGCATCGCGAACGATGCTTTGCGCCTGGTGGTAGTCGATTCGGGTGTGCTGTTCGGTGTCTCTCGCGCGACCCAATGGCTTCAGCAGGAGCTTGGGGTCGTGACCGATGGCCGACTGGGCGATGACACGGCCAAAGCCCTGGCCAACTATGCTTCGCCCGACAAACTGGCCCGCCGAGTCCTGGGACTGCGTTTCTCATTTATCGCGGGCATCGTGAAGAGGGATGTGACTCAACTCGAGTTCCTCGGCGGATGGATCAATCGCGCGGTCAGCTTGCTCGACTACGTTTGAACCACAGGCCGCCATTTTCATCGGCGGCGCGCATGGGCTCCTGACTCGCCCGGTGTGGCGCGAAACGAGACACTCGGGTCGAGTAGAAAAATGCCTTGGCGGGCTTGCCAAGCGCGAAAAAGAAGTGCAAGTTTCTCGCGCATGAAGTGCCCGGTATGCGAATTGTTCGGCCGCGAGTTGCATTTCCAGACCCGTAGACTTCTGGATCAGCATTCGTGCAGGTTCCACGGGCTGTCAGCCGCTCAACTCGAGAATCGCGATGAGAGCGTGCAGCCGGAATTGAACCCTACGCCGGACAAGAGCGAATTGCAGCGCGCGCGCCGCTTCCTCCACTAAGCCGCGCGCTCGGAGGCCGCCATTGGGGCCCCGTCGATCCCTCGCCAATTCTCTTTGGCGAGAGACGCGTCACTGATCTATCCTTGCGCGTCTCACATTCAATTCAAACTGAACGGGAGTGCGCCTCATGTTCCGTCTCGATAACAAAGTTGCGGTCGTCACCGGCGCCGGTTCCGGGATCGGCAATGCCATCGCCAACACCTTTGCCGGCAACGGCGCGCACGTGTTCGTGCTCGAAGCCAACCTCGACGCGGGCCAGGCGGCGGTCCAGAGAATTCGCCAGGCCGGCGGCATCGCCGACGCGGTTGCCTGCGACGTATCGAAGCTGGCCTCGGTGACGGAGGCGTTTGCGCAGGTTGATCGCCTGGCGCATCGCGCCGACATCCTAATCAACAACGCCGGAATCGCACACGTCGGCACGGTCGAGAACACCTCGGAGGCCGACTTCGATCGCATTTACAGCGTCAACGTGAAGGGCGTGTACCTGTGCTCGCAGGCGGGCATCAAGCTGATGCTGCGCGAGGGCGGCGGTGTGATTCTGAATCTCGCTTCGATCGCGTCGCTGATCGGGCTTACCGATCGCTTCGCGTATTCGATGAGCAAGGGCGCGGTGCTGACGATGACGAAATCGATCGCGGTCGACTACGTCAAGCGCAACATCCGCTGCAACTGCGTCTGCCCGGCGCGGGTCCATACGCCGTTCGTCGACGGATACCTGCGCAACAACTATCCGGGCCGCGAGAAGGAAATGTTCAAGGAGCTTTCGGAGTATCAGCCGATCGGCAGGATGGGCACGCCCGAGGAAGTTGCCGCGTTGGCATTGTACTTATGTTCCGACGAAGCCTCCTTCATCACCGGCCAGGCCTATCCGATCGATGGCGGCGTGCTGGCATTTTAAAAGGTTGTCCTCTTATTTGTTCTTCTCCTGAAAGGAGAGGGTGGCGCTACTGCGCCGGGTGAGGTCGATGCAGCATGAAACAGTACGGACGCACGCTCAATCTGAAAGATGACCCGAAAGTTATAGAATCCTACCTCGAGTATCATCGCGCGGTGTGGCCGGAAGTCGAGGCCGGGCTGCGCGGAATCGGCATCCATCGGATGCTCATCTGGATCCTCGGATGCCGCCTTTTCATGTTTCTCGAAACCGACGATGGTTTCGATCCCGAGCACGACTTTGCGCGGTACGAGAAGGGGCATCCGCGCATCAAAGAGTGGCAGGATTTGATGGCGTCCATGCAGGAGCCGGTGCAGGAAGCAGCGCCGGGCGAGTTGTGGGCCGAGATGAGCCTCGCGTATCGCCTCGAACGCTAGGCGCGCCACTCGGCGCCACCGGGAAACTCGAACCTATCGAGCGATGCGGGAAGCATCTCGACGCTGTAGCCCGGCGCGGTCGGCGCCACGTAGCGGCCATTGCGCATCACCACCGGATTGACGAAATGCTCGTGCAGATGATCCGCGAATTCGATCGCGCGATTCTCCAGGCTCGCGCCGATGCAGATGTAGTCGATCAGCGAAATGTGCTGGACGTACTCGCACAAGCCAATCCCGCCCGCATGAGGGCAAACCGGGATGCCGAATTTCGCCGCCATCAGCAACACCGCGAGCACCTCGTTGAGACCGCCGAGACGGCATGCGTCGACCTGGCAGAAATCGATCGCCTCCGCCTGCATTAACTGTTTGAAGATCACGCGATTCTGGCAATGCTCTCCCGTCGCGACCCCGACCGGATCGACCCCGCGACGAATCGTCGCGTGACCGAGGATGTCGTCGGGACTGGTCGGCTCCTCGATCCACAGCGGATGGAATTGCTTGAGCGGTTGCATGTACGCGATTGCCTCATCGACGTCCCAGGTCTGGTTCGCGTCGAGCATCAGCACCGCATCGTCACCGATGACCTCGCGCATCACCGAGCATCGATGGACGTTCTCTTCGCTGTTGCGGCCCACTTTGATCTTGAATCGATTCCATCCGGCGGCGAGCGCCTCGCGGCATAGCCCGCGCACGCGATCATCCGAATAGCCCATCCATCCCGCCGAAGTGATGTACGCGGGAAAGCCGTCGGCGAGCATCTCGGCCTCGCGCTTGGCTCGGGTCGGCGCGTTGCGCCGCAAAATCGCGAGCGCCTCGTCTTCGCTCAGCGCGTCGCTGATGTAACGGAAGTCGACGCATGCGACGATTTCTTCGGGCGTCATGTCGGCGACCAGTTTCCAAATCGGCTTGCGATTGATCTTCGCCCACAGGTCCCACACCGCATTGACGACCGCGGCGGTCGCGAGGTGAATGGCGCCTTTTTCCGGGCCGATCCAGCGCAGTTGCGATTCGCCGGTCAGCCGCCGCCAGAACCCGCGCATGTCCGAGGCGATCGACTCGATCGACAGGCCCTTGACGAGCGGCGCCAGCGCGAGAGCCGCCGCGACGCACACTTCGGTGCCGCGTCCGATGGTGAAAGTCAGGCCGTGCCCCTTAAGCCCATCGCTGTGGTCGGTGCCGACGACGACGTAGGCCGCCGAATAGTCGGGATCGGTATGCATCGCATCGGAACCCGCCAGGGTGCGCGAGGTTGGAGTGCGGATATCGCGAACGGTGACCGAGGTAATGGTATGCGGCATTGTCGGCTCTCCCGCGACGCATGCTAGCATCGCCCCTTCGCGAGCGTCGATGACGACAGCGTCAACATGGCCGGATGATTTGCGGCAGCGATGGCCAGTTCCGTCTGCGCCGCGCCCGATCGTCGTGATCGGCGCAGGCAGTATCGTGCGCGATGCGCATCTGCCGGTCTATCGGCGGCTCAAGTTTCCGGTCGCCGGGATTTTCGATGTGAATCCCGCCGCGGCCCGCGAGCGCGCCGAGGCATTCGAAATCGCCCACGTCTATCGCGTCTATCGACGAGGCCGCTCGGCTGAAGGATGCGGTCTTCGATGTGGCGATTCCGCCGCATCAGATCGCGTCAGTGCTGGAGCGGCTTCCGACCGGCGCGCCGGTGCTCATTCAGAAGCCGATGGGGCGCGACCTCGCCGATGCGCGCCGCATCCTCGCGCTTGCGCGCGGGCGCGAACTCATCGCGGCGATGAATTTCCAGTTGCGCTTCGCGCCCAACATGCTGGCGCTGCGCGATGCGCTCATGCACCACCTGCTCGGCGACGTCGTGGATATCGAGGTGCGCATCAACCTGCACACGCCGTGGGAGTATTGGGCGTTTCTCAAGGGCGTGCCGCGGCTCGAAATCCTGATGCATTCGATTCACTACCTGGATTTGATTCGTGCGCTGTTCGGCGAGCCACGCGGCGTCTACTGTCGCGGCGCGCGTCATCCCAAACTCCCCGACTACGCCGACGTGCGCACCAGCATCATCCTCGACTATGGAGACGCGATTCGCGCAAGCCTCACGATGAATCATGCGCATCGCTTCGGGCCGCGCTTCGCGGTCTCCGAGTTGAAGGTCGAGGGCACCGATGGCGCCGCGATCGCGAAGATGGGTGTGAATCTCAACTATCCGAAGGGCGAGCCCGATACGCTGGAGGTCGCGCACGACGACTCGGGTTGGCAATCGATCCCACTGCGCGGCTCCTGGTTCCTCGAGGCCTTCGAGGGTCCGATGGCGAATCTTCAACGATTCGTCGCGGGCGAAGACGCGGCGTTGATGTCGCCGCTCGACGATGCATGCCGAACGATGGCGCTGGTCGAGGCCTGCTATGATTCGAGCGCGCGCGGCGGCGCTCCGATCCCGCAGATCGACTGAGCCTGAGGATCCCGCATCAGTAAGCGACGCCCGGTGAAGTCGAAGGCCGCAAGCGCGGTGGTATCGCGCGGCGGTCGTTGGCGCGAGGCGTGACTTCCGGCGCCCATGGAACTGTGCGCGGACGCGGCGGTAGATCGCGAACGTCGAGAACTTCCGCGATGCTGGTGCGCGCGGCCTCGGCGAGTGTGCGGCGATCGAAATCGGTCGCGGCCAGCGGAATCGTGAAAGTGAGTTCCGCCGTCAGTTCATGGTGGCGCAGGACGGCGGCGATGGATTCGAGCAAGGTCGTCTCGCCCGCATACGCTGGTGCGGCAGTCGGAACGCCTCGCGCGTCGAGATAGCGGATGGCGACCGGCTGCACCATTGCGCGCGCATCGAGCGCGGCCTGAAACAAGGCCGGGTAGAAGAACTCTATCCGGCGGCCCTCGGTAGTCGTCCCTTCGGGGAAGAACGCGATGCGCTCGCCGGCGGTCAGATGTTCGGCGACCAGGTTCTTGACCCGCATCGCATCGCGAAAATTGCCGCGCTCATGAAAGATCGACAACAGTTGCCGCGCCATCGTTCCGATCACCGGCCAGCCCGCGACGTCCGATTTCGCTACGAAGCGCCATGCCTCGATCGAATTGAGCACGTACATATCGAGCCACGATATGTGGTTTGCGACCAGCAGCATCGGTTGAGTGGAAGACGGCCCGCAACCGGCGGTCGACACCTTCAAGTTGAGAATTCTCAGCATGCGCGACGCCCATCTGCTGGCGATGCGACGGCGCTGCTCGACCTTGACCAGCGGAAGCACGAAGCGGGAGCCGAACCACACCGCCATCAGATGAGCAAGCAGCGCCGCGATGCGACGGATGCGCACGATTGACGATGTCTCGGCGCGCACTTCAATTTTCCAGGGCGGCGTGAGCCGCGTCCGCATCGCGTCCGAAGAAGTGCCGGGCATGCGCCTCGTTCATCCGCGCCATCGGCAGCATCATGAAAACGTCGGCGGTCTTGAAGTCCTCGTCCCATGCGGGCGCGCCGCACACGTAGGCGCCGAGCTGCAGGTATCCCTTTATCAAGGGCGGAATCGCGGCGGCTTCGGATCCTTCGCCGGCATCAACCTGAAAGGCGCGATGCGGAAATACACGCCACTGCGAAGGGCTGAGATGCCGGGCGCGGAGTTGTGAGCAGATGCCGGCCGCTTCGCGCGCTCGATCGGTGATCGGAATACTGCCGCATCCGATCACGTAGCGGCATCGCCGGCGCATCAGATGACGGGCGAGCGCGGTCCACAGCATTACGATGACCGCGCCTTTGCGGTAGGCGGGATGCACGCATGCCCGTCCGATTTCGGTCAAGTGCGGGCGCAAGTAGGAAAGGTTGTCCAGGTCGAACTCGCGCTCGGAGTAGAAGCCGCCGGCCATGCGGGCACCGGCGGCGCTGAGAATGCGATAGGTGCCGATCACTTGGAAACTTCTGCGATCGCGTACGATGAGGTGATCGCAATGCGGATCGAATTCATCGCGATCGATGCGGAGACCATGATCGTCAATCGATGCGCCCATCTCCTCGGCGAACACCAGGTAGCGGAGCCGTTGAGCATCGAGAACTTCGGCGTCCGAGCTTGCGATGGAGATTTCGAATCGCGAAGCGGGACGCGGGTGCAGCGTGGGCAATTGACGAGAGACCAGCTCGGTGTCGATCATCTTCCTCTCCTTCGTCCTCTCCTGCGCAGTTGCTTAAGCCTACGCCTCGTGACAAATAGTGTATTGTCATCACCCACAAGGAAAGATGCTTTGGTTAGGGTACTCTGACTATTCGATAAAGATTGGATTAATCAGTCCGCGCGATCGCGTAGTCGAGTGACTATCGAAGTGGAATAGCTAGTGGCGACTGACTAATCGAGTTCCGATGTCGCGAAGCCGAAATGAAATGCTCATGCAACGGACATGAAGTACCCAACCGGCCCGCACCGCGGTAAAAAAGAGACCGTCCCCATCAAGGGAACAATAGTTTGCCTGCGAAGCCGGAGGTAGCGCGCTGGAGAAAGTTTCAGCCGCGACTTCGATGCGTTGGTGATCCCTGGCCGCTACGCGCCCGATCACATAGAAGAGGTCCCGTATCGCGCAAAGAGACCCGCGCCGCGTAAACCGACGTCGGGGGCTAGGCCTTGCGAGGACGCCCGCGCCGACGCCGCGGCGCTGACGGTGGTTCGACAGCCTCGCCTTCTTCCGGACCGAACGGGCTCAGGTCCGAGAGCGGACTCTCGTCGTCATCGGCAGCCTTCGGGCGCCGCACCGGTTCGGCCGATTCTTCGGCCGCGGCCCACGGCTGTTCGTCTGCGGGCATCATTCGGCCCTCGCCACGAAAGCGCGGCGTATGCCGCTTTTGCTGGCAGTCGACGCAGTAGATTGCGAACGGCACCGCCATCAGGCGCTCGATGGGAATCGACTCGCCGCATTCGGCGCAGGTACCGTAATTGCCGCGCTCCAAGCGGCCGAGCGCCTGATCGATGTAGCGCAAGCGTTCCTCGGCGCGCTCGATAAGATTTGCCTTGGTCTCGGCGTCGGTGCTGAGCCGAGCGACATCCATTTCGTCACCCTGCTGATTGACCGAATCGCGTTGGTCGCGGCGGAACTCGCTGACGCGCTCATAGGTTTCGTCGCGCAGATTGGTGAGCATTTCGCGCAGCATTTTCTGCCGGCGGTCTTCAGACATTTTGGTTTCGGTACGCATAACAGGCCCGCGTTTGGGCTTATGGGCCGCCATCTCGACCTCTTGTTGGCTGGAAGGTTCGCATTACACGCGCTCAAGCGCCTAAAAAGGATACGCTTTTACAAAAATTGGACAATAAGGCATCGAAAATATCTGCCGATGCGGCCCGATACCCCGCCAAAGCCGCGGTTTCTCTGGTGCCCGGGCTCAGGTAACTTGCCGGGCGATGCCCTCGCGTCGAATCGAGCACGGCTGTACGGCGGTCGATCAGCAGCCGGACCCCGCGCAATGGATTGCCTGCCTCGACAAGATCCAGCGCGAGCCCTTCTATGCCGCGTACAAGCGTCGCGTCGTCGAGCTGCTGGAACCTCGCGCGGGAGAATGCTTCCTGGACGTGGGCGGCGGGACCGGCGACGATGCGCGCGCAGTCGCGATGCAGCGCGGGAGCACCGCGGTGGCGATGGACCGCTCCTTCACGATGGCGCGGGAATGCCGCGCGCGAGGCGGCGTCGTTTCGATCGTCGGCGACGCATCGGCATTGCCATTTCGCGATAACTCTTTCCACGGATGCCGCTCCGACCGCACTTTTCAGCATCTGGATGACCCGACGAGCGCGCTGGCCGAGGTAGTGCGGGTGACGCGGGCATCGGGGCGGGTGGTAATCGTCGACCCCGACTACAATACCCAGGTGCTGGAATTTCCCGACCAGGAGCTGGCGCGTCGGGTGCTGCGGTTTCGCGCTGAGCAGGCGCTTCGCAACGGGACGATGGCCCATCGAATGCCCGCGATGTTTGTCGATGCGGGCCTCGAGCGCATCCGCGTCGAGCCGATGACGCTGGTCGTGCGCGACCCGGCGGCGGTCGATAACGTGATGGGTCTGCGCACTTGGGGGGCTACCGCGCATCGCATCGGGCTGCTCAGTGCTGACGAGGTGCGGCGATGGGAGGAGCTGTATGAAGCGACGATCGCGGCCGGAAAATTTCTTTACGCCGTCACCTTCTTCGTTACCTCGGGAATCAAACGATAGCTTCGCGGCCTCGCGAAGCAAGTGGAACGTGCGCAGGGTGGTGTCATTCCGGTGTCGTGCGAGTGTCGTGATTTGACACCTTGACGCATAACCCTGGAGTTTTCTCGTTGGCGGGAGGAAGAAAAATGCGGATCCAGAACCGGCATGTGTGTTGCGTTCCTCAATCGGAAGCGGGCTGAATCGATCGCCGCGAAAACCTCGATACCAACCGATTTGGCAGGATTAGGAAGGCTATGGCGCAACCGGAAGACTCTCGCATCATTGGCAAGTCGGAACCGCCGAGTGCGCCCGCTGCACCTGTGTTGAACAAAGCCACTGGCGCCTCGGTGCTGGTGGTGGACGATTCGCCTGACAATCGCCTGCTCATTCGCGAATATCTCAAGCAGACGCCATTTGAGGTCGACGAGGCCAATAACGGCGCAATTGCGGTGGCGAAGGCCAAACTCCGCAAGTACGACTTTATTTTGATGGACCTCCTGATGCCGGAGATGGACGGCTTCGAAGCGATGCGCAACATCCGCGAGTGGGAAGATGCTCGAAATGCCCCACGTACCCGCATCATCGCGCTCACTGCGTGGGCGCTCAAGGAGGCCGCCCTGGAGAGTCAGCATTGCGGCGCCGATTTGCACCTCACCAAGCCGATTCGGAAAGCGAAGCTGCTCGAGGCGCTCAATACGCGATGGTCGCGCGCCTGAGGCGGCAGGCGCCTCTGGTTCGCCGGAAGAGTGTCCTAAGGGTTACTCGACTCGGATCTGGTGGGGCCGCCATTGCTTAACCGCATTCCGGAGCCGCGCCGCGAGGCGTGAGCGGCGAAGATCTGCTGCGAGCAGAGTGGGCACTTCCAGGATTGCGGGCAGCGGATCATCGGAAGTGAGAAGCGAGAATTCCAGCGGGGGACGCATCGAATCGAGATAGCCGCGAAGAGTCGTAGTACCCTGCCACATCTCTCGCGCGGCGGCGAGCAAGTCGGTTGACATTCTGACCCATCGCACACCGGCGACCCCTTTTGAAGCTTCAACCGTTTCACCTCCCGCCATCCTGTACAAAAGGTAGGGAAAGTCGACTCCGGCGCGCTGCCCCAATGATATCCATCGCCACACGCGGGGGTTGATATCGAGCAGCTTGAGCTTCCCATCGCGCGGATCCCGTTTGAATTCGACTTCGACGATGCCGCTGAAGCCCATCGCGCTCAGCAATCGTCGCGCGACGTCTTCCACCTCCGGAAGATCGATGGTTTCCACCAGCGAACTGGAGCGGCCGAAGTCGACCGGATACTGACGAAGCCGCCGCGCGACCAGGCTCGCCAGCGGCATCCCCTCCCGACACAACGCCGCAAAAGAATACTGGTTGCCGTTTCCGCCCGGGATGAAATCCTGGATCATGATCGACTGCGGCTCCATCATCGAAAGCGCTTCGCGATAGCGGGTCCGTAACTGATCGCGATTGCGCACCTTCCATGCCTTCGCGCGAATCAGAGCATTCCATCCGGTTTTGATGGCGGGTTTCAGGATAACGGGGTAGGCGATATCAAGCCGCATCAGCTCATCGACATCATGCGGATAGAAGGTGAGCGGATGCTCGACGCCCGCTCGGTCTGCAAGTGCATAAGACCGGCGCTTATCGAGGGCGTCGCGGACCGCTTCAGGCGGCGAAGTGGAGAATTGGAAGACCGAAGCCAGTAGCTCGGAGCGCTGAGCGATCATTTCCGTGGATACACCACTGCCCGCGATCAACCTCCATCCGTCGAGACGATTGCGACGCGCTACCTCGACCAGATATTCCGCCTGTTGCTGGGAGGGGACGGATCGGGACCACGGCGCATGACCCTGCACATAGCGTGAAAGGGTTGCGAGGCGGAGTTCATCGACCACCGCCCAAACCGGAATGCCGCGTCGGCCAAGGCTTCGCGCGATCGCGAGCGTTCCATGACCACCGCCGATAATGAGTGCGCCGTCGCGCACCGTACTTTGCGAATTCTCCAACTGGCCGAATGTAAGGGTTCTTCGGATATGGGCTCAAATCGCGATCTTGAGTGCGATCTCCTCGAACAGTACCTGCGGCACTTTGACCTTGCGCTTCCCTCGCGGCTCGCTGGAGATCCGCACCAGGCCGTGACGAACCAGAATTCCGATATCCTCCTGCACGTTCTTGAAGTCGCGCTTTACCATCTTCGCAAGCTCATAGAGCGAGGCCGGATGACGCGAGCGAATCGTGCGCATCAGCGCGAGTCGCTCGCGGGTGAGGAAGTTTCGCACCGCCTCGATGCTGGTGAAGCCGACCTCATTCTTCGATTGTTTCGGAATTCTGCGACCGGTTCGGACCGCTTCGAAGGTCTTCGCAAAATCGTCCGCTACTTCGTCAAGCGGCGTGATCGAGAAGGTTACGGTCTTCATTTGACTGCTCCGGCCAGTGCCGCCGCATGCGCGAGGAAATCTGCAACCAGTCGCCTCGCAGTAACGAGGGGTAGGGTTCTTCACGTATACAGAATCAGTGTGGCTCGCGCCATCTCAGATACGCTCTTACATGGTATCATATACCACGTAGTGGGCATCCGCTATCGCTCGGCGTATGAGGTTGATCGAGACGAAGAGGGCTAACGATCCAGCGGGCACGTCGCGTCCGGATGGGGCATGGTCAACGTCTCAGAAACTCTTGCCCTTGAGGGTCAGTTTCAGCGCGCCGGTGGTGACATCCATGCTGCCGGTGAAAGTGCCCCCAGCTCCATTGGTGATTGCGGCGGTGCTCCAACTGATTAGTTGCCAACCTCCCAGCATTGAAGCCTTCGGGCCCTTGAGCGGATCGCATACCGCGCCATTGAAATCAGTTTCTTCCTCCAGGGCATCCTTCTTGCCGGTTCCCACGTAGACCCCAAATAGCGGATAGCAGTCGGGTGCGAAGCCTGCGGTGGGGCCATTCTCAAAGTCGAAAACGATCTCCATGTCTCCGGTCCCGGTTCCGGTGGTGCCTCCGGAGTTGCTGCACGAATACTTTAAGCATCCGCAGTTCCCGCTCGCGCACTGATCGGCATAGGAGCCGTCGCCGCATGGGCCCGTGGTCTTCAAACTTATCTGCGAACAGGTGAAGGAGCCGTTATCTCCTTTCATCTTGCCGATCTCCGATGACGAATTCGGAACGCCGAAAAAATCCTGCAGATTCGGCGGGGCAGTCGCCTGCGCATCCGCGAAGCCTGCATAGCTCAACGACAACAAAACCACGAACAACCAAACCAGCTTGCTCAATAAAGTCTCCCCTGATGTCCAATCTGTGAAATCTAGCGCGCCTCGCGGGCACTTGAACCCCCCGGCCTCCGTAGTCTGATGCTTCAATCCGCTTAGATAAAGAGGCGCTTCACTATGCGATGAACGAACTAGTCGGTCAGCGGAGGTGGGATCACGTTATGCTTGCCACAGCCGGCGCAGGTGAGAATGAGGCGTACCGGCATCCGATTTCTCAGGAGTGCGGCGGTGGCAACGTAGAGGTCTCTCGGCGCGACCGACTCCGCGATCACGACGCCGCACGAACCGCACACCAGATCCTGCTCTCCCTTTTTGATGATCGGAGGCACCGAATCGAAGGGCAGCGCGGTATCGGTGGGTTCCGGCTCATCGATCACGGTGAGAATTTTTCGCGAATTCGCCATATTCGTCGGCATCGACAGTATAGGCACGGAAGGGGAGGGCGGATAGCAGCGCGGGCCGGATTGAGAAGTGGCGGAAGATTGGCGCGCCTTGAGGGATTTGAACCCCCGACCCTCCAGCTAGACGCTTCATTGCGGAAGAGGCAACGTAATGATCTGCAGTGCCCGCCAAAATCCTCGACCACTACCAGAATATGGCGATCCGAACATTACCGGCTGCGTTAAGCCGGTAAGATCACTCTCTTTGAGTCGGCGCCGCCCTGGCGCGACGGCCCGCGAATGATAGCGGCTTGCTTCCGTTGAACAAGAATCACGGGGTGGTTGCGCTCCGCTCTTTGTTGTGGGGCGCGGAGACGATGCGGATCGCAGATGATTGGGATACAGCTCGGGCGGCGGGGTGCTGCGTGGACAACGGAATGCGGCTTTGGCGGAACAGGTTGATCCTCATTACCCACGGATCGAGCAGCGTGGTTCCCGCAACCGCCGGCCGTAATCACTTTGTTGTAGTTCCCCCCCACTCCATTGTGTCAGTAGACTTCCTGATGATGGATCTCATCAAGGGAGGTTGGTTCGTAGTGAACGCTCGTGACTTGGTGGCGAGCGTGGCTATAGTTGCATTATTCGGTTGCGCGATGCCGCTTGGCGCCCGGATTCTGATCGCTGGTCCCACCCCCAACCCCACAACCAGCTTTCAGCCGATGTTTCCGGGGTGGGAATGTCCTGCGGGTAGAAACGTAGATCGCTTTGCTGTGATTGCGAATCCGCCCTGCTCATGGGTTCCGGGCGGTCTTATCGTATCCTCGTGTCGAAAGGAGCTAGAAGAGCGACAACTCATGGCGGACGGATGCGTGAGAGTTCCAAAGGTGGCCCTCTGGTACCTGATGCTGCCGCCGCTTGATGCCAGTCGGCGGCTGAACCCTAGCGTGCCGCTTAAGGATTGGGATATTTTCAAGCCCTACAAGACTCAGCCCGAATGTGAAGTTGCGCTCGCCGCTTTCAAGCCGCATACCATCGATGTGGGACAGACGCGGTTGGCCTTGCTTCGACCTTTACAGGATTCGCGACAAGATCAAGTTGCGGCCCAGGCGCAGTATGCCCAATGTGCGTCGAGCGATGTCGTGCGACCCGAGTGGTAGTCGTCGGGCACCTGTCCCGGAACTAGTCGCTGTACCTCTACTCCGCTGCGTATCGGTGAGCGAAGGTCGTACAACCGGAGCATCTGGCGGATTCATCGACTGGCACTCACGGTCCGACAGTGACCCAATCGATTTTGCAGAGCGAAAGTCGCAGTCGGAGTTTACGTACGAGAAGGCAACGGAACTAAATGGCTTAACTACGAGAACGTCACTTTCCGGATCGCGCTCCGGGATTGATGCTGCCGGTACCCACCCAGGGAAAGAACTAATCCCGGTGTGTGTCGCGAGACGATTTCCAATTGGCTGATTTCATTGGAGAGATTGGCGCGCCTTGAGGGATTTGAACCCCCGACCCTCAGATCCGTAGTCTGATGCTCTAATCCGCTGAGCTAAAGGCGCGCATTTCCGGCGAGCGCGGAACGATCACTCTAGAAGATGCGCCATCCGTTCGCAACGTGGCGCCGGAGAAGAGCAGGCAGGAAAAACCACCACAGCGGCACGGAGACACTGAGGGGAGCAGCCAAAGAGTAGGGCGCTCTGTCCGACCTATGTGGCTCTGGGACTCGGTGGTGAAACTCTTCGGTGCGGTTAGCTCGAGGTCGCGTGCGAGCCTTCACCGCCGAGCGCAGCATTCATCTCCGCGAGGCGACGGCGCAATTCGGGCGGAACAGTAGCGCCTATCTTGTCGAAGAACTCGCTCGCCGACTGAGTCTCGATTTTCCATTCCGCGGGTTTTACCGCGAGCGCCTCGCGCAGATCGTCGGGTGCGATTTCGAGGCCGGTGAGGTCGAGGTCGGTGACATCGGGCACTGAGCCCACCGCAGTGTTGCGTGCCGGAATGCGATCGTAGATGCGATCGAGCATCCACTTCAGGACTCGCAGATTTTCGCCGTAGCCGGGCCACAGAAAGTTGCCCTGGGCGCCTTTGCGGAACCAGTTCACCATGAAGATTTTGGGCGGATTCTTGATGAGGTCGCGCATCCGCAGCCAATGCGTCCAGTAGTCGCCCATGTTGTAGCCGCAGAACGGCAGCATCGCCATCGGATCGCGTCGCACCACGCCGACCGCTCCTGCGGCTGCCGCGGTGGTTTCCGAGCCCATCGTCGAACCCATGAAGACGCCATGCGCCCAGTCCGATGATTCGAGGACCAGCGGCATCGTGGTCGCACGGCGGCCGCCGAACACGATCGCCGAGATCGGAACGCCCTGCGGATCATTGGCCCTGGGCGAGAGCACCGGATTGTTGGTCATTGGGGTGGTGAAGCGGCTGTTCGGATGGGCCGCCTTGGCGCCGGATTTGGGATCGTACGGCTTGCCCTGCCAATCGAGCAGTCCGGCCGGCGCGGGAGCATCCATCCCTTCCCACCACACCTCGCCGTCGGGAGTCATCGCGATGTTGGTGAAGATGGAATCGTGATGCAGCATCTTCATCGCGTTAGGATTCGATTTTTCGCTGGTGCCGGGCGCGACGCCGAAATATCCGTTCTCGGGATTGATGGCCCACAGGCGCCCATCAGGTCCGACGCGCAGCCACGCGATGTCGTCGCCGAGGGTGAAAACTTTCCATCCCTGCTTCGCCAGCGCGGGTGGTGGTTGCAGCATCGCCAGGTTGGTCTTGCCGCATGCGCTGGGGAACGCCGCCGCGATGTAGGTGGTTTCGCCCTTAGGATCCTGTACGCCGAGGATGAGCATGTGTTCTGCGAGCCATCCTTCAGTTTTGCCGGTCCAGCTCGCGATGCGTAACGCGAAGCATTTCTTGCTCAGCAGCGCGTTCCCGCCGTATCCGCTGCCGGCGGACCATATCGTGTTGTCCTGGGGAAAATGGCAGATCAGGCGCCGCTCGGGATCGAGGTCGAGCGTGCAATGAAGTCCCTTGTTGAATTCGTCAGATGCGCCGAGCTGTTCGAGCGCGGGCGTTCCCATCCGGGTCATGATGCGCATGCTGAGCGCGACATAGATGCTGTCGGTGATTTCGACGCCGACTTTCGAAAGCGGTGAGCCCAGCGGACCCATCACATAAGGGATGACATACATGGTGCGGCCGCGCATCGAATCTTTGAACCATCCGCCCATCCTGGCGTAGGTCGCGGCGGGATCGCTCCAGTTATTGGTCGGGCCGGCCTCGTCCCTGGTCGGTGTACATACGAAAGTGAGCTGTTCGGTGCGGGCGACGTCGTTGGGATTCGAACGATGCAAATAGCAGTTCGGACGCTTGTCGTGGTTAAGCGGGATCAGGACGCCTTCCTTGATGGCTTGCTCAGTGAGGCGTTGGCGCTCGGCCTCGGAACCGTCGCACCACACGATGCGATCGGGCTGAGTGAGCTGCGCGCATTCGGCAACCCATTTGGCGAGCGCGCGGCTCTTGGTGTGAGCAGTACCGTTGGAATCCAGAGGCATCTTGCAGCATCCTTGGGGGCGAAAAAATCACGCGAAGACAATAAGTCCCCGCGAACCGGCCCCATCGGCATGGCGGAAACTTACCGCACAACAGGCTATGAGTGTAGCATTAAAATTAATAATCCTGCAACCTGAGCTATTGAGATATAAGGTTGGCTTCTTTAGCTCTCCAAAGAAAAGAGAAGCCTAACCGTCTCACTGCGAGTCCGCAAGGCGTTGCAATAGTCAATGATCTGAGGTGGAGGTTGAGGATCGGCCCCGATCAAATGATGAATTCGGCCGAGGATTTCCCGACCGGTCTCGATACGAACTTTTTCAGCTTTTAGTATGACTCGCTCTTGCGGGCAGACTCGACCAGCCGCTGTATGTCATCTGGCTTTCGCTCGGCTCCGCTGCGCTCCGCCTCGCGAGCGACTTCGTCGCGGCGCGTTGCGCCCCCTTCGGGCCTCGATCGAATCATCGAGGTCTCGTTAGTAGGCGGCGCTTTTTCTTGCGGACTCGACCAGCCGCTGTATCTCTTCTTCGGTGAAGCCGGCCAGCATGCGGGCTTCCTTCGCGATGGTCAGCAGCATGCCGTCATCTTTCTCGAGGTCCTCGGCTGCGCGCCGACCGCCGCGGAAGTTGAACACCTCGTCGACCATCTCCTGGAACGCGAGCGCGCGAGCGAGGCGCTCGGGGTCGCCCTCGGTCAGCTTGCGCATCCACTTCGAGCCCATGCGGACGTGCGTGATTTCATCGGCGAGGACATAATCGACCGCCTGCTCGATAACCTTGTCGCCGTTGCGCTGCGCGATGCGGATGAGCTGATCGAAGACGTCGCAGGCGAGGCCCTCGAGCCCGCGATTGATGCCCGCGACGCGCGCCGCGGGATCCTCGGCCTGGGTGCATCGCCAGAGGATTTCGGTTTCGACATAGTCACCGGCCTCGCCGCCCATGTATTCGAGGAGGCGCTTGAAGATCTCGACGTGCCGCGATTCATCCCAGACCTGGCGCGCCATATCGAGCTGAAATTCCCAGGGCGCATCGGGGAAGTCGAACAGCGTGCGACCGGCGGCCTCCATCGCCTGGAACTCCCCGGTCATGATGCCGTGCAGGCGCGAGCGGAGGGTTTCTTCGTCGAAGGGCAGGGGACGACCTTCGAGTCCCTGTTCCTCGCGAATCTCGCGGACTTGCTTGCCGCGCATCACGACGAAGTTGTCGGGCCTCGCGAGTTTGTCGACTGGAATAAATTTTTGCATCGGGTTTATCTCCCTGTGTCCACGTGGTCGTTCGACGAGGCGTCCTTCGCGTTGCCGATCTTCTTCTGGTAGGGGTCGTTTGCGAACGACACGCAACGGAGATGCCATGCGGGCTGACTCTCCGCAATCGCGATATCGCTGCGGGCGGTTCGCGAACCGCCCCTACCCGGAATCCGCTCAATATGCCGCACTCTTGCCCATTCCTTTGACCAAACGATCGATTTCTTCCTCCGTGAATCCGGCGAGCAGGCGCGCATCCTTGGCAATCGTCAGGGTCGCGTCGAACTCGACTTCCTTGTCGCCGAGCTTCTGATGAACCTGGCGCGCGTCTTCCTGGGTGGTGCGGCCGCCCTGGAAGTTGAACAGATTGTCGATGTTGTCCTGGAACATCTGCGCTTTCTTGAGGCGCTCCGGATCGCCCTCAGTCAGCTTGCGCATCCACTTCGAGCCCATCCGCACATGGGTGATTTCATCGGCAAGGACATAATCGACCGATCGTTCGATGACCGGATCGCCCATCTTTTGCGCGAGCCGGATGAGCTGCTCGAAGACATCGCATGCGAGCCCCTCGAGGCCGCGATTGATTCCCGCCACGCGGCAGGCCGGGTCGTCGATCTGCGTGCATGACCACAGGACCTCGGTCTCGGGGAATTCGCCGAGATACGACCCGACGTACTCCAGCAGCTTCATGTAGATTTCGGCATGCCGCGATTCGTCCCACACCTGGCGCGCCATGTCGAGTTGGAACTCCCACGGCGCATCGGGGAAGTCGAACAGCGTGCGGCCCGCAGCCTCCATCGCCTGCAACTCCCCGGCGCAAATCCCGTGCAGCCGGGCGCGCAGAAAATCCTCTTCGTAGGGCATCGCGTTGAAGGGTGTGAGGCCCTGGTCGGTGCGCGCCTGTCGCATCTTGTCCATCGAGACCAGGATGTGATTCTCCGGCCTCGCGAGCTTGTCGACGGGGATGCATTTTTCCATTTTAAGTCTCCCATGTCTCGGGCAACCAGGTTTTGCTCAGCATTCCGCTGGGTCGGGGTCTCGTAGGGGTCGTTCGCGAACGACCCGCGGCGACGATGCAATCGCGCAGATTTTCCGCAATTGCGAAATCGTTGCGGGCGGTTCGCGAACCGCCTCTACCGGGAATGAGATCAGATATTCGATTCATCATCGGGTCCATGCCGAACGCGAATCCGACAGATTCGTTGCTTGCCAGATGACCCATTTGTCGCCATCGGGGCCGAGGCGCAGTTGAAACGTAAACGGCTTCGCGTCGGGACCGGTCAGCTTCGCCTTGATCCAATAATGCTCGTTGGTCCGAGCCGTCGCGATCACGCGCTTATCATTATAGACGCCCGCCTTTACTGAGGCAGCGAATTTTGCGGCTTCATCTTTCGCTGTGTCGACCGCCATCATTGCCACCTCACTTCCTTTCCCCTCGACGAGCAGATCGAGGACGCGCGCGACGGTGTCGAGCAGGCTTTGCGGGATGGGCTTTCTCTGCGCGATCGGTTGCGGCCCCATCACATTGTCGCGATATCCCATGTCACCCATAGTTTCCCTCGACTCCGCTTCGCTCCGCCTCGGGAGCGGCTGCGCCGGCGGCGCTGCGCGCCCCCTTCGGGCCTCATCTCTTGTATCCTGCCGCGCCATTCGCCGATCGCAACGCCGCCGGGACCTCGATGTCACTCCACGGCGAGCGCTTGCCCGTGAGATCCTCGCTATCGGCGATGCGCCATGCGCCGTTTTCTTCGCGCCATCGATTCACCATCAGCAGCGGTTCGCCATCGGTAAGGAAGCGAATCTTCGACATATGCTGCGCGCCGATGCGGGCGCGCCCCAGTTTGACGATCTCCTTGATCGAGCCGTTGGCGATTTTCGCCGCGAACTCATCGTGCGCTTGATTAACCCCTGAGAGAAAAGCCTTCGCCGCCTGGATGTCTGCCGAAGCGATCGCGCTCGCATGCGCATCGATTGCTTGTTCCAGTTCGGGAAATTTCGCATGCCCTTTCATTGGAATATTCCCTCGACTCCGCTGCGCTTAGTCCCGGTACGGGTTCGCAAACGACCCGCAACGATGGCGCCGACGCGAAGATTTTCCCCAATTGCGATATCGCTGCGGGCGGTTCGCGAGCCGCCCCTACCTCCAACCAAAAGCGCCATTAGCTGCGGCCCACCCTGCGACGCTGACCTTCCTCTTCGCCGTCCGCGAAGCCGGTGACGCCGCCCGCGGCCGCGAGGAGTTCCTCCAGATGCGCTTCCCATTCGCTCGCGCGATGATGCTTTTCGCGCGTGTCGAGCAAATCGCTGAGCAGCACCAGTCCGCGCTCGACGTGCAACTTTTCTTCTTCGACCAGCCGCTGCAGGATGCGCGTGGTCGGCGGCTCATAGACAGGATTGGTGGTTGCCGAATGCGCGCTGTAATGCGAAATCAGGTGCGGCTTGAGTACCCGATAAATCCCGACCAGCCGCTCGATGGTGTCGTCCCACTCCTCCTTGTCCTCGATCGCATTCATGAAAGTGACAAATTCGGCATTGGGCGGCTTTGATGCGATCTGCGCGCGCAACTCCGGCAGCCGTTTGCCCAGCGCGTCGGTATGCAGCGCGTCTTCGTAGACCTGACGCGCCATCTCGAGCTTGACCTCGATTTGCGGCGTGAGCGCAATCCATCCCGCCATCATCCGCATCATGCGCTCTTCGGCGTAGCGATAATTGCTGATGTAAACCGCGCCCTGGCGAACACTGTAGACGCCGTCCATGGTGCGCCGATCGTAAAATGCCATCGTCAATTCTCCCGCGCGGGCGGATTGGATCGCCCGTTCGATTTTTCATCCATCGGAACCAGGAAGCGGCCCTCGATGATTCCTGCGATCTCACGCCAGTAAGCGTCCTTGTCGATATGCTTCAGCGAATTGGCGCCGGTCGCCCACCCCGCACATAACATATGAATCGCGTGCACGACGCTCTGCAGATCCTCGAACTGAATCACCCCGGCCTCGCGCCCGCGCTCCAGAACCTGGGCAACGGCGCCGTGATACTCGTCGGTGATCTTGCCCAGCGCGCGGCGATGCTCGGGGCGTCGTGCGAGGTAGCGCACTTCATGATTCATGACTGCGAATGCCTCGCGATAGCGATCGATGACGTCGAGAATGGTGCGCATGATTTCGAGCAGTTCGCGGCGCGGTTCTCCCGCGGTCCGCTCGCGAATCTCCGGCAGGCTCTCGACCAGCTCGGCCACCATCGATTCGGCAATCAGGATGAGGATGTCTTCCTTGCCCTGCAGGTAGACGTAGATGGAGCCTGCGGCGAGGCCGGCCTCGAGCGCGAGTTCCTTGACGCTGGCCTCGTGGAAGGATTTGCGCGATAGCACGCGACATGCAGCGAGGAAAATCTGCCGACGCCGGGCTTTGACCAGCGCATCATCTTGGGGTTGTGTTCGTGCAGCTTCGGGCATGATGGCGACAGCCACTATCTAATGAACGTTCATTCATTCTGTCAAGATGCAGATGAATAGGCCGCGTGCTATGCTCCGGGTTGCTAGATTTGGAACCATGAAGACGCAGAAGAAAACCAAATCACGAAAGCCGGCCACGACCTCGTCGAAGAAGCCGCAGTCGCGACGAAGTCCAAAGAGCAGTGGCACGGCGGCGGTTCCGCTATTTGATCATCGTGCAATCGAGCATCGTTTCATCGAGGAACATCCCGAAGCATTCGAGCCATTTGTCGGCGAATGGGTCGTCCTGGAAGGCACCTCAATCGCGGCACACGGCCGTGAACCTGTGGAGGTGGTGAACCAGGCACGCGGCAGGGGCATTAAGGTACCTTACATTCTCAGGGTAGATCCCAGACGAAAACCCAACGAGGGCTATCTCTAAAGTTTTGCCGACCGTCGTCTATCAATTCAGAACTCTCTATTTGCGCCGATTTAACGGTTCACTTTTTCCGGGTTTGGTGATCGAACTCGAAAATCCACGTACCGGATCGACCACGTTGGAAATCGACGCTGAGCTCGACTCCGGAGCGGAATATTCCTTGTTCCAGGGCTCGTGGGCCCTGGCGATAGGATTGGACCTCTTCGACGGAGTGTCGTTCGCGTTTGGACTCGCTAACGGCATCTCGCTTGAGGCGCGCATCTTGCCGGTCGTAATCTCACACGCCGAGCTCGGGTGCTTCCATTTGCTTGCCCGGTTCAGCACTGGGCCGCTGCGACGCAACATCCTGGGTCGCGACTTCTTCGATCTGCTGACGGTCGGCTTCGATGAACATCATTCCGAGGTGTTTCTGGGTCGCCTCCCTGACTCGGTTTCGAAAATTACCAAACGAAGCCAAATAACCCAATGAAAGTAAGGCTCTTTGGAAAATCGCCTTCGAAGAATCGAGGATATCGCCAAACGACGGCTTGGAACGATGGAAAATGCCGGCCTCACGAATCAGCCGGAACAAACCCACTAGCGAGTATCTAGCGGCTGAGTTCTGAGGCTAGAAACGCAAAAACAAACCCATTAAAGGCGCAGATTTATTGAGGTTTTCGATTTCACAGGAGCGTTCAGCCCCAGTCCAATGGCAGACCCACGAGCACAACCGCACTTCCTCAAGCCGTCCGCGATGGACCGTGCCTTCAGCCAAATCTATGCCGCGTTGGTCAGGCTCGGCATCGGGTTCAAGCACAACTACATCCTGGAGGTCCGAGGGCGTAAGAGCGGGAAGGTCTTTTCGACCCCCGTCAATCTCCTCGACCTCAACGGTAAGATTTATCTGTGCGCGAGCCGCGGCGAGACCCAGTGGGTCCGCAATGCGAGAGCCTCGGGCCGCGTCACCCTGGTGAAGGGGTCCAGGCGCGAGGCGTACTCGGTGCGCGAGCTGCCGATCGCGGAGCGCCCGGAACCGCTCAAGGTGTTCCTCGATCGCTTCGCGACCAGTGTCCAGCGCTACTATTCGGTGAAGAAGGGCGCCCCGCTCAGCGCATTCGAAGAATGTGCGAAGACGATGCCGGTCTTCGAGCTTATCAAGGACGGCATCTGAGCATTACACTGACTATTGGATTGTACTATTGAATTGACTATTCAATAGTAACTAACTTCGTTACCTACTCAATAGTCAATGCGGTTTCAACGAACTCCTTCTTTGCCGGATCCCAGACAAACGCGGCGGCCCGATTGAACCTGCCCCCCATAATCGAAATCACCACATAGGCGGTGTCGGGGTAGTCCGGGTACTCCGGATCGAATGAGCACGCCTGGCGCCGATCGGTCGGCGAGAAGTAAGCCTCGTGATCGGGATGCGAATGATAAACCACCTTGAGCGCGAGCTTGCGATCGTCGATCTCCCGCATCACCGCCAGATGCTCCTTCGGGTCCATCAGGAACGCGGTGCGCGCGTCGCGCGGAAACGCGGCGGGATCCTTCGCGTGCTGCGCGTTCTGAATGTTGGTGATGGGCCGAACCTCCTCGGTCTTTTCATCCCCGATGATGAAGCCGCAGCATTCGTAGGGGAACTCGCGCTCGGCCTGCGCGACGATGCGATCCATGTTCGAGCGCCTGAGTCTTGGCGAAGTCACGTTCACTCCTTGCGCCACATCCGTTCGCGGGCCCGGATGAGATGGGTCAGAAGGCGGTTGGTATCGGCGCGAAGTCCCACCCGCCCAGCGAGTTCGACCACCTTGCCGTTCATCTCCATGATATCGGTGCGGCCGCGCTGTTCGAGATCGTAGAGCATCGTTGGGCGATGATCGAAGGTCGCGGGCACCAGCCTGGAGTAGAACACGGCGCGATAGGCCTCGGCGCTTTCGTAAGGAACCGGAACGTCAAGAGTCGAGGCGACCGCGAATGCTTCCTCGATGACCTCATCCATGATCGCACGCAGATCGGGGTCCGCCGCCAACGCACCGTAGTGAAGCCGCAGCAACGCGCCCAGCGGATTCAGTGCCGCATTGTAGAAGAGTTTGGTCCACAGCAGCGGCGCGATATCCTGGTATGCCTCAGTTGGAATGCGCGCCGCGGTCAGCATCGCTGCAACCTCGCGCGCGCGTTCGTATAGCGCAGCGCTATGCTCGCGATTAGCCAGCGCCGACGGCCCAATCGCGAGTGGCTCGCCGAACACAGTTGCATGCGCGGTGCCCGGCGAGCGAATCTCCGCACCCAGCATCACGCGCCCGCCGATTACCCGCGAAGGGCCAAAGCGCTCGACCAGGACGTCGAGATTGCCGACCCCGTTCTGCATCGACACGACCAACCCATCAGGTGCGAGCAAAGGTTTGATGCGATCCGCCATCGAGACGGTGTCGTAGGCCTTGACGGTCAGCAGGATCAGATCGAACTGACCTTTCAGATGCGCCGGATCGCTCACCAGGCTGAAACCGCTCGCGAGGTGATCGCCAAACAACCCGCTCACGCGCAGGCCCTCGCGCGCGATCGCATCGAGGTGACTTGCGCGGCCGAGCAGCGCGACGGGATGGCCCGCGCGGCGCAACATCGCGCCCATCACCGAGCCGATCGCGCCCGCGCCCGCAATCAGAATTGGCCGCGTATCCATCGAAGGACAATAACCGCGGCATCCGGCGTATGGAATGCCTCCCGCGCTTGCAGGCGTCGATGGAGGCAAGTAGGAACTAGCGCATGGAACGCACCAGTATTCGGCTAGGCGGAATCGAGGTCAGTTCGTCGGTGATGAACGCGTCGGGGCCACGCTCGGCCGAGCGCGGCGAGCTCTTCGAACTAAGCGCGGTGCATCGCGGCGCGGTGGTCTTCAAGTCGTGCAACGTCGCAGGTCTCGAGCAGCCGGAGAATCTGAAGAACAATGGCGTCGAGTACTTCGCTGCGATCGCCCGCGATCTGCGCGCGCGCAACAAGATCATCGTCGGCAGCGTGGTCGGCAGTACTGAAGATGAGATCGTTTCGGTTGCGCAGACGCTCGATCGGGCGGGCGCGAATATCCTCGAGCTTAACCTCGCCGATGATTATGTGATGGCCTCGGTGGCGCCCTTCGCGTCCTTCGAGCGGCTCAAGTCGCTGGTCGGGCGGGTGCGCGGCGAGACCGCGGCTGCCCTTGCGGTGAAGCTTCCTTCCAAGGGTCTCAGCTTCACGCCGCGCGCGATCGCCGATCTGATGAAGTCGTTGCGCGTCTCGATCCTGGTATGCGCGAACGATTTGCCCAAGGACCTCGACATCGACCTCAGGAGCGGTGCGGTGAAAGGTCCGGAGCGCGCGCTCTCGCAAGTGAACGCATACTTTCGCGAGGGCGAATCGCTGCTCGATATCGTCGCGGTCGGCGGTGTGAATACCGGGCGCGACGCCTACCTCGCGCATCTCACCGGCGCTACGGCGGTG
Organism: uncultured delta proteobacterium; assembly: GCA_963851325.1. Classification (GTDB taxonomy): domain Bacteria; phylum Desulfobacterota; class Binatia; order Binatales; family Binataceae; genus DATGKG01. The sequence continues at coordinate 854,783 of CAWKOR010000001.1, read as the reverse complement.
CAGATCGGTTCGGCGTTGATCAAGGAAGGGGCGGGCGCGCTAGGCCGCATCGATCGCGAACTGGATGCGCTGCTCGTCGAGAACGGGCATCGCTCGGTTTCGGAGATCATCGGAAAGGTGTCATTCAGCGGCTGAGCGCGACGGACTTTTGCGTCGCCAGTTGCGGGAAGGCATTATTGGACGAATGCTTGCCGATCCTCGCGGTGCGATGCTAGCCTCGCGAGGCCAGTGCGGTTCCAACCTTTCGCCAAGGTCCCCATCGTCTAGCTCGGCCTAGGACACCGGCCTTTCACGTCGGTAACACGGGTTCAAATCCCGTTGGGGACGCTCCATTGTTTTCGATTGACGCCGTTGTGCCCACCAGCGCGGACCGATAGTCGGCGCTTTCAGGAGTGCATGGTTCGCGCGGGCGATTGCGCCCCTATCCGCCAAACGCCGCGAGGGCGGGTAATTTACCCGCCCTCGTGGATTTTTCGCGTTTAACGTCTTGATGCGGTCAGTTTCTCACCGGCCGGTTAAGGCAGCGGCGTGTACGTGACGATGCAGACACCAGGCGCGCCCGAGCCGCCTCCGTGGCCAGCGCCGCCGCCACCGGCACCGTAATTGCCGCCGACTCCGCCATTGGCCGCGCCCGTTCCCGCGCCACCGCCGCCGCCGCTTCCAAATGCTGGCGAAAGTTGAAATTCGGTGCCGTTTCCTCCGGCGGCTCCAACACCCCCACCGGTTGCACCGCCGGCGCCACCAAAACCCGCATCACCCGATGCACCCGGCTGAGCGGTTGTAGTGCTATTGAGCCCCGGACTATTACCGGCACCGTTGGGGCCACCCGCTCCGCCGCCGCCGGTGGAAGCATTGGCCGTTGAATTCGTGCTACCACCATTGCCGCCTGCGAACGTGGTTCCCCCGATGCTGTTGGCCGTGGTTCCACCCGCGCCGCCGGTACTAGCGCCCATACCAACAAACGAGCCGCCGCCGCCGCCCGCGGCCCCGCACGAGGCAGAAGTCGAACTGGTGCCGTTGAACCAGGAAGCTGTGCCGGCGGTTTGTGCAGCGCCTCCAGTTCCGATCTGGATTTGAACGCTGGTGCTAGGAGTCAGTGTGATGTCGATGCTCTTGCAATAGGCGCCGCCGCCGCCGCCGCCCGCTCCGGCTCTCGTAACACCACCACCGCCGCCACCGATGCACTGGATGGTGTTGTTGGAATTGTTCCAGTTGGCCGGAACGTCGAAGCTGGTGCCGGAGGTTAGAAACGACGTCGTCGAAGTCGGCACCGGGGTTGGAGTCGGCGTAGGCGTCTCGGTTGCCGTGGGTGTGGACGTCGCAGTCGGCGTCTCAGTTGCAGTCTCGGTTGCCGTGGCAGTCGCCGTCTCAGTTGCCGTAGCAGTCGCTGTCTCGGTTGCCGTCGCAGTCGCCGTCTCGGTAGGCGTAGCAGTCGCCGTCTCGGTTGGCGTAGCAGTCGCCGTCCCGGTCGCCGTAGCAGTCGGAGTCGGAGTCGGTGTACGGCTTGGAACGAAAGGCGGCACGACGCAGTTGCACAGCGCACCGCCGCTGCCATTACCGGTGATCGCTCCGCACTGGGTCTGCAGATAGACCAGGTTGGTTGGGTCACCGCCGCCGTTATCGAAAAGCCCGGTTTCGGTGAGCCCGAATATTCCGTACTCTGCGTATGTCGCTCCCTTCTGAACGACTTGATTGTGGGTATTGCTGCCGAGCAGGTTGTTAGCGGTCGTGACGGTATAGCCCGGGACGTTGCTCGGGTTGCAAGTACCGCCAGGTCCGTTCGGCGCAGCCGCGATGACCGCGATCACGCCATTCTGATGCTCTGCGCCCTCAGGTCCGCCCGAGAGGCCCCAGTTCGAGGTCAGGTTGTGCTCGACCGAGAGGGTCAGCAGGCCCGACGAGGTCACGAGGCATCCGCAGCACTCGCCCATCTCTTCGTCGTCATCGAAGACGTAGATCATGGCGCACACGGGCTGCTCAATTCCGCCGGCCAGAAATGGATTGGCGGAACCGTTCGGGTTAACCAGACGGATGATGTTGTCGCCGGTGCCGCCGACATTGCAACCATCCGGGTCTGCACTGTTGCTGGTGCAAAGAGTAAAGGCTTCAGTGGTCTCGTAGTAGGTCCACAGAGCCTGACCAGGAAGGCCTCCTGTAACAACAGCGCCCCCACCGGTGGATCCCCTGCGCAGCGAGGCCGCATTCGCGGACATGGCCAACGCGAGCACCGCCATTACGGTTCCGAATCGCACCAGAAAACGCTTCAGTTCAAGATTCCTCACCTGTTCACCCTCCCAAGCCGTATTGGCCGCTCACCGAGCAAGCACTGCTACGGCGAAGCCGATGTAGCACATTGACAGACTATAAAGCGAATCCGAGCGATGGCGACGCCCGCAGGAGCGATGCCCGGCAACCGAAAATCCGAGTCGCAAAACGAGTCCAAGGCAACTCTTTGAACGCCCGATCATTTGAACCGGGCGCGCCGCCTCGTGGCCCCGAAATTGCCGATGCCGATTCTCTGCGGGCTGTCTCATCGATACGTTCAACTTTGATACTTTCAACTTTGAGGCAAGCGCTCTCCATGGCTTTCAGACAGACATCGGGCGCCCGTTATCCGCCAGAGCCCAAACGAGGAAGGGTAATTGCCTTTCCTCGGCAATTACCCTTCCTTCCTCACACTTATCGGTTCTCCGCGCTCAACATCTCGACGCGGTCACCATCAGCTTTTGCATTGGCCCCCTTAAGGTGCCGGCGTGTACGTGACAACGCAGAGACCAGGTCCGCCTGCGCCGCCTCCGTCACCCGCGCCACCGCCGCCGGCGCCGTAGTTGCCGCCGGCGCCGCCAAGAAGAACCTGAGTTCCAGCACCACCGCCGCCTCCACTTCCAAATGCCGGTGAGACTTGGAATTCGGTGCCGTTTCCGCCAGCGCCGCCATTGACTGTTCCGCCGGTACCGCCAGAACCATTATCACCTGCGCCACCCGCGCCAGGCGTAATCGATGGAGCGCTCGTTCCATCAACGCCAGCGCCGTTCGGGCCGCCCGCTCCGCCGCCGCCAGCGGACGCACAGCTGGTTCCACAAGTGCTGCCGCCATCGCCGCCTTTGAACGTGGTCCCTCCGACACTGTTGGCCGTTGTTCCACCGGCGCCCGCTGTGCCACCGGAGCCGCCTGCTCCGCCCGCAGCTCCGCAAGAGGCAGCCGTGGAACTCGTGCCGTTGAACCAGGATGCGGTGCCGGCAGTTTGTTCATTGCCTCCAGTTCCGATCTGGATTTGAAGGACGGCGCTGGGAGTCAGCACGACGTTAGTGGCCAAGCAATAGGCGCCACCGCCGCCGCCGGCCGCTCCGAATGTATGAGCACCGCCACCGCCACCACCGATGCACTGGATGGTGTTATTGGAGCTGTTCCAATTGGTCGGAACGGTAAAGGTCGTGCCTTCGGTTAGGAATGTCGTCGTCGAAACTCCCGTCGGAGTTGCCGTTGCGGTCGTGGTCGCAGTAGCCGTGGGCGTGGACGTCGGAGTCGGAGTAGTCGTCAAAGTCGCGGTCGGAGTGCCCGTGGGTGTAATGATTGGAACGAAAGGAGCCACCACGCAGCTGCACAGCGCACCGCCGGTGCCGTTTCCGGTGATCGCTCCGCACTGAGTCTGCAGATAGACTAGATTGGTCGGGTCACCACCGCCGTTATCGAAAAGTCCGGTTTCGGTGATCCCGACTGCTTCGTAACTTGAATATGTCGCTCCCCGCTGAACGATTTGATTGTGGGTATTGCTGCCGAGCAGGTTGTTCGCGGTCGTCACGGTATAGCCCGGGACGTTGCTCGGGTTGCAAGTACCACCAGGTCCGTTCGGCGCCGCCGCGACAATCGCGATCACACCATTCTGATGTTCGCCACCTTCCGGTCCACCCGCGAGGCCCCAGTTCGAGGTCAGGTTGTGCTCGACCGAGAGGTTCAGCAAGCCCGATGAGGTTACCAGGCATCCGCAGCACTCGCCCATCTCTTCGTCGTCATCGAAGACGTAGATCATGGCGCACACGGGCTGCTCAATTCCGCCGGCCAGAAATGGATTGGCGGAACCGTTCGGGTTAACCAGACGGATGATGTTGTCGCCATTGCCGCCGACATTGCAACCGTCCGGGTCTGCACTGTTGCTGGTGCAGAGGGTAAAGGCCTCAGTGGTTTCGTAGTAGGTCCACAGAGCCTGACCAGGAAGGCCTCCTGTAACAAGAGCGCCCCCACCAGTGGATCCTCTGCGCAGCGAGGCCGCATTCGCGGACATGGCCAACGCGAGCACCGCCATTAAGGTTCCGAATTGCAGTAAAAACCGCTTTAATTCGAGATTCCTCACCTGTTCGCCCTCCCAAGCCGTATTCGCTTCTATCAAGCGATCATTGTTACGGCGGACTCGAATTAGCACATTGACAAGCTTTAGGGCAATGTAGGCGAGTTCATATCCTCGCTGAGAAGAAGTAACCCACGGCTGGCTACTACAACACCTCGTCCCTTTGAGCTTCAATCCAAAGACATCTGAGGTTGCCAAGGCTAAAAGTTTGGTCCTATAGCGTTCTATATTCGAATGAGAAATGGCACCGATTGTGTTCACGACCAGATCGCCCTAATGGATCTTTTGGGCCATTTGATTGGCGACGCTATGCGGCCGAGACTGACCACGCCGATGATATGTAGAAGTAGCCTCGCTGATAGAATGATCCATACAACCTAATGTTGGAAGCGCGGTGGCGCCTTCGCACTTCTCAGGGCGCCTTCAATTCCGCGGCGTGGAATCAGTGACGCGCGGCGAGATCATCGAGTTTGAACACTCGAACCATCGCTGGCAGTCAGTCGCAACATTCCCTGCCACCGCGCCTTTTGTGCTATGTGTCGGCAAGCTGACCGATTATGCTTCGCGGAACATTGTCAGTTGTTGTCCGGAGCCGACGCTCGGATCATCTACTCGATCCGTCTCGATGCCGACAGCGCTGGAGCCGGCAACCTCGCCAGCGCGGGTTGCTTGCTATGCGCTCCGAGAGCCATGGCGCGATGAGTCGATGACGCGAAGCCGAGTCGCTTTTGCACGATCGATGATATTCATGCACGAAACAGGAAATGCGGAGCACAACGGGAAAAGCACAACACGATAGGAGGTTGACATGGCAAGTGAAAGCAACACGGCAAGTGAAAGCAATTGCCCCGTGACGGGCGCGACTCGCGCGCATATGAACCGTGACTGGTGGCCGAACCAGCTGAACCTTCAGGTTCTCCATCGCAACTCCACACTGTCCAATCCGATGGGCGAGGAGTTCGATTACGTCAAGGAGTTCAAGAGCCTCGACCTGAATGCCGTGATCAAGGACCTTACTGCCTTGATGACAGACTCGCAGGATTGGTGGCCGGCCGATTTCGGCCACTACGGCGGGTTGTTCATTCGGATGGCGTGGCATGGTGCAGGGACCTATCGCATCGGCGACGGCCGCGGCGGCGCCGGAGCCGGTCAGCAGCGCTTCGCGCCGCTCAATAGCTGGCCCGACAACGCGAACCTCGACAAAGCGCGCCGGCTGTTGTGGCCGATCAAGCAGAAATACGGCCGCAAGATTTCATGGGCCGACCTCATGATTTTGGCGGGCAATGTCGCGCTGGAGTCGATGGGCTTCAAGACCTTCGGCTTTGGCGGTGGACGCGCGGACGTCTGGGAGCCCGAGGACATCTACTGGGGACCAGAAGGCAAGTGGCTGGCCGACGAGCGCTACAGCGGTGACCGTGATCTGGCGAATCCTCTCGCCGCCGTGCAGATGGGTCTCATCTACGTCAATCCGGAAGGGCCGAACGGCAAACCGGATCCGATCGCGGCGGCCAAGGATATTCGCGAAACCTTCCGCCGCATGGCGATGGACGACGAAGAAACCGTCGCCCTGATCGCCGGCGGTCACACCTTCGGCAAAACCCATGGCGCCGGCGATGCGACGCTGGTCGGCCCGGAGCCGGAAGGCGCCAGCATCGAGGACCAGGGCTTCGGTTGGAAGAGTAAATTTGCCTCCGGCAAAGCCGGCGACGCCATCACCAGCGGCATCGAAGTCATCTGGAGCACGACGCCGACGAAGTGGGGCAACGCCTTCTTCCAGCATCTGTTCAGCTACGAATGGGAACTGACCAAGAGCCCCGCCGGTGCGTTTCAGTGGACACCGAAGAATGGTGCGGGCAACGGCACGGTGCCGGATCCGTTCGACCAGACCAAGCGTCGCACGCCGTCGATGCTCACCACTGATCTCTCGCTGCGACAGGACCCTGCTTACGAAAAGATTTCGCGGCGCTTCTACGAGCATCCCGATCAGTTCGCAGACGCGTTTGCCCGGGCGTGGTTCAAGCTGACGCACCGCGACATGGGACCGATTGCGCGCTATCTCGGCCCACTCGTTCCGAAAGAGCATCTGCCATGGCAGGACCCGATCCCTGCGGTGAATCATCCGCTAATCGGGGAGCAGGACGTTGCGGCGCTGAAGGCGAAAATTCTCGCGTCGGGCCTGTCGGTTTCACAATTGGTCTCGACGGCGTGGGCATCGGCGTCGACGTTCCGCGGCTCCGACAAGCGTGGGGGAGCGAACGGCGCGCGCATCCGCCTCGCACCGCAAAAGGATTGGGAAGTCAATCAACCGGCTCAGTTGGCCAAGGTGCTCCAGACGCTCGAAGGAATCCAGAAGGATTTCAATGCTTCGGCATCCGGCGGAAAAAAAGTCTCGCTGGCCGACCTGATTGTTCTGGCCGGTGGTGCGGGGATCGAGAAGGCGGCGAAGGCTGCCGGGTACGACGTGAAAGTCCCCTTCAGGCCGGGGCGGATGGACACGTCGCAAGAGCAAACCGACGTCGAATCCTTCGAGCCGCTGGAACCGAAGGCTGACGGGTTTCGCAATTATCTCAGCGGCAAGCAACGCGTATCGCCAGAGGAGCTGTTGGTGGACAAGGCGCAGTTGCTAAAACTGACCGCGCCGGAGATGACGGTCCTGGTCGGTGGACTGCGCGTCCTCGGCGCAAATGTCGCGAACTCCAGGCACGGCGTCTTCACCAAGCGGCCGGAAACCCTGACCAACGACTACTTCATCAACCTGCTCGACATGAGCACGCAATGGCAGCCGTCCGCCGGCGCGGAAGGTGTGTACGAGGGGCGCGACCGCAAGACCAATGAGGTCAAGTGGACCGGCACCCGCGCCGATTTGATCTTCGGGTCGCAATCGCAATTGCGCGCCCTCGCGGAAGTCTATGCGTGTTCCGACTCGAAGGAGAAATTTGTGAAAGACTTCGTGGCAGCGTGGGCCAAGGTGATGGATAACGATCGCTTCGACCTCGCCTGATCGTCCGAAGGCTTCGAGTGCTTCAAAAGCGCAGCCCCGATACGGCATCGACCGGATCGGGGCTGCGCAAATTCCCTCAGTCTGCGGGTCGCGTTTCCCGCGCCCTTCGAACCGAGCGATAGCTATCTTTCCCCGCCTCTATCCGAGGGGCGTGGTTGCGCTCGGCCCAGAGTCTCGCCCATGTGATCTCGGCTCGCCCGCGCGCGGATGCTAACCTCGCTCCGCGATGGAAGCCCAACTTGCTCGACCACTGGTCAGTGACCTGCACGATGCGGCCTCGCAGCGCAGGCTCGCGATAGCCGGAATGGCCGGCAACATCCTGGAGTGGTACGACTTCTCGATCTACGGTTTTTTTGCCTACGCGATCGGGGAGAACTTCTTTCCCTCGGCCAGTCGCTCGACCTCGCTCCTCGATGCGTTCGGAGTCTTTGCCGCGGGCTTCTTGATGCGGCCGGTCGGCGCGTTGCTCTTCGGCCATATCGGTGACCGCCACGGCCGCCGCAGCGCGCTGACGTTGTCCGTCATTGCGATGGCGATACCGACATTTCTGATCGGCCTGCTCCCGACCTACAAACAAATCGGCGTCACCGCATCGATCCTGATGGTGGCATTGCGATTGGTGCAGGGCCTTTCGGTCGGCGGTGAGTACACAACCTCGGTCATCTTTATGGTCGAAGGATGTCCGAGCTCGCGCCGCGGCCTGATGGGGGCGTTCGGAACCTCGGGCGCCTTCGCGGGCGTGATGCTCGGTTCAGCGGTCGGTGCGATGGTTGCCTGGATGATCCCGCACGCAGCTTTGCAGGCGTGGGGATGGCGCATCCCGTTTCTGGCCGGCGTCACTATCGGAATCGCGGGATACTTTCTGCGTCGCGAGTTGCAACATGGCAGCGATCTGCCGCGCGCGATGCCGCCTCCGATGCTCGAGTTGCTGCGTACGCAATGGCGCCGAATTCTCCAGGTCTCGGGATTTAAAGTCCTGGACGCCGTGGGCTTCTACCTGATGTTCGTTTACACCGCGACCTATCTCACCCAGATAGTTGGAATCGCCAAGAGTCGTGCGCTTGCGATTAACACGTTGGGTATGGCGGCCGCGGTGGTGATGCTTCCGCTGTCGGGAGCGCTTTCGGATCGAGTGGGGCGCAAGCCGCTGGTGCTGCTATCGGCGGGGGCGATCATCGTGCTCGCGATGCCGTTGTTCAATCTGCTGTGGCATCCGATGCGTGCCGCCCCGCTGATCGGACAAATCTCGATCGCTTTGCTGATTGGGCTGTTTGATGGGGCCGCGCCCGCGGCCGCCGCAGAAGCGTTTCCGGCCAGCGTCCGATGCACCGGAGTGGCGGTCGCGCACAATCTGACGATGGCGCTGCTGGGAGGCACCGCGCCGCTGGTTGCGACGTATCTCATCGACAGGACCAGCAACGAAATGATCCCGCCGCTCTATTTGATGGCGGCAGCTTCGGTATCGCTGATCTTCGCGCTCACGCTGAAGGAAACCGCCAAAATTCCACTCCTCGAGTGAAGGGCTGACGCTTCCGAATTCTTGGATGACCAGAAGGGCGGGTCCCCAACTTCGCCAGTTAACCTACTATGTGGATGGGATAGTTCGAAACGATCGCATCTCTCGCGCGCTCAATTCGGCAACCGAGTCATCACTCGCGCTCCGAATCGCCCTTTTGGCCAGGCATGTGGCGTACCGGTTGCGGCGTGCTGCTCACAGTTCGTTAATCGCCGCCGGTCCTCACCCGAGCTTTCGGAGAATCGACAAATCGTCACAAATATCCACGCAGACAACGCGTTGGGCCATTCCGGAAACTCACGTTTGACGGAGAGGTTAGATCGCGAAGCCTGGATTCTGGTCACCTACGCGACGCTTCGATGCTGTCGAGGGCGATTCTTCGCAGTTTCGTCACGTGCGGGACAACAGTAAGCAACACTAATCATTGCGTTGGACCCGCCATTAGTTCATCTTACACACCGTAACGAGATGAGAGACGCAGCCCAAAGCAGACGAAATTGCCGAATCGAGGCGACGCCCAGCAAACGAGCAATTGAAATGGGCGATGCAAGAGGGATGGGCATCAACCGCCATGGCAGGGCAGCGTTGTTGGACTTAGACACGTTTTTCAGCGTCGGGGGAAGGGCACCGACCTTGCACAGATGGCCCGCTCGGGTGGGTCGCGGAGTTTAGACGGAGGATTTTTTCATGAGCCAGCCAAAATCAGAACTCAAAACCGGACTGCTTGCACTCGCCGAGGTCGCTTTGATCGACCTGCCCGCGGCGGTGACACTGCGGACGTTCAAAGCCGAGACCAACGGCGAACTCTACCAAGCCGGATGGAAAGCCTACGAAGCGGCGACGGGCGTCGTCACCGACCTTACCAATCGCGCATATGCAAATCGCAGCATCGCTCGAGTCGGTGCCCGCATGCTTGAAAATGGGCTGAAGACTCAGCGCGTCGTCGACGCATTCGCGGGAGCATTTTTCTCCGCCTTGTGGCCAAGCGTCGGTTTGCCGATGGCCACCGATATCGAGGCATTACGCCGCGATGTGAAGGCGCTGCGTGAGGAAGTTCGCACCATGTCTTCCGAGCGGCATACCGACGAGGTCAGCCGCGAAGCCGAGAGCGCCCGCGAGATCGCGATCCGCGAAGCAGCGGTAGGCGCTCGCGCGCATCCGGATTTCGACAACGCATCGTGGGTCGGATGGCGCGAGCTGCCGGCCATGGAGGTGAGGAACCGTGTCCGTCGTTAGTGAAATTGCCGGCTATTGGGGCGAAGGCGCACTGCGCACGCTCAATGCTTTCCGAAAAGGCTTCGGCGCGCCCGAAAACGATCCGCCGGTGGTGACGCCCTATACCGTCATCTACGAGGGCGGTAAGGTCAGCCTGCGTTTCTATCCGGCGCGCGGCCCGATCCGTCACAAGACGCCGCTACTGCTGGTGTACGCACTGATCAAGCGACCGTTCATCCTGGATCTTCAGAAGGGACGCAGCGTCATCGAGAGCCTGATCAATCGCGGCTTCGACGTATACTTCATCGACTGGATTCCGCCCGACGCTTCGGACACCTGGCGCGGCTTCGACGCCTACGTCAACGGCGACGTCGCCAACGCGGTGAGCGCGGTGCAGATTCATAGCGGCGTCGAGCGCATCAACCTGCTCGGCTACTGCTTCGGCGCGCTGCTTTCCTTGATGTACACCGCGCTGCATCAGCGCAACATCAAGAACCTGATCACGATGACCATTCCGTTCGACATGAGTAATCGTGATCTGCCGATCACGAACTTTGCCGACGCGATGAGTCCGGCGATCGCCGATACCATTACCTCGATTTACGGCAACTGCCCGGCCTGGATGATGAACTCGTTCTTCACCGCGATGAACCCGACCCATCATGCGCTGGACAAGTACGTTGGCGCCTACAAGAACCAGTCGCGCGACAACTATGCCGAGACCTTCGAGCTGTTCGAGAAGTGGATGCAGAGCGACGTACCGCTGGCGGGCCAGATCTTCCGTGAGCTGACCGGCCAACTCGCGCGCGAGAACAAGCTGTATAGCAACCTGATGAAGATCGGTGAGCAGCTGGTCGATCTCAAAAGCATCACGGTTCCGCTGCTCAACATGATTGCGGACTTCGATGATGTCGTGCATCCGAATGCAAGCAAGCCGCTGCCGGAGTTCGTCGGTTCCGAAGACAAGCGCAACCTGCATTTTCCGACTGGCCACATCGGCGCGGCGGTAAGTTCCGCTGCATTGAAAAAGTTATGGCCCGAAATCGGCAACTGGCTCATCGAGCGCGACTAATTGCGCGTGACACAACCGACGGATTTCGTCGCATGCGTGACGAAAGCCCGGATGCGCAGGCGCGATTGATGGTTAACTTTGAGGGACTAAACCGCGGGGACAGATCCGCAAATAAAATCGTCAGCTATCGGAGGTTCGAAGTGGAAGGAAAAGCAAAAGAACGCGCAGAGAAGGTCGCCGAAAATCTTGCCGGAATCGGCAGCCAGATGTTCAGCAGCGACGGCATCAAGAAGGTTGCCGCCTGGTACATCGATACCAGTGAGAAGGTCGCCAATGGCGTGCTCGATTATCAGGCCAGTGCGACCGAATGGGCCAAATCGACCGCGCTCGCGCCGATTTTCGAAGCCCAGCACGACCTCGGCACCAAGTTCGTGAAGCGCTCGGCGGAAGTCGCGCGTAAGCTCTGGCAAATCGAAAACTAAATCGCACACCCCTCCTACCTGGAGACCAGCGATGACGCGGGCGCAGCGATGTGTCCGCGTTTTTTTTGGCGCCGCCTCGACCTGCGCCTTGCCATAGAGGTGGCGCCGGAATAGCGTCCTCGTAACCACATCCCCTTCGATGAGGAGGTAATGATGGCTCTCCCGATCAATGCTGAACTGACGCGCGAAGATGTCGAGGCCTTCGACCACGACGAAGAAAAACTGGAATCCACCGAACTGGGTTCCGCGCTGCTGCGTGAGACTCTTCGCAATGCGCTTTCCAATGCCGGCCTGATTCTCGACGAACAAACTCCGCTCGAAGAAGCGCTGCGCGAGATGCGCGAGCATCGCCAGGGATGCATCTTGGTTACCCGCGACGGCAAGCTTTCCGGTATCTTCACCGAGCGCGACGTGCTGATGAAGGTGGTTGGGACCAACATCGATCTTGCGCGGACTCCGATTCGTCCTTACATGACGCGCGATCCGGTCCGGCTTCCCGCCGATGCGATTGTTGCCTACGCGCTGAACAAGATGTGTCTCGAGGGCTTTCGCCACGTGCCGCTAACCGACGAGGAGGGCCGCCCGGTCGGGGTTGTTTCGATGCGCGATATCATCGAATATCTTAGCGGCTTCTTTCCCAAGGACGTGCTGAACCTGCCGCCGGAGCCAAGCAACGGATTTCGCAGTCGCGAAGGCGCATAGGCAGGCAGGTCCGCGCGAAGGTTCGAAGCCGGCTCAAAACCGGATCGAGGAAATATGAAAATTGTAGTGGATCGCCATGCCTGCGAAGGCAATGCGCGCTGTTCGGATGTCGCGCCGGAAGTTTTCGAAGTTCGGGATGACGACAAGGCTTTCGTCAAGCTGGAAAATCCTCCCGCCGCGTTGCAGGAGAAGGTCAAGCTCGCGGTCAAGCTGTGTCCGCGTCAGGCAATCTCGCTCGAGGACTAAGGCGCAGTATCAATATGGAAGCTCCCAACACCGAATCGCTCAGTCTTGACACCCTCGAAATTGTCGCGGGTCCTCACTACGAGAAGAACGGCTATCCGCACGCGGAATGGACCTACTTGCGCAACCATGCGCCGGTCTACTGGTACGATCGTCCCAACGTCGATCCGTTCTGGGCAATCACCAAGCATGCCGATATCGTCGAGGTTGCGCGCCAGCCGAAGATCTTCCTCAACGGCCCGCGCCTGCTGGTGACGACCAAGGATCAATACATCGAAGGCGGCGACATGCTGTTCCGCCATTTGCTCAATATGGATCCGCCCGAGCATGCGAAGTATCGCGACCTGGTCAATCGCCGTTTCACACCGCGCGCGGTCAGGTCGCTGGAGCAGGAGGTCCAGGAAATCACCAACGATGTGATGGACGAGGTGGCCGCGACCCATCGCAACGGCGGCTCGATGATCGAATGCGATTTCGTCACCGATATCTCCGCGAAGGTTCCACTCGACGTCATCGCGGCACTGCTCGGCGTGCCAAAAGCGGATCGTCCGCAACTGTTCCGTTGGACCAATGAGACCATCGGGTCCGGCGATCCGGAGTTCAACCAGGGCGGAACCCCGCAGGAGACTCTGCAGCGCGCCCGCGAAGGCCTCTTCACCTACTTCACCAACCTGGTAGAACAGCGGCGCAAAGACCCGAAAGAAGATCTCACCAGCGTGCTGGGCGCGGCAAAGCTGGACGGCGAGCCGCTCCCGATTTTCGAAATGTTGTCCTACTTCTTGCTCCTGGTCGTGGCCGGCAACGAGACCACGCGCAACGCGACCTCGGGCGGTGTGCAGGCGCTCATCGACAACCCCGATCAATGGAAGATGCTGCAGAGCACTCCCGCGCTGCTGCGCCCGGCGATCGAGGAGATCGTGCGCTGGATCAGCCCGGTCATCCAGTTCGCGCGCACCGCGACCGAGGACTACACGCTGCGCGGCAAGACCATCAAGAAAGGCGATTCGTTGGCGCTGTACTATCCATCGGCGAATCGCGACGAGGACGTTTTCGAGAACCCCTTCAAGTTCGACATCACGCGCGATCCTAACCCGCACATCGCGTTCGGCATCGGCGAGCATTTTTGCCTTGGCGCCAATATCGCGCGGCTCGAGCTGGAGGTGATCTTCCGCGAGTTGCTCAAGCGGGTCGAATACGTGGAATCGGCGGGGCCGTTGGAGCGCTTGCGTTCCGGCTTCGTCGGCGGTATCAAGCACATGCCAGTGCGCATGAAACTTCGTCCGCGCACTGTGTGATATAGGCTTCGTTCTCCCTCCTCGTTTTTTCCTCTCCCCCGTGCCTCGCGGGGGAGAGGTTTTTTTTGTGCGCTGACTTAGCGATGCTTCGATATCAGGATGACTCATCCGGAACGACAGCCGCCGTCGCCCCAGCGCCGGAGATTTCTGACCCCGCGGTTGCGAATTGGCGGGGCGCTTCTTCTCGTCGCCCTCGGGATCATTGCATGGTTTTCGTCACGCAGCCCGATCGCGAGATCGGTGGAGGGTGGTTTCAGCTTCAAGGGAAAGTCCATCGGTGAATTCCACTGCGCTCCGACTGGTGATGCGCGCCATCCTGCGGTCATCCTGCTGCACGGTGCGGGATTTCGCGGTTCCGCCGACGATGAGTTCCAGACGATGTGCGCGGCGCTCGCCGATCGCGGCTACTATGCCGAGTTCATCGAGTACTTCGACGCCATCGACAACTCGGATTCCACCACCGATGCGATAGGAAATTTCGGAGCCTGGGTCGAAGCGATCGATTCAGGAATCGAGGCGCTCGGTCAGGCTCCCGGGATCGATCCGCACCGAATTGCGGTGATGGGTTTTTCGCAAGGCGCGTACCTCGCCGTTGGAGTCGGAGTACGATACCCCAATCAGGTCGCGGCGATTGTCGAATACTACGGCGGGCTGCTGCCGGCTCTTCGCGACCGCGCAAGCACGATGCCGCCGACCCTGATCATTCACGGTGAAGCCGATTCGATAATTCCAGTCTCGGAGGCCAGGGAACTGGACGCGGCGTTGACCCGCGCGGGCCGGCCGCACGAGATGCACCTCTATCCGGGGATCGAGCACGGGTTTAACTTCCGGCGTCCGATGATCTTCTACAATCGGAGAGCGGCGGAAGACGCGTGGAAGGTTACCATGGAATTTCTCGATCGAACGCTCAAGCGCTGACAGGTTCCTTCGACACCGGCGCTACCGATTTTCCGCGATCGTGTTATTCTCAGCGCGAATCAAAATTGGATCTTTCATGGAGTGCCGATGGCGACCAGAGACTTTGCGCAAACCAAAGATGGACTGAAGCTCCGCTACGAGATTCGCGGCAGCGGCGATCCGGTGGCGCTGATAATGGGCTTCAGCGGCTCCAGCCGCGGATGGGGCGACCCGTTCCTCGATCTCATCGAGAAACGATTCAAAGCTATTCTCATCGACAATCGCGGCACCGGCGAGAGCGACAAGCCCGACGCGCCGTGGACGATGGCCGATATGGCGAATGATGTCGCGGCGGTGCTCGACCATGCGAAGATCGATCGCGCGCACATCTACGGAATCTCGATGGGCGGCATGATCGCGCAGGAGTTCGCCCTCAAGCACTCTGCGCGGGTGCGCGGCCTGGTGCTAGGATGCACCGCGCCCGGGCTGAAAAACGCCGCACCCAACGATCCGGCCAACGTTGCGAAGCTGATGCCCGATCCCAGCAAGTCGCCGGAAGAGCAGGCGCGCACCGCATTTTCCGTCGCATGCGGCACGGCGTTTCTCAACTCCAGGCGCGGGCAGGCCTTCATCGATCAACAGATTGCCGACATGGGCAAGTATCCGATCACGCCGCTTGCGACCTACACGCGGCAGTTCGAGGCCATCCAGGGATGGGATCCATGGGATCAGCTCGGCCAAATCAAAATGCCCACCTTGATTTTTCATGGAGATGACGACCGCCTGCTGCCGCATGCGAACGCTGAGATCCTGCACCAGAGAATTCCCGGCTCGAAAGTGCACATCCTGAAGGGCATCGGGCACATGTTCTTTTGGGAGGCGCCCGAGGAATCGGTCGGCATCCCGGGCGATTTCATCGCATCAGTGAAGTAACCCTCGAAGCACTTTGGCGGAGTAAACAAAATGGCGAATTACGAAACTATCACCTATGAAAAGGTCGAGGACAAAATCGTCCGCCTTACCCTCAATCGCCCCGAGAAGCTCAACGCGCTTTCGCAGAAGCTGCTGTCGGAATTCGAAAGCGTGATGAGCGAGTACGAAAGCGATCCCGATGCGAGCGTGTTGATCATTCGCGGTGCGGGGCGCGCGTTTTCGGCCGGCTACGATCTGCAGGGCACTCAGCATCCGGGCTCGAAGTTCACCGTCACCAGCGATCGCTACGGATTGCACAAGACCATCGAGCGATGGCAGCGGCTGTGGTCGATCAACAAGCCGACCATCGCGCAAGTGCATGGATTCTGCCTGGCCGGCGGCACCGAGCTGATCGGTCATTGCGACATCGTGTTCGCGAGCGAGGACGCGCAATTCGGCCATCCTGCCGGACGCTCGCTGGGGATTTTGCCGACGCTTTCGATGTGGCCGGTGCTGATGGGTCCGCGCAAGACCAAGGAGTACTTCTTCACCGGCGATTACATGTCGGCGAAAGAGGCGCTCGAGTGGCATCTCATCAACCGCGTCTATCCGAAGGACAAGCTCGAGGAGGAAACGCTCGCCTACTGCCGCCGAGTTGCGATGGTGCCTGCGGAGCTGCTGACGCTGCACAAGGCGGCCGTCAATCGCTACTACGATATCCTCGGCATCCGCGCCGCCGAACAATCGTCGGCGGACATCGACGTCATCGCGCATCAGACCGACACGGTTAAAGAGTGGATGAAGAACAGCCGTGAGAAAGGTTTGAAGGAAGCGCTGAGCGCGCGCGACCGTCCCTTCGCGAAGAAGAAGGCATAGTTGATTGAGGAGGGGCGGAAACGCGCGAGCGGCGGTCCCGGGGGTTGAGAATGCATCTGGTAGTGTTCGACGTTGATGGAACATTGACGGACACGAACGCGATGGGGGCCGAGTGTTTCTGGCAAGCCGCGCGAGAAGTTCTTCGTCTGCCGCCGAATCATTCGCAGTGGCTTGATGAAGTCGAGCACTACACGGATCTCGGAATTGCCTCGCAGCATTGTAAGGCCGCGTTCGGGCGCGACATGATGGCTCCGGAAATTGATTTGCTCAAACGCCGGCTCGTTGCGTCTCTCGACGCCGCGCTGCTGGCGAACGTGGAGTGCATCCGCGCGATGCCCGGTGCCGCCGATGTGCTGGCGGCAATCGGATCGAGGTCAGACTTTTGCGCCGCCATAGCAACCGGGTGCTTTTTCGCATCTGCGGAATTTATACTCCGCAAGGCGGGGCTCTTCGATGGTTCCATCTCGATGGCGGGCTGCGATGATGCGCCCTCTCGTGAGGCGATCATGCTGAGCGCCGCTCGCAAGGCAGGCGCGAAGCACGGGTGCCAATTCTCCGCTGTCACGTATGTGGGGGACGGCGTCTGGGACATCAGAGCAGCGCGAAATTTAGGTTGGGGCTTCATCGGAATAGCCAGCGGCGATGGCGCCGAGCAATTGCGAAGGGCCGGCGCTTCAACGGTACTGGGAAGTTTCGAGCCGATCACGAAATTTCTCGATGAGGTTTCGAAAACCACGACCAGTCGGCCGGACTGCTGATCTCCGCACACCGCCTTTGTAGACCTCTCGAGGTCCGAGTTATATTCCTCGGCGGTGGTCGGAAATACGCCGATTGGATCCCCTTCCTCGTGCAGGATCTTTCGAACTGCCGCCTGACGTTCACGCAGAATCTTTCGAATCGTGGTGCGACGTTTTGATCGACGTCCTTCAACGCGATGCTCTGGGCTCATCTTTGCGCGGCGAGGTTCAGGACCTGCGCAAGATGCATCGGATGCCGATCGGGACAGAACTGGCGGATTTGCGAGCGGCACGAAAAGCCATCCGAAATCACGAGGGTCTCCTTATCGCTTGCGTTGATAGCCGGAATCAGCACGCGATCGGCGCAGGCCTTCGACACCGCAAAATGCGAGTCCTCGTAGCCGAACGGCCCCGCCATCCCGCAGCATCCAGCGTCGAGGACCTCGAGGTCGAGTCCGTGGATGTGCGACAGGATCGCGGTTTCGGCGTCGAGGCCCGCAATCGCCTTCTGATGGCAATGTCCCTGCAGCAACGCTTTGGCCTTCAGCGGCTTGGGCTGCGGCGGCATGAAACCGGGAACCTCGCGCATCAGGAATTCGTCGAGCAACAACGACCGATCGCGCAGCGTCTGCGCGCGATGGTTGTCGGGAAACAGCGCGGGCAGTTCGTCGCGGAAGGTGAGGATGCAACTCGGTTCAAGCCCGATCACATAGGCGCCGCGCTCGACCATCAGCCATAGCGCGTCCATCGCTTCCTGCAGGCGCTGCTTGGCGCGGTCCAGGAGTCCCTGGTCGTAGAGCGGACGCCCGCAACAGAGATCGTCTTTCGGAATCACCACTCTGAAGTTGGCCCGCTCCAGCACTTCGGTCGCGGCGATCGCAACTTCCGGCTCGAAGTAATTGGTGAAGGTATCGGGGAACAACACGACCTCGCGCTGGGTCTGGTCGGTCGATCCGTGATGACGCTCGAACCATGCGCGAAAGGTGCGCGAGGCGAGCCGCGGTATCGCACGCTGAGGATGCACGCCATACAGCCGCTTGCCGAGCCGGGAGAGCAGGGGAGTGTTGGCGATCGCATTGGCAAGATGCGGGGTTCGCGACGCTCGCCGCGCCAGTTCGTGAATGTTGCCAAACATGCTCGCCGAGCGTGGGCGCGTATTCTCTTTGTAGTAGTGCGCGAGGAACTCAGCCTTGTAGGTCGCCATGTCGACTGACGAAGGGCATTCGGTCTTGCAACTTTTGCACGACATGCAAAGGTCGAGCGCCTTATGCACCGAGGCATCGGTGAAAGTTTTCAGCGTGTTGCCAGCTAGCGCCTCGAACAGGATGCGTGCGCGCCCGCGCGTCGAATGCATCTCGTCGCGAGTCGCCATGTACGACGGACACATGGTGCCCGCGTCGGTCTTGCGGCATTTGCCGATCCCGACGCATTTGAGCACCGCGCCCGCGAGTCCCTCGTCGGCGGAGAAATCGAAGTGGGTCTCCAGCGGGCGCGGACGATATGCCGGTCCCTGCTTCAGATGCGAATCGAGCGGAAACGGATCGACCAGGTTGCCCGGGTTGAGCATGTTGCGCGGATCGAAAACCTGCTTGAACTCGTGAAATGCTTCGATCAGCCGCGGGTTGAAAATCTTCGGCAACAGTTCGGAACGCGCCAGTCCATCGCCATGCTCGCCGGAAAGCGATCCGCCGAATTCGGCGACCGCCGCCGCCAGCTCCTCCATGGTGAATCTGAACTCGGCGATTCCCTTGGAACTCGCGAGATCGAAATTGATGCGCGAGTGAACGCAGCCCTCGCCGAAGTGGCCGTAGTATGTGCCGACCTGCAGATTGTGCTGCGCCAGAATCGCCGCGAAGCGGCGCAGGAAGGCGCCCAGCTTCGCCGGCGGCACCGCCAGGTCCTCCGCGCCGGGCCAGGTCCGCGGCGAGCCGGGAAAGTACGCGCCCGAGCCGAGGCCCGATTCGCGCAGGCGCCATACGGCCAACTGGTCTGCTGGATCCTCGATGCATGCGACGCCGGTGCAATCACGGGTGCGGCGCGCTTGCGCGATCATCTTCTCAGCTCGTTCGCGCGCTTCCTCGACCGATTCACCGCCGAATTCCGCGAGGAGAAAGGCGCGGCCTTCGGGCAGCAGCTTCACCGAAGCAAGTCCTTTGCGGCGCGCGAGTTCGGGAAGCTTGTCGTCGAAGCCCTCCAGCGCCAGGGGCCGATGCGGCAGCATCCACCACATCTGGTCTGCGGCCAGAAACACATCCGGGAAGCCGAGTACCACGATCGCGGTTTTCTTCGGCTTGGGCACCGCGCGCACCGTCGCCGACAGCGTGATGCCGAGGGTACCCTCGGATCCCACCATCGCGCGCGCGACGTGGAATTCATTCTCGGGCAAGAGTTGATCGAGGTTATAGCCGGACACGCGGCGCGGGAGGCGAGGAAATCCACTGCGCACATCGGGCGCGTAGCGATCGCGAAGATCGCGCAACTTCGAATAGAGCGCACCGCGCGCGCCGCCGCGGCTGGCGACGTACTTCAAATCCGCCTCGAGGGTTGAGCCGACGATCAGATGGGTGCCGTCGTAGAGCAGCACGTCCATCGATTCGAGATTGTCGACGGTCTTGCCGTAGGCGGCCGAATGCGCGCCACACGAGTTGTTGCCGATCATCCCGCCGATGGTGCATCGATCCTTAGTTGAGGGATCGGGCGCGAAGAACAAACCGTGGGGAGCAAGTTCGGCATTTAGCGCGGTCTGGATCACGCCGGGCTGCACGGTCGCCGATTTCTTGTCGGGATCAACCGACATGATTCGGTTCATAAACTTCGAAAAATCAAGCACCAGGGCCGCGCTGGTCGCTTGGCCGCCAAGCGCGGTGCCGCCGCCTCGCGCCAGGATAGGGACGTTGTTCTCGCGCGCGAGGGTTACCGTCGCGATGACGTCCTCCTCATGACGAGGCATCACCACGCCGATAGGGACCTGGCGGTAGTTCGAGGCGTCGTGCGAATAGATGGCGATAGTGCCGCGGTCGAAGCGGACTTCACCTTCGACCGACATAATGAGTTTTTCACGAAACGGGCTGAGCGATGCCATGCGACTAATTGGCTATTCTATAGCGAAAAAGGACGCAATGAGATGGTGGCCGCTGAGATGCGTCCGCCTGGTACTTAAAGCGATACTTCCAATGTCAGCTCCCCGCAGCGCCCGAGGTTTTCAACAGCGGGTTTTTCGATTACTACCATAGGTCTGCCGCGTAAGATTGGAACCTCAAGTAATTGGTATTCGTAATCCGCGATAACTCCCTCCCGCGAGGCATCGATGTCCGCGCCGCCTGATGCCGCGTCGCAGTCGCCACCCGAGCCAGTCACCGATGCGACGCCGGATCGGGCGGGCGCGTTTCGCGCGCTGCGTCATCGCAACTACCGGCTCTACTTCTTCGGGCAACTGATTTCGCTCGCCGGCACCTGGATGCAGAGCGCTGCGCAGGCGTGGCTGGTGCTGAAGCTGACCAACTCCTCGATGATGCTGGGGGTGGTCTCGTTCGCGCAGTTCACTCCGATCCTGCTGGTCGGATTGTTCGCCGGCGTGGTGATCGATCGCATCGATCGGCGCCGCATGTTGATGGGCACCCAGAGCCTGCTGATGCTCAGCGCCTTCACCCTCGCGGCGCTCACCTTCACCGGAGTGGTGAGAGTCGAGTATGTAATCCTGCTCGCCGCATTCAACGGCACCGTCGGATCGTTCGATATGCCGGGACGGCAATCGTTCGTGGTCGAGATGGTCGGCTACGAGGACCTTGCCAACGCGATCGCGCTGAACTCGATGATGTTCAACGGCGCCCGGATGCTCGGTCCCGCGGTGGCGGGTTTGCTGATCGCATGGCTCGGCATCGGCGCCTGCTTCTTTCTCAATGGGGTGAGTTTTCTGGCGGTGATCTGGAGTCTGTGGCAGATGCGCATCGTGCCGCGCACCATCGCCGTTTCGGGAGCCCGCGTGCTGGCGCAACTTCGCGAGGGCCTCGCTTATGTGTGGCGTCATCGACCGATTTTCTGGCAGATGGCGCTGGCCGCGGTGAGCAACGGATTCGGTTATCAATACCTGGTGCTGATGCCGATCTTCGCGCAAAACGTTTTGCACGGCGGCGCTCGCGCCTACGGTTTTCTGATGGCGATTCAGGGCCTGGGATCGGTGTTGGGCGCGGCGACACTGGCGCGGCGGGTTACCTCCAGCGGCATCCGCAACAATCTGATCGTGGGCCTGTTTGCGTCGGGAGCCGGGATCATTATCTTCGGAATCTCACCATGGCTGGCGCTTTCGCTCATTATGCAGATGCTCATCGGCGCCGGGCTGACCAACTTTCGCGCGAGCAACAACACACTGGTGCAGTTGTTCGTTTCCGACGATCTGCGCGGCCGCGTGATGAGCACCTACCAACTCGCCTCGGTCGGAATGATGCCGCTGGGCGCGCTGACGGTCGGTTTCATGGGCCATACACTCGGGCCGCAGCACACGGTGGCGATTTGCGGCCTGGTCATCATGATGTCGGGGATCGTGTTGGTGACGTGGCTGAAGTCGGTCGGCAGCACCGAACCTGCGATGCTCGGGTGAGCTGACGGAGGGCCATCAATCCGAATTCTAAGTAGGGGAATCGCAAGGCGGTGGCGGCAATCTGATCTCCTCGCGACCGTCGAGCCGCTTTGCGAGGTCGACCGGATCTCCCAACCTGACCTGGCCCGGATCGATTTGGTACGCCCACACCTCGAAGTTCACCAGATTGGTCTGACCGTAGATGGTGCAGAACGCCGAGTCGACCGCATCCAACCCGTGCGCAATCTTGATGCGCCCTATGCGCGGAACGTTGTAGCGCGCGTCGAAAGTGTGCCACCGATCGCCGAGGAAAACTTCCGCGTAAGCATGAAAGTCCATCGGGCTCCCGGGATCGAGATGGCCGATATCGGGCAGATGTCCGGTGACGTAACGAGCGGGCACGTTGAAGGTTCGGCATAGCGCGACCATGCAATGGGCGAAATCGCGGCAGACCCCGAAGCCGCGCTCGATGATCTCGAACGCCGAGATGTCCGGGCGGCCCGAGCCGAAGCGGTATTCGATGTTGGAGTGCAGCCAATCGCAGATCGCGCGGACCCGCTCCTCGCCATCGTTTATCTTGCCGAAATGGGTCCACGCGAAATCGCGCAGCTTGTCCGAATCGCAGTAGCGGCTCGGCAAAGTGTAACGCAACAGATTCGCCGGGAGCTCCGCAATCGATGGCGGGTTTCCCATCCGATCGGATCGATCCGGCGCGACCGACACGCTGATCATCGCATCGTGGCGGATCGGATTGAGGCCCGGCCCGAAGCTGACGCGATCCACGACGTTGCCGTAGCTGTCGATGAACTCCTCGTGCGGCGAACCGTCGCGAAAACTTAGCTGCTCCTGCGCCACCGGATGCTCCGGTGTCGAGCGCGGCTTAACGATCAGCAGCGCGGTGACGGGAGCCTGACACTCGAAGGTGAGGTCGCATCCTACCCGCACCGTCAGCCGCGGCGACTCGGCCGATGTATCATGGCTGCTCATCGGCTCAGCCCGCGCACAGTCGCAAAGAAGTCGTCGAACAGCGCGCGATAAAGCGAGTGCCGTTCGGGGTGGTATTGGACGCCCAGTGCGAAGCGATATCCGCGCAGCCGCACTTGCTCAACGACGTCGTCACTTGCCGACCAGGCTTCCACATCGATGCCGTCGGCCAGTCGGTCCAGCGCCTGATGATGCGAACTGTTCACCGCCTCGAAGCGATGAACCGCGGCCCAACCATAGCGCAGAGAGTGAGTGCTACCGGGCTCCGCGAAATCGTGATCGGCAATATCAAGATGGAGCGTTCCCCCCATCGCCACGTTCACCACCTGCAAGCCGCGGCAGATGGCGAGCAGCGGTTTTCCCGCCGCGAGAGTCTCGTGTAGCGCGCGAAATTCCCACTCATCGCGCGCCGGGTCGGTCTCGACGATCAGGGAAGGCGCGGCAACCTGCTGGCGGAGAAACGGTAGCGAGATATCGCCGCCGCCGGTGAGCATGAGCGCATCGATTCCGGCCGGCTCGACGACTGCAAGGCGCGCATTGTGGATGCTGATATCGGGATGGCCGGCGAACACTTCCCTGAACCAGTGCTCATCGCATTCCCGAATCCATGTCGCGATACTCACCATCAGCCCTACTCAGTCTAGGGATTGCTGGAACGAGTACATAGCGGTGCCGGGCGGTCCGCCACATTCTATAGATGGCTGCGGCGAGCGCCTCGGGCGGCCGCGCTTCGGAGGCGTTTCGCGCAATCAGGATTCAACGGTTCGTTCGCGAACGACCCCTGCCTCAGCGCGATCCGGGTGGCCAGAGCTAAAACTGACCACTACTGAAAATTGACGATCGGCAGGGACAGCTCAGTCAGAGCTTTTCGTGACACAACGAGAAGGCGGTACAGCTGAAAGCGTCATTTTGACGCAAAACTATACTTAAAGTACGAGATCCTTCATGCCCGCTTTGGGAGCGCCGACCAGCGCCACCATCTTGCCTTCGGGTGCGCGGTTCTCATGCATAATCTGGTGGCATTCGGCAATCTGATCGAACTGGAAGGTCTTCGCCAGGCAGGGGTCGATCTTGCCGTCAACCACCAACTGATTGAATGCGTAGGACTGCTCGTCGTTGGCGAAATGCGATCCCTGTAACCGCTTCTGGCGCATCCACAGGTAGCGCAAATCGGCGACCGCATTGTAACCGGTGGTGCCCGCGCAAATCACAATCATGCCGCCGGTGTCGCATACGAAGACCGAGGTCGGGATGGTATGCTCGCCTGGATGCTCGAACACGATGCGGGGGCTGCGCCGCTCGCCGACCACCTCCCAAATCGCCTTGCCGAAGGCGCGCGACTCGGCGGCCCATTTGTTGTAGTCCTCGGTGTCCTTCCAGTGCGGCATCATGCCCCAATGGAAGAACTTTTTGCGATTGACCACGCCCTTGGCGCCCAGCTTCATGCAGAAATCGATCTTGCGATCGTCGCTGACGACGCCGACCGGGATCCCGCCTTCAGCCTTCACGATCTGAATTGCCATGCAACCGAGTCCGCCCGAGGCGCCCCAAATCAGCACCACATCGTTGGGTCGTACGGTATGCGGGGGCCATCCCATCAGCATCCGATAGGCGGTTGCGCCCACCAGGGTTGGACCCGCGGCTTCTTCCCAGGTGAGATGGCGGGCCTTCGGCATACACTGGTGCGCCTGGACGCGGGTGAATTGTGCGAAGCTGCCCCAGTTGGTTTCGTAGCCCCAAATTTTGAACGAGGGGTCGTACATCGGATCGTCGCCGTTTTTGACCGCCGGACAATCGGCATCCCATTGCCCGCAATGCATCACGACGTGGTCCCCGACCTTGACGTTTTTTACGTCGCGTCCGATGGCATAGACCACCCCGGAGGCATCGCTGCCGCCGATATGGAAATCCGAGGAGTCGTACTTGGCCTTCTGCCGCGCGGCGATGACATTAATGGGGGTGCCGAGGGCGGCCCACACGTTATTGAAATTGACCCCGGCGGCCATCACGTAAACCAGCGCCTCATCGGGTCGCAGCTCGGGAACCGGGATCTTTTCGACTTTGAAGGCGTGCTTCGGGTCGCCGAAGCGACTGGCCCGAATCACCTGCGCATACATCTGTTTGGGGATCTGCCCGATCGGCGGAACTTCACCGATTTGGTAGATTTCCCTGGAACTCGTGTCGGTTTTTTTATGCGCTACCAATGTGCTCATAGGGGAAGTGATTAGGTACCTGTTTGGCGCCGACTTGACAACAGTCTAACAGGCGTGAGGTTTCGAACGAAGTGGTGCGCGCGACGCTTTCGCTTTCATCTTGAAGTTGCCACCATTGCCGGGTGGCTCGGAGGACAATGGTGAAAATTGCAAAGTTTCTGGCTCTTGCGGCCTTGATCGGTGTATCCATGCCGGCGATCCGCCCCGCGGCCTTTGCCGCGCCGGCGCCCGACGCGGCGGCATCAGCGGCGCTGCCGGATAGGTGGGATGCGAAGATTCCGCTGCCACCCGGCGCAGTCTTAATCGATTCGACCGCGCCCAAAGCGGGAGTTGTTCATTCGGCCAACTTCGCGGTCAAGCAGAGCTATCAGGAGTTGATCGACTTCTATCTGAAGGAGCTGCCGAAGGCCAAATTTGCCGTCGGTCCCAAACTCGCCGCTCCCGCACGCAAGGTCTACGACCTCAGCTTCATCAAGGGCGACATGCTGGACAACCTCACGATCAGTCCCAGCGACAAGGATCCCTCGAAGATGAACCTCCACATCGCATGGACCCCGGATGCGGTCAGCAAATCGAAAACCGCCGCCCCGTAATCAACTCGCCCGGCCGTAGCCCCAGAGCTCACGCAGCTCCGGCGCTTTACGCCACAACGCGAGCGCCGCCAGCGGGATCAGCCAGATGACGCGGGTTCCATAGCGAGGCGTTGGCATCGAGAGCGCGCCCATCACGAACCCATTGATCAGCACCGCGAGGCCGATGGTGCCGAGAAAGGCGAGTGGTATCCACTGTCGCCTCCTGACCAGCAGGACCGCGCTAAAGCCGCAGAATATGCAACTGAGAACTATTACCACCAGGTGCAGTTGGTTGAGGCGATCGAGATTCTGAAACTCGCCGAGGTTTTGTCGCGAGTGGAAGTATGCGTTGACCTCGGCAGGGTAGAAAGTCTCCAATTCGTGCGTCGGATAGTCCGAATCTGCGTACGAAATCAATCCACTGCCGGCTTCAAAATACATGACCTGCTTGCGGGTGTTTCTGATCGCGCTGCGCAGAGTCCACCGCGGGTAGCGTTCGATGGTCCGCGTCACGATCTGCATGCCTTCCTCGCGATCCTCCATCCGCCGCGCACCTGCGAGGGGACTCCCGGGGGACCACAAAAACGATGCGGCGTCCATCGGCAAGCGATCCAGGTCCTTGCAGATGCGGTACTTGCGGGTCGGACAATCCTGCCGCAAATAGCTCACCGCCTGCCCATCTTCCTGAAGGCGTGCGAGTTCGTAACTGTAGCCAGCCGGAGAAAGGCTCAGGAGGCCGAGGGTCGCATAGTTGGAGAGCACGATCGCAATGACTGCAACTGCCAGCAGCAGAGTTGGAAGCATCAGATGCGGAACCAACTGGGGCACCCGATTGCGCATCGCGAGGCCGACGAATATCCCGATGACCAGCAGGCCGGCCGCGATTGGTACGTGAGAGTAATGCACGGTCAGGGCGAGGAAAGTCAGGCCGATGACAATGAAGAGTTCAGATCGCGTCAGCTCCGAGCGACAGAATGCCAGCAGAAACAAGCCGAGGATGAGCACCGCTCCGAAAATGTCGGGCATCAGCAGCGAGGTGCACCATGGCAGTCCCGTCAGCACGCAGAGCAGCAGGATGATAATCAGGAATTCCAGCCGCGAGGTGATTCCGAAAACGATGCGCACAACCAGGCGCAGCAGGTAGGCCACCATCAGCGCTTGCGCGAGGACCGGAGCCCATAGCGATCCGATCAGGTGCGACGGATAAACGAAGAAGATGTAGAAGATGCTCCGGAGCCCGAAATTATTGATGTGCAGGTAGTAGCCGGTGTCGGGCCACACCAGCGGATATCGATTGTAGAAGGCGACCCACGAGAGCAACAGGGCGGAAATGAGCAGCGTCGCCGCATCGGCATATGGCGTCACTCGGTTGGTCCAGGTCCTCATCCCTCGAGATTCTGTCGCATACAAGGTGTGATCCTTCGGGCACCATCGAGCGAAAGTGCCCGAAGGATTTCGACTTATACTCCCGCGATGGTGCGAGTATTAGCATGCAGCGAATCCTTCTCAATGGGTGGCGGACGAACCCGCCGGCTTCGCTCCGGGGCGGGCTACCATCGCGATCGCGTTGGCGGCCTCCTTGTCGGACTTCAGGATGTGGTTCTTCAGCCAATCGCGGAGGAATTCCATCACGTCGACGCTGAGGGCGATGGTACCTTTGTCGTACTTCGCTTTGAACTCGGTGACCGTCTTGAGGAGATCCGCATGTTCCTTCTTGTGCTTTTCGAGCCCTGCGTAGCGCCCGGCTTTCCAAATCAGCTCTTCGCGTCCGAAATGCTCGTGGGTATAGAGCACGAGGCGGTTAAGGATCGTTCCGACCACGTCCTTGCCGCGCCCGGCGACCATCGCGTCCTGCAGTTCGTTGATGTACTGAATGAGCTTTCGGTGGTCGACATCGATCACCTGATTGCCTACCGACATGCTGTTCTGCCAATCGAAAAATGCCATGGAACTCTCCTTCGGTTTGCCGGCGAATCGATCGCCGCGGCGTCCCGAATAGAGGACTGAAGCAATCCAGCAGCCATGCCGTGGAAGTGGGGGAGGGCTCTACTGACGCGATGTCGATAAGCGTCGAGTGGGTTTGTTTTTACGCGCCGCGATTTGGCGATCAGGCTCTATTCGATAGATGAAAGAGGCTGCCGAAGTGGGTTTGTTTTTGCGAATTTCAGCGCCGGATCGGTGCCGCTCGACCGTAGGTTTCGGCAGACGTTGAAACATAAAGTCCTTGTAGATCGGCAATTATTTGGCTTCGTTTCGTCAAAATTGTGGAAGTCGTATGCTACGCGGGCTTCGGCGATGAGTCCCGGGGGCGTCCTCGCGAGTGGGTTTGTTTTCGCACTTTTGTAGATCGTGGATCTGATTGCCATCCAGTGACCATCTTCAAACAAACAGTGTATCAGGAAGCGCGGCCGAATGCACCGAGGTAGGGCGGTGCGCAAGATCGAGCATCTGGCCGTTGACGACGGGAAGGGAATTCCATAAAAACGGCATCGGTCATCCGGCGCGTCGGCGTGCTATCATCTCGGCTTCCGAGTGGTTCCGCAGACCCTCCAATAAAATTAAAGTGTTAGTTTAAGTCGGGATACTTCTATGGCGGTGCGCAAGATCGAGCATGGCCACTACTTCGAGGATTTCGAAGTCGGCCACCTTTTCCAGCATCATTGGGGACGCACGATTAACGAGGGCGACAACAGCCTCTTCAGCAGCGTCACCATGAACTTCAACCCGATCTACTTCAATCGCGAGTATGCCAAATCGATGGGCTATCGCGATGTCGTCGTCAATCACATGCTGGTGATGAACGTGGTGTTCGGGCTCTCGGTCGAGGATTTGAGCGAGAAAGCCATCGCACATCTGGGCTACGAGAAGATGAAGTACCTTGCGACTGTCTATCCGGGCGATACGCTCACCTCGCAATCCGAGGTGCTCTCGAAGCGCGATACCTCGCGGCCCGATCGCGGGGTGGTGAAGTTTCGCACCACCGGATTCAACCAGGCGGGCGAAAAAGTCCTCGAATATGAGCGTCCGGTCCTGATTCGCAAAAAGAATTCCGCGTAGGAGCAGTCGTCCATGCCGTTTGTCACCGAGGAACACGAGGAGATCCGCCGCTCGGTCCGCGACTTCGTCGAAAAGGAAGTCAAACCGATCGCCAACGACCTCGATCGCCAAAACAAGGAAATCCCTGAACGCATCCTCAAGAAGATGGCCGAGCTCGGCTACTTCGGCGTCATCTTTCCGGAAGAGCAGGGCGGGATGGGGCTGGACTACACCTCGATGGCGATCGTCACCGAGGAGTTGTCGCGCGGATGGCTCAGCGTCGGCTCCGTGATGACCCGCAATCTCATCACCGGCACTCTCATCAGCGCCAACGGCACCGACGAGCAGAAGAAGCGGCTGCTGCCGAAGATCGCGCGCGGCGAGTTGATGACGGCGGCGGCCTTCACCGAGCCTGATTCGGGCTCCGATACCGCGTCGTTCAAGACCCGCGCGGTAAAAAACGGCGACGGCTATCTCATCAAAGGATCGAAGATGTGGTGCACCTTCGCCAATCGCGCGAATGTGCTGACCGTGATGGTGCGCACCGATCCCGACGTATCGAAGCGTCACAAAGGCCTGTCGCTGTTGCTGTTCGAGAAGACTCCCGGCGACGACTTCGCGCCGCCGCATCTGACCGGCTCGCCGATTCCCACCATCGGCTACCACGGGATGCGCAGCTACGCGCTTCAGTTCGAAGACGCGTACTCGCCGGCATCGAACCTGGTCGGTGGCGTCGAAGGGCGCGGCTTTTATCAGTTGATGGCGTCCTACGAATCGGCGCGCATCCAAACTGCGGCGCGCGGCGTGGGGGTCGCGCAGGCAGCCTTCGAGACCGCGGTGAAGTACGCCAAGCAGCGCACCCAATTCGGCCAGCCGATCGGCGAGCATCAGGTGATACGGCATAAGCTCGCGCACATGGCGGTCGAGATTGAGGCAGGCCGTCAGTTGGCATATTTTGCGGCGTCGCAAAAGGATAGCGGCAAGCGCTGCGACTACGAGGCCGGCCTCGCGAAGGTTTTCGCCGCCGAGATGGCGGAGCGGGTGACGCGCGAAGCGATGCAGGTCCACGGCGGCTACGGCTACTCGATGGAGTTCGACGTGCAGCGCTTCTGGCGCGACGCGCGGGTGTTGTCGATTTTCGAGGGCACCAGCGAAATCCAGCTCGAAGTCATCGGCAAACGCATCATGGAGCGTGAGAATTGAGATGGTGCAGGTCCTCTCCCGTAGGGGTGCTTCGCGAAGCGCCCGCAGCGAATTCGCAATTGCAGAGATTTTCGCGATTGCACTACCGCTGCGGGTCGTTCGCGAACGACCCCTACCCGGAACGAACGCATCGGATTCGAGGGAATTTTAAAATGCCTCTGACCGGCGACAACAACTACTTCGAAGATTTCAATGTAGGCGACACGCTCATCCATCAGCGCGGCCGCACCATCACCGAGAACGACAATCACATGTTCACCTCGCTGGTGATGAACACTGCCGAGCTGCATTTCAATCAGGCGATGATCGATCGCAATCCCGACGCGTTCGTGGGCGGCAAGCTGCTGGTCTACGGCGGCGTGGTGCTCGCGTTCACGCTCGGGCTCGCTTCGCAGGACACCAGCGAGAACGCGCTCGCCGAAATCGAGATGGATAACGGCAAGCACACGAATCCGGTTTTTCATGGCGACACGATTTTCGCCGAGTCGACCGTGCTGGAAAAAACCGATGCGAGTCGTCCGGATTGCGGTCTCGTGAAGTTCAGGCTGGTCGGCAAGAAACAGGACGGCACGGTGGTGGTCGAAATCGATCGCACGGTGCTCATCAAACGCAAATCGCATTATCTGAAGAAGGGCTAGTAGCGAGGGAGACCTCACCCGGCGCAGTAGCGCCACCCTCTCCCTAAAGTGAGAGGGCAACAGAGAAAGCAGGACAATCGGAATCGGCACGACATAACGAACGAAATTCCGGGTAGGGGCGGTTCGCGAACCGCCCGCAACGATGGTGCGATTGCGGAAGACCTGCGCGATTGGAATATCCCTGCGGGTCGTTCGCGAACGACCCCTACCCAGAGAAGAACTGGCGCGGCCCCGCGAAGCCGCCGGCGCGTAGCAGAGCGAAGCCCGAGGCGAAATACAAAAGTCGAGCGCAGCGTAACCCGAGGGAGATTAAAAATGTACGTACTTGATAACGGCAAGCGGTTCGTCATCCCGCGCACCGAAATGACCTATCCCGGTCACAGCATGAAGCTGCATCAGAACGCGGCCGACCCGGTGAAGTCGCCGGTCGACCACGTGATGGCGGATTTCGAAGACGCCTGTCCCTACGAATTCAAGGGGCCCAAGAGCCAGAAGACGATGGTCGAGGCGCTCACCACGCTCGACTTCGGCAAGAAGATCGTCACGGTGCGCCCCAACAACATTCATTCGCCGTTTTTCAAGGGTGACATGGAAGCCATCATGCTCGGCGCGCCGAATCGTTTCCACGGCATCATGCTGCCGAAGACGCGCGGCCCCGAGGACATCAAGATCGTGGCGAAGACGCTCGACGATCTGGAAAAGCGCGGCGGATGGAAATATCGCGTGCAGATCGAATCGCTCATCGAAACGCCGCACGCGCTGGTAAAGGCCTACGACATCGCGACCGCATCGGATCGGATGGCGGGTCTGGTGTTCGGGATCGCGGATTTCGCGGCTAACCTCGGCATCCGCGAGATCGTCGACAATCAGAACATCAACTTTCTGTACTCGAAGCAGGCCACTGTCGTCGCGGCCAAGGCGGCCGGACTCCATGCGGTAGACAATGTCTTCCTGCGGCTATGGAAGAACAGCGATCCGCCGGAGCGCATCGCGGAGCTGCAAAAAGGGCTGCGCGCCAAGAACGTCGGCGCCGCCAACCTCGGCATGGACGGCACCTGGGTCATTCATCCGCAACAGGCCGAGATCGCGAACTCCTGTTACACCCCGACCCAGGAGCAAATCGACGAGGCGCGCCGCGTGGTGAAGCTCTACCATGAGAAGGGCGGCGGCTCGATGGCGGATCCCAAGAGCGGTGAGATGATCGACGAAGCCACTATCAAGATCGCACTGATGGACCTCGCGAAGGGCTCGCAGGCCGGGACCGTGAGCGACGCTGAGCTGCGCGAGTGGTCGGAAAAATCCAAGGCGATCACCGGCTATGACATCCTCGAGCTGATGCGCCGCACCGCCTAGTCCTCTTCAGGAATCATGCGGCGATTCGACAACGTCCTGTTCGACCTTGACGGGACGCTGACTAATCCGCAGGTAGCGATTACCGCCTCGATGGCGCATGCGCTGGGCGAGGTCGGCGCAGCGGTGCCGCCGATTGAGGAATTGACCTGGTGCATCGGACCTCCGCTGCGGCAGAACTTCGGCAAGCTGCTGGGACCCGACCGCGCACATCTCATCGAGCGCGCCCGCGAGGCGTATCTCGGTCGTTACGCGATCAAAGGTGTGAGCGAAACGACCAGGTACCCGGGCACCGAGGCGATGCTGCAAAGCATCCGCAGCGCCGGGCCGCATCTGTACCTCGCCACCACGAAATTCGTGGACCACGCGGAAGAAGTGCTGGTCGCATTTTCTTTGCGCGAGCACTTTCAGGGGAGTGTTCGGCGCGCAGGCGCGATGGCTCGATGGGCGACAAACGCGAGCTGCTAAGGCACATCATCGAAACCACCGGCATCGATCCCGCGCGCTCCGTGATGATTGGCGATCGCGAGCATGATGTCGTGGGTGCGACGGCCAACGGCATTTTCAGCATTGGCGTGACCTACGGATTCGGCACGCGCGAAGAATTGGAAGGCGCGGGCGCCGACGCCATCTGCGATTCGCCGGAAGCGATCCTCGCGCTGATTCTGTAGGCGGTCTGTCTGGTAGGGCGCTTCGCGAACGACCCTACCCGGAAAGGACACCCCGGCTTGAAATGCCACTACCTAGGCCCTTGACAGAATGGTTACCTTGTTCGCAGAGGAAGCATCATGATTACCCTGCGCAAAGCTGCCGAACGTGGACGCACCAAAATTGACTGGCTCGATAGCCGCCACACGTTTTCGTTCGGTGACTATTTCGATCCGAAGGAAAATGGATTCTCGGTGCTGCGCGTCATCAACGATGACTGGATCGCGGCGGCGAAGGGGTTCGGCACTCATCCCCATCGCGACATGGAGATCATTACCTACGTGCTGAAAGGCGCGGTCGAGCATCGCGACAGCCTCGGCACCCGGAGCGTGATTCCGGCCGGCGATGTGCAGCGGATGACGGCGGGAACCGGCATCCGGCATAGCGAATTTAATCCGTCGCCTGCCGAGCCATTGCATCTGTTGCAGATTTGGATATTGCCCGAAGCGGCCGGCATCAAGCCGGGGTACGAACAGAAGACCTTGGGCGATCGCACCAAGGGAAAGCTGGCTCTCGTCGCATCATCGCATGCGGGTGGCGAGGGCGCCCTGAAAATCCATCAGGACACCGATTTGTACATCGGCGCGCTCAGCAAGGGTCAGTCCATCGACAAGGAACTCAAAGCGGGACGCAATGCCTATGCGCACGTTTCACGCGGCAAGTTGAGCCTCAATGGCGTGGCGTTAGGGGAGGGCGACGGCGCGAAGATCGTCGATGAGCCGCGGCTCAAATTCGCCGCATCGGAAGATGCGGAGGTGTTGGTGTTCGACTTGCCGTGATGTGAAGTCCGACTCTGAACCCTCGCCCGGTGGGCGAGGTTGGCCATGAGTCTGCGAATGGCCTGGAGTGGGACCTTCAGCGCGTCCTCGCACTATTATGGAATTCTTTTCCGCTGCCGGGAGATCGAAACTGCCCCAGGATCAGAAGAGCAGAATTCCTGAATCGCGCGCGCAACGCGCGCTGGTTAAGGTCCCACTCCAGCCTGCTCGCAGGGCCTCGCAGGCAACCTCGCCCATCCGGGCGAGGGTTCAGAGAAGAGTGCCAGGATCTTTTATGGGACCGGGGCGGCGCCGAGGAGGCCGGCCGCTTCATCATAGCCCAGCATCAGGTTCATGTTCTGAATGGCCTGGCCGGCAGCGCCTTTGCCGAGGTTGTCGATCGCCGTCAGCACCAACAGCGTTCCGGAGCGCTTGTCGAGGTGCACCGCGATTTCGCAAAAGTTGGTCGCGCGCACGTTCTTCAGCTCGGGCAATTCACCCGTCTTCAAGAGCCGGATGAAACGCGACTTGGCGAAGCTCGCTTCGAAGGCGTTGTGCACATCCTGCTCAGTGGTGCCGGTGCGAGGCCGCATGAAGATCGAAGTGAGTATTCCGCGCGAGATCGGCAGCAGATGCGGCACGAACAGGATCGCGATTTCGCGACCCAACGAATTGCCGATCTCCTGCTCCATCTCGGGCACGTGACGATGATTGCCGACCTTGTATGCGCGTGCGTTCTCGTTCACTTCGGCGAATAGCTGCTCGACGCTTGCCGCTCGCCGCGCGCCGGTGGTCCCCGACTTCGCATCGATGACGATCGAGGACGGCTCGATGAGATCGCGCTTGATGAGCGGCAACAACGCGAGCAGCGCGCCGGTCGGGAAGCATCCGGGATTCGCGACCAGGGTAGCCTCCCGCAATGCGTGTCGATTGAACTCGCTCAGTCCATAGACCGCTCGCTTAAGCAGCGCAGGCGCCGGATGATCGACGCCGAAGGTGGCGCGATAGACGGCCGGATCGCGCAGCCGGAAATCTTCGGAAAAGTCGATCACCTTGATCCCGCCGGCGACCAAATCGGCAATCAGCGCGGTGCCGGCTTTCTCAGGCAGGCATGAGAACACGACTTCCGCGCGCCCCTTCACCAGGTCGGCGCGCAGTTCCTCCAGCGGCGGCAGGTCGATGCCCGCCATGTGGCGGTAGACGTCAGCGACTTCGCGGCCCGCATAGTGCTCGGAGGTCAGCACCGCGAGCTCGACGAACGGATGTCCGGCGAGAAGCCGCACCGACTCGATTCCGGAGTAACCGGTCGCACCCAGGATTCCGACTCTTACTCGATTGGTCGATGGCATCAGACGCATTCCCACATCGGATCGTGAGTTAATCCAAAGTTAACGAATTATCACGAATGAGATTTGGTTGTAAGACTATGGCGACCACGCTCATGGCGCCTCATTCGAGATCCTTCGCGCGGTGCTCAGGATGATCACGTGTAGCCTCGTTCGAGATCCTTCGCGAAGCGCTCAGGATGATCAGGGGTAGCCTCGTTTGAGATCCTTCGCGCAGCGCTCAGGGATGATCAGGGGTAGCCTCGTTTGAGATCCTTCGCGCAGCGCTCAGGATGATCACTCGGCGATGCCGAGTGATCACTTGGTATCGAACTCGAACAGCATCTCGCGCGGGAGTTCGTCCAGCTCGGCAAACCGTTCGGCATACATGGTGACTACGCCATCATCGGGGTTTTCCTCGATCAGGCTGTTGAGTTCAGCGCGCGCCTCTTCCGCTCTGCCGTTCTGCAAAAGATCGATCAGATGCGCGAAGCGATTAAAGAGCCGCGGATCGACTCCGTCGTTCGCGTGACCGGCAATCTCGACGATCGCAACCGGGCGCTCTTTGCCCTTGACGCGAACCTGCCCGATCTCGCGCTTGATGTAGCGGTGGCCGGTCGCCCGCACCACCGTCTCGCGGCTGACCAGCAAATGCGCCTTGAACTTGCGCGTGAGGCCTTCGAGCCGCGCGGCCAGATTGACCACATCGCCGATCACCGAATAGTCGAATCGGTTGGCGCCGCCGAAATTCCCGACGATTGCCTCACCAGTTGCGATCCCGATTCCGATGTCGATGTTTTTGAAGCGCGGATCGGTGGCGTTGAGGCTCTTCAGTTCCGACAGCATCGCCAGCGCCGAATCGATGGCGGCCTGCGCATGCTGCGGGAGTTCATTGGGCGCGCCCCAGAACGCCATGATGCCGTCGCCGCGAATCTTGTCGACCACGCCCCTGCTTTCGAGAATGTGGTCGGTCATCTTGGTCATGTATTCATTAAGCAGCGTGACCAGCTCGGCCGGGTCGGTGCTTTCTGAAAGCCCGGTATAGTTCACGATATCGGCGAACAGAATCGTGATTACTCGCCGCTCGCCTCCCAGCTTCAGTTCCTTGGGATTCTCTAACAGCGACGCGATGACGCTCGGATGCAGGTAGTGCTCGAAGGCATGGCGCAGGTAGCGCTTCTCCTTGTTTTCCTCGTAGTAGCGGAACCCGGCCATCACCACGTAGGTGGAGACCAACATCAGGAGCGGATAGACGACTCCGATCAGCCGATGCTGGCTGAGCAGCAACTGGCGCGCGATTAACGCGTAGGTTGCACCCATAGTCACTGCGGCCGTCGCGGTCAGATTGGCCGGCAGGATGGAAGCGCCTACGACCATCAAAAGGCCGAGGATCAAAGCCGCGCCCCACGCAACATAGTGGTTGGCGCTGCGGATCACTACGTCATTCTGGAGGATGTCGTCGATCGCGTTGGCATGAATCTCGACGCCGGGAAAATCTCCGCCCATAGGAGTGTTGAAGCGGTCTCCAGCGCCGCGCGCGGTGGCGCCGACCAGCACGATCTTGCCGGTCAGATCGGCGGCCGGGATACGGTGATGGAGAATGTCGGTGAACGAGTAATGCGGGAAGGTGCCTTCGGGGCCGCGGAAGTACACCAGCATCTGTCCGTGTTCATTGATCGGAAATTCCGCCTCGGTATCCCCATTCGGATTCTGGATGATGACTTTTTGATCGCCCAATTCGCCGAAGTTCAGAATCAGGTTCCCATCGCCGGCCAGCGCTTTCAGCACCGCCAGCGATAACGGGACGCGATTGCCGTCATGGAATCTGGCCACCATGATTTGCGCGCGCATCACGCCGTCTTCGTCGGAATCGATCGGAACATAGCCGGTGCTATGCGCGGCTTGATTTAGAACCTGCAGGGGAGGGCGATACCAGGTCGAACCGTATAACTGACGGACTAGCCCGGGAGGAATGCGCGCGATGTTGTAGGAGAGCGGCGCGGGAAGGATCATGTCGGTGGTGAAGCCTTGCTCGATCAAACCCCGAGTCCGGCCCGCGGCGTTCAGGGTGCCGAACGAGTAGGCGAGAACCGTCTTACCCTGAGCCTTAATGGCATTCGCGAAAGCCTGGTCGTTGCTGTCGCCCATCAAGGTTTGCGCAGTAACCCGGCTGATGCCTGACTTTATCAAGCGATCCATCAGCGAAGCGCGGGCGGTATCGAAGTTGTCGGGCTCGCTGAACAAGACGTCGTAGCCGACTACCGCGACATTGTAGTCGGTCAAGGCGCGCTCGAATTGCGCCATCACGTTGCGCCGGAAGGGCCATTGTCCTAGTTCCGCGATGCTCTTGTCGTCGATCGCCGCGATCTTGATGGCGCCGGTCGTTTTGGGCGTGGAATGCCAGTACATCCGCAAATCGGCGACATTCAGTTCGAGGCGATTGAAGGCGTGAAGCCGGTTCAGCCCGATCATTGCAGCAACCACGGCCAAACCTAGCAGGCAGGTCCATGGCGAAAACTTGTAGGAGTGCGCGCGCGATGGCTTGAGGGTGCGGGATCGCTGGGTGGTGCGCGATATCTTAGCGGTGCGTGCTGACTTGCCCGGCATAGCGCGATCGACAGCAGCATAGCGCGAGAGCGGGACTCACGCGAATTGGCATCGACGCTTCTATCGGCGCTTCAGGTCGCGCCGCTGAGCCATCGCGAGAGCGCGGCCTAAGTAAGAGCCTAGAAGAACGCCGGCTCCGTGAAGTCCAGCGTCTTGTACATCGTGAGCTGACCGTATTGATGCGCCGAGCCATAACCGGCCTGTCCGCTCACTCCCACCTGCCACGGACGATAGTAGAAGCTGAGATCGGGACCACCCTGACCATCGGTACCTTCGACGAAGCCGCCCATATAGAACGCGCCTCCGCCACCCGCCATCAGGAGATATTTCTCGGTGCTCTTGATGATCGCCTGGAAATCGACCTCGGTGCTAGTGACGCCGTTTTGATAATTGTGGATCGAGCTGAATGAAAAGTTGATGGGATGAAAGCTATGCAGGAACCACCAACTCGACATATCGCCTTCCACGATGACGGCACGACTGTCGCCAAAATCGTGTCCCGCGGATATGTAAAAGTGAGTACCGGGCCAGAGGTTGAGATCGAATCCTCCCTGCGCGCGACCGAAGTTGAGTCGCGCCGAATGCCCCGATCCCGGACTCAGCGGCGAGTCGAAGCCTTCTCCAATCCATAGCTCGTAGCCAGTCAGGCGACCGAAGACGCCTACGTACCTGGTGATGCTTTGCTCGAGCTGGAAGCCTTCCTGAATGGTGCCGTACTTGTCACTGACGTACCCACCCAAAAAGCCCATCGTGGAGAACTGGCCGTGTTTCGGAATCTTGAAAAAATCGGGATAGATATCATCGAAACTGTACTGCGCATGCGACAGGGTCGGCAACGCGCCAATTAACATCATCATGCCGAGCGCCATCACGATGGCTCTGGCAAGAAATTTTCCCGACAAACTGGTCACTAACAATTCTCCATAATCAACGTGGGGGAGGGGCGGGCGGTGGCATCGGCATGTGACTCTCGGTCTCACCTGGCGGGCACACCGGGCATCCCGGTGGCGGTACGCCTCCGACCACGCTGTTGACGTTGGAACGGGCCCCGGTCATCCCGATGGGACCGGGGAGCAGCGGGCTGATGCTGCATGGCACAGTCACTTCATAGCCCGCCGGAACGTCGAGGCCGCTGGCCGCGTTAGGATTGCGCACCGAGACCACGCCATCGTAGACGACGACATCCGTAAACTTCCTGCAATCACCGAAGGTCTGCCGCGAGTCGCCTTCGCTGTAGGCGGTGTCCCATTTGGTTCCGCGTACCGCGGCCACCGCATTTGGCGTATGCACCTCGAAATTGGGCGCGCCTCCGGTGGCACTGACCACAGAGCGCAATACTCCTCCGAACAGGCTTACCTTGGTTGCGGCGCGACCCCCGGTCGGCGCCAGCGCATGACTATCGATTACCAGATTGCTCGATTCGCCAAGCTCGAGCTGGCTTCCATCTGTAAGAGTGACCATAGCGTGACCGCCGGGGCCGGTGATGATTCGATCTCCGACGTTGACCGCGGTTCCTGGCGCGGCTGAAGTAGCGGCCCCCGCGGCGTGCTGCACCTGGACTGCACCCGACGCGCTCGAAATCGTGCCTGCGACCGGCGTTTGCGCGAGGACTCGCGCTGCGATGACCAGGGGCATCAGCACCGCAATGACGGCTGCGACCAAGGTTAGTCTTGTGGCATCTCGCGCATTAGCTATCGCACGCATGGGACATCCTTGCTTCGGAGAGCTCACGATAATGGAGGCGAACGAAAGTCAAACAGAAAGCGGTGTCTACTGCAAGCTTCGACGGGATAAACGGATCGCAAAGGCCAATTGGCGGGTATCGCGAGGCTCATTCGATGCCGTACCACACCGATTCTTCGTCGCTGGTGTAGGATTAGCCATAGGACAAGTTTCGTGCTCAATGCTGAACAACTTCGCGAGTTTGGGCGATACGGTTCAATCCTGGTGCCTGCGATCGTTCCTCGCGCCCTCATCGATGGCGCGAATCGGGAGATCGATCGCCTGAGTGCCGAAAAGCCTCCGCCGGATAGCCATCGCGGCTTCCATTTCTACTGGCCGCGCCTTCGAAATGGCGACGCCTTCCTTCGGGCTCTCCTTGAGAGCGAGGCTTTCTCGACTGCCCAATCGCTCATCGCGCCGGCGACGCTCGAAGTACCCAACCAGGCCCAGGTGGCGCTCAACATTCCACCTTATCTGCATCGCCCGGGAGGCCCTCATATCGACGGCACCTCGCCACCCGAACCCGACGGACGTCCTGGCACCTTCACGATGCTCGCCGGCATCCTGCTCAGCGACCAATCCGCCGAAGACACCGGTAATCTATGGGTTTGGCCGGGAACCCATCTTTCGAATGAGGCCTACTTCCGCGAGCACGGCCCCGAGGCACTGATGGGGTCCAAAGGCTACCCGGCCATAGAACTTCCGACCCCGCGCCAGATAATGGGAAGGGCGGGCGACCTGCTCCTCGCGCATTACATGCTTGGGCACAATATGGGCGGGAATACTTCGAGTGTGGTGCGCCGCGCACTCTACTTTCGGTTGTTCCGCGAAGGGCATCGCGCGCGATGGCGCGATTGTATTCAGAACGCGATGCTGGAATTCGACCCCGTCCGCTCTGCGATGGGTCATTAGTGCATCGAAAAAACGGCCCGCGCCATCGTGGCGATAGCGCGGGCCGAAAAAGAGATTCGCGGAAATTAACGCTTCGAGTATTGGGGCCGTTTGCGCGCCTTATGATGCCCGTACTTCTTGCGCTCGACCTCGCGAGGATCGCGGGTCAACAGCCCGGCCTTGCGCAATGCACCGCGCAGCGCTTCCGAAGCCACCACTAATGCGCGCGAGATGCCATGGCGAACCGCATCGGCCTGCGCCGAGGAGCCTCCGCCGTTGACGCTGGCAAGGACATCGTAGGTGCCCTTGGTCTCGGTGACCTCAAATGGCTGCATCACCTTCATTCTGGCGGTGTCGCGCGGGAAGTAGTTCTCCAAGGTGCGCGCGTTGACGGTGACGGTGCCCGCGCCGGGAAAGAGGCGGATGCGCGCGACCGCGGTCTTACGACGGCCAGTTGCCCAAATGATATTTTTCTTCTCTGCCATAGAATTCTTGAACTACTTCTCCAACGTCTGCGGCTTCTGCGCCGTGTGCGGATGCTCTGCGCCCGCGTAAACTTTCAACTTGGTGAACAGTCGCCGCCCAAGCCGATTCTTCGGCAGCATTCCGCGCACCGCTATTTCAACCAGGCGCTGCGGCTTTTTCGAATCGAGGATCTTGCCCGCGGTGGTGGTGCGAATGCCTCCCGGATAGGTGGTGTGGCTGTAGTAAACCTTGTCCTCGAGTTTCTTGCCGGTCAGCTTCACCTTCGCGGCGTTGATGACGACCACGAAATCGCCGGTGTCCTCGTGCGGCGTGTAGTCGGGGCGATTCTTGCCCGCGAGGATAGCGGCGGCGCGGGTCGCAACCCGACCGAGCGCCCGCCCGTCGGCGTCGATTACCATCCAGCGACGATCGCGCAGCGCGCTTTCACGCGAGATGCTCTTGGTCTGATGTGTCAGTCTCAACTCGTTTTCACCCGTTGCACAACTGATTTTCGACGCCGATCTTAAACCGGCGAAAACCGTTGGCCAAAAAATATACATTTTTGGCGGGGCCGATGGGATTTGAACCCACGACTTCCGACGTGACAGGCCGGCGTTCTAACCGGGCTGAACTACGACCCCGCCCGAACTATCCTTTGTGACATTTTATTGGAGCCGGAGCAACTCACCG
Organism: uncultured delta proteobacterium; assembly: GCA_963851325.1. GTDB lineage: Bacteria > Desulfobacterota > Binatia > Binatales > Binataceae > DATGKG01. The sequence continues at coordinate 813,812 of CAWKOR010000001.1, read as the reverse complement.
CATATTTCCTCGACTCCGCTGCGCTCCGCCTCGGAAGTCGCTGCGCGACGGCTGCGCCCCCTTCGGGCCTCGATTCCAGGAAAAGTGGCGAAAAGAAAAGTCCGAGCACCACGGATTTCCTCGACTCCGCTGCGCTCCGCCGCGGAAGTCGCTGCGCGACGGCTGCGCCCCCTTCAGGTCTCGATTCGATGAAGAGTGGCGAAGAAGAGATGTCCGCGCAATTCACCATATATTTCCCCGACTCCGTGCTCGGGCATCGTCGACCTAACCCCTAGCCCCTTCTACTGCGAGGAAGGGGAATCAGAGAAAAAAGCGGCCGCGGCGAGATCGAATCGACGCGACCACTTCACAGTCTTAGAGCGATCCCAGGATGCCGGTAGGAATCGTATCCCACGCGCGACGCTCGCCCTCATACGGCGCATCTTCCGCTTTGCTCTTCTCACCGAGGATCATCGTCGCCCGGCGCGACGCATCATACTGCGGCCACGCGCCGAGACTTTCGCAACTCGGATCACCGCTGCGCGCGAATGCCAGCCATGCATCCTGCATTTCGGTCGCAAGGCGCTCGACAATTGGACCGGTGCCGGCGAATTGCGGCATCCCCGGTAGATGATTGGTGCCGAACACGAAGCCAAGTTCCAGCGCATGGCACGATCCGAACATGCCGCCCGCGGCCGGGGATGGCCACGTGAACAGATAGTTGTAAATTTTTCCGTGTCGCTGGGCCTGGACTTCGGCGAGACGCACTGCCGGAATTCGAAAGACACGATCGGTTTCGAGCGCCGAGAAAATTTCTACCGGCGCATTGGAAGCGCCTCGCGAGGCGCGCGCCTTTTCGTAGTCTCCTATCAGCGCGTCGGCCGCTTCCGGGGTCATGCGCCGGCTGTAGCGCGCCGCCAGCCCTGCGCGATCGAGTTTCCCCGCGCCCGGGTCCATCGCCGCGAACAGCTTCCATTCGTCCAGCGTCGACCCGACCATGATCGCGACATCTGAGGATGCACCCTCGGTGACCATTTCGATTGCGGCGCGCGGCATCATGGCACCATCGATCACCGGCTGATACGCCATCCCGAATTCCGGGTCGGGAGTTTTGCCGTCAGCCAGCAGCGTGCCGGTCAACAGTTGTGCGGGCGTGAGCGCACGGATGGCATCGGAGCCCGAGGCGCCCAGTTTTGCCATGATGCGTTCGGCATTGCGGTTAGCACGCTCCCGCGGAGCGCCGGTATGGCATGCGCCGCTTTGCGGAATCGCCTTGTGAAACAGCCCGCGCGCGGCCGGTGCTGCGAGCAAGGTACCGACGCTCATTCCGCCAGCCGATTCGCCGAAGATGGTGACATTGCCGGGATCGCCACCGAACTCCGCGATGTTGTCGCGCACCCATTGCAGCGCCGCGATCTGGTCGAGGATGCCCTCGTTGCCGCCGGCGGGAATTTTTCCGTCGGTCAAATCGGCCAGGCGCAGGAAGCCCAGCGGCCCGATCCGGTAGTTGACGGTCACCACGACCACATCGCCGCGACGCGCGAGCACCGAGCCGTCATAGAGTCCCTGCGAGCCCGCGCCGATCGCAAACGCGCCGCCATGAATCCAGACCATTACCGGACGACGTTTGCCGTCGACCGCGGGCGTCCACACGTTGAGGTAGAGGCAGTCCTCCGATTGCGGGTCGGTGATGACCATTGCCGCCAAGGCATTGAGCATCATCGCGAGTTGCGGAGCGACGGGACCAAACTTACGGGCATCACGAGTGCCGGTCCATGCGGCGGGTTTCTCGGGAGCAAGCCATCGCAGCGGACCCACCGGCGGCGCCGCGAAAGGGATTCCTTTGAAAATGGCGAGGCCCGACGCCTCTTCACCTTCGACTTTTCCATAGCGCGTGGATGCGATGGCACTCATGCAGTTACCTCCGACGTCAATTGGCAGAGATATTTGCAGAGTCGGCGAGCTATTCACAAATCCTTAACGATCGCGATCGGCATCCGAATCCGCCCCGAATTGACCCAAACGGCCGTGCGCGATAATTGAAACTCCGAAAGCCACCCGCGTCACCGATGGCGGCATGCAGCGCAAGCCGTAGGGCGCTCCCAAGGAATCGACCTCGGGACTCGGTCCATTCGGAGGATGACCGATGGCTTTCGTTCCGGCTTTTCGAAGAGCGTCTCTCGCGATCACGCTGCTGATTCTGGGAGCGTCGTTGGTGCGCGCTCAAACCACGGCCCCCACTGCGGTCCCCACCAGTTCCACGTCGAAACGGCCGGCGCTTCAGATGAAGGAAGTGGTTGTCGAGTCCACCAAGCTGGAGCCTTCGGCATCAGCGCAGGTGATTCCGTATCGCGAGCTGAGCACCAAACCGCATGACACCCCGATCCAGGTTCTCAACGATTTGCCCGGTCTCGTCGCGGTACAGCATCAAGGCGGCGGTAAGGCGCCGCAGTATCTGATCCGCGGCTTCGACGCCGACCACGGCACCGACTTCGCCGTCTTCGCCGATGGGGTGCCGGTAAATCTAGTCTCGCATGCGCATGGCCAAGGATACGCGGACCTCAACTTCATAATTCCCGAGACTATCGATCACCTCGACTTCACCAAGGGGCCGTACTACGCGAAGTACGGCGACTTCGATAACGCGGGCGCCCTCAATTTCGTGACGAAAGATGAGTTCGCGGAGAATTTCGTGCATGCCGAGGGCGGCTCGTGGGACAGCCAGCGTTACGTCTTCGGCGCGTCGCCCACACTGCTCGACGGACTGAAAACGCTGTTCGCGGGTCAGGCGCTGTTTAGCAATGGGCCGTTCGACTCACCGCAGCATGATGCGCGGCTGAACTTTTTCGGCAAGCTCAGCGGGAATCCCTCGCCCGATTCGATGCTGTCGGGGTCGCTCTCGCTCTACCATGGGCACTGGGACGGCTCGGGTCAGATTCCATTGCGCGAAGTCGAGGCGCAGCGGCTCGATCGGTTCGGTTCCGAGGACAATAGCGAAGGGGGCCAGACCGACTTCGACGGCGTCAACCTCAAGTATCGCTACACGCCCACCGAACACGACACCATTTCGGCGCAGCTCTACGCGCGATATTACAAACTCAACCTGTTCACTGATTTCACTTTCTACAAGGACACCGGTCTGCGCTTCATCCGCGAACCCAACGGCGCCATCGTCGATACGCGCGATGGCCCGGTCGTGCCGGGCGCGAACTACATCCCCGGCGATGGCATCGAGCAGAACGATTCGCGCTGGATGTTCGGCGGCATGCTGAGCTGGCTGCATTCGTGGATGTTGCGCGAGACTCCCATCGACAGCGAATTCGGCCTCCAGTCGCGCAACGACGACATCAACCTCGGCCTCTATCGGCAGGTGCGCCGGATGCGCTTCTTTGCGGTCGACCGGACACGTGTGTGGGAAAACTCCATCAGTGGATATTCTCAGCAGCGCATCACCTTGAGCGATTCGCTCATGGCCATCGTGGGACTGCGCGGCGACGTATACCTTTTCGATGCGCACGATCGCCTGCCGTTCCAGCCGCCCGACCCGAACTTCGATCCGGTGCGTATCGACGGGAATGCATCGGCGGGGATCGTGAGTCCCAAAGCGAGCGTCATATACTCTCCGCTGCACAACACGGATTTCTATTTCAACTTCGGCACCGGCTTCCATTCCAACGATGCGCGCGATGCGATTCTCACCAAGAGCTCGACCAGCAGTCCGCCGCTCGCGCGCTCGATTGGATGGGAGGTGGGTGCGCGCACTCATCAATTCGATCGCCTCGATCTGTCCACCGCGTTCTGGTTCATCGAACTCGACAGCGAACTGGTGTTCAGCGGCGATGCTGGAAATCAGGAAACCGGGGCGGGAGGGAATTTCCAGCCCAGTGGCGCGTCGCAGCGATGGGGAATCGATTTTCAAGGTCGCTATCAAATCCTGGAGTGGCTCTACGCCGACTACGATTTGACCTATGCGGATCCGCGCTTCCGTCAGAGCGGTCAGGCCATTCCGCTTGCGCCGACGCTGCTGATGGATGGTGACCTGACTGTCGAGGCATGGAAGGGTTTTTCGGCCGGCTTGCGGGTGCGTTTCCTCGACGATCGACCCGCCAACGAGGATCGCACTCTGACCGCGCGCGGGTATACGCTGATAGACCTGATTGGCAAGTATCGATGGAAGAACACCGAACTCTCGTTGCAATTCCTGAACTTGACCAATCACGACTGGCGCGAAGCGCAGTTCGCCGACAACTCGTGCGTCAGGCATGAGATCGGAACAGTCGCCGGATGCACGGCGATGCCGGGTAAGCAGGGAACCCATCCCGACCCGCCTGCCGACATCCATTTCACGCCCGGCGATCCGCTGACGGTAATTGGTGGCCTCACGGTTTTTTTCTGACGATGGCGGCGACAACTCGAACTCGGACGCGATCGGCGCAAGTTCGATCCGATGAATGGTCGAACGATGCGCCGACGCCCCGGCCTCGAGGTGGCATCACCGGGGCGCTGGGTGTTTCGCTGATCGTGCATGTGGCAATCGCAGCCATTCTGATTGTGCTCGCTGGCCGCATCGAGCGTCGCCTCGCGCCTGCCGACTTCATCAAGGTCGCACTGATGCCCGAAGCAGCGCCGACGCCTGCACCGCCGCCTCCCGTGCCTCTGTTTCCGGAGGACCGGGCGCCTCCCTTCCCCTCGCCTCCGATACAGCATGCTGTTCACGTTGAATCGAAACCACAGGATGAGCCTGACACCGACGCGCAACCACCGGACGAGCCGGACTCCGAATCGACGCCGGATGTCGAGGTTGTTCCCGACGCGACTTCTTCGGCCGGCGCGATTCCGGTTCCGCTGGAATCAGGTGAAGGCGCGGGCGAGAGCATTCCGATGCCTGGAGCGGGCGGCCTCAATGGAAATGGCGATGCAAATGGGCCGGTCTCGGCCGACGCGGTCGCGCATCCCCCGGAAATTGTGACCTACGTGGTGCCGGTGTATCCGCGCATGGCACGTGAGCGAGGCATCGAGGGACGCGTACTGCTGATGGTGGTCGTCGATGAAAAGGGCAAGGTTGAGGACGCCGTCCAGGTACTCGACTCGGTGCCGATGCTGGACCAGGCGGCCATCGATGCGGTGCATCGATGGAGCTTCACGCCCGGCCGCGACGCCGCCGGCAATCCGGTCCGCGTGAAGCTTCAGGTCCCGGTCCGCTTCACCTTGCGATGAGTTGTTCAAGCGGCGCGTCGAGCCTTAATCCTGGCTGCGATCGATGGCGTCAGGCTCTTGCGCGCCAGCTTGAGATCGTAGTGCGTTTGAAGATTCAACCAGAACTCAGGACTATTACCGAAATAGAGCCCCAGGCGCAGCGCAGTATCGGCAGTTATTCGCCGTCGATTATGTACGATCTCAGCTATTCGATTTGGCGAGATTCCGATCGCCTTGGCGAGTTGGTTTTGGGATAAACCATACTCTGCAAGAAATTCCTCTTTCAGCATCTGGCCCGGAGTAACTGGAGCGAATTCGTTCTTCATTGGCGGCACCTAGTGGTAGTCCAGAATTCGGACATCATAGGCGTGGCCAGCGTCCCATCTGAACACCACCCGCCATTGATCGCTTACACGAATAGAATACAAACCTTCCAGATCGCCCTTAAGCTTCTCTAGTCGATTCGAAGGTGGCACGCGCAAGTCCTCAGGTCGCGTTGCAGCATTGAGGGCCTCCAATTTTCGCTTCGCATGGCGCGCGATTCCCTGGAAGTCAGACACGAATCGGTCGGCGAAGAGCGAAGCGGTGCGCTTATCAGCGAACGATCGAATCACGCGCAACTATATACCGAATACCGGTATACGCCAATTGGCAGAATTCAGTCGCAAGCTGTTGCGCGACTTCTGTCCCTTTAGATTCACTACCCTACTCGCTAAAATCCCTCGCCTATGACCGAAAGGATGACCGAGACCCTCAACTGGCTCTATTCGCTGGAGGCGCGAGGGGAAATCTACAAGCTCGAACGCATGGACCATGCGCTCGCGCTCATCGGCAATCCTCATCTCCGGCTGCGCGCCATTCATATAGCCGGCACCAAGGGCAAGGGCTCCGTTTCCGCGATGCTCGATAGCTGCCTGCGTGCTGCCGGCCTGCGCGTCGGCCTCTATACCAAACCGCACCTGGTCAATCTTTCGGAGCGCACCCGCGTCGATGGCGCCGAGATTTCCTCGCGCAGGATGCTCGACTACATCGAGAAGCTGCGCGCCGTCTATGAGCATGCGGGCCTCGGGCTGACGTTTTTCGAATTCACCGTCGCGCTGATGTTCCAGTATTTCGCCGATGCGAATGTCGATGTCGCCGTGATCGAGACCGGGCTCGGCGGGCGGCTCGATTCGACCAACGTGGTGCATCCGTTCCTGAGCGTGATCACGCCGATCGGCTTCGACCACATGGAATATCTCGGTTATACAATACCCGCGATTGCGGCCGAGAAGGGCGGCATCATCAAGCCCGGAGATTCCGGTCGTGATTGGAGCGCGCGATGCCGAGGCGCGCGAAGTACTCACTTCGATGGCCGCGCAGCGGCGCAGCCCGTCGCGCCTGATGGATCGCGACTTCACATTTCAATCGCACGCCCCCGCGCATTCGATCGATTACCAGGGCCTCGCACTCACAATGAAGGATGTGGAGCTCGGGCTGGCCGGGCCCTTTCAGCATGAGAATGCCGCGATCGCGATAGCGGCGCTGGAGGCGATGCGCGCGCTCGGATGGAATATCGATGAAGACGCGATTCGGCGCGGCCTCAAATCTGTCCACTGGCCCGGTCGCTTCGATATGGTCTCGCGCCGGCCGCTGGTGGTGCTCGATTGCGCGCATAACGAGCTCAGCATCCATGCGCTCCTCGATACCATCGCCGTGGAGTTCGGTCCCGAGGTAAAGCCGCGCCTCATTTTTGGGTGCCAGGAGACCAAGAGCTGGGAGCAGATGGCCGCGATGCTGGCGCCGCGGGTGCGAGACGTCACCTTGACGATGGCCCGGCCCAAGCGACCGCTGGAACCTGAAAAGCTCGCGCCGGTCTTTTCGCGGTATGGGGTGCCCAACCGGGTCGAGCGCGACCCCTTGCGCGCGATTGCGATGGTGATGGGGGAGAGCGGGCCGCAGGACATGGTGCTAGGGACAGGTTCCGTGTATCTTATCGGCGAAATTTACCAATATTTTCTGGCTCGCGAGGGCCGAAGCGGTCTCTTCCCTGAAGCCAGCGCTTAAAGCCTTTCTATTCGCACTTGGTTGCGTGGCGGCAATCGCCAATGCAGGCGGTGCGCTCGCGGCTGCCACCAGCAGAGAACCAAAACTCCCACCCGAAGTGATCGCGCAGCATCAGGGCCCGGTCGATGTCACCGGAGACAAATCGATCTACGATTCGAAGAACGACACCTTTACCGTTATCGGCCATGCCGTGATGACGCAGGGCGGCACCGTGCTCAAGGCCGACAAGATCACGGTGATGCGCCGGGAGCATCGCGCAATCGCGACTGGACAGGTGCATCTAATCGATCCGGAAGCGGAGGTATGGGCCTCGCAGGCCGAAGTCAACCTGGAGAAGGAAACCCTCGAGCTCGAGAACGCCAGAATCCTCGCCAAGCGCAACACCTATCATCTGGAAGGCAAGCGGATCCGCAAAAACCCGGGTCAGCAGTACGTCATCCTGAAGGGATTTTTCACCACTTGCGGATGCGAGCCCGGAACGCCCGACTGGAGCCTCAGCGCGGACAAGATGGAAGTCGACCTCGGACATAGTGGGTATGCGAAAAACGCCACCTTCTCGGTGTTGGGATATCCGGTGATCCCGCTGCCGTACGCGGAGTTTCCCGCCGACACCAGCCGACATAGCGGACTCCTCACCAGCCGCGAAGGGCAATCCGGACTGCGTGGATTCCAGTATCTGCAGCCGTACTATTTCGCCATCGACCGAAGCTCCGATGCGACCGCGGCGTTTGATGTGGAGACCTCGCAGCGCATCGGCGGGCTGGGAGAATATCGGTTGACCAACGGCATCGACGACTATTTTTGGGTCAATGCCGCGTACTACAACGAATCGATTCGATCCAACTCCAATCGCGCCAAGGACATTATCGATAATCAAATCTCGGACCCGACCATCCCGATCGATCGCTTCGGGATTATCGGCATGATGCGGCAGCATCTCACCCCAGACCTGACTCTATATGGCGACGGGAAGACCGTGAGCGACAATCTCTATCTGCGCGAGATGAATGTGTGGACTCTCTCGCGCGGTTATGGGAACAACTTTGGATCGCTAAGGGATGCGCAGTCCCATCTGGGCCTGCTCGAAGAATTTGATGATGGTTTCGCGCGGCTGCAGGGCACCTGGCATCAGGATCTTATCCAGGCGCAGCCCTACGCCCTTCAGCAGTTGCCGGATTTGTGGGTCAATGGCCGCCGCGAGCTGTTGGGCAACCTTGCCTATCTCGACTACGACGTGGACGCGGTTAACTACTGGCGCCAGCGAGGCCTGAGGGGCGCGCGGCTCAGCATGAATCCCCGACTTACGGTTCCATGGCGGCTCGGCGACTACGTCAACGGCTTTGTCACTGGCGGCGTATGGGGCAACCTTTACGACTCTTCCGGCCACGATTTGAAAATCATTCCGGTCGGCCAGGGCGCACCGGTCGGTCCGAACGGCCAGTTCGAGAAACTCATCTACAACAACTTCCTCAGCACCGGTCCGCTCTCCGAAGGTGGCGTGAACACGCGATGGATTCCGTACTTCCAGACCGGCGTCTCCACCGAACTGGAGCGCGTTTACGACGTCGATGGGAAATACATTCACAAGCTCAAGCATACGATCGAGCCGTTTGTCACCTACAACTACGTTCCCGAAGTTTCCCAAAGTGGAGTGCCATTGTTCGACGAGCGCGACCGAATCAACGCGCGCTCGTTGGTGGTTTACGGTTTCACCTCGCGGCTCTATGCAAAGGTGAATTCATCGACTCCCCCGCCGCCGGTCGCCGAAAATGCCGAGGCTGAAAGCGGCGCTGTGCGGGCTGCTGATTCGGGTCAAGGGCAGGGCATCGAGGCGGGCGATGGAAACGGCGTGTATGACACGACTAACTCGGCGGAGACCCATAGCGCTGCGGGTGATACCACGCGTGAGTTGGTGTCGATGACCTTGATGCAGGCCTATGACAGCAACTACGCGATCCAATCCAACCAGGTTGCGCTCTCCGATATCGAAGGCCGGTTTACCCTGTTTCCCACTTCGCTGGTGTCGTTCGGTTCGCAATTCGCATACGACCCGCGCGACAACCCTGGCGTCAGTTTGGCCAGCATCCAGATGAACCTGCAGCCGCCGTGGACCAGGAACGATCAGCCCGCGCTCTACATGGGCAAGGCTTTGACCGGCTCGTTCATGCAGCTCTCCTACAACTACGTGCGCAGCGCGAACACAGTGCAGTTCGTTGGCACCTCGCGCAACGCCAGCCAGTTCTTCGCGCTGCGCACCTACTATGACGTGCTGGACCGATTCGGAATCTACTTCGCGCCAAACTACGATCTCGCAGCATCGCGGATGCTCACGACGCAGTACGGCGTGCGCTTCAAGTCACCCTGCGATTGCTGGGCCTTCGATGTGGGAGTCACCAACTCTTACAACCCCAACGAGGTGCAGATTCAGGTTCAGGCCACCCTCGGCGGGCTCGGATCCCTCGGGCAGAGTCCCTTCGGCCGCAATCCGTTTGCGGTGATGGGTCTCGCGGGCCATCCGACCGGAGTGCTTCCCAGCTATTAGCTGTCAGGGAAGAAGTCGTTCGCTAGAAGTACAGCAACAATATTTCGGTCAGGATCCAGAGAATCATACAAATCAGAAGCGGGCGATCCTCCAGCAGCAGCCGGGTCGGGTCGCCGCCCTCATTCTGCTGATCGACGAGATACAGGTAGCGCAGAATTCCAAACGCTACGTAGGGAACCGTCAGCACCGCGAGGTGATGATAACGCGCACCGAATTTGGCTTCGATTTCGAATGACGCGGTGTAGGTCATGTATCCGACCAGCGTGGTTCCCGCGACAATCGCCAACATCTGATCGACCAGGCGGACATTATAGTACGCCAGCGCACCCCGATGCGCCGCGGCGCCTCCGCCAAGAATCGTCAGTTCATGCCGTCGCCGCGCCAGCGCGAGAAACAACGCGAGCGAAAACGTGATGAACACCAGCCATGGCGAGACATCTACATTGATCGCAACGCCCCCCGCATAGGCCCGGATCACGAACCCCGCTGACACCGCGATGACATCGAGGATCACCACCCGCTTGGCCCATAGCGAATATCCGAACTGCAGCGCTAGATAGGTCAGCGCGATTAGAAAGAATGGTCCCCCGAGCGCGATGCTGATGGCAATTCCGATCGCGGCTAACGCGGCCGCGAAGCGCGATGCTGCGCCGACGCTCAGTTCCCCCGACGCGATCGGGCGGTTGCGTTTTTCGGGGTTAAGCCGGTCGGCCTCGCGATCAATGATGTCGTTGAGCGCGTATGCAAAACTCGCCAGGGCGCAGAATGCCACTGTGCCCGCGATCACGATGGCGTCGTCGGACAGGACGAAGAGATGCTTGCTGAATATCAACGGCGCCAGCAGCAGCAGGTTCTTGGACCATTGATGTGGTCGTGCCAGCCGGAGCAAGGCTGATCCGCGTGGCATCGTAGGCTTCATTTCGTTGGATTGCGCCGCTCCCATGGCAACACGTTGTATGAACATCGCGCGGGGTGCGCAAGCGGGCATCGCGAAGATGCGTAATGTCACATCGTCGTAGCAGCGCTCCACTAGGCGACTCGGATCGCGCGTAAACGCTTGACGGGTAATACTACAAATTGTAGAGTCAGGTTCGACGCCCAAAAGCCAATGCATTACGGCAATAACAGGTACGGCACCTTTCCGGTGGGTTATGCAGCGAGAGCGTTGTATGCCGACTAGACCGGTGTCCTGGGACCTCGACGTTCCGCCGGCCACTCTGCTCGATCCGGTATCAAAAACTCCTTCGGTCAGCGAAGCTCCCACGCTCGCGAAGTTGCGCGCCTCGCTGATAGGAACTCGTTTTGAGGTGGTTAAGATCGCGACCTTCGCGGTCTTCCTTTTGGCGCTCGTCGCGCTCGCAGTTCATGGCTCGCACCTGGCGAATCCCGAGAACCAGTTCGTCGCGAATAGCATCGCGGTCGCGCGGGGACTGAAGGTCAATATTTCCAGATGAGGTCGCTTCTTTGCGCGGCAGGACCGAAAGCCTCGCTCATCAGGCGTTAGACCATTCCGGAGTTGCGGCGAAGCCTGTGTCCTCGATGCCCGCAGCGCCGCCGGTCGCTGCAGCAATCGCCAAGGCCCCAGCGATCGCCATCCCGCATGCGGCACATGTTGCCCGATCGCATCGCAAGGCGCACCCGACTAAGCCTGCGGGAATAACGGCAGGGCCCATCTCGCGTCCCGACGTCGCGCCACCCCGACCGGCGCCTTCGATGTTGCAGAGCCTTTTGACCCGCGACAGTCTGATCGCGGGATTGGCCGCGCTGCTGCTCTACACCATCTTTGTGATTGTGATGGTTCGGATGAACGGCGGACTACGCGCTTTCGGTCGGCGCCCCGCAGTCTAGTCTTTCGTCTCGAAGGTTCTCGATTGACGCCGGCTCGCGCGATGTGCGATCGCGCCTCTTTCCGATATCGTGAATTCGGGCTCCAGCTCGAAGCTCTTGCGCGTTTCGCGCCGTGGGCGTTATAGCCACAGCGGCGGGCGCATTTGGCCTGCAAGCTTGATTCGGAGAAGAATCGAACCATGAGTAACCCCTCAGCGGAGAAAACCGGACCCAACGCAACCGTCGATATCGCGGGGCTGCGAAATTTCATTCGCGACAACCAACTCGGCGATCCGGACGATTTGCGATCGGAGAATATTTCCTTCGGCCATTCCAACGAAGTCCATCTGATCCACTTCCAGGGCAAGTCCTGGGCCTTGCGGCGTCCTCCTCGTGGCCCGCTGCTTCCCACCGCACATGACGTCATTCGCGAGTATCGCGTTCTCAAGGCGTTGCAGAACACCGCCGTGCCTGTCCCGCGAGTCTATGCGGCGTGCGAAGATCCCAAATACATCGGTGCGCCGTTTTTTCTGATGGAGTATATGCGCGGCGAGGTGATCCGCGCGGACGGGAAAAGTTTCGCCAACACGCCTGAGCGTCGTCATGCGGTGAGTGAAGGCATGATCGATTTGCTCATCGCATTGCAGGAGGTTGACTGGCGCGCGGCCGGCCTCGAAGGCTTCGGGCGTCCGGACGGATATCTTCCGCGTCAACTCAAGCGCTGGATCGATCAGCTCGAGCGGACACTTCCCCATACGCGTCCGCTACCGGTCATGAACCAGGTACGCGATTGGCTGCAAGCCCGCATTCCCGATTCGCCGCCGGCGACCATCGTGCATGGCGACTACAAGCTCGACAACGTGATGTGGAATCCGAGCGATCCGCTCAAGCCGATCGCGGTGTTCGATTGGGAAATGTCGACCATCGGCGATCCGCTCGCGGACCTGGGCTGGATGCTTAGCTATTGGCCCGACCCGAGCGACGATCCCGCCAATCCGGGCATGGCCACCATGGTTGCGGAGCCCGGACTGTTGACGCGCCGCCAGATGCTCGATCGCTACGAAGCAAAGACGGGACGCAAGATGACGAATTTTCCGTTCTACCAGGCGTTCGCGATTTTCAAACTCGCGATCATCATGGAGGGAAGTTACGGGCGCTTCCTGCTCGGTCAGGCCGACGATCCGCTGTTCCTTCAAATGAAAGAGCGCGTGCCCGCGTTGGCGAATGCGGCATGGAAGGTTTGCCAGGCGGCAAAATAAGCGAGGGCCTATGAGCGACTACAAATTCATTCAGGTCGAAGATCCCGAAGCCGGTATTCAGGCGCATCGCGCTCAACCGTCCTGACAAGCGCAACGCGCTTTCCAACGCGCTGCGCAGCGAGCTCTTCGACGCGCTGCGCAAGGCCGATCTCGATCCGTCAATTGGCGCCATCATCATTCGTGGCAATGGAAAATGTTTCAGCGCCGGTTACGACCTGGGACAGGCGCCGGGCGAGCCGCTCCCGCGTCATATCTCGCCGGGCGAGGGAATCTGGCCGCGCCACCTGGTCGACGGATGGTTCGAGATGTGGGATATGGCGACCCCGGTCATCGCGCAGGTCCACGGCTACTGCCTCGCGGGAGGGACCGAACTCGCGACCGCATGCGATCTGGTCTATGTCGCCGAGGACGCGCAGATTGGCTATCCTCCTGTTCGCTCGATGTCGACGCCCGACACCGCGTATCATCCGTGGCTGATGGGGATGCGGCGGGCGATGGAGTTGATGCTCACGGGAGATTCGATCTCGGGAATCGAGGCGGTGCAGTACGGCTTCGCCAATCGCGCATTTCCGGCCGACCAGCTCGAAGAGGAAGTGCTCAACTGGGCGCGTCGGGTCGCGAAGATTCCGCGCGATCTGCAGGCGCTCAACAAGCGCGTGGTGCATCGGGCGATGGAAATCATGGGTGCGCGCGCTGCGATTCGATCGGCCACCGAAATTCAGGCGCTGTGTTTCCATCAACCGTCATCGCGCGAATACATGAAAAAGATGCGCGAGGGCGTCACCAAGGCGCTCGACGAGCGCGACTCAAAATTCGGGGACTATCGAACCTCGTCGCGCAAGAAGTAGCGGAATTCAGATTCTGTGGGCGCCGACGAGCGACACGCGATCGCTCACCTTGATGGTGCCGCCGTGGATGACGCGGCAGGCGACGCCCGCGCGCCACTCCGGCGTGAGCGCCTTGCGCAATCCGCGATGCTGCTTGTCCATCACCCAGCACGGCTCGTTCTCGCCGGTGATTTCGAGGATCACATCGCCAAGATGAAGTCGCATCCCCGTGGTGTTGAAGAGATCGATGCCGCGTATCAGCAGGTTCGCGCGCCGCAGCGTCCATGGAAGATCGGCGCCGAGGTCGGTGATCGCCGCATGCCATCCTTCTTCGCCGACGACCGCGATTTGCGATGGGCCCGGTTGGCCATGACAATCGCCCTCGACGCCGCTCTCCATGGTGATGCGAGCGGAGACCATCTCCTCGATCGGCGCGCGTCGCGCCTGATGCCGCGCCAGCCCGATTACCTCGCCGGTGAATGGTGTTGCTTTCGCCACGATGACCTTGAGCCTCGGCGCGTGACTATGAACCGTGCGCCCGATGAGCCGCAAGCGCTTTCAGCAGCGCCGCGCGTTCCTTGTGCACGTCCCCCAGCTCCGTCTTGGTGGTGCGATACCTCTTCACCTCATCGGCCGTCAGCGGCGAGAAGTCAGCGGGTAGCAGCTTCGCATTGAAAGTGGTTAGCAGATAGTTCAGCAACTGTGCGACGTCTTCATCTTTGAGTTTGGGCCACGCTTGCATCACGCCCAGATAGGTCTGGCCATGCACCGAAATCGCTCCCGTCATGCCGAAAGACACGACGTGCACCAGGTAGGCGCGCCCCGCGGGAATTGCGACGTAGCTTCCGATCGAGTCGGCCAGCGGCGGATACATGCTGGGAACGCCTGTGGCGTCGGGCTGATGGCAGATCGCACAATTGGCCTTGAAGATGTCGGCGCCGCCCGCATGCGCAATACCGCCGAGGCTCACGACCAGCGCCAGCAGGAACAGGCGCTTCAACTATCGAGCCCCCGCGAGCCGGCGCGCCGGTTAAGGAATTCCTGGATCGACGCGACGCCCATCTCCTTGGCCTGGATCAGGCTTTCGAGATGCTCGCGGGTATTGATGAGACCCTTGGCGCGGATGACTCCCGCTTCGTCGATCAGCACCGCGTAGGGCAGCTTTCCAACCCGGTAGGTCATGCCGAGTTCCTGCGACAGGATGTAGGGAAATTCTCCAAGCGATTGCGCCGCCACGAAACGCTCGTGTTCGGCCGCCTCGCCGTCGCTGGCGAGAATGATTTCCAGCGATTTCGCTTCGGTGCGCGCGCTCGACTTCAGGATCGGCAGCATCTTTTTGCAGACCGGGCAGCTCGGCGAGAGAAAAAAGATGAGTGCACTCCTGCCGCTCGTGCTGATGCCGCCGATCGTGACCCGACGCTTTCCGAGATCTACCAGATCGAACCGCGGGGCCTCTTCGCCTTCCTTCGGGCCTTTGTCGAGGGTGAGCGCGCCCATCGGCGCAATGCGTTCGTGAATGACGCCGATCTGACGCAGCAACGCGAATTGCAGACCGGCCATCACGAGCAGCAACACCCACAGCGCGATCTGCGAGATGAACATCGCCTCGCTCACGTTACATCAACTCCAGCGCGCGTAATTTTGGAATATTGGCGATGGCAAAGTTCGCGCTCGCGTAGAGGATTATCAACGTCGCCGCGCCGAACACGATGGTGACTGCGTCGATCCACTCGATCTCGCGATCGCTGGAGGGAAGCGCAACGACCGCTACCAGAGCGATCAGGAAGAGGTTTCGCACCAGCAGCCATCCGCTCAGTTGCTGGCGAAGCGCGGGCCCGAAGCATCCACAGTCGATGTTGACCCGTCCGCGCGCGAGGTTGATCGCGATCGCGCCGGAAAACGTCGCCAGCAGAAGCAACAGCCCGAGCGCGGCTGACGTGCGTGTCGACGCGAATATCAGCGCGAGCGCACACCCGCATTCGGCCAGCGGCAACGCATACGCGAGCGGTTTCTCCATCCATGCCGGAGCGAGCTGATAATTTGCGAGCGAGCTTTCGAACATTTCCAGGTCGCGCAACTTCATCACCCCCGACGCGCCGAAGATCAGCGCCAGCGCCAGCGCAAGTAAGTTGCCGATAGCAGGATCGATTTCCATCATCGCGGTTCGACCGGCGGCAGCTTGTCCTTCCACGGGCGCGCTTCCTCGAACTGCGCCGACAGCGCGATGATCCCGGCCTCGTCGTTCTGACGCCCGACGATCTGCAGTCCGAGCGGCAACCCGGCGCGGTTGAATCCCATGGGAATCGACACCGCGGGCTGTCCGGTCGCGTTGAACGGAAACGCAAACGCGGTCCAGGTGTAGATGTCGTGAACGCGCTTTCCGTTTTTGTCGATCTTCCACGGATCGGGCGACGGCATGGTGCCGAGCTTCAGTGCGGGTCGGGTCAGCGTGGGTGTGACCAGCGCGTCGTAGGGCGCGAGCTGCTGGACGATCTCGCGCGAGAGGTTATGCATCATGGTGAGCGCGTTGATGTACTGCGCGGCGGTGATTTCGCGGCCGGCCTTCCAGGTCCCGACAATGACCGGATCGAGCAGCTCGGGATCGGCGACCTCGGTAGATCCGATGCCAGCGACGGCGACCGCGCTGGTCGGCTCCATCAGCACTGTCAGGTCGAGCTTGATGGGTTCGAGGCTATGACCCATCGACCGAAGTGTCTGGCATGCCGATTCGAATGCGGCAATTGTTTCCGCATCGACATCGGCGAACGCTGTCTCGCACAGCGTCGCGATGCGCAGTTTTTTCGGTCGCGCATTGACCGCCTCGATGAACGGCTTCGCTGGCGGTGGCGCCCAGTAGGCATCGCCAACAACGGGTCCGGCCATCACATCAAGCATCCACGCAGCATCGCGAACGGTGCGCGCGATCGGCCCGGAAGTCGAGCATCCGCCCCATCCCTCCGCGCGTAGCGGTGCAAAAGTGATGCGTCCGCGCGCGGGCTTGATGCCGAACACACCGCAACAGGACGAGGGAATTCGAATCGAGCCGCCGCCGTCGCTGCCTTGATGCAGCGGTCCGAGGCCCGCGGCACTCGCGGCCGCCGCACCGCCACTTGACCCTCCGGCAGTATGCGCAAGGTTCCACGGATTGTGCGCGGTCGGCCCGAATCCGCCCTCGGTGGTAGGGCGCGCGCCAAATTCCGGCGTCGAGGTTTTGCCGAGCAGGATGCCGCCCGCGCGACCTATCCGCGCCACATATTCCGCATCGACCGGAGGAATGAAGTTGGCGAAATTCTTCGACCCCATCGTGGTGCGGATGCCCTTGGTCCACGAGAGGTCCTTGATGGAGTAGGGCACCCCGAACAGCGGCAGCGCGTCGGCCTCCGACCGCGAAAGCTTCTCGAGCCGGTCAGCGTCAGCGAGCGCGCGCTCGGGCGTGATGGTGACGAATGCACCCAGCGCCGGATTGAGCTTCTCGATTCGCGCGAGGAAAAACTCCGCGGCCTCGCGCGGGCGAATTTCCCGCTTCCGCAGCAGCTCGCGCAATTCCCATCCTTCGATATACGGATTCAGCATCGGCGCCTCTTTCGATGAATCTTTCGAGCTATGGATTAATACGACATCGACTACCGTGGGAAGCCCAGCGCGATGATAAACTCGATTCGCGGTTTCAGGAGGCGATTGTGGAAAGCGATTTGCTCTTCGAGCTGGCGCGGTTTGTCGAGCGCATCAGCGCGATCGCGCGCACCGGGCTCGCATTCAAACCCGACGGCTACGATTCCGAGCGCTACGAGGAATTGCTCAAGGAGGCGGCTCGGATGCACGCCGCGCTCGCACAGGCCGACGCCGAAGCAGCCGAGGCGATGCGGCTGCGATGGCGCGATTCGGTCATCAGCGGTTACGACGGCTATGTCACCACCGCGGTGGGCGTCGGTGCGATCGTGTTCAACGATCGTGACGAGCTTCTAATGATGAAGCGGCCGACCGGGCGCTGGTGGTATCCGACCGGATTTTGCGATGTCGGTATTTCGCCGGCGGAGAACGTTGCTAAAGAGGTGCGCGAGGAGATCGGGCTCCTGGTGCGGCCGACGCGGTTCATCGGAATCGTCGACAGCCTCAAGATTCCGGCGCCGAGCCGGCACATCTATTCACTGCTATTTGATTGTGCGATCGAAGGTGGGGAGATCGCGCCGAACCCGCTGGAGGCGTTGGAAGCGGGATTTTACCCGCTCGATGCGCTGCCCGAGCCGCTGCATGGAAAGGACCGAAAATGGATTCGGCTCGCCCGCGAATTTCACTTCGAAGGTCGAGCCGAAGCGTTCTTCGATCCTTTGTAGCTTCCCCCTCCGGCTCTGCTTTGCTTCGCCTCGGGGGGCGGCTGCGCCGCGGCGCTGCACACCCCCTCCGGGCCCCACTTTACCTATCTAGAGAACGTGCGAGACCACGAACCAGATCACGAGGATCGAGGCCGGCACACCTAGTAACCATGCAATCATGTAGCGCATTCGTTTGGCTCCTTGTCAGGTCGAGCGCAGGTTTCGGAACCGCGTCAGAAATTAGACGCGATGCGCGTCGCGAAAATTCGCTGCCTGAGGGCGCCTAGCGCCGGGTGATCTTATCCACCTCCGCGAGTTCCTCCGTCGAGAGCTTCCAGTCGCCGGCCTTCACGTTCGCAGTGACTTGTTCGGGCTTGGTCGCTCCCGCGATGACGCTGGAAACCTGCGGCATCGCGGCGAGCCATCCGATCGCAAGCTCGAGCACCGAGTGGCCGTGGCTGCGCGCAAACTCCTGCAACTTATCGAGCATCGCGAAGTTCGAATCGGTGAGCGCCGACTTGGCCATCGAACCCATCGCACCGAGACGGGTGTCCTTCGATGGTTCCTCGCCGCGCTTATATTTGCCGGTCAGGAATCCGCTCGCCAGCGGAAAGTAGGGCAGGATGCCGACCCCGAACTCGCTGCAGGCCGGAGTCAGGTCCTTTTCGATGCGGCGGTCGAGCAGATTGTATTGATTCTGCGCCGAAATGTACGGGGCAAAGCCCCGGGTTCGCGAAATCCACGCGCTATCGGCGACCTGCCATCCCGCAAAATTACTCGATCCGAGGTAGCGGACTTTGCCCGCGCGGACCAAATCATTCAGCGCCCCCAGCGTCTCCTCCTGCGGGGTCTCGGGATCCGGAAAATGGATCTGATAGAGGTCCATGTAGTCGGTGTTCAGGCGTTTCAGGCTCGCCTCGGCGGCCGCCATGATGTAGCGGCGCGAGGCGCCCTTCATGAACGGCCCGTCGCCCATCGCCATGCCGAACTTGCTCGCGACGATTACCTCGTGCCGGCGCGGTCCGAGCGCTTTGCCGAGCATCGTCTCGGAGCCGCCCCGATTGCCGTAAATGTCGGCGCTGTCGAAAAAGTTGATGCCCTCATCGAGCGCCTTGTTGACGACGATGCGGGTCTGCTCGGTGTCGATGCGCATGCCGAAATTGTTGCATCCGAGCCCGACCACCGAGACCTTCAAGCCTGACTTGCCGAGATTTCTGTATTCCACCACAAGCTCCTTTTCGATCCGGTAAGTGCCAACCGCTACTTGCTGTAACTATTTCGATCCGCCCAGGAGAAGCCGCGCGTACATCTCTGCCGAGGTATCGAAGTCCATGCTGGCGTGCTGCGCGCCGACCTGAATATTGCGAAAGGAAACCTGCAGATCGCTCGGCGCATAGACCGCGTGTGCGCCGGAGCCCGCAAACAATCGCGCCACCGCACGGCGGCACAACTCCACGCCGTAAGCGGCATTCCATCGCGCCTGCACGCGCAGCTCATTGCCGCAGTTTAAGCCGCTCGCCGCCAGCCGATCGAACTCGTCGAGCGAGTTGTGCAGCATCAAATCCGCGCAATGAATTTCGCCCGCGGCCTCGGCCAGCCGCACTTGAGTCGGACCATGATCGGCTTTGCGCGCGCCGGTCAGAATCACTTTGCGCTCGCGCGTGCGTTCGATGAATCGCTGGAGCGCCGCTTTGGCCTGACCCACCAGCGCGCTCAAGCCCGACGTCGCGAGCATTGCCTCCGCCGAAAGCCTGTACAGGTTGGTCGCATGCTTCGACGCATACGGGCTCGCGCCGGTGAACATTGCGCGCGTGTCGATTGCGCGATGCGCCGGCACGAAGAGGTCGTGGGCCACTACGTCCTTGCTCCCGGTTCCCTGCAGGCCCATCACGTGCCAGGTGTCATCGATGTCGATCTCGTTGCGAGGCACCACGAGATGGACGCCGGGACCATGGGTTTTGGGATCGGCGCATCCGAGCATCACCCATTGCGAATGATCGACGCCGCTGCAGAACTGCCATCGCCCGTTGACGCGATATCCGCCCTCGACCGGCTCGGCGGTACCCTGCCACGAGAGCGTGCCGGCAACCAGGCCATCGCGACCGTCGCCGAATACATCGTTTTGCCCAGCCTCGGGGAGACATCCGACACACCAATGATGCGCGCCCATCACCATCAGCACCCAGCCGCTCGACGGGCACGCTTCGGAAATCGCGCTGACGGCCTCGGCCTCGCTGCGCATCGGAAGCTCCCATCCACCGACGCGCCTGGGCTGCAGGATTTTGAACAGGCCGGCGTCGACCATCAGGCGCATGCTCTCGGGAACCAGTTGACGGGCGGCGTCGCAGGCGCGGGCATTCCTGGCGAGCGCGGGAGAGATCTCCGCGACCCGCCGCATCACTTCGTCGTGATCAATATCCATCAAGATGAAGATTCACCACATCGGTTCATAGATACAAATGGAAAATGAACGAAAGCCGATTAAACGGAGGTCGAGCGGTTGGCGACCCGCGTGGCCGCGACAAACATCACGATCGCAAAGGCAATCGAAACCAGCACCGACCATCGGAATTGAGACAGGGTGCAAAAGCTGGCCGGCTCTCCCAGGTAGAGGCCGCGGCGCAGCGCGATCATTCCGTAGCTCAACGGATTGAGTCGCATCGGCCAGTAAAGCCATCCGGGCACGCCGGTGGCGGGGAAGAAGGCGCCCGACAGGAGCCAGATGGGAATCAGGATCAGGTTCATGATCGCATGAAACCCCTGGGTCGATTCGATGCGCCATGCGATCAGCAGCCCGATGCTGGTGAGCGCAAACGCGATGATCGCCATCATTCCCGAACTCACGACGATCGCGGCGAGGTTGAGATGGATTCCCGCCAGCGGCGCGAGGACCAAAAAGATGATCCCTTGCAGGAGCGCCAGCGTGGTCGCGCCAAGCGCCTGTCCGAACACCACCGTCGAGCGCGCGATCGGCGCCACCAGGACCCCTTGCAGGAAACCTTCCTTGCGATCCTCGACGGTGGAAATCGTCGCGAAAATTGCCGTGAACAGCAGCACCAGGATGATCACGCCGGGGTAAAAATACTGCATGTAGTTAATGTCGCCAGGCATGCCGCTGGGACGAAACGAAGCTTTCAGCCCCGCGCCGAGGAGCGCCCAGAACACCAGCGGCTGCAGGAAGGCGCCGACCAGCCGGCTGCGCTGGCGCGCGAAGCGCGTGATCTCGCGCCACCATAGCGTGCCCGCTTGAAGCAGAACGTCACTCATTGCGCGGCGACTCCGCTCAAGTCGAACTTGTGACCGGTAAGATGTACGAAGACGTCTTCCAGCGTGGGCTTTCCGAATGACACTGATTCGATCTCGGCGCCGAATGTATCGACCAGTTCGCGGATCAACTCATGACCGCGCGGCTTTTCGATGCGCAAAGCGCCATCGACGAGGCTGCTCTTGAGTTTGAGCTGTTGGAGCAGCTTGCGTTGCAGTAGTTCCGGCGCCGCGCCGTGGATCACGACCACATCGCCCCCGACTTGCGATTTGAGTTCGCCGGGCGCCGCGCATGCGACCATCTGCCCTTGATGCAACATGGCAATGCGATCGCATCGCTCAGCCTCTTCCATGTGATGCGTCGTCAGCACGATGGTGACATTGTCGCGGCGGCTGAGCTGCTCGAGATGGCCAAAGAATTCGCGGCGTGCCATCGGATCGAGGCCGGTGCTCGGCTCATCGAGGAGCAGCAGCTCCGGCTGATGCAGCATCGCGTTGGCCAGCTCGACCCGTCGTCGCATGCCGCCCGAAAGCGTCTCGACCAGGTCGCTCGAACGGCTTGCGAGGCCGAGCGAATCGAGCATTGCGGCGGCGCGCTCCCTGAGCTTGCGTCCGCTGATTCCATACAACCGTCCGTGATGCTGCAGGTTCTCCAGCACGGTGAGTTTGCCGTCGACGCTGGGGTGCTGAAACACCACGCCCATCTTGCGGCGAATCTCCATCGTGTCGCCGGCCAAGTCGCGCCCGAGCACGCGGGCTCGGCCCGACTGAAGTGGAATCAGCGTCGAGAGCAGCCTGAACAGGGTGGTTTTGCCGCCGCCGTTGGGACCGAGAAAACCGAATACCTCGCCGCGTGCGATCGCGAAGCTGACGTTGCTCAGCGCCTGGCGCTCGCCATACGCAAAGGAGAGACCCTCAGCCTCCAGCGCCGGAGCGAGGGAAGCGTCGGTGTCAGTTTTTGTCTGGGGGATTGGTGAGGCGGCAGGCATTATTGAATCTTCGGCGAATCTATCAACGATGCGAACACAGCATCTTTCTCCGTCATTATTCTCCCCGCAGTCCGCAGGGGCAATGTCGGCCCGATACTGCGGCTTCGTTTCTGCTGCGCGTGATGTCGCCCCGATAAGTGCTTCATTGAGTGGCCTGCCCTGACGATCCGAACATTGTTCAATCGGATTGAACGACTCTGTTCCGTGGCTTCGAACGCCTTAGGGGTGATGGCACGGTCGGCAGGAGGTACGAACATGGAAAACGTAGAACGCGAAAGCATCGGGCAAATCCGGGCGATCGATACCAGGACGGAACCGGGCGAAGGGCTGCGTCTCGCGCGAGGCTGTTTATTGGATGAGCTGGCAGGCGCCGCCTTCATCGCGATCACGCTGATGTGGATAGTGACGTCGTTAGGCGGCTTGGCGTGGTGTGATATCCCCATTGAAGTCACGACGCATCTACATGCGCTCATTCGCGCGCTGGCCGGATCGCATGCGTTAGCAATGGCCTCGCACGTAACTGGTGCAGCCAGCTTTGCGAAGACTGTTTACGGGTTCTTTAACCATCGAGGCCCGGTTTGATTGCCCCTACTGATTCGGGGGAGGGACGCCCCAACCCTCTCCCGAATACCCCAATCATCCAAATCCAACTCGGGATAGGGAGTCGCCGGCTGTCGGCTGCTCCGATGCGTCATATTGCTCTAATAGCGCTCTGCTACTATCTGTAGTAAATCGTGGGTCGGATTAGATGATAAAAAACAAAGCGAGGAGCATTCCATGGGAGGACGGCTAGCGGTCTGGGGCAACAGGATAAAAGAGCATGATCAGCTGATCCGTTCGCTTGCCCGACAGGCGAAACCTCAGGCTGACAGTTTTCTCGCGATTCTCTCCAACTTCACCAAAATCAGCGAACAGAGCGAGACCCTCGGCAAATTCGTCGCGAAGACCGCGAACCTCGAATACCCACAGGGGATCTCCGATCGCTCGCCGGCAGAGGTCGCACTGGATGTCGTAGTGAGGTCGCTCTCCGTCCCGCGCCATCTTATGCCGCGCGATGAAGTTGCTTTGTATCGGTCTCATCTGCGCCTGCTGTTGCGGCTCCAGAGCCAGAACGCCACCCAGGTCGACAAGCTTGCCAAAGCGATCCGGGAAAATCGCAGATGCCTCACCAGGCTGATGCGGTTCTATACGATGAGCGAAAAAAGCACCGCGGCGAAATCCAAAGCGGGTGCCCGGAAAACTCGCAAGCGATGACTTTCGCTAGCCGAGCAAAACTGCTGCACTAAAATTTCCGCCCAACATTGCGGCACGAAGTTGGAATCGAGACATGACATCCGCCGGCAGTGCAGCAATAAATTCTCGCGTCGCGCCTCCATTCGTCGGACGCTCGCACGAGCTGGATGATCTGGCCGCCGGCCTCGCTGAGGTTCGGCAGGGACGCGGGCAGTTATTCCTCTTAAGTGGCGAGCCGGGCATCGGCAAGACCCGCATGGCCGACGAACTATGCGCTATCGCTCCACCCGGGATGCGAGTGGCATGGGGCCGCTGCCAGGAGTACGGCGATGCGATCCCCTACTGGCCGTGGCGGGAAGTGGTGCGCGCCTGCGCTGGAGATTTGCCCCGCGACAAGGATTCCGATCTTTTAGCATTGCTGCGCGCCGCAGATCGCACCGGTAATCCGGGCGAGGTCGCGCGACTATTCGGACCTGACGAATCCGACCTCAACCGATTTGCGCTTTTCGAAAGCACCGCCGCCCTGCTTAAGCGGATGGCGGTGCCCGGCGGCTTAACCATCGTACTTGATGACCTGCATGCCGCCGACGATGCCTCGCTGGAGTTGCTGCGATTCGTGGCGCATGGGCTGCGCGGCGCGTCGATTCTGGTGATCGGCACCTATCGCGATGCCGAAGTTCGTACCACCCCGCGGCTAAGCCGGATTTTCGGCGAACTCTCGCGCGATGCACAAACCATCATGCTGCATGGGTTGAGCCGTGATGACGTCGGCGAGTTCGTGCGATCATCGGCCGGACGTAACCTCGACGATGCCGCGGTGGAGCAACTCTACCTGACCACCGGCGGCAACCCGTTTTTCGTGGGCGAAACGCTCAAACTGTGGGTCGCCGAGGAGAGTCTTTCCAGCGCCGGGAAAATCCGGACCGCGCGCATACCCGATTCGATTCGAAGCACCATTCGCCGACGCCTCGATCTGCTGCCGCCGCATGTTCACGAGCCGCTTCACATCGCTGCCGTGATCGGAGTCGAATTCGGCTTCAAGGTCCTGCAGCGGGTGACGCAGATCGAGCCGGAGGCCTTGCGCGACTTGCTCGGCCGTGCGGTTGCGGCCGGCATCCTGACGGAGGACGGGACTTCGCGCGGCGTGTACCGCTTTGCGCATTCACTGATGGCGCAAACGATTTATCGCGACTTGCCGCCGGGCGAACGTGCGAGGCTGCATCACAGGATTGCCGACTCCATCGAGCAGTTGTATAGCGCCAATCTCGATCCGCACCTGGCCGAGATCGCGCGCCACTACACCGAAGCCAATTCTCCCGATACCTCCCTGCGAACCATCGACTATCTGCGCCGCGCCGCCCGACTGGCGCTCGATTCCCTCGCATATGAAGAGAGCGTCAATTTGTACGAGACCGCACTTCGGCTGGGCCATGACAATGACCTCATGACGCCCGCGTTGCACTACGAACTCCTCATCGATTCCGGCGAGGCATTCTATGCCGCGGGGCTGGTCTCACAGGCGCGGCGCGCCTTCGAACGAGCGGGTGAAATCGCGCGCAGTCTTGGCGACGGCCAGAAACTGGCCCGAGCCGCGCTCGGTCGCGCCACTCCACCCAGCGACATCGAGCTGGACCGGCCCTTGGTGATGGTTCTGGAAGAGGCCCTTCGCACGACCGGAGACATCGATCCGGCGACTCGCGCCAAAATGCTGGTCCGTCTCGGCTCGGAACTTCAGTGGTCAGCCGATCCCCGTGCGGCAGCGTTTGCGAGCGAGGCGGTGGACCTGGCAACCAAATGCGGCGAGCCATTGACGCTTATCTACGTCCGCTATTGGCGCGACTTGGCGATGTGGTCGGTCGACAATCTCGAAGAGCGGCTTTCAAATATCGCCGAGGCGGTGGAGCTGGCCGAAAAGATTGATAATCGTCCGTGGGCGCTGAAAACCCACTACGTTCGATATCTGAGCGCACTCGAGAATTGCGACATACGCAGGGCGGATGCGGCCTTTGCGCGATTCTCTGAGTTGACCGACCAGCTTCGGCTTCCGTTCGGATGGAAGCAGATGGCGCTCGCCGAGCGAGCCTTGATGGATGGGCGGCTCGATGACGCGGAGAAGTTCTCCCTGACCTCATTGGAAATAGGACGGCGGATGGAGAGCCGCTTCCGCACCCTGCGCCAGGCATTCAACAACCTGTCCCTGATTCTGCGGCGCGAGCAGGGCCGGATCGCGGAAGTCGAGCCGGTCTTTCGAGCCGCGGTCGTGCGCCATCCGGAAAGTTTTCTCGCGCGATGCTCGCTCGCACTCTGCTGCGCTGAAATGGACCAGCGGCGCGAAGTCGAACATCTGTTCGAGTTCATCGCCAACAACGACCTTCAGCGGCTGCCGCGAAATCAAGCCTGGTATGCGGTGATGGTGCTTCTGAGCGAGGCCTCGGTTTATTTGGCCGACACCGAACGCGGCCAGCTCCTCTATCGCCTGTTGGCGCCATTTGCCGGACGCAACGCCTTGCTCGACGTCCACGTCTGCTATGGCCCGGTGGATCGCTACCTCGGGAAGCTCGCCACCATCATGTCGCGGTTCGACGATGCGGAGACCCATTTCAAGGCTGCGATCGCGCTTTGCTCGCGGATGGGGTCGCGTCTGTGGCTCGCGCGAACGCTGCTCGACTACGCGACCATGCTCGCGCGCGGACCTGCCAGCGGACGCGCCGCGGCACATCGGCATCTGGATGCGGTTATCGAGGATGCCGCGGCCCTTCGATTGAAAACCATCGGAGAACAAGCGCGCGCGTTGCAAGCCGGCCTGGGAATCTCTTCGAAGCGGGTTTCCTCCGTCGCCGTACCCGCCAAAGCAGAAGGCTCAAACGTCTTTCGGCGGGAGGGCGAGACCTGGGAGATCGCATGGCGTGGGAGTTCGTCGCGATTCAAGGATTCCAAAGGGCTCGGCTATATCGCGCATCTGCTCCGATACTCGGGTCAGCAATTCCACGTCATCGACATGATAAATCCTGGCGCGTTTGACGTAACCGAGGATGACGATAGTGCGGAAGCTCGGCGCCCGCCGGAGCGCGAAGGCTACCAAGCGCTGGCTCTGGGAGATGCGGGAGCGATGCTCGATCCGCAGGCCAAGGCGCAATACAAACGCCGCCTCGAGGAACTCAGAGAGGAACTCGAAGAAGCCCGCCACTTCAACAACGAGTCGCGCGCCCAGAAAGCTGAAGATGAAATCGACGCTATCACCAGAGAACTATCGCGCGCGGTAGGCCTCTCCGGACGCAATCGGTTGGCCGCTTCGGCGACCGAACGCGCCCGCGTCAATGTGACCCGCGCGATCAAGGCGGCAATCGAGCGCATCCGACTGCAAAACCCCGATCTCGCCACCAACCTGGAAAGGAAGATTCGGACCGGTACCTTTTGTTGCTATAGCCCGGATGCAGCCGAGGCCGACGAGTCCTGGGAAATCTAGTTTTCCCGACGGCTCCCGCCGCATCGCCTCGCAAAACTTGAGAGATGAGCCTAGTGCGGTTGGTACGATGCGTTGCGTTTGATCTCCTGGATCGATTGCAGATAGGCGATTAGCGCGGCAATCCGCGGGGTTACCTGCCGCGGGTTTCCCTGACCTTCGGGAAATTCCCAGACCTTCTCGCCCCATACCGGCATGTCACGCGGCCCGTGTGCGATGACATCGGCGCGGCCGTCGAGGAAGCGCGCGATCTGGTCTTGCGGCAGCGGATTGCCGTAGCGGGTCGTAAGGAAACGCAGGTCGGAAGCCTTGGGGTTGAGCGCCGGGGCAGCGGGACCGTTTCCATCGGCCTTGACGCCGTGACACGCGGCGCAATTCCGCATGTAAAGTTTTTTTCCTTCGGCGATTTGATCGGCCCGGCAGACCGATGCCGCGCAGAGCAAAACCACTCCAAGCAGTGGAAAAATTCCTCTCTTCATCATTTCAAGTTGTCCTTCCCCGCGGCTAGTGCGGTACACTCTGATCAATTGGTTGGTGGTCACTGGGGCGCGGCCTCCATCCTTTCACGAGTAGATAGCCGCCGGTCAAGATGGCCCGGCGGCGCAGGAGGCTCGCGCCGGGTCGGAAGAAGCATCGAGTGAGGTTTTGAAACGCTTGTCGGGCTGCGTTGAGTAGGAGATTCGGAAATGAGCACTAGCCGGAAGTCCAATGGTCGGCGATCGCGATCAACCTCCCGGATGGGCGAGGACGACGGCGCCAAGGTCTTGACCTTCGATCCGGCGCGCCGAATCCCGCGACCATCGATGGCCGCCCCCTCCACGGCGTCCGGATCGGCCACCGGTCCGCGTTTCGCTCATTCGCCGAGCGATCGGGAGTCTGATCGCGCTTCTCTTCTCCGCCGCACGCAGCGCTCGTTCCCAACCGCGAGGCGGCGAGCGTTCCGGAAAGCGGCAGGCATAAAATTCCGCGCGTCGTGGGCGCTAGGGTCTCCGTTTGGGTCCTCAATTATTTGCACGTTCTTGCAGCCCCGATCCGCGGAGTTGCTGAGCAAGACCGATCTAGTGCCTAACAAGTCGAACATAATGCGGCCACGCATGAACCTGCCGCGCCTCATCGGCCTACAAAACGATTCATTTGTTCGGCGCTCTTTCAACGATAGGCTGATGCCGCGAACTATCATTCCGTCTTCCATTTCAGGAGGACCGGGGAAGATGGGAAGGGGGCTATGAGATGGAATGAAAGAGAAGCGGGATGAGTATTAGCAGAGTGAATCCATGCCCTTGACAACGAACCGTTGCGCGTCCATTCTTAGTTTAGTCTTCCCGGTGGGTACGCCCATCGGATAGGGCCGTCTCCAGTCAAATGGTGACGGCCTTTTGATTTTTTAGCTCATGGCAAGGCGCACAATCGCGTATATAGACGGGTTCAATTTGTACCACTCTATCAACGACCTGGGGGAGCCGTCCCTGAAATGGCTCGACCTCTGGTCACTATCCCAGACGCTCGTTAGGCCGGGAGAGGAGCTTCTAGAGGTTAAATATTGTTCAGCATTTGCCACGTGGTTGGCTGGTCCTTTCGCTCGTCATCGTGAATACGTTCGGGCGCTAGAGTGCGTAGGCGTACAGCCAATAATGGGTCGGTTCAAAAGCAAGCCGAGGGAATGCAAGAGTTGTCACGCCAAATGGACAGCCCACGAAGAAAAGGAATCGGACGTCAACGTTGCTATCCATCTGATCAAGGACACCATCACGAATAAGTTCGAGCGCGCGATTATCATCAGCGCAGATTCCGATCTTGTGCCTGCGGTGCGAATGGCTAAAGACCATGATCGAGCAAAGGAGATCTGCGTGGTAGCTCCCCCGAAAAGGCTCGGCCATGCTCGCGATTTGAAACCGATAATGGAGATCACACTCGGTCGCGTACGCAGGTCTTTGCTGCCACAACGCCTAATACACAAAGACGGCAGAGATGTGGTGCGTCCGACCGAATACGATCCATAGCCTTCATTTCGACCCACGCGCACGCGTGGCTTTCCTGGCATATCTGATCTGCGCTTTTTGCTCAGCTTCGAGGCGCGCGCTTCGCCGCCTTTCATTCCGCCTTGGCGGGAATGCTCGAGAGAGGATCGCGAGTTTCTCTTCAACCTCGCCGGTGGCCATCTGCATTACACGCCCGGCACGGCTACATCGGCCGGACGTTTCTGGCCTCGCGGTCCCTTGGGCATGGCAGCATTATCGCACCGTCAGATCCGCGGGCGCACGAGCTTTTCAAGATGCCGAATTCCAAACTGAGACATCACCGCCCTTGGGCGGCATGGTTCTAACCGTGGCCATTGCGATGCTAGGATCGCAGTCCAGCCATGGATACTACGCACAATTGGGACCAGGACGCGGTCCAATCGATCGCTCGTTCGCTCCAGCACAAGCCCGGCGCCTTGATGCTGATCCTGCGTCAAGTGCAGGACACCCTTGGATGGGTCCCTGCCGGAGCCGTTCCGATAATCGCAAAGATTCTCAACCTCTCGCGCGCCGAAGTGCACGGCGTGGTGACCTTTTACCATGACTTCCGCCATCAGCCGCCCGGCAACAACATCGTGAAGGTATGCCGCGCGGAGTCCTGTCAGGCGATGGGCGCGGTTGCGCTCGCCGAGCATATCAAGCAGCGGCTCGGTTGCGACTTCGGTCACACCAGCGCCGACGGCGTATACACTCTCGACGCCGTCTACTGCCTCGGCAACTGCGCGTGCTCCCCGGCGGTGGTGGTGAATGGAAAGCTTCTCGGTCGGATGACGCCTGACCGGTTCGATGAAGTGCTCGCCAGGTCCCCTGCGAATCGATGAGTGCCACCATCTACATTCCGCGCGACTCGAGCGCTGTTTCGATGGGTGCGGACGACGTAGCCAATGCGCTGAGCGTGGCGGCGCGCCGGCTCGGCGTAGACCTGCGCGTGGTGCGCAATGGCTCGCGCGGACTCTATTGGCTGGAGCCGATGCTCGAAGTTGAGACGCCCGCGGGCCGCATCGCATACGGGCCGGTGCGACCTGAGGACGCCGGATCATTCTTCGAGCCCGGGTTCTTGCTGAGCGGAGAGCATCGGCTGCGCCTCGGTCCTACCGAGGACATTCCATACCTGAAGAATCAGGAGCGGCTGACCTTCGCGCGGGTGGGACTCACCGATCCGGTCTCGCTCGACGACTATCTCGCGCATGGCGGCTATCGGGGACTCGACCGCGCGCTCTCGATGAGCGGCGCGCAAATCGTCGAGGAGGTCACGACCTCCGGTCTGCGCGGCCGTGGTGGCGCAGGCTTTCCCGCGGGCATCAAGTGGAAAACCACACTCGGCGTCGAGGCGAAACAGAAATACGTCGTATGCAATGCCGACGAGGGTGACTCGGGTACTTTTTCCGATCGCATGATCATGGAAGGCGACCCCCTCGTGCTGATTGAGGGCATGACCATCGCCGCGATCGCCGTAGGCGCTACCAAGGGTTACATTTACCTACGCTCTGAATATCCCGATGCGCTGGTCACGTTGCGAGAAG
Source organism: uncultured delta proteobacterium (assembly GCA_963851325.1). Lineage (GTDB taxonomy): Bacteria > Desulfobacterota > Binatia > Binatales > Binataceae > DATGKG01. Next base: position 783,333 of record CAWKOR010000001.1, on the reverse strand, counting down.
CCCTCGATGCGGCGCGGCGCGGCAATTATCTCGGCGAAAACATTCGCGGGAGCTGCTTATCTTTCGATATCGAGGTGTGCGTCGGTGCGGGCGCGTACATCTGCGGCGAGGAAACCGCGATGCTCGAAAGCCTCGAAGGCCGGCGCGGGATGGTCCGCTTCAAGCCGCCGCTGCCCGCCATCTCGGGGCTGTTCGGCCAGCCGACCATCATCAATAACGTCATCACGCTGGCTTCCGTTCCGGTTATCCTCGAGCGCGGCGGGGCCTTTTACCAGGATTATGGAATGGCCCGCTCGCGCGGCACCATTCCGATTCAATTGGCCGGCAACGTGAAGCGGCCGGGACTCATCGAAAAGGCCTTCGGGCTGACGCTGCGCGACCTCATCTACGAATACGGCGGCGGGACTGCGAGTGGACGTCCGGTACGCGCGGTTCAGGTGGGCGGTCCGCTCGGCGCGTACTTCCCGGAATCGATGCTCGATGTGGCGGTCGATTACGAAGCGATCGCGGCCAAGGGTGGCATCCTCGGGCACGGCGGCATCGTGGTGTTCGACGACACGGTCGACCTTGCGCAGCAGGCGCGCTATGCGATGGAGTTTTGCGCCATCGAGTCATGCGGCAAATGCACGCCGTGCCGAATCGGCTCGACCCGCGGAGTCGAGGTGATCGATCGAATCATTGCGACGCGCGGTAGCGAAAAAGCTGCGAGCGTCGCGCTATTGAAGGATCTCTGCGACACGATGACGGCCGGCTCGCTGTGCGCTCTGGGCGGCCTCACCCCGCTCCCGGTGACCAGCGCCCTACGCCATTTCCCCTCCGATTTCGGATTGGACGCCGGCACGAAAACCTGAACTGCACAGCCAGCCTGATTGATCTTAACCGCCAGTTGCGGAACCGGACAAACTGCGCGATACGGTACTGCGGACCGGATGCTAGTCGTCACACTAATCTCGGCAGTCGGTAATGTCCTAATTTGGAATGACGCTCACTTCTTGCCTACCCGCACGCGCTCGAACAGTTGCGGTAGCACGCCCCCTTGTCCGCCGGCGAGGCCCGGATCAGTACCGTCCATGTCGTGTCAGTAGAACTCGAACTCGATTGGTTCTTTGCTTTCCGAGGCGTGAATCCCGTGGTGGACCCACCTCTCGAACGTTGTTTCACTCACAACCACGTGAAACACGTACCGCTACGGCGCTTGAATCTCGTCTCGATAAGGCAGTATGTCGAACTCGAACCTCCCGAAAAAAGTCGGCCCGTTCGACAACAAGACCGGACTCCTCTGCCAACTCGCGAATAGCCGCGGTTTTGGGGTCTTTGCTCGATTCGATCGTTCCCGCAGGTACCTGCGTTCCCGCTTCAGGATAGTGAGGGTGGCGAAATAGCAGGAGCCGATGTTCGCGGGTCGCGTACACTAGCACCTTCCTAGCCCGAGGCCGCTCGTGGGAGTTCTTCACTTCGACTGGATGACTCTATATATCGACGATAGTCGATCCGTTACGCCAGAGGCGGTCGCGACTGTTGCAGGAGTTGCGTTTGGCGTTGGAGGCATTTCGCAACTCGCAGAATCGCCGAAGTTCGATCCGAGATCTCTCAGCGCGGCGACTACCGAATTCCCTCATCGTTTCTGGTGGATATTGCACAGCGCGCCTGTCGCCATAGGAGCCGAGGGCCGAACGTCGGGTAATGGGTCAGTTTGAAATCTTCAATTGATTCAGCAGCCCCATAAGCCGCTCGTACAGCTTGTTGTGGCGTTCGATATCCGGGAGAGAATTCGGCTTCGTCGTTTCTAGGCGGAGTGTCACTGCTGCGAATTCATCGACTACCCGTCGGTGTTCAGCCAATATCTCATCGGTCTTCATTTCGAATCCTACCTACTTCGCTGGGGCTGCTTCCCACTACAGAACGTCGGGGTTCCGGGCGATTGTTTAAGGTTCGGGATCTTCCGGATCGGCACGATAGACGATCCCTAAATGCACCAACACTTTTGGGTCGGGCTGCCCTGAACCGCCTAAAGTTCCGTCAGGCCGTCGATATTGATGAATAGTGGCCACAAATTCCCCGTCAATCGTGAAATATGATACTATCTGCGTGGTGGTACCGAACGGCTCGCCGAAATAGGGAGAAGCGGGGCCAAGTCGCTCAACGACTTGGACGAGATCGAAATTTGGTCCCTGCGTTCGACTCCAGTAGTGATTTTCGTTAAAAATGGCACGGATTGTCCGCTTGGGAACCATCGAAAACGGAGTAGTGGAGGGATCGTCCGGCATGGCTTCCGCATATCAAATTCGTGAACAGGTAGCCTCGTTCTTGCTCAACGAACAATCGCTTGGTTCCCTAATGGACTGGCTGACTCGCAGTGTTTGGACCGCAGATCCGAGAGCGCTGGAAGCACGGCAACTCGCTGGAGATATCGAATTAATCGTGGCTGAATACTCAGCGCATCATATCGATCAAGGAGAGCTCTCTCGACAATTGTTTAATCTGTTGAGCACACTTACTATCGGTGGACCAGCCACGAGTACTACCTCCACAACAAGCAGTCGCACTTCGCTCATTTTTGTTGGGATGAGTCGACCGCACCGTCCTTCCGTTCCAATACTCTGAACGGAACTTGCGAAGCTAGTTCCCCGTCCAGAAATACGTCGAACACATATCCGCCATATTCCTGAATCGGAGTTATCATCTGAGCAACTACATTCATGCTGGCAGGTTGGTCTCGCTCCGGTGCTTCAAAGACAAATGGAATTATCGGATCGTCCATCATACGCACATCGCCATCGACAGTTTCCACTTCGGGCCGTTGACCTGACGGCGTGTGGAGCACCAATTTGATCTCGTGCTTTAGCGGCGGCGTTTCCAGGTGCATTCGACGGACAGAAATGAGCAGGACGAAAACCAGCACCTGCTTTTTCACGGAAGCAGTCGGTGGCGACAAGTAGAACGTATCGACTATCCGAATAGCGCTGATGACGCTGTCAGTTTCACGAAGAACCTTTTCGCAAATGACGGCCGCTGAGACGAATGGCTTCTCATTGCTCATTGACTTTTCTCGACGAATGGAAAAGCGGCTTGACCATCCGCTTGAACTTTTTGGGATCGGCGCTTCCCAGTTCCCACCTTAGCCTGGCCGATTTCTTGCGCGGCACGCCCGAAGCATAGCGCGTTGAAATCGACGCTTCCACTACTGGCGGTACGTCGCAATCGGTCCGTGAACATGGCGTTCGTTTTTGCGCTTGTTCAAGCGGACCGGAAACTCATTCAAATGGAAGAGCAGATATTTCTTGCTGACATTGTGCTGCTAGCGATTACGCGGCGCTTGATGAGCGACCAGAATGATTCGATGGTGTTGGTATGAACCTCGCCGCGTACCCATTCGTTGTGCGAGTGATTGAAAGGCCTCAGCCGCGGAGAATGTCGCTTTTGCTCTCAAGCTGAAAACTCCGACTATCAACTGCCACGTGGAGCGTCCGGGGCGGTCGTTGCGAATCTTCCTTGAATGCAACGCCGACCCGACCAGCGACCAGGTGGATCCTGCTCGAGACAGGATTGATCCGAACAAAAGGCCGATTACCAGAGCTTCCAGGTCGTGCTGTAAGCACCCCGCGCGCATCCGCCCAACGTGAGGGATCTGTGCTAAGTTGCGAAGCAGCGATGGTGAAATGAATGGACAGCCCACCAGACACGATTGAATTTCACGCGATTCAGATGCTCCGGAATGCTGGATATGTTTGGGACGATTCGCCTTTCGCCTTTCGCCGCAAACGCAGGATTGATCAAGAGACGACCGAACAATACCTGAAAGCACCGCCCAAAATGATCGCCTTCGAAGAGTTAGACGACCATGGTTTGGTGCTTCCACGCCAAATCAATGGGCCTCGCGCGACACCTGAAGCTCGGCGATATGGGCTCAACTGGCTTGCCGAGCGACTTAAGGAAGATACCACGTCCTCCGCGGACTCTCCGCGCTGACGTGGCCTCGCCCGTTGGCGGATTTCGGATTGGACGCCGGCACGAAAACCTGATCAAAATGAGGTATAAGTGGGAGTAGGAGCGCTGTGCTAGCCATCAATGACATAGACCTCGGGACCCCGGAATCCGAATCAGAAGAGCACGTCACCCTTGAGATCGATGGCAATGTAGTCACTGTCCCGGCCGGGACTTCGGTGTTGCGAGCCGCCGCGCTCGCCGGCCTCCCGATTCCCAAGCTATGCGCGACCGATTCGATGGCCGCCTTCGGTTCGTGTCGGCTATGCCTCATCGAGGTTGAGGGCCGCAACGGATGTCCGGCCTCGTGCACCACGCCGGTGGAAGCTGGAATCAAGGTGCGCACCCGCGGCGCGAAGCTCGAGAAGCTGCGACGGGGCGTCATGGAACTCTACATGTCCGACCATCCGCTCGATGCTTCCGAATGCAAGGCGGACGGCAAGTGCGAACTGCATCGGATGGCACGCGAGGTCGGCCTCGAAGAGGTGCGCTACAACCATGGCGCGCGCACCCATCTCGATTTGCCGGTTGACGATTCCAATCCTTATTTTTCCTTCGACCCGACCCGATGCATCCTGTGCTCGCGATGCGTCCGCGCATGCGACGACATCCAGGGAACCTTCGCCCTCACCATCGACGGACGTGGCTTCGATTCGTTGATGTCGCCCGGACAGCATCAGCACTACCTCGACTCCGAGTGCGTTTCGTGCGGCGCCTGCGTACAGGCCTGCCCGACCGACGCGCTGATGGAGAAGACCGTGCTGGAGAAGGGCTTGGGCGATCGCGCAATCATCACCACCTGCGGGTATTGCGGGGTCGGATGCTCCTTCAAGGCGGAGGTCCGCGGTGACGAAGTAGTGCGCATGGTGCCCAACAAGGAAGCGCTGCCCAATCACGGGCACTCGTGTGTGAAGGGACGCTTCGCATGGGGCTACGCGACACATCCGGATCGGGTGCGCGCGCCGATGATTCGCGAGCGCATTCAGGATCCATGGCGCGAGGTTTCATGGGACGAGGCGATCGGATTCGCGGCGCGTGAACTGAAACGCGTGCAGGCGAAATATGGCCGCGGCTCGTTGGGCGGAATTACCTCCTCGCGCTGCACCAACGAGGAAACCTATCTGGTGCAGAAACTGGTGCGCGCGGCTTTCGGAAACAACAACGTCGATACCTGCGCGCGCGTTTGTCATTCGCCGACCGGCTACGGATTGAAGACCGCATTCGGTACGCCCGCCGGCACCAACGACTTCGATTCGATCAACGACTCCAACGTTATTTTCGTCATCGGCGCCAACCCGACCGAAGGCCATCCGGTGTTCGCGTCGCTGCTGAAACGGCGCATCCGCGAGGGGGCGCATCTGATCGTCGCCGATCCACGCCAGATCGAGCTGGTGCGGATGCCGCATATCGAAGCCGACTACTTCCTGCAATTGACCCCGGGAACCAATGTCGCGCTGTTTAACGCGATGGCGCACGTTGTCATTATCGAGGGCTTCGCAAACTATAGCTTCATCGAGGAACGCTGCGAGCCGCGCCAGTTCCAGCGCTGGCGCGACTTTATCGTCGCGGAGCGTAACTCGCCCGAGGCGGCGGAGAAGATTACCGGTGTGCCGGCTGAAAAGATTCGTGGCGCGGCGCGGCTCTATGCGAAGGGACCACACTCGGCGATCTACTACGGGCTCGGCGTCACCGAGCATAGCCAGGGCAGCACGGCGGTTCTGGCGATGGCGAACCTTGCGATGGTCACTGGCAACGTGGGGCGCGCCGGCGCGGGCGTCAATCCACTACGCGGGCAGAACAACGTGCAAGGTTCCAATGACGTCGGTTCCTTTCCGCACGAGCTCACCGGCTACCGTCATGTCTCGGATCCGGTGGTGCGCGCGGAATTCGAAAAGGAGTGGCGCGTCGCACTCGACCCCGAGCCGGGCCTCCGCATCCCCAACATGTTCGATGCGGCGCTGGACGGCAGTTTCAAAGGGATCTACATCGAAGGCGAAGATATAGCCCAATCGGATCCGAACACGCATCACGTCGCAGCCGCACTGGAAGCGATGGAGATCGTGATCGTGCAGGATATCTTCCTCAATCAGACCGCCAACTATGCGCATGTGTTCCTGCCGGGCTCGTCGTTCCTTGAAAAAAACGGCACCTTCACCAATGCTGAACGGCGTCTCTCGATGGTGCGCAAAGTGTTGCAGCCGCTGGCGGGCAAAGAAGATTGGGAAGTCACCTGCATGCTTTCCCACGCGCTGGGCTACCCGATGAATTATGCCCATCCGTCGGAAATTATGGATGAGATCGCGCGTCTGACCCCGACCTTCTCAGGATTCAGTTACGATATGCTCGATCGCGTGGGAAGCGCTCAGTGGCCCTGCCATGATGAGGCGCCTGAGGGCACTCCTGTCATGCATGTCGGCCAGTTCGTGCACGGCAAGGGGCGCTTCCTGCCCACCGAGTACGTTGCGACCGAGGAGCGCACGACGCAGCGCTATCCGTTAATCCTGACCACCGGACGAATTCTCACCCAGTACAACGTCGGCACCCAGACGCGACGCACCAGGAACGTCGTCTGGCATCCTGAAGACGTGCTCGAGATTCATCCCCACGATGCCGAGCAACGCAGCCTTCGCGAGGGCGGCTGGGTCGAGGTTTCCAGCCGCGAAGGTTCGATTTTCCTTCGCGCGCAGCTTTCCGAGCGAGTTCAGCCGGGCGTGGTATACACAACGTTCCATCATCCGGGCACCGGCGCCAATGTAGTCACCACCGAAAACTCCGACTGGGCCACCAATTGTCCCGAGTACAAGGTGACCGCTGTCCAGGTGATGCCGACGTCGCGCCGTCCGGAACGGATTCCTCCCGCGCGAATCGTACATGACGCGATGACTTCGAAGCCCTGAGTATCGCCGCGATGGAGATTTACCGACTGGTCAAAATGGCCAACGAGATTGGCGCCTTCTTCGAAAGCGCGGTTGACCGCGCCGATGCGGTGAAATCCATCGGAACTCACCTGCGTAATTTCTGGGAACCCCGCATGCGAGTGCAGCTTATCGAATATGCCCGCAATGGTGACGGCGAGTTGATGGACATCGTGAAGGAAGCCGTTCTGACCCTGGAGACCCGGCGTGCACCAACCTGATGCCGGATGACTGAATCCGATCGCATCACCCGCCGCTGCTGCCATTCGCTACAGCGAGTAGCAAAAATCCCGCTCTAGCCGCTGTCAATTGCGCCAATCCTCTCGCGTCCCGATGGCACGTCGAATGCGTCATTGATCGCCGCAAGTGCACGCCAGGAGGGCCAATATGGACACTCTCGCAAAGTTGTTTCGCAACATTTTGTGCCCGGTCGATTTCGATGCCAACTCGGAGGCTGCCCTCCAGTTCGCCGGCAAGGTCGCCCGGGAGACCGGCGGGAGGGTTTACATCCTTCACGTGGTGCCGTGGACGGTGGCGGTGGTTCCCATCGATGCTTCAGAGGTACTCGCGGAATTGAAGCAGTCCGCGACCGCGCGGCTGCGGCAGCTGACTCGGGAGAAAATCGATGCGCGCGTCGAGACCGAAGTCGTGGTGACCGTGGCGCGCGACCCTGGCGGCGAGGTGGTGCGTTTCGCCAACGAGCGCAAGGTCGACGCAATCGTCATGGCGACCCACGGCCGCAAAGGCCTCAGCCACCTGGTGCTCGGCAGCGTGGCCGAGCGAGTGGTGCGCGAATCCCCATGCCCGGTGCTCACCGTGCGCCCCCGCGCTTAGCCCGCCGCGTTTAGCTGGGCGATTGTCCGGCGCACCGAGCCACGCGTATCCTGCCCGGATGAGCGAATTGCCGGAACACGTGCGGCGCAACCGCGCGATGTGGGATGAGTGGGCCCACCGGTATGCCGCCGCAGGAGAACAGGCCTGGGCAGACAACAACCCGCGCTGGGGCATCTGGCAGATTCCCGAATCGGAAGTGCGGATGTTTCCCCAAGACCTCGCGGGCAAGGATGTCATCGAGCTCGGCTGCGGCACCGCATACGTTTCGTCGTGGATGGCGCGGCGCGGTGCCCGCGTCGTCGGCATCGATAACTCGCAGGTGCAACTTGCTACGGCCCGGCGGCTGCAGCGTGTCCATGGTCTCGATTTCCCGCTGATCCATGGCAATGCCGAGGAGGTCGGGTATCCTGATGGAAGCTTCGATTTCGCGATCTCGGAATATGGCGCGTGCCTGTGGTGCGATCCGTATCGATGGCTTCCCGAGGCCGTACGCCTGTTACGCCCCGGTGGCCGCATCGCTTTTCTGACCAATTCTTTCCTGCTTACGTTGTGCGTTCCAGATGAAGATGGCATCGCGGCGGACGAACGCTTATTGCGTCCCGCCTTCGGAATGCATCGCGTCGAGTACCCGAACGATCCCGGGGTTGAGTTTCATCTTTCCCATGGCGATTGGATTCGCCTGTTGCGCAAATCGGGTTGCGAGGTTGAGGACCTGGTCGAACTGCGCCCGGCGCCCGATGCAAAATCCGCGTATCCGTTTGTGACCCTCGATTGGTCGCTTAAGTGGCCGTGCGAGGAGGTCTGGAAAGCGCGCAAGCGATGATGATTCGCATTTGGCTGAGGAGCCCGCGCGCTACGGACTCCTCGCTTTCAGGAAACCCAACCCACCGGGGCGGCCGGCGCTTCATTCACTCTTCGAGATCGCGCCACTACGGTGCTCCAGGCTTCTGAGGTTACGAATCAGTTGTGGAGCGGTGCTTGCGCGAGGTTCACCGCGCGCTCGGGTGCATCGGCGAAGCGGCGAATCAGGTAGAGCAGGGGACCGACGCTTCCGAGGGCGAGGGTGACCACCAGATAAGGCAGGAAACTGAAGCCGCGTTCACGCGAGTCGGTGGCCATCCAGATACAGACGAGACTGAGCGCCACCGCCATATCCACAAACGATGCGAGGCCGGTTCCGGTCGCGAACACGTCGCGGAAGAAGGCGAGATAGCCATTGAAGTAGACGGCATCGGCTTCGATCGCGAGAAGAACAACCAGTATCAGCGACAGTGCGATCTGTTTTCGATTCATCGAAATGCTCCTTTTTGGCGAGATTGATATCGATGTGTTTTCCAAGTCGCATGCCATGCGGATCGCGCGCCTATCCGCCACAAATCGTCGAGCGCTCGACTGCGCAGCGTTGCAAATCTCAACGCCGTTGCGAGATCGCAAAGGTCACAGCGCGGAAAACGCCGGATCTATCGCGGTTTCGGATGCCATGATTCTTGCTGAGACTGAGCCGGGGGCTCATACCACGTCGATCCGCAACGATACGCCGTGGTATCAACCAGACAGGACCGATTCTCATGAGCGATGCCGACGCCCGCCGCAATCACGAGACACTCACCGATAGCCAGGGCACGCTGCAGTGGTGGGGTGCGCTGATCGGCCTGCTCACCTCGATTGGCGACACCGCGATGTTGCGCATGTTGGGCACTACATTTTCCATCAACGGCCGCGATGTTACGCTGCTAACTGCCGCATGGTTCGGCCTGTCGTTCGCGATTCTCGGATTCCTGCTCGGCGGCGCCATCGACGGCCGTCGCCGCGAAGCGCGCGCCTCGAAAATGATCCGCGATCAGATCGAGACTATCAGGGCGGCGCGCGAGAAGTTGATCCAGAACGAGAAATTGGCCGCGCTTGGGCAGTTGGCCGCGGCCATCGCGCATGAGGTGCGAAACCCGCTCGCGGTGATTCGTTCGGCGGCGCAAAGCCTGCGCGATACTGTGCCGCCGGATAGCGGAGAGGCGCGGCGCGCCTGCTCGTTCATTACCGATGAAGCGGACCGGCTGGGAAACCTGATCAACTCGCTTCTGGCGTTCGCGCGTCCGGTGCACATTTCGCCGATGAGAGTTCCGATTGCGGAGTTGTTCGAGCGCGTCATGTCGGTTGCGGCCGAGCATCGCGCCCGGAAGCATGTTCAGATGCAGCGTCGCGCGGGAGCTGACATCGAAGCGGTAAACGTCGATTTCGAATTGATGAGCCAGGTGTTCGTCGGGTTGGTCAACAATGCGATCGAAGCGGCCGACCCCGAGGGCGAAGTGATCCTCGAAGCCGGCCGCGTAGGCCCACAAGTCGAATTGGCTGTTTCTGACTCAGGCCCGGGCGTCGCGCCGGAGTTGCGCGAGCGCGTGTTCGAGCCGTTCTTCACCACGCGCGCCGAAGGCGTCGGCCTGGGTCTGGCGCCGAGGCCGCGCGCCAGCTCGGCATCGATCGCGCGACCCTGTGGCGGCTGATGAAACGTCTCGGGGTCTGATGAATTGACCGGCGGCCTCGTGCGTCCCATCGTGATGATGGAAGCCGCGCGACCCAAGCCCATAAGAAGGAAGGCCAGGACTAATCGCCAGGTGAAGGGGAACAAAGAAAATCACGACGCCATCGTGATGGGCGTGAAGATCTCGAGGCCTGACAAGGTGCTTTGGCCGGATGGCGGCGATGGTGAGCCGATTACCAAGCTGGATCTCGCACGCTACTACGAGGCGGTCGGCTCCTGGATGTTGACCCATTTGAAGGGGCGCCCCTGTTCCATTCTGCGCGCGCCCGACGGCATCGGCGGCGAGCAGTTTTTTCAGCGTCATGCGATGCCGGGGACCTCGGACCGTTTCACCCTGGTCAAGGCTACCGAGGAGCATAAGCCGTACCTCCAAATCGATCGGGTAGAGGCATTGGCCGAGGCGGCGCAGCTTGGAGGAGTGGAACTGCATCCTTGGAATTGCCAGCCCGATCAGCCAACCGTGCCCGGCCGGCTGGTGTTCGATCTCGATCCGGCGCCCGATGTCGACTTTTCGGCGGTTATCGAAGCCGCGCATGAAGTTCGCGATCGCCTCGACGTGCTCGGCCTGGTCAGCTTCTGCAAAACCACCGGTGGCAAGGGTCTGCACGTGGTGACACCGCTGGCCGGAGGAAGAGAGAAGACGAGTTGGCCGGAGGCCAAAACGTTCGCGCGCGAGCTGTGTACGCGAATGGCTGCCGACCACCCGGACCGGTACCTCATCACGATGACCAGGAAGGAGCGCGGTGGAAGAATTTATCTTGATTATCTGCGCAACGATTTTGTGTCGTCGGCAGTTGCGCCGCTGTCGCCGCGTGCGCGCGAAGGCGCGCCGGTGTCGATGCCGCTGACATGGACCCAGGCGCGTGCGGGGCTCGATCCGAAGCGCTTCACGCTGCGAACCGCGCCGGGACTAATCGCCAGGAGCACGGCGTGGAGGGAATATTGCGATTCGGAGCGGCCGCTGAAAGCCGCTATCCAGCGACTCGGCCAAACCGGTTCGGAGTGAGATCTTGAATTAGAGATTCAACGAAAGAACCGGCCCGCTGGATCACTTTTGCGCGCGCTCCAGTTTCTTTACTGGCAGGACACTTTCATAGCTGTCGAGAACGGACTCGGCTGGCCCGAACATCTTGATCTTGCCGTGTTCGAGCCAGAGCGCCATCTCGCATAGCTCGCGCACCACGGTGGTGTCGTGGGAAACGCAGACCAGGGTCTTGCCGGCCAGTTTGAGGCGCTTAATCTCCTCGATGCACTTCTGCTGGAATTGCTTGTCGCCGACTGAGAGGATTTCATCGATAAACAAAACGTCGGGATTGACCCGTACTGCGACCGAGAACGCCAGCCGCATCATCATTCCGCTGGAATAGGTCCGCAGCGGTTCCTCGATAAACTCGCCGATGCCCGAGAACTCGACGATGGAGTTGAACTCTTCGTAAGTTTTGGTGCGCGACAGTCCGAGCAGCGAGGCATTCAGGATGAGATTCTCCGCGCCCGAGAGGTCGGGATGAAAGCCGGCGCCCAGTTCCATCAGCGCCGCGATGCTACCTCGGATCAGGACGCGGCCGGCCTCCGGCGCCGCGATCCCAGTCGCCAGGCGCAACAGGGTGCTCTTTCCGGCGCCATTGGAACCGACCACCGCGAGGCTTTCGCCGGTGCGTATTTCAAACGAAACGTCGTCGAGCGCGCGGAAGGTTTCCAGCGGCGCGCGGTTGAGCCAGGACACCAACCTGTGCCGCAGCAGGGTGCGGCCCGCATTACGCAGATAGCTCTTCCTGACGCCTTCGAACCTGAGCACCGACTGGCCAGGACGCGTGGACACGGAAAGAGCAGTGTCCGGCTCGGATGGCGTTGGCGCACCGCCGTTATTGGTTTGCGTCGCCGGCTTCACAGGTAGTCCGCCAGGTTGCGTTGCAGGCGACCGAACACGGCGAATCCTATGGCGAAGACGGTTACCGACACCACGCTCATTTGAAGCATGAGGCCGAAGGACGGCGTCGTCGCCGCGTACATTATCTGCCGATCGATCACTGCGACGACCGCGATGGGATTCATCATGTAGAGGGTTCGATAGCGGGCCGGAATCATCTCCAGGTTGTAGAAGACCGGCACCATCCAGAACATCACCAGCCCCGAGCATTCGACCAGATAGCGGACGTCTCGATAGTAGATGTCGAGGGCCGAGGTGATCAGGCATAGCCCGCACATGAAAACGATTTCCATAACCCAGATCGGAATCAGGAATATCCAGTAGAGGTTGATCGAATGCCCGAAGACCAGGAGGAGAAATATCAACAGGGAAATCTGAATCAGGAAGTGCAGCGAGCTCGAAAGCACCGCGGCGATGGGAAATATCGCGCGCGGGCATCGCACTCGCTTGATTAGCGATTGATTCTCCAGCAGCGAAGTGGTTCCCGTTATCGCGGCGAGGCTGTAAAAGTTAAACGGAACCAGCGCGCATAATGCGAACAATGCGAAATGCTTGATATTCGGATTGGGATAGATGCGGGTGAAGACGAAGGTGAGGATGGCCATCATCAGGAGCGGATTGGCTACCGACCAGATCACGCCCAGCGACATATTGCGATAGCGAATCCGAAAGTCCTTGAGCACCAGATTTTGCAGAAGGAAAAGAATGTCTCCCGACGGCATCGCGCTCCCCTTAAAACCGGGCACCATTCTACTTACAACTGGGTCGCGGCACTACTAGCCCGCCAAAATGGCTGGTGCGCGCGCGATTGCCGATGATCCTCGAAAATCGCACCCGTCCCTTGAAAATCGGCATCGTCACCGACGCGCTCCACGAGCGCATTGTCGATGGCGAGGTGCGGATAGCCAACGGTGGGGTGGGCGTCTATGTGCAGCAGCTGGTCAGCCACCTGTTGTCGATCGATCAGGTCAATCACTACCACCTGATACGGGTCGGCGAGGGCCTGCTGGATATCTATCGCCACCCGCGCGCGACGAGCATCTTTCTGCCCGCCAACCGGCTCTATCGCACCGGCTCCTTGCTGGGCCCTGCCTATTCGCGGACGGTGCGCGATCTCAAACTGGACCTCGTGCATTTCCCCAACATGTTTGGCGGCGGTTGGCTGCGCGCGCCCGCGAAACAAATCGCTACCCTGCAGGACCTGACCCCGCTGATTCTCCCCGCGACCCATCCGCGAAGCCGCGTGCTGGCCTACAAAATCATTGTCGGCACGACGCTGCGCCGTGCCGATCGCGTCATTGTTCCCTCCGCCGCGACCGGACGCGATTTGATTGAGCGTGGCCTGGTCCCACCGGAGCGAATGGTGCAGATTCCACTGGGTGTCAATCCGCTTATGCGGCGGACCAGTCCGACGGCCGAGTTTGCCGCGCGCTACCACATCAGCAAGCCGTTCATCCTGACGGTGGGCGTCCTGGAGCCTCGCAAGAATCAGATGCTTCTGCTCGAAGTGCTGCGCGAGTTGCGAAAGGCGGGTCAGGACTTTGAGCTAATCATTATCGGGCGGCCGGGATGGCGATGGATCGATCCGCTGACCCTTGAGAAGTATCGAGATTTGCGCCCATGGGTAAGGATTCTGGCGGACGTCTCCGATGCCGATCTGATCGAGTTTTATAACCGTGCCGAACTTTTCATGTATCCGTCATTCTACGAAGGCTTCGGGCTGCCGATCCTCGAGGCGATGGCCTGTGGCGTTCCGGTGATCTCCTCCTCGGCATCTTCGATGCCCGAAGTTGCAGGCGCGGCCGCGCTGTTCGCCGATCCAGCGAGCGCCCCGGCATTCACCTCCCAGGCCTTGCGCCTGTTGCGCGACCGGACCCTGCGCCAGGTGATGGTCGAGGCGGGCCTGGAACGCGCGCGAAGTTTCAATTGGCGCGCGACCGCGGAAGCGACCATGGCGCTGTACCAGGACGTGACTCGCACGAGTGCGCAGGTGGGGCCCGTGGAACGCTTGCAAGCGGCCGGACAGTGAACCGCGCGATGTCCTAAGGGCCAGCCGGCCCCGGCAAATTTCCGATACTCCGATAGACTTCGTCGATCTGCTGGATCGAGGCGTCGATGCTCAGTTGCGATGCATGCTCGCGGTACCATTGTCGGGTGCGCGCCTGCAGTTCGGCCCCGGTTTCATGCAGCTTCACGATTTGTTCCGCGAGCACCGCCGGCTCGGCGCTTGACGCAATGAAACCGTTTACGTTTTCGACGATCAGGCTGGTGGCGGCGTTGTCGGGTCCTCGCACTACGATCGCGGGAGTACCGCACGCGATGGCTTCGATCACCACCGATCCGTATCCTTCGCGCGCCGATGGAAGAATCAATCCCATCGCACGGCTCATCGCGGCCTGAAGTTGCGGCCACGGCACGAATCCCGGACATTCGACGATGTCGTTCAGGGCCAGCCTTCTGATCTCGGAAAGGACTTTCTGACGTTCGGGGCCATCGCCGAATATCTGTGCGCGAAGTTGCGGGATCGTCCGGCGCGCGAGCGCGATCGCGGCGGGGATTTTATCCACCTGCTTCTCGGGAATATGGCGTCCCGCGTACACAAAAACCGGTTCTCGAGGAGCCCCGACCGCATCCGTGGTGGTGGCGGTCGAGAGGCCCTTGAGTACCACCAGTCGTTGTCGATAGCCATTGGCGCGCAGCGCGTCGGCTGCCAGTTCCGACAGTGTGAATGCACTGGTGGTCAAGCGGACACAGAGGCGTTGCACCGCGGCCCCGATGCGACCTCCGACAGGTCCCAGATAATGATGCCAATATTGATCGGGCCATACTTCGATCCAGTCGGTTACGATCGGGGGTCCGCCGAGCGCTCTGACCATTGCGCAGGACAGCATCGGGAAGTACGGAAAACTACAGGTTTGTACGATGTCGTAACGATGGCGGTTGCGCATCAGGTGCTCGAATACGCCGAGCCCGAAACGGAGCGGAGGCAGGATGCGGCGGCGGCCCGATAGGGTATACAAATCCCGTCCGCAATTCAGAGCGACCAGTTTCACCCCGGTCGGCGCGTCCGGCGACCGGTCAGCATCCCATTGGATGCGGGTGAGATAGGTGACCTCGTGGCTGCGCGCCAGACGCTCCGTGAGGTCGCGATAGAACCGTTCGAAGCCACCGATCGTGTGCGGATACAGGCAGTCGTAAACAAACAGGATGCGCAACGGACTCAGTCGGGATCGCCGGCAGCGTCCATTTCGGCTGGGGCAGTAGCCGCCAGCGGCAGCGGATCGTCGGCTTCTGAAGGGAACATGCCGAGCAGGCTCATGAAAAACGAGGAGAAGTTTATCTGTGCGCCGATGATCATCAGGGTTGAGGCCCGAGTCGCGGGCCGAATCGCATTGAGCGCCCCCATCCCGCTGCGCAGCCAGTCGATCAGGATTTTCGCGTCGAGGGCGAATCCCGCCAGTAACAGAGCGGTACCCAGAAAAAGGCCGCGCTCGAGACTGAAGTGGCGCCGAAACGCCTCCAGGATCCGATCGGGCGCGTACAGCCGCGCCGCGTGAGAGTAGGCCTTTGCGAACAACCCCGTCATCACCGCCTGAAAACCCAAAATGGTCAGCAGGCTGCCGAGGATCATGTAGTGATAGTCGAAGTGGAGATCGGCAACCCGTTCGGGACCCCGTCCCAGCGCTATCAGGGGAATCAGCCCGAGGATCATGCAGATCGCCCCGGGAATCATGAATAGATGAGTAGGCGAAAGTAACAGCATGTAGCGCAGATGCCGCCAGCCATCGCGAAACGATCGCAGATGCGGTCCGTGGCTGATGCGCCCGTCCGGATGCAACGTGATCGGGATGTCGGAGATGCGCATCCCGGCCAGCGATGCCTTAATCACCATCTCCGACGCGAATTCCATCCCGCCCGAGGTCAGCCGCATCCGCTGAAAGGCATCCTTGGTAAGCGCGCGCATTCCGCAATGTGGATCGGAGACACGCCCGTGAAAAAACAGTTGCAAAATTCCCGACAGGATCGGATTGCCGAGCCGGTGCAGCCATGGCATCGCCCCCGGTTCGATCCGGCCGCGCAATCGCGAACCCATCACCAGGTCGTCGCCGGCGCGCAATCCGTCCACGAAGCGCTGCAGGTCGGACAAGTCGTAGGACTGGTCCGCATCCGCCATCAAGATGAAGCGACCGCGGGCTTCTTCGAAGCCACGGCGCAATGCGTTTCCATAGCCACGCCGCGATTCTTTAACGACGCGGGCGCCGGCCCGCCGTGCCACTTCTGCCGACCCGTCGTCGGAACCGTTGTCCACCACCACTACTTCGCCCGCTATCCGCAGACGCCGCATGGTCTCGACCGCCTGGGCGACACAAGGACCGACGGTTTCGACTTCGTTCAGGCAGGGCAGGACGACCGACAATTCGCATTCCGGAGCGTCTCCCGCCGCAACGACGGGGGACAAACGATTGACACTGGATGAGCTCATGAACGGTCCACCACTACCACCTTGCCTGCATATCAATAACCAGACCACCTAGGCCCGCAGATCACACCCAAGAGCTACGGAAGCTAATAGAAACCTCGCCATGCGTCCAGCACCGGTTTGCGAAAGAGCTGTGCGTAACGCAACGCGCCGGGGATTGCCACACCAGCCGCAAACAGGACCAGAACCGCGCACACCGCGCGCTGATAGCGACCTCCTACTCGCATGGCTTCAACGGTCCCGAGCGCCAACCAGGGCAAGAATGCGATCCAGTATCGAGGGCCGTAGGAATAACCGGCGCCAAAGCCGATCGAGCTCAAGACGATGAGGTAGAGAAGCAGCGGAAGCGCCATTGTGCGCGCCATCCTCGAGCCCGCGGATGGCGAGACAAAGGCGTAGGCGCAGGCGAAGAATCCGAAGATTGTCCATGGTGCATACACGAACAAACCTTCGATCGACCCCACCAGTGTGTCGACCAGCTGGGTGAACTGGAATGACAAGGTAAGACTCAGTTCGAGTGGGCTTCGATGCAGCCAGAAGTTGTATCCAAGAATTTCCAACGCGGGAAGCCCAAGTACCACAGCTATCTTGAGCGCATCCTTCCAGCGCTTCTCGCGCACCTCTTCGAAAAGGAAGCCGACGCCGACCAGCGCGAATGGCGGTTTCATGATGGCGCCAATGCCTGCCGCCAGCGCTGCCAGGACCGGCAGATCCGACATCAGAGCCCACAGGCCCAAAATGAGCATCAGTCCGATCGTCGATTCCGCGAAATACGCGCGCGAGTAAGCCAGCCACGGACTTGCGGCAAACAGTAGCGACGCTGCGAGCACTGACCATTTCCGACCCATGCCGACCTGGCGCCCGACAAAATAGGTAATCACTATGCCGAGCCACGCGATTAGCATCAGGACCAGCCCTACATCGGGCTCGACCTCCCGCGCGCGAGGCTGCATCGGTGCTACCGCCAATGCCATCAAGAGCGGAAACCCCGCAGGGTGCACAGGAATTTCGTAGACATCGGGCGAGGGCGCGAATTCCGGTCCCGCGTTATACCACGCGACACCCAGCGTGCGATGGCCGGTGCGTCGGTTGACAAATACGGTATGGCGGTCGAGTTCGGTTCCGCGCGCCATTAGTCCGGCCTCGATCCCGCCGCGATCGACGTCGTCATAGACGGTTCGTAGCTGGAGGTTATGCTTGAGCAGGAGGCTGTTGATCATGACCATGTAGTGGGGAGCGTCGCCTCCGACCGCGTGTCGCTCGACCACAAAAAAGCCATGCCCGGGAAGGTATTCGATGCGCGTCACGAGCCAGGTTCCAAGGAGGGTAAGGCATAGAAATGCCGCGATACCGGCGCTTTTTTTTAGCTCGGGATTTCGAAGGAAACGGTCCGGTGCCTCGTCGCCGGATGCGCGGGTGCGGTAGCGCCAGTCGAGATAGGCAAGCGCAGCGAACAGAAAAAGGACCGCCGCGATGACCCGAAAGTTCAGCACGTCACGCAAGAGCGATTCATTGGGCGCGGACTTCGCAACCTTAAGCCCATGCAAAGCCATGACTTCCGAACGTGGGGGGTCGTAGGCGGGCGTAATATCGAGTTGCCGCGAACCGCGCGGTGGGAGGCCGGAAAAAAAAGTCAGGGTCAGGTGCCGGAACGATGCGCGACCGCGAAGCCCGCGCACGCCGCATCCGATTTGCACCAGCTCGGGTCCCGCGATCTTGAAATAAACCTCGAACTGCGACCACGACGTACTGCTCACCGTCGCACTGCCGGTCGCATGCGCACCCGCAATCGCGATCGCAGCGCGAGTGGCCGGATGGTCGGTCTTTGCTGCGAAGCTCAGCTCGTACCAGCCGCCCCGCGCCAGGTTCAGGGTCTGCGTCCAGTAGGGTGCGCGTTGCGAGGGTCGTTCCGGCGCCGCGATTTCCAACCTCGGCGGCTCGCCCGCACTGTGCCACCATTTGAATGACTCAGGCGGCGTCAATGGAGTCGGGATCCAATGCCGCGGAGCCTCGGCGGAGCCCGCACTGAGGTCACCATTGAGCAACAGGTTATGCTCAGCCGCGATAGCTGGGACCGCGAGCAAAAGATTGAAGGTTAGAAAAAGCAGTGCCAGTCGCATCGCGCGGGTCACGCCCTCTCTGATGTGTCGAGGCATGACGTCCGCGGCTGGGCCTTCACTCAAGATGGAATTCATCGGGGCAACCGGCAACATATAGGAAGCAACCTCAAGAGTCGTCACCATCCGAGGAGGAAAACCCTTCGATGCTGAAAACGCGAATTACCGAATTGTTTGGAATCGAATTTCCAATCCTGTCAGCCGGCATGGGTGGGGTCGCGCTCGCTGAACTCGCCGCCGCAGTGTCCAACGCGGGCGGTCTCGGCACCATTGCGCTGGCCGGCTTCACACCCGAAGCGATTCAGAACGAGATCGCGGCGGCGCGCAAGCTGACGAGCAAGCCGCTGTTGGTAAATCTGCTGGTGCCATTTTTGCGCCCCGGGATTCTCGAGCTGGTGGCCAAGGAGCCGATCCAGGGCATCACTCTATTCTGGGGCGAGCCCGCCGAATATATACCCATCGTAAAGAAATCCGCCCAAAAGGTTATCTGGCAATGCGGCTCAGTCAAAGAGGCGGTCGCGGCGCGCGAGGCCGGCGCCGACGCCATCATGGTGCAGGGTTTCGAGGCCGGCGGTCACGTGCGCGGTGTCGTCACCAGCCTCGCGCTGATTCCCTCGGTGCGCGATGCGGTCGGTGCCCAGACTCCCATCATCGCGGCGGGCGGTTTTGCCGATGGGCGGGGGCTGGCGGCCGCGCTCGCGCTGGGAGCGGATGCAGCGGTATTCGGCACGCGCTTTCTTGCCTCTAACGAGGTTGCCGCTGACCCCGCATATCAGCAACGCATCCTTGCGGCCGAGGCCGAAGAAACCGTCCACACCGAGCTGTATGACATCGGATGGCCCAATGCGCCGCATCGCGTGTTGCGCACCAGGGTTGTGGAGCAATGGGAGCGCGCGGGCCGGCCTCCAACTGGCCGGCGTCCCGGCGAAGGCAACAGCATCGGCAGGATGACGCGCGCCGACATCGAGGTGCCGATGGTGAAGTACTCGGTGATGGCGCCGACCAGTTCGTTCGAAGGCGACATCGAGGAACTGCCGTTTTATGCGGGAATGTCGGTGAGCCTGGTGCGGGAAAAGCTGCCGGCGGGCGAAATCGTCAGGCGCATCGCGACCGAGGCTCAGGAAGTGATCGCGGGACGCCTGGTATCGATGACGCGGTGAGCCAGTTGCATCGTCACGGCGAATGCTGAATCCTTGTGGGAGGCGGCAGCGACCGACAATTCAGGCGATTTCGGAATGGTGGGCAGAAGCGATTTGTTGATTACTGAAAACTACCAAACGAAGCCAAATAACCTCGATAGAATAAGCGTCTTCGCTTTTATTTCGCCACTAAATCTACGCGTTCGAGGCTCTTCGCAGACTCCGGGCGATGTCCGCGCTCGCCCTGACATCGGTTTCATAAATCTTATACATCTGGTCTAATCACATTAGTGGCGAAAGTAGTTCCTCCTGAGGCCGTCATCGAGGCGCTGGGCGGGGTCAAGTATCCCGGCTTCCCGACCGACATCCTGTCGTTGGGCATCGTCGAGGACGTGACACCCAAGCCCGGTGGCAACGGCTTCGCCATCACCATCCGCCAGGCCACTGAAAGCGACGAGGTGATGCAGAAGCTGGCGACCGGGATTCATCAGGCGCTGGGACACGGACTCGGGCTCGACGATGTCGAACTGCGGGTCCGTCGCATCGAGGCCGAACTGGGCGAGAAGACCGGACGTGTGCGGCTGCCCGGAACGAAGTACGTCGTCGCGGTCGGCAGCGGGAAGGGCGGCGTCGGCAAGTCGACGGTCGCGGCGAATCTCGCCGTCGCACTGGCGCAGTTGGGCCTCAGCGTCGGCCTGATGGACGCCGACATTTACGGGCCCTCGGTCCCGATGATGTTCGGGATCGGCGACGAGAAGCCTCGCGCCGTCGACAACCAGCATTTCTATCCCATCAAACGGCACGGCGTGAATCTCATCTCGATCGGGTTCTTCCTTGGCGAGAAAGCACCGGTGATCTGGCGCGGTCCGATGGTGATGGGAGCGGTGCGCCAGTTCCTCAAGGACACCCTGTGGGGCACCCAGGATTTTCTTATCGTCGATTTGCCGCCCGGCACCGGTGATGCGCAACTCACGCTCGCACAGCAAGTTGCGATCGATGGCGCGGTCATCGTCACCACACCGCAGGATGTCGCGCTGCTCGATGCGCGCCGCGCGGTGAAGATGTTTCGCCAGGTGCATTGCCCAATCCTCGGCGTCGTCGAGAACATGGGCGTGTTCGTATGCCCCGACTGCGGCGAGCGCGAGGAAATCTTCGGCCATGGCGGCGCCGACAAGATGGCGGCTGAAGAATCGCTGCCGGTGCTTGCGCGGGTGCCCATCTATACCGAGATTCGCGAAGGTGGCGATCGCGGCATTCCCATCACGGTGGCCAACCCGAAGCATCCGGCGAGTCAGGCCTATCTCGAACTGGCGAAGAAGGTAGTGGCCTCGATGCCCGACGACGGCTGAGGCCTGTTGCCGGAGGTAGGGCACGCCCGTATCATTCCCCGTTACCCGATTAAATCAGGACTGACTAAATGGCTACTGTTATAACCGAAGAGTGCATCAACTGCGGTGCGTGCGAGCCCGAGTGCCCTAACACCGCGATTTACGAAGGCGGCGCGCCGTGGGAGCTCGATGGCAAAACCAGCGACGCCATCCAGCAGGACATCTACTACATCGTGCCCGACAAGTGCACGGAGTGCGTCGGCTTCTTCGATCAGGAGCAGTGCGCGGCCGTATGCCCGGTCGATTGCTGCATCCCCGACCCCAAGATTCCCGAGACCGAAGAAGTACTGATCGAGCGCGCCAAGCTGCTGCATCCGGAGCAGAGCTTCGGTCCCGATTTTCCGTCGCGCTTCAAGAAGGCCTGATGCCCGGTTCGCCCAACAAAGACAACGTCCGTATCGCGCCTGCATCCGGCAAGCTCGGTGTGCTGATGCCAGGCATGGGTGCGGTCGCGACTACATTCGTTGCCGGCGTCGAGGCGGTGAAGCGCGGGCTCGGTGTGCCGATCGGATCCTTGACGCAGCTCGCGACGGTTCGCCTCGGCAAGCGCACTGAGGGCCGCACCCCGCGCATCAAGGATTTTGTTCCGCTTGCGAAGCTCGACGACCTGGTGTTCGGCGGATGGGACATTTACGAGGACAACGCGTTGGAGGCGGCGAAGCACGCGGGCGTCCTCGAGGCGTCGTTGCTCGATAAATTGCGCGAGCCGCTGGAAGCGCTGCATCCGATGCCGGCGGTCTTCGATCAGGAATACGTGCGCAACATCCACGGCCCCAACCTGAAGGAAGCGCGCTCGAAAATGGACAAGGCCGAGATGTTGATGGAAGACATCCGCCAATTTCAGAATCGCACCGGCGTCGCGCGCACGGTAATGATCTGGTGCGGTTCGACGGAGGTTTTCCATATCGCCGCGGACGTGCATCAGAGCCTCAAGCGCTTCGAGTACGGCTTGCGCGAGAACGACCCGGAAATCGCGCCCAGCCAGATTTACGCCTACGCCGCGCTGAAGATGGGAATCCCTTATGCGAACGGCGCGCCCAACCTTACGACCGATACGCCGGCGCTGCTGGAACTCGCACGCGAGAATAAGGTTCCGATTTGCGGCAAGGATTTCAAAACCGGTCAGACCTTCATGAAGACGCTGATCGCGCCCGGTCTGAAGGCGCGCATGCTCGGGATGTCGGGATGGTTCTCGACCAACATCCTCGGCAATCGCGACGGCGAGGTGCTCGAGGATCCGGGCTCCTTCAAGTCCAAGGAAGAAACCAAGCTGTCGGTGCTCGATCAGATATTGCAGCCGGAACTGTATCCGCAGCTTTACGGCAACGTCTTCCACTCGGTGAAAATCAACTACTATCCGCCGCGTGGCGACGCCAAAGAGGGATGGGACAATATCGATATCTTCGGATGGCTCGGCTATCCGATGCAGATCAAGATTGACTTCCTGTGCCGCGATTCGATTCTGGCGGCGCCGCTGGTGCTCGACCTGGTGCTGTTTCTCGACCTCGCGCAACGCGCGGGCATGCGCGGCATCCAGGAATGGCTCTCATTCTATTTTAAGGCGCCGATGGTCGCGCCGGGGCTGTATCCCGAGCACGACGTCTTCATCCAGCTGATGAAGCTCAAGAACACGCTGCGCTGGATGCGCGGCGAAGACCTCATCACGCACCTGGGGTTGGAGTACTACGATTGATCCCGCGCGTGGCGGACCTAGAATCTAATTGAGATGTCCCGGCTGAACGGAAAAACGATAGTCCTCGGCGTCAGCGGCGGGATTGCTGCGTACAAGGCCGCCGAGATCGTGCGCCAGCTCGTTACGCGCGGCGCCAATGTCCGCGTCATGATGACGCGCAACGCCACCGAGTTCATCACGCCGTTGACGCTGCAGACGCTCTCACAAAATCCGGTCGCGACCGAAACGTTCAACCTCACCCAGGAATCCGAGATCGGTCACATCCGCCTTGCCGACCGCGCCGATGCGGTCGTGATTGCGCCCGCGACCGCCGACATCATCGCCAAGGCCGCGACCGGGATCGCCGATGATATCGTTACTACCGTGCTCCTGGCGACGCAGGCGCCGGTTGCCTTCGCGCCCGCGATGAACGTCCACATGTATGCGCATCCGACCGTCGCCGAGAACCTCGCGAAGCTCAAAGCTCGAGGAGCCACCATCATCGATCCTGCCGAAGGCGAACTCGCATGTGGCTACGAGGGCAAGGGCCGCCTGCCCGATCCCACGTTTATCGTCGAGGAACTGGAACGGATGCTCTCGCCGCATGACCTCGCATCGGAGCGAATTCTGGTTACTGCGGGTCCGACGCAGGAGGCGATCGATCCGGTGCGCTTCGTGTCGAATCGATCCTCGGGAAAGATGGGATTTGCGATCGCACGCGCGGCCTGGCGTCGCGGTGCGGAGGCGAGAATCGTCGCAGGGCCGTCCGGGATGGCGACCCCATATGGAGTTGAGCGCATCGATACAGTCAGCGCGCGCGACCTGCTGGCCGAGACTTCACGCAACTTTCCATGGTCGACGGCGCTGG
This sequence comes from uncultured delta proteobacterium, assembly GCA_963851325.1. Lineage (GTDB taxonomy): Bacteria > Desulfobacterota > Binatia > Binatales > Binataceae > DATGKG01. The sequence goes on along the minus strand of CAWKOR010000001.1, from coordinate 759,473 downwards.
TGATGGCGGCCGCGATTGCGGATTTCCGTCCGGCGAATCCATCCGAACACAAGGTTAAGAAAAATCCGAAGGGGCTGATGCTCGAAATGGAATCGATTGCCGACGAGATGCCGCGCATCGCGGCCAAGAAGGGCAATCGCATCCTGGTCGGCTTCGCGGCGGAAACGCAGAACCTCGAGAGCAACGCGCTCGACAAGCTTAAGCGCAAACACCTCGACCTGATTGTCGCGAATGACGTGACGCAGGAGGGCGCTGGCTTCGCGATCGATACCAACATCGTGACGATCTATGCCGCCGACGGTTCGGTCGAGAATCATCCCAAGCTGAGCAAGGACGAAGTCGCGGATCGCATCCTCGATCGCGTCGTCGCGCTGCGGTCGAAGAAGTCAAAGTCCCGCCGTCTGCACGCTGTTAGGTAATCTCCGCGCGGCGTTCAGCAAAGCGAACGCGCCCGTCCTATAATCCGCACGATATGCCGACTGACAAGCTGCTACTCGACTCGGTTCGCGATTACATCGCTCAGATGCGCGAGGAGGGCCTCGATGGGCTACCGATGAAGGATCGACCGGCCGCGCCTGTTCGAACTGACTCACGGCGCTCTGCGATCGTCGATGGGCCACCGCCTGCGGTCGTGGCATCCTCCGCACCGGACGCCGGGAGCGTCGATTTGATCGCGAAATATCCCGGCCTCGAGAAGACCGATGATCTGGTTGCGTTGCGCGATTTCATCGGTGACTGCACCCGATGCAAGCTGCATGGCGGCCGCACCAATCTGGTGTTCGGCGTCGGCGATCCGAAGGCGGAACTGATGTTCATCGGGGAAGGTCCCGGCGCCGATGAAGACGCCAAGGGCGAGCCGTTTGTGGGCAGGGCCGGGCAGTTGCTCACCGACATCATCGAGCGCGGCATGGGGATGCAGCGCTCCGAGGTCTACATCTGCAACGTTGTCAAATGCCGCCCGCCGGGAAATCGCAATCCCGAGCCCGACGAGGTCAACGCGTGCGAGCCGTTTCTGTTTCGGCAAATCGAAGTGGTTAAACCGCGCGTTATCGTAGGCCTCGGCACCTTCGCGGTGCAGTCCGTGTTGAAGGTGAAGACTCCTATCAGCAAGCTGCGCGGCAACTGGCACGAGGTGCGAGGCATCAAAATGATGCCGACCTTTCATCCTGCTTACCTGCTGCGAAATCCGAGCGACAAACGGTTGGTCTGGAGTGATATACAAGAAGTTATGAAATCGCTTGGTCGCCCGATTCCAGGACGGGCCAGGACTTAGGTGATCGGATCCTCACGATCGATCGCGAGACCGCTGGCGCTCGCCGCGCTGGCGATCACAGTTGCGTCGTTTGCTTTTGCGGCGAGCAGCGCGACTCCCAACGCTGACGCGGTGATCGATGGCCGGCCCTGGGTCGAGCTGATCAAGATCGACGGCTCCATCAATCCGGCGGTCGCGCACTTCATCGAGGATTCGATAGCATCGGCGCAGATCGGCGGCGCCCGCGCGCTGATCATCGAGCTCGACACGCCGGGGGGCCTGATGACCTCGGCGGAGCGCATCATCAAGGATCTCTTCGCGGCCCCGGTTCCAGTGATTGTTTATGTCGCTCCGACCGGGGCGAGCGCGGCCTCGGCCGGAACCTTCATCACCGAAGCTGCGAGCCTCGCCGCGATGGCCCCTGGCACCAACATCGGCGCGGCGCATCCGGTGACCGAAAGCGGTGGCGATGTGAAGGGCGACCTCGGCACCAAGGTCGAGAACTTCGCCGCGATGCTCGCGCGCAACACCGCTCGTCAGCGCGGGCGCAACGAGGACTGGGCCGAAAAAGCGGTTCGCAGCAGCGTGATGATTGGCGATCGCGAGGCGCTCGAAGCGAAGGTGATCGAGATCGTCGCGATCAACATTCCCGATCTTCTCAAGCAGGCCGACGGCCGCACGGTCAGCGTCGGCGATCGCAAGGTGACGCTCCAGCTCAAGGACGTCGTGGTGCGCAGGCGCTCGATGACCTTTGGCCAGAGCGTGCTGGATACGCTGGCCGATCCCAACATCGTCTATCTGCTCCTGATGGCGGGACTGCTCGGATTGTATTTCGAGTTCGCGCATCCCGGGGTCTATTTCCCCGGTGTAGTGGGCGCGATCTGTCTGCTGCTCGCGCTCGCATCGTTCCAGGTTTTGCCGGTCACGCTTTCGGGGCTGCTCCTTATCCTACTCGGCGTGGGAATGCTGATCGCCGAGGCATTCATTACCAGCTACGGAGTACTGGGAATCGGTGGAGTCGTCGCTCTGTTATTCGGTTCGTTGCTGCTCATCGACACTTCGAAGACTAATCTCGCGGTCCAGCACAGTATCATCTATGGGGCGGCGGGCTCGCTCTCGGCGATCATTTTGCTGATAGGGTATTTCGTCGCGCGCGAACACGGACGGGTTCCGACCACCGGAAGCGAAGGTCTGGTGGGAGAGTTGGGCGAGGTGCGCGAACGAATCGCTCCCGATGCTCCGGGCAAGCTGTTTGTGCATGGCGAGATCTGGCGCGCGCGCAGCGACGAAGTGCTACCAGCGGGGACGCACGCCCGCATCACATCGGTGAGCGGTCTGGAAGTAAGCGTGAGAAGAACGGGATGAAACCCGCCGCGGGCTTAGCGAGCCGGCGCAACTGACAACTCGGGAGGAAGGATAATGGCGGGAGCAGGAGCGGCGCTGGTGGTCGTGGTTTTCTTCTTTGCGATTTTCGTACTGGGCGGAATCCGGGTGCTCAACGAATATGAACGCGCGGTGGTGTTCCGCCTCGGGCGCCTCACTCCGTATCGGGGTCCGGGCGTCACCTTCATCATACCGGTTCTGGAAAAGATGGCGCGCATCGATCTACGCACTATCACGCTGGACATCCCGCCGCAGGATGTCATCACGCGCGACAACGTTACCGTCAAAGTGAGCGCGGTCTTGTATTTTCGCGTAGTGGATCCGTCGAAGGCGGTTACCGAGGTCGCTGATTATCTCTTCGCGACCATGCAGATTGCGCAGACTACGTTGCGCTCGGTGGGCGGTCAGAGCGAGCTCGACGATTTGCTGAGTCAGCGCGACAAGCTCAATGCGCAGATCCAGACCATCGTGGACGGGCAGACCGAGCCCTGGGGCATCAAGGTCACGCTGGTGGAAATCAAGAACATCGATCTGCCGCAAGAGATGCAACGCGCTATCGCCGCCCAGGCCGAAGCGGAACGGGAGCGGCGCGCCAAAGTAATCGCGGCGGAAGGCGAGTTTCAGGCGGCGCAGCGCCTCGCCGAGGCCGCGGAGATCATGAGCAAGAGTCCCATCACGCTGCAGTTGCGCTATCTGCAGACGCTGGCCGAGATCGCGACCGAACACAATTCCACCACGGTGTTCCCGCTGCCCATCGATCTGCTGGAGCCATTTATCCAGATGCGTAAGAATCTCGAACCGAAGTGAAAACACTCCCATGGGAAAACTGATTCTAGTCCGCCACGGAGAGAGCGTCGGCAATCGCGAACGGATTTTTACCACCACGCCGCATGAGTTGGCGCTGACCGAGCTTGGCCATCAGCAAGCTGAGCAGGCGGGCCATCTGATCGCGAAAACCTTTCGCACCGAGGTGGTGGTGACCAGTCCGTTCATCCGGGCGCGCGAGACCGCGCGCATCATCGCGGAGATTTTGAAGCTGCCGCTGGAAATCGAGCCCTACCTGCACGAGCGCGATGTCGGCTCGCTGAAGGGGCAACCCTATGAATCGGTGTTTGCCGCGCCCGGTTATGATCCGCAGCGTCCCTGGCTATGGGAGCCGCCCGACGGCGAGAGCTTCGAGGACGTGAAGCGACGGGTTGGCCCGATCCTCGATCGCCTGGCCATCGCGCATCCTTCTCGCGATGTGGTGGTCGTCAGCCATGGCGGCGTGATGATGGCGCTGTGGGCGCATGTCACCGGCGTGTGGGACAACGCGCACGTGCCGCCGAACTGCGGCATCATTCTCATCGAGCATCACTCCAAGGGGTACATGGCGCCACAGGTGATCGGCGATGGCGCACGCGACAAATTTACTGGCGGCTGATTGCGTACTAGTTCGAGCCGTTCGCGAGCAGCATCGAATCCAGAAACGCGATCGAGCGAAGCCGTCGATCCAGCACCGATGCCACGAAGCGCGAAATCGCCAGTGCTCCATCGGCCGCAGCGGCTTTCCCTTCGAGCGCATCGACGAAGTGCGCCTCGCCGAGGCTGGCCAACGCCAGCGCGCTCGATGCTTCGAGCTTCAGGGCGCCCTCCGGGATTATGGGGCGGCATCGCGCGCACACCACGCCGCCGCGCGAGACGATAAAGTAGGCGGACTGCGAAATTCCGTCGGTGCACTGGCGGCATCGCGCGAACTCGAGTCCATAGCCCGCCCAATGCAACAGCCGCAGCTCGTATGCCTGCCTCAGCGCGAGAGTAGCGCGTCCGACGCTTAGCGCTTCCAGCGCCTCGGCCAGAACCCGGTAGGCCCCGGTGGCCTCGGCCTCCTCGGAGGTGAAGGCGTCGGCGAGTTCGAGCATATAGCTGCCGAGCGCGATTTTCGGCAGGTCGTCTTCGATCGCGAATGGAGCGAGGTCCGGCGACGCCTCGGCGCGCGTCACGAACACCAACTGTCCGTTGGGGCGGCGGCGAAAGTACAGCATCACGTGCGAGAAGGGTTCGAGTTTGCGCTCGAAGCGTTTGCGCGAGGCCTTGGCGCCTTTGGCCATGCCGCTCAGCTTGCCAAGATCGCGGGTGAGCAGAGTCACGATGCGATCGGATTCCGAATAGTCGCGCGCGCGCAAAACGATCGCGGCGCTGGATTCCTCAATCGGCATCGCTACATCCGCCGGAGCATGTTCTGCTGGAGGTCCTTCACCTGCGCGCGCATCGCGGTCGCGCTCTGCACCGACTTGCCGCTATCGCTGGCCTCGCGCAGCAGATTGTCGAACTTCACCAGGATGTTGGCGATCTTGGTGTGCGCTTCGATCAGCGCGCGATTGCGCAGCTCCTCGCTCTCCCATTGGCGGTCGAGCGCGTACTCCTTCAGTTCCTGGCTCTGGATAAGGAGTTCGCGCGCCTCCTCCTCGTATCCCTTCACCAGCCGGCGAATCGCCTCGCGGACTTTGGGCTGCTCCTCGGGATCTTTCCACAACACATGTTCGAGGAAGATCAGATCGTCCTCGGTGACTACATTCCGTCCCAGCACAAGCGCGTGCGCGCGGAGTACATCGAGCGAGTTCTTCCAGCGCCGATCCGATACGACGATTTGTTGAGTGGCTAGTTCGCGTCGCAGGTCCGCGATCGTTCGGATGATTCCCGGTGCAATCGACACCTTCGCAACCTCCGCGCGCGCCGCGTCGAGCTCGGCAAACGTCATGACGGTTCGCGCTTCGGGCTTGCTGCCTTCCAGCATTTTGAGGAAACGGAATTCCTCGCTGATGTAGTCCACCATGAAGCGCAGCATGAAGCGGTCGTAGAGCGCGGTGAGTTCGTCCTCATCGGGCAATTCGTTAGATGCGCCGAACATCGTGATGAGCGGGACCTGAACCCGCTCGCGTCCATTGTGAAAGACGCGCTCGTTGATGACGGTCAACAGCGCGTTGAGGATCGAGGAGTTGGCCTTGAAGATTTCATCGAGGAACGCGATGTGCGCCTCGGGCAGCTTGTGGAGCGTGACGCGGCGATAGTCGTCTTCCTCGAGGCCCTTGAGACTGACCGCGCCGAAGATTTCTTCTGGGGTGCTGAACTTGGTCAGCAGCCATTGGAAATAGTTGGCGCCCTCGATGCGCCGGCACAGCTCGTCGGCCAGCATCGATTTCGCGGTGCCAGGCGGGCCGATTACCAGCACATGGTTCGAGGAGAGCAGCGCGGTCAGCGCTCCATCGATCAGATCGGAGCGTTCCAGGAAGCCGCGATTCAGCTCGTCGCGAATGCGTGCGATTTTTGCGAGGTGTTCCGCCATCGGATGTGCATTCAACGGTATCAAATCCGGAGCGAGACCTTAACCTCATTATGCGAAGCCTTGCTCACGGTGACAGTCGAGCGCTACAAAGTCTGTCAGGATCGCTTCACGCGATCCCGCAAGGAGGCGGCGATGGAAAAGGCGCTGGCAGGCGTAAAAGTTCTTGACCTCACCCAATTCGAAGCGGGAACCTCATGCACCGAAATGCTCGCGTGGCTGGGCGCCGACGTGATCAAGGTCGAGGCGCCGAAGATGGGTGAGCAGGGCCGCTGGATTCTCACCGAAAAACCCGGCACCGACTCGTACTACTTTATGCTGCTAAATGCGAACAAGCGGTCGGTGACGCTGAACCTCAAGAGCGACAAGGGCCGCAAGATTTTTCTCGACCTCGTCAAGAAGGTCGATATCGTGTCGGAGAATTTCTCGCTCGGCACGCTGGAAGGCCTCGGTCTTGGGTATGAGGTACTGAAGCAAACCAATCCGCGCATCATCTACCTCACGGTCAAGGGTTTTGGGACCTTCGGTCCGTACAGCAAGTACAAGAGCTTCGACATGATCGCGCAGGCCTCGGGTGGCGCGATGTCGCTGACCGGGTTTCCCGGCTCGCCGCCGCTCAAGCCCGGCCCGACCATCGGCGACACCGGCACCGGAATGCATGCGGCGATCGGCGTGCTCGCGGCGTACATCCAGCGCGAGCGAACCGGCCTCGGGCAGAAGGTCGAAGTTGCGATGCAGGAAGCCGTGCTGAATTTCGTGCGCGTCCCGATGATGGGGACTTACATCAGCAAGAAGCCGACCGGTCGCAGCGGCAATCGCCTCGGCGGTGGGCCCGGCGACCTTTTCAAATGCGCGCCCGGCGGCGACAACGACTACTGCTTCATCCTGTGCACCACGCCTGAGATGTGGCAGAACCTGTGCACCGCGATGGGCCAGCCGGAGCTCGCGAAGGACGAGCGCTTCAAAGATGCGAAGTCGCGCGGGCATAACATCGAGGCGCTGACCGAAACGATCACCGCATGGACCGGCAAGCGCACCAAGCATGAGGTGTTCAAAATCCTCGGCGAGGCGGGGGTTCCATGCGGGCCGGTGCTTGACAGCGTCGAGCTGCTCAACGATCCGCACATGAAAGAGCGCGGAATGATTGTTACGGTGCAGCATCCGGTGCGCGGCGAGTTCACGATGCCTGGATGCCCGGTGCGTCTCGAGCATTCGCCGGTCGAAGTGAAATCGGCGCCGTTGCATGGCGAGCACAACGCGGAGATCTACAAAGAGTATCTCGGACTCGGCTCGGCGGAACTCGACTCGCTCAAAGCCGAAGGCATCATCTAGAGACTGCTCATCGATCTGTTCAGCGCAATCGAGATTCTCAAGCGGAGCGGGAACGAGATTATTTCCCGCTTCGCACGCACCCATCGCGGCGTCGCGTATGCCGACCTGCGCTTCGAGGTGATGTTCCATCGCTCCGGTGCAGCGACCAACGGCGAGCCGCGTGACAGTGCCGAAACCCAGAGCGCGGGATTCTGCGTAAGCGTCCACGTCGGCGAGAGGAGCTTTATCGGAGTCGGTCAGGCTGGCGCAGAGATCGGCCGGCTCGCGCTCAACGAGAAGAAGCTGGTCGGCGAAATAAGGCGCGGCCTCGAGGAAGCCTACAATCGGGGGCGAACCAGTGCGCGGGAGAAGGCGGCGTTCGCGAAACGGTTCGGCGCACGCGCCGCATCACTTGCCGGCGGAGCGTTCGAACCGCGGACTCCGATACGAGACGAGATTGCCGCGGTCTACAAACAGGATCCGCGCACGCTCGATGCCGAGGACCTTAAGCGCATCACGCTGGAAGCCTCGCGCGAGGTGAAGAGCCTGGGACGCGATATCGCATTCAACGCGGTCGCCGCGACCTCCGAGCTTCGTCATGAATTATTCATCAGCTCGGAAGGCTCGCTGATTTCGCAAGCGTTCGCGTTTTCGCAGGGCGATGTCTACGTGGTCGCGCAATCGGGCGAAGGGCACCAGGAGAGTTACGACACCATCGGGCAGCAGCGCGGCTTCGAATCGATCGCCGAGGGATGGCACGAGGAGCTGCTGGCCAATCCCAGCCTGGGCGGGTTCGCGGTCGGCCTCGCGAAGGAAGCGCAGGAACTCGCGGCTGCGCCGGTGCTGAAGCCGCCCGATCGCGAGGTCACGGTCGTCACCGATCCGCATTTCAATGCGCTGGTGGCGCACGAGATCGTTGGGCATCCGTGCGAAGCCGATCGCGCACTCAAAATGGAAGCGGCATATGCGGGCCGGAGCTGGTTGCTGCGAAGCGTCAATGACAACCAGGTCGGAAAGGAGATTGGCTCGTCGCTCCTGTCGGCGGTCTCCGACCCGACGCTCTACGGTTACGGCCACTATCGCTACGATCACGAAGGTACGCCCGGCAAGCGTGTCGCGCACATCGATCGCGGTGTGTTTCGCGGCTTCATGAATTCGCGCGCGACGGCCGCGGCGCTCGGCGTCGAGCCCAACGGTTCGGCGCGCGCAGCCGAGGTCTATCAGGTTCCGCTGATTCGGATGTCCAACACCTTTTTCATGCCGGGTGAAACTCCGCCGGACAAGATCATCGGTGAGGTCGAACACGGCTATTACGTGTGCGGGCATCAGATTCCCTCGATTGCCGAATCGCGCGAGAACTTTCGCATCTCGGCGCGACGCGTCTATGAGATCGACCGCGGCCGCATCGGTCAGCTCTACCGCTCCGGCAGCATAATGGCGGATTCCAAGCGCTTCTTCATGAACGTCGATGCGGTCGGCAATGACTTGAGCCTCATCGCGATTCCCAACTGCGGCAAAGGACAGCCGATGCAGGTCAAGCGGATGTCGAATGGCGGGCCGACGCTGCGCTCGCGCGCGAAATTGGGCGGCGCGAGTTGATGCGATGATTCGCGGGTCGGAGTTGAAGAGTTTCGCGCGGGAGGCCGCTGCGATCGTGGCGCGCGACCGCGATGTTGCGCAGTTCGAGATCTATTGCGCGAGCGGCGACAATCGCATCGCACGCCTTAACTACACCTCCGATATTCCATGCCGCGGCGTCGAGGAACTGAAGTCGCACGCCGCCGATGGTTTTCAAATTCGCATCGTTCTGAGGCGCAATGCGCATGAAGTGGGAACCGCCTACGAGGCCGGTGACTTCAGCACCGATGCTATCCGCGAGGTGCTCGCGCGGGCGCATCGTGCGACGATTGTGGATCCGCACTTTGCTGGATTTCCGGCAGAGCCGCGGAAGCTTGCCGCTGCCAAAGCGGAGAAGAGCGACCTTGTGCGAGCGTCGGATGTGAGCCTGGTCGATGCGGCGTGGTCAACCTTGCGCGGCGCGATGGATGCGTTTGCAAGGGGGAAAGCAGGGCCGGGGCAAATCGTGGGTGGCGATGTGAGCGTGTATCGCGATCGCATCGCGCTAACGAATTCGAACTTCGCCGATATTCGCATCGATGAGAGTGCGCATTTCAGCTCCTCGGTTACCGCGCTGATAGAATCCCTCGATGCGAAAGGTACCGCGGCCGCAGTGGGGCGCTCGGTTAACGACCTGCGTCGAGTCGCGACGCGGCTCGGTCGCGAGGCCGCGGGGCGTGCGCTGCGGATGCATCATGGCATTCGTCCGGACGCGAAGGCCTATCGCGTCGTGCTGGGGCCCCAGCCGGTGGCGGAGATCCTCAACTATATGATTCTCGGATCGCTGACGACCGGCGCGTTTCATGCAGCGAGTTCCGCCTATCATGGCAAGTTCAATCGTGAAGTGATGGACGAGCGCCTCAGTCTCTCCGACGATCCAATGCTGCGCAGCGGCGCTGTCATCCGCGCGATCACCTGCGAGGGTATTCCAGCCAAGCGCGTCGACCTCATTCGCGACGGCAAGCTGGTCGGGCTGTTTTCGAATTTTTACGACAGCCATCGCCTCGCCACCGACGAGGGACGCGCCGAGAAGCTGGGCCTCGCAGGCGACCAGGTTCCGATGTTTCCGTCGCTTAGCGGCTATCGATTGGGCGAAGGTGGCGGGCGTCGCTTCGACCAAAGTCCCGGGTCGTCGGGAACTAACATCGTCATGAAGGCGCGCGGCGGCATCGACGACGATGCGGTGATTCGCAAGGTCCGCGACGGCCTCTACATCGGGCGGGTCTGGTACACCTATCCCATCAACGGGCAGCGCGCCGGCGACTTCACCTGCACCGTCAGCGGCGATTCCTATGTGATTCGCGGCGGGCGCCTCGCCGAGCCGATCGCACCCAACGCGCTACGCATCAATTCGAATATCGAGAATGTGTTCGGGGCGATCATTGCGGCCGGAAAGCGATCGCATTCCACGATCGTGTGGGGATCATCCGAATCGTTTCATGTTCCGGCGATCGCGTGCGAAGGCATCACGGTTGCGGTGGTGGGCAAGGGCGGCGAGTAATCAGGAAATCTTCTTGCCCTCTTTGTACGTCTCTTCCCAATTCTTGACGCCGTCGGGACCCCAGCGCTTCCAGACCCCGTCCTGCTGTCCGTCCTTGTATTGCCCCTTCGCATCGATCTGTCCGTCTTCGTACCATGAAACGTGATCCCCGGTCTGGACGCCGTCCTTGTAATGATCGATGGACTTCTTCGCGCCGCTCTCATAGTAGAGCGTCCACTCGCCGTCCTGCTTGCCGTCCTTGTAGTTGCCCTCCATCATTTTGAGGCCGCTCGGCCGATAGATGACGAACGGCCCGTCCTTGACCTGCTCGCCATTCTCGGTTTTCCAGCATGCTTGCTCTTCGCCTTCAGGCGGGAGCTCGCCGACCAGCTTCGATCCGGCAGGGCAGGTGATATTCACCGGCTTCGGAATTTCATCCCGGCCTCTGCATCCCGAACCGACGGCGAGGAGTGCGATAGCGATCGCACCAAAGGTAATGGTGGCTGCGGTGGCGGTCTTCATGCTCCTTTGAATCTACCTGACGCCGACAAAAAAGGGGACGCGCTCGATGCGCGTCCCCTTCGCGTTCGCAATGTCTCGGCGTCAGGTTGCCGAGCCGGTCGAGCCGAGCAAATTACCACCCAAGGTCGCGTTTCCAACTCGCACATCGCCGATGATGTTGATCAACGAAGGCTTGCCGGATTTGAATGCGCGTTCGAGTGCGGGCGTGATCTGGTCGTTGGTCTCAACGTGCTCGGTGTGACATCCCATTTCGGCGAAAATCTTGTCGTAGCGGATGTTCGGCAGCATGTTGAAGGGATCGGTCTTGCCCTTGAGCCCCGGCATTTGATCGAAGTTGGGACCCCACGAGCTGTTGTTCCACAGCACCGTGATGACCGGCAGCTTGTAGCGCGCCGCGGTTTCCATGTCCCATCCGCCGATGCCGAGTCCGCCATCGCCGCTGATGACGACGACTTGCTGGCCGGGCCGCGCGAGTTGCGCACCGATACCCATCCCGATGCCGTGGCCGACCGGAGCGAGTGGTCCCGCGTCTACCACCTGGCCCATGAAGCGGCAGGTGAACGCACGGCTCATCCAGCCCGATAGTGTGAAGCTGTCGATGATGGTGGTGGCGTTCTTGTCGAGCACCTTGATGAGATCGTCGCACAGTCGCGCCGGATGAATCGGCGAGCTGTTCAGCGTCTTCTTGTTCTCTTCGGCGATTTGCGCATCGAAGCGTGCGCGGGTCGACTGGATTTCCTTGTACCAGTCGGAGCTGCGATTCTTGCTGAAATCCAGCTTCTGCTCCTTGATGCGATTGATCATCTGGCGCAGCACGCTCTTCGGATCGCCGACGATGGGAACGTCCGCGTCGACTTGCCATCCGATCCGGGTCGGCACCTGGTCGATCTGGATGTACTTCGCCTTGTCGGTCCAGGTCGGCGGCTGGCCGAATTTTTCACCGCTCCAGAAGCGGAAGCCAATCGCCATTACGACGTCGGCTTTCCCTGTGAAGGGCTTCTTCCACGAGCCGCGGATGGCGAGGGGGTGCTCCTCGGAAACCGCGCCCTGACCCGCGCGCCGGGTATAGACCGGGATGCCGGTCAGTTCGACGAACTCGTTGATCTCGGGACCGGCCTGCGACCAAAACAGCCCGTCGCCGCCCGCGATGATCGGGCGTTGCGCACCCTGCAGGAGTTCGAGCGCCTTGTCGACGTGTGACGGTTCGCCCTGGCTGCGGACATCTTCGATGGTGAAGCGGCGCGCGCCTTTGCGCTGCTTCGCGTCTTCATCGCCGTGATAGAGGATGTTCTGCGGAATTTCGAACAGCGCGACGCCCTGCGGAGGCGAAATCGCCTCGCGAAACGCAGAGCGCAGGTCGAACTGGATCGAGGTCCAGTCGGTGACGCGCTTGGTGAACTTGGCGAAGCTGTCGACGACCTCCGAGCCGTATGCTTCCTGGAACGAACCGACATGATCCTCGGTGTTGGGATGCTGACCCGAGATGCATACGATCGAGCTGCCGGTGAGCGCGCCGGTGCACAAGCCGGTGACTGCGTTGGTCAGGCCGCATCCCGCGGTGACCATGCATACGCCGGTCTCGCCGGAGACGCGGGCATAGGCATCGGCTGCATATGCGGTCGCCTGCTCGTGGCGCATATGGATCAGCTTGATGTCGTGGCTACGCAACTCAGCCAGAATGGGGAACAGGTGTCCGCCGTTGATTGCGAAGCAGTACTTGACCTTGTTCTCCTTCATTACGCGCGCGATCAACTCGCCGCCATTCGCCTTCGCCATGTACCGACCCTCCGTGGAGATTTCTGCGTGAAGAGCACCGCGGCCGAGGTCGCTGGCGCCTTCGTTTCCGAATCCTTGCACATTTGTTGCGCCATCGAAAAGCGCTGCCCCGTACGATCGGCGCCTCGATAGGTGAAAATCCATCGCCAGGCTGTTCAAGAATCGGGTCTCCTATGCGACACTGGTCCGCCTTGATCGGGCCATACTGGCACTGTAAGGCTACGCAACTTGAAACGAGGTCCAGCGACAGAGCGAGTGATGGTGCAATCGCACGACGGATTGATCGGATCCATATGACCCGATATCGGTTCCTGGTGATTTTCAGCGGCATCGTGCTGACGAGCTTTCTGCCGGCATTGGTTCCGCATTGTAAAGCCGCCGCTCCCTATTTCCTGGCGGAAACCGAGGCGGGCCGGCCGATTGCCGAGACCGCCAGTGAGATTCCTCCGGTGTCGAACGCGGGCGCTCCGGTTCCGAGCACGGCCAGTGGTGGAGTCGTGCCAAAGGTTGACGCATCGCCGGCGGAGGCCGCGACTCCAGCCGCTGCGGCATCGCCGAGCGTCGCAAATGGGTCGACTCGAAAGGCGCGATCGCTCATGGATATCTTTCATCCCGATCGCTGGCAGTTCCCGCACAATTTTTCCGCGACTAATCCGGACACCTGGCCATTCATTCCGGTGCCCGAGATCGCAACTGACCCGAATGGCGGCACCACGGTTGGAATGCTTGCCGCGGTTCTCTATACCGATTCGAAGAACCAGATTACGGATATTTTCGCGCCCGATATCGAGACCAACACCACCCTCGGTCCGGGCGGTACTTTCCGCTTTCTCTCTTACCCATCGGAAGACACCAACTGGTACGTCGTCGCCGGAGCACAGCAGAAGATCGCGCGCCGTGTGGATGTCGATTATCAGACCGGGCGCACGCGCAAACAATGGTGGTCGTTTGAGGGGCGCTTCTATTTCGAGAAGGATCCGACCGAGCGGTTTTTCGGCGTCGGCAACGACTCGCGCCTTGGCAGCGAAACCAACTACACAACTAACCAGGTGTACGGCCTTGCTGTGCTCGGGTTGAATTTTACCCAGGACCTGCAGCTCGCGTTGAGCATCCGTCCGCGGCGCGTGCGCATCCAGCACGGCGCCTTCGACGAGGCCTCGATTTTTCAGTTGTTCCCGAAACAGAAGGGGATCGAGGGTGGAAGCGAGGTGGTGAATCAGGCGGTATTTTCCTACGACACCCGCGACTCGCTGCAAGTGCCCCGCAAGGGCGGGCTGGCATTGGCATACTTCGCGATCGCCGATCGGCGCTTCATGAGTTCGATCTCGTATACGCGCTTTGGCGGCGAGCTGCGCCGCTACTACGCCGTCAACGAAAAGGTCACCTTGGCCGGCCATGTGTTCCTCGAGTACAACCCCTCGGGGAACGAGACTCCGTTCTGGTCGATGGGCCGTCTGGGCGGGCAGGAAAGTCTACTGACGGATCAGGAGACGTTGCGAGGCTACGGCGCCGGGCGTTTCATCGACAACAACGTGGTGGTCGCCAATGGCGAAGTCCGAACGCGGGTCTGGGATCGCGATATTTTCGGGACCCACGGCATCCTCGAACTCGCGCCCTTTTTCGACATTGGGCGGGTTGCGCACAATCTCAACTTCAACCCGCTCTCGCAACTGCATCCGGTCGGCGGCCTCGGATTTCGCGGTATCGCGGAACCGTTCGTAGTCGGCTTCGTCGATGTCGGCTACGGCGGCGAAGGCGTCGCGGTGTTCTCGGGCATCAACTACCCATTTTAGACGCGCTCGAAGACCTCGCGCGCGATGTCGCCAATGCAGTCCGCGAATCCGTCCATCGGTGGATTGAGGAAAATCTGCGATAGCCCCGCTTTCTCCAATCCGCGAATCTGCTCCACCACTTTCTCGCGCGGTCCCACAATGGTGCAGCATTCGATCGATTCGGGTGTGACGAACTTCCACTCCGCCGGTTCCACATAGCAGCAGTGGCCGCGATGCAGCTCGAGATAGCGCTCGTCGCGCGGCGTCTTCATCTTCGAAACGTAATCCATGTATGCCTGGAAGACCGGGCGCACCGGCGCCGGCAGCGATTCGGCGCGTGCGTAGCCGGCCGCGAAAGCATGCAGATTCGCCATCACCCACGGCCCGCACACCGATTTGACGCGCGGCGAGTCGAGGTCCTCGCCGGGTTGCAGCACGCATACGTGAGTCAGCGTTACGATCGGAAAATGGTCCGGCAACTTGCGCTTCGCCTGCGCGGCGCCGGCCTGCAGATGCTTCTTCACGGCCTCGACGCGATCGGGATTGGTGACGCCGGTGGTAACACAACCGTCGCCGAATTCGCCCGCGAGCGCGATGGTCTTCGGTCCGTTGGCCGCGACATAAAATGGAATGGGACCATCCAGGCTGATGAAGCGCCGATCGCGATGGATGTAGCGAATCTTCCTGCTCATCCCTTCGGTGGTGTAGGTCGCCTCGCCGTTGCGCAGCAGCTCGTGTATGAGGCGCACCTCTTCACGAAACACTGCGTGCTTGACCGGTGGAAGTCCCATCACGCGACGTCCGGTGTGGCCGGTGCCGAACCCGAGCACGACGCGTCCCGGCGCGATCTCATTGATGGTGCCGATCGCCTCGACGGTGACGGGAGGAATCCGGTTGGTGGCGATCGCCACGCCTGTTGCGAGTTTGATCCTGGTCGTGTTGACGGCAGCCAACGCCATGCACGCCCACACGTCGCCCCAAATCATGTGCGAATCGGGAATCCACGCATGCGAATAACCATAGTCCTCGGCGAGTTTGGGGTCGGTGATCGCACGCTGCGGCTTGGTGAATATCAGGGTTCCGTATTCCATGATGAGCCTCCAAAGCAACGGCGAATATAACCCGAACTACCGCCGCGAGCGCAAATCGTGGGCGATACCAAACCAGAATCGATGCGCTACACTTACGCACGAGGTTGACCATGGAAGCTTCGCCAAAAGAAATCGCCGGTGCGCCGCGCGGCTCCGATCATCTCGCTCTCGATTGCCGCGGGATGAACTTTTATCGCATCGATCGCGGACTTAACGACCTGTTGAAGCTGTATCTGGAACCGAAGCTGCTCGCCTATTTGGAGCCGCACTATGATCAATTGGGCGGTCTGGCGGGCGGAGAACTCGATCAACTGGCGGAGGCCGCCGACAAGCACCCTCCGATGCTGCATCCGCGCGATCGTTTCGGGCGCGACGAGGATTGGATCGAGTATCATCCAGCCTATCGCGGGATGGAGCAGATCGCATTCGGCAAATACGGCCTTCATGCGATGAGTCATCGCGGTGGCGTGCTCGGATGGCCGAATGCGCTGCCGCCGATCGCAAAATACGCCTTCACCTATCTGTTCGTGCAGGCGGAGTTCGGGCTGATGTGTCCCATCAGCGTGAGCGACACTTCCATTTTCGTCATCAATCGGTACGGCAGCGACGAGCTCAAGAATCGCCTGCTGCCGCGGATGCTCTCCCAGGATCTGGGCGCGATGTGGAAGGGCACCCAGTTCATGACCGAGAAGGCGGGTGGCTCCGATGTTGGCGCGCTCGAGACCACCGCGCGGAATGAGGGCGGGGCGTGGAAGCTTTACGGCGACAAGTGGTTTTGCTCGCACGCCGATGCTGATGTTGCGCTGCTCCTGGCGCGGCCGGAAGGTGCGTCGGCGGGAACCCGCGGTCTTGCCTTGTTTGCCTTGCCGCGACGGCTCCAAGATGGCGCGCGCAACAGTTATCGAATCGTGCGGCTGAAAGACAAGCTCGGCACCAAGTCGATGGCAAGCGGTGAGATAGCGCTCGACGGCGCCGTGGCTTATCTGGTCGGCGACGTGCGCAACGGCTTCAAACAGATGATGGATCAGGTGAACCTGTCGCGACTTTCCCACGGCGTTCGCGCCGCAGCGATGATGCGCCGGTGCCTCAATGAGGCGCTGCAAGTGGCGCGCACGCGGAGCGCATTCGGCAGGAAGCTCATCGACATGCCGCTGGTGAGAAAGCAGCTTCTGAAGATCATGCTGCCGACCGAGCAGGCGCTCTCGATGTACGCTTATACAGCCGACGTGATGGGACGGGCGAATCAAGGCGAGGAGGGCGCCAATCAGATCCTGCGCATCCTGACGCCGCTGTTCAAATTCCGGGCTTGCCGCGACAACATCCGCGTCGCCACCGGAGCGATGGAGATGCGCGGCGGCAACGGCTACATCGAGGACTTCGTCAACGCGCGACTGGTTCGCGATGCGCATGTCGGGGTGCTGTGGGAGGGCACCAGCAACATCGCGGCGCTGGACGCGATTTCGCGCGCGGTCGGCAAGATGCATTCGCATGAGGCGCTAGCCGGATCGCTCAAAGCGCTGGTGGGCGCGGCGACGCAACTGCCGGAGAAGTTCCGCACGCGCCTGGACCAGACCATCGACAAGGCGACGGCTTTTGCTACCGAAGTCGCATCGCGCGCGGAGAATGAGGATTGGGCGCGCGTCGCCGCCGGTGCGCTCTACAACGTGACGAGTGCAGCGTTGATGGCATGGGAAGCCTCGCGATCAGGCAACGGGAAGCGGCTCCTGCTATCCAGGATGATCCTCGAGCATCGCCTCAGTGCTGAGGAGCCGCTCGCGATCCGCGAGAACCGATGGGAATCGCAAGCGGCGGACCTGGTGTTGATAGGTGCTGATGTGAAGCTGGCCGTGGCTGCGGCCCTCGTTAGTTAGGTCGCGGAACAGGTCGGACGATTGCGCCTGCTTCTTGCCGCGATACTCGCGCTTCTTCCGGTCGCGTATTCGACGGTGGCTTGCAGCGCCGAATGCACGCCATCATTTCCGTACGCGGAAGGATGGCTCGGAGGCGATGGAGCATACTCCATTCCGCTCTCCACCGGACGCTCGCTCTGGCTTTTTGGCGATTCTTTTGTGGGGACGCCTACGCAAACGATACGCCGGCGTTCCAGAATGATCGCCAATACAATTGCGATCTCGACCTGCCACGAAAATAAATTCGCTCTCCACTATTTCTGGCGCGATCGAGATTCCAACGCTCCGCATCCGTTTTTCGATTCCGGGACAAAGGAATACCGCTACTGGCCGATGGATGGATTTGTCTCCGGTGGGAATCTTTATGTCGCGCTTTTGCAAGTGGCCAAGAAGCCCATCGGCGATGCATTCGGTTTCGAAATGATCGGAGTGAAAATGGCGCGGATAAAAAATCCGACCGCAGATCCGCAGCGTTGGCACATCGACTATACCGAACTCGCGTCAGGCAAGGTTGCCTTTCCGGGAGTGTCCGCGATTGTTGCCCAACGATGGGTCTATCTTTTCGCTGTACTGGCGGACGACAAGCATCCCAAGCGTCCGATGATCCTTACCCGCATTCCGCTGACGCGGCTGGCCAAGCCGGCGCAGGCGATCGAGTACCTGGCGAAGGATGGCGCCTGGAAGCGCGATTTGGATTGGGCCGATGCGCGAATTGTCATCGATGCCGGCCACACCGAAATGAGCATCCGGTATCATTCGGCAATTCAGAAGTGGATTGCCGTACAGCAAAAGCCCGGCTTGGGAGCAGGGGTTGGGGTTCGCACCGCCAGCCATCTGGAAGGACCATGGTCGTCATTCGACCGCGGGTTTTCGATCGAGGAAAAGGCCCCGGGGGCCAACGAGAAGACTTTCTGTTACGCCGCAAAGGAGCATATCGAGTTCGCCCGAACCTCCGGCGAGATGCTGATAACCTACATCTGCAATTCCACCGACCTCAGAAACCTGATCTCCGATATGTCGCTGTATCGCCCGCAGGCGGTTTGGACGCCGATTAAGCGCTGACCTAAGGCGCGACTCCGATGGCGGCGAAGATGCGATGCAGCACCGTCATCGGCTCCGGGAACTTTGCTGACAGGTTCGCAGCGAGCTCGGCGTCGAACTGCGCGATGCGTTCCGGCGACAACGACGACGCACCGATTGCCGCGCTGGCCCGGACCCGTCCCCGCCATGCTTCGTGCGAGTACGGCGTTTCCTCATCGAAGCTGAAACTTTCAATTTGCCTGAAGCCGGCCCCGCTGAGATCGGCGATCCATGGGTAGTACCTCCACGGACCGCCAAGATTCCATGCCGGGTTGTATGCGCGGAGGAGAGTTTCGGTGAGGTCCGAAACGTTGCCCGGCAGAACTACCCAGTCAAAGTGACAGATCACGAGTCGCCCACCCGGCTTGAGGATGCGTCGCGCTTCGCGTGCGGCCTCATCGCGCTTGAACCAGTGCCAGCATTGGCCGGCGGTAACAAGATCGAGGCTATGATCGGGGAACCCGGTCGTCTCGGCCGTTCGCTCGAGGTAGCGGATCGCGACGCCGGCGTCGGCGTCGAGCAACTTTGCCCGTTCCATCAGAGTGGTAGATTTATCGAGACCCGTAACTTCCAGTCCGCGTCTGGCGAGACCCCGCGCGACGGTTCCGGTACCGGTACCGAGGTCGAGCGCTTTCATGCGTTCGCGCGCGACTCCCATGCCCACGAGCCGGTCGAAGAACGCATCGGGGAAGCCCGCACGGTGTTTCGCGTAGTCGCCCGCGGTTTTTCCGAAATCGATTTTGGCGCCGAATTCGCGCACTGCTTCGAGCTTGCCTCCGAACGATATACCGGTAGATTTCTGTTCCATAACTTGACTGCATACAACTTTATTGATGTTGATTCAAGACTGGAACTTGTAGCATACGCAGTTTTTCATATGACTTGACCCGATGGCGCCATAGATGGCGTGATTGCGGCGTGGGGACGCAGGAAGCGGAACATGGTCGGATGCTGACCGCAGCCGAAGCGGCGCATCATCTGGGCGTCAAGCTCGGGACACTCTACGCATACGTGAGCCGTGGCTGGATCAAGAGTTATCGGCGCCGGGTCGGACGCCAGGCGCTCTATCGCCGCGCCGATATCGAAGCCTTGCGCGGCTTGGTCGCGCCCGAGCGTGGACGTCGGGCGCGCAGCTTGCCCGATGCCTCGTCATGGGTGACGGTCGCGCAGCCGGTCCGCCCCGCGGCGGAGGGCCCGGCGCCCGGCGTCATCGTCACCGAATCCGCGGTCAGTTCGATTGCCGAGGGCCGTCTCGCGTATCGCGGCTATCCCATCGACGAGGTTATCGAGCATGCCTCGTTCGAAGAGGTGTGCCTGCTGCTTTGGAGTGGCGAGCGGCCGACCGTCGACGCCGCCACCGAACTTCGCACCGCGATTGCTTCCGCGAAGATGCCGCCGCCGGTCGCGACTGCGATCGCGGCGATGGGCGACGACGCGCCGCCGCTGCTTCGGCTCTCAGCAATGATGCCGAGTCTCGCGGCATGGGAGCGGCACGGCGAACAGTTGGAGCGTCCCGCACGCGCGAAGCTGATCATTTCGATGCTCCCTTTGCCGCTGGTACGAAAGGGCCGCACGCACGGCGCGGGAGGAATGGCGGAGCGGTTGCTACTAAATGTAGCGGGGACCGGCGCCAGCGATTTTGAAATCGACGCGATGAATCGGGTTCTGGTAGCGTGCGCCGAGCATGAGTTGAATGCCTCAACCTTTGCGGCCCGGGTGGTGGCCAGTACTGGCGCCGATCTGTACGCCTCGGTGCTGGCGGCGTTGTGCTCCCTGTCGGGCCCGATTCATGGCGGCGCATGCGATCGTATCGAGCAGATGTTCGCCGACCTCGACCACGGTCAGCGCCTCGACGAATGCCTCGAGGTGTTCGGCCGGGAGCATCGCCTGCCACCGGGTTTTGGCCATGCGATCTATCCGGAGGGCGATCCCCGCGCGGTGCTGCTGAAGCAGACCGCACAGACCATCGCGCGGCGCAGAGGCCGCAAGCTTTACGAGACGGCGCTCAAAGTCGAACAGGCGGTCTTCAAGCGCGAGCGCCTGCGTCCCAATCTGGATTTCTATCTGACGGTCTGCACTCGGATGCTGGGGTTTCCACTTGGATCGCCTGCAGCGATATTTGCGGTGGGCCGCACGGCGGGATGGATCGCGCACGCGCTGGAGCAGTATGCGAACAACCGGCTGATTCGTCCTCGGATGCGCTACCGCGGCGTCCCTATTCGGCACTGGGAATAGTTCGGGCAGCGAGTAGTTTCGATTCTCTCCCACTCTGCTGCAGGTAGCCTCGTCCCTGCGGTGTCAGCTCGATGAGTACTTCGTGTCCGGCCTCCCATCTTCGAACCACGAACCCGCGCTCGAGGACGTCTTCCCAGACCGTGAACCGCGGACACGAGGTGCGCCATGAATCCATCACTTCGGAGTAGGGCCGCGGTCTGCTCGCGATCCATTCCAGCAAGTCGAGGATCAACGGAGCGAGCGTGTCGGTCATCGTGTCCTTCATCGTATCGGACATGGCATCCAGATTTTATGACCGAACTCGTCGACGAGAACAGACCTTTCTGTAAGATGCGGCGCTAACGCTTTTTTTTCCAACGCGCTATTCTCCCGCGCATGGAGCCGATCGAGTTCCCCTGATGGAGGCACGTACACGATGAAGGCGATCGCGAAAACCAAGGCTGCATTCGGCGCCGAGATCGTCGAGGTTCCGGTCACAAAACCTGGCCCCGGCGAGTTACTCGTCAAAGTCGCCGCGTGCGGAATCTGCGGCTCCGACCTCCACATCTATGAATGGGAGCTGGGCGCCGATCGCATGGTCGCGCGACTTCCCGCTGTTATCGGCCACGAGCCGGCCGGCGAAGTTGTCGAAGTCGGCGCTGACGTGACAACCTTCAAAGCCGGCGATCATGTGGCGCTCGATCCATTCGGCCATTGCGGACGATGCAGCACCTGCCGCGCGGGACGCTTCAACCTGTGCACGTCGCCGACCCATCTCGGAGGCGCATTCGCCGAATTCGTCATCGCGCCGGTAGGCAATTCCTACCTGGTGCCGCCAACGATGGATTTCGAAACCGCGGCGCTGCTGGAACCATTCGGAACCGGACTGCATGCGGTCGAGCAATCATGCCTCAAGGCCGGCGACAGCTGTGTCGTCGAAGGGCCAGGACCCATTGGACTCAGCGTCGCGATGTCGGCGCGGGCGTTGGGGGTCTCTTCAATCGTGATTACCGGACTCGAGGTCGATACCGAACGCCTCGCTCTCGCGCGGGAGATGGGATTTCGCACCGTCGTCGCCGACAAGGGCGATTGGATTGCGCAGGTGCGCGCGTTGCTGCCACCCGATGGCGCCGATGTGGTGTTTGACGCGTGCGGCATGATCGATCAGCCGCGCGAGCTGGTGCGTCGCGGCGGCGAACTGGTGCTGATCGGATGGCCCGCGCGCGACCTCACCTCGACCGAGCTGCGCGGATTTTTCTTCCATGGCATAAAGACCATCAACTCTCGCGTGCGCACGCCCGAGACCTGGCGGCGTGCGATCGCGCTGGTTTCCTCGGGCGCGGTTGACCTGCGCCGGATGGTGACGCATCGCTACGATATCGCGCACGGGATCGAGGCATTTGAGTTGTTGCGCGCGCGCAAGGGCGTGAAGGCGCTAATCATTCCAAATCAAACCGCCTATTGAGAGGACACGAATATGAAGGACGGATTCAAAATCGTCGACGTCGATGCGCATCTGATGGAACCCGAATGGGTGTTCGAAAAGTTCATCGATGAAAAATACAAATCGCAGGCGCCCAAGATGGGTATCGCCGCGGAATCGGGACGCCGAACGTTTCTCGTCGAAGGCGAGCCGTTCACGCGCGAGAAGGGCAAATATCCAATGGCGGCGCCCGGTTTTCTGAAGGCCGTCAAGAAAGCGATGGAACGCTTCGAGCGCGCAGGCAAGCAGGGCTTCAGCCCCGAGAGCCGCCTGCAGGACATGGACGAGCAGGGCGTCGACGTGCAGGTGGTTTATCCTACCGCGGCGGGGCAGATGCTCGGGCGAGAGTTCCGCGATACCAAGCTGCTGGCCGCGTGCTGCCGCGCATACAATGACTGGGCGATTGACTATTGCTCGAAGGACACCAGGCGCCTGCGGGCATCGGCGATCCTGCCAATGCAGGATGTGGAGGAAGCCATCAAAGAGGCGGGTCGCGCCGCGAAGAATGGCGCGGTGAGTTTTTACATTCGGCCCAACCCGGTTGCGGGCCGCACGCTGTTCAGCGAGGCCTACCTGCCGTTGTTCGCGGAAATCGAAAAACTCGGCAAGCCGATCTCGACGCATGAGTCGGCCTCGGCGTCGGTGCCGTCATTCGGCGATCGGATGGATACCCACGTCAGCGGCCACATCCTGTCGCATCCGTTCGAAGCGATGGCGGCGATGGCGGGCCTCATCTGGTACGGCACATTCGAGAAATTTCCCAACCTGCGGGTGGTGCATGTCGAGGCCGACGGCGGCTGGGTACCTTACTGGCTGCAGCGGATGGAACAGCATTGGAATTTCAGCGGCAACTCGGAGCATGAGTATCTCACGCGGCGACCGACCGAGTATTTCAAATCGAACATCTTCGTCGCGTTCCGTGGCGATGAGCCTACGATGAAGGCCGCTGTCGAGCTGGTCGGCGACAACAACTTCCTGTGGGACACCGACTATCCGCATCCAGATGGCACTTTCCCATGGGGCATCGAAGCGATGATGAAACAGCCCATCGCGGCTGATAGCAAGCGCAAGATCCTGTGGGACAACGCCGTGCGCGCCTTCAATTTGAATTAGGAGACGCGAGCGTGCGATAGGGCGCGGACTATCGGCGGAACGCCGGCTGCGGCGCGGTCTACAATCGCGGAAAGCTTCAGGGTCCTATGTAGCGTCGCTGACCGCGCATATGTATAACTCGCGGTGCTATGGCGGAGCGAGCGGAGGACGAACGGCACAAGCGACGGATGGAAGCGCAGGGTCGGGAGATCCTGCGCACCGAACGGCGGATCCTCACCGTTGCGGATTTCATGGCTCTGATGATGGTTGCCGCCACCGCGTTCACCGCGCTCGCGACCTGGCGCACCTACAAAGTCTCTGAACTGATTTTCGCGATCTCGGACCGCCCCTTCCTGGGAGTGGCGAAGGTCTCCTTCGAACGCGCCGATACCCCGCAACCAGCCATCGTCGTCGATTTCCGCAACTTCGGTCCGATTCCTGCCGAGGACGCGATAGTCGCGGTAACCGCGCTGCTCGACGGCAAGCCGATCAAGCCTAATGATGATGAAATGACGGTCGGCAACCAGGGCGTCGTGTCGCCTCAGGTCCCGCACTACTTTTATTTTTTTCTGAATCCTGAGGAATACAAGAAGGCCGTGACTGGCGCAGCGCGGCTGATGGTGCGCTTCAGTATCGAATACCAAGGACCGGAACTCGAGCGCCGCTACTGCTATGTCAAGAAGGTCTTCTACGATTATCACACCGCGACCTTCCGCCCTGCCGGTGGCACCACGCACTGCGGCAACACCGACATCTTCTGATTTGTCCGCAGGGGCGGTGCCGACGCCTGCGTTGCGGGCCGCCCGAAGTTTTGGCACTTTCTCCTCCATGCGATGCGCGATCTGCAGGAGACCCGTCGACATGTCGCCGGCCAATCGCTTTCGGCCGTTTTGCTCCGAGCGATGCCAGATGATCGATCTTGGAACCTGGGCCAGCGAGAAATATCGCATCGAGGGCAAGTCGGCTGATGAGACCGAGCATCCCGATGATGACCTGAACGCTGAGGCGCTGAAGAACAAGAGGCATCTCAATTGAGCGGCGGAGCTTCGTCTTCCGCGCTCGTTCATCCAGGTTCGGTCGTCGGTGAAGAAGTTCGGCTCGCCGCCGATGTTGAAATCGGGCCGTTCTGTTTTCTTACCGGCAGGGTTCGCATCGGCGCCGGAACCCGGCTCATCAGTCACGTCGCGATCTTCGGCGATACCGAAATCGGCGCCGCCAACATTTTCCACCCCAATGTTGTGATCGGCGATGAGCCGCAGGATCTCGCCTACAGCGGCGGTCCGCGTCAGGTGCGCATTGGAAATCGCAACGTGTTTCGCGAGGGCACCACAATTCATCGCGGGAGCGAGCACGGCGAAGTGACAATCGTCGGCGACGACAACTTCTTCATGCAGAACTCGCACGTGGCGCATGATTGCCGCATCGGGAATTCCACTATCATCGCGGGCGGCGCACTGCTGGCCGGATGGGTCGAGGTCGGCGATCGCGCGCTGGTGTCGGGCAACTGCGTGGTGCATCAGTACACCCGCATCGGGCGCCTGGCGATGATGCGGGGGCTTTCGCGTACCAGCCGCGACATCCCGCCATTCTGCATCATGGATGGAACCCATACGCTGCGCGGCATCAACGCTATTGGATTGCGCCGGGTCGGTTTCAAGGCGGCGCAGATTCGGGCGCTTCGCGAGGTCTTCCTGGCGCTGTTCGGAAAGCGCCAGAACCTGAAGCTGGCCTTGGAACGGATAGCATCGGAGAAGCTCACGCCGGAGGTCCAGGAGATGGTGGATTTCATTCGAGCGTCGAAACGCGGCGTCGCTTTTGGTCCGCGGTCCGGCAGCATCGACGAATCGGAGTAGCCGAGAAAACCTTCGCGCAGCGCTCAAGACGATTTCCCGTAGGTGGTCTGCGAGATCCTTCGCGCAGCGCTCAAGATGATTTCCGGTTGGTGGTCTGCGAGATCCTTCGCGCAGCGCTCAGGATGATTTCCGGTTAGTGGTTGCGGGATCCTTCGCGCAGCGCTCAGGATGATTTCCCGGCGATGCCGGGAAATCAGTTGTTATGGCGAAAATCTCCTGACAGAATTGGAGCAAATCGGAAGCATGCCGCGATTTGCTCGCGGCTGGAGATTCGAACCGAAGATGCGAATTAGGTCTCGCTTTTTGGTCGGGGCAGGCTTGATAGCCGTGGCCGTCGGCTACCTCATTTACGCGGCGATTCAGAACACCTCCGAATACTACATGACCGTCAATGAGGTCGCCGCGCGTCAATCCACCTTGGGCGGACAGGCGCTCCGAATCGCAGGCCGCGTCAGTCCCAGCGACATAAGTTGGGATCCCAAGACGCTCACGCTGAAATTTGGCATCTACGAGATTCCCCAGGAAGACGAGGATGGTGTGAAGAGAGTTGCGGTTTCCGACGCTCCGTCGTTTAGCGTGATATGCGTAGGGCAGCCCAAGCCCGACATGTTCGCCGCCAACAAGGATGTGATCGTCGAAGGCCGCCTGGTCGGCGCCGGCGCTATCGCCGCCACCCAGGTGATGACCAGTTGTCCTTCCAAGTACAAGCCCAAGCAGGTGAAGTAGCAATCGATGCCTAATCTCGGACAGCTGGCCCTCGCGATCGCGCTGATCCTCGCGCTCTACTCGATCGCCGCGAATATCTACGGTGCGAGGCGGAACTCCAGCGACTTCATCGTCAGCGCGCGCCACGCCATCTGGGCGATGACCGCAATGGTCGCCATCGCCGCGGTTTCGCTATGGGTGGGGCTGCTCAACAGCGACTTCTCCCTCGAGTACGTCGCGGCATATTCGAGCACCACGCTGCCCACGATTTACAAGATCACCTCGCTTTGGGGAGGCCAGCAGGGATCGCTGCTGCTGTGGACGCTGCTGCTCTCGACTTTCGCCTCGATCGTCGCGTTTCAAAACCGCCGGCGCAATCCCGAGATCGCGCCCTATGCGCTCGCGGTGATGGCGATCGTTGCGGTGTTCTTCCTCGGGATGCTCAACTTCGTCACCCGCCCGTTCGATTTGCTCGCGGTGCGGCCACTCGAAGGCTCCGACCTGAACCCGCTGCTCCAGAACTACTGGATGGCGATACATCCTCCCTCTTTGTATACCGGCTACGTCAGCACCACGGTCCCGTTCGCCTTCGCGGCCGCCGCGCTGGTCACCGGCAAGCTCGATGAAACCTGGATTCGCACCACCCGGCGCTGGGCGATTTTCTCATGGTTCTTCCTCACGCTCGGCAACATGTTCGGCGCGCGCTGGGCCTACGAGGTCCTGGGATGGGGCGGCTACTGGGCGTGGGATCCGGTCGAGAACGCAGCCTTCATGCCGTGGCTGGTGATGACCGCGTACCTTCATTCGGTGATGATCCAGGAACGCAAGGACATGTTGAAGGTGTGGAATCTGGCGCTCATCGGCCTCGCGTTTTTCCTGACCCTGTTCGGGACCTTCATCACGCGCAGCGGCGTGATCTCTTCGGTCCATTCGTTCACGCAATCCGGCCTCGGACCGTATTTTCTGAGCTTCCTGATATTGGTCGTGCTGGTCTATGCCGGGGCGCTGCTGTATCGGGTGCCCGACCTGCGCAGCCCCGCGGAATTCGAATCCTATCTCTCGCGCGAGGCGGCGTTCCTGTTCAACAACCTGCTATTGGTCGGGATCGCGTTCGCGGTTTTCTGGGGCACGATTTTTCCGGTCCTCTCGGAAGCGGTGCGAGGCGTGAAGATCACTGTCGGGCCGCCCTTCTTCAATCGCGTCAACGGTCCGCTCGCGCTCGGGCTCATCTTTTTAATGGGAGTCGGACCACTCATCGCGTGGCGACGGATGACGGTGAAGAATCTCGCCAACCATTTCGCCGCGCCTGCGATCATTGGAATTGTCACCGGCCTGATAATGTTCGGCATTGAGATCACGCAATGGTACGTGTTGACTGCCGTATCGCTAGTGGCCTTCGCGGCCGGCACCATCGCCGTCGAGTTCCGCCGCGGCGTCTCGGCGCGACGCCATATGGTGCATGAGACGACGCCTCGCGCGCTGGTGAATCTGGTCTCCAAGAACAACCGCCGCTACGGCGGATACATCATCCACATCGGCGTGATTCTCGCGTTCATCGGCATCGTGGGGTCGTCGTTTTTCCGCATGGAGGTCAAGAAAAGCGTCAAGCCGGGAGAAAGCTTCGCGGTCGGACCGTACCTTTTACACTTCCAGGCGTTGACGCCCAGGAACACGCCCCATCTCGAGAGTGCGACCGCCGATGTCGACGTGACTCGTGACGGTCGAGCGGTCGCCGCCATGTATCCGGCGAAGCTGTTCTACAAGAAGACTCAGCAACCGGCCACGCAGGTCGCGATTCGCTCGACGCCGCTTTACGATCTCTACATCGTGCTCGCCGGGATCGACGATCAAAGTGGCATGGCGACTTTTCAGGTCTTCCTGACCCCGTTGGTGTTCTGGCTGTGGGCGGGAGGTCTCGTGATGGCGATCGGAACCGTGATCGCGATGTGGCCCAATGTCCGTGAGCGCGCCGCGATCGCCGAGGCACTCAGTCGCGACCGGGAAGAGGTCGCATCCCAGCCCGCGCCCGGAGGCGAGTGATATCTTGACGCGCCTCATCGCCAAAGTTGGCGCGTTCGCCATCGGTATCGCGCTTGCGCTGGTTCTCGCTGCACCAGTGTTTTCCGCAACCACCGTCGATGACGTCAGCCAGGGTCTGACCTGCCAATGCGGATGCGGTTTGACGGTCGCCAATTGCAACATGCCGACCTGCGGATTTTCGGTTCCGCTGCGCGGCGAGATCGCGAAGCTCATCGACAAGGGCATGGATCGCACGGCGATTCTCGCGATGTATCGGACGAAGTTCGGCGAGAAGATTCTATCCTCGCCAACCACCGAAGGCTTCAACCTGCTGGCGTGGGTGATGCCGTTTCTCGCATTGCTGGTGGGCGGCGGGTTCGTCGTGCTGATGCTCGGCAGGTGGCGTCACGAAACGCCCTCCTTACCTTACGGCTCCGAAGCGTCGGCTGATCGCGCAAGTCCACTGGATTCCAGGTTGCGCGAACAACTGGACGCGGAAGTGAAGGGCCAGCTCTAGTGGCGTTTTACATCGCCGCCGTCCTGATCGTGGCTGGGGTCGCGCTGTTCGTAGCCGCGCCCCTGTCCGGCGGACTGCTCGCTCGCGCGAAGCGAAGCCGCGAGGAACTGGAGCTTGAGCATTGGCAACATGAGCACGCACTCGCGGTGCAAGGACTGCGCGAGTTGGAGTTCGATCGCGAGATGGGCAAGTTGTCCGATGCGGACTATCAATCGCTGCGCGGCTCGCTTCAGGGACGCGCGCTGCAGGCGATGAGCGCGATCGAGAAATTCAAGGATCAGGAGCGCGCCGCCAATCTTGCCGCAGTCACGGTCCGGCCAAAATTGCGCGAGGCGGCCGCCATCGCGGATGAAATCGCCGCGATGTCGAAGCCACCGAGCGCGATTCCGATCGTGTCGGGTCTGGGGGGCACTACACCGACGATCGCCTCGCAGCGCGTCGCGGCCGCCGAGATCGCAGGCGGTCGACGTATCAGGTTCTGTCCGCAATGCGGCATGCGAACGCCGTTGTCGGGAAACTTCTGCGGTGAATGCGGCACGCCGCTGCGTGGTGAGCGAGTCGTGACGCGAGCCTCCTGATGGAGCGGCCAATCGTCGAGACTCGTGGCCTGACCAAAACTTTCGGCGTCACGCCGGTTCTGCGCGAAGTCTGTTTTGAACTCCACCGAGGCCGCTGCGCGCTCCTGATCGGTGGCAATGGCTCAGGCAAATCCACCCTGCTCAGAATTCTCGCGGGATTGTCGCAACCGACTTCCGGCGATGCGACGGTGTTCGGCGAGGACAGCCGCAGCCTTGGCGAGGTTCGGCGCCGCATCGGAATGCTGACCCATCAGAGCTGGCTTTATCCGAATCTCACCGCGCACGAGAATCTCGAATTTTATTCCGCGCTGTATGGCCTATCGCAACGCGATGACCTGGCGACGAAGTGGATCGAGGCAGTGGGGCTCGGTCCCGCGGCCAACGATCGGGTGCGCGAGTTTTCACGCGGGATGGAACAGCGGCTAGCGATCGCGCGCACCATGATGATCGAGCCCGACCTGATGCTCCTGGATGAACCTTTCGCGGCGCTCGATCCGGATGCGGTCGCAATCGTCGGCGAGCTCATTCGTTCGGCGGTCGCGCGCGGATGCGCGGTGCTGCTCACGGCACATTCGCCATTGGATTTCGGCATCGAGCTGGATCGCTACACGATCGTCAACGGCCGGGTTCTGCTGCTTGGCGATGAGACTCGCGCGCCGCAACGCTCGCGGATCGGTGCGTAACTGCGATGGCTGGCTTCGCCGCGGTATTGCGCAAGGACCTGCGACTCGAGATTCGCAGCGGCCAGAGCACCATTGCCTTGTTCGCGCTCTCGCTCTTGATAATGGTGGTATTGGTGTTCGCGCGCAGTCCGCAACCGCTCGATCGCGCGCGCGATGCCGCCGCGGCGCTGTGGGTCGCACTGGTATTCGCGGGAATGCTCGGAGCCACCCGCTCGATGATCGCCGAAAACGAAAACGGATGCATGCGGGCCCTGGCGCTCAGCCCGATCGATCCCGCGGTGCTGTATGGCGCGAAACTCACCGCGGCCTTTGCGTTCATGGCGATCGTCGAGGTCGCCGCGGTCGTGCTCGTGACGCTCTTCTTCAATCTGGATTTTGGCCCCGATTTGGCCCGCCTCGCGCCTTCGCTGATGCTCGGGACGCTGGGGTTCGCGGCGCTCGCGACTCTGCTGGCGGCGATTTCCGGCCGCACTCGCGCGGGCGACCTGCTGCTTCCGATTCTCGCCATTCCGCTGTTCGTCCCCGCGATCATTGCGGGCGTGAAAGCGAGCGAGGCCGCGCTGTCGGGCTTCCCGCTCGCGGTCGCATCGCAATGGCTGGGAATCCTGGTCGCTTTCGACGTCTTGTTCGTGACCCTCGGCGCGTTGCTCTTTGAGCACGTGATCCGTGAAGATTAGCCGCTTGTCCTGGTTTACGCATGAAAAAACAATTCAGTAGCGCGATTGGATGGACAACCCTCGTCTTGATTGTTGTTTCGCTGTTCATGGTTTTCGAATGGGTGCCGACCGAGGAAGACCAGGGAATCGTCCAGCGCATCTTCTACTTTCACGTGCCGTGTGCGTGGGTCGCCTTCGCGGCATTCGGCATCGTCGCAATCGCGGGCGCGTTCTACCTATGGCTCAAGGACCAAATCTGGGACGACCTCGGTTACGCCGCGGCTGAACTCGGGATGGTCTTCTGCACCCTGGTGCTGATCACCGGATCGCTATGGGCGAAGCCGATTTGGGGCACCTGGTGGACTTGGGATTCACGCCTCACCACAACCTTCATCCTGTGGTTGCTCTATGGTGGGTATCTGATGTTGCGCGCGATGGCTGACGACACCCCCGAGGTCGCACGTTTCGGCGCGGTGATCGGAATCGTCGCGGCGCTCGACGTCCCGGTGGTCATTCTATCGGTGCGACTCTGGCGCACCATTCATCCCGCGGTGCTGGTGACGCGCGCCGGACAGCACGGCCTCGAGGACCCACGAATGGTGGTGACGTTGCTGGTCTCGCTGGCCGCGTTCACAGTGCTGTTCGGGTGGCTGTTGATGCTGCGCTTCCAGCAATTGCGCACTCGCAGCCGTCTCATCGTGATCAGGCGCGAGGCCGCTTTGATCGAGGCTGCGGCGGGGGATTATCAGGGAAACTATTGATGGAACATTTCGATTACTTGTTCGCCGCCTATACGATCATCTTCGTCGTGATTTTCGCATATGTCCTGTTCATCTGGCGGTGTCAGGCCCGGCTGGAAGCGGAAATTCGCGCCATCGAAGCGCGGCTCAAGAGTCTCAAGACCGGGCCACCATCCGGCGGGCGCGCCAATCCTGCGGCGGAAAACTGAATCGGTTCTGCGGGTTGCGCCGCGCCACTTTCGTGCACATCTTGATGAGGCAGACCCTATCGCATGGAATTCAAAGACTATTACAAAGTCCTCGGCGTCGAGCGCAGTGCATCCGAAGCCGACATCAAATCGGCCTATCGAAAGCTCGCGCGCAAGTATCATCCTGACGTAAATCCCAACAACAAGAAGGCCGAAGCGCAGTTCAAGGAGGTCAACGAGGCCTACCAGGTCCTTAACGATCCCGAAAAGCGGCGCAAGTACGACCAGCTCGGCGCCGATTGGGAGCACGGCCTCGATCAGGAAGAGATCCTCCGTCGCTATGCGGCCAGCCAGGGCGGGCGCGCGCAGGCGGGGCCGGATTTCAGCACCGCCGACATGAGCGATTTCTTCGAGCAGTTTTTCGGTTTCGGCGACTCGCCCTTCACCGCACGGCGAACCGGTCCTGGCAATTTCCAATCCTTCAGCTTCGGCGCTAAGCCGCGGCCTCAGAAGGCGCCTGACCTCGTTGCCGATGTTCGAATCACGCTCGAAGAAGCGGTGGCGGGAACCAAGCGCCGACTCGAACTCACTGCCGAGGACGAATGCGAAGTGTGCGGTGGAACCGGAATGGTCGCCTCAGAGCAGAAGCAGGGCAAGGTGCGGCTGATCAAGTCGGCGCAGGCATGCCCAAACTGCGGCGGCAGCGGCGTCATCCCTGGCCGTCGCACGCTGGAGGTTTCGATCCCACCGGGGGTGACCTCGGGTACGCGGATTCGGCTCAAGGGGCAGGGCGGCAAGGGTCCGCGGCCCGACTTGAACGGCGATCTGTTCTTGAACGTGCGCCTCGAGGCGCATCCGGTGTTCTCGGTTTCCGGCCGCGATCTGCGTCTCACGCTGCCGGTGTGGGATTACGAAGCCGCTCTCGGTGCGCAGGTGACCGCGCCTTTGCTCGGCGGCGGTAAGGTGTCGCTCAAGATTCCGGCCGAGAGCCAGACCGGAAAAACGCTGCGGCTCAAAGGCCGCGGTATTCCGGCGCGCGGCGCCGAGACCGCCGGCGATCTCTTGTATGAGCTCCGGGTGCTGGCGCCGACCAATCTCACCGCGGACGAGCGTTTGCTGATGGAGCAACTCGCCGAAAAGCGTCAGGCCCGAGGCGTGCCGGATCCTCGCGCCGAACTGACCCGGAGCTGATCGTCCGATGGTGACCCGAATGAAGGCGTTGAAGGGCAGGGCGACTGCGCATGCGCGAAGGCATAAACCGATGCCGGCTCCCTACTTGAGCCGTGACGCGCTCCGGGCGTTGGGCGGAATCACCGACGACCAGCTCCGGCTATGGGAGTTTGAAGAGCTGGTGACGCACTCCACGGTTCTGGAAATCGAGGGCCATCGCGTGCCGCTTTACAACCAGGCCACGCTGCGTCGCATCAGAACCATTCGTGCGCTGGGTGAGGACCTCGGAATCAATCTGCCCGGGATCGGCGTGATTCTGCATCTGCTCGACCAGTTGTCCTCGCGCTAGCGGTTTCCGCGCCGGAGTTCGGACCCATCCTGCCTTGCTTGTCGGCGAGGCCTGCTCTTAAATCTTAGCGCGCTCCGAGTTTCCTTCAGTCAGGAGGAGCTATGGTCAAGTTCGATCACATGGCGATGCCGGTCAGCAGTCCCGCAGCCTCGCGCGATTGGTACGTGAAGAATTTCGGCTTCGCGGTCGAGTTTGAAAATCCGGGTGTCATCGCGATCAAGGATGATGCGGACTTCACCATTTTTCTGTACCAGCCGCAGGGCTCGCTGGCCGGCGCGAAGTGCACCCTCACGCTTCAGGTCAAGGATGTCGAAGCGAAGCATCGCGAGTTGGTCGCGCAAGGGGTGAAGTTCGACAAACCACCGGGCAAATATTTCTGGGGCTACGGCGCGGAATTGTTCGACCCGGACGGATACCTGCTCAATCTGTGGGACGTAGTTTCGATGCGCGAGAAGGGCGGCGGATGAATCGCGCGCACGAGGCTTGATGGAACGGCGGAGCGCGTTCGAACTGTTGCGGCGGCGCGACTTCCGCCACTTGTACCTCGCCGTTGCGGTCAGCGAACTCGGAGACGCATTTCAATACATCGCGATCATGTGGTTCGCGCTGCTCAAAGGCGGGCCGATCGGCGTGGTCGCGGTGCGGCTGGCCGACAGCCTGCCCGCGTTGGTGTTTGGCTTTCACGGCGGGATCGTCGCGGACAAATGGAATCGCCAGCGCACGATGATCGCGGCCGACCTCGCGCGCGGCGCGATTCTGGTCCCAGTGGCGATCGCGGGACTCACCGACACGCTGCCGCTGTGGGGGTTGGTCATCGCGGCATTTCTGATCGAGACCGCCGGCTCGTATTTCACTCCCGCATATAGCGCGATGCTGCCGGCGCTGGTCGATCGCGACCACGTGCAGGAGGCCAACGGGCTTCTCGGCGCGACCACCAATGCCCTGTCGATCGGCGGATGGGCAGCCGCGGCAGGGTTGCTCGCGATCGCACCAATCAGCACCTTCTTCGCGCTTGATGCCGCGTCCTTCTTCGTCTCGGCGGTTTTCATCGGTGGCATCGTGTACCGCGGGGCAGCGAATGTATCGAGTTTGGAGCCGCCGCGGATTGCCGAGGCTTTCGATGCAATACGCCCGCTTCCCGCGATCGCCATCGGCACGGTCGTAGTGGGACTTGCGGTGACGGTGTCATCAGGTACCTGGATCGCCGGAGTGCCGGACCTGATTCGCGAGGTGCTTCATCGCGGCGCCGGAGGCTTTTCGATCGTGATGGTCGGGTACGCGATCGGGTCGGTCGGCGCGGGTGCTATCCTGGCTCGCTTTCCGATTGAGAACAAAGCACGGGCGAGCATGCTCGCGTGGATCGTCTATCTTCCGGCGTATGCGATGTTGGCGCTCGCATCGTCGCTTCCGATCGCGATCGGCGGTGCGTTCCTTGCGGGCCTCGGACAGGTCGGGGCGTCGATCCTGCTGCGCTCCGCGGCGCAGGAGCAGATCGCCGATGACGTGCTCGGCCGCGTGATGGGAGTGATCTCGCTGGTCTATCGCGGCGCGCATGCAACCGGTCTGATGCTGGTATCACCGCTGTTCGTGCTGGTTGCTCCGCGCGCGATGTTCGCCGCGTCGGCGGTGACAATTCCGCTGTTCGGTCTGGTCGGCGCGGCGCTGGCGGCCTACGCGGACCGGCGCAGTACAGAGGTCTCGGCGGTCGATCCGAGCTGACCGGTCGGCTACTTGACTTAAAGTAAACTTGAAGGGCTAGCCTTTTTCGAAGATCAGATCGCCGAAAGAAGGGAGTTCTAAAGATGGATACACCAAATTGTTCGCCGGGTTGTTGCGACATTCATTCGCATTCGCCCACGCTGCGACGTGAGCTCAACCTGCGATGGTGGTTCGGAATCACCATCGTCGCGGCGTCGTGTGCCATGGCCTACGCCGCCTACTCGTTCAGCGCGCTCTTTTGGATCCCCTGCGCCGCGGCTGCATGGTACGGCACCTACAACACTATCTACTCGAAGGGCTGCGCGGGATGTGGCGGATCGCTCACCGAGGAAGCATCTGAGCCGCCGCAATTGAATGCGCTTCAACGAGCAACCCGCCGCGGTATGGCGCACCGGTTCCTCGCCGCAGCGATCGTAATCGCGGCGGGCGCAGCGGCAGTCCTCCCGATCCTGTGGCCTCTGGCTGCAATCGCCGGTTGGTTTGCTGCGTCGTTTTACGTCGCTGCGTGGAAGGGATATGTCGGATGCCCGGAGGTCGGCGCGATCCCAACCTGGCTCTCCGGCCGGCGCGTC
Organism: uncultured delta proteobacterium; assembly: GCA_963851325.1. Lineage (GTDB taxonomy): Bacteria > Desulfobacterota > Binatia > Binatales > Binataceae > DATGKG01. Next base: position 724,419 of record CAWKOR010000001.1, on the reverse strand, counting down.
GCGACACTCTGTCCTCCGATGGACCGCCGAGACGCTCGAAATGAGGTGCGCGCATAGTGTTGTGGACCCGGGCTCTCGTGACCGGCGCATCGAGCGGGATCGGCGAATGTATCGCGCGCAGTCTTGCGGCGGATCATGTCTCACTGGTGCTGGTGGCGCGCCGCAGGGAGCGGCTTGAAAGTATTGCCGCGGAATTGCGGCGCGATCAGGGCTGCGAAGTGGAAGTTATCGCAGCAGATCTCACCGAGGCCCGCGATCTGTTGATGGTTGAAAATCGCCTCGCCTCAGCTGAGCAGCCAGTCGACTTGCTGGTCAATAATGCGGGCGGGATGCGCCTCTCAGTATTCCCGGCGCACGGTGGCGAGGACGAGACTTATTGGATTCGCTTGAACGTTACCGCAGTTGTCAGGCTCACTGGCGCGGTGCTTCCCCGCATGCGCGAGAGCGGACGGGGCGCGATCCTCAACATGTCCTCGGGCGCGGCCTTTCATCCGCATCCGTTTGCCGCGGTGTACGGAGCGAGCCGGGCGTTCGTCAACAGCTTCAGCGAGGCTATTCGCGAGGAGAATCGTGCGCACGGAATCTCGGTAACGGTGGTATGTCCCGGCTTTACCAACACCGATCTGGCGGAGCATTCGGGCTTCGATGTCTCGCGGGTGCCTGCGGTTTTTTGGATGAGCGCCGAAAAGGTAGCCGCGCATGCATTGGCGGCCGCCGCGAACGGGCAGCGGGTTTGCGTGCCCGGGCTGCTCAACAAGCTGGATGCCGCGTACGCGCGATACGCACCACGCCGACTTGTCATCTGGTCGGTTGCGAAAAGCACGCTTCGTTTGTGGAAGAAAGATTGAAGGGACGCCGGCGCGGTCGTTTTGGTCAAATCCGCGACCGCGAACGACGTAGCGATCGAGACGGCACAGAACTCAACGGCGACCTTGGCCTTCGCGGATGCGCCGAGCTGGTGAGCGCTCGTCCGCAATCCGCAAGTGTCGGACAGCGACATTGAAGCAACGCTTCCAGTACGCGCTGCATCGTCTGCAGTTGATGCGCCGCATCGCGAACCTCGTCGAGCTTCCTTTTTGCGAGCGCTCGCCAGCGCATAGATGGCGGCGTCGCGCGCGCAAACCCCGAAAGGAGGGTGCGAATTTCCGCGATCGAGAACCCGGCTTCCTGGGCCAGCTTCACGACGCCAAGCCGATCGACCACGTCGCCTTCGTAGATACGCCATCCGCTTCGGCGCCGCGGTGCCGGCAGCAGGCCGACGCTTTCATACCAGCGAATGGCTGATGGGCGCAGGCCGGTGGTGCGGGCGATTTCTCCGATAGTCATTTGACTACTCAAGTTCGCTTCAACTGTAACACTTTCTGAAGACCACCAAAGAGTAGCTGCTTCCTCAAGCGGTATAGTTGCAGAACATCTTTCCGCGTTCGGGGTCGATCCAACCGCTACTCTGCCGACATCTCAGAGAAAGACGTCGCGAAGCGAACGCTTGCGGCGCACAAACTCCGGATTCTATTGTTCACCTCATGGCGAAACTGAAAATTACCGTGAACAAGCAACGATGCATCGGCAGCGGCGACTGCGTGGAAACCGCACCCGCGGTTTTCCAGCTCGACGACGACGGCAAATCCGAGGTGCAGAATCCCACCGGCGCTCCCGATGGCGCCATCATAGCGGCGGCCAAGTCGTGTCCGGTCAAAGCGATTACCCTCGTTAACGAGGAGACCGGCGAGCAATTGTTCCCACCTCCGAAAAAGTAGGCCTCGCGCGGCGGCTGTTCATGGCGTTGCGAAAGAAGCAGGAAGGCAAGCTCGTCATCGAGCAAACGCGCGATCTCGGAATCGTGCGAGCGATGCTTTCCGATGCCGGCTTGTCCACCGAAGGCCTCGAATGGCCGCCTGCCTGCTACCTGGTTGCGTACTTCGGAAGCGCGGCGGTTGGAGTGGTCGGCATCGAGCCCAGCCTGGACACGGCGCTGATTCGCTCGCTTCACGTCGCCGAGGCGATGCGTCAGCGCGGTATCGGTTCTGAGTTGATCGCCGCCGCACGCAAAGCGGCGCATACACGCGGCGCGCGATCGCTTTATCTCTTCAGCACTGATGCGGGTGGTTTCTTCAAGCGCTTCGGGTTCGCCGAGGTGCCGGTTTCGCAACTAGTCGCGGCGCTCGGTGTCGCGCCCCAGGTGAAGTACTATCGGGCGCGTCCCGAAGATCTCGCGCGTGAAGTTGCATGGTACCTCGACATCTCGCAGGACGGCGTCATCTTGAGGTAGCCGGCGGCTCGTAACGACCTAGATACTTGCCGAAGGACGTCGTCACCAGGATGTAGCGATGCTTCCGGAGCAGCTCTGCGGCGAGGCGATGCGTCATGTCTGGCCGAATCGTCTGGGGCGCAGGATTGATCGCATCGATTGCGCGAGTACACGCGGCACTAGATTCAATCGCGCCGAGCATAGTACCCACCGAATTCAGAACGACTGCGACGACGTCGGAACGCGTGGGCGTTGGAGCTGAATCGGTTGGACTCAATCGCGGTAAGTCGTCCTTCGCGGACTGCATGACCTGGGCGCGTCGCGAAGCCGCGATCCAGCGCGCACGGATGCCGGGCGCGAGGTTGTTGATGAAGTAGGGCAGGGCGCGCAGTTTTTCGCGCATCGCGGGTGCGGGTTCGCAAGGCAATCCGCGCACCATCCAATCGGCCTTGCCGCGCAGATAGTGCATCACGTCGCGGTAACCCAGGAATTCGAGCTGCGCCGCAGCTCGTGCGCTGAGGTCTCACAAGCAATCGCGGCAATAGACAACGACGGGCCGATGCTGGTCGAGACGGTGTTCGGCGCTATGCAGCAGCTTGGGAAGCGGCAGATGGATCGCCCCGCGAATCGCGGCGCTGCGATGCTCATGGGTGGGCAGCACGTCGACGACCTGGCCGCCCGCGCTGAGGATCTTCAGAACTTCGCGATGATCGACGACGCGCACATTCAAATTCTACTCGTGCGTGGTCGCAAAGTGAGCCGGCCGATGTTTGAAAGAGCGGCGATCCAGGAAGACCGCCGCCCGGGGAACGGAGATTACTTTTTGGTCACTTCCTGCAGGATGTCGATCTGCGGACGCCCATCAAGGAGAGCTCCGATCGCGCCACCGAAGGCCTTCATATGATCGGTTTTTCCGTGGTGATCGAACGCCGCCTGATCCTGGTAGGTCTCGTAGTACACGAATTCGGTGGGATCCTTCACCCCACGATGCAGTATGTACTGCAGTGTCCCGGGTTCTGACGAACGCACGGTCTCGATCATTTTGCGCGCGGCTTCCTCGAACTGTTTCTCGCTTCCGGCCTTGGTTTTGAGTTTGGCTATGACAGTAATCGGCATCGAATTCTCCTTGCGACTGATTGGTTCCGGGGGCAACGGGATTCGCTCCGCCGTTGCGCTCCAAGCCTACCTGCGCTCATATCCCCATAGCGCCCACTTTTCAAGGAAGCCATCCCGAGCCAACCGAGTCGCCATAGCCGGCGGCGACCCTCTTTCATTGCGCGGCGCGATACATTATCGGAGGATGCCATCGGCGCGGTGGCGCTTTGGAGAACACCAATGTTTGGCTTCAACCTGACCGAAGAACAGCAAGAACTTAAAACCCTCGCGCGGAAATTTTCCGAGCAGGAAATAATTCCACGGGCGAAGGAATGTGACGAGAAGGAAATCTTCCCTGTGGACGTCGCTCAGAAGGCCTTCGATGCGGGCCTGATCAACTTCGGGGTTCCCAAAGAACTCGGCGGACCCGGCCTCGACATCCTTGAAACCTGCCTCATCAGCGAGGAGTTGAATTACGGATGCGCCGGGATCACCAACTCAATCGCTGCCAATGATCTGGCGACGCTGCCGCTACTGATTGCCGGCAACGAGGAGCAGAAGCGGACCTACCTTGGCGCGCTGATGGAAAAGCTTACGTTCTGCGCGTTCGCGATTACTGAGCCGGGAGCCGGTTCCGATGTCGCCGGGATGAGCACCAGCTATCGGCGCGAAGGCGACGAGTACGTCATCAATGGCACCAAGCATTTCATCTCCAATGGCTCGGTGGCCAATTGGTATGTGACGTTCGCGACTTCCGACAAGCGGCTCAAGCACAAAGGGATTTCATGCTTCGTGTTCCCGGCGACGACACCGGGCATCACCGCGCGCCGCATGCACGGCAAGCTCGGGCAGCGCGCCGCCGATACGGCCGAGATTTTTTATGAAGACGTGCGAATTCCCGCGAGCGCGCTGGTCGGACGCGAAGGCGAAGGCTTCAAGTACGCGATGGGGACTTTCGATAAGAGCCGTCCGGAAATCGGCGCCATTGCGATCGGAATTTCGCAGCGCGCGCTGGACGAATGCCTCAAGTACTCGCGGCAGCGCAACGCGTTTGGGCAGCCGATCGCGAACTTCCAGGCCGTCCAGTTCATGATGGCCGACATGGCCATCAACATCGAGGCGAGCCGGCTGCTCACTTACAAGGCCGCATGGCTGGTCGACCAGGGCGCGCCGCCAAACGAGATTTCGAGCATCGCGAAGGCGTTCAGCGCCGACGCGTGCATGCAGAACACCATCAACGCGGTGCAGATTTTCGGTGGTTACGGCTACATGAAGGAGTATCCGGTCGAGAAGCTGATGCGTGATGCGAAGCTGCTGCAGATTTACGAAGGCACGTCGCAGATCCAGCGCGTGGTCATCGCGCGCAACCTGCTCAAGGATTAACGATAGCCTTCGGGCGCATCGTCGTTTGACTTGGGCTGCGCTTTGCCGGAGTGCGGCAGCGGGGGGTCTTCGCCCTCGTTGCCGTCGACCGAGCCGAGATATTGGCCTTTGTGATAGACGCCGACATCGCCGGTGGTCGGATCGGGGAACAGATTCCACTCGCCGTTCGGGTCGCTATCGAACATCACGGATTTGGGAGGTGCGGGCGCAGGCGCAGCGGCAGCCGGGGGAGGCATCGCGGGTTTCTCCGGTGGCGTGCTGCATCCGAAGAACGCAAGTGCGCCCAGCATCAGAAACATCGCAGCGGCGGTACGCCTTGAGACTTGCCCCATCTCCGTTCGGGAACCGAAGCAGTGAGATAGCTCTATCTTCGTTAGCGTCGATGCGAGGTGCAAGGCCCTATGCCGCGTCGCCCTTGAACATGGCGCCCGCGATGCGCGCGACCACGGAGCGTGGCGAGAACCGATTCGACTGCGCCATCATCTGATTCATGATGCCATTGATGCGCACCGCTTTGCCGCGTTTGGCCGACGCCAGCGCTTGCGCCACCACGGTCTTCGCATCCATATACGCGAAGGACGGGAACGACGAGCGTTCGACACCGGCAGTGCCCTGAAATTCGGTGCGCGTCGGGCCCGGACACAGGGCCATTACTGTGACTTCCGCGCGGCGAACCTCTAGCGCGACGGCCTCGGAAAAATTGAGCACAAAGGCCTTGGTCGCCGCATAGGTGGCCATATAAGGAACCGGCTGAAACCCAGCGGTCGAGGCGACATTGATGATGGTGCCGCGCCGCCGCGCCACCATCCCATCGATGAAGAGCCGGGTCAGCGAAACCAGCGCCGTAATGTTGAGGTTGATCTCTTCGAGCTCGCGCTCCAGCGGCATCTTGTGAAAGATCCCATGGGTCCCGAAGCCCGCGTTGTTGATGAGACATTCGATTTCGATGCCGCGCGCCGTGACCTCGCGATGGAGTTTCGCCGCAGCCTCAGGCTGGCCGAGGTCGGAGGAGATGACCTCGACCTTCGAAGAGCCCAGCTTCATCGCTTCCGCCGCAACGGTCTTGAGGCGATCCTCGCGCCGTGCAGTCAGCACCAGATCGTAATTTTCGCGCGCGAGCTGACGTGCGAATTCCTCGCCCAGCCCGCTCGATGCTCCAGTGATGAGTGCAGTCGCCATGAACCCTCCCAATAAGGTTTCGCGTTACGTACGCGTGAGCTTCAGCTCATCGCGAAAATACTCGATGCTGCGTGCGAGGCCGTCGCGCAGGGGGATCTTCGGCTCCCAGTTCAGATGCTTCTTCGCAAGCGTGATGTCTGGACGCCGCCGGGTCGGATCGTCGGGACGGGTCGGTTTGCGCACAATTTTCGAGGCACTGCCGGTGAGCTCGAGGGTCAGCTTCGCCAGCTCCTCGACGGTGAACTCGTCAGGGTTGCCGATGTTCACGGGACCGGTGAAGCCAGTGGGGGTATTCATCATGCGAACGATCGCCTCGATGATGTCATCGACATAGGCGAACGATCGCGTCGCGCTGCCGTCGCCGTACAGTTCAAGCGGCTCGCCCTTGAGCGCTGCGACGCAGAAGTTCGACACTACGCGTCCGTCGTTGATTGCCATCCGCGGACCGTAGGTGTTGAAGATGCGCACGATCTTGACATCGACCTTATTCTGCCGGTGATAGTTCATCATCAGACATTCAGCGACGCGCTTGCCCTCGTCATAGCAGGAGCGCTCGCCGTTGGGATTGACGTGCCCCCAGTAGTCTTCCTTCTGCGGATGTACTTCGGGATCGCCGTATACTTCGCTGGTCGAAGTGAGCAGGATGCGCGCGCGCACCCGCTTTGCCATCCCGAGCATATTGATGGTGCCAAGCACGCTCGTTTTAACAGTCTTGACCGGGTTGTATTGGTAGTGAACCGGGGATGCCGGGCACGCGAGGTTATAAATCTGGTCAACTTCGAGCAGGATCGGCTCGACGATGTCATGACGGATAATTTCGAAGTTGTCGTAGTCGCGCAGATGAAGGATGTTGGCTCGTTTGCCGCTGAAGTAGCTATCGAGGCAGATAACCTCGTGACCGTCCTTGAGTAATCGCTCGCACAGATGGGAACCGAGAAAGCCCGCGCCACCAGTAACAAGTAGCCGCACTTAAGTTAAGCCTCCTTGCATCGCCGCGTCAGCGGCGATTTTCACGAACCAGATCCTTCACACTATCGATCACATAACTGACATCGTCCGCGCTCATCGCGGCATATATCGGCAGCGACAGGCAGCGGCTGAAAATATCCTCCGTCACCGGGAACTCGCCCGTCATGTAGCCATAGGTCTTCTGATAGAAATCCATCGTGTGCAGCGGGATGCAATGCACCGAGGTGCCGACCCCGCGTTCGCGCAGCGACTCGACGAACTGGTTGCGTCCGATCTTGAGGCGTTCGGGACGCAGCCGCAGCACATAAAGATGCCAGGCGTGTTCGACTCCCGGTTCAACGTATGGGACTTGCAAGCCGTCCTCGCCCTTGAATGCCTCGCTATAGGCGCGCGCGACTTCGGTTCGGCGGCGCATGAAGTCGTCGGACTTCTTGAGTTGAGCGAGGCCGATCGCCGCATGGACATCTGACAAGTTGTACTTGAAGCCGGTGTCATGGATTTCATAGAACCATGAACCGCTCTTGTCGTAGCGCTTCCACGCATCCTTGTTCATGCCATGGAGGCTGGCGACGGCGATTTTCTCGGCCAGCGCACTATCTTCCGTTGTGATCGCGCCGCCCTCGGCGCTGGTGAAATTCTTGGTGGCATAAAAGCTGAAACAGGTGAGATCGCCGATGGTGCCAATCTTGGCCATCCCGCGACCTTCCATGTGCCTGGAAGCGCCGACCGCATGCGCCGCATCTTCGACGATTTTCAAATCGTGGCGTCGCGCAATCGCGAGAATACGATCCATGTCGCATGGATGCCCGGCGAAGTGCACCGGCTCGATCGCCTTGACGCGCTTGTGCCGTCCGCTTTCGAGCGCCTCCTCGATCCGTGCGGGATTGATGTTGAAGGTGCCCGGATCGACATCAACGAAGACCGGCTTGGCGCCCAGGTATCCCAGCACCTCCGCAGTTGCGGTAAAGGTAAACGGGGTGGTGATTACTTCGTCGCCGGGGCCGATGCCGAGCGCCCATAGCGCCAGATGCAGCGCGCCGGTGCAGTGCGAGAGCGCCAGCGCGTGTTTCGCGCCGACATACTCCGCCAACTCTTTTTCGAAACGTTTGGCCTTGGGGCCGGTGGTGATCCACCCGGAGCGAAGCGCGTCGATAACCTCGTGCTCCTCTTCGGGACCCATCGAGGGACGATGAAAGGGAATTTGTCGCATTGATGATGTTCGATGCCGCTGACGAATCGCAGGGCCGATTCGGTTGGTTTCGACGAGTATAGGGGACAACTCAAAAGGTGAGCAAGGCAGGGCTGAGACCGGTTTGAAGAGGCGCGGGGGAGCCGTCGCGATCGGCGTGGTGGTAGGATGGTATCTATTCGCATTGGCGCTCCTGTACCCGCTGACCGACGGTCCAGTCGCCGATAGCTGGATTTACGACGTCGCCGTCCGTTGGTTTCGCGCCACCGGCCAGATCCGATTTGCCGGCTTCACCGAGGCGATGCCGGTCGCGCAATTGTTTTACGGCGCCGGGTGGGCCTCGATTTTCGGCAGCGGCGCCGTTTCGCTCGAAATCGCTGATGTGGTTCTCGCGGTGGTCGGGGCGCTCCTGCTGTATGCGCTCGCTCGACGATGCGGCGCGCCTCAATGGCTGGCCATTGGGGCGGCCGGCCTGTTGGTGTGCAATCCCTGCTATCTGTTCCTCAGCTTCTCGTTCATGAGCGAGATCCCATTTCTCGCGGCGTACCTTGGGTCACTGCTGGCCTTCGCGAAAGCGGAAGGCGATAGACAGATTTTCTACCTATGGCTGTCGGCATTCCTGGCGCTCGTCGCGTTCGCGGTGCGTCCGTTTGGTGGCGCCGCGATCCTCGGCTCGATTGCGGCCATCGTGATTTACGATGCGCCGCGACCGCTACTCTCGCGCGCCAGGGTGGTTCGGATTGCTCCAATGCTGATCCCGTATTTGTTTGCATTGTTGGGGTGCGCGCTTATCTGGATCTGGTTAACCATTCTGAGGCCGCCGCCGTGGGCACTGACCGTGAACGCGAAACGCTCCGCTTTCATCTTCATGGTGCCCATTCGGGAATACCTTCGAATGGGAGTGCTTGGGCCGCTCCTGTACCTCGGCATCGTTCTCAGTCCGCTCGCGTTGCTACGGGTCGCGATAAAAGACACACGGCGCATTCTCGCCCTCGGAGCCGGGCTGTTCGTCGTGACGTTGCTCCTGGTGCGGTACGGAGCCCCCTACCCGGTGACGCCCGAAATGAGCTGCTTCGGTGGATGGTCGAATGCGCTGGTCCTGCGCGGCGCGCCCAATCGCTTCCGGTGGCTGGACGCGTGGCGTTACGTATTCACTTTGCTGGGAAGCGTTTCCGGCGCGGGCCTCATTTTTGCCGCGATCGAGGTGGCTCCAAGGCTGACGCGGGCGTCGGCGGCAGTGTTTATCGCAGCCGCAATCTATTGGGTAGCGCTCATCCCACTATGGCTGTTCAATGATCGCTACTTCCTGGTGCTGGTTCCCCCCGGCGCTCTGCTTCTGGCTCTGACACCGTTGCCGGAGAAACTTCCCGCCCAGGTTGCCGCTCTCGTGATGACCGTAGCCATGGGTTTGATGTCGCTGGGAGGGACATACTCCTACCAGCGCGGGCTAGCGGCGGTGATTGCCGCGCGGGACATGCTGGAAAAGAGTGGCGTCCGGCGATCCGCCATCGATGCGGGCTACGGGCTTAACGGGCTTGATCTCTATCGATTTCCAATCTCAGGTCCGGAAACCGTGGATGACGAGGCGGGTATTCCTATGGTCACGTCGGCCGAAATCGCCGAGTACACCATCGCGATGCATCCGCTTCCGGGCACCAAAGTCGTTGGGAGAGTTTTCTGGCCCGGACCATTCGGGTTGGGCTCACGCGAGCTCTACGTACTGCACCGCCCGAACGCCCTGGCGGACGATGAGGATGACCGAACTACGGGGACAGCGAACTCGCGGTCAGCCCCGAATCATCGGGAGCCGGGCCCGGCATCACGTAGGTAGGAATGCCGGTTTGCGCGACCACCGCGCTCTCGAGCTTCTTCCAGTCGACGTTGTCTTCCAGATCCTTGCGCTGAACGAGATCCCGCGCGAGGCTCCATAGCCCTGGATACTTGCCGTAGAGGTCCGAATGGACTTCGACGTAAAGCGCGTCGCCGCGCCATCCGAACTTGATTGGCTGATAGACGATTGCGCCGGGCGTTCCGACCTTGGTCTTGTGAAACAGGCGTTCGATGTCTTCAGGATAAAGCCGGATGCATCCGTGGCTGACCTCCATTCCCACGCCCCACGGAACATTGGTTCCGTGAATCCCGTATTCCGGGAGAGACAGGTCGAGCTTGTAGTGGCCCAGCGGATTGTCATCACCGCCCCCGGGTACCACGTGCTCAGCCTCGCCATCGCGTTCGAGGTGTTCTTTGTAGATGTCGTCGGGAACCACCCACGTCGGGTCCTTCACCTTGGCGGTAACGCGAAAGGCGCCGACCGGAGTCTTCCAGTCAAATCGTCCTAACCCGACCGGGAAGGTATACACGACTTCGGCATTAGTGCTGCCGCTCGACGCATGTCCCTTATGCTTGTGCGATTTCGGCGCGGGTGCTGGTTCCGGCGCAGGCTCGTCCGGAGCTTCAATGATTTCGGTATCGACGATCTTTTTGAATCCGCCCGGAGTCACGCCTTCTTTTTTCATTTTGCCACGATGAGGCGACGGTCCGGTGGTTGGCGACGGATAGTAATAATAGAGCCGCATCTCGGGGATGTTCAGGACCAACCCGACGCGCGGTGTATCAGGCAGGATGTGTTCATCGGTGAGGATGATGGTGCTTCCGACCGGCGGCGTCCACCAATCCATATGGTTGTTCGCGTCGGAAATTTCTTTTGCGCTGACACCGAACCATCGTCCCACATCCAGAAGCGTGTCGCCCTTTTGAATTTGATAATCGATCAGATTGCCGACGATGTTATCGCGTCCATGCGGCACCGGATAAGCGAACAGTGGGCGATGTTCGAATTCGTCCTCGCTCCACGCACGCGCAAACGAAGGCAGCATGGCGGCGGCGAGCACAAGGCAAACGAGGGCCGGGAAAATCCGGCTCGAAATAGGGAGTAATTTCCTCAAACTAGTACGCACCGCCTCCGGCCCACGGGCCTTCCTGAAGTCTTCCAAGGATGGGACGCCCTCCAGATCAAATGATAAGGATTCCGCCCAGGCGGAGCAACTTTGGCCACCCCGAGCGTCTTCTGGTCAGATCGGGCGCAGATTCGCGAACTTCAAAATCAGCAACTTCACGCCGCTGCGATCGAAATTGATCCAAACCTTGGCGGAGTCACCGCGCCCCTCACGCTTGCGAATCGTTCCGCGTCCGAAGGTCGGATGCATCACTTGCGCGCCTACCCCGAGGCCGCCGGAGGCCAGTTCGTCTTCAGGCAGTTGTGATTCGCTGTAATCGACATAGCGCTCATTGTGCGCCGGAATGCGAATGAACGGGACCCGCGGCGGCTCTTCGGGCGCGATGCGGCGCAGCAGGTCCTGCTTGATCTCGGCCAGGAAGCGTGACGGGCGCGGGTCCTCGCGACGGCCATAGAGTTCGCGCGAGAGCGTGTTGGTGAGATACAGAAGCTGGCGCGCACGGGTCATTCCGACATAGCAAAGCCGCCGCTCCTCCTCGATGTTCTCGCCATTGTTGTCGTTCGATCGCTGATGCGGGAAAAGGCCTTCTTCCATCCCAGCGATGAACACGACCGGGTATTCCAGGCCCTTGGAAGTGTGCAGAGTCATCAGGGCCACGCGGCCGCCCTGCGCGGCCACCGCATCGGCGTCGCTTATCAGCGCGACGTTTTCGAGGTACTCGGTGATGCCACCGCTTTTCTGATTGTCAAACTCCCCGGCTCCTGCGAGCAGTTCCGCGACGTTCTGCCGCCGCTGCTGTCCATCGGGCAGCCCTTCGAGGTAGGTGATGAAGCCCGAGTGCACGATGATCTCGTCGAGGATGCCTCGCACCGACATTTCGGGCGCCCGCGCAATCAGGTCGTGCAGCCATGAGTAGAGTGCGGTCGCAGACTTGGCGATGCGCAATGCGACGTCGCGCGCGGCCTCCAGATGGCCGAGCGCTTCGAGCATCGTAATGCTTTCATGCGAAGCGATCTCCTTCATTACCTCGATGGTGCGCGCGCCAATGCCGCGGGTGGGCACTCCAAGCATCCGCTGGAGGCTGACCGCATCGGCCGGGTTGGCGATAACCCGCAGGTAGGCAAGCAGGTCGCGGATTTCCTTGAGCTCGTAAAATCGGTGGCCCCCGACGACGAAGTACGGGAGCCGCCGGCGGACCAGCGCTTCTTCGATGATTCGCGACTGCGCATTGACGCGGTAGAAGACCACCACATCGGCAGGGCGAAACTTGTTGGACTCGACCAGCGAAGCGATCTCGCGCGAGAGGTAGTCGGCCTCGTCGCGCTCGGTCATCGCGGTGAAATAGGTGACTTGGTCGCCGCCCTCGTTTTCAGTCCAGAGGGTTTTTTCCTTGCGCTCACGGTTGTGCGCAATCACGGCGCCTGCCGCGGCAAGGATGGTCTTGGTCGAACGGTAATTCTGTTCGAGCTTGAAAATCTGCGCGTTGGGATAGTCGCTTTCAAAATCCAGAATGTTACGGATGTCGGCGCCGCGCCATTTGTAAATCGATTGATCTTCGTCGCCGACCACGCAGATATTGCCGGTTCGGGCCGCCAGCGCCTTCACCAGCAGGTACTGCACGCGATTGGTGTCCTGGTACTCATCCACCATTAGATGCGCGGCGCGCTGCTGGTATCTTTCCAGCGTCGCAGGATTGTCGCGGAACAGCTCATAGGTCAGAAGCTGCAAGTCGCTGAAGTCCATCGCATTCATGGTGCGCAGACGTTCGCGATAAAGCCGGTAGATGTGTGCGATCGCGGTGTCGCGCCCGCTCTCGGCGCGTGCGGCAAGGTCGGTCGGCGAGATCGCCTCGTTCTTGGCCTGTTCGATGCGAGCGCGCGCCAGCTCGGGCGTGGGAGAATCGGGCAGCGACGCATCTTCGATGACGTCGCGAATCACGGACATTGAATCGCCTTCATCGAGGATGGAGTAATTCTGCTCGTAGCCGACCGCCCGCGCCTCGGCGCGTAGGATCCGCGCACAGGCCGAGTGAAAGGTGCTGACCCACGGCGGCTGCGCGCCGTCGAGCAGCGCCGCGACTCGCTCGCGCATCTCGCCCGCGGCTTTGTTGGTAAAGGTGACCGCCAGCACTTCGCGCGGATCGACGTTGCGCTCGCCGAGCAGGTGGGCGATACGATAGGTGATCGCGCGCGTCTTGCCCGATCCCGCGCCGGCCAGAATGAGAATGGGGCCGTCGGGCGCGAGGACCGCAGCGCGTTGTTCAGCATTGAGAACGTCGAGATTCAGGGCTGGCATCGGGGTGTGATCAAATACAATTGCTTCTGTGCAGAGGCTGTCAGGATACAGGCTTCGATTCCGTGAGCAAACTAGTTTGTGGATTTGTGAATTATCCGGCAGACGCCGTTCGCGAACGGCCCTACCCGCAAGCAGATTGACGTGGCTAAGTACGAACCCCGCGACAAATATTACCGCAAAGCTCGCGATAGGGGGTTGCCCTCACGTGCCGCATTCAAGATCGAAGAACTGATCCGCAGAATTGCGCTACCTCGCGACGCGCGTATCATCGACCTCGGATGCGCGCCCGGTGGATGGCTCGCGATCCTCGGCGCAGCGGTTGGTCTCAACGGCCGCGTGATCGGAATCGATTTGGCGCCCTGCGGAAATTTCGGCGCATCGGTCGAGACGATGGTGGCCGACATCCGCGACCCGATGCTGCCGGAGATCCTCAAACAGAAGCTCGGACGCCCTGCCGATCTGATCACCAGCGATCTCTCGCCGAAGCTCACCGGCATCCGCGATCGCGATGACGCCCAGTTCGACGAGCTGATCGAAGCCGCCCTGGCGATCGCGTCGCATACCTTGAAACCGGGCGGCACCATGATCGCAAAGTTGTTCATGAGCGGGGCCTTCAAGAGCATCCTGACTCGATTCGAGACGCATTTCGCGAGCATCGATGTGACCAAGGTCAAGGCAACACGCCCAGGATCCTCGGAGCTCTACGTCATCGCGCGCGGCTTCCGGTCCTGACCGGGACGCGGCGACATGATACGTCCTTGCCGCGAGTCGAGCATGCTTGCTCTCGACGTCCGCAGCGATACGCCTCCGATGCGAAGCTTCTCCGGGTGTCGCTCGTCCAAAACGAGATGGTAGCGGCGACGCGGAGCATGCGAGACGATTCTTGATGATTTTAGGCATGATTGGACGCGCTATAATGGGCAGGGTGAACCTGCTATTATATTCGGGCTTCAATGTTCGAATTTGACAAATACGATCCCAAACTGCATCGCGAAAGGCCAGCGACACCCGCGCTGGACTATGTGCCTGCCGACGATGTTGAAGGTATCGCGTTTTTGCATTGGGGCGAGCATTGCGTCGAGTGCGCCGCGCCCGCTTGCTATTCGAGTTGCGACCTCTATCAACCTCGCTCTGACCTGCGGTGCCGCCGGTTCGCATTCGGTGCATACAAGAATCGCTCATTTCGATCGCTGCGCGGCTATGGAGTCGAAGTCGCATTCAAAAAATGGGCGAAGATTGAGGCCTTCGGCGATACCGCGATTCATCCGCTAGATACGGTGCTGCGATGGGAGCGGATGATCGAGGCCGGCGCTCCGCTTGCCAACGTCGTCGGGCACATCGTCAAGGGTGCGACCGGCAAACCAGTCTGGGATCAGCTCACCTACACGGCGATGGAGAAACTTACTCGCCGGCTGAATGAGCGGGGGAGCGGCGGGCCGCAAGCCGAGGCGTTTCTGCTGGAGGTTTACAATCCTACCGAGAGCGAAATTCGCCTCCAGGTGATTTTCACCGTTTCGGCCGACGACCTTACGCGCATGGGCCGCGAGACTCCGCTGGTGCCGCCATCGATAAATACCGTCGCGCTGCCGCCGGGTTATTCGCGGCATGAACTACCGGCGCAGTCGTTCCGGCAGATCCTCGATCGCGACGCACCATTCAAGATCACGATGGTCCCGGAGGCCGACGGGAATGGACGGCTGGTTTTCCTCAGCGCTGATCTGGTGCGGTTCAAACCGCGTCCCGCGAACGCCGAGGCGCGCAAAATCAAGTGCGTGGTATGGGACCTCGACAACACGCTATGGAAAGGCACCCTGGTCGAGGGCGACGAAGTGGTCCTCAATCCGGGTATTGTCGAATTGCTGAAACATTTCGATGAGCGCGGGATCCTGCTCAGCGTGGTCAGCAAGAATGACTTCGAGCCGGCGTGGAAAAAGCTTCAGGAGCTGGGCGTCGCCGATTATTTCCTTTATCCGCAAATCGACTGGCTGCCCAAGAGCCAGAAGATCAGGAACATCGCGCAAAATCTCAATCTCGGAATCGATACCTTCGCGTTCATCGACGACAACCAATTCGAGCTGGACGAAGTCTCGGGAGCGATCCCCGGGTTGTTGCCGATTAACGCGAATCAAATCGCATCGCTAAGCGCCGACCCGCGCTTCCAAGGCAGCGTGACCGAAGAATCACGCCAGCGCCGCAAGATGTATCAGCAGCAGGTCGCTCGCGAGCAGCAGGAGCAGGGCTTCGGCGACGATTACCTCGGGTTCCTCGCCTCCTGCGCGATCGAGCTGGAAATCAGCGGCTACTCGGAGCACGACGGCGAACGGGTCGCGGAACTGGTGCAGCGCACCAATCAGCTGAATTTTTCCGGCCGCAAGTATTCGCGCGAGGAACTGCAAACGATCATCGCCAATCCAACACTCGGCAAATATGTTTTGCGCGTCTCCGACAGGTATGGCTCTTACGGCACCGTCGGTTTCTGCCTGGTAAAGGAGCAACCCGAAACGCTGGAGGTACTGGACTTCATGCTCTCGTGCCGGGTGCAGTCGAAGTTCATCGAGCAGGCGCTGTTCAGCCATCTGCTCGAGCATCACAATCGCGCCGGGGTGAAAGCGATTTGGGTTAATTTCAAAAAAACTGCGCGCAACACTCCCGCCCATAATGTGCTATGCGCGGTTGGCTTCGTGCCCTGCGACGCCGGAAGGAATGGATTCAAAAATGGCGAAAATGGCGAAAATGGAATGATCCTGCGGACCACCCGGCCGCTTCGGTGCGACTTCATCACCGTCCGATGCTCCGCGCCGGCGAGCTCGCAAACGTCCGAGAAACACTCCGCGGGCGTCGCTTCCGAATCGAGGAATTCCACCAATGGCGCAGCCTGAGACCCGCCTCGTCGCGACACAAACCGGTATGATCGATGATTCGGAATCACCGCGTCTGGCCTCGCGGGTACTGAAGTTCGTTATCAGCCTCGCGTTTTATGTGATCACGGAGAGCTGGCGCCTGGTGCTTCGCGGGTTGGGAAAAATGCCGCCGCCGGCCGCAATGATCATTTACTACCATCACGTGCTGAGCGAGCAGCGTCGGAACTTCGCTCGACAGCTCGATCATCTTGCGCGATGGACCACGCCGCTGCGCGCCGACAACCTCGAGCCGCTCGCTGCGGGCGTGCGCTACTCGATTGTTACGGTCGATGATGGATGGAAGAGCTTCGCCGACAATGCGGTCCCGGAACTTCAGCGGCGAAATATTCCGGTTACGATCTTCGCGATATCCGATCGGCTGGGGCAAAGCGTCGACGGCATCGAGTTCGATCGCCTGGTGAGCCTCGACGAACTGCGCGCATTGAACTCGGGTGTGGTCACGATTGGATCGCATGGGGCCACCCACGCCCGCATGACGACGCTCAGCGAGCAGGACGCCTATCGCGAGTTGCGCGAATCGCGCGAGAAATTGTCCTCGATCACCGGGCATGCGGTGACTATGTTCTGCTTTCCATACGGGGCGTACAGCGATGAATTGAGCCCGATCTGCCGCAAGGCAGGTTACCAGCGGATTTTCACCTGTCTGCCGGTGCTCGCCGATTTCTCGAATTTCGTGCAGGGCAGGGTGCGCGTCGATCCAACTGATTTGCCCATCGAGTTTCACCTCAAGCTGATGGGCGCCTATCGATGGCTCCCGATGGCGATTGCATTGAAGCGGCGGGTTCGTTCGGCAATTCGGGGCGGTTCACGCGTTACCGAAGAGTCGCGCGAAATCAGAGCCGCATAACGAATCGCATCTATCGCGGGATTGAGCGGATCGCCGACGTAATGCCGGCGCGCGCCGCGATCAGCGGCGAAGACGGTGCGAGGTTAAAGTTGCCGTGCGCCGGGTTGATCCACATCGGGTCGGCCGCGATGTCTTCAGGATGCCCGTCGGCTTTCCAGCCCGCGATGTCGAAGCGCCGATTGCTCAGGAAGAAAACCGGCGCCGTGCCGCCCCAGACATTGTGCGCGAACTCGCCGCCCTCCTTGGCATCGACGACCGCATGAGTCGCGTTCGCGACAGCATTGAACTGCGCGGTCGCGGGATGAATCAGGTACAGCCCGGTGAAGACGTTGTAGATCGAGTTGTTTAGGATGCGCGCCCCGGTGCTGTCGACATCGATCTGGATTCCCGAACCGCGCCCGGGCCGGGTGCCCGGAACATTGTAGACCAGGTTGTTTTCGATCAGCCCGCCGCTGCAGTACTCCTGGTAAATCGCGTTGGTATCGAAGCTGTCATGCACGATGTTACCGCGCGCGATGACGCCCTTGGAATTTTTCATGTCCAGGCCGGAGTGGTTGAACTCGCTCACATCGTTGTCGAGCAGTTGTGCATTGTCGGCGGCCTGGCTGTTGATGCCGTTGCCATGGTTGCCGGTGAAGGAAATCCGATTGTGCTCGAAAACCGGGGCGGTCGGCATCTCGACGTGTTGCGAGTAGTGGATGCCGTTGTGGTAGTCGCCATCGTCGATGTGGCCGGTGCCGGTTTGCGTAACCGTGCAGTTGCGCACGACGATCCCGGTGAAGCCCACGCCGCCTTCATCGTTGCTGAAGAAGTAAAGCCCGCCGCCCGCGGTACGCTCGAAAGTAATTCCGTCCACGACGATGTTGCTCTTCTCGCCGCCATTTCCGACCACGTTCATGCCGAACGTTCTGGTCGCGGCTTCGATGGTGTGCGTGGCCGGGTTCGAACCGTCAGGCATCCAGAGTACGAGATCCTTGGTCGCCGGATCCCACATCCAGCTTCCCGCTTCCATCGGCCCAACCGCGCAGGAACCGCTTGGTGCGCAATGCGAACCGGCTCGGCAACACGCATGTAGCAGCCCCCAACCGGGCCGCCCGTCGACATAAACGTTGGCGGGCTTTTCCGAGTGAGCATGAAAAAGCGCCCACCCTGCGGGACCCCACGGGCCGATCACATCGCTACCGTTGATGGCCGGCTGCGGACCGGTTCCATAGCCGGTAAATGTGACGGGCTTTCCCGGCGCTCCGCCGCGATGCGGCTCCAAAGTCTCGCGCCACAGCCCGCCGCGCTTGAAGTAGACGGTATCGCCCGGCTCGAACGCGAGCGCATTAACTTTCGCGACCGTGCGCCACGGAGAGGCCGCGCTGGTGCCGGAATTCGAATCGTTGCCGGCGGGATCGACGTAAAATGAGCGACCCTGCGATTGAGCACTCGCACCGGAGGCCAACCATACGATTAAAGACGCGCCCACCAGGGCAATCAGGAAACATCCCAAAGTCATGCGGCGCGGAGTGGTTGGCATAACAGGCTGCGCGAGGGTGGAGGGCTACGCTCTTATGCCTTGGAATATGGCGACCGCGGGCGGGGCCAGGTCGAGCGCCTTCTGACGTGCGGACGCTGCCTCCTCCTGCACCAGCAATCTGTAGCGTTCGCCGACCGCCCACACGAGGCCGAACAGCAGCCCCACCATGCCGAGGAAATCGCCGATCGACGCCTCCGACATGTTGTGCACCATGCAAGGAATCACGACCAGCAGCGCCAAGGGCTTGAGGTTCCACGGGTCCTTGGCTTGGCGCATCGCAAACCACCATGGCCGGAGCACGATGAATAGCCAGAACAGCGTTGCAACGACGCCCACCCCGATCGCGTGGTTGAGATAACCATTATGCAATGAGCTCTGCGATCCCTCGTCCCAGGGGCCGTACCAGATGGGGAAATACTTGCTCTGGAAAATAGCACCGGCAACTTCGTATCCGTAGCCCAAAACGGGGCGGGCTTTGATCTCCTGTACGACGTACGCCCACATCTCGGTGCGACCGGTCAGGGTGGTCACGTCACCGCGTCCGACGTATTCGCCGATGTTGTGGCCGAAGATTGGCAGGGCCGCTATCGCCAACCCTCCGCCCGCGACTAGCAGCAGGATTCCACGCAGCCGATAGCGCCACAGGATGTAACAAACAATTCCCGCCGCCAGCGCGATAAAGGGGGTGCGCGAGTCGGCGAGCGCTGCCTCGGCTACCGAAAGCAACGCAATCAGGCCCAGCCATTTTTTCCGGCGCGCGTCGAAGCGACTCCAGAACGCCAGCGTGGGTCCGACCGTTATCAGCATCAAGCCGCCGACATCGTTGGGATTGTTGAGCAGTCCGCGGAAGCGCGCGACCTGCTGGTTGAAGGTGTAAAGTTCCGGAACATCCCAGGTCACGCTGCGCGGGAGCGCGACCGCCGCCAGCGCAAGGACCACCACAAAGACCCCGCATCCCATGATGTAGCGCTCGACCAGACGCGTCACATCGTCAGACGTCCTTGAGTTCAAAGACGATCGCGCCGAGCGCGCAAAAGACCAGCGTCGCATCCAGCAGACGCAGGACCGAGAATTCCGGCGCCAGCGAGTAGGTTACGGTCAGCAACGCCCATCCAAAATAGATCGAAAACAGTTGGAAGCCGCCACGACGGAAAATTCCGGTGCGCCATACGATGGGAACGCACGGCGCACAAAACAGGATGACGGTCCCATAGTGAATCGCGGCGCGCGGTGCGCCCGCAAGAAAAAAGCTGTTGACGAAAATCGACAGGACCGTGAGTGGAACGATCAGCCATTGCCGATCGATGCGAGTCCACACCCACGCCTTGTAGAAAACCACCGCACCCCCCACACCGACGGTCGCGAGCGCAGGGAGACGCGAGCCGCCGTTGAGCATATAGAGCCCCAGTATTGCGGCTAGCACAGCCGAGCCCAAAGCGATTCCACGCCATGGGACCTCGCCCCCATGGACGAGAAGACTAGATTGGGCCATTTGGCAACGCTCCGGGCACAGCTCCCAAATCAGGTGGCGTCGGGGAAGGGTTTTTGTAGGCTGCCAACGCGTCTCCAAAAAACAAGAGAATTTGTGCCGTCAGCTCCAGCCGCCGACGGAAGGTGGGCCTCATTTAAGGTTACCAACTGATCTATGCGAAGCAATATGTCCGGAAAATCTCGTCGACTTGCATCGACAAGTTGCCGAGACTCGATCATGCTCGCGAAAGCTTCCTGGCTTGAGTGAGGGCCCACTGATGAAGAATCTGCTCGCCGTACTCGGCAGTGTTACACCTCCAGGACGATTGCTGGCCGCCACGAATTCAATGTTGCAGGCCGCGCGCGAGGCCAATGCGGAAATCGCGGCCCAACTCATCAATCTCGCCGATCGAAAAATCGCATTTGCCGATGGCCGCCCGCCTGAACAATACGGCGACGATACCGCTTCGACAGTGAAGCTGGTGATGGATGCGGACGCGGTTATTATCCTGAGCCCGGTCTATCGCGGCTCGATTACCGGCGCACTCAAGAATCTCCTCGATCAGATCCCTATCGAAGCGCTGATGGGCAAGCCGGTCGGCATCGTGGCGATGGGCGCCACCATGCATCACTACCTGGGCGTCGACTGGCATTTGCGCGACATCCTCGCATGGTTCGGGGCATTCGTTGCCCCAGCCAGCGTGTACCTTTCGTCGGCGGATTTCGTCGATGGAAAAATCTCGCCGGCCGCGCTCGATGAAATGCTCAGCCTCGTCGACGCATTGGTGCAGATGACCAAGGTGGCGGGCACGCGCGAGCATCCGCTCGGTCCCAAGCCGCTCGCTGCGCGCCGCGACTAACGCTTGCCGTTCGGTATCGACGAACCCTGCAGGTATATATCCAGGGTGCGATGGAAGTGACGAATCTGACTCTCCTGGTACCGCGCAAGGTTGGGGAGCGGTCGTTGTGATGCTTTCAGCCCCTTTTGCACCCACGCCATGTTGCCAAGGTCCTGATCGAGGAATGCGCCCATGAAAGGACCTAGCTCTTCCGCGTCTGCCAGCGTCTGGTCGGGTTCCATAAGATGCAGCGGGGCCGGCGCCGGAGTGGCGGCGTTGCTCGGGATTGGCAGCAACACATACACCTCCCACAAACATTGTTGCGGGTCGCCTGCCCACGGCCGGTAGCGATAGAAGAGAGTGGTGTTCAGGAAGTAGCCGCCCTGCAGATAGAAATTGGGAAAGATGGAATAGATGATCAAGTCCAGCATTTCGGCATCGGAAATGTTGGAGAAGTCCTTACCATTAGTCGCTTGCGTCATTCGCCGACGCATCATCTCGGCTGCGAACTGGCGCGCGCTCATACCTGGCGGCACCTTAAGTCCGTCCGACGGCATTAACGAATCAAAAATCTCCTGCTCGCTGACAGTTCCAGCTACAAAAGGGCTGGGCACTCCCATAGGAGAAATCAACCGGCTGTAGTGCGGATGATCCTTGCGCGCGTCGTACTGCCCATTGACATCGCCCATGAATGGCAAAACTTGCGGATGGGTTGCGACCACGTGCATCGCTTCGAGGCTGGCTTCGAGCGCGACTTTCCAGTTGGCCTTTGCGACTATGCCGACGTGGGCTGCGATGTAGCGGTTTTCGAAATCCCAATCGCGGAAGTGCTCGGGTATGTCGGCCAGGTATTCCTCGAGCGAGATCGCATCGGGATCCAAGTTGATGAAGACGAAGCCGCCCCAAACGCCGACCTCTGCTTCAGGCAGCGAAAACTCTTCGTCCTTCAGATTGGGAAAGTCCCAGCGGCAGGGTACGGTCGCCAGCTTGCCATCGAGCTTCCAGGTAAAGCCATGAAACTTGCAGCGGATATTCGGAACTTGCCCTCCGGTCTCGCGAAGAATTCGCCCTCGATGCAAGCAGACGTTATGAAAGGCTTTGATCTCGGTTCGACCCGATCGCATCACGATGAGCGACTTGTCCAGGATCTCGTAGACGATGTGATCGCCGACTTTAGGAATCTCTTCGACCCGGCATACCATCTGCCAGGTCCGACTCCACATCCTCTCGGCTTCGAGACGCTGAAACTCGGGCGAGAAGTAGCGCTCCTTGTCGACCGGCGCGGCCTCGCGGTCATCCAGATAGTCATTGCGCTCGCTGCGTAGTGCCGACGGCACTGGCCGAGTTTCATGGCTCAGGAGTTCCGCCACTGAAGGACCGGGGCGATATGCAGGAGTATTTGATGCGGGAAGGTCCGCTGCCTTGATCCTGTCACGCGCAGATTTATTACCCATTGGCTGGTCTCCTTTGCAATTGTGCCAATCAGGTCGAACGCGAAAGAGTCAAGGGATAGCTCTCCGGGCTTTCGCGACCTTCAACTTCCGGACATCGAGGCGTTGCCCGGTGTTTTGATCGATAACCACTGGCCTTACTTCCTTGTCGGTATCGCGATCGAACAATGCTACCGGCGAGCCCTTCTCGCCCCATAGCCAGTCACTGCCCCATCGCCACATTGCCGCGAGCACGTCCCAGAACGCGCGACCCTTTTCCGTCAGCCGATACTCATAGCGCGGCGGATGGGTTTCGTAGGGTTGCCGCTTAAGTAGACCGGCTTCGACCAGTCTATCCAGTCGCTTGGTCAGCACCGCTCGAGGGACGCCTAGCTCGCGCTGAAAATCCTCGAAGCGGCGGCGGCCCAGAAACGCCTCGCGCATTATCAGCGGGGTCCACCAGTCGCCGACCAGATCGGTGGTGCGCGCGATGGGACAGGGCCAGCGGTCGAAGCGTGTCCGCCGCATCAGGCGATCGCCTCGATGCGCGCCGGAACGTGTTTGTGGAATGGCGTCCCCGCCAGCCAGTCGCGATGATCCGAGGCGGTCAACTCGTTGGGCGCGACTCCATTGAGCACGGTGCGGCCCTCGGCGTCAGGATAGGAAAGTCCGTTGCCATTGGGCAGCGACACATGTCCGGCTCGCAGCCGATCGCTGACCTCGACCACCGCCTCGGCGCTGCCGCGACGCGTGGTGATGCGGACCCGGCCGCCATTGGCGATGCCGAGTGATTGCGCGTCCGAGGGACTCATGCGCAATGCGCCGTCCGGATCCTTGCCGCGTCCGGCCGGATTGCGAATCACGGTGTTAGCGGTCGAGGAGCGCCGCTCGCCCGCCATCAGGATGAACGGAAACCCCGGGTTGCTTTCAGGTTGCTCGTCGGCAAGCGATTCTAATTCTTCGATCAGTTCCGGAATGTCGAGGTGGATGCGATGGTCCGGCGTCTTCATGCGCTTCCAGCTCTCGTCGTAGTCGTCGACCGAGAAGGTTACGCCGTCGGGACCGCTGAAAATCGCCTCGAAGAGCGCATTGCCAAGTTCGGGCCCGTCACCGGTAAAGCCCGCGCGCTGAATCGCCTCGGGATAGGTCATCGCGCAGGTCTGCGCCGCACCCCACATGATCGCGGCGACCTCGTTGCCTTTGCCAAGCGTCGGCCCGAGCGTTTCGTAAAGCACGATGGGCGTGAGTGTTCCGAGCTTGGGATTGGCCGAGGTTGACTGCAGGAACGCCAGCGCATACTCGCTGCGCCCTTTCGCCGCTGCCTCATGCAGCGGAGCAAGGTCCTCGTCTTTTAAAGCGCCGATGGCACGAATCAAGCGGCGATGAATCTCGGCCTCCGGCAGAGTGCCGGCAAGCGGTTCGATGATCGGCGCGCGCAAATGGAAATAGTTATTCGGGAACTCGCCCGCGAAAAATGTCGCTTCCCATTTTTCATACTGCGACGATGCCGGCAGCACGTAGTGCGCTTCGCGCGCAGTCTCAGTCATGGCGACATCGATCACGACCACCGTATCGAGCGCGCGCAACGCCTCGCGCATCCGCTGGCTGTCGGCGAGCGAATGAATCGGGTTGGCGCTTTCGACGATCATCGCGCGAAAGCGTTTCGGATGATCGGTGAGAATTTCATCGGGAATGACGTTGCATGGAATCATGCCGCCGATAATGCGATGCCCTCCGACCGGGCTGCGCCGATCCTTGGTCACGTCGCCGACCAGCCTGCCCATGCTGGTGTGGAGATTCATCGCTCCTTTGCGCCCAAAATTTCCGGTGACGCAGAAAAGCAGTTTTTCCAGATACGAGTTGAGCGTGCTATGCGGCGACATCTCGATGCCGAGGTCCTCGACCACCGAAACTCCGCCGGTCGCCCGCGCGATTCGCCGCGCAACCTCCCGCACCTGATCCTCGGTAAGACCGGCGCGCGCGGAGTAGTCGGCGACATCCACCCGGCGCAAGGCATCGAATAGCTCGGCGCCTCCAGTCGCATGCTCGGTGAGAAATTGGTGCGCGATGAGATCCTCCTGCACCATCACGGCCAGAATCGCGCTCAGGCAAAAGGCATCGGTGCCGGGGCGCACTTGTAGATGATAGTCGGCAAGTTCAGCGGTCTCGGTGCGGCGCGGATCGATCACGATGAGCGCGCGGTTCGCGTCGGTGGATATTTTGCGCAGTATCGGGCGCGCGCTCTGGAAGCCATGCGACTGCCACGGATTCTTGCCGACGAACACCGCGACCTCGGCATGCTCGAAGTCGGGCGACGGACGCCCTCCGGTCAGCCTCCCCTCAACCCAGAACTCACCGGTTTTTTCCTGCGCCAGCGCGTTGGAGGCATAGACGGCGCCGAGCGCGCGCCGCGTCGCGGTGCTGTAGGCGCCGCACAAATGATTCCCCTGTCCGCCGCCGCCGTAATAGAAGATGCTCGCGCCACCGTGCTCATCGCGCACGCGCATCAAGCGCGCGGCGATCTCCACGATCGCGGTATCCCAATCGATTTTCTCGAAGGTGCCGTCGCTGCGCCGACGCATCGGCGAGTCGAGGCGATCCTTGCCGCTCTGGTAGTAGTCGATACGCTGCGCTTTTTCGCATGCGTAGCCGTGGGAGGCGACGTGATCCTTGTTGCCTCGCACGCGCGTGATGCGGCGTCCGTCGAGTTTCACCTCGAGGCCGCAGTTCACGCTGCACAGGACGCACGCGGTTTTGGTCCAGCCCTCACTCGCTCTCGATGCTGCGTTATCGCTCATGTCTGATGCTCCATCAAAGTTCATCAAGCGAACTACTGAGTTCATCAAGAGAATTGACTGATGCGGTTGCGTAACGCAAGAGTATCAATTGCCTGGCCGAATCCGCTTCGCTTGAGGCGCTGCCGCGGATTGCGATAAAAAAGAACCGCATCCGCTGACTGTCTTCTGGGGGCGACACGATGATTCAAGCGGCCGAGACTTGCCAAACCGGAACCTGTTGCAACAACCTGCGGCAATGGCGTCTGAGATCCGCGATCTGGATGCTGACACTGGGATTGCTGACGCTTGCGCAGGGCTGTAACTCGTCTTCCGGATCGTCCGCCTCCTCTTCGAAGCCTCCCAACATCGTGTTCGTTGTCATGGATGACGTCGGGATCGATCAGATGGGTTCGTTTTGGAAAGACGGCTCGGTACCCGAATCGTTGCCAAACCTGAAGGCGATCGCCAACGCGGGAGTCAAATTCACCAATGTCTGGGTGATGCCGGAATGCTCTCCGAGCCGTGCGGCGTTCTTCACCGGGCGCTATCCGCTTCGCACCGGTGTCACCAGCGCGCTCATCGACAACATGCTGCCGGCTGCGCAAACCTCGCCCTATGAAACGACCTTGCCGCGAGTGCTGGCGACGGCCGGTTATCAGAGCGCGATGATCGGTAAGTTTCATCTTGGCGATCAGAATCCGGCCGGCGACTGCTCGCCTGCGACGCTAGGATTCGACTACTTCGATGGTAATCTCGGCGCCAGTCCCGGCTCGATCGACACGCAAGCCGGCATCACCAGTGTTGCTCCCGGGACTTATCCCTGCGGCTTCGATCAGAGTAGCGACTCCGGAGCGTGCTACCTGCCCGACGGTAGCTGTAGCATGACAACCAACGGCAAGGACTGCCTCGAAAACACCGGGCTGTTTTTGGTAGGTACCAACTGTCAAGTCTCGACGCCTCCGATCCTCGACTTCACGCGCACCAATTCTTACTACGTATGGGCTCGAAGTACAGTCATAGGTGCGATTCCGCCTCCTACCGGACCTAATCAATGCGGTAATCATCGTTTCGTTCAACGCCAGTATATGACTGAGGGGCAAACCGATAGCAGTGTCGCATGGTGGAACGGTCAGACCGGGCGACGGATGCTAAGTGTTACCTATAATTCGATTCATACCCCTTATCAGCAACCGCCGCAGACCCCGCTGCTGAGCGGCTTGCCTTTCGTATGTGTCGGCAACACCACGCCGGACATCGTTTCCCAACGCCAAATCGCTGCTGCCATGCTGCAAACGATGGATGCCGATATCGGACATTTGCTGGCCGGCATGGGACTGGCGAGGTTGGACACTAACGGTACCATCGTCACGGTTGCTGGCCCTCAAGGGCCGCGGATACCCGAACTCGAGCGCAACAACACCATGGTCGCGATCGTCGGTGACAATGGGACCTATGGAGTGGTAGTCGCTTCGCCGTTCGATCCCGCTCGCTCCAAGGGCACGGTTTATCAAACCGGCGTGTGGGTGCCGGCATTGATCGCTGGCGCGCCGGTGAAAGGACGCCATGGACGTAACGTCGATGCGATGGTGAATGCGGTGGACTTCTTTCAGCTATTCAGCGATGTCGCGAAGGTTAAGGCTAACGAGATTGTGCCTCCCGCGCATCACCTGGATAGCCTTCCGATGCTGAGCTACCTGACCAATCCCAAGACTCCGCCGCAGCGCGATATCAATTTCACTCAGCTAGGTCCGGGCGTCTTTCAAGTCCCGACCAATCCTGCGACCCGCAGTTGGCCATGCGCAATCGCCGCCACAGTTGGAATGCAAGGCGGTAGTCCTACCCTGGAGGGAGGCGTCTGCTCCGATGTTCTGTTTGCCACCCAAAGCTTCTGCGAGCAGGAAAATAATGGCGTATGGCTGGGCCCGCAAAATTTCGATCAACCACCGCTGCAATTTCCCAATCCTGATACTCCCGATCACTCATGGAACTCCTGCTGCGACGTGCGCAACGGGTTGAATCCGACCTTAAGGCTGTTGCCGAAAAATCAATGGGCGACTCGCGATGCTCGCTTCAAGTTCGTCCGCGAACAGCAGAACGATTGCTCCGAACCATTGTGTCCGGGTCCGGAGTGCGATCGGGTGTTTCCTCCCTTCGGAACGGTGACGTTCGATGGCTTCTACGATCTAAGCCAGACGATTGAAAATCCGGCCGGCCTGGATTGCTCCTATGGAACTCTCAACAGCGCGTGCCCGATACCTAACGACCTCGCGTGTGCGCCGGAGTCCGGCAATCCCCCCGAGTCGTGCGTTCCGGATGAGCTCAAGCCCGAGTATGAAAAGTTGCAGGCCAGCCTCGATGACCTGCTGGCTTCCGAACCGGTCTGCACCGGGGACGGCAACCTCGATAAGTTCGTTAACCAGTTCGATGTCGACGGAGTAAATGATTTCCTGGGCGTATCGAGCTTCTTTGACTTTAACAATGATGCTACGACCGACTTGCAGGATCTGGCGATCGTCGAGGCCAACCTTGGTGCGAATTGCGTGGACAATTGCATCCGCTCCGACCTCAACCGCGATGGAAAGGTGAACTCCCGCGACCTAAGGTTGTTGAATGCCGCGGCGGGTAAGCCTTGTGCATTGTGCGGCGCTGATTTGAATGGCGATGGAGTCGTGAACCAACTCGACAAGAGCATCATGAAGCAATCGATCGCCACCTGTAACTAGGAGTGCTTGGACGGCGCCGGTGCGCAAGCGCGGTTCATAAGAAAGTCACCAGATCTTTGGGAGAAACACGATGGAACGGGCGCGTGTCAACGGAGTTGAGATCGCTTACGAGCTTCGCGGCGATGGCCAACCGCTCGTCATGATTCATGGCGCGCAGGGCGACCAGAGCATGTTTGCCGGAATGGCGGCCGCATTCGCCGGTACCTATCGTGTGCTGACCTTCGATCAGCGCGGCTCCGGGCTGAGCGAGAAGCCCGACATGCCCTACAGCATCGCAATGCTTGCCGATGACACCGCCGCATTGATGGACCATCTCAAGATCGCCTCGGCGCATATCATCGGGGTCTCGATGGGTGGGATGATCGCGCAGGAATTCGCGCTGCGGCATCCGGATAAGGTTCGCGCGCTGGTGCTCGGATGCACCACGCCGGGCGGCGCAAAATCAATTCGCCTCGGCGGCGATGCCCTCAACAGCGCATATTCGACCAAGGAGATGACGCCGGAGGAACGGGGCAAGGCGTTGGCGGAGGCGGCATTCACCAAAGGTTACGTCGCGAAGCATCCGGAGATTATCGCCACGATGATCGAGGCACGCCGCAATCGTCCTATCGATGCCGCCGCGTTCCCGCATCGCATGAAAGCCGCGATGGAGCATGACACCTACGATCGGCTCGGCGACATTCGCGGTCCGACGCTGGTAATCACGGGCAAGGATGACGCGCTCATCTCATGGGAAAACTCGCGTCTGCTGGCCCAGCGCATTAAGGGTGCGGAAGAAGTGATCCTTGATCCGGCGGGCCATTGCTTCTGGCTGGAGCAACCCGAGGCCTCGAAGGATGCGATCGAGGGATTCCTCCGCCGCCACTAGCGAACCGGGGATGTTCTTTGGGGATTTTCCAAAATCCGCAGACTTCGGTTACGGCGGATAGCCATGTAGCGGCCAGCCTTCACGTTCCGAGCAAGATCACGCCCGCCGCTTTTGCAGCTTTGACGAGGTCCTGATCAACGCTGGCTAGCGGAAGCTTCCGCCGTTGCGCGAGCTCGAGATAGGCAGCGTCGTATACGCTGAGCCGGTACCGTTCCGCCAGCTGAAGCGTGACCGTCCATGCTGGTCCGAGGTTTCCAGGTCCGATGTGATCGGCAGAGCGGGCAGAAAGCCCGCAAGACGGTTGCGCCGACCGGCGTCGAGGCGCTTGCGTCGCTGCGCCATCAAGAGACCATTCAACGTTTCGAGCGGCCAAAGGGTCGGTGCAAACGCTCCGCGTTCAACGACCCGGTCCAGAAGATCCATGACCGGCTCGGTATGCTCGTCTTCGAAGCACCACCCGAGTGCGACCGAGTTGTCGAGCACGAAGCTCACGACCGTCCTTGATTGACCAGATCCTTGATTTTAAGACCCCGCAGCATGACACCCTTACTTGCCTCGCGCAGCCCGACGGCGGCACGGTTTGCCTTTTCGCGATCGAATCCAGGCTGGGCGGGAACCAGTTTCGCAACGGCTCTGCCATGGCGCGTGATGACAATTTCGGCCCCATGTTCGACCTGGTCGAGAAGCGCGGAGCCAGAACAGGAGCGCCGCGGTCATAAAGGCAACCAGCGACGGTAGCAATTCCTTCAAAGTGAATCTTTCCGCCAAAACCGACCAGAGATTGGCCCGGGTACCGACCAGTCCGGTTTCCTTTCCGTTGTCTTCAAACAGCTTCGCGGTCAGGCCGCTAGATCGGTAAGCCCGGTCGACGCTTTTCAGGCGGAGTTGAGCGACCAAAGTCGCCGCGAATTTCTCTACTGCCCCAAGCATGGTCGGGACCTTAACGCTGGCCCGGTTCCCTTCAAGATGGTAGATGCTGGTTCGAACGTTCGTCCGTTTCACAGTTGTTCTTTACGCCGCTGCAAGTTAGCAGGCGGTCCTTCCGGCAACAACACTCGGTCTATCGTAAGTAAGTGCACGGTAGGTAATGATGCGTCATGCGCAATCGCCGGGCACCTGCCACGGCTTGCACGCGGATTTGATCATGGTCCGGCGACCTTGGATCGCGAAGACCAGTTCATCAAGCGAACTATTGAGTTCAACAAGAGAATGGACTACCTCTGATCGAGGACGCCGGCGGGTCGATAGATGGTTTCGCCGCAGCACAACTGATGCTACGAAATCTCCAGCAACCGCATCCGCGTCGGCGAGGATAGTAAGCGAGGATATAGAAGATGGCTGAGGTGGCCTTTGAACATCATACTGCGCGGGTCAACGACGTGATGCTCCATTACGTGACCGCGGGAAAGGGCGACCCGGTCGTGTTGCTGCACGGATGGCCGCAGACCTGGTACGAATGGCGCAAGATTATTCCGGCGCTCGCGCAGCGCTACACCGTGATCGCGCCCGATATGCGCGGGATCGGCGATTCCTCGAAGCCGGTCAGCGGCTATGACAAACGCACCGTCGCCGACGACATCTACAAGCTGGTCCGCAAACTTGGGCATGAGAAGATTTTCCTGGTCGGCCACGATTGGGGCGGTCCGACGGCCTATGCCTATGCGGTCGCGCATCCGGCGGACGTGCGCAAGCTGGTGATCCTCGATGTCGGGATTCCGGGCGGCGGCACCGAGAAGGCCTTTCCGTTTCGGCGCGGCGGCGTGTGGCACATCCAGTTCCACAATGTGCGCGACCTGCCCGAGGCGCTGGTAACCGGCCGCGAGCGCATCTACCTGAGCTGGTTCTACCGGACGGCGTATGATCCTACTGCGATCAGCGAAGCAGACATCGACGAGTACGTGCGATGCTACTCGGCGCCGGGCGCGCTACGTGCGGGCTTCGAATACTATCGTGCGATCTTTGACGATGCGGAGCACAATAAGGATGGGCCGAACCACAAGCTCAAGATGCCGGTGCTGGCGCTCGGTGGCGAGCGCGGCTTCGGCGCGATCGCGAAGCGCTCGATGGAGCAAATCGCGGAGAATGTGCGTGGCGGCGTGATCGAGAAATGCGGGCATTGGATTCCCGAGGAACGCCCGGAGCATCTGAGCGAACAGTTGCTGTCGTTCTTCGCGGAACCGTAAGTAGCAAATCGAGCCAAGGAGTTAACCGGCATGATGCGAAGATTCGAATTCGAAGCGGAGATTTACGATTCGCTGAGCTGCCTTCCGATGGGGGCGCGCCGCAAACTGGATCGGCTCGGCATCAAGGTCGGCCTCGAGCAATGGCAGCATCTGTCGCGCGCCGAGCGGCTGATGATTTGCCATGCGCCCGCCGCCTCGGATGAAGAAGCCGAAGCGCTGCGCCTGTTCATCAACGAGGTGACGCTGGCGAGGTCGGGGACGGCGCCGAAGGAGCTGCCCGCGGAGGTGCGGCAAAGCGCGATACCTCCGGCCACGGCGCCGGCGCGGCTGGTGGAGAATGCGCGCTCCAAAGGGTTCGAGCTTACCGCGGCGATCTGGGCGGCGCTGGACGAGGACCAGCGGTTCGCGCTGATGAAACTGGGTGGCGATGTGAAGCTGCGGCACAACTTCAAGCCGGCGCTGGACGAGTTTGTAAAACAAACCTGAAATAAATCAAAGATGAGGCGGTCTAATCGCGGCATCGTCAAGAAAGAAGGAGAGATTATGGAGAGCATACGCTTCGACGACCTCGAGAAGCTGAAGACGAAGATCAGCAAGGACTATGGGCCATGGAGTGAGCCGATCGAGGTGAGTCAGAAAAAGATCAATGAATTCGCGGATGTAACCGGCGATCATCAATGGATTCACATCGACATCGAGCGCTGCAAGAAGGAAAGTCCATTCGGCGGACCGGTGGCGCATGGCTTTCTGACATTGAGTCTATTACCGGCATTCGAGACCAAGACCGAATGGAATGTTGTCGGATATCGCAACATTGTAAACTATGGCGGCAACAAACTTCGGTTCATTTCGCCGGTCCCCGCCGGCTCCAAGGTTCACGCGCACACCCGCATCACCGCGGTCGATGCACGTCCGCAAGGGACCCAGGTGACCCAGGAAACCAGCGTTCATGTAGTCGGCAACGATCGTCCGGCGCTCACCTATGAAGGCATTTTTCTCTACGTGAAGTAGGACCCCGAGGAGGTAGCATCGATGGCGGAGAACAAGCTTCCGGTTGCGGTGGTAACCGGCGTGGGGCCCGGACTCGGCGCCGCGTTGGCGCGTCGGTTTGCCAAGGGATATGCGGTCGCGATCAACGCGCGCAAGAAGGATTTCATCGGCACCGTCGCCAGCGAGATCCGAAGCGCCGGCGGCCAGGTTCTCGAAGTGCCCGCCGATATCGGCGATCCCGCGCAGACGGCCGCCATGTTCAAGACGATCCGCGAGCGCCTCGGCGCGCCCGAGGTGCTGCTCTACAACGCGGGCAGCGGCTCATGGGGTACGATCGTCGAGATCACGCCCGCGCAGTACGAAGCCGACTGGCGCGTCAATGCGCTGGGCGCGTTCGTGGCCGCGAAGGAAGTCGCGCCCGATATGATCGCGCGCAAGCGTGGCGTTATGCTGTTTACCGGTGCGACGGCCGGAGTGAAGGCGGGACCGATGTCGGTATCATTCGGGCCGGCCAAGTTTGCGATGCGTGGTCTGGCGCAGTCCCTCGCGCGCAACCTCGGGCCCAAGGGAATCCATGTCGCATGGATCAATGTCGACGGTTCCATCGACATCCCGGGGCGCAAAGTCGGCAACTATACGAGCGAGGACATGCTGAGCCCCGACGCGATCGCCGAGACTTACTGGCATCTGGCGCATCAGGATCGCAGCGCATGGACGATGGAACTCGAAGTGCGTCCCTTCAAGGAGAAATTCTAGGACCGGGGATACCGCGCCAGTCTCGTTGTCCGGCCACCGGGTGCGGATTACTGTTCAAGTGTGGCTTCCAAGGCACAGGAGCGATTGCTTCGATCGGTCGCCGAAAGCCTGCGGCGAATCGGCGTCCAAAACGACGCAGTGGTTCTGCTCGCGCTTTCCGGAGGACCCGATTCGGTCGCACTGCTTCATGCGCTGCTCGCGTTGCGCGGTCGACTTGGCTACCGCGTGGTTGCCGCTCATCTAAATCATCAAATCCGGGGCGTCGAGTCGGATCGCGATGAAGCCTTTGTGCGCGACCTTTGTGCGCGATGCCGGGTTGAGCTGGTAGCAGATCGCGCGGGCGGTCTTTCCCCCGACACTCCAAATCTCGAAGAACGCGCGCGCGAGGCTCGGCGCGCTTTTCTGAATTCTACCGCCGATCGCATCCGCGCCGATTATATCGCGGTTGCGCATCAGGCCGACGATCAGGCCGAGACTGTCATGATGCGCCTTCTGCGGGGTGCCGGCGCGGCTGGACTGGCTGCGATGGCGGAGCGCGGACCTGGTCGCATCATCCGTCCGATGCTCAATGTAAAGCGCGAAGCGGTGCTTACGTATCTTGGAAGCATCGGCGAGAATTTCGTGAACGATAGCTCCAATCAATCCTCTGCTATCCTCCGCAATCGAATCCGCACCAATCTGGTGCCGATGATGGAGCGGTGTTACGCGCCTGGGCTGCGTGGCAGACTGGCCGAGCTCGCATCCGAGATGCGCGCGCTGGACGATTTCGTCCGCACGGCGGCGATGCGGGAGTTGGAGTCGAACTCATCGATTGACGGCCTCGACATTTCGCGCTTTGCGGAGTTGCATCCGGCGCTCCAGGCCGAGCTGCTCCGCCAATTCATCAAAAGGGTGTCGGGAAGTTTGCGACGGGTTGAGAGGGTGCATATCGAAGCGGTCAGGCGACTGTGCCTCGAAGGTCCTTCCAATAGCGTGGTCGATATCCCGGGCCTGCGCATTGGGCGGGTCTATGGGTTGCTGCAGGTTGCCGATGACTCGAAACCCGCCAAGCGGTTCATGGTTAAGTTACAGGAAGGTAGGATTGCGATCCCGGAAGCACGGGTTGAGTTCGAAATGACCAGAATCTCGCGCGAAGATACCGGCGTCCCACGGAACAAGTTCGAGGCGCTCTTCGATGTCGGCGAGGTGGGCAGCGGATTGCTGGCGCGCAACTTTCGTCCGGGCGACCGCATTGGGCCGCTCGGTATGACAGGGCATCGCAAGGTAAAGGATATTTTCATCGACAACAAGCTTACGATGGGGAGGCGCGCCACGTTTCCCGTCGTCGAACTAAGAGGAGCTATCGCGTGGCTACCGGGAATCGTCCGCGGGCGAGTTGGGTTGGTGACCGAAGCTAGCGAGAACATTGTGCGCGTTCGAGCATCCGACATCAGCAGCCCGCGTCATTTAAGATGATGAATCCGCCGTTGCCAACGATTTGACCCGCGTGTAGCCTGATAATTGGGATGAATCAATTTTCCCGCAGTATTGCGCTGTGGCTCGTGTTGGGCCTGATGTTTCTTCTGCTGTTCAACATTTTCAGCAGACAGCAAACCCGTGAGCCCGAAGAAATCTTTTCAGACTTCCTTAATCAGGTTGATAAGGGCGATGTTGCCGAAGTCACGATCCAGGGCAACTCGATCCACCTCGTCACTACCGGCAACGAGCATTTCAAGACCTATTCACCGACCGACCCCGACATCGTAAAGACACTGCGCGCCAAGGGCGTGAAGATCGCGGCCAAGCCGGCCGAGGGCGATCCGTGGTGGATGGTCGCGCTGGTGCAGTGGTTCCCCATGCTGCTGCTGGTGGCGGTGTGGATTTTCTTCATGCGCCAGATGCAAATCGGCGGCGGCAAGGCGATGTCGTTCGGTAAGAGCCGCGCGAAACTGCTCACCGAGAACACGCATAAGGTGACCTTTGCGGATGTGGCCGGTATCGACGAAGCTAAAGAAGAACTCGAAGAAATAATTCAGTTCCTGCGCGACCCGAAGCGTTTTACGCGCTTGGGCGGCCGCATCCCCAAGGGCGTGCTGCTGGTGGGCTCGCCGGGCACCGGCAAGACCCTCCTCGCGCGAGCGATCGCTGGAGAGGCGGGTGTCCCGTTCTTCTCCATCTCGGGCTCCGATTTCGTGGAGATGTTTGTCGGCGTTGGCGCATCGCGGGTTCGCGATCTGTTCGTACAAGGAAAGAAGCACGCCCCATGCATCATCTTTATCGACGAGATCGACGCAGTCGGACGTCACCGGGGTGCCGGTCTCGGCGGCGGTCACGACGAGCGCGAGCAGACATTGAATCAGTTGCTGGTCGAGATGGATGGGTTCGAGGCGAACGAGGGCGTCATTCTGGTTGCGGCGACCAACCGCCCCGATGTCCTCGATCCCGCGCTGTTGCGTCCCGGACGCTTCGATCGCCGAGTCGTGGTGCCGCGTCCCGATGTGAAGGGTCGCGAAGGCATCCTGCGGGTTCACACTCGCAAGGTTCCGCTCTCCGACGATGTCCAGTTGGATCGCCTCTCCCGCGCGACGCCGGGTTTTTCGGGAGCCGACCTGGAAAACCTTGTCAACGAGGCCGCGCTGTTGG
Organism: uncultured delta proteobacterium; assembly: GCA_963851325.1. Lineage (GTDB taxonomy): Bacteria > Desulfobacterota > Binatia > Binatales > Binataceae > DATGKG01. Next base: position 689,156 of record CAWKOR010000001.1, on the reverse strand, counting down.
CAGCCCGTCGCAACAAGGAAAAAGTTGAGCAGGGCGATTTCGAGCTCGCTAAAGACAAGGTCATGATGGGTGCCGAGCGGCGCTCGATGGTCATGTCGATGGAAGAGCGCCGCAACACCGCTTACCACGAAGCCGGACACGCGTTGGTTGGCATGCTGCTTCCGGGCGCGGATCCGGTGCACAAGGTCACCATCATTCCACGCGGGATGGCGTTGGGCGTGACGCAGCAGCTTCCGGTTGACGATCGCTATACCTATTCGCGCGAATACCTGATGACCCGGCTCTCCATGATGTTCGGGGGACGCGCCGCTGAAGAGTTGATCTTCGGGCATATGACCACTGGCGCCGGCGACGACATCGAGAAGGCGACCGAGCTGTCGCGCAAGATGGTTTGCGAATGGGGCATGAGCAAGGAACTCGGCCCGATGACCTTCGGCAAGCACGAGGAGCAGGTTTTCCTCGGTCGCGACATCGGACATCAGAAGGACTATTCGGAGCATACCGCGGTCGAGATCGATCGCGAGGTACGCCGCATCATTGAAGAGGCATATCAGCAGGCGCGCAGCCTTTTGTCGGAGCATATCAAGGTATTGCATGCGGTCGCGGAACAGTTGCTGGAAAAAGAAGTTCTCGACGGCGCCGAGGTTGCGGAAATTCTGAAGGCGTATCGCGAGGGACGCGAGCCGTTTGGCGGTGCGCCATCGCGGGTCGAAGCGCCCCGTCCCGGACCCGAAATCGGCAAGGAAAAAACCCGGGAGCCGGAGGAGACGCCGCTGCCAGGCTTGCCTCCCAAGCCAGTCCTCGCATAGCCACGCGCGCGCATAAAGAAAAAGCTTCGTTGATCAGCCGCCCTTCAGCTCTCAAGCTGAAGGGCGGTGTCGTCATCAGGTTTCCCGCGGTGATGGGCATCCTGAATGTGACGCCGGATTCGTTCTCCGACGGCGGACGTTTTCTGGACCCCGACAAGGCCGTCGCGCATGCGTTGGAAATGGAAGCTGCAGGTGCCGATATCATCGACATCGGCGGTGAATCGTCCCGTCCCTTGGGTGCGCGCGAGGTTTCGATCGACGAGGAGCTTGCGCGTGTGATGCCGGTCTTGCGCGGCTTGCGTGGCAAATTACAGGCGCCGATTTCCATCGATACCCGCCACGCCGAGGTTGCCCGCGCCGCGCTCCAGCAAGGCGTGACAATCATCAACGATATCTCCGCGCTGGCGGACCCCGCAATGGTATCGCTCGCGACGACGGCGAAGTGCGCCGTAATTCTGATGCATATGCGCGGCGGGCCAGCAGATCACATCAAGTTTGCGCGCTACAATAATGTTGTGGTGGAGGTGGTGAAGTTTCTTGCCGAGCGCGCCCGCTATGCGATCGCACATGGAGTGGCGCGGTCGAGGATTATCCTGGATCCGGGCATCGGCTTTGCCAAAAGCGCATCGCACAACCTGGAACTGATCAGGAACTTGCCCCGAATCTGTGCACTGGGCTATCCGGTATTGATCGGGTCCTCGCGCAAAACGTTCGTGCGCAAAATCGCCGGCACGAGCGCCGACGATTTGTTGTTCGGGACCGCCGCAATCGATGCGATTGCGATCGCAAACGGTGCATCGATGGTGCGGGTCCATGAACCCGGGCCGGCGCGCGCGGCGGTGGCAATGGCGGCGGCAATTTCACGGGCCAATTTTAGCGGTAGAGTCGGTTGAACCAGATGCACAACTATCTGCCCCTGTTGCCGGCGACGCGATGGCAGGACATCGCCGACATTCTGATCGTCGCGTACGTCGTGTATCGAATCGCGCTGCTGATTCGCGGCACACGTACCGTGCAAATGGTGGTGGGCATGGTGGTGATCGGCTTCGCGTTCATCGCGTCGCAGATCTTCGGGCTGTTCACCCTCAACTGGTTGCTGAACAATTTTCTGGGCTCGTTCATCATCATTTTAGTGGTGATTTTTCAGGCCGATATTCGCCGCGCGTTGAGCCGCGTCGGGACCAATCCTTTTTTTGGTTCGCGCACCACGACGGCAGGAGTTGCCGAGGAGCTCGCGATCGCGGCCGCCTGGCTCTCGGCGCGGCGCATCGGCGCTTTGATAGTCATCGAGCAGGAAGATGGCCTCAACGAATTTGTCGAAAGTGGCCGCTCGATCTATGGCAGGGTTTCGCCCGAGCTGATCGAAAACATTTTCATGCGCGGCTCGCCGTTGCATGACGGCGCCGTGATCATCAAGGGCGATCAGATTCTGTCTGCTGCGTGCGTGCTGCCGTTGTCTTCCAACCCCAGTGTAAGTCTGTCGCTCGGCACCCGGCATCGCGCCGCAATCGGAATGACCGAAGACACCGACGCGGTGGTGCTGGTGGTATCGGAGGAAGATGGCACCATCTCGATCGCGCATCAGGGCGAGCTGAAGCGTGCGCTGGAGCCGTCGGAAGTGCTGGCGACCCTGAGAAAACTTCCGGCGTAGGGATCGCATCGATGAACGGGTAGTCTGGCAAACACGATGGCAACGGTGGAAGACAAACTGCCAACTCTATGGACCAGGTTCTGGCGTCGTGCCATCAAGAACCTTCCGCTGCGACTACTCTCGCTGGGTATTGCCACTGGGCTGTGGATTTTCGTCAATACCGGCCAACGCAGCGCCTTCGACGAACTCAATGTTCCGATCAACTATCGGCGGCTACCCGCAGGTCTCGTCATCGTCAATCATCCTGCCGATTTCGTCAAAATCCAGGTCAACGGACCGCGCACCCTGCTGTCGCTGCTGGATCCCGAACGCCTTACCGTCAGATTGGACCTTGCGGGGATCGGTGCGGGGCAGGCGTCATACAAAATCAATCCAACCATGTTCCAGGTTCCACGCCAGACCACCGTGACCAGCGTTTCGCCGTCCGAAGTGATTCTGGATGTCGATCGGGTGGTGCATCGCGAAGTTCCGGTGCATATCGACCTCGACGGCAAACCGGCCAATGGCTACGAAGTGGCCGGGATCGAAGCGAAGCCCGCGTCAGTGATGGCGATCGGGCCCAGCCGCTATGTTAACACTATGGGGCAAATCACTACCGAGCCCGTCGACATCAAAGGAGCCACGGCAGATGTCGAGCATGGCATCGATCTCGAAAATCCCAATGCGGCGGTGGCGCTGGCCGCGACGCGAGTCGATGTCAAAGTCGATGTCGCCGAAAAAATCTCCGATCGCGAGTTTCACGCGGTCAACGTCCAGGTGCGCGACAGCGAGTACAAGTTTAACCTTTCACCAAACCGCACCTCGGTTACGATTCGAGGGCCAATCCTGAAGCTGAAAGGGATCGATCCCAATGGCCTCGCTTACGTCGATGCGAAAGAATTGACTCCAGGTTCGCACGAAGTGCCGGTACAACTGGAATTGCCCGAGGGCATGCAGGTAGTCCGGCAATCTCCGGAGAAAGCCAGGCTGCGATTGTATCGCGAGAAACGGAGCACCGCCGCCAATGAGCACACGTCGTAAGTTGTTCGGAACCGACGGGGTAAGGGGGATCGCCAACGAGGAGCCGATTACTTCCGAGACTGCGCTCAAGCTCGGGCGCGCACTCGCGTATGTATTCCGCGGATCCAGCGGGCGTCATCGCAGGATTCTGATCGGCAAAGACACGCGGCTGTCCGGCTATATGCTCGAAACCGCGATCGCCTCGGGAATCTGCTCGATGGGCGTCGACGTTTGGCTGGTCGGTCCGGTGCCGACGCCAGGAATCGCGTTTCTGACCAGGAGCATGCGAGCCGACGCGGGCGTGGTTATCTCGGCTTCGCACAATCCATTTCAGGACAACGGGATCAAATTCTTTTCCCGGGAAGGCTTCAAACTCGACGACGATCTCGAAGCGAAGATCGAGGAGCTGGTTTTCGACGACAGCGCGCTCGCACATGGGCGCGCCAGCAACGGCGATATTGGAAAAGCGGCGCGCATCGACGATGCGGTCGGACGCTATCTGGTTTTTCTAAAGACTTGCGTGCCTCGTTCCGCCAACTTCGAATCGATGCGCATCGCGATCGATGGCGCCAACGGCGCCGGTTACAAGGTCGGTCCCGAGGTCCTCGAAGAACTTGGCGCTGATGTAGTTCCGATCTTCGTGGATCCCAACGGCGTCAACATCAATGACGGATGCGGCGCCGTACACCTCGACAAGATTCGCGAGACCGTGGTCCGCGAGCGCTGCCAAGCCGGCGTCGCGCTCGACGGCGACGGCGATCGCGCGATGCTCATCGATGAAAAAGGCGAGGTCTTCGACGGGGACGATGTAATGGCGGTGATGGGCCGCAGCATGGCGAAGAACGGGAAGCTTCGCGACAACACGGTGGTCGCGACCGTGATGAGCAACTTCGGCCTCGAGGTCGCGCTGCGCGAGGCCGGCCTGAAACTGATTCGCACCGAGGTTGGCGATCCTGCGGTGGTGCGTGAAATGCGCACCAACTCCTACAACCTCGGCGGCGAGCAATCCGGCCACGTCATTTTCATGGATCATTCGACCACCGGCGATGGTCTGATCACCGCGTTGCTGATGCTGTCCCATATGGCGGAATCGAATCGTCCGCTCAGCGAGTTGCGCGTTATGAAGCGGATGCCCCAGGTGCTGGAGAACGTTCGCGTCAAGGAACGCGTTCCTCTGAGCGAGATGCCGGACATCGCGCGCCTGATCGCGGATGTCGAGCAGCGCCTCGGCGGAAGTGGTCGCCTGCTGGTGCGTTATTCGGGTACCGAGATGCTCGCGCGCGTGATGATCGAAGGCGCGGACCAGGCTCAGATTGGTGCACTGGCGCGCGAGATTGGCGACGCCATCCAGCGCCGGGTCGGCGAGTAGCATCTATCGCTTTTTTGGAGGCCTGCCTTTGACTCCAGGCGGCGAGCCGATCGCCTTTAGATAGAGCCCGACCGTTCGTTTCAACCCGAGGTAGATCGCATCGCAAAACAGCGCGTGCCCAATTGATACCTCGAGCAATCCGCGCACGTTTTTCACATAAGCGGGAAGATTTTTCGTATTGAGGTCGTGACCCGCATTCACGCCGAGGCCGAGGCTCTTCACCACGCGCGCACTCTCGCGATGCTCCTTCAGAACTGGTTCGAAGTCCGAAGTCCCGAAGGCGTGCGCATAGGGACCCGTATAGAGCTCGACGCGATCGGCGTGACATTCTGCCGCGCCGGGAATTGTCGAGGGGTCGGCATCCGCAAACAGGCTCGTTCTAATGCCGCTGTCATGCAGCCGATGTGAGACCTCGTGCAGGAATTTGTGATGCGCGAGGAAATCCCATCCCTGGTCCGATGTCAGCGCATCCGGCGGATCCGGCACCAGCGTCGCCTGCGCCGGCTTCACCTCGCAAACCAGATTGAGGAAGTCGTCGGTCGGATAGCCCTCGAGGTTGAACTCGGTTTTGTACTCGGCACGCAGCATCGCGTCGAGTTCGCGCACATCTTTGTAGGTGATGTGGCGCGCGTCGGGCCGGGGATGAACGGTGATGCCATGACATCCGGCGTCGAGGCAGGTGCGCGCGGCCTGCAACACGTCGGGCTGATCGCCGCCGCGCGAATTGCGCAGCAGCGCGATTTTGTTGACGTTGACGCTAAGCCGAACCATCGGAGCCATGATGCTATAGAAATGCGAGGGCCGCGACACTCTGGTAGCATCGGCATATGAAGCTTCTTACCGCCGCGCAGAGCCGCGAACTCGACCGCCTCAGCCAGGATAATTACGGCGTTGCATCATACGCGCTGATGACCAACGCGGGTGAGGCGGTCGCGCGCGCTGCGGTCGAGAAGTATCGGGCGCGCATTTCCGAGGGCGTGCTGATGATTGCGGGCAAGGGCAACAACGGCGGCGACGGATTCGTGACCGCGCGCAAGCTACATCAGGATGGCGTGAATGTGCGCGCGATTCTCTTGGCGAAGGCATCATCTCTCAAAGGCGACGCTGCACGTGCGCATGCGGATTTCATTTCGAGCGGAGGCAGGCTCATCGAAGCTGAAACAGAGTCGGCTCTGGACGACGCGATGCGCGAGCGACCGGGAGTGATCATCGACGCGATCTTCGGTACCGGTCTCAACGCCGAGGTGAAAGGAATTGCGCGCGCCGCCATCGAGAAAATCAACGCGCTGAAACTTCCCATCGTGGCGGTCGATATCGCCTCCGGAATCAATTCCGACACCGGTGCGGTGATGGGAGCAGCCATCGATGCATCGCTCACCGTGACCTTCGGCTTCGCGAAATACGGGCACGTCTCGTATCCGGGCCCGGCGCACTGCGGCGAATTGAAGGTCGAACAGATCGGCTTCGCTCCACAGGCAATCGACGAAATCGCCTCCGAAAGGCCTGTTCATCGAAGCGAAGGACGTGCGCGGCTGGATGACGCCGCGCACCGACAATTCGCATAAGGGCATGTTCGGCCACGTGATGGTGATCGCGGGCTCGCGCGGCAAGGCGGGTGCGGCGCTGCTTTCCTCGCGAGGAGCGTTGCGCGCGGGCGCGGGACTGGTGACCGTCGCGATTCCAAATTGCGTGGCCGACGTCGTCTCATCGGGCCAGGCGGAGCTGATGACCGAAGCGATCGCAGATCGCGACGGCCATTTCGACGGACGCGCGGCTACCGAAGCGCTCTCAACCCTGATCCAGCCGATGAGTTCGATCGTCGTCGGGCCGGGAATCGGCGTGAGCGACGGCACCGAGGATCTTATCGCATGGCTGATCGAAGAAGCCGTGCAGCCCGCCCGCCCGATGCTCATCGATGCCGATGGCCTCAACGTCCTCGCGCAAATCGGTCCCGCCAAATTGAAGGATGCGAAAGGACCGATAGTGCTGACGCCGCATCCGGGCGAGATGTCGCGCCTGCTCGGCATCGGCACCACAGAGGTGAATGCCGATCGGATCTCGGCGGCGAAGAAGCTTGCCGAGTTGACCGGTGCGGTGACGCTACTGAAAGGCGCCCACTCAGTGATTGCTGCTCCGACCGGCGAGGTCTACATCAACTCGACCGGCAATCCGGGCATGGGCACGCCCGGCATGGGTGATGCGCTTTCCGGCATGACCGGTGCGTTCCTTGCGCAAGGCATGGATGCGTTCAAGGCATTGGCTCTCGGCGTTTTCCTGCACGGCTACGCCGCCGACCGCGTCGCGACGCGTTACAGCAGGGTAGGGTACATCGTCGGCGATCTGCTGGACGAGCTCCCCCGCGCGATTGATACTTTGATGGACTGATCGTGCTTTGGATGGCAGCCAACAAGGATTCGACGGGTCGTTCGCGAACGACCCCTACGAATTTCTCGTGCGTGGCAGTTTGACAATATCCTGCGCTGATCGCGCTATAATGCGGACGCGGCGATTGCCGCTAGTTCCATGAACGAAATATATACAGATTCGGGTGGTGCGGATGAAATCGTCCTGGTAATCGAGACCAACTCGGCGCGCGAGACCAAGGCGTGGGGACGCCGCCTCGCGTCGCTGCTCGAAGGCGGCGAGCTGCTCGGTTTTACCGGCGAGCTGGGCGCGGGCAAGACCTGCTTCATCAAGGGCCTCGCGCGAGGGCTGAGTCTGCGCGAGGAGGACATCCTGAGTCCCACTTTCACGATGATCCAGGAGCATCGCGGACGGCTGCCGCTCTACCACATCGATCTCTACCGCCTCGAGGAAGTGGGCCTCGACGACATGGGCCTGCGCGAATATCTCTTCTCTCCCGGAATCGCCGCCGTGGAATGGTTCGAGCGATTGCGCGAAGGCACCGAGCTGGAGTTCCTGTCGGTCCGAATCGAGTACGCAGATACCAACACCCGGCGCCTCGAATTCCGCGCCACCGGCAGCCGTTACGCGTCCATCGTCGCGAAGCTCAAGAACCGCTTCGCATAGACGCATGGGCGCACAACCTCCATTCGCGATCAGAGATTTCGGCGTTTACCGCAAGCCGGTACTGGCGCAATCTCTTATTGTTGAGATTCCGATTCTGATTGCGTGCCTTGTCTCATGGTGGATAGCCGGCGCGGTGAGCCTCACCTATTTCCTGTTCATTGATGGCGTTTTGTATTTCTCGTGGTGGGCAGCGCGACGCCATAGTCAAGGCTCGCCACCCAATCGGCCACTTAGCCGCTAGGGCCTATTGCGAACCCTCTGGTTTGCATCGCCGTTTCCGATCATAATGCTGGATCACCTGTAATTTCTCGCATTTAGGCATTATCGAATGGGTTTGGTGGTCCAGAAATATGGCGGTACCTCCGTCGGTACCGTCGATCGTATCAAGGCAGTCGCAGAGCGTGTTTGTGCCGCCCACGCGAAGGGCGACGGCATCGTGGTCGTAGTCTCCGCGATGGCAGGCGAGACCAACCGCCTTTTCAAGCTCGCCAGCGAACTGAGCGACGCGCCCAATGCGCGCGAGACCGATGTCCTCGTCGCCACCGGCGAGCAGGTTTCGGCGGCGCTGCTCGCGATTCGGCTGACTGCGTTGGGTTTCGCGTGTTCGTCGTTTCTCGCGCATCAGTTGAATCTCGCGACCGATTCCAATCACGGCCGCGCGAAGATCAAATCGGTCGAAGCCAATCGCCTCAGCAGCGCGCTGAAGGAAGGGAAGATCGCCGTGGTCGCCGGATACCAGGGCATCGATGAGCGCGGCGATATCACGACCCTCGGACGTGGCGCCTCGGACCTGACCGCGGTTGCGCTGGCGGCGGCGCTCAAGGCCGACCTTTGCGAGATCTATACCGACGTCGATGGCGTTTACACCGCCGATCCGAATATCGTTCCGACTGCGAGGAAGCTCGATCGCATATCATATGATGAGATGCTCGAAATGGCGGGGCTCGGCGCCAAGGTGCTGCAGCTTCGCTCGGTCGAGCTCGCGCGAAGATTCAATGTGCCGCTCGTGGTCCGCTCCAGCTTCGGCGAGGGAGTAGGAACCTGGGTTGGACAAGAGGATGCAACCATGGAGGACGTGCTCGTTTCTGGTGTCACGCTCGATCAGAATCAGGCGAAGATTACCATCGGAGGGGTAGAAGACCGCCCCGGACTGGCCGCGAAGATTTTCGGGCCGATTGCCGACTCGGGAATTATCGTCGACATGATTATTCAGAATGCGAGCGCGGATGGCCGGACCGACATGACCTTCACCGTCACCCGCGACGATCTCAAACGCGCGCTGGACATCGTGAAACGGATTGGCGGCGAGATCGGTATCGCCGGCGTTCGTTACGAGGATCCGGTTGCGAAGGTTTCTATCGTCGGGCTCGGGATGCGCAGCCATGCGGGCGTCGCGGCCACCATGTTCCGCGTGCTCGCCGAAGAGCGAATTAATATCGAGATGATTGCGACCTCCGAGATTAAAGTCTCGGTGGTGGTCAACTCGAAGTATGGCGAACTCGCCATGCGCGCTCTTCACGACAATTTTTTGGGCGGATCCAATGCCGCCTCGGAGACGGTTTGATGGCTGCAACAACGAAAATCCAGGTTTATGACACTACTCTGCGCGACGGATGCCAATCGGAAGACGTCTCGCTCACTATCGAAGATAAAGTTGAAATCGCCCGCCGCCTCGATGACCTCGGGATCGATTACGTCGAGGGTGGATGGCCCGGCTCCAACGATCGCGACGCGGCATTTTTCATCGAGGTCAAGAAGGCGCACCTCAAGCACTCGAAGATCGCGGCCTTCGGCTCGACCCGACGCGCGGGGGTCAGGGCCGCGCAGGATCGCAACCTTCAGCTTCTGCTCAAGGCCGATACGCCGGTCGCGACGGTGGTCGGCAAGACCTGGGATCTCCACGTGCGCGAGGCCTTGCGTATCCCGCTCGAGGAAAACTTCGACGTCCTGAGCGACACCATCTCGTTTCTCAAGAAGCACGTCGACGAAGTGATCTTCGATGCCGAGCATTTCTTCGACGGCTATTTCAACAATCGCGAGTACGCGCTCAACTGCATCCGCACCGTGGCCGAAGCGGGCGCCGACACCATCTGCCTGTGCGATACCAACGGCGGCCGGCTTCCCGGGGAAATCGAGGAAGCGGTGCGCGCGGCGCTCGCGAGCGTCAAATGCCAGGTCGCGATCCATTGCCACAATGATTCGGAAGTCGCGGTCGCCAATACGCTGGCGGCGGTGCGCGTCGGCGCCACTCAGGTCCAGGGCACCATCAATGGCGTGGGTGAGCGATGCGGCAATGCCAACCTGATCTCCATCATCCCCGACCTCCAGCTCAAGCTCGGCTACCAATGCGTGCCGCCCGCGAAGCTCAAGGAGCTGCGCGAAATCTCGATGCTGGTCTACGAGCTGGCGAATATCACGCCGGTAAGTCGGCAGGCATTCGTCGGGCGCAGCGCCTTCGCGCACAAGGGCGGGCTGCATGTCTCGGGAATCCTGCGCAATACCCAGACCTACGAGCACATCGATCCCGCGCTGGTCGGCAACAATCGCCACGTGGTGCTGTCGGAGCTCTCCGGCAAGGCCAACATCATGTACAAGAGCAAGGAGCTGGGCCTCGAGATCGATCCGAAGAATGAAAAAATCGGCGACCTGCTCGAGGAAGTGAAGCGCCTCGAAAGCGAGGGCTACACCTTCGAAGGCGCCGATGCCTCCTTCGAGCTGCTGATGCGCCGCACCCTCGGCATGACCAGCGAGCATTTCAACTTCGTCAGCTTCCGCGTCTTCGACGATAAGTGGCATGAGGACCAGGCCCCCTTCAGCGAGGCGGTGGTGATCATCGAGGGCCCCGATGGCCATCGCTCGCGCACTTCGGCGATCGGCAACGGTCCCGTCAACGCGCTCGATTCCGCGCTGCGCCGCGCGCTGGTGCCGTACTATCCGGCGCTGGAAAACATGCAGCTTGCCGATTACAAGGTCCGCGTGCTCGACAATGGCCGCGGGACCGGCGCGCGCGTCCGCGTGCTCATCGAATCGACCGATGGCAAGCGGCGATGGAGCACGGTGGGCGTCTCGGCCAACGTGGTCGAGGCGAGCTGGCAGGCGCTGGTCGATTCGGTCGAGTACAAGTTGCACAAGGATCATCTGAAGGCGCGCGCGCGGCCTGCGACCCCCAATGGCTCGAAGGACGCGGCCGCGAAGCCATCGGGCAAGCGCGGCACGCCCAAGGAGACTTCGCTGGAGCGATGAGGCCCGGTATGCGCGGATGCCGCCGCGACGCGCTGCCCGTGCATCCGCGCGATTGGGAGATCGCTCGCCGGATGCGCTATGCTTGAGGCATGCGCAACCTCATCTTGGTAGTCACCCAGGCGCTGATACCGATATTGGCAATCGGGCTGCTGGCCGGATGCGCCTCGCGCGGCGGCATCTCGGAAGTCGAATACGCCGGCGCGCCCGCGCAACTTTCCAGCACCAACCGCGCTCTTATGTGCGCGGATCCGATTGGCGTGCAGTGCATGGCATGCGACCCGCGCACCCATCAATGCCAATTTCCGGTGCTCAATCTTCAGGTGTCGCGATCCGAATCAAAACGACCTAATCCCTCGCCAGGAAACGGGGGATAGGACGAGGGAAGGAGACCTCATGGGCAAACTCGATAAGAAAGTTGCAGTCATCACCGGCGCGGCGAGCGGCATCGGCCGCGCCACCGCCATCAGGTTCGCGGGCGAGGGCGCTGCCATCGTCATCGCCGATCTCAACAAGGAAGGCGGCGAGGCCGCGGTGCGCGATTGCAAGGAGAACGGCGGCAACGCGGTCTTCCAGCTCACCGATGTGACCAGCGAGGAGAACATCAAGGGCGCCGTCGATCGCGCGGTCAAGGAATTCGGCCACCTCAATGTCATCTACAACAATGCCGGCTTGGGCGGCGCGACCGGCCCGATCGAAAAGACCGCGGCGGATAACTGGGATCGCACCTTCTCGATTCTGCTGCGCGCGGTCTTCCTCGGCATCAAGTACGCGGCGCCCGAGATTCGCAAAGCGGGCGGTGGCTCTATCATCTCGACCGCCTCGATTGCGGGACTGCGCGGCACCCCCGGCATCCCCGCCTATGGTGCGGCGAAGGCCGGCGTCATCAGCCTGACCAAATCGGCCGCCATCGAATTCGCCAAGGACAAGATTCGGGTCAACTGCATATGCCCCGGGCTGATTGCGACGCCGCTGACCTACAATCGCATCCCGGGCGGCGAGCAGACCGCGACCGAACTCTTCAAGGCGTTCCAGCCGTACCCGCGCACCGGGCGTCCCGAGGATATCGCCGCGATGGCGCTGTTCCTGGCCAGCGACGATTCCGAATTCGTGAGCGGGCAGGCGATGGTCGTCGATGGCGCCGCGACTTCGGGCTTCGGCGGCCAGATTCCCGGTGGGAATCAAGGCAGCGGCGGCATCCTTGAGGATGAGTGGTCCGGCCCGTCGTTCCAGATGAAGCGGCCCTCGTAGGCCGCGGCCAGATGAAGAAGCCGTCGTAGTATTTCCTGTCTGTCGATAGCCCGCGGTTGACGCGTCATCGCGTCAACCGCGGGTTCTTTTTCCGTCCTGCTTTTGTCTGTCATCCTGAGCGGAGGCTGCCGTAGCGAAGGACCTCCGCGCAGCGATTTGCTGCTGACCCCTGGCGATGCGAGGGGTCGCGCCATCTTAGGCCTTCATTCCGAGCGAGGCGTAATCGACATAGTGTCAGTTATGTACTGACACTGTGTCGACATTTGTCCCGTCGCCGACGAACTATCGCTAGTGGGTTTGCTTTTGCGATTCCAATGGATACAGGCTCGGGGCATCGTATCGATATCTGACGAGACCGCCGGTGGCCTGACAGCCGCTTTTGGGCTTCCTCGTTTTAGAAATCCCTTGATTTTCCTCGATGATTTGGCTTCGTTTCGTCATTTCACAGTCCTTCGCGATGCCCCGCAGTGGGTTTGTTTTTACACTTTCGTGCGATGCGAATCGTGGCATCCGAGGTCCTTGGCACAGCCCTGCGGGTCCTCGTCGCGTTTCCCCAAGTGGCTTTGTTTTCGCACTTTTTGAATGGTTCATTGGACCAGGCCTCGACCGTCCGTGGTGGGTTCGTTTTCGGCCTCCGGGAAAATGACAATCCTTTAAATTCAGGCACTTGGTGGGTTCGTTTGTGTAAAATCGCATCTTCACGAGTCGGCCCTCTAAAAACGACAAGTGGCGCCCCTCGCGGACGCCAACATCTTGATGATAGCACAATTTGACCGATGGCGAACGAGGCCGAATGACCCGGCCGTCGTTCCAGATGAAAGGCCCTCATGCGCCCAGCGAATCGATCCGAATCTGCCCTGCCCCGGAGGGAGAGGATGCGTCATCTGATGGCGATGGTGAGGGACATTTAGAAAATACGATTCCTCTGGCGGCCGCCTTTCTCTTAGTCTCTCATTCAGCGAGGCTTCCGAGTCGACGGACCTGCGCGCAGCGATGTCAATCCCTCTTAAGAAGGAAGGATTCAGAACATGTGAACTAGCGGTCGAAGATCACTTTTCAAAAGATCCTACGAGTTCTCCATGAGGGTTCGTAATACGTGCACAAAGTGCCGGTCTCTCAAAACAGAGCATACGGCCAACAAGTCCCACTGCCTACCTATTCGTTGAAGATATCTGAGATCTATTCCTCTTACGTGATGGGGAGCGATCTTCCAACCGTCCTGGGGTTCCCAAGTGTCCTTGAATGGCATATTTGGTTCAAGACGAATGTCTGGGCCAGAGCGGAGAAACTGCGACGGTGTATCGGGAACCTCCCAGACCATCGGGAATGTATTCACCGCTAGGAAGTCATTTCTAGCTATAAGATAGACATCGGCTAGGCCGAGTACCGCCGCGAGGTCGAGCACAATCGTTGAAACATATGATTCGCATCGACGCGCCATGTCAACGTGAGAGAAAGGGTTGCCCAGCAAACGTTTAGTTTCTTCCTCCGGAGTCGACCAGACACTTGCGAGGCCGAAACTGTCGTTCTGATACTTGTCACCGATCCACGTAACTACTCCTCTGAGCAGCGCGCGCACGCTCTCGACGTGTCCCATTTTCCACAGGAGAAGCGCAGGAGCTACAAGGCATATCGCCCAGTGATCCGAAACAGGATGTTGCGTTCCGGGATGAACACGGCAAAAGTCGGCCAGGAACTGAGCTATCTCTTTCGCACGATCTCCTTCTTCTACAAGGCCCAACAGACCCAAAATCTCAATGATCTTAAGACAGCGAATCGGATAGGTAACCATGATCGGGACCTCGACGTGACTACCTAGAAATGTTTGGGGATCGAGGGCATCTTTTCCACATTGACCAAAAAGATCCTTGGCATACTGGCAGAAGAGTTGTCCGCCGATATCCATTGCCGCAATACCACTTTCCAGTGGTGGGTCAGTTCCATGTACGTGGAGGCACCCAGCTCGTATGAGGCAGAGCCCTATATATGTGGCCAGGTCGAGGCGATTGCGAAGACGCAATCGATTCGCTATGACAGATGCTTCAAGACAACTTCTAGCGACACTCGGTGCACCGCTAGGAGCAAACCAGCGTCGTGAAAATTCCTCGAGTTGAGAATCAGTGATGCTCGATTCTTCTATCTTGCCGACGATGGATAGAAGCTCCGCGGATGTTGCGCCCGCCAATCCGGCTTCGGGGCTCGTGCTGATAAGGGCGACTAGGTCTTCTTTGTCCCACGTTTCGAATTGCGTTTCGCCTAGCTTGCCAATGTGCTTTGCATAGTCCTGCGCAGCTAAGGCCGCTCCACCGACTAACCGCCCCGTCGTAACAAGGACCGATTCTTCGCGGAAGCTCCGAATCGAACGACGGGTGCGACAAAGAGTTGGTCCGAAGCAAGTCGATTTGACCACGGCAAATATTCCACTCGCTCAGGCCGAGATTACCAGCCTTGGTCTGAAACGCGAATTGTGTCGCCTTTCCATCTCGGTTTTGTTTACCGATGAAATCCTTTCCAAATTCGAAAGAGCCGTGCAAGAAGTGAATGTCAAAGAATCCGAGCGCCCGTAGCAGTGCACAAAAAGGTGCATCAAATTCGCGCTCTTCAAGGTTGTCAAGATAGTATCCGATTGCGTCTTCTAGCATTGAAATCGCGCCGCTTGCGTTCGATCATATCGTCCCAGGCTTGTAACTGAGCCGCAGAAAGAGGTGGAAGAGCTTGAATCTTAGCGCCTATCTCAGGAGGCACTACCATTGTGAGCATCACCGGATTTCCGCCCGCATCGAAATCAATTTCCAATTTGTCTATCATCTGCAGGATAAGTTCGTGAGTTATTGGTTTGCCCCGCGCATCTATGGTATTGCCACTTGCTTCGCATATCGCGGCCACGTGTGAAAAGAATCCTGGCATCATTTGATCAAGGTGACCTTTTGCGATTTCAAAAAGACCGGCCGCAAAAGCGTCGACATTGCAGTTGAGGATGTCCTGCGATTTGAGCTCAAACATGGCTTCCGCCATGATTCGCGGGCTTTCCAGTACCTTCCCGGATTGGAGGGTGTTTTGAGAAATCGGGATCGGTCCCGACTGCGTAGACGTTATTTTCCCGAAGACTGGATCGAGCTCCGCCATTAATTGATTCACGACGATGCGAGTAAATGCGCGAAAGGGCGCTTCGTATTCTTGCAACGAAAATGTTTTCAACGGATACCTCCGCGCCATCCGCACACGAGTGTATCAGACGGGTGGACAAGAGTGGACTCGGCGGCGTGCTTGACTGACTTGGGAGGCATGTCGAGCAAAAGCATCCGAGCGCCTTCAACAGGGCGGCTTTGATGCGCTTCGCGCGATGCGGATTCGACGGGGCGTTCGCGAACGCCCCCTACCAGACATCGGGGAGGGCCTAGACCAACTCGAACCGCAACTGACGCCCGACCAGCGTCGCCGCACCTTGCAGCGTCTCAATCTCGACGGGATGCACCGCATCCCGGCGCGTCACATTGCCTTTCTCTGGATCGAGGATGCGATCGACCTGCGCGCGGCTGGTATGCATCAGCTCGGCGAGCTTTTTCTTGGTGATCCGCTTCTTCCTCATCTCGTGCGCGAGCTGGAGCGCGATCATTCATACGAATGCGCGCCAGCATCTTTTAGCTCGCTCGCCCGATGGGCGAGGTTGCCCGTGAGGCTTTGCGAGCGGGCTGGAGAGGGACCGAATGCAGCACGCGCTGCGCGTGCGATTCAGGAAATCTGTTTCTTCTCTTCAATCCGAGACGAGAAAGAATTCCATAGTCGCGCGAGGACGCGCTGAATGAGGTCCCGCTCCAGGTCCCTCGCAGACCTCGGGGCCAACCTCGCCCATCGGGCGAGGGTATTCCGCATCAGAGCGTGTGGCCGAAGTCGGAGGCCATCGCGTACTCATGCTCACCCGCGATCAGCTTGCCGGTCATGAAGCGGGTAAAGGAGAAGGGCGCGATGATGGAGCGGAGGTCCCGAGACATCGCTTCGCGGAGACCCTTCGCTTCGCTCAGGGCGACCGGCTCGGACACGCCTCGCGGTCAATCGCTGCGCGGGGGTCCTTCGCTTCGCTCAGGATGACAGAGCTGCGCGGAGGGCCATTCAAAATCAGGCTCGACATCGCGGCGCCGACGGCCGGGGAGGTCTTGAAGCCCGTGCCACTGAAGCCGGCCGCGACATAAAGACCATCGAGGCCCGGCACCTCGTCGAGGATCGGACGCTGATCGGGCGTGACATCGTAAATGCCGGCATGGCCGCGCGCGTAGGGAGCGGCGGCGAGCGCCGGAATCCGCGTGCCGAGCCGGCGGCGGACGTTTTCGACGAACTCAGGATCGTTGGTCTCGCGGAAGCGGTCCGGGTCGGCATCATCGAGATGGCTGCCACCGATGCCCGCGAGGGTCAGGTTGGCCTCATGGGGACGGAAGTAGCTGCCGGAGATGGTATCGATATAGATGAGATGCCGAATGCGCGGGTCTCGTTGGAAAAACGCGATTTGCGCGCGCTCGGGCGTGATGGGGATTTTCGCGCCGAGCGGAGCCAGCAGCGGCGCGGTCCAGGGCCCCGTCACGAGGCATACCGCGTCGGCCTCGTGGAAGCGGCCGGCGGCGTCCATCACGCCGATGGCGCGGGCGGCGCGCATCCGCACCGAGGTAACCGGAGTGCCAAGATGGAAGCGAGCGCCGGCGCGGCGGGCCGCATCCGCGAGGCTATGCGTGGTGGCGACCGGATCGGCGTAGCCGCTGTGAGGCTCGAAGGCAGCCATCGCGACATTTTCAAGTGATACATTAGGATCGAGGCGATGAAGGTCGCCGGGGGAGATGAGGTCGGTATCGACGCCGAGGCCGCGGAGCATCGCCACGTTGGCGCGGAGGGCGGGAACGTTGCGCTCATCGACGATGGTGGCGAATCCGGTCCGGGTGAAGCCGCATTCGCCCCCGACCATATCGGACCAGTTTTGGAAGTAGCGCAGGCTCGCCAGCGCGAGCGCCGCCTCGGGCGGAAAGCTATAATGCATTCGGACAAGCGCCCCCGAGCGCGCGGACATCCCGGCGCAGACCTCGCCCTTGTCGATGACCTCGACCGCCGCACCCGCCCGCGCCAGATGCATCGCGAGGCTGCATCCGACGACGCCCGCGCCGACGACCACCACTCTGATGCCGCTTGTGCCTGAAGATGCCATATCTTTTGCGCTGCGAACGGGTAAGGTAACTTATCATTCGCAAAGCACTTGCGCGCAACATTTGTATGCAAATCCGATGAGCACCTACCTCGATCATAATGCCGGCGCGCCGCTGCGACCCGAGGCGAAGGCCGCGATCGCGCGTTTCCTCGATGAGGAGGGCGGCAATCCGTCGTCTGTGCATCGCGCGGGTCAGTCGGCGCGACGCAAGCTCGAGGCAGCCCGTGCGCAAGTCGCCGCGCTCATCGGCGCGGAGGCGGGGCAGATCGTCTTCACCAGCGGCGGCACCGAGGCCAACAACCTCGCGATTTATGGTGCGCTCAAGACGCATCCGTCGCGACGCACGATCGTGAGCTCGTCGATTGAGCATTCTTCGATTCTAGCGCCGCTGGCCGATCTGGAAGCGCGCGAGTTCGGCACTAAGAAGATCGCACCGGATCGCGAGGGCCGCCTGTCGCCCGATAAAATTGCCGGCGCCATCGATTCCGAAACCGCGCTGGTTACCTTCGCCCTCGCCAATTCCGAGGTCGGCACGATTCAGGACGTCGGTGCGATTTCCGAGGCAGCCTCGAAGGCGGGCGCGATTTTCCATCTTGATGCGGCGCAGGCGGTCGGTCGCGTTCCGGTCAACGTTGCCGAGCTTCGATGCGATCTGATGACCCTCAGCGGTCACAAGCTCGGCGCGCCCGCGGGGATCGGTGCACTCTATGTCCGCGATCCCTCGGCGTTCGCCCCGACTCTCCTGGGCGGACCGCAGGAGAGCGGACTTCGTGCCGGGACGCCGAACCTCTTGGGCGCGATCGCTTTTGGTGCTGCCGCGGCGATCGTCACCGAGCATTTTCATGACGAGGCGCTTCGTATTTCGACGCACGCCAATGAACTCCTCGCGGAACTTTTCGACGCGATTCCACATTTGCGCCTCAACGCTCCGCTTCGCGATCGATTGCCCAATACGCTGAACCTCACGTTTCCCGGCGTGCTCGGCGAGAGCATGCTCATCGCGCTCGACCTCGAAGGAATCCATGTCTCGATGGGATCAGCATGCGCGGCCGGTGCCGTCGAGCCATCGCATGTGCTGCTGGCGATGGGACTTACGCATGATGAGGCGCGCAGCTCGTTGCGACTGAGCCTCGGCTGGAGCACGACGCGCAACGATATCGCGCGTGCGGCAAATATCATCCCCCGTGTATGGCGCCGGGTTTCGCAAGCCGAGCCGCTGACGTCGCCAACCCGAAGCCATTGGGAGACATTGCGATGAGCCGTCGCGTTCTGGTTGCGATGTCGGGCGGCGTCGATAGTTCGGTCGCCGCGGCCCTGCTGCACGAGCAAGGGTACGATGTGGTCGGGGTGGCGATGCGCCTCGCGCCGGACGCGCAGGGGCATGCCACCAAGCGTCGCGGCACGTGCTGCTCGCATGATGACTTCGAGGATGCGCGCCGGGTTTCCGAGCGGATGGGCTTTCCTTTCTATGTCGTTGATTTGCGCGCGGACTTCGGTGAGCGCGTGATTGGGAATTTCGTTTCGGAGTACCTGGCCGGCCGCACGCCGAATCCGTGCGTGATGTGCAATCGCGAAATCAAATTCGATCGGCTATGGAGTCGCGCGCGCGCGCTGGAGGCCGACTTCGTTGCAACCGGACACTACGCGCGGATCTCGAGCGATGCTGCGGGCCGCTATCATTTGTTGCGTGCCGCCGACGCATCGAAGGATCAGTCGTACTTCCTGTTCACGCTGGGCCAGCCGGAACTTTCGCGCACTTTGTTTCCGCTGGGCGCGATGACCAAGGCCGAGGTTCGCGCGCGTGCGCGCGGATTGGGCCTCGCGAATGCCGACAAGCCCGAGAGCCAGGAAATCTGTTTCGTCCCCGATGGCGACTATGCGCGATTTGTCGAGCGTCTCGCCCCCGAGGGCAGCGTCCGAGAAGGAAGCATTACCGATGGCGAGGGAAAGATTCTCGCCGAGCATAGCGGGATCCATCGCTTCACGGTCGGGCAACGCCGCGGTCTGGGCGTTGCTTCGGGACAGCCGCTTTATGTCAGTGAGATTCGTCCGGACAGTGGCGAAGTAGTCGTGGGCGGTCGCGGCGAGTTGAATTCACGCGGCCTCATCGCGCGCGACGTCGATCTGGTCGATCCCTCGGTGCTCGATGCGAGAGGGTGCGATGTTGAAGTGAAAATTCGCTATCGTCATCCCGCGCTGCCGGCCCGGCTCATACTCGCTTCACCGCGCAGGGCCGAAGTGCGGTTCGCTTCGGTCGGACCGGCGGTAACGCCGGGGCAGGCATGCGTGTTCTATCGCGGCGATGAAGTCGTGGGCGGCGGTTTCATCGAGCGGGCGCTGCGGGAATAGGCGGTCACGATGCGGTTTGCGATTGCGACACTCGGTTGCAAAGTCAATCAGTACGATTCGGCGATAATCGAATCGCGGCTGGGCGCGCGTGGCCTTGAGCGGCGCGAGTTCAATGAACCGGCTGATGTTTATATCGTCAACACCTGCACAGTCACCGATCGCGCCGATTCGGAAAGCCTCCGCATCGCGCGCCGCGCACGCCGGCTCAATCCCGACGCCCGAATCGTCATGACCGGATGCCTCGCACAGGCGAGCCCTGCGACTCTCGAACGCCATCGCGAGGTCGATGCGATCGTTGGTCTGGGCAGACTCGACGATCTGGAACGCGCGGTACTGGGCAATACGACCGAGCGCGTGATGGTTTCCAATCTTCGCAAGGAGCGCGCACCGATCGAATTGCGCGGTGTCACGCTGGCCGGACATTCGCGCGCCTTTTTGAAGCTTCAGGAAGGATGCGACCAGTTTTGCACCTTCTGCATCGTACCGTTCTCGCGCGGGATGTCACGCAGCGTCGAGCCGCGGCGCATCGTGGCCGCGATCGACGAACTTGATGCGCGCGGATTCAAAGAAGTGATTCTCTCCGGGGTTCATCTCGGCGGGTACGGAAAGGATCTCGATCCACCTGTCGAACTCGCCGATTTGCTCGAGATGTTGGCCGAGCGTTCGCCAATCGAGCGCATCCGCATCAGCTCACTCGATCCGGAGGAGCTCAGCGACCGGATCATCGATATCATCGCGCACAGCGAAAAGATCTGCCCGCATCTGCATCTACCGCTGCAGGCCGGCGAGGATGGCACACTCGCGCGGATGCGCCGCCGCTACGATACCGCCTACTTCCGCGATCGTGTCGAACGGGTGCTCGCGGCGATGCCCGATGCGGGGATCGGTACTGATATCATCGTTGGGTTCCCGGGCGAGACGCCGGCGGACTTTGAACGATCGTTCAGCTTTCTCGGAGAGTTGCCACTTTCGTACTTCCATGTGTTTCCGTATTCGGTGCGGGCGGGAACTACAGCCGCGAAACTGCCGGGAAAAGTGGCCGCGGCTGAGATTAAGCGGCGTGGCGCAATGATGCGGGAACTGGGCGAACACAAGCGGGAGGGTTTTGCGGGAAGGTTCGTCGGACAAAGACTTAAAGTGTTGCTTGAAGAAATAACCGAGGATGGAGAGCTCGGCGGCTATAGCCGCAACTACGTGCGGGTATCGACGCGGGGCGCAGCCAGCCAACTTAATCGAGAACTAGAGGTGGAGGCTTCGTTTGCCAAAGGCGCCCGACTGGTTGGGGAGATTGTTGAGGTTTGGGAGACGACCGCCTCCCGCACCGCAACCGCAATCCCCTGAAAGCGCCGCCGCGGACCTGGAACGCAGACTCGGATATTCTTTTGCCCGTCCGGAGCTGTTGTCGATCGCGCTAACTCATCCCAGCGCCGCGGTCGGTTCTGATGTGCATTACGAACGACTCGAATTTTTGGGTGACGCCGTACTGGACCTGGCGATCGCCGACATGCTGATGCGCCGTTTTCCCGAGGCCAAGGAAGGACCGCTCTCCAAGCAGCGCGCCTCGATCGTCAATGGCCGAACCCTTGCCCTGAAGGCGCAGTCGATCGAACTTGGAGACCGGATCAGATTGGGCAAGGGCGAAGAGAAAAGTGGCGGGCGCGACAAGATCTCGATCCTCGCCGCCGCTTTCGAAGCAGTTGTCGGTGCGATTTATACCGATGGTGGGCTCGCGCCGGCGCAGCGTGTGGTAGAGTCATTGTTCGTCGATGACATCGGAGGCCCCGCTGCGGAGCGCGACTACAAGACCGAGCTTCAGGAAGTTGCGTATCGCCGCTATCGCGCGCAGCCGGTTTACGAATTGGTCGCCGCCAGCGGTCCCGATCATGCCAAACGATTTACCACTCGAATCAGAATCGCCGGCAAGGAACTGGGCACCGGCGAAGGCGGCAGCAAGAAGCAGAGCGAGCAGGCCGCCGCGCGCGCCGCGCTGGCCCAGATAGAACAAGAACTTCGTGAACGAAGAACCTAAACATCGCGCCGGATTCGTCGTCTTGGGGGGCCGATCCAACGTCGGCAAGTCCACCCTGGTCAACCGCATGGTCGGACACAAGGTGGCGATCGTTACGCCCAAGCCACAAACCACCCGCCGCAAGGTGCTCGGAATCCGCAGCGATCCCGACGCGCAGCTAATCTTCATCGATACTCCGGGGATTCACGATTCGCCGAAGATGCTGAATCGCCGAATGGTTCAAACCGCGCGGCAAAGCCTCGCCGAGGCCGAAATCGTCATGGGTGTGATTGAGGCGGCCGACCGCGCCAGTCCCGCTGATCATGCTTTCCTCCAGGAGTTGCGCGAGCTGAATCGTCCCAAGCTGCTGGTGATCAACAAGATCGATCTCATGCCGCGAGTGCGGCTGCTGCCTCTGCTCGAAGAATGCACGCGCGAATTGCCCGGCGTCGAGATCGTGCCGGTCAGCGCGAAGACCGGCGAGAATGTTGAGGAGCTTTTGCGCACCCTCAAATCGATGCTGCCGGAAGGCCCCGCGCTGATGTCGGAAGAGGAGTACACCGATCAGACTGAGCGCACGCTGGCTGAAGAAATCGTTCGCGAGAAGCTCTTTCTCAAACTGGAGCGCGAGATTCCCTTTTCAACCGCTGTGATGGTCGAGGCCTTCAGCGAAGACGAGGAAAAGAAGCTGATCAAGATCGCGGCGACCATCATCGTGGATCGCGAATCGCACAAGGGAATCGTCATTGGCGCCGGCGGGGGGATGCTCAAGGAAATCGGCACTGCCGCGCGCATCGAGCTGGAAGAAATCCTCGGTTGGAAGGTTTTCCTGGAGCTCCTGGTCAAGGTCGATCGCGACTGGACCCGCAATCCTCGCAAGCTTCAGGAAATGGGTCTGTAGCACTATGCCTCGCGTCGCCACTAAAGCTGCGTCTCGCCCGGGCGCAATCTCAGCCGCTATCGCGCAAGGATTGCCAACCGTGGTGCTGGCGGGCCGCGTCAACGCCGGCAAGTCGACCCTGTTTAATCGAATTGCGGCGGGCGCCCGAGCCATCACCAGCGCGATTCCCGGCACGACCCGCGATCTGAATTTCGCGCGCGCGTCGTACGACGATCGGGATTTCATCTTAATTGACAGCGGCGGCTTGGAGATTGGCGGACGCGAGCGGATGTCGGAGCGCGTACTGCACGAGGCGCTGGCGGCGGTCGGCATGGCCGATGTAGTGGTAATGCTGTTCGACGGACGCGCGGGCTTCACCGATGCCGACCAGGAGGCGCTGGCACTCATTCGCGACACGGGATGCCCGCTCATCGTCGCGGTCAACAAGATCGATCAGCGGGGGCAGGAAGCCGCGGCATCCGATTTCTATGCGGCGGGTGCCGACAAGATTTTCTTTCTTTCTTCCGCGCATGGTAATGGCGTCGGTGAACTGCTCGAGGAAATCGTCGCGCGGCTGCCCTCACGGGAAGCCAAGGTTACCGAGCGGCCCGACCTGAAAATCGCGCTGATTGGTCGGCCTAACGTTGGCAAGTCATCGCTGCTCAATCGGCTTTCTGGAATCGAGCGAGCGATCGTTGATTCCACGCCCGGCACTACTCGCGATGCGGTCGATGCTCCGCTCGATTACAAAGGCAAGCGACTCCTTTTGATCGATACCGCCGGGATTCGTCGCAAGCCACGCGTCGAGGGTGAACTCGAGCAGGCCTCGGTGGGCCGTGCGATCGAGGTGATTCGGCGCGCGGAGGTTTTACTTCTCGTTATCGATGCGACCGAGGGCATCACCGATCAGGATGCGCGACTGGCGCACCTGGTCGATACCAACGATCGCGCGCTGGTCCTGGTGTGCAACAAGTGGGACGCCGCTGCCAAAGAGGGAGGCAAAATCGCCGCCTTCGTTCGCGACGCGCACCATCGCTTTCCGTTCCTGGAATATGCGGCGATTGTCTTCACTTCGGCGCTCACCGGTGATGGTGTGAATGACATCATTCCCGCGGCCCTGGCGGCAGGGGAATCATGGCGCGCGACCTACCAGACCTCGATGCTAAATCAGATCCTCGCCAGTGCTACCGCGGCAATGGATCCGCCGATGGTCGAGCGCAAGCGCCTCAACCTGATGTACGTGACCCAGGTCGGCAGCTCGCCGCCGCGCCTGGCATTCTTTTCGAACTTCGATCGCGACATTCCAGCGCACTACATCCGCTTCTTGGAGACGCGATTTCGCAAGGCTCTCAAAGTGGTAGGGAGCCCGCTGCGAATGCAGTTTCGCAAGACTGGTCGCACTCCCGAGCGGCGCCCGCATAGCAATATGGGGGGACGCACCGATCGCGGCCGTCGCGCCTAGTTCGTGCCACGCATGCGCTGTTGAAATGTATCCAGAGGCGTGTTTTTACACCGTCGCGGGTCCGATATAGTAAGCGCTTCAACGTGATTCTCATTTTAGATTTCGGCAGTCAGTACACCCAGTTAATCGCGCGGCGGGTGCGCGAGGCCAACGTGTATTGCGAAATCCACCCGTTCAATTTCCCGCTCGCGAAGATCCGCGCGCTCAAGCCGCGCGGCATCATCCTGTCGGGCGGGCCCGCGAGCCTATACGAGGAGAACGCTCCGGATATCGATCCCGAAGTGCTGAAGACCGACGCGCAGATCCTCGGAATCTGCTACGGCATGTACGTTGTTGCGACGCATCTCGGTGCGAAAACGCCGCCCTCCAAGGCGCGCGAATATGGTCCTGCGACCCTCCAGATCGATGCGCAGGATCCGCTGTTTGAAGGCCTCGAAGGTCAGGAGCATCGGGTCTGGATGAGTCATGGCGACCGGGTCGAATCGATTCCGTCGACGCTGCGCTCGATCGCGCATACCACCAATGCGCCATGCGCGGCGGTCCGCACCGAAGACGGCAGAATTCGCGGCATCCAGTTTCATCCCGAGGTGGTGCATACCCCTTGCGGCACGCAGGTGTTGCGCAACTTCGTGCTCAGGATTTGTGGCGAGCCGGGCGACTGGACGATGGCGAATTTCATCGAGACCAAGGTCGCCGAAATTCGCGCCCAGGTCGGTGCGAACGACAAGGTACTGCTCGGCCTTTCCGGTGGGGTCGATTCCTCAGTCGCGGCTGCGCTGATTCATCGCGCGATCGGAGACCGGCTCAAATGCGTATTCGTCGATACCGGGTTGTTGCGCGCCGGCGAACGTGAGCGGATGGAAAGCGTTTTCGCCACTCAGCTCGGAATCGATCTTACTGTCACGGACGCATCCGAGATGTTCCTGCAGCGCCTGAAGGACGTTCTCGATCCGGAGAAAAAACGCAAAATCATCGGCGGCACCTTCATCGACGTATTCGAGTCCGAAGATGTCGTCCGAGGCGCGAAGTTTCTGGGGCAGGGGACGTTGTATCCCGATGTCATCGAATCGGTTTCGTTCAAGGGGCCGTCGGCGGTGATTAAGAGTCACCATAATGTCGGCGGACTGCCGGACCGCATGAAACTTGAGCTGATTGAGCCCTTGCGCGAGCTTTTCAAAGATGAGGTCCGCGAGCTCGGCCGCAAGCTCGGACTGCCGAATGAAATTGTCGATCGGGAGCCGTTCCCGGGACCGGGTCTGGCGGTGAGGATAGTGGGCGAGGTCACGCGTGATCGAGTCGAATTGTTGCGCCGCGCTGATCTGATCGTGATGGAGGAATTCGCGTCGTCGGGTATCGGGCGGAATCTATGGCAGGCATTCGCGGTGCTGCTGCCCCTCAAAACCGTGGGTGTGATGGGTGACGGGCGCAGCTATGAAAGCGTCATCGCGATCCGCGCCGTCGAATCCCAGGATGGCATGACGGCGGATTGGGCACGGCTCGATCCGGGTTTTCTGGCGCGCGTGTCGAGCCGTATCACCAACGAAATTCGCGGGGTCAATCGCGTCGTGTACGACATCACCTCGAAACCGCCCGCCACGATTGAATGGGAGTAAGTTGTGACCGTTCGCACCCGCTTCGCGCCGAGCCCGACCGGCTCGCTGC
This sequence comes from uncultured delta proteobacterium, assembly GCA_963851325.1. Taxonomy (GTDB): domain Bacteria; phylum Desulfobacterota; class Binatia; order Binatales; family Binataceae; genus DATGKG01. The sequence continues at coordinate 663,258 of CAWKOR010000001.1, read as the reverse complement.
ACATCGGTAACGTCCGCTCGGGACTGTTCGCGTACCTATATGCGCGCCACACCAAAGGCACCTTCATCCTGCGCATCGATGACACCGATCGGGAGCGCTCAACCAAAGAATCGCTGGAAGAAATTCTCGTCGATCTCAAGTGGCTGGGGATGGAATGGGATGAAGGCCCGCCGGATCCGCGCTACTTCGAGTCGAATCGGATGGATCGCTATCGCGAGGCGGCGCGCCAACTGCTTCGCGAAGGCAACGCCTATCCCTGCTATTGCACATCTGAGGAGCTCGACGCGAAACGCAAGGCGGCCGAGCGCGAGCATCGTAAGCCTGGCTACGATGGCACCTGCCGCGAGAAGCCGTTCCTTCCTGACATCGAGCTGCCGGATCGCAAGGCCGGACGCAACTATGTGATTCGTTTTCGCTCGCCTAACGAAGGACAGACGGTCTTCGAGGATATCGTTCGCGGGCGCACAGTCTTCGAGAACTCGGAGCTGGATGACTTGGTCATCCTGCGTTCCGATGGTGGTCCGACTTACAACTTCTGCACCGTGCTCGACGAAGTGGATTTCAAAATCACCCACGTCGTGCGCGGCGATGACCATGTGCCCAACACGCCTCGCCAGATTCAGATGTTTCGCGCGCTTGGTTACGAGCCGCCCGCCTTCGCGCATCTGCCACAGGTGATGGGGCCTGATGGCGGCAAGCTTTCCAAGCGACACGGTGCGACCTCGGTCAGTGCGTATCGCGAGATGGGATATTTTCCTGAGGCGATGCTGAACTACCTCGCGCGATTGGGTTGGTCGCACGGCGATCAGGAAATTTTTTCTAAGCAGGAGCTCATTGACTATTTCGGCTTCGAGGCTTGCGGTACTTCGCCAGGCATCTTCAATGCCGAAAAACTGCTGTGGCTCAACTTCCACTACTTGAAGGAGCGGCCGAACGCGAAACTCGCGCAGGAGGTGAAGCCGTTCATCGCCAAGGCCGGCTATCCGATCCCAGGCGACGATGCATGGCTGGAAAAGATGGTCGCGACTCTCAAGGAGCGCGCCAAAACGCTGGTCGAGCTGGTCGATTTCGCAAAGTTTTATCTTCGCGACGACATCGATATCGATCCCAAGGCGGCGGCGAAGTTCCTTAAGCCGGAAGTGAAGGAGCAACTCGCCGCACTTGCGGATGAATTCTCCAAGACCGGAAGCGAGTTTTCGGAGCCCGCGATCCAGACCATTTTCGAAGGCGTTCTGACCCGCTACGAAATGAAGCTGGGCCAGCTCGCGCAGCCGGTTCGCGTCGCGCTGACCGGCGGTACTGTGAGCCCTGGTATCTACGAGGTAATCGCAGTGCTGGGGCGCGAGCGGACAGTCGCTCGCCTTCGCAAAGCTATCGCTCAAATCGCGTGATTATTTGCCGGCCGGCAACACCAGGATCTGTCCGTTCATCTCAGGCTGGTGCTGCGCGCAGTAAAAGGCGAACAGGCCCTCTTGGTGAAAAGTGAATGTCCAGGAGTTCTTCGACAGCGGCTTTAGTTTGACGTGCATGAGCACGTTAAGCTGCGGGTCGGCGAGCATGAAGTCATGATCGTCGTCGCCCTGTAGATTCCAGAACGTTAGCCGGGTCGGCTGGTCCTTGCGCACCGCGATGAACGATGGAGCGAAGGCATACACCTCGCCGAATTTCGCGATGGTGTCCTTCGGGCCGATCTCTTTTGTGGCGATGCCTTCGGTCAGGACGATTATTTCTGCCTCTGCCTGGCCCGAGGTCGACACACTCACCAGCTGAGCCTGGTCCTTGCCCGGCAGGTAGTAGTTGTTCTTCTCGCGCTCGGGGGCCGATGTTGCGAATGCACTTCCGGCGGATACCGCCAGGAGCAGCCCCATCACCGGAAGCAGTGAAATCCGGCGCGAACGTCGGCGAACTGCTCGTTGCATTCTCGACCGAAGTGCCTGAGCGGAGTAAGTTTGAAACATGAGCAGCATCCTCATTCCATATGTCGTTGAACAGACCGGCCGTGGCGAACGCTCGTATGATATCTACTCCCGGTTGCTGAAGGACCGGATCGTTTTTCTGGGCGGCACCGTGACCGACGACCTCGCTAACGTGATCACAGCGCAGCTTCTTTTCCTCGAGTCTGAGGATCCCGAAAAAGAAGTGAACATGTATATAAATTCGCCGGGTGGTTCGGTAACCGCAGGCCTCGCGATTTACGACACCATGCAGTTCGTGAAGCCGCCGGTTTCCACCCTCTGCGTCGGCCAGGCCGCCAGCATGGGTTCGTTTCTGCTCGCGGCGGGCGCCAAGGGCCGTCGCTATGCGTTGCCTCACGCGCGCATCCTGATTCATCAGTTGTCAGGCGGATTCGAGGGCCAGGCGGCCGATATCGAAATCCAGGCGCGCGAAGCGCTGCGCCAGAAGGAAATCCTCAACGAGGTACTGGCGCGTCACACCGGCAAAACCGTGAAGCAAATCGAGAAAGATACCGATCGCGATAACTTCATGAGCGCCTCGCAAGCGGTCGAATACGGCCTCATCGATGAGGTCATAACTGGGCGGTCGGCCAAACTGGTCACGCCCTGATCAGCAGTCGATAGAATCTGCTAAAGGCGCGGCACCTTGCTGCGCCTTTTTTCTTTCGCCTCCGGTGCGTATGCTTCCCGATAGCTATGACCTCCGCCGACGAAGCCTTACGAGTTGTACTCGAAAATGTCGCTCCACTTGGTAGCGAGCGCGTTTCGATTCTGGCTGGGCTCGGTCGCGTGCTGGCCGAGGAGATCCGTTCTCCGCGCGATATTCCCGGATTCGACAACTCTGCAATGGATGGCTACGCGCTTCGCGCCGCCGACATCGTCTCGGCCAGCGAGGCCAATCCGGTTTCCCTCACGGTCATAGAAACGGTCGGCGCGGGGACGGTGCCGAAGCGTCGCGTCGAAACCGGCACCGCCATCCGCACCATGACCGGGGCGCCGATTGCCGCGGGTGCCGACGCGATCGTTCAGGTGGAACGCACTCGCGGCGCTGATTCAAAAGTCGAGATACTCGCCGCCGCGGAGCCACGCGCGTTCATTCGCCCACGTGGCGAAGACCTTCGTGAAGGCGAGCTGGTGATGAGCATCGGTAAAATGCTGAGCGCCTCCGATCTCGGGATGCTTGCCTCACTCAATCGCGCGATGCTCGATGTCTATCGAAGACCGCGAGTGGCGATTGTGGCGACTGGCGACGAGCTGGTCGATGTCGACCAGGTTCCGACCGGCGCGCAAATCGTGAACTCCAGCGCATACGCGCTCGCCGCCGCGATCATCGAAGCTGGAGGCGACCCGATCATTCTGAAAATCGCGCGTGACACCATCGAGGACACCCGCGAGCGACTCTCCGAAGCAATCGGCTTCGATGTGGTGTTCTCAACCGGCGGGGTATCGGTCGGCCAGTTCGACCATGTCAAAGGAGTGATGGATGAGCTGGGAATGCGCACGCTATTTCATGGCGTCGCGCAAAAGCCCGGCCGTCCTTTAAAATTCGGGATCATGGGTGGGCGGCCGGTTTTCGGATTGCCTGGAAATCCAGTCTCGACGATGGTGTGCTTCTACCTTTATGCCAGGCCTGCTCTGCGAAGGATGGGAGGCCACCAGAAGCTGGGTCTGCCGCGCCTCCGGGTGGTTTGCGCCACCGATATCAAGGCCGCCAACCACCTGACCGAGTTCGTGCGGGTGCGTCTGGAGCGAAAAGATGGCGCACTATTTGCCGCCCCGACCGGCAATCAAGGTTCGGGTATTCTCAGTTCCCTCTCTCGCGCCGACGCACTCTTGATAGCTCCCGCCGAGGACAACCTGCTCAAGGCCGGAAGTCCCGCGACCGCGCTGCTGCTCGATGCTCACGCGGCCACCGACGAAGAGGCGTTCTTCGAGGACCGATGAGTCCACATGTATTGGATGACGAGCGCGACAACCGCACCAAACAGCGCCGAGCTGACCAGAATCCAGAGCAGGCGCACCTCACTGTGAAGGAACGGTCCGTACCAAACGTTCACCGGTGGTTCAGCATGATTGTCCCAGACGACCGCAATCAGCCACACCAGAAAAATCGTGCTGATGATGAATTTCGGAGTCTTCACAAAAGCCGGCATCGCCCACTTCCCTCCAACCTGCGTATGCCCCAAGCTTGTCCAGCGAGAGTAATCATGTCAACGCAGCATCCAGCCTTCAGCATGCCGACTCCTCCGCGACCATGACGATTCGCGTAGGTCAAGGTTTCGATTTCCATCCACTGCTGGAAGGCCGCAAGCTAATCCTTGGTGGAGTGGAGATTCCCTTTGAGCGCGGTCTCGGTGGCCATTCTGATGGCGATGTCGCGGCGCATGCGCTGGCCAATGCGATCCTCGGTGCGCTCGGCGAGGGTGACTTGGGGCGTCACTTTCCCGACAGCGATCCGCGTTACCGGGGCGCCAATAGCATCGATCTTCTCACCATCGTCTGGAAGCTCGCCGGCGACCGCGGCTTCAAGCTGGGCAATGCCGATGTGACGATCTTCGCCCAGAAGCCGAAGCTGGCGCCGCATCTCGATCAGATGCGCACCAACCTCGCGCGCGCGCTAGCCGCCGATTCGAGGCTGCTCAACGTGAAGGCCTCGAGCCCGGAAGGCCTCGGCGCGTTAGGCCGCGGTGACGGCATGGCAGCGGCCGCGATCATTGTGATCGAATCCTAGATATTTCCATCGGAGAGCTTGCTCTCGCCGATTGATCCATGGAGTGGTACGCTCGGTCAGCGGTTGTAGCGCGCAATGATTGTCGGTGTTCGGGACCCATGGCTGCGTGCCTTCTTCGTGGACGATGTCCGCTCGAAAAACATCCCAACCGGCCTCGAAAGCCCACTGTTTCGCAGGCTCCAGATGATCGACAACGCGACGACGGATCAGGACTTGCGCATGTCGCCCAGCAACCACTTCGAGAAGTTGCGCGGCCATCTCGACGGGTTCCATTCGATTCGGGTCAATCAACAATGGCGGCTGATCTTCCGATGGGACCGCCATCGGGGCGAAGCGTCCGCGCTCTATCTCGACGACCACGGTTACAAATGAGGTGACCTATGCTGACGACCAAACGCAAACCGGCAACGGTCGGTGAGATTCTGGTGGAGGAGTTCCTCCAGCCGATGGGCTTGACCCAAGGCGCGCTGGCTGAGGCGATGGGTGTCCAGCGCAAGCACGTCAACGAGCTGTGCAACGACCGCCGCAACGTGACGGCGGCGACGGCGCTCATTCTGGCGCGCGTGTTCGGCAACAGCCCGGATTTCTGGCTGAACGTACAGCGCCGGATCGATCTGTGGGAAGCGACCCATAATCCCCGCGAAATGGCGCGCATTGAGCGCGCGAAGCCTTTGCGCAGCGTCGCGTGAACCTGGCCGTCGGCCGCCAACCCGAGGGCCGGCGTTCGATTGCGCTCTGGAGACGTCGACACAGCTTGACAGATGCGGAACCATTGGGTTACATATTCCTCCGATGTCGATAGATCGCACGATTGTCGCGCTCGGCGACTCCACCCGCAGAGAACTGCTGCGTCGCCTCGCGCATAAACCATGTCGAGCCGGTGAACTGGCTCAGGGCTTCGCAATCAGCCGCCCCGCGGTAGTCAAGCATACGCGGATGCTGGGCAAGGCCGGCCTCATCAGAGCGAAGAAAATCGGACGCGAGCGCATCTACGAACTGGCGCCGGGCGGCCGCGAAAGAGTGGAGGCGCTGATCAAGAAACTCGAAGAAGTCGGGGCCTTCTGGGACACCGCGCTGGGCGCGTTCAAACGATACCTGGAGGAGAATCGATGACGATCCGCAAATCCATCAGCGTCGCACGCCCGCCCGCAATTGCATTCCGCGTGTTTACCGAGGAAATCGGTAAATGGTGGCCGCTCAAACAAGGTTTCTCATTCGGTCGCGAACGCGCGCAGGATATCTTCATCGAGGGTCGCGTCGGTGGACGGTTCTTCGAGCGCTTCACGGATGGCACCGAATTCGAAGTCGGTCGCGTCACTGCATTTGAGCCGCCGCATACGGTTTCATTGACCTGGAAAGCCCCTGAGTGGGAAGGACAAACCGAGATCGAAATCCGCTTCATCGCCGAAGGCGCCGGCACCCGGGTCGAACTCGAGCATCGCGGATGGGAGCAGGGGCCGAACATGCAGAAGGTCGGCAAGGGCTACGACGACGGATGGAATATCATCCTCGCAAAGTACGTTGCGCAAACGGACCTGCAATGAGTTGTCCGCATCGAGACCGACAACGCTGTGAATTATTGAGGGAAGTTAGATCATGAAGCCGTGGATCTGGTTGAGAGTGGCGGCGATTATCCAGGCATTCTTCACCTTCGGGCATACCGTCGGCGGCATTCCGAATAAGGCCATGCGCGGAACCCAGGAGCAAGCGCTATTCGACGCCTTGCGGGCGTTTCGCTTCGACGTGATGGGAACCACGCGCAGCCACTGGGACTTCTATCAGGGCTTCGGTCTTACTATCAGCGTCAACCTCGCGATCCTGGCCGTGCTGATGTGGCAACTCGGCAGTCTCTCTCGCACCGAGCCAGAACGCGCTCGGCCGCTGGTCGCGACCTTGTTGCTGAGCGAAATTTTGATCGGCGGATTGAGCTGCAAGTATTTCTTCGCAGGCCCGGTGGTGACGTTGACTTTGGTATCGCTATGCCTGGGGGTGGCGCTGGTTACCTCGTATCGAAGTGAGCATGCGTCGGCGTCACAGATCGTCGCCGCCGGATGAATCGTCGCCGCCGTCGGGTCCGCCGCGCTCCAGCTCCTCGATAGCCTGATCCATTTCAGGGCCGTTCACTTCGTCGCCCATCTCCTTACCCAGTTTGCGCATGACCTTGGCCACGCTCTTGGGATCATTTTCGTCCAGATCACCAAAGGCCGAAGGATCGCTCAGCGCCTCCATCCGCGCTTCCTCCGATTTCGGCATGGCGAAGCGTGACATCAGACGGTTAAGTTTGGCGCTTCCGCAATGTTTGCAGACCGCGTCGATTTTTTCGCTGACCCGCATCGTGAGTATGCTGCTGCGTCGATGGCACTTTGCACATTCGTATTCGTAGATCGGCATCGGGCAGTTTTTCCTTGGCAAATACTTCAGTAGTCAGAGCGCTTGACAAAATGCGGTAGCACGTCTGATGCGAACAGATCGAGCGATCGCCGCGATTGCTCGTGGGTCAAGCCGCCCCACGCAAAAGATAACACCAGATAGTTGGTGCCGCTCTCCTCGAAGTAGCCGGCGATCTTATCCCGCACTGATTTCGGCGATCCGACGATGGCCGCGTCGCCTGCGCGGGCCCGCATCAGGTCGTCGGTAAAGAGGGTTGGAACGGTGCCAAAATCGCGCCACAGTTTGACGATGTTGTTGTAGTAAGTCCGATACGCGGGTACCGCGATTTCCTCGGCTTGTTGGTCCGAATCAGCCACGAAGAAATGCCGTACCGCGCCGACCTTCGGCTCCTTGATGTGAGGGTTGAGGTCGTCGGGGCTATCGCGAAATTTATCGAGCAGCTCGCGGTATGCGATGGCAGTCCCCTTGACGATTCCGTTCGGACCTCCGGTGACGATTTGCATCCGATGGCGCGCCGCGAACAACAATCCGTCCGGGGTCGAAGCGCCGTACCAGAATGGTGGATTCGGTTGCTGTTTGGACCTCAGCTCGATCGGCGCGCCGGCGAACTTGTAGCGTTCGCCATGGTGCGAAATTTTCCGGGTGCGCAGACCCTCGACAATCACCTTGAGTGACTCCTCGAAAATCTCGCGCGACTCCAAAAAGCCGACATTGAAGTGCGCGAGCTCGTACGGCGAGATGCCGCGCCCGACCCCCACTTCGAGGCGTCCGCCGCTTAAGTTATCGAGCATGCAGATTTCCTCGACCAGCCGCATCGGATGATAGAGAGGCAGAAGATAGACCAACGGGCCCATGTGGATTTTGCGGGTGCGCATCGCCACCGCAGCAAGGAACACATTCGGCGAAGGGGCCATCCCGAGCGGCGTCGCATGATGCTCGGCGACGTGATAGCAGAAGATTCCCGCGCGGTCGGCGGCCTCGAGGAGCTGCAGGCGTTCCTCGTAGAGCTGTTCCAGTGGTACGTCGCGGCGCTCCAGATGGTCGAATATTCCGAATGCGACTTCCATGAGGTGCCTCCTCAGAGCGGGATTCCGAATAGAGATAACGCGTTCGCCGCAAGCGCCTGTGCAATTGCGGCGCTTGAGTCGCCGCGGATTCTCGCAATTGCTGATATCACATCCGCAATGAAACTGGGCTCCGTCGGCCTTCCTTTGAATGGCCCGTCATATGGCCATGGGCCATCGGTCTCGACCATCATCTGATCGAGCGGGACGATTGCTGCAAGTGCCTGGTCGCGATCCCGGTAAACCACCTCAGGCGTGAGCGAAATGAAATATCCCGCATCGAGGATCGCGTTGGTGGTCGCTGCGTCGGATTTATGCCAATGGAAGACCGCACGGCGCACTTTGGCCGTGAGGATGATCCGCAACGCATCGCAGGCTCTTTCATGCGGGCAGTGAAGAATCAGCGGTAGATCGAGCTCGCTAGCGAGTTCCGCGAAGCGTTGAAGGATTCCTCGTCCTCGCTCGATGACGTCGGCGCGGCGCGCCGGTTCCCCATACCATGGCAGGCCCACTTCGCCTATAGCACAGATGCCATCGCGATTGGCGCGGACCATCGCAAGGGTCGACGTGAGGTCTTCCGGCGTCAGCTCGTAGCGCTCGGGATGAAATCCGATCGCCGCGTGCACGAAGTCCGGGTGCGCTCGAGCCAACGCCATCACGCACCGATTCGAGGAGGGGGTGGTTCCGGGCGCGACCACCGCCTTAACACCCGCCTCACACGCCCGCTTGATTAGCGTCACCACGTCAGCATACTGGTCAGCGTCGAGATGGATGTGGCTATCGATTACAAAATTGCGCATTACAATATGGTGGCGTCTGCAGGGTACGGTATAACACGCGCGCGCATGAGCTGTATCTGATGCACGAGCTGCGCGCGATGTGGCGCAACACCCGGATGATCGTGCTATGCGCGATCTCCGCCGCGCTATACGCCGCGATCCTGGTACCCTTCAAAGTGGTGCCGCTGATTCCCGGCGTAACCGAGTTGCGCCCCGCTAATGCGATTCCGGTGGTGTGCTCCTTTCTGTTTGGTCCCGCTGCCGCATGGGGTTCCGCGATCGGCAACATGATCGGAGATTTTTTCGGCGGCGTCTCGCCTGGCGATACGTTCGGGTTCGTGGGAAACCTCGCTTACGGGTTCATTCCCTACAAAGCCTGGAGCGTAGTCGCCGCGCGGCATAGCCCGGTGGAGCGATCGTGGTCGGCGATCGGCGCCTACGTGTTCGTGTGCTTGCTCGCGAGCGTGTTATGCGCGGACTTTATCGGCTTCGGCGACAATGTGCTCGCGATCCGGCCCTTCATGCTGCTCGGCAATATAGTCATCCTGAACAACATGGCCGCCGCGCTGGTGCTGTCGCCGTTCATTCTGGGCGCGGTTTATCCGCGGGTGGCGCGCGGCAAAATGCTCTACAAGGATGTGATGCCGGAGCTCAAACCGTCGCCGCGATCGCGAAGTCTGCTCGGCCTCGCGATGCTGATTGTCGGGGAAGCGGGCGCCTGGATTTCAGGGAATCTTCTTTCGATGGGTTACTGGATTCCACGATTTCTCCCGGAATGGATGGCTGCTGCGCCGTATGACAAATCGATTGCCGTGATCACCGGCCCGTTTCTGTTGCTCGCCATCGCTGGACTCGCGCTGCTGTGAAACCCGAGATGCCCCTGACTGTCGCTTCGATTTCGCGCGATACCGCCGAAGAGGCGGTGCGGATCGAAGATCTCAGCTTCATCTATGCGGGCGCGAATCAACCCGCGCTGCGTGACATAAAGATGACGCAGCGAATGGGCGAGATGGTCGGCATCATGGGCGCCTCGGGAGCGGGGAAATCGACCCTGGCAAAGGTTCTCAATCGAATCATCCCGGAACTCGAGGGCGGCGGTCTTCGCGGTACGGTGTTGCTCGGTGGCCGCTCGATCGCCGACTCACACGTATGCGATCTCGCCGGCGATGTCGGCATGGTGTTTCAGGATTTCGAGTCGCAGCTTTTCTCGACCACCGTCGCGCACGAGGTCGCCTTCGCAATGGAACGGGTGGGGATGCCACGCGAGCAGATTCTCGCTCGGCTGAAACCCGCGCTGGCGGCGGTGGGACTGGCTGGCTTCGAGGAGCGCGATCCCACCACCCTCTCAGGCGGACAGAAGCAGCGCCTCGCCATCGCGTCGGTGCTCGCGCTGCGGCCCCGAGTCGTCGTCCTCGACGAGCCGACCACCGATCTCGACCCGGAGGGCAGGGCGGAGGTGTTCGCGCTGATTCGGCGAATGCGCGAGGAGGGCATCAGCCTCGTCGTCATCGAACATGAAGCTGAGGAACTTCGCCAGTGCGATCGAATCGTCATCCTGCGCGAGGGGTCGATGATCGCGGAGGGCTCGCCGGCGAGCGTGATGCCGCAGATCGAATTGCTGGAGGAATGCGGAATCAACGCGCCGGGACTGGATCGGGTTGCGCAGATGTTGGGCGTCGCGCATCATCCGACCGGCATCGCCGATGCGGAGGAGCACATCCGACAGTTGCTCCCTCGAACGCCGACCGGATCCGATGTGGTGCCGGAGACGGTCGCACCTGCGCTCGTCGAATCGAAGACAATCCTGGAAGTCGAAGCAGCAAGTTTCTCATATCCGGACGGCCCGCGGGTGCTCGACCAGCTGTCGCTCAAAATCGCGGCGGGTGAATTTATCGCGATTGTCGGCCAGAACGGGTCAGGCAAAACCACGCTGGCGAAGATGGCGGTGGGGCTGCTCGCGCCGGACAGCGGCAAGGTTCTGCTCGAAGGTCGAGATCGGACGACGCTGCGACCTGCCGAAACCGCGCACGAAATCGGTTACGTCTTTCAGAATCCCGACCATCAGATCTTCGCCGACACCGTCGAGGCTGAGGTGAAATTCGGCCCGCGCAACTTCGGACTCGCATCCGAGGAGATCGAAGCGCGTTGTGCCGAGGTGCTTGCAGCGGTGGGCCTCGAGAATGAACGCGCCACCGATCCATTTCTCCTCGGCAAGGGCCAGCGTCAACGGCTCGCGGTGGCGAGCGTCCTGGCGTTGCGCCCGCGCCTGCTGATTCTCGATGAGCCGACGACCGGCCTCGACTATCGCGAGCAGCGCAAGATGATGAAGCTGGTCAGCGAGCTGAACGCGTCGGGGGTTGCGATCGTTATGATTACTCATACGCCCTGGCTGGTCGCCGAATACGCGCGCCGGGTCATCCTGATGCGGGCGGGGCACAAGCTCTTCGACGGCCCGGTGCGCGAGTTCTTCGTTCAGGATGAGTTGCTGCGCACCTCGTCATTCAAGCCGCCGGAGATTACGACGCTGGGCCGGCGTTTCGGCACCACCGCGCTCAGCGCCGCCGAACTGGTGCAATGGCTGCGAGGAATCCCGCGATGAAGACTTCGCTGTATGTCGATCGCGGGTCGGTGGTGCATCGCCTGCACCCGACGCTGAAGATTTTTGGGCTTTTGGCGGCGTTCTGGTCGATCTACTGGATCGACAATCCGCTCACGCTGGTGCCATTCATCGCGGCCGAGCTCGCGATCGCATACGCGATCGGGGCGGGCGAGAATATCTACCGCTTCCGCTGGTTCTTCGTGCTTATCGTCCTGCCCACCATGATCACGTGGATGATTTCCTATCGCCGCGGCACGCCCATCATCAATCTGCCGATCATCCACGCCAGCAAGGAATCGATGTTGTTCGGATTGGGCAAAGGAATGAAGGTTGCGGCGCTGGTACTGGCGTCGGTACTTTTTCTTTCCAGCACCAAGGTCGAGGAACTATCGGTGGGGCTCTCGCGTCTCGGATTTCCCTATCGCTTCGGCTTCACCATCACGCTGGCGTTTCGACTGGTGCCGCTGTTCATCGATTCGGCACTTACGGTGGTCGATGCGCAGCGCTTGCGCGGTTATGACTTCGATGCGGGAGGACCGTTGGAACGAGTGCGCCGCTATGTGCCGGTGATAATCCCGGTTTTCATGGGCGCGCTGCGCAAGGCCAACAACATGGCGATGGCGCTGGAGGCGCGAGGTTTCGGGCGCGGCAATGCGCCGACCAGCTTCATCGAGTATCGAATGCACGCACGTGACGCCGAGGCCTTCGTGTGTTTGATTGCAGTCGGCGCCGTGGCCTTCATGCTGTACTGGACCGGCTATGGATCGATTCCGGGCGCTTCAATCCATAGTTAATTGGCGTCGTTAAGCGCCGTAGTCAGGCTCGGCGGGGACAGCTTTCGCGAGCGCCGTGGCGCATGCTAATTTCAAATTTCTCTTCTCCAAACCAAGCCGCAACGAAAGACACCATATGGCAGGCGCACTAACCGACGTAAAAATTGTTGAACTCGGCGAGTTGGTGGCAGCCCCGTATGCATCGAAGCTGATGGCCGACATGGGCGCCGAAGTTATCAAGATCGAGCGCCCCGGGGTTGGCGATCGCGCTCGCACGCGCGGGCCGTTTCCCAGGGACGAACCGCATCCGGAGAAATCCGGGCTGTTTCTGTATCTAAATACCAACAAGCTCGGCGTCACGCTCGATATCGCCACAGCCGAGGGCTTCGAGATTTTCGAGAAGCTTATCGCGGGCGCCGACATCCTGGTGCATAACGTGATTCCGCCCGAGATGGATCGGGTCGGGCTCAGCTACGAGCGGCTGAAGAAAATCAATCCTAAGCTGATCATGACGTCGATCACGCCATGGGGACTGGTGGGACCGTATCGCAACTGGCGGGCCGAGGATCTCACCGTATGGTCCGCGGGAGGTGTGTGCGTCCTTAACGGAGGCGGCCCGGATCATGCCGACCTGCCGCCGCTGAAGACCTTCGGATCGCAGTCGGGCTTCCAGGGCGGGATTCATAGCGCGGTGGCGACGATGGGTGCGCTGTTTGCGCGCCTGCGCGACGGCGAGGGGCAGCATATCGATGCAGCGATGCAGGAAGCGATCGCGGCACAGCTCGAGATGACGTTCGAGTACTGGCCGTACATGAAAATGATCGCGACGCGGCTGGGGCAGAAGCCCTTGCAGCCGGTTGAGACCTTCATGGCCAAGGACGGCTACATCTATATCTGCTGCATCGAAGAGCACCAGTGGCAGAACTTCGTGCATCTGATGGGCGACCCGGAGTGGGCGGGCGAGGAGATCTTCGCCAATCGCCTGGTGCGCGCGGTCAATTGGGATGCCCTGAAGATCTTCCTCGAAGAATACATCAATCAACATACGGTACTGGATCTCTACAAAGCGGCGCAGGCGCGCAGGATTCCGTTCGCGCCGGTTTCTACGATGGGCACGCTGCTGGCCAATGAGCATCTGAAGGCGCGGGGTTTCTTCGTCGAGATCGCACAACCGATAGCCGGAACGCACAAATATCCCGGCGCGCCGCTCAAGTACGAAAAAACGCCATGGGAAATTCGCACTCCGGCGCCCACGCTCGGCCAGCACAATGAGCAGGTCTACGGCGGCCGCCTCGGCATGACGCCCGCGCGGCTCACCGAACTCAAACGTAAGGGTGTGATCTGATGGCTAAGCCGCCGCCGCTTTCCGGAATCAGGGTCTGCGATTTCACCTGGGTGTGGGCGGGCCCATACTGCACGCTACAACTCGCGCACCTCGGCGCCGAAGTCATTCGCATCGAGACCAAGACGCGCCCGTGCGTGACGCGCCAGCTTCCGCCGTGGCCCAACGGCGAATTCCTCGGGCTCAATCGCTCGGGATATTTCAACCAATACAACCAGGGTAAGAAATCACTGTCGCTGAATTTTAAGCATCACGAGGCCAAGGAGATTGCGCGCAAGCTGATCAGCAAGAGCGACATCCTGATCAACAATTTCGCGTCTGGCGTGATCGAGAAGATGGGTTTCGGCTACGAGGAAGCGCGGAAACTCAAATCCGACATCATCATGATCACGCTTTCCGGCTACGGCGACACTGGCCCCTGGAATCAGTTCGTCGCTTATGGCCCCGCGCAGGTTCCGCTGTCAGGACTCTCCTCGCTCACCGGCTATAAGGATTTTCCGCCGATGCATGCGGGCTTCAGCTACGCGGATCCCAATGCCGGAGTGCACGGCGCCTTCGCGCTTCTTACCGCGCTCTATCATCGTGCGAAGACCGGCGAGGGGCAGTACATCGACATGAGTCAGTGGGAATGCGCGATGGGGCTGCTCGCTGAGGGCATCCTCGAATACACGATGAATGGACGCGAGCCGGTGCGAAATGGCAATCGCGATGCGTTCATGGCGCCGCACGGAAATTTCAAGTGCATCGACTGGCCCGAGAAAATCATGGATGTGACGATCGATCGGTGGGTATCGATCGTATGCGCTGATGACGCCGAATGGGGCCGCCTTGCGACCGCGATGGGTCAGCCGGGGCTCGCCAACGATGCGCGCTTCAAGACGCTTTCGGCGCGCAAGCAGAACGAGGACGAACTCGAGGCACTGATTCAGAAGTGGACCGTGACGCACACCGTCGAGGACGTTGTTGCCATTCTTCAAAAGGCCAACGTCGCGGTTGGTGCGGTCGCGGACAGCCGTTGTCTCTCAACCGATGCGAATCTCACCGCGCGCGATTTCTGGGTCTACAAGGAGCATCCCGAGGTCGGCAAGATGCAGCACGCGGGAATTCCGTGGAAGATGAGCGGCACTCCCACCGAAGTCCGATCCGCCGCGCCGACGCTCGGGCAGCACACCGATGAGGTCCTCACCGGGGTCCTCGGTTACAGCAAGTCCGACGTCGAGGAACTACGCAAACTCGGCGCCCTGGACTGATTTAGTCGAAGGTCCTGTCTGGTAGGGGGTGTTCGCGAACGCCCCGTCGAATCCTTATCGCGCGAAGCGCACCCGACATACCGCTTTAAAGGTCAGCGTTTTGAAAGGACCCAAGCCGTCCAGGATTCAACGGGCGGTTCGCGGACCGCCCCTACCGGAATTTCGCATCATCAGATCGTGCCTTTTGCGCGCATCGCGGCGATCTCGGCGTCGCTGTAGCCGACTGAGCGCAGAACCTCATCCGTATGCTGGCCGCCCGGCGGTGCGGCATAGCGCACTCCCTTCGGCACATCTGAAAGATTGAGCGGTGAGTTGAGGATCTCGGTCGCTCCGCGTTGTGGATGCGTGACGGGAGCCGCGATCTGGAGGTGACGCACCTGCGGATCGGCGAACATCTGGTCGATGCTGTAAATCGGTCCGCACGGAATTCCGGCCGCTTCCAGCGTTTCAACCCAATACGCCGAGGGTTTCGTGCGGGTGACCTCGCCAATCGCGGCGTTGATGGCGACCCGATCCTTGCTGCGAGCCTCGCCACTTTTCCATTCCGCCTTGTTCTTCCACTCCGGTTTGCCAATCGCATCGCAGAAGGTCTTCCAGAGCTTGTTCGAGCTTGCCGCGATGTTCACGTGGCCATCGCTGGTGGGAAAGGTGCCCATCGGAATGCCGGTCGGATGATCGTTGCCCGCCTGGCCCGCCACCTCGCGATCCATCAGCCATCGCGCGGCCTGGAAATCGAGCATGTGTATTTGCGCTTCCAGCAGCGAGGTATGCACCCATCGTCCGACTCCGGTGTGCTCGCGTTCGAAGAGCGCCACCATGATGCCGAAGGCCAACAGATTCCCCGCGCTGACATCCGAGATGGCGACCCCAACCCGCATCGGTCCCTGGCCCGGATGCCCGGTGATCGACATCAGCCCGCCCATCCCCTGCGCGATCTGATCGACGCCGCCGCGGCCGCTGTAAGGCCCGCTCTGTCCGAATCCGCTGATGCTGCCATACACCAGCCGCGGGTTGATCGGATGCACGTCTTCCCACGCGATTTTGAGTCGATGCTTCACCTCGACGCGCATGTTCTCGACAATTACATCGGCCTGTTTGACCAGTCGCATAAACGCCGCATGACCTTCGGGTGATTTGAGGTCGAGGCGAATCATCCGCTTGTTGCGATGCAGGTTCTGGAAATCCGGTCCGTTGCGCATCCCGAGAAGTTCGTCGCCGCCGCCTTTCGCGGGAGGCTCGATGCGAATGACATCGGCGCCCCAATCGGCGAGATGCCGCACGCAGGTCGGCCCTGCGCGGGCAAGAGTGAGATCGAGCACTTTGATATTGGATAGCGGTAAGTCAGTTGGTGTCGGGGACATGGTCAATGAAATCCATCGAAAGCGTTACACCGCCCTTGGTGCGGTTGTCTACTCGCATGCTATCACGCTTCCGCCTCTGGGCTTTTTACGGTGGTCTGAGCTAGGTTTCTCGCAGACAGGAGGTTCGGACCATGCGCACCCTCAAGACTCTGCTCGACAAGCTGGCGTTTCCCGAAGGGCCGCGCTGGCATGACGGAAGACTCTACTTTTCGGATATGCACGCGCACAAAGTCATCGCGGTCGATACGAACGGTAAGACCGAGACCATCTGCGAAGTTCCCAATCGCCCCTCCGGGCTCGGATGGCTGCCCGACGGAACGCTGCTGGTGGTCTCGATGACTGATCGCAGGTTGATGCGGTTGGAACGGAGCGGCCTCAAGCTGCATGCGGACCTCGGCAAGCTCGCCGGGTGGGACTGCAACGACATGGTGGTCGATTCGAAGGGGCGCGCGTACGTCGGCAACTTCGGCTACGACCTGCACAAGAATTCAGAGCAGAAGGATGCAGACCTCATCATGGTGACGCCCGAGGGCAAGGCCAGCGTGGTCGCGACCAGTCTGCAATTTCCCAATGGCACCGTAATCACCCGCGACGGCAAAACGCTCATCGTCGGCGAATCGATGGGTCGGCGGCTGAGCGCATTCGATATCGCCGCGGACGGTTCCTTGAGCAATCGCCGGGTGTGGGCGGAAATCGGTCCGGCGCTGCCCGACGGAATCTGCCTCGACGCGGAGGGCGCGATCTGGTCGGCCTCGCCATTTACCAACGAGACGATTCGCGTGCGCGAAGGCGGCCAAGTCACCGAGCGCATCAAGACCGATCAGATGTCGATCGCATGCGTGCTGGGCGGCGCCGATGGCAAGACGCTGTTCATCCTCACGGCGCCGACCACGGATCCTGAGAAGTGCCGGGCCAACCCGGGCTCGCGCATCGAGATGACGCAGGTCGAGGTCGGCACCGGCGGCTCTCCCTAATCCGCCGCGAGAGAGTACGCGTTGCGGGACCGATCCCCGTAGGGGCGATTCGCGAATCGCCCGCAACGATATTGGCGGTCGCAAAAATTTCCGCGATGGGCACATCGCTGCGGGTCGTTCGCGAACGACCCCTACGAAGAGGGGATGCGCGAGAGCAATATCCTCGGTAAACTTGACAGGGTCCCCCTTCCTTCAAGGGAAGGGGCCGGGGGTTAGGTCAAATGGGCCTAAACGGCAACCTCGAAATATTCCGCAAGCGACGCGAGCACTTACTGCGCTCGATTGGCGAAGGCGCGGTCGCGATTCTTCCCAGCGCCCCGGTGTCGGTTCGCTCCAACGATGTTGACTTCGTCTATCGGCAGGACAGCGATTTCTACTACCTGACGGGATTCGTCGAGCCCGAATCGGTCGCGATCTTCGCGCCTGGCCATCGGGATGGCGAATTCGTCATGTTCGTGCCGCCGCGCGACAAGGAGCGCGAGACCTGGACCGGACGGCGCGCCGGGGTCGAGGGCGCGATGATGGAGTACGGGGCCGACAAGGCCTACGTGATCGACGAGCTGGAGCGCGTGATTCCACGCTTTCTCGACAAGGCGGAGCGGCTCTACTATCCGCTGGGGCGCAACGAAAAGATGAACGAGCGGATGCTGCGGATGTATCGCCAGACGATGGCGATGCGGCAGCGAACCGGCTCCGGTGCGTGGGCGATGTTCGATCCGCGCGAGATCATTCATGAAGCGCGCCTGCACAAGGAACCGTATGAGATCGATCTGATGCGTCGCGGGGCGGCCATCTCCGCCTTGGCGCATGAGCGCGCGATGCGCGAGGCGCGCGGTGGCATGATGGAATGGGAGGTCGAGGCGCTGATCGATTTTACCTTCCGCAAAAACGGCGCGGCCGGACCCAGCTATCCTTCCATCGTCGCGTCAGCCGGCAATGCCGCGGTCCTGCACTACATCACCAATGATCGCCAGATGCAGACCGGCGAACTCCTGCTAATCGATGCCGGATGCGAGTACAAGTTCTACGCCTCGGATGTCACCCGGACCTTTCCCATCGGTGCGAAATTCACCGAGCTGCAAAAAACGGTGTACGAGCTGGTCCTCGCCTCGCAGATGAAAGCGATCGAGATGATCAAGCCCGGAGTTCGCGTCGATGATCCCAATGACGCGGCGACGCGAATCCTGGTCGACGGAATGCGCGATCTGGGGTTGCTGCGCGGGTCGACCGAGGAGATCATTTCGAGCGGATCGTATCGCCGTTACTACATGCATAAGACCAGTCACTGGCTTGGGATGGATGTGCACGACGTCGGACTATATCGGCAGGGGATGCAATCGCGCCTGCTGGAACCGGGGATGGTGCTGACCGTGGAGCCCGGACTCTACATCGCGCCTGACGACGAAGATGCGCCCCAGCATTTGCGCGGAATCGGCATCCGCATCGAGGACGATGTGCTGCTGACGACCGAAGGGCACGAGGTCATCACGCATGCGACGCCGAAGAAGGTGTCGGACATCGAGGCGCTGACGGCGGGGTAGCGCGAAAATTACCAAACGAAGCCAAATAAGCCTTACGAATGCTGGATCTTCGAAAATCAGATCATTGAAATGAGCCGTATAGAGGCACCTTTCAGGCGCAAACATCCTGCTGAAAAGTACGAAAACAAAGCCACTTGGCCGGATGAGGAGCGCGATCGAGCGATCACGAAAAGCGCAAAAACAAAGCCATTAAATCGAGCAAATTAAAGGCTGTTTTGTGTTCGGCGTACACTATCAAGCAATTAGCACGTCTACGCGAAGTTAAACGTGTTATAGTTCCAATACGCTCGCGCTGCCGACGATGGTCTTGACCCCGTCGGACTTGTCGCACCAGACCTCCGCCTCGGCCCGCGTGCGCTTCCCTTCGGCGTGACGCCCGATGATCGAGCCGCGCGCACCGGTCACATCGTTGCCCCACACCACGTTGACCAGGCGCAGGTCCATCTTGCCGCCGTAGTACCATCCGAGGCCGAAGCGGCGCGTCATCATCTCGGAGATGAGGCAGACCGACAGCATCCCCTGCACGACGATTTCCGGAAAGCCGAGCTCGATCGCCTTGGCGCGATCGTTATGGTAGTTGCGCGCGGGGCCCGAAAACGCGTAGCACATCGCCTCGGTGAGGGTGCGCGCCGGCGCCTCGAATGCCTCACCGCCGCGCTCGCCGATTTTGAAGCTGCGGCCGGGATCCTTCTCGCGCGTCTTGTCGACGGCAAATCCTTCAGTTGGTTTTGTTTCGAGGAGAAAGCTTTGATGGGTTCGGCTGCGCGATACCATCAGGCCCGCCGAGTTGGTGACGATGACCTCGCATACCACGTACTCGCGATCGCGCTTCAGGTAGCGCTCGACGATCACACGATGCGCGCGCAGCGTATCGCCGACCATTACTGGCGCGAAGTTCTCCCATTCCTGGCGCGCGTGCAGGTTGCCGTAGATCTTCGGCAGGTACCACACCGTGTCCCGGTATACCGCCGAATGAAGCAACAACGCGGGTGCGACCGGGCCGCCCAGTGGCGAGTCGCCTCGATACCATGGGTGATCGTCGCCGGTGCCTGCGACATAGGTCGCGATCAGCTCGGGCGTGATCGGATATTCGAAGGTGCCGTAGTCGCGGCCGACGTAACGCTCGTCGCTTTCGAAGATGGTTTTCATGGAGCTTTGATCTTTGCCTTGAGGCGCTCGTTGAATTTTGCGGCGTCGATGACGGCGCGTTTGTGAATGCCCGATCCGATCTCTTCGACCTCGTCGAACGCGCGAACTTTGAACTCGAGGCGCCGCCCTTCGACCCTGGTCACTTCGGCCTCGGCGCGCACCTTATGGCCGGGAGGCGTCGCGGCAGTATGCACCGCTTCGATGCCCGCGCCGACGGAGGTTTCGCCGGCTTCGTAGTAGGAACGAATCGCATCGATCGCCGCCATTTCCATCATGCCGATCATGGTTGGCGTCGACATCACTCGCGCAAGCGACGGGTCGAGCTTGCTGGCGAGGTGGTCTTCACCGACCGTGATCGAGTTAGTTCCCTTGGCGCCAACCGGGACCGGACGCATCAGTCTCCTCCTACGATTACGAATCCTACAAAAAGATGGATGATCAAAGCGAACATCGCCAGCGCGCCGACGGTGAAAGAGATCGTGCGCCATGGCTGAATCGCGTTGAGGTAGAAAATCGTGTGCAGAATGCGCGCGAGGGTGAAGATGGTGCAGTAGACGATGAACAGGGTAGGGGAGAGACCGGCGATCGCGTACACCAGCGCGAGGATCAGGAACATCGGAATGTTCTCCAGGTCGTTGCGCCACGCATTCGCCGCGCGCTGCACGGCGGGGACTTCCTGGGGGACGACTTCGGCGCCGAACATTTTGGCGTCCTCGGGATTGGCGAACTTTTTCGCCGCGGTGCGCGCGCGACCTTGTACGATTGCGATCGCCGACATTTTGAGCGACAGAATGATTGCCATCAGAGCGTAGAGTCTCATCATCGCAGTCTTCCCTCCCCAGCCAATTCAGGTTGTTGGATCGTTATTTGCGCCGCAGTCCCATCGCGTCCAGCTTCTTGATTACCCACTCGACGCGATCGTTACCCCAAAATGGTTCGCCCTCGACCATCAAGGTCGGGACGCCGAACACCTTGTCGCGCTCGCCCTCGGCCAGTGCCTCCGCCAGCTCGCGCGGTCCATCGGTCTCGCAATAGCGCTGGAATGCTTCGCGCGTCAGGCCGACTTTTTCGATGAGCGGCGCGAGTTGCTCGAACTGCTCGATATCCAGCTCACGGCGGAAGAACAGCTCCCACACTGGCCGCGCATACTCGCGGAACTTGCCGTGACGATCGGCGAACATCCCGCTCATCAGCGCGAGGCGTGAATCGAACAGTTTCTGCGGTCCGCGAATGATGATGCCGCGTTCGCTCGCGAAGCGGCGCACATCGCGGTAAAGGTAACGGACTTTGCGCCAGTCGCGCTCGTGGCGCGTTTCGAGCGCCCCGCCATAGGCGTCGAAGTCGAACAGGTGCGGGAGAAAGCGCAGCCGCACGCGATGAGTCCGTTCCAGATCGACTGCGGGATCGAAAGCGAGAAAAGTGAAGGGACTTTTGAAATCGTAGTAAAACTTGATCGTCAGCGGATCGGTGGTTTGGCTTTTAGCGCTTTGCGGCATGTGGATTACGCTAGAGGGTTAGCGTAAATCGCCGTTGCGAGAAAGGCTTGCGATGTGTCTCGCTACTGCTGCCCGGCGTTGCGCGCGAGGTAGTCGAGGATGGCTTTTTCCTGCTCCGGCGCAAGCGCCGGCAGACGCGCCTGGCGCATCTTCTCTTCCATCTTGGGCACCTGAATTTCCCACATCGCCGCCGTCATCGCACGCGGGTTGTAGGGCGAGTGACATTGACCGCATTGACGTACGTAGAGCTGGGCAGCGCTGCTGTCCTTCTCAGGTAGCGGCTGCTGGCATCCCCCGATCGTGACGAAGAGGAGCGCCGCGACTGCGACGATGATTCGAGAGGAGGAGATGCGCATTCGGTCGTCAGTCGAGCGGGACCCGCGCGGTCGGAATCAGCTTGACGATTTCGGCGCGCAGCGACGCCATCAGCGCGCGCTGATCGTGCTCTTCGAGGGGCAGTGCGCGCTCCGCGACAGGACGTTCCCATATTGGTCCGCGGCGCAGTTTCTCCTCCTCGCTCTGGTAGCGCGGGAAGATATGCCAGTGAACGTGCGGCTCGAGGTTCCCGAGGCATTCGTAGTTGAGCTTGAGCGGCTTCACAACATTGAAGATCGCTTCCGCCACCGCGCGAACTTCGTCGAATAGCCCGAGCGCTTCGTCGCGCGGAAGCTGAAACAGCTCATGCGCGTGATGCCTGGCCAACAGGATGCAATAGCCGCGGTAGAACTGCGCATCGCCCAGCACCACGTACGAATTGTCGAGCTCGGCGATCAGGTTGGGAGCCTTGCCGGCACGGATCGTTTCTATACCCGCGCAGATTCCACATTTCGGTTCATGCTGGGACATTGGGCACCGGTGGCACTTCGACCAGCTTCACACGCGCGTGTGAGAGCAGCTCGGCAATAGTGTGGAGCTTGTAGGGCTTTCCATAGAAGACCGTTTTGATGCCGGTGTTGATCAGCACCTTCATGCACTGGATGCATGGCGTATGCGTCACGTAAATATCGGCGTCGCGAATCGGAGCGCCGTTGCGCGCCGCCTGGGTGATCGCGTTGATCTCCGCGTGAATCGTGCGATAGCAGTTCAGCTCGATCTCGCCATCGGGATTTTTCGATTCGTAAATGAGACATCCGACATCGAGGCAGTGCGGCAGGCCCGCCGGCGCGCCGTTGTAACCGGTGGCGAGGATGCTGCGATCGCGCACGATCACCGCGCCGACCTTCGCGCGCAGGCAGGTCGAACGTTCCGCCACCTGCTGCGTGATGGTCATGAAATATTGGTCCCAGCTTGGTCGGCGATCGCGATTGTCGTCGGGCATTTTCGTTACAGGCGGGTGGTTGCAAAATCCGCGGCCGCCGCATGCGGCGGGACTTCATGCTTCACGCTGTAAAGTTGTTCTTCCTGCTGTTCGGGTGCGGACGGGGCAGTAATCGACACCGGTACCGGACTGAAGGTGACGATGAACAGCGCGATTGTCGCCCACGCTGCGAAGCGCCGCATCGGATCCAGCGGAGTGTCAACGTCGGCAGTGACCGGATGCCCGAGGCCAAAAAGGAACAGCAGCACTGCCCAAAACAGCCATCCGTACCAGAACCTCATTCCCAGGAAGTAGGGAATCACCACCATCAGAACACATCCGAGAACTACCAGGCGTGAAATGATTCGATGGCGCCGCCCGAACAACGCATAGATCACGTGGCCGCCATCAAGCTGGCTGGCCGGCAAAAGATTGAGCGTGGTAACGAACAGTCCGATCCATCCGGCGAACGCCATCGCATGAAGGTTCACGCTGACCGTGTCGGGATCCACGTGTAGAATCCACTTGGCGATTTGATGAAACAGGATCGAGTTGCCGAGCTCGAGGCCGCCCGCGGATTGCGCCAGCGGCCCGACTGTCGACAACGCCAGCCCGACTATGAGGATCGGAATGGTGACGATAACTCCAGCCCATGGACCAGCCGCGCCGATATCAAACAGCACCCGTCGCGACCGCGGCATCGACTTCATCCTGATGAAGGCGCCGAAGGTCCCGATGATGAAAATCGAGGGGAAGGGCGCCGGGATAAAATAGGGCGGAGTACAGTCGACCCGATTGCGGCGCGAGGTCACATAATGCCCCATCTCGTGGGCCAGCAGGATCGCCATCAGGGAAATCGAAAATGGCAGACCCGCATACAACTGCAGCCCGCTGCTGAACGGCCGCCAGATCGACAGATCGGCGCCAGCCACCTCCGCTCCCGCCATGGTGGTGGTCAGGAAGGTGAGCAGGAACAGCGCGGTGTTGATAAACGGAATCCCGCCGGGCGCGCGCCGCACCGTCGTGGCTGCGGACTGCGGGTACCGCGGAATGTCACTTAGAACCGGCGACCCGCCGACGCGAGCGACGTATTCGTGCAGCGGCTCTTTTTTTTCTGAACTCTCTGTACTCACAAAGACACGATGACCGTCACCGGTGCGCCTTCGCCCAGCCCAAAGTGGGAGGCCGCGCTTCCATCTCGAATCGCGATCTCCAGGAATCCGAAACTGCCGAGAATGGCGAGCGGAACACCTGAGGGCACGTCGCCATAAGCTTGGACGATTTCCATCGACGCGCCTGTAGCGATCCTAACCAAAACCCGACTGGCGCGAAAGCAAGCGCCCAAGGCGTCGATCGCGGCCCGATCGATGTTGCTCACCAGGTTGCCGAAACCATCGACATAGATGACCTCGCCCCTGAGCGTCTTGCCGTGCCGTGCCGCCCTCGCAATCGATAGCGGCGTCATCTGCGGAAGGGTCGGACCCAGCGAAGTGATCGGCGTCCCAAGCGATACCCACGCCGCGGCAGGCGCGAAGATATCGCGTCCGTGAAATGTCGAGCCGACGTTCCGCAGCCGATACTTCGGGGCGCGAAGCTCTACGATACGGCTGATACCCGCATCCTTCGCGGCGAGATACAGAACTCCGTTGTCCGGGCCTATGAATCGCGCGCCGGCGCGAGTTTCGATGGCGATTGGCAGCCGCGAAGTGCCAACCCCCGGATCGACGACCGCGAGGAACACCGTGTGCTTCGGAAAGAATCGCCAGCTCTGCGCAAGTGCGATCGCGCCGGCCTTCACCGATTGCGGCGGGATGCCGTGGGAAATGTCGATGCTGCGCGCATTCGGCGCGATACCATCGATGACACCTTTCATGACGCCGACATAGTGATCGCGATAGCCGAAGTCGGTGAGAATCGCGATCGGGGCGGTCTCGGCGCGCGCCGCCTTTCTCTTGCGAGGCGATCGCGAGGGCATCAAGTCTTCTTGGTTCGAGTTTGCGAGGTCGTGCCGGCAAGTTCCTCGCGCACCGCGGCGGCCAGCAGCGGGAACATCACCTCATGATGACCGGTGAGTGTGATGCCGCGTCCACTTTTCTCGGTAGGCCGCTCGACGACATTGTTGCGCGGCCGATAATGCCGAATGAAATCCATGTCCGCGGCGGTGAAGTTACTGACCTTGCGCCCCAGGTTGCGCGCGAGGTTGAGCGCCTTGAGAAACACCTCCGGCATCACCACCGCGGAGCCCAGATTGATCACCACCCCGCGCGAGAGTTCCGCGACCACAGCCGCGAGGCGGTGAAAATCCGCCATGGTCGCCGCGCCAATCGCGGCGCCGTCCGCATCCGGATGCATGTGAATGATGTCGGCGCCGAGCGCAACGTGCACCGTCGCGGGAGCCTCGAGCCTGTAGGCGGTGGCGAAAACACTCTGCTCGCGAAACCTCAGCTTCGCGATTAGGATCTCGCGCCCGACGACCTCACCAAGCCCCTTGCCCTCCGACGCCGCAAGCTTCGCCGCGCGATTGAGAAAGGCGCCGGTCTCCTCGGCCATCCCGAAGATTCCCTCCGCGAGCCCCGCACCAACGTCTTCGGAAGTACGGCCGGCATATGCGAGCTCGAAGTCGTGAATGATGGCGGCGCCGTTGGTCGCGATGGCGTTGATAACTCCGTCGCGCAACAGGCCACAAATGATCGGGCTCAGCCCCACCTTGATCGGATGCGCACCGCTCATCAACAGGACCGGCCGCTTGCGCCGATGCGCATCGGCGACGGCGCGTGCGAGTTCGCGCAGTTGCGCAGCACCCAGGACTTCGGGAAGCGATTGCAGGAAATCACGGAAGCTCGCGCCCGCATCGACTTCCGATGCGAAATTGTCACGGCGAACCAGTCGCGACAGGCTGGCGAGCTTGCGGGTGCGCGCTCGACCCGGATCAAGCGGGCGCAGCTTCATCGACTTCCGAGGGGATGGATCGCGTGATACACGAGCGCTCACGCTAGCGGAAGCCGCGGCCACAATGCCAACCGCGCAAGCTATGCGCGGATGACGCGCGGCCTCTACTGGTGCGGCACTCCAATTGTGCAGCGGCCCTCGACCCGGCCCCCGCGCCGTACGGTGATCGCCGGAGCAGTAACCGATCCATCGACAATGCCATTGGGGAGGATTTCCAACTCGTCGTGCGCGCGGATATCGCCCTTAACGGTTCCCGCGATCACCACCGTGCCGCCATCGACCGTGGCATTCACAATGCCGCCTTCATTGACCACGATGCGGTCGGCGACTAATTCGCCATCGACCTGACCGTCGATCGCGATGATGCCGGCAAATTTGAGCTGACCTGAGAACTTCGAGTTCCGGTCGATCGAAATTGCCGCCATGTTGCTGGCGCCGGTGCTATCGCCTACCGCTCCGTTCTCAGACTCGTGCGCCTTGGTATCCATCGAATACTCCTCTGGAAGGTTGATGCTCACTTCCTCCAAGGTCACCGGTCGAGAGCGGTCGGCTTCCGCAGTTGAGCGATCAGCATCGCTCGGCTGCTGGGCGGGCTCGAACTCGAACGCCACACCATCGTGTGAGCTCAAGGCGTTCACTTCCGCAGGTCCGGTCTCCGGCTGCGCCGGTTGAACGTCGCTCGATTGCATCGGCGCTATGGGGCGTTTCTCGTTGCGTTTCTCGACCTTGAGGCGGACTGATTCGGTGGATGCAAAATCACCAAAAAAGCGAGACTTGGATTTCTGCGACACTGCTTCCCCGTTCTTCGGATGTTCGTATTTGCCTTCGTCCTCGGGCGGAGGCGTGGCGTCTTCTCTGGATAGCGTTTTCGCGTCGGCTTTGAAAACCGACCTGCGCTCTTCGATGGCCAGCGCGGAGAGGCCCGCTTCGAGGCTGCTTCGCCGCGCCGATCTGCTCGTCGCAAGCCTGGGCTGTTCGGGCTTGAAGATGGCGTGGAAATCCGACAGCGCGTCAGCGGGAGCAGCTCTCTTTTCGAAAGACGCCGGGACTTTGCGCGTCTTGAGCGCGACCGATTCCCACTCCGCACTGATCGGCGTTTCATCGCCGGGTTCGACCACGATCTCGGCTTCCTCGATATCCTGCGCGATTTGGCGAGCGGGATTCTTAGCGCCCGCCGAAATGGACGGCTGGCGCAGTTCGGCTTCATCAACCTGTCCACTGAATCCAGCGCCGACGGGGCGGGAATTCTTCAGCGCGGCGTCGTTGCGATTGGTGTTGAAAATCGCCGTATAGTCAGGTGCCTCAGCCTCGCGCGCATTGTCGGGCGCGGAAGTAGCTGGGTTGCGATGGAACGCGGACTTGAGACGATCCTTCATATCGACCGGAAGGAAGCGGGTCGCCCTTTCCGAGATGGTCTTAGAGCTGTCTTTCAAGGGCTCCTCCTATGAGTGCCACTCAGCATCACAATCAGCATGGCGTTGGGTCGCAACGACGGTTGAGAAGAAACGTGCAGACCTGCATTTAACTTACTCTTTCTTTCAGGCCTGCGCATCCAAGTCAACCGGCACCCTGCAAATTTTGCAGCAGCGCCCGCGAACCGGCGTCCCCATGTGAAGATCAGGTACTAGAAAGAAATAGCAGAAAAGCCGTGGCGACACAGGGGGACAGTGGAATTTTGTTTTCCGGGTTGTGCGATGGCGCGGAATTTCTCATCCTGGCAGGGCGCATCGAGTTGGGGCATCGTGCAATCGATGTGCTTGGCGCACGCATGAGGCTTTGGTTATGATGCCGCCTAGAGCGGGTGTAATTCAGTGGTAGAATGCCAGCTTCCCAAGCTGGACGTCGCCGGTTCGACCCCGGTCGCCCGCTCCACGATTTCCTTGTAATTCCACAGCCGTGCTCTAGCTTCGCGCGCGAGGTGCGAAGGCCTCTCACGACTCGCAGCAGAACTCAACGGCGAATGATCGTCGGGCCGTGGATCAGAGTCTCTTTAGCCGAAGGCCTGCCCGCTTGCGATAGTCGCGCCCATGCTTGGGGATTAATCTTGCTACCGGAAATTTACGAATCTGATGCCCGCGTGCTAGTAGGTCTAACTAACCAAGGGTGGAGGGGCGGTGAGAACATCGGTGTGGAACCGATTGCCTGATACAGGAGCATGCTTCCTGTTCACCGCCCCCTCGTTTCAAACGATAACCCCAGCCCATCGATCGCAACAACTAGGCCGGCTCTCGTTTGTTCACACCATCCACAGGGTGTGGAAAAGAAGCGGTGTGGACAACTTTATCCACTTGTTGATTGAAAAGACGCGCTCGCGGCAAGCGCCTCGCGCGGGTGAGTTGAGAGAGGGATATATCGCGCGCGAGCATCGCGAGCGCGCTTCCACTAGCCTGGATTTCCACGCGCCGCAGTTTCGCTAAGACGGTCGCGAAGGGCCGGCGAATTTCTGCGGACCTATGGACGCAGCGCCCAGACCAAGAACGCACCTCCGATCAGCAGAAGTCCGTGTACGCGACGCGGGTAAAGTGTTCGTTGCGCACGAATGGAGTTTTGTGGAAAGCAGAGTCTCCAGATGCCGGACACTGCCAATGCTAAAAGCAGCGTCCAGAAATACCAGCCGCGCCAGAGGACGCATGGAATAGCCAACACCAGCAGCACGGCTCCCACTGATCGAACTGTGCGGGTGTTTCTCATCCAATGGTCCGTCGAACTCGGCGCGACAACGTGGCACAGTCCGGATATGAGCAGAAAACTCGCCAGTACGGCAATGTAGATCGTTCTCGACACGCGATTCAGGCTGTTAGACGCAGGCGCATCCCGTTCCACCAAGGACATTCAAGAATTCCGAAAACCACCCCATTTTTAGAGGTCGAAGTTCTTTTGCGCGAACGTTCCGTCCGCGAGTCGCGTCGCGCTCAAAGCACGAGACTCGGCCGCCAGCAGCAAAGCGCTCGTATTCTTTTAGGTAAGCTTCGCGCTTCTCAGATTGCGGCATGAACCTGCCGTCGAGATAGCGCCATGCAGTCGAAGCGCGGGCGAGACCCCCTGCGCACCCGCGCGGGAGTGGTGCGCGCATCGCGCAAGCGAAGTGCTCGATCGCGCGTCCAATGACCGGCGCAGCTTGCGCCGCTTCAACAATCTCCGCAGTCAGAAATCTTAGTTGCCACTCACCTTCGAGTTGCGCGCGAAGCGCGGCCTGTTCCGCCTCGATGCGCTGGATGCGATCGAGCAAGTCGCTGGCGCGTGCTTCTAGTGTGGCGACCGCATACTTGCTTGCTGCGAACATTGACGCTGAATTTTAAGCTCCGACGATGCCATTGCAAAGCCGATGGTTTCTGACGGTCCACAAGCAGCTTCAGGTTGCGGCGGTGCGTTTCTTTTGCGCGCAATCGACGTGCGCAATCATCCGCGGGGTCGGACCCGTGTCGCGCGCGATCACGACGTACTTTTCTTTTTGAATGTCAACTTCCTTGTGACAGAAGCAACACAATTCAACCTCGGGCATGTCGGGAATTTAGCACATTTTGAACCATCGGATGGGCGTCCTCTAGCCTAGATCCGGTAAGTAGCTGATACTCAGGAACCGGACGAAAATCGGCGGCTCGATAAATTCTGACAAAATCGTTAATGTGATTTTCCGGTAAACTTTCAATGGATGCCTCTTCGCTCATCTTCCAATCGGTTCAGCTTCGCGCGCAATCCGATGCGTTCCTGGCGCGCGCGAGGAACGCCACTATCCAGTTGCGCTCGCTGACCGACGCTGCGGCGCTGGCACGGACCGAGGCCCGCAGGCTCCGCGCCGAGGCGACCAACCTGGCGGAGCTTCGGCGTCAGGCGCTGTTGCTGGATTGGCGATGGCGGCTGCAGAACCTGGCTGACCTCCATCCGGACACGTCCGTAAGCTTCACCGACGGCGAGATATCTGAGGATCAAGAGCTTCTTTCGCAGCTCAATACGCTCGGATATCGATGTGACCACTGCGGTGGGGCGGAACCACTGGTTGCGGTAGTCAGATTCAGCGACCTCGCGGCGGCGCTGGGTATGTGCGGTGATTGCTATCGCGAGTTGAGCGGACTAGCCTTAGGTCAAGTAATGTAGCAAGGCAGCGGTGAATACTATGGCCCTGACCGGATCCACCCTGGACTCCCGAGTTAAGACCGTCGATGAGATCGCGAATGAACTCCAGGTGCATCGGATAACAATTTATCGGCTGCTGAAGAGCGGCAAGATTCCCGGCTTCAAGATCGGACGGGTCTGGCGTTTTGATAGCGACCAGGTGCGCGCATGGCTCGCCCAAACGACTTCGAACCGCCATCGTGAGGCAGACCCTACACATCGCTAGCCGCGCGCTCGAGCGGTGCGTTTTGAGTTGCGCCGTCGTTGTGACTAAATCTTAGCGTATCGAGACCAGCGATCGGCCTCGAGGATTTTCCGCGCAGCGCCGGAGCATTCGCCACCAATATGCCGCCCGAGCAACCACGTGGCTCGACGACCCCACCACACCACCACCGCAAGGATTTGGTCGTAGTCGGGATCGGTGCATCGGCTGGCGGAGTGGGCGCCCTGCGCGAGTTCTTCAGCCACGTGTCTGCCGATAGCGGGATGGCGTATGTGGTCATCGTGCATCTCTCACCCGAGCACGAAAGCAGTCTCTCGTCGGTGCTGCAAAACCAGGTCGCGGTTCCGGTGACCGAAGTTACCGGAACACTCGCGGTCGAGCCCAATCACGTCTATGTCATTCCGCCGACCAAGTATCTGGTGGTGGAGGA
The DNA here is from genome assembly GCA_963851325.1 of uncultured delta proteobacterium. Classification (GTDB taxonomy): domain Bacteria; phylum Desulfobacterota; class Binatia; order Binatales; family Binataceae; genus DATGKG01. The sequence continues at coordinate 632,841 of CAWKOR010000001.1, read as the reverse complement.
TGGCGTCATTCGGCTGGCGGCGCCGGAACGCCCCCGTGGTGGGCATACGTCGATCGACCTGTTCTTTCGCAGTCTGGCGCAAACGTACCGGGAAAATGCGGTGGGAATCGTTCTGTCGGGAACCGGCACCGACGGTACGCTGGGTCTCGGCCGCATCAAGGAAGAGGGCGGATTTGTAATCGCGCAGGATCCTGCCGAGGCCGAGTACGCCGACATGCCGCGCAGCGCGATCGCTACCGACATGGTCGATATCGTTCTGCCAGTGGCCGAGATGCCGGCCAAGCTGCTGGCGCTGCGCGATAGTGCTCGACGGATCACGTTTCCCGACGAGCCCGAGGAGGAAGCGGCGCCGCGCGAACTCGAAGAAGGAGTGCTGCGCGAAATCCTCACGCTGGTTCGCCTCCGGACCGGAAACGAGTTCCAGCAATACAAGCGTCCAACCCTTTTGCGCCGGATTGCGCGGCGACTGCAGGTGCACGAGCTAAGCGACCTGGCCGGATATCTCCGCCTGTTGCGCGAGCAACCGGAAGAAGTCAACGCATTGCTGCGTGACCTGCTGATTACGGTCACCAGCTTTTTTCGCGACCACGACTCCTTCGAGTTTCTGCAAAAAGAAATCATTCCCAAGCTGTTTGTCGGTAAAGGACCCAATGACCAGGTCCGGGTGTGGTCGGTAGGATGTGCCACCGGCGAGGAGGCCTATTCGCTGGCCATGCTGCTGGCGGAGTATCGCGCTAGTCGGGACAATCCTCCCAGGATTCAGGTCTTCGCCACCGATATAGATGATCGGGCGATCGCTCAGGCGCGTGATTGCCGCTATCCGGGCACCATCTCATTGGATGTCTCGCCGGAACGTTTGCAGCGATTCTTCATTCACGAAGGCGATCTCTATCAGATCAGAAAGGAACTGCGCGAAACGGTGTTGTTCGCGTCGCACAATGCGCTTAGCGATCCGCCGTTCTCGAAGCTCGATCTCATCAGTTGCCGCAACCTGCTGATCTATTTGAACCGGGAGATGCAGGAGCGGACCCTGGAAATCTTCCATTTCGCGTTGCGTGCCGATGGGTACCTGTTCCTTGGTGCATCGGAGTCCGCGGACATGGTCCCGGGGCTGTTTACTGAGGCGGACAAGAAACGCCGCATCTATCATCGCCGTCCCGCGATCGGGCTGCCTGGCGCTATCCCCAGCCTTTCTCCCGGCAAGTGGCAGCTCAGGCTTCCGGAGGTTCCGGCCGGCGGCGCTGGGAACTCGGTATCGGCAGGCCGGTTGCACGAGGAAGTAGTCGAACAGTTTGCGCCGCCGAGCATCCTCATCAATGAGGATTACGATGTCGTGCACATGAGCGCGCATGCCGGGCGCTACCTGCGGCCTTCCGGCGGCGAGCTCTCGCGCAATCTCCTGAAGCTGGTGCATCCGGATCTGCGGCTCGATCTCCGGGCTGCGCTGCTTGAATTGAAGAATCAAGCTCGGGCGGTTCCGGTCGAGTCGCGACGGATTGCTATCGACCTAGACGGCGAGAAGCGCTGGGTGAACTTGTCGGTCCGGCCGGTGATTGGAAGCCCTGAGGCTGCGCGTGGCTTCCTGCTGGTTATCTTCGACGAAACTCCCGAGACCGCGCCCCAGGCCTCGGAGCCGGGCCTTGCTCCCCCGGGCGGGGGCGAGATGCTGCGACAACTCGAGCAGGAGCTGCAGCGGACCAAGGATCAATTGCGCCTGATCGTCGAGCAGTATGAAACCTCGACCGAGGAGCTGCGCGCCTCCAACGAAGAGCTGCAGGCAATCAATGAGGAGTTGCGCTCGGCGACCGAAGAACTTGAGACCAGCAAGGAAGAACTGCAATCGGTCAACGAGGAGCTGACCACCGTCAACCAGGAATACAAAGAAAAGATCGACGAGATCGGCCGCGCCAACAGCGACCTGCAAAATCTGATGGGGTCGACCGATATCGGAACGATTTTCCTCGACCGCGAGTTGCGGATAAAGCTCTACACGCCACCGGCGCAACAACTGTTCAACATCACCCCGGTCGACCTCGGCCGCCCCCTTCAGCACTTTTCAAACAAGCTCGAGCGTAGTTCCCTGATCGAAGATACCAACGAAGTGCTGCGCACCTTGCAAGCAACCGAACGGGAAGTTCATAGCGCCGATGATCATTGGTACCTGGCGCGGATGGCGCCGTATCGCACGCTGGATGAGAAAATCGACGGGGTGGTGCTCACCTTCGTGGACATCACCACGCGCAAGCGTTCCGAAGAACAACTCCGGCGTCAGGCCGACACCCTGCGCGAGCAGGCGGAAATTCTGAATCTGGCCCACGTCTTCGTGCTGGATGCAGACCGCCGCATTATTCTGTGGAACCCCGGCTGCGAACGTCTGTACGGCTATACCAGCGAGGAAGCGTTGGGGAAAAATGCGCACGAACTCCTCAAGACCGATTTCCTCAGGCCGCGCGCTCAAATCGATGCGGAACTCAAGGCGACCGGGCAGTGGCAGGGCGATCTGATCCATAGCACTCGCGCTGGAACCCGAATCATCGTCGCCAGCCATTGGATCCTTCATCAGAGAGAAGACGACAAGCAGGCGGTTATCCTCGAAGTAAACAACGACATAACAGCACGGCGAACCGCCGAAGATGCGCTGCTGGAAGCCGACCAGAACAAGGATCGATTCCTCCTCACGCTTTCGCACGAGCTGCGCAATCCGTTGAGCGCGATGCTCAGCAGCCTGACGCTGCTGCAACGCGCTGATGTGGCGCCGGACACGGCAACCAAGGCGCGCGACATCATAGGGCGTCAATTAAATCATCTGATGCACCTGGTCGACGACCTGCTCGATATCGAACGGTTGACGCATGGGCGAATTGCACTGAAGAAGACCCGTATCGAATTGTCGGCGGTGGTTAATTCTGCGATCGAAACCGCGCGACCTCTGATCGATCAGAAGCGCGATAAGCTCAAGGTTGCGCTGCCCACCGAGCCGGTCATTCTCAATGGAGACCTGACGCGCCTCGCGCAGGTGCTGACCAACCTGCTTCACAATGCATGCAAGTACTCACCGCCCGACTCCAGCATCGAGCTGAACGCTGAGCTGGTTGGCAGAGAGGTAGCCATACGGGTGCGCGATTCGGGCATGGGCGTCGCTCCGGAAATGCTTCCCAAGCTGTTCGATGTCTATGCCCAGGGCCAACCCTTACCGGGAGCCGAATTGCAGGGATTCGGCATTGGTCTCGCGCTGGTCCGCCAGCTAACCGAGATGCATGGCGGCACCGTGAGCGCCAGTAGCCCGGGCGTGGGAAAGGGCAGCGAATTTGTCGTGCGCCTCCCGCTGGCGTGAGTTAAGTTGTCGCGCCAGAGCATCGCCGAGACTGCACTCTGATCCTGGAAACCTTTGGCACATCGCCGAGATCCTTGACCGGTACATTGTTCACTACCAGTTGAAAGACCAGCCGCTTCCTTCCTGCTGCGGATGTTTATGTTCCCGCTACCGCCTGGCCCTTGAGCATCAATCCGAATGAGGAGCCTGCCGCGCGGCCGCGACGCTGATGGCCACGCCGGCAGCCCGCAGCGCCTCGATCAGGACGGTGCGAGCATAGTTGGAAGGCTGCACCCGCCGCGTTGCGATGACCGCTTACGATCACAAAGAGGCTGATTCGCTGCCATTGCAAAGCAAGTGGCCGCCGCAGGCATAAGGCACATAGCCGGCAATGTCATGGTGGACGACCGGCTCTTCGATCCGCACCTGACTTGGTGGTTGTCGGCATTGCTGAAGAAACAATTGAGCCGATTGAGGACCGCGATCACGGTATCGTCGTCGCGACTTGGAGTTGCACAAAATCGCGATTCAGGTGACTGAGCGTGGAGCTAGCGGCATGCAGTTCATCAATCGTGTGCCTACCAGCTTCCACGCCCATCGGAGCGCATGCGGACGGTTGGAGGTTGCTTGAGCCTTGGAACGCTCCAACAATTGTCGAAGACTAGACGGATCGTCGAAAGCTCATGAAGCCTTTTTCTTCTTTTCCGCCCAACGCTTCTTCATCGCTTCAGACAGCTTCTTCCTGCCTGCGGGCGTGATGCCTCCGCGTCGTTTGGGCGCGGCAGCCTTCGAGCCTGAAGGCTTTACTCGTCGCTCCGCCCAGCGTCGCTTCATCGCTTCCGACAAGCGCCGTCGACCGGCGGCGGTGAGACCTTTGCCGCGACGAGTTGGGCGGCCAAGCTTTCGAGTCGTAACGCCGACTGCCACTTTAGCTTCGTCCACCAGGACCGCAATGGCTCGGCCTATCCGGTCTCGTTCCGCTTTCAGCTCAGTCAGAATGGTGTTTAGATCCAATATCGCCTCCTTAGGTAGTAGCTCGATTTTCTGGTAAGCGACTATAGCTCTCTCTAAACCGCAGCGAAAGCAGGCACTAAAGTATGAGTCCTAACGTGGCGCGCCGATTCCGGTTGTTGTCAAAGCCTGGAGGTTGATGCTCTTGGCCAGCTACGGTCAAAAGCTCGGCGGTCGCGGGCAACCTCCCACCAGAGCTTGAAGGTGTTTAGCGAGATCAAGGGTGGTCCTATCGTGCAGGTACGGTCCTACGATCTGAATGCCGACCGGCAGCCCGTTGCCCAAAGTACCAACCGGAATTACGGTTGCCGGTAAGTAGCACGCTCCGGCGGGAGCCATCCAGGAGGTGAGATCCCAATAGGATCGCTCCTCGCCGCCGATCCGCGTGATTCGGTTAGCCATAGGCTCAGAGTGATCATGCGCAATGGCGGGGCATGGCATAACCGGTAGCAGGATGGCGTCCCAGTTAGCGAAGAACTCTTCCCATCGTTTGCGCATCTGCAGTCGTCGCTCGTTGTAAGTCAGCCACTCGCGATGTCGCATCGCCAAAAGCCTCCGAGTGCGCGCCGCCGAGGTGTCGCCAGTGGTAGCAGCATAGCTTTCCAGGCGTTCCCTGCTGACTCCACCTGCGAGTGCGGCCTGCAAAAGAGCGAAGAAGGTATCCACCACCTTTTCGAGGCTGAAGGCCGGGCGAGCTTCGTGATCAACTCGCGCGCCTGCCTCCGCGAGGCTATGGGCTGCTTTTTCCAGAAGCTCGCGGACCTCCGGTTCTACTCGACACGCTGGGTCATCAAGCCAGGTAGCGACCCGGTATCCGCTAAGTGTACGAGAACGTGGCGGGGGCAATTTCAATCGCCACGCCGGATGTTCCCAACGATTGGGACCGGCCAGGATGTCGAGGCCGAGTTTCAGATCGTCCACCGTGCGCGCCATCGGCCCGGCGACCGCAAGATCGGCCATGGTCAAGGTTCCCGGAGGGCCGGGAATCTGGCCATGCGCAGGTACCACTCCATAGCTGGGCTTGTGGCCGACGATACCTGACATATGCGATGGCAGACGGATTGATCCGCCGATATCGCTACCTAGCTCCAGCGGAGTAAAACCGCACGCCAGCGCTGCGGCCGAGCCACCGGACGAACCGCCCGGAGTGCGCGACAGATCGTGGGGATTGTTGGTCGTACCGAAGACTTCATTGTAGCTCTGCAGATCGCCGGCGTAGATAGGTAGGTTGGTCTTGCCGAAGATGATGGCTCCGGCATCGCGCAGGCGCGCGACCGGCCACGCGTCCTCTTCAGGGACAAAACCCGACAGCTCGGGCGCGCCCGAGGTGGTGCGCATTCCCGCAGTCTGAAAGGAGTCCTTGATGGTCATCGGAACGCCGTGCAAAGGTCCGCGGAGTTCGCCTCGAGCAAGGGCGGCGTCGGCAGCATCGGCCTCGCGGCGTGCGCGTTCGGCGTCGATAGTCACGACGCTGTTGATAGGCTTATCGAGCTCCGCGACCCGGGCCAGGAAGTAGTCCAGCGCTTCTTTGCTGGAGATCTTTCGCTGGCGAATTTTTTTGGCGATCGCGATGGCACTGGTGTACGCGAGCTCAGACACGTCGGCTCTCCTCTCGGGTTCTTGTGCTTCTCCTATCTCTTATGCAGCGGAAGTCAAGAATGGAATGCGGCGCGGCTTTCCTTATCGAGGTGGCAGGCCCACCCTAAAACTGCCGGCGGTGATTTTCTCTCGTCAATTCGCTGGCGAGGATGACCGGGTTCGTTGTATTTGACCATAGTCAGTTTTGAGGCAGTTGGCCCGGGTTGCGGGGTCCTCTTCGCGGGCAAAAGGATATAGCCATGAGTGCACGAACCGGAAAGGAATTTCTCGCCGGACTGAAAACGCCTCGCGAGATCTGGGTCGGCGATGACAAGGTGAGCGATGTCGCGTCTCATCCGGCCTTCGCAGGAGCGGCGCAAACCCTCGCGCAGGTTTTCGATCTACAGCATCAGGCGCGCGAGGACTGCCTGATGCCCGATCCCGAAACCGGCGAGTCGATCAACATCAGTCACATGATACCGCGCTCCCGCGAGGACCTGGAGAAACGGCATCGATGCCTTCAGCGCATCTCCGAGTTCACCGTGGGCCTGATGGGCCGCACCCCCGACTACATGAACGTCACCTATGCAGGATTCGCCGGTCGCGCCGACGAGTGGGCGGCTAACCACAACGAACGCGGCGCCGCGAATCTGGTTGCCTATCAGAAGTTGCTGGCGCGCAGGGACATCTCGCTCACCCACACGATTGTGCAGCCGACCATCGACAAGGCGCAGGGCGACGCGCCGATGCCGGGCAACGACGTTGCGCTGCACAAGGTCGCCGACACCGACCACGGCATCATCGTGCGAGGCGCGCGCATCCTCGCGACCCTGGCGCCGTTTGCCGATGAGATCGCGGTCTATCCCGCGATGCCGCTTCCAGAAGGCGCCGATGCCTATGGGGTATCGTTCAATATCTCGATGAGCACGCCGGGGCTGAAGTTCATTTGCCGCGACAGTTGCTCGACCAAAACCAACCTGTTCGATCATCCGCTCTCCAGCCGCTTCGACGAACAGGATGCGTTCGTGATTTTCGACGACGTCGAGGTACCGCGCGATCGCGTCTTCATCGATGCGAATCGGGACGCCTACAACACCGTGATGACGACCGGCTGGTACCCCAACATCATGCAGCAGACCATGATTCGGGCGCAGACCAAGCTCGAGTTCGCTTACGGCCTCGCGATGCGAATGGCGGAGATCATAAATGACGTTTCGCCCGCCACCAAGCAAATGCTGGGCGAGATTTCCACATACGCGGAGTTGACGCGGGCCGCGGTCAGGGCTTCGGAGGATCAGGCTTTCGAGTGGGGCAATGGCGTATGGTTTCCCAATGGCGCGCCGTTGGCATCGCTGCGCGCGATTCTGCCGACCTGGTTTCCGCGCGTCGGCGAGATCATCACGCTGATAGGTTCGCATAACCTGCTGGCCGCACCGACCCGGGCGCAGCTCGACGATCGCACGCTGCGTCCGCTCATCGATCAGTTTTTGCGCGGGGCCAAAGGCGTCGAGGCCGAGGAACGTGCTCGCGTGTTTCGCCTCGCCTGGGATTTCGTCGGCACCGCGCTGGCGAGCCGCAACGAGCTGTACGAGCGCTTCTACCTCGCGTCGGGCGCGCGCAACTACCAGCTTGCGCACACGCTGGCGCTCAAGGATCGCGCGCAACGTCTGGTCGACGGCATCCTTGGCGGGGAGCACAACCGAACGGCAGCCGAAGCCGACGAGAAGCGGCGCAAGATCGGCCTGGCGCTGGAAGCTCCGCGATAAACCATCCGGAGTTTGACTATTCGCCGAAAGACTGACTAATCGAGAATTACGCAGCGGAGGAAATCATGAGCGTCCTCGACGGACCCAGAGAAGAATGGCGGCGCATCCTGCATGAAGGTCAACCCAAGTGGGTGCGGCCCGATGGCGAGCGCCTGGTTTTCGGCGACGGCCGATCGATCGCCGATGCGGAGGCGACTTATCTTCCGCCGTGCGATCCGAGCAAGATTTTGTGCATCCATCTCAACTACGATTCGCGACGCATCGAGTTCAAAGCGCCGATGCTCGACACTCCGACCTACTTCCAGAAGCCGTGCACCGCGCTCAACTCGCATCGCGGCAGTCTGTGCCGGCCGGCGGGTGCGAAGTACCTCAACTACGAGGGTGAGGTCGGCGTGATCATGGGCAAGCCGACGCGTAACGTCAGCCGCGAGGAAGCGTGGGACTACGTCGCGGGCTTCGCTCCCGCCAACGACGTGGGATGCCAGGACTATCGCGAAACCGACGCGGGTTCGATGCTGCGGGTGAAAGGACACGACGGCTTTTGCCCGATCGGTCCCGGCATTGTGAGCGGAGTAGATATCCGCAAGGCGACGCTGCGCACCTACATCAACGGCAAGGTGGTGCAGGAAGGCGCGATCTCCGAAATGCTCTTTCCCATCGACTACATCGTTGCGGATCTTTCGCGCTACATAACTCTACTTCCTGGCGACATCATCTTGTCGGGCACGCCGAAGAATTCGCGCCCGATGAATCTCGGCGACTTGGTCGAAGTCGAGGTTACCGGCCTCGGGCGCTTGTCTAATCGCGTGGTCGAGGCGCCCGCTCCGGCGCATAAGGTTGGCCATCAGGGTACCGATACCGATGCAGTCCGCCGTGTCGCGCTCGGATCGGATTGGACCCGGAGCGAGGCGCGATGAACGGCGCCGAAAGCCTGATTCGTTCCGCGGTCGGCGCGGGCCTGGATGTATGCTTCGCGAATCCCGGCACCACCGAGATGCCGCTGGTCGCCGCGCTCGATTCCGTCGAAGGAATGCGTGCGGTGCTGGCGCTGTTCGAAGGCGTATGCACCGGAGCCGCTGACGGGTATGCGCGGATGAGCGGCAAACCAGCGATGACGCTGCTACACCTGGGCCCCGGCCTCGCCAATGGCCTGGCGAATCTGCACAACGCGCGACGCGCGAATTCTCCCATCGTCAATGTGATCGGCGATCACGCCACGTGGCATCGCGCGGCCGATGCGCCGCTGGCCAGCGACATCGTTTCGCTCGCCTCGCCGATGTCCGGATGGGTGCGCGAGACGAAATCCGCGGGCGCTCTCGCCGGCGACATGGCTGATGCTATCGCCGCATCGCTAACGCCGCCGGGCAAAGTCACTACGCTGATCGTGCCGAGCGATTGCCAATGGGATCCGGCCGGCGAAGCGGCGAAGCCGCGCCAGGTGGCGCCTCGCGCGGAAGTTGCGGGCCACACCATCGACAGCATCGCGAACGTGCTCCGCGCGAAGCAGCCGACGACGATTCTGCTCGGCGGTCATGCGCTGAGTCTCGCCGGCCTCAAGTCGGCGGCGCGCGTCGCCGCGGCCTCGGGATGCAAACTAATGACTGAAACCTTCACCGCTCGCATCGAGCGCGGCGCGGGAATTCCAGCGCCGCTGCGGCTGCCGTACTTTCCCGAGCAGGCGCTCGACGCGCTGAAGGGAACGCAGACGCTGATCCTTGCCGGCGCGAAATCGCCGGTGGCGTTTTTCGGATACTCAGGATTGCCGAGCAGCCTCATTCCCGAAGGCTGTACGGAGGAAACCCTTGCGCGCGTTGAGGAAGACGTCGCCGGCGCGCTCGAGGCTCTCGCGGACGCATTGGGCGCACCGAAGTCCGTGCCGATTCCAGAGGCGAAACGTCCCGCCACTCCGACCGGCAAGCTCGACCTCGCAAGTCTCGGTGCGGCCCTCGTCGCGCTGCAGCCCGAAGGCGCGATCATCATGGATGAGAGCGCAACTTCGGGCGGACCCTACGGTGGGATGGCTGCCGGCGCACTGCCTCATTCGGCTCTCGCACTGACAGGAGGCGCGATCGGGCAGGGCCTTCCGTGCGCGACCGGCGCTGCGGTGGCATGCCCCGATCGTCGCGTGATCGCGTTTCAGGCGGATGGCAGCGGGATGTATACGGTGCAGGCGCTGTGGACGATGGCGCGCGAGTCGCTCAACATCACGACCGTGCTGTGCAACAACCGCGCGTATCGAATCTTGCAGATGGAAGCGGCGCGCGCCGGCAACGTCGAGCCGGGCCGCAAGGCCAAGAGCCTCACCATGCTGGCGCCGCCGGAAATCGGATGGGCCACGCTGGCGAAGGGTTTCGGCGTCCCGGGCGTGCGGGTCGAGACCGCCGACGATCTGGTGAAGCAACTCGATCGCGCGCTGAAGGAAGCCGGGTCCGAACTTCATAGAGGCGATGCTGTAGCTCGACGTTCCTGATCCTCGTAGGAGTCGTGCGCGAACGACCTTTAGCGATTGAGCATTCGAGGAAGATCCTCCGCGATCGAGATTTCGTAGCGGGCGCTTCGCGAAGCGCCGCTATCATGAAGGGAAAGCCGGATGCACGGCGCTTGCGAGGTTCGTTATGGATCGCGGCTCTAGCGCGCGAGGCCCAGCTTGCGTTACATCGATGGGATCGAACCTGAGGTGAACAGCATTGAGTACGATTTCCAAATTCTATGACTTCAGCGGCAAAGTGGTGACGATAACCGGCGGCAGCCGTGGCATCGGGCATGCGATGTCGCTGGCCTTCGCCGAGTGCGGCGCGAAGGTCGCGGTCGCCAGCCGCAAAATTGAATCCTGCGAAGACACCGTCAAGGAGATCCGCAAGCTCGGCAGTGACGGTTCCGCGCATACCGTCCATGTCGGTAAATGGGAGGATTGCAATCGCCTGTACGAAGAAGTCTATGCCAAGTGGGGCCGCTGCGACGTGCTGATCAACAACGCCGGGCTGTCGCCGCTGGCGCCGTCGCTGCTGGAAACCAGCGAAGATCTCTTCGACAAGGTGATCGCCGTCAACCTCAAGGGACCGTTTCGGCTCACCGCGCTGTTCGGCACGCGGATGGCGGCGGGCGAGGGCGGCGCGGTCATCAACGTATCGTCCACCGGCTCGATTCGGCCGGGAGCGCATACGGCGCCGTATTCGGCGGCGAAGGCGGGCGTCAACGCGCTTACGGTCGCGCAGGCGCAGGAGTATGGCCCGAAGGTCCGGGTGAACTGCATCATTCCGGGACCGTTCCGCACCGACATCAGCAAGGGATGGTTCAACGATGAGTTCCGCGCGCGCGCCAAAAGGGATTTCTCGCTGGAGCGCGGCGGCGAGCCGGAAGAATGCGTCGGCGCGGCGCTGTACTTCGCGGGTCCCGCATCGAGTTTCACCACCGGCGCGACATTGCTAATCGACGGCAACTCATCGAATCCGTGGACGCGCGCCGAGCATCAGATGAAGTGACCTCATCACCGCTAACCCCTCCCTTCAGGACAGGGGAACCGAACCGAAACGGGGAGCTACACAATATGTTTTCTTTTCCCCCTTCTCAGTAGGGGGAGGGGGCCAAGGGGGAGGGCTACCCGCGCACCCGTTCGCGATTGAAAATGGCGCGTTCTTCGGCGTTCATCTTGTCGCGAATGCGCGAGCCTTTGCCGAGGTGGCGATAAAGCCCACCCTCGGAGAAAAACTCCTCGTAGGGTTTGGCGGGAATCGGCTCCGCAGGTGGCTTGTCGCCGACCTTTTCGCCCAGCACGTCTTCCACCAGACTGGTGTCATACATCCTGACGGCATCGTAGTCAGTCAGTAGGGCGCAGACTTCGACGCAGATGTAACATCCGATGCATTCCTGGAAGCGGTCCTGCACCGGTTGCACGCCGCGATTCGGCACCGAGCCGGGTTGCAAATACTCAATGCACTGGACCGGGCAGAACTCCGGGCACTTGCCGCATGGGAAGCACAGGTTGACATCCATGAAGGCGACCTCGCGCGGACGCTTTTTCTTGGTGCCGAAGTCTTCGGGAGTTTCGGGGATTCGGTCTTCTTTCAGACGCCGCTTGATGATGTCGATCGCAGGCATGCTTCCATTGAGACTGGTGGAGACAGGAAGATCAAGACGCCGCCACCAGCGGCGCCCCGGGTGCGGATGGAAGCCGTGTCGGAAGGGCTATGTCACCTGGCGCAGCGATTGACTCACCGGCGCGCGCAAGGCCAGCAACGTCGGCAACAGCGCCGAAAGCAGCCCGATCGCGAGCGCCATCGCGGTCCCGCCGAGCATCAGAGGGTAGGGCAGTCCGAAGTCCAGCGCGGCGCCCAGCGCCGGCACCCGGCCGCGTGCGATGCTCAAGCCCCACGACGCGATCGACACGCCGGCAATGGCGCCGGCCAGCGACACGATGGTCGCCTCGCACAGCAGCGAAACGATGACTTGCGAGTCGGAAAACCCCAGGGTCCGTATCACCGCGATTTCGTTGCGGCGCTCGCGCAATGTCATCGCGCATCCATTGAGCACCGCCAGTGCGATCGCAAAGACCGCGCATAGCCCGAGGATCTGCACCAGATATCCGAGCGAATCGAACCGCACCAAAAAGGTGACCAGGAATTCCTTCTCGGTGTCGGTCTCGGTTTCCGCACCGGAGTTGTGAAAGGTCGAATCGATTTGATGCGCGATGCGGCTTGCAACCGCCGAACTCGAGCCTCGCACCCACATCATGTCGACCGGGGCCGGCTGATGCAGCGCTTCATCGAGGTAGTCGCGCCGGAACATGAAGACGCTCGGGTCGCTGCTGCCACTGTAGTCGCCGAGGATTCGGAAGGTCAGGGTGACGGGGTAAATCTGGCTCTTGAGGGTGACGTTCTGGCCGACCTTCCAGCCGAAACGATGCATGGTGGCGGCGCCCACCAGCGCGCCATCGCGATATTCCTTAAAGGCGGCGACGCCGGCCGGATCGAATCGGTTATCGGGCCACATCTCCTGGGCCGAATCGGCGTCGATGGCGACCGAGGAGAATTGATGTTTGGGATTATCGTAAATGCCGCCGAACCAGGTCATCCGGTTGACTGCGACCACATCGGGCATCTCCGCGATTTTACGCGAGTACCATTCGGGAAGTCCGTAGCGCATCGCAGCCTTGTTCATTACCACCAGCCGCGGCGAGGAATCCGCCGCTGCGGCGATGCCTGCGGTTACATAGGGCAGCAGCATCACGACGCAGAACAACAGCGTCGCGCTGGCGACCGCGAGGGTCGTGAGAACGGTGCGTCGGCGATTGCGCCGGATCAGGTTGATCGCGGCTAAGGATAGAAGCGCAGGCATCCCCCGTTTACCGTTTCCGACTTCTCAAAATTCGCAGCGTCCGTCCACCGTCAGTGAGCGCATATAGAAACGCAAAGCGCCACTTGTGAGTCAAGCGTGGCGACATTTTCGGACGAAGCTACTTCACGGCATAGATGGTTCCCTGGGTCGCGATGTACAGCACTCCCGAGGCCGAGACGACGGCGCGCTCGGCCGGGCCGAAGCTTCGGGTCGCCCATTTCAACGAGCCATCGGAATTGAGCATCGCGCTGACATCGTCATCCATCGGCGCCAATACCCCTCCCTCGCCATCAGTTACGTAGGGTCCGCGAGAGGGTTTCAACAACGTCTTGCTCCACGCCAGACTGCCGTCCGAATCCAGCGCGTATACGGCGTCGGAGCCGAAGAAGATCGGTCCGGCTGAATTGAGCACCGGCCCTCCTCCGATCGGCGCGCCGGTATCGTAGGACCACTGTGCGGCGCCGCTTGAAGCGTCCAACGCGTAGAGCCGTCCGCTCCCCGAGCCCAGGTAGACCAGGCCTTCGCGCACGGCGAGTTCACCGGCGAAGCCGCCCTGCGGTGCGAAGCTCCATCGACGCGAGCCGTCGGGCGCGATTGCAACAACTGACGCGCCTTTGGCGGCGGCAATGACGGCGCCATCGCCGGCGATCGCGGCGGACGTGATCTGATCGGGCACGGTCGCGCGCCATAACAGCACGCCGGGCGAGGAGGCCGCGACGAGCAGCCGATCCTCCTGGAAGTAAACCGCGTTGGATGAGGCCGCGAGCGGTCCGACCTCCGACGCGACGGTCATGTTCCACAATGGTTTACCGATCGCGGACTGCGCCTGGAGACTGCCGTCGGGCCGGAGTGCATACACCACCCCTGCGGGCGAGACGGCGAGGCTGCTGCCTGCTGCGAGCCGGCTCCATCGCTCGCGCCCCTTGCCGTTCAGCGCGTGCAGGTATCCGTCGCGCGTCAAAAAGTAGAGATTTCCGTCTGACGATGCTGCGAGCTGACTGATGACCGGGCTGACGCCCTGGAAGGTCCACAGCAGGACGCCATTGATTCGCGCGATTTCGGACTGCGGCGCCTCGACTCGCGCCGGCATCATCGCGTGACCTTTCGGCGTCGAGGTCGCGGTAGGTGCGATGGTCGGGCAGATCGGGCAATCCGGCGTCGGTTGAGCCGCGCTCGCTACCACGCCGACGCTGATAGGGTTCGCTGATACGCCGCCGGAGCTGACGCCGGCGCACGCGCATCCAGGGGTCAGGGCATTGTAGACGCCGCCCAGTGGCGGCGGCTGCGGCGGAGCAAGGACGTTTTGATTGGTCGAAGTCCACAGCGTCGTGTTGCCGTTGGTGATATCGGCGACCACGACTCTCTTCTTGCCTTTGGTGAACAACCCGCTCGCGTTGAAGAGAATCTGCTGTCCCACCACGCCGGTGGTCGGGCTCGCCTCGGGAACCAGGGTTTGCGTCGCGGTCGGACTCGGCTTGAGCGGGGTGGCGGCTGGAGTGGGACTGGGCGTGGTCGGCGCTCCCGCGCCGATGACGATCATCTGGAGCTCAAAACCAGCTTGCGGCCCGGGACTGGGACAGAGCCCGGCCACGAAGTTACCGAACGCATCAAACGAGCCTGGGCATCCATTGTCCCCGCCACCACAACTGCTCATCAGGAGAGTCAGGCCCACGAACAACACGACCGGCGCAACAATAAGCCATCTCAAACGCCACGACATTGAATGAAGAGCTATGACGGTGACGGCTCAGAGTGTCAAGCCGAGCGGGAACAAGCGCGGCTCAGAACTCGTCGCGCATCACCCGCGAAGCGCCGACCAGCAGCATCGCGCCGACGGTCGAAACGGTGAGCGATCCGATCGCATGCGCGGCGTGCAGTCCGACCACGCCGAACAGGATGCTGCCGACGATGCCTCCCACCAATCCGAGCAGGATATCGGCGAGCGCGCCGTAGCCGTGTCCGCGCATCAGCTTGCCCGCCAGCCATCCCGCAATCAGTCCAACGATTATCACTCTGATCATGATTCGACTTCCCCAACGTTTCGGATTGATAGAGCAATAGCGATGCCTCGATCGCTGAAGGCGGAAGCGCAGCATATCCAAGGCTTCTAATCGTTGCGCCATCCGATGCAATCGGCTCGCTGCGCATGCCCCGTGTTGCAGGTGGATGCCGGGTTTCGCTAGCGTGAGGAGACTCGCACGCGACTTATCAATTGAAGGTGAATAGAGACACGAAGTGGGCAAAGCCGCGCCGCAGGCGCTCGCGAGGCGGAGCGCAGCGGAGTCGAGCGAAGAGTGTCAACGTCGCGGCGGAATAGAGACACGAAGTGGGCGAAGCCGCGCCGCAGGCGCTCGCGAGGCGGAGCGCAGCGGAGTCGAGCGAAGAGTGTCAACGTCGCGGCGGAATAGAGACACGAAGTGGGCGAAGCCGCGCCGCAGGCGCTCGCGAGGCGGAGCGCAGCGGAGTCGAGCGAAAACAATAAGGAGAGGCTCTCAATGGAGTATCGCAAGCTCGGTGCAACCGGTCTGAAGGTCTCGGAACTGTCGCTCGGATGTATGACCTTCGGGCGCGAGAGCAGCGAGGACGACTCGCGCAAGATCATCGATAAGTTCATCGAAGTCGGCGGCAACTTCCTCGATACCGCGAACGTCTATGCCGCCGGCGCCTCCGAGGAGATCCTCGGCCGCGCACTCAAGCATCACCAACGCGATCAGCTCGTCATCGCGACCAAGGTGCGCTTCAACGCGAAGCTGTTCACCGGAGGCAAGGTCGGCCCTAACGAATGGGGCCTGTCGCGCGGGCATATCATGGCGGAGGTCGAGGCGAGCCTGCGACGCCTCCAGCTCGACTATATCGATCTGTACCAGGTGCACGCGTGGGACTTCGAGACCCCCATCGAAGAGACCATGCGCGCGCTCGACGACCTCGTGCATCAGGGGAAGGTGCGCTATCTGGGCGCGAGCAACTTCACCGCGTGGCAACTGATGAAGAGCCTGTGGGTCAGCGACAAGGCAGGTATCGCGCGTTTCGATTCGCTGCAACCGCAGTACAGCCTCATCTCGCGCGATATCGAGCGCGAGTTGCTTCCGATGTGCCGGGCGGAGGGCGTCGGTGTGATCCCATGGAGTCCGCTCGGCGGCGGCTTCCTGACCGGCAAGTATCGCTCCGGCGCGAAGCCGCCGGAGGACTCGCGGCTGGCGAAGCAGGACATCTGGAATCGGCTGACCAACGACCGCAACTACCGAACGCTGGAGGCAGTCGAGCAAGTGGCCAAAGAGCGGGGTCGGTCGGTATCGCAGGTCGCGCTGGCATGGTGCAATCAGCAGCGCGGCGTCAGCTCGGTCATCTATGGAGCGCGGACCGAAGCGCAGAACGATGACAACCTCGGCGCGGTAGGCTTCAAGCTGGACGCCTCGGAACTGGAGGCGCTGGACAAGGCGAGCGCATTGCCGATCGCGAGTGAGTATCCGTTCGCGATGCAGGCACGGTTCCCGGGCCCAAGGCCGTAAGGGGTGGATCAGGCTCTTTTAGATAGAATAAGACTTACTAAACGTGTTATAGATCTTACTAAGCTAGCGTTGGTTTAGACTCTCTGTCATCTCGAGTGAGACTGCCGAAGCGAGGAACCCCGCGAAGCGATTTGATGGTGGAAGTTCGGTAAAACGTCGGTCTTTCAGACCTATGTCTAAAACGAAACCCCAATCAATCTTGCGCTGTTTGGCTTCGTTTCGTCAATTCGTCTCCGGACCTGGACCAGCCACAATGGGTTTGTTTTTCCATTTCGCCCTCTTCCGCAGCTGCGGCGAAGCCGGCAGCCGTGCACTGGGAGAGGACAGATAGCGACATTCATGTCGCCATCTTGGTGAGGGGCCGGCCGGCGTCCTCGCCCTCCGGTGGTGGAGTACCATCGCATCTTCCGCGTGGGTTTTGTTTCTGCGATTTTCACTAATGCGTTTCGGAAAAATTCGGCATTTGCTCGACTATTTGGCTTCGTTTCGTAGTCTTGATGCGTCCGCAACGCTAATCTCCGACGATTTCGGTCAAACCCTCGATGACTTGCGACAATTCTTCCGGCGTAGCGCGTCCGAGTCGCCTTCCGATTCGTTCAACCGACAGGGTTCGAATTTGACTGATTTTGGCCCATGATCGTTTCGGCAGTTCTTTGCTCCGAAGCTCCAATGTCAAAGGAAAGCCCGCGCGTGGTGCCTGGCTGCTGAGGGCCACGCCAATGACCGTACCCGATCTTTCATTAAACACATCGTGGCTAAGAACCAAAACCGGCCGCCGACCAGCCTGTTCGCGTCCTCTGGTGGGGTCGAGGTCAGCCCACATGATGTCACCTCTCAGTATTCGGGCCATTCCTCAAGATCGCGCGCCAGGCCTTCATCAGCCATCGCTTGTTCGAATTTCGGGTCAAGTTTCGCGCACTCACGGGCAAGCCGGGTCCGATCGAAACGGGCGAGTTTCTCACGCACCGCGTCCTGAATAGCCTTGCTCCGATTCGGGAATACGCGTTTGCTGACCAGAGAATCGACCCGTTTAAGTAAGTCATTCTGAATGGAGATGGCGACCTTCACCGTAGCCATGGTATTACAATAGGTTATACTCGAAGGCGTCGCAAGTGAGGCTTCGACGAGAGTGGATTGGAGCGCGCGGCCCGCTATTTTAAGGCGGTTTCCGCATTCGGAATCCGAGCGGTGCCATTCGATGTCCTTCGCGTGGCGCTCAGGACGCTGCTCGACGATGTCTCGCAGCGGCTTTGTTTTTGCGCTTTCGATCCTGCCCGCTACCGCGGCTGCGGCGAAGCCGCCAGCCGCAGACCGGGGGAGGTTCAAATGACGACATTCATGTCGTCATTTGGGTGAGGGCCGACGGGCGTCCTCGCCCGGCGGTGGTGGGAGCACCCTCGCATCTCCCGAATGGGTTTGTTTTTGCGATTTCCTCTTCGGGAAGGCGAACGGCCCAGAGAACGATCCGGTCGATGCAACTCCTACTTCAGCGCGGAGAACTTGGCCGGCAGCAGGATGCTGTTGCTAATCGATGCGACCAGCGGGCCGCCTTCCTCACTCTTCGCACGCGCCGCGATCCAGTCCGGATCCTTCTGAAAGGCCGCGAACTTCTTGTCGCGATCCTCCATCGAATCCCATTTCAGGATGTAGTACAGGTCCGAACTCAGACTCGCCGACCGCCACGGTCCAGAAGCCGACCTGCTGGATGCCGTGCTTCTCGAATAGCTTGACCGTGGCGGTTTCAAAACGCGTCAGCAGCGCGGGCAGCTTACCGGGAGTGCAATGATAAATTCGCAGTTCGTACAGCATTGATTTTCTCCGTCGTCGATTTGAGATTCCGCACCATAATCACAGCGTGCGTTTGAATGACATACTCGCGAGCGCGAGCATCAGCGCGGTGAAGACCAGGAGGAAAGTCAAATCCGCACGCACCGCGCCGAATACCGCGCCCTTGAACAGGATCGCTTTGAGCGCGCTGACCGCATGCATCTCGGGATTGAAGCGCGCGAAGGTGCGCAGCCATCCGGGGAAACTCTCGATCGGATAAATCGCGCCGCTCGGAAAAAACAGGATCACATTGAGGAAGCCGGCGAAGGTGCCTACCAGGCGCGGATGCCCGGCGCGGCCCAGCACCGAAAACGTCATCGCGAGGAGGCCGGTCGCACCCACAATGATGATGCCGATAATCGTCAGCAGGGCAGGGAACCCGCCCTGGATCGTCGCGCCGGTAACCAGCAATCCGACGAACAGCACGATGACCGCCGCGATGCTGGTGATCGTCACGCCGCTGGCCAGGATGCCGCCCGCGATCTCCCATCGCGAGAGCGGCGTCACCAGGTAGCATTCGGTCACGCCCATGAAGCGATCCATCACCCAGTTAAAGACTCCCGACATGAGCGAGCCCATGAACAGCGACATCACGATGACGCCGGGGATCAAGGAGCGGTCATAATCGACGGTGGTGAACAATTCGGCCGGACGCATCACGATCTGTTTGAGCTTCGGCTCGCGCGCCGTCACGTAATCGGTGCCGAGCGTCGCGGCAGCCTGGGCCAGAACCGACTGCAAGGTGCCGGAACTGACGGTATCGACATTGTCGGTGAACACTCCGATCTCGGCCACGCGTCCTTCGTTGACGCTCTTGGTGAAGTCGGGCGGGATGACGACGGCGCCTTTGTATGTGCCGTTGCGAACGTCATCGATCGCGTCGCCGAGGTCGCTGACATACGACAAGGTGAGGGTCTTCGGCCCGGCTTCGAGGGCCTGCATCTTCTCGACCATGCGTCGTCCGTATTCGCCATGATCCTGGCTCACCACGGCAAGCGAGAGATGCTTCAACTGGCCGTTGAACGAATTGCCGATGATGACGAGGTACACGATCGGCATCAGGATCGTCGA
The DNA here is from genome assembly GCA_963851325.1 of uncultured delta proteobacterium. Taxonomy (GTDB): domain Bacteria; phylum Desulfobacterota; class Binatia; order Binatales; family Binataceae; genus DATGKG01. Next base: position 613,432 of record CAWKOR010000001.1, on the reverse strand, counting down.
CAACAGCGTGAGCGGGTTGCGCGACAGCTTGAGCAGATCCCGCCGCATGATCGCCCACATCTTCATAATGGTGTCCTTCGCCTGGATGTTAGCTTCGTGATCATCGTCGCTGCGGCATCCCCGCGCCCACCAGCAGGCTGACTTTTTGCGCGGGCTCATCGCGCAAGGAGCGGCCGGTGAGCTCGATGAAAACGTCTTCGAGCGAGATGCGATGCAGGTTGATTGAGGTCACCTCGCCGCCGGTCGAGTCGATCTGGTTGATGATATTGGGCAACGCATGGGCGCCGTCGGTGGCACGAATGGTCAGCATGCCATCAGCTCCATCGCGTTTGACATCGTGGATTTCAGGCCGCTCCGACAGCATCGCGACGATTTGCTCGATGGGACCCTTCACTTCAAGCTCGATGCGATCGCTTCCCTTGACCGATGCCTTCAAACCTTGCGGGGTATCCAGCGCCACGATGCCACCGTGATCGACGATCGCGATTCGATCGCAGAGTGACTCGGCCTCGTCCATGTAGTGAGTCGTTAGCGAGATCGTCAGCTCGCTTTCCTCGCGCAGCTTCACCAGCAAATCGTGCACGGCGAGGCGGCTTTGCGGATCCAGGCCGATGGTCGGCTCGTCGAGGAACAGCACCTGCGGCGAATGGATGAGTCCGCGCGCGATTTCGAGGCGGCGTCGCATCCCGCCTGAATACGTGGCGACCAGATCCTGCGCGCGATCGCGAATCCCCACCATGTCGAGCAAACGCTCGGCGCGCTCGCGGCGCTGGCGGCGAGGCATCCCGTAGAACTCGCCGTAGATGTCGATATTTTCCCATCCGGTGAGATCGAGGTCGGAAGTCATCGCTTGCGGAATGACCCCGATTTTTTTGCGCACCCGGGTCGGATGACGCGCGACGTCCTCGCCTGCCACCGTCGCCTCGCCCGAGGTCGGCGGGAGCAGCGTCGTAAGCATGCGCACCAGGGTGGTCTTACCCGCGCCATTGGGGCCGAGTAGTCCGAACACCTCGCCGCGTTGGACTTCGAGATTGACCTCTTTGACGGCAGTGAAGCTGCCGAAGCGCTTACAGAGGTCTTTGGTAGTTATTGCGGCTGAGTCGGGTTCCATCTTGACGCCGCGCGAACGATACTTCCGCGGTCATGCCTGGTTTCAATTCGCCACTGGCCTGGAGCACCTGCACCTTGACGTAAAAAGTGCGGATGTCCTGGCGGCCGCGGCGCACATCGCGTTCGGTAGCGAAATTTCCTTCCTGTCCAATCGCCATCACGCGCCCGCTGAACGACACCGGCGGATTGGTGGGAAGCTCAATCTGGGCGGCCTTGCCGACGTATATCGATCCGAGGTCGGTTTCCTGCACATCGACGCGCGCCCATATCGTCGTCAGGTCGTCGACGGTGATGATCGGGGTGCCGGGCGTGACCCATTCGCCAACTTCGAGGGCTTTGTTGACCACGACGCCATCGATCGGCGACAGGATTGCGGTGTCCTTAAGCTGGTCTTTGAAAAAATCGACGTTGGCCTTGTAGCTCGCAACCGCGGCCTCCGCCTGATCGTATGCGGTCTGCGCGTCATCGCGATCCTTGACCGGAATTACATGCTGCGCGAACAGCCGCTCGTCGCGGTCAAGGGTTCGTTTGGCGTTGCGCAGGTTGGCTTGCGCCTGCAGCAAATCGGCTTCGGCCTTGCGCAACTGATTGCGAATGTCGATGTCTTCGATGCGGCAGATAACCTGTCCGCGCTTCACGCGGTCGCCTTCGATCAATTTCAAATCGGTGATTCGTCCGGCGATGCGACTGGTGATGTTAACCTCGGGCGCTTCGACCATCCCCACCGCGCGAATGATGCTGGTATCGGGCGGTGGCCACAGGAAGACATTCCCAAAGCGGTAAAACCCGTAACCGAGGCCGGCCAGGATCGCGAGTGTGACAATGCGGCGTATCGCAGCTCTCATTGCCGCTGCTCGCGATGATTAGCTGGTCCACGCGCGACCAGTCCCTTGAGATAGAAGTCGCCGAGCTCCTCGCTGATGCTCTGCGCCGGGCGCGTCGCGCCATAGTAGAGCAGGACCGAGCGAATGCCCCCGATTATGGCCAGGGTGGCGGCCCGCGAGTCGGTATGCCCGAATACTCCGCTGCGCATCCCTTCCTCGATCAGCGAGGTGAAGAAAACGAAACCGCGTTCGCGCCAGTTCTGGATCAGGCGATTGCGCGCCTCGGCCAGGCGCGGCTCCTCGGTGGCGATCAGGCGCAGCAAATCGCGCCGCTCGTCGTAAAACTGGATGCTGACGTCGATGGCGCGGCGCAGCCGCACCGCCACATCCTCGCGGGTGTCGCGAGTCGCCTGATAGCGCTTGCTCACCGTCTCCAGCCCGTCGCTCAGGATGCCGAGGTAGAGCGCCTCCTTGGACGGGAAGTAAAGATAGAGCGTGCCCTTGGCGACGCCGGCCGCCTCTGCGACGCGATCCATCGTGACGGCCTGGTAAGTTTGATTGGCAAACAGGCGCAATCCTGCCGCAAGGATGCGTTCGCGCTTGTTACTGCCGTTGCTCTCGGTCGCAGCGGCAGGCCTGGTGGTGGGACGAACGGCATAGTTCTCGGCGCTCGACCCGCGGCGAATCTGGGGAGACTCTGCTTTTCTCATATAAAACTGACTGGTCAGTCATATTTTATTCGGCCTCGGAAAAGCTGTCAAATTTGAATCCTGATGGACATCGCGGGATGAAAATGATTCAAGAAAATATCGCGCCCGTAGCTCAACTGGACAGAGCATCAGACTTCGGATCTGAGGGTTGGGGGTTCGAATCCCTCCGGGCGCGCCAATCCGATCAAAGGTTTTGCGCCGCACCCGGAGCGGCCACCTTGGATCTGCGGGTGGTGGGTTCGAATCGTACAGGCGTGCCAACGCCAATTCTCTCTGCCTTGACTCGATGCAGTCATCTATTTGACAGATTTTGACTCAAATTACTGTCAACGACTTGCCCTCCGAGTCGAGAAACCATTGAATACTAGACCAAGGACAAACAGAACGTAGCCACGATGAAGCGCCGACGTATCGCCGCCGCATGCCTTATTTCGCTCGCATTCCTGGCGATGGCCGGGCATCTATATAGCCGCTCGCTTGTCTCAATGATGATTCGGGTGATGCACGGCGGCTCGCTGCCGGCGCGAATGTGGATTCCGGACCGCGACCGCCCGGCCGACAGTTCCGACGAAGCTGCTGAAGTCAGGGAAGTCACACGCCTGGCCGGACAGATCCATCCTGACCTCGCCGCGCCGGCCGCCGTGCTCCGACCCCCGATCCAGTTCCTCGGAACCGAGAGCTATCTAGCCGGCGAGGACGCGCCGTTTTGGAACAGCTTTCACCCGTTCCTCGTTCTCAGAAGGGAAAGTGATTGCTCGCTGACGGTTTACACCGATGATCGCAACAGCCAGACGGCCATAAAACTGCAGACTAACTACCAGGACGTGCTTCATAAGCAGGCCGCTCTCACAACGACGGGAGATCAGTGGCCTTCAGGATGTACGACCTCGCGCTTGGGTGCGCCGTCAGGCAATGGCGCGGTCGAGAAGACCAGCGGCGGCATCTACTACGCAGCGCTAGCGATCTCGTATGGCTTGTTCGGCCGCCAGAATGCGATTTCGGTTGGGATCGCGAACAGCAATTTTACCGCGCTCGCTTCTCCCATCACCCCACTTGGAGTGCCGGCGGTCCCAAGCACCCTCACTTCGATCGATGTTAATGGCGACAGCAAACCGGACCTGATCGTCGTCAGCGCCAATCAGAATACCGGTCTGGCGACGCTTTCGGTGTTCTTCGGCAATGGCGACGGGACCTATCAGCAACCGCGCGCCGATTATGCGACCCAGCTAATCACGGGCAGCGTCACGGTGGCTGACGTCAACAACGATAGTCATCCTGATCTGATCATGGTCGGCTCGCCGGCGTCTGGAAATCCCGCGAGCCCGGCGCTGCAGGTGTTTCTCAATGACACCCATGGCGCATTCGGATTGCCAATCAACGGCCCGGCGATACCGGGGCTCGAGCAGGTCGCGGTGGTCGCGAAGTTCAACAGCGACGCTAACCCCGACATCGCAACCAACGGCGGCTACATCCTGCTGGGCGATGGCACCGGTCATTTCACGCTCAAGTCGGGAATTCAATTTTCCGCCGCCGACAGTCTGATTGCCGGCGACCTCAATCACGATAACAAGATCGATATCGCCACCATCAGCGGATTTCATTACATGGTGGGAATCTTTCTCGGCAACAACGATGGAACCTTTACCGCCGGGCAGCAGTATGCGTCGATCTACGGCGCCTTCAACATCGGAATGAGCGATCTCGACGGTGACGGCAACCAGGACCTCATCGCGGGTTTCTCGGATCCCAACGGGTTCGGTCCGGGTTCTGGCAGTGCCAGCTACGTTTATTTCCTGCTTGGCCGCGGCGATGGGACGTTCGCCGGTGCTCCCTTGTATACGACTCCCAACTCGAATGGCGCGATGACCGGACCATCATTTGCACTGGCCGATCTCGACGGTGACACCAAGCCTGATCTCATCACCACCACCAGCGCCGCCGGGAAGCTTTCGCTTTTCACATTGTTGGGGAAGGGTGACGGAAGTTTCACTCCGGCCACGACGCCACCGATCAATGCTTTCAATGTTTCCATCCATCCACCATTGGTGGTCGCCGGCGATCTTACCGGCAATACCAAGAACGATGTCATCGTTGGGATAACCACCCAGAACTCGCCGGGCCAGGGCGAACTGGTGGTGTTTCTTGGCAATGGTAACGATACTTTCGGCACCGAAAAGGACACCAGCCTCAGTTCGGGGATCGGTGCGATGATCCTCGGCGATTTCAACAACGACAAGAAACCGGATCTCATCGCGGGCGGAGTCGTAAGCATCGACCAGCAAAACAGTCCGACCGCGGGCAACCTCTTTTTTCTGGCAGGCGCAGGAACCGGGTCTTTCGCCGCGCCGACATCCATCGCCAACCCGCTGAATGCGGCTGCGTTGGCAAGCTTCGATTTCGATGGCGACCAGAATCTGGACCTGGTCGTCGGCGATGGCGGCTCGACGAACTCCAACGCGCCGGTGGCCGGCTCGGTGAAGGTCTACCTCGGCAATGGCAACGGTAGCTTTCAGGCGCCAAAAACCCTGAATGCTCCGGTCTTCGCGCAGGCGATCGCGACCGCCGATGTCAACAACGACAGTAACGAGGATATCGTGGTCCTGTCGGCGCCGAACTTCTCCGGCAATCAGCCATTTGTCAGCACGGTTTACGTGTTCATGGGCGATGGGCATGGCAGTTTCGGCAGCGCTATCACGACCACCCTCGACGAGTTCGCAACCGGTCTGCAGGTGGGCGATCTCAATGCCGACGGATTCCCCGACCTCGCGGTCACAAGCTGCTGCGGTTTCGCCAATAGCGAGGTCTGGTCCGGGAACGGCGATGGAACCTTCAACGGTCCCAATGAGTTGCCGATCGGGCTTTCGTCGAGTTTTCCGGTCCTGGCCAACCTCAATGGCGACAGCAAACCGGATCTGCTGGTGGGTCTCGGCAAGGGCATCATGTCGATGGTGAACATTTCCGCCACCGGCATCCCCACGCCGATTCAGGCCGGCAGCACTCCGACTGCGACCGCCACCCCGGTTAGGACTCCGACTGCCACCGCCACCAAGACCGCGACTGCGACTGCTACTAAAACTGCGACCGCGACAGCCACGGTGGTCAGAACAGCAACTCCAACCTCGACGCCTGCTCCCACCAAGACGGCCACGCGCACCGCCACTCCTATCGGCACTCCGACCAAGACAGCCACTCCGACGCCGAGCAGCGCTCCGACGACCACCACTTTGATCGCTGCGCCAGGCAAATCCAACTTCGGCAAGGTAGACGCGACCGGCACCAGCAAGCTTAAGAAGATCAAGCTGAGTAACAAGGGCTCCGCCGCCGCGAATATCTCAAACATTTCGGCCAGCGCGCCATTCGTGATTGCCTCGAGCGCCAACACCTGCACGGGTCACAGCATTCCCCCGAAAAAGACGTGCACCTTCGAAGTGGAGTTCGAGCCGGCACTCGTCAGCGAGGTGACCAATGGTTCGCTCAATGTCATCTATAACGGCGCTTCCCCGACCGTCACTCTTACCGGCGATGCCATAGCGGCGACGCTCAAGGCGCCGCGTGCGGGATCATTTCCCGCACAAGCCGCGGGCACCGTCGGCCGGGTCAAGAACCTCGCGTTTTCCAACTCGAGCGCCGTTGCGCTGGTCCTCGGGACCGCGACTCGAAGCGGAGCCGATGCGGATTCACTCCAGATCGCGAGCGACACTTGTTCCGGGCATACGCTGGCGCCGAAAGCTAAATGCATCGTCGGAGTGAGATTCGCGCCGCCCGCGGACGCGAGCGGCACCCAGACCGCGACCCTCGCGTTAGGATTCACCTATGGCGCCAACGGCGGAGGCGTGTCGATCAACCTGGCCGTCAAGCTGAAGCCCCCGAAGAAGTAATCGAGGGCATCCGTGGGTGCTGGATTGGGCGTCTCATGAGGACGCGATAACCAATCCCTCATAGACACCCTGTAGCGATCCCTGTACTCAATGTTCCAGGCCGCTTCGAAGGGGAGGTGCTGATGGCTTACGACATTCGTCCGCTATCGTTCGGAGAAATTCTCGACCGCTCCTTTCGCGTCTATCTCGACAACTTCGCGGTGTTGTTCGGGATCGCGGCCGTGATGTGGATTCCGAGCGGCATCATCCTCGCCACCGGCAGCATCTGGGGCAGTATGGTCGCGCTTATCCTCAATCTGATTTTCTTGATGATTGCCGCGCCGGTGATGCAAGCCGCGCTGACCATCGGCGTTGCCGAAGCGTACCTGGGCCGGCCGGTCACCATTGCCGAGGCCTATCAGTCCGCGCGTCCCATCGTGCTCCCAGTGATCGGAACGTATCTGCTGATGGCGCTGCTGTTCATCGTTCCGGGTGCTGTGGTTGGCGTAACGTTCCTGCTGTCGCAGCCGCTTTTCGTTGTTGCGGCCATCGCTCTGGTCGTTGCTATGATTTACTTCATCGTATGTTGGTCGCTCATCGGGCCCGCGATGATCGTAGAGCGGCGCTTTGGAATGGCGGCGCTGCGACGCAGCCGGGAACTGGTGATCGGTTCGTGGTGGCGCACGCTTGGAATTTTTCTGGCCGCCGGCCTGATCGCCAGTGTGCTGGCCGGCGCGCTCGGATTCGTGTGGCGGTTTATTCCGGTGATCGGGGTAGTGCTCGCCGCGATCACGCAAGCGATTAGCAACACCTATCCGATCGTGGCGATGATGATTTACTACTTCGATCGGCGCTGTCGCATCGAGGATTTCGACTTGCGCTTCCTGGCCGAGCAAATTCGTTCGCAAGGTGCGACGCCGTCGATGTCGACTGCGCCAGGCTCTTCTTCGCTGGCTTGAAATGTCCGACGACGCAGTCCGCGAACTCGCCGGTAAGATACTGGCGCGGCCCGAATATGCGGGCGCGAGTGGCGTCCACACGAAAGTAGAGGGCTGGCTGTTTCGATTCCTCCAGCGCATCCTTCATTGGTTTACCGGGCTGGAACTCCTTCGCGATACTTCCCCAATTTCATATTGGCTGATCGTCATCGCTATCGCGGTGGTCAGCGTAGGTCTCATCGCGCATGTCGCATGGACTATCTGGATCGCGATGACGGCGGCGCAGCCCGCGCCATCCCGCGACGCGACCGGCGCCGGCGTACCTGACCTGGCGCGCGAGGCCGAATCGCTCGCCGCGGGAGGAAATTACCTCGACGCGGCGCATCGCCTGATGCTTGCGAGTTTTCGCGCGCTGGCTGAGCGCTCGGTGATCGAGCTTCGTCCCGATCGTTCCAATCGATGGATCCGCGCGGCGCTGCGCGGTTCGACGCTCGCGGAGAGCCTGTCCGTTGAGATTGACGCCTTGGTCGCGCGCACCGAGCAGCGATGGTTCGGCGACCGAGTCCGCGATCCCGCACATGACTCCGAGATCTACGCGCGATGGCGCAGGGCATTCGAGCAGCTTTCCGTGCAGACGCGATGATTTCCATTCCGAAGCGGCTGCTGATTTCCGCAGGCGCGCTGTTGGCGGTGCTCCTTGCCGCCAATTTGTGGTGGTGGCCGAATCAGGCGCTGCAGCAATCGCCGACCAGCTTCGGCGTTATGCGCGATGGCTACAAGGCCGCTTTCGACCTTCTATCCGAAATGAACTTTCCGGTAGTGCGATCATATCGACGCCCGAAGCTCGCGCCGACGAAACAAACCCTGTGGTTCATGTCGCCATCATTTCTCATCGATGGCAAGCCGAGCGCGCACGGTGACGCGCACGAGGTTGTGGAGTGGGCGACACGCGGTGGGACTGCGGTGATCTTTGGCGCACCCGGCGCCGACTGGAAAATCCTGGGTCTGACCCGCGGCACCGCGCCCGGAAAGGAGCGGCCGCTGATCCAGGGTGACCTTGGGCCCTTTCCGCGATGGATCGACACCTCGCAACTGCTCTATTTCACCGAGGCGGCCCACAAAGATGCGGCTGACGCGCACGAGCGCGTACGTCTGACCGCCGACGGAAAACCTTTTTTGCTGGAGCTGGCGGTTGGGAAACGCAATGGGCGTCTCGTCGCGATCGCCGACGATCGGTTTTTGCGCAACGAGCATCTGGCCGATGGCGATGCGAGTTTGTTGCTGGTCGACCTAGTGCGCGCATATGGGGTGCCGGCATTCGATGAACATTCGCACGGACTCGCGCCACCCACGTCGCTGACGCTCGCGATTCTCGATTCGCGTGCGATTTTACCGCTGACGGTCGGGCTGCTGGCCGCGATCCTCTGGATGCTTTCGCAGCGCACCTGGCCGCGCCGCTCGCTCGATGAAGATTCGGAATACCCCGCGCCGTCGATCTCCGGCTTCGTCGAGTCATTATCGATTTTGTATTCGCGCGCCGGCGATTCCGCCGCGGTGTTTAGAGCTTATCGCGCCGGATTTTTGCGCCGACTGCGTCGTCAGATTGGAGTTCCCGCCGACTATCCGGAAGATCTCCTGCTCCAGCGCATCGCGCACGATCGCTCGCAGTCCGAAGAGACGCGGCATTGGCTGCTCGAAAACGAGGTACCCAATGATGCACGTCATCTTGTAATCGCGGTGCGCGCGATAGAATCCTATTCCAGGCCAGGGAATTTGCGACATGAAGACCGAGCATGATGACGTGGCGATGAGCGGGGAACCGGCCCGGGATCCCGCGCGGGTCGCCCAACTGTTCGCCGCGATGCGCGTTGCGATCGGCGCCGTCGTCATCGGCCAGGACGAAGCTATTCGGCTCTCCTTCGTGACGCTGCTTTGCTCCGGCCACAGCCTCTACGAGGGCGTGCCGGGAGTCGCGAAAACGCTGCTGGTGCGCACGCTGGCGGCGACGCTGGGAATCCGCTTCGGACGCATCCAATGCACGCCGGACCTGATGCCCACTGACATCATCGGAACGCCGATCCTCGATGCTCGCGCCGGCGATTTTCGCTTTCGCCAGGGACCGCTTTTCACTGACCTTCTGCTGGTCGATGAGATCAATCGCGCGCCGGCGAAAACCCAGGCAGCTCTGCTGGAGGCGATGCAGGAGCGCGCGGCCACCGTCGACGGCGTCAGTTATCCGCTTGGTGATTGGTTTACCGTGCTCGCGACGCAAAATCCGATCGAGCAGGAAGGCACCTATCCGCTGCCCGAAGCTGAGCTCGATCGATTCCTGTTCAAGATTCGAATGAGCTATCCGAGCGCCGACGAAGAGCTGCGCATTCTCACGACGCATCATGCCAACCGCGAACCGCTCGCCAACCTCCATGCGCTACTCAATGCGGCGGACCTGGGCACCGCGCGGGCTATCGTCGATATGGCTCTCGCGCGCGACGAAATCCTTCAGTATGCGGTGGCGTTGGTGCGCGCGACCCGCGAGCATCCCGCGATTTCCGTGGGCGCCTCGCCGCGCGCGGCGCTGTGGATGGTGCGCGCAGCGAAAGCGATCGCGGTGCTCGAAGGCCGCGACTTCGTTCTGCCCGAGGATGTGCAGGCCGTCATTCGGCCGACCCTGCGTCACCGGGTGGTGCTGGAGCCCGGCGCCGAAGTCGAGGGGATGGGTCCCGACGACGCCGTCGACGAAGTAGTGCGCGCGGTCGCGGTCCCGCACTGACTCGAAATGACGATTCTTCCGTCGCAACTGCTCGTTCGCGCCGTCGTGCTGGTAGCGATCGTGGCGGTCATCGCGATCCCGATACCGATTCTCATCGCGCCAACCCTCGCGATACTCGCGATCCTCATCGCTCTCGCGATCGCCGACTGGAGCAGCACGCGACGCGAGGTTGCGCCCGCTCTCGAACGCGTAATTCCGGATCGCCTGATTAAAGGGCGCACCGCGACAATCATTTATAAGGTATCGCGCCCGATAGGCGAGGCGACCCGGCTCTCCATCCTCGATGAGCTGCCAGCGGACCTCGGCGGCGATCTCCTTATAGATGATGTACCGATCGGTCGCGGGCAGAGCGTCGAGATGGCGCGCGAACGCATACCGCTCCATCGCGGCACTTGCGCACTCGGTCCGGCATTCGTGTTGTGGCGGTCGCGGATGGGACTGTTTCGCATCCGCGCGAGAATCGCGCCGGGGGGCAGCATCGCGATTCTGCCATCTGCTTCGGCGCCGCAACGACAGCGGGGACTGACGCAACGCTCGCTGCGCGACGAGCTGGGTATCCGCCCTCGTCCGGCGCGCGGCGAGGGGACCGAGTTCGAGTCATTGCGTGAATATGTCGCGGGCGATGATCCGCGCCACGTCGATTGGCATGCGAGCGCGCGCCGCGGTCGGCTGATTGTCCGGCAGCATCAGACCGAGCGCCATCACACGGTGATGATCGCGGTTGATACCGGGCGGCTGATGGCGGCGCAGGTTGAAGCCTCATCCAAGCTCGATCACGCGATCGATTGCGCGATTGCGCTGGCACGCGCATCGAAAGAGTACGGCGACCGGGTCGGCTTCATTGCGTTCGATCGCGAGTTGCGCGCATTCGCGCGACCGAAGGCGGGATTCGCCGGCGTTGGTGGAATCGTTCGCGCGACGCTGGCGCTAAGTCCGTTTCCATTCGAGCCGAACTATCGAGTGTTGGTCGAGACGATGGCGCGGCATCAGAAGCGCCGCGCGCTGGTGGTTGTAATCACCGATTTTGTCGAAGGCAGCGCCTCACGCGAGCTGCAGGAATATCTCGCAGTGCTCGGCCGGCGTCATTGCGTGATGCTGGTGGCGATGCGCGATCGGCTGCTCGGCGAGCTCGATCGCCGCGATCCCTCCATCACACGTGAACGTTTGTACCGGCGTCTCGCGTTGCAGGATCTCGCGGCGGAGCGCGAGGCCGCCCTGGCACGCATCGCGGGCTTCGGCGCGCAAACGCTCGACCTGGATCCCGCGCGCATCACCGCGCCGGTGCTGAACCGCTATTTGGCAATTCGCCAGGCCGCGCTTCTGTGATGAGCCATCCAAGGTCGAGCGCGGAGCGACGCGACGCGAGCCGCTGCACGTACCATACGTAGATCGCGATCGATGCCACCGCGATTGCCGAGGCGGCGAATCGGACGCCGGTCGAGACCGATGATTGCCGCAGAAAGCTCTCCACCGCAGCGGCCACGATGAATAACGGCACGGAAGCGGCGACCAGCTCGAGTGCGGGAGTTGCGGACTCGCGCAGCGCCGCCTGGATGCCGCGACGTCCGGGGGCAAGCACGGCCCTGGCGACCAGCAGTCCGGCTGTCGAGCATAGAGTTATCGCGAGTAGCTCTGGTATCGCATGCGGCAGCAGCCACGCCCAGAAGATCGGCCACGCCGAGTCGCGCGAGAAAATCCACGCGAAGGCGCCCAGCGTGATTCCGTTGTAAAATACGAGGATGATGGTCGGGATACCCCCTAAAATGCCGGTGGCGAAGGCCAGGAAACCGATACTCGTATTGTGAACAAACAGACTGGCGGAAAATATCGACTTGATGGCGAATGCGACCGGCGTCCGCGCGAGGAACCTGCTGCGCTCCGCGGGGGAGCTCACCAGCCGTTCGAGATCGTCCGCGGGATACATCGCCGACGGTATCGCGGCATAAAGATTAGCTGGGTTTTGCGCAACGATGGTTGCGCCCGTGAGCGCGCCCGCCAGCAGTACCAGTGCGACCAGACCTTGCAGCCATGCCGTGGCGGCCAGCGTTGCCGGGAAGCGCGCGAAGTAAAATCGACCGACTTGCGCTTCACGACGCGGTGGCGCGAGCTGCAGATGCGTATACGCGCGCACGCACAGCGCGTTGAGATAACGCAGCGCCTCGGGATCGTTTCCGCGCGAGCGCAAAACCGCCAATTGCGCCGACGCGAGCCGATACAGATGCGCGAGTCGGCGAAGATCATCGAAGGAAATTCGCGCGCTCGATCCCTCGGCATGGTCGAGCAGCGCCTCCAGCCGCGCCCGGACCTCGCGATCCGCGGCGTTCACGAACGCCTCGCATGAGCGGCGTCGCGCGCCAGACCGACACTCCGATTCATGGCCTCTTCTCTCCCGAGGGAGTGCGGCTGGAGCTTCCGGTCGCGGGGCCGGCGCCGCGGATGTTCGCGTATGGCATCGATCTCTGCATCATAGCGATTCTGCTCATCCTTATGGTGGTCGCGCTGATCGCGATCCTGCCGATTGGCACCACAGTCGACAAATGGATGCACGAGGTCTTCCACGAAGCCTCGCGCGAGGTGGCCGAGCGGAGCAAGGGGCACGAGGTGTCATTCGGCGCGCTCGGCGGTCTGTTGATCGCGCTGTTCGTGATTGCGCAGTTCCTCGTTGAGACCGGGTACTTCATCTTCTGGGAGATGGTGACCAATGGGCGGTCACCGGGAAAGATGCTGGCCGGGCTGCGGGTGGTGCGGCGCGATGGCTTGGCCATCAACCTGAAAAGTTCGGTGCTGCGCAACGTCCTGAGGATCGTCGATATCCTGCCGGAAAACTATGTGGTCGGCCTGACCTCGATGCTGCTGTCGCAAAGCGGCGAGCGTCTCGGCGACCATGTCGCGGGCACCATCGTGATTCGGCTGGATCGCCCAGCCGCGGCGCCGGAAATCGCGCCGTCACAAAAGGAAGCCTCACTCGCGCTGACGCGGGTTCAGCTTGCGCGCATCGGACCGCAAGAGATCCAGTTGCTCCGCGCTACTTTGCGCAGAGTGCCGAAGCTCTCGGAAGAACGCAACGTCGCGCTGGTGAATGAGGTCGCCGATGCGATGCGGACGCGGCTGGAAATCGCGGAACTGCCGTCCTCGGATCCGCTGACTTTTCTCCGCGATTTGCTGACTGTGGCCGAGCGCTATTCCCGCGTTGCGGATTGACCGCGTCGGCGGCGGTTCTGGTATGGTGGAGCGATCGTCGTTCAGGTGCACAACGGAGGTGCGAAGCATGGGACCGCTCTCAGGATATCGAATCATTGAACTCGCAGGGATCGGGCCGGGCCCGATGTGCGCGATGCTGCTTTCCGATATGGGCGCCGATGTGCTCAGGATCGATCGCACCGCCGACGCGGGTTTAGGAATCGCGACCGACACCAAGTACGCGCTGCTCAATCGCGGCCGCCGCTCGGTCGCCTTCGATCTGAAAAAGCCCGAGGCGATCGAGGCGATGCTGAAGCTGGTCGACAAAGCCGACGGGCTGATCGAAGGCTTTCGACCCGGCGTTACCGAGCGGCTCGGACTCGGTCCCGATGTGTGCCTCAAGCGCAATCCGCGTTTGGTTTATGGGCGCATGACCGGATGGGGCCAGGAAGGACCGATGGCGCATGCGGCGGGGCACGATATCAATTACATCGCGCTTTCGGGCGCGCTTCATTCGATCGGGCGGCGCGGCGAAGCGCCGGTGCCTCCGCTCAATCTGGTCGGGGATTTCGGCGGCGGCGCGCTCTACCTGGCGCTCGGCATGGTTGCCGGGTTGCTGGAGACGCAGAAGTCGGGGAAGGGCCAGGTTGTCGATGCCGCAATGGTTGATGGTGCGGCCTCGCTGATGACGGCGATCTACGGCATCCACGGTTCGGGGCGATGGACTGACAATCGCGGCGACAACATCCTGGACAGCGGCGCCCACTACTACGACGTATATGAGACCAAGGACGGTAAGTATGTCTCGATCGGATCGATTGAGACCAAGTTCTACGACGAGTTGCTGGAGCTATCGGGACTGAAAAAAGAGGAGCTCGCCCGCCAGAACGATCGCGATGCGTGGCCTGCGATGAAGCAAAAGGTCGCATCCATCTTCAAGACCAAGACTCGCGACGAGTGGTGCAAGATCATGGAAGGTAGCGATGTCTGCTTCGCGCCAGTGCTGAGCATGACTGAAGCACCCAAGCATCCGCACAATCGCCATCGCGGCACCTTCATCGAAGACGACGGGGTAATCCAGCCGGGTCCGGCGCCGCGCTTCAGCCGCACTCCGAGCAAAATCCAGCGGCCTCCGGCACGCGCGGGTGAGCATACAGAGGAAGCGCTGCGCGACTGGGGCTTCGGCGCATCGGACCTCGATCGCCTGCGCAAAGCTGCGGCCATAGTTCAAGCCTAGGCCTTCAACCACCTCAATCGTTCGAAGTCGGCGATCCTCGCAGGGAGGGTCGCCGATTTCATGTCTGCTATCTGACAAAGAGTCGCGATAGCTGTCGTCCTCTTAAAAACTGCGACGGCATAGTGCGATGTAGTTCTTCGTAGTTCACCGCGATGTAACTGATCTCCAGCCCCATTGTTTCTTTGTGATTCAAAGGTGCGCGGCCCACGTCTAAATAGCAATCTCGCTCATTCACAGAGGAATCTCATGAAAATACCTATCCTCATACTGGCCTCGGCGGCGTTCTTAGGCGGCGCGGTTTGCAGCGTCAGCGCCGCGCCTTCGGATTATGTGCCGACCACCGATAGGTCTGCGCCCGACAACAGCGCGCAGAATGCACGCGATCGAGACAGCAACACCATGACGCCGATGGATCAGTCCAACAAACCCGAAGATGTCGACCTGACCCGGCGCGTGCGCCATGCGGTAGAGTCGCGCGACGGGCTGTCTACCGATGCCAGGAACGTCAAGATCATCACCGTCGATGGCGTGGTGTGGTTGCGGGGACCCGTCAAGACGGCGCAGGAAAAAGCCGAGATCGCGAGTGTTGCACAAAAGATCGCGGGTGCTCGTAACGTGCGCGATCAATTGGACGTCGCGCGCGAAGCCCGCAGCGAATAACCCTTAACGATCAATTGTCATTTAACCGGATAACAGATCTCCAGGAGAATTATCATGGCCAAGAAAGCTGTTTTTTGTATAGCGACTACTGAAGAACAGGCAATCGAAATCGCCAACATGCTAAAGGCTGAGGGATTCTCGAACAACGATATCGCGGTATTGTTCCCCGATCGCAGCGGAACGCGCGACTTCGCCCATGAACAACACACCAAAGCTCCGGAAGGCGCGGCAGCCGGCGCGGTTGCCGGTGGAGTGCTGGCGGGCGCACTAGGATGGCTGGTGGGAATCGGGAGCCTCGCGATCCCGGGCGTCGGACCACTCATCGCGGCAGGTCCGATACTCGCGGCTTTGACTGGGGCCGCAGCCGGCGGGGCTGTGGGTGGTCTGACGGGCGCATTGATAGGGCTCGGGATTCCCGAGTACGAGGCGAAACGCTACGAAGGCGCGATCAAGAATGGCAACATTCTGATCTCAGTGCATACTGACGATTCGAAGGAGCGCGACGCCGCGAAGAAGATTTTCGATCGCGCGCAGGCCAAGGATATTTCTTATACCGCTGAGGCTCGTCCGTAGCGCAGTCTCGCAATCCATCCATCCAAGTGGCTAACTCGCGGGCTTCAGAGACCAGCGCTGAAGCCCGCGAGCCCATTCCTCGTCATCGGGTTTCTTATGGCTTCCAACGGTTACCGCAGGGTCGGGTATGCAATCAGCGTCTTTTTCGTCGCGCTGATAGTAGGTCTCTTCATCCTGTCGTTCTTTCTCGATGGAATCATCCGGCCACGAATTGAGACAGCTATGAACGAGAAGCTCAAGGGCTACCACACAACGCTGCCGCACGCGCATTTGCAGATCGTTGGTGGAAGGTTGACGCTGCGCGGACTCAGGATAGTCCAGCAGCATCATCCCACGCCTCCAGTCGCGAGCATCGCCAGGATGCAGTTCACCATTCAATGGCGCGAGTTGTTCGCTGGACACCTGGTTACGGATGTTCTGGTGACCCGGCCAACCGTTCGTATCGACACAGCTCAATTTCAGGCGGAGCAAAAGGACAAGATTCCGCTGCGTCAAAAGGGATGGCAGGACGCCCTGCAAAATGTGTATCCGTTTAAGGTGAACCGCTTCCGTATCAGCGATGGCGATGTAACCTACATCGACGCGAACGATCCAAAGCGCCCATTGCATCTTGAGCACCTCAGCTTCACCGCAGACAACATTCGTAACCTGCATTACCCAACGGATGAGTATCCGTCCTCGATTCGAGTCAGCGCGATGGTGTTCGACAACGGACAGTTGGAAGCACATGGCAAAGCTAACTTTCTGGCGAAGCCGTATCCCGGGATGCGAGTGCGCTATCAGGTCAGCGACGTTCCGCTGGGCGCGATAACTCCGGCGGCAATGAATGCGAACCTTGTCATAAGCGGCGGAGTACTCGGGAGCCACGGACTCCTTGAGTACGCGCCAAAGATTGCGCGGGCGGAGGTAGACGATGCCACGCTGGACAATCTGGACCTGACATATATACATACGGCTCAGACCAACACGCGCGAGAAGGAACACATCAACGCGGCGGGACATGCGATCGAGAAGGAGAACAATCGTCCCGCGGTCGTCATCATCCTTAAGCGGCTCACTATGCGAAACAGCGCGTTTGCATTTGAAGATCGGGAGAAGAATCCTAACTTCAAGCTCAGTCTCGACAAAACGCAGATCGTGCTAACTAACTACTCGAACCATCGGCAACAGGGGCCGGCCCACGTGGCTATCAGTGGTAAGTTCATGGATAGTGGCGAAACCACGCTCGACGGCAATTTCCTGGCAGCGGAAGCCGGGCCGGAGTTCGACCTGAACCTCGCGATCAAGAATACGGACATGACCGCGATGAACGATCTGCTGCTTGCGTTCGGACGATTCGATGTGAAGCATGGCGAATTTACCGTCTACTCACAGCTGGGTGTTAAAGACGGCAACATTACCGGATATGTAAAGCCGATGTTCAGCGATCTCACGGTTTATGATTGGAAGCAGGACCGGCATAAACCCGTTATTCGCCAGGCATACGAAGCGGTGGTCGGTGGCGCGGGGCATCTGTTCAAGAACTCGCAAACGAAGCAAGTTGCAACCAAGGTTGATCTGACCGGCAATCTGAAGAATCCCAACACCAGTACGTGGCAGGCAGTGGTCGAGGTGGTGCAGAATGCCTTTATCCAAGCGATCCTGCCGGGATTCGATCGCGAGGCTCAGTTGGCGAGGAATCAATCGAGGTGACCGAATCTTCCGCGAATGCAATTGCGCGCCCAGGGGCTTCGAAGGTTCGCGCTGCGATGCAATTGAGCAACCAGCCAAGGCTGGTAGTTCAGGCGGCAGTAGGCCGCTTTATCGACAACAACGATCTGCTGTGGGCCTCGGCGCTGACTTACACGACAGCACTATCGATCGTACCGTTGCTGGTGCTGGTCTTTTCGGTTCTCAAGGGGCTTGGCTACACCGACCAACTCGAGCCCGTCGTCACGCGTTATGTGGGTTCGCCTGATATTGCCTCGCAGTTGCTGGGTTTCGTACACAACATGAAAGTCGGAGCGCTCGGATCGATCGGGGCGGCGACCCTGATCATCACCGACATCAGCTTGTTGAGCACTATTGAGAACGCGTTCAACCACAGTTGGGGCGTCCCGCAGGGACGTAGCTATCTCCGTAAGTTTACCGACTATTTGAGCATCACGTTTGTGGTGCCGTTGTTGCTAGTGACGGCGCTGACCCTTACTGCCGGCTTCACGAAAAGCGAGGCTTTGGCCAACAGCCTTTCCTTTATCGCATCATTTGTTCTGGTTTGGGCCGGCTACTTCGTGCTGTTCATTTTCTTTCCCAATACCAGAGTTGAGTGGCGCGCGGCGCTCATAGGTGCATTGATAACAGCGGTGCTGTGGACTGCGGCGCAATGGGCCTATGTCCATTTCCAGTATGGCGTCACCAGTTATCGAGCTTACTATGGTGCGCTGGCCGCAATTCCGATTTTCCTGGTGTGGATCTATTTCAGTTGGGCGATCGTGCTGCTAGGTGTCGAGTTCGCCGTGGTGATGCAGCGCGGACCCTATCGTCCTTTGAAGGAGACCATCGGTGCGGAGTTCACTCGCCAGGCGGTCTTGTTGATACTGATGCGGATCGGCGAACGGATGACGGCCGGAGGTGATTCGGTGAGCGTCGGCAGCATCGCGAATGAGCTGGGAGTGTCGGAAGAGAAAATCGACCAGCTGGTTACGCGATTGGAGGAAGCGGGCTTTATAGCTCAAGCCGAAACGACCGAGAAATCTCGCCCGCGGCACGAATTGCTTCTGACCAGGAGTCCCGCGAACCTTCGGATCAGCGAAGCTCTGGAGTACGAAGGAAAGGTCGAGCGTCCTCTCGACGCGCGAATCCAGCGGATGATTGGCAGGATCGATGACGTCGAAAGGAACGCGTTGCGCGACGCCACCGTGCTCGACCTGATTGAGGGGAGCGATCCTGCGGTCGACAACTAAGTTGGCAGACGCGGAAGGGACCTCACCATTACTCGACCCGACCAGGGTTTTTGAGGATAATGCCTTCGGCAGCCGATGAAGCATACTTTCGCAATCGTACTGGCGCTGGGCCTCGGTCTCACAGCAATCGGCAGACCTGCATGGGCCGGTTCATGCGCGAGTGATTCGCCAGTCCTTCAACGTCTGGAAGTCGAATCGATTCTCGAAGACGTTGCCATGACCCATTCGATCGATCCGGGCTTGCTCAGGGCCATTGCGCGCGTCGAATCAGGCGAGTGTTTCGATGCGATATCGCCCAAGGGCGCCGTCGGCCTGATGCAACTCATGCCCGCAACTGCCAACCAATTTGGCGTCGACGATCGGTTCGATCCCGTTCAAAATGCGTTGGGCGCGGCCCGTTTCATCGACTATCTCAAGCGCAGTCGCCCGCATGGCAACCTGACGCTGCCCGAAGTTCTAGCGGCCTATAATGCCGGAGAAGGTGCGGTCGCACGGGCGGGCGGCATCCCGCATTATCGCGAGACCGAGAACTACGTCCGTCGCGTGTTGTGGATATACCTGATCGGTCATGTTCCCGAGTCGGAGCGCGCGCGCGAGGCTGCACTGACTTTGGGTCCGCCGCATCCTTCCAAGCCCAGGGCACCTGCGGTCAAGGTCTCACGCGCGGCTCGCCCATACGCGGCGGGCAGCGATCGCGAGATCCTCGATCAGTTGGCCGCAGTGCGCCGATCACGGGAGCAGCCCGAACCGACAGCTAGCGGGACGGGTCACTAGCGACGTCGCAATATCCTACTTCGGCGTATGCGATTTCAGGAACGATCGCACGCGTTCCACCGTCTTGCCGACCGTCTCGGCAGTTTTCCACTCGCTGATGATTTCCGCGTTGGGCGCCAGTTTGGCGATTTCATCCGAGGTCTCGCCGGGGTGATAGTCGTCGTTTCCGCGCAGAACGAGCAGCGGTGTTTTCACCGAGCGGACGAAGTCGCGCGAGACGTTGAAGACGAAATCGCTCTGCCCGTACATGCGATCGCGAAAGGGACGGAATGCGTTAGCGTCGAGCTCGGGTCGTTTCTTTTTCAACGCATCGGCCCACCCGTCGAACATCTGAAAAAACAGTTCGCGGTTCTTCGGCGACAGGCCGATCGGCTGCTGCAGGACCGCGGCACTGACGCGATCGGGAATCGCCTTGATGAGCCCGAGCGAGTAGGAACCGCCGATACAACCACCCATCGCGTGGCAGCTCTTGACGCCAAGATGATCAAGCAGCGCAACGTGATCGGAGGCATAGGTATCCCATCCGTCGGAAGCACTGATCGGCGCGCGAGACTGGCCGGCGTTGCGCTGATCCATTGCGATTACGCGAAAGTCTTTGGCGAGCTCGACGGTTGGATCGAAGGGGCTCTGGTGCCAGAACTCGATGCTCGATCGCATCCCACCGGGCGCAAACAGCAGGATGGGAAATCCCGACCCGAATTCCTCGAAGTAGAGGCTTACATCACCGCGATTGAAAGTCGGCATGGTTGGTACTCCTTCGAAAAATAAACAACAGTGGCCCGCGATCGCGCAACCGTTGGAAGTTATCGCGCGTCGTGAAAAATGATGCCGAGGGAGTAGCGCTCGCCGGATCGAAGAGTGCTGACTCCATGGCGAACGTTGACCCGATAGTGGCCGCGCGTCCCCGCCACCGGCCGATAGCGATTGGTGAAAATGATTCCCTCGCCTTGATCCATCGAGATCGCTTGGCCGCGGGATTGCGCGCGCGGCCGTTGCTCGACGAGCAGAAATTCGCCGCCTTCGAAATCGCGATCGCGCCGGCTTAGCACGCAAGTGAACTGGAGCGGAAACGCGATGTCGCCGTATAGATCCTGATGCAGGCAGTTGTAACCGCCGGCGTGATATTGCAGCAGCA
The DNA here is from genome assembly GCA_963851325.1 of uncultured delta proteobacterium. Lineage (GTDB taxonomy): Bacteria > Desulfobacterota > Binatia > Binatales > Binataceae > DATGKG01. The sequence goes on along the minus strand of CAWKOR010000001.1, from coordinate 592,722 downwards.
GCGGCGTCGGACGCTCCTGACCATGAGCCGCGCACAGTTTCAGGAAGGCGGAGAGTGAAGCAGGGTAGGGTTCGACGTTGTCGAGCAGCATGCTCCATCGATTCGCGAGCGGCGCCAGGCGCTGGTACAGAGATACGCGGAGTTCCTCGACGATCTTCGGAAGCGGGCGCGCGAAATACTTGTATTCGCCGACGCCATACCTGAGACGGGTCATATCCACGCGGCTACGAAAGCGATCGCGTTGGGGATACAGCGTAACCAGCGTGGCACATTCATCGGGCGTCAGGACCGGCCCCGTCAGCGCATACCCGTGCGCGTCGAGGTCATCCGCGATTCGCCGCCAATCGAATTGCGAGACGCGTTTCTTGATCGTGGAGTCCAAGCTCCCAATTGTATGGGGCCGCGGTCAGATCTGGTAATCGAACACGCGAGGTTTTTCTTTGGGGCGCGCGAAAACGCGCTGTCCTTTCTGGAGTTTGAGGACATTGAAGCGATCGTGATCAAGCTCCGCGAAGACCGGATCGCCCCATTCGGTTATCATCTCGATTTTGACCTTCGCTCCTGCCGAATTGATATGCACTACGGTTGCGCGGAATTCGTTTTCGCCGCTCGGTTCAAGGCCGATCTGGAGCTGATGCGGTCGCACATAAAAGGTAGCGCGCTGTTTGGTTGCACCATTACGCTGCGCGCCTTCAAGCTCCAGCGAGGTACCTTCGATCGTGAGATGACCGTCCTCCACTCGGCCGTGGAAGAGATTCACATTGCCAAGGAATTTGTAGACGAAGGGGCTTGCTGGATGATGATAAACTTCCGCGGGCGTATCGATCTGCTCGATCCGGCCTTCGTTCATTACCACCACGCGATCCGCCAGCTCCAGAGCTTCTTCCTGATCATGAGTGACGAACACGCTGGTGATGTGCAGTTCATCATGAAGCCGGCGCAGCCATCGGCGAAGCTCCATCCGAACTTTGGCATCCAGCGCACCGAACGGCTCGTCGAGGAGCAGCACATTGGGCTCGACCGCGAGCGCGCGCGCAAGCGCGACACGCTGGCGTTGTCCCCCCGAGAGCTGCGAGGGTAGCCGATTCGCCATCGTGTCGAGTTGCACCAACTGCAGAAGTTCGTGGACGCGGCGGCGGATCTGCTCCTCGGGCGGACGCGAGGCGCGCGATTTCACTCGCAGTCCGAACGCGACATTCTCGAAGACACTCAGATGGCGGAACAGGGCATAGTGCTGAAAGACAAAACCCACGCGGCGCTCGCGCACGCTCACACCGGTGGCCTCAGCGCCATGGAAATGCACCGATCCGGAGTCCGGAGCCTCGAGGCCCGAAATGATTCGCAGCAGGGTGGTCTTGCCGGAGCCCGACATGCCCAGTAGCGCCAATAGCTCGCCGGTTTCGACCTTTAGGCTGATGTCGTCGAGCGCAACGAAGTGGCCAAAGGTTTTGCGAATGTTGCGGACTTCTATACTCATGCGGCCTGCTGGATCGTTAATTCGGCTGGTTGCTTTTGCGGCGCCACGCGCCGCTCGAGCAGATATTTAGCGAGGAGAGTGGCTACTGCGAGAAACGTGAGCAGAGTCGAAATCGCAAACGCGGCACCTAGCTGATAGTCGTTGTACAGAATCTCCACGTATAGCGGCATCGTATTCGTATGGCCTCGGATGTGACCTGAGACGACGGAGACTGCGCCGAATTCGCCCATCGCGCGCGCATTGCACAGCACCATGCCATACAGGAGTCCCCATTTGACATTCGGCAGAGTGATCCGAAAGAAGCTTTGCCATCCTCCAGCGCCGAGAACCGCGGCAGCCTGTTCTTCTTCGTCGCCGAGCGCCGTCATCACGGGAATCAGTTCGCGAGCTACAAAAGGAAAGGTAACAAAGATGGTCGCCAGCACTATTCCTGGAACGGCAAAGATGACCTTGATTCCGTGGTCGTAAAGAAATCCGCCAAGCGGCGTGCGCACTCCCAGCAAGAGTACGAAGATCATGCCGGAGATTACCGGCGATACTGAAAATGGAAGATCTATAAGGGTGATCAAGATTTGTTTGCCGGGAAATTTGAAGCGTGTGATCGCCCACGATGCAGCCAGCCCAAATGCAACATTGAGCGGCACTGCGATCCCGGCCGTAATCAGGGTCAGACGAATCGCCGACAGCGCATCGGGATCGGTGATCGCGGCGAAGTACTTCCTTAGGCCCTCGCGCAATGCTTCGTGAAACACCACTAGAACCGGCAGGAACAGGAACAAAGCGAGAAACACTAGCGTGATGGCGATCAATGCAAGACGAACCCAACGAGCATCGGCGGTCGCGGCGCGATGATTCGAATGAATGGAGTAGTTTTCCATTGTGAGATAGCTCCGCGTTTCAGTTCACGCGGTGAGTCGTCTGCTACTCCAGCGCTGCAAAATGTTCACACCGAGCAAAATGGTAAACGACAGGACCAGCATCACTACTGCAATGGCAGTGGCGCCTGGATAATCGAACTGCTCCAGCTTCGCCATGATTAGAAGCGGTACAACTTCGGTGCGCATCGGCATGTTGCCCGAAATAAATGCTACCGAACCGTACTCTCCGAGGGCGCGTGCGAAAGCGAGCGCGAACCCGGTAAGCAGGGCTGGGATCATGGCAGGCGCGATCACGCGGGTGAAGGTCTGCCAGCGAGTTGCCCCGAGGCTGGCTGCGGCTTCCTCATATTCCTCGTCGAGGTCCTCAAGCACCGGTTGAATCGTGCGAACGACGAATGGCAATCCGACAAAGGTGAGCGCCACCACTACGCCAAGTGGTGCGAACGCAACCTTGAGACCCAGGGGAATCAGAAACCGGCCCAACCATCCGTTCTGCGCGTAAATCGAAGTCAGTGTGATGCCTGCGACCGAGGTTGGCAACGCGAACGGTAAGTCGACCATCGCGTCGACCAAATGTTTTCCGGGGAAGCGGTACCGTACCAGCGTCCAGGCGACAATAAACCCAAAGAACGAGTTCAACAGCGCGCCGGCCAGCGACGCGCCGAAGCTCAACCGATAGGCCGCGATCGTACGCGGCGACAGCACGATAGTCCAAAATTCAGACCAGCTAAGCGTGAAGGTCTTGAAAAAAATCGTCGAGAGCGGGATGAGGACGACGATGCTTAGATAGACTAGAGTGCATCCCATCGTCAGTCCGAATCCCGGCAGTACGTGTTTTCGTCGTGTTGCCACTAGCGTCCTGGCTGGTAGATTTTGTCGAAAACCCCGTCGTCGGCGAAAAACTTTTTCTGCGCGTTAGCCCATCCACCAAACTCCGGATCGCTAACCTTGAACAATGGAAGCGTCGGAAACTGATTCGCGTACTTGGCGGCGACAGTGGTGTTTACGGCTCTGAAATGATTCTTCGCGGCGATTTCCTGTGCTGGCTCCGAATAGAGGTATTCCAGATAGGCCTTGGCAAGGTCAGTAGTGCCGTGGCGGCGATCGACCTTGTCAATCCATGCTACCGGCGGTTGCGCGGCGATGCTGATGGAAGGATAGACGATTTGGAAACCATCGTGGCCGAGCGTATTGGTCGCAAGGTATGCCTCGTTTTCCCATGAGAGCAGAACGTCTCCGATTCCGCGTTCGACGAAGGTAGTAGTCGAACCGCGCGCGCCAGAATCCAGCACCGGTACGTTCTTGTATAGGGCCTTCACGAACTCCTTCGCTTTATCCTCGCTGCCACCCGAGGCCTTGAGTGCATATCCCCATGCTGCTAGAAAGGCCCAGCGCGCACCGCCTGAGGTCTTTGGGTTCGGGGTCACGACGGCAATGTCCGGCTTAATCAGATCGGGCCAATTCTTGATGTGTTTGGGGTTTCCCTTGCGCACCAGGAAGACGATCGTTGAAGTGTAAGGGCTACTATCGTCCGGCAAGCGGCTTTGCCAATCGGGCGGCAACAGGTTGGCTTTGTCATGAATCGCGTCGATATCGTAGGCCAGACCGAGTGTTACCACGTCGGCCTCAAGACCATCGATTACGGAGCGCGCTTGCTTGCCGGATCCGCCGTGAGACATCTCGATAGTGACATCCTGACCACTTTTGGTCTTCCAGTATTTTGCGAACGCGTCATTGTATTGATGGTAAAATTCGCGGGTTGCGTCATAAGAAACGTTAAGCAGGTTCGCGTCGGCGGTTGATGCGCTTGCGCTTGGGAATGATAACAACGCGACCATCGCGCTGATAATCAGCAAGGCCTGAAATCGATTGCGAGACATCGGTGACTCCTGACTTGGAATGCTGGAGTAAGGTTCGCTTACTAGGTTGATGGCGTTCAAAATGCCACCTGGACCTGGGTCAGCAATGCACTCTCGTCGGGACGGTCTCGTCCGCCGGGAGCACCCTTGTCGAAAAACGTGCGGATATAGTCGAACTGGAACTTCACATTAGGGTTCAGATACCAGTTGAATCCAACCCCATACTCGGTCGCGGTGCGGGCAGAGGAAGAAAGGCTCGCGAACCCGTCCTTGAACACGTCGCTGTCGACGCCGAGGCCACCCACCCGCGCTTTGATCTCGAAGGCGCCCCACCGTCCGGTCTCGGGTTCGAAGTTGTACAGCGGTTTGACTCCGTAATAGGTCGCGTCCTCTCCAGTAAGCAGGTAGGAGGTCTGAACCTGCCAAGCACGACTCGTGAAAGTTTTGTAGTTGTTGGTAAACGGTTTAGCTTGGAACAGATTCACCGTTTGAGTGTCGTTGACATAATCCGCTAACAATCCAAACGGCCCCCAATGATAGTAGGTTTGCGGCGTGTATCTAAAATGAGTTCCTGACGCGGTGGTGCCTTTTCCGTAGGTGAAGAATGTTTGGGTTCCCGCAGTTTTGTAGGACGAAAGCGGGCCACGCTCGTCTCCGTAGCTTCCGGCGAAGCCGATGCCTAGACCTTCCACAAATTCTACGCCTGACTTCTTGAACGGCTCCGCGAAGAGACGGCCGATGAAGTCCTTGCCGTCGTTGGTATCGAAATCAGCGCTGGCGGTGTTGTTAGGCACTCCATTCGTGAATGCAAGTTGATAGGTGAGGCGTCCATCGAACAGGGTGCTATGCAACTCGAGTCCGATGTCACGGTTAGGGATCAGGTTGTTGGTTATCCCGCGCTGAATGAATAGCAGGTCACGCGCCGATTGAAGCCGCTCAATCCCGAACGGAGCCTTATACTTGCCGATCATTAATTGAGCAGCCGAGAAATATTTTGCGTCCAGGTACGCGTCCTCGAGGACCGTCTTACCTTGAGCGAAGTCGGGCATGATTTTGTAGTCGTAGTATTTAAAGACGGTGCCTTCGACGACCGGGCGCACCCGGTTCAAGTAGAACGTGCTTCCCGATACAGGCTTGTCGTTGCCACTGGTGAAGAAATTCCCCTCGCCCTGAATGTAGCCGCGTAGCCGCAGCCGAACTTCGCCGTCGGACGATGAGACTGACACGCCTTGTGGATTCGCGAGCAACTGAGGAAGCTTTTTGGAATGGGCGGCGAAGTCCTCCTGCTCGACCTCCATCCGACGGTCGATGACTCTGACCCGCTGATCGAGCGACTGGAGTTGGTCGATTCGCTGCTCCAGTTTTTGAACCTCATGGCGCAACTGCTCAAGCTCCGCCTTGGTCCTGGCGTCTTGCGCCCAGGATGAGTGAGTGGGTGTCAGCGCCCAGAGGGCGCCGACCGCAATGACCGACAACGCGCGTTTCTTCACGGTGGAATTTCCTTTCCATCTGAGAACCTCCGGTTGACCGGTCAGCTCGTAATTGGTGAATTTTCATCAATATGGCGTACGGATCCTTCGCTGGTCCGCCGCGTCTTGGCCTCGATCAGAATTTCAACACATCGTTAGTGTCCTCCCGGTTTGTCGAAGCGGAATTTCTCCTTGCGTTCGATTTGCACCACTTTCGAGTCATGGATGACGAGTTCGATGGAGCCAAATCGCAGACCCCGTATGGCGTTGGCGACACGCTCCAGAATGCTTTCGAATTCGTCTCGAACCTTGGCGGCTTCGGGTGTTTTCTCGCTGTCTTCCACATTAAGCCTATTATGTATATAGACTATAAGCTTAAAAAAATTTTAGATCGAAAAAGTTAGCGATTCCTTCGAAGTCACCACTGATTGAACCCGCTTAAGCATGTCTTCCAGGCTTGTGGAATCCATGATTTTTGCGGTGGCGTCCCGAACCTCTTGCATTACCATTCGGATCCCGCAGGTTCGTTCGTCGCGGCATTCGTGGCAGCGCATGTAGGCCATCTTGCTGACGCAGGGCAGCGGAGCGATTGGCCCATCGAGGAATCGCACGACCTGGCCGACGCTGATAGCACGAGGCTCGCGGGCCAGAAAATAGCCGCCGCCCTTTCCCTTTTTACTTTGGAGGAGGCCATGATTTTTGAGTTCGAGCAAAATCAGTTCGAGAAATTTATGCGGAATGTTCTCCCGATGCGCAATGTCCGAAATCAGCACCGGTCCCTGGCCGTATTCCTTCGCGAGCACCGACAAGGCCTTCAGCGCGTACTTCGACTTTTGAGTTAACATTGTCTATGGGGTAGATAGTCTAAGCGAAGACCGCAGTCAAGAGCACGACTTGGAATTTGCGGAGTGCGATTGTAGGACTTCCCACGTTCGCACTCCGCCATCATTTCACGCGGCGTGTCTCTGAACGAATGCTCCGATCTTTTCGATCGCTTGCTGACCTTCATCGAGCATCGGGGCAAACAGATGCCAGACATGGATCATGTTTTGCCATGGTTCGTAGGTTACGTTGACGCCCGCTTTTTTCGCGCGCTCAGACAGGCGCGCGCCATCATCCATCAGCGTCTCCGAAGTACCGACCTGGATGAGCAGCGGCGGCAGGCCGGTGAGGTCGGCGTAAAGCGGAGCGGCAAGCGGAGTGCGGGGATCTTTTCCTCCCAGGTAAGCCTTCGCCATTCCGAGTAGGCCCTCCTTGTGTACCATCGGATCGACGCTGTCCTTGGTCGTCATCGATTCACCGATGCCCTCCATGTCTACCCAGGGCGAAAGCAAGGCCCCCGCCGCCGGGAGCGGCAGTTTTGCATCGCGAATCGCAACCAACGTTGCCGCAGTGAGGCCTCCACCGGCAGAATCGCCGGCTACCGCGATGCGCGAAGGCTTGAGTCCTTGCGCCAGCATCCAGCGATAAGCCGCCAGGGAATCGTCCACCGCCGCCGGATGCGGATGCTCGGGGGCCAGGCGATAGTCGATTACGAGTACGCGAGCCTTTGCCGCGCGCGACAGCCGGGCCGCGAGCGAGCGATGGGTGTTGATCGATCCGATCACGTATCCGCCGCCGTGGAGGTAGAGAATGGCGCGTCCGGGATCCGCGCCGGGCGCGGTGACCCACTCCGATTTCACACCGTTGGCGGTAACCGGTTCACGCTTGATATCGGCGTCGACCGGGAACATACCGGCCATCTGTTCGAAGCCCGCACGCTGCTGTTCAAGCGTGGGAGCTTGCGCGATCGGTTGCGCCTTCATCATCTGGATCAGGGAATCGAGTTGCTGCTGTGACATCGAATTGCCTCCTGCTAGTACGAATTTTCTACCACTCGGGTCCTTCGCCCGAGAGACTCGGCATGCCCGAATGGGCCCACAATCCGCCATCGGCAACGAAGAACGCGCCGGTTACGAATGAAGCCTCGTCGGACGCGAGGAACAATACCACGTTGGCGATTTCCTGCGGCTCTCCGAGCCGGCCCATCGGGATCGCCTCGCGGATGCGCGCGACGATTTGCGGGCGCGCCTTGTCCAGCGCCAGCAGCGGCGGAGTGCCGATCGGGCCTGGGCAAACCGCATTGCAGCGAATTCCCTTGCGTGCGTATTCGATGCCGGTCACCCGCGTGATGTTTACCACGCCTGCCTTCACCGCATTGTAGGCGCCTAACGTATAGTCGCCGGCAAGGCCGGAGACCGACGCGGTATTGACGATCGCGCCCTTCTTTTGCGGCAGCATCGCCTGTTCGAGTGCAACCTTGGTCGCATACCAGTACGCGGTGAGGCCGACCTCGAGGGTCTTCTGCCATCCTTCCATGGTGATGTCGGCGATTCGCCCGACCGTGGTGAAAACCGCGTTGTTATGCAGGATGTCGAGCCGGCCGAACTTGCCAGTCGCGAAACGGATCATCCGTTCGACTTCCTTCGGGTTGCCGACGTCTGCGCGATGGAACTCCGCGGTGCCGCCGGCTTTGCGGATCTCGGCAACTACAGAGTTGCCGCCCTCGTCATTCAGGTCGACTACGGCCACCGCAGCGCCCTCGCGCGCGAAAGTCATGGCAGTGGCCGCGCCGATTCCCGAGCCGGCGCCGGTTATCAATGAAACCTTGTCCTTGAGCCGCATCGGATTCTCCTCGCCCTGTTGGAGGCTGGCCGAAGTATATCCACGGTTGGTTCAAACCCGCAAAAGGCGTTGCGGTCGTTTGAACATCATGAATTGGGATCGCGACGCTTTCCCGATGACGCCGCGTCCCATCACTTAGATTGGTCACTGGACTACCCCCAATCAGCGTTCCCCGGATTCCGCCCATCGAAGCATCATGCCAGGGCTGGAGCTGGGCGAGCCGCCGGAGTGATTCAGCCGCCGTACCTCGGATAAGCTTGCTGCATGGCCTCCGGCATCGGCGCCGATTTGGTCGCCGCGATTCACGCGCTTTATGTTGGATTCGTGGTGTTCGGCCTGATCGCGATCCTCATCGGATACGCACTGGATTGGCGATGGGTCCGGGGGCGCTACTTTCGCGTCCTGCATCTGATCTCGATTCTGTTCGTATGCGCGGAGTCGATCATCGGAATGGACTGTCCGCTGACGACGCTTGAAAATGCCTTACGCTTAAGTACCGGCCAAAAAGCGTATGGCAACGACTTCATCGCGCGCTGGCTGGACAGATTGATCTTCTACGATTTTCCGCCGTGGATTTTCACGACGGTCTATTTAGCTTTCGGCCTTGTGGTACTTTCCACCCTATGGCTGGTGCCGATCGACCAGACGGGACCTCGCGTCATCTCACCTACCGATCGGTAAGTTTGGTTTGCCGACACGCCGCTGGACGTTTTAGAGTTTGCATCTGAACTGAAGCTTTTCGCGCGAGGTTACGATGAAAGTATCGCTGTTTTATCTCCCGTCAGTCGGCAACAAGGCCCAGATCGAACAGGGCAGGGTGGGTTTGAAGGGTGAGCTGTACGATCAGATGCTGCGGGAGATTTCCGCGCAGGCCAGGCTCGCCGACGATCTTGGCTATGACTCGATGAGCTTCACCGAGCACCATTTTCACGTCGAAGGGTTCGAGCTCTCCAACAATCCGGTGCTGCTCGATCTGTATATCGCGATGCAGACCAAGCGGCTGCGCGTCGGCCAGTTGGGAATCGTGCTGCCGACCCAAAATCCGATCCGCGTCGCAGAGGACATTGCGATGCTCGACCACATGAGCGGCGGCCGCGCTAATGCGGGGTTCGCGCGCGGCTATCAGCGCCGATGGGTCGATATCATGGCGCAACAGACCCACGGGATTCACGGTGCGCTGCCGCATCAGCACGACGAGATCGATGCCGCCAATCGTGCGGCCTTCGAGGAAAATTTCCGCATCATCAAGCAGGCCTGGACGCAGGACTTCAGCTCCTATCAGGGCAAGTACTGGCGCATTCCGCCGGGAGAAACGCCGTGGACCCTCGAGGCCACCCAACTGTGGGGCGGCGGAATCGAAAACGGCATCGTTAAGGCGGTCTCGGTGGTACCCAAGCCGGTGCAGAAGCCGCACCCGCCGGTGTTTCAGCCGTTCGCGTCCTCGGAACGCAGCATCAGATGGTGCGCGACCGAAAATGTCACGGCGGTTCTGCCGCCGCTGCATCCCAAGCTGGAGTCGCAACTGTGCGATATCTACGCCGAGGTCTCCGGTAAACCGCGCGGCGAGGGGATGGGGGTTTTGCGCGACGTCATCATCGCCGACACCGACGACGAGGCGCGTCAACTATGGCGCGACAGCGGCTATTTCGCCGGCCATCATTGGTTCGAGTCGTTCGGATTCTCGCAAGGCCTGGTCGATCCCGCGAGCGGTAAGGAAGCCGATATCTTCGCCGAGGGCCTCGCGTTCGTCGGCACCGTCGATACCGTCACGCGTCAGCTCGAGGCCATGGCGAAGCGCCTGCCAGTGCGATGGATCTTCGCATGGATATACAACAGCTTGCTTCCGCACGACCGGCTGATGAAGACCATCGAGCTGTTCTGGACCAAGGTGCTCCCGCGCGTTGCTGATCTGAAATGAACTCATTTGATTCCCCCTTCCGGGTTGGAGGGAGGGGGAATCAGAGCGTTTAGCGGGTTGTCCTTCGCGCATTCGGGATCAGACTCCGCTCCTGAGAAGTGTTAGTCTCCCTGCAACTTTTAGATTGCGAGGTCAGGGGCGCTGTTTCCGGAATTTCTATCGCACAATTTTCTCGAAGACCTTGCGCTGGTGCTCTGCGTCGCCGCCGCCACTACCGTAATCTTCCAATGGATTCGGCAGCCGGTGGTGGTCGGCTACCTGATCGCAGGGGTCATCGTCGGACCGCATACCCCGCTGGTGTTCGCGGATCCGCAGCGCATCCACACCCTCTCGGAACTCGGCGTCATTCTGCTGATGTTCGCATTAGGGCTCGAATTTTCGGTGCGCCGCCTGGTTCGGGTCGGACCTACTGCGGGCTTCATAACGGCGCTCCAGGTCGGCCTGATGATCTGGCTCGGCTATGTCTGCGGCCAGGCGATGGGATGGAGCACGCTGGAGAGCGTGTTCACTGGTGCGCTGCTGTCGATCTCGAGCACCACTATCGTGGCAAAGGTGTTCGAAGAAAATAAAGTCCCGGACCGTCTGCGCGAGCTGGTCCTCGGGGTTCTGCTGACGGAGGATCTGGTCGCGGTGGTGGAGCTCGCGGTGCTGACCGCATTGGCCTCCGGACGGGGGTTGTCGGCGGAGATGCTGGGGTTGACGGTCGGCAGGCTGGTCCTGTTCCTCGGCGCATTGGTCGGGATCGGCATCCTTGTGGTGCCGCGTCTGATCCGGGTGGTTGCGCGCTTCGAACGCTCAGAAACGCTGCTGGTCGCCAGCATCGGAATCTGTTTTGGATTCGCGCTTATCGCCGAACACTTCGGCTACTCGGTTGCGCTGGGTGCGTTCCTGGCGGGATCGCTGGTCGCCGAATCCGGCGAAGGTCACAAAGTTGAGCACCTGATTATTCCGGTCCGCGATATGTTCGCGGCGGTATTTTTCGTTTCGGTCGGCATGATGCTGAATCCCGCGCTGGTCGCGGAACATTGGGGTGCGCTGGCCGTGTTGGTGGCGGTGGTAGTCGTGGGCAAGATCGTCGGCGTTACCATCGGCGCGATGCTGGCGGGCTCGGGGCCGAAACTTTCGGTGGAGGCGGGGATGAGCCTGGCCCAGATCGGCGAGTTCTCCTTCATCATCGCCGGACTCGCGCTGGAGAGCCACGCGGCGCGCGATTTTCTCTACTCGCTGGCGATCGCCGTTTCGGTGGTCACTACCTTTACCACGCCCTACTTGATCAAGGCCTCCGGTCCAATCGCCGAAACCTTCGAACGGCATATGCCGCGCGGCCTCGGAGTGATCGAGGCGATTTACGAGTCGTCGGTCGAACACATCCGATCGCGAGCCGGTACGCGGACCGAGGCAGCCACCATTAGATGGACGTTCACCCTCGTTGCGTCAGCCGCGATCGCGCTCGCCGCTCTGATCATCGGGGCGGAAGTGTTCCTACAGCCGCTCACGGTTGTGATTCGGAGCTATGTGCTGATCTCGGTGGAATATGCGCAGGTTCTCGTCGGGGTGATCACCATCATCACATGCGTCGGGCCGTCGATAGTGCTGTACCGCGCGACTGGCCGTCTCGCCATCGCGCTGGCCTCGCGCGCCATCCCCGAGGGCGCGGCCGAGGATCAACCAAAGCCGCCAGGCTGGGAATCGTTGGTCGAGATAATGCAAGTCGCGATGATGATTGTGGTCACGGTGGTCGTGCTCGCGATCGTGCAACCGTTTCTGCAGCCCTTCGAGGGCGTCATCGTGCTGGTTCTCGCGATCGTCGCGATGTGCATGGTGACCTGGCGTGGCGTATCGCGCACCCTCGGCCAGATGCGCGAAGCGGGGCGTCTGATCGCCCGTGCCCTGGCGGTCGAGCATGCCCAGACGATGCCGGGCCGGGTGCAAACGGAAGCGATGCCGAACCTGGGTGTCATTGTTCCGGTGCCGCTACGAGCCGGAAGTCCGGCGATTGGAAAGAAAATAGCGGACTTGCATCTGCTATCATCCACTGGCGCGGTCGTGGTTGCGATCGGACGCGACCACGATGGCCTGGTAGTTCCGGGTCACGACGAGGTGCTGCGCGAAGGCGACGTGTTGGGCCTTGCCGGACCGCGTCACTCGATCCGCGCCGCGAGCGAGCGGCTTTCCCCGTCGGGGGCCGCGGCGCCGGTTGCCTCAGGACCGCAGGTGTAAGGTCGCATCGAGCAGCGACTTTGCTTCCGTCAGATCGCCGGTCGTAAAGCCTTCGGTGAACCAGTTGTAGACTGGTTCGATGAGTGCGCGTGCCTCTCCAGGCCGATTCTGATTGAGCATCAGACGCCCGAGGCTGATAGCCGCGCGCAGCTCCCACGACTTGGCCCCTTGCGCCGTTGCGGCGCTGAGCGCGGCGCGAAAACCTTGCTCGGCGGCGGCCGCGTCCTGCTTTTCTATCAGAACCAACTCGCCACGCAGGCGGTGCATTTCCGATTCCAGCATCTGCATGTCGGTCTTTCGAAAACCATCAGCCGCCTCGTCCAGCGCGCGATAACCTTCCTCGATTCGACGATGAAGTACACAGGCCTCGGCGAACAGCATCAGCAGGTAAAGATAGGTCAACTCGCCTCCGGCCGCGCGCGCTTGCTTGAGACCCTCGCGCATTAGCGGTTCGCCTCGATCCCAGTCACCCTCTTCCATCAACACACGGCCTATCGAAGCGGTGCCACACGCCTGCCAGGACGGGAATCCATTCTCCCGCGCGACCGTGTTAAGCGTTTCGGCGCGAACCCGCGAACTCTCGTAGCTGCGGCGCAGATGCGCGACCGAGACCACATACTGGAGCGCGAATGCGATGCTGTAGGGGCGGTTGAGACGCATCGCGAGTTGCAGAGCCTGCTCGGCGTGGTCGTAGGCCTGGTCTGGATAACCGCAAATCCAGGCGGCCCAGCTCAGATGGCATCGATTGGGCACCACCGGCGCAACTCTGCTGCGCAGATTGGCGTCGAGGTCCCGATCGAACAAGGTGACCGCGCGTTCCAGATTCGCACGCGCATCGAGCGGACGCCCTCGCCACACCTGGCTGGTGCCCAGCACCTGATACGCCGAGGGCCTGCGAATATCTGTGGCATCCTCCGGCGTCATCGCGAGCAGCGCCTGCGCCAGTTCCTCCGCGCGTTGAAGATTGCCGCGCGAAAACGCAACATTCCATTGCGAAAACAGAAGAATATAGCGCGCTTCAGGATCGGTGATGCGGCGCGACAGTTCTTCGAGTCGCTTGATGTGTTCCGCCAACTCCGGAGCAGAAAAGCCGCGCGCCGCAGCGAGCGTCTGGCCCAGAAATACTCGCAAGCCTACTTCGCGAGCGTCCCGCGCGGGCGTCTCGGGCAGTTGCTGAAGCAACTCGAGCGCCCTGGCGAGGCGATCGATCGTCTCTTCATAGCCGCTCTGACCGCGCGCCTGCTCGGCCGCGCTCTCCAGGTAGGTAATCGCTTTTTCGAGGTTGGCGCTGTTGCTGTAGTGATATGCAAGCTCGACGAGGTGTTCTTCGAGCTGCGCCGCATACATCTCCTCGATCGCCTTGCCGGTTCTTTCGTGCGTGAGCTTGCGCCGCTCGACCAGCACCGATCCGTAGGCAACTTCCTGCGTGAGCGCGTGTTTGAATACGTACTCGATGTCGGGAAAAGCTGGCTGCTCGTAGATAAACTCGCCAAGCTGGAGTTCCGACAACATCGGGGTCAGCTCGTCTTCATCCTTGTCGACCACCTTACGCACCAGGCCAAGCGGAAATTCCTTACCGATGATCGACAGCGTCTGCAGCAGCTCCTTATGCGGCACCGCCAACCGATCGATGCGCGCCGCAAGGATGCCTTTCACGCTGGGAGGAATCGTGATCGTTCCCAGCGGCTGCGTAAGTCTGACCCTGCCGTTGCGCGCCAACACGCCATTTTCGAACATCGCCTGCACCGTCTCTTCCATGAAAAACGGATTGCCCTCGGTCCGCTCTATGATGACGCGCTTGAGTGGTATGAGGTCTGTATCGTTGCCAACGATCGCTCCCAGCAGGTCCTCAGCGCTTTCTACCCCAAGCGGATCGAGGCGAAGTTGCGCATAGTAGCTCTTCGCGCTCCAGTCGTGCCGATATTCGGGCCGATAATTGACCATCAGCAGAACCCGCGCGGTGCCGATGCTCTCGACCAGCAGATTCAGGAACGCCTGAGTTTCGGAATCGACCCAATGGAGATCCTCGAACACCACGATGAGCGGCTGATTGAGACTCTCGCGCAACAACAGGCGCTTGATCGCATCGAGCGTGCGGCGCCGACGGATGTTGGCGTCCATTTCGTCGAGCGTATCGACGCCCTCCGAGACCCCGAGCAACGAAAAGAAGTAGGGCAGGGTGTCTTCGAGAGTTCGATCGAGCATCAGGACCTTGCCGCCGACTTTCTCGCGGCGGCGGCGCTCATCGTCATCGGAAGTAATCTCGAAATAGTTCTTGAGCAGATCGATGAGCGGCAGATAGGCCGAAGCCTTGCCGTGCGACACGGAAAACGTTTCGAGGATCACGCAACCCGAATGCGAAATGATCTTGAACTCATGAAAGAGACGCGACTTACCGACCCCGGCATCGCCGACCGCCGCGGCAATCTGGCCGCGTCCAGTCCGCGCAAGTTCCAGTGCATGATCGAGCTGCGCCATCTCGGCGTCGCGTCCCACAAACTTCGAGAGCCCGCGCCGCGCCGAGGCCTGCAGCCGTGTCCGCAGTGGTCCGAGACCCACCACCTCGTAAACATTGATGAGGTCAGTGAGCCCTTTGACGCGGGTCGGACCGAGCGCCTTGAGCGCGAAGTATCCTTCGACGAAGCGGCGCGTGTTCTCCGTGATGGCGATGGACCCGGTCGGCGCGAGCGCCTGCATTCTCGCGGCGAGGCTGGTGGAATGTCCAATCGGCGTGTATTCGGTGTGCAGCGCGTCGGTCCGGATGGTGCGCACCACCGCTTCGCCGGAATTCGCACCGATGCGAACCTCGATGGGCGAGTCGCCGGCCTCGCGCAAGCGGGTCGAATAGCGCCGCATCTCGTCCTGCATTTTGAGCGCGGCTAACAGCGCGCGATGCGGATGGTCCTCGTGCGCGACCGGTGCGCCGAACAGCGCGAAAATTCCGTCGCCGGTGGATTGCACGATGTATCCGTCGTAGCGATGGACCGCGTCGATCATAATCCGCAAGGCGGGATCGATCAGTGCGCGCGCCTGTTCGGGATCGATGCCTTCCATCAGGTCCATCGAGCCTTTGATATCGGCGAACAGCGCGGTCACGGTTTTGCGCTCGCCTTCGGGCAATTCGGTTGCCGAGGTCGCGGGACGTTCGGTCAGAAGCGGTTTCCCACCATCTGGCGGACCGGGCTGAGGAAGCGCAGGCGAGGGCCGAGCCGCATTCCCGGCCAGGCGCGCGCCGCATTGGGTGCAGAACTTCGCGTCAGGCGGATTTTCCGCCCCGCAGGAAGGGCACAGCGGTTCGAGCTTCGCGCCGCATTCGGCACAGAATTTGGCATTGGCCGCGTTCTCAGTGCTGCATTTTGGACATCGCATCCCGTCCGCAGTTTCGCCGAAAACCAGCGCTTAGGAAAGGCAGCCGAGATGATGCACGATTACTTCGCGGCCTATTTGGAGATCCAGCCGCCGTCGATGACAAACGGCTGACCGGTAGCGAATTTGCAATCGTCGCTAGCGAGGAAGAGTGCGGTCTGCGCGATCTCTTCGGGCTCTCCGAAGCGTCCGAACACCGACAAGCGCTTGGTTTGCTCCGGCGTATAAGGCCTGCCGCCCACGACGCGATCCGCCATTTCGGTGTGGATGAAGCCGGGGCAGATGCAGTTCGCGCGGATGTTGTAGCGACCGTATTCGACCGCCACCACCCGCGTCATCCCGATTACGCCGGCCTTGGCCGCGCTGTAGGCTACCGAGCCTCGCAGCCCGATGAGGCCGGCGATCGATGCGGTGCTGATAATCGCACCGCCGCCGCGTTTGATCAGCTCGGGCAGCGCGTACTTCATGCCGAGCCATACGCCGCGGAGGTTGATCGCGATGACGCGGTCGAACTGTTCCTCGGTGACCTCGGCGGTGAAGCGGCCTTCGCCCTCGATGCCGGCGTTATTGTAGATGATGTCGAGCCCGCCGAATTTCGCGACGGCGCCCGACACCATCGAACTGGCATCTTCGGAATTGGAGACATCGGCGCGAATCGCGATCGCTTCGCCACCTGCGCTAGTGATGCGCCGCACCGTATCCTCGGCGCCTGCGGAGTTGATGTCGACAACCGCGACCCTGGCGCCCTCGCGCGCGAACAGTGTCGCGGTCGCGCGGCCCATCCCCGAGCCGGCGCCGGTGATGAGCGCGACTTTGTCCTTCAGTCTCATCGATCAATCCTGACTCAGCCTAGACCAGGCCGTATTCCTTCAGCAGTCCGCGATCGGCAACCGGATTGCGCTTCACGCCTGCGCGCGCCTTGGTCGTTCCAGGGATCTTCGTGAGCGCATCGACGAGGCCGATCGAATCCGCGTGCTCTTTCAGTGCGGGCATTACTTCTTGCGCGATGAGCCGCATGCTGGTCTGGCGATCCTTGTTGCTCACCGGCCCCTGCACATTGAAGACGATGAGTGAACCCGGACGCAGGGTGGTGAGGATGGCCTTCATTTTTGGAATCACGGTCTTGGGGCTGCCGATCATGAACTGCAGGTTCTTCTGTGCTCTTTCGTAGCCGGGGAGCAGCTTCTGACGGATCTTCACCGGATCGATCTCGACTTCCTCGACCTGGCCGCGCATCTTTTCGCCGCTGATTCCGAGCCAGCTTCCTTGCGGCTGCTTGGCGAGCTTCTGAATTGCTTCCTTCGAGTTATAGCCCGGAGGCAACGTATGCTCGACGCGCGAGAAGGTGTTCTGGCCGCCGCCGAAAAGGAATCCCTGTCCGAGTTGCTGCGCCTTCTCATCGGTCTCGGCAACGAACGTCGGAAGAAGGTAGCCGAAATTTTCCGAGCCGGCCTCGTAGCCGTGCTTGAGCGCCTCGTCGGCGTATAAATCCCACATGTCGCAAGTCGCGGGCAGCGCGGTTCCCAGGCCAAAATAGGGATGGCCTTTCTCGGCGCACCATCTAATGGTTTCGGGACTGAGCGTGCCCGGAATCCACATCTGCGGATACGGCTTCTGATACGGCAATGCCCACGGGTTCACATGGCGATAGTGAAAATGTTTGCCTTCGTAGCGCCAGGGTCCAGGCTTGGTCCACGCCTGGATGATGAAGTCGTGAGCTTCCTCGAAGTACTCGCGGTTGTAGGCGGGATTGGCGTTGTTGAAGAATTGCTCGCTGCCCGCGCCGCGCACCCATCCGGTGATGAGGCGGCCTTTCGAGATCAGATCGATCTCGGCCAGCTCTTCGGCCATTCGCAGCGGATGTTTGATGACCGGGAGCGGATTGCCGATCAGCAGGATACGCGCCTTTTTGGTGAGCCGCGCGAGGATGCCGGCCTCGACATTCATCACGCTGCCCATGCAGAACGGATTGCCGTGATGCTCGTTGAGCGCGACAATATCGAAGCCGAGTTCCTCGGCGTAAAGATTTTCGTCGATAAAATAATTGTAGTCCGTGGAGGCTTGCTCGCGATCGAAGTAACTGTTGGAGACCGCGAAGTGCGCGCCATTTTTCAGGATCACTTCTTCGGGAACCCAGCGGACCGGACGTTCGGTGAAATATCCTAATTTCATATGAGACCGCTCCTGCGTGTCGCTATGCAGCCAGAAATTTGGTTACGACGCTTTCGAATTCCGCCGAATTTTCGATCTCAGGCCGATGACCGACGTCGCTGATCGTGGCGATCCGCGCATCGGGTATCGCCTTTTTGTAAGCCTCGATGCAGGCGCGCGGTACGACCTTATCGGCGGTGCCCCAGACCAGCAGCGTCGGCGTTTTGGCGCCGCGCAGCAGATGTGGAAGGCTGGGATTGTGCATGTACGGTTCCCATCCGATTCGCGCCGCCTCGGCGCGCGCGTCCTCGAACGCTTCGAACTGCTCGGGCGTCATCTCGCCGCCGTAGAGCTTGGCGAACTCCGGGGTCTTGAAGGGATCGGCCACGGTGGCGCGCAGATGGGTTCGGATGGTGATTGGAAAGATATCGAAGATCTCGCCTTCCGCGGGCCGGATGCCCATCGGCGCAACCAGCACCATCCTGGAAAAGATGTGCGGGTCGGCGGCAGCCATTTCTGCTGCGATGAATCCGCCGGCTGAGAAACCGATGACATCGATCGGATCGAGCTTCATTTCGCGAAGCACCTGCGAATAGAAACCCGCAAGGTCGCGATAGGTTCTGATCCATTCGATTTTTGGAGTTTTGCCATAGGCGGGCTGCAACGGAATCAACAGTGTTCGCTCATGAGCGAGAGTCTCGTTCCAGGCCATCCAACCCGGGTATCCGAGCTCGTCGTGGAGGATGAGCAGCGGCTTGCCGGAGCCCGCCTTCACCATCACCAGTTCCGCACCCGCGACGTTGAGTTTTTCCTCGGTGGATTTGATCACATCATTCTCCCCTGAGAGTCGCTTAGGAGGATTATTCCCACGATGTGCCCCGAATGATCAAACGAAAAGTCACGCCTTGCAACATACCGATCGGTTAGGCGAAGCCACTACCACGTATCGATATACGAATGCTTCTTGCCGGTGCGCGGAGGCGGTTTCGGTGTCGAGCGAAAACCGGCTGCGATATAGGCGCGCGTCCGGGCAGGATCGATCACATCGTCGATGCTGAAATGCGACGCGTTGTTGAGTGCCTTCCCGCGTTGATACATCGAAGCCACCATCTCATCGAAGCGCGTCTTGCGCTCAGCCGGATCGCTGATCGCGGCCAGCTCGTTGCGATAGCCCAGTTTCACCGCGCCCTCCAGTCCCATCGGACCGAATTCGCCGGTCGGCCATGCGACGGTGAATACCGCGGCATCGTAGGCGCCGGCTGCCATCGCGATGCCGCCGAGTCCATACGCCTTGCGCAGAACGATCGTGAAGAAGGGCACCGTCGCGTTGGCCGCGGTGACGAACAAGCGCGACGAATGGCGCACCAGCGCGGTCTTTTCGATCTCGGGGCCGACCATGATGCCCGGCGTGTCGCACAGGTATATCAGCGGGATGTCGAACGCGTCGCACAACTTGATAAAGCGTGCACCTTTGTCGGAGCCGTCGCTGTCGATGGCGCCCGCCAGATGCATCGGGTTGTTCGCGACGATCCCGAACGCATGCCCCTCGATGCGGATCAATGCGGTGATCATGCCATCGCCAAATTGCGGGCGCAGCTCGAGCACCGAATCGGTATCTGCCATGGTGTGAATCACCGAGCGGATGTCATACACCCGCAAGCGATTCTCGGGGATGATCCCGCGC
The DNA here is from genome assembly GCA_963851325.1 of uncultured delta proteobacterium. Taxonomy (GTDB): domain Bacteria; phylum Desulfobacterota; class Binatia; order Binatales; family Binataceae; genus DATGKG01. The sequence goes on along the minus strand of CAWKOR010000001.1, from coordinate 573,036 downwards.
AGCAGGCGCTGATCGGGGCAACTCCATTCGGCGAGCGGTCCCTGAAAGTAGGAGAGATATTTCTTCGCCACCACGGCCGCTTCGGTTTCGTCCTCGACCGCGACGTCGACCACGCCGTTGCGCATGTGCACTTCGAGCGGACCGATCTCCTCGGGCCGGAAGATCCCCAACCCGCCGCCCTCGATCATCGCGGGACCGCCCATCCCGATGTTCGATCCCTTAGTGGCGATGACGACATCGCAACATCCCAGCAGCGAAGCATTACCGGCATAGCAGCGGCCCGAGGTGATCCCTACCAGCGGCACCAATCCGCTCAAGCGCGGGAAATCGTAAAAGGTCCTGGAACTGAAGCCGCCATCGGTATCGCCGGGACGTCCGCCGCCACCTTCCGCGAATAGCACTAGCGGCAAGCGCAGGTCATTGGCGATCTGGATCATGCGGTCGGTCTTGCGATGGTTCTGATGGCCCTGGGTCCCGGCCAATACCGTGAAGTCATATGCCATAAGGGCGCAGCGCGATTTTTCCGGCGGGAACCGCTCACCGTTCACGCTGCCAAGGCCGACCACCATCCCATCGGCGGGAGTGTTCTTGATAAGGTCCTCAACGGTGCGGCGGCGGCGCTGTGCGGCGATCACCAGCGGCCCGTATTCCACGAAGCTGCCTGCATCGCACACCGCTTCGATATTCTCGCGCGCAGTGCGCTGATGAGTCTTCCGGCGTCGCGCCACCGCTTCGGGACGCGCGGCATCGAGGGTGACCGCGTGGCGATCGTGAACCTCTTCGAGGTCGGGGCGAATGAGATCCAAATCGCCGGCCTCGTCGCTGATGGGATTCTTCACTGCCATGACCGCATCATCTCTAACGCAAATCAGGGCGATGCGGGAGCCTCGCGCGCTCGCTTGCATCGGCGGCAAGGCGGACCTATCGTCATCGCCGCGAAAGGATTTCAGCATCGAGGGAACACCATGAACCTGAAAGATACGGTCGCGATTGTCACTGGCGGAGGTTCCGGACTTGGCGAGGCCACGATTCGCGAGTTTGCGGGCGCGGGCGCCCGGGTTGCGATTATCGATCTGGCGGCGTCGCCGGGCGCTAAGGTTGCGGAATCGCTCGGCGACAAGGCGCTTTTCGTGACTGCCGATGTGGTCTCGGACGATCAGGTGAAAGAGGCGGTCGCGAAAACCGTCGCGAAGTTCGGCGGCGTGCATGTGCTGGTGAATTGCGCCGGCATCGGGCGCGCGCAACGCACTGTCACCAAGGATGGACCCCATTCCCTCGACATGTTCACCAAGGTTATCCAGATCAATCTGATTGGCACATTTAACGCCATTCGGTTGGCCGCCGCGCAAATGTCGAAGAATCAGCCGAATGCCGACGGCGAGCGCGGCGTCATCATCAATACCGCCTCGGTCGCGGCCTTCGATGGCCAGATCGGCCAGGCCGCATATTCGGCCTCGAAGGGCGGTGTGGTCGGCATGACGCTGCCGATCGCGCGCGACCTCGCCAACGTCGGTATCCGTGTGTGCACCATCGCGCCGGGAACCTTCGAAACGCCGATGCTGGCAGGCTTGCCCGACCCGGCGCGCAAGGCGCTCGAAGCGCAGATTCCGTTTCCGTCGCGGCTGGGGCGGCCGGCCGAGTATGCGGCGCTCGCGCGGCACATCGTCGAGAACGGGATGCTCAATGGCGAGACCATTCGGCTTGACGGCGCGCTGCGCATGCCGCCGCGGTAGTTGATCGAAATCGTGCGAGGGGGATCATGATCGACACAAGCAAGATTGCGGAGGGTCTCAGACGCGCTGCGAGCTCGGGCGATGTGCCCGGAGTGGTTGCCGCGGCTGCGAATGCCGATGGCGTCATCTTCGAGGGCGCCTTCGGCAAGCGAAACCTGACCACCGGCGTTCCAATGACTGCCGATACGGTCCTGTGGATCGCGTCGATGACCAAGGCGGTTACCGGCGCGTGCGCGATGCAGCTGGTGGAGCGCGGCAAGCTGTCGCTCGATGCTGACCTCGCGCCGATATTGCCGGAGCTGGGCCGGGTTCAAGTGCTGGAAGGTTTTACCTCCGATGGCAAACCGCGAATGCGTCAGCCGAAGCGGGCGATCACGTTGCGCCATCTGCTGACGCATACCGCCGGCTTCTCATACGACATGTGGAACAGCGATATCGTTCGCTACCTGGAGGTGACCGGCACGCCCGGCATCATCTCGTGCAAGAACGCTTCGCTGTCGCTGCCGCTGATCGCCGATCCCGGCGAAAAATGGGAATACGGCATTTCGATTGATTGGGCGGGTAAAGCAGTCGAAGCGGCTTCCGGACAGACCCTCGAAAAGTATATGCAAGAGAATCTGCTCGGGCCGTTGGGCATGACCGACACTGCCTTCCGGATCGGCGATGCGCAACGGCGACGCCTCGCGACTATCCACGCGCGTACGCCCGATGGGCTGATCGCGACCGACATCGAGATTCCCCAGGATGCTGAATTCCACATGGGTGGTGGCGGATTGTATTCGACCGCCGGCGACTACCTCAAATTCGCCCAGATGATTTTGCATGGCGGCACTTTCAATGGCGTCCAGGTGCTGCGGCCGGAGACCGTGGCAACGATGTCGCGCAACGCGATGGGGAACGTAAGCTGTAGTTCGATGAAGACCGCCGTCGTCACCGCAACCAACGATGTCGATTTCGTGGAAGGCATGAAGTGGGGTTTGAGCTTCATGATCAATCCCGAGCCGATGGCGACTGGCCGCGCTGCGGGAAGCCTCGCATGGGCGGGTCTCGCCAATTCGTATTACTGGATCGATCCGGCGCGAAAAGTTACCGGCGTTTTCGCCACCCAGATCCTGCCTTTCTATGATGAGAAGGCGTTCCGGGCCTTCGAAGCCTTCGAAACCGCGGTGTATCAGGCGTTGTAAATCGCGTCAGTGGAAATCGTGCGAAGGGGGCAGCGGGCCGCTCAGCTTCAGCTCCTCGAAGCGCTGCCCTTTGATGAGCATCACGCCGTCGCGTTTTTGCATGATGCCTTCAACTTGAAGGATCGCAGCGCCACGAAGTAGGACGCGGTGCCGCTGAAACAGGTCGGGCATCACGATCGCATTGCTGATGCCGGTCTCGTCTTCCAGGGTCAGGAAGAAAAATCCCTTTGCCGTGCCCGGACGCTGCCGCACGATCACCAGCCCGGCGGTCTTAACCCATGCGCCATTATCGACGTTGGTCACCTCGGCCGCCGATAACACCCCGCGTGCGGTAAGGCGCTCGCGCAGATGCGCCATCAGATGCGGCCCTGCGGTAAGTCCCATGGTGGAGTAGTCGGCGCGCGTCTCATCGAGCGGCGACATGCCCGGCAGCGGCGAGGTCGTGCCGCGCTTCGGCTCGATACCGGCGAGCAGGCTTTTCGGATCGCGCTCGACCGCGGCCGCCTGCCATAGCGCCTCGCGCCGGCTGAGCCCGAAGCATGCGAAGGCGCCCGAGTAGGCCAGCGCGTCGAGTTCGCGACGATTGGGCGCGGTGCGCGCGGTGAAATCAGCGAGCGAGGCGAACGGCGCGCGGGCGCGTTCAGCCTCGATGCGGCGGCCGACTTCCTCGCGCAGGCCCATCACGTATTTGAGCCCGAGGCGGAGGGACCTAACCCCCGGCCCCTTCCCTTGAGGGAAGGGGGGAAGAGCAGGCAAATCGCTTCGCGGAGGTCCTTCGCTTCGCTCAGGATGACAGAAAGCAGGATCGAGCGACGAAGTTGGCCATCTCAAAAAGCCGTCTTCTTTCCTTGGACCCTCTCCCTTCAGGGAGAGGGTGGCGCTACTGCGCCGGGTGAGGTCTAACGTGCAGAGCCAATCGGAGCGCGCAACGTCGATCGGCAGAATCTCGACGCCGTGGCGCTGCGCGTCTTTCACCAGCGTCGCGGGATGATAGAAGCCCATCGGATAGCAGTTCAGCATCGAGGCGAAAAATGCTGCCGGGTGGTAGCACTTCAGATATGCCGACGCATACGCGATCAGCGCGAAGCTCGCGGAGTGCGATTCGGGAAAACCATACAGCGCGAACGACGTGATGCTCCGCACGATTTCCTCGGCGGGCGCGCCGGTGATGCCCTTTTGCGCCATGCCCTCGCGCAGGCGCTTTTCGATTTTCTCCATCCGCGCCTGCGAGCGCTTGAAGCCCATCGCGCGACGCACCTCTTCGGCCTCGCCGCCGGTCAGCCCCGCCGCCGTCATCGCGACGCGAATCACCTGTTCCTGAAAAAGCGGAACCCCAAGCGTGCGCTTGAGAATCGGCTCCAGCAGCGGATGCGGATAGGTCACCTTCTGCCGCCCATTGCGCCGCTCCAAATATGGATTGACCATGTTGCCGACGATCGGCCCGGGCCGAATGATCGCGACCTCGACCACCAGGTCGTAGAACCTGGTCGGCTTCATGCGCGGCAGCGTCGCCATCTGCGCGCGGCTCTCGACCTGGAACACGCCGATGGTGTCGGCGGCACGTAACATTCTGTAGACCTCGGGATCGTCGGCGGGCAGATGCGCGAGGTCGATCTCGACGTCTTCATGAGCGCGAATCATCGGGATCGCCTGCTCCAAAACGGCGAGCATCCCGAGCCCGAGCAAATCGATCTTGATGATGCCGAGGTCCGCGCAATCCTCCTTGTCCCATTGCACCACCACGCGTCCTGGCATCGAGGCGGGTTCCAGCGGCACGATCTCGTCGAGCGGTCCTGCCGCGATCACCATCCCACCGCTATGCTGCCCGAGATGGCGTGGGATGCTCTGGATGCGCCGCACCAGGTCGATCATCATCGCGATGCGCGGCGCGGCGACATCGACGCCGCCCTTGCGCAGCAGCGCGACGATATCGTCGTGGTCGTCGCGAAATTCGTAGGCCTGATTGAGGCGCGCGAGCTTGTCGACCTGTTCGGGCGGAAAGCCGAGCACCTTGCCGACCTCGCGCACGGCGCTGCGGGTGCGATAGGTGATGACGTTCGCGGTCATCGCGGAGCCGCGTTCGCCGTAGCGCCGATAGACGTACTGGATGACCTTCTCGCGCTGGTCGCCGCTAGGCAGGTCGAGATCGATGTCGGGCCATTCGCCGCGCTCCTCGGAAAGAAAGCGCTCGAACAGCAGCTCCATTTTGACCGCATCGATGGCGGTGATGCCGAGCGCATAGCAGACCGCGCTGTTGGCCGCCGAGCCGCGTCCCTGCGCCATGATCTGATTCTCGCGGCAGAACTGCACGATGTCCCATACGATGAGGAAGTAGCCGGCAAGCTGCAGCTTCGCGATGATCGCGAGTTCGTGTTCAAGCTGACGCCGCGTGCGATCATCGATGGTGCGCCATCTGTCTCGCGCTCCTGCGTAGGTCAGCGCGCGCAAGTAGCTGTCGGGCGTTTCGCCGGGCGGCAGCGGATAGTCGGGGAATCGATAGCCGAGCTCGGTGAGGGTGAACTCGCATCGATCGGCGACCTCGCGGGTCATTGCGAGCGCGTTGGGCAGATCCTTGAACAGCGTGGCAATCTCGGCAGGCGATTTCAGGCGCCGCTCGGCATTCACCCATAGCGCGCGCCCCGCTTCCTCGAGGGTCTTCTTGAGCCCGATGCAGGAGAGGACATCCATCAACTTGCGATCCGCCTCGGCATGGCAAACATCATTGGTGGCCAGCAGCGGAAGCTTCGAGGCATCGGCGAAGGCGCGCAGCTTGCGATTCATGCGCTCCTCATCGGCATCGAGGTGACGCTGCAGATCGATCAGCAGGTTGCCGGCGCCGAAGATTCCACGCAGACGATCGGCGAGCGCGCACGGATCCTCGCCTCGAATCAACGCGCGCGAGATCGGACTGCGCGCACCGCCTGCGAGGCAAATCAGGCCGGCGCCGAAGCGCTCCAGATCATCGAAGCTGATGCGGCTTTCGCCCTTGGCCGGATAGACCGGAGCGGTGGTGCCATCCGCCAGTACCCCCACCTGAGCGACACGCCTCTCGCGAGAAAAAGAGCGAGAGTCGCGCCGCTCTTCCTTCCCCGCGAGAGAACGCGGGGGAGGGGAATTCAGAGGGCGGCACTTCGAGGCGGTCAACATCCGGCACAGATTCTTGTAGCACTCGCGGTCGGGCACCAGGAGGTAGAGGCGGCTGTCGTCTTCCAGCGTCAGGTCCGCGCCGATGATCGCCTTCACGCCGGCCTTCTTGGCGGCCTGGTAGAACCGCGGATGGCCATAGACGCCGTCGCGATCGCCCATCGCGATCGCGGGATAGCCAAGTTCCGCCGCGCGATCGGCGAGGTCTTCGGGCGTGGTGGCCCCTTCCAGGAAGCTGAATGCGGAACGGGAGCGCAGCTCGATATAGGGTGGCGAATTCATCGTTCGAATGCGGTGCGGCTAGCGACTTTTTGAAGTCTCTCCATGATGTCGCGAGCCAGGGCCGCGTAGTCTCCATTGAAATGATGTCCACCGGAGATGCGGAAGGTCTGGACACCACGGCGCTGCAACTCGGGGCAGTCCGAGTCGTCCTCGTCCTCTCCATAGAAACATTGCATCAAGGTCGGCGGGATCTGGTTTACCTCCGGCAGGACCGGCAATGCCTCAGGTCCTGGAGGTTCGCCGAGCCATCCACTCACTGTAATCTGGAAGTCGGCATTCTTCGAAAAACCCAACAGCGCGATGAGCACCACGTGCGAACGCAAATCATCCGGCAAGCGGTTGTATGCGAATGGCAGCACATCGGCGCCAAACGAATAGCCGAGCAGCGCCACCTGAGGGGTCTGCCATTTGTCCATGAAGGTGCGCATCACGTTGGCGAGGTCATCCGCGATCTGCTGCGGAGTCTTCTTGCTCCAGAAATAACGCAAGCTGTCCCATCCGATGACCGGCACACCTCGTTGCTGAAGGTTCTCGGCAATGGTCCGGTCCAGGTCGCGCCATCCGCCATCGCCGGAAATCACGATCGCCATCACATTCGAGGGATGCGCGACGGCGAGGACATCAAGCGGAAGACTGGAGATGTCGGTGAGGTGAACTTTCCGATTCGCGAGAGGCGGCTTCGCGAGGGGTGGCTTCGCGAGATGCGGCTCGATGAGTGCGCGCAGCGTGTCGCCTATCGACTGATGGAGCGCGACTTCTTCAATCTGAAACGGCGCACCCTTGCGCTTCGACTCCATCATGTAGTGGCGGTCACGCTTTGATGCATTGGGAGTGAACTCGATCACGCAGAAACCCGGCAAACTTTTCGGAACTTCGTAACGAAAAGCATGCGCGCGATGCCTGAGATGCTCGGAGACGCACAGCGGACGTTTGCTGCGAATGGTCGAGGTCGGATCCAGCGCAACCACGCCGGCGATGGTCGCTACGGGAGCGTAGGCCAACGTCATCACCGCCAGCGTCGCTCCCTCGCCGACGCCCGCCAGAATCGGGGTCAGGTAGTTGGGAAAGCTGCGCTCGCGCTGAATCTGGCGGCTGAGCCATTCCGCATCGACCTCGGGTTCATGGCAGTCTTCATCGAGCTTGTCGAGGCGCCGCAGATAGGCTGACGTGTCGACTTCCACCACCATCGCACCTGCGGTCGCGATCTCATGCGCCGCCGCGTCATCTGCACTGGTCAACCCGTGTCGACCGGAAAAAAAGATCACGAAACCGCGCGCCTGGCTCGTCGGCTCCACCAACTTTACCGGCCCGTAACGTCCGCCTTCGAATGCATGCGCAGGCGATGCGCTGATGCAGCAAAAGATCACCATCACGGCCATCGCGCGGCACAATGGGGTCATGCCGCCGATGAGCCGCGGATCACGCCACTGGCGAGTGTCGCGACGTCGGCGAGCGTGATGAAGGGACCGATGGTGCCGGAAGCGGCGAGGTATCGCGGCTCCCATAGCGGGCGAAATTTGTTCTTGAAGCTGCGCAGCCCCTGGAAGTTGTAAATCGGTCCACCATGCTCCCATACCAGGCCCGCCATCCGATGCCAGCGCGACGAAAGCGGCGTCCGCACCAGGCCCGCCAGCGGCGCCATGCCGAGACTGAGGACCTCAAACTTGCGGGCCCGAAGTTCCATCGCGAGTCGAGTGATGATGTATTCGGTCGCATAGGGCGGCGCCTCGGGAAGCTGGCGCATCAGTCCGATGGTCGCTTCAATTTGATAATCGGTAGTCATGCAGGACACGAAAGCAACCGGCCTACCATGCTGGCGCGCCACGGCGACCGATTGAGCCGCGACAAATCCCGGCTCGAAAGCCGCGACCGAAAAGCGCCGCTCGCGGCCGCCATGACCGGCAAGCCACGCATCGGAGATGTGGCTCAGCGCCATCTGTTCCCGGCACACCCGATCGGGTGACAGGATCTCGAACTCCAGGCCCTCCCGGTCGGCGCGTTTGAGCGTTTGCCGGAGGCCATAGCGATGCGAACCCTCCATCGAGAAGTCCTGGAGGTAGAGGCAGGCTTCTTCTCCCACTTTCACGACCCGGAGGCCCGCATCGAGATAAACCGGAAGGCTGTCGGGTCGGACCTGGTAGAAGGCCGCACGTCCACTGTAGGCATCGGCAAGTTCCACAAATCGCCAAACCAGCTCCGACCACTCGCGATGCGGGCCGACTGGATCGAACAAGGCAAGCCAGCTTCGGCCGCGCTTGGCGTACATGAGAAAGGAATCGCCGGAACGGGAAAACAGGAAGCTCTTGTCACCCATCAACGCCAGCATCGCACCACTGCGCTCCTGCCCTCGGATGATCGAAGCCACGTTCGATAGTTGCTCGGCTGAGGGCGGCTCGATGCGGCCGGAGGCGGTCCGCAACAATTGCCAAAGCGAGAAGCCCAGAGCCAGAATCGAAGCGCCGAGCAGCGCCCTCAGCGCGCGTGACGCCTGCGCATCGAATTCGAACTGCCACCATATCTCGCGCTGATAAACGACGTCGCGAAACGCGAACAGCATGATTCCGGTCGCGGCCACGATGACGGCTGCAATCGCAATGAACCATCCGAGCGTGAACGGCTGGCGCAGAAATGCGGCCGGGCGGATGAACTGGCGCCGCGTCGCCAGCAGGAGAAACAGCAAGAACAGGATCGCGGCGGTTTCTCCGAACGCCAGCCCTTTGGCCAGCGAGAAGACCACGTTGGCCAGCGCGATCAGCAGTGCCAGCCACCATGCGCCATCCAGCCGATGATAGAGTCCGCGTGAAACAAACAGCAGGAACACGCCGGCCAAAGTTGCGAGCAGGTGCGAGATCTCAACTGCCCACAAGGGCAAGAAACCCTGTAGTATCGCCAGCCGCCAATCCACCGCCGGGGTCGCGCCGGACAGAATCAACATCACGCCGATCGAAAAAGTGATGACGCTGAGAAAGGTCGGCGCGAGAAGATCGGCGCCCGGCAGACCAGATCGACGGGCGATCGGTTCGGCGCGGAACGCATCGCTACGCAACTCGAAGGTGGCGAGCGCAGCCGCCGCGAGCATCAGCGGCATCAGGAAATACACTGCGCGATAGATCACCAGCGCGGCAGCCAGCACATTATTCGGCAGGTACGGGGCGAGGCCCAGGTACATGACCGTCTCGAATACTCCGAGCCCTCCAGGCACGCGGCTGATTGCTCCGAGCGCGACGGCAATCGCAAAAATTGCGGTGAAGCTGAAAAAATCGATGCTGATTGCCGGCAACAGAATCCGCAGCGCCAGGGCTGCTCCGAGTAGATCAACCGCAGTCAAAAGCAACTGACTCAGAGCGATCTGCGGACCAGGCATCGAGATTTGAAATCTCGCGACGGTCAGTGGTTCCCGACGCCGCACTCCCAGCGCGATCAGCCCCAGCGTCACCAGCAGCAACGTCGCGGCCGAAACTCGCAGTGATGCGACGGATATTGCCAGCATCGCTGCCAGCGCGTGACTCGCGAGCATCGCGCTTGCCGCGATAAAGGCTACCAGCCCCAGACCGAAGCCGAGGTCGATAAAGACCATCATGCGATCGATTTGTTCGGGCCGTAGTCCGACCGACCCGTAAACCCGTTCGCGGACCGACGCGCCGGTCAGCGGGCCGAAGCCGATTGCGTTGCCCAGTGCCGACGCGCAACACGACGCCAGCAGGAGGGGAGCGGTCGCGACCTTTGCCCCGATGTAAACCAACGCGCAATCGTCGCGCGCGATGAGCGCCAGGTAGCTCAGCGCGGTGAACAAAATGGAGATCCAGATGAGACTGGGCGGAGTTTGGCGCATCGTGCGGATGACGAGGTGATAATCGATCCCGCGTGACAAGTTATGAAAGAACACGAACAACAGACCGCATGCGAGAACGGTCACCGCCGGACCCGCGATACGTCGTGAGAGATTATTGAGGTTCAATGGATGACTCGCAGCGACAGCGCTCACCACGCCCGGAGCCGAATAACCCTTCGCCGTCACTCGCCTGGCTTTCAACTCTAGCATTCCTGATTCGGCTCCCAAAAACGCGCGACAGCGGGATCAGATATCCTCGAAGTCGAGTTGTGACTCCGCGATGTTGTGCTTGCGGCCGTGGGCGATCGCAGAAGCCCAGGTTGAACGATCGTTCAGCTTCGCCTCGAAGCGCTTATCATTGAAAATTACCATCAGCGAGTCGCCGCTCCAGAAATGGGTGAACCAACCCGGCTGAATATGCTGCTGAAAGACGTCGAGGTCTTTTTCATCGCAGCACACGCGATACAGATGCCACCTGCCGGAGAATGGCTTGGCGCCTTTGCTCGGCACCCATTCGAACCGCTTCGAAATCAACGCGCGCTCGACCGGGAATCGATTGATGATAGTTGGATTGTCGAGACTCTCGGCGATTACCACGCCTTTCCAAGTTTCCATCATGCCCTCCTCAACAGGTTTTCTGCATTCGCTGCATCCATATTCCTCAGTCGTAGATTCCATCGACGAACCATTGCGCGGAGTTGAGATCGCGATACACCCGATAGACGCCGCCATCAGCCAGCGCCAGTTCGTAATAGTCGCGGCGAAAGCTGCCGTTGGTCTTCATCGTAAGCTGCGGCGACGGGGCGGTATCCTCGCTCGCATGCCACCATTCGCCGTCGCGACGCCACGGACCCGCGATCGATACGACGCGCGCGCCAAGGTTGGGGCCGCGCACGAATTCCGGCGCGCCGCGGCTAAGCAGCACCTCCACTTCGAGCGGAGGCCGAATCGCGCGAATCGCCAACTGCGCGATGTTCTTCGCCTCGGCATTGCCGTTCAGTTCAAGCGGACGCGGCGGCGGAGGTTCGAACTGTTCCAGGCGCACCGCTTCGACGCGATACGAATCCTCGGGACGCAGAGTGCCGACATTCTCCGGGCCGCATAGCGCCGCGAGCCGCGCGATCGTCAGCTCGAGGCGATCCGGCGCGGGCGCGGGAGGCAGGAACATATCGGTCTGCGCGGCACGCGGCTTGCGCGGCTCGACGTCGATGCGAATAGTGTCGACGGCGGACTCGGGCGCGAGGCTTTCGAGGCTGAGCGTGATCATCGCGAGCATCGCGCGCGCATCATTAGAAGGCGCGCCGATCGCAACCCGGCGGCTGAACTTGCGATGGTCGCTGAGCCCGAACGACAACAGCATGTCGCCCGCAACCAGCCCGCGAAGCTGGAGGCGCTCGCACAGCCGCTCCAGCATCGGCAGCATCACGAAGCCCAGCGGCTCCAGCGTTTCGATGCCGTAATCGAGTTCGATCGCTTCGGTGAAAATTTCAATCCCGCGACGCGGTACGAGGCGTGCGGGGTTCTCGCCGCGCGCGATGCGGATTAGCTCGACGCCGCGCCGTCCCAGCCGGCTGCCGATCGCGTCGGGATCGAGCCGCGCCAGCTCGCCGAGGCGGCGGATGCCCCATCGCGCGAGGGTGTCCTCCAGATCGCCGGAATCTTCCAGACCGAGCATGTCGAGCGGCAACCAGTTGAGGAAGTCGCCTTCCTGGCCCGCATCGATGACGCGCAGCCCGCCGCATCGCGCCGCCAGATGCGCGATCTCCTTGTTCGATGCGATGCCGACCGCCGCCTCCATCCCGACTTGCGCGACGCGCTTCTCCAGCTCGGCTGCGATGGCCTCCTCGGTGCCCATCAGGCGTTCGAGGCCCGCGAGGTCGAGCCATACGCGGCCGTCGTCGCCCTTCTCGACCAGCGGTGAAATCGATTCGGCCGCATCGGCGAGCGCGTCCATCGCGGAGGTTTCCGCGGACTCGGAATGATTGACCACCGCCAGCTCGGAGACGATCGAGCGCGCTTGCGCAATCGTCATTCCCGGGTAGACGCCGGACTTGCGCGCGCGGGTGGAGACCGCGATCAGTTCCGCATGCGGCGCGAGAGTGTTGCTGATCGCAAACGGCGCCGGATGCAGCTCGGGATTGGCGCGCACGATCGCCGCAATCGGGAAATTGGGAACGAGTATGCATGCGATGCGAGCCATGGTGATTGGCGGTTAGCGTACTGCAACGAGAGACCTGACAGGGACGCTGTCTTCGTTCCTTTTTCCCTCTCCCTTCAGGGAGAGGGTGGCGCTACTGCGCCGGGTGAGGTCAGTAGGCGCATCAGACCTAACCCCTAACCCCTTCCCCTGAAGTGGAAGGGGGATCGGGGAAGAATTTTCCACAAATAGCGGATCGACGGCCGCGAAGAGTTGCGCGCGATCGCCGAACAGGCCCAGCTTGTTGCGCTCCACCGAGGCCTCGATGCGCAGGCCCTCGAACAGCGCCGGCGCATTCGCGCCCAGCCGGCTGAAACTCGCACGCTGCTTGCTCATCGAGAGCGTCAGCGCCGCGAAGGTGCCGCAGACCCGATTGGTGGCCAGCGCGAGCACTGCGGCCCCGCTGCGTTCCGCCGCCCGCGCCAAGCGCAGCGACGCGCTTTGGGATAGCGGATAGCGCAGCGTGCCGAAATCAATCACGATCAGCCCGAAGCCTCCCGCCCCGAGGAGCATCTCCGCGGCCTTCAGTTCGTAGCGTCGCTCGCGCTCCTTAGTAATGAAGGGGCTGCGTGCAAGGGTCGGCTTCTTCGCGAAGCATAGCCACAGGATGCGCGCCAGGTCGGCGCCCGCGGCTTCGAGGCTGCGGGGATCGAATGCGCCCGGAACATCGACCCATCCTACCACCTCGCCACGACGCGAGGCGGCGCTCGCAAACGATGCGGCTATCGTCGTCTTGCCGGAGCTGAGGGGGCCGGTGATCTCGCTGATCCGGCCGCGCGCGATGCCGCCGATGAGGGTGTTGATTTGGGCGATATCGCAGGTCAGGCGGCGATCCTTGCGGGTCAGCTCGTGACCTTTGAAGACTCCTGGAAACTCAAGTAGTTGTTGAAGTTGTTCGGGCGATGCGGTCTGGCCATTGAGCGGACGGTCGGTCTCAGGGAGTTGGATCGCGAGGGCGGGTAGGGCGGCCATGCGATCGATATTCGCTCTTTGTTCGCCTCTACGTCAAGCGCGGAAAACATTTTACCTAATTTGCTCGAAAGGACCGCCTATTTTCCGAAGAGGCGCTGATTTCCCATCCTCCAGAAACTGAAAATCCCTTGGATTCATTGATGAAAGTGGGTTTGTTTTTGCGCTTCTCGAAGAACTCGCGCGTGCCGCTTGGAACACCTTGGAACACTTAGCATTGCCACCTTGGGGGTCCTGAAACACTCAGCATTGTGCCACTTGAGGTCCTGAACACTCAGCATTGTGCCACTTGAGGTCCTTCGCGAAGCGCTCAGGACACTGCTCGACGATGTCTCGCAGTGCTTTGTTTCAGCGGAAAGTGCAGCATCGGCGCGGATAAAGTGGGTTTGTTTTTGCATTTTCAACTTACGCAAATACGCTTCTTCAAAATGCGTGAGCGCGACGACCAGATGTCACCGCGCCCACTCATCAAGTTTACCATGACCAGCCGAAACAGAAAAGCCGGTCCGTCGAAAGCGTCAATCTCCGTTGGATTGTCCCATGGCTCAACATCATAAGACGATGCTATCGGGTCGGGATAACCAAATTGAATTGAATGCTCCTCGTCGTCGCAGCTAACTTCGGAGTCACCAATGAACCCACCGTCCTCGAATCCGATCACGGATCGAAAGATCAATGATGTCCTGGATCGGCTGCACGCCCGTGCCCGCCGGGAGTTGCCGGGGCTTGCCGTCCACTTGGGGTTGGGGGCTCTGAAAGGGTTGGTGGGTGCGAAACCCTCGAATGACTCCGATGCAAAATATGTCCGCGACAAACTGATTCCAATCGGTCGGGGCCAGGGCTGGTTGATTTATATGTTGTGCCGGAGCGTTGCGGCCAAAAGAGTTGTCGAGTTCGGAACCTCGTATGGGGTTTCCACCCTCTACCTTGCGGCGGCGATGAGCGACCAGGGCGGCGGCCTTGTCATCGGGACGGAGATCGAACCCGAAAAGGCGCGCCATGCGCGCAACCATTTCGCGGAAGCCGGAGTTGGCGATCTGATTGAACTGCGCGAGGGCGATGCGCTCGTTACGCTCAAAGACTGCGGCGGTCCGGTCGATTTTCTGCTGGTGGACGGATTCCCCTTACTTGCCAGGCCGATCATCGAATTGATAGCGCCTCAACTGCGCAAAGGCGCGATCGTCGTCTGCGATAATGTGGGGCATTTCCCCAAGAGCTTCGTCGACTATCTGGACTTCGTGCGGCGTCCGGCCAACGGCTTTGTTTCGACTCTGCTGCCGTTGCGGGGCGGAACCGAGCTGTCGGTGAAAACCTGATCGAGGCTTTGTTTTGCGCTCTTTAGGAACTCGCGCGTGCCACTGCGGACACTGAGAGCATTACGCCACTTGAGGTTCGTCGCGGAGGCTCAGGAAATCGCTCGACGACGATCCCCAACGCCTCCAAGGGCGGAAGCGCGCGCCGACCGGCGCGATGAAAAATGTTCAGTAATCGTTTTCCTTACGCCTGCCTACGAATTCCTGAACGGTGGAGAGCAGTTCTTCGAGTGTTACCGGCTTGCGCAGGATGCGCGTCGCATCAATGGGCCGCGATCGTTCACCGGTCGCGCTTAGAACTATTACCGGGGTTTTCGCCAGCCGAGGGTCGCGCAGTTGCGCCTCGCGAAATTCCCATCCACTCATCTTGGGCATCATCAGGTCGAGCAGGATGAGATCGGGAAGCTCGTGCTCGGCCAGCATTGCGAGCGCTGCCATACCATCGGCCGCGTACAGGATCCGATAACCTTCCATGGTCAGAACTTCGGCGAGGGCGTCGGCGAGGTCCGCGTCGTCTTCGATCAGCAGGATGGTAGGCGATCGATTCACAATTAAACCGATAAATTCCTATTTGCGCTGGGCCATCGCTGAAAGCGGGAGAATGATGCTGAAGCGTGATCCGCCGCCGCGGCGGCGCTCGGCACGTATCGAACCGCCGTGCTGCGTCACGATTTCGCGCGTGATGTAGAGCCCGAGTCCGAGTCCGGCCGATGGCGGCGCCGAGGATGCGCGTTCGAAGCGATTGAAGATGCGGGTCAGATCGTCAAGCTCGATCCCGATGCCGCGATCGTCAACCACCAGGACTGCATCGGCGCCATTCCGCTCGAGGCTGATTGAGACCGGGCGGCCGGGAGCATACTTCAGCGCATTGGAAATGACGTTGACGACCGCCTGCTGCAGCCGCGAGCGATCGCAAAGAGCAACAATGTCTTCTGCGATGTTCTGGCGCAGGTCGCATCCGGCTTTACGAGCTTCCTCGGAAAGTTGCTCGATCGTCTCGGCGACGATTTCCCCCAGATCGTGTGAGTCCAGCTCCAGCTCAAGTTTGCCGCTGGCAATGCGGGTGACATCGAGGAGCCGGTTAATCAGTTCGGTCATGCGGTCGGCCTGGTCCTTGGCCTTGCGGAGGGTTTTTTCGAGCCGCCCGATGTCGGGCTTGGCAACCAAACGTTCGCCCAATCCGAGGTGCAAAACCAGGGTGCTGAGCGGGGTGCGTAACTCGTGCGATGCGATAGCGAGGAACTCGTCGCGCATCCGCACCGCTTCCTGCGCCTGTTCCTTGCCGCGCCGCTCGCTGAGATCGGTGATGACGACGCCGATCACGTCGTGGTCATCCATCACTGGATTGAGTGAGATCTGGGTGGGCAGTTCGCCCGCGGTCGAGAGCAGCGACATTTCCGCGCGAGTCGCCTGCGAGCGACCGCGCGCGATGAGATCGGCGAGGCCCGCGCGGTCCGGCATCGCAACGAACTCGTGCAGCTTATGCCCCATCACCTGATCGAGCGGTTTATCGAACATGCGGGCCAAGGCGCCGTTGCAATAAAGTATGGTGCCGTCGAGCGCGAGCGAGAGCGCGCCTTCATTCATCGACTCGACCATCACACGATAGGGATGTTCGGCGCCGCGCAGAGTGAAGATGCGTTCGCCTTCGGGTCCGGCAACGACCAGGGCGTCGACTTCACCATTGCGGATGGCGTCGAGGGTTTCCTCGGTTTCCTGGAGCCGGCGGCGGAGTTCTTCGACTTCGAATCGGATCGATGAAATTCGGCCTTTCACTTCGCTCGCCCCGCGATGGCCAGGTTGGAGATGACTTTGTCGCGATCGGAGAGGTCGCCGACCATTCGGCAAGTCGGCAGCGGTTCTTCCTTGACCAGGGTGGGCGCTGCGATGATGTCAGCCTCGCTGGCGCGTCCAGGTTCTTGATAGATGTCGATCACTTCCAGGGTATAGCGTCCCTTGAGCATGGCTTCACAGATGTCGCGCAGGTTTCGGATGGCGCGGGTCGATCGTGGCGTGGTGCCGGTGGTGAACAGGCGCAGGAAATAATCGGACCGTTTATGCTTGGGAGCCCGTGCAGGCTTTTTGGGTCGTCGAAGTTGATGAAGTTCTCCCATAAAGGCCCCCCGGGTTAGTTGCTGATCAGTTCCAAGCTTACCACAACGCGTTCGGTGGCGGACAGGTCGCCGATGATATGGCGAATCGGCGCGGGCAACTTTTTGACCAGCGTCGGGATGGCGACGATTTGATCGGCCTTGGCCAGTTCCGGGTTGCGCAGCAGATCGATGATCTCGACCTCGTAGCGACCGGGCACGTGCTGGTCGCAGATCCTGCGCAGATTGTCGATGGCGGCAAGCGAGCGGGGCGACTGACCCGCGACATAAAGTCGCATGGTCCAGAATTCGTCGCTCGCCGGGCGGTGGGCGGGCATTTTCTTTTTGACCGGCGCCTTGCGTTGGGAAGCAGCTTTTCGGACCGGTTTTTTCGCTGCGATGTTCTTTTTCTTCACTCTCGGCTCCCCGGCGAGCTGGCTCCGTTTTGTTTGCGGCTGCGCGACATCTCGGATCGGCTATCGACGATCCTTTGTTCCTGGTCCGCCTCCATCGCAAGAGCCTGCTGGATCTCGGCTTCCTCCGCTTCGAACTCGGCCCTGATGGCAGAGACGCGCGCTTCCATTGCGTCGCGCTTGCTTTCAAGCTGGGCAAGCTTGCGCCGCGTCTCATCCTTGCGCCTGAGGTCAGCTTCGCGCTCGCTCGCCTGCTGCGCCACCCTCGCTGAGCCGGTCAACATTCCGGCCGGGCCGAGATAGACCTCGACCAGCTCGATGCCCTTGGATGATAACAGGAACTCGCGAATCTGGTTGGAATGGCTCATGCCGCGAGCCTTCAGGACGTACAGACCGCGGTTGCGCTCACCGGAAAGCTCGATATCGCGGACCAGCAACCACAAGTCGATGATCGAGGAGATTGCGACCTCGGTGGATTCCAGGCGGCCGCCGGCCTCGGTCAGGCAGGTCAGGAACGCGGTGATGAGGCGGGTTTTAAGGAAGTCGACCAGCCGGGTGAGCATCGCGTTGACTTCGCGCGCGTTTCCACTGGAAACAAAGTTGCTGATCGGATCGAGAATGACCACGCTTGGGTTAAAGCGTTCGATTTCCTTGTGGATGGCAACCAGGTGCATTTCCAGACCGTGGAGGAACGGACGTTGCGCCATGATCTCGAGCAGGCCGCTATCCAGATGCGGACGCAGATCGATACCAATGGATCCCATATTACGGACGATCTGGGCGGCCGATTCTTCGAAGGTAAAGTACAGTACCCGCTCGCCTCGCTCGCAGGCCGCGCGCGCGAGCGCACTGGAAAAGCTGGTCTTGCCGGTGCCCGCGGTTCCGGAGAGCAGCGCGGTGCTGCCCCGATAGATCCCGCCCACCCCGAGCATCGCATCGAGGTCTGGCACCCCGGTGCTGATAACCTCGTTGGAGACAGTATGGCGGAGCCCGATCGAGGTGATCGGCAGCACCGAAAATCCTTCCTCATCGATAAGGTAGGGATATTCGTTGGTGCCGTGGGTGCTGCCGCGATACTTGACCACCCGCAAACGCCGGGTCGAGACCTGCTCGGTGATGCGGTGATCGAGCAGGATGACGCAATCGGCGACATATTCTTCGAGTCCAAAGCGGGTCAGCGACTTCTCGCCGCGTTCGCCGGTGACAACCGCGGTGACGCCGAATGATTTAAGGAACTGAAACAGGCGGCGGATTTCGCTGCGCAGCAGGCCTTCATTAGCGAAGCCGGAGAACAGGGTCTCGATGGTATCAAGGACCACGCGGCGCGCGCCGATCGATTCGATCGCATGGCGCAAGCGAATGAAGAGTCCCTCGAGGTCGTACTCGCCGGTCTCGGCTATCTGGTGCGGATCGACCTGGACATGATCGATGACGAGCATATTTTTGCGGCACAGCTCGTCGAGGTCGAACTTCAGCGATGCTGCATTGACGACCAGCTCCTCGCTAGTCTCCTCAAAGGCCATCAGCACGCCGGGTTCGGAATACTTGCGCGCGCCGTTGACGAGGAACTCGGTGGCGAACAGCGTCTTGCCGCATCCGGCGCTGCCGCAGATCAGGGTGGCGCGGCCGCGCGGAAGTCCGCCGAGGGTTATCTCATCGAAGCCATCGATGCCGGTCAGAGCTTTTTCGAGATGAGAGGGCAGCTCGGTCGCAACATAGGGCGCCGGTTTGGAGCGACGAGCAGCATTGGACGATCGCGACGCTTTCTTCAAGTGGTCAAACCCCAGGCGATAGATTGCGCCATAGCGCCAAATGAGTACCCCATCCTATGGGGGAAATGCTGGGAGAGATTAGTATGCCATCGGTTCAGGTCCAAGTATTGGTTAAAGATTGATTCGCATGAGATAACTAAGGCGTGTCGATGATAGCGTTCTATAGGCGAATATATCGGCGGGACGGGGTGGGAATGGCGGCGATTGAGCTTCTTGTGGATTAGATGGCTTCGTCAGCAAAAGCCAAATTAATTTGCCTTGGATCTGCTAAGGAATTTGGCTTCGTTTGGTAATTTTACCACTTCGCACGAGCTGGTTCTCCAAAATGCTATTGCAACTGTTCGTTACCGCGATCTTTCATCCAGTCACTACCGAGTTCGGCCTCGAGGCGCCGTAGCGACGTTCCGCCAAAATGTCGCGAGGCCTGATGAGTTAGCTCAGCGGGCCGGCAGATCGCTGCGAAATGCGTTGTCGATCGCGAGGTTGTTGATCTCCTGATCGGGAAACCATCCGAGGAAATTTGAGCCTACCGCCGAGAACGGCAACGGCGTGTTGGTCGTCGATCCTGCCGGACATGCGCCATTGGCGATTTGGGGGCTCAGGCACGACGGATGAATCGTCCAGGTGCCGATGGGATGAGTGCTTGGGGTCGGCGAAACCGCCAGGTCAACCTGAAGATTGCCTTCGCGGTCTTTGGTGAAGGTATGCGTAAAAGTGTACCAGCCCGATTGCGTGATGCAGGTTTGCGGCTGATTTCCGGGATAGTGCGCATTGGCTCCCGAGCGCTGCGAGTTGGTCGATGCGCTGATGACGAAGTACCCGCCAGTCGACGGGGTACATGAATCGTGGCCGTCGCCGACCGCAACATTGAAGATGTAGTCCTGGAGAAACTTTCCCTGGTTATCGAGCAGGTCGGAATCCCAGTCGAAGCGATAATCCTTATATGCCGCTGCCGACGCTGCCGCGAAAGTGGTGTCGAGGTAGATGTCTATCGAAGTGGCCGCGCCGTTGCTGGTTATCGCGACGCCTTTGTCGAAGTTGCCGTAGGGCAGACCCCATTCCGTCAGCGGTCCATCGCAGTTGACCGCGCTATCGGAACCCAAGCCGCCCGGCTTGCAGGCGCCCGGCGCCTGTGAGCCGTTGATGCCGCAAAAGGAGTTGCCCGAGGTATCGGTGAAGCATCCATTCTGCAGCCAGGCCTGCACCAGCAGGCGCGCGTAATGATTTCCTCGCGAGGCGGCTATCCCCGGTGCATAGTCGGTTTCCGTATTCGATTTGGAGGGGCGAATATGGACGACTCCGACTCCATCATCGAAGAAGGTGCCGCCTTGCTCAAATCCGTCGAGGTATGCGGCATGAGCGGGTAGTGCGATCGCGACAGCTAAACTCAGCGCTACAAAGAGAGTTTTGGCTGCTCGAACGCTCTTACTTGGGAATGCCGCCATCAGAGGACCTCCTAACCAACATCCAAACCTGCGAGCAACCGTTCGCTTCGACTTTGGGCTTCGAAGCGGAATTAGCAGCAATTTGGATAGCTAATTGAACCCCATGCGCGCGGTCCGCGCAAGTAATCGCTCAGACGGGTAAATGGCCTATCGATTTCTTAAATGCCTTTGGTAACGATTGTTGCCGACTTGATGTCGGAAACTGGCTGATACCGTACCGGTCGCGGGCTCTATTGCGATCGTGTCTTTCGGTGTGTCGCGGAACCACCCAGGCGCATCGTTAGCGCGCGGGGCAAAAAGGTCCATCCCAGGCGCACCCAGCTCCGGAATGCTGCGGGATCCCGCGCGATCGCCGCGATTAAAAATCGGCGCGCCTCGGATTTCTTGCCCTCCGCGAGGCTTCTCAGTCCCTCACCGCTGAGCATGCGTCGCTGGAATGACTCCATTGCCTTGGGATCGTGGAAATCGTCCAACCAAAAACGCATGAAGTCGTCCAGCGGCGAGCCCCAGAAGTTCTGCTCGCCGGAGTCCTCGAGCGGCTTTTGATAGGCTCGAATGTATGACCGACGCCGCGGTGACTCCTGCCCGCGTTGGCGCGCGCCCGCCGGAATCTCCTCGCCTTGCCACCTTTGAGTCACATCCTGATGCGATCCGTATGCTTCGCCAATCATTTTGTAGTGATAGTTATTCAAAAGGTAGCGATTGGCGAGGTACACCGGGGGCATGTTGATATCGTCAATCAGCAGCGTGCCGCCGGGCTTCAGCAGCCGATGCGCATAGAAGATGTCGACCAGCGTATGGTCGAAGGCGTGGTCGCCGTCGATGAGAATGAAATCGAATTGGCGGTGCGCCGCGACCAGCTTGGGCAGGAAGGTCTCCGAGGCTTCGCGATGGAAGTCGACCATGGTCAGCACGCCGGTGTCGCGCAGCGTGCGCAGGCCGGCATTGCGGAAGCGCTCGCTCGATTGAAAAGGGTCCATCGCAACGTGCGGGGTGCCGGTCACGCCATTTTCGAGCAGCGCCGCCAGGATGCAGAGCGTCGAAATTCCGAACGCGAAGCCGACCTCGAGAGTCGTCGATGCGCGACTCTTGCGGCACATCTCGAACACGAACTCGCCGCGTCCCGGGGCCAGGCTCCAGTTCGAGTCGTGCGGCTGGTCGTCTTCGCCGAGCGCAAAACCGCGCGTGTAGATTTCGCGGATCTTGCGATGCAGTCGTTCCGGGTTCGGCAGCGCGTCCGGCTGCGCGGAAGTTTCTGACGTCGCTTCTCCCATAATTCTGAGCAGGAACTATAGCCGGAAGCGGCGGGAGCGGCATCATGGTCAGGGGCGCGAGCTTGGCTGATTCTGCACCACGTCAGAGACGCGACGAGTGCGAACCATCATCAGGTGCCGCCGGCGGTAAAAGCGATCGAACAATCCGCCCACGTAGTTGAAATTGTCATCCGGATCGAACCATCCGTAGGCCTTCGGAATGAATGGCGCCGCGAGCGCGCCGAGCCATCCGAGATCCGGCGCCAGCTCCAACTTTACCAAATCGCCCGGGTACATCGGCCACTTGGCCCTGCTGGAGGGCGCGGTAACTTTAATGGCGACGATGCGTGGACCGGGGAAGCAGATGAATGAATGCATCGACAGGTCCTGGGCGCGCTCGCGCAGGCGCCCAATCAGCAGCATCAGTTGGCTCGATCCGGCGTAGGTGTCCGGCGGCACTTCCACCTTCGATTGCTGCAAATCCGGCGCCCCGGCGCCGTAATGCGTGCATGCGACGATCCCCGTTCTCGCATCGAGGGTGTCGAGCGATTGCGGCGAGCCGTCGGCGGCGAAGAATGAATGTTCGTAGCTGATAAGGATAGGCGGAGCGCCATCGGCGCCGTGCTCAACGCGTTGCACTTCGCGGTCGTATTCGCCATCGAAGTAGCGATTTTCGCCCTCGAGTAGCAGCGCATCTTTCGCATGCGTCACCGTATAGCGGCCGTGACCGATGACCTCGCGGTTGTCGGGATTCAGAATCGTGACATTGGTGGTGGCCAGCTCAAACGGATCGGCAATGTTCTGGGCCGACGCTACCAGCCTCAGACAGAGAATGGTGGCAACCAGGAACAGGATAGTAGCCGCAATAAACTTCCAGCGCTGAGTATTTCCTTCTCGCCACATCCGCACCCCCATTGATGATGCCGAGCATAGTCGCGGGCGCGAGCGCGAAAAATGGGCATCGTCGGCGGCGACATCGATTTAACCTTACGTTCTTGCCGGCGACACGATTCCGACAGGAAACGCTTATCGATCAGGCCAACTCAGTGGTCGGTGGGAAGCCTGGCGGCGCCTTCTGCGACCGGATTGGCATCGTGCGCCCGCACCATCAGGATGTGGCGTCCTTTGTAGTAACGATCGAATTGGCCGCCCACGTAGTTGAACGAGTCGGTCGGATCGAACCATCCATAGATCCGCGGGATGAATGGCGCGATCAGAACGTTGAGCCATCCGAAGTCGGGCTTCATTTCCATCTTGACCAGCTTGCCCGGATACATCGGCCACGTTACTGGCCCGGTCACTGGGGTTGCCTTAATGGAAAATATTTTCGGATCCGGCACGCAGTTAAACGAGTGGAAGCTGACTACCGCGGCCCCCTCGCGCAGGCGCCCCACCAGCATCATCAACTGCGCGGCGCCCGCATAGGTATCCGGCGGAATCTTGAGATTGTCCTCCCGGATGTCGGGGACTTCGGAATCGTAGCGCTTGCAGATTGCGGCGCCGGTCCTGGCGTCGAGCGAGTCGGCGTATTGGGTGGTGCCGTCGGGGTTGAAGAACTGATGCTGATAGCTGACCAGCACCGGCGGCTGACCGCCAACGCTGGGTCGCACCCGTTGCTCCTCGCTATCGTATTCGCCGTCGAGATATTTGTTTTCACCTTCGACGACATCGAAACCATCGAGGTGCGAGAGCTTGTAATGGCCATGTCCAATGATCTTCTCGCTTTCGGGCGAGAAGATGGTGACCTCGGTGGCGGCGAGATCGAACACGCTTTGCGCGGCCGCTTCATTGGCCCGATTCAAACTCGCCAGCAAGAGTAGGGCGGTGATCGCGAGTATTTTGCCGGGGGTCGAAATCCTCACAGAATCTCACAGCTCGCAGGATGATTCTCAGAATAACGCTTTATGGGGCAGCGACACCATAAATCAACGAGCCGTTGTTTCGTTCGCGCTATGGGCACTAGACCGAGTGTCAGCGGAGACCGCGCGGCTGCTCTCGCGGTTGTTCTTGCCCCTGACTGAATCGGCGCGACCTCGCGCGCAGCAGCCTTTCTTGCGCCATGCTCCGTGTCTGATAACCTGCCGCGTCTGATGCATCCGGAACATGTCACCGCACTCAAAATACTCGCGATCGCTATCGCTATCGGGCTCGATGTTTTCGCGATCTCCGTCGCAGTTGGGATCACCGAGGCGCAATGGCGAACCCGAATCCGCCTCGGCGTCGCATTCGCCAGCGCCGAGATCGCGATGCAGGTGATCGGCTACGAGTTGGGCACCAGCGCGGGAAAACTGTTCGGCGAGATCGCCGAATGGGCCGGCTTCGGACTGCTCGCGCTGGTCGGCGCATTCATGATTCGCGAATCGTACAATCACGCCTCGGAGCCCTCGTTCGACCTGACTCGCGGGGTCGGATTGCTGGTTACCTCGCTGTCGATCAGCCTCGATTCGCTGGGAGTCGGCTTCGTTCTCCCGGCGGTGGACATTGAGCTGATCCCGATGCTGATCACCGTTTCGATAACCACCACCATTTTCACCTTTGTCGGTTTGGCTTTCGGGCAGCGCATCGGTGAGACATATGAACATGAGGCGCAGCGGGCGGCGGGTGCGATGCTGGTGCTGCTGGCGCTGGTCTTCTCTATCCAACATTTAATCCCGCATTTACACTGAGTGATTGATTATCGGTCACAAAGACGCTGGACTCGGTTTCTCTTGATGATGAGGCGGCACCGGATATCGGTTCTCATCGGATGCGCGACGCTCGCCGTGATAGTGAGCGGCGGTGCATTTGTTCTCGCGCAACAGCAGGCCGCGCCTTCTGCGAATACACTTTCGATACCAGCTCACCAGAATCCCGCCGCGATGCCATCCGTCGCGGCGCCACTTCCTCAACCCGACACCGCACTGGAGCTACGCTCGCTCAAGCTGCGCGGTCAGCCGGGCTTCGAGCAGGTGACGGTCACGGTCACTGATTCCTCGGGCAAGTATGTCACCGATTTGAAGGAAGACGATTTCCGGGTCCTTGAGGACGGTCAGCAGCGTCCGATCGGATTTTTTCGCGCCGACCGCACCGCTCCTGTATCGGTCGGTATCATCGTGGACTGCTCGACCTCGATGTCGACCAAGTTTCCGCAGGCTCGCGCGGCCATCGCGCGCATGGTGGCCGACCTGGATTCGCGCGACGAAATTTTTCTCGAGGCCTTTTCGGTGGACGCTGCGCTGCTCCAGCCCTTTACCTTGGATCATAGGCAGATAATCGATCATCTCAGATTTCTTCATTCGGTCAGTCAGACTTCGCTCTATGATGCGGTTTTCATGGGTCTGTTTGAGATGCGCAGAGCCCGGCGCGACAAACGCGCGCTGCTGGTTGTCACCGATGGCATGGACAATCAAAGCAAGCTCCCACGCGAAAAGGTCATCGCCGCGGCACGGGCCATGAAGGTGCTCATCTATACTATCGGCATCGGCGCGCAGCCGATGAAACCCAACGAAGGGTTCTTTTCCCGATTGATCCACACCGATGACGACGAAGTAGACATGAAGACGCTTGAAGCGTTGTCTGCGGAAACCGGGGCGCGGGCGTTTAACCTGCCCCGGCTCGGCGACGGCGAGGAACTCGGCCGCGACTGCGAAGCGATCAGCAATGAGCTCACGCGCCAGTACACCGTCGCCTATCTGTCACCCGACCCCGACCGCCCCGGTTATAGGACTTTGCGCGTCGACATCCCCAAACATCCGGAATTGTCGGTGCGTGTGCGTAAGGGCGTCGCGATTATTCCGCACTGAGCATCGGGCACATCGTTATGGCGCGGCGGGCGCGTTCCCGGAAGCCTTGGTCTTCTCGATAATGCTTGCGCTGATGTCGACGCATCCGCCACAGATGTAGACCGAAGGCGGGTTGCCGCCTCCTGCCAGCAGGAACTGGACCTGTTCGGCAGTCTTACCGCAGAACGAGCACTGGAGCGGCTGTTGGTCGGTTGCTTTCATCGCAAACCTCCTGAGGCTCTTGTGAAACTCGGCCTCTGAATGTTTTGGATTGTTTGGCGAAGTCCTTTTTTCCGCTTCGTGGCTCGTGCGCTGTTTAGCGGCGGTGTCCTTCTCGACCGCGAATAGACATCGGCCGAGATGCTCGAAGCGGGCGTACTCGCTGGACGGCTGGTTCACTGATGTACAGCCTCGCGTGGGTGAATGGGCGACCGCGGAAGGCGGATAATGCTCGCCTGCGGGCTGGCCTTTTGGGGGTAGGCGAGTTTCGCGAATCTGTCGGTATTCATCGCAAGCTGGACACGACGCAGCATGTACGATGCAGTCTTCGGCGTCACTCCCAGCACGCGGGTCAAGCTATGGGCACTGGTGTCGTCGGGCCGATTTGCAATCATCCAGATTGCGCCGAGCCACTTATCCATAGCGATCGGCGAGTTCTCGAAGATGGTGCCGACCTTGACGCTGAACTGCTGCCCGGCGTGTTGGCGGCGGCATTTCCAGACCTGCCGCGTGGGAAGGAATCGGACGTCCGCGCCGCCACAGCCGGGACATCTCACCCCGTTGGGCCATCGCAGTACCACCGTCGCTTTCAGGCAACGATCCGGGTTGGCGAAGAACTTCAACGCTTCGCGCAGACTTCGCGGCTGGTGCGCCTTCGGCATGAAGGCATAGTTATCGGATTCGCGAATGGTGAGTCAAGTCCATCTAGATATATGACTCACCTACGATTCGGATCTCACGGCATGAGGCCGTTGGGAATCTGAAACTTGGGAACCAGCGCGAGGCACGCCTGGTACTCCTCCGGATGATCGAGGCGTATCGCTTCCAGCGACCTGGCGAACTCGTTTTCGTCGCAGACCTCGTAAACTGCGCGGAAGGCCTTGGTCGCTTCGTGCCAGGGCTCGGCAGCTTTCTTGCGCCCGACGGCGGCGATGAATTCGTTACGGCTTCTGAAAACGGTGAGCAATTCGGGCGGCTTGCGATGCCGCAGAATGATTAGCGCGTACATGTGACACTCCTGGTGGGGCGCGCACCCCGTATCGCTCAAGCCTAGCGGGCCAGTGTGCTCACTACAACCCATCGAACATTGCGCGACTGCGACAATTGATGCGTCGGCCCGGCACGCCTAAGATTGCGCTATGCCGGAACAAGAAGTTCTGTTCATGCGCAGCCCCTGGACGCCGCTTCACATCGAGCGGGCCGAGGGTGCGTATCTCTACACCAAGGACGGCCGCAAGCTGCTCGATGCGGGGAGCGGCGCGGTGGTCGTCAACGTCGGACAAGGCCGCGAGGAGCTCGCGAAGATCGCGGAACAGACCATCCGCAAGCTCAACTACATCGTGCCGGTGTGGGTTTCCGACGAACGCGAGAAGCTGGTCAATCGCCTCGCGAAGTGGACGCCGTCCGGGGTCGATCGCTTCTTCTTCACCAGCGGCGGTTCCGAAGCGGTCGAGATGGCGATCAAATTCGCGATGCTCTACCAGAAGGTGAAGGGCAAGCCGTCGAAGAAGAAGATCATCTCGCGCCAGTTCTCCTATCACGGCAACACGCTGGGCGCGCTTTCCGCCGGTAGCAGCCTGCGGCGCGCCGACTACGAGCACGTGTTGTTCGATTGGCCGAAGATCCCGCCCTCATTTTGCTATCGATGCCCATGGGGCAAGACCTATCCGTCGTGCGATATCGATTGCGCCAACGCGCTCGAAGAAGAGATCAAAAAGCAGGGTGCCGATAACATCGCCGCGTTCATGGCCGAGCCGATGATGGGTGCCGCCGGAGGCGCGGTTCCTCCGGTCAAGGAGTACTGGCCGAAGCTGCGTGAGATTTGCGATCGCAACGATATTCTCCTGATCGCCGACGAAGTGATGACCGGCTTCGGCCGCACCGGCCGGCGCTTCGCGGTCGATCATTGGAACGTGAAGCCCGACATTCTCATTGGCGGCAAAGGGCTGACCGGCGGGTACATGCCAATGGGCATGATCGCGGTGGATGAAAATGTCGTCGCAGTATGCGAGGAAGCCAATCGCGATTTCATGTTTTTTACTTACAGTTGCCATCCGCTCGCCTGCGCGATCGGCGACGGCGTGCTGGCCATCATGGAGCGCGAGCAACTGGTCGAACGCGCGGAGAAGGTCGGGGCGCGCCTGGGAGCGCAACTCAAGGAAGAGCTCTCGGGACATCCGATGGTGGGGGACATTCGCGGCGCGGGATTTTTCTGGGGCGTCGAGTTGGTGCGCGATCGCGAAAAGCGGACCCCCTATGCGCCGGAACTGAAGACCGCCAACAAGGTGCTCGGCGCGGCAGTCAAGCGCGGCCTGTTCGTCTATCCATCGACCGGGATGGCGGGCCCGGCCGGCGGCGATGCGATCATGATCACGCCGCCCTTTATCGTCAACGACAACGACATCGACTTCATCGTGAGCACCGCGCGCGCAGCGCTCGACGACGTCAAACCTAACCTGACCTGAACCGGAGTAAGAAGCGGCATGCCCGAAAGCATCATCGGACCGACCTCGCACTACTTTTTTTCGCAGCGCCTCAAGCTTCACTATGTCGATTGGGGCAATCCCGATGCGCCGCTGATGATTCTGGTGCACGGCGGGCGTGACCATTGCCGCAACTGGGACTGGACTGCCTTGGAATTGCGCAAGAACTATCACGTGATCGCGCCGGACCTTCGCGGCCATGGCGATTCGGCGCACGCGGTAGGCAGTCCCTACGCGATGATCGACTACGTGGTGGACCTCGCGCAGCTCATCAATGCGCTCGGCAACAAACCGCTCACGCTGATCGGCCATTCGCTCGGCGGCGGCATCGTTCTTCAGTACACCGGTGTATTTCCAAAGATGGTAAAGAAGGTGGTATCGATCGAAGGACTCGGTCCACCGCCCGCGATGATCAAGGACACGCCCGCGAGCGAGCGCATGAAAAACTGGGTGCGCGAAATGCAGGCGCTCGCGCAGCGCAAGGTTCGGGAGTACGTCAGCATCGAAGAGGCGCTGGCCAGGATGCGCGCCGAGAATCCGCATCTGAGCGTTGAGCAGGCGCGGCATTTGACGATTTGGGGCATTCAACGCAATGAAAACGGTACCTGGTCGTGGAAATTCGACAATTACGTGCGCGCCACCACGCCGTATCAGTTCAATCTGAAGGATGCCGAGGAAATCTGGGCGCACATCGAATCGCCGACGCTGCTGATTCGCGGCGGTGAGTCATGGACCGGGGATTGGGAAAAAGATGGCCGCACCAAGGTGTTCAAGAACGCCGAGATCGTGACGATCGAAAAGGCCGGACACTGGGTGCATCACGATCAACTCGACGAATCACTGCAGGTCATCAAGCGCTTCCTGCAAATCTGACCTTCCCGCAAGGTGTTTGAGTGCCCGGAACCAAGATCGATCCTTCCAAGCCGAATCTCGGCCTTCGCAGCGATCAGTTCAACTATGTTCAGATGATCCTGCTCGCGGGCGCGGTCGGGATGTTGGCTGCGCTCGGCAATCTCGGTTTTCGTGAGCTGATACATCTATCTGAAGCGCTGTTCCGCAACCTGGAATGGAATGCGCTGGGAATTTCGCGTGGCGGGATGCTCCTGGCCTTGACTCCGGTAGTGCTGGCCACCGGCGCGGTCGCGATGCTGGTGCTGGACCGTTTCTTTCGCGGCGACGTCCTCGGATATGGGTTTCCGAACTTTCTCGAGCAAGTGAATCTCGGTAACGCACGCATCAATCGCGGATGGATTTTTATCAAGGCCGCGGGCGCCGCGCTCTCGCTAGGCTCAGGATGGTCAGTCGGTCGTGAAGGTCCGATCGCACAGGTCGGAGGCGCGATCGGATCCGCGGTCGCGCAGTTTCGCAAGCTCGGCCCCGAACGCGCCAAAGTGCTGGTTGCCGCCGGCGCGGGCGCGGGCATCGCCACCACCTTCAATGCTCCGATGGGCGGTTTGATGTTCGCCCAGGAGATCGTTTTGCTAGGCCACACCGAGCTGGCCAACCTTACGCTGCTGATCGTGGCGACCCTGACTGCGGTCGTGACTTCGCGAGCGGTGACCGGCAACGAAGCGGTGTTCCAGGTTCCGCAATTCGTGCTTCGCAGCTACTGGGAGCTGCTCAGCTACGGCGCGATGGGCGCGGCGTTCGGCGTCCTGGCCGCGAGCTACATTCGCTTCTTCCACGCGACGGCGGACCGGTTTCGCCGCGTCGCGATTCCGGCCTGGCAGAAGCTCGGGATCGGCGCAGTGCTGGTTGGCGCGGTCGCGATTTTTCTTCCGGAGAACCTCTCCGACGGTTATCCCGCCATTAACGCCGCGATGGCGGGAAAGTACGAGCTCGCGATGCTCGCGGCGCTCACCGTGGCGAAGTTTTTCACCAGCAGCGTGTCGCTCGGCGCGGGTGCGCCCGGTGGAGTTTTCGGACCGATCTTCTTCATCGGCACGATGGCGGGCGGAACCACGCAACGGGCCTTTTCGCTGTTCATCCCGCATCTGACCGGACCGCGCGGATCCTATGCGCTGGTCGGGCTCGGCGCGTTTCTGGCGGGGACTACTCACGCGCCACTGACCGCGTTGTTTTTGCTCTTCGAGATGACGCAGAACTATACCGTTGCGCTGCCTGCGATGATTGCGACGATCGCAGCGTTGGTAGTGGCGCGTCTGATCGAATCGGAATCGATCGACACCTATCCTCTGGCGCGCGAAGGCAAGACTCTGCACATCGCGCAGGAGCGAATCGCCCTCAGTCAGATTCCGGTCAACGCCGTGATGGATCGGGACGTCGTCACGGTGGCGGAGAATACCTCATTCGACGAAGTGTTGCGGATTGCCGGGGAAACTTCGCAATCGACGCTGCCGGTAGTAAATGGCAGCGGGACCTTCGTCGGGCTCATCGTGACGCGCGATCTGCTCGCATTGCTGGGGCGCGACAATCAATTGTCACCGCTGGTGAATGCGTACGATCTGTGCGAGCGCAACCCGCCACTGGTACTGCCGGATGCATCGCTGTATGCGGCGAGCGAGTTGATGGGTGTCGATGGCCTGGAGGAAATTCCGGTCGCCGACCAGCCGCATCACGGTCAATTCATGGGCCTGGTGACACGGCGGCATCTGGCGCAGGCCCTCAATCGCGTGGCGCTCTCGCTGACGTCGATCGCGCGCGGGGACTCGAACATCTATTGGGCGAGCGGCTATCGCGTGTCGCGAGTTGAAGTTCCAGCCGAGTCGGTAGGGCAGACCATCCGCACCCTCGACCCACGCGCGCGGTTCGACGTCACGGTACTCGCACTGCGCGATGTAGAGGATCCGGACTCCGGATTCGTCCCGGTATCACCCGATCGTCAACTCAAGGCCGGCGATACGCTGGTGATCGCCGGGCGGGCGTCGGATCTCCGCCGCTTCTCCCGCGCATTGGAAGAGGCCAACGGAAAAGGCGCGACGGCTTAAGGTTCAACCGGAACGCGCGAAGTGGTAGGGGCGCGCTCGACCGGCGCGCAGCTCGACGCATAGCTCCTCGACGTTCTTGATGGGACGCTCCAATTCGGTGGCGCAGGTCAGAAACCAATGCGCGGTTGGGAAATGCGCGTCGCTTCCGCCCAGTGCGGTGAGTCCAAGTTTCTCGACTGCGGCGACCGCTTTTTCATTCTCGGCCGGCGAATTCTGGCCGTTGATCGCTTCCACCGCGGACAGCGCGCTGCCGTGCTTGGCGACTAGGTCGTCCAGCCGCGGCCCATAGCCCGAATCGCGAAACGGATGCGCCGGGATCGCGATACCGCCTTCCTTGTGAAGCACGTCGATAAGATGCGCGCTCTTCAGCATCCGATGCGACGGATCAAAGCGGCGGAGCACCTCATCATTGAGGCCGAACAACAGCAGGTGGCCGAGGTCGGTATCGGCCTCGACACCTTTAATGATCACGATGCCGTGGTTGTCAGACAGTTCGGCGTAAACCCGATCAGTTTCGGGATCGCGCGGAAACTTGCGATGCTCCGTGAAGCAGATCGCACTCAGGCCGGCGCCGCTTTTGATCGCCGTCTCGACATATTTCTCGGGCGTGGTCTTCGAATCATCCGAAAGATGGGTGTGCACATGGAGGTCGATGATCATCGCAATCTCAAGGCTCGCCGAACGCGTCGGGATTTGGGCGAATCGTCAAATGGTCGATGATGCTGGTCGCCCCCGTCAGCATCGTCGCCTGGGTGCGCACCCAGCGCCGCTCAAATTCGTTCGGCACGGTACCCCACAAGATCACCGTGTTGCCAAAGATGCTGAAATGGACCGACTGGTAGCCCTGCATGTTGAGCCATTCTCGCAGCGTGATGGAAAGCGCCGAAGTGTGCTCGGGCTCCACCGTATCGGGCCGCGGATTCTCGTAGGCCGGGGGAATCGAGCCGTCCGGCGCCATTCCCTCGGCTGGCGCGGAGGATTCGGCCTGCTGGTGCGCCACCTGTTGCAAATAATTGACCACGCCGCTGACTACGATCGCGACCAAGACGAGTCCGGCCACCATCGCGGCGACGAAGCGCATCGGACGCGGGTCGCGGCGCGCGGGCCTCCAGTTCGGATGCGAATCGACGCTGCGGGAAAATTCCGGCGGAGGAGTCGAACCGCTATGTTCCGGCAGCACCG
Organism: uncultured delta proteobacterium; assembly: GCA_963851325.1. Classification (GTDB taxonomy): domain Bacteria; phylum Desulfobacterota; class Binatia; order Binatales; family Binataceae; genus DATGKG01. The sequence continues at coordinate 540,816 of CAWKOR010000001.1, read as the reverse complement.
TAGTTGCGGAATCGGCGCTGCTGACACCGCCATTGGCCATCTCCGCGAACGCAATCGAGTTGCCGCAGAAGGAACAGAATCGCGAATCGGCGGGAATCGTTCGCTGGCACGACGGACATCGCAGATCGCCTGTGCGCAGGATGACGGTCGCTTCCTGGGGTGAGGATTTCCCCGATGCGGCGCCCCCCAACGGCAGTCGCAGTTGTGGTTTGGCCGATTGCCGCGGCGAGGGCGCCTCGCCGTTAACCCTCGCAATGGCGACTCCCGCCTTGATCGCGAGCAGGCGCTCCTTGAATTCGCCGGCATCGGCCATCCGATGCACGACGTCATATTCCAGCGCCTGATCGACCAACTCGGTGAGCGCCGGATCCAGATCGGGGCAGAGCGTGCGCAGCTTGGGAAAACTGAACGGTGGTTCGGCTGCGGGATCGCGGCCCGACAGCGCATGATGCATGGTGGCGCCGAGCGCGTACAGATCGGAGCGCGATTCGGCGCGTCCCCGGTACTGCTCCGGCGGCGCGTAGCCCTGGGTTCCGATCATGGTGGCGTTACTCTGCGGCAGGAAAAATCGCGCGATGCCGAAATCGATCAGCTTCACCTGTCCATTGCGCCCGAGCATCACGTTGGATGGCTTCAGGTCGCGATACACGACCGGCGGCTCGAGGTTGTGCAGATACTGGAGCGTGTCGAGGATCTGGAGTGCGGCGTCGATCACGCGCGCAGCATCGAGTTTGCCGCCGTTGCTCTTAAGCTCGTCCTCCAGCGTGATGCCGTCGATAAACTCCATTACCAGGTAATGGCGATTCTGCTCGCTGAAGCGATCGAAGACGCGCGGAATATGCTCGTTGCTGAGTTGCGCCAGCATGTCGGCCTCGCGTTGAAAGGCGGCGACCGCCTGCTGTTGCATGGTCGGATCGGTGAAGCTGTCAACCATCTCGGCAAGCGCGCACGGGCGCGACGCCAGCCGCATATCTTCGGCGAGGTAGACGAGTTTCATGCCGCCACCGCCCAGCGGTTTGGTGACGCGATATCGTCCCCCGATTATGGAATTGGCCGCTATCATTTAATCGTTTGACTCAGCGTCAAAGGCGCGCGGAGGCACGATCGATTCGTCGGCCGCGGCGTCGTCGCCGGCCCTCTTCGTGCGGACGCGGGCCATACGATGCCGCGCTCACAGCGCAGATCAAATGTAGCAGATACCCAATCGGTCCGGCCTGATACGCGATCGTTACACCGAAGAACCAAAGCAGGCCGCGCAGTGGATGACCTTGGTAGAGGTGGCCGAGTCCGGGAATGATGCTCAACAGGAAGGCGAACAGCGGATGCATCCCGATTTCGCGGCGCGTCCGGCCGCTTCCATCCAACGATGCGCCGCAGTCTTTGCAGAAGCTGGCTCCTTCGACGATTACCGGTAATCCGCATCGGGAACAGAAGCGTGCCCTGTCAAAAAACTCTTCGTCAGGCACGGAAGGTAAACGAAGCGTCGCCGACCCGCACCGGGTCTCCGTTATTCAGGGGAGCTTCGTTGACCCGCTCGCCGCGCACGAATGTTCCGTTTTGGCTGCCCAGGTCGCGCATTCGGAAGTTGCCATTGCTCGACTCGATTGCCGCATGATGCCGCGAAACGGAGGCATCGCCCAGTACGATATCGTTGTCCGTCGCGCGACCGATTTTGGTTTCCGTCCCGGTTCGAAGCGGGAAGCTCCTGCCTTGCGCATCGACCAGCACCGCGCCACTCGACATTGCGGGCTGAGGTGGCGCGTAGATTTGCGAAGGTCCGGATCCGACGCGGACCGACGACGGCCTTACCCCGCGCAGATGGAAACTCAGTTCGTACGATCCGATGCGGATGCGATCGCTATCGTGCAGCGTCGCCGTCTCGATGCGCTCGCCATTGAGGAAAGTTCCGTCCGCGACCGCGAGCCCGCGCAAGACGTAGTCGTTGCCGCGCCGCTCGATGACGGCGTGCCGCGCCTGCACCGCGGTGTCGCCGAACAGGCCGACCGGATTTTCCTCGGCGCGTCCGATCGAAGAGATTCCGCCCTCGAGACGATATTGCCTGCCCTTCAGGCGGCCCGCGTCGACCGTCAGCCACGCCGCCTTGGTCAGCTCCTGCACCAGGCCGATCGCCAACCCGATTGCCAATCCGATAAGGCTCAACCCGATCAGCCGCGCCGCCAGGCCGCCGCCGGTAGCTCCGTTGATCAAATCGAAGGTCAGTCCGCCCGCCAGGCCACCGATAAATCCGCCTGCCGCGCCTTTTACGATGTTGATCGCGGGGAAATTGATCGATCCGACCATCGATCTGATCGGCGGAATCGCGGAAGCCAGAAACCCGGCAACTCCGACGCCGGCGCCAAGCATGGTGCCCATCATCATCCACGAGATGACGCGGCCAAGTATGAGAACCGAGAGCGAGCCCTGGTGACCGGTGCCCCATCCGCCGTAACTTAGAATTCCCGAAAAAACGATATTCGAGTAGTAGTTCGCCGGAATCGCGAGGATGAAGCATACCGCGAAGCCGAGGATGAAGCGGTTGCGAACCGTCGGCGTCAGTTCGAACTTCTGTTCATCCGAAGCGAGGATGAGTCCGCCGATCATCCCCGACAGGATCGCCATCGTGAGGTAGGCAGCGATGATATCGCCGGTGCTCATCGCATCGGTCAGGTTGCGTCCGTGGCTGGCGAGTTCTACGGGCAGCCATCCGAGTGCGCCGCCGGCCAGACCGGCGACCGCCTTGTAGGTCAACTCGCGCTGATTGATTGAACTGTTCATTTCGCGATTTGCACTCTCATAATAACCCGTGCTCGAAAATCGGCCAACGCCATGACGACGCTGCGCCGGTTCCGTGTGTTGCCCACTTCGCGCGAAACGGGGCATGATTCTCGTTCTCTAATTCTAATCATGAGGCGGATGGAATGCCTGAAAAGACCTTAGTGCCCGAGGCTTTTGGCCCACTGCAGGGCGTGAAGATCGTGTCGACCGGGACGCTGATTGCGCAGCCATTTGCGGCTGAACTGGCAGCCGAGATGGGCGCCGAGGTCATCCAGGTCGAGCGGCCTGGCAGTGGTGATGCGGGATGGCGCACCATCGGCATCCGCCTGGACGGAAAGAATGGCGGCGATTCGGTTGCGACGACGTTCGTGCAGGAACGGCGCAACATGTTTCTGGTAACCTTGGATTTCTCGAAGCCGAAGGGCAAGGAACTGTTCCTCAAACTGATCGCGCGGGCCGACATCTGGATGGAAAGTTCCAAGCCTGGTTCGTACGCACGATGGGGCCTCGACGATGCCAGCGTTCTGAAGGTCAACCCCAAACTCGTTATCACCCATGTTTCTGGATTCGGACAGACCGGCGATCCTGACTGGGTCCATCGCGCCTCCTACGACATTGTGGGGCAGGCGGTCAGCGGCACGATGTACCAGACCGGCTCGCCCGATCCGGAGCCTCCGATGCGCGCTGCGCCATGGATCGGGGATTACATGACCGCGATGTTCACCCTGTGGTCCTCGCTGGCGGGGCTGACCTATGCGCGCGCCACCGGCAAGGGGCAATCGATCGATCTGGCGCAGTATGAGGCGATTCACAAGACCGTCGGCGGCACGATGCTTGAGTTTTTTCAGAAAGACGTGGTGCGCGAGAGATCGGGCAATCGCGCGCAAGGCTTCCAGCCACTCGATGCGTTTCAGGCCAAGGACGGATGGATTGTGCTCGGCGCGTTGGGCGAGGAGAAGTTCGATTCAGTGTGCCGGGTGATCGGCCTCGATCCGGCGGAAGAAAAATGGAAAAACGCGCGCATTCAGATCGAGACCATCGAGGGAATCGAATGGGACGCGCTGCTGCGCGGATGGATCAACGATCACACCGTCGATGCGGTGGTCCACGCGATGAATCAGGTGAAGGTGCCGTGTTCGCCGATCATGTCGAGCAAGGACATCGCGCAAAACCCGCACTACAATGCACGCGGGGTGCATATTGAATGGGAGGATGAACAGGTCGGGCGCGTCAAGGGAGTCGGCATCGCGCCGAAGTTCTCGCTCACGCCGGGCAAAGTCTGGCGCGGCTCGGTCGGCGTCGGGCACGACAACGATCGCATCTACGGCGAGGTGCTGGGTGTGCCGGAGAGTGACCTCGCGCAACTGCGTCGCGAGAAGATCATCTAAGGGACCTGTCACGTAAGGGACCTGTCACGGATAACGATGGAATACACCGAACTGCGACCACTGCTCACCGAAGGCAAATATTTCGAAGGACCGCGCTGGCACGATGGAGAGTTGTGGTTCGTCGACAGCCTCGCGATGAAGTTGCTGCGCATGGCGCCGGGCGGCGAATGCGAGACGCTTTGCCGGATTCCCGGGATCGCGGGCGGCATCGGCTTCCTGCCTACCGGCGCTCCAGTCATTACCTCGATGTTCGATCGCAAGCTGCTGACTTTCGCCAATGGAGAAGTATCGACCCTGTGCGATCTATCAAAGGTGGCTGCCGGCACTATCGACGACATGATCATCGACGGTCAGGGGCGTATCTATGTGGGCGATCTCGGATTCGATCTCATGACTGGAGGCAACCACGACAACGGACAGATTATCCTGGTGATGCCGAACGGTGACGCGAGGGTCGTCGCGCGCGGGCTTCGATTTCCCAACGGCATTGCGGTTTCGGACCTTGGCAAGCGCGTGGTGGTCGCCGAAAGCGATGGCAACACGCTCGCCGAATTTTGCATCTCCACCGACGGATCGCTCGATCTCAGCAAACGTTTCGGCAGCTTCACCGAGCCTGACGGAATCTGCCTCGATCGCGAGGGAGCGGTGTGGACCAGTCTGTTTCAGGAGGATGCGTTCGTACGGGTCAATTCAGCGGGGCGCATCCTCGATCGGATCGCGGTAAAGGGCCGGCGCGCAGTGGCATGCGCACTCGGTGGCGACGATCGACGAACGCTTTTTTGCGTCAGTGCTGAAACCACTCACGAGGATCTGATGCGGGGCAACTCGAAGGCACGCATCGATACCGTCGAGGTCGAGATTCCTGGCGCCGGCTTCCCATGAGAGCTATCGCGCCAGCTCCGAAAGCGTGACCATGAATTTGCCGCTTGGAGCGCGCTCGATCTCACTGACCTTTTCGAAGTGGACCTTTAGCGCCTCTCCGAAATCAGCGCAGAGCCTTTTCTCTATTTCGGTTTCCCTCTCGGAAGTCAGCGGCCGATCGGCCACATAACGCACGCAATAACGATCGACCGATTTCTGCACTACCTGGAAAATTTTCATTTCAGGAAATCTTCGCAGCGTGCCGACCGCCTGCCAGCCCGAGAGGAGATTGCCGTCGGACTTTCGAAACATGTTTACCTGGCGTCCCAGAACCCGTTCGAGCCGCGGTAAGGTTCGACCACAGGAACATAGTCCGCTCGCCGCGACCGCATAGTCGCCAATCTCATAGCGCACCAGCGGCATCAGGTAATTTTCGAGCGTGGTCACCAGCACCCTGCCCATTTGGCCTGGAGTGGTGAGGTTCCCGGCCTGGTCCACGACTTCCACCATCACGTGTTCGGCGTTGATGTGATAGCTGCCGGCCGGGCACTGGAAGGCGAGAAATGCCTCCGTCGATCCGTAGTTGTCGCGCAGCTCGGGCCCTAGCATTGTTCGCGTGCGTTCGCGCAGGGAATCATCCACCGCTTCGCCACCGCACATCACTACCCGGATCGACGGCAGGCGCTGCCCCGTCTCGGCAAGAGCGCGCAGAATTCCGTCGATGCCGCTGGGAAACGCATAGAGAGACGCGGGTTTCAGCTTCGCGAGGATTTGCACCTGTTCGCGAAAAGGCATTTGGGTTGGGAGAAACTTCACCCCAAACGATGAAGAAAACCATCGGATCAATTCACCTATGCCCTGAAAGTCGGGATTCTTTTCAGACAGCAGCGACGAGCCGACAAACCAGACAGTGGGGCGGAATGGGTTCCATCCGTTCATTCGCAGGAAACGAATCCGAGCCGCATTGCGGCTCCGTTGATGCGACGAATCGAATAGCAGCTTTACCGCGGGACCACTGGTCCCCGAAGACCGCTCGCTCACAAAGCGAGTGCCGGGAGGGTAGAGGGAGAGGACTGAAGTGCTCAATGCTTCGACGTCGGCACGCTTCAGAATCGGAAGGTGTCGCAGATCATGGGCGTGGATGCGGTGGTCGAGGCGTTCGGCATAAAAGGGAATCTTCGCCGCGGCGCGCAGGGTCTTTTCGAGCTGTCGCTCGCGGTACGAATCGAGCTGCTCAGGCCGCCAATATTGTGAACGAAGCAGGGCGGCGTAGCGAGGCGCGGCTTCCGCCAGTCTTGCGATTGCACTCACCAGGAAGAACTCCGTTAGAATCGAACGGGCGCGGACCGCTCATGCGTGCGAGCTTACCTGACCGATGAAAGTATCGACCGCGCGGCCGAAGACGGATTCATTCTCATAGCGGCCCAGGTCGAGGATGAAGTAGGTCGCGCCCGCATCGCGCTCCGCCAGTACTCTGTCGCGTGCCGCTGATGCGTCTTCGAGCTTCAGACCTCGACGCACGATGATTTCCGGGGCGGGTTTACCCGCCGCAGCGAGCTTTGCTTTGAGCGCGTCGACGGCGGGCTTCAACTCGGCGCTGCGCAACATCGGATGCCATCCGTCGCCGAACTTGACCACTCGGTCCTGAGCAGCGGCGCTGTTGCCGCCGATCCAAATCGGAGGACGCGCAGGTCGCGGCAGGAAAACGAACGCGGGGAACTTCACCAGTTTGCCATCGTAGGAACGCGCTTCGTCACTATTCCACAGATGATGCAGCACCGCGAGGGTCTCAGTCGTTATCGCACCGCGCTTCTTGATGTCGACGCCTAGAGCATCGAACTCGGGCTTCATCCATCCCACCCCAACTCCGAGGATCATGCGATCGCCGGACAGTTCCTGAATCGTCGCGATCTGCTTTGCCGTCAGCACCGCGGGGCGATACGGGATCACCAACACCGAGACGCCCAGTCGGATGCGCTCGGTTGCGCCGGCAAGAAATGCGAGCGTCGCCAGGACATCGAGATAGCGGCCTCCCGATCCTTCGGTTTGATCGGGCGGGATGCATAAATGATCGGATACGAACAGCGCATCGAAGCCGGCCTGTTCGGCGATGCGCGCGCACTCGCGAATGGTTTTGCGGCTCGACTGCGGGCCCATGTTGCGAATGGCAATACCGTACTTCATGCGAACATCCTCTTGGGCAGTTCTTCGGTTGAAAGCGCGGGGCTCTCCCGCGCGGGTGCCTGACAGTGTAATGGATATGTCGCGGAAACACCCAAGGGACCGAAGGAGAAGAAGGTGGGGCGTCCATCGGCAAAATCTCGCAAAGCCTACAACTTCGACGCGTTGCTCGACGTCGCTGTGCGCGTGTTCCTCGAGCGCGGGTACGACGGCAGCTCGCTGGATCAGGTTGCGCGCGCGGCCGGCATCACCAAGGCCAGCATCTACTATCACGCGCGCGGCAAGGAGGAGCTGCTGCTGCGCGGGGCAGGGCGCGCTTTCGACGCGCTGTTCGCCGTGCTCGAGCAGGAGCCCGAAGCTGCCAGAGGCCCTGCGCTCAAGCGTCTGAAGCACGTCATTCGTCGCACCATCGAGATCACCATCGCGATGACGCCCGAGGTCGCATTGTTGCTGCGGGTGCGCGGCAATACCCGCGCCGAGCGGCGCATCCTGGAAAAGAGACGCGAATTCGATCGTCTGATGGCGGGGCTAATTGCCGCGGCGCAGAAGGAAAAGAGCCTCCGCAACGATATCGACGCGCGCCTCGCCACGCGGCTGCTGTTCGGAATGCTGAATTCGATCACCGAATGGTATCGCCGGGAAGGCGCGCTGCACGCGCCCGAAATCGCCGACGCAGTATTCAAGCTCGCCTTCGAGGGGCTGGAGCGTTGATGCGCCTTCCTCAACCTTTTTGTGGTGCTGCTGCAATGTGCAACTCTCGACCCACGAGGTATCGAACTCCAGCAAGGTGAACAAAGGAATGCTCATGAGCAGGCGGTTCAGCGCAATCCTCTTCGCAACGGTCCTGGCAATGACGGTCGCCGGAGCCCCCGGATGCAACGGCGTCAATCAACTGCCGACTCTCGACGAGCAAGTGAAGGCGGCGTGGAGCGAAGTGCTGAATCAATATCAGCGCCGCGCCGACTTGATCCCTAACCTGGTCGAGACGGTGAAGGGCTACGCGCATCAGGAGGAGAAGGTGCTGACGGAGGTGACCGAGGCGCGCGCTAAAGCCACCCAGATGCAGTTGCCGACCGATATCCTTTCGAATCCGGAAAAGTTTCATCAATTCGAACAGAATCAGGCCGCGGTCGGCGGTGCTCTGGCGCGGCTTCTGGCGGTTAGTGAAAAGTACCCCGACCTCAAATCGAACCAGAATTTTCTCGCGCTGCAGTCGCAGCTCGAGGGTACCGAGAATCGCATCGCGGTGGCGCGTCGCGACTACATCCTCGCGGTGCAGCAATACAACACTTATCTCAGGACCTATCCTGGAAAGTGGATCGCAAGCTGGCTCTATCCGGAGATGAAGCTCCGCGAAACCTTCACCGTCACCGAACAAGCGCAGCAGGTCCCGCAGGTCAAATTCTGATGCTCTCGCGAGGTGCGGCTATCGGTCGCGGTTCGCATTTCATACCGAGCGCGCTGGGGGTTCTTCTCGTGCTGCTCGCGGCGCGCGCATTCGCCGCCGACCTGAAGTTTCCCGCGCTCAGTGGGCGGGTCGTCGACGAGGCGGGCATCCTCAGCCCCTCCAGCGTGAGCGAGCTCAATGCGATGCTGGCGCAGCATGAGCACACCACCAGCGAGCAGGTCGTGGTTGTGACGCTGGGCTCGCTGCAGAGCCATTCAATCGAAGACTACGGATATCAGCTCGGCCGCTATTGGGGCATTGGACAAAAGGGAAAGAATAATGGCGCGATTCTGATCGTCGCGCCGCACGAGCGCAAGGTCAGGATCGAGGTGGGATACGGGCTGGAAGGACAACTCACCGATGCTCTCAGCCGCGTCATCATCGAGAAGCGAATCCTGCCGCAATTTCGCAGCGGCGATTTCAACGCCGGCGTCCTGGCCGGTACCACCGCGATTCTGCGGGCGCTCGGCGACGATGCCGCCGCGAACCTGCATCCAGACACCGAGTTGCCGGTTACGCATCCGAGCCAAGCAGGGGCGGTCCCGTTCTCGCCGCTGATTTTGTTTATCGTCGTCGTGATCGTCCTCCTGATCATAACGCGCCGCAGCCGTCATCCGTACCTGATGCGGCACGGCGGCGGATACCTGGGCTCGCGGGGCATGGGAGGGGGATCTTCCGATGGCGGTGGGTTCTCGGGCGGCGGAGGATCCTTTGGAGGCGGCGGGGCGTCGGGGGGATGGTGACGATGAGAAAGAGGCTAACGGCCGAGGATCATCGGCGCATCCGCGAGGCTGCGGCGGCGGTCGAGGCGCGCACCCGGGCCAAAATCAGCATCGTGATTACGCGGGTGAGTGATCGCTATACTCCCTACACCATTGCATGGGCGGCACTTGGCGCCTTAACCGTGGGCGGGGTCGCAATTGCCACCCGTCCCGCGATTAGTGGCCGAGCATTGATATTTACCGAGTTGTGCGCCCTGGTCCTGCTAACGGTGGTGCTGGACATTCTGCCGATCCGGCTCGCCGTCGTGCCGAAAAGCGTCAAGCATGCTACCGCACGCGGCCTTGCACATCGCGAGTTCGCGGCGCATTTGGCGGGCGAAGGAACCCATCCGATGCGGATTCTTCTGTTCGTTTCGCTGGGCGAGCGATACGTCGAGATCATCGCCGATCACGAAACTCATGCGACTGCGCCAACCGGCACCTGGCACCGGTTCGTCGATGATCTGATTGCGGCGGTAAAGTCCGGCCGTATCGCCGACGGCATCGTAGCCGCGATCGAGTCGTGCGGTGCGATTCTGCCCGCGTGCTCCGACTCATCGAAAGCCGACTGATTCGAGACTGGAGCTATGCCTTTGGCGCCCAGGGGCTGCGCTGCCTCGCGAAGAAGGCGGTGAGGCCATCGCGGCATTCGTCGGTCAAATGAGGCGCCGCGGCATACTCGGGAGTCGTCATCGCCATCGCTTCGGATGAGAACGCCCGCAACAGTGATTTCGAAATGACCTCGGCCTTGGGACCATTCATCGCGATCGAATTCGCCCAGCGCAGCGCGGTCGTCATCAATTCGTCTTTGGGAACGACTTCATTGATGAGCCCGATCGCTTTGGCCTGCGCCGCCGCAACAAGATCGCCGGTGAGCACGAGATAGCGTGCCTGGCGCTCGCCTACCAGCCGCATCAGATGAAGCAGGACCATGCCGGCTTGAATGCCCACTTTCATTTCGGGATAGCCGATGCGCGCGTCCGGTACCGCGACTACCATGTCGCAAGCGCTGAGGAGTCCCGCGCCTCCCGCGGTCGCGGCGCCATTGACGGCCGCGATAGTGGGCTTCAACGATTTGAAGACACGATCGATGAGTTCCTCGCCGCGAAGTGCGCTCTCCCAGGCCGCGCCTCCGTCGGTGAAGTTGAGCGAATCCAGAGCCTCGCGCAGTTCCTTCAGGTCCATCCCCGCGCAGAATGCGGACCCGGCGCCGGTAAAAATGATCGCGCGAACGTTCGCATCGTTCTCGGCGCGCTCGAAGGCGGCAGTCAGCGCATCGATCATCGGAATGCTGAGCGCATTGCGAGTGTCCGGATTGTTGAGGGTGACGATGGCGGCCGGATAGCTCGCTTCGTAATGAACAACTTCTGGCATGGCGATCTTCTCCACGGTGCGCGATGGCAGCGGAGATTGTCACACAGCCGAAAAGAGGAGCCTAGCGTTCAGACTTCGCGATCGATCTGGTCTTCGATCAGCACCGTCAAGCTATCGCGATACTCCGACGGACGCAGCTCGGCGAGCAATCCGCGCGCCATCTTCACCTGGTCGGCAGCCATCGCGCGCGCCTCTGCGATGAGATCAGGGGCGCGTAACAATTCGAGTGCGCGTTCAAATTTCGCACCGTCCATGCGCCCATCGTTCTCGAAAAGCCGGCGCAGTTCGGGACTGCGCGTCATGCCCAGCACCACCGGCAGCGAAGGAATGCCCGCGCGCAAATCGGAGCCGACCGGCTTGCCGATTTTTTCCTCCGGCCCAAGGATGTCGAGGATGTCGTCGACCATCTGAAATGCGCGTCCCACTGCGGTGCCGAGGTTCCACATCGATTCGATTGTCTTCTTCGGCGCACCGGCGAGATCGGCGGCAACCCGGCCGCCGGCGGAAAACAGCGACGCGGTCTTGCGCGTTATAACCGTGAGGTAATCGTTGAAATTGGCCGCCGCGCTGTGACGGAAGCGGCCCTCCATCACTTCGCCTTCGGTGAGCTGGATGCAGGCCTGCGCCGCCGTGCGCACCAGGTGCTCCTCGAAGCGGCCGCACAGCTCAAAGGCGCGACAGAAGAGATAGTCGCCGGCGATCAGTGTGCCGCCCGCGCCGTAGCGCGCGAAGGCCGACGGCTTGCCGCGCCGGAGCATGCCCGCGTCGATGATGTCGTCGTGCAGCAGCGTCGCGGAGTGAATCAATTCGAGCGCGATCGCCGCATCGATGGCATCCTCGACCTTGGCGTCGACCCCGCCGCAGGCGCGATAGACCAGCAGGATAAAGGTCGGGCGCAGGCGTTTTCCGCCCGCATCGATGAGGTAATGACAAATCTCCGCGATGATCGATTCGTTGGAGTCGAGCAGTCGCGAAAGCTTCGCTTCGACGGCCTGCAGGTCGGCCTCGACCAGGTGCGCGGGGCTGATGCTTTCGCCAAGGCCCTCGGGCGCCAGTTGGTATGCTTTGGCTTTCTTCACGATGCGGTTTTAGCGGAAGAGGTCGGCTTCGGCCGGTCGGATTAGAATTTTGGCCGTGCCCTCATACGGTTGAAACTTGTAGCCGCGCAGATGCACCGCCGGAATGCCCGAAGCTTTTTCCATCAGCAGTCCGCCCGCGGCCGAAAGCTGATCGGCCAGCGCGACGACGGTATGATGCAGCTCGCGACCGCCGAGGTCATTGGTCCCGCGCAAATCGAGCATCGGGTTGATACCTGCTACACCGATGCAAATGTCGGTCAAGCCATCGCGCCAAGGGCGTCCAAAGGTATCCGTCACCACGACGGCGGCATCCGCGCCGCACAGTCGCTTGAGGCCGTCGCGAATCCTTCTCGCCGAGGCATCGCCGTCCTCGGGCAGTAGCAGCGCGAGGTCGTCACCGAGCGTGTTGGATTCATCGACGCCGGCATTTGCGCATACGAAACCGGCGCCGGTTTCCACGATCAGCACGCCATGATCGTTGCGCACGATGCGGTTGGTCTGGCGCAACACCAGCTCGACCGCGCGCGGATCTTTTTCCCATCGCGCAGCGTATTGCTTCGCGAAAGCCGACGGCTCGATGCTTTTGAGCTCGACCATTCGATCTTCGGACTTCGAAACTACCTTCTGGCATACGATGACGATGTCGCCGGTTTGCAGCGTGATGCCGGTTTGGTCGAGCCCCTTCGCAATCAGCGCGGCGAGATCGTCGCCCGCCTTGACGATAGGAACTCCCTCGATAGCTGTAAGCGTAATCGACGCCATGCCCCGCCTAAATTACACTGGAAGCGAGTCGAGAACTATCCTCGCAAGTCGCGCGGCCTTGGCGGGAGTGGTCATTATGGTGTCGGCGGCGACTGCGCACATCCCGAGACTGTGAACTGCCTCGAGCGAGTGGCGGTCGACTTGGTCGAGCACGAAAGTCCCGATAATATCCTTGTACAAGCGCGCGATACCGAGTGCCGACACTTCGAGGCCGAGTCCGCGCAGCATCTTGTCGGCCGGACCCTTGATGGTCTTGCCTCCGACGATCGGGCTGATGGCCACGATGCGATCACGCGCCGACGCCAGCGCTTCCCGTACGCCGCGCAATCCGAAGATCGGGCCGAGTGACACGAACGGATTCGACGGCGCGAGGATTATCGCGGCCGAATCGCGAATCGCATCGAGGACCGAGGGAAGGGGACGCGCATCCTCGATGCCGCGCAGCTCGATCTTCTCGACGAAGCCACGCGCGCGCCCTTTAACGAAGTATTCCTGAAACGGCATCGACGCGTGTCCGCGAATCTTCACGAAGGTGCGCACCCGATCATCGCTCATCGGCAGGATGCGCGACTTCACCCCGAAGCGGTTCGCGATGTCGGCGGTGATCTCGCTCAGCTTGGCGCCCGCGCACAGTCTGTCCGTGCGATAGAGATGGGTCGCGAGGTCGCGATCGCCTAATCCGAACCACGATTTGCCGTAAAATCGCGCGAGCGCCTCCAGCACGCGGAAACTTTCGTCGCGCAGGCCCCATCCCTGGCCCTGATGTACCTCGCCCGCCAGCGTATACATCACGGTGTCCACGTCGGGAGAAACGTGGAGTCCGAAGAAGCTCTCATCATCGCCGGTGTTGACGACGACGATGAGACGCTCAGGAGGAATTATCCGGACCAGGCCGCGGATGAACTTAGCGGCCCCCACCCCCCCCGCCAGCACTGACACTGTTTTCGACCTGGGAGGGGACGATGGGCCTCGCGCCATTGGGAGCCTTTCTTCCGTATAACTTTTTGTAGAGCGTGGAGCGTTCGACGGCGACGCGACCCATCGCGCGCGCCTTTTCTTCGATCAGATCGACCGGCACAAACTCACCCGAATCACCGCCGGCCTCGCGGGTGATGCTTTCTTCCATCAGGGTGCCGGAAAAATCGTTGCATCCGGCTTTCAGCGTCAGCGCCGCAACCTCGACGCCCAGCTTCACCCACGAAGTCTGGAGGTTGTTGATCTGCCCGCGCAGGAACAGCCGCGAGAAGGCATACATCTGGAAATCGAGCACGCCCAGCTCCGGCGGTTTCACCAGGCCCTTGCGATAGAGCACGGTGTTTTCCGCGATGAAGCGCAGCGGCACGAACTCGGTGAACCCGTGCGTATTCTTCTGAATGCTGCGGAGCAGGTTCAGATGATTGACGACGTGACGCGAGTTCTCCAAGTGCCCATACATGATGGTCGAGGTGGTCGGCACGCCCAACGAATGAGCGGTGCTGATGATCTCCACCCATGCGGCGACGTCAACTTTTTTGTGACTCAGGATCTCGCGGATACTGTCGTCGAGGATTTCCGCCGCGGTGCCGGGAATCGAGCCCAGACCCGCGTCACGAAGCATCCCGATATACTCAGGATAATCCATTCGCACCCGCTTGGCGCCGAACAGAATTTCCATCGGCGAGAAGGCGTGCACGTGAATCTCGGGATACTTGGATTTGATCGCGGTCAGCACGTCGCGATACTTGAAGTCCGGCATCTCGGGATTGATGCCGCCCTGCATGCACACCTCGGTGGCGCCACGCGCGATCGCCTCGCCAACCTTATTGAGCACGACCTCATCGGGATGATCGTACGCATCGGATTCCCAGCGCTGGCGCTTGAAGCCGCAGAACTGGCATCCGACGAAGCAGATATTGGTGAAGTTGATGTTGCGATTGACGACGTAGGTAACTTCGTTGCCGACGTCTTCGGCGCGCGCGAGGTCCGCGCATTTTACCACCGCGCGAAGATCATCGCCGGTCGCGGTATAAAGAGTGTGTCCCTCTTCGGGAGTCAGTTCTTCGCGCGCGAGGCTGCGCTTCAATGCCGCCCGCACCTCGGGCGAAGTCTTGTCGAGCAACGTGCTAAGCGGCGTCGCTTCGATTTCATCGACCCAGTTTCGCCATACTTCGACGTTCACCAGTTAGCCTCCGGAAACTCGCGCCTGCATCGCCCGCACTTGCGTGGCGATCGCAGGATCGAGCCATTCGTCTGAAATATACTCTGGATAGATTGCGAGCCGTTCGCGCAGGCGAAAGCCCGATCTATCACAGCGTTCCGCCAGCCGCTCGAGATGCGGCCATGGCGACTCCGGGTTCACATAGTCCTTGCTGAGCGGTGAAATCCCGCCCCAATCATTTATTCCCGCACGCAGGAAAAGTTCAATCTGATTCGGCGACAGATTGGGCGGCGCCTGCACGTTCATTTTCGCGCCCAGCAGCAGGCGCGCAGTCGCCAGCGTCCGCGCCATGTCGACTTCGTCAGGCTCCGGCGCATTTGCCATCGGGATCTCCGGCTTGGCGCGAAAGTTCTGGATGATCACTTCCTGGATATGGCCGTGGCGCTCGTGGATATCGCGGATCGCGACGAGGCTTTGCGCGCGCTCGACCGTGTTCTCGCCGATGCCGATCAGAATTCCGCTGGTGAAAGGAATCTTCAGTTCGCCGGCTTCCTCGGTCATCTTGATGCGCAGGCGCGGCTCCTTGTCGGGTGCCCATTGATGGACGCCGCCACTGGCGCGCAGGCGCGGCGAAACGTTCTCCAGCATCAGGCCCATGCTGGCGTTGAGCGGGCGCAGCATCGCCATTTCCTCGCGCGACATCAGCCCGGCGTTAGTATGCGGCAGGAGGCCCTCGTCGATCGCGAGTTCGCACGCGTGACGGACATATTCGATAGTGCTGCGAACGCCGAGCTGATCGAGCGTCGCGCGATATTCCTTGAACGCAACCTCCGGCTTGTCGCCGAGGCACATCAGCGCTTCCTTGCAGCCGAGTTCCGCGCCGCGCTTCGACCATGCGCTGATCTCGTCGGGCATCATGGTCCATGCCCCGGGATCGCCGGGATCTTTGCGAAAGGTGCAATAGGTGCAGCGGTCGCGGCACAGGTTGGTGACAGGCAGGAAAACCTTACGCGAGTAGGTGACGTCGCGGCCCTTACCGCGATCGCGCAACTGCGTGGCCGCATCGAGGAGATCGGCGAGGTCGGCCTCGGCGCACTCGATGAGCGCGATGGCGTCCGCTTCGGTCAGTCGCGTGCCGGTGAGAGAACGGTCGAGAATATCGCGAATCGGCGAGCGCGCGACGGAAGCGGATGCAATGGCAGTGGTTCCGCTAACCATTCTCTTCGGGTTATAGGCTACGGCAGTGACGGCGCGCAAGCCAGTTGCAAAAGAAAACTGGCGTTGGTGGACTCGATAAAAGGCAAACCACAGATACACAGAGGGCACAGTGAAGATGCGGGGCTCGGAAGGCCCTATAAGCAAATTTTCCGACAGGGCCGCTGCGGCCGCCATGTGCTTGTCTTACTCTGTGTCTCTGTGTCTCTGTGGTTTTTCTTATGGCGATACTACCAACTCGCGTACACCTATTCGATCGTCGCGCGGGATCCCGCGACCGGCGAGCTCGGCGCGGCGGTCCAGTCGCATTGGTTCGCGGTCGGTGCGAATGTCATCCATGCCGAAGCTGAAGTGGGTGCCGTCGCAACCCAGGCCTTCGTCGATCCCGGCTATGGCCTGCTCGGGCTCGACCTGATGCGCGGGGGCAAATCCGCCCCCGAGGCGCTTGCGGGCCTGCTGATGGCGGATGAACTTCGCGAGATCCGCCAGGTGGCCATGGTCGATGCGCTGGGCAGGGCGGCCGCGCACACCGGAAGTCGCACGCTGGCGGAAGCCGGCCACATCCTCGGCGCGCAATTCAGCGTCGAGGCCAACATGATGCTCAATCCCACGGTGCCCGAAGCGATGGCCCGCGCCTTTCAGGCGACCAGCGGGGACCTCGCGCATCGGATGCTGGCTGCGCTCGATGCGGCGGAGGCCGCGGGCGGTGACATTCGCGGTCGTCAATCGGCAGCGCTGATCATGGTGCCCGGCAAATCATCGCGGCGTCGATGGGCCGACAAGCTCTTCGATGTGCGCGTCGATGATCATCCTGAGCCGCTGCCTGAGTTACGCAGGCTGGTCGATGTGCAACGTGCGTATGCTGCGCGGGAACTCGCCGAGGCTGCTTTTGCGTTGGGCGACCTTCAAGCCGGCAATCGAGAGTATGAGCGGGCGCAAGCACTGGCGCCGCACAATATTGAGTTTTCGTTCTGGCACGGCATCGCGATGCTGCGCAGCGGCCGCATCGAGGATGCGGTCCGAATCTTACGACCGGTTTTTGCCGGCGACCGCAACTGGGCGACATTGGCGCTACGTATGATCGGTTCGCAGTTCATCCCGGGGGACGGGCGCGCCGCGCGCGATGCAATCGCGAAAGCGCAGAACAAAAGCTAAGTCTGTTCTTGAGATGGAGAATCCGCGCGCATTGCCGGCGAAGGATCGCATCGAGATTCAGGATTTGCTGTTTCGCTTTATGCGATCGTTCGATGAGAAAGACTGGGAAGCGATGGGCGAATGCCTGGCGCAGACCCTGGATTGCGACTATTCGAGTTTTCGCAGCACCGCTCCCGGCAAGATGACCCGCGATTCCTACGTCAAGCAGCGCCGCGCCGCGCTCTCATCGCTGAGAACCCAGCACAACCTTTCCAATGTCACGATGTCCAAATCTGGAGGCGGGATCGAGGTGCGGTGTAATTATGCCATCCTGCGCTTTCATCCCGGCTTCGATGGTTCGCGCGATGGGTATTTCCATTCCTATGGTCAGTACCGATTCATCGTGAGCCGCAGGAAACGACGCTGGTATATCGCGTCTATCGCGCAATCGTTGCTGATGAATAACGGAAATCCAGCGCTCCATGGTGGATTGAAGAGGTAACGCGACTTGCGCGTTACCGCGTTGATACCGCCGCGCCAAATGCCGTAGTCTTGGAGCATCCGCCATCACAGGCGAAACCAGGAGTCCTCTGATGCCTGATGCCGATGCTCGCGAAGCAGATCAATCGGCGCCGCGTGCCAAAAGAGAAAGCTCGCCGCGTATCGAATACGAACTGCAGCTCTACTACTGGATGAAACTCATCCGCGCCTTCGAGGATCGGGTCGCGCGCCTCTCGCGCCAGAACAAAATCTTTGGCGGAGTTTATTCCGGGGCCGGCCAGGAGGCGATCTGCACCGGCATTTGCGCGCCACTACAGCCGGGCGATTTCGTCGCGCCTCTGCATCGCGATCTCGGCGTTTTTCTGATGCGCGGAGCTGACCCGGGCCGGTTGATGGCCCAGCTTATGGCGAAAGAGAACGGCCTTTCGCGTGGCAAGGATTCGGGACTCCATGGCGGCGATTTGGAGCATGGGATTTTCGGCTCGACCTCGATGCTGGGTTCGTCGCTGCCGGTCGCGGTGGGCGCGGCGCTCAAGTTCAAGATGAAGAAGGACAAGAACATCGCGGTCGCATTTTTCGGCGAAGGCGCGGCCTCGCGCGGCGACGTGCACGAGGCGATGAACTTCGCCGGGGTGCATAAGCTGCCGGTGCTGTTCGTATGCGAGAACAATCGGTTCGCCTATTCGACGCCGCTGGAAAAACAGATGGCAATCGAGAATGTCGCCGATCGCGCGCGAGCCTACGGATTTCCCGGCCACGTCGTTTCCGGCAACGATCTGCTTGCGGTGGTCGCGCTCTCTGAGCGTCTTGTCGATCGAATGCGCAAGGGCAGCGGTCCCGAGTTGATCGAGTGCAAGACCTACCGATATCGCGGCCATAGCGAGCATGATCCCGCGCTCTATCGCGACAAGAATGAGCTCATCGAATGGGAAGCGCGCGATCCGCTTCCGCAGTACGAGTTCTACCTCGAGAAACGCGGACACGACCTGAAGCGCCTGCGGGAAGAAGTTGATGAGCGCGCCAAGCAGGTCGTCCAATCGGCGGTCGATTTCGCCGAACAGGATGCGCAGCCCGAACCATCGGAAGCGCTGGAAGATCTTTACGCGCCACTGCTGTCGAGTTCGCCGCTCGTTACCAACGGACGCAAATAGCCACGGCGCAAGCATCGAAATGGAAATCAACTACCTGCAGGCGATCAACCAGGCGCTTCACGAAGAGATGGGCCGTGATGAAAACGTCTTCGTGATGGGCGAGGACGTCGGCGAGCTCGGCGGCGCATTCAAGGTGACCGAGGGCCTGATCGCCAAATACGGCGAAGAACGCGTCATCGACACGCCGATTTCGGAGGCCTTGATTGTCGGGGCGGGAATCGGCGCCGCGGTGTTGGGCATGCGGCCGGTGGTCGAAATGCAGTTCGCCGATTTCATCTCGTGCGGCTTCGACCAAATCGTCAACATGGCCGCCACGCTCCGCTATCGGCACGGAGGCCGCGCCGCGTGCCCGCTGGTCGTACGCGCGCCGTCGGGTGCCGGAGTGCATGGCGCGCTGTTTCATTCGCAGAATCCTGAGGCATGGTTCACCCGCGTGCCCGGGCTCAAGGTCCTGGCGCCCGCGACCGTTTACGATGCCAAAGGGATGCTGAAATCGGCAATTCGCGATGACAACCCGATCGTGTACTTCGAGCACAAGCGGCTATATCGAAGCCTCAAGCAGGATATCCCCGAGGGCGAGTTCACCGTGCCGCTCGGCGTGGCCGAAATTCGCCAGCCCGGTACCGATCTTTCGATCATCACATACGGCGGCACCCTGGGTCAGTCGCTCGATGCGGCGCGAATTGTCGAAAAGGAAGACGGCATCTCGATCGAGGTTATCGATCTGCGCACGCTGCTGCCGCTCGATCGTGAAGCGATCCTCGAAACTGCGAAGAAAACCGGCAAGGTGCTCATAGTGCACGAGGACCGGCTCACCGGCGGCATCGGTGGCGAGGTCGCGGCGATCATCGCGGAGCACGCATTCGAATATCTCGATGCGCCCGTTCGCCGCGTCGCTGCGATGGATACGCATACGGCATTCGCGCCGCAGTTGGAGCAGACGATACTCCCAAACACCAACAAGATCGTTGCCGCAATCCGCAGCCTCGCCGCGTACTAATCGGGGGAGAACTTGGAGAACCTGACCACACCGGAGGAACTTCGCGCGACCGAAGCGGCATGGCGCACGGCAGCCGCGGCTTGCAAAGATAGCCTCGCGCGAAGTGCCGTCCTGTTTCTTCCGTGCGATGGATCCTGGGTAGAGAGCGCCGTCGAGGTCGCGCCGGGGCAGGCGATTTCGCTGCTCGCAAGCGGTCAAGTGTGGCTCTCGCGCGAGGCGAATCTGGCCTTCGGTCCCAATGTCGCTCTGTGGTATCGCATCGGGGACGGACCCATCGCGCGATGTCCTGCCAATACCGGCAGCTTCGTCGCCGACCGCGCGGGCGCGCTTCGGTTGATCACCAAACCTCCCGGCGAATGGGCCGACACCATGGGTAACTTCCTACCCGACTATCCACATCAAGGGGCATCCGGTGGGCTACTCGTTGCGGTCCTCGCGTGGCGCGGAAACATCGAGGCCGGACTGCAGACTTTCGCCGCCCACGATCGCAGCGGCATCGGCGAAGCAGAACGTGTACGACACGCGGCGCGCAAACCGCTTCCCGTCGGATGGCAGCCGCTTTGGCGGATTGGCCTTACCGATATGTTTCGCGAGGAAGATGAATCGGATGGTCGCCGCGCCATCGTATGTCGATGCATTAATGATGTAGCGATACTGAAGTACCCGATAGATGTCCCCCTGAGCGAGGCCACCCGGATGACATGGTCATGGCGCATCGATCGGTTGCCCTCGGCCGTCGCCGAGAATACCACCGCCACCCACGACTATCTGTCCGTCGCAGTCGAGTTCGAAAATGGCCAAGACTTGTCCTACCTGTGGAGCAGCAGCTTGCCGGTCGGAACTGCTTTCCGATGTCCCCTCTCGTGGTGGGAGGAACATGAGACGCATGTCGTATTAAGGTCGGGCGCGCAGGGCCTCGGCAGTTGGATGTCGGAAGAGCAACCGGTGCTGCGGGACTACCAGAAGACCGTGGGCGGCGAGCTTCCTAAGCGCATCATCGGTATATGGCTGATAGCAGTCAGCGCATTCCAGCGCCAAAGCGGGCTGGCCGCCTATCGCGATATGCAACTGCAAGCATCCGATGGTGCGGTACGGATCGGCCCATGAACGAGCGCAACCCGCTGATGTTGAAATAGAGTTATGCCGGTAGAAGTCACGATGCCTCAGATGGGCGAAAGTGTCGTCGAAGGTACCATCGCCAAATGGCTGGTCAAGGAGGGTGACACGGTCACCGAGGATCAGTCCCTGGTGGAGATTTCGACTGACAAAGTCGACACCGAAATTCCGTCGCCGAGTGCCGGTACGATCGCGAAGCTGGTGGCCGCGGAAGGCCAGACGCTGCCGGTCGGTGCAGTTATCGCGGTGATTGAGCCTGCGGGTAAACCACAGGCGAAGGCCGCTATCGAAAAGGATGGCGCGGCGCAGAAGGCGGAGCCTTCAGCGCCGCGGTCTGAGCAGGCGCGACCGACGCCGCCGCAGGCGGCGCCGGTCGCGGCTTCTTCTGCGCCTGCTCCAATGGCGGCGAAGCCGCCCTCAGAGCACGCACAGGGTCCTGACGACCGCCGGCGAGTATCGCCGGTGGTCGTCAGGATTGCGGCCGAGCACGGCCTCGACATCCGTCAGATTCCCGGCACCGGAATCGGCGGCCGTGTCAGCAAACGCGATGTGCTGAAGTACCTCGAATCCCTACAGAGTGGCGCTGGGGTGGCCGCGCGACCATCGACGCAGCCGCAGGCTGCGCATGTGAACGGAGCGGCAACCACCACGATTGCGCCCGCACCAAAGCCCGCGGCAGCAGTTCCTTCCGCTCCCGCAACCGGAGGATATCATCCTCCCGTCTACCAGCCCCGCGAGGGTGACGCGGTGGAGGCTTTCACCCGTCGGAGGAAGCTCATCGCCGAGCACATGGTCTATTCGAAGACCCATTCGCCGCACGTCGGCACGCTGGCCGAAGTCGACCTGACCAGGCTGATGCGGCTGCGCGAGGCGCATAAGAAGGCCTTTCAGGAGCGCGAGGGTTTTGCCCTGACGATGCTGCCGCTTGCGGCGGCGGCCACCGTGCGTGCGCTGAAGGAATTTCCACGGATGAACGCATCGGTGGTGGGCGATTCGCTGGTACTTCGCAAACAAATCAACCTCGGCATCGCGATGGACAGCGACGAAGGTTTGTTGGTTCCGGTGATCAAGGCAGCCGAAGGAATGTCGGTGGTCGGCCTCGCGCGCGAAATGGAGCGACTGCGGCGCAAGGTTCAGGAGAAGAAGATCACCGCCGATGAACTCAGCGGAGGAAGCTTCACGCTGTCGAATCCGGGTCGTGAGGGCAATTTGTTTGGGTTCGCAATAATCAACCAGCCGCAGGTTGGGATCCTGCGCATGGGCGAAGTGAAGAAGCGTCCGGTGGTGGTCGAGGTCGATGGCGCCGATGCGCTTGCGATCCGAACTATGATGTACCTGGCGCTCTCATACGACCATCGCGTGGTCGATGGCGTTTTGGGCAACAGTTTTCTGTACCGCGCCGCCCGCGTCATGGAAGAGGCCGACTTCGAGCTGTAGATGCTTCGCGCGCGGGTGCCGTGCGCTGATTGCATGCCGTGCATGGACTGCGCCTTCCTCAGGTATACTGGGCGCATCGCCAAGCTAATTCCCGGCATTCCATTTGCTCCGAAGTGCATCGGGAGATCCCCATCATGATCGATGCAGCGGTATCTGATAATGAGCTAAATATGGATGCTCCGGTCCATCGCAATCCGGAATGGTCCGGACGCATTCGCCCCCGGTTTTGCCCGCGATGTGGCCATGAGCTGTTGTCGGTGGGCGACTACTGCTCGCAATGCGGCTTGCCGATTCCGCCAGATGAGCGCCTGTACGACGAGCCGGATGCATCGCCGAGGTCGCGCCTGGTGGCCCTGTTGTTATGCATCCTGTTGGGCTATTTCGGCGTCCACCGTTTCTACGTCGGCAAGATCGCGACGGGCGTGATTTGGCTGCTTACCGGCGGTCTGTTCGGGATCGGCTACCTCGTCGATATCATCATGATTGCGCTGGGCAACTTCACCGATATCGAGGGCCATCAGCTGGTGTTCTGGGATTAGGACTCAGCCGAGTTCCTTCAGCGCCGCAATGATTTCGGCGGTGTGGCCGTTGACCTTTACCTTGGGGAAAACCTTGCGGATGACCCCGTCGCGGTCGATGACCATGGTGGTTCGCTCGTAACCCATATATTCGCGGCCATACATCGACTTCATCTTATAGACGCCATATCGCTTCCCGACCTCATTGGCGACGTCGGCCAGCAGCGGGAAATTGAGCGCATGCTTGTCAATGAACTTCCGATGCGAGGCCGAGCTGTCGCCGCTGATTCCGACCACTTGCGCGCCGAGGCGGCGAATCCCTTCGATATTGTCCCGAAAGCTGCATGCCTCGGTGGTGCATCCGGGGGTCATGTCCTTGGGGTAAAAGTAAAGGATGAGATTTTTCTTGCCGGTGAGGTCCCGTAGCGAGACCTTTTTTCCCGATTCATCGAGCAGCTCGAATTGGGGTGCCTTGGTCCCCTCCAAGGTGGGGACGGAATCGGTCTTAGCGACGGCGGGCTTTACCCTGCTTTGAGGCGCGCTTTTTTTCGCTGGCATGGGCAATTGTCTTAGTTCATCAATGAGGTTCCTACAAGCGTCGGAGCGACTGATCGATAGTTTTTTCGACCCCCTAGTTGACGCGATTAGGAATGCGCTCTAGACTTGCCGCCGACAGTCCGAAAGTTCATTCCCGATTAAATGGCCGTTTATACCGAGCTCACGAAACCGTTCCTGAAGGAACTTGCCGATGATTACGGCTTGGGCCGCGTGGGAAGTTTTGCGGGCATCCCCGAAGGCTCGGTCAATAGCAATTACCTTCTCGAAACCGCCAAAGGACGCTTTCTGCTACGCGTCGACGAGGTGAAGGGCGAGAACGAGCTTAAACGTGAACTCGACCTGCTCGGCTTCCTGCGCAAGCATTCGTTCCCGTGCCCCCATCCGATGCAGGATCGGATGGGCCGCTACTATCGCAATTTCAACAACAAATGCGTCTCGATGTTCCGCTTTCACGAGGGTCGGGTGCTGCACCCGGAGCGCCTCAAGCCGAGCCAGCTCGAGACTATCGGCCGCACCCTCGGTGAGCTGCACGTCCTGGGCAAGGCCTACAAGAAAGGTATCGACAATCGCTTTAGCTTCGAGCGCATCGCCGACCTGTATCTATCGGTGCGCGCCAAGCTCCCGAACTATTTCCGCAAAATCCTCCGCACCCTCGACGACGAAGTCGACTACCTCACGCGCTACCTCGAAGGGAAACTTCCCAAGGGCGTCATCCACGGCGACCTCTTCTGCGACAACGTGCTGTTTCGCGGGGAGAAGCTGGTCGCGGTCCTCGATTTCGAAGCGGCGTGTCGCGGCAAGTTCATCTTCGATATCGCCACTGCCGTCAATGCGATGTGCTTCGTCGATGCGGAGTACTCGCTTGATCGCTTCCGGGATCTCCTTCACGGCTACGAATCGGTGCGCACGCTGTCGCTCGCCGAATGGGATGCCTTCCCCAATGAGCTGCGCTACTCGTCATTGCGTTTCACCGTGACGCGGCTGCACGATTTCTTCCTCGCACCCAACGACGGCATCCGGCGCATCGACAAGGACTTCCGCGAGTTCTTCGATCGCTTGCGGGTGCTGCGTCGCGAGCGCGAGGGCGGGATGGAGCCTCTGTTGATGGCGATGGCGACCGGCTACGACTACCGCAAGTATCAGAAGGTCAAAGCGAACGAACGCCGCCAGGCGTAGCGGCATTCCATCTTTCGACTCCCTCGTCTGAATTTCCCTCGCCGATATGATCGGGCGAGGTGGGGCACCTCAACTCCGGATTTTGTTCTTACGCGGATGCGCAAACGTAATCAGAGATGCACGAAAAGATCATTGTCGTTTGTCTTGCTGTTGACGGAAGACTGGTGCGCGTGCTGAACGACTGGACCGAAGAACCGATCCCCGTCGAACCAATGACGGCGGGCACGCACCGCCAAAACGCAGCTTGCCTATCCGGACCGCCAAGTTGATGCTGGAGAGTCATCGCCCGAAAAGATGAAGGATTCGCCTTTTCTGCGTATCGCGCCCCTCATCACACGGCATCGTGAAACGACCGTCCGAGTAACACAAATTTTGCTTAATACAGTCAGTCTGCTTGACCCAACAATCCACCTGACGCAGACTTGCTCGCACCTGATACATAACATCGTGTGAGCACAGTCTAACGCGATAGTGAACCTAAGGTGTTGCACTAGTGATTGCAACATTCGCTATCTGCATTCCTTTATCTCGGAATCCGGGACGGGGAAAAAACTGCGCGTCGCGGGCGAGAGCCTGAATTTCCAACTGACCCGATCCTGACGGGATGGCGGACGCACGGCGTAGAGCTAGCTTCTGTCGCCACGCGAGAGGGCTGACGCCGCTCCGGTTGTCCATCGAATCACGCTTCAGAGCTTTGCGAAAGGAACTCCATAAGGAATCCAATGAAGATCGCTGATCAGCTGATGAGCAGGCTCGGTGAGCGAACCGCCACGGTCGCGATTCTCGGCATGGGCTACGCCGGATTGCCGCTGGCTTGCCGATTTGCCGAGAGCGGATTTCGGACCGTTGGCCTCGATATCGACAAATTCAAGATTCATGAGCTTGCCAGCGGCAGGAGTTACATCGGGCACATCGCGAGCGAACACATCGCGGGCCTGGTCCAGAGCGGACGGTTTTGCCCGAGCGCCGACATGTCACGGCTGGCGGATTGCGACGTCGCGATCATGTGTGTTCCGACCCCGCTGGGCGAGGGTTCCACCCCCAATCTCGAATACGTGACAGCGACCGCCAGGACCATCCGTGCGCAGGTTCATCGCGGGATGCTGATCGTCTTGGAGAGCACCACTTATCCGGGAACCACAGAGGAAGTGGTGTTGCCTCTGTTTGCCGGCTGCGGGCTGCAATTGGGCGAGGACTTCTTCATCGCCTATTCGCCGGAGCGCGAGGATCCCGGTAACTCCAGCTTCCGGACCCAAACCATTCCCAAGATAGTGGGCGGTATCACGCCGGCCTGCCTCCAGGTCGCATGTAAGGCGTATGGGTTGGTGGTTGACCGGGTGGTCCCGGTGTCTTCGGCGCGGGTCGCCGAATCCGCCAAGCTGCTGGAGAACATCTATCGATGTGTGAACATCGCGATGGTCAACGAGCTCAAACTACTTTTCGAGCGGATGGATATCGATGCATGGGAAGTTATCAACGCGGCGGCGACCAAGCCGTTCGGCTTCACGCCGTTTTATCCGGGGCCGGGCCTCGGTGGCCACTGCATTCCAATCGATCCCTTTTACCTCACCTGGAAGGCTCGCCAGTACGATTTCTCAACTCGTTTCATCCAGTTGGCGGGCGAGATAAATGCCGCGATGCCGGCGCACGTGGTTGAGCAGATTGCGCATGGGCTCAATCGCAAAGGCAAAGCGCTCAAGGGCGCCGAGATTCTGATCCTCGGAGTTGCCTACAAACGCGATGTTGAGGATGTTCGCGAGTCGCCTGCCTTGAGCATCATTCGATTGCTCGAGAAACAGCTCGCCACGGTGCGTTACCACGATCCGCACGTCCCGATGCTCCGTTCCCGCCATTTGGAGCGCGAGATGCGCAGCGTCGAGCTCACCCGCGATATCGTCGACTGCGCCGATGCGGTCGCTATCGTCACCGACCACAGCGACGTCGACTATGGCTTCGTGCTGCGTCATGCGCAGTTGGTAATCGACACCCGTAACGCGACCGGTCCCTTTCGCAGGGAAGGCGACCCGGTCCTGCTCGCGTGACCCGAGAGCCAAAACAGCCTCGACATGAGTGAGGTAAAACCGCCGCGCGAGAGCGGGGGCGACGATCGCCTCGCATTTTACTGGCGGATCCTGCAGCAACGGTGGCGGACCATCGTGCGCTGCACGTTGCTTGCGCCGATCATCACCCTGTTGGTTTCCGTTACCCTGGTGCCCCGGTCCTATCGCGCCGAGGCCGCCGTCAAACCGATGCCCACTGAGAGCAGCTTTAATGAAATGTCGATGTTCCAGCATCTCTCGAGCGCGCTGGGACAAAACGTCGCGGACGCGGCCAAAGAGTACGTGTCAATCCTGGAAAGCTTCACCTTCGCCAAATGGGTGATGCGGCATGATCCGGTGGTCTACTCGATGCTGTTCTCGCCCGCCGAGGGCGCGCGTTTGCTCTCGGGACCTCGCGCCAAAGCAGAATGGAAGGTCTACAAGAAAATCTCCCACAGGCTGACCTGCTACTTCGATAACAACGGTGGAGTGCTCAGACTGCGCTACGTTGCCAGCGATCGCGAGACCGCCGAAAGGATGTTGACCATCATTGTCAACGATTTGATTGCGGATGTCCGCGACCGCGATATTGCGACCTACACCGCCCAGATTAAGTCACTCCAGGACCATGCCAACCACACCTCGGACGAGTTGTTGCGTGCGGACCTCTACGAGATCATCGCCAAACGGATGGAGCAACTCACCACCGCCGAAGCCTCGGCATTGACTACCTTTCGCATCATCGAGGCGCCCTACGTACCCATCGATCCCTACCAGCCGATGCCGCTGCTCTACTCCGCGGTAGCCGCGGGAGCGATGCCGATCCTGCTTTTTACGCTGCTCGTGGTGATCGAGCGTGCGCGAGTTTTTCTCCTCACCCACGCGGACGAGTCGTCGCCCATGCCCAATGGGCTCGATCACACCGGCTCCGCCCTCAATCTCGGGGTCAGCGAACAGAGTCCAGAAAATCCATCATGATGAATCATTCAGGCCGCGTCGCGATGCTCTCTCATCCGGATCCCGCGGGGACCAGTATGCGGTTGATGATGGCGGGCGCGACGGTGCTGGTGGCCGCGGCAATTCCGTTTGTCGTGCGATTTGGCGCGACGCAGAGCGTGTATATGCGCCCCGACGGGCACACCTTGGACTACGCGGTGGGGTTGCTATGGGCCGCCTTGATCGCTTTCAGCGTCCCTTTCTGGCCGGTGCGCAATTCGATGAAATTTGCCCTGCTATGGGCGTGGCTGTTGCGGGTGTTCATCACCTTGTGCATCTCGCTCGCGGTGTTTTCTCACTACTCCTGGCTGGACTCGTACCGCTACTTCGGAGATCGCGGCATTCCGCCGGCGCTCAATCATCTCGGTTTCGCTTACGGGACCCAGAACATCATCGCCATGACCTGGATGGTCAACCAATTCATCCCAGACTCATTTCACGCTACCAATGTCACCTTCGCATTGTTCAGCCTGATCGGAGTGTATTGGTTCTGGATAGCGAGTGAGGCGTTTCTCGGATTTTCCAAGCGGACCATTTTCTGGCTCCTGGTGATGGAGCCGTCGTTGACGTTCTGGACTGCGAGCCTGGGCAAGGAATCGTTAATGACGCTTGCGGTCGGACTCTATACGTACGCAGTGGTGGCGTGGTGGCGATCGCGGCGAGGCCGTCATCTGCTACAAGCGGCAATCGGAATTGCGATCGCCGGCCTCATTCGTACCTGGATGGCCGCAATAATGATCGCTCCACTACTTGTACTGTTGTATAGCCTCGAACGGGGCATTCTGATTCGGATTCTGACTACGATCGTGATTGCCGCGGTGGTAAACGCCACCCTCCCGTTCATATTGGAATCGATGTTTCTGCAGGCCGAACAGGATATCACCGAGCAAGTCGCGACGATCTCGGAACGTTTCAACTTGGGAGAATCGGCCGGCACGGCGTTCATGTTGAACGGGCCACTGGACCTCGCCAGATATGCTCCGTTGGGGATGTTCAGCGCACTGTTTCGGCCGCTGCCCGGCGATGTGATGAACGCCTTCGGACTTTTCGCCGGCATGGAAAACCTGATCCTGCTCGGTTTGCTGGTGCGGGCCGTGGTAAGGAGTCGCCTGCGCGATTTCACAGATCCACTGGTCTGCTGGCTGGTGGCGCTGGTTTTCTCCTGGGCTCTGATCTACGCGTTCGTTTCAAGCCAGAACTTCGGCACGGGGGTGAGATATCGCACGCAGATCCTGCCGATTTTTCTTGGGCTGATGCTCTATCTCGGCCGCAATCGGCGCGTCACTCGCGAGGCGAACTTCTTGATCGCCGCTGCCTGACCACTGCAAGAACCAACCGTGTCGACTTGACCCAAAAATGATGGGCGGCGCGTGCAAGCCCTGAGACAGACCCCGACGTCCTCCTGAACTTTGCAAAGCCTCGCAATCGATCATGCTGACATCTAGCCTTCCATTCTTGTTTGGACTCGGTTTCTCGCTGGCGCTGACGCCGATGGCACGCCGGATCGCCTTGCAGATAGGCGCGATCGACAACCCTGGCGATCGGCGTATCCATTCCGTTCCGATGCCCCGCTTTGGCGGATCCGCCATTTTGAGTGCGTTGATCCTGGCGATGCTTTTCGCGTCGCTGCTCGATCGACGAGTCGATGTGATGCTGTGGTCGGAACGGCACCGGCTCGGTTTGCTCACGATGGGGGCGCTGATGGTGACGGTGGTCGGAGGGATCGACGACGTTCGCCCGCTCCGGCCTGGCACCAAGTTGTTAGTCGAGATCGTGGCGGCCTCGGTCGCAACGTATAGTGGCTATAGAATCGATCTGCCCTCGATCTATCACCTCAGTCTGTTGTCGTACCCGCTCAGCGTGCTGTTCATCGTAACGGCGACCAATGCGGTCAACCTGGTCGATGGGCTCGACGGTCTGGCGGTCGGGCTCTGCCTAATCGCCGCTGCCACGCTGATTCTTTTGGGTTGGTCCGGTGGACAGGTCAATGCACCGGTGCTGCTGGCCGCGCTCTGCGGGGTGTTGGTTGGATTTCTCTATTACAACTTTCAGCCCGCGCAGATCTTCCTGGGCGATTCCGGCGCCCTGCTGCTTGGCTTTCTCCTCGGCGCCCATGTCATTTCGGCTTCGCAACGAATGGCGGGACACGTTGCGATGCTGGCGCCGTTTCTCGCCCTCGGGCTGCCCCTGGGCGAGCTGGTGCTGACCATCATCCGACGCCTGCTGCGCCCGCTGCGCGTCGCGCGAAGCGAACACGGCCTTGGGAACTACCAATTCGTCTCCGGCGGTCGTCCGACGTTGCTTTCAGCCGATCGCGACCATATCCATCACCGCCTGCTCGGCTTGGGCCTCAATCATCGCACCGCGGTGCTGCTGCTTTACGGCGCCAGTGCGACAGTTTGTGCGGCCGCACTCTTGATGGCGAATGGCGACGGCGTCTATGCGCTGTCGCTGCTGGCGGCGGTCGGGGTCGGGTTCGTCGTTGCGGTGCGAAGTCTCGGTTATCGGGAACTGATGCCGTTGCGTTCGGGTCTGTTGCTCCCGCTGTTCGGATCGCGCCTGGTTGGTCTCAAGCTGTTCCAGGTAACGGCCGATGTGATCGCGGTGATCTCCAGTTACGCCCTCGCCGGTGTGTTTGAGGGGCAGGTAAACAGCGCGTCGCGAGATTTCTTGCTTGCCTCATTGCCGCTGATCGTGGTCTGCCAGATGGCGGCATTTGCATCGAGCGGCCTCTATCGGCGTTCGTGGCGGCATGCGGGAATCGACGACGCCATCGCCGTCGGTAGAGCGATCGCGATGGCGCTAATGGCGCTAGGGATTGCAGCTCTGCTGGTCCCGTCGATTCGTGCGAGCGTGGGCGTGGTCATCCTGGATGGCTATTTTCTAGCGACCATGATGCTTGGCACGCGGTTGTCGTTTCGGGTGTTGGACCATCTGTTCCAGCCCGAGCGCGCGGAGGCCCGCCGGGTCCTGATCTATGGCGCAGGCCGCGCCGGCGCAGTGGCATTAAATGAAATCCGGACCCGGCCCGCTCTCGGGATGACCGTGGTCGGATTTCTTGATGACGATGAGCGCAAGTGCGGGGTCAAACTGCAGGGCGTCGCGATCCATCATCTGGCAAGGGTAACGGAGCTGCTGCGCGCTGGCTCATTCGATCTGGTCGTGCTCTCGAGCGCCAAAATCAAGCTGGCTCGCGCGCAGATGCTGGCCGAACAATGCCGGCGTGCCGGGCTCGATTTTGTCCGCTTCGGGATCGAGTGGCAGGCTGCGCCGCCCGAGCGCGGATTGGAGGCGTCAGCCTCGCGACGTTCGGCCGCGGTGGTCCCGATTCGGAGCGCCGGAGTGCCCCAATAAGCTTCGTCAACACAGCTCGGCTGATGGTGGACCACTGGGGCGAAAGAGAGGTCTTCGGAGGTAGTGTGGGCAACGGTCCGACCCGGGTGCTGCGGCTGGTGAGTCGTTTGAGCGTCGGCGGCCCCGCCCACAACGTATGCCTGCTGACGGCGAACCTCGAACGCCAACAGTTCACCAGTTGGCTTGCTTACGGGCCAGCCGCCAATGGCGAGCGCACTCATCTCGAATTCGCGCGTGAGATGGGTCTGGATCCGATTTGCATCGAAACGCTCGAGCGCCGGCCGGGCCTCAAGGACTTTCCCGCCTTGTGTGCGATTCGGCGTCTATTGGTCGGTATCCGTCCGCACCTGCTCCACACGCACACCGCCAAAGCCGGCGGTCTCGGACGGATCGCTGGCCTGCTCAGCGGATTCAAAGGAAAAGGGCGCCCGCGGTTGATCCATACTTTTCATGGCCACGTGTTTGAAGGCTATTTCGGTCCCTGCCTGAGCCGCGCGATTGTGATGACGGAACGCAGCCTCGCGCGATTGACCGACGCTATCGTGGTGGTGAGCGAAAGCGTCAAGTACGACATCACCGAGAAATACCGGGTCGCCCCTTCCGAAAAGGTCCACGTCATCCCGCTGGGGTTCGATTTCGGCTGGACCAGCCGCATCGCGTACAGTCGCGGATGGCTTCGCGCAAGGTTCAGAATTCCGCGCGATTGCCTGGTTGTGGGGAGTGTTGGGCGGCTCGCCGAAGTAAAGAATCTGCCCATGATGCTCGACGGATTCGCCAGGTTTTCGGATGCCGGGGACCGCGATGCGCGGCTGGTGCTGTTTGGCGATGGCGCCCTGCGAAGATCTCTCGAACAGCAGGCCCGGTGCATGGGAATTGCTCCTAGAGTTCACTTTGCCGGATGGGAAATGGATCGCGCTCGCCTGTACAGCGATCTCGATGTGATGTGCCTGACATCTTTCAATGAAGGCACCCCGGTAGCGTTGATCGAGGCAATGGCGGCTGGGGTGCCGATCGTCGCCACCAACGTCGGCGGGGTGCGCGACGTCGTATGCGATGGCATCGATGGCGAGTTGATTCCGTCGCGTGAGGTGGAGGCGTTGGCGGCGGCGCTCGGACGGGTCGCATCTCGCGCGGGAGTGTGCGAGTCCCGGCGCCGCGCGGTGCGACACGCCTTCTCGGTAGAGCGGCTGGTGCGAGATACGGCGAATCTCTACCAGCAGGTCTTGGAGAACTGAACCCTATGTGCGGTATTTGCGGAATTCTCGGTGCATCGCCGGAGTATCCGATCGATCCGGAAGCTATCGTGCGAATGCGCGACACCCTGGTGCATCGCGGACCCGACGACTGCGGTATCTATCTCGGTCCAGGCGTCGGTCTCGGTCACCGCCGCTTGTCGATTCTAGATCTGCGGCCGGAAGGGCGTCAGCCCCTTGGCAACGAGGACGGATCGATCCGGATCGTCTTCAACGGAGAGATCTACAACTACGCGGAACTGCGCGAGTGGCTCGTAGATGCGGGTCATCGCTTCCGCTCGGAGACCGATACCGAGGTCATCGCCCATCTTTACGAAGAATACGGCGAGCGATGCGTCTACCAGCTGCGCGGCATGTTCGCCTTCGCCATCTGGGACGAGCGCGAACGCACGCTCCTGCTGGTGCGCGATCGTATTGGCAAGAAACCGCTCTATTATGCGGTTAATGAAGAGCGGCTGGCGTTCGCGTCAGAGGCCAAAGCGCTGATTGCGGTCGGCGTCGCGCGGGAAGCCGACCACAACGCGATAAACCAGTATCTTACCTACGGCTACGTTCCGGGCGGGAGCTCCGGATTCCGCGAGATTCGAAAACTTCCTCCCGCGCACTATCTCATCTATCGCGACGGCCAGGCGTCGCTGACCCGCTATTGGCGACTCAGCTATCGGCCAAAAATCAAGCTCGATGAACGCGAAGCGCAGGAAGAGTTACTGCGCCTGCTGTCCGAAGCCGTCAAATTGCGGATGGTCGCCGACGTGCCGGTGGGCGCGTTCCTCAGCGGCGGGATCGACTCCAGCGCAATCGTCGCAATGATGAGTGAGCTCAGCCCGAGGCCGGTAAAAACTTTTTCTATTGGGTTTGAGCAACCTGACTACGACGAGACGCGATGGGCCAGGCTGGTCGCCGACCGCTTTCATACCGAGCATCGCGAGTTTATCGTCGAGCCCGCAGACGGCGCGCAAATGCTCGAGACCCTGGCGTGGCATTACGACGAGCCATACGCCGACTCCTCGGCGATTGCGACCTACTATCTCGCCCGGATGGCGCGGGAGCATGTCACCGTCGCGCTCAACGGCGATGGGGGCGACGAGAATTTTGCGGGCTACAAACGTTACAGCGTCACCGCACTGGCGAGTTATCTGGCAGCAGTTCCACCTCCGATCCGTCGCGCGATTGGCTCGGCGACCGGTGGCTTCTATCGTTTGCTTGGCGGCGATCGCAGGATGGCAGCCAGACTGAGCATTTTAGGCGACGCTTTGAGTGATGACTGGCGCGCCGGATACGGCCGGATGCTGGGCTGGTTCGCGGCGAGCGAGAAGGCTCGGTTGTGTACTCCCGAATTTACCAGCACGGTGTCCACCGCCGCAGCGGAGGACATCCTGCTGGCGGCCTACCACGACGCGGAGGCTGACCACGCGATTGACGAAACGCTCAGCGTTGACGTGAGTCTGTATCTTCCCGAGGATTGCCTGGTCAAAGTCGATCGCGCCTCGATGGCGGTGTCGTTGGAAGCTCGCTCACCGCTGCTCGATCACGAGTTCATGGAATTTGCGGCGCGGCTACCGGCCCATTTCAAGCTTAAGCTTTTCGATCGCAAGCGGATTTTCAAAAAAGCGCTTCGCGGAATGCTCCCCGATGCCCTCTTGAAGCGGCGCAAGATGGGTTTCGGAGTTCCGCTCGAGTACTGGTTCCGCAATGCCACCTGGACTCAAATGCTGCATGACATCCTGCTCAGCCGCCGTGCGCTCGAGCGCGGATACTTCATCGCCGGCGCGGTGGCGCGACTGATCGACGAGCACGTCACCGGAGCGCGCGACCGGCAAAACCAGCTCTGGATGCTGCTTATGCTCGAAATGTGGCATCGCACCTTCATCGATTCCGCGGTCGGCGCGGCAGACCATCACTCATCAAAGATCCGATACCAGCCTCGCGACGCTCGAATCGGCTGAGTTGAGACGCGGGAAGGATGCTCCAAGATGGTGGTGGGCGTGGCGCAGTGAACCTGGCCCCTTCCCGTCCATTACTGGCGCGCAACATGGCGTGGAGCCTGGCAGGCGAAGCTGCGCCAGGAATTTCCGCGCTGATTGCAGTCCCCTTTATTGTCCATCGTCTGGGCGCCGAGCGCTTCGGCATCTTTACGCTGGCGTGGGCGGTGGCAGGTTCGGCGGGTATCTTCGACCTGGGGTTGGGACGCGCGCTGACCAAGTTGATGTCCGATCAAATCGGATCCGGCGACGAAACTGCGTCACTGTTCTGGACCGCGATGAAAATGCTGCTGCTGGCGGGCATTGTAGCGGGAGCCGCACTGGCGCTGTCCGCATCGGTGGTGGCCAATCGCGTCCTGAAGGTCGCACCTGCCGACCGAGCCGAGGCGATCGCTTCGTTTCGCATCCTTGCTCTCTCGCTTCCCTTCATCCTGATGTTCTCTGGGGCTCGGGGAGCTCTGTCAGCGTATCGGAAATTCGCCTTGCTAAACGCGGTGCGGATTCCGATGGGCGCGCTGGTATTTTTCGCTCCGGCCACGATGCTGCATTTTCGGCCCAGCCTGACCGCCGCAGTATGGATGATCGTCGCAATCAGAACGGCAGGATGCATCGCATTGGCGCTGCTATGTCTGGCGACGATTTCCAGTCTGAGAACGTCGCCCGGCAATCGATCGGTTGCGCGATCACTGATGAGTTTCGGCGGATGGGTGATGGTCTCCAATGTCGCCACCCCGGTCCTGGTTTATGCCGACCGCTTCATCATCGGATCGATGCTGTCGATGGCGGCGGTCGCGTGGTATGCGACGCCACTGGAGCTGGTCGCGCGTCTGGCGATCATCCCGGCCGCCGTCACCGCGGTGCTCTTCCCCGAGATGACCGGCAGTCTCCTGAGCGACACGCATCGCGTTCAGCGGCTCCTCGCGAGAGGGATCCAGATGATCTTGATAGCGGTGTTTCCTGCGACGCTGGTGATCGTCGCTTTCGCACCAGAGATACTTGGATTGTGGGTGGGCGCCGAATTCGCCTCGCATAGCACGATAGCGCTCCAATCGTTGGCCATCGGGACGATGGCGTTGAGCGTATGCTGGATGCCGTTTTACCTCATCCAAGCGGCCAACCGGCCGGATCTGACCGCACGGATTCATGGCGCGGAGGTTCCGCTATTTACCTTTGCGATGTTGATTGCGACGCATTACTGGGGCTTGCGCGGAGCCGCGATCGCGCGCGGCATCACGTTTGCCCTGGACGGATTTACGATGCTGATTGCAGCGCGCATGATGATGCCTCGAATCGACCCGGTGTTTCGGCATACCGTGGCGATGCTTGCGGTGGCGACGCTGGCCGTGTTTGCGGTGGCCATGGCCCCTGGTGGAATCGCCGCGCGGGCGATGATGGTCGCCGCGTGCGGGCTGTTGTGCATCGCAACCGGATGGCGCTTTGCGATCTCTGATGAAGATCGCGTCAGCTTGCGGCGTTTGCTTCCCGGATTGAGCCGATAGGTTCGAACATGGATGCGATCGTCGATTTTCGAAGCGCGATGCCGGTTCGCCGAATAAAAGGTCTCGTCAAGAAGGTTTTGCCTCCGCGCGCGACTATTCATCTGATCGGACTGCGCAACTACCTGATGGGCGAGGCGGAGCTTCATGCGCTTAGATACCTGGTCGATCCGCAGCGTGGCAGTATCGACGTCGGTTGCGATCGCGGCGTCTATGCGTACTTTCTGAGCCGGCTTTCACGCAAGGTTTGGTGCTTCGAGCCGCATCCCGCCTCGGTCGCATTTCTGACCGCGGCATTCGCGGGAGCCTCGAATATCGCGATCTATCCGATTGCCGCTTCGGACCGCGACGCGGAAGTTACCTTACGGATTCCTTCTGAGGCGAAGACCCGGCTCCTCAACTCCTCGACCATCAGTGCGTTTAATCCGGCCTGCGATTCAACCTGGGAGTCGATCACAGTGGACGCGCGACGACTCGATTCCATCATCGATACCGAGATTGGATTCATCAAGATTGACGTCGAGGGTCATGAGGGAGCGGTGCTCGATGGCGGCGGGAAGTTACTGCGCAAATCGCGTCCCAACCTGGTGATGGAAGTCGAAAGACGACATCTCGGAAGCGATCCCGCCGAGGTCTTTGAGCGCCTGTTGAAGCTCGACTATCGAGGCTGGTTCATCTGGGACGGCCGGCTGCTCCCGATCGATCGATTCGATTGCGAAGTCCATCAACAGGTGGCGAATCTGACGATTTACAATACGCGATACGCGAACAACTTTATTTTCACTCCGAGAGAATATCGCGCCTTCCCGCCCCCATCCTGGAGGGTCTGAAGGTTTGCGAACATTTCGGTTCGGATGTCGAATTCGACGGCGAAGTTAGCCAATCGTTCCGCCCACCGAAGAGCGGTGCATTCGATACGCTCCGCGTTAGGGCGCCAATTGGCAAAAATACGGGCGGCAATCGCGGGCCCCTATGTCGAGGCATTCCTGGTCAACGGGTACAACGGTCGGCTCCTGATACCTGCGGGCGATCTGCAGATCGGTCGCTCTCTGGCTTTCTGCGGTCATTGGGAGCGGGACACCATCGAGTTCCTGGACTCGTACCTGCACGAATCATCCGAAGTCCTGGTCGTCGGCGCGCACGTCGGCTCGCTGGTCATTCCGATTGCGCGGCGGGTGAAACGCGTCGTGGGCCTTGAGCCGAACCCGAAGATTCTCGATTTGCTGAAGATGAATCTGAAGCTCAACGATATTTCCAATGTGGAATGCTTCGACTTCGCCGCAGGCGAAAGCGATAGCACCGTCGAGTTCCTTCTCAGCAGCTACAATTCGGGTACCTCCAAGGTCAAGCGCGGCGCCTTGCAAGCTCTGCCCTACAATGTCGGCCGCTACGATTCGATTCAGGTCGGGAGTCGGCGCCTGGACGACGCGTTTCGCGATTGCCGCTTTGACCTGATCGTTATGGATGTCGAAGGCAGCGAAACCGCGGCGCTCGCCGGAATGCCGGTGCTGCTTGAAAGAGCCAATTTTCTGATGCTGGAAGTGATGCCCGCGCACATCCGGCATCTGGCCGGGGTCAGCGCGGAGGAGTTTTTCAGGCCGGTCGCGCGCGTGTTCAACCGGGCGATTCTATGCGGCGAATCCTCGGTCAGGAAAGAATTTTGCGGCCAGGATTTCCCACTGCTGTTCGACGCGGCCGCCGACGGTTTCAAAGACGCATTGTTCTATCGGGCATGAGATCGCGACTTTAACGCGCGGTAGGCGTCTTCGGTGAAAGTCCTTCTTTATGCACCGCAGGCGACCAGCGCGATGCGCCACATCGTCGAATCCTTGGCGCTCGAGCTCGCTCGCCATGTCGAGGTGGTCCTGTATCGGCCTCAAACTGCGGGCGAGATCGAATACCGCACCGGCGATGCCCGCTTGCGATTGCATCAGTTTCGCGCCTCGCAATGTCGCATCGTTCGCGGTGTCCAGCACTACAATCCGGTGCGGCAATATCGCGAGTTGATTTCGCTGCGCGGGCACCGGCCTGACTTGCTGCATGTTTTTAATGGCGAGGGGAACCTGCTGCCGGTGCTCGCGCTGCGGATGATGCGCGAGGTGCCGATGATGGTCACGGTGCATGACCCGGTGCTGCATCCCGGCGACAAAATGGGGCGGGGGATCAACGCCATCAGGCAAACCTTGGTGTATCGGCGCGCGGCCGCGATTCATGTCTTTGCCGAAGTCTTCCGCGAGCACCTTGTGCAGCGCGGGGTTTTGCCAGATCGGATCTATGTGACGCGGCTGGGCGGCGTTGCCCATGTGTTTGCGCGTCACGATATGAGCCGGATCGCGCGCGAAAATGCGGCTCTGCTGTTCGGACGGCTCGAATACTACAAAGGAATTGACGTGCTGGTGGGGGCTGGGCTCGCGCTCGCAGCATGCGGAAAACCTCGGCGGATAATCATCGCAGGTCCTGGGCGCCTTCCACGCAAGCTGCGCGCGACGATTGTCGCGCATCCGGAGGTCTTCGAGCTACACAACCGTTTCATTTCGGATCGCGAGGCCGCCATTCTACTCAAGCGCTCCAGCACCTGCGTCCTGCCCTATCTTCAGGCGACGCAATCGTGTCTGCCGCCGATCGCCGATGCATACGGGTTGAGAATAATCGCCAGCCGTTTGGGCTCCTTCATCGATGAAGTTCCGCCCTTGGGTGGCACCCTGGTTGCCCCCGGTTCGGTCGAGGATCTCGCGTGGGCGCTGGCGGAGGATCTGCGTTCGTCGATACCACCGATTCCTCATCCTGAAATGTACGCGTGGCCCCCAATTGCGAGTCTGTTGTTAAAGGCTTACTCGGAGACCATCAAACGATTCGTCCGCGATGAGGCTGCCGCGGATTCGCCAACATCAGTCGGCGTAACGGAGCTGCGGGTCGATGAGGGCGCTCCGGCGTGCGCCTCATACAGCAATGCCCACCGCGATTAACCTCAGGCATTCCATCAAGTACGCCTTGTACGGCAGCGCCGCAGAACTGCCTCGAATGGTCGGCGTTACTGCGATGCGCAAACTTGAGTCACGCGCAAACAGCTTGCGCGTGCTTTCATATCACAAGATCTCGGACCAACGACCGAATATTATCGCCGTCGGAACCGCGTTGTTCCGCCGGCAACAGGAGTACCTGGCGGAAAACTACCGGGTGATCGCGCCTGATGCGTTGGTCGCCCACCTCGAACTGGGCGCATCATTGCCGGACAAGGCGGTCCTGCTTACCTTCGACGACGGCTACACCAGCGTGTTGAGTGATGCGTATCCGATTCTTAAAGAGCTCGGGCATCGCGCAATGATCTTCGTCCCAACCGACTATGTTGGCGGCGGCATCCTGCCTCATGATCATGGGTTGGCATGCGACGACCGCGTCCTTGGTTACGGAGACCTCGATTCAATGCTCGACGTCTTCGAGATCGGCTCGCATGGTCGTTCACATCGAATACTGAGCCATCTGCAGCCCCGCGATATCGAAAGTGAATTGGTTGAGTCAAAGCTGAACCTCGAGCGGCACCTTGGCATCAATGTCAGGGCCTTCGCGTATCCGAATGGAGCATTTGGCGACTTCAACGAGGCGACCGAGGGAGCGGTTCGGCGCGCCGGTTACAAACTATGCTTTACAGCGATTGCGGGCACCAACCTCGCTCCCGGCAATCCGTTGCGGCTCAAACGCTATAACGTCGAAGACTTCGGCATGCGCTACTTCAAATCGTTGCTCGACGGATCCGCTGATTTGCTTCGACTCAAGGATTCGTCGCTCGGCGTTTCGGTGAAGGCGCTCGTCAATCGGGCGCTCGGCCTCGCCTGAAACTCCGGGCAGGGAGATACGAACTCATCATGGAACAGATCATGGTGCGGCCATTCGCTGACTACTCGATGGAAAGAGGGCTCGCTCTCGCCGCGAAGCACTACCCTGAGGGGAATCCAGTGCGTCGGGCAGACTATCTCCACTGGTTGTATCAACAAAATCCAAACGGCTCGTGCCGGATGGCGCTGGCTGTCGACGATGATGGCTCGTACGTCGGGATGATGGCGTTGATTCCATTTCGGATGGTTAGTGGCCCCGACTTTATCAATACGATCGCAGTGGTGCATGTGCTGGTCGATCCCGCTCATCGCGGCAAGAACCTGTTTGTGCGCATGATCGAAGCCGTCAACGAGGAACGGCATCGATCCGGCGAATGGTTGATTGGGCATCCCAATGACAGCGCCACTCCGGGATGGCGCCGCACCCGGATGGCGTTTCGCACGGTCGATGAAGTGCGGGTTCGGTTTCCGTTGTTGCGCGGCGCGCGCCTCGGTGCGAGGCGAGCGACGCGGCTCACGGGCGCAATCCTCGCGAGGTGCGACTTCAGCGCGCTCGACCAATGGCGGCGGGCGCTGGGCTCGCCAGCGCTGTTGATTGATCGGGCATTCCTCAAGTGGCGCTTCCTTGACCATCCGATTCATCGTTACGAGATTTTCGGATGGCTCGATGGGGATCGGTTGCTGGGCTACTACGTGAGGCGCAGATTTCGGGTTCCGATGGTCTGGCTTGCGGTCGATTGGCAGGGCGAGGCTCTGTGGCGCGACGGACCGCCCGGCGCGTGGTTCTGTCCGACCCTGGTACCCTGGCCCAGCGCTCCCGGGTCGGCAAAGGTAGATC
Organism: uncultured delta proteobacterium; assembly: GCA_963851325.1. Classification (GTDB taxonomy): domain Bacteria; phylum Desulfobacterota; class Binatia; order Binatales; family Binataceae; genus DATGKG01. The sequence goes on along the minus strand of CAWKOR010000001.1, from coordinate 500,454 downwards.
GGCCGCGAATGTTATTTCGGCCTCGCGGTCTGGATCGTCAATTCCGATTTTTCGCGACTCCCGCCGACGAGAGCAGTATGGGCGCCGAATCGTGGTCGTATGTAACGCTTGCCGCCTCCGATATCGGCTGAGCGGGTCTGATGGCAACCCCGCCAATTCTGGTTCCAAGCGGTGAATGCTGATCCAAAAACCGTAACCGGTTTCGGCCAGGAGTGGAGCTATTTCACTCAGACGACGTTAGGTTGCGAAGAGCGTCAGCGCGCTTTCGAGAACTACTTTCGAATCTTTCCCTGGCATTCGCTCCCCGCTGATGGAGGAAGCGGTGCTGACATCGGATGTGGGAGCGGCCGCTGGGCGTTGTTGGTGGCGCCGAGAGTCCGCCATCTGCATCTGGTCGACGCCAGCCAGGTCGCGCTTGGAGTGGCGCGCCAGGCACTGCGGGGAATGGCAAACGTCGAGTTCCACAACGCGAGAATCGAGGCTATGCCACTTGGCGATGGCTCGCTCGATTTCGCGTATTCGTTGGGCGTGTTGCATCACGTGCCTGATACCGGTGCGGCCTTGCGCTCGATCGCGAAAAAGCTGAAGCCGGGCGCACCGCTACTAGTTTACGTATATTACGCATTCGACAACCGACCGGGCTGGTATCGGATGCTGTGGCGGCTGAGTAATCCGGTTCGTGAAGTCATGTCGAAGATGCCATTCGTTGTGCGCCTCGCGATGAGCAGTGTCATTGCATCTGTCGTATATTTTCCCCTGGCGCGCCTCGCGGCGATTGCCGATCGAGCTGGGCGGATGCCACGCAACTGGCCGCTCGCCCACTATCGCAGCGAATCTTTCTACACGATGCGCACCGACGCACTGGACCGCTTCGGGACGCGGCTCGAGAAACGATTTACCAGGCAGCAGATTGAATCGCTGCTACACGACGCCGGTCTGGTTAACGTCAGGTTCGCCGGATCAGCACCGTACTGGTGCGCGGTCGGGTATAGGGAAGGCGGCTACCTCCCGTAAGCGAATCATAGTTTACAAATCCGCGATTGGACCCGAGAAAGAGGCGACCTCACGGTCGCCTCTTTCATTTTGCCTGATCGAATTTTCATGCGAGAGCTTCGCGCGCTATCTCGAACCTTGACAGCGCGCCGCGACCGACGCGATAACCGCCTGATGGCTACCATCAAAGTTGAACGTGCGCTGAATCTCGGCGTGCCGTATACGCCCGATATGCAGCAAGGCAAGAAACACGAGCCAACCTGGTCGACCCTTCGAGACCAGGTTCGCGAGGCCGAGGCAATTGGCTACGACACCGTGATCGCAGTCGAGACGCAGGACGATCCTTACCTGATGCTTGCGATCGCGGCGCAGGAGCCTTCGCGCGTCGAGCTCGGCACCGGTATCGCGCTTGCCTATACCAAAAGTCCGGTCGCCACCGCCTACACCGCATGGGACCTGCAGCGCATGAGCGGCGGGCGCCTGGTGCTCGGCCTGGGATCGCAGGTGAAAGGCCATGTGATGCGGCGCTTCGGAATGCCGTGGAGTAAGCCGGCCCAGCGCATGAAGGACTACGTCGGCGCGATGCGCGCGGTGTGGCGCAGTTGGCAGACCGGCGAGCCGCTGAACTTCCAGAGCGAGCACTACAACCTGTCGTTGATGACCCCCAATTTCGCGCCGCCGCCGGTGAGCAATCCACATATCCCGGTACTGATTGCCGCGGTGCAGGAGCGGATGCTGCAAGTGGCGGGCGAGGTCTGCGAGGGAGTGCGGTTGCACGGAATCGTGACGCGTAAGTATCTCGATCAGATAGCGTTTCCAAATCTAAAGAAAGGTTTCGCGAAGAGCGGCCGACCGCAATCAGAATGGGAGAATTTCCAAATCGGCGGCGGCGGATTCCTCTGCGCAGCGCCCAACAAGGATGCCCTCGCGAAGGCGGTCGAAGGCCTCAAATCGACCATCGCGTTCTATGGTTCCACACGCTCCTACCGCTCCAGCTTTGAGCTGGACGGATGGGGTGACACCGCCGATCATCTGCACAAGCTTTCGGTGCAACAGAAGTGGCCCGAAATGGCGAAGCTCGTCAGCGAAGACATGGTTCATGCATTCGCGGCGGTCGGGACTTATGACGAGATCGCTTCCGTGATGAAGAAGCGTTTCGCGGGCGTCAACCGGCTCAGCTTCGACATGGCGGTGCGCAACGAGCAGGATCGCGGGGTGCTGAAGGAGATTCTGCAGGACCTCAAACGGCAGTAGCGTGGAGGTAGATCGGTGTTTTCCTGCGAAGCTCTGAAGTACGGCGATCCTCGCGCGTGAGAATCGCCGTACCAAGAAGCAAATTTAGTGGCCCGCGTTCTGCATCGCGCTGGGGTTGAAGAACCCGGGATCGACAACGCCCATATCGATGTACCAGCACTCTTTCTCCGGGGAACGTCTGCCGGGCATGAAGACCACTGTCGAGGAGTGATCCTGAACATTGGCGTCCACCAGACCCAACTGGAAGATTCGTTTGTAAGGATAGATCGCGACTTTGGCATCGGGGATGGGGCGGTCGCGAAAGGTATTGTATAGCACCAGAGTCTTCCAGAGCTTGCCATCAGAGCCGAATTGATCGGACGCCGTGATCAGCCATCCTTCCGAATCGATATAGAAAATCCGCTTCGGGATCGAAAAGGAATGGCCGGGCTTCATGTTGGCCTCGACGATATAGAGATGGCGCATCTCCCAATCCTCAGGGCAAATGGTGTGTCCATCGTCGGTGGGGCACGCTCTTTCCGGCGAGAACTTCGCATGCACGCACGCCAGCATTTGTTTTTCGCCCAGGTACTTGTAGGTGAAATCCTCGATCTTGGCCGCGAATCCGAAATAGGAGTCGGGATCGATGGTATTGACATTGGAGGATCCGCCGGAGATTCCCGGACCGCCGCCGTAGCCGCCGCCACCTCCGCCTGAGAAACCCGGAAGACCGCCGATCGCGTCGGCGAGAATTTCCGGCGATTGTCGCCGTAGTCGCCGGGTGCCTGGGTTGAACACCCAGGAGTTGTCCTCGACGTTCGGATCCATGTGGCGATCTCGAATCAGACCATAGCCCCGCAACCCGGCCGGCTCCAGAAAAGGATAGAATGCGAATTTGTAGCGGACTCCACTTGCCGCAAAATCAGGGTTCGTGGGAATTGGTGGAACTTCGATTCGACCGATGTTGTTGTAAAAGGCGAAATGGCCGACGGTGAAGTAACTCAGTGGTTCCAGATCCTTGGATGCTCCGACATAGCTGGCGATCTCGGGAAAGCGCAGGTCCGCATCATCGGTGTAAAGCGGACGGAAACTGAAATTCCACATCAACTTGGTCGCCATCTGCGGATCGTTGGGATCCAGCAACGGAAACGGTTGTCCGGCGACGTAGTTTTTGAGGGTGCCGTCAGGGTTGAGAACCACCTGCGGCGAATACTTTTCGGTTGCGCTTTTGAACGGCGGTGGCCAATCGAGCTTGCTGGTGGGAACAATATTCATCTGCATTCCTTGTTGCACCAGGATATAATTTCCAGGACAGAGCAGATCTTTGACCTGTGCCGCGTTACTTTTGGTAATCAGATCGCCGGGCTTCACTCCCGCTCCCGCAGGGGTGCAAAACAGAGCAAGGCTCCCAACCAGCCAGAGCGCCAAGACGCGCAGCTTATCCACCATCAAATCCTCCGGAACGTTAGTGTCCGCCTATCGTACAGTAGTTAGGCGGCGACAGTAAACGGTCTTTCACTTTTCTGATTTCACTTCCATGATGAACACGATCAACCATTGGTAGGAGGAATATGCGAAACAAATTTTATTCCGCCATACTCTCGACCGGAATACTAATGCTCACTGTCGCGCGCTTCGCAGCCGCTCAAGGCTTGCCGGCAATGGGCCCCCCGATTCCAACTACCATTGTGGTCACCAAGCCAGCTCCCGATCAGACTTATGGTGGCAAGACCACGGTGACGATGGGTATTGGCGGTGCCAACTATAAATTCATCCTCAAAGACGGATACACCAATCACCCCAAAATTCGATGGCCCGACATCTGGCAGTATGTCAATCAATCGAATCCCAACTTCGTGGTGCAAGGCGAAGGTGCTCAAACCTTCGCCAAGATCAAACCCGGTGAAACGCTGAAAGTGTTCGGAATGTTCGCTCCGCTGAACAGGACCTTCGAGGTGCTGAGCGTCGACCAGAGCGGCGGTGATGAGAAGCGTTACTAGCAAAATCGACCTCGCCAGGCCATCGATCCTTCAAATCGAAACGCGACACTGATGAGGGCCGAAGATGGCGCTTCGCCTGGTAGAGGTATTCCTGCCCGCCGATCATGCCGAGCGCTTGCTCGAGAGCCTGCGCAAGGACGGCGTCGCCGCGCACTGGAACCAGCAGATCTCCGAGCAGCAGAACCTGGTGAGGGTTCTCCTGCGCGTCGAAGATACTGAAGCCTTCATGGATCGCCTCGAGGGAGATCTCGAAGGAACCGACTTTCGGGCGCTTCTGGTGCCAGTCGAAGCCACCATTCCCCGCCTCGAAGTGCAGAAACAGACCGACTCTGCTGATGCCGCGACCACTGCAGAAGCCGAGGTCGATGACGAGGCATCGAGTGAGCGAATCAGTCGCGAAGAACTCTACCAACAGGTCGGGGAAAACACTCAGCTAACCAGGACTTTTGTAGTATTGGTAGCGCTGTCGGCCCTCGTGGCGACGATGGGCATAGCCTACAACAATGTTACGGTAGTGATCGGCGCAATGGTCATCGCGCCGCTGCTCGGCACCAACGTCGCGCTGTCACTGGCGACCGCGCTGGGCGATATCGACCTTGCCAGGTCTGCCGCGAAGACCAACGCGGTCGGCATTGTGGTGGCCCTGGCGGTGGCCATCCCGATCGGGTTCTTCCTCGGCGCAAATCCGGGAACTGGAGAGATCAGCAGTCGGCTTCATGTCCAACTAAAGGACGTGGTTCTGGCCTTGGCTTCAGGATCGGCAGGTGTGCTGTCGATCACATCCGGCGCGCCCGCGGTCCTGATTGGCGTTATGGTAGCAGTGGCGCTGCTTCCGCCCTTGGTTACCTTCGGGTTGTTGTTAGGGGCTGGTGATCTGATGCTGTCCGGTCGCGCGCTGTTGTTGTTTGCAACTAACGTCATTTGTGTGAACCTCGCCGGCGTGGTGACTCTGCTGGCGCAAAACGTCCGACCCAGAACATGGTGGGAGGCGGGACGGGCGAAACGAGCGATCAAAATAGCGATCGGGCTATGGATGCTTTTGTTGTTGATGCTGGTGGGAGTGATTATTGCCCTGCAACACACGCAATAATGCGATTGCGGACGGCGCGCTAATCGGGAAACAGGCGCCGCAGCGATGCTTCGCGATAATCGAAAATCCGTCGCAGGCTGCGGGCGACCAGAAGCCGGTAAGCGATTTCCCCGAGCGGTCCGAGCGGCATCGCAAATTCGACCCGGTCGCGAATCTCGGTATGCGAAGGGTCCACCGCGCGAAAGCTATGGGCGTGCCGCCACCTCGCGTACGGCCCTTTATCCTGCACATCGACAAACTCAAACGGCGAATTGACGCTTTCAATGCGCGTGCGCCATTTCACCGGAATACCAAAGATGCGCAGCCGGTATTCAAGGATGGTGCCGGGCGAAATCCTTTCGGGTGGCGCCTTCAGGAACTGAAAGTGCACCAGGTCCGGAGTCAGACGCTCAAGGTTACGAGCGTTGGCGAAGAATTCGAATGCTTCGGCAAGCGGAATCGGCACCACCTGAGTCCGGTCGAGATTGTGGTTCGTCACTACGATCAGACTATCATTCGCGCCAGCAGGCCGAACGTCTATCTCGTGTAGAATGAAAGGGCGTTGCAACCTCGGAGGTCGTCAGAATGATTCGCGTGATGTATCGATGGACCGTCAAGCCGGGCCATGAGGAAGAGTTTTTGCGCAACTGGGACGCGGGCACGCGGCGAATCCGGGAAGCCTTCGCCGGCTCTTACGGCAGCATGATGTTGCGGAGCACCAAGAATCGCGAGCACTTCTATGGCATCGGCAGATGGGAAAGCCGCGAGGCATGGGACGCCGCGCAACCCGGACTCATCGCCATGAAGCTGCCCGGGCCATTGCCGGAATCGGTGCGCTTTTTCGACGAAATGGATGAGCTGACATTGGCTTCGAAACCGGCCAAGCCATCAAGCTAGTCGAGCCCCAATTGTGCCGTCCGGCGCGGGTGATGTACCTTCTAGGAAACCCAAAACGACCGGCGGCAGCGCGAACGATAATCCAGGTCCGCTTCAGTAGCGCGACGATTAAGGACAACCCGCAACCCCCGCCGGAATGGAAGGCCGTGAAGAAACTTACCGGAGCGCAAATCGCTATCGAAACCCTGATTGCAGAAGGCGTCGATGTAATATTCGGCTATCCCGGTGGCGCGATCCTGCCCACCTACGACGCGCTACTTGATTCGAAGATCAAGCATATTCTGGTGCGCCACGAGCAGGGCGCGACTCATATGGCGGAAGGCTATGCTCGCGTCAGTGGGCGGCCCGGCGTGGTGTTAGTGACTTCGGGACCGGGCGCCACCAACGCAGTCACCGGCATCGCCGACGCATACATGGATTCGACGCCGATGGTGGTGCTGACTGGCCAGGTTCCGACCAGCATGATCGGTAACGATGCGTTCCAGGAAGTTGACATTGTCGGCATCACGCGGCCATGCACCAAACATAACTTCCTGGTCAAAGAGGTCGGCGATATCTCGCGTGTGATCCGGGAAGCATTCTACATTGCAGGCAGCGGTCGGCCCGGCCCGGTGCTCGTCGATCTCCCCAAAGATGTTCAACAGGCCGAGCACAACTTCAAGTTGAGCGAAAAGGCTGACCTGCGCGGCTACAAGCCGACCTTCAAGGGTAATCCGCGTCAGATTGAACGCGCGATCGAGGCCATCGAGAAAAGCGAAAAGCCACTGTTCTATGTCGGCGGTGGCGTGCAATGGTCCGGCGCCGCGCCCCAGCTCCAACAACTGATCAAGGGCCTCGGCATTCCAGTGACCGAAACGCTGATGGCGCTTGGGTCGATCCCCGCCAATGATTCCTTGCGACTCGGGATGCTCGGGATGCATGGCTCCTATGGCACCAACACGGCGGTGTGCAACACCGATTGCCTGATCGCGGTAGGCGCGCGCTTCGATGATCGCGTTACCGGGCGCATCAAGGACTTCGCGCCCAAGGCCGAGAGCATCATCCATATTGATATCGATCCGTCATCGATTTCTAAAAATGTCAAAGTCGATGTTCCGATTGTGGGTGACATCAAGAGCGTGCTCTCGGACATGCTCGAAGCGGTGAAGGGGCACGAAAGTATCGGCAAGCGCCGCGCGGTATGGGCCAAGTGGCATCAGCAGATTCTCAAATGGCAGAAGGACAAACCGCTCTACGAAAATAACAAACGCGGCGAAAACATCAGCCCGCAGCACGTCATCGAGGAGATGGCGAACCTGACCAAGGGCGACGCGATCGTGGCGACCGACGTCGGACAGCATCAGATGTGGGTTGCGCAGATGTTTCCTTTCATCAAGCCGCGCTCGTGGCTGACCTCCGGCGGCCTGGGCACGATGGGCTACGGACTGCCGGCCGGAATCGGTGCAACCTTTGCCGCGCCCGATCGCAAGGTCGTAGTGGTCTCCGGCGACGGCTCGATCCAGATGAACATTCAGGAGCTCGGCACCGCGGTTCAGTACAACGTCGACATCAAGGTGATCATCTTGAACAACTATTTTCTCGGGATGGTGCGCCAATGGCAGGAGCGCTTCTATCAGGAGCGCTACTCGTACTCGGCGATGTCAGTTCCGAACTTCGTCAAGTTGGCCGATGCCTACGGCGCTCACGGTTTCCGCGTTGAGAAGACCAAGGACCTCGCCAAAACGATGAAGGAGGCATTCGCGACGCCAGGGCCCGTGCTCATCGACGTCGTGATTCCGAAGGAGGAAGCGGTGATGCCGATGATTCCTCCCGGTGGCGGCATGTCCGAGATGCTGTTCGCATAATAACGAGGAGTCATTACATGGCCCGACTACCGTATCTCAATCGCGAGGACCTCGCGGAAGGCGATCGCGACATTTTCGACCGACTGGTTGAGGAGCGCAAAACTCCAGTCGGCAACATTTTCCGGATGCTCGCGCACACCCCTGGATTGCTGCGACGTTTCCTGGCCCTGGGCGGTGAGCTCCGCAATGGCACCCAGCTCGATCCCAAGCTGCGCGAATTGGCGCTCATGACCGTCGGGCGTCTCACCGAGGCCGAATACGAATTCACTCATCATTGGAACCTGGCGCGACGTGTCGGCGTCGCTCGCGAGCAGCTTGAACATCTCGCCGACTTCGAGACCTCGGCGCTATTCAATGATCAGGAACGCCTCGTGATGCGATACGCTTCAGAGGCCACCACCAATGTGAAAGTGAGCGACGCGACCTTCAAGGCGCTGCGCAAGTCGCTGGATACGCGCAAGCTGATGGAACTCGTACAAAATGTCGCATTCTACAACATGGTGGTCCGAATTCTGGTGCCGCTCGGTGTCGAAGTCGAGCCCGGCGTGACCAAGCTCTGATTAGCTTCACCCATCTGGTGGCGTAAGAGCCGCTCATGCTTGACAGGCGAGGGTCCGCGATGCGATGCGTGATGCAGCGTCGGGGTCGCGTGCCGGAGGCTAATGCCGCCGCGTTCGCAAGTGACGCTAGGAGGAGAGGACTGTCATGCCGGAATACGACCTGATCATCAAGGACGGAATGGTCATCGATGGAACGCGGATGCCGCGCTTCCGTGCCGATATCGCAATCAAGAATGGTCGGATCGCGAAGATCGGAAGACTTCATGCCAGTGACGCTGCCAGGACCGTAGATGCCGCTGGGCAGATTGTCGCGCCCGGATTCGTCGACCTCCACACTCACTACGATGCGCAACTTTTCTGGGATCCGTACTGCTCGATTTCGAGCTGGCACGGCGTAACCTCGATCGTCATCGGCAACTGCGGCTTCGGCTTCGCCCCGGTCCGGCCCGATGCTCGCGAGCGCGCGATGCTCACCATGACGCGGGTCGAGGCGATCCCTTATGCCGCGATGAAAGCCGGGATGCCGTGGGACTGGACTACCTTCCCCGAATTTCTCGACAGCATCGATCGGCGCCCGAAGGCGGTGAACATCCTGCCGTATGTTTCGGTCTCGCCGCTGTTGACCTACGTGATGGGTATCGAGGATGCCAAGACCCGTCCGCCTACCGAGCGCGAGGAGCGGGAGATCTGCCGGCTGCTCGATGAGGCGATGGATGCCGGTGCATGTGGATGGTCAGCGCAGCGGCTCGATCCGAAAGGTCCCGCATGTGTGCAGCGCGATTACGACGGCACGCCGATGGTCTCCGATCTGATGACCGACGACACTTGTTACGCGCTCGCGCGCGTGCTCGGACGCCGCAACGAGGGCTTCATGCAGATGACGCTGGTCTCTGCCGATCCGAGCAAGGACCCGGAGCATTTCGAGAAGCTTGCGGAAATCAGCGGGCGTCCGATTCTGTATAACGTCGTGCAGCCGCGCGACTCGATGCCGTTCATCCATCGCGGCACTATCGCGTGGCTGGATTCGTGTCGTCAGCGCGGGCTTCGCGTCTACGGGCAAGCGGTCACCAGCGACACCAACATGACCTTCAGCTTCACCGACTGGAATCTCTTCGATGAGGTCCAGGCCTGGTGCGATGCGACCACGGGCACCACCGCCGAACGCAAACAGAAGCTCGGCGATCCCGCGCGGCGCGAGGCCTTGCGCGCGCAGGTGCCGCGGGTCATCACCGACGAGTTCGACAAGATCTACATTACCCAGGTTGTCCGCGATGACATGAAGGATCTTGAAGGTCTCACGTTGCGCGAGGCATCCGAGAAAACCGGCAAGCATCCTGTCGATGTGATGCTCGACCTCGCGGTGGCCGACGATCTGCGCACCGAGTTCTACGCGCCCGGCCCCAATCAGAACATGGACTACATGAAAGAGATGCTCGACTACCCGTGGCTGATCCCGGGCGTCTCCGACGGTGGCGCGCACACCAAGTTCTTCACCGGTGGACGCTATCCGACCGAGTTCCTGACCAAGCTGGTGCGCGAGCATCAGATGCTGTCGCTGGAGGAAGCGCACTGGCGGCTTTCGACGCTGCCGTCGTTGTGCGCCGGCTTCCGCGATCGTGGGACGCTGCGGGAAGGCGCGCCGGCGGACATCGTGGTTTACGACTACGACAAACTCGCGATGGGTCCGATCGAGTTGGCGCACGATTTTCCTGGCGGCGAATGGCGTCGGGTGCAGAAGGCGGACGGCTATCGCTACCTCTTCGTCAACGGCCAGATGACGATGGAAAATGGCAAGGAAACCGGCAACATGTCCGGTCGCCTGCTCCGTCACGGCGCCGCCTAACCGCCGAATCGATAGTGATGATTAGAGCCCGCCGGAAATCCGGCGGGCTTTTTCTTTGGGTTGCGTTTTGCCCAAAGAGCAGAATAATCAGCGGGCGAGGGCGCTCCATGATCAAAGCGATCTACTTCATCAAACGAAAACCGGGAATGTCGGTCGAGGCGTTCCGCGAATACTGGCTCAAGGATCACGCGACGCTCGTTCTCAAAGTGCCGGGACTCGTGAAATATGTGCAATCGCACACCATGGATTCCGGCTATCGCAAGCACGAGCCGATCTACGACGGCATCGCGGCGCTCTGGTATGAGAACCTCGAGGATATGCGCAAAACCGCCAATACCTCGATCAGCCAGGAAACCCTCGCCGACGACGAGAAATTTCTCGACATGTCGAAGTTCGCGTTCATCCTCACCAGGGAGCGAGTGCAGAAGGAAAATCCCATCGAAGCGGGGATGCCGAAGATGGTCGCGTTTTTGAAGAAGCGACCTCAGATGTCAGTCGAGGATTTTCAGGCGCATTGGAATTCGCCGCACGGTCGGCTTGGCGCGGCGGTGCCGGGTGCACGACGCTATGTGCAATGCCATCCGCTGCTTTCGGCCTACAAGAACGGCCGAACGCCGCTATGGGATGGGGTCGCGGAAGTCTGGTTCGAGAGCGACGAGGCGATGCGCGCCAATGCCGCTACACCGGAGTACAAAGCGGTGCTCGCGGATGAGCCGAACTTCCTCGCGGAGAACGCGAAGTTCATCATCACCACCGAGCGCGTTATTTTGTAACGGCCACGCTGCTACCCTTTTCTGTCATCCTGAGCGACGTTTCGTCGCGAAGGACCTCCGCGAAGCGATTCGACGATGCGCAAAACTGTCACTGAATTTTTCGAAGAAGGGATCGACCTCTTCAACGAAGGAAAATTCTTTGAATGCCATGAGGCATGGGAGGAGGTTTGGAAGCGCAGCGACGGCGACGCGAAACTTTTCTACCAGGGAATCATTCAGGCCGCGGTCGCGATCCTGCACGCGCAGCGTGGCAATCTGACCGGTGCCGCATCGCTATACTCCAAGGCGTCGGCGAAACTCGATCATCTTCCATCGCAGCACATGGGCCTGGCACTCGGCGAACTGCGCGATGCATTGAAGGAGTTCTTCACCGTTGCGCTGAATGGGGGGACGATTCCGGCACTCCCGAAACTGCGCCGCATTTAGGCTTGCCCCAAAAAGAGAGTGCCGCGAACGGGCTCTGTGGGTGGCTAGCGGAGACTCACTCGAATGCTGAAGTGACATCCGATGCCGCACCTGATCGGAGGTTCTTCGGCCGCGCTTCGCTTGCCTCAGAATGACCAAAAAGATTGAAGACTTAGAACGGAATATCTTCGTCGTCGATGGGCGCCGAGGGCATGTCGGCGCCACCACCCGCGCTGCTAGCGCCTGCGCCAGCATAGTCGCCGCCGCCTTCGCCGCGTCCGCCGAGAAACTGCATCTCACTCATTATGATCTCGGTGCGCTGACGCTTACCGCTGCCGTCCTTCGCTTCCCACTGTCGGGTCTGCAGGCGGCCTTCGAGATAGATCTGTTTGCCCTTGCGTAGATACTTTTCGGCGAGGTCGGCCAAGCGATCGAAGGCGACGATGTTATGCCATTCGGTCTGCTCGCCGGTCTTGCGCTTCATGCTGGTTGCGAGCGAAAAATTGGCGACCTTCATCCCGGTCGGGAGGTGGCGCACCTCGGGGTCGCGTCCCAGGTTTCCCACCAAAATCACCTTATTCACTGACATCTTCCACCACCTCCGAAGCCGAAACTAACGGACAGCCAATTATGCGCGCAAGCCAAAGCTGTGGAAAACGCCCACCCGGCCATCATCGTCTATCCCCAGCGTAGCCTTGCCAAGGCGATTGCGGAATAATGGAGGGTCGGGCGCCATCGAAAGTGGCGCAGAAGGCGAGGGGCATCGGTGGCTTCGCTGAAAAGTGCAAAAACAAAGCCACTTTACCCTTACAAATGCTGATCTTTTTCAAAATCGACCGCTTGATTCCGTGCAACATTGAGCCATCAAACCCTACAAATGGTCGATCTTTCACCTCAGGTAAGCGCTTTGTATACTGAACGCCGTCGTGGCGGTGAAGGTGCCGATGGGGTCAGGTAATTCCAGAACTCCGGTAAAACTGTTTGCCCTTGGCGGTTTGGGGGAGATCGGCCTCAACCTGATGGTGCTCGAATGCGCCGGGCATGGGCTCGTCATCGATTGCGGAGTGATGTTCCCCGAAGAGCGCCTGCTCGGCAACGGCGTCTACATCCCCGATTTTTCCGAATTGGTCGAAAAGCGCGTACCGATCGATGCCGTCGTGCTGACCCACGCGCATGAGGATCACATCGGTGCGTTGCCCTACCTGTTGCGAAAATTTCCGGTGCCGGTGTATGGCACCACGATCACGCTTGCGTTCGTGCGTCGACGCCTCGACGAAGCCGGTATGTATGATGCCGAAAAAGACTTGCGCACGATTGAGCCTCGACGCAGCTTCGGTGTCGGCGCATTTGCGATAGAACCACTGCGCGTCACGCACTCCACTCCGGATTCGATCGCGCTGGCGATCCGCACTCCCGCCGGAATCATCGTTCACAGTGGCGATTTCAAGATCGATGATGCTCCGGTTGATGGACAGAAGTTTGATACCGAGGCATTCGCGGCGTTGGGAGAAGAGGGCGTCACGCTGCTGCTCTCGGATTCCACCAATGTCGAGAGGGTCGGGCGGTCGGGTTCGGAGAGTTCGCTAAAACCAATTTTACGCGACTTGATTTCGCGCACGAAAAACCGCTTCTTCCTGTCGGCGTTCTCATCGCACATCCACCGCATTCGCCAGGTCACCGAGGTCTCGAAGGAAGCCGGCCGCCGCGTGATTCCGCTTGGCCGGCGGATGGCCGAGAGCGTGCGCCTCGGCATTGAAACCGGACAACTCTCGTTTGCGCCAGGAATGTTCGTTGAGCCCGAAGAAGCCGATTTCATCGAACCGCGGAAGCTCACCTACCTCGCCAGCGGGAGCCAGGGCGAGCCGCTCTCGGCGTTGGCGAAACTCGCGATCGACACTCATCCGCGCGTGCACGTCGAAAGCGGCGATACGGTGGTACTGTCGTCGCGCTTTATTCCGGGCAACGAAAAATCGATCAACAATCTGGTCAACCAGTTGTGCAAGCTCGGCGCGGAGGTGATTTACGATGCGGTCGCGCCGGTGCATGTTTCCGGTCACGCCAGCCGCGATGAACTCACCGATTTGATGGCGCTGGTAAAGCCCCGCTATTTCGTGCCGATTCACGGCGAGTATCGTCATCTCAGCCGCCATTTCGGACTTGCCACCGAAGCTGGAATTCCCGAGCGCAACTGCTTCCTGCTCGAGGACGGCGACTCGCTGGTGCTGACCGGCGCGGAAGCCTACCGGAGTCGCAAGGCGCACACCGGCCGCATCTTGATGGAAGGTGGCGAGGTCGAGGACCTGGCATTGATTGGCGAGCGCCGCTCGCTCGCGCGCGAAGGGACGGTGATTGCAATGATCGCGGTGTCGGCCAGCAGCGGAACTATCGTGGGCGGGCCGGACATTTTCTCGCGCGGATTTGTATCCGGCAACGGAACCTCAACGCATCTACGGCGCGGTCGCGAGGAAGTGCGGCAGCGGCTGGACGCGATTCCACGCCCGCACCACCCCGATGATGCGCGAATCAAGGACGAGGTCGTGCGTACGTTGCGGCATTATTTCATCCGCAATGTAGGCAAGCGTCCGTTTATCATGGTTCACGTAATGGAGGTTCCGTAGCCATCGCGCGCCAGGTGAAATCCGCACCGCTGGAACTCGAGTCGGCTGTCACCACCGTGGTCGAATCCGTTGGCGATAGCCGCATCGCGCGCGAGCTCGGTGCGCTTGCGCTTTTCGGAATCGCCGCTTTCGCGACGGTCAGTCTCCTGTCTCTACATTTCGGGCGCCATTCGACAAATCTCGGCGGTCCGGTCGGAGCCACCATAGCGGGAAGCCTTGCCTGGCTATTCGGCTACGACGCTTATCCTGTGATTGCGTTGCTGTTGATGCTCGGAGTGACAATCTGGTCCGGGATAAATTGGCCGGACCTCGCGCGCGAAATGGCGGCAGGTGCGATCGTCGCGGTTGCGATCGCCGCGGCTCTCGGTCTGTGGCGGCCGAACGATGTGGAGGCGGCCGGAATGATCGGCGCAAACATCGCGGGCGTACTTGCCGCATCGCTCAACCTTGGTGGCGGATATCTTGCGGTCGGCTTCGCTTTCATTTGTGGCGTCGCGTTGATGCTGAAACGCGCGCCGACCGATCTGGTATCGGCGGTCGCGCGCAAACTGAAGCTGTCGACAGCATTGGATCCCGAACAGTCGATCGAACTCGCTGACCCGTTGGACGATATCGACGAAAGTTCTGCGTCGGTCACGGTCAAAACGCCCAGGACCAGCGGTCCGATACCGCTGAAGGTGCGGCGCATCGAACCCCGCGACACCTCCCGCGACAAGAAGGAAAAGAACGACGGAAAGGGACGCAACCGCGGCGGCTTCAAGCTGCCGCCCCTTTCACTGCTCGACATTCCACCGGCCGAGCACTCGCAGATCGATGAGGTTGCGCTCGAGCGCAGCGCGCGGGTGCTCGAACAGAAGCTCGCGGATTTCGGCGTCGACGGCCGCGTAGTCGAGGTTCAACCCGGCCCGGTCGTCACGATGTATAAATTCGAGCCCGGCTCCGGTATCAAGGTGAGCCAGATCGTGAACCTGGCTGATGACCTCTCGATGGCTCTGAGAGCGGCTGCGGTGAGAATTCAGGCGCCGGTGCCGAACGAAGCGGTGGTCGGTATCGAGGTGCCGAATCGCAAGCGCGAAATGATCTACCTGCGCGAGATCCTTGAATCCGACGAGTTCGCTGGAGCTCAAAGCCAGCTAACTATTGCGCTCGGCAAGGACATCGCCGGACGCCCGATGGCGGCCGACCTCGCAAAGATGCCGCATCTGCTGATTGCGGGCGCAACCGGAACCGGCAAGTCGGTCTCGCTACATACCATGATTGCATCGGTGCTGTTCAACGCGACTGCCGACGACGTGCGTTTCATCCTGATCGATCCAAAAATGCTGGAGCTCTCGACCTACGAGAATATTCCGCATTTGCTCGTGCCGGTGGTGGTTGACCCCGACAAAGCCGCCTCGGCGCTGCTGTGGGCTACCCAGGAAATGGAGACGCGCTATGCGATGATGCGCGACCTCGGGGTGCGCAATATCGACGGTTACAACCGAGCGCTGGGTTCGGGTACTCCGATCGTCGAACTCAAACCGGCCAACAAGATCGCTGACGGTGTTGAGCCTCCGATCGATCCGGTCGATGCGCCGCCGAAGATTGAGCATCGCAAGCTGCCGAAGATCGTGATCATCATCGACGAGCTTGCTGATCTGTTACTCAGCGAAGGCAAGACGGTCGAGCGCGATATTACGCGATTGGCGCAGAAGGCGCGCGCGTCAGGAATTCATCTGATTCTCGCGACCCAACGCCCGTCGGTTGATGTAATCACAGGACTGATCAAGGCGAATCTTCCCGCGCGCATTTCGCTGCAAGTGACCTCGCGCGTCGACTCGCGCACGATTCTCGATTCGATCGGCGCCGAGCGTCTGCTGGGCGCGGGCGATATGCTCTTCATGCCGCCCGGTAGTGCGAAGCTGGTGCGTTTGCATGGTCCCTTCGTATCGGAAATCGAGACCCGCAAGCTGGCCGATTTCCTGCGCGCGCAGGGAGCGCCGGACTATCGCATGGAGATCCTCGACACCAAGCCCGCGAGCGAAGAAATGGGCGAGGACTACGAGCGCGACGAGAACTACGACGAGGCGGTCAATATCGTGATGGAAACCGGCCAGGCCTCGATCTCGATGATTCAGCGGCGGCTACGAATTGGCTACAACCGCGCGGCCCGGATGGTCGAGCAGATGGAACGCGAGGGCATCGTGAATCCGCCGGACGGCGCGCGGCCTCGCGAGGTTCGGTTGCGCAAGATCAAATGAGCCGCAATCGAGTCGTGACTGTTGTTGCTGCGCTGATCGCATTGGTTGCGCTTACGACGCCACTTGGCGCCGCGAGCAGTGATTCGGCTCACGAACCGGCGCAGTTGAAAACGCTCCTTGACCGATTGCAAAAACACTATCAGCAAACCACTTCCTTCTCTGCGAAGTTCAAAGAAGAGATAACCCCCGCGGGCGGGACCAGGCGCGAACGCGAGGGTACCGTCTACTATCGCAAGCCGGGACGAATGCGATGGGAGTTCGGTGGGCAGGATGAGGAAATCATCGTGAGCGACGGCAAGCAGCTATACAGCTACCAGCCGGATCTCAACCAGGTGATCGAAACGCCATTGGAACAGGCGTTCAGATCGTCGAGTGCGGCATCGTTTCTGCTCGGAATCGGAAACGTGCAACACGATTTCGATGCGTCGCTTCCTTCCAAACCGTTTGCCGACGGCCTCAAGCATGTCGCGCTGAAGCCAAAGAACGGCGGCGATACCATCGAGATGGGGCTCGATCCATCGACACTCGACCTGCGCGCATTGCGGCTCACCGACGCGCTGGGCGACGTCACCGAGCTGACCTTCTCGGATTTCAAGAATGGGGCGCCGCTCGACGACAAGCTGTTCGCTTTCATCCCTCCCGCCGGGGCTGATATCGTAAAGGCTCCGCAGCAGACGAATTCCCATTGAACGTAGTATCATCGGGCCATCGCTCAATTGCCTCGCGCCGAGGCGGCGAGTACACATATTAGCCCCAGAGATTCCCGCTAGATGGAAAAAGTTCACCTCCTCAGCTTGGGTTGTCCCAAGAATCTCGCCGACAGCGAACTGATGCTCGGTGCGTTGGTTGGCGCCGGATTCGAGATCACGCTGGATCCCGACGAAGCCCAGGTGCTGGTGGTGAACACCTGCGCGTTCATCGAAAGCGCGAAGAAAGAATCGCTCGACGCCATCATGGAAGCGGTTCAGGTCAAGCGCATTGGCGCAGGCAAGCGGCTGGTGGTCGCCGGATGTATGTCGCAGCGCTATGGCAGCGAACTTCGTGAGCAGATTCCCGAGGTCGATGTTTTTGTCGGAACCGGAAATTTCCTGGAGCTGCCGGAATTGCTTCGACGAACCGAAGCTCCTGAAGACCGACCGATCCCGTACGCCGGTGCGGCGCATCTGCTGCCCTCGCATTCCGCGCCTCGAATCATGACCGGCGACTATTTCAGCTCGTATCTCAAGATCTCCGAAGGATGCAATCACAAGTGCGCTTTCTGCATCATTCCGAAGATTCGTGGCCGTCATGAGAGCCGCCCGATGGCCGACCTGGTGGCCGAAGCACGAATGCTCGCCAACGGCGGCGTGCGCGAGTTAAACCTCATCGCCCAGGATCTCACCGCTTACGGCCGCGATCTCGATGCGCCCTCGTCGCTGGCGCAACTGCTTTACGCATTGAACGATGTCGACGGCATCCACTGGATAAGGCTGCTCTACTGTTATCCCAACTTCGTGACCGATGAGCTGCTCGACGCCATCGCGGTGCTGCCGAAGGTCACCAAGTACATCGATATGCCCCTGCAACACGCCGACGACGCCATCCTGCGCGCGATGCGGCGCGAGCGCTCCGGTGCGGCGCTGCGCAAGATCCTCGATCGGATTCGGAACCGGGTTCCCGGTATCGCGCTGCGAAGTTCCTTCATTGTGGGATTCCCGGGCGAGACGGAGGCGGCCTTTGAGCGGCTGGCCGATTTCATCCAGGAGCAGGAATTTGATCGGGTTGGCGTGTTTACCTACTCTCTGGAGGAGAACACAGCCGCATTCGATCTGCCCGATCAGATCGCGCAAGGGGTCAAGCGCGGGCGGCGTGCCCGGCTGATGGAGATTCAAGGCGAAATTTCACTGAAGAAAAACCGCGACCTGGTCGGCCGCGAACTTGAAGTATTGGTTGAAGGTGCGATACCGGGCCGCGTTACCCGAATGCGCGGACGCAGCCAGTCGCAGGCACCTGAAATCGACGGCTCGGTGTTTATCAAAGGGGACGCCGGCAGCCGGCGAATTTGTGAAGGTTCGCATCGAGAAGGCCATGGCCTACGACTTGAACGGCCGACTAACCGGCGCGGATTCCAACTTGAGGATGGCCAGTCATGCCTAAGAAAACTGCTCCATCGAACCGCAGCAAATTCCTCAACAAGGTTCGAGAACACTTGATCGAGACCAAAGCCAGGCTGCTCGAAGAGATGGAAACCGAGCTTAAGGCGCAGCGCGAGGCCAATAAGGATGAAGGCATGGATGCCTACGACCTTGCCTCCGAGGAACGTGACCGCGAGATCAACTTCATTCTATCGGATCGCGAGCGCATGAAGATTAAGGAGATCGATGACGCGCTGGCGCGGCTCGCCGACAGCAGCTACGGCTTGTGCGAATCATGTGGGCTGGAAATCGGCGAGGAGCGCCTCGAGGCGCTTCCATTCACCCGGGTGTGCCGCGATTGCCAACAGGATCGCGAGCGCGAAGCCAAATCGCAGCGCAATTACGACAGCGAGGATCGCGGTTATCGCAAGGTAGGTTCGACCGATGGCGACGAAGAGAACATGTAGGGAGCGGAGTTGCCGATCCTTTTACGCATACTGCGCCATGCACGATTTAGCATCCACCACATCACGACGAGCTTTACCCTGAGGCTTAAACACGGCATCCTAACAGGGTGCCGGAGCATCCGGCATTTCTCTTTGATTGGGGCAATCGTTTCCGGAAGCAGCGTATCTTCTTGATGAAGATTTTCAGTGAATTCGAGGAGCCGGCCGGCAACGGCGCGGGCGCCAAAACGCCCGCCGACCTGGAACAGGTGCGCCCCAATCTCGCGTCGGTCAAAGCGACGCTGGTCCTCGCCAGCGCCAAGGGCGGCACCGGCAAAAGTCTGCTCGCGGTTAACCTGGCGGGTGCGCTCGCGCACGCCGGAAGAAAAGTCGGGATACTGGACGCGGATTTGAACGCGCCCAGCATTCTTCAGATGCTGGGTACCAAGGCGCCACTGCGCTTTCTTTCAGGCGAGGGGATCGAGCCAGTAGCCGCACCGCTTGGCATCCGGGTGGCCTCGGTCGAATTGCTGACCGAAGCGATGCGACCGGCGATGAGTTTTCTCGACGAAGAGCCGGCGCCGACGCCGGTAGCGATCGCGCCTGTCCAACTGAATCATTCCGCGGCGCTGCGCCGAATGCTTGGTCAAACTCGTTTCGGACCGCTGGATCTGCTCATCATCGACCTCGCGCCGGGCATCGAAAATCTCAACCGCCTGATGCGAATCATGGTGCCTACCGGCGTGGTGCTGGTTACCCATGCTTCGGGAAGCGCCGCCCTCGCGATCCGCCACGCGCTGGATTTAAACAAGGACATTGCGGCGCCGATCCTGGGGACCATCGAGAACATGGTGGGATTCGGATGCGACAACTGCCGTTCGGTCCGCCCGCTGTTTCCTCAGGGCGAAGCTTCGCGCATTGCGCGCGAAGCCGACCTTCCGATCATTGCACGGTTACCGTTTGATCCGCGCCTGGCAGAGTCGTCCGATCGCGGGAGGATATTTGTCAGTGAGTCTTCTGAAACGCCGATCGCGAAGCAACTGACCGAGCTGGCGCGGCAGATCGATGCCATGCTTACGGCCAGGATTCGGAAAGCCGCAACGATTACCGCAGAAGCACCCGCAGCGGCCGCAGCATCGCGCGAAAGCTAGTCGCGGGCCTGGGTACGCCTCAGTCTTCCGAATCGTCGCCGGCTGAATCCGGCAATTCTTCCGCGCGCCGCGAGCATTCGAACATCCCCGCGCCTTCCGATTCCCCCAGTCTGAAGCGCGCAAAACCGAGCGCGGTAAAAATGCGCGTACCGTCAGGACCCGGCCGCGAGAGCGGAATGAAACTCTCAACGCTACCCGTGATCGCATGCTGCCCCGCATTGTCATCCGCAAGTCGCGCGGACAAGCTGGTGGGCGGCGCCGAAACGGACGGAGCATCGACTTCGACCTGATCGACCGCGCACGAGGTCCATCCGTCGACGCGTAGTATTCGCCCGCTACGTTGCTCCGCATCGTTGTCGGAAACAGCCCGCATCTCGATTGCGATCGGCGCGCTAGCGTCGTCGAAACAGGCCCAGATCATTCTGCGCGAGTTGAATCGTTGGGGTCCCAGGCCCGTGAACGAAAGCCCGCTGCGTCCCACGCCGGCGATCGCAGACTCGTTGCCGTCGATCCGAACCGATCCGGTGAGCGTTCCGAAAGTCGCTGTCGAATTGTCGCGATTGGAGTCGTCGCGCGCATTGAAGAGCCGATCCAGGTCGAATCCGGCATTGCTCGCGCTCGGGCGCAGACGGATCGCGACCTCCATCGATTCGTCGAGCCACCCCGAGGCTAGTGCGCGCTCGATACTCAGATAGTGTGTCGCGTCAGGAACGATCACCGCGTGTCCATTGAAGCCGAGGAGCATTTCACCATCTTGCGCTTCGAGCGACAGCGGGCCGAGGCTGAGCCGATTGCCGTCGCGCCTGGGCTTCCCTTCGCCGGTGAACAACGCGACCCGCCCGCCTTCAAGCAACATCATGATTCGCGCGCCCACGCCGCCTGCGCCTAAATCGAAACTCGCCATCGCTCCGATTTTCGCCGATGGATCGAAAAGCTCGATTCCTATGCGCGTCGGCATCGCCGGGGTCGCCTCCCGCTTAACCGAAGCCGGTGCCTTGGGCGCTGCTGATCGAACGACGATGAGTTTGGTCTCGTTGCTGAGCGCCGTTTGTTCCTCCGCGCGGCCGAAAACATTACCGATGGAAGCGATGCATCGCCGGCGAAGGTCACCGGGCATTCTGACCGCGACCGAGAGCTCCAATTGCACCGCGTCGATCTCATCGCGCGCCGCCATTTCGGAAAGAGCTCGCAAGGCGGCAACCGGACTCTCGACATGCCGATCGGTAAACGCCTGTAACAGGTTTTGGGCTCCGCCACCTGGGTATCGCAGCCCGAAGCTGGCCAGAATTCCATGCGCGCCGAGTTGTGCGACCAGTTCGCCAAGCCGTCCATGGATGAACGCGTCCGATGCGGAAACGCGCGCCGCCCCGGGCGGCCGCAACTGATCCCCGGTGCGTCGCAGCCCGAGGCCTAGATCGACTCGCGCCTGGATTACGTTCCATCCATGGACGACCAGGATGGTGGCATGACCATGACGTGCCACGATGCCGCCGAGCCGTTCGAGGATCGTTTCCAAAAACCACGGCGCGTTCGCGCTCACCTGCGACAGCCGGTTGAGATCGAGATGGTTGCGATCCATCGCCGAGTTGATCAACGCCTGAGCATCCAGAATCATTGCCAGCTCTCGGGTGATCGCGGCGGTGTGAAGGTCGTTCACCTTCGGGTTGAGCAGCGCGCGCGTGGCCTGACCGGCGCGGCCGCCGTGCGGAGCGATCAGGAGAATCGCGGAATCGCCATCGATGATTTCCAGCCAGGGAGCGGACGCAGCGTCTATGGATTTGTCGGGCTCGCTCATGAGGTTTGCGGGGCGATCAGTGCGCGCGCGTGGAGCACGAACGATGCGATCAAATAGTACGCGATGTAGGAGAGCGACAGATAGAGCAGGACCGGGTTCACCGCCGGAAGAGAGGGGAGCATCGCAATCGTGATGATGCCCCAGATCATTCCGAGCGTGAGAGTGACGGGGCGCAGCGGCCTGGTACGGCTCGGGTAGATGTACTTTATCGGAACGAAGACCATGACGCCGAACAGCATCAGGATCAGTTCGTTCGCTAGCGGTCCCCAGTGCAAGCAATACAGATAGAAGACCACCAGGTTCCAGTAGGACGGAAAGCCGAGAAAGAAATTGTCGGGAGTCTTGGCGTTGGACTGGCAGAATTGATACGCGCTCGCGATCAGTACGAAGCCTGCAACGACGAAGCCGAACCCATCGATAACCAGCTCGGCGCGGATCATCAAGAACACCGGGCAGACCACGTAGGTGAGATAGTCGACGATATTGTCGAGCAGCGAACCATCGAAGCCGGGAACCCGCGTCTTCACGTCGAAGTAGCGCGCCAGGGTTCCGTCACTGGAGTCGATCGCGACGGTTACGGCCATCGCGATGAACGAGGCTCGATAGTCGCCGACCGCCGCATAGTGAATTGCGAGCACCCCGAAAACCGCTCCCAGCGCGGTGTACAGATGTACACTCCATGCGCATGCGAGCAAGAACCAGCGGCTGCCATTGGTTTCGGTCATCGCCGTTGCTTGCACCGCCGGCGCTTTCATTTCGGCTTGATGTGGCGCGGACCGAAGTAATCTTCGAGAATCGTCATGAACGGTCCGCAGGCGCGATGCTTCTTGACGTGTGCGACGGCTTCATCGAGCGACATCTTTCCATGCGCGCGCAGGTAGCCGATTGCCAGCGTCGGCGCGCGATTGAGTCCCGCATTGCAGTGAACGTAAACCCTTTTGCCGTCTGCGATCAGCGAGTGGAGGTCCTCGATAGCGACCCGCAGCCGCTCGGCCATCGCGTCGGCGCTGCCGTCCTGAATCGGAGTGCGCAAGAACCGGATGTGGTTGGCGTCGCATTCGGCGCGTACCGCTTCGAGGTCGAGGCCATGCAGCCTCAGGTCGTCATCGTCCTGAAGATTGTGAACCGCGGTAATTTGGTACGAATCCCGTAGCCATTCGATATCGTCGGGCCGCGGGTATTCGCCGATGAGCAGGTGACGGGTGATTTCTGCTACGGATGGTGGACCGGCGCGATGCGCGCGCGCCTCCTGTTGCGAGCGGTTCTGCCACCAATCCACGTCGTCATCTAACCATGAACGCGCGAGTTTCTGAACTGCTGTTACCGTGCGATGAAGACGACTTGTCGGGCGCGCATGAGGGTGGGGAACCCGCGCGACGCCATTCGTAAAGCCACAGCGATGCGAGGACGGACGCCGCTCGCGCAATCTGGCGCGCATACATGCTCGCGTCCTCACGCATGACCGCGCGCTGATAGTCGCGGCCTCCGTAGTCACCGGCCTCGCGCGCCGCGCGATCGTCGTGGATGACTTTACCCACCAGTGCGTTCGCATCGCGAATCTCCGCGATTACCGGGGCCCACACGTCGTTGAGGTCATCGACGTGAACCTCGCGCGCCGCCATCGGCGTCAACTCGCCCAGTGAATGGTCGACCGCGAGCTCGATACGCGCGTGGATACCGCGATCGCGGGCATAACCGTCATAGTGGATCGTCGAATGCAGTGGCTGGCTCGCATCGCCGACGTAATGCGCGAGGTAACCTGAAAGGCGGAGCATCGTTTCACAATCGCCGCGATGCCAGGCTTCTTCGAGCTGGTCGCCAATTGCCTCGATGGTCCAGGGCAGAATGCCGGTGCGCTCGAGCATCCGATCGCCGAAGTGGCCGCGCATGGTCTGGATGTCGGGATTGAGCGCCGACCATGGATCGCTGCCGAACCATTCAATGTTGATGTAATGCCGGCGTTCCTCGGCCTTGCCGAATTTCTTCTTGAGAACGGAGTCGGGCTCGACCGAATGGGTTTCAAGCGCAGCCTCGTTGCGCGAAAGGATTGACCGGAGCGGCGAGGGTGGAAGCGCGTTGACTGCCAGGCGTGCGATGGCCCGATGCGTCGCGCTGTCCCATGCGCTTGCCGAAGGAACGCAAATCAGCGTCACGATCGAGAGCGCGCAGGATAGAAGCGCGGTGTGTCGGCGTAGGTTCAGCAGCCTGAGCCTACGCCTTGGCGTGGCGTTCCGATCGCGAGACTGGTTCGCTCGCTGTGGCTTCCGGTTTCTGCCCCGGCTGAGCCTTGCGACCCTTGCTTTGGCCCGCGAGGCGAGCTGGCCGAACCAGTCCCTCAACAGTCTTGCGCAGGAACTCCGCGGCCTTGCGATATGCGCCCGCGCCCTCGGAGCTTTCAGCCACGACACGCAATTCGGCATTGGAAACGACGCGGCCGATACGTATCTCGACCGGCCCATGCTTCGGAATGAGTTTGCCTTTGCCGAGGACTTCGTAAGTCCCGCTGATGTGAATCGGAAGCACGTCGCATCCGCTGCGCAGCGCGAGGTATCCAGCCCCGCTTTTGAACTCCTGCATGGTGCCGTCGGGCGAGCGCGTACCTTCGGGAAACATCAGAACGCTGCGGCCCGCCGATAGCTCGGCGAGCGCTTCGTCGAGCGACTCCAATTGCGCGCGCTCGCGATCGAACGGAATCAAGGTGGTCAGATTTGACACCACGAAGCGTCGCGTCGGGGTGTTGAAGAAATAGTCCTTGGCGGCGAGCACCACCAGACGTTCGCCCATCTTGCCGAGCGCGTGGGTGATGAGCCCAAAGTCCACATGACTGGAATGATTGGCGACCACTAACACATTCGAGTTCGCCGGAATATTGCCGCGCCCGAGTATCTGCGGCTTGAGCCAGGAATCGAAAACCGCGCGCTGGGTGCGGCGATAGAGCGCACGTCCGATGCTCTTCAATGGGCCCGGGAGCAAGGGAGTGAAGGGCTCGGCAAATTTTGCATACGAGGGCAGTGGCACGCGCGAGGGCGCGTTGTTGTTGGCGGCAAGTTTCTGCAAATCGTCGACAGTGCGAAGATCGCCTAGCTCTTCAGCGACGATATCACGCCCGAGGTGCTCGCCGATGTGTTCTGCCAACTCCGCCAGCGCCAGCGAATCGAGCCCGAGATCCTCGATGAGCCGCGTCGCCGGTGTGATCCGGATCGCCTCGTTAGAGACTTGCGCGATTGCGTGCGCGAGCCACTTCTCGACCTCGGCACTGGCGGCAAGGTGTTCCTCGGCCCGCGCCTGCAGCATCTGACGCAGGATGGCGACGACCTCGTTGCGCTTGACCTTGCGGGTGCGGGTGCGTGGGAGTTCGTGATCGGTGAAGCGTAAAATCCGGACCCGTTTATGCGGACTCAGCCCGGCGCTGACTTTATCGAAATGTGTACGCAGCCGATCCTCGAGCGTGCGCCGGCTGGTCCCGCGCCCATACGCCGGCACCACCAGCGCGGCCGGCTGCTCACCGCCGCCGAGCTTCATTCCAACCACCGCCATTTCCTTGATGTCGGAATTGTGGCCGTAAATTTCCTCGACCTCGTCGATGTAGATGTTGTTACCGCCCGCGTCCACGATGACGTCTTTCGCGCGGCCGACGATGAACAGGCGACCCTCGCTATCGAAGCGGCCCAGATCGCCGGTATGCAGCCATCCGTCCTTGAGGACTTCGTCGGTTGCGGCCTGATTGCGATAGTAGCCGGCCATTACGTTGGGGCCATGAACCAGCAGCTCGCCAACATCGCCGTCGCCGTCGAGCTTTACTTCCAGCTTCGAGAGCGGCTTTCCGACCGATCCGGCGATCGCGGTTTCGCCCGGATGCGCGACACTTACGACGGGCGCGGCCTCGGTAAGGCCGTAGCCTTCCAGCAGCGGCATGCCGATGTCGTTGAAGAAATCTGCCACCCGCTTGGGCAAAGCGGCGCCTCCACTCACGGCAAGTTTCAAGCGGCCACCGAGAGCGCTGTGCGCCTGGCGGAAAATGATCGAGCCCAGGTTGATGCCCGAATTGCGGGTCAAACGCTGATTGAGATCGCGAAGCTGGTTAAATCCCGCGGCGAAAAACGGACCGTGCGATTCCACCTCGTCGACGATGCGACGATGGATAGCCTCCCACAGCGCAGGAACGCCGATGAGCGCGGTGGGGCGAAGATCGGCGAGCGTGCGTGAGAGATTCTTGGCATCGACGCCAATTGGATGCGCGATGGTGGCGCCGCTCGCGAGCGGCAGCAGCATCCCGCAGGTGAACTCGAACGTGTGGTGCAACGGAAGCAACGAGAGAACCAGATCGTCATCGGAGAGCGAGAAGACGCGCCCGAGCATCTGAATCTCAGCGGTGAAGTTGCCATGCGTGAGCATCACGCCCTTGGGTGTGCCGGTGGTGCCCGAGGTAAAGACAATCGAAGCAAGCGACGTACGATCCGGCTCGGGCGGCGGAGCTGACGCCTTCCTGAGGATGAAGGGCCGCGACAATTCGGCAAATTCAATTTCGATGATTCCGGGTGCGGCGCCTGCGATTCCCTCTTCCAGACGCTGCGCCACCGCGCTCGAACGAAGTGCCGCGGTCGGTTGCGCGATCGCGCAAATCGGCGCCAGCTCGTCTGCGGAAATCAGGTGGTCGAGCGGGACCGCGACCGCGCCCGCGCATACGATCGAGAAATACGCCAGCACCCAATCGGGCGAGTTCTCGCCGATGAGGAGCACCCGATCGTCGGGCTTGACGCCTCGGCTCGCCAGTAGCAGCGCCGCGCGATGCGAACTGTCTCGCAGCTCGCGATAAGTAATGCTGGTTTTCTGCCCGGAGGGTTGACGCGCGATCAGCGCTGCGCGAGAGCCATAGCGATCGGCGGCGTTCTCCAGCATCGCCACCAGCGAGCGATGGCGCTTGAGCAAATTCGGCCGGCCCTTGGTATGCAAATCGAGTTGCGGAAAGATGTGGCGGCGCAGTCCAGGCAGATGCACATTGATCCAGTAGTCGGCCCAATCGATCTTGTCGGGCCGAAACGGATGACGCGCGGCATCGGCCGGTTTGAGCGCGCTGTAAAGCTCCCGAATGTTTACGCCGTGAAAAGTATAGATCAGCTCCTGAATGTAGGGCCGATAAACCTCGATCATGTCGCGCGCGAGGTCCATGTCTTCGGCGATCCAGTCGACGGTACTCTCGAATTTTTTGGTGCGCTCCGATTCCTCACCCAACACGCTGCGCGCGAATGATGCTGCATATTTCAGAACCCGCGGCATCGTGTCGCTCGCGAGGTCGTAGGTGTTCTGCGAGACGACCACCGATTCGATGTGCGGGCCGATCTTTGCCATCGCACCGCCTTCCTTGCGATGCTCGCGGCGATTGCTTAGTGCGGTCAACTCGACCAGCCGACGCATCGGGAGCGGATTCACATCGGAGGTGCAAAGCTGGTAGACGGGTCGATGCCGTTTGGTTAACAGTGCGCCGAGAATCGGAATCATCGCATGCGCGGCGAGATCGACCGGTATGATATCGAGCACCAATTCCGCGCTCGCCGGATAGAAACGGTATCCGCGCCCTGAAAGATAGGTGAGCGGCGCGCTGGTGTTCACGCCCTGATTCCATCCTGGGAATGGATCGGCGAGGGCGCTTTCGATTACTGCCGGCCGCACAACCGTGACGTCGAGGTTGGTACGTTCAGCGAACACCAATTGCTCGCCAAGACTCTTGGTGTAGCTGTAGGTGTTGGGCCATCCCCAACTCAGGGCGCGCGCTTTGCCGACTTCCTTGAGGCGCTCTTCGACCCATCGTTTGCGGCGACCATCAGCGACCGGATGCACCTCGTCATTTGGCAAATCATCGTCGCTGGTCGCGGGCTCGAGGTCGCTATCATTGGAAAGCTCCGCTTGACGAAGCTGATCCCTGGATTCGGCCTCGATGCGTGCGACGGTGGCCTGCGCCTCGCGAATCTCGCGTTGCAGGTTGAAGTTGCGCTTGCCGATCGGACACCAGTTCTCCGAGATGTCGTCCTCGTACCGATGGCCGTCGGCGACGCCAGCCGCGTAGCAGGTCGAGACGTGCATCATGGAGGCGTCGTGCTTCTTGCAGAAATTGATAACGTTGGCCACCCCGAGGGTGTTGACGGAAATTGCCTTCTCCAGCGAAGCCTCAAAGTTCACCATCCCCGCGCAATGCACGACAGCGTCGAGTGCGCCGCGCTTTAGGGGATCCGCACCGTCGCCTACCAGCCCATCGATGGTGATGTCGCCGGGGACGACGACGACTTTCTCCTCCACGAATTTGTCGAAGCGCGTTCCCAGTTCGTCACGCAACGGACCCATCACTGGCGAGTCGAGAATTTCGCGCCGAAAGCGGTTGAGGCTGGATTTCTTGTCGCCGCGAATCAGCACGTAGATGCGTTCTATTTCGGGATGCCATCGCAGCAGGAGGTAGAGAAAAACCTTGCCCAGGAAGCCGGTCGCGCCGGTCAGCAGGATCGTCCGCTTGCGGAGCACCTGGTCCAGCGGCGGCATCGGAGTGGTCGCGTGCGGCTTACCGTTGAGTTTTCCGTTGCTATTCGACATCGGCAATTACCAGTGGCGGCAGATGCAGATACGTAATGCTCGCGGAGCGGCCTTGCTCCGAAGTTGCCATCGCGATCGCTTCATCAAGGCTGTCAGCCGCTTCCCAACCGAGCCGCGCCGCAACCTCTGGTTCCTGGCATCCCGCGGCGATCACGCGCCCGCAGTGTTGGCGCGCCGGCTCGCCCCAATACCACATGTAGAACGGATGAACTCCGTGGTAGGCGTTTCCGTAGCGATACATGTGGATGTAGGTCGGGTTGTGCGCGAACTCATGCTCGAATTGATCGGCGAGTTCGATCGCGTCGGTGGTCTGCGCGAGGCATCGATGGAAGAATTCGATGTAGCTCGGATGATGCTCCGGGTGAAATTCGTCGCGCAGCGGATGACTGACGATGATCGTCCCGCCCTCACGCACCAGCGGCTTGCCGCGATACATGTTGAACAGATATCCGAGCCCGGTGCATTGGACGAGGATCGGATTCATGATCGAGTTGACGTTGTAGGGACAAATGAACGGAACGCCGACAATCAGAATGTCGGCCTGACCTTTCACCGGCACCGCATACTGCTGAAAGACTTTCGCCAGCGCCTTGCGATGCACCGCCTCGGTCTCGCCCGCCCAGATTCCCGTCATGCCGTATGGCGACGCATAGTTACGCAGCATCTGGCGCCGCAAGTCGTCGGACAGATTGCGCATCGTCCATTGGAATCCCTTCAGCCGCACATGATCCCAATCGGTGAAGCGATCCTCATTTTTATGCAGGAAGTCGAGCATCCCGCCGTACATGTTGTTGTTGACCGCGGTCTCGAGAGTGAACACGTTGAGCTGCGAATTGATCACCCGCCCCATCCGATCGGCGGAACGATGCAGTGCTGAATGATTCGGATCCATGTACGAATGCGAATCGCGCAGCGTGGTCGGGTTGTGATGATGGCGTAGGCTCGCATACGGCGAGAGCCCGACTGCGACGGACTTGTGGCCACCGTCCATCGGCACCAGGTTGATGTTCAGATAGATGACCAGATCGGAATCGGCGGCGCGCTTGCTCAGCCAGACATCTTCACCGTGATCGGTCTTGCCCATCATCGTGAGCTCGGCGCGGTTTTCGGCGTCGAAGTTGTAGAGGCGATCGGGCCAGAACTGCTTGAAGGCCTTCTCTCCGACCATCCGCCGGATTTCGGCTTCGGTCATGCGCCGATGCAGCGAGGTCGCGACGATGAGATGTACGTCATCGACGCCGTAGTCGGCCAGCGTCTGCATTACCTGGTTGAGCAAGCGCTCGCGAATGTCGGGCCGGCGCATCGGTGGAAGCGGCAGGCTGATGTCGTCGATCGCGATGGTCACCCGCATGTTGGGGTTCAACTGGGCGAACAGCGGATCGGCATTTTCGGGATGAAGCAGAGCATAGCGAATCGCCTGATCGGGATCCGCGAGCGCCTCCAGCGGCGGCGGCGGATAGATTACGCGCGTGCCGACCGGCAGCTTCTCGAACAGGAAATCGTCGCCATACGCGATGAGGCGACGCTCGGACTTGCGCGTAGTCGTAATGATCAGATCCTTGCGCGCGCCTACCTCATGCTTCAGTTCGGCGGTTTTCAGTTCTTTCAGTTTGGCTTCCGGACGAGCCATCAATTTTCCTCAGGCCTCAACCAGGCGCCGCACGTTGTCGGCGATGATGCTGCCGTTGCGGTTCTTTTCGAGATGTATGATTGGCCACTGCCGGCTCATCGCGGTCGCGCGCAGGCGCTTGTCGGGATTGACGGCCACCGGATGTCCGAGCGCGGTAAGAAACGGCAGATCGTAGTGCGAATCCGCATAGCCCCAACAATCGGCGAGCTTCATGCCATGCTCGCCGGCGTATTGCTCGCACCAGGTCGCCTTTTCCGCGGTCGCCATAATCGGTTCGAGCAGACGGCCGGTCGCGCGGCCACGGCTGATAGCCATTCGATTCGCGGAAAAATCCGCGATGTTGAGACGTTCGGCGAGTGGGGCAACCACCCAATCAGGCGAGCCGGTGACCAGCACCGGCTCGAGGCCCGCGCGGCGATTTGCTTCAACCAACTCGACTCCCTTTGGATACAGATGGTCGATGAGGACGCGCTCGCAGTACTCGCGTCCCAGTTCCACCAGGCGATCGCGAGAGATTCCTTTAAACGCCTCGAACATCAGGATGTTCAGCTTGCGGCGATCTTGCTGTTCCGCGACGTAGAGCCGCGGGGCGCGCGCCGCGAAGGCTGCGACATAGCTCAACCGATTGCTCCACTCGCCGAGGTTGGCGAGTACGAAGAGCGTGATGTGAACGAGGTTGAGATCGACCAGGGTTCCATCGAGATCGTAAAAGGCTGCGCGGCGCACTTGCGGGCGGCCATTGCGGGACGATTTTGCACGATGAACTGACATGTCATTCTAGTTGGGGGCAATAAAAAAAGCTTCCCCGCCAGGGTTCTCATTCTTTGCTTCGGCAGCGTTTTTGGAATTGCGCTCGATTGCCTGCAGCAGCTCCGGGCGTGCGACTCCTCGCAACCCGAAATCGAGGATCTCCTGCACCAGGGTTTCGGTGTCGCGGGAGCGGGTGCGCGACAGCACCCCGACGACCTCCTTGATGCCGCCGAGGATGCACAGCGAAACCGCCCGCGTGTCGCATTTACGCACCATCTCCATCTGGATTCCCAAGTCGAGCGAACGCTGGATCATCTGCGCAATGCGATCGTAGAACTCCCGAATCTTCGCATCCAACTCGCGATCGAAACCAACCGAATGGTTGAGCAGGATGTCAGTGAGTTCGCGCTCATGAAGCACAAAGCTGACGACCCGGCGCAAGTTGTCGCGCAGTTGATCGACCGGGTTGGACTCCTCGGGACCTACTTTGAGGCGCAGGATCCGCGTAGAAAGTTCCGTCACCACCTGCTCGAGCAGTTCCTCGAACAAATCCTTTTTGTTTTGAAAGTAGAGATAGAAGGTGCCGCGGGCGATCCGGGCGCGCGCAATAATGTCCGCGACATTAGTGCGATGATATCCCTTGCGCGCGAAGATTCGCTTCGCGTGGCGCAGGACTTGAGCGCGGCGTTCAGTGCGTTCCATTATTACGAGGCCGTTACGGCTGAGAGGCTAATGGTACGCCTCATAGGTGTCAAACCGTCGGCCTTCGCATAAATCAACAGGTGGATTCGAGCTGGTGAACTTCGCTAGTGTGGCGCGCCAGTTCGATAGGGAGTTGATCAAGATGAGCGAAGCGGAAACCTTACAGAAGTTTCACGAGGCCGCGGGGAAGGCTACCTGGGCATACCTCGCCACCGCGGCCGGCGACCAGCCGAAGGTGCGTGTGGTGCATCCTGCGTTCGAAGGCGAACGGGTCTGGATCGCGACCGGTCGCAACTCGGCCAAAGGTAGACATATTGCGAAGAACCCGAAGGTCGAGCTGTTCTACCAGGCCGGGCCAGAGTTTGTGCATCTTACGGTGACGGGCCGCGCGCAATTCATCGATGATGCGGCGGAGAAGAAACGGGTTTGGGAAGGGAAGGTCTTTGACTACGATTTGGCGCAATTCTGGCCCGGCGGGCATCAGTCGCCAGACTTCGGCTTGCTGCTGGTCACCCCATCACGAATCGAGTTGACCAGCATGATGGACATGATGCAGGGGAAGCCCGCGCTGACCTGGCGCGCGAAGAAGTGATTTGCTCTTGCGCAATCCGCGATTTCGGGAAAACTTGAGCTGATGGGGCTTACTCCGGACATCGCGGGCGTTTTTGATTTCGATGCTGAAGTGCATCGGCGCGGCCTCGCGCCTTTGATGCGCGTCGAGCCTCGCACGCTGCAGGTCAATGTCGGCAAGGTCTGCAACCAGGCCTGCCATCATTGTCACGTTGATGCCGGTCCGGCGCGCACCGAGCGAATGGGGTTGCGCGTCGCCGAGCGCGTGATCGATTTGCTGGCTGGAAGCCCGTCCGTCGATGTGGTGGATATCACCGGTGGGGCTCCGGAGCTCAACGAGCATTTTCGGTTGCTGGTCGAGTCGGCTCGCCACCTGAACCGCGAAGTCGTGGTGCGATGCAACCTGACGGTTATCCTCCAGCCCGGGATGGATTGGTTACCGACGTTTTACCTCGAGCATCGCGTCCACCTGGTATGCTCACTGCCGTGCTACACAGCGGCGAACGTCGATCAGCAGCGTGGCGGCGGCGTGTTCGCCAGAAGTATCGATGCGCTCCACCTTCTGAACGATCGAGGCTACGGGTTGCCTGATACAAAACTCGTCCTCGATCTGGTCTACAACCCGGTCGGCGCTTTTCTGCCTCCCGCGCAGGCCGAGTTGGAGGCACGCTATCGTATGGAACTGCGCGACGGTTTTGGCGTCGATTTCAACCGCCTCCTCACCATCACCAACATGCCGATCAAGCGTTTCGCCGATCAGCTTCGACGCTCGGGCAGCGAGCGCGAGTACATGGCGCTGCTGGTGAATCACTTCAATCCTGCGACGATCTCGAGTGTGATGTGTCGGGATTTAGTGAGCGTCGGCTACGACGGCACGCTCTACGATTGCGACTTCAACCAAATGCTTTCGATACCAATTGCCAACGCGAGTGGAAGAGCCCTGACTGTTTTCGATCTCGATGATGTTCGTGAACTCCGCGGTATGCGAATCGCGACCGGCTCGCATTGCTTCGGATGTACCGCTGGCGCCGGATCAAGCTGCTCCGGCTCACTCGATTGACACGCGGCGACTGAAATCACCGAACGTCGATGTACATGCGAGTGAGGCGCATCGGTGAGACTCCAGCCAGGTAAAGCAACCGGATCGTCCACATTCTGATCACCGTCCGCACGATGCCGCCTTCGCGCCAGCGTCTCGCCGAGGTGACCACTTTGCTTCTCAGGCATGCGACGGGACCGACGCGTTTCAGACGCCGCGCAAAGTCGAGGTCCTCGCAAATCGGCAGATCGGGGAATCCACCGAGCGATTCGAAGATTGCCCTGCGCACGAAGATCGCCTGATCACCGGTTCCGGTGCGGCTGATGCGGGATCGAATGCTGATCAGGGCGCCAATCAGCACGCACAGTGGATGGCTATCGTCGAGCCGCACATCGAAGCGACCACCCACCACGGCCGGATCGCGGAGCGCGACCTCGATGTCGCGCGCGAAGGTCGCAGGCACAATCGTGTCGGCATGTACGAACACCAGCACATCTCCCGATGCACGGGTGGCGCCGGCATTCATCTGCAAGGCGCGGCCGCGAGGCGCGCTGATGACAAGGTCGCATCGAGGCCGCGCCACCTCGACGCTGCTGTCGGTGCTGCCACCATCGACCACAACTAACTCGGCATCCGGCGCGCCCGCCCGAATCGCCGCGAGGGTGCGTGCAATGGCCAACGCCTCGTTCAGCATCGGGACGATGACCGAAAGCTTCAAGCGAGAGTTTCAGGAGATTCTTTTTCGAGGCGTTTCAAAACTGCCGCGGTGGCCGGACAGGGATGTGGCGATCCGAGCGCCATCGATTGTCCACCGAAGGAGCGCAGCCGATCTTTCAGATGCGAAACCAGGAAGTGCAAATCAATCGGGCGGTCAACATCGTACCACCACGGCCCGAGGCAATAAGGCTCGCGCGCGTCACGCAATCGCGCCAGTGTGATCGCGAGTACTTCGGGACCACCCCAGTTCATCGGTTTGAAAATGTCCGGCAACTTGCCCCGCATTGCGACGAGGTAATATCCGCCGTCGAGGGTAGGATTAATCACCAGCGGATTGTCTTCGAACAGATCCGCGGTCTTGATCAGCAACTTCAACGGGAGCGAGGGCGTGTCGGTTCCCATCAGCATTGCGCCGCCGGCGTTGGTGAAGGGACGCATCGCGGTTGCCATTCGTGCGCCGAGATGGCCGGTTCCCTGGTCGAACACCCAGGCACCGAACTCGCGGGCGAGCGTCTTGAAATAGCGGCTGCGCTTGGCGCCACCGGGTGCGCTGCCGGCGATGACCAGTTCCGCGGGGGCGAGTTTTTTCGCCTTCGCCATGGCGTCGCGATTGAACGCATCAGCGAGCGCTGCCGCGTCATCCTTGCCGATTTGCGCGATGAGCCGGGTCTTGGTCTGCCCTGGAACCGGCTCACGCGCGAAAACGATAACGGTCATGCGGCGCATCGGCTGATCCTACATCTCTCATCGAAAGACGCGAGAGGGCCGATGCGCCGTCAATTCAATTGCCTCACAACCTGAGGTTTGGTTTTACGCCTTGGGCTTTTCAAACGATGGGCCGGCGAAACCGTCCGGCAAAACTCCCTGCATGCCACCGCCGCCGCCGACGAAAAAGTTGCCCGCTGCAGTATAGCCGCCGTCGACCACCATCGCGGTTCCCGTGATCCATTCCGATTCATCGCTGGCGAGGAAGAGCGCCATGTTCGCGATATCGTCGGGGCGGCCCTCGCGTGTCATCGGCTGCATCTTGGAGAGAAATTGCGCCGCGGTGTTTTCGCCGCCCGGGAGGTTGCCGTATATCAGCGGCGTGTTGATGCCGCCCGGACAAATGCAGTTAACCCGAATTTTGTCCTTGGCAAGTTCCGTCGCTGCCGAGCGCGTCAGATTGATGACGCCGGCTTTCGCCGCCGAGTAAGCGTGGATCCCCGCATAGCCCTGGATTCCGGCAATCGATGCGGTCGAAATGATCGAGCCCCCGCCGACCTTACGCATCGCGGGAATCGAGTGCTTCATGCCGAGGAACACGCCGCGCAGCAGAATCGCCAGGGTCTTGTCCCAGTTCTCGACCGTGATGTTTTCGAGCGGTCCCGTCGCGCCACCGAGGCCGGCATTGTTATAGATGATGTCGAGGCGGCCGAATTCGTTAACCGCGCGATCGACGGCGCCCTTGACGTCGGCCTCGCCCGAGATGTCAGCCTTTTGAAAAACCGCGTCGCTGCCGTTTTCGCGGCATTCACGTGCCGCCGATTCGCCGCCGTCCTTGTTGAGGTCGGCGATGACGACTTTCGCGCCCTCGCCGGCGAAACGAACTGCGGTCGCGCGTCCCATCCCGCTCGCGGCGCCCGTGATGATCGCGACTTTGCCATTTAGTCTGCCCATTATGATGCTCCCGATTTTGGGGTTTCGGCACCTTTGCTGCGCGCCGGAACTCCTTATAGCAATGAGCAGGGCAGGGTGGTTAGCGCGAGGCGTTCTTCCGGGCCCTCATCTAATTGGGATCAACAAGTCTGTGATGAGCTCGCTGGCGGGCGTGTCGTAGGGATTGTTGCGATAGATTTCCAGCGCCGGCCGATCGGCGGGAACATGGCCACTGCGCGGGAGCCACTCGCCGTAGAGCTGCTGGAAGGCTGGAGGGATGCCGTCATGCGGTCCGACGAGGCGATAACTGGCGTATTTTCCGCCCGGCACCTCAAGGAGTTCGACGCCATCTGCCGGCTTTATGGGCTTTTCGAAAACGACCCCGGCGAAGTAGCGAAAGTTGTGGTCGCCTTCCGCCGCGACGTCGCCGTAGAAAATCCCGATCGCTTCCTTGCTGGTGCCCGCGACGCCGTGATCGAGTTGCCATTTCCATAATTTCGCAAAGGTATGGCTCGCTCTCGTCATTGGGCCATGATGCTGAATCACGTGCGCGCGCATCGGTGAGCATTCCACGATTTCAACTTTCATTTCGCTTCCTCCCAGAATTGGTTTTTCGGGTCCCTTCACCAGCTCCGAAAGCCGGATGCGCCGTTCTCGAAAAGCTCTGGGCGCGAGTGTGGTGAAGGAACTGAACGCCCGCGAAAAGGTCTGCACGCTTTGGTATCCGGCCTCGGTCGCGATTTCGGTGATTGCCGCATCGGTAGTTGCCAGAAGGTGAGCAGCCAGCGTGAGCCGAAGCCGGCGCACAGTCTCGATGACGCTCTCGCCGGTCATCGCGCGGTAGACGCGATGGAAATGGAAGCGCGAGAAGTGTGCCAGTCGGGCCAAATCCTCCAGGCTGCGCGCGCGTGCGGGGTCATCGGCGATCGCGCGGACGACCCGATCGATGCGGGCCCGGTACTCGGCTTCGGTAACCAGCTTCACGTGGGTTAACCTAGCAAGTGCACCAAGAAGAATCTTTGCCGGAATTGCTGAATTGCGCGTAACCTTTCCGTGTCCCGGCGGTTTATATAGTTAGAGGCGCTAGTGGCTGGAGAATCTGCATTGAAGCGGCGTAGCAAGGACGCCCCGGAGCGTGGTCTGATCGAGGCGGCACAGCGCGATCCGGCCTGCTTCGCGCAGCTATACGAGAACAATTTCGAGCGCGTGTACGCATTTATCGCGCGAAGAGTGCGCGACCGCGATCTGGCGCAGGATCTCACCGCCGACGTCTTTCACAATGCGCTCAAGAATCTTTCGCGCTTCGAATGGCGCGGAGCACCGTTTGCGGCATGGTTGTTTCGCATCGCGGCCAATGCGATTGCCGATCGTGGAAAACGCGCCGTTCAACTCGAAGCCATCAAGCTGCGCGAAATCCACGACCCTGAAGCGGCCAGCGACGCAGACCTGGACGAGGTGGAGCATCGCGCACGGCTGTTCAAGCTGGTGGAGAAACTGCCCGCCGATCAGCGCCAGGTTATCACCATGCGTTTTGCACATCAGAAAAGCATCGCGGAAATCGCAAAGGGCATCGGGCGTAGTGAGGGCGCCATCAAGCAGCTTCAGTTTCGCGGCCTGCAAAGCCTGCGGACGATGGTGGGTGAGCGATGAAACGAGCGAGCAAAAGAAGCGCCCGAGCGGCCAAACCCGCCCCGCTCGCGCAACAGCTCGATAAGGCGGTCGACAGGATCATGACCGATCGCGGGAGCAAGCCTCCGCGGGTCAATTCCCGCATTGCGGCGATTTTGCGGATTGCCTCGGACCTCCGCGATCTTCCTCGCGACGATTTCAAGGCGCGGCTCAAGCAGGATCTGGTATCGAGAACTGCGCCGGCGAGTGCGGTACGGCCAAAGGCGAACTACATTCCAGCCGGTTTTCACACCGCTAACGCATGCCTCGTGGTTCGCGACGCGCCGCGAGCGATCGAGTTCTACAAAGCGGCATTCGGCGCGACCGAAGTGATGCGGCTGGACGATCCGAGCGGCAACTTGATGCACGCGCAAATCAAAATTGGCGACTCGCCGATCGATATCGCGCCCGAACAGGGAACCTACAATCGCAGTCCGCAGTCGCTGGGTGGATCAGCAGTGCCGATCGAGCTCTACGTCGAGGATGTCGATGCCCTGGCTGAGCGTGCCATAGCGCTGGGCGCGAAGCTGATATTTCCGATTGCCGACCAGTTTTATGGCGACCGCGGTGGCCGCCTCGAAGATCCATTCGGACATATGTGGATCGTTTCCACCCACAAGGAAGATGTCCCGCCGGAAGAGATGTCACGCCGGGTTGAAGCTTTCATGAAGGAGATGCAGACGGCGCCGCAGGAAAGCCAGGTGGCTGCGGCGGCGGGCGCGCCCGAGGGTTACCACAGCATCACGCCGTATCTGCAGGTTAAAGGCGCTGCCAGGCTGATCGAGTTTCTGCGCGATGCGTTTGGTGCGGAAGAGATCTTCCGAGTGCCGCGAGGCGACGAGATCGCGCATGCGCAGCTCAAGATCGAAGGTTCGATGATCGAGGTCGCTGATGCGATCGATAAGTACCAGCCGAACCCGACCGCGATCTGGCTGTTTGTGAAGGATTCGGATGCGGTGTATGCGCGTGCGCTCCAGGCCGGCGCAACCTCGCTGCATGAGCCGACCGATCAGGACTACGGCGACCGCGAGGCGAGTGTCAAAGACCCGTTCGGCAATCACTGGTACATCGGCACGCATCGCGAAGATGCGGAGCCATTGCCGAAGGAGATGCACAGCATCACGCCCTATCTGCATCCGAAGGGCGCGCCGAAAGTGATCGATTTCCTCAAACGTGCCTTCGGTGCCGAGGAGTTGTTCCGCGCGCAGGATCCCGCGGGCACTGTTCATCACGCCAAGATTCGCATCGGCGATTCGGTGATCGCGATGGGCGAGGCGCATGGGCCATATCAACCGATGCCGCCCGCGCTTCATCTTTACGTTCCCGACACCGATGCGGCATATAAACGCGCGATCGAGGCCGGTGCAACCACCATCGATGAGCCGGTCGATCAGGGCTACGGCGATCGCTACGCGGGGGTGAAGGATCCGTTCGGCAACGTATGGTATCTCGCAACGCATCTCCGCGATTTCACGATTCCGGTTGAAGAGCCGCAGCGCGAAATAGAACCTCGCCAGCGTCCGGGCTCCATCATGCCGTTTATGTACAACGACGACCCGCAGCGGGCATTCGAGCTCTACCAAAAGATTTTCGGCGCCCGAGAGGTCCATCGCGTGATGCAGCCGAACGGTAAGCCCAGCCACATCCAGATAGCGATCGGCGAGACCCAGGTGATGCTGGATGACGCGACTGCGCCGCATGCCGCGGAGTATCGCGCGAAGGGATTCGCGGGCACGCCGCGCGACTTTGGCGGCACCCCTCTGCATCTCTACATCTATGTCGCCGACGCCGATGCGGCATTCCAGCGCGCGGTTGATTCGGGATCGCAGATCGTAGATCCGATGGCGGACAAGGAATGGGGCGATCGATGCGGCGGCGTAAAGGATCCATTCGGCCACATCTGGTACATTGCGACGCCGCTCAAGCAGGCATCACACTAAGCGGAAAGGCTGACTATGGCCGTCAAAGCAGTTCCTGAGGGATGGCATACGGTAACGCCCCGGCTGTTCGTACCCGAAGCGGCCAAACTGGTCGATTTTCTGAAGCATGCGTTCGGCGCGAGCGGGGTCTTTAGAAATGACGGTCCCTCAGAGATTCGCATCGGCGACTCAATTGTGATGATTAGCGAAGCGGGCGTGCGCGAGGCGATGCCGACCTTCCTTTATCTCTACCTGGACGATACCGACGATGCCTACCGGCGCGCGCTGGAAGCGGGCGCGACCGTGATCGAAGAACCGGCCGACATGCACTACGGCGATCGACGGGCCACCATCAAAGATCCATTTGGCAACATTTGGCAAGTCGCTACTCATAAAGAAAATGTTTCGCTCGATGAAATCCGCAAGCGTCTCGCTGAAAAATAGCGGAGCGAAAATTTGCGCAGGGAGAAACTATGCCGTCGAAAGTCAAACCTGTTCCGGACGGTCCGCTGGTTGCGACCCCATATCTAAGCGTCAGCAACGCCGCCGAGATGATCGATTTCTACAAGAAAGTGTTCGGTGCGGTCGAAACGGTGCGGCTGCAGCAGCCCGACGGCAGAATCGGTCATGCGCAGCTAACCATCAACGGCGCCGAGGTCTGGCTCGCGGACGAGTTTCCCGAGATGGGATTTGTATCACCCAAGACCTTGGGTGGCGCGCGGTCGCCGGTCTCGATTCATATCTATGTCGAGAATGTCGACGAAGTTTACAAACAGGCGCTCGCCGCCGGCGCGACCTCATTGCGCGAACCCGCGGATCAGTTTTATGGCGACCGCAATGCGCAGGTGCGAGACCCATCGGGACATTGCTGGGACCTGGCGATGCGCATCGAAGAGATCTCGCCTGAGGAAATGGAAAAACGCTTCCAGGCACTCGTCAACCCGAGCTGAGGATTATCCAATGAGCGATGGCAAA
The DNA here is from genome assembly GCA_963851325.1 of uncultured delta proteobacterium. Taxonomy (GTDB): domain Bacteria; phylum Desulfobacterota; class Binatia; order Binatales; family Binataceae; genus DATGKG01. The sequence continues at coordinate 460,283 of CAWKOR010000001.1, read as the reverse complement.
TACATCCAGGACGGCTTTACCGCGATCACTCCGTACCTCTACGCGAAGCTCGATCTGATCGATTTTCTCAAGAACGCGTTCGGCGCCGAGGTTACCCACAATCCGACCCCCGATGCTTCCGGAAATTTTCACGCCGAGGCGAAAATTGGCGGCGCGTATGTGTTGCTCGGCAGCGGCTACTTCAGCGATCCCTCGATGGCCGCCGCCATCTACCTCTATGTCCCCGATACTGATGCGACTTACAAGCGCGCGTTAAGCCTCGGGGCGAAATCGGTGCGAGAACCGAAGACCGAGACCTGGGGCGATCGCACCGCAGGCATAACGGACACCTCCGGCAACACCTGGTGGCTCGCCACGCACAAAGCTTCGAAGTGAGTGACGACAATGGAAGCACAAAACCCACAACCGATCGCCGAGCCCCCGGGGCTCGCGCTCTATCGGATCGGCATCGGACACTACTTCTCACGCGCGCTCGCCCTCGCGGCGAAACTAGGCATCGCCGATTTACTTGCGGATGGGCCGCGCCGCTACGACGAGTTGGCGGAATCACTCGGCAGCCATGCGCCATCGCTCAATCGCGTGATGCGTCTGCTCGCGAGCATCGGCATTTTCGAAGAACGCGATGACGGCGCCTTTGCGCTGACTCCGCTCGGCGATTTGCTGCGTACCGGGGTGCCCGGCTCGATGCGCTCTTCGGTGCAGTTGTTCGCCGGCGTCGGCATTCAGGATTCGTGGAAGGAACTGGAGTACTGCGTGCAGACCGGGGAGCCGGCGTTTCGTCGCAATTCGCCCGATGCGGATGCGTTCTCGTTCATCAGGGACAATCCGGAGCAGGCGAAGATTTTTGACGAGGCGATGGCAGCCTTCGCTCCGATGACCGCTGCCGCGATCGCTGCGTCGTACGATTTTTCGTCATTCGATAAGCTGGTCGACGTAGGCGGAGGCAACGGCTCCTTGCTGATCGGCATCCTGAAGGCGAATCCGAAGCTGCACGGCGTCATATTCGATATGCCGCATGCTGCCGAAAAGGCGCACGCGAAAATCGCCGAGGCGGGATTGCAATCGCGAGGTGAGGCCGTCGGCGGCGACTTCTTCAAGGAAGTTCCCGCAGGCGCCGACGCTTACATCATCAAGCACGTCATCCACGACTGGAACGACGATCGTGCGACCGCGATCTTGCGCAATATCCATCGCGCGATGCCGCCGCACGGCAAGTTGCTCATCGCGGAGGGCGTCTATCCTTCGCGGATCGATCGATCCGACGCGGGCCGCGGCGCCGCTGCCAACGACGTCAACATGCTGGTATGCACCGGAGGCCGGCAGCGTTCCGAGGCCGAGTTCCGTTCGCTTCAGGCAGCCGCAGGATTCAAACTAACCAGGATAGTTGCGACCCCCGCGCGGCTTAGCCTGATCGAAGGCGAACGCGCCTGAGGATTTACAGATGGCCCATCCGCGCATGTACGACGATACGAATCCGGTATTGAAGCGTCTTCGCGAGGTGTGCCTCGCGTTTCCCGAAGCCTTCGAAAAGGAGGCGTGGGGCGAGTGCACCTTTCGGGTCACCGGCGGCAGCATGTTCGCGATGACCGACAACAATCATCATCAAAGCGGGCATGTTGCCGTTTGGGTGAAAGCGCCACCGATGGTGCAGGAGATCCTGGTTAACTCGGACGCCAAGCGGTTTTTCGTTCCGCCTTACATGGGGCCCAAAGGATGGGTAGGGGTGCGACTCGACTACAAGGTTAATTGGGATGAGGTTGCGGTCATTTTGAAGGACGGCTATCTGATGTCGACGCCGAAACGGCTCGGAGGACGCGCGGCGTCGGCGATGGACGGCGTCGCGGCCACCACGGGGATTGCCAGGAAGCGCCGCCCGCGCGTCGGGAAGCCAAAGCAATTAGCGAGCGTGCGGCATCGTGAGCGATGAACTGAACGGTCGCGAGAGCGCGCTTCCCAACAAACCACGTCGTGCCGCGCTCGCCTTCATCTTCATCACGGTAGTGCTCGATATGCTTGCGCTCGGCATGATCGTGCCGGTGCTTCCGAAGCTGGTCGAGGACTTCCTCCATGGTAACACGGCGCGTGCCGCCGAGATCTTTGGCCTCTTCGCGACGGTGTGGGCTGCGATGCAATTCCTGTTTTCGCCGGTGCTCGGCGGGCTCTCCGATCGCTTCGGGCGCCGTCCGATAATTCTGCTTTCGAATTTCGGCCTTGGTTTGGATTACATCGTGATGGCCATCGCGCCGACCATCGGATGGTTGTTCATCGGTCGTGTGATTTCGGGGATTACTGCGGCGAGCTTCTCTACCGCAAACGCCTATATCGCCGATGTCGCACCGCCCGAAAAGCGCGCCGCCGGGTTTGGGATGCTGAGCGCAGCCTTTGGCCTCGGCTTCGTGCTGGGACCAGCGCTGGGCGGCGTGCTGGGCAACATCGATCCGCGACTGCCGTTCTGGGTTGCGGGCGGACTTAGTCTGCTAAACGCAATGTATGGGCTATTCGTATTGCCGGAGTCGCTCCCACGCGATCGGCGCGAGGCGTTTAGCTGGAAACGCGCCAATCCGATGGGATCCTTCAAATTATTGCGCTCCCATGCGGAGCTGTTCGGGCTGTCGACGGTGACCTTCCTAAGCAGCATTGCGCACGAGGCGTTGCCGACCACCTTTGTGCTCTACGCGATGTATCGCTACGGATGGAACGAGCGGATGGTGGGCCTCGCGATCGCCTCGGTGGGCGTGTGCTCCGCGCTGGTCGGCGCCGGCATGGTGCAGCCGTTGGTCGCGAAATTCGGTGATCGTCGCGTGATGCTTGGAGGCATGTGGTTTAACTTCGCGGGCTTTCTGATTTACGGACTCGCCCCGACCGGATTGCTGTTCTGGACCGGCGTTCCGGTCGGCGGACTTGGCGGATTGTCAGGTCCTCCCATGCAGGGACTGATGACGCGGCGGGTTAAGGAAACCGAGCAGGGGCAACTGCAGGGCGCCCTCAGCAGCATTCGCGGAATCGCATTCATGATCGGTCCGATCATTTTCACCACCACGTTCGCCAGCTTCATCGGACCGCAGCGCGACTGGCATCTACCGGGTGCGCCGTATCTGTTGGCCGGATTGGTCGTGATCGTTTCAATGATCATCGCTTGGCGCGCGACCAGTCCGAGCACAGAGGAAGGCCTAGTCGCGTCGGCTCAGCCATTAGAAGCGGTGGAATGATAGAGGAGGAACCACATCCATGAGCAAGCACATTCATCTTGGGCGGTGCAGCGTGCGTCCGTATGTGTACGGCAACCTCGATTTGCCGGACTTCGTGCGCGAAGTCTTCGATGCCAAGGAACTGGCGCGGCACGCGTATCCGAAAGGCGGGGCCCACATCGAAGCAGAGATCGGCGATTCGATTGTCGTCATCGAGGCGGCCGAGTCTTTTCCTGCAGGATCAGGAGTGACGAAGAATTCCATCTACGTGTATGTCGGCGACGTCGATGCTGCATACAAGCGCGCGATGGAGATGGGAGCGACTTCTGTCGGCGCTCCCGAGCAGAAGCCGTATCAGGAGCGCCAGTGCGGGGTGAAGGACACCTTCGGCAATATGTGGTGGATCTCCACCTACACTGGCTGAAGGAGACGCGGCTGGGCTACTGTGAAGTCTCGCCTCACTACAACAATCAAGCCTCGCACGAGAAAGGATCAGGTGCATCTATGCTCGAAGTAGGAGAACCGTTTCCGAGTTTTGCGCTGAAGAATCAGGACGGCAGGGAAATGAAGCTTGGCGATTTCGCCGGTAAGTGGCTGGTCGTCTATGTCTATCCGAAGGACGACACTCCGGGATGCACGATCCAGGGGAAGTCTTTCACCGCGACCAAATCCGATTTCGACGCTGCCGGAATCAAGGTTCTGGGGGTCAGCGCCGACGATGTCGATTCGCACAAGAGCTTCTGCAACAAGTTCAGTTTCACGATCGATTTGCTCGCCGATCCGAAGGCGGAACTCCTGGGTGCCGCAGGCGTGGGGCAGAGCGAGTTCAAAGGTAACAAATATTGGGACCGAACTTCCTTCGTGATCGATCCGAAGGGCGTGGTGCGCAAGGTCTATCAAAAGGTGAATCCGCAAGGTCACGAGAAGGTCTTGCTCGACGACATCAAGCAGCTTCAGCACTAGGAACCAACAGGAGCCAGATGCAGTTCTGGCTCCTGTTCGATATTTCTGCCACTACCTTTCTCGCCGCTCGAATGAAGGTCCCGAGAAACCGCTGCGACCAAGCTGGGGCATGTTGATGCGTGCGTTGCCGGTGTTCATGCCGCCGTCGACGACCATCGCAGTTCCAGTGATCCATTCCGCCTCATCGCTGGCGAGGAACAAGGCCATCGCCGCGATGTCTTCGGGCCGCCCGGCGCGCGGGATCGGCTGCATGCGCGCCATATTCTTCGCCGCGGCTTCCTCGCCGGCTGGGTTGCCGCGCACCGTCAGCGGCGTGACGATGCCGCCCGGGCAGATGCAATTGACGCGAATACGATCGTGGCCCAGGTCGATCGCCGCCGACTCCGTGATGCTGATGACCGCGGCCTTCGCCGCGCTGTAGGCAGCGAGTCCAGACACCCCGCGCAGACCCGCGACGGACGAGGTGGAAATGATCGATCCGCCGCCAACTTTGCGCATCGGTTCGACCGAATATTTGATGCCGAGAAACACGGCGCGGGTCAGGATGTGGAAAGTCTTGTCCCAATCCTCGCTTTTGATGTTTTCGACTCTGCCCGTCGCGCCACCGACTCCGGCGTTGTTGTAGGTGATGTCCAAACGCCCGTATTCGGTAACGGCGCGATTGATGAGAGCCTTGATGTCGTCCTCGCTGATGACATCAGTGCGCTGAAAGACCGCGCGTCCTTTGGCAGCCGCGATTTCCGACACCACCAGTTCGCCGCCTTGCGAGTTGAGGTCGGCGATCACCACTGCGGCGCCTTCTTTCGCAAACCGGATTGCGGTCGCGCGTCCCATCCCGCTCGCCGCGCCGGTAATTACTGCAACTTTCCCATCGAGTTTGCCCATCGGAAGTCTCCTTGCTTAAGTCCGGTCTGAGCATTCTGAATAGCAAGGAATGGTGCGATGCGGGTAACGACGAATCAGTCGGATGCTCCGGGAAATCGGTGTTATACTTGAGGCGCTGATGCCGAAGCTCATCCCAAATAACAGCCGCAGCGCGCAGATGATGACGCGCGCGGCCGGCAAAGGAGTGCTGGTTGCCGAGGAAGGTCGGGGCCCGCAGCCCGACCCGCAGAATCCGCCTCAGGATGACTTCCTCGAAAAGCTCGAGTGGGAAAAGTCCAAGCGTGAGATGCGCGCCGAGATTCGCGCCGAGACGCGGGCTGACTCCAGCACGAGGGTCGGTCCCGAATACGATTCGCTGGTGAGCTATCCCGAGCCCAAAACCGCAGACGAGCGACAATCGGAAGCTTCGTCAGATGAAATCGATCGCAAGCTCGATCTGATTCCGCCCGAGCCCGGCGTCTATCTCCTGAAGGACAAGGGCGGAAAAGTCCTCTACGTCGGCAAGGCCAAGTCGCTCCGGTCTCGGGTGCGGGCTTATTTCCGCGAGGGCGGCGACGAGCGCTTCCAGGTTCGCTTCCTGATGCGCCGGGTGCGCGACTTCGACACCCTGGTGACGCGCAGCGAGAAGGAAGCGCTGATCCTCGAAAACAACCTCATCAAGCAGTACAAGCCCCGCTACAACATCCGCCTGAAAGACGACAAATCCTACCTGAGCGCCAAGGTCACGAGTCACGCGTGGCCACGCATCATGGTGACGCGAAAGATCGTCAAGGACGGCGGCAAGTACTATGGTCCGTTCGGCTCCGCCGATGGCCTGCGCGAGACTATCGACGTCATCCGCAAGGTCTTTCCGCTGCGGACCTGTTCCGATGCGGTGTTCAAGAATCGCGCGCGTCCGTGCCTCGAATACCAGATCAAGCGATGCCTCGGGCCGTGCTGTCTGCCGGTCGATCGCGACGAGTACCAGCGCCATCTCCATGCGGCGACGATGCTCCTGGAAGGAAAAAATCTCGAACTGCTGCGCGAGATGCGCGAGCAGATGAAGGCTCATGCGGACCGCCTCGAATTCGAAGATGCGGCACGCATGCGGGATCGCGTCCGCGCCATCGAGAAGACTGTCGAGCGCCAGACTGTACTGCATCATTGGGGAGTGGATCAGGACGTGTTCGGGCTCTATCGCGAAGGCGGCTTTATCGAGGCAATCGTCCTGATGGTGCGGGGCGGCAAGCTGACCAGCACCCATAGCTGGGATTTCCAGGACCTCGAGTTCGCCGACCAGGATGTGCTCGCCGATCTACTGACTCAGTATTACTCCGGCGCTCGCAACATCCCTGACGAGGTCATCGTGCCGGTGGTGCTGGAAGACGCCGAGGTGCGTGCCGAACTGCTGACAGAGAAGCGCGGCAAGAAGGTCGATTTCCTGGTGCCGCAGCGCGGCGACAAGCTGCGCCTGCTGGAAATGGCGATCGAGAACGCACGCCAGAGTTTCGCGTCGCGGCGCGACAATGAAGTGACTCGCGAGAAGATGCTCGACGATCTCCGCACCAAGCTGCATCTCAAGAACACCCCCAAGCGGATGGAGTGCTACGACATTTCGAATCTGCAAGGCACCATGGTGGTTGGCTCGCAGGTCACTTTCGACGAGGGCGAGCCGCGCAAGGATCTCTATCGACGCTACCGGATTCGCAGCTTCGAAGGTCAGGACGATTTCGCGAGCATGTATGAAGTCCTGAAGCGGCGTCTCGCCCGCGCTGTCGCGGAGAACGAGTTCCCGGATCTGTGGGTCATCGACGGCGGCAAAGGCCAGCTCAACGTCGCGGTCGAGGTCCTCAGGGAATCCAACCTGCTCGATCAGATCGATGTGGTCTCGCTGGCCAAGCAGCACGTCCTCAATGACGGGCTGCAACAGCTCGTGGTGAAATCGGAAGAGCGCGTATTCATTCCCAATCGCAAGGACCCGATCGTCCTGCCCAAGAACTCGACCGCCCTGTTCCTGCTGGTGCGCATCCGCGACGAGGCGCATCGCTTCGCGATCACCTACAATCGCGAGCTTCGAAAACGCGCGCGGCTGCGCTCGGCCATCGACGACATCGAGGGTATCGGCCCGGTAAAGAGGCGTGCGCTGCTGCGGCACTTCGGCAGCCTGCGCAGAATTCGCGAAGCGACGGCCGACGACATAGCGCAGGTGAAGGGTATGAATCGCGACCTCGCGGCGAAGATTCGAAGCCACCTGGACGAGATGGCGTCACTGCTGGATGGTGAGGAACGTGCCGACCCCACCGAACTGACCGAACCGCTGATCCCGCTTCCGGAGCCAGTCGAAGTCTCACCGTCGAATCACGAGAACAGGGAAACGGAGTCCAAATAGCCGCGGCGGTAGCTTTCGCGCTTGACTGATAGTACCTCAGCCTGAGCCCGAAATGTCCGACGTGCATCGCAGCTTATGTCGGGGGACCGTCACCATCGCCGTCACCTCGAAGTGTCGCCGCGCTGTCATCAAGTCTATCGCTTCGCTATCGATAGCGAGATCGACTCCACAAGACAGGATGCCAGACCGTCATGGCGGCGATCGCCGCTTCCGTTCCCAATCTGATCGTTCCTGAGCGCGACGAGACTATTCGGCGCGCAGCGACGCCATGGTTCGTGCGATGCCCACCGATTTACACAGTTGCACTTGCGGTCGTCATCGGCGACGCCCTCGGCAATCTCGGATTCTCCGCGCCAACCTGGATTGCCGTCTGTTTGACCACGGCCGTAGGTGGTTTCTTCCTGGCGCGGCTGCCCGCGGTCGGAGTAGCGGTTGCCTGTATAGCGATCGCTGCGGCGACCACTGAACCTGCGCATCAGATAATGACACTCGCTTCCGACCCCTTGAGCATCCGCAGCTTTCCCGAGGGTTCGATGCTCACCGTCGAAGGCCGCCTGATGCGCGAGCCCGAACGGTTTCCCGCCAAGATGCGGTTGTACATCGAGGTTAGGCGAGCGTCGGAGAACGGCGCGGTCGCGCGTGCTGCGCATGGGGTCATTCGTCTGACGATGCTTCACCCGGGCGTTTTCCGTCTTGGCGACCACTTGAGGTTTCAAGGTCGAATCCGCTTCCCGCGTAACTTTGGCGACCCGGGCGAGTTCGACTACGAGGCCTTCATGAAGCGTGAGGGCGTCGATGCGACGATGCTCGCGGTGAAGGGCAACCGGCGTGAGGATGTCGAGGTGGAGGCGCACTACCCGGTGTTTCCGGGTAGCGCGATCGAATCGATTCGCCTCCACATTGCGACCTTCATCGATCGCAATCTTGACGATCCGGCCGCCGCAGAAATGCGCGCGCTCATCATCGGTGATCGTGGCGGAATCGACGACCAGATGCATCAGACCTTTGGTCGCACCGGGCTTTCGCATCTGCTGGTGATCTCGGGACTGCATCTGAGCATGGTCGGCGCGGCGGTTTTCGGATTGGTGCGCCTCCTGATGTTGATGCTGCCGGCGGTCGCGCTGCGAGGATGGGCCAACAAAGCCGCCGCGATCATGGCTGCGGTTGCGGTCATCGCATACGCCTCGATCGCGGGCCACCAGCTTTCGACGACTCGCGCGCTGATCATGGTGCTCGCGTACATGTTCGCGGTGGTGATCGATCGCGCGCGCGAGGGCCTCGCGAGTCTCGCGCTTGCCTGCATCATCATATGCATCGCGCTGCCGTGCTCCAGCGCGGATATCGGTTTCGAGCTGTCGTTTGCGTCGGTGCTGACGATAATTCTCGGCATGCGCCGCTATGCAGCGTGGCTCGAGCGCCGCCGCACCGAACGCCTGGGGATTACGACATCGCAGGTCGAGCTGGCATGGGAATGGTCGCTCGGTTATGTCGCAGTGTCGTTCTGGGCGATGCTCGGAGTTGCGCCGCTCACCGCGCTCTACTTCAACCAGTTCTCGCTGGTGGGACTGGTTGCCAACGCAGTGGTGGTACCGATCATGGGATTGGGGGGGACGGTGCTGGGGCTTGCTGCAGCTGCGATGAGCTTCATTTGGATGCCGCCCGCCATTGCATTGCTGTGGATCGCAGGTCGGTTTCTCGCCGCCGGCAATGATCTGGCATTCTGGTTTGCCGATTGGCCGATGGCGTGGGTGCGGATCTTCACTCCCACATCGATTGAGATAGCCGTGGCGTACGCGTTGCTGCTCAGTTGGTTGATGTTGCCACGACGACAGGTCGCCTCCGGGCCGAAGTGGAGGCAGCGGGTGGGCCTACGTCATGTGATCATGGCCGGCCTCATGCTGGCGATCCTCGCCGACGCGCGATGGTGGTTTAATGAGCGCTTCCATAACCCCGATCTGCGGGTGACATTTTTGTCGGTAGGCGAGGGCGACGCCGCCGTCATTCGCTTTCCCAACTCGCGGGTGATGTTGATCGACGGCGGGAGCGCCTGGCGCGATTTCGACCTCGGCGAGCGCATCGTTGCGCGCTACTTGTGGTCGCGGAAGATCATGCACGTTGACTGGCTCGCGCTTAGCCATCCCGACCAGGATCACTATGGCGGTCTCGATTTCATTGCGCGCAACTTCAGCCCCGATGAATTCTGGGGTGTCGCGGTAGAAAATCATGACGAGGCGTACGAACATCTTCTTTCGACGCTTTATGAGCGGAAGGTACCGATCCGGCAGATCGATTCTTCGATGCCTCCGATGACTATGGATGGCGCGCGCGTGATGGCGTTAAACTCGCGCGCAACGCCCTCGACCAGCCGCAACAACGCCTCGATGCTGCTACGCATCGAGTATCTTGGGACGTCGTTTCTGTTCACCGGCGACCTCGAAGCGATCGGCGAGGCTGCGGCACTGAAGTCATCGCACAATCTTCAAGCGACGATTCTCAAGGTCCCGCATCATGGCAGCCACACTTCATCATCGCCAGGATTCATCGAAGCGGTGGCGCCAAGGCTCGCGATCATCTCGCTGGGCTATCGTAACCGCTTCCATTTCCCCGCCCCTGAAGTGGTCGATCGCTATCGTTCGATGCGCGCCCACATCATGAGGACCGATGTCGACGGCGCGATCGAGGTCACTGTCGGCGCGACCGGGACCTCGATCGGGAGGAATCGTTTAGAAATCGAAGGTCGCTCCGCTGGATTTTTTCCTTGAGAGCGCTCATGTATACCGCAGACGTAAGACCCAACCTGTGGGGAAGGAGAAGAATTGTGATGAAACGTCTTTCGATGCTCGTCTGCTGCGCTGTGGTTCTGGCGCTCGGAACAACCATGGTGGCCGCGGCCGATACCTCCACGACCATTGAGGAAGCTTTCGTTGATGCGGTCGGTAGTTGCGGGGGATCCAGTAAGGTCAGTTCGCTGCTCGCCACCACCAAGGATCCCGGTCTGATGCGGGCGCTGCGTTATGCGATAATCGTGGAGGCGGCCGACGACGCAGCGGCGATTCCGGGCTCCGACAAGACCCATAGCGATTGCGTACGCAAGGAGTTGAGAGCGCGCGGCGTCACTACTTCGCAGCTCGCTGTGATTCCCGATTGCGTAGCCAACGACTGGCCGGAGCCGCTGGATAATCTGGGCACCTGTGTCGCGCACCGCGCCAGGCTCACTGGCAACGGAGCTGCGAAGTCGGCCGAAAAGTCCGAAAAGTCGGAGATGTAGTTTTCGCGCGCTGACCTCGGGTTCAGTCATCTGGTGACGATCGCCGAACCATCTGAAGCGATCGGACTGAAGCGATCAGATAAGTAACACCCTTCGGATGAGCGCTGTCGCATTGGCGGCGCTCATCCGCGAGGCAATTGTAGCTGGAAACGCTTTTCCGGCGCCGTGTATATTTGCCTGCCAGGACATCTCGCTCCGCGAAAGGCCGACTAAGGCGAAGAGTCGGCACCGAATCGCGATGCCTGAGGTACGAGTCTTGAACCTGCCGAGTTTTATCTGCGTCGGACCCGGAAGAACCGGAACTACCTGGCTGCATGCAGCGCTGACCGGACATGCCGGGCTCCCGCTTCACGTCAAAGAGACCCGATTCTGGGGGCAGTACTACCATAAGGGCATCCGATGGTATGCGGACCACTTCCGTCACTGCGATCCCGCTCGGCCGATCGGCGAGGCGTGCCCGTATTTCGCCACCGAAGGCGCGCGGGAGCGCATCGCGCGTCATCTTCCCGAGTGCAAAATCATCATTACCTTGCGGGACTTCGTCGATCGTTCGTATTCGCAATATCGAATGTTGTGCCGAATGGGTCTTGCGCGAGGGACCTTTGAGCAGGAACTCAATCATCCACGAATCGTCGAGACCAATCGTTATGCGTTCCACCTCCAAGGATGGTTCAGCCTGTTCGGCCGCGACAACGTCAAGGTGATGCTGTTTGATGAGTTGCGCAGCGAGCCGCAGCAGTTCCTCGATCAGGTTTGCGACTTCATCGGTCTCTCTCGCTACTCGCTGGATGCGGTTGCGATCGGCGCCAGCGACGTAAATTCCTACATCCGGATGCCGCGAAGCCGCCAGCTCTCACGCCGAATCGGGCGGGTGCTGGACTGGATGCATGATCATCGGGTCTATCGCACGATGAGCCTCCTGGAGAGCTCGGGCCTGTTGGAGTTCTGCCTCGACGGGCGGCGCAAGTTTCCGCCGATCTCTCGCGAGACCGACCTGCGTCTGCGTGAAGAATTCCTTCCCGAGGTTGAGGCGGTCGAGAAACTCACCGGCTTTGACCTTAGAGCCTGGAAGGAACGATCGCGCAACGACCAACCCGTCACCAGTCAAAAGCGCACGCCGGATGTTGGATTGCGGGGAGCCGAGAAATCGCCGCGATCGTCCTCGCCCTGATTCCGTTTGCCACGGGGCGATCCCGACGGCCTCGATTTGGGGATGATGCGCTTTAATTTAATCCCACCCAGGTCATGGCGGCCCTTGAATATAGCCCGCACGCCCAGATTGGCAGTCGGCGGATGGCGACGCTGGCAGGTTAATCTGCGGCACCATGCTCCGGATGACCGGCAGGCTGCCGCCGGGTCGGTTGACGACCTGACTCCGCCTGTGGGAAACTGCCAATCGCGAAGACGGCTGCAAATAGTCATGCAGTTCGTCTCGTTTCATTCTCGACATTTTATTCAGGCTCGGAGGCAGCACATGGCTGAGCAAGCCAAGGCAACCACAGATACTGGACCGCGTCCGATTCTTCCGTTTCTAGAACTCGGCGCGTCGCCGCACCTGCGCGGCGCGAAATGCTCGTGCGGAGCGGTCTACCTCGACGTCAAGCGCGTCGCATGCTCGAAGTGCGGTGAACAAAACAAATTCTCGCCGCTCGCCCTTTCCAACAAAGGCAAAGTTTACGTTTTTTCGGTCGTCCATCAGTCTTTCCCCGGCATCAAGACGCCCTACATCACCGCCATCGTCGATTTGCCGGAAGGTGTGAGCGTGAAGGCCAATCTGCTCGATGTAGATCCCGAGCAAGCGCAGAAAGAACCCAAGAAGATTTTCGACATGCCGGTCGACATGGTTACCTTCACCGCGGCGAAAGATCGCGAAGGCCACGAGGTGATCGGGTTCGGATATAAACCGAGTAAGAACTGAGGCGGCTGCAGCCTTTTAAAATTCCAACGACGGACTTGGTTGCACGCCAGGCCGCCAGGAGGGTCTTAAGATGAGAAACGTTTATGTCCTCGGAACGGGCATGGTGAAGTTCGGACGCTATCCCGAGAAGACGGTGCCCGAACTGGGCGGCGACGCGGTGATGCTCGCGCTGAAAGATGCCGGCGTCAAGATTCAGGACGTCGAGATGTTCGCCTGTGGCAACCTCTATCAGGCCAACGCCATGGTTGGGCAGCGCATCCTGCAGCAGGTCGGCCAGACCGGAATCCCCGTCATCAACGTCTCCAATGCCTGCGCGACTGGTTCGACCGCCTTCCGCGAGGCGTATATGTCGATTGCCGCCGGAATGTATGACTGTGCGATGGCGGTTGGCGTCGAGCAGATGGGCAAGCAGGGGTTGCTGGGCGGTGGAGGCGGTGGCACCGACCCCGCTTACTCAACCGAAGGCAAAATCGGCTCCGGCCTGATGCCCGCGGTCTTCGGCCAGGCCGGCATCGAGCACATGCGCAACTACGGAACCAAGCTGGAGCACTTCGCCAAAATTTCGGTGAAGTCCCATAAGCACGCGACCAAGAATCCGTTCTCGCAGTATCGCAACGAAGTCACCCTCGAAGACGTAATGAACGCCCGCATGGTCGCATATCCCAACACTTTGTACATGTGTTGCCCGACCGGCGACGGCGCTGCGGCGGCGATCCTCGTTTCGGAAGACAAACTAAAACAGTGGGCTGGTGGCCGCAAACGCCCACGCATCGCAGCATCCGTTCTGACCTCCGATCCATACACCGATCGCGACCTGACGCTGCCCGATGTGAGCACGCTCACCCAGCGCGCCTCCAAGAAGGCCTACGAGGTAGCGGGCATCGGACCGAAGGACATCGCGCTGACCGAACTGCATGACTGCTTCGCCACCGCCGAGCTGGTTCACTACGAGAACCTGTTCCTTTGCGAAAAGGGCACCGCTGGCGAGTTCATCGATAAGAAGGGCGGCGTGCATCCTGACCTCGGCGGGCATAGCCCGGTTAACGTCTCGGGCGGGTTGCTGAGCAAGGGTCATCCGCTGGGCGCGACTGGCGTCGCCAACATCTGCGAAGTCGTATGGCATCTGACCGAAGATGAGCGCGCGAAGGATCGCCAGGTGAAGGGCGCCAAGGCCGGCCAGGCTCACGTGATCGGCTTGGGCTCCGCCTGCACGATCCATATCCTGACGGTGTAGGATCGGAATCGTCCTAAACGGCATCTGATGAGGGGCCGCTTTCGGGCGGCCCTTCTTATTTGTGGTCGGCTGCATATTTCAAGTATTTCTTTAATTACTGCTTTTTTTCAGTTCCCCTTCCCTCAAGGGAAGGGGTTAGGGGTTAGGTTTCTTGGCTCAGCACCTCACACGTCTTCGCGGGTTTCAGGACTGGATCGGCCCCAGCGCCGAGGCTCTCAGCCTCGTCGAAAGAACGTTCAGCTCGATCGCGCAACGTCACGGCTTTCATGAAATCCGTATTCCAACCATCGAGCGGGTGGAACTCTACGCGCGCTCGAGCGGCGACACCTCTGACATTGTCGAAAAGCAGATGTACACCTTCAGCGATCACGACGAGGCCGCGACGACCATTGCATTGCGGCCGGAAGGAACTCCGGGTGTGGTGCGCGCCTACATCGAAGCCGGCCTGGATCGCAGCGACCCCGAGCAGCGTCTCTACTACGGGGGCGCGATGTTCCGTCGCGAGCGTCCGCAGAAGGGGCGTTACCGCCAGTTCTATCAATTCGGCGTGGAGGTGTTCGGTCGCGCCGATGCGGCCTGCGACGCCGAAGTACTCCTCATGATCGATGAGCTTCAACGCGAGTTGGGCGTCGAATTTCGCTTCGAACTCAATTCGATTGGCGATGCGCAGTGTCGCCCGCAATTTCGCGAGGCCGTCTACCAATTTGGGAAAGCTCACTACGACGAGCTTTGCGCCGACTGCAAGAACCGCCTCGAGCGCAATCCATTGCGGTTGCTCGACTGCAAAATCGACGTCGCGCTCATCGAGCATGCGCCCAAAAGCGCCGACTATCTATGCGATCCGTGCAAGACGCACTTCGCGCAAGTGAAAGCGCTTTTGACGGCGGGCGGCGTCAAATATGTCGAGAACCCGCGCCTCGTGCGAGGCCTCGATTACTACACCCGGACCACGTTTGAAGTTATCGCGACGGGGCTCGGCTCGCAGAGCACGGTGGTCGCGGGAGGCCGGTACGACGGACTCATTGAGGCGTTGGGCGGCGCGTCGGTGCCGGGAATCGGATTCGGGTGCGGACTGGAGCGGGTCGCGCTCGCGCTGGAAGCGGCGGGAAAGCTGCTGGTCGAGAGAACCGATGCTGCGATCATCGCGATGGGCGAGGCAGCGGCCCTGAAAGCGGTCGTCGTCGCGCGCACGCTGCGCGAAAGCGGATTGAGCGTCGAGATGTTTTCGCCCGAGCGCAAGCTCAAGGCGCTGCTGTCGCGCGCGAACAAGATTGGTGCGCGCTTCGCGGTCATCATCGGCGAAAATGAGATCCAAAAGGGCGTGGTGATGTTGCGCGATCTTCAATCCTCAACCCAGCGCGAAATCCCGGAGGCGGAAATCTCGACCGCGATCGCTTCAGCACAATGACACTCTTCCCTTGCCCGTATTTCGGGATCGAGGTGGAAATGAGCGAAGGTCGCAGGGAGCACATCGCGCCCCGGCATCCTGATTTGGTTCCTATGCGTGAAGGTTTGATCGGCGGGACCTTATTCGCTCCCGATCTGGTGCGAGTCAGCGCCAGAATCGGCACTGCCAGGCAGCTATCGCGGTGGTATGCTGACTTCCCAGGCGTGAGCACGTGGTTGTGGTGGTAGCGGGAAATAAAGGTCAGCCAGAGCGACCAAGGATCATCACCGCATACATCGCGAGAAGGCTCGCCGAAGGACAAGCAGAATGGAAGCGAAGCTGAGTTTTCAATACGACCGCAAGGCGGACATCCTCTATATCAGCAAGTACCCGTCTTATCCTGAGCAGGAAACCGAGGAGCTCGGCGATGACGCTGTAGCTCGCCTCAATCCGAATACCGAGGATATCGAAAGTCTCGAGATACTCTTCTTGTCTACGTGCCTGCTGCGAGGTGATCTTTTCGAATTGCCTTTGATGGCCAACTTGCGCCTCGCAATCAACTAAAATTCCACTGATTGCCCGCACTATTTCTTGGATGCGTGACGGCGGGTATCCTTCAAGGCTCTAACTCGATGGCTGAAAAAACCTATACACCGCTGCCACCATGGCAGCGCACTGATTACTGCGGCGCTTTGCGAAGTTCCGATGCCGGCCGCGAGGTTGCCCTGTTCGGATGGGTCGCTTCGCGCCGTGACCACGGCGGACTCATCTTCATCGATCTCCGCGATCGCGAGGGCATTATCCAACTCGTGTTCAATCCGGAGCACAACGCCGCGGCGCATCAGGTCGCGGGTTCGGTGCGCTCCGAGTTTTTCATTGCGGCCAAGGGCAAGGTCGTTCGCCGCGCTGAGGGCACCGTCAACGCAGAGCTGCCTACCGGCGAGATCGAAGTGGCGATCGCCGACTGCGAGGTGCTGAACTCTTCGCCACCGCCGCCGATTTCAATTGAAGAGGGCGAGACTCCCGCCGAGGATCTGCGCCTGAAGTATCGGTACCTCGATTTGCGCCGGCCCGAGATGCAACGCAACATTCGCCAGCGCCATCGCGCGGTCAAAGCGGTGCGCGATTTCCTCGATGAGCAAGGCTTTATCGAGGTTGAGACGCCCATCCTCTTCAAATCGACGCCCGAGGGTGCGCGCGATTACCTGGTGCCGAGCCGCGTCAACCCGGGCAAGTTTTATGCGCTGCCGCAATCGCCACAGCTTCTGAAGCAGCTTCTGATGGTGGGCGGCTTCGACCGTTATTTCCAGATCGCGCGGTGCTTCCGCGACGAGGACTTGCGCGCCAATCGTCAGCCGGAGTTCACCCAGATTGATATCGAGATGACCTGTCCGCGCCCCGAGGACATCATGGGCGTGGCCGAGGGCATGATGGCTTCGGTCTTCCAGAAGGTGCTCGGCATCGATGTCCAGCCTCCGTTTGTGCGCATGCAGTATGCCGAAGCGATGGAGCGTTTCGGCGTCGACAAGCCTGACCTGCGATTCGGGATGGAACTCAGGAATCTTGGCTCCGCCTTCAACGGCACCGCATTCAAGGTCTTCGCCGAGGTGCTGGCGCGCGGCGAGAGCATCTATGGAATCGTGGTGCCGGGCGCACATCAGCTCAGCCGCAAGGATCTCGACACGATGGTCGATGGCCTCAAGGCGCGCCACGGGATGGGGTTGGCCTGGATAAAAGTGAATCCCGAAGGATGGCAGGGGCCGATCGCCAAGTACCTGGGGGATGCCGAGAAAAACTCCGCCGCGCAAATTGCCGATTTGAAAACCGGCGACACGATGCTGATGGTCGCAGGCGAGGCCGACAAGGTGCGGCCGATTCTGGGCGATCTCCGCCTGCAACTCGCGACTCGTTTCGATTTGCGCGAGACCGGCGAGCGCAAATTCCTCTGGGTCGTCGATTTTCCAATGTTCGAATTCAACCCGGAGGAGAAGCGCCTCTTCTCGGTCAATCATCCGTTCACGGCGCCCCATCCCGCGGATCTGAAAATCCTCGAATCGACACCGCTTGCGGCGCGTGCGCTCGCCTACGACATGGTGCTCAACGGCGAGGAGCTGGGCGGGGGATCGATTCGTATTCACAGCCGCGAGCTGCAGCTCAAGGTGCTGGAGCTGCTCGGCCTTACGCGCGAGGAAGCACTAGACCGCTTCGGCTTCCTCATCGAGGCGCTCACCTACGGCGCGCCGCCCCATGGCGGAATCGCTTTTGGCGTCGATCGTTTGATAATGATGTTGTGTGGAACCGAATCGATCCGCGACGTGATCGCGTTTCCAAAGACGCAGAAGGCCGTCGATCTGATGAGCGGCGCGCCGTCTGAAGTAAGCGCGCGCCAGCTCAAGGAGCTTTCGATTAAGGTGACGCTATGAAAAAGCGCGGCACAATTCAGCTGACCGGATGCGCGCTGGCCGCGGTCATGATGATTGGCGTCGCGGCCTGCACGCCGGTGATCTACTCCGCCGCGGACAGCACCGTGCAAACGGCGAAGGGCTTTTTCCCGTCCGGCGACATCCAGACCCATGCGGTTCGATCGATCAAGCAGATCAAAGTCGACAAGATCGCGGTGATGCCGGTGATCGCGAACCCGGGCAGCAATGGTGATGTGGTCGCCGACGGCGGTCCGGACGCAGTGACGGCGGAACTCTACACCCAGGCCGCGCTGGCCGGTGGATGGGACGTGGTGCCCCAGGACGACGTGGTGCGTGCGATGACGAATCTGCCCCCGACCACGGCGCAGAATCTCGATGAGAACGCGATCAAGCTCGGGCATGCGCTTTCCGTCGACGGTGTGCTCTACGGCGACCTCGAGCGTTACCGCGAGCGCGAAGGGCTCGATTATGCCGCCGCGTCGCCGGCGTCGGTGGCCTTCGTGCTGAAGTTTGTCGACATGCAGACCAAGCAGGTCGTGTGGACCGCCAAGTTCGCGAAAGCGCAGAAAGCGCTGGCGCAGAATGTCTTCGAGCTTGCGAATTTCGTACAGCATCAGGCGCGGTGGGTGCGCGCACATGAAATCGCACAGGACGGGGTCGCGCTCGCGGTCGCCAATCTGCACGGCGACCTCACCCTCACTTCCTCCAATGTCAAGCGCTTTGAGTCCGGCACCTATGGTCAGGTGAAATCCGGACAGCAACGCTACAACATCGGCAACGGCCCTGCCGGCATGTACTGATCCGCTACCAGGGCGCGTGACACTTCATTCGTAGCGCTTCGGCGACCGCCGGATGCGCGACTTGGCCTTCAAACGTATTGAGTCCGTGGCGGATCGCTGGGTTGCGCTGCCCCGCTTCAAGCACGCCGTAATCGGCGATTTCCAGCGCATAGATCAAGGTGGCGTTGGTGAGCGCGTAGGTCGAAGTATGCGGCACCATCGCCGGCATATTGGTCACGCAATAGTGCACCACGCCATTGCGGATATAGGTGGGATTTTCGTGCGTAGTCGGCTTCGAGGTTTCTGAAATCCCGCCCTGATCGATCGACAGATCGACCAGCACCGCTCCTGGCTTCATTCGCGATACCATCTTCCCGGTGATCAGCCGCGGCGCGCGAGCACCGGTGACCAGCACCGAACCTATCACCAGGTCGGCCGCGGTGATCTCTTCTTCGAGCGTTGCATGCGTCGACATCACGGTCATCGCCGAACCGCCTAGAATGTCGTTGAGGTAGCGCAGCCGGATTGGATTGTTGTCCAGGATGCTGACCTCCGCGCCGACCCCCGCTGCTACGCGGCATGCATTGAATCCCGCGATACCGCCGCCGACCACGGCGACTCTGCCGGAGCGCACACCCGGGGCGCCGCTCAAAAGGACGCCGCGGCCGCCGTTGCGCGACTGCAGGCACCATGAACCGACCTGAATCGCAATTCGTCCCGCCACCTCGCTCATCGGTGCGAGCAGCGGAAGACTGTGGTCCTCCAACTCGATGGTTTCGTAGCCGATACCGGTAACGCGTCGCCTCAACATCTCGAGCGCGAGAGTTCGGTCCGCGGCGAGATGCAGATAGGTGAAGATGATCAGGCCCGAGCGCAGGAAGCGATACTCCGCCGGTTGCGGTTCCTTGACCTTGAGGATCACATCGGCGCGCTTCCACACTGCCGCCGCGCCATCGGCGATCGTCGCGCCCGCCTCACGATATTCCGGGTCGGAGAATCCGCTGCCGATGCCGGCGCCGCGTTGAACCACCACCCGATGGCGGTGGCGGCGGAATGCCGCGACGCCCGCCGGGGTCAGTGAGACGCGCCGCTCGTCAGCTTTTATTTCGGTCGGTACTCCAACGATCATGTTCCCTCCACAGTGATGACGACGACAATTCTGAATTCGCGCTTCGCTCCCGTTGAAGTTCCCGCCTTGGCGCGCGAGTCAAACCGCACACTGGAGTGAGGTCGCTTCTCCCAGTCAAGAGGGTTTATCATTTCGCCGCGAGATCAGAAGCTGCGCGGAACTTGACAAGCGAAATTGCGCCGCGCTTGATGATTCATAATGGTCATCGTAGGTGGGGATGCTGGTGGCCGACCAAGGGTCAGACGGCGAGGGGCCGTAATTGCGCGGAGGAGTCATGGAGATCCCAAAGGGGCTCAAGTACTCGAAAGAACATGAGTGGGTTGCCACCGAGGACACCGTGGCAACCGTGGGTATTACCGATCATGCGCAGGAACAGCTCGGCGAGATTGTCTACATCGAGTTGCCGTCGGTAGGCGACAAGATCAGCAAGGACGATCCGTTCGGGGTAGTGGAGTCGGTCAAAGCGGTTTCGGACATTTATGCGCCGGTCAGCGGCACCGTCATCGAAGTCAACGAAGACCTGCCGGAGAGCCCCGAAGTGGTGAACGAGGATCCCTACGGCGACGGATGGCTGGTCAAGGTACAGATGAACGATCCAACTGACCTCGACGATCTGATGGACAACAACGAGTACGAGGAGATGATCGCGCGCGAGAAGGAATAGTTGTCAGGGCCGCGCACTCGCCTGGCTGGTTTGCACGAGGGCGGGAGGTTGAGCCTTGGCGATCGCGAGCGCCAAATGACGCACTTCTCGCGGCGGATCGATAAATACCATCAGAAATGGCGCAGCATGGCCGGGCGCCAGCACGAAGGTCTTCTGCGGATCGAGCTTCTGAAGAAATTCCAACTCATGCGGCGTCATCTCGCTGATCATCCGCGGTGATAGCGTGGTCCCGACATAGACTGCCGAATTCGCGAGCTCGCGCTGCGCAGCGTCGAGCAATCGCACTCCGATCTGTACCGTATGCAACGGGATGGTCGAGTTGTTCTTTACTGCGCCGACGACCACCAGCGCGGCACGTCCGCCCTTAACGGTTTGATAGTTCGATTGAACATCCGAAACGCTGAGCAGATTCTCCAGCCGCGGGGACTGCACGAACTCGGGCCCGATGACCGGCATCCGTCGGAGCAAGCCGGCGCTCGCCGACGGAATTCCTGCTATCACCAGCGTCACCGCTACGAACACCAACCCAACGGCGAAAAAAAGTCCGATGAAGGACCGTGCCGAACGAAGCTCCGCCCGCTCCATGAATGCGCGCTCATCGGGCAACGGAGCGTGCTGCGGCGGAGGACTACCGGCATACTGCGGAATGGTCCCGCGCCCGATCGGTGCAGCCGCGCCGCGGCTGAATCCGGGATCCAACTCGCCGCTGCCAAAACCCGGTGTTCGCGCGGGCCGCTTATCCTCGGCATCCTCACCGACGCTCCAGTGCGCCGCGGCCGCCGGCGCCTCATCGTTATCGTCGGGTTCCGCGCCGAGTTCCGTCCGCGTTTCGTCGTTGAAGTCAAACTCGAGATTTTCGCCTTCGCTCGAATCGCCGGCGCGCGAGGCCTCCTGATGCGCCGGGTCGCTGGTGATGCCCGACCCAGCCGCCTCTACGGACGCTTTCATTTGTTCCACCGCGGCCGAATCGACCTCCGAAGCCGCCTCGTCCGATGGCTTTGCCGGTGCCGGTTCGGGACTGCGGTCGAAGACCGTCGGGCGTTGATTCCTGATGTAGGGCCGAATCGGCGCGGGCTTCGCTTCGGCGGCAGAATGCTCTGCAGCGCCGGGAGGTTGCTCCGAGGCAGCCGGCTTGGCTGCCTCGCTGGGGGCCTTCGGCATCGTCGGGCCGGGAGCTACAGATGATTTGGCATCGCCGCGTGGCGTCGATACTCGGGCAGCCGGGGGCTTGGAAGAAGTCTCAGGGGCGACTTTCCTTGCCGTTGCGGGATCGGTAGTGAAGACATGGCCGCATCGCGAACACTTGAACGTCGGGCTATCGGCCGGCAGAACTCGTTCATCGATGCGATAGCGGGTATGACAGCTACTACATTGGATCTCGATCATCGCCACACCTCTGCACCCCCATTTCCGCCCCCATTCCAAACTACCATACGAAGCAATGGTGCGCAGCTTCCCATGGTCACCGCTTGATGCGTATCGCGCTTCTGACCCGGCGATTCGATCCGGGCGGCGGTGGCACTGAGCGGGACCTCATCATCACCGCCGAGTGCCTCCGTGCGGCCGGCTACGAGGTGACGATTTTTGCGGGCGAGGTGCGCGGGGAGGCGAAGGAGTTGAAGGTTCGCGACGTCGGTGGCATTCCGCTGGGACGCGCGATGGGACTCCTGTCGTTCGCCTATCGCGCACCAAATGCCGCTCGGCGCGCTGGCGCTGACCTGGTGCTCAGCTTCGCGCGCACCGTGGGGGCCGATGTGATGCGTTCCGGAGGCAGCGCACACATCAGCTATCTTCGCGCGGCGCGGCAATGGCGCGGCGCATTACAATGGCGCGCGATGCGCGCTTCGCCGTACCATCGCGCGCAGGTGTTCATCGAACGGCGCGGCTTTGCGTCGCCGCATCTGAAGGCCGCGATCGCGGTTTCCAACCTGGTCCGCGACGACCTGATGCGCGAGTTCCAGTTGCCTCCGGAAAGGGTCATCACGCTTTACAACGGTGTCGATCTGGAACGCTTTTCACCTCCGCGCGATGATTCAGCGCGTCACCAGATTCGCTCCTCGCTCGGCATTGCCGATGCTGCGCCGCTGGTCGCGTTCGTCGGCAATGGTTTCGCACGCAAGGGGCTGCGATTTCTCATCGAAGCGTGGCCCAAGGTAGGGCGCGACGCGCACCTGGTGGTGGCGGGCGCCGACCAGAACATTGGGTGGTACCAGCGCGAGGCGATGCGGCTCGGTGTCGGCGTGCGCATCCATTTCGTCGGAGCAGTCTCCGATGTCGCGCAGATCTTTCGTGGCGCGGATGCGTTCGCGTTGCCGTCGCTATTCGAGCCGTTTGGCAACGTCGTCATGGAGGCGTTGGCGAGTGGATTGCCGGTGTTGTCGAGCGTTCAAGCGGGCGCCTCCGAGCTGCTGCCGGAATCGATGCAGCGATTTGTCGTGCGCGACCCTACTGACTCAGACGAAATTTCCGGGAAAATGAATGCGCTCCTCGAAGCGGATGGCGGTCTGCGAGCTGTCGCCCGAGCTACGGCCGAGCATTACACATGGCAAGGCTACGGCGAGAGGTTGCACGCGATTATTTCCGGCTTGCGCCCGGTCGTACCTAAGCCTTGACCCGGCTGTCGGCTGGGACTTGCTCGGCGTTGAGCGCATCGAGCATCCCGCGCGCTACGGCCAGCCTGCGCTCCTCACGCGCGCGCCGTTCCGCACTGACTCCCAGCATCGAAGCGAGCGCAAGTCGTGTCGATGCGACGAGGTTCTTGAGCATGACCTCAACCCGGGAATGAGATTCGTGGATCATGCGGCATCGCCCCCGCTCACGGGCGACGCGGATGAATCGCGAGCGGTTGGCGCGCGCCGGGTCAACCTCGTGATAGACGACCGCGTTGGGCGAATATCCAATGCGGTAGCCAGCGTTGCGAAGCCGTGCCGACATCTCGGTTTCCTCTTCGTGTCCGGCGGCGCCCGGTCCCAACCGCTCATCGAACGGGCCGACCGCGCGCAGCGCCGCGCCGAGAAACGCCATGTTCGCGCCCATCACGCCGCGCACCTCGACAATCTCGTTGCCATGGTCCACCAGCGGCAGGTCGAGATAGACGGAATTGACGCCGGCGATCTTGTGCGGGTCCTCCAGCGGGAGAATGCGACCCTTCATTGCGGCAAATTCGGGATGATAGGTGAAGAAGCGCTCGACCTGGTCGACGTAGTCGCGCGCGACCACCAGGTCGTCGTCGAGAAAGATAAGTACCTCGCCGGTCGCGCGCTTAACCGCGAGATTTTGCGCGCGGCATTTGCCCGGGCGCGGATCGTGAATGTGCGCGCTGACCGCGTCCGCATCGGCGAGCGGGGTCGGGACCGGAGTACCGTTTTCCGCCACGAGGAGTTCCGACCTCGACGGACGCAGTTGCGGTTTCAGCGATGCGATCAGGCGCGCAAGCGAATCAGGCCGCGCGTGAGTCGCGATGATGATCGATAACTTCACCCACACCCACCTTCCGAAATCGCATCACGATATTCTCGTTTATCAAACAATCGGCGCTGGTCATAAGGCGGAACAGGTCCCGATTGATTTTCCGCTGCCCCGGATCCTCGATGCCGTGCACATAGAGCAGATGCGAAAACGCCGCAATCGGCACAAACATCAGCGCCGCCAGCAACTGCGTTTTCAGCTTGCGCCGGCTACGACCCAAGGCGTCGAGATGAAGTCCGAACCCGTGCGCCATCCAGTGGAAGTCGTTAAGGCCCATCACGTGCCAGTTGCGGCCGTCCTCGACCCGATAGTGATAGGGGAGGGGAGCTCGCCGACCCTTGTAAAATCCGCTCAGGAGGTAGTGCAGGCGCGAGGTCACGTTGAGGCGATTGGGGGTCGAAAGAATCGCCACGCCACCCGGTTTCATGACCCGCGCGATCTCACGCAGCATATGTGGGATATCGGCCAGATGCTCAACCACCTCCAGCATCATCACCAGGTCGAACGTGTTCGCGCGAAACGGCAGGTCATGGTTGAGGTCGACCGCGGTCCATCCTTTGCGGCGCGGATGATACTCGGTGGGGAACACGCGCCATCGCCGCTCCTCGAGCATGTGGGTGGAAAGGCCATCGCCTGCGCTGATATCCAGCGCAAGACCGGGCTCAACCTCGCTCGGTATCAGATCTACCGCACCACGGACTCGCTCGCTCATATGGTTAAGCGACAGTTTAGCAGGTGCTGAGCGGAGCGCGACCGGGTATCGACTTGAATTAGGTGCCGGGGCCGGATAATCCTGTCTTCTCGCGCGAGAGTGGCGGAATGGCAGACGCGCAAGGCTCAGGACCTTGTGAGCGCAAGCTCGTGGGGGTTCAAGTCCCCCCTCTCGCATGAAGCGGTCGCGCGGGGGCCTCGGACCGCTTTGAATCGTTAAGCGAAAAAGTCCTGAACGGCTGCCGCTAGTGAATCGCGCTTGATGGAATCATCGGGATGGCGGCCGGCAGACGCGGCTGATCCTGGTAGTTGTTGGCGGTCTCGCGGCCACTTGAAGAACCGGTCTGCGCGCAAGTCTGCACGTCATCGAGACTGTATCCGGTTGCGCTTGCGATTTCGGTGTCGCTTGCTCCGCCGCGTTGTTGTTGCGAGACCTGATCGCAGTCGACGTGGCCCTTGACCATCCCGCATCCCGCGATTCCGACAATCAGAATAAGACCAGCGCCTGCGAAGCTTGTTTTCAGAAAACCCATGATGGCCTCCGAGTCTCTCTTGTACCCTCGAAAGCCCTATGACGCGAGAAGGTATTTGCGCGGCAGCATCGACGCTGCCGCGCTGGATGTAAACGCGAATATCGAGGACGGGATTACTGGGCAGGAGCCGGTGCGGGAGTGCTGGCACCACCTTCGCCGCCGCCTCCTTCGAGGCCGGCCGGGATTCCATACTCGGATGCGTTGGGAGGTCCGCCGCTGCCTTCAGCGCCGGTCACGGGCCCGGCGGGTGGGCACTTGGCGACATCCGCTTCGCTAACCCCAAGCGCTGAGGCTATTTCGGCGCTGGAACGTCCTGACTGACTCTGCAACCTCACGATGTTGCAATCGATGTGCGAGCCCCCCAGGCTGGCGCATCCGGCAAGCGCGGTGGCGAGCAGTATCGCGCCGGCACCGATCAGCATCCCCATTCGTCCCCTTCGCTCCATCATCAACTCTTCTCCATGAAAATCAGGTTTGAAAGCCACTTTTGCAAGGCGACTGGCACGATATTATTAACCGTCATTAAAACACAAGTGCGCCGCGCTTTCCCGCACTAATGGCGAAAGGGCGAACTCCAGGTGGCCGCAGCTATGGGGTCCCGTCAAATGCCCCCACCTTCGTGAAATGTCTCGGTGCGGGCCTGCGCCTGCGCGATGTGACTCCCCGGCGGAATATCCCGCGTGATCCAGACATTGCCTCCGATAGTCGAGCCGCGCCCGATCGTGACCCGGCCGAGAATCGTCGCGCCGGCATAGATCACCACATCATCTTCGACGATTGGATGGCGTGCGTTGCCTTTCACCAGCGCGCCGTCTTCGCCAACCGGAAAGCTTTTCGCGCCCAGGGTAACTGCCTGGTACAGACGCACGCGCTCTCCTATGACCGCGGTCTCGCCAATAACGACCCCGGTGCCATGATCGATGAAGAAACTCGCTCCGATGGTGGCGCCGGGATGAATATCGATGCCGGTTGCCGAATGCGCCAGCTCCGCGATGATGCGGGCAAGCAGCGTCAGCCCCATCGAATAGAGCTCGTGCGCGATGCGATGATGGGTGATGGCGGTAACGCCGGGATAGCAGAAACGGACTTCGTCGATGCTCTTCGCCGCCGGATCTCCCTGGAACCCAGCGCGTACGTCGCTTTCCAGGAGCGCGGAGATTTGCGGCAGCTTGGCGGCGAATTCGCGCGTCACCCGCGCCGCCTTGGTGGCATGCTTGACGGTGTGGTCTTCTTCGGCATTGCAGGAGAATTGCAGCTCGCGCTCAATCTGGGTTGAGAGCGCACGCAACGTCTCGTCGAGCCGATGACCGACGAAATAGTCGATCCCCTCTTCGGTCAGGTCAGGCAGCCCGAACTGGTCGGGATAGAGCACGCTGAAGAAGCCGTCCATGATGCCCCGCAGCACCTCGCGCGAGGGCATTTCGCGCTCCCGGTCACCCTTGTCGATGCATCCCTGGCGCGAGCGGGTCCGGGCTGCGCGCAGGTCGGCCACAATCCGCGCGAGATCCCAATGTCCGTTGCCGTTGTGGCCGTTAATATTTTCGGTTTCGTGCGTATTCATGCGGTCCTCATCGGGCGTCGAAAACACCCTCGAACAAGGTTGTGCTGAGATAGCGCTCACCGGAGTCGGGAAGGATCGCTACGATGGTCTTGCCGGCATTCTGTGGACGCTTGGCGATGCGGGCAGCTACCGCCGCTGCGGCGCCGCATGAGATCCCCGCAAGGATACCCTCCTCACGCGTCAGCCGTAGGGCGTATTGGATAGCCTCTTCATTGGTGACCTGCTCGACCTCATCGACCAGCGATAAATCCAGGTTCTTCGGAATGAAGCCTGCGCCGATGCCCTGAATCTTATGCCCCGCAGGCTTCAGCGGCTGGCCCGCACGCTGCTGGCTGATCACCGGACTGGCCGCAGGCTCAACCGCCACCGCAATGATTGCCTTGCCCTTGGTTTTCTTGATGTAGCGGGTGACCCCTGTAATGGTGCCTCCGGTCCCTACGCCGGAGACGAGAATATCGATAGCTCCGTCGGTATCGTTCCAGATTTCGGGGCCGGTAGTGGCCTCATGAATCGCAGGATTGGCTGGATTGTTGAACTGCTGCAGCAGCACGTATCGATCGGGCGCCGAGGCAACGATTTCCTCGGCCTTGGCAATCGCGCCGTTCATTCCCTTGGCGCCTTCGGTAAGCTCCAGCTTGGCTCCATAGGCGAGCAGCAGCTTACGCCGTTCCATGCTCATGGTGTCCGGCATCGTAAGCGTGAGCGGGATTTTTCGCGCCGCCGCAACGAACGCCAGCGCGATGCCGGTGTTGCCGCTGGTGGGTTCGACAAGTGCCTTACCGGGGCCGAGCAGCCCGCGCTTTTCCGCATCCCACACCATTGCGGCGCCGATGCGACATTTGACGGAGTAGGCGGGATTGCGTCCCTCGACTTTGCCCAGGACTGTAGCCGGTGCGCCGTCGGTCACGCGATTGAGCCGCACCAGCGGCGTATGCCCGATCGATTGCGAGTTGTCTTCGAACCAGTGTGCCATCGGGGCCTCCTAAGCGTCACGCGGTACCATGACTTCATGATAACCGGCTTGGTCGGTTGACTTTAGACCATTTTCCCCGCTGAGAGGAGTCGGCCTGATTGTGGACGTGCACCCAACCGCGTCTTCGCATAAGATGCTGCCGGTTCAGGGGAGGGGGAACTATGGCATCCACGAGAACCATCGAGGCTGCACCGCTGCCCAAGCGCTTCGCCCGCGGTTGGCACTGCCTGGGACTGGCGGCCGATTATCGCGATGGAAAGCCGCATCCCATCAATGCATTCGGCACCCGCCTCGTGGTCTTCATGGGCGAAGACGGCGTGGTGCGCATCCTCGACGCCTATTGCCCGCACATGGGTGCGGACCTCAATCGCGGCACGATTCGCGGCAATTCGATCGTTTGCGCCTTTCACAACTGGAGCTGGGGCGGCGACGGAATCTGTAACGCGATTCCGTATGCGAAGAAGATTCCGCCCGCCGCGCGCATCAAGTCGTGGCCGACCTGCGAGCAAAACAAGCTGTTGTTCGTATGGAACGATCCCGAGGGCAGCATGCCCACCGACGAGGTCGCCATCCCGCGCATCGACGCATGCTACTCGGATGAGTGGAGCGATTGGACCATCGAGAAATGGACGGTGCATGCCGCTTGCCGCGAGGTCATCGACAATGTCTCGGACATTCCGCATTTCACGCCGATTCATGGTGTGCCGCTCGCGTTCTACGCGAACATCTTCGAAGATCACAAGGCTACCCAAATCATGGTGGGGCAACGCCCCTCGATGGAAGGCGGGCTGACGACCTGCGCGACTTACTTTGGGCCAGCCTATCAAATCACCGATCTGCGCGCGGGCCTGGGCAACCTCACGATCGACTCGATTCTGCTGAACTGCCATGTGCCGATAACGCCCGACAGTTTCGAGCTGAGCCTGGGAATGCTGGTGCGCAAGATTCCCGGCATGAGCGAGGAACAAAACCAACAGACAGTGAAGACCTTCTTCGGCTTTACCCGAATCGGATTTCAGCAGGACATGGATATCTGGCAGAACAAAGTGCGCATCGACAATCCGCTGCTGGTGGAAGGCGACGGACCGATCATTCGGCTGCGCCAATGGTACCAGCAGTTCTACCTCGATCGCGCCGAAGTTCCCGCGTCGATGCGAGAGCGATTCGTGCTGCAGGTGAATCCCGGCGGCGTCGATCCCGCGCCCCCTGTGCATCACGTGCTGGAGGAGTAGCGCGCCACATCCGTGCGGTCCTGGAGAGCCGCTTGCATGCGTTCCCAGCGCATCAATATGATCTTTCGAATGATCTCCCGAACACAAGATCAGTTTCGATGTAGGACCAAATTTGGAGCTCAGTAAGACATTCGATTCGAAGGCCGCCGAGGAACGATGGTTCCAGCTCTGGATCGATCGCGGATATTTTGCCGCCGATCCCGACAAGCCCGGCGAGGCGTTTTCCATCGTCATCCCGCCGCCCAACGTCACCGGCCAACTGCATCTGGGGCATGCGCTGAATGTCACGCTGCAGGACATCATCGTGCGCACGCGCCGGATGCAGGGATTCAACACGCTATGGGTCCCCGGCACCGATCACGCCGGCATCGCCACGCAAAACGCAGTCGAAAAGGACCTCGCAAAAGAAGGTAAGAATCGCCATCAGCTCGGACGCGACAAGTTCGAAGCGAAGGTCTGGGAATGGCGGGAGACTTACGGCAATCGGATTCTCAACCAGCTTCGACGCCTCGGCGCATCGTGCGATTGGAGTCGCGAGCGCTTTACCCTCGATGACGGCCTGTCGCGCGCCGTCAATGAAGTTTTCACCCGGCTCTATAAAGACGGCCTCATCTACAAGGATCGACGGCTCATCAACTGGTGCCCGCGATGCGAGACCGCGCTCTCCGACCTCGAAGTCGATCACAAGGATCGCACCGGCACGCTGTGGTACATCAAGTACCCGCTCGTCGATGGCTCCGGATACATCGAGGTTGCGACGACGCGACCCGAGACGATGCTCGGCGATACCGCGGTCGCGGTGAATCCCGAGGACAACCGCTATCGCTCGATGGTCGGCAAGATGGCGCGCCTCCCGCTGATCGGGCGCGAGATTCCGATCATCGCAGATTCGGAAGTCGATAGCGCATTCGGCACCGGTGCGGTGAAGATCACCCCCGGCCACGACTTCAACGACTTCGAGATGGGGAAGCGGCACAAGCTGCCGCAAATCTCGGTGCTGGATACTCGCGCGAAGATGAACGAAAACGCCGGGCCCGTATGCCGGCCTCGATCGCGAGACGGCGCGCAAACGCATCCTCGCCGACCTCAAGACCGCGGGCCTCTACGAACGGGAGGAAAAGCATACCAACGCGGTCGGCACCTGCTCGCGATGCGATACCATCGTCGAGCCGATGCTCTCCGAGCAGTGGTTTCTCAATGTGAAGTCGATGGCTAAGAACGCCATCGATGCGGTCAAGGACGGCCGCACCAAGTTCTACCCGAAGTTCTGGGAGAACACCTATTTCAACTGGATGGAAAACATCCACGACTGGTGCATCTCGCGCCAGCTATGGTGGGGGCATCGCATCCCCGCCTATCGATGCCAGCGCTGCGATCATCTGATGGTCGTCGCAGTGCGCCCGCCCAAGTGCGAGGAGTGCGAGGGCACCGACCTGGTGCAGGACGACGACGTCCTCGACACCTGGTTCAGCTCGGGGCTGTGGCCCTTCTCGACGCTGGGTTGGCCCGAGGAGACCAAGGACCTAGCGCGCTACTATCCGACCAGTCTGCTGGTGACCGGCTTCGACATCATCTTTTTCTGGGTCGCGCGTATGATGATGTTCGGCCTCGAGTTCACCGGCGAGGTTCCCTTCCGCGACATCTACATCACGCCGCTGGTGCGCGATGCGGAAGGCAAGAAGATGTCCAAGTCGAAGGGCAACGTGGTCGACCCGCTCGAATTGATGGACACCTACGGCACCGACGCGTTGCGCTTCACCCTCGCGCAGTTGGCGATCCAGGGCCGCGACGTGATTCTGTCGCCCGAGCGGCTGGCGGCCTCGCGCGCGTTCGCCAACAAGATTTGGAACGCCGCGCGCTTCACGATGATGAACCTCGCCGACGCGCCGCAGCCTCTCCCGAAGGTTGAGGCCTCACAGATGAGCCTCGCGGATCGATGGATTCTCGATCGCCTGGGCGATGCGATCCGCGAAGTCACACGCGCCATCGATGCGTACGAATTCAACGTCGCGGCGATGAAGGTGTATGACTTCATCTGGCATGAGTTCTGTGATTGGTACATCGAACTTTCCAAGGATGCGCTGAAGGCAGGCGGCGAGCGGCAGGCAGCGGCGCGCTACGTCATCATCCACGGCTTCGATCAGATGCTGCGCTTGCTGCATCCGTTCATGCCGTTCGTGTCCGAGGAAATCTGGCAGGTGATTCGGCCGTACATCGGGGATGCCGACCTCGCGGCCGAACCTGCCGATTGCGAAATTCCCAACGCCTCGCGAGGAGCATGCGCTTAGCGATACGGAAGCGCTCGCGATGAAACATTGTATCGAGGCCACGGATGCTGTGAATTCGCTGCGCGCGTTGGTGGGACATCATCCTGGGCAACGGATTCGGGCGTTCATCAAGCGCATGACCATAGCTGATCGCGAACAGTTCGAGACGTGGAGCGAGTACGCGAGGGTGCTCGGCAAGCTCGATAGTTTCAAGGTTACCTCCGAGTTCGGCCAAGGCATGGTGGCCGTTCCATTGCCGTGGTGCGACCTCGCGATCGAACCTCCTACCGAGTTCGACTTTGCGAAGGCGACGCAGAAGCTTCGAAAGGAACTCGACGAAGTCGGCAAGCACGCCGCCCAGCATGAGAAGCGCCTGAACGATCAAAATTTCATGACCAAAGCCGATCCGGAAACCCGCGTCGAAGTCGAGCAGCGCTTCGTGGAGCTGAAGTCTCGAAAGCAGCGATTGGAACAGCAGATCGAACAGCTCGGCGCAGGCGCTCCATAAGATGGAAATCTTCCAACAACTCGACCTCGATGCGCTGGTCAAGCGCGCGCTGGAGGAGGACCTGGGGCAGGGGGACATCACCACCGCTGCGACCGTCGGGACCGGACAGCGGGGCTGGGCCCGCATCACTGTCAAAGAACTGCGGATGATTCTATGCGGTGGCAGCCTACTGGAGCGCGTATTCCGAATCGCAGGCGCCAAGCCGATTATCTCGTGCGCCGCTGACGGTGCCGAGTTAGCGAAGGGGGATCTCGTCGCCGAGATTGAAGGCAACCTCGCCGGGCTGCTGATTGGCGAACGTACCGCGCTCAACTTCATCCAACTGATGTCGGGAATCGCGACCGCGACGCATCAGTATGTCGAGGCCGTCAAAGGAACGCGCGCGAGGATCGTCGACACCCGCAAGACGCATCCGGGGCTTCGCGCCGTTGAAAAATATGCGGTCCGATGTGGCGGCGGCCACAACCATCGTTTCGGCCTCGATGGCGGCGTGCTGATCAAGGATAACCACATCGCGGCGGCCGGTTCGGTCCGCGCTGCGATCGATGGCGCGCGGAAAATCACGCCGCACACGCTTCGCATCGAGGTCGAATGTGAGACGCTTGCGCAGGTCGAAGAGGCGCGCGACGCCGGCGCCGACATCATCATGCTCGACAACATGAATCTCGAATCGATGGCACGCGCGCGTCAACTGGTCGGCGAGAGGCTCGTCCTCGAAGCATCGGGCAATGTAAATCTCGATACCGTGCGAGCGATTGCCGAGACCGGCGTCGATCTGATTTCGGTCGGTGCGATTACGCATTCCGCGCGGGCGATGGACATCAGCATGCGCATCGTTTCGTAGCCGCGCCCGTTTGCAACACGTATTGATGCGCTTCGCGCGATCAGGATTCTACGGGTCGTTCGCGAACGACCCCTACCATTTCGATCCCTCGCTTATTTTCGATTCGGTGCTATAGAAAATCCTGACGGCGACGCGCCGGGCTTGGAGGCATCGATATGGCCACTCCGCAACACATTCTCGACGGCTACCGGGTTCTCGATTTCACTCAGATCGTCGCAGGTCCCACCTGCACTTTGATGATGGCGGAAATGGGCGCCGAGGTTATCAAGGTGGAGCTGACCCCCAATGGCGATCCCGCGCGCGGCGGTCCGTACCTCAACAAGGAAGGCCGCAGCGGCTACTTCGTGCAGCACAATCGCGGCAAGAAGGGCATCTGCGTGAACATCAAAACGCCCGAGGGCCACGACATCATCGCGGACCTGATTCGCAAGTCCGATGTGCTGGTGGAGAATTACGCGCCGGGGGTCATCGGGCGGATGGGCTTCGATTACGAGCACGTCAAGGCGCTCAACCCTAAAATCGTGATGTGCTCGATTTCCGCTTTCGGGCAGACCGGCCCGCTCGCGCATGAGCCGGGCTTCGATTTCCTCGGCGCGGCCTACGCGGGAATCAGTTCGATGGGCGGGGAGGCCGATGGCTCTCCGTACTTTGCGATGACTGCGATGGGTGACGTGAGCACCGGCGCGCATGCCTGCGGCGCGGTGTGCGCCGCGCTGCTGTATCGCGAGCGAACCGGCATCGGGCAGCATCTCGATCTCTCGTTGCTCGACACTTACTTCCACTATCACGAAGCTGCGGTCGAGGCTTACAGCCTGACCAAGGGCGCCTTCAGCCCGACCAGATCGGGCACGCAATCGTGGTATGCGCTACCGTGCGGCGTGTTCAAGGCGAAGGATCGCTACATGATCATCATCGCGACCCTCGACCATCATTTTCGCGCGTTATGCTGTGCGATGGGCAAGCCCGAGCTGTTCGAAGATCCACGCTTTCGCCTCAACTCCAACCGGCTCATTCACGTCGATGCGCTGGTGGCTGAGATCGAAGGATGGTTTGCCTCGATGCCGAGTGACGAGGCCTCGATGGCGGCGCTGAGGGAGAACCGCGTACCGCATGCTCCGGTGCTATCGGTGGCGGAAGCGGTTAATCATCCGCATCTGCGCCAGCGGGGCACCGTTCGCACCGTGCACGATCGCATTCTCGGCGACTTCGACGTGCCGGGCTTCTCGTTTCGCTTTTCCAAATTTCCGCAGCCGCTCGAGCTGCAGGCGCCGCTGCTCGGGGAGCACAACGAGGAAGTCCTCACCAAGGACCTTGGCTATCCGATCGCGCGGGTTCGCGAACTGGAAGGGAAGGGCATTCTGCGCAACGGCCCTGCGTAGCCTCTCATCAACGAAAACTGTAGAAGCGAGATCATATGGAATCCAAGGCACTGTGCTTCCTTTCCCTCAGCGAACTTTCCAATGCGATCCGCAAGCGCGAGGTCACCTCGGTCGAGGCCACCCGCGCGGTGCTCGCTCGCATCCGCGAGCTCAATCCGAAGCTGCGCGCATATCTCACGGTCATGGATGATTCCGCGTTGCGCCAAGCCGAAGCAGCCGATAAAGAAATCGCGGCGGGCCAGTATCGCGGGCCACTGCATGGCGTCCCGGTCGCCGTGAAGGATTTGTGCTGGACCAAGGGCGTGCTGACCACCTGCGCAAGCAAGGTGCTCCGCGATTTTCGGCCCGACTCGAATGCCACCATCGTCGATCGCTTCGACGCTGCGGGAGCGGTTCTCCTCGGCAAGCTGCATCTGACCGAATTTGCGATGGCCTGGTACCATCCGGAGATTCCCGGTCCCCTCAATCCGTGGAACCCGAAACTGTGGCCGGGCGCATCATCGAGCGGCTCCGGCGCCGCAACGGCTGCGGGTCTCTGCTACGCCTCGATCGGCACCGATACCGGAGGCTCAATTCGCTTTCCGTCGGCGGCCAACGGCATCGTCGGCCTGAAGCCTACCTGGGGGCGGGTAAGCCGCCATGGAGTTTTTGCACTTTCGGAATCCTTCGACCATGTCGGGCCGATGACGCGAACGGTGGCCGATGCGGCGCTGGTCCTGAGCGTCATCGCCGGCCAGGATCCGAACGACGACACATCACTCGCCGCGTCCCTCGACGACTATGCCGCCGCCGCGAAGAGCGGGGCGTTCAGCGTTACGATCGGCTTCGATGAGAGATACGTAGCGCGAGCCTCCAATGACGTTGCAACGGCGGTCGGTAGCGCGGTGCGCGACCTGGAACGGCTCGGCGTGCGCGTCGTCAAAGTAAAAGTCCCTGATGTCGACCCAGTCATCGAGGCGTGGTCGCCGATGGCGGCGGCCGAAGCGCTGGCCGCGCATTCCGAGAACTATCCTTCCAAGGCATCGGAGTATGGTCCCGGATTTCGATCGCTGGTCGAAATGGGCACCAAGGTTACCGGCGCGGAGTATGCCAATGCGAACATGGTTCGCGCGCGCTTCGCGAATCGGTTTCAACAGCTCTTCGACCAAATCGACGTGCTGGCCTGCCCCTCGATGGTGGCAACCACGCTGCCAGCTGATGCGATGCCGCCCGACGCTTCGGCGTTCCGGGGACCCAATCCGCTGATGTCGTTCACCGCGCCGTTCAACATGAGCCGCAATCCGACGCTTTCGCTCCCCTGTGGTGACGGCAAGGGTGGCCCGCCCCCGAGCCTGCAGCTTGTAGGCCGCCTGCTGGGCGAGGCGACGCTGTTCCGGGTCGGCGGCGCCTTCGAGCGCGCCACCGAATGGCACGAGCAGCGTCCTACGATTTGAAGGGTTCGGAAAAGAACTTCGGTTCGAGGATTTGGGCGTTGGACCACGGGCAGCTATCGGGATAGCGGCTTTCTTTGTGGCCGGTCTCGAGGGCTGCCTGTCGGCGCGCCCGCGGGTACGCCTTTCGGACGAATTCATCGAGGCGATTTCGCAAGGATTTCGACTCCTCGAGGAAATCGATGACGCGATCTCGGTGCTCGGCCGCATGCAATTTCCATCCGCGCGATCGGCCGCGCCATTCGTTGGGGCTTGTCTCGTATTGCAATTTCAACAGATGGTGCAGGACCACCACCAGATCACTCACCAGCGCGTGGCGGGTCGAAGCGGCCATTTCTTCGAGTTCCTCGGCGATGCCTGCCCAGTCGATTGAAGATGGCTGGCGAGTTCGGAGTTCGTTGGCTTGATCTAGCAACCACGCGTTGAGGTCCTCCTCGCGAGTAGGCTGCTGAGAAGCCGCCCGCATTGGAAGCAGAGTCGCGCGCGATTTAGTTGTAGATTTCGGCATCGTCAGGTCATCTTACCGAAGTCCCACCTGAGGTCCAAATCTGCTACCATCTGGTTGTGACGGGCCAGGCGGCCAGTGCCTTCGATGTCGATGGAGATATCGCAACTGAAACTGTTAAAACAAACCCACTTCGACGATCGCGAAATTACCAAACGAAGCCAAACTATCGAGGAAATCCAAAGCATTTCTGAAAGCGATGGTCCGAATTGGGTTGAATCGTCGTAACAAACCCACTTCTCGGCAGCGCCGAGAAGTGGTTCTGAGCGCTGCGCAAAGTACCTCGAATGGGCA
This sequence comes from uncultured delta proteobacterium, assembly GCA_963851325.1. Taxonomy (GTDB): domain Bacteria; phylum Desulfobacterota; class Binatia; order Binatales; family Binataceae; genus DATGKG01. The sequence goes on along the minus strand of CAWKOR010000001.1, from coordinate 424,372 downwards.
GGATTCGATGAACCAAAATCGCAAAAAACAAACCCACTAAATCGGCCGGTCACCGTCTCAGAATCGCAAGAACAAACCCATTCAGCGAAGGCGAAGGAAGAGCGAAACTATCCAGAGTGAACTGCCGGGCGAGTGGGCTCGCTTCTCCAAAGAAGTCCCTAGCCCTATGGCCAATTGACGGTCGTGCTAGGTTGAATACACGAGGCGACCGCCGATGCCGAGGCATCCCTATTCATCCATCGACAACCATCCGCCGGGCACCGTAGGCTGCCGAATCCACTACTTCGAGGAAGTCGAGTCCACCCAGAACATCGCGCGCAACCTCGCCGCTGAGGGCGCGCCGCATGGCACTGCCGTCATCGCCGAGACCCAAAGTGCGGGACGCGGCAGGATGGGGCGCGGATGGCATTCGCCGCCGGGCGTCAACCTCTACACGACGATCATCCTGCGCCCGCCGATTCCGATGGCGGAGGTGCCGCGGCTGAGTCTCGTCGCCGGGGTTGCCGCCGCCGAAGCTCTCGAGGATGTCGCGCCCGGGATCGTGCAGCTCAAGTGGCCCAACGATATCTGGCTCAATCGACGCAAGGCCGGCGGCATCATCGCTGAGGCGGTTACCGATCGCAGGCAGCGACTCGACTCGGTGCTGCTCGGCATCGGACTCAATCTGAATCTTGCTATCGACGATGTTCCGGGCGAGCTTCGCGACCGCGCGATTTCGGTGTTGATCGCGACCGGCCATCGATGCGATCGGGTTTCGGTTGCCAACTCGCTCTTTACCAGATTAAACATTCGATATGACGAGACTGTTACGAAGGGATTCGCGGCAGTGCGGCCGGAGTGGGAACGTTACTCGGCACTGACCGGCAAAAGCGTGACAGTCGTCGATGCGGGAGCTCGCGAGGAAGGCATCGTGAAGGGAATCGATACAGACGGCGCGCTGCTGCTGGAAACGTCAAACGGCGTGCGCCGCATCATCGCGGGCGATGTGACGCTGGAGGGGGCATACACGGTGAGGTGAGACGCGAAGCGGGCGGAGCCGCGCCGCAGGCGCCCCGAGGCGTAGCGGAGCGGAGCCCGAGGGACAATCAAGGAGGTATTTCTATGTCTGTGGAGGAAATTGGGCGGTTGAGAAACATCGCGCTGGTTGGCCAAGGCAGTTCAGGAAAGACCCAACTGGCCGAAGCGATGCTTTTCACCGCCGGCGCGACAACCCGGCTCGGACGTCCGGACGACGGGACCTCGGTACTGGACTTCGAGCCCGAAGAACTCAATCACAAGGCCTCGATCAATTCCGCCTTTCATCACCTCAACTGGAAAAAGACCGAAATCCTTCTCGGCGATACTCCCGGCTACGGCGCCTTCATCATCGATGCGTTCAACACGCTGCAGGCCGTCGACGCGATTGTGTTCGTGGTCAGCCCGGGCGGCGACCTTAAGGTCGAATCCGAAAAAGTATGGCAACAGGCCGAGGCGCTCGGCTTGCCGCGCCTCGCGTTCGTGTCGCGCCTCGATCGCGAACGCACCAGCTTTGAAAACGCGCTGGCCGACCTCGAGAAGGTGCTGGAGGCCAGGCCGGTCGCGCTCACTTTGCCGATTGGCGAAGAGCTCGCTTTCAGTGGCGTGGTCGACGTACTCAGGATGAAAGCCCTGACCTACGTAGACAACACCACCGGCAAACCCAAGGAAGAGGATCTCGCCGGCGAGCTTAAGACTCGCGCCGAAGAAGCGCGCACCAAGCTGTGCGAGGCGGTCGCCGAAACCGACGATGCGCTGCTCGAGAAGTACCTCGATAAGGGCGAACTGAGCGAGGACGAATTGCGCGTCGCGCTACGCGCCGCCGTGATCGCCGGGAAACTGACTCCGGTGCTATGCGGTTCGGGCGCCAAAAATATCGGCGCGGCTCCGCTCCTCGATGCGATCATCAACTTGCTCCCGGCGCCCAACGGGCGTCCCGCGAGAAAAGGAACCCACGCATCCAATGGTGAGGAGGAAACGCGCGCGGCCGATCCCAACGCGCCGTTTTCAGCTTTCGTGTTCAAGACCGTGATGGATCCCTTCGCCGGCAAGCTGACCTTTTTCCGCGTCGTCTCAGGCACCGCGCATAGCGATGCGGGGGTCTACAATTCGGCGCGCGAATCCAAGGAACGCTTCGGTCAACTTTTGCGCCTCGAAGGCAAGAAGCAGGCGCCGCTCGCGCTCGCGCTGCCGGGCGAGATCGCCGCGGTGGCCAAGCTCAAGGATACCTCGACCGGCGACACGCTGTGCGATGAGAAGGCGCCGATTCTGTTCGAGCCAATTCATCGCCCGCACGCGGTCATCTCATTCGCGATTCGACCCAAGTCCAAGGCCGACGAAGAGAAAGCCTCGGCGGCGCTGCAGAAGCTGGTCGATGAGGACCTCGCACTCGAGATGCATCGCGATCCCCATAGCGGCGAAATCATCCTCGGCGGCACCGGCCAGTTGCATATCGAGGTCACCGTCGAAAAACTCAAGCGCAAGTACGGCGTCGAGGTCGAGCTGACGGCGCCGCGGGTTCCCTACCAGGAAGCCATCAAGGGTCGCGCCGAGGCGCAGGGCAAGCTGAAGAAGCAGTCCGGCGGGCGCGGCCAGTTTGGCGATTGCTGGTTGCGAATCGAGCCGCTGCCGCGCGGAACCGGGTTTCAATTCGAGAATGAGATCGTCGGCGGCGTAATCCCGCGCAACTATATTCCGTCGGTGGAAAAAGGCGTTCGCAACATGCTGCACGAGGGCTTCCTCGCCGGCTTTCCGATCGTCAACGTCAAGGTGTCGGTCTTCGACGGCAGCTATCACGAAGTCGACTCTTCGGACATGGCGTTCCAAATCGCAGCCTCGCTCGGGATGAAGGCGGCGCTCGAGAAAGCCCGTCCTATCATCCTTGAACCGGTGATGTCGGTTGAGGTCACTTCGCCCGACGAGAACATGGGTGATGTGATCGGCGACCTGAACTCGCGCCGCGGCAAGGTGCAGGGAATGGAGACCAAGGGCCACAGCCAGGTTATCAAGGCGGTGGTGCCGATGGCGGAAATCCTCAAATACGCACCCGACCTGCGCTCGATGACGTCCGGACGCGGCTCGTTCGAGGCGCAGTTCTCGCACTACGAAGAGGCGCCGCCGCATATCGCGGAGAAGGTCATCAAGGAGCAGGCCGCGAAGCGCGAAGCGCAAAAGGCCGCCCACGCTCACGCCTAGATCGATCGTCACCAGTCGGGCGCCCGAGGAAGCTTTCGCGGGCGCCCGATGGTCTCCGGCCTCGACGCCGCGCTTCTATCTACCCGAACTGGATCTGCTCCGCTTCTTCGCGTTCTTCGCGGTGTTTCTTGAGCACGCTTTCCAGAAGACGCCGGCCTACTACTTCCCCGCGATCCATCTGAACCTGACCGGCCGAGTGGTTTCCATCCTGGCGTGGAGCGGCGGTTACGGAGTCGATCTGTTCTTCGTCATCAGCGCGTTCCTGATTACGCAGCTCTTGATGCGCGAGCAGGAGCTGACCGGCACGCTCGATGTGCGCCGATTCTATCTGCGCCGCATCCTGCGGATCTGGCCGCTCTACTTCACGTACCTGATCGTCATCGGCGTCGCCGGAATCTTCATCGCACAGCTTCAGGTTCCCGCCAAATGGCTGGTTCTGTTTGCACTGCTGTCGGGAAATATCGCCAACGCGCTGTGGGGATGGCCGCACACTTTCGTCGTGTGGCACCTCTGGAGCATCGCGGTCGAGGAACAGTTTTACTTGCTATGGCCGTTGATTGTGCGGGCGCGGCGGTCCCGAAATATCGTTGCGGCGGCGCTCGCAATGCTGGCCATCAGCATGGTTGCGCGAAGCATCTGTTGGATGTCCGATGCGCCGAGCTCGTTCGTCTGGACCAATACTCTCACCCGCCTCGATCCCCTGGCGGGCGGAATCCTGTTCGCCGTGTTGACGATGCGAAGGCGCTTTAACCCGCATCCATTGCTGCGCATGGCGCTGCTGGTGCTTGGCGTCGGGATGATCCTGCTGGTGTCGGCGACCTGCGATCCCATCCGGAGTCCCAATTCGGCGCTCACGCTGTTCTTCGGATATCCAGCGGTGACGGTTGGATGCGTCGCGATCCTCGCGGCGTTCCTCGGCATGAGATTGAATGCCGCGACTCTGCCTGCGCGCGCCGGTATCTACCTGGGCAAGATTTCCTACGGTCTGTACATATGGCATATGCTGGCGCTGGAAGCTGCGGTGAAGGCTTTGGCGCGGCCCATTCCATTCGCGGGCGACTGGATCGAGAGCAGCAGCTTCACGGCGCTATGCGCGCTCGGATTCACGATCGCGATCTCGGCGGCGTCCTATCGATTTCTGGAGACGCCCTTCCTGAGATTCAAGTCGCGCCTCGCCCTGATCCCGTCGCGACCGGCCTAGCCCAGCGATTTGGCTTGGCCCCGCGCTGCGGTAGACTTCAGGAGTTGCTCTTATGGCGCCCCTCGCTAAATCCCTGATCCTGATGGGCCTCGCGATCGCGGCCTTTGGCGCGGTGCTGTGGCTGTTTTCCGGCGTTCCGTTGGTCGGACGCCTGCCTGGCGACATCTATGTTCGCCGCGGCAACTTCAGCTTCTATTTCCCGGTTGTGACCTGCATTGTGATAAGCATCCTGGTGAGCCTGATCTTTGCGCTGCTGAGGCGCTGACCGATGCCGGAAGACGTCCGCGAAGTCGCACAAAGGCGCGTGGAAATGAAGCGCCGCCGCCGCGAGCTGATCGCGGTGGGTGTCGCCGCCATCACGCTGGTCGCCTTCGTGTTCGCGCAGACCGCGCTACCTCCGCTCACCAAGCATACCTCGCTCGGCTCCAATCTCGCGGTTATCAGTCTGTTCAATATCAGCTTCCTGCTGCTCGGGTTGCTGCTCTACCTGGTGGGCAGAAATCTCGCCAAGGTGATGTTCGAGCGGCGCCGGGGCTTGATCGGCTCGAAGTTCCAGATTCGCCTGGTGTTCGGATTTATCGCGGTCGCGATGGTGCCGAGTGCCTTTCTGCTCTACGTCTCGGGCGCGTTTCTGCATGCCGACGTCGACAGTTGGTTCAATCCCGAATACGAGCGCGTGATGAACGACTCGCTCGAGATCGCGAAGACCTACTATCTGAACTCCGCCAACAACGCCGCGCACTTTGCCCGGGCAATCGCCGAGCAGGCCGCCGGTTACGGATTGCTCGCACCCGAACGCCGTGCGGACCTGAAGCAGTTCATCGAGAAGCGCCAGCAGGAATACAACCTCGGCACCATCGAGGTGTTCTCGAAGGACCGCAAGTTGTTGTTGCTCGCGCTCAGTCCCAAGACGCCGACCGGCATCGGAGTGTCGCCCGATTCGCAAATCCTGGTTCAGACGCTGAAGGGACAAGCGATGACACGTACCGACCCGTATGGAAGCGCGGATATCATTCGCGGCAGCGCACCGATTTTTTCCGGACCCGACAGCGACAACGTCGTGGGCGCGGTGGTGGTCGACTACTTTCTGCCCAAGAGCCTGGCCAAACGCGCGGCCAGCATTTCCCGGACCTCGGAAGACTATTTTCAGTTGCGAATTCTCAAGCAGCCGATCCTCAACAGCTACATCCTCGCCCTGGTGTTGATTGGTTTGGTCGTCGTGCTGTTGGCGAGCTGGTTTGGAATGTTTCTCGCGCGCGGCATCACCGGACCTATCAGCGAGCTGGCCGCCGGTACCCACGCCATCGCGAGCGGCAACCTGGATTACACCATCGATCCGGTCGGCGACGATGAAATCGGCCAGTTGGTGGACTCATTCAACCAGATGACGACCGACTTGCGCGTCTCACAGGCTGAGCTGGATCGTCGCCGCCGCTACACCGAAACGCTGCTCAAGAATGTTTCGGCCGGCGTGGTAGGTCTCAATCCCGAGGGCCGTTTGACCGCAATCAATCCGCATGCGGAACGACTGCTGGGCGTGCGCAGCGACGACGTGATCGGCCGCGACTATCGTGCGGTGCTGCGCCCGCTGCTGGTCCGCGCGCTCGACGAAGTGCTGTCGGCGTTCCCGGCTCCGCGGGAGAATCGCTCTTCGATAAAAGTCGAGACCGAAGGCGCCGAGGTCGAACTGATGATCACCGCCTCGCCGCTGAGCGACGATTCCGGGTCAAATCTGGGCTCGGTACTGTTCTTCGAGGATGTCAGCCAGATCGCAAAGGTCGAGCGGATGGAAGCGTGGCGCGAGGTCGCGCGCCGCATCGCGCATGAGATCAAGAATCCTCTCACTCCAATTCAGCTTTCAGCGGAGCGCTTGCGTCGTCAGCTCGGCCCGCGGCTCGCGCGCCTCGGTTTGGAGGCGGCACGCGGCGACGAAGCGCTGCTCGAGGAATGCACCCGAACCATTATCGGCGAGGTCGAGGACCTCAAGCGCCTGGTGAACGAATTTTCCGCCTTCGCCCGCATGCCGCATCTCAATCCCGTGCCTGGCGACCTAAATGCCCTCGCCACCGAGACCGTCGCGAGCTTTCAGACCGCGCATGCGGGCGTGGAATTTGTGGTCGAATTGGAACCCTCGCTGCCGCTCATCCTCATCGATCGCGAATCGCTCAAGCGCGCGCTGGTCAACCTGCTCGACAACGCGATCTCCGCCACCGCCACGGTGACGCGCAACGGCCATGGACCTCGCATCGAGTTGCGCACCTCTCTGGATTCGACCAGCGGGGTGGTGGTGCTCGAGGTTCGCGACAACGGCCCAGGAATCAGTCCGGCACTGCGCACGCGGATTTTCGAGCCGTATTTTTCGACCAAGCACGGCGGGACCGGGCTGGGTCTGGCGATAGTTTCTGCTATCGTCACGGATCATCACGGCTTCGTGCGGGTGGCTGATAATGCGCCTGCCGGTAGCAGATTCATACTGGAGTTTCCGGTGAAGGAACGTCAGTTCACCAAGGCCGCGAGCTGAACTTGAGCTGAACGATTGTTCAGGCAATCGAGGCCTTTCGGATCAACCCGCGCATCACGCGCCTTTTCGAGAGAGTGCCAATCGTGAACGAGACCATTTTGGTGGTGGATGATGAGGATCGGATTCGGTCATCGCTGCGAGGAATTCTAAGCGACGAAGGGTTTCGGGTTCTCGACACCGGCCGCGCCCCCGACGTGATGGGCCTGATCGAACGCGAACAGCCCGCGGTGGTGTTGCTCGACGTCTGGATGCCCGACATCGATGGAATCGAACTCCTGCGCCGCATCAAGAGCGAGCGTCCTGCGGTTGCGGTGATCATGATCTCCGGTCACGCGAACATTCAAAACGCGGTCGCGGCGACCAAGCTGGGGGCGGCGGACTTCATCCAGAAACCCTTCTCGGTGACGGGACTGCTGACCGCGATCGCGCGGGTGCTCGACGGCGGCAATGCCGGCCGCACCACCGAAAGCGTCGCCGAGCCGGGCGCGGTGAACGGCGCGTCCAGGGGCGCCTCGCTCGTTCACGGAGCGCGACGCCAACGCACCATCGCGCGATCGATCGTGTTCGGCGGCCAGGGTCTGCATACCGGGTTGCGCACCGGCGTGATTCTGCATCCCGCGCCGATTGGATTCGGAATCGTGTTCGCATCTTTATCCGATGAGACCCGGATTCCGGTGCTGCTCGAAAACGTCACCGATACCGGCTACAACACGACGCTCGCCTCGGGCGGGCGCTCGGTACGCACGGTAGAACATCTGATGTCGGCGCTGCATGGATTCGGTATCACCAATCTTCTGATCAAGACCGACGACGAGGTTCCCGCGCTCGATGGTTCCGCGGCCGAGTTTTGCAAGCAGCTCGCCGAGGCGGGGACCATTGAACAGGATGCGACGGTGGAACCGATTCGGGTGAGCAGCACCATCGCAATTGGCACGCCGGGCCCGGGCAATGAGTTCATGACGCTGGAGCCGGCCGACCATCTCATTATCGACTACACCCTCGACTATCCGGCGCCGATCGGCGTGCAGAAGGTGCATTTCGAGCACACCTCCAGCGAGGCATATGTGAAGGAAGTTGCGCAGGCGCGGACCTTCGCGTTCGTGGACGAATTCACCAAGATGTCGGCGATGGGACTGGGGCGCGGCGGGCGTCTGGATAATGTGATCCTGGTCGACGACCAAAAGGTGGTGAACACCACGCTGCGCTTCCCCGAGGAATTCGCGCGCCACAAGGTGCTCGACCTGATGGGCGATCTCTACCTGTTGGGCCGCCCGCTGGAAGGTCACATCACGGCTTCGAAGACCGGGCATTCCGACAACCTGGCGATGGTCAAGGCGATCCGCGCCTCGCTCGCCAACTGAACCCGGATCGCGCCTGAAGAAATTCGCCATCAAGCCGATTCGCTCGCGGGTCGCGGTGCTCGCCAGCGGAGGCCTCGACAGTTCGGTTCTGCTGGCCGAGCTGGCGCGCAATCGGCGTCATGTATTTCCTATCTACGTTCGCGCGGGCCTGCGATGGGAGCGCGTGGAGCTCGTGGTTCTGCGCAGATTCATCGCGGCCCTGAGGCGCGACAACATCGAGCCGGTCGCGGTCCTTGAATGCCCGACCGTAGATATCTCTCGCGACCATTGGAGCGTGACCGGCAAGGTCCCAGGCTATCGCGCATCGGTCGCATCCAATTATATCCCGGGCCGCAACCTGAGCCTGCTGACCAAGGCGGCGATGTTCTGCGCGCGCAATCGCATCGGCGAGATCGCGATGGCGCCGCTGGAGAGCAATCCATTTCCCGATGCGCGGCCGGAGTTCTTTCGCGCCTTCGAGCGTGCGGTGAAACTCGGAATGGAGCTTCCGCTGCGAGTGTTGACGCCGTTCGAGGGCCTCGAAAAATCCGCGGTAATCAAAAAGGGCAGGGCGCTTCCGTTGGAGCTGACGCTCTCATGCGCGAATCCACGAGGATCGTTGCATTGCGGAGCGTGCACCAAGTGCGCCGAACGCGTGCAGGGTTTCAAGACTGCCGGTATCGCGGATCCGACCCGCTACGCGCGCCCTTCGCGCAAACTATGACGGCTGGGTGCTCTCTCCCGGCATCTTGATGAACTTGATCTTGGCGGTCTTGGCGAGGCTTTTGACCAGGTTCTTCACGATGTACTCCTGGTTGTAATCCAGCAGCACCATCGCGATCTTCGCCTTCGCAGAAGTGAACGGGGCATAGCTTGCGCCACGCCGATCGGTGACTTTGAGGAAACTGAATCCGAGGTTCGATTGCACAATCGATGATACCCCGCCGACCGGCGTCGAAAACGCGAGCTGGTCCACTACCGGCGGAAGCTGCCCTCGAGTGAAGTAGCCGAGGTCGCCGCCCTTCGATGCGGTGGATGTGTCTTCGGAATTCTTCTTCGCGAACGCGGCGAAGTCTTTGGTCTTGATCGCTTCTTCGTGCAGCTTGGTGATGCGCTTGAGGCCTTCCGCTTTTTGCGCGTCCGTGGCATGGGGCGGCAGCTTGATCGCGAGATGCGACAGACGCACCTGGCCGGGATCCTGCACGAAAAGATCCTTGTGCTCGTCGTAGTAGCGCTTGATATCCTCCGTGCTCGGCGCGACCTTGTGCTTCTTGAATTCCTCGTCGAGCATCTTCTCGATTTCCATCGAGCCGCGAACCTGGTCGAGGAGGATTTTGTCCGGTGCGTTGCCAGTTGAAGACATGGTCTCGCCGCCGGCCCCCTGGATCTGGAATTCGCGCGCGCGCTGCGCGACCTCGGCCTCCGGGATCTTGATGCCGCGGCGCTCGGCTTCCTGGATCAGCAGTTCACGATTGATGAGGTTCTCCATCGCGTCCTTAAAAACCGCGCGGGTCTCCTCCGTAGTATTCGCGTTGATGAGGCGCTGCTCGGTCTTAGCGTAGTCCTTCACTTCTGCGAGAGTGATCGGTGCGCCGTTGACCGTAGCGACGACCGGATCCTTTGCATCGGGTTTCACCAGCGGCAGAATGCCGAGAAATCGCTGCTGCCACGAGAGGCCCGAAGGCTGCGCCTGCTGAGCATGAAGCTGCGCGGAGCTTGCAAGCGCCACGGCGATCGCCACAATCAGGCAAGCGATGACGGGAATGCGTTTATACATTGGTCTGGTCACGTGCGAATGACACCATCGCGTACACGCATCGCTTGCTATCGGTCAAGGCCGGATCGGTCAAGGGCAAATCGGCGATGAAGCAACTGCGCAGGGTCTCAATCGTGTTTGCGATCATCGCCAGCGTGCTCGCGTTCATTTCGGGCGCGATATTGTTTTTCGTGATCGAGCCGCCTTTTCTGGCGTCTATTTTCCTCGCCTGTGCGGCGATCGCGATCGGATGCTTCATGGTTTCCGCAGTCGCGGCCTATTTCAGCGCTGACGACATCTCCGACTGACTCGGGACATCGGCCGGTTCGTAGGCGCTGCGGCACGGCGCACCCGATGCGAAGTAGTGCTCGATGTTGTCGTTGTCATGGCCAACGAAAATCTGGCTCGACGATCGCGTCCCATAGCCGTCCAGATGCATGCAAATCGAGTTCGGCCGTCCGGAGCGCGGGTCCAGCTGCGTATTGTGATCGGCGAGCAGGCGCTGGAGCTCGGCGCGCCGCAAGCGCGGATCGCGTCGAAAGCCGACATCCTTGCCGAGCTCGGCGAACTTCGCATACGAAGCGCTGATGCGCGGGCATTCGAAATCGTTCACGTCGATATTGGTCAACAGGTGGAATCCCGGCTGGAGCTGCACCACCTCGATGCGATCGATTCGGTTGTACGCAACGAAGGTGGCGTCGCGCGAGGCGATCAGCAGGTTGAACGGGTTGTAGTCCTGCGCGCGCTGATCGGCGGCGAAGTCCGCGGCCTCCCTCGCGGTGCGATGGCGCAACGCGTCGAGGCAGAGCAGCCCTCGCGAGCGTGAGTCGGGATTGGGCGGCGCCTCGGTGCGTCGATTGAGCAAGCCTGCCACCAGGCCGTACTCATTGACGCCCAGCCAGGTGCCCCCGGCGCGCAAGTCCTTGCCTCCGACGACGTGCGGTCGCGCCCATAGCGTAGTGGGCTTCGCCGCGGGCCGTTCGAGATACTCGTCGCGATTTGCGGCGATCACGATCGGATAGTCGTCGGTCATCTGGAAATAGATTGCGAGTGTGCACATATGGTTGTGTGGCTCTCCAAGCGGTCCGGGGAGATGCCGCCATTTCCCAAATTGGCAGGCCGGACGGCATTTGCAATAGGGGCGCATCATGCCAACCCTCGCGGTCGAGGCTAAAATAGAGCTATGGTCGCGCAGCCTCGATACGATGTGATCGTGATTGGTGCCGGGATCGTCGGCAGCTCGGTGACCATGGCGCTGGCTCAGCGCGGCAAGCGCACGCTGGCCATCGACGTCGATCTGTCGGGACGACTGAGCTCGAGCGAGAAGAATGCGGGCGGGGTGCGCGCGACGTGGTGGGAAGCGGTCAACATCAAACTGTGCCGCGCGTCGATCGAATACTATGAAAGCATCGCGAGCGAGGTCGGCTTCCGCCAGAAGGGCTACCTGTGGCTCTATGATCGCGAGACCTGGCCGAAGGCGCTCGCGCACGTCGATTTGCAACGCAGCCTCGGGCATCCCATCAAAACGCTGACGAACTCCGAGGTGCATCAGCGGGTGCCGGAGATCGATCGCCTCGAGGGTATCGAAGGCGCGACGTTCTCTCCGCGCGACGGCCTCATCAATCCGAACCTGCTCAAGAATCATTATCGCGATCGCGCCCGCACCATGGGCGCGCAGTTCCGCGATGGTGTCTACATCTACGCGATCGACAACCGCGGCGACGGCGTGCGGCTGGACACCTGGCATGCCGACGAGCCGATGACCGACGCGGCCTTGATGCGCATGATGACGCAGGACGGGCCCGGCGAAGCGGAAGTCGGCCATCTCGAAAAGCTCGAAGCGGGCGCCATCGTCATCGCGGGCGGAGCATGGTCGCGCAACGTCCTGCGCCTGTTGGGCCTCAAGGATCATAGCGAGCCAATCAGGCGGCAAATCAGCCTGGTTGACAATCGCGAGACCAGCCTCGCGCCGTATGGAATGATCGTCGACACCACCGGGCTCTATTTCCATAATGAGGGTCCGCACATCCTGGCCGGATATTCCCCGCCCGAGGCGCCCGGCTACCATTTCAACTACGACGGCGACGAATTCTTCCAGAAGGAAATCTGGCCGCGCATGTATGCCCGAATGTCGTGCTGCGAGCGCCTGCGCCACGTCACCGGATGGGCCGGACTGTACGAGGTCTCGCCCGATCGCAGCGCCATCGTCGGGCTTGCGGCGCCCTCGGTCTACGAGGCGCACTCCTTCAGCGGACGCGGCGTGATGCAGTCCTACGGCGCGGGGCAGGCGCTCGCGGGACTCATCGCGGATGGAAAGTACTCCGCGGAACTCGACGCCACGGTGCTCGCGCGCACCCGTTTCGATTCGGGCCGCCTCATCTTCGAGGAACTCCACATCTAGGCTTGGTGCAATCCGGGTTTCACGGCCGCGCGATCTTCTATACATAAATCGGATGCGAACATTTCCCTTCGTGACGATTGACGTATTCAGCTCGCGCGCACTGGCGGGAAATCCGGTCGCCGTCTTCCCCGACGCACGCGGACTCAGCGACGCCGAGATGCAAGCGATCGCGGCGGAAACGCGGCTTTCGGAAACCACCTTCATCCTTCCGCGCGACGAGGCGACCGAGCGCGCCGATGGCGTCAAAGTGCGAATCTTCACGGTGGCCGAGGAGCTTCCGTTCGCGGGGCATCCGACGCTCGGAACTGCCTTCGTCATCGCGACCGCGCGTAATATTAATCAGGTCGTGCTCGATCTGAAGGTTGGGAAGATTCCTGTGGTCTTCAAGTCGACGCCGAAGGGCTGTTTCGGCGAAATGACCCAGCGCGATCCTGAGTTTGGAAAGATTCACGACGCCAACGTGGTCGCGAAGGCAATTGACGTCTCGGTAGCGAACATCGAGACTGCGATTCCCATCCAGACCGTTTCGACCGGCTTCGCATTCGCGATCGTGCCGCTGAAATCGCTCTCGACGCTCGAACGCCTGCAACTTGAGTTGCCCAAGGCATACGCCTACCTCGCGACTACCGATGCGAGTCAATTCTATTTTGTGCTGCGCGATGGCGTCGAAGAGCACAGCCTGCGCGCGCGAATGCTCTTCTATGGCGGCGAGGATCCGGCAACCGGATCGGCGGCAGGATGCAGCGCGGCATGGATGGTCAGGCACGGTCTCGCCAAGCCCGACCAGGAAGTGGTTATCGCGCAGGGCATCGAAATGAATCGCCCGAGCGAGATCTTCGTGCGCGCCGGCTTGGACGGCACGCGAGTATGCAACGTGCGCGTCGGCGGCCACTGCGTCGAGGTGATGCGCGGCCAGTTGACGCTGCCCTGACGATGGAGCTTTCACCGCGTCGTCGCCTCGTCGCCGAACTCATCTCGCTCGTCTACATCGCGCTCATCGCGCTGGTGGCAAACGCGACCGGCGCGTTCTATGTGCTGTTTCCCGAACTCGGCGCGCTCTCGCACGACGTGTTCGCGCGCCCGCGCGGGACGTGGGCCAACGCGCCCCTCCTACTGGCAATCACCCCGGTCATAACCGGCGCGGTCGGCATCGCGGTCACCAACACGCTTCCCTACGGATTCTTCTCGGTCATGCTCAATACCATAGCGGCGATTATGGTGGTCCTCGGATTGGGTTCGCCGATCGCTCCCGCGATTTCCGCCGGACTGCTGCCGTTGGTGCTCGGCGTCACGAGCTGGTGGTATCCGCCGGGAATCATGTTCGGAACCGTGCTGCTCGCGGCGCTGTCGATTCCCTGGAAGCAATCCAGCGCGAGCGACGCGACCGTTGTCACGGTCGAGAGCGCCGAGGAAGTCGCGGAAGACATCACGCATGAAGTGGCCGCGCCGGTGCGCGCGCGATGGGAGAAGATCGCCGCGCTGATGGCATTCGTCGCAGTTGCGGTGCTGGCGGTCAAACTTACCGGATGGCGCTTCATCCTGTTTCCGCCGCTGGTGGTAATTGGGTTCGAGATGTTCGTGCATCCAGACATCTGTCCGTGGGCGAAGCGTCCGCTAATGCTGCCGGTCGCATGTTTCCTTACCGCGCTCGGTGGTTTCGTGTTCTGGAAATATCTCGGCGTGACGCCGCTCACCGCGGCGCTGTGTATGGGATGGGGAATCGTCGTCTTGCGCACGCTGGATTTGCACGTGCCGCCGGCGCTCGCGGTCGCTTTGCTGCCCCTGGTGATGACCAATCCGACGCTCACTTATCCGATCGCGGTTGGCCTCGGCACGCTGCTGTTGACCTGCTGGTTCTTCCTCTGCGAGTGGATGCTGGCGGACTTCGCGCCTTCTAATGAGAGCGCGGAAGCGCGGATCGGCTAGCGGCATCTCCGTTTCTTCAACTCGATCGGCGCGAGTGAATCGGCATTGAAGGCGACCGCACGAAGCGCGGCGCGGACGCGCAACACCAGGCAAGGCCGCTGGCCTGCTCTTTCACCATCCAAAGCGGATGGTAGATTTGTGCGATGGAGCGCGAGCCAATCATCTTCGTCGGGACCAGCGATCTCTCGGCGCATTTTCGCGGCAAGAGCTTCGCCGCGGCTGAGTTGCCGGCGCGATTGCGGCGCGGCGTCGGGCTGTCGCCGACGAATCTGTTTCTCTCGGCGTTCGGACCCATCCAGGTGACGCCGTTTGGCACCGCCGGCGAAGTGGCCCTGATGCTCGATCCTGCCACGCGTGTCCAGGTTCCATTCGAGGACGGCTCGGCCGAGTATTTCTTCCTCGGCGATCTTCGGACCCTGGAAGGCGCGCCATGGGAGTTCTGCCCGCGCCACCTCCTGCGACGGGCCCTGGAGCGGCTGCGGTTGGAAACGGGCTTCCGAATATTGGCGGGTTTCGAGCAGGAGCTGACCTACAGTGGCGTCGCGGCGCATCCATCGCAGCCGTACGAGCTCGACGCTTACCGGCGTCAGGCACGCTTCGGTGAGATGTTGCTCGGGGCGATGCGCCAGGCGGGCGTGATTCCCGATACGTTTCTGTCGGAGTATGGTCCGCGACAGTTCGAAGTGACCTCGGCGCCCGCACCCGGCCTGCGCGCCGCCGACGACGCGGTGATCACCCGGGAACTCGCGCACGCCGTCGCGTTCCGCCTCGGCGAACGAGTCAGCTTCGCGCCGATCCACGACCCGAACGGAGTTGGAAACGGAACGCATATTCATTGGAGCTTCGAGGATGGCGAAGGCCGGCCCGTGCTCTACGACGCGTCACGACCGTCGCAGCTCTCGAAACCAGGAAGTCAGTTTGTCGCCGGCATTCTGCATCATCTGCCATCACTGTGCGCGGTAACCGCGGCGTCGGTGGCATCTTACTATCGGCTGCGCCCGAATCGCTGGGCGCCGGTGAGGACCGACGCCGGCCACCTGGACCGCGGCGCCTCGATTCGTATCGCTCCGGTGTTCGGAAGCGATCCGGCGGACCGCGCACGACAATTCAACATCGAGTTCCGCGTCGCCGATGCTACCGCGAATCCGTATCTGGCGCTCGCCGTGCTGATTCAGGCCGGACTCGATGGCCTCCGGCACGGACGTCAAATCGAGACCACCAAGGTGCAGGCGCTACCAACCTCATTGCCCGAGGCGTTGAAGCTGCTCGAAGCGAATGATGCGGCCGCCGAATGGCTCGGCGACGAACTTCTGTCCGGATACCTACTATTCAAACGGGCAGAAGCTGAGGGCCTACGCGAACTGGACGAAAATGAAATCTGCCGGCGGTACAGTGAAGTCTATTGAATGGTGCACACCGTTTCGGATGTCGCGGAGTCAGGCATGCTGATCGCCCCCGACGAGCCACGACCCTTCTTCGCGGAGCGTCGCGAGGGACGGTCGAACTTTGTCATCGTCGTTGACCACGCCAGCCGCGGGATTCCGCGGATGCTCGGCGACCTGGGCCTTTCGCCCGACGAGCTGACGCGCCACATCGCATGGGATATCGGCGCGTTGTCCGTCGGACGCCAGGTCGCGGAAGCATTGGATGCGCCGCTGGTCGCGCAGAACTATTCGCGCCTGGTCATCGACTGCAATCGTGATCCCAACGTCCCCTCGTCGATTCCCTCGGTTAGCGACGCGACCGAAATTCCCCGCAACCTCGATTTGACCGATGAACAAAGGCTGGCGCGGCGCCGGGAAATTTTTGATCCCTATCATGAGCACATTGGTGCACTGCTCGATGAGCGCGCCGCCGCAGGATGTACCACCATCCTCGTCGCCCAGCACAGCATGACGAACATTTTTGGCGGCGTGCCGCGCGAGATGCATGCGGCGGTGCTGTACAATCGCGACCGCCGTTTCGCCGGCCTCGTACTTGATCGGCTCAGAAAGGAAGCCGGGCTGGTGATTGGCGACAACCAGCCTTACTTCGTCAGCGACGCTACCGATTACACGATCCCACATCACGGCGAGGCGCGCGGGCTGCCGCACGTCGAGATCGAGATCCGCCAGGACCTGTTGCTCGACGAGGCCGGGCAGAACGAATGGGCGGCGCGCATCGCGCGGGTGCTGCAAGATGCCGAACGCACTTTCCTGGAACCGGCAAATGACTGAGCCGACGAATCCCGCGCCGAGCCGCGATGTCGAGATCGAACCGGCATCCACCGCGCTGCTCTTCATCGACGTGCAGAAGTACAACTGCACGCGGGAAGGCGGGGAATATGCGCTTCTGGATGCGGCAGAGAAGGAGCAGCGCTACGGCTATTTCCTCCGCACGTTCAAAGATAGCGCGTTGCCGAATATGGTTGCACTGCAACGCGCCTGTCGTCACGCGCGCATCGAGGTGATGTACACCGTCATCGAGAGCATGACCGCTGACGGTCGCGACCGCTCGCTTGACTACAAGATTAGCGGCTTCAATGTTCCGAAAGGCTCCCCCGATGCCGCCATGGTTGATGAGCTGGCCCCGGATGCGGACGAGATGGTGTTCCGCAAAACTTCCTCGTCGGTTTTCATCTCAACCAACATCGACTATGTGCTGCGCAATCTCGGGACCCGCTACCTGATCGTCGCGGGATGCCTGACCGATCAATGTATCGACTCCGCGGTGCGCGACGCCTGCGACCTCGGCTATCTGGTGACGGTCCCCACCGATGCGTGCGTAACCTTGACGGCCGAGCGGCATGAATGGTCATTGCGCAACAATCGCGGATATTGCCGCCAGCTCACGACCGTGAAGTTGCTCGAAGAGATCGCGCGTCTCGGCGCCGACCGGTCCCGCAATGCCGAGTAGCGGAGCGAGCGGAGAACGCGTGGAAGAGACTGCACCGCGAAGGTGCGAGGATGGCCGGACGGCTGCAACCGCCCGGCCATCGACGGCTATTTCATCAAGCCTTCGGCCTTGAGGGTTTCCTGAACCTTGGGACGTCCACCAACTCGCTGCATGTAGGCAACGATGTTAGGGTACGACTTCAGATCCATTTTGATGAAGTTGGTCCAGTTGATGATGGTGAACGCGTACGCGTCGGCGACGGTGAACTTGTCGCCCATCAGATATTGTTTACCGGCGAGTTGATCATTGAGGTATGCGAGTCGCTTGGTGATGTTGGCCTTCGACATCTCTTTGACCGCGTCGGGTGTGGCCGGGCTGAAGAGCGGCCCGAAATTCTTGTGCAGCTCGGTGCCGATGAAGTTCAGCATCTCCTGAACTTTGTAGCGCTCGACGGTCCCGTTGGCCGGAGCAAGGCCGCTGCCGGGATTCTTGTCCGCCAGGTACTGCACGATCGCGGGGCCCTCGGTCAGGACGGTTCCGTCATCGAGTTGCAGAGTCGGGACATAGCCCTTGGGATTAATCTTGGTGAAGTCCTTGCCGCTTTCGGTGGTGTGCTTGGCGAGGTCGACCTTTTCGAGTTCGACCGGCACGCCCGCCTCGGTCGCGACGATGTGCGGTGAAAGCGAGCATGCGCCAGGTGAGTAGTAGAGCTTCATGGAATCCTCCTTCCGGATGGGCCGTGTGATAACGGCGCGTGAATGTTCGGGGATCGAATCAGCACACTACCACCGCCGGACTAAACGCACCAAGAGTCAGACGCGGTCGTATGCGCGAAGAGTGCGTAGCGCTTCGAGCGTCCAGCGTCCTCGCCATTCGAACTCCGAGGCCGGACTCGGCGCACTCCAGGTGATCGGCCAGCCACCGTCATCCTGCTCCCGAGCCGCGAGCGCGTCGAGGTGCGCATCGATCAAAGCGTCGGGAAATGCGGAACGCGCGATCGCATCCGGATGCGGGCAGAACTGCAGCGGTGTGACTCCATAGCTGGAGGATGCAGGATCCTTGAGGTACCACTTCGCGCCATCGATTTGAGCCGTGACCCGCGACGCGAGCTTCTCTGCGCGCGATCGATCCGGTGCGTGTTCGAGGAACGTCAGTGCGTTGAGGATTTCATGTGCCTCGCAAATCGGTTGCTCGAGGCGGAGCCAGCACCATTCGATCGCACGGGATAGCCATGGATGCTCGACTCCCATGTACATGAGCAGCCCGGCCAGCGACGCGGTCGGATTCGGTGAATCGCCGGCGCTTTGCGGATCGCTCCAGTGCGCGGCGCGCGGATAGTCGCGAAGCTTCGCGGTCACGATTGGCACCCGTCCATTGGGCTCGGCGACGTCGGCAAGAAAATCGCAGACGCCACTTCCGGCGCGAGCGTCGCGGATTCCCGCATCGCACAACGCGCGCAACGCGATCTCGCAATGAAGCGGCATGCTGTCGGGCGCGCGCACATCGGGCTCCATCGCATGCCCGAATCCGCCGTCGGCATTCCGATAGGCGAGAACCGCCGCGGCAACCGCATCGGCTGGCGCGCCGAAGAACGCATGCGCGAACATCGTGCGTTCAAGCAGGCGGGCATTGCGCCAGATGAAATCAGCAGCACGTTCCAACGCGACCGAAGCGGTCATGACGCTTTCGCCGGTGCCTGCGCATGCAGCGCGGCTTCGCGCATTCCGCGTTCGTAGGCGGCCCGACCGTATTTGCGCGTCCACAGGATCAGAACAATCGTGGTGCCGATCGCCATGATCGGCGACACGATGACAACCGTGCCCGGCGTGAGCGTGAGCGCCAGAACCACACGGGCCATCGCTTCGAGGAGATAGCCAACTCCCCACACGACGGTGATAGTGCGCATGGTGGTGCGAAACCGCGGACGCTCCCACATCGCATTCCACCACGCGAGCCGCTGCGGATCCTCGCCCGCCGCAATCTGACGTGCGATGTAGAAAATGATCGGCCGGCTCCATAGCAGCGACGACAGGAACAGCACTCCCACCAGGCCGGTGATGAAGGATTCCTTGATGAGCACGAACAGCACGTTGCCCGAGATCAGGGAGCTGATCGCACCAAGCGCAAGGAATACCAGCACGATCACGCCGATCAGGTCGAGGCTGCGCGTGGTGATGGATTTGCGGATGATGTTGGCGGCCGGAAAGATTGCCCCGGCCGTCAATGCCGGTACATCCGCAACGCCATAACGCGAAAGGATCTGGTAGGTAAGCACCGGCAGGGCGCCATCGATGATCAGGTCCGGCAGCATCTCGCGCAAATTGGGAGTTCCCATCGGCGGAGGATTGGGTGGGAGGGAGGCAGCCATTGATCCTGTTTAGCGCAGGGCGCGGGTTTGCGAAATGCGCGAAAGAAGCTGCGCGGCGCGGCTTGCGATAGCAAATGAATCGGTCGGCAGGCTGTTCACTTCACCTAAAATGACTGCTAAGTAAGGGCGAGTCCGATGGTCGGGGACGCCTGCGGACATCGTCGCAAGCAAGAATCATAGTTAAGATTGCCTGATTAACAAACTTTCGACTATAAGCTAGGCTTAGTCAGCGTGGCCCCTGCGCGGGTTCGGGAGTAGTAAGTTGGCCAGAAAGAAAATCGCATTTATTGGAGCGGGAAACGTCGGCGCCACTTGCGCCCATCTATGCTTCCTCCGTTCGCTCGGCGACATCGTGCTCTATGACATCATCGACGGGCTGCCGCAGGGCAAAGCCCTCGACATGCTCGAATCGGCGCCGGTCCTCAATGTTGATGTGAACGTCACCGGCGCCACCGACATCCGCGCGATCGAAGGCGCGGACTGCATCGTGGTCACCTCCGGATCGCCGCGCAAACCCGGCATGAGCCGCGACGATCTCCTGAAGATCAACGCGGGCGTCATGAGCACCGTCGGCAAGGCCATCAAGGAGCACGCGCCCAATGCGTTCGTGATCGCGGTCACCAATCCGCTCGATGCGATGGTGACGCAGCTCAAGCGCGTGACCGGCCTGGCGAAGAATCTCATTGTCGGACAGGCGGGGGTGCTGGATTCGGCGCGCTATCGGACCTTCCTCGCGATGGAACTCAAGGTGTCGGTGCAAAGCATCGAGGCGATGGTGCTCGGCGGCCATGGCGACGACATGGTGCCGGTGCGCAGCTATACGCGCGCGGGCGGCGTACCGGTCGACAAGTACATCAATGCCGAACGCCTCGAGGAAATCGAGAAGCGCACCCGCAACGGCGGTGCGGAGATCGTCAACCTGATGAAGACCTCGTCCTACTATGCGGCCGGAACCGCGGTTTATCAGATGGTCGAAGCTTTCATCCTCGATCGCAAGCAAGTGCTGCCGGCTGCCGCGTACCTTGAGGGCGAGTACGGCGTGAAGGGATTGTTCGCCGGAGTGCCGGTGGTGATTGGCGCCGGCGGCGTCGAGCGCGTCATCGAGATCGCGCTGACTGATGCGGAGAAGAAGGCCTTCGACAGTTCGGTTGCCCATGTGCGCGAGCTGGTCGATGCGATGGACAAGGTTCTCGCGGCTTAAGGATTCGGAGACATCATGGCTGAAGAAGCACTCGCAATCGGTTCGGGCTCGCGGCTTAGCGCGACGGACCAGCGCCATTGGATTCTGCGGCGCCTCCATTCGCTGAGCGGAATCGTGCCGATCGGCGCGTTCCTGTTTTTCCACATCTTCGAAAATTCCTACGTGACCCACGGCGGCGTGGCCTGGTGGAAGGAAAGCGAGTTCACCCGCAACCTGCCGTTCCAGGTGATCGTCGAAGCGATCCTGCTCTGGATACCGATCAGCTATCACGCGATTTATGGCATCGTGATCACCGTCACTGCAGACCCGAATGTCTCGGCCTACGGCTACGAGCGCAACCTGCAATACACTCTGCAGCGTATCACCGGGATCCTCGCGCTGGCCTTCATCCTGTTCCATTTCTTCAC
Organism: uncultured delta proteobacterium; assembly: GCA_963851325.1. Taxonomy (GTDB): domain Bacteria; phylum Desulfobacterota; class Binatia; order Binatales; family Binataceae; genus DATGKG01. The sequence goes on along the minus strand of CAWKOR010000001.1, from coordinate 403,167 downwards.
CACCCGCGGATGGTTCTATCTCTCCGGGGTCGAGACCAACTATGCACGCATGCACGACTTCATGATGAACCCGGCGTACTTGAGCGCCTACATCATCGGGACGCTCGCCTGCCTGTATCATCTGACCAACGGAATCTTCACTTTCTGCATCACCTGGGGAATCACCGTGGGACCGCGCGCGCAAACGATCGTCAATCGCGCGTGCGTGGCGCTGTTCCTCGCCTTCAGCGTGATGGCGATTGTGACGCTGATCTCTTTTAGGGCTCCGGCGTAGGAGAATTTCAAGATGCCTGGACATCACATCATTGTTGGCGGCGGCCTCGCGGGACTGATGACCGCGATGAAGCTGGCCGAGCAGGGCGAGAAGATCGATCTGTTTTCGATTGTGCCGGTCAAGCGCTCGCACTCGGTGTGCGCGCAGGGCGGCATCAACGGCGCGGTCAACACCAAGGGCGAGGGCGACTCGCCGTGGATCCATTTCGACGACACCATCTATGGAGGCGACTTCCTCGCCAATCAGCCTCCCGTCAAGGGGATGTGCGAGGCCGCGCCCGGCATCATCTATCTCTTCGATCGCATGGGCGTCATGTTTAACCGCACGCCGGAGGGGCTGCTGGATTTCCGCCGCTTCGGCGGCACCAAGCATCATCGCACCGCGTTCGCCGGCGCGACCACCGGCCAGCAACTCCTGTACGCATTGGATGAGCAGGTGCGCCGCTACGAGGTCGCCGGCCTTATCCGCAAGTTTGAAGGTTGGGAGATGACCAGCGTCGTGCTGGACGAGTCGGGCGATTGCAAAGGCATCTGCGCGATCGACAACCGCTCGCATCGAGCTTCGCGCCTTCCCCGGCGACACTACGATGATCGCCACCGGCGGCCCCGGTCTCATCTTCGGGCGCTCGACGCACTCGCTGGTCAACACCGGCTCGGCGGCGGGCGCCGCGTATCAGCAGGGCGCGACCTTCGCCAACGGCGAGTTCATCCAGGTGCATCCGACCGCGGTGCCGGGCGAGGACAAGAATCGTCTCATCTCGGAATCGATTCGGGGCGAGGGCGGCCGCGTGTGGACCTATCGCGACGGCAAGCCGTGGTACTTCCTCGAGGAGATGTATCCGGCCTACGGCAACCTGGTGCCGCGCGATATCGCCACGCGCGCGATTCACAAAGTCGTGTACGAGATGGGTCTCGGCGTCGACGGCCAGCCGATGGTCTACCTCGACGTAAGCCACATCGATCCCGCGATCCTTAATGCGAAGGTTTCGGGGGTGCTCGAAATCTATGAGAAGTTCGTCGGCCAGGATCCACGCAAGGTGCCGATGAAGATCTTCCCCGCGATGCACTACTCGATGGGCGGGCTGTGGTGCGACTACAACCAGCAGACCAACATCAAGGGACTGTTCGCCGGCGGCGAGGCCGACTATCAGTACCACGGCGCCAACCGCCTCGGCGCGAACTCGCTGCTCTCGTGCATCTATGCCGGCATGGTCGCGGCGCCGGTGATGATCGACTATGCCAAGGCGCATCCGGCGCCGAGCGACTCGCGCGTTTACGATCTGGAGACCACGCGTCAGCGCGAAGACTTCGATCAGATCTTCAAACTCGATGGGCAGGAGAATGCGTTCGCGATTTGGCGCGAGCTCGGCGACATCATGACCGAGAACGTCACCGTGGTGCGCAAGAACGACAAGCTCAAAGAGACCGACATCAAGATCCAGGAGCTGAAGGATCGCTTCGGGCGCATCGGGCTCAGCGACACCGGCAAATGGGCCAACCAGGAAGTGCTGTTCGTGCGCCAGCTGTGGAACATGCTGGAGCTCGCGCGCCCCATCACCATCGGCGCGCTCAATCGCAACGAATCGCGCGGCGCGCATTACAAGCCCGACTTCCCGGAGCGCGACGACGCGAACTTCCTCAAGACCACGATGGCGAACTGGTCCTCCGACGGCCCGCGTTTTTCGTGGGAGGAGGTCGACACCAACCTCATCAAACCGCGCCCGCGTCGTTACGACGTCGACACTACGCACACGAAAGCCAAGGCGGCGTAGGCGGATCAACGGCATACAATCGGTCGAGAAAGAATCCAGGAGAGAGCTGTGGCAGAAAGGACCATCGTCCTGAACATCAAGCGGCAGGATTCGCCGGAGTCCGCGAGCTACTGGCAGGAATTCGAAATCCCATTCAAGACGGATCACAACGTCATCTCGATGCTGATGGAGATTAGGCGCAACCCGGTCACCCGGCAGGGCAAGCACGTCTCGGCGCCGGTGTTCCACGCCAACTGCCTCGAGGAGGTCTGCGGCGCGTGCACGATGGTCATCAACGGGCGCGTGCGCCAGGCCTGCACCGCGCTCGCGACCAATCTCCCGAGTCCTACCACCATCGAGCCGATGACGAAGTTCCCGCTCATCCGCGATTTGTGGGTCGACCGTTCCAAGATGTTCGACCATCTTAAGCGCGCGCAATCATGGATTCCGATCGACGGCAGCTACGACCTCGGACCCGGGCCCCGCGTCAGTTCGGAGGTACAGCAATTCGGCTATCTCTTCTCACGCTGCATGACCTGCGGATGCTGCCTTGAAGCCTGCCCGCAAGTGAACTCGCATTCGAAGTTCATGGGCCCCGCGGTGATGGGCCAGGTCTACCTGATGAGCCAGCATCCGACCGGCGCGATGCACGAAGACGAGCGACTCGCGGGCGTGATGGGCGAGGGCGGCATCGAGGACTGCGGCAACGCGCAGAACTGCGTCGAGGTATGTCCGAAAGAGATTCCGCTCACGACCGCCATCGGATGGGTGGGTCGCAAGGCGACGGTGAAGTGGCTGCGCGACCTGTTCATGCGGTGATCTGATTCTTCCGAATCTTTCTTCCTAGTCCTCGCCCGCATCTGTGCCTCGCCCATATGATTGGGCGAGGTGGACCGGCGCAATTCGTGCGATGTCTGAGAGCCTGAACTGTGACGGGCCCGGAGCGGGACCTCAGCTCCGGATTCTGCCTGCGCGGTGCGTCAGTTCAACTGACATTATGTCGGTTGCAGTCGACATCGTGTCGACAGCGACGCTGCCGCGACCGTCGCAATGGGTTTGTTTTTGCGGATTGGATCCGGAGTGTTCTGACGCTCTTGACGCGGACGCAGGCGCTTTCAAATCAAAAAATTGCCTTGATTCTCCTCGATTTAGTGGCTTTGTTTTTCACTGTTTCCGAACTGCATACAGTTGCGCTCACTCGAAGGGCTTACACCGCGAGTGGGTTTGTTTTCGATCCTTGCATCCTAACCGCATTCCGTGCCCATACGACTCCATGCTAGTCGCCTCGTTTCTTTGCTCGCGAAAGTAAAAGTCCTTGAAAATGCTACAGTTAATGGGTTTGTTTTTGCGATTTCTCATTCGTCGCGATCATCGCTCCTCAAAAACGACAATTGGCGCCCGTCGAGGCGCCACGACCGGATGATAGCACAATTCGACTCTCCGCGAGCCACCTTCCTTCCTTGTCTTCGCCCGATGCTTTCCCTCGCCCATATGATTGGGCGAGGTGGACCGGCGCGACTTCATGCGATGGCTGCGAGCATGAATCGTGACGGGCCGGAGCGGGACCTCAGCTCTGGATTCTGCTCTGCTCAGCCCGACGCGAAGGTCACATTGAGAGCGCTCAGCACAAGTATGCGGTAGCACGTGTATAGTGGAATTCGTATCGATAGCGAGCGTTCAAAGCTACAAGTCAAGCATGAGGTGTAGTTATAACCTGGCCCACGGGCGGGAGGATGGAAATGTCAAAAACTGAAGAAGAACTCATTGCAGAAGAGCGCGAAGTTGACCTTACCAAAGTTGTCATTCCGCCCCCTGAAGTCGCGGCTATTTTGAATCGAGGCTTTTCAACGTGGAAGGAACTGCCGAGGCCGCATGAGTATGATCTCGACCAATTGACGACCTCTCAAGATGTATCGGAAATGCTACGGGAAATGTATCTGAATCCTGACAATCCCGCTGTAGCTTATCTCCTCAAGGGCAAACAACTTCCGCAGGCGATCAGTGACTTTCAAAGGTCTGACTACATCCAAATTCGGTGGAATGATCACTACTACCGACGGACGGACCGCGTCGGTGACTGGTTCAGGTTGCCTCACGAATTTTGGGTAGACGTTGATGGCCCGAGCGCCGAATGGCCTCCCGCATTCGAAAATAGTGCGAAACAGCCCGCGCTACTACGAGGTGCACTTCGAGTTGAGCCAAAAAGCTGTTCGGGCAGCCGAGCAGTTTCTCCGAAAACACGAGTTACAAGAAGCCATGCGGCCACGGATTTTTGAAGCTAAACCTGGCTTGTGGGGCTTTTCGTTTGACGTCAGGGCCTTCTGGGCGTGGATACGGTCTCACAGTCACTTTCGAACGCGGCATCGGCCGACTACAAACTGGTAGCGGAGCAGAATCCCGGAGCTGAGGTCCCGCTCCGGCCCGTCATAGTTCGTGCTCTCAGACATCGCATGAACTGCGCCGGTCCACCTCGCCCAATCATATAAGGGACGGAAATTCCCGGGCGAGGAAAACAGTCACGGAGAACCGGCGGAATTGACCCACCGATGCCCGTCGCGTAGCTCTGATCCTCATGTTCGAGGAGAGAATCGTTTTCTCAGTGCCCGGGATGGAACGCATCGAGGCGCGCGCGATGCGCATCGAAAGGTCCGCCGAGGATGGCCCGCTGCATGTCGACCTCTATCGTCCTCTGGCGGCGACGGCACCCGCGCCGGTCGTTATCTTCGTTCATGGCGGCGTACCCGATGGCGTAAGTCCCAAAGATTGGGGCGTGTTCATATCGTGGGGCCAGTTGATGGCGGCCTCGGGAATCGCGGGCGTCACCTTCAACCATCGGATGCGATTTATCACTGGCTTTGTTCCGGGAACTATCGAGAAGGCGGCGGATGATCTGCGCGACCTGATTTCGTATCTGCGCCACAACGCATCGCAGTTGAAGGTCGATGCCAATCGAATCTGCATCGTCGCGTTTTCAGCCGGAGGCCCGATGCTCGCCGCGCCGATGCTCGAAGCATACGCGGGTGTCAGATGCCTCGTGGGGATTTATCCATATCTCGGCGCCACGACGGCGCCGGATGCGAAAGATGCGGCGCGTTACTCCGCGATTCGTGCGCTCGATGCGAGGCGTGGTGCTATCCCGCCGATGTTGGTGGCCAAGGCGGGGAAAGACAGCACGCTCATCAATGACGCGATCGACGCCTTTATAAAGCGGGCGCGCGAGTTGGGGACCTCGATTCAGGTGGTGACGCATCCGGAAGGCGTGCACGGCTTCGACATTCGCAACGATGACGACACCTCGCGCACGATTATCCGGCAGGTGGTGGAATTCGTCGGCTCGCACTTGCGCTGAGTCTTATCCTCCCGCGCGTACTCGCGGGGGAGGAAGCGCGGCATCAGTCTCGCTCCTTTGATTTGCGAGACCGATGCGGCGCAGGTGGGGGTGCTATCGCGCCTGGCACCCAACTCTTCGAATATCACCTCCACCACGCCCTCCACGTTCTGCATCACATCGCCATTCCAGAACCGCAACACTCGAAAGCCCTGCTGCTTCAGCCTTCGCGTACGCTCATTATCATATGCGACATTTTCGAGATGCTGAGAGCCGTCGACTTCGACGATCAGCTTTTCCTTTATGCAGCAGAAGTCAACGATGAACCCTTCGATCTGGTACTGCCTGCGGAAGCGCGCACCATCGAGATTCTTCATTCTGAGGTGTGACCACAGCCTGATTTCCGCTGGGGTCGAGTCTTTGCGCATTTGGCGAGAACGCTTGAGGAGGGTGCCATGCAGCAATCCACCGGTGAACCTGGTGCGCATGCGGTCGGGCATGAGGGGAACCTAGCCGCGACCTGGAGTTGAAGGAAGCGTGGCGATGTGTGGCGTTAACGATTCGTCATGGTGCGGGCGAGCGCCACGATTTGGCAACACGCGCATACGTGCGGGGTACTCGAAAGAGGCATACACCCCCACCTGCGTGGCATCGGTCTCGCGAAACGAAGAGCGAGACCGATGCCACGCTTCCTCCCCCGCGGGAATACGCGAGGGAGGATAGCGAAGAGAGCGAACCCGGTCAGTGAACGTCCAAGAGTGGTCCTTTCCTCTGGGCTGCCGCTCTCGGAATTCCTCCCAGTTCTACATATAATCGCAAGGTTCAAATTCATTGGAACGAGCATCGGGGATATCGCAACAAAGGCATCTTAATGAACATTCATGAGTTTCAGGCGAAACAGGTTCTAGGTCGCTTCGGCGCGCCGGTCCCGAAAGGGCAGGGCGTATCCACCGCCGAGGAGGCCGCCAAAGCATTCACGGCGCTCGGGCAGCCCAAGGCCGTGGTTAAAGTCCAAATCCATGCCGGCGGACGCGGCAAGGCGGGCGGCGTCAAAGTCGTCTCCAGCGCCGAGGAAGCCCGCGCGTTTGCCACCAAATGGCTGGGCAATAAGATCATCACCCATCAGACCGGGCCCGAGGGCCGCATCGTGCGGCGCATGTATGTCGAGGAGGCCAGCGACGTCGCGCGCGAGCTCTACCTGGGCCTGGTGGTAGATCGCAAGGCGCAGTCGGTGGCAGTCATCGCCAGCACCGAAGGCGGGATGGAAATCGAAGAAGTCGCGGCCAAGACGCCCGATCGCATCATGACCGAGCCGATCGATCCGCTGCTGGGCGTATCGGCGTTCCTCGGGCGCAAGATCGCGTTCGGGCTGGGCCTCAAGGACAAGCAGGTCGGCCAGTTCGTCACGCTGCTGACGGCGCTCTACAAGGCCTTCGTCGAGACCGATGCGTCGCTGATCGAAATCAATCCGCTGGTGGTTACGAAAGATGGGCGCGTCATTTGCCTCGACGCGAAAATGTCTTTCGACGACAATGGACTGTTTCGCCATCCGGAGATTCGCGAGCTGCGCGATCCTAATGAAGAAGATCCTGCCGAGACCGAAGCCGCGAAGTTCGACCTCAGCTATGTGCACCTCGACGGCAACATCGGATGCATGGTGAATGGCGCGGGGCTGGCGATGGCGACGATGGACATCGTGAAATTTTACGGCGCGGAGCCGGCTAACTTCCTCGATGTCGGCGGGGGCGCAAGTACGGAAAAAGTTGCGGCCGCGTTCCGCATCATCCTGTCCGACCAGCGCGTCAAAGGCGTGCTCATCAACATCTTCGGCGGCATCATGCGATGCGACGTGCTTGCCCAAGGCGTCGTCGAAGCGGCGAAGCAGGTTAACCTGAGCGTGCCGCTGGTGGTCAGGATGGAAGGCACCAACGTGGTCGAAGGTAAAAAGATTCTCGCCGAATCCGGCATCAAGGTGATCGGAGCCGCTGACCTCGCCGATGCGGCGCGCAAGGTGACTGAGGCGATCGGAGTCAAGGCAGCACAATGAGCATTCTCGTCGACAAGAACACCAGGGTCGTCACGCAGGGAATTACCGGCGCGACCGGCCAGATACATACGCGTGCGTGCAAGGAATACGGCACCCAGATGGTCGCGGGGGTGGTGCCCGGCAAGGGCGGCACCACCTTCGAGGGCATCCCGATTTTCGATACGGTTGAGCAGGCGCGAAAAGCTACCGGATGTAATGCGAGCGTGAGCTACGTTCCGCCGGCGTTCGCCGCCGACGGCATCCTCGAAGCGATCGCCGCCGGTATCGAGCTCGTGATCTGCATCACCGAGGGCGTGCCGGTCATCGATATGGTCAAGGTGCGCCGCTATATGCAGGGCAGCAAGAGCCGGCTGATCGGGCCGAACTGCCCCGGCATCATCACGCCGGGCGAGTGCAAAATCGGCATCATGCCCGGGTACATCCACAAGCCGGGAGAGGTCGGGGTGGTGTCGCGCTCGGGAACGCTGACCTACGAGGCAGTCTATCAACTGACGCAGTTGGGAATCGGACAATCGAGTTGCATCGGTATCGGCGGGGATCCGATCGTCGGCACCTCGCATATCGACTCGCTGCGCCTTTTCAATGAGGACCCGAAAACCAAGGCCATCGTCATGATCGGCGAGATCGGCGGGACCGCGGAGGAAGAGGCAGCTGAATACGTCAAGCAGAACGTCAAGAAACCGGTGGTAGCATTTATCGCCGGGCAGACGGCGCCGAAGGGACGTCGGATGGGGCATGCGGGCGCGATTATTTCGGGTGGGCGCGGCACCGCGGCCGACAAAATCGCCGCATTGAAGGCCGCGGGTATCACAGTCGCGATGAGCCCCGCGGAGATGGGCATCACCATGAAGAATCTGCTGGAGAAAAGGTAGAGACCTTGGATTGAGGCCCGAAGGGGGCAAAGCCGCGCCGCAGGCGCTTCCGAGGCGGAGCGAAGCGGAGTCGAGGAAAATTAAGTGGAACGCACATTTGCGATCATAAAGCCGGATGCCGTAGGACGCGGGCTCGCCGGTGACATCATCAAAAGAATCGAGGCATCAGGGTTGAAGATTCGCGGGATGCGCCTGATGCATCTCGCGCGCAATCAGGCCGAGCGCTTCTACGAGGTCCATAAGGCGCGGCCCTTCTACAACGACCTTTGTAAGTACATGACCTCGGGGCCGGTGGTCGTGATGGTGCTCGAAGGCGACAAAGCCATCACCCGATGGCGCGAGCTGATGGGGGCGACCGATCCGGCGAAAGCGAACGCGGGCACCCTCAGGAAGGACTTCGGCGAGAACATCGAGCGCAACGCCGTTCACGGCTCCGATGCGCCCGAGACTGCCGCGCAGGAGATTCCGTTTTTCTTCAGCAGTCTCGATCTGGTGTGAGCGCGACCGCACTGCGCCGGAGTCTGTTTCCTGGCGGTCTGAGGCAAGAACGCAAGGCCTCGCTGAAGAAGCTCGGCGAATCTTGAGTGGCGCGCCGCGAGCCTTCCGAAAAGTACCACCGTCGGAACTAGGCCGCTTTGGCAGTGTTCTTGGTGCGCCGGTCGTCGGTTGTATCTGCCCACCTGGGCGCAGGTGTCGAACCTCGGACGGAGGCTTCCTCATACTGAAATTGACTCACGAACTGCTTTAACTCTGCCGCCATCCGCGTCAGCTCCTGCGCCGCCGCCTGGGTTTCGGTAGCCCCGTTGGCTGTGCTCTGCGCCGCTTTCGCTACACTGCCGATGTTTCGGGTAATCTCGCCACTACCCTTGGAAGCCTCTTCGATGTTGCGCCCGATCTCGCTGGTGGTCGCACTCTGCTCCTCTACCGCATTGGCAATGGTAGTCCCGATATCATGGATTTGATGAATGATCGCGCCAATCTGCGCAATGGCTTCTACTGATGCCTGTGTGTCGTCCTGAATCGCCTCGAGCTTCTGACCGATGTCCTTGGTCGCCTCCGCAGTCTGCTTGGCTAACTCCTTGACTTCATTGGCCACCACCGCGAAACCCTTGCCCGCGCCACCCGCGCGTGCCGCTTCTATCGTGGCATTGAGCGCCAGGAGGTGTGTTTGTTCAGTGATAGCGGTGATGACTTTACTGACATTCCCGACCTCCGCACTGCTCTGGCCCAGATGTACGACCGTAGTATTGGTAGTCTCGGCCATCGACACTGCCTGGGTGGCCACACGAGCGGCCTCGGAGGCGTTCTTCGCAATCTCCTGGATGGAGATGCTCATCTCTTCCCCAGCTGTGGCGACAGTATGAATGTTGGCGCTGATCTGCTCGGAGGCCGACGAAACCATGCCCGCCTGCGCCGACGTCTGTTCGGCCGAGGTCGCCATCTCCTGGCTGACCGTGGTGAGTTGTGTCGCGGCCGTGGCGAGGGTCTCCACGTGCTGGCTGATTCTCCGCATCGCCTGCTGCAACTGGGCGACGAACACATTCATATTGCGCGCGATCGGGAGTAGATGCGGGTTCAAACCGTCTGTATCCACTCGCGAGGTGAGGTCGGCTTTCTCCTGGGCGAGCGCATCCATGAAGGTCACCAGCTGCTTGACGCCCGCGGCCTGGCTAGTGCGCCGCACCAGCACCAGCGCCAGCACGCATCCAAGCAGCAGCACTCCAGCCGCCACAACGACCTGGGTCAGGCGCGCTTGGGTGTCGATGCCGTGCAGAGCCGTGCTGTACATGGCCGGGGGAATCACATAGGTCAAGCGCCACCCGCTATCACCCGCAACACTGAGAGAGGCGGTAATCACGTCGGGGCTCCGCTCACCGAGCGCATGCTGGGCTCGGTCAATCAGCCCCTTGTTGCGACGATCGGCGATGGCGATATGGTAGGTGTCATTCGACAAAACGAAGTAGCTGAGTTCCGCAGGCATGGAGAAACCGAGACGTTTGGCCTGTTCGCGATCCTTGTCGGTAATGATCAGGAAGGGAACGCCGACAAGACGTGCTTCGAGTATGTTGGTGCGAAAGATCGCCGAGATGATACCACGTAGCGTCCCGGACTCCCGGCTATAGAATGGAACGGAGTAAAGGATGCCGTAGGTGTCTTCCACGTGGTCGCGCGATTTCGAGCGATATTGGCTATTGTCGCAGGTGCGTAACGCAGCAGAAAACACAGCAGGGATGTCGTTTATGTTTTGAAAGCTGAAGCTGGGGAAGTGCTCCTTGAAGTACGCGATCTGCTTGGGGTAATAGGCGTACTCCGCTGCTTCCGATTCTTCCGGCGAATCTTCGTTCTTCGCTTCGTCGGCCTCACTTTCCCCTGCGCCGCCGTTGAAGATCAAGGAATCGTACATGAAGAAAGGCACTTCGCCTTTGGCGTAGTCCAGCCCCTCTACGACGGCATAGATCTCGGATACCGCGACATTACTTACCAGATTATTATACAGCTGTTGGACTGTCTCGAAGGCATCCGGAGCGAATCGCCCTTCCTTGACCACATCTTGTTTTGCCGACTGACGGTTTCCACCGGAGATGGCTCGAACTCCGGGAAAGAGCGAAATCGTTCGGATCGATTCATACATCAGCTTGAAGACCTGTTCGATCTCGCGCCGTTTGGACGAGAACTGCTCGTTTTCGATCCTCACGCGAAGCGCAGTCTTTTCGGCGGCTCGAACAGTCTGATAATGCTTATCGATGGCGAGATAGCCAGTGCCGAGAGCTACGACGAGTAGCGTCCCGATAAGCGGAATCCCGAGGGTATGTCTCGATATAGGAGTCATATTCGTGCTCCGAACGTGATCATGCAGATTTTGTGCCCGGAGGGGTTATGGCTTCGCTTAGCATAGTGTTGCTTACGCAACACTCGGTGTCGTCGCGCTGATCGCGCGGCTCATTACATATGACTACCGACGGAATAGGGCGCTAACGATGATCGCTCTTCACTAGAAGACATACAGAACGTCAAACAGTCCTCTGGGCGGTGGGTGATGCCACGGATCGATGAGTTCACCAGCTAAAGCGCCAACAGAGAGAATAAAGCTTGCGCATCCCGATGCTCCATCCAGGCTGAAATGCTGAGTGGGCCAACGAGGGTCGGGTGCTACCGGAGGAAACCTTGTCGTCGCGTTAAAATTCGGGCGGCCGGGATTACCCACTCGAGCATGAATATTGACAAACCATTTCCAGTAAACAACGGTCATTACTATGTCGGATGTGAGCTCTCCAGAACCCCTCGCTGCACCCGTCGAACCAACTGGAGATTCCGCGCGCACGGATGCCGAGGCGCCAATCATTCAAGGTGAGACTGCGAAGCCTCTTCCAAAGCGGCCACTATGGATGTGGATCGCCGGCGGCGTGCTCGTTGTTGTGCTCCTGTACGAAGCCATCCCAAGGGTCATCACCGCCTTCGAAACGGTCTCCACCGACGACGCCTATGTGAACGGGCATGTGACGTTCGTCGCGCCGCGAGTCCCCGGTCATGTGGTGCGGGTGCTGGTGGACGATAACAATCGGGTGCACAAGGGCGACTTGCTCGTACAGCTTGATAAGGAACCCTACCAGGTCCAGGTGGAAATCGCGCAGGCTGCGCTGGGTGTTGCGCGGTCGGATCTGGTTGCGGCACAAGCCAAGGATCAGAGCCTGGCCGGGTTAGCGCGCAGCCAACGCTATGACCTGGCCCACGCGATTGACAATCTGAAAAACCAGGTCGCTGAGCTGCATGCCTCGGTAGCCGCGCTACAGGCTGCAAACGCAACGCTGGTAAAGGCCCGCTCCGATTACGAGCGCATCCGGCAGCTTTTCGAAATTCAAATCGTGTCCCGCCAGGAGTTCGATAAATACAAGGAGGCCTTCTCGGTGGCCGAGGCAGAGCAGGAAAAGGCGCGGCAGGACGTCTACCAGATTCGCGCCGCGCTCGGGCTTCCGCCGCCTGCGAAGGGTGAAGACCTCGCCAAGGTCCCCGCCGACCTCGATCAGAACTTTTCCGCGGTCAAGGCCGCGCAAGCCCGTCTTCAGCAGACTGCCGCACAGCTCGGGGTGGTTCCCTCATACCGACAGACCCCCGACGAGATGCTTTCCGAGTTCTACAAGCGGGACCCCTCGGGCAATATCGATGCGATCTTTGCGAAGTTGCTCAAGGCTGCTCCGGACGTGGTACAGGCCGGAGCCAAAATGATTCAGGCGGAGGCCAACCTCCGCCAGGCCGAGTTGAACCTCAGCTATTGCGATGTGGTGGCCGAGATCGATGGCGTCGTGACCCGTCGGAACGTCAATCCGGGCAACCAGGTCCTTGCCGGACAAGAGCTGATGGCGTTGCGGTCGCTGACCGATATTTGGGTCGACGCCAATTTCAAAGAAACGCAGTTAGGGAAGTTACGTATCGGCCAACCGGTCGATCTCGATGTGGACATGTACGGCAGCCGGCGGCATTTCAAGGGCCGCATCTCGGGCTTCACGATGGGGACCGGATCGACCTTGGCGCTGCTGCCGGCTGAGAATGCGACCGGCAACTTCGTCAAGGTTGTGCAGCGGTTACCGGTGCGAATCGAGGTGATGGATTACAATCCCAATGTCGCACCGCTTTTCATCGGTCTGTCGGTCACCCCGCACGTCTACGTGAATGAGAAGCCCACCGGTCCCAACGCGGGAAAGTTGCTACAAGCCTCAATAGCCGGGAAGACCGCCGCTGCGCCAAGTCCCAAATGAGTGCCGCCGCGCTCGAAGTGCCGCTGCCAAGGCGAGCAGTCAGCCCCTGGCTGATCGCGGTGGCGGTAGTGATCCCGACCTTCATGGAGGTCCTGGACACTACCATCGCCAATGTCGCCCTGCGTTACATCGCAGGGGGCTTATCGGCAGCGGCGACTGACAGCGAGTGGGTCATCACCAGTTACCTTGCCGCCAATGCGATCGTCCTCCCAATGTCGGGATGGCTGGCGATGCGCCTCGGCCGGCGCAACTACTTCCTTGGTTCGATCGCGATGTTCACCATTGCATCGGCCTTATGCGGGATGGCCGGCAGCCTGATTTTCATAATCGGTTCCCGGGTGGTTCAAGGTCTGGCGGGCGGCGGATTGCAACCTTCGAGTCAGGCGGTGTTGCTCGATGCTTTCCCGCAAGAGAAGCAAGGCGCGGCGATGACGCTTTTTGGTCTGGCAGCATTGCTCGCGCCGGTGGTGGGTCCGACGCTGGGCGGGTACATCACCGACAACTACGGTTGGCGCTGGATCTTCTATCTGAACGTGCCGGTGGGCCTGATCGCCTTTTTCCTGTGCCGCGCCCTTGTTGAAGATCCGGAATACTTGCAAGTTGAACGGGCCAGGAATCGTACTCAAGGCCAGCCGTTCGATGTGCTCGGGCTGACGCTGCTGAGCGTGACCATGGTCTGTTGGGAGGTGATGCTCAGCAAGGGACAGGAGTGGGATTGGCTCGGCGATCCGTTCTTTCGAGTGCAGACCCTGCTGGTCCTGTTTATAGTTTGCCTGATCGGCCTGATCTATCACGAACTCTCGCTCCGCAATCCATTGATCGCGCTGCGGACGCTGGCCGACCGGAACTTCTGTACCTGTTGCATCATCATCTTCTGCGCTTATGGCGTACTCTACGCGAACACCGTTTCGCTTCCCGCATTACTCCAGTCGCTGTTTGGTTATGACGCGACAACCTCAGGCTTGGTCCTGTCGCCGGCGGGATTCTTTGCCATCATGGTGCTCGTGATTGTCGGGGCGCTTCTGTCGCGCGGCGTCGATGCCCGATTTCTGATGGCCGGCGGTCTATTCACGATGGCGGCCGGGAACTACTGGATGGCGCACCTCAACCTCGAAATCAGTCCATGGCAGGTGGTTTGGCCGCGAGTCGTGATCATCTCAGGACTATCGATGCTGTTCGCGCCGCTTAACGTGGCAGCCTTTATATACTTGCCCAAGGAGATCCGTGGCGCTGCCGTCGGATTGCTGGCCTTGCTGCGCAACGAAGGCGGCAGCGTCGGGACCTCGGTCGCCCAGATTATCCAGCAACGACGCGAGCAGTTTCACACGCTGCGCCTCAACGAAAGCCTCGACTCTCTGAACACGCCCGTAACGCATGCCCTAACTCAGGGCCAGGCCTACTTCCTGCGACACACCGGCGACGCGTCGTTGTCGCATCAAATGGCATTGGGAGTCCTTGACCATTCGCGGATTCAGCAGGCGCTGTCGCTGGCCTACTTCGATGTCTTCTCGTTCTCGGCGGCCGTCGGCATGATGCTGGTCTTCTTTGTACTGCTGATGCGGCGTTCGGTTGCCGAGAAGGGAGCCCACATTGGGGGAGAGTAGCGGGTCTCAGTCGCAGCCACCTCGGCCCCGCATTCGTCTATGGCATCAATCACGATGGAACTTGGGCAAATCGCGATCCTGAAACCATTGGTGGTTGGTTCCAGCGCTATCCTGATGACAATCGTGATTCACGCGCTGGCCGTCGGTGTAACGGTAAACTTCGTTCGTCACGAGGGAAGGCTTGGCCGCGTAGGGGTGGGCTTCTGGATCGATTTTTCAATCGCTACTCTCACGATATCTGTCGTGCTGGTGGCTCATCTGATCGAGATCGCGTTATGGGCAATCCTGTTCACGATCTGCGGAGAGTTTCCAACCTTTGGAGCCGCCTACTACCACTCCGCAGTCAATTACACGACCTTGGGCTATGGCGATGTGATCATGACGCCGGCGTGGAGATTCCTGGGACCGCTGGAAGCGGCTAATGGAATGTTGATGTTTGGTGTTTCTACCGCGATAGTTTTTGCTGTGATCCAACGCTTGGTTCAGGCGAGGTTTGCGGATCTCAGGAATTGAGCGCGACGCCAACCGTCCCGCGCCTGATTGTTCAAGGGCGCACTCTCGGTGCCGGGTAAACTGATTTGCACCTGGATTTCCTATAAGCTCATGTCGTCGTGAGTCATTTCAATTCGCTTCTTGAAGGATCGCCCGATGGAGTCCGCACCCAGATGCCGGACTGCCGCGACTTCGCCATCGAGGAGCTGGAGACCATCATTGCAGCGGCCAACGAACGGTCTTTCCGCGCGAAGCAGCTTGCCGGATGGCTCTATAACCGAGGCGTCGAGTCATTCGACGTGATGCTCGACCTGCCGAAAGAGCTGCGCGAATATCTGAAGCATCACTTTAGGATTGGTTCCGGCGCTACTGCACATGTCGCGCGCTCCTCCGATGGCACTCGCAAGCTGCTGATTGGCCTCGGCGACGGCGAGGCAATCGAAAGCGTCATCATTCCGTCGCGCGAAGTGGAAGCGACTCCCTCCGGTGAGCGACTCAACCAGCGCATCACCTTATGTATGTCGTCCCAGGCGGGGTGCGCGATGGCGTGCGAGTTCTGCGCGACCGCGCGGATGGGACTGCATCGCAATCTCACGGTCGGCGAAATCGTCAGCCAGGTGTTCCTCGCGCGCAAGGAACTCGACGCTGACGAGCATCTCACCAATTACGTTTTCATGGGCATGGGCGAGCCGCTCGCGAACTACCAGCGGCTGCTCAGGGCGCTCACTATAATGACTTCCGAATGGGGGATGGGCATCTCGCCGCGACGCATCACAGTGTCAACGGTGGGGATTGTTCCGATGCTGGAGCGGCTGGCGACCGAAATTCCGGTGCGTATCGCGGTTTCATTGCATGCGACGACCAATGAAGTTCGCGATCGCCTGGCGCCCATCAACAGGCGCTACCCGATCGAGGTTCTCCTTGAGACTTGCAAACGCCTGCCGCTCAAGCAGCGGGAGCGCATCACCTTCGAATACGTGATGCTGCGCGGGGTGAACGATTCCATTGATGACGCCAAGCGGCTGGTCAGACTGCTCCTGCCGATGCGCGGGAAAGTCAACCTGATTTTCTTCAATGCCTTCGACGGTTCCGGCTTTACCGGCAGTTCGAGGCAAGCGGTCGAGGACTTTCAAGCGATCCTGCGCAAGGGTAACCTGACCGCGACTATTCGCGAGAGCCGCGGCGTCGATATCGCGGCGGCGTGCGGACAGCTATACGCGGAGCAGGCACACTAACTACCGATGTCCAAAAAAGTTCTAGGCGTAATCGGCGGCAGCGGCTTCTACCAGATGCCCGGCCTCGACGATGTTAAACAGGTCGAGATCAAGACTCCGTTTGGCCCGCCCTCTGACCCTTTCATCACCGGACGCATCGGCGACCTCGACGTGGTGTTCCTTGCGCGCCACGGCAAGGGCCATCGGATTCTTCCGAGCGAGCTGAACTATCGCGCTAATGTATACGGGATGAAGGTGCTGGGCGCCGATCATCTGCTGTCGGTAAGCACCGCGGGCAGCATGAAGGAGGCTATCAAGCCAGGCGACCTGGTGGTGCCGAACCAGTTTCTCGATCGTACCCATAAACGGCCCGCGACGTTTTTTGGCGAAGGCATCGTCGCGCATGTATCGCTCGCCGATCCTGTATGCGCTGACTTCGCGCGCGATTTGTTCGCCTCGAGTCGCGAAGCCGGTGCCACGACTCATGATGGCGGCACCTACCTATGCATCGAGGGGCCGCAGTTCTCCAGCCGCGCCGAGTCGAACCTTTATCGAAGCTGGGGTGTCGACGTGATCAGTATGACCGCGATGCAGGAGGCGCGCCTCGCCAAGGAAGCGGAGCTTTGTTATGCGACGCTGGTGCTGGTGACCGACTACGACTGCTGGCATCAGTCGGTGAAGGCGGTCGACATTGCGGAGATCCTCGCGGTGATGCGCGCCAACGTGGAACTCGCGCAGCGCGCGGTCAAAAATTTGGCGGCTGCGCTGGCGAAGCGCGAACGCACGTGCAACTGCGGCAGTTCGCTCAAGGATTCGATCATCACGGATCGCGCGGTGATACCGCCCAAGCGCATCGAAGATCTACGCCCGATTGTGGGCAAATATCTCTAAAGTTCGGAGCACACACAAAGCGCATGAGCATCGTGGTTGTTGGGTCGGTGGCGTATGACACGGTCGAGACGTCCAGCGGACGTCGAGATGACGCGCTCGGCGGCGCCGCGACCTTCTTTTCAGTGGCCGCGCGCTTTTTCGCGCCGGTCAGCATGGTCGGTGTTGTCGGCGAGGATTTCAGGCCCGAGCATCAGCGGATGCTGTCGGAACGCGGCATCGATACTCGCGCGCTCGAACATGCGGCAGGCAAGACCTTCCACTGGCACGGCCGCTATCACGAGGACATGAACAAGCGCGACACGATCAGCCTCGCGCTCAACGTGTTCGATGGCTTCAATCCTACGTTGCTTCCCGACCAGCAGCGCTGCGACTATCTGTTCCTCGCCAACATTTCGCCGGAGCTTCAGTATCGAGTTCTCTCACAGGTGAAGAGCCCGAAGCTGGTCGCTGCCGACACCATGGATTTCTGGATTCAGAATGCGCGGCCGCATCTGACCCGGCTGCTGGAGCGCCTGGACATCCTGACCGTCAATGATGACGAAGCCAGGATGCTGAGCGGCGAGCACAATCTGATCAAAGCGGGTCGCGCGATTTTGAAAATGGGCCCCAAGAGTCTGCTGGTGAAGCGCGGCGAATACGGCGTCCTGCAATTCAGCAAGGAAGGGATGTTCGCGGTGCCGGCCTATCCACTTGAGGAAGTCGTCGATCCCACCGGGGCGGGCGATACTTTCGCAGGCGGGCTGATGGGTTTCCTGGCGCGGCAAGGGCGGCTGACTGAATCGATTCTCCGCACCGCGGTGGTTTACGGCACGGTGATGGCATCCTACACGGTGGAAAACTTTTCGATGGACCGCCTGCTCGAACTCAGCTGGGAAGAAATCGATCATCGCTATCGCGCCTTCATCGAGCTTACCGATTCGCATTCGAACCGATGGAACTCTCCATCGTGATTCCGCTCTTCAACGAGCGGGGCAACCTCGGCCCGCTCGCCGAAGAGCTGAAAAGTGTTCTCGCCGCCATGGGCAGCTCGCACGAGATCGTCTTTGTGGATGATGGCAGCACCGATGGCAGCGTCGATGAGTTGCACCGCATCAAGGCCTCGGATCCCAACGTCCGGGTAATCAGGCTCGCTAAGAACACCGGCCAAACCGCCGCTCTGCAATGCGGGTTTTCGAATTCGCGAGGAGCTATCATCGTCGCGCTCGATGGCGACGGCGAAAACGATCCCGCCGATATTCCGCGCTTGGTGGCCAAGCTGAACGAAGGCTACGACCTGGTGAGCGGATGGCGCACCGATCGATGGCAAAATGAGACGTTGACGCGGCGCTTGCCGTCGGTCGCGGCCAACGGTCTCATCTCGCGCATCACCGGTACCACGCTGCACGACTACGGATGCACCCTGAAGGCGTATCGCGGCGACCTCGCACGCAGCCTCGCGCTGTATGGCGAAATGCACCGCTTCGTGCCGGCGATCGCGGCCGAGCAGGGCGCGCGCATCGCCGAATTGCAGGTAAACTTTCGCCCGCGACGCAGCGGCGCCTCGAAGTATGGCCCGGGCCGGATCGTCAGGACGTTCCTTGATCTGATGACGGTAAGGTTCCTGTCGAGCTATTCGACGCGTCCGATCCAGGTCTTTGGCGCGATTGGATTGTTGCTCGGCTTTGCGGGCGCGCTCTGGATGACGCTGCTGGTGTTCGAGAAAGTTTTTCTCGGCTACCATCTGGCGGATCGGCCGGCGTTGTTGCTGGCGGTCCTGCTGCTGGTGGTGGGCGTGCAGTTTGTAAGCCTGGGGCTGATCGGCGAGATGGTCGCGCGCACCTATCATGAATCGCAGCACAAACCGATCTATTTAATCAAAGAAGAGTTTTAGGAGCGCTCATGAACATCGCGGTAATCGGAACCGGCTATGTCGGCCTCGTCAGCGGCACCTGTTATGCCGAAAGCGGCAACGAGGTGATCTGCGTCGATATCGACAAGGCCCGCATCGCCGCGCTCAACGAGGGCAAGGTTCCCATTTACGAACCCGGCCTCGAGGAGTTGGTGCGTCGCAACCGGGATGAAGGGCGCCTGAGCTTCACTATCGATGCCACAGAGCCGATCGCTCAATCGATGATCTCGTTCATTGCAGTCGGAACGCCGATGAGCAAGGACGGGGCAGCCGACTTGAGCGGGGTGATGAAGGCCGCCGAGACTATCGCGAAAGCCGTTACCGGCTACCACATTATTTGCGTCAAGAGCACCGTGCCGGTCGGCACTAACGACAAAGTCCGCGAGATTGTTGCGCGCTTCGCCAGGCATAAGGTCGATGTCTGTTCGGTTCCGGAATTCCTCAAGGAAGGCTCCGCAATCGAAGACTTCATGCGCCCGGATCGGGTCGTGATCGGTAGCCTGAGCGATCAGGCGACGGCGATTCTGCGCGAGTTGCACGCTCCTTTTACTCGAACCGACAATCCAATCCTGGTGATGGATCCGAAGTCGGCCGAGATGACCAAGTATGCGTGCAACGCAATGCTCGCCTTGAGGATTTCGTTCATCAACGACATCGCAAGTCTGTGCGAGGCGGTGGGCGCGGAGATCAATCACGTGCGGCGCGGGCTGGGGACCGATCGGCGAATCGGCTCGTCGTTCCTGTTTCCCGGGGTCGGATATGGCGGCTCATGCTTTCCTAAAGATGTGCAGGCGCTCATCCATACGGCCGGCGAGAACGGCCTTAACTTCGACCTGCTGCAAGCGGCGGAGGCCGTCAATACACATCAGAAGCTTCACCTCGTCGAGCGCGTCAAGCAGCATTTCGGCAGCGATTTGAAAGGACGGACTCTCGCGGTGTGGGGGTTGGCATTCAAGCCGCGCACCGACGACATGCGCGAGGCGCCATCGCTGGTGGTGGTCGAGGAGTTGCTGAAGGCAGGTGCGACCGTGCGCGCGCACGATCCCGAAGCCTTGGAAAACGCGCGGCGTATCTTCGGCGACCGGATCAGCTATCATAAGACCAACTACGAAGCTCTGACCGGCGCCGACGCGCTGATCATCCTGACCGAATGGAACGAGTTCCGGCATCCCAATTTTCAACGCATTCGAACGATGCTGAAGGAACCCGTGATCTTCGACGGACGCAATCTATATGAGCCCGACCTCATCAAGGCGCTCGAGTTCAAGTACTACTCGATCGGCCGGCGACCGGTTTAGGAGCGCCACCGCGCGATGAAAATTCTGGTGACCGGAGGCGCCGGTTTTATTGGCTCGCATACCGTCGATGCTTTAGTGGCGAGCGGGCAGCATCAGGTGTCGATCATCGACAATCTCGCGGCGGGGAAGCGCCATCAGGTGAATCCCGGCGCGAAGTTTCACGAGATCGATCTGCGCGATGCGGATGCGGTGCGGCGAGTTATCGATGCCGAGACCCCCGAGGTTATCGTGCATCTGGCGGCGCAAATGGATGTGCGGCGCTCGGTAGCCGATCCGTCATTCGACGCGCAGGTGAACGTGGTGGGGTTCCTCAATCTGATGGAATCGGCGCGGCTGCGAGGTTTGCGTCGGGTGATTTTTTCCTCGACCGGCGGGGCGATCTATGGCGAACAGGAAACCTTCCCGGCGCCTGAGGATCATCCATTGCACCCGGTAAGTCCCTACGGGGTCGCAAAGCTGGCGACCGAGGCATACCTGTTTTTCTACAAGGTCCAATACGGAATCGACTACGCCGCAATGCGTTATGGAAATGTCTATGGCCCACGGCAGGATCCGCATGGCGAGGCCGGCGTAGTCGCGATTTTTTGCGGACGAATGCTGGAGGGCAAGCCGTGCACCATTTTCGGTGACGGCCGGCAGACACGTGACTACGTTTTCGTGGGCGATGTGGTCCGCGCCAACCTCGCGGCTGCGAACAGCAACGTTTCGGGAGCAATCAACGTTGGCACCGGAATCGAAACCAGCGTCAACGATCTCTATCACACGCTTGGTACTGTCGCCGACGTGACGCGAGCGCCCGAGTACGCGCCCGCCCGCGCGGGAGAACAGAGCCGCTCGGTTATTTCGCCAGCTCGCGCCGAAGCACTGCTCAAGTGGCGGCCCGAAGTCGATCTCGCGCACGGCCTCGATCAGACATTCACTTACTTTAAGGAGCGCGGTGCAAAATCCGCGCGATGACCGCGGGGCGCGGCTTCGGCGGAGCGAAGCGTAGTCGAAGCAAAATCAGATGACTGACCCTTCTCTAATTCGCAATTTTTCGATTATTGCCCATATCGATCACGGCAAGTCGACGCTGGCCGACCGGCTGCTGGAACGCACCGGGGCCCTGTCGAAGCGCGAACTCAAGGAACAGTTTCTCGATTCGATGGACCTGGAACGCGAGCGCGGTATTACCATCAAAGCGCGTTCGGTGCGGCTCAATTACACCGCCAAGGACGGCCGCACCTACATCCTGAATCTTATCGATACTCCCGGACATGTCGATTTCGCGTACGAGGTCTCGCGCAGCCTGGCGGCCTGCGAAGGGGCGCTGCTGGTGGTGGATGCGAGCCAGGGGGTCGAGGCGCAAACCCTCGCCAACGTCTACATGGCGCTTGACCACGGCCTCGAAATTATTCCGGTGATAAACAAGATCGATTTGCCCGGCGCCGATGTCGAGCGCACCAAACATCAGATCGAGGAAACCATCGGCCTCAGCGCCGAGGATGCGGTGCTTACCAGCGCGAAGGAGGGCGTCGGCATCGACGAGGTCCTCGAAGCATTGGTGCAACGTGTCCCCGCCCCCAAGGTGCCCGCCGAATCATCCCCGCGCGCGCTCATTTTCGATAGCTGGTACGACGTCTACGAAGGCGTCATCGGCCTGATGCGGGTGTTTGGCGGCGAGATTCGCAAGGGCATGAAGGTGCGCCTTATGGGCACCGGGAAGGACGGCGAGG
Organism: uncultured delta proteobacterium; assembly: GCA_963851325.1. GTDB lineage: Bacteria > Desulfobacterota > Binatia > Binatales > Binataceae > DATGKG01. The sequence goes on along the minus strand of CAWKOR010000001.1, from coordinate 381,040 downwards.
TGATGCGCCTGGGCCACTTCACACCGCACGAAGTTCCCGCCGAGTCGCTGGGACCCGGCGAAGTAGGCTTCGTCGTCGCGAACATCAGAAGCGTGCAGGATATGCGTGTCGGCGACACGCTTACCGATGCCGAGAATCCTGCCGCCCAGCCGCTGGAGGGTTTCAAGGAACTGCAGCCGATGGTCTTCGCCGGGCTCTATCCGACCGAGGCCAACCAGTATCCAGCATTGCGCGATGCGATCGAGAAGCTGCGTCTCAACGACGCGAGCTTCAACTGCGAGCCGGAAAATTCGCAAGCGCTGGGGTTTGGCTTCCGCGCCGGATTCCTCGGCCTCCTGCATATGGAGATCACCCAGGAGCGGCTGGAGCGCGAGCACGGCATCAGCCTGATCATTACCGCACCAACGGTCGCCTATCAGGTCCGCACTACCGACGGCGCGGTGACGATGGTGGACAACCCGTCGCGGCTGCCCGACGAGGGCCGCATCGAGGCGATGGAAGAGCCGTTCATCCTGGCCTCGATTCACATGCCTGACGAGTATCTCGGCGCGGTCATGGCGCTATGCGAGGATCGCCGCGGCATCCAGCGCGACCTGAAGTACCTCGATGAGCATCGCGTCATCCTGCATTACGAGCTGCCATTGGCGGAGATCGTTTTCGACTTCTATGATCGTCTGAAATCTGTCAGCCGCGGTTACGCATCGCTGGACTACGAGTTTCTGGACTTCCGCGCCGGGCCTCTGGTTAAATTGGATATCCGCATCAACGGAGAAGTTATCGACGCGCTCTCGATAATCGTGCATCGTGATAAGGCATATGAACGTGGGCGCGCACTGTGCGAAAAGATGCGCCAGTTCATACCGCGCCAGATGTTCGACATCGCCATCCAGGCCAGTATCGGTGCTAAGATTATCTCGCGCGAGAGCGTGAAGGCGTTGCGCAAGAACGTCACGGCGAAGTGCTATGGCGGAGACATTACACGCAAGCGCAAGCTTCTGGAAAAGCAGAAAGAAGGCAAGAAACGTATGAAGCAGGTTGGGCGCGTCGAGATTCCACAGGAAGCCTTTCTCGCCCTGCTAAAGGTCGGGGAGTAAACCACGTCGTGGCGGAAGCAGCCCGGAATTTCCCCAAACCCAGCGAAACGCCGAACGGCGAGCCGCAGGCGCCTCAGAAGTCGGCCGCGCGCGAATATGGCGAGGCGTTCGGCATCGCGCTGGTCCTGGCGCTGATCATCCGCACATTTTTCATTCAAGCCTACAAGATTCCCTCCGGCTCGATGGAGCCGACCCTGCTCATCGGCGATCACATTCTGGTCAACAAATTGATCTATGGCTTGCGCCTGCCCGATTCGCTGTTCGGGATCACCATTCCGGGGATTCCATGGGGCCATTACCTTTTTCCGCTCGAGTCGGTTCATCGTGGCGACGTGGTGGTATTCGTGTTCCCGCCCGATCCCACCAAGGATTTCATCAAGCGTGTGATTGGACTCGCGGGCGATACCGTCGCGGTTAAGGATGGAAAGGTTTTTCTCAATGGCAGCGCGATGCCCGATCCGCACGCCCACTTCGAAGTCAGCCCGCAGGAGCGTTCGGCGGTGTCTCCGCGCGACAATTTCGGACCGGTCACGGTCCCGCCCGGCAAGCTCCTGATGATGGGGGACAATCGCGACCGCAGTTACGACGGACGCTTCTGGGGATTCGTCGATGCTGATCAGGTTGAGGGACGCGCGATTCTTATCTATTGGTCGTGGGACAGCGACGGTTCCGGCATCCTGCCCATCCGCTGGAGCAGGTTCGGCAAGATCGTCCACTAACGCCGTCTGCACGAGGGAGAGTAAGGGGTGGCTGACGAAGGGCTGAACAGAATTGGAGCGATGCTCGAAGAGTTGGGCGCTCGCTTCGAGCTGGTGGTCGAGGCGGTCTCCGGCTTCGGCGGCAAAGTCGACAAATTGAAGGACGAGATTTTCGGGCAATTCGCCGAGGTCGGCAGTCAGATCCGCTTCCTCTCCGACCAGATTGGCGAAAATCGCTCCGGGCTCAATTCGCTGCGCGCGGATTTTGGCGCCGAAATGGTTCGCCTCAACGAAACCATCGGCCGAACCCGGGTCGAAGTCCGCGAGCAATTTGCCACTTCAGAGGCGAATCTGCGCAATGAGATATCCTCGCAATCGGAAGCGACCCGGACCGCGGTGCATCAGGAAGTCACGGGGACCGAGCTTGCCGCTTCCAATGGCGACCTCGGCCGCGACGTTGCCGAGAGCCTCAAGAAGCTCAGCGCCGAGATCAAACAGGCCAACAAGGCGGTCGCGACGCTCAGCCGCAAGTTCGAACGCTTCGACGATCGGATGACGGTGCAGGTGAAGGATCAGGATCAGCGCCTCAAGAAGGTCGAGGGCGTTGGTCGCCGCCGATAACCTTCGCATTTTTCCACAACTGTGGAGCGTCCTCGCGGGGTCTCGCTTGATCTGACCTCGGAGCACCTGTTTAATATCGATAGCCTTTAACTTCACTCCAGCGAGGGTGAGAAGGGACGATGATAAAGTTGTACCATATGCAGCCCGACCGCATCCGCGGCCGGGTATTTTTTTGCACGCCGCGCGAGGGCTTCTGATGGCCAGCGCGCCAATCACTACTGTCGCGATCGATGCGACAACCGTGACGCGATCGGTAAAGCGCCTCGCGCATGAGATCGCGGAACGCAATGCCGGCGCGCAAAACCTCGTGCTCATCGGAGTCGTCCGTCGCGGTGCGGCGCTCGCGGAGCGCTTGGTCGAGGTGCTCAAAGAAGTCGGTTTGGCCAACCTGCCGGTCGGCACACTCGACATCTCCTCCTATCGCGACGACAAGAAGGGCGTGCCCGGCGACCCGCGGCTCATCGGACGCAACATACCGTTTTCGCTCGACGGCAAACGTGTAGTTCTCATCGACGACGTGCTCTACACCGGCCGTACCGTGCGCGCCGCGCTCGGTGCGCTATCTGATCTCGGCCGGCCCGAATCGATTCAGCTCGCGGTGCTGGTCGATCGTGGCGAGCGCGAGGTGCCGATTCGAGCGGACTACGTCGGCAAGAATATTCCAACCCCGAAGGGTCAGCGGGTCTACGTAAAGCTTAGCGAGGTCGATGGTTTCGACGGAGTGCTGATCGGCGAATCGAAATAAGATGGCGCGGTTGCCCAAATACGACGTGGTATCGATCGAAGATCTCGGGCTTGCCGAGATCGAGCGCATTTTCACGCTTGCCGATGGTTTCGCCACCGCACTCGAGAACGCCGAGCGGCTGACGATTGCCGACGGCCTCATCATGGCGACGCTCTTCTACGAACCCTCGACGCGCACCCGACTCAGTTTCGAATCCGCGATGCATCGCCTCGGCGGCGCCGTCATCAGCTCGGCGGACATGCAGGCGAGTTCCGCCGCGAAGGGCGAAAGTCTTGCCGATACGGTGCGTGTGGTGAGCGGCTATGCTGACCTGATCGTTATGCGACATCCGCATGACGGCGCGGCGCGAGTGGCGGCAGAGTATGCGCCGTGCCCCATCATCAATGCCGGCGATGGCAGCCGCGAGCATCCAACGCAGACCCTGTGCGACCTCTACATCCTGAGAAAGAAGAAGGGTCATCTGCGCGGGCTGACGGTCGCGCTATGCGGCGATCTCAAATTCGGGCGCACTGTGCATTCGTTGATTTATGCCCTGGCGCGATTCGGCGCGAACATCCTCGCAGTGCCGACCGCAGGCATGGATGTTCCCGATTACGTGCTCGAGCGCGTGCGCGCGGAGAGTCAGTATCGCTTCGCGACCGTCTCGATGGACGAGCTGAAGTCGCTGGCAGGCGGCCTCGATGCGCTCTATCTCACGCCGCGAGGGCCGCATCAGATGGCGCTGTTCACCTCGGACATGCCGCTGGAAAAGATTCCCGCCGGCCAGGCGCCTAAGGCGCTCGATGCATTCTATGTGACGCGACTTCAGAAGGAGCGTCTGCAGAACAAGAGCGCCGACCCGGGCGAGTATGTGCGCTTCGACGCGCGCGCTCTCAAGGGCAGCCGCACTCACGAGGCCGTCGTGATGCATCCGCTGCCACGCACCACGGAACTTGCTTACGAACTCGACGCCGATCCGCGAGCGGTCTATTTCGAGCAGGCCGCCGCGGGCGTACCGGTGCGGATGGCGCTGATAGCGTGGATGCTCGAAAACGCCGAGACCAGCGATCGTGCAGTTCCCAAGGCGCTCCCTCCAATGCGATTTAAGTCGGAGAGTGCGCCGCGATGTCCCAACGCAAACTGCATCACGCGTTTCGAGGGCGCGTATCTGAAGCCGCGCTTTCGCCTCGCGCGCGCCAGCACTGATTCGGCCCTGCTGCTGCGCTGCGATTTTTGCGAGCGCGAGTTGATCGTCGAATTTGTGGGCCATGCCAGTTCGCGTCGCTACTACCGCTACGATGAAGGCCTCTCCGACTACGTCCGGAACTGGATCGCCGAAGGTACTCTCGCGGTTTTCGACAGCGTTAAGCAGGCTGAAGAAGCCGGCTACGAGCCGTACAAGCGCGGCCCGCAGCGCGAGATCATGAATGCTGAGGAGGTCGAGCGCATCATCGACACACTGGTCGATCAGATCGTGAAAGATCTCGGTGACGTCACTATGGTCACCATCGTTGGCGTCGTTAGCCGCGGCGCGCTGCTGGCAATGCGCATCAGTCATTTGATCGAAGCGCGCACCGGGGTGAAGGTTCCGACCGCGCTGATCGATGTCTATGGCGCAGGCGAGCAGATTCGCTCGATCGAAGGACCCGATGACCAGTTCACGACCGAAGGCCGCATCATCGTGCTGGTTGACGATGTCTTCAACAGTGGATGGACCGTGCAGCGCGCCATGGAAATGTTGTGGCACAGCGGTCGGCCGGCCGCGGTCAAGCTCGCAGTGCTTATCGATCGCGGCCATCGCGCGGTACCGATCAGGCCTAACTACGTTGGTAAGAATATTCCAACCGCGCGCTCGGAACGCGTGCAAGTTCGCCTCGGCCTCGCCGATGCCAAAGGCAATCACAAATCGCACGACCGCGTGACCATCTACTCGATGGTCGATTCGATGAAGCAGCCGGAGGCACGATGAAGTCGCTTCTGCTGCGCGGCGGACGCGTCATCGACCCCGCCAATAACCTCGATGGAACGGCGGACGTTTTGATTCTCGACGGCACCATCGAGGCGGTTGAGGAGCCCGGCCAGATTGACGCTCCTGATGGGGTGGGGGTTGTCGATGCGAATGGATGGTGGGTGGCGCCGGGTCTGGTCGATCCTCATGTGCACCTGCGCGATCCCGGATTCCCGCACAAGGAAACTATCGCGAGCGGTCTTCGCGCCGCGGCTGCAGGAGGCTTCACCGCGGTGGCCGCGATGGCGAATACCTCACCGGTCAACGATACCCCGGACATTACGCGTTACATGCTCGAACGCGCGCAAGAGGCCCACGCGACCAGGCTGATTCCGGTATCCGCCGTGACGAACGGACTGAACGGCGCCGAGTTGGTCGATTTCGCCGCGATGGCCGAAGCCGGCGCGCGGCTTTTTTCGGATGACGGAATTCCGATCGATGACCAGGTGATCCTCGCGCGCGCTCTCGACGAACTCGGACGGCTCAACTTCGCGGTATCGCTGCATGAAGAGGACCGGCATCTCTCCAACGAAGGCGCGGCGAATGCCGGCGAGGTTTCGAAACGCCTCGGCGTGAAGGGCTATCCGGCTTCCGCGGAGACCGCACGAATCCGTCGCGACCTAGCGCTCGCAATCGGCACCGAGGCGCCGGTACACATCGCGCACCTGTCATGCGCCGAGTCGGTCGAGTTGGTGAAGCATGCGCGGCGCAACGGCGCCAATGTCACCTGCGAAGTGACGCCGCACCACTTTTGGCTCGAGGAGCACGCGGTGCTTGAATGGGGTCCGAACGCGAAGATGAATCCTCCGCTGCGCGGTACGCGCGACCTCGAAATACTTCACGCCGCGATGGCCGATGGGACCATCGACATGATCGCGACCGATCATGCACCGCACGATCCGGCCTCCAAAAACCTCGGACATCTCGCTGGATGCTTTCCGATGCGTGCCTCAGGAGCGCATCTTCCCGACGAAGCTGCAAGCGCCTTCATGCGCGCCGCTAACGGCATCATTGGACTGGAAACCTCGCTCGGCCTCGCACTCGGACTTGTTCATAAAGAGATCATCACGGCGCAACGGATGATCGAGATGATGTCTGCTAATCCTGCGCGTTTACTGCGGATGGAGGCCGGCGCGCTCTCGCCGGGGATGGCTGCGGATGTCACCATCATCGATCCCGAACTCGAATGGACCGTTGAACCAGCGAAGTTTCTATCGAAGAGTCGCAACACACCGTTCGCCGGGTTGCGGCTTCGCGGCAAAACAATGTTGACCATCGTCGGAGGTGAAATCGTGTACGACGCAAGGCGCGACGAGAGACGAGTGCGCATCTGATGCCGAAGCATGAAGCCATACTGGCGCTTGCAGATGGGCGTACTTTTCGCGGACACGCATTCGGCGCGATTGGCGAGGCGGTCGGCGAGGTAGTTTTCAACACCGCAATGACCGGCTATCAGGAGGTGCTCACCGACCCATCTTACAAGGGGCAAATGGTGTGCATGACGTATCCGGAGATCGGCAACGTGGGCATCAATCGCGAGGATGCGGAGTCGGCGCGCGTCTACGTCGAGGGCTTCATCGTCAAAGAGTATCTGCCGCGCCCGTCGAATTGGCGCTCCGAGGAATCGCTCGGTGACTACCTGAAAGCTGCGGGCGTAGTTGGCATCGAAGGCATCGATACGCGCGCGCTGGTCCGCCATATCCGCATGCATGGCGCGCAGGAGGCGGTGATTTCCAGCGTCGACTTCGATCCCGAGTCCGTGGTGAGGAAAGCCAAGGCGTCGCCGGGTCTGGTCGGTCGCGACCTGGTCACAGAGGTTTCCTGCCGCGAACCCTACGACTGGGATCTCGGTGATTGGCAGTTGGGGAGCGGCTATCGCAACCTGCGCGATCAACTCCGCGACGCGCCGCTGATCGTCGCGCTCGACTATGGGATCAAGCGCAACATCCTGCGGCGGCTGACCTCGACGCGCTTCCGGGTCAAAGTGCTGCCCGCGACTTCGACCGCCGAGGACATCCTTGCACTTAACCCGGATGGGATATTTCTCTCGAATGGCCCCGGCGATCCCGCAGCGCTGCCCTATGCGCGCGAGGCGGTCCGCGGCGTGCTGGGTAAGAAACCGGTGTTCGGGATCTGCCTCGGCCATCAGATCCTCGGCCTCGCGTTGGGAGGAAAAACCTACAAATTGAATTTTGGTCATCACGGGGCGAATCATCCGGTTAAGGACCTGCGCACTAGCAAGGTCGAAATCACCTCGCAGAATCATGGCTTCGCGGTTGACGCCGATTCGGTACGCAGCCGCGCCGAGTTGTCGCACGTCAACCTCAACGACAACACCGTCGAAGGACTGCGCGGCGTGGGCGTACCGTTTTTCTCGGTGCAGTATCATCCCGAAGCGTCGCCGGGTCCCCACGATGCGGGATATCTGTTCGCGCGATTTCGCAAACTGGTGGAGGCGTTTCCTCGCCACGGCGCCGAAAGCCTGGATCGCGTCATTGCCGACGAGGCGGCCGCAAGATGATCCCCTCAACAATCATTCGAGTGAAAAGTGCCACTTAGAAAAGATCTCAAATCGGTTCTGCTGATTGGCTCCGGCCCGATCGTCATCGGGCAGGCCTGCGAGTTCGATTACTCCGGCACCCAGGCGCTCAAGGCGCTCCGCGAGGAAGGCCTGCGCCTCATCCTCATCAATTCGAATCCTGCCACCATCATGACTGATCCGGAGCTGGCCGATCGCACCTACATCGAACCGATGACGGTCGCGTCGATCACGAAGATCATTGAGAAGGAGCGTCCCGACGCGATTCTCCCCACCGTCGGCGGTCAGACCGCGCTCAATCTCGCGATCGCGCTCGCGGAAGCGGGTGTGCTCGAAAAATACAACGTTGAGCTGATCGGCGCGAAGCTGCCCGCGATCAAGAAGGCCGAGGATCGCGATCTCTTCAAGGCCGCGATGATCAAAATCGGCCTCGAAGTGCCGGCCTCCGATGTCGCGCATTCGCTGGCCGAAGCCGAGGCGATTCGCGCCAAGCTCTCGCTGCCGCTGATCATCAGGCCCTCGCGCACGCTGGGCGGCACCGGAGGCGCCATCGCACGCGACCCTGAAGATTTCCGCACCAAGGTGGCGTTCGGCCTCGACATGTCGCCCAGCACACGAAGTGCTGATCGAGGAATCGGTCGAGGGCTGGAAAGAATTCGAGCTCGAGGTGATGCGCGACAGCGCCGACAACGTCGTCATCATCTGCTCGATTGAGAATCTCGACGCGATGGGCGTGCATACCGGTGATTCGATCACCGTCGCGCCCGCGCAGACGCTCACCGACAAGGAATACCAGCTGATGCGCGATGCGTCGCTGCGCATCATCCGCGAAATTGGCGTCGACACCGGAGGTTCTAACATTCAGTTCGCGATCGATCCGCACACCGGCCGGATGGTGGTCATCGAGATGAATCCGCGGGTCTCGCGCAGTTCTGCGCTCGCATCGAAGGCGACCGGATTTCCGATTGCGAAAATCGCCGCGCGACTGGCGGTCGGCTACACCCTTGACGAGATTCCCAACGACATCACCAAGATGACGCCGTCGTGCTTCGAGCCGACCATCGATTACGTCGTCACCAAGATTCCGCGCTTCACCTTCGAGAAATTTCGTGGTGCGGTCGACGAGCTGGGCCCGCAGATGAAGTCGGTCGGCGAGGCGATGGCGATCGGGCGCACCTTCAAGGAGTCGCTGCAGAAGGCGCTGCGCTCGCTGGAGATTTCGTCGTGGGGCCTCGAAAGCAAAATCGCCGGTCTCAGCGCCGAGGCCGCGATGGCCGAGGTTCGCGCGCGCCTCACGAGCCCCAACAGCTTTCGCATCTACTACCTCGCCGATGCGCTGCGGCTGGGCGTTTCGCGCGAGGAGATTTACCAGCTCTCGAAAATCGATCCATGGTTCATCGATGCGGTTGCGGAAATCGTCGCGACCGAGGAGCGCGCGCGCCACGACGACCTCACGCCCGAGTTCATGCGCGAGCTCAAGGCAATGGGCTTTTCCGATCGCCGCATCGCGGATTTGCGCGGCGCCGAGGAGCTGACGGTCCTCAATCGCCGCCGCGAGCTCGGCATCACGCCGGTCTACAAACTGGTCGATACCTGCGGCGCCGAGTTCCCCGCCTTCACCCCCTACTACTACTCGACCTACGAGGGCGAAGATGAAGGGACTCCTGACCTTACCAGCCGTAAGATTATGATACTCGGAGGCGGCCCAAATCGGATCGGCCAGGGCATCGAGTTTGACTACTGCTGCGTGCATGCGAGCCTTGCGCTCAAGGCAGCCGGTTTCGAGACCATCATGGTCAATTGCAATCCCGAGACGGTCTCCACCGATTACGACATTTCCGATCGCCTCTACTTCGAGCCACTCACCTTCGAGGACGTCATGGCGATTGTCGAGCGCGAGAAGCCCGCCGGCGTCATCGTGCAGTTCGGCGGTCAGACGCCGCTCAAGCTGGCGGTGCCGCTCAGCGAAGCGGGCGTCCCGATTCTCGGCACCTCGCCCGATGCGATCGATCGCGCCGAGGATCGCGAGCGCTTCAATCAGTTGGTCGACAAGCTCGGGCTCAAGCAGCCCAGGGGTGTGCTGGCGCGCGGCCTCGACGATGCGATCGCGGGCGCCAATGCGATCGGCTATCCGGTGCTGATTCGCCCCTCCTACGTTCTCGGCGGGCGCGCGATGGAGGTTATTCCCGACGAGGCGAATTTGCGTCGCTACGTCGCGCACGCTCTGCTGGCCAGCGAGCGCCATCCGCTGCTCATCGATCGCTACCTGCAAGGGGCGGTCGAAGTCGACGTTGATGCGATCTCCGACGGCGAGACGGTCGTCATCGGCGGCATCATGGAGCACGTCGAGCACGCCGGTATCCATTCCGGAGACAGTGCCTGCGCGCTTCCGCCGCGTACGCTCAGCAAGCCGATCCAGGACGCGCTCGCGAAGCAGACCAAAATGCTGGCGCGCGAGTTGGGCGTGATCGGCCTGATCAACGTGCAGTTCGCGATTTTCGAGGGCGACATTTACATCCTCGAGGTGAACCCGCGAGCCTCGCGCACCATCCCGTTCGTCAGCAAGGCGATCGGCGTGCCGCTGGCGAAGCTGGCCGCGCTCGCGATGGCCGGGCAGAAGCTCGAGGATCTTGGCTTCACCAGCGAGAAAATTCCCACCCACGTCTCGGTCAAGGAGTCGGTGTTCCCGTTCGGGCGCTTCATCGGCGTCGACACCATCCTAGGCCCCGAGATGAAATCGACCGGCGAGGTGATGGGCATCGACAGCAACTTTGCGATGGCGTTTGCGAAGGCCGAGCTGGCGGCCTCGACCGACTTGCCGCTTGCGGGCCAGGTCGCGGTGAGCGTACGCGATGAGGACAAGCGCGAGCTGGAGCCGATCGCGCGCGGCCTGCATGAGATGGGCTTCCGGCTCATCGCGACGCGCGGCACCGCGCGCCACATCAAGGGCCTCGGCATCCCGTGCGCGGAGATTCACAAGGTCACGCAAGGCAGCCCCAACATCGTCGAATGCATCAAAGCGGGCGAGGTCGCGCTGGTCATCAACACCCCCGACGTTGAGGGTACCGCGGACTCGTTTTCGATTCGGCGCACGGCGCTGGATATGCGCCTGCCGTTCTGCACCACGATGGCGGGCGCGCAGGCGGCCGTCGAGGGCATCCGCGCACTGAAGACCCAGCCCTTCGATGTGAAGGCCCTCCAGGACTACCACCCTCCGCGCTGATTGTTTCAACAGACTAGTCTGACTAGACTGAGTCTCATGAACTGGCAGATTCAGGAAGCCAAGGCGCGATTCTCTGAGATGGTCGAACGCGCCATCAAGGAAGGTCCACAGACCGTGACCCGTCACGGCAAACCGGTCGCGGTGCTTCTTCCCGCCGAGCAATATCGGCGCCTGCGCAGCAAGGGCAAAAGTCTGAAGGCGCTATTGGCCGCCGCACCCCTCAAAGGCGTCGAGATCAAGCGCTCTCGCGAAACGGTGCGCATTGTTGATTTCGAATGTACTTGATCGACACCAACATCATTTCCGAGGTGCGCAAGGGCCGCCGATGCGATCCCAACGTAGCCGCATGGTATCGAGGCATTCGTGACGACGAGCTGTTCCTCAGTGTGCTGGTGGTGGGCGAGATACGGCAAGGGATCGAACGCTTGCGCCCGCGCAATTCTCGCCATTCGCAGGCATTGGAGCATTGGCTCGAAGAACTTCTGCACTCGTTCGGCGATCGCATATTGCCCGTGGATGAAAAGGTCGCGCAGAATTGGGGACGCCTCAACGCAGCCAGAGTCTTTCCGGTGATAGATTCGCTGCTGGCAGCCACGGCCGAGGCGCATGGTCTGACGCTGGCGACCCGCAACGTCAAGGACATCGAGCGCAGCGGCGTGCGTTGTCTGAACCCGTTCGAACCGCGCGCTTAGCTGATGCAGCTGCACCACAATGGCCGGCACGCAGGCGGCGGTCGAGGGCATCGGCGCGTGAAGACCCAGCCCTTCGATGTCAAGGCGCTCCAGGATTACCACCCGCGCTGATTTCCCTCTCCCGATGAAGGGAGACGGATAAGAGCATCGCTTCGCGGAGGTCCCTCGACTCGGCAGCCTCGCTCGGGATGACAGAAAAGGAGGCCGCCCGCGAACGTGGTCACCATGTAAGTTTGGTGGCGTGCGAACGGTCGAGATTCTTCCGCTGTGCGGTTCGCGCTCACGTCAGGATGACATGGGGCGAGGGAGGCTCGTTCGGGATGACATGGGGAGGAAAGAGCCTCGGAATTTTGCTTTCACTGGAAATTTCGGACTGAATATTGGCGATGGCTGCCGGCTCGTCCATCGCGGATTCAATAGGAGCGATCACCCTCAAGACCCCCGTCGCATCGATGAACGGGATTGGGCCCAAACGCGCCGAGGCCCTACAGACCAAAGGGACCTGTTGTTTCATCTGCCCGCGCTAGCAGGCTAGCCAGCCTTACGATGCGCCTCCATGTAGGCCTTCAGCACCGCATTCATTCGCGACTGGTATCGCGCGCCGCGAGATTTGAACCAGTCCACCACTTCGCGGTCAACGCGCAATGAGATTGGCACCTTTGGTTCCGGCACCACCACGGTGGCTTTGGCGAACCACTTTCGGTCGAGAAGTGGCGCGGCATCGGGGTCCGAACGGATGGCTTTCTCGATTTGACGGTCACTGAGAGCATCAACGCGCGCCCAATTGGTCTTGCCGCGTCGGCGGCTACTTTGGGTACGCGTCACGATATTCTTTTCGCTCATCCCTATGCGCCCTCCTTGCTGAGATGACCCTGCGGTGCGTGCCGCGGTTGGTATAGACCACTGCCAGTTCGCGATCTTCGACGACACCGAACGCGATGATGCGGGGTTCACCGTAGTCGCGGCGATCATCCGGCCTCTCCAGAACCGGGCCATCGAAGATGCTGATGGCGTCTTCGAAGTCGATGCCGTGTTTAGCGAGGTTGGCCGCGTTCTTGGCGGCGTCCCATTCGAAGACCATCGCTGTATAGGCGGATTGTATATACATCGAGGGCGTGCTGGAAGAGCATCGCTGCGCGGAGGTCCCTCGGTTTCGCTCGGGATGACAGGACAAGAAGAAGCGGAGCGGCAGAGGAATTATAAGTCGCGCGCCGAAGACAAAAAGACGGCGCGCTAAATAAGGACCCTCACCCGGCGCTGCGCGCCGACCTCTCCCTATCGGGAGAGGAGTTTGGAAGCTGGCGTTCATCTGAAAATTCGGACTGAATAGTCCGCTATGGGCGACGGGATTGGCGCGGTGCAGATTCAGAAAATCGGGCTCAAGACCCCCATCTCATCGATGGCGGGGATTGGGCCCAAACGCGCCGACGCCCTCGAGGCCAAGGGTATCCGCACCGTCGAGGACCTCCTGTTTCATCTGCCCGCGCGCTACCAGGATTGGCGCGAGCGCAGGAGGATCGCAGAGCTACAGCCCGGCAGCATCGCGGTCGTCGAGGGCGTGCTATCCGGCGTGCGCGAGCGGCCGATGCCCGGCGCGCGATGGCGTCGCCTCGTTACTGCCTCGCTCACCGATGCCGCCGGCGCGCAACTGCGCCTGGTCTGGTTCAATCTGCCGTCCTACATGCGCGGCAAGATGCCCGATGGGCTCCGCGTCGCCGCGTATGGGCGCGTCACGAAGGCCGACGACGACCGGGTCGAAATGATCCAGCCCGAGTTGCGCTCCGAGGCTAACGACAAGGGGAGTCCGATTCGGCCGGTCTATCGGATTCCGGAGGGCATACCTCAACGCCTGTATGCATCGCTGGTCGGGATGGCGCTCGACCAGGCCGCGCCGAAAATCAGCGGTGCGATTCCCGAGCCGCAACGCCTCGCGGGCGAGTTACCGACGATTGCGGCGGCGCTGGAGCACCTTCACCGCCCGCTAGCCGACGCCGAGTTGAAGGAGCTCGCGAAGGGCCGCTCGATCGGGCATCGCACGCTCGCGTTCGATGAGCTGTACGCGTTCGAGCTGGCGATGTGCATGGAGAGGGAGCGGTCGGCGAAGCGTCCCGGACTTCAGCTCGATGGCGACAAAACTTTCACTGACAAATTTGTCGAGACGATTCCATTTCGGATGACCGGCGCGCAGCGCCGTACCCTCGAGGAGATCGGCGCTCGACCTCGCCGCGTCGCGCCAGATGAATCGCATCCTCATCGGCGACGTCGGCAGCGGCAAAACCGCGGTGGCATTCTGGGCGATGCTGCGCGCAGTCGAATCCGGCGCGCAGGCGATCATGATGGCGCCGACCGAGTTGCTCGCCGAGCAGCATTATCGGAGCTTCCGGAAATTGTGCGGTGGCTTGAATATTCGCAGTGAATTGCTGACCGGGCGCAGCACGGGCGCCGCCCGAGGTGCGACGTTGCGCGATTTGGCACGCGGCGATTTGCCGATCGCATTCGGCACCCAGGCGCTCATCCAGCAGCACGTTCGGGTCGGGAAGCTGGGACTCGGCATCGTCGACGAGCAGCATCGCTTTGGCGTGTTCGATCGCGCGAAACTGAAAGCGCTGGGGCCCAAGGCCAACGTGCTGATGATGACGGCGACGCCAATCCCGCGCTCGCTCGCGATGTCGCTGTTCGCCAACCTTGACGTGTCGGTGCTCGACGAGCTGCCGCCAGGGCGCACACCGATTGCGACCGAGATTTTTCCCGAAGACCGGCTAGATGAGGTCGATGCGATCGTCGCCTATGAAATCGCGCGCGGCCATCGTGCGTATTATGTGTTGCCGCTCATCGAAAATGATGACGACGAAGATGCCGAGGTGAAGACGGTCAATGCAATGGCGGCGCGGATGCGCAAGGGGCGCCTGCGTGACGCCGGCCTCGGCATCCTGCACGGACGGATGAAGGCAATCGAAAAGGACCGCGTGATGCGCGAGTTCCGCGACGGTATCATCAAGGTGCTGATCGCGACGACGGTGGTGGAGGTGGGAATCGATGTTCCCGAGGCAACGGTGATCGCGATTGTCGCGGCGGAGCGCTACGGGCTCGCGCAGTTGCATCAGTTGCGCGGGCGGGTAGGGCGGGGGCCGGCGGCCTCGCGATGCTGCCTGGTGATGTCGCGCGAGGCGGATGCGGCGGCGCAGGCGCGCCTTCAAGTGATGATCGAGTGCACGACCGGGAATGCGGTGGCGCAGGCGGACCTCGATATGCGTGGGCCGGGCGACCTGCTTGGCGCGAGGCAGACCGGCGCATTGCCGCTGAGGTTTCTTCGTTACATCAAGGATCCGATGATGATAGGACGGGCACGCGCGATGGCGGAGGAATGGTTGAAGACGGATGTGAAGCTGGCGACGGCGGCGTCGCGCGGGGCGAAGGCCGCGTTGAGGAAGATGCTGGCGATGGGGTTCAGCCTCGCGGATGTGGGGTGAGAATTGGCGAGCAAACGCAGGAAAAATACTCAACCTGAAAATATTGAGCGGCGTCACGAGACGTTGGCCGGGGGCGTGGTGTGGCGGCGAGACAGCGAGAAGCTGGAAATCGTGCTGGCGCGGCCTGCGCGCAAAGATGCGTGGGTGCTGCCCAAGGGGCAACCGAATCCGAACGAGACGCTGCTTGAGACTGCGCTCCGGGAGACGCGCGAGGAGACCGGTCTAGAAGTCGAGCCCGGCCCGGAGGTAGGAAAAATTTCCTACGTGTTCTCATGGCGCGATGCGCCGGGCAAGCCGCTGGTGCGCATCTTCAAGAACGTGCACTACTTTTTGATGGAGCCGCGCGGAGGGAGCATCGACGCGCATGATCACGAGATGGATGAGGTGCGCTGGATGGATATCGACGAAGCGGAGCATCGCGCGAGCTACAAAAGCGATCGCGAGATCATCGTG
Source organism: uncultured delta proteobacterium (assembly GCA_963851325.1). Taxonomy (GTDB): domain Bacteria; phylum Desulfobacterota; class Binatia; order Binatales; family Binataceae; genus DATGKG01. The sequence continues at coordinate 365,518 of CAWKOR010000001.1, read as the reverse complement.
AAAGCGCGCGCGATGCTGACTCGGCCGTAGTTGTCAGATGCGGACCGGAACTGTTTGCATCATTTTATTGGCGATGGCCTCGATGAGCGCTGGGCTGCCGCCGCCGTCGGTGTTTTTCGATGCGCGATTGGAACCGCCGGCTGGGCGAGCGCTCAGCGGATGGGGGCAGTTCTCTACCGCATGGGACGTGGGCGAAGCGGCGGGGAAAGGTGAAAGCGAGGACCTCGCCGCATATGAGAAGGCCGTCGCACCGCATGCTCCGGCGATGATTTCATTCTACGTTGCGCCCGACTTCACGATGATTTCCGGCTTTCTTGCTCGCTATCGCGAGTTTGCGTCCAAGCATGGATTTTTCGTCGCGCAGGTGGCGCTCAATTTCCGCGGCATGGAGCACGATGTCTCGATCGGAATGCGCGATCCCGATCTGATGGTACTGGCCGACGGTCTGCGCGATGTCGGACGTCCGGTGCTGCTGCGCATCGGCTATGAGTTCAACAATCCTGGCGCGCTCTACGAGCCATCGGGATACATCGGCGCGTTTCGTCATGCGGTCCAGGTGTTCCGTCAGGACAAGTTGAACTTCGCCGCGGTATGGAACGCGACTGCGTATGGGTTGTCGGATTCGCACTACATGAAATGGTATCCGGGCGATGACGTGGTCGACTGGTGGGCGATAAATCTCTTCGACCCGCAGGATTTCAGCCGCGCCGAGAGCAACGCGTTCATCGACGACGCCGCACACCATCGCAAGCCAGTACTGATCGCCGAGACCTCACCAGTAGTTCAGACGCCGAGCGGCACGCTAGTGCGCGGGCCGAAATCCGATGCAGAGGCGCTCAAGTGGTATGCGTCGCTCTTCGAGTTCGTCAAGACGCACCCCGCGATCAAGGCATTCAGCCTGATTGCGGTTGACTGGCGGCGACTCCATGCGACGCTTCCTTCCAAGGGATGGCCGGATGCGCGCATCACGCGATGGCCGAAGGTCGCGGAATACGTGAAACAGCAGCTTGCCGATCCGCGCTTCATCGATGCGACCGAAGCACCGGCGATTTTCCGCCCGCCGCGCGAGCGCTAAGGTTCCAAACCCATTGGGAGCCGTGTTTTGAATACCGAGGTCACCTACCGGCTCGCACGCGAGGACGATCTCTCCGCGATGCGTCTGATCCAGAGCAAGGCGCTCTATGATCTGGTCGTCACTCGCAGTGGTAGGCCGCCGTCAACTATCCCGATCACGGATGAACCCAGCTCGGAGATGCGGCACCTCTTGAGGACCGACCCGATGCTCGCGTGGATCGCTTCTGAAGATGGCCGACCGATCGGCTTCAGCGTCGGCTTCGTACGTCAGGAGTTGTGGTTCCTCTCCGACCTGTTCGTGCTGCCAGAAGCCCATAGCCAAGGTGTCGGCGGCGAACTCCTCAAGCGATGCCTCGCCGCCGGCGACGCGCGAGGCGCGAACATTCGGGCGGTGGCCTCAAGCGGCGAACTCGGAGCGCAGAGGCTTTACGTTCGTGCGGGGATGGTCCCGCGTTATCCGCTCTTTGGGATCGATGGCCCCGCACCAGGGCTGATTGAATTGGCCGCGCCGCGCATGAAGGAAATCATCAAAGAGGGCACGTTTTCGAAGCCATGGATTCGCAAGCTCGGTGATTTGGACGAGGCGATTTGGGGTCGGCGGCGTGACGGCGATCATGGTTTCTGGCTGGCTGAGGCGGGACTGACTTGCCTGGCAATAATGGATGGCGCGCGCGGAATCAGCGCATACGCCTACTATTCGAGCACGGGGAGCCATCACCGTATCGGGCCCGTCGCCGCGCGCATCCCACGCCTTCAAATATCGCTCCTGCGCGCGATCGGCGATGCGTTGGGTGCTCAAGCTGACGCGACCGTCGAGTTCCGGGTCCCGGGAATTAACATGACCGCTCTAAGCGCGCTGCTGGGGGCGGGTTTGAGGATCGATCACGTCGGACAATACATGGCATCGAAGCCATTTGGCCGCTTCGATCGCTACCTGCCTTCGGGGGGCACGCTTTTGTAGCAAGTTCAGATGATCGAACTTGAAACCGTGGTGGCATAAAAACGTAGTAGGAGGGTTCACAGGGAGGTTCAGATGCAGCGTCACCATTGCATCTCGCTCATCGCGGCCGCGATAGTCGGCACAATTTTCGCCGTCAACAACTCATGGGCGAACGACATGGGGTCCATGGACATGGGGGGCATGACGCATCACGAGATGCCGGAGGAGGGTGAGAACGCCGCCTCGATGGATCGGATGATGTCATCGGAGCATATGGAACACGATCCGATGATGGCGGCGCATATGGGCTACACCGAGCTGCGCCCGAAAAACGACAGCGACCAGCATCGCGCCGATGAGTTGGTGGCGACGCTCCAAACCGCGCTGGCGAAATACAAGGATTACCATGTCGCCGAAGCCGATGGTTACAAGCCGTGGCATCCGGAGATGAAGCAACCGATCGTACACTTCACCAAGAAGTGGTACGGCCTCAAGGCCGTATTCACCTTCAACCCTGCGCAGCCGACTTCGCTCTTGTACAAGCGGGTAGCGGATGGAGGCTACGAACTGGTGGGCGCGATGTACACGGCGCCGAAGCGGGCATCCGACGAAAAGCTCAATGAGCGGGTGCCGCTGAGCGTCGCGCGATGGCACAAGCACATCAATTTATGCTTCCCGAAAAAAGGCACTGATCCGTCGACCGTTGACTGGAAGAAATTCGGCATGGGCAGCATCACTACCAAGGAAGCTTGCGATGAGGCGGGTGGGGTTTTCTATCCGCAGCTGTTTGGCTGGATGGTGCATGTCTACCCGTGGGAGAAGAATCCGCAATTGGTCTGGGCGCACTGATTTCGTCGATTTTTGAAGGAAATTCGGGACTCGTCTCGATGAGCGCGGTTCTGTACGCTCGTTGCGATGGCGACGGTTGAGCTGGCGCGGGTCTGCAAGTCCTACGACGATTTTGTAGCGGTCGACGACCTCTCCTTTACCTTGTCGCCTGGTCAGATTTTCGGCTTGCTGGGTCCCAACGGCGCCGGCAAGACCAGCACTATCCGGATGATGATCGGGATCATCAAGCCCGATGCCGGCGCGGTGCGGTTGTTCGGCGAGCCATTCAAGCGCAGTCATCTCCATAAAGTCGGATACCTTCCGGAAGAGCGCGGACTGTATCGAAAAATCCGGGTACGCGAGAACCTCGCATTGCTCGGCCAACTGAGCGGGCTGACTTCCCGCGACGCCATCGCACGGGCGCGGCAATGGGCGCAACGCCTCGACATCGCGGAATGGGTGGACAGGCGGGTCGAGGAAATGTCGAAGGGGATGCAACAGAAGGTCCAGTTTATCGCCGCGCTGTTGCACGAACCCGAGCTGATAATCATGGACGAGCCGTTTTCCGGCCTCGATCCCATCAATGCAAATCTACTGAAGGATGTAATCCTCGAGTTGAAAGAGCAGGGCAGAACCATCCTGTTCTCGACGCATCGGATGGACCAGGTAGAAAAGCTCTGCGACACGATTTGTCTTTTGAATCAGGGACGCGCCGTGGTGCAAGGCTCTTTGCGGGAAATCAAGGCGAGCTACGGCGCGCGCTTCGTACAAATCGCCTACGAGGGTGATGGCAAGTTTCTCGCGCGTTGTTCGCTGGTCGAATCGAGCAACGACTACGGCAACTATGCCGAAGTGAAGTTGCGTCGTGGCGCCGACGCGCAAGACCTTCTGCGTGCGGCGATGTGCGCAGCGAAGATCTCCAGGTTCGAAGTGATGGAGCCCTCGCTCGAGGAGATCTTCATCGACCGGGTGGAAAAGGCCAATGGCTAACGGCGCCTTGCGCAACACCTGGATCATCGCCAGGCACGAATGCTCCAAGCGGATTCGCACCCGCTCATTCCTGGTCACCACCTTCCTGATGCCGTTGTTTCTGGCGACCGTAATCGCGATCCCGGCGGTTCTGGGCGAACGAGCCAACCGCCAGAATCAAAAAATCGTGCTGGCGTGTCCGCAGGAGAGTCTGGCGGAGGACATTCGCGATCGGCTGATCGACGACAGCAGGGGTGCCTACCAAGTCATCATCAGCACTGACGTCTCGGAGGCTGAGCACCAGCGATTGACCGACGATCTGAACGCGCGCCGCATCGACGGCTTCCTGTGGATGGATGCGGATTCGATCAAGGAAGGCCGGGCGATCTATGAGCGGCAGTCATCGCGAGACTTGATTTGGCAGCCGCTCATCCGCGATTCGGTGTCCTCAGCCTTCAACCGGATGCGCATGGCGGAATACGGAATAACCCCCGATCAGATCGATGTGGCGCTCCAGGGGGCCAGGCTGGAGACGCGCACCTCCGGCGCCAGTGATAGCAACATGCGCCGCGACGCGGCCGCGATTGTCACGGTCCTGCTGCTGGCCACCATGTTGTTCATCACGCTGCTCTCATATGGCGTCATGATCATGCGCTCGGTGCTGGATGAAAAGGCCTCGCGCGTGATCGAGGTGTTGCTCTGTTGCGCGACTCCGGACGAGTTGATGAGCGGGAAAATTCTAGGGGTTGGAGCGGTCGGGCTGATCCAGGTCGTAATATGGGGCGTCATGGGCCTCGCGATGGCCAAGCCATTGACCACCGCGCCCGGGGTGCACCTGGTTCCGCTCCCGCTGATAATTTACTTCGGAATTTTCTATCTGCTCGGGTATTTGCTTTATAGCGCGATGTTCGCGGCGGTCGGCGCCGCCTTCAACTCCACCGATGAAGCACAACATTGGAGTTTCGTGCTGGTGTCGCCGCTGATTTTGGCCTGTACCCTGATTACACCGGTGGCGGCCGCGCCAAACTCCAGGCTGGCGGTGATCAGCTCGCTGGTCCCGTTCTGCTCACCGGTCCTGATGTACATGCGGCTGGCAGTCGAACGACCACCGATATGGCAAATCGTGCTGTGCTTCGCGCTTCTGATTGGCGCGGTCTATGTCGTGCAGCGCATCGCAACGCAAATTTATCGAGTCGGCATCCTGATGTACGGCAAACGTCCGACCATGCGCGAAATGATCAGGTGGTTGAGCTACGCGTAACGGCTAACTTCGATACTCAGCCCGTCGGTCCTGCCGAAATCCGGTCGTGCGTCACTTTAGAAGGATTCTTGACGGCGTTTGGCGAGCACCAATCACTCATCAGGAACTCGCGAGGAGAATCCTTCGGGGTAGGGGTCGTTCTTGAACGACCCGTCTAATCCTGATCGCGCGAAGCGCATCCAAATGCGATGCCGCGATTAGGTGAACGGTGGTGCAAACGTCAAATCAAGAAATCGGCTTTCATGCGGTTGAATCGACATGATTAAAAGGACCCAAGCCGACGAAGATTCAACGGGCGGTTCGCGAACCGCCCAAACCCGGAATCGGAATCACGATCTCAAGTGGCCGAACTTCGAATTGACCCACCACCCCGAAATCCGGCGGGTTTGGCAAATCCTCGATAGTCGAGCGCGCGACCGTACTCCCGAAAGGGTCAGGGTCATTTTGTCATCGCGCTCAGCCATGATATTGAAGTACGATTACAGCGGTGCCCCGCGACCGCATCCGGCGAGGAGGCCGAATGTTTTCTTCCATCGACGACGTAATTTCGCAGTTCAAACAAAACAACTACATCGCGAGTCGTCGAATCGCGACCGTGGTTTACCTGGCCAAAGAACTCGGAAAGCCTATCCTGGTTGAAGGTCCCGCCGGAGTCGGAAAGACCGACCTCGCCAAAGTGGCGGCTGCGGCCCTCGGATGGGAGCTGGTCCGCCTCCAGTGTTACGAGGGCTTGGACGAGGGCAAGGCGCTCTACGAATGGGAATACGCCAAGCAGCTTCTGTATACCCAGATCCTCAAGGACAAGATCGGCGAAGTCCTCCATGGCGCCAAAGGGATAGCCGAGGCGGTCGACCGTATCGCGGCGCAGGACGAGGTGTTTTTCTCCGAGCGCTTCGTGCTGCCGCGGCCGTTGCTCAAGGCAATCTCCAGCGACAAGCCGACGGTGCTATTGATCGATGAGATCGACAAGGCGGATGCGGAGTTCGAGGCATTCCTGCTCGAGCTGCTGTCGGACTTCCAGGTGACGATTCCCGAAATCGGAACCATCAAGGCCAAACAGATGCCGCTGGTGGTGCTGACCTCGAACAATGCCCGCGAGATGTCGGACGCCCTCAAGCGCCGTTGCCTGCACCTTTATATTGACTTCCCGGCCAAGGAGCAGGAACTCGCGATCGTTCAGCTGAAGGTGCCCGACGCGAGCAAGAAGCTGGCGGACGAGGTGGTTGGAGTGGTCCAGTCGCTGCGCAAACTCGATCTCAAGAAGACCCCCGGCATCAGCGAGACGCTCGATTGGATCAAGGCGCTCACCCTGCTCAACGTTCAGAGTCTCGATCAGGAGCTGGTTACCGAAACGCTCGACACCATCGTCAAGTATGAAGGTGACGTGCGCAAAGCTCAGGAAGAGTTGAAGGACTATGTGCGGCGGGCGAGGGCGCGTCGCGGAACGACCCCCGAGACGAGCGGTGGCAGCGACAAGGATCTCTTGAATTGACCTAACCCCCGACCCCTTCCCGCCTCACCCCGGTGCGGACGCCGCGCCCTCTCCATAAGATGGAGAGGGATAGAAGGAAAGAGGACAATTTTGTAGGGAAGGGGAGAAGAGAATGCGAGGGGAAGAAGAAAGCGCATGCAAGAAAAGCTAGTCGAATTCGCAAACCTGCTCCGAGAGAACGGCGTGCGCGTTTCGCTCGCGGAAACCCTCGATGCGTTCGGGGCCGCCGATGTGACCGGGTTAGCCGAGAAGGACAGCTTCCGGGCCGCGCTGCGCGCCACCATGGTCAAGCGCCGCAGCGAGCTGCCGGTGTTCGAGGAATTGTTCGAGCTGTATTTTTCCGGGCTCGGCGAAATCATCAAGCAGGCCAGCCAGGCGGTGCAGCAGGCGCTCTCGATGTCGGACCAGGAATTTCAGAAGTTCCTGGAGGAAGTCGAAGAGATGCTCAAGAAGGAGGGCAAGAAGCTCTCCGAACTCGCCAAGCAACTGCTGCAAAACAATTCCGGCCAGATGGAGCGCAAGATTCGCGACGCCGCTCGCGCGGTCAAGCTGAACAATATCGAACGCACCATCGAGGAGAACTACTTCGCGCGCGCCTTGGCGCGTGAGCTCGGGCTCGACAAGATCGAAGCCGAGATCAAGCAACTTCGCGACGAGCTCGAAAAGATGGACATCAGCGCCAAGATGAAGGCGCAGATGGAGGAATATCTCGACCGGAGACTCAAGCAGCTCGACGACATCATCCGCCGTTTCGTCAGGATGGAGCGCGAGAAGCGCGACGTCAAAGCGCGCGAAGAACAGCATCTCAACAAGCTCGGCGAGAAGAGCTTCTACTATCTGTCCGAGGAAGAACTGAAGCAGATGAACGAGGCGGTGCAGAAGCTCGCGCAGCGCCTCAAGAACGTGATCTCGATTCGGCGCAAGCGCGACAAGAAGGGCCGCTTCGATATCAAACGCACCTTGCGCAAGAACCTCGAGTACGGCGGGGTGCCGTTCAAGCTGAAATTCGAGCAGCGTAAGAAGGAGCGTCCGCAGGTGGTGATCCTGTGCGACGTCTCGGATTCGGTGCGCAACGCCTCGCGCTTCATGCTGCAGTTCGTGTATTCGCTGCAGGATCTCTATTCGCGAGTGCGCAGCTACATCTTCGTCGCGGACATCGGAGAGGTGACCGAGCACTTCCGCACCAACGATGCGAAGGAAGCGCTCGATATCGCGCTCAAGGGTGATATCATCAACGTCTATGCCCATTCTAATTTTGGGCATGCGTTCCGAAATTTTTACAGCGATCATCTGGGGGCGATTAACAAGCGGACCACAGTGATCGTGCTGGGCGATGCGCGCAACAATTACAACCTGCCGCACGACTGGTGCCTCAGGGAGATCAAGACGCGCGCGAAGAGAGTCATTTGGCTTAACCCGGAGAGTCGCAATACCTGGGGTTTCGGCGATAGCGAGATGGATCGCTATTCTCCGCACTGCGACCTGGTCGAAGAGTGCCGCAATCTAAACCAGTTGTACCGCGTGGTAGACCTGTTGGTTCCGCGCTGAGGACGTGGGCTGCACGCGTCTTTCAACGAGTTCAGTTGACCCTTTCCGTTCTTTGTTCCAAGATTGTTACGGGGACGGGAACAGGCGAGGTGCAGCTTTCCCGCACATCGTCAGCGGTCAGGAGGGTAGTTTCAGAGAGACGCGATATGGCAGGTGATAGAAAAGACTTTTTACTGATGGTGGTTGCCGGAATTTCCCTCGATCCGACCACTAAATTGCCGATTGTGATGCTGAAGGATCCCGACAATAAACTGAACCTGCCAATCTGGGTCGGTCCGCTGGAAGCCACTTCCATGGCGAGCGAGCTGGAAGGGGTCAAGATGCAGCGTCCGATGACCCACGATCTGCTGCGCAACGTGCTGTCGGAGTTCAGCGCGACAGTTGAATGTGTCGAGGTAACGGATCTGCGCGAGAACACCTACTTCGCGCAAATCCAGTTGAAGACGCGCGAGGGCAAGGCGCTCACCATCGATTCGCGTCCGAGCGATGCGCTGGCGCTGGCGCTGCGAACCAAGTCTCCGATTTATGTGGCGAAGAAGGTTCTCGAGGCTTCCAGCGAACTGGAATCAACCGAACAGCAGCAACCGGCGCAGAGCGAGCAGAACCTGGCCGGCGTCTCGCGCGACAAGTGGTCGGAAATCCTCGAGCGGATGTCGCCCGAAGACTTCAAGTACAAAATGTGAGCGCGGCCGCAGCCGACCTCTGAAAGCTTAGTTGGGGGGCCCCGGAGCGTCCGGTTCTCATGGCAACGACTCGCACTCATCACAAGAAAATCACCCGCAAAGAGCTCAAGCAGCCCGACGAGTTCCAGAGCTTCGTCGCGAATGCGCAAACCTTCCTGCTCGAGAACCTGCAGCAGGTTATCGTTTCGGCCTCAATCGTATTGGCCGCAGGTGCACTCGCGGTCGGGATTTACTACTACGAGGTTCATCGCGACGTAGTGGCCGGCGATCGCTTCTATAGTGCCATCGGTGAGCTCAACCGGAAGAATTACAAACAGGCCGAGATCGACTTCGAGAAGCTTGCGCACGACGAACCCGGGCGCGAGGTCGGCAAGCTCGCGCGCTTCTACCTCGGCAGTGCGTACTTCCAGGAAGGTCAGCTCGAAAAGGCGCGAAATGCTTTGGTCGCGTATGCGCCCGACGCGAAGGACGATTTGTTCGCGAGCATGGCGTACATGGATTTAGGCGTCATCTACGAGAAGATGGGCGACCTCAAGAAGGCCCAGGGTGCATATGCTCAGGCTGCGTCCATCCCGGGACCCGAACAGCCCCACGCCTCACTTCAGGTTGCGCGACTGATGGCTGTCCAGGGCGACAAGGCAGGCGCTATCCAGGCATACCAGCGGTTCCTGACTGCCAATCCTTTCGCACGCGATCGGCAACCTGTCATCGAGGCGCTGGCCGACCTCGGTGCCACGCCACCTCTGCCCGACCCGAGGGAGGCGCTGTCAAAGTACCTGCCTCAAATGCCCAAAATTCCCAAACCCTAGTCCGGCTCCATCGCACGCCACGATCGTGGCTCGGGGGTTCGAAGACCACCGAAGCGGCTGCTCTCGGCGCTACTTGCGCAGCATCTCCTTGCCTTTGCCGGCTTCGTTGAGCTGTTCCGTCACCACCCAATCGAAGGCTTTTTCTTCGGGCAGGCCGATTACGCGAACTCCATTGACGAACAGCGTCGGCGTCGAGGTCACGCCTATCGAGGTCCCGTCTTTCTGATCCTGTTCGACGCGGGCCTGCGCCGCCTTGCCTGCCATGCATGCATCGAGGCTCGGCACATCGAGGTTGAGCCGCTTGGCGGTGGCGTGGATGTGATCGTCGATATTCTTTACCGTGATCGATCCCTGGCTGCTGTAGTAGTCGCGGGCAAAATCCCAGAACGCTTCCGGATTCTGGAGGCGAGCACATTCAGCGCCCAGCGCGGCACGGATCGCCCACGGATGACTGTTCAGCGGGTAGCTTTTGTAGATGACCCGAATCTTGTCCTTGTAGGTCGTATGCACCATCGTCTCGAGGGTGCCGAAGGCACGCGCGCAGAAGGGGCATTCGAAATCGGCAAATTCGACAATGGTCACCGGCGCGTCCGGATTTCCCATGCTCGGGTGATCGTCCAGATGAATCGACTTCAGATTGATTTTCTCCCAGGGATCCTTGGTCAGGTCATACATCTGACCAACGCCCTGGGTCAGGATCATCTGAGTGCCTCCCGCATTGGTATAGAGCGTCGCCATGACCGATTGTCCGCGATCATTGCTGACCCGTAGGGTCCGCGAAAATATGCCGCTCATCGCAGTGGGAACCATGGGCCCCAGCTGGATGTGCGATGCGTCCGAAATCATGAAACGCTTTTGCAGGTAGGTGATGAAGTGCGCGTCGAGCGCCTGGTTCGGTGGCAAAGCGTTGGGCGGCGGCGTCTCGGTAACTTGCGGCTTCGGAGTGGCATTAGCGGCGAAGCTGTCGCCCGCCAAGGTCGCCAAACCAACCGCCAGAAAGAGCACCGGGACCATCACCGCGGCAACGCCAAAGGCAAGCGGGCGTGCCGATCCAACACGTCGTCTGTTCGTCATGACCTTCCATAATACGGACGCACGATTGCCTCTGCCAGACAGATCGCCCGACCAAAGTTTTGACTGATTGCGGGTGTCTCGCCTAATGACCTGCGTTTTTCATCGCTTCCGGCGAGAAGAACGAATTGTCCACCGTGCCCATATCGATGTACCAGCACTCGCGTTCCTGCGACTCGCGCCCCGGCATGTAGATCACCGATGAGTAGCCGAGCTGGGTGTCATAGTCGACGAGGCCGAGCTGGAACATCCGCTTGTATGGATAGATGGCGACCTTGGCGTCGGGCACCGGGCGATCGCGATAAGTATTAAACGCGACCAGCGTCTTCCACAGCTTGCCCTCGCGATCGTACTGATCCGACGCGGTGATGAACCATCCTTCCGAATCGATATAGAGGATGCGGCGGGGAATCGAGATGTCGTGGCCGGGCTTGGCGGTCGCCTCGATCACGTATAGATGCCGCATCTCCCAGTCCTCGGGACAGATGGTCTTGCCGCCATCGGTGGGGCAGGGCGTCTCGGGTGAATTTTTCGCATGGACCGAGGCGAGCATCGATTTCTCACCCAGGTATTTGTAGTTGTAGTCCTCGATCTTCGCGGAAAAGCCGAAATACGAATCCGGATCGATGGTAGTGACCACCGCCGGGGCGCCAGTCGAGGCCCCGCCGTAGGACGACCCGGAGAAGCCGGGCAGGGCGCCGATCGCATCCGAGAGGATTTCCGGCGATTGCCGGCGCAGGCGTCGCGTCTGCGGATTGAACACCCAGGTGTTGTCCTCGGTCGCAGGATCGATATGCCGAAAGCGAATCATCCCGTAGCCCCGGATCGAGGAGGGTTCGAGCATCGGATAGTAGGCGAACCGATATCGCACCCCGCTCTGCTTGGCGTCCGGATCGGTCGGCACCGGCGGCACCTCGATGCGGCCGATGTTGTTGTAAAACGCGAAATGTCCGACGGTGAAATAGCTGACTGGTGAGCCGGTGCTGTTGGGCGCATAGCTCGCAACCTGGGCGAAGCGGAGATCGGCATCGTCGCTGTAGAGCGGACGAAAGCTGAAGTTCCACATCACCTTGAGCGCGACTTGCGCATCATTCGGATCGAGCAAGGGAAAGGGCAGTCCCGCGACATAGCCTTTGATCTCGCCGGCGGAATCGAGCCCGACTTGCGCGGCATATTTTTCGCTCGCGCTCTTGTACGGAGGCGGCCATTCGAGCTTGTCAGTCGCGATGACGTGAATCTGCATCCCGCGCTGCACAAGGATCAGATTGCCGGGGCTGAGGAGATCCTGCACCTGGGCCGCGTTCTCCTTGGTGATGGTATCGCCCGGCTTGACCCCCGCCGCGACCGCGCTCGACACGGAGCATACGAGCATGAGTGCAGTCAGGAGCAGGCTCGCGGAAAACATCGATTTGACAAAGTGCTTCAAAATCGCCTCCCAGTCTTTGAATGGATCTTCGAATGGGCCTTCGGAATCGATTCGATGAATCGAGACCGCTTCCGAATTCTGATGTCTCAGATGGATCAAATGATCCCGCGTCCGGCGCCGATGGTCAACGACCGACCTGCGTGCTCGGTCAGGGTCTTCGTGCGAGCGCCTTCGCGCGTCGTCGCTGATGACGATTGCCCGGAAACATTGAACTTAGTGGGTTTGTTTTTGCGATTTCCTCGATGCCTGAAGTGGGTTTGTTCTTGCGATTTTCCGGCCTGCCCTCTCCCGTGGCTGCGGCATAGCCGCCAGCCGCGCAGTGGGAGAGGTCGGGGCACGACACGCCTTGCGTGTTGGGCTCCGGGTGAGGGTGGGCGCGCCGCACCGCGGCGCGTCGCTCGGGCGCCACGCTCTCTTGTACCAGCGCTGCAGAATAATCGCCGGTAAACGTTGAACTTAGTGGGTTTGTTTTATCGTGTTGTGCCTCCGAAGGAGTTGCCACTTCAGGGCCACTATTCGGCGTCGCCGAATCGTCGAATCGCTGCGCGTAGGCCCTTCGCAAAGCCTCAGGGCCACTATTCGGCGTTGCCGAATCGTCGAGTCGCTGCGCGTAGGCCCTTCGCAAAGCCTCAGGGCCACTATTCGGCGTTGCCGAATAGTGGGTTTGTTTTTGCGCGATGAGATATGATGCGGCGGCCTCGATGGTCCGCTCGAGGCAGCCCAGGTATCGCAAGATCGCCTTCGCTTCGCGCTCGCCCGGGATGGTTGGCTTCCACCATCCTGCCCGGCGCAACCGTTCGCGACGAGCCCCAAGCCATGCAGCGTTGGGAGCATCGGCGGCAGCGATATGCCTATCAAGCTCGCGGTCGCGCTCCTGATGATGGCGGTGCGCGGCGATATTTTCATAGCGGAGCACCGCCGCCATCCGCACGTAGGACTCGGCTATCGTGCGCACGCAGCTTTCCTCGATGATGCCCTCGGGCCGCACGTCATCACGAAGGCCGTCCAGTAGTGCCTCGAAATCGCGATGTTGTGCGGGGGTCCATCTTTCCTGCCCCACGAAGAATCCATGTTTGATGGCGTTGCGGGCGACGCGCGCCTTTCCTCGCGCAGTGCGCGGGCCGGTCGAGCGCGCGGCATTGCGCCGGTTGGCCTCGAGACGGCGTTGAGTGAGCGTTAGCGGGCGACGACGGAGACGGGGAAGGGGAGAGACATCGGGACACGCAGCCATAGATGGCATGCCTCCTTGCTAGGGGCCGCGACAAGCGGCCATAACCCATTAGCATTTACCTATGACAGGTAGTTGTCCACCCCCGGGACCGAGGAACGTATTGTTGTCTCGCCCTGCTCGGTGGCACACCCGACGGACACGCGCTATGCTTCGCCTCAGAGGAAATCGAATCCGAAAAAGCCCGTAAGCACGAAGACGCGCGCAAGCGACGAGCAGCTAAGGCGAGAACTGGAAAGGGCCGATCCCGAAAAGTTCAAGCGGATGGTCAGTCCACTTTTCCGTTCGCGAAAGACTGAATAGCTCTGAGTGACCGCGCCTCTGCCAAAGGCCGGTCACGCGAGAAAATTGCGACAATCCATTTGCGCATTTTCAATCTGAAATACGCGCGGGAAATCGGTGTCGCAAGCTCAGCGGGGGATTCTGTGGCACTGCCAGCAGAAATCGCGAATTTCGATTATAGATCAGTCGTCAATCCGAGCGACGTACACACCGTCATCCTTGCGGTTCTATCCATGGTGATGGGCAGTATCGTCATCGGTCTGTACAAAGCGTTTTCCCCATATGCTCTAGGAGTTTTGCGCGCTGCGTTTGTCTTTCTTGCTTTGACGGTCTTTTTATTTGTCGGAATGGTCGCCGTCAGGATCAGCGCTTCAACTCCAATGCCCGCGATCATACTTCCGCCTATGAACCAGCCAGCTCCATGGCCAGTGCCGTTAACAAAAAATGAAATCAATGAGTGGGGCAAATCTTTAGGCACGTATCGCCCCAGCAACGTTATCATCACATTGGTAAACGATCAGCAATTGCCGTTCACCATTGGATTGTCACGGGCGTTGCGCGTGGCCAACTGGCCAACGCCAAGCATTCAGCCTAATTCGTTCGTGGTCGGTATCCACATCGTTGTTGGAAAAAGCGCCGACGATATGGGACAAGCGGTGCGTCAGTTGGTCGAAAAGAAATTGGCCATAACGGTAGATTACGATTCGGCGCTCAACACGAGTTTTCCGGATCAGGGCATTGAAATTCAAGTCGGTTGGCCACCACCCAAGTGAGCCGCTGGGTAAACGTTCGAGCTTTCAAATTCATTCGTCTGGGGTGAATGTCAGATCGTGCGGTCTGATTTCCACGTCGATAGTTAACTCGACATGACCTTTAGGCAAGCCTCGTAACGATGGCCGTGTTTCGATGAACAGCGATGTAATCATCGAATCATCATCGAACAAGCAGGTACAGTAGTGCCGTTTCGGATCGTTCTCGTCGGGCCGCGCTTCGTTCTCATTGTGCGGGACTCGCAGTGCATCCAAAAGAGTCTTGATCCGATTGTCTAAATCGCCACCATTGTTGGCGTGCTCGAAAAGTGAGCCGGGACGCTCTGGCCGGTCAATTCGCACATGAAGCGAGCAAGCCATATTCAGTGACCGATCCAGAACGGGCAAGTACCAAATTTTCTGAATTTCTTGGCCCCCTATTTTGGAAAAGTCGATCCTAGTTATGCCGCTCTCAATCGATGTCGCCTCGCTGCCTTCGTGTCTCGGGATGCGAGAAAAGTCACCCCGTACCGTCAATTCATCCAATTGATCAGCGAAGTGCCAGCGCAGTTCGTTTTTGTGTTTGACGCGAGCGTTGCGATCCGTTGTAGATTTCAATGGACCTTCGTATTTGAGACTGAAACGCACGTCAAACTTTGATTCTAGGCGCTCGCGGATCGCGATAATGGCGGCGGCCTAGATCGTTGTGATTCGTAGCGCGTCTCGCATAGAACGAGTAGGGGCACTAATTCTTTGCTGACCCGATCCATTGGACGCAGGCTCGCCGTCCGCTCCCGATTCATCGCCCAATTGTTGATCATTTTGAGATTGGTGGCGATATTCACCGAATCCCCAGCTAACTTCGCATAAGAAATATTATGTCAACTAGAGTCGACGACTTGCCAATGGTGCGTCGCTTCATTGCCGTACTGATTGAACTCCCTCTACTCCCGGGTTCAGACCGCTTCACGGCTGGATTCGACCTCGGGGAAAAATGCTCCGGCCGGCAGATGAAAACGCCGCGAGAGTGCCTGAATTTGCCGCACGTTGAGCTCCCGCTTTCCACGGAGGATTTCGGAGACCACGCCTTGGCTGCCGACTTCGGGCAGTTCTCCCTGGGACAAGCCATGCTGCTCCATCAGGAATCTGAGCAGCTCGACCGCCGTGGCCTCGGGAATCGGATAGTGGTCTGCATCGTACGCTTCGATCAGTACTGAGAGCGTGTCGATGAACCTGTAGCGAGGATTCCTGGGATTGTCGCCGACCGCGTCGACCAGATGGTTAAGGTGCGCAACGGCCGCGTCATATTCGCGCACGTTGCGGATCGCGAGCAGCGGCGCGTAGCGCTTCGGGTTCTTTAGATTGATAGTTGGACGCTTCATTTTTCCAGTCGCCTCGGTCATATTGGTCGCCGTCGTTAATCCGGCCAAGTTCGTTCGCGAACCGCCCCTACCCGGATCGGACCTCACATCAATGACGGCAGCACCTCCTCCGTCACCCGCTTGAACTGCTGCTTCTGATCGTAGCCTGTCAGCCGAATCGTGATGGTGGTCGCGCCGGCATCGATGAAGCTCTTCAGGTTCGCGATGCATTCCGCCGGCGACCCCAGCGCGCACCATCGCTCGAGGAATTCGCGCGAGTAATCCACCGTGTAGTAGCTGTCGAGGAAGCGCTTCGATTCCGCCAGCGCCGCCTCCCGATTCTCATTCACGTTGATGTTGTAGTATACGCAGACCTCGAAGCTGGCCGGCAATTCGCGGCCCATCTCGCGCGCGTAACCGCGAATCAGCGCCAATGATTCGCGAAGCTCGTTAGGCGTCTTGCCGGTCGTCATCCATCCGTCGCCCAGCCGCGCGACGCGTTTGTAGCCGGATGCGACGTTCTTCACATTGGTCATGTTGGGATTCGATACCACCCAAATCGGAATCGGCTGCTGGATGGGACGCGGCAAGACCGTGATGTCGCGGAACTGGTTGTACTTGCCGTCGTAGTCCACATGCTCGCGCGAGGACGTCAGGCGCATGATCTCGATCGCCTCTTCCATCCGCCGCATCCGGCTTCCCGGCTCGACTCGCAGCGCGGCGAACTCCTTGTCGAACGCGCCGCCGCCCGGCTCGGGCTGCCCCTGGCATGCGACGAACACCGTGCGCCCTCCCGACATGAAATCGAGGCTGGCCCATTGGTATGCGAGGATGAGCGCATCGCGCAACGGCGTGCTGGCGAAGCATGCGGGCCCGAGGCGCACGCGTTTGGTGCGCGCGGCGAGCGCGCCGAGCAGCACCATCGCATCGAGGCGCGGCTTGGCGAAGATTGAATCGCCGACCCACACCGAATCCCATCCACCCGAATCAGCCCACTCAGCCATTTCGAGCATTTCGGGAACCGTGGTGGCGCCGATGATGACGCCGCGATTGGGAAGCGTGAGTCCGAAGCGAGCGCGTCCCTTGGCCATGATGCGTCTCCTTATGCGGTCGCGTGGTTGGGCGCGGTCGCGCCGAGAATCCATGCCGCGAAGCGCCATTTGAACGCGCCCGAGCCGACTTCGCTGAAGCCGGCGTCCCTCATCAAATTTTTCGCGTCGTCGAATGCGTGGAAGTGCTGCTTGCTGTGCGAGAAGCGCGCCGGCGTCAGCATGGCGAGCAAGCCCGGCTTCTGGACCAGCTCGACCACCATGAACCGCCCTCCCGGCTTGAGCACCCGCCGCACTTCAGCCACCGCCTGCTTGCGCATGTCGTCGGGCAGATGATGCAGCATGAGGCTGCTCAGCACGACGTCGAAGGAAGCATCGGCAAAGGGGAGCTTCTGCGCCGTCGCAACCTCGAACCTCACCGACAAGCCTTGGCGAGCGGCCTTGGCCTTCGCGCGCGCAATCATTTCCGCCGATGGATCGACGCCATCGACTTCAGCATCGGGACCGACGCGCCGCTTCGCCGCCAGCGCGAGAGTTCCGGTGCCGCATCCGATGTCGAGCACGCGATCACCGGGCCCAACCTTGGCGCTGTCGAGGGTGGCCTCGCGGAAAGCTTGTTCGTGGCCGAAGGTGATCGTCGTAACCAGAACATCGTAGAGGAAGGCGCTGCGGATAAGATCGCCCTGCCCCTCCACATGATCGTGTTTCATAGCTATAACCCCCGCCCATCATACCGCGGGGCGATAGGCATAGGTTAGCGACGCGGCTGGAGGAGTGATGCGTTCCGCGCGATGCGGAGTTATCATCGCGAGCACGATGAACGCCCTACTCGAATACCGTGCTGCCAAAGATCCAGCAACGCATCCACGCGACGCTCACCGACCATCATGTGCCGGGCGCCGCAGTCGCAATTGTGCACGATCAGCAAGTGGCATGGGCGCAAGGCTTCGGGCTGGCCGATATCGCCACGAAGCGCGCGATGACGCCCGACACGCTGTTCGGCGTCGCATCGATCAGCAAGACCTTCGCCGGACTTGCGATCATGCAGCTTCGCGATCAGGGAAAGTTGTCGCTCGACGATCCGCTGGTGAGGTTCATCCCCGAGTTCAAGGCAGTGACGTGCCACTACGGCCGCATCGAGGATGTCACCCTGCGCCGCCTCATGACGCATCTATCGGGATTGGTCGGAGAGTCGCCCACGCCGCATTGGCGCTCGGCCGATTTCCCGACCATGAAAGCGATTCTGGATGGGCTCGATCGCTCGCCGCTGGTGATCGAGCCGCATTCGGCGTTCAAGTACTCCAACCTCGGATTCGCGCTGCTGGGCGAAACGGTCGAGCGCGTTTCCGGCCGGCCATTCACGGAATATGTCCGCAGCGAAATCCTCGATCCGCTCGGCATGCAATCGAGCTGCTTCACGATGGAGCAGGCCGGTGCGCGGATGGCGACCGGTTACCTGCCCCATCCATATGACGACGTTCCGGAGCCGGCCACCGTGGTCAGTGATCATCGCGGCTATGCAGCGGCGGCGGGTCTCCGATCATCGGTAAACGATCTGGCCAAATGGATCTCGCTGCAGTTCCGCACCAGGGCGGCGAAGCGCGAGGGCGCGCAGGTGCTCGCGGGCAAGTCACTTTCCGAGATGCATCGAGTGGTCTTCGTCGAGCGCGACTGGCGCACCGGCTACTGCCTGGTGTGGTGGGGAATCAGGATCGGCGAGAACATCTACCACGAGCATGGAGGATCGAATCCCGGATTTCTTTCCTCATTGGCATTCAACAAGCGTCACCGCATCGGGGTGGTCACCCTCACCAACGCGCAGGGGCATGCGGCGGCCGCGGCTATCACGTTCCAGACTCTGGAGATGCTCGCGCAGAAATCCGAGGAGATGGGGAAGACGACTCCCCTGCCCCAGCCGGTGCCGACGCCGATCCATCTAAAGCCGCTGCTGGGACGTTACGAGGAGAAGAATCACGGCGGACTGTTTCATGTTGAGTATCGAGGCGGGGAACTCTTGCTGACGGTCCCGCCCAATCCACTGTGGCCGCCGCCTCCGCCGCCGACGCGACTCCTCGCCACCGATCGCGAGCTGGTGTTCACGATGGAAACGGGGCGCGGCGCCGGCGAGCCGGTGACCTTCGTGCGCTCCGGCGACGGTGCCATCACGGAGCTGCGCTTCATCGAGATGATCTGGAGCAAGACGACCTAACCCCTGGCCCCTTCCCCTGCTGCTGGGAAGGGGGATAGGAAAAGTGGGCGATGCTCTTGGCCTGAATCCCTCGCCCGATCGGGCGAGGGTAAAGAGAAACTCAAGCGCGGCTTTCGATACCCTCCGACTGCGCCGGCTTCCGGTCGCGGAAGTGTGGGATCACATATTTCCCGAACAGATCGATCGCGTGCATCGTCTTCTCGTGCGGAATCGACCAGAACTGCATCATCGCGAGGAACTGATCGAGCTGCGCCTCCTTCTGAATCCGCTCGAGCTGCTTGATTGCAGTATCAGGACTGCCGCAAATGCACATCCCCTGATCGATGAGCGTATCCAGCGTCACCTTGCTCGGATCCAAGCCTTCGTACTGCGATGGCAGTTGAGGTGTCGCGCCGCTGGCCGGATCGACCGGATCGACGCCGGTCTGCTTCGCCTCCAGCACCGGAGCATTCACCCGCAGCGTGGTGCCGACGTACGACATGAATGCGCGCTCGGCTTCGGCACGCGCCTGCTTGTCGGTATCCGCGATATGCGTCATCGAGAAAGCGCCGGCGCGATTGTTCGCAAATGCGCCGTAAGGCTTCGCAGTTTTGATCGCCTGCCGATATGCGCGAACCCGCTGACCCAACCGCTCCGGCGATACCAGCAGCGTGAACGATAGCAACCCGAGTCCCAGCTTGCCGGCGAGCTCGTGCGTATCCTCGCTGGTGCACGCGACCCACAGCGGCGGATGCGGCTTCTGAATCGGCATCGGCACGACAGTGCGCTGCGGGATATCGAAGTACTTGCCCTTGTATGAGAAAGTGCCGTCCTTGCTCTTCCAGATGGTGGTGATGACGTCGAGCGCCTCTTCCCATCGCGCGCGCGTTTCCTTGTAAGGAATCCCGAAGCCGCCCAGCTCAACCTGCGTGATCGAGCGGCCGGTGCCGACCTCGGCGCGCCCGTTGCTCAGGATGTCCAGCGTCGCGACGCGCTCCGCGATCCGAATCGGATGATTGTATGGGAACGGCAGCAGCACCACCGCGTGGCCGATGCGAATCTTGCTGGTGCGCTGCGAAATCGCGCCGTACAAAACTTCCGGCGCCGAGCTATGCGCGAAGCCCACCTGGAAATGATGCTCGACGGTCCAGAAGTTGGTAAACCCGACTTCCTCGGCGCGCACCACCTGGTTCATCACATCGTGGAAGACCTGGTACTCGCGCTCGCGATGTTTGAGTGGGCTGTCGACCTGGATCTCATAGAAAATTCCGAAGTCCATCGCATGCCTCCATGACGTTCGCGTCCTCGGTGTGCAGTCGTTCCCCTTCTAGCACCGTTGTCGCATCGATGCCCAACGATGTGGGTTGACCATGTACAACGATCCCGGCATCGGGCGCGGGCGAATCGAGCCAGCACCCCATATTGATCCGGCACGCTGGGGCTGTTAGTTACAACAGACCATGCCGCATATTCCCGTTCACCCATCAGCAGAGAAGCGCCAGAGGCAAAACCTCAAGCGCCGAGAACATAACCGCGCACTCCGAACCCAGGTCCGCACCGCCGTCAAAACCGCATCCGAAGCGATCGCCGCCACCGACGCCGCCGCCGCGCAGGAGAAACTGCGCGCCGCCATCAGCGCACTGGACAAGGCCGCCAGCAAGGGCAAACTGCATCGCAACACGGTGAGTCGCAAGATTGGTCGTCTATCCGCGCGGTTCCATAAAACCCACGCACAGAAAGCGTAGCGATTGAAACCGTCGTAGGCTTCAGAGACGGGGGGGCGCCTTCCTTTTCCGGCTAGGCCGACATCAGATCGAGCACCAACGCTGACAATGCCTCGGCGCGATCTTTTACCTCGCCGTTCTTGAAGCCCTCATCCAGCTCGCTCGCGCGAAGATACGCACGCTGAAGCCGCGCCACGCCGAAACGTTTCGCGCCGTCGATCGCGCGCGTCGCCAGCGGACTGCTCGGACCGAAGCCGAGCGCACCCGCGATGTCGTAGGTGCTCTTGCGTGCAGCAAGCATCGAGGCTGCCAGCATCATGCGCCGCATCACCGGAATGAACTCGACCGCGAGAAGTTCGAACGGATCGCGTCCACCCGCGATCGCGCGGCTGAGTTGCGCGATGGTCGCCGCCGTCTTCCCCGCTGAGAGACTCTCGGCGATTTCGAACGGTTCGGGCAGCTTCGAAGGCCCCTGCTCGGTAAGATCCGTAGCTTCGATCGATGCGCCCTTCTCGATATGAATCGCGAGCTTGCCGAGCGCATTCGCGATCGCGCTGAGATCGCCGCCATGACGCGCGACCAGCAACTCGGCGGCGCTCTGCGAAAGTTTCAAATCGAAGCCGCGCGCAAAGCTCGCCGCATATTGAGCAAGCTGATTGTCGAAGGGCCGCATGCAGTTCACCAGGATGCCGCTGCTTTCGGCGGCGCGCCGAATTTTCGCAGGCGCAGCATCCTTGTCGTAAACGATCACCAGGTGGTTAGGGGGACGTGCGTCGGTCACCGCACCGATGAGGCCGGCGTCACCACCGCGGGTTTCCTTTTCCGAGGAATCCTCGCCGGACGCGCTGTCGTCTCCGCCGCGATCGCGAAAGGAACGCATGACGCGGCATACCAGCATTCGCTTGGGCGCGAAGAGGTCGGGCGCACGAAGCTCCTCGACCACCGAGGCGAAGTCCGAGGCATTGGCGATTTGGAAGGTTCGATACTGGAGGCCTTCGCGGACCAGGCGGCGCGCGATCGCATCGACCAGATATTCGCGCAGGAACGCCTGCGGTCCTGCGATGAGAATCGCGGCGGGCAGCGTTTTGGCAGTCTCAACGATGCGAAGGAATCCGAGCGCGTTCTCGACCGCCACCCTCCCCTCCTTCGGCGCGGGTCAGAACCCGGTCGCCATCGAGTCGTACATATGCGCCGCGAGGCCAGCCATCATCTGGGTGCGCGAGCCACGTTCCTGGGTCTGCGCGGTCTGGATGTCGCTCATTCTCGCGATATCGTTGGAGCGCAAATTCTGTTGCAGGAAGGTCGGCGTGGTATTCACGACGTTCTGCGAAACCGTCGCATAGTTCTGGGTGCTCGCCATCCCATTGGTGCTCCACAAAAGCTTCGAGCTGCGACGATCGTGAAGCCACGCGCGCACCACCAGCGTCTGCGCATACTGCGTCGGCTCGAGAACCGAATTGAATGCGTTTGGAATCGCGAGGGTTTGGGTTACTTGGCCGGTCAGCTCCAGATCCGCCTCGGAAGGACTATCGACGATGGTGAGGCGCTTATGACTGGCGACCTCATCCTTCAAGTAAACCATGAACTCGTCATTGAGGCCGGTCTGACGCGTCTGGTTGGTGAAGCGCGCGATGTAGATGGTTTCCGCGCTGGCCGGCAGATTGGTGCCCGATGCCCCGAAATGATAGCCGCATCCCGATGCGAGCAGCATCGCGGCCAGTATCGCGAGCCGCCTAGTCATGCCTGGTCGGCGGGCGATCCTCACCTTTTCCTTTAAGTTTGTTGACCTCGGCAATGTGGTCGAGGACGCCATTGACGAAGCGCCCGGACCCTTCGTCACCGTAGGTCTTCGCGAGCTCGATTGCCTCGTCGATGGTGACGCGGGTCGGCACGTCGTCCATGTGCAGCATCTCGAAGGTGGCCATCCGCAGGATGTTGTGGTCGACGCGCGACAGGCGCTTGACCGACCAATGCTCGAGCGCATCGGCAATCTGCTTGTCGAGGTCGCGCTCGTCCTTGCGCACACCATCGATCAGCGCATTGGCGAACACGCGCATCTGGCTGTCGGTCTGCGCGGTCTCGAACAACGCGGCGAGGTCATCGCTGGACGCGCCGCCGCAGATATCGATTCGATAAAGAGCCTTGAGCGCGAGCTCGCGACCCATGTGCCTGCTTCCCATAAAAACAACTGAGGCGCCCTCGCGCCCCGCCCGGCTATGTTATCAGCTTCAGGTCCGAGAAGAGATGGCCCAGCTTTTCTTTCTTGGTGCGCAGGTATCCGATATTGCCCTTGTGCGGCTCGACCTCCAGCGGCACCCGCGTCACGTTCACCCCGTAGCGTCGGAGGCTGTCGATCTTATGCGGATTGTTGGTCAGCAGCCGCACCTCGCCAATGCCGAGGTCGCGCACGATTTGCGCGCCGATTCCGTAATCGCGCAGGTCTTCCTCAAAGCCCAACTGCAGGTTCGCTTCGACGGTGTCGAGTCCGCCGTCCTGCAGCGCGTACGCGCGAATCTTGTTGCCCAGCCCGATCCCGCGGCCCTCCTGGTGCAGGTAGATGATCACGCCGGCATCGGAAGCGAGGATGCGCTCGATCGATTCCTCGAGCTGCTCGCCGCAGTCGCAGCGCGCCGACTCGAATACATCGCCGGTGAGACATTCGGAATGCAGCCGCACCAGTGCCGGGCGTCCTCCACCGACGTTGCCCTTGATCAATGCGAGATGTTCGCGACCATCGACGGTGTTTCTGAAGATGACGCCCTGGAAGTCTCCGCTCTCGGTCGTGAACGGCACGCTCGACACGCGCTGCACCAGAACTTCGTTGGTGAGACGATGCGAGATGAGGTCGCGGGTGAACACCATCGGCAGCGAATGCTGCTCTGCGAATTTGCGCAAGGTCGGCAGCGTCGCCATCTCGCCGTTCTCATCGAGGATCGCGCATAGCGCCGCTGCAGGCCGCATCCCGGCGCACTGCATCAAATCGACGGCACCCTCGGCGCGCCCGAGCCGCATCATGACGCCACCGGTCAGCGCCATCAGGGGCAGGATATGCCCGGGCATGACGATATCGGCGGTGGTGGATTTAGGATTTCCGATTACCTGGATGGTGCGCGCCCGATCGCCGGCCGAGATCCCAGTGGTGACGCCCTCGCGCGCCTCGACCAGCGCGCCGGCCTGTTCGGTGACCAGCCCGGTCTCAGTGGTCTGGGAGAGCGGGATGCCAAGCTCGCGCATCCGCTTTTCCGGGATGGCGATAGAAACGATTCCGCGCGCCTCGCGCGCCATGAAATTGACGTGGTCGGGGGTGACGAACTCCGCACCCATCACGAGGTCACCCTCGGCGGCCTCGGACTCTTCGGGCACCATGACGACCATCTTGCCTTCGCGCAGTTGGGCGAAGACTTCGTCGAATGAGGAACCGGGCATTAACGCATTCTCCAGTCGAGCGATGATATCATTGCACTTTAAAACTAACCAGTGTTCAGGCGGCGGGCAGGATTCCTGGAATTATTGGCCTTGCGCGCGGGAGGGTGTGGGGGTCAATGGTTTTCTGAACAGCATGCAGTAGTGCCGGATGGTCAGGCTGATTGGCCATTCGACGGTCTTTACAAAATCGAATCCGGCCTGCGTGAGTTCTCCTTCGACAATCTTCATCGGAGCACCGTGTCCTCCGCGATCGGCGGGTACCCCGGCGGGAGCCGCCTCGCCGGGGCGCTGCGAGGGCTCGAAATCGATGATCGCCAGCCGCGCGCCGGGACGCATCGCGCGATAGAGCGAGCGATCCATTGAGACTGGGTCAGTCAGGTGATGGTACACCTCTCGGAGGAAAATCGCGTCGCAACAATCAGACGGTAAGCCGGTGTCATGCTCATTACCCGCAACCGGGATTACATCCCTGGCTTTAGCCTTTGCGGCTGCATGTCGAATCTTGTCGAGGAGCATCGGATCGATCTCGGTTGAATAGATCTTTCCATTGGGTTCCACGTACTTTGCGATCGCAATCGAGATCTCGCCCGATCCCGCGCCGACATCAGCTACTGAAGACCCGGGTCTGAGCTCCAGTATCTGCGCCAGGTGATCAATTTCTGATTCAGCGCCATGCGCAACCGCGGCGAACAGCAGGACTGTTGCGAGCAATGCCGCGGCGGCTTGGCAGCAGGCTTTTCTTAATCGTCGATGCATTACGGCTCGTTCACGCACTCGCTGAACGACCAATCGCACAGTAGCGCATTGCAATGGGCGATTCGTCTGCGGTCCTCGGCAGCGTAATTCTATTGGGTGCGCAGGAGTGCTACTGGTGATAACCGGAAGGAAACTGCTTCGAGACGAAATCGAGCAAGTCTGGAGCATCGATCGAAGTGAGGTCATCGAGAATGTCTATCACTTTGACAGCGGAACTTTGGTCCTTAGACCGCAACACATTGCGGTCCAT
Organism: uncultured delta proteobacterium; assembly: GCA_963851325.1. Classification (GTDB taxonomy): domain Bacteria; phylum Desulfobacterota; class Binatia; order Binatales; family Binataceae; genus DATGKG01. The sequence continues at coordinate 340,404 of CAWKOR010000001.1, read as the reverse complement.
GGATGGCCGCCCGGCGAAGCAGAGAAATACACGCCGATCCTGCTTGACTGCTTCGACCGCGGTGGATGGCTCTACGGCTCATTCGATGGCGCAGAACTCATTGGAGTGGTTGTGCTGGATAGCAAGCGTATCGGCAAGAGCAGCGATCAACTCCAGCTCAAATTCCTTCACGTGAGCAACTCCTATCGAAACAGAGGCGTGGGCAGGCAGCTCTTCGAACTTGCGAAGGCTATCGCGCGCGAGAAGAGAGCCAGGCGGCTGTACATATCGGCAACCCCATCCGAGAACACGATCAATTTCTATCTGCGCTTGGGATGTGTCGTTACTAGAGAGCCTGACCCTGAGTTGTTCAAACTTGAACCGGAAGATATTCACCTCGAGTGTCAGGTGTGAAGGAGGGCAGCGGCATCGCTGTCACGCGGATTTGATTCTAACCGGCCACGGTCGCTTTGTGATTCATGCGGCGGTTGCGGCGACCGCCTAGCGCGAGCGCGGTTCGAGCATTCCTCTTTCCTTTGGCTAGTTTGCCCAAGCTCTCAATATGGATGTCATGATCGGGGAAACTCGCGACGATTTTCAGCTCAGCGCCCATCGCGTGAAGCACCGCGCCAATTGTGCTGAGCAACATATCAGCGCGTTTTTCGATCTTGGCAACCTCGGGCTGATTGATGCGCATTTTCTTCGCGAGCTGCTGTTGCGAAAGTTTCAGCGCCTGGCGCAGCGTCGCGAGATCGATCTCGTGACGAAGTTCCTCAGCTCTTTGATCCGCGCGCGCCCTTGCCTCGGGTGACATCTTCGCCAGAAGCTCCGCGAACGGATGATGTCCTGTCATGAGTAGCCTCCTTCTCTCGCGCCGTTCTTAATTCGGCCAGATGCTCGTCGAACAAACGATCCGCAACGCGCAAAAATTGGTCATAAAATCGTTTGTTGCCACCTTTCTTGCCGCCGACTAGGAGCAACGCGGTTCTCCGTTCGTCGAAGGCATAGAAAACTCTGACCGGTTTGCCGCCGGACCGAATCCGCAGCTCGCGCATCACGCCGTGACGGGAACCTCTCACGCTGCTTGAGTGAGGAAAGGGGAGCATGGGACCGCGGTCTTCCAATTGTCTGACGCTCGCGGCCACGGCAATCTGCTCATACTCGCTAAGAGTATCCCACCATCGAGCGAATTCGTCGGTGTACTCGACTTCCCACGCCATCGCGCGAGTATTTCAAAGATATTCCCTTGAAGGAATATGATCAAGTTCGCTGCCTCTCCTCTCGCAAGCGAGAGAAGGGTCACAAGGAGCTGGCAAATCGCTTAGCGAGGTCGCTCGACTCGGCAGCCTCGCTCGGAGAGACAGACTAAGCGATCACGCTAGGACTGAACGCGCGCTTCGATGAGGAAATCGTTGCCGATTTGCCAGACCTCCAGATCATCGAGGCCTATCGAATCCTTCATTTTCAGGAAGTCCCAATCCCTCGATGGCTGACAGGCCGCCGCCAAGAATTTTCGGCGCCACGAACATCGCGATCCGATCTACTACCTTCTGGCGCAATGCCGAGGCTGCCAGGTGTGCGCCGCCTTCCAGCATGATGCGATTCCATCCGCGCTGGCCGAATTCGTGAAGTAGCGGCGCCAGGGCGATTTCATCGCCGACGCTCTTCATCGCGAGGACTTCGGTGCGACTCGAGCCGTAGCGCTCATGCGCCTTTTTGTAGTTCACCGGTGTCGTTACCAGGATCGTCGAGGCGTTCGAGCGCTGGGTGAAGACGCGTGCGCGAGGATCGCTGCGCAGTTTCGCATCGAGGATAACGCGATAAGGATCCCGTCCGCCCTCATCGCGACACGTGAGACGCGGATTGTCGGCAATAACGGTGCCGGCGCCGACCATGACCGCATCGCTGTAGCGGCGCCATCGATGCACCAGCGCGCGAGATTCCTCGCCACTGATCCATTGTGAATCACCACTCGATGTCGCGATGCGCCCGTCGAGCGTCATCGCGAGCTTCAGCGTCAACATCGGTCGCCCCTTCTCGACGCGCGTGAAGAAGCCTTCGTTGGTGCGGCGGCATTCGTCTTCCATCACGCCGAGCGTCACCGCGATGCCGGCCTTCTTCAGGATGGCGATACCTTTGCCGCGCACCTTCGGAAATGGATCGCCGCATCCGATGACGACGCGCTTGATGCCCGCCTCGACCAGTGCATTCGCGCACGGCGGCGTCTGGCCGTAGTGCGCGCATGGCTCGAGGGACACATATGCGGTGGCGCCGCGGGCCTGCGCACCCGCTTTTGCGAGGGCGACCGCCTCGGCATGCGGGCGGCCTCCGGATGCGGTGGCGCCGCGTGCGACGATTTGATCGCCCGCAACGATGACGCATCCGACGGCGGGATTGGGCGAAGTGAAGCCGAGCGTGGATTCCGCAAGCGTGATGGCTTCCTCCATCAGGCGCGAATCGCGTTCGACATTCGGGCGGGCGGTGGTCATGAGTGGACCATCGCATCGGTGTGAGGTAATCGCGGCACCCTTCCCTCTGTCTTTGCGCGCGCTCTTCTTCTGTCATCCTGAGCGAAGGCTGCCGAAGCGAAGGTCCTTCGCGACGAAGCGTCGCTCAGGCTGACAGAAGAAGAAAGAACGCGCGCACCGATGGGGCGTGCCACTGTGCGAAGCACGCCACGAAATCCGATGCCCTGTCGGCATGGAATGCCGCGCATCATTCCTTCGATGGCTTCAGTTCGTAGGATGCGGCTTCGCCCTTTTTGTCGCGCGACCGCGGTGAGGCCGGCGCCATTTTGCGCAGCCGAATCAGATCCTCCAGCTCATGCATGAACTCGTCGATGTCTTTGAATGATCGATAGACCGACGCGAAGCGCACATATGCCACCTGATCGATCTCATGCAACTCGCTCATCAGCGCGCTGCCGATGAAGGTGCTGGCGACCTCGCGCTCGCCGCGCTCCAGCGCCGCCGACTCGACACGATCGGCAATCTGCTCGATTGCCTCCATCGAGACCGGACGCTTCTCACAGGCGCGCTTGATGCCGGCGATGATCTTGGCGCGGTCGAACGGCTCGCGCCGCCCGTCCTTCTTGACCACCATCGGCGCGGCCTCTTCGACCCGCTCGTAGGTGGTGAAGCGCTTTTTACACGCGGAGCAGACGCGGCGCCTGCGGATGGTCGCGCCGTCGCCCGACATGCGAGAGTCGACGACCCGGTTACCCTTATGACGACAGAACGGACACCGCATGATCAGAACCTGGCGCAGCCTTCCACATCCATATTCCCCATCCCCTCCGAGCCTGCCAACTCAGCGAACTAAGGATGACGGCGCCCCGCCGCCATCCGGTACTGCGGTATTTTGAAGTGGTGAAATCGCGGCGGATCAGCTCTTGTGGGCCTGGATGTATCCCACCACGTCTTTGACGGTGCGGATCTTCTCGGCGTCTTCGTCGGAGATCTCGATGTTGAATTCTTCTTCGAGCGCCATCACCAGTTCGACGATGTCGAGCGAGTCGGCGCCGAGGTCTTCGATAAACGAGGACTCGGGTTTGACTTCGTCGGCGGCGACGCCGAGTTGCTCGGCGATTTTCTCACGCACTTTTACTTCGATATTATCAGCCATCGGGATGCGGTTCCTCCTCGGCGCCTCAGCTGCGGCCACCGGACAATTCAAATGCAAGGTCGATTGGGGCGAGCATATGGAGTTGATGCAGGATAGGCAAGTTTCTCCCGCGCGCTGATTCAGGCAGCACAGTACTCCGTATAACGCGAGTTCAGCTTTTGGCCGACGCGAGAGCCTCGCTCACGGCCTTCAGCGATGCCATATCCTCGAGCGGACGGGTGCGGATGTTTTTGTTGATGCGGCGCATCAGGCCCATCAGAACCCGGCCACATCCAAACTCGATCGCATCGGTCACCCCGAGCTTGCCAAGCTGCTCCATCGATTCGATCCATCGAACCGGCGCGGTGATTTGCTGGATCAGAAGATCCGCGACCTTGGTGGGATCGCGGTTGGCCTCGGCCGTGACATTGGCGATGACGGGAAATCTGAATGGCGAAATGTTGAGGCCGCGAAGAATCGGTGTCATCCCATCTTGCGCGGGCTTCATCAGCGGACAATGAAACGGCGCACTGACGTTAAGCTCGATCGACATCGTGGCACCCCGCTCCTTGGCGATATCGATGGCGCGACGGACCGCGGCAGCATTGCCGGCGATGGCGATTTGACCAGGGGCATTCAGGTTAGCGGGCACCGCGATTTGGCCGTCCTGGGAAACCATCGCGCAAATTTCCGATACTGCATCCGGTTCGAGGCCGATAAGCGCCGCCATCGCGCCCTGCCCTGGTGCACACGCCTCCTGCATCAGGCGGCCGCGCTCGCGAACGGATCGGACGGCATCGGGAAGCGTAAGCGCTCCGGCAGCCACAAGCGCGCTATACTCACCTAAACTATGCCCTGCTGTGACTACTGGAGCGATACCGCATTCTGCCTCGAATACACGCATCGCGGCGATCGCTACGGTGACCATCGCAGGCTGGGTATTCGTTGTAAGGCGAAGCTCGTCCTCGGGACCCTCGAAGCATAATTTGGAGAGCGAGAATCCCAAGGCATGGTCGGCTTCTTCGAAGGTTTGGCGCGCGATGGGGAAGTTTTGGCTTAGTTCGGATCCCATGCCGACGCGCTGGGCTCCCTGGCCGGGAAAGAGGAAGGCAAGCTTCATGATTCTTGAGGAATTTCGGGCCTTTAATGGGTTTGTTTTTGCTGTTTAGCTCGCGTCAAAAGGCGTCCGGCGCACGTTTCGCCCAGCCTTACAAATGTTTTACGAATGCGGTTCCTTAGGTGGGTTTGTTTCCGCGATATCCCCCGTCGCGGCCTTTTCGCTCATCGGCTTGTCGCCATTCTGAGGATGCAGCTCGCCGGTGGATTTCGTCCCATTGAGCGGTGCGGGTTGCGTCTCTAAACCTGAGATAACCTCCGCCCTCATGGTGTCCCGGTGCGCATGCTCAGCTGCTTCCTTTTTGATGCGCTCCTCTCCAGGAACGATGTCGTCATGCGCAACGGCGCCGACCTGCACCGTCGAGGCCGCCGCGTTGAGGTGGCGCTCGCGCTCCTCGGCATCCTTCGAGCGCGAAAGCCTATCGCGCATTTTGGCGAAGATGCCGCGGATACCCTTCCCGGCCGGTTTGGCGCCGAGCACCTCCTCGGTCCGACCGAGAATGTCCACGATTTCCGCGTTCACCTGATGCACCAGCGCCTCATTGGAGGCCGCCCGAATCGCATTGCGAATCGCGCGCGCATTGGATGAGCCATGCGCGATGATTGCGACTCCATTGATGCCGAGCAGCGGCGCGCCGCCATACTCATGCGGATCGAGGCCATCGCGCATCGCGCCGAGCGCCTTGCGAATCATGAGATAGGCGATTCGACCGCGCCAGCTCGCGTTAAAAATTTCTCGCAGATGGCCGAGCAGAAACGCCGCGAAGCCCTCGATAGTCTTGAGCGCGACATTACCGGTAAAGCCGTCGGTCACCACCACGTCGGCCTTGCCGCGATTGATGTCGCGGCCTTCGACATAGCCGATGTAGTTCACATGGGTCGGCATCTGGAGCAGCATCGCGGCGGCGCCGCGTGTGATCTCGGTACCCTTCGATGCTTCTTCGCCATTGGAAAGAATGCCGACGCGTGGGCGAGCGATGTTGCGCACCCGACGCGAGTAAACACTGCCCATCACGGCGAACTGCGCCAGGTGTATCGGTTTGACTTCGGTATTGGCGCCCGCGTCGATGAGCAACGTCAGGCCGCCGGTGGCGGGTACCAGCGATGCAATCGCGGGGCGGTCGACATGCGCGAGATTGCCCAGAATCGCCATCGCGGCGGCCATCATCGCACCGGAGTTGCCCGCGCTGACGAACCCGTGGACATCGCCGCGCTTGACCATCTCCATCCCGAGGTGGATCGACGAATGCGGTTTGGTGAGGACGGATTCGAGCGGCGAATCGTCCATCGCGACAACTTCGGGTGCGTGTTCGACTCGAATCGAGAGGCCGGAAGTATCGTGCGCGGCGAGTTCGGTCTCGACGATGTCCTTGAGACCGACCAGGACGATTTCGAGGCCGAAGTCGCGCGCCGCCGCAACCGCTCCCTCAATGGCGGCTTTGGGGGCGAGATCGCCCCCCATCGCGTCGAGCGCGATTTTCACTGCTTCTCTCCCGCGATCCTACTCAGTCGCTTCGGATAGCTGGCGTCCGCGATAGGTGCCGCAATGGCGGCATACCCGATGAGGCAACACGGGCTCGCCGCATTGCGCGCAGGTGGAAGGGTTGAGCGGTTTGAGGGCATCATGCGCGCGGCGCATGTTCTTCTTCGAATGAGAGGTACGGCGTTTTGGTGCTTGCATCTGAATAGTCCCGCTTTGGTTCTTTTAGTTGTATGACAATTAAGACGAGCGGCCAACCTTAAGGTTGCGCAGCGCCGCCAGTCCCGGATGCCCGGTTTCCACGCTGCAGTCGCATTGCGCGTGATTCAGGTTGATCCCGCACTTGGGGCACAGCCCACGGCAATCCTCGCGGCAGAGCGGTCGGGTCGGCAAGGAGAGCAGGAATTGCTCGCGCACCAGCGGTGCGAGATCGACTTGATCGCCCTCGTAGAGCGAGAATTCCAGATCCTCGTCACGCAGGTCTTTTCCATCATCAAAGCCAATCGCCTTGGGTGCGAGGACGAAGCGGAAGTCCCGATCGCTTGGAGCCGCGAACTCCTCGGCGCAGCGCGCGCAGATGGCGGTGGTGGAGGCATGCAAGCCGCCCTCGAAAAACAACTCGGTGCCCGCGCGATAGTATGAAACATTCACGCCGATCGGCTCGTTAACCCGGAACTCCGTGATGGGCCCTTCCTGCAGGACACGATTGATTTCGCCCTCCGGCTCGGCGAAGGAAGCTTCCTTCGCTTCGGCGGTTATTTCATCGATCCGAAGCTTCACTGGAAATCACCCCTCCCTGCGCAATCTCGGGGTGTGGGAACGGCGATTATTACATGATGGCGGTTGGGTTCAAATATGCCGCCCGGGAGGGGGAGTGTCCTGATTTGAACAAATCAATTTGTTCAGCCGGAAATTCCGCGCTGTGTGATGTCGAGAAATTCACTTTCGGTGTAGGTAAGCAACTTGCGCCAAGCGACGCGTGGCAAATGGCTCGGAATGTGAAAATGGTCAATCAGCAATCGGATCAACGCTTCCAGCGGAACGCGCGTAGTCGGGAAGTGGATTCTTTCTTGCCGCCATGGCCCCATCCCCGTCCTATCGCACTGACGCTTGAGCTATTTCTCGCTTCGCTTCTTCGCCCCTAAATCAGATTCGCCGGTCGCATCCTTGACGATCCGAAACGCTATCTGATCGACGTCTTCTGCCTTTGGTTTCCATGAGCGCTTGCGCGTGCCTTCATCTTGGCAGATTGCGCGAAGGGCGTCATCACGAGCGGGATTTGGGATACGGCACTATCGCTCAGGCTGTGCTCGACGACCGGGAGCCCGAGAAAGCGATCCAGCAGTTCGAAGTCACCGATCATAGCGAACGAGGTAGCTATCGCGAAGGAGCGCTTTTTAGCGGTGGAGGAACAAGGCCATGATGACCCACGTCAGCACCGCGCCGTAGGCCAGGAAAGAAGCCCAGGTTGCGATTCGATTGGTGGACATCATAGCAAAACCTCCTGGAAGTGAACTGGTCGAGCATTGAAAGGAGCAAATTCTCTGCCCGAAGGCTCGGCGTACGAGAATTAGACGATGGGAAAACGCGGCAGTTTCAGTTCCAATCGGCAGAAGCTTCATTTTTGTAAATCTGCACCGGTTCGGGTGCAAATTTTATACGATGATGCCGACCCGATTGCGGGGCTCTTTAGCGATGCTGCTGCGTGGCGTGCAATTCCATCGCCAACACCCCGAGTATCAACGCCCCGACCAGGATACTGTTTCCCATCTCGGAGCGATTCGCTTTGGGATCGACCGGCGCGGCAGTACTGAGGGATCCTAAAACAGGATGCGCCGAGGTGTGCTGGCTCTCGTACTCGTCCAGCGAGCCTACGCCCTCGGGCGTCGCGACCGCATACTCCGGGCCCGGCTCGGTGACGGCGTCATCAACCCGGGTCGCGGAATGCCGCGGGGTGGATGCCGCCGCGATGAGTTGCGGAACTTCCAGCACCTGGGCGGCGGATACTGCGGTTGGGCAAAGGGTCCCGATGCCGGCCGCGAGAATTGCCGACACTACAAGGGTTGCCGTCCTGGAATGTCGAAGTGACCCGCTTTGAGATGGGCCATGTCGTAAAGCGTCTGACGATGCGACCTTCATCTGCCAATACCCCCACCATATGAGTGACGTTCGGCATCGCGAGTGGATGCAGCGCATAAGGGAGCATCAATCGTTCCAGCCTCGGGCGGATGCAGAGCCGAGGCGTGATGGCTGGCAACGTCCCCAAATTTTCCCTATGCAAGTAGGCGCCGCCGGATTATCGTGTGGATGCTACGGGTGGGGGATTCACAAAACATGGCGCAGGCGGATTCCTCAGATCGGCCGGCTGAAGTCACGCAAGCGGAGTTACGCGAGGCTCAAGCCACTTTAGGGAACGATGTCAAAACGCTGGATGCGCTTTGGTCGGAGAGCCTTGTCGTCAGTAGCACCGCCAATCTGGTTCTCAACAAGAGCCAGGCGTTGACGCTGTTTCGCGCGGGCAGGATTCGGCTGAATACCTTCGAGCGACGGATCTCGAAAGTGGCCATCGTCGGCGACGTCGCCCTCGCCACCGGCAACGAAAGCTTCACCGTCAAGGACGACCCCAGCGGCCAGGAGCCTTCCATCTCCGACATCATCGTGTGCAGCTACATGAACACCTGGAGGCTCGAGGGCGCCGAATGGAAGATGATCGGGCGCCACGTCGGCTTCATGGCACGCATGCCGGCGAACGCCAAACCCGCGCCCTCGACCTAGCGACTCGATCCACGGTCGCAGCTAAAATTCTCTTCTGGCTTGCCTGCGTCTATAAATCAGGGCAATTATAGGCCGCTTGGCGGACGGGCGCCTTTTGAGGAGTCGAACTTGCGATGAGCGGAACGGCAGACACCAAAGAGGACCTGATCCGATATTTCGAAACCGGCGCGAAGCCCCGGGAGCGATGGCGGGTCGGTACTGAATACGAAAAAATCGCGGTCGACGCCGCGACCGGCAGCGCCGTGCCCTATTCCGGACCCGACGGGGTCGAGACGATGATGCGCGAGCTCATCGACCGCTTCGGCTGGGAGCCTGAGGACGAGGAGAACGGGCATCTGCTGGCGCTCAGCCGCGGCCCCGCGCGCGTCACTATCGAGCCGGGCGCGCAAATCGAGCTGTCCGGCGAGCAATGCGAAACCATCCACTGCGCGCATCGTGAATTCTCCCAGCACGTCGCCGAGCTGATCGACGTCGGCCATGCGCACGATGCGGTCCTGGTCGGACTCGGGATGACGCCGGTCAGCCGCATCGACGAGATCGAGCTGCTCCCGAAGCATCGCTACCACATCATGTATCCGTACATGGCGCGCAAGGGACGACTGGGCCAGCGCATGATGAAGCAGACCGCCGGGGTGCAGGCCAACCTCGACTACTCCAGCGAGGCCGACGCGATGCGCAAGCTTCGGGTGACGATGGGAGTGGTGCCTCTGATCTATGCGATGTTCGCCAATTCGCCGCTGGCCGATGGCGGCCTTAACGGCTACCAGAGCTTCCGCGGTCGCATCTGGACGGACACCGATCCGGATCGATGCGGCATACTGGAATTCGCCTTCAACGAAAACGCGGGCTTCGAGGACTACACCGAGTACGCGCTCGATGTGCCGATGTACTTCATCATTCGCGATCACAAGTACATCGACATGACCAAGCCGCCGGGCATTTCCTTTCGTCAATACATGCAGCGCGGATTCGGTAAGGAACGCGCGACCATCGACGATTGGGCTGATCATCTTACGACCATCTTCACCGAGGTGCGCCTCAAGAAGTACATCGAGAGCCGCACTGCCGACAGCCAGCCGCCGCCGCTGATGCTCGCCCTGCCCGCGCTGCTCAAAGGAATCCTTTATACCGACGACTGTATCGACGGCGCCTGGGATCTGGTGAAGCGATGGAGCTTCGCGGAGCGCCTCGAGATCAATCACGCGTCGCACAAGGCCGGACTGGAGGCGCGCGCCGGCAAGACCACGCTGAAGGATCTTTCGATAGAGTTGCTTAACATCGCGAGTACCGGGTTACAGCGCCAGAAAGCATTGAACGAACGCGGCGAGGATGAGACGATCTATCTGTGGCGTTTGATGGATCAGGTTCGCAGCGGATACTCGCAGGCCGCCCTCACCATCAACAACTGGAAGGGGCGCTGGAACTACGATGTGAAGCGGCTGGTGGCTGGGACTTCATACGAGGCCGAGGCTTGGCCCTAGAGCCTTTGGCTTCGCGTGAACGGGCCGACCTCAGTGGAGAGGCGCGAAGCGGGCGCAGCCGCGACGAAGTCGCTCGCGAGGCGGAGCGAAGCGGAGCCCGAGCGAAAGTGCTAGAGCCTGCGTCTCGCCTGAATGGCGGCATGAGTGGAGAGGCGCGAAGCGGGCGCAGCCGCGACGAAGTCGCTCGCGAGGCGGAGCGAAGCGGAGCCCGAGCGAAAGTGCTAGAGCCTGCGTCTCGCCTGAATGGCGGCATGAGTGGAGAGGCGCGAAGCGGGCGTAGCCGCGACGAAGTCGCTCGCGAGGCGGAGCGAAGCGGAGCCCGAGCGAAATACTGATGGACATCAGGCTGACCGAGCGCCACATCGTGGCGCTGAACTTCCTGCTGATCGCGGTGCTCGCATACTTCGCGGCGCTCTCGGTAAACGACATCGTTGCGATGCGGCTTACTCCGGCCAGTGCTCCGGTGCCCCGCCAGGTCGAGCGGCCGGTCGATAACGGGGTGGCCAATCGCTCGCGCGGGGCCTACCAGGAAATCGTAAATCGGGACATCTTCAATATCGCACCGCCGCCTCAGCCGCACGTTCAGGTCGTCGAAAAGATCGATCTTCACCTTGACCTGATCGGCATCTCGACCGCGACCGCGGGAAAATCGCCTTACGCGATAATCGCCGACCGCCTGGGCCAGCAGAATGTCTATCGGCTCGGGGAAATGGTGCTGGCCGCCGGCAAGCTGGTCGAGGTCGACAAGGATCGGGTCTTTATTGACCATAACGGAAAACGCATCGAGCTCGAGCTTCCCAAAAATGAGCTTCCCGGCCCAGTCCAGTCGGTGCAGCCGATCCCGCCACCAGTGGAGGACGACACCTCCGAGGCGGCGAACGACGATTCCGACGACGAAGCATACGATCCAAACGTTGAGGACCTCGGCGACAATCGCTACAAGATTCCGCGCGCCACGCTGGACCACAGCGTCGGCAACATGACCCAACTGCTGACTCAGATCCGCGCGATTCCGAACATCCAGAACGGCAAGACCAACGGCTTCGCGCTATCGGAGATCGAACCGGGCTCGGTGTTCGACGAAATGGGATTGCAGGAAGGCGACGTCTTGCGCAGCGTCAACGGACAGCAGATGACGGATCCGACCCAGGCGATGCAGATGATGAACGCATTGCGCAGCGCCAGCCAGATCACGATCCAGGTTCTGCGCGAAGGTCATCCGACCACCCTCACCTACCAGATTCAGTGAAATGGAGTTCCGCGCGGCAAGGCGATCGGAGCGCGACCAGGTGCTTGATTTGCTCGCGCTTTGGTACAACGACCGCGACTTCTTCGCCCGCTATAACCACAACGATCCGACCTTCCGCGATGAGCTGTGCCTGGTTGCGCTCGACAACGGTCATATCGTTTCGACGGTCCAGATTTTCGATCGCAGAAATAAATCTCGACGGCAAGGCCATTCCGATGGGGGGCATCGGCTCGGTTTTCACCCGCGAGGATTATCGCCACCAGCGGGTCGCTTCCGGCCTCATGAAGCTGGCTGTAAGCACGATGGGGCGTGAAGGCTTCGAGGTCTCGCTGCTGTTCGCCGAGCGCCTCAGCTTCTACAACCAGTTCGGATGGAAAGAGCTGACCCGCAACTTCAGCGTGCTGGCAAATGCTCCAGCGGCGCGCACGCCGGAATTCGAGATCGATGTTTTCGATGCTGATCGCGATCTGCCCGACGTGATGCGGCTTCACGATGCGTACAGCAGCCGCTTCGATGTCACCGCGCTTCGCGACGAGGCTGCATGGCGCGCCAATCTGAAGTTCGCGGGCAACATGCCGGCCGATCCGGTGGGCGGCTGCGACGAGTATTTCATCCTCGCGCGCACTGGTTCGAAGATCGTGGCATATGCGCGTGCGACCCGCTTCCACGGCATACCGATGGTGATGGAATATGCCTACGCAGCATCGCAACCGGCGGCCGTCGTGGCTTTGTTCCGGCATATGGGCGAGATGTCTGCGACCAGCAAGAGTTCTTTCCCGACCCGCGGAGACCATCGGAATGCAGTGCTGCTCTCGGGCGGCAAGGCGTCGGGCAACGCGATGCTGGTGACGCATACAGCGCATGACCCGAGCCTGGAGCGGGCGCTGGCGGATGCGGGATGTCCGGTGGCCCATCACGCGGACAACTTCTACATGTGGCGCATCAACCTTCCTGAGAAGCTGGCCGATCGCTTCGGGATGACTGCAGATGCGGCCTCGAAGTACGCTTTCGCGAAGTTCGCGTCTTCCAGCTCGCTGTTCTGGACCGCCGACCGCTTCTAACGAATTACGCGTGAGACCACTTTACTGTGCGTCGAATCAGTTCTAACAATAATATTGCGCTCGCCTCGTAACCTCCTGTTGGGCGGTGTGGATGATGTTGAAGATGGCTCGGAGGATTTTCGATGAACATTGTGAGAGGTCTCACGCTCCGTAGCGTCGGAGCATTCGTATTCGCTTGCGCGGTCGCATTCGGCGCTTCACCGGCACTGGCTGCGCGCCATCATCACGCCAAAGATCGCGGCAAGGCCAAAGCGCTGGCGTCGGAAGAATCGGCGGATGCACGCTCGACCGAAACCTTGAAGGGTCCTTACCAGGAAGCCTGCGTCATCGAGCCGACCAGCGGCACCGTCGTGTTCGCGAAGAACGAGCATCAGCCATGGCCCACCGCGTCGCTGGCGAAGATGATGCTGATGGAGATCGTCGCGGAAAAAATCGACGACGGCAGCCTCAAGCTTACTGATCAGATTCCGACCTCGGAGAAGGCGGCCAAAATGGGCGGGTCGCAGGTCTATCTCAAACCCGGCGAGACCTTTTCGCTCGACGACATGATGAAAGCGATTGTCGTTCATTCGGCCAATGACGCATCGGCGGCGGTGGCGGAATATATCGCGGGTTCGACCGAAGCCTTCGTGCCGATGATGAATGCCGAGGCGGCCAAGCTCGGGATGAAGGATACCCACTACTATTCGGTGCATGGGCTGCCGCCCGCCAATGGACAGCAGGCGGATGTAGCGAGTGCGTATGATCAGGCATTGTTGGCGCGCGCGTTGGTGAAGCATCCGCAGATTTTGCAATGGTCGGCGATTACCACTGCGCCGTTTCGCGCGGGCGCGTTCGAACTGCGCAACACCAATCATCTGGTGTTTAATTACAACGGCTGCGACGGGCTCAAGACCGGTTTCTACTACAAGGCCGGTTTCAACGTGGTCGCGACTGCGCATCGCGGTGGAATGCGGCTGATCGCGGTGGTGCTCGGCTCGCCGCGCAAGGGCGAGAATTTCCGCTCGGCGGGCGAGTTGATGTCGGTTGGCTTCGCGCAATACGAGATGAAGGCGATCGCCAAAAAAGGCAGCGCCTCGAGCGTCAGCGTCGCAGTTACCGACGGCGCGGCCCCGAAGCTGATCCCGGTCTGGGGCGACGATGCCGCGGTCTTCATGAAACGGGGCGACACCAAAGCCGCGTACAAGGTTAACTTTTCAGTACCGGCAATGATCGCGGCACCGATTCATGTGGGGCAGAAGATCGGGACCGCCGAGGTGCTGATCGACGGACAACCTGCCTCGACAGTCGCGCTGCTGGCGCCCACGGACATCGTGGCGAAGAAGCCTTCGCTGGCGTCGCGGCTGCTGAGCAGGTTCTGAAGCCCAGCGGTTTGTTGTAGTCTATTCGGTGCGGGAGAGTAAGAATCATGCCTGAAGTCACGGTCCGCGTAGATCGCAAAACCAAAGCGCGGCTCGAGAAACTTGCGCTGGAGACCCGCAGGGCTGAATCGCGTTTGGTGGCCGAAGCTATTCGGTCTTATGTGGATCTCAACGAATGGCAAATTGAGGGCATCAAGCAGGCGATCAAAGAAGCTGACGCGGGAAATTTCGCGACCGAGCGCGAAGTTCAAGAGACACTGACGAAGTTGAGAAAACTTGTCCGTTAGATGGCTTCGCCTTGCTCTCCAGGATTTGGTCGATGCCTACCTCTTCATTTGGAGCGATAGTCCACAGGCTGCCGCCCGGTTTTTGCGGTCAGTTCTTTCGAACATTGAGCGCCTGAGTCAATTCCCGGCTCTCGGGAGACCCGGACGGGTGCCGGGACCAGAGAACTGATTGTTTCCGGCACTTCGTACATCGTCATTTACCGGCTTCGAAACGAGATGGTCGAAATCTCCCGCATTTACCATGCGTCACGACAATGGCCCGAACGCTCTTAACGGCGGTCGGTGCAGCTGATGGATGGCGTTTCAATGCGCTTCCCTCGCGTGCACAATGAGACTCGATGTCGCGCAAGACCAGGAACTCGATAATCGCCATCGTGATCGTGCTTCTCGCAGGATGGATCGGCGGCGGCCTCCTCCTGCATTTCGGGCAGAAGCGTCATAACCACCTCGATTACGACATCGACGCCAAATTTCCACTTAATCAGCCCTTTAAGCCGGGCGAGATTTTCGCCTCGACGCTTGCCGCAATCATGGACCACGAGCTCCACTCGACCTTCGGATGGCGACCCAACGATTTCTTTCTGTGGGGACCCAAGGTGATGGCGGACAACAATTCCGAGCGCCAGCTCGGCATCATCATGGCGGTGCGCGAGACGATGCGCGTTTTCAAGGATCACCTGACCAAGGTTTCCTCCAACGAATACGATCAGAATCTGGTCGTCGCCGATACCGACTTTCGCAACGACGCCGAGCGATGGATCCTCCCTGCGCCGGAGACCAAGTACCAGGACGGCGTTGACCACCTCCGCGCTTATGTCGCCGGCCTGCACGCCAATCCGCAGACCTCGCGCGAACTCAACCAGCGCAGCGTCGAACTGATTCGCCTGATGCAGACCTGGACCGATCTACTCGGCGATGCGCATGCGAAGCTCTATCTGACCAGCGACTATGGCGGTAAGACGATCCATACCTGGGAATGCGACAATCTTTTCTATCATGCGCAAGGTTACA
Organism: uncultured delta proteobacterium; assembly: GCA_963851325.1. Lineage (GTDB taxonomy): Bacteria > Desulfobacterota > Binatia > Binatales > Binataceae > DATGKG01. The sequence goes on along the minus strand of CAWKOR010000001.1, from coordinate 325,001 downwards.
CGCACGTGATGTACCACATGATGAAGGCGCTCAGCCGCGAGTATGCGGGACAGATCAAAGAAGACCCCATCCTGGTGACGCTGATGGACGAAGCGACGGTGGCGCTCGGCAAGGCGGCAATGCTCAAGCCGGTAATCGTGTTTAACGGCGCGCCCGACGGCATCTTTGCCAACCATCGGCGCAACCTCGACACCTACGTGGCCGAGGCGCGTCAGAAGATGTACTCGATTCGAGAGGAGCTGCAGCGCTCACCGATGTGACCACTCGGCATCACCGAGTGGTCATCCTGAGCGTTGCGCCAAGGATCTCGATCGCGATCGCTGCTCTGCGATAGCGATCAGAACTCGACAAACGGCCCGAGCATCATCACGCCTCCGCGCAGCAGCAGATGCATCAAGCCCGGCATCCACCGGGAGGGCATACCGGTGAGCTTCGCGGCGACCGAAACCATGGGCTCCGATTCGCCGGCATTCATCGACATCTTCAATGCGTTAACGAATCGCGCCTGACTGTAGGAAATCAGCTCGTGCGCCTCGCCGGGCGGGATACCCGCCTTCTCGCGAGCGATCTCAACCGCCCGCGCCATCCCGCCCACGTCGTCGACCAGGCCGCTCGCCTTCGCGGCGGCGCCGCTCCAGACCCGTCCGCGCGCCAGGTTCTCGGCCGCCTCCGCGTCGAGCTTGCGTCCTTCGGCAACTTTGGCGGTGAAGTTGCCGTACAGATGGCCGAGAACTCCGTCGAGTTGGCGCAGCTCAGCCTCGGTCATCGCGCGAGTCGGCGACATCGCGTCGCTCACCGGATGGCTCTTGGTGCGCTCCAGGTTGACGCCGAACTGGCTCATCAGCGACGAAACGTCGAACTTCGCGTACACGACGCCAATCGAGCCGGTCAGGGTCGAGGCTTGCGCGACGATCGCGTCGGCGCACGCCGCAACGTAATACCCGCCCGACCCGGCGACGTCGCCCATCGAAACCACCACCGGCTTGCCCCTGCCCTGCGCGGCGCGAACCGCGCGCCACACCAGATCCGAACCCACCGCAGAGCCGCCGGGAGAGTTGACCCGGAACACGATCGCCTCGATGTTCTGATCGCGTGAGGCGCGCTCGATTTGCGCACCGGTAGTCTCAGGACTGATGAAGTCCCCAGTCATCGAAGGATCGCCGGCCACCACCGGACCCACACCGCATATCACCGCGATGCGATGACGCTCGGCACCCTCGTTCATGTACATCGCGTGGCGCAGGTAGCGCGCGAGGCCGATAAAACTTTTGCGCTTGCCTTCGGGATCGAACTCCGCACGAACATCTTCGGTATAGCCTTCGCGATCGATGAGACCGGCTTCGCGGGCGTCATGCGCGCTCATGAACCCGCGCCCCACCAGCTCGGCGACCTTTTCGACGGATAATTTGCGCGCGCGTGCGATGTGCTCGGTCAGGACCTGGCGCCAATCCCCGACCACTGCCTGGAGACTTTCGCGTAGCGGCGCCGACATGCTTTCACGGTTGAACGTTTCGGCCGCGCCCTTGTATTCCTTGTATTGCAGCGTCTGAACCTGAATGTGCAGCTTGTCCAGCGCGCCCTTGAGGAATACGCCGCCGGCCGAGACTCCCAACATCGTGACCAGCGTATCGGAATTGCAAATGACTTCATCCGCCGCCGATGCGATAAGGTAGTCGCGGACCCCGGCCGATTCTCCGCAGAGCACCGCAATGACTCGCTTGCCGGACTCCCGCACGCGCCGAATCAACTCATGCAGTTCTTCCGCGGTAGCGAGGCCATTGTCGAGCCCGGCAATTTCCACGATCAACGCGCGGATCGCCGAATCGCGGCGGACCTCTTCGAGTGCGTAGCGCAGGTGCGAGAGAGCCGGAAACCCGCGGCCGCGAATCTGGTCGATGAGCGAGCGATGCGGCTCCTCGGGAAGCGAACCGCTTAGCCGAATGGTCAGGATCGCATCACGCGGAATCCGCGCCGGCCGAATCACGAAGACGAAAAACGCAGCGGCAGCCGCGATCGCCGCGGCCATGAAGGTTACGCCTAATGCATCGCGGTCAAAGTAAAACGCGGCAAACCCAAGCACCATCATAATCGCGCAAAAGGTCGCGACTCGGACGATACGGATTGCGAAGGCTCGTGCCAGAGGTGATCTTGTCATTCAGTTTCTACCGATTGATACCTGGAATAGTGCTCAAATAGATTAGCTGGTTCCGATGCTCAGGTCTTTCCTTCCAATCTGCATGCTCACCGGCGCGCTCGCCCTCGCTCTCGTGAGTTGCTCCACCCAAAAACAGCCCGGCAGGACGCTTCCGACCGAGGTCATCCGGACCGCGACCATGAACGTCACGCCGGGAGTCGAGGTGCTCGCCCGGGTCGCGCTGCCCGACGGCTTTCTCCCCGCACCGGATTATCCACCGATGTGGCTTCAGTCCGGAAAAGAGGTTGCAATCGTCGGCACGCGCAGCGGACACGCGGTGGTGATGGGATACGGCGGCACCGGCTACCGGACCGAGCGCGTCATCGCGGAAGACGGCGGGGTTGGCGCTCCGGATGGCAGCATTGTGGATCTCGCGGCCAGTCCCAACGGGATGGTGCTCGCACTGGCGGTGAAGAATCAAAAGGAAAAGCGCGTCGACCTGGTTACGCGCGATCTGATTTCAGCGGGCGCGGCGACTCCGGTGTCTACCTTCGATGGCGAATTCGAAAGCGCAAGTGTCGGATGGCTCGGGGACTTCACCGTCCCTCTGGCGTTGCGCGCAAGCGGCAATGGTGAGAAATCCGCGGAGGCTCCGGCTGCCAATGCCGAGTCTGCGCCCACCTCGGTTGCCGCTGCATCGAGTGGGCTTTATATCGTCAATCTGAGCGGCGTGGTGACGACCGGGTACCTGAAGCTGGACTGCAAAATGTCGCGGCTTAGCTGGTCCCCGCAAGGTGTCGTCGCGATCGGTTCCGGCGATGCGAGTGCGGCGCCGATCATCATCGACCGTGTAAAGGAAACCTGTCAGCGCCTCATCTCCCAGCAGCCGATTCGGGTGTTGGACTGGGCGCACGACTCGAAATCATTTCTCTACCAGGAAGTTAATCCGGCGATCGGGACCGCAGTCTATCGCTATGACCTCGCGAGCAAGGTGGGCCGGTTGGTAGCGATCTCGTCGGGCGCGGCGGCCTTTGTCGGTAATGATCAGGTCCTGGCACTCGGCAGCGGGGGATTGACGTTTCGGGGAGCGCAGTTTGCGCCCGACGGTCAGGTCCGCGCCGAGGTCGCGCTTTCCAATCCTACCGGCAGCAACACCGAGGTCGAGTCCTTGGGATTCAACTCCACTCCCGCAATGCTGGCCGCGAGTACCATGACTTACACGCGCGCTACCGATACCGCGGCGATTGCGACTTTCAGTCCAGCCAGTGAAGGTTCGATGCGTAAGATCGTGATTTACTCGGTGGCGCCCAAGCGCGCCTTTCTAGTCGCATTCGGGATCGCGCGTGGGCTGGTGACAATGAGCTGGTCGCCGCGCGGCCGCTACCTCGCGATCGCCGACGGCGATCGGACCGGCGCCGCACTCACCATCATGTCTCCTCCACGCTGAAGGACTTTCAATTTTCACGTTTCACGGTCAGCGGTGTTTCAGGTTTTAACTGCAAACGACGAAAGAGTGAGGACGGTATGGCAATCGATATCGCGACCCAACGGCAAAAGGCAGAGACGTTTCGCACGTTGCACGATCGTTCGAAGATCCTGGTGCTTCCGAATGCGTGGGATGCGGCCAGCGCAAAGATCTTCGAGGCGGCAGGCTTCCCCGCCATCGCAACCACGAGTTCGGGCGTTGCCAACTCACTGGGATATCCTGACGGCGAAGCGGTCCCACGCGAGGAGATGCTCGCGGCCATCGCACGAATAGCGCGGGTACTCCTGGTGCCGTTGAGCGCCGACATCGAATCCGGATACGCAACCGACGTGGAACCTCTCAAGGCCACCATTCGCGCCGTCATCGAGGCGGGCGCGGTCGGAATCAACCTCGAAGACTCGATGAAGGGCGGAGCGAATGAGCTATTCCCGGTTGAGGCCGCGGTAGCCCGCATCCGCGCTGTTCGCAACACGGCAACCGCGGCTGGTGTGCCGATCGTCATCAACGCACGCACCGACGTCTTCCTGCACGCGATCGGCGATAAGTCGGCGCGACTGGAGCAAAGCGTCAGTCGCGGCAATGCGTATCTGGCGGCGGGCGCTGACTGCATCTTCGTCCCGGGACCTTCGGGTGGCGAGATCATCAAAAACCTGGCCGCCGCAATCAAAGGGCCGATCAACGTCATGGCACTGCCTGGAATGCCCAGCACCGCGGAACTGGAAAAGCTCGGCGTCGCGCGGGTCAGTATGGGTGGTGGCCCCGCCCGCGCCGCATTGACGACGGTTCGGGGTGTGGCCGAGGAGTTGCTGAACAAAGGCACCTACTCGATGTTCAACTCGCCCGAGACCATCAGCCACATGGAGATGAATCAGTTGATCGCGCAGAAGTCCTGAACGCAACGCGGACACGAGTCGAGGATGAGAGGCTTCGGCAACTAACCAGTCTCAAGCGAAATGAGCTATTTTTCCGAACTGAAGCAACCAATTCGGTCGGAGAGGAATCATGAGGCTGGAAAACAAGATCGCGATAATCACCGGTGCGGGCTCCGGGATGGGCCGCGCCGCATCCCTGCTATTCGCCAAGGAAGGCGCGAAGATCGCCGCCGTCGACATCAATCTCGAAGCCGCCGAGGAAACCGCGAAGCAGATCAAATCCGCAGGCGGCAACGCGTTCGCAATGCGCGTCGACGTCTCGAAAGCGGCCGACACCAGCGCGATGGTCGATGAAACCATCAAGCGCTTCGGCGTGCCGAACATCCTCTACAACAACGCCGGCATCGAGGGCGAAGGCAACTTCCTCGCGCAACTGAGCGAAGAGGCCTTCGACAAAGTCATCGCCATCAACCTGCGCGGCGTATGGCTCGGGATGAAGGCGGCGCTTCCGCACATGATCAAAAACGGTGGCGGCTCCATCATCAATACCGCCTCGATCGCGGGGCTGGTGGCGAACAAAGGCGCGGCCGCGTATTGCGCATCGAAGGCGGGAGTGCTGGCGCTGACTCGGGTCGCCGCGATGGAATACGGACGCTACAACATCCGCGTCAATGCGATTTGTCCCGGCGCGATTGATACGCCCATGGTGGAGCGCATCAATAAAGCCGCAGGCGCACCGGCGAACAGCGGCGCGCGCACTTCATTCTTTGGCCGCGTCGGCAAGCCCGAGGAAATCGCCAAGACCGCCTTGTTCCTCGCCAGCGACGATTCGTCATTCGCGACCGGCGCGCCATTCATCATCGACGGCGGATGGACGGTAAGCTGACCTAACCCCCTATCCCCTTTCCCTACTGGGAAGGGGAACCGGAAAGAACATGGACGCACAGATCACACGGCTGAAAGACAAAGTGGCGATCGTGACCGGCGCGGCTCAAGGCATCGGCCGCGCGATCGCGATGCGGCTTGCGAGCGAAGGCGCCAAGGTCGCGGTGGCCGACATCGATCTCGATGGCGCCAAGCGCACCGCCGAGGAAATCAAAGCGGGTGGCGGAAACGCCATCGCAGTGAAGCTCGATGTGACCCGACTGCAGGATGCCCTTGACGCGGCGGATCTGGTTGAAGGGGATCTGGGCCCTATCGACATCCTCGTCAACAATGCGGGATGGGATGTCATCGAGCCGTTCCTCGAGAGCAAGCCCGAAACCTGGGACAAAGTTATCGCGATCAACTATCGAGGCGTCCTCAACTGCTGCAAAGCGGTCGCGACAAGAATGCAGCAACGCAAGCGCGGCAAGATCGTTTCGATCGCTTCCGATGCGGGACGCGTCGGTTCCACCGGCGAGGCCGTTTACGCGGGATGCAAAGCTGGGATCATCGGCTTCTCGAAAACGCTCGCACGTGAGCTGGCCCGGTACGGCATCAACGTTAACGTGGTATGTCCGGGTCCCACCCAAACCGCGTTGCTCAAGAATGCGATGGCGGGACGCGAGGGCGTACTCGACGCGATGGCCAAGGGCATCCCGTTTCGGCGCCTCGGACAGCCGGAGGATCTCGCCGGAGCGGTCGCGTTCTTCGCCTCGTCGGATTCGGACTATGCGACCGGCCAGGTGATCAGCATCAGCGGCGGTTTGACGATGGCGGGCTGACGATCTGCGCGAGTCCCGATGGTGAGAATTGACGATCAGTCATACAGTCTCGACAAGAAGCGCATAGAACTGACAGCGAGTCGATAACAATTCGAAAATTCAATACATTGTAAACACCCGATCCCTTGGACTCCGTGCATAGAGGCGGCAGAATTCATTCTGTGCTCACAAAAGAGGATCGAGTGAAGAAATCATCTGTCTCGCCGGTGGCGCGGCGCGCCGCCGGACCCAAAGCGAAGATTCGCGCGCTGGCGCCCGGCCAACGCTACGATGCCAATATCGATTACATCCTGCGTGCTGCCGCGGAAGTGTTCGCGGAGAAAAGTTTCGGACTCGCCTCGATTCGCGATATCGCGGCGCACGCGCGCATTTCGTTTCCGCGTATCTATTACTATCTGCGCAACAAGGAAGAGCTGCTCTACCTGATTTCTCTGCGCGCGTTCGAACAACTCTCCAGCCGGGCCGAAGCCCAAACCGCGGGCGTCGAAGACCCGGAGGAGAAGCTGAAACTCTTCATCAAGGCTCACATCGAATATCAGCTTGACAATGTCGCCGAAATGAAGGTGCTGATACGCGAAGCCGGCTCGCTGTCGGGCCGCAATGCCACCCAGATCACCCGCGCCATGCGTGAGTACTCGCAGCTATGCCGCAAGATCATCGAACAGGTCGCCGCCCGGCACGGCGTGGCGATGGAGCGGGAAACCTCGCGCATCCTGACCTCGCTGCTATTCGGTGCGATGAATTCAGTCTTCGGCTGGTACGAGGCGGCACGCGATCGCGAGCAGCACGAGAAGATCGTCGACGAGGTTTACCTGATGGTGGTGGCGCCGATGGTCACGCGCAACTCCGATGCATTGCGGCGCGCGGCGCGCGGAGGTAACTGACCCAACGATAGGGCCGTTCTATCACCCCTTCCTTGCGCGGCTATTCCAAAGCCCGAATAATGCCCGCGCATGCGCTTCATCCCGATACTGCTGGCCTGCGTCAGTTTTGCCTCGACCTGTCTGGGCGGAATGGCCGCGGTACGGTTTCGCGACCGGCTCCATTTCCTCCTCGGTTTCAGCTCCGGCGCGGTGCTGGCAGTAGCTCTCTTCGACATCCTGCCGGAAGTCTTCGCGCTCGGCGGACCATCCTACATGCCGATCGCTGCAATCGGATTCCTGGCGTTCTTCGGGCTTGAGCGATACACCGCGCTACATCGCGCGCGCGAACACGTGCATACCGAGAAGGCGCATGAGCCGGAACTGGGCACGCTCTCGGCAGCCGGCCTGGTGCTGCACAGCTTCCTCGACGGGGTGGCAATCGGGGTCGGATTTCAGACCAGCACGGAGATCGGCTTGCTGATTGCGCTGGGAATCATTGCGCATGATTTGAGCGACGGGCTCAACACCGTGACAGTCGTCCTGGCGCACGGCAATCCGCTCAAGCATGCGGTCGCATGGCTGCTAGTCGACATGCTGGCTCCGGTCCTCGGCGCCACACTTACCGTAGTTTTCCACCTCAACGTGGCGCTGCTGCCGTTTATGCTGGCGTTCTTCGTGGGTTCGTTTCTGTATATCGGCGCCTCCGACTTGCTGCCCGAGGCGCGCGAGCACGACTCGCCCTGGGTGGCAGTCGCGACCATCCTGGGAATGGTCACCATCTATCTGACGACTTTGATGCTGCGCGGGCTGTGATTCCCTTTCAAAAACGGCGACGCTGACATTTGCGCGCCGGCTTGCTAAGGAAATCCCATGGATATTCAAAAGGGTATCGGCCTGCTCAATGGACTCATCAAGCGGTTAGAGCGCAATAGCCGCACCCTCAAGTCGCATCCGACCATCGACAAGATCGAGCGCGGCGAGCTGAGCACCGAGCAGCTTCGCCATTGGGCCACGCAACTCTACATCGGCAACAAGGGCCACAATGCGAATATCCTTGGACTGATTTACGCGAAGTGCGACGATTTCGGCGCGCGGCGCGCGATTGTCGAGAATCTGCTCGAGGAGGAACTGGGGCGGCAATCGGGGGTCGGCCGCTCGCACATGGAGCTATACCTGGAATTCGGCGAAGCGGTTGGCATCCCGCGCGAGCAACTCCTCTATGCCCGGATGACGCCGGATGCCACCGCGATGGTGCATTGGATGTACTGGCTGGCGGATTCGAAGCCATGGTACGTCACGTTGGCGGGCATCAGCCTCGGTTCCGAACTGTTCAACCCCGATGCCTACGTGCGAGTCGTCGACGGTCTCCAGAAGCATTACAAATTGTCAGATGATGGGGTGCGCTTTTTCACGGTGCATATCGAGGTCGACAAGGACCACGGCGATTCGAGCGCCGGTTCGATTTTCCGCGCGATTCCCGAAAGCGCCGCGGCCGAGACGCTATGGGCAGTCGAGATGCATATCGAGTTCATGCGGCGCTTGTGGTCCGACATCGATCCGCCGGTGGCATGAAATCGAGTCGATAACTAAGCAAACAGCGGGTTTAACGCGTCGCAACGCATCCAATTCGCATTGCATTTTGCATGGTTAAGTAAAGCTGGCCCGTTGAATCTCTGATGATCGCCGAAAAGTTCGGAACCGGGTCAGAAATTTGACTAAACCATGAACTTTTTGGCGTTCACTCACGTCCAAGCTAACAATCGTGGCTGGCGCGACAAAAGTGATGGTAGTCGACGACGATGCGGGTTCCCTCGCCGCGTTGGCGGATATCCTTTCTCTGGAAGGTTATCTGGTCCAGACCATGTCCAACGGCCTGGAGGCGCTCGAACATCTGCGCGCGGCCGCCGATCCTCCCGTCCTCATCATCCTTGATTTGTTCATGCCGGTAATGGACGGATGGCAATTCATGGCCGAGATGAAGACTGACCCGAAGCTTTCGCAATTCCGCATCCCGATCGTCGTAGTCACGGGAATGAACGCGAAGGTTGACGCCGACGCGATCATCCGCAAGCCCATCGACCTCGAACGCCTGCTCCATACCGTCAGCACTCTGCTCGAGCGATCGGCTGACTGATCCGTGCGCCGCTGGCGCGCAATCGATCCACAGCGACCTGCGCGTTTGCCCATCGCATGATGGCTGCGGTAACGTCAGCCGGTCCCAAACGGAAAAGCATTGCAAATCGTGCAGGCGCGCCGCCGCGCCAACGAGGAGGCTCTCATGAAACTGGAAGGTGGATGCTATTGTCGCAAGCTGCGCTACGTGGCCGAGGGCGATCCCGTCATGAAGGCGCAATGTCATTGCCGCGAATGCCAATACATCACTGGCGGCTCGCCGAATGTTTTTATCGCGATGCCGGTTGCGGGGTTCAGCTACACCAGCGGCACCCCGAAGCAATTCACCCGCACTGACATCCCCGGCCAGTGACGCGTGAGTTTTGCCCGGACTGCGGCACTCATGTGGTAACCCGCGCGCAAGGCTTTCCGGCAGTCATCGTCAAGGTCGGCACGCTCGATGATCCGAAGCAGGCCGGCGACCCTCAAATGGCGATCTTCACGATGGACAAGCAGAGCTTCCATCAGATTCCGGCCGGGATCCCGACCTTCGAGCGAATGCCTGGATAGAGGTCGGCCCCTCTCGCCAAAATTTCCCAAGACTTCCGCAATTGGGTAGAGATGATCCAATTGCGGCACCGCAGCTTCGCGCATTGTGGAAGGCGCGATGCGCAATCGTATACAACGGCGCGCAGCACGGGCTGTGCTCGACCCTCAAGACAAGGTCAACGCGGACCTGCTGGCGTTCTTCAAGGCCTGGAAATCCGGGCTGAACTGAGAAAAGAGGGCATTCTGTACAGAAATCCTGTACGATGGAGGCAGATGGCCAAGGAAACGACCTATACCGAGGCGCGGGCGAATTTTGCTTCGTTATGTGACGAGGTAGCCGATAGTTGCGAGGCTTTGATCATTCATCGACGCGGCGCCCGCGACGTCGCGCTGGTCGCGGCCGATGAGCTCGAGTCCTTGACTGAAACGGCGCACCTGCTTCGCTCGCCGACGAATGCGCGCAGGCTGATGACCGCTTTGATCCGCGCACGTGGCAAAAAGCTGAAGCCGCAATCGGTCGCCAGGCTTCGGCATGAGTTCGGACTTGGCAAGAGGGCGTGAGCGCCAGGCGGTGTTTCATCCGGAATTTCGTCAGGACCTTCGTTACTGGGTGGAGACGAATCGGCGAATCGCTCTTCGGGTGATCGATTTGGTCGAAGCGGTCATGCGGGACCCTTTCCAGGGCATTGGCAAGCCGGAACCATTGAAATTTGTTCTGGCGGGGGCTTGGTCACGTCGTCTAACAGAGGAGCATCGGCTCGTTTATGCGGTAACCGCCGGACGCATCGATTTCCTCCAGGCGCGTTATCACTACTGAATGCCGAAAGTTGAGAACCTAACCGCCAATCAGTGACTGATGATGTTTTAACGAATGGAGGTGACCAATGCCTAAGATGCGCGCCGCCCAAATATCTCGCCCTCACGGGCCCATTGAAATCCTAGAACGCGAAATTCCGGAGCCTGGTCCCGGCGAGGTCCGGATCAGGGTTCAGGCCTGCGGCATATGCCACAGCGATACCTTTACCAAAGACGGACTCTTCCCGGGCATTCAATATCCGCGAGTGCCGGGCCATGAGGTTGCCGGAGTAGTCGACGCGGTTGGTCCAGGGGTCATGCCGTGGAAGCTGGGCGATCGGGTCGGCGTAGGATGGCATGGCGGCAACTGCGGGTACTGCGACTCATGCCGGCGGGGTGACTTCTTCGCCTGTCAGACGGCTACTCGTGTGACCGGGATCACCTACGACGGCGGCTATGCCGAGTACATGGTTGCTCCTACTGAAACATTGGCTGCGATTCCTGCTGAATTGTCGCCTGAGGAAGCTGCGCCGTTGATGTGTGCGGGAGTCACTACCTTCAATGCGTTGCGCAACTGCGGAGTTACCGGCGGCGACCTGGTCGCGATCCTCGGTCTCGGAGGGCTAGGCCACCTCGGAGTTCAGTATGCCGCCAGGATGGGACTCCGCACCGTCGCCATCGCGCGCGGAGGTGACAAGGAGCCGCTAGCTCGGAAACTGGGCGCATCTAACTACATCGACAGTAAAGCCTCAGATGCCGCGGTAGAACTCACCAAGCTCGGTGGCGCCAAAGCTATTCTCGCGACCGTGACCGATAGCTCTGCGATGGCTGCAACTCTCGGCGGCCTGGCTCCGAATGGAACCCTGATGGTTATCGGGGCCGGCGGACCGTTCGAGGTGGATCCCCTGTTCCTCATCACAGGAAGCCGGTCGGTCAAGGGATGGTACTCGGGGACGTCGATCGATTCCCAGGATGCCCTCGGGTTCAGCGTACTCAATAATGTGCGATCGATGAATGAAGTTTTTCCGTTCGAGAAGATCTCCGAGGCTTATGAGCGAATGCTGAGCGGCAAGGCTCGCTTTCGGGTGGTTGTTGCGATTGGGAGGTAAATCGAAGAAGAACCCGCATTGTGGAAACCACAGCAAGGCGACCTCCCCTACCTCCTTTCACGCTGGAAACCGCGATCCAGAAAGTTCGTCTGGCAGAGGACGCCTGGAACTCTCGAGATCCCGAAAGAGTCTTCCTCCAGCGCAACTGGGCGCGCCAGCTGGACTACCGATTAATCAGCTCCGATAACAGCGGAGCCGCTTCGGCTATTGAACCTGGCCGACCATCACGCTGCCTTTTTTTCCAAGCCGAATGCATTGAATGTCGGTAGTGGGCGAGTAATCGGGCGTGCAGATCGGTTTGTCGATGGCCGGACACTTGTAGATGTTTACGCCGATCGACTGACACTGCTGAAGATCGAAGCTCATCTCGATCATCTGATCATTCCCGGCCGCGCCCGTCGGCGTCGAGCATCCCCCGAGGCTGACAAGACCGAGGGCCATCGCGATGAAGGCTGCTAACGCAACGCCTGGTTCATGGAAAAAGTTTGCGGCTGAATGCTTCGCTCGATCGATCATGCTTCTTCCCCTCGCGCCTAATGTGGTTCCTGAAGTCATTCGGTGGATTTAAATGGGGGCCGCGACCGAACGACGCGCGCCTAGAACCTCAAAATGAATTGGACGTCCCCGAAACGCAATCGACTTCCATTCGGTAGCGATTGCGAGCCGGTCAGCCGACGATCATCTACGAACGTTCCGTTGGTCGAGTTGAGGTCCATCAGCTCGTAGGCGCCGTTGCGTTTCATCAGCCGCGCGTGCGCGCGCGAAACGCTCGCATGCGGAATCACCACGTCGTTGTCTTCGCCGCGGCCGACCGTAACCTCGTCCTTGAAGAGGCTGTATTCGGCAGGTACCGGGTCGACTGGATTCACGGTCATCAAGCGTGCGGCGCCTCCAGTCGATGATGCGATGCGAGGCGCTGTTGATGCCGCGGCTGGAGGCCGTGGCGGCGTCGATACGACCACCGGACCGCGCGGACCACCTGCGGGCGCTCGCGCCTGTGCCTCGAGGGCGGCCTTGAGCTCATCAGTGGAAATGCCGAAACGCAATCGTGAAAGCGCAAACAGCAGCATCAGCGCAACCAGCGGCACCGCGCCGTTCCACCATTTGAAGGATAGCTGCCTCAGGCCGGTGCCGGGCACGTTTTCGCCGCTCGCGCCCGAGATGCCGGCGTCGTCGGGAACGTTAATCGCCGCACCACCCACTCCGCGCACCTGATACGAAGTGGTTGCACCGCCGCTGCTTCCGCCGTATTCGACCTGCAATTCAACCGAGCGATTGGTGCCGTCCTCGATGGGTCGCGGGGTGCGATAGGTTAGCGAATACTCAGTCGCGATCGAATGCCCAATCTCGCGCACCAGCGAGGCAAAGCGTCCTTCCTCAGTGACGATGTTGTACGACTTGCCATGGGTCGCATCGACGATCTCCTGGTACTGCGGCGCGATGAACGGCGGAGGCACCACTGCATAGAGGGTGAGGCCGTTCTTCTTGAGGGTCGCCGCTACATCGGCGCTGGTTTCATCGGTCACGTCGGTATCGAGTCCGTGATGGTCGTGGTAGGCCTGATCGTGCTGGGTGTACCGGGAGTTATCGCCCTTAAAATGCGGCGGCGCATCGGTCACGATAATGATGATGCCTTCCGCCTGCGGCCGGAACGGGAAGCTCGCCGCATAAGCGAGAGCGTCGAGTTGATCTTCGGGAATATCGCCGCCGCCGCCCGCATGCAGCGAACTGATCCAATCGGTGAAGGTATGCACGTTGGAGGTGAAGCTGTTGCGATAGGGGCAGTTGCAATCGGGGTATTTGGAGACGACAAAATCTTCGAAGGTCACCAAGCCGAGCCGGTAGTCGCGATTGTTGGCCGACAGGTCCTGCGCGAACTGGATGACGTTCTGCTTGACCGCATCGATATAGGGTTGCATCGATTCGGTGAGGTCCATCACGAAGACGATGTCCACCGGACGGCCCTGCCCTACGCCGCGGAAATCGATGATCTTGGCTTGCTTGCCGTCTTCGAAGACCTTGACGTTTTCGGGTTTGAGATTTCCCACCGGCTGGCCGCTTTTGTCGGTGAGCCCAAAATTAAGTTCGACGCCGCCATCGGAATCGAAATGGTCGAGGCCCGGATTGCCAATCGAGAGCGCCAGCGAGGCGTAAGCTGGGTGCGCCAACGCCATCGCCAAAAGAAGCGACGCCGCGCAAATCCCAAAGATAGCGTAGTGAAATGAGAGCGATCTCTGGCGCAGCTTAATCATTAGACGACGCTAATTCGACAGGCATCCATTGCGCATACCCGCGCACGATGCGATTGATTGTTGGGTCGGAGTGGGCGCGCGTCAAGATGGTCGCGCCGGGTGGCGGATTCGGACGGCTTCCTTGCGTTCATGCATCTGTTAGGTTATCCCAAACCGTTACGTTATCTAAATCTTCTTCTTGAATGGATCACGAGTGAATCATCGACGTCCGTGGTGGATAGTCTTATCGTTGCTACCGCCCCTGATCGCTTTGTGCGGTTTGATCATACCTTCCGGATGCGGTGGAGGCGGCGGCACCTCGAATCCGACTCCGGCGCCGACCCCGGCAAGCGTTGCCGTGGCACTGGTAGGCGTCGCGCCGGCGGGTAATTTTCGTAACGTTTTCTTGAACATTTCCGGGATCCGCATCAATCAGATCGCTAATGCCTCTCCCAGTGATCAGGGCTGGGTCTCGTTACCAGTGCCTTCGGGCTCGGGTAATGGCAGTGGCGCCAGCCCCGGTGATTTGCAGATCGATTTGCTGACCAGCCAAACCGGCGCGGTGTTTTATAATGTTGGAGGGGCGCCACCGGGCACCTATGCGTCAGTACAAGTGCTGGTGGATCCCAACATCCCGGGAACCATCGTTCCGGCCTGTCAATCAGGAGCCTCAAACACTGAAGGCTGCACGAACTATCCCATCCAGCAATTCAATCCTGGGATTCCGGTGATCTTCACCCTTTCATCACCGCTCTTCGTCAGCGGCAGTTCAACGGCGCCGCTCGTCATCCAGCTCGCGGTATCGATCGAGACGACGCCCGCCAATAGCGGCGATCCCTATCTGGTTGATATCACGGCCAGCGAGACTAATGCCGGCTCGTTTCTGGCCTCGGTGACCGGCAATCTCACGGTCAAGGGAAGCACCGGTACAGCCCATTCCAGCGCGCTGTCGGTATCCGCTGAATTGAGCGGCACCAACAACATCATCGAGACGGTGCCGGTGAGAAAAAAGGGTGTCTATACCCTCGAACTACCGGCTGCACCCGGCGGAACTTCTTACGATATTTTCACCAGCGGGGGCGGCGACTCGTTTACCGCCTTGCAGAACATCACGGTTACACCGGGCCAGTTCCTGCCTGACCAGAACCTCACGGTATCCGGCGTCTCAACGACGGCCTTTGCCGGTCTTATCGCGGATGGTTGCACTTCGAGTGGAATTCCCGGAGCGCAATTGCAACTCCTGGTACCGGCGATGAATGCGCCGGATCTGCCTTCGCCTCAACCGACACCGCCAGCACTCTCATTCTGCCTGACCAACCCCGAGCAATGCGTGGCGGTCGCAACCGCCTCCACCGACCAAACCGGAAACTATCCAATGCCCGGAACTACCAAGCTTCCGACCTCGTTCGCGCAAGTCCCGGTTAACCAGGCCGGCTTCGCGGTGCGAGTCATGGCGAGTGGCTATTCGTCGCTTCTTTCGGATGCATTCCTGAAGGCAAAGAGGAACCAGTTCTGTTCGGCGGCAACCTCGTCCACCGCCTGCAACTTCTCGCTGACCACCGGATACATTAATGGAACGGTGAACCTGGTCAGCGATCCTCCACCGGGCAACTCAGTGGTAGTGCAGGTGTTCGGCGAGAACAGCGGGACCAATCAGCTCATCAGCGCCCTTCCGCAGCCGCTGGTATTCATCAATCACCAAACCTCGCTGCCATTCACGTTGAATGTTCCAATCACCGGCGCGGGACCGAATTTCGATCTTTTTGCAGTCGCGATCGATCCCTTCCTCGGCGGCAGCGCGCCATTTCCGGGGCACGATATTCCGGTCCTCGCCGACATAGCCGGACCCACGGTGGCCTGCGCCTCAATTCCGCCGATTCCTCCGTCGCCCGCGGCCACCCCGACGCCGATAGCGTTCGCGCCAATGGACTGCGTCGGTCACGGAAGCATCAGCGGTACCGTACAAAATCCAGACACCAACACCACCATCGAGGTTCAGAAAAACGATCCGAATAAGATGCTACCGGTCCAGATTACTGGGACCTCCCCGGGTCTGCTCTCCTCGGTAAACCCGATCAACACGCAGTACACGCTGTGCGTTCCGCCGGACAACTACACTTTGCAACGCTTCGAGGCAGTTCCGACCTCGTCATCGACCACCAGTCCGACCCCGATTCCGATCGGCACTCCGCAGCCGATCACGGTGCCTCAGCCGGCAGCGACCTCATCGCCCTGTCCTAGCTCGTGCAGTAATTCGAACTCCGGACCAGGACCGTGTCCAGGGTTATGCAACGCGACGGCGGCCAGTCCGCTTTGAGCACCAGCAATCCGATGCGGCGCGGATCGCGAGGTTTTTATCTTTCGGCGTGGGCAGGCGCGATGCTGGTGCTGTTGCTGGTGCTGCCCGGATGCAACAACGGCTTCGGTGCGTTTCAGGCCGGCGTCGGTGATACGCCCAACAAGCCACCGTTGTCGTCGTTCCGCGTCCTTGGCCAATCGGGCCTGCAATTTACAGCGCTGATTTCCGATGCGAATTCGAGCTGGCAAATTGCCGGCGCGGTCCCGATGAACGTCGTCATTGTAAATAACCAGACACCGGTAAGAATGATCGCAACCAAACAATCCGCCGGGAACGGAATCCTTAGTCTGCAGCTCACCTTGGGTTTCAGGGTCCAGGACGTCGCGTCGACCGCCTCTCCCTATGGCACGGTATCGATCCAAAACACTGCGTCGCGTCCGGGTTTTGCGCCCCCTCCTGCGCCGGCTAATCCGGATGTTCGGTTGTTCGTGAAGGGGCCTTTGAGCGAACGCTTCTCGGGATTGTTCGAAGACACGGAGACCGCTTTTATCTTGAGCGATCGCGCCCCGGCTCTGATATTATTCGACAGTCCTAACGGCGCCGTCGACGCGAGTGTGACCCAGATTCAGAACCTCGGCCCCTTCAACATCGATCTGCTCTTAAATGGGGGTGTGGTGGCGCACGCGCGCGGCGGGCCGACCGTCACCATCCGACAGCCCTGATTGAGCCAAATGCAATAGGGCTCGCGATACGTTTTCGCATACGAGGATGACCGGCGCAGCGCGCAAAGTTGCCAGGCTGTTTGACAGCGTGGCGGGATCACGCAAAGTTAGCGAAATTGTTGATACTGAGGCATGCATAGGACGTCATGGCGGATCTAGCCCCGCCACTGACGCATCGAATAGCTTATGAAATCTCCCTGGCTGCGCCGGGCGCTGTTGGCCATCGTGATCGTGCTGGTCATCGCCGGCATTTTCCCTGCGATCCGCTACTACAACTACTTCTCGACTCACGTCTCCACCGATGACGCATATGTAGACGGGACGGTTGCGCTGGTGTCCACTCGGGTCGCCGGGACTGTGTCGGCCGTCTACGTGCAGGACAATTGGACCGTCAAACGCGGCGATCTGCTGGTAACGCTGGACCCCAGTGATTTCCAGGTCCGCGTCGATCAGGCCCAAGCGCAGCTCGCGCGCGCCAAGCAGACCGTCGATGAGATGTTCGCCCAGGTCAAGGCGGCGGAAGCGGGACTCAGCCTCGCGCAATCGCAGGCCAAGCAGGCGCGTCTGGATTTCAATCGTGCCGAGCAACTGCGCAAAGCCGGCGTGGTCTCCTCCGAATTTTACGATCAGGCGGTAACCGCGTTCCGGATGGGCGAGGCCAATGTCGCCCTCGCGCAGCACCAGGTGACGCAAGCAACCGCGGCTTTGGGCGAGCCGATCCAGGATCACGCGAGCGCGACGCCGGCGTCTTTCGCCGATTCGAAAGATGATTCAACCACCACCCAGGAAGCCCGCAGCCGCGAGGAAAGCCTTGATCATACTCGCTACGACCGGCCGATCGTTCAGCAAGCTCGCGCAACGTTGGAGCAGGCCAAACTCGATCTCGCGTACACCCGACTCACCGCTCCCTTCGACGGAATCATCACCCACAAGAGCGTTCACGTCGGACATCGCGTACAACCGGGCGAGCCGTTGATGGCTGATGTACCAACCCAGCACCTGTATGTGGTGGCGAATTTCAAAGAAACCCAGCTCACCTACGTCCGGGTCGGGCAGAAGGCAACCGTCGAGGCCGACATCTATCCCGGACATATCTATCGAGGGCATGTCGATTCCATCAGCATGGGAACCGGCGCCGCGTTCTCGCTGCTCCCGCCGGAAAATGCGACTGGAAACTGGGTTAAGGTCGTGCAGCGAATCCCGGTGAAGATCGTACTCGATGGGGAACCTCCCGCCGACAAGCCGCTAAGGCTCGGGCTGTCGGTTGATACTTCGGTCGACATCAGCGATACCCGCGGACCGATGCTGTCGTCGATCATTCAGCGCCATTTCTTCAAGGGAGGACGGGTGGTGCCCAACGAGAACCTGCCGCCTGCGGAGCGTCAGCGATCGAATAACGGAAACGACGTCTCGCAACCGCAACATCGTCATCTGATGAAGGAATTCCTGCGCGAGCTTCATCACCCGCGCCAGCACGAGTAGGGTTTCGGTCGTTCCTCGCCACGCGAACTGACACGCGTGTCAGTTTGTTGCAGGTTCGCGAAGTCTGTACTAACTTCATCGCGACGCGCGATGCTGCAGCTTAACGAGATCCAAACCCGGCTTGCCGATTACCTCGGCACTCCGCTGCTTTCGCTGAAAGTGCTCGCCAGCGGATGGGAGACCACCGTGTTCGAGTTCGCCACCGCGTCCAATTCGCCGCGACTGCCGCTGATGCCCTCGCGTACGCCGCTGGTGCTGCGGTTTTACCAGGGCGCCTTTGCCGATCCGAAAGGCGCGCGTGAACACATCACGATCGCGAAACTGTCCAGTGTCGGCTTCAGCGTTCCGAGGCCTTACGGCTACGAGGCAGATCATCGCGCGCTGGGAGCACCGTTTCTCATCATGGAGCGCGTCTCCGGCGGTCCGTTGTTTGCCACGCGCAGCTTCGCAAGCGCCTTTAAGACATTCTCCCTGGGATTTTTCGGCTTCGTGCGTGCACAGGTCCGCCTCCATCAAATGGAGTTGCGCAAGTCCGGGCTCGACGAGATTCCTCGAGCCTCATCACCCGACGGTATCGATGCCCAGGCGCCGCTGCTCGATCGAATGTTGAAAATTATCGAGCAGCGCGTCGAGCAAGGTCCGTTGCCCGGATTGAAGGAAGCGCATACGCGGCTCGCCGCCCGTGCGGGCGAGTTTCGCACCGCGCCGCTTTCGCTCCTGCACATGGACTACCATCCGCAGAATGTGGTGGTTCAGGGGTTCCGCGTCACTGGCGTAATTGACTGGGTCAATGCTGACCTCGGCGATCGCCACCTCGACGCGGCGATGACGGCGGTGATCCTTTCGTCATCTGCGCTGGAGCATCCGCGCTGGATGCGCGACAACGCGGCCGGCAATTCGCTTCGCGCATTGTTCACTTCGCTCTACATCCCGCTCTACCATGCGATGGCGCCGCTGGACTTCGAGCGATTCCGCTATTGCCAGGCGGTCGCATCGTTGCTGCGGCTGTCGATGCTGGGAATGATGCGCACGCGCGGGGCCGAGGTAGTCGGCTTCCGACCCGAGGCGATCGAAGAGGTTACGCCGGCGGTGGTGCGGTTGCTGTCGCGCTACGCGACGCGCAAGAGCGGCGCGGCGGTCGGCCTCGATCACGCCAAACCTTTCCCGGTCTGATTCACTTCGCGATCGATTCGCGGAGTCTCCTCTCGTAATCGTTCGCCATCGCTTCGAGCGCCGGCCCCCCATCTCCTGAATAAGACGGTCCATGCATCAGGGCTAATTTGCGCGGCGACAATGCGGCCAGCGTCCGCAGCATCGAGACGGTATCCGGCGACACCGCCGTGAACGGCAGGACTTTCTCCAAAGCTAACGCAGGACCCACGACGTCAGCTTCGGTTAGCGCCGGGCCCGGTCCAGCCTGAGTAAAAATGTCGCTCGTGAACAGCGTTCCGGTGGTTTCTTCGAAGATTAGTCCCGCGTCCCAGCAGTGTGGCAAATGCGGCGTGTCGAGGCGTCGCACCTTCTTTCCGCCGAGATCGAGCACCTCGCCGTTGGCGAGCGCGCGCGGCGGGCGCGGCGACATATCGTTGAGCCAGATGTTGCAGCCCAGTCGGCCATGCGCAGCAGTGGCTCCGGGCGCAACGGCGAGCCATTCATCGAGCGCGCCGCATTCGTCGGACTCGACATGGCTGAAAGTGACCCATCGCAAACGGGCAATATCGATGACCCGCGCCGCTGCGGCTGAGATCGATGGAAATAGCGGGCGCTGGCCAGTATGGAAAAGTAGCGGCTCATCGGCATCGATGAGAAACTGGTTGAAGGTGAGTCCGGCGGGTCCGGCGACTCCCGGAATCAGCGTCGAGAACCGATAAATTTTATCCGCGATTTCGTCGACTTTGGTTTCCACAGTGATGCCCTCCGTTTGTCGCCATCGAGCCGGCGCATTCAAGCACGAAACGCGTCGGCGTTTTCATCGTACCAATCCAAAGCACCAACTCCACAACAGCAAGGTAAGCGATTGAGCGAATCGTCAGCAACCCGCATCGAAGCGATCCGCGCCTCGATGCGGCGGGATCCAATCGTATGGCTCACGGCCATCGTAATGACTGTGATCTATGTCGCCCTTGCCGGACGCTACGACACGTTCCGCAACGAACTGTACTTTATCGCGTGCGGACGCCGTCCTGCCTTCGGCTATGCCGATTTGCCTCCGCTGGTGCCCTTAATTGCGGCTGCCACTCAACTCTTCGGCGATCATACCTGGCTGCTGCGCATCCCGGCGATCGCGGCCGCCGTCGCGTTGGTGCCCCTCACCGCGGCCCTGGCGCTGGAACTCGGAGGCAACCGCACCGCGGCTTGGATGGGCGCGGTCGCGGTCGCCATCGCACCAATGCTGGTAGCGCTGGCTTCCACGCTCGGCACCTCGAGCTTCGAGGCGCTGACCTGGACCGGCTGCGCCTACCTGCTTGCGCGCGCGGTGCGTCGCGACGATCGCAAGGCGGCGCTGGCGGCCGGCATCGTCGCGGGAATCTCGCTCGAAGCGAAGTACGGTATCTCCACCTGGATGATTGGACTGGCGATCGGCGTGATCCTGACCAGCGCCCGACGAATCCTGGGATGGCGCGAGCTTTGGTTCGGCGCGAGCGCCGGCATTCTGATTGCGGCGCCGAGTTTCATCTGGCAGGCGGCGCACGGTTGGCCGTTTCTGCAGTCGATTCATTATGCGACGCAGCACCGGAATTTCACCGGCACGCCGCTCCGATTCATGATCAAGCAGATTTTCGCGATGAACGTCGCGTTGGCGCCGCTATGGATTGCTGGAATCGTCGCGCCGTTCCTCGACGCGCGACTCCGCGATGCGCGTTTCCTGTCGATTGCCTTCGTCGCGACCACCGTGGTGGTCATCGGGACACACGGCAAGGATTACTATCTGGCGCCCGCCTATCCCGCCATGTTCGCGGCGGGCGCGGTCGTATGCGCCGGAATCAATCGATGGGTTCTTCGCGCATGGATAGCGACGGCGATCGCACTATTCATCCCGATCGCACCGGTCCTGTTGCCGATTCTTGACCCTCCCGTGCTCGCCCGGTATCTGACCGCGACCCATCTGAGACCGTCTCCCAACGAGCGCGAAGCGATCGGCGCGCCATTGACCCAGCTATTCTCCGACGAGCTTGGATGGCGGCAGATGGAAAAGCAGGTGGCCGCGGTCTTCCGATCGCTACCGCCGGACGATCGTTCCCGCGCCGCGATCCTCGCGATGAACTACGGCGAGGCCGCAGCTATCGACGTATACGGGCGCGCGGATGGCCTCCCTGCGCCCATCAGCGGCCAGCTTCAGTATTACTTCTGGGGAACCCGAGGTCATGACGGCAGCGTGATCATCCAGGTCAACGGGGATCCGGAGCGCCTGGCGCGCGCCTGCGAAAAGAGCGAAGTCGTCGCGCAATTCGGCGGACCCTATGTAATGCCGTACGAAAACGGGCCGATCATCGTATGCCATGGGCTGCGCCGTCCGCTCGATGAGCTCTGGGACCGCTTCAAGCGCATGCACTAAACCCGCTAGAATCGCAGAGCCCATAAGTGTTCGACGCATCTGGGCGAGGTAACGACGATGTCCAAATGGTACGAGGAAGTCACACCGGAAATGAAGACCTTCATCGAGGCTCAGAAGGTCTTCTTCGTGGCCACCGCGCCGCGCGAGGGACATATCAACCTGTCCCCGAAAGGGATGGACACCTTTCGCGTGCTCGACGCACACAAGGCGATTTACCTCGACCTGACCGGCAGCGGCAACGAAACCGCGGCGCATCTGCTCGAAAACGGGCGCATCACCATCATGTTCTGCTCGTTCGATAAAACCGCGGCGATCATGCGGTTGTATGGGCGGGGGCGCGCGATTCATCCCCAGGATAGCGAGTGGACCGATTACCTCGCGAAGTTTCCGCCGGAACCGGGTGTCCGACAAATCATGGAAATCACCATCGAGCGCGCGATGACCTCGTGCGGCTATGCGGTACCGCGCATGGAGAACGAGAATCTCGAAGAGCGCGACACGTTGCGCAAGTATTGGGAAAAGAAGGGCGGCAACCTCGACGACTACCATCGCGAGCACAACCTGCACAGCGTCGACGGCCTCCCGACCGGTGTCCTGCCCGATCGCACCAGCGCGAAGTAAATCTGATTCTAACCGGCCTCGGCTTGCAGTAATTCCCGCAGCGTCAGCGGCAGGATACCTCCATGCTTGATGAACTCGACGTCATCGGGCGTGTCGACCCGTGCGAGGGTTTCGAACTCGGTAACTTTACCGGCCAGCTCGGCGCGCACGGTTAGCTTCTGTCCGCGCTTGAGGCCGGCCGCCAGCCCCGCGATGCTGTAGCTCTCGTGGCCCGTCAGGCCCAGCGACTCGCGATTTTGTCCATTGACGAATTCCAGCGGGAGCACGCCCATCCCGACCAGGTTACTGCGATGGATGCGCTCGAAGTTTTCCGCGATCACCGCGCGAACGCCCAGCAGTTGGGTTCCCTTAGCGGCCCAATCGCGCGACGACCCGGTTCCGTATTCCTTGCCGGCGATCACGACCAGCGGAACGCCTTCCTTGCGATAGCGCTCCGAGGCCTCGAAGATAGTCATTTTTTCCCCGCTGGGCTGATGCGCGGTGAAGCCGCCCTCGACGCCGGGCACCATCAGGTTGCGCAGCCGAATGTTGGCGAAGGTCCCACGTACCATCACCTCATGATTGCCGCGGCGCGCGCCATATGAATTGAAATCTTTGGGGGCGATACCATGTGCAATCAGGTACTCGCCCGCCGGGCTTTTCACCGCGATGTTACCTGCCGGCGAAATGTGATCGGTCGTGACGCTATCGCCGAGGAGGGCAAGCGCTCGCGCACCGACGATGTCGGTCAGTGGCGCGGGAGTTTTTCCGATCCCGTCAAAAAACGGCGGCGCCTTGACGTATTCGGACTTCTCATCCCATTGGAAGAGATTGCCTTTCGGAACCGCGAGGCCTTGCCATCGCTCGTCGCCCTCGAAAACCTTGCCGTACGAGTCACGGAACATCTTCGAATCGATGGAACTCGCAACCGCCGCCGCAACTTCCTCGGCGGTCGGCCAGATGTCTTTGAGGAAGACCGGCTTACCGCTGGGGTCCATCCCGAGCGGTTCGGTTGCGGCGTCGAAATCCATCGTTCCTGCAATCGCGTAGGCGACCACCAGCGGCGGCGAGGCGAGGTAGTTGAAGCGCACCACCGGGTTGATGCGACCCTCGAAGTTGCGATTGCCGCTGAGAATCGCGCTCGCGACCAGGTTGTGCTTCGCGATGGCCGCCGCGATTCCCTCCGACACCGGCCCGCTATTGCCGATGCAGGTAGTGCATCCATAACCCACGAGGTTAAAGCGAAGCTGTTCGAGCGCCTCGATCAGTCCGGCGCGCTTCAGGTAGTCGCTGACGACCTTCGAGCCCGGCGCGAGGCTGGTCTTGACCCACGGCTTGACGGTGAGGCCGCGCGCAACAGCCTTCTTCGCGAGGATTCCCGCGCCCAGCATCACCGACGGATTCGAGGTGTTGGTGCAACTTGTAATCGCCGCGATGACCAGCGATCCATGGCTGAGTGAGAAGCTAGCGCCGTCGGCATCGACCTGCGCCTTGGCGTTGAGTGGTCCCAGATGCTCTTCGTCCAGCGGCTGCGCGACGGCGTTGCCGCCCTCTTCGATCCAATCCTCGACGCGCAGCTTGCCCGGTCCTTTCACGTCACCATGAATCTCCTTGACCAGTTGCGCGCGGAAATCTCTTTTTGCCTTCGCCAACGGAACCCGATCCTGCGGGCGCCGCGGCCCGGCCAGGCTCGGCTCGACATGCCCGAGGTCGAGTTCAAGCGTGTCCGTGAAGATGGGCTCGGGCGAGTGCTCGGTGCGAAACAGGCCCTGCTCCTTGCAGTAAGCCTCGATGAGCGCGAGCCGATCGTCGGGCCGTCCGGTGACGCGGAGATAATCGAGGGTCTGCTGATCGACCGGGAAAAATCCTATGGTCGCACCGTACTCAGGCGACATGTTGGCCAAGGTTGCACGATCGGCGACGCTGAGGGTTTTGATGCCGTCTCCGGTATACTCCACGAACTTTCCCACCACGCCGCGCTTGCGCAGCATCTGCGTGACGGTCAGCACCAGATCAGTCGCCGTCGCTCCCGGACTGAGCCGGCCCGAAAGCCGCACCCCGATTACGTCAGGAATCAGCATCGGCATCGAGCGCCCAAGCATCGCGGCTTCAGCCTCGATACCGCCGACGCCCCATCCGACCACGCCCAGGCCATTGATCATCGTGGTATGCGAATCGGTGCCGAGGACCGTGTCGGGATATGCCTGGTTGTCCTTCGAGCTGAACACCACCGGCGCGAGATATTCGAGATTCACCTGATGCACGATGCCGGTATCGGGCGGCACCACGCGAAAATTATCGAAACCACCCTGCCCCCATCGCAGGAACAGGTAACGCTCGCGATTGCGCTGGAACTCCAGTTCCGCGTTGGTCGCGAACGCGGCGCGCGTGCCATACGCATCGACTTGCACCGAGTGATCGATCACCAGATCGACCGGCTGCAGCGGATTGATGGTCGCGGGATTGCCGCCGAGGCGTTTGATTGCATCGCGCATCACCGCGAGGTCGGCCACCACCGGCACTCCGGTGAAGTCCTGCAGCAGCACCCGCGCCGGCATGAACGACATCTCGCGCTCGCCGCCCTTGCCGCTCCATTTCGCGACCGCCTCGATCTGGTCGGCTGTGACGCTGTCGCCATCTTCGCGCCGCAGCACATTTTCCAGCATTACGCGGATCGAGAACGGCAGCCGTGCGATCGCATAGCCGCGCTTCTCGAGTGCCTCCAGTTTGAAGATGCTATAGGTGTTCGACCCAACCTTGAGAGTGGTACGCGCGCCGAAACTATTGCTCGCCATGAGATCGTCAATCCCTTCCGACAAGGATTCCAGTCTGAGTGCGCCGCGCCGGGACGGCTGCGATTTTACTTTATGAGCTCACAATAGCGCGACCTTGTTGCGGATTAAACGAAGACACCCCCGCTTGCGCGCGCAAATTCCCACCCAAATCGATGGCGTGCCGGTGAAAATTATCGAGAGCGGCGAATTCGCAGCGATGTGATGGCCCGCCTAGCGCGATAGCGGTTGCCGCGAGCGCATCGGCGCGGGACCCGGCAGGCCGTCGTAGACCAGTGCGCGCCCGTCGGAATGAAAACGCATCGCGGCGAGCAGCCCAACGCGGGAGGACTCCAGCGCCGGCGCGCGGTCTATAGTGTCGATACGCAGCTTGCTACGCGTCGTCATCAATGCTGCCGCCGCGGCCGAAAAGCTCTCGTCGTCGAGTGGCTCAGCGTCTTTTTCGATCGATGGCCCAGTCATAATCGCGTGCCCCGCCAAGGCGAGGATCAGCCGTCCGCCGCGAATCACCACGATATTGCCGGCCTCGCGCGCGATGCCGCATCCCTTGAGTGAGGCACCATATGGATTCGCGGGATCTGTCGCGTTCAGCGCGACCGGTTTCTCGCGCGCCGGATTCGCTCCGCGCATCGCGCGCAACGTCTCGACCGCCTCGGGCAGCGCATATTGCTCACCCGATAACGAATGCACGAACCATCCGCGGCGAATGGTTCCGCCATACTCGAGGCGGCGCAGCGCGAACTGAATCTCGGACCACGGCAGGTTGATGGATTCGAGTGCCATTACTTCGCGCGCGACGATGCCGTGACGATGCAGCAGAAGCATGGCGATCTCGCGCGGGCGGTCATTTGAACCAAGCGCACTCTGTTTCGGCGCAACTAACGGAGACCATCGCCCGGACATGCTCGATTTGAGGCGCGCGCGCATCGCCGCATCACGCCGGGTGCCGCCACGTGCTGCGTTGACTTCGACCAGACGCGCGGCATCGGGCGTTGCGCTGAAAAGCCGCAGCGGCGCGAAGCTGTCATTGGAGACGCGGCCTCGTGCGGCGAGCTTCCAAAGCGCGGCCAGCGCATCGCGCTCGGAAACTTCGGCGCGATCAGCCACCTGATCGAGGTACTGCGCGCCGCCGGCGATGAGCGCCCGCCAGATCGCCAGCTCCTTTGCATCGGTTGGCTCATCTTCCGTGGCGGGTTGGAACAGACATCGTTCCTGCCGATTCACGAATGCAATCTTCGTCGGCAGGTCGGGAATCTCTTCCTCAGGCGGGAGCGCGACCCACGCGAACTGTCCGCCGAGGCATAGGAGGTCGAGCAGCTCGGGGCGATAACCGGGGACGCGCGCCGGTAGTATCGAGCGCTCCCAAATTTCGGGTGTGAAGGTCAGGCCGGAAAGCTGATCGAGAACCGCCGCGAGGCCGCCCTGCCCTTCCTCAAGATCGGCACCCGCGATGTGATGCCATCGCATCAGGAACGCGGCGAACTCGTGATCGGCGCATGGCTCGACTTCAGCGCGCACTTTCGCAAGCGTCTCGCGATGAATCCGCTGCAGCACATAGCGATCGCACCACTGCTGGACGGCGCCCGAGGTGAAGTGCCCGCGGAAGATCGCGCCCGATGCTTCCAGGCGGGTCAGCGCGCCGCTGATCTCGGAATCGGACAGATGCAGCCGGCGCGCCATTTCCTGCGGGGTGACGGGGCCGGAAGTCTTGAACGCGCGACGGACGATATCGTCGCGCGAGGCATCTGGATCCAGTTTTTCGATTGGGTCGTCGAATCCCACGCCGACTGCGGCCTCGGCATAGGCACTCATATATAGAGGTGCATCCTCGACGGTAACGAGGAGCTCCGGAGCAATCGGCGTCGGTCTCAGGGCGACGATACGGCCCGCGCGGCGCAGCTCGTCGAGCATCGCATCGCTGTCGCCGCGCACGCGCTCCGCGATCTCGTCGATCGAGAGCCCCCCGTGGGCGCGAATCAGCTCGCATAGTTCGTCGGGGGTGCGGGCGCGGCGGTTGGTCGCGGAGCCGGTAACCTCCGCGACGACGCCATCGATCGCCTCGCGCGAGAGCATCTCCGACAAATCCTCGGAGCGCAGCACATCCTCGGCCATCCCGCGATTCATTTGCACCGTGCGCGATCGGCGATTGGCGCGCTCGCCGTCGTCGAGGAACGAATAGTCCCACGCCAGCAGCAATTTGTGCGCGAAGACCGACGGCGCAATCGAATCGACCGTCAGCGCGCGAATCGTGCCGTCTTCGAGTCCGCGCAGCACTGCGACCATGCGCACCGCGTCGGTCGATTCTTCGAGGCATTCGCGAATCGTCTCGCTCAGAATGTAATGGTCGGGCAGTTCGATCGCGGGCGGACGATTTTCGAAGCACGCCTGCTGTCCGGGGAAAATCGCGGCGAGCAATTCCTGCGAGCGCAAGCGCTGGAGGTACGGCGGAATGCGATCGCCTTTGTTGGAGCGCATGATCGCAAGCGCCCGGCTGGCGACGTGACGGAAACGGGTCTCGAACATCGGCGCATTGAGTAGCGCCTGGGTCAGCACCTCGCGAGCGCTACGCGCCGACACCATGTGCAAGATGTCTTCCAGCGGGAAGCTGTGGCGCGAGTTGAGCGCGAGCAGGCAGGCATCGTCGATGGCGGAAGCCTGAATTTCGAAATCGAAGTTCTGGCACAGCTTCTTGCGTATCGAGAGGCCGAGCGCGCGATTGAAACGAATTCCAAATGGTGCGTGGATGACGATTTGCGTACCGCCGAGGCCATCGAAGAAACGTTCGACGACAATTGTGTGCTCGTCGGGGACCGCTCCCAAAGCGGCCACGCCGCGCCGGACGTAATCTACCGCCTGACGCGCCGACCCTTCGTCGAGCAGGCATTCGGCTTCGAGGAACGCGCACGCCTCGCCATCGCCACCGCGTTCGAGGCGCTTCGCGATCTCGCGCCGCAAGTCGCACTGTTCCTTGGAGAGTCCCCACGAACGGCCCGCCGCCTCGGTCTGCCAGAACGGCAGCGTCGGAATGGCGCCAGGCACCGGTTCGACCAACAGGCGGCCGCGCGAGATGCGTTTGATCTGCCACGGCATCGAGCCGAGGGTGAAGACGTCACCGCGCGAAGACTCCTGCGCGAAATCCTCCTCGACATCACCGACCTTGCGGCCTTGCGATTCGATCACAACGTCGTAATTTCCGTTTTCAGGGATGGTGCCGCCCGAGGTGATCGCGGCCATCCGCGCGCCGCGTTTTGCGGTCACCCGCCCGCGGCGTGGGTCATAGAAAATCTTGGGCGCCGCGCCATAGATGCGTTCATTCAGCTCGGATGCCATCTGCCTCAGCAGTTGGCGAAAGGCGTCTTCGCTTAGATCGCCGAAGTTGTATGCGCTGCGTAGAATGCCGAGCAGCTCGCGCTCGGCGATGCCCGCCTCGCCCTCCTCCGCCGCGATGGCGACGATCTGTTGCGCCACGACATCGATGCATCCGGTTGGAATTTCCACTTCGTCGAGACGGCCAGCCCCAATCGCGCGTACCGCCGCGGCGCATTCGATAAGGTCGTCCAGCGTCATCGCGAAGAAGCGACCTTTGGGCGTCGCGCCGAGGCTGTGCCCGGAGCGGCCAATGCGCTGGATCGCCGCCGAGATCGACTTGGGCGTGTCGATCTGGCAAACCAGCTCGACCGCCCCCACGTCGATGCCGAGTTCCAGCGAGGCGGTGGCGACGATCGCCTTCAGCTCGCCGCGTTTAAGACGCTGCTCGGCGTCAAGACGTTCCTTGCGCGCGAGGCTGCCGTGATGGGCCATGACGGCATCGGTGCCGAGGCGCTTCTGCAGATTGATCGCGACGCGCTCGGCGGCGCGGCGACTCAGTGTGAAGACTAACGTGGTGCGATGCTCACCAATCAGCCTCGCAACCTCGTCGTACATCGCCTCCCAATGCGGATGGGTCGCCAAAGGACCCAACTCCGGACCGGGCGTGAGGACGCGAAGATCCATGTGACGCGCGCGATCATCGGCGCGGACAATCCTGATGGGACGCGGCGCGCGGACTCCGTCGCGAGAAACCTCGGCGCCCGCGAGGAACTCGGCGAGCTTCTCGATGGGATTGAGCGTCGCGGAAAGCCCAATGCGCGTGGGACGTGGCGCGCCTGTCCCCACTACCATGCGCTCGAGGCGCTCCAGGGTCAGCATCAGGTGAGCGCCGCGCTTGTTGCCCGCTATCGCGTGGAGCTCATCGACGATCACATGGCGAACCGATTTGAGTTTGTCGCGGAACCGCGCCGAGGTCAGCAGGATAAACAGCGACTCCGGCGTAGTCACCAGGATGTGCGGCGGGCGACGCAGCATCGCGCTGCGTTCGTTGGCGGGCGTATCTCCGGTGCGAAGTCCGGCGCGAATGGGGGCGATTTTGATCCCCGCCTCGCGCGCGACCCCGTCGGCGCCTTCCAGCGGCTCCTCGAGGTTGAGCCGAATGTCGTTGGCGAGTGCCTTCAGTGGGGAGACATAGAGGACCGAGACTTCATCGCGAAGAACGCCTTCCTCGGCGTCGACGACGAGGCGATTGATCGCCCACATGAACGCGGCCAAGGTCTTGCCACTGCCGGTCGGCGCGCAGAGAAGCACGTCATGACGTGGCTCCCGATTCGCATCTGCGATAACCGGCCATCCTAGTTCCTGGGCGCGCGAGGGCGCGTGGAAGCGGCGCTCGAACCAGGTGCGGACGACCGGATGGAAGCGCTCGAGGATGGTGGCCATCGAGCAGTTATAGCATAGGGTCGGATTTCCGGAAAAATCCGATGGTTCGAAGCCCGCATTATGCTTGGCCCATCGACGCAGGCACGGTGCGCTCATGGGGCGCCGATGGCCGGCTCCGCGCTTAAGTCGTGGAGGCCCGAATGCCGGCGTCTTTCAAGGCGGCTAGAGCGCGCCCCGCGTCGGTTTCACGCTGCAGCACAATGGCGGCGGCACCGTCGCCGAATCTTCCTGCACCGCGAATCTTGATTGAGTAGCCATGGAGCGCGACCAACGCCTTCTGGATTTCAAAATCGACCTCGAAGCTGGGGGCATCGGGTCTGGGCGGCATAAGCAAAATACGCATTGTGGCCACCTCGCAGTCTGGTAAAAACGATTCTAACCCGTTCGCGCCGATAGCTAAGCGCAAGAAGCTACCTCGCGAGTGCAAAACCTGAGAAAGCTAAATAAACGGTCAACTCTTTGACATTTTCTTCTCCACCCAGTCTCGGAACTCCAATGCCCGGACCGCGGCCCTCATCGCCTCCATGAACAATGAGTTAAGACGGTCCACTAATTGTTGAGCGCAAGCCGAGTCTAATGATGCGTCGACACTAAGTCCAATTATTTTTTCGTGATGAATGCTAAAGAACGTCGCGGACTAAAGTTGCTCTCGAAAATGGAGTTCCGAGCAACCTTCAGCCCGCCACTCAGCCGCGTCTTTGATTCGCTGACGAGAGTCCACTGGTCGACGGGTCAGGACCCAAACCTCAGGGTCTTGCTTCGCCCTTGGATAGCGAACGCTATTTTGGGGCGTCAGGGATCAGCTTGAGGCGCCCCTGTTTCGCTGCCGGAGCGGCGCCCTTGTCCTTGCGCATCCCGCGCGTGCGCATCCCCTGGATGCTCGTCTGCGGCGGCTTCTGGCGCTCCATCCGCTCGCGATTCGCACGGATCGCGCCGGTACCCGCCGAGCCCGGCGGCAAGGACGGTGGCGCTGGCGCGCGTTCGGTGCCCATCGCGGAACCGAAGATCTGGCGTTCCAGCTTCTTGATGCGATCGCGAAGTTCCGCCGCACGCTCGTATTCCAGCTCGTTGGCAGCTTCCATCATCTGACGGCGCAAATCGCTGATGTGATCGGACATCTCATGCGGCGCGACGTCATCCTCTTTCGCGGGCTTGCTATTACCGTCGATTTCCGGCACCACCGCCCATTCGGGCGAGTACATCTCGACCAGCGATGCATCGATGGCCTTGCTGATGCTGGCGGGGGTGATGTTGTGCTCCTCATTGTAGGCAAGCTGCTTGGCGCGGCGCCGGTAGGTTTCGTCGATGGCAAACTTCATCGAGTCCGTCATCTTGTCGCCGTACATGATGACTTTGCCGTCGATGTGGCGCGCTGCGCGTCCGATGGTCTGGATCAGCGAGCGCGGCGAGCGCAGATAGCCTTCCTTGTCGGCATCGAGGATCGCGACCAGCGAAACTTCAGGCAAATCGAGTCCTTCGCGCAGAAGGTTGATTCCTACCAGCACGTCGAAATCGCCGCGCCGTAAACCACGAATGATTTCGACGCGCTCGATAGTCTCGATATCGGCATGGAGGTAGCGCACGCGGACTCCGAGGTCATGGTAATAGTCGGTCAGATCCTCGGCCATCTTCTTGGTCAGACACGTCACCAGGACCCGCTGGTTGACTTCGACGCGCTTGCGAATTTCGTCGAGCAGGTCATCGACCTGGGTCCCCGCCTTGCGCACCTCGATCTCCGGATCGATGAGGCCGGTCGGGCGAATCAGCTGCTCCACCACGAGGCCTTCGGAGCGCTTGAGTTCCCAATCGCCGGGGGTCGCTGAAACATACACCGCCTGGCGCACGGTCTGCTCCCATTCTTCGAAGTTGAGGGGGCGGTTGTCGAGTGCGGAAGGCAGACGGAAGCCGAAATCCACCAAGGTCTGCTTGCGCGAGCGATCACCGCGATACATCCCGCCGATCTGCGGAATCGTGACGTGGCTTTCGTCGATGAAGAACAGCGAGTTCTTCGGGAAGTAATCGAGCAGCGTGGGCGGGGCCTGGCCGGGCATGCGTCCGGTAAGATGCCGCGAATAATTCTCGATGCCGGGACAGAACCCCATTTCGGCCAGCAGCTCGAGGTCGTACATGGTGCGCTGCTCGAGGCGTTGCGCTTCCAGCAATCGATTCTCGGTCCGGAATAGTTCCAGGCGCTCCTTCAACTCCTCGCGAATGCCTTTGACCGCTTGCTCCATCCGATCGGAAGTCGCCACGTAGTGCGAGGCGGGATAGATGCAGACCGTTGAGAGCTTGCGGATCACCTTGCCGCGCAGTGGATCGATCTCGTACAACGCCTCGATCTCATCGCCGAAGAATTCGATCCGCACCGCCCGGCTCTCTTCGTACGCGGGAAAAACCTCGACGGTATCGCCGCGCACCCGGAAGGTTCCGCGATGAAAATCGTAGTCGTTACGCTGATAGCGGATATCGATCAGCTTGCGCAGGACCTTGTCGCGGTCCGCGCGCTGGCCCTCCTCGACGAACAGCACCATCTCGAAGTAGACCTCGGGCTCGCCGAGGCCGTAGATGCAGGACACCGAGGCGACGATCAGAACGTCATTGCGTTCCAGCAGCGCCTTGGTTGCAGAATGGCGCAGCTTGTCGATTTCGTCATTTATGCTCGCATCTTTCTCGATAAAGGTGTCAGTCGACGGAACATAAGCTTCGGGCTGGTAATAGTCGTAATACGAGACGAAATAGCGAACAGCATTGTCGGGGAACAGGCTCTTGAATTCATTGTAAAGCTGCGCAGCGAGGGTCTTGTTGGGCGCCATCACCAGGGTCGGCTTGTTCACCCGCGCGATGACGTTGGCCATGGTGAAAGTTTTGCCCGAGCCGGTGACGCCGAGCAGCACCTGATGCTGGAGGTTGTCGTTGAGATGAGCGACCAGCGCTTCAATCGCCGCCGGCTGATCGCCTTCGGGGCGATAGCCGGAGACGAGTTTGAAGCTTCCTTCCTTACCGCGCGCCAATGACAGCATGATGAAGGAGCATTATAGCCGCGCGCCGGGTCTGCGTCGCCACCCCGCGCAATCGGTGTGCTGGGGCATCGGATCGAGGTAGCGACGCTTCCATCATCACGGTTTCTTATGCTAAATGGCGAGCCGTTCGATGAAAACGAATGGTCGAGGCGGGCCTAACCTCGGGGGAGACCCCGCGGATAAAGGTTGTCGCAGCGTGTTGAAGTCTTAGCCCGTGACCGTTATATTTCCCGCAATTACTATTACGAACGTGTGAACGCGGCGGTTAGTCCCACCGGCCGAACCTAAACTTGACGAGGAGACCTCATGTTACTGAAGTCCAGGATCCTTAAGGGAGTCGCGGCCGCCAGCGTAGCCGCATTCTGTGCGGGCGCGTTGGCCGGATGCTCCAGCATGGGTGGCCGTGAATGGGGCGCATGCACCGCCGTGGGCGCCGGCTTGGGCGCTGGTGCGGGCGCCGCTTCCGGTATCGTTATCATGGACAACAGCCATGGTAGCCACGAAGCCAACAACGACTCGAAGGCCTGGGCTGGCGCCGGTGGCGCAGTCGCGGGCGCGTTGATCGGCGGACTTGCGGGTCACTTCATCTGCGATCCTAAGGTGCAGCCGCCACCTCCACCACCGCCGCCGCCACCTCCTCCACCGCCGCCCCCGCCGCCTCCGCCTCCGCCGGCCAAGCATGAGAAGCTGGTGTTGCGTGGCGTGCACTTCGACTTCAACAAGTCGAATATCCGCCCCGGCGACGCGGCGATCCTCGATGAGGCCGTCGAGATTCTGAAGGCGCATCCGGACGTGACGATCTACGTCGACGGCTATTGCGACGCGATTGGCAGCGAGGAGTACAACCTGAAGCTGTCGCAGCGCCGCGCCGATGCGGTGTCCAAGTATCTCGAGGACAAGGGCATTCCGGCGTCGCGGCTGATCGCGCGCGGTTTCGGCAAGACCAACTTCGTCGCGCCCAACGATACCGACGAAGGACGCGCGCAGAACCGACGCGTCGAGTTGGTGCCGACCAACTGAGCTAGTTCTCTCACGGCAGGCAGCGGTCCATCGCGGACCGCTGCCTTGCCATTTGTTCGCCCGAAAGTTTCGCAGCCAAAAAAAGGCCGCCATCGCTCACGATGGCGGCCTTTTTCATTCTAGCGAACACCACCGACCAGCACCGAGGGGGCGCAGGTGGGGCCTTATTCAACTCATCTTCAACTCGTCACATTGCGATAACCAAACCACCTTCCGAGCGAAATCGTGGAGGAATAAGGTTTCCGCGAGCTTGGAACCGGCATCCGACTTCCAGGCGCCGGACAAGCCGGAAACCACTTCCAAATCGAGGACCAGTTCGCAGCGAAAATTCGCTCGACCTAAACCCGGAGGAATGACGACTAAATGATGCCCCGACTGATCCCATCGTTCCGCAATGGCACCATCGCAACCTGTTTCGCATTTGGACTCGCCGTCGCGATATCCGGATGCTCCACTCAAGCGCCGCGACGATGGAGCACTTGCGGCGTCACGGGAGGGGTTCTAGGAGCCGCCACCGGAGCCGGCGCCGGGGTGGGCATCGAATACCTCGTCAGTGCGCATCCGGCTACCGACAATACGGCTGCAGCCGGCGCGGGAGGCGCAGCCATCGGCGCAATCATCGGGGCCGTGGTTGGTCATGAAATCTGTGATCCGGTCATTCCACCGCCGCCACCGCCGCCGAAGATGGCGGAGGCGCCACCTCCACCGCCGCCTCCGCCTGCGCCGGCCAAGCATGAGAAACTGGTGCTACGCGGCGTCCACTTCAACTTCAACAAGTACAATATCCGCCCCGGCGACGCGGCGATCCTGGATGAGGCCGTCGAGATTCTCAAGGCGCATCCGGAGGTGACGATCTACGTCGATGGCTATTGCGACGCGATTGGCAGCGAGGAATACAACCTCAAGCTGTCCCAGCGCCGCGCCGATGCGGTGTCCACGTATCTCGAAGACAAGGGCATTCCGGCGTCGCGGCTGATCGCGCGCGGCTTTGGCAAGACCAACTTCGTCGCGCCCAACGATAGCGATGAAGGACGCGCGCAGAACCGACGCGTCGAGTTGGTGCCGACCAACTGAGCTAGTTCTCTCACGGCGGGCAGCGGTCCATCGCGGACCGCTGCCTCGCCCATCGCAAGCTGCGGAATCGAGCAAAAAAACCTGCTTGCGGCTCTTAACGCAGCCGAATCCGGTGTTATAATTCGCGGCCATGATGGGGAACAATTTGGCGGTTATCGGCAAGGCGTCCACGATCATTGCGGTGGCCTCGTTGGTCGTCGCGCTGGCGGGTTCATCGGCGCTGAGCGCAGGCCCAGCAAGCGATACCGGTAAGACCATCCCGGTTGCGGCGTCGATCGCTCCGGCCTCGGGCGCTCAGCCCGCTCTCGCAGCCAGGAAAACTTTCAGGCAGAAAGCCAAAGCGGCGCTGCAGAAGGTGAATCCGATGCGCTTGTTGCGCGATCGGGAATTCAAGAAGGCTGCCGCGGAGTTCCCCGACTTCTGCAAAGATTGGGAGCGCAAGCTCCATGAACGTCAGGTCAACAACGAGAGCCACATCGCCTGGCAAATGAAAGATGGATGGCAAACCGGAACCTACACCGGCTACGGCCCGGTGCAGAAGTGTGAATGCCATCAGTCGAGCGACGGTTACTCGATCGGCAAGGTGACCTACGACGAGTTCAAGTACTACATCGTCGGCAAGACCACCGAAGAAGCCAAGCACGCCAAGCCCAAGGTTACCGACGACACCGCCACCACCGAGCTGTTCCGATGGGACAAGGCCAAGTGGTTCTACTAGACCGCTGACATCACAATCGCTCGCATTCAACGAGCCGGCAGGGCCACGACGCTCTTCCGGCTCGTTGCTTTGCTCCCGTTGGCTTTTTTACCTTCGGGTTCCGAATCGATAACCCGGCGCCGTCGTTTGAGAAATTTCGAGATACTGTGCGGCCATGCCATCCGATCCTCACAACTGGATGCTAACACGGTTCCACCATCTGCGGACATGTGATTTCCTGTCTTGACACGGCAACGGCGTCAGAAAAGTGACGCTTCCGCTTGGCACGCTCAGAGAGGTTGGCGTCGAGCTTTGGCCTCGCACAAATGTTGAACTACGTCGCGGTACGAATCAGACTGGTTTATCGTGCCACGCGGTGGCCGCAGTTCCATGACGACGACAGACAAGCATCGCCGCGATGCTACCATGACGATCGACTCAGAGGTTGTGCGATGAGTAACAATGGAGCGGGCAAGCAGACCCTTGCGATCCTGGTCGGCGGCGGCCCCGCGCCCGGAATCAATGGCGTCATCGCCTCGGCGACCATCGAGGCGGCCAATCGTGGGCTGCGGGTCATCGGCCTCCTGGACGGCTATCGATGGCTGGCGCAGGGCGATACTTCGCATGTGGTGGAGCTTGGCATCCGCGATGTCAGCCGCATCCACAACAGCGGCGGCTCGATTCTGGGGACCTCGCGCACCAATCCCGCGACCAATGCTGAAATGTTGCAGAACACTATCGAGGCGCTGCTCAAACTCGGAGTGCGCTATCTCGTGTGCATTGGCGGCGACGACACCACCTATGGAGCTTCGAAGCTCGCGGAGAGCGCGCGAGGGCGAATCGGGGTCGCGACCGTTCCCAAGACCATCGACAATGATTTGCCGCTGCCGGAAAACGCGCCGACCTTCGGCTTCGAAAGTGCCCGTGCGGCAGGAACCGCAATCATCGAACCCTTGATGGAAGATGCACGGACGACCGGCCGATGGTACTTCGCGATCACGATGGGCCGGCGCTCGGGCGCGCTGGCGCTGGGGATGTGCAAATCGGCCGGCGCCACCCTGGCGATAATTCCCGAAGAGTTCCGCGCCGAGAAGCTGGACCTGCAAATGGTGGCAGACACGCTGGTGGGGGCGATTATCAAGCGGCACGCCTCCGGACGCGACAATGGGGTGGCGCTGATCGCCGAAGGAATCGGCGAGCGGCTCGACGCGGAAAAGCTCCCGAGCATCAAGGAGCTCGAACGCGACGCCTACGGACAGGTGCACTTGTCGGACCTGCCGCTCGGAACTTTGCTGCGCCAGCGAGTCCGCGCCTCCTTGGTGGAGCTGGGACTCGATACCACCATCGTCAGCAAGGACATCGGCTATGAGCTGCGATGCGCCAAGCCTATCCCGTTCGATATCGAGTACACCCGCACGCTCGGGTACGGCGCGGTGCGCTATCTCGTGAAGGGCGGCTCCGGAGCATTGATCGCAATTACCGGAGGACGGATCACGCCGGTCTCACTTGATCAGCTGGTCGACAATCAGACCGGTCGGATTCGGGTCCGCACCGTCGATGTTGCGACCGAGTCCTACCAGGTCGCGCGATCGTACATGATTCGCCTCGAGGCGTCGGATCTGGGTGGTGAGTCGCTGGTGCGGCTCGCATCGTCGACCAATCTGTCACCAAAAGCATTTCACGATCGCTTTCTGCCGGCCGTGCTCTCGACCGTTTCGGTTCCGCTCCACGATACGACCGCAGTCAACAGCGCCTGACCATGGGCCGATGCCACTGCAAGCGCCCAACTCTGCAATGACAGTCGGACCTGTCGGCCTTCTGTAAGGAGTGAGTACCAGGCGAGAAGGCCTCATCTTATCGACACGATGTCGATTGTCTCTGTAGTGGGTTTGTTTTTGCTTTCTTCGACTCTGGAATCCGCCGATGGATTCGCCCGAACCTTTCCGTAGCTTCATTCCCAAGTAGCATTCCGAACCATCTCAAAATCAGGAAAAGTCCTTTTGTTCATTGCATTTAATGGGTTTGTTTTTGCGATTTCACATTTATCCTCGACGCCCCAAAACGCCTGCGGCACCCTCCTCGGGGCGCCGCAACATCGAGTGTAGCACAATTCAACAAAATGACTATGTCGTCCGCCGCTCTTAACCCTCTCGCGACGGGAGATGGGCTACGAAAATCGCAGCCTGCAGAGATCCTTCGCGCAGCGCTCAGGATGACCTTTCGGCGATGCCGAAGTGCCTGATTCGCCCCGTGGCGGAATTCGAGATCCTTCGCGCAGCGCTCAGGATGACCTTTCGGCGATGCCGAAAGGTCAGTTCAGCTCCTTGCTGCTGTACCCCAGGATGCGGCGGGCCACGATCAGCAGGTTGATTTGCTGCGTGCCCTCGAAGATGTCGTTGATCTTCGCGTCGCGCATCCACTTCTCCAGCAGAAACTCGCGCGAGTATCCCAGCGGCCCCAGCAGCTCGACCGCTTTCTGCGTGATAAGCGTCACCGCAAGTCCCGCCTTCGCCTTCGCCATCGAGGCTTCGAGGTTGTTGTGCTTGCCGACATCCATCATCCACGCCGCGCGCCAGGTGAGCAGCCGCGCCGCCTTAAGCTGCACCTCCATCTCCATGAAGTCGCGCTCCAGCGCAGTCAGACGTCGCGGCGATATGCCATAGCGGATCGGAATATTCTCCTGCTTGAGGAAGTCGCGCACGAAGTCGAGCGCCGCGCGTCCCACTCCAATCGCCATCGCGGCGACGATCGGCCGGGTCGCATCGAAGGTCGCCATGACGTCCTTGAAGCCGCCTTCCTTGCGGACTTCGGGGCTGCCGAGCAGGTGGTCCTTGGGAATGCGGCAATTGTCGAAAACGATCGCCGCGGTATCAGACGCACGGATGCCGAGTTTGTTCTCGGTGCGCACCACGGTCATCCCAGGCGTTCCGTGCTCGACGACGAACGGCTTGATGCCGGGTCGTCCTGCGCTCTTGTCGACGGTGGCCCAGACCACGATGAAACCTTCCGACTTCGCGGCGCGATCACCGCCGGTGCAGAAAATCTTCGTGCCGTTAAGGATGTAGTCATCGCCCTCGCGGGTCGCGGTGGTCGTTACCTGCGAAGAATCGGAACCGAAGCCCGGCTCGGTAATCGCCATCGCGCCCCATTTCGGCTGCCCGCCACGAAAGCGCGACAGGAAGCGCTCCTTCTGCTCCGGCGTTCCCGCGGCCATCACGGCTGCCCCGCCGAGGCCCGCATTGGGTGTGGCGAGAAACAATCCCGCGTCGCCCCAGCACAATTCTTCGGTGGTGATGACGGTATAGAGGTTGCGCATCGGGCTGCGCGCCTTCGCGCCTTCATCCTTCGCGGCTTCGCCATCCTTCTTGGGAAGATCCAGGGAGGAGCCCGACATCGCGCTGGCGGCCCACATGGTCTGGAAATACTGCTCCGGTTCCTCGTGCTCCTTCTCGTCGTATTCGCGCGAGATGGGACGCATCACGCCGTCGGCGACCATGTGGAACATCTTCACCCGCTTGGCGACCGAAGGTTCTATTTCGAAGTCGATCATTTCGATTCTCCTGCCGATTCCCTTGCTCGAAGCGAAAGGTTCACACCGTGGCGATGCCGTCCAGCGCCGCCAGACCGCGCGCGTTGCGCAGCCACAACTCCACCGGATGCTCGCGGATGTAGCCGTGACCGCCCAGCACCTGCACCGCGTTGTCGGTGATTTTCAGCACGCTGTTGGCGACGTAGTTCTTCGCGAGGTAGCTTGACGCGAGCGCATCCTCGCCGCGATCGAGTTCCCATGCGGCCTCCCACAGCAGCAGCCGCGACGCATCAACCTCGATCGCCATGTCCGCCAGGATGAACGCGATGGCTTGTTTCTGCGCTATCGCTGCGCCAAAGGCGCGACGCTCCTTGGCGTAGTCGCGTGCGTATTCATACGCCGCACGCGCCATCCCCACCGCCATCGCGGCCAATGCGATGCGCGACTCGCTCATGAGGCGTGAAAAGTTGATACCACCCTCGCCTCCCAGCCGCGCCTCGGGACCGATTTTGCAGTCCTTGAATTCCAGGCCGTAGGTCGCAAGCCCTTTAAAGCCCATGTTCTTTTCGCGCTCGGAAATCGTCAGGCCCGGAGCATTGCGCGGCACGATGAATCCTTCGACGCCTTTGTATCCCGCGTTGGGATCCGATGACGCATAGACCAGCAGCGATTCCGAATCAGCCGCCAGCGGCACGAAACATTTTCGGCCATTGAGGACCAGACCGACGCCCTCGCGCCGAACCGAAGTGGAAAGCATCGTGGTATCGAAATCGAAGCGCGGCTCCATCAACGCCGCGGTGGCCGGCACGAACTTCGGCGCGGCGAATTGCTTCAGGTAATGCTCGCGTTGTTCCTCGGTGCCGGCTTCGAGAATTGGAAACGCAAACAGCCTCGGCGTCAAGGCATGGGTGGCGATCGCAACATCGCCGTAGCCGAGTTCCTCCGCGATGACCGCGCCGGTCACCGCCGATCGCGCGTCGCCTGCGCCGCCGAATTTTTCCGGAATCGCGCTCTGCACCACCACGCCGAGTTCCCACAGCTTCTCGATGAGGTCGGGCGGCACGTTGCCGGTCTCGTCGGCATCGCGCGCGGCGGGACGCATCTGCTCGATCGCGAAGGCGCCGACGGTGTCGCGAATCATTTGCTGTTCTTCGGAAAGTTCGAAGTCGATCATGAGCCTGGGCGGGTCTCCATCGAAACTTAATCTATTACTTTAAAATATGAATGTTGCCGCGTGAGGTGCGCGAAATCGATCAACCTTACAGGCATAAGGTAGCTCGAATCCGCGTAAGAGTGGAGAGCGCAAAGACCGCCGAAAGGCCTGCTTACGACTTGAGATCCAGCGGTTGGCGCATCCGCGACGATTCGTATGCGGCTTCCACGATGCGCTGGACTGCGATCCCTGCCGCCAGCGGAGGATCGGGCTCAGTCTCGCCCCGGATTGCCGCAAGAAAAGAAGCGTCTTCGAGGGCGTACGGCAATTCGAGAAGATCCCGCATCGGTAACAGGTATGGGCGTTCCCGCAAGATGATGTCCTCGAAGCGACGCATCACCTCGGCCTTCTCCATCCGCTCGGCGGGCCCATTTCCGCGATGCAGGTAGATGGACTCGCCGACGTCGTCATCGATCGCGAGCATAAGGTTTTCGCACAAGACTTCCATCCGCCGATTGGACGCGCGCTGCGACACTCCATGCCATATCGAGGTCAGTTGCCCATGAAATCCCGCGGCGAATTCGAGCTGCATGAGGCCGATATCCTCGATTCCGGGTGCGCCATTGAGAAAGCGCGCCGTACAGTAGAGCCGCGCGATCGGTCCGAAGATCCAGGTGAACATATCGATATCGTGCA
This sequence comes from uncultured delta proteobacterium, assembly GCA_963851325.1. Taxonomy (GTDB): domain Bacteria; phylum Desulfobacterota; class Binatia; order Binatales; family Binataceae; genus DATGKG01. Next base: position 283,752 of record CAWKOR010000001.1, on the reverse strand, counting down.
CGCTATGTTCGGCCAGCGCGCCGCCGGCGGTGAGCGATGGATCGTTGCGCCACAGGCTCGGATGCGCACCGCGAATCGGAAACTCCTGATCGTCGCGCATCGTCACCGCGAGAATTTTGCCCGCCGCCGGTGAGTTCAACAGCTCCCGCATTGCCGTATAAATCGCTGCGAATCGCATCACCAGGCCGACCTGACCGACGACCCCGGCCTTCTCAATCGCGCCATGCATTTGTGCGGCGTCGCCCGAACTCATCGCGAGCGGCTTCTCGCAAAACACATGCTTGCCCGCGCCGGCTGCGGCGACGCAGAGCTCGCGATGGGTCGCGGTCGGCGTACAGATGTACACCGCATCGATTTGCGGATCATCAAGGATTTCGCGCGGCGAGGCCGCGGTCTTCGCGCCCGGCCATTTCTCCGCGAGCTTTTGCGCAGCCTGGCGCGACCGATCATAGACGCTCCCGACCCGCACCGAGCCATCGGTGCGATCGGCGATGAGCCGTAACATCTTCGAATGCACCTGGCCGATGAAGCCGGCGCCAATCAGCGCGACGTTGATTTGTCCCTTGAGCGGTGCGGCCATCAGCGCTTGATCCTTTCGATGCTCTCGGTCTCTTCGCGTCGCATACGTTCGCGTTCGCGCTCGCGATGATAGCGCTTGAGGTCCTCCTCGACGCGTGAAGGCGGCGGTATGGGTTTGCGGACCTTGCGCATCACCGCACCGCGCTTGGATTTTGTGGGTCTCTTCACTGTTCCTGGAGGATTTCTTCGAGCTGAGCGATCAGCCGAGGTTATCGAGGTCGGAACGGCTCTTGCCGTTGATCATCGCCCGAGCCTCGCGCGCATGCTCGAGCATGCGGCGGAGTCGCACCGCGCTTTCATGGCGCGACATATTGGATCTGAGCCTCGGCCAGTACGCGGTCCTTAAAGTAAGGGCTCAAGAACCCGACGGTATTAAGGTCGACCTTCCGACCAAGGATTTCCGAGAGTTCTATCTCCATCCCGAAGAAGGCGAGGCCTGGAGTCCGTCCGGGTTCGAATTCCACGAGAACGTCGACGTCGCTGTCCGGACCGAAATCGTCGCGCAGGACCGAACCGAATAGCGAGAGCTTGCGAATATGATGACGCCGACAGACATCGCTCATCTTGTTCTCAGGAATGGTTATTCGCGCGCTTGCCATCGGATTGACCGCACCAACCACATTACCTCATGCGCGGATGCCGATGAAGCTGAGTTGCAGGCCCGAGGAGGCGCTGGCGCGGCGAGAGAAGAATCGATCATTCGCGCACTTGGTGCACGGACCAACATTGATAATCGATTCGCGCGACAGGCCGGCATCTATCAACTGATCGGTGATGATCGCGCGCAAATCGAGATGCGATTTTCCCGGAACGTCCAGGCCGCGAATGGCGTTCAGCACCAGCGACCTCATGCGCGAATCGATCCGCAAGCTCTTCATCCACTTCGAAACAGCACTGCCCAATCGACGGACCCAGCGCCGCGTGAATCTCACCCGGCTTCGCGCCGAGGCTTTCCATCGCGCGCACGCCTTCGAGCGCGATTCCGGCGATGACCCCGCGCCATCCGGCATGGATCGCCCCGACGACTTTGATATGCGCATCCATCAGCAGAATCGGCACGCAATCCGCGCTCGCAACCGCCAGCAGGATGCCCGGTTCGGCGGTGACCATTCCATCGGCATCCGGCTTTTCCGCGAGATTCTCTCGCGTCACGATTCGCACGTTGTTGCCATGCACCTGGTGGCATCGTGCAATCGCCGCCTTGCCGATAACTTCGCGCAGTCGCCGCCAGTTCTCATCGACATGGGCGCTTTGGTCACCGACCCAATGCGCGAGGTTCAGGCTCGTGTACGGCCCCGTACTCACGCCTCCCAGGCGGCCGAGAAATCCGTGTGCGAGTCGCGGCGCATCCCATGCGGTTAGAATCGGAATCGCCGATGTGGATGGACCTTTCGCGCGGACTGTTCGAGGATCGGAAGATACCGTATAATCAACTCCTTTAGATTCTGAGGTTTATGCAGTCTATGGATGGCTATCAATACCTGATCCAGCGCAACAAGCTGATGATCCAGTTGGAGGATGATCTGGCCAAATTGAAGGATCTTCCCGACCCGGAGCGCGAGAAGGAAACCAAGCGGCTGCAGACCAAATTCGACTTCGCGCTGGCCGACTTGTATGCCAAGGTCGCCGACGAATTTCCCGGCGAACGCAAAAAGAAAGCCCGCCCGATCTCGGATCCTCGATAGGTACAGCGCCGCTTGCAGGGTTCCATCAACATCACCGGCGCCCGCACTCATAACCTCAAAAATATCTCGCTCGAAATTCCGCGCGGGCGCCTGACCGTCGTTACCGGAGTCTCCGGTTCGGGCAAGTCGAGCCTGGTCTTCGACACTCTCTATGCCGAGGGCCAGCGGCGCTATGTGCAGTCCCTCTCGACCTATGCGCGGATGTTCCTGGCGCGGATGGAGCGCCCCGACGTCGACGCGATTTCCGATATTCCTCCCGCGCTCGCGCTGCGCCAGAAAAACAGCATCAAGAACGCGCGCTCGACGGTCGGCACCGTGACCGAGATCAATGACTACATCCGGTTACTTTTCGCGACTGTCGGCAAGACCGTATGCCCGACCTGCGGTAACGAAGTTACCCGCGACTCGGTCGAGGCCGCGGGGCACAAGCTGCTGGCGACGCCCGGGATGTACATTTTTACCGCGCCATTCGAAATGGGCTCGCGCTCGCCGTTCGAGGCCGCCAACTGGCTCATCGCGAACGGCTATCATCGCGTGTTCGAGAACGGCGCGGTGGTCGAAACTGCGGAATTCGCGGAGCATCTGAAAAACGGTGGCGCCGCGCGCAAGATTCCACTCGACGCGGTCATCGATCGCGTATCGGTAAGCGGTGAGGCGGAGGCCGAGCGGGTTCGCGAAGCGCTCGAGAAGTCCTTCTACCTGGGCGCGGGCCGCGCGCGGGTGATTCGCGCCGAGCGCCGCGATGGTGTCGTCGCGGAAGTCGACTCGATCAACCTGGACCGACGCTTCAACTGCTCGCGATGCGGCACCCCATTTCCCGACCCCACTCCCGCACTGTTTTCGTCCAACAGCCCGATCGGCGCCTGCCCCGAATGCGAGGGCTTCGGGCGCACCGTCGAGCTCGACCTGGAGAAGGTCATCCCCAACCCCAATCTCTCGATTCGCCAGGGGCTCATCGCGCCGTGGCGCACGCCCGCGTATCGCGAAATGAGCGAGTGGATGATCAAGCTGGCGCGTAAGCGAAAAATCCGCACCGCGGTTTCGTTCCGTGAAATGACCGACGAGGAACGCCAGTGGCTGGTCGAGGGCGAGCCGCGTCCACCCGAGGCAATCGTCGAAGGCGAAAAGCGTGGCCGGCGCGAGTTCGACAATGATCGATGGCCCGGCGTGCGTGGCTTTTTCCGATGGCTCGAGGGCCGCCGCTACAAGACCCACGTGCGCATTCTGCTCGCGAAGTATCGCCGCTTCGTACCATGCCCGGTATGTGCTGGCAGCAAGCTCAAGCCCGACGCGCTCAACGTGCGCGTCGAGGGCGCCTCGATCGCCGACATCGGCAGGCTATCGGTGAATGAGCTCTCGGCCTGGATTGACGCTATCAAGCGAACCCCGGCAATCGCCGATCGATGCTCGAGTGTGTTGCGCGAATTGAAAAATCGCGTCGGATACCTCACCGAAGTGGGCCTCGGATATCTCACCATCGAGCGTCAGGCGCGCACGCTTTCCGGCGGCGAGGCGCAGCGGATTCATCTCGCGAGCGCGCTCGGCAGTCTGCTGGTCGGCACGCTCTACGCCCTCGATGAGCCGACCGTCGGGCTGCATTCATCGGATGCGCGCCGGTTGCTCTCGGTGCTGCGCCATCTGCGCGACCTCGATAATACCGTGGTGGTCGTCGAGCACGATTCGACGATCATCGACGGCGCCGATTTCGTGGTCGAGCTCGGTCCCGGCGGCGGCAGCGAGGGCGGCGCGCTGATGCATGCAGGTGCACCTTCAAAAACCGCGATTGCGAGCGCCAACGGCACCGCGGGACGGGTGCTGCTGATGCGCGCGATGTCGCGCGAGCGCCGCTTCACCAAACAGGACCCCGCCATTCGCATCAGGGGTGCGCGCGAGCACAACCTGCAAAACGTTGACGCCGCGATTCCGCTTGGCCGGATGGTGTGCGTCACCGGGGTTTCGGGCTCGGGCAAATCGACGCTGGTCGAGGACGTTCTCTACCACAACTACCTGCGTCGCCAGGGCGAAATGGTTGAGGCCGGGCTGTGCGCTCGCATCGACGGCTTCGAGATGATCGGCGCGATGATTCACATGGGGCAGGAGCTGCCGACGCGCTCGATGCGTTCCAATCCCGCCACCTACCTCAAGATCTACGACGACATCCGCAAGCTGTTCGCCTCGACCGCCGAGGCCAAGCGGCTCGGCGTGACCTCGCGCGATTTTTCTTTCAATGTCGCCGGCGGGCGCTGCGAGAAGTGCGCGGGGACCGGCACCGTCACCATCGAAATGCACTTCATGGCGGACCTCGAGGTTGCCTGCGATCATTGCGACGGCCGCCGCTTCCAGAGCCACATTCTCGGGATCCGCTACGCCAGGCTCAACATCGACAAGGTTCTCGATCTGACCGTCGATGACGCGCTCAAATTTTTCGCGCATCACAAATCGATTCTGAAACGGCTCGAGGCCCTCAGCGCCGTCGGCCTCGGCTATGTGCGTCTCGGCCAAACCACCTCGACGCTTTCCGGTGGCGAGGCTCAACGTCTGAAGATCGCGCGCTTCCTGCTCGCCGACCTCGAGCCCGCGCCGCTCAATCAAAGTGGCAAGGCGCTGCCGCGAATGTTCCTGCTCGACGAGCCGACTACCGGGCTCAGCTCCGCCGACATCAGACGGCTCATTAAAGTGCTGATGCGGCTGGTCACCGAAGGCAACACGCTGGTCGTCATCGAGCACAACCTCGAATTCATTGCGCACTCCGATTACGTGATCGATCTGGGCCCCGGCGGTGGCGATGACGGCGGACGGATCGTGGTGGCGGGTCCGCCGCTGAAAGTTGCGGCGTCGGAGAAATCGGCGACCGGAAAAGAGCTGCGGAGGCTGTTCGGGTTGCCTGTGAACGCACGCGGGATTGCGGTACGCTCGGCGGCACGCAGTGCGGCAGGCATGTGACGGGAGAGATTGGCGGATGAGAAAGTTCAGCGCGCGAACATCGCAACGAGGCGCTACCAAAGTCGAGTTTCTCGATATCGTAACCGCGATCGTGGTCCTCGCGATTCTGGTTTATGCGGCGTCTCGACAATTCCCCGCCTATCGTAATGCTCCGCCTTCCACCAGCGCGCCAACCCAAACCCATTGAGTAGTACGACCGGCGAGCGACTCGATCATTACCTGGTGCGCACCGGTCATGCGGCCTCGCGGCGCGATGCGCGCGAGATGGTCGCACGCGGCGCAGTGCGGCTCAACGGACGTCGCGGCATCAAGGGTGCGGTGGTGAACGCCGGCGACAATGTGGAAGTCGAAGCATTGCCGCAGTTCGCCGCCATCGAAGGCGATCCCGAAGTTCCCATAGAAGTGCTCTTCGAAGACGCGGCGCTCATCATCGTAAACAAGCCCGGCCGGATTCCGTGTCATCCGCTGAGGCCCGGAGAGCGCGGCACCGTCATGAATGCGGTCGCCGCGCGGTTTCCCGAGACGACTGCGGTTGGCGACAAGTCAATCGAAGGCGGATTGATCCATCGCCTCGACAATGGGACCTCGGGTGCGCTGATGATTGCGCGGACTGCGGCAGCATTCGCTCTGCTGCGCAGCGCGATTCGTGCGGGTGCGATCAGGCGCAGGTATCTCGCGCTGGTGAATGGGAATCTGAAGGCTACCCTGAACCTCAGCACGCCTATCGCGCATCATCCGAAAAATCCGCGCAGGATGATCGTCGTATCGGACCAATCCGATCAGGAGAAGCTCGCCGCACGGCCAGCCTCCACGCTGGTGGAACCGATGCATCGCGTTGGCGACTTCACCCTGGTTTCGGTGAAACCGTCAACTGGAGTCCGTCATCAGATTCGGGTGCATCTGGCGAGTGCGGAATTTCCCATCGTGGGTGACGAACTGTACGGAGGCCCGGCGACGGAGTTGGGCATCGGGCGCTTCTGGCTTCATCTCGCCGAGATCGAATTTGAATCGCCCGCGTCAGGCGCGTGCAAAGTGTCCGCGCCCCTGCCCGATGAGCTCGCCCGGATGATTTAGTTACAGGCGCATCGCGAGCAATAGTTCGCGACCGTCAGGCTGCCTAACGTCGCAGCCGATACCTGGGTCTGCGAGGTAACTGAAGTCCTCGTGACCACGCTGCCCAGCGCGATATTCGGATTCACATTCGGATAGGGGCTGCGCGTGGTGAAAGCCGCACCTGACAGCGGCAAGTATGGCGATGGCTCGTTGGCGGTCAGCAGGTAATTGACGCATTGACCCTGCGCCGCCTGGTCAGCCTGCGTGAAACTCGGTGCCGCGACGGTCCCGATCCAGCGCGTTCCGGTTCCCACGCCGAAGCATGAGCAGCGGAAGGTCTGCGGCTGCGCCGCCGGGGCAGACGCCACCACTTTCGGTGCAGGCGCGAGTTGTGGAAGCGCGGTAGTCGTGCCGATCGCGGCCGGAGCGCCGGGCACCACCGCAGGTGGCGCTACCGCGGCCGGCGGCGGCAAACTGGTCAGCGTCCGCACCCCGGAAGTGTTCTGCGTCCCGCCCAACGAAGTCGGCGATTGCGGCGCACCAGGGGCGGAAATCACGGCTTGGGCAAGGGCGGTCGCAGGGCGCGCCGCAGTGCCGGCCAGGATCGCCAACGACCCCAGCATCGCTACCGCCAGGGCCACATGTAATCTGGGCATAGGCTTTGCTCTCGTCCCACCCGAATCGCTGATCATTCGCAACTGACTATACCAGTCTGCTCAGTCCGCAGACATCTCGAACTGGCTTGGATATAATCGCGAGCCAAATCGCACTGTGCAAGCTCTGTAATAGTTCGGATGCCGGCGTCGTTGGGGCGGACGTGATGGCAAGGAGGAATTTTCGAGATGTCGAAGTCAATCAGACGCATCGCGATCGTCATCGCAATCTTCGCCGTGATGCTGGGCGAGGCGGGTCTCGCGCCCGCGCAAACGACACCCAAGTCGCGGGTCTCGCCTCCCGGCGACACTTATCAACCACCGCCGCCGCCCGACCCGACTCTGCTGGCGCCGGCTACCAGCGGAACCATCCAGCTGCAAAGCGTTTCCGTCGGCCCCCAAATGCCGCCGGATAGCAGCGTGCCGGTCCACAAAACCGGACAATTCGAACACAACGATTCGCCGCTGGCGTTCCCGAGCATTTTCCTGCACCAGTGGTCGCCCACCCAGGAAGTTCCGCCCGAGAGTCTGATCAGCGAGAGCTACCTGCGCACCGCTGAACAGACCGCGCGCAAGATGACGCTCAAGGAAGCGGTCTATATCGCCTTGCGGAACAATCCCAACGTCAAGGCTATCGAACTGAATCCGGTCGCGAGCCAGGAATCGGTGCGCCAGTCGCTGGGTGCGTTCGATCCGAACCTTACCGCGCAAGCCGACATCATCAAGACCGTGCAGCCCGCAACGTCGTTGTTGCTGACCGGAGGCGCTAGCGCTTACGCGCAAAAGGTCTACGATTGGAATTTCGGGGTCAACAAACTTTCCGCGATTACCAACGGGACGATCGGCATCACCTTCAACAACCAACGCGCACTGTCGAATTCGCGATTCGCGGCGATCAATCCGTCCTACAATCCGACCCTCGCAATCTCGCTTTCGCAGCCGCTGTTGCAGAACTTCGGATGGCAGTTCGCAACCATCAACGTGCGTGTCGCAGAGTCTCAGCAAAAGCAGGCGCAGTGGACCTATGATCAATCGCTCCAGGACTTCGTCCAGCAAATCACCGGCGAATATTGGAACGTCGTGCTGAGCGAGGAAAATCTGAACGTCGCCCGCGCCGCGCTCAAGTTCAACCAGGACCTGGTGCGCCAGAATTCGATCTCCGTGCGCGTCGGCACCCTCGCGCCGCTCGACTTACAGGAAGCACAATCGGCCGCCGCCACCGCCGAGGCCAACGTCTTCACCGCCGAGGCCAACCTGAAAACTGCTCGCGCGCAGCTTCGGCAGGACGTGATGTTCAATCCGCAGGGCACCTTCCTGCCGGCGGAAATCGAGCCGGCGGAAGTGCCGAATCCTCACGAAGCGATCACCATCGATGAGGATGGCGCGTTGCGAGCCGCAGTCGAATATCGCCCCTCGCTGGCATCGATGCGTGAATCGATCCGCGCGGCGCTGCTGCAGGTGCAGTTCTCCGAGAATCAGACACTTCCGCAACTCAATTTCGGCGGCCAGATTGGCGTGACTTCAACCGCCGGTACCGCGCCGTGTAACGCTCCCTTTAGCGGACCTCCGGGCGTTCCGAACTCCGGCAATTGCACACCTTCCGGCGGGGGGTTCGCGGTCAACTCGGGTGCACGGCTGCCCTTCGGAGGCATCTATGGCGATGCGCTCAATCGGATGTGGAACTTCAGCTATTACAGCTATGCCGCGGTCCTGAGCTTTCAGATGCCGCTCGATGATGCCGCCGCACGCGCCGCCCTGGCGCAATCGCGGGTCCAGTATGAGCAGACCCGCATGCAGTATCGTGCACAGCTTTCCGCAGCCGTGGTGCAAATCGAAAACGCGCTCGCCAATCTGTATGCCGATCAGAAGCGCGCGCAGGCCACCGAGCAGGCGACCTTCTACGCGAGGCAATCGCTCAATGACGAGAACGTGCGATTTCGGGTCGGCATGGCGACCACGCACGATCTGCTGCAGTTCCAGGAAGAGGCGGTCGCCGCGGAAGGCAACCAGGTGCAGGCGTCGGTGGATCTCGAGAACGCGAAGATCAATTTACAGCATGCGCAGGGAACCTTGCTGACGGCATACAACATAAATTTCCAGGTTCAGGACCCGCACGAAAGGCCCTGGTACGCGGAGTTCTAAACCGCACAGACTGAAGCTTGTGTCGCCCGAGCCTTAAAGAAGTGAGAGCCGCGACCTCGAAGTCGCGGCTCTCACCATTGGTCCGCTACGCGGTGACCCTTCTCAGACCCAAGTGCTTTTTTTCAAAGGGACCGAAATCGCGATCGTTATGGAGAAGCTCATGACCATTAACGATGCAAAATGTCGCGATTATCGTATCGATCGTGTTGCGCGGCGTATGGCCACTCTCCGGTAAAATGCGAAAGTTGCGCGCGGCCGCGATCGCGATTTCGTGACTGAGCATTGCGCCATATTCAAAGACTCCCAGTTACAGACAGACGCTATCTCTTATTGCTTGCGATGCTGCAGCTCGCAACGATCTTACTTTGCGCCGTCGATGGTGACCTTGCGGCTCTCGAAGCGCCATCCGCCGTCCACTTTGCGCAATCGATCGGTGTAGGTTCCCGCCGCTGACAGCGCCGCTTTGCCATCCTTACAATGATAGTAAGTCAGGTAGCATCCGCCGGTCGCATTGGCGCCGTCGATCGTGAAAATCACGTTGGTTATCTGATGGAACGGCTTGGCGCCGCCCAGTGAGTCCTTGTAGATCGCAGTAAACCGGCGCAGTCCCTCACGCCCGGTGTGCTTTCCGAAGCGCGGGCTTTCGAACACCCCGTCGTCGGTGAAACAGTCGAGCCACTCGTCGTAGCGGCGGTTGTCGATGGTGTGCGCATATCGCGCATACAGCTCGCGGATCTCTTCGCGATCCTCAATGGTTCCGGTAAGCGTCCCCATTTTTCACCTCACGCGAAAAAAATCAGATTACATTCGCCTCGCGCAAGCGCGCGACATCATCCCAACTGTAGTCGAGCAACTCGGTCAGCAGCAGCTCGGTATGCTCCCCCAGCTCGGGCGCATGGCCGCGCGGTTGTCCGGGCGTCTCGCTAAGACGCACCGGCATCCCCATCACCTTGGTTTTGCCGAGCCCCGGAATCTCGTGATCGACGATATAGTCATTCGCTTTCACCTGCGGGTCGTCGGGCAAGTCGTTGATCGAATTGACCACGCAGTAAATGAAATCGCCGCCCGCCTTGAGGATCTTCATCCATTCCTCGCGCGGCTTTTCGGCGAACTTGCGATCGAAGATGGGAATGATTTGGCCGGCGTTCTTGCCCCGCGACTTCATGTCGGCGTAGCGCGGATCTTCGATGAGCTCGCGTAGGTCCAGCGCGATGCAGAGATCCTTCCAGTAGCGATCGGGCTGCAGCATCGCGAGCGCAAGCCACTTGTTGTCGGCGCATCGATAGTGGTTCCACAGCGGATTGAAGGATTCGTCGCGGGTGTTGCGCGCGAACTCCTTGCCCATGATGGTACGCATCGAAACGTTGAGGCCCTGCAGCGCCATCATCGAGCCAAGGTGCGAGGCATCGACTTGCTGGCCGACGCCGTAGCGCTCGCGCGCGAGCAGTGCCGCGAGCACGCCATAGGCCAGCATGATCGCACCCATCTGATCCGCGATGCCGCCGGTGGTGTAGATCGGCTCGTCGGATTTCACCCCGTGGGTGTACATCACTCCCGAACGCGCCTGGCCGAGGTAGTCGAACGACGGCTCGGCGCTATCGGGTCCCTCAGGACCGTAGCCGCTGGAGTTCGCGTAGATCAGACGCGGGTTGCGCGCGCGCAAGGTGTCGTAGTCCAGGCCCAGCCGCTTCGCAACGCCCTTGCGGAAATTCTGCACGAAGACGTCGCTTTTGGCGGCGAGCTTTTGCACGATCTCGCGCGCTTCGGGACGCTTCAAATCGAGCGCGATACTCTTTTTGTGTCGATTATTCGCCTCGAAGTAGAAGTTGCGCCCGCCGCGCGCAGTGTCGCCTCCGGCGACCGCCATGATCCCGCGTCCGGGATCGCCCTTGTCCCGTTCCTCGATTTTGATCACCTCGGCGCCAAGGTCCGCCAGCATCACCGTCGCGACCGGCCCCTGCTGCCATATGGTCCAATCGAGAATCCTGATTCCTTTCAGTGGCCCATCCATAGGCTGATGTATACCACAACGCCGACTAATAGGGTGCTCCTGCGCAAGGTCCATTCGGCCTCTGCCGACGGCTTGAGTTTAGACGCACATCAGACAATCTATGGAGCGTGGATGCGGCCCTTCGACACTTCGCGAATTTTCTCTATCCGCCGCGATGCGCAGTATGCCGGCAGCGGTTCGGCCTCGACGCCGAACGTCGCGTATGCGCGGTCTGCCTGGCGCGAGTCGAGCGAATTTCCGCGCCCATCTGCGCGATTTGTGGGGCGCCGCTGCAGTCGGCTGCAGTCACGGAAAAGCAATGCGCACTATGCCTGGAGCATCGTCCGAACTTCGCCAGCGCTCGCGCCGTCGCGCGCTATCGCCCTTCGGCGGAAAGCGATCGGCATTCGTTGCCGTCGCTCATCCGGCGGCACAAATACGGACTCGACCAGGCGTTGCAGAAGGCGCTCGCCGAATTCCTCGGCGACGATCTCCCCTACTCCCGCGCGGATTGCGATCTGGTGGTTCCAGTGCCGCTGCATCGCCGACGGATGTGGTGGCGCGGTTTCAACCAGGCCGCGCTGCTCGCGATGACGATCGCGCGGCGCCTCGACAAGCCGATCGAACTCGCAGCATTGACGCGTTCGCGAATGACGATCCCGCAAACCAGCCAGGATCACGATGCGCGACGCCGCAACGTCCGGCGCGCATTCGCGGTGAGGCTGCCGGCGCGCGTTCGAGGACGTCGCATCCTGCTCGTCGACGACGTCATGACCACCGGCGCAACGGTCGATGAGTGCGCGCGCGTGTTGATGACGGCGGGCGCCTCGCGGGTCGACGTCCTGACCCTGGCGCGAGTGTTGTGACTTCCGCCGAGCGCTCGAAATGGAACCACACCCATCGAGGGAAGTCGCCCGGGGAGCCCGAGCCGTTCGTTGCCGAAATGCTGCCGCTGCTGCCCCGCAATGGGCTCGCGCTCGATGTTGCCGCCGGACGGGGCCGCAATGCGCTCGCACTGGCGCGCGCGGGGTTGCGAGTGATCGCGGCGGATTTTTCCGACGTTGCGATGCTTGCTCTCGCGGACTACGCGCGCGCGCAAGGACTGCCGATATGGCCGGTAGTGGCGGACTTCGATAGGTTTGCGTTTCGCGATCGCAGCTTCGACGTTATCGTCAATGTGAATTTTCTCGACCGCGCGCTGTTTGCCGATCTGGTCCGCGCGCTTAAACCGGGAGGGATTTTGTTGGCCGAGACTTTCCTAATCGACCAGGCCGAGCTTGGTCATCCGAAAGACCCGCGCTTCCTGCTCAAGCATCATGAATTGCGCGATCTGACCGCGGGCCTCGAGCTGATTCGCTATCGCGAGGGCCTGGTGGCTTATCCCGATGGCGCGCGTGCATGGCGTGCCGGCGCAGTGGCGAGGCGCACTGACTGATGGCGTTCACCTCGACATACAAAGAAGCCGGCGTCGACATCGAGCTGAAAGAATCGCTGATTCCGCTGTTCCGCAAGATCGCGGTTCGCACCGGCAGTCGCGGTGGTGCGCGCGTCATCGGTGGAGTCGGCGGTTTCGGCGCGTTGGTCGCCTTCAATGCCGCGAAAAAGATGCGTTCTCCGGTGCTGGTCTCAGGCACCGACGGCGTCGGCACCAAGCTCAAGATCGCGCAGGCGCTCGGACGCCACGACACCATCGGCATCGATTGTGTCGCGATGTGCGTCAACGACATCATCTGCCACGCCGCCAAGCCGCTGTTCTTCCTCGACTACATCGGCACCGGAAAACTGGATCAAAGGGTTGCGGTCGAAATCGTCGAGGGCGTCGCGCAAGGGTGCGAATTGGCGGGCATCAGCCTGGTCGGCGGAGAGACCGCGCAGCTTGCCGATGTCTATCAGCCCGGCGAATACGATCTGGCGGGCTTCGCGGTGGGGGTGGTCGAGCGCGCAAAAATTCCCAATCCGAAGAGCGTGCGTGCCGGCGATGTGCTTATCGGCCTGGCGTCGAGCGGGCTTCACTCCAACGGCTATTCGCTGGTCAGAAAGATAATCGCCGAGCGTGAGGTGCGCCTCGACCAGCGCCTCGAGGAGATCGGATGCACGCTGGCGGATGAGTTGCTTCGGCCCACGGCGATCTATGCGAAAATCGCGGTCGAGTTATTTGCCAAATGCAAACTAAAAGGCCTCGCAAACATCACCGGCGGGGGCATCCTGGAAAATCTGCCGCGCGTGATGCCCGAGAAGCTTCAGGCGATCATCGAGCGCGCGAGCTGGCCGGTGCCGCCGATTTTCGACTTCATCCAGCGCCTCGGCGCGATCGACCAGGAAGAGATGGATCGCACCTTCAACAATGGCCTCGGGATGGTGGCGATTGTTGCACGCGAGAATGCCGATCGGGTCATGTCACTGCTGCGCCGGCGCAAATGCCGCGCGTATATCATCGGTGAGATTCGGCGCGGCCCGCGCTCGGCCATCCTCAAATAGACGACCAGAATGGTTATGTTTCCGTTGGACCGCCAACGGCGGTCGGGTAAGAATGTCGGTGGAGGCATCCAGTGGCTAAAGTCGAGATGTATACGACAACCTTTTGCCCGTTCTGCGTGCGCGCCAAATCGCTGCTCAAGAGCAAGGGCATTCCATTCGTCGAAATCGATGTGACTGAAGACGCAGCGCTGCGTCAGAAAATGGTCGAACTCTCGGGCGGCCGGCGCACCGTTCCCGAGATCTTCATCAATGACAAAATCGTCGGTGGATACGAGGAGCTCAAGGCACTCGACGATGCGGGACAACTGGACTCGATGCTGGCATCCTGAAACGTCCGCTCGGACGCGAATACCAGAACTAAAACGGGCAGCCCCGCGATGCGAGGCTGCCCGTTTCCTTTGCTGTTTTAAGCGGGTCCGCCGGCGGCTAGTTTCCGCTCGGCGACGCGACCATGCCCTCGTTCATCTTATGCAGCATCGCGCGGTCGGTTGACGATTCAAACTGGATCGCCTTGGCCGACACCTTCACCGTCGAGCCGTCATCCGACACGTCGCTCTTCTCCTGCACCAGCGCGTCGAGCGTGTCCGGCCACTTCGCGTAGCCCATGTTCTTCAGCTTTGCCTTGATCTTGGCCTCGTTGATGGCGTCGGGCGTGAACGGCTCAGAGTAGGTTACCTCCCCGAGCACGGTGTAGGGCTTGTTGGTTGGCGGATCGTCGGGCGTCACATAGATGTGCGCGATGTCGACGTGCTGGACGAACGTCTGCTGCTTCTTTTCTTGCGCCGCGCGTTGAGCCTCGACCGCGGCACAAGACGACAGCGCTACGGCGGCAACGCCGATCAGAACCGACCTGCCAAACCATTTTAGTAACATTTTCGACCCCATCTTACCCCTGAGAGTAGCGTTCATTTTCTATATATCTCTTTGGCGGGAATCTTGTCTAACCATCATATACCAATTTGCGGGAATAGCGGACCCTGCCCGATGCGCCCACTGCCCTCGCCCGGTACAATCGGCCCGTGACGAAATTTGCAGTCTGCTTCCTGCTCGTCTTCGGTGAACTCGCCCTCGGCGGCATGTTCGCTCTGGCGATACCTCCATTCTTCAAAATCGAGCGTGGCTTCTACAAATCGACTGCCTCGGTATATCTGACCTCGGCTCTGATGACCACCATTGGCCTCGGCATGCTCGCCTGGCGTGCGACCTCCGGGGTCGTCCCGACGGCGGCCAGCCTCTGGATCGATTGCGCCATTTGGGTTGTCTTCTGCGTGCTCTTCGGGCTCTACGTGGTGACCCTGTGGACCGACAATGGCGCACTGCGGGCACGCGCGTTCAGCTTCGGGTTGCTGGCCGGTCTGATCGCGGTAGCTGCGATGGTTCTGCTGCTCAAGCCGGCATCCTTCGGGGTCATCGCCTCGATTGCGTACATCGTTACCGCGGTAACCTCCGCCGCGGCGTTGGGGCTGATCAGCGGCGCGATGATGTTCGGTCATTGGTACCTGATCGATTTGGGTATGGATGTCGAATACCTGCGCAGCTTCGTCCGCCTCATCGGCATCGCGCTGATTGCCGATATCGCCGCGATGGCGGTCGCGCTTGCGGTCCTCGCCCTGTTTGGCGGCCACGGCGCGACGGCGGCAATCGCGGAGTTGTTCGAGAATCATCTCACGCTCTTTGCGATGCGCATCGTATTCGGTCCGATCGCGTCATTGGTATTGACCTGGATGTGCTGGCAGACCCTGAAAATTCCCCAGACCATGGCGGCAACCGGCCTGCTCTACATCGCGCTGATGTCGGTGGTGGTCGGCGAGATGCTTGGCCGCTTCATCCTGTTTCGGACCGCGCTGCCGCTCTGATAAAAGTGGGTCGAACAGACGTGAGTGACGATTTCGACAGCGAACGTTTCCCCGGCAATTTCTATCCGGGAATGATCATGCGACTCGATCGCAATCGCGCCCGTGGCGTCGTGCGTTCTCACACCGGCAAGGAAATTCCGTTCGAGTTTCCGCATGTTGCGGTAATCGGCGCGGAGCTCGGTGGACGCGCGCCCGGCATCGAGTTGCTGCGTGAGGGCGACAGTATCGGCTTCGATGTCGGATGGACCTCGCACGGCCTGCGCGTCACCACCATCAAGCCGCGACCGTAGCGGCGCTCAGGTTGGCTAGCGCTTGCGCTGAAGCATCCGCCACATTTTGCATCCGAGCGGATTTATCTCGCCCAGCACTTCGTATCCGCGCGATTGATAATACGCGACGTTCTCTTCAGTCCCGGTTTCCAGATACACGCCGCATAACGACGACCGCTCCGCCGCGAGCCTGCGCAGTTCCTCGATCAGCACGCTGCCGCAATGATGGCGCTGGTAGTCGGGATCGACGCCGAGGAAGTTCAAATAGATGTGCGGTTCGTGCGGATGATTCTTGAGCAGCTCGTTCTGCAATTGGATTCCGCGCTTGAGCCCATCCCATCCGATTCCCTGGATCATCCGCGGCATCTGCAAGAGTCCGTTGAGGATGAGTGTCGCGACGGGCACGCCGCCGTTCTCGATAATCGCCGCGGCCACGACTTTGTCGTTCATCACCACCCCAAGCACCGGCTCTCCGCTCTTGCGCTGAATGCCGAGCATCGCTTCGAAAAAGAACGTCAGCAGCCGCGCTCGTTCGATCGGATCGGCCGGCTCGGGCAATAGCACTTTGACGGGAGGATCGCTGATGAAGGCGCGCCCCAGCGCACGCGCGGCTTCGGGATACTGTTCGGGGAAAATGATCGAAGCAGTAGGTCGGTAGGCCGTCGAATCCATCCACCGATTATATCAGCGCCGCGTCAGCACGCGCGAAACCGCCTCGCGCCATCCCGCGAGCAACTGATCGCGCAGCGCGCCACGCATCTTCGAGCGGTATACCTTGCCGCCCTGGCGCAGCTTGTCGAGCGCCGCGGCGGACTTCCATACCCCGACCGCAAGGCCGGCGAGCATCGCCGCACCCATCGCGGTGGTCTCCGCCACTTTTGGCAGGACCACCCGACGATCCAGCAAGTCGGCCTGGAACTGCATCAGGTAGGGATTTGCCACCGCGCCGCCATCGGCACGCAACTCGCTGATGCGATGGCCGGTGTCGCTCTCCATCGCCACGATGACATCGCGCACCTGGTATGCGATCGAATCGAGCGCTGCGCGCACAATGTCCGCGCGCGTGGTGCCCCGCGTGATACCGACGATCGCGCCTTTCGCCTCGGCCTCCCAGTAGGGCGCACCCAGCCCGACAAACGCGGGAACCATGTAGGGTTCGGTCCGAGTGCGGCTCTGGCGCGCGAGCGCGAAACTGTCGGCCGCAGTCTTGATGAGTCCCACCCCGTCGCGCAGCCACTGAATAGCAGCGCCGGCGATAAACACCGAGCCTTCCAGCGCGTAAGCGAATTCGCCTTCCGGCCCAAGCGCGGCGGTCGTCAGCAGGCGATTGCGCGAGGCGACGCGCTGGTTGCCGGTATGCATCAACAGGAACGCGCCGGTGCCATAGGTCGACTTGGAATCGCCGCGCTTCACCGCGCGCTGCCCGAACAGCGCCGATTGCTGATCGCCGATCGCCGCTCCGATCGGCACCGCATAACTCCCAAGCGTTCCGCGCGCCACCTCGGCGAACGGACCGCGAGAGCTTATCGCGCCCGGCAGCATCTCGGCGGGAACATCGAGCAGCCGCAGCATCTCCTCGTCCCAGATATGGTGTTCGAGATTGAACAGCATCGTACGCGACGCGTTGGTGTAATCGGTGACGAAAGCGGCGCCGCCGGAAAGCTTGTAGATCAGCCAGGTGTCGATGGTCCCGAAGCATAGCTCGCCGCGCGCTCCGCGTTTGCGGAGTTCGGGTTTCTCATCGAGGAGCCACTTGAGCTTGGTGCCGGAAAAATACGGATCGATAATCAACCCGGTGCGCGCCGAAACCTCGGCTTCGCGATCCGCGAGGCGGCGGCATATGTCCGCGCTGCGGCGGCATTGCCACACGATCGCGCGATGGACCGGGCGCCCCGACTTGCGCTCCCACACCACGAAGGTTTCGCGCTGATTGGTAATGCCGATCGCCGCGACGTCGGTGACCTTCGCGCGGGCCGCCTTGAGCGCCTTCTTCGCGAGCCCGACCGCCGATCGATAGATCTCTTCCGGATCGTGCTCGACCCATCCCGGCTTAGGATAGAACTGACGAATCTCGCCGTAAGCGCGGCCGCGAATTTTTCCGCGCGCATCGATGACGAACACCGTGGTGCCGGTAGTGCCCTGGTCGATTGCAAGTATCAGGTCGGCCATCGCGCGCTATTTTGCGGCAGCCGGGCGGCGTTTGCGAGCCGTAACTTTATTTTTAGGCGTTACCTTCACTCCGACCTGCGGGCAATCAAAGAGCAATTTGCATAGTGCGCAGCGGGGACCCCGAGCCGCGCAGACCTGGCGGCCGTGCAAAATCAGCCGCATCGAAAACGGCGTCCAGTCACTGGGCGGCAGAATCGCGCACAGATCTTGCTCGATAACTTCAGGCTCGCGGCTTTTGGTGAGCGCCAGTCTTCCGGCCACTCGCCGCACATGCGTATCGACCACCATGCCCGGTTTGCCATGCACATGGCCCAGTACCACGTTGGCGGTTTTTCGTCCCACGCCGCGCAACGTAACAAGCTCCTCCATGCTGCCAGGCAATCGGTTGTCGAAGCGCGCCACGATGTCCTGCGCCGCAGCCTTCAGCGATTTGGTTTTCTGCCGGAAAAAGCCGGTGCTGATGATCATCCGCTCGACGTCGCGCGCGTCGGCAGCCGCCATCGCGGCTGCGTCGGGATACTTCGCGAACAAGCCCGGCGTCACCTGATTCACGCGCTCATCGGTGCACTGCGCGGACAATATCGTCGCCGCGAGGCATTGCCAGGGAGTTTTGAAATCGAGGCTGATGCGAGCTTCGGGATAAAGGTCAGCGAGCGTTTTCGAGATACGCGACGCGCGTGCCTTTAACTGCTCGCGTGATTCCCGGTTTGCCATATCAGGCCGCGCGACGCCGCTTGAGGTCGCTGACGAGTCCCGAAAGTTCGTCCTCCTCGCGCTTGGAGTCCCATCCCAGTTCGGCCGCCATTATGCGCGCGGCTGCCGGCGCCGCTGCCTCCGCTTCGATCGGGTAGCGCCAGATCAGCGATGTGCGCCGCACCAGGAAGTCCGCCAGGCTATGCGCCATCTCGTTGCGAATCGCGTGGATCACTTCCGCGCCGATCGCGGGACAATTCGGCGCCAGTGGCGCAGCGAGCTCCGGCCGCTCCGTAGCGATCCGCGCAACCAGCTCCGTGCGCGTTCCATAGCGCGCCGCGAGGAATTCGGCGATCTCACCGGTAAAGGCCGCGGTCGAATTGCCCGAAGCCTCGATCCCGCGCGCGCCCGGCAGCGGTTCGGTCCGGGTGGGATGTCGCCCGGCGCTGCGCCCCAGCTTTTCCATCAATCGATCGACGACCTTCTCTGCAATCTCACGATGCGTGGTCAGCTTACCGCCCGCGACCGTCAGCATTCCCGAGCCGCTCTCGAGGATAGTCTCCTCGCGCGGAACCGCCGACGGCGACTTCTCATCACCGTCAATCACCAGCGCGCGCAATCCGGCGAAGCTCGACGCGATATCGTCGTGGCGCAGCTTGATTTTGGGAAGGCCTTCGCGAAGCACCTTCACCAGATACTCGATGTCATCCTGATCCGCGGCCACCGCGCGCCGATCGCCGGCAAAATCGGTATCGGTGGTGCCGACCAGCACGTAGCGATCGTGCGGGATCACGAACACGATGCGATCGGCCTCATCGCCGAGTACGATCGGTTCATTGACCGGCAGCGCGTGCAGCGGGAACACCAGATGGACGCCCTTGGTGAGGCGCACGCTCGGCCGCGCATCGGGGTCGTCCATTGTGCGGATGTCGTCGACCCAGGGCCCGGCAGCATTCACAAACTTGCGCGCGCGGATTTCGAAGCGCTTGTCCTTGAGGAGATCGGACACTCGCGCCGCTTCGATGCGCCCGCCGCTTTTCACCAGTCCTTCAACCTGGACGTAGTTGGCGACCGACGCGCCATGCAGTCCCGCATCGAGGACGTTCTCGAACGTGATGCGAGCATCGTCACCCCACGCATCGTAGTAGAGCGCGGCCCCGGTGAGATTGTCGATCGCCAACGCCGGCTCGCGCTCGAGGGCCGCCTTGGCGTTCATGGTGCGATGGCGCTCCGACCACGACGTGCGCGCGAAGAGGTCGTAGAGCCACAGCCCGAGATCCATCGTGAGACGACCGAATCCCCTGCCCTGGTATATCGGAAACAGGAATCGAATCGGGCGTACCAGATGCGGCGCAGTGCAATGCCGCAGACGTTCGCGTTCGCGCAGCGCGTGATACACCAGCATGAAATGCCACTGCGGCAAGTATCGGAAGCCGCCATGAATCAGCTTCGAGGATCGCGAGGAGGTCGCGCCGGCGAAGTCGCCCGCGTCGACCAGCGCGACACTCAAGCCGCGCAACGCGGCATCGCGTGCGATCGCGGCGCCATTGATGCCGCCGCCGATGACGCACAGATCGAACTCCTCGCGCGCCATCCGCGCCAGGCTCCGGTCACGCGACAATCCGGGTGGCGGCGACGAGGTCAGTCAGAGTCCTCTTGAAATGAGTACCGTTCTTCTTTCCAGGGATCGGCGTGATTATGATAGCCGCGCACTTCCCAGAATCCGCGGCGATCCTCATCGGTGAACTCGATGCCGCGCAGCCACTTGGCGCTCTTCCACGCGTACAGCTTCGGCACCACCAGGCGCAGCGGCCATCCGTGGTCGGGCTCCAGATCGCGCCCATCGTGGCGATGCGCGAGAATGACGTCATCGTCGAGAAATTCGTGCAGCGGGAGATTGGTGGTGTAACCGCCGTCGCAGTGGATCACGACGTGGCTGACCGCCGGCGCGAGCTTCACCATCGTCATCAGATCTTTGACCGCGACGCCTTCCCATACGTTGTCCAGGCGCGACCAGGTCGTCACACAATGGAAATCCGCTACCAGCCTGGTCTGCGGCAGCCCGCGGAATTGTTGATAGTTGAAGAGCAGCGGCTTCTCGATGAGGCCTACCACCCTGAAATCCCACTTATCGGGATTGAAGCGAGGGGTCGCGCCGAAGCTAAGGACGGGAAAGCTGGTGGTCAGGGTTTGCCCGGGTGGCACGCGATTGCCGAGTTCGCCGGGCGTCACGATCTTCTTCATACAGGCGGTTATTATTACTGGACCGGGCGAAGCGGGAAAAGCGCTAAGCGGTCCGGCGCTTCGGTGGACGCCGACGGGCGCGAGTCCGTCGCTCAGGCCGCCAGCCTCCGAGGATCAGCGGCAGCGGCTTTAATTCCCGCCGCAGAGGATCCAGGACAAGGCCCAACGATTCGAGGGTCAGCGCGCCGAGCAGGTTGCTGTCGCCGGGTTCGCCGAAGATTACGTCGCCTCCCCCGAAATGCTCGTTGTATCGAAACTTCGCGATGCCCTTGCGACGGGTAATCCTGCTCCCGTCCGCGAGCACGAATTCCTCCTTTCCGTCGGAGCGAATGCCGAGGCGGCGCAGCAGTGGGGCTGGAATCACCGAATAGATCGCGCCTGAGTCGACCAGGAGTTCGACTGTCTGCCACACGGTTGGCTTGGCAGGGTTAGCAATCTCGATTGTGAGCGTGGTCAATCCCATGAATCTCGAGGAAGCATATCACATTGCGTGGATGATCGCGCGGGTCATGTCGGCGGTGCTCGCTCTGCCGCCCAGATCGCGGGTTACCATTTTGCGCGATTTCAAGACCGCCGCGACCGCCTCTCGCATACGCTCCGCTGCGCGCGGATGCCCGATGTAATCCAGCATCATTGCGGCAGACAAAATGGCGGCGGTCGGATTGGCGAGATTTTTTCCCGCGATGTCCGGCGCTGTTCCATGCACCGCTTCGAAGATCGCGCCACGCTCGCCGTAGTTCGCTCCCGGCACCACCCCGAGGCCGCCAACCAGCCCCGCGCACAGGTCCGATACGATGTCGCCGTAAAGGTTCTCCAATAGCAGCATGTCGAATGAAGTCGGCTCGGTGACCAGGCGCATACAGGCAGCGTCAACAATTTGCTCGCGATACTCGATGTCCGAATAGTCCTTGGCGACTGCGCGCGCACATTTCAGGAACAGCCCGTCGGAGAGCTTCATGATGTTGGCTTTGTGAATCGCGGTAACCGACTTGCGGCCGTGCCTGCGCGCATATTCGAATGCGAATCGCGCGATGCGTCGCGACGCGCGAGCAGTGATCACCTTGACGCTTTCGACTACCCCGGGCGCGACTTGATGTTCTATACCGGAATAGAGGTCTTCGGTATTCTCGCGCACGATGACAAGGTCGACATTTTTAAATCGCGTCGTGACGCCCGGGAAGCTGTGAGTGGGACGGATGTTCGCATAGAGGTTCAATTCGCGGCGCAGATAGACATTGATCGATCGGTATCCTTCGCCGACCTGCGTCTCGAGCGGGCCTTTGAGCGCCACGCCGGTCTTGCGCAGCGATTCGAGTAACTGGTCGGGCGCCGGCGACCCGTAGCGCTTGACGCCTGCCGCGCCGGCAAACTGATGCTGCCAATCGATCTCTACTCCGGTCGCATCGACTACCGCGACCGCGGCGCCGATTACCTCGGGACCGACCCCATCACCTGGAATCAGCGTGACCGGACGCCCGGTGTTATCGGAGGACTCCGAGCCCTTGGGCGGCACTTTGAAATTCTTGAGCCTCGGCATGGCTCAGTAGTTTACCAGCCCGATGAAGATATCGGCGACGTTGGTGCCGGTGCTGCCGGGGACAAAAAGATCGCCGATGCCGCGAAACAAATTGTAGGAATCGTTGCGCGATAGCGCTGCCTCCGGATCGACGCCGGCCGCATCCACGCGTGCGACGCTATCGGCAGAAGCGAATGCTCCGGCAGCATCGGTGGGACCATCGATACCGTCCGTCCCCGCAAACAGCGCGGCGATTCGACGATCGCCGGCTA
Organism: uncultured delta proteobacterium; assembly: GCA_963851325.1. Lineage (GTDB taxonomy): Bacteria > Desulfobacterota > Binatia > Binatales > Binataceae > DATGKG01. Next base: position 261,210 of record CAWKOR010000001.1, on the reverse strand, counting down.
CGCGCGAAAGCTCTATCGCGAATGCGAGCGCCGCCTGTTGCGATCGCCCACCCTTGCCGGAACCGCGCACGGTGACCACTGGTTCTCCTCCGGCGAGCATGCAGATCCGTTCCCCTTGGATTGCCGCCGACTGAGCGGCAAGTGCGCGCCCCAGATCGTTGGCTTCGCCGCGCAACGGCGGCAATCGATCGACCGCATAGCCGAGCTTACGCGATGCGCGCTCAGCCGCATCGAGCGCGGTACGATTGCTGCCGATGACCACGTTGGTCACGCGTTGGAAGATTGGGTCCTCGCGCTTCGGGGTTTCAGCCACCATGCCGGCGTTGCCGCGCTCCAGATGCTCGCGAATCGATTCGGGCGCGCGACCCCATAGCTGTCGCCGCTTCAGCACCGAGATCGCATCCGCATAAGTCGTGGGGTCCGGCGCCGTGAGGCCCGAGCCGATAGTCGCCAAGTCGTCATCCGGCACATCGGAAAGAATGAAGCTTAGGACGCGAGCGCCATTGGCGGCGCGCACCAGTTGGCCCCCTTTTATCATCGAAAGATGCTTGCGCACCGTATTCAGCTCGCGAATCGACGCGCCGCTTCGGAGCAGCGATTGCGACAGCGCGATCTTGTCGGCCAACGGCACGCCTTCGGGCGGCAGCGCGAACATCGCGGAGGCACCACCGCTGAGCGCTACGATCACAAGATCCTCGGGACCTGCGGATGAAAGCACTGCGAGCGCGGTCCGAGCAGCCGCCTCAGACGCTTCCGAGGGCAGCGGATGCGACGATTCGCATAGCGTGATGCGCGAATCCGCGGCCATCGAAGAGTGCGCGTCCGGGAGGGTCACCACCGTCGTGGCAACGAGGCGGTCGCCCAGCCTCGCCACAAGGACCGACGCCATCGCGACCGAGGCCTTGCCGACGGCGAGAACGAATATCCGCGAGGCCTCGGGGATGCCGGCATCGAGGGCGCTGGCCACCAGTCTCGCGGGATCGACTGCATCGACGGCGGCGCGATAGATGCGCTCCAGGTCGTCCCGCACCCGCTCAGGCAAGGTCACAGACCCTTACCTCCGAACCTCCGGGAAGAGGCATCCGAGGTAGGCTGATGGTTGAAATGTGCTATCATGCAGATGTGGCGTCCTGGCGGGGCGCCATTGGTCATTTGAGATGATACGCGGATATGCGAAAGCGCAAAAACAAACCCATTTCTCGGCATCGCCGGGAAATGGTCCTGAGGCTCGGCGAAGGACCTCGAAACCCACGCATTCGACTCTAAGAAAACGTAAAAACAAACCCATTAAATGTAGCAAAATAAAGGAGATTTTCTCTGCCAGCCAGCCGAGTGTCCGAATCGTCGCAGCGCGGCATCAGCTCGCGAAAAGCGCAAAAACAAACCCACTTGTCGATTGTTCTGTGAGCGCTTACCGACGCCGTGTCGGTCCAGCCCCTAACGGATTTTTGGCTTCAAGATGCGAAGCTTGCCGCCGTCCTCCGACGCTACCAGGACCATGCTCGCCATTCCGACGAACAGCCCGGTGCCGACGACTCCCGGGATACTGAGCAAGTCGCGCTCGAAGTGCGCCGGGTTGCGGATGTCCTCCACGATGCAATCGAGGATCGGGTTGCCATTGTCGGACAGGAATTCGCTCCCGTCGCCGTTGCGTCGGGGCGCCGCCTTCATCCCCAACTTGGCAACTCGGCGGGTCACGAATTCACATCCGAAGGGCACCACCTCGACTGGGAGCCGTTGGCGCGCGCCGAGGCGCGGGAACAGCTTCTCCGGGCCCACCAGCACGATGAACTTCTTCGACGCGGCCGCGACGATCTTCTCGCGTACCAACGCACCGCCGAAGCCCTTGAGCAGATTGAGATGAGCATCGACCTCGTCGGCGCCATCGAAGTCAGCATCGAGGCGGCTGACGTTGGCGAGCGTCGCGAGCTCGATTCCGCATTCGCGCGCGAGCTGTGCGCTCGACTCCGAGGTCGGGACCCCGCGCACCTTGATGCCGCTGTCGCCGAGCGCGCGGATGAACGCGCTGGCAGCCTTGCCGGTGCCGAGCCCGATGGTCTGGCCGGGTTTGACGTAGCGGACGGCGTAACGGCCGAGCGCTTCGAGGGCGGCATCGGAAGCTGGACCTGACCCCCGACCCTTTCCCCTTGGGGAAGGGGAGAAAGATGATTTCATCAGGTGGCCTTGCGGATGAGGTTCATGAACTCCTGGCGCGTCTCCACGTTCTTGCGGAACACGCCGAGCATCGCCGAAGTCATGACCACCGAATTCTGCTTTTCGACTCCGCGCATCCGCATGCACATATGCTCGGCCTCGAGCACTACCGCGACCCCGAGCGGTTCGATCTCGCCCATAATGGTCTGCGCGATTTGACGCGTGAGCCGCTCCTGCACCTGCAGCCTTCGCGCGAAGATTTCCACCATCCTCGCTAGCTTGGACAGCCCCACGATACGCTTGCTCGGCAGGTATGCGACATGCGCCTTGCCGAAGAATGGCAAGAGGTGATGCTCACAGAGCGAATAGAAATCGAGGTCCTTGCACAGGATCATTTCCTGGTACTCGGTCTCGCTGAAGAGCGCACCGTTGATGGCGTCCTTGGGATCCTGAGTGTATCCGCGGGTGAGAAACTGCAGCGCGCTGGCCACCCGATGCGGGGTGCGCTCCAGACCTTCGCGCGCGGGGTCCTCGCCCATGTAGCGTAGCAGGGTGCGTACCGCCGCTTCGGCTTCCGAACGATCGGGAACCTTAACCAGCTCGGCCCGCTTGATTATCGCCGGTGCGAGTTGCCGTTTTGCTTGCGCCATTGAGTAAACTCCAGTGCCAGTTCTATCGCGAGTGAAGGCCCGCCTCCACTCATTATGTTGAAGCCCGCGACTTCGGACGCGAGCGCTTGCATCAGCGCGAGGTTCTCGTCGATGGAACGCCGCCGCACCTGCTCTTCGCTCATCCCGGCATACTTGTCCAGATGTCCCGCGACGTTGCCGAGGTCCGCGATGTTCTTCTTCATGTAGGCGCCCATCGACTCGCGCTTGACCGGCAGGATGCCGAACACGGTCTTGAGCCCGACGGCGTTGGCGCGTTCCAGGAAGCGTCGCGCCGTGGCGGCCTCGAAGATCGGTTGCGTGATGACGAACTTCGCGCCCGCCTCGGCCTTGCGCTTGAGCATATCAAATTCGCGTTCGATGTTTTTCCCATTAGGGTTCGCGACCGCGCCGACAAAAATGTCGGGCAGCTTCTTGAGCAGCGCTTTGCCTTCGCCGGTGTCGCCGCGATTCAGATCGCCGACCATCCGCAGCAGCGCGAAGGCATCGAGATCGTGGACGCCATGCGCGCCCGAGGGATCGTCAGGTGGAATCTTGTCGCCGGTCAGCGCCACGATCGCATCAAGGCCGAGCGCGGCGGCCCCAATCAAATCGGATTTGAGTGCGAGGCGATTGCGATCGCGGCATGAAATGTTAATCACCACCGGCATCCCGAGGCGCAGCTTGATGATGGTGCCGAACGCGATGCTCGACATCTTCACCTTACCGAGCGAGTTGTCGGTCAGGTTGATGGCATCGACATGCCCGACGAGCGCGACGAGCTGTCGCAGCAATGGCTCGGGATTGATACCACGCGGCGGCCCGACCTCGAGCCACAACGCCGGCGCATGATGGATGAGCCTATCGGCCAGCGCTGCCATGATTATTTCCGTCGGTCGCAGACACTTAGCGGATCACTATGGCGGAAGAATTGGGGCTCGTAAACGAGTGCTTCCAACGCCCCGCTCTCTAGATTTGGCGCTTTTATGATGGTAACGTATTCGTTACGATAAACGATGGTTGCCGTTCGAGAATTTCTCGACCTGCAAGGCGGTCGTCCTTGCAGGTTTTGGTTCGACCGCCCAAATCCTCAACCGGCAGCAAAGTGGCGATCGTCTTGACGAGGCTCGCCCTGGGCAACTTCTCGAATGTGAAAGGCGTGGGTTCCGGTGTGTTCGAATTGAGAATCTCTTTCGGTCCTGGCTATCGAGTCTATTTGGGCAAAGATGGCGACCGGCTGTTGATTTTGCTTGGCGGTGGAACCAAGCAGCGCCAACAGCGCGACATCGCCGCTGCGATTGCCAATTGGCAGGATTACAAACGGAGAAAATAGGGGAAAGCGACTATGCCTCTGACTCTCGACTTTAAGGAAACCATCAGGAGCCGCGCCGAGCGCGATCCGAAGTTCCGCAGGGAGCTTTTTCGCGAAGCGTTGGAGGCGATGCTTTCAGGCGATATCGCGGTCGGGAAAACTGTCTTGCGCGACTACATCAATGCGACGGTTGGATTTGCGGGCCTCGCCGAAGCGACGAGCATTCCGTCGAAAAGCCTGATGCGAATGTTTGGCCCCACCGGCAATCCGCGCGCCGAAAATCTGTTCGAGGTGGTGAGCTTCCTGCAGCATCGGGAGGGCGTGCGGTTCAAAATCAAAGCTTCCGCCGCCTAACGTTCTGGTCTGAGAAGGTCATGATAAGGCCGGACGACATGCCTCTGGAGGCCCGCGAGGTTCCTTCGCTCATCGCTCAACTCAAAGACTTTGTTGGCGCTGCGGAGTTTGAAGCGAAGCTCGCCCGTGTCGAGCGAACTCTAAGAGTGGCCGGGCCTGTTACACGAGAATACTGGCTCAAGCCGAACGCCGCTATTTGGTTAGGTATTGCCGCCGCTGAAGGAATTCGAGATCCACGCGCTCTGCTACACTCTGTCTCTAGCGTTCATGACGCTGCTCGCATCAGCGCAATCTTACGTATCATCGAACCCTCGATGCCCGATTGGAAAAAATCGGATATTCGTTCGCGACTGCTCAGTGGACAAATCAGCCTGTCAAGAGTGTGCGCCACTTTGGTCGAGGACACAGCCAGGTGGTTCCGAGGAGATTGATGCGGCGAAGCCGAATTCGAAAGCTACGAAACAACCGTCAGCGACAGGATATTGGGTTACACAGCCGAGGAGCCGCTCGGTTCGGTTCAGGCTCCGCTGACCGGTAGTCCGACCGTCACGGTGGTGCCCTCGCCTACCCTGCTTTCGATATTCAGGGTTCCATGATGAAGCTGCACAATGTGCTTGACGATCGCCAACCCGAGGCCGGTTCCGCCGAGCTCCCGCGAGCGCGCACGATCGACGCGATAGAAACGTTCGGTCAACCGCGGAATGTCCGATGCTGGAATCCCTTCGCCGGTATCTGAAACGATCATCTCGATATGCGGTCCACCGTTGCTACCGGCATCGCTCGCAGCGCGCCCTTGCAGCACCACTCTTCCACCGCGAGGCGTGTATTTGATCGCATTGTCGATGAGGTTCAGGAACAATTGATGCATCTTGTCCCGATCGGCGCGGATCGAGGGAAGCTCGCGCGAGTCGTCGATTTCAAGGCTGATACCGCCACGCTCTGCACGCTCGCGCATAAGCTCGGCAGCGTCTTCGAGAATCGATCGGGGGGCGACTTCCTCCAGCTTCAGCGGCGCAAGACCGCGCTCCAGGTTCGAGAGCGAAAGCAGATCGTCGACCAGCCGTGCCAGGCGTTTTGCCTGACGCTCGATGATGCCGAGGAAGCGCTTTTCGGTTTCGCGATCCTCGACCCCGTGCTCGAGCGTTTCCGCATAGCCGTACAGTGCGGAAAGCGGGGTCCGAATCTCATGCGTGAGGTTGGCGATAAAATCCGCGCGCATCGTCTCGTAGGTCTTGAGTTGCGTGATGTCATGGAACACGAATAGCCACGCGATCCCGATTCCGCTCTCACGTTTGACCGGCGCTGCGCTCACCGCCAGGTATCGCGGCGAGGGATTCTGGATGTGAATCTCGGCCGTAGTTATTTCCCCGTGGGCGGAACCCGTGGACCTGGCGACAAATTCCTGCAAGCGCGGGTCCCGGCATAGCTCCACGAAATCGCGTCCCTGGTAGTTGGCGTCGAGGTTCAAAGCGAAAGTCTTGCGCGCCTGGCCATTGAGCAGAATGACCTCGCCCCGTGCGTCGGTGACGACGACCGCCTCCGTCATGCTGCGCAGGATCGCGCCCAACTCGTCGCGCTGTTCGGTCAATGCGCCAATTTCCGCAATCACAGCGTCGGTACTTTGCAGCAGGCTGCGCTCGGCGCGCCCCATCACATCGCCATCGTAGGGAATGACGTGGGTGGGCTGGCGATGGGCCTTGAGAGCTGCGGCAAGCGCCTCGATCCGTTCGGCCCGCCCGATAACCGAGTTGGCAATCGCCCAGGCGGACATGCCGCCCGCAATCGCACCTACCACGATCGAAACCACGGACCACCGCGGAGAGAAGACACCGCTCGCCATCATGATGACCAGCGCGAGCGCGGGAGGCAGGAAGCCGGCTGCCACTGCGGCAGCCATTCGAGCGATAACCGATCTAGTCAAGCGCCTCAGGGTTGAAGCGATACCCGACGCTGCGCACGGTAAGGATCAACTCGGGATTGGCGTCGTCCTTCTCGATGTGTTGGCGCAGCCGCCGCACGTGCACATCGACGGTGCGCGGTTCGACAAAGGTGTCGCGACCCCATACCAGGTCGAGCAACTGCTCACGCGAGTACACGCGCATCGGATGCTCGACGAAGAATCGCAGCAGCTCGAACTCACGTAGAGCCAGTTCGTGGCGTTTGCCGTCGACGAATACCTGATAGGTATCGAAATCCATCTTGAGGCGTCCGCGCTCCCATACTCCGGACTTCGGCGCCGCGATATCCGGATTGGCCCGCCGCAATACCGCCTTGACCCGCGCAATCAGCTCGCGCGGGCTGAACGGCTTGACCACATAGTCGTCGGCACCCATCTCCAGTCCCAGCACCTTGTCCACTTCGGTGCCTTTCGCGGTGACGATGAGAATCGGAAGGCCTGTGGTCTCCTTGGTGCTGCGCAATACGCGGCAAATTTCCAGACCCGGCATCCCGGGCAGCATCAGGTCCAGCAGCACCAGATCCGGATGCCGGCGTTTGATGCGCTCCAGCCCTTCGGCACCGGTGGCCGCTTCCTCGACCACATAGCCATCCTGCTCGAGGTTGAACTTGATCAACTCGCGGATATCGGCGTCATCCTCGATGATCAGGACTTTCTGGCGGGGACCACGACTTGATTGTGGTTGTGCAGCTTCGGCCATAGCCATTTGATTACTCGTGAGTGCGCTCTTTTTTGTCCATATGTTTGATCATCTTGCCCTTCACCATGAAGGTCACCATCTCGGCGATATTCTCGGCATGGTCCGCGATGCGCTCCAGGTACTTCGAGATAAACAGAATGCGCGTCGCGCGTGCGATGAGCCGTGGGTCTTCCGCCATGTAGCTGAGCAGTTCGCGATACACCTGCCGATTGAGTCCGTCGACTTCGTCGTCGCGCTCGCGGACCTGGTCTGCCAGCTCGGTATCCTGGCGCATGAAGGCGTCGATGCTGTCCTTGACCATCGACTGCGCGATTGAGGCCATCCGCGGAATATCTATATAAGGCTTGATTTGCGGTTCCTCGTTCAGCTCCAGCACCCGTTCCGCGATGTTCACCGCGTTGTCGCCGATGCGCTCCAGGTCGGTCGTGATTTTGAGTCCGGTAGTGATGAAGCGCAGGTCGCTTCCGGCCGGTTGATGCAGCGCGAGCAGCCGGATGCAGGTCTCGTCGGTGTCGACATCCATCCGGTTCACTTCCTTGTCGCGCGCGATTACCTGGTTGGCGAGCTCGGTGTCGCGATTGACCAACGCATCGATCGCCTCGGCGATCTGCCGCTCGACCAGCCCGCCCATTTTGAGCAGTGTTGCGCGCAGGCCTCGAAGCTCCTCTTCGTATCGCAAATTGGTATGCAGCGGCTGCGGCTGGTCCATAGCATTCCTCACAGGGCGCTCATCCAAAGCGCCCGGTTATGTAGTCTTCCGTCTCCCGTCGGTTGGGGTTGGTAAATATTTGCCGGGTTTCGCCGAACTCGATCAGGTCTCCGGCGTAGAGAAAGGCGGTCATGTCCGCCGTGCGTGCCGCCTGCTGCATATTGTGCGTCACTATCACGATAGTGTAGTTGGCCTTCAGTTCAATCAATAGCTCCTCAATGCGCGCGGTCGAGATCGGATCGAGCGCTGAGCACGGCTCGTCCATCAGCAACACCTCGGGCTCGACCGCGAGCGCTCTCGCGACGCAAAGCCGCTGCTGCTGGCCGCCCGAGAGACTGCCCCCCGCGGCACGCAGGCGATCCTTCACTTCCTCCCACAAGGCCGCCTGTTTGAGGCATCGCTCCACTACCTGATCCTTTTCCGAGCGGCTGAGGCTGATGCCATTGAGCCTTAAGCCGGCCGCCACGTTGTCCTCTACCGACATGGTTGGGAATGGGGTGGGTTTCTGGAATACCATCCCGATGCGGCGTCTGACCTGCACCGGGTCGATGTCCTGCCCGTAAATGTTTTTCCCATCGAGCAGGACTTCACCCTCGGCGCGCGCCCCAACGATCACTTCGTGCATGCGATTGAGGCATCGCACGAAGGTCGACTTGCCGCATCCGGAAGGCCCGATAATCGCGGTGATGTTGTTGTCCTGGATGTTCATGTCGATGTCATGCACTGCACGCACCGGGCCGAACCAGGCTGTCAGATGATTGACTATTATCTTATCCGCCATGTTAGCGCGGCGTCTTGGCCTGCCCTCCGGTAACCGCTCTCACTCCCAACTCCAATGCAAGCACAATCGCGGTCAAAACCAGCGCGCCCGCCCAAGCCTGCCGCTGCCAATCGGCGAATGGCGAAATCGCGTAGGTATAAACCTGGACCGGCAGCGACGCGATCGGCCCCCTCAGCGAGGTCGACCAGTAATGATTTCCGAAGGCGGTAAAGAGTAGCGGCGCGGTTTCTCCAGCGATACGCGCGGTTGCCAGAATCACACCGGTCGCGATCCCACCCAGCGCGGTGCGCGCCACTACCGAAATCGTGGTGCGCCAGCGCGGGACCCCGAGCGCCAGCGACGCCTCGCGCAACTCGTGCGGGACCAGCAACACGTTCTCCTCGGTGGTCCTGGTAACCAACGGAATCATGATCGTCGCCAACGCGACGGCACCGGCCCACGCCGAGAATCCTCCCATCGGCCGCACCACCACCGCGTATGCGAAAATGCCGACCACTATCGACGGCACACCCATCATCACATCAGCAGCAAAACGAATTGCATTGGCCAGCCGCGTCCCGCGATGCTCCGCGAGATAAACCCCCGCGCCGACGCCGATCGGCACCCCCATCAGGCCCGCCAGGATCACCAACTCGAAGGTACCTACGATGGCATTAGCCATTCCGCCGCCGACCTCGCCGACTGGTGCGGGCAGTCGCGTGAAAAAAGCGAAATTGATGCTCGAGGCCCCCTTATAAAGAAGGTAGCCCAGCACCAAAAACAGTGGAGTGAGGGTTATCACGGTCGCGAAGATCGTCAGTCCCATCATCACAAGGTTCTTGGCCTTGCGATATTGATAACGTCGGCTCAGAACCAGGGTTGCCGCCATCTCAACTCACCCCCGCGCGACGCCTGACCCCGACCACCAGCAGTCGAGCCATCACGTTCAGCACGATCGCGAGTGCCATCAACACCAGCCCCAACTCGATCAGAGCCGCCTGATACATATTGGTAGTGGCTTCGGCGAACTCGTTGGCGATCACGCTGGCAAGGGTGGCCGCCGGCGCAAACAGCGATGCCGATATGTTGGGCGCATTACCGATGACCATCGCAACTGCGATCGTTTCACCGAGCGCGCGGCCCAGCCCCAGAATTATCGCGGCCACTACGCCCGAAATCGACGGCGGAAGAACCGACAATCGCACCATTTCCCATTTGGTGGCGCCTAGGGCGAGCGCGGCCTCGCGCTGGCTTTGCGGCACCACCGCGAAGACATCGGTGCAGACCGACGAGATGTAGGGAATTACCATCACGGCCAGGATGACGCCTGCCGAGAGCATACTGACTGAGGTCCGCGGTCCCTGGAACAGTGGAAGGAATCCCAGCGCACCTTTCAAGATCGGTTCCACATGGTCGCGCAGCCATGGACCGAGGACAAAGATCGCCCACAAACCGTAGACCACGCTGGGGATGGCGGCCAGCAACTCGACCAGAAATGCGATCGGGCGCTTGAGCCATGCCGGCGCGAGCTCACTGAGGCATAGCGCGACCCCGAGGCTGAGTGGGACGGCAATCGTCAAGGCCAACGCCGAAGAAACTGCCGTCCCATAGATGAACGGCAGGGCCCCGTAAACATCGCTAACCGGATCCCATTCGGTGCTGGTCAGAAAGCGCAGCCCAAATTGATGCAACGATAGCGACGACGCCTGGATGAGAACTATCGCCAGCGCGATGATCAGGCCGAGCACTACCAGCGCGAGGCCCAAGGTGCTCAGTCCGAAGATTCGATCGCCGAACAAACGAGCACTGAACTCGCTGCGCCGCGCCTCGCGGGCGCTCAGGGCAGCGGTTTCGGAAATAGCCGTATGTGCCTGGTCTGCCACCGCCGCATTGCGCGAAAGCCGCACCTCCTCCGCCGATCCTATAGGCATAAATCCGCCCAAAGGAGATCCTCCAGGCGGAATCTTAACAAGCGATTGTTACGGAAGTGTTACGGCGCTGCCAAAGCGTCGTGAAGGCGTAGGTTTCGCAAAACACCTCCACCTCTCGGCAACAATTCGATGTCAACGCTTATTTATTCGCTCGACCCCATCCATGTATGGCCGCAGCACCGAGGGAATGGTGATGCTGCCGTCTTCATTCTGATAGTTTTCCATTACTGCGATCAGCGTTCGCGGCAATCCCAGCCCCGACCCATTGAGCGTATGCGCCAGCTCCGGCTTGCCGCCTTTCTCGCGAAACCTGATCTGCGCGCGCCGAGCCTGGAAATCAGTGCAATTCGAGCATGATGAAACCTCGAGCCATTCGGCGACGCCCGGCGCCCACATCTCGACGTCGTATTTGCCGGCCGCCGAGAAGCCCAAGTCGCCGGTACACATCCGGATGACGCGAAACGGGATCTCGAGGCGACGGCAAATCTCGCATGCATCCTCCACCAGCTTCTCAAGTTCGGCATCGGAGGTCGACGGATGCACCACCTTGACCATCTCGACTTTGTCGAACTGGTGCCCGCGCTTGATGCCGCGCACGTCACGACCGGCCGACATCTTCTCGCGCCGGAAGCATGGTGTGTATGCGGCAAGGTAAATCGGCAGCTTGTCGGCCTCCAGGATCTCGTGGGCGTACATGTTGGTCAGCGGAAGCTCCGCGGTCGGGATGAAATAGAAATCCTCCTGGTAGTCCCGATACATCGTGTCCGCGAACTTCGGCAGATGCGCGCTCCCAATCGCGGCCGCAGTGTTTACCATCATCGGCGGCGCAACTTCGAGATAGCCCTGCTCCTGCGTTTTCACATCAAGCATCCACCCGATGAGCGCGCGTTCCAGCCGCGCACCCGCACCTACCAGGAAATGGAATCGGGTGCCCGAAATCTTCACGCCTCGTTCGAAGTCGATAATGCCGAGCGCCTCTCCGATCTCCCAATGCGGCTTAGCCTTAAATGAAGTGAACTGCTGCGGGGTGCCCTCGCTGCGGACGATTTCGTTTTCGCTCTCGTCCTTGCCGATTGGTACCCAATCGCGCGGTAGATTGGGCAGCATCAGCATCAGCCGCTCGCACTGCTCCTCGATGCTGGTTAGCTCGCGCTCGCCGGTCGAAATGTCCTCGCCGAGTTGCCGCATTTCCGCGCGCCTGGTCTCGCGCTCCTCGGGCGAGGCCTTGCCGAGTTCCTTTGATTCGCGAGCCCGCCGGGCACGTTTGTCATCCAGCTCATGCTGCATTTTACGCCGGCGCGCATCGGCTTCGAGCACGCGCTCGACCTCGGCAGGATCGACGCCGGTCTGGGTGAGCTTGGTGCGCACCAGGTCAGGCTGTTCGCGAATCAGTTTGATATCGAGCATTTCAGGTTCTTAAAGTAATCCTTTAGAATGCGTTTTTGAAATGTTCCAGCTTGCGACCACGCCCATCGCCGCTGATCGCGATCACGTCGAAGCGTATCGGCAGCTCATTGGAACGACGACGATTCGCGAAAATCTCGGCGGCGCGACGAATCCGATACTGCTTGCGGTCGTCGACCGCAAGTTCCGGTGGCCCGAGGCGATCGCTCATGCGGGCTTTCACCTCGACGAACACCAGCGTTCCGTGATCCATCATTACGACATCGATCTCGGCGCCCGCCGCGCGAAAGTTCCGTGCGATGATTTTGTGGCCTCGCCACTTCAGATGCCGCGCCGCCAGATGCTCGCTGCGTTCGCCATAGTTAAGGCGGCGCCCGGTTCCGGGAATCGTATCGCGAATCCAGAGCCGCAAATCATACATGGTGCGAGCGAAACCGCTCTTGGGGCGCGTGCGAACACCCACCTTATCGCCTCGATTGGAACAAGCTAAGCGCCATCGCGCCTCCTCGCAAGCGCCAATCCCGGCAGCGATTTCATCGATGGCAGGAAGCCTCAGTCTGAAACCCGTTTGTAGATTTCCAGTTCGTTCTTCACATCCTTGACCCCGTCGGTGTCGCGCGCGATTTTCTCGGCGCGGTCTTTCATCGCGCTCGAGGGGACGCGGCCGCGAAGTATCACCACGCCTCCGCGGGTAGTTACGTGGATGCGAGTGTGATGGATGTCGCTATCAGTGTTCAATGCAGTCTTGATCTTGGTCGTCAGCGCGGTGTCGCTGATCGCAGTCGCCGCTCCCCTGACCACGTCATTGACCGCCCCCTCGGCAGATTTTCCCGCCGAATCCATCGACTCACTCGCGGATTGCGCGAGCGCGGTTCCGTTCAGAACGAATGCCAGCAAAATCGTTAGCAGCACACCCGAGCGTGACCTTGCTCTCATAGTGATCTCCCTGTGATCGTTGGTACCGATTGTTGCGGTCCGCCTGCGATTGTCGCAGGGGCCGGTCGAGGCAGACTATCAAAAACCGTGCAGCCTTCCCTACCTTTTCGCGCTCGTTCAGCGTAAACCCGCACCTTCCTGACTTGATATCCTCATAATGTTACGATTCTCGCCCATGGCCGAAAGCAAAATCACCCTGGAGCAAGTCCGCCACGTAGCGCTCCTTGCCCGCTTGCGCTTAAGCGCGGACGAGGAAACGCGCCTGCAGGCCGACATGAGCAGCATGCTCGGCTATGTCGAGAAGCTGAACGAACTGGACACAACTAACGTGGCGCCAACCGCGCAGGTTGGAGAGCCGGGCACGCCGATGCGGGATGACGAGGTCACCAATCATCCTGCGCCAAATGACATGCTCGCCAACGCGCCGGCGCGTCAGGGCAACTTCTTCAAAGTACCGAAAATCATCGAGTAACGATCTTTCTAATGAGTGACCTGAACAAACTGACCATCGCCGAAGCGCAGGCCAAACTGCGCGAGCGCGCTATCTCGTCACGCGATCTCACTCGCGCATGCCTCGATCGCATCGCGGCCGTAGAGCCGAAGCTCAACGCGTTTATCACCGTGTGCGAGAAGGAGGCGCTCGAGCAGGCCGACGCCGCCGACAAGCGTCTCGCGACGGGTGACGCGCCGCGGCTATGTGGAATCCCGCTCGGCATCAAGGACATATACGCAACGAGGGGCGTGAAGACGACTTGCGCATCGAAGATCCTGGAGAACTTCGTGCCGCCCTTCGATGCGACCGTGATTGCGAAGTTGCGTGCCGAGGGCGCGGTGTTCGTCGGCAAGGCCAACATGGACGAATTCGCGATGGGCTCGTCTACGGAGAATTCCGCGTTCGGGCCGACGCGCAATCCACATGACCTCGAACGCGTGGCCGGGGGATCCTCGGGAGGATCGGCCGCGGCGGTTGCCGCCTGCGAATGTCTCGCATCATTGGGCACCGATACCGGAGGATCGATTCGCGAGCCGGCGTCGTTTTGCGGCGTGGTGGGAATCAAGCCGACCTATAGCCGCGTTAGCCGTTACGGCGTCATCGCGTATGCCTCGTCGCTCGACCAGGTGGGACCGTTCAGCCGCACCGTGCGCGATGCCGCGATCATGCTGCGCTCCTTGGCCGGCCTCGATCCCAGTGACTCGACCTGCTCGGCGCGTCCGGTGCCCGACTACGAAGCCGCGCTGACCGGCGACATCAAGGGACTCCGCATCGGGGTGCCGAAGGAATACTTCGTCGAGGGGATGGAGCCGGAGGTCGAGAAAGCGGTGCGCGATGCGCTCGCGAATCTGCAGAAGGCCGGCGCGCGTATGGTAGAAATCTCGTTGCCGCACACCTCGTATGCGGTGGCGGCGTACTACCTGGTCGCGACGGCGGAAGCCTCGGCCAACCTCGCGCGCTACGATGGTATCCGCTTCGGACTGCGTGTGCCGGCGGAGAACAACATCGAGCTGTATGAGAAATCGCGCGCGCAAGGCTTCGGCGCCGAAGTCAAACGCCGCATCATGCTCGGCACTTTCGCACTGTCGGCGGGCTACTACGATGCCTACTATTTGAAGGGTCAAAAGGTGCGCACGCTGATTCGGCGCGATTTCGAGCGCGCCTTCGAAAGCTGCGACGTCGTGATGGCGCCGGTCGCGCCCACCACCGCATTCAAGCTCGGGGAGAAAACGGACGACCCGCTGACGATGTATCTCTCCGACATATTCACGATCTCGGTAAACCTCGCGGGACTGCCGGGCATGTCGATCCCATGCGGCTACGACGACGCGGGGCTGCCGATTGGGCTGCAAATCATCGGCGCTCCATTCAGCGAGGAAACCATTTTTCGCGTCGGTGACGCTTACGAAAAACTCGGCGCATTCAAAGTGCGGGAACCGAAAATATGAACCTGGAAAAATACGAAGCGGTAATCGGCCTCGAAGTCCACGCGCATCTGTCGACCAAATCGAAGATGTTCTGCGGATGCTCGACGGCGTTCGGCGCCAATCCGAACGAGAACGTCTGCCCGCGATGCATGGGGATGCCCGGCACGCTGCCGGTGCTCAATCGCCAGGCGGTGGAATTGGCGGTGCGCGCGGGCATCGCCGCGCATTGCGAGATCGCGCCCGAGTCGATTTTCGATCGCAAGAGCTACTTCTACCCCGACCTGCCCAAGGGCTATCAGATCAGCCAGTACCTGACCCCGATTTGCAAAGGCGGCTATATCGAGATTGCGCTCAAAAGCGGCGAAACCAAGCGCATCCATCTGACCCGAATCCATCTCGAGGAGGATGCCGGCAAGAACATCCACGAGGCCGACGGCTCGATGGTCGATTTCAATCGCTCAGGAGTGCCGCTGGTCGAGATCGTCAGCGAACCCGACATGCGCAGCGCCGAGGATGCCGGCGCATACCTGCGCTCGCTGCATGCGATTCTGCGATACACCGACGTTTCCGACGCGCGGATGGAAGAAGGCAGCATGCGCTGCGACGTCAACATTTCCGTTCGCCCGCGCGGCACCGAAAAGTTCGGGGTCAAGACCGAGATCAAGAATCTCAACTCGTTCCGCTTCGTCGAGAAGGCCATCGAGTTCGAGGTCGGGCGGCAAATCGAAGTACTCGAATCCGGAGGCAAGGTTCAGCAGGAAACCCATCTGTGGGATCCAGTGCGCGAGGAAACCCGCCCGATGCGCTCCAAGGAGTTCGCCAACGATTATCGCTATTTCCCGGAGCCGGACCTTCCGCCGCTGCGCGTCCCACCCGACCTGGTCGAGAAAGTCAAAACCGAGATGCCGGAACTTCCCGACGCGCGCCGCGCCCGCTACATCGGCGAATTCGGGCTGACCGCGTATGAGGTCGGCGTCATCATCGATGAGCGCGAGGTCGCGGATTACTTCGAAGCGACGCTGCCGGGACTTCACAATCGCAAGGCCGCCGCGAACTGGATCATGACCGAAGTGCTGCGGGTGGTACACGAGAGTGGTAAATCGATCGGCGACGCGGTTCCCCCTGCGAAGGAGGTCAGCGCGCTGCTCAAGATGATCGAAGACAGCAAGGTCAGCCTCAATGCCGCGAAGACCGCGTTCGCCGCGATGTGTACTTCGGCCAAGAGCGCAGCGGCGACGATCGGTGAACTCGGTCTCGCGCAGGTTTCCGACGAAGGCGCAATCGCGGATGCAATCGACAAGATAATCGCGGCGGAGCCGGCCAAGGTCGCGGAGTACCGAGGCGGTCGCGACAAGCTGTTCGGATTTTTCGTCGGCCTGACAATGAAGGCGATGGGTGGCAAGGGCAATCCCAAGGTCATCAACGACCTCTTGAAAAAGAAACTCGCCGGCTGATGGGTGAGCGTCGAGACTCGGAGCAAGCTCGGCTCCCGAAGCTCGGCATCCTCCTCGCGCTGGCACTGGCGGGGCAGTTCGTTACGCGATGGATTGCCGGTCGCTATGTCACTAATCTCGGCGCGCCCGCGCAGAGCGCGACCATCGCGATGGATGTGCTCCTGGTCGCGTGTATTCCTTTCGGTTTCGTCCTCGCGCCGAGACTCTCATTGCCCGGCACTCCGCTGCTCGATGGTTGGATCCGTCGCGAGAGCGGCACCGGTGATTTGCGCCGAACGCTTTACCGATCGCTGATGCTCGCGCTGCTCAGTCTGGCGGCGGGGCTGCTGGTGTTGATGCTCTGGCGCTCGAGTATCCACACCGCGAGCCTCGGCCGAGCTATGCCGATGTCGGTTGGGATGGTTCTCGCGATCGCCGCCGCATTTCGCGAGGAAATCGAATTTCGCCTGGGTCTGTTGACCGTTCTAGCGTGGCTAATCGATCGGGTCTCGCGCGCAATTTCCTCCGAACACCAAACCACATCGCTCTGGATCGCGAACCTTGTGCAGGCGATGGTGTTCGGCGCGATCCATCAGATCGCGGGCTTCACTGGCAGAACTGCAGCGCTATCGTTTGCCGGCGTGATGTTCGAACCTCGCACCGTCGGTGGGTTGATTCTCGGCTACGCCTATCTCCGCTACGGACTCGAAACCGCGATCTTCACGCACGCAATCAGTGATGGGGCGATCTTTGCGCTGGCCGCCCTCTTCACGAGGCTCTAAGCGTTGGGCGCCTCAAACCACACCACTGCGAGCGGAGGCAGCGTCGCCGAAATCGATTGCGGGAAGCCGAACCATTCGATGGGCTGCGTGCTAATGCCGCCGCCGTTGCCGAGATTGCTCCCCCCGTAATATTCCGAATCAGTGTTGAGAATTTCGCGATAGTAGCCGGCGCGCGGCACGCCGATGCGGTACGCGGTGCGAGGCACCGGCGAGAAATTGCATGCGCAAATGAGGCTGCGTCCGCTCGACGGCGCATTACGCATAAAGATGATCACGTTGTCGTCCGCGTTGTCTGGCGCGATCCAACGGAAACCCGACGGCTCGACGTCGGCCTCGTACAGGGCCGGCTCCGACCGATAAAGCCGATTGAGATCGCGCACCAGGCGCTGCAACCCCCGATGTTCGTCGTACTGCGCAAGGTGCCAGTCGAGGCTCTTGTCGTGATTCCATTCGTCCCACTGCCCGAACTCGCTCCCCATAAAAATCAGCTTCTTGCCGCAGCGCGCCCACATGTACCCATAAAGGGAACGCAGATTTGCGAACTGCTGCCATCGGTCGCCCGGCATCTTGGAAAGCAGTGCGCGCTTTCCGTGCACTACCTCATCGTGCGAGATCGGCAGCACGAAATTCTCGCTCCACGCATACAGCATCCCGAAAGTCAGATTGCGATGATGGAATTTGCGATGCACCGGGTCGAGCGCGAAGTACTGCAGCGTGTCGTGCATCCAGCCCATGTCCCATTTGAGCCCGAAGCCGAGGCCGCCGGCGAAAGTCGGGCGGCTGACGGCCGGCCATGAGGTGGATTCTTCCGCGATCATCACCGCGCCGGGATTCTGCCCGTAGGCCTGCTCGTTGAGCAGGCGAATGAAATCGATCGCCTCGATGTTCTCTTTGCCGCCATACCGATTGGGCACCCATTCTCCCTCGCGCCGCGCGTAGTCGAGGTAGATCATCGATGCGACCGCATCCACGCGGAGACCATCGACGTGACATTCACCCAGCCAATACAGCGCGCTTGCGATGAGGAAGCTGCGGACCTCGCTGCGGCCGTAGTTGAAAATGTAGGTGTTCCATTCCGGATGGTACCCTTTGCGCGGATCGAGATGCTCGAACAAGGCGGTGCCGTCGAAGCGTCCCAGGCTGAACTCGTCGGTCGGGAAATGCGCGGGCACCCAATCCAGGATCACGCCGATGCCGCGGCGATGCATTTCATCGACGAAGTAGCGGAAGTCGTCGGGCGTTCCGTAGCGCGAGGTCGGCGCGAAATAACCGCTGACCTGGTAACCCCACGAGCCGCCGAACGGATGCTCCATCACCGGCATCAACTCGATGTGCGTGAAGCCCATGTCCGCCGCATAGTCGCCCAGCTCGCCGGCCAATTCGCGATAGGTCAGCGAGCGCTGGTTCTCGTCAGGTTTGCGGCGCCACGACCCCAGCTGCACTTCGTAAATTGAGACCGGAGTCTTGAGGATATCGCGTGATGCGCGCGCCTCCATCCATTCGCGATCGCGGAATTCGTAGTGGGTCTGGTAAACGACCGACGCAGTCGCGGGCGGCGTCTCCATCAGCGTGGCAAACGGATCCGCCTTCAGCAGCAAATCGCCATCGCGGGTGCGAATCTCGAATTTGTATTTGGTGCCGTCACCGACCTCCGGAACGAAAATCTCCCAAACCCCGGAGCTGCCGAGCGTGCGCATCATGTGCAGACGCCCGTCCCATCCGTTGAAATCGCCGATCACGCTGACGCCGCGCGCATTCGGCGCCCAGACCGCGAACGCAACGCCTTTGGCGCCGCGGACCTCGCGCGGATGCGCCCCGAGTTTGTCATAGACACGGTCGTGCTTGCTCTCGGCCCACAAGTGCAAATCGAGATCACCGATAGTCGGCAAGTAGGCGTAAGGATCGAGGATGGTGTAGCTGCGGCCTCCGGGATAGTTGATCTCCAAGTGGTAGGCAAAGATGTCCGGCCGATCCACCGTCGCTTCGAAGATTCCGGCCTCGTGCCGCCGCGTCATCGGGACGCGGATGCCGTCGTCCAGGATCACGGTGATCGCATCGGCATCCGGCCGATAGGCGCGCACGATCATTGCGTCGCCCAAACGATGCACGCCCAGAAATGTATGCGGGTCTGCATGTTCGAGCGCCAGGATGCGATCGATTTCGCTGGTGCTGCTATCGGCCCCGTTGAGGGTGGTGCCTTTGGCTAACGCCCCATTTGGGTGTTTAGGACTCTCGTTCATGTTTTTATCTTCAGACCTGGCGATGTCAGGTGCCATCTGGTTTTCCTTGCTTTTGATTTTGTCGGCGATATTGACGCTGTCGGCGGTTTCGCGCGCTGCGCCGATCTCGCGTGCGAGCGCATCCGCGAGATCCAATATCCAATTGTAGAAGATACTCGCGGCTTGGGCGACACGGCACATTATCGTCACTATAGCCGCTACTCTGTTAAAGTCGGCCCGAGCACACTTCGTGAACCGACGGGGAGTTTGACAATGGGAGCAGCTTCGCGCGGCGATTCAGCTTTGGGCGGCATCGGCGCGTTCGACCCGATGATGGGCAAGCTCGAGGTCATCGAGCCCGGCATCGCGATGTTCCACGGCTTTGCCAATGTCGCCTTCGCATACGGCGGCGGTGAGATGCTCGCGGCGGACACCAGCTCCGCGCGGATGGGCGAGCTCGCCGTGCGCGCCATTCGCGAGGTCACCAGCGAGCCGTTCGCGTTCCTCATCTACACTCATGGCCACGGCGATCACGCATTCGGCACCGAAGCCTTTGTCGCCGACAATCTCTCCCGAGGATATCCGCGTCCAAAGATCTGGGCACATGAAGATGTCGCGGCGCGCTTCGAGCGCTATCGGCTGACCCGCGGATGGCAATCGCACATCAACAGCCTCCAGTTCGGCGTGCGCATTCCTCCCGGTGCGATGTTCGCCGATAAATCTTTCACCCACCCTGACCTCACCTATCGCGACATGCAGTTACTCGAACTCGAACGCGAGCCGGTCGAGCTGCGCCATGCGATGGGCGAGACCGACGATGCGACCTGGGTCTGGATGCCGCGGCGTCGCCTCGCTATGGTCGGCGATCTCATCGTGTCGTCGCTGCCTAACACCGGCAATCCCAACAAGGTTCAACGCTATACGCTGGAGTGGGCCGACGCTCTGGAACAAATCGCCTCACGCAAACCGCGCATCGTACTGCCGGGCCACGGTCCCGCGTTTCAGGGCGAGGATGTTTGCCATAACCTGCTGACCGAAACCGCGCGCGCGTTACGCGTCATTCATGACGAGGTGGTGGCTCGCCTAAATCGCGGTGAATGGCCGGTCGACATCATCGAGGCCGACATCCAGTTACCGGACGACCTCGCGTCGAAGTCGTTTCTGCGTCCGATCTATGGATGCGCGCCGTTCGTCGTCCGCGATGTCATCCGCCGCTACGCGGGATGGTGGTCAGGACAGCCGTCGCAGATGTTCCCGGCCAGGCGCAGCGAGGTCGCGGCCGAGATCCTCGGGTTATGCGGGCGCGCTCAGCTTCTGGCGCGCGCGCGAACGCTAAAGGAAGGCGGCCAGTTGAAGCAGGCGCTGGCGATAGCGGAAATGTCGCTCGATGCGAACGGATCGGACGCCGAAGCTATCGCGCTCAATGCGGAAATCCTCGAAGCGATGGCGGCGGGCGAGGCATCGTTCATTGCGCGCAATTTTTTCAGCGCCGCGGCGCGCGACTTGCGCGCGCGGCTAAAGACCTGACGTAGATTCGCGAGGAGGCGCCCACCATGACGACCACCGGCAAGGCGAAACAGTTGACCATTTACCTCGGCGAAACCGACAAGTTCGACCATCGCGCGCTGTATATGGCGATTCTGGAATGGCTGCGCGAGAGGAAGATCGCAGGCGCAACCGTGACGCGCGGCATCGCAGGATATGGCGCCTCCAGCCATCTCCATACCGCCAACATTCTGAGTCTCTCGATGGACATGCCGATCACGATCAATGTGGTGGATACTCCCGCGACTATCGATTCGATAATCGAGCCGCTCGGAGCCTTGGCGCCCAACGCGCTGTTCACCGTTCACGACATCGAAGTGGTGCACGCGGCGGTCGGCGTCGCGCGCGCGTAAACGCGAAAGGACCTGCGATGGCGATCTGGTGGGTAGGCCTGGGCGGATTTCTCGGCGCCAATGCGCGCTACTTTTTGGGGGCATACATTTCAGACCGATGGGACGCGGTGTTTCCGCTCGGCACTTTCATCATTAATGTTACCGGCAGCTTCATCCTCGGATTCTTCATGGCCTACGGACAGGATCGTCCGTGGGTCGAGCCCGGCGCGCGGTTATTGTTCGCGGTCGGCTTCCTCGGCGCGTACACGACGTTCTCGACTTTCGAGTACGAAACTTTGCGCCTCATCCAGGAACGCGAGTTGTTGTTTGCAATGTTGAACATACTGGGAAGCGTGCTCAGCGGCGCGGTTGCGGTTTTCGCGGGCTTCGTGGTGGGCGAACTGCTGTGAGCATCGGAAAAGAAATTCACCACAGGGACACAGAGACACTAAGGTCAGAAAGAAGAAACCGTCGACCTATCGGAATGTTTGGCGAACGGCTTCGCGATGTTCGCCCCTTCTCCTACCCTTGTGTCTCTGTGGTTACGTCCGATTCTTCCTACAGCATCATCACCACGCCACCGATCATGATCAGCGCACCACCCACAACGACCTTCACATCGGGGATATCGTGAAACCATCCCAGCGCGACGATCTGCGAAGTCGCAAAAAACACCGCTATGTAGGCCCCCATCAGCTTGCCGAAATCGAGTCTGCTCTGGTTTACCATGATGCCGTAGGCGAACAGCGCAATCGCACCAGCGAACATGATCGCGTAGCGGCCCCGCAATCCGACTCGGATTAATGCATCGCCGCCGACTTCGAGCATGGCGGCGGTTATCAATACGACGATAATCCGAATCAATCTGCCCTCCAGATCGCGGGTGGCTTTCTAGACCAAGGTGCGGCCGCCGTCGACGGTCAAGGTGATGCCGGTGGTGAACCCGTTCTTCATCAGGAACAGCACCGCCTCGGCAATATCCTCGCCGCGCCCCACCCGCCCAACCGGGATTCGTTTCGCCTCGGTTTCCATGATCGCCGCGGCGTTGGCGCCCATCGCGTCTGCAATCAGCGGCGTGTCGATGAGTCCGGGCGCGATGGTATTGACGCGAATCGGCGCGAGGTCCACCGCCAGCGATCGCGCGAAAGCCTCGACCGCGCCGCACGACGCCGATGCCACGCTGGAGTTGCGCAGCGGACGCCATGCCGAGGTGCCTGAGCAGAAGGTGATGGAGCCATCGCGTGGCATCTTCGCCGCGCCATATTTCGCAGCATAGACGGAACCCCAAAAGCGAGTATCCATGCCGGGCCGCACCGCTTCGGTATCGGACGCGAGCCCCACGCCGATCGTCACCGTCGCCGCCGTGATGAAAATATGATCGACGCTCTTCAATTCTTCGAACAGCGACCGCGTACCGGCTTCATCCGCGACGTCGAGCTGGACGGCCCGCACGTCGCCGCCGAGTTCGGCGCGAGCGGTATCAAGGCGCTTTTGCGATCGTCCAGTGATGACGACCCGGGCGCCCTCAGCCTTCGCAGCTTTGGCGGTCGCCAGTCCGATGCCCGAACTTCCGCCCAGAATAACGACAGTCTTGTTCGCGAGAGTCATGTACTGCCCTCCTTCGCAATCGTGGTAGGGGTCGTTCGCGAACGACCCGCAGCGATGACGCGACGAAGATGGCTTTTGCCAACCGTCAGCATCGCTCCCCAGCGATTCGTGAAAATCGCCATCCATTCACCGGATTAACTACGACCGCAGGAATTCCGCGAGGCGCGCCGTGAATTCGCTGCGCGACAATGTTTGATCGAAGCCGGCCTCGCGCGCCGCTCGCAGCGGTTTGAGATCCACATGCGAGGCAAATCCGATCAGCTTCGCCTCGGGCGCCGCCTCGCGAATCTTCACCGCGGTGTCGACTGGCGGAAATGCCGCATCCGAGAGGTCAGCAAATATCACGGAGGGATTCTTCTCGGCCGCGCGTCGCGAAGCGTTCGCGAGATCCGAGGCATACAGGATTTCGGCGTCGAGCGATTCCGCGACCGCATCGAGTTTGGAGCGAAAGAACAAATCGCGAACTAGTCCGAGTGCAACAATGGCCATGGTTCGAAACTTACACCACCGATTTGATTTTGAGCGGCGCCTTGCTGACGCCCTTTTGGAAACGCGCCGGATTGAACGGACCCAGTGCAACCTTCGGCGAACGCTCGTTCACCAGGTCTGCGATCACTTCGCCGGTCAGCGACGATAAGAGGATGCCGCTGCGGAAATGCCCGCATGCGTAAAACACATTCGGCACCGAAGGCGATGCACCGATCACCGGCAACAGATCGTCGGCCGCCGGGCGCAGTCCAGCCCACGCCTCACGAAACGGCAGCTCGGAGAGACTGGGCACCAGTTCGGTCGCGGCGCGCAGGATGTGAGTCATGCCGCCAAGGGTAAGCGTTTTGTTGAAGCCGGCTTCCTCGAAAACCGAGCCCGCGAGGAGGCGCCCATCGCGGCGCGGGACCAGAATACCGCGGGAAGAAAACAGCGACGGCTCGATGCTCCCAGGGCGGGTCTCGAAGCATAAGATTTGCCCGCGCACCGGAAAGAAGCGGATGTTATCGGCCTCCAGCCCGCGCAACTCGCTTGCCCACGATCCCGCGGCGTTGATGATGACGTCACCATCGATCGTTTCGCCGTCGTGAGTGACGACGCCCGCTGCGCGCCCATTTTTCATCGCAAGCGAATCGATGCGCACGCCTTCGCGAAAGTCGGCGCCCGCCTTCGATGCCGCACCGATATAGGACTGCGTCAGTTTGCGGTTGTCGGTCCGCCAGTTGGTCGGCAGATGCAATGCATACAGGGCTTTCGGCGAAAGCGCGGGGGCAATCTTGCGCGCCTGCTCCATGGACAACTCCTCGACCTGGCCGCCGGCGGCGCGTTGCCATTTCGCGCGTCCCGCCAGTTCGTCGCGCTCATGCTCGGAAAACGCGACGTACAGCATCCCATGATGATCGTATTCGGGATCGATGCCGCTCTCCCTGGCGAGCCGTTCCACCGATCGATCGAACGATTCTTTGCCGGCGAGGCAAAGTTCGAAAAATGGACCGGGCTCCTCAGCTTCGCCTTGCGGCCCGATGAGACCGGCTGCCGCCCACGAGGCTTCCTGGCCCAATCTTGCGCGCTCCAGCACCGTGACCGCGGCGCCTTCCGACGCCAGCCGCCACGCGCACGATGCGCCGATTATTCCTCCGCCTACGATGAGAACCTTCACGTCATCTCCCGATCGCTCCAGATTACATGACGCGCGACGATGCGCGCCACGCACCCAGGCGACCGGGAGAATACGAAAATGTCGCTTCGCTCATGACCCTGGCTGAAGCGTTGCTCCTTTGTTGGTCGTTCCGGCGGTTTGCCCCATTTGATCGCTCGCGACCGCCATCATTTTCATGGCTTGTTCGACGATGGCGGCGCCGGCGGTCTTCGGAGTTCCCGCGTTGAATGGCGGCTCGGGATCATACTCCATCGCCAACTGGGTCAGCTTGGCCGCATCGTCGCCGCGCAACTTCGCCAGCAGCACCAACCCGAAATCGATACCCGCAGTTACCCCGCCGCCGCTAACGCGGTTTCGATCCACAACCACGCGCGCATCAACCGGCTCCGCGCCGAACATTTGGAGCGTGTCCCGGAGCGCCCAGTGAGAGGTGGCTTTATATCCCTTCAGCAAGCCGGCTGCCGCGAGGATGAGCGAGCCACTGCATACTGAAGTGACGTAGTCGGATCGCGGGGCGCGATCGGCAAGGAACGCGAGGACTTCGGCGTCCTGCATGATGTTGTTGGTCCCGAATCCACCCGGTACGAACAGAACGTCGAGGTGATCCGGACATTCGGCAAAGGTGGTGGTCGGCTGGATGCTTATGCCAGTGTCGGAAGTTACCAGATCCCTGGTTTTCCAGAGCAGATGTGTTTTCGCATACCAGGAAAAAACCGTCTGCGGCCCGATGAGATCCAACAGGGTGAGGCCGGGGTAGATCAGCATTCCGATTTGTAACGGCTGTTGAGCTTGTTCCATTGTTATCCTTCCTTTGTTCGATTTGTTTGTCTGATGTGTTCGGTCCGTTTGCGACGATTCGTCGACTGGGCTCCGTTCACTCAGCGTGAGATGCGACGGGGCGAAGCGTCCGACTCCGCATCAGGTCAAAGACCGAGGGTGCGCCGGCGAAGCACCATAGCGCGATGACCGGATCGCAAATCGCGCATCCCAGCGATGAAGTCACGGAAAACGGTATTATCGGATTGCCATAAAGATGGTGCATCACGTCCCATCCGGTATGCAGAAGCCATCCGACGCCGATAAAGCGGTACGACTTCAGTCCCTGGTAAGCCAGGTAGGTGAGGATCGCCGTAAAAGAAAACTCCCAAATGCCAAAGCCGCCGCCGAGATACGCCGCACCCGCGCCCGCGATCATGATCGCATTGAAGTTTCGCCGGTTGGGCTCTTTGAATAACGAACAGGCGGAAATGTAAACGCACGCCACCAGGATCGGCGCAATCAGATCGAGGACGTGAAGCTGAGCTGGATAGGTGTGCATTCGTCCGTCGTTTCCGCATGCTTTCCGCTCTGGTCTGAGCGGAATGCAAATCGAATTATCGAGTTTTCTTTCCCTTGGTCCGCACGGAGGTGATCCCCGGCCGGACCGTTGGCCGCGCGCGCTCGACAAGCGCCCACAATGCCGCATGCGCACGAGCATTCGCACGACGGTCGCGAACGAAACGCAGCGCTGCGTGATGGCTCAGGTAGATACCGCACAACTCGAAGACCATCTGATCCACGTCGAGGTCGTCACGCAGATGACCAAGCGCAATCGCCTCGCGGATGAGTTGCGCCAGCAATCCGCGCCATTCGGTCTCCATCGCCAGGACTTGGTCTCTGACCGGGCCTTCAGAGTCATCGAGCTCGAAGATCGCCGCCGCAACCGGGCATCCGCCGGCCAGCCCCGCCTTGGTGCTCCATCCGAGCCAGTTGTGCACCAGCGCTTCCAGGCGCGGAAGCCCCTCAGCCACACGCATCGCAGGCGCCACCACATGCGCGCCCGCGACCTCGGCTGCGCGTTCGAGGAGACTGATCTGGACTTCCGCCTTGGAGCCGAAGTGAGCAAACAACCCGCTCTTCGACATGCCGGTCGACTCCGCGAGCAGTCCGAGGGTGACCCCGGCGGTACCCGATTTGCTGATTAAGTCGAGGCCATGCTCGAGAATCCGTTCGCGTGCGTTGTTCATGAGGTGTGAAATAGCACGACCGGTCGTGCTATTGGAAGACCCCTGTATGGCGCGCCCTGATACCCGTTGGCGTATGCCAATATTCGCGCTACATCGTCAGGTCGGAGAAATCGGATGGCGCGATTGATCAAAGGCATCGAGAGCAAGCTGATTCATGGCGGCGAGCCCGACCCGCTCATCGAGGGCGCGGTGACCACGCCGATTTTCCAGTCATCAACCTTCGAATCGGCGGGCGCCAGCGGTTACCACGATCTCCGCTATATCCGGCTCAACAATACCCCCAATCATGTTGTGCTCCATCGCAAGCTCGCAGCGCTGGAAAATGCTGAAACCGCGCTGGTGACCGGCAGCGGGATGGCGGCGATATCCTCGACGTTGATGACGGTGCTGGGTGCCGGCGGTCATCTCCTCGCACAGAACAGCCTCTATGGCGGGACCTACGATCTTCTCACCCAGGATTTTCCCGCGCTGGGATACGAACTCGATCTGCTCGATGGAGATGAGCCCGCATCATGGCGCGAGCTGGTCCAGCCAAACACCCGTGCCCTCTACGTCGAGACGATTTCCAACCCGCTGCTGCAGGTCTCGGATCTTGAAGCCGCGGTTGAATTCGCGAAGCGCAACGGCCTGGTATCGATCATCGACAACACGTTTGCGAGTCCAATCAACTTTCGGCCCGCGGAACTCGGCTTCGATTTGTCGATTCATAGCGCGACCAAATATCTCAACGGCCATACCGATATCGTTGCCGGCGCGGTGATCGGGCGGCGCGAACTGGTCGAGCGCATCACGCGCAAACTGAATCATCTGGGCGCCCCGCTCGATCCCCACGCCTGCTTCCTGCTCAGCCGCGGCATGAAGACACTGGCGGTGCGCGTGCGCTATCAAAATGAGAGCGCACTCAAAATCGCACGCTTCCTTGAACAGCAGCCGCAGGTGATAAAGGTCAACTATCCTGGCCTCGAGAGCCATCCCAATCACATTCGCGCATGCGAGCTATTCGATGGTTTCGGCGGGGTGCTCAGCTTCGAGCTCGCCGGCGGAGTTGAGGCAGCGGAGAGTTTCATGTCGAACGCGACCATTCCGTTCTCGGCGCCCAGCCTGGGCGGCATCGAAACGCTGATGACGCGGCCCGCGAAAACCACGCACGCCGGCATGTCGGCCGAGGATCGTGTAGCAGCCGGAATCGCCGATGGACTGGTGCGCTTGTCGGTGGGTCTGGAGACGACGGACGACCTCATCGAAGATTTCGAGCGCGCCCTTCGTCTATCAACCTAAGACCGGAAGTTTACGACTCGAACGTTGGATCCGCACAAACGTCGCATTCGTGAGGACGAAGGGCGAATCAGTGCGATTGGTACAGGTTTGCCCTTCACTAAAGTGACTCATAGCTAGATTGAACATTTCATAGGTTCTTCGTAGTTGCAGTTGAGTGACAATGAGCAGGCACCTCAATTGCTTCCTTCATTGATCCGACTTCCTGGGGGGGACGTTGGCCGCAGCACCCAAATGGACCCGGAGTGGGTCTCGTTCGCATTCACCGCCGCAACACCATCTCGACGCCGAGGCTTCGGCTTCTCCGTCACGGGATGATGCACTTGCGCGCCTGACGGGGTCCTACGGCCAGCCAAGCGCCACCAGCCGGCTCGGGCTACTTCGCGCAGGCGCTATCCTGATCGTCCTTCTCGAACTCGGCTATGCGGCGGAACGCCTCGCCACTTCGCCTGCCACGTTTCGGGCAACCGAGTACTTTCACCTAATCAACATCGCGATCGGCATCCTGGCCTTTGCCGTGACGTTCAGCCCGCTGGTGCCGCGATTCTGGCGCGAAGTGTGTCTGGCGGTGTGCGCCGGGGTGATGGTCTCGACCACCAAAATCGGCATCGATTCCGGGACCTTCGAGCCGCTGTTCATCTCGGTGGTGGCGTTGGTGATCGGGGTGGGAATCCTGGCCCCGTGGGAGACCTCATGGCAGGCCTCGATCGGATGGTTGGGGGTCGTATGCTTTTACGTCCTCGAAACCACCCGGCCCGGTCTGGATCCGCATGCCTTCATGCACTGGTTGGGACTGCTGATCGTGATCTCGCTGGCACAAGCCAACACCCGTTTACAACGCAACTATCGACGCCAGATTGCCGATAAAATTCTCGCGCTGGAAACGCATCATCGCGAGCTGCGCCGGCAGATGGTGATCGCTGAAAACCTTGCCAGCGAACGAGAATCATTCCTGAGTCGTCTGGCCGAGAGTGAAACCGCCCTGCGTGAAATTTTCGATTCTACGCTCGATGTCATCGTGGTTTCGCGCTACTCCGACGGAGCGTACTTGCGCGTCAACGCGCAGTTTACCGCGGTCACCGGATACGCGCCCGAAGATGTGATCGGAGTTCCCGCTTCCGACACTGCCATGTGGATCGATCAGGATGCACGCACCGAATTCCTTCGGCGCTTCGACCGGGACGGATACGTGCGAAACTTCGAGCATCTATTTCGGTTACGCGACGGCAGCGTTGCGCCGTTTCTGCTCAACTCGGTACCGATCGAGGTCGATGGTCAGCGATGCATCCTGACGGTGTCACGCGATATCACCGACCTGGAAGAATCGCAGCGCCGGTTGCGTGAGAGCGAAGCCAATCTGCGCCAGATTTTCGATGCCAGTCTCGATCCGATTGCCGTCATCGATCTCAACAGCAACCGCTTCGTCCGCGTCAACGAGGAATTCGTCCGCGGCACCGGATTCACCAAGGACGAGGTGTTGGCCTCTCCGGCCTCGATGCTGGGAGGGTTCAAGGAACCCGCGAAGCAATTGGAACTCGCCCGCAAATTGCTGAGCGAAGGCACGGTGCGGAACTTCCAGACTTCGTACCGCACCATCGACGGTCGGACCCTCGAAGTGTTGATTTCCGCGGCGCTCCTTAGCCTCAACTCGCGCCAATGCGCGCTGGTCTTTATCCGCGACATCTCGTTCCTCAAGGAAGCCGAACAGCGGTTGCGCGAAAGCGAGGAAAAGTTCCGGCGCATCTTTGACTCCAATCTCGATGCGATGCTGGTGGTCGACCTGGCGACCCGGGTGCGAATGGAAGTCAACGAGCAATTCCTGCGCAGTAGCGGCTATTCCCGCGAGGAGGTCATCGGCACTACCAACGACGACCTGGTCCTGTGGGTGGAGCCGGAACACCACGAGTCCTTCTGGCAGGAGTTGTTCGCCAAGGGCGAGATGCGCGGCGTCGAGATCAAATTCCGTCGCAAAGATGGCGCGATAAGACCCGCGCTGCTGTCCTCAATCCTCACCGAGCTGAACGGCAGGTCTTGCGCCATCGGATTCGTGCGTGACCTGTCGGACCTGCATGAAGCAGAACGCAAGCGCAACGAAAGCGAAGAGAAGTTCCGGCAGATTTTCGAGAAGAGCGCCGACATCGTGGTGGTGGGCAACCTTGATACCGACACCATCCTCGAAGTTAACGACCAGTTCGTACAACGCAGCGGGCTCAAGCGCGAACAGGTAATCGGCAGGAGCGATCTGGATTTTGGATTCTTTCCGGATCGCGCCGCGCGCGATGCCTTCATCAGCCAGCTTCGCGAACGGGGTTACGTCCAAAATTACGAAGTACAAATGCAGGGCGTCGGCTTCGAGGCGCCGGTCCCCGCGCTCGTCTCGGGGGTGATGGTCAAGCTCAACGGCCAGACCTGCGGCATTACGGTGGTGCGCACCATTGAAAAAATCAAACGAGCAGAACGCAAGCTGCGCGAGAGCGAAGCCACTTTGCGCAAGATTCTCGAATCCAGCCCCGATGCAGTCTGCATCCACGACAAACGAGGCCGCTACGTCCACGTCAACCAGGAGTTCGTGCGGTTGACCGGCTATAGCCTCGAGGAATGCGTGGGCAAGTCTTTTTGGGAACTTGGATTGTGGCCCGATCGCGAAACCGCCGATCACTTCGGCGCCGAGGTGCTGACGAATGGCGAGGTGCGCAACGTCCGCGCCAGCTTCCGCGCACGCGACGGCAGGATGATCCCGAGCCTGATTTCAGGCGTGATGGTGGATCTTGACGGACAGCCATGCTGCATGACCATCAGCCGCGATATTTCGGATCTGAAGTCCGCAGAGATCAAGATACAGGAAAGCGAGGCCAGCCTGCGTCGAATCTTCGAGTTCGGGACCGATCCGATGGCGATCGTCGACATGTCTACCAGCACCTGGATCGACGTCAACCGGGAGTTCTGCAATTTCCACGGGATTCGCAAGGAGGACATCGTCGGGCGATCCGACGTCGAGACCGGCGTATGGGCCGACCTGACCGAACGCCGTCAGTTCGCGCACGCCTTGCGCGAAGGGGCGGTCCGCAACATGGGAGTCACGCTGCTGGCGCGCGAGGGGCGCAAGGTTCCCTGTCTGATCTCGGCGGTGGTGATCGAACTTGGAGGGCGTCGATGCTGCGTCTCGACCACCCGCGATATCTCGGAGCGGCTCGAAGTGGAACGCATTCTACGGCAAAGCCAGGCCACGCTGCGAAGAATCTTCGATTCGGTGTCCGACCCGCTCAGCGTCACCGACATGTCCGACGGTACTTACCTCGACGTCAATGACGCCTTTCTCAAGGTTTTCGGATATACGCGCGAAGAAATCGTTGGCAAGCATGTCTGGGAAGTGCCTCGCACGAAACGCGCGGGCGATCCGATGAACGACGTGATCCGACTTTATACCCACGGCGAGGTTCGCAACTCCGAGGCGTTGGTACAAAGCAAGGACGGCCGCGATATCCCGTGCTTGATCTCGACCGTGGTGCTCGAACTGGACGGTCAGCAATGCGGATTGACCATCGCGCGCGACATTTCGGAGCGGTTGGAGGCCGAACACTCGTTGCGTGAGAGTCAGGCGGCGCTGCGCAAGATTTTCGACTCAGTCGCCGATCCCCTTACTCTAACCGACATGACGGGGGTTTACCTCGACGTTAACGATGCCTTCGTCAAGTCGAGCGGCTACTCGCGCGAGGAAGTCATTGGCAAGCGGGTCTGGGACATTCCGCTCGTCGATTGGAGCAAGGCCGACGGCAGCGCGCTGGTGAAACTGCTCAACGAGGGTACGCTACTCAACTCCGAAGCGGTGGTGCGGAGCAAAGACGGCCGCGAAGTACCGGTCCTGACGTCGGCGGTAATGATCGAAATCAGCGGCAAGCGATGCGCTTTAACCATCGCGCGTGACATTTCGGAACGCAAAGAACAGGAGCTCAAACTCAAACAGAGCGAGCAGTACTTCCGGACCCTGATCGAATCTTCTTCCGACGTGATCCTGGTTATCGATTACTCCGGAACCATCGTGTTCGTTGGCGGCGCAGGACGCGGCGAACTCGGATACTCGGGCAACGACGTCATGGGAACCAACGGAGTGGCGCTGGTCCACCCCGACGACATTCTGCGCCAGGCCGAGGCTACTCGCGATGCGTTTCAGAATCCCGAAAAGATCGTGAGATCGGAATCGCGTATCAGGGCCGCCGATGGACGCTGGGTCGAATGCGAATTCGTCGGCCGCGCGACCACCGATCCCAACGGCAACCCGATTATGATGACCACCATGCGCAACATCTCCGAGCGCAAACGCGCCGAGAAGGAGCTTGCCGCCGCACGCGACCAGGCGCTCGCCGCATCCAAGGCCAAATCGGAATTTCTCTCCAGCATGTCGCATGAGATCCGTACCCCGATGAACGCCATCCTTGGCATGTCCGACCTGATGGCGGAGACCGACCTGACCCCGGAACAGCGGCGATGCCTCGATACGGTGATCGGGAACGGCACCGCGCTGCTGGAGCTGATCAACAGCATCCTCGACCTCGCGAAGGTCGAGAGCGGCCGCATGAGCCTCGAGAAAGTGGCTTTCGACGTGGAGGAGCTGACCGAGAAAGTCGCGGATACGCTCGCCGTCCGTGCCCATGAAAAAGGCCTCGAGCTGGTGCTGCGCTTCGCACCGGACTTGCCTCAAACGCTGATTGGCGATCCATTGCGGATCCGGCAAATCCTCACCAACCTGATCGGCAACGCGATCAAGTTCACCGAGAAGGGCGAAGTCGTGGTCGAAGTCAAGCGCGATATCGCCGCACCGCACTCGGGAGCGCTTAAGTTTTCGGTGCGGGATACCGGCATCGGCATCGACGCCGAAAAGCTTGGGACCATTTTTTCCCCATTCACCCAGGCGGATTCCTCGACCACACGTCGATACGGAGGCAGCGGACTCGGGCTCGCGATCGTCGAGCGCCTGGTCACCCTGATGGGCGGGTACGTGCTGGCCGAGAGCGTTCCCGGAAAAGGAAGTCTCTTCTATTTTACCGTGCAGCTGGATCTTCCTGAGCATCCCCAGCCACGGGCGCGAACCGGGATCGATCTCGCGATAAACAACCTGCGCATCCTGCTCGTCGACGACAACGCGGCGAGTCGCGCGATTGCACGCGAGATGCTCGAAGCGAAAGGCGCCATCGTGAGCGAGGCGCACTGCGCGGCGGCTGGACTCGCGGCGTTCGAAAGCGCTCGCCATTCGGCGCATCCGTTTGGCCTGCTACTGATCGATTCGCACATGCCTGAGACCAACGGAATCGTGCTGGCCGAGAAGCTGCTGCATAACGGTTCGGGGAACGTCCCCATCGTCATGATGCTGAATTCGAGTGGGTTGACCGGCAACTTGACCAACTTGAAAGGAATGGGAATCGCAAACTACGTCGTAAAGCCGTTGAAGGCGCGGGAATTATATTCGGAGGTACACGAGGCGATCGCGAAAAAGGCTGCAGGCTTCGACAATTCTTCCAGGTCGGGCATCAGGCCGTCGGCGCGAACTTCGCCCGCCTCTTCCGACGCGCGCATCGTTGGGCGCCCGCTGCAGATTTTGCTTGCGGATGACTCGCCGGATAATCGAATGTTGATACGAGCGTACCTGAAGAAGACCCCCTACTCGCTCATCGAAGCCGAAAATGGACAGACGGCGCTGAATCGTTTCATCGCAGGCAACTACGATGTGGTTCTGATGGACATCCAGATGCCGGTGCTCGATGGCTACACCGCGGTGCGGATGATCCGCGACTGGGAACGCGATCATCAGCGCCCCCGGACACCCATCATCGCTCTGACCGCATCGGCGCTCGATGAGGCGGTGCGGCGCGCGCGAGACGCCGGCTGCGATATGCACGTGAGCAAACCAGTCAAAAAAGCCACCTTGCTCGAAGCCATCGCCAATTCCATCGAGTCCGCCGAAGCGGTAGTCATCTAAGGATGGATGTGAAATGGAAGACGATGCAGCGCGTCACGGTCGAGGTCGAGCCTGACCTTATCGATCTGATCCCCGACTTCCTGTCGCGGAAACGCGCCGATCTGCAGACCCTTACCGGAGCTCTCGACCGCGGCGACTTCACCACCATCGCGGCGCTCGGCCACAAGATTAAGGGTGAAGGCGGCAGCTTCGGATTCGACGTCCTGAGCGACATCGGCGCCGCACTGGAAGCGACCGCAAAAAAAGGCGATCGCGAGTCGTCCCGCGAATTGGTCACCGATCTGTCTGAGTACCTGCAAAAGATCGACGTCGTGGAAGCACCCGAAAGCTAGTTCGGTCCATATTCCGCCGCGCCGACGCCGATCCCACCTTCGCCATTAACCGCGACCGTTTCTTTCTACTCTTCTGCTTGTAGACAGGTGAAGAAATTTACCTTTTGGCTCTTGACAGAAAACCCTTTTTCATCCGGCCGACGCCGGAGCATCTGAAAGCGTAAAGCAAGCACTAAATCTTCGCATGATGCGTTGAATCGGCCGCGATCGATTGTTAGCGATCCAATGCCGACTGTTCCCGCGTGCATTGGAGGCCGAAGCATAGTGAGTAGATTCTCCACCAATCCGTATTTGTCTTTGGGCTTTGAACCGATTCGGCTGGAGTCCGACCATGCGAACCTGACCGTCGAAGGCGAAGTGCCATTGGATCTCGACGGGAGTTTCTATCGCATCGGCCCGAGTCCGCAGTTTCCGCCGCGCGGGACTTACAACCCGCTCAACGGCGACGGCATGGTGCACGCGTTCCATCTGCGCAACGGTCGCATCTCCTACCGCAATCGATGGGTGCGAACTCGGCAATGGGCGGCGGAGCGTGCCGCCGGACGCGCGCTGTTCGGCACTTCGGGTAATCCCGCGGATTCGGATCCCAGCGTCGCCGGTATGCCGACCGACGGCGTCGCGAACACCAATATCCTCTGGCATGCGAACAAACTGTTGGCGCTCGAAGAAGGACACGGACCCATCGAAATCGATCCGCTATCGCTGGAAACGATCGGGCCATGGTCCTTCGATGGCAAACTTCCGCGCAACATGACAGCGCATCCGAAGATCGATCCGGCTTCGGGCGAGATGCTGTTCTTCGCGAATTTTCCGACCGGGCGGATCACCAACGATATAGGATTTTATGTCGCGAATGCCGCCGGCGATCTCTTTCGGTCCCAACTTATCCAGGCGCCCTTTCCCGCGTTGATACATGACTTCGCCATAACCACCGATTTCGTCATTTTCGTCGTTTGCCCTGTGACCGTATCGATCAAACGGGCGCGGGCCGGTGGCCCACCGATCGCCTGGGAACCGGCCCTCGGCACGCACGTCGGCATCATGCCGAGAAACGGTGGCGCGGAGGACCTCCGCTGGTTCGACGCTGAGGCCCGCATGGTGTGGCACTTAATGAACGCGTTCAGCGACGGCGACCGGGTGGTGGTCGATGTATGCGAGCAGGAGGTCGCTATGTTTCCGCTGGCCGACGGTTCGCCACCTGATAATCGTCGGGCCACCCAACTTTTAGCGCGGTGGGAGTTGGATTGGGCGAAGCCAGGCAGTTTCAAAATCGAAAGACTGTGTGACGAGCGATGCGAATACCCGCGCATCGACGAACGCCGCACCGGTTTGAGCTATCGGCATGGCTATGTGGCATGCATCGGCGGCCCGGGCAGCGACGACATCTTTCATCGCGGCATTGGGCACTTCGACCATGCGACCGGAAGTTTGCGCATCTATCACGCCGGCCCACGATGCGCGGTGGCTGAGCCGGTGTTCGTTCCTCGCAACTCTGGAGCACGCGAAGGCGAAGGCTACCTGTTGACCAACATCTTCGACGAAACACGCAACGCGAGCCATCTTGCAATTTTCGACGCGGAGGAAATCGAGCGCGGGCCGATCGCGCGCGCGCACCTCGACCATCGAGTGCCGGTCGGGTTTCACGCCAATTGGAAATCGCGCGACGGGACGATCAGATGATCAGGCGCCTTTGAGGCTTGCGCCGTGCGGCATCAGCGCGTCGAAGCTCATCCCTTCGAACGCTGCTTCCGAAACTGCGAGCTGCGCGAAGATCGCCTTGGCGTCCGCGTGGTGCTCGCTTCCGTCGATGGCGTGGCCGAGACGCGCGATCGCCTCAATTCCCGTCAGCGCATCGCCCGGCGGCGGGAACGCCTGCGAGATTCGCTGCACCCGGCCCTTGAAGTTAGTGAAACTGCCGTCGGTTTCGGGATACGTCCCGATCGGAAGCACGTTGTTCGCCATCTGCGCCGTCTCATTGGCGTCGGTGTCGAGCACCACCAGATAGTCCAACGCGCCGAAGGCTTTGAGGAACTCCGCCTCACCCATCATGCGCAACAGATCCGCGCGCATCACAAACAGCATCTTGAGTTCGCCATCGGCAACCGCCTTGGCAAAAACCTCGAAATGCGCGGGTGGCAATCCCAAGGCCTCGAGGCCGCGAGTGTTGGGGTTCTTGTTGGCGCGGATCAGAAAATTGTCGTCGCCGCTCATGCCGGCCGGCGTGTAGCTGATCATCGCGAAGCGATCGGAGCCGATGGTATCGAGCATCAGGCGCTTGAGCGCGAAAGCTTCCTCGTTGGTCGCCTGCGCGCCGATGATGGCGCCGATCGCACGCGGCCCGAAGCTCTTCTTGGTCGCCTCGATGTGCGAGGCGACTCGGCGCACCGCGGCGCCCCACTCTTCCGGCACCATGCGGTCGCGATCCTGGAACAGCGGCGAGGTCAGCCGTGTCTCGGTCTGCAGCTTGAGGAAATCGTGGCGTCCCTCATCGCACATCCAGTAGGAATTTACTTCGGGATTGTAGCGCGGCTTGTAGCGATAGATTCGCCCGCGTTGATGATGGATATCGATCGCGCAGCCGCGCTCGCACCCAGCGCATACCGAGGTCGCGCGATGCAGGTACCAGACCCGCATCCGAAAGCGAAAATCTTTTTCCGTCAGCGCGCCGACCGGGCAGATATCGATCACATTGCCGGCGTATTTGTTGTTGACCGGATGCTCCGGGTAGATGTCGATTTCGTTGTGATCGCCGCGTTCGAATATCGCCAGCTCGCTGGTATGCGTAACCTCGTCGAAAAAGCGCGTGCATCGCGCGCACAGCACGCAGCGCTCCTGATCGAGCATCACGTCCGAGCCGATGGGAATCGCCTTGCCCTTGCGCACCTTCTTTCCGAGCGGAAATCGCGAGGGCTGCTGGTCGTAGTCCATGTAGTAGTCCTGCAGCTTGCACTCGCCGGCCTGATCGCAAACCGGGCAGTCGATTGGATGATTGATCAGCAGGAATTCGAGCACCGCCTTTTGCGCGGCCTTGGTCTTCGCACTCTGCGTATGCACCACCATCCCCTCGGCGACTTTGGTGTTGCATGCGATCTGAAGCTTGGGCGCCTTCTCGACCTCGACCAGGCACATGCGGCAGTTGCCGACGATGGTGAGCCCGGGATGATAGCAGTAATGCGGGATTTCGACGCCGATCTGCTCGGCGGCCTGGATCAGATTGATCCCGTCGGGCGCGTCGATTTCCTTGCCGTCAATGGTGAGCTTCGGCATCTGATATTTCCTGAACCTGTTTTTCCGAACCCGGCTATGCGGCGATCGCGGATTTCCCGTTGCGATCGCGAAATGGACATCTGCCAAGCCGCACGTGATCCTCGAACTCGCTGCGATACTTGGGCACGAAGCTTTTTACCGGCATCGAGAGGCTGTCGGCGAGCACGCAGATGGTGTTGCCCTCCATGTTGCTCGCGACGTCGATGAGCAACTGCAAATCTTCCATCTTGCCGCGTCCGTCCTCGAGGTCGGTGAGCAGCTTCTCGATCCAGCCGCATCCTTCGCGGCACGGCGTGCACTGCCCGCACGATTCATGATGATAGAAATGGGCGACGGTCTTCAGCGCGTCGACCATGCAGGTGTCCTCGTTCATTACCATCACGCCGGCGGTGCCCATCAGCGATCCGGCGGCGCGCACCGAATCGAAATCCATATTCACCTTGAGCGCTTCTTCGGCGGTGAAGACCGGGAACGACGACCCGCCGGGAATGACGCCCTTGAGCGCCTTACCGCCGAGAATTCCCCCGCCGACGCCATAGATGAGATCCTTCAGCGGAAAGCCCATCGGCAATTCATACAAGCCTGGCAGATTAATGTGACCCGAAAGGCAAAACAGCTTCGGGCCGGGGCTCTTCTCGGGACCGATGCTCTTATACCAATCGGCGCCGCGCGTGATGATGTGCGGGATGTTCGACAGCGTCTCAACGTTGTTGACCACCGTGGGGCATCCGAACGCGCCCTGGATCGCGGGAAACGGCGGCCGGTTGCGAGGATACGCGCGCTTGCCCTCGAGCGATTCCAGCAACCCGGTTTCCTCGCCGCAGATGTACGCGCCCGCTCCGCGATGGGTCCAGATTTCCACATCGAAGCCCGAGCCCATGATGTTCTTGCCGACGATACCCGCCGCGCGCGCCTCGGCAATCGCCGCATCGAGGATCTCTTTCTGCAAGGTGAACTCGCCGCGCAGATATACGAAGCAGGTGTGCGAGCCGACCGCGCGGCAACAGATCAGTATCCCTTCGATGATGCCGTGCGGATCGTTTTCGAGCTGATAGCGATTGGCGAAGGTGCCGGGCTCGCTCTCATCCGCATTGCAGCACATATAGACCGGCTTCTTGGATTCCTTCGGAATGAAGCTCCATTTGGTTCCGGTCGGAAAGGCCGCTCCGCCACGCCCGCGCAGGTTGGAATTTTTTACTTCATTGACGAGCTGCTCCGGCGTCATGTCGAAGAGGGCTTTGCGCAGCGCCTCGTAACCGCCATGCGCGCGATAGACCTCGAGCTTGCGCAGCTCCGGGATGTCCAGCCAGCGAGTAAGAATTCTTTCCATTATGTCGGATTGGATCGGTGTCCCGATTTAGGATTGCGCGCCATGTTTGGTGTCGAGCGCCATCAGCTTTTGCTTCTGCCCCTGGATCTTCCGCTGCAGCGCCATCAATGCATCGAGCACCGATTCCGGCCGCGGCGGGCATCCGGGAACATAAACGTCGACCGGCACGATGCGATCGATTCCGGGCAGCGTCGCATAGTTGTCATAGAAGCCGCCGGTCGATGCGCAGGCGCCAAACGCCATCACCCATTTCGGCTCGGCCATCTGGTCGAACACGCGCTTGAGGATCGGTCCCTGGCGCACCGTTACGGTACCGATAACCATCAGCAAATCGGCCTGGCGCGGAGTGAAACGCGGCAGCAGCGCACCAAAGCGATCGATGTCATAGGGCGTCATCGAGAGCGCCATGTACTCCATCGCGCAGCATGCGGTCGCGAACGGATAGGGAAAAATCGAGAACTTGCGCGCCCACGCGATCGCCTTGTCGAGGCGCGTCAAAACGGCGGTATCGCCGAGCAGGATTTCGTCGCCGCCCTGCGCCAGCCCCTCGGTCTGCTTGTCGTCAGCCATTTGATGATGTGCCTCTCGCTTGCAGTTCCTAAGCTATCAATCGGCTCGCTACGGGGTCAACAATTCCTAATGAACGCGGCATTGCAAATGAAGCGCCCCAGCACCGATCGGGCGAAAATGGATTCTAATTTCCCTCGAAAACATATGTACTTGATGACATATTAGGATGTGGCATGGTTCGTAGAATTCCATCCGGAGTTTGATCCCGAATACGACGCACTCGATCAAAGTATCCGTGATGCTCTACTTTTGCAGGTCAACATACTCAAACAGTTCCGGGCCGCAACTCGGGAGACCTCGTGTGGACACGTTGAAGGGCTCGAAGCACCACAATATGAAGGAGATAAGGTTCCCAGCCGCCGGCGGCGTATGGCGCTTTGCGTTCGCATTCGATCCGATCCGGCGGGCGATCGTTCTTTGCGGCAGTAACAAATCCGGAGGAAGCGAGAGGCGCTTCTATCAGCAGCTGATCGCGAAGGCAGATGCGCGATTCGACGAGCATCTCGCGCGCATCAAACAGAAAATCCAGGGGAGTTGAAATCCATGAGCACACTCGAAGAGAGGATGAATGAGCTGAGCCCCGCGCGGCGCAAGAAGATCGAGGCGCGCACGGCCGAGCTGATCGCCGAGGAAATGACGCTGCGCGAGTTGCGCCGGGCGCGAAAGCTGACCCAGGTTCGGGTCGCAAAGGCATTGCGCATCAGCCAGGACGGCGTCTCCAGGTTGGAGCGGCGGACCGATTTGATGCTTTCAACGCTGCGCAAGAGCGTCGAGGCGATGGGTGGCAGTCTGACGCTGGTCGTGGAATTCCCCGACCGCGCTCCAGTTATCCTGTCGGGAATCGCCGAAGATGCTCTTCCTCTGCCACCGCGCCCATCGCCGCGTTCCACGCGAACCAAACCGCGAATCGCCGAAGAGACGCGCACGAGAAAGGCCGGATAGCCCTATCCAACCCGCAGCACTGCGGCGCCCTTGATGCGATCGTGCTTCAACTCGATTAATGCCTCGGTCGCCTGCTCCAGGCCAAAAAATTGCGTGTGCGTATGAATCGGTATCTCACCCGCGATGCGCATGAACTCCTCGCCATCGAGGCGCGTGTTCGCCGTGACGCTGCGGATCTCGCGCTCCTCGAAGAGATGTCGCTCGTAGTTGAGCGAAGGAACATCGGTCAGGTAGATGCCCGCGATCGATAGCACTCCGCCGCGATCGAGGGCCTCCATGCACGACGGCACGAGGTTGCCCGCCGGCGCGAACAGAATCGCTGCATCGAGTTTCTTCGGCGGACGCTCCTCGGCGCGCCCGACCCAGTCTGCGCCCATGCTCTCCGCCAGAGCGCGATGCGTGCCGCCCCGCGTCATCACGTAGACCTTGCATCCCCAATGCTTCAGCACCTGCATCGCCAGATGCGCCGAGCCGCCGAAGCCATACAGGCCCACCGTCATGCCATGCTCGACGGACGCGCGCCTGATCGCACGATATCCGATGATACCCGCGCAGAGCAGCGGCGCCGCTTCCTCATCGCCGAGCGCGTCGGGAATGCGATACGCGAAGTCCTCGCGCACCGTGGCGTATTCGGCGTAGCCGCCGTCGTGATCGTAGCCGGTGAATTTCGCGTTGGGGCAGAGGTTCTCGCGCCCGCGTTTGCAGTATATGCAGATGCCGCAAGTCTCGCGCAGCCATGCGATGCCGACCCGCTCGCCGACGCGATAGCGCTTGCATCCAGCGCCGAGGCGTTCGACGACGCCCACCACTTCATGACCGGGGATGACGCGCGCGCGATGCACCGGCAGGTCGCCTTCCGACACGTGCAGGTCGGTACGGCATACGCCGCAGGTTTTCACCCGAACTAGGATTTCGTCTGCCGCCGCCTCGGGAGCCGCGATATCGGCGAGCGCGAGCGGATGCTCCTCGATCGCGCCGGGAATGTTTACCGTCATCGCTTTCATGCTGCGATTATAGATCATCCTTACCCTCGCCCGCTGGGCGAGGTTGGTCCCGAGTCTGCGAGGGACCTGGAGTGGGACCTTATCCAGCGCGTCCTCGCGCGATTAAGGAATTCTGATTCGGGGCCGAGATTTCGAGGTATCCAAGCTCAGAAAAAGAATTCCTGAATCGCGCGCGAAACCGCGCGCTGCATAAGGTCCCACACCGGGTTGCTCGAAGACTCGCAACCGTCCTCCCCCATCGGGCGAGGGTAGAACGAGCGCCCCCGATCCTCAGACGCACGGCGAGCTTAGCGAGGCCATTCACGATTCGAAAAGGACACTATCGCTTCTTCTACTCGAGGCGGGAAAGTGAGGCCGTAACGTTCGAACGCGATGCGGCCGAGCCTGCATAGCGTTTGGAAAATCTCGATGTGTGCCTCGCGCATCGCATCCGAATCGGCCGCTGCAACCGCTGAGGTGAGCTTGTCGATCAGTCGCAAGTATTCGGCGTGTTGCGCAGGCGCCAGCATCTTGGCGCGGGTGAACATGTTGCGATGAAAAGCACGCCGATCTTTTTCCAGCAGCATCAGCGGGACGATCCCGGTTTCGATGAGGATCATTCCGCCGTAGAGGAAGGTGTGGCGCTGCCCGCGCGCCAGCATCCTGACTGGCCAAGTCGCGCCCTGCAGAAATCCCAGCACGTTGTATTCGAGGGTTCGCGCGATGGCGGCGTCGCCCAGATCATCGCCGATGCGCAGGCGTGCGAAAATTTCTTCCGGCCCCCACAACCGCTTGACCGCGATGCGCTGTTTCGCGGCGAGCGTGCTCTCGCGTTCAAAGAACACGTCGAGCTTCACCGGTCCTGAAAGCAAGCATCCGATGCCGAACACGCCCATCACGTCCGCGGCGGCGAGGATCGGTGCGACGCGCTCGATGAGGTCGCGGCGATTGGGCCACACCTGATCCCATGCGTCCTCGGCGACGCACAGGTACAAATCGATGTCGGAGAATGAATCGGCGGAGCCGTCGGCGAGACTGCCTTCGAGCCATCCGGCGAGAAAGCGCGCATCGGAGGAGAAAATCGCAATAGCTTTATCGATGGTCTGACCGCGGCGGATCGCGAACGGGACGTCGTCACTCATGCGAGAAAGTGTGGCGCGCCGCACGGGACTTTTCCAGCGCACACCCCAGCGCATACCTAAGGACACGACTCGGTCAGAATTTCAGGACGCGGGGGTCGGCTGATGATCGCCCAGCGTATCGCGCAGGAAATTCTCCGCCGGTAGCTTCGCCTGCTTCGCGATGTCGTGGCTGCCGTGCGGGAAGTATGCTGTCGACACATGCGCGCCGCGCGCCCGCAACTCATCAGCCAGCTTGATTGCCTGTCCCAGCGGGGTCCGCTGATCGCTTTCGCCATGCATGATGAGCACGTTGCAATCGAGCTTGCGCGGCAGGTTCTCGATCACGCTGCGCTCCTTGAGCACGCGCTTGCTGGGCCACACCTCGTGCAGCATTTTGAACTTGGTGCGCAGGGGAGCCTCGGGCCACAACTTCACCATGTCGTAGGCGCCCGATTGCAGGATCAGGCTGCGCGGCCGCGTGTCGTAGTCCATCAGCAATCCGGCGGCGACCGCGCCGTCGGCGACGCCC
This sequence comes from uncultured delta proteobacterium, assembly GCA_963851325.1. Lineage (GTDB taxonomy): Bacteria > Desulfobacterota > Binatia > Binatales > Binataceae > DATGKG01. The sequence goes on along the minus strand of CAWKOR010000001.1, from coordinate 218,533 downwards.
CATACCGCCATCCGATTGGCATCAACGTCGGAACGTTGCGCGAGCAGATCGAATGCGCGTCGAGCCGCCTCGACTGCTTGCGGGCCGACCAGCCGGCTCGGCCCCGACGATTTGCCGTAGCCGGGGATGCTTACGCACGCGACCTGGATGCCGAGGATCGCGGCGAGGTCGCCATTCTTCACCACGCATTGATGAGCGTCGCCCTCGTCGCCGTTGAGGACCAGCACCGCGGGCAATCGTCCGGCCTCGGGACTCTTAACCACGTAACCTTCGATTTGATAATGATTCGGGCCCAGCGCGATCTCAAAATTAAACGGCTCAGTGACCGGCGCGCGAGGTTGCGCCGCCTGCGCGGTCCTGGGAACTGCTGGTACGTCGGGCGGGTTGGGCTTCCGGCGACATGCGGGAAGCGCGATCGCCAGCGTTATGGCGCTCATCAGAATCACGCGCCGCTTATTCCGCCCCATGCGGGTCAATCTAGGTCACCTGCCCCTTCGGGTAAAGCAGCCTGCCATCGTCGGGCCGAAACGGTATGTTGAATCGGAACAATCTTTCGCAAATACTGTCTGATTCACAGCATCCCGCGAGCGTAACGTGAGCACCTCGGCATCATCGATAATCGATTTCGAAAAAAACGGCGGCGTGATTCCGGTCGTTACCGTCAATCATGCCAATGGCCGGGTGCTGATGCTGGCCTACATGAATCGCGAGGCCTTCGAGGAGACGGTCGCCACCGCCCGCGCCTGCTACTACTCGCGCTCGCGCAAGAAGCTGTGGCGCAAGGGCGAGGAGTCGGGAAACTTCCAGGTGGTCCGCGAAATCCGCCTCGATTGCGATGAGGACACGGTGCTCTTGTCGGTCGAGCAGCGCGGCGACGGGGCCGCATGCCACGTCGGTTACGAATCGGATTTCTTCCGCATGCTGAAGGATGGCGAATGGACCGTTGTCGATACGCGTCTGGTCGATCCGGCGAAGTACGGCCCCAACTACGGGCATCCGCCCAAGGATGCGGCCAAAAAGTCCGCGAGCTGAACTCACGATGGCATCGGTAGAAAACCTCCTTCGCTTCGGCATCCCTAAGGGCAGCCTCGAGCAGCAGACCATCGAGCTGATGCGCAAATCGGGTTGGCGCATCTCGGTCGACAGCCGCTCCTACATCCCCGCCGTCGACGATCCGGCGCTGAGCTTGCGCGTAATGCGTCCGCAGGAAATGCCACGCTACATCGCCGACGGTCACCTCGACGCCGCCATCACCGGCAGCGACTGGGTGATGGAGAACGACGTCGATTTGGTGCAGGTCGAAAGCTTCATCTATGCGAAGGTCTCGATGAAGCCGTCGCGATGGGTGCTGGTGGTGCCGGAGAACTCGCCGGTGAAACGGCTGGAAGACCTCGAAGGGAAAGTGGTCGCGACCGAAATTGTCGGCTTTACCAAGCGCGTGTTTGCCGAACGCAAAGTTAAAGTAACAGTTGAATTTTCGTGGGGCGCCACCGAAGCCAAGGCCGCCGACGGCCTGGTCGATGCAATCGTCGATGTGACTGAGACGGGCTCTTCACTGCGCGCCAACAAGTTGCGCATCGTCGAGGAGTTGCTGACCAGCAATCCGGTGCTGGTAGCGAATCCCGCCTCGTGGCAGGACCAATGGAAGCAGGCCAAGATCAAGCAGATTGCAGTTCTGATGCGCGCCGCGCTGGACGCCGACGCGCGGGTCGGTTTGAAGCTCAACGTCGCGAAAAAGAACCTCGAGAAGATCATCGCGGTATTGCCATCGATCACGGCGCCTACCATCTCGCATCTCTATCCATCGCCGGTGCTGAAGGGCGAGGAATGGGTCGCCGTCGAAACGATGATCGCGGAACACACGGTGCGCGAGTTATTTCCGAAGCTGCTGGAAGCCGGCGCTGTCGGCATCGTCGAGTATCCGCTGAACAAGATTATCTAGAGAAGCTTCAGGAACTCCTCTCGCGATTAACCTGACTGCCGGATAATCGAATTCAAGGTACCCGGTGGAACATCATTCGAGTGATACGGAATTGTCACGCGCAGCTCGGGCGCGCCGGAATGCTTCATCTGAACGTGGCCACCAGAAGCGTGGTGTATGTAGAATCCGGCCCGCACCAGCGCGCGAATGATTTTCTTTGGCTTCAGTACCGGTAGCGCGGGGCTCATCGCTTAGAGCGTCACTACCAATTCCTCTTTGCAAAGTTTGCCACGCGGTACCTTTTCGTCTGGCAACGCCGCCCCATCCTTGAGCAGCCCTTCCAGATGACATCTCAAGGCGTCAGCAGCCATTCGGCGCGCTTCCTCAAGCGATCGTCCAAACGTCACGATTTCAGGAATTGCCGGAAATACGACGTTGTAGGTGCCATCCAACTGCGGTTCGAAGTAGACCGTGTAGCGATGCGAGCGCCCATTGCGCGATTTCGAGGCAATACTCGAGGTTGCCATAGCAGTTCAGCATATACGCGTTTTCGCATGACCTGCTATATCCGCGATGAGGTCACCTCATGTCCAATCCCGCAATTCGCGTCGAAACCAACAACGGCGTGCGTCATCTGATTCTCTGCCGCGCCGACGAATACAACACCATCACGCCGCAGCTTCGCGATGAGCTCAGCGCCGCTATCGATGCTGCCGACGCCGACCACGGCGTCAACGTTATCCTGCTGCGCGCCGAGGGTCCGGCCTTCTGCGCGGGCTACAACCTCGAATGGGGAACCGGCTTGCAGGTCGGCGAGGAACGGCGCACGCGGGTATGGGATTCGGTCACCGACTACAACGCGATGTCGCGATTCGTAAATGTCTACATGAAGTTGTGGTACGCGAATAAACCGACCATCGCCGCAGTGCACGGATGGTGCGTGGGCGGCGGCACCGATATGGTGCTCTGCGCCGACATAATCATCGCGGCGGAAAATGCGTCCTTTGGTTATCCGCCGTCGCGGGTCTGGGGCACGCCGACCACCGCGATGTGGGTTTATCGAATGGGCCTTGAGCGCGCGAAGCGCTACCTGCTGACGGGCGACGAAATCCCCGCGGTCGAGGCCGCGCGCATCGGGCTGATCCTCGAAACCGTGCCGGATGACAGGTTACAGCAGCACGCAATCGCTTTCGCCGAGCGGATGGCGAAGGTGCCGGCCAACCAGCTTCAGATGCTGAAGATGCTGTGCAACCACACCGCCGAGAACATGGGGCTGGCGACCTCGCGCGCGCTCGGCACGCTCTTCGACGGCATCGCGCGCCACACGCAGGAGGGCCTCGACTTCATAACCCGCGCCCGGGAGACCGGCTTTCGCCAGGCGGTTCGCGAGCGCGACGATCCGTTCGGCGACTACGGCTCCGGTCCTCGTTCGAAGAAGAGAAAGAAACCCTGACTTCGACATCGGAGCGCGGGCCCGGTCTGGGGGACTGGACAACTGGATGTCATAGGTAAATGCTAATGGGTTATGGCCGCGCATTCTCGCGGCCCTTCCCCAAGGAGGCATGCCCCTATGGCAGCGTGTCCTGTCTCTCTCAACCCTTCTACTCCCGGACGCCGTTTTTTGGCCCTCTCCCAGCGTCGCCTCGAAGCCAACCGGCGCAATGCCGCGCGCTCCACCGGACCTCGTACGCCGGAAGGAAAAGCACGCGTCGCGCGCAACGCCATCAAGCACGGATTTTTCGTTGCGCAGGAACGATGGACGCCGCAGCAGCATCGCGATTTCGAGACGACGCTGGATGGACTCCGCGACGACCTGCAGCCGCAAAGCAGCGTCGAGGAAGGCTGCGTTTGGACCATGGCGCAATCCTTCGTGCGGATGGCGTCAGTCCTGCGTTACGAAAGCCTCGCGGCATTCAGGCAGCATCAGGAGTGCGATCGCAAACTGAATGAGCGCATCGCCGCAGCGGACCCGGCGGAGGCTGCACGCCTGCGCGCGCGGCGCAGCAAGTTACGTCGCGCCGGTCTGTGGAAGCCGACGATCCCCGGCGAGCGCGATGCGAAGGCGATCATTAGATATATGGGGCGCCTCGATCGGACGATTCGCGGAGCCTCGTCGGAGTTGCAAATGCTGAAAAGCATGAGGAATGGCGGAGCATTCTCAACGGCGAAAGCGCAAAAACAAACCCACCTCTCCGCATTGCTGAGAGGTGGCCCTGAAGCTGCCGAAGGACCTCGAATGCCGCTGCCCGGCCATTCTAAGGTGCAGAAACAAACCCATTACTCGGCATCGCCGGGAGGTGGTCCGGAGGCTGCCGAAGGACCTCGAATGCCACCATCGTCGGACCCTAAAGATGCAAAAACAAACCCATTAACTTCAATGTTTACGGGCAATCGCCATGAACGCCGCCGCGCCAAAGCGCTCGCCGCACGACGGAGGTAAACCGCCAAGCTTTGTGCCTCGACGCCTTTGTGGTTAATTCCGCTGACGGCCACCAGGATTGAATTCTCTGATACTCTTCGAGCGGGCATGGCGAACATCATCGGAACCGGCATCGACGTGATCGAGGTGGCGCGCATCAAGCGCGCGTTGAGCAATCCCGTCACTGGCGAGCGCTTTCGCGATCGCGTCTTCACCGCGGGCGAGATTGCCTACTGCGAGTCGCGCGGCGTCGGCCGCTACCAGAGCTATGCGGCGCGCTTCGCGGCCAAGGAAGCGGCGATGAAGGCGATGGGCACCGGGTGGAATCGCAATGTCGGCTGGTCAGAAATCGAGGTGGTGCGCGAGCGCGGCAAGGCCCCCACCATCGCACTGCACGGCAAGTCAGCCGCGTTCGCCAAGCGCAAGGGCATCGCGCACTTTCACTTGAGCATCACGCATACGACCGATCAGGCGATTGCGCATGCGATCGCCGAAGGCTGATGGGCGCGGCTACTTCTTCGGCGTTGCGACCGGCGAGGGGGCTGCCTTGGTCTGAAACTGGTCGGCGGTTTTGTCCAACTGGCTGAACAGGAAATCGTCGGTGGAAAACAGCGCGCCGCTTGCGCTGGACATCGCGTAGTACTCGCTCTGCGAGCTGGATGGAGCCGGAGTCTCCGCGGCGCCTTCGACCGGAGCCTTCTTCACTTCGATCTTCGACAGCTTGAGCTGCCCGACCTGTTTTCCATCTTTGTCTTGCAGGGTGATGAGGAGGGCGGGCTTGTCCATCCCGAACATCTCGGGTTTTTTGAGCGGATCCATGATGATCGAATTGCCCTTCAGGTCGCGAATCTGATCCATGAAGCGCTCGACGATCGCAACGTCAGCCGGCGAAGTCTTGCCCTCCGCAACCACCTCCCACTTGCCGCCCGCGGCGCGCTTGATTGCGAATTGCGGCTTGCCGATGGACTTGACGGTGATGGTTTCGACTTTCGATGGCTCGAACGTCATCACCGTCTTGTCGCGCAGATTGAGCACCGACTTGTCGACCCCGCTCATTACCCACGGCGCGACGGTGTAGATCGGCGCCCGCTCGCCGCGGCGCACGTAGATTCCATCCTTGCCGGATTCCTTTTGCTTGAAGCCGAACAGCAGCGACTCCTGTGCGCCGCCCTTTTTCAGGAACACCGTGGCGGAGAGATGCGGCTTTTCGAGGCCATACTGGGCGGCGTTGCTGGGAGTGTCGGTGATGAAATTCGCGACCTTGGAATCGCTCAGGGTGGTCAGGATTTGCCGCACCTGGGTCGGATCGGCGGCGTAGTCGGCCGGCTTGACCATCTTCCATTTGTCGCCGTCGCGATCGATATCGATCTCGGTCCCGTCGTCGCGCGCGATGATGAGCTTCTGGACGTCGTCGACCTTGAACGACATCAACTCGCGATCGCGCATCTGGTCGACGGTCTTGTTCATCCCCGACGGAAACGCCGAGGAGGTCAGCATGATCGCGGGCTTGTCGGTGTACTTCAAATAGGCGGAAAAGCCTACCGGAGTAGTCTTGCCGACTTCGAGTCCCGGCAGTTGCTTGCCCTTGGTGTCGGTCACGGTGACCGTGACCTGCGGCTTGTCGAGGCCGAACGGGGCGAGGTTGTCGGCTTTTTCCTCAACCGTCTTGGTGATCTGGCAGTCGGCGATCGCGCGCGCCAGATTGTTGGCGGTGGTCTGATCCGCCTGCGCCCCCATCGGGGCGGTGATCACCCACGGCTCGCCGGGTTTGCGCTCCAGGGTGAGCTCGCGAGTGGGGTACTTGAGTTGGATTTTCGCGATCTGGTCGGTCTTGATGTTGAGCGCGGTTTTTACCGGCTCCGGCTTGCTGAAGTAGAAATTGACGAACGCATAGCCGCCGATGATCAGCAGCACGACCAGCGCGATGAGCGTGTTACGAAAGCGCATGACTGTCGAATCGAACCGGCCTCAGTTGCGCCGCTCCCACCACACTACGATACCCACGATCAGCAGCAGCTCCGGCAACAACAGCACCGACAGGATGAACACGATGGTGAACTGTTCGGCGGTAAGCCGGAACCGCGAAGAGCGCAGTTGGCGCGGGCGAATCGAGATTTGATTTTCCTCGCCCGACAGCCAGTCCGTGCTGTTCACGAAAAAGTCGCGATTGAACAATTGCCCGACCCACTGGTTGTCGCCCGCGTCGGTGCTGCCGATCACCACGATGCGGGTTTCCTTTCCGGCGCCGGCTTTCCCTTCCGCTTCCTGAATCGCATCGGCCAGATCGATCGGCCCCCGCTTGTCGGAGGGATCGAGCTTGGCCTCCTGGCGTTTGAAAATTCCGTCGATGTCGCTTTCCGCCCACGAGGTGCCGCTGGTCATCGCCAGCGGGGTGACGGTCTGGCCTTGTTTGGGCTTCTCCACCGGCGTCACCGAACGCGCCATCGGGAAGATCGTGCGCTCCTTGAAGTCCTTGGTGATGGGATGCGTGCCGTAGCTCTGCACCAGCGGACTGACCCCGAGCGAGGGCGCCGCGAACAGCCGCGTCACCTGGTCGACCACGATATCGTTGCCGGCCTCGACGCCCCACTGTCCGACCAGCTTGACCAATGCGGTCTCATCGATTTCGTTGTTGGGCCGCGGTGCGCGAAACGTGATCAGCGCGCGCCCGCCGCCGTCGAGGTACTTGCCGATGGCGTCGATCTCGTGCGGGTCGAGCGGCTTCACCGGGCCGGCGACCGCCAGGATCGTGCAATCGGTGGGGACCGCGGCTTCGGTCGCCAGCAGCGTCTTCTTGATCTGGAAGCCTTCGCCTTCGAGCGCAGTCTTCAGCGTCCCGTAGCCATTTTGACCGGTCATGTCGTCTGGATCAGCTTCGCCATGGCCATCGAGGAAGCAGATGGTCTTCTTGGTGGACTTGCTGACCCGGATGATTGCATTGGTGATCGCTTCCTCGGTCGGTTCGCTGACGTTGGTGCCGGCGCCGCCCTCGTCGCCTCCGTACTGGAGATGGGTGGTGCCCAAAGCCGACACTTTGTAGCGCTCGGCCAGCTCCGGATTGCGGTCGGGATCGACCATCTGAAAGGTGACCTTCGGCGAAGCGTACGAGTATTCCTCGTAGAGCTGGCGCGCGGCGGGATTGTCGCCGCCGGCGAAGAAGCCGTACATCTTGAGCGGCTTCTGCAGGTTCTTCACCACGTTCACCGACTGGGTGGAGAGGCTGTAGACCTTCTCCTCGCTCATGTCGAGTCGGCGGTGATGCAGGTTGGAGATGTAGTTTACCGCGATTAGAATCGCGACGAAGATGATCGAGTAGATTACCGCGTTGGCGCCATATTGGGTCGAGCGCTGGCCGACGAAGGCGCCGACCTCCGACCATCCGGAGCTGATCCACATGACGATCAGAAACACGCCCGCGATCAGATTGATGAAGATGTAAGGACGGAACGCGGACGCCACGAAGTACGCGAAGCCCGCGAAGAGTAACGCGATAAGGCCGAGAATTCCGTAGAGCGCTGCCGATCGCCGCTGCATCCGCCTCCTTGCTCCTAACGCCAGCGCGCCGATTCAACCGAGCGCTGGGTGAGAAACAGCGCCACGAAGATCAGGCTGAAGAAGTACACGATGTCCCTGGTATCGATGATCCCGGTCACCATCTGCGAGAAGTGATCCGGCAGTGACAGATAACGCAGCAGGCCGGACATCATCGACGCGCTGCCTTCCTGCGCCGGCCACGAGATTACATACAGCATCAGCAGCACCCCGAAGCAGGTGATCGCCGCGATGATCTGGTTCTGGGTCAGCGAGCTGGTGAACAGCCCGATCGAAATGAATGCGATGGAGAGCAGCGCGAGCCCGAGGTATCCGGAAATCATCACCGCCACCTCGGGATTGCCGAACAACACCAGGATCAGCGGAAAGACGCCCGCCAGCGCGATCATGATGATCATGAAGGCTGACGCCGCGATGAATTTGCCCGCCACGATCTCGCCGGTCCGCACCGGCGCGGTCAGCAGCAGCTCGTAGGTGCCGGCGCGCTTTTCCTCGGCGAAACTGCGCATCGTGATCGCCGGCACCAGGATCACCAGCACGATCGACAGATTGTGCAGCAGCGGCTCGATGACGATCTGGTTCAGGTTGATGCGCTGGAGCACCTGCGGGTTCTGCATCGCCGCATACATCTGCACCAACTGGCTGAAGCGCTGCAGCAGCGAAAAGAAGAAAAATCCTCCCAGCAGGAGGAACACGGTCATCACTACATATGCGACCGGCTGGACGAAATATCCGGCCAGTTCCTTGCCTGCGATGGTAATTGAGTTTCTCACTTAATCTTTTCTCGACTCCGCCGGTAGGCTCCGCCTCGATTTCGATTCGGCCCTCAGACAGCCCGAATCGGCTTCGCGAGCGGTCGCCCCGCGGCGCGATGACGGGCGCTCTTCATTCGCTGCTGCGCCCCGCCCCAACCTCCTCCAGCGTTTCTTCGCGACTGCCTTCCAGCTCGTGATGCTCTTTGGTAATCGCCGCCAGGAATACATCTTCGAGCGAGGTACCGGCCGGCAGGTCCGAAATCTTCTGCTCCAGCGCGACGCGGCCCTCGTTGATGATCACGACCTTGTCGCAGATCTGCGAGACCTCGGGCAGGATGTGGGTCGAAAGCACCACCGTCCGCTCATTGGTCGCCATCCCCTTGATGAGTCCGCGGATCTCGTGAATCTGGCGCGGGTCGAGGCCGATGGTCGGCTCGTCGAGCACCAGCACCGGAGGATCGTGAATCAACGCCTGCGCGAGGCCGACGCGCTGGCGATATCCCTTCGAGAGCTGAGCGCAGATGCGATGCGCCATGTCTTCGAGGCCGCATACGTGGAGCGCGTGCTCGAGCGCATTCTCGATGTTGGATCGTTGTACCCCGCGAAGTCTCGCGACGAAGCGCAGGTAGGCATCGACGCGCATATCGGAATAAAGCGGCGGATTCTCCGGCAGGTAGCCAATTTTGCGGCGCGCCTCCAGCGAATTCTCGAAAATGTCGAGGTCATCGATCACCACGGTCCCCGCGCTGGCCGGCATGAAGCCGGTGATGATGCGCATAGTGGTGGTCTTGCCGGCGCCGTTGGGTCCGAGGAAACCGAGAATCGAGCCGCGGTCGGCATTGAAGGAAACGTCGCGCACTGCGACGAAGTTGCCGTAAGTTTTGGTCAGATGCCTGACTTCAATCATCGTAGTTCAGCTTCGCGCCCCAGCTTCCGCGACACCGCTGCGGAAGCGACCAGTTATGGACGAAATGAAAGCTGTAAGCATCCCGGCTTTGGCATTCCCCGAGGCCGCGCCCCTTCCACCTCGCCGGTAGCAGTAGGAAAAATAATACAAGCGAGCCTCGATGTTAAGAGGGCTTCCGTCAGGGAGCGGTTGGCTCAAAACTATCGCGCCGTGACAGACTGATGCGCATGCAATCGTTTTACTCACTCGAGGAGATTCTAAAACAGATCAGCATCCGCCGTCCGTACGCCGAATTTTTGCGCGTGCCCGCGATGAGCTGCGGGGTCTATGTGCTGCAGGCCGGCGACGAAGACAAGCAGCGCCCGCACAATGAAGATGAGATTTACTATGTAGTCAGCGGAGCGGCGCACATGAAGGTGATCGTCGAGAATCAGCCGGCACAAGATCGCGCGATCACGGCGGGCGACATCATCTTCGTAAAGGCGCACGAAGAGCATCGGTTCCACAGCATCACGCAGGAGCTGGTTTTGCTGGTAGTGTTCGCCCCCGCGATGACGCTGTAGCCCGCACGAGTTCATTTTGCGGCACGGCTCAGATAACCTGATGCGATCATGGTCGAAGAGCGGCGACAACTCTTTCTGGTCGATGGCTCGAATTACATTTTCCGCGCCTTCTTTGCCCTCCCTCCCCTCAACAATTCGCGCGGGATGCCGACCAACGCGGTGTTCGGCTTCATCCGGATGTTTCTCAAGCTGATCAAGGAACAGCATCCCACTCACATTGGCGCGATTTTCGATTCTCCCAAGCGCACCTTCCGCGATGACCTGTTCACCGAATACAAGGCCAACCGCTCCGAAACCCCCAACGATCTTCAGGTGCAGATTCCCTACATCTATCGCGTGATCGATGCGTTCCGGATCAAGCGCATCGTGCGGGAAGGCTACGAGGCCGACGACGTAATCGCCACGCTGGCGACCCAGGGCGTCAAGAAAAAGATCGATTCGGTGATCATCACCGCGGACAAGGATTTCATGCAGGTGGTCGGGCCGCACGTGCGGCTGTGGGATCCGATGCGTGACAAGTCCACCGGGGTACGCGAGGTGCGCGAGCGCTTCGGCGTCGAGCCCAGGACGCTCATCGACATCCAGGCGCTGATGGGCGACTCGATCGACAACATCAAGGGCGTGCCGGGCATCGGCGAGAAGACCGCGACGGCGCTCATCCAGGAGTTCGGCAGCCTCGACAATCTGTACGCAAATCTCCCCAAGGTGGAGGAATCAAAGAAGATTCGCGGGGCGAAAAAGGTTGCGGCGCTGCTCGCCGAGCATCGTGACGACGCGATGCTGGCGCGCAAGCTGGTGACCATCGATTGCGAGGTGCCGCTCGATCTCGGGCCCGAGGACTTCGCATGGCAGACCATCGATGAGAAGGCGCTCTCGGAACTGTTGCGCGAGTTGGAGTTCACTTCCCTGCTGCAGGAGCTGACGCCGTCGGAAGTGGCAATTCCGGTGCGCGCCGGCGAGGAAATCGAGGTCAGCGAGGAGACGCTTCCCGCCGCATTGGAGGAGCTTAAGCGCGCGCCACGGCTGGCGCTGAACCTCAGCGAGAATGCGATCGGGGCGCCGCAGCTCAAGATTTCCGGCGATACCAAGACCTTTCGCTTCGATACCCATATGATCGGCCGCACCGCGACGCTGCTCAATGAGCCGTCGCCGCCCAAGGAAGTCCACGATCTGAAGAAGCATCTGCGCAAGCTGTCGGCATTTGGCGTTCGTCTCGCAGGCGCGGACTTCGACACCATGATCGCGGGTTTCCTGGTGAATTCGGGCAAAGCGGAGCCGACCCTCAGCGACCTCTATCATGAGCATCTGGCGGGGCTTTCCGGTGGTGCGCCGAGCGGCGCGGAGCCCGCGATTGTCGCGGCGCTTCGACTCGCCTTGCTGCCGAAGCTGGAGCGCGACGGACTGATGCCGCTGTTCAACGATATCGAGATGCCGGTGGCGCATGTCCTTGACGAGATGGAGGAATGCGGAATCGCCGTGGATGCCGACGCGCTGAAAACCATCTCCAGGGAATTCGGCGAGGAAGCCGCCAGACTGGAGCGCGAATGCTACGAGCTGGCGGGGCGCGAGTTCAACCTCAACTCGCCGATCCAGTTGCGCGACGTCCTCTTCAATCAACTGAAGCTGACCGTCAAAGGCCTCAAGAAAACCAAGAGCGGCTACTCAACCGATGTCGATACGCTGGAGAAACTCGCCGCGGTACATCCGATGCCGCGCAAGCTGATGGAGTATCGCTCCGTCACCAAGTTGAAGTCGACCTATTCCGACGCGCTCGCCACCCTGATCGATCCCAAAACCGGACGCATCCACACCACCTTCCATCAGGCGCTTACGGCCACCGGAAGGCTCAGCTCCAGCGATCCGAATCTGCAAAATATCCCTACTCGCACCGAAGATGGCATGCGCATCCGGCGCGCCTTCGTCGCCGCAAAGGGCAGCGTCCTGCTGTCGGCGGATTATTCGCAAATCGATTTGCGCGTACTGGCGCATCTATCCAAAGATCCCACCTTGACCAGCGCGTTCCAGGGTGGCGAGGACATCCACATCCGCACCGCCGTCGAGTTGCTCGGCGTTACCCCGGACAAGGTCGACGCCAATGCGCGGCGCATCGCGAAAGTCATCAACTTCGGTATCATCTACGGGATGGGGCCCAGCCGCCTGGCGGGTGAACTTGGAATACCGTTGGGGGAAGCTTCGTCATACATCAAGCGCTATTTCGAGCGCCTCGAAGGAGTGCGAGTATTCATCGACGAAACTTTGGCGAAGGCACGGGAAACGGGATTCGTCGCAACCATGTATGGCCGCCGACGATATTTGCCAGAGCTGCGCTCGCCCGAGGGCGGCGCGAGGGCGCAGGCTGAACGTATCGCGGTCAATACGCCGATCCAGGGCACTGCGGCAGATTTGATAAAAGTTGCTATGATCAAACTGGCTGCAGAGTTGAGGCACCGCAACCTTAAGGCGCGAATGCTGCTCCAGGTGCATGACGAGCTGCTGATCGAGACTGAAGCTAAAGCATTGGATGAAGTCAAAGAAATCGCCAAAGGCGAAATGGAACGCGCTGCAGACCTGCTGGTGCCGCTCAAGGCCGACCTGAAATGGGGGCCGAATTGGGCTCAACTTACATCCTGAGGAACCTGATAAACCTGATGAACCCTACGAACCCTGATAAGGCTGAATTTCTTGGCATCATCCCCGTCTAACCGACTGAGGACCAAGAGCCGCCAGGACGGCGACGAGGCCGAGCTCATTGCCAAGGCACGCGAGGGAGACAGGGACTCCTTCAGCGTTTTGGTTGAGCGGTACGAGCGCAGAGTGGTCGGCGTCGCGCTGGCCGTGGTGCATAACCAGGACGACGCGCTGGAACTGGCACAAGAAACGTTTGTACGCGCCTTTCAGAGTCTAAAGAACTTCGAATCGCGCTCCAGCTTCTCAACCTGGCTATATCGAATTGCGGCAAATCTCTCGATTGATTTCTGGCGCCGCGAGGGTCGATACAATGTCTTGCGGGGCGAAGATGCTGAAAATGAGATGCGCCGGTTACCCAGCAGTGAGGGAGATTCGTATCGCGCTGCGAGCCGAACTGAACTAGGGACAAAACTCAAGGATGCTCTGGAAGAGTTGTCTCCCGAGCATCGGGCCGTGGTACTTTTGCGCGAGGTCGAGGGGCTATCATACGACGAGATCAGCGACGTGCTACAGTGTCCACGGGGGACCGTGATGAGTCGGCTTCACTATGCGCGCAATCGGCTCCGAAGCATTTTGAAAGACTTTGCGTCTAATTAATTAAGCTTATGAGTGACTGCGATCAGATAACCCTACTTCTGGGGCCCTTCGAAGACGGCGAACTCGAGCCTCACGAGATGCAGGAGGTGGCGCGCCATCTGGCGACCTGCAGCTCATGCGAAGAGCTTCTCGGCGATTTCAACGCTCTGGGGCGCCAGTTGCGCGAGGAGATCACGATTCCGCCGCTGACTGGATTCGCGGCCGGCGTCAACGCTCGTATCGCGGAGCTCAAAACGCCTTTGCGCGAGCGTATCGGGGCATTCTTCGAGGGCCTCAACGAGCGCTGGGCGGCGGCCTTCGCGATGGTCTCGATGGCGGGCGCGGTCGCAGTGCTGACCGCCCTGGTCCTGACTCCGTATCTGCGTGGAAGCATGCATCCGGGTGGCCAGAACGCCTCGATGGCCAAGGCGGAGACCAGCGGTGGCGCGAGCCTGGCGTCTACCAGCATGGAGCCGGAAAGCTCCCGCGCGCTGATGCCGGCCTCAAATCAGGAGCCGCAGCAGTTTGCCAGCCGGCACGAGTCGTTCCATGGCGATTCGCATACAGTCATCAGAAAGCTGGAGTCGGATATTCCGACTACCGCGGTATGGAGTGAACCCGAAAACGGCACCACGGTAATTTGGCTGCCAACGGAAAAATAGCAGTAAGCATGTTACACAAAAGATGGGGGATTTGGACCGTTGCGGTCACGATGGCGCTAGGCGTCGGGACCGCCGGTCGTGTGTGGGCGGGGTCTTCATCGGCAGCTCCACAAAACATCGGGGTGCACGTCGATTCGGTACTCGCCTCCGATACCCATGAGGGTGTCGATGCGCAGTTGAGGCGGATCGAACCGCGCCTGCATTCGCTCTTCAGCTACTCGACGTTTCATCTGGTGAACCATCAGGAACAGCAGTCACCGATCGGTTCGCTGATCCTTTTCAATCTGCCCGGCGGGCGCATCCTGCATATCCGTCCGCGCACCATCGACGGCGACATGATCGTGATGGAACTCATTCTGTTTCAGGGCGAGCAGCCGCTGATGACCACCGAGCTCAAGCTGCGCAACCATGGCATGCTGTTCGTCGGTGGTCCGCGCTACGAGCAGGGAATGCTGATCCTGTCGATTGGCGCCGATTGCCGATGTCCGCGCTCGCAGAGCGCCGACGCGGGCACAGCGTCGGCCCATTCGCATCCTACGGCATCTGAAGCAGCGGCATTGCCTGAATAGATCCGGACTTAACTCCAATACCTCGAGAAGAAAGGGCGCCACGCGCCCTTCTCATCCCAGCCGCCGCGACACCATCCGCAAATCCTCGACGAATCGCTCCATCTCCCGATGCCGCGTCTGGTCGTCCGGAGCACGCAGGATCGATGACGGATGCACCGTCGCCGTGACCTCATGCTGATATGGCGTCTCGGTCTCGATGAACTCGCCGCGGTGCTGCGTGACACGAAAGTCCTTGCCGAGTAGTGCCTGCGCCGCGGTCGCGCCCATCAGGACGATCACCTTGGGACGAATCGCGACGATCTCGGCGTCGAGCCACGGACGGCATGCCGCGATCTCCTTGCCGTTGGGCTTCTTGTGAATGCGCACCTTGCCGCGCGGCTCCCATTTGAAATGCTTGACCGCGTTGGTGATGTAGACCCTTGCGCGTGCGATCCCGGCCTCCTCCAATGCCTTGTCGAGCAGCTTTCCCGCTGGCCCGACGAATGGTTTTCCCGCGAGATCTTCCTTGTCGCCGGGCTGCTCACCGACCATCATCATCGCGGCGCTTCGGGAACCCTCGCCAAACACGGTCTGGGTCGCGTTTTTCCAAAGATCGCACGCCCGGCAATCTTGCGCGGCCTCAGCAAGCGACTTCAGGCTGGCGCGAGGCGAAATCAGTTCAGGTGCGGCGCTTTCCTGTTTGCCCATGAGATCAGTATGCGCGGGGCATTTGACGCCGCCAACATCGCCTAGCGCCAGAGTCGTGCCGAAGCGCTAGAATTCTGGCCGAGGTAACCTGCGATGGACCCCGACCTCGCGATGACGAATGTAACTACCGCCCGCGGCATCATTGACCCAATCGATCGTGCTTTTATCGCGGCGGCGGTCCGCAAACTGGAGCGGCCGGGACGCCTGGTCGAGCTCCTCGACGCCGTGGGCAGGCCGGCCGAAGCCATCGTCAAAGCGCTGCCCAGGTGGGCCAGCTTACGCATCGAGCGCGCGGTGCAACGCACTCTGCTGGACGCGGTTGGATGGGCAGCCAAAACGCTCGAAGGCTCGATGCACGCCAGCGAGAAAGACATTTCGAGCGTCTCGAACGCGGTGGTCAAATCGCGCGGCGCGATGCACGTCACGGCGGCAGCGATCCTCGGCGGAGTCGGCGGCGCGTTTGGCTTTGTGGCATTGCCGTTCGAGCTGCCGGTCACAACGCTGGTAATTCTGCGCTCGATCGCCGCGATTGCGCGCGACTTCGATGCTGACCTCGACGATCCGATCACTCGGCTCGAATGCGTATCGGTGCTGAGCCTCGGCGGTCCTTCCGGTTCCGACGACGCGATGGACTCGTCCTACCTGAGTTCGCGGGTTGGCCTCGCGCTGTTGATTAGCGATGCGGGCCGCTTCATCGCGGGCAAGACCACCATGCAGCTCAGCGAGGCGCTCGCGCGCGGCGCGGCGCCCGAGGTGACGCGGCTGATCAGCGCGATCGCGGCCCGTTTCGGTTACCTGGCGCTCGACCTCGCATACGCGGAGATGGTTCCGATTGTCGGCGCGCTGGGAGGCGCGGCGCTCAACGGATACTTCGCCAACTTCTTCAATCGCATCGCGTACTACCATTTCGGCCTGCGACGACTGGAGCGGATTTACGGCGAGGACCTCGTAGAGCAGGTCTATCGCGCAGGAGCTGGCCCGGTTGGGGGCCTGAAGCTGCCACCGCCCGCGCAGCATCTGCGACCGGGTCTCCAAAATGTCAATCCGTCAGCCGCGCGCGAGCCTCATGGCTATCGGCGGCCGCGCGGAAGGCCGCCGCCGCACGTTCAAACGTATCGAACACCACCAGGCCGCGCTCGCGTGCCAGATCCTTGGCGCGCGCCACGATCGCCTCGACATGCGCCGGATGCAGTATCACGGCGAATGGTTTGGGCGTCGCCCGGGCAAACTCCGCGATGCGATCGAGCATGGTGGTCAGCTCGTCCTCGTGAGTCGCCCATCGCGCGGCGCGAAATCCGGTGCCGATTTCCAGCACGATCGCATCGATAACCGGATCGCGATCCAGGATGCTCAGGATCTTGTCGAGGTTGCCCTGATTGATGCCGCCGCCGATGGTGCCGCCGGCATCGAGCGGATTGCGATAACTGCCGCCGATAATGTTGAAGAACGTCTTCAACTCGTCGTACGACGAATCCGACAGCGTCGGAACCTCAAGCTGCTCGCTCGCGAAGGTATCGGTGATACCCACCGACTGTCCGCCGGTCATTGCCACCAGGCCCATCCGGCGTCCCTTGAGCTCGCGCCCGCGCGCGATCAGCTCGACCGCATCGAGCATCGCATCGAGGTTGTCGACTCCCGTCGCACCGCTCTGGCGCACCACCGCATTCCACACCGCGCTCGGCGTCGCGAGCGACCCGGTATGCGAGAAAGTCGCACGCGCACCGGCCTCGGTCGCACCACCTTTCCAGATCACCACCGGAATCTTCTTTGCGGCGCGCCGCACGCTCTCGAAGAAACGGCGGCCGTCGCGCACGCCT
This sequence comes from uncultured delta proteobacterium, assembly GCA_963851325.1. Taxonomy (GTDB): domain Bacteria; phylum Desulfobacterota; class Binatia; order Binatales; family Binataceae; genus DATGKG01. The sequence continues at coordinate 201,417 of CAWKOR010000001.1, read as the reverse complement.
TCGATGTACATGCCCAGCACGCGCGTCTTCGGGTCAGCCGCCATCAGATCGATATAGTCCGCGGCCTCCAGCACCAGCACATTGCCGATCGATGCGGCCTTGTTCACCTTGATGCCGTGCGGAACCGCCTGCACCGCGAAGTTGATGGTGTGGGTGCCGCTCTGTGAGATGAAGCAAACGTCACCGGCCTCGCCCACCTGCTCGTCGGGAAAGTTGCACAACCCGAAAGCCGGACTGTACAGGCCCATGCAGTTGGGGCCGACCAGGGCGATGTCGGAGTTAATGGCGGTCTCGCGCAACTGCCGCTCGAGTTGGATTCCCAGCTCCTCGGTGGTTTCGGAAAATCCCGAAGTGAAAAACCCGATCGAGCCGACCTTGTTATCTACGCAATCCTTCAGTATGCGCGGCGCGACCTGGCGCGGCACCGCGCTGACGGCATAGTCGATGTGCTCTGTGATCTCCGCGAGGCTCTTGCGATTCTCGATCCCCATCGCCTCGATGGCGGGGATTTCGTTGGGATCGATTTGGACGGAGTAGAGCTTGCCGGTGAAGCGCTTGAGCGCGCGCAGCCACATATAGCCGCCCATCTTCTTGTCGCCGATCACCACGGCGACCTTGGGCTCGAAGGCGCGCTTTAGATTCTCGAAGCGCTCGGCGCGGCGAGCATCGGCGTTGATCGGTGCGGGCTTCGCACCGACCAGAATGCGAGCATCCAGCGTCATGATGCCGCTGGGATACGCGACGATTGGGTTGAGGTCCATCTCCTTGATTTCGGGAGTCGCGGCCGCAAACTCCGATAGCTTCGCGATCGCGTTGGCGAGCGCGTCCAGATCTACTGCAGCGCCGCCACGCACTCCATGCAGCATCGCCGCGCCGCGTAGGCTGAGCAGCATCGCGCGCGCTTCTTTGGCGTCGACCGGTGCGAGGCGCAACGCGGTATCCTTCAACATTTCGACGAAAATTCCGCCGAGCCCAACCACGATGAGTGGTCCGAAGCGTTCATCGCGCACGATTCCCGCAATGAGCTCCAGTCCCGGTTGCGCCATCGGTTGCACGGCGACGCCCTGGAAGCGTGCACCGGGTTGGTTCCGTGCCAGCGCATCACGGATGCGATCGAAGCCGCTGTGCACCTCGGCCACCGAGCGCAGGTTGAGTTCGACGCCGCCGACCTCGCTCTTGTGAGTGACGTCGGGCGACAATACTTTGAGCACGACCGGAAAGCCGATCCGAACCGCGGTCTCAACCGCATCGTCGGCACTGGCGGCGTGCTCGGGAATCGCCGAGGGAATGCCAATCGCCTCGAGGATTTTCTTGGATTCGATTTCCGATAGCGCGGTGCGTCCGGCAGCGGTCGCATCGGCAATTATCTGGTTTGCATTGGTGGGGTTCACATTCGAGGCGTATAGCAAACGCGGGAGGACATTTGAACCTTGAGCCGCAAGGCTAAAACGCGACCGCACGTATTCGTGACGCGGGCGATTGCTCCCGACGCCATCGCGAAGCTGCGCCGGCGCGCTCTCGTGGAGGTGTGGCCGCGCGATACGCCGCCGCCGTATGCGCAACTGATGCAGCGCGCGCGGGACTGTGAGGCGCTACTCACGATGGTTACCGATCGCATCGATGCGGCGCTGATCGCCTCGGCGCCGAAGCTGCGCGTGATCAGCAACCTCGCCGTGGGCCTCGACAACATCGATATCGCGGCTGCGACCGTGGCGGGAATCGCGGTCGGCCATACGCCGGGCGTACTTACCGATGCGACCGCAGACCTCGCATTCGCATTGCTGATGGCCGCGGCCCGTCGCGTTGCTGAAGGCGATCGTGAAGTGCGCGCCGGCAAATGGCAAACCTGGGGACCGGCGGTCCTGCTCGGCCATGACGTCCACGGTGCGACGCTCGGTATCATCGGATGGGGACAGATCGGACGCGCGATGGCGCGCCGCGGAGCCGGGTTCAACATGCGGGTGCTCTATGCGAGCCGCTCACCCGGCGATCGCGACTCGGTTCCGGGTGCTACGCGAGTATCGATGCGGCGGCTGCTGCAGGCGTCGGACTTCGTCTCGCTACACATTCCGCTCACGCCGCAGACCCGGCATCTCATCGGCGCCAAAGAGCTGGCATTGATGAAACCGGGCGCCATCTTGATTAACACTGCGCGGGGCGCAGTCGTCGATCAGCGCGCGCTGTATCGATCACTGAAGTCACGGCACCTGGGTGGCGCAGGCCTCGATGTGACTGACCCGGAGCCGATCGCATCGGGAGATCCGCTGCTGAAGCTTCCCAATGTGGTGATCACACCGCACATCGGAAGCGCGAGCTATACGAGTCGAAACAGAATGGCGGAGATTGCTGCAGAGAACATCATCGCGGTGCTCAAGGGCGGGTTGCCGCGATTTTGCGCGAATCGCGAAGTGGTGCTCAGAGCCCCGGCTTCTTGTCCCTCGCCCATCGAATAGTGTCGAGGATGAAGAGGATGTCGCCGCTGCCGGTCAGGACTCCGAGCGGGGAAAAATCCTTTAGAATCTCAAGCTCCTCAGCGGTGATGCGATTTCGGCGATGGAGTTCAGTATCGCCGAGGAATTCCTGCCAGACGTCGTCGCGCCGCGTCTTGGGTTTCGCGGATTTGAAAATCGCGGTGGCCATTCGCAGGATCCTCCTTCCTACGCTCAATTCCGAGGTGACGCTGCCCGGGAAAAATCGCATCACATCTGCGGCGCTCAGCACCGTGTTCTGGTACAATGAGTTCGGCATCCGCGCCGAACCGCTACGCGACAGACAACGCGCAAAGCTCGCGTTACGGGTGAGATGGGAGCGGCGAGAACGGACGCGATGACAGCCGGCGTGACGGTCTGCATCAAAAGCGGTCGTCCGCATGTTAAATAACTCCTCCGCCAACGTGCGTTAGCACGATTGCTACAAAAAAAACCGTTCGTAGCTTCGACTTTTGGAGTATTTAGAAATGATTTGTTGCTGTCAAGCCTAATGTTGCATGTTTGAACATGATTTGATGACTCTATATGTACTTATTTTGCACCAGCTATGCATCTCGATGACGAGGGTATCGGAACTCTCGTTGAGAAAACTTCAATGATTTCAAGTATTTATCTGGACGTGCGAGGGGGCCCGGCCGTCGAGCGTTGGCCAGCGATCGCGTCGGAAGGCGAGTGACGAAGTCGCGAGTCAGTTCGGCGCGATGCCGGGGGCTGGGAATTTCCGGCACATCTCACGAACCTCGCTGGCGATGCGAGCGAGAACCGCGTCATCATTGGCGTGGGCAACCGCGTCTTCCATCCATTTCCCGATGAGTCGCATCTCGGCCTCGCCCATTCCGCGTGAGGTCACCGCCGGTGTCCCCAACCGAATGCCGCTGGGGCTGAACGGCTTGCGCGGATCGTAAGGAACCGTATTCGAGTTGCACACGATTCCCGCCTTATCGAGGGCGCTGGCGGCCTTCTTTCCGGTGACCTTCTTGTTGGTCAAGTCGATGAGCAGCAGATGATTGTCGGTGCCGCCTGAGACGAGGCTGAAACCGCGCGCGAGGAGTTCCGCGGCGAGCGCCTTTGCATTGCGCACGATCTTTTCCGCGTAGGTCTTGAACTCGGGGGTCGCCGCTTCCTTGAGCGCGACCGCGATGGCCGCGGTGGTGTGGTTATGCGGCCCGCCCTGGAGGCCTGGGAAAACCGCGCGATCGATGTCGGCAGCGACCGCATTGGTGCACATGATCATCGCACCCCGCGGCCCGCGCAGGGTCTTGTGGGTCGTGGTGCTGATGACATCGGCAAAGGGCACCGGCGACGGATGCACCCCTCCCACGATGAGGCCGGCGATATGGGCAATATCCGCCAGAAAGTAGGCTCCGACTTCTTTGGCAATCTCGCCGAATGCCTTGAAATCGATGATGCGCGGATAGGCCGTTGCTCCGGCCACGATGATGCGTGGCTTTTCCTTCTTCGCGAGATCGCGAACAGCGTCGTAATCGATACGATGGGTTTCGCGGTCGACTCCGTACGACACCGAGTTCCAGAACTTGCTCGTCACACTGGCGTTCCATCCATGAGTCAGATGCCCTCCATGAGGAAGCAGCATTCCCATGATGGTCTCGCCGGGTTTCAGCAGTCCCGCATACACCGCGAGGTTGGCGGGCGAGCCCGAGTAGGGTTGCACATTGGCGTGTTCGACGCCGAAGAGTTTCTTGGCTCGCTCGATTGCCAGGGTCTCGATTTGATCGATATAGCGCTGGCCCTCGTAGTAGCGTTTGCCCGGATAGCCTTCGGAATATTTGTTCTGCAAAAGCGAACCGCTCGCTTCGAGCACCGCGGCCGAGGCGTAGTTCTCCGACGGAATAAGGCGGACCGAATCGATCTCGTAGCGCTGTTCGCTCTTGATCAGTTCATAGATCTCTGGATCGGTACGCTTCAGTTCATCCACGGAGCTACTCCTGCCGAACGGAAAATGGAGCGCTGATTGTAGCGAGGCGCGACCGGAAACTTAACAGGCGAATGGTCGGTCGACGGCGCCGTGACGGTCTACTGCAAATCCGGAGGAGTCATTTTCGCGATCCACTCGCGATAGCTGCCACCATAGCCAACCGCCTTTTGGAGTTCGCGCACCTTGGCGAGAATCGGCTCGACCTCGGCTCGCGATAGCTCCGGGCGCTTGTCCATCACTTTGATGATGCTTTGCGCTTCCGCATCGACAGCCTTGCGCGCCAGATCACCAAGCGAGGGCTGGCTGCCGTCCAAACCAAGGTAGGCCTCGGCCACCAGGGTGCCGATCTCGGTGCCGCTTTCGAGCGAATCCTTGATGTTGCCCTTGCCAGTGAGGACGTTGCCGGCCGCGAACACCGCGGTGGGCCCATCAATGAGCAGGCCGCTCTTCACGTCGCGATACTGGTAGACCTCGCCCTTTTGCGGGACGCCGGCGATCGGTTCGGGAATGCTCCCGATCGAGCTGATGGTGAGTTCGGCGCGAACTTCTTCGGCGGTGTCGGGAATCGTGCGGACCTGGCCGTCGGCCACTTCAGTGCGGCTGAAATTGACCCCGACCATCCTGCCATTCTCGACGATTAAGCCGGTGGGAACCCGAAGCTCCTGGAACTCGAACAGAAACTTGCGCATCGCCTTTTCGAGAATCTTGGCGCGCGCGTTTCGCATCGCCTCCTGACGCTTCGGAGGCGCATCGGGCGGCACATCCGATAGCGGCATGTCGATGACCCGGCGCCGATAGAATAACTTGCAGGGCTTGATGGCGAGGTCCGCGTACTTGAGACCATGGGATTCCACCACTGGCTCGACGCCCTCGCGCTCCAGCCGCACCATATCCTCGTTGATGCCGCGCTGGGCGAGAGCCTTCAGCGTCATCTCGATTTGCAGGACCTTGACCACGTCGATAGAAGCCAAGCCGCCACCGACGACAATCGCCCCCGGTGTGAGATCGTAGCGCGGACCGTTGTAGCTTTTTTCGGGATAGTGGTTGAACCAGTAGATCAGCGGATTCTGGTAGACCAGCCCGCGGTCAACGTACTGATCAGCGCCGTCAACCGGAAACGGGCGATCCCGCCATGCACCATGGGTCAGGACCATGACGTTGAGGCCCCATCGGGTGCGCAGATCCTCGAAATCGATATCGCGGCCGAGCCGACGGCCGGGGACGAACTCGATGTTGGGATGCTCGAGGCGCTGGTTGATCTCCTCGTACTCGTCCTTGCGCTGCTTGACGTGCCATCGCGGCAGGCCGTCCTCGATTTTGCCGTAAGGCCGGAGGTTTTGCTCGAATACGATGACGAGTGCGCCGCGCTGCGCCAGAATTCTGGCGATCTCGGATCCCGCGGTCGCCGCGCCGATCACCGCTACTACATGACGGGCCTGGTTACTCGGTGCCATAAAGAGGGAAGTATTAGTTATCGTTTGAAGCGAGCTTTTACAATGCTCGGTCATTGCAATCCTTCGCAATCCTTCGGACGACTTGCGGATTGCTTGCGCCCACCAATAGCGCATGGTTTCCTTGAATACGCGATGAGGGTGGGTGTTGCACGAAGTTTCAGGACGAGGATCATTGTCCTTTTTTTAAGCGCGACGGTCGCTGCGGTGCTTTTTTCGTCGTTACAAGGATGCTTTGGGAGCTACTGGACCCATTCGGAAAACGACGAAGCGGTCGGCGAAGAGCACGAGGTCAATTTCCCGGCCGAAGAAACATTTGTGATGACGCAGGACGTGCTGCGAGGTCAGGGGGTGCTCTTCAATACCAAGCCGGAGCACAAAATCATCACCTTGTGGAAGCCGGCCGACAAACCCGAAGGCACCTTCTCTAACCTGATCGGCAATGTCGCGCAATATCGATACGAGATGGAGATCGTGCCGGAGGGGAGCCGGCGGAGCAAAATCGTCGCGAACGTCCGGGTCGAGAACATCCCGGCGGACGACATCGACAATTACAAGCCGAGCAAAAAGCTCAACCTCTTCCAGGATTTTGATCAGTTGGCATCGAAGATGCCGCCGCCTCCGCTAACCCCGGGCAGCGGTGGAGTGAATTTTGCCCTTCTCCCGGGCGAGGATCTCGCGGCATTGTCCAAGCGCGTCACCGGCAATCCGGACAACTGGCCTCAAATCGCGAAGGACAACGGGCTCAAGTCGGTGAGCGATACCGCGGGGCTTCAAAGCGTATGGATTGCGAATTCGCTGATCCCGAAGCCCGCCACGACCACGTCGCACCCCGTCGCCACACCATGAGGATGGTCGTCGTCGGCAAGATGATGCGGGATGCGATCGAGGAGCGGATGCTCAGTCAGCAGTTACCGAGGCGCTCGCATCGTATTCGGGACAAAGGGCGCCCGGATTGACCGCCGCGACCACCGAGAGAAATTGCTCGAAGGTCATATGCAGATTCAGGAATCCGCCTTGGCAGAAAACCCATCCAAAGTATTCGAGAATCTCGTCGGGAATCATTGCCGGCAACCGCGGCGTAGTCGACACCATCGGGAAGGGCCGCGCAGCCGCGGCACGCAGGTCCTCTATCGCCCGGTCGGGGACACCGTTACCTTCGGAAATAACATTGCCCTCGCGTAGTGGTATTACCTTGCCTCTGCCATTTCGAAACATAGGGCTTGGTCCTCCTGACCCCCCAGCGAGACCCTATAAACATTACTAATTGTAAGGTTACCGGATGGCCGGTCAAGGGCGATTAGTTGGGACCAGCAATCCTGACAGTTGACCAAGAGAGTCTAAAGAAGCCTAAAGATGCGCACGCGACGTACGGCCTAAGCTGAGGAAAGAATCATGATTACCGAATTACAGGCTCTAATCCTCGGCGCCGTCCAGGGCTTGACCGAGTTTCTTCCGGTTTCCAGCTCCGCTCATCTGGTAATACTTCCCTGGCTCTTCGGATGGTCGGACCCGGGCCTCGCATTCGATGTCGCGTTGCATCTGGGCAGCTTGCTGGCGCTCCTCATCTACTATCGGCGGGAATGGATGGAAATGGGGCTCTCGATAGTGCGTCCGGACCCGGGCCCGCGGCGATTGCTGATCTTGCTGATCGTAGCCTCGATACCGGGAGCCTTGATCGGGCTTCTCCTCGAGAAGCAGGCCGAAACCACCTTCCGCGATCACAAAGCGGTGATAGGACTCACGCTTGCGTTGATGGGCATCGTTCTCTGGGTGGCCGATGCGAAGGCCCGCAACGCCAAGAAGATGGATCACTTGACGTTTGGCGACGCTGTCCTGATCGGACTCAGCCAGGCCCTGGCGATCATTCCGGGCGTCTCGCGCTCCGGATCGACGATTACGGCGGGCCGCATCCTTGGGGTCGAGCGTCAGGATGCCGCGAACTTCTCGTTTCTGATGGCGACTCCGATTATCGCGGGCGCCGGCCTGCATGAAATACCGAAGATCCTCCATACTGGAATCAATGCCGAGGTAATCGCCGGATTCGTCTCTTCGGCCGTCTTCAGCCTGATAGCGATCGTGGCGTTGGTGAAGTTCGTCCGCACTCGAACATATCAACCATTCGCGTGGTACCGGATTGCGGTCGCGATTCTGGTGATTGCGGTGGCCTTTGCCAGGTAGCAACCGTTGACGGAGCCGCAGCCGCGAACCGCCTCGAAGCGGCACCATCGTCATTCGCGCGTCTTCCAGATCGGTTTCGCGATGGCGGTGGCGAACACCATCATCGGCGCGACGCAGCCGGTGCTGACGCGCTATGCGGCGATGCGCGTGGACCCAATCCTGTTTTGCGCCGCGGTCACCAGCATCGCGGCAATGTGCGCACTTCCGATTCTGTATCAGCGCGGCGAGCTCCGGCGACTCTTCCAGCGGCGGTACCTGCCATGGTTGTTCGCGATGTCGATGACGGGCACTGTCTTGACCAGCCTCACGCTGATCTACGGCATGGAGCACATCGACGCGATCGCCACGGTGATCCTGTTAGAGACGGAGCCGGTGTACTCGCTCGTACTGTCGGTGATCGTCGTCGGCGAGCGGCCCTCGCCTCGCCAGCTGATGGCAACCGGCGTCATCCTGGCGGGTATCGGATCAGTTTTCTGGGCGGACAATGCCTTCTCGCCGATGTTCGCGGCAATGCTGATCGTCCTGACGCCGCTTTTCTGGCAGACCTCGCATGTCCTGGGGCTTCGGGTGATGCCGCCGCTGACGCCGGTAAGCGTCGCCGGGGCACGCTTTATCTTCGCCGCCTGCCTTTTCATTCCGATGTTTCTGTTTCGCTCGGGCGCGTCGATTTCGCAGTTTCGAGACCCGCACCTGCTGGTGGTCATCATCGCGATCGGCTTCTTCGTTTATTTTCTTTCCGCGCTGACCTGGTATGGCGCGATCAGCCGGCTTTCGCTCTCGTGGACGACCGCGCTGGTGGTTCCCGGCGTACCGCTGATCTCGATGCTGTTCGCGATGGCGTTTCTCGGCGAGCATCCCACCGTGCACGAGGTCGTTGGAGTTCTCATCGCGATCGGCGGAGTGCTGGCGCTGGTGCTCGGCGCCGATCCCCATCGCAAAGTCGGCGGCATCATCGAGGCCGCCGAAGCCGTTCATCAACCCATCAGTTGATCGGGTTGACGAACCCGCGCGCGGTGGTCTTTAGTGACCCGAGAAGAAACGCGGCGCAGCGCGCCGATCAACAAGCGAGGAAAATCCCATGGCTCGAGTTGTCAAGCATGATGCGCAGGCTCCCTACGAAATTCCCGAAGGGACCGAACTCCCCATCTACATCTGCGGCTGCGGACTATCGAAGAACAAGCCCTACTGCGATGGCTCGCACAAGAAAACCCGCGCCGAAGCAGCCGGCGAAGTTTACGAATATGACGAAAACGGCAATGCGAGGCTGGTCGCCAAGCACTAAGACGATACCGGTCGCCTACTCGCGTTGCACCTGATGAGGGTTCGATGACAAAACCAACCACATCGGCATTGATCGCGATGGTGGCGTTGGCCTCGGCATCGGCCGCATGGGCGGGTACCTTGAAAGTCGAACCGGGGTTGTGGAAGACGACCGTCGGCACGGTCTCAGGACCGGTGCGCAGCAAGACCCATTGCATCACGCAGAAGGAGATCGACAACTTCGCCAATATGCTGGCGGAGGTGCAAAAGGCCCGGCATACGCCCGAGGAGGATTGCTATCGTACCGCGTTCAAGGAAACCACCACCTCCGTGGAATGGAAGTATGAGTGTAAGGGTAAGTTCACGATGACCAGTGAGGGCTCAATCAAATTTGACAAGCCCTCCCATTACAACGGCAAGGTGAGGATGGCCGGGAACGTTACCGGCCAAGCCGTCGACAACACCTCGATAATGGAGGGGACCCGGCTCGGCCCCTGCGCGGGAAACGAAGGCGACGCCCATTGACGCCGCCCCCACCGCGTTAGATTAGTGCCATTCGACGCCGCCGCAGATGTTAAGCGCCTGCCCGGTCATGTAATTGCCGTCATCAGAGGCAAGGAACGCGACTACGTTCGCGACATCATCGCCGGTTTCCATCCTGCCCATCGGCACCTGACGCTCGAAAAACTTCCGCGCGCCCTCGCGATCGGTGCGCTGTGTCGTGCCGACCATTTGCAAGAGTCCCTCGAATAACTGGGTCTCGACGAACCCGGGGCATACCGCATTGACGGTGATCCCGAACTGACCCAGCTCCAGCGCGAGGCTGCGGGTCAGGCCGATGACGCCATGCTTCGCTGCCGAGTATGCGGCCATTCCCGGACCGCCGCGCTTACCCGCGATCGACGCAGTATTGATGATACGTCCGCCGCGGCCGCCCTGGATGATCTTAGGCGCGACGTGCTTCGCGCACAGAAACGTACCGGTCAGGTTGATGGCGACGGTCTTGTTCCATGAATCCAGGGTCTGTTGCACCACCGGTCCGCCGCCGACGCCACCGCCCGCGTTGTTGCATAGAATGTCGAGGCGGCCGAATTCCTTCCACGCCGCCTCCGCCATCGCGGCGACTTCAGCCTCATCGGTAACGTCGACCTTTACCGGGAGGCATTTTCGGCCGAGTTGGCGGATCTCCGCAGCGAGGCTTTCGAGTTCTTCCATCTGCCCGAACTTCGCGTCGGGATATTCCTTCATCGAGCGGCCGTATTCGCCGGCTACGATGTGGGCGCCTTCCTTCGCGAGTCGCATCGCGATCGCTCTTCCGATTCCGCGCTCGCGGCCGCATCCGGTGACTATCGCGACTCGGTCCTGCAGTTTCATTTTGATCAGCTCCTTATTTGCGCATGTAACGAGCAATGAAAGACGAAAAAACGCGGCAGCGAGGAACGAACGGGTACCACTCCGCGCTGCCGCAAGTCAGTTGACAAATCAAGCGAGGACGAAACGGAACGAGTCGTCCTTCTTTACGATCTTACCTCCCGAAGGCGATGCGAAGTGCGTTCCGATGACGAGGGTCTTGCCGTCCGCATAGCGTTCGCAGAATTCCCGACGAGTCTTCTTGGCCCGCGGTCCATCGACGTCGAAAGCGTCATCCCATTCGGGATATCGGCATTGGATGGGATGATGCATGAGATCGCCGGTGATCACCGCATCCTGTCCTTTGGATGAAATCCGAATCGCGAAGTGCCCAGGAGTGTGGCCGGGGGTGGATTCGCACCAGACCTCGTCGGTGATCTTGTGCTTATCGTCGATCAGCTCGCTCATCCCTTCCGCCATCACTGGCCGTACCGAATCATCGACCGGGTCCTTGAAAAAAGGATCTTCGGAACGTGAGAAGAAATCCCATTCAGTCCCACCGATCAGGTATTTGGCATTGGGAAAGGTCGGCACCCACTTGTCATTTTTGAGCATCGTGTTCCATCCCACGTGATCGATATGTAGATGGGTGCACACCACTCGATCGATTTTCTCGCGTGGGCTGCCGGCTTTCTCGAGGTCCTGAAGAAACGGCAGCTTGAGTTTATTCCATTCCGGATTGGCGCGGACCTTGTCGTTTCCGATACAGGTGTCAACCAGTATCCGCTTGCCCTGCGATTCGATGATCAGCGCCTGGATCGTCAGCTTGATCTTGCCTTCCTCGTTCGAAAAGGCGCCGAGCCAGTCCCGCTCCTTTTTGACGTTCTCTGGAGTGGCATTGGGCAGCAACATCGAGCCCTCCCACACCGCTTCGGATTCGATGATTCGAGTGATTTTCACATCGCCAATTTTCCATTGATTCATAAGTCACTCCGGATAGCTGGGATTGTTACATTCGTTGACAGCCGTATTAGCGTTGAACCGATGCGGTGGCAAGCGCGCCACCAAGTGCCGTAGATCGTAAGCGGAATCCGTGAACCTACCGCGCGCCCGGAGGCGCTGTTTCCGGCGTCCGTCGCCGGTATGTTAATCGCAAGCGTTTCAACATTGGAAATGGACGAGGCTGTAAAAATCTCCAACGACGACGCCACGGCATCGCCGGAGCTGGATTCGCATCCGCCGCGATGGCTCGACACTCTCGCGCGGCCGGCATTCGCGATCCCGGCGCTGACGATTTACTGCACGTTGGTTTTCTTCGTAAACCTCGGCGGATATCCGTTTTACACCAAGGGTGAACCGCGCGAGGCGGTGACGGTTCTGGCGATCGCGACGGGCGGCGGAGTGATCCTGCCGATGCGCGCGGGTATCGAGTTGCCATCCAAGCCGCTTCTGATGCATTGGATCGCGACGCTGCTTTCGATGCTAATTGGCGGCGTCAGCGAATGGACCGTTCGCATGCCGTCGGCATTGTTCGGCCTCGCGGGGGTGCTGGCCTGCTACTACTACGTGCGACGACTGTTCAACCCGCGCGCCGCTCTGATGTCAGCCCTGATGCTCGCCGGCTCGATGCAATATCTGCAATCCGCCACCGGCGCCCGGGTCGATATGACGTTGACCTTTTTCATGGAAGTGGCGTTCTTCGAGTTTCTGCTGATGGCAGAAGGCTTAACGCGCCGGCGCATGCTGCTCTACGTCGCAATCGCGATGGCGGTTCTCGCCAAGGGGCCGGTCGGCCTCGTGCTGCCGGCGGCGGTCGCGTTTCTCTGGGTCGCGGTGCGATGGCGATGGGATCTCGTTCCCGGTCTGAGGCTCGCCCGCGGCGCGGCAGTCGTCGCGGTCCTTGCGGGATGGTGGTACGTCGCGGCGTCTATCATCGGCGGCAAGGCATTCGTCGAGAAGCAGCTCATCGCCGAGAATTTCGTGCGGTTCGTCGGCGCGGCAAACTTCCACGAAGGCCACATCCATCGCTTCTACTATCTTGAAGGCGCACTCGCAGGAGGTTTGCTCCCATGGACTCCGCTGCTCGCGCTGGTGATCTGGCGTGCCCTGCGCGCCCCGCGCCCGACCGACTCGCGTCTCCTGTACTTGTTGATTTGGTTCGCCGTGATACTCGGATTCTACAGCTTCTCACACAGTAAGCGCGGCGTTTACCTGTTGCCCATGTACCCGGCGCTCGCCACGATCATCGCGCTATACGTCGTCGACGCCATCGACGCTCCCGCGTGCAGCGCTCGCCTCGTCGGATTTTTCTCCTCGTTGTACGGTACGGCGCTGACGCTGGTCGGAGCTGTCGCTCTGCTCGCGCTCGCAATGTTATGGCTATGGCCATCCGCGGTAGCCTCCATATTCGGCGCCATGGGAGTGACGGAGCGGGCTTTCACCAGTGCGCTTCGAGCCGCCGCTTCCGCGCGTCTCGCGTTCAGCATCGCGATTCCGCTGGCCGCGATCGGACTCGGCATCTATCTCGTCTGGAGCGCAAGGACCGCGCTAAAGATGACGCTTGGCATCGCGGCCGCGATGGGCCTGCTTGCGGTTGCGGCGAACACCGTCGTCGTTCCGGCGATCGCCAATACCTTGTCGCTGAAAAATTTTAGCTTGGAAGCATCGAAGACGATTGATGATCATTCGGTCGCTTATGTCTTGGACATGGATTACGGCATCGCCTTTTATCTGCGGCGGACTGTGCCGATTGTCCTCTTCAAAGGCACCGACAAGTTCGAATACCTGATCTGTTGGGAAAATATCTGGCTGCAAGGTCCAGTCGATGTCCGAGCCGAGTATCAGATCGTATCGACCAGCAACCCTACCGATCTCGACCGAGGCGGCCGCGTGCTGCTGCTCAGGAAGGTCACGGCGTCCAGCACTCCGCCCGCTTCGGACATCAATGTTTAAGTGGCCGTCGATTCGTCGATCAGCGCGCCGCCCACACGCGCCGTTCTGCGCCGTAAGGGTCGCGGGCGATCCTGCATTCATTGTTGAAGATCATGGTCGATCGATCTTCGCTCGAATAGCCCGGCCATTGCGGTATTCCGCCGTGATTCGGATCGCCACTGCGCGCGAACGCAAGCCACGCCCGACTCATCTTTTCGGCCAGCGCAAACTTGGTCGGTGTATCGCCGCTCAGCCGATCCGTCGCTACGTTGTCGAACACGAACGGAATTTCGAGCGCATGCGGTGACTTCAGCCGGCCGCCGAGCACCGGCGTCTCCCAGGTAAACAGGTACATGAATACCGAGGCGGCATCCTGCGCGGCCTGGCGCTCGGCCAGCGTTATCGAACCGATGCGCATGAAGCGATCGCTGGTGATCGCGACTGCGATGTCGGCCGCCGATGCGTTGGGCTGCGCGCGCCGATACGCCTCGATGATGTGCTCGGCGCCGTCGCCGATGAATGCTTTCATTCGCGTCTGCATCGTCGCTTCGTCGATACTGGCGAGTTGCGGCGCAAACAACAGTATCTCGTCCTTATTGGTCCCGATCATCAGGGGAATGTTCGCGGAGATTTTAGGCGCTACCGGCTCGAACGGATGATGCGGCAAGGCTTTCCCGTCGACCACCGGATTGAATCCGAGGCGCCGCCGATTCGCCAACGCGCCGAGCCCGAATCCTACTTTGGAAAGGACCGCGGTTTGCGCCTTGATGAGATCGGCGGCCGGCAGCTTTTGCAGTCGATCGGTCTGTTTGGCGTCGAGGCCCAACTCCTTGAGGACCATCGACGCGGTCTCGGTCGCGTCGCCACGATCCATCACCGTCACTGCAGGACCACTCTGGATAATCGCCTTATGAAAAAGTCCGTGCGCCGGCGGCATCGCCATCAAGACGCTGACCTTCGCGCCGCCGCCCGATTCTCCGAAAATAGTGACGTTGCCGGGATCGCCGCCGAACCTCGCGATGTTGTCGCGGACCCACTTGAGCGCCTCGACGATGTCGAGCATCCCGACATTGCCCGATGCGCCGTATGCCTCGCCCGCGAGATCGCCCAGAAACAGATAGCCGGGAACGCCGAGGCGATGATTGACAGTGACGACCACTACGTCGCCTTTTTGCGCGAGGTTGGTTCCATCGTACCATCCCGATGATCCTGAACCTGAAATGAAAGCGCCGCCATGGCACCAGAACATGACTGGACGTTTGCGCCCGTCGAGCGCGGGCGTCCACACATTGAGCACGAGGCAATCCTCGCTCATCGCGATCGGCTCGGCGTTGAACAGCGCGAGCAATTCCGGCATCAAGTCGAAGCTGTTGTCGTTTTGATAAGCGCGGGGACCGAATTCGATCGCGTCGCGCACGCCGCTCCATGGGGCAGGCTTGGAGGGGGGCTTGAATCGCGCGGGACCTCCGGCGGGAGCGCCGTAGGGTATGCCTTTGAAGATGTGGATGCCGTTGTTGACGGCGCCACGGAGTTTGCCGGCAGTGGTTTCTGCGACGGTGTGATCAGCCACGGCGGATCCTCCCGGAGCGAAGCGATCGTCGTGACTGTACGAAATTTCCCGCCGCGACTACAAACCGATCTACTTCGGCGCCGCTTCCTCGTAGAACAGGATCCGCTGGCAGGCCGGGCAGAAGTGGATCTGCAAGTGCTTTTGGATCTCGTTGTACAACTGCGGCGGCAATCGGCGCATGCATCCCTGGCAGGTGCCCGATTTGGCAATCGCAACCGCAACGCCCTGACGCCGCTCGAAGATCACGTTGTAGCGGGAGACCAGCGCGGGGTCGATCTCTTTCGCAATCTTGTCCCGCTCGCGACGCTGCTGGGCGAGTTCGGATTTGATCTCCTCGACCTGACCGGCGATTTCTTTCTCGCCTGCCGCAAGCTCGGTGCGCGCCTGCGCGAGCGTTTCGCTCAACTCTTTGAGTTTGGTCAGCCGCGGACCGGCGCTCTCCATCATGACCAGCAACTCGCCTTCGACGCGCTGATTGCCTTCCTTGAGCGAGTCGACCTCATGTGAGAGCGCCTGCAGTTCCTTGTCGTTGCGGACCAGGTTCTGGCGCATCCGCTTGTTGCGCAGTCGCGCCTCGCCTTCCGCCAGCTCGCGCTCGAGTTTTTTTCGCGCGGCGGCGGCTTCCTGCTCCTCGGTCGAGAGGCGCTCGAGGTCAGCCTCTTGTTTTGAAGTCTGGTCGCGTAGCTGATTGACACGTAGGGCGACGGTGGATAGCGACTGCTCTAATTCCTTCAGCTTGCGGTCAAGGATCTGAAGGCCCATAAGCCGCCTTATTTCTTCGCGCAATTCATGTTCTCCCCGGCCTGGGCCGATCGGCACGCGACGAGCCTCGCTCGCGGGCTTTCGATCGGACACATTGGTGCCGTGTTGGTGACGATAATGAAATGGGCCCACCAGGATTTGAACCTGGGACCAGCCGGTTATGAGCCGGCAGCTCTAAACCAAGCTGAGCTATGGGCCCCCTGGCAGGCATTCGGTACATCGGGTGAATAGAATCCTAACAGTTTCGGGAGCTCTAATTAAGGGGCACTAATTGATCTTCAGCCCGTGCTCCGGCGCTCCCGCTCGTCTTTTTTCTTCAGCTCAATCACCGCTTGGACGCTCGCTACCGCATCGTCACCGGTCGCGCCGGGTCCGGACGACGTTGTGGCGGCGCGCTTCAACTCATCGACCTCGCGGCGCATCTGCCGATGACTGAGGGCCGCTGCGTAGTCGCCGGCCAGCTTCCGCGCGCTCGCCGGATCATCCACCAACGGGCCAACCGCGAGCTCGGCGATGCGTCCCTGCTGCTGCTCGGATAGTCGCTCGCTGATGAACTCTTCGAAACCGGCCTCCACCTCACCGAGCGCGCATACCTCGGCAAAGATCGTCGCGAGCGCGGCATCGGTGAAACGATCGAGTTGACACGATGCCGCGATTTCTGGGCGCAGGTCGGGATGCAATAGAACGATGGCCACCAGTCCCAGTTCCGCCTCGGCGGTCGCATCGAGGCGCGGCGGCTGCTTCACCATCTCGATCCGGCGCTCACCGCGCATAGTGCGCGAAGCTCCTCGCGCGGCTTTGCGCAGCGTATCCTCACCGACGCCAAGAAGGTCCGCGGCCTTGCGCGCCAACAAATCGAATTCGAATGGATTGGCAACCAGCTTGAGGAGGTCGGCGACCTTTTCGGCAGCGCGCGCACGGCCGGCCAATGAGCCCTTTGCCTCCCGCGCCTGCTCCTTGAGGAAATAGTCGACCAGCAACTCAGATGCGGCGATCAATTCTTCCAACGATGCAGCGCCGCGCTCGCGCACCAGCGTGTCGGGATCGAAGCCGCTCGGAATGAAAATGCCGCGACCGAGCAATCCCGCTTGCAGAAAAATTTCCAGCGCACGCAACGATGCCTTGCGGCCCGCATCGTCGCCATCGAAGCATGCGAAAACATTTTTGGTGTATCGCGAGAGCAGCCGCAATTGCTCGGCCGTCAGCGATGTGCCGCAGCTCGCGACCGTCTCTCGAAACCCTGCCTGCCACAGCGCAATCACATCGAAGTACCCTTCCACGATGATCACGCGATCCTGCGAGGCGATCGCCTGGCGAGCCTCATGAAGGCCGTACAGCGTGCGCGTCTTGGAGTAGGCGGGGGATTCCGGCGAGTTCAGATACTTCGGCATCCGCGCATCGAGGACGCGGCCACCGAACGCGATGACTTTTCCGGCGGCATCGCGAATCGGGAACATCACCCGCGCGCGAAACGCGTCATGAAGCCCCATCGCGTCGCGCTTGACCACGCCCGCCTTGATACCGGCCTCGGTCAACCCGCGTTTCTCCAAGGCTTTCGCCAATGAGGCCGGACGCGCCGGCGAGAAGCCCAGCATGAAGGCGCGCGCGGTCTCAGTGGTAATGCCTCGCGAGCGGAGGTACTCGCGCGCCGTTTCACCGTCATTCGTGTTCCACAGCACGTGCGCATAAAATTCCGCGGCGGTCTGATTCGCACGCGTGAGGGCATCCCGTTCAGCCGCGCCAGGTCCGTCATTCTTCAACTCCGGGAGCGTGACACCATAGCGCGTGGCAAGGGAGCGAATCGCCTCGGGGAAGCTCAGGCCCTCCACCTTCATCATGAAGTTGAAGACGGTGCCGCCCGCGCCACATCCGAAGCAGTGGTAGAATCCGCGCTCGGCGTTGACCGAGAACGACGGCGTCTTTTCATTGTGAAAGGGGCACAGGCCGACGAAGTTGCGGCCGGCGCGGCGCAGGCGAACATGCGCGCCGATTATCTCCACGATATCAGCGCGTTGCCGCACTTCATCGATCGCATTGTCGCCGTATCGCGCCATCACCGCCCAGCCAGCACATCCCTAAGTCGCGCCGGATAGTTGGTCATTATACCATCAACGCCCGCCGCGATCAGAATTCGCATCGCCTCGGGAACGTCGACTGTCCACACCAGTACCAACAGGCCCTGCGCGTGCGCCTTCTCGCAGAATGCCGCGTCAACCATGTCGAAGCGCGGATTGACCGCATACGCCTTCATCGCGGATCCGGCATCGATGAGGGCATCACGATTTTTCTCAGCCAGCAGCCCGACGCGGACCTCGGGATCGATGGCGCGCACGTTCTCCAGCGCCTTCCATTCGAAGCTCGACACCATCGAGTTAGTGAGCGCGTCGTAGGACCGCACCAGCTCGCAGACCTGCCGCTCGACCGCCCCCTCCTTGATTTCAATGTTGAGTCCGAGCTTGCCGCGCACCGCCTCCATCACTTCCTCGAGGGTCGGGATACGCTCGCCGCGAAACGATGGAAATTTGAAACTGGCGTCGAGGCGCTGGATTTCCTGGAGCGTGAGGTCTGCCACCGCGCCGTGGCCGTTGGTGGTGCGATCGACGGTGTCGTCATGAATCACGACCACCGCGCCGTCGCGAGTCGATTGCACATCCAGCTCGCACATATCGGCGCCCTCTTCCGCCGCGGCGAGGAATGCCGAAATGGTATTTTCAGGATAGGTTCCGCTGGAACCGCGATGCGCGATCTTGAGCGTACGCCACCTCCGCCCGACCGAGCCCACAGGCGAAAGCCTGTTCCGCCGCTGAAAGCTTGTTGCCACCAGAAATCCTACGTGCGCGCAGGACGCTATGGCAAATTGCAGGCAGCCTTCCACATCTGATTCCATGCTGCGGGCAGTTCGGTAATTATCCACCCGATGGCATCGAAGCCGGTCTACATCAAGGCGACATTCGAAACACCCGCCGGACTTGCCGACGAGGCTGCCGGACTTCTCGTCGCCAACGGTGCGCTCGGATGCGCGGTCGAGCGCGGCGGCCGCGCGGGTGCCAGGTCGCGACGCCCGGTCAAGCTGGAGGCATACTTCACCACGCTGCAGCCGGCGAAACTTCGCGCACTCCGCCGCACGATGCGCGCCGCCGGAATGCTCACTGCATCGGATCGTGACCGACCGCCGCAGTCGATCGTCGATCCCGGGTGGGCAACGATGTGGCAATCGCGCTTCGAACCGCTAGCGGTCGGTGACCGATTCCTGGTCGTTCCGCCGTGGCATCGGGCGCGCGAAACCAGTCGAATCAGCATTACGGTGCTGCCTGGCCAGGCATTCGGAACCGGCCACCATCCGACGACCAGCGACGCGCTGCTCGCGATTGATGACCTCATCGCTCGGCATAAGATTAGGCGCGCGATCGACGTAGGCACCGGCTCGGGGATCCTCGCGATCGCGATGACGATGCTCGGCTTGCGGAACGTCAAGGCAATTGACAACGATGCGGTCGCACTCGACAACGCGCGCGAGAATGCCGAACTGAATCGAGTGGCGAAATACCTCGCCTTCTCAACCACGCCGGTTGCGCGAGTGCGGGGAAAGTTCGATTTGGTGGTAGCCAACATTTTGAGCAAGACCCTGATCGCTATCGCACCGGACTTGACGCGTCTGGTCGCCACGGGTGGGCATCTAGTGCTGGGCGGAATTCTCGCGCGCGAGGCCAAGTCGATCGCATTGCACTACGTACCCGAGCTGCAGCTTGAAAACACCACGACCTCGCGCGGATGGCTCACGATGGTGTTCGCGCGCAGGAACTCGCGATGAGTCGCCCTGCCCGCTTCGCGTTGCACCGCCCCGTCGCCGAGGGTCTTGCGATCATCGAGGGCGCAGAGCTGCATCACCTCCGCGACGTGATGAGGTTGCGCAAAGGCGCTTCCGTTGCGCTGCTCGCTCCGGATCATGTGGAGCATCTGGGACGCATCGAGCGGTTCGAGCCGGATCGCGCTATCGTGCGAATCGAAACAACTGCCCTCGGGCAACGGACGTCGCCACTGATTCTTGCAAGCGCGATCATCAAAGGTCCGCGGATGGATTTCGTCGTTGAAAAAGCCGCCGAGCTTGGGGTCACCGAGTTGTGGCCGATGCTGTGCGCGCGCACCGTAGTGCAGAACCCGGGCGCCGAGCGGATTTCGAGATGGCGACGGCTTGCGACTGCGGCCGCCAAACAAAGTCTCGCGCCGGCAGCGCTGGAACTTCATGATCAGATACAATTCACGGACTTGATCGAACACCTGGCAAACGACAGGCTCGCTGGAGGCGCGCCAGCCCCGCTCAAAGTGGTTTGCACGATGGGCGCAGAGCCTATTGCATCGGTACTTCGCCGCAGCAAGCCGCGCGGCATTTTCATCGCGTGCGGCCCGGAGGGCGATTTCACTGACGCTGAACTCGATCTCGCCAAAGGCGCCGGCTTTATCGAGGTCGGCCTCGGAAACAATCGGCTGCGCAGCGAGACTGCGGCGATCGCAGCAGTGAGCGTGGCGGCTGCGCTACTGGACGAACTTCGCGGAGGAGATTGACACGTGCCCGACAGATTTCTGTTCGTGATGGATCCGCTCTCGCAGGTCCTGGTGGACAAGGACACCACGTTTGCCTTCATGCTCGAAGCGGTTGCGCGCGGCCACGAAGTTTACTTCGCCGGCCTACGCGATCTGGTAGCGCGAGGCCATCAGCCCTACGCCTTCGCGCGTCGATGCGAAGTTGCACGCGCGACGCCGCACTACCAGTTCCTCGACGAGGGCTCCGATTTCCAGCTCGAGCATTTCCATGCCATCTTCATGCGCAAGGATCCTCCGGTCGATGCGCAGTTCGCTTACGCCGCAATGCTGCTGGCACTCGCCGACACGCGTCGCACCTTCGTCATGAATCGGCCCAACGCTTTGCTGACCGCAAACGAAAAGCTCTATCAACTGAATTTTCCGGAAGTCATTCCACCCACCCTGGTGACCTATGAAGTCGCTCGGCTGCGCAAGTTCATGATGGAGCAAGGCGGTCAGATGATCGTCAAGCCGCTCGGCGGCCACGGCGGCGAAGGTGTCTTCCTGGTGAGCGTCGGTGATCGCAACCTCGGCGCGATTCTCGAAACGGTCACCCGGTTTGAGACCCAACCGATCATGGCGCAACGCTACATCGCCGAGGTGCGCAACGGCGACAAACGCCTCATCGTGCTCAATGGCGAACCGATCGGCGGCACGCTGCGAGTTCCGCGCGACGACGAGCATCGCGGCAACATCCATGTCGGCGGCAACACCATCAAGGCGCCCGTGACACCGCGCGATCGCGAGATTTGCCGGGTCCTGCGTCCACGCCTCGAGCACGACGGGCTTTACTTCGTGGGCCTGGACATCATCGGTGATTACGTGACGGAAGTTAATGTGACGAGTCCGACCGGCGTGCAGGAGATCGATCGGCTGGACGGAGTGAACCTCGAAGCGAAGGTGATCGATTTCGTGGAATCGCGCGTCGCGAAGCTGCAACGATGAGGCAGTTGCAAGCGGCGTTGCGGAACGGTAGCAATGAAGGTTCTGCGCAAGCCACCTCGGTGGGCAGGTAGCTCAGTCGGTAGAGCAAAGGACTGAAAATCCTTGTGTCGGCGGTTCGATTCCACCCCTGCCCACCACCTCTCCAGTACAACAACGAATCGAACCGCTTCGACCACTCGGATGCGGCTACTGCCAGGGAACCATGGGTATCCTCTGTGGAATCTCGATATTTTCGAGAGTCGCGTGTTCAGAGACTTTGAGCCGTTGACCGCGGTCTCGCCTCTCTCCGCCGAGCAACTACCGGTCCCACCCCGGCTGCATCGAAACTATCGCAGCCTTACCTGGCCCTGCCGACAGTCGTCCGATTCCAATTGGCGCCGCCCCCAGCTTATGCCGATAATCTCCGATTGCTTCTCCATGCTGCGACTCCATCGTCGGAGTGACCTGAAAATCCCCCCGTTGGCGGTTCCGATTCCACTCCGCCGACGACTTCAATCAGCGCGTGCGAATTCCAGGCTCGGATGCTCCCGAGGTTCGGTTGATTTCGCAAAGAAACGATTTGCCGGACGCGGCAGACCGAGATTCTCTCTCAGCGTCTTGCCCTCATATTCGGTTCGAAAGATTTTGCGCCGCTGCAGCTCAGGCACCACGCGATTGACGAAATCGTCAAGCCCCGCTGGAAGGTACGGAAACATAATGTTGAACCCGTCACAGGCGTCCGTTAGTAGCCACTCCTCCATCTGGTCCGCGATCGTCACGGGAGTGCCGACAAACGCGAGGCCGCCAAAACCTCCAACCCGCTGGGCGAGTTGCCGCACCGTCATGTGCTCGCGCTCAGCAAGCTCAATGATCCGCTCCCGACCGCTCTTGCTCGCGTTGCTTTCGGGGATTGATGGTAACGGTCCATCCGGATCGAGCCCTGATACGTCGTGGCCGAGCATGATCGACAGCGAAGCGATCGCGCTGTCGTAGTGCACCAGGCTATCCAGCCGCATCCGTTTCTCACGCGCTTCTTCAACGCTATCGCCAATAACAACGAACGCGCCGGGCAACACCTTAAGATGATCGCGAGGCCGTCCGAGCGAGCTCATGCGTCCCTTAACGTCGGCATAGAAGGCCCGCGCGTTCGCGATATTGCTGCCGGCGCCAAAAATAACTTCGGCCGTTTCGGCGGCAAGCTGACGTCCAGCATCGGACGCGCCTGCCTGCACGATGACGGGCCAGCCCTGAATCGGGCGCGCGATATTGAGCGGGCCGCGGACCTTCAGAAACTCGCCGCTATGATTAAGGATGTGAAGCTTCTCGGGGTCAAAGTAGGCGCCCGACTCCACGTCCCGAATGAACGCATCGTCGGCCCAACTGTCCCACAAGCCCGTCACCACATCGTAGAATTCACGGGCACGCCGATAGCGCGTGGCATGCTCGACATGCTCCTCGAGGCCAAAATTCATCGCCTCGTCCGGATTACCGGAAGTCACCACGTTCCATCCGGCGCGTCCGCCGCTGATATGGTCCAGCGACGCGAACTTTCGAGCCACATGATACGGCTCGTTGTATGTCGTCGATGCGGTGGCGATGAGTCCGAGGTGTTTGGTTACGACGGCGAGCGCCGGCAGCAGGGTCAGCGGATCGAACGAGGTCACAGTGGCGCTGCGCTTGAGCGCCTGGAGCGGCATGTTGAGCACCGCGAGATGATCGGCCATGAAGAAGGCGTCGAACCTGCCACGTTCCAGGGTCTGCGCAAAGCGGGTTAGATGCTCGAAGTTAAAATTCGCGTCCGGAAACGCGCCCGGATAACGCCAGGCCGCGGTGTGGATGCTGACCGGCCGCATGAAAGCGCCCAAGCGGAGTTGACGCGAGTTAGACATGCCTGACCTCCTTGCCGTCGCCATCGAAGAGGCTGCGCTCCGATGGTGTGTTCGATCAGAATCCAGCCACTTCGAGGATTCGGAAGCAAGCTCGCTCAGCGCATTTGTTTTGCACCAGAGTCTGTGTTGACCCTCCGCTGCCGAGACGCTCTACTCTCCATTCTCACTACTTGAAGCCCATCCGGGGGGATGAATCAGGGCAATCCGATAAAAGGCCGGCTCCAAATTTTCGGCGCGATGGCTTTGATCGTCGCGACTGCGGTATCTGCGGCAGCACGAGAGGGGCCACCCTCGCCCACCGTTTTTTACCCGGTGGGTTTCGCCGTTTCGGCACCGCTCTCGAGCATCAAGAATTCGGCGCGATCAACCGCAACATTGCAATCCTCGCCAACAATCGAAGAGCTGGAGGTCGACCCGCCGCGTCCCCTGCCGCGCCTGCCTGGAGTGGTCGATCGTCACGCAGCCAGCGCCATCTTGCAGAGTGAGGCTTTGAGCAGTACCCACACCGAGCAGCACCTGAGCTTTCCGGGAATCGGTTTCGTCAGCAAGATTCCACCCGATCCCAACATTGCAGTCGGCCCAAATCACATCGTCGAGGTGGTTAATGTTGAGGTTGCGGTATTCAGCAAGAGTGGCAGCTTGTTCCCCGGATATCCGAAAAGTCTGAACTCTCTATGGACCAATCTGGGCGGCAATTGTGCCTCCGGCAGTGGCGGCGACCCGATCGTCCAATACGACAAGCTGGCCGATCGCTTCATCATTACTCAGTTTGTCTTCGCCAGCATGAGCTCGCCTTTTCTGGAATGCATCGCAGTGGCGACAACCAGCAATCCGACCGGCACCTACAATCTGTATTCGTATGATTTTGGGGGCAACGAAAATGATTACCCCAAATTTGGCGTATGGCCCACCGCGACCAACCCTGCCTATCTCGCCAGCTACAACCTGTTCGCTATCGACGGTCCAATAGTTGGCTCCGAACTCTGCGCATACGATCGAACCGCGATGCTGGCCGGCGCGCCTGCCGCCGCGGTGTGTTTCATCTACCCGGTATTTGGTGGCTTTCTGCCGTCGGACCTCGATGGATCGACCCCGCCTCCTGACGGCTCACCGGGCTACTTCGTGAAGCTGGAAAGTCTGAGCACCATCCGTCTAGTCAAACTATTGCCAAACTTTACCGACCCTGGCAGCTCGACGCTGAGCGACCCGATCGACCTCGCGGTAGCGTCGTTCGATTTGTCATGCGGTGATATTTTGCAACCGGGTTCGAGCGTCGCGCTCGAGCAGCTCTGCGATCGTCTGTTGTACCGGCTCGCGTATCGCAATTTCGGCGACCACGAGACCATGGTCGTCAATCATTCGATCGTAGCAGGGTCGAGTGTCGGGGTGCGCTGGTATGAACTGCGCAAAACGCCAGCCTCGAATGGCGGAAGCTTCGACCTGTACCAACAGGGAACCTACGCTCCCGATGCCTCCGCTCGTTGGATGGGAAGTATCGCCATGGATGGCATGGGCAACATCGGACTAGGCTACAGCGTATCCAGCAGCAGCATCTTTCCCTCGATTAGATACACTGGCCGGACACCCGACGATCCGCCGGGTACGATGGAGCTTGAAAGCAGTTTGCACTCGGGGGCGGGCTCGCAAACCGGCCTCAATCGCTGGGGCGACTACACCTCGATGCGCGTCGATCCGAGCGATGACTGTCTATTCTGGTACGTCAACGAGTATTACACGAAGACGGACCCCAAGGCCTGGAGCACGCTGATCGGTTCATTCAATTTCAGCGGCTGTGGTGCGCCGCCTGGACCGGATTTCGGCATCTCGGTCACCGCATCGCCACAGATGTTCACGGCGGGCATCGGAGGAATCGCTTCGGGGACGGTCGCGACGACCAGGTCAAATGGGCTCAGCTCCACCGTACAGCTAGCCTCCGCAGGAGCGTGCGGAGGACTCGATGGAATCACCTGCACCCTGGGTTCGGCATCTATCGGACCAGGATCGCCGGGTACCAGCTTGAATGTTACAGTCCCGCCCGACGCGATGGCGGGAGCGTATCCGATCACGATCACCGGGACGACCGCTAGTCCAAGCCTCGACCACTCTTTCACCGTGGCGATGGTAGTCTCGGCGCCGATCGTAACCCCGACTGTGACTGCGACGCCGACCGCCACTGCGACGCCCTCTCCGACCATCACGTTTGTCGGAGCAGGACCGCTGGCGGACTACTCAGCTCCCGTTACAACGGTAACAGTCGGCAAGCCAGCTGGAGTTCAGCCGGGCGACATCTTACTGGCGCAAATCCTTGTCGCCGATGGCAGCGGCCTGGTTGTACCTACTCCTCCAAGTGGCTGGATCGGCGTTCGCCATGACTCGGTAAGTTCCATTAACAAGCTGACCTCGTGGCTTTACTACAAGGTCGCGGGAGCAAGCGAACCGGCTTCGTTCGGATGGAGCCTCAGCTCCAGCTGGGCCGCCGGCTTGATGGGCGCCTGGAGAGGTGCCTCCACTTCGCCGATCGATAAGGCATCGGGAGTTACAGGAGCAGGCGCCAGTCCCGTCCTTCTCGCTGCCCCATCTTTGGTCCCGAGCGAGAACCAGGAGCTACAAGTGTATTTCTATGGTGCGCAGGCTTACGTTGGACCAACCATTGCCTTGGCAAGTCCACTGAGTCAGCGCTTCGATAGCAAATCATCGAAGGAAGGCTTCACCCTTGCCTTCGCCGATCTTGCTGCGCCCCCTGCCAATTCTGTATCTCCTACCTATCCAGCGAGTAGCAGCATCTCGGGTAGCGCTGCGATGTCCGCACAAGCCATTCTGTTGGTACCTGCGTTGAATCCCGCGACCCCGACTCCCACTTGGACGCCGATCGGTACAAAGACTGCGACACCTATCGTAACCGCAACTTTCACATCAACAGCGATACCAACGCATACTGCAACTGCAACCAGGACTGCGACAGCGAGCGCAACCGCGACACCTATAGCTACTGCGACACCGGGCTTTGCGATGACTTTCGTCGGGGCAGGCCCATTGGCAGATTCCAGTGGTCCGGTGACGGCGGTGAATGTGGCGGTGCCGACTGGCCTTCAATTCGGCGACGTGCTCCTCGCCCAAATCGCCATCGCCGATGGCACGGCATCCGTTGTGCCAACTCCCCCAATCGGTTGGAGCTTCATTCGTCGGGACGCAATCGGCGACTCCAATAAGATAACCTCGTGGCTGTATTACAAGGTTGCAGCTGCAAGCGAACCAGCCTCCTACAAATGGACCATAAGCTCGCAGTATGCGGCGGGCGTAATGGGGGCATGGCGAGGAGCGTCGGGGGCGCCGATCGACAAATCTTCTGGTGCAACGGGGACCGGTCTCAGTCCGATTGCCGTCGCAGCGCCGTCGTTAACACCTACCAACAGCAACGAGCTTCAAGTGTACTTCTACGCGGCGCAAAGTTTCGTGGGGCCGACGCTCACGCTGCCAGTGATCCAACGCTTTAATACCAAGTCATCCAGGGAAGGCTTTTCTCTGGCGTTCGGAGAGCTGGCGGCGCCGGCCGGCGGCACGGCCTCGCTCACCTTCCCCGCCACGGCAACCTTAAGCCTTTCCGGCGCGAGGGAAGTGCTGACCGCGCAAGCGGTTCTGTTGATACGCGCCTCTTCACCATAGGGAGCGAGTTTTTCGCGCACAAAATACTCTGCGGTCTTTCGTGGACTTGCCGCCACGATAAAGCTTACGATGACGGCGCGGGTGGACTCTCGCCAATGCTGTTGAAGGGGACTGAAATCTTCGTCTCAGCTTGATTCAGTTACGCCCGCCAATCTGAATATGAAAGAAGACGCATCCGACATCGGTCGCAGGTTCCAACTCGACGCGCCAATCGAGGTTACAACTGAGAAGATCGCGGATTTTTGCAGCGCGATGGGCGACCTCAATCCGCTTTACATCGATCCGGTCGCAGCCCTCAATGGTCCGTATGGTGGCATCGTCGCGCCACCCGCCTACGCAGCCTCGTTTCGTCGTGCCGAGCCCGCCGAACAAGCGGCGCTCTTCCCGCGCGGCGGACTGATGGCGGGCATCGACATTGAGTTCGAAGCCCCGATTCGCCCCGGCGACTCCATTTCGATCGCCACCGAAGTGAAGGAAACCTACGAAAAAACCGGTCGCAGCGGCACCATGGATTTCACTGTTATTCGCTCGACGCTCACCAATCAGCGCGGCGAGGTCGTCGCCCGCGTCGACTATCGCATGATGAACCGCCGCCGATAGGATGGCCCTTTTCGGCACGCGACTCCCGGATAATATCCTGCCGTAGCCATGGCCAAACGCCTCGTGAACCTTGCCGACCGTATCGTGCGCACGCGGATGCGCGAACCGGTAAGCTTCCAGAGCTTGACCGAGAATCGAAGCATCAAGCTATCATCGGTTTCCGAATACACCGGCCGATCGCATTTCGCGCCGTGGCAGCGAATCCTCGGCGGCCTGCACGACTTCGAGACGATGGGCGGCATCTTTACGCCCCTGGTTTACGTCGAAGTGGAGACCACCGACGTTCCATGCGATCCGGCCGCCAGAGTTCTCATTCGAGGAGAATCATTTCTGGCCAGATCACTGGATGAATCCGGCGCCGTGCGGCATCTTGCTCGCGAAGGCCGCCATACGGTTCTCGCGGCCACCGGAGCGGAGCTAGCCAAGGCGCGGATGCTGAACGTATTCACTCGCTACGATCCCGATCCGGCACGCCGGCGCGTGACCTCGCTGCCATCGGAGCTTGGACTCGGCGCGCAACCGACGCGGATTCTCGACGTTCCGGGGATCGACGCCATCGTGGACACGACACGCTTACCTGACTTCATGGAATCGCAAACCCATGTCTGGCACTACGGGCAGACCGATCCGAATCGGCACGTCAACGGCACCGCGTATTTGCGCGCGATGGAGGAACACGTCGCCGACCTGCTGCACAACTCGGGGCACAATCTGAAGTTTCTATTCGGTGCTCGCGCGCGCATCGTGTATCGGAAGCCCTCGTTCCGTGGCGAGGCGTATCGGCGCGCGGTCTGGTTTCGCAGCGAGGCTCCGCTCGCACTCGCGGGAGCGTTCTTCAAAGCTGACGATGCGCCATCGGCAACCCCGTCGGTCGCGATCGAAATCACGTTCCTCCAGCACCAAGCATAAGGAGAGGCCGCAATGGAAATCGATATCGATCATGTTGCGATGCCAGTCGGCGACATCGAACGCTCGGTGGAATTTTATCAGCGGGTGTTCGGCGCGAAGGCGGATGGCCTGGAAAAGTGGCGCGCGGGCAAGTGGCCGATCGTCAGCCTCAGCTTCGGACGCAACCGGTTCAACCTGCATCCACCCGACAACCACATAACTTTGAAAGCGACGCATCCGATGATCGGCGGCGGCGACTACTGCTTCGTATGGCCCGGTACGCCCGACACCGCGATTGAGCATCTGAAGCGCAACCGCATCGAGATCGAGGAAGGCCCGGTGCCGCGCCTCGGAGGTCGCGGCAAAGGCATCAGCGTCTACTTTCGCGATCCCGACGGCAACCTGCTCGAGTTCATCAGCTACACCGCCTCGGCATAGCTGCCGACATCCGGTTTCAAATCTTATACAAACTGGCGACCGTCTCGCCCGCGAGCTTCGCGGCGGCCGATGCGGGCATCTCGGCCAGCAAGCCTTTCAATTCCTTCATGTACTCGCGGCCGTGATCCTGATGCGGAAAGTCGCTCGCCCAGAAGAAGCGATCCTCGCCGATGAACTTGCTTAACCCGGCGAGCGCTCGCTCATCAGGATCGGCGGAAATCCAGCATTGGGAGCGAATGTAGTGGCTCGGGGGATTTTTCAATGGCGCGCGATTGATCGGGACCTCGTACAGCGCGTCCATCCTGTCGACCCAATAGCCAATCCATCCGGCGCCGGATTCCAGCACCACCACTTTGAGCTTCGGAAATTTGTCGAACACCCCGAATGAGAACAGCGTCGTAAAAGCGACCTGCGCCCCGTAGCACGCGGTGACCTGATGGTACCAAATCGAGGTGCCCAGTCCGCTGAATCGACGCGATGCCAGCGTGGTGGGCTCGAACGTCGGATGGATGCCATAGGGAACGTCGAGTTCCTGGAATCTGGCGAACAGCGGATCGAAATCCGGATGGCCGTGCGCCTTGCGCAGATGATTGAACGGCGCAACAAATGCACCACGGCATCCATCCTTGACCGCACGCTCAAGTTCGGCGACCGCCGCGGGAACATCGAGCAGAGCAAGATGCGCGATCGGGATGAGACGGCCGCCCGAATCGCGACAGAAATCCGCGATCCATCGATTGTAGGCGCGGCAGTAGGCGTTGCTGAGTTCCGGATCTTCTACCTCAGCTTCCCACAGCAGTCCGATAGTCGGGTACAGGATCGCCTTATCGATGCCGTCCTGATCGAGCAGCGCGAGGCGCTCCTTCATGTCCATCGCACCGAACGGCGCCGCATTCAGGTAGGTGCGTTCCACGGAGGGCTTCATCTCCGCCGCGCTGCGCCCCATCGCACCGAGCGTATGCAGCACACCCGGCCGGATCATCTGCGCGGGCTTGCCGTCGTATTCGAGGAACTCCATGCCGTTGTCGTCGCGCTTGATTCTGATTGCGCGCGGGCGATATTTCTCCTCGAGATACTTGTCCCACAGGTCGGGCGGCTCGAGGATGTGGCCGTCGGCATCGATGATGAGCTGATTTCCCGGCATCCTACAAACTCCTACAGTTTGTAACAGTCGAGAACGTTCTGGCCGACTACACCACGTCGCGCCTCAGGCGACATTGGAGCAACCATCCGTTCCAGCGCGTCCAGATATTTGCCGCCGTGGTCAGGATGCGGGAAGTCGCTGGCCCAGAAGAAGCGGTCGCGGCCCACATAGTCGATGACATATGCGGTTGCCTGCTCATCGGGATCGCCGGAGATCCAGACCTGCTTGCGTACGTACTCGCTGGGCTTGTGCTTGAGCGGAAGCGTACCGCCGATCCAGGTCTCGTAGCCCTCATCCATTCGATCCATCCAGAAGCCGAGCCATGACGAACCCGATTCGAGGATGACGACGCGCAGCTTGGGGAACTTGTCGAACACGCCGAACTGGAAGAACGTCGAGAGCGGCTGCTGGAGAATTTGCGAAGCGATCACGCCAAGCAACGGCATCCGCTCCATGCCATGGAAACGCGCACGATTGAGCCCCTTGGGTTCGAAGGTTGGATGAATCGCGAACGGCACGTCGAGCTTCTCGGCCATCGCAAAGACCACATCATGGTCGGGATGACCGTGCGGCTTGCGCGTGATGGTAAAGGGCGCGACGAAAGCGCCGCGGCATCCATCCTTGACCGCGCGCTCAAGTTCAGCCGCAGCGGCCTGCGGATCGCCCAGCGAGAGATGCGCAATCGGGATCAGGCGGTCGCTGTGGGGCCGGCAGAAGTCGGCGATCCAGCGATTGTACGCGCGGCAATAGGCCTGCGAGAGCTCGACGTCATCCACTTCGGCTTCCCACAAAATTCCCAAGGTCGGATACAGCACGGCCTTGGCGAGGTTCTCGCGATCGAGCAACTCGACGCGCTCGCGCGCATCCATCGAGCCGAACGGCGCGCATCCAACGTAGGTGCGCTCGGCATCGGGCCGAAGCTGGTCCTGCTCCTTACCCATCCCGCCGAGTGCGGCGAGGAAT
The DNA here is from genome assembly GCA_963851325.1 of uncultured delta proteobacterium. GTDB lineage: Bacteria > Desulfobacterota > Binatia > Binatales > Binataceae > DATGKG01. The sequence continues at coordinate 170,397 of CAWKOR010000001.1, read as the reverse complement.
CCGGGCTGCGCCTGCTGCGAAAGCTTGCCATCGTACTGCAGGCATTCGAGGCCCTTGTCGTTTTTGACGACCTTGATGGCATGCGGCTGATACTTCGCTTCGAGATACTTTTCCCACAGATCGGGCGGCTCAAGGATGTGACCGTCGGCGTCGACAACGATATCTTTGGATGGCATCGCACGATCCTCCCATCGGCCTTTCGCCGATCGTTTTAGTTCGCGCTTAACAAGTTGACCATGAGCATGTCAAATATGCCAGACACCGACGCGGGCTGTATAGAAAGATGAAGGAGTTGTGCGTATGGCGAACATGAAATCATCAGAACGAAAACGCCTTCAGGGAAAGGTCGCGGTGGTTACCGGCGCGGGACGAGGCATCGGGCGCGCCGAAGCGATGCTGCTGGCACATGAGGGAGCGCGGGTGGTGGTCAACGATTTGGGCGGCGGCCCGATCGGCGGAGGCGCCGACGATCGCATCGCCGCGCAGGTGGCCGAAGAGATCCGCGCCGCGGGCGGTGAGGCGGTAGCAAATTACGACAACGTCGCAACGATGGAGGGCGGCGCGCGCATCATCAAAACCGCGATCGACAGCTTCGGGCGGCTCGACATCCTCATCAACAACGCGGGCATCGTGCGTCCGCGCATCATTTACAACATGAGTGAGAGCGACTGGGACGACGTCATCGCGGTGCACATGAAAGGTACCTTCTCGACCATCCGCGCCGCCGCGATGATTTTCCGCGAACAGAAAAGCGGCGTCATCGTCAATACCGCGTCGGAGTCGGGGCTCGGTCATCTCGGCCAATCGAGCTACTCGGCTGCCAAGGAAGGCATCGTCGGGTTCACGCGCACGATTGCGCGAGACCTCGGGCGCTTCAACGTGCGATGCAACGCAATTCGACCTCGCGCCGCCACCCGACTGTTCGACGAAGAGGCGCTCAAGGCGATGGAGCGTACGCGCGAGATGCTCGGCGATCGCGGTATCCCGGTGCCGATGGCCAATCCGCTCGACAACAAACCGGAACAGGTCGCCGCGCTGGTGGTGTGGTTGTGTACCGATGCGGCGGCCAATGTGAATGGGCGCACGTTCGTGGTCGGTGGTGAGATGGTCGGCATCTATCCGGAACCTGAGCCATCGCGCACGATGATTCGCGAAGGTGGCTGGGATCTCGATGCGCTGGATCGCACCGCGGCCTCGCAGCTTACTACCGGGCTTAAGAATGAGTTTCTGCCGCGCCGTTGACGGTTGGCCGTTTGCGCAATCGATGCGGTTTGAGTAGCTATCGTCACATCAGGAGGTTCCTCATGACACCAGCGCAACAGAAGGAAAGAGCGGTCGAATTCCTGAAGATGCTCGAGAATCCGGACCCCGCGAAAATCGAACCGATCGTCGCCGACGATTTTGAATGGCGCGTGATGACCCGGATGTCTGGCTTCGACCCGGTCAAGGGCAAAGAAGCTCTCAAGGGCTTCGCGAAAGGCCTCAAAGCCATGATGCCGAATGGGGTCAATATGAAGTTCGGCACCGTCTTCAGCGAAGGCAACAACGTTTCGGTGCAGTGCGAATCGAACACCACAGCCGCCAATGGGCGCAAGTACAACAATCTTTATCACTTCTATCTTCGCTTCGATGGCGACCGTATCGCGCAGGTGCTCGAGTATTGCGACACCAATCACGCGCGCGAGGTCTTCGTCGCCGCCTGATGCCGGATAGCGCGAGGGAACCATGATCATCGCGCAGATAACCGACCTGCACGTAGTAGCGAGGGACCGCCTCTGCTATCGCGAGATTCCGACCAATGCGCAACTGGCGGAGGCGGTCGCTCACATCAACAGTCTCGCACCGCGCCCCGATGTCGTTATAGCGTCGGGCGATCTCACCGATCACGGACGCGAAGATGAATACGAGGTCCTGCGCGAGATCTTCGCGAAGCTGGCCGCGCCGGTATTCATCATCCCGGGCAACCACGATCGCCGCGAGGCGCTGCTAAACGTGTTTGCCGATCACCGGTACCTGCCGCCGGGTGGATCACCATTCGTCCAATACGCAATCGATGATTATCCGATCCGTCTGATCGGCCTCGACACCTCGGTGCCCGAGCATCATCACGGCATGATGTGCGATGAACGATTGAGTTGGCTGGATGAAACGCTGAGCGCGCAACCCGATCGGCCCACGATGATCTTCATGCATCATCCGCCGTTTCGCACCGGCGTAAATTGGATGGATGGATCGGGTCTGCACGGCGGACGCCGGATGGAGGGGATAATCGCCCGTCATCCTAACGTGGTTCGAGTGGCGGCCGGCCACATCCACCGCCCCATCCATGTCGCATGGGCCGGTACTATCGCGTCAACCGCGCCGAGCACCTGCCATCAGGTGACGCTCGACCTCGCGGGCGGCGACGGCTACGAGTTCGTCCTGGAACCGCGCGCGATCCAACTTCACGTTCTCGACCCCGGCTACGGCCTCGTGACCCACCTCAGCTACGTACCGAGCGACTATCGCAGGCTCGCGATGCTCGGCAGCTTACCGGAAAAGGATCGCGCGACCCTGGTCGGGCGCGCGAAGCGCGACTACGAGGATATGTGCCGCGCCGAGTATGACCTGCCGAGTTTGAAGAAAGCCTAGACGGACGAATCTTCGGTGCTCGGCGCCCGGTTGCGCATCACAAGGACCGCGACGATGACGCCGCCAATTAGTGCAAATGGCATCAGCGAAAGCAGCATCGTGCTCGCGTAGTATGCGAGGATGGTCTGCTTGCTCGATGCCGCATAGCAATTCGCACAGGCCAGCGCGACCGAGGGCAGTAGCATCGCGGCGAGTGCGAGCAGATTTGTGACCAACGCTTTCATCCGCCGAGGTGGTGGCGAAAGACGATGTCGGGAATCAGCGACAAGGTCATTCCGAGCACCAATAGCGCCGGAACCGCGACGATCAGATAAATCAGCAAGTGCTCGTGCTTGAGATGCATATAGTTGCGCAGCACCAGCGCTGCCTTGATCGCCGCAATCGAGAAAATGAGTACCACTCCGGCAGTGCGCGGAATCGGCAGGACGAAAATCGCCAATCCCGCAATCAGCAGGAATACCAGCCATGCCCACACGATTAGGTAGAGGGAACTTTCAGCGTGACCTTCCAGTATTTCAGCAGCCTGGTTCATCCGATTACTCCCATAGATTGCGCGTCAGGTCAGATAAATGAGCGGGAAGAGAAAGATCCAGACCACATCGACGAAATGCCAGTAGAGCCCGGCGAACTCGATGCGCCGTTGCAGAAAATCCCACGGCAGTTTCCGCGTAACCGCGACCAGTAACATCAAGTTGATGACGATTCCCGCGATCACGTGCAATCCGTGCAGTCCGGTCATGCCGAAATAAAAGGACCAGAAAATTCCCGATGACGGCACGAAGCCCTCACGAATCTCGGTGCTATATTCGAAGGCCTTTACACACAAAAAAAAGACTCCCAGCAGGACCGTCGCGGCGAGGCATAGCCGGGTGCGCGCGAGGTTTTTGATGCGCGCTGCTGCCAGCGCGAGGATCATCGTGAGACTCGAGGTCACCAGCACCAGTGTGTTGAATGCGCCGAGACGCCACTTCACGTGCTCAGCTTCCGCGGCGAAGCCGCCGTGCGCGAACTGCAACAGCACGAAGCAGGCAATCAGGCCGCCGAACACCATGATCTCGGAGGCCAGGAACCACCAAATCGCCATCTTGCCGATCGGGATCTCACGAAGATGATCGGCCTCCGGCGCTATCGAAATCGTCTGCACACTTGCACCCATCTATTTAATACCTGGCTACCGGCCGCATGTTTTTGATGTTCATCGCGCCGCAGTGGCGACTGGAAGCTGCAGCGGCTGATCCTGCGGCAACCAATCCTCAGACAGCTCGGGAACGCTGTATTCATACGGATCGCGATAGATCCGAGGCGGGGTCGGGAAGTTAGGATGATGCGGTGGAGAATCGAGCGTCCACTCCAGCGTATTTGCATGCCATGGATTGCGCTCCGCAACCTCGCCCCGAATCATCGCGTAGACGACGTTCACGATGAACGGGATTTGCACCATCAGCAGGCCGATCGCGGCATAGGTAGCAACCACATGCCACGGCTGCATCGGTTTCAAAAAGTCGTACGAGCTGAGTTCGTAAATTCGCCGCGGACTGCCACCCATCCCCACCACGAACAAGGGTATGAAGATCGCGTTGAAACAAACGAACGAACCCCAGAAGTGAACCTTGCCGAGAGTGTCATTCATCATCCGGCCGAACATCTTGGGGAACCAGAAATAAATCCCCGCCAGCCCGCCGAAGAAAGTCACCGGAAACAGGGTGTAGTGGAAATGTGCGACCACGAAATAGGTGCCATGCATGTAGATATCGACGGCGGAGGAGCCGAGAAAAATACCGGTCACTCCGCCAACGACGAACGACGCCAGGCCACCGAGCGCGAACAGCATCGGGGTGGCGAAGCGAATCGAGCCATGCCACAAGGTCGCGACCATTGAGAACACCAGGATTGCAAACGGCACCGAGATCATGATCGTCGTGATGCTGAAGGGAGTGGCGAGGCGCGGATCCATTCCCGAAACGAACATGTGATGCGCCCAGACCAGGAAACTCAGCAGGCCCGCCGCGACCGTCGAGTAGACGATCATCTTGTAACCGAAGAGCGGCTTGCGCGAGAAAACCGGTATCACTTCGAGCATGATGCCGAAGCCCGGCAACGCCACCACGTAAACCTCGGGATGACCGAAGAACCAGAACAGATGCTCCCATAGCAACGGATCGCCGCCCTTGTCGGGACGAAAGAAGCCGGTGCCGAGCTGGCGATCGAGGAGCAACATGATGGCGCCGGCGACCAGCGGTCCGACCGAGAGCAGGAACACTACCGCAGCCGTCATTTCCATCCACACCAGCATTGGGAGGCGCATCAGGGTCATGCCGGGCGCTCGCATGTTAAGCGCGGTCGTCAGGAAGTTCACCCCACCCATCAGGAAGGATGCGAACTCGAGTGCAACCGCGAGGATCCATAAATCCTGCCCAAGGTAGACGCCGGTATACAGCGGATTGTCCGAGAGTGGTGCGTAGCTCGTCCATCCGGCGGCGGCTGGACCTTCCGGCATGAACATCGACGCAATGAGAACCGAAGAAGCGGTGAACATGGTCCAAAACGACATTGCGTTGAGACGCGGGAACGCCATGTCGTCGGCGCCCACCATCAACGGGATCAGAAAGTTGCCGAATGCGCCAAGTAGAAACGGCATCGCAACGAAGAACACCATGATGGTGCCATGCATCGTGATAAGCGCGTTGTATTGGTCGGGTCCAATCGGGCCCCATCCGGGCACCGAAGTTTCGGGCCATGCCAATTGCCATCGAATGATATAGCTCGATAGTCCACCCAGGATTGCCATTACCGCCGACAGCATCATGTATTGCTTGCCGATGACTTTGTGATCGGTCGAGATCAGGTAGCGGCGTACGAATCCCAGCTGATGCTCTTCGTGCTCATGCGGCTTAACAGCGACGTTCATACCCAGGCCCCTCCCTACCGAGCCGCCGATGCAGTTGCAGCGTGATTTGTGATGTTGTCGCGAATCCAGTTCTCGTAGTCCGGCTGGCTCTGGACCGTAATGTTGCCGTGCATCGAGTAGTGGCCGAAGCCGCATAGCTCCGAACAGGCGATCTCGTAGGTTCCGACCTTGGTGGCCTCGAACCAGGCAGGAATCGCGCGGCCCGGGACGACATCCTGTTTGAGGCGAAAGTTAGGCACCCAGAGGCTGTGAATCACGTCTTCGGAGGTGAGAGTGAGATGGACAACTTTGCCGACCGGCACGTGCAGCTCGTTTTCGAGCGCGACATCATCGGCGGTACCGAGCTTGCCGTCCGGACCGGCATAAGTGAATTCCCAGTTGAACTGCTTAGCTTTGACTTTGATGTCGATGGTCGAGGGCGGGCTGCTGTTCTTCGCAAGATCCCACGCGCTGTTGCCGGCGGAATCGATCCCAAGATCGAGGCATAGGACGATCAGCGCGGGCACCAGCACCCATGCCATTTGGCGCGGAGTATCACCACGAAGGTATGCGGCTTGGCGAGCCTGCTTGCGGCGCGAGGAAATCGCGAAATAGATCAGCAGTCCCTCGGTCAGAACGAACCAGAAGCCGACGACGTAGAGGATTAGGTAGAGGACTGAATCGATCTGTCCCCCGAAGGTCGAAACATTTTGCGGCATCAAGCCTGACAGCATTCTAACCTCTGCCCGGAAAGCGCTTCGTACAATTCATAAAGGAGCCGGAACTGGAAGCAGTCGGCGTGCCAGATTGACACCCATGAAGGCATGCAGGTTTTCGCGCTTTGCCGATATTGCGTGGCTCCGATCGTGCCAGTCATGTGGCGAACGGCGTCACGAATTTGTCCACGGACAAAAGGCGGATTTAATGGATGTACTATTCCTCGGGTCGAGCGGTCTTGAACCTACTGAACGGTCGGTTGGTTATTTATCGCGGGTCGCACATCCTAACCTTGAGATACCCGGCTGACTCGCGCGCTGCTACCGCGTCATTCGCCAAGTGGGGTCATGATGACCACGCTCCGACTTCGCCACGTAGTGAGTCATCTTTTTGTAGATGGCCATCACGATTCGCCAATAGTTGGAGCCCTCCGCGTGCGGATACTCGTTGGCTGCGATTTCCTTGGCTCGCTCCCAGGCTGCTTCGTCTTCGAGGGTATGAACAACATTAACTGGCATGGTACTTCGCTCCTGCCCAATCGGTCCCGGTAACTGTCATCATCAATCGGTAACGCAAGAGGCACGCCAACTGCATGCAACGGTGTGGCGACGCGGAAGATACTCACCGTCGTGGAACTCGCGGAACTTTTAGGCCTGCATCCAGTCACGGTCTATCGACTGACCAAGGAAGGAAAGCTGCCGGTCTTTAGAATTGGGAGGATGTTGCGTTTCGATGCAGCGGAACTGGAACAATGGGCGCGCGACTGCAAACTTCCCGGCCGACGCAAGGACCTCAGCAAACTTCCGCGCCCAAAATCAGCGAAGTGAGCGAGCAAGTGATCGCGCAAAATCATCGCAACGGAGAAGCGAGGGGACTCGCCACACCCGAATTGTCCAGTTCCACCGAACGTCCATCTCGTGGAGGCCGTTTCGCTGGCAGAGTTACGCGCCTGGTTCGTGCGCCGAGAGCCACAGCTTCTTCAGGTCCTTCGGCAGTTGGCTGAAAATATCCCACGCTTCGCCCTCGGTCCCACGAGGGCTGCCGAGCGCCTCCTGCAACGTCGCGAAGACGGCACGCACGCCGCGTTCCGCCGCGGCGGAATCGGGAAGGCTGGCGAAGTAGCGCACCCGCGCGACGAACTCGGTTTCGTGAGTCTTGCGCACGTCGCGATCGATGCGCTCGTTTTCCAGCCATAGGACCTGCAGATCCGCAGGCAACTGGCTCGCCACATCGAAGGCTTCCTTGGGAGTGATTCTCTCGCGCAGCTCCTGGAAAACCGCATAGGTAACGGCTCCAGCACCTTCGATGTCAGTTCCAGCTTTCTGTGCGACATTGGCAATGAATTGCTTATCGTTCATTTTTTGGTCCTCCCAGCCTTGGCGCTGACCTTGAGCCGCGCCAGCAAAGTTCCGTCCTCATCATCCCACGAAAACCGCGGTTTGCCTCCAAAGGCCTTGGAGACTTCGCGCGCGATGCGATGCGCGAGCTTTTGCGACGTGGTCAGCACCTCGAGTTGGTTGCCGGTCCAGGTGCTTGAAAGAACCTGACGCTCCGGCTGGGTGTAGCCGGCGCGAGTCCCCACATTCTTGATACGACGGGAAATGTCGCCCGCATTCGCCGCGGACGACTCAGGAAGCTCAATCAGCACGCGGCCGTAGTACTCGCCAGACTCTTTCTGAGCGCACGCCGGGCAGTGTACCCACGCAGCACGGTCGGCCAATTCCGCCGGCAAGCTGCGGCCGCGCCTCCACGTTTTCGCCGAATACACCGCGCCGCATCGATCGCAAATCGATGGGTCGCGGAATTGAACTTTCCGCGTCACCGGCGGACTCATATCCGAGCGGGAGCCGCGGCGATCCTTGCTGCGGATGAGTCCCTTACCGCCAGTCTTTCTCTTCAATCCACTCTTCATTAATCATTCTCCCGGGAAATTATCGTTACTCGTCCGCAAACGACTGCGTCGCGGCTTCAACTTTTAGAAATGCCTTCAACACATCGGTCGTGGTAATGATGCCAACCAGTTTGCCATCCTCGACCACCGGCAGGCCGCCGATTTTGTGCTCGATCATCAACCGCGCCGCATCCTCGACACTCATCTTGGGCGTCACCGTCTTGGGGTCGGAGGTCATGGCCGCGGTGACCCTGGTCGAATCGAGATAGCCGGAGTGAGCACGCACGTCGCGATCCGAAACGATGCCGACGAGCCTGTCGTCATCGACGACCGGAACCCGTCGGTAGCCGCCCCGTTCCATCATCGCGGCTGCGGTTTGTAAACTGTCGTGCGAAGAAACGGTTTCTGCGCCGTAGGTCATCAACTTGTTGATAAGCATTGTCATTCACCTCGATGCGGCACTATCTGCAAGCCTCCTGCCATAGCTTGAGTGGCTCGATGCTGGTCCAAAACTTGGCGCTAGGGCTCGTCAATTCGGCTTCAGGTTGCGGATCGTGCCATCGATCCGGCACCACTGATGCCGATCGATACATCAGCAAGGCGGAAACCATAGTTCCATAAGAATGCGAGGCGCAGCCGAAAGCGTGGCACGGCTATCGCTTACAGAAAGATTCCCGCAGAAATGCGGTAGGAGCATTCTCATGGCTTATCCATTCAAGAAGATTCTCTGCCCGGTCGATTTCGACGAAAACTCCATCGTCGCGCTCGATACCGCCGCAAAAATGGCGCGCGAGTCCGATGCCACGGTCACGGTTCTTCACGTCGTACCGATTATCGTCCAGGCGGGGGGAACGCCGGTTTACGTCGACGTATATACCGCGGAGGAGCAGGAATCGCAGACCAGGCTGGTGGAACTCGCCAAGACGCACCTTGTGGGCATCAAGTATGAACTGAAGACCACTGTCGCGCAGCCTTCAGTAGCGATTCTCCACGCCCAGAAAGACGCCGATGCCGATGTCATTGTAATGAGCACGCATGGACGCCGCGGGTTTGCTCACCTTTTCCTCGGCAGCGTCGCTGAGCGCGTAGTGCGGGAGGCGCCATGTCCGGTCCTGACGATGCGTTACCATCATCCGGCCCGGGAGACGAGCAGCGCGCACGTCTGACTCCATGGCATTGATTTGGTGCAACGACTCGGCTTGCTAATCACGCACCCGACATGATTTGACTGTCGCCATGACGACTGAGCAATCCAATTCTCGGCGCTTCGCGGTATGGCCCGGCGCATGCACGACGCTGATCGCAACGGTTATCTGTATGCTGGTCGGACCCGCATTCGCGCAGAGTTCGGCGCCGTCCCCTGCGAAGAAGGATTTCGTGTTGCACTGCGCCGATTGCCACGGCATCGACGGCAAAGGCGATGGTCCCGCGGTGCAGGTGATTCCGGGATTCAAGCCCGGTAATCTGACGCGCCTTAGCAAAGAGCATGGCGGTCAGTTTCCACGCCAGTACGTTTACGACGTGATCGATGGACGCAAGCGACTTCCCGGCCATTACGATGCGGAAAGTGACATGCCCATGTGGGGGCTGATGTTCCAGCCGGAGGGCCGCGAATTTAGCCAGGACGCGGAAGCGAAGGTGAAAGCGCGGCTATCGGCACTGGTCGACTACGTAGAGGGCATCCAGCAGGAATAGCGCCAGTTTTTCAGAATCCAAACTTGATGATCTCCGGATGACTCTCGGCATATGCGCGCGCGAAGCCGAGCTGCTCGTCGGTGCCGGCATGAATCTCGAACAACGGGTCACCTTTAGTCACTACCGTGCCAAGCGTCTGCAGCATCCGCACACCTGCGGCGACGTTGGCCGGCGCACCTGCGCGTTTCGCGACCCGCGCGATTTCCCAACAATCGATCTCGCTGATCCGCCCGTCACTGGGCGAGGCCACGATACCCTTTGAGGGCGCCTCCGGCGGAAGCTGCTTCTTTCCTTGTGCCGCGATGATCCGCTCGAAGCGTTCCATCGCCGCGCCGGAAGCGAGCGCCCGCTCCGCGACGCGGTATCCCGAATTGGGCTGCGCGGCGCCGGTCATCTCCAGCAATCGCGCGGCAAGATAGAGCGACTTTTCGCGCAAATCCGCGGGGGCCGCCGGGTCGCGCCGCAACACCGCCAGCACGTCGAGCGCTTCCAGACGCGGACCGATCCCGAATCCAATCGGCCCGTTGGCATGGGTGGCATCGACCTCGAGCCGCAACCCGATACGTTCCGCCACCGCGTTGAATAACCCCGCAAGATGATCGGCCGCTGCCTGGCTGCGCACCTTGGCGGTGGGACCGACCGGGATATCGATTAGCACGTGAGTTGCGCCCACCGTCTTCTTCTTGGCGAGGATCGACGCGATCATCTGCGCTTCGGTGTCGAGTTCCATCGGACGTTCGACGGTGATGAGGATGTCGTCGGCGGGTGCGAGCGCAAGCGCCCCGCCCCATGCGATGCACGCGCCGGCTTCGGCCACCACACGGCGCAGGCGCTCCGGAGAGAGCGCGACCTCGGCAAACAATTCCATCGTATCGGCGGTACCGGCCGGACTGGTGATCGCGCGTGACGAGGTCTTCGGGACGACCAGTCCGCTCGCGGCGAGGATCGGCACGACGATCAAGGTGGTGCGGTTGCCGGGGATCCCTCCCACGCTATGTTTGTCCGCGATCGGCCCCGCGCCAAAGCTGAGACTGGTGCCGGTGTGAATCATCGCAAGCGTGTAGTCCACCAATTCATCGAGGTCCAGGGTCTTGAGCGCGCATGCCAGCACGAACATCGCGAGCTCCACCCGCGAGTAGCGATGATTGACGACGTTGGTCAGTACCGCGTCGAAATCGGTGCGGGTAAAACGCGCTCCAGCCAGTTTCGCCCGCACCCGATCGACGCTACGCGGTGCAACAGCAAGGGTCGCATTGACCTCCGCGCCCTCGGGCAGCCCGAAGTCGGCGAACGCCTGCTCCGAGAGGCCAATCTCATCCGGAGCAACCAGCTCATCGCGACAGAAATTCAGCACGCCGATGATCTCGTGGCGCTTCCCGGACGAATCAACGCCGAAGACAAATGCGCGGTCCAGCGGATTGAAACCCAGGTGACCTTCACGCACGGTGCGCTCGTGAATCACGATGACGTGCTCGCGCAGCGTGTCGAGACAGAGGTGCTTTAGCCGAAACATCGACTAACCTATCCGCACCTGCTCGAGATGACGCGGCACCACCGCATTCCATCCGAGCTGCGCAACGATGGCCTCGCGCAGCGCCTCCGATGCGGGGGGATCGCCATGAATGATGTAGGCAACCTCGGGGCGGCGTCGCGCGCCGCGCAGCCACTCAATAATTTCATTCCGATCAGCGTGCACCGAAAACGCCGGCACATTGACGATCTCCGCGCGCACCGGAATATAACGCCCCAGCATCTTCACCGACTCCGCTCCGTCGCGCAGCGACCGCCCACGGGTGCCCGCGGCCTGATATCCCACCAGCAATATGGTGTTCCTCTTGTCGCCGAGCCGATGCGCAAGATGATGCAGCACGCGGCCGCCGGTCGCCATTCCCGACGCGGAGATTATCACCATCGGACCGCCGCGCGCATTGAGCGCCATCGATTCGACCGGGGTGTGCACTTCAGTAAGGTTGCCGGGATCGAGCAGCTCCTGCTGGCCGACCATCTCCGGACGAATCTCTGCCCCACCCTTCGCGATCGCATCCTTATAAAGGCGCAGCGCCGCCAGCGCCATCGGGCTATCGACATAGATCGGAATCGACGCGATACGTTTCTCCTCAATCATGCGGCGCAAATGAAAAAGTACGATCTCCGTGCGGTCAACGGCGAACGACGGGATTACGATGACGCCGCCACGCTCGATGGTTCGGGCAATCGCCGCTTCGAAGTTGCGTAGCGATTCGGCATCATCGTGAACGCGATCGCCATAGGTTGATTCGACCAGCACCACATCGGCGTCCTCGATACTTTCCGGCGCGCGAAAGATCGGATGACTCGGACGTCCCAGATCTCCGCTAAAGAAAATCCTGGCGCGCGGATTTCCATCGATCTCGACGCTGACTGTCGCCGCGCCGAGGATATGGCCGGCGGAGCGAAATCTCGCACGAATGCCGCGGGCGACCTCGACCGGCGAATCGAAACGCGCGGCTTCGAAGCGCTCCATCGAGGCCCACGCGTCATCCTCGGTATAGAGGGGGCGCGCCGGCGAATGCTTCGAGTACCCCGCGCGGTTGGCGTAATTGGCTTCCTCCTCCTGTAGATGGCCGCTGTCAGGAAGCACGATGCGGCAAAGATCGATGGTGCCGCGGGTGGCGAAAATCGGCCCGCGGAACCCGTCGCGGCACAGCAGCGGGATGTAGCCGCTGTGATCGAGATGCGCATGGGTGAGGACAATCGCGTCAAGCATTTTGGGATCGAGCGGGAATTTGTCCCAGTTGCGCAGCCGCAGCTCCTTCAAGCCCTGGAAAAGGCCGCAGTCCACCAGAATGCGCTTGCCGCCGGCGGTAAGAAGATAACGGCTGCCGGTGACAGTTCCCGCGCCGCCGAGAAATCGCAGTGTCGATGGCATGCTGGCCTTCATGCGACCCGGGCAAGCGCCTTCGCAATTTCGGGCGCGACGCTGATGGCATTGGTGCGATCGGCGATCGTGTCGCACGAGACCAGTTTGCGAATCCCGGCACGACGGATAAGCGAGCGTGCGCCGGCGGCGAAGATTGCATGCACTACCACCGCATCGATCGCGCGGATTCCTCGCACGCGCAATGCCCGTGCGGTTGCGGCCAGAGTGGCCCCGCTGCTCGCGATGTCGTCAACGATGATCGCCCGGCGATGAGCGGGTAGCTCGCTGAACTCGACCCGAACGTCTCTATCGCCGGTCCTTCGCTTATTGCCCACCGCAAACTCCTTCTGTGAGGCTTTCGCGATCGCCTCGACCCACGGCCGCGACTCCCGATCCGGTCCGATGATGAGGCACTCCTCGCCTGAATCGCGCACCCAATTTGCGATCGCGGGCGCGGCCGAGATGGATTCTGATTCGCGCCGCGACGGCACCACCTCGCTCAGCCGCCGGATACGATGAAGATGCGCTTCGATGGTCAGCACGCGGTCGAAATTCCTTCCGAGGATCTCGCCGATAACTCGCTGCGAAATCGGCTCACCTCGCGCGAACATTTTGTCCTGCCGCATATATGCAAGATACGGCGCCACCAGCGTGACGTTACGAGTGCCGGCCCGCCGCAGCGCATCGGCGGCGAGCAGTGTGGGCATCAGCTTGGCGTCAGGATGATCGAATGAGCGAACCACGATGGTCTCGGGTGGCGCGGTTGCGCTTACCTGTACCAGGCTTTCGCCGTCGGGAAACTTGCGCTCCCGGATCTTCAGGCATCGCGCGTGGAGAATCGAAGCGATTTTCTGCGCCAGAATAGCCGAGTCTTCAAAGAAGTAAATCGCAGGGCTCGTCGCTGATGTCGATGGCATCCTGCCGCGAGTACCTACGCGAATCCGGCGGCATAAGGAAGCTACCGCGTCGATGATTCGAGGCTCCAATCGCGCCACGAACCTACCCCACTGTCACGATCGGATGCAGTGATTTCCTGATTTTCTACCATCGCGAGGCCGTGACGACGGATTCGCAGATGGCACACTATGTGCTGATTCGGTGGTCGCTAAGAGATATCGCAAGATGTCGAGTGAGCAAACGAGGGAGAATACCAATGTCGCATCCGTTTGGAAGAGTGCTCTGCGCGGTAGACTTCAGCCCCAGCACCAAAATGACCATCGAGATGGCGCGGCAAATCGCAGAGGCCAACAAAGGAACGGTGATACTCTTCCATGTCGTGCCGATGGCTGTTGAAGCGATGGGCCAACCATTGATGGTGGAACCGCTCGTCGGCGCCGAAGAAGATGCCCGCAAGCGGCTAAATCGCATCGCCGGCGAGAGCCTCGCTCGCTCGTACGAAATCGTGGTGGTGACGGGAGATCCGGCGACCTCGATCGTGGTGGGCGCCCAGGAGCAGCGCGCGGACCTGATCGTAATGGCGACCCACGGCCGCACCGGCTTGAAGCATTTCTTTTTAGGCAGCGTCGCGGAACGCGTGGTGCGCGAATCATCGGTACCGGTGATGACGGTGCGCGCGCCCGCGGAACAGCATCGATTGCTATTGGAATCTACCCTGCTCAGCTGAACGGAGGAATTACGAGATGAGCGATCTTCATGGTTATTTGATCAAGCAAAATCCCGACAACGGAAAGTGGGAAGTATTCTGGAAGGAAAAGAAGGTCGCGGCCGATTTCGCCCGGGAAGTCGACGCCGAGGAATGGATCGAGGATCAGGTCCCGCTGTATCGCACCAGTTGAGTGCGCCAACAACCCCGTCGAGAACATGCCCGCGAGTTCGCCGATTCGTGGAGGGACATTTCCTGTTGTGGCACAGGCTTTCGCCTGCGCCACCGGAAAGTCTCAGCTCATATGCGCAGCGCCGCGAGGACGCCGCAGAAATCAGGCTTCGCGATCGCCCGCCTGGCGAATCGCATTGAGGATGAAGAGGAAATGGCGTGGATGCGAAACGTGCTCCAGCAATGACACCTGTTTGAGGACCTTGAGTTCCGCGCGCGTCACGTTGTGACGCCGCTGAGCGGCGCGGTTCGAGGTAAACTGCTGCCACGCATTCTCGCGCTTGCGCGACGAACTATCGTCCTCATCCATCAGATACTTCGCATCCGGATGCGACAAGAACAGCAGTTCCTTGCGGTTGAGGCCCAACGCGTCGGCGAGTCGCCTGAGCAAGGCGAGCGACGGGTTGCGATGGCCATTTTCGATATACGCAATGTGGCTCGCTTTGACGCCGACAATTTCGGCCAGCCCCCGCTGCGTCAAGCGCAGCGCATCACGTCCTTCCTTGATTACTGCCCCTAGCGTCTTTTTATTCATATTCCGTATTCCGAGAGTAACGTCGACCGCAGCTTAGCTACATGCATAATGCCTCCCAGATAGTAGAGATTTTCTCGCGTCGAACAGGTGCTCCGAAAATCCAGTCCCATCACCGCGCGCACGTGTGGTCTTACTTTGGAGACCAGCAGATCGGCGTCGTGGTTCAGTGACTCGCGGTCGGCTCCGCCGAACAGGCGCTCGGCGGCGGGTTTCGGATACCCGGCCAAAACCCGGACCATGTCCGCCGCTACTTCCATTGGATCTGCGAGGTCATCGCGATAGTTCGCGCCGAATGACAACGGCGATGGATGCTGCCGGGCACCCCACATCCTGTTCGTAAGATGGTGACCGACCTCGTGCCAGAACGCGGCCGCCACCGCGGTGGGGTGAGTCGCAGTGTTCACCCATATCAAAGGACGCTTCAGCACCTGCGCTTCGTTGACATAAAACCCACGCAGTCCGGTCGCGTCACTGCCCTTGAAGGCATGCGATTGCAAAATCACTCCCAGTTCCGCCGCGATCCCGGCAAGACGCTCAACATCGGTGATACGGAACACTTCGCGA
The DNA here is from genome assembly GCA_963851325.1 of uncultured delta proteobacterium. Classification (GTDB taxonomy): domain Bacteria; phylum Desulfobacterota; class Binatia; order Binatales; family Binataceae; genus DATGKG01. The sequence continues at coordinate 154,744 of CAWKOR010000001.1, read as the reverse complement.
TTGAGCGTCGGCAGCACCTTGCGGATTTCCTTGAGCATCTGCTTGAGTTGCTGAGCATCAAAATGCTTCCTGACCGCGGCACCGTAGTCGAGGCGTGCGACGTTTCGAATATAGGCTTCGGTGTTGCGCACGCTCGGCGTTCGACTGCGCGTACGGGCCACTTTCAGAATGTCGTCTATCGCCCCCTTGAGAGCCCCACTGCTCTGGCTTTCGGGCATACGCTTATCTGACCCCCGCGCGGATAATAACGTCGCGACAGGCGGTTAGCAAGCGCTAATGCGATTACCTCGTTTCTCGCCTTAAGCTCACCCATTTCCGGTTCCGATTAGCCGCAAAGCGTTTTATTCCGCTCAGCGCGTCTCGCGGTCGATCCGGACTTTGCTCCAATTTTCAAAGAGATCCCTGTTCGGCTCCGGGCGGGCTCGGCTGGATTTAGCACAACGCCGTCATCAAGCCTTACTCACTGTGGACGAATAATCCACAGGGGGACTTGGTTTTCGATGGCGTTACGCTGCACAAACCAAGCAGAATTCGTAAATCCGCTCGCAACTATCATGTTGTAAGCCAGCGGTCTGGATATTGTGACAGATTGTAGGTACGCACGACCGATCGCTGCGGCGAGCGCGCGATCCTCTACCGCGTGCCGGCCCGCACCGCCATTCTTCCGCGCGCTGGGCCGGCTAACTGGGAGTTCACGCAAACCGCCGCGTTCGATCAGAGCGCCCCCTTTCACACCCCGGCTCAGCGGCTGCATTCGCGGCCCGCCGAAGCGATCAGGCAAACGCAAATCCGAACTGGAACCCAATCGATCGTAATCGGCGCCCGGAGCATTGCTCGGGCGCCAGGGGAATTTGAAATGGAACTACGTCAACTGACTACCGATCAGGAACGGCAGATTTTCGCCAAGTGTCTGACCGAGGCGCGGGCTACGCGCGGGTTCGGCTTCAGGGAAACGCCGCACTCCGTGATCGGAAAAGCACACATTCAATTCGGGAATCTATACGCGCTGTTCGAAGATGAGGGCGCGCCCGCCGAGCAAATGGTGGGCGGCTTTATCACCCACAACCTGGCGACGTTTCCGCAAAGCCACCCGAAGCCGGACGTGAGTCATCTTCCGCCCCGCAGTGTCCTCGAAGGCGGGGAACTATGGTCGCTGTCGCGCGGCACCGGACGCATCGCGCATCACGTGGCCGCCGCGGTCGCGGGCTTGCTCCAGGCCAAGGCGATCATTGTGTATCCGATCGTCGATCCGGTGGACCTGACCACGCCGCATCTTCAGCTCGGCTTCGTGCATGCTTCCGAGCGGGTCAAATGGCCCTTCATCGAGAGCAACGACGGCGGCGAGATCTGGATTCAGCCACTGATCCTCGAGGGCGAGAGCCTCGAACGGTACATCGGCGCGGGCTTCGACTTCCTCTTCCATGCCAACGCGGGCTCGCGACCGATGCTGCGCTTCGATCGAGCCATTGCCACGCAAGGGCCCAGACGCGAAGCAACCTCGCAAGCCGCCAACCGATCGGAACCCGCGCCGAGCACCTCGGTTGCGTCGACCTACCCCGGAAGCGAAGAGCGCAATGGAACGAGCGCTCACTAACAAGAGAACGAGAGCGGTGAGCATTCACCAAACCTCAAACGACGGAGGAATCCGCAACATCGAGTCCCACCTGTGCGTGGGACGGGAGATAAGGGCATGAACATTGATCGAAACGAAGCGCCCCGGAACAGCGAAGTCAGTTCGCGTCGCGAAGCGTTATATCGGACGATTCCGCGATGGCGCGAGATCATAGCGGCGGTGCGGGCCGGCGAAGCAGAGTTCGTCGATATGCTGGCGGAAACCGGTCTGCTGCAGAAGTACGGGAAAGTCACCAGCTCGGTTCACGCGTACGACGATATCGAGGGCCACGCCTTCATTCTCGGAATCGTGTCCGAAGATCGCTGGGATGAGGTCCAGACCAAGTCCTATCTCACCTATGCGTCGCACTGGATCGATGACTTCCTCGATTGCCCGGAACGGGTCGGAGATCCCGCGCAACTGATGGAGGATCGGCACGATATCCGCGCCGCCTTGACTAACATGGGACCGGTCGGCCAGGTCGGCTTCGCGATGGCGAATCGGGTGCCGCATCCGGAGGCGATTTACAAGACCCTGCATCGGATGCTTTACGGCGGGTTGGTACAACGCTCGGCGGACTATGCTGAGCGATACGCCCTGGTGATGGAGTATCAGGATGTCGCAACCCGCTACGTCGATCCCGGCATCGTGAGGGAAATTCGCAAACTCCAGCCACAGGCTTACTGGGCGAGTAACAAGAGTGTGCTGGAGATTTCCAATGCGGCGGAAAGGGATCTCGACTTTACCGCATCGGAGCTGTGGAACCTGGTCTATGCATCGGCGCTGTATTACCAGGATGCCGATGAAGAAAGCGCACGGGGCGAGTTGAACTTCGAAGAGCATGAGATGCCGCGGCTGTCCGAGATGATCAGGATGATTCGCCTGGGAGGAAACTATCTCTCACGCATGTATCCACCGGGCAGTCCGCAGATGCGTCAACTCAAGTTCGTGGCGCTCTCGTTCCAGAATCTACCCAACGAAGTCGTGGGCGAATATCGATCGCTATGGGAGGGTAGTCGCGAAGAGACCCGCGTTGCCGCCGGCGGACGCTAGGTAACCTCGCCTGAGGGCGCGGCTCATCGGTTCAGAGATTATCGTGGGGCTGGACCGATGAGGCCGCGCCGGGCGGGAAATTGCATCGCTTGAAGCGAACAGAAATCGCAAAAGCTCCTTTGGTCGAGTCACGGTTCGCCAGAACAGCGGTGGAGGAGGTAAGGCATTTTCCGATAGCGAAGTAACGGCATAGAGCGAATCTCAAGTTGTATCCATCGCTCACCCGCTTGTTTCCATCGGGAACAAAAGGCGGCCCTGCGGCTGTCTCAGCGATGCTACAAGTCGTGGTTCGGAAGAAAAAAACCCTTGATTTGTAAAAGTTACTTGCCATGGCATGCAGCGTGCTCTACGTTCTCGGCATCATACTTCAGGGGGGGAACCGAGCCATGGCAACGATTGAGTCGGCTTCAGTAGAAATATCGCAGTCCACTGCGGACTTCGTCGATGGTCGGATTTATCGCGACGTGGAGGAGATGAGGCAGATTAACGCGGCGGCCGCTGCAAAGGGATATCTGCTGGTCTGCGATCGATGCAAGAACCTGTCGGAACCGATCGTCGCCGTGATCGCGGTGGCGAACAGCTCCGATGCGTTCGGCTTTTGCGGCGATTGCTATCGCAAGATCTCGGAAGATTTTCTCGGCCATGTGGTGTAGTGCGGCTTCGCTCGATAGTCCAATCCAATCAGCATAACCAAAAACGGTCGCTCCTCATCGAGGGGCGGCCGTTTTCCATTTTCGAGGCACCTCACGATGCGATGCCGAATTAATTGGCATCGGCTGCCGTGGTACGCATCGATACATGGCGCGTAGGCCCGATTTCATTAGACTTTTCTCCGCCAAACGGGTTCCCGCAGTTGGCACATTGAGTGCTCTCCCCTCTTTCGCAGTCTTTTCCACTTAACAAAGGAAGGATTCGGATGAGGAGCATGAGGCTGGCTGCCAGAAGTACTGAGGATACCCGAAGACGAAATCCACCCGTCGCGCGCGAAGAGGCGTCCGATCCGATGACGCCCCAGCAGTACTACGACATGATTGCGCGCCGCGGTTATCATGACGGCGAAACGCGGTTGCTGTTCGCGGTCCTCGAAGACGCGATTCGATGCTTTGCGATTGCCAAGAACTCCCCCGCTCGTTCCAGCCGGCGCGAGTTCGAGGAGGTCCGCGAATGGGTCAACGCGCGCGGCGATCATGACCTGTTCGCCTTCGACTCCATATGCGCGGTCTTCGCCATCGAGCCGGAAGCACTCAGGAATCAACTCAACGCGATGCGAATCGGAAACTTCCCGACCCGGCGTCTGCGCTCGGTAGGTCGTCGCACGGCGCTGACCGTTCCGGATTAAAGCGCGGTCGCCGGCCATGGCCGCGCCTGGCGACCGATGCGCGGCGCGTTGAAATCTCGATCGCGCGCCGACTTCCTGTCATTGTTCCGCGATGGGTCCCACGCGGGTCGCGCGCCAATTGCTGGTTACTGTCCTGGCCGTTTTGCTGCTATGCGGCGGGCTCACCTTTGCCCAGGCGGCGCCGGCTGACGACGGCTTCCGCAAACTCACCCAGAGCTTCATCGAAAGTGACTTGCGCACCTATCCGGAGTTCGCCACCGAAGAGGGCAACCATCGCTACGACAACCAGCTGACCGATTACTCGCGCGCGGCGATTGAGGCGCGCATCCGAGCGACCAGGAAGTGGAAGCATGACTTCGAGGCCGTGCCGTCCACGCAACTATCCTCCCCCAACGAAGCCGATCGCGAATGGCTAATCGCGCAGCTCGATGGCCGCCTGTTCGACGACGAGGAATTTCGCGGCTACGAACGCTCGCCCGGACAGTACATCCCGATCGGCGCTCTGCATTCGCTCATCAAGCGCAATTTCGCGCCGCTCGAAGTTCGCATGCGTTCGGCGACTTCGCGCGAGGCGGCTGCCCTCCACAATCTCACCGTGGCGCGAATCAACCTGAAGCCCGCACGCACCGCGAAGGTGACCGTCGACATTCTACTTTCGCAGATGCCGGGCATGATCGGATTTTTCCAAAAGGACCTCCCTGAAGCATTCGCCGCTGTACCTGCGGGACCGGCCAAAACGGCGTTCCTCAAGGCCAACGCCCGTTTGGTCGCCGCGCTGCAGGACTATGCGAAATGGCTGAAGACGGATTTCGAGCCGCACGCGACCGGCGATTATGCAATCGGCGCCAAGGCCTATCAACGCATGCTCGCCGATCAGGAGATGGTCGACATCCCGCTGCCCGATCTGATCGCGGTCGGCGAAGACGAACTGGTGCGCTTGCAAGCCGACTTCCAGAAGACTGCCCACCGAATCGATCCCAGCCACAATCCCTCCGAGGTCGCCGCGGCGCTCAACCGCGAGCATCCCACCGCGGATCAACTGCTGCCGACCGTCACCGCGGGACTGGCGGAACTTCGCGAATATGTCGTCACGCATCATCTCGCCACGATTCCCTCCGAGGTGCCGCCACTGGTACGCGAGACTCCTCCCTCGATGCGCGCCACCAGCTTCGCCTCGATGGACACGCCGGGGCCATTCGAGAAATCCACCGAGGCCTATTTCTATGTGACGCTTCCCGATCCGTCGTGGCCTAAGAGCCGCCGCGAGCAACTGCTCGAGTTGTTCTCGCCTCCCCTCATCTCCGACACTTCGGTGCATGAGGTCTACCCTGGCCACTATGTGCAGTTCCTCAACAACCGCCTCAATCCCGACCAGGTCCGCGCGATCTATGCCTCGGGCGCCAACGCCGAAGGATGGGCGCTGTACTGCGAGCAGATGATGCTCGATGAGGGGCTGCACAATGGCGACCCGAAGTATCGCCTCGCGCAGCTTCAGATGGCGTTGATGCGCGCATGCCGCTATCTGGTCGGCATCAGGATGCACACCAAGGGGATGACCGTCGAACAGGCCGAGGCGTTCTTTCAAACCAACGCCTACATGACGCCGCATAATGCCGAGGTCGAGTCTTTTCGCGGCACCGAGGACCCGGGATATCTGCGCTATCAGCTCGGCAAGCTGATGATCCTCAAGTTGCGCGAGGACGTGCGCAAAAAGCAGGGCGCGCAGTTCAATCTCGGGAATTTCCATGACGCCTTTCTGCGCGAGGGGGCGCTTCCGGTGCGTCTGATTCGCCGCGCGATGCTGGGCACTGACGGCCCGCTGCTCTAAATCAGCCCTCGGAAAACCCCATTCCGAATCCTATCTCCGAGTTGCGATCCCTTCTGAACCGCTCGCGGAGTCTTAGCGCTCGGAAGCTGTAGCAAATTATTACTTGCGCGGCTGGGCGGATTTGCTCTAGGCGTTGCTTAGCCGAAGGCCGAACGGGAATTCCGCATACCAGCAGGCGCGACTACGCTCTCTGTTTTGCGATCGAAGCCCGGGGAGGTGACGAGATGTCACGTTGGACGAAGTGGATCGGAATCGCGATCTTTATCGCCATCGCCGCATCGGCCTGTAAGCCCGATGCGACGGGCAACCCGAAGTCGCAAAGCCTGGCCGCCGTCCCTGCCGACTTCGCACTCATCGCACGCGTCCCGGCCGCGGACAGCGGCGCCCTGGAAACTCTCCTCGCGGAAAAAGTCCTGCCCTCGATCGGAAAGAGCCGCCTGGTCCGCGACGTCAACACCTACTCCGCACGCGATGGTGACAACATGATCTATGTGGTGCAGATCAGGCTTTGGAAGCCTGGTTCTCGCAGCACCAACATCGCGTTTGAGGTACTCGCGGAGGGACGTTCCTTTGAAGATGCCCGCGGGTTGCAGGCCGAAGTAAAGAAGTATTTCGCGGTCGCGCCGATTCTTGCCGAGAAGCGGACCAACCTGTCGCTCAATCGATCGGTTGCGCTTCAAGTCGCGAAGGAGGCGGACGGAAAATGAGGACCATCGGACGCCTCGCGGTTCCTTTCCTCGTCGCCATCGGCGCATCGGGTGCTGTGACGAGAACGTCAAGATTTTGGTGCTGGCAGGCCATCAAGACAGCAGGACCTGCATTCAAGCAGTCAAGGACGGAAAGTCTTCAACCATTACAGTCATATGCGGTGGCAAAGAGGTGACTGTCTGTTGGGGAAGTAACGTTCAAGACGTAAAACTGGATCCGCTGGGCATAACCAGCCATGGCACCGCGGTTGGCGACAACTTTGCGGGCGTCGAATACTTCAAGCCAACCGCCAGCGTTACGGTTAAGGCAACCGCCAGCGATTGCGCTTCGGCCTCGCAAGATGTGACCGTCATCTCGGGCGACACTCCGATTACCTTCGACGCTGGATGGCACGATAAGTCGTGCGCACTGATTGACTATTCGCTGGATCCGCTCTTTGTCGATCCGGACGCCAAATCAGTCAGCATCACCGCGCTGTGGCGTCCTTACGTGACCGACGCAAACGGCAACCTGGTGGAGTGTAAGACACCACCCTTCCTGGATGGCTTCAAGAAGCCGGAACTGTTCGGCTTCAAGATTGATGAGCCACAGCTCACTAAAGCATTCACTCAGCAGGTCGGAGTGTCAGGTGATTGGCTCTTCACCCCGAAGTTCACCTGTCCGGCCGGAGACTATGTGTGCAACACCTACGACACCTTTCCGTTCTCGACCACTGTGAGGTGCCCGGCGACGCCATGAAGAGCTGTTGATGGACTGCGAAGGGCTTCCTCGTCAGGTGCGATGACGAGGCGTGCCTGACCCGGGATCGCGTTATCTGCCTCGTTCGGGGGCTGGCGTTTGCCACTGCGACCTTCGTCGAGGTGGCGCAAAAGCTTAACGATATCAATAGGTTACGCCTTCCATTCTCCTGTCCCGATAGTGGGTTTGTTTTTGCGATTTCACCTTCGGCACCTTGCCATTCGAGGTCCTTCGCTGAGCCTCAGGACCACTTCTCGGCGATGCCGAGAAGTGGGTTTGTTTTCGCGTGTTACTCTTACCTCCTCCGAGTTTCCCAGCGGAGGAGGTCGCTCGGCGCGATTGTCGCTCCGAGCCCGCGCGACGATCGTGCCGAGCGGGTGGTGGTGCCTGCCGAATGCCACCTACTCCGGAGAAATCCGCGTCGTTGCTCATAAGTTTGGCTTCGTTTCTGTGGCGCGGTGCTCGCAAGTGCTCCGAGCGGCGCGACGAGCGGGTGCTGGTTCGCTGGCGAGTGGGTTTGTTTTTGCGCTTTTCACCTTTGGCACCTTGCCATTCGAGGTCCTTCGCTGAGCCTCAGGACCACTTCTCGGCGATGCCGAGAAGTGGGTTTGTTTTTGCGCTTTCGATGTCCAGTCTCGCCCGCCTCGCCTCTCGCTCGCGCAGTACTCAAAATTTGAAAATCCAGCATCGGCGGGCACATTTTGGCTTCGTTTGGTATTTTCGTGACATGGCCGATGCCCAATCGTCATTGCTTCATCTCTTCGAGGCCCCACACCCGATTTCAGTATAGCACGACGGCGCAATAAATCGGCTGTCTGTTTGTCGTGATTTAGCGACATTGTGTCGATGCGCGAGCATGCGGTGTTGTCGTCATTCTGAGGCAAGCTTGCGCCGCCGAAGAACCTCGGAAGCGCCTAAGGACCAAAATGCCGCTTCAGCATCAAAGTGCATGCGAGCGCGGGGCAGGCAGCATCCTATATATCGCGCCGCAGCGAACTCGATCACGCGGGCTACGGCATCGGAACCTCGCACGAGGTGACCATGAACTTTCCACTCGCGGCTCGTTCAATCTCGCCGACATGCTCGAAGGCAACTTCGATCGGTTCCCATAAATTACCGCGGAACTTTGAGCGGACCATGGCTTCGTCCTCGCGAGTCATCGGAGCGTCTGCCGTGTAGCGCACGCAAAATTGAAGGTTGGATTTCTGCACCAGCTGAAAGGTCTTCAGGTCCGGTAAGTCTCTCAGCGTGCCGACGGCAGTCCAGCCTGACATCAGGCTGCCATCGGGTTTGCGAAATAGATTGACCTGGCGACCGAGAACTCGCCCCAGCAGCGGGAGCGTCCTCCCGCATCGGCATCCGCCCTGCGCCGCGATGGCATAGTCGCCGATCTCGTAGCGCATCAGCGGCATGCGGTAGTTTTGCAACGTGGTAACCAGGACCCTGCCCATCTGGCCGGCAGCGCATGCGCGGCCCGCTTCGTCCACGACCTCCAGGAAAACGTGTTCGGCATTGATGTGATAACTACCGGCCGGGCACTGGAACGCGAGGAATGCCTCGGTTGATCCGTAGTTGTCCCGCAACTGCAGACCGAGCTGCTTTTGCACGCGCTCGCGCAACGAATCATCCACCACTTCGCCGCCGCTCATGAGCAGTTGCAGCGATGGCAGGCGCTGCCCGGTTTCCTCCATGGTTCGCAGGATCCCGTCGATGCTGTGAGGATACGCATAGACCGAAACCACTTTCAGATTCGCGAGCAAGTCCACTTGCTCGCGGAAGGGCATCGCGGTCGAGACAAACCTCACCCCCAACACCGAGGAAAACCATCGGACCAATTCACCGATGCCTTGATAGTCCGGATCGCGGGCCCTCACCAGCGACGACGCCATCAGCCAGACGCTGGACCTGAACGGATTCCATCCGTTGGCGCGCAGGAAGCGAATCCTTGCGGCGTTGCGGCTCGCCTGATGACTCGGGTCGAAGAGCAGCGTAACCGCGACACCGCTGGTTCCCGAGGAGCGCTCCGAAACGAATTCCATGCCGGGAGGGTAGAGCGAGCGCACCGAAGCGCACAGCGCCTGGACATCGGAGCGCTTCAATACTGGAAACTTCTGCAAGTCACCGGCGCGCCACGCGGCACCGAAGCGTTCGGCGTAGAAGGGAATCTTGGATGCCGCACTTAAGGTTCTCTCGAGCTGCCGCGCCCGGTAGGACTCGAGCTTTTCCGCCGGCCAGTACTGTGACTGGAGCAAGGCAGCATATCGCGGCAAGGCCTCGATCAGTCTCCCGAGTCCACTCACAGAATAGGGTCTCCGGCAAAATCGAAAACGCGGGGGGCGACTTTACGCCCGAAATCGCTTATTGCGCGCGACTCTACTTTGGCCGCGGACCTTTTCCAAGCAGGTCTTCGTCGAAGGGTTGCATGCGATACTATCCAGCAGGTTATGCCGTGGCGTAGCCTCGTCCCGGCAAGCTCGAAGAATCTCTCTTATGACCACCTCGAATGAAAAGGAAATCGCGTTGCGACGGGATGGCCCGACCGGCTCGCTGGGTTCGGACGAAGCGACATTTAACGACCCCGAGACCTGGCCCGACCCGCGTCAGCACGAAACCTTGGAGGCAATATTCGCACCCGAGGAATGCTCAAAGATAATCCGAATTGGTTCAGAGTTGTCGTCGTCGCGCGCCGCCGTCGGGAGCGACAGTGGTAGCGAGACGCGGCCATGGGTTCGCAACGCTCGGGTTGGTCATCTGATACAAGATGAAAGCACAACCTGGATCTTTCAAAGTATCGCCGCAGCCATCGCGCGCGCCAATTTGGCCAGATGGCATTATCAAATAGAGCCCATCAACCGACTTCAGTTCACCGAGTATAGACGAGGCGGGCATTACATCTGGCACATGGATGTCGGACCTGGCCCGAGCATTACCCGCAAACTCTCTTTTTCCGTGCAGCTCAGCCCACCTGCCACCTATGTAGGCGGAAAGCTCCAATTTCTTCATGGCTACTCACGACGAACCGCGAGTAGTGGCCTCGGTTCGATAACGATTTTCCCCTCTTTCATGCTGCATCGGGTCAAACCGGTGCTATGGGGTAAACGTTACGCCCTGGTGGGTTGGGTACACGGCGCGACGCCACTGAGGTAGTGCTCTCAGTGGCCGGCGATTTTGCCCCTAACGCATCAGGATCATTCGCCGCACGCTCAACGAAATCAACGAGTTAGGCTACCTTGACCCCTGTCCTGCGAATGGGTTTGTTTTTGCACTTTCGATAGCGCCGACGAGTGCGAAGCTGAGGCTATCCCAGTTCGAGGCCCGACCCTCACCGCATTGTGGAGTGGGTTTGTTTTTGCACCTTGGGGTCGTGGTGCTAATCCAGTTCATCCCTTGTCATCTTGCGTGATCTTGCGCATCCGAAATTCGAAACTTCAATATCGGCGGGCATTATTTGGCTTCGTTTGGTTTTTTACCTATTGATGCATCCCGCCCGGCCCGATCGACATCGCTTACTATAGCACAAAGGCTGTCTGCTTGTTGCGATTTGACGACATCGTGTCGACGAGCGAGCAGCTCTACCAGTTTCCGGTAGGGGCGGTTCGCGAAACGCCCGCAACGATGTTGCGCTAGCGGAGAGTCTTCGCGATTGCGCGATCGCTGCGGGTCGTTCGCGAACGACCCCTACGAAGATTTTGTCAGGAACCTTTCCAGCAGCCGGTTGAACTCCGCCGGATGCTCCAGGCTCGGCAGGTGTGCCGCGTTCTCGATCGTGGTCAGGATCGCGCGCGGAATCTCAGTGGCCAGCCGGTCCGCAATCTTGCGCAGGTCCTGTGCATCCGAGTCGCCGATCACAACCATCGTTGGGCATTTGATCTCGTTGAGCCGTTTGATGGCTGGAGGATCGAGCGGTTTCTCATTCTGCTGGAATAGCTTCAGCGAGAAATTTTCCTTGTGCAGCCGCCGCGCTAACTCTCGATACTTTGGATCGACTCGCGAAACCTCGCGCGAGGGACCATCGATCCAGTAGCGCGCGCTGATTTCGAATGCGCCGTCGGCATCACCCTTCTGCGCAGCCGTCATCATCTTCGCAAACAACTCAGCCGATTCCGGCGACCAATCGTTCCATCCGCTCACGCCGGCGCCGACCGGCATCAGTGCGGTCACCATTTCCGGATGCTCCAGCGTGAAGTCGATCGCGGTCGCGCCGCCCATCGAGCAACCGACCAGAGCAGCCTGTTGGATGCCGAGATGCTGCAACACGGCGAGCAGATCCTCGCGCAGCGCAAAGCTTTCCTCGGGCGTGGTGGATTTGCCGAAGCCGCGCAGATCGTAGCGCACGACCCGATACCGCGACGCGAACGCCTCGGCTTGCGGATCCCACATCCGATGATCCGCGACGCCGGCATGGACAAACACCAGCGCGGGACCCTCGCCTCGGGTCTCGAAGTAGAGTTTCGCGCCACTGGAGAGTGCGAATCCGTTTATGGGGTTCGATTCCATTATCAAGCTCCCTTATCCCAAAATCGTGAGCCGATATCGTTCGCAAGAACAACCAGACTTTTGAACGCGCTCGCCTCAAACAAGGGTGCACCTCTAATCTCCTTTTTCAGTCTCACAGCTGCAGTGCGAACCTCGCGATAGACCGATTCGAGCTGAGGTAAGGTTGGCGGATCATGATGCTGTGCCAAAGCGTTCATGAGGCCCCGAAGCACCCCCTCCGGCCTATTGGCGTGAACATAGGGATCGGTTCCGTCAAGATCGCTGAGCGTTTTGTTGAGCCGATGCGGCTCCGATTCGAAAAGAAACCAGCGATGGCGCGTTCGAGTATTTTCAGCCCTCGCGACCGCAAGACCCAGTTCAAACGGCATATTGAAGCGCGGCGTTCGCGCCTTACGGTCCAGCGTCACGCGCGAGAGATCGTGAAATGAGTAGGAGCATCCATCGATCAGCTCGATTATTCGATTGAGCCGCCGTTGGCTGCCAGGTATTTCAATCGTCGCACGCGGCGTCAAACCGAATCGGCACAATCCAGCAATGAATGCCACCAGAAGAGGCTCGTATTGCTCATCGTAGGGAACATTCAGAAAAACGTTCCGGCGTCGAGGGCGTGCCCTCAATTGAGCTATGTGAACATTCGAACGCAGGCCAGAACTGTTGAACTTTTTCGTAAAGCTCCCAATTGCTGGAGATGTGCATCCTGGACCGAGCGTCGACTAGCGTGAGGACGAGCGTTTCCGGGTTACTTTGGTCGGTTTGTCCGATCGTAGCTTGACTTGCTTCGGATCGAAGCCGATCAGCTTCCGCAACTCCCGCAGCCGTTTCATGCTGACCCCGAGCTCCCTGGCGACCGATTCGGTCGACGGATATGGAGTCCTGATCACAACTCGCCTAGCCATAGCCATACAACCTACAGTACAGATCATGCCGTCTCATTGTCAAAACTTCCGCGCAATGTCGAACCTCAGGCGGTGCGGACTTCGTGCATCGGTTCGCTGCAATGCGCCGGGATATCGGCGACCCCGCATCCGGGGCCCATCCAGCACACCAGCTTCTGGACACCGTTTACCGTTTCAACGTGCATCGGCCGGTCGCAATGCATCGGGGTGGCGATCTCCTCGCCGCATTTTTCGCATTTCAATTTTGAATCCATCTTACCATTCCCGGAGTTTTCCACGTTTGGATGATGATTGCTGCCTCGTTCGACCGGAGGTTCGACTTTCGAAGTCTCGATCGGTTCGATCGAAGTAGATCCGATTTGCGCCAGCGTCTTGCGCGCGCGCGACAGCAGCAGCGCGTTGGTCACCACGCTGACGCTGGAGAGCGCCATCGCGAGTCCGGCCAGCGCCGGATTCAGCGTGATGCCGAAGGACGGGTAGAGCACGCCGGCCGCGATCGGAATACCCGCCACATTGTAGAAAAATGCCCAAAACAGATTCTGCCTGACTTTGCGCAGGGTCAGCCGCCCGAGCACCAACGCGCGGACGATATCGTACAGATCGTCGCGGGTGAGGATGATATCGCCGGTCTCCTTGGCCGCATCGGTCCCGGAACCAATCGCAATTCCGATGTCCGCGGCCGCCAGCGCCGGTGCGTCGTTGATTCCATCACCCACCATCGCGGTGAAAATGTCTGCCGCGCGTGATTTCCTGACCAGCTCGATTTTGTCCGACGGCTTGAGCTCGGCGTGATATTCGTCGAGGCCCAGATCTCCCGCGACTTTGCGCGCGACAGCCTCGGTGTCGCCCGACAACATGATGGTGCGGATGCCCATCGCGCGAATTTCGCGCAGCGCGCCCGGCGCATCTTTGCGCACCCGATCCCGAAATCCCAGGATCGCGACTACCTTGCCATCGATGGCCAGGTAAAGCGGCGTCGCGGCCGATGCGGCGATGCCTTCGGCTACACTCCGCGCTTCAGCGTCAAGCGTGACGTCACGGCTCTGCAACAGACGCGCGTTGCCCAGCGCTACTTCCTTGCCATCAAGCTTCGCGGTCAGACCCATAGCCGCATGCTCTTCGACGCCATCGGCCTCGCGCTGCTTGATACTGTGCGCCTCCGCGTATGCCACCACTGCGGTGGACAGCGGATGCGTCGAGCGCGACGCCAACGATACGGCGGCCTCGATCGTCGCGCGTTCGTTGCCGGCGAGAATTTTCAGCGCATCGAGTTGCGGATGGCCTTCGGTCAGCGTGCCGGTCTTATCGAAGAACATCGCGCGCACCCGGGTCACGATTTCCAGCGCCGAGGCGCGCTTGAAAAGGATGCCGCAGCGCAGCCCCACGGCGCTGCCGGCCATCAGCGCGGTCGGAGTCGCGAGTCCCATCGCACAGGGGCACGCGATGACCAACACCGCCACCATCGAGGTCAGCGCCATCACCAGGCCGGGCCCGAGCCACATCCAGATTGCGAAGGTCAGTACCGCGATTAGAATGACTGCCGGAACGAAACGCGCTGCGACATAATCCGCGACCCGCTGAATCGGCGCACGATCGGCCTGCGCCTCCTCCACCATCTTGACGATCTGCGCCAACGCGGTATCGGCGCCGACGCGGGTCGCGCGAATCGTCAACGCGCCGGAAGTGTTGAGCGTCCCGCCCGTCACGGTGGCGCCCTGCCCCTTCTCCACCGGCATCGATTCGCCCGTGAGCATCGATTCATCCACCGCACTGGCGCCGCTGACGACAACACCATCGACGGGAATTCGCGTGCCCGGCCGCACAATCACGACGTCGTCGACGCGAACCTCATTAGCCTGGATACCGACTTCTTTGCCGTCCCTGACCACCACTGCAGTGTCCGGAACCAGGTTGAGCAGGGAGCGCAGTGCGGCCATCGCACGTCCACGAGCACGCGCTTCGAGGTACTTTCCGAAGCGGATGAAAAGAATCAGTTCGGCTGCGGTATCGAAAAATGCCGGGCCCGAGAAGAACAAATCCGGGAAAGTCGTGAGAACCGAGTATCCGTATGCCGCGCTGATGCCGAGCGCGACCAGCGTATCCATGTTGGCGGTGCGATTGCGCAGGGCGATCCAGGCGCCGCGATAGAACGTCAGGCCCGCCGTGAACATCAGCACGGTCGTGAGCGCAAAGGCGAGCAGATCGGCATTGCGAGTCCCGCGCATGTCCAGCAGCATCACGGCCACCGCGACAATAGCGCTGGCGATCACCCAAATAAGGTTCTGACGCGCCTCGCTCTTGTCGAGCGCGGACTCGCCGGCGCCGATGCCGGTTTCCTCGTCGACGAGCTGATAACCGGCCTCGGCGACCCGATCCTTTATAGTGCCGCGGACGACAGAATCGGCGGCTCGAACGGTCAGGGTCTCGGCGGCAAAATTGACGTTGGCCTGGCGGACCCCATCGATGCCACGGACCGCGCCTTCGATAGTCAGCGCGCAGTTCGCACAATGCATCCCGCGAACTCTGAATCGCTCGGTCTTCACCTCATTAGCTTGAGCTTCCACGATAGGTTCCAACGTTGAAGCGCCGCGTGGACAGACGGCGCTTTGATCGCACCATCGATCTTGTCAGATCAGCCGATCGGCGACCAGCGCGAGCCAGTCATCATCAATATAAGTCGTGTGCCGGGAAAGCGGGAGCCCGAATCTAGTTCGAGGCTTCTTCGTCCGAGGGAATCCGGAGCGCGTAGTTATGCAGGTTCGGAGGCACCCGATCGGCTCGCAACGCGGGATTGAGGTCACGCAGCTTCGCCACCGTGGTTTCGAACTTGGCCGCAATGCTCTTCAGCAGGGTTCCGCCCTTGAAGTTGTGCATGGTCCATGCCGGTTGGTCCGAATAGGAGACATTGCCAATCCCGTAGGCCGGGGCATTGTGCGCGATAAAAGCCACCGCCATGAAACGATTGACCAATTGCCGGGTGCGGCGAGGCAAACGGTCGGCGAACCTGGTGTAGTTGGCTCCCTGAAGAAGCCAGTACCGCTCGAGGTTGCCGGCGCCGGTATTCCAGGCCACCAGGGCCACTCGCCAGTCGTTATCGGCCTTATCATGGAGTTCGGCCAGGTATTGCGCGGCCGCCTTGGTCGAGAGGATGGGATCGCGGCGCTCATCGAGCCATCGGTTGACGCGCAAACCGAAGCGAGCGGCGGTACTGACGGTAAACTGCCAGGGACCTTTTCCCCGCTTGGAGAAGTCGCTTTCGGCAAACGTCAGGTAAACCAGGTCATCCGGAATGCCCTGGAGCTTCATCAGCTTTATCATTTCGGGCAGGAACGGGCGGCTGCGCTCGAACGCTAGCTGCAAACCGCGCGGCTGATCGAGGAAATTCTTAACGTAACCCTGGACTGCCCGGTTCAGGAGCAACGGAAATGGTAGCGCAGGCCTCGGTTCCGAACGGACGAACGGAGATGAAGCATCCGGCGGTCCCTGAAGCGGTTCGGTCGTCGAGTCAAAGGGGTTAGCACTGACCGGCTCAGGAACGGGAACAATGGAGACAGCTTCTGCACCCGAAACCGGCGAAGGGACAGTTGGAGCAAATGCCTCCATGGAAGGAGGCAGAACAGGCTTCGCGCTGACCGACGCGGCGTCAGCACTCGATGCTTCCGGGTCAGTCGAGGCAACCGAGGAGCCGGAAGTGCAGAGAAAAGCCAGAATGGTTGCGATGGCCGCGACCGCAGTCGCGGCTTTCAGATTCAGGTTCATCTTCTCCCGTCATATCCCCTCCCCCCAAGCCAGATTCTTTGGACCGAGGCACACGGTATTCAGTCAAGCCGTGAAGATCAACGCATCTGACGGCAGACTCTCATTAAAAAAGCTAATGACGGAAGTGGATACGGCTTAAGCCCGGCGTGGTTCAAGATGCATAAGCCAGTCGAATTCTTTGAGAACTCCTTTTGGAGTGATACTTTTCGACGGTGCCGTCCGCTCGCCGCCTCTTCCGGAGAAGTCCCCGCAATTTGTCGAAGGATATCTTCGATGGCCTCGCCGACGCGGTGATGGTGGTCGATGGCGACCTGAAGCCGATCGCGGTCAACCCCGCCGCGGAGAATATGCTGGGGGTCTCGCAACTTGGGCGCGCGCTCTTTAATGGCATCGTACGGCAAAACGATTGGCTCGCCAGGATGCTCCACCTATGCCTCGATACCGGCCAAAACCTCGGTGATCCGGAGGCCATCTTCAACATCGGACCGCGTGCCGTGACGGTTCGGGCCGAGATTTCACCCCTGGCCGGGTCCGACGGGCAGATCGGCGGCGCCATCATCCTGCTCCACGACCTGTCTCATCAGAAGAGCGCCGAACACGCCGTCGAAGGGCCGCCTCAGCTCAGGCTGTCACCGGCTGGTCTCGCGCACGAGGTTAAGAATCCGCTGACCGGTATCAAAGGCGCCGCCGAGCTACTGGCCGCGGGTCATCCTGACGACCAGCGAGTGCGGCAATACTGCGACGTCATCATGGATGGAGTGAATCGAATCGCCACATTGGTCGAGCAGGTGCTGGCGGTCAGCGCGCCCCGCCGCCTGAACCAGGACGAGGTCAACATCCATAAGGTGATACATCAGGCGCTCAAGCTGGCCGGATTGTTTCCCAAGCCGCCCCCTGAAATCACCCTCGAGCAGGAGTTCGACCCCAGTCTTCCCGATGTGATCGGGGATGAACCCGCACTCGAACGCGCCATCCTGAACCTGATTCGGAACGCCGTCGAGGCGATGGATAACCGCGGGCGCCTGCGCATTCGCACCCGGATGGAGACCGAGTTCCGCCTCGCCGCCGAGGGTAAGCGGCGCCAGTTCCTTCGCATCGAAGTCGTCGACAGCGGTCGCGGCATGAGTCAGGGGGAGCTCGACCAGCTTTTCACACCGTTTTTCACCACCAAGCCTTCGGGAACCGGCCTCGGCCTGGTCCTCAGCCAGCGCGTTGTTTCATTGCACGGCGGCAAACTGTGGGCCGAGCGCGGCGGTATCGAAGGTCCCGAGGCTTCTACCAACCCGGAGTCGCGCTCCCGAGGCATGAGCTTCAAGGTCACGTTGCCGGTGAAAGGACAGACATGAGCGATTCGAAGCGAAGCGAAGTACGCGTCGCCATCATCGGCGCAGGCGAGATGGGCGCTGCTGTGGGGAGGCGCCTGCGCGAGTGCGGCGCCAGGGTGACGACCTCGCTCAAGGGCCGCAGCACCGCCAGCATCGAGCGCGTGACTGGCGCGGGCATCGAGGTCATTGATGACGACAACCTCCTCGTCCGCGAGGCTGACCTTATATTGTCCATCGTTCCACCCGGGGTGGCGGTCGACGTCGCACGACGCTTACGCGACTGCCTCCTGCACGCCGAGCCGAAGCCCTTCTTCGTCGAATGCAACGCCATCGCGCCCGCGACCACCCGAAGCATCGAGGAAATTCTGCGCGGAGTACCCTTCATCGATGCCGGCATCATTGGAGGACCCCCCAAGCCGGACATCCAGGATTCCACGAAGGGTCCGCGTTTCTATTCCTCGGGTGCCGCGGCAAATGAGCTAATGCGGCTCGGGCAGTACGGCCTCGATATCGCGGTGCTCGATGCTCCGGTCGGCGCGGCCTCCGCGCTGAAGCTGGCCTATGCCGGGATGACGAAGGGCTTCACCGCGCTCGCCACCGCGATGGTGAATGCCGCCTCGCGCGAGGGGCTCGCCGATGCGCTGCGAGCCGAGCTATCGCGCACCCAGCCGCACACCCTCGCGCGGCTGGAGCGATCGATTCCCGACATGTTCCCGAAGGCCTACCGGTGGGTCGCGGAGATGGAGCAAATTGCGGAGTTCATCGGCGACGAGCGCGAAGGCGCGAGCATCTATAGCGGCATGGCAGGGCTATACGAATGGATCGCTACGGAGCTGGAGCGCGGCAACAGCGAGAGCATCGCGGCTCTGGCGAATTTCTGCAAGAAGAAGTGAAGCTCGCCAGCGACCGTGGACAGATTCGAAAAATCCGTACATCTTGTGATCCACACACTAACCAAAGCGCGCGAATTGAAACGTTCGCGCTCGATCGAAAATCCAAAGCGAGAGCCGCAGCATTAATGGAACGCGTACAGAAAAGTCGCAAACAATGGCGGCCTTAAATCGAGCTGCCGCATCGAACGGCAAGGGCTTGGACGAGGCAACCCTGGACCGCGCTCTCGATCGCCTAATCGAGACCATGGACGGAGTGAACCGCGAACTGGATGCGCTGCTGGCCAGGGCTAAAGGCAAATAACTCTCTGTTTCTCTATTCGCAAGGCCGGATCGACGGATTCGGCCATTTGCTTTTCCAACACTTCACGCGGTCACACCCGTAGCCTCGTGGCCGTCTAGCCGAGCGTGCAAAACTCCTCGACATCAGAATGGTCGCGCCGTGGCATTAGTACTGGCAGGCGATTAATTTTGTTTTATGCGAAGGATCGCGACGCGACGAATGTGTTTCCCTTTGCTGCTGATTGCAGCGGCGGCGTGCGCGTGCGCACGCGGAGGTGCCACTTCCGCGACCGGCGACTTCCGCCCGGGCGAGGTCAAAGTCGAAGTCTCCAGCGTCGGCATCGACCCGGATAGTGGAGCGCATTACGTATTGCTTCAGGACCGTGCGAGCGATCGCGCCCTACCGATCCTGGTCGGCGACAACGAGGCCGAGGCGATCTCCCTTCAGATGCATGGACAGCAGGCGCCGCGTCCGCTCACCCAGGATCTGCTGCGCAACGTCATCAGCGAGACCGGCAATCATGTCGATCGAGTTGTCATTACGGAACTGCGCAACGAGGTCTACCATGCCCGCATCGTGCTCGATGGCGGACGTCACAACGTCGACAGTCGGCCCAGCGATGCGATCGCGCTCGCGCTGGGCACCCATGCGCCAATCTACGTGAACGAGAGACTGCTCGCCTCAGCCCCCGAACCGGGAATGAATGTGACGATGAAAGCCGCGCCCAAACGCAAGGCGGGGCTTGGAATCGCGGTGCAGGATCTCACCCCGACGCTGGCGCGTTACTTCGAGGTCTCACCCAAAAGCGCGGTGCTGATCGACGAGGTTAATCCGACTGCGAAAGAGGCGGGTCTGCAGCGCGGAGACTTGCTTACCAGCATCGATGGAAAGGCAGTCACCGAGGTGGCGGACTTCGATCGCGAAGTAGCGACGCTGAAAGATGGCCGCCCAGTAGTGCTGAAGGTACGCCGCGGCGCCACCGAGCGCGCGATTACGCTGCAGCCGTGACCTGACGCTAGCCGCGTTTGAGCATCAGGCTGCGCAGGAATCGCGGGTCGATGCGGTCCTCGGGGTCCAGCTCCGCGAACTCTTCCTCGATGATATTGAGACACGAGTTGATGAAGTCGGCGCTGCGGGCGCGGACGTCATCCTCCAGTCTCATCTCCAGCACCGCATCAACATCGGCACGGAAGCCTTCGCTGAGTTTCGCCGGACGGCCGCCGGAGGTCATGATCTTGCGATGCAACTCGGAAAGCCGGCTCGCCTCGATCGGGTCGGGCTCGAAGCGCTGATCGAGGGCTTCGCGCGCGAGCGCGGTCAGCACGATCTGGCTGAGATGAATCTCGTGACCGGCGACGCTGGAGCGGAACGACGGCGCGGCGATATCAGCATTGAACAGCGCCTGGAACAGTTCCCGCATCGCCTCGATCTGATCGACCAGCGCATAGCCGACGTGGAGATCGCGCATCGAGCGGAAATCGCGCATCGCGATCGAGCCACCCTGGTCGAGCGCCGCATAGAACCGCGGCTGACGCAGCATGAAGCCGGCGATTGCCTCGCGATAGGGAGTATCGAGGTAACCGATCTCGCGAGTCTTCTTCGGATCGAGGCCCAGCCGCGCCACCACCGCTTGCGCGCGAGTCCGCAGATCGATGGTCAAACTGACTCCGAGGCGAAAGAGCAACTGCAGATGCGTGTCGCGCAGATTTTCCACCGCGACATTCAGATCGCCGCTGGCGAGATGCTCCAGCGCGAGATTCAAATAGTTGTGCGTCATCTCGACCGCAACGTGCACCGCATCGAGGTCGCCATAATCCACCGAGCGCGCGACCAGCACCTGGTTGGTGACCATCGCCATTTCCGAGCGAAGCTGACGCTGACCATCGGCCGCAAATCCCGCCGCCAGCGCAGCATTGAACAGCGAATTCTCGCGCTCGGAGGCCAGCGCCATGTCGGGCGGGATGATTTCCTGGTCGTTGAGCAGGCCCTCGCGGCTCGGCTTGACGTGACCAGTACGGAGCTCGTCGAACCGTGACGGATCGAGGTAGGCGAAGATGTTTTGCGCCTCGTAATATTCCGGAAAGCCGCGATCTTCCAGCCGTGCGCGCCGAAATTGATACGCCTCTTCTTCGAGTTCCGCCTCGACCCCCCAGAACGATTCTTCCATCAGGCTGGCGTAGTAGCGGTAGTCGCGCTCGAAAACCTCCTCGAGGAATTCGGTAAGCGGCTGCGTGATCTGGTCGTAGCGAATGAATTCGATCAGGTAATGCTCGTCGAACTGGAGCAATCGGTTGGCGGGCGCGTCGCCGGCGATATTCGGGTCATCGACGCGATGCACCTTTATATAGCTGCGCAACAACAGCGACACCAGTTCGAGGTCGAGTTCCATCAGCGCGTCGGCAAGGCGGCGGCGCCCAGCCTCGGTCAGCGCCTCGATCCATTCGCGCATCTTTTCGAGGTTGGGGCGATCCTTGTCCCAGCAGTCGAGGTCGAATAGCGACTTGACCTGCTCGGGCAAGGCGAGGCTGAGCAGGTCACCCGCATCGGCAGATCCAATTTCCTTCAAAGTGTAGAAGAGCGTTTCGGGCGAGAACGACTGGACCAGGCGCTCAGCCTCGGGCGCGGAGAGAATCAGGTCGCGTTTTTGACGCGCCGGGAGTCCATAAAGGAACTCCAGCTTTTCCTTGAAAGGAAGATTGAGAAACTCGCTCTGCCGGTTCGTCTCCATCGGTTGCGCAAGGATACCCCCGCGCTTCCATGGCGGGCAATTGGGGTCGCCCGTGGCATTTCAAAAATCACATTGATACAATATCAAAAGTCAGCGACAGCTCCCGGCTTCCCCCTTTGAATTCCCACTCAGATCCGGTTCGCCACTCTCGACCTGCTGCACTAGAGTCGAGGCGCGGATGCAGCCTCGTCGAGCAAATCGTCCCATCGCATTGACTATCGCAGGCAGTGATCCGGGCGGCGGCGCGGGCATCCAGGCGGATCTCAAGACTTTCGCCGCGCTCGAGGTTTATGGATTCTCCGCGATCACCGAGATCGTCGCGCAAAACAGCGCGCAGGTATTCCGGGTTGCCGCACTTTCGCCGTCACTTGTTGCGGCCCAAATCGAAGCGGTCGCGCGTGAGCGCAAACCCAACGCGGTGAAAATCGGCGCGCTCGGAACCGCATCGATCGTCAAGGCCGTCGCGCTATCAATCGTCGAAAACAAACTCGCGGCGCCGGTGGTCGACCCGGTGCTGATTTCATCTTCAGGGACGCGGTTGCTCAGCAAAGCTGGAGAGGCGGCGCTGCTGGAGAGAATTCTTCCACTCGCGCGCGTCATCACACCGAACGTTCCCGAGGCTCAAATGCTCACCGGCGTCGATATCAAGGAGACTGCCGATTTGCATGAGGCGGCACGTCGATTGGTGAAGCTCGGTGCGCGGGCGGTCGTCATCAAGGGCGGCCATCTTTCCGCAAATGACGGATGCGATCGACTTCTATATGACGGGCGGAGCTTCGTGGCGCTGAAGGCGGTGCGCATCGCCGGCGATGCGCACGGAACCGGATGCGCATTCTCGGCGGCGCTAGCGGCGTATCTCGCGCGCGGCCGCAGCCTCGAGGGCGCGGTGCGGGGAGCCAAGGAGTTCGTGAACGCCGCGCTGCTGCGACGCTTCCGCTTCGGGAAAGGCCGCCCGCTACTCGATCACTTTGCGGTCATCGGCCGATACGGGAGGGGTCGCGCGGCGAGCTCGAAATCATGATTATTGGAGGCTGGCCGTGATAGCCTGCTTGAGGCAGCATGTCCGCAAAAATCGCAAAAGGCGTGTCCGACAAGATCGCTCATCGGACGGCCGCGAAATTTCGCGATGGTCGTTTCGCTTCGATCGATGATGCGCTCGCGGTCGAGGAGCCGCTGGAGATTCGCCTCGCGGGCCGACGCTTCACTCTCACGATGCGCACCCCGGGCAACGACGAGGAACTCGCCGCCGGATTCCTGCTCGCCGAGGGTTTCATCGCCAAGGCATCGGAGCTCGGCGAAATCCGTCGGGTCCGCGATGCCAAGGGTGCATTCGAACCCAACGCTATCGACGTCATCCTTAATGTTAAAGCTGAGGGACTGCGCGAGCGGCTCAAGCGCAATTTCACGATTTCCTCGAGTTGCGGGGTATGCGGCAAAACCAGCATCGAATCTATCACGCGGCGAATTGCGCCGATCGCGTCCAGTGCGAAGATCGCGGCGTCAAGGGTTTTGCTTCTCGGCGACCGATTGCGCGATTCGCAGGAAGTCTTCGCCACCACTGGCGGCCTTCACGCCTGCGGACTGTTCGATATCGAAGGCAAGCTGCTGGCGACGCGCGAAGATATCGGGCGGCATAACGCGGTCGACAAGATTGTCGGATGGGCACTTCGAAACGAGATGCTCCCGCTCGCGAAATCGCTGATGATGGTGAGCGGCCGGTTGAGTTTCGAAATCGTCCAGAAGGCCGCCGCGGCCGGCATTCCGATGCTGGCGGCGGTCTCGGCGCCGTCATCACTGGCGGTCGAGTTGGCCGACGAAACGGGAATCACGCTGATTGGATTCCTGCGCGACGGATCATTCAATGTGTATACGCATCGCGCGCGGATCATTGGCTGATGGCGCGCTCTCACATGATGCCGAGGTCTTCCTTCGCGCGCTTGAAATGTTGTGCCGCCTCGACTCTTTTACTGTCCCTCGACTCCGCTTTGCTCCGCCTCGGGTACGGCTGCGCCGTGGCGCTGCGCGCCCCCTTCGGGATTCATTTCGACATTCTCGCGACGCCTCTCACATGGTGCCGAGGTCTTCCTTCGCGCGCTTGAAATGTTGTGCCGCCTCGACTCTTTCACTGTCCCTCGACTCCGCTTTGCTCCGCCTCGGGTACGGCTGCGCCGTGGCGCTGCGCGCCCCCTTCGGGATTCATTTCGACATTCTCGCGACGCCTCTCACATGGTGCCGAGGTCTTCCTTCGCGCGCTTGAAATGTTGTGCCGCCTCGGCCTTGTAACCGGCTCGCAGGGCCGCCTGACCTTGTTTTTGTTCCGCCTCCGCCTTGCTCACATCTTTGCCTTGCTTGCGCGCCTCTTCGATTCGCGAGGCAATGCTGCTCGCTTCACTTTCGGCGGTCTGGCCGGTAGGTGCGCCCGGGGCAGCCGGCGCCTCTTTCGCCGGCGCGGGGGCAACCGTTCCACCGGTAGCTGATCCGGAAGTCTGAGGGGTACTTTGCGCAAAAGAAACGGACCAAATTAAAAAAAACCCCGCCACAAACGCACTGGAAAACGCAAGAAAATGTTTCACTACGGTATCCTCCAGGCGGACAGGTCTGCCTCTTGGACGATTGCCCGAGCTGGTAAATTCGCTTGGCACTCCGCGATCTCGTCGAACTGACCAACAAGTAAGGCGTCACTGCCGGGATAAGTTTGTCATACCGGCTGTCAGTCGTTATCATGAAGGCGTCATGGGAACGTTGAACATCAGACTGGATACGAAGACCGCATCGCTGATCGCGCGGATTGCCGCACAAACCGGGAAAAGAAAGTCCGAGATCGTGCGCGAGGCGCTCCGCACATATGGCGAGCGCTTTCCGGAAAAGTCAACATCCGCGCGACCCTATGACAAAATCAAAGACCTCATCGGTAGCCTCGATAGCGGCGGCCTTCAGCTATCCGAGCGCACCGGGGAAAAGTTCACCGAAATGCTCCTGAAGGAGAGAGATGAGCGACGACGTGCTGATCGACGCCGGGCCACTCGTCGCGCTGCTCGATAGAACGGACCAATGGCATCTCCTCTGTCGGCGCGCCTTCGAACGCATCGATCGTGCAGTAATCGCGGTTTGGCCGGCAATCGCCGAAGCGAGCCATCTTCTGAAACAGGTGCATCGGGGTGAGACAACTCTCCTCGATGTGATCTCCAGCGAACGTTTCAAAATTGCGTCACTCGATCGCGAGGACATTCCACGTATCCAGGAGCTGATGGCGAAGTATCACGACCTGCCGATGGACCTTGCCGATGCCGCGATCGTGCGGGTTGCTGAACGCGAGCGCATAAGTCGCGTGTTCACCATCGACCAGAAGGATTTCAGGATATACCGCCCCGCGCACATCCGGCATTTCACGCTGATGCCGTCGACGATCTTCCCCGCTTGAGCGAGCTTCCATCGACGCGATACCCTGTACTGATGCAGGTTTCTCTGAATGTACGTTCGTAAGCGCGCGCTCGAACGCCTTGCCCGCGAAAAGGTGCTCTACCAGCGCCGGCCGGGCGGCGACATTTCGGTCTGCGTCGTCTATCCCAATGTCTATCGGCTCGCGATGGCGAACTTGGGGTTCCAGTCGGTGTTCCATATCTTCGAGACCGATACGCTGGTTGCGGCCGAACGCGCTTTCCTGCCCGATGCCGACGAACGCGTCGACATGCGCAAGCGCAACGAGCGCATCGTGTCGTTCGAGCAGGCGCGTGCGCTCAGCGAGTTCGATATCCTCGCGTTCTCGATTTCATTCGAGACCGACTATCTAAACGTCATCTCGATGCTGCGGATGGCTGGTATTCCAGTGCGTCGATCGGACCGCGCCGATGGCAACTGGCCGCTGATCATCGCGGGCGGCTCGGCGGTTTTTCTCAATCCGGAACCGATCGCGGATTTCATCGATCTGTTTCTGATCGGCGAGGGCGAGGAAATGATTCCCGAGTTCCTCGCGCGATACCAACAGACGCGCGATGCTCGCTCAAATGATCGACCGGCGCGGCTGCGCGAACTCGCCGACCGTCGAGGGAGCGTATCTTCCCGACTATTTCACGCCGGTTTATGACAGCAACGGACATCTTCACTCGGTCGAGTATTCCGGCCCTGGCAAGCCGACTGTCAGCCGGCGTCTGCTTCGCGATCTCAACCAGTTTACCACCGCCTCGCTAATCCTCACTGAGGAATCGGTGTTCGGCGACATGTATCTGGTCGAGGCGAGCCGCGGATGCCAATGGGGATGCCGATTCTGCGCCGCCGGCTTCATGTATCGGCCGATTCGCTATCGCACCCCCGATAACATCCTCGCAGAGGCGCGCCGCGGATTAACCGAACGTAGCGTTATCGGACTGGTGGGCGCCGAGATGGCGAGTGTGCCGGGCGTTGCGGGTATCGCGGAGAGTATCGCCGACGCGGGCGGGCGGCTGTCGCCGTCGTCGCTGAAGGCTGATTGCATTTCGCCGCAACTGGCGGCCGCGCTCGCGCGCAATGGCAATCATAGCGTCACGGTCGCGCCGGAGGCGGGCAGCGAACGGATGCGCAAGGTCATCAACAAGAATCTCACCGAAAGCGAAATCCTCGAGGCTGCCGAGCTGATGGTCGGCGAAGGCGTAGAGAACTTAAAGCTTTACTTTATGATTGGTCTGCCTGAAGAGCGCGACCACGATGTTCGCGAAATCGCGCATCTGGCGGGCAAGATTCTCGCCCGCGCCCGCGAGCAAAAAAAATCAGTCGGGCATGTGACGGTGTCGCTCAACCCATTCGTGCCGAAGCCCTGGACCCCTTTTCAATGGGATCCGATGCAGGACCCGCGCGCCATCAAAAGCAAGATCGCGATGCTGCGCGGGGAATTGTCCAGGCTCGGAGCGGTGGACCTCGACGCTGAATCTCCTCGCGAGGCTTATTTCCAGACCCTGGTCTCGCGTGGTGATCGCCGGGTCGGCGCGATCCTCGAACGCCTTGATGCGGCGCACTGCGAAGGCGCGGGCGAGATTTGGCACGAGCTCAAGCGCATCGCGCGCGAGGGAGCGGCTAGTAGGCTTCCCAATCCTGACTCCTACGTCACCCGCCACTACGCCGAGGACGAAACTCTGCCGTGGGATTTTATTGATCATCACATTCACAAGTGGTTCCTTCTTTCAGAACGAAAGAAGGCTCACTACGAGCATCAGACTCCGCCATGCGACGTGACCCGATGCGTCGTGTGTGGCGCGTGCTGATATTTCGACAATTCATACACCGTTGGGGATGAGGATGAGGAAGATGGGAAGGAACTTTGAAGCGTCACGATCGGCATACGCGCTTGGTGTGATCGGCGCGACGCTGATGCTCGCCACTTCGGCTTCGATCGCTCTCGCGCTAAGCGAATCTCCGGCCGCGGGATCCTCACCGGCTGCCGCTAACGCACCCATGAGCGCGATGCCGGCGGGCGAACCCGCTACCAGAATCGTACCTTCCGATGAAGGCGCACCGCCGGCGGAAGCAGGCGCCGTGGCTCGGCCCACCGCGCCGGTCAAAAAGCCTCCGGTACATCACAAGGCGGTGGTGGCGGCGTCTCCCGAGGTCGAGCCCGCTAATGCCCGTTTGCGAGTGATTCACGACGGTTGGATTTATTCCGCGCCCTCGAAGAGCAGCAAAACAATCGAGCGGGCGACCATCGGAAAGTTTGTCGACGTCACCGGTTCCACCAAATACTATCTGCAGGCGAAATTACGAAGTGGACGGACTGGTTACATCGCCCCGTCAAATGTTGAACTGGTGAAATCGATCGACAAGATTTTCCTGCTCAGCCACGATGCCGCGGTGCTCGAAGCGCCCAATCGATGGGCCAAGAAGCTCGCCGAAGTCCACCACGGGCACAAGGTTCACGTCATCGGCATCGCGCTGAACTACATGCGGATTCGAATGAAGAGCGGCCTAACCGGATTTATACCTCTGACTGCGCTGCAGTAGCATCCCAAAGTCTTACCAAGTTTTTCCAAGGAGTAACTTTCGATGAGTATCTACCGCAAGTTTTTCTCGCGCAGCGCCGCGGCCAGGTGTGCTGCGATCGCCATCGCGGCGAGCATTTTCACCAGTACTCCGACTTGCGCGCAACAGAAGCCGATGGTCATCACGCCCAACGCAAGCAACGTCAAAGCGCAAACCATTATCAGCAGATCCGGGAGCTACATTCTCAACCGTAACATCGTCAACAAGCGGGTGAACGCCGCCTCGGTTTCAGTGACCGCGTCGAATGTAACTATCAATTTGCAGGGTTTTTCGATCACCTCGACGGTGGCCAGCCCCTCCGGAATCGATGCCGGCGGACAATCCAACATTGTGATCACCAATGGCATCATCAGCGGATTTGGCGGCCCGGCGATCATCGCGGGAACTGCGGCGACCATTTCGGGAATCACCGCAACCGGCAACGGAAGCGGAATCACTTGCGGTCCCGGATGTCTCGCGCGCGGCAACGTACTTCAGGGTAACACCGGGGTCGGATTGAACTTCTCCGACGCAACCAGCGGATATATCGGCAACATCCTGCAAGGCAACAACGGCGGCGGTGCGCAAGTGTCCGGGGGAACCTCGCTCGGGCAGAATCTCTGCGACGGAGTTGCCTGCTAGGCGGCAACTGTCGGCGCACCGGCTGCGGCGCCTGTTTCAGATAGACGATATGCGGGCCACTGGCTATAAAGGGCGCATCGCGCCGGTGCGCTTTTGCGAGGGTCTATCGTGGCGATGACGAAACGTGAACGGCAGGGATGGATCATAGTCGCGAGCCTGTTCGCGACACTGCTCCTGGTCTTCGGCTCCGGCTATAACACCGCCGGCGTTTTCGTCACTCCCCTGATCAAGGAATTCGGATGGAAGCGCGCCAAGGTTTCATTTCTGCAGAGCTGGCTGGCCGCTTCGGCGGGAATCTGCGGGCCCGCGGTCGGATGGCTGCTGGATCGCGTCGAGGCTCGCATCGTTATGGTTTCCGGCGCGACGCTTGCCGGCCTGGCCTGGTTTATCGCGAGTCGCGCAAATTCCTACGAGACCCTGGTCATCGCCTATCTGTTGATGGGATTGGGACTCACCGGCGCCACTCTGCTGCCTGCCTCGCTGATTATCGCGAACTGGTTCGGCGCGCGGCGCGGCCTTGCGATGGGGATGACGTTCGCGGGCACTTCCTTCGGCGGTGCGGTGATGACGGTGGTCGCCAGCCACGCCATCGTATGGGGCGGCTCCTGGCGCACCGGCTACCTGGTGCTCGCCATTCCGATGTTCATCATCGTGATACCGGTCGTGCTGCTGGCGATCAGGACCCGTCCCGCCGACGCGCCGGGGGAAAAGGTATCGGTCTCGCAACGTGCGGATGCGCTGCCGGGCTTCGAACTGAGTGAGGCGTTTCGCACGCGTTCGTTCTGGATGTTGTGCGTCGCCCAGTTTTTATACGCAACCCTCGCCGCCGGTGTCGGCCTGCATTTCATCCCCTATATGATTGGGCTCTCCTACAAGGCCGAATTCGCCGCCGGCATGATGAGCATCGTGTTTCTGTTCACCACCGCAGGCAAGCTGATCATGGGATTCGCGTCCGATCGCATCAGTCCACGGGTCGCGTTGATCGTTAATTTCATCGGCGCGGCAGTCGGAATGATCCTGATCTTCGGCGCACGGAACCCGCTGCTGCTCTATCCATTCGTCGCGATGTTCGGACTTACGCTGGGAGCGCCGCTGGTGCTGATCCCGCTCCTGACCGTCGAATGTCTCGGGCTCAAGCGCTTCGGCGCAATCGCGGGAGTTGCGGGCGTCTTCAATACCGCGGGCGCGTTCATCGGCCCGGTCATGCTGGGCAAGATCTTCGACGCATCCGGGAGTTACACGAGTGCGTTCGAGATTTGCTTCGTGCTGAGCATCCTGGGAGCCGTGGCGACCTGGGCCTGCCTGCCGTATGAGACCGAGCAGGCGCGATCACGGCGCATCACCGCCACCGCCGCCGCGTAAAGAACTAGGAAGGAATAATTTCGAGATTGATCGCGGTCGCGTCCGCGATCGCTCGGATGGAAATCCCCTTGTCGAAGGTCACAAGCTTACCGCGATTAATTACGGCAAGCCCTAGGAGATAAAGATCGGTTAACTGCCGATGTCCTTGCACATGATTCCATCGGAAAATTCGTGAATCGCGAATGCTGAGCAGTTCAGACCAGAACACATGGCCTCGCATTTCGCAGAGCCGACCCAAGCTCACGATCCCGTCCTTCAGCGTTGCGCGCGTACCCTGATACGACGGGTTGCAAACCACCCGAAGTAGTCCATTCTCGGTGGCGGCGCAGGTCGCCCAACCCTGTTGCCGGTTGTGCGCGAACCAATCATCCGCCGCTTCGTGGTGGATATGGTGAGGATCGATAAGCGCAATCAGAACATTGGCGTCGAGAAGGGCGACCACGAGGTTCTAATCCTCGTCAAGTAGTCGCCGCACCATTTCTGGCGTAACCAGACGCGCACCCTTTCGAGGCGGCAATAGGGGAACGCCGTTGCGCGAGCGTCGAGTCCGTCTTTTCGGCGTCAAAGATGCGCGGGCGAGATCAGAAAGTACCCGGCCGGCCGTAGTTCCTCGATTGGCGGCGATCGCCTTGGCGCTCTCCAACACGTCCTCGTCGATATCGAGTGTGGTCCGCATAGACGCAGATCATCACGCATCAAACATCAGATGTCAAAAGATGGAGAACAGCTCGCGACTTCAACCATCAATAATCAATGAGATTTGATCGCGAGGATCGATTTGATCTTCGTCGCGATGTCGGGAGCTTTCACTATGTCAGTGATGATCGCGGCGGCGTCGGCGCCCGCGGCAAGGACTTCGGGAACTGTCGCCTCGGTGATGCCGCCAATCGCGACTATCGGAAGCTTCACCGCCGCGCGCACCTGCGCCAATCCGCTCGAGACCCTGCCCTTTCGCCGTATTCTTCAATCCGCCCGCGTACATCGGGCCGAAACCGATGTAGTCCGCGCCGCCAGCTTCCGCCACGCGCGCCAACTCGACGCTGGAGGTCGATACTCCGATGATTTTGTCGGGACCGAGCAGCTCACGACCCGCGTCGAGCGGAAGATCGTTCTGACCGAGATGCACGCCATCAGCGTCAGACAGCATCGCGATGTCGATGCGATCGTTGACAATGAAAATCGCGTCGCGTCGATGACATAGTTGCGAAATCGCGCGCGCCGCGGCGAGGAAATCCCGAGTGGCCACGTTCTTGAGGCGTAGTTGCATGATGCGCGCTCCCGCTTCCAGCATCGTACGCGCGAGCTCGACCGGATCGTGGCCGGCGATCGGGTCGACGATCGCGTAAAAGTGCGATGGAAGTTTCATTTTGATGTCGCGCTCCGCGCTAGGGCTGCCCGGGATACTTGGTCAGCGCGATTTTGTGATCGGTGATTTTCTTGCGCAGCGTGTTGCGATTGAGCCCCAGCATCCGCGCCGCCTTGACCTGGTTCCCACCGGCGCGCTTGAGCGCAAGCTCTATCAGCGGGCGCTCCAGCTCGGACACCATCCGCTGATAGAGGTCGCGCGGCTCCTCGCCATCGGGATCTTCGAACCACTCCGACACGCGCTGCGCGATGAGATCGTTCAGCGCCGCGCCATCGGGCGCCTGCACCCGCCGCTGGCCGCTGGAGGAATGTTCCAGCTCGATGTCCTCGGGGCGAATGGCGGTGCCCGGCGCCAGCAGCGCCGCGCGCATCACCGTATTTTCGAGCTCGCGAACGTTCCCGGGCCAGTCGTAGGATTTCAGCTTCGTGATCGCGGCGGGCGAAAGCGTGGTACTCTTGGCGCCCATCTCGCGCGCGGCTTTGGCGATGAAATATTCCGCCAGCTCGGGCACGTCTTCGCGGCGGTCGCGCAGCGGCGGCATCTGGATCGGAATCACCCGCAGCCGGAAGTAGAGGTCCTCGCGAAAACGCTTCGCGCGCACCGCCGCTTCGAGGTCCTGGTTGGTAGCCGCGATGACGCGCGCTCGCAGCTTCAATGTCTCGGTTCCGCCGACGCGGTTGAACTCGCGCTCTTGCAAAGCGCGCAACAGCTTGGGCTGGAGCTCCAGCGGCAGATCGCCGATCTCGTCGAGAAACAGCGTGCCGGTTTCTGCGGTCTCGAACTTTCCTGCGCGCCGCTCGGTCGCACCGGTGAATGATCCGCGTTCGTGGCCAAAGAGTTCGCTCTCAAGCAAACCATGCGGTATCGCCGAGCAGTTGACCGCAACGAATGGCGCCGCCGACCGCGCGGATTTGAAATGAATGGTGCGCGCGACCAGGTCTTTGCCGGTGCCGCTTTCGCCATAAATCAGCACCGTCGCATCGTTGGTCACCAGTCGCCCCACCAGCTTGTAGACTTCCTGCATCGCGGGGCCGCGCCCGATGATCTCGCCACCAGCGAGCTTGGGCGCCACGCTTTCCTTGAAATTGTCCAGCTCCGCCGCCTTGGCCGCCTGGCTCGAAATCTCGACCGCGCGGCGGACGGCAGCGGCGACCAGATCGAGGTTCGCGAAGGGCTTGGTCAGGTAATCATGCGCGCCACGCTTCATCGCCTCGACCGCGTTGTTCATCGTGCTCGCGGCGGTGATGACGATGATGAGGGTGCGAACACTTTCGGCCTTCGCGGTGGACAGCACTTCGAGGCCGCCCATCCCCGGCATAATGATGTCGAGCAAGGCGACATCGAAGCGGCCGGTCCGCAGTGCCTCCAGCGCCGCCTGGCTGTCGGCGGCTTCCTCGACGCGGCACCCGTCGGCTTCCAGCCGATGGCGGAGGACCAGGCGGATGGCGGGATCATCGTCGGCGACCAGCACGGCCGCGTTGGTGGTGGCGGCCCGCTGGGGCCCCGATCCCGGAGCCGGTTGAAGTTCTGTTTCGCTCATGTACGCAGGTATCGTAAATGAACTGCAAACGAGTGGCGAGTGGGTCGGAACATGCGGATAGGCATCGATCTCGGCGGAACCAAGATTGAGGCGATGGCCCTGGGCGACGAGGGCACGGAGGTTTTTCGCCATCGGGTTCGCACCCCGTCCGGGGACTACCAGGCTACCTTGAACGCCATCGCAGATTTGGTGGCTGCGGCCGAGGAAAAGGCTGGGCAGCGAGGCTCGGTGGGCATCGGTACCCCGGGCGCGATATCGCCGCGGACGGGGCTCATCAAGAATTCCAACAGCATCGTGCTCAATGGACGGCCGCTGGATCGCGATATTGAGGCTATACTCGGCCGCGCGGTTCGAATCGAGAACGATGCCAATTGCTTTGCGCTCTCGGAAGCCGTCGATGGGGCCGCGCGCGATGCTTCCGTGGTGTTCGGGGTGATTCTTGGAACCGGCGTCGGGCGCGGGCATCGCGATCGATGGACGCATCGTATCAGGGCGCAATCGCATCGCCGGCGAATGGGGCCACAATCCGCTGCCGTGGCCGCGCGCCGAGGAGTTGCCCGGCCCGCTTTGCTACTGCGGCAAGAACGGATGCATCGAGACGTTTCTTTCGGGACCGGGACTCGCGCGCGAGTTCCACATTCGCACGGGAAGAGATTCGGACGCGAGTGAGATAGCGTCGGCAGCCGATGGAGACGACGCCGAAGCCGTCGCCACCCTGGCGATATACGAGGACCGGCTCGCACGGGGCCTCGCGCATGTCATCAACGTCGTGGATCCTGACGCGATTGTGCTCGGCGGCGGTTTATCGAATATCGCGCGGCTATATCGAAACATTCCCGCCTTGATCCAGCGCTATGTTTTTTCCGATGGCGTCGATATTTCGCTGCTGCCCGCGATGCATGGCGACTCGAGCGGCGTCCGCGGGGCCGCTTGGCTGTGGCCGGCTTGAAAATGTTCTCTTCCGCGGCTACCAAAGCCCACCAAAGCTGAAGCGCGTGCGGACCGATCTCGGATGTCGAGCGCGCATTTTCGGTCGCTTTGGTAGCGTTCAGCGACACTCACGCGATGCATCGGGGCGGGACAAGGAAAAGCCACTTCCTTGTAGTCCTTTCAATGAATGGCGGAATTCGCCGCCGGTAAGTTTAACCGCGTACTGGCTCGACAGTTGCTCTCTCCCTTCTGCATGGAAATCCTGCGTCCCGAACAACAGGTCATGCAGGCCGCGCTCCAAGTGCGCTCGGCGCGCGCGGAACTGCTCGCCGGAAATGTTGCCAATGCTGACACACCCGGATACATCGCGCGCGACCTGAAGTTCGACGCCGCAATGGATCAGGTGCTCGACGCCGGCAGCCGCCAGGACACTCCCATCTCGAGCGACTCGCTGGTCAAACCGGAAAACCTCCGCTTCGACAGCAACGACGTCGACGTTAACCAACAGTTGGCGAAGTCCTTCGACAACTCGCTCAGCTATGTCGCCACACTCAAGCTGTACGGCGATTCGATGAACCGGCTCGTCAGCGCCACCAGCACGAACTAGAGGACCCATGTCAGTCGAAGCAACTATCGGAATTGCAAATAGCGCGCTGACCGCACAGTCACAGCGCATCACTCTGATCGCACAGAACCTCGCCAATGCTGACTCGATAAATTCGCCCGAGGGCGGCCCTTATCAGCGGCGCATCGCAATCTTCGAGCCACAGCAGGTCGGCGACAACAGCAACGCAGGTATCGGGGTAAAAGTCGCGGCCGTGATGAAGGATAGCGCGCCTCCGAACGAGGTCTTCGATCCGTCCAACCCATTCGCCGATGCCAACGGAGTGGTCAAAGAGCCCAATGTCAACCCGGTTTTCGAGATGGTCGACATGATGCAGGCCACCCGTTCCTATCAAGCCAATCTTTCGGTCATCCAGAGCGCGCACACCAGCGCAATGAAAACCCTCGACCTGCTGAAGTAGGCCAATGAACACCATCATACCCAGCCAGGGAATTGCCGATCTTGCACCCATCACACCGCAAAGTACCACCACCCCGGAAAAAGGCGGTTTCTCGCAACTGCTGGAACAGGTCAGCAACGTATTGGAAAGCGCCGATAAAATGGCGGCCGGCTACGCGCAAGGAAAAGTCGGGCTGACCGACGCGGTGCTGGCCTCGCAAAAAGCCGACACCACTTTTTCCCTCACTCTGGCGATTCGCAACAAAGCGCTCGCCGCTTATCAGGAAATCATGAACTTGTCCGTCTGAGGTTGATGAGCGATGAAGCAGTTGCAGGAATACTACCGTCAGGCGCTGGCCCTGATTGACGACTTTCGCAGTCGCAATCGTCAGCTCTTCAACCTGATCGTAGGAACCCTCGGCTTCGCGCTTCTGATCGGAGCGGCGCTGTATGTGATCAATCCAGGCGCCCCAGTCGTGATCGTGGCCAACCTCAACCCAGCCGATCGCACCGCTCTGGCGCTACGTCTGCGCCGCCACAGCATCAAGTTCACCCTCGGCACCGACTCCATTACGGTCGGCTCGCGCGACGTCGCACAGGCCCGCGCGTTGCTGCAATCGAGCCCCGGCTTTTCCGGCGGTTCCGAAGATTTCTCGCTCTTCGATCGCTCCACCATGGGGCAGAGCGACTTTGATGAGCAGGTCAATTACCAGCGATCGCTGCAAGGCGAACTCGAGCGAACCATCATGGACATCCGCGGTATCGACAGCGCCCGGGTGATGCTTGCGATGGGCCGCCCGTCACCATTTGCGCTAGGACCCTCAGAGGCAGAACGCGCGTCAGTGATGCTCACTACCGCATCGGGGGCGACCGTCGACGCCGCAATGGCGGCCGCAATCGCGCATCTGGTCGCGACCTCAGTGCGCGGACTGGAGCCCGAAGGCATCACAGTCACCGGCAACGACGGTGTGGTGCTGTACCCGCCGCAGAAAAGCGACGGTGAACTCGGCGAGGCGATGCGCCTGCGCAACGACTTCGAGCATCGGCTGGAAGGCAAGGTTGCCGCGCTGCTGAGCCGCATCATGGGTGAGAATCGCTACGCGGTTCAGATCGCGGTCGACGTCGACGCCTCGCACATCACCAGCAACGAAACTCAATACGGAAAGGGCGATAACACCATCCTCAGCGAGGAGCATTCGCAGGCTCCGGTGGGCGCGGCCTCGGGCGGAGTGCCGGGTCTTACCTCGAATCTGCCGATCGCCAATCCGAATCCGAAGCCGGGCGCATCCGCCAAAGCCAGCGCGGGCGCTACGCCGGCGGCCGAGGCGACCACTGGTACGACCCCGGTAAAGACCGATTCGCAGAGCCAGGGCGCCGACCTCTCGCGCAAGGACATCGTCAACTACAAACCATCGATCCGCGAAGTCAACAGCATCACCGCGCCGGTCCGTATCAAGCGCATCAGCGTCGCGGCAGTCCTCGACGGCACCTACGACCACGGCGCCTTCAAGCCGCTGGACGACGCGCGCCTGCACGCAATCAAAGGATTGGTCGCCGCCGCGGTCGGCGCGGACCTCGAGCGCGGCGACTCAGTTGACATTCAAAGTGCGGCGCTCTCGCAGCCCTATGTGGCGCCGATTCCAAACCCGATCGACCAACTGCGTTTGTTTATCGCGGATCCAGTTCATTTGTATGAAACCGCGGGGGCCGTGCTGTTCGCCCTGATCCTGATGGTCTGGATGATCAAGCGCGCATTCTCGCATCGCTCTTCCAGAAAACGTGCGGCAGCTGCCGTTCAACCGGCCGACACCGCTCAGCCTGAGGTCCCCGCTCCGGCCGAAGCGCCGGCGCCGGCCGCGGTGCCGGGCATCGAGCATCCGGTTGATTTCGACGAAATCCGCCGCCGCGTCAATGAAGAAGTGGAACGTGATCCCGAAGCCGCCGCTGAGATTCTGCGCCGATGGCTCGCGGAAGGCGCCACCGCCGGAAACGGCGCGAGCGCACCCGCAACTGAAAAGAGCGCGACCTGATCATGGCGACCGCCAAGAGCTTTGCCTTCCCGGCACGCAGCAACCTTGACCGCTTCGAACGCCAGGCCGAGCAGGCGCGCAATGCCAGACTCGAGGCCGCCCTCGCCGACGCCATCGCGCGTGGATACACCGAAGGTCTCGCGCGCGGACGCGAAGAGGCCACGTGCGAGGCTCGAGAACTGCTCGAAAGCTCCACCCGCGAAGGACTCGCGCAGGGACATGCCGCTGGGCTCGACCAAATGAACCTGGCCGCCGCAGCGTTGCGCAACGCACTGGACGCCTTCGTCGCCGAGCGCGCAGAACTAGCCGCCGAGGCCGAAGCATTTTGTGTCGACCTCGCGCTCGCGATCGTCGCCCGCCTCGTCGAGGCCGACAAGACTCGCGCCGAATTCGTTCGCCGCTCGACCCAGGCAGCGCTTAAGGCGCTGGCGCCCGAAGCGCCTACCGCCGTGTTCCTCAATCCCGCGGATCTCAAGTGCGCCGGCAAGCCGATGAAGGATTTGCCATTGCAGGAGGACGAGACGCTGGCGCCCGGAACCGCGCGCGTCGAGGCGGGCAGGCTGCTGGTCGAAAGCTCGATCGAAGAAGCCTTTGCGCAAGTGCGCACCGCGGTTGTGGAAGTCAAAGTAAAACGCACCGCCAGGAAAAAACCCGCAGCCATTACGGAGGCGCCCGATGCTGTCTAACTCGGATTACCTGGCGGCGCTGCCCGAGGTGAGTTTCCCGATCTGCGGACGCCTGACGCGCTCGGTCGGCTTGCTGCTGGAATCGACCGGCCCGGATCTGCCGGTCGGGGCATTGGTGAAAGTGCGCGATCGCGCGGCCGACCTCGTATGCCAGGTAGTCGGATTTCATGACCAACGCTTGCAGATGCTGGCCATCGACGAGACCCGTCAGCTCGCGCCGGCAAGCCTGGTTTCGCCTCTGCACCTTACCTTCAAAGTGGGGCCCTGGATTTTGGGCCGCATTCTCGACGGGTTGGGCCGTCCGATCGACGGCAGACCGTCGCCCAACCTCGGCGAAAATATCGAACTGGAACCGCCGCCGCTGGATCCGATGGCGCGCGGACTGACTGAGACCCAGCTCGACGTGGGAGTACGCGCCGTCAACGGATTGATGACCCTGGGAATCGGCCAGAAGATCGGCGTATTCGCGATGCCGGGAGTCGGCAAGAGCATGCTGCTCGGCATGATGGGGCGCGGCACCACCGCCGACGTCAACGTAATCGCCCTGATTGGTGAGCGGGGCCGCGAGGCACGCGAATTCGTCCACGACACGCTGGGACCCGAGGGGCTCGCGCGTTCGGTGGTGGTAGTGGTCACCAGCGACATGTCGGCGCCGATGCGAATCAAGGGCGCATTTCTCGCCACCGCAATCGCGTCGTACCTGCGCCGGCAAGGCCGCAGCGTGCTGCTCCTGATGGACAGCTTAACGCGAGTGGCGATGGCGCAGCGCGAAATCGGACTGGCTTCGGGTGAGCCGCCCACGGCGCGCGGCTATCCGCCGTCGGTGTTCGCGGTGATTCCCAAACTGGTGGAACAGGCCGGCGTCGGCGAAAGCGGCAGCGTCACCGGCATCTACACCGTGTTGTTGCATGAAGAAAACGATCCGATCGGCGAGCTCGCCAAGTCGGTGCTGGACGGCCATATCACGCTGTCTCGCGATTTGGCGGGGCGCGGGCACTATCCCGCGATTGATGTCCTCAATTCGATTTCACGCGTGGCGCAACGGATTTGTTCCGCCGAGCATAACGCCGCGCGCCGGCGTTTCGTCGAGCTCTACGCCCGCTGGCGCGATGCCGAAGAACTGATCGCACTGGGCACCTATCATGTGGGCGCGGATCGCCGGACCGATGAAGCGGTCGCGCTGCACGAAAAACTCGATTCCTTTCTCCAGCAGGACGCCGGCCAAACGGTCTCGCTGGAAGATAGCGCGCTGGCGCTCGCCGAGACCATAGCCTGATGAAACGCGAACGCCTTCTCACCCAACTCATTCGCCTGCGCGAGCTGCACCTCAAGAGTCAGGCCGCACAACTCAAGACGCGTGCTCGACAACTTCGGGAAGTTCGGGACCGCTACGACGAGGCGCGCACCGCCGCGGCGAAGTCCTTGGAAGACGCCGGAGGCCTCGCGGATCTCGCCCACTTTGGACACGCGCGGATTCTCAATGCACAACTCGCCAACCAGGTCGAAACCGAAGTGCGCGCGCTCAGCGAAAAGGTCGGCCATGCTCGCAAGCTCGCCGATTCGGCGCGTGAGGCGCGCGACCAGATGCGCCGCATGCGCGTGAACGCGCTCGAGCGCTCGCTGGAAACCGAGGCGGAACACTTTTTCAGTTGGAAAAAGGATCATCGATGATAAATACGGCAGTCCACGGTAAAGCCTCGCGAGGGAATGTGCTCCTCGCCGATGGCGCCTCGGCCAAAAAGAATGGTGACGATGATCGGGACAAAACCAACACGGTCGATTTCGGCGCCACCCTTACCGCTATCATCGATCAGGCGGGCCTCAACCAGGCGGCGGCAACCAAAGACCCCGGCGTCTCCGATGCAACCGCGTCGCCAGCGGCTGCGAGCCGTACCGATGGGCCAACCACGTTCGAAGCGAACGCTTTAGACTTTAGCGACGCTGCCACCGGCCGCCATTTCACGAAGCTTG
Organism: uncultured delta proteobacterium; assembly: GCA_963851325.1. GTDB lineage: Bacteria > Desulfobacterota > Binatia > Binatales > Binataceae > DATGKG01. Next base: position 115,573 of record CAWKOR010000001.1, on the reverse strand, counting down.
CGACGAGCCCAAAGTCACAGTCAGAGTCGGGATCCGAATCACCCGCCCCCGCGTCGACGGCAAAAGACAGTTCTGCGCTCGAAACACGCGCACACGATTCGGCCACCGAAATTGATCCCTATCCTTCGAGCGCACGAAACGAGCCTGTAGCGGGGGCCGGGAACGATCGTACCGCGACGATTGACGCCGCTTCCAACCCGCACCAATTGGAGGCGCGTGCCGATACCGATGAAGATCTTGCGCCTTCCACTTCACCAAGTGTCACGAGCAGCGACCGCACCGACCAACCGGCGGCTCCACCGATAGGCGGGGAACCGGGCGTCGAGGTGGCGGTGGATTCGGCTGTCCCGGATTCGGACATCGCGCTCTATTTCAGGAAACAAATTTTCCCTTCGACGCCCGCGGATGAATCAGCGCACGCGTCCGCCGATCATTTCTCGGCGTCAGCAATTCCGGCTACGGTTGCCAACTCGGCGCAAACCAAGGCTGAGGCAGACATCGCCGCCGCGCCGATGCCTGGTACGACCAATTCCCCGCATCCGCACCTCGGTCGCGCAAACGATGGCACGCCCTCTGCTCTTTCTTCGCAAAACACAAGTTTGGACAGCATGAATCCGGCTAATTCGAAAATCACGCAAACGTCGCTCGCTACACTCGCTATCGACGCGACTTCATCCAGCGCGCAGCAAGCTTCGCCGACGCAAATGGATGTGGCCGCGCAGTTCGCACCGCAAGATCAGCGTGACCGCAGCGTCGACGGCAAAGAAATTTCGACTCCCACTGCTGCCCCCGCGGCCACGCCGAACAAGGAAGCTCACAGCATTGATACGCAGCCAGCCTCGCGAGCCGCCGAGACAGCGCCAATTCGCGCGGCGGCCGAGGTCGCCTCGCCCCGGGAAGCATCGAGGACTGTGAGCATCACTGTTCAGTTGGCGGGCGGACAGTCGGCACGGGCTAGTGTGCGAGAGCGCGCCGGAGCGGTCGACGTCAAAATTCTAACGCCCACCGCGGCCGCGGCGCAGCGCGTCTCGTCGGAAATGGATGGCATGCGCCAGAACCTCGATGCCGCGGGAATCAAGCTTGGACATTCGGAGATTTCCTATCAGCAAGGGGACGGCGGCGGAGGCCAGGGTCGCGAGGGATATCGGCCACCGGCGCAGAACGCCTCCGCCAACGGGAAAGACGTTTTTTACACCAATGAGGTAATCCAATGAGCTCGATTCTGGATGCGACAACTGCGGCATCCGCGCCGACCAATAGCAACCCGTCCGTTTCCGCATCGACGGCGCTGACCGCCAACGACTTCATGCAGATTCTGGTCGCGGAGTTTCGCAATCAGGACCCTACTGCGCCGACTGACCCGACTCAGTACGCGAGCCAGATGGTGCAGTTCTCCAACCTGGGCCAACTGCAGTCCATCAACCAGTCGCTGGATAGCAACAACAACCCGCAAAGCACCTTGATGCAAGCCGCATCGGCATTCATCGGGCGCGAAGTGGTGGCGCCGGGAAACGTGGTGGGAGTGCAGGATGAGAAGGCGACCTCGATCGCGTACGCGCCGACCAGCAACGACGCCTATACCGCGATGGTTTACGACTCCAACGGAGTGCAGGTCGACCAGGTATCGCTGGGAGACCTGAAAAGCGGTGGGCTCGAAAATTTCACCTGGAAGCCGCCCTCATCGATCGGCGACGGCCAGTATCAGGTGAAAATCGTCAACAGCAAGAATGTCGCGCTGGGCGGCCTGCTCGAGCAGGGCATCGTACGCAGCGTCGATCTGACTACCAGCGGCGGCGTCGCGCTCAATCTCGGCAACCTCGTCATCCCGGCGACCAGCGTGGGAAGCGTCGCGCAGCCGGCTTCGTAAATCGAACCAGCATCAGCAAGGGGTCATCCAATGGCAGGAAGTTCACTGATCGTAACCGAGACCGGGCTGCAAGGCGTCGAAACGGCGATGCAGGCCGTGAGCGATAACCTCGCGAATTCGCAGACCACCGGCTTTCATTCGGAGTCCGCGGAATTTGCCACCTTGCTCGGCGAGTTCGTCGCCGGCAACGCGCTGGGAGGCGGCGTCACCGTCACCGGCATCACGCGCGACTTGTCCCAGGGCGCAATTACACAGACCAATTCGCCGACCGACATGGCAATTCAGGGCAGCGGCTACTTCGTGATGAGCGACTCTTCGGGTGCGCTCAGCTACACGCGCGACGGCCAGACCCAAATGAGCACCAACGGAACGCTGGTCGGATTCAATGGCAGCTCGATCATGGGCTATGCGGTGAATGCAGCAGGCGTCTCCTCGGGACTGCTGGGACCTATCATAGTGCCGCAGGGCGTCCTGGCGCCCACCGCCTCAACTCAGACGACCATAAGCGGCAACCTCGATGCCGCCAGCCCCGTCATCGCCGGACCGATAAATCCCGCCAACCCCGCCAGCTACAGCTCCTCGGTCAGTGTTCAGGTGTACGACAGCCTCGGCAATTCGCACGTTTTGACCTACTACTACCAGAATGCCGGACCGGGCTTTGCGCCGTCGGCGGAAGACTGGAACTGGACCGCGACGCTTGATGGCAGTGCAGTCGGCCTCGCCAACAACAGCGGGGTCGTCGGCTTCGACAATACCGGCGCGATCGTAACCGGAGCGCTCCCGGGCGTGCCGCTGACCGCCGGCGTCGTCGGCGCCGCCAACCTTTCGCTCAACATCGATTTCTCAGGATTGACCCAATATGCGGGAGGCACCGCCGCCACCGGCAACGCGGACGGCAACGCTGTGGGACGTCCACTCGGGGTCAAGATCGCGAACAGCGGTGTGGTTTCGGTGACATATTCGAACGGGCAAACCGCGAACGTGGCCCAGGTCGCGCTCGCGACGTTTACCTCCGAGCAGGGCTTGCAGCTTAGTGGCGGAGTCTTTCAGGAAACCGCGAGTTCGGGGCCCGCAACGATCTCGACTGCGGGTTCCGGCGCCGCGGGCCTGATCCAGGCCAACGCGCTCGAAAGCTCCAACGTCAACACCACCAATCAGCTGGTGAACCTGGTCATCCTGCAGCGCAACTACCAGGCCAACGCGAAGGCGCTCCAGACCGAGGACAGCATCCTCGGCACCATCATGCAGATTCAGACCCAGTAACACCCAGTAACACTATGTTAAGGAAGATCATCATCGTTGCGGTAGCCGCGCTCATCCTGATCGGAGGAGCCGCGGGTGGATATCACTTCCTCTTCAGAGGGAAGAAGTCTGCGGTCGCAAAAAAAGCAGCGCCGCCCCCTCCTCCTAAACTCGCCTATGTCGATGTCAAAGAGATGACACTGCGCCTCGCCGACACCGCTGCCGAGCACTACATCAAGCTCGAGCCGGTGCTCGGCGTGCCGGAGAAAAAATCTGAAGAAATGACCGAAAAGCTGCCGGTCGTGCGCGATCGCATCGTCACAGTGGTCACGGCGCTTTCCTCAACCGACCTCGCGACGCCGGCGGGCAAGGACAAGCTCAAGACCGACCTCTTGTCCGCTATGCATCGCGATTTTCATGAGGACGTGGTCGAAATCTATTTTTCGGACTACCTGGTCGAATGAAATTTGCCAAAGCCATAATCCACGCCGGCGTGACGATTGCGATGACTACCGCGGCCGTGGCCGCAAGCTCGAGCTTCGCAATCGCCGCGTCTCATCGAGTTCAGGCGCCGCTCGTACCACCAGTGGCGAGCGCGGCGGACTTCGCGATCTCGATCGGCAATCGCGGCGCCGGGCCGCTGGAAATCGCGGCGCTATTGACGTTGTTATCGCTCGCACCTGCGCTGCTCATCATGCTGACCTCGTTCACCCGCATCGTGATCGTGTTATCGCTGCTGCGCCAGGCGCTCGGACTCCAGCAGACACCGCCTAACATCGTGATCACCGGGTTGGCGATGTTCCTCAGCATGATCGTGATGGCGCCGACCTGGACCAAGATTCGCGCCGCCGCCTTGGATCCATACATGGCGGGCAAGCTGGGTCCCGCCGAGGCGGCGGAAAAGGCGGAGGCGCCGCTGCGCGACTTCATGCTGCGGCAAACGCGCACCGAGGATATCGAAATGGCGCGCGGGCTGCTGGCGAAGGGCAACCTCAACGCGGCGAACGACGGCACTCAATCGCTGCCGTTTTTCGCATTGGTGCCGGCCTTCGTATCGAGCGAACTGACCTCGGCCTTTCGGGTTGGCTTCCTCATTTATCTGCCGTTCCTCGTCATCGACCTGATCGTTGCGGCGGTGCTGATGGCGCTCGGAATGTTCATGCTGCCACCCACCGTAATCACCATTCCGCTGAAACTCCTGGTGTTCGTGCTGGCCTCCGGGTGGCCGCTGTTGCTGGGAAATCTGGCCGGAAGTTTTTCGTAGAAGCAGGACCGCTCGATTATGAATTCAGCAATCGCATCGGATCTGTTTCGCGCCGCCCTGGTGGCCTGCCTCAAAGTTGGCGGTCCCCTGTTGGGCGCGATGACTTTGATCGCGGTTGTCTTCGGCATCTTACAAGCGGCGACCCAGGTGCAGGATGCCAGCGTCTCTTTCACCCCCAAGCTGGCAGCCGCGCTAGGCGTGCTGTGGGTCGGCTCAACCTGGATGATGGCGACCCTCGGCGGCTTCATGCATAAAGCCCTGGTCGCGATTCCGTGGATAGTGCAGCGATGAATCTCACCGTCGGAAATGACGCCGCACTCGCCTTCGGATTGCTCTTTGCTCGCACCGGCGGCGTGATCGCCGCTCTGCCGAAGCTTTTGGGAGTGGCGCTGCCGATTCGAATCCGCGTGCTGCTGGCCGCCGTGATCGCCGCAGCGCTGATGCCGCTGGCGTCGGTCGCGATGCCGGCAGCGTCCGGACTGTTGCCCATCGTCGTCATGATGGTGCGTGAGCTCACCATCGGACTGATGTTGTCTTTCGCAGCCGCCGTGGTCGTAGGCGCGGTAATGACGGCCGGGAGCGTGCTCGGCGGCGGCATGGAACTCAACAGCGGCGCGATTCTGCGCGCCGACATCGAATCGCCCAACCTTCTTTCAGATGGGCTCGGCGCATTGGCGGCGATGCTGTTCTTCGTCGGCGGGTTCCATCGCATGTTGATCGGCGCGCTGGCGCAAAGCCTCGGCGTCTTCCCGCTCGGAACGCTGCCGCTACCGAATCCGCAAAGCATGATCGCCCTGGCCGGTCGTTTGTTCGCGTTGGCACTGGGCCTGGCGTTTCCGGTGATGGTGCCGCTGTTCGTGATTTCGATCGCGCAGGGCGTGATCGCCCGGCTTGCGCCACAGGTGAACATTCTGACCGCGGCGCCGGCTGCGGTCGTCTCGGCAGGGTTGGTGCTGATCGCAATGGATGCCAGCGGTTTCGGCGGCGGCATGATGCGGATGTGGACCAGCGTAATGACGCAATCGATGGGATGGCTTCATGGCTGATCGCGACGAAAAGATTTTCCCGGCGCTGCCGCAGAAGCGCCAACGCGCGCGCGAAGAAGGTCAGATCGCGCGCTCCCGTGATCTGACCGCGGCGATTTCGTTCGTGGCGGCGGTCCTGTTGATCGCGGGCGCCACCTCCCTGATCTCCCGAAATGTGCTGGGCATCTTTCGCCAGGGGCTGGTGGTCGGCGGATCGCCTGACCTGTCGGCTGCGATGGGCCGTGCGCTGATCTGGCCGCTGCTAGCGACATTGATTGTATCGGCGGTGATGGTCGCGGCGGCGCTCGCGGGCGCGGCGGCGCAGGGCGGCCTGATATTCACTTTCTCGAAGCTCTCGCCCGACCTCAGCCGCATCAATCCCGCAAGCTATTTCAAACGTACGTTTTCGGGGTCGGGCGCGGTCGAGCTGGCCAAATCGTCGGTCAAGATCATTCTCATTGCGGTGGTCGCCTGGAAGACGGCCCAATGGGGACTCGGCCTGGCGGCGGGCGCACACGACCTTGCGGAGGGCCTTTCCGCACTGGCCGCCGCGAGCCGTCGCATCCTTTATATATCCGCGACGATTGCGCTGGTCGCCGCCGCCGCTGACTACGCGCATAAGCGTTACGAACACGAAACCGAATTGCGCATGACGCGCCAGGAATTCCTCGACCAGCTCAAACAGGACGAAGGCAATCCGCTCGTCAAGCGCGCGATTCGCAAAGCGATGCGCATGCGCCGCCTCAAGCGCGTCGCCGGCATCCATCAAGCGGCCACCGCGACCGTAGTTCTCGTCAATCCGACCCACTTCGCGGTCGCCCTGCGCTATCGGCGCGGCTTCGATCCCGCGCCACTGGTAGTCGCGAAGGGCGCGGGCGAAAACGCCCTGCGCATCATCTCGATCGCGCGCCTGGCGGCGGTGCCGGTGATGGAGAACAAGCCGCTGGCGCGCGCATTGTTCAAGGCGGTCGAGGTCGGCGAGCAACTGCCGCGCCAGTTCTATCGCGCGATTGCCGAGGTGCTGGCGACCATCATGCGTGCCGATGCACGCCGCGAAAAAGAACAAGGAGTCGCGTGATGGCTGCCACGACCCCGAAAATCCCGTTCATCTCGGCCTCCGAGATTGCGCTACCGGCGACCGCGATGCTGGTGCTGGCCGGGATGGTCGCGCCGGTCGGCCCGACTCTGCTCGACGTGATGTTGTCGCTCTCGATCGCGCTGTCGATCACGGTGCTGGTGGTCTCAGCCTCCAATCGCAGCGCGCTGGATTTTTCCTCGTTCCCCACCGTGCTGCTGGTGGCGACCCTGATGCGCTTGTCGCTCAATGTCGCCTCGACCCGGCTCATCCTCCTGCACGGCGACCTCGGTCCGAGTGCGGCGGGCAGCGTGATCGAAGCGTTCGGTCGCGTGATCGTAGGCGATAACTATGCGATCGGAATCGTGGTCTTCATCGTCATCGCGATTATCAATTTCGCGGTGGTGACCAAGGGCGCGAGCCGGGTGGCCGAAGTCGCCGCGCGTTTCACCCTCGATGCGATGCCGGGCAAGCAGATGGCGATCGACGCCGACCTCAACTCCGGGAGTATTGGCGAGGAGGAAGCGCGCAAGCGCCGCCGCGACCTCGGGCGCGAGGCCGACTTTTACGCGGCGATGGACGGTATCGGCAAGTTCGTACGCGGCGATGCGATTGCCGCGATCATGATTATGGCGATCAATCTCATCGCGGGATTGTTCGTCGGCGTGATCCAGCACGGCCTGTCGATCGTCGATGCGCTTCGCACCTATACCATTCTGACCGTCGGCGATGGGCTGGCGGCGCAAATTCCCGCGCTTCTGACGTCGACCGCCGCGGGCTTGATCGTGTCGCGCACTGCCAGCGAGTTCGACTTGCCCGAGACGATCGGCAAGGAACTGATGCGCAAGCCAGGCGTGCTGTTTGGCGCCGGCGGTCTGCTCGCGCTGATCGGACTCTTCCCCGGTTTGCCGCATCTCGCGTTTCTGGCGATGGCGGCCGGACTTGGCGGGCTCGGCATGCGCGCGCGCACGGCGCTGGCCGCGGCCGCGAAGGAGCCTGCGATTGGGAAACCGAAAGCTGCCGATGGTGCCGCGCCACCGTGGCCGGACATCCTGCGCCTGGAGCTGGGCGCCGCGCTGATACCTTTCGTCAACGAGCCGTGGAAGCTGGCCGACAAGGTCCAGGCGCTGCGGCCCAAGGTGCGCGACGAACTCGGCATCACTCTGCCGGCGATTCGCATCGTCGACAATCTCGCGCTTGAACAGAATGGCTACCGCATCCTGCTGCGCGGCACCGAAGTCGCACGCGGCGCGGTGCGCGGCACCATGAGCCTCGCGATTCCAGGAGCCAAGGGCCGCAATGCCGCGGTCAAAGGAATCGAAACCACCGAGCCCGCGTTCGGCCTGCCCGCCTTCTGGGTGGGCGGCGAGCAGGTCACCAATGCGCGCCTGTCGGGCTACACGGTGGTCGATGCGCTGACCGTGCTGGTCACGCACTTTGCCGAAGTGGTGCGCGCCAACGCCGCCGAGATCCTGACCCGTAAAGACGTTGAGGGGATGCTCGAGATGGCGCAAAAAGTAGTGCCGCGCATCGTCGAAGAACTTTCGGGGATGGGAATCCATCTCGGGTCGGTGTTTCGCGTGTTGCAACTGATTCTGGCGCAGCGGATATCGGTGCGCGATCTTCCCGTGATCCTCGAAGCGCTGGCGGCGGAAGGCGCCACTACCAAGGATCCCGCCGAACTCGCCGAGCGCATCCGCCCGCAGCTGGGACGCGCGATATGCGAGCCGCTGCGGCGCGCGGATGGAGTCCTCCCGGTGCTGGTGGTGGATCCCACCATCGAAGAACCGTTCTTCACCGCCGTCAGCCAGGATCAACGCATGATTACCGATCCTGCGCTGACGCGGCAGGTCGGCGAGTCGATTCGCAAGGCTATCGGCGAGGCCGCGGCGCGGATGATGGAAACGCCGCCGATCGTGGTGTCGCCGCAAATTCGAAGATTGTTCGAGCGCGTCGCACGGCGCGCCTCGCGTCACGTGGTGGTGCTCGGTTCCAGCGATATCCCAGCCGGTATCGAACCCAGCATCGTGGGAAGGATCGCGTAGCAGCGAAAACGTCGATGAAGATTTACGCTGAACCATCCGAGGCCGTAGCCGCGCCGACGCTGCCCGAGGGCGAGATCGCGCGGTTGGTCGAGGATTATCTGCCGCTGGTGCTGCATCAGGTCGATCGCGCCTGGCTCTCACCGCGTATCGGTCTCGGTCGCGAGGACCTGGTCTCGGCTGGATGCTACGGACTGCTGCTGGCGGCGCGGCGCTTTGATCCCTCACGCGGCGTTGGCTTCGGCGTGTTCGCGCGCTCGCACGTGCACGGCGCGCTGATGCGCGAGATTCAAACCGCGATGAAGGGCGCGGGGGTCGGCAGCGACGACGTCCTGGTGATCGGGAGCGACATCGAGCCCGACTCGCTGCCGGATAATCGCGACCGCAACGCCGTCGACAGCGCCGAGACCGCGCAAGTGCGCGAGTTGCTCGAATATCACTTGAGCGAGCGCGAGCGGCTCATCGTCACGCTTTATTTTTATGAGGAACTGACGCTGGCGGAAATCGCGGCGGTGGTCGAGGAATCCGAGAGCGCGGTGTCACGCGCGCTGAAAGGCGCGATCGACCGGCTGCGCGAAGCAATGGAAGTAGACAAAGGGGATTTGAAATGAATGGACTTTTCCTGGCCGCATCGGGCGCGACGAGCTTGCTCGCCGGACTCGGAGTCGCCGCCGACAATCTCGCCAACCTCAACACACCCGGATTTCGCCGCTTCCAAAACGTCATCGAGTCAGTCAACGGCAACGATACTCCATACCAATATGCCGCCAGCGCCCCGCCCGCGATCGACATGTCGGCGGGACCGATGCAGTCCACCAGCAACCCGATGGACGTCGCGGTAAGCGGCCCCGGCTTCATGGTGGTGCAAACTCCGACCGGCAACGCCTACACGCGCAACGGCACGCTCCACGTGGAGTCCGATGGCACGCTGACGGCGTCGGGATATCCGGTGCTGAGCCAGACCGGCGCAACCATCAACCTCGGCCAGGGCGGCAATGTGACGATCGGCGGCGACGGCGTGATCGGCGTCAACGGCAAGCCTAACGGGCAAATCGCGATGGTCGATCCTTCGGGCACCGAGATGGTACCGGCCGGCGCGAGCCTGTATCGCACCGCGCACGGCGAGGTCTTGCCGCCGGCAACCAACAGCCAGATGCACCAGGGATTCCTGGAAGGCAGCGCCGGCTCGGAAATGGGGACCATGGTCTCGATGCTGAGCATGATGCGCAACTACGACGCCTCGATGAAGGCGGTGCATGCAATCGACGCCAATCAAAATCAAGCCATTCAGGCTTTCACACTCACGGCATAGGGGGAGTAGGAAAAGATGCTTCAGGCAATGTCCACCGCCGCGACCGGAATGCAGGCGCAAGAGACCCAGATTCAGGTCATTTCGAATAACCTCGCCAACGCATCGACGCCCGGATTCAAAGTCTCCCGCGCCCATTTTCAGGACCTGCTCTACGTCAATGAGCGGCAGGCGGGTACTCAATCCTCGCAAACCAGCTTCGTGCCGACCGGATCATCGATCGGGCTCGGAACCCGAACCGCATCGGTCGATCAAGTCTTCACCGAGGGCGAGCTCGACAACACCGGCAACCCGCTCGACGTAGCAATCCAGGGCAACGGATTTTTCCAGGTCTCGATGCCCGATGGATCGATCTCATACACCCGCGACGGCAGCTTCCGTCTCGATCAGAACGGCAAGATGGTGACCCTCGACGGCTACGGCGTGATGCCTGGGATCAACGTTCCGCAGGGCGCGCGCAACCTCACTATCGGTCCCGATGGCACGGTATCGGTGCAGGTGGGGAACCAGACGCTGCCGAGCCAGGTCGGCCAGCTTCAGATCATCAACTTCCTCAATCCATCCGGATTGCAACCGATGGGCCAGAATCTCTACTCGCAGACGCAAGCGTCGGGACCGCCGCAGACCGGGGTCGGCGGGCAAAATGGATTCGGCTCAGTCGCGCAGGGATTCCTCGAGATGCCTAACGAAAGCACGGTCCAGGAACTGGTGGGACTGATCTCGGCGCAACGCGCATACGAGGCGAGTTCCAAGGCCGTTCAGGTTGCCGATCAGATGCAGAACACCGCCAATGCGCTCATCCAGTAAATCGACCAGGGGCGGCACAACCGGAGTCAGCTTCCTGATTCTGCTCAGCGCGCTGATAATCACTTGGTCATCAGCGCATGGAGACTCGGAAGTCCCGGCCGCGTCGCCCCAAGCAACCGCGCTCGCGACGCCGGGAGTGAGCGAGGCGCCCGAGGGCGCCGAACTCACCCGGGAAATCCAGGTCCACCTCGCGCGCATCGTGCCGGTGGAAATGCGTATCGACGGAGTTACGCTCGGATGCAGACCGCCTGCGGGTGCGACGCTGAAAACGGTGGCGCCGGGAGTCACCAGCCTCACTTCGCGCAGTTTCATGGTGGAGTTGCAGGTAGGAGATCGCACCTTCTTTTGCTCAGCGGCATTGAATGCGAGCCGCCAGGTGTTGACGGCGACTCACGAACTCGAGCCCAACGCATCCGCCTCGGCGGCGGATTTCGCATCCAATTGGGTTGACGCATTCAGCCTGACACCGGGCGTGCTCGCGAGCTTTCCGAATCAGGGTCCCTACGTCGCCGCGACGCTCACCCGCGCCGGTCAGCCGCTTTACCAGAACCTGCTGAAGCGTCCCATTGTGGTGCATCCGGGCGATCTCGTGACGGTGCTGGTGAAGAACGGCGCAATCTCGGTGCGCGCCCAATTGCGTGCGGAAACCCAAGCCGCAGTTGGCGACAGCGTAACCATGATCAATCCGGGCAGCGGGATGCCGGTGGCGGTCACGGTGACCGGCCCGAAGCTTGCTGAACTGGTGATGCAATGAAAATCAAATTCCTCGAGGCAATGCTCCTGATGGCGATCGGAACGATTTTTCAGGGGTGCGTGGCCGCGCTGCCTTTTCTTCCGATGCTCGCGTCGGTGCCAAGCCTGTTGATGTCGCCGATGCCCTCCAAAGCGAAAGCGAATGAAAGCAAGCCCATGACGCAGGATCCCGAAATCCAGCAGGCCATCAGCGCGCCCTCCCTGAAGGGCGACCGCGGGGTCGACATAACCCAACAGGATCGGGTTTCGTTTCAACCCGCCGCCGAGGGGAGCATCGCGATGCGGGTCGGCGCCGTAGATATGGTCTCGGATGTGAAGGCGCGTTCGGTCGGCGACATCGTCACCGTCAGCGTGGTCGAGTCGATGAGTTCCGAGTCGAAGGGGGCGACGAGCCTCTCGCATAAGGGATCGATCAGCGGAGGAATTCCCAATCTGCTCAGCGGCACCGAATGGCTGGGGCAACATTACCCGCTGCTCAACATCAACAGCCTGGTCAGCGGATCTTCCGATAACTCGAGTAGCGGCAGTGGCGCGATGTCGGCCGGCGATACTTTTACTGCCACCGTCAGCTCGATCGTAGTGGCGGTTAATCCGAGCGGGACCCTTTCGATCCGCGGCGACCGCCACGTGCAGGTCAACGGCGAGAACGACACGATTCGCCTGAGCGGCGTGGTGCGGCCCGAGGATCTCGACTCCAACAATATGGTTTCCTCCACCCTGGTCGCCAACCTCCAGGTCAGCATGATCGGCGAAGGACAAATACGCGACAAGCAAGGCAACGGCCTCGGAACCCGGCTGTTCGATTGGGTGTGGCCATTCTAATGAAAAGACTTAGCCTGCTGCTGGCGATCGCGCTGGGAATCAGCGCCGGCGTCGCATCGGCGCAAACGCCGCAGTCTCCGGACAACAGCACCGAGGCGGCAATCGCGCCTACCCTGCCCCCTTCGCCCAACGGCAATCCCGCTCAGCTTGCGCCCGCCGGCGGCCTGCTCGGCTATCCGCAGGGCGCGGCCGGCAACGAGGTGGTGCTTGCGACGCTGGCGCACATTCGCGGCGTACGCGTTAACCATCTTGTCGGTCATGGACTGGTGGTCGGACTGCAAAATACCGGCGATTCGCAGCAAACGCTGTTCTCGATTCAGTTCTTGCTCAATACGCTGCGTCACGAAGACATCACGATCCCGAGCAGCCTCAATCCGCAGAACATGCAGACTCGAAATCTCGCCGCCGCGATCGTCACCGTCGACCTGCCGCCTTTCGCACGCACCGGCGCGCGAATCGATGCACTGGTGTCGGCGCTTGGCGATGCGCGCTCGTTACAGGGCGGCACTCTGATGATGACCCCGCTACGCGGCGCCGACGGACGCGTCTATGCACTCGCGCAAGGCCCGATAACCGTCGAAGGTTATTTTGCCTCGGCGGCGGGCGGCGCTTCAGAGCGCAAGAATTTCCAGACCGGAGGCCAGATTCCTGGAGGCGCAACCGTCGAGCGCGAAGTCGCCAACGACTTCGGCCATAACCATCAGTTGGAAGTCGACTTGAACGACCCGGACGCGGGGGTGGCGATGCGCGCTGCCGACGCGATCACGCGGCGCTTCAAGGATATCGCCGTCGCAGTCACGGATCCCGGAACCCTGCATATCACCTTGCCACCGGCGTTGTCGGCGGTCACTTTCGCCGCCTCGCTTAACGATGTGAGGGTGGCGGCCGGCGAGTCGGATCGGGTCGTGATGGATGAGCGCACCGGCACCATTGTGGTCGGCGGCGCGGTGACGGTGGGTCGCGCGGCGGTCAGCCACGGCAATCTCATCGTGACCATCGCGCCCACCATGATGGTTTCGCAGCCGGGGCCGCTTAGTCACGGAACCACCGAGTCGTTGAAGACCGCCAAGATCACAGTGGACCAGGACAAGGGCGAATTCTTCATGCTGCCCAAGGGCGCGAGCATCGAGCAAATTGCCGAGACGCTCAATGCGATTGGCACCAAGCCGGGCGATACCATCGCGATTTTCGAAGGTTTGCGGGCGGCGGGCGCGCTGCACGGCGAATTGATCATCAGGTAAGGGAGGGAGCATTCAGTCTAATGCCAGTTTCAGCGCCAGGAGTTTTCAGTCATTCGGTTTTCAGCGGCGGCGCAACCCGGCCGACCAATCAGAAAGCCGCGGCCGCGGGTTTCGCGCAGATCTTTACCACCATGCTCGCGAAGCAAATGCATCAGTCGATGGTGGGCGCAGACACCGGTCCGATGGGAATCGGCGGCGGCGCCAGCGGTGACATCTATGGATCGCTGCTCGATCAGGCGCTCGGCAAGACCCTGGCGAAATCCAAGTCGATGTCGGGATTTACCAAAATCATCAGCCGTGAGATGTCGGGGCCGCGCCATCCGATCGCGTCGGCGTTCAAGGACTCGCTGATCAAGGTCTCGGCCACTGGTCCATCGAGTCCCATAATGGGACGCATCGCGAGCGGGATCGAGACAGTGATGGAACGCTCGTCACAGTTCGCGACAGGAGGTGGGTTTCATAGCGACTCACGAGGGCCGGTTTTGCTACCTCCCGCGCCAGACTCCATGGCACCCCTGTTGCAACCTCCTTCTCCCTTGGAGGGATAGTTCGATGACATCCCCAATTCAGGGCTCTAACGGAGCGCTCCCTGGTCAGCCGATCGATCTCGTGAGCGCGAGCAAGATCACTGGCACTCAACCTTCGGGAGACGCGACCCAGGTCGCGCCCGCCGCGCCGCCTCCGCAGGAGACGAACGATGCCACCGATTTATCCGCGCTGAGCGCGGTGCTGGCGCGCGCGATAGCGGCGGCCAGCGCCGCGAGCCCGATTCGTCCGCCGATAGTGGCCGCGATCAAAGCTCAGATCGCCGCCGGCACGTATGGCCCCGACCTCTCCAGCGTTGCGGCTGCAATAGTGCGCGCACTAAGCGGAGGCTAGGAGATAATCGAAATGGTCTCAGCTGAAGGATTTGCCGAGCTCGCGGCCTCACTGGGCACCGTCGCAGGCCTTGCGCGGGTAGATGCCGAGATAGCATCGCTGAATCGGCGTTTGATCGATTCGCGGCAGGCATTCTCGCGCGAGCAACTCGCGCAGATGCAGTGCGCGCTGGGTGTTTTGAGCACTGCGATCCTCTCAATGGATCGCGCGGCACGCGACCTGCTGATTGCGGCGGGCGCGGGGGCGGTGAACTGTGTCGGTTAATCTTCCATCGATCGGCTTGAGCGGAATCGCCGCGGCGGAAGCCGCGATGGCGGTTATCGAATCGAACATCAGCAACGCCTCGAATCCCAACTACTCGGCTGAGTCAGTAGGTTTTCAAACGATCAGCGACTTCCACGGTGCGGGCGCCGGAGTTCTGACCCTGCAAACCGTGCGCGGCGAAGCGCCATTGCTGACGCCACAAATAAACGGAGCCCAGGCGACCCAGAGCTACAATCAGTCGTTCGCCCAGGTAGCGAACGTGGCGGAACAGATCATTGCGCCATCGTCGGGCGATTTGGCCTCGACGCTGCAGGACGTCTTCAACTCTTTCACCGCGCTTTCGGCGCAACCGACCGATCCGACCGCGCGAATGTCCGCGGTAGCCGCACTGGGCAAATTCGCGCAAACCGATCAGAACATTTCATCCAACCTGTACTCGACCGCGATCACCCAGCTCAACGGCGTAAGTCCGCTGATTTCGCAAATCAACGCGGCGAGCACCCAGATCGCACAACTCAACGGACAGATCATCGCGGCGCGAGCGGATGGACAGAACGCCCCGGCGCTGCTCGATCAGCGCGACGCGGCAATAAACCAGCTCGCCGGCCTCATCGGTGCCACCGCTGATTCCAATGGCAATGTGACGGTAGGCGGAGTGCCATTGGTGTCGGGAACCTCAGCCTTGAAGTTGTCCACTACCGGCGCCGGCGCGGCCATCGGCATCTCAGTCTCGCTCGCGAAGGGCAGCCTGCCTCTCAACGTCGGGCAGGTCGGCGGCCAGTTGGGCGGCATTCTGGCGGGCGCTCAGAGTACCTTGAACCTGCAGGCGCAAGTGGACGATTTCGCGCGAACCGCGGCGGCTGCGCTCAACAATCAAAGCACGGCAGGATGGGGACTCGATGGCTCAACCAACAATGCGCTGTTCACGATTCCTGCCGCCGGTGGTCCCATCGCGATCGATCCGGCGCTGACGACGCAGAACCTGCCGACTGCTTCAAGTGCGGCGGGCGTCCCCGGTGACGGATCGAATGCCTCGGCGATGGCGGCATTGGCGAACAGTCAGAATTTATTCGCGGCCTATCCGAATCGGACCCCAGTGCAGGTCTTCACGCAGATCGCCACTGATTTCGGCTCGGTGGTGCAAAACGCCGCTGACGGAGAAACCCAGTCGGCGGCGTCCCTGCAATCGCTGACCGATATGAAGAGCTCCATCACCGGAGTGTCCTTGAACGAACAACTCACCCAGCTCATCCAGTATCAGAATATGTTGCAGGCCTCAGGGCGCGCGGTGCAGGCCGCCAACGACAACATCACATTTCTCATCCAAAACATTAATTAATGGAGTGGTGGCGTAGCGATGGCGATATCAGACCTCTCAATGTTCAACTCGATGGCCTTCGCGCTCGACGACACCACCTCGCGCATCCAGAACATCCAGCAGGAGTTGGCCTCGGGAAAGCGGGTGGTCCAGCCTTCGGACAATCCCGTCAACTATGGGCAGGCGCGGCTGCTGAGCGCGCGCGCATCGGCGATCCAGGGCGACATCAACACCGGTCCGCAAGTGCAGGGACTGCTGGCGACTGCGGATAACGCTTTGGACAGCATCGGCAACTGGTTGAATTCCGCGATCTCCATCGCGACTCAAGGTGCGGACGCCACCATCAGTCCCAGCCAGATGGCCAGTATGGGAGCGCAGGTTCAATCGATACTGCAACAGGTCATCGGCGCGGCCAACACTCAATGGGCCGGGGCCTCGCTGTTCGCGGGCAACCAGACTAACACCACGCCTTACGATGCGGCGGGCAACTACGCGGGCGACGCCGGCACCAACTTCGCAACCTTCAGCGACGGCACCAAGGTTCAGACTACCTTCGATGGAAGCGCGATTTTCGGCGATGCCGGCAACGGCGCGATCGGTGCGCTGACGGCGCTGGCGAATGCGCTGCAGGCCGGTGATAAGGTTGCCACCGCTAACACGCTCTCGCAGCTTCAAACCGGGGTCGCGAGCGTCGCCTCGGCGCGTGGAAACGTTGGCATCAACGAGATTGCGTTGCAGACCTTGCTTGCGAATGCCGGCACGGAGAACACGACGCTGCAGGGCTCGATTTCGGACCTCACCGATGTTGACGTTGCGAAGGCGGCGCTCGACCAGCAGCAGGCGCTGCTTCAGGAGCAGGCGCTGGTCTCGATGGCGTCGGGCCTTGGCAAGATTCCGCTGGTGAATATTCTCGCCTGAACGTTCCCGCGATCGCGCCTCGAGCTGCGCTTCTTTCAGTTTTGGCTCGACTGGCTGAAGCTTGAAGTATCACGTGGCGCCAACCTAGATTGACACTAATCCACCGACGTAAGACGTTCCTGGTGTCTGACGATGACCGCGGGATCTCAACTTGCGAAGCCGGTCAAGCAGATTTTTACGAGGGCGAAGGCATCGGCCCATCGGGGAGCGCGCTCAATGGTTTCTTCGCACATCGCGAGACCTCTTTGTGATCTGAATCGCGCTTGCACAGACCTTTCCCCGCGCCGCAAGCTCGACTACCTTGCCGGAATGATCCACTTCGCCACATCGCGACTGACACTGCTTGCAGAGCACGGTCTATGAAGAAGAAGAACGAACTCGGAACGCTCATTCGGCGCGAACGCGATGCGTTCCGGCTCACCCAGCGGGAACTCGCGAAAAAATTGGGCGTCAAGGCCAGCCACGTCGCATATATCGAGGGTGGCCTGCGTCGACCGTCGCTGGCCCTGGTTCGCCGCCTTGCGGAAACCCTCGGATTGGACAAGCAAAAGCTCTTGCTGATGACGTATCCAGAAGCTCGCTATCTGATCTCGTTACCTGCGCCGTCTTCGGCGGCGAATCGCGATGAGGCGTGGCGACATTTCGCGAGCGATCGCGCGATGCTGACGCAGCACTCCATTACCCCGGCGGAACTCAAGGTGCTTCGCCAGGTTTCCTTATTGGGCAGGGTTACCGTGCCGCGAAACCTGCTGTTCGTTCTCAACGCGATCAGGCAGGCCGTCGCCGAAGATTGAAGCGCAGCCCGGGCGGAAGCCGATTTACTTTTTCCGGAACCATTCCGGATCGTTGGAAAGCGTCGGATAACCTGACCCGAGCTGGATCAATACTCCATGGCTGGAGCGCGGCGAGATGAAGCACTCGCGCGAGGTTGGTGAGTATTCGATCTCATCGACCACCCGAACGCCGCCGTCCTTCAGCTCGGTGGCGGTTTTCTTTACATCCGGTAGTGCGAAGGTGAGATGATGCATCCCCTCGCCTTTTTTCTCCAGGTACTTGTGCAGGAACGAATCGGCGCCCAGCGGTTCCAGCAATTCGACAGTCAGCCCACTCAGATCGAGCTCGAGCAGCTTGTACCCGGCGCGGGGATTTTCCGCGTCGTACATGAACTTCGCGCCCATCACCTCTTCCCAGAACTTGCGCGCCTCGGCGAGGCTTCGGACCGCGATTCCGATGTGATCGAGTTTACCGATCGGCTCTTTTGACATATCAAAAACCTGCTCCGCTCTTCGCGCGATGTTAATGACGTACGCGCCAAAGCGTCAAGGCAATCTTGCCCCTCGCACCGGAATGCGCGATAGAAAAACCCATGGCTGAAGCGTGGAAGATGCCGCCTCCGATCAAGATTTACGAAGCGCTGGGCGCAATCGGCGATGGACGCGTGCGCCCCGAGGACCAGCATCGCGCGCTGGTGACCTCGTCGGAAGGAGACAAAACTTACGAAGTCGAGATTTCCGACGATGGACGCGAGATCTCTTCCAACGACAATGCTTCCTACTGGCAGAGCTATCTCGGCTATCCCGCGATCGCGCTACTTCTGATGCGGGGCCTGTATCGACCGCCCGCCAACGTGGTTGATGCGCTGGCCGGCATCCCGTGGAAGGAAATCAATCGGCGGTTCAAGAACGATTACGAACAAACCCTCGCTGAGGTGAACAAAATTGTGGAGGCGAGCGGGCACGATCCCGATGCGATCGCGAGTGAAGTCGATTCGATCATGGATGCGTTAAAGAAACTCGCCCCGGTGCGTGGAAAGCGTCGTCGTCCGCCCTCGGAATCGTCCAAGCGGCCGGGTGTGAAGAAGCTGTCCAGGAAATCCTGAGATGCCGCGGCAATCGCATTCGCACTCGGCGTCTTGCCGCCGCCTTCCATTGTTACTGCAAATCTAATTTAAGTGGCATGCGAGACGCACCCGAGTGAGGCGGCCCGCTGACGGAGGAATCGCGAATGATGTCGGGGGCGGAAGTGATCGGAAGTCCGTGGGCCACCATCTGGACCAGGCCGCGCGCAACCATCCGCCGGATCGTCGAAACCGATGTCTACTATCAGGTGACGTTCCTGGCGATTCTCTCCGGCGCTCTGGTCTGGCTCGAGCGCCGTTGGGCCAGTCCATCCACCGCCGCCGCATTCCCGATGCTGGTGGTGATCGCGGTCCTGATCGGCGCCCTCGTCGGTGTAGTCGAACTCTATGTTAATGGCGCGCTGCTCAAGTGGGCGGGCGCTGCGCTCGGCGGCGTCGGCTCCTATGCTGAATTGCGTGCCGCCCTCGCATGGTCACGCGTTCCGGTCATTACCGCCGTGTCCATCGGCATCCTTGCGATTCTCCTCGGCACCGACGGGCCGATGCTCGGCGCCGACGGCGAACTCTCCAGCTCTGGAGCGAGCGTGTTGGCGCTTCACGCCGCGCTGGTGTTGTGGGGATTCGTGGTGATGCTCAAGTGCGTCGGCGAGGTCCATCGATTTTCCGCGTGGCGCGCCCTGGGCGCGCTGTTGCTGATCGGGCTGGCAATCGTGGTCATGGTGATCGCGACGATCGTGTTGTTCGGCGGCATCGGCAGGCTGATACATCCGATGATGTCGATCTGAACGTCAGTCGATATGAAGTCGCTCGGCGAGGCGGCTGAATCGCTTGCGCTCCTCGGCATTGCGCACCGCCTGTTGCAACGCGCTGCGAGTTCCAACCAGCACGCACACCCGTTCCGCGCGCGTCATCGCGGTGTAAAGAAGATTGCGCCGCAACATCAGGTAATGAGTCGGATGAATCGGCATCACGATCGCGGGATACTGGCTGCCCTGGCTTTTGTGCACCGAGATCGCGTATGCGAGCGCGACCTCATCGATATCTGACAAGTCATACTCCGCGTGCGCTTCTTCGAACGCGACCGCCATCTTGCCCTTGGCGGGATCGATCGTCAGCACGCGCCCGATCGATCCGTTGAACACCAGCTTGTCGTAATCGTTGCGAAGCTGAATGACGCGGTCGCCCTCGCGGAAGATGCGGTCGCCCGCGCGAAGCTCGCGGCCCGACGGATTGAGCAGCGCCTGCAATTCGTGATTGAGCAGATGGGTCCCCAGTGGCCCGCGATTCATCGGGGTGAGAACCTGCACCTCGCGCGGATCGTTGATGCCGAATTTACCGACCAGACGCTGCTGCACGAGTTGCTTGATGGTTTGCACAACGTCGTCGGGCGAATTGCGCTCGAAGAAAAAGAAATCGCCCTCGGCACGATTGCTGACATCAGGAAGCTCGCCGCGGTTGAGGCGATGCGCATTGGAAACGATCATGCTCTCGCGCGCTTGCCGATAAACCTCGTGCAGCTCAACCACCGGAACCAGTCCTGATGCGATAACATCCTTGAGCACACTGCCCGGACCAACCGACGGGAGCTGATCGCGGTCTCCCACCAGCAGCAACGCGCAGTCCGGCATCAGCGCGGTGACCAGCGCGGCGGCGAGTTCCACGTCCATCATCGAGGCCTCGTCGATGATCAAATAGTTGGTGCGAATCGGAAATTGCGCATTGCGCAGGAAGCCCTGCGTTTCGGGTGTGTACTCCAGCAGGCGATGGATGGTTTTCGCCTCGCGGCCAGTCGCCTCCTGCAGCCGTCGCGCCGCGCGGCCGGTGGGCGCTCCCAAGGTCGGCTTCAAACCGGCGTCGGCCAGCGCAGCGATTACCGATTTCAGCAACGTGGTTTTGCCGGTGCCGGGGCCGCCGGTGATGACGGTGACCTTGCTTTGCAGCGCGCATCGAAGCGCGCTGCGCTGCTCCGCCGACAGGGTGATTTGCACGACGCGCTCCGCGGCCGCGGTCGCACGATCGATGACCGATTTGCCGATCGGGCGGCCCAAGGTGAGTTGATGAATCCTCTCGGCGACGGTGACCTCGGCATCGTGGAGGCGCTTGAGGTAGACGGCGGTATGCTCCCCGGCCGGCTCCGCGACCACCTCGCCGCTTTTCTGCAATTCTTCGAGCGCGCGCGAGGCCAGATCAATGTCCATCTCGAGGCCGCTCTCGAACTGCTGCTCGAGATATTCAAACGGCGCGTAGACGTGGCCGTCGTCGGCCATCCGCTCGAGCAGGTAGACGATTGCGGCGCGGGCGCGCTGAATCGAGTTGCGCGGGATCGCGAGCTTCTGGGCGATAGCATCGGCGGTGCGAAACCCGATTCCGTAGATGGTTCGCGCGAGCACGTAGGGATCCTGCTTCACCACCTCCAGCGCGTCCTTGCCGTAGAACTTGTGAATCCGGCGCGCATGCGCGGCGCCGATTCCATGTCCGCGCAGAAATACCGTCAGCTCGCGCAGCCCCGACGAATCGCGCCATGCGGTGGCGATGCGAATCGCGACGATAGTGCCCAGGCCTCGCACCTCGCGCATCCGCTCGGGAGCATTATTGAGAATTTCCGGGAGCCCGTCGCCAAAATGTTCGACAATCCTGCGCGCGATCGCCGGACCGACGCCCTTTATCTCGGAAGCCAGGTAGCGCTCGATCGCGGCGACGCCGGCGGGCCGGATGGTTTCGTAGTCCAGCACGCGAAACTGTTCGCCATAGCGCGGATGCTTTTCGGTACGCCCGCGCGCGCGAATGCCGGCCCCGATTTCCACCGTCCCGAGTTCGCCAACCACGGTGATGCGTTTGCGCAGGCCATTGGGCACGTCGCATTCGATGACGGCGACCGAATAGCCGCTCGCCTCATTCACATAGAGGATGTGATCGAGCGTGCCTTCGATCAGCTCCTCGACATTTTCCTGCTCGCTCATTTTGATGACGCACTAAAGGATCGCTCGCGGCGGCGAGTTGGTAAAGCGAGGAGGCGCGCGATCAGTCCACAAGGGCGGCGATTAGACCTCGATGGTTTCCCACTTCCCTTGATGGAAACGCCATGCCTTGAGGGCCGCCCTGATGACGTAGTCTGCGAGAATCGACCACCAGATCCAGAAAATCGGCCCGTGGAAATGCCACACCAGGATGGTGAGCAGAAGCCGCAGGCCATAGAAGCCCGCGAGCGATGCGAACAGCGGGAAGCGCGAATCGCCCGCGCCGCGCAAGCCTCCGGTAAGCGTCCAGTCGATCGCCATCAGCGGTTGCGCCGCGCCCAGCGCTTGCATGAATCCAATCGCATACATGATGACCTCGGGATCGTCGATAAAGACCGTCGCAATCTGCCGCGCGAAAATGAAAATCACCCCGCCCATTGCGCTCATGAGTGCGACCGCCATTCCGGTCGATTCCCATCCCGCCCGACGCGCGTATGCGGGATCGCGCGCACCGAGGCCCTGTCCGACCATCGTTGCCGCCGCGTTAGAGAATCCGAATCCGGGCAGGAACGACAACGCGAGAATTCGTACTCCGATGAAGTATGCCGCGACCTCCTTCTCGCCGTAGCTCGCGATGAATGCGACGTAGGCGACGAATCCGAACTGAATCACCAACTGTTCGACCGCCGCCGGATAGCCGACGTTGAGGATACGTTTGCCGAGTCCGATGTCGGGCCACAGCCGACTCCAGCGGAAGTTCAGCACCATCCCGTCGAATGACAACACCCAGAAGAAGATTACGCCCCCGAGCACGTATGCGATGAAGGTCGCGATCGCGGAACCATCGACACCGAGATTGGGACAGCCGAGTTTGCCGAAGATGAGCGCATAGTTCAGCACGATCGCGATCACATCGACGATGCCGCCTATCCATAGCGGCGTGCGGGTATCGCCTGCGCCGCGCAATCCCGAGGCGCACTGCAGGAACACGCCGGTGAACGGCTCCGAGATCATGACAATTTGTAGGTAGCGGGTCGCCATCACTTCCATCGGCCCGTGTACCTGAAACAGCGACATCAAAGGATGCGCGAATACGATCACCGGAATCGCGATCGCGGTCGATACGATGACGCCCCATACCACCGACTGCTTGAGCACTTCCTCGGCGTTGTCGCGATCGCTGGCCCCGATGTAGCGCGCCACCAGCGCGATGGTGCCGGTGCCGACCGCCGCGATTCCCGCGCGCACCGCGCCGAGGATCTGGGTCGCCAGGCCGACCGCGCCGACTGCTTCCGCGCCGAGCCGCCCCACCATCAGCATCGCGGCGAGTCCGAGGATCGAATCGAGTGCGAAGGACAGGATAACCGGCCACGCGAGCGCCCACACCTCGGCGCGCATGCCTTCGACCGGAGGCAGGTTGATCTCGGCGCCCGCTTGCCCTTGCAACTCGGGAACCGCTTCGAGGAATTCAGACATAATTTCCCAGCACTTCGCCAGTCCGTTCGCGATCAGTCAAGCTGCAATGCCGGAAGTTGGCGAGCATGAAGATTGGCATCTCAATTTCGGCTATAAATGCGACGGGCAAACGATGTCGATGGGCGGGCAGGCAAAAGCGCAGAGCATCACGAAATCCAGCACCCCGGCATCGTCGCGCAGCGCGATCGAACTGGAGCCGACTACCGTCTTCGCGCTGACGATGATCGCCGCCGCTGCGCTCTATTTCTATCGCCTCGGCGCGGCGTCGCTTGGCGCCAGCGAGGCCTACAGCGCATGGGCTGCGGCGATGCCGTCGGCGTCATCGATCCTGCACATTCCGGTTCCGCTCGATCCCGGCAAGCAGATCTTCTACTACATCCTGTTGCATTATTTTACCGAGGTGTTTGGCCTGGGCGAGGCAAGCCTGCGAATGCTTTCGGCGATCTCAGCGGTTGCGACGCTGGTGATCCTGTTCGTTCTCGCGCGCACCATGTTCACTGATTCGATCGCCGCGTCCGCCTGCGTCCTGTGGGCGTTCAATCCGGTGATCCTTTTGCTCGCGCGGCGCGCTCGAATGTATCCGATGTTCGCGGCGATCGCGCTCACGCATTTCATGCTGCTATGGCAGGTGCGGCGCAAACCCACCTGGCCGCGAACCCTCGCGTGCGGAGCTTTCGGCGCCTTGACGATATACACGCATCTCGCGGGACTGTTTCTCGTCGGTGCGGAGGCCGCGATGTTGATCCGCGATGTCATCCACGGCCGGCGCGACAAAATGCCATGGATCGCGCTCTCCATCGCACTGGTGTTGTTCCTCCCCTACTTCCCGATTTTTTCCACCCAAAGCCACGCGCTGGTATCCGGTCATTGGCTCGATTGGATTGGCACCGACTACCATTTCAACTTCGCTGCGAAGGCTATCATCGCGATCGGTGCCGGCGTCGTCGCGATAGCGATCGTGTTCGGCCGCGCGAACGAAACTGACCCTGATGAGCCGCTGCGCTGGTGCCTCGCGTGGGGTCTGCTGCCGCTGATCGCATTCCTGGCCGGAACGATCATCGTACGACCGATGTTCCACATCCGATATCTGATTCCGTGCGTTGCGATGATCGCACTGATCCTCGCGCGCGTGTTGGAAGGTTTCGGCAGCAGAGTGCGCAACCTCGCGCTGGTCGGAATCACCGTGGTGCTGCTGATCCTGGTACCGGTCAAGGAGATTACCCACGAACCGTGGCGAGACATCGCGGCCCTGATTAGGGAGCAGTCGCCACCCAATCAACCGATTTTCTTCGAGTCAGGATTTCTGTTTTTCGGCAAACCCGAAGGCCTCGCCAACGGGGGCTTCCCCAATGGATACTATCGAAACGCGTTCGATTACTATTTCCGCGGCGCCAACCCTCGCGTCGCGGTCCCCGGCTGGAATCCTTCTGCAGCGAAAGAGATCATCGCAAATCGCGTAGCTCAGTCAGGGGGCGGATGGCTGGTGAGTTGGAAGTACGCACCGGATGCTCGCGTCGAGTTGCCCGACCCCGATGCTTTCCGCATCAGGCAGCTGGTCGACCATCACCTCGTGGCTCTGTATCGAATCGAACCCGTCCCGCCCACGTCGCGCTGAGCTCAGGATTCGGTCGCTGTCGCTTCCTCTTCGCGAGGCGGCGGTCGTAGTAGAGGTTTCCCGGACCAGCTTGCCGGCGCAGAACACCCCGCGGGGAAAGGTGCTGGTTCAAATCGAATAGCTCGCGCGCTCGAGGCCGGCTTGATAGCGAGCCGCGTCAACCAGGTTTTGCATCAACCCCAACACGGTCGTCGGCCCGGTACCGCCCGGATTCGGAGTGATCCATCCGGCGACTTCCTTGACCGCTTCGAAATCCACGTCGCCGACAAACTTCCCGGGACCGACGCGGCGAAATCCCACATCGACTACGCATGCGCCGGGTTTGATCATCTCAGCGGTGATGAAGAATTTCCGGCCGACGTCGGCACCGACGCACGACACTATCAGGTCCGAGTTTCGGCAAATCTCGGGGACATTTCGGGTGTGACGATGGCACCAGGTGACCGTCGCGTTGCGCAGTCGCCCGCCCAGCACCAGGGCGGTCGGCTTGCCCGCGATGTCGCTACGCCCGATGACGGCCGCACGCATTCCATCGACCGCAACTTTGTAGTGGTCCAGCAGCGCGAGAACGCCGCGTGTCGTGCATGGAATGAAGCGGCCCCATTGCCCGCGATAGAACCCGATCACCGCCGCCGCACCGACCGCGTCAACGTCCTTATCGGGCGCGATCGCATCGAAGATGCGGAATCGATCGACGCGCTCCGGAAGGGGTATTTGCACCAGGATCCCGGTGGTGGCGGAATCGCGATTCAACGCATCTAGCGTCGCCAGCATCGAATCGGTGGTGGCATCGGCTTCGGCAATCTCGACGAGGTTGCTTTTACAACCCAGCTCTTCGGCGAGCCGGCGCTTGTTTTTGACGTACTGACGCGAGGCGGGATCGCGTCCCACCAGCACCGCGGTCAAAGACGGAACGACATGATGCCGCTCGCGCAGCTCCTTCAAGTGCTGCTTCACTTCGGGAATCAAATGTGCGCTGACGGCACGGCCATCCATGATAATTGCCGACATGATAAGTCGCACGATAATAGCATGCGCGACCGGACGACGAACCGATCCACAGCTTCGATGCCGGGCTGTGTGCAATTGGTTGGCTCTGTTTGCGAATCTTGCGGGGCGTCTCGTTTGAGGCTCACTGCGCTTGCTAAAATGATTGTGCCCATGACCTCGAAGCGCACCGTCCTGTTTGCCGAACATCAGAAGCTAGGCGCGCGCATGACCAGTTTCGCGGGCTTCGAAATGCCGGTCCAGTATGGCGGCATTATCGAGGAGCATATGGCGGTGCGCACCGCAGCGGGCGTTTTTGATCTCAGCCACATGGGCGAGTTCGAAGTCGCCGGGCCGGATGCGCTGGGTTTGCTCGAGCGATCGCTCACCAATTCCGCCGCGCGCCTTCGCGAGGGCCAAGCGCAGTATACGCTGCTATGTGCGCACGACGGCGGCACCATCGATGATCTGATCGTGTATCGCCTCGGCGCCGAACGCTTCATGCTTTGCGTCAACGCGTCGAACATCGATGCGGATCGCGAATGGCTGCTCGGCCTCAACTCTCACGGCGCGGATTTCCGCGACCTCAGCGACGAGACTGCGCTGGTCGCGATTCAAGGTCCGAAGGCGATCGCGATCCTTAAACGACTGGCTGCGTTCGCGATTGAGGAAGTTCCCCGCTTTGGCGTGGCCAATGGCGAAGTTGCCGGCGTGCAATGCGTCGCGGCCCGCACTGGCTATACCGGCGAAGACGGCTTCGAGCTCTTCGTCGCTGCTAGCGATGCGTCGCGTCTGTTTGCCGAGGTGATGGCCACTGGCGCCGGCGATGGGTTGAAGCCGTGCGGCCTCGGCGCGCGCGATACGTTGCGGCTGGAGGCCGGTCTTCCGCTCTATGGTCATGAACTCGATCGCGATACCTCTCCGCTCGAAGCCGGGCTGGCGACCTACGTTAAATTCGGCCGCGACTTCGTCGGTGAGCAGGCGCTGACCGCACAGAAGACAGACGGGCTAAAGAAGCATCTGATCGGAGTCGCGACCGACGACGCGCGGACCATCGCGCGGCAGGGCTATCCGATCCTGATTAACGATGAGGTGGTTGGGACTGTGACCAGCGGCACTTTCGCGCCAGCATTAAATCGGCCGGTGGCGATGGCGTATGCGCGGAGCACCGAACGTCCCGCCATTGGAACCAAACTGGAGGTCGAGGTCAGGAATCGGAAGGTTGCGGCAACCGTGGTTGCGAAACCGTTTTACCGGCGGAGCGGAAAGTGATGAGGAGGATTTCCCTACTATGAGATTCGTGCCGCATACCGACGCGGACATGCGCGCGATGCTTGATGCCATCGGCGTCGACGGGATCGAAGACTTGATCGCTCACGTTCCCGCCGGTCTGCGGGCGACGGCGAGTATCGCGCTCGCCCCCGGCCTCAGCGAGCAGGAAGTCGCTGCCGCAGTGACCGCGCTGGCGAACCAGAATCGCGCCTCGGGGCTGGTCAGCTTTCTCGGCGGCGGCTACTACAACCACTATGTTCCCGCGGTCGTTCGTGCGGTGACCTCGCGCGCCGAATTCGCCACCAGCTACACCCCCTACCAGGCCGAGGCGAGTCAGGGCACCACGCAGGCGATCTTTGAATTCCAGACGCTCATCACCCAGCTCACCGGACTCGAAGTCGCCAACGCCAGCATGTACGACGGCGCTTCCGCGACCGCCGAGGCGGTTCTGATGGCGCGACGCATCGCGCCGCCGAAGCGTTCGATCGTTGCTGTCTCGCGCGCGCTGTGGCCGGACTATCGCGCGACGATCCGGACCTACCTCAGCGCAGTCAGTGGAGTCGAGATAATCGAGGTTCCCTTCGATGCCGCAAGCGGGCAAATCGATCTCGGCCAACTCCGAAGCATTGCGAATGAGAACCTGCTGTGCGTCGTGGCCGGATACCCGAACGGATTTGGGATCGTTGAGCCGCTCGGCGAGGCCGCCCAGATCGCGCATCAGGCGGGCGCGCTGGCGATCTCGGCGACCGCGGAAGGCCTCGCGCTCGGACTGTTGAAAGCGCCCGGCGATCTCGGAATCGATATCGCGGTCGGCGAGGGTCAGAGCTTCGGGCTGCCGCTGCAGTTTGGAGGACCGGGACTTGGTTTCATGGCGGCGCGCCACACTCATTTGCGCCAGATGCCCGGGCGGCTGGTCGGTCAGACGCGCGATGCTGATGGCAACCGCGCTTTCACCCTGACCCTGGCGACCCGCGAGCAGCACATCCGGCGCGAACGCGCGACGTCCAACATCTGCACCAACCATTCCCTGTGCGCGCTCGCGGCCACCGTCTACCTCTCGCTGCTGGGACGGCGCGGGCTGCGCCAGTTGGCCGAGCGCAACGTTGAACTCGCGCATCAGGCGCAGCGGGCGCTCGCGCGGGTAAACATTCCGCCGCGATTCGCGGGGCCGTTTTTCAACGAATTCGTGGTGAAGATTCCGCGGGTCGCGAAGGCGCTCAAGCACGCCGAAGATCG
The DNA here is from genome assembly GCA_963851325.1 of uncultured delta proteobacterium. Lineage (GTDB taxonomy): Bacteria > Desulfobacterota > Binatia > Binatales > Binataceae > DATGKG01. The sequence continues at coordinate 87,346 of CAWKOR010000001.1, read as the reverse complement.
CGAAATCCTGGCCGGCCTGCCGCTCGCGCCGGATTATCCCGAGCTCAACGACGGCGTGTTGATTTCGGTAACCGAGATGAATCGTACGAGCGATTTCGTTCGCCTTGGTGAGGTGTTGGCGGAGGCTGCGGAGGCACGGTAATGGCGACGGCGGGCAAGATCAGAATCATTCCCAGAAATACTCCAATGACCAAACACTATGATCCAAAACCGCAGGAAGAAGCCCGGCGCGAGGTTCCGCTGATCTTCGAGCTTTCGGCGCCGGGACGGCTCGGCGTCGATCTGTCGCCACGCGAGGCTGATTCAAAAAGTGGCGCACAAATTCTCGGCGCCGATCTCTGCCGCGACGATCTGCCTGGCTTTCCCGAATTGCACGAGCCCCAGGTGCTGCGCCACTTCCTGCGCCTCTCGCATCTCAACTTCGCGCAGGCGTTGCAGTTCTATCCGCTCGGCTCCTGCACCATGAAGTACAACCCGTTGCTCAACGACGAGATGGCGTCGCTGAGCGGATTCACCAATCTCCATCCGCGAACTCCGGCGCACCTCGCGCAAGGAGCGTTCGAATTGATGGCGCGCCTGGAGGCAGCGCTGGCGGAAATCACCGGCATGGATGCGGTGACGCTTCATCCGGCGGCGGGCGCACAAGGCGAGCTGACCGGCTTGATGATGATTCGTGCGTATCACCAGGCGCGCGGCAATCAGCGCCGCAAGGTGATCATTCCCGATACCGCGCACGGCACCAATCCCGCGAGCTGCACGCTGGCCGGCTTCGAGGTGAAGGTGGCGCGCTCCAACAAGCGCGGATTCCTCGATGCATCGGAGATTGAGCGGCTGCTCGATGATGACGTCGCCGCCCTGATGGTGACCAATCCCAACACGCTGGGAATCTTCGAGCCGCAAATCCAGGAAATCGCCGCCGCGCTCCACGCGCGAGGCGCCCTGCTTTACCTCGACGGCGCGAACATGAACGCGCTGATGGGCGTGGCGAAGCCCGGACACATGGGCGCCGATATCGTGCAGCTCAACCTGCACAAGACTTTTTCTACTCCGCACGGCGGTGGGGGACCCGGAGCCGGTCCGGTCGCGGTGAAACGGCATCTGGAGCCGTTCCTGCCGATTCCGCGATTGCGCCAAGGCGCCGACGGATGGGCACTCGACAGCGATCGGGCCGAGTCGATCGGCCGGCTGCGCTCGTTTCACGGGAACTTCGGAATGCTGGTGCGCGCATACACTTATATCCTCGCGCTCGGCGGCGACGGCCTCGCCGAGGCAAGCAGGCTGGCGATCCTGAACGCCAACTACGTGCGCAAACAGCTCGAGGACAAATTCCCATGCGCCTCGAGCGAGCCCTCGATGCATGAATGCGTCCTGACCCACGACCTCGAAAAGAAGGCGCATGTGAGCACGCTTGAAATCGCGAAGCGCCTGCTCGACTACGGAATGCATCCGCCAACGATCTATTTTCCGCTGGTGGTGCCGGGAGCGCTGATGATCGAGCCGACCGAGACCGAGGGCAAGGAGACGCTCGACGACTACATCGCCGCGATGGAAGCCATTTACAACGAAGCGCTGAGCGATCCCGATCTGGTGAAGCGCGCACCGCATACGCTGCCGCTCAAGCGCGTCGATGAGGCCGAGGCGGCGCGCCATCCGATCTTGCGCTGGACGCCGAAGCAGCAATAGGAAGCCGGGCGGTCCGGATTTTCACGCGGCGTTCGCGAACGCCCTACCCGGCTCATCGATCATCCATCAGCTTACGGGCGCGTTGAAAATCCTCCGGCGTGTTGACATTGAAGAAGCTCAGCAGCTCGGGATCGAGATCGAGCGCGCGGATCTCTTCCTCCGATACCACTCGCACTTTCGCGAAATTCACGATCTCATGGAGGCGATTCTCGCCGGCTTTGCGCATCGTCGCGAGGACCTTCGCGCAATTCTTGCGATACGCTCCATGCAGTGGCTGAAGCTTTCCGTCGACCTGAGGGATCAGCGCGTCGTGGTCGCCGAGCATATCGCACAGCGTGCGCGCGAGGTCGCCGTTAACGAACGGCACGTCGCATGAGCATACGAAGGCGCGGTCGAATTCGATCGCGCGCAGCGCCTGCTGCAACGCCGCGACCGGACCGCGATGGCGCGCGCGGTCGACGATCGATCTGGCGCCGAAACCCTCCCATGTGTATACCCGATGCTCCGAGACGGCGACCACCAGCTCGTTGAACACCCGCATCATTTCGGAAACCACATAGTCCAGCATGGTGGCCGCTTCGAAACGAAGATCGGCCTTAGCCCGGCCCATCCGCGAACTTTTCCCACCCGCCAGAATGATGGCCGAGTATTGCGGCTTGTCAGTCATGCGCGAACTCCACGCGCATGATACGCATCAGATACTCGGGCTCGAGCTCGCCGGGAATCGAGACCGTCTTCAAGTAGCGAAAGCCCACTTTCTCGTAGGCACGAATCGCAGCATGATTGTTTTGAGCTGGTCCGATGATGCAGCTATCGACAGCATACTCGGCAAACATCACCTCGCGCAGGAACTGCCGAATGACGCGTGGGCCGAGGCCCTGGTATCCGTATCGGCGTTCGCCGAGAAACAAATCAATTCCGGCCGCGGTGGCGCCTTCGGCGCCAATCGCATACTCGGGCCAGTCACGAATGTAATAGCACTGGATAAAACCGACCGGACGCTCCTCAAGTTCGATGATGTAACATTTTGTAGGCTCGGTACCTTCGATGCGCGGCGCATACTTGGCGCGCACCTGTTCGAGGCTCGGCCAGCCCGGCCACCAGCGCGCGACGAAGTCATCGTTGAGCCATCGATGCATCAAGTCGAGGTCGCGCATCGCCAGCGGCCGGAAGCGAATTTGCGGATCGTCGGCCATCAGCGTAAGGCCTCGGCATCGAGTGGAAGGCTATTCGCGATTGAGCCGCAACTCCGAGGCCGCTACCCGCAGCGTCTCGGGATGATAGAGAATCGCGAGATGGCCGGTGTCCTCGAGCACCACCATTTGCTTGAACATCTGCTCGCCCATCATTTCGGTCGGCGGTGGCGGAACGATCGGATCCTCGTCGCCGAAGATTGCGACCTCCTGCGGACTGCTTTGCGAGAATGCGTACGGCGATCCGATGGTGATGAGAGAGCGCACGGTCCCGACCGGAGCCATCGCGGTGAATCGGCGCGCGATCGTGCCTCCGAGACTATGGCCGATCAGATGGACGCCGCCGCCGGGCGCGACCTCTTCAACCAGCATCCCAAGCCGCTTCGCCGACTCCGCTACCGATTGCGATTGCAAGCGCGAGTATTCGAAGAATCGGACATTCGAGAACCCGGACATCCGGAGATAGGCGGCGAACGCAAAGAAGTTCGCGCGGTTACCGCCGAGCCCATGCGCGAGGATCACCGGATCCTGCGAATAGCCGATGCGCGCAAACCACCGCTCGCTCGGGCGGGTCAGTAAATCGATCGGGTACCAGGCTAACAAAAGTCCGGCGATGGCAAGTTCTCGGTAAACGGTGCGTGAGGTCATGCGGGATCGGCCGCTATCAGATCGGCATTTCTCCTTTGCTCGGAAGCTATCGATCTATGAACTATGCGGCAACCTCTGCGCGCCGACCCTACTACATGTAGAACGGTTTCGACATTTCATCGAAGCGCCCGTACATCAGCCAGACTTTGACGTTGTAGGCATGCGGATGTTCGATCGGCTTGTCCCCGACGGTCTTGAGGCCGAGTTGCTTGTACATTTCATAGAGCGGCTCGATCGGATTGGTGATCAGAAGTTTGGGGCGGCGCGAAAACAGGAAAATTCGCGCGGTGTCGGAAAGCAGCTTGGCGAGCCCCTTGCCCTGATAGGTCGTGTCGATAACCATCCCGCCAAATTCCCACACGTCGGTCGCCAGCATGTCCTTGAACAGTGCGGCCGGATACAGATGACCGAGCGTAAGCGGCGCGTCGGCGAGGCATCGCGCCCAGAATGCGCCGATGAGTGGAGGACGCTTTCTCTCCTGCCCCGGCTTGATCTGGTACAGGCCGAAGTGGAGCGCGAGCGGCCACAGCAAAACGTGGACGCGCTTCTCCGCGACGTTGAGGTTGCTCCAGGTTTTCTTGTGAAGGTTGGCGAGCTCCTTGAGGCCGAGCGGAGTGCCGATGGGGCGCACTTCGAGGCGACCGTGGGTTTCGGCCTCGACCAGTTCGCGCGGCGAGGGCTGGTCGCCGGGCGCCGCCTCGGCGGAACCGACGAAGGCCGCAACCGCGTCTCTGACGTCGGACGGTTTGGACACGCGAGGCTTGCGCGGTTTTGGCGCCGGCGCGATCAGGTCTATGAGATCGATGTCCTTCTCGTCGGCCATTTGTGGTGCAGACGGCAATGAGCCGCGGTAGTCGGTTCCTTTGCTGAAAAAGCCGGGGGGCGAAACATAGTCGAAACTTCCGACCCGACTCGCACCCTCCTGTCGCTGAGCTATAGCGTTATTTGCAATGGAATGAAACACCTAGCTAATAGACGCCTGCTAGCGTCTAGACGGGTGTTATTACATTTTGTAATGTTATTATACAAAGCAGTAACGCGCGCGCTTTCAGCTTGCGACGCCGCGATCGTTCGGCTTAGTTTGGAATCGCAAGGCTTGATGGCAATCCGCATTCTCATCGCTTCGGCACTGACGGCTGTCGCATTGGCGCTAGCCGGATGCACCAATACGCAGCCCGCCTACTACGGGACCTATCCCTCCGATTACGAGTTCGGGCCCAACCACGGATACGAGCCGTACGCGTCGGCGCCGTACGATCCCTATGGCGCCTATTATCAGAACTTCGCGCCCGCGACGCCCTACTATTACGAACCGCCGGAAAGCCATCGCAATTGCGACGAGCGCCCATGCATCGCGTATCGGCGCGACGCGGGGAAGCAGCCGGTCCCGCCGCAGGTGGCCGCGCCGACGCCGCCCAAGCCTGGGTCCAATTCGCCGTCCACGATTTCGCGCCCCTCGCAGGCCGGCTCGTCGACCGGCGCGCACCCGCAGCCGCCGAATATCGATTAAGGCTTTCGATCGTCAATGCCTTGCGCGCGGGGCGCATGTTGCGGATCTCGTGGAGCACTCTGGATCAACATCAGTACAGTTGCGATCAACATCGATGCAGTTATAGCATGAGCCCTCAATTCGCCCGATGAGGTTTCATCATGAACTCGCACAACCCGATCGTGCATGAAAAGGACCTGGACTGGATCGAGGTGTCGCATGGCGACCGTATCGCTTTTCGACGCAAGCTGCTGGGCCAGGCGGCCGGCGCCGACCAGCTCGGATGCAGCCTGTTCGAGGTCGCGCCGGGCAAGCGCGCGTGGCCGTTTCATTATCACTTCGCCAACGAAGAGGCGCTCTACATTCTCGCGGGCGCCGGAACTTTGCGGCTGGGCGCCGAGGAGTTCCAGGTTGGCGCGGGGCACTTTGTGACTTTTCGCGCCGGTCCCGAGAGCGCGCATCAGCTTATCAACACTGGGTCGGAACCGCTGCGCTACCTGTGCTTCTCGACCCTGAACGGTCCCGAGGTTTGCGGCTACCCTGATTCGGGAAAAATCGGAATCATTGCGGGGCGCGCGCCGGTTGGATCGGGGCGGGTGAGCGCGATGCGCAAATGCTTCCGGGAAGCGTCGGAAGTGGACTACTACGAGGGCGAAGGCTAGTGATTTCGCGCTATCGTTTTTGAAAAGTTGCGCAATTGCGGGCATTATTTGGCTTCGTTTGGTAAATCGACCGCGATGCATGTCCGAGCGGCCGTCTTGAGCGCGCCAAGGGGACTCGAATGACGAGTGGCTTTGTTTTTACGCCGCGACATCGGACCGTAAGTGGGTTTGTTTTTGCGACCTGCGCTCCCTCTCCAACTGATTGGCATACCCCGTCGACGGATAGGTGTAGGGACCGAATCGAGGTAAAAGCTAGCGATTCCAAGCCAAAAGTGGCTTTGTTCTCGCGTTTCCGGTTTACCCATTCTGCCATTCGAGGTCCTTCGCAGAGCCTCAGGACCACCACTCGACGTTGTCGAGTGGTGGGTTTGTTTCTGCGTTTCGGCCTCGCGCATCGTGCCATTCGAGGTCCTTCGCAGAGCCTCAGGACCACCACTCGACGTTGTCGAGTGGTGGGTTTGTTTCTGAGCTTTAATCATCGCCAGGCATCAGCCATAAACGGCGAGCGGCGCCCGTCTGGCGCCACAACCGAATGATAGCACACTTCGACTCCCGGCGGACGTCGGGGCGGGCTCTATCGAGACTTCGAACCTGAGTCGCGAAGCAAGCATCGCCATGCAGGATCCGGCGATCAGATCAGTCCCAACAACTGCGAGGCGTTGCCACCCCGGATGAGTGCGCGATCGTCGTCCGACAATCCGGCGACCGAATTCAAAAAGCCGAGCGGATCCTCCATTCCCATGTCGAAGGGAAAATCGGTCCCGAGCACGACATTGCCGGCGCCCGCGCGACGAATCAGGTATTCGAGCTGCGCAGGCTCGTAAACCAGCGAGTCGAACCAGATTTTCCCGAGATAGGTGCTCGGCGCATTCGCGCAGGTATGCGCCTCGGGGCGCACGCGCCATCCGTGATCGAAGCGCGCGGTGTAGAAGGGAAAATATCCGCCGCCATGCGCCGCGACGATCTTCAGCTTCGGGTGCCGATCCAACATCCCGCTGAAAATCAGATGCGCGAGCGCCACCGTCGTCTCGGCCGGATTCCCGATGACATTGGAGAGGTAGTATGGCGTCAGCCGCGCGCCCAGCGAGCAGCCCATCGGATGGATGAACACCACTGCTCCGAGCGCTTCAGCCCTGGCCCAGAACACCTCGAAGCGCGGATCCGCCAGCTCCGCGCCATTGACCGCAGTCGAGATGATGACGCCGTTGAGCCGCAACTCGCGCATCGCATGCTCAAGTTGATCGGCGGCGAGCTCGGGGAACTGCATCGCGACACTGCCCAGGCCGGCGAAGCGCTCGGGGCGGCTTTTGCATAGCTGGGCAATTCCTTCATTGATGGTCGCGACGATTTTTTCGGCGACCGCGCGTTCGGCCCAGTAGTGATACTGGGTCGGCACCGGGCTGACGGCCTGCACCTCGACGCCCATCGCGTCCATCGAGGCGATGCGCGCCTCGACTCGGGTCAGCCCCGCGAGGTAAGCGGTCTGCATCAGGAGCCGATTGTGCTCGGAGGATTCCTTGCCGGAGAGGCGCGCCGCCTCCTGCGCTTCGCGCCGCCAGTGATCCTCGTAGCGGGCGATTTCCTCGGCCTTGCCGATGAGCGCATGCGCATGGATATCGATGGCGAGATTTTTCACGGCAGCCTCCGAAGAACCTTAGTCGCAGTTCTGCACGCGATTCGCAATGTCCACTGCAAATTGCCCTTCATCGCCCCAGTCCTCTGCGGTATACTGATTTCTTCGGATGTCAGTTTCGATGAAAGCCAAGGCCTTCGAACCAATCAGGATCTTGGGAGTAATTGCGGCGGAAGTCGGCGTTCCTCGCAATGATGGAACCGCGGGCAGCGGTCTATACAAAGTCCCCTTTCAACTTTCTCGCAAGCCCCTTGAACTTTGGGCTAACCTCTTTGTGGACGCTTGGGACCGGCCTTCCAAATTCACCTCGATGCATCGTCCGGGAATTGCCAGGGTAGAGGGCGACCGCATTGTCCTTGATGGCACGACGATCGAGGAAGTGGAGAAGTACCATCTCAGGGTGCTGAAAACCGCAATTCTTAAAGCTAACGAACAGACCTCGCTATTTCTTCGTCGACGAGCGCTGTCGACTAATTTCGAGCGCAATCGCGGCGTCCAGCATCGTCGTCACGTCAGCGAGGTCGCAAAACGTTTACGTTTTGAGTGAGCCCAAACCGCCACTCCGCGAGAGGTGTGCGCCGAGGGAAGGGTGAAACGACCAGGGTCGGGCCCCCCACCGATTTTCCGCTCCGCGACGACCGATCGTCAAAGCCGGAAGACCCGCAAAAGAGCGGGTCGGAGTGTCTTCATCTCCTACTCCTGGGACAACCCCGCCCATCAAGAATGGGTTGAAGAGTTCGCGTTTCGCCTCGAAGCTAGTGGCATAGAAGTGCGAATCGATCAGTGGCATCTGAAACTGGGCGACAGTATCGCGCGTTTCATGGAAGCTGCGATCGAGTCATCCGACTTCGTACTTCTGATCTGCACCCCACGATATCGACTACGAGCCGACAAACGCGAGGGCGGCGTCGGCTACGAACACGATCTGATGACCGCCCACAGACTCGCATCCGGCGAGTACGCGAAATTCATCCCCGTTCTAAGAGCGGGCACCTGGTACACCGCGACCCCAAAATGGCTCGCGGGTCACCTCGGCGTCGATCTAAGAGGGACCAACTATGGCGAGGACAACTTCCAGAATCTGGTGGACCACCTCCTGAATTCTCCCCTCCGCGGACAATAGCTGTCGATCCCGGCGCCTTCAGTCGAAAAACAGCAGCGCGCGGGCCTCGATGCTTTCGCGCGGAGGCGCATCGGGCGGCGTGGTCGGATCGATAAACGATGCGTGCGCCGTGTAGCGCGCGCGTCCATCAGCCATCGAATCGTAACCCTTGATGAGCAGCGTCTCGTCGGAGAGCATCTTCGGAAAGTAGAACCATCGATGCGCCGGGTTGAAGACCATCATGAAGACCTCGTGCTTGAGGTAGCGATCGGTGGGCACCAGGTCGGATGGCGCGATGCTGCGCGCGTCGCAAACCGCCAGCGGGCGATCGAGCACCGGTCCTCGGATGGGCTTCCAGATGTTGATCTCGACAAATCGCCTGCTGAGGCGATCCTCGGCTTCGTCCGCAGGCAACGACTCGCGCACCATCTGGGGCGCAGACCTGGGAGTGTAGTCGTTATGCACCGAGGAAACCGGCTCGCGCACGATTTTGCCGTCCTGCCTGGATTTATCTGAGGAGCGCACATCATGCGCGAAGATCGCCACCTTGGAGGCGCCGCTGACTTCCCGCAGCATGTGCGCGAGTTCGGGATAATAGACGCGGCGAACTTCTTCGGCATCGAGGAAATTTGCGACCACCGATTGATGTCGCACCAGTTGGAATCCTTCCCGGTCCAGCGATGCTTCGCCGAGCGCTCGGGCATTGGCGATTTTGACCTTGCGCGGCGCCGAGCGACCGGGCCATCCGGTGGCGTCGTCACGGGAAGACTCGGGTCGCTCGACCAGATATAGAAGCGACGCTTCGACGGTGTCTCCACCCTGGTCAATGCGGTTTTCAATGCGGGTCATCGGTCACCTTGCGTTTTCCCATCATGATAATCAGCGGCGAGTTGGCCGCTAGCGGGCGGCTTCGATAGTCGCCCAGGGTGCGTTCGATCTCAAAGCCGGCGTGGATAAAGAGCAGTTCCAGTTCGCGCGGGAAAAAGACATGGCTCGCGAAGTCATCAATGTAGCTCTCGACCGCGCGGCCGTGCTGGTACTTCTCGTACAGGAAGCGGATCTGCGCGAGCTGCCGATCGCTGAGGTAGCGCGTGGTCTTGCGACGGATCAGCCGCGTGCCGTCGTTCTCGTCGAGGTTGTCGACATCGATTTCGATGGGTGTGCGCGGGGGCACACTGAACGAGTCGGAGTAGGCGGCCATGTTGGGCATCGTAACCTCGACCACGAAACGGCCGCTCGGATTGAGGTTCTCGTAGCATCGCTTGAACACCGCGATCTGATCGTCGAGCTCGAGCACGTGACTGATCGACGAACATGGGATGACGATGAGATCGATTTTCGGCTGCGCGACATAGGTCTGCATTTGGGCCTTCACAAGACTAAGGCGCGCGCGAACCTGGGGCGCTTGTTGCGCGCGATGCTCCTCGGCCCGCGCCAGCATCTCGGGTTGGTTGTCCAGTCCGATGACCTCGGCATCGCAACGCGCCGCCTCGGCAGCCAGCGGCAGCGTAATCCTGCCGGTGCCGCAACCGAGTTCCAGAATCCTGCGGGGGCGCAAGGTCCGAAGTAACGAGACATAAAAACCGATGTCTTCGTCGTCGCCGAGATGTTCCAGATCGTATTCTTCGGGATGTTTGTAGATATCGCTCATAGTGGTGAATCAGGCTCTGGTGTTGGGGATCAGGTTCCACCGCGTCGCGAGCGTCAGACCAGGCTCGTTATTGATAGTAGCGGATAATTGAAGGAAGACAGGAATCCTCGAAAGTAGCGCATCGCCGGCGCGCTGGGCTGCGCATAACTGAGTTCGCCCACAGTTTGTCGAAGCTTGCGCGATCGCCATTTTTTGGCGCGATCAGGCAAATCCGCGACTCATCGTCGCGTCGATTGGAAGCTAATTGCACGGTTATGCACAGGATATTTTCGAAATGTGCGGCATTCCGTTTGCTTCTATGGAGCGCTCGCGTTAACACATAGTCAACGCACCATGACAGGCCCGTGGGGGCGAATTGAGGGAGGCCACATCCATGGCAAAACGAGTTCTGACGGTTAAGGAAGTCGCCGACTATCTTCACGTCCATCAAAGCACCATCTATCGAATGCTGAAGCGTTCGCAGCTCCCGGCCTTCCGGGTCGGCAGCGACTGGCGCTTCAACGTCGAGACCATCGACCGATGGCGGCTGAACGCGGATTCGCGCTCGACCAACAACATGTAAGGGCGCGGATCGTTTTCACGGCGGCATTGCGGATGGGGCTGTGTGCTGGTGAGTGAGATTGGATCGCGATCGCGCCGCGGTTCAGAGAAGTGCGGCGGCAGATTTTCCGCCGCACTTTTCTGGCGTCACCTTACCGGCGGGCGACCGAAGGCGGCTCGGAAACATCCATCGTGTCGCGACGGGGGTCATTCGGGGTTCCATGACCCGAGGAGAATTCGCCGTCCGACGGTCGAAGGAGCCCGAGCTAAGTAGGCTTCGCGTCCGTTGGCTATCGAACCGCCACGGGTCGTCGTGAGATGCTCAATCGCTCGATTTTTCGACAACAGGCCGATTTTTTCGTTCTGATCGGCGATTCATGATCCTGGCGTATCGGGTCCGCTGACGATTGGCGGAGACTGATTCTTATGCGCAATCAAGCTCGCGCCTTAACTATTTCTGCGAATCAGGAGTTAATCCTGCAATGAAATATTTTTCCCGCCATTTGCAAGTTGTTCGTTACTATGACACGTCCAATATATCACAAAGTAGAGACTAATCTATCCTACCGAAGACCTTGAGGGCACCTACCACTCGGCCATGCACCTTGACTTGACTCTCGGTTTGGCTGGCAGGCACTCTCCATGGCGGAGTCGCCGGATTGGGGGCGGTGAGGAGAACTGAGCCGTCGACTTCGTGAATCACCCGCCGAAACCCCGTCATCCCGCCGAAGCTCAAATGGCAAATCTGATCCTGTGCCGGAAGGATCGTGGTCCGCTCCACCACGAACAGATCGTTGGGGCCGTATTCAGGCAGAAACGCATCGCCCTCCGGCCGCACGATATCGATCCGATTCGGATCCAGGGCCCCCGAGCCAATCGATGACTGTAGCCATTTTGTCAAGCGGGTGAGGACATCAATGAACGACGGCATCGACTCGCGCAAACCCTCGCCGGTCAGCAGCCAATCGAGCGAAACGTTGAATGCTTGCTTCAGTGCGAGAAGGTTTTCGGCGCTGGGATTCGGCGCCTTGTCCGACTGGTTGATCCATTTGTTGAGCGTCGCCAATGGAATCCCGGCGCGCTCGGCCGCCTGAGTCTGATTAAGACCCATTTCGTCCAAAACCAGGCGCAATCGATGCGCCATGGTTCCTGCTTTTAGGAGAAATTCTTCTCCTTCGGTGCTTGACACAGATTTCTCGCTTGAGATATTTATCTCACCGCGTAGAGGTACGGTTGTCAAGGTAAAAGACGAATTCGGTCACTACAACCGCATCAGAGCGCGACACTGGGGGGGATTTTTCTCTAAGTAAGGGAGGGAGTCCCAGTGGTTCAGGATGGTCAGGTTTCCGCCGGTACGTGTACCGAGCAGTCCCGCTTCCAGTCACGCGCACTCTTCGCCGGCCTCGAACAAAGCGAAGGTGCCCCAAAGTTGTGGTTTGCTGTGCTTGCGCAGGCTTTCCGCGACTACTACGGCGATATCCCCTCAGAGGGTCCCAGCCGTTATCGCAAGGTTCAGGTCCATTACTGTCAGCGTACCGCCAGGGCGTGGTTCCTCAGCGACGCCATCACGATGGGCAGCTTCCGGTGGATCGCCGAGTTGTTTGAACTCGATCCGCAAGCGGTGCGCAAGCGTCTCTTCGGCGGCGTGCGCATCGACCTCGGTGCGACCTTCGACGAGTCGCCGCCTGAGGCACCACCCGCAATGGTGATCGAAGAGCCGACGAGCGCCGGCATCGAGTCGGTCGCGCTCATCGCGCCGCTTCGGCTGGATGAGATGGTCGCCGCGTAGCCTCGAGCGCGCGCCAGAAGTCCGCCGGGGACCTGGCGCGGATGCTCCTCGCGAACATCCGCGTCGGGTCCGGCATCGGTCGCGTTCCGTCACCCTCCGCATCGCGAACCGCCCTGTCCTTGTGCGTAATCAACATACCGGTCGTTCAATTTTGCTTGCCTCCAGCATAAGCAATGCTGTAAAAGCAAATAATCACGGGCGAGACGCGTAGCTGAATGCGCCGAGTCCCAACCTTGTTTCCCAAGGAGGGAACCTTAATGGCCGAATACGATATTCAAATCAAAGGCGGAACTATCGTCGATGGAACGCGAGTTCCGCGTTTCCACGGCGATCTGTGGATCAAGGACGGCAAGATCGCGCAAGTCGGCGGTCGCGGGAATGGCTTCGCGAAGAAAGTCATCGATGCCGATGGCCTCATCGTCGCCCCCGGCTTCGTCGATCTCCACACCCACTACGACGCACAGATCCGCTGGGATCCATACTGCACCATCTCCGGATGGCACGGCGTCACCTCGGTAGTTCTGGGCAACTGCGGCTTCGGTTTCTTCCCGGTCAAGCCGGAAGGACGCGAGCGCTCAATGCTCATGATGACGCGCACCGAAGCGATTCCATACGAGTCGATGCGGGTGGGCATGAACTGGGATTGGGAAACCATCCCGCAGTACATGGACTCGCTCGACCGCGCTCCCAAGGGCGTCAACGCTATTCAGTATCTGCCGACCTCATCGATCATGGTTTATGTGATGGGCATCGAGGCGGCGAAATCGCGGCCGGCCACCGAAGCCGAGCGCGCCGAAATGCGCCGTCTGCTCAACGAAGGCATGGATGCCGGGCTGAGCGGATTTTCCATCCAGCGCCTCGGCGAAGATTCCACCCAGGCTGACTTCGACGGCTCGCCGATGGTCACCGATTTGATGTGCGATGAGGACATCCTCAATCTCGCCCGCGTGCTTCGCGAGCGCGACGAGGGCTTCATCCAGATCACCCAGGCAACCGGTAAGATCAAAGATGACCTCGCGTTCGTCGAGAAGCTCGCGGCTGCGGCCAATCGGCCCATCCTCTTCAATGCGATCGCTCCTGCGCGCAAAGATCCCCTGCCCCATCAGCGCAGCCTCGCATGGCTGAAGCGATGCCGTGACAAGGGCCTGCCGATTTTCGGCCAGACCGCGACGCTGCGCACCGGCTTTGCCTTCACGCTGGAAAATTGGAACCTGTACGATGCGAGCCCCGCGTGGCGCGCCGTCACCACCGGCACCACCGAAGAGAAAATCAACAAGATGAGGGACCCCGAGCTGCGCGCGGCCATCAAGCGCGAGCATGGCGAGGCCAACAAGAAGCTGGAAGTCATCCAGAAGGGCGTCGGCGGACCGATCAAAGGCCTCATCGTGCAGTGGGCCGATGACAAGCCGGAACTCGAGAAGTACGTCGGCAAGACCGTCGGACAGATTTCCCAGGAAGAGAACAAGCACGAGATCGACGTGATGCTCGATCTGTCGATCGCCGGCGATCTGAAGGTCGAGTTCCTCGGCCCCAATCGCGGCTTCAACCTCGACTTCTATTCCGAGATGATCAACGACTCGCCCTACACCATTCCGGGCGTATCGGACGGCGGCGCGCACACCAAGTTCTTCACCGGCGGCGCCTACACCACCGATTTCCTCGGCTGGCTGGTCCGCGACGAAAAGCGCATCACGCTGGAAGAGGCGCACTATCGGCTGTCCGCGCTGCCTGCGCATGCGGCGGGCTTCCGCGATCGCGGCACCCTGCGCGAAGGACTCGCGGCGGATGTCGTTGTGTACGACCTCAACGGCCTCGCGGTCGAGCCCGACTGGGTCGGCGAGATCGTCAAGGATTTCCCGGGCGGCGAATGGCGGCGCGTGCAGCATGCGAAGGGCTACAAGTCGATCATTTGCAATGGCGTCGAGACCTGGGACGAGGGCAAATGCACCGGAGCGACTCCGGGCAAGTTGCTTCGCAACGGGCAGTAGTCGATTCGAAGTTGTAACGACGAAGGCCGGAGCGCATCGACGCGCTCCGGCCTTTTCATTTTCAGTGTTACATCGCGCGCAGCATCGATGTATGACCGCTCCACTCAGCACCGTGGAGCCGGGGTGGAACACCCGCCGCACCATGCTCCCCATCGAAGTCCCTTCTCTCGCTATGTGAGAGAAGGTGTCCGGCGCGATGGTCGCTCTTCATTCCGCGACCATCGTGCCGGACGGATGAGAGCCGCGCACGCTTCGCGCGCGGCGGTGGAGTAGCGCAAATCGGTCCTATCGGCCTCGACGGCCGCTCTTTTCAATTCTGGCAACGGCAAAAGCGGACACGCGCGAAGACTGACTCCGCCGAGCACCTGAGCGCCTCTCGGGACCGATCGCAAACGATGGCCGGAACGGAAAAAGGTCAGGAGACCGCGTCGTGCTAGAGTGTCATACACATCGAATGAGCTTCTGCGCGTATTGTAAGTCCGAAGGCAGGGTCACGAAGGAGGAGGTCATGCCGCTCTTCCTCAGTCGAAACAGACCAATGTACAGGACCGTTCTCGATCACAATCGCGGTGTTGTGCGGCGAGGGTTGGTAACCGCCGTTCGAGATGTTTGCGAGGAGTGCAACGGTATCAAGCTAAGCGCCCTGGACAACTACGCATCTCGCCTGGATCGAGAATATTTCACGAAGATTCCTGATTTCCGTCATCCTGTAGAGTTCCGATACGATTTTGACTTCCTCCTGCGATGGTTGTTCAAGATCATTTACAATGATGATCGAACGCGGTCGCAACCGTATGCAGCGGCCAGATTCGTCCCGTATATCCTTGGGTCAGATTCGAGACCTCGGCTGCGTACAAATTTACTTCTAGGGCTCATTTCCGCATCCGAAACAACTGTCGACCAGCGAGCAAAGGGTTTCCCCGCAACCTTAGCGCCGGAAAGTTGCGGAGTGGGATACGTATACGTGAACAGACCGGCCGGACCGGACATAGAACTTAGCCGCCTCGTTCAAATCAACTCATATATGTTCGAAGTCATTTCGTGGAAAGGCACCCTTTCTCGCCCCGTTTCCCGTCGCCATTTGGCAAAACTCTGTGAGCTACACAGGTTGCAGGAACTCAAGCCAAGAACTGAATCTGTAACATTCAAAAGGCCTTCCGTGGATTTTGTAAAGTTCCAAACCGAGTACGCTATCAGAAGACCGATGAGAGACGCGCGATAAGCATACTCGTTTCTCTTCGAACGCCTTCAGTTTTCGCAAAACGCCCTTCCACTCACTGTGAAATCGGAAAGCGCCTGCCACTCCACCACCGCGCGCGCAGCGCGCGGCTCTCATCCGGCTGGCACGCCGGTCGCAAGACCTAAGAGCGACCAGCGTGCCAGCCACCTTCGCTCGCGATGCGAGAGAAGGGACCCCGAGGAAAGAAGCTGCGAGCGCTACGGATGCTGGCGGCCGCGTTCGCTCGCGGGGCGCGAGGTGCACTTCGTCAGCCATGCGGTGGTTTTCGGCGCGGCTGAAAAGTCGACGCCAACCATCGTGCCGATAACCCATACCGAGGCCACGTTGAGATCAGCAATCGTGAAGTCCTTGCCGACCAGATACTCGCGATTGCCCAGATGCTGCTCGATGACCGCCAGCGGCGCCTTAAGCTTCCCGGCCGCCTCGGCGGCCACCGCCGGGTTCTGTTGGTCGGGAGGCGAAAATGCATTTTGCAGCATCACCACCAGATGCGGCTCGACTTCCAGCATCGCCCAGTAACTCCATTGATTCGCCAGCGCGCGATCCTGGATCGCCTCGGGCCACAGCGGCGACTTGCCGTACTTCGCCGCGATATAGAAGTTAATCGCCATCGATTCGTACAATACGAACCCGTCGTCATCGATGACCGGAATGTGGCCGTTGGGATTGAGCTTCAGGTGCGCCGCGCTTTTCGCTTCCGTTATGGGCGTGGGGATGTGTTCATATTTGACGCCGGTTTCCTCCGCCGCCCATAGCACGCGACCCGCTCGTGACATCGAGGTTCCATATATTTTCAGCATGCGATTTTTCCTCTGCCGTTGGATGATGAATCGGCTGCGATTCTATATCAGCGTCCATCGCGGCGGAAAACCGGAAATCTGCTCTGCGTCACAGTGGGTGCCCGTTCTTCGGTTCGATGAGAACTACTTCGAGCGGTTCAGCATGCGCATTTTCGGTTTGCAGCGTCTCGCGCTCCAGCCATGCCGCGACGCCCGCGGGAGCGCCCCGTTCATCGGTGCGGCCGTCATCGTAGAGCAACTTCACCGCGACGTCCGTCAATGTCACCAGAACGCGTGGCGGATGCTCCACCATCATGCCCTTCTCGTGCGGCCCGAAGCCCAAGCGCACGATTCGCACCCGCTCGTTCTCGAAGTCGATCTTGTAGCGCGCGGGATCGACCCACACCGCATCCAGTTTCATGGGCGTGGCTCCGGGAGCGGATTTCAGCTCGACCCGAATCTCGCGCGCGGTATGTCCTGCATCATCGGGCATCGCCTCGCAGTAGTGCGTGCTGCCGCGGGCGAGACGAGGATCATCTGAATCGAAGATGATGCGCACCATCGGCATCGCGGCGGGTGTGTATCGTGGCGGTCGCTGATTTTTCGCGAGCGTGACCTGAACGATTCGCACGAATTCGTTTTCAGAAGCGATCTGGTATACCTCGGGAGTTTCCACGCGCTATCTCCAAATGCTCGACATGAATCTCAGGATAGACCCTCGACCGCAGTCCAGAGTCAAGGAGGGTCAGGACGAGGTGGGACCGTTGCGCGGTTGCGTTTTTCGCACCCAAAATACCAAATGAAGGGTGGCGACCGGGGGTCGCCTCATTGTAGAAAAACGGAAGCGGGGAGAATGCCTTGACCATCGAAGAATTGATGACGCGGCGGCCCGAAGTCGAATTTCCGGTCAGCCTTTCGCCGGCCCAGTGCGAGCAATTCCGCGAATGCGGTTTCACCTCGATCGAGCGCATCACCACCGACGCCGAACTCGCCTGGTTGGGCGAGATTTACGACCGTTTGTTTGCCGAACGCATCAACCCGGTCCCGGGCGCTTTCGTCGACATCGTACGCCCCAACGGCACTTCCCCCAACGGCACCTCCGAAGTCGATTCGCAAAAGCAAATCCTGCTTCCCGAGCTGAAATTCCCCGAGCTGCGCAAAACCGCATTCTGGCGCAATGGACGCCAACTCGCCTCGATTCTTCTAGGCCTCGAACTCACAGACATGCGCGGATGGGGCCACATGATTCGCAAGCCTCCGCGCGACAACGACAATGGCGCGCTCCCATGGCATCAGGATGAGGCCTACTGGGACCGCTCTTTCAGGTATCACGCGACCTCGTGCTGGATGCCGCTGGATCCTGCGACCGTCGAGAGCGGCTGTATGAGTTTCATTCCCGGTTCGCATCGCAGCGGCGTTCGCGAGCATCAGGCGACCGGCGGCGACTTCGCGAGACATGTCGTGTCGGTTGAGGGCGTCGACAATGCGCTGGCGGTCCCCGCGCCGGTTCCCGCCGGCGGCGCGGTCTTCCATCATTGCCGGACGCTGCATTCATCGGGACCTAATCGGAGCGCCCGCGTCCGGCGCGCTTATTCCAACGAATGGCAACGCCAACCGCTAAAGCGCTAAGCTCTCAACGCCGCTGCGGCGGAGGCCAAAACAGTGCACCAGACTTTCAGGTTTGACGAGACGGAGAAGGCCGAGCTCGAACAACGCGGTTTCGTGATGCGGCGCAATGTGTTCAATGCCGCCGAGGTTCGCGCCATTTGCGATGCTTGCGAAGCGCTCGTCCAGCGGCTGCTCACTGAGAAACGCCGCACCAAGCATACCGTCGGCAGCTACATGTTCGAGATTCAGCGGCGGCTGGAGACGATCGTCAAATGGGAACCGGGCGACGCCGATCTGGTCCAGGGCCTGGAGCCCTTTGCGCATCTGAGCGAGGAGTTGCATCGATGGGCGATGGATTCGCGGCTGCTCGATCCGTGCAAGGACGTCGTCGGCGAAAACGACCTCGCGCTGTTTACCGAGAAGCTGAACCTCAAGCGCGCGCACAACGGCGGCCCCATCGTACTGCACCAGGATTTTCCGTATTGGTGCGACCTGACGAAGATTGCCTCGAAGGTCGCGACCGCGATGCTCTTCCTCGACGACGCCACCGTCGAAAATGGATGCCTCGAGGTGGTGCCGGGCAGTCATCGCGAAGGTTTGCAGGAGCGCCGATCGATAGACGGATTCGGCAGCCTCGAAATGGATCCGGGCAAGTACGATCAATCGCGGCTGCTCCCGCTCGAAGTGCCCGCCGGCAGCGTGGCGTTCTTCGGGCCGTTCCTGGTGCATCGCTCATTGCCGAATCGCACCGGCGCCGATCGCCGCGCCCTGCTCTATAGCTACCAGCCCGCGGGCCATCCTCATTTGCGCGAGTTGACCAGGCTCGCGTCGCCGCCGACTCCACCCCCACCTACTTCGAATTCGTGAAGGAAGATGCACATGAAGATCGGACTGTTGATGCCATTCACCGGATACACCGCGAACCCGGCGTCGTTCGCGCGCAAGGCCGAGCAATTGGGCTTCGAGTCCTTATGGATTCCAGAGCATCCGATTTTGCCGGTGAATCCGAAGACGCCCTTTCCCGGCACCAACGGGCCGATTCCAAATGTCTATTCGCAAATGTGCGATCCGTTCGTCGCGCTTAGCATGGCAGCCGCGGTGACGACCAATTTGAAAGTCGCCACCGGCATCTGCCTGGTTCCCGAGCGCAATGCGATCGTCACCGCGAAAGAAGTCGCCACCCTGGACGCGTTCTCCGGCGGGCGCTTCCTGTTCGGCATCGGCGCGGGCTGGCTGCGCGAGGAATCGGAACTTCTCGGCGTCGATTTTCCGCGACGATGGACCCAGACCGCGGAGTGCATCGCCGCGATGCGCGAGTTGTGGTCAAAGGACGAGGCATCGTTCGACGGCAAATACGTCAAGTTCACTCCGGTCCGCTGCAATCCCAAACCGATCCAGCAGCCCGGACCACCGGTGCTCATCGGCAGCCTCGACAAGAACGCACTCAAGCGCGTCGCGAAGTGGGCCGACGGATGGTGCCCGATCGGCGTGCCGCACACCTACCTCAAAAACAAGCTCGAGGAACTTCGACGCGAATGCGATGCGGCGGGACGCGACTTCGCGAAGCTGGACATCACTGCAATGGGCTTCGTGCAGGGCGACCGCGCAGCCGTCCAGAAGGGCCTCGACGACTACGCGAAAGCGGGCGCGCATCGGTTCGCGGTCGGCGTCCCGAATCAGTTGAAGCCGGATCAATACGAAGCGGAACTTACCCGCTTGGCCGGGCTGTACGTATGAGGTGATCGATCGCTTCGGGGCGACTATTTCAAATTTGAATCGCGCACCAGGATGCCGTCGGCATAGAGCTGCTTGATCTGATCGTCCGGCATCTTCAGCAGCTCATGCAGCACGCGTTCGTTGTCCTCACCCAGCCGCGCCGCGCGAACCTCGGTCTTATCCGGCCACGCAGAAAATTTCACCGGCACGCCCGGAAGCGCGACCTTGCCGAGCTCCGGATCCTGCACCCAGCGGACGGTTTTGCGTTCGTTCATATGCGGATGCTTGACGGCTTCGTTAACCGATAGCACCGGCGCGCATGGCACCCGTTCCTTGTCGAGCGCCGCGATGGCATCATCGCGAGTAGGAAAACCCGCCAGCCATTTCTCGATGACCTCGCGAAGTTCAAACCGGTTGTCGCGCCGCCCGCGCGCATTCTTGAAACGCGGATCGGTCGCCAACTCGGGCATGCCCATCGCGCGCACCAATTGCGGCCATTGATGCGGCACCACCGTGAGGAAGACATACTGATCGTCTCGATAGCGATAGGAGCCGGTCGGCCCGCCATCGGGATGGAGCGAGCCACTGCGGCGCGGACGATACTTGTCGCCTCGCAACGAGACCGACGCAACATTCTGCTCGTGCATGTGGAAGTAGGTGTCGAGCAACGAAGCATCGAGGTACTGGCCTTCGCCGGTGCGCTCGCGATGCACCAGCGCGAAACCAACCGCCATCGCGGCCGCGACGCCGGTGGAAACATCGCCAATCGCCATCGTCGTCATCGCCGGCGCGCCATCCGCCTCGCCGATGCCGTCGGTCACTCCCGCATAGGCCTGGCCGATGAAATCGTAACCGGCCTTGTACGAGAGCGGCCCGGTCTGCCCCGCCATCGAAATGGAGCACATGATGATCTTCGGATTAACCTTCTTGATCTCTTCGTAGGAGAAGCCGAGCCGGTCGATGACGTGGGGCGCGAAATTCTCGACCACCACGTCGACCTGCGGCAGCATCGCCATCACGATCTCGC
Organism: uncultured delta proteobacterium; assembly: GCA_963851325.1. Classification (GTDB taxonomy): domain Bacteria; phylum Desulfobacterota; class Binatia; order Binatales; family Binataceae; genus DATGKG01. The sequence continues at coordinate 66,598 of CAWKOR010000001.1, read as the reverse complement.
GCGCGCCGGGCTTCTTCAGATCGATCGCGAAGCTGAGCTTCGAATGGTTGTGCTGCAGGTAATAGGTGCTGTGGCTCGAGTCCTTGTGCTCGGGCGCCTGCGACTTAAGGCCTCCCGCGCGCACGCGATCGCCCGCCGGCGCAAGTTCGAGCTTGATGACCTCGGCGCCCATCTCGCCGAGCAGCCGGGTGCAGGTCGGGCCTGCCACAAACTGGGTGAAATCCAGCACGCGATATCCTTCGAGCATCCGCGGTTTATTCGCCATTAGTCAGCCTCCAGATCGGCTCTATTAGCCGAACTCTAATCCGAACCACGCGGAATAGAGAAACGCCCGCCACCGGTTTTTTGGATGGCAGGCGTACAAATCGTAGCGCTTTTCTACTTGCCGAACGCCTCGTCGACTAGCGCGGTATCGAGGTATTCGTTGATCTCCTTCACTTTGCCGCCGACAATACGAAAAACATGGCAATAGCTGTTGTTGTAAGATTTGCCGCCCTTGGTCGTCGCCTTGCCGTTAGCCAGCATGACCACATAGTCACCCTCGGCGATGAAGTCGTAGGGAGTCAGCGCAATGCCGCCTTCGAGTGCGGCGCCCAGCGGGCCGAGCAGCTTGGTCATCACTTCCTGCTTGCCGTTCATCGTGCCTGAGAATTTGGTCCTGCCCTGGAGCGTATACTTCACGTCGTCGGCCATCGTATCCAGGAAAGCGGCGCCATTGCCCTTGGCGAGTTCCGCGAACATGTTGGTGATGACCTGTTTGTTTTCTGCTGCACCCATTAGAACACCTGCCTTGCCGACGATATTTTTCAGTTGCGCGGAAGCATCACATATTCGAAATGGATCGGCTGAAGATTAATCCCACGAATCGGCGGCGCGATCCATCCCGCGAATTTACCGGGTCGCGTCTCCGGCTTCATCAGCGACGCGACGAATTCGCGATCCGCCTGCGTCGGCAGCCACTGCGACTGACGATTCTGCCATTCGGCTTCCGCGATGATGTCGCCGCTGGGGGTGACTCTCACACCGCGAAATTCGCCGATTGCGCGATGAAATCCGCGATGCGGCAGCTTCAACTCGAAATCGACCCCGGCCTCGCGGATGATCTTGTTCCATCGCACCAGTGCGCGTTCGCAGTCGGCGATGTAGGAATCGCGCAGAGTCTCATTCAATGCCAGCAGCGCGGGCTGCTCGCTCTCGACGATCGAATTGCCTTCCGGTTTCAGCACCGTGCGGGTCATCGTGGTCAAGCGATGATCGTCGTCGCGATCCTCTTCCTTGAAACGGCCTTTCAGGCCGGAGCTGAAATAGTTGGCAGCATTGGTCGAGAGCTCGGAGCCGAAAAGATCGAGCGAGACCGAAAAATGGAAGTTCACGTATTTCTGAATCACCTCGAGATCGATACCGCCATACTCGCCGACGCGGTGGGTGTCGTGCTGCTTCATCAGCTCGCAGGTGCGCGCAATCACCCGTCCGATCCCGGATTCGCCGACGAAAAGATGATGCGCTTCCTCGGTCAGCATGAAGCGGCAGGTGCGCGCGAGCGGATCGAATCCCGACTCGGCGAGGCTGGCAAGCTGGTACTTACCGTCGCGATCGGTGAAGTGGGTAAACATAAAGTAGGATAACCAGTCCGGGGTCTTCTCGTTGAAGGCGCCGAGGATGCGCGGATGGTCGGCGCTGCCGGAGCGGCGTTCCAGCAGGGTCTCGGCTTCCTCGCGTCCGTCACGCCCGAAAAACGCGTGCAGCAGGTACACCATTGCCCACAGATGACGGCCTTCCTCGACGTTGACCTGAAACAGATTGCGCAAATCGTAAAGCGACGGGCAGGTCTTGCCGAGATGACGCTGCTGCTCAACCGACGCCGGCTCGGTATCGCCTTGCGTCACCACCAAGCGACGCAAGACTCCGCGATGTTCGCCCGGAACCTCCCGCCAGACCGGCTCACCTTTGTGCTCACCGAATCCGATGCGGCGATCCGGGTCCTGCTCGGCGAGAAAAATTCCCCATCGATAGTCCGGCATCTTGAGGTAGCCGAACGTCGCCCATCCTTTGGCGTCGACCGAAGTCGCGGTGCGCAGATAGGCATCGAACCCCTGGAAACCCTCAGGCCCCATCTCGCGCCACCATTCCAGGTACTTGGGCTGCCACGCTTCGAGCGCGCGCTGCAGGCGACGATCATCGGAGAGATTTACGTTGTTAGGAATCAGTTCCGAATAGTTGATCGACATCAGGTACTCCGTGACTCAGACGCGGCGCGGATCGAATTCAGGCCGCTGGCCGGTTCCATAAAGCTTCAGCGCGCCCTTTTCGCCGACCGCATTGGGACGCTGAAAAATCCAGTTCTGCCACGCCGACAAGCGCGCAAAAATTTTCGACTCGATGGTCTCCGGGCCGCCGAATCGCAGCGAGGCTTCCATGCCGGTCAGCGCGTCGGAAGAGAATGCGGCGCGTTGCTCAATCGCAAGACGCACCTCATCCTCCCAATCGAGATCGTCGGGAGTGAAGGTGACTAGTCCGAGGTCCTCCGCCAGTTCGGTACCGATCGGCTCGCCGATCCGTGCGCGCAACTCCGCGAGGCGATGCGGCTCGCCCAGGAAGCGGCTTTGCAGACGCGACAGACCGTTGCACATCGGCAAAACGCCAAAATTCATTTCCGTAAATCCAAGCGTCGCGGCCGGCAGTTCATCGTCATCGCGCTTGCCCTTGAGCATGAAAATCCGATCGGCTGCGAGCGCGAGTTCGAGTAAAGTTCCGTGGAAGCATGCGCCGGGCTCGATCATCGCAAAGATGGAACGCGAACTGACGTCGATGCGCTTGAGCACGCGCTTCAGATAGAGGCGGATTTCGCGGATGAGCCAATGGTCGGCATGCGCGAGCAGGAGCGCGTCGTACGACCTCATCGTCGCGACGTCGCCCTCAGTGCGGAAGATCCAACTGCGCACGGTTTCCTCGTTGGTACGAAGGTGCAGGATGGCGTCTTCGAGTTCGCGCGCGATCGCGAGCGGCCAAAAATCGCACCCAGCCGCGAGCGCATCTTCCAGGCGCGACGCCGCGGGTTGCTGCGGGCCTCGCACTATGAAGGTTGCCGCGGAGTTTCCTCGATCGAGATCGATCGTGAGATTCGAATAGCGAATGCGCTCATCCTCGATGGTGCGGGCGAGCGGCCTCAGCGTGATTCCGTGCTGTTTCGTGGGGCGATCCGAACGCGCCGCGAATTCAGTTGCCTTGCGCGAGGCCACCTCGAGGAGTTGCGTTCGCGGAACCACCTCGTCTACCAGGCGCCACTCGACCGCGCGTTTGCCGCGCATCCCTTCTTCGGTAGTGCAGAAGAAATCCGCGCGATCGCGACGCACCAGCCGCTTATCGATCAGCCTCGTAAGGCCGCCGGTACCGGGAAGAACGGCGAGGAGTGGAAGTTCCGGCAGCGAGACGTTAGTTGAGCCGTCGTCGGCCATCATTATGTAGTCGGTCGCCAGCGCGAGTTCGTAGCCCCCACCCGCGCACGCGCCACTCACCGCGGTCATATAGAACTGGCCAGAATTGTGGGTAGCATCCTCGATCGCGTTGCGCGTCTCATTCGTGAACTTGCAGAAATTCACTTTGTGCGGATGACTCGATTGGCCGAGCATCTTGATGTTCGCGCCGGCGCAAAACACCCGCTCCTTGCCGGACCTTATGATGACGCTGCGCACCTCCGGATGCTCGAAGCGCAACCGTTGAACCGCATCGTTGAGCTCGATGTCGACGCCCAGGTCGTAGGAGTTCAGTTTCAGTTCGTAGCCCGGCGTTAGCCCACCATTTTCATCGACGTCCATCGCAAGGGTTGCGACCGGGCCATCGAAGCTGAGTTTCCAGTGGCGGTATTTTGCAGGCTCGGTTCGAAAATCGATCATGGATTCCGACTCCGATTTGATGATGCACTATAATGCATTGCGCCGCTCGCGCACAACCGACAGCAATTCCTTGAGCGACTGGCGCGCGGTCTTGCCGCTCGTATTCTGGTGCGCGTCGGCTTTGCGATAAAGGGAGTCGCGCTGGGCGAGAATGCGCCGCATGTCGACCAACGCTTCGCTGTCTCCGCTGCCCTCGACGCGATGGTCGCCCTGTCGAATCACGCGATCCCAATGCTCTTCAGGTGAGGCCTGCAGCCAGATTGTATAAAAAGAATCCAGCAGGCGCTCAAAGGTCCCAGGTTCCGACACCAGCCCGCCGCCGGTCGCGAGCACTACGCGGCTGCGGCTTGCGATGATTCTTTCCAGCGCACGCCTCTCGTAGCGGCGATATGCGGCCTGCCCACCGAGATCGAAAATCTCTTCGACGCTGACCGCCGCCGCGGCTTCGATCTCGCGACTCATCTCGAGAAATTCCCATCCCAGTTGCTTTGCCAGCATTGCGCCGAGCGTGGTTTTTCCCGCCCCGCGCAATCCGACCAATGCGATACGTTCAGCCTTGCCCACCCGGTCGCCGAAGCGCTGTGCCAGTAGAGCCGACGCCTCGGAGACCTCGGCACCGTCCAGACGCCGAATGCGCTCGATCAGCAACCGATATTCGACCGGTCGGGGCAACTCGTCGGTGACCAGTTCGACGACCGGAACGTCGAGCGCCTTCGCGAGGCGCCGCATCAGAACAATCGAGAAATTGCCGCGTCCGCTTTCAAGCTCGGCCAGATAGCGCTCAGAGATGCCGGAATCATGCGCGAGCATGCGACGGGACATTCCGTGACGCGCGCGCGCATCGCGCACGCGTCCGCCGAGCATCTGCAGGTAGCGGTCATCATTGGTCTTCCCGCTGCGCGGGCTGATCGCAACCGTACTTACTCCGTGCCTGGACACAAATGCATTATAATGCCGGTTCGCGGCATCGCAATAGCGGCGCTATTTGAGCGAAGCGAGTTTTGCGAATCCGGCCTCGAGATCCGCAATCAAATCCTCGGGATTCTCCAGACCGGCATGGACGCGGACGATCCAGCGATCCTGTTCTTTAGAAACATCGCGATAGGTTTTCAGCCTGAATGGCGAGACCAGGCTTTCGTAGCCACCCCAGGAGCCGCCCATCCCGAACAGCTTGAGCGTTTCAAGCATCGCAGCGAGCGCGTCGCGCGTCACCCACGACTTGAGGCGGAAGGCGAATAGTCCCGACGCTCCAAGGAAGTCGCGTTTCCATAGCGCATAGGAAGGGTCGCTTTCGATCGCCGGATGATATACGTGCTCGACCTCCGGTTGGGTAGCAAGGTAGCGCGCAAGGGCGAGGCCGCTGCGGTGATGCACGGGCAATCGCGCGGCGAGCGTGCGCAACCCGCGCAGCGCCAGGTAGATGTCATCGGGTCCCGCCATCTGGCCGAGGTGGCGATGTGCATTTTTAACGGTTGCCCAGGCCGCTTCGGTGGTGGCGATAGTGCCGAGCATCGCGTCTGAGTGTCCGACGATGTATTTGGTTGCGGCCTGGATCGAAAGGTCAACGCCATGGCTGAACGGCTTGAAATAGAGCGGAGATGCCCAGGTGTTATCCATCATCACGATCGCGCCGTGCGCATGCGCGACTTGCGCGATCGCGGGAATATCCTGCACCTCGAACAACCCGGTGCTGGGCGACTCGACGAATACCACTTTGGTGTTCGGACGAATGAGTCTTTCGATCTCCTCGCCGATAAGCGGATCGTAGTAAGTCGTCTCAACGCCAAACTGCTGCAGAATCGAATTGCAAAAGTTGTGGGTCGGATGATAGGCGCCGACCGTCATCAACAGATGATCGCCCGCGGCCAGAAACGCGAGCAGCGCAGTGGTAATCGCGGCGAGGCCCGACGGCGCGAGCCGGCAATGCGCACCGCCTTCGAGTTGCGCGATCGCGTCTTCAAGCGATGCAGAGGTCGGGGTCCCGATGCGCCCGTACATGAATTTGCGATTGGCAGGATCATGGACGCCTGCAGCGAATTCCTCGAAAGTCTCGAACAGGATGGTCGAGGTACGATAGACGGGAGTATTGACCGCGCCGTAGTGCGCTTTCGGATCGCGTCCCGCGACGACGGCGATGGTCTCGTCTTTCATTTCAATTCTTGAAGCCGAGTTGCGAAGCGTATCGTGCGGCGGCTTGCGCGAGTGCCGGCGGATGCGGCGCGAAGGTCGCGAAGCGCGGATCGCTGGTCTGCCCTCGCACGTAGCGCACATAGATCTGCTGCACCACCGTCGCGTTCTTCCACAGCGCCCATGACAGATAGAATGGGAAGCTGCTCACATCGCGTCCGGTGCGCTTCGCGTAACGTTGAAGCATTTCAGCGCGGGAGAGAAATCCCTTTTTGAACGTATGCGGTTCGATCTCTGCGAGCTTTACGATTTCGACATCGGTCCGCTCGCGCCAATAGCCGAGTGCGATACCGAGATCGATCATCGGATCTCCAAGCGTCGACATCTCCCAATCGAAGACGCCGTTGATCTGGCCGGGATTTTTCCGATCGAGCATGATGTTGTGCAGATAAAAGTCGTTGTGAAGGATGGTCGGCGCCTGCTCCGGGGGGGCGTGGTCGAGGTACCATGCGCCGAGTTTGTCCATCAGCGGAACCTCGTCGGTCTTGGCCTTCTCCCATCGCTGCATCCATCCCGTGATCTGTCGCTTCACGAATCCAGCCGGCTTGCCGAGGCCGGCGAGATCGACCTTCGCATAGTCGACCGCATGTAGATCGGCGAGCGTGTCGATGAAGCCCTCCGAAATGCTTTTGAAGGTGGCGGGATCGTCGCCGAGTTCGACGGGAACTGGTTGCCGATTCTTGAACACGATGCCCTCGCGCCGCTCCATCACAAAAAACGGGGCCCCGATGATCGAGGTGTCATCGGAAAAAAGCATCGCGCGCGGCGCAGGCTTGAAGGCCTGCCAGATTCGCGACAGCACGCGGTACTCGCGCGCCATGTCGTGGCCTCCAACCGGAAGCGGACCGAACGGCGGGCGGCGCACGACCCATTCCTGATCGCCGAAGCGGAGCAAGTAGGTCAGATTGGAAGAGCCTCCGCGGAATTGTTTGATTTCCAATGGAGCATCCGCGCCGGGAAGGTTGTGCTCACGCAACCAGGCAATGAGTTTGGGCCAGTCGAGTTGTTCTTCGTCGCGGACGTCGCCGTATTCGACGGTGAGGTCTATAGCTTCTGCCATGGGCGGATTATATGACGCGCGCGGAATTTTGCGACCCGCACGATGCACCGGGCCCCCACCCGTTTCGCACGCCCGTCGCGAAGCCAAGAGCGAACAGCGCGCCATCTACCCCCTCAATCAGTGAGAGAGGCGACCGAAAAAAAGTTACACCTCGAGCAACTCGCGCGATTGCGCGACGGTGGCCACCTGGTGACCCATCGCACGAATGGTCGCGACGGCACGCTCCGCTATCTGGGGATTCGAGAGTTGCCCGTCGCGCGCGTACTGATAATCCTCGAGGCCGATACGCACGTGGCCGCCGAGGCTCACGATCGCCGGCACCAGCGACAGATTGTCGCCGCCCAGAGTCGCCGCAAACCAGTTGCATCGCACTCCCTTGATCATGTCGAGATAAGCTTCGAGGCTCTTGATGGTCGGCGGAAGGCCAAAGCTTTGCTCCTCGCCGCCGAGGTAGAACTTCAGAATCAGCGGCTCCGTCAGCAAGCCCATCTCGAGAAAGACCAGCGCAGCACGCAGGAACCCAGGCTCAAAGATCTGTAGCGTCGGGCGCAGGCCCAGCTCGCGCGACGTTCTCGAGGAAATAGCGGCAGGTCGCATAGCTGTTCTGATAGACGAATTTTTCGCCCCGAAGCTTGTGGCTGCGGCGATCGTAAGTCGCGAGATTAACCGAGCCCATGTCGCCGGCACCGAGGTCAGGCTTAGTTGCGGGATCTTTCGCGAGCGCCACAAAGTGACTGAACCGCTCCGCCGGAGTGCCATCGAAGGGAAACGTTGGCCATAGCAACGGCTGGCATACCGCGCGGACGCGCTTGTAGACCTCGGCATAGTAGGGAACGTCCTGCACCCATTTGCCGGTCTGCGGATCGCGCACGTGAAAATGGATTAGCGCGGCACCGGCGCGCGAGGTCGCGATCGCGTCGTTGGCGATCTCCTCGGGCGTGTAGGGGATGTGCGGATTGAGTTCGCGCATCGCGTTGCCATTGATCGCCGATTCTATCATCACGGTTCTGGATGCCATGGGCGGATTATAGGACGCCCGCGAAAATTTGCGACCGGAAAGAACGCGCGCCGCTTCACACCGGCGGGCTGGCCCGACGACGGCCATCCACTCTCATTCCGACCCCGTCTTCCTTGGGTGCTTTGGTGCATCGCGCGTCGCGATGATAGATTCCGCATTGAGGCAAATTCGATGGACACTCGAAGCGAAGCTCGACTCATCCCCGGCCGCGTCCCGATCGGAGAATTCCAGCTCTACTACGAGCGTGCGGGCTCCGGACCCGCGATCGTTTTCCTGCACGGTCTGGGCGGGAATCATCTCTCGTGGTGGCAGCAGATGCCGTACTTCATGCGATGGTTCGATTGCATCACGGTCGACCAGCGCAGCTTCGGTTTGTCGCCTGATCCGGACGGGACCTTCTGCGATGCCCATCCGAGCGACCTTGGCGCGTTGCTCGATCAGTTAAAAATCGACAAGGCCGTGCTGGTCGGGCAATCGATGGGCGGATGGACGATTGTCGGTTACGCCATCGAGCATCCCGAGCGCGTCGCCGCGATGGTGATGGCCGACACGCCGGGCGGCATCTTCACACCTGCGATGGACGCGATGATGGAGAGAATTCGCGCCGGGGGACGCGGACCCCTGGAGCCGCTGGCAATCGGATCGATGCCGACTTATGCCAAGGACTACTTCGGGCGCCGCCCCGAGATGGCGTATCTGTACGATTCGCTGCTGATCCTCGGCGCGCGCCCCCCTGACGATGCAATGAAACGGCTGGGCAGCCGTCGCTACGATCTCGCCAGGGTGCGAGAACGCCTTCAAATGCCGATCCTGTGCCTCGAGGGCGAGGAGGATGCGCTCATCGTGCCCGAGATGATTCGTCATTTGGTGAAAGCGCTGCCCAACGCGCGGCTCGCGACGGTGCCGGGCGCGGGTCATTCGGTCTATTTCGAGAATGCGCCGGTTTTCAATCAGTTGGTGCATGACTTTCTGCGCGACATCGGCTATGCGGCGCCCCACTAGCGAGAATCGCAATTGCGGGAGCTTTGGTGCGGACATACAATGAGACTGTGAAATGCCGGTATGCTCGAAATTTCGTGGGCATCTGGCTGGCTGTGGGACTGATCTCCCTTGCCTCCTGCGCGCCGCCCTCAACCCAGGTTACCGCACAGAAAACTCCAACTATCGTTGGATCGACGACGCAACCGGAAACCCACTTGACCGGCAACGCTCCGGTAGACACCGCCCAAAGCACCGCACTCACCAACTATTTGCATAGTCGTCAATTGCCGCTGGTCGGGGCTCGGGTGCTCGCATCCAATGGCGGTCCGCGCCAGGCGATTCTGTACGGATACGTCGGCACTCCGTTCGGAAAGGCCGATGCGGTCGACAAGACGCGCCAATGGCTCAACGACTCGGGCGCGCAGGTCGACAATCGCATCAAGATCGAACCCGATCTCGTGAAGCCATCCAGCAATCCGAACGCAGCAACTGCCGACAACGACCTCAACAATCCGGACATCCAGAAGTATGAAAATCAGCAGCACCAGGAACTGACCCAGCAACAGCAGCAGTACATGAATCAGGGGAGTTCGATGTCCTCCGGGCTCATGATGGTACTGCCGTTTCTGATGTTAGGGGGAGGTTTTGGAGGCGGCGGATCGGGATTCAGCTTCGGCGGCGGGGGATTCGGCAGTCCCTACAGTTCACCTTATGGCTCTCCATACGGATCGCCGTACAACTATCCTTCCACACCTCCACCTACATATGGCTCGCCGTATGGCCCCTAATCAGGTCGGCAGCTTGAAGCGCTCGCCGAGGAAGACCTGGCGCACGGCATCGCTGTTCACGATTTCCTGCGGAGTTCCTTCGAACAGGATTTTTCCCGCCGATACGATATAGGCGCGATCGATGATCGATAACGTCGCCGATACGTTGTGGTCCGACATCAGCACCCCGATACCGCGCTCCTTCAGATATGCGATAATGCGTTGAATCTCGACCACCGTGATCGGATCGATGCCTGCGAAGGGCTCATCGAGGCATAGGAACAGCGGATCGAGCACCAGCGCGCGCGTGATTTCGACCTTGCGCCGCTCACCGCCTGAAAGGACTCCAGCCTTCGATTTTGCCAGCCGCGCGATGCCAAGTTCGTCGAGCAGCGATTGCAGACGCGCCTGACGCTCCTCCTCGCTCAGCGGCAGCGTCTCGAGGACTGCGAGAAGGTTCTGTTCGACGGTCAGCTTCCTGAAGACTGAGGGCTCCTGCGGCAGGTAGCTGATGCCGCGGCGCGCGCGCTTGTAAAGCGGCAGCATTGTAATGTCATCGTCGCCGAGCGAGACCAGGCCGGCATCCGGCTTGAGCAGACCGACCAACATATAGAATGTCGTAGTTTTGCCGGCGCCGTTGGGGCCTAGCAGTCCGACCACCTCGCCACGATTGACGGTGACCGAAACGCCATCGACCACCGCGCGGCTGGCATAGATCTTCGTGAGCCCCTCGCCATGAAGCGCCTCGCGCGGCGCAGCGTCCGCGCGAGTGCTCAGGTGCGGCTTGATGCGATCGGCTATCGCCATGGGTTTTCTGACCAGATCAACATCGATCCCTAGTTTTTACAGGCTTGCAGCGAGGTTAGAAACCCGGCGGAGCGACAGTCGGAAATACGATTCAAGCGGGTTGTTGCAAGAACTGTGTACCGTCAGTAGGGTCGTCAAAGTCTTGAGGGGGACTTAATTCGTTCGAGAGAACCATTGCCAATGCTTCGACGAACTCCTGCTGCGGCTTTGAACCTCAAATCGATACTCGGTCTCGGGTTCGCGGCGTTGCTCAGCTTTGCCGTCGCCGGATGTAGTGGTCAGGCCTCTAATCAGGAAGCCCTGCCGGCGATACAGCCCGCGCCAATCGTCGCGGCTCCCAAACCGGCGGCACCCTCGAAGGTGACGACCGCATCTTTCTATTCCCCGGAATTTCAGGGCCATCTAACCAGCAGCGGCGAAGTTTATAACCAGAACGAGATGACGGCGGCATCGCGCACGCTGCCGATTGGCTCGGAGGCGCGCGTCACGAATCTCAAGACCGGAAAATCGGTGGTGGTGAGAATCAACGATCGGGGTCCATTCGTGAAGGGCCGAGGCATAGACCTCTCACGAGCCGCCGCGGAGAGCATTGGCCTGAACCGCCGCGGTATCGCGAAGGTGCGGGTGACCCGCCTCAAAGATTCGACTACCGAGGAGAGCGACTTGTGGGCTGGGTCGGTGACGATGCGCGACGGATCGCCGGCCGCTTCAGCGCAAGCGCCGCATCCAACCAACCCACCCTTGCCGGAGCCGAATCCCGCTTCACCGAATCCTCCGGTGATGGAGTCCAGCATGATCCCGGATTCGGTGGGCACCTGGTTCATGGAACTCGTCGACCCGGCGAAGTAATCCGCGACGTTCCAGGTCGGCTCACGCAGGCGTTAAAAGAAAAGCAGGGATCGATTTTCTCGATCCCCGCCTGACCCTCATCCTTTCAGTCGGACCCGCTATCCTTCGCGAAACGCTCAGGATGACCTATCCGTGATGCCGTACGATCATTTCATTCCACGCACTTTCACGTTCGCCTCGCGACCGAGGCACTTCTGTAACCATGCCTGCGCGGTCGGGGTGGCCGACATGTCCAGCCGCAGCATCGCGGCCCACGACAACACCGAGGCGGGATTGAGGTCTGCAATCGTAAAGGTATTGCCGAGCAGGTACTCGCGCCCCTGCAATGCATCGTCGAGAACCTTCAGCGGCGCCTTGATGGCGTCGGCAGCTTTCTGCGCGGCTTTCTCGTCGCGCTGCTCGGCCGGCAACAACACGCGATGCATCAGCAGCGTGAGCAGATGCGCCTCGCATTCGGTCATGCCCCATAGACTCCACTGATATGCGGCGGCATGCCCGAACGCGTCGGAGGGCCATAGCCCGTTCTTGCCGTACCTCTCGGCGAGATAAAGATTGATGGCCATCGATTCCCAAATGAAGTGTCCGTCGTCTTCGAGCACCGGAATGTGGCCATTGGGGTTGCGCTTGAGATGCTCAGGCGTCTTGGCCTGCGTATTCGGTATCGGGTCGTGCTCGTATTTCGCCCCCACTTCTTCGAGTGCCCACAGAGATCGAGCGGCGCGTGACCTTGAGCTTCCGTAGAGTTTCATGTCGCCTCCTTTCGGCGCGGATGTGAGAAGTTATTCGACACTATGTAGCGCGATAGGTGCGGATTCTACAAATGCGAAAGCAGCCGCCCGAGAATCGGCAGTCTCCCAGGAGACCGATGCTGGGCGCGCAAATGGTGGCAATCCAGTGGTTCGCGAACATCGCGAGATCATGGACGCGCGATGCCACGATACATCGTGGAGAGAAATTTCGGGTGGCCGAGTTGGTAACGTTGGAGCTTTTCCAGCCGAAATCCCGCGGCCAGGATCAACTCATCGATTTGCCGGTCGATGTCGCACCCGCCGTAGTTGAGCCATAAATTTCTCCACTTGCGCTGCCGCCCGATCATCTCGAGATCGGCACCGCGGCCGTGTTCGAGGAAGAGATACGCGCCCGACGGCTTCAGCACCCGCCGCACTTCCGCGAGAATCGCGGCAGCTTGTTTCGCTCGGCATAGCGTCAGCGTACTAACCGCCCAATCGAAGTGAGAATCCGGAAACGGCAGCGCAGTGCTATCTGCGCCGGGAAAAACCCGTTCCACGCGAAGGCCCCGGTCGCTGCTGCTATGGGTGGACTCGACCGTGCCTCGCGCGAGGCTGACAACCGTGAGGTCGGTCACCCAGGGAGAATAGTAACCCACGTTCTTTTCGGTCTCGATGGCGATTTCGAGAACGCGGCCCTGGGTCGGCGCGACCAGCGCGGTCCGCTCACCCACAAACATCGGATTGTTCATTGGATAGTGCAGCAGCCGGGATTTCAGACGCGACCTCATCTTTCCGCGGTTCCCCATCAGGCCGTGATCGACTCGAAGCGTCGATCCGATGACCCCGGTCACAATGACAGTTCTTTTGGTATGAGAAAAAGGCGGACGATGGATGCTGGGGCGCGCCAGCGCTCTTTTACCCGGTCACACGCCGGCTGACGGCGGACAATTAAGATCGATGGCAAGCACGCGAGTCGCAGCGTTGCTGACGATTGCATCGCCCGCTCATGGAGCGGGCTTCGGGATCTCCTCCGTGTTGAAGGGCGTAGGCTTGTCGCCTTCACGCAATCCACCCGGTCTGTATGCCTCGTCATCGTTCTGCATGTTCAAATCAGCAGCGGGCGGCACCGAAACCGAGAAGGTCGGATCATATAGCGACCGTATCGAGCTGGCCGGCATATCATGCATTTCGCGCGCACCCAGCGAGCCCACGAATCGACCGCGCCGATCCAGCGCTAGCGCCCGCAGATCGGTTTTGTTCCGCACCACGTGGGGCGTGAGAAAAACCAGCAGGTTGTCCTTCATCTTGTCGGTCGATCTGAAGGAGAACAAATTCCCGATCACAGGGATATCGGAAATCCAGGGCACTCCCTGGCGCTGGATGTTGTCGTTGTTCGACATCAGTCCCCCGATAACCGCGGTGCGATGGTCCTGCACCAACACCGTCGTCGAGGCCGACCGGATCGTCGTCGTAGGGCCCAGCGCATTGTTCGCAGTGCTGCCCAGCACGTTCGATACCTCTTGATACAGATCCATCCTCACATAGCCGCCATCCGATACCTGGGGCACGATGTCCAGAGTTATTCCAACGTTCTGGCGCTGGACGCTGTTGAAAATCTGCCCGGGAAGGCCCGCATTGGCCGCCGCCGAGCCTACAAACGGCAGGTTCTGCCCGACCACGATCGATGCCTCGGTATTGTTGGCAGTCAGAAGCGTCGGTGCTGACAGCACATTGGAATGGGTGTCCGCCTGCAGCGCCGTGACCAGGGCGATGTCGCACGGGACCGTAATCGTCGATCCTCCGGTGGTAGTTCCCCCCGCTGCTGCGGCGGCGGCCGCGGGAATTGCACACAGGCTCCCGGAGGCGAGGCCGAGTCCCAGACCTGTCAGTCCCAGCGGATTGCCGATCGCGTTCTGAAGCTGGCCGAAGTTAACTGTGCCCAAGCCGACGGTGCTGTTGGAAATCGAGGTCGACGCCTGAAAGTTCACTCCCATCTGACGCTGCCGCTCGGAGCTGACCTCGACGATAATTGCCTGAACGAAAATCTGAATGCGCGGAACGTCGAGCGCCGCGATGATGTTACGTAAGGTCTCCCAATCCTGCGGCGCGGCGCTGATTACCAGCGAATTGGTCGCCGGATCAGCGGTCACGGTCACCGGATTGGAGAATTCCGCGGTATGGCCGGCTGAACTCGCCCCTCCTGCCCCAGCTCCACCCATGCCCATTCCACCGCCGATACCACCCCCGCGTCCTCCGATTCCCCCGGTGGCACTTGCACCGCCTCCGTAGCCGGAACTACCCATCAAACCACCGCCGCTGATTCCGCCGCCATACCCACCGCCATAGCCGCCGCCGTAGCCGCCACCATAACCGCCGCCATAGCCCCCGGAACCTCCATATCCGCCTCCGAAACCGGAGCTTCCGCCAAATCCACCGCCCGCCATGCCGCCTCGGCCCAGCGAACCTCTGCCGGTCGTCGGAGAAAGGCTGCTCACGCCGGCACCGCCGCCGAGCAACCCGCCCAGTACCCGGATCATCTCCGACACGGCGGCATTCTTCAGCCGATAGACGTGGATCCGCTGCATCGCGTCGGGCGAACGGATATCCAGCTTGGCGATGAGCTCGCGAATCTGCTTCATCTGCAATGGACCGCCCGCGGCGACGATCGAATTGGTGCGCTGGTCAGCCAGAACCTTGAACTGTCCGCTGGGAGCCTGCGCGGCCGGCGCCACGACGCCCTGCCCGGGTTGACCGGGAGCACGGCCTTTTGAGCCGCTCCCGCCACCACCGAGCAGTTCGTCAATTTCGGGCGCGACTTCGCCCGCGAAAGCGTAACGCAACGGAATAATTTCGACGTTCTGCTGCTTTCCCTCCACATCCAAGGCGCCAACGATTTGGAGTAATCGCTGAACATTGTAGGCGTCATCGGTGATGATGAGGGTATTGTCGTCGGGAAATGCCGCGATCAATCCGTCATGCGAGATCATCGGCTGGAGCACGCTGACGATCGCGCTCACATCGACGTTGCGCAGCTTGATCAAACGTGTGACGTACTCATCGCCGTGCTGCTCAAAGGGTCGTTGCGATTCGCTCAGCGGTGCCGCCTGGCGAACGTTGCGCGAGGGAATGATCTTGATCACCTGCCCCACGGTTTGGGTGGTGAATCCTTTGAGCTGCAGGACCGACTGAAAAATCTGATAGGCCTGATCGGGTGTGACTTTGCTTGGCGAGATGATGCTGATTTTGCCGCGCACACTTTCATCGATGAGGAAATTCTTGCCGGTAATTTCGCTGATGAACTTCGCCAGCACCGGGATGTCGACGTTCTGGAAGTTCATCGTGATCTCGTTCGGTGGCGGATGAGTAGTGGCGGCGACGCACACCGGAGCCATTGCCTTCAGGCAGAGAAAAACCATCAAGGCGCCGGCCGCGCCAACTCGAAACCGATAATTCATTCAAATATGTCCCAGCCCAACGTGAGGTCTGCGAGCTTACAGTTCGCGCCGCGATCTAACAACTAATATCCCCGGCGGGTTACGCCCAGTGATCGGATGTAGTGCGTGCGGGCTCAATCGATAGTTGAAGATAGGGCGACTCCGAAGGGCAATTCACGATTTTTCGTCGCCAAACGCGCGCACTAAATCGTGCTTCATTGGAAATGACGCTGACGCATCCGCCGATGGTGAAGCTGGTCGCGATTCGACGCCTCAGCCGGACTCATTGGCGCTGGACCGCTCGATGCAAAGCCGGGAGGGCCATTCATCTCGTCCTTGGGCAGTTCGAGCACGACCTGTTTGCCGCCATGCTCGACCACCGCGCGATCCTTACCGACCTCGAGCAACTTGCCCACGTCAGGAATCATTTCCCCGACCCGGTAGACCGACTGCTCGCCTCTCTGATCGGCAATGATCGCGTAGGCCTTCCCTTGGGTAGTTTGCGTCACGCCAATCAGAGTCAGATGGATATCCTCGACGACGGGTTCCGGAGGGGGCGGAGGCGGGGGCTCGAGATTGAAGATATCGCGCTCGACAATGGCCTGGTACGCCGCGCGCGGCCGATGCGCAGACGCGTCATCAGCCACAACGCCGCTCGCGTGTGGCACAGCAATCTCGATAGACGGATGCCCAAGCAGCACGACATCGTTCAGGGCGAGCGCGGCAAAATATGCCAACACCGCGACCAACAGCATATTGAGAGCGATGATGTGGCGGTCAGATAGGCGGAGTTCCATGTCCTTTCCGGTTCGCGCCGATAATGAACGCGCAGCGTTCTCCGTGCTGCTCCTTGGCAATTGTGCCTGAAACCAGAGTGACAAAGATGCTGACGCAAAGGGCGTTTTCAAACAAGTGAGGGGCCTTGCCACCGACCCGGTAGATGGCTGATCTACGGCATTTCCTTGCCGTAGTCCCACGAAATGATGCGCTCGGGCTTCAGCGTGACGACCGCGACCTCCTGGCCCTTCACCGTGTTGTGGTAGGCGGTGCCGTTTTTCGGTCCCAGGTATGCGATAGACATGCGCAGCCCGCGCACATCATCGTTCCTCTTGATTTCGATGGTCGCCCTGCCTTTGAGGATCACGCATTTGTAGGGGGCCTTCTTGGTATCGACGACGAGCGTAACTCGCGGATCATGTTCGAGGCACTTGTATTTGAATGCGGTGGTCTCGGTATGAAACGTCACCTTGCCACTCTTGTATTCGTACCAGGTCGGAACCGCATGCGGCGCACCATCCGGCGCGGTGACCGCCACGACGGCAATGTGCGGCTGTGCGAGGAGCTGATCGATCTCCTTCTTTTTCATCGGCATGGAAAGAATTGATCCTCACTCTCTGCGCCCCTTCCGCTTCAAGGGAAGGGGCCGGGGGTTAGGTCTGTCTGGTTAGCGTCCCTGGAACTTGGGTTTGCGCTTCTCGCGAAATGCGCGGGTACCCTCGCGCACATCTTCCGATGGGTTGGTGATCATAACGTTGAGCGCGGCATCCTCCAGCGCATTCTCGAGCGTCATATCGCGCTGCTTGTACATCATGCGCTTGGCGAGGCGGATCGCCAGCGGAGGGCCCTCGGTGAGGCGCCGCGCGAAATCACTGACCCGCGCCTCCAACTCGGCATGCGGAACGACCTCGGTAACGAGGCCCAGCTCGTACGCTTTTTTGGCGTCGTAAACTTCGGAAAGCAGCGTCATCTTCAGCGCGCGATCGAGGCCCATCACGCGGGGAAAGAGATACGCGCCGCCCTCGTCGCATAGCAGCGCGAACTTCAGCGCCGTGTCACCCAGCCGAGCCTCATCCGATGCGATACGAAAGTCGCAACTGAGTGCGAGCGTGAGGCCTCCTGCGACTGCCGCTCCGTTGATCGCCGCGATGACTGGTTTGTCGAAGCGATGCAGTGACAGAACCAGCTGATGGAATCCTTCGCGCATTTCGAGCATGTGTCCCATCGGATGTCCGCGGAAGCGCGAGGCACTATCGGGCGCGCCGCTGATATCGCCGCCGGCGCAAAACGCGCGACCGGTGCCGGTGATGATGAGCACGCGCACCTCGTCATCCTGTCGCGCGAGGTCGATGGCAGCCACCATCTCCTTGACCATGTGCTCGTTGTAGCCATTCATTCGCTCGGGACGATTGATGGTGATCTTCGCGATGCGGTCGCGCGCGTCGTAGATGATCGTCTTGAAGTCCATTTGGAGACTCCCGCTTTCTCATTCCCTTCCCTCACGGGAAAGGGGCTAGGGATCAGGTCTACCGCCCCTGGAACTTGGGTTCGCGCTTTTCAAGGAACGCTTTCACTGCTTCCTTGTGATCCTCGGTCTGGCCCGTCAGGGTCTGCCCCCATGCTTCGCGGTCAAGCAGCTCGCGGAACTCGTGAGTCAGCGCGAGGTTCAGGTTCGCCTTGATGTGCGTGTAGGCAACCGTCGGGCCGTTCGCGATGCGCTTGGCCGTCTTTTCCACTTCATCTTTGAACGATGCGGCCGGTACGACCCGGTTGGCGAGCCCGATGCGCACCGCTTCGTTCGCATCGATGACATCAGGCAGGAAGTACAATTCGCGCGCCTTCGCCGAGCCAACCAACTGCGTGAGCGACCAGGTCCCGCCGTAATCACCGGAGAAGCCGACGCGCGCGAACGCAGTGCCGAAGCGTGCATTGTCCGACGCGATTCGAATGTCACACGCCATCGCGATGCTCAGTCCTGCGCCGGCCGCCGGTCCATTGACCGCCGCGATGGTGACCTTCGGCATCTCATGCAGCATGCGCGAAGCTTCCTCACCATGCCGAAGATTCGCGACGCGCTCTTCCAGCGTTGGCGCTGGTCCGGTGGCCTCGTTACGCGCGCGCATCGCGGTGATATCGCCGCCGGAGCAGAATCCGCGACCCGCGCCGGTGAGCACCACCGCGCCGATCTTGGGATCATGCGAGGCCTTGTGCAGCTCGCTGGTCAGGCCGTTCATCATTTCGGGCGACATCGCGTTGAGCTTGTCGGGCCGATTGAGAGTCAGATACAGCACGCGGTCGCGTAATTCTACGAGCAGGTCGGCCATGATGGTCCTCCAATGATGCCGTGGTAATTGCCTTTTAGTTACTTCACTCGGGCGACACTGTCGAGCGCGAGGGCGACCGCTTGCGTGCCGTCCATCTCATGCCCCATCGCCGCAGCGGTGTTGAACATCGAAGTCATCATCGCAAGGCCCGGCAGAGCGAGCGATGCGTCGCGCGCAGCCTCGGTCACCAGGCGCAGGTCCTTGCGAATCAGCTTGATGAAGAATCCGGGGCGCCAATCGCTCGCGATAATTTTCGGACCGAGGTTGTTGAGCTGCCAGGAGGCGGCCGCGCCGGCGCCGATCGCCTCCAGCACCTTCGCAGGATCGAGGCCGCCGGCCCTCGCAAACGCGAGCGCTTCCACCGCGGCTTCGAGTGTGACGGAAACCGCGATCTGATTGGCGAGTTTGGTCATCTGCCCCGCGCCGGAGGGCCCCATATAAGTGATGCGCTTGCCGAGGTGCTCAAACAGGGGCTTTGCGCGTTCGAACCCGCTTCGTTCGCCACCCACCATGATCGCGAGGGTGCCTTCGACGGCGCCGCTCTCGCCGCCGGAAACCGGAGCATCGAGGTAGTCAACCCCGGCCTTGCGAAGCTGCGCGGCCGTCGCGCGCTCCGAGCCGGGCGAAATCGTGCTCATGTCGATGATGAGTTGGCCCTTCTTCAGCGCTGGTTGAATGCGCGCGATGGTAGCTTCGACATCGGGAGTGTCGGGCACCATGATGAAAACGATTTCGGCGTTCGCGATGGCGATCGCGGGATCGGCCACGACGGTCGCACCATCGGCGCCGAGGCGTTGCGCTTTTTCCGGACTTCGATTGAATACGCTTACTTTGTGCCCGACCTTGAGCAGCCGGCGCGCCATCGGTGCGCCCATGATTCCGGTCCCGATCCATCCGATTTGAGCGGTCTCCATGATCAAATCTCCGTCGCGAATTTCTAAATTCAAAGCTAGACGAGCAGCCGGACCGCTGTCGATGCGTTCGGAATGGCGCCCGGTTGTTCATTGCACCTGCGGATGGCTAGTCTCCGGTTCGACACGATGTGGGGAAAGTTCTCATCGCATTTGATACGGCTGCGCAGCAGCCGAGCGACCGTCGCACTGGTCGCACTCATCGCGATTTCGGGTTTGGTGCGGCTGCTGATTGGGCTGAACTTTCGTGCGCGAAGTTCGTGGGATACCGGCGAGTTCGTTCTCGCGGCCCGATCGATCGCGAGTCTCGATTTCAGCCAGTATGACGGACGACGAACGCCGATATATCCGCTACTGCTTCTGCTCGCCGGAATGGATTGGGACGCGGTGCGACTGATTCAGTCGCTGCTCGGAACCGCAACCGCATCGATGATGTTCGCCATTACCTGGCAGCGGAGCCGCAGCACCTCGGCGGCTTTGGTGGCGGGACTGCTCACCAGCGTGTCACTGACCGAGTTGTTTTTCGAGCAAGTCATCTATAGCGAAACGCTCTGCACATTCTGGATCGTTGTTTCGCTGCTTGCCTATGCGCGCACGATCGAGAGCGCAGGGTTTTGGGACTTCACGCTCCTCGGAACCTCGGCAGCGCTGGCCGGCATGACGCGGCCCATGTTCCTGTTCCTCGGCCCGCTTTACTTCTGCTTCATCGTGACCCGCACCAGAACGCTGCGACTCCGAACGATGGTTCTGGCGCCGACGCTTCTGCTGGCACTCGGCTGGTCGGCGGTCAATAAGCACACGGTGAACTATTTCGGTGTAACTACTACTACCGGTTACAACCTGAGCAATCATAGCGGCGCCTTCATGGAGCTTGCGCCTCCGCAGTACTCCGAGATCGCCGACATCTATCTACGCTACCGAGCCTGGCAAATCCCACGAATGGGAAGTCAGACGATGACGATCTGGTACGCGGAGAACGAGATCAAACGAAAGACCGGGCTTTCGACCGCGGAACTATCGAAGCAACTCACCCGTATGTCGCTGCAAATGTTCGTGCAGCATCCGTTGCTCTATCTGACGTTGGTGGCGCGGTCGTGGGTCCGGTTCTGGGGATTCGGCTTTTACGACTTCATCGGATCTTTCAAAAATTCAACTACCAGCTTCGTTTACGCGCTTCTGCTCGTCTTCGGAACGTTGCAATTGGGGATCAATGCGGCGTTCCTCGGCATCGCGGCATATTCGATCGCTCGATGGATGCGGGGAAAGGTACGTTTCGATTTCGAACTCAGCGTGATCGCGATCATACTTACGGGCTCGGTCGTGCAGGCATTGATGGAGTATGGCGAGAACGTCCGCTACCTTGCACCACTGGTCCCGCTGACGATCTACGTCGTGGTCACCTTCGCGTGGCGAGCGGTGGAATTGCGTCGCCCCGCAGTCACTTCATCTTTGAATTGAAAAGAAAGGGCCGAGCGACATCGTCGTCCGGCCCTTGTCCAATCAAAGAAGGATAAGTCGCCTATGCAGCCGCTTTGGTCTCGCGAGCGGCTGGAGCTTCTTCGGCCAACGAGCCGCGCTTGGAGAAGATAACCGCGATTGCGAGCATGATCA
This sequence comes from uncultured delta proteobacterium, assembly GCA_963851325.1. GTDB lineage: Bacteria > Desulfobacterota > Binatia > Binatales > Binataceae > DATGKG01. Next base: position 45,248 of record CAWKOR010000001.1, on the reverse strand, counting down.
CCGACAGCGCCGTGACGATGACGCGCGTCGGGGTCAACACGTTGAGTGACTGGGTGCAGAACGGCGCCGCCAGAATGCCGACCAGGTTCATCACTTTGATCATCGGGTTGAGCGCGGGACCGGCGGTGTCCTTGAATGGGTCGCCCACCGTGTCGCCGACGACCGCAGCCTTATGAATGTCGGTGCCTTTGCCGCCGAGGAAGCCGTCCTCGAATTTCTTCTTCGCATTGTCCCAGTTGGCCCCCGCATTTGACATGAACACCGCCATCAACTGGCCGGTGAGGATAGTGCCGCCGAGGAATCCGCCGAGTGCGCCGACATCCAGCCCGAAGCCGACCATCAGCGGCGCGAACACCGCGAGGATTCCAGGTCCGAGCAATTCGCGCTGCGCGCTGGCAGTGACGATATCGACGCAGCGGCTGTAGTCGGGCTTCTCGGTGTAGTCCATGATGCCCGGATGCTCGCGGAACTGGCGGCGCACTTCGAACACGACCTGGTAGGCCGCGCGGGTGACCGCTTTGATCGCGAACGAGCTGAACAGGAACGGAACCGCGCCGCCGATCATCAGGCCGACGAACACGGTGGGCATGTTGATCTGAACGCCGATCGCGCCGAGATGCGCCTCATCTATAAATGAGCGGAACAGTGAGACCGCCGCGAGGACCGCGGTCGCGATGGCGAGGCCCTTGGTCAGCGCCTTGGTGGTGTTACCGATCGCGTCCATCCACGAGAGCGTTCGGGACGCCTCTTCCTGATGGATGCCGCCCATCTCGAAAATTCCGTGCGCGTTGTCGGTGATCGGGCCGTAGGTATCCATCGCGAGGATGAATCCCGTGGTGGTCAATAGTCCAAGGCCGGCCAGTGCGATACCGAAGAACTGCAACGCCAGCGATTCGCGGAAAATGATCATTGCGCCGACAATCGTGAGCGCGATAACCATCAACGCCCATACTGATGATTCCATGCCCTCCGCGAGACCCGACAGAATCAGCGTCGCCGGACCGGTACGGGCGGAAGTCGCGGTTTCGGTAACCGGCTTCTTGTCCGGATGCGTGAAATAGTTGGTCAGCCACAGGGTCACGACCGCGAGGATGATACCCAGCGTCGCGCACTCAGCAAATCGCCAGTCAGTCGAGCCGGTGCGGGGATCCTGGAGATAGATCCAGTTGACGACAAAGAAGCCGATGACCGAGGCGACCGCCGAAACCATGTAGCCGGTTACGATCGGTTTCATCGGGTCACGCATCGCGGTCCCGGACGGTACCCGCACCGCCATGATACCCAGGATCGAGGAGAACACTCCGACCGCGCGGAGGATGAGCGCGAAGACGATCAGGCGCATCGCAAAGGCGCCGGCGAGGCCGCCATAGACCGCGATGAAGTCGGGTTCATTGACGGCATAGGCGGCGAGGATGATCGCGGCGACCAGGGTGACCTCGTAGGATTCGAAAACGTCGGCCGCCATTCCGGCGCAATCACCAACGTTGTCGCCGACGTTGTCCGCGATCGTCGCGGCATTGCGCGGGTCATCTTCGGGAATTCCCGCTTCGACTTTGCCGACCAGATCGCCTCCGACATCAGCCGCCTTGGTATAGATGCCGCCACCGACGCGCATAAAAAGCGCGGCCAATGAGCCGCCGAATCCGAACCCGACCAGGACCTTCATCGCGTCCTGCTGGTAAACCAGGAAGATGATGGTGGCGCCGAGCAGCCCGAGGCCAACGGTCGCCATGCCGGAGACGCCGCCCGCCTTGAATGCAAGTTCCATCGCATCCTTGAAGCTGGTCAGCGCGGCATTGGCGCTGCGGACGTTACCTCTGACCGCGAGCCACATCCCGATAAAGCCGGCGAGATAGGAAGCGCCGACGCCGAGCAGAAACGCGACGGAAATTCCCAGCGACAGCCACAGGTCGTGGTAGACATTGCGGTACATCAGGAACAGGGCGATGAAGATGATGACCACGAAGATGGACATGGTGCTGACCTGGCGTTTGAGATACGCCATCGCGCCCTCTTCCACCGCGTCGCTCACATCGGTCATCGATTTGGGGCCTGGACTTGCGGCCAGCACGGTGCGAACCAGAATGCCGCCGTACAGCAAACCGACTACGGCAGAAGCAAGAATGAACCACAGGATCGCAACCTGCGCGCTGGTAAGCGCTGGCAGAACGATATTGGCTTCACTCATGTAAATTCGATCTCCTGAAAATTTTAGGAATGCGGGATTGGATCAACAGTGCAATTGTGAATCGTGCCAGAACATGCGGAAACGTTTCGTCGGACCTTTGCCCCAAGACTATCTGGCGCAGTCTAGATTTTCCTGCACGTGAAGTCTAGCAATCGGAGTCACAACTATTGCATTTCGATTGGCACAGTCTATAGGCATCCTCAGTTCTCTATTCTTCCCTCGAAAGCGCATCTGACCGGCGAAAATCACGCCCGATCGCGACCGTGATTTTCAGTTTCATGGGTCCGTTGGTTTTTCCACAATCGAACCGCCGGCTGTTGATGGAGTCATGCGCGGCAAATTCGATCATCGTTTTTGCAAACGTCATACGGCCCGGTTGAGAAGCCAATCGCATCACACAATCGAATTTGCAAGCGCGCGACACCCAGCATTTTGAGATGAAGCGTTGATCCAGCCATCCGCCGTGTGTTTATCTGTTAAGGCTTAAGCGACATGAACGTCAACATCGAAGAAAATTCCGCGCTCCGGCGCAAACTCACCATCGAGGTCGAGCCCGACGAAATCAAGCGGGAACTCGACAAAACCTACAACGAACTGCGTCGCGGCGTGGTGCTGAAGGGATTTCGTCCGGGCCATGCTCCGCGCAACCTGCTCGAGAAATTTTTCGGCGACCAGGTTCGCAGCGAGGTGATCCAGAAACTGGTCAAGGAATACACCGACCGCGCACTCGAAGAGAATCACCTCAAGCCAATCGTCGAACCCGAGATCATCACCGAGGAAACCAATCTTCCCGAGACCCTCAAGTTCAGCGCCGTGTTCGACCTCAAGCCCGACATCGTGATCAAGGACTACGAAGGATTGAAGGTCCCGGAAGAGACCATCACGATCGCCGACAAGGACATCGACGACACGATCGAGCGGTTGCGCGAACGCCAGGCCAGCCTCAAAAAGGTCGAGGGCCGCGACGTGGTCCAGGAAGGCGATGTCGCCGTCGTCAGCATCGAGGGCTTCGAGGATGGCAAGCCGTTGTCCGAGACCAAGGCCGAAAACCGGCTGCTCGAGATTTCGAAAAATAGTCTCGCACATGGAATCGACGAGGTCCTGATCGGCGCCCGGATCGGCGAAGAGAGTCGCAAGACCCGAACCTTTGCCGCCGACTACGAGCAGAAGGACCTCGCGGGCAAAACCATCGAATGGCACGCCAACGTCAAGGAAATATACAAGCGCGAGCTGCCGGCGCTGGATGACGACTTCGCCAAGGATCAGGGTGACATCCAGAACCTCGCCGAACTGCGGGACCGGGTCCGGACCGACCTGCTGGCGCATGCGAAATCCGAGGCCGACGCCCGCGCGCGAGCGGGTCTGCTCGATTTAGTGCTCGATCGCAACAAAATCGATGTCCCCGAGTCGCTGGTGACCCGTGAGCAGCGCGCGATGGAGTCCGAGCTGGCCTCGACCCTGCGCCAGGCGGGATTGCCTGAAGAACAGGTGACCGAGCGGGTGCAGAGCGCCGCCGAGGACATCAAGAGTCGAGCGCAGAAGCGGGCGGCCAGTGGCCTGGTGCTCGACGCGCTGAGCGAACAAGAAAAGATTGAAGTCAGCGACGATGAGTTGGCGGAGCGAATCGGTGTTATAATTAGACAAGCCGGCACCAAGAATCGGGAACGATTCTCGGAATTTTATTCGCAGGAGCAGAATCGAGAGAGCCTTCGACAGACGATGCGCCGCGAAAAAGTCATGGAACAGTTACTGACCCGCGCCAAAGGCGGGGGCGAGTCGGCGGAAGAGGCGCCGCCACAAACATGAAACGTCCCTTTAAGCGGCGGTTCATGTTGCCCGAAAAATTTGAAACCGATAGAATCGGCTTCGGGGAGTTGTGCTGCGCACAGGGGTGGAAAAGTCCCCTCCGTGGCTCGGTTTTATGAGCAATCTGGTCCCGATGGTTGTCGAGCAAACCGGCCGCGGTGAGCGCGCCTACGATATCTATTCGCGGCTGTTGCGGGATCGCATCGTTTTTCTCGGTACCGAAATCAACGATGACGTCGCCAATCTGATTACCGCCCAATTCCTGTTCCTCGAAGTCCGAGGATCCCGACAAGGAAATCAGCCTTTACATCCACTCGCCGGGTGGATCGGTGACTGCCGGCCTCGCCATCTACGACACGATGCAGTTCATCAAGCCGGCGGTTTCGACATTATGTATGGGATTTGCGGCCAGCATGGGCGCGGTGCTGCTTGCCGCTGGTCAGAAGGGCAAGCGTTATGCCCTGCCCCATTCGACGATTTGTATCCATCAACCACTCGGCGGCGCGAGGGGTCAGGCGAGCGATCTCGAAATTCACGCCAAAGAGATTTTGCGGATGCGCGAGGAACTCAACAACATCCTGGTCAAGCATACTGGGCAAAGCCTGCGAAAGCTGGAAAAGGACACTGACCGCGACTACTTCATGGCGCCGCAGCAGGCGGTTGAATATGGGCTAATCGATGAGGTAATCGTTAGCCGAGGGCCCTCCAAGTGAAGCATGGGAGGCAGTAATGGCGAAGCATGAGGACCGCTCGGGCAATTTGGTGTGCTCGTTCTGTGGGAAGAGCCAGGACGAAGTGCGCAAGCTCATCGCGGGGCCCACGGTTTACATCTGCGACGAGTGTATCGATCTTTGTAACGATATAATCGCCGAGGAAACCGACAACGAAGAGGCATTCAGCCAATCTTCCGCGGTCCCCAAGCCGGCGGAGATTAAGCGGGTTCTCGACCAGTATGTAATCGGTCAGGAACGCGCCAAGAAAATTCTCTCGGTCGCCGTCCATAACCACTACAAGCGAATCGACTCGCAGATGGTGACCGGCGACGTCGAACTCCAAAAATCCAACATCCTTCTCATAGGTCCGACCGGAACCGGCAAGACGCTGCTGGCGCAGACGCTGGCCCGCTTCCTCCAGGTACCCTTCACGATTGCCGACGCGACCTCTCTCACCGAGGCCGGCTATGTCGGCGAGGATGTCGAAAACATCATCTTGTCGCTGCTCCAGAATGCCGATTACGACATCGAGCGATGCCAGCGCGGCATCGTTTATATCGACGAAATCGACAAAATCGCACGCAAGGGCGACAACCCATCGATCACCCGCGATGTCTCCGGCGAGGGCGTCCAGCAAGCCTTGCTGAAGATCATTGAGGGTACCATGGCGTCGGTACCGCCCAAGGGCGGCCGCAAACATCCGCAGCAGGAATTCCTGCAGGTCGATACCACCAATATTCTGTTCATCTGCGGCGGCGCGTTCGTCGGACTGGAGGATATCATTCGGCGCCGTTTGGCGGGAAAAACGATGGGATTCCGCGCGGACCTCACCCATCGCGACACCAAGTCGGTTTCAGAGTTGCTCTATGATGTTCAGCCTGAGGACCTCCTCAAGTTCGGGCTGATTCCTGAATTCGTTGGGCGTCTGCCAGTCATCGCCACCCTCGGCGAACTCGATGAGGATGCGTTGGTACGCATTCTGACCGAGCCGAAGAATGCGCTGGTGCGGCAGTATCAGAAACTCTTCGACATGGAGAATGTGCACCTGAAGTTCACCCACGGCGCTTTGCGCGCGATCGCGCGGGAGGCGCTCAAACGGAAGTCGGGTGCGCGCGGGCTGCGGGCCATCATGGAGAGCATAATGGTGGACCTGATGTATGACATCCCGTCGCAACCCAACATCAAGGAGGTCCTGATCTCGGAGGAAACAGTAACCCAGAAAGAACAGCCGCTTTTAGTTTACCAAAAGACGGCAGAGACGGCCTGACCGGTCCGGGATCAAACAAATGCTTTTTAGAAACGACAAGAAAGACAACCCTGGCGCGGCGGCAGTGGTTCCACTGCTTCCGTTGCGTGAGCTGATAGTGTTCCCGCACGAAGTCTATCCAATCTTCGTGGGGCGGCAAAAATCGATCAAAGCCCTGGAAGCATCCGAAGCCAGCAAGCGCCCGATCCTGCTGGTCGCCCAGAAAGATGCCAAGGTGGCCGATCCGCAGGCGGGCGACCTGTACAACGTCGGCACGCTCGGCGTCGTGGTGCAGTTGCTGCGGCTTCCCGACGGCACCGTCAAGGCATTGCTCGAGGGCAAGAAACGGGCGCGCATCCTGAAGTACGTCGGACAGGATGAGTACTTCCAGGTCGAGGCCGAAGAGATCGAAGAGGTGTGCGAGCGCACCACCGAAGTCGAGGCGCTCATCCGCTCGGTCACCTCGACCTTCGACAACTACGTGCGGCTCAACAAGAAAATCCCGCCCGAGATGGTCACCTCGATCGCCGCGGTTGATGACCCCGCGTTTCTGGCCGACAAGCTGGTGGGACATCTGTCGATCAAGCTAGAGGACAAGCAGGCGCTGCTGGAGACCTCCAATCCCGCTGAGCGGCTGGAAAAGATCCTCGGCTATATGAGATCGGAGCTCGAGATCCTCGAAGTCGAAAAACGCATCCGCTCCCGGGTCAAGAAGCAGATGGAGAAGACCCAGAAGGAGTACTACCTCAACGAGCAGATGCGCGCGATTCAGAAAGAGCTCGGCGAGAAAGACGAATTCAAGAACGAGATTCAGGAATTGGAAGAAAAGCTGCGGCAGAAGAAGATGCCGGCCGAAGCCCGCGAAAAGTGCGAGCGCGAAATCAAAAAGCTCAAGATGATGTCGCCCATGTCGGCCGAGGCGACCGTGGTCCGGAACTACCTCGATTGGTTCCTGGCGCTTCCGTGGTTCGAATACACCGAGGACAAGCTCGACATCAAGGAAGCCGAACGCATCCTCGAGGAAGACCACTACGGACTCGAAAAGGTCAAGGAGCGTATCCTTGAATACCTTGCGGTTGAAACCCTGGTCGGTCAGATGAAAGGTCCCATCCTGTGCCTGGTCGGGCCTCCGGGCGTCGGCAAGACCTCGCTGGGCAAATCGATCGCGCGTTCGACGGCGCGCAAGTTCGTGCGCGTATCCCTCGGCGGCGTGCGCGACGAAGCCGAGATTCGCGGCCATCGCCGCACTTACATCGGCGCATTGCCGGGCAAGGTGATCCAGTCCTTGCGCAAGGCCGGTTCCAGCAATCCTGTGATGCTGCTGGATGAAGTGGACAAGATGTCCACCGATTTCCGCGGCGACCCGTCCTCGGCACTGCTCGAAGTTCTCGATCCTGAGCAGAACAACACGTTTAACGATCACTACCTCGATTGCGACTACGATCTGTCCAAGGTGATGTTCATCACCACCGCGAATACGCTGGATCGCATCCCGCGCCCGCTGCTCGACCGAATGGAAGTCATCCGCATCCCCGGCTACACCGAGGTCGAGAAGCTCAACATCGCGAAACGATATCTGGTCAAGAAGCAGCGCGAGGCCAACGGCCTCAAGGAAGAGAACATCGAGTTCTCCGACGGCGCCCTGCTCATGATCCTGCGCCGCTACACCCGCGAATCGGGCGTCCGTAACCTCGAACGCGAAATCGCCGGCGTATGCCGTAAAGCCGCGGTCGAAGTCGTCAAGACTGATCGCAGCGCGCACGTGAAGATCACCAGTTCCAGCGTGCCTAAGTTCCTCGGCCCGCCGCGCTTCCGTTATGGAATCGCGGACACCGAGCCGCAGATCGGCGTCGCCACCGGCCTCGCGTGGACCGAGATGGGCGGCGAACTGCTTCAGGTCGAGGTGACGATCGTACCCGGACGCGGCAAGCTGACCATCACCGGCCAGCTTGGCGAGGTGATGCAGGAGAGCGCGCAGGCTGCGATGTCATACGTGCGATCGCGCGCTGACAGAATCGGGCTCGCGTCGGACTTCTACCACAAGATAGATATCCACATTCACTTGCCGGAGGGCGCGATTCCAAAAGACGGCCCCTCTGCCGGAATCACCCTCGCCACCGCGCTGGTCTCGGCGCTATGCAAGGTGCCGGTGCGCAACGACCTCGCGATGACGGGCGAAATCACGCTGCGCGGACGCGTCATGCCGATCGGTGGATTGAAGGAGAAGGTTCTGGCGGCGCATCGCGGCGGAATCAAAATGGTCCTGATTCCGAAGGAGAACGAAAAGGACATCGAGGAGATTCCGGCGCCGATTCTCAAGGGCGTCACCCTCATGATGGTCGAGCATATGGACGATGTGCTCAAGCATGCGCTGGTGCTGGCCGATCCGGACGCGTTTTTCTCGCAGAAGTCGCCCGCACCGACGCCGTCCCGCTTCGAAGCGGAGGAAAAGGCTGAACTCGGCGAAGACGAGGAAGAGCCGACCGTCTCGCCCAACCCAAACCTTTCTTAACAACCTGATATGAATACTGCGAGGCTGCACGCTATAGTGCAGCCTCGCAGTTCAAACCTTGGTACGGGAGGGCGCCGCAGCAGCCATGACAAAGGCGGAACTAATCGAGACCCTGGCCAACAAGCTTCCCATGAACAAGGCCGAAGCTGAAAAGGCTATCAACATTGTCCTCGAGGACATCATCACGGCATTGAAGCAGGGCCAGCGCGTAAATATCTCGGGCTTCGGCACCTTCTCGGTCTCGGATCGCCAGGCCCGCACCGGCCGCAATCCCAAGACCGGCGAGTCGATCCAGATATCCGCGAGCCGCTCGGCGAAGTTCAAACCGGGCAAGCAGCTCAAGGATTCCCTGAACGAAGGCCTTGATGGGCAACCGGCAGCATCCGGTTCGAGCAGCCCCGAAAGCTGAGAGCGCATGCGATCGGACTTCGCGCCCGCCGGAGATGGCTCCGACCGGGCGCATTTTTTTGCGAACCGATCGAGTCGATGCTTCGCGTCGATGATCGCGTATATATAAAAGGACCCAGTGGGCGGTTAGCTCAGCGGTAGAGCATCGGCCTTACAAGCCGGGTGTCGCAGGTTCAATCCCTGCACCGCCCACCAACGAAATCAAGGGTTTTTCGGGATTTCACACTTGCGCCAAAAAGCGTCAGCGCCAAATCTGCGCCAAGAGAAACGCTCTTGTCGTTCTCGAATGGGCTCGCGGCGGGCTTCTTCTGGACAAGCTAACTCGCTCTACTGATGTCTTCACCCTAAAAATAGGGAGGTCTGCTCATGCCGATTGTCGCTGCATGCCCCGTTTGCGAAGACCCGGCGCAAATGACGGATGAGGACGGAGGTAATCGCAAAGCTGTACGGTGCGACGGCTGTGGAAACTTCACAGTAACCGGTTCCGCCGAACTCGAATTGCGAGTTCGACCGGAGCGACGTGGCGTCGTCAGTCATTTAATCAGGCTAGCGCACGACCACGGAAGCACTCTCGCAATCGATCGCGATTTATTGACGCAGCTCATGAACGAGGTCCGGCCATCGGTGCCCCAGCAAGCCGACGCATTACTCGTGTACCTAGGTGACGCGCTTGTCAAATGCGGTAAGCCCGAATCATCAATTCCCCTAACGAACTACAGGGAGGTAGCCGCCAAAATCGGGGCCACACCGGGCCCCACAAACAATCGAACTATTCAAACTCTCATAAGCGGCTTAGGAGCCGAACATCTCGTCAACCCTCCATATATCCATCAGTATAGCGACCAAATTGGTCTAACATTCCAAGGGTGGCGTCGGTACGAAGAGTTGAAGCGAGAGAACGTAGAGAGCAAAGTTGCCTTCATGGCGATGCCCTTCGGCGATCCTTTACTGGATCGAGTATTTAAGGTTTATCAAGACGCGATCTTTTCGACTGGATTCCGACTGTCCAGAATCAATGACAATCCGCCCGCCGGGCTGATAGACAATCGACTTCGAGTTGAGATTCGCCGCGCGCGTTTTACGGTTTGCGAGCTGACAAACTCGAATGCCGGCGCTTACTGGGAAGCTGGATTTGCAGAAGGCTTGGGGCGCCCGGTGATCTATTCCTGCGAACATGCTTACTTCGAGAAAAGGAAAACGCACTTCGACACAAACCATAGCCATACTATTTTGTGGAACGAATTTGAACTCGTGGACGCGGCGGACCGTATCAAGGCGACCATCCGAGCAACACTGCCGACCGAATCCAAAATGAACGACTAGAGAGGTATTCTTTCGGTGTCTGCCAACATATCATTCGCGGAGCGCCGTCGCTCAACCGTAGACCGCAAGCAGAGCATATTTGGAAACCGCGTCCGCGGGCGCGACCCATCCCGCCCTGATCGTATCAACATTGGCAGCTCAGAGGTTCGCGTGTCGCGGTTTCGTTCCAATCGCACAGAATCGAAATCCCTTGCCGGCGTTCGCTTCGGAAGCGTAGGAGGGTCGTTACGGCCGGGCTGTTGGTGAACCGGAAAGAGGCGCCACAGACCGGTCGCAGGTTCAATCCCTGCACCGCCCACCAACCGATCGATACCAGACTATCCCGCGCCGATGCGTGGGATTGGTGCGGTGGCTTGTTCGCATCCATCCCACACGATACTTTCTTGTTTCTGCCGATGCCCCGGTAGTGAAAAGGACATCACGGAGGTCTCCGGAACCTCAAGTCCGGGTTCGATTCCCGGCCGGGGCACCAACCCTTCCACCCTCGTTAGATCGCACCATGATGCGCGTAACGAGCCCGACCACCATCCCAACGTTAAAGTAGGACCGGAGACCTTCGCGATGGCTGCTATTCCCGGGTGAAGCTGAAGTGCTGATCCGGATGCGCACTCACCTCATCGAGATGATTGCAGTAGGCGTTGAAGCCACCGTTGTAGTTGCCATCCTGACGACGCTGGAACTCGCCTTCGAAGTTGTAGTATCCCGGCGTGCAATCCTGGTTGCGAGTGGTCTTGCCGCGATGCTTGATGACTTCCTGGACCCAGTACTCCTCGGATTCCGGCGTCACCTCGATGGTCTGGTAGCCATTGGCGCGCGCGTAGTTGATGCATGCCGCGATGTGATCGCCCTGCGCCTGCAGCATATCGGTCAGGTTGAACTGGAACGACGCCTGGTAGCCCCCCATGATGAAGAGGTTCGGATAATTTTCCGAATGGATACCCAGCAGCGTGCGAACCCCGTTCGCGTACTTGTCGTTCAGGTCCAGTCCGTTCTCGCCCACGATCTTGTTGTAGATGCCGGTCTTCTGCACTTCGAAGCCGGTGGCGTAGATCAGCAGATCGAGCTTGTAAGTCTTGCCCTCGAACACCGGGCCGTCTTCGTTGATTTCGAGGATGCCTTTGCCGTGGGTGTCGATCAGGTGGACGTTGGGGCGGTTGTAGGTCGGTAGATAGTCGTTGTCGAAGCACGGCCGCTTGCACATGAACATGTACCATGGCTTCAGCGAATCCGCGGTGGCCTTGTCCTTGACGATCTCCTCGATGCGCTTGTGGATGCGCATCATGTAGTCGATGTTGGCGTTCTCCTGGCGCCGGATTTTTTCCTCGCGCGTGATCGACTCCTGGTTAAGCCGCATCTGGTCAAACATCCCCGGCGCGGCTTTCGCCTTTGCGCGCCGTTCGGCCTGCCATCCCGGTTTCAGCTTCTTGGCCCATTCCGGATCGGTCGCCCAATCGTCCTTAATGTCGACCGAAGATGGCGTGCGCTGAAAGACGTAAAGCTCCTTGGCGTTCGCGCCGAGGCGCGGGATCGCCTGCACCGCAGACGCGCCGGTCCCGATGATGCCGACCACTTTGTCCTTCAACTTACTCAGATCCGCGCCGGTGTATTCGTAATCCCAGCGCCCGGTATGGAAGGAGTAGCCCTTGAACTTCTCCATCCCCTTGATCTTCGAGAGCTTCGGCTTGGAGAGCGTGCCGTTGGCGCAGATCACAAATCGCGCCCGCATATGATCGCCGCGATCGGTCTCGAGGTGCCACATCTTCTCTTCTTCGTTCCAGACCGTCGATGTGACGGTAGTCTGGAACACCGCCAGCTCATACAAATTGTAGCGCCGCGCGATGGCCTGGCAGTGCGCGAGAATCTCCGGCCCCTTCGCGTAATGGTCCTTGGGCACGTAGTTCATTTCATCGAGCAGCGGCAAATAGTCGTATGCGACCACATCGCATGCCACACCAGGATAACGATTCCAGTACCAGGTCCCGCCGACATCGCCGCCGCGCTCGACGATACGGATGCTTTCGACGCCGACCTCGCGCAGCCGCGCCGAGGTCAGCAGCGCAGAAAATCCGCCGCCGATGAACAGCACCTCGACGGTGTCGTTGAGCGCCTCGCGAGGCTTCACCGTTTCGACGAAAGGATCGACCTCGTAGCTCTCGAACGGAGTGCCGTCGAAATCGGTGAAAAACTGTTTAGTGCCCTCGGGCCGATACTTCAGGCGCAGGTCGCGCTCTTCGGCGAACTTGTGCTTGATGTCTTCGTAGTACTCCTGCGGCCGCGGTTCTCGCGGGCGTGCCGCCGAGTAGTTGGAGGACAACGGCTTTTCGGGTTTCTTCGGGGAGTCTTGCGAATTCTCCATGTTTCCATCCACTCCGTCGGGTATGGTCATTGAGCCTTTGCGGCTGTTCTATTGTTAACCCAAACTTCGCCGCGTGAGCAATCGGATGCGCGAAGCAATCTTGACGCGAGGCAATCTTGAAATAATCGGCGAATCGAGCCAGCTATAAAGCCGGCTACGACCCGGCCCAAAGGAGCACCACCATGGACATCGGCGTTATGATCGCGGCGACCGCGGAAACCGGAAACCTTGCCGAAATCGCACGCGAGGTCGAAAACCTCGGCTTCGATTCTCTCTTCATTCCCGAGCATCCCGTGATTCCGATCGGCTTCAAGACCACCGTGCCTGGCGGAGGCGGCGCTTTGCCCGAGCACTATTGTCGCTGGATGGATCCGTTCGTCGCGCTCGGCGTCGCCGCCGCGGTTACCAAGCGGATCAAGCTCGGCACCGGGATTTGCCTGCTTCCGGAGCGCGAGCCGCTGATCACCGCCAAAACCATCGCAACCCTCGACGTCATTTCAGGCGGCCGCGTCGTGCTCGGCGTCGGCGCGGGATGGCTTCGCGAAGAAACCGAGGCGATGGGCACCCGCTTCGAAAAGCGCTGGAAGCGCCTGCGAGAAACCGTCGAAGCGTTGCGGGTGCTGTGGACGCAACCGGAGCCGAGCTATCAGGGCGAGCTGGTGAATTTCCCGCCGTTGCGTTGCGATCCGAAGCCGCTGCAGAAAAATTTGCCGATCCTGCTGGGGGCGCAGGGGCCTAAGGCGATTCAGCGCGTCGCGCGCACCTACGATGGATGGGCTCCGATCGCGGGCCGGCCGCAGAACTTCAAGAATGACATCGATGCGCTCAAGAAGGCGGTCGCCGATGCGGGCCGCGATCCCGAAAGCATCCAGGTGAGCGCGTTTGTCGCGCCGGGCGACGACGGCCTTTCGCTCGAAGACCTCAAGTTGTACAAGGCGGCGGGCGCTCATCGCCTGGTGCTGTTCTCGCAGCGCGATGCGATCAGGATTGCCAACGGGCGTGCGCTCGAAGTCATTCGGAGAATCGCACCGACGGTGGAGCGCGCGCTGAAGGCCTAAGATTTCTTCGCTGATATCGCGCTTGCGGTGCCCCAGGTTTCGCGCGAAAACGGAACATGGATACCATCCCGCATTTTATCGCCGGCGCGACAGTCTCGACGCATGGCGGCGACCTCGGCGACGTCTTCAATCCCGCCACCGGGCAGCTCGCGCGAAAAGTTTGCCTGGGCGGCGCGGACCAGATCGATGCTGCCGTGAGGGCTGCCTTCTCCGCGCTTCCTGAATGGGCCGCGACCCCTCCCCTCGCCCGCGCCCGCGTGATGTTCGAGTTTCGCAACCTGGTCGAAAAGCATTCCGCCGAAATCGCCGAACTGATTACCGCCGAGCATGGCAAGGTGCTTTCCGATGCGCGCGGCGAAGTCACCCGCGGCCTCGAAGTGGTCGAGTTCGCCAGCGGCATCCCTCATCTTCTCAAGGGCGAGTTCAGCGAACAGGTCGGACGCGGAATCGATTCATGGTCGATGCGCCAGCCGCTCGGCGTATGCGCCGGCATCACGCCGTTCAACTTTCCCGCGATGGTGCCGATGTGGATGTTTCCGGTCGCGCTCGCGTGCGGCAACACCTTCATTCTGAAACCCTCGGAGCGCGATCCGTCCGCCAGCGTGCGCATCGCCGAGTTGCTCAAACAGGCCGGCCTGCCCGACGGCGTCTTCAACGTGGTGCATGGCGACAAGCGCGCGGTCGATGCGATCCTCGCGCATCCGGGCATCGCGGCGGTCAGCTTCGTCGGTTCGACGCCGATCGCGAATCACATCTATGCGACTGCGGCGGCGAACGGAAAACGCGTGCAGGCGCTCGGCGGCGCGAAGAATCACATGCTGGTGATGCCCGATGCTGACCTCGATCAGGCCGCCGATGCGCTGGTGGGCGCCGCCTACGGATCGGCGGGCGAGCGATGCATGGCGATTTCAGTCGCGGTCGCAGTCGGCGCCGCCGGCGATGCGCTCATCGAGAAGCTCACGCCTCGCGTGCTCGCGCTAAAGGTCGGGCCTGGCACTCAATCGGGCGTCGAGATCGGACCGCTGGTGACGCGAGCCGCCCTCGACCGCGTGCGCGGCTACATCGATCATGGCCTCAAGGAAGGCGCGAAGCTCGTCGTCGACGGACGCGCGCTGAAGATCAAAGGCTTCGAGGACGGCTTCTATGTCGGCGGATGCCTCTTCGATCAGGTCACGCCCGCGATGAAAATCTATCACGACGAAATCTTCGGTCCGGTTCTATCGGTGGTCCGCGCGCCCGACCTGGACGCGGGCATCCGGCTCATCAGCGAAAATGAATACGGAAACGGCGCGTCGATTTTCACCCGCGACGGTGGCGCGGCGCGCGAGTTCACCAGCCGCGTGCAAATCGGCATGGTCGGCGTCAACGTTCCGATTCCGGTGCCGATGGCGTTCCATAGCTTCGGCGGATGGAAGCGCTCGATGTTCGGCGACATGGCGATGCACGGCCTCGAGGGGGTGCGGTTCTACACGCGCCTCAAGACGGTGACCGCCCGCTGGCCGACGGACCATCGCATCGGCGCCGACTTCGCCATCCCGACCAACAAGTGAGCAACGTCGCCCGCTCGCGAAGGTGAGTGTATAATGACAGATGGTGAGCATGGCGGGACGCCTGATCGGCAAACTGAGGAAAAAATCCGCTATTGGTCCTGGATCGTCGATTTGAAATGAGGAAACAAACCCACTGCGAACATCGTGAGCAGTGGTCCTGAGCGTCCTCGCGAAGGACCTCGCACGGCACGATGCGCGGTCCCGAAGATGAAAAAGCCAATCCGCTATGGGCCTGCGTCGTCTATTGGAACCGACGAAAACAAAGCCACTTTGTCGAGCAATTGCGAGGCTTTTTGTGAGAGGCAGGTGGCACTCCGCCACCGGTCGCGAAGCGCGCCCGGCTCTCATCCGGTCGTCACGCTGGTCGCAAGACCAGGGAGCGTCCAGCACGCCGCCCACCTTCTCTAGCAGTCGCGAGAGAAGGAACGCGATATGGAAAGTGCAAGAACAAACCCACTTCTCGGCATCGCCGAGAAGTGGTCCTGAGGCTCGGCGAAGGACCTCGGCTGGCACGATGCCGGATATGAAAACGCAAAAGCAAACCCACTTCATTCGAGGGGAAGGTGGCCAAATTACATAAACGAACCCATCTCCCGTGCAGCGGGGCCAGTCTCGCGGCTTGGCGAAGAACCTCGGGCGGCGCGACGCCGGATATGGGAAGTGCAAAAACAAACCCACTAAATGCAGCAAAATCGAGCACTTTATCGATCAGAGACCTCCGTGAGTAGATATCCTTCGACCCTACCGACATCGCGTCGATAAATGCTCAGATTACAGAGTAGGCCAGGCGACAATGACCGATCCGCCGTGGGGCTTGATCGGTTGCGGAATCTTGATAATCACCCTGCATGTCCCAAGTGAAGATTCTCCTCGACGAATCCGAGATCCCGGCCAACTGGTACAACGTGGTGGCCGATATGCCCAACCCGCCCGCGCCGCTGCTCGGTGGCGATGGCAAGCCGGTCAACCCTGAATCCCTCGCCGCGATCTTTCCACCCGCGATCATCGAACAGGAAATCTCGCGCGAGCGATGGATACCGATTCCGGAACCGGTGCGCGAGATCTATCGGCAATGGCGCCCGACTCCGATGTTTCGCGCGCATCGCCTGGAGCAGGCGCTCGGGACCCCCGCGAAAATCTACTACAAGTACGAAGGCGTCAGCCCCGCGGGCTCGCATAAGCCCAACACGTCGGTTCCGCAGGCCTACTATAATCGGCAGGCTGGAGTGCGGCGCATCGCGACCGAGACCGGCGCGGGCCAATGGGGTTCCGCGCTGGCGATGGCGGGTCAGATGTTCGGCATTGAGGTCCGGGTCTACATGGTCCGCGTCAGCTACGAGCAGAAACCCTTTCGCCGCTCGATGATGGAGGCGTGGGGCGCCGAGGTCATCGCGAGTCCGAGCACGCGCACCAACGCGGGCCGGCATATCCTCGAGCAGCATCCGGATTCCACCGGCTCGCTGGGCATCGCGATTTCAGAAGCGGTCGAGGAAGCGGCTACCCGCGCCGATACCAACTACGCGCTGGGCTCGGTGCTCAATCACGTGCTGTTGCATCAGACCGTGATCGGGCTTGAAGCAAAGAAGCAATTCGAAAAGGTCGGCGACTATCCCGATGTGATCATCGCATGCTGCGGCGGAGGTTCGAACTTCGGTGGCGTCGCGTTTCCGTTTCTGGCCGACAAGGCCGCGGGCAAGCAGGTGCGGCTGGTCGCCGTCGAGCCCGAGTCGTGTCCGACCCTGACGCGCGGTCATTATGCCTACGATTCCGGCGACACCGCGGGCCTCACCCCGCTGATGCTGATGTACACGCTGGGGCGCAGTTTCGTGCCACCGTCGATTCACGCAGGCGGCCTGCGCTATCACGGCGATTCGCCCCTGGTGTCGCAGCTTCATCATGAGGGACTGGTTGAAGCGATCGCGGTGCCGCAACGCGCGACCTTCGAGGCGGGGCTGACGTTCTCGCGTGCGGAGGGAATCATTCCCGCGCCCGAAAGCAATCACGCGATCCGGGTTGCGATCGACGAGGCGCTCGCGTGCAAGCGGAGTCGCGAGCCCAAAACGATTTTCTTCAACCTTTCGGGTCACGGCAATTTCGACATGGCGGCGTACGACAGTTATTTGAGTGGCAAGCTCGAGGATTCGGCATATCCGACTCACGCGATCGAGGAAGCCCTCGCGGAGTTGCCGAAAGTGAATGCAATTAATGCGTGAACGGGTTCCGCGATCGCGGTGTCTCTTACTGGTAGGGCTCGTGCGGGAACAATCCGCAACGATGACGCAATCGCGAAAGTCTTTAGCCGTCGCGACATCGCTGCGGGCGGTTCGCGAACCGCCCCTACCAAATCAGAGAGCTCATGCAGAGGCCCGAAGGGGGCGCGAGGCGCCCGCGCCGCAGGCGCTTCCGAGGCGGCGCGCAGCGGATTCGAGGCGGCGCGCAGCGGATTCCGAGGCGGCGCGCAGCGGATTCGAGAAAAGATATCTAAATGATCAAGCCTTACACCGCCGTTGGATTGATCCCCACCGTGCGCGGGATTCGCAAGCGCGAGGATATCGCGGCCAACCTCGAGAACCTGCGCCATCTGGTGAAGGCGGCGGCATGGCTGTCCAGCCTCGAGTTGCCGGTGCGCCTGATCGCGATACCCGAAGGGGCGCTGCAAGGCTTCAACGATGAGGTGCTCGATCTGGATCATGTCGCGTTCGCACGCGAATGCGCGATCGATATTCCAGGTCCCGAAACCGAGGCACTGGGCGCCCTCGCCCGTGAATACAATTCCTACATTATGGCGCAGGCCAAGGCGCATCATCCCGATTGGCCCAATGCGCAAAGTTCGAACGACCGGTTTTTCAACGTCGGCTTCATCCTCGATCCCAAGGGCGAGGTCATCCTGAAGCATTACAAGGTATCGCCGCTGTTTCCGGTCGAACATTCCGTCTGTCCCCACGACATCTTCGATTGGTGGGTTGAAAAGTACGGACTGACACTCGACGCGTTCTGGCCGGTGGTGGATACCGAGATCGGCCGCCTCGGCATCATGATGGCGAACGAGGGATCGTATCCCGAGAACGCGCGTGCACTCGCGATGAACGGGGCCGAGGTGGTGTATCGCGGCTCGTATCCACATCCTGCCGCCGGCAACGGACTCTTTGAAATTCAGAGCCGCGCCCGCGCGCTAGACAATAACATGTATGTTATCGCCCCTAACCTTGGGGCCTACGCGCTCGATGCCACCAGCGAGCCGATCGATACCTTCGGCGGTCAATCATTCATCATCGATTATCGCGGGCAAATCGTCGGGCGCCAGGACTACGGCGGAGTCGCGACTTACGTGGGCGGCGTGATCGACGTCGAGGCGCTGCGGCATCATCGCGGGAGCGCGCAGTGGGATAACTGGATGAAGGATTTGCGTACCGAGCTGTATCAGATGCTCTACAAGGATCCGATCTATCCCAGGAACCTGTACCTGACGCGCGAGCCGATGAAGCATCGGGAGTATCGCGAAAAGGTCATCGAGAAGCAGATTGCGCTGATGCAACAGCGCGGCATCTGGAAGAAATCATCGTACGACTGAGAACTCATTCGAGCTTCAGAATTTCCCCGAGATCCTCGCATTGACGATGGACGTCAAATTTTCGCGCGTGCGTTTCGATACTTTCAAGGATGGACACCGGGCGCCCGTCGTCGCCAATGGCGAACGGAATGAGCTGCCCGTCGCCGCGCGCGACCAGCGCCGGGGCGGAAGGCGAAAGATTCATCGCGCGCATCGCGGCGCCGAGGCTGTCGACCTCGCGCTCCAACTCCCGGAATAGTCCGATGCCGGCTTCGGTAAACGTAGCATGGCGTCGCAATTGCGATACCCCGATTCTCAGATTAAGCAACCCGCGCATCGCTTGATCTTCGGCATAGTCGCGCTCGATGCCGCTGGTCTCGCCGCTCGCGCATACCGAAAACCAGAACTTGCAAACCCCGATGAAGACATAGACCGCGTGCAGCAGACCACTGAGCGGACGCAGATCGTCGCGCCACGGAGAATAGAATTGGCTGCGCTCGGCGGGTTCTACCCCTTCCAGGATCTCACCGCGATCGACGATGAAGAACAGGCGGTTGTGCAGGAGTTCGTGAATCAGCGCGTCGGCCATCCAGTAGGGCTGCCTGACCACACTCAAGATGAACGCGCCAGGCAAATCGGAGAAGCTGACATTGGAGTAGTCCGCGGCGGCCGGCGGCTTGAATGCGATTACCTGCACCAGCTCGCGCATGTGCTCCAAGGCAGCAGGTTGATGGCGCTCGACCAGCGCGAGCGCCTCCCGTAGCAAAGGCACCTGCTGTTCCTGATAATCCTCGGCAAGGTCGAGAAAGCCCTGCCCCGCGTCAATCCCCGGAACGCAGAATGTTTCCGGTTTGAGCGTCGCCTCAAAATCTCCGAGGTGCGCGATCGGACGCTCAACCAGCCGAGGCAGCGCGGGATCTCCACCCGTCGCCGCCACCTTCAGTCGCATCACCGTTCCGTTGCAAGCGACTTCGAGTGAACCTCCGCTGATGCCGATAACATCGATCGATCCATGGCCAAGCATCGAAAAGCTGGTTCCCGGAATGGAAAACGGAAGTGCCGTCCGCAATGGACGATCGAAGCGCCGAGTCGCTCCCGATATCATGTCCAGCGCGACGATGAACTTCTTGAATTCCTCGAGGTGCAGCGCCAACGCCTGCCGAGGTTCTTCGGTGCCGAGGCTGGCGCAGTACTTGGCGAGTGCCGCCGGAAGCGGCTCGGGGTTCAGGCACCATCCGGTCAGTTCGTAGGCAAGCCGCGCCCAGAAGTAGGAAAAAGGATCTTCCCAGATGATGGTAAAGGTATCGGGGTCCGCCGCGGCGAGCACCTCGTAGAGCGCGAGGAATTCGTCTTCGCCGCCGCCGAGCGGACGGCGCGCGCGCAACGCCTGCTCGACCGCCATCAGCGCGGTCGCAGTCTTCTCGTATCTAAGCTGATAGACGTCGGTGTCAGTCCAGAGGATGGTGTGAGCGTCCACGGACTATTGCATACCGGGCTTATGCGCCATCTTCCGGCGCGTTGCTCAGGATTTTCCGAAGGGCCGAATCAGGTTGAACTTGCCGGACGCTGCGAAGCGCCGGTTCCAGCGCGACGGCTTGCCGCTATCGCTGGCACTGTCGGACACACAACCGGTCAACTCACCAAGCATCGATTCAAGTTTGATTGCAGAGTCCTGCTTCAACTTGTTGAGAACGATCGTGCTCCTTTTTCGTGCCATCAGATGCTCTCTCAATCGATTCGTTACGAAAGTAGAATTTTCGAGTTCCAGACAACGACGGTGGCCAGTCCTTCCGAAAGTGGCGTCAGTTCATGTTGAACTTTCCCGACGCAGCAAATCGCCGTTTCCAGGGTGAAGGCTTGCCGCTATCGTTGGTGCCCTGCGATGCAGGTCCGACCAACTCCGTCAGCATCGAGTGCAATTTCGGCAACGATTCCCGAGCCAGCTTGTCGAGAAGGATCGGCTTTCTTTTTCTCGCCATCAGATGCTCCCTCAATCGAATCGATTCGTTACGAGATTCTAATTTTCGGCGCAAAACCTTTGCCCGAAGCTGCGAAGCGCAAACTCCAGTGCGCGCGCTTGCCGCCTTTCGCAAAGGAATTTCCGGTCAACTGCTCCAGCATCAATTGCAGCCGACCATCGGCGGCATCACTCAACTTGCTTAACGCGATCGCGGTCTTTTTCCTTGCCACTCGATGGGTGCCCGCTGACGTTTCTATGAGCAGCGTACTTTGGGAGCGGGGACTGCCTTCCCAGACGCGGCGAAACGTCGCCCCCAAGCCGCCCCACTTTCGAGAGCGAGCTTGCCGATGCAAAGCTCCGCCACCATCGTGCGCAGTTGCGGGGCCGATTCATCGGCGAGCTTCCTCAAAACGATCGGGTTTCGCTTCTTGGCCAACGGCCTGAACCCCTTTGTGGATTGTGTCTCCGTCTTGTATGTCCGTGGCGACGATTATGTCAAGTACCCTATTGTGACTATGCTACATCCGCGTCAACTCTGAATTGCGCCAATTGGTTGCCTTCGCTGCAATCTCATCGAATGGCTAAAGTCGGTGTCCTTCTATCGATCGCCCCCAGGTACACCCGCCTGCTTCGGTCTCAATATGCGGGCAGGACGGTTAGGGAGGGCGAGACCCGCAACCGCCTCGATGAAACGCTCCGCGCGGCCGCGCTTATCCCCTTTTATCGCGAGCGTCTAGGCGCGGCTGCCAGCTCGCCGGACCTGAGTCGCTATCCCATACTAATGAGGTCGGACATCCCAGCGCTCAATCGCTCGGTCCGGGAACGAATCGGGAACGGCGTCGCATTCTTCCACGACAATTCCTCGGGATCGACCGGGATGCCGGTGGAGTTTCTGTTCGATGCGGCCCATCAGAGCGGGCGCTTTGCGGCTCGCATCCGCTATCTTCGGGCCAGCGGATGGAGTCCGCTGCGGCGCGATGCATGGATTGTTGCCTTCACCTCGCGCCCCGACGACAGCGCCGATTCGCAACTGGTCCACAGTCGGCTGCGGTTGCGATCGACATTTCTGAAGCTGATCTTCCGGCCCTTCGAGGAACAGGTCGACGCGTTACTCGCGCTGAACCCTGCGACCCTCTATACGATGCCATCGAACCTTGATGGGCTGCTGCAGGCCTTTGAGCGGCGGGCGATCAGGCTCGGCTCCCTCAGATGTATCTTCACCGGAGGCGAGGTGCTCGAGGACTCGATCCGCGAACGTGCGCGCCGCCTTTTGGGAGTAGAGATTCGCGACAACTACGGTTCGACCGAGGGCTTCATCGCATGGCAGTGCCCGGCCGGGAGCTATCACATCAACGCGGAACACGTGGCGGTCGAGATCGTCGACGGAAACGGCATCAGCGTTGCCCCCGGAGAGATGGGAAAGGTCCTCATCACTACGCTCGAAAATCGCTTGATGCCCCTCATTCGGTATGAGATCGGCGACTACGCCATCGCTTCAAACGCCGCATGCAGATGCGGAAGAACGCTTCCTCTGATGGGCAAAGTTATCGGACGCGGCATCAATCTGTTCCGCCTTCCCGGCGATCGGCTGGTATCACCGTGGCCGCTGGTGGGACCGATCAAAGCGCGGCCGGAGATTCGCCAATTCCAGATTGTGCAGGAGACTCACCATCAATATCGCGTACGCTATGTTTCCGATCGCGAGCTGGATCTCTCCGCCCAACAGCAGCTTCGCACTGCCTTCGGAGAGATCCTGGGAATCGAGGCGATCGTTATCTTCGAAAGCACCGATGCGATCGCGCGGACTGCGGGCGGCAAATTCATGACCGCGCTGTCGCTGGTGAGCGCATAGCGCGCCCTACCCTTTCAATCGCGATTGGTACCGACTATGAATCGGGTACTTCCGATAGGATGGTGTCCGAATGATTTCGCTTTCTGACTACAGCTCACATGACGGCCTCGGCCTCGCTTCACTGGTTGCGCGAAAAGAAGTTACCCCCAAGGAACTTCTCGAAACCGCGATCGCCGCGGTCGCAAAAGTAAATCCGAAAATTAACGCGGTCCTGCAGACGCTGCCCGAAATGGCCGCCGCCGAGATCGCCGCGCAGCCTCCAAGCGGTCCCTTCGCCGGCGTCCCCTTCGTCATCAAAGAACTGGTGCTGCACGCGAAGAACGTGCGTTTCGATTCCGGATGCCGCCTCGCGCAAGGCGCGCTTCCCACCGCCGATACCGAATTGATGGCGCGGTTCCGTCGCGCCGGCCTGGTGCTGATGGGCACCACACAGACTCCAGAGCTCGGCTACAATCCGACCACCGAAACGATTCTGCATGGCCCGGTGCGCAATCCATGGAACCTCGGGCATAGCGCTGGAGGATCGAGCGGGGGCTCGGGCGCGGCAGTTGCGGCGGGGATCGTACCGGTGGCCCACGCCAATGATGGTGGCGGATCGATTCGCATCCCCGCGTCATGCGATGGTCTGGTCGGCCTCAAGCCCACCCGCGACCGCACGCCCACTGGCCCCGACTATGCTGATCCTCTATGCGGTCTCGCGATCGAATTTGCGGTCACTCGCACGGTGCGCGACGCGGCCGCGCTCCTCGACGCGGTTGCCGGTCCCGACGTCGGCGCACCCGCGATGATCGCGCCATTCGCGCGTCCGCTGTCGCAGGAGGTTGGCGTGCCGGCCGGCAAGCTTCGCATCGCATGGACCGCGACCCCCGCGTCGGGCGAGAAGATCGATCCCGAATGCGTCAAGGCGGTTCATGAAACGGTCCGCACGCTCGAAGGCCTCGGCCACACGCTCATCGAGGGCGGACCAAAGTATGACTGGGACGCGTTCCTGAACAGCGTGCATCTGATCTGGGCCGCCTTTACCGCGCTGTCGGTCGACAGCAGCGCCAGGATGCTCGGTCGCAAGCCCGGACCCGACAATCTCGAAGCGGTCACGCTCGCATGCTACGAAGATGGCAAGCGCATCACCGCGCTCGAGCTGCTCTACTCTTTGGCGCATGGCAACATGCTCTCGCGGTCGGTCGGTGCGTTCTTCGAAACCGTCGATGCGCTCGTCACTCCCACCATGGCGCGTCCGGCCGCGCCGCTGGGTGAACTGAATCAGAACAAGGCCGGCATGACCGCGATGGAGTGGACGCGCCAGGTCTTCACGTATTGCCCGTTCACGCCGCTGTTCAACTCGACCGGCCAGCCCGCGATTTCACTGCCCCTGCATGCGACGCCGGCGGGATTGCCGGTTGGCGTGCAGATCGCGGGACGCTTCGGCGACGAAGCCACCCTGATTCGGCTCGCCTCGCAACTCGAACAAGCGATGCCATGGGCCAAGCGCAAAGCGCCGGTTCATGTTAGCAACTAGTGAATTCGCCTCGATGATCTCTGGATAAGAAACAAGGATTCCTGGCGAACATTCGCGAACGCCCCTACCAGGAGTGGAGAATGCCCTGGTAGCGGCGATTCGCGGCGGTGAAGAAGCGGTCCACTTTCGTGTCTGGTTTGTAAATTCTCGGTAGGTATCCGCCGCGAGCGGAGGTAATCCTCCACCTCTACGACCGCGACGCTTTCCCACATGCCCACGACTTAAGACGTCGATTCCGTGATGCGGCTCGAAAGGCGCCATCTCGCTTTCCGCTGTAACCGATCGCGACATCCGGCCCGGTAGATCATGGGCCATCAACTCAGGTTCCGGACCGCTCGCGAACCAGAAGTCAATTTCTAGATCGCAGCAGTCTGTTCACGAGGTTACTCCAACCGCGTTCCTTTCAAGCTAGCACTTTGGCGAAAGCGACCTGCCAGGCGCGAGGCCTTTCGTTCCACACAGAAGGGAACAGCGTGCGTCCGAACGAGCCAGAGTTCCGGTTTAGGTATGAGTCCACGCGACCTTTTGTTTGGCATGGTTGATGCGACATCACGCCTCAGGACGGCGGAAGTGAAATCGGTTTGACGAACCATCTGATTCAACAATCCCTTAATCCGAGGGGTGGGAGACCTTTGATGAAAACAATACTAACAATGGCGATTGCGACCGCGCTCTTCATAGCAGGCACCGCGGCGGCGGAAACCCTCCGCAGACCGGTCGATAACAACGGTTTTCCCCAGGTGTGGGATAGCCGCGGACGTCGGATTGGTCCGATGGTTTCTCCCAACCTCGTGCTGATAGAGATCAACGGCCAGTGGTTTGCGCTGCCGGTGGGGACATCCGGATTCTATCCGGGCGGCACAGCTCAGATGGTCTTCGAATCGTCTAACTGCTCCGGTACTCCGTACATGCATGCGCAAGGCGACAGCATGATCCAGGACAATGAAGTCGTTAGCCCAGAGCGCTATCTGGTTTTCCCGGGCAAGAACCTGGTCCACTTGTACGCACATTCGACCATGCCCTGTACGGACCCATCGCCTTATGTCGATTCGGATGCGCCTACGACCTCTGGACCTGCTCCGTGTACTCCGATGGCCTCGACTGAGATGGATGCGGCGCCATTGGAAGTGGTTGACCTGACTCGACTCTCTCTGAAGCCTCCGTTCAGCTTCAAATAGACCGAGCAACTATCGGGTATTTCTCTTCCTCTCGTAAGCACGCCCGCGCGACTTCCGAATGGAGATCGGCGGGCGTTTGTGCGATCAGGCGCCGCGGACCGGCCCCCGCTGCATACTTCATGTTGACTATGAGTAGACTGGCTCCTGATGACTTCGGAGAAGGAACGAAGATACCCGGCTTGTCCAACGACAGGTATCAGGCCAAGGCGCGTCTGGGTAACGGGCGATACGCGAACCACGCGCTGGAAATCCTAGCCATCGTTACAACCTTCGCATAAACTGGCGCGCCAAGTGAGGTTCTCAAACATGCGCATCGTAAACCGCGTCACCAAAATGCTCGGGGTCGAGTATCCAATCGTGCAAGCGCCGATGGGATGGATCGCGCGCGCGCAACTCGCCTCGGCGGTTTCCAACGCAGGCGCGATGGGCATCATCGAGACATCATCAGGCGAGCTCAGCGAGATCAAGGAAGAGATCCGCAAGATGCGCACGCTCACCAGCAAACCGTTCGGGGTGAACATCGCGCTGGCCTTCGTCCGCGATCCCGGCATCGTGAAGTTCGTCGTCGATCAGGGCGTGCGATTCGTCACCACTTCAGCAGGCGATCCGGGAAAATATTGCTCCGAGCTAAAGGCCGCCGGCCTCACCGTCTTCCACGTCATACCCACGCTCAAAGGCGCTCTGAAAGCTGTCGAGGCGGGCGTCGACGGGCTCATCGTCGAAGGTGGCGAAGGCGGCGGCTTCAAGAACCCGCAGCCGGTCGCCTCAATGGTGCTGCTGCCGCTGGTGCGCGAGAAAGTGGATGTGCCGATCATCGCGGCAGGCGGTATCGTCGATGGACGCACGATGGCGGCGGCGTTCGCGCTCGGCGCCGAGGGCGTGCAGATGGGCACGCGGATGGTGTCGTCGGCCGAGTCGCCGGTGCATGCGAACTGGAAGAATGCGATCCTTGCGGCGGCGGAGACCGATACTGTCTTCCTGAATCAGTTCTCGAAGCCCGCCCTGCGCGCGCTGCGAACGCAACGAACTTCGCGCCTCGAGCGCGAGCCGGGACCCAACATGATGAGCGAGTTCGGCCGCGCGAAGGATTTGTATTTCGGAGGCGACATGGAGGCGAGCATCGCGCTATCGGGCCAGGTGTGCGGCCGCATCGATTCAATCAAACCAGTCGCACAGATCATCACCGAAACGGTCGACGACTTTTTCAAGACGATTAACAGTCTATCCAGCTCCTATCTACGTTGACGCCGACACATCACTCATCAGATCGAGGGCACGCGGCGGCTTTTCGCGCCAGCGCGGGAAATGCTAATTGTTGAGGTTCGCAAGGAGTCTCTGACGATGGCCCATCAAGAAATCACCGAAGCCGATCTGCGCGCGCGAGTGCGCAAACTCATCGAAGAAGCCCATCCCGACAAGGTCGATCAGTTCACCTTTCGGGGAAAGCAATACGATCACGGCCTGGCCTGGGTGCATTTCCCCGAAGGCTACGGCGGTCTCGGCATCAGCCCCGGCATGCAGACCATCGTCGCCGACGAACTCGCCAAGCATGCGAAGACTCACTACGACGACATGATGATCAACGCCATCGGAATTGGAATGGGAGCGCCCACCGTGCTTACCCACGGCACCGACTGGATGCGCGACAATTTACTGCGGCGCATCTTCACCGGCGAGGACATCTGGTGCCAGATGTTCAGCGAGCCCAGCGCCGGTTCGGACGTTGCGGGCCTCGCGACACGCGCGGTGCGTGAGGGTGATTCATGGACAGTGAACGGACAGAAGGTGTGGACCAGCCTCGCACATCTGTCGAAGTGGGGCATGCTACTCGCGCGCACCAATCCCGAGGCGCCCAAGCATTCGGGCATGTCGTACTTTCTGCTCGACATGCAGAGTCCAGGGGTTGAGGTCCGCCCGCTGCATCAGATCACCGGCGAGGCGGAATTCAATGAGATCTTCTTCACCGATGTGAAAATTCCAACCGACCGCATCATGGGAAAAGAGGGCGAAGGCTGGAAGGTCGCGATCACCACCTTGATGAACGAGCGCACCGCCATCGGTGGCGCACCCACGCGGCCCGGCGGCGGCTCCATCGGCATCCTGATGGATCTCTGGAAATCGCGCGACAGCAAGCACTTCACTCCTGCCGGCGAAACGGTAATGCGCGATCGGATTGCAAAGCTCTACATCGAGGCCGAACTACTTCGCATCACGGTGCAGCGAGGCAAAGCAGCGCGCAAAGCCGGGAATCCCGGGCCTGAAGGATCGGTCGCGAAGCTCGCGCAGGCGGAACTCAACAAGCGCATCTGGGAATGCGCGATGGACGTCATCGGCGGCGACTCCTTGGTGTATGAGCCGGGCTATCAACGGCGACGTCCAACCTCGCGGGCACGCGAGTCGCGTCTCGCGCTGGCGAAGTATCAGTTCCTGCGAGCGCGCGCCAATTCCATCGAAGGTGGAACATCAGAAGTGATGAAGAACATTCTCGGCGAACGGGTGCTGGGCCTTCCGGGCGAACCGCGCAGCGACAAAGACATCCCATGGAAAAACATCCCGCGCAGTGCATGACCGCGACTCATCCAACCTCGGACAGCTAGAGGCCTAGTTAATGGATATCTCTTTTACCAACGAGCACGAACAGCTTCGGGAAACGGTGCGGCGATTTCTGGAAAACGAATCCAACGAACAGACCGTTCGCAAGCTGATGGAAACTGAGCGCGGCTACGATGCCAGGACTTGGGAACGATTGGGGTCGGAACTTTCGCTGGTAGGACTCATCGTGCCGGAACAGTTCGGTGGCGCCGGGTTGGGCCCTGTCGAGCTGGCAATCGTCATGGAAGAAATGGGGAGGGTCCTCTTTTGCGGACCCTACCTGTCAACCGCAGTGCTGGCTGCAGGCGCGCTGGTCCATTGCGCCGATGACGCCTCCAAAGCGAAACTCCTACCATCCGTTGCGTCTGGAAAGGCCATTGGGACATTGGCATTCGTAGAAGAGCATGGGCGCTGGGACGTGGAATCGATCGCGATGCGTGCTTCGCGCGACGGATCGAAATGGAAGCTATCGGGCGTTAAGGACTACGTGCTCGATGGTAACATCGCCGACGTCGTGCTTGTCGCGGCCCGGACCGATAACGGCTTAGGACTGTTTCAGGTGGATCGTGGTGCGACGAAGTTCGAGCGCACCGCTTTGCCGACTCTCGACCTCACACGCAAACTGGCACGGCTTTCATTTTCCGACACTCCCGCGGCGCTGATATCGAGCGGAGGCGACGCAACCGCGGCAATCCGGCACGTCCTGGCGGTGGCTTCCGCGATGCTGGCCGCCGAGCAGGTGGGCGGCGCGCAACGATGCCTTGAACAATCCACTGAGTATGCAAAGACGCGGCTTCAGTTCGGACGTCCGATCGGATCGTTCCAGGCGATTAAGCATAAGTGCGCCGACATGTTGGTGGACACTGAGTTTGCCCGCTCGGCCGCCTACAATGCCGCCTTCTCGGTGGCTCAAAATGACGAGGCTCAACTGCAATCGGCGGCACATATGGCAAGGTCCTTCTGCTCGGAGGCCTTCTTCCACGCCGCCGCGGATAACATTCAGATCCATGGTGGAATGGGTTTCACCTGGGAGCACCCCGCGCATTTGTACTTCAAGCGCGCCCGAGCCGGTTCGATGATGTTCGGCGAACCTATTGAGCAGCGTCAGAAGCTGGCAAAAGACCTAGGCCTGTGACGAGGAAGAAGATAATCTTAGCCGCACAAGCGCCCAAGGCCTAGAAGCCTACGGCTAGCCAATAAAAGCCGTCATTCGGATGACTCGAGTTTGACGCGCCCGAGAGAAAGTCCGACATGAAGACTCCGGTGGCACTCGTAAGCCCCACCGTCTCCATCACCAGCTTGCCGGCATTCACATCAGCGGCGCCATTGGATAGCGAAGCGATCGCCCACACGCACGAGTTGGAAAACTGAATCGGCCACGTCACCGCATAGGTCTGATCCTTGCCGAGGCCACCCGTTGGAAACAACGCGCCCCATTGGATGGTCGCAGTAATCAATCCGCGATTGACGTCCAAAAATGGAATCTGCGCATATCCGTTGGCTCCCATAAGCCCTTTGAAAAGCGCGGTAAACGCCTGGAGAGCGGTGATGCTTCCGATGTTGGTGTCCTGGCGCTGCTTCAAAAACGCGGTTCGATTCGCGAGCTGCTGGTGCGGCTGATTGGAAAGCCCAAGCCCATTGAAGCTCGCACCGGTTGCGGCGCCCTCGACTGGGTCGGTTGCCTGAATCTCGTATATCTCGTTGGCAGTAAAGCTGGGATTGTCAATCAATAGAACCATCGCGGCTCTCTCTCCTCGCTGGCTAGTCTTAGAAGGTTAATGTCCATACTCCGCTAAGGCTCATCCCTGAATTAAATAAAATTGGACTGATCGTTTTGCGTGCTAGCAGCGGGGCGGGTGGGGTCGCGCCTGGAAGCACGACAGAGGTGTTGTTTGCAAACAACCCTAGCTCCTGGATGGTCGTGCCGACCGCACCAGTATCACCCGCGCTCAAGCTCCAATTAAATGTGACGCTCCCTGTGCCATCCTCGGCATGCGAATCGAGGGCCTTGTAGTAAGCCGGAACCGTTAGGCCCGTATCAGTGACGGCTGGAGCTCCGGCGCCCGATCCGAATCCCACCGCCGATGCGAATTCGCCGCTGGTGTCTCCGCCCATCAGCGCCGCCAATGCTGGAAGACCAGCATTGACGAACAGGTTACCGGCTTCGACAGTCGCGATGAGGCGCTGGTCCTTAAACATCTCAAAGCGCACCGTCCCGCGCGGTCGTATGATCGAATGCCCCGGATCGCGGCGCTCGACAAGCCGTCTCGCAGATGACCCACCGATCAATTTCACTATCTTGTTCGGAAAATTCATTAGTTCCTCCAACCTAAGCAAGAGATGCGACAAGTGGAACCGACGGCCCCGAATTGCGGCCGCCTATCCGCCCTGCAGCAGCGCGACGCCATCCAGAATCAGCGCTGAATCAGCAACCGCCGGCTCATCGGCGCCATAGGTAATCCCGCTATGCCGATAACGCGCGGAATAAAATGGTCCCGCAGGCCCGTACGGATCGTGGTCCAGTTCAAGGACGATTGCGATCGAAAGCCCGGCTGCGGGTGATGGCCCGATGTCCAGTTGATAGGTGTCAATTCCGCCCAGGGTAAGTCTATCAAGCGGCGCCGGCGCAGCATCGAGAACTGGCGGCAGTACGAAAACGAGCGAGTCCAGCAATGACCTCGCGGGCTTGAAAAAGTTGATCGTCGCAGTGGCGAGATCCGGGGCATTGGGATCAAACGTCTGTCCGGCTATAAGGTGAATCACTACCCGAAAGACCGCCCAGCCTTCGTCGGGCGGGTATTGACTGCCGCCCCAACTGTCTTGACCCTCAAGGATTGAAACACTCGACCAACCCAGCATCGCAAGGGCACTCTTGATCGACCACGGCGTCCCGCGAAACCGGTGAAGCTGGATCGCCATCTTTATGAGTGCTCGCTGCGCGGCGACTGCCACGCTCTGCTGAATGCCTTGCACCGAGGGATCCTCGGTCAACGTATCGATGTCGACTAGCGCATCCACATCTCGGATCGAGTCGACGCTCCTCAGTACTGGTGCAACGCTCTGCCAAAGCGGTGAAAGAATATCGAACTGCCAGGCCAGAAATGGCAATGCTTCAGCGGGCACGGAGTCTATTCGATAGACTAGTAGCGATGCCAGATCTATTTGACCCAGCCGCCCGACCAGATCCATCAAAGCTCGGCTACGGGCATCGTTTATCGAAGGTGGAATTTGGAGTTCTGCCATTTGCCCAGTCCTGCGTGGCAAACAATCGGTTGAGTCTCAGCTAACTACGTTCGCCGCTCACAGCCTGCGCGAGCGTGATACTCGTGCAGTTCGCCCACTGCCCTGCCGCTAGCTGCGTATACGCGGGAGCATTGAGTGTCACCTCATAGACTCCCGGCACCGAAAGGGCGGCGATGATCTGGCTCGGCACGATGTCCTTCTGAATTCTGGACGCGACTTCGAGCGTGAACGACTGCACCGCTGTCGCTGCCGTGCTCATGGTCAAATTCGGATCCGCATCCGAGTACAAAGTCACGACCGCATCGATCTGATAGTCCACCTCGCTAACTGCGGAGGTCACCACGGTATCGGTAATTGGTCGTACTATCTCCGAATCGAGTGCCGACTGAACGCTGCTAAGCAATGTTGGACCCGCAATCGCTATCGGATTGGGTGCGGCGGTCGGTTGCTCTGTCACCGGGCCAGTCAATACATAAACGTTGACCACGCCTGGTGCGACACTAACCACCTGCACATCAATAATTGAAGGATCGACACCTAACGCAAAGAAACGGTAGGCACCCGCGGGACCTGCCGAACTGAACCTGTTTGGCGCGGCTTGTATCCGAGTGCGCAGGTGATCGTCACTCTCAGTAGCAGAGCCGCCAGAACTGATGCTGGTGCTACTTGCTCCCGCGAGTAGCGCGCTGGGGTTCATAAGCACGTTGATCTGCCCCGGCAGGAAGCCGTTTCCACCGAGACCTGGAACAATCGCTGTTGCACCCACGAACGCACTAGTGGCACCTGCCACGATAGTCAAATCGGCATTCGTGGCAAACACCACCTGACCATCGCTACTACCGACTCGAGTACCAGATGGAACCTTGTAGTCCACAGTCAGAGCGTTTGCCAGGCTGAACTGGATGGTCGTGCTCGCTGCTTGCGCTTGCAATCGCGATACTCCGACCAGACCGCCGAGATAATCGATCATCGGAAAAATAGCGTAGGCGAGCAGATTCTGCTGAGCTGCATATTGGACTGCATTCCGCACCAGAGATTCCCGATAGGCAAACAAGTCGATCAACAGGCGTTCAACTTGAGCGGGCTGCAGCGTCCGTCCTGAAGACGCCTCAAAGGTGGCAATCATGTTGGCAAGAATCAGATTCGGATCGGTGCCATCGCTGTCGTTGACGAACATCGGCGCCGGCAGTGCCGGAATTCCCTGTCCCATCACGTCCCTCCTTGAACACCGACCACAGTCGTTTGTGGAGAGGACGAAGGGCCGGTGAGTTTGAGTTGCCAGACCACCGAGATATTCAGGTGCGAATCCGACTGAGAGCTACTATCGTTCGCGCGCGATACTCTAACGGACTGGACGATGATGCGCGGCTCCCACATCGAAATTGCGGCACTGACCTCACGGACGATCGACGGAATCGCCACGCTGATTGGATTATCGATGTAACGCCACAAGTCCGCACCAAACGTCGGTCGGAGTGGGTCTGATCCTCGCGGCGTGGTGAGTATTATCGCGATGCATTGTTCTATGTCCTTGACTCCTTCAACTGTGGCACCGATCGCGTCCAGTTTGAGCGACCAATCTGCGGAGGTAACGTCAGCCAAAGTAATCGCATCAGTGCTCATAGCCGACCTCCACATCGTTCGTTTTCACAATGGCGTTGCATCTTGGCGTCGTTTCGGCGACCTGCAACAGAACAGATCAGAGAAGCGGCGGAGTTATAGTCACTCCGCTCGGGAGAATAACCACTGACGATGCACCAGATTGAAGGGTGATTCCTCCCAGGGCACTTATAGTGACCGTGGTTGCAGGGCTGCCTAGCATTGACAACGAATGAGCCGACGCATCGTATTTCAGAGCGGCCCCGTCATTAAATTCCAGCGACAGAGAGTGCGCCGTCGAGTCGTAAGTAATCGTGCCCTGATCCTCGAACCGCAAACTCAACGCGTGTGAACCGCCGTCGTATTTGATCGCAGTCGAATCCTGAAAGTTCAAGGCCAGCACATGAGTCGAGCGGTCGTACTCGACTGCTGTTCCGTCTTTGAACCCCAGATGGAATTTATCGGTACTCTGTACAGGTGTTGAATCGGCTTGCGAGTAAATGGCGCCCAAAACCACTCCAGCCTCGTCGTGCTCATCCATTAAACAAACCACTTGTTCTCCGATATCAGGTAACCAATATACCTTGTCATCCTGAGCTTTCGGAACTACAACAGGCAGCCAATAGCTAACGATCTGATCGAATTCGCCAAACACTACTCTGAGCCGACCCGTCGTGGGGTCTTGATCCTTAACAATCGCCAGGCGCAGCAAGGCGTTGTTACGAGCCTCCGCATTCCCGATCCCGAGCCCGTACGCGTTAGAAGACACGGCTAAGCTCCAAACGAGTGGTATAACCTTCAATCCGATCGAGCCGATGCCGTGCTACCACAATAATGTAGATGCCTTCGAACTCTCCGAAGCCAGTCAGTTGCAAGGTGTTCCCGGAAGCCATCGCGATGGACCCGGGCATGATCAGACTGGCTTGAATAAAGTGGCTATTGTGAGACCGCAGAGCGGCTTGACCCTTGAGGGACGCCTGCTGCCCATTCTCACAACGAGACACTATCTTGAGAACATCCTCAGTAGGAACCGGCGCAATTGCCGCGGCGCTCTGAACGATTAGTGACTTGGACATAAGGTCCCGATAGGCAACTTCAGCGGAGCGGTAGGTCGTGTGACTGCGATTGCGAAACTCGAAACGCTCGACATCGGTCCTGTTGACGCTTCGTATAGGCGCGATAACCTCGAGAGCCGGCCGCGAATAATACACCAGGGTGGAACCTCGAACGGTGAAGTCGTAGTCGTACTCCAACGCCAATCGTTTCAGGAATTCCAGGTCCGTCTCGTGATTCTGTGTGACTCGCGCAAACCCGATGTCGATGACCTCAGGCGCGCTGATCACCTCGAGACCGTGCTTCCCACCGATGGTCCGCGCAATTCCAAGCAGAGTCTGATCCTCGTATCCAACGCTGTTTCGCGTCCGCATTGCCGGAGTGATGTAGGCCGCCAGGCACCGAGCAATGAAGGTGTCAGGCGGCCCGGTTAACTCCAGCTGGTCGATCTGGAATTCTCCGCAGGGCAGCAGTCCTTCCCCGCGGTATCCGATCTGCAAGCTGACCTCATCTCCCAAGGCAGGATACCACGAGCCCTGCCAGCGCAGGTCATGATCCTCAACGACGATCTCGACTTCTCCAGCCATTCCAGTCAGGAAGTCAGTATAGGTGAGGCTCACAACCATCGAGGAAATCTCGTCGGTGATGCTGATTCCCCGATAGCTAAGGGTCCATTCTGGAGAACGAACCGGAAACGATATATTTGAAACCATACGATTGTCGAGCTAGACCTTAACACGTTTCCACGGAGGTAGATCTGCCGGGACCACACTTGCTTTCTGCAGCACCGGAATATTGATAGTCAACCCCGCTACAAGCACCGGCTCAATCGGAATTTCAGGATTGGCCATTATCAGAGGACCGAACAAAGTGGGATCCCCGTAGTGGCTCCAAGCAAGTAGATCCCATCGATCGCCATTTGAGCTTATATGCTTGATGAACTGTAAATTGCTCACGCTGTACTCCTGACAATAGTTGAAATGGGTATATCGTCCGGCAGCAGGATCGCGCTACTTGGTCCTGAGGGCGTGATTAGTGCAGCGATGGCTGATACACCGGAAGCGGTGCCGATCGGTGTGCCAGCGCTATCTGCCGCCGCCACCGCTGCTATTGCGATGGGGAGGAAGGCCGCAACCGGAGGCGCCGCAGGATCGAACTCGATTGGAGATTCGCACAAGCTAAGCCTGACACCAATCGCGAAAAGATCCCCGGAGCCACTCAACTGCCGCGAGAGCGTATCTATCCGCGTGATGACGAAGTAGCCACGAAAGTCTCCATTTCCGAAAATCAACGGCAATGCCGCGTGCGTCGAGGCTACCTGACGCAGCACCAAAAGACTGGCGGCCGGCTCGGTGAAGGACCGATGCAATAACATCTCCAGTTTAATTCTCACCAGGTCATCCGCGAGCCACTGCACCCGAGGCCGATTCTGCACCACTCGATGTTCCGCGTAGTCATAGCCGCGCGAATCGGTCAGGCTCTCAGGTGAGCCAACTACTTGAAATGGAATGTCACCTAACAACGCGAACACTAGAATTGAGTCCTTTGTCGTTTTTGCAACTCGCGCGACCATTGTGCGTAAATGGTCTCTCCATGTTGCCTCAGCGCCTTCAATACTCTCTGCTCAATATCATCGGCCTGGTCGGTGTTGATGACGATAGTAGGATTCGAAGCGATGGCTACCGGAGAGAAGCCCATTGTTTCGCCTCTAGGTCGAAGGTCAGAAATGGTAGCCTGGACCGGTGCTGCTAGCAGCGAGGTGCTAAGCATCGCAACTGTTGCTAACCTCCGCTGAGTAGCGGATCCTCTGTCGAAGTGCGTGCAGAACTGCGAATAGTTCAAAGGCGTCAATTCCTGACGCGCCACCGGGCGCCCACCGATTGCGGTCGAATCGAGCTCGGCCGTGACCTGCTTTAGACGACCCCATCCGCGGCGAGCCGATGACGCAGGATCGACCACCGATGGCTTCTCGGCATCACTTTTCTCGGTCTCGCCGACCGCGGCGGAAGCAAATCTGCCAGTGGAAGCCATCGCTTCGTGCGACGCTGAAACCGTCATTCTCACAACGCTTTTCACGAAGGCGTTCCAGTTGTGCAATGAGACTGCCGCTCCACCGAGGAGGGTGGCGGTCATAACGCCAGTAGCAGTCAGGCCTCTAGCTCCTATTTGAACTACGGCAGCGACTACTACTTTTGCGGCCTCGCCGATGGTGCCGAGGCTTTCCTGGACGGAGAAAGCGCGTCTCCCAATCGCAGCCGCCGGAGAAATGGTGGATGCTTCTCGCATCGGTAGCGGCATAGCGGAGGTCCTCAACCATTTTAATACATCTGAAAGCGCAGCGACCGACCTCAAAAGGGTCACGCCAGAAACGAATAGTTGGTCGACGTTGACGATTAACGGGGTTGAGGCGCCGAACATTTGAGAACCGATCGACCCCATACGTTGACCATAGCTCGCTGTCCGTTGACCGGGCGCGGC
This sequence comes from uncultured delta proteobacterium, assembly GCA_963851325.1. Taxonomy (GTDB): domain Bacteria; phylum Desulfobacterota; class Binatia; order Binatales; family Binataceae; genus DATGKG01. The sequence goes on along the minus strand of CAWKOR010000001.1, from coordinate 9,067 downwards.
CATTTGAAACGCGCTGGGGAAGAACCTCGCGACTTCAGGAACAGTTGTCTCGGACTCGTTGGAGCGCTTGGCGAATCGAAAGTCTAAGCCAGTGATTCCTGCTGTGCCGACGGACAACGTAGCCGCGAAGGCAGCGAAGCGAGCTATATCTTCTGATTTCAGCTTCGCTTTCATGGGCACCGAAGACCAAGCTCCCGGGTGGCAGTTAGAGGCGCACGCAGCACTGTTGGTGTCACTTCTTTTGGTTGTTTGAATGAGCAGGACGTTTCGGCAGAACCCTGTTCATGCAAAGCATCTGGCAAGCAACCGTCTGCAACCTCGTGAGTCCCGCTCGGTTTCATTTCCTCGCCTACCTCTCACCAGCAACGACCATGAACTAATCCCCTCCGCCCGCGATCTCCGAGGCTTTGCGGTTGTACTCGCTAACCGCCTGCAGCCAGTAGTTCAACTCATCGAAGTCCATCGCCGCCAATTCTTTTACTCCGAATCCGAAGTGAACGAGTGCTGCGAAGGCGCCGGCGGAGGGCCCTGAAAATTTGCGCCCGCCACCTCAGACTGCAGCGCGAGCACGTCGTTGAGATCCATCGCGAGAAGGTCCTCGTAGAGGAGCTTCTCGCCATCGATCTCGACCAGCTCTGCGATTAACGCAAACACCACCGCATTGGGATCGCTCGATATACCCACCACTCGTTGAGCGCGCATAAGGTCGCGCCCGAAGCCCTTACGAATAGCCGCGCTTCTGCCCGAAGGGAGGACCAGGACACTCCTGTCTTTTGGTTCGGCTTCGGGTGCGTCATGAAGCTTCACTCCATTGACTGACAGATCATCAGATCTCATCGGACATACTCCTCATCACTTGCGACACAATGTTTGTCATCGTTCGTTATCGGTCAGCCGCCCAGATTCGTGCGAAAGGTGGACAGTTGATCGACGCCGCCCACGACGTATACATTCGCGAACACGTCGTAGAGGTAGATTTGAGTTCCGGCGACGTACAGTTCGCAGTGATAGACGCTGACAGTTGAATTCGTCTCTACCATAGACTGATGCCGGAGATTGGCGGTGCCGGCATCCTTGAACACCCCGGTCATCAAGTAGACGACGGGTAACTCCGCCGAACGGCCTTGGCTAGTGTACTGTTCGAGACTTCCGCGAACCTGGAAAGAGTGAGTCTGGAAGGGGCTCGCCGACATCGTTAAGGTTTCCGCATCGAAGGAAGCCCATTTTATCTTTGCCTCGAGTTTGTCCACTCCGCTCCACAATTCCGCGGTTCCGACCATCCCAAGACCTTTGTAGTCGATCATCCGATGTCGCGGCTGCGGGATTTCGACTTCTTCTGCCCGTCCGAGCAGGCCAACACCGTCGATATAGACATTCGCGTTGGCTAGAGAATTGATCTGAATGTTCATCCGAATACCTCGATACCTTGTCGATGTTAAGCGGTAGCTAACGCGGAGGTGGTCAGGGCGCTCGTCTGACCCAGCTGCCGGAGTAGAGTGACATCGATGAAAGTCTGGAAGGTGAGGCGCTCAGCAGGAGGTGGCGGCATAACGTCGATGTCAAACACCAGCTGCCCCGCGGCAATTTGCGTGGGCGGATTCATTGCCGGATCATAGCTTGCACTTGCAGCCACCACCGCGCCCCGCTGAATCAAAGTCCGCAGAAAGGAATTCACGGTTGCCAGAATAGCTGTGATGAGCGCATTGGAGATTGGCTGATCGATGAACTGCAGCATTGCGAGTTCGACCGATTCCTCGATTACGTCGATGGTTCTGCGCACATTTATGAAATTGTCCGGCGCAGTGGTGCTGGGGTATGCAGATGAACGATTCCCCCACACACGGAAGCCGGTCCCGAAAGCGTTGAAGACGGTAAGTATTCCGCTCGAGTTCAGGTTGTTCACGTCCGACGTGGAATCGATCGCCGATGAGTAAAGTTGTACATCGGGTCCGAGAACGCCTTCTATCTCAGAGTTGGAAGGAGACCACCAGTATCCGTTCGCCAGGTCGCGAGCCGCTATGGCGCCGGCTACCCACGAAGAATAAGGCCCGACCCCCAGGGAATTTGCCCGAGTGACTATCGGCGCGCCAGTCGAGCTCAAAGTTATTCCCGACGGTATGATGCCGGTATCGAAGAACGTTTCCTGGGGATAGCAAAGGACGGCCCGCTTGCTGGAGGTGTTGAACGCATTCCCCGCCAAGCCGCGGTTGCTGATTGCGCTTGCGACCGGCGTCGACGGCGGAGAGTCTACCAGAGCGATCGCGCGAATCTTGTTGGCCATTGCTATCTGCGACGTTGCGACATCGGCGGATTGCGAGTAACCCGGAGCGATCAGGATCTTCGCGAAAAAACCCATGGTTCCATAAGTGGTCTGGAGTGCCTGGATTCCAGTGAAAACTCCATTCGTCACGCCGCCGATAATGTCTGAGTCTTCAACCTTGGTCGGATCGGCATAGTCAAAGGACACCAACACCGTGGCCCCCGCAGCGATATGACCGCCGGATCCGGTGGGAATAATAGTGACTATCCCGTTTAGCGCATCGAGCGTGTAGTCGGTGTCCGCGTCGTAGGTAGTGCCGGCAGGATCACTGGTGATCACTACGCTCGACACTCCCATGTGCCCCAGGTTGACTACACCCTGAGCATTGAAAGGAAAGGCTGTGGCAGCGACCGATGTAACGTGCGTCGCCGGGTCGAATACATTGACCGCGATTACCTGACCCGCGCCTTGATTCTGGATCGCGGCCAGCGCGTAAGGAATCGTGTACCCGCTTACGCTCGGGCCGAAGTTGGCCGCATCCAGCGCCGATGACACCAGCGTGGGCGCATTGACATTCGGTGCGATGGCCGGCGCTTCGACCGCCCAGGAAGGAGCGGTGCCGACCAGTCCGACGACTGCGGACTTTACCACTGTCACTGGCACCGGACCGCTGCCGACTTCGATCACTTCAATTCCATGTAAAAAACTTGCTGGCATTGTTTCACCATACGATCTTGAAGATTGAGTCTCCGGCTCAACCGTGGCCTATAGGCTCGCGGCTGCTTATTCTCCCGATGTAGCTATCGCCGCGTCGGCATAGCTCCATGCGATGTCGACCAGGGCGCCACTTGCAATGCCGCCCGACGGTATCCGCGTGACGACTCCATTTACCGGGTCCAAGCTGAAGTCGGTGCCGGTTATGAATGGTGAAGCGTCGAGCGAACTAACCGTGATTGCGACGATGTTGCTGTTGGGAAGTTGAACTTGATCCTGGGAATCGAAGGTAAACCCCTGCGCTCCGACTGTGACCGTGCTTTCACCGCTGGTCTCGAGCGCTACCCCCTTGACGAACAGAGGGAACTCCTCAATCGCGGAAGATTCAAGCGCCATGGTCGTCACCGCAACTGTCAGCAGGTACATCCAAACACCGCCGTCGGCATCACGCTCAACGAACTTGTCTCGCACCATGAAGATCTTGCGTGCACCGGGAATCAGGTACCCGGTCAGCGCGGCGCGGATCGTTTCCAGGATGGCGTATGCTCCGGGGGAGGTCGCTGCCGGAGTCCCGCCCACGCTCCATCCTAAATCGCGGACTAACACGGTGACATCGAACTCCATTTTGCGTTCCTGGATGATCGAGGCGGTATGTACTACCTTTCCGTAGTCCGATCCGCGATATACGATCAGCGCCGCGCCGATTCTATGCGTCAAGCGATAGGTCTTAGGGTTATCCGGGAAATGGAGAATCTCGATCGAAGTAACCATTTCACGCAACCGCGCGACTATGGCCGCTTCGATGCTTGCAACGTCGACCGGGGTGGGCGGCGTGAATTGCTGACCAATCCATGGCGTGTCGAAAGCGACTCCCATTTTCCTAGAATCCCCTCATGCGTTTGCGACTGAATACTCGCACTGGACCCGCGGTCTGTTCGGCCCCTTGTGCGATGGATGTTTGATGACCGTCCGCGCCGATACCCAGAGTCATCTCGCCGCCGGCGACCTTGGTCAGCGTAGCGATCGCATCGTCATAGCGACGTCGTGCGTCTGCAAGGTCATGGATCGGCCTCAAGGACTGCAGGCGGTAGATGGCTACATCACAAGCAAGCCGCTGCAGTACTTCCGGGACATCGGTCAGCGGTAAGGTAAAGCGTCCACCAAGATACCCGTCGATCTCCGCCGACGCATCGTCCAGCGCCTGCTGAAGCGCGGTACTGTTGATAGTAGTGACTGTCGGATCCTCGTTGGTGAGCTGGACCAAGTCGCGATTCGGATAGCGATTGATGATGTCCTGAGGCGTCGCGTAGCTCATAAAATCCTTACTTTCCTAGGCCAGGTACTCGCTTACAATCAGCTCGGCGCTATTTCTCCAGATGTTGGTGGTCGACACGCTAGCGCTGGAACCGGTACCTCCCATGAACTCGGAATTCAGGAGCTGACGTCCCACTTCCTCCAGCGTTGGAGGCACCAGCAGATAGACGCCTTTACCACTCGACAGCGTGCCGAATGGCATTGCAGCATCGGTCTTCAACGACCGCATCGCCGCACGCGCCGCACCATAGTTCGCTGGATTCGAGAGATCCTGGTTGCTCGCGTATGCTAGCTGCCAGAGCCCGACTCCGGTGTTCGCGCGGCCGTCCACGCCGTAGCGAAACTCGCGGCGGGTGAAGACCGCCTCATCGTTGACCGAGCTCATTCGCGTAACCGCATACTCACGTCGAAGCTGAAAGATGAAGGGCCGGATTGCGCGCGAGGCGTCGATGAGAAACCAGTAGGCACCTGAACCAGAGCTGTTGATGTTCGAAGCTGTCGAATCCGCATCCGCGCGTCCCATCGGACCTACAGGATGGGTCGATGAGAAAAACGGCTGGCCGTCATACCCGATGACACTCGACGGAGTAGTCACCGAGTTTTTGATCATCTGAAAGAGCAGCATGTCCGGATGCACCTTGGTGTCCCATCCTAGCTGCTCGATGATCGGTTCATAGACTCCGTAGGTGTCATCCTCAATGTCGTTGCGATCGATCGACACCGTGTCTTCGAAGTTACGATTGGCGATGGTATAGGAATGCGCTTCGAGAGCCTGGATGACCCGGTCGCCGAGCCATTCACGAAATTTGGTCGTGCGGCCCAACCAAGGATAGGTGCTCACGCGGCTGGAGGACCGAACGATTGAGCATATCGATTCGTAGTATGAGGGAGGCTTCTCGAATCCGCGCTGAAAGACCACATCGAAGCCGGTAAACAGAGCGGAGAGGTTTTGTGAAGATACTTCCATCTTGGTTATAGCTCCTTGCTAATTGGTAGGCTTACGCGGCCGCCGCGGCCTGATGCCAGAAATCGACCCACACTTCACCGGAAGCATCGACCGCGACTACTTGCCCCGCAACTGCGTATTGCTGCACCGCAGCGCCGGAGGCCCGATCGGTAGCCGTTACATTGTTATCGTCGAGCGCGAAGCACGGGCTGCCTACGGACGCGCCGGTGATCGAGCTATCCTGCGCATACATGAAGACACCCTTGCGCACGGCAATTTGAATCGCGCCCGCCGTGCCAGGGTTGTTCGCCGCATTCTGCGCCGGAGTGCCATTGACGACATATTCCGCGCGCCCGATGACCTTCTGGTCGTTGGCAGTGCTGGTAGTCGCCGATGCGGGGACTGCATTGCCGGCCGCGTTTATCGCGACCATCCCGCCCAGATAGATTGTGGTGTTCGCCTCGACATTCACCACGCGGATGCGCCCGCCGTCGGCCATTTCGGGCGTGTTTCGAGAGCTAGTCAGTGCCGCCATCTTTTCACCTTGCCGATTCGATTAGAGTTAGAGATTCGAAGCCGCCTGATCCTTGTTGAGATGCAGAAAGTCTGCGCCGGCGCCTTTGCGACTCAGGAAGTCCTTAGGTGTGACGCCGAGCAGACCGCAGATCGCTACCTCGGTCGCACTTAGCATCGTGCCCGCATACGATCGCGATAGCGCGACGCGCGGATCGCCTCCCAGGTTCATCTCGCCGGGCAGCGCCAGCGGTTGACGCGCGGCGAACGCGTCGAAGCCCTTGGGATCGGCTGCGCAATATGCGACGGCCCATTCGCGATGCGCCGGCACCAGCTTGCCCGATCGAATCGCCTCATCGACCGCATGCTCGGCCTTTTCCAACGCCCGCTCCATCTTGATCGCATTGAGTTCCGTGAGCGCCTGCTGAAACTCCGCAACCGCGACATAACGCGCGGGATCGACGCCTTCGCCGCGATGTAGCGCAGCGCCGGTCTTATCGGCACTGGTAGCCGTAGCGACCATCGCGTCGGTCCGCTTCAGAATGTCGTTGGTTGATGCATCGGAAGAGAGCCCGAGCGTTTCGCGAAGCTGCTTGAGAAATTCGTCCATGTTGCTTTCCTCGTCTCCGGCCGCCGAGATCGCGGTCAGGTAAAGATTCGGATTGTTGGTCAGGCCGGCGCGCAGCAGCCGCGTGATGGTGCCGTCGCTCGGCGAGTATTGGAAGACCGGCGAGATGTACCGATACTCGAGCGCCCGGATTGCGATGGCGGCGCGCTCGGTCCATTCCACGCGGCCCCAGATCGCGCCGTCGCGAATCGCGAATTCGGTGATCCATCCTGCCGCTGGAGCGGGACTTCCCTGCGACGCGGCAAAGTCGGTCGCATGGTCATAGTCGATCGGAATCCCCGCCTTCATGCGCAATGCCTTGGTCGCGCCGATGACTGCCGCGGGATCCGCGAGCACATAAGGTCCGCGGCCGTCGCGCCCATGGAAGCTGCCGGCCGGGACCAGCTGGATCCATTCCGGTGGCGTGACGCTGTCGCTCTCGACGCCGAAGGCTGGCGCGCCGGCGGTGTCGAAGTGGGAGAACCCGAGGAACTTGCCTGGGCTCCCGCTTCGATCACTACCGGCGCGGGTATAAGAAGATTCATTCATCGAGCGCATTGTGCCGGGAATTTGCGAAAGCAATAAGGATGAACTAGTTCATCCACACGATCTGCTACGGGGAGAAGGGGAAGATGTGCAAAAGTCGGCCTCTGCTGAACATCCAGTCAGCGAAGGCCATCATTTTGTGAGGCGTGCTATGCTCGAAAATCGCGAAGCGGCGCTCGCGGATGCGCGCTCAGCCGCGCAGTCCGGCTATACAGCCCGCGCGTTCCAGCACCGCATCCAGCGCGCGACGATCGCTCAATGCCGCATACTTCTGACGCAACACGCCGAGCGACTTCGCGTGATACTTCTGCGGCTTCTGCGTCCAGGTCCGCCCGGCCAGCTCGACGCTGAACTCTTCCTGTCCGCTTGCGATGGCCGCCGCGTTGGCTACCGTCCATGGCATGAAGAGCGCGCCGACCTGGCTCTTGAGCAGCGGCATCATCGTAGGCTCGAGGCTGCCCCACGATTCGAATTCCCCCTCCGCGCGAGGCCACAACATCCGATGCACCCACGCGAGCACATTGGGCGCGCGCGATTCGATCAGCGCCCCCGGCGTCGGATCCGTCCATGCATTGTAGATCTGCCCCCACATCGCGAAGTCGCCGTATGCCGGCCGCGCCCCGAACAGGTACGCGCGATTGCTCAGATGCGCTTCCAGCAGGTCAAGCGTGGTGCAAAATGATTCCTCGATTTGCGGCGCCGTCTGCGGGTTGGAGCCCACGAACCACACCCGACCGACCATCCGCCCGCGCACTTGCTCGATCGCACTCGCCAACTGTTTCTCGTCCGCGATCGCCATCATCGAGCGCGCGATGCGTCCCGCGCAGGCAATCTGATCCACCTCGCGCGCCCAGCGATAATGAAACATCCATTTGTTGCCCCACTCGTCGCCGAACTCCTCCAGCAGCACCGAAATGAACGCCGCCACCGGGTCGCCCGGATGGATCGACGGCTGCGGATGTTGCGCCTCGACTCGATCGATAATCGGCGTCGAATCCTGGATGCCCTCATCCTGCGGCGTCACCACCAGCGGCACGATCGGCAGCTTGGCGTATTTCGCATACTCGCCCTGCTTGTCCTGGTTGCGCGGGATCCACTTATGCGCAATGCCCTTGTACCGAAAGTAGGAACGAACCTTCACCGAGTAGGGCGACATTTCAACCCCGAAGATGCGATACTGCTCTGCCATTGGCTTCATCCTCAATTGAGCGACCGGCGCGAATTTTGGCTCCGCTCCGAGACTGACACTCTCGCACGGTTGCTTGTCAATGTCCCGCTGCGAGCCGGCCGGCCGGGGCGAGGTCCGCCGCGCCCGCCGGAGCGATTAACGCGGGTTTTGCGACCCCCATCGCGCTTGCTAGATTTTCTAGACAACCTCAGCAACGGGGCAATCGAGAGGAGATTCTGACCATGTCCTGGACCGAAAAATTCTCGCTCATCATCGTGACCGCGGTGTTTTCCCTGGTCGGCGGCGCTGCCGCGGAACATTTCTGGCCCGCCGCGGTGCCTCAGTTGGGCGCGGCCGCCATCCCCAAGAACATCACGGCGCATGAATTCACCCTGGTTGACAAGGACGGCACCACCCGCGCGCTGCTCGACGTGACCGCCAAAGGCGTGGCGGAGTTGCGTCTCCTCGATGACACCGGCAAGTTGCGCGCCGGTTTGGGCGTCGCGCACGATGGCGTTCCCGCCCTCGGCCTCTACGATGCGAGCGGAAAGACCCGCGCCGAGGTCAGCCTCTCGCGCGGCGTTTCGCGGATGCGCCTGTTCGACGACAAGGGCGCGCCTCGCATGGGGATGGCGGTCAACGATGGCGGCGCATCCAACATTGCGCTGGTCGACGCCAAGGGTGGGCAGCGCGCTTCGATGGAAACTACCGACGCGGGCGAATCGATCATGCGCCTCTCGGATGCGACTCAGCCGCGCATCGGGCTGACCGTCACGCAAGCGGGAACGGCGGGCATCGCGCTGCTGGGCGGCGGCATCACGCATGCGGCGCTATCGCTGGATCAGCAAAACCGCGCCGCGCTTTTCATCTATGGTGCGGATGGCAAGCTGGCGGCCAGCCTCCCACAGTAACGACGACTTTCTTTTCTTGGCGGCAGCGTTCGATGCATCGAGCGCTGCCGCCTCTGATTTCCGAACCGCTCCCTTTCTCCAACTTCGG